>NZ_CP087225.1:0-4946368 GCF_054133285.1 Pseudoalteromonas sp. SCSIO 43210 | reverse complement strand
GCCCAAGGCCGCGTATTATGAAGACACTTTATCCACAAGTAAAAGATTGATTTTTATAAAATTGTTGATATCGCTGTATAAAAACATTAACAGACTGATTTAAATAAGCTTTTATTTCAAAGCCTGATGACAGATCATAACAAAATAACACTAAGATCGCGAACCAATTTTACGATCCATTTTACTTTTCCCCTGCTTTTATTCACTTTTTATACAGGGGCTGTGGAAAACTTCTTATTTATGATGATCCTAGTGGATCATAATTCTCGATCACCATGAATAGAGTAACTAACACTTAGTATAGGCTGTAATTATGATTGACTTTGAGTCACTTCATCTATAATATCTCGCGCTCGCAATGGCACCTATGCCAGGATCGCGACCTGTATAGGATGTTTTAACTTTAACCGATCGGATGAGATTGTTATGAAAAGAACTTTTCAACCTAGCGTTTTAAAACGCAAACGTGCACACGGCTTCCGTGCTCGCATGGCAACTGTAAATGGCCGTAAAGTATTAGCACGTCGCCGCGCTAAAGGCCGCAAAGTTCTTTCTGCTTAATTTATAAGTGGAAGACTTTAGCTTTGGCAGGGAGTTACGTCTGTTAACTCCCTCGCATTACTCTCGCATATTTAATGAACCCGCTCGGGCTGCAACTCCTTTCTTTACTCTATTAGCTAAACCAAATAACCAAGATAAACCTAGGTTAGGACTTACTGTTGCTAAAAAACGTGTAAAAAAGGCATGCCAACGAAACCGTATTAAACGTCTCGCTCGCGAAAGTTTTCGTTTAAATCAACACAGCATCGATAATATTGATATTGTGCTTATGGTTAAAAATGGTATTGATGAGCAGTCTAATGAAGAAATAACCAAACAACTTACTAAATTATGGCGAAAAATTAACGAACGCTGTAAACCAGGTGCACCTAAACCGCCACCTTTTAAGAAACGCCCAAACAAATCAGCTAAATCTAATAAACAAACCTAATTGCAATAGAATTGCAGGGTTAATTAATGTATCTTTAGCTCACCTTTTAATCATGCATTTAAAATTTCTAATTGAGTCTTTAAATACATGATATCTATCTCACTAAACTTAAGTAGGGGCATAAACATCATGAGGTTACTTAAACCACTTGTTGCTTTACCAACTTTTTGTTTAGTGTTATTTATCCGCGGTTATCAAAAGTGGATTAGCCCGCTGTTAGGTCCGCATTGTCGTTTTAATCCAACCTGTTCTAGTTATGCTATTCAAGCAATTAAATTGCATGGATCGGTAAAAGGTAGTTGGTTAGCTTTGAAACGCATATTAAAATGCCATCCTTTACATTCAGGCGGAGACGACCCCGTCCCTGAAAAATTAACCCATATTAACCACCAACACGAGAAATAAGAGCTGTTATGGAATCGCAACGCACGTTTTTATTAATTGGCCTAATGCTAGTGTCGTTTTTATTGTTCCAAGAATGGGACAATGATTACAACAAGCCTAAAGTCGATCCAAGTGCCACAACACAAACACTAAAAGCAAATTCACCAGAGTCGGATGATTATATTCCTTCATCGTCAGATTCAGAATTACCTACTTCAGCAACTTTAGCTAAACGTTCAGTTATTGAAATCACAACTGACGTTTTTAAAGTTAAAATTGACACCAAAGGCGGTGACATTGTTGAAACAGACCTTCTTCAATACGAAGACACCAAAGGAAGTAACACTCCTTTTATGTTGCTTGGTGAGTTTGATGGCAAACAATACTTTTCACAAAGTGGCTTAATTGGCTTAAATGGCCCTGACGCATCAGCTAACGGTCGCCCTACTTACAATACCGAACAAAAGTCATATACCTTAACGGGTGATGAGCTTCGCGTTCCACTTCAGTTTACAGATCGTAATGGTGTTAGTTTTACTAAAACGTATGTATTCAAAAAAGGTCAGTATGACGTAGGCTTAGAATACAAAATTAACAACACCACCAGCGCACCTCTTCAAGTACAGCTATACACGCAGATTAAGCGTACCGTACAAGAAAAAGGCAGCATGGTTGATCAAAACTATTTAGGTGCTGCATACGGTACTGACGAAGAACCATACGAAAAGTATAGTTTTTCAGATATGGCTGATAAAAACCTAAACAAAAACACCCAAGGTGGTTATGTTGCGTTTATTCAACATTACTTTGTAAGTGCTTGGGTTCCAATGCAGGATCAATCAAATACAATTTATAGCTTAATTACAAAAAGTAATGCCGCTATTATTGGTGCTAAAGATGAAGCTGTTAATATTCAAGCTGGTAGTGAGCAAACACTAACTGCTATTTATTATATGGGCCCGAAAGAATCGGATATTCTTGAAGCGATTCACCCAGACCTAGATTTAACTGTAGATTACGGTTGGTTATGGTTTATTTCGCAACCTTTATTTGTATTGCTAAAATGGCTACACAGCATTTTAGGTAACTGGGGTGTAGCAATTATTGCCATCACTATTATCGTTAAATCGTTAATGTACCCACTTACTAAAGCGCAATACACTTCAATGGCAAAAATGCGTGCCCTACAACCTAAAATGGCAGCTCTTAAAGAAAAGTTTGGTGATGACCGTCAAAAGTTCGGCCAAGCAACTATGGAAATGTACAAAAAAGAAAAAGTTAACCCTATGGGTGGCTGTTTCCCTATTTTGCTACAAATGCCAATTTTCTTAGCCTTGTTCTACGTATTCTTAGAGTCAACTGAACTTCGCCACGCTGAATTCATTTTTTGGTTAACTGACCTTTCTGCGAAAGACCCATACTACGTATTACCTATATTATTTGGTGCGAGTATGTTTGTGACGCAAAAGCTACAACCTATGACGGTTACTGATCCAATGCAGCAAAAAATGATGACCTTTATGCCGGTTATCTTCTCTGTATTTTTCTTATGGTTCCCATCGGGTTTAGTTCTTTACTGGTTAGTGTCTAACCTTATTTCTATTGTCCAGATGTTAATCATCTACCGTGGCATGGAAAAGAAAGGAATTAAAGTAAGAGGCTAGCGCCTATACCCAAGCCATATCAAGATGCAAAATTCAGCGTTTCACAGGGGCTTAAGATCAAGGCGTTACTTTGCAAGAATGGCAGTCCCTTTTAAAAAGTAACAACGATGAAATTAAGTACCTGTGAAACGCCCAAAGGGTTGGTTTAAAAGCGATTTATACTGCGTTATTGATTTTAACAATAGAACCACTATTATTCTCAATCAATGCCTTGCCTAAATAGCTTTTAACTCCAACTGAAACTCGCATCTTGAGATGGCTTGGGTATATTACTTATATAAAGGCGACTTAGGTCGCCTTTTTTATTGCCTGTTTTTCACCAGAGTATTCGCGAGTGTTTATTTCATAGGTTACAATACCGCCATAAAGTTACTCATCGTTGGCAAATTAATAGCATGATCAATCAAGATACAATTGCAGCACAAGCAACCGCTCCCGGACGTGGTGGCGTTGGTATAATTCGCGTTTCAGGCAGCCTTGCTAAAAGCGTTGCCGAAAAAGTGGTAGGTAAAATTCCTAAAGTTCGCTACGCCGATTACGTGCCATTTAAAAGCCTAGCTGGCGAGCAACTTGATCAAGGTATTGCCATTTACTTTGCAGGTCCTAACTCATTTACAGGCGAAGATGTGCTTGAGCTACAAGGCCACGGCGGCCCTGTAGTACTGGATATGTTACTTAAAGAAATTAGTAAAATCGAGGGCGTTCGCTTAGCAAAGCCAGGTGAGTTTTCTGAACGTGCATTTATGAACGACAAGCTTGATTTAACACAAGCAGAAGCCATCGCCGACTTAATTAATGCCACCAGCGAACAAGCCGCTAAAAGCGCCCTACAGTCGCTGCAAGGTGAATTTTCTAAGCACATAGAAACACTCGTAGAAAAAGTAATTCACTTACGTATGTATGTAGAAGCGGCAATAGACTTTCCTGATGAAGAAATTGATTTTTTATCTGACGGTAAAGTGTCAGGTGATTTAGATGCCATTATAAATCAGCTCAATACTGTAACTAATCAAGCCAAGCAAGGCAGCATAATGCGCGAAGGTATGCGTGTTGTTATTGCTGGTCGCCCAAATGCGGGTAAATCAAGCCTACTCAACGCTCTAGCTGGTCGTGAAGCCGCAATCGTAACAGAAATAGCCGGTACCACTCGCGACGTACTACGAGAGCATATACATATAGATGGTATGCCACTGCATATTATAGATACCGCAGGCCTGCGCGAAAGCCCAGACAGAGTAGAACAAATAGGCATTGAGCGTGCATGGGATGAAATAAACCAAGCCGATCGCGTTTTATTTATGCTTGATGGCACCGATACTACAGATACTGACCCGCATAAAATTTGGCCTGAGTTTATGGCAAAATTACCAGAAGGTATGGGCGTGACAGTCATCAGAAATAAGGCCGATTTATCGGGTGATATAGTAGGAATGGAGCAAGAGCAACAATACCCGGTCATCAGCTTAAGTGCCAAAAATGCTGACGGTATTGAACTTGTTCGCGAGCATTTAAAAGCCTGTATAGGCTTTCAAGGTGCAACTGAAGGTGGCTTTATGGCGCGCCGTCGTCATTTGGATGCACTGGAAAGTGCGGCCCATCATTTAGATACCGGTAAAACACAATTAGAAATGCACATTGCCGGTGAAATACTGGCTGAAGAATTACGTTTAACACAGCAATATTTGAATGAAATAACCGGTGAATTTACCTCTGACGATTTACTAGGAAAGATATTTAGCTCGTTTTGTATTGGTAAATAAACACCTTATTACAAGCATATTCTTATTATAAAGAGCACTCAGGTGCTCTTTTTCATATAAAAAATTAGGCTTTAAAATATGCTATTTATACGTCTAATTCCTGAGAGTTACAGTCGATAAATCATATTCAAAGCTACCTTTGTTACGTGCTAAGAGAGGTCTGATTACGTAGATTAAACAATGTGGAATACACTCTTTAGCGGCATTAATAGCGTAAATTACCCCTATTATTAATACAAAACCGATACATTTTTCAAACAATAACACACTTTTAAAGCGTTATACTTCATGCAGAAGAAAGTTATAAATGGCTTTCTTATACTTACTTTAGCCCACAAAAATGCACTAAAACACACCTCATACACGCAAAGAATGATGCTTTTTGCTCAATTAAAGAGCTAAAAAACACTGATTATTACTCTAAAAAACTTACTTTTGATAACATATAATTTGATAATCATCGTGATTTTTAAATAAAATAACTCAACTGTTAAGTATTAAAAAGTTTTGATCTGCTAACTCAACCAGCAAAATATATAAAAATAACGACTCTAAACCTACATTAAATTTAAAAAACCTCGATCACTTATCCACAATACCTAATTTTCAGCTCAAACAAATACCAAAAACAGGTAAATAAGCTGAAAAAACCTCACTATTTATTAATATTTATCCGTTTATGAGCTTATTTTTAATTAATTTCATTAGATCTGCTTTATTAGATCATTTTAAAAATTTATTTTAGATCTAAATTTGAGGTTATCAACAGGCTTTATATCCACATTATGATCAACATTTACTTTTAATATATAAATTACTATTTCAACTTTTTTACTGATTAGAAATATCAATAACTTAGCGGATATAAAACAACCTAATAAGCCTATTTAAACAGAGCTTTCCCCACTGTTATCAACAACTTGATCAGAAGATTACATTTAAAGATAATTTGTTAAACCCTATATTATCAACAACTTAAAGAAACGCTTTTGAATGAGTGTAAAATTACTGCAAAAATAGTTATACAAAATGGCACTCTTAACTTTACTGTTACCCTCACTCAGTTATCATAGTCAGCAATTAAAACAAATGTGATCACTAATATTCATGAGTTCAGTAAATCTTATTGTTGGCAGCCAAATGGGATCAGCCGAGTATGTTGCAGAGCAACTAAGCGACGCGCTAAATAACCTTGGTATTACTACACAACTACATGATCAACCTGAATTTAGCGATATTGATCAGCAAAATACCATTTGGTTAATTTGCACATCTACTTATGGCGCAGGTGATTACCCTGAAAACTTTATTAGCTTTGTTGAAGATGTGACTCAAGCTAATGATTTATCTCAATTAAAATACTCAGTAATCGCTTTAGGTGATACCAGTTATGACACTTACAACCAGGCTGGACGTAATATAGATGCCTTATTAGCTCAAAAAGGCGCTATAAAAGTAGCAGAACGCTTAGAGCTTAATATTCTCGATGAAGCACTACCAGAGGACACCGCATTAGCATGGTTAGACTCTTGGATAACCAAAACAGGCTTAAAATAGAGAGATCAAGTAAAAAGTTACATATAAAGTTACCCACAATTTACTAATAATTTAATAGATTTTGTGGATAAAGATTGAATAAACTGCTTTTTAAAGCATGCTTATCCATGGGATAAGATCTAACTGATTCAGCCCTGTGCATAAAGTGCCTTTTTGATCAGAGCTTATTTGCGGGATGATCCGATCATATTAACACCTTTAGATCTGATCTAATTTGATGTTTTTAATGAAGATCTAAACCTTATCAACAGAAAAGTCGATCAGTAGTAGTAATAGTAATAAAAGATCTCTTTAAAAGATCCTTTATATTATTAGAGATCACATACTTAGATCTTGCCCACTGTTTAATCATTTATCTTCTGCCAATTTCTAGGTAGAATACGCTCCCTTTTGAAGTTTACCGGTTTGATTTAAGTAGGATCCCATTAATGATTTTTCACGAAAATTTTGACGTTATCGTAGTAGGTGGTGGACATGCTGGCACTGAAGCCGCATTAGCAGCTGCCCGTATGGGGATGAATACCCTGCTACTGACTCACAATATGGATACCCTTGGTCAAATGTCTTGTAACCCAGCGATTGGTGGGATAGGCAAAGGTCATTTGGTAAAAGAAATTGACGCGCTTGGTGGTGCAATGGCACAGGCCATTGATAAAGGCGGGATCCAATTTCGTACACTAAATTCTTCAAAAGGACCTGCTGTTCGTGCAACTCGAGCACAAGCAGATCGCGCCTTGTACAAAGCGGCTATTCAAACAACATTGCAAAATCAAGATAATCTTAAAATTTTTCAACAATCGTGTGATGATCTTATTGTTGAAAACGATCGTGTTACTGGCGTAGTAACTCAAATGGGTTTGCGTTTTAGTGCACCAAGTGTTGTTTTAACCGTGGGTACTTTTTTAGGTGGCTTAATCCATATAGGGTTAGAAAATTACAAAGGCGGCCGTGCAGGCGATCCTCCTTCAATCGCTTTAGCTGATCGCTTACGTGAACATCCATTTAGAGTTGATCGTTTAAAAACAGGTACACCGCCACGTATTGATGCACGTACTGTTGATTTTACAAAAATGGAAGCACAGCCTGGTGATACACCAACACCTGTGTTTTCGTTTATGGGTAAACAATCAGATCACCCACAACAGATACCGTGTTACATCACTTACACAAACGAAAAAACACATGATGTTATTCGTAAAAACCTACATCGCTCACCTATGTACTCAGGTGTTATTGAAGGTATTGGTCCTCGCTACTGCCCTTCAATTGAAGATAAAATTGTTCGTTTTGCAGATAAAGATAAACATCAAATATTTGTTGAGCCTGAAGGTTTAACATCATACGAATTATATCCAAATGGTATTTCGACTAGTTTACCGTTTGATGTACAACTTGAGATTGTGCAATCTATTTCTGGTTTTGAAAATGCACATATTTGTCGACCAGGTTATGCAATAGAATATGACTACTTTGATCCACGTGATTTAAAACAGTCTTTAGAAACTAAATTTATTGAAGGCTTATTTTTCGCGGGTCAAATTAACGGTACTACCGGCTATGAAGAAGCAGGTGCACAAGGCTTAATTGCAGGTATGAATGCTGCGCTAAAAGTGCAAGGCAAAGATTCTTGGACACCACGTCGTGATGAAGCTTATGTTGGTGTATTAATCGACGACTTAGCAACACTGGGTACAAAAGAACCCTACCGTATGTTTACCAGCCGTGCTGAATATCGTTTATTACTTCGTGAAGATAATGCTGATATTCGTTTAACAGAAAAAGGCCGTGAGCTTGGTTTAGTTAATGACGAACGCTGGCAGGCATTTAACGAAAAAATGGAAGTAATCGAAAAAGAGAAACAACGCATTAAAGATACATGGATCCACAAAGATCATGCCGTTGTAGATCAAGTAAACGCATTACTTAAAACCCCGCTTACGCGTGAAGCAAGCTTGGAAGAATTACTTCGCCGTCCGGAAATTCGTTACAACGATCTGATGGCTATTGACGGATTGGGATCTGAATTCACAAATAAAGCAGCACTCGAGCAAGTTGAGATCCATACTAAGTACGCAGGTTATATTGCGCGCCAACAAGATGAAATCAATAAGCAGCTTCGTCATGAGCAAACAATTTTACCAAAAGAGTTTGATTACAAAACCGTATCTGGTTTATCAAATGAGGTAGTTGCTAAGCTTATTGAGTCACGTCCTGACACGATTGGTCAAGCATCGCGTATTTCTGGTATCACCCCTGCGGCGATTTCGCTATTATTGGTGTATCTGAAGAAGCAAGGCTTATTACGCAAATCTGCGTAACGATAAGGGTACATAGTGTTACAGCAACAATTAACTACATTGTTAGCGCAAACTGATATTGCGCTAACAGAAAAACAACAGCAACAGCTAGTCCGTTACGTTGAGTTATTAAATAAGTGGAATAAAGCTTATAACTTAACTTCAGTACGTTTACCTGAAGAAATGATGATTAAGCATATTATGGACAGTTTAGTTGTTGCGCCTCATTTACCCGGGCATCATTATATTGATGTAGGTACAGGCCCTGGTTTACCGGGTATCGTGTTGGCAATTGCATTACCAAATACACATTTTGTGCTATTAGATAGTTTAGGTAAACGTGTGCGATTTTTAATGCATGTTAAACATGAACTAGGTCTTGATAATGTAACCCCTGTGCAGTCTAGAGTTGAAGAATATCAACCAAGTGTTAAATTAGACGGCGTACTCAGTCGTGCATTTGCTTCATTACAAGATATGGTTGACTGGTGTTCGCACTTAATCGATCATTCGGGTAAATTTATAGCACTTAAAGGTGTGTTCCCTAGTGAAGAGCTAGAGTCATTACCTACTGGCGTTAAGTTTGAGCAAAAAATTGCATTAGAAGTACCTAAGTTAGATGCACAACGACATTTAATTATTCTTTCTAAAGACTAGGGATCAGAGACACTGTGGCAAAAGTCATCGCATTAGCAAATCAAAAAGGTGGAGTGGGTAAAACTACAACCGCTGTTAATCTCGCTGCGTCTATGGCTGCAACGAAACGTAAAGTGCTGTTAATTGATCTCGATCCGCAAGGTAATGCGACTATGGGGAGTGGCGTAGATAAGTACGGCGATGTGCCAACTATTTACGACTTACTTATTGAAGATAAACCAATAGAAGACGTTATCATCAAAGAAACGTCTGGCGAATACCATATGATTGCTGCAAACGGTGATGTAACCGCTGCAGAAGTTAAACTCATGGAATTATTTGCCCGTGAGGTGCGTTTACGTAACGCGCTTGAAAAAATTCAGGACCAGTACGAATTTATTTTTATAGACTGTCCGCCTTCTTTAAATATGTTAACTGTTAATGCTATGGCTGCGGCTGATTCTATTTTGGTACCAATGCAGTGTGAGTATTATGCACTTGAAGGGTTAACCGCATTAATGGATACGATTACGCAGCTTGCTAGATTAGTGAATCCGAGCTTACAAATTGAAGGCATACTTCGTACTATGTATGACCCGCGTAACCGTTTGGCAAATGATGTATCAGAACAATTAAAACAACATTTTGGCGATAAAGTATACCGTACGGTGATCCCACGTAATGTTCGCTTAGCCGAAGCACCTAGTTTTGGTGCTCCAGCTATGTATTATGACCGGGCATCAAGTGGCGCTAAAGCGTATTTAGCACTCGCTGGTGAAATGCTACGCAGAAAAGAAAAAACAGCGTCCGTTGTCGCCTAACTTTGAGGTAAAAAAATAACATGTCTGCTAAAAAACGAGGTTTAGGCCGAGGACTCGATGCACTTTTAAGTTCGTCAAAGCCTGCACCGAGCGCAAGCAAGGAACAAGACACATCAAACGTGACTGAAGCTGTAAAAAATGCAGCTGGGCCAAATAACAGTGAATTACAAAAACTTCCAATAGAGTTTTTACACTCTGGTAAATACCAACCTCGTAAAGACATGTCTGAAGAGGCGCTAGAAGAGCTTGCTAGTTCTATTCGCTCACAAGGTATTATTCAACCTATTGTTGTGCGCCCTATTGCACATAATAGCTTTGAAATTATCGCCGGTGAGCGTCGTTGGCGCGCAGCGCAAATAGCTAAGCTTGAAACAGTACCTTGTATTATTAAAGATGTACCCGATGAAGCTGCCGTTGCGATTGCACTGATAGAAAATATTCAGCGTGAAGATTTAAATGCCATGGAAGAAGCGGTTGCACTTAATCGTTTACTAATAGAATTTGAATTAACACATCAACAAGTAGCTGATGCGGTAGGTAAATCACGTACGACTGTAACTAACTTACTGCGTTTAAATAACTTAAATAACGATGTGAAGATTTTGTTAGAGCATGGCGATATTGAAATGGGCCATGCTCGTTGCCTGTTAGCCCTTGAAGGCGAAGCGCAGTCTGATGCTGCTCGTTTAGCTGTCGCTAAAGCACTAACAGTTAGAGAAACCGAAAAGTTAGTTCGCTCAATTTTAGAACCAGTGCCAGCTAAAGAAATAACCGAAAAAGATCCAGATGTTAAGCAGTTAGAACAACAACTTGCTGAAAACCTAGGTGCCAAAGTTGAAATAAATTACAATAAAAAAGGCAAAGGTAAGCTTGTTATTTCTTATACTAATTTGGATGAACTTGACGGTATTTTAAATCGCATTAATCAAGACAATACCCACCATTAGTTTTCTACATGTCTAAAAAGAGACATTTGTAGCTATTTCGTGTTACAAACCGTCTACTCAAGTTGCAAAACTGGCAGGATTAAGTATAATTTCGCCAGTTTTCACACCCTAACAATTAGAACGCAATAAAGGTTAACTAAACGTGACTGATAAGTTAGCGAGTCCATATAGACTTGCCGTATTAAAGTTAATTTGCCTTCAGGGTATTGTAGCATTAGTTGCTGCTGTAATTATTTTTTTTAGTTCGGGAGCCAATGCTTCGCTTTCATCACTCGCTGGTGGATTTGTCGCAGTACTTCCGCACTTTGTATTTGCACTTTATGCATTTAGGTATATGGGTGCAAGTCGAGCAAATCAAGCGTATGCCTCGTTGAAACGCGGCAACGGATTAAAATTTATGCTAACAATTGTATTGTTTGCGCTAGTACTGAAGCATTTTCCGGTAATTTTATTACCCTTTTTTAGTACTTATATACTGGCGCTCTTTACTGGATTGTTCGCACCCGTTTTTTTTAAACATTAACTTTTGGGATATAACATGGCAGCAGAAGAAGTTACTCTATCTGGCCATATCCAGCACCATTTGACCAATGCTAAGATGTGCTCGACCGATACAGGTCTCGCCTTCAATAAAGCATGTACGGACAGTGGATTCTGGACATGGCATATAGATACCCTCGCATGGTCTATCGGTTTAGGTCTTATATTTTTATGGATCTTTCGTAGTGCCGCTAAAAAATCAACACTAGGTGTACCTGGAAAATTTCAATGTTTCATTGAAATGGTAGTAGAGTTTGTTGGTGACAACGTACGTGATACTTTCCATGGTAAAAGCAAGCTTATTGCACCATTAGCATTAACAATATTCGTTTGGATATTTTTAATGAACTTAATGGATTTAATACCGGTTGACTTTTTACCTGCATTAGCTGGTTTTGTTGGTGAAACTGCGTTTGGTATGGATTCACACGATGTGTACATGAAAATTGTACCAACGACTGACATTAATATGACTGCGGCGCTAGCGCTTGGCGTATTTATTTTAATGATAGGCTACTCAATTAAAATAAAAGGCATCGGTGGTTTTATTAAAGAACTAACACTTCACCCGTTTAGTTCAAATAATACTGCACTACAAATCCTTTTAATCCCGTTTAACTTATTACTTGAACTGATTGCGCTGGTTTCTAAACCGTTTTCATTAGCGCTACGTTTGTTTGGTAACTTATATGCAGGTGAATTGATTTTCATCTTGATCGGCGCTATCGGATTTATGCAATTACCATTGCATTTTGTTTGGGCTGTATTCCACATCTTAGTAATTGTATTGCAAGCATTCGTATTTATGATGCTAACAATCGTATACCTAAGTATGGCAAGCTCAGATAATCACTAATTTTTATAACCTTTAATATTTAACTTTAATTTACAATTGAAACTTTGGAGAAAAAAATGGAACTAGTATTAGGTCTTAAGTATATCGCAGTAGCTTTACTAATCGGCTTTGGTGCAATCGGCACAGCAATCGGTTTTGGTAACATGGGCGGTAAATTCCTTGAAGCATGTGCGCGTCAACCTGAGCTTGCACCATCGCTACAAGTTAAGATGTTTATTCTTGCTGGTCTAATCGATGCTGTAGCAATGATTGGTGTTGGTATCGCTATGGTATTGTTGTTCGTACTTTAATTTTATTTTTTGAACAGCTTACTATTTAAGGAGGAGCGGTTGTGAATTTAAACGCCACTCTTATCGGTGAATTGATTGCGTTTACGGTGTTCGTATTATTTTGTATGAAATACGTATGGCCACCACTAAACGGTGCAATTGAAGCTCGCCAGAAAAAAATCGAAGATGGTTTAGCTGCCTCTGATAGAGCCGAAAAAGACTTAGAACTTGCGCAAAAGAAAGCTGCTGAACAGCTTAAAGATGCAAAAGCTCAAGCGGCTGATATCATTGATCAAGCTAAAAAGCGTGCAGTGCTAATTGTTGACGAAGAAACACTTCGTGGTCAGCAAGAGCGTGAAAGTATCATTGCTCAAGGGCACTCTGAAGTTGAGTCTGAACGTAATCGCATAACAGAAGAGCTACGTAAGCAAGTAGCAACTCTGGCAGTGATTGGTGCAGAACGTATTTTAGAGCGTGAAATTAATCAAGCCGCACATAGTGACATCGTTGAAAAACTTGTCGCTGAGCTGTAATTAGGAGGGTATGAGCATGTCTAATTTGACTACTATCGCTCGCCCATACGCTAAAGCGGCTTTTGAACTTGCCGTTGAGAAAGGCACTCTAGAAAGCTGGAATGATATGTTGTTCTTTGCAGGCCACGTAGCCAGCAATGAACAAGCATCATCTGCTTTAGCAGGTATGCCTACAGCTACTGCACAAGCTGAATTATTTATTCAACTTTGTGCTGAGCAGCTCAACGAACAAGGTCAGAACCTAGTTAAGGTGATGGCTGAAAATGGACGTTTGACAGCTCTACCTGAAGTTGCACAGTTATTTGCTGAATTTAAAGCACAATACGATAAAGAAATCGAAGTAGATGTGATTTCTGCAACTCCTCTTGTTGCTGCGCAACAAGAGTCATTGGTAGCGGCACTTGAAAAACGTTTCGCACGCAAAGTTAAGCTGAATTGTAGTGAAGACGCGTCAGTGGTTGGTGGACTTATTATTAGGTCTGGCGACACTGTAATCGACGGTACTATTCGCGGTAAATTAAGCCGCTTAGCTACAACACTACAATCGTAATTGGGAAAAAGAGCATGCAACTTAATTCCACTGAAATTTCAGATCTGATCAAACAACGTATTGAGAAGTTCGAAGTTGTAAGTGAAGCTCGTAACGAAGGTACTATTGTATCTGTTACTGACGGTATCATCCGCATCCACGGTCTTGCTGACTGTATGCAAGGTGAAATGATTGAGCTTCCTGGCAGCCGTTATGCTATCGCACTAAACCTTGAGCGCGACTCAATTGGTGCAGTAGTAATGGGTCCGTACGCTGACCTTACTGAAGGCGTAAAAGTATATACAACTGGTCGTATTTTAGAAGTTCCTGTTGGTCCTGGTCTACTTGGTCGTGTTGTAAACACACTAGGTGCTCCAATCGATGGTAAAGGCGCTTTAGATAACGACGGGTTTGAACCTGTAGAAAAAATTGCACCAGGTGTAATCGAGCGTAAATCAGTAGATGAGCCAGTTCAAACTGGTTATAAATCTATCGATGCGATGATTCCAGTTGGTCGTGGTCAACGTGAACTTATCATCGGTGACCGTCAAACAGGTAAAACTGCACTAGCAATCGATGCAATCATCAATCAAAAAGACACAGGCGTTAAGTGTGTGTACGTTGCGATTGGTCAAAAAGCATCTACTATTGCAAACGTAGTTCGTAAATTAGAAGAGCATGGTGCACTAGCAAATACTATCGTAGTTGTTGCATCTGCTTCTGAATCTGCGGCACTTCAGTACTTAGCACCGTTCGCGGGCTGTACTATGGGTGAATACTTCCGTGACCGTGGTGAAAACGCATTAATCGTATATGATGATTTGTCTAAGCAAGCAGTTGCTTACCGTCAAATTTCATTACTACTTAAGCGTCCACCAGGCCGTGAAGCATACCCAGGTGACGTATTCTACCTTCACTCTCGTCTTTTAGAGCGTGCATCGCGTGTAAACGCAGATTACGTTGAAAAGTTCACTAATGGTGAAGTGAAAGGTAAAACTGGTTCATTGACGGCATTGCCAATCATTGAAACTCAAGGCGGCGACGTTTCTGCGTTCGTACCGACTAACGTTATCTCTATCACCGATGGTCAGATCTTCTTAGAAACTGACTTATTCAACTCAGGTATCCGTCCGGCAGTAAATGCTGGTATCTCGGTATCGCGTGTTGGTGGTGCTGCACAAACTAAAATCGTTAAGAAACTAGGTGGCGGTATTCGTCTAGCCCTAGCTCAGTACCGTGAATTAGCTGCGTTCTCGCAGTTCGCGTCTGACCTTGATGATGCTACTCGTGCTCAACTTGAGCATGGTGAGCGTGTAACAGAGCTAATGAAGCAGAAACAGTACGCGCCAATGTCTGTTGCTGAAATGTCTTTGTCGTTATTTGCTGCTGAAAAAGGCTTCCTTCAAGACATCGAAATTTCGAAAATCGGTGACTTTGAAGCAGCTTTACTTTCTTATGCAACTAGCACATACGCAGAGCTTGTGGCTCAAATCAATGAAACTGGTAACTTGAATGCCGAGATCGAAGCGCAGCTTAAAGAACTTCTTACGAAGTTCAAGTCTACGCAAACTTGGTAATTTAGTTATTAATGGTGCGCTTTAGGAAACTAAAGCACACCTTGATTCGGAGAGAGAGTCATGGCCAGCGGAAAAGAGATTAAAAGCAAGATCGGGAGTATTAAAAACACTCAAAAGATCACTAGCGCAATGGAAATGGTTGCTGCGTCTAAAATGAAAAGGGCGCAAGAACGCGTTGCTTCAAGCCGTCCATACGCTAATAAATTACGTGAAGTAATTGGTCGTGTTGCTCAAGCAAATCTTGATTTTACTCACCCGTTCTTAAAAGATCGTGAAGTAAAACGAGTTGGTTATATTGTTATCTCTACAGACCGTGGTCTGTGTGGCGGTCTAAACTCAAACGAGTTTAAGAAAGTTGCACTTGATGTTAAAGCGTGGAAAGAGAAAGGTGTTGATGCTGAATTTGCTACTTTAGGTAGTAAGGCAGCTGGCTTCTTTCAACGTTTTGGTGGTCAACTACTCGCTAAAAAAGCGGGCCTAGGAGATAAACCTTCAGTACAAGACGTTATTGGTCCTGTAAAAGTTATGCTTGATGCATTTTCTGAAGGCAAAATAGACCGTTTATTCTTGGTATATAACAAATTCGTTAATACCATGAAGCAAGAGCCAATTATAGATCAGTTACTCCCTTTGCCAAAAGCTGAAGAAGAAGTATCTGCTCATACATGGGATTACTTATACGAGCCAAACCCAGAGGCTATTTTAGAGTCTTTGTTAGTACGCTTTATTGAGTCTCAAGCATACCAAGGTGTGGTAGAAAATGCTGCCTCAGAACAGGCTGCTCGTATGGTTGCAATGAAAGCTGCAACTGATAACGCAGGTGACCTTATGGACGAGCTACAGCTTGTTTATAACAAGGCTCGCCAAGCAGCAATCACACAAGAAATTAGTGAGATTTGTTCTGGCTCAGCAGCAGTTTAATGCTTCAGGTAAAGATTAACGAGAGGAATAGACATGAGTTTAGGTAAGGTCGTCCAAATTATCGGCGCCGTTGTGGATATTGAATTTCCACAAGATAGCGTGCCAGCGGTATACCACGCACTAAGAGTAACAGATGGCGATTTAGCTGGTTTGACTTTAGAAGTTCAACAACAGCTAGGTGGCGGTGTAGTGCGTACTATCGCTATGGGTACTACTGATGGTTTACGTCGTAGTGCTTTAGTTATGAATACAGGTGAATCGATTCAAGTTCCAGTTGGTAAAGCAACACTTGGTCGTATCATGAACGTACTTGGTGAGCCAATCGATGAAGCGGGTCCAATCGGCGAAGAAGACCGTATGTCTATTCACCGTGCAGCGCCTTCATACGAAGAGCAATCAAGTTCAGTTGAGCTTTTAGAAACTGGTATCAAGGTTATCGACCTTGTATGTCCGTTTGCTAAAGGTGGTAAAGTTGGTTTATTCGGTGGTGCCGGTGTTGGTAAAACTGTAAACATGATGGAACTTATCCGTAACATCGCAATCGAGCACAGCGGCTACTCAGTATTCGCAGGTGTTGGTGAGCGTACACGTGAGGGTAACGATTTCTACCATGAGATGAACGATTCAAACGTACTTGATAAAGTATCGCTTGTATACGGTCAGATGAACGAGCCTCCAGGTAACCGTTTACGCGTAGCGTTAACTGGTCTTACTATGGCTGAAAAGTTCCGTGATGAAGGTCGCGATGTACTTTTCTTCGTAGATAATATCTACCGTTATACACTTGCTGGTACAGAAGTATCTGCACTTCTTGGTCGTATGCCATCAGCGGTAGGTTACCAGCCTACACTTGCTGAAGAAATGGGTGTGCTTCAAGAGCGTATCGCTTCAACTAAGACTGGTTCAATTACATCAATCCAAGCGGTATACGTACCTGCGGATGATTTAACAGATCCATCTCCAGCAACTACCTTTGCTCACTTAGACGCAACAGTAGTACTTTCACGTGATATCGCATCACTTGGTATCTACCCAGCGGTAGACCCACTTGATTCATCTTCACGTCAACTTGACCCACAAGTAATTGGTCAAGAGCACTACGATACAGCACGTGGCGTTCAAACAGTTCTTCAGCGTTATAAAGAACTTAAAGACATCATTGCAATCCTAGGTATGGACGAGCTTTCTGACGAAGATAAGCAACTTGTATCTCGTGCACGTAAAATCCAACGTTTCCTATCTCAGCCATTCTTCGTGGCAGAGGTGTTTACAGGCGCGTCTGGTAAATACGTATCACTAAAAGATACAATTGCTGGCTTTAAAGGCATCTTAAACGGTGAATTTGATGATATGCCAGAGCAAGCGTTCTACATGGTTGGCTCTATCGAAGAAGCTCAAGAAAAAGCCAAAGGCATGTAACTAGGAGGGTAGTATGACAGCTATGACTGTACATCTTGACGTAGTAAGCGCTGAGCAGAGTTTGTTCTCTGGTCTTGTTGAATCGATTCAAGTATCTGGTAGTGAAGGCGAGCTGGGTGTAAACCTAGGCCATGCTCCATTACTAACTGCCCTTAAACCTGGTATGGTACGTTTAGTTAAGCAATTTGGTCACGAAGATGTGATATATGTTGCTGGCGGTACATTAGAAGTTCAACCAAATCACATCACGATTCTTGCAGATACTGCGGTTCGTGGTGAAGATTTAGATGAAGATTCTGTACAAAAAGCTAAACGTGAAGCTGAAGAACATATGGCGAATTCGTCAGCTGTTGAGTTTGATTATCAACAAGCGGCTACGCGACTGGCAGAAGCAGTTGCTCAGTTACGCGTAATTCAGCAATTACGTCACAAGTAAGCCTATCCGGTTTTGAAAAGCCCACTTTAAGTGGGCTTTTTTGTACTCGTATAGATGACTCTATCAGGCCTTACTGATAATCTAAACAATATTAAGTAGTTAATTTTAATAATTAAATTTACATCGAATTATTAGCTATAAGGACGTAGTGACCTACCAATGAAACCGTCAACTTTCTCAGAATCAATAGCAGAAATTAAGTTTGGAGCCTGGCGTTTAAATCCCAGACGGCAAACTATTAATGATGGTGTAATTGAGAGGGAGTTAGAACCGTTGCTGTTCAAAATTCTTAGCTACCTTATTCTTAATAAAGAGTCGATTATCACACGTCAAGATTTAATTGATGACGTATGGTGTCAGCACTATGTCGACGATAACGCCATTAACCGAGCTATTTCAGAGCTTAGAAAAGTACTGAAATCAGATATGCAACGCGGCCTAGTGGTAAAAACACATTATAGAAAAGGGTATAGCTTCTTTTTAGAGCCAGAGATTATATATTATGAAGAAGGTAATTCGTCTTTCAGCCAAGTTAATGCATTAAAAGAAACACCTAATAAAAAACAAAAAATATCAATTGAGTTATTGGCTATATTCACTTTGGTCGTTTTTATTGGTTTTTACATTGTTTTAAACGTATTAGATCCAGGCAAAGTTGGCCAAAAAAATACGCCTCCCAAGGTTGAAACAAAAAACTTAAATGTTGTTAATAAAAAATTTAAAGAGGAAGTTCTATCTTGGCGACAAGGCGTATATAGCCGAATGGTACTTTCTCCAGACAGTTCAACTGTTACACTTACACTCCTTGAAAAAGAACAACTATACTCATCGCTTTTAATCAAAAATTTACATACCGGTCAAGAGAGAATAATCTCAGAAGTTAATGCTAATATATTCCCTGCAGGTTGGTCTATTGATAGTGAGCGTGCAATTTATAGTCTAGAAAGCGAAGGTAAATGTGAGCTGTGGGAAGTCGGTTTAACAAGTAATGCTGATAGTAAGTTTTTATTTGATTGTGAGCCATCAAACCTAATGAATGTTGTAAGTTTAGGTAACAACTCTTATATATATTCTAAATATGGTTACAGAAATCGCTCTGAATTATCGGTCCTTGTTAATAGAAACCTAAGTACAGGTGAGGAGTTTCAAATAAGTTCACCAAACTTAAATTCGTATGGTGATAAACTTTTATATTTTATAAAAAACCAAAAAAAAATTATTTTTGAAAGACACCAATTTAATTCCAGTCAATTATACATGACGGATTTAGAAGGTGGTGCCCAAATAAAGCTTTATGAGACTAAGAATAGAATATGGTCAATTAACTACAACAATGAGACAGATTCACTGCTATGGTTTGACAATATTGAAGAGATTCTTTACCAATACTCATTAAAAAATAACCGTCTAGAAAGTAAAACAAAAGTGGATAGTGAAAGTGTTTACTCATCAACCTATCCAATTGATAATAAAAATATTTTAGGGCTTACTTACCCTTTTTATCATAATATTTACAGGTTCGATTTAACTTCTGAAAACTTTGAGCGTGTATCAAAGCTAGAAAGTGGCTTTGCAAATACAGTTGGAGAAAATGTTGTTTTTTTAAGTAGTGATGGGGAATCTGTTAAATTAAATACAGTATTCAAAGACGGTAAGCTCACGTCTAAAAAGGTAAATTTAAGATATAAGGACTTTAAAATATCTTCTGATTCCCAAGAAGCTTTTGGCGTTGATGAAAAGAAAATAGAAATACTCAAGTATGAAGAGTTATCCGTTAAGGATGTTATTGCCCCCAAAGGTGATTTGATCTCGGTTAATTATTTACTAGATAAAAATATTGGTTATATTGTGCAGGATGAACCTAGTGCAAACAGCAGCTCTTATATTTTTAATAGAAGTAATTCTAATAGTATATTGTTACCAGTAAAAAATGCAGTGTGGTTTGGTCAGTTACAAAATAACAAACTCGTTTTTTTGAATAGTTTAGATATGTTGATATTTTTCGACTTATCAACTGGGGAACAAACAAAAGGCTTTAAAGTAAAAAAATCAGCCTATAAACACTCTTTATCAACAAACCAAAATAAACTTTATCATTCAACAGGGAAAGCTGTATACGAATATGATTTTTCCAAAGGCGTTAATATCGCTCCTAATAAAGTATTCGAGATTAGTAAAGCAGAAGATGTTATTCGAGAAGTTAATTTTTCAAGTTCAGGAAACATTCTATCATTAGAAATAGTAGAGCTAGTAAATAACGAAGTTGTGAGGTTTTCATTAGAGGAAAGCGATTAGTTAGTGTTTTTTGTGAAGTGACCTAGTTACTAATAAACCTCTATTTATTGGTCTGCTTATGGAGTATGTTAATAATTGATTTAAAATCAATGGCTTACATTGTTTTTTATGAGTGTTCTACAGGGGTACTGTAATTGCAATTTTCACTTATATCCTTTCCGAATCCCCGCTACAATAACGCTATTCAATTAAGTGTGTTTTTCAGTCAAGATTCAGTACTAATAAACTAACCTACTGAGTATTTGCACAAGAAGTGATTTACGTAATCTTCTGCACAAACATAAGACTTATTTAGCTAAAACAACGAAAAAAGGAAATTGTTTTAATGGCTCTAACAACTATTATTCTTGCTGCGGGTAAAGGTACTCGTATGCGCTCTGCTCTACCTAAAGTTTTGCACAAAGTTGCAGGTAAACCAATGGTACAGCACGTTATTGATAATGCGATGGCATTAGGTGCAACGACTACAAACTTAGTTTACGGACACGGCGGCGAACTATTACAACAACAACTTGCCGATAACAATGTAAATTGGGTACTCCAAGCTGAACAACTTGGTACTGGCCACGCAGTAGCGCAAGCCAACTCTCATGTTAATGATGAAGACACGGTATTAATTTTATACGGCGATGTACCACTAACAAAACAATCAACACTAGAGCGTTTATTAGCCGCAACACCTAAAAATGGTTTAGCGGTATTAACGGTAAATTTGGTAAACCCAAATGGCTATGGTCGAATGCTTCGTGTCGGTGGTAAGTTAGTCGGTATTGTTGAGCAAAAAGATGCAAGCTCAGAGCAGTTACTTATTAACGAAGTAAATACAGGCATTATGGCTGTTAACGGTAAGCTATTAAAAACATGGTTGGGTAACTTATCTAACAATAATGCACAAGGCGAGTACTACTTAACAGATATCGTTGCAATGGCGCACAGTGAAGGTGTAGAAATTACTTCAGCTCAGCCAGACCATGCAATGGAAGTTGAGGGCGCAAATAACCGCGTACAACTTGCTGGTCTTGAGCGTGCTTACCAAGCATGGCAAGCGCAAGAGTTAATGTTAAATGGTGCAACACTTGCTGATCCTGCGCGTATTGATGTGCGTGGAACAGTTACCACCGGTGAAGATGTACTTATTGATATAAACGTTATTTTTGAAGGTAATGTAACCCTTGGTAGCAATGTACAAATTGGCCCTAACTGTGTCCTTAAAAATTGTACCATAGGCGATAACGTGGTAATAAAGGCAAATACCTTAATTGAAGATGCAAGCGTTGCCGCACAGTGTACGTTGGGTCCTTATGCTCGGCTTCGCCCTGGTGCTGTAATGGAAGAAGACTCACACATTGGTAACTTTGTTGAGATGAAAAAAACCCGTTTAGGTAAAGGCTCAAAAGCCAACCACTTAAGTTACTTAGGTGATGCTGAAATTGGCGAAAAAGTGAATATTGGCGCTGGTACTATTACCTGCAACTACGATGGTGTTAATAAATCAAAAACTATTATTGGCGATAATGCTTTTATTGGTTCTAATTCATCACTTGTTGCCCCAGTAAATATAGGTGCAACTGCAACAATTGGTGCAGGCTCGGTGATAACCAGTACCGTTGAAGATGACCAATTAGCAATAGCACGCTCTAAACAGCGTAATTTAACAGGTTGGAAACGCCCAGTTAAAAAATAACAATTAGAGGCTACTTAGGTAGCCTTTTTTATTTTAGTTGAAGTTTAAATTGCTCTTTATAGCGTCTAGATAGGTTTAGTACTTTACCTGTAGTTAATTTTATTTCACTGTCGCCACTGGATAGTGGTGTAATAGACTCCACTTTATCGAGTTTTACGCCATGGCTGCGGTGAATTCTACAAAACCCCTGCACTTCAAGTTGTTTACTTAATGCTGTAAGCGTTGCCCTTAACGGATATATACGTGAGCCTATATGTAGGTTTACATAATTACCCGACGATTCAAGCCAATCAACATCCTCTATTTTTATAATGAATTCCTTACCGAGCTTTTTAACTAATAAGCGATTTATGGTCGATTTTGTTTGCTGCTCACTTTCTTCAATTGAAGAAGCTTCACCTAGTAACTGCTGTACCACATATTGATATACTTTGATAAGTAGGATAAAAAACACAAAGCTTATAGCGTCTTTCTGGTATTCATAAATAAGCTCAAACCAGCTAAGTCCAAAGTTGTAAGACCCATCATTCAACAAATATATGAATTTACGAACCCCTACCATAATACCAACGTGTAACACGCTAAATATAATAGAGGCAGCAAAGTACATACCTAATGAGGCCGTAATATTTTGCCAATTAAAAGGTAAGTGTCTTAAAAACCAAATTAAAATAGGGAATATAAGCAAAGTACTCAAGGCACTTGAATACTCCCAAACAAATGGCTCCCACATTAAAAAAGTTAAAGCGCCTTCTCTTTGGGCTTCCATTATTTGGGTTGTAGCGTTTACTGTATTATTAATTAATACGTAAGCACACAGTAATACTGATGCGTAAATGCTTTGAAAACGTTGAAAGTGCTGTAGGTTCATAAATGTATGCTTATTGCTAATGTGGCACGCTTATCCCTGTATACCACCTTTTATCACTATTGCTTGTAATATAAGCACTTGTAGATAGTTTTAGCGAGAGCTTTAGGTATGAATAACGCATAAAATTCATAAAGTAGTAAAAGCATGAACACTCAAACACAACAACCTTCATTAGTTAATTCGCGTAAATATTATCTTGATTGGCTTAGGGTAATCGCATTTGCGTCGCTAATTTTTTATCACATTGGCATGTTGTATAGCGAAAACTGGGGATTTCATTTTAAAAGTAATTACACATCACAGTATGTTGAATATTTAATGTTGGTGTTTTCACCTTGGCGTATGTTGCTCATTTGGTTTATATCGGGCGTAGCACTGCGTTTTATGATTGATAAAATAAGTGGCTTTAAGTCTTGGTTGCATTTCACCTTATACCGCTCTATTTTTTTACTATTACCCTTGCTGGTGGGTTTATGGTTAATAGTGCCTTTACAGCTGTTTGCAGAAATGTCGCAGCACGGTGTTATTGATATTAGTTATTGGCAATTTTATTTAGCTTTTATAGAGACTAACAATACGCTTTTTATCAATTATCAGTCTGGGGTGTGGCCGCATGTGGATGTAAATCACTTATGGTATTTGCGCTCGTTGTGGCAATTTATGCTGATCATTATTGTTTTAGCTCTTTTTGAACGTTTGCCCTTTATTGCGCCTTTAAAAACATTTGTTAAAGCGGGTATGTCATTTGGGTTTTTAATTACCTTGCTCACTATTGCCACACTATTTATAAGCCATTACTTAACTGGCGATTCAATCAGAGAAACTAACGGCTTAATACTGCTACTCGCAGGATACATACTTGCTAAAAACACTTACTTTTGGAAGTGCTTAAATAAAAACTTAGTATTACTAGCTTTGAGTTTTGCGGTTTTGTTTGTACTTATAATATTAAGTTATCAGAAGGTGTTTACTCTTCCTCATTTTATTTTAAGCGCTAGCTACAATATTCAACGTGTTGTAGGTGTATTTTTTGTACTTGCGCTCGCTCACCGATTTTTAAATTTTAATACCTACTATTTAAAGCAGCTCAATGCATGGGTGTTTCCCTTTTATTTATTGCATCAAAGCATTTTGATTATTTTGTGTTTTTTACTGCAACCTTTAAGTTTAGGGACTGTTGTTGAGCCATTTATCATTATTACAGGAACTTGGTCTCTCTGCGGGGTTATAACATGGAGTATTACACGTATTGATGTACTTAGACCTTTGCTAGGAGTTGCAATTAAACGAGAGTATTCCTCGAGTGTAAAAATGCTTGGTTATACGGCCGCTTTAATTTTAATTACTCCGCTAGCGTATAAGCTAATTACTTAGGCTAAGAGGCTGTATTAAAACTGCCATAATCTTGTCATGCCTGTGTGTTGATATTTAGCAAATACAATACTAAGGAAAATCATATGTTTAAAAAATCAATTATTGCGCTGTCACTTATATCTATTCTTACTGGTTGCGCACTTGATGGTGACGATGGTCAAAACGGCTCTCAAGGATTACAGGGAGAACAAGGCGCAAATGGCATTAATGGGATAAATGGTGTAAATGCTAATTCAGCATTAAATATTAACCTTGTGGGTAGAGGTGTACTAAATGCACAAAGCCCAGAAGGTGCGGCTGAAATAGTTGCATACCAAGCATCTAAAAAATGGATTTACGCTATTAACAGTTCAGGCGATGACGCTGTTGTTGATATTTTACCCGCCGACACCTTTGATACTGCCGCACTCGTTAAAGATAACGAAGGGGTTATAAACGGCAAAAATTTAACATCCGTTATTACGTTGCCTTTAAACGAGCATACTCAAGGCGATGCAAACAGCATTGCTATTGATGAAAACAATAATTTACTCGCGGTCGCAATGGCTGCTAAAAGCACGGGTGATGCAGGTCAAATTGCTTTTTACGATATAAGCGGCGACTCACCTGTATTTATTAAAAACGTAACGGTCGGATTTTTACCAGACATGGTGACGTTCACCCATGATGGCGCAAAGGCAGTGGTTGCTAACGAAGGTGAACCAAGTGGCGACTACAGCGTAGATCCTGAAGGTTCTATTAGTATTATCGATATAACAAATAATGTAATAGCCGATACAGCAATAAATATTGATTTTAAAGCCTATAACAACAAACAAACCGAACTAGAAGCGCAAGGGGTAGTTTTTGCAAACCCAAATGGTCGTACTATTAACGGTAATCTAATAAATACTACAGTAGCTATGGATTTAGAGCCCGAGTACGTTAGCATTTCTAAAGATAACAAATATGCTTATGTATCTATTCAAGAAAACAATGCACTTGCAATAGTTAACCTACAAGACAACAGTCTTGAGCTAAAGGGCTTAGGCTTTAAATATTGGTCAAGCTTACAACTTGATGCCTCAGATAAAGACGGCGGCGTGAATTTTAAATCATACCCAGGGCTCTATGGTATTTACCAGCCCGATACTATCTCAAGTTTTAGTTGGAAAGGCGCTAACTTTATAGTTACTGCCAACGAAGGTGACGCAAGAGAATACTTTTTTGATACAACGGATGAAGCAGACTGTATAGCAAAGGGCGGACTTGATTACGATAAAGACGATGGCTGCTTAGCTTATATAGATGAAAGCCGCGTTGAAGACTTAACGCTTGCTGCTAATTTTGATTACTTAAATAATGACGATGATGATATTGGTCGCTTAAAAGTAACAACAATAAAAGGCGATACCAATAACGACGGACAATACGAATCGCTTTATGCTTATGGTGCACGTTCTTTTACTATTTGGGATAGCAATGGGCTGGTGGTTTTTGATTCAGGTGACGATATAGCACGTATAACAGCATCTGTGCATGGTGAATCATTTAACAATAATGAAGATGAAAACAAAGGTGACTCACGTTCAGATGATAAAGGCGCAGAGCCTGAAGCGCTGACTATTGGCAAAATTGACGATCGTACATTTGCTTTTATAGGGCTTGAGCGTATGGGTGGGATTATGGCTTACGACATTACCAATCCATATAATGTGCAGTTTGAAGACTACTTCTATAATAGAGGCTTAATTAAAGGAGCGAATATTACAGGCGATTTGGCACCTGAAGGAATGGTATTCGTTTCAGCAGAGCAAAGTGCAACAGGAAATCCACTCTTAATTGTTGGAAATGAAATATCAGGCTCTATTGCCGTATGGGAAATAGCATCTAAATAAATATTTAATTTTAAATAAAGCTGTGTGTTGTTTGTTTAACATACAGCTTAGTTTAAACCTTACTAATACATCATCAATTGATACATAAATTATGAGTGTTTTTTAAACTAAAAGTATCCTACAGCCCTTTGTTTGTATAGCTTTCATACTAAATTCATTTAATTGTCAAAAAGCTGAAATAAAACATTGACCCCCGCTCGAATCTCCATATAATGCGACCCCACTGAGACAGGAAACGCCAACGCATAGCGAGGCACGAACTACTCAGAGAGTTAAATAAAACTTCGGTTTTAAATTGTCGAAAGAAAGTTTAAAACTAAGTGTTGACTCGAAAAATAAAGGGTGTATTATCCGCATCCCTTGAGACGCTAAAGCGACTCAAAACGTTCTTTAACAATATAAAGCAATCATCTGTGTGGGCACTCGTACAGATTGAGTTCTAACAGCCAACCTACTTAGGTAGCGAGGCAAACAAATTAGAGTCTCAATTGAAAACTGAGTGACCAACAGAATAGTTATTTCGGTAATTATTCGGCACAGTCAATTCAATATCGAAAGATATTAAAAAATTCAGAATTCATTGAGCTGTCGAAAGACATAAAACTTTTTAATTGAAGAGTTTGATCATGGCTCAGATTGAACGCTGGCGGCAGGCCTAACACATGCAAGTCGAGCGGTAACAGAGAGTAGCTTGCTACTTTGCTGACGAGCGGCGGACGGGTGAGTAATGCTTGGGAACATGCCTTGAGGTGGGGGACAACAGTTGGAAACGACTGCTAATACCGCATAATGTCTACGGACCAAAGGGGGCTTCGGCTCTCGCCTTTAGATTGGCCCAAGTGGGATTAGCTAGTTGGTGAGGTAATGGCTCACCAAGGCGACGATCCCTAGCTGGTTTGAGAGGATGATCAGCCACACTGGGACTGAGACACGGCCCAGACTCCTACGGGAGGCAGCAGTGGGGAATATTGCACAATGGGCGCAAGCCTGATGCAGCCATGCCGCGTGTGTGAAGAAGGCCTTCGGGTTGTAAAGCACTTTCAGTCAGGAGGAAAGGTTAACGGTTAATACCCGTTAGCTGTGACGTTACTGACAGAAGAAGCACCGGCTAACTCCGTGCCAGCAGCCGCGGTAATACGGAGGGTGCGAGCGTTAATCGGAATTACTGGGCGTAAAGCGTACGCAGGCGGTTTGTTAAGCGAGATGTGAAAGCCCCGGGCTCAACCTGGGAACTGCATTTCGAACTGGCAAACTAGAGTGTGATAGAGGGTGGTAGAATTTCAGGTGTAGCGGTGAAATGCGTAGAGATCTGAAGGAATACCGATGGCGAAGGCAGCCACCTGGGTCAACACTGACGCTCATGTACGAAAGCGTGGGGAGCAAACGGGATTAGATACCCCGGTAGTCCACGCCGTAAACGATGTCTACTAGAAGCTCGGAGCCTCGGTTCTGTTTTTCAAAGCTAACGCATTAAGTAGACCGCCTGGGGAGTACGGCCGCAAGGTTAAAACTCAAATGAATTGACGGGGGCCCGCACAAGCGGTGGAGCATGTGGTTTAATTCGATGCAACGCGAAGAACCTTACCTACACTTGACATACAGAGAACTTACCAGAGATGGTTTGGTGCCTTCGGGAACTCTGATACAGGTGCTGCATGGCTGTCGTCAGCTCGTGTTGTGAGATGTTGGGTTAAGTCCCGCAACGAGCGCAACCCCTATCCTTAGTTGCTAGCAGGTAATGCTGAGAACTCTAAGGAGACTGCCGGTGATAAACCGGAGGAAGGTGGGGACGACGTCAAGTCATCATGGCCCTTACGTGTAGGGCTACACACGTGCTACAATGGCGCATACAGAGTGCTGCGAACCTGCGAAGGTAAGCGAATCACTTAAAGTGCGTCGTAGTCCGGATTGGAGTCTGCAACTCGACTCCATGAAGTCGGAATCGCTAGTAATCGCGTATCAGAATGACGCGGTGAATACGTTCCCGGGCCTTGTACACACCGCCCGTCACACCATGGGAGTGGGTTGCTCCAGAAGTAGATAGTCTAACCCTCGGGAGGACGTTTACCACGGAGTGATTCATGACTGGGGTGAAGTCGTAACAAGGTAGCCCTAGGGGAACCTGGGGCTGGATCACCTCCTTATACGATTTAGAACTTATTTGTTCGTAGTGTCCACACAGATGATTGTTAATTAGTGCTTGTCCTTCGGGATAACTAATTAATATGCTCTTTAAAAATTTGGAAAAGCTGATAATAAAATTCTGATGAATACAGTGTATTTATCAAGAGTTTTCAAAAGTAAAAAAACAATGGTAGCAGTACCATTGAGTGCCATTTAGTTAACTCTTATGAGTTGATTGATTGGTATCTACTTTAGTATTCAATATTGACTTCTGGCGAAGTTAAACTGTCACAAAACAAAGACCCGTTTGGGTTGTATGGTTAAGTGACTAAGCGTACACGGTGGATGCCTTGGCAGTTGGAGGCGATGAAGGACGTATTAACTTGCGATAAGCCTAGTCAAGCTAGTAAAAAGCGCTTGAGACTAGGATTTCCGAATGGGGAAACCCACCTGCTTGCAGGTATCGTTAACTGAATACATAGGTTAACGAGGCGAACGCGGAGAACTGAAACATCTAAGTACCCGTAGGAAAAGAAATCAACCGAGATTCCGAAAGTAGCGGCGAGCGAAATCGGAACAGCCCTTAAGCTTATTATGTGTTAATGGAAGGCTGCTGGAAAGCGCCACGATACAGGGTGATAGTCCCGTACATGAAAAGACATTTTAAGTGAAATCGAGTAGGTCGGAGCACGTGAAACTTTGACTGAATATAGGTGGACCATCATCTAAGGCTAAATACTCCCAACTGACCGATAGTGAACCAGTACCGTGAGGGAAAGGCGAAAAGAACCCCTGTGAGGGGAGTGAAATAGAACCTGAAACCGTGTACGTACAAGCAGTAGGAGCCCACTTGTTGGGTGACTGCGTACCTTTTGTATAATGGGTCAGCGACTTATATTTTGTAGCGAGGTTAACCGAATAGGGTAGCCGTAGGGAAACCGAGTCTTAACTGGGCGACTAGTTGCAAGGTATAGACCCGAAACCCGGTGATCTAGCCATGGGCAGGTTGAAGGTTGAGTAACATCAACTGGAGGACCGAACCCACTAACGTTGAAAAGTTAGGGGATGACCTGTGGCTAGGAGTGAAAGGCTAATCAAACCGGGAGATAGCTGGTTCTCCCCGAAATCTATTTAGGTAGAGCCTCGGACGAATACTTACGGGGGTAGAGCACTGTTAAGGCTAGGGGGTCATCCCGACTTACCAACCCTTTGCAAACTCCGAATACCGTAAAGTAATATCCGGGAGACACACGGCGGGTGCTAACGTCCGTCGTGAAGAGGGAAACAACCCAGACCGCCAGCTAAGGTCCCAAAGTCATAGTTAAGTGGGAAACGATGTGGAAAGGCCCAGACAGCCAGGAGGTTGGCTTAGAAGCAGCCATCCTTTAAAGAAAGCGTAATAGCTCACTGGTCGAGTCGGTCTGCGCGGAAGATGTAACGGGGCTAAACTATGCACCGAAGCTGCGGATTCAGAATTTATTCTGAGTGGTAGGGGAGCGTTCTGTAAGCGGTTGAAGGTGTACCGGGAGGTATGCTGGACGTATCAGAAGTGCGAATGCTGACATGAGTAACGATAATGGGAGTGAAAAACTCCCACGCCGGAAGACCAAGGGTTCCTATCCCATGTTAATCAGGGTAGGGTAAGTCGACCCCTAAGGCGAGGCCGAAAGGCGTAGTCGATGGGAAACAGATTAATATTTCTGTACTCGATATAATTGCGATGGGGGGACGGAGCAGGCTAAGCAAGCATAGCGTTGGTAGTCTATGTGAAAGTGAGTAGGGCGTTTGTTTAGGTAAATCCGGACGAACATTAAACCTGAGACACGAGACGAGTCACTACGGTGATGAAGTTGCTGATGCCATACTTCCAGGAAAAGCCTCTAAGCTTCAGATTATATGGAATCGTACCCCAAACCGACACAGGTGGTCAGGTAGAGAATACTAAGGCGCTTGAGAGAACTCGGGTGAAGGAACTAGGCAAAATCGTACCGTAACTTCGGGAGAAGGTACGCTCCTATCTGTGATGAGACTTGCTCTCTAAGCGGACGGGAGCCGCAGTGACCAGGTGGCTGGGACTGTTTATTAAAAACACAGCACTGTGCAAAATCGCAAGATGACGTATACGGTGTGACACCTGCCCGGTGCCGGAAGGTTAATTGATGGGGTTATCCTTAGGGAGAAGCTCTTGATCGAAGCCCCGGTAAACGGCGGCCGTAACTATAACGGTCCTAAGGTAGCGAAATTCCTTGTCGGGTAAGTTCCGACCTGCACGAATGGTGTAACCATGGCCACGCTGTCTCCACCCGAGACTCAGTGAAATTGAAATCGCAGTGAAGATGCTGTGTACCCGCGGCTAGACGGAAAGACCCCGTGAACCTTTACTACAGCTTGGCACTGAACATTGAACCTACATGTGTAGGATAGGTGGGAGACTTTGAAGCAGCGACGCTAGTTGTTGTGGAGTCAACCTTGAAATACCACCCTTGTAGTTTTGATGTTCTAACGTTGGCCCCTGAATCGGGGTTACGGACAGTGCCTGGTGGGTAGTTTGACTGGGGCGGTCTCCTCCTAAAGAGTAACGGAGGAGCACGAAGGTTGGCTAAGTACGGTCGGACATCGTACGGTTAGTGTAATGGTAGAAGCCAGCTTAACTGCGAGACAGACACGTCGAGCAGGTACGAAAGTAGGTCATAGTGATCCGGTGGTTCTGAATGGAAGGGCCATCGCTCAACGGATAAAAGGTACTCCGGGGATAACAGGCTGATACCGCCCAAGAGTTCATATCGACGGCGGTGTTTGGCACCTCGATGTCGGCTCATCACATCCTGGGGCTGAAGTCGGTCCCAAGGGTATGGCTGTTCGCCATTTAAAGTGGTACGCGAGCTGGGTTTAGAACGTCGTGAGACAGTTCGGTCCCTATCTGCCGTGGGCGTTTGAGAATTGAGAGGGGTTGCTCCTAGTACGAGAGGACCGGAGTGAACGAACCGCTGGTGTTCGGGTTGTCATGCCAATGGCATTGCCCGGTAGCTACGTTCGGAACTGATAAGCGCTGAAAGCATCTAAGCGCGAAGCAGGCCTCGAGATGAGTTCTCACTAGACTTTTAAAGTCTCTGAAGGGCCGTTGAAGACTACAACGTTGATAGGCAAGATGTGGAAGTGGTGTGAGCCATTAAGCTAACTTGTACTAATTACCCGTGAGGCTTAACCATACAACGCCAAACGCGTTTTATGTGATAGTGAAACACGCGAAGAAGTTAATATAACTAAAGTAGATATTACTTAAAGAAAGACTTAAAAAATATTATCAGATATTTTCCAAATTCAGTTAGTGCGCAGAAATACGTATTAACGCCCAAATTTGCTTGGTGACAATAGCGTTTTGGACCCACCTGACTCCATGCCGAACTCAGTAGTGAAACGAAACAGCGCCGATGATAGTGTAGCATTTGCTATGTGAAAGTAGGACATTACCAGGCTTCAAATTGTAGAGAGCCCGACTAGAAATAGTCGGGCTTTTTTACGTCTGCAGAAAAGTAAAATGTGCGCAATTAACACACACTCATATCGCGACACAAAGATAGTGTAGCATTTCACTGTGGCTCTCCACCGCTGTGGGCACTACGACATCACCAGGCTTCAAATTAAAGAAACCCGTTACAGCAATGTGACGGGTTTTTTGCTGTTTTGGATTTAATAAATAGCCAAGAGCCCATGCCGAACTCAGTAGTGAAACAAAACAGCTCGAAGGCGAGACCCACTGAAGGCCGCCCTGACACAAAGATAGTGTAGCATTTGTTATGTGACTCTCCACCGCTGTGGGCAGCACGACATTCTACTGCGTAGCGCACCGACTTCACATTGTAGAAAGCCCGAATCTAACGATTCGGGCTTTTTTACGTCTGCAGAAAAGTAAAATACGCGTAATTAACATCCACTCACAGCAACATCCATCTCGTAGGTCGGGCGAGCGCGACTCCCAACGTAAAAGCACTGAAAGTACCCTTATAAAGCTTCTACTTCAATTCTAACCTTGGCGATACAACTCAATATCTTCACTAAATCACAGTCGGATTTAAAAGCTAGCTACTTCTTCTCACTTTGTTGCAATTTCATTCTTGGTTTAATAAGTGACCTGTGTAAAACTAGCTGCGTTAATTTAGTAAATCAGGTGACATGAATGTCGAATATTAAAGCTTGGAAACTTATAAGCCTGTTTTGTTTGTTCGCAGTGCTTATGGGTTGTCAATCTAAAGAAGAGCAGCTGCAACAAACAATTCAAGAGTCTATTAAAAAGGCTGATACGGAGCTGTCTCAGCTTGGTACTGCACTCGATAATGGGAGTGTGCGCAATGCTATATTACTTAAAGAATATGGCGAGCTTCTTAAAAAACAACAACCAGAGCTTACAAAAGTTGTTGATGTAATTACCCTTGATGCAACGCGCCAAGGTGCACTTTATAGTGGTTTAACACAGCGACTTAAAGATATTAAAGGAACTTACTTAATTCCTCCTTACGAAGATACGTTGCATAGCATTGATTTGTTGCGTGATGCGTCTAAACCTACGCTATTTTCTGATGCGCTAACCGATCCTATTAATATGCTAGCTGATATGTCCAAAGGCACTTTAGCGCGTGTAGGCGCAATTAGTAAGCAAGCTGAAGGTGAGGGTGTTGGTAACCAAATGGTAGGTAACCCTAACTATGGTAACTGGCAATCAAATAGTAACGGTATTAGCTTTTGGCAATGGTACGGGATGTACCGTATTTTAGGTGATGTATTTGATCGTGTTGAATATGGAAGCTGGAGTAAGCGCCGAAAGTATAGTTATTACAATGACTATGGCCGTTCGCGTTATTCAAGCCCTAAACAAATTAAAACCCAAAGCGCGCTAGAAACACGCACGCGCCAAACATACCAACGCCAAGGTAAGCAGTTTACAAGCCCTTATGCGAGTAAAAAAACAGGTGCATCCGGTTTAAGTCGTAGTAGTTATACGCCACCAAAAAGCCGCAGTAGTTATTCTCGTTCTAGCAGTTATAGCAATAGCTCAGGAACGGTGCGTGATAGCGGTAGCAGAACCTCTCGTGGCGTGAGCCGTGGTAAGTAAAAGAATAAGTTGGAGTTAGAATAATATGTATGAATTTAATGGAATAACTATGTGGTCGCTACAAGCGTTGGCGATTGATTTTGCAATTATTGTTTTATTATTTGTAAGCCTTAAATATATAAAAGGCTGGGTTTCAAACTTACACGCAAATGATGAAATAACAGAGCGTGATAACTTTGCTTTTGGTATTAGCTTTGCCGCTGGTTTAGTGGCACTGGCGATTGTATTAACAGGTGTAAGTAGTGGTGCTTTTGCTGCAACACTGCAACAAGAAGCACTGCAAATGTTAGCTTACGGCGCATTAGCTATTGTACTTATTAAGTTGGGCCACTTTTTCCAAGATAAAGTAGCGCTTCGTAAAGTAAGCCTGCACAACGAAATAGTTAAAGGTAACGTTACAGCTTCAATAATTGATTTTGGTCATGTTGTTAGCGTTGCAATAGTTATTCGCTCAGCACTTTTATGGGTGGCTACTGATGGCTGGCATGGTCTTCCAATTGTAATTGCTGCCTTTATTATAGGTAGTGTTGTATTACTACTTGTTAGCCAATACCGAGTTCAGTTATTTAAGCGTACAAACAAAAGTGGCGACTGCCTACAACAAGCAATTGTTGATGGTAACTTAGCTGTGGGTATTCGTTACGCTGGATTTTTAATAGGTAGTGCATTAGCTATTACAGCTGCAACGGGTGTTGCGCCATACGCTGCTGATAACATTAATGCGAGTTTACTATACTGGGCTATTAGCGCTGTAGTGAGCCTTGTCGCATTTATTATTTTGCACTTAGTGACAATTAAAATAATTTTATCTGGTTGCGATATTTCCGATGAAGTTAATCGTCAAAAAAATGTAGGTGTAGCTACTATTTCTGCAGCAGTATCATTTGCTGTAGGTATCACTATGGCAACCTTACTAGGCGCATAATCAGTGTCATCAACCAACACTCCCCCAAGTAAGTCTCGCTTACTTGGGCACGATATATTACTAATTACTGTTATGGCCGTGCTTGCTGGATGCGGCCTTATTTATGAATACTTACTGTCTCATTATGCGGGCCGTGTACTTGGCTCAGTAGAAAGCGCTATTTACGCCATGATTGGTACTATGATTGTAGCAATGGGCTTAGGCGCTTTTTTAGCGCGCTGGTTTAAAGATGCATTTACCGCTTTTGCTTGGCTAGAAAGCATTATTGCTTTGGTTGGCATGGGCTGCATTTTAGCGATAGCGGGTGTAATAGCTGTAAGTTACTCTCTTCCTCATTTATTTTCGAGCATTTTTAATTTACCCCCTGATGTTGTACTTAATGGTTACGTATTTCAAAAGCTACAAGAGTGGTCACGTTTTCTACCTTATGTTTTTGGTTTAATACTGGGCTTATTTATTGGTATGGAAATACCGCTTATAGCGCGTATTCGTCAGCACGTTTATGGCCGTTTTTTAGAAAACAACGCAGGGACTATTTATGGTGCCGATTATATTGGTGCTGGTATTGGTGCCGCCATTTGGGTAAGCATCATGCTCTCAATGCCTATAATGCAAGCTGCGGCGTGGACGGCGTTATTTAATATCATTGCAGGACTCGCGTTTTTATGGCGCTATCACACTTATGTGCGCTTTGCTAAGGCACTTTTAGTTTGCCATATAGTACTGTTGGCATTGTTTGGCTTTATTTTAGTATTTGGCAGTAGCTGGATGAACAATCTAAGTAATATTTTATACAAAGATAAGGTAATTTATTCGCAAGCAACTAAATACCAACACGTAGTTTTAACCGAAAGATTAAGCAAAAACCAACCTCAGCCAATCACCGATTTATATTTAAATGGGCGTTTACAGTTCTCAAGTATTGATGAGCAAATATATCATTCAATGCTGGTTTACCCTGCAATGCTTGCCTCTAACAGACACGACCGTGTATTAATAATTGGTGGTGGTGACGGGCTTGCACTTAGAGATGTTTTAAAGTGGCCTGTAAGTGAAGTAACGCTAATAGATTTAGATGCGCAGCTTCTCAATTTATTTGGTCATAAAGACGGTGACTTTACGCCGCCAGAGCACATCAATAAGCGATTACTACAGCTAAACAATAAATCGATGCAAGACTCGCGAGCCAACATAATTGTGGGTGATGCATTTTTAGAAGTTGAAAAGCTGCTTGATCAATCTAAGCAGTTCGACACCATCTTAATTGATTTACCGGACCCAAATCACCCTGATCTAAATAAAATGTACAGTGACTATTTTTATAATCATGTACGTCAGTTATTAGCACCCGATGGCGCAATGGCGGTTCAATCAACTTCACCTTATCATGCTAAAAAAGCGTTTTTAAGCATTGCTAAAACAGTCAAAGCGGCTGGGTTTGAGTATGTTGAGCAGTATCAGCAAAACATACCTTCGTTTGGGCAGTGGGGCTGGACTATAGCCACTAAAATGGGGCAGTCGGCCAGTGGCCGTATTAATGATGCGACGGCTATGCCTGTGCCATCAAGGTGGATTAGTAAAGAGTATTTATTGGCAAGCTTTGTATTTCCCAATCAATACTTTGAACAAGTTAAAAATATTGAGGTCAATAGGTTAGGATCTGGTCAGCTGTATGATTACTACCGAACTGCATGGCAAATAGAAAGCGAATTGTATAAAAATTAAAAAAACATGGTTGACATAATATGTCAGCCGTGAGAATCTTAACTCAGACATAATATGTCAAACGACAAAAGGCAGAGACATGGAATTAAATGAACTTTCAATAAAATTAGCTTCTTTTGAAACTGAAGGTGCTAACTTTGAGTCTTTCTTGATTGCCAACCCAGGCGAGCAAGATGTTTTACAAGTCATTGTTGATGGAAATGATGAACTTCCAATTTTTGTTACACAAACGCAAGAGCAGTTATTATGTATTAGCTACTTGTTTGACGAAGATGAAGTTAAGAGTGAATTACGCAACGAGTTGAACGAAACATTACTACGTTTAAACGTGCCAATTCCACTGAGTGCATTTGCTAAAATCGATAACAAATACGCGATTTTTGGTGCACTGTCGGTAAATTCATCATTAGATGACGTTACCCACGAACTAGTGACATTAGCCGATAACGCTATTGATGCACTAGAAGCCGTGACCTTGTATTTAAACGATTAATAGCCAGTTAGTGGAGTTAAGATTATGAGTATTTTAAAAAAATTATTTACAGCAGTACGTGGCGGCGCTCGTGAAGCAGGCGAAGCAATTGTAGACAAAAATGGTATCCGTATTTTTGAGCAAGAAATTGCAGACGCGCAAAATGCACTTCACCGTGCTAAAAAAAGCCTTACTGAAGTAATGGCTAAAGAAATGCAAACTAAGCGTAAAATTAGCGCTGTAGATGCATCAATCGCTGAACATGAAGCGTATGCAGGCCAAGCTCTTGAAAAGGGCAACGAAGCGTTAGCATTAGAAATTGCAGAAAAAATTGGTGACTTTGAAGCTGAAAAAGCTGAAAACGAGCAAGTATTATCTGGCTTTAGCAATCACATTGTTACGCTTAAGCAGCAAGTTAAAGATGCTGAAAAATCGATTAAAGAGAATCAGCGCCAGCTTACAATGGTTAAAACCACTGAAAGCGTACAGCAAGCAACAATGGCTGTTAACAGCACGCTTAATACAAACAGCTCGTCTATGACATCGGCTCGTCAATCGCTTGAACGCATTAAACAGCGTCAACAAGATCGTAGCGACCAGCTAGGTGCTGCAAAGCAACTTGAGTCTGACGTAAATGGCGATGACTTAAAAGCAAAAATGGCTGAAGCAGGTATTGGCGACACAAGTCCAAAAAGCGCTGATATTTTAGCTCGCATCAAAGCGAAGCAAAATAGCTAACCATTACGTTTATACTTTAAAAAGGTAACCGAGTTTTGCTCAGTTACCTTTTTTGCTTAGAAGGCAGCCTTTCTATGTTTAATTTTTTCAAATCTAAAAAAGAGCCAGAGCGTCAGCTTAATCATCCGAGCGAGCTTAAAAAAGGCGACATGTTTAGCGTTATCGACTCCTTTGCTTATCCGGCATGGCTAAAAGGTGAAACGCTACGTGTTACTGGTATTCAGACTTACCAATATCAGCACAGTAGCGATACTGAATTTGTACTTGAGACAAACAGCGGCCAAGTTGTATTTTTACAAATTGAGCAAGATGACGGCGAGGAGTGGGCTAACTTTTCTATTAAAATTCAGCGAAACGAAGTTGAGGAGATATTTGGCCTTGATGAGTTTGCGCGTATTTTTGATGAAGAGTCGTTAACCCACATTACAGTGCAAAATACACCAGAGCGCTTTATGCAGTTTTTAGCTAAAAGCTATCAACAAAGCGAGTCGCCTTATGTGTGTTATTTCCATAATAAAGATTACCGCAACCAAGCATTACCTCGTTATGAGCAAGAAGGTGGCGAGCCATGTGAAATGATTTGCTTAGCGTCAGATAATGAAGGTTTTGGTTTAAATATCGAAATTTGGGATGGCGGCGAAACCGAAGTATCGCTAACGCTCATGCGTCCAATGTCAGACATTGTAGACTTGTTTCCCGGAGATGCTAAGTGAGTGATGCTAAAGACAAGTGGTTACGTCAGGAACAAGCTGTACGTGCCACGCAAATGGCATTTGATCTAAGCAGTGAAGTTCAAAAGCTGATAAAAAAGCAAGCTATAGACCAAGAGTTAACGCCGTCAGATATGATCCGTAAAATACTTGGCTTAGACGTAAAATCTAAAAAAACGCGTCAACGTTTATCGTTTAATTTAAATGATGATGAAATTGCGCAACTAGCCAGTCGCTTTGATGTCTCAAGTGATGATAAGCGAGCCGTAAAACAACAAGTAGCTGACTTACTAATTGCTCACACTAAAAAAACTAAGTAGTTACACTAGATTATTATGAATATTATTTTAATTGCTTACTTAATTATTTTTGCGTTGTTTGGTACAGCGGCGAGTTATTTTGTACGTTTTATTTATGCGTATTGGGTGCTTAAAACAATGCCCATGAAGTACATTATAAAAGCGGGTATTTGCGTGATACTGGTGGTAGTAATTTCAGCGTTAATTCCGTATTTAAGTTAACGCTGAAATTAAGTTTGATTTACTTTATATCAAACGACTGACATTGCTGATTAATACACAGCGATTGTACTTCAAGTACAGGGGAGCAATTGGTTAAGCCTTGTGCTGCATTTTTAATTTTTTCTTGCTTTGTTATGAGTTGCGCAATATTTTCAGCTTTTTCTTGCGGGGTGTTAAGTGTTGAGTAAACAACATATTTACTCGGTCCACCGCATGCGCGGGCGCCAACTTCAAGCACTTTGCACTGAAAGCTAGCGGTGCAGCTATTATCACTCACCATGTCATTCAGCTCATAGTTTAAGTCAGACAAGTTTTTACTTTGTTCATTGCTTGACGTTATAGTGCTAGCACAACCACTTAGTAATAAAATGCTGCTAGCAACGCTTAAAATTGATAGTTTAATTGCCGATGATAAACAACTCATAACGTTATCCTTAAAATGCACTTACCGCTGAGCCTTCAAGTTTAACACATTTATTTTCAACACACTGCGTGCTTGGCGTTGTTAAATGCTGACAAATACTCATCATCCCTTTTTGTGCATTATAGTTACTTTCAAGCTTAGTAACTTTATCACTTAAGGCTGTTACTTGCTCTTCAGACGCTGATTTTGTTGAATACACAATGAAACTACTCGGTCCACCACATGCGCGGCTACCCACTGCATTTACCCTACATTGCGTGCTTGTATCACATTGCGTGTCTGCAATAAGTGTATTTAACTCGGTTTTAGCTGCTCTGATATCTTCTATTGAAACTTCTTTTAAATCGGCTTTCGGGATTTTTTCAGCAACTGATTTGTTTTGTGTTTTAGTATTCTCTTGTAATTTTTGAAGTACTGGCTTTGATGTTTCAGTTTCAGAGGTGACTGTTACTTGATCTGTTTCAGCTGGTGTTTTATCTAAGCATGCAGTTAAACAAAGAGGTAAAAGTATGGCTAACAATGGGGTACGCATAATAAACCTTGATAGTGATGAAATATTCATCACTATCATACACTGTGCATTTTTTACGGCAATAAAAACTATATAATCAAGTAATTAAAGTCCGCCCTGCGTTAGTTTGGTGGGATTAAGTAGCTTTTCGAGTTCTTCGCGCGGTAAATCAGTTTCCTGTTCAGCTACATCAATAATAGGGCGGGCTTCTTTATAAGCCTGCTTTGCTATTTTTGCTGCTTTTTCGTAACCGATCACCGGATTAAGCGCCGTCACTAAAATTGGATTTTTAGCGAGTGCTTTATCTATATTAGGCTGATTTACCTTAAAGCTGGCAATGGCTTTATCGCCCAATGCTTGCGCGCTATTGGCAAGTAATTCTATACTTTGTAAAATATTATAAGCAATGACTGGGAGCATAACGTTCAGCTCAAAATTACCCGCTTGGCCGGCTACTGTAATGGTCGCGTCGTTACCGATTACTTGTGCACTTACCATGGCTACGGCTTCTGGTATTACTGGGTTTACTTTACCAGGCATAATAGACGAGCCTGGTTGCAATGCTTCAAGCTCTATTTCACCTAAGCCTGCAAGTGGTCCTGAGTTCATCCAGCGTAGGTCGTTCGCTATTTTCATTTGTGCGACAGCGAGTACTTTTAATTGCCCCGAAAGCGCAACTATGGCGTCTTGTGAACCTATGTTATAAAAAAAGTTACTGCTAGGCGCAAATCTAATGCCTACATTGGCACTTAGGTTTTCTGTAAATTTTGCTGCAAATTTAGGGTCTGCATTTATTCCTGTTCCAACCGCTGTACCACCTTGTGCAAGTTCGCATACACGCTCTAAACTATGTCTAATTCCTGCTGCAGCATGATTAACTTGTGACTGCCATGCACTTAGTGTTTGATCAAATGTAACTGGCATTGCATCCATTAAATGCGTACGGCCCGTTTTAACTATATGGCCTACCTCAGCTTTTTTATTTTCTAGGCTTTGCGATAAGTTTTCAAGCGAAGGAAGTAATTCATACACTACATTTATTGCACTACTGAGTGCGATAGCGGTAGGAACTACATCGTTAGAGCTTTGTCCCATGTTTACATCATCATTAGGGTGAATGCTTTCATTGCCTAATCGGCTAGCAAGTGTTGCAATAACTTCGTTGGCATTCATATTTGAGCTTGTGCCCGAACCTGTTTGAAAAATATCAACGGGGAAATGCTCAATGTGTTCGCCATCAATAATACTTTGACAAGCTTGCTCAATAGCATTTGCTTTGTCTTTACTTAGATGGCCAAGCTCGCAGTTACTTTGTGCAGCGGCTTGCTTTATATAAGCCAGTGCAGTGATAAATTGCTTTGGCATAGAAAGGCCACTAATCGCAAAGTTATTAACTGCTCGTTGTGTTTGCGCCTGATAGAGCGCATCAGTAGGTACTTGTAGCTCGCCCATGCTGTCTGATTCTGTTCTAAAGTTGCTCATAAGTGTGCTCCTTAAAAAGGGTTGAATTCGTGGCTAAGAATACGAGCTTCACGCTCCAGTATTAAAAATTGTGCAGTATTGTTATGCACTTTATAAAACCGTTTCAATGCTAATAATGGCTTGTATAACTGCTCTAAACATTGCTTACGAATAGCATTATGGATAAGAGGGTCGCACATTTTGTTCATAATTTCATGGTGTGTGCGCCTAAGATAAAACTCTTGAAGCAAAGGATTTCGCTGTTGTTCAAAGTTTTTGGCGACGTTTAGGGCGGTTTCTATGTAATCGGCAACGAGCATGGGTGCATGCAGGCCGGGTCTTAAGCAATGGCAAGAGAGTTCTTGATGGTAGCGATGCTGTGCATGATTTGAAGACATAAAAAAACCGACTTAAGTTAACGATAATAGTTATCATTACATTTAATCGGTTTCAGTGTAAACAGTTATTATTAAAATTATTTGCGATATTAATTTGAGTTTTAATTGTAGCCAAGAATAAATATCTGATCTGTTTCATGTTTTGTTATCGCCTTTTGATTATGTTTAGGATGCGAAAGTAAATCGATTACTGTAGCTCTCATATCAACGGCATAACTATGATCGTCGGTGGTTTTTTCAATTATAGCAACAGCTGCATCTACAGCTGTATAAGAGGGAGTATGCATAATATTTTCCTATTAATTAAATCATAAATTAACCCAAGTAAGGGTTAATATAACTAAAGCATAATACATACCACTGCCTTAAATTAGTTGTAGAGTTATGAATTTAATAGTCTTTATAAATACTCGATACAATTTTAGTTACCCAAAATTAGCAATTTGCGATATTGTTGTGCAATATGCTTCTCATTTGGTGCAAAGTAATGGCTAAACCTTTCTCACAAGCTTGCGAAAATAACAAAAAGCCTATTTTAAAAGTGCTTACTCAGGTACTTAATAAAACGAAAGTATTGCTTGAAATAGGCTCAGGAACCGGCCAACATAGTGTGTTTTTTGCAGAACAATTACCACATTTACAATGGCATACAAGTGATCGCGCTATAAACCACGAAGGGATTAATTTATGGCACCACGAAGCTAATTTAACTAATTTACATGCACCACTTGAGCTTGATTTAAATAATGAGTGGCCAATAGATAAGGTTGACGCTATTTATACTGCAAACACATTTCATATTGTAAGTTGGCAATTAGTTGAACGTTTTTTTGACGGTGTTAAACGTCACTTAAATAGCGACGGTATGTTGTGTATTTATGGGCCATTCAAATACCAAGATGAATTTACCAGCCCAAGTAATGATGACTTTAGTGCCTTTTTAACAGAGCGCGATCCGTTAAGTGGAATAAGAGATTTTGAAGCAGTTGAACAACTAGCTAAGCAAGCAGGGCTTACGCTTATTAGCGATACTGCCATGCCTGCAAATAATCAGTTACTCGTTTTTAAACGGCAGTAATGAGCTACATTGCTCTTTATATATATCAATATGGCCGCGTTCACGCTTTAAGTAGTCGCTTATTGCATTACTGAAATCGCCATCAACAATATGGTGAGCAGAGTAGGTAAGTACGGGTTCAAATCCGCGTGCTATTTTGTGCTCACCTTGTGCACCCGAATGAAAACAGTTGAGTTTATGTTTTATTGCAAACTCAATACCTTGGTAATAACACAACTCAAAGTGAAGCGAATCTACTTCCTCACTTGCTCCCCAGTAGCGCCCATAAAGCGTATTTGCACCTACTAAACTGAGTGTTGCAGCAATCACGTTATCGTCTCTTTTGGCCAGCATAATAACGAGATTATTAGCCATTAAGGCATGTAAAAGCGTAAAAAACTCCATATTTAAATAGCCCAAATGACCAGAACGCTTTAAGTAGGTACGCTGATAAAACTCACAAAACAATTGCATTATCTCGGGCGTAATTTGCGTTCCTTGCAGCCATTCAATATCAATATTTTGTTGCGCTATTTTAGCTCGCTCTTTTTTAAGTGACTTACGTTTTCGTGAGCTAAGTATTTGCAAAAAGTCGTCAAAGGTTTCAAAACCTTTATTAAACCACTGAAATTGCACACCCACTCTTAACATGGCGTGTTGCTCAGTTAATGAAGTCGCTTGGGCTTGGTCGCAAAAATTAACATGCCAACCCGACCACTTTTGCTCAGCACTGTGTATGCTAAGTTGCTCTGTAATGTACTGATACACCGCATTTGGGTTAGCGTGATCGATAGCAATACGCTTGCCTTCAATAGGGCTAAAGGGAATGCCAGATAGCCACTTGGGATAATATTCTAAACCGTGTTTTTCGTATGCCTCAGCCCATGCCCAGTCAAATACGTACTCGCCATATGAATGACTTTTTAAATACCCGGGTGCAAGTGCAACGAGCGTATCATCTTCAAAAATAGCGAGGTGATGGGGCTGCCAACCGCTTTTTTGTGTTACGCATTGGCTTTGTTCAAGGGCATATAAAAAAGCATGTTGAGTAAATGGTTCATCACCAAATAAACGTTGCCACTGCGCCTGAACAATCTCATTAATACTGCTAAACCATTGGTGCGAAAACGTTCCCATGACTACTTACCTTGTAGTTGTTCTAAGCTGTTCTACATTTTTAATAAACGTACTAATTTGCATTTTAAGCTCGGTAAAATGAGGATTATAAGTTAAGCGTTGTAAAGCCGGATAGTGTTTTAAGTTGGCGCTTGTACGCTCTCCTAGTTGTGGTTTTGTTGTTGTTTTACATGTTTTGTACAGGGACTCATCGTTAATAAAGCTGCCACAATTACGATAGGTTGCGTTAATTCCATAATGTGGATTTTTCGGTGAGTTAACAACAGCAATATGCGACATACCATGAACTTTTTTACATTGAGGTGTTGTGCATTGCGGGTTATTTACTGTGTAGTCACTAGCAAAGTCTGGCGGTAAAATATCGGTTTTGCCATAAAGTACTAAAGTATCGAGTGGCTTATATTTTACTGAATTACCCTTGTGTAACGCACTTAATAATTTTAGCGTGGCACGCGTATCTATCGTGGTATCAATGTCGGAAAGTACACTAAAAATAGGCAATTTAAGTGCAGGGCGTTTGTTTAAACTACTTACGCTTGCAAGTGACATTGCATCGTATGAAGCGGCAGCTGCATTTAAAGGAAATGATTCATACTTAGCAAAGTCTACATCGGCGTCTTTATCTATCCAATTAACAAAGGGTATGGCATCAATCCACTTTGCTATCCAGCCGTACTTATTATGCGGCTCAGAGCCGGGCGAATAAAGCATAAGCGCTTTAATTTTAGGCGAAACAGTGTGTTTGGTTGCGTAATCAATAAGTAACGCTGCACCGGTAGAGTAACCTGCAAGTATCACTTCATCAAAGTCTTGCATCGATCGCTCAACTCCGTACTTGATTGCCTGTTGCCACTGGCTAACCTCTACATTGAGTAAAGCACTTGCGGCACTTCCATGCCCTGGTAATAATATAGTACGCACGGTATAGCCTTGCTGATAATACACTTGTGCTAAATCGTGATACGTAAAGGGTGAGTCAGTTAACCCGTGGATTAATAGTGCAACTTTATTACTGCTTGGATGCGTAAGCTCAAAAGGGGCAATAATATCTACAATAGTAGGGTCTGATTTTCGCGTACCTTGTGTCACTAATTGCTGATACGTTTGTGTAATAACGGGGCATGGCATATTTGCACGGGGATTGGCTTTATTTATATGTTTATACGCATAATCTAAGTAATGATTGAATGGTAAAAGGGCGTGGTAATTAAAACGCTGGTGATTGTGCTCATTTTCAAAGCGTAATAAGCCTTGTTGCTTACTTTTTGTTATAAATTTGAAGTCGCTCGCCTGCGATATACAATTTTGAGCGACAACAATATGCGAAAAAACACTTAAATTAAAACCAAAAAATATGTTTAAAATTAAACCACTATTGTTCATTAACTTCTGCATATTGGACAAGACACTCGGTTAGCTTACTGAGTTCAAGCGGTTTTGCAAGATGCTGGTTAAATCCAACAGCTTGTGCATGTGCTTTATCCTCTGGCATAACGTCGGCGGTTAAAGCAATGATAGGGAGCTCTTCGTCTGTTTTAAATTGCCTGATCAGTGCCGTGGCTCTATAACCATCCATTATGGGCATTTGGCAATCCATAAGCACTAAGTCAAAATGTTGTTCTTTTACAATGTTGACCGCCAGCTCACCATTTTCAACAATGTGCGGCACAATACCTAGCGACCCAAGCATTGCTTTAATGACCATTTGATTTACAGGATTATCCTCTGCAACAAGAATACTTAAAGATGCAGCATTGGTATTTGCAGTCGTTATGGTTGGGAGTTCTTCTGGCTCTGTTGTTTCTAGCTGTATCTCAAATGTGAAAGTAGATCCCTGCTCTAATTCACTTTGCAACGTTATTTGGGCGTTCATTAATTGGCTCAGCTCTCTAGCGATGGTTAAACCAAGGCCAGTCCCTCCAAACTGCCGTGAAGTAGAGCTATCGGCCTGAGTAAACGCATTAAACAGTTTGTTATGTTGGTTTGATTTAATGCCTATACCAGTATCAACAACGTTAATTGTTATTTTTACTTCATTGGTAGATACAAACTCGGTATCGATATTTAGTGTAACGCTGCCTTTTTTTGTAAATTTAATAGCATTACTGCATAAGTTAAGCAGTATTTGCTCTATCCGCATAGAATCGCCAATAAACCATGTGTCGGCTGGTAATTTACAGTTAATTTTCCAATCAAGGCCTTTATTTATAGCGCTTTGTTCAAACATGGTATTAATACGCTGTACAAGTGCATTTAAATCAAATGGGATATATTCAAGAACTAAGCGTTGTGATTCTATTTTTGATATATCGAGAATATCGTTTATTAGATTTAACAAGCTTTTTGAAGATGAGTTTATTTTATCCAAATAGCCAATGAGTGTATTTGCGTTATCTTCTTTACGCGCCAGAGACGAAAAGCCAATTACAGCATTTAACGGCGTACGTATTTCATGGCTCATATTCGCTAAAAACTGACTTTTAGCTTGGTTAGCTAAATCAGATTGCTTTTTAGCTTGTACTAGAGAGTAAGTGCGCTCAGCTACTTGGCGAGTCAGCGCAATTTGCTGCTGATTAAATAGTAGTAATACCATCAAAATTAATGAGCATACGGCCACTTGGAGTATAAGTAATAATAAAGTGAGTTGGCTATTGTGCTGTGATAAAAACTTTTCTTTTAGTGATAGTTTTACAACCCATTGTTGCCCACCAAAGTCGACATTGAATGACATTGGGCGACTGCCTTGTGCTTGGTCGAGGTTCTTTGAGTAATTAGTATAAAATGGAGGCTCGTTTATATCTTCATAAATACCAATCGAGAACATGTCTGATTGTTGCTCAGAAATAGCTTGTTCAATCATACTGCGCACTAAAAACACACCAGTGGCATAGCCTTTAATTTTTTCTCCACTCATACTTTGAGAGTACACAGGCGCAAATAATAAATAAGCTGGGCTTGGCTCTTTGGTTTGCACCAGTTGGATTATTTTAGTGCTAATAGGTAAATATTTAATGGCAGGGTTGAGTAATGATGCTTTTCTATCTGAATTTGAAAAGACATTAAATCCAATCGCTTTTTGATTACCGTTAAAAGGTGCAATATATTTAACAATAACGAGAGGGTCATTATCCTCAAGTGGTTTACCTACGATATCAATATCTAAATGATAAATATTTGAGATTTCTTCAGTAAAAGCATTGCGCTGATCTTGGTCTATTTTTACATTCCACGATAAAGCTTTAATAAATGAATGTTGTTTGAGTAGTTGGCTTGCATAAGAATAAAAGTCTTGCTGATTTAATTTCGATGATGATTGGACTTGGCTCGCTAAACTTTGCACGGCAATAATACTGCGATTTGTGTACCTATATAAGCTATTTTCTATAACGTGAACTTCACGCTCAGCAATTTTAATCGTATTGATACGATTTTCTCGGTCATACAATTGAGTTGTAACGGCAACCGAGAAAAATAAAACTGAACATACTGCAAGAGTCGGTAATACAGATATATTATATTGATTCGACTTTTGTGGTAGCAGAGATAGTAACAATGGAGTGGCAATTAAAACGCCTAAAGTATCGCCAAGCCACCAGTAAGTAACATTTTTCCAGTGATTATCAATACTGTAAACAGGGTTGAATTCACTCAGTGCAAATACACCACAATTAGCTGAAATTAAGCTCACTAAAATGGCTACTACAACAATAAAATAAATGATATTTTTGCGTTTTTTAAAGCGTAACGGATGGCCCAACCAAAATTTTAAAAGCGCCGCACCTACCATTGCCTGTATTACAACACCAAAAGAGATGTACATCGCCTCATTAAATGAGTTGCCAATGAGTACCATTTCATGGACTGAGTTATTAAAAACATTAAGATTAAAAGCTATAGAAGCTATAAATAATGGCAGAATAAATCGCCACCACCATATATAACACCCCACTAAAGCAATACCGGCGGGTAACCAAATAGGAATTATTTGTGAGTTGAAAGCAAGTTTAGTGAGTGCAATGCCGACTAAGAAGTATGCAAAGGCAAAAATTATGTAAAAAATAAAAGAGTGATATTTTGAGTTAAAATTTTTCACATAAGGTCCAAGCGATTATTATTCTCATTTTTTAAATATCAGTATAGCTAACAGTAAGTTATTTGCGGAATTTTTATAATGGTAACTGCTTTTTGCTAAATGACTGCTTTAACACGACAGTTGATTCTATATTAGCAATGCAACTTAAACCACCTAATTGATGTTTTACAAATCTCTCATAGCTCTCAAGATCGTGTGCAATAATTTTTAATAGATAATCATAGCTTCCTGATATTACACAACACTCTAATACATGTGGTAATTTTTCTACATGGTACTCAAATTGCTCAGCAGCACTTACCGAGTTTTGGCTTAGCCTCACAAACGCATACACCAGCACATTAAGATTAAGTGCTTTGGGGTTAATGGCTGCGTGGTAGCCGGTAATAATGTTTTCTTGTTCGAGCTTTTTTATACGCCTTAAGCAAGGTGTATCAGACAAATTAATGCTGCTAGCCAAGTCTGAAACTGACATGCGGGCTTGGCTTTGCAGTGCGATGAGTAATTGCTGATCTTTTTTATCTAACATAGTTATCGGCTTTTATTAATTATTTTTATATTTGTAGTGATTATTGCTAAGTATTATGGTTTTTACTATTTTTTTTGGCGTTTTACTCTCATTGAACTCTGTTAGCATTTAACTATAAAAATAATAGAGCACAACAATGAACACACATACCGCTATTTTTGATCACTGGATACGAACAGAGTTTGTCACTTTAAATAGTGAACTTGAGCAGCTCTATTGGCAACAAACCGATAAAGCAAATGTAGAAGGAATAGGTGAGGCCTTAAAGCAACAATTAGAAAAAGAAGGCAACGCATTAATTAGCAATTTATTGGCCGAGGGAAACACAGATCAAGGCTTTGATAGCGCTTTTGACTTACTTGGTAACGTAGGATTATTTATGGCGGCGTGTAGGCGCCATGAAATTACTGAGCCAAGCAGAGAAACTACTTCCCCGCTAATTGAAGCCTCAGCGCTTGCTATGCATATAGGCGCATCCATTGGCGTAACCCCTCGTTTTGCTACCGCCCACTTAACTACTCATAACAAAGCACTTAACGGTATTTATAAACGGTTTACTAATTTACCTGATGAAAAGCTATTTATTGATTACAACACCCAAGGTATTTTGGCCTATAAACGTGCAAGTGATGCTTTATTAAAAATATTGCCGTTAGGTATTTCACACCCCTTGTGTGGTGAGTTATTAAAAGTAGCTAAACAAGCGCTTATAGATGTAATTGAGTCAAATAATGCACTTTATTCTGAGCTCGATACAGATCGCTTTTTTAACTGCGTTCGCCCTTATTATAAACCGTACCGTGTAGGTAAAGAGGTTTACAGAGGGGCAAATGCTGGTGACTTTGCAGGTATTAATGTGATTGACATGTTACTAGGGCTATGTAGCGCAAATGAGCCTAGTTACTCGCAAATGCTGGTGGATAAATTTTTATATATGATGCCGGAGGATCAACAAATCCTACGAGAAGCTATGCGTATGCAAAGCTTTATGGATGACTTTTTACAAGCCAAGCCATTTAAAAATACAGATTGGTTTAAAAAGCACGCAACGTTATTTATTCAAGTGTGTAAATTACATGGCGACACCGCAGTCGGTCATCATAATCAATTGGTTGAAAAATTTATTGCTCAGCCTTCAAAAAATATGCAACAGCAGCATATGAGCAAGGTAACAGCAAGTGGTCCGCCGCTTCATGTATTACTTGATTCGCTCGAAAAATTAAGAGATAGGCGAGCCAGTGCCAAACGCGACGATATAAAAACACGTTTTGACGATCTAAATACACTTAAAGAATGGGTTAAATAGCATGCTTAAAAATGATTTTTGTATGGCAGATGGCTGTTATTTATTAAACCACTCGGTAGGGCGTCCTCTTAAAAATACACAGCAATATTTAGCACAGCACTACTTTTTACCGTGGGAGAGCTCAAATAAAGAACCTTGGCAACAATGGCTGCCCGCAGTTGAGCAATTTACTACCGCGCTTGGTAAGTTATTTAATGCGCCTAGTTCGCAGTTTTGTCCTCAAGTTAATTTATCAAGTGGCTTAACAAAGTTGCTTATGTCGCACCCTCGATTACAGCAAAAAAATTGTAAAGTGCTTATGGCGCAAAGTGATTTTCCGAGCATGGGTTTTGCAATGCAAAAAGCGTTGCCAGAGTGTGCGCAAATTATGTTTATACCAGAGCACGAAAACCTAACTGATATTAGTGTTTGGCAGCGTTATATAACCGCCGACATCGATTTAGTTTTTATAAGTCATGTGTATTCAAATACAGGTGTACAGGCGCCGGTATACGATATTGTAGCTATAAGTAAATTAACCAATAGTTTATCAATAGTTGATGTTGCTCAGTCAGCGGGTGTGATACCGCTTGATTTAAGCATACTCGATGCTGACTTTATGATTGGCTCGAGCGTTAAATGGTTATGTGGTGGCCCAGGTGCAGCTTATTTATGGGTTAACAAAAACCAAATAAAGTTCTGTGAGCCTAAAGATGTGGGGTGGTTTTCGCATCAAAATCCATTTGAGTTCGATATTAATAATTTTAAATATAACAGCAGTGCGCTTAAGTTTTGGGGTGGAACACCTTCTGTAGCGCCTTATATTATCGCTGCAAATAGCATTAATTACTTTGCAGAGCTAACTGCTCACAAGGTAAGGGATCATAATTTAGCTATGCTTACGCTTATTCATGAGCAACTAGCTGAATATGTTGCATCACCTATGGGTAGTGATAAATGCAGCGGGACTGTTATTTTATTTTTTAACAAGCAGCAAGACTATTTACTTACAGAGCTTAATAAAGCGAAAGTCAGCGTAGATGCTCGTAAATTTGGGATACGAGTATCGCCACATATTTATAATACCCGAGAAGACGTTGAGCAGTTTATTTCGATAGTAAAACGAGCACTTAAGGGTTTTGGCTAAGCTGCTGCTGTCTTTGTTTTAATGACTCTATTTTTTGCTGCATTTGATTAATTGATGCGTCGTAAGCTTGCTTTAACGAATTTGTTTTAGTTGCGATAGCATCAGCAATAGACGAAGCGCCTAAACGATTGGCTTTATCTTGAGTTGTATTAGTTCAGACAAGATCTGACAATTCAACTTGAAAAAGTGAGAGTTACCCGTTTTGATAAAGGTGTCGAATCTTTAAATCAAAACAAACAAAAAGGTAACTCTCATGTTGCATACTAACAATCCAATCATAAAACACAAAGCTGGTTTACTTAACCTTGCCGAAGAACTAGGCAATGTATCAAGAGCCTGTAAAGTCATGGGCGTATCACGAGATACATTTTATCGTTATCAAGAACTCGTTAATGAAGGTGGTATCGATGCATTAATCGAAAAGAACCGCCGTACACCAAATATAAAGAATCGCGTTGACGAAGAAACAGAGCAAGCCGTCATTAACTATGCAGTTGAATATCCTGCTCACGGTCAACATAGAACCAGCAATGAGCTTCGTAAGTTAGGCGTGTTTGTCTCAGGTAGTGGTGTTCGTTCAATCTGGTTGCGTCACGATTTAGAAAACTTCAAAAAACGATTGAAAGCATTGGAAAACAAAGTCGCTAATGAAGGCATTATTTTATCTGACGCCCAAGTTGCTGCGCTAGAAAAGAAAAAACATGACGATGAAGCCTGTGGTGAAATTGAAACAGCGCATCCCGGTTATCTTGGCTCACAAGACACATTTTATGTTGGTAACCTTAAAGGTGTTGGTCGTATCTATCAACAAACCTTTGTGGATACCTACAGTAAAGTCGCCTTTGCGAAGCTCTACACAACGAAAACGCCAATTACAGCGGCTGACATGCTCAATGATAAAGTATTGCCTTATTTCGAAGGTCACAAATTGCCTATGCTTCGAATATTAACTGACCGAGGAACTGAGTATTGTGGGCGAGTTGAGCATCATGATTATCAGCTATATTTGGCAATTAACGACATCGACCATACAAAAACGAAAGCAATGTCCCCGCAAACAAATGGTATCTGTGAGCGTTTCCATAAGACGATTTTAAACGAGTTCTATCAAATCACATTCCGCAAAAAGTTGTACGATTCAATGGAAGAACTACAAAAAGATCTGGACGAATGGATGGATTACTACAACAATGATCGGACTCATCAAGGAAAAGTATGTTGCGGTCGAACACCACTTGAAACATTACTGGATGGAAAAACGGTTTGGGCAGAAAAGAATTTAGCTCAAATCTAAACTAACAGTCACCATTAGAAAAATGGGTAACTGTCAGATCAAGTCTGAGCTAGTACACTTGAGTCATGTAATCTATCTGCTGTTTTTTAGCTGCGTATTCTTTTTGGTTTTGTGCAATAGATAGCTCAAGACGCTTTATTTCACGCTCTATTTGTTGAACCTCTAAGTAGTCATCCACAGAGGTGTCGCTAATACCTTTATCGGGCGTAGAGCTTTTATATGCTTCAATTACGTTTATATCTTTAAGAGTAATAACTTGTGCATCTTTAGCGCAAGGCGTTTGGCTAAAGGTAGTAACGCCCTTAATTACACACTTATACACTGTTGTACTTTGTGCCAAGGTAAAAAATGGAACTGCCGCGCAAACTGATAGCAATATGAATCGGATCATAGCTAAACCTAAAGTGGCTAAAGTTGTGTTAATAATGCCCGAAGTTATTACAAGGCACAATTTGTTTAGTTTTTATAAATTTTAGGCACAAAAAAAACCACAATTAAGTGGTTTAAATTAAGTATGGTGGAGAGGGAGGGATTCGAACCCTCGATAGAGCTACAAACTCTATACTCCCTTAGCAGGGGAGCTCCTTCGGCCACTCGGACACCTCTCCAACGCATAACCGGTTGTATTGATGGAAGTAAAAAAGCCACCAATTAAAATATGGTGGAGAGATAGGGATTTGAACCCTAGATGGGCTATAAACCCATGCCGGTTTTCAAGACCGGTGCATTCGACCACTCTGCCATCTCTCCGTGACGCAGAATAATACTTAGGTGATACCGCTGTGTAAATAGCAAAATGACTGTTTGCCTAATATTTGTACGTAAATGAGGTTTTTTTTGTAAATAAATGGAAATTAAGGCAGTTTTTGAATAATAAATAGGTTGCAGCAAACTGTGGGAGCTAAAGAAGAGGCTTCATTTAGTGGTTGAGTGTTTGCTGCACCGCAAAAATAATCATGGTTGGGTGATTATTTATATTGAGCTGCGCCGCTAAGTGCTAACCTTTTACCAATAGTGTTAAGTCTAGCTAACATTTTTGCTTTACGGTTAGTTGGTTTAACTGCAATGTGCGCAGATGCCGTTTGGTTTAATGTATTAATTGGATTCATTACCTTGCTCCGAGTTTGTCTGTTGAAATCGAGTGCATTTTGCACGTTAGCTGATTAAAAATACAACGATAAAAATTGAGTGTGAAGCATTAGTTATTTTGATGTGAAAAGTTTTCAAATACGTTCAATTTTACTTTTTAAATAAGTGTTTTGAATAGTTATTTAAAAAACAAAATACCTACTGCTCTATAATTGCAAGGCTTATGTGCTTGTTTAGGTTTTTTATGCATTTTACTTTGTTTTTTTTGACTAATTATTCAGATTAAATTATTTTGATTAAAGTGTTTTTCTTCATGCTTTGCGGCTATGTTTTATATCAGTAAAGTTGCTGTTATTGATAATTACTAATGTGGGTAAATATATAATCAAAAAACAGCTTAAATTATTTGAAATTGTTCATTGATGATGGCGTTTATTATAACGAGTCAATGGCACTACAATGATGAGTTTATTTGTTTTTCACTATATTGGTAATAAAAAAGCGCCTACATACTGTAGGCGCTTTGCGTTAGTTGCGTTAAATAACGCGTCTAACTGGGGACGGAGCCACTTTTAGCCATTGCTCTATTTGCTAAAAAGGCATTAATTTGTTTTGTTGGGGTAAGCACAATGGCGTTACCTAATAGCACTAGGCTAAATCCTGCAAAGGTATTTGCATGCCATTCAAAGCCTTCAAAAAAGCTACTCAGTGTTACTGCCACTAATGGGAATAAAACAATAACGTAGCTGGCTTTTTCAGGGCCTATATTTCTTAGCAGTGCAAAGTAGCAACCAAAAGCGATTACGGTGCCAAATATTGATAGATAAAATAGTGACAACCAATAACTTGGTGGAGCGTTTAAACTAAATTGCACATCGTTCATTAATATATATAAAGCCAAACCTATGGCGCTGTATAACATACCCCATGCATTGCCTTGCAATACACCAATTTGCTTACGAGAATTACGAACGCTTACCATGTTTCCTAATGAAGCCACAAATGTACCACCAAAGGCAAGTAGTAACCCGACCAACGCACCATTACTCAAGTCGAACTGCTGTAACTGTAGCCAAAACAGACATGTAATACCTAATACAGCGAGTACAGCACCTGTATAAATTCGTTTTGAGATTGGCTTACCAAAAAATAATCGAGTGTTAACTATGTTCATGACCAGCAGCATTGAAAAGGCAATTGAGGTCATTGCGGATGTCAGATAATTTTGTGCCCAATATAACATTAGGTAGTTTAAACCAAAGTTACAGATTGCTAATAAAACAAAAAAAACATGATCGATTAAGGCAAAGCGCATATCCGGCTTTTTATAAGCGACATATAACCACATTAAAAGCGTTGCAATAGCAAAGCGATAAAATAACGATAACTCTACCGCAATATCGCCCAGTTGAAATTCGATGGCCAACCAAGTAGAACCCCAAATTAAAACTGTTGTAATGTATAGCGCTGCACTTTTCATGGTTACTCTCCAAAGCCCGATTGAATGGCTATTTTAAGACCTATCTGTATACTTACCATATACAGAAAAGTAAAAATATAACCTATACAGATTGGTGTGTGATGATAAGACAAAAAAATAGCCAAGGGCACGATTTTTTATATCAACAAGTTATTCAGTTGATCAGAGATATGAGTGCCCAACAGGTTTTACTGCCTGGCGAAAAACTTCCATCACTGCGCAAAATGGCAGATAATTTAAACATAAGTATCCCTACCGTAAAACAAGCGTATCAAGTACTTGAAGATCAGGGGTTAGTAGAAGCACGTGAAAAATCGGGATATTTTTTAAAAGTCGTAAGCATGGCGCGCAATTTGCCTAAGCGCGTTAAATTAAGTCGCGAGCCTGTTGTGGTAAATAAACAAGCCTTAATAGAGCAGGTGTACAGTGCGATTCATCAAGCTAACGTAGTCCCTTTTGGTATTGCTAATCCAATTGCTGCTGCACCCACCGATAAAGCACTCGCCAGAAACATGCGCCGTGTAATGACAATTGCGGGCAGTAAAGCTATTAACTATGGGCCAACAGATGGGTTTGTACCGCTGAAAAAGCAATTGGTGCATCGCTATTTAGATTTTGGTATTGGCATAAATATGGACGAGCTTGTGATCACCAATGGTGCGCAAGAAGCCATGGCTATTGCGCTTAAATGTGTAACAAAGCCTGGCGATGTAGTTGCTATTGAGACGCCTTGTTATCACGGAATTATCGAGTTAATAGAAAGCCTAGGGCTTAAAGCGCTCGAAATACCACTGTGCCCAGATAATGGTATTTGGTTAAGTGATTTGGAACGCGCTTTAAATGAACATGACATAAAAGCGTGTTTATTCTCGACAGCAATTAGCAACCCTGTGGGCAGCTTTATGCCTGATACAAATAGACAGCAGCTGGTGGAGCTACTTGAAAGTCATGACGTAGTGCTTATTGAAGATGACGTATACGGCGATTTATATTTTACGGCAAAACGAGGCACACCTGCTTTAGCGTACTCTAAAAAAGGATTAGTGATTAGTTGCTCATCTTTTTCTAAAACGGCAGCGCCGAGCTATCGTGTAGGTTGGTTAGTTGCGGGCAAATTTGCAACGCAAGCAAGGCGATATAAAAGAGCGCTAAGTTGCTCTGCTTCTTTAATAAACCAATGGACGTTATCTGAATTTATTGCCAGCGGCGAGTACGACCGAAATTTAAAAGTACTTAGGCAGCGCTTGCGCGATAATAAAGAGCGTATGCGATGGTGCTTACAACAAGCAATGCCAAAAAACACACGTATAAGCAATCCAAAAGGAGGCTGCGTAATGTGGCTAGATTTAGGAGGCGAGTACGATAGCCAAACATTGTTTTTACTTGCGCTTGAGGTCGGTATTAGTATTACCCCTGGGCTTGTTTTTTCGGCCTCTAATAAATATAAAAGCTGCGTCAGGTTAAGTTATGGTGTGCAATGGAGCGCGCAAATTGAGCAAGCAATAGTTACATTGGGTAAGCTCACTTTATTAGCTAAAAAGTAATACCAATCTGCTTATATATGGGGTCTATTTAACGTTAAGAAAATTACGCTAGAACTAGGCAAAAGTTTTGTATCTAGTTGTTCTAAATAAAAATTTTTAACGAAGTTATAGTGCAATTTAATTCGTTAAATTGATCAAAGATTTATGCAGGTTGGTATAAGTTTGCGAAACACAAAAAAGCAGCATTTAAGTAAACTTAAGTGCTGCCAAAGGGATGTTAAATAACGTTTGCTGTACTAATTTTGTTTAAAGCTAAATAACTGGTAACCTTCAAGCTCTGGCACTTGCATTACTAATTGCTCTTCTTGTTTTGCAATATCAGCAAAGTTTCCACATAAAGAGTTAGCACGTTCTTCTAGTGCGCTTGCATGTAGCTCTACTTTTTCTTCTATTTGTGCGCCCATATTTTCCATACGTTGTTCAAAGGCATCCATATCACCGCCTGAACCAAGTAACTCAGAACCTAAAGCAACTAAAATACTGCCCATTGATTGCATCACTGCTGATTCAACCGCTGTTTCTATCTGCTGCTCAAACTGTTGTTCAAAGTTTTCGCCAAATTGATTAAAACTTTGTTGGCCCATGACAAATGTACCTTGCTGGTAAAATGTGTTTTCTACTTCAATTTTAATGTCGTCCATAAGCTCTGACATATTATCAAGACCGTCAATATTAAATGCATTGCCTACTTCTTCTAATGCTACTCCGGCAATTTTAACACCCTCAAGCGCTATATTAGCTACTTCAGGCAATTGAGTGCGTAAGCTATCAGAGTACTTGGTTAGCGCTTCGCGTTGTGAGTTATTAAGTGCTACAAATTCGCCATTTACGGTTAAGTCACCATGGGTATTAAATAGCATGGTTTTATTATTGGCAGTAAAAATTTCTAATTCGTTTGGTTTAATACGTACGTCGTTTTTAAATTCGACGTTACATTCATCGCTGCTAAATGAAATTGCAGAATCGTTGTCGTTATGAGCCATAGCTGCTGGTGTACAAATTAATGCGCTAACTAATAGTAATTTTTTCATGTGTATTCTCTGCTTTTTTGTTGATGACTATTAACTAATAACAAGTTTAATGCCATTATTTTTTTATTATAATAAACAGTAAGTTAATTTGTTCGAGGTCTTTTTAAGAGGTTGGGTTAAGTTGAAAATAAACTATTTTTTAGTCAAATTAACTAAGTTCTACAAATCTATAAGCAATATTTATCGATACGATAAAAAACTCTCACTTTCCACAATTGAAATTTAACGCTATTTATTCACATTACTGACATGAAGACTATTTACGATAGTCACGTGGCTTTATTTTGATGCTAATTTGCAGCGCATTTTGGTGTTAAACATTTTTAATTTACCGGCTATTGTGATAATAAAATCCTTGGCTGGTCTCAAACACTTTATGGAGTGGGTTGTGGGTAAGACATTTAGTTACGATGCGCTAGATGACGATTTTGTTGAAGACGAGTACGAAATGCTCGGACGTAATCAACACGATAAGAACAAGCAAAAGGTTAAGAAAAAGTTGGAAGACTACCTTGAGCAAAAACGCTTGCGTAAAAATCTAGGCGAAGACGATTTAAGCGATTACACCGACTAAATCACGCTAGTATAAATACAATACCAATTAATATTGAGAGTTTAAATGTGCAGTTAGTCGATATGTTTAAGTTTTAATAGTATTGGCAATAAAGAGGCCTCGCGCCTCTTTATTACTTTTAAAGCGTGCTTTTAGCCTGCGCTAATGCTTTTTGGATTGTAAGTTCTAATTTTTCGGGTTTAGTAAAAGGTGCATAGCGTTTAATTGGCATGCCATCTGCGGCAATTAAAAACTTAGTAAAATTCCACTTTATTTTGCGTGTTAAAAAACCAGGCAAGGCTGATTTTAAATAACGAAAGACGGGATGTGCATGCTCACCGTTTACATCTACTTTGGCCGCCATTAAAAAACTCACGCCAAAATTGATTAAACATCCTTGCTCTATTTGTGTTGCGCCGCCGGGTTCTTGTTGACCAAACTGGTTGCACGGAAACCCCAAAATTACTAAACCTTGGCTGGCATACTTATTATGTAAAGCTTGCAGCGACTCGTATTGGTAGGTAAATCCACATTTACTTGCTGTATTAACAATAAGCACAACTTTACCTTCAAAATCATTAAAGTTAATAGGTTGACCCTGCAAGCTTGTTGCGCTTAATTGATGAAATTCGTGCATTTTGGCGTCTTTTTATTGTTGTTACCGGTATTTTAACCTGAGTACAGTATTTCATAAAGTATAAAGAGCACTCTAATTTAAAATTAGAAATAGCCCCATACCGGCAAGCGTTGTGTAATAAATATTATGTGCTTTATAGGCAACAATAATGGCGACTATCGCTGCGCTTAAATAAGGGTTTTGCCAGTTTAAGTTAATGCCATCTTCATTTAAAAATACGATAGGCACCCAAATTGCTGTAAGCACCGCAGGTGCGCTAAAGCTTAAAAATTGCTGCATTTTAGGACCTACTTTAAACGGTAAAGCGCGGTGTAAAAATAAATAACGCGTAAAAAATGTAATGCACGCCATGAGTAAAATAGTTGTCATCATAGCGTTGCTTCCTTTTTAGCGGTTAGTCTTGCTGTAGCGTAACCTGCGCTCATTGCCAGCAGCGCTGAGCAAACAAGCCATAACTCAAATCCGGTACTTTTTAAAAGCGTTGCGCTAACGCCTGCTACAATTACCGTAACAAGTGAGGCCAAATTTTTGATTCCCGGAATAACCAACGCGATAAACGTGGCAGCAATCGCAAAGTCGAGCCCTAAATTAGTTAAGTCGGGCAGCATTGTGCCCGCTACAATGCCAATTAATGTCCAAATATTCCATGCAATATAAAAACTAAAACCAGCGCTCAATGCGTATATTAAACGTGTTTTTGTTCTATACGCTTTTCGATGATGAGAAAATGCAAATAGCTCGTCGGTTAAAACAAAGCTCACCGGTAAGCGCCAACGCATAGGTTGATCAATGACCTTATGACGCACAGCTAAGCCGTATAAAAAGTGCCGAGAGCTAATAATAAACGTTGTGAATAAAATTGTGAGCAATGGTGTGTTGCCCGCCATAAGTTCAATCGCAACAAGCTGTGCAGAGCCTGCAAATACTAATAACGACATTGCTTGGGTTTCAAAGGCGCTAAAACCATTTTGAATCGCTAAAGAGCCGCATAAAATACCCCAAGGAACAACGGCTAAACACAGTGGTAGCATATCTAAAAAGCCTTTTAAAATAGCTTTTTTAACTGGTTGCATGATATTTACTCTCACGGCTTGTAGAATGGCTCATAAGGATACCTTAATATTATGATGTTAAAGTAGTTAACAAATTAAATAATACTGTTTTTTTAAGGATAGGCACAATGACGACGTTAAAAGTGTGGGATGGGTTTATTAGATGCTTCCATTGGTTTTTGGTTGTAAGTATTGCAGTGCTTTATTTTAGTATTGAAGAGGGCATGATTGAGCTTCACTTTGTTGCAGGTTTTTTTACTTTAGCACTTATAGTAACACGTTTAATATGGGGTGTTATTGGTAGTAAAACCGCGAGATTAAGTGGGTTACTGCACTCTCCTGGTGCTATTTTAAAGGCGCTAAAAATACCAAGCGAATCGTTAGGCCATTCGGCACTCGGTAGCTGTATGGTGATAGTGTTTTTTATATTGATCATAACGCAACTTGTAAGTGGCTTAATGAGCAGTGATGGTATTTTAACTGACGGGCCGCTTGCTCAATATGTGTCTAGCGATACGATTGATTTTGCCAATTGGCTACATGAGCTGAATTTTGACATTTTACTTTATGCTATTGGCTTGCATGTATTGGCTATTATTGTTTACAGAATAAAAGGAAAACCGCTAGTTAAGGCGATGATCACAGGCTCAAAAGAGTTAAAAGCGGATGACTCTGAGGCTAAAGTAACAAAAGCGTCTTGGCCTGCGTGGTTAATATTTATATCTTTATTGGTGTTGCTGGTATTTACGTGGGCGAAAGAGCCTTTAACTTATTTATTTAGTTAAAAACACATTAAACCAACCTTAAAGGGTTGGGTTTTTATTTTGGTTACATTCTTTTGTTTGATTGTTGTGTGATTGCAAATTATAATCATCAAGTTGTTAGCTTATTAAGGTGAGGATAAATTTTTTTGCACGATTTATTAGTGCGTATAACTTGCCCTAGATGTATTTTTTGTGTATCCATATAGGTATGGGTAATAGTTTGTGACTCTTAAGGTGTTGCTGTGTTTATGCATACGTCGTTGGCCTGTGGAAAGTGGTCGACTATAGGTTGTTTAAATCATCATACCCAATTATTTATTGGTGATGTGGTGAGTGTAACCTTTTATGACTTGCAAGGAGAGCTAGTCAGTTTATCGTTTGATTATAAAATCACCTCGTTAGAGCAAGGTGAACCCCATGCATGGCCGCGTTTAGTTGCCGAGCACATTAATGTGCATATACCATTAATAAGCGCAGGGCGAATGACTGAACAAGGGCTCGTTGTTGCTTATCGACAAAACGAAATTTTTGCATTGCAAAGTAGTGGTATTTGTAAAGCCCAAGTTGATTTTCATTGCATCGCGAAATGTGATGATTATGTAGTTAAAGAATGTGACGCATATGAATTTATTTATCCACAAAGTAGCGATTCTTACAATGCAGGTACAAAAGTACTACAACCTAAAACGGGAAAAATTTATCAATGTAGGCCTTGGCCATTCAATGAATTTTGCCGTGTTAATGATGAGAATAAAGTTATGTTTGAACCCGGCATTGGACAAAGCTGGGCTATGGCATGGATACAAGTATCAGATTAATAAATATAAATAACCTTCTTCCCATAGGTAGAACGATTTTAGTAATGAAACGTATTACCTTCTAAGCCCTCTCAACTATTGAGTGGGCTTTTTTATTTTTATGGTAAACTGCAATTATTGTTATTTTTCAAATTGGTCTTTTCTGTGCCTCATCCTGATCACTCTCTAAATTTATTGTCTAACGTCCCTATCGCTAAAAAGCAAGCTTATATACTCAATGCGCATAATAAAACACGTGTCGATAACTATTATTGGATGCGTGATGATGAACGTCAAAATGAACACGTACTAGCGCATTTGCATGCTGAGAATACCTATTGTGATAAACAGTTAGCACCTATAAAACCATTACAAAATACACTATTTGAAGAGCTTAAAGCGCGTATTGTAAAAGACGATAACTCGGTACCTGTGAAAGACGGAAAGTATTGGTATCACTCAGAAGTGCGTGGCGATGATGAATATTCACGCCATTACCGCAGTACCAGCATAGAGGCTGATAATAAAGAGCTTTTACTAGATATAAATGTGCTAGCGGCAGGGTTCGAATTTTTTGAATTAGGTGAAGTCGCTCTTAGCCCGTGTGAACAACTTATGGCTTATTCTGAAGATACTGAAGGCCGACGTATATATTTAGTGCGCTTTAAAAACCTTGAAACAGGTGAGATGCTACCTGATGTACTTGAAAACACAGAAGGGCAAGTTGTTTGGGCTAATGACAATAAAACCGTTTTTTATGTTAAAAAAGATTTAAAAACATTATTAGGCTATCAAGTGTTTCGGCATGAGCTTGGTAGCGAGCAAAGCCAAGACGTAATGGTTTACGAAGAGCAAGATAGTAGCTTTTTTATGGGGCTTGGTAAAAGCCGCGACGAAAGCTTAATTATTATTGATTTAGCATCGACAGAGACCAACGATACATGGGTGCTTGATGCTAATAAGCCCACTGGCGAATTTGAAGCATTAATGCCGCGTGAAGATGGCCACGAGTTTGACGTAGATAAGCTAGGTGACACATTTTATATTGTGACTAACTGGCAAGCTAAAAACTTTAGATTAATGACGGCAACAAACGAAACGATTGCTGATAAAACTCAATGGTTTGAGCATACAGCTCACAGAGAAAATGTCCTGCTTGAAGGTGTCGAGTTATTTAATGACTTTTTAGTATTGAGTGAACGCGAACAAGGGCAAGCTCGATTTGTAGTTGTTAATAGGCAAGGAAATTGTATGGCACTTGAGTTTGCCGATCCTTGTTATTATGCTGCAATAGCAATGAACCCAGAGCCAGACACTCGCACTGCACGTATTTATTACTCAAGCTTAACAACACCAGGTTCTTTATATGACGTTGATTTAGCAACAGGCGAAAAAACACTACTTAAACAGCAAAAAGTACTGGGTAGTTTTAATGCCGATGACTATCAGTCGGAGCGATTAATGGTAACTGCTCGCGACGGAATCAAAGTCCCCGCATCTGTTGTTTATCGAAAAGACAGCTTTAAAAAAGATGGCTCAAATCCGTTATTTCAATACGGCTATGGTGCGTATGGCTATACGATTGATCCAAGTTTTTCAAGTTCATCGCTGAGCTTGCTCGATCGTGGTTTTGTTTATGTAATAGCACATGTTCGAGGCTCTGAAATGCTAGGTCGCGAGTGGTACGAACAAGGTAAAAAAGAGCATAAACAAAATAGCTTTAGTGACTTTATTGATGTGACAAAAGCGCTTGTTGCACAAGGCTATTGTGATAGCAGCAAGGTGTTTGCCTCAGGCGGCAGTGCAGGTGGTTTATTAATGGGGGCGGTTGTAAACCAAGCACCAGAGTTATATTGCGGTGTTGGCTGTCACGTGCCATTTTTAGACGTATTAACCACGATGCTTGATGAGAGTATTCCGCTCACAACAAATGAATATGATGAATGGGGTAATCCAAATGAGCCTCAGTTTTATGATGTAATTGAAGCTTACTCGCCGTATGACAATATTCGCGCCCAAAACTATCCGAACATACTCGTTACTACCGGTCTTCACGACTCGCAAGTGCAGTATTGGGAGCCTATGAAGTGGGTTGCAAAAATGCGTGAGCTCAAAACGGATAGTAATATTTTAGTCTTTAAAACAGATATGGATGCAGGGCACGGTGGTGCATCAGGTCGTTTTAAAAGCTTAGAAGAAAAAGCCCTCGAAATGGCCTTTTTTATTGCTCTGTTAAATTAACTGCAAAATTGGAAAATTGTATTATTCTATATATAAGTTGATATCTGTAAGGCAATTTATGTTTGGAGCACATGGCGAATTCCAGATTTTCTCGCAGCCACCTCATATGTATTTAAAATTGAAGGGGAGCTTTAATAATGAAGGTATAACATCATTAACTAATGGTGTTATTCAAGAATTGAGCACTCACCCTGAAAATACGATTAAGTTTGTGATTGTTAACTTAAAAGAGTTTGAGCTGTTAACTCTGGATAGTCTTGATTCGCTAGAGGCCTATTTTGCGGGTGTAAAAGAACTTGGCTATCAACGAGTTGACTATATAAACATTAATATCATAGCTAAAAACATGTTTGAAAAAGTATGGAAAAATAGCGATGTAGAAGTTAATTTTTATAAAGATACTGAAAGCTATTTATTAGAGCGTCCAAATGACAGTTATATAAAACAGAACTGGTAATTAATATGAGTATTATAAACCGCTACTGAAGAGGGCTTATAATACTCTCTAAACAGCCTTTATAGCGCCTTGAAAGGTTTAAGCACATATCGTTTTTTAGCCTTACTTTATAATCGCCACTGTCAGTAGGCATCAGTTCACAAATAGCTTGTTTTCTTACCAGCGTTGAGCGATGAATACGAATAAACCCTTCAGGCTCTAGCTGCTGCTCAATATTTTTCATGGTTTCGCGGTGTAATACCGGTGTACTACCTTGGGTAAAATGCAGCTCTACATAATTGCCTGCACCATTTATCCAAATAATATCATTGATATCAATTAATCTTACCTTACCTACATCTTTAACTACTATATGTGATGATGATTTTTCAGTTTGTGCGCTTTGCTGATATTGACGTTCGGCCGTGCTTGCAATCGGGCAAAGGTGAATCAGTTTATCAAAGCATTTATCAATACGTGGTGCAGTTGAATCTAATATTAAAAAATCAACCGCGCCCACTTCAAAAGCAAAACTCGCAAAACGGTCCGACTGGGCAATAATGACTAATTTCAGTTTTTTAGCAAGTTCAGTTAAATGCACTATTTGCATAGGGTCAGACATGCTTGTTAACTCATAAAAAAGTACGTTGTATTGACTTGTATCTATCTGATCTAACCTCTTTTGTTGTGTTAGGGATTGAGATTCAAAGTGTCTATGTTCTTGCACTCTACTTGTTAAAAATGTTGCAAACTTAGTGTTGCTAACAAATGTTAATGCATGAAAAGAAGCTGCCATTATTTTATACCCTCGTTGTACAGATTAATAAAGACCGTACTTAATGGAAAAAAATGTTACGAAAACATAATATTTTTATAAAGTCATCGTGATTTGCTCACTTATCCCGCCAAACTTGCAGCTTGTACCAATATAGATGCCTTGTAAGGAACGCGTATAGAGTCTCAATGCTAATCCTCTTAGTGTTGTCCGCGAGGTAACTATTTAGTTACAAAAATAACAATTCAAGAAAAAATAATTCAGGGGAATTACATGGTATTAACTAACAATGGTAGTGAGCGATTATTTAAAAAATCGTCGCTAACAGTAGCGCTAAGCAGCGTATTACTAGCGGGATTTTCATTTCAAGGTATTGCAGCCGAAGAGGATGAAATAAAAAAAATAGAACGAGTTCAAGTAACAGGTTCTCGTATTCGTTCAGCTGAGGCTATGTCCTCTGCGCCAATTCAGGTTGTAGATAGTGCAGCAATTGATGCATCTGGTTCTCTTAATATTCAAAATCTATTATTAGATAACCCTGCATTCGGTTCACCAGCTATTAGCCGTACTAATTCAAACTTCAACACAGCAAGTGCTGGTGTTGCAACGGTTGATTTGCGTAATTTAGGATCAGAAAGAACATTAGTACTTGTTAATGGTCGCCGTTATGTATCGGGTTTACCTGGTAGCTCAGCAGTAGATTTAAACACTATTCCTAGCCAGTTTATTGAGCGAGTTGAAATTATGACTGGTGGCGCATCATCAGTATATGGTTCAGATGCAGTGGCAGGTGTGGTTAACTTTGTTTTAAAAGATGACTTTGAAGGTATCGAATTTGAAGGCCAATTTGGCGAATCAAAAGAAGGTGATGACCAGTCTCGACAATTTTCTTTTACATCTGGTTTAACCAGCAATGATGGCAAAGGCCATGCAATGTTCCACTTAGGTTATTCTGATCAGGGTGCTGTTTATTCTCGTGATCGTGACCGTTCTGCCGTGGACCAATTTTCACAAATCTTTTTTGAAGATGATCCAGCCGCTAATCCAAATGCTATTTTTGATGCCGTACGTCCTTTCTTCTCATCATTCCCACCTCAAGGTCGATTTGATGCAGGGGATACTCGTTTTACATTTGATCAAAATAATAATCTACAAGACTCGTTTAGCACTAATGGTGGCGATGGTGTTGCTGCAAATGGCTTTAACCGAAGTGGTGTTCGTACAATCGCGATTCCAACAGAGCGTTACTTATTTGCATCAAATGGTAGTTATGAACTAAATGATAAACACAGTTTTTTCTATGAAGGGACATATGCATCTAGCACAACTCGCTCAGAGTTAGAACCATTCCCATTTGCATCTGATGATATTTACGCTAATGGCCGTGTTCCTATTGAATTTGAAGTTAATGGAGAGTTATTGCGCAATGCCTTCGTACCTGATGATATTTATAATGCAGCAACAGATACAGATGGTGACGGTAGCCGAGATATTTTCTTTGCAAAGCGTTTGAGCGACATTGGTAACCGTGGAGCACGTGCAGAGCGTGATACGTTCCGTATTGCATTAGGTTTTCAAGGTGAAATCAATGATAATTGGTTTTACGACACTTATTATGTATATGGTAAAACAAAAGAGTCACAAGTATCAGGTGGTTTGGTTAACGTACAAAGTTTCCGTCAAGGTTTAGAGGCTGTTAACGATCGCTTTGATTTAGATGGCGATGGCATAACTAACGAAGCAATCTGTATTGATGAAACAGCTCGGGGCTTCAGCTGTGCGCCGGTTAATATTTTTGGCTTTAATTCACTATCGCAAGATGCTATTGATTTTGTACGCGCTCCTAGTTCTCTCTCTACTTCTGTAGAACAAGAAATTATTGGTGGTAATATCTCTGGTGACTTATTTGAGTTACCAGCAGGTACAGTGGGGATTGCTGCCGGTTTTGAGTATCGTGAAGAGTTTTCTCGTAGTGAATTTGATGCATTACAACAATCGGGCCTTAATGCGGGTAATGCAATTCCAGCAACAGAAGGTTCATTTGATGTAACTGAATATTATGTTGAAACAAATATTCCAGTACTTGATTCAATTACTATGAATGCAGCAGTGCGTTTGTCTGATTACTCTACAGTAGGTAATACTGAGAGTTGGAATGTAGGTTTAGATTGGGAAGTAACAGATAGCTTACGTTTACGTGCAACTCGAGCACGCTCAACCCGTGCACCTAATATTGATGAATTATTTTCTCCACCCTCACAAACATTTCCAAGTGGCTTAAACGATCCTTGTTTAGGAATTACAAGTAGTGGTGGTGGTGCATCAGGCGATTCATGTCGTGCAGATGTTGGTGTTGCCAGCAATATTGCTACCAATGGTGCGTTTACGCTTAACCAATCTGATTTACAAGGTATCAGTGGTTTTAACCGTGGCAATACCGATCTTAAAGAAGAAGTGGGTGACTCAGTGACAGTGGGGGTTGTTTTTACACCTGAAAACTTAATATCGGGTTTAGATATCACACTTGACTACTTTGATATAGAAATTGATGATGCAATAGTTTCTACCCCTCGCCAGTTTATTCTTGAGCAATGTTATGGTGGTGGTGATGATAGTTTCTGTAATTTCATTACACGTCGCGGTGCTCCATCGGGTAATAACAGTGCAGGTTCGCTAGAATTTATCGATAGTGGTGTGTCGAACAGCGGTGGTTTAGGGACTGAAGGTGTCGACTTAACGTTAACTTACGCTACTGATATAGGGCCTGGTGCATTCAAAACTCGCCTAGCATATACCTATTTAATTGATGGTTACAGTATTCCATTACCAGGTGCAGATAAAGATGTATTCGCTGGTGAAGTTGGCGCATCTGAACATAAAGCAAACTGGAACTTTGGCTATAAAGTTAATGACTTCGACTTTAATTGGAGTATGACATTTACTGGAAGCGCAGATTTTGACGATCAATTCTTAAGTGGCTTGAATATTCCGGCTGGCTCAGTTGGTGTTGGCTCTGTAACATACCATGATGTGCAAGCAAGCTATCATATCAGTGATTCAATGGAGTTATATGCAGGGGCTAATAACTTATTTGATAAAGAGCCACCGCGTATCGTTTCTGGTATTAGTGGTTCTGATACGGGTACTGAAACTGATGCGGGTACGTATGATCCAATCGGTCAAACTATATACATTGGTTTTAGAAGTAAGTTTTAATCAACAATAGCAGTATTAGCTTCTAGTATTGTTATTCACAATAAAAAGCCTCGGTTGTCACTGAGGCTTTTTTATTACCCGCTTAAGTCAAAAAAAACGCCACTGGTAACAGGTGCGTTGTTTAGATTGAATAAGGGGTTAATATAATAATCGAAACGTTTGATTATTCGACGATTCATCCCTAATAAAGCCCTCTATAAGGGCTTTTATCTTTTTAGATTAAAATTAATCTAAGTACGCTTTTAACATCCAAACCAGTTTTTCTTGCTCTGAGATGTAATCACTCATTAGTGAGGCTGTGCCTTCATCGTCTGCATCACCTGCTTGGTTTAAAATATCGCGCTGCATGTGAATTAACGTACTGTAACCAGCAAGTAGGTTCTCTACGGCTGTAACACCATCACTAATACCTTTAGCTTCTTTAATTTTACTTACTTCGAGGTAATCAGAAAATGCATGTAATGGAGCGCCATCTAACGTCAAAATACGTTCGGCAACTTCATCTACTTTTAAAAGTAATAAGTTATAAATTTCTTCAAATTTAACGTGTAGCTCAAAAAAGTTACGGCCTTTAATATTCCAGTGAAAACCACGCGCATTCATGTATTGAATTTGGTAGCTGCTTAATAGCGTATTGAGTGATTTTACGATGTCATCACTTTTTGCACTGTTTAGACCTATTGCGTTTACCTGTGACATAACTTGCTCCTTGAATAACCGTTGATTTGTGAACTTGTGATAAGTATTACTAATTTCGATAAATTAGTAAAATCGTTTGAATTTATCTGGTTAATCGTTTTAACCTATCAATTGTTCTTGGTATCTGGATTCACTTTAGACTATTAATAGAAGTGGGACTGATTAATAAAAATACTACCCCTCAAAAATAAATAAAACTTAAAAGTATATAAATCATGATCTGAAACAAACTTTATCTAAGGTAATAACTTAGCTATTTTTTTATTGATGTAGGTCAAAAATCATCCATCCTAACGGCGCATAATAATGTTGTCGAAATAATTAGGAGAGATAACATGCATGCAAAAACAGCGAAACAAAATAAAGCAGAGTTAATCGTGGTAGGAATTGCAGTCATCGCATTTGTGCTTGGGCTAGTAGCGCACTTAGCAGGTGCAAGCTTTGCTAATTCAGACTTTTTTGGTTACATAGCAGCGCCCATTCCGCTGATACTGGCAGTGGTATTTTTAATTAGTTATAAAATAGCAGCCAATGCTGAGGATTAATCTTTCTCGCTTAAGCATTTTAAAATGTAGTCGACCACTTCGCGTGAGTAAATCATACTGGTATGGCTTAAATGGAACACTTTATGTTCAGCCATACCTTTGAGCTTAGTTTCATCAAGTAATACAGTGCCATCTGATTTACTGCCTTTAACTATAAGGGGCATTAAACCAATGGGTAAGTCACCTGCAATACTAAAAAGCTTCGCTTTAAACGGCCAGTTACCATTTTGTGTAAGCAAAAATTCAACGCTATTTTTTAAAAAAGACTCAAACCCTTTTTGCTTCATTTTTTGTGCAATATGGCTACCTTGATGAGGCGTGCCTAAAGTAACTACTTTTGTAATGTGTTGGCTTGCAACTGAATTAGCTTCTAGGTATGCACGAGCGACTAATCCGCCCATTGAGTGGCATACGAGTGCAGAAGGTTCACCTGCAATAAATTCATCAATTTGAGCAAAAATAGCATCGCGGTTTGGATCAAGCGTATTATAAGTAAGGTTTAATACCTTAACACCAGATTCTTCCAAGCGAGAGCACAGTGGGCGCATAACAAAGCCAGACATATACAAGCCATGTAAAACAATAACGTGTTTAACTTTCATATGCTCCCTAATACCAATTTTATTAAAAACATGATCATTCTAGCGTATTAAATAATCCGCTACCTGCGTTAAAAATTATTTATATAGAACAACTATATGTCATAATTTTCGCCTTGTTATCGACTTATTTATTTGTCGCTATAATAGATAACTAATTTAATGCAATTGGTATAACTACCGTAGTTACATTAACTGCTGTGGTTTTATTTCAATATTAGTTGTATCGGTGTTTACCCACACTTCACCATCTTGAATGGTAATGGCGAGCTTGATACCACGATCAACCAAAGCAGCAAGTGCTTGTGTTGCTGCATAATCAAGGCTAAAAATACTTAAGTTTTTAAATTCATACAATTTAGGTTGGTGTTTTTGCCACCAAATTGCTTGATTGTTTTCACCATAAGTATATAGCACCACTTTTTTAGATTTATTACAGGCTTTTTTAAGACGTTTTTCATCTGGTAAGCCAAGTTCAACCCATAGTTCTATTTCTTCACTATAGCTTACATGCCAAAGTTCAGGCTCATCATCAGCACTTAATCCTTTAGTAAATTCTAAACCATCACAGCTATTGAGTGCAAAAGCGAGTAAGCGAATCATTAACCGTTGGTCGGTTTCTGACGGATGTTGTGCCAAGGTTAAACTAAAATCTTGGTAAACGTGGCGGTCCATATCGCTAAGCGATAATTGCACCTTCATAATGGTGGATTTAAGAGCCATAACAACTAATCTAAAAAAATTTGCGCCAGTATAGCGCAATTAAATGAATTGCCAGTTAAAATAGCGGTTAATTATACGTTAGGAGTTAAAAATGGCTATCCAGTGGTTCCCTGGGCATATGAATAAAGCCCGTAATGAAATTAAAGAAATAATGCCACAAATGGATGTGATCATTGAAGTGCTAGATGCGCGCATTCCCTACAGTAGCGAAAACCCGATGGTGGCAACCTTGCGTGAAGGTAAGCCAGTTATCAAAATAATGAACAAAGCTGATTTAGCTGATCCTAAAATGACGCAAATTTGGAAGGATTATTTTGAACAAGAAAATGGCGTTAAAGCGATTTCTTTTGGTCACGATAAGGCAGCTGAAGTACATCGTATCAATGAACTGTGTAAAAAGTTAGTGCCGCATAAAGTAGGCGCCGATAAGCAAATAAAAGCCATGATAATGGGTATTCCTAACGTGGGTAAATCTACGTTGATCAATGTATTGGCTGGACGCATAGTTGCAAAAACAGGTAATGAACCTGCTGTAACGAAAGCACAACAACGCATTAAGCTTGAAGACGGTATTATGCTTTACGATACGCCAGGTATGCTTTGGCCAAAAGTAGAAAACGAAAACTCAGGTTATCGCTTAGGCGCTACAGGTGCCATTCGTGATACCGCACTTGAGTATGAAGAAGTAGCAAGTTATACCGCTGAATATTTATTACGTGCTTATCCTGAGCTTTTAAAAGCGCGCTATAAAATCGCTGAACTGCCTGAAAGTGACTGGGAGTTTGTCGAAATGGCAGGTAAAAAGCGTGGTTGTATTCGTGGTGGAAACCAAATCGACACGTACAAAATGTCTGAAATCCTAATTAACGAACTGCGCGACGGTATTATTGGCCGTATTACGATGGAAACTCCGCAAATGCGTGAGGAAGAAGAAGTAATGGTTGCTGGTTTACGCGCAGCTGCAGAAGCTAAAAAACAAGCTAAAGAAGAAGAGAAGCTCCAACGCCGAGCACGAGCGCGTAAAAATCGTCGTTAATTGATTTAGTTTAATTTAACCAACTAAATTACAGACATAAAAAAAGCCCGTAAGGGCTTTTTTAGTTTCATATCTACCGTCACCGATATGAGCAATGTAGCAAGTAAAATAGTAGGGCGGTTACTCGTCATCAACATCAAGGGGCGTTGCGGCTCATAACAAGTAACCATAGCTGTTAACGTGCGCCACACGTTGTTTCAGGGTCGAGAAACAAATCAATTCATTCCGTTACAAGCCAGTATGTTTGCCGTCTTGTTGATAGTGATTATCAGTTAGATTCAAGTATCTGTCAACACCCAAATGCAAATAATTCTTATTATCTTGTTGTGCAACTTGTAAGCTGATGTAAAGCATGAAAAAATTGCGACTATTTAATTTTTCTTCATCTTGGGTGATATATGCGGTGATTAAATCGCTCTTACTTTAAACAAGTATTAGTTTTTAAAGATTAGTAATTTCTGAGTATATATTAAAGTTTTAGCTGTTTAAGCTATGGTAGTGTGTTGTTCCAAAATAACGAAATAACTTTATGTACCTAAAGTTAGGGCGAGAAAAAAATAGTGTTTTCATTATGTTACATGCGATTCTCAACTTGAAATACAAAATAGACCTTGCGCATAAAAAAAATATATTGAATTGATTGCATTTTAAGCGGCTTGCATGGTGATGTTCGCTTTAAGTAATGTTATACTCCTGCCGAATAATTTATCGACTTTATTAAGAGTAAAATTAATGGCAGATTTATCGAAGTACAGAAACATTGGTATTTTCGCGCACGTTGATGCGGGTAAAACCACGACTACTGAGCGTATCCTAAAGCTTACTGGTCAAATCCATAAAACAGGTGAGGTTCATGATGGTGAATCTACTACTGACTTCATGGAACAAGAAGCTGAGCGCGGTATTACTATTCAGTCTGCGGCTGTAAGCTGTTTCTGGAAAGATCACCGTTTTAACGTTATCGATACTCCTGGGCACGTTGACTTCACAGTAGAAGTTTACCGTTCACTTAAAGTATTAGATGGCGGTGTTGGTGTGTTCTGTGGTTCTGGTGGTGTTGAACCACAATCAGAAACTAACTGGCGTTATGCTAATGATTCAGAAGTTGCACGTATTATCTTCGTAAATAAATTAGACCGTATGGGTGCTGATTTTTACCGTGTAACTGAGCAAGTACGTAAAGTACTTGGTGCTGTACCACTAATCATGACTTTACCAATTGGTATTGAAGATGAATTTGTTGGTGTTGTAGATGTTTTAACTAAAAAAGCATACGTTTGGGATGACACTGGTCTTCCTGAAAACTACGAAATTACAGACGTTCCTGCAGACATGGTAGAAAAAACTGACGAGTATTATGAAATGCTTGTTGAAACTGCCCTTGAGCAAGACGATGAACTACTTGAAGCTTACATGGAAGGTGAAGCACCTTCTGTAGAAGACATCAAGCGTTGTATCCGTAAAGGTACACGTGAGCTTGCTTTCTTCCCTACATACTGTGGTTCTGCGTTTAAGAACAAAGGTATGCAGCTTATTCTTGATGCTGTTGTTGATTACCTACCATCTCCTACAGAAGTTGATCCTCAACCTCTTATGGATGAAGAAGGTAACGAAAATGGCGAATTTGCAATCGTTTCTGCAGATGAACCTTTCAAAGCGTTAGCATTCAAAATAATGGATGACCGTTTTGGTGCATTAACATTCGTACGTATTTACTCAGGTAAACTAAATAAGGGTGACACTATCCTTAACTCGTTTACTGGTAAAACTGAGCGTGTTGGCCGTATGGTTGAGATGCAAGCAGATGACCGTAACGAATTAACTAGCGCACAAGCTGGTGACATCATTGCTATCGTAGGCATGAAAAACGTGCAAACTGGTCACACTTTATGTGATCCTAAGCACCCAGTAACACTTGAGCCAATGGTATTCCCAACTCCAGTAATCTCGATTGCTGTACAGCCTAAAGATAAAGGCGGTAATGAGAAAATGGGTGTTGCTATCGGTAAAATGGTTGCAGAAGATCCATCTTTCCAAGTTGAGACTGATGAAGATTCAGGCGAGACTATTCTTAAAGGCATGGGTGAGCTTCACTTAGATATCAAAGTAGATATCCTTAAGCGTACTTACGGCGTAGACCTTATTGTTGGTCAACCACAAGTTGCTTACCGTGAAACTATCACTCGTGAAATCGAAGATAGCTACACGCATAAGAAACAATCTGGTGGTTCTGGTCAGTTTGGTAAAATCGACTACCGCATCAAGCCAGGCGAAGTTGCTTCAGGCTTCACGTTTAAATCATCAGTTGTTGGTGGTAACGTACCTAAAGAATTCTGGCCTGCAGTTGAGAAAGGCTTTAAGTCAATGATGGGCGAAGGTGTTCTAGCTGGCTTCCCAGTACTTGACGTTGAAGTTGAACTTTTCGACGGTGGCTTCCATGCCGTGGATTCATCTGCAATCGCGTTCGAAATCGCTGCTAAAGGCGCTTTCCGTCAATCGATCCCTAAAGCGGGCGCACAACTTCTTGAGCCAATCATGAAAGTTGACGTGTTCACTCCAGAAGATCACGTTGGTGATGTTATCGGTGACCTTAACCGTCGTCGTGGCATGATGAAAGACCAAGAAGCTGGTTTAACAGGCATCCGTATTAAAGCAGATGTACCGTTATCAGAAATGTTCGGTTACATCGGTACACTACGTACAATGACATCGGGTCGTGGTCAGTTCTCTATGGAGTTCTCACACTACGCTGCATGTCCAGCTAACGTAGCAGAAACTGTAATAGCTGCAGAAAAAGAGAAAAAAGCTGCTAAGTAGTTAGCTCTTTAACTCTTTAAAAAAACCCGCACATGTTGCGGGTTTTTTATTGCCTATAATTTTTGATGGGGGATCTTAGCTAACCTGAACTCTGGATAATAAATCTATCTCAAGCAGCTATTTTCAGCGCTCACTGCGTTGAATTTACTTGTAATAGGCCAGCGATTGACGCGTAAATTCGCCTTGTTTTCACTGAAAATCTCTGGCTAGAGAAAATAAATTTAAATATCACTATAATTCAAGACGTTGGTAAATCTTTTAACCAGAGCTCAGGTTAACTATTTTAATGCGGAAAAATATTTATTAGACAATAAAAAAGGAGCAACTTATTGCTCCTTTTTTGGTTTTTAACGGCTCTTTTATTTAGCCCTAATTAAACTTTTTTATCGCTTTAGCTTTTAGCGCTTTCATCTTTAGCTTGTGTGGCTTATTAAAGCTTTGAATGGGCATTGTAACCATATGCTCTTTTGGCAGTGTTGGAATAGTTGTTGGATATTGACCTTCTTGAGGTACAGAAATCTTTTTGAGATGAACCTTAAGCGCTTCTAAAGTAGCATCGTTATCTACTTCACTAGGGCAAATAAATATACCTAGCTCTCTAAGGAACACGCCTAGCTTAATGCTACTTGAGTAACGGACTATAGGTGCTGCGAGTATTAAGCCTAATAGTATTGGCGACAACCACCAAAAGAATACAGGGGTAAAGTAATACGCTGTGCTGCCCCATGCAATAGCGACGATAGTTGAAAATAGCGTATAACCAAACGCTTCCCTCCAAGGAACCATTCGACCTTCACGAGGCTGTGCATCCCACTTTACTTTTTTACCTAAAAATACGCATATAACAAAGTAAGCATGAAATACCATCATTAATGGTGCAACAATAATAGCAAATACGGTTTCAATGATTGAGCCTAGTATCAGCTTAATTGAACCACCAAAGCGTTTGTTTCTGTGCACTAGTGTAACAATAACACCCATTAATTTAGGTAGTAGTAAAATTATGATTGTTAAGTAAAGTAGTGAATCAATCAGTTCGGTTTTGGCAATTTGCCACGTCGGAAATAATTGGTACGCGCGATTAAAGTAAACATCGCTATTAAGCGCACGTGTTACGGCATCAATCGTACTTAGTGCGAGCATTGATAGCCAAATTAGCGATGAAATATAGGCCGTTGCTCCCAGTAAAAAATGAAACTTACTCATTAACTTTAATTTTGATGAGGACAGTAAACCAAGGTGTTGGATATTCCCTTGTACCCAACGTCTGTCGCGTACAGCATAATCTAAAATGTTACTTGGAACTTCTTCATAACTCCCTTCAATGTCTGATAGTAGCAATACGTCCCAATTAGCACTGTGTAACAAAGAGGCTTCTACAAAGTCATGACTTAGTATTTCACCACCAAATGGGGCATTACCTTTAAGCGTTGGTAAACCACAACAGGTAATAAACGCCTCAACTCTAATGATTGCGTTGTGGCCCCAATAGTTTGCTTTATCGGTTTGCCAAAAAGCAGAACCAGTCGCTAGCATTGGGCTGTAAAGTACGGATGCAAACTGTAAAAAGCGGCCAAAAAAAGTATCTTGACGAACGGGGATAGGAATTGTTTGAATAAGGCCTGCTTGCGGGTTGTTTAGCATGCTTGTAGTAAGCTCTAGCATGCACTTTCCGGTCATTATGCTATCAGCATCAAGTACAATCATATGGTCGTACTGGCTGCCCCAACGTTCACAAAAATCAGTTAGGTTGCCTACCTTGCGGTGTTTATTATCTTCGCGGCGACGGTAAAAAACGTGTTTAGCTGTACTGCCTAATCGCTCACACAATGCATGCCATGCACTTAACTCGTTTTTGGCTATTTGTGGGTCTTGGGTATCGCTAAGTAAATAAAAGTCAAAGTGATCTAGTTGCCCTGTTTCTTTTAGTGATTCTAGGCTTACTTCAAAGCCTGCGATAACACGATGAGTATCTTCGTTATAGATTGGCATAACAACCGCTGTTCTTTGCTTAGCAAGTGCTTGGCTGTCGAAAGAGATTGGCTTAATACGCTTTAAAGTTAGTGGATCGATGCGCAGTAGTTGCAGTAAGAAACCAATTGTACCGCTACAAAATGCAGTAACAATCCACGCAAACGTAATTGAAAATAGGGCGAGTAATGCATATTCAAGTAAGGTCATACCGTTTGAATTTAAAATTTCAAACATAATAGATATGCCGTAACCTGATATGCCAAGAGCTGCAATAGCAAACAGCCATACACGAACTGTTTTGAAAGGCATTGACGTTCCCTTGTTTTGCTTACTTGATGTCATTTGGATACCAAACATAGCTCCATACCTCACTAATTTCTTTTTCACGTAGTTTTAGCGATAAACGCATATCTACTGGTTTTCCGTCTTGTGGGGCGATTTTAAAGGCCACACGCCATCCATATGTATCAGGTAGCTTTTGTATTGTTACATCACTCACTTCACCTGTTGTTAGCTGTATATCAGCCTTTAAATCTAGCTTTTTAGAGAGCTGGTTAAGCTCTGGGCCTGAAAAGTCAACAGTAAATTGACGGTGACTTTTTGGTGGAGGATTGTCTTCACCTGGTAGTGCTGCACTGCCAATTCTAGTACGCACCACGCGTGCTTTTTCATGTTGGTTTAAATGGGCATTAAAAGTCGTCATTTTATAGCTTAGTTTTAATGAATCTCCCGCTTTGAAGGGTTTTTCAGGTACCCAATAACTTACTATATTGTCATTCGTTTCTGTGTCAGTTGGTATCTCTACTAGCTCAACTCGACCATTACCCCATTCACCTTCTGGTTCGATCCATAGGCTAGGGCGGTCGTGGTAATGAGCTTCTGTATCAAAGTAGTTATTAAAATCACGATCGCGTTGCGCTAAACCAAAACCTTTTGGGTTCTCGTATGTAAAAGAAGTGACGCTTAGTTGCGCTGGATTGTTAAGTGGGCGCCACACCCATTTATTATCTTGCGATTGTGTTAATAAACCGTCTGAATCGTGTACTTCAGGGCGGTAGTCATCAAAAAATTTAGTACTGTTTTCACCGTGATAAAACATACTCGTTAAGGGGGCAATACCTAGTTTTTTAACGTCTTTACGTGCAAATATTTGCATATTTACTTTTACAGCCGTATTTGTGGTTGGGTCTACATCGAACCTATATGCCCCCGACACTGATGGGCTATCAAGTAGTGCAAACATAACAATATTAGTTTGATCTAGTTTTGGCTTAACTAACCAAAACTCTTTAAACATTGGGAATTCTTCGCCTGAAGCTTCTGCAGTATCAATCGCTAAACCGCGAGCAGACAATCCGTAAACTTGCTTTGGGCCAACAATACGAAAATAAGATGCACCTTGAAATACCATTACTTCATCTTTGTACTCATTGGTATTTAGTGGGTAATGTAATCGAAAGCCAGCGTGACCAAGCTGAGTATTGGCAATGCTTTTAGTAATTTCTTCTTTTAGAGGAGCAGCAGTGCCATCGTACTGATAAAAGTCAGTACTAAATGGGAGGCGGGTGCGTTTTGAGTCACTATTAACAGTATTAATTGTAACGGGTGTTTTATATAAAAAACCGGGGTGGAATAGCTGTAGCTCGTAAAGACCTTCGTCTTTCCACACTGACTTGTCTTGTTTGAAGCGGATAGAGCGATAATCTTGATAATCAATATTATTGAGAGCATCGAGTTCAATGTTTTTTGGAGCTATATATTCTTCACTTGCTAGTTTTTTAGCACGCGCGCTTATAACGTCAAATAAACTACTTTGTGGAATGGCTGCTTCTGTTGTAGCTGCAAATGCTTGATTGCTGTTACCCCAAGCCGAAAATATAATAAGTAGACCCAAGAGTGGCTTTGAGCTCTTTTGCCATGTTGATAATCGATGGGTAAATTGTTTCATTTTCATTCCTTTATAAAAACACGACTTATTTTTAGGGTTGAGACTAAGTTATTTACTTAAGCAATTTTTAAACCTAAATAAATACATTAAAAATCAAAAAGCTAAGTAAGAGGCATAAAAGATCTCGACCACTTTTCGTGTAAAAAACACCCACGGCTATGTAGTTGCTTCTTACTTGGTTAGTTAGTTGAAGATGATTTATATAATAAGGCGATATTACGAGGTGTTTACTGAAGCTTGTCTGAATTACATTTGTATAAAAATAAAAAAAGCCGCGATTGCGGCTTTTTAAGGGTATCTAAATTAGTTATTTCTTTTTAAATCTACGCACGATTGATAGCGGCGCTAAAAGAAGTGTTAACCAAAATAATGAACCTGCATCGTTATCGTCATCTGAACGTAGGTTATTAACTTTAATAGCTACATTTTCAGCTTTAGATACGTTACCAGCACTATCTTGTGCTTGAACAGATAAGGTAATGCGGTTTTCAAACTCGTAATCTAACTCACCGGCTACAATAAGTTGTCCCTGGTTGTTAATAGAAACACTGCTGTTTCCTGATACAATAAATTTAATAACCGGTGACTCATCTGCATTAGGGTCACTAAAATCAAGCGTACCAATTACTGTCCCAATCGCGCTATTTTCATCAATAGCAAACGTTTGATTCGCTGTAATAACGGGTGTTTGCTCTTCTGGTGTTAGCGTAATTTCAGATTTTATATCAACAATTACAGGATCATGATCTGAGGCGCGGTATGCGCTTTGAGAATATAAACTTGATTGTTGAGCATCACTTTTAAATTCAACATTGTAATCAAGCGAAATTGGTTCATCAGCATTAATATGCCAATCTTTAGCTGATACTACCTTGCTAAGTAATGATGCACTAGCTACTGCATGGTCAAGGCTACCAGCACGGCCAGAGAAGCTATAAGAGTAAGCAAGAGTATTGCCATCAAGCTCTGCGACTACATTTTTATATCCTTTATCAGCAAACGCACGTATTGGATCTTCCATTGCGTAAGCATTCATGTCGCCAACTAGAATAGTATCTTCGTCGTCAACACCCGTTGGTTTGCTATCAAGCCAATCTGCGAATGCATTAGCACCTTGTGTACGTATTTCATTCCAACAAGCTTGGCCATCATTTTGATCTTCGTTCGCGCCGCTTGCACTACCACAACCACCTTTAGATTTTAAGTGCGCTACGGCTACAGTAAATACTTCATCAGTTGCTAAAGATTTAAAGCTTTGTGCGATAGGAGTACGATTACTAAAATCAAATGGTGCATCAGTAGTAATAGCGGCAGTACCGACTTCTTCTACCTTATTAGCACGATAAATTAACGCAGTCGTGATTGCATCTGTACCGATTTGATCAAGACCAAAGTCAACAAATGCATACTGGTTAGCTGCATCAGCTTCGTTTAATGCATTAACTAAGCTAGCAATAGCGCTAAATTCACCAAAACCATCATTTTCGATTTCCATCAAACCAACAACATCAGCTTGCATTGCGCTAATGGCACTTACAATTTTGGCTTCTTGACGAATAAATTCAGCTTCAGAATCTGCACCGCGACTCGTAGGGAACCCTTCACCTTGGCCATCACCATTAAAGTAATTAAGTACGTTAAAGCTTGCTACACGTAAATCTGCCTCAGCATTAAGTTCAGGTGCGTCTTTACGTGCATTTGTTGCAATAAATTGAGGTGCTACAGTTGGGTGAATTCGGTAAAGGCTAAAGCTATAAGCAAGTGCACCAGTCACTGTATTTACTGTATCACCAGTACGTAATGTATTTTCTGCTGATAAACCAGGAGTTGGATAGGCTGTAGGATCTAGATTTTGAACAGTTGAGCCATCATCGATTAATATTTTCTTAGTTAAGTTTTCGGCTTCAACTGCGTTAGCAGTATCACCAGGTAACGCAACTTGCGTACCTTGATACAAGCGCTCAGTCGCGACTTCAACTTCACCATATCGACCAAGGCCAAAGTTATTGGTAACAACTAATGGCTGTTCTAGCGTTACTAGCATACCTTCAAACGATTCTAAATAAGTTGCATCAGCTAAAGGCAAAGTTATTTTTGTAGCGGCTGAAGCTAAGCCAGTATCACAAACAGCTACTTGGCTTACGCTGCCGATTTGTGTTGCATCAAAATATTCTTCAACAGTACCTTGCACACGTACATGGTCGCCTACACTTACTTCAGTATCTGCAAAGTAAACAAACAGGCCTTCAGAAGTCAGTGGGTTAGCGTCTATATCTGCAGCAAGTGAGCTTATAAAAAAGCCTTTTAACTCATCGTCGCCTTGGAAGTCTGCTGTTACAACGCCTTCAAGTTCAACAACACTACCCACAAGAGGGCTTGCTGCACCATCGCCTTGAATAGCGCTAATCAATGTTTTATCTGCACCACATACTAATGGATCTAGTGGCTCAGGTTCTGGTACTGGAGCTGAGTCACTACCAAATACGCCTAAACCAGAAAAATCATCTTGGTCAAATTGCACCCATTCTTCGCTTGGGTCAAAAGGAGCGCTTGGCGAGGTACGGCCAACGAGGACGCTATCGTTGCGACGAAGTGTTTTATTTTGTGTTTGTACGCCACCTTCAGACCAATAAGAGCCCGGATCCGTACCAAATTGACCAAAACTATCAATGACAGTGTCGCCTTGAATTAGAACTAATGCATCATCACCGTTAAAGCTTGTAACACTATGCTCTAAATCAGCTTTACCTTTTAGCTCATCATTTGAACTTGGGTTTACGATTACATAGGTTCCGTTGGCAGGTAAAGTAGCTGATAAGTCGAGCGTAGATTGTATCGTTGTTTTACCGTTCACATATAAATTTAATTTATAGCCAGCAAGTGATAACGAATCAGTCGAGTTGTTATAAAGCTCAATTGCTTTATTGTTGCTACTACCTTCTACATATTCCGAAATGATAAGATTAGCGGAGGCTGGTGCACTAAGGCTTGCTATAACAAGCGCTAGTGGCGTTATTTTTGTTTTAAACATTATTATTTTTTTCCCGTGTATTGTGTCCCAAATGGGACACTTAGTTTAAGGAAAATTTATTACAAATAAAATACAACAAGTAAATAAAATGAAAGCAAAAATAGCGAAATTGTGACTATTGTATTACATTATTTACTTTTTAAGTATTGTGCAGCTTGTTTAGTGAAATAAGTCAGAATACCATCAGCACCAGCTCGCTTAAATGCCAAGAGAGATTCCATTATTGTTGCTTCCTCGTTCAGCCAGCCATTATCGATTGCGGCTTTGTGCATAGCGTATTCGCCGCTAACTTGATAGGCGAAAGTTGGCACGCCAAATTCATCTTTTACGCGACGTACAATATCTAAATAAGGCATGCCAGGTTTAACCATAACCATATCAGCGCCTTCTTGTAAGTCTAATGCAACTTCACGTATTGCTTCGTCAGAGTTTGCAGGATCCATCTGGTAGGTCTTTTTGTCAGCACCTTTTAAGTTCCCTGCAGAACCTATTGCATCTCTGAAAGGACCATAATAGCTAGAGGCATACTTAGCTGAATAAGCCATAATGCGAGTATGGATAAAGCCATCCGCTTCAAGTGCTTCACGAATTGCGCCAATACGGCCATCCATCATATCTGAAGGAGCGATAACATCGGCTCCAGCTTGTGCATGAGAAAGTGCTTGTTTAACCAATATTTCAGTTGTTACATCATTGATGACGTAACCTGAGTCATCAATGATGCCGTCTTGCCCATGTGTAGTGAATGGGTCAAGTGCACCATCAGTAATTACACCGAGTTCAGGGTAAGCTTCTTTTAAAGCGCGAACAGTTCGTTGCACTAAACCATCTTCATTGTAAGCTTCTTCGGCGAATAATGACTTTTTATCTGTAGGCGTTACCGGAAAGATTGCAATGGCTGGCACGCCGAGCTCAACGAGCTCTTTTGCCTCAATAAGCAATAAATCTATTGATAAACGTTCAATGCCGGGCATTGATTCAATCGCTTCACGACGATTTTTACCTTCAAGTACGAAAACGGGGTAGATTAAATCGTTTACGCTAAGTTGGTTTTCAGCCATTAGACGACGAGAAAAATCGCTTCTACGCATTCTGCGCATACGAGTATACGGAAAAAGGTCTAGTCCTGATTGGGCCATATTAGAATACTCCTACTGTGGAATTGGAAAATTAATTACTTGATTACGACCGTGCTGTTTAGCGTAATAGAGGGCTTTATCAGCGTGCTCGGTAAATATTTCGGGGGTGTTAAGATCATCTGCGACGCTAGTGTAAACACCAGCACTAATTGTAAATTTAATGTCAGTGCCAGCAACAATAACAGTACTTTGCGCAATTGTTTCGCGTATTTGTTCTGCAATATCTAACGCGCCTTCATTTGGTGTATTTGGAAGCAGCACTACAAATTCTTCGCCACCGTAGCGTGCAACTTCATCAAGTGGACGCTTTAGATTATTTTTTATAATATCTGACACCGCTCTAATAACCTGATCGCCAGTTAAATGACCATACGTATCATTAATTGTTTTGAAGCGGTCTATATCAAGCATAATAATACTTAATGGCGTTTGCTCTCGGCGAGAACGGCGAAGCTCCATTATTAATTTCTTATCAAAAAAGCGACGGTTTTTTATACCGGTTAAAGCATCTTCAGTATTAAGTTGCTCAAGCTCTCTATTTTTCTCTTCAAGCTCTCTTAAGGTTACTTGCAGTTCAAAGGTTCGTTCGTCGACAAGCGCTTCTAACTCTCGGCGAGCTTTTTCTTGTAACGCTAGACGTTCGTTTAAGAGTGTATCTTGCGCCGTATTTTTAGCAATCAAGGTTTGCTGCGTAACTATTTGTTGGTCGCGTTGCAAAATAAACTTTTCCATTACGGTATAGCACAAACAAAAAATACAGCTAAAAAAGCAAATAAAGACAATAACTAAACTATTCTGACCAAGGGAATACCAGCCCATTGCTGTAGCAATAAAGTAGGCCATAACTATAAGGAAGAAGATTAAAGTCAGTAAAAGGCCTTTATTTTGTTTGGATGGGTCACTACGAGTACATATAAGTGTAGTGATAATATAAAAGCACAAAATAATAGGAATAGTTACAAGGCTAAATAAAGTAACGATTAAGTTAGGTAGCAGCCAAACACATAGTAATGAAATGGCAAATAGGCTGGTTATCATCGTTTGTACCTTTAACAGCGTAGAGCGTTTAGGTTGGCAAATGAGTTGCTGTAAAGGTAAAAACAACAAGGTAATAAGCATCAGTAACATAGAGCTCATTAGTTGCTGAATACCCGTTAGGTTTGGATGAAAAAAACGCAAGCCAAATCCACACAAATAGGAGAGTAATAAACCTAACGTCAACGTTATCATACCAGCACAAGCAAAATAGAGCTTGCGTGAGAACCCATATAAAACAAGACAGCTAAAGGCTAACGAAAATACAAAACCAATGAGCAAACCATATATTAAATTTAGTTTACCTTTGTAAGCTAAATAACTATCTTGCTGCCACAAAGTTAAAGGTACTCGTAACCCCGCACTATCCGTAACTTTGATGATCACAGTTGTTGTTGTGTTTGCAGGCAATGTTAATTTAACTAATAAAGATTCGCTTTTTATTAGGCGCTGAGAAAGCACAAAGGCGTCGCCTATTTGTGTTTGTGAAAGCAGCTCAGAATTGTGTAAATGAAAAACCTGAACTTTATTTAAGAGAGGATTATCTATTGAAAGTAGTGGCTCAACTTCACTGTTGAGTGTGTTTTTTATTGTAAATGTAAGCCATACTGGTCGTTGTTCTAACCCTAAGTTTAATGAGCTATTTTTAAGTGAATGCCAATTTTTCAAATTACTATTTCGAGCTTCTAAAAGCGAAGTTGGTTCAAAAGAATAGTTTAAATTTATGATATTTTGGGATTTAAAATTTTGGCTTATTACAATGGGATTTGCAGAAGCGTTAAATACACATACTAGGGTAAGTAGGCTAAATAAAACTTTTGCAACTATCATTAACGTGTCTCTAGAGCAAAAATGTGATTAAAGTTTTTTGTAGTTTGAGTTGCTACAGTTTCAGCTTCAATTTTATACAGTTGAGCGACAGTTTGGCAAATATGTGGAAGTAATGCGGGTTCATTTTTACGTGATTTGGGTTTAGGCTTAATCGAGCGCGGAATTAAAAAAGGTGAATCAGTTTCGAGTAGCAAGCGTTCTAAAGGAATGTGAGGGACTAATTGTTGTAACTCTTTCCCACGTCTTTCATCGCATACCCAGCCAGTAATACCAATGTAAAACCCCAAATCTAGATAACTTTTTAACGAGCTAGCATTACCGGTAAAGCAGTGAAGTATACCGCGTACTTTGAATTCATTAAGTATTTTAAGCATATCTTCATTGGCATCACGTTCGTGTAGGTAAACAGGTAAATTTAAATCTTCGGCTACAGCAAGCTGGCGCCTGAAGACGCTGCGCTGAATATCTCGAGGTGAAAAATCGCGATTATAGTCAAGCCCACATTCGCCAATAGCAACCACCTCATCGTGCTTTGCAAGGTGTTTTAATTGAGTCTCTAATTCGCTGGTGGCTGATTTTGCATCATGAGGGTGTATGCCGGCTGTAGAGTATTGCTGATACTTTATAGCCAGCTCAAGAGATTGTTCACTCCCTGCTATGTCACAGCCAATAATAAGCATGTTGTTAACGCCTGCACTATTGGCGCGGTTAATAATCTCTTGATGCTGTTCATCAAACTGATGGTTAGTTAAATTAACACCAGCATCAATTAAGGTATACGACATTACTTAGTGCGCTTAACGCGAATAGAGCGATTTTGATTCGCTTTTTTTAATAAAAATGAGTTAAAAACACCACGAGTTATAACAACCGTATCACTTTCTTTTAAGCGCATACTATCAGAGCCAATTTGACGCCATTGTTGATCATTATCTAAATTAATAATGAGCTCACCATAAGCTGCTTTCTCTATTGAAGTAATTGTAGCTTTAATTTCAGTATCTTTTTCTTTGTGTACTTCTTTATGCTCTAAACCAAAATCATCGGCATTTGCAACTGATGACGCTTTCTGTGTTGGAGCAGGTATTGGCACGTTAGTATTTGTTGTTGGTGGTGCTAAAACTTTTGAAACTGATGGCTTGGTTAGCGATTTACCCGCAATAGTATTGTCGTAACATAGCAAACGGTTAAAGTCGTTTTCAATAAAGCTACATGCTTGTAATGCTTGAGTGTTAATTTCTGTTTGCGCAGCAAATGTGGGTGCGCTTAATAAAACCAATAGTGAGAGTAGTTGTTTTTTCATTTTATTCCTCAGATTCTTGTTGTGGTTTAGCGGTATAAAATTTCGCTAAAATTAAGCCTAGTTCAAACAAAAGCAGCATCGGAAACGCTAGTAATGTTTGTGATAATACATCAGGCGGTGTTAAAAACATCGCGACTACAAAAACACCTACCACGATATAAGGGCGTTTTTCTTTTAAGCTTGTTGTCGTTGTTGCGCCACTCCAGCATAGCAGCATAATGGCAACTGGAATTTCAAACGCGACACCAAAAGCAAAAAATAATTTTAATACAAATCCTAAATAACTACTTATGTCGGGCGCAAGAGTCATCATCTCAGGACCTGCGCTTGTAAAAAAGCCTAAAATAATTGGCAGTACTACAAAGTAACAAAAGGCTATACCACCATAAAACAGTATTATGCTAGAGGCGAGAATAGGCATGAGCATTTTCTTTTCGTGCTGATATAACCCTGGTGCGATAAACCCCCAAATTTGATGTAATATCCATGGAATAGATGCAAATAAAGCGACAAATAAAGTCAGTTTAAAAGGGGCGAAAAAAGGTGCTGTCACATCAGTTGCAATCATAGTTGCAGTGCTTGGCAAATGTGAGACTAGCGGCTGTGCAACAAAAGCGTAAATGTCATTTGCAAAATACACTATGGCAATAAAAATAACGAAAATGCTCAATAGTGCTTTTATAAGTCGATCTCGTAACTCAATTAAGTGAGCCACAAACCCCGATTTTACTTGCTCAACCATTATTATTTATACCATTTAGTAAGTTGACCATTGAAAAGGAAATTAATTTCACTTTTTTTCATCAATATGTTGCTTGTTTTCTGTCTTTGGCGGTTGTTTTTTATAGCTGTGGGTAACTGATTGAGCTGCTTGTTGTAGCTCGCTCAACGAGTTTTGCAGTTCAGGGCTTAAGTCTTTTAAGTTTTGTTGCTCTGCTTTTTTAAGGTTTTCATGCAGCTCATGTACGCGTAGCTCTTCGCTGACTTCGGCTTTAACTGAATTAGCTAGCGACTTGGCTGTTTTAATCCAGCGGCTCACTGTTCTTATAGCCACAGGCAAGCGTTCAGGGCCTAAAACCACTAAACCAACAATAAGAACAATAACAAGCTCCCACATTCCCATGCTAATTAAACCTTATTACTATCTTTGGTTTTTTCAGCGTTAGCTGGATCGTTTGGAGCTGCATTTTCTGATTTTTGGATTTGCTCGGTAGTGTCTTGTTCTGTACTTTTTTCATCAGACATGGCTTTTTTAAAGCCTTTAACAGCACCGCCTAAGTCCCCACCCATTCCACGTAACTTTTTAGTACCAAAAAGAAGAACGATGATTGCTAGTACAATCAATAATTGCCAAATACTAATACCACCAAAACCCATGGTTATCTCCAGTCTATAAAATGATTAAATGTATATTTTAAATACTAATTATACGCTCAATAACGCAAATAGCACTTAGTTTATGCGCTGCGCCATGCAGTTATAAAGCTAACAGCAGAGCAGCTAATAGCGATGCTGGCAGCAATTAAATCGTGCTGTAAATAAGAAAGAGCTGACATGATTATTGTCGCACTACCAAACAAGCCCAAGATTAAAGGTTTTTGAGATACCTTTTGTATTTGTACTTGAGTGCGAGGAGTTCGCTTTAAATTTTGATAAATTAAATCCGGTAGCTCGGGCATTTTTTCTGCCCAAAAAGGTAAATTAGCATACATTTGTTTCAATACAGATAATGGGCCGACTTGTTGTTTTACCCAGTCTTCTAAAAAGGGTTTAGCTGTTTTCCATAAATCCAGTTGCGGGTAAAGCTGTCTGCCTAACCCTTCAACATACAATAAAGTTTTTTGTAGTAGTACGAGTTGAGGTTGTACCTGCATATTAAAGCGGCGTGCGGTATTAAATAAATTAACAAGCACATGACCAAATGAAATTTCAGCAAGTGGCTTGTTAAATATAGGCTCACACACTGTACGAATCGCAAATTCAAATTCTTCAATGCTGGTATCGGGTGGTACCCAACCTGAATCAACATGTAGCTGGGCAACTTGGCGATAATCACGATTAAAAAAGGCAATGAAATTTTCAGCTAAATAGCGTTTATCTTCTTTATTAAGCGTACCAACAATACCACAATCTATACCAATGTATTTTGGGTTTTCAGGATGTTCGCGAGAGACAAATATATTGCCAGGATGCATATCAGCATGAAAAAAACTGTCTCTAAATACTTGTGTAAAAAACACCTCTACACCGCGTTCAGCAAGTAATTTCATATTAGTATTTTGTGCTAATAGTGCATCAGTATCAGAGACAGGTATGCCGTAAATACGCTCCATCACTAATATATTATGGCGGCTATAATCGCTATAAACTGCAGGGATATAAAGAGAATCAGAATCTTCAAAGTTACGCTTAAGCTGAATGCCATTAGCGCCTTCTCGCATTAAGTCGAGTTCATCAAGGAGTGTTTTTTTATACTCTTTAACAACTTCTACAGGGCGCAGGCGCTTTGACTCGTTATGTACTTTGGCAAGTACTTTAGCGAGCTTCTCCATTAACGCTAAGTCAGCATTAATCTGTTCATGAATATTTGGACGAATAACTTTTATTACAACATCTTGCTCAATGTTGTGCTCATCAATAAGTTTTGCTGTGTGGACTTGCGCTATAGATGCCGAGGCCAGCGGTGCTTGTGAAAACTCACTAAATAATTCACTTATATCATTAATTTCGAGTGCTTTTTCAATGATTTCTTGTGCAAGTTCACCTTCAAAAGGTTGTACCTGATCTTGTAAAAACGCGAGCTCTAGGGCTATATCGTGTGGTAGTAAATCGCGACGGGTGGAGAGCATTTGGCCAAACTTAATCCATACAGGACCAAGCTCTTGTAATGCAAGACGTAAACGCAACCCTACTGATTTTTCTTTATGCTGATTGCGTAGCCAAAAAAAGCTTCCACGCATTATTTTGGCAAACCAGGGCGTTTTATGCTTAGGGACTAACTCATCTAACCCGTAGCTAAGTAGTGTTTTAGTGATGTAATACAATCGTGCAGTCGACACAAAAAATCCTTAGCGGGTTACGATGTTTAATAAGGCGTTTATACGCTGCTCAATAGCAGCAACTTGGCTTTTAATTACTCGGTTTTGTTGTTTGAATTGCTCAAGCTCTAAGGGATGAATAGTTATAGCAAGCTCATCCTGACATAAACTAGTAAGTGTAGTGGCTAACTGCTTTTTTACTTTACTGCTTTGCTGCTTGAGCGAGGTTAAGTGTAAATAAAGTTGCTGGGCCGGGCCATCGCCAATATGCTTTGATAGTTGTTCTGGCCAATCAATATCTAAACTCGAAAATGCGTTACTGTAAGTTTGGGCAATATTCAAATCACCTTGCAGGTCGAGTTTATCTTGGCGTATTAGCTGGGTAAGCATCGCTGGATTTTTTAGCGCAATAAGCGTATCTATATCGGCGCTTATCATGCAATCAGCGTTATCACTGCTTTGTGCGGTATATAAATGTAGTTTTTTATCAGCAAAAACGAGTTGGATTGTTTGTTGCCAATCTCTTACTTCAACAACTAAACGCAGCTCTTTAACTTCATTTAGTTTTTTTGAAAGCTTTGGGTCGAGTTTAAGTGCTTGATTAAGTACATGCTCGATAAGCGAAAGTACAAAGTTAGGCAACATGAAAAAAGTAGATGTGGTTGACCTATCATTATTTTTTTCAGTTACTTGTTCAAGCGCCATATCACTCTGCCTTAGTATTTAAAACCACGGTGAAGTGCAACAATACCACCTGTTAGGTTTTGATAAGTTGTTTGTTCAAAGCCAGCGTCATCCATCATTGCTTTAAGGGTATCTTGATCTGGATGCATACGAATCGATTCGGCTAAATATTTGTACGACTCGCTGTCGTTAGCAACTAGTTTGCCCATTGTTGGTAATAAATTAAATGAATAAAAATCGTAAGCTTTACTTAGTACTTCATGCTCAGGCTTGGAGAATTCTAGCACTAGTAAGCGACCACCTGGCTTTAAAATACGGTACATAGAACGAAGTGCTTTGTCTTTATCGGTTACATTACGTAAACCAAAAGCAATAGTGATCACATCAAAGCTATTATCTGGAAATGGCAGCATTTCGGCGTTCATTTGTACGTAGTCAATATTACCAACAAGACCCAAGTTATGCAGCTTCTCACGGCCCACTTTGAGCATTGAGGAGTTAATATCGCCTAAAACAACTTGACCTGTTTCACCGACTAATTGACTAAATTTAGCCGTTAAATCACCAGTGCCGCCAGCTAAATCAAGTACATGATGGCCCTTGCGAACACCAGAACTGGCAATAGTTTGACGTTTCCATAAGCGGTGCACACCAAAAGACATTAAATCATTCATTACATCGTATTTTGCTGCAACTGAGTGAAATACGTCTGCAACCATTGAGGCTTTGTCGTTTTCAGCTACCGTTTTATAGCCAAAATGCGTGGTCTTTTGCGGTGTTTCGTTCATGATTAATCTCTATCGTGGCAATAAGCACTAGTGTACTTTATTGTGTACTGCAGGTGCAATTTGAATATGATTTATCAGGTGATTTAATGCCCAGCAATAAAACAACTTTGCCCAAGAGATCGAGCTTTAAAAGCTGCATTTGAGGCTTTTTTAGCAAGTTGATTAAAATCATCTTGTTGCTGATGCTGTGCAATACCTAATGATAAGTTTATAGCGGGTAGTTTTGTGCCACTTTTTGAGCTAACAAATCGCAACTTTTCTACCCCATTACGTACTTTTTCGGCTATTAAAGTTGCCGTTTCAGGATCAATGTCGGCGAGTAATATAGTAAATTGGTCTTTAGCAGTCCGTCCAGGTAAACCGCTTTGGAATACATACTTTTGTACTTGCTTAGCGACTTTATTCAAAATAACTTCACCAAGAATATCACCATAATTATCAACAAAGTGATCAAGGTTATCTATTTGAACAGCAATGGCACAAATGGACTTTTCTTGATTTGTCCAAACTTGGGTTTGTTGAGTTAAATAATGACGTTTATAAAGGCCCGTTTGGCTATCTACTATATGCTGCTTTCGGAGCTGAGTTAATTGCTTTTGCGTTTTTTCGTGTAACTTTTTAGCTTTGCTAAGTTCTTTCTTAAATTGTTTATGCTGCTCTAGTAACTCTACGGTTTGTGTATTGAGGATTTTAAGTGCTTTACGGCTTTGTTCTATACTGTTTTCATCAAGCGTATGTACACATTCATTTACTTGATCAGCAAAGCGGATAATTTGTTTTTCTGTTGCTTGAGCATTTCGAGAAAGTGACCCGATAATACCGTCAACATTTTGAATCATCGAGACCTGAGTTGTGTGCCCTTCATTTAAAAATTGAAAATATAATTGTTCAATTAAAACACTGTCTATATTTTCTTCTGTTGCAATCGCACGTTCTAGTGCATTTTTAAGGTTTATATTGGCTTGGCTAATATAGGTATAAATTACTTGAAAATTAAGCGGGGTTGGCGGCAGCGCATAACGCTCTAAAAACACACACACTTTAGTCATCTTTTCTTGTGCAATTGCCATGGAATCATGGAACATCATTTTTAAATACCAACTGAGTACGCATAAGAGTTAATTTAAATATCTCATTCCGTGAGGCGGTTATGCATCCGAGCTTTTATTATTTTTTACTACAGTAATCGTTATGGCGGTTATTTAAAAGTAAAAAAAGAGTTACGGAACTTAAATTTTCATTTTAACAACTCAATAGCTGCTTTTCTCATCAATTAAGCTTGTTTTTACTTCTGTTGATATACTTTACTCTCGAAATACACTTAGTTTTAGTAAGGTTTATAACCGTTGATTGGTCTCATTTACTTGCTATTTATTTAGCCTACGATAGCTTTGTGATATCTATTACATCGTCAAGTTAAATTGCAATGAATCATTTTTTACAGCGGCCAATGCGCCATTCTTTACTTGGTTTCATGTTTTTATGCTCATTAAGTGCATGTCAAATAACAACGCAAAATGCAGATCAACAGTTTACGCAGATAGCCAAAAGCATTGTTGATTACAGACAAAGCATTAATCCTTATAGCAATGCAAAAGGGGTTAAAGGTTACTTGTTACCAAATCTATCGCCCGAATTTTTAGCGCAAGAATATAAGAATAAAACACAGTTACTTGCCGAGTTAGATACCGTCAGCATTGATAAATTAAGTGATGAAAATCAAATAAACTTCAGCATTATTCGAGCACAAGTACAAAACAGCGTTGATGAGTATATATTCAATGCGCATTATATGCCGCTTACATCAGAGTATGGTTTTCACTCTGGATTATCATACATCATCAATAGCTCTCAATATAAAAATCAGCAAGATTTCGATACATACCTTGCACGTTTGGCGCAAGTTCCACGGTTTTTTGAACAAAACATATATTGGATGAAAAAAGGGATAGAAACGGGCCTTACTCAACCTAAAGCTGTGCTAGAGGGTTACGAAGATTCAATTAATGCTTACATTGTTGACGATATAACTACATCTGAGTTTTATAAACCTTTTTTAACTAATACTGCTGGTTTGAGCGATAGTGAATTTAAGGCACTACAACAAAAAGCTAAAAACATTATAAAAGAAGATGTTATACAGTCTTATAAAAATTATTTAGTGTTTTTTACGCAGCAGTATCGACCTAGTGCACGCACAAGCGTTGGCATATCAGATACACCTAATGGCGAGGCATTTTATAAAAACAGAGCTAAGTATTACACTACTACCGACATGACGCCTAAAGAGATTCATGAACTTGGATTAAAAGAGGTCGCTCGAATTCGCAGTGAAATGGAGGACGTAATAGCTGAAGTAGGTTTTAAAGGCACATTCGCCGAATTTATTCACTTTTTACGTACGGATCCACAATTTTATGCCACAACACCAGAGCAGCTTTTAAAAGAAGCATCTTATATTGCTAAAAAAATGGATGCACAGCTGCCTAAGCTATTTCATACCTTGCCACGTAAACCTTATGGCGTAGCCCCCGTACCAGCCAATATTGCTCCTAAATACACAACAGGCCGTTATTCTGGCTCTAATCGAGATGATGAAGCAGGTTATTATTGGGTGAATACTTACGCATTAGATAAGCGCCCTCTCTATGTTTTAGAAGCGTTGACTCTGCACGAAGCAGTGCCAGGACATCATTTACAAATATCACTTAATGCCGAGCTTGAAAATCTACCGAGCTACCGTCGTGATGCTTACCTTTCGGCATTTGGCGAAGGTTGGGGGCTTTACTCTGAATACTTGGGCTTAGAAGCTGGCTTTTATCAAAACCCATATAGCCGTTTTGGTCGCTTAACTTATGAAATGTGGCGAGCAGCACGTTTAGTTGTTGATACGGGAATGCACATGTATGGCTGGAGTAGAGATCGGGCTATGAACTTTATGAGCGAAAACACCGCGCTTTCGCTGCATAATGTTAAAACGGAAACCGATCGTTATATATCGTGGCCAGCACAGGCACTGTCATACAAAATTGGTGAGTTAACTATTAAACGTTTACGCGCTGAGGCAGAGCAAGTGCTTGGGAAAAATTTTGATATTCGTGAATTCCATCATCAAATATTACGCCATGGTTCAGTACCTTTATCAGTGCTAGAAACACAAGTACGTATGTATATAAAAAATGAATCAGTTAAGCTGGAAAGTAAATAAGTATAATTTTTAAAAATGGGTACTGAGTTGTTTTTATAGCTATGTAAGTTAGTACTCTGTTGGTAAGTAGTTGTATTTATTTAAGTAAGCAGGTTAGTAATTATGATGAGCCATTTAGTTCATTAAAGCGGTCAGTACTTATTAGGTCTTATTTTAAAAATCACCAAGGGTCATAAATGAGCAATTTTATAATGTTTAGTATCGATATATTTGCAAGTATGTTTATAGTTTTACTCGGGTGCGTTGTGCTTACTGTAATTGTTTTTTATTTTCGCGATATTACACAAACTAAGCACGCTATAAGGCGAAATTACCCCGTGATAGGGCGTTTTCGGTATTTTTTTGAGCGCCAAGGGGAGTTCTTCAGGCAGTACTTTTTTGCGCAAGATAGAGAAGAAATGCCATTTAATCGAGCTGAACGAAGCTGGGTTTATCGTGCTGCAAAAGATGTTGACCGTACTGCGGCATTTGGCTCTACGCAAAGCTTAGAAGTAACGGGTACAGTTATGTTTATGAACTGTGCGTTTCCTACTTTAGATGAAGAAGCGCTCGACCCGAGTAATGTTACTTTGGGTCCATACTGTAAAACACCTTACACCACCAACTCGCTATTTAATGTATCAGGTATGAGCTTTGGTGCGTTATCAAAACCCGCTGTACGTGCTTTATCAAAAGGAGCTAAGTTAGCAGGTTGTTGGATGAACACCGGTGAAGGGGGATTAAGCCCTTATCACTTAGAAGGTGGGGCTGATATTGTTTTTCAAATTGGTACCGCTAAATATGGTGCACGAGACGAGCACGGTAATTTAAGTACTGAAAAGCTTAAAGAAATAGCGGCTCACGAACAAGTAAAAATGTTTGAACTAAAAATGAGCCAAGGCGCTAAACCTGGCAAGGGTGGAATGCTTCCAGGGCGCAAAGTTAATGCCGAAATAGCTAAAATTAGGGGGATACCAGAAGGGCAAGATTCGATTAGCCCCAATGGTCACCCTGAAATTAAAAATCCAGCCGATATTCTTGATATGATTGCCACTGTACGTAACGCGACAGGTAAGCCTACAGGGTTTAAAGCTGTTATTGGTGCATACGGATGGTTAGAAACGTTGTTCGCTGAAATAAACCACCGTGGTATCGAGTCTGCACCTGACTTTATTACCATAGATAGTGCTGATGGTGGTACGGGCGCAGCACCGCAACCGCTTATGGATTCGGTGGGTTTACCACTGCGCGAAAGTTTACCGCTTGTAGTTAATATGCTTGAAAAACATGGGCTTCGAGATCGTATTAAAATAATCGCTTCTGGTAAATTAATTGTTCCTTCAAAGGTTGCTTGGGCATTGGCGCTCGGTGCTGATTTTGTTGTATCGGCTCGTGGTCATATGTTTGCACTGGGCTGTATTCAAGCAATGCAATGTAATAAAGATACTTGTCCAACCGGGATCACTACGCATAACGAGCGTTTGCAACGCGGCTTAGATGTAGCTGATAAAGCGCAGCGAGTAGCTAACTATAATAAATACATTCATTATGGCGCTGGGTTAATAGCTCATTCTTGTGGTGTGACTAGTGCACGCGAATTAAAACGTGAGCATGTACGTATAGTGCAAGAAAGTGGGCTTTCGGAACCGCTTGATAAAATTTACGAAAACTACAAGTAAGTTTTAACTAACTAGAAGGCGCTAATAGCGCCTTTTTAATGTTTGTTAGTTTAATTGGCTTATTAATAAACTAAAGAATGCTTCTTTGTTGTTGCATGTTTGTGCATTTAAAATAAGTTGCTCGCCTAGTGCTAATGTTTGTTTTTGCACTGTAAGGCGCGCATTCTCATCACTAATACTATCTATATCGCTTACGTGCGCAAGCCCTATAGTACGCCTAATTAGCTCAGCACCACAGTAACCAACAGCATCTTGCAATACGTTTTTCATAAAGTATTGCGCATAGCCTACTGGCGCTAGTGATTCATCTGTTGTTTTAGTGCGTATTAATTCAAGCCATTGCTGCTCAAATAAACTATAGGTGTCTACGATACAGCTAAGTAAATGTGTTTGGTAATTACGACGAGCCACAAAATCTTCAATATGCCCGTATTGTGCGCAGTAATTTAAAAGTAAATTACCAATAAAAGAGCCAATATCGAACCCAACAGGACCAAAAAAACCAAACTCAGGATCGATCATCTTTGTATTATTACAATCAACAAAAATACTGCCGCTATGCATATCACCATGAAGTAATGTTTGCGGGTTAGATAAAAAATTAGCTTTTAATTTTGCTATTTCTAACTTTAATGCGCTGTTTTTTTGTATTGCATCAACTTCGCTTTGTAGTTGATCTGGGTAGTTATTGCGTTCGTGCCCAATGTACGGGTCGCTAAAAAATAAGTCTTCAGTGATTTGGCAAAGCTCAGGATTAGTAAATTGGCTAACGAGCGCTTTTTTAGTTTGCGCGGTTAAGTAAAAATCTGAATTATAAAAGCCGGTGTGGCTTAAGTAGGTAGCTACATGCTGTGCCAATTTAGGAAATTGCTCTGCATTATTTTGTGCAGTACGCAATATTTGTAAATTACCTAAATCTTCTAAAATAGTAAGGGCTTGTATTTCACTATAATGTAAAACATTAGCAGTATAAGTAGGGCAAATAGCACCATGGTTAAGTAAAACTTGTGCTTCTATACGGGCTCTATCAAGTGTTAATGGCCACGACTCACCCACGCAACGCGCGTAAGGCAGAGCTTGCTTTAAAATAACACTATTGTTTTGCTCATCAGTAATTCTAAACACTAAATTAAGATTGCCATCACCAAACTCATATGCCGATAAGGTTTGTCCGGAATCAAAAAAATTACATTGTTTAGATTCAATTAATGTCGATACGTAATCGATAGCGCGCTGTGCGTTAAAAGCAACATAGTTAGTCATGGTTTTAATCTCAAAAATCAGCTTTTAAGCATTCTATACCTTTAAATGTTTAGATGTCTACAAGTCTAACTTGAGAGTTATTCAAAGTGGTGTAAAATAACGTTACGCATTTTTAATACCTTAAGCATTATGCAAAATTTAATCGCAAGCAGTTTAAAATATGAAAACGGGTCGCTTAGTGTGCTCGACCAATATTTACTACCTCACCAGCAGGTATGGCATCAGTGCCATGATGTAGAAACCATGAAAGAGCTGATCATTAACTTAAAAGTGCGTGGAGCTCCACTTATTGGTTTAGGCGCGAGCTTGTTAGTGGCGTATTTAGCTGGGCAAGGGGTAGTGAAAAGTGAGCTTGAAAAAGCAATCAATGAACTAGAAGCCACTCGTCCAACGGCGGTTAATTTAATGCATTGTATGGCGGCATTGCGAAAAGCTTTAACGCAAAGCGATTATGTTGCCGGTATTGTTAGTACTGCTGAGCGGTTGTTTATTGAAGATATTGAGCTGTGTGAACGAATGGCAAGCCGTGGCGCCGAGCTTATAAGTAGTGGCGACAACATATTAACTCATTGTAATACAGGGGCTCTTGCAACCGCTGGTATTGGTACTGCACTGGGTGTTATTTACAAAGCGCAGCAAAAATATGGCAACGTACATGTGTGGGTTGATGAAACACGACCATTATTACAAGGCGGTCGCTTAACTGCCTTTGAGCTTGAGCGCTGGAAAATACCTTACACATTAATTTGCGATAATATGGCGGCAAGTTTAATGGCTGCAGGTAAGGTAGATAAAATAGTGGTAGGGGCTGATCGTATTGCCGCCAATGGTGATTTTGCTAATAAAGTGGGTACCTATAATTTAGCCGTACTTGCGTATTTTCATAACATTCCATTTTATGTAGTTGCGCCTATTACTACGCTTGATACCAACACCGCGTGTGGTGATGATATAGAAATAGAGCAACGTAATCCTCAAGAAGTGCGCGGAGTTAGCGGTAGCTTTGGTGAGGCTTTGTGGGCACCCACTAATGCCAATGTATATAACCCTGCATTTGATATAACACCGGCAAAACTGGTTACAGGGTGGGTGTTAGACACGGGGGTTTATAACCAAAGTCAGGTAGAAAATGGCGGTCTCATAAAGCTTAAGTAACTTCGCGGTATTTTTGGTCCACGCTATGTTTATTAGTGTGGACCAAGGTTTTGAATGACCAACTTACGATAATAGTGGAAATTGCTCTGCAATAGACGAGTCAGTGCTTTTTGCTACCCAGCCCTCTGTATTGTTAAATAAGCGAATGGCAGTAAACTCAGGATCGCTTCCCATATCAAACCAATGCGGGGTAAGTTCAGGCACTGAAATTAAATCGCCTTGTTGGCAAAGTACCTGATAAACCTTATTGCCTAAATGCAGGCAAAATAGCCCTTGGCCTTTTACAAAAAAACGTACTTCGTCTTCACTATGAGTATGTTCAAATAAAAATTTTTTGCGCAGCTCTGATGCGCCAGGGTTACCTTTAGCTAGAGATATAACATCTACTGTTTGATAGCCATTTTCAGTTTTTAACCGATCTATATCGCTTTTGTACGCACTAATAATTTGCTCATGGGTGGTGTGCTGATTAATATCTGCATTTGCTTGCCACTGTTCAAAACGTACGTTTACTTTAGCTAGCTGCTTTGTAATATCATCAGCATTTGATGTGCTCACAAGTGCCTTGTTTGCATTGTTGTCGGCATACACCGTTAATTGGCTCATACTAATTGCTCCAATTTAAATTGACTAAAGTCATTAATATAAGGGTGTGCTTTAGTGCTTGCTTGCCCATCACGAATTAAATGTAGTGTTTTTAAACCCACAGCCTGCGCGGCGTCAAGCTCACCGGTTACATCACTTAAAAAGAGTATTTCTTCTGCCTGAAACGGTAACAGTTCAACAATGGTGTTATAGGCAGTTCGTTCTTGCTTTGCGCCAACTTTGGTGTCAAAAAAGTCAGAAAAAAAGCTGCGAATGTCGCCATAATCACTGTATTTAAAAAGCAACAGCTGCGCTTTTACCGAACCAGATGAGTACACATACAAAGTAATATCGTTGTTGTGTTGAGCTTGTAAAAAATCAAATGCATCTGGGTATAAATGACCCTTAAAATCGCCGTGTTCATACCCTGTTTGCCAAATTAAGCCTTGTAACTGCTTAAGTGGAGTGATTTTTTTATCTTCATCAATCCAGATAAGTAAGGCGCTAATGACTTCTTCTATATCGGCGTTTGGCTTTTCGATAAGGGCTTTTACGGCACTAATTTGCTCAGCTACATCGGGCTTATTAGCATTGGCACGTACAAAGGTAGGTAACTGTTTTGCTGCGTAAGGAAACAACACCTCTTTAACAAACGAGATACGGGTTATTGTACCTTCGATATCGGTTAAAATGGCTTTAATCATTTAGTTACTCCCGCTTGAATGCCTATTATTTTTAGGCGCTCTAGTTCGCAGCTAAATAAAAACTCTAAGGCTTCTAAGTGGCGACGAACTTCATCAATATTACGTCCTACTGCATATAAACCATGACCACGTATCAGTACGCCGTGCTCTATAGGCGTATGTAAATGATGGTCACTGACCAGCAGGCTTAATCGGTCAATATCTTGATCGTTATCGAAAATAGGAATGCTCAGCGTTTCTAAGTGCGAAGTAAAGCCGCTCAGTGCTTTTTGCATTTCATAGCCTGTTAAATCAAGCTGATGCTCTTGGGTAATTTGCGACAGTACGGTAGCGGCTACAGAGTGAGTATGTAAAACACACTGTGCATCAGGTATAAGCTGATACAAACTTAGGTGTAATTGTGTTTCTGCCGATGGTTTTACAGCTCCTGCTAGGCGCTCGCCTTGGTGATCTAATTGCAAAAAATGCGCTTGCGTCAGTGAGCCTTTATCGTGCCCACTTGCTGTAACAACAAAGCCAGTGCTAGTACGAGCTGAAAAGTTTCCGCCTGTTGCGGGTACCCAGCCTTTTTGGCTAACCCATTTTCCGGCTTCAATAAGTTGTGAAATAGCGGTATTGTTTTGCATACATTCCTCACTAATGAGCGTAAAGTTAATTGTTTTTAGACGGCTATACTTCTGTTTTAAGCAATGATAGCATCGCTTTAAGCGCAAAACCATCATTAAGGGCATCTCGTGTTTGAAAGTAAATTACCAAATTTAGGCGTTAGTATATTTAGCCAAATGAGCGGATTGGCTAATGAGTTTTCGGCAATTAATCTCTCTCAAGGCTTTCCTGAGTTTGATGCTCCTGATCTTTTAAAAACGCAGTTAAATTATTATGTGCAGCAGGGCGTTAATCAATATTCACCTTCAAGTGGTGTACCAAGATTACAGCAACAAATTGCTGATTTAGCAAAGCGCAAATATGCAGTTGATATAAACGCAGCTGATCAAGTTACTGTTACCTCGGGTGCAACAGAGGCATTGTTTGTAGCTATTCAAACAATTGTGCGCCCCAGTGATGAAGTGATTGTATTTGACCCTGCATATGACTCTTACCAACCGGCAATTGAACTCGCTGGTGGAAAGTCGGTACACATTGCTTTAAGTGCGCCAAATTACACTATTGATTGGCAAGTAGTAAGCCAAGCAATTACTAAAAATACCCGTGCAATTATTATAAATACACCTCATAACCCTAGCGGTAAAATATTACAGCCACATGATATAAAAAAGCTTAAAGAGTTGGTTAGCACTCACAATTTATATGTAATAAGCGATGAGGTATATGAACACATTACGTTTGATGAACAACCGCATTTAAGTGTATTACGCGATGATGAATTATTTACCAAAAGCTTTGTTATATCGAGTTTTGGTAAAACATTTCATAGCACGGGCTGGAAAATGGGTTACTGTATTGCACCTGCCGATTTAGCTGTCGAATTTAGAAAAATTCATCAGTACGTTACGTTTTCAAGTTTTACCCCCGCACAGCATGCGCTTGCCGATATGCTCGAGCAGCAAGGTGAGCATATAGATGAGCTAAGCGGGTTTTATCAGCAAAAACGCGACTTATTAGCGAGCCATTTAAGTAACAGCCGTTTTAAAATTTTACCTAGCCAAGGTACTTACTTTTTATTGTTAGATTACAGTGATGTATCGGATTTAAACGATATTGATTTTTGCCATTGGTTAGTTGAGCAAGCAGGTGTTGCGGCTATTCCGTTAAGTGTGTTTTATCAAAAGGCACCAACCGACAAAGTAATTCGTTTATGCTTTGCTAAAAACGACAACACTCTCATAGAGGCTTCGCAAATATTATGTCAACTTTAACCATTACAGCATTGCAAAGCTCGCTTTATTGGCTTGATAAAGATGCTAATTTAGCCATGTTTAATAAGCAGCTTGAAGCAATTATGCATCAGCCCGATCTTATTTTACTGCCCGAAACATTCTCGACTGGCTTTGCTATCAATTTAGATTGTGCAGAGCCCGAAAACGGTAAAGTACTGACGTGGTTAAAGGCGCAGGCTCATAAACATAATGCGGTTATTGCAGGTTCGGCACTTGTTGCACAAGGCGATAAAAAAGCGAATCGGTTTTATTGGGTAAAACCCGATGGTGAGGTGAGTTATTACGATAAACGCCATTTATTTCGCTTAGGCAGCGAGGGCGATTACGTTGTAGCAGGGCAAGCGCGTAAAGTTTTTGAAATCAACGGTTTTAAACTATTACCACAAGTATGTTACGACCTGCGCTTTCCGGTATTTCAACGTAATAATAACGACTACGATGTAATGATAAACGTAGCAAATTGGCCGGCTGTGCGCCGCCATATTTGGGATACGTTACTTATGGCGCGTGCAATGGAAAACCTGTGCTACGTAGTAGGCGTTAATCGAGTGGGTGACGACGGTAATGGTGTGGCGCACAATGGCGGTACTGCAGTATACGACTTCAAAGGCGATGCATTAACTAAAGCGCAAGATAACGCTGAGCAACTAGTTACTATAACACTTGAAAAAGCGCCACTGGATGAGTTTAAAGCAGCGTTTCCTGCCTATTTAGATGCAGACCCTTTTACATTAGTTTAGAGCGATTTAATGATAAGCGCAGAATGCTCTAAGGGGATATAAATTTATGTTCTACAATTTTTGTGAGACCTTGTTTTTCTTAGCTTATAGAAGTTGCCCGCGCACAAACTTTAAATATTGCTCTAAGCTTTGTTGCCACAGATCTAGCGCTTCATCAAGCATGTCGTTGTGTGGTTTTTTATCGAGTAAGCGGCGCTCTATTTTTTTTAGCGCTATACCATAACGATTAAAACCTAACTGTAAGGCTGTACTTGCCTGGCGATGTAAAAGCTTAATACATTGCTCTGGATGCTGAGTAGTAAGCTCTTGGCAACGAATGAGTTTATTTCGTGCTGAAAGTACAAATTCGTTATAAATAGACGATACTTCATCTTCACTAAACGAAGTGGTTAGTGTCTCTGCTGCGGTTTCGTCGTACAAAGTGTCAATAAGTTCTACAGTAATATTAGCCGTTTGATTTGATTGAGAGTCGCTAAGTGCTTGGCGAAGCTTTTGGTGTTTAATAGGCTTGCCAACAATATCTTTTATTCCTAATTCTAAATATTCTTTTACTTCGTCGGGGCTAAGGCTTGCAGTAAAAGCGAGCACGGGAGTTCGTTGATTCTTATGATCTATGTGCTTTAGGCGTTTAAGTACTTCTTGGCCTGTTAAGTCAGGTAAGTTCATATCAAGTAACACTACATCAAAGTGATGTTTTTGCATAAGCTCAATAGCGCTTTTCCCATCTTTTGCGAGCTTAATTTTGTGCTCATCGTCGGCCATAAATTCGATAGCAATTTTTTGGTTCAAATCTAAATCTTCAACCAATAATACATCAAGGCCTGTTAGGTAATCTTTAGTCTGGTGTCGCTGTTCTACTAAACTTAGTTCGCCCAAAGTAAAAGTAACGATAAAGCTAAATACACTCCCTGTACCGAGTTGGCTTGCAATTTCGAGCCGGCTACTAAGCTTTTCAAGCAAACGGCTGGTAATGGCTAAACCTAGGCCGGTTCCACCTTTTTCTTTACCTGCGCTACTTTGTACATAAGGTTCTGTTAAGTAAGCTATCTCGTCGTTTTCTATGCCTGGGCCAGAGTCCTTCACACTTATTTTTATGGTGTGTTCAAGTTGTTTCTCTAAAATTAAATCAACTTGAATTTTCACAACACCGTGGTCGGTAAATTTAATGGCATTACCCACTAAGTTAATAATAATTTGCCTAAGTTTTTGTTGGTCGCAGTAATAACAAGCTTGCTCTGGAATATTGCACACAAGCTCAAATTTAAGATGTTTTTGCTCGGCAAGTGGGCTCAGTAATAGACATAAATTATTGAGCCATGTTTTAAATTCTATATCTTCTTCATAAAGTGCTTCATCACTTTGATCTAGGCTTGCGTAATCAAGTACTTTATCTACGAGTAAATTGAGTGATTCGGCGGAGTTTATAATTGCCTCGCAATAAGCTTTATTACGGGTATCACTTGTTTGGTTCATGACAAGCTGAGCGCTGCCTAAAATACCATTCAGTGGGGTGCGTATTTCGTGGCTAATAGTTGAGAGAAATAGTCCGCGTATTTCTAAGTCTTTTTGCGCTTTATCGGCTAGTTTATTGAGATGCTGCTCTCTGCGTTCATTACACAATAAGGCCATGCCTGCAGCATAGAACATGGGTGCAATGACGCCATTTAAAAATAATAGTGAGCTAAACCAGCCATTAATTAATAGATTACTTTGTTCAATATCGTCCATAAATAACGAGCGGCCAATAAAACTAAAAGCAACGAGAGTCAATATAATAATGTATACAATACTGCCATTAGGATAGGGCGCACGGGCATGTTTGATAAATATAAATAATAAAAATATAGCTTCAGCTATATGTTGTATATCAGATGCAATAACTCGTTCGTGTAAAGAGGGATCATAAAAGGTGTAATAACCGAGCATTACAGCGCTAAAAGCAGTAAATGAGCAGATTAATTTGAAGCCAATACCGTGATAATTTAAAAATTGGCTGAGTGATAGGCAATGCACAATAGAAGCTGCAAACATCATGCTACTGGCAATGCTAATAATAACTAAATTATGTGTATTACCAACAAGGGTAAAACTAATAACAGAACCCAGTAATAAAATAGGGTAAAAAATATAAAGCAGCGTACCTGGAGTTTGCTTGTTTGTTCGCCATGTTAAAAAATTAAGCAAGGTCATTACAACCACTATGGCTATGCTGGCAAAGTAAAGAGTGAAAGAGTCGAGCATTTAGTTTCCAGCGAAGTGATGTTTTAACAAGTGGGTAGTAAATATAAAAACAGACACCTAAGTGTCTGTTTTTATATTTAAACGAAATGCGTATTTAACGAATTTCGTCTGGTATATTTTGCTGCGCCCAAGACAATAGCTCAATGCGATTACGACATTTAGTTTTTCTAAATGCACTGTATAGATGAGTTTTTACAGTGTGCGGACTAATACTTAATTCTTCAGCAATTTCTTTATTTTTAGAACCATTACTCATTAACGAGATAATTGCTTTTTCTCGTTTAGTTAATTTAACTGGTTCTATATCACCTTCGGTTAGCTTATGAAGTGCATCTTTATTAAACTGCAGCATACGGTTTAATGCGTTACACATTATATCACGGCGATACCAAAGCTGATCTTCCATTAATAAACGAATACCTTTCATTAATACATCGGCGTTATCAGTCGTATAAAACACACCACGAATACCGCTTAATAATGCACGGTTAGCTAGTTCTGGATTTTCGTCTAGGTTAAATAATATGATATCGCATTTAACGCGTAGGTTTACTAATTGTTCTTTTAGCTTTCCCCATGCATCTTTACTTGATGTTTCAATAAACAGTAATCGAGTCCCTTCAGGTATATCTAAAATGTTTGTACCTGTGGTTACGTCAAGGCCTTGCGTTTTTAACAAAGGTTCTAAAACGTTAATGCCAATAGTATTAATTGGCTCTTGATCTAATAACAAAAAGGCAGAACTGCTCATATTTTTATACTCTTTTATAAAGCTGACTGATTAAGTTTATCACGACTTCCACACCTTTTGTATTAGAAAGTCGCTATTTTACTTGAAAACAAGTACGATTTTACGATTATTTAAACATAAAATGTTGCAAATAAGTAATTGTTTTTCGTTTGTTAAACATGAGAAATATTAACATTTAGCACTTAACGTATATTAAAAGAGTACAATAAAAGTCATTATTTAAATAAAACTCTTTTTAACATCTTGATACGGAGGCCAGCCCATCTCTTTCCCTGCAAGCATATGCAAGTGTATATGGTATACAGTTTGCCCACCATGCTCGTTACAGTTCATTACTACTCGATAGCCGTTGTCTGCAAAATTATGTTGTTTAGCTAACTTTGCTGCTACGGTATATAAATTGCCAATTAAGTATGAATTTTCATCATTTATATCATTGATAGTGGCAATTGCTTTTTTTGGGATAATCAATACATGGAATGGGGCTTGAGGATTTATATCTTTAAATGCAAGGGTATCATCATCTTCATAAATAATGTCTGCTGGAATTTCACGATTAATTATTTTTGTAAAAATTGTATTTTGACTCATGGTATGTCCCTAATTAAATATTATGAAATTTAGGCTCACTAATGACAAAATTTCATAGCAGTGTCAAACTGAAAATAACTAAAGGAGTAAATATGCGTAAATCAGTATTAATGGGCAGTGCGGCAGTGCTGTTATTTAGTGTATCGAGTATGGCAGAAAATATTCACTTCCCTGAAGAGTTTGTGCCATTACAAGTTGGAGAGCGTGTTATAGAAAGCTCTCTATTTAGTCGGGTTGATGATTTAGAGCTTGCGCCGGGTACTTATCAGCTAAAATTAAAATATACCGACTTATATGAACAAGGCTTTGACGATCATGAAGTGATTGAGTCAGAACCGTTTTGGGTAGATGTTACCGTTGAAGCTGGGAAAAATTACACTTTGGTGTTTAATCGGGCAGATAACGCCGTGTCGGCGAAACTATTTGCAGAAGTACCTGAGGTGAGTTTACAAGCCAAAGGCAGCTCACTGCCTGAACCCTTAACTGTTGTTTCCAATAATCAAATGGAAAAAGTAAAGCCGATGAAACCAATGGTAAGTTCGGCTGTTGTTTCTCAAAAATCAAATAAGCCACTAGGGCCTGTTAATAGTCAGGGGATGCCAAGCGCAGCGAATATGCTTGATTTTTGGTGGCAACAAGCCACAACGTCAGAGCGTAAAGCTTTTTTAGAAAAAGTGACAAAATAACAGAAAAACAAAAGGGCCAAATTTGGCCCTTTTTAGTGTCTAGTTAACGCTATTTATTCAAATAATGCGTCAATAGTACCTTGTGCAAGAGGGTGATACCCAGGGCGTGCTTTTAAGTACACGCTTTGTGCCCACTCTTTTTTACCGTTAGTGATAAGTGATTTATATAACGGCACAATTAACTTACGACGGCCAATACCTGATAAGTGCTTATTAAGCGCAGGATAAATTGGTTGATAACCATTACCTACTGCTAGCATAAACCAAGCAAACGCACGTTCAGCGTTAGTTGATTGCGTTAGGTTAAATTCACTATCAAGCTCGCTCATTTTCTCTATGCTTAAATCGCGTGGTAAGTTATTTAAAAAGTGTAGCCACTCATGCACAGACCAATCAGCCGTTGGCAGTTGAGTTGCAGTTGTGTCGCCTTTTAGCCATGCTGCTGTTGCTGTATCTACTTTATCAAATGCATCAGAAGTAGGGTTTGGCGCATCACTTGGTAATCCAGGTTCAAAAATCCATTCGTTTACTTTATCCATGCTTACAACACCAGGATACTTTTCAATTAAGTTAGCTTTTAAGTAAGTAACAAATTGCGCGGTAGTAAGTGATTTAAACGAAAACTCTTTAAAGTACGCTTTTACAAACGGGTCAAACTTATCGCGACCATATTTGTTTTCTAGGTAAATTAAAAATAATTGACCTTTAGTGTAAGGCACTGAGCTGAATGCATCGTCTGGGTCGCGGCCGTTAAGTTTTAAATTAAGGCGTGTATCTGGTGCATCAATTGTTTTAAGTTGTGCGCGTAAAGACGCTGAATCAAGTGCTTGTTCCATAACCGCACGGTCACGGCCAAATACTTCTTCCATAATGCGGTTTTCAACGTACGAGGTAAAACCTTCGTTTAACCATAAATCTTCCCACGTTGCATTAGTTACTAAGTTACCTGACCAAGAATGAGCAAGCTCGTGAGCAATAAGGTTAACTAAGCTTTTATCACCAGCAACAACAGTTGGAGTAATAAATGATAAGCGTGGGTTTTCCATGCCACCAAACGGAAAACTTGGTGGTAGCATTAATAAGTCGTAGCGACCCCATGCATATTCGCCGTACATCGCGTTTGTTTTATCGATCATGGCTTGGGTGTCGTCAAATTCAGCAATTGAGGCATCTAAAATTGTCGGCTCAGCAAATATACCTGTTTGGCGCGACATTGCTTTAAATTCTAAGTTACCTGCGCCAATAGCAATTAGGTAAGGTGAAATTGCTTGTGGCATATCAAAAATGTAGTCGCCATCTTTATAAAGCGCATCTTTGTTATCGGCACTCATTACAGCACGTATATCTTTTGGTGTATGAATTCGTGCAGAGTAAGTTACACGCATTGCGGGTGTATCTTGCACTGGGATCCAACTACGTGCATGAATTGCTTGCGATTGGCTGTACATAAATGGATGCGTTTTACTTGCCGTTTGCTCTGGTGTTAACCATTGCAGGCCTGAAGCTTCTGGGCGACTGTTGTAGTAAATACGAACTACTTCAGCTTGGTTTTTAAACACAATAGTAAGCTTTGAGCCTTTAACGTCATCTCGCTTAGCTAAATCAAAAGTCGCTTTTTTCCAGTTACCGCTTTGATCTTTGTACATTACTTTATCAATGTCTAAGTCGCGGGTATCAAGTACCAGAGTTCTACTTTTGCTGTTGTTCCACTGAAGAGTATGCTCTACAAAACCTTCTAACTGCTTGCCGGCAAAGTCGACATCTAAATCAAGGTTTAAGTGAGTAGTAACAACATCATCAAGGTTAGCATACGAGTTTTGGTCAATCGCATTAGCCATTGCTTGCGAACACATACCCGCCATAGCGAGGCTTAAAAAAAGAGGTTTAATTTTCATCATTACTCTGAACACAAATAAAAAGTGCAGGTTTTATATCACGATTGACACGGCGGGTTGAGTGATTTTTACAATCTAGTGCCACATTTGCGATGATGAGGTAAACTATTGCGATTAGTTACCGGTATTTTTAGAGAGCTTTGTGGCGCATTCATTACACTCCTTACATACATTCGCATTAAACAGCCAATGCCAAAATTTTGTTGAAATTACTCAGCTTGAGCAACTTAAAACGCAAAGTTTTAGCGCGCCGTTTTGTTTGCTAGGCGAGGGCAGTAATACCGTATTTTTAAATGACTACATGGGTACGGTTATAAAGATAGCCTTAAAAGGTATTAAAATTACCGAGCGTGAGAGCGACACACTAATAAGTATTGCCGCAGGCGAAAACTGGCATCAACTAGTCAGTTATTTATTAGAGGAAAATATACCGGGGCTTGAAAATCTAGCACTTATACCAGGGACTGTTGGCGCATCGCCGGTACAAAATATTGGTGCTTATGGCATTGAGATAGCTAAATTTATTGAGTTGGTAGAATACTTTGATATAACCACTAACACTATGCATTTATTAAATAACGAACAATGTGAATTTGCTTACAGAGACTCAATATTTAAACATGCCCTTAAAAATAAAGCGGTGATCACGCAGGTACATTTAGCGCTCCCAAAAAAATGGCAACCAGTATTGAGTTATGGCCCTTTGCAGCAACTTAAGGTTGTTACGCCGCAGGCTGTGTTCGATCAAATAATACAAACTCGCAATAGCAAATTACCTAACCCATATACACTTGCCAATGCGGGTAGCTTTTTTAAAAACCCTATAATAACCAACCAGCAGTTAGCTGAGCTATTAAAGCAATTTGCTGATTTACCTCATTACGAATATGGGCAAAGTCATCATAAGGTCGCGGCAGGTTGGTTAATCGATCAAAGTGGTTTAAAAGGGCACCGCGAGGCAGGTATTGAAGTGCATCAACAACAAGCACTAGTACTTGTTAATCACGGAAATAGTGAAGGCAGCGACCTAATAAAAATAATTAAACACATTCAGCGAGTGGTTTATACGCGTTACAACATTATGTTAGAGCACGAAGTACGTTTAATGGATGCACGCAGCGAATGCCATATTAACGCGGAGCCTAAGTAATGAAAGCACCTGATGGAAACAAACTCGCTATTTTAAATGCTTTAAAGCAAGGTGTTTTTGTATCTGGCCAAGCGCTGGGTGAACAGCTTGGCATTAGCCGAGCTGCGGTAAGTAAACATATTAAAACGTTACAAGAAATGGGCTTGGATATTTTTAAAGTGACTGGCAAAGGCTATTGTTTGAATAGTCAGGTGGGCCTTTTAAATAAAACGCAAATTGATCAGCACTACAAAGCGCTAGGTGCAAATACTGCCGATGTAGAAGTACACCCTATTATTGATTCGACTAACAGCGAGCTTATGCGCCGTATACAGGCCAAAACAACGCTTGAGTCTGGCATTGTTATTGTTGCTGAAATGCAGCAAGCAGGACGTGGTAGACGCGGCCGTGTTTGGCAATCCCCATTCGGCGCTAATTTGTATTACAGTTACTTTTGGCGTTTAGATGACGGCTTACAAGCTGCAATGGGCGTATCAATTGCAGTAGGTCTTGCTGTTTATGATGCTATTAAAGCGTTATACCAAGTTGACGTAGAACTTAAGTGGCCTAACGATATTTATATAAATAAGCAAAAACTTGCAGGTGTATTAGTTGAATTAGATGGACAACCGCAAGGACCTTGTCAGTTAGTGATTGGTATCGGTATTAATTTACAAATGCCAGAAAGTTTTAGTAAAAATATAGATCAAGCATGGACCGACCTAAGTCAGCATACTCAACAACTTGATAAAAATTCACTGGTGGCATCACTTACTTATTATTTAGAGCAGCGTTTGTCGCTTTATCGTCAAACGGGCTTGCAAGGAATGTATGAGCAATGGAATTCGCTCAATGCGTTTGCTGGTGAATATGTTGAACTAAACACAGGGCACAGAAGCTGGCGTGGAATATGTGAAGGAATTGACCCACAAGGTGGAATACGAATTCGCCAAGACGGGGAAGTAAAAAGTTATTACGGTGGGGAAGTTTCCCTTAGAAAGGCGCAATTATGAGATTATTGATCGACGTAGGAAATACATCATTAAAAGCTGTGTTGTGGCATAACGAGCAAGCACAACCGGCAGATATAAATAACCTGCCTTGGTTACAAATAACCGAAGTGATTTATGCATGTGTAGGGCGCAGTGATTTACTAAACGATATTCTCGCGCAAGCGGCTAGCAATAATATTATTTGTTTTGAAGCCAAGGTAACCAAAACGCTTGGAAATCTTGTATGCGCTTACGAGCATGTAGCTAACTTAGGCATAGACAGGTGGCTTGCGCTTATTGCAGGCTTTACGTTATATCCAAGCACAGCATGCATTGTTGTTGATGCAGGTACTGCGACAACAATTGATGTGCTTAATAGTGAAGGGTTACATTTAGGAGGCTGGATTTTACCCGGGCTTGATTTAATGACCTCATCACTTACACAAAATACTCAACGTGTTTTTGATGACGGTAAAACTCCATTCACCAATGAACTGGGTAAAAATACGCCTAATGGTTTAAAAAACGGTGCTTTAGTCGCAACCATTGGAGCAATTGAGCAAGCTAAGTTGCACTTAACGGATAAAAAAACAGAGCAAAAAGTACAAATAATTTTTGCTGGTGGCTATGGCTTACTTTTACAGCAGCAATTTGCAGGAAGTATTTTTGATTCATTGCTAGTAATGAGGGGGTTACATTATTGGCGCGAACTAAGTAAAACAACATAAAAAAGTGCAAAAAACGTGTTTTCGCGTGAATATTGAGCATTTAAACTAAAAATTTACACTTTTTTTAATTTTATAGTTGCATCCCAATAAACCTTACTCTAATATCTCGCCCCGTACTAAAGCAGTGCCGACTTAGCTCAGCTGGTAGAGCAACTGACTTGTAATCAGTAGGTCAACCGTTCGACTCGGTTAGTCGGCACCACTTTCCTTTTACCGGAAGTGAATTAGTAGAGAATTATCGTGGAGGGGTTCCCGAGCGGCCAAAGGGATCAGACTGTAAATCTGACGGCTCAGCCTTCGCTGGTTCGAATCCAGCTCCCTCCACCACTTTATTCTTGACGGTTAGAGGTAGTTTAAGAACAGATTTTTATGCGGGCATCGTATAATGGCTATTACCTCAGCCTTCCAAGCTGATGATGCGGGTTCGATTCCCGCTGCCCGCTCCAGTTCTTGTGTTGCTGATATAGCTCAGTTGGTAGAGCGCACCCTTGGTAAGGGTGAGGTCGGCAGTTCGACTCTGCCTATCAGCACCAGTCCTAAGAATCTCCTTGATTACTTCCTTTATCTGTCAGAAAATACTATTTGAAAAAATTAACTTAATCTACCTCTGGTGGATTATTTTCATATGTAATTTAGATACACAAAACTGATAGGTTCCGTCATGGCAAAAGAAAAGTTTGAACGCGTAAAACCGCACGTAAACGTTGGTACAATCGGCCACGTTGACCACGGTAAAACTACACTAACTGCAGCAATCACTAACGTACTTGCAAAAGTATACGGCGGTGTTGCTAAAGATTTCGCATCAATCGACAACGCTCCTGAAGAGCGCGAACGTGGTATCACTATTTCAACGTCTCACGTTGAATACGATACTCCTACACGTCACTACGCACACGTAGATTGTCCTGGTCACGCCGATTATGTTAAAAACATGATCACTGGTGCTGCTCAAATGGATGGCGCGATCTTAGTAGTTGCTGCGACAGATGGCCCTATGCCACAAACACGTGAGCACATCCTTCTTTCTCGTCAAGTTGGCGTTCCTTACATCATCGTGTTCATGAACAAATGTGACATGGTAGATGACGAAGAGCTACTTGAACTAGTAGAAATGGAAGTTCGTGAACTTCTTTCAGAATACGATTTCCCAGGTGATGACTTACCTCTAATCGCTGGTTCTGCGCTTAAAGCGTTAGAAGGCGAGAAAGAGTGGGAAGATAAGATTGTTGAGCTTGCAAACGCACTTGATTCTTACATCCCAGAGCCAGAGCGTGACATCGATAAGCCTTTCATCATGCCTATCGAAGACGTTTTCTCAATCCAGGGTCGTGGTACTGTTGTAACTGGTCGTGTTGAAGCTGGTATCATCAACGTAAATGACGAAGTTGAAATCGTTGGTATCAAAGAGACTACTAAGTCTACTTGTACTGGTGTTGAAATGTTCCGTAAGCTTCTTGACGAAGGTCGTGCTGGCGAAAACATCGGCGCACTTCTACGTGGTACTAAGCGTGAAGACGTTGAACGTGGTCAAGTACTAGCTAAGCCTGGTTCAATCAACCCACATACTACATTCACTTCAGAAGTATACGTACTTTCTAAAGATGAAGGTGGTCGTCATACTCCATTCTTCAAAGGTTACCGTCCACAGTTCTACTTCCGTACAACTGACGTAACTGGTGACGTACAGTTACCAGAAGGCGTAGAAATGGTAATGCCTGGTGATAACATCAAGATGACAGTAACTCTAATCGCACCAATCGCGATGGATGAAGGTCTTCGTTTTGCTATCCGTGAAGGTGGTCGTACTGTAGGTGCTGGTGTTGTAGCAACTATCGTAGCGTAATAATTAACTTTTAAGTTAATTGTTAGAAAAAGGTCACTCAGGTGGCCTTTTTTAATGCCTGAAGAAAAGTGTCATATGAAGGTGGCGCTCTTACCTTAGGCGTAGGTACTTTGTAGCAACGTTCAAAGCGTAATTATTAGCTTTAAAGTTAATTGTTATAAAAAGGTCACTCAGGTGGCCTTTTTTAATGCCTGAAGAAAAGTGATTTGCTCCTAGGTATAGCTTTATTGCCGTAGCTTGGGTTGAGTTTTACGAAACCCGAGGAAAAAGGTTGCTGAAAATAACTGAGCTCTTAGATATAAAAAAAGCACGGCTAGGCCGTGCTTATATTGAGTTAGCTCTTGGTCTTTTAGCCAATTACTAATATATGATAAAAGCTTTAATGCTTTTTCGCATACTCTTCAGCTTGTTTTAAAACTCTTAATAAATTACCGCTAAGAATCTTTTTAATATCTTTATCGCTGTAATCTCTATCCATTAAACCTTGAACAAGATTAGGGTAGCTAGATACATCTTTTAAACCGATAGGTAATGAATCGCCAACCCCATCATAATCAGAGCCAATACCTACATAATCAATACCAATTAGCTCAACTACGTGATCAATATGGTCAAGCACTTGCTCAAGACTTGCAAATGGGTATGGGTTTTTAGCGCGGTACGCAGCATCAAAATCTTTACTTAACTTAGTGCCTTCTTTTTTAGCTGACTCTTTTGTGTTTTTTAATTGCTTGCCCCAACTACCTGCTTTAGCGGTAACAAAGCTTGAGCCAAAGTTGATTTGAATAACGCCGCCATTTTTTTTCAGCGCTAATAACATATCGTCATTCATATTGCGCTCAAAGCCAGGCGTGTATTTACGAAGTGATGAATGAGAGGCAATTACTGGTGTTTTAGAAAGCTCCATAACCTGATAAAACGCATCATCAGAAATATGCGATACATCGATTAGCATACCAATATTATTCATTTCAGTGACAAGCTCTTTACCAAATGGGCTTAAGCCTTTCCATTTACGGCGTATATCGTAAGACGAATCCGAAATATGGTTGCTTTGCGAGTGCGCTAGCGTAATGTAGCGAATGCCACGGTCGTAAAAGTGCTGAAGGTTTTTCATATCCCCTTCAATAGGAGAGCCGTTTTCCATACCCATCGCTATAGAAAGCTTGCCTTGTTTAAATTGCTCTTCTATATCAGTGCTTGAGCTCGCAATAGCAAACTTATCGGGTGCGCGCTGGGCTATGGCTTCCATACTATCAATCATTTGATTGGCTAGCTGATAGCTTTTTCCTTTACCTTCAAACTCTAAATGCGCAGGAATATAAATTGACATAAATGGGGCGTTTAAACCGCCTTTTACAGCGCGAGGATAGTCAAAATCGCCATCAGTTGTTGCTTTGGTTACATCAACCCAGCTTTCGTGAATTCGATAAGGTACGTCAATATGGGTATCAATTAAAATGGTGTCTTTAGCGAGTTTAATTGCCTTGTCAGATGCTATTATTGTTTGTTCTGCTTGGGCTTGGCTAGTTAAAGCTAGTGATATGGCTACCACTAGAGTGCTGAGTTTTATCATGTTTTGGCTCTTTGGGTAAAAAGCCATTGTGTACGTTCAATTCAAAAGTTACAAGTGTTGTGCACTAATCAAACGACTGCGCTTGATGCTCTTCACTTTGCAGCGCTTTAAATTCGCCCTTAGAAATAATAGTAACTGACTCATGCAATTCAGAGAAAAACACCATCGCTTCACCATTTTTAAGCTGAAGCTTAACTTGGTTTACTTTCGATTCAATGCTTGCCTCTACTTCACCGTAGTCAGTGCCTTCACGTAAAACATAGCTTTCTATTAAGTTGTATAGCGTATCTTTATCGAGTTGTTCAAAAGGGATGATCATTACTGCTTTTTACTCGCTTTATTTAAAACATGTTCCCCAAAATAACTGGGCACGGCCTTCTCTAACCAAAAAATAGGCTTAAACGGATTTTTACCGCTAATAAAACCAACGTGTCCGCCTTTGTCAGAGATGCGCAGCGTAACATGCTCACTTACGTCTTGCCTACTTGGTACGGCCTTAATTGAGAGCATGGGGTCGTCTTTTGCATGAATAATTAATGTAGGCACAGCAATATGCTTTAAATATGGCATCGCACTGGCTTGACGATAGTAATCGTGAGCGTTTTCAAAGCCGTGCAAAGGAGCCGTTAGCTGGTTATCAAACTCTAATAGGTCGTCAATGTTCATTAATTGATCGGTAGTGATAGATATTTGCTGCTTAATTTGTGGCAGCTTTCGCTGCATTGATTTTTTCATCCGATCGAGCAAATACTTTTGATAAATTTTACCTAGGCTTTTACGAATTACATCGCTTGATGACGACAAATCATAAGGTGCAGAAACAACCGCAGCCGCGCTTAAAGGACATGCTAGTGCTTGTTCACCTAAGTATTTGGCAAGTACATTACCGCCAAGAGAAAAGCCAACGGCAACCATGGGTCTATTTGGATATTGTTGCTTTAGATGATTAATAAAAAAAGCTAAGTCGGCGGTATCACCACTATGATATGCGCGAGGCAAGCGATTTACTTCGGTTGAGCAATTTCTAAAGTGCATAAGTACAACTGCATAACCTTGCTTTTTTAATGCCTTCATCATGCCTTTAGCGTAAAAGCTATTTATATTACCTTCAAGGCCATGAAGGACTATAGCAAGAGGTGCAGTTTCGTTATGCGGAAGTGACCAAGCAAGTTCGATAAAATCGCCATCGGGTGTATCAAGTTGCTCAAGTTCGTAGCTAGTGTTATGAAATGGGCGGAAAAAACGCGGCATTATGGTTTGAACGTGACGGTTTGTCATCCACCATGCGGGTTTAAACTGTGGGATCATATTTGTACTACACACTTTGCAAAAAAGAATCGCTAGTGTATCAAAAAGAATAAAAAGCGCCTAATCAGTAACTGATAGGGCGCTTTGTGCGTCGTGCTTAATTTTGTTCAGGAACTTCTGCATCATGTATCTTTTTAAGAAAGAAAAAAGCAAAAAAGATACACAGAGAAACAACAATGGTTAAAAACCCAAAAGACATAAATAAAACTGGATCTGTAAAAAAGTCTCTAAAGAATACGCTCATAAGTTGCTCCCCTCGTTTTTGATGGGTTAATCATAAGCGGTGCTTGCAGGTCGCAATGTGATCGAGATCAATTTATTTACTTAAGCAGATGTAAGTGCGAAGTTAAGTTGATTTAGATCATGCTTTAAGAGGGTGTTCTATAGATTCGGTGCGTACTTCAACAATGTATGAAATGTATTTACTTACACGTATAGCTTTATATTGTTGGGTGTATCAGAAGTTTTTAATTTAAGACCGTTAGCGGTGCTTATGAGCATGCATTGCTGTTGTTTTTCAAGCTTTAGCTCAGTGCTTAGTAACTCTGCGCGTATTGTAGCGTAATCACTTATCGTATTCTGATTAGTTTTTAAATAGCTGCGTGCGGCGCGCAGGGGTTGTAATACGTGAGTATCAAACTCACTCACTACTTGTGTTAACTCGTTTAGCTGTTGGGTATTAATACTTAAATTTAATGAATCTAAATAAAGTAGTAATAAGCATAAATTAACGTTTTTTCCTTGCTGGTTTTGTAGTGCCAGCAAGGTTGTTTGTTGCTCAGGCTTTGCGTACAAGGTGCACGCAAACTGCCAAAAATGGTCGCTATTGAGCAAGTTCATCGGCGAATGCCTGTTCTTTTTCTTCCATTTCTTCAAGTGCCATAAGTAACTCTTCTTCAAGGTCGTTAAGTTTAGGCGTAAGGGTTGCTTGCTTAGCTAATAACTCTTTAAGCTTGGCTTTGTTATCGTCGTTGTAGAGTTCGTTATCGCCGAGTGCTTCTTCAACTTCAGCTAGTTCTGCGGTGAATTTATCGAGTTGCTTTTCAAGCTTTTCAATTTGCTTTTTAAGTGGCTGAGTGGCCTTTCTAAACTCAGCCTCTAAGCGTTTTTGCTCTTTACGGTTAACACCCGGATTTGCTTTAGGCTCGTCGCTTTGCTGCGCTTTAACCGCTTCTTTATTGGCATTGAGTAACCACTGGTAATACGCATCTAAGTCGTAACCAAACTGGGTTACTTTGCCGTCATCGACTAGGTAAAACTCATCGGCGGTATTTTTAAGCATATGGCGGTCGTGCGATACGGTAACCATGGCGCCTTCAAAGCCTTGCAGTGCCATAACAAGTGCATGGCGCATTTCTAAATCAAGGTGGTTTGTAGGCTCATCGAGTAGTAATAAGTTTGGCTTTTGGTATACCAACATGGCAAGTACTAAACGTGCTTTTTCGCCGCCCGAAAATGGGGCTACGGGCTCAAGGGCTTTATCGCCAATAAAGGCAAAACCACCTAAAAAGTCACGTAGTGATTGCTCAGTGGCTTTTGGGTCGAGGCGTTGCAAGTGCATTATTGCACTGGCTTTTAAATCAAGAGATTCAAGCTGATGCTGCGCAAAGTAACCAATATTTAATCCGTGATGCTGAATAACTTCGCCAGCTTGCGGCTCTAAATCACCAGAAAGCAGTTTAATTAATGTTGATTTACCTGCGCCATTTCGACCAAGTAAAGCAATTCGGCTGCCTGGTACAAGGTTTAGCTCTATATTATTTAAAATAGTGACGTCACCATAACCCGCTTTGGCTTTATCTATTGTCATTAGTGGGTTTGGTAATGCTTTTGGCTCTGCAAACTCAAAGTTAAATGGCGAGTCGGCATGTGCCGGCGCTAGTTTTTCCATGCGTTCAAGTGCTTTCACACGGCTTTGTGCTTGTTTAGCTTTACTGGCTTTTGCTTTAAAGCGCGTTATAAACTGCTCAAGGTGCGCAATTTGATCTTGTTGCTTATCAAACATTGCTTGTTGTTGTAGTAAACGCTCTGCTTTTTGGCGTTCAAACTGCGAGTAGTTACCTTTGTAAACGTTGATAAGTTGCTTATCTACGTGCCAAATTTGATCAACCACCGCATCTAAAAACTCACGGTCATGCGATATAAGTACAAGGGTGCCGGTGTAAGCGCGTAAAAAGCGTTCAAGCCAATAAACAGCATCTAAATCAAGGTGGTTTGTTGGCTCATCAAGAAGTAGTAAATCGGCGTCGCGTATTAATGCTTGGGCAAGGTTTAAACGCATACGCCAACCACCCGAAAACGAGCTGACAGGGTTTTCTATTAGGTTATTAGCAAAGCCTAAGCCGTGTAATAGCTCACCTGCGGTTGATTCAATGCTATAGCCTTTAATGTTTTCAAGCTGAATATGTACTTTGGCTTGTGTATCGCCATCGTTGTTTTGCTCGGCCTCACGCAGTGCTATACGCATTGCATAGTATTCTGGATGGCCTTGGAGTACATAATCAATTGCGCTTATTTCAAGGGCTGGAGTTTCTTGCTTTACTGAGGCAATAGACCAATCTTTTGGAATATTGCAATTACCGGCATCTAGTTGCAGTTCTGATTTTAGTAAACCAAATAACGTTGATTTTCCACAGCCATTAGCGCCAACAAGGCCTACTTTGTGTTCTGGAAATAACGTAGCTGATGCGTTTTTTAATAAGGCTTTACCGCCACGAAGTAGTTCTATTTCTGAGATTTGGATCATGAATGCGTTACTTTGCTGTGCCCTTGTTAAGTTGGCGCTATCATAACATAGAACTTAATGCGCTTATCAAGCGTATCAACAAGTGAAGTTATACGATAAAATAGCGGCAGTTCAAACCACAGGAAAAATGTTGTGAGACAAAAGAAGCGATTTATTGCTGGTGCATCGTGCCCTGACTGCAAAGCCATGGATACTATGATGCTATACAGAGAACATGATGTTGAAAAAGTAGAGTGTGTTGAGTGTGGTCATAAAATGGCGCAACCCGATAACGCTGTTCAGGCGTCTACTCGCCAATTTGAACAAGTAATTGGTGTGTTTAAACCGGGCGACTAACCCGGTTTTTTATTGCCTAATTTTTACCGGCTTTAGTAATGCGGTGGAGGCGGCTCAGGTGCTTCTGACATCATAGACGATGATGACTGCGACTCTTTAATTTTTTCTGCTAGCAGCTCTGTTTGGCGTTTCATTTTTGCTAAAAGTTGCTGGTGCACTTTTATTTCATCATTTAAGACTTCAATTGTTTCGTCTTGAAAAGCCACTTTGGCTTCAAGTTCCATTAAGCGATGTTCAATTGTGTTCATTATTCTCTCGTATAATAAATCGCTCTGCGATACCGCTGGAGCTTTCGGTTAACAACGACTTACCGTTATCTGTAAATGTCACATCTAGCACCACCGCCGATTTAGGCTTACTGCCTTCGCGCGGGGCAACCTGCCAAGTTTGAATTTTTTCACCGCTTGGTATTTGCCACAAATCTACGCGCTTATTTGGCGAGCCGGTTGCAAGCAAAGTGCCTTGTTCGTTAAAACGCACAGCAGTAAAAATTTTCTGACGCGCAATATACTTCAGTTTACTCACAAGATCACCTGTAGTCAGCTTCCATACATTTGCTTGTGCCATACTATCGGCCGTAAACGCATAGCGACCTTGTGGATCGAGCGTTACGTGGGTAACACGCGTTGGGTGATTAAAACGATGAATTACTTGCCCTGTACGTGTATCCCAAAAGTAAGCAACATAATCGTTAGAGCCGCTTAAAGCAAAGCGTCCGTTAGGTGAAAGGTCAACGGTGTTAACTTTATCTTGATGGCCTAAAAATTCGATACGTCTGCCGGTTTCAAGGTTTATGAATACAACTACGCCGTCGCTACGGCCGTATAAAACACTACGGCCTTGATTGCTAATGGCAATATCGCGAATACTGGCTTTTTGTATTTTGTAATAACCTTTATTTTTGCCTGTGGTTATATCCCACACCGCAAACGTGGTTTTTTCGGCGGTAACGGCCACGCTGTTATCAAAAGCAATGGCTACTGCATACACTAGGCTATCTTGTGATTGTTGCTGAAACCACTGGTATTTTAGCGCTTGCTGTTGATTATCCCACAGGGCGACCCCATGGTTAATGGAGGAGATCAAGCTGTATTTACCATCGTTCGATAGCGTTGATGAAAATGCACCTTGCGCAGCATGTTCGTAGCTTGCTACAGCCTGTTGTTTTTTATCGGTACAGGCGATGGCTAAAAAACAGCTAAATACGATTAAAAAAGTACGAAATATCGACATGTTACAGGTATTTCCTCTTAACTCTTAGTGACTGAGAGGTTAGACTAGGACGCGTTGAATGCCTAGGTTGTTTGTCTAATCACTGGATATGTTTTTAGTTTAGCTAACAATGTGAAATTTAGTCATTAAACAAGCAGCCTATCATGTAGGCCGTTAATCTTTAACTAGTAATAATACAATAAATGACAACTGCAAAGTGTGTCGGAGATTTAAAATGAAAAAGACGATTAAATTGTCATTGATTGCAGCGTCAGTTTTAGCGCTTACAGCTTGTAATCAAGAAGCAAAAAAAGAGCAAGCAGAAGTTAAGCTAGACACTGTTGAACAGCAACAAGCATACGGTATTGGTGCATCTGTAGGTAACTTTTTAAATAAAGATCTAGCAGACAAAACTGAAATTGGTATTGAACTAGACCAAGCACTTTTAATTCGTGGTTTTGAAGATGCACTTGCTGGTAATGCAAAAATTGACGAAGAAAAAATTCGTGAAGTGTTAACTGCATTAGATACATCAGTACGTACTAAGCAAGAAGAAACAGCAAAAGTTGAGTCTGAAAAAAGCAAAGAAGCGGGTGTTAAATACTTAGCTGATAACGCTAAAAAAGAAGGCGTTACAGTAACTGAGTCTGGCCTGCAGTACGAAGTGCTTAGTGAAGGTGATGGCGAAAAGCCAGTAGCAACTGATGTAGTTAAAGTACACTACAAAGGTACTTTATTAGACGGTACTGAGTTTGATAGCTCATATGCACGCAACGAACCTACAACTTTTCCTCTTAACCGCGTAATTGCGGGTTGGACTGAAGGTTTACAGCTGATGTCAGTGGGTTCTAAGTACAAGTTTACTATTCCTTCAGAACTTGCTTACGGCGACCGCGATTTAGGTAAAATTCCTGCTAACTCAACACTTATTTTTGATGTTGAATTACTTGAAATTCAAAACGATGAAGACGCAGCTCCTGCAAAATAATCATCATATAAACTAAAAGTTATTTAGCTTATAAATGTAAAAAGGGACCTTAGGTCCCTTTTTTAATACGTTACTTACACGTATTAATTCGTGTGATTAGAAAACAAGTTATCAATAAGCTCATCCTCTAACGCAAATCGTGCTTCTAGCGCTTCACCGATAACAGATAAATCGTTATCAAAATCTTTTAATAAGTCTTCTTTATCTACTTCTGCGTATTTATCGTTAAAATCCAGTGCAATATCAGTTGTACTAGAAATGCGCGGGTAAATTGCATTGGCAAGTTCTTGGCTTTTTGGGCCTTTATTTTCACAAGCTTTAGCAATGTCATCATAAATTTCAAAATGACCAGCAGACAAGTAATCCATCAGAATTTGGCAAAAAGATTCAATTTGAGCAGGCTCTGGTAAAGCATGATCTTTTTTATCATATGGAGAAAACCCAGCCATTTTACAAAAGAGCACAATAAGCTCTTGGCGTTCATTTAACCATTTATCGATTACTGTGTGGCTACCACCCCATTTCTGTTGAGCTTTTTCTACACGCGTCAGCATAACTGTTCTCCTAGCTGGGTTGGTCTTTAAATTAAGTATAATAAGTTTATATACATCAAGATATATTTAATTTGCGTGTATATCAACAAGTAAAACAGATGTTCTAAAAGCGATGTAATTTATTGAATGGTAAATGGTGAGATTTATTGCAGGCAAGAAAAAACCACCGGTTAAGGTGGTCTAATTTCTTTCATTGGCTTGTTATAACAAGCTTTCTTATTTTTATGAGATAATTTTTATTGTTGTTATTTTAAAACTATTATTTTTATTATTTTAAGATTTTTATTATTGTTTTTGTTAACGCGGGACAAACAATAACAAGCTTTTTTCGATGTTGCAAACATATTAATAAAAAGTTTTAAATGTTATGGTTTGTTTGCTTGTTTTATAGTCAAAATAGGTTGAAACCGTAGATTATATTGATCTGCCTCTAGGTAAGGCTGTTTTCGTCCCTAAGCAATAGAGGGTCGGAGAATATGGTGGTACAATCTTGCACAATTTATACAAGTCTTAGGATCATTTACGCCATGAGCGAATTAAAAAACGACCGTTATTTACGTGCACTTGCAAAACAACCTGTTGATGTAACTCCGGTATGGATGATGCGCCAAGCAGGACGCTATTTACCAGAGTATCGCGCTACACGTGCACAAGCGGGCGATTTTATGAGCCTGTGCCGTAATGCTGAGCTTGCATGTGAAGTTACACTGCAGCCACTACGTCGCTACCCGTTAGATGCCGCTATATTATTTAGTGATATTTTAACGATTCCAGATGCGATGGGTTTAGGTCTGTACTTTGAAACTGGCGAAGGTCCTAAGTTCGAACGCCCTATTTCATCTCTTGCTGATGTTAAAAAAATTCCAAAACTTGATCCAACTGACGAGCTTGGCTACGTAATGAACGCGGTAAGCACTATTCGTCGTGAACTTAAAGGTGAAGTACCGCTTATCGGTTTTTCTGGTTCACCTTGGACGCTAGCAACTTATATGGTTGAAGGCGGTAGCAGCAAAGTATTTGGTAAAATCAAAAAAATGGCGTTTGCAGAGCCGCAAACACTTCATTTATTACTCGATAAGTTAGCTGATTCAGTTATTGATTACTTAAATGCTCAAATTAAAGCTGGCGCGCAATCGCTAATGGTATTTGACTCATGGGGCGGTGTATTAAGCCCGCGCGATTACAACGAATTTTCACTACAATACATGCATAAAATTGTAGATGGCTTAATTCGTGAGTACGACGGTCGTAAAGTACCGGTTACTTTGTTCACTAAAAATGGTGGTCAATGGATTGAAGCTATTGCAGCAACAGGCTGTGATGCAATCGGCCTTGATTGGACTATTAATATCAGCGACGCTAAGCGCCGCGTGGGTGATAAAGTAGCTCTACAAGGTAATATGGACCCATCTATGTTGCACGGTACACCAGAGCGTATTCGCCAAGAAGTAGGCACTATTTTAGAAGACTTCGGTACAGGCAATGGCCACGTGTTTAACTTAGGCCACGGTATTACACCAGATGTAGACCCTGAAAATGCTGGCGTATTCATTAATGCAGTACATGAGCTAAGTGCTAAGTACCATAAGTAATAATCACTTAAACAAGCTTTAAAACTGTTTAAAAGTAAAAACCCGCTAAGTTGCGGGTTTTTTGTTACCTATTTATAAAGGCTTTTAAAACTACTTATTTAAATAAGCGATTTAAACCATTTAATGCCGCAACACGGTAGGCTTCAGCCATGGTTGGGTAGTTAAATGTGGTATTTACAAAGTAGTCGATATTATTGCCACCATTTTTTTGTTCCATAATGGCTTGGCCAATGTGAACAATTTCAGAGGCACGTTCGCCAAAACAATGTACGCCAAGTACTTCTTTGGTTTCGGTGTGGAATAATATTTTTAAACTACCTACTTCAGTACCAGCAATTTGCGCGCGAGCCAAATGCTTAAACTGAGCACGGCCTACTTCATATGGTACTTTAGCTGCTGTAAGCTCTTGCTCGGTTTTACCTACTGAGCTCATTTCTGGAATGGTATAAATACCAGCCGGAATATCAACAATCAGTCTGTCATCGCAGTTACCACATGCAATTGCATCAGCAGCTATACGACCTTGGTCAAACGCAGCACTTGCAAGGCTAGGATAGCCAATTACATCACCTACAGCGTAAACGTTATCAATTTCTGTTTGGTATGTTTCGTTAACTTTTAATTGGCCACGGCTATCGGCTTTTAAGCCAATGGCTTCAAGATTTAGTGTATCAGTGTTACCAGTACGACCATTAGCAAATAAAATACAGTCAGCTTTTACGCGTTTACCTGATTTTAAATGCATTATAACGCAGTCGTCACGCGTCTCAATTCGGTCAAACTCTTCGTTATGACGAATAACAATACCGCTATTCCAAAAGTGATAGCTAAGTGCGTCAGATATTTCTGCATCCATAAAAGCAAGTAGTCGGTCGCGTGTATTAACCAAATCAACTTTAGCGCCTAAACCTTTAAATATTGACGCGTACTCACAACCAATTACACCTGCACCATAAATCAGTACACGATGAGGGTCATGCTCAAGGCCAAGTATTGTGTCACTTTCGTAAATACGAGAATGCGTAAAATCCACCTCTGGCGGGCGATAAGGGCGCGAACCCGTTGCTATAACAATCGTTTTAGCAGTCAGTCGCTCAGTTGAACCATCATTTCGTTTTACTTCAATTGTGTGCTTATCTACAAAGCTCGCATCACCTTGAAACATATGAATGCGGTTGCGATCGTAAAAGCTACTACGTAAATTAGATTGCTTAGAAATAACAGAACTTGCGTGACGTAAAATATCAGGAAATGTTAAGCGGCTAGGGCGCTCACCAACATTGAATAACGGATTTGCTTTGTATTCAATATAGCGGCTAACAGAGTGGCGAAGCGCTTTTGAAGGAATTGTTCCCCAATGTACACAACCGCCACCAACTGATTCTTGGCGTTCAATAACCGCTACTTTTTTATCGTTTTTTGAAAGGTTCATGGCGGTACCTTCACCGCCAGGACCCGTGCCAATAATTATTGCATCATATTGGTATGTCACGGGTACTTTTTTTTGTTCTGGTTGTTTGGCCACAGCCACTCCTAAATTAATTAAAAGAGGCTTTTAATAACCTCGCATTAAGTGCTAGCCAAGCCTGTTTTTGATTTTCCCAGGCGGCTTCCAACTCATGGTATTGTGCCATTAATGCTGAGCGTTCACACTGCTTTGCCATGTTATTTTTTTTAACTTCTAACACTTGTTTTTGTAGTGAACAATAATTTTGCAGTTTTTTCAGCAGTAAATCGTACTCTTGTTGTAATAATGTAATCTTATCTTGTGCTAAAGGCAATTTTGCAAGACGCGTTTGCGTTTTGCTCATGAGCGTTTCGGCCTTCGCTTTTTCTATACGTTCAACAGGAGTACGCTTTAACTTATTGGCTAAACCAACAGCTGCTAAAGAGCGAATCATCCATTTTGTTGGATCGTAATGAAACCATTTAATACCGTTACGGTAGTCGCTTGCAAAAATATGGTGGAAGTTATGATACCCCTCGCCATAAGTAAATAACGCTAAAAAGCCGTTATCACGTGCCGTATTTTTTTCGGTGTATGGGCGAGAGCCCCAAATATGTGCAACCGAATTTATAAAAAAGGTAAAGTGTTGACTCAGTACTAAGCGTAGTAAACCTGCAAGAATTAACATCCCCCACACATCACCAACCAATAAACCAAGTATAAGAGGCAAGCCTACGTTCATAGCAATCACAAGCTTTAAGTAATGTTTATGTTGCCACATAACTATTTTATTGCGCTGTAAATCACGACAATTACTATAATCACCGTAGCTATCGCCTTGGTAGTCACGTAACATCCACCCGATATGGCTATACCAAAAACCATTGGTCGCCGCGTAAGGGTCTTTTATTGGGTCGTCAACTTGACCGTGGTGTATACGGTGATCGCTACTCCAATGCAATGCACTGTTTTGCAGTGCAAAAGCACCGCCAAGCGCAAAAATAAATTCAACTGCAGGGTGTGCGTTATAGGTTTTATGTGCCCATAATCGATGGTAGCCGGCAGTAATTGATAAGCCTGCATAAAACATGCAGCCTACAAAAGCAATCCAATGCGCGCTGGTAAATCCGTAGCTAATGGCGTACCAAGGTACAAGTGTGGCAGCCGCCAAAAAGGTTAGGCTAAAAAATAGGACGTTTGTCCAAATAATCGGTGGTTTATTCATAATTCTCAATCTCAGCGTACAACTGTAAGCTAAAATAGTATTTCAAACTCTTGTCGTCAAGTATTAGACTGTACAATTGAGCTAATATCACTAAATATTCATATAAAATAATTCAGGGAGCTGTTGATGTCGGGTGTTAGAGCGCAACAGAAACAAAAAACACGACAGGCGTTAATTCAAGCGGCATTTAATCAGCTGAGTGCTGATCATAGTTTTTCGAATTTAAGTTTACGCGAAGTAGCACGAGAAGCCGGTATTGCCCCAACGTCTTTTTATCGTCATTTTAAAGACATGGATGAGCTAGGTTTAACCATGGTAGACGAAGCGGGTTTAACCCTTCGCCAACTTATGCGCCAAGCTCGTAGACGAATAGCGAACGATGGCGGCAGTGTTATAAATACCTCAGTGGTTACTTTTATGGAGTTTATTGATAACTCAAGTAACCAATTTAGGTTGTTGCTGCGAGAACGCTCTGGGACTTCTAAAGCATTTAGAGCCGCAGTAGCGCGCGAGGTAAAACATTTTATTTTAGAGTTGGCTCATTATTTAGAAAGTGAAACTAAGTGCAACGCTATGCATGCCTATATTCAGGCGGAATCTATGGTAACGCTCGTATTTAATGCGGGTGCAGAAGCGCTCGATATAGAAGGATTGCAACGCGACGAATTAATTGAGCGCGTTATTTGGCAGCTGCGTTATATTACTCGTGGAGCCGGGCATTACGTAAGAGAAACGAGTAAAGAAGCATAGCTTAAAAAAATTGCAAAAAGTTAATATAAGCACGGTATATTGTAGTGCTTATTAATTTAAGCGTCACTAGTCGCGTATTTGTTATTTTAATTCTCAATAAGCATCTGGTTTGAATTAAAAAACCCAATTGAATCATTTTTAAATCTGTTTTGTGGAATTTTTATGCTTGCTTCCATCGCTTTGTAATGTTAAAAATAGGCTTCACTGAACACACACACAAGAAAACAAGATGCATATTATTCGTTTAATTACACTAAAACTTAACCTCTTACTGCTATGGTCAGTGAGCGGGGATTAGTGTGTTTGCATCGAGTTGAACACTAAAAACCCCGCAATTGCGGGGTTTTTTTTATCTCGCGGCTGGGATTAATTGAAATTTGGGTAACATAGGAATGAGGGGCAGTTATGCAAGAGCAAGATAAAGTATGGATTTTTGATACCACCTTACGTGATGGCGAACAGGCACTTAAAGCAAGCCTTACTGAAGATGATAAAATTCAATTAGCGCATACAATTAGCCGCTTGAATGTGGATGTGATGGAAGTGGGTTTTCCGGTTTCGAGCCCTGCTGATTTTCGCTCGGTGCAACGTATTGCAACCGAGGTAAAAGGTCCGATTATTTGTGGTTTAGCACGCTCTGTTGCCAAAGACATTGAAGCCTGTGGCGAAGCACTTCGCACAGCTCAGCAAAGCCGTATTCATACTTTTATTGCTACAAGCCCTTTGCACCTTGAACATAAATTACGTATGAGCTTAGACGATGCAACGGCAATGGCTGTTAAATCAATTAAATTGGCACGTAAGTATACTGATGATGTTGAGTTTTCGTGTGAAGATGCCGGTCGTACGCCGCATTGGGATTTATGTAAAATTGTTGAGCAGGCAATTAACGCCGGAGCTTCAACGATTAACTTGCCAGATACCGTTGGTTTTGTAACGCCAGACGAATACGCCGCGATGATCCGCCATTTAATGAATAACGTGCCAAATATTGATAAAGCGCGCTTAAGTGTGCATTGCCACAACGATTTAGGTTTAGCTGTAGCAAACTCTGTAGCCGCTGTACAAGCGGGTGCACGCCAAATTGAGTGTACTATTAATGGCATTGGTGAGCGTGCTGGTAACTGCTCGCTTGAAGAAGTGGCGATGATCATGAAAATGCGCAAAGACCACTTAAAAGTATACACAGATATTAAAAGTGAAGAAATTTACCGCGCATCTCGTCAAGTGGCTAAAATTTGTAATATGCCAGTACAACCAAATAAAGCGATTGTTGGCGAAAACGCCTTTGCACATAGTTCAGGAATTCACCAAGACGGTGTATTAAAAGCGCAAAATACTTATGAGATTATGTCGCCAGAAAGCGTTGGTGTGCCAAGTAACCAATTAAATATGACTTCGCGTTCGGGTCGTCATGTTATTGAGCATCGCCTAGAAGAGTTAGGCTATCAAAAATCTGATTACGATATGGATGGCTTATACAAAAGCTTTATTGAATTGGCTGACCAAAAAGGCACCGTATACGATTACGACCTTGAGGCGATGATTTACTTTAATCAAATTAACGACAAAGACGAAAAATACCAATTAGAATTTGTTAACTCAGCCTCTAACTCACAATCGGTAGCAAGTTCTACGATTGGAATGCGCATTGATGGCGAAGCTAAACAAGAAGCCGCGACAGGTAATGGTCCAGTAGAAGCCTCGTTTGCAGCCATTGAACGCTTAACTGGTATGAGCGTTGAAATGATTGAATATAACTTAGAAGCGACAGGTCAAGGTGCAAGCTCATTAGGCCAAGTAAATATTATAGCTAAATACGATGGCCGACCTTACCACGGTGCGGGCATTGCAGCGGATGTGGTTGAAGCGTCGGTACGCGCCATGATCCGTGTTTATAACTTAATTTATCGTGCACAAAAAGTGTCTGATTTAAAACAACAAAGGAAAGCAGGATGAGTAAAACAAACTACAGCGTTGCGGTATTAGCTGGCGACGGTATTGGTCCAGAAGTAATGGCAGCAGCAGAGCAAGTACTTGATGCTGTGAGCAATAAGTTTGGTTTTACCCTAAACCGCGAGCATTATGCAATTGGCGGCGCAGCCATTGACGAATTTGGTAAAGCATTACCAGAGAGTACACTTACTGCGTGTGAAAACTCAGACGCTATTTTATTTGGTTCGGTAGGCGGTCCTAAATGGGAAAACTTACCACCAAACGAGCAGCCTGAGCGCGCATCGTTATTGCCGCTTCGTAAGCACTTTGGTTTGTTTTGTAATTTACGCCCTGCACAGTTATTACCTGCATTAAGTGCAGCGTCGCCACTTCGCGCTGATATCAGCGAAAAAGGGTTTGATATTTTATGTGTGCGCGAACTAACTGGCGGCATTTACTTTGGTGAAAAAGGCCGCAGTGGTGAAGGCGCAGAAGAGTTTGCATTTGATACGCAAACATACTCACGAAAAGAAATTGAACGTATTGCACGCTTTGCTTTTGAAGCTGCAAAACTACGTAGTAACCATGTTACCTCTGTTGATAAAGCCAATGTATTAGCATCAAGCGTATTATGGCGCGAAGTAGTAACCGAAGTAAGCAAAGACTACCCAGAAGTAAGCTTAGATTACATTTACGTAGATAACGCCGCTATGCAGTTAGTTAAGCAGCCTAGCCAATTTGATGTATTACTTTGCGATAACTTATTTGGCGATATTTTGTCAGATGAGTGCGCCATGATCACAGGCTCAATGGGCTTATTACCATCGGCAAGCTTGAATCAATCGGGTTTTGGATTGTACGAGCCAGCAGGCGGTTCAGCACCAGATATTGCAGGTAAAGGCGTTGCAAACCCAATAGCACAAATTTTAAGTGCCGCATTAATGCTACGTTACTCGCTAGGGCAAGACGAAGCTGCACGCACCATTGAAAAAGCAGTAGCAGAAGCCGTAGAAGCAGGCGTTGGCACACCAGATATATATCCAAATGCAGGTTACAGCACAAGCGATGTGGCAGCAGCCATCGTTTCACGCATTTAATAACATATTAAAGTTGCAGCACCGTTATGCTGCAATTCAAACAGATTAGGGAATTAGCAAGTGGCCCAAACGTTATACGAAAAAATTTGGCAAGCACACACCGTTGCCAGCATAAATGAGCAAACCGACTTACTTTATATTGACCGCCATTTAGTGCATGAAGTTACTTCTCCGCAGGCCTTTGCAGGTCTACGTGAAAAAAACCGTACTGTACGTTGCCCAGAAAAAACCTTTGCAACCATGGATCATAACGTATCGACTAAGAGCCGATCACTTGATGCCGCAAGCGAAGTATCTAAAAACCAATTAATGGCGCTTGATAAAAACTGTAAAGAGTTTGGTATTGTACTTTACGATTTAAACTCAATTAACCAAGGCATTGTGCACGTAATGGGCCCAGAGCAAGGTATTACTTTGCCAGGCACAACCATTGTATGTGGCGATAGCCATACTTCTACGCATGGTGCGTTTGGCGCATTAGCGCATGGTATTGGTACGTCTGAGGTTGAGCACGTATTAGCAACGCAAACGCTACAGCAAAAAAAGGCGAAATCGTTAAAAATTCAAATTAACGGTGTATTGCGTCCAACAGTTACGGCTAAAGATTTAATTATGGCGGTAATTGGCAAGTTAGGTACCGCTGGTGGCACAGGTTATGTAGCTGAATTTTGTGGTGCAGGCATTGAAGCGCTTTCAATGGAAGCCCGTATGACGCTATGTAATATGAGCATAGAAATGGGTGCAAAAGCAGGTTTAATTGCATCTGACCAAATTACTTATGATTATTTAAAAGGTCGTCCGTTTGCACCTAAAGGCGCAGATTTTGATGCAGCCGTTGAATATTGGGAAACCTTAAAAACGGATGAAGGCGCACACTTTGATTTAGTTGTTGAGCTAAATGCTGACGACATTCAACCACAAATTACCTGGGGCACAAGCCCAGAGCAAGTAATTGGTGTTGATGAGTGCATACCCGATCCAGATAAAGAGCCAGATTTAATTAAAGCCGATGCTATTCGCAGCGCACTTAAATACATGGACTTAAAAGCGGGCGATAAATTATCAAGCGCAAAAGTAGATACAGTCTTTATTGGCTCATGTACTAATAGCCGCATTGAAGATTTACGTGCTGCGGCAAAAATTGTTGAAGGCAAGCAAGTTGTAGCCGGCATAGAGGCGTTAATTGTACCGGGCTCTGGCTTAGTTAAAAAACAAGCAGAAGACGAAGGCTTAGCCGATATTTTTAAAGCCGCAGGCTTTGAATGGCGCGAACCAGGTTGTTCTATGTGTTTAGCGATGAACGATGACCGCCTAGAAGCAGGTAAGCGTTGTGCATCTACTTCTAACCGTAACTTTGAAGGTCGCCAAGGTCGTGGCGGGCGTACCCATTTAGTTAGCCCTGCAATGGCTGCAGCCGCTGCAATACATGGTCACTTTGTTGATATTAGAGGAGAAGCATAATGAGCGTATTTTTTAGTGGCTTAATGGCTCCACTTGATAAAAACAATGTAGATACTGACCAAATTATTCCTAAGCAGTTTTTAACATCAACTAGCCGCGAAGGTTTTGATGCTGCCTTGTTTTATGATTGGCGTTACCTAGATAACGGTGAGCCAAACCCTGACTTTATTTTAAATCGCCCATGCTACCAAGGCGCGCAAATATTATTAACGCGCGACAACTTTGGTTGTGGCTCATCTCGCGAGCACGCGCCATGGGCACTTAAGCAATATGGTTTTGAAGTTATTTTAGCTGAAAGCTTTGCAGATATTTTCTTTAATAACTGTGGTAACAACCAAATGTTAGCCATAGCGTTACCTGCCGACACGCTTGAGCAATTGTTTGTACTTAGCGAGCAGCACGACGATATTAACATTGAAATCGACCTTGAAAATCAAACACTAACAAGTAGTAAGTTTGCGCCAATTAGTTTTGATATTCGTAAAGACGTAAAAGAGCGCTTATTAAGTGGCTTAGATTTTATTGGTGTAACCGAAACACTAAACCCACAGATTGATGCGTTTGAAAAACAACTAGCAGCTGAGCGCCCTTGGCAGTAATTGTTTAATCTGTATAGTAAAATCACGTATTGAAAAGCACGGCAATTGCCGTGCTTTTTTGTGGGTAAATATTAGGTTCAGTACCTAAGGCTTAATGTCTAAAGTCAGCCATTAACGCAGGTATACCAGGTAACATGCCTACAATTGCCATTACAGTGGTAAGTAGCACAAACATAATAAGTGGAATCACCCAGCGGCTCATTTTAGTTAGCTCAGCGCTACGTTCTTTACAGCCAATAAGCCCTAGATTATCAAGTAACATAGTAAGCGACCAACCAAAAGCCGGATTAACCAAGGTTGAGGCAAACACCACAATAGCGGCTGATTGCGTTGTTTTGCCTTCGCGCGTCATTTCCATGCCAGCTTCAAGTAGCGGAATAAACACTCCTACAATAAGCGCAACACAAAGCACAGGTTGCCAAATGGCTAAATCCATAGGGTAACCCCATAAACCAGCAATAATACAAAATAATGCAGTTAAAATAGCGCCAGCCGGAATAGGGCGTTTAGCAATAGCAGCAGGTACAATGTAGGTTCCCCACGATGAGGTAAAGTTAGCACCACCGGCAAGTGAGCCAAATGTTTGTCTAACCGATGCGCTCAGCATGGTGTCGTCGATATTCATTTGTACTTTTTCAGTACGTTGCGGATAGCTTATTTTTTGAAATACTTGATGACCTAAAAAATCTGGTGACCACATAGCAACGGCGAGCACTGCAAATGGGAGTACAACCACAAAGCTTTCAAGTGTTGGCAGGCCAAGCATCCAGCCCGTGTTTTCACCCCACCAATAAGCTGGGTTCATATTTGGTAAACCCGGAGCAGTATGAAACTCAAACGGTGCACCTAAAGCAAAGGCAACCACGCCACCAATAAGGCAGCTTAACGGCACAGCTAACCAGCGCTTTTTAAAGTGCTCTAATAGCGCATACAATAAAATGGTGGCTAAAATAACAATAAACGCAATATGCGCCATATCAATGGCCTCAGCCCAGGCAAACAGCTTTTTAACCTGCGAAATAGTACCAATAAAGCCTAAATAAATGAGCAGCCCGCCACATACACCTTTACTGGTTAGGCGCGCGAGCATACTTCCTCCCTTGGTTATGGCCAAAATAAAGCCAAAGGCACCAATGAGTAAGCCAAACGCCATAGGGTGGCCGCCAGCTGCAACAACAATAGGAATTAACGGAATAAGCGGGCCGTGAGTACCAGCTAAGTTGGCTGTTGGTAAAATAAAGCCTGAGAATAAGATGATAAAAATAGAAACAATGAGTAATTCGTAGCGCACATTTTCTAAAACAAACGCATCGCTTAAACCAAGAGGTGCTGCAAATGTTGCCGCAATAGCCCCCACCATAACGACTTTACCAATAGTGCCCGCCATTGCTGGAATGGTGTCTTCAAATTCAAATCGGTAATCTCTAAACGGTAAATTAGGACGCCAGCGTTTAGGCTGCATAATCTGTAATTCATGTTCGAGATACTCGTCGCGAGTATTAAACTCTGAACTCGGTTTGTGAAGCTGCTCGTAGCTTTGAGCATTCTTGTGCGTGTTTGATGGTGCATCACCGGGTGGTGTAGTTTGCATGCGTTCTCCTGCAACATTGTTGCTTAATCAAATAAATACGGCTTTTGTTAAAGCAAATGAATATTGAACATGCAGGGTAGATCAGCTTTTGGGCTGCTATGTATAGGCAAAAGGTCGTGCATGGTTGTTTTTAATACAGTTAATCTGACAATCAGCTTTACGTTAAAAATTATAAAACTACACAAAATGATTTAAAGTTATTACAAATCAATGTCTTGGTTTTTATTTCAAGGAGTTTTATCACTGTTTATAGCGGGAAATAGTGTTAATGGCAGGTTGTTATCCTTTAGTCTTAGTGGTTGTAAAAGCCGCTTTGTTTGAAAAGCTTATTGATAGCAGCCGTTAATTTCGTTTTATTTGTGGAGAAATAATACTTCTGTTACTTTCGGATTGTTAATAAAAACAATAAAGAATAGAGATGCAACTAAACTCCCCTAAATCAATTGGTATTTATGCTGCGTTATCGCCTATTTATGGGGAATAACCACACTACATAGGCTCTGCCTTGCCTAAAAACCAAACACTAACAAGCGATAAGTCTGGCCAATTAGTGTTGGTATTCGTAAAGACGTAAAAGAGCGTTTATTAAGTTGCTTAGATTTTATTGGTGTCACCGAAACGCGGTTAAGGCCGCGTTTCATTACGCTAGTATGATGGAAAACAAACTATTTGTCTTACATCACCGTTACCGCTATTGGTAACAACAACTTTGCATTGGTATCGCTTACTTCTGGCATATCGTTCGATTGCAGCTTCAATTTCTCTGACTCTTTCCCAGCGATCCATTTCAGAAACTTTACTAATTTCAAAACCAAATTGACTGCCTCCTAGAGACATTGCGGATACGTCGTTCATGGTGTCACATGATGATTGAGTTATTAGACATAGACCAACGGGCTTTCTGTCGCTACCGACAGTGATCACTTGAAATTGACTTGATTCACTTGTTTGATTCTGTGTGGCAGCATCAAAAACAGCATTAACACTTCTAGTGCCTAAATTATTTGCAATACTTTCCAAAAGGGTATTGGCCAAGTCTCGCTTGCTTTTTATTGTTCTACGTTCTACAACAGGCTCATTACGTGAAAGTAATTTGCTATTTTCTGTATTAGCATTTTCTTCAAATGAGTAGTTTTCGTGACAATCAAAACATGGCCTAAGCTCAAAGTATTCGTAATTTTCCTGATTCATAGTTGAAAATACAAAATCGTAAAAAGCGTTATAAGGGTTAGTATTTTCAGGAACAGTGAAAGTATATTGCATAATCCCTGAGGCATCCCTTTTTGCAATTGCTTTAATTTCATCGCCATTAGCTGAGTTGAAATAAAATACCCTCGCATCATTCGCCATTAGCTTATGAGGGAGTAGTGCCAACATGATAACTATAGTAAAAAAAAATTTAATCATTGTTTTTATCCATTAAATTAATAGTGATATCCTTTTTGCTCGAATTTTAATCATAAGATTTTTCCCCCCATGTGTCAATTTTGGGTGCAATCGCTTTAGCACTATTGAGAGGTGTTTTGACACGACTATAGCTATTTGTTAAATCATAAGTTCAGGTTTAACTCGTATGAAGGCATTCAACGTTAGCTGTGTTATACACCTTTAATCTATTAAATTTCCTTTATCAATGAGAAACCGTTAATCTACTTCATTAAATATTTTTTGGAACTTGCTATGAAATTATTAACGGCAGCAACTCTAATACTTGCCACATCAACAGCCTTTGCACGCCCTGCACCTTTGGTGTCTATTCCTAATCAGGATGCCTTTTTTAATAGTATTGCCGCGCATTGTGGTAAAGCGTTTGAGGGTAAAGTAAGTGTAGATAATGCAAAAGGGCCAAGTTCATTTGAGAATAAAAAACTGGTTATGCATGTTCGTAAATGTACCGACACTGAGCTACAAGTACCGTTTCACGTGGGTGATGATGCATCACGTACATGGATCATAACAAAAACGGGAAGTGGCTTGAGTTTAAAGCACGATCATCGTCATAAAGATGGCAGCGACGACGCATCAACTATGTATGGTGGCCATACGCTTGATGCAGGGTTTGCACAAATGCAGTCGTTTCCAGCAGACCAGTACTCTAAAGAGTTATTTGTAAAACAAGGCATTGCACAGTCTGTAGGTAATACATGGCAAATGTATATTTACCCGGAAGTATTTACTTATCGATTAATTCGCCAAGGACGTGAGTTTAAGGTGGATTTTGATTTAACTCAGCCGATTACTCCACCATCAGCACCTTGGGGTTATAAAGACTAAGGTTACTTGCCCTTGCTTGTATCTTCTTTAGTTTCGCATTGTAGTAAAACACTTAAATCTGGTTGATAGGCGCGTGGCTTAGTTGGAAAACGTTCATATTCTTGCACGCCTTCAAGCACTTTCAACATAAAGGTGTTGCCACGACATAAGCGCTCAGCATGGCGTAATAAAAATACGCTTTGGTTGAAAAAGTGTTTGTAATCGTCAGACTTAATTTTTATTTTATAATTGTCTTCGCCAATTTTTGTTTGGTAGTAATGCACTTTGTTGTCAAAGTCGTAGAGTTTTTCTGTTTCGGCTTTTTCAGCAAAGGCTGTATTTGCGCTCGAAAGGGCCACCAGTATCGCACCTATAGTGAAGCGTGGGGAGTTTAATCCTTTCATAAAAATGTATCCTTTAATTTGCGAACTTTATACCCATTAATTACTTATACAAGTTCGATTTCTTTATATTCAGTCTAACACCCAAAAAGGGATAACGTGATGTTCAAACAAATAAAACAGCTTTTTGCAGTATTCGATGATCAAGAGCCAAGTATAGAGCCACACGATTTAAAAACAGCTGTGGCTGCATTGCTTATTGAAGTAATGCGTGCCGACACCAAGCTTGAACATGATGAACAACAAACCCTGACTGTAACCTTAAAAAAGTACTTTAATTTAACAGATATCGAAGTTGATGAGCTCACTACTAATGCGGCGAGTAGTTTGGATGGTGCGATAGATTACTTTCAGTTTTCAAAACAGATTAATGAGCATTGCAGCGCGGTACAGCGAATAGAAATAATAGAACTATTATGGCGCTTAGCGTATGCCGATGGGGAAATAGATCCCCAAGAAGACTACGTAATACGTAAAGTCGCAGGGCTTTTATATGTAACGCATACCGATTTTATCGCCGCAAAAATAGCGGCGACAAAGTAAGTAAGCGGGCGTGCAAGTTATTTTAACTTACTTGCAACGCTTACTAATTGATGAGCAAGGGCTGATACTTTTTCAGCTGTTACAGGTTCATTTATTTGCCCATTTTCATCAAACAAAGAGTGTACAGCGGGTACAGCAAGCTGATCGGCAAGCACTAATGAACCAATGCCGCTTAATATATCACGCACATGATTTAAACCTCGTAATCCACCAAGCCCACCTGGCGATGCTGCAAACAAAGCGACCACTTTATTACGAAAAGCAGGAACAGCACCTTGTTCTGTGCGCGATGCCCAATCAATGGCGTTTTTTAGTGCTGCGGTAATAGAGCCGTTGTACTCTGGGCTTGCTAGTAAAATACCGTCGGCTGTACGTAGCTTGTCTTTTAAAAGCTGTACATCGCTTGGTGTGCCTTGCGCTTCTATGTCTTCGTTAAATAGTGGGATGTTTAATTCGTTTAGCTTTATTACTTCTACTTCAGCACCTGTTTGTAGAGCAAAACGTGCTGCTTCATTAATAATTTTTTGATTAAAGCTTTCTTGGCGAAGGCTTCCTGCTAGAGCGATAATTTTTGGTGCTGACATGGTAGTGGCCTTTTAATGTTTTAAGTTTCATGGCTAATGTAGCAAAATTTTGCTTGTAGAAAACCCCAATAAACGCAACACTTATGTGCGTATATGCACATAAGTAAAAGGTAGGCAGCATGGCGATAAAGTTTGAAGATTGGCAAGACGTTAAAGTTGCTTTTGAAGTAGCACGTTTAGGCACGTTAACAGCGGCAGCAGAAGAGCTTAATGTACACCACAGCACAGTGCTTAGACGAATTAATAATCTTGAAAAAAACTTGAATACACGGCTTTTTCATCGCCATGCGCGTGGCTACAAAGTAACTGAAATTGGCACTAAGTTATTTGCAACGGCGCAGACTATTCATAGTTCGTTAGAGCAGCTTCATAACGATATTGCTTCGGCAGACAGTACACTTAGAGGGAGTTTGTTGTTAACTACGGTAAGCGGTTTTATGGATATACTTGGCGATGTGTGTGAGCAGTTTCAAGCGTTACACCCGCAGGTGCAGTTAGAAGTTATTTTAGAACAAAAAAGGCTAAGGCTCGATCACGGGCAAGCACATATTGCTGTGCGTGCAGGCCCAAGGCCTGATGAAGGCGATTATATTGCTCAACATTTGGCCCAGCTTTCATCGGGCTTATACGCTAATAAACGTTATATTAATAAATACGGCATGCCTAAATTATTAAGTGATTTACAACAGCATAATTTTGTATCGGGTGTGGCAGGTTTTAATGCCCGCGTGCCTTATTTTGCGTGGGCTGATGAACATATTCCCGCATCGCAAATAAAGCTGCGAGTATCTGAAACCGCAGAAGCGACTCGTGCAATAATTAAAGGGCTAGGCATTGGCGGATTGCAGCATGACGTAGCGGCGCAATATCCTGATTTAGTGCCTATATTACACAGTGAGTTAAGCTGGCCTACCGATGTATGGTTAGTCACGCATCACTTAGTGCATCGTACTGCTAAAGTACAAGCTTTTGCTGGGTTGTTAAAAACACACTTTAGTGAGTTAGCTGCTAATCAATAGTTTTAGCAGCGTTTTAAATGATTATAGTGTTTTTTTTACTTCTATCCCTAGGCGTTTAGCCAAGCGTACTAAGTTAGCTCTATCTAATTCAAGTACTCTTGCTGCTGCTGACCAGTTGTAGTTATGCTTCTTTAATTGCTCAGTAATTACGTTGTATTGCAACGATTCTACAGCTTGCTTTAAAGGTTGGTTGATTAAGGTGTTGGTTGTACTTTGGCTCGCTGCTATAGGGGGTTGCAGCGCACTCGGGGTTAAATCACAGTGCTCGCTTGTAATGGTTATTATTGGATTTTGCCATTGGCTTTGTTTTGCTTTAAGGGCGCTGCGGCTAATGACATGTTCAAGCTCGCGCACGTTACCTGGCCAGTTGTACTGATTAAGCAATACTTGCGCTTCAGGGCTTAGTTTTAATTGTTTTATCCCTAATTTACGGGCTGTTTGCTCGATAAAATAACCAGCTAAGAGTGTTATGTCGTGCTCGCGTTTACTAAGTGGTGGCACAGTAATAGGGTAGACACTGAGGCGATGGTATAAATCGGCTCTAAAGCGACCTTGAGCTACTTCTTCTTTTAAATTTCTGTTAGTGGCAGCAACTACGCGTACATCTACGTATTTTGGCGTGTCTTCACCCACCGTTTGTATTTCGCCACTTTGTAGCACTCGTAATAGTTTACTTTGCATGGCAAGGGGTAGTTCGCCAATTTCATCTAAAAATAACGTGCCGCCATCAGCTAATTGAAATTTACCTTGGCGCGAATTTAGTGCGCCTGTAAAAGCCCCTTTCGCATGACCAAAAAATTCACTTTCAGCAAGGTTTTCGGGAAGCGATGCACAATTTAAGTGAATAAGCGGTTGATCTTTGCGAGCTGAATTTAAGTGAATATTACGTGCAACAAGTTCTTTCCCTACCCCTGTTTCACCTAATATAAGCACGCTAAAGTTAGATGCTGCAACGAGTTTAATTTCGTTTTTAAGTGTTTGCATTAGCGGGCTTTGACCAATAATTTCACCGCCGTCACGTGTTAATGCTTCACGATTTAGTTCTTGTACTAATGCACTTGAGTGCTGTGCATGCTGTTTGTAATGGGCAAGTTCTAAGGCCGTTTTAAAGTGCGCGCTACACAGCGTTTGTAAGGTATTGAGTGTATCAGCGCTTATGCTGTTAAATGCATTGGCGTTAAGGCTATCAAACGTAAGTACGCCAAGTAGCGCGTTTTTATCATAAAGAGGTAAACCTAAACATGCATGTACTGGTATGTCGCCGGTTTTAGCTAATAGTAATCCGTCGTATGGATCGGGTAGTGGGCAGTCGTGCGCAAATTGAAGCGCGAGTGTGCTTTTGCAAATAGCTTCTAGGCGAGGGTGCTCTGCTATTTTAAATCGTCTGCCTAAACTGTCGGGCATTAATCCTTTAATTGCCAGTGGTTTTAATTGCTCGCCCTGAAGCACTAATAACGCACTTGCATCACTAGGAATCACCCGCTCAACCGTTGCTAGTAATTGATCAAAACTATGCTCGTGCAGTGTACTTTGAGCAAGCTCTAGAGCAACTTGTGTAAGGTTGAATTGCTGGTTCACGTCAAAATGACCTATTTGTGTTTTTATGAGTTAATTTATAGTAGGTCATAAAGACTCACACTGTAAAGTGATTTAATTTAACTTGTTGAATTTAATTAATTAAATTTGTTGGCACAGTATGTGTAATAGCTAAGTAACGTAGTTAGTTACAGAGATCGCCATGAACACACTAATGCTGAATAATTTAAATAATCAAACACAGTTTAGTTCACTGTACAAAACCGTATTATTTGCTGCCAATACTGCATTGGCTGTGAGTTTAGTGTGTATTACGGCAAGTATTTTAATTAGCTACCCGTTTGCAGAGTACTTTTCCATGGCGGTGCAAGTATCAGCTCATATTGGCACTATTGTTATTGCTGCTATTTTAAAAGTAAGTTACGTACTGCGCTGTGTTGCACAACATGGTTTAGGGCAGGAGGTACGATAATGCGCCCTATAAACTTAACTGAGCCAATGCCAGCACGCGTTGCTATTCATCAAGTATCTCAATGGCCGTTATGGATGCTCGCTTTTAGACCTTTCTTTTTAGGCGGTGGCTTATTGGCATTTTTGTCAGTTGGGTATTGGCTACTTATTTTAACAGGCCATGCAAGTTGGCACTTATCGATACTTGCGACATTATGGCACGCTCACGAAATGCTGTTTGGCTTTGCAGGAGTTGTAGCTGTTGGCTTTTTACTTACCGCTGCACAAACATGGACAGGCGTACCGAGCATAAGTGGCAAAGCCCTTATGTGGCTTACGTTTATATGGCTTGCAGCGCGCTTAGCCTTTTTTGTAGTACTGCCTGATATTGCTCATTTTAATTTATATGCTGCACTTACATTACAAGTTATTTGGTGGTTAGGCGCCATAGCCGCGTTGGCTAATATGTTATTAAAAGCCAATAGCAAAAGTAACTATCCATTTTTAGCTATTTTAGCGGTGCTTTGTGGGCTCAATGTATTGTATTTAATACTCATTTTACAGAAAAACATGCAACTTGCACTTGGTGTGGTTGATACCGCAGTACTGGTTATTACTTTACTAGTAGGCATTGTTGCGGGTCGCGTTTTACCATTTTTTACCGCTAAAGGTCTGGGTTTAACCGAGCAAGTTCGCACTCCTAAAATAGATAAAGCGGTGATGTATTTATCTATTGTGGCTATCACTTTATTTTTTATCAACAAGTTGTTTTTGAACACGATTAATCCTGCGTTAGTTGTTGCAACGGTTGCAGTGCTTCATCTGGTCAGGGCTGGTTGTTGGTGGGATAGCAAGGTATTGAGAGTGCCGTTGTTATGGTCTTTGCATTTTTCGTACCTTGCTCTAGGTGTTGGTTTGATGCTGGTGGCAATAAGCTTTTATAGCAGTGCAATACAATTTAAAGATGCGCTGCACTTAATCACTATTGGCACAATAGGTATGATGATTTTAGCAATGATGACGCGTGTATCGCATGGTCATACAGGGCGTACACTCGCTATTCCTCATTACATGGCTGTTGCTTTTGCGTTTTTGCTTGTGGCCGCTATTACTCGTTCATTACTCCCTTTTATTATTGGGCCTCACCTTGCTTGGCAAATAAGTGCTTTGCTGTGGCTAGTGGCTTTTTCATTATTTTTAATTCACTGCACACCTATATTAACGCGGCGTCGTGTTGATGGGCGCCGTGGTTAGTTTACCCATAGGAAAACACATATGTTATCTGATAAAACCATTGAGATTGTAAAAAGCACAGTTCCGTTATTAGCGCAGGCGGGTACGGTTGTTACCGATCATTTTTATAAGCGTTTATTTAGCCATAATCCTGAGCTTAAAAATATTTTTAATATGGCGAATCAAGATACAGGTCGTCAGCAATTTGCACTTTTTAATGCATTGGCTGCGTATGCACAAAATATTGATAATTTAGCCGTATTAAAAGAAGCGCTAACACGTATTAATCATAAGCATACAAGCTTGAATATTTTACCTGAGCATTACCCTATTGTAGGTGCGCATTTAATTGGTACATTAAAAGAGCTTATTCCTGAGCAATTTACTCCCGATGTTGAATACGCTTGGCGCGAAGCTTACGGCGTACTTGCTGATATTTGTATAACCGAAGAAGCTGCTTTGTATGAGCACAGTAAACATAAACACGGTGGTTGGGCGGGAACTCGCCAATTTAAAATAACCAACAAACAGGCTGAATCAGCACTCGTAACGAGTTTTACACTTACGCCAGTTGATGGCGAAGCTGTTATTACACATAAACCAGGGCAGTATTTAGGTATTAAAGTTAAGCCAGAGGGCGCCAAATATGAAGAAATTCGCCAGTATTCTATTTCACAAAAAAGTAACGCTAAAAACTACCGTATTAGTGTTAAAAAAGAGCTACAGCCAAAGCCTGGCATGGTGTCTAATTATTTACACTCATTAGAGCAAGGCACTATTGTTGAGTTATACCCGCCGGCAGGAGACTTCTTTTTACGCAATAACACAAGTCCAGTGGTTCTCATTTCAGCAGGTGTTGGGCAAACACCAATGCTGGCTATGCTTGAAACGTTATTAAGTGATAATTCTAATCAAGAGATTATGTATTTACATGCCTGCGAAAATACTCAGCAGCACTCGTTTTCAAAATATTTAAATGATCTAACAGCGCAGAATAACCACTTGCAAACAATAACGTGGTTTAATCAAGCGACAGAGGGCGCTGATTTTACAGGGTTGATGAGCTTAAACGCAGTACAAGCACAGCTACCATTGAGTAATGGCGACTTTTACTTGTGTGGCCCTGCGGGGTTCATGGCATTTATAAAAAACCAATTACTTGGGCTCGGTGTTAAAAGTGAGCATATTCATTACGAAATATTTGGCCCGCATCAAGACTTATAATACCGTTTAAAAGTGGGCATATTTTAGATAATTATTTAGCCTACTAACTTAATCGCGCACTATAAGGTTTACTCAATAGTGCGCAACCAATTAAATTATAGCTTTTTAGTATCACTTTGCGCTGCAAACGTTTGTTTTTGCCATGCATTAAAGAGCTTTTGTTGCTTATCTGATATCTTTAAACCGTAGGTTCTTTGCATATAAGCATAGGTGTCGGCTATACGTTTTCGCGCATAAACAGGCGGTTCAACTACACGTTGTTTAAAGTTTACTTTTACTTCGCAGCGACCATACTGTGTGGCGTTTTCGCTAAGCATGCCAAATCGATAATTGGAGCGATCGGCATTAATTTCGCCAATAGCTGGCGCTAAGTTGTTTATATCGGCTTCCATTTTTCTAAATTTAGCACTTACTTTTCTACAATTTTTTCGCCCGCCATCTTGCCAACATTGTAGTTGATGACCAAATTCCCACGCCGGAACAATGTGTTCCCACTCAATGCGTAGTGCTCGCACGTTTATCTTACCTGAGCGTGTAAGCGTATTTCTCGGAACGTAACCACAGTTTGCGGGATCTGGAACGAGTTTTTTACCTTCTTTTTTAATGTCGCAGCCGCAGTAGATGCTTTTAGCGTTGTCAGGTAGGGTTTTAATAAGGTGTTTTTTTGCAGTAGAAAAACGGGTGAACTGCTCCGCCGATACCGAAACACACAAAAAACAAGCCAATAAGGCCAGAATAAATCGAGTCATATCCATCACATATGTGAACTACAGGAATGGCTAGTTTAAGCTGTTGATTAAAAAAGATAAAGAAGACTTAGAATTTAGCTTGAAATGGTTACTGGTACTTGCTCTTTTTATTTTTGTAAAAAAGCTGATAGTGCGGGGAAACTATCAGCTTTGTATAAGCTATTTAACCTGAGCTTTGGTTAAGATATTTACTTACATACTATAGCGAATACCTAAAAAGAATTGCCTACCAGTATGGTTATACTCTCGTGGTAAATTAAGTGTTCCGTCACCAGTGGTATACAAGCGCTCGTATTCATCGGTTAAGTTAATAGCTTCAAATGTTACGGTTACATTGTCATTGAGGTTATAAAAAGCAGAAAGGTCATAATGTGCTGGACCTGTTGTTGCTTCTTCAGCATTACCATTACTGCCAGTATAATCAGTAATGTAGTTATCGCGTTTATTCATTGAAACGCGAGCGCCATAATTTTCTTCTTCGTAATAAAGTGTGAAATTATATGAATTTTTAGAAAGCCCCGTTATTTCTCCTGCGGATACGTGAGTGTAGTTAGAAACAATACCGGTATTTTTTAATAACCCCGGTAAAAAGCTAAATGGCTGTTGATATATTAGCTCAATACCTTTAACAACAGTTCCCTTGCCATTTACAGGTACGTAATGGGTGTAGGGTGTTGTTCTTGGGTCAAGTGCACTTGATGGATCGTATTGCGGATCGTTATCAATGAAAGGTAAGTATGCAGGGTCAACTAATTTTTCCTCAGTTGAGCTGGTGATGAAAGTACCTATATCTTTATAAAAACCAGTTAAAGCAAGTAGCGACTCTTCATCAAAATACCATTCGATACCTAAATCAGTATTTGTTGAGGTGAATGGGTCTAAAAATGGATTACCCGCACTGACTGTTCCATTTAAATAGGAGAATGATGGGTTACCTGGGTTTAGTGAGCCAAGGCTTGGACGAGTCATGGTTTTGGATAACCCTAAACGTACAACAACATCTTGCGTTGCATCCAGTGCTAAATTTAAAACAGGTAAAACATTATCGTAACTATTTTCAATTTCAACAGGATCGCTTTGAATAAAGCCCGTTGATGTTGTTTCTGTTTTTACATAACGTAAGCCTACATTTGTTCGTAGGAGCATATCAGATATTTCATATTCAAAATCTGATTGAATATAAGCAGCGATGGTTTCCTCTTCAACTTCCCAGCTTTGTGCACTTCGCGCCGTCCACTCTTTATTGAGTAGTTGTGATTCAATTGCATCAAAATCGGCCACAATAAATTGCGGCAACGTACCATCATAGCCTGAACCATAATCATCGAAAGGCATTAATTGTGAAAAGCCGACGGCTGACTCTTGATCCGGAAATCCATTAATTTGCGATTCATCATAGTTTACTGTTCTATCGTTATAAGCAACCCCACCTTTGATGCTCATAAAGTCTGTTTCGTAAGTTAAATCTAATTTGGCAGTATCATTTTTTCTGAGTACATCCGTAGCACGAAGTCGACCGTCTGTTAAATTAAATGAACTTGCATCTAAATTATCATAGCCATAATCCATCACTGCAGTATTTGCGCTATTTCCAAAATCAATTGAGACGGTATGAGGTGTATTGCTTGTCATATTATAACGATATTGCTCAGAGCGAGCATTTGACTCAGCGGTGCCGATCATTGCATCTAATTTTAAGTAGTCAGATAGGTGGTATTTACCAGATAACACATACTGTTTAAATTTTGTTTTAGATACCTGTTGACGGCTTTCTGCACGGGACTTTACTCCACTAAATGTACCTGCCTGAATTTGTTTTCCATTTTCGGCAACTGTAATAGAGTCTGGAGTGATCTCGCTAAATGTATTTCTGAACATTTCGAAGAAATTATACATCGTACGACTGTTGTCGAGGGTAGAATGCAAGGTATCGAAGGTAATTACTAAGTCATCGTTAGGCGCATACTGTAATGAGCCTGTAAAACCTAATCTATCTTGTTCATTACCAAAAAAATCAGGGCGGGGAAGTCGAGGAGTCCATAGGCAATTTACATCATCAACTTGCTCACCTTCAAATTCACAATTTCCCACATCAGCTGTGCCAATAACGTCAGTATTTGATGTGTCAGCATAGACACCGCCGCCGTCTTTGACGGGGGTTGTCCAGCGAACAGTACCAAAACCTTCTTGGCGAACTGTGCGCTCTGATTTAGCGACAGAGAATAAAGCCCCAAAGGTATCGTCAGCAAATGTATTACTGATCATAAATACCATTCTAGGGTCTGTCTCTTCTGTTAAATCGTTATAGCCTGCCTGTGCCGACGCAGCTACATGAAGACCGGGGGAATCAAAAGGTTTTGCTGAATACATATCGACAGTACCTGCAATACCTCCTTCTTCGGTTGCAGCTGTTGGTGATTTTTGAATATCAACGCGATTGAATAGCTCTGATGCAAAAACGTTGAAGTCAAATGCTCTGCCGCCATTTACACCACCACCCGAATCAGTCCCATCTGTACTAGCAGGAACTTCCATACCATTAAGGGTTGAGCGGGTAAAAGATGGGCCTAAACCACGTAGAGTAATTTGACGTCCTTCTCCTCCTTCTCGCGAAATTGCGACACCAGGGATTCGCTGTAGTGACTCTGCGATATTTAAATCTGGAAATTTACCAATGTCTTCGGCTGCAATTGATTCCGTGGTATTTACTTCAAACCTTTTGGTAGCCAGCGATTTATTAAGTGATGATCTGAAGCCTGTAACTTCGATTAACTCAATTTCACTTTTCTTTTTTATATTTGTTTGTTCGGCTTCTTCAGCACTGATTTGAGCTGTCGTGCTAATTAATAATGCACTAATAATGTAATTAAGTGGCCTGAGAGTGAATCTTTTTGACGTTTTCATTGTGTGTTCCTGCTGAATTTAGGTAATGCCACTCAGTTCAGATTTTGCACTTATTTTTTGTGTTATAAGTAAGCGTAAATATGAGTGAGGTGTGTTTGGCTTTATTTAAATACACCTCTTTAAGCAGTGTATTTAACCCGCACACTTAAAATGCCACCGGTGGCATATGAAAGTCAAGGTTATTTTTTATACTTTTTTAAACAATAATTCACTTAATTTTAATCCTCAAAGGTCAACAGGCCATGGAGTTTATAAAAAAGTATTGTTTGTACTTAAAAATGATAAATATTAAATAATGGACTATGAATGCGTAAAACTATCTATTTACCATATAAAACAGCTTATATTACATAGTTGATTTGGTATAAAAGTAAAACTGCGTTAAAGTTTGCGGTGTAATCATTAGAGGATAAATACTAAACAATGTCGGAAATTCAATTTTTAAATGTAGATCTTGAGCTTGAATCAAAGCAAGATATTAGTTTGCTAGTGGCAGACTTGAAAAAAGTCGCGACGATTTTACATTATGACAAAGACGAATACCGTCAATTAGCCCGCATTGAAGCAACAGGTGTAGTAAACACGCCTGACAAAGCAATAAACCATATATGTGAGCTTATTGAATCGTGTTCGCGCAACGCGCTAAAGCAATGGTTAAGCTGTTCACGTAGAACGTTTGATATTGGTTTTGAATCAGGCACATCGCCTAAGTGTTTTAACCAAGCTTTAGATGCAGATACATTATTACGTATATCTGCTATTGGTGCGGGTATGGAAATTACAATTTACCCAATCGAAAAGTAACAGTAAGTAATTATCTTCGCTCTACTACGGCTGCGGTCATTCTTGATACGCAGCAAAGCTCGTTTCGACTATTAGTAATTTTTATTTCCCAGACTGAACTACGCTTACCAATATGAAACGCTTTTGCGGTGGCTGTTAAAGTACCATTACGAGATGCTTTTAAGTGACTGGCGCTAATTTCTTGTCCGACACAATAAAACTGAGTGAAGTCGACTACGAAGTTAGCTGCATAACTTGCTACTGTTTCGGCAAGCACTACGTTGGCTCCTCCATGCACCATGCCCATTGGATTATGATGCGCTGGTATGGCAGGCATAGTTGCTACGAGGTAATCATCACCAATTTCGGTAATTTCAATTCCCATGGTTTTCATTAGTGTACCTTGGCCGTTAACGCCTTTCTCTAACTGCTTGCACAACTCTAAAGTGATGGGCTGGTACCAAATACTCATAATGTCTCCTTTGCATTTTTAATCATTTATAAACTTAGCTTTAGTTATATCTTTGAAATGTACACAAGTGAAATTACTTTAGCTATTTTAAGGCTTAATTTAAATTTGCGATTTTTATTTAACTGTATATACTCACAGTTAAATGTACTGTATGGAAAACCAGTTGTATGCGACCATTAACGAAGCGCCAAGCTCAAATTCTCGAATTAGTTAAAGTTTTTATTAAAGACACTGGTATGCCTCCTACACGTGCTGAAATTGCACAAACATTAGGCTTTAAAAGTGCCAATGCTGCTGAAGAGCATTTAAAAGCGCTTGCTAAAAAAGGTGCTATTAAGATGAAACCAGGTGCAAGCCGAGGTATTCAACTTGTTGAGGAAGAAGAGCCTGAACAGTTAGGTTTACCTCTTATCGGGCGAGTCGCAGCGGGAGAGCCTATTTTGGCGCAAGAGCACGTTGAGAGTCATTGTAAAATTGATCCATTAATGTTTAAACCGGCTGCGGATTTTTTATTGCGCGTTAACGGTATGAGCATGAAAGATATAGGTATTATGGATGGTGATTTGTTAGCTGTGCATAAAACTCAAGTTGCAGAAAATGGACAAGTTGTAGTTGCTCGTGTTGATGATGATGTTACCGTAAAGCGGTTTGAAAAAGCAGGCCGAAAAGTATTATTGCATGCTGAGAATGACGACTTTTCGCCAATTGAAGTTGATCTAGAAAATGAATCTTTTAATATAGAAGGTTTAGCCGTTGGAGTTATTCGTAACGCTGATTGGATGTAGTTTTTAATTTATTTTTATAAATGCGTGCTTTTTAGCACGCATTTTTGTTTTAACATTAGCACTAAAAATAGGACGTAAACAGCCAACTAATTATTTTAGCTGTAAATTTTTTTGCACTTATATTTTCCCCCTCCGAATGCGTTAAACCCCTTTGTTTTGCTCATATTTCGAACTTCCTGTTGATTAGTTGATTACTGATTTTTTATTAATTACTCAATATCACCTGATTGTTTTTTATACTAAAACTTGCTTGTTGTTCGTTTTTTAGCTAATTATTAATGTGCTGAGCTAATAATAACTCACAGCTTTTTAGTTTTGAGAACACACAATATACACAAACTCGTTGTTGGCGCAGCAAAACCAATCAATATTAAATAAGATTGGCTAAAAAAATAAAAATAACGAATTGGCGTTTAAGCCGTATGCCTCTTCGCTTTGCATTCGCAATAGCATCAAAGGAGCCGTCACATGGGTAAACTGACCTCTACCTTGTGGCTTATATTATGTGTTTTTTCGCACTCAGTTTTGGCGAACAGCCAATACAATATGCGCAAAGGCGTAACCGATATAAGCAATAATGTATATCAGCTGCACATGACCATATTTATAATATGTTGTGTGATTGGGGTGATAGTGTTCGCAATTATGTTTTGGGCACTTATTCATCACCGTAAATCTAAAGGGGCTGTACCTGCCCAATTTCACGAAAGCACTAAAGTAGAAATACTTTGGACTGCAATTCCGTTTGTTATTTTAATTGCTATGGCAGTACCAGCCACTAAAACCCTTATTGCAATGGAAGATGCCAGTAAAGCTGATCTCACTATTAAAATTACGGGTTCGCAATGGAAATGGCATTATGAATATATGGGCGAAGATGTAGAGTTCTACTCTATTTTATCTACCCCGCAAGATGAAATCGCGAATCTTGCAGATAAAAACCCTAACTACTTACTTGAGGTTGATAAGCCTCTTGTACTGCCAATAAATCAAAAAGTACGATTTTTAATGACTTCTGATGATGTTATTCACTCTTGGTGGGTACCTGATTTTGCAGTTAAAAAAGATGCGAACCCCGGCTTTATAAACGAAACATGGACGAACATAAACGAAGAAGGTACTTACCGAGGCCAATGTGCTGAGTTGTGTGGTAAAGACCATGGCTTTATGCCCGTTGTGGTGGTCGTTAAATCTGAGGCTGATTTTAAAACATGGCTTGCAGATGCAAAGCAGGCGAAGCAGAAAGCTGCGCTGGCAGATGCCGCATTACTTGATAAAACCCTCCCAAAAGAAGAGTTAATGACTTTAGGCGAACAAGTATATATGGCTAATTGTGCAGCGTGCCATCAGCCTACGGGCATGGGGTTACCGGGTGTATTTCCTGCACTTAAAGGCAGTCCGATAGTGCTTGGCGATATAAAAGATCACATTGATGTAGTTATCCATGGACGACCCGGTACGGCAATGCAAGCTTTTGCCAAGCAGTTATCTATAAAGCAATTAGCTGCGGTTATTACTTATAAACGTAATGCGTGGGGTAATGATACGGGTGATGTTATTCAACCGAGTCAAATACAGACAGCACTTGATGCCAAAGTGGAGGCGAACTAATGAGTAGCATAGTAGAACAACCTAACGCCAATGAAGCTCATCATGCTCATCACCCAGCTAAAGGTTTTAAACGCTGGCTTTACACAACTAATCATAAAGATATAGGTAGTTTATATTTAATTTTTTCGCTGACCATGTTCTTAATTGGTGGCGCAATGGCTATGGTGATCAGGGCTGAATTATTTCAACCAGGCTTACAGTTGGTCGACCCTCACTTTTTTAATCAAATGACCACAGTGCATGGTTTAATTATGGTGTTTGGTGCGGTTATGCCCGCCTTTACAGGCCTTGCTAACTGGATGATACCACTCATGATTGGCGCGCCAGATATGGCATTGCCAAGAATGAATAACTGGAGCTTTTGGATTTTACCGTTTGCGTTTTTAATCCTATTGGCATCGTTATTTATGCCTGGTGGGGGCCCTGCATTTGGCTGGACTTTTTATGCACCATTGTCCACAACATACAGTAATGATAATACTGCATTGTTTGTATTTGCCGTACATATTATGGGGATTAGCTCAATAATGGGCGCAATCAATGTGATTGTAACCATAGTGAACCTACGTGCCCCCGGCATGACATGGATGAAGTTGCCCTTATTTGTATGGACGTGGTTAATTACTGCCTTTTTATTAATAGCGGTAATGCCAGTACTTGCAGGGGCTGTCACTATGGTACTTACCGATAAGTATTTTGCGACCAGCTTTTTTGATGCTGCAGGCGGTGGCGATCCGGTGATGTTTCAGCACATCTTTTGGTTTTTTGGTCACCCTGAAGTATACATAATGATTCTTCCTGCCTTTGGCATTATATCTACAATAGTACCTACCTTTTCTCGTAAAAAACTTTTTGGCTATGCCTCAATGGTATACGCCACATCCTCCATAGCACTATTGAGCTTTATTGTATGGGCTCATCATATGTTTACTACTGGGATGCCGGTCGCTGGCGAGTTGTTTTTTATGTACGCGACCATGCTTATATCGGTACCTACAGGAGTAAAAGTATTTAATTGGGTTGCCACAATGTGGAAAGGCTCAATAACTTTTGAAGTGCCAATGCTTTTTAGTATTGCGTTTATTGTGCTGTTTACCTTAGGTGGCTTTTCGGGGTTGATGCTGGCAATTACACCTGCTGACTTTCAGTACCACGATACTTATTTTGTAGTGGCGCATTTTCATTATGTATTAGTAACAGGGGCTGTATTTTCGATAATGGCGGGGGCCTATTACTGGCTGCCCAAGTGGACGGGCAATATGTTTAATATCACATTGGCTAAATGGCATTTTTGGCTATCGCTGGTGAGCGTGAACGTACTGTTTTTTCCTATGCATTTTGTAGGGCTTGCCGGTATGCCGCGTCGAATTCCCGATTACGCTCTTCAATTTGCCGACTTTAACGCAATCATAAGTATTGGTGGGTTTGCCTTTGGTTTATCGCAATTGTTGTTTGTAGCTGTGGTAATTAAATGCGCGCGTGGAGGTGATAAAGTGCCTGCAAAAGTATGGGAAGGGGCAGAAGGCCTTGAGTGGGAAGTTGACTCTCCAGCGCCATATCATACTTTTTCTACGCCGCCGGTAATTAAGTAATGACACACGCACCGCTACTCAAACGTTTGGTACTTATTTGCATAGGCATGTTTGCCTTTGCCTTTGCTTTAGTACCTTTGTATGACGTGTTTTGTGATGTAACAGGGCTTAATGGAAAGCCTTCGCTTGAGCAAGCAGAGCAAAGTACAAAAATAGTACAAAACCGAGAAGTTGGCGTTAGCTTTACTACTCACGCACAAAGTGGTGCACCGTTTGAAGTTAAATCAAAAGAATACAGTGTAGTGGTAAAACCCGGTGCAATGCGTGAAGTAATGTTTACTGCAAAAAATAACAGCAACCTAGATAAAGTAATGCAGGCTGTACCATCAGTCTCACCAGGTAAAGCGGCAAAGTATTTACATAAAATAGCCTGTTTTTGCTTTGATCAGCAACCTCTAAAAGCAGGGGAAGAACTTGAATTTAAATTGCTTTTTTATGTTGATACCGCACTGCCAAGCGACATTGAAGAATTAACTTTATCTTATACCGTATTTGATATTAGTGAACAGCTGGTGGCAAGTAATAACTAGCTTTTTAAACTAGTGTGAAACTAGGAGTAAATAAAATGAATCAAGAATATGAGCATTATTATGTACCAGAACAAAGCCCGTGGCCTATTGTAGGTGCTGTTGCATTGTTTTTTATTGCAGTAGGGGCAGGCTTAACAGTTATGAGTGTAGGTAAAGAAGGTGGTAGCGGGGTTTATCTGCTTTATGCCGGTATTGCTGTACTTGTGTATATGTTGTTTAGCTGGTTTAAAAATGTAATTAGTGAATCGGACCAAGGTTTGTACTCAGCACAAATGGATCGCTCTTTTAGACAAGGTATGAGCTGGTTTATTTTTTCTGAAGTTATGTTTTTTATGGCCTTTTTTGGTGCGCTTTTTTATGCACGCGTATTGTCGGTACCTTGGCTTGGAGGTGCAGGCAATAATGCAATGACTAACGAGGTATTATGGCCTACTTTTGAAGCCGTTTGGCCGCTTGTTTCAACACCTGCTGGCGAAACTACTCAAGCTATGGGCTGGCAAGGCTTACCACTTATAAATACCTTAATACTGCTTACTTCCTCCGTTACTTTGCATTTTGCCCACGTAGCGATGGAAAACAATAAACGTACTCCACTTAAGGTTTTTTTAGGCGCTACTATTTTATTGGGTGTTTGCTTTTTAGGGCTGCAAGTTGAGGAGTACATGCATGCATATAATGACCTTAACCTAACGCTAGATGCGGGTATTTACGGTAATACGTTCTTTTTATTGACTGGTTTTCATGGCATGCATGTAACGCTAGGAACCGTACTTTTATTTGTAATATTTTTACGGATATTAAAAGGACACTTTACTAAAGATAAGCACTTTGCTTTTCAAGCAGCTGCTTGGTATTGGCACTTTGTAGATGTGGTGTGGCTGTGTTTGTTTGTATTTGTATATGTGCTGTAGCGTTTATTGGCGAATTATTTGCTTTAATAAAACCAAGTTTAAGCGCTGCAATAACAACAACTAAAACAACGACCGAAAACAATACGCGACGACCTAAAAAGTGAGACATAGGTCGTCCCCCTGTTTTCCCTGACACCATAATAAACAATGCTCTAAATAAGTTAAAAAGTATAAATATTAACAACAGTACGATAATAATTTTAATAATCACTGAGTTGACCCTTTATGCAGTTAGTTTTATGGCACAAACAAAAGCTTAGCTCACTAATCACACTTTGTATGGTTGTGGTTGTTGTACTTGTGTGTGTGCGATTAGGGTTTTGGCAGTTGGAGCGAGGTGAGCAAAAGCAGCAACAGCTAACCGCCATAGCTAAGCAACAGACTCGTGGTGTGATGAGCTGGTCTCAATTACTTAACCTGCCTGATAGCTGGAACAAAACTGGTGTATTGGTTGAGTTAAAAGGGCGGTTTGTACAAAGCCAATATTGGCTTTTAGATAATCAAGTTTATAACGGACAAGTAGGGTACGACTTACTTGCTTTACTAAAGCCAGACAGCGAAGAAAAAGTGATTTTAGTTAATTTAGGATGGGTAAAAGCGCCTATATCTAGAGATGCACTGCCAAAGGTTACTCTGCCTACAGGTATTTTTGTTCTTAAAGCGCAAATAAAAGAAAATAACTTAAGTAGCTTTACGCTTGAAGATAAAACTACAAATAACGACTTACCTACAAGAATCCAATCTATCGACTTGAATATGTTGAGCACTCAAAGCCAGCAATCATTAATTAATTTTATGGCTTACAGACAAGGTACTGGTGATGAGATTGCAACACCTCATTATGAGGCCGTTGTTATGAGCCCTCAAAAGCATAATGCCTACGCTGTGCAATGGTTTTTAATTGCTACCGCATGTGCTGTTGTGGCTATTTTTGCGAGTAAAAAAAGGACACATAATGAAAAATAATCCCCTTTTGTTGTTTGTGGGTTGCTGCGCTATCCCATTAATTTTGGCATATGGCGCATTAAAGTTTGATTGGTTGCCTACTGCAATTACTAATAATGGCGAGTTTTTAAGCCAAGAAATAAAACTTAAAAATTGGCCGAAAAATAATCCCAAGCAATGGACTATCGCACTTAATTATTCAAACGAATGTAACACCCCATGCAGCGAACAACTCAATGCACTGAATAACTTATATGTGGCACTTGGTAAAAACCAAGGCAAGGTTGATATGGCTGTAATGGGAAGTCCCAACAATAAAAATCTACCATGGAAAATTATTACCGAGCAACAGAGTTTAAATCCTGCAAGTTTGTATTTAATTGATCATATGGGGTTAGTGGTACTTGAATATCCCTTTAAGGCCGAGCCACAAGAAAACCGTTTAGTACAAAAAGGGTTATTAAAAGATCTAAAAAAATTACTTAACTATTCTCGTTCTAGCTAACTAAGTTGAGCTTAAGTTGGAGTATCTGATGTATAAAAATTATAAAAACTTAGTATTAATAACAGGATTACTCGCTTTGATTGTAGTTGCTTTAGGTGCGTACACCCGCTTAAGTGATGCAGGATTAGGGTGCCCCGATTGGCCTGGCTGTTACGGCTTTTTAACGGTACCTAAGCATGAGGCTGACATAGCCTTAGCAACTCAAAGCTACCCCGATATGATGTTCGAAACCGCAAAAGCGTGGAAAGAAATGATTCATCGCTACTTTGCAGGTGCTTTAGGTTTACTTATTTTAGGTTTATTTGTGTTGGCTTTTTTAAAGCGCCAATATCCAACTACGCCAGTTAAATTGCCTTTGGCTTTACTTCTACTCGTGGTGTTTCAGGCTGCCCTTGGTATGTGGACAGTAACCATGAACCTTCAGCCGCTTATTGTAATGGGCCACTTATTAGGTGGCTTTAGTATTTTGTCACTTATAACGCTTTTATATTTACGGCTAACCGCAAAACCCATTATGGGTGGCGATAGCGGCGCAAAACGCTATTTCGGTTTAAGTTTAGTAGCGCTCAGTGTATTAATTATCCAAATTGCACTTGGTGGTTGGCTGGCTGCAAATTACGCCGCTCCACATTGTAGTGGTTTGCCATTGTGTAATTACGCACAACCGTTTTCATTAAGTAGCGTATTTCAATTACCACTTGAGCACAGTAATTATGAGTTTGGTGTGTTATCGCAGCAAGCGCGTATGTCTATTCATTTATTACATCGTATTTGGGCACTGGTTACTTGCATCGTTCTGGCGCTAATTATGTGGAAAATATACAGCCAAGCGTACTCTAAAAAAATTAAAAATTGCGTTGTGAGCGTATTACTTGTCCTGCTTTGCCAAATTAGCTTAGGGCTTATTTTAGTACATTTGCATATTCCGTTGGGAGTTGCACTGGCGCATAACTTGATGGCTGCCATACTGTTATTAAGCATGGTTAGGTTGTGTTATTACCTAAAATCACGCACATAAAGGGGAAATATAATGGCACTTATAATTGATAAAAAAATACTGCTACCCGTTAATACTCAATCGCTAATTTCGCGTACTCATAATTTGCTGCAAGACTACTTAGCAATTAGTAAATTTAAAGTGGTAGCCATGCTGGTACTAACAGCTTGGGTTGGTTTAGCGCTGGCTCCTGATGTAGGACGTGGTATGGCTGTACAGTTTATTAGCTTGTTAGGTATAGGGCTACTTTCTGCTGCTGCAGCGGTTATTAATCACGTGGTTGATAGTGAGATAGACTCAAAAATGGCGCGGACTCGTCATCGCCCTGTGGCTAAAGGGCGTTTAAGTAAAACACACGCGCTTAGTTTTGCAGCTGTTATTGGGGTTGCTGGTTTTATTATGCTGATGGTGTGGGCTAATACTTTAACCGCTATATTAACGTTATTTGCATTGGTAGGTTATGCATTTGTTTATACATCATTTTTAAAGCGTGCTACACCGCAAAATATTGTTATAGGTGGGTTGGCTGGCGCAATGCCTCCATTATTAGGTTGGGTGTCAGAAACAAACCAAATGGCAGCAGCCCCTTGGTTACTTGTAATGATAATATTTACCTGGACTCCGCCACACTTTTGGGCGCTGGCTATAGCACGAAAAAGTGATTATGAACGCGCTAAAATCCCTATGTTACCAGTAACCCATGGTATCGATTTTTGTAAAACCTGCGTTGTTGCTTATTCTGTTTTACTCGCTGTTGTTTGCGTATTGCCTTATTTAATCGGTATGTCTGGAGTAATTTATTTAATAGGCGCATGTGTATTAAATGCAGTGTTTATATATAAGGCGGTCAAATTAAAAATTGCTGGAAATGATGAGACTGCAATGGACTTATTTCGTTTTTCGATTATTCATTTAATGGTACTCTTTGTAATCTTATTTATAGATAAATGGCTCCCTTTATGAAGCAGTTATGGCTTGGATTAATTGTTGTTTTAGTTTTGTTTTTATCAGCATGTTCAAATGAAAATAGTCCACCTGATGTAGATGCATTAGTTTACGAAAATGCAAAGCCACTGTCTGATTTTACGTTAAACGATCAGCGCGGCGAATTAGTGACTAAGCAACAATTTTTAGGACAGTGGAATTTAGTATTTTTAGGCTACACAAGCTGCCCAGATATCTGTCCATTAACATTAGCTAAGTTAAATGCTGTTTATAAAAACTTACAGGCAGATTATCCGCTACAAGTTTGGTTTTTATCGGTTGATCCAAAACGCGATACACCAGCTAAACGAAAGCAATATATAGATTACTTTAACCCTGATTTTTTAGCTGTATCAGGGGAACATAAACACCTTTTTCCTGTTGTTCGAGAGCTTGGCTTAATTTACGCCATTAGCGATAGTAGTGAATCAGAATATGCAGTTGATCATAGTGCTTCGGTCGCTATGGTTGATCAAAATGGAGCCGTAAGAGCTATTTTTAAACCCGAATTTAAACAAGGTAGTGTGCCATTAATTAATGCGACGACTTTAACTGAAGAGTTTAAAAAAATAGCCGATTACTATAAAAACTAGTTTTTAACTTTTCATGTATTTTAAAGGAGCTTTATGCTCCTTTTTTTTGTTTTTCATTCCTGTTACAAAAATTAATTTAATTTTTTTAGGCCCTTTTATGGCATTTTTAATAACTAGGTCTAAGCTTTTATTATGAAATAAATTGACAAGGAATGCACTTACTAAATGTTAAAACTTCCACGTGAACTTGTCATTATGCAAGCTGAAACACTGCATCAAGATTTACTAAAAGAACTCAATAGTAATAATGATATTTGTCTTGATATTAGCGATGTAATGTCTGCCGATACTGCCTCAATTCAACTTTTATGTGCTTTGCAAAAACATCTGCTTATCATTAAGCATAAAATAATTTGGGTAGGGGCGAGTGAAGCATTAACACATTCAATTGAGCAACTCGGTTTAAGTCATTACTTAATACTTGAAAGTAAAGGTTAGGAATTCATATGAAAAAAATTTTAGCGGTTGATGACTCAGCATCAATGCGTCAAATGGTAAGTTTTACTCTAAAAACAGCAGGGTTTGATGTAATTGAAGCAAAAGATGGAAGTGAAGCGTTAGCTATCGCTAAACAACAAGATTTTGATGTCGTAATTTCGGATGTAAACATGCCAATAATGGATGGTATTACGTTGATTAGAGAGCTGCGAGGCTTACCTAATTATAAATTTACACCATTACTTATGCTCACTACAGAGTCGGGCTTAGAAAAAAAAGTAGAAGGTAAAGCCGCTGGCGCAACAGGTTGGATAGTTAAACCGTTTAACCCAGAACAGCTATTAGCCGTTATTAAAAAGGTTATTCGCTAGCGAAGGAGTATTGTGTGAGTATAGATTTGAGTCAATTTTTTGAAGTTTTCTTTGAAGAGAGTTTTGAAGGCCTAGATACTATGGAGGCTGAGCTTTTAAACTTAGTGCCAGGTGAGGAAGACTTAGAAACTATCAACACTATTTTTAGAGCTGCTCACTCAATTAAAGGGGGAAGTGGTACTTTTGGTTTTAGTTCTGTTGCTGATTTTACCCATGTACTTGAAACACTATTAGACCAGATCCGCCAAGGAGAGCGAGAACTTAGCACTGAACACGTTAATTTATTACTCAAAGCAGTTGATTGCTTGCGAGGTTTACTTGCCGCGCTTCAAGCAGATCAAGCGACTGATTTAACTGAAGCTAATGCTTTGCGGATGCAATTTGAACATGTGTTAGAGAAAAAAGACAACGTATTGGAGAGTAAGCCACAAAACGAAGCTGTGCTATCGACTAGCAACACATATCAAATTAACTTTAAGCCTCATCATCACTTATTTAAAACAGGAAATGAGCCGCTGTACATGATCAGTGAACTTGCTGAGTTAGGTGAATTAAAAACAACCGTTTTTTATGATTCAGTGCCTGATATTACGGAGTTAAGTTATGATGAATGTTTTTTACACTGGCGCTTTTTTTTAAATACAAGCCATGACGAAAAGGCGATAAAAGAAGTCTTTGAATGGGTAGAAGATGATGCAGAGATTACAGTTGAATTATGTGTAAGCTCATTTGATGATGAACAACCAGCTAGTATTTCAGATCATAACCATGATTTAGTTCTCTCAGAACAACCTGAAAAATTAGAAAAAATAACAACCTTACCCGCCAAATCAAAACCAAGTAGCAATAAAGATAAAAAAGTCGCTAGTGCGCCAGAGTCAACCTCAATCCGTGTTGGCATTGATAAGGTTGACTCATTAATAAACATGGTTGGTGAACTGGTAATTACTCAAGCTATGCTGAATCAGCTAAGTGAACAGGAAATAACATCAACTACGATTACGTCGTTGAAAGAGGGTTTAGCGCAACTTGCACACAATACACGTGACTTACAAGAAAACGTAATGCGTATTCGTATGTTACCAATTAATTTTGTATTTAGTCGCTTTCCTCGATTGGTACGCGACATAGCACAAAAGCTAAATAAGAAAGTCGAGCTTAAGTTGATTGGTGAGCAAACCGAACTTGATAAAACCGTAATGGAAAAAATTTCAGATCCTATGGTGCACTTGCTTAGAAACTCGCTTGATCATGGGTTAGAAACCGTAGATCAAAGAGTGCTTGCAGGAAAAAATCCAGTGGGAATTGTCACGTTAAATGCATTTCATCAAGGCGGTAATATTGTTATTGAGATAATGGATGATGGTCAAGGCCTTAATACCAAAAAAATTAAAGAAAAAGCAATCGCAAATGAGTTAATTACAGCCGATAGTAATTTAACGGACAATGAAATCAATGAACTAATTTTTATGCCTGGCTTCTCTACTATGGATGAAGTGAGTGAGCTATCGGGTCGAGGTGTAGGCATGGATGTTGTTAAGCGTAACATTCAATCTTTAAATGGTTCAGTTGAAGTAACATCGGCCCCTGGTATTGGTTCAACATTCACAATTCGATTACCGCTTACGCTAGCTATTTTAGATGGTCAGCTCGTTAAAGTCGCTCAACATACCTATATTATACCGCTCATTTCGATTGTTGAGTCATTACAAATTGATATCACAAAAGTAAGTCGAGTGGGTAAAGACCTTGATGTACTCAGACTTCGAGATGAATATATTCCTATTTTACGTCTATACGCTATTTTTAATCATCAAAATGCGATTGAGTCTTTAGATAAAACATTACTCGTAGTAGTTGAAACTGATAACCAAAAAGTAGGACTTTTAGTTGATGATTTATTGTCTCAGCAACAGGTTGTGATTAAAAGTTTAGAAGCTAACTATCACAAAGTTGATGGCGTATCGGGTGCCACTATTTTAGGAGATGGGCGCGTATCGCTGATTGTGGATATTAGTGGCTTAATAAAGCTCTCAGGTTTAAAAAAACCAGGCAGTCAAGAACTAACCATTGAAACGCAAGCCACTTTGGAGGCGTTATGAACTCAGCGCAAAGCCAGCTCAGTAACCAATTAAACCTGCAGCAGCAGCAAGGAGTGAAGCAATTTTTAACTTTTATTATGGCTGATGAAGAGTACGGCGTTGATATTCTAACAGTACAAGAAATTCGTAGCTGGGAGGAAATTACAGTACTACCTAACGCACCTGAGTTTGTAAAAGGCGTAATTAACTTGCGGGGTACAATTGTGCCAATTATTGATTTACGTTTACGGTTTGGCTTACCAAGTACTGATTATGGACCATTGACAGTGGTTATTGTTATAAAAATAGAGTTTGAACAGGGCAGTAAAATTATAGGTATTGCAGTAGATGCAGTCTCTGATGTTTACAGTATTGTAGAGCAAGATGCTAAAGCTGTTCCTAGTTTATCTGAATCAAATAATTGTGAGTACGTTGCTGGGTTGGTCAATGTGGGCGATAAAATGGTGGCGTTGATCGACTTACAAAAAACAATGAATATTTAGTTTATAAAATAACTAAATAAAGTAATAAAAAATAAACTTAAAGGTGGTGATGGGCATGGGATGGTTTAGTAATCCAAAACAGTCAGAATCAAGTAATGATTTAATTGTAAGCGCATTAAACAAGTCATTAGCTGTGATTGAGTTTGAGCCAAGCGGGATAATAATTACCGCAAATGCTAACTTTCTTAGCGTAATGGAATACCAATTAGAAGACGTACAAGGACAACACCATTCTTTATTTGTAGATTATGATGATGCTAAAAGTAATGACTACAAAAATTTTTGGCAGCGTCTTCGTAATGGCGAGTTTATTTCCGATGAATTTAAGCGTTTTGCTAAAAGTGGTAAAGAGGTTTGGATTCAGGCTACTTACAATCCAATTATTAACTCTGAGGGCCAAGTACTCAAAGTCGTTAAACTTGCTACAGATATCACAGATCAAAAGTTGGTATCGGCAAATGCTGCCGGACAAATTAGTGCAATTAGTAAATCCCAAGCGGTTATCGAATTTAGTTTAGATGGCAGTATTATTAGCGCTAATGATAATTTTTTAAATGCTCTTGGTTATCAGCTTGATGAAATTAAAGGTCAGCATCATAGATTATTTGTCGCACCGGAATATGCAAATAGCAATGAATACAAAGAGTTTTGGACTAAACTTGGTCGAGGCGAGTTTGATTCAGGTGAGTATTTACGAATAGGAAAGCAAGGCCAAGAAATTTGGATACAAGCCTCTTATAACCCAATCTATGATATGAATGGTAAGCCTTTTAAGGTTATTAAGTACGCTACAAATATTACAGCGCAAAAAGAGCTTGAAAAAGCTTCTAGAAAGGCAGCCGATTTAGCTAATGCCCTAAAAGTTTGCCAGGCAAATGTAATGATTGCCGATGAAGAGCTTAATATTATTTTTGTGAACGATTGCGTTCAAAAAATGCTTAAAATACGAGAAAAAGAACTGCAAACAGTATTACCAAACTTTTCTGTAGATAATCTTATAGGTACCTGCGTTGATGACTTTCATAAGCACCCTGCGCACCAACGTGAGTTACTAAAAAATTTGGATAAACCACATAAAGCTGAATTACTTTTAGCAGGTGTTACTTTTACCTTAATAGCTTCACCTTGGATTAGTCAAGAAGGTAAAAAGTTAGGCACAATTGTGGAATGGGAAGATAGGACTGCTGAAGTTGCTATAGAAAAAGAAATTGCGGCGCTCATTAGTGCAGCAGGTAAAGGCGATTTAGATACAAGAGTTATTGAAAATGGAAAAGAAGGATTTTTCTTACGTTTAGCTCAAGGGCTAAATAGTTTAGTTAAAATTGTTGATGATGCTGTCGCCGATACTGGAGATATGCTTGATGCTATGGCAAATGGTGATTTGTCAAAACGAATCGAGAAAGAATATAAAGGCTCATTTGATAAACTCAAACGTGATGCAAATACGACAGCAGATAAGCTCACCGAAGTTATAAATCGGATAAATTCATCGGCTACGTTAGTTGCAAGTGGCGCTGAAGAGATATCTCAAGGCAATGCTGATTTGAGTCAGCGAACAGAAGAGCAAGCCTCGTCACTTGAAGAAACAGCATCAAGCATGGAAGAGATGACCAGTACCGTTCGCCAAAATGCTGATAACGCAAAAGTAGCAAATGATTTGGCAGAAGAAACCTGTGAAAAAGCAATACAGGGTGGCGAAGTCGTTAACAGAGCTGTCACGAGTATGTCGGCGATTAATGAATCAAGCAAAAAAATTGCTGACATTATTGGGGTTATTGACGAAATAGCATTTCAGACCAATTTATTGGCGCTTAATGCTGCTGTAGAGGCTGCTAGAGCTGGTGAACAAGGGCGAGGCTTTGCGGTTGTTGCAGGGGAAGTTCGTAACTTAGCTCAGCGCTCAGCAGGCGCAGCTAAAGAAATTAAAGAATTAATAAGAGACAGTGTAGGTAAGGTCGCTGATGGTTCTCAATTAGTTAATGAATCAGGCGCTACACTGAAAGAAATTGTTGTTTCAGTACAACGAGTCACACAAATGATTTCTGATATTACAGAAGCATCCGAAGAGCAAAGCGCCGGTATTGAACAGGTAAATAAAGCTATTTCACAAATGGATGAAATGACTCAACAAAATGCTGCTTTAGTAGAGCAAGCCTCTGCCGCTGGCGAGTCTATGGCTGAGCAGGCAAATGAAATGCGCCGGTTACTCAACTTTTTCTCTTTAGGTCAGCAAGATATAGCGATGATTTCACCTACGATGCGAACGCCAACGCTATCTCAAAGGCCGCAGAATAATTATATTCGCAGTAAAACGCGAGGAGATAATTTTGTTGACTCGGCAGATGAATGGGAAGAGTTTTAACAACTCACCTTCTCGGCCTCGTTGTTATGTAATTACATTGAGGCATTGCTTGTTGGCTTGATTGAGAGTGAATAATGAAAGAGTTTTTATTTACCGACCGAGATTTCAAAGAGATTGCCGATCTTGTTTATAACGCATGCGGAATTGTATTAGGTGAACATAAACGAGAAATGGTTTATTCGCGTTTAGCAAGACGTATTAGAGAACGAAACCTTGTTGATTTTAAATCATATTTAGCTTTTTTGAAAAAGAATAAAGATCAAGAGTTCGATGCCTTCATTAATGCTATAACAACGAACTTAACATCTTTTTTTCGTGAAATTCATCATTTTGAATTTATTAAATCTGAACTTATCCCTGTCCTTTTAAAAACAAATAAGCACAGCAAACGCGTGAGATTTTGGTCTGCTGGTTGCTCAACTGGGGAGGAGCCTTACAGTTTAGCAATGACATTAAATGCTGCATTTCCGAGTGATTGGGATGTGAAAATCTTAGCCACAGATTTAGATTCAAACGTGTTAGCAAAAGCGCAAAGTGGCATGTATACCGCTGCAAATGTTAATGGACTCAGTGAGCAGCAGCTCAAGCGTTGGTTTTTAAAAAGTAAGGATGGTGAGGCATATAAAGTAAAGCCAAAATTGCAGGAGTGTATAGCGTTTAAACGTTTAAACTTATTACAAGAGTGGCCAATGAAGGGCCCTTTTGATCTTATTTTATGTCGTAATGTAGTTATTTACTTTGATAAAGAAACGAAAGATCAGCTTTTTGAGCGCTACGCTAATATATTGAGTGAGCAAGGGCATTTGTTCTTAGGTCACTCAGAGAGTATGGGTAAAGAGCATTCTCAATATAAAAACTTAGGTAAAACGATGTATCAAAAGGGCAGTAATGCACGCGGAATTTAGAACAGTATTACCTAGCTTTGAGCATATTAAGCGGTATTGGGATTCAGGTCGGCAGAGTGTTGTTGCCAAAGTGCTCCCTGGTGAGTTTTATGTGTCGAAAAACAATGAGCTTATTTCAACAGTACTCGGTTCGTGTATTGCGGCTTGCGTTTATGACGAAGTACTAGGAATTGGCGGGATGAACCATTTTATGCTGCCAATTCAAAAAGGAGTGGAGCTTAATAATGCACATAGCTTAAGTTGTCGTTACGGTAACTGGGCTATGGAATATTTAATAAACGAAGTGCTAAAAAATGGAGCTTCACGTCGAAACTTAAAGATTAAGCTGTTTGGTGGGGGGAAAATTATTAGCGCGATGACTGATATCGGTTTGGGTAATATTAGTTTTGCTACCGCTTATGTTCAAGAGGAAGCCCTTAATTTAGTGGCGCATGATATGGGAGGCCCTTGGCCAAGGAAAATATTTTTTCATCCCCACACTGGTAAAGTTCATATGAAAAAGTTGAAAAACCTACATAACAATACCATTGAGAAGCGTGAAGTTCGTTATTTACAAAGCCTTAAAAAACAAGATGTAGTTACGGATATTGAACTGTTTTAGGTGTGTTTATGATTAAAGTACTCATAATAGATGACTCTCCTTTAATTAGGCGATTACTCACTGACGTTTTACAGCAAGCTGAAGATATTACAGTGGTAGGTAGTGCTGAGGATCCATATAAAGCACGAGAAATGATTAAACAACTTAACCCTGATGTACTTACATTGGATGTAGAGATGCCAAAAATGGACGGTATTAGCTTTTTAAAAAATCTAATGCGCCTAAGGCCAATGCCTGTAGTAATGATTTCTACATTAACACAAAAAGGTTCACCAATTACATTAGAGGCACTAGAGCTCGGTGCGATTGATTTTATAGCTAAACCAACGGCTAATATAAAAGATAAAATGAGCCAATATGCGTATTTAGTTCAGCAAAAGGTACGAGTAGCCGCTGGTGCAAGAGTTAGAAGTTATAAAAAAGCGTTACCATCGAGTGATCCTTTACCTATCAATGCTCAGTTTTTATTAAATAAAGTTATTGCTATAGGCGCATCAACTGGGGGCACTGAAGCGATAAAAGAAGTATTAATAAAAATGCCTATTAATTGCCCGCCGATTGTTATTACTCAACATATTCCCCCTGTATTTAGTACTTCGTTCGCTTTAAGGATGGATCGTACATGTATCATTAGTGTTAAAGAAGCAGAGCAAGGTGATAAGCTAGTCGCAGGTTGCGCTTATATTGCTCCTGGTGGTTTGCATTTAACCATTAAAAAATATGGGGGACACTTATATTGTGAACTTGATGATAATGAGCCTGTAAATCGGCATAAACCAGCAGTGGATGTATTGTTTAATTCATTGGTAGAAATTAACGCTAAGAATGTTGTGGCAGCGTTGTTAACCGGAATGGGGAGTGATGGCGCAAAAGGATTGCTCGCTTTAAGGGAAGGTGGCGCGTACACACTAGCTCAGGACGAATTTTCGTCTGTGGTTTGGGGAATGCCAAAAGCTGCTGTGGAGTTAAACGCAGCAAACGAAGTTGTTGCGTTGGATAAGGTAACTGAGCGGCTATTGAATCAGGCTATTAAAGTTTAATTATTTTCAATAACCCACGGCTGTGAGAACCAATAATAGTCACTCGGGTTTTTAATCGAAGGCGCAGTGCAATTAAAGCGAGAACGGCCATTATTTAGCTCTTTTGGAGAAGTGACTTCAACCGTATTTTTACTTATCCAATTTAAGCTTGCTTGGCCAACATTTGAGACATAGCAGGCAAACTGTGTTTTATGAAAATCTCCCATTTCAAACTCTATGGTTAGTGTTGGTGGGTTTTGTGTTGTCACGCTATCTTGATACGTTAACTTTGTAATATTAAAAGCATGAGAATTTAGTTTTGTGATTAACGTATCTAGTTTACTGTAAAACCCAGAAGCTGGGAAACGCGGCAAGCGACTGAAGTTTGAGTTTTTATTCACCGCCCCAGAGTGTTGACCAATACCTATAAAGCCAAGATCAGTCACAAGAGCTTGTAATTCGTTATTAAATTCACCATACGGGTAGGCTAAATATTTGTAGTCTTGGCCAACCTCTTCTTTTATACGTTGTTGTGAATACAAAATATCTTGTTTGATACGTATTTTCCACTGGGCATCCGTTTCGTTATCAAGTTTAATATGCAAATAATCATGTTGAGCACTGTGGTTGCTTATAAGCGCGCCCTTTTTGCTAAGCTCTTTGAGTTTATCCCAGCCCATTACATAACTTTGGCCTTCATCAATTAATTTTGGATTTACAAAAATAGTATATGGATAATTAAATTTCTCTAAAATTGGCGCTGCTTCGTCGTAATTGTTGTTGTAACCGTCATCAAAAGTGATTGCGATGGTTTTCTCAGGTAATGTTTTACCTTGCTGAAGTGCATTTATTAGTTCATTAAGAGGAATAACGTTAAAGTTATGCTCTTTCAAATAGCTTAAATGTTTAGTGAATGTATTCGCGCTAACACTCGTTACGGCAGGAAGGCTTTCACTAACATGATGGTATTGTAAAATAACAGCAGCTTGAACGCGTAGAGATACACTAATGAGAGAAAATAATACTAAATGAAACAATTTCTTATACATAATAAAGCACACCATAAAAGCTTGTTGTTGTTAGCCGGTCCGATGATACTATCAAATATCACAGTACCACTGTTAGGAATTGTTGATACTGCTGTCATTGGGCACTTAGGGAGCGCTCACTATTTAGCGGGTATTGCGCTTGGTTCTGCTGTTATTTCTATTTTATTTTGGCTAGCGGGATTTTTAAGAATGAGTACGACTGGCATGGTCGCTCAGGCTTACGGAGAAAATGATTTAACTCAATTAGCCGCCTTACTTAAACGTAGCTTATTACTTGCAAGTCTTGTTGCTGTACTACTTATCGCTTTATCTCCTTTGATAAAACATGCTATTGCATTTTTGTCTGCTGCTAATAGCGATGTACTCACACAAGCATATCAGTATTTTAGTATCCGCATTTTTAGTGCTCCAGCAGCATTGTGTAATTTAGTGTTACTGGGTTGGATGCTTGGTGTACATTACGGGCGAGGGCCATTTTATTTATTATTAGTAACAAACATAGTCAATATAGTACTCGATATTTACTTTGTTGTTTACCTTGATTGGGCGGTTGCTGGTGCTGCATGGGCGTCACTTATTGCTGACTATACCGCACTAATTTTTGCACTTTTTTTAGTGGTTAAACTAGCTAAAAAACAAGATATTGAGCTAAATGTACCGAATTGGTTGAGTATTAGCAAAATGGCTGAATTATTGAGTTTGAATCGCGATATTTTTATTCGCTCTTTAATACTGCAATTATGTTTTAGCTTTATGGCATTTTATGGTGCACGTATTGGCGAAACGACACTCGCTGCTAACGCCGTGCTACTTAACTTTTTAATGTTAGTTAGTTTTGCTTTAGATGGTATTGCATATGCTAGTGAGGCAAAAGTAGGGCAAGCAAAAGGCCAAAAAAGTGTAAGTAATATCGAGTTATGGGTAAAAATCAGTGTATTTTGGGGAATGTTGTTTGGATTGTTGTATAGCCTGTTTTTTGCCGTTTTTGGTGCCCAAATTATTATGCTTTTAACCAATGTGCCAGAGGTTATTAATGAGGCGACGCTTTATTTGCCTTGGGTTATTGCACTTCCATTACTTGCTATGAGTTGTTTTTTATTTGATGGTGTTTTTGTGGGTTTAACACGTGCAAAAGATATGCGTAATAGTATGCTTTTTTCGGCTACAGTTGGATTTTTTGGGGTGTTTTGGATATTTAACGAATTACAAAATAACGGACTATGGTTAGCTATGAGCTGTTTTATGTTAATGCGGGGCGTGACTTTGATTATTAAATACCAAAGGCTTAAAGAAAATAACAAACTATTAGATTAAGTGCGATGATTATTTATTTCCATAAATCGGGATCGTGATTTTTTGGGCCAATGCCTTTAATGACTTGTGAAAAGCGGTTAGCAAAAATCCCGCAATAACCCCAAGCTGCAAAAAACAGTGCAGGGACTAAAATTGCAACGCCAATTATTTGCAAACTGTAGTGAGTGTAATACCCAAGGGAGATAAATACCACGGCTAGCACAAATAGTGCTAAGCCGCGAAAAAAGCGCTTTAAGCTAAGTTTAGGGTTACTCCCTAAACGATAGATAAGTGGCTTTAGCATTTATAATAATTAATAGTAAGAGTGATCGCCCGCTTCGTGCTCTGTGATATCAGCAACACCGGTGATTTCTTCAAATTTAGCGATCATTTCTTTCTCGATGCCTTCTTTTAGCGTTACATCGATCATAGAGCAACCATTACAACCACCACCAAACTGAAGTATAGCAATGCCTGCAGCTGTTATTTCTACTAGACTTACTTGGCCGCCATGGTTTGCTAGTTGCGGGTTTACTTCAGTTTCAAGCATGTGCTGCACGCGTTCATTTAATGATGCATCATCACCAATTTTACGAGCTTTAGCATTCGGCGCTTTTAGCGTTAATTGAGTGCCCATTTTGTCAGTAACAAAATCGATCTCGGCTTCTTCTAAAAATGGCGCACTTTCTGCATCTACAACAGCATCAAAACCATTGAAATTTAGACGAATATCGCTGGCTTCAACAGCGTCTTCTGGACAATAAGACACACCACATTCCGCTTGTGATGAACCAGGGTTTACAACAAAAACACGAATATTGGTTTGTTGTGATTGATCTGCTAATAGTTTAGCAAAATGCGCTTGCGCTGTTTCGGAAATAGAAATCATAAAAACGGCTTTATACCTGACTAAATTACTCGGATACTGCATATCATACTCCGCTCATCGTGTTGCGGCTAGTGTTGAGCGTAAAAAGTTGGCATCTATTTTAAGCAATGGTAGCGTGCAATTAACAAACATTTTTAGAGTGATTTATATGCGGTTCATGTTAACAATAATGGTGGTACTACTGAGTTTTTCAAGTATGGCAAAGCCACTATCTTATTATTTTGAGCAAGATGTTCAATTTGACCCTACCATTCCCACCCCTGAAGCAGTGCTAGGTTATCAAGTGGGGGAGTGGCATGTAAGACACGACCAGTTAGTGCGCTATATGGAAGTACTTGCGAAAAAAAGTGACCGCATAAACTTTGAAATTATTGGCCGTACACATGAGCAACGCCCGCTTGTGATGCTAACAATTACTGCCGCCAACAAGTTGCCAAACATAGAGCAAACTCGCCAAGCTCATTTGGCGCGTTTAAGTAACAACAGTGACAAAACTAAAGACCAACCTGCTGTTGTCTGGATGGGTTATAGTGTACACGGCAATGAATCATCGGGCAGCAACGCTTCATTATTGGTAGCCTATTATTTAGCAGCTGCTCAAGGTGCTGAAATAGATGAGCTATTAAATAATACGGTTATTTTACTCGACCCTTCACTTAATCCTGATGGGCTTGCTCGTTTTGCTAATTGGGCCAACAGTAACCGAGGTATGAACTTATCGTCTGATCCTAAGACCCGTGAACATGTTGAAAATTGGCCAAGTAGCCGTACTAACCATTATTGGTTTGATTTAAATCGTGACTGGTTATTACTACAGCATCCTGAATCGCGCGCGCGAATTGCCAAATTTCATCAGTGGAAACCAAATATTTTAACTGACTTTCATGAAATGGGGCCAAATAGCAGTTACTTTTTTCAGCCAGGTATCCCAAGTCGTAAACACCCAATAACACCAGATGAAAATGTAACTTTAACGAAAGCGATTGCCAACTATCATGCAAAAACTTTAGATGAAAATAACGCACTTTATTTTACAGAAGAAAGTTTTGACGATTTTTATTACGGAAAAGGCTCAACTTATCCCGACGTAAATGGTGGTGTAGGCATTTTATTCGAGCAAGCGAGTTCTCGTGGGCATATTCAAGAAACTATAAACGGACCTTTAAGCTTTGCATTTACTATTAAAAATCAGCTATTAACGAGCTTATCAACCTTTAAAGCAGCCATTGATAATCGCCAGGCGTTACTAGATTACCAAGCGAAGTTTTATAATCAGGCAGCTGATTTAGCCAGTGACGAGAGCTTTGAAGGTTATGTTGTTGAAGGCGCGAGCGACAACACCCGTACTAAGCACTTTTTAGAATTACTAAAACAGCATCAAATTAACGCTTACCCACTTACTAAACCATTAAAAGCAAATGGAAAAAGTTTTAGTACTCATAGTTATTTTGTGCCATTAGCGCAACCGCAATACCGTTTAGTAAAAGCTATTTTTAGTGAGCAAAAAAACTTTGCTGATAATACATTCTATGATGTTTCGGGTTGGACTCTAGCGCATGCTTTTAATTTACCGTTTGCAAAAGTTAAAAGCAATTGGGGCTTAGATGTTGCAGATACTGCTTGGAATAAAGCGGTAAAAACATCTTTTTCCGATTTAAAAAATGGTTATGCCTTTGGTTTTGCATGGGACGATTATTTAGCCCCTAAAATGCTCAATACTTTACTTAAACAAGGTATTAAAGCACGCGTTGCATTGAGCTCATTAACTGCTAAATCAACATCGGGGGAAGTAAACTTCGAACCAGGTAGTATTATTATTCCAGCTGGCCTACAAACAAATATCGATTGGGTTGCCCAGCTTAGTAAAGCACAAAGTGAATTTGGTATTGCAATTAAACCAATTACATCAGGTTTAACAAGTAAAGGCGCTGATTTAGGTTCACGATCAATGGCCGTTGTTAGTGCGCCAAAGGTACTGCTTATTGGTGGGCAGGGCGCGAGCCAGTACGAAGTAGGCGAAGTGTGGTATTACCTAGATCGCTTTGTTGGCGCAGCGCCAACAATTGTTGAAATGAACCGCTTTAGCTCACTTGAGCTAAGTGATTACAGCCATATTGTACTTGCTCATGGCAATTACAATAGCTTATCTGACACTGATAAAGTGGCAATTAAAAGCTGGGTAAGAAAAGGTGGTGTTATTTGGGGTCACAAAGGCGGCGCTAAATTTTTAGTTGATCAGCAAATTCTTAAAGCAAGTTATCTATCACGACAAGATGTAGCGAGCGCATTTAATACGACAGGTTTAAGTTATGGCGACAAAGATCATTTAGCTGGACGTCAGCGCATTGCAGGTGCCATTTTTAATACCCATGTAGATTTAACTCACCCACTTAGTTTTTCACTTAATCGTAATAAATTACCGGTATTTAAAAACAGCACATGGTTACTTGAAGCTTCCGATGCGCCGTTCGTAAATGTACTTACCTACACTAAAAAACCATTATTGGCAGGTTTTACTGATGCCGTTAATGTTGAGCAAGTTTCCGGCGGCGCCGGTTTAATTGCACACTCATACGGGCGAGGTACAGTGATAGGTATGACCGACGATCCTGTATTTAGAGGTTACTGGTATGGTACTAGTCGACTGCTAAGCAATGCTTTATTTTTTGGTCACACGTTTCGCGCAAATGGTGGGTAGTATTTTTTAATTACTAAATTGGCGTTAAACAGGTTACAAAAGCCCATACTTGTTTAGCGCCAGCTTGTTTTAATGTATGAGTCGCTGCATTTAATGTAGCGCCCGTTGTCATTACATCATCAACAATAGCGACGGTTTTACCGCGCATATCCTGTGTACAAATAAAGGCATTTTTTAAATTTTTCATACGCTTTGCTTTTGATAGTTTTGACTGAGCCTGTGTTTTTTTGTCGCGAATAAGTACGTTACTCAATGGTAAGTAATTAGTTAAACATGGATACCATACTTGGCTGACTTGATTAAATCCACGCTCCAAAAAACGATTTTTATGCAGTGGTAAAATAACAAAAGCATCAGGTAAGTTTTGGCTCTGAGCAAACAGTTGTACAAGCTGTTTTTTAATGACTTGCTGCAATGCCTTTTTATAATGAATTTGGTTATTAAATTTAAGTTGCTTAAGCCAGTGCTCAAATGGAGGTTGATAAAATGCGCATGCAAATAACATATCAAACTCACAATTGGGAAACATTTCAACAATATCGGGGCGATGAAGTAAATTGGTATGCTCGTTTAAATTAAACAATGGCAAGTCTTCTAAACAATGTTCACACAGTCCTAATGATGCGTTAATAATACACTGGCACTGAACGCAATAAGTAGGAAATAACCAATCAAAAATGGCTTTATTCATTGATTTGAACCGTACATTGCAATCATCTCTTTAATCGTTATTATGAGCTTAAGTTTGGTAAAGGTTAGGCAAATATGCAAAACGAATTAGTGTTATTACATGGTTGGGGAATGAATCAGGGGGTATGGCAGTTGGTTCAGCCAGAGCTTGAATTTTTATATTCAGGGAATGTACGCAGCCTTGACCTACCTGGGTTCGGTAATAGTATTGCTTGCCCAAGCCCTTATACACTCCATGATGCAGCCGCACTTTTGAGTGAACAACTACAACCACAATCAATTTTAATGGGCTGGTCATTAGGAGGCTTATTTGCACTGTATATTGCTAAGCATTGGCCTGAAAAAGTGTCAAAAGTAATATTGGTTGCATCAACGCCATTTTTTGCAGAGCAAATAGATTGGCCTGGTATTAATTCCAAAGTATTAGAACAATTTAAAGACCAACTAGTTAATCATAGAGAAAAAACGATAGAGCGATTTTTAGCAATTCAAGCGATGGGAAGTGAGTCGGCAAGGGATGATATAAAGCAACTTAAACTATTACTAAATCAGTACAGCGCACCAAATACTGAAGCGCTTATGGCAGGTTTGGATATTTTAAAAAACGAAGACTTGCGTGAGTTATTTACTCGTTGCCCGGTCTCTATTAAAGGTATATTCGGGCGTTTAGATGCACTTGTACCTTATAAAGTGATTGCGGAAATATCAGCACTAAATACTGAGTTTGAATATGAAGTGCTTGATAAAGCATCGCACGCCCCATTTATTTCTCATAAGAGAGAGTTTTTATCTGTCGTTAAATCAATGCTTTAAAATTGAGCTGAAAATAGCGCAGTTTAAAGCTTTATTTTGTGCATAACCTGAGCGATAATTAAGCAATGTTAATTTGGTGGAGGTTTTAATATGCCAATCGGATCTGTATTTAATAACGGTGTTGAAGGATTTAATCGTGCTAGCCAAGGTATCGAAAAGGCCAGTGCTGAGATTAATCGTGCCAATATTGAACAGCAAGACGACGCGCAGTTAGCGCAGCAACGTCAGCTTACGGCAGCACGCCCTGAAGAAGCTATTACTGCACCTGTAGCACAGCCTGCTCGTGTTGATGAAGCGCTTGTTAACTTAAAAGTTGAAGAGTTTAATGCCAAGGCAAATACGCAATCAATTCAAACCGCCGATGATGTACTTGGCACGTTAATCGATATTAAAGTTTAGTATTATGAATATTGTCACGCCATTTCCATCTATCAATATAAACACTGCAAATGTTTATACGGAAACTGCACGACGTGACAACCAACTACGCGAAGTCATTCCTGCACCAGCATCAAGTAGCGCAAGTAATACCGAAACTAAAGCCCAAAGTGACGCTGAAAAAGCGAAGTTGCCAGGTGGAAGTGATAGCGTAACATATGATGCAACGGGAAAAACAACAGACGAAAAATCAGTTCAACAACGCGATGAAAACTCAGAAAACCCTGAAGGCTCTGAACAAGAAAACGAAGCAAGTGAGCAACAAGAATTAGAGCAAGAAGAGCTGCAATTAGAGCAAGAACAGCTACAAATTAAAGAGCTAAAGGCTCGAGATACCGAAGTCAGAATACACGAACAAGCGCATGCCTCTGTAGGTGGACAACATGCAGGTTCGCCAAGTTATGAATATCAACGCGGGCCCGATGGTACTAATTACGCAGTTGGCGGAGAAGTACAAATTGATGTATCAGAAATACCCGGCGACCCACAAGCGACGATTGATAAAATGCAAACGGTGCGCGCTGCTGCATTAGCACCTGCTGAGCCTTCGGGAGCTGATCGCTCTATTGCTGCAGATGCTACGCAAAAGCTAGCAGCGGCTCAGGCTGAGCTTGCACAACCTGAAAAAGAAGATGACGAAGACGCAAAAAGTAAACTTGAAGCTTCATTCTCTAGCGATGAAAGCAGCGATACAAAAACAGCTAAAAGTGACGAGCAAACACGTGATGCCGATGTTGAGGCACGTGCAGGGCGTATTGCTAACTTTTATCAAATGGCGACATCGCCAGCGAGCCAAAGTAGTTTTTCAGCGTTAAGTTAATAATCTAGCAAAACATAACCACAAAAAAACCGCTTACGCGGTTTTTTTCGTTTTAGCTTAGCTGTACAACTATTATTTTTTTACTTTAGCATTAGCGAACGCATCGGCAAATGCATTACCCATTAACGCATTACCATTGTCACGTTTAGGCTTTGCAGCACGAGTTTGTGGCTTTTGCGTAGCTGGAGCTGCTGACTTATTACTTGTGTCAATTTCGTCATCTAAGCGCATAGTAAAGCTTATGCGCTTACGTGCAGCGTCTACCTCAACTACTTTAACCTTTACAATATCACCAGCTTTAACTACTTCGCGCGGATCTGATATAAATTTATTCGTGATTGCTGAAATATGCACTAAACCATCTTGGTGAACACCTACATCAACAAACGCACCAAAATTAGCAACGTTTGAAACCACGCCTTCTAAAATCATACCTGGTTTTAAATCACTAATTTTTTCAACACCGGCTTTAAACTCAGCTGTTTTAAATTCAGGACGAGGATCTCGACCTGGTTTATCAAGCTCAGTAATAATGTCGGTAACGGTTGGTAAGCCAAATTTTTCGTCAGTGTAATCGTTAGCAGCAAGTTTAGTTAAAAAGTCGCTGTTACCAATTAGGTTACTGACATCGACGCTATTGCGTTCACAAATACGTTTAACAACAGGATAAGCTTCAGGGTGAACTGATGAGTTATCTAGCGGATCGCTACCATTGTTAATACGTAAAAAACCAGCCGCTTGTTCAAATGCTTTTGGCCCTAAACGCTCAACCTTTTTAAGCTCACTACGTTTAGTAAATGTGCCGTTAGCATCGCGATAATTAACGATATTTTGCGCTAATGTTTTGTTCAAACCAGATACGCGTGTAAGTAGCGGTACCGATGCCATGTTTAAATCTACGCCTACTGAGTTTACACAGTCTTCAACAACGGAGATAAGGCTTTGGCCTAATTGGCTTTGCGATACATCGTGTTGGTATTGGCCAACACCAATTGATTTTGGCTCAATTTTAACAAGTTCAGCAAGAGGATCTTGTAGGCGGCGCGCAATAGAAACAGCGCCTCGTATAGAAACATCTAAATCTGGAAATTCATTAGCTGCAAATTCAGAAGCTGAGTAAACCGATGCACCCGCTTCGCTAACCATAATTTTACTAAGTTTAAGTTCGCTGTTTGCTTTGATAAGTTCAGCAACTAACTTATCTGACTCGCGTGATGCAGTACCGTTACCAATCGCAATTAGCTCAACTTTATGCTGACGACAAAGTTGCTCTAACGTACGCACTGATTTATCCCAATGATTTTGTGGTGCATGAGGGAAAATAGTTTGTGTAGCTAGTAATTTACCTGTGCTATCAACAACGGCAATCTTACAGCCAGTTCGAAGGCCTGGATCAAGACCTAAAGTAGTACGAGGGCCTGCAGGTGCTGCCATTAATAAATCTTTTAAGTTTTTAGCAAATACGTCGATTGCACCAGCTTCTGCTTTTTCGCGCATGGCTGCAAAAAATTCGTTTTCTAAATGCAGCCCTAATTTAATTTTCCACGCCCATTGCACAACGTTTAATAACCAAGGACTTGCCGCTTTATATTTAATATCTAAACGGTAATGCTCAGCAATCATGTTGGCACAAAGTTGCGCTGAATTTTCAGCACTAGGCTCAGGGTTAACATTTAACTGAAGTACACCTTCATTTCGAGCTCTCAGCATTGCAAGTGCGCGATGCGAAGGTACTTTTTTTAGAAGCTCTTGGTGTTCAAAGTAATCACGGTATTTAGTGCCAGCTTGTTCTTGGCCTTTAATAACGGTACTTTGAATTGCGCCATTTTGGCTAATGTGGCTTCTAAATTTAGCAAGTAGTTTTGCGTCTTCAGCAAAGCGCTCCATTAAAATAAACTTAGCACCTTCAAGCACTGCCTTTATATCAGCAAAGCCTTTTTCGATATTTATAAACTGTTCAGCTTGTTGTTCAGGATCAAGGTTAGCATTTTTAAACAGTGCATCAGCAAGTGGCTCTAATCCGGCCTCAATTGCTATTTGGCCTTTAGTACGGCGCTTCGCTTTATACGGGAGATATAAATCTTCAAGTTCAGTTTTGCTTTGCGCAGTACTAATATCTGCCTTTAACTCTGCTGTTAATTTATTTTGAGATTCGATGGTTGATAAAATAAAGCTGCGGCGTTCTTCTAGTTCACGTAAATATGATAAACGCTGTTCTAAAAGTCGTAATTGGGTGTCATCTAAGCCACCGGTTACTTCCTTTCTATAACGAGCAATAAAAGGCACAGTAGCACCTTCATCAAGTAACTTTGTTGCAGCAACAACTTGCTGTTGTTGTGCATTTAGCTCACCGGCTAAACGTGCAGAGATATCGCTCATGCAAAAACCTTTTTAAACAAAAATAAGACCAGTTAGTAAGTTAACTGATACGACTAATTGCTTGAATAATATCACACGAGGTTGTAATAAAAAGCTCTTAAAGCAAGCTATTTTCCTTGCTTTAAGATGGTTGGCTTGATTGGGTAATTATAGCGTTAAAAGAGCCCCTAGTGAGGGTGCTCTATGTTTTCTAATACTTCACTGAATGAATTAGCTATGGGGGTAATATGCAGAGGGATATGTAGCGCTTTAGTAATTTGACGTGCTGAGATTAAACCGCAAATTTCATTGTCAGTTGTAGTCACTAATAAAAACATCACCCCTTGATGCTCCATTGTTTGCAACGCATCACCAATACATGCGTAGCTTAAGCTTTGCATACTTACACTCATTAACTGACTTATTGGTGTCATTATGTGGCGTAAGCTAACTTCATTACGCGGTGTATTTAAACGCTGGGCAATAATCGTGATTTTTGAGCTTTGTAAATCAGCACTTGAAACTATTCCAATTAATTTTTGGTTGTCGTCCGTTACTAAGACAAAATCAGATTGTTGAGCGCTAATCTGTTTTAGTGCTGCTTCAATTGTTGTTTCATACTGGGCGCGGACAGGTGTTTTTTGAGTGAAATTATTTACCACTTTTAATGCCGGAGAGGCTAAATCAATTAATGGTTGGTCATCTGCAAATGTGCTTGCAATAACGCCGTGAGAAATGCTTTGAGTACGTAATTCTTTAAAGTTAGACATAGTAGTCACCTTAGTCGTTATAAAATTTAATTAAGTTGTAAAATAATGAATTAAATTAAATAGCTAGGTGGTCCGCGTTGGTATGCAGTGCTAAAAGGTCTGTTTAGATTAGTGCTCTTATAAAAAGAATCTACGACATTAGGAAGTGGTTGAGGCGACCTAAAGGTAATAGTATTAACGTGAGAGTCTACGTCAAAATCGAGGTTTGCCTGGTCAGGAATGTCACAAGCAATAAAGTGATTAGATAGTTTAGCGTTATCAAGGTTTACGTCAGTGTTGCTGGCATGCAGCGTCAAACTTACACTCATTAAAAGTGCAAACAATACGGCATTATTTAATATGCGCTGTACTATGTTTGACATAACCACGACCTTAATTAACTGCTTTCAAATTAAACAAATCAACTTGAATAATTCATTTATAGCTTATTGACCTAATTTACACAATCAAAAGTTAACATGATCTGAATCAAAACTTTTTATTTCTTTTTTTGGTAATCAATACTGTTTACATACCATTGCTTTTTACCCTGAGGAGTAGGTACTTCAAAGTCGTCATCTACTTGCTTTTTAATCAATGCACGCGCCATAGGTGAGTCTATTGATATGTAATCTTTTCGGTCGTAAATTTCATCAGGTCCGACAATTCTGAATTTTTTAGTTTCACCTTCTTCGTTTTCAATTTCGACCCATGCACCAAAAAACACTTTTCCATCTTGAACGGGAGAGTAGTCGATGATTTTTAAATCAGGTATGCGTTTGCGTAAATAGCGTACACGACGGTCAATTTGGCGTAGCAAACGCTTGTTATATTGATATTAGAACCCCACCCAAATACATACTAAAATCACTATTTTGATACTTGCTAGATACTAAAAGAGAGCTAATATTAAGTAAAAGTGAATATACTATATAATAAAAAGTATGGCATACATCCAAAAAATAAACGTAAAGTATCATGACAGAGAGACTGGTAGTATTTGTGAGTTACCAGCTCTTTATACAGAGAAAGGTGTCGTGATATCACATATTAGATACCTTGCGTGGTACAGCTCTAAAAGCGAGTCATGGAAAGAGCGTTCTATATTTTCTTTAAAGCTTCTACTCACATATATTGATGCCGTACCTAACTTTGAAAGCTCAACTTTATTATTAAAAGGCTTTACTAAAGCGCTACTTGTAGGAACAATCGATTATGAAAAAATGGATGATGAACTTGGATTGTATTGGAAGGCAAGAAAGCCTAGAGATGCAAATAATATATTATTTCATATAACGCATTACTCTGATTTCTTGGCCTTACAAGAAGGGTTTGATTCATCAAGGATAAACCCCTTTAGAAAAGCGACAAGTTATGAAGAAAGGTTAAATTGGTGTGCTTATTATCATAAGCATGCAAATGTGTTCTTAAATCACTTATCTAATCAAAAAGACGCTGCCTTTAACGCAAAGAGAGTAAGGTTTATTGATCGGTTATTAGAGCCTAAAATCAATAATGAAAAAGCGATGAAATTTCCCGATGATCACTTTGAAAAGCTTCTTTATATTGGAATGGTAAAGGACTCAACACCAGATTATAAATCTCAAGCTATGACCATGTTATTAAATTATGGTGGGTTGCGTAAAAGTGAGCTATTTCATCTTTATGTTTCAGATATAACTTTACATCCAATATATCAAGATGAAGCGTTAGTTAGGGTCTATCATCCTGAAATAGGCCGCTCACCTGATAGTAGCTTTGCAAATAGGCGAGAATACTTACTCGAAAGCACTTCTTATAAACCTAGAAATTCATACCGATTATCAGAAAGATTATATGCGGGTTGGAAATCACCTTTACTCACAAATAAAGATGGTTATTTTGAAGTGATATTTAACCCACCGGAAAAAGCAAAAGAGTTTTTAATATCTTGGGCTAACTATCTAAAATATCAACGTGTAGAGCCAGCAAAAACAGATACTCACCCATTTGCATTTACTAACTCCACAGGAGCGCCTGAAACGATAAAAAACTTTCAGCGGATTCATAAAAGAGCGGTTAAAAAAATTGGGCTTGAAGCTAAAAAAGAACTCGGAACCACTGAGCATGGACACAGACATGCATATGGTTATCGAGCACGACAACTTGGTTTAAGCCAAGTTGAAATTCAAAAAGCAATGCATCATAAGAGCTCTCTATCCTGCTTGGTATATATACAACCAACATCAGAAGATATTCGTAATAAGATGAGGGAAATTAAATGAGCAAGCGTAAAGGTAACTCAAACCTGACCTCCAATCCTCCATTAAATATACCAGTATCAATAAAAACATTGGACGAATACAAAGCAATATGCAAAAGCAACGGTATCACTAACTCAAGGCTACATTTAGAAAATTACAAACGCATACCAGGTCTAATTGCACATCCAGAGAGGGTTTTTAAGGATGAGTGGGTGAGCTATAAAGATACATTTGATGTCCCTGATTTTTATTCGTATAACCAGTTAAAGAATATTCTTAAGCCATTAGCTCTCCAATCACAAAAGGAATACAGGGCATTTGTTAAAAAGCAAGATGACCCTCAAATACCAAATGACCCACAGGGGGTATGGGAAAATGAATGGGAAAATTGGTTTAAATTTTTAGGTAAAAAAGAGCCTTACAATTTAAAATTTATTGCAAAACCATATATAGCTTGGGCTGTAAAAATAGAAGAATTTATGACCCAAGCATTAGGCGGAGGTTCTAAAAACTCTTTGCTTTGTCGATTCGTTCGAATCTATATAGAAAAACACGATAAAAGCTTAACTCCAGAAGCATTTCTTACAAAGCAAAAGGTTAATATTAGACCCTTAAAGCAAGAATTAGAAAAGTTAAATACCGATAATATGCGGCGTAACTTGATAATTGCAGTGAATGAGTTTTTAGACTTTGTGATTACCAACGATCTAACTAGTGAAGATGAGGAGACTGGCGAGATCATTCGCGTAATGGATGCTAGAAATCCTTTATCGCTTCTATCAAATTCAGCAAGTGTGATGTCTCCACAGCGCGCTGAATCGACTAAACCTTGCTTGCAGTATTACTTTGTTAAAAAGGCCCAAGAGTGGATAGTTCCAGCTAATGCAAAAACTTTTAAAGACCTAAAGCATTTGCAAAGTTTTGATGCTGACTGGCTGAAAGTATCATCAAAGGAAGTAGATCGAAGTGACCCTGACTGCGTAATAAAAAAGATTGGAGAGCAGCTTTATATGTGGTCTCCAATAAATTGGTTGCATACGTTTACTTTGACAAAAGTTCCATTGCGGGGTCGTCAGATTGCATATAATGATTCAGGTGAAGCAGATGATGTAATAGCTAATGTTGATCAGAATGGAAAAATAATTTGGGAAAAAAATAAATCTATTTTTTCGGGGTTAACAAAAAACCAAGCGTTTATTAAAAGAATGCCTGACAATAACGCAGGAATGTTTATCACTACAAACAAAACAAGTAACAATGGTCAAGGTTATTCAATACCGTGGATACCTGAAGATCTTATTTACTGGTTAGTAAAACTTCGTAAATGGCAGCAAAAATATAATCCTATAGATAACCCTACGAACTGGTCTAGTTGTAAAAGAACAAATTTAAATGAGTTGCAACTTAAGGCTAAGGGAATAAATTGTTTTTTATTTAGAGCTTATCAGGATGTTGAGCCACAAAGTGTTGGTAATTCGCTAACACCAAGGTTAGCTGCCGCACTCTATAATGTTCAACCATCAAATTTAGAGCTTGCAACGCTATCAGGGAAGGAAACAACGTTAAATCAGTATAAGTCTAAATATACCCCTCACTCAATGCGTGTGAGCCTTATAACGGCTTATATCATGGAAATGGGGATGCCTATTGAAATAGTTATGAAAGTTGTGGGGCATTCATCAATTGTAATGTCTATTTATTACTGCAAAATTACGCAAGGTGATATTAGAAAGCGGCTAGAGCAGGGCGAGAAAGAAGCATTAAAAACGAGGGTTGATGCCACTCAGAGTTTAATTGAACAAAATAAAATAGAGAAAGTAAAAAATGAACTGGTATCAAATAATGCAGAGTTACTAAATTCATTAACAAATTCTATTCCAGCAGGGAACTTCATTTTCAGGGATTATGGTATCTGCCCATATGCTGCAACTCGCTGTGAAGATGGTGGAGAACTTAATGGTAGTGGTACATCATTACGTGTACCGGCTCCATCTGGTTATCTAGGGACGCAGAACTGTCTTCGCTGTCGTCATTTTATTACAGGCCCCGCATTTATTGGTGGATTGCTATCCATCACTAATGAAATATTACTTCACTCTAACACCCAGTCATCTCAATGCACAAAGCTACAAAGTAAAATTACTATGCTTGAGAAAAGTTTAGATGAATTAGATCGCCAAGAGTATGTAGCTAATTTAAAAAATGAAAAAATTGACTTATCAGAGCGTAAAATTCTTGAGTTAAAAATAAGAAAAACTGAGTCAGAATATGAAAGTGCAGCAAAAAAAATGGATATGCTTTTATGTGACTTACAGTCGTCCTACAAGCTAATTAAAATGACACAATCAATAGCTAATCAAAAAGACAGCTTGTCCCTAGTTAAAATGAGTGATTCAGAAATAGAGATATCTTTAGAAGAGACATCTTCATTTGAGCAACTTCAAGAGGTTTGCGAAAATGCAACGATTTATGAGTCGGCCAATGCATCGCATGCCATAATTCCAAGATCTCAACAGTTGGATAAAATGGCTGTATTCAATGAAATATCTCCCGGCTTATTCTTACTCACAGAAGAGCAACAATTGCACGCTGGAAATCAATTAGCGCGCCTTTTAAAGTCTCGTTTAAAAACATGGTCAAAAGTTAGTCGTGTAATTAATTGTGATATTAAGCTCTCCGACCTTCTTGGTGATGAACAGATTTCAAAGTCTGAAATCGAATTTATTAATAAAAATAATACTTTAATTAATAGTGAGTTATGAGTATGTCACCTGAAGATCTACTAACTGAATTACAAAAAGGTTGCTCTACTAAGATTAGTGAAACCCTCGAAGCAATCTATAGGGTTTGTATGGAGCAAAGAAAAAGAGGTGTTGATGACTATTCTATTTCAACAATATCAAAGTTAGGCACTCAACGAGGGGTTCCAAAAGCACAAAGTATTCGTAATAAATCGGGTGAAAAGTATAGAGCACTTATTGCATCATTTGCAGAGAACAGCCCAGTAAAAGATCTTGGTAAGCAAAAGCATCAAGAGTTAGATTGGATAGATGAAATAAACAATCCAAAGCATCGATTGCTAGCAAAAATTCAAGCTTCCGAGCTAATTGCGACTCGGAAAAAGATACAAGAAATTATTCCACCAAACCTTAAAATTGATATTTATGACTACAAATCTACTGGGCTTGGTTCTGAGCATAAACTATCTATTCAAGAGCGCAGAGCATTAGAATATTTATTATCAAATAGCTTTCAAAGTAAATGGAAATTAACGCCAACAGATTATGGAGAGCTTATTGATGAAAATAAACAGGCAGTTTTCAAAGCGGCTACTCTTGACGCTATAAAAAAAGCTTTAGAGTTTTTGTAGCAATAAACTAGGCTTGTTCAACTAAGTTAGAGAAAATAAGGAAAATTAGAGATATTCCATCTGAGGGTATATTGTTGAAGAGAGCCACAAAAAGGTAGACTTGCGAACTCTCCACTTATACGGGTTCATAAATGAGTAATATCGTTTAATGAGCCTTAATCACTTGTTTATGAATGAGTATTTTTTTATCTGTCTGCAGAGCAACATTTTTGATAATAACTTTTTTTGTAGCCGTAATAAATCTCTTCATAAAGTCATAGTCAGGAGTGTTATCTGATTTAATAGGTAATGAAATGTATTCATACTGAACCTTTGACCATACAGCTTTATTTTCCCACCCAAACTTGGTTTTGATGGATTTTTGTAAGGCTGTAGCAAGATATAGTAAAGTTTCCTTATTAATATCATCTACCTTTGGTTTGAGCAAGTAGGCATCCCAAAGGACACCTGTCTCGTAAGGCTGAGCGTATACAGTACCAGTTGCAACGGCTCCATTACTTATAACATCGATCGTCATTTCTGCAGAATCAAAGTCTCCTTTTCTACCGTAAAACATGATGCCATTATTTCCTAGCTTGGCGTTGACTAACGGTAAGTTAAATTCTGTTGTTGGAGTTGTAGACGTATCATTCAACTTATTAAATGATGGATTTTTTGTTCTCAGACTAAGTTTCTCCATTAAATCGTTAACCCTAAAGTTAGCAAACTTAGGAGTATTAGATTTATGAAGTAAATCTTGCTCACTATCGGTTAAGTCATGGTGACTTAAGCCTGACGCTGATAAATAAGCTTCAAGCTCGGTTGAACGTTCTTCTTCAAGTTCAGTTACGCGCTTTTCTTCAAGTTTGGAAATAAAGCTCTTTATAAAAACTGAGTCTATTTGATTATCTTTAACTGGTAGCATTATAGTTGTTTCATTCATTAAATCACGATTGAATTTAATGCCATAATCGTATTGTTTAGAAGTCGATACTCTACAGGCAGAAATAATCATTAAAGCAATCTCTCTATTAAACCCTTTTATCTTCGGTACAAGGTGTTGAATATGAGAGTAGCCAATAAAGTCACGGTCTTGATAGAATAATGTTTCTGCCCCAACTGTAGTATCTGAGCACGTTAAAGAATTTCCTGTGTTCAAAGGTTGCAGATTGGAGTAACCCATTATCCCATTATTAACAGAAGAGTTAGATATTAAAGGAGTTTTTCCATTATCAGAGATAATTTGCTTATTTGCTAACTTGTAATACTTAGTTGGCTTTATTTCAAATAAATCACCCAGCTTGAACTCACCCCACTTAACATTTTCTATCATTTTGTTAAGTGAGGAAATTACTTTCCCGAATTATCAACCTCATTTACCTGCTGCTTTAGGATACTTGATACTTCCCACGCTAAATAATTGTTAACGACTTTTTTAAAATCATCTAGAACGGGCTTAGTATCTATTTTTTTATGTTGGTCAAAATTCCAATCAGCCCCAATTTTGGCGCCATTCGATATAAAATCTTCAATATAGACATTATCCAGTTGCCAATTAGATTCTAGCTTGGCATTTTTACCTGCTTTATAGAGTTTAATAATATCGGAATAATATTGCGTAGGGTTGTCGATTTCTTGTAATTTGCGTTTAGTACGCTTATATCCGTCCTTTCTAAAATCAATAAACTTTACTGTCTTCTCAAAATCATGGGCTTTATGCGCTTCAAAAATATAAATACTTGTTTGAACACCAGCCATTGGCTGGAATAGATCAGTTGGCATTTTTATGCTTGCAATTAGGGTATGTTCCTTCAGTAAAGCCTTATTTGTTACAACTGCTTTTCCTGATCCAGCTGAATCTTGAATGATAATTGCCCCAAAGCCACCTTTTTCCATTTTGTCTAACCCAAACTTAAGGAAGGGCATTCCATTTTCTTTATAACTAAAGGGAGGATTAAGAAGAAGTCTATTTGCATTAAATTTTGTATATATCTCTTCAGGCTTCTTAAAAGTACTTCCTTTCTCTATTTTTGCACTGCCGTCTCCTCGCAAAACCATATTGGTTGCCGCAAGAGTAAACATTTCCGCATTTAACTCTATGCCAAGAAGTTGCTTTTTCTTTATTTGCTCTATTTTACTTTTAGCAGCCGTAGTGCCTTTTCCATATGTATTTTCAGTATCTTGAATCATTAATTCCATTGCCGATATTAAAAAACCAGCGGATCCAGTAGCTAAGTCCATTACCTTACTGTCTTTATTAATTCCTAAAATTTGAGACATCATCTTTGTAACGTATGGAGGTGTTAGGACTATCCCAATTTCTTTTCCATCTCCAAGAGCGTATTTGAGGAATTCTGAATACATCTCCCCCATTATGTCCAAATGACCAGCCATAGCATCAATTGATAAAAGGATATTTTGATAAATAAAGACGAAAATCTGTTTATTACTACTTGCATTACCATCAATAAGTTTAGAGACTCTTTCGTCTAATTCTGTTAATTCATCTCTCTGAGAATCTTTTGAAATTTCGGAAAAATTAGACAACATTAACCCTAGCTTATCATCAGGAATTTCTCTAGCGACTAAAAACTCCTTAATTTGGTTAAAAATTTGAATACCATCACGCTTAGATTCTGTTTGTGTTCCTTTGAGATCTTCAGGTATTAAACCATCTTGAATTTTATTACCGTGTTTATCCCGAATATCTTGCATTGATAACAGCATTCCTGAAACGTATAAGACTCGTTGTGGGGCGGTTATATTTAGGTTATGCATTAATTTGTTGAGCTTTTGGGCGTAGTCTTGAAGAGTAGCTCGAGATTTAATTAATATATTATGCTTTTCAGCTTCACTTAGAACTGCGTCTTGATAGAGTGCGTGGAACGTCCCGCTGTTTTCAAGAAAATTTAGCGTTGTAACATTTTTAAGCTCTTTAAATGCTCGCTCACCTGAACCGTAAACATAATATGCTTTTAATTCAATTGTATCGATTGAATCGCCAGCAATCCCTATAGCAATCACTTCATGATACTTGCCAGATGCAATCATTCCAGTCGCATAGTATAGCGCGCCGTTAACAGAAAAATTTTGAACGGATTTTTCATCAAATTTTACTCCATTTTTAGTCTCACTCAGCAGTTTTTTGACTCCTAATTTGTTTTCTATCACAACTGGTATTGGGTATTTAGTTAAGCTAAAGTCGGGTTTACCAAAGTTGGTTTTTCTTGCTGTTTTGGCTCGTCCTTTAAGAGCTTCTTTTAGGTAGTCAGGCATATCAGACTCTGTATGAAAGTCTTGTTGGCTTTTTAAATTAAGGTTATTAAATTGTTCTTTTACCCAATCATTTACATGATCTTCTAGCTTAAAATCTACAGCTTTTTTTACAGACACTTTCTATGCTCCATTCCATTTTATGGGTGGGATTATAACACAATGATTTTACCAAATATTTTAAAAGCTGGTTAGATTAAATAATATACTCACTTTAACGAACCTTATCAAAATAGGACACCTAGATTAGCTGATTAAAAGAATGCAATGACTGGTGAACAAAAGTAATTAGATTTCTATACTGAGAGTGAGTGTTTTTTATGGGAACTATTTATATACTAATAATAAGAATGATGGTTTTTCATTCTATTTTTTCATACGCTATTTTATTTATAAACCAGCTTGTTTTGCCTTCGGGGGCATCAACAATTGCTTCATCATCTACTTCTTTTTTCAGAAGTGCTCGGGCCATAGGTGAGTCGATAGATATACAATCTTTTCTTTCATAGAGCTCATCAGGGCCAACTATTTGAAGATTTTTAATATCTCCGTTTTCATTTTCAATTTCAACCCAAGCACCAAAAAACACTTTTCCGAATTGTTGGGGAGATGGATCAATAATACGAAGGTCAGCTAAGCACTTTCTTAAATATCTAATTCTTCTATCTATTTGCCTTAGTAAGCGTTTATTGAAGGTATAGTCAGCATTATCCGAACGGTCTCCTAAGCTAGCAGCCCAAGCCACTATTTTTGTCACCTCAGGACGTTTTTTTTCCCATAAATATTCATGTTCTTCTTTTAATTGGTTAAAGCCTTTGCGAGTGACTAAGTTTGTTTTCACACCAATCTCTTCAAATAGTTAATCTCGAACATTAATGACAACAATTTAATAAATAAGGCTTTATATCTGTCCACCTTATTGCTATCACACCGTTTTTACCAAATCATTCTACTGCATGTATAGCTCTGGTAAAAGCAGTCTGAGAGTGCAGAAAAACAGCAATATTATTTTGCTCTATTATTTGGGTTTTAGGTAAAAGCTCAACTAATCTCAGTTCATTGATCTAATACATTGAAATTAATATGACTGATTTATACATTTGTTATGAGCAAGAAGTAAATGAGCGTGAGATTATAATAATTAACGAGTATTGGAGCCTAGCAAGCTCTGAGATACCGAGTTTCACTTATTCAGTTAAAGAGCATAACGAACTCTATAAGATCTATAAAAGCGATGTTGGAAATCTTGCTAATTTAATTAAAAAAAAGAGCAGTGTTAGTTGCTGCCATCCTAGCTTTATATGCGACAGTTGTAAGTCAAAAATGACTACTTCATCAAGACATGTGTGTTTGTCTAGGTTAAAACAAACATCCTACACATGTGACCGTTGTGAAATGATAGCGGTAGAGAAAATTAAAAGAGAGTCATTAGATATTATTAACGCCTACAAAAACAAGATGTTGCAATCGGACTACAGTTTTTCGTCATTAACGTACGTTGAAAAGCTGTGCTTGTTTATACTACTTACTGAATATCACTCAGCGGATAAGCAACCGTTGAAAATAAACCCTGAATCTTTACATTTAACTGGTTGCGATGAGGTCGATATAAAATACATACTAAGCCTTAAATCGAAAGGTGTGTTGGCTATAGTTGATTCGGTTCCTGATGAGGTTATTCAAGCTAATAATCAATTAAATTACAATCGGTATCGAGTAACAAGTTTTTGGGCTCCAGCAGAGGTAAAGCGAGGTGATAGTGAGTTTAGCCCTGGTATATATCTGCGCTATACAAATGAATTTGAATCATCCGCTGAGCTTCAACAAAAATTGTATTCTGAAATATGCTCTCGAAAGTTTAAAGAAAGCGATATTGAAGAGCTCCGCATACTGATAAATGATATAAGACTAAACAACTTTTATAACATCATTACTTGGGTAAGCGAAGAGTTTCGAATCCATATTGAGAGCTCTTTGAAGTTAGAAGGGTTACTTAATCATTGTGCAAAGAATCATTCGCTTCTTGCCATTTGCTATTGTATATACTCAAATGCGGAAAAGGTGGCAGCAAAGCTTCATAGCCGAGATACACCAATATACATAGCTAATAAGCTGTTCACTAAGTTGTTTGACGATTATCTTACTATGGCTTCAGATAGAGGTTGGTCACTCACATATACAAAAAGATTACCAGATACAGTTGAAACATCTCCACTCGAATCTTTAGTTAGCAGTCACTTTTGTGGTAATTACTTTAACTGGTTTTTATTGAATACTGATGAAATATTTAATTATTGGATTTCAGGTGCTGATCTTAATACAGAGTTACTCAGGGTGGAAGCTAAGTGATGGTTATTTAATTGCGCTAGAGATAAAAAAGGTATATTGACCTCAGGGTTTTTGAGCTGACTTGAAGGTCAACTCAGTGCAAATTACGGATGATGGTAACACGACAAGAAGAGGTAACTACTTGGTTTGTTAGGCATTTATTAAGTATCATTGCATTGATGACATTAACTTTTAACCTTCCAAACTCCCAATTTGATAGAAACATTCACGCCATTATTTGATGCTCTCGCATCTTTAACAACGGCTTCAAATAGTTCTGCAGAATTTATCCTGATTAAGACAAGCGTACATATTCGCTAAAAATACTACCTGATTGAAGTTTTCAACGGTAGCAACCATGTTTGAAACACCATCATACCAAATCCCTTCAATGGTTTGTTTAATCGTTGAAACTATCAGGAATAGCCTCGTAACCTTGCAAACCATTAGAAGTGCCCATAGAGTCCAAAATAGTAAACTGTTGGCCCATAAAATAGTTGGGGTCAACATGCACTCTAACCTGAAATGCAAATAAGTTTAGAGCGTGCACTAAATTTCTATGTATGATAAATAATTTTCGACTCCAATCTTCATATCGTTCATAGATACGAAGGTATTCATTGTAATCTTCTATCCAAGTTCTTTTCCAACTCATATCTCTTTGCCAAGAGCTTCCGACATTACTGACATATTGTGAGTTAGTAAAATGCTCAACTAAGCTTTGAGCCCTATTCATTAATTCAATGATTGAAGCCTCCAAATCATGATTAACATTTGGCATGACTGTTTTAAACATCTTCATCGTAGTGCGCTCAAAACCAGCTATTACTGAACTTTCTATCGAGTTAGCGAACAAATTGTCACTTATGTTTAGCCAGTACTTTAAAAACATATCATTAGTAATTGATTCGATAATATGCTGATAAAATACCATGTTATTATCAACGGAAGCTCTGCCAACGATACTAGATATAATATTGTCGTTTAAATCAAACAACATATGCTCTAATTGATGAGAGAGCACGACTTCTGCTCGTGAGAGGTTATAGTCTTTCTGTATCTTAGCTATCGCATCATATAGATGTGCAGGAGCGCCTTGGAATTTATCATTAACAACAAAGTAAAACTCTCTAACAGGTGAAATACTATCCCAATATTTTTTCAATTTTTGGAAATCTTTGTAGAGTTTTTTAAGCGACTGACTACTATTTGAAGGAAGGTTTTCAGGTGCATAAACTTGATAATACACTCCTCGATCAGAACACCACCCATCATTTCCTCTATCACCGATGTTTCCATGAGGTTTCACGGGTTTAAAGTTGAAGTCAACATGCTTCATAATATTAACAAATAAGTCTTCATATGCTTGTGCATTAGACTCGTGAACTAAAAGTTTAAACCTTGTTCTCATATTTTTTCCATTAAAATAAGATGTTTATAGCGAGCTAATCGCGCATTTTCTACCTAAATATTACTCGCTTTTGCAATTGGTATACTTGTATTCAACAATGTAAATTGAAACCACTTTTAGACTTTATTAATGATAAAAAAATTGTGTACGGAATAAAGACTAGCACTTGGCTTTTTCCCTAAATATGCAGGCAATTTGCATTTTAAAGGTTTATTCTAAATCTTTACGTATGCTATTAGCTAACACCAGTCTGTTAATATGAAGCTTTATTTATTGAATCATGGACTTACATACTAGATAGCAATGAACAGTACAAAGTTATGTTACTTCCTACATCGGTAATTTAGTATAGGTTATAGTATGCATACTAAATTTAAGTAATTGTTTATATAAGTTAAAAATGAAAATAGTATATTTTATGGGGTTATAACTGATAGTCAGCGTTCTCAGAGCGATCTCCGAGACTGGCCGCCCAGCTGACTATTTTTGTTACTTCTGGGCGTTTAACGTTCCATAGTTGGTCGTGTTCTTGTTGTAATTGTAAGTAACCTTCGCGGGTAACTAAATTTGTTTTCATGGCCAATTCTTTATTAACTCTAATGGTGTGCACGTTATTAAATTTGCCAAAACTTGTCGAGCGTAAAATGTAATAAAGTACGAGCAAGTAAGCTTTGAAATGTTCAGTAACAATCTAAGCAAGTAATTAGTTTTTGATTATTAAGTTTTTCATTTATATTAACTAGTAATTGGATATAAAAATAAGAAAGAGATAATGGGACACGAAACCACAAAAGTATTAGTTGTTGATGACGATATGCGCTTACGCAGTTTGCTTGAACGTTACTTAGTAGAGCAAGGTTTTATTGTTAGAACCGCAGGAAATTCGGAGCAAATGGACAGGCTCCTTGAACGTGAAAATTTTCATCTAATGGTTCTCGATTTAATGCTTCCAGGTGAAGATGGATTGTCAATTTGTCGCAGGTTACGCCAAAAAGAAAATGAAATCCCTATTGTTATGCTCACCGCTAAAGGCGACGAAGTAGACCGTATTATTGGTCTTGAACTTGGCGCTGACGATTACATTCCAAAACCATTTAATCCACGTGAGCTACTTGCTCGCATAAAAGCAATTTTGCGCCGCCGCGCAAAAGAAGTGCCAGGTGCTCCAGCTGCTGAAGAAAATTTGATCGCTTTTGGTAAATTTACGCTTAATTTAGCAACGCGCGAAATGAGTGAAGGGGACAAAACAATATCGCTTACCAGTGGTGAGTTTGCCGTGCTTAAAGCGCTTGTTTCGCATCCACGAGAGCCACTTAGCCGCGATAAGCTAATGAACTTAGCGCGTGGGCGTGATTACAGTGCGCTTGAGCGAAGTATTGATGTGCAAGTGTCGCGACTTCGACGCATGATTGAAATTGATGCTGCCAATCCGCGTTATATTCAAACCGTATGGGGTTTGGGGTATGTATTTGTTCCTGATGGTGAAAAGTAATTTATATGGGATTTTTTCCGCGTAGTGCGTTTGGACAAACGGTTTTTTTGGTAGCCGCATTATTACTAATAAACCAAATAGTGTCTTACGTTACAGTAAGCTTATACGTTGTAAAGCCTACAATTGAGCAAGTAAATTTAATGCTCGCAAAGCAAATAAAAACCGTATTTATAGATTGGGAAGACGGCATTGAGATAAACGACGAGGTTTCAGAAAAGTTTTTTGAAATCACTGGAATTGAAGTAATGACTCAACGTGAGGCAATGCGTAATGGGCTAGGGCAAACTCGTGAGTATTCAGGGTTATCGCGCAGTATGACGAAACAGTTAAATGGCTTCTCGCGTGTGCGCATTAGCCAAACTGGTCCACTCATATATTGGGTCGAAGCCCCTCAAGCCCCAGGTTACTGGGTTAAAGTACCGTTAACTGGTTTCCAAGAGAATAATTTAGAATTTTTAACTTTTTATTTATCAAGCATCGGATTTTTAAGTGTGTTAGGTGGGTGGTTGTTTGCAAGGCACCTCAATAGGCCGCTTAAAGCGTTACAACAAGCCGCAATAAAAGTTGGTAAAGGTGATTTTACTACCAAGTTAGCAGAGGAGGGTTCAACAGAAGTGATAGAAGTAACGCGCGCGTTTAATCAGATGTCGCGGGGTATTGCTGCACTTGAGAATGACCGCCGTTTATTAATGGCTGGTGTGTCACATGATTTACGCACGCCGCTTACACGCATTCGTTTAGCGACTGAAATGATGGCTGAAGCTGATGAGTACTTACGCGAAGGTATCATTTACGATATTGAAGACATGAACGGTATTATCGACCAGTTTATCGAGTACTTACGCCATCATAAGCGTGAAGAACTAACCTGTGAAAATATAAATGCACTGGTGGCTGAAGTTATTCATTCGGAGCTAAAGCATCAACGTGTAATTACGTTTAAAGAGAACCCAAGTATTGGTAATATACCGCTAAGCTCTGTGGCTATTAAGCGTGTAATAACAAACATGATTGGTAATGCGCTGCGTTATTCACAAGATGATATAGAAGTACTTAGTTATTTTAGTCCAAATAAAAAATATGTCGTTATTGCAGTAAACGATAATGGCCCCGGCATTCCTGAAAGTGAGTTAGAGTCTGTGTTCGAACCATTTAAGCAAGGTGATGCTGCTCGAGGGAGCGAAGGCAGTGGTTTAGGGCTGGCAATTATCAAGCGTATAGTAGATATGCACGATGGAAAAGTGATGCTTGAAAATCGTCCCGAAGGCGGGCTAAGTGCGCAAATATACTTGCCTATAAAAGTAACTAACCAAGCTGTTTAAAGCGAATAGCTGTGTAGTTACTAACTGTAAACTAAGTGTTTAATACCAAATGGACTTACAAGGTATAAGCCATATGATTACCTCCACATATTTCAAAATACATGTGCTATGTACGGTCAGGCATTAATCGTTTTTATTAGGGTATTGTATACAGCTTTTTCGTAGAGCTTTTTATAATGGAGCAAAATAGAGTGTTTGTATCGCTTCTTAGCATGCTTTTGAGCTGTTACATCATTAATACATTAATACCAATTCGTAATAATCTTTGAGCAATTTGAGAGCTTAAACTTGACGCTAACTGTGTTAAATATTTCTTATATAGAACAACTAAATAACGAATTTTTGCCTTATTATCGACACTGTTTTCTTACCTCAAAATAGCTTACTTAATTAAGCAGATTGGTATTACGAAGATTAAGTAGTGACCTTACTTTTTATAGCTACTTGATTTGTAATTATTCGAGTAGTTAGAAAAATTATTAGCATTGGATAGCTAATATATATTTTTACTCCCCATAAATGCCAAACATGCTCAGCCCTTTGGGTTTGCCCTAGAGACGGTTTACTTTTACTTAGCCCACTAGGTTGCAAACTTCCTGCGATAATTAGATAGAACAAGTTTTAATCATGAAAGGCCAGTAGGTTCTAGAAGGTTGAAATTAATATTTCAGCTCCCACTTTTAGTTTTGCTATAAATCTATTTGAATTTACTTTGTATATTTTTAATAAGCTTAGTTTTTAAGTCACTGTTTTTTGTTCTTCTTTGGTAGGTTTTTATTTGTTCGATTATTTGATGTTGTTCCCAGGTAACAAACATGTAAATATTTAAATAAAATAATAACAACCAACAAGGATTGTTTTGTGAAATTTACATTGTGCTTTTTTCTATTAGTTTTATCTTCAATGGCTTCGGCTGTTACTGATAAATTTAATTTAACTGAAGATGGAAGTAAAACAGTTAGAATTTGGGAGGTTTGGCGTGTTATAGGCGCACGGGAAGCCTTTTTTGGAGCCGCCATTATAAAACCAAAAAACGGGACTTTAAGTTTTAATACAGATTCATTTGTTTATAAACCAAAGGCTAATTTTTGTGGTGTAGATACAACAACGATAAATGTCTCATTGATAGATTCTGGCAATAACCCAATTAGGTCTATATCTCTAGAATCCGATGAGCTTGTTGAGTACTCAACAAGTCCTATTTTAAATATTCTCCAAAGCTTTTTTGCCTTTGCAACAAAAGATGATGTAGAAAAGCCTCGAATACAATACGCATCCTATAGAACCTATTCAGCTAATTATCAAACTGTAAGCCAAAATGTGACTCGTTATCCTGTTAAGCTTACTTTTAATGTTGCATGTGTGAACGATTCACCAACGATCACAAACATAACGAATCAGTCAACAAACGAAGACACCACAAAAGCGATAAGCTTTACAGTGGGTGATGTTGAAACAAGCACTTCAAGCCTTGGTCTTTCTGTTGTAAGCAGCTCAAACACTTCACTATTGCCGACGAATCGCATTGTTTTTGGAGGGAGTGGCGCTTCGCGGACAATGAGCATGTCTCCGGTGGCGAATAGGTATGGGTATTCAGACATTCGTATCCGTGTTAAAGACAGTAACGGTGCGACGAGAGACGATACATTTAGGCTCACTGTAAATAGTGTGAACGATGCACCAACGATCACAAATATAGCGAATCAGTCAACAAACGAAGACATCACAAAAGCGATAAGCTTTACAGTGGGTGATGTTGAAACAAGTACTTCAAGCCTTGGTCTTTCTGTTGTAAGCAGCTCAAACACTTCACTATTGCCGACGAATCGCATTGTTTTTGGAGGGAGTGGCGCTTCGCGGACAATGAGCATGTCTCCGGTGGCGAATAGGTATGGGTATTCAGACATTCGTATCCGTGTTAAAGACAGTAACGGTGCGACGAGAGACGATACATTTAGGCTCACTGTAAATAGTGTGAACGATGCACCAACGATCACAAATATAGCGAATCAGTCAACAAACGAAGACACCACAAAAGCGATAAGCTTTACAGTGGGTGATGTTGAAACAAGCACTTCAAGCCTTGGGCTTTCTGTTGTAAGCAGCTCAAACACTTCACTATTGCCGACGAATCGCATTGTTTTTGGAGGGAGTGGCGCTTCGCGGACAATGAGCATGTCTCCGGTGGCGAATAAGTATGGGTATTCAGACATTCGTATCCGTGTTAAAGACAGTCACGGTGAGACGAGAGACGATACATTTAGGCTCACTGTAAATAGTGTGAACGATGCACCAACGATCACAAATATAGCGAATCAGTCAACAAACGAAGACATCACAAAAGCGATAAGCTTTACAGTGGGTGATGTTGAAACAAGCACTTCAAGACTTGGTCTTTCTGTTGTAAGCAGCTCAAACACTTCACTATTGCCGACGAATCGCATTGTTTTTGGAGGGAGTGGCGCTTCGCGGACAATGAGCATGTCTCCGGTGGCGAATAAGTATGGGTATTCAGACATTCGTATCCGTGTTAAAGACAGTAACGGTGCGACGAGAGACGATACATTTAGGCTCACTGTAAATAGTGTGAACGATGCACCAACGATCACAAATATAGCGAATCAGTCAACAAACGAAGACACCACAAGAGCGATAAGCTTTACAGTGGGTGATGTTGAAACAAGCACTTCAAGCCTTGCCCTTTCTATTGTAAGCAGCTCAAACACTTCACTATTGCCGACGAATAGTATTGTTTTTGGAGGGAGTGGCGCTTCGCGGACAATGAGCATGTCTCCGGTGGCGAATAAGTATGGGTATTCAGACATTCGTATCCGTGTTAAAGACAGTCACGGTGCGACGAGAGACGATACATTTAGGCTCACTGTAAATAGTGTGAATGATCGGCCACGTATTACTGGAGCTAATTCGATTAAGCTGTTGACTAATGAAAGTATCGGTATTGATTTTAGTGTTAGTGATGAAGAAACACCTTTGGGTTCTTTAAGATTGGATGTTGATGCTATGAATCCATCATTATTTAAAGAGCTAAAAGTTACTTTTATAAATGGAAAAGCCCACCTTGTAGTTGAAGCCTCAAGCCAAAGTGGAAGTACTAATATAGTTCTAAGGGTAACAGATGAGAATGAACTCGTTACCACTGAGTCTATTAGTGTATTAATTCAATCACCAATAGAATTAGCAACAGAGACCTCGGTTATTATTCCTTTAGATAAAGAGTCTACTGATATTGTAGCACCAGACTTTTCAGCAATTGGTGCAATTAAGGGGCAGGCTAGTGTAAGTGGTGGTGCGGCTACATATCAACTTCCGATTCAGCTTACCCCTGGGCGTTCTGGAATGCAGCCAGAAATATCATTAAATTATTCATCTCGTAGTGGTAATGGTATTGCGGGTGTTGGGTGGGCTCTTTCAGTTGGTTCTAGTATTACACGCTGCGCTGCAACTTATGCACAAGATGGGTTTACACAAAGTCCACAATATAATAGTAACGATCGGCTTTGTTTAGACGGCCAGCGTTTAATTGCTACATCGGGTAGTTATGGTAATTCAGGCACACAATACCGCACTGAAATTGATAGTTTTGTGCGTGTAACGCAAAGTGGTTCACTAAATGGCACATCTACGTGGTTTAAAGCTGAGTATAAAAACGGTCGAGTGTCATATTTTGGTAAAACAATTGACTCAAAAGTAATACATGAAGGTAGGACCGCTACTTATTCGTGGTTGGTTGAATATCAACATGATGCAACCGAGAATAATTATATTCATTATGACTATGCCTTATATGGAACTGCAGAGTTGTTGCTAGATCAGATTTCTTATACCGGTAGCTCGGTTAATAATAAAGGAGAGCAAAAAGTACAATTTATTTATGAGCCGAGAAATAAAATACACGAACGCTTTTCGTTTGGAGGTCGCTCAGTTGTTACACAACGACTCCACAAGGTTGATATTTTTAACGTTAATCAAAATGTTTGGAGTTATGAGCTAAATTACCAAAAGAGTACTGCATCGGGTAAAGAACTGTTAGATGAGGTTTCTCAATGTTTTAGCAATAATTATTGCTTACCTTCAACTTTATTTACTTGGAATAATACTCAAGAAGTATTAATGCTGGAGCCTTTAGGCGGGGAAAGTAACATACTTTATCCTAACGAAAAATCAATAAGCAAGGTTTTACCAAGAGGCGATGTAAATGGTGATGGCGTAAGAGATTGGTCAGGTTATTTTGTTAATGCTGAGGGGGACTTTAGCCACAACAATATAGCGTTAGATTCATGCCAGTTTAACCGATTTACACTTAGACATGAATGCAGCCAAGGGGATATTGACTTAGATGGAATAACTGATGAATGGTCAATTAAAAATCAAGAGTTAATGTTCGATTTGTCTAGTGAAGGATTAATTTCGACAAATATCGAAATGCCTCCTTCTTTAAAACCTGAATTAAGAGAAAGCCATATACGGCAAATTGCAGATTTTAATAATGATGGTTGGCCAGACATATTACTTTATATTGCAAGTGATGCCCCTAAAATTGAACTTTACTTGCATCAAAAAAATGTAAGCAGACCTTACGTTCGTCCTGAATTTAGCTTTAGTCTTACAAAAGGTACAGCTAGCGATTTATATACCACTGTTCTTTTAGATGACTATACAGTATTAGGTGATATTAGCGGCGATGGCACAATAGATATAATGCATGTTAGTACGGGGGCTAAAGATATTATTTCGCCATTACAGGCCCGCCCAAAAACATTACTTTTGGGTGATGATAATTATCAAAACGATCATGCCTTGCCATTTAGCGTTACCTTAGGAACGCTAAAACCTCAGTTAAGTATGTTTATTGACTTAAATGGTGATGGATTAACTGATTGGCTTGGGTGGGAATATAACGAAAATATTATTTCTCTTACTTATAGATTAAATAAAGGGGCATTAGTATTTACAGCAAAACATACCCTTAGTAACAATCTTATCGAAACGGTAGAGCAGAAGGTACTTTATAACGCTGGGGAGTGGATAACGCGAAGAGTACCTAAATATGGAAGAGGCTTTCTTATTGAAGATATTAACTATGACGGAATACCTGAACTATTGATGCCAGGTAAGCGGTTACTGACCCGCTGCACTTCTTTAGGTAGAAATCGTTTTTGTGGTGATCAGTTATATGGTGAATGGGAAACACGACCAGGAGATCGAAGCTCTTTAATCCCAATTGATAGTAGTTCACTCGATAAAAGTATTTATCAATTTGATGCATTACATTTTAGTCAAAATAGTGCCGGGGAGTTGAGTGTAACTAAAAGCGAAACAAATCTGGTGGGGAACCCATATGATTCAGCATTTGTTGATGCATACGGAACAGGCTTAAGAAGCTTAGTATTTAATCATACATCAGAGCCTGGGTTTTCTAATCAAGGAAATGCTGAGGGGACTTTTTCTGCATATACTGAACAATACGGTGTATTTATAAATCGTAATTACGGTACTGGTTCAGGAGTGAGTGGTCGTGATTATGCCCCTGTAGATCTTATGTTAGCAGCTAAAGATGGCCTAGGTAAAGAAGCCAAATGGCAGCAACGACCATTATCGAGTAGCAAAGTTGAATATGATTTACTGAGAAACAGCATTATATCAGAGCCAGGGTATATTAATTTTGCATCTAGCATGTACGTTGTGAATTCATTCCTGCAAAGTAATGGTTTGAACGACACGACAGAAACAGCGTATAGCTATGCAGGCGCTGTGTATAACCAGTTCGGCCGTGGTTTTATGGGCTTTAAAAGCATTATAGAAAAAGATGTAAGTCGAGGGCTCGTTACACAATCAGACTTTAAACAAGTCTTTCCGTATCAGGGTAAGTTAGAACGCCAAGCTACTTTTGCGGTAAATGACTATAACGTGCGAAGTTATAATTTATTACAATCAGCAAGTCTGGAAGCTAATGCATTAAGTTATTCAAGTACTGACTGGCAGGATAACCTGAACCATACTATATCAGGTGTTTATAATGTATATCCTCGTTCTACAACGCAGCTAACGCGAGATCTTGATTCTAAAAGTGTTGTTACATCTACCAATAAAACCATAATTGGAATTGATGAATATGCAAATGTAACAGCCAACTCGGTAGAGATTAATGACGACTGGGGAGTATATACAACATCCCAAACTAGTACTTATCAGAACGATAAAAGCAGTTGGTGGTTAAATAAACTCACTAATAAAACAGTGACAAAAAACGCAATTAAAGAGCGTAATAGTAATGATCCAATAACGAATGTAACACTCGATCAAAAAACATCTAATACAACTGTTTATTCTCAATATCATAGCAGTCGTCAGGCTGGTGTAGTCGAAATTAGTGGTAAAATAGGCTCAGCTATTTCGGGTAATGGCAGTACAGTTACGACTGCTTTTAATGATTACGGCTTACCGCACCTTGTGAGTCAAACAACCAAAGTACGCAACAGTAGCGGCAGTTGGGTTGACCAAACGCGGACGACATCAACTACGTACAGTAAAAATGGCATCAGCGAGGCAAGCGACGGCTATTTCCCCCACAAGCAAATCAATGCTAAAGGGCATATAAGTTATACCAATGTGAACCCCGCCACGGGGCAGGTAACCCAAACACGCCAACAACTCAGTGGCAGTAATTATCAAGTAACCAACTATGGCTATGATGATTACAACCGTCCGTACAGCGTTCAAACTGCGGGTATGCCCATTCAGTACAGTGCAGTACAAACACCGGATACACAAGCTCCCGAACACGCAGCTTTACAAGTCTTAAAGGTGGCAGCCGGGCAACCAGCCCAAAAAATCTATATAGATAAGTTAGGTCGTACACTACGCACTGCCGTACAAGGTTTTGATAGCGATTGGATATTCAGTGATGTTGTTTATAACAGTGTAGGTTATAAAACATTTGAATCTGTACCACATAAAGAGCATGCCTCAGTATTTGGTACATTTTATACCGCACACGATACACTCGGTCGCGTAACTGAAAAAGTAACCAATCAACATTGCGGTGATATGACTACAAACTACGAATACAGCGAACTTGCCACAGGCATAACAGTTTATGATAGTTGTTATGGCATCACGCTAGATATGTCGCGTACTTACAATAGCCTTAAGCAACTAATGCAAACAACTGATGCAAACAATGGAATTACACGTTATAGCTATAATGGGCAAGGGTTACCAATCGTTATTCAAGATGCTAACGGCAATAACATTGTGGCAATGTACAATGCACTTGGTCAAAAAGTACAGGTAAACGATCCAAATCAAGGTATCACTAATTTTCAATATAATGGTTTTGGTGAATTACAACATGAATCCCGAGCGGATAATAAAACCATCAGTTATGTAACCGATGTACTTGGGCGCGTTACACGACGCACCGCGACAGGTGAAAATACGTTAACGTATAGCTATGATGGCGCTACCTATGGCCTAGGGCAGTTAAATCAAGCGGCAGGTAATGGCGTAACAAAAAATTACGCATACGATAGTCGAGGCCGTCCTAGTAGCCAAACTATTATTGGTAGCGGTAAAAGCTACACAACAACCACATTTTACGACAGTAACTATGGCCGTGTAAAAGGGCTACGTTACCCGAATAACCTTACCTTAGAGTACATTTATAACGATGCAGGCTATCAAACGCAGGTAAAAAATGCCGCCAGTGGTTATGTGTTTAAAACTATCACTGAACATGATGTGTTTGGTAATATATCACAGGGGACATTAGGTAATGGGTTAAGTGAAAATACCGCTTACAGCCTTAAGAATGGTCAGATGATCCTTAAAACCATTGCTAAAAATAATAGCAATATCATGAGTATTAATTACTCAGCGTATGATGGCTTTGGTAATTTAAAAGCCGTTGATATCACCACGGGGAGTATTGGCAACCAGCACAATTTTAGTGAAAGTTACAGCTACGATGCACTGCACCGTTTAGAAAGTAACGCTGTTAATGGCATTACCACGATTGACTACAGCTATGATGCGGTGGGCAATCTGTTATCTAAATCGGATTACGCCTCACAATACGATTACACTAACGGTGCAACAGGTGGGCCGAATGCAGTAAAACGTGTGCTACGCAACGGCAGTTGGAAAGTATTTAGTTATGATGCACGTGGTAATATGACACGGGGCGACGGCCTTACAAGTGCCAGCTACAACGCGATGGATAAACCCACACAAATTATAAAAAACGGTAAAACCCTCACCTTTACCTATGGTCCACAACACATGCGCTTTAAGCAAGTGAATGGCAGCGTAACCACTTTTTATAGCGATAAGTTGTATGAAGAAGAAATCGACGGCAGCAACACCACATGGCGAGCTTACATAGACGACATAGCCGTTATAAGCCAAACGACAGGGGTCAGTGCAAGCATTCGATACACTCACCGTGACCGCTTAGGCAGTGCACGCGTATTTACCGACCATAACGGACAAGTAGAAGCAGAGCGAAATTTTGACCCATTTGGTAAACCACGGCTAGCCAGTGGCGGCTTAAAAGCATTTGGAGATTCAAAACTCGGTGATATGGCGGATGCCAAAACACGAAGAGGCTTTACTGACCACGAACATTTAGATAATGTAGAGCTCATTCATATGAACGGTCGGGTGTACGATTATAACCTTGGTCGGTTTATGTCTGTAGACCCCGTTATCCAAAGCCCAACGAATAGTCAAAGTATTAACCCTTATTCTTACATAATGAATAATCCGCTCAGTGGTACTGATCCTACAGGGTATGCAAGTTGTAGTGCGGATGATGCTGCAAGTTGTCAAGAGGTTGCAGAAAACCTTGAAAAAGGTGAAACAGCGGATATTACTCAGAAGCAATCTGTCACAGGTTCTCGCATAAAACGCAATGTAAAAGTCGGCACAATGACAGGTAACGGTAATGGCACGGTTAATATTCAGATAGGTAATATGTCTGCAACAGCCGATATAGGCGCACCATCAACAACTGCAAAAGGTAATAATAGCTCTGGTATAGATTTATATGCTTGTACAAATTGTTTTGGCGGTAGTAATTCTATAGATGGTGTTGATATGCCAGAAGTTATTGATGAATATTGGCGAGAAAGAAGGGATGGTGAGAATGGATATCCATCTACTGAGTATTTAGGTTCAAGAGAGCTGCATCATGAAGGTCTTTATGATGGCGATTCTGAGATTCTTGCAAGCGGAGCCTTTGAAACTTATCTAAATGAGAATCCCAGATTAGGGCTTTCATACAATTATGACCTTCCTGACGCATGGCGCATGAGGATGCCAAATATAGTGTTTGCTCCAGAGGTGAAAGTAAATGTATACAATGTTTATGTGAACTGGAGTATTGAAAAAACGCCAATATTAGATGTTAAAATCTATAGGCAAAAGATTAGAATGTCTTCCTATAGTAATGATCGTAAAAGAACTTTTGTTGAAACTCGTTGGAAGTATACAAAAGAGGTGCAGCAAGTTGATTCAAAAATCCAATATTTTGAATCGAGACGAAGGGGTGGAGTTAACCAAGTTCAAAGTTGGCCGATAGTCCCATAAACAGGAAAACACATGAAGATATTTAAAATTTGCATAACATGCGGTATTTGGCTGCTATCTGCATGCAGCTCATATGCAGACGATGGTCATTGGCAGTGGAAACTCGAAATTGAAAAGACAATTGGGCATGCTGACAACTCGGTTCAGAACATGGAAATTGGCTCATATTGGAATAAAAACTACAGAGAAGCTGTGTTCTCTGTTTCAAATTTAATTTCCAATGGTTGGTCCAGTGAAGGTTTTGATGCTGATTTATATAATTCTATATTGTTAGAGGTATGGAGGAACACTAAGCATGTACGTGTATTAGATGATCACTTAATTCGATTAGCTGCTATGAAATGGAGAATTAATCTAAAAAATAAATGTTTTGATAGTGGAGTGGATCTGAATATTGCACGAAAATATTTTATGGAGATGATCAGTTCGAATGAAAATATCTTAAAAAACTCAGCTATAACTGGGCTTGGAATGATTGGTGAAAAAAATGATGTTGATACGTTAATAGCGATATTAATTGATAATCAAGATAGTTTTATAGGTAAAACAGCATTAAATTCACTCTTACTTATTGGTGACAAATACATGCTAGAATCACTTAGAGCAAGTTTGAATCAACTTTCAAATAAGTCAATCAAGAATAAGATTCAACAAGAAATAAGTTACAATAGAGTTTATGAAAATGAATGCAGTAACTAAGCTTTAGGTTTACAAGCCGTTACTTGATTTTGATCCGATTGTTATCTGTGCAAACTTAAACCACAGCTAAAGTAACCTCATTTTAGTCCAAAGCCTAAATAAACTAGACATAGCCTAAATAAACTAGACATCCACTCAAAATTTTGCACTTTTAAGCTCAAAGTACTACGCTTTATTTAGTGTAAAAAACAAGCAGGATGTCTTATGGCCATCGCAAGAAAACGACAAATAAGTTTGGTTGATACAAAATACTACCACTGTATTTCGCGTTGCGTGCGCCGTGCTTTTTTGTGTGGTGAAGACCACTTTACTGGTCAATCTTACGAGCATCGCAGAGGCTGGGTTGAAGATAAGTTACTGGAATTAGCAAAAATATTTTGTATTGATGTATGTGCTTATGCCGTAATGAGTAATCACACCCATTTAGTACTGTATGTAGATGACAAAAAAGCGAATAGGCTGAATGATAAAGCGATTGTTATTCGCTGGCATAAGCTGTGTAAAGGCACCGCTCTTACACAAAAATACATACAGGGCGAAAAGCTAAGTAAAGCTGAACTTATCTTTTTTAACCAAACAGTAAACCAATACCGCGAGCGCCTATCCAGTATTAGCTGGTTTATGCGGTTACTAAATGAAGATATAGCCCGCAGAGCAAATAAAGAAGATAATTGCACAGGCCGCTTTTGGGAGGGGCGCTTTTCGTCTCAAGCATTATTAGATGAAGCAGCCCTTGCTGCCTGTATGGCCTATGTTGATTTAAACCCCATTAGAGCAAAAATGGCAGAAACGCCCGAAGAGTCAAACCATACCAGCATCAAGCAACGCATAACACACGCAAAAGAAGGTAAGCAACCAAAACCACTACTGCGCTTTGCAGGCAAGCCTCGTCAAACAATGCCAAAAGGGCTGCCGTTTGAGCTTAAATCGTACCTTGAGCTTGTTGAATTAACAGGACGAATAATACGAGAGGATAAACGCGGGTATATTGATAATATGAACCTTCCTTTGCTTGAAAGGTTAAATATATCCCCAGAAAACTGGTTAAAACTGACTACGCAATTTACACGCGTATTTCATGGTGCTGTTGGCAAGCCAAGCTCACAAGTAAGTTATTGTGAAAATCTAAACAGAAAGCGGCGGGTGAATATCAGTAACTGCGAAAAGCTACTGGCATAAAACGTAAGCTACTCAGTAAAACTATTCAGTAATAAATCACAACTGCACCATGCAGCTATTTCCATGCGACGAATTTAATTTTAAGCGTTCTAATTTGTTCTTTACGGATGAAATGCAAGTAACCGAGCAGTGAAAGATAAATTTTTAACAAAAAAATCAAATTTAATAGCAACGTTTTGTTTAGTTAAGTGGCTGTCTAGTTTAGTTTGTGTTCTTTACGGATGAAATGCAAGTAACCGAGCAGTGAAAGATAAATTTTTAACAAAAAAATCAAATTTAATAGCAACGTTTTGTTTGTTCAATTGAAGTGGCTGTCTAGTTTAGTTTTTCAAAATACATGTGCTATGTACGGTCAGGCATTAATCGTTTTTATTGGGGTATTGTATTCAGCTTTTTAGCTGTTACATCATTAATACATTAATACCAATTCGTAATAATATTTGAGCAATTTGAGAGCTTAAACCTGACGCTAACTGTGTTAAATATTTCTTATATAGAACAACTAAATAACGAATTTTTGCCTTATTATCGACACTGTTTTCTTACCTCAAAATAGCTTACTTAATTAAGCAGATTGGTATTACGAAGATTAAATAGTGACCTTACTTTTTATAGCTACTTGATTTGTAATTATTCGAGTAGTTAGAAAAATATCCTTGCTTAACGGTTAAGCATTCGGTTTAATGAATAGATAATAAACGCTGAGCAATGCAGGGAAAGCTTAAATTATAATAGGTAAGCTTATTAAATTAGCTGATTTAGCTAGAGCCTCTAAAAAGCAAATTCCCATAGCATAAACAACACCAACTCTGACACACCGAGCAGGTAGCGCCTCAGTCCAACAAGCGATTATGCAACACAAACTGCGTGTCGCATAAGTACTAAAGTGTTAGGCATTCAGGGGTAAGCATGATTAAATTTAAAATAGTAAGCATAATTACAGCCGTTATCGCACTTACTTTGTGTGTGATTTTTATACTTATTCCCGAAGTATTATTTATGTTGTTTAATATTGATGAAAATAGTTCCGCTTTCTTCATTGGTAGAAGGGCTGCAATGTTATTTCTCGGAATATCGGTATTTAGCTGGTTCGGCCGAAATGCTGAGCATTCAGAGTCTAGGCAGGCTATATGTTTAAGTCTTTCAGTTTCTATGTTTGCATTGGCTTTTCTTGGTAGTGCAGAATACCTACGTGGTTTTGCTGGTATAGGTATTTCACTGGCTGTTATTACGGAAGCTACTCTTGCTTTGCTATATTTTAAAATATGGTTCAACTACAAAAATGCCTAACAAGAGCCTAAAATCCGACAGCTTTTACTGTCGCATTTTTTGCAATAAACAAAAGGCGCAAAATTTGCACCAGCAATCTGCTGTTTAGGCTGGCGTTAAATGGAATCTGTATGATACAAGCTGCAATTTTTGATATGGATGGAACGTTAATCGATTCGGAGCCGATGTGGAAAAAAGCGGAAAAGGAAATTTTTTCATCTTTAGGCGTAAAAGTAACTAATGAACTTTCATCTCAAACTGTTTGGATGACTACTCGTGAAGTAACGGAGTTTTGGTATAATCATTTTCCTTGGTTAGGTAAAAGCTTAGATGAAGTCGAAAATGAAGTTATTGATCGTGTAGCAGAATTAATTATTGATGAGGGTGTTGCTTTGGAAGGAGTACATAAAGTTTTAGACTTTTTTCAAGAAAAGAATTTTAAAATCGGTTTATCAACTAATGCTCCTTCAAAACTAATTCCTATTGTTTTAAAAAAACTTAATATTTCTCATTACTTTCATGCTACTTCTTCTTCGGAACATGAAATAAAAGGAAAACCTGATCCAGCCGTATATTTATCTACGGCTAAAAAATTGAATGTTGAACCCTCAAAATGCATTGCATTTGAAGATAGTGTTTCGGGCATCCTTTCTGCGAATCAAGCAAAGATGAAAACTGTTGTAGTTCCACCTGAACTTGAGTTTACAGATGAAAAATATGAATTATCTTATATTAAGCTTAAGTGCTTATCTGACTTTTCCAACACACATTTAGAAAAAATAATTAATCATATGGAGTTAGGTGTCTAAAAAATTCCATTTAACAAGATAATTGGACTCCCCATACTACTCAGCTAAGCTGACAATGGCATGTCTTTAAACTTTAGGGAGTCTTGTAATATGAAGAGTATTATTGGTGTTGATTTAGCAGTAAAAGTTATTCAAGTTTGTGTTTATACAAACAACAAGGTGCAATCTAATACAGAAATGACACCGGAACAATTTAGTGCTTATCTATCAACATCAATCCCTTCAAAAGTAGTGTTTGAGTCATGTGCTGGGGCTAATTATTGGTCTCAATTAGCAAGTTCTTATGGTCATAATGCACGCTTAATCTCACCTAGATTAGTTAAAGTCGTTAGACAAAATCAAAAAACAGATAAAAATGATGCCTTAGCCATCGTTCAGGCTTCTTTATTACCTGATATTAACTTCGTTGCTCCTAAAACTAGCCAACAGCAACAAGTACAATCAATGCTGAAGTAACATAAATTGTGGACACCCATCTATTGAATTAATTTAACAAACGCTCAAAAATAAACCAAAACCCGAATTCAGGTTCCAAGTGCACCAAACCTTAAATCACTAATTAATAAAGACTTCTTCAGCTGTCTGATAATTTAGTATTTTCCTTGGGCGAGTATTAATTTTCATTACAACCTCTTGGAGTTGTTCATTAGTTATAGTTGAAAAATCAGTTTTCTTTGGGAAATAACGCCTGATCAGACCGTTTGTATGTTCATTTGTTCCTCGTTGCCACGAACAATAAGGATCAGCAAAGTAAATAATAAAATCTAGTTCTTCTTCCAAAGCTTTAAATTTCGAAAATTCTTTTCCATTATCCAAGGTCAGAGTTAACTGTTTATGCTCTGGAATCTCTTTAAACATTTCTACTGTAGCCGTATTGAATGACTCAGCTTGCTTAGTCTCTATTTTTTGCGCGATTAAATATCGAGAGCTACGGTCAACATGGGTTACAAAAAAACCAGAGCCCTTTTTGCCTTCAATTAAATCACCTTCCCAGTCACCTATTCGGCTTCTGTCTTCGACTATTTTTGGTCGTTCGCTAATACTTACTCTATTCTTAATTTGCCCACGTAAATCGCCATATTTACGTTGTTTACGTCTTTTTTATGCCTCTTAGCTAAGTCTTTGTATAGCTCTCCACCTGCTTTAAAATCCTTAATCACCCATTGATAGATTGTTTCATGGCTGACATGCATTAATTCATCTGACGGGTTATCCTTCTTAAGCCGACCTGCTATAGCATCTGGAGACCATCCCATTGCTATCTTACTCAGCACAAGCTCGTACAGTGCCTTATTGTTTCTTTTTCTTGCATGCCTGGAGACCTTCCTTCTTTCCATCGCTTTTTCGTGCGCTGCCTCATCGAAATAATCATAGTAGGGTGGCTTATTTCGCTTAACTTCACGCATGATAGTTGTATGGTGTCGATTTAATAGTTTACCAATGGATCGGCAGCTTTCGCCACTGTTGAATCGATAGTAGATAGCTTTTCGTTCGAAACTGTTAAGATGTTCATAAGACATTCTGAATTCCCTCGATAATGAGTTTGGTCGCACTTACTACATTAGCAAATACTTCAGAATGTCATATTTATTGGTGGGTTATGGTCAGTGGTGCACTTGCATAATGAATTCGGGAAAAAGCGAATAGGTTAAATGATAAAGCGATTATTATTCGCTGGCATAAACTCTGTAAAGGCACATTGCTAACGCAAAAATATGTACAAGGTGAAAAGCTAAGTAAAGTTGAACTCATCTTTTTCAATCAAACGGTTAAACAATACCGAGAGCGCTTATCAAGTATCAGTTGGTTTATGCGGTTATTAAATGAAGACATTGCGCGCAGAGCAAATAAAGAAGATAACTGCACAGGCCGCTTTTGGGAGGGGCGCTTTACGTCTCAAGCATTATTAGATGAAGCAGCACTTGCGGCCTGCATGGCCTATGTAGATTTAAACCCAATTAGAGCGAAAATGGCTAACACCCTAGAGGAATCAGACCATACCAGTGTCCAACAACGTCTAACATATGCAAAAGAAGGCAAACAACCAAAACAGCTCCTTCGCTTTGCAGGCATGCCACGTCAAACAATGCCAAAAGGGCTCCCGTTTGAGCTTAAATCGTACCTAGAACTTGTTGAGCTAACAGGGCGAATAATGCGAGAAGACAAACGCGGGCATATTGATAATATGAACCTTCCCTTGCTCGAAAGAGTGAATATATCCCCCGAAAACTGGTTAAAACTCACCACGCAATTTACGCGCGTATTTCGTGGTGCAGTAGGCAGGCCAAGTTCACAAGCAAATTACTGTAAAAACTTAAACAGAAAGCGGCGGGCGAATATCAGTAATTGCGAAAAGTTACTGGCATAAAACGTAAGCTACTCAGTAAAACTGTTCAGTAATAAATCACAACTGCACCATGCAGCTATTTTCATGCGACGAATTTAATTTTAAGCGTTCTAATTTGTTTTTTACGGATGAAATGCAAGTAACCGAGCAGTGAAAGATAAATTTTTAACAAAAAAATCAAATTTAATTACGGTAGTCGAGGCCATCTTAGGGTAATCACCCCTAGCTAAAGTAGCTTTAGTCATGAAAGATCAACACTCTAGCGTAAAAAATAATCATGGTTATGCTTTATATTGATGTCTGCGTTGCCAAAAAGGCATTTTAGACCAGCGCTGTTCTTGGTTATAAAAGAAATGTTGATGGTGTAAATAATGACGCCATATTTGCTCTATTTGCTGTTGGTAAGTTTTATTAAAGTGCTGTTGTATATCATTGTCGATAATGTTTAGTATATTTGATTTTTTAAGCAGTAATGCGAGTTGCATCGCATTTGCCATTGCGTTAAAAATTCCTTGTGATGACAAGGGATCAAAGCTTATAGCTGCATCACCTAATGCGGCCCATTGTTGACCTGAAAAGTTGTTCAAACGTGTTGAGTTAGCACTTACAATGCCCTGTAAATTTAGCGTTTTTTGATTGTCGTTTAGTAATTTTGCGAGTGATGAGTGTTGTTGAGCATACTTAATAAAGTATGCTGGATCGCGATGCAGCCCCTTAGGCATTAGGTCTGAATCAGTTTGGAAGGCTAAAACACGCCGCTGGTTTGGAAGTGGAGCACTGTACCACCAACCATTATTAGTTGAGTGAATATTGCCCAGTTTATTTTCGCTATTGTCATCTAAAGTTGCCCAACATGATATGAGGCGATCACTTTGCTGGCGATCGGTATACTTTTTGGCAAAATGTGCTTGGCGACCAGTTGCATCAATAACGAATGGACATACTATGGTTACTTCCTGATCTTCATTTAAGTCTGAATTTATAAGTGTAATATGCCAAGAGTTTTCTTTGTATTGACTGTTAATTAATTTAGCGGGCCAAATGCATTCTACGCCTCGCTGTTGGGCTTTTTCACGTAAAAACAACTCAAACCTTTTTCGGTCTAGTCGCCAGCCGAAACCATCAGGGTTATTGAGGTTATCTGCAATGTGCAGGGCTTCTTGACCCCAACTTATTTGCATTCCGGCATTAGGCAAATGATGAGGAAGTGCAATATCCGTTTCTAATCGGCTTTCAAATTCAGTTAGTAAGTTGAGTTGTTTTAAAATTCGTCTTGCTGCGGGTGCTAAGCACTCTCCAATACGTTCTTCAGGAGATGCTGATTTATCGATAAGCGTCACCTTATAAGAATCGCACAAAGCAAGCGCGGCAATACATCCAGCCACGCCAGCACCAATGATCACAACACTGTTTTTTGCGTCCTCATTTTTAATCATTGGCATAGCGATTTCAACGTCCTTTGATGCGATGAAAACGGTTGGCTTTTTCGGTCACGCCTAAATCTACTTTGCTTCGATTATGAGTCAAATCTACAGAGAGAGTAACGTTACTATGTTGTATTGCTTTACTGGCTAAGTTAACTAAACCTTCGCCTGCTTTATTATGAGGTAGCATGCCTACCTGCATAGTGTTGGGGAATTGTTCGTCGTTAATAGCACCAGTATGTGTTTGTACAATAGCAAGTTCTGCAAAGTGCTCAACCATACTATTTATTTGGTTGGTATAGGTTGCAGGGTTACCATGTAGGGGCAAGTCATCAAGCCAATCTGTTCTATATGCAAACGCTTGCTGGCGGGTACTATCAGATAATGATGTATCAAGAACCTGTTGATAGCGTCGTTGATTCATTATTTGATTGGGAACACGAGCTGGCCAAAATGTGGGTAAAAATGGGTCATACTCAGAGCTATAACCATCGCGACAACTGGCCGTGTCAGTTTGCCATGGAATAGCCATCCAACGTGTGATCCCTCCTGCTACTTGGCCACCAAACAAAGGGCCTTTTGCTAAAGTATAAATATCATGATTCATAATAGGCCCATAATAACAATGATCACTTTGTGTATCAGGTAATGCATGTTTTAGTCGAAATGGAGACATATACATTCCGGCCGTTCGCATTGGCCAAGTCATCTCACAGCCTGGATGAAATGCATCAGCAAGGCAAAACTCCATTGCACCACGCGTTAGCTGTTCAGGCTGTTCGGCAACAGGGTAGTCATCTATAGTTGGTGGCTGAGTTGGCACAGGGCAGCGTGATTGTGGTTTGTAATCATTAATGAAATCACCTTTTACCCACTGGTCTAAAAATGACAATTGTAAATTAGACAAAGTCGCATGCTGGCGTACTGAGCCTGTTGGAGGGATGCTAATAGCGTCACCATATAACCAAGGCCATAGTTGAGGTGCTTGTGCACCTGATACATCAGTTCGACGAAAGTTATTAGATAAAGTCCGGCGGAGCTCTTGATATGCAGGTGATGGGTCACTAAGTTTTGCCAACCATTCTGGGGTCGTATAATCAAATTGACCACCCCAGCCGAATGCACCAGCAAAGCCGCTATTAACCCACTGTAAATTGGTCATCCTAGAAAATATAGGTTGAATATCCTCTGTGAATGATGGGCGTTGTGGCCGTGCTAGCATGCTACTATTAACAGCAACATCGCGCATTAAATCCCACATAGTACGAACTGATTTTTGCATAGGCGCATAATCAGGCGGCGCACAAATGACCCAAGCTGGTTCAACTCTTAATGCAACACCATTATGAACAACCTCGGCAGTAATTGGGCCATCGGATATATCGTCATACCAACCTTCGTTGTTGGCGAAAGTTACCGCAATATCGCCTTTTAAATTACGGGCAACACCATGTCCTCCTAACATTATTAATCGACCGTGGTTATCGCTGCGCATCTCGCCTAAGTAGACATCTTCGTCCATAAACTTACCAATAAAGTTATGTTCGTTTTTGCTATTTACGTTTTTACCACTTAGCTTGCGCTGACCACCATTAATATGAAGTTTATCTCGGTCTGCTACATTATTATTACGCAGTAGCGAAGGTGGAGCGTCTGCGGCTTCAGGAATATCTAAAGCAATTTGAAACTCGTACCAAGATGATTTTTGATTGGCGAGTTGGGCGTGCCATGTGATATCTGCATTATCTAGTGTAAGCTCTTTTATAGCCTTACCTGCAGCGTTAAAACCATAAATTCTAAACTCTGCAGCTTGGCGTTTAAGTGCACCGCTTTTATCGCGATACGCATATTCGTCACTATTGGGAACTGGTTGAGGTTGCTGCGGACCAATAAAATAATCGTCCTTGCTGTTGCCAACGCGCATTACGCCAATAGGAGGGTAGATTCCGGCATAAACAATACATTCAGAATCCGCTTCTTGTGCTTGTTCTGGATTGAAGTTAGTTAATTTAGTTGGCTCTTGTAGCTGTTGTCCGTTAGCTGTGTGACGTGCTTTTGCACTGGCTGCATAGGCTGACTTTCGTGCAAGTGCGATACTGCCAAGTGGTTCATGGGCGGCTAAAGTACGCCAAATATTAAATGCCAAGTTACTACCAAGTTCGGCTTGGCCAATTGCTGTAATATTTTGTTGTGCTAGATGTAGACGAGCAATGCACACATAAGGACTTTGTTGAGTGCTCCATACTGCTTGAGCGTCATCGAGTGGCATTGTTTCTGGATTTGTACGTAGTTGTACCTCAAGTCGGAATTTGGCACTTCCTTCTCGTAATCGTCGCTGTAAATCTAAAGCAAGGTAATTGTTATCAACGCATGGCGCGCCGACTTCACTCTCTTCGGGAACTAAGCGATATTTAACAATTTGTTGATCACCTAGCTTGAATGGCAAAATAGCCCAATATTTGGCACTTAAGCAGCTCGATTCAACTTTTTGCATGTCGTTTAGGATGTTAGCAACGTCACTATTTTTAGGGTCATTTAGGTAAGCATCATAATCTTTATCAATCACACCTGCTGTTGTAAATTGGCACATCTGTTGCGCATTTTTAGTGAAAAAACGATCCATATTTTGAAAAATAAAATCAGCGGTATTGCTTTCACCAATTAATTTATCTCCATTGACCGCAAACAACTTCATTGCTAAACCAAGTGTGCTGTGTAAATCGGGGGAGGAGGGAGTGGTATCACTCGAAAAACGTATGGCGCATTCATATTCACTTTTAGAAAAAATACCAATTTTGAATTGCGGGTCTATGTCTGGATTAATTTTAAACTTACCGTATGCGATGCCATGTTGCTTTCTAAAAACGGCACGTTGCGCAGGTTGTTGACCTTTATCAATACGTGGTACTTGGCCGAGGCCAACAAACATCTCAGTTAAGCGTCTACAGGCTTGTTCAACACTTTCATTATCTGACCAACAAGGTATGTTGTTAGCTGATGGTTTTGTTGGATTTTCTTTTTTAGCCATTGTAAGTATTCCTTTTAAGCTATTGAGATATAAATTGGTTTTGAGCAAATATTGTATTTTTATTAATTTCAGCTGCGTGATTTTTACGAAAAAAAGAATAAAACTACCGTTGTTATTTGTTTTCAATATTGCATTCGGAATGCTGTGAGATTGGCAATCGAGATTGCAAGAAATAGGTATTAAATGCCTAAGCTGTATGAGTAACCACTTTTTATGTTTTTATTCGTTTTAGGTACAACTTAGAATTATTGTTATTCACATACTAATTTTTTATGTGGAATTATTGATAAAGGTAGATGATGCAGCTAAAGAAATCTATTACAGAGTATTACAGCAAATAACATATCTAAAAAAGAATAGGTGAGGCTGACAAAGGGTTATTTAAAAAGTGTGTGTTTGGTTTGTAGGCAAGGCTGTGCCTAATGTATATGGTTATCCCTCATAAATACCAAGTAACAGTGTACGCTGCTATTTAAGTTACAAGTTTCGCACCGCGATTAAATAGCACCTAGGTTGAATTTCAATCTTGAAAAGCCAATAGCCCAGGTTACTTGGTATATTTTTTTGTTATTTAAAGTGCTTTAAAGCGGATTGCTGTACCACCACTTGTTGCTAGTTTTAAAGTAAGCTTATCGTTTGCAGTTACAATACGTTTCTCGATAGTTAAATCGTATGGGTTATTTTTCCACTCGGCATTTTCACCGTCTTTATAAATTTGTGCTTCAAATTTTTTGCCTTGCTCTAAAAAATCGAGTTTTACTTTAATCGTACGGGCTTTTTCATCGGTAACGGCACCCAAGTACCAATCGTTTCCTGAGTATTTACCACTTTTACGCTCTTTGCGGGCAAATACAATAAAGTCGCCTACTTCGCCATCTAGGGCAATACTTTGCTGCCAATCGGTGGGAACATCTTGGATAAATTGAAATGCGTCGGGCTTCGCTAAGTAATTTTTAGGTAAGTCGGCCGCCATTTGAATTGGGCTATACAAAACAACATAAAGCGCCAGCTGTTTTGCAAGTGTAGTTTGTGGGCGATTTGTGTCATCACCTAAGCCATTAAAGCTCATATCAAAAACACCAGGTGTAAAGTCCATTGGGCCTGCAAGCATGCGGGTAAAGGCAAGCATTGGTATGTGTTCAGGTGGGTTAGGCGGGGAGCCCCATGCGTTAAACTCTTGTCCACGTGCGCCTTCACGCGCAATCCAGTTGGGGTAGGTACGGCGCAGACCCGTATCTTTAATCGGCTCGTGGGTATTTATACTAATTTTATGCTTTGCGGCAAGTTTTATGTTGTAAAGATACTCGTTAACCATAAACTGGCCGTCGTGCCATTCATGACGAGCTATGCCGTTTTCATCTATGCGTTTAATATTCCCGCCATCAGCTACGTAACCTGTTTTTACCTGGCTTACGTTTGATTTTTCGTAAAGAGCAAAGGCGTCTTCCATTTGATCACGATAGTTGCTCACATTACCTGACGTTTCGTGATGACCAATGAGCTGAACGCCTTTCTCTTTGCCATATTGTGCAAGTGTTGCAATATCAAAATCGTCATAAGGTTTTGTAAAATTAAATACATCGCCATTAAAATACCAATCACCATCCCAGCCAATATTCCAGCCTTCAACTAATACGCCATCAAAACCGTGTTGTGCTGCAAAATCCATATAGTATTTAGTTGTTTTTGTGGTTGCTCCGTGTTTTTCGCCGCTCCCCCACGTTTGTGTTTCTATGTGCATTCCCCACCAAATACCGACGTATTTACCAGGTTTAATCCACGATACATCGTCGAGCTTATTTGGCTCGTTTAAATTTAAAATAATATCCGAATTAACTAAATCAACAGCATGTTCGCCCATTTGGATTGTACGCCACGGGGTATTGAATGCGCCTTGTTTTTTAACTGCAATACCGTCTGACCAAGGTGTTAAATCTGCCTGAAATGTACCAGGGCGACGCTGATTAAGCACCATGGCGGCGTAATCAACAAGTGCAGCTTCGTGAATACTTAAATGTATGCCATCTTTATTTTTAAAGGTAAATGGAGTGTGCACTAAAGCTGCGTCATTAAGCGGGGTGGTGTTATAAACATACTCATAACGGTTCCAACCACGAGCAGGGATCCACCATGCTGTTGCATTGCTACTGTCGGCTATTGCAAACTCGGTAAGCTCTTTGGTTATTTCTGTTTTTTCGAAACCTATTTGTTCAGGCACTTCGTACCTAAAGCCAATACCATTATTAAAGGCTCTAAATTTTACGGTGAAAGTACCACCTTGAGGCTGTGATTTATTAAATGTTACGGCAACTTCATTATGCTTATCAGTCACTGTTTGGCGCTCACCCCAAGGCAGCTGCCATTGAGTATTAACGGTTTGTTTTTGGGTTTTTGCTATTTTGAAGCCTTCGCTAAAAGGTGCTTGTTGTTTAAATTCAAACCCTAGAGCGGAGCTAGTTATTACTGGTCTGTTTTTAAAATCAATAGAATATGTTGGAGTATTTAGTTCGTCTGATATAATTATTTTTATATTGCCATTAGGAGATTGCAACGTCGCTGTTTGAGCAAAACAACTGCTCGAAAAAGCTAAAAATAAAAGTGTTGATGTTCTCATTATGAGATCCTTGGTATGCCAGTATGAATTAACCAGCATAAAGGCAGTTATTAAGGAATACGAACTTCTACATACGTATTCAATGTTATAAAAAATAGAAAGAAATAAGTAATCTAACCGGTCTATAATATAAATAAGTTGAAAATAAGAATGGTAAGCGAATGATTAAGTATTTAATTTTTATAATATCAATGGTTTTAAGTTGGCAAGCAGCGGCAATTCAAATAACAATTAAAAATACAAAAGATGAACCAATGGCGAATGCCGTCGTGTGGCTAACTGCAAAAAACACTTCAGAAGTAATCATTGCACCGGATGCGCCTTATGCAATGAGTCAAAAAAACAGAGAGTTTACACCACGCATTTTAGTTGTACCGCAAAACGCTAAAGTGGAGTTTCCAAATGCAGATTCTATTATGCATCATGTGTATTCGTTTTCTAAGGCTAAAACATTCGAATTAAAGCTATATAAAGAACAACCTAAAGCGCCCTTGGTGTTTGAGCAAACCGGTGTTGTAGAGCTTGGGTGTAATATTCATGATTGGATGCTGGGTTATATCGTTGTGGTTGATAGCACTATTTTTGCTATTACCGATATAACAGGAAAGGTTGATTTAGCAGCACCTTTAGGAGAATACACTCTCAATGTATGGCATTCAGGATTTGGTGATATTAGTAATGTTGAATCAGAGAGTGTAACTGTAAATTCAGCCCCACTTACTTATAAAATAAAGCAAACTATAACCGAACAAATTGATTTTGCCACGGACGAATTCGATGATTACTAATAACTTACTAAAGCTGATACTGCTGTGTTGTATTGTATTTTTTAGTGGTGCGTTAAGTGCACAGGTAAAAGGCTTAATACAAGTTAGAGCAGTGCAAGGTGATGATACGCTTAGTTTTCAAGAGGGCGGTATTGGATTGTATCGGCACGATGCTAAAAGCGATGAGCTTATTTTATCACAAGGTATTTTAGATTTTAATGTTGATTTAGCATCTAGTTGGTCGGCTCATGGTGTACTGAATATAAATCAAGACCCTGATGTGGCTTTAGGTTTAACGCAAGCTTACATAAAGTACCAACCGTTATCTAACAGTAACTATAAATGGCATGTACGTGTAGGTGGCTTTTATCCATTAATGTCTTTAGAAAACCCAGATATTGGCTGGACGTCGCCATATAATTATACAAATTCAGCAATTAATAGTTGGATTGGTGAAGAACTACGTACTGTCGGAGTTGAGGTTACTATAAAGCGACCTGCAAAGCGTTTTAATAGTGCACATGGCTTTAGTGTTATAGGAGCTACATTTAAAGGAAATGACCCCGCAGGTACATTGCTCGCATGGCGTGGTTTTGCATTACATGACAGGCAAACAACATTTAACGAAGGCGTCAGGTTTGCACCTATAGCAGCATTAAATGAATCCCAATTACGTTGGCAAGCTAACCAAGTATTACCGTTTGAAGAGGTGGATGGTCGCTTTGGTTATTATGTGGGTATGCACTGGGATTACTTAAAACAATCACAATTTCGAATTTATTATTATGATAACAATGGCGATCCGACCAAGCTTAATATTAGCTCAGGACAATATGCGTGGGATACTCGGTTTACCAGCGCCGCATGGCTCTATAAGTTAAATAAAAAAACACGCCTCATTGCGCAAGTGTTAAGTGGTAAAACTGAAATGGGATATAATGCGTTAATAGAAAATACATACTATAGTCATTATTTAATGATGAGTCATAAAGAAGGTAAGCACAGAGTATCGTTGCGTTATGATTATTTTAAAGTTACAGATAACGATACCACTGTATTTGACCCTAATGGCAGTCATGGTGAAGGTATAACTGCAACATGGCGTTATCAGTTGAGTGAAAAGTTACAAATAGGTGTTGAAGGAGCTACTCTTAAAAGTGTAGTTGAAAATAGAGCTGCAATTGGTTTTAAACAGTCTATTTCACAACAGCAAGTAATGCTTAACATGCAATGGAAATTATAAATTTAATGCATGTGTTGCCTTTTTAAAACTTAGTTATAGTGTGTAATCCCGTCAGGAGTGATAAATGAATTTGCATAGTATTCGCGTTAAAGTTTCTTTTCCTATAGTGATTTTAGGAATTGCAGTATTGTCGTTAATTATTGGCTACACCCATTTAATTAATCTACAAAAAAATGCATTGGATGTGCAATCTGAAAAATTTATCAAGGCAACTTCACTCGCATTAAATGCGGATCGTGACTTATATCAAGCTAAGGTCGCAGAGCTAAATCTTGTTACGCATACTAATAATATTGAAAAATATAAGGCAGAACACAAAGAAAATGCAGCGCAAGTAATACAAAAATTAAAGCAGTATTTGGATCTTCTCACGGATTATCCTGAAATTAAAAATGAATTTAGAAGTTTTGATGCTACTTTTAATGCTTGGCTTAATGCCTCGAACGCTCATATGACTGATAAGAGTGAGGCAAAGCAGTTTGAATCGGAACAGACATTTGCTGATTTAAGAGTAAGGCTTGACCGCGCTGGAGAGTTAGCTGAAAAAACTTCCGAACAAGAAATTAATAAATTATCCGAAAAAATAGAGTCGACTAAGTTGATGATGTTAGTTTTCGTTATAATTATTTTATTAATAGCCGTTTGGTTTAGCTACATAATACCTAAACAGTTAACGCAACAAATTAATTATGTTACAGAACGTATTAATGATATTGCATCGGGGGATGGTGATTTAACGGGGCGTATACAAGTAACATCTCAAGATGAGTTTGCAGAGCTTGCTACTAGTTTTAATGGCTTTTTAGATAATTTACAGCAGCTCATTCGCGATATTTTAGAGCAATCAAAAGAACTAAATACGTTAGGTGCAGAGCTAAGTAAGGTTGCGAATCAAAATAACAGTGTAAACCAAGCTTTAGGTCAGGCTTCTGAGTCTATAGTCAGTGCTGTACATGAAATGAGTGTAGCAAGTAGAGAAGTTGCAGGAGTTGCTCAACAATCTTCGAGTGAGGCTGATAACTCTTTAAATTTGGCGCAACAAGGTTTAACTGCCGTTGCTAATTCGAGCGCTCGTATTGTTTCTCTTTCACAAAATATGGATCAGGCGATGGCGCGCTCAACTGAACTACAACAAAGTTCAGATAACATAGCCAAAGTATTAGAGGTTATTCGTGCTATTGCGGAGCAAACCAATCTATTAGCATTAAACGCGGCAATTGAAGCAGCACGTGCTGGCGAATATGGCCGAGGGTTTGCTGTTGTTGCTGATGAAGTCAGAACGCTTGCAACACGTACACAGGTCAGCACTAACGACATCCAACAAATGATTGAGCACTTTGCGACAAGTGTTGAGCAATCTATAAAAGCAATTGATGAAGGAAAGCAGTTTGCTGATGATGCTGTGGGGTCATTTACTCAAACTAATGATGTACTTAATGCAATGCAAAGCTCGTCAACTAAAGTGAACGATATGGCAATGCAAACAGCGCAGGCTACAGAAGAGCAAACTACGGTCGCCGACGAAATAAGTCAAAATTTATCATCACTAAATGATCAAACTGTTGAAGGTGTTGCACTTGCACGAACAACTGAAGATGTATCTAAAAAAATGGAACAATTAACCGATGAGTTAAATCGTTTAGTGCATCGTTTTAAAGTTTAAACAGTGAGCTATTAAAACAATCAGGGGCCTATTAGGGCCCCTTTTTAATGCAATTTACATCTAAGTGAATGGGACTATTTTTTATCGAATGCGCGTTTCATGTAGTTAGGTGTAGCGAGTGCACCATGGTGAATACCGCTGTTGTAGTATTCACTTTGCTCAGCTATTTGTGCTGCGCCGTCTTCTCTGAAACCGTCAAATGCTTGTGATTTACGTGCAAGTGTTACCGACCATAAACCGCTTGGGTAAATTGGTTGTGGGAATGGCAGTGTTTGTAAATCGTTAAAGCCTACGCTTAGCATTGCTTCGCGCATTTCAACTAACAATGGCATATGCATAAGTGGCGATTCACTTTGTTGTACTAAAATACCACCTGGGCGCAGTGCATCTAAACAGCTTGTGTAAAATGCATGGTTAAATAAACCTTCACCTGGACCCACCGGATCGGTGCCATCAACAATAACCACGTCGATAGATTCGCCAGCGGCTTCGCGCATGTATTTAATACCGTCGTCAAACATAACCGTTGCACGGGCGTCGTTGTTAGATTCACAAAGCTCTGGGAAGTATTTTAACGACATTTGCGTAACTACTTCGTCTATATCTATTTGCGTTACAGTTTCTACGCCTGGGTGTTTTAATACTTCGCGTAAAGTACCGCAGTCGCCGCCGCCAATAATAACGACGTTTTTAGGGTTTGGGTGCGCTAAAAGTGCAGGGTGGCTGATCATCTCATGGTAAAAGAAGTTTTCGCGGGTTGTTACCATAGTACACCCGTCGATGATCATTAAATTACCAAAGTCTGTGGTTTCAAACATTTCTACCTTTTGAAAAGGAGACTGTTTTTCATCTAACTTTTTATTAATACGTAATGAAAATGCGCTGCCATCGCGGTCGCTAATTTCAGTAAACCACTTACTTTGATCTAAATTTGCCATAGTTACTATTACACTTTTTAGGTTGAGTATGAAAAAGGGGCAATTCTGCCAGTGCTTGGCGTTTTGCTCAACGACATTTTAACTGATTTGACGAATAAAGTTAGTTAGGAGTGAGTGAAAGTTCAATTTTTGTTAGCCTAGTGGATAGTGACGTATTAAAATGCGCCTTTATACCTAATTGACTAAAGAAGAGTTGCCATGACCTGGGGTTTAGAAACAGCACGCGCCACTTATAACGTTGCTCATTGGAGTGATGGTTATTTTGATATTAACGCACAAGGCGAACTGGTGGCTTACCCAGATGGCGACCAAGCAAAACCGGCCATTTCTTTAACGCAATTAACTGAGCAGTTTAAGCAACAAGGGTTAACGTTGCCGGTTTTAGTACGCTTTACCGATATTTTACAAAATCGTGTAGACACACTTACTAACGCGTTTACGCAAGCGCGAGCAAATCGTGAATATAACGGTAAATACACCTGTGTTTATCCAATTAAAGTAAATCAGCAGCGTTCTGTAGTAAGTAAACTATTAGCGCACCCAAGCGGACTTGTTGGCCTAGAAGCAGGCTCAAAGCCAGAACTTATGGCTATTTTGGGCGTAGCAAAAGAGCCAATTACTATTGTGTGTAACGGCTATAAAGACAGTGAGTTTTTACGTTTAGCGTGTATTGGTCAAGCAATGGGCCACAGCGTAAAAATTGTGGTAGAAAAGCTTTCAGAACTGACCACACTACTTGAAGAAATAGACAACCTAGGCATTGAACCTGCGATTGGTATTCGCATTCGCCTAAACTCAGTAGGCAAAGGCAAGTGGCAAAACACCGGTGGCGAAAAAGGCAAGTTTGGTTTAACGGCAGGCCAAGTACTAAGTGCTGTTGAAGTGCTTAAAAAGCATAATAAGCTGCACTTAATGCAAATGGTGCATTTTCATATTGGTTCTCAAATAGCCAACATTCGTGATATTCACCGTGCTTTGCGTGAATGCGCACGCCACTTTGCTGAGCTTACGCAATTAAACGTACCGTTAAATACCGTTGATGTGGGCGGCGGCTTAGGCGTTGATTACGAGGGCTCTGGCTCACGCAGTGCGTGTTCAATGAACTACACAGTAGAAGAGTACGCACGTAATGTAGTGAATGCATTTGCAGACGTGTGCGACCAACATAACCTTACCCATCCGGCTATTATCACCGAATCTGGGCGTGCTTTAACGGCTCACCATGCGGTATTAATTACCGATGTAATAGACGTAGAAAAAGCGCCAAATCATTTAAATCCAGAGCCACCGCTTGAAAATAGCGCATTAGTGCTTGATGAAATGTGGCAGTGTTTACAGCGTTTAAATCCGCGTATGGCATTAGAGATTTATCACGACGCTATGCACTTATTTAGCGAAGCGCACGATCAGTACGTGCATGGCTTAGTAAGCATGCTAGAGTGGGCAAAAATAGAGCAGCTTTATTTTACTATTTTACATCGTGTACGTGCATCGCTTAGTAATAACGCGCGCGCGCACCGTGAAGTGCTCGATGATTTAAACGAAAAGTTGGCCGATAAACTCTTTGTTAACTTTTCATTATTTCAGTCATTGCCAGATGTATGGGGTATTCAGCAGTTGTTTCCGGTGATGCCAATCGAAAACTTAACTCAGCCATTGACTCAGCGCGCGATTATTCAAGATATTACCTGTGACTCTGACGGGCAAATCCGCGAATACGTTGAAGGTGCTGGTATCGAAACTAGCCTACCAATACCAGAATATAAACACGGCGAGCAATACCATATTGCGATGTTTATGGTGGGCGCATATCAAGAGATTTTAGGTGATTTACATAACCTATTTGGTGATACCGATTCGGTGCACGTAGAACTTAACGACGAAGGTTATGTGTTAACCAATGCCATAAAAGGTGATAGCGTTAAGGATGTATTAAAGTTTGTTGACTATGATAGCGCTATTTTAGCTGACAACTTTGCGTACCAAGTTAATAAACTTGATGTATCGACGCAGTGTAAACAAGGTTATTTAGCTGAGCTTAATGCAGGCCTTGAAGGTTATACCTATTTTGAAGATTAATTTGTAAGCAACTGAAAGCGCAGTATTAGTTACTGCGCCATGTTTAAAGGAAGTAGAAGTAATGTCAGTTATTCGCGGTGTACTTAGTATTATTTTGTACGCAATAAACACACTCTTTTGGTTTGTGCCTATTTTTATTTGTGGGCTTATAAAGCTTATCCCTATTAAGCCACTGCAAAAATTAATGAGCTGGGTTGCTAAACAATGTGCAACTATTTGGGTCACTTTTAATAGCTTAAATCAAATGTTATTTACGCCAACAAAACTTAACGTAACTGGCCTTGAAGACCTAAAACTAAAAGATTGGTACCTAGTAATAGCAAACCACCAAAGCTGGGTCGATATTTTAGTATTACAGCGCGTGTTTAATCGTAAAATTCCATTTTTAAACTTCTTTTTAAAAAAGGAGCTTATTTATGTGCCCATTTTAGGCTTGTGTTGGTGGGCGCTTGATTTCCCGTTTATGACGCGCACAAGTAAAAGCCAATTAAAAAAGAATCCAAAGCTGCGTGGTAAAGATTTAGAAACTACGCGTAAAGCCTGCGAAAAATTCAAAGAGATGCCAGTAAGTGTGGTTAACTTTGTTGAAGGCACTCGTTTTACTACGCAAAAGCATGCGCGCCAAAATAGCCCGTTCCCACATTTATTAAAACCAAAAGCGGGCGGTATTGCTTTTGTAATGCAAGCAATGGGCGAGCAAATTACTAAAGTAGTTAACGTCACAATTCATTACCCCGATGGCATCCCTACTTTTATGGATTTTGCTGGTGGTAAGGTAAAAAATATCAACGTACACGTGGAAGTAAGGCCGGTAAGCGAAGAGCTTATTGGTGACTACACCGGTGATTCTGAATTTAGAATTCGCTTTCAAAGTGAGTTAAATCGTTTATGGGAAAATAAAGAGCAAACATTGCAATCGCTCGAAAAACCATAAAGAAAAGGTAAAAAATATGAGCTTACAGTTATGCTAAAAAAGTGGTTACCAAATTGGCTTAACGGCTTAATTGTAGGCTGCGTGTTGTTTTCTAATGTCATACTTTTTGGGTCGCTGGTATTAATGCTGGGTCTTATTAAGTTATTGCTTCCTCTACCTATTGTTAATTCTATATTGCACAGCGCTTATCGTGGTTGGTGTAACGGCAATCGTTTAGGGCTTTGGTTAGGTTGCCCTAATATTGTGGTTGATATAAGTGGCGACTTAAACTCAAAAAGTTGGTATTTACTTATTTGTAATCACGCGAGTTGGTTAGATATAACCGTACTTAGCTCATTACATGCTTTGCCTGCCCCTAAGTTCTTTTTAAAAGATGAATTAAAATACGTTCCTTTTATTGGCACTGGTGCGTGGGCTATGGGTATGCCGTTTATGAAACGGGTAAGCAAAGCGCAGCTTGCTAAAAACCCTAAACTCAAAGGGCTTGATGTAGAGCGAACTAAACATAGCTGTCGTAATTTCCGTCATCATCCTACTACCATCATTAATTTTGTTGAAGGTACACGCTATACACCAGCCAAACATAATCTGCAACAAAGTCCTTTTAAGCATTTATTAAAACCTAAAGCGGGCGGCATTGCTTTTGCGCTTGAAGTATTAGCCGATCAATTTGATGCCATGCTTAATACAAGTTTAGTATATAGCGGCAAAACAGATCATGTTTGCCGTAACTTGTTAAAAGGTGAGTTAGATTCTATTTATGTGTCGATTGAGGTTATCCCTATTGATGAGAAAATGCAGGGTAGCTATCAAAGCGATGACGTATTTAAAGTTAATTTTCAACATTATGTGAATGAGCTATGGGTTGCCAAAGATCAGCAGCTTGCCGAAATTTATGCTCAACAAGATTTACCTGAACCACAAATCAGTAAGGAAATTGAAACACTATGACGAATACCCACCTGCAGGAGTTAATTACTCCTTGGTTTGATAAAGTGCCCGATGCAGATTTCCTGAGCTCAATTACAGCTACTGCGATTGGCGTATGTTCTCTATTAGTACTGTATTTATTTACGCGTCGTTTAATGTTGCCAGGCATTCAAAAAATAGTAACTAAGCTTTCTCCCGAGCGGATTGGTGCACTTTCTCCAATGTTAACCAAGCTCAACAAACGTATTGCAGGGTTGCTTTGTTGTGTTTTATTTTTAGCGACCTTCGACAGTGTTTATCCGGTTAACGAATTGGCCGCCGAAATATTAAAAACGGTGGGGCAGGCTTTATTAATTATCTACGTCGGCTTTATTATAAGCAGCATAGTGAGTATTGCTGGCGCTATTTATAACCAACTTGAATTTGCTCGTGAAGTACCTATTCAGGGCTTAATTCAGGTTGTTAAGCTAATCACCTTTATTGTGTGTGCAATTTTAATTGTGAGCATTTTTCTTGAGAAGTCACCCACTTATATTCTCTCTGGTTTTGGTGCTATTGCTGCGGTTACATTATTGGTATTTAAAGACACCATATTAGGCTTTGTAGCGAGCATTCAAATAGCTGCAAATCGTTTAGTAACGTATGGTGATTGGATCCAAGTAGAAAACTACGGCGCCGATGGCGAAGTGATTGATTTGGGTTTAAACACTGTGAAAGTGCGTAACTGGGATAACACCATAACAACTATTCCAACTTATATGTTGGTGGCGGGCTCGTTTAAAAACTGGCGCGGAATGCAAGAGTCGGGCGGTAGGCGTATTAAACGTTCACTCAATATAGATATGCACAGTATTTGTTTAGTAAGTGATGAGTTTAGAAAGCAAATTGATGCGGCTATTCCGCTACATGACTATATCCGAGTAACGACACTACCTGCGCAAGTTTCTAATTTAGGGCTGTTTCGTCGCTATGCTGAAGGCTATTTAAAGCAGCACAGTAAAATTAATACGTCGCTTACGTTAATGGTACGGGAGCTGCAACCATTAAACCATGGTTTGCCTATTGAGTTTTATTGCTTTAGTGAAGACAAACGCTGGATTTCGTACGAGCATTTACAAGCCGAAATAATGGATCATTTACTTGCGGTATTACCCGTGTTTGGGCTTAGAGCGTATCAAAGTGTAAGTGGACAATTAAGCCCACCTAACGAGCAACAAACAGATAAGCCAACATTTAGAGTGATGGCAAATAGTGTTGTAAAAGACCCACAGCAATAAATAAAGCTAAGAGCCACCAAATAGGTGGCTTTTTAAATCGCAGCCATGCAAATGTAATTATTACTAACGCAACTTGCCAAAAGTTATGCACAGCCGATGTCCAAATTGGCGAATACAGTGCAGCCGCTAAAAAACCGACTACCGCGGCATTAAGCGCCGCTATTGAGCTTGCAAAACGTGGCTTACTTGCCAAATTAATCCAACTCTTCTGAAACGCCAGTATAAGTAAAAAACCAGGCATAAATATAAGCAGTGTAGCTATAAGGCCACCCACTAGAGGTTGCTCAGTAGTAAGTTGTGCGCCTAAGTAAGTAGCAATAGTAAACATAGGCCCGGGCACTGCCTGCGCGCTCGCGTAAGCACTTAAAAACTGATCACCACTCAATGCTGGTACGCCAGCTTGAAGTACCGGCAGTACTACGTGTCCGCCGCCAAACACCATTGCACCTGCCTGGTAAAAAGGGGCAAACAAAGCAAATTCATATCCTAGTGGAATAAAGCTCACACCAAGTAAGAGCGCAAATAACCCCAGTGCAATCCAATTAATATTACTTTTTGTACTGCTAGCATCTTTTGCTACTGTGCCAAGTTTTAATAAAGGCCATATAGCACCTATTATGGCAGCGGTGATTAAAATTGCTATTTGAGTTCCCATCATTGGAAATAACACCAAAGCAAGTGTACTCATTACCGCAAGTAACTTAAGCGCAGCACTTGTACAAAAGCTTTTAGCCATACTAAGTGTTGCATCGGCAACTATAACAACAGCAAATAACTTTAAGCCTGCAATAATAGCAAAGTAAACAGCATCAAACTGATGGGCACTAACCGCAAGCAGCACCATTATTAAAAACGAAGGCAGAGTAAAGCCTAAAAAAGCAGCTATACCACCAAGTACCCCAGCCCGCTCAACACCAATCGCAAAACTAACTTGGCTAGAGCCAGGCCCTGGCAGTGCTTGGCTTAAACTAATAAGCTGCGCGTAACGGGCGCTAGTTAGCCAATTTAATGTATCTACAAAGTGGCGCTTAAAGTAACCCAAATGCGCAGCTGGGCCGCCAAAACTCATGCACCCTAGTAAAAAAAACTGTCTAAAAATAGCAATTAGCATTGCGCTCATATCCTTTGTGAAATTCATTAAATTGTCACAAGGGAGTATGACATTTTTATTAAAATGACACATTAGTTAGCGTATATAACTTAAAGTGCACTGCTTTAAATTAAATAAGCCTATTTTTATCTTGTCAGGCGTGGCTAATAGAGCTTAATTCGTGTGTTGCATAGAGTGGTTGAACTTATAGTTTTTTAATATATTCTTTTAATTCAATGTTTTGGGTTTTTCATGTTCGCGGATTTTAACGCTATTCGAGCGTCATTGGTGAAGCAGATAGTGACTGACCATTACGGTCTAGTTTTAACCCACTTACTTACGGTTTATTTACCGACCCTCAACGCTTTTGCTGCGTCTTTTTGCATATAACCTTGGTCTACTAAAAGCTGCAACAATTGATTGTTCAAGCTTTAAATTACACGAAGCTATATACCTCTTATCATAAATTTGATTAATACAATGGCGTGTTAGGTTACCCAGATAACTATATAAAATACATTAATTTTTCTAGCCTGAAAAATAAGATTAGTAGAACTCTATTATTTATAAAGTTTGAGCGGTAGTCCGACTTAATGCACATCAGAAGTATAAGCTAGTAACCGCTTATTTAAATTTTGGTTAGTGTGTAGCCAACAATAAAACTCTGGAATTTAACAATTATAGTTAGCTAAAATTAAGTGATGAAGGAGAAACTAAATATTCATGGATATCATTGCCGCCTCATTTTCGAATAATGTTAAATTGCATCGAAAGCTTTCAGGTGTTTCTCTTTTCTAGTTTGCTTCTTGATTTTTAAATTTGGGCGTAATGATACTGTTTCCATTTTACAGTCTTGAAACATTACTTCACCTAGTGATTCATGCGCAGAGTGAAGATATGTATTCTTAAAAGAGCAATTTTTGAAAAGTGATGGATACATAACTCCTTTGTTAAAGTGGAGTCTTTGTATGTCATCGAATTTACAGTTTAAAAAAAGAGTATGAACAAGATTAAGTTTGCTGTCTTTAATTCGCGTAAAATCACACCTGATAAATGCAGTCGTTCTGAATTTACAACCCCCAATATTTGAATCGCTAAAATCGCAATCGAAGTACTCCGCACCATCAAATTCAATTCCATTTAAGTTCTGGAAAGCAAAGAATTCATGACTAAGCCCCTGAGAGGCAAGTAAGTTACGGATATTTACAAATGACGATTTTTGAAATAAAGGAATAAGCTCACTATTAAATAGTTTTACGCGTACTTTCTCATCCAGAATAGGAAACAAGCGAGAAACAAGCTGTAAAAAATTAAAAGTGGTCAACGCTAATATTCTTAATTGAATATTAGCGTTAGTAGATGTTATGGTAATCTCCGATTTCGCTAATCGGTACCAAATATCACAAGCACTTTCTGCATATTCAGATAATTTTTCTTTCCTCAGATGTATCCATTGAAACAAAAATTCATAATGATCCTCTTTAGTTATAGCTTTTTGCCCGAATAATGAAATGAGTTCTGGATCTATTTTTTCAGGTTTTCTCTTATTGTAATCTTCAAATACAATTAGTGAAGCATCTACTATTCCGACAACAAATAAAAAGTCCTTAATACTTTTATGGATAAAAGAAAATGCTTTTTCCTCAACTCCTTGGAAGAAAAAACTTATACGTAGTTGTGAACAGAGTTTCTCAAGAGAATTATTATCCATATTATTAATAACATCGATATCAAATATATTTTTACTATTTTCTTTTAAAGCTTTAACTAGAGTCGTAATTTTTATAGTTTCATCACCAAGTCTTGACATCTCAAAAGCTATAGCTTGTAATAATTTAAAATAATCATCAAAGCATAAATTATTTTTCCAACTTTCTACCCTAGCACCTTTATGCCAGCGTTTTTCATATGACCATTTTATTATTGTTCGGTATATTTCGGCCCTATTTATTTGTTGACCACCATATTCTTCAATTAACTCTTTACCATCGGCATCTGTCAGCATTATTGAACTGATTGTCAGTAAAATAGGTTGGCTAACTAAGTCAGCAAGGTTAAATCTCTCAAACTTTTGTAAAGTTAACTGAGAATCTCCTTTTAAATGCTTCTGGATATTAAATGAATCTAACCAAATTTGTTGTTTATCCCTATCAAAGTCACAAATATCGATAATAGTATGAGTCTGATTAAAGCATGATTGTATTTGCCCAACGTATTGTGATCGCCCAGTCAAAATAAGATTAAGTCTACTATCTTGTTTTTTATTTATATCCAAGGATAAATCAAACAAATTAGTAATAAAGTCTCTTAAAAATTGATCACTAGAGCCATCTGTTGCTTGGCGCTCATCAAGTCCATCCATAATTAAAACAACTTTTTTCCCATGAAAAAAAGTAGTGTCATTTATAAATGAAGCTCTTTGATGAAGAATATCAACTATGGGTCTATTTAGTGCACCTAAGTACTTAAGCTCAAACAAAAGGACAATTGGTGGTTCTTCTGTGTTTTGATACAATCCAACCATAGTTCTTGCTAGCATTTTTACACTGGAAGTCTTCCCATGGCCTGGTTGTCCATGAATAACTATAGGTTGTACCTTTGATTCAATACTATTTACAACTGTTTTTATTAAGCAGTTAGAAACATCCTCTCCTTGTTCTGCTTCGTCTTTTTTAGGTACGACTACTGTTTGACTAACACAGTTTGGTGATACATAGCTTTTTTGAAGTGTAAGTTGATGTTCTATGGCAAGAGGCTCATGCTCTACTTCATATATCAAATCATTTGTATGCTGTATTACTTTAGCTTCAATAGGAGTATCGTGCTTTAATTTGTCGATATACAGGCATGCATTTTTATACTTATCCCTTTCTAAACGAACTAACTCATCAAATTCAGTCGAGAAATCTTGCCTTAACTCACTAATCCAATTGTCATCGAGTGAAAAATCATTTTTATTTAACTTTTGCTGTTTTAACTCGTTTAATAGAATGTGAAATAAACTGTGATGAGTAGGAAATTCAGGGTCAAGTTGGAATTTAAAAAATAAAGCTTCATATGATGTTTTATGAGATCTTGTATATTCTTTAGCGCTATCGCATTGGTTAAATGCATGAATAAACATATACACCAACTCTGAAGCGGTGTTAGTTGTTTCATTATTTAATCCCTTAGCTAGAGTTTTAGCGATACTGCCTAACTTTAGATCTAAGAAATCTACAATTAAAGAAGTATACCAAACGGGATCAGTGAAGTTAGGGTTTACCGTTCGTTTCTCTAATTTTGCAGCCATACGATACATCCTTGTTCTTATTAGTTGTAAATAACTTACAATAGATATTATGAAAAATAAAGAATTTAATAAGCTTACAAATATTTATCATATATTTGATGTATGTAACGTGAAAATAAGGTGGCCATCTTAAATTTTGTTAAATGAGTGGCGCTCAAATCAATATATAAAAAGAGTTGAAATCTTAGCTCTAAAAGGTACATTTAATGGCATAATATTATTTCCACTATTTGGGTGACAGGTTAGTTTTATTCGAGCCTAAAAATAGCAATTAACATTGCGCCAATATCCTCTGTAAAATTCATTAAATTGTCACAAGGGAGTATGACATTATTATTAAAATGGCACATTAGTTTGAGGTCTGTTTAACAATCAAGCAAGATGCGTTGCTTTTAACACTCTCTTCATAGTTTGTTCATACGTGTATTTGCATACTCCTGCTAAATTCTTATTGAATAGGTAACATCATGACTTTAACTAAATCACTTTTAAGCGTAACCGTATTAGCTGTATTGCTTTCAGGTTGTGAAATGAATAACGCAGGTAAAGGCGCAGCAATTGGCGCTGCCGCAGGTGGCGTATTAGGTAAAGCTACGAGTAACCATAAAGATAAACGCTTTTTTATTGGTGCAGCAATTGGGGCACTTGCGGGCGCTGCTGTTGGCGACTACATGGATAAACAAGAAAAAGCATTTCGTGATGAGCTAGCGGGCTCTGGGGTTGAAGTTGTGCGTGAAGGCGACAACTTACGTTTGGTTATGCCATCAAATATTACCTTTGCGACGGATCAATCTTATATTTCATCAGGTTTTAACGACACGTTAAACGCGATTGCAAAAGTAATGAACAAGTACGAAAAAACTTACCTTAGTGTAGAAGGGCATACTGATAGCACAGGTAAAGATAGCTACAACATGAACTTGTCGCGCGAGCGTGCACAAAGTGTAAAAGACTATTTAGTGAATCAACAAATTATGGCTGCACGAGTTAGCACTAAAGGCTATGGCGAAACTCGTCCAATTGCGACTAATGAAAGTGCAAATGGTCGTGCTCAAAACCGCCGCGTAGAAATTCAGATAGTGCCTAATACGCAAGGTTAGTTTGTAATTTATCAGATGGCTTCCTACTGCAAGCAAACTCAACGTAGTTAACGTTGAAAATAGTGACTTGAGATAGTTTATTATTCTCAGTTGAAGTTGGTTATAAACCGCGCTAATGCGCGGTTTATTTGTTTATTTAATGGCACTTTTAAACCGGTTAGCTGTCATAACTAGTTCTTTCATAGGGACATATTTATGGCAAAGTGGCGTTCGACAATTATTTTATCAATACTTTTACATGGATTATTGTTGTTTTTTTTAGCAACTTTAAAGGTACCTGAAATAAAGCAGCCGCAATCACCGCCAATTAAAGCCTATATAGTAAGTGTGCCAGCCAAAATTAAAGCAACACAGCAAGCGCCTCAACAGAGTGTTAATAAAAGTGTACGCATAGAAAAAAAGCCAAGTGAGCCGGTAAATAAAACAGTATTAAAATCAGTAAGCTCTTCTAGTAAAAAAGCAGAAAAAACGGCTGAACCGGTAAACTCCACTATAACAAGCTCGACCACAATAAATGCCCACTCTGCAGAATTAACGCCATATAAAAAAATCGACTTACAAAAAGGCCTTAATCGTATTTTACAGCAACAAATAGGATCTTTACCTGCTAGTACAACCTCTACTGGTACAACAGCTGATGAATACGCAACGGTAAAGAGGATCACAGTTCCAAAAGTACACTCTGCAACGGTAAAACCACTATTACAAATAGAGCAGCAAAGTATGCAATCTACTACCTATCGTAAAGGTGATACCTGTTTTAAAAAGGTGTTTATTGGCGCAGGCGTTATGCCAAAAAATGAATTACCAGATAGTTATTTAACCGCAGGGAAATTGTGCAGTAAAACTAAGTTAACAGAGGCTTATGATGCGGCTATGAACAAATGGTTTAGCAAAAAGTAGCAGCAAAGCCGCTGCTACTTTAATTAATTACTTGTACCAGCTCAATCTTTATTAAACTGTAATTCACACAGTTTTTGATACAACGGGTTACTTGCTAACAATTCTTGGTGAGTACCCGTTGCTATAATCTCCCCATTTTCCATTACCACAATCACATCAGCATGTTTTACCGTGGCCAGCCTATGGGCAATTATTAACGTTGTTCTGTTTTGCATTAGGTGTTCAAGTGCCGCTTGTACGTGGTGCTCACTTTGTGCATCTAGTGCGCTGGTGGCTTCATCGAGAAGGAGTATTTCTGGGTCTTTTAATATAGCGCGGGCAAGCACAATACGTTGTTTTTGCCCACCAGATAACCTAACGCCTTGCTCGCCTAAAAAGCTGTGATAGCCTTGTGGCAACTGTTTTATAAACTCATCGGCGTGGGCGTGTTTTGCAGCGGTATACACTTGCTCATCGGTTGCATTTGGGTTGCCGTAGCGGATGTTATGCATTACGTCGGAGCTAAATAAAATAGGGTTTTGCGCTACCATGCCCATTTTATTACGCAGAGTATTAAGCGATAAATCTTTAATGTTTACATCTTTAAATTTAATGGCTCCGCTGGCCGGATCGTAAAAACGTTGTAGCAATTCAAATAATGTAGTTTTACCAGCGCCGGAAGGGCCAACAATAGCCACAGTTTGGCCTTGCTCGATATTTAGGCTTATTTTATTAAGCGCACTTACGTCGGGGCGAGAAGGATAGTTAAAGCTAATGTTTTCAAGCGCAATTGCAGGGCTGCTACTTTCTTGCAGTAAATTACTATCTTGTGGGTTTAACGGGTTTTCTATTTCACTTTTAACAGCAAGTAACTCAAGTAATCTTGCTGCCGCGCCTGCTGCTCGTTGTAGTTCGCCATATACTTCAGCAACGGTTGCCACCGACATTGCCACCATAATAGCGTAAAACACAAATGCACCTAACTCGCCGCCGGTCATAGTACCCGCAAGTACATCGTTACCACCCACCCAAAGCATTGCGCTAATGGCACTAAAGGTTAAAAAAATCACTACGGCTATTAAAAACGAACGTTGTTTGATACGTTTTTTAGCCACGTTAAAGGCTTTTTCGGTCTCGAGTGCAAAGGCATGTTGCTCTTGTTCTTCGTGGCTATAGCTTTGCACTACTTTAATATTTTGTATGATTTCGCCGGCATAGGTACTTATGTCGGCAATAGCATCTTGGCTAGAACTTGCTAGTTTTCGTACCTTGCGACCAAATATCATCATTGGGACAAGTACCAGCGGTACACACGCTACAACTACTAAAGTAAGTTTTAAATTAGTAAACAACAGCATAGCAAGCCCACCAATCAACATAAGTACACTGCGCAGCGCCATAGAAAATGATGAGCCGATAATTGATTGCAGTAATGTGGTGTCGGTGGTTAAACGCGACATAAGCTCGCCACTGCGGTTTTCTTCAAAGTAGCTAGGGTGTAGCGTTACAATACGATTAAACACGGCTTTTCGAATATCGTTACTGACTCGTTCGCCAATCCACGACATTAAATAAAAACGGCTAAAAGTGCCTACTGCTAATAAGCTGATTAAACCAATAAGTACTAATACGGCCTGCTGTAATTGGGCCTTTGATCCTGCAATAAAGCCATGATCAATAACAAATTTAACACCTTGCCCTAATGACAAGTTAACGCCTGCGGTAACTAATAACGCAGCTAGGGCAGCTACTACCATCCATTTGTACGGTTTAATAAACGCAAAAACAGGTAATAAACTGCTAAACGCAGCTTTTTCGGCTATGGATGTTTCTTTTGACATAGTGGATTCTTTTTGAAGGTTAAGGTATAGATATGGCATCATCGAATTAAAAATCAATAGTATTAAATATCATCAATAAGGATTCGTTATGACTACAAATATAATAAACGGTGAATTTACAGTCACTTTAGCGCCCATTGAAGGTTATGCCAAAGGGCAGCAAGGCATTAACTTAGGACGCATGTCGATAGATAAAACATTTAAAGGTAGCTTAAATGCCACCAGCCAAGGCGAAATGCTTAGCGCCATGACGCCTACGCAAGGCAGTGCCGGTTATGTTGCCATAGAGCAAGTGTTAGGTGAGCTTGACGGCAAAAAAGGAAGTTTTGTATTACAGCATTTTGGCACTATGGATAAAGGCCAAGACAGCCTAATTTTAAATGTAATTCCCGATTCAGGCACTGGCGAACTTGAAGGCTTAAGCGGCAGTATGAAAATTCGTATAGAGCAAGGTATTCATTACTATGACTTTGAATACACTTTAGATAGTAAATAACCTTAATTCTGGATAATAAATCTATCTTGAGCAGCTATTTTCAGCGCTAACTACGTTGAATTTACTTGCAATAGGCCCACTATTGACGCGTAAATTCGCCTTGTTTTCACTGAAAATCTCTTAACCAGAGTTCAGTTTAAATAAAAAAGCATAGGTAAATACTTATGCGGATTAGCTATTGAAAACCATAAGTTATAAGGGATATAAATGGCTTTATCTGTTTGGTTGAGTTTAGCATTGGTATGCATGATGGGTGCAATGTCACCAGGGCCAAGCCTTGCAGTGGTGTTAAAGCACACGCTTAGTGGTGGCATGAAAAACGGTATGCTTGCCGCGCTCAGCCATGGTATTGGCGTTGGGCTTTATGCTGCAGCCTCATTACTTGGCTTAGGTGCATTAATGGCTCAATTTCCAACACTATACCAAATATTGGTGTATTTAGGCGCTGCGTATTTAGCCTATTTAGGTTTAAAAATATTGCTAGCAAAACCAATTAATAACGAGCTGCAAGTACAAAAGAGTGAAGTAAGTGCGAGTAAAGCGCTACAAGATGGATTTGCGATTGCTTTTTTAAACCCTAAACTCGCGATTTTCTTTTTAGCGTTGTTCTCACAATTTATAGATCCGCAAAATCTCACTTTAAGCATTGGTATTATTATGTGCTTAACCGTGTTTGTAATTGATACTGGTTGGTATTTATTAGTTGCAGTGCTAACTGAGGTGTCTAAAAACCGTTTTGGTTTTACCAAGCAAAATCCATGGTTAGACAAAATACTGGGTGTTGTGTTTATTGCCCTAGCCATAAGGGTGGTAATTGGTTTGTAGTTTTATAATCGGTTGTTGCTGAATTATTTGTACAAAATAGCTACAGCCAAAGCCCTCTATGATGCATACGTATTCATCACAATTTGATTACCTTTTAGTTACACTTTGTTGGTTATGTTTTAACTGCACTGACTGACATAACGCATAACAATAACTAAAAGGTACGCACACATGAAAAAATTCAAATTAAGCGCGCTAATGCTGGCATTGTTTGCTGCAAATAGCGCAATAGCGAATGAAAGCCAAACTAAGGACGAAAGTAAACCTGAAAAAGTTCAAGCAGACTTAGAAGTAATTGAAGTGAGCGGCTTTAGCCGCAGCTTAATACAGTCTTTGAATCAAAAGCGCTTTAGCGATACGGTATCGGAGCAAATATCAGCGGATGACTTAGGTGCTTTACCTGATATATCAATGGCTGATGCACTGACGCGTTTGCCTGGTATATCGGCGGTAAGAACCGGCGGCCAAGCTGCACAAATTAACATCCGTGGGCTTTCGGGCGGCTTTGTTTTTTCGACATTAAATGGTCGCGAGCAAGTATCGACCAGTGGTAGTCGTAGTATTGAGTTTGACCAATACCCTTCTGAACTTATTAGTTCTGCTGCGGTATATAAATCACCCAAAGCATCCTTAATTGAAGGCGGTGTAGCGGGCACTGTTGAACTTGAAACAGCAAGCCCATTAAATAATTCACAACAGCATAAATTTGTAGCCAATGTGCGAGGCATGTATAACGACCGTGCGTCAGAGGTATTTGATGCAACGGAGTTTGGCGACCGGATTAGTTTTTCATATCAAGGTAAATACCTCGATGACACACTTGGCGTAGCACTTGGTTATGCGCGATTATTTCAGCCAAGCGTCGCAACTCAGTTTATTGGCCTTGCTTTCAATGATACTAAAGATGTTGATGGGCTCGCTAACGACACTAATGGGCCAACGCAAAATCCAGCAAACGAATACATAAGTGAAGGCTTTGAACTACAGCACTCAGGTGGAGAAGAAACTCGAAATGGTTATTTAGCCGCAATAGAGTGGGCACCTGTTGATAACTTTAAACTTAAAGGGGATGCGTTTTTATCTCGATTTGATAAAAAGTCATTTGCTCGTGGTTTTAGGGTGAAGTTAGGTGGCCCTTCTGCAGCATATGCAAATCCTCAGCTTGATGGAAATACAGTTATTGGCGCTGCCGTAAATCGAACTTCACAAAGCTATACTCGCGTTGAAATAGTAAATGATGATAACCAAGACTTTGACGAAGTAGATAGCTTTGGTGTTAACGCTGATTGGCAAGTGAATGATCGTTTAAGCGTTAATGCAGACGTGTCATTATCACGCGCTAAAAGTAACTTTAGAAATGGTTTGTTATGGAGCTTAGTAGCTGAAGATGCCAACGCAGAGGCCCCTGTGTTTGATACGAACGTTGCGATTAACTATCAATTAAATGGCCTAAGTTTACCCGATGTTGGCTTTAATCAAGCCGCTGCATTTAGCGATATAAACCGCGTTATGGTTAGTAAATACGGTATTTACCCGGATCAAACCGAAGATGAAGTAACCGCATTTAGGCTCGACTTTAAATACGAATTAGAAAACGATATATTTAGCTCTGTTGAGTTTGGTGCACGCTATTCTGATAGAGAATATAGCCGTAAGCGTTCGGTATTTGAATACGGAAATGATGGCGCATTTTCATCAACACAGCCTCCGATGCGTTTAACAGACGAGATGACCTCAATTGTTGATTGGCAAGGTGAGTTTAGTTATTTTCCCTCTTATTTAGCCATTGATTTAGACAAAGCGCTAAACGCATGGTTTCCAGATGGGACACCACAACCAGTGCAAACATGGGGTAATGCAGACGGTGTTGATGACGCCCAAGGATATACTAGTAATTACTCCTGGACATTATTGCAAAGTGGTTCAGTGTTTGAAGATGTATTGGCCGCTTACGTGATGGTGAATATAAATACTGAAGTTGCTGGTTTAGCGTTGTTAGGTAACGTGGGTGTACGTCGAATTGAGACAGACCAGTCGGCAACCGTACTTGAAAACGTAAATGGTGATGCCCGCTTGGGAGCACAAAATATTGTCGACGAAAACGGGATTATTAACGACCTTTATGCACCCAATGTACTAGGGACAAAGTACACCGATTATTTACCATCACTTAATTTAAACCTGCAATTGAATGACAATTCTCAATTGCGGTTTGCTGCCGCTAAAGTGATGTCGCGAGCACCAATAAACCGCCTTGCCGGTGATGCCAGTGCTAACGTAAGTGATGATGGGGTCATTAATGGTTCGAGCAATAACAACCCATTTTTAAAGCCATTTTATGCTGACCAATATGACTTATCTTACGAATATTATTTTGAAGAGAGTAACGGGTCTGTAGCCGCAGCCCTATTTTATAAAAACATAGACTCGTTTGTTGAAACCTTATCAATCGAAAACTTCGACTTTAAAGGCAATGGTTTTAACGTACCTGATTTTATTGAAGACCCAATAAGTGGTGAACAAGTTGCCACAACCAATGGGATTTACACCACCGCCGTTAACAATGGCAAGGGCGGTTATATTAGAGGGTTAGAGTTAGCTTATACCCATGTATTTACGTTTTTACCCGAGCCATTTAATGGGTTAGGGATCAACGGTAGTTACTCTTACACCGAGAGCGAAATCTCGTCTATTACCAGTTTAGGAGGCGATACCGTATCGCAATCTTTACCTGGGCTTTCAAATAATGTAGTTAACGCGACTTTGTTTTATTCAAATAACAACTTCGAAACACGTTTAAATGCACGTTATCGTGATGAATTTGTATCTGAGCAAGTCGCTATCAACGAACAAGTTGTTAATTTTGACTCTGAAACGGTGATAGATTTTCAAACGTCATACAAACTTACTGATTCCCTCACAATGCTTTTGCAAGTTAATAACCTGACAGACGAACCGACCCAAAGCTACTTTGGCACAAAGCAACGCACCGGTACGACTCAGTACTTTGGTCGTCAGCTTTATCTTGGTTTTACTTATAGTCATTAATTTAGCAAGTTGGAGCGTTTAAAAATGAAAAAAATTAAAAAATATAGTTACTTCTTAGTCGCCTTAAACTTAATGCTATTAGTTGGATGTGGCAGTGGTGATGATGTGAAATCGGGGCAAGTGTTACTCACTTGTAATGTACCTCAAGTACCAAACGAAACTGGCACACAGTGTGTCGATCCTGAGCCGATTGAATGCGCAGCGCCAACGGTTCCCGACGAAAAAAATGAAAGCTGTATTGTTGGCGCTGATCCAACGTTACCTGATCCTGTTGTATTTCCTGGCGATAATGAGGCAATTTTATTTTATAACCGCGTAACAGACGCTAACTATGAAGGTTACCGATTGCATTCGTGGAATAACGATGTGTGCGATGCTTTTGCACCGCCTTTTGATACGAGCGATTGGGAAAACGGCCATGTGCATGATGGGATAGATCCGAATTATGGTGCTTATTGGATTATAAAGCTCAAAGCCGATTACAACGAGTGCGCTAATTTTATTATTCATATAGGCACAGAAGGTGATGGTAAGGCATTTGGTGATGTTGATTTAACAATGCCATTAATGCAAGACGACGAAAAATTTCAGCGTATGAACTTTACTTTACATGGTGAGCCGTCTGTTTTTGAGTTTCCTATTTTAAATTTAGGTGAGCGTCCGGTTGCTATTGCGGGGGCTTCTGCACATTGGATAGATTTAAATACAGTATTGTACAAACCGAGTAATGAACTGAGTCAAATCATTAAATTATATAGCTCTGCAAGCGCAGATTTAAAGGTTGATGACGAGACTGGATTAAATGGTCAAAGCATTGAGTTGATACAAACCAACTTAACCGATGAGCAAGCACTAAAAGTACCGCACTTGAGTGATTGGACCGCTTATCAAGGTAACTGGGATGCAGAGGCCGCTAAGCAATTAATTAAACAACAACTGCTAGTGGCGGGTTTTGATCTTGATGGCAAACTTCTTGAAGCAAGTTACGTTCAAACAGCAAAAGCACTAGATGCGCTTTATACGCAAAATGAAAATGATGCTAACGAGGCGCTACTAGGCGTTAATTACAATAACAATGCAATTGATGTATCAGTATGGGCACCTACGGCCAATAATATGATACTTAATGTGTTTGATGCCGATAAAGCACAAGTGCATAGCAGTGCAATGCTATTTGATAGTAATACTGGCATTTGGTCTATCAGCTTAGATACTAAATACGATCGCCATTACTACCGTTTTACGTTTGATGTATATCACCCAATCACTAAAGCGATTGAAAGTTTATGGAGTACAGACCCCTATTCACTCAATGTATCAAGCAATGGTTTGTATTCGCAGCTAATCAACCTAAATGACGATGACACCAAACCACAGGGCTGGGATGAACGCAGTATACCGACCGTTACCAATCCAGAAGATACGATTATTTATGAAGGGCATGTACGTGACTTTAGTGTGCGCGATACCAGTGTTAGTGCACCAAATCGCGGTAAATACCTTGCATTTACAGAGCGCGAAAGCGTGCCAATGCAGCATCTTAAGCAGTTGGCTGATAAGGGTTTAACTCACTTTCATTTACTACCAGTGACAGACATTGGCACTATTGAAGAAAATGCCGCAGAGCGAGTTGAAATAACCGATACGTTAGGTAAGTTATGTGAACGTATAAATGATGAAGCAGACGCTTGTAAAACAGAAGACAAGAACAGCACTATTGTCCAGTTGCTGCAAAGTTATTTACCAGGCTCTGACGATGCCCAAGCACTTGCCAGTGCTATGCGTGACCTAGATGGTTTTAACTGGGGTTACGATCCGCATCATTTTATTGCCCCTGAAGGGTCTTATGCCTCAACGGCTGAGGGTATTGCTCGCGTAGTTGAAACGCGCGCTATGGTGCAGTCGTTACACGAAATTGGATTAAGAGTCGTGCTGGATGTTGTTTATAACCATACAACAGCATCAGGTATTTGGGATAAGTCGGTATTTGATAAATTAGTACCCGGCTATTATCACAGGTACAACGAAGTGAGTGGTGGCATTGAGCAATCAACATGTTGTGAAAACACCGCCACTGAGCATGTCATGATGGATAAGTTTGTCACTGATTCATTAGTGATTTTAGCCCGTGACTTTGGTTATGATAGTTTTCGCTTTGATGTGATGGGGCATATGCCTAAGTCATCTATTTTAGCAGCGCGTGAAGCGGTTCAAGCAATCGATGCAGATAACTATTTTTATGGCGAAGGTTGGGACTTTGGTGAAGTAGCTAATAACCGTTTATTTACGCAAGCAAAACAAGCCGATATGGCGGGTTCAGAGGTGGGTACCTTTAACGACCGTATCCGCGAGGCTATTCGAGGTGGAGCATTGTTTAGCAATAACCCAACCGATGGCAATTTAGCTGAGCAAGATACATTGCGTTTATCGCTTGCTGGGAATTTACAAAATTATATTCTAAAAGACTTTAAAGGTAATTCAGCCAAGGGCAATAGCTTTACGTGGAATACTCAGCCAACAGCATATGCACTTGACCCTGCCGATAGCATTAACTACGTCTCTAAACATGACAACGAAACGCTATGGGATCAATTACAATATAAACATGCTGCTAGTATGAATATTGAAGAGCGTGTACGTGCTCACAATATGGCGCTCGCTATGCCGCTTGTAAGCCAAGGCATACCATTTATGCAACTGGGCGCTGATTTACTGCGTTCAAAGTCAATGGATCGTGATAGTTACAATGCCGGAGATTGGTTTAATGCAGTTGATTTAACTAGGCAAAATAATAATTGGAATATTGGCTTACCTAATGCTGAGAAAAACCAAGAGAAATGGTCTGAAATAATGCCTATTTCGGGTAACCCTCAAGCTGCTGCACAACCGCAAAATATTGCTTATGCTGGTGGTGTTTTTCAAGAGTTTTTAGCTATTCGCAGTGCTAGCCCATTATTTAGATTAACCACAGAGCAAGATGTAATAGAACGTGTTGGTTTTCATAATGTGGGCAAAAACCAGCAACATGGCTTAATTGTTATGAGTATTGATGATGGCGAAGGATTAACCGACATTGATGCAAACAACGATGCGCTCGTTGTGGTTATTAATAGCACCGAGCAGTTGCTTACTCATAGCATACCAACGGCGAATGGCTTTGAGTTACACAGTATACTTAAAGATAGTGTTGATCCAATGATGGCTGCAGCTTCTTTTACTCAAGGAGATGGTGAAGGTAGCTTTAACGTACCAGCATACACAATGGCGGTATTTGTTAAGCCGCAAGACGATGGCCAAGGTGTAGGGTTAAGTGCTAATGCAACGGTAGGCGCCCCCGATGTAGTACCTTTTGCGAGTACTGCCGTTTATGTGCGCGGCTCGTTAAATGATTGGGGTACTCGTGATGTACTTGAATATGTTGGTAATGGAGAGTACCGCTTAGCTGTTACGCTTAGTGCGGGTGACTATGAATTTAAAATAGCCTCAGAAGATTGGTCTACTGTCGATTTTGGTGCGCTATCAGATGCTGATAAAGAAGTAATTGAAAGTCAAAGTGAGCCCCTAACAGCTAGTGGGTCTAACATGACTTTTACTGCCGCTATTGATGCCACTTATGTGTTTGTATTTGATGCTAGCGATAAGGAGAGCCCAACACTTAAAATTTATAACGAGGAGCCATTTGTTGGTAATGCCATTTTTGTGCGAGGTACATTAAATAATTGGGGAGTCACAGACGAACTGATTTACAAAGGAAAGGGTATTTATACTTTTACTAACACTCTCGCTGCAGGGGGTTACGAATTTAAAGTTGCCTCTGAAGACTGGAGTTCGGTTGATTATGGCTCTGCTGATAGCGATATTAGTGCAACTATAGGCAAAGCTAAACTATTAGCACTTGGTGGCGCAAATATGACTATAGATATTGCTAATGATGGCGAATATCAATTTGTATTGGATGCGAGCGATTTAAGCGCCGTTACATTAATCATTTTAAATGCGGAAATGTTTGCTGATACGCAAGTATTTATTCGAGGCAATTTAAATGAATGGAGTACGGATAACCCACTTATTTATCAGGGTAATGCTACTTATACAACGTCATTAGCTTTAGAAGCGGGTGATTATGAGTTTAAAGTGGCTTCTGAGGATTGGAGTACCGTTGATTACGGTGGTGTAGGTGAATCCCCAATTGTAAATATAGGTGAACTGACTTTACTGGAAGCGGTGGGTACTAATATAGCTTTGGGCGTTGCTGAGCAGGGTAATTATACATTTAGCGTTATTGGCCCTGATAGAAATAATATAAAGGTAATAATTAATCAACAATAGCATTTAGAGGCCGAGCATTACTATATGCTCGGCTTCTATGTTTTAAATTAGAACTGATAGCTAACCGACATCATGGCAGTTGAGATACTCGACGTATCTATAATTGGCGAGTCTTCAATATCAGAGTCTAGTTGTGTGTAGTTAATCATAGCACTCACATTCCATTTTTTATTAAGCTGGTAGCTGAGTAGCATACCGGCATTATAATTCACTGTAGAGCCTAATTCGTATGCATCAAAAGAGTTTGATTCGCCCTTTGTAACACCGTAATAATAATTTGATACTTTGCTACTGCTTAGCTCAACTCCAAATGAAGGTATTAACATAATTTGTTTAGAAAGTTTGAATGGGTAGCTATAGCGAGCTTTTAATTTTGCGCCATCGCCATGGCCCAATATATCGTGTGACGCACTGGCACTTAAACTACCATACCCTGTGGTATAACTTACTTTAGAACCTGCATAGAGAGATATTTTGCGATCGTCGAGTGCTTTAATCTCGGCGAGATCAGAATCAGACGAATCAAAAAATTGACCGGGTTCTAGTATTACTGACCAATTAAACCCCTTATTTTCAACTAATTTGTAATCGAGTGCAAAGCCTCTAAAGGTTAATTTTTCACCTTCATAGTTGATCATAGGTAAGAGCAATGTTCTATTATCTGTGCCCGCATAGGGAGATTCAGTTGAAATAAGCCCAGCACCAACCGACCACGGAGATTTATCTTGCGCTTGAGCCATTAGGCTTGATAAGGCTAATGTGCTAAGTAACAGTTGCAAACTCTTTTTCACATAAATATTCATGATTACCTTCGCTATTAATGTAGTTATAAGATTTGTTATTGGTTTGACGCAGTGAGTGTAACGGTTATAAGTATTTTGAGTTGTAAGTTAGTGTGTGAAATTTTAAATATATGTAAGCAGCTGAAGTAAAGTGTTTAGTGGTTTTTTGGATTGCAATTTTTTATATGTATTACGAAATATAAGTAACATATTTTTAGAATAACTTTATATTTTTATATTTTTATATTTGATGAAATTGCATTCAATTTTGTAATGGAGTACTTTGAATTTTTATGGTGATTAGAAATAATATGATTATGGCTGAAATTATTTTAAAAAGTGCATCATTCGATTTCAAAGTAAAACAATACTGGATGGTTACTGCATCACTCATTAGTTTTTTAGCGTTGGTTACTATTCCACTCATCCCTTTGATTTTATTTATAGTGTGGTTGGCGGCTGGGCGAATATTAGCTGCGATGTCTGCTGAACTATTACCACAAAAGCTAGTAGTTAAACGTGGGGTATTATTTAAAGAGGAAAAGTCGATACCGCTTGAAAAAATAACTGATGTTGGGTTGAGCCAAGGCCCGTTAATGCGGCTCTTTGGGTTATATCGTTTAAGTTTTGAAACGGCAGGGCAATCAGGACACGGCGCTTTAGTATCTTTGCTCGGTGTAGTTAATGCGAGTGAGTTTAGAGAGGCGATACTTGAACAAAAAGATGTATTGGCTAATCAAGGTAAAACGTCGCAGCAGTCGACAGAGCAAAGTGAGAAAGAGCTACTAAGAGCGCTGACTTATAGTGTAAAAAATATAGAACAAATGCTACTTGTTTTACTGGATGAAAAACAACAAAAGTAATTTATCTTTAAGTATAGGTAGAGCGCTTACAAGGATATTTTTATGAATACGGATATAAAAAATATATTTAATAATTATCCTGAGATAGCAAAAAGTAAGCTTATAAAATTACGAGAGTTAATTTATACCGTAGCACAAGAGCAAAACTTAGGAGCTGTTGAAGAGTCTTTAAAGTGGGGAGAGCCAAGTTATAGCGTAATAAATGGCAGCCCCATTCGCATAGGCTTTAAGGGCTCATCGTGTTATTTGTTTTTTCATTGCCAATCAAAGCTAGTCAGCACATTTAGAGAGTTGTATTCCCACAGTCTCACTTTTGAAGGTAACCGGGCAATTGTATTAAATAGTGAAAAGCCATTACCAGAACACCCAGTTAAAGAGTGTATTAAATTAGCACTGACTTATCACAAAGTTAAACGCCTACCTTTGTTAGGCGCATAATTATAAGTACTTAGTTGATGCTTAAAATACGCTACAAATTTGATTTGCATCACAGGTAATAACGCTAACGTTTTCATAACCAACACGCGTTAACGCTTCTGCTCCCAATGTTGCGCGAGCACCACTTGCACAGTGTAAGTATATTGGTCGTGCAGCATCTTTTTCTATTTCCATTAATTTCATTTCGAGTAACCCACGCGGAATGTTTATTGCTCCTATAGCGGCTTTTGTAGCGTGCTCTGCGGGTTCTCGCACATCAATAAGTAGGCCTTTATTTTGTTCGAGCTCTATTTTTGCTTGCGCTGCGTCAATACGCCGCTGGTTAGGTGTGATAACTTTTAGTAAGTCAGGAATTGAAGTAAGCATTAGTCTGTGAATCCTCTTTTGCGTAAAAAAGACATTAATGGGCACCACTTTGTGAAAGCTGACTGCACTAAGTTAATACCTATGAATAATGTTAGAAACTGGAAATTACTATGTACAAAATAGCTTAAAAGTACTGATATTGTTACTGCACTACCGCCGATTAAAAGTATCGCATCGCTTATTTTCATTATAATCTCAATTTTATATTAGTAATACCTAATGTTAATTTATATTAGAGTTATCTAATGTAAAAGTCTATACTTAAAAGCATATTTATAAATGATGTGATTAAATGAATATTGAACAACTCGCTGTGAATGCAGAACAAGCCGAACAGTTTTTAAAATTAATGGCTAATAAAAATCGTTTAATGATTTTATGCAGTTTGCTACAAGGTGAGCAAAGTGTTGGTGAATTAAATAAAAATGTGCCCTTGGCTCAATCTGCACTATCTCAACATTTAGCCAGTTTACGCAAGGCGGATATGGTTATGACCCGCCGAGATGGACACACTATTTATTACTCATTGACCGACCCAAAAGTTGAGTCGATCATTGCTTTGCTATATGAGTGGTTTTGCCGAGCAGAAAACACTAAATAAAAGTAGCTATTTCATCAATAGATTTTTTATCCAGTGCATGAGCAGGTATTGTTGCATCATCACTTGGGTAACCTGCAATAAGTAGCATGTATGGGCGTTCGTTATCCCTATCGCGGCCACATATGTCGGTTAAAAAACTCATTGGCTTTGGAGTATGAGTAAGGGTTGCCAAACCACTGCGATGCAAAGCCTGAATTAAAAAGCCGGTAGCTAGACCAACCGATTCGTGTACGTAGTAATTAGTATTTTTATCATCGGTGCTTACGCCCCCCTTTTTTTGACTAAATACAGCTATAAGCCAAGGTGCATGCTCTAAATAAGGCTTATTGGCGTCGGTGCCTAACGGTTTTAGCGCATCTAACCACTCTTCACCTGCTCTGCCTTCGTAAAAAGATCGCTCTAGTTTTTCGGCGGCTTCTCTTATTTGTTTTTTTACATCACTGCTGTTTATAGCCACAAAATGCCAAGGCTGATGATTCGCTCCACTTGGTGCTGTGCCCGCTGCTTTTATACATGTCTCAATAATATTTTTTGGTACTGGGCGATCGCTAAAGCTGCGAATGCTATGGCGGCGTTGGCTAGTGGTTAAAAACTCGTTAGCGCGATTTAGCATTTCGTCGTGTGGGTATTCTATAAAGTCGTTTAATGGCTGGCTTTGGTGATCTTGCATGGCTTTTCGCTTCTTATATAAAGTATATGTGGTTTTTATACCGAGTGAATACAGTGCAAGCAAGTATTATGAGTTTAAACTATGTTTATTTGTTGTTACAAATTTGACCAGCAAGTAGCTTATGTTCCTATTTTTCTTGTGGTATAAAACATTATAAAAATAATTACTTATATTCAAGGAAGTAAAAATGCTATCAATAACAGGGTTATCAAAAACCTACGATAACGGCGTACATGCACTACAAGGTGTTGATTTAAATATCCCTAAAGGGATGTTTGGTTTACTGGGTCCTAATGGTGCGGGTAAATCTTCATTAATGCGAACGATCGCTACACTGCAATCAGCCGATAGTGGCAGCGTTGTATTTGATGGTATTGATGTGTTAACACAGCCTAAAAGCTTGCGTGAGCGTTTAGGTTATTTACCGCAAGACTTTGGTGTTTATCAGCGTGTTAGTGCTTATGATTTACTTGATCATATGGCGATTTTAAAAGGTTTAAGTAATAAGGCTGAACGTAAAGAGGCCGTTGAAGGGTTGTTAGCGCAAACTAATTTATATGATCATCGAAAAAATGCGGTGAGTGGTTTCTCGGGCGGTATGCGCCAACGTTTTGGTATTGCACAAGCTTTATTAGGCGACCCTGATTTACTCATTGTAGATGAGCCAACAGCAGGTCTAGATCCTGAAGAGCGAAATCGTTTTCATAATTTGTTAGTGGGTTTAGGTGAAAGTAAAGTGGTGATTTTATCAACGCATATAGTTGAAGATGTGTCTGAGCTTTGCCCAAATATGGCCGTATTAGCTAATGGTCAAATTTTACTTGAAGGTAACCCAATTGAGCTTACGAATACGTTACAGGGAAAAATTTGGCACAAAGCAATGAGTCAAGCCGAGGCTTTGGAACTCGAACAATCATTACCGGTAATAGCGAAGCGTTTGTTTGCAGGACAAACATTACTCAGTGTGTTTGCTGACGATGCGCCAGAAGGGTTTGAGTCTAAGCCTGCTGATTTAGAAGACGTCTATTTTTCAACATTGCACCAACACCGCAATAAAGCAGCATAAGGATACTGATTATGTTGTTTAAAATGATGCAATTTGAGCTGCGCTATTTTATGCGTCAGCCCTCTTTCTATATCACGTCACTTATCTTGTTTTTTCTTACTTTTATGGCATCGGTTTCTGACTCGGTGCAAATAGGGGGAAGCAGCAATGTAAATATAAATTCTCCTTACGCAATTTTGCAAGTTATTGCGATTATGTCGGTGTTTGCTATTTTTTTAGTGGTCAACTTTGTTGGAAGCTCAGCTATTCGTGATGACGTGAGTAAACTCAACGAATTAGTTTTGAGCAAGCCACTGAACATAGTTCAGTATAAAGCTGGGAGATTCATCGGGGCTTATTTAGTCACGCTATTAGTGTTTTCAAGCACTATGTTGGGTGTGTGGGTTGGCAGTGGTTTTGGTAGCTTAATGGGTTGGTTAGACAGTGAAATGATAGGTGAAAACCAACTAAGTTATTATTTAGTGCCTTTCTTTTATATTGCAGCTCCTTCTTTGTTTGTTGTCTCATCGCTCATTAATGCTGTGGCAATGCGCTTTCGTAGCATGGTAACGCTCTATCTAGTTGCTGTTGCCCTACTTATTAGCTATTTGGTTGGATCTAATATTTTCTCTGATATCCAATATCGTGAAATCTCAGCTTACCTAGATATGTTTGGTATGTCGGCAATGAGAATGCAGATGGAATACTGGACAATAGCAGAGCGTAATGTAATGGAAATTACGTTAACTGATCAGTTATTACATAATAGGTTAATTTGGGTCGGTGTTGCCTTACTAGCATTGGCAATTGCAGCACTCAATACATCTCATCATTTGGCTCAAAAGCAAAAAGTGAAAGGCAAGGCGAGTAAAAATAATAATACTAATTTTGCAGCTGCACTTAAGTTTAATATAACGGCAAAAGCGACGGGAAATAATGCGTGGTCGCAATTTTTAACGCGTACTTTTTTTGAAGTCAAACAAGTTATAAAAAGCTATTCGTTTGGTATTTTACTTATTTTATCTTTAGCGACATTAATTCCAGCGTTGGTAGGCTCAATGGGTCCATACGGAACTGATGTTTGGCCAGTCACATTTAGAATGGTTGAGCTTATTCAAGGTAGCTTTGGCATATTGATGATGATAGTACTTGTTTACTATTGTGGTGAACTTGTATGGCATGATCGTGAATCCAGAATGGCCGACATTATCGATGCGTACCCTGTTGCGAATTGGGTGTTCTGGGGCTCTAAATATGTAGCGCTGAGTGCTGTTTTATTATTGTTATGCGCATTTGGCTCCGTGGTGACATTGTTTTATCAAATGATGATGGGTATGGCGAACTTTGATATTGCACAATATGTAATTAGACTCGGTTATTTATTTGTACTCGGGCTTATCTTTCAAGGTGGTTTTGCCTTTTTACTACAAGTAATTAGCCCAAATAAATACGTAGGTATGGGATTATATGTGCTGTATTTTATCGCTACTTTGGTGATGAGTAACTATGGTTTTGAGCATAATATGTTTGTAATAGGTCGGACACCAGAGGCGCCTTATTCAGATATTAATGGTTATGGCCACTTTTTAACTGCGGTGCATTGGTATAATTTATACTGGCTAGGTTTTAGTATGATCATTGCTGCACTTAGCTATGCGCTTTGGCCTCGTGGAGCTGGGCAAAATTTAAAAGCACGCGTTCAGTTGTTAGGCTATCAGCTAGGCAATTCAGGTAAAGCGGTTATTGTATGTGGTGCCCTTATTTTTGGTGGTGTAGGAAGTTTTATTTACTACAACACAACGGTTCTCAATCAATTTATAACCAGTGAACAGTATGAAGACTTACAAGAGCAGTATGAGCGTGAGTTCGGTCAGTTTGTAGATGCGGCTTTACCTATTCCAACGGATGTTGTTGTTACTGCTGATATCTACCCTCAAGAACGTCGTATTACAGCTACCGTGATAATGCAGATAGAGAATAAATCGCAACAACCGATTACGCGAGTATTAGTAAATAAGCCTGATAATACTCATAAATGGAGTGTTGAGGTGGATGGCGCGCAACTTGGGGAGTTAAACGAGCAGTATCGTCATGCTTGGTTAGATTTTACTAAACCCATGCAACCAAACGAAAGCCGCGAAATTACAATGAGCGTAGAGCGTTATACCGAAGGGTTTGAAGATAGAGGAAGCGATGAGCGACTTGTGTATAACGGTACTTTTATTGACAACACGGCACTGTTCCCGAGTTTTGGTTATTCCTTTGGTAAGCAAATACAAGATAAAAGTGAGCGTCGTCAAAGGGGTTTGCCAGAGTTAAAACGCGGCAATAAAATTGAAGAAACGCAGTATCATAATCAACCTTTGTTTGCAGATAACTATGTAAGTTTTGCTGCCACAATTTCCACTGATGAGTCGCAAATTGCGATGGTTCCAGGTTACTTGCAATCACAAAGTACTAAAAATGGCCGAACCACGTTTGTATACGAAATGGATGCACCTATGTTGCACTTTTACACTTTACTCTCAATGGAACTTGAGGTGAAAAAAGAGCAGCATCATGGCGTAAACATTGAAGTGTACCATCATAAAGATCATGCTTGGAATGTAGATGCAATGATTCAGTCGACTAAAGATTCTTTAGATTACTTCTCTAAAGAGTTTGGTCCTTATCAGCATAAGCAAATGCGTATTATTGAGTTTCCTCGCTATCGTAGTTTTGCGCAAAGTTTTGCTAATACAGTACCGTATTCTGAAAATATGGGGTTTATTACAGATACACGTGACCCAGATAATATTAATTTTCCTTACTATGTAACATCGCATGAATTGGCGCACCAGTGGTGGGCGCACCAAGTGATTGGCGCGAATGTCGAAGGCTCTAATATTTTATCTGAAATGCTATCGCAATATGCAGCTATCATGGTGATGAAAGAAAAGTATGGTGAAAACAACCTTCGTAAATTCTTAAAGTATGAACTTGATCGTTACTTATTAGGACGCACGACAGAGCTTTATGAGGAACGTACACTTGCACGCGCCGCAGGGCAGCAGTATATCCACTATAACAAAGGTGCCGTGGTAATGATGGCCATACATGATTTGTTAGGTGAGCAGCGCGTAAATGCCGCTTTGCGAGCGTTTTTGCGAGATTACCAATATGCGCAAGAGTTTTACCCAACCACGTTAGACTTTATTGCCTATCTAAAGCGAGGAGCGAGTGAGCAAGAACAAGCATTCATTGAAGATCAATTTAATGCCATTACGTTGTATGATTTAAAAATCAGTGATGTTGATGTGCAAGAGGCTGAATCTGCTGATGGGGAACATATCATTACATTGACTATTGCTGCAGCGAAAAAACATGCCGATGGCGAAGGTAGTGAAGAAGATGTACCGCTAGCGCAAATGATAGATGTTGCTTTATTTAGCGCAGATCCGAATGAGATACATAGTGAAAGTGCTGTGATCTATATGCAAAAGCACGAGATAAAAACGGGTGTAAATACCATTATACTAAAGGTAACTGAATTACCTAAATTTGCAGGTGTTGATCCTTTTATTAAGTTAATTGACAAGAAAAGTGGCGATAATATTAAAGCACTGTAGCTTTTAAGTGCAGTATAAAAAATGCCAGTTGTTTTACTGACTGGCATTTTTATAGCTATTGAAAGAGATTATTGATAGCTAACAGTAAAGTTATTTTTACTATATCTAAACTCATTTAGTAAGTAGCCCTCATCCTAAACTTTGTAGAAAATTGTATAAATTTTTGTATCAATCGCTACATTTTCCCCACACCTTCTTACTAACTTAACTTTAGTTTTTTTGTACACTGCTGTCATTAAGAGTAAACAACAAGGGATAAGAATGAAGCAGCTAATGATAAGCGTTTTAATACTAAGTCTAACCGCTTGCTCTGCGGTGACAATTCAGCCACAGCAAGCAGCCAAAATAACAAGCAAAGCGAGTTATGAAGATAGTCGACCGTTCTTTTTATGGGGATTGGTTGGAGAAGAGCGCGTTGATGTGAAAAAAGTATGTGTAGATAAATCAGTGACTCAAATGCAGTCACAACAAACGTTTAGTGATGGAGCACTTAGTTTAATTACACTTGGTATATATGCACCTCACACTATTAAAGTATGGTGCGAAGATGAAATAGTAGGAGAGGCATTATGAGTATTAAGTTACTTATAACAAGTTGTATGCTGATTATATTAACGGGATGTACGAACATTTACTTTGATAATGGTGTACAAGACAACGTGAGCAATAAAACTCAAGAGAGTTCACAATGGCATCATAATTTTGCTCTTGCATTATATGAAGGATCTAAGCCGTTAGATTTAAGTACTCATTGCCCACAAGGTGAATGGCAAAGTGTCCATACGTATAAATCGTTTACTAATGGTTTGGCAGAGGTGGCTGTTAATCAAATTGCTCCGGCTTGGTACCCTAAAACAGTTGAAGTGAGTTGTACTAAGGTGCCATTCAAGTAATATTATAAACGAGAAAAGGGCCAAAAGGCCCTTCGTGTTGCAGCAAGTAACACATTCTTTTTTATAAGTTAAAGTCTACAGAGTAAGCTACGTAGGCTTTAATATCTGAATCATCTATATCTGTATCAGACAAACCAAAAGTAAAACCGTCTTTTGAAATAGATATACCGTAATCTAAGATATTGTCGTCACCAATAAAATCACCAGAGTAATGACCTAAATGTAGTGCCATTTCAGTACCGTTACTACCGACAGCAAAGCCATAATCAGCAGTTAGGTAAAGTGAGTCGCCAAAGTCTGTACCGTCACCACTTGCAGCTGATGTTGCAAGTACAGAAGCGCCAAACGTGAAGCCTTCAACACTAATACTACCGTAAATTTCAGAGAAATCTGCGTCAGCTTCAGAAGCTGCGTCTGGGTAAGCGTAATAAATATAACCAACATCGTAACTAACACTTTCGTTAATGTCGCCACCGAAGCCTGCGTATAAGTCAAGCTCGTAGGTCATTTCGTCAGCCCAAGATGCATTTGAAGCCCAAGTACCGGCATAAAAACCAGACTCATTAGCGTAGTCAATACCACCGGATATTGCCGCATCACCACCCGTTTGCTCTTGGCCGCGCCATAAGTAATTTGATGTTGCTGCCGCATTTGCTGTTACTTCAGCTTGAACTGATGTTGAGATTACCGATGTTGCAGCCATTAATGCGATGATGCTAATCGCAATTGTTTTTTTTAGTTTGAGCATGTCCATTTCCCGTTATATGATTTTTGCATGCCAAGGTTTTATTATGTATTGCTTTAACCTTTTAACTGGATGCATTTTTATTGTTTAACTGGGGAGATGGTGCACTGTGTGTGCCAGCTTGGTTTTATTTATTTTAAAATGTATTTTTATAGTTTAAAAATAATGACTTACAAAGGAGTAGTGTTTTCTTATTGAGGTAATTTTAATAAGTGTTCGCACGCTGCTGGTGCATAAATTAACCTAACCGCACCATTAAAGTACAGCTAGGTTAGATTTATTTAGCCGAAAATAGTACGCATTAGACTAATTGTTTCGTTAACGCCTCGACCTTTTTGTACTTCATTAATGATCGAGTCACGTTTGCTGCGAATATGCTCAGGAATATCGTCAGCAGCAAGAGCACGGTCTACTAAAATTTCTGCAGACTCTTTGCCTCTACGTTGAGTTTTACCTGTCGTTGTTGTACTACGCTTAGGCTTGCTAAGTAACTTGATGTAGTTTGAACTGTCAGGTGTTTTAGTGTCTGCATAATAAAAGAAACATGGGATCAGTGCTTTAATAGCAACTAACTGTTCCTCTAGTTCGTTACTTGCATTAGCCATTTTATACCACGACATAGCTTGAATACCTTTAACGATATCTTGCCAGTAACGCTCAAAATCACTATTTTTAAGTTTTGGAACTCCAAGAGCGCCACATAATGCATCTAATCGATTATTTGTAATCGGAGTAAATAAATCAGGGCGGCGCATTGCTAGCAAGCGAGTTGCAGGGGCTAGCGTTGGTTTTTCATTGTTGTCGGTAAACACTTTTGAGTAAGCAGCAACAAATTGCTGGTATTCATATTGAGTGATATCACCTTCAAGTGGGATGTTTGCTAGAGCTGCATCAAAATCACCTGGTAAATCGCTAAGCATTTGATGAAAGCTTTTTGCACTCTTAGTTGAGGCAAACCATTCAACATCAAAGTTGTATGTGCTTGGATCAAGTGACGCCATATGCTTACCGCTAAACGCAAGTAAATCTTCAGGAATCATATCTTTAAGAGATTGTTCACGAATGCTTTTAATGTAGTCTACTAAGCGAAGCTGTTCATCAAGAGCAATAACGTCTTTGTGTTGTTCTACAAATACACTTACAACAGGCCACGGAGCAATACGTAAAGTTTTAACCTGTAAAAAGCTGATAGCTGAAATAAGCTGATCGTGTAGCTTCTTAAGTATAGGTAATTGTTGCGGCTCTAGTAAATCGTAGTTCATACGATCTCTACTTGCATTTAATAGTTCGTAACACCAAGGTAAAAAATCATCAGGGTGGTTTTCTACTTTCACGGCCATAAGGTTAAGGCTTAACTCTGAAGATTGCTTCAGAATGTTCTGATAGATTTGATTTTCTTGTTCGCCTAGCGTCATTTTTGACGGTGAAATTAGCAGTTTTTTCATGCCTTGTAGAATCTCCGGATTAGATATATATTTTTTTGCTGGTCTATTTTAGCGCAATTACATCAATAACAACAGCGCTGTCCTCAATGCTTAATAGTGACAGGGGATAAATATCTATACTTTTCAATGTATCAAGATTAAATTATAGGTAAATATTAGTTATTTTGATTTGAGGTTTTTGTGAGATATTGTCATTAAATTTACAATGTTTAATTTCAAGAGCACTAAATTGAATTATTTAGTTAATGCTTTTTTATAGCATTAACCATTTCATTAGTACTCTACTATATGTTTTTTATGCTGAAATTTTCAGCACGGATTCATATCATGCCAAATAAGTTAAACTAAATAGCATTTTTACAACTTCAGCAATGATTTTAAAGCTAACACTCGCTATGATAAGAACATTATTTGCACGTTTGAAAGGACGATCATGAAAACCTTACTTAAAATTGTAGGTGTAATACTTTTATTATGTATAGCACTAATTGCTGCCGCACCGTTTTTAATTCCTACTGATACTATTTTTAATAAAGTGTCGCAGCAGGTAGAACAAACAACTGGGCGCACTCTTACTATTAAAGGTGATAAAACACTTAGCGTATTCCCTGCATTAAAGTTAGAACTTAACGACGTGCATTTTGCAAATATGGGATCAGGTTCGCGCGCCGACATGGCGAGTATGAAACAGCTTGCTGTACATATACCTTGGTTTTCATTATTTGGTGGTGAGTTTAAATTAGATAAGTTTGTTATAAACGAACCAAATATCCTATTAGAAACCGACAAAAATGGTAAAGCTAATTGGCAGTTGTTTGATGCAGTTGCAGAGCAACCTAAAGAGCAAAGCCAATCAGGTGAAGCAATAAAGCTTCCAGATAACTTTGATATTGAGTTAGGTGAGGTTGCTATTTATGGCGGCACATTTACCTATCTAGATGGGCAAACAGGTGCTAAGCAACAGATTAGTGATTTAGAACTCGCTATTTTACTTCCATCACTTCGTAAAACATTAGAAGTAAAAGGGGGTATTACTTATATGCAGGAGCGTTTTGAGCTTGATATAAAATTAGATACTCCAGCTAAAGCAATTGAAGGTGCTACTTTTAATGTTAAACAAACCTTAGATTCTCGTTTAGTTGATTTAACGTTCGAAGGGAGCATCGCTAAGCAAGGCAAAGATATTAAAGGTCAGTTAGCACTAAGCGGTGAGTCTGTTAAAAGTATTGCGAAATGGCAAGGTGTAGAGTTAGACGCTAAAGACAATGCTTTTAATGCATTTAGTGTAAACGGTAAAATGCACCTAGCAGGTGAGAAATTTAATTTAGAAGATTTAGCTGCGACGTTAGACGCATTGGAAATAAAAGGTAAGAGCGAGCTTAACCTAGGTAAGCGTTTAGCTGTAAATGCTGATATTGATTTAGGTATGCTTGATTTAAACCCGTACCTACCTGAAGCAGTAGCAAAACAGGAAGAGTCAGTAGAGCAAGAAGATAAACCTGCAGAGCCAATAGTATGGGATGACACTAAAATTGATTTAAGTGCGTTAAATTCACTAGATGCGAATGTAGTAATTCGTTCAAGTGGATTAAAAGCTAATGATATTAAGTTGGGCGCAAATCAATTTACTGTTGCTTTAAAAAATAGCGTTGCAAAACTAAGCCTAGATAGCTTTTCTGCTTATGAAGGGTCAGGTAAAGGCGTTATCAATGTAAACGCACAACAAGTGCCTTATAAAATATCAACTAACTTTGACTTAGCTGGTATAGATGCACAGCCTTTATTAGCGGATGCGGCAGGTTTTGACAAGCTAATGGGTAAGGGTTCTTTAAATTGGAACCTAAGCACAACTGGCCAAAGTCAAAAGTCGTTTATTGGTGCGCTTAACGGAAAACTTGGGTTTGAGTTTGCTGATGGCGCTGTAAAAGGCGCGAATATAGCTGAAATGGTACGTAAAGGTAAGGAGCTTATTTCAGGAAACTTTGGTGCAGCATCTGAAGGGTTAGATACTGGGTTTGAAGAATCAGAGCAAACAGATTTCTCTGCACTAACGGGAAGCTTCAACTTTACTAATGGTGTTGGCAAAAATACCGACCTATCACTTATCAGCCCACTTATTAGAATATCAGGTGAAGGCGATGTTGATTTACCCCAAACAACGGTTAACTACCGTTTGGTTACAGGCATAGTTGGATCGATTGAAGGACAAGGAACGACTGATGACAGTACAGGCTTTAAAATACCACTGCGCATAAAAGGCCCTTTCCACGATGTAGGTATAAAGCTTGACGTTGGCAGTGCGCTCAAAGATGAAGCTAAGCAAAAGGTCGATGAGGTAAAAGAAAAGGCAAAAGAAAAAGCAAAAGATAAGATTAAAGATAAATTAAAAGGTTTATTTGGTTAATTTATTGCGCTCTAAACAAACAAGGCACATTACAGGTGCCTTGTTTGTTTTGTAACCACCTGTAAAATAGCTACATAGCCGGAATTGCTCAGCTTTAATTTCCCATCACTCCAAATTAATTAAAAAATAACCTATCGCTACCCCCTCAATGCTGGTACAATTGCCCGCCCTTAAGAGACAACTCGTTTGTTTTTGAGTGGGATTTAATCGAAATGTCTTGATTTTAAACAAATTTAAGACACGTTGTAATTACTACACCGGAGGTCATTAACATGATCCAAATGCAAACTCAGCTGGAAGTTGCTGATAACAGCGGCGCTCGCAAAGTGCAGTGTATAAAAGTCCTTGGTGGTTCACACCGTCGCTACGCAGCGATTGGCGACATCATTAAAGTTTCTGTTAAAGAAGCTATTCCTCGCGGTAAAGTGAAGAAAGGTGATGTTAAAAACGCGGTAGTTGTGCGTACCAGAAAAGGTGTTCGCCGTCCAGATGGTTCTCTGATCCGTTTTGACAGCAACGCTGCTGTTATCTTAAATGATAACTTACAGCCAATTGGTACACGTATTTTCGGCCCTGTGACTCGCGAACTTCGTAATGATAAGTTCATGAAAATCGTTTCACTAGCCCCAGAAGTACTGTAAGGAGCCAATCATGGCAGCAAAAATACGTCGTGATGACGAAGTAATCGTACTAGCAGGTAAAGACAAAGGTAAGCGCGGAAAAGTGCTTTCAGTTGTTACTGAATCTGGTCGAATCTTTGTCGAAGGCATAAACTTGATCAAGAAACACCAAAAGCCGGTTCCACAATTGAACCAAGCTGGCGGTATTGTTGAGAAAGAAGCATCTATGGATGCATCAAACGTTGCGATCTTCAACTCGGAAACGAGTAAAGCTGATCGTGTAGGTTTCAAGATTGAAGATGGTAAGAAATTACGTATCTTTAAATCTACTGGTAAAACTATCTAATAGTTGGAGTAGAATGATGGCGAAACTGCATGAAGTATATAAAGACAAAGTAGTAGCTGAACTTCAAGAGAAGTTTGGTTTCAGCTCTGTCATGCAAGTCCCTCAGATCGAAAAGATCACATTGAATATGGGCGTGGGCGAAGCCCTAGCTGACAAGAAGATTTTAGATCACGCAGTAGCTGATCTTGCAGCAATCTCTGGTCAGAAACCTCTAATCACTAAAGCACGCAAATCTGTTGCTGGCTTCAAAGTGCGTGAAGGTTACCCAATTGGTTGTAAAGTAACCCTACGCGGCGAGCGTATGTGGGACTTTTTTGAGCGTTTGGTATCAATCGCTATCCCACGTATTCGTGACTTCCGTGGCGTAAGTGCTAAGTCTTTTGATGGACGTGGTAACTACAGCATGGGCGTACGTGAACAAATCATCTTCCCAGAAATCGATTACGATAAAGTAGACCGTGTACGCGGTATGGATATTACTATCACTACTTCTGCGAAATCTGATGAGGAAGGCCGTGCGTTGTTAGAAGCGTTTAACTTCCCATTTAAGAAATAAGGGTAGGGTTATGGCAAAGAATTCTATGAAAGCGCGCGAAGCTAAGCGCACAAAACTAGTTGCTCAATTCGCTGAAAAGCGTACAGCACTAAAAGCTATCATCACAGATGTTAACACATCTGAAGATGATCGTTGGGACGCGGTTCTTAAGCTACAAGCTTTACCTCGTGATTCTAGCCCTGTACGTCAACGTAATCGTTGTAACATTACGGGCCGCCCACATGGTTACCTTCGCAAATTCGGCATGAGCCGTATTAAAGTTCGCGAAGCAGCTATGCGCGGTGAAATTCCTGGCCTTAAAAAGGCTAGCTGGTAATAGAATCATGGGAGTAAGACTATGAGCTTGCAAGATCCTATCGCGGATTTGTTTACACGTATCCGTAATGGTCAATCAGCGAAGAAAGTATCTGTAACGATGCCAACTTCAAAGCTGAAAGTAGCATTAGCTAAAGTACTAAAAGACGAAGGTTACATCGTAGATTTCGCTGTTAACAGTGAAGCGAAACCTGAGCTTTCTATCGAGTTAAAGTACTTCGAAGGCAAAGCTGTAATTGAAAATATCCAGCGTGTAAGTCGCCCTGGTTTACGTATCTATAAGAAACGTGACCAATTACCTAAGGTAATGGGTGGTCTTGGTATCGCTATCGTATCAACTTCTAAAGGCCTAATGACAGACCGCACAGCACGTAGTGCTGGTGTTGGTGGTGAAATCATTGGTTTTGTAGCTTAATCGGAGGGGAACTATGTCTCGCATAGCAAAGGCACCAATTACTGTTCCTGCCGGTGTAGAAGTTACATTAAAAGGCCAGGAAATCACAGTTAAAGGCAAAAACGGTGAACTAACTCGTACTATCAACAACGCTGTTGAAGTACAAGTTAATGACAACGTTATTACAACTTTACCTCGTGATGGCGTAGCTAATGCATGGGCTCAAGCAGGTACTGCTCGTGCTCTAATCAACAACATGGTTGTTGGTACGCATGAAGGTTACGAGAAGAAACTTCAGTTAGTAGGCGTTGGTTACCGTGCAGCAGCTAAGGGTAAAGTTTTAGACTTAACACTTGGTTTCTCACACCCAGTTAATTTCGCAGTTCCTGAAGGAATTACGATTGAAACTCCAAGCCAAACAGAAGTTCTAGTTAAGGGCGTAGATAAGCAGTTAGTTGGTCAAACAGCTGCTAACATTCGTGCATACCGTAAACCTGAGCCTTATAAAGGTAAGGGTGTTCGTTATTCAGATGAGAATGTACGCCGTAAAGAGGCTAAGAAGAAGTAAGGTAAGACGATGGATAAAAAAACAGCTCGTCTACGTCGTGCTAAACGCACTCGTAGAAATTATATTGAACAAGGCACAACGCGTCTTGTTATCCACCGCACGCCACGTCACATATATGCTCAAGTAGTAAATGCTGAGGGTAATGTACTGGCTGCTGCTTCTACTGTTGAAAAGGCTATTAGCGAAACAGTTAAAGGCACCGGTAACGTTGAAGCTGCGCAAGCAGTTGGCAAAGCGGTTGCTGAACGTGCGGCTGACAAAGGCATCGAAAAGATTGCTTTTGATCGCAGTGGCTTTAAATATCACGGCCGTGTGAAGGCGCTAGCTGATGCTGCGCGTGAAGCCGGTTTGCAATTCTAGGAGTAGACAATGGCTAACGTAGAAGCAAAGCAACAACAGCCTGATCTAGCTGAAAAGCTAATCGCGGTAAACCGTGTGTCTAAAGTAGTTAAAGGTGGTCGTATCTTTAGCTTTACTGCACTAACTGTAGTTGGTGACGGCGCAGGTAAAGTAGGTTTTGGTTATGGTAAAGCACGTGAAGTTCCAGCTGCTATTCAAAAAGCAATGGAAAAGGCACGTCGCAACATGATTAACGTAGACCTAAATGGCAATACATTACAGCATCCTGTTAAGGGACGTCATGCTGGCTCACTAGTGTTCATGAAACCAGCCTCTGAAGGTACTGGTATCATCGCAGGTGGTGCTATGCGTGCAGTACTAGAAGTTACTGGTGTGCAGAACGTACTTTCTAAATGTTACGGTTCTACTAACCCGATCAACGTGGTACGTGCAACGATTTCGGCTCTTGAGAATATGAATTCTCCACAGTCTATCGCTGCAAAACGTGGCCTTCGCGTAGACGAAATTCTGGGGTAACCATGGCAAATCAAACTGTAAAAGTAACACAAGTAAAAAGCTCTATCGGTCGTTTACCGAAACATAAAGCTACATTACGCGGTCTTGGTTTACGTCGTATCAACCACACTGTTGAGTTAGAAGACACAGCATGTGTACGTGGTATGATAAACAAGGTTTCTTACATGGTTAAGGTAGAGGGTTAATTCGATGCATTTGAATACACTTTCACCTGCTGCAGGTTCAAAAACTGCTCCAAAACGTGTTGGTCGTGGTATCGGTTCTGGTCTAGGTAAGACTGGTGGTCGTGGTCACAAAGGTCAAAAGTCACGTTCTGGCGGTAAAGTACGCGTTGGTTTTGAAGGCGGTCAAATGCCTATGCAACGTCGTCTACCAAAATTTGGTTTCACTTCTCGCAAATCTTTAGTATCTGCAGAAATAAACCTTTTTGAAATCGCTAAAGTAGAAGGCGATGTGGTAGACCTAAGCGCGTTACAAGCAGCTGGTCTAGTTAAAAAGAACGTTCTTTTCGTTAAAGTTGTTAAATCTGGCGAAGTTTCACGCGCTGTTACCGTTAAAGGCCTTAAAGCCTCTAAAGGTGCTCGCGAAGCAATTGAAGCTGCCGGAGGCAAGGTAGAAGACTAAGGAAGTACTAATGGCTAAACCAGGTCAAGATACACAAAGTGCACAAAGTGGACTTTCGGAATTGAAGCGCCGATTACTCTTCGTATTGGGTGCTATCATAATTTACCGTCTAGGTTCATTTGTGCCGATCCCTGGGATTGACGCCGCTGTACTTGCCGATTTCTTCGAGCAACAAAAGGGCACCATTGTTGAAATGTTCAACATGTTCAGTGGTGGTGCACTTGAGCGAGCTTCAGTGTTAGCACTGGGTATTATGCCGTATATTTCGGCTTCGATTATTACGCAACTATTAACGCATATGTATCCTCCGTTTATAGAGCTTAAGAAAGAAGGTGAACAAGGGCGTAAAAAAATTAGCCAGTACACACGCTATGGCACGCTTGTGCTAGCTACTATTCAATCAATCGGTATTGCTACTAGCTTACCGGGCATGATGGAGGGGTTAGTAGTTAACCCTGGTATGGGTTTCTATTTCACCGCAGTGGTGAGTTTAGTAACTGGTACTATGTTCCTTATGTGGTTGGGTGAACAGATAACAGAACGTGGTATCGGCAACGGTATTTCTGTTCTAATATTTGTTGGTATTGTAGCTAACTTGCCGTCTGCTATTGGTTCGACAGTCGAAATGGCGCGCCAAGGTGATTTGAATGTTTTTGTACTGTTGATGGTTGCGGTAATCGTATTCGCTGTTACTTATCTTGTAGTGTTTTTTGAACGTGGACAACGTCGTATTGTTGTTAACTACGCAAAGCGCCAACAAGGTCGTCAAGTATTTGCTGCTCAAAGCACGCATTTACCACTAAAAGTAAATATGGCGGGTGTTATTCCACCAATCTTCGCTAGCAGTATAATTCTGTTCCCTGGTACAATTGCAAGCTGGTTCGGCCAAGGTGAAGGTCCGGTCGCTGATGTATTACAAGCTGTTGCTACTACGTTGACTCCAGGTCAACCGTTGTACTCACTTGTTTTAGCTGCGGCTATTATCTTCTTCTGCTTTTTCTATACAGCGTTGGTGTTTAACCCGCGTGAAACTGCAGACAACCTTAAGAAATCTGGCGCATTTATCCCAGGTATTCGACCAGGTGAGCAGACATCTAAATACATTGATAAAGTGATGACACGCCTGACATTGGCAGGTGCTTTGTATATAACCTTTATCTGTCTGGTGCCTGAATTCATGACTATGGCATGGCAAACGCCATTCTATTTCGGCGGTACATCAATTTTGATTATCGTTGTTGTAATCATGGACTTTATGGCACAAGTACAGACTCACCTGATGTCTCATCAGTATGATTCTGTGCTGAAAAAAGCGAACCTTAAAGGCTACGGTCGATAAGGTCAGTTTACGGAGTTGAGCAATGAAAGTACGTGCTTCCGTTAAGAAAATATGCCGTAACTGTAAAGTTATTAAACGTGCTGGTGTAGTACGCGTAATTTGCAGTGAGCCTAAGCATAAGCAAAGGCAAGGCTAAGTAAACAGTCGTGCAGGCTGAGTTTTCTCGGCCTGTGTTTTTAGTAGTAATTTGGTCTTCGTTTGAGTATCCTTACGGGCTTTTCAAACTTATGATTACCAAATTCGAATATAGGAGATGTGTTAGTGGCCCGTATTGCTGGCATTAACGTCCCTGATCATAAACATGCAGTTATTGGTTTAACAGCTATTTATGGCATAGGTAAGACTCGCTCTAAGGCTATCTTAGAAGCGACTGGTATCGCCGAAACCACAAAAATCGGTGAACTTTCAGACGAAATTCTTGACGTACTGCGTGATGCAGTTGGCAAGTACACTGTTGAAGGTGATCTTCGTCGTGAAGTTACTTTAAATATCAAGCGCCTAATGGACCTTGGTTGTTATCGTGGCCTACGTCACCGTCGCTCTTTACCACTACGTGGTCAAAGAACTAAGACTAACGCGCGCACCCGTAAGGGTCCTCGTAAGCCTATTAAGCGATAAGGGGATAGTATTATGGCTAAGACACCAATTCGTCGTAAAAAGGTTAAAAAACAAGTTGCTGATGGTATGGCTCATGTTCATGCGTCTTTCAACAACACTATTGTAACGATTACCGACCGTCAAGGTAATGCATTATCATGGGCTACTGCCGGTGGTTCAGGTTTCCGTGGTTCACGTAAATCTACACCATTTGCTGCTCAGGTTGCTGCAGAGCGTGCAGGTACTGCTGCTCAAGAATACGGTTTAAAGAATCTAGAAGTTTTCATCAAAGGTCCAGGTCCAGGTCGTGAATCTGCTGTACGTGCTTTGAATGCTGCTGGTTACCGTATTACCAACATTACTGACGTGACGCCAATACCACATAATGGTTGTCGTCCACCGAAGAAACGTCGCGTTTAACAATAGGTTAGGAGAAATAACATGGCAAGATATTTGGGCCCTAAGCTCAAGCTGAGTCGTCGTGAAGGTACTGACCTGTTCCTTAAGAGCGGCGTAAGAGCTATCGACTCTAAGTGTAAACTTGAGACTGCACCTGGTCAGCACGGCGCTCGTAAAGGTCGCTTATCTGATTACGGTTTACAATTACGTGAAAAGCAAAAAGTACGTCGTATCTACGGTGTATTAGAAAAGCAATTCCGTAACTACTACAAAGAAGCTGCTCGCCTTAAAGGCAACACAGGTGAAAACTTGTTACAGCTTTTAGAGCAACGTTTAGACAATGTTGTATATCGCATGGGTTTTGCTAGCACACGTGCAGAAGCACGTCAGTTAGTAAGCCATAAAGCGATTTTAGTTAATGGTCGTGTTGTGAACATTCCTTCATACGTAATTACACCAGAAGATACTGTTGTAATCCGTGAGAAGTCTAAGACACAAGCACGTATCATCGCTGCTCTAGAGTTGGCTGAGCAACGTGAAAAGCCGACTTGGGTTGAAGTTGACGGTAAGAAATTGGAAGGCAGCTTTAAGCGTCTACCTGAGCGTTCAGACCTGTCTGCGGACATTAATGAACAACTAATCGTCGAACTTTACTCTAAGTAAAGTTAAGAGTTAAGAGAGGATAAAATGCAGGGTTCTGTTACAGAATTTCTAAAACCAAGGTTAGTCGACATCGACGCTATCAACCCAACGCGTTCTAAAATAGTTTTAGAACCATTAGAGCGAGGCTTTGGCCATACTCTGGGTAATGCTTTACGCCGTATATTACTTTCATCTATGCCTGGATGTGCAGTAACTGAAGTTGAAATCGACGGTGTATTACATGAGTACAGCGCGAAAGAAGGCGTTCAAGAAGACATCATTGAAATACTATTAAACCTTAAAGGTTTAGCAGTAACGTTAGAAGGCAAAGATGAAGTTTTTCTGACCCTGACTAAATCTGGTGTAGGCCCTGTTACTGCGGCTGATATTCAGCACGATGGCGATGTAACAATTGCTAATCCAGATCACGTTATTTGTAATTTAACTACAAATAACAGCGAGATCAGCATGCGTATTCGTGTTGAACGTGGTCGTGGTTATGTGCCGGCATCTAGTCGTTTATCCTCTGATGACGATGAGCGTCCAATTGGTAGATTGTTGCTTGATGCATCATTTAGCCCAGTTGAACGTATTGCGTACTCGGTTGAATCAGCTCGAGTTGAGCAACGTACAGATTTAGACAAATTAATCATTGATATGGAAACAAACGGCACTTTAGATCCAGAAGAAGCGATCCGCCGTGCGTCTACTATCTTAGCTGAGCAATTAGATGCATTCGTAGATTTACGCGATGTAACTGAGCCAGAAGAGAAAGAAGAGAAGCCAGAATTCGATCCTATTCTACTTCGTCCAGTTGATGATCTTGAACTAACAGTACGCTCAGCAAATTGTTTGAAAGCCGAGCAAATTCAATATATTGGTGATTTAGTTCAGCGCACTGAAGTTGAGCTTCTTAAAACGCCTAATCTAGGTAAGAAGTCTCTAACTGAAATTAAAGACGTGCTAGCTTCACGTGGTCTTTCTCTGGGCATGCGCCTAGAAAATTGGCCGCCTGCAAGTTTAGCTGAATAATCTAAATCACTATATTAGTTTAGTTAGAAGGATAGGGTCATGCGCCATCGTAAGAGTGGTCGTCAATTAAACCGTAACAGTAGCCATCGTAAAGCGATGTTTAGCAATATGGCAGGTTCTTTGGTGAAACATGAAATCATCAAAACTACTTTGCCTAAAGCGAAAGAGTTACGTCGTGTAATTGAACCTTTAATCACACTGGCTAAGACTGACAGTGTAGCAAATCGCCGTTTAGCGTTTGCTCGCACGCGTGATAATGAAGTTGTTGGTAAATTATTCAGTGAAATCGGTCCGCGTAATGCAGATCGTCCAGGTGGTTACACTCGTATTCTTAAGTGTGGCTTCCGTACTGGTGATAATGCACCAATGGCTTATATTGAACTAGTTGGTCGCCCAGCGACTAGCGAAGCAGTTCAAGAAGACGCACAGTCTGCAGAGTAAGTCTTAAAGAAACCTAAAAGCCGAGCAATGCTCGGCTTTTTCTTGCCTAAAATTTATTAAGTCCCCTCCAACAGAATATTTCTTCCTAAAGTTCCTATTTTATAAGCTTATATGGATTCATTTAAAACTTTTATCAGCGATATCTTTTCATCAAGAGTGGTTTATTAACTATCCTAATGACTTTTTTAAACTCAAGACGGCTAATTGAATTGGCTTCATAATAAATAAATGAGCAAACACTAAATTTAGCTGATATTTAACATCTTACACTTTCTATTGAGCCTCAACGGCCACAGACTTAAATAGTTCCATTTTTTAAACCGAACTAAATTCACGTAGAGCATAGCAAGTCAATTCAAGAATGCTCTTTGTATTTGCCTTATCTAATTGTTACTCCTTATAAAGAAGCAATTTGAACTTTGTGTAGCGGTATAGATCATTTATTAATGAATAGGATTCGAATGGATCCCATTTCGAAAGGGTGATTATGGCTTTTAATACTCGTTTTTACATTAACTAGCTATATAAACTAGTAAAGACACACTGTTTAGTGTTGTTTTTGACCGTTTAGCTCAAATAGTCAGCGAACAGCACATTATTTCAAGTTTTCTTCAAAAAAGGGTTGATCTGTTTTCGGATCTCCCTATAATGCGACCCCACTGAGACGGGAAACGCTGAAGCATAGCAAAGCACGAACTGCTCACAGAGTTAAATAAAACTTCGGTTTTGAATCTTCTAAAAAGAAAGTTTAAAACTAAGTGTTGACTCGAAAAATAAAGGGTGTATTATTCGCATCCCTTGAGACGCTAAAGCGACTCAAAACGTTCTTTAACAATATAAAGCAATCATCTGTGTGGGCACTCGTACAGATTGAGTTCTAACAGCCAAGCTACTTAGGTAGCGAGGCAAACAAATTAGAGTCTCAATTGAAAACTGAGTGACCAACAGAATAGTTATTTCGGTAATTATTCGGCACAGTCAATTCAATATCGAAAGATATTAAAAAATTCAGAATTCATTGAGCTGTCGAAAGACATAAAACTTTTTAATTGAAGAGTTTGATCATGGCTCAGATTGAACGCTGGCGGCAGGCCTAACACATGCAAGTCGAGCGGTAACAGAAAGTAGCTTGCTACTTTGCTGACGAGCGGCGGACGGGTGAGTAATGCTTGGGAACATGCCTTGAGGTGGGGGACAACAGTTGGAAACGACTGCTAATACCGCATAATGTCTACGGACCAAAGGGGGCTTCGGCTCTCGCCTTTAGATTGGCCCAAGTGGGATTAGCTAGTTGGTGAGGTAATGGCTCACCAAGGCGACGATCCCTAGCTGGTTTGAGAGGATGATCAGCCACACTGGGACTGAGACACGGCCCAGACTCCTACGGGAGGCAGCAGTGGGGAATATTGCACAATGGGCGCAAGCCTGATGCAGCCATGCCGCGTGTGTGAAGAAGGCCTTCGGGTTGTAAAGCACTTTCAGTCAGGAGGAAAGGTTAACGGTTAATACCCGTTAGCTGTGACGTTACTGACAGAAGAAGCACCGGCTAACTCCGTGCCAGCAGCCGCGGTAATACGGAGGGTGCGAGCGTTAATCGGAATTACTGGGCGTAAAGCGTACGCAGGCGGTTTGTTAAGCGAGATGTGAAAGCCCCGGGCTCAACCTGGGAACTGCATTTCGAACTGGCAAACTAGAGTGTGATAGAGGGTGGTAGAATTTCAGGTGTAGCGGTGAAATGCGTAGAGATCTGAAGGAATACCGATGGCGAAGGCAGCCACCTGGGTCAACACTGACGCTCATGTACGAAAGCGTGGGGAGCAAACGGGATTAGATACCCCGGTAGTCCACGCCGTAAACGATGTCTACTAGAAGCTCGGAGCCTCGGTTCTGTTTTTCAAAGCTAACGCATTAAGTAGACCGCCTGGGGAGTACGGCCGCAAGGTTAAAACTCAAATGAATTGACGGGGGCCCGCACAAGCGGTGGAGCATGTGGTTTAATTCGATGCAACGCGAAGAACCTTACCTACACTTGACATACAGAGAACTTACCAGAGATGGTTTGGTGCCTTCGGGAACTCTGATACAGGTGCTGCATGGCTGTCGTCAGCTCGTGTTGTGAGATGTTGGGTTAAGTCCCGCAACGAGCGCAACCCCTATCCTTAGTTGCTAGCAGGTAATGCTGAGAACTCTAAGGAGACTGCCGGTGATAAACCGGAGGAAGGTGGGGACGACGTCAAGTCATCATGGCCCTTACGTGTAGGGCTACACACGTGCTACAATGGCGCATACAGAGTGCTGCGAACCTGCGAAGGTAAGCGAATCACTTAAAGTGCGTCGTAGTCCGGATTGGAGTCTGCAACTCGACTCCATGAAGTCGGAATCGCTAGTAATCGCGTATCAGAATGACGCGGTGAATACGTTCCCGGGCCTTGTACACACCGCCCGTCACACCATGGGAGTGGGTTGCTCCAGAAGTAGATAGTCTAACCCTCGGGAGGACGTTTACCACGGAGTGATTCATGACTGGGGTGAAGTCGTAACAAGGTAGCCCTAGGGGAACCTGGGGCTGGATCACCTCCTTATACGATTTAGAACTTATTTGTTCGTAGTGTCCACACAGATGATTGTTAATTAGTGCTTGTCCCTTTGGGATAGCTAATTAATATGCTCTTTAAAAATTTGGAAAAGCTGATAATAAAATTCTGATAGATACATTGTATTTATCAAGAGTTTTCAAAAGTAAAAAAACAATGGTAGCAGTACCATTGAGTGCCATTTAATTAACTCTTATGAGTTGATTGATTGGTATCTACTTTAGTATTCAATATTGACTTCTGGCGAAGTTAAACTGTCACAAAACAAAGACCCGTTTGGGTTGTATGGTTAAGTGACTAAGCGTACACGGTGGATGCCTTGGCAGTTGGAGGCGATGAAGGACGTATTAACTTGCGATAAGCCTAGTCAAGCTAGTAAAAAGCGCTTGAGACTAGGATTTCCGAATGGGGAAACCCACCTGCTTGCAGGTATCGTTAACTGAATACATAGGTTAACGAGGCGAACGCGGAGAACTGAAACATCTAAGTACCCGTAGGAAAAGAAATCAACCGAGATTCCGAAAGTAGCGGCGAGCGAAATCGGAACAGCCCTTAAGCTTATTATGTGTTAATGGAAGGCTGCTGGAAAGCGCCACGATACAGGGTGATAGTCCCGTACATGAAAAGACATTTTAAGTGAAATCGAGTAGGTCGGAGCACGTGAAACTTTGACTGAATATAGGTGGACCATCATCTAAGGCTAAATACTCCCAACTGACCGATAGTGAACCAGTACCGTGAGGGAAAGGCGAAAAGAACCCCTGTGAGGGGAGTGAAATAGAACCTGAAACCGTGTACGTACAAGCAGTAGGAGCCCACTTGTTGGGTGACTGCGTACCTTTTGTATAATGGGTCAGCGACTTATATTTTGTAGCGAGGTTAACCGAATAGGGTAGCCGTAGGGAAACCGAGTCTTAACTGGGCGACTAGTTGCAAGGTATAGACCCGAAACCCGGTGATCTAGCCATGGGCAGGTTGAAGGTTGAGTAACATCAACTGGAGGACCGAACCCACTAACGTTGAAAAGTTAGGGGATGACCTGTGGCTAGGAGTGAAAGGCTAATCAAACCGGGAGATAGCTGGTTCTCCCCGAAATCTATTTAGGTAGAGCCTCGGACGAATACTTACGGGGGTAGAGCACTGTTAAGGCTAGGGGGTCATCCCGACTTACCAACCCTTTGCAAACTCCGAATACCGTAAAGTAATATCCGGGAGACACACGGCGGGTGCTAACGTCCGTCGTGAAGAGGGAAACAACCCAGACCGCCAGCTAAGGTCCCAAAGTCATAGTTAAGTGGGAAACGATGTGGAAAGGCCCAGACAGCCAGGAGGTTGGCTTAGAAGCAGCCATCCTTTAAAGAAAGCGTAATAGCTCACTGGTCGAGTCGGTCTGCGCGGAAGATGTAACGGGGCTAAACTATGCACCGAAGCTGCGGATTCAGAATTTATTCTGAGTGGTAGGGGAGCGTTCTGTAAGCGGTTGAAGGTGTACCGGGAGGTATGCTGGACGTATCAGAAGTGCGAATGCTGACATGAGTAACGATAATGGGAGTGAAAAACTCCCACGCCGGAAGACCAAGGGTTCCTATCCCATGTTAATCAGGGTAGGGTAAGTCGACCCCTAAGGCGAGGCCGAAAGGCGTAGTCGATGGGAAACAGATTAATATTTCTGTACTCGATATAATTGCGATGGGGGGACGGAGCAGGCTAAGCAAGCATAGCGTTGGTAGTCTATGTGAAAGTGAGTAGGGCGTTTGTTTAGGTAAATCCGGACGAACACTAAACCTGAGACACGAGACGAGTCACTACGGTGATGAAGTTGCTGATGCCATACTTCCAGGAAAAGCCTCTAAGCTTCAGATTATATGGAATCGTACCCCAAACCGACACAGGTGGTCAGGTAGAGAATACTAAGGCGCTTGAGAGAACTCGGGTGAAGGAACTAGGCAAAATCGTACCGTAACTTCGGGAGAAGGTACGCTCCTATCTGTGATGAGACTTGCTCTCTAAGCGGACGGGAGCCGCAGTGACCAGGTGGCTGGGACTGTTTATTAAAAACACAGCACTGTGCAAAATCGCAAGATGACGTATACGGTGTGACACCTGCCCGGTGCCGGAAGGTTAATTGATGGGGTTATCCTTAGGGAGAAGCTCTTGATCGAAGCCCCGGTAAACGGCGGCCGTAACTATAACGGTCCTAAGGTAGCGAAATTCCTTGTCGGGTAAGTTCCGACCTGCACGAATGGTGTAACCATGGCCACGCTGTCTCCACCCGAGACTCAGTGAAATTGAAATCGCAGTGAAGATGCTGTGTACCCGCGGCTAGACGGAAAGACCCCGTGAACCTTTACTACAGCTTGGCACTGAACATTGAACCTACATGTGTAGGATAGGTGGGAGACTTTGAAGCAGCGACGCTAGTTGTTGTGGAGTCAACCTTGAAATACCACCCTTGTAGTTTTGATGTTCTAACGTTGGCCCCTGAATCGGGGTTACGGACAGTGCCTGGTGGGTAGTTTGACTGGGGCGGTCTCCTCCTAAAGAGTAACGGAGGAGCACGAAGGTTGGCTAAGTACGGTCGGACATCGTACGGTTAGTGTAATGGTAGAAGCCAGCTTAACTGCGAGACAGACACGTCGAGCAGGTACGAAAGTAGGTCATAGTGATCCGGTGGTTCTGAATGGAAGGGCCATCGCTCAACGGATAAAAGGTACTCCGGGGATAACAGGCTGATACCGCCCAAGAGTTCATATCGACGGCGGTGTTTGGCACCTCGATGTCGGCTCATCACATCCTGGGGCTGAAGTCGGTCCCAAGGGTATGGCTGTTCGCCATTTAAAGTGGTACGCGAGCTGGGTTTAGAACGTCGTGAGACAGTTCGGTCCCTATCTGCCGTGGGCGTTTGAGAATTGAGAGGGGTTGCTCCTAGTACGAGAGGACCGGAGTGAACGAACCGCTGGTGTTCGGGTTGTCATGCCAATGGCATTGCCCGGTAGCTACGTTCGGAACTGATAAGCGCTGAAAGCATCTAAGCGCGAAGCAGGCCTCGAGATGAGTTCTCACTAGACTTTTAAAGTCTCTGAAGGGCCGTTGAAGACTACAACGTTGATAGGCAAGATGTGGAAGTGGTGTGAGCCATTAAGCTAACTTGTACTAATTACCCGTGAGGCTTAACCATACAACGCCAAACGCGTTTTATGTGATAGTGAAACACGCGAAGAAGTTAATATAACTAAAGTAGATATTACTTAAAGAAAGACTTAAAAAATATTATCAGATATTTTCCAAATTCAGTTAGTGCGCAGAAATACGTATTAACGCCCAAATTTGCTTGGTGACAATAGCGTTTTGGACCCACCTGACTCCATGCCGAACTCAGTAGTGAAACGAAACAGCGCCGATGATAGTGTAGCATTTGCTATGTGAAAGTAGGACATTACCAGGCTTCAAATTGTAGAGAGCCCGACTAGAAATAGTCGGGCTTTTTTACGTCTGCAGAAAAGTAAAATGTGCGCAATTAACACACACTCATATCGCGACACAAAGATAGTGTAGCATTTCACTGTGGCTCTCCACCGCTGTGGGCACTACGACATCACCAGGCTTCAAATTAAAGAAACCCGTTACAGCAATGTGACGGGTTTTTTGCTGTTTTGGATTTAATAAATAGCCAAGAGCCCATGCCGAACTCAGTAGTGAAACAAAACAGCTCGAAGGCGAGACCCACTGAAGGCCGCCCTGACACAAAGATAGTGTAGCATTTCACTGTGACTTTCTACCGCTGTGGGCACTACGACATCCTACTGCGTAGCGCACCGACCTCAAATTGTAGAGAGCCCGACTAGAAATAGTCGGGCTTTTTTACGTCTGCAGAAAAGTGAAATACGCGCAATTAACACACACTACATCAACACCCATCACGTAGGGCGAGCGAAGCGACTCCCGACGCTAGAATCACAACAAAACCCCTCAATATCTCAGTCGGCCATTATCCCAGTCCGACCTCCCAATACAGTAGCATTTGCTACGTGACTTTCTACGGCTGTGGGCACTACGACATTCTACTGCGTAGCGCACCGACTTCACATTGTAGAAAGCCCGGATCTAACGATTCGGGCTTTTTTACGTCTGCAGAAAAGTGAAAATATATTTCAATGAGGGTTATGCTTGTGCGTAGTTTGACTTATTGCCAAGCCATCTATGAATCAGAGGATCCACATGTTGAGGGTATTGTTTTAGCATTTGCTGCGCGATAGGTCTTACTTGATTAAGTGTTTGTTTGTCGCGCGTTAAGTCTGCAATTTTGAATTCTGCTAAACCAGTTTGCTTTGTGCCGAGAACTTCACCAGGGCCACGAATTTCTAAATCGCGCTCTGCTATCACAAAGCCATCGTTACTATCGCGTAGTACACCTAATCGCTTTTGAGCGGTATGAGACAGTGGTGCGTGGTATAAAAGCACGCAATGCGATGCAGTAGCGCCACGGCCAACTCGCCCACGTAATTGGTGTAACTGCGCTAAGCCTAAGCGCTCAGGGTTTTCTATAATGATTAAGCTCGCATTAGGGACATCTACACCAACTTCAATAACGGTAGTGGCAACTAAAACATGTATAGTACCTGCCTTAAACTCGCTCATAATGGCTTGTTTTTCAGCTGATTTCATTCGTCCATGTACTAAGCCTACGTTTAGCTCTGGTAATGCTTCTTTTAATTGCAGTGCACTGTCTTCGGCGGCTTGGCATTGCAGTACTTCAGATTCATCTATTAGTGTACATACCCAATAAACTTGGCGGCCTTGCTCATTACAGGCTAATTTAACGCGGGCAATAATATCGTCTCTGCGAGTGTCTGGAAGTGCTACTGTTGTAATTGGCGTACGCCCTGGTGGTAACTCATCAATTACAGAGGTTTCTAAGTCGGCATACGCTGTCATAGCGAGTGTGCGTGGGATGGGTGTTGCAGTCATGACCAGTTGATGGGGATAGCAATCACCAAACTTACCTTTTTCACGCAGTGATAAACGCTGATGAACACCAAAGCGGTGTTGTTCATCAATAACGATAAGCACTAAGTTATTAAACTTAACTTCATCTTGAAATAAAGCGTGAGTACCTACAATCATTTGCGCTTCACCAGAGGCTATTTTTTCAAGTGTTGCTACGCGCTCTTTGCCTTTTGTTTTACCGCCAAGCCAAGCAACTGTTATACTTAGTTGATTAAACCACGTTGTAAAATTAACACCATGTTGCTCTGATAAAATTTCAGTAGGAGCCATTAAAGCGACTTGAAAGCCTTGCGCGATGGCTGTTAGTGCACTAAGTGCTGCTACTAGGGTTTTGCCAGAGCCTACATCGCCTTGTACTAAACGCATCATGGGATACGCGTGTTGCATGTCACCTTTAATTTCAGCAACTACGCGGCTTTGCGCATTTGTGGGTGAAAAAGGAAGTTGCTCTAAAAACTGGCTTTCTAATGTGTTTACTGGATTTAATGCCACGGCTTTAACTTGTTGCCCTTGCTCTCGCACTTTTAATAAGCTGAGGTTTTGAGCAAGTAACTCCTCAAATACAAGGCGCTGTTGAGCAGGGTGAGTACCTTGCTCTAATGCAGTTACATCAACATCATTTGGTGGGCGGTGCAGTAATAATAAGGCGTCACTTAGTGGCATGTTTGATGGCTGCCACTGTGAAGGCAGTAGTTCTTCTACTGAGTATTTATTTAGTAAATCAATAGCCTGTTCGCTTAAAGCTCTAATCGATAGTTGCTTTAAACCTTCGGTAGTTGAATAAACGGGCGTTAATGTTGTCGCTACCGGCTGCTCGTTAGAGGTATCGCTGATGCTGTATTCAGGATGACTCATTTCAAAGCCAACACGGCCACGGCGCACTTCACCAAAGCAACGTATTATTTTACCAGCACTAAATGCGTTTTTTTGTGCGGCGGTAAAATTAAAAAACCGTAATGTTAGCCTGCCAGTACCATCATTGATTTGGCAAACAAGCATGCGCCTTTTACCAAACGTGATTTGGCTTGTTTCAATTGTTGCTTCAACACTCACGTGGCTATGTAGTGACAACTCATTAATCGCGTATAAGCGAGTGCGATCTTCGTAGCGAAGTGGTAAATGAAAGAGCATATCTTGCACAGTTAAAATACCTAGCTTCAACAAGCGCTCGGCCATTTTTGGACCAACCCCTTTAAGTTCTGTTATTGGGTATTGGCTTAAGCTAGGTTTAGACAAAGTAGGCTCAACTTTTGTTATTTAATGTAGATTAAGTGTACTTACAGAGTGTAAGTGCATCAAGTATGTTTTAAAGCTTGCCAAAATTGCTCATCAGCGACTATTTCGCCGTTTTCATCAAGTGCAGGGTAAGGTAATTTTTTTTGTTTACACTGCCTTGCAATAATAGGGTGACAACCTTCGAAATAAAGCGGGTGCTTAACTTCAGCGCTGAGCATATCTCTATTGTATAAACCTGCAAGTTCACGCTGGCGCTGTGCTTCAAACAATATTAGCGCAGCAGCAACTGAAACATTTAGCGATTGCACCATGCCTTGCATTGGAATAATAATATTTTGATCAGCATATTCTAGGGCTTTTTCTGAGATCCCTGTTTTTTCTTGTCCAACAATAATAGCCGTTGGCTTGGTGTAATCTACTTCTCTAAAATCAACGGCATCTTCTGATAGGTGAGTCGCGAGTATTTGTATTTCTGGATTGCGTTCACGCATTGCAGTAACGGCATCATCAATATTTCTATGTAAGTGCGTCTCTAGCCAGTTTTTACTGCCACCTGAGGTATTATTTGTTAGCCATTTTTGCTTTTCAGGCCATACAGCATGTACGTGATGGCAACCAACCGCATCAGCACTTCGTACTATTGCAGATAAGTTATGGTGTTTGTGCACGTCTTCTAAACACACGGTTAGGTCTGTTTGACGGCGCGAAAGTACGTCTTCGATTCTTTGATAGCGAGTTTGCTGCATGGTTATCCTCTTTTTTCGGCAATTATACGAGATTTTTGCAGTTAAGGCATTACCGTACGGCTAATTGGATTTTGTAGAGAAATAAGTGTTTCTGTTGATTGAATGGCTTCTATTGCCTGTATTTTATTAATCAGCACATCTTGTAAGTGATCAATGGACTTTGTCATTACCTTTATAAATATACTGTAGTTACCTGTTGTGTAATAAGCCTCTACCACTTCCTCCAATGCTTCTAGCTTTATAAGCGTTTGCGGGTAATCACGTGCGTTATTTAAATTAATGCCTATAAAGCAGCACACATCGTAGCCCAGCTGTTTAGTATTAATCGTTAATTGGGTGCCTGTAATGATCCCTGCTTGCTTCATTTTTTCAATTCTTACGTGAATTGTCCCAGCGCTTACATTAAATCTTTTTGCTAATTCGGCGTACGCAGTACGGGCATTTTTCATTAATGCATGAAGTATCTGTTTATCGAGATTATCGATTAAATAATTTTCCATTATATATTTGTCATAAAATTATCGAATATATGGTTTTTATACCACTTAATTAATGGTTTTTGTATATTAAAGCTATTTTTGTTATGGGATATTGAATTAATCCTTTAAATCGTTAAATTAACTTCATTAGAGGCGCTCATTAGAGCGTTTTTATCAATTAAGCAAGTAACAATAACTGGGAATGAGGCCAATTATTATGAGTTCACACTATGTGCAGCAACAGCAGCAAATAAGTAAAGTTAAGCAATTTTTTTCACAACAACTAGAAACCCAACTTGGGCTGGTTGAGGTTCAAGCCCCAATTTTGGCTAAGGTTGGCGACGGCACGCAAGATAACTTAAGCGGCCATGAAAACGCAGTTGCTGTAAATGTGAAAGCGATTACAGATAGCCGCTACGAAGTGGTGCATTCACTGGCTAAGTGGAAACGTAAAACACTCGCAACTTATGGCTTTGGTGTTGGTGAGGGTATTTACACTCAAATGAAAGCTTTGCGCCCAGATGAAGATTCATTAAGTCCTATTCATTCTGTATATGTTGATCAGTGGGATTGGGAAAAAGTAATTAACAAAACGACAGAGCGTTCGCTGGCAACACTAAAGCAAACTGTTCAATCTATTTATAAAGGGATAAAAGAGACGGAAGCTTTTGTAAGTGAGTCTTATGGTTTGACGCCTTTTTTACCGGACGACATTAAGTTTGTACACAGTGAAGAGCTACGTAAAATGTATCCTGACTTTAGCGCTAAGCAACGCGAAAAAGCCATTGCACAAGAATATGGTGCTGTATTTTTAATTGGTATTGGTGGCGCACTTGGTGATGGCAAAATCCATGATGTAAGAGCCCCAGATTACGATGATTGGTCTACGCCAACATGCGATCAATACATGGGTTTAAATGGTGATATTTTAGTATGGAACCCAGTACTTGAAGATGCATTTGAAATTTCATCAATGGGTATACGTGTAAGCCCTGAGGTTTTAAAAGCGCAGTTAAGGGTTACTGGAGATGAAGACCGCTTAGAGTTTGATTGGCATAAAGCGCTACTACAAAGTAAATTTCCGCAAACAATTGGCGGTGGAATAGGGCAGTCGCGCTTGGCTATGTTACTACTGCAAAAGCAACATATTGGACAAGTACAGGTTAGTGTGTGGCCAAATAAAACTTACGATACAGTAAGTGATTTACTTTAGGGTATATGAGGAGCTATTGATTTGAGTGCCTGTATTTGCACTCATTTCTAGTGTGTTTTAAACTCGATTTCTACTTTATTATTCAACAACTTTACATTGCATGGTGGGTAATTACGGATTGTTTTGAGTACTTTATTAAAAATATGAATTTCTACTCCAGAATGCAAAACAGTGTTAACAGCAAGGTTTGCATCACTAAGCAAATCATGTAACTCATGATCTAAGCTCGAAAGGCGTTTTTCTAATTGTTCAGCCTGTTGGCAATAATGCAGTTGTGTAGCGCCAATTTTGGCAATTAGCTGATTCTTTTTATCAATATCTTTAACTAAATCAGCTTTTTCGAGAGCAGCTTGAAGAGTATCTAATTGTTGATCTGTATTTGCTAAATCTTTAAAGCAATTGTCTGTGTCAGCAGTTATTTCAGCGCCTGAAGCTGCTAAATTTATTGCCATTTTTGCGCCTGATTCGTTTCCGATTTCACCAGCAATGAGCGTTGTAGCATCCAGTATTTCACCACCAAAAATTTTACCTTTAGGTAAGTCTGTTTGACCAACTTGTAGTAATTTTTTCGCTTTCATAACACAGTGGCTAGTTTGGCGATCAATAAATATGTTAGCTGCTTCTATATAACAATACTGTGAATGAGAAACATGGACATCTCCAGTACAAACTAATTTGCAGGATAACGATTTATCCTCAGGCTTTTGATGGCCAATTACACCTTGCTTCACAGTGATATTACCGCCAGCAGTAAGCTCCCCTGATTCGACAGTACCTAAGATAGTAATATCGCCTTTTGCGTTTATTTTCATACCAGGATCGATGTTTCGTGTAACAATCACACTGCCTTCAAAGTCGATATGGCCACTTTTCACATTTACATCAGATATTGTAAAAATATCATCTACACGCATTCCGTTATTAATTTCTACAGGAACGCCGGCAATAGTAGAGACTAATTCCATAGGGTTTAATTTTGATATTTCAGTGCCTTCACCTGCGACCAGTTGTTTATTTTCACCAGGTTTAGCGGTAAGTATATCACCGACTACTGTAAAGCCTTCTTTACCGGGGGTTGCTGGTTGCTGGCGAATAAGCACAGAGCCAGGTTCTACGCTTGCAAGCTTGCCAAAGTCACGCATATCAACGCTGCCATCTTCTTTTAATTTTGGCGCGTTTAAACGATCTTTTAGGGTTTCTACCACTGTTACTAATTTTGTCGCTAATCCATCACTTGGAAGCCGCCCTTTGGCGAGAGTACCTTTAACGATTGTCCCAGGTGATAGCTCGGCTTGTTTTTCTAGTAATTGTTCTAAAAATACTTGCTTGTAGCCACGAACTATTCCAGCTTTAACAAGGTGTTTTTTCGCATCATCTAGGCTTAGCTGCTTACCGCCCTGAGCGAGAGTGAGCTCGCCTATAGCTAGCATTTTATCATCGCTAATTTCTATCTTGATTGCGGCATCGTACTTAGTTGCAACAACTAAAACTGACTCAGTATTTTTATTTTTGAAGAAGTTGTTTATGGCTTCATGATCGATTTTACAGTCACAAAAAGTCGACATTTCGAGAGCTTCAATCACGAACGCAGCACTCGGCGGAGCGTGCTTACTTACATCAAGTAAAATATTTCCATTATGAGCAAGCTTAAACACTAGTTAATCCTTCTCTACTACTTAAGTTAAGTTTGAGTATATTACATAATAACAGATTGCTAGAAATTTACTTTTGAGTCAAGAAAACAAAACGAGGTTATGGAGAAATAGAGCTATAGCTGGGACCATAGCTCGTAGGTAATACTAATTAGTTGAAGGTAGTTCCATTATTCCATCTATCTCAACTTGCACACCTTTTGGCAGCGCACGCACACCAATTGCGGCACGAGCAGGGTATGGTTGTTTGAAGTATTGGCTCATTACTTCGTTAACAATAGCAAAGTTAGATAAATCAGTAAGGTAAATATTCACCTTAACTAGGTCGTGTATCTGACCCCCAGCTTCTTCACATACAGCAGCAATGTTTTTAAATACTTGATGTGTTTGTTCGCCAAAGTCTTCCGAAATAACTTCCATAGTCTCAGGCACTAATGGTATTTGACCCGATAAGTAGACAGCCGTTCCTACTTTAACGGCTTGGCTATATGTGCCTATTGCTGCAGGCGCTTTGTCGGTAGAAATAAATGCTTTATTCATGTGTTTCCTATTTTATTTTTTACGATAGACTTTTTGTACATCAGGCATAACGCGAATGCGTCGCATAATGTTAGCAACGTGGATACGGTTTTTAACGGTAACCCCTAAATCTATCACGTATAAATTACTTTCTTTTTCATCAGTGGCTATTTCCACAATATTGGCTTGGGTAGTCGCAACAACATTGGTTAACTTTGCAAGCGCCCCTTGATGATTAATAATCTCGACTCTAAGGGCTGCAATATATTCTTTCTCTGGATTATCGTCCCACTTTACAACTAAGTATTTAGAGCGCTCACTTTCCCAGCCGCGAATATTTTTACATTCCTGGCGATGAACAGTTAATCCTTTGCCTTGGCTTATATGTGCAGTTATTGCATCCCCAGGTACAGGGCGGCAACACTTAGAGTAATTAACTAACATACCTTCGGTGCCAATAATGGTTGCTTTGACTTGGTTGGTAATGTCTGTTAAATCATCGTTTTCGTTTTGTAATAAGCGTTTAGCAATTAACATGCTCATCAGATTACCAGAGCCTATTGCTACTAGTAACTCAAGTAGTGTAGAAAGTTCATGTTCTTCAAGTACTCGCGCTATATTCTCATCAGGAATACTGTCGAACTTATTTTCACCAAGTGCGGAGTCGAGTAAACGCCTACCCAATAACAGCGCTTCCTCGTGATGCTGACTCTTAAGGTAGTTACGAATGCCTAACCGTGCTTTACCGGTAACAATAAAGTTTAGCCAAGTTGCATTTGGGTGAGCCCCAGAGCTAGTAATTACTTCTACTGTTTGGCCGGTATCAAGCGCTTTACTCAAAGGGTAAGGTTTGCGATTTACTCTTGCCCCTACGCACGTATTTCCAACGTCAGTATGTACAGCGTATGCAAAATCAACAGCTGTTGCGCCCATTGGTAATTCAACGATTCGGCCATCTGGCGTAAATACGTAAATTTCTTCAGGGAATAGCTCAGTTTTTACATTTTCTATAAATTCAAATGATGAGCCAGCACTTTGCTGAAGCTCTAATAAACTTTGCATCCATTGGCGAGCACGTTGTTGTGACGTATTGCCCGCGCCATCACCTGATTTTTTATACATCCAGTGTGCGGCCACGCCTTTGTCTGCCATATGATCCATGTCGTGAGTACGAATTTGAATCTCAACAGGTATGCCGTGTGGGCCAACTAAAGAAGTATGAAGTGACTGATAGCCATTGGTTTTAGGCACTGCAATATAGTCTTTAAAGCGCGTTTCAATAGGCTTATAAAGGCTGTGAGCAACACCTAATACGCGATAACACGTATCCATAGAGTCAACCGCAATTCTAAACGCGTAAATATCCATGACTTCGTTAAATAACAGTTCTTTATTAAGCATTTTTTTATAAATACTATAAAGGTGCTTTTCGCGGCCCGATACCGTCGCTTTTATGCCTGACTCTTCAAGGCGCGCTTCAATTTCGTTTTGAATATTTGAAATAACTTCTTTTCGATTACCACGTGCTTTTGCAACTTCAGATTTAAGTGCACGATGGCGCATAGGGTATAGAGCTTGAAAACCTAAATCTTCAAGCTCATTTTTAATGTCGTGAATACCTAAACGGTTTGCTATCGGCGCGTATATTTCTAGTGTTTCGCGTGCTATACGGCGGCGTTTATCGGGGCGAAGAGCACCCAATGTGCGCATATTATGCGTTCTATCAGCAAGCTTGATTAAAATAACTCGTATGTCTTGAGTCATAGCCATAATCATTTTACGGTAGTTTTCGGCTTGGAATTCTTTTTTATCTTTAAAGCTGAGCTTATCGAGCTTACTTACACCTTCAACCAATTCAGCAACCGTTTCACCAAAAATTTCAGCTAAATCTTGTTGGCTAAAATCAGTATCTTCAATTACATCGTGCATTAACGCGGCCATGAGCGTTTCATGGTCAAGATGCATGCCGGCAAGAATTTGAGTTACTTCAACAGGGTGAGTAATATAAGGTTCGCCACTTGAGCGAGTTTGTCCTTCGTGGGCCTCTCGGGCTACCACGTAAGATTTTTGTACCAGCTCTACATCTGCAGCAGGCAAGTATTCAGAAATTTTCTTTTTAAGACCTTCAAAAAGATACATTTACACTCCAATGTTCTAGGGCCCGTTGACCTTTCAGGATTAAAATTCGTTCAATCTAGGGGCGATTTAATCGCGGCGCGAGGTTTTTAGCCTAGCGGGCTAAGTAAAAACCGAGCAACAAAGAGTAAATTGCCCCTAGGCAGAACCCTTCGGGCTGCGCATGTTTGGCACTTATGTTGCGTTATCGCTTATGCATGGGGAATAACCACACTACATAGGCTCTGCCTTGCCTAAATACCAAGCATGCTTTTGCAAATTTAACCTCGAAAGATAAACAGGCCCTAGTGAAGTAAATTAGGTAAGTTACGAATATACGATGAAAAGAATGGATTGCCAACGGCTATAGTAGAAATACTGCGCCGTTGGCTAAATCAGACCGGGAGGTCGATTATTGATTGCCACCAACAATGGCAGCAACAGCAGCTAGTTCTGCTGCTTCTTGGTGTTGTTGTTCTTCACGGTCAATTAAGTCCATTGAAGCGCTATCAACTAAACCTAATTCAATTTCACGTAAAGCAACAACCGTTGGTTTATCGTTTTCAGGGTCTACTAGTGGCGTTTTACCACCAACAGCAATTTGGCGGGCACGACGAGCCGCAACTAAAATTAAGTCAAAACGATTACCAACTGCATCTACTGCATCTTCAACTGTTACGCGGGCCATCACAGCACTCCAAAAATAATTTAAAAGCAAAGGCGTAGTTTACTCCAAGGAGCCACATTCGCCAATAGCCAGTGTTCAATTTTTATCAGTTTTACTCGCCTAAGCCTAATTTAAATAGGCTTAAATTATTTAAGCAGACTATTTAGTAAAACTTGATGACGATCTTCTTGAGCTTTTAGGGTTAAGCGTTGAGCCATTACAATTATTTCTATATCAGCAAGTGCGCTCTCAAAGTCATCATTTACAATTACAAAGTCATACTCGTTATAATGTGACGTTTCAGATTGTGCTTGTGCCATACGTCCGGCAATAACGTCAGCCGAATCTTGGCCACGGTTATTTAAACGCTGCTCTAGCTCTTTTTTTGAAGGAGGTAGAATAAAAATGGTTTGTACGCTTGGCATAATTTTGCGCACTTGCTGCGCGCCTTGCCAATCAATATCTAAAAACACATCAATACCCGCATCAAGTTGCGACTCAATAGCTTGCTTTGATGTGCCATAGTAATTATCAAATACTTGAGCCCATTCAAAAAAGTCATTTTTTTCAATTAGCGCTTTAAACTCATCTGTAGAGACAAAATGATAATGCACGCCATTTTCTTCACCGGGGCGAGGAGAGCGAGTCGTGTGCGAGACCGATACTTTCATATCAGTATGCTTTTTTAATAACGCATTGATTAAGCTTGATTTACCAGCACCAGAAGGCGCTGATAAAATAAATAAGTTACCGCGAGTTTGTGCCATGTCTTTCTCTACCTAAAAATAAATAGGCTTGGGTTACAAGTAAGCCAAGCCTTTAATTAACTGTATTGTACTTTAATTAGCTCTTAGTGCTCAAGTTAGGTCGAGAGTATTTTGCTAAGTTGCATTTTAAATAAAATTACAATTATTAGTAATACTGAAAGAGTGCCGTGATACAGCACCTAAATGGTTTAGTTAAGCAACAAAGAGGCCAATAAAGTTCAGAAAACAAAGGCATGATCTTTTATTAAAAAAACATTATAGTTAGTTTATTGTTAACAATAACCAATATGTAGAGATCAAACTATGGATAAAAATATATCTCGCCGGTCAGTACTTAAAATATTAGCTGCAGGTGTTGTTGCTACTGGCGTTTCTGGTTGCAAGAATACTTTAGGTGCTGCAACCTCTACAATTACCACCGGCACTAAGCCTCACCGTGATAACTGGCATAAAACGTATAATAGAGTATGGCTTGGTAAGCAATATTGGGCTAACCCGATGGAGGATTGGCGTGTTGTTAACGGCGCTGCTGAGTGTATAACAAGAGGAGGTAATCGAAGTGTTCACTCCCTGACGCACCAAATAACTCATCTTGATCAAGCTTTTACAATGTCGGTTCAAGTTTCACGCTTAGAGCAAAATAGTAAAGATGGGGGCGCAGGTATTCGCCTCGGAGCTAAAAGTGAATTAAACGAATACCGTAGTAACTGTTTTATACAAGAAGGTTACGACCTTGGTATCAAAAATAATCATTTAGTTTTAGGTAATAACACAACATCTCTAGTTACACCGATAGATAATCACGAGATTACTTTAAGTTTAACGGGCACGCCGCAGTCGGGTGCAATGGCCTTGGAGTTAGTTGCTAGCTTAAGTACATCAGGATCAATAATAGGAACTCTGACGCATTTAGTCCCAGCATCTGAATTATTAGGTAATGTGGCGCTTGTTAGTAACTTTTCTATTGCATCAGTAACTTCACAAAATGTGCCGGAAGATAAATTAGGCGCACGTTACAAATTTAGTAATTGGAGTATGCAAGGTGAGGCTTTTTCAGTAATTGATGAGCAAAAATTTGGTCCTATACTTTGGACTATGTATTCGCTAAGCGACACATTGAGCGATGAAGGTTTTGTAATGAAGCTGAGCGCTTACACCGGGCCAATAGGCGAGCAAGATAATCAGCAAATAGAACTGCAAGTACAGCGTAGTAATCAATGGGTGTCTATTGACACTCAGATCATTGATCATGACGGTTGGTTAGCTACTTTTCGGATTATAAATTGGGATGAAACACAAGACACCCCTTTTAGGGTTGTTTACCGTGAAAAATATACCGACGGCACAGAAACCCCCGACATTTATTCAGGCAATATAAAAGCAAACCCAAGTGGTAATAAATTACGCATGGCAGCCCTTACTTGTCAAAATGACTATGGTTTTCCTTACGAACCTGTTGCTCAAAATGTCAAAAAACTACACCCAGATATTGTTTTTTTCTCGGGCGATCAAATTTATGAAAGTCATGGTGGATTCGGTGTGATTCGTACCCCAGACAACTTGGCAATTTTAAATTATTTACGCAAGTTCTATCAATTCGGTTGGTCTTTTAAAGAGGTTATGCGTAATCAACCTACCATTTGTTTGCCTGATGATCACGATGTACTGCAAGGTAACTTGTGGGGCGAAGGTGGTGCAACGATGAAAAACATTTCAAAAGACCCATCGGCAAGTGTATTAGGTGGATATATTGACTCTACGCGAGTGATTAATATGGTACATAAAACCACTTTGAATCATCATCCAGACTCGTATGATCCAACTCCAACTAATGGTATTAGCTCATATTTTAGCAACATGTTGTACGGTGGAGTAGGTTTTGCAATTCTTGCCGACAGGCAATGGAAAAGTGGCCCTGAACGCATTAATGTAGCCGTGGGCGAAACAGGGCAAAATGAAAATCCGCTTTTTTATAATCCTGCATTTAATCCTCCTGGATTAGATTTACTGGGTAAGCGACAAGAGGATTTTCTTGAAAAATGGAGTAAAGACTGGCGCGGACATAATTTAAAAGCAGTATTAAGCCAAACAGTGTTTGCTGCTATTTCAACGCATCAACCTTTACCTGATCGCTTCTTAAAATACGACTTTGACTCAAGTGGTTGGCCAGCATCGGCACGAAACCGAGCAATCGACGCAATGCGCGATTCTATGGCATTACATATTTGTGGTGACACGCACTTAGGTTCTTTATCGCAATATGGGGTAAATCAACAACGAGATAGCAATTGGGCCTTTTGCACTCCAGCTATTTCAGCCGGTTGGCCAAGGTGGTGGAAGCCAGATTCAATGAATATGCCCCACCAAAATCGTCCTGCCCATGGGTTAGCTGAAACCGGTGAATATAAAGATACTTTTGGTAATAAAATTTACGTGTATGCCGTAGGCAATCCAGAAGTCGGTAAATCAAATAACCGATATGTCAAAGCTCATGAAAAAGGCAGTGGTTTTGGTTTTATAACGTTTGATTCTCAAAAGCGAACTTATACAATGGATGCATATAAGTTTTTAGTTGATGTGGCAGATGGTAAAGCGAGTAATCAGTACCCCGGCTGGCCTGTTACTATTCATCAGCAAGAAAACAAAGGTAACAATATATTGGGTTAATTACTTATAAAATATAAACGGCCAATTTAAGGCCGTTTTTGTTTTCAATAATGCAGAGAGAATTAATTATTCTGGTAATCCCCCCGAAAAATAATAGATGCCAAACGTAGAATTTTCTCTTATTGTAAACACAGGAGAAAATTATGAAAAAAGCACATTTTACAGACAGTCAGATCCTTGCCATTTTAAAACAAGCAGAAAGCGGCGTGCCTATTCCTGAGCTATGCCGCGAACATGGTATGGGCAACTCAACCTTTTATAAATGGCGCGCTAAATACGGCGGCATGGATGCGTCTTTAATGACACGAATGAAAGAGCTTGAAGATGAAAATCGCCGTTTAAAGAAAATGTATGCAGAAGAGCGGCTGAAATCTGAGGTCATTCAGGAGGCAATGGCAAAAAAGTGGTAAAGGCTTCTGAGCGCAAAGTCTTGGCTCATGAAGTCGTTAGCACAAATAAAATGAGTATTGCCTTAGCCTGTCGTACTTTCATGATAAGTGAAACATGCTATCGCTATACGCCAAAACTGTCTGATGAAAATGAGAAAATTGCAGCGTTGCTATTGGATTTAAGCCAATGTCAGCGTAATTGGGGATTCGGTTTATGTTTTTTATATTTACGCAATGTTAAAGGCTACACATGGAATCATAAGCGCGTTTATCGTATTTACCGTGAGCTTGAGTTGAATCTGCGAATAAAGCCTAGAAAACGTCTAACAAGGAAGAAGCCTGAACCATTGGCTGTCCCTGAGGCCATTAACGAATGTTGGTCAATGGATTTTATGCACGACCAATTATCTGATGGCAGAGCGTGTCGCTTGTTCAATGTGATTGATGATTTCAATCGCGAAGGACTCACAATAGATGCTGACTTATCACTCCCCGCTGAGCGTGTTATCCGCTCACTCAATCAAATTATAGAATGGCGTGGTAAGCCAAAAGCTATCAGGTGTGACAATGGGCCTGAATATATTAGCCATAAATTAGCAGAGTGGGCGTTAAATAATAATATTGAATTACGATTTATTCAACCAGGTAACCCGCAACAAAATGCTTATGTAGAGCGGTTCAATCGCACGGTTAGGTATGACTGGCTAAGTCATTATATTTACAGGGATATTAGTGAGTTACAAGATAAAGCAACCGATTGGTTATGGACTTATAATAATGAACGCCCTAACATGGGCATAGGTGGAATAACACCCATACAAAAACTGGAAAAGTTAAACAACGAAAATTCTACAGATAGCCTCCATTAAAAATGGGGGGATTACCTTCTATATTCTGGATCTGAATATAGAGTAATTTATTTAACTTTTTATTTATCATTAGCTTGGCGTGTCATTGCTGCCTAGTTTTTGCTTTTGGTAACCGCTATGGTAACCACTTGGTTTGTGATTTAATCTTTTACTTAAATATTTGTATAAGTATAAATTAAAAGAAACCGAGCTACGTAGTAAAACTTACAATCAGCATCTAATGTTATTAGTCAGTGCTCTTGTGAATAATATAAGTTAGTTCTCTTCACTACTCAACATAAAGTGTGTCGATATGAGACATATGTTCATTACATAACCTTTGCCCCATAATCTTAATTTGTATATTATCTTAATTAACAAGAGCAATGGATTAGCTGTATAGTAACTAATTAATACGGCTGGCAGGGAATAGTATGTCGTTACCAGATTACCAATCATTCATGACCCCATTACTGCAATGTTTAGCTAATGGCAAAACCGTAAAGCTCAAAGAGATTGAAGAAAATGTTTATCAAAGCCTAGGCTTATCGGCAGAGCAGCTTAAACAGCGTATTCCTAGCGGCAAGCAAACCTATGCTTACCATCGTTTGGGGTGGGCTAAAACATACTTAGTACAAGCAGGCTTGATACAGCAGCCTAAAAGAGCCTTTTGTAAAATTACGGACAAAGGGTTAGCTGCCATACAAGCTGGCGAACTAATCAATAACCAGTACTTAAGCCAATACCCTGAGTTTTTAGACTTTAAAACCCGCACTAAAGATACTAGTGACTCACTAGACGAAAACACCACCAGCTTAGTAAATAGCAACTCACACAAAACACCAGAAGAGCTTATAGAAGCCGCAGTGGATACACTCAATACAAACTTGAGCGATGAAATACTACAGGCTGTGCTTTCGGCCTCCCCTGCGTTTTTTGAAAACCTTGTAGTCGATTTAATGCTAGCTATGGGCTACGGTGGCTCACGTAAAGATGCAGGGCAAGCTACTCAGTATACTCAAGATGGTGGCATTGATGGCGTAATAAAAGAAGATAAACTCGGCCTCGAAATGATATATTTACAGGCTAAACGCTACACCAACAAAACAGTGGGTAGACCAGACATACAAGCCTTTGCGGGTGCGCTTGATATGCACCGCGCTAAAAAGGGCGTATTCATTACCACCAGCGGCTTTAGTAAAGATGCACTGGAATATGTAGGTTTAATAGAAAAGCGCATAGTGCTTGTAGATGGTAAACAACTTACAGAGCTAATGCTTACTCATAACTTAGGCGTTAGCACTAAACAAGTATTTGAAGTAAAAGCGCTGGATAGCGACTACTTTATTGAAGATTAAAAGGAAATTTATGTTTGAAGTACATCGTATGGCATTAGAAAAGCAACTTTGGAATATCGTTGATGCTCTAAGAGGAAGCTTTAGTTTTGATGACATTAAAGAATATGTTTTGGTTCTCATATTCTATAAATATTTATCTGAACATTTAAATAAGTTTGCGGATGAATTGTTAGAAAGTGATGGAGTAAAATTTGATGCGTTAAATGAAGCCTCAGCTCAAGATGATGAATACCTAATGCTTGTAAGTGAATGTGCAATCGAACAATTAGGTTATTTTTTGATGCCAAAAGAGTTGTTTCATCGAATCGCTGAAAAAGGTAAAAACGGCGGCTTAGTAATTGATGTACTTTCAGATGCCCTAAAGCAGATTGAAAATAGTACAGTAGGAAGAGATAGTGAAAATGATTTTAATTATGTCTTTGAGGGTCTTCGCGAGGCTCTAAGTCGATTCTCTGCTGGGAGTTTAGATAGTCATAAGAAAAATAAGCTAATTGTTCAAGTGCTTACTTATCTAGATGAAATTAACTTCTGTGTTAATGATACTGAAATCGATGTACTTGGTGATGCATATGAATATCTAATTAGACAGTTTTCTGTATCTGCAGGCAAAAGAGGGAGTGAGTTTTATACCCCTCCTATGGTCTCTAAGCTGCTAGCAAAGCTAGTCACCAGTGATAAAGACTATTTAGGTTCAGTATACGACCCTGCATGCGGGTCCGGCTCATTGTTATTACAAGTCGCTAAAGAAATGCGTTCCAAAAAAGGTAAAGTTGGAAGCTATTATGGGCAGGAGAAAAACACCAACACTTTTAACCTAGCAAGAATGAATATGTTACTGCAGGGTGTTCATTACAAAAATTTTGATATTCAAAGAGGTGATACACTCGACGATCCTAAGCACCTAAGTATGCGCTTCGATGCAGTTGTAGCAAACCCACCATATTCAACTCCTTGGAATGACGACGGAAGGTTAAGTACGGATATTCGCTTTGATGGCTATGGTGCATTAGCTCCAAAAGCAAAAGCAGATTTTGCTTTTATCCAACACATGTATTATCAATTAAATGAAAATGGAACGATGGCAGTTGTTTTACCTCATGGTGTGTTATTTAGAGGTGGTGCGGAAGGAGTTATTCGCCAATTTTTAATAGAGGAAGAGAACTGCATAGATGCAGTTATAGGTTTGCCCGCTAATATTTTTTATGGGACTTCCATTGCAACTTGTATCTTAGTTCTAAAAAAGAATCGTAAGCCAAAACAAAGTATTCAATTTATTGATGCAAGCCATTCATTTGAAAGTGCTAACAGACAAAATTATCTACGAGATATCCACGTAGATAAAATTATTTCATCTTTTTTGAATAGGAATAATACTAAAAATTTCAGCTTTTTGGCTTCACTGGAAGATGTTTGTAAACTCAACTTTAATCTCTCGATTAGGCGTTATGTAGATGCTTCACCTCAACGGCAGTATCTGGAGGCCCTAAAAGAGCAGGTTCAAGGTTATACACCTGAAATCATTTTTAAACATGTCCTTCAAGCTACTACATATAAAAAGAATTTTTTAATGGAAGGCTCAGAAGAAAATGCAATTTTGATTCCAAAGTTTCAAGGTGATGTTTTACTAGTGAGTGAGAGTGATGTTAAATCAACGAATAATTACTTTATTTTAATTCTTAATGAACAGACTCTTCTTGCTAAATACCTTATTCAATATTTACGCTCTGAGCTTGGGCGGGCCTTTTTATCTGATTGTGAAGAAATATCTGGTAGTCGGGGCCATTATACCTTAGATGCACTTAGTAACTATTTATTAGCACCAATCCCTCCTTTAAATATTCAAAAATCATGTATTGAAGCTAAAAACAAAGTAGAAGAAATTAGAAAGAAAATCACTCGATTTGAGAGTGATATAATTTTTAATCCAAATTTAGCTAAAAAAGTTGTTTATCAACTCTCTTCGACTACAAAATTTTTAGATGAGGCTAATAAAAAAGAGGCTTTATTACGCTTGATAAGAAATGGTGAAAATGCTGTTGTCGAATTTAAAGAGACTTTTTCATTTGATATAAAGAGATATAAAAATGATAAAATGTATAAGCCTAGCAAAGAACCCCAAATTGAGACCTCATCACTTAAAACAATAGTTGGCTTTTTGAATGCATCAGGTGGAACTCTTTTTATTGGGGTTTCTGATGAGTGTAAAATAATGGGGGTTGAACTCGAAATTAATCAGTTTCACAAAAATGTATTAGACGGTTTTCTTTTGCATTTTAAAAACAGTTTAAAAGAACGGATTGGAGAAGGATTTTACCCATTCATTCAGTCAAAGGCTTACGACTTTAATGATCGTACAGTTCTAGTTGTTGAATGCTCACCAAGTAATACACCATGTTTCCTTGATAATACCGGTTTGTATGTAAGAACAAATCCAGCAACAGATAAACTTACTGGACGAGAAATGTGGGACTATTTAAGTACGAAATTTATTAAAATAGAAGATTAGCATTTAAAGTAATAAAGACTACTTTCAGCCGTTTTACCCACTTAATAAAACATATTTTAATGAGATTAAATTAATGGTTCAACAACACCAACAAGAATTAAAAAAGCAGCTTTGGAATATTGCTAACAGCTTACGTGGCAACATGTCGGCTGATGATTTTCGTGATTACATACTTGGGCTTATTTTTTATAAATACCTGTCTGATAAGCTCAACACTTATGCCGATCAGCTACTGAGTGAAGACGGCATTGTATTTGCTAAAATTGACGAAACAACCGAAGAGGGCCAAGAGTACTTAGAGGCGGTAAAAGAAGAGGCGCTTGATAAGTTAGGCTACTTTTTAAAGCCAGCAGAGCTGTTTCATGTACTTGCTGAGCGTGGTGCTAACGATAAGTTTATTTTAGACGATGTAACCAACGTACTTAACCATATTGAACAAAGCACCATGGGCGCAGACAGCGCCGACGATTTTAATGGCTTGTTTGACGAGCTAGATCTAACCTCTAACAAGTTAGGGAAAACACCGGATGCGCGTAACAAGTTAATAGCCAAAGTATTAGAGCACCTTGATAACATCGACTTTCACTTAGAAAGTAGCGAAATAGACATACTTGGCGACGCTTACGAATACCTTATTGGCATGTTTGCCAGTGGCGCGGGTAAAAAAGCAGGTGAGTTTTATACGCCGCAAATGGTGTCTAAGTTACTAGCAAAATTAGTCACCTTAAATAACCCGCATATTAAATCGGTTTACGATCCTACCTGTGGCTCGGGCTCATTGTTGTTACGTGTTGCAAAAGAGGCTAATAACCCTGATTTAAAATTTTATGGTCAAGAGCAAAACCCAAGTACATACAACCTAGCGCGAATGAACATGATTATGCACGACGTGCATTACACTAAGTTCGACATTCAAAACGACGACACGCTAGAAGTACCCGCACACCTTGAGCAACGCTTTAGTGCCGTAGTCGCTAACCCGCCATTTTCGGCAGGTTGGTCTGGTAACCCGCTACATATGAATAACGAGCGCTTTGCCGACTACGGTAAGCTAGCACCAAAAAGTAAAGCCGATTTTGCTTTTGTGCAGCATATGATCCACCAGCTTGACGACAACGGCACAATGGCGGTGGTGTTACCGCACGGCGTGTTGTTTCGTGGCGCGGCCGAAGGACATATACGCAAACACCTTATTAAAGAAAAAAACTACCTTGATATGGTAATAGGCCTACCTGCTAACATATTTTTTGGCACGTCTATTCCTACTTGTGTATTAGTGCTAAACAAACACCGTAAAACCGACGACAACGTATTGTTTATAGATGCCAGTAATCACTTTGAAAAAGGCACTAATAACAACGTAATGAGCGAGGAAGACTTACAACGTATTTTAAATGCCGTAAGCAAACGCGAGTTCATTGATAAATATGCTTTTACCGCCACGCAAGTTGATTTAGCAGAAAACGATTACAACCTGAATATTCCGCGTTACGTAGACACCTTTGAAGATGAAGCGCTTGTTGATTTGACTGAAGTTGCAAAGCAATTGATTGCAAATAATAAGGCGATGCTTGAAACGGATAAAACGATTGCCGATTTTTGTGATGAGTTAGGTATTACAGCTCCTGTCGGAGAAATAAAATGAGTGAAGACTTGAAGCCTGAGTTACGTTTTTCACTATTTGATGACTGCTGGCAAAGTAAAAAATACAACGAAATATATTCGTTTTATACAACAAACTCATTATCTAGAGAAAACTTAAATAATAATAGTGGGTTAGTTAAAAATATTCACTACGGTGATATACATACTAAATTTTCTACTTTGTTTGATGTTTGCAAGGAAAAAGTACCCTTCATAAACGATAGTGTAAATTTAGGTAAGATTAAAGATGAAAGTTACTGTCAAGAAGGTGACTTAGTTATTGCTGATGCATCAGAGAATTATGCTGATATTGGTAAAGCAATTGAGATTAAAAATCTAAATAATGAACAGGTCCTTGCTGGACTGCACACTTTTTTAGCAAGACCAAATAAGCATCCGATGGTGATTGGATTTGCTGGTTATTTAATGCAATCAGGCTTTGTCAGGAAACAAATAAAGCTTATTGCACAAGGAGCAAAGGTCCTTGGTATTTCAGCTGGTAGGTTAGGCAGCATTGATTTACTTTTCCCTCATAATGACGAGCAGCAAAAAATCGCTGACTTCCTTACTTCTATAGACACTAAAATCAGCCAGTTAACTGAAAAGCATCGCTTATTAAAAGACTATAAAAAAGGTGCAATGCAACAAATTTTCAGCCAAAAAATACGCTTTAAAGACGATGATGGAAGCACTTTTCCTGATTGGCATACAGACCAATTGGACTGGTTCATTAATCGAGTTAACGAGCCTGTTGATGTTGATCATGATGAAAAATATAGGGAAATTGGTATCAGATGCCATGGTAAAGGGATATTTCACAAAGTTGAGAAGACAGGAAGTGAGCTAGGTGGTAAACGAGTCTTTTGGGTGCATCCGAGAGCGTTAATAATTAATATTGTTTTTGCGTGGGAGAGGGCTGTTGCTGTAACCAGTGGAAACGAAAAGGGGTTTATAGCCTCACATCGATTCCCAATGTTTATTCCCGTTGAAGGCAGATCGGATTTAGATTATTTATTGTATTTCTTTTTATCACCTAAGGGAGAGTATTTACTTAACCTTGCATCACCGGGTGGTGCAGGTCGTAATAAAACTTTAGGGCAAACAGAATTTGCTCGATTAAAAGTGCATTTACCTTGCTTAAAAGAACAGCAAAAAATAGCGCAATTCTTACAATCACTCGATAAAAAAATAGACGCTGTTAACGAGCAAATTGAACAAACTAAGCTATTTAAAAAAGGCTTACTACAGCAAATGTTTGTGTGAGAAATAATGACTAATAAAATTAACGACAACTCAATAGCGAACATCATTGATATTCAAACTTTGCAAGAGAGCGTAGAGGTTGAGTGCAAGCTTGCTGGTGGCCGCGATGGTCAGGGCGCAGTGCCTAATGATATGTGGGAAACTTATAGTGCGTTTGCTAATACCCGTGGTGGCTTAATTTTATTGGGCATTAAAGAAAAAAAAGGCACGTTTGCAGTTGAGGGTATAACAAACCCAGCGCCGCTAATTAAGAATATTTGGGATACGGTTAATAATCCCAATAAAGTGAGTATTAATTTGCTCAGCGAAAGCGACGTGCGCATTGAAACACTTGAAGGCAAGTCGGTTATTGCGATTACTATACCACGCGCCCCGCGCGAAAGCCGCCCTGTATTTATTAATGCAAACCCACTTAATGGGACCTATCAGCGCCGTTACGAGGCCGATCAAAAGTGTTTACCACCAGCAGTAAATAAAATGCTGGCAGAGCAAGAGGAAGTGCGCGACAACCGAATTTTAGAGCACTTTACTCTTGACGACATAGACCCTGAAAGCCTGCGTATTTATAGGCAAATGTTTGTTGATGCCAAGCCACAACACCCTTTTTTAGAATTGAGCGACCAAGAGTTTTTGCGCTCAATTCGTGGCTGGCAAAAAGACCGCGCAACAGGTAAAGCAGGTTTAACCCTTGCTGGCTTAGTGATGTTTGGTAAGTGGGATGCGATTCAAGATGCGTTGCCTAGTTTTGCACTCGATTATCAAGAAAAAGACGACAGTACACACCGCTGGATAGATCGAATTTATACTGATGGCTCTTGGTCGGGTAATGCTTTTGATTTTTATCGTAAGGTGTATCGTAAGCTTACGGCAGATTTAAAAGTAGGGTTTAGTTTAACTGATGACGGCCAGCGACAAGATACCACTCCTGCGCATGAGGCTATTCGTGAAGCACTCGTTAATACACTCGCACATGCAGAATTTAATACCGAAAGTAATATTTTAATTGAAAAACACCCTGACTTTATTGGCTTTAGAAACGCAGGGCTAATGCGTATACCAGTGCATGAGGCTAAGGCGGGTGGTAATAGCCAGTGCCGAAACCCTGCTATTCATCAAATGTTCTTAAATATTGGGTTAAGCGAAAAAGCAGGGTCGGGTATTCCTAAAATATACAGTAACTGTAAAGCGCAAAACTGGCAGCCACCGCATATGTATGAAAAAGATGAACTGAATCAAACCTTTTTAGAGTTGCGCATGGTTAATATTGTGTCGCCTGAGTTAGATAAGCGCCTTACCGGTACCTTTGGTAGTGGCTACAAAAAGCTGAGCGAGCTTAAGCGAACTATTTTAATTACCGCCATTACTGAGTCATGGTTTAACCACGAGCGTATTTGTTCATTGACCTCAGAGCATACAAGAGAAGTGACACTGGCGTTAAGTCAGTTAGTTAATGCAGGGTACTTAGAGTCGGCAGGTCAGCACAGAGGCAAGATATATCACTTAAAAGGGATACAAATCCCTACGCCTGATAATGATGCAGGTAAGAGTATTACATTTGTAGCTTCTCCGAAGTTAGATCAGCTTTCACTGTTTGAAGGTCCGGAGTTAAATAGCGAAGGTCCGGACCTAGATAGTGTAGGTCCGGAGTTAAGCAATGAAGGTCCGGACCTAGCTTTAAATACTCCGGACCAAGACAATACAGAAGTAGAGGCGGTTGCAGCTAATGAGTTATGGAGTTCACTATGGGTTATAGGTGAGCAAGTACGAGCTAACTCAAGTAGAAAGCAGAAGTCTGAGGTAGAACAAGCGATAATAGCCCTATGTAAAGAAGCACAGCCGCACTGTTTAAGGTTGGGTGATATAGCACAGCTGCTAGGAATGAAGCCCGACACGCTAAGACGTAACTACTTAAGTAAAATGGTTAAAGAGCAGGTATTGTTTTTGGCATATCCAACAATACCGAATCACCCAGAGCAGGGTTATAAGTTACACAAAGATTAGCAATAGAGCTGTGGATGTATTGCACAGGGCCAGCGCAAAGGAATTGTAGGTATAAATGAATTATCAAAGTGAACAACAATTAGAAGATAACTTAATTGCACAGCTTAGCGAGCAAGGCTTTGCACGCGTTATTTTAAAGGATAACGCAGCACTTGAGGTCAATCTTAAGCAGCAGCTTGAAAAAGTGAATGGCTGCACGTTAAGCGATACTGAGTTTACGCAAATATTGGGTAAGCTTGGTAAGGGTAATATATTTGCAAAGGCCAAAACACTGCGCGACCAGCTTGATGTCACATTAGATAACGGCGATAGCAGGCATTTAACACTATTGTTTGATGAGCCACAGCTAAATAGCTTTCAGGTAGCGCAACAAATTACAGTAAAGGGCACATACACTAACCGATACGATGTAACGCTATTGGTTAATGGCTTGCCGCTGGTACAAATAGAGCTAAAGCGCCGTGGTATTGAACTAAAAGAAGCGTTTAACCAGATTAAGCGTTATCAAAAGCATTCGTTTCATGCCAACCATGGTTTGTTTAACTATGTGCAGCTGTTTGTAATGTCGAATGGGGTTAATAGCCAGTACTTTTCTAATAACAGTGAAATGTCTGCTAAGCAAACCTTTGACTGGACTGATAATGAAAATAATAAAATAAGCCAGTTACATGACTTTGCCGAAGCATTTTTAACGCCTTCGCACTTAACGCATATGCTCACCAAGTATATTGTACTTAATGAAACAGGTAAGTACTTAATGGTGCTTAGGCCGTATCAGTTTTATGCAGTAGAGGCGATTGTAGAGCAAGTTAAAACTACAACCGATAACGGCTACATTTGGCATACTACAGGCTCAGGTAAAACTTTAACCTCGTTTAAAGCGGCGCAAATTATGACCTCGCTAAGTGAGGTTGATAAAGTAGTATTTGTGGTAGACCGTAAAGACCTAGACTACCAAACAGCACTTGAGTTTAATGCGTTTGTAAAGGGCTCAGTAGACAGCACCGACAACACCAGTATGTTGTTCCACCAGCTGTTAGATAAGCCAATGAAAGGCAAAAAGATCAACCAAAGCCGCAATACTAAGCTGGTGGTAACTACACTGCAAAAGCTAAATAACGTGGTGACTAAACAACGCTATTTAAAAGAAATGCACAGCCTACAAGATAAGCGCATTGTGTTTATATTTGACGAGTGCCACCGCAGCCAATTTGGCGATACGCATAAAAACATTACCGAATTTTTTAATAACGCGCAGTTGTTTGGTTTTACGGGTACGCCTATATTTGCCGACAACGCCGTTGCTAAAAACTCAGTTAAACGCACCACAAAAGATTTGTTTGGTGAATGCTTACATCCGTATGTAATTGTGGATGCAATACGCGACGCTAACGTGCTTAAGTTTGCTATTGAGTACGTTGGGCGTTATCAGTACAAAGATGGCTCTAACAACAACCTAGATATTGAAGTTGAAGACATTGACACAAAAGAGCTTTTAACCTCGCCTGCGCGCTTAGATAAAATAACCGATTACATTATTGCCCAACATAACCGTAAAACGCATAGCCGTGAATATAACGCTATGTTTTGCGTATCAAGTGTTGCAGAGCTTATTCAATACTATGAGCTGTTTGCGAGTAAAAAAGCACAAGGCAAACACAACCTTAAAATTGCCACCATATTTAGCTACGAGGCCAATGAAGAGGAGGAGTACGAATTAGGTAATGATGATGCGAAAATTAAAGAAATATCAGCCAAGTATTTAAACGAAGGGCAAACCGTTAAGCTGCATAGCCGCGATAAGTTAGACTCATTTATTAACGACTACAACACAATGTTTGGTACAAGCTACTCCACCAAGGACAGTAAGTTATTTGAAGACTATTACAAAAATATATCTAAGCGAGTTAAAGCCAAAGAGATTGATATATTGCTGGTGGTGAATATGTTTTTAACAGGCTTTGACGCTCCTAAACTCAATACTTTATATGTCGATAAAAACCTTAAATATCATGGTTTGGTACAAGCGTTTTCGCGCACTAACCGTTTATTGGGCGAGACTAAATCGCATGGTAACGTAGTGTGCTTCAGAAACCTTAAAAAAGCTGCTGACACTGCCTTTACGCTATTTTCGAACAAGCAGCCTAAAGAATACATAGAAACACCTTCGTATAATGAGCTGCTTACTGATTTTAACAGCGCCTATGAAGCGCTAATGGCAATTACGCCTACTGTTGACTCAGTTGATGCTTTACCTGACGAAGAGGCTCAGGCGTTGTTTGTGAGACAGTTTCGCGAGCTTATGCGCTTAAAGAACATGTTAAGCAACTTTGCTGACTTTGATATGGACTCAACCTCCATGGGCGAGCAAGAGTTTCAGGATTATACGAGTAAGTATGCCGACCTTGGCAGGCAGCTACGTGAGAATTCAAGTAAAGAAAAAGTATCGGTTTTAGATGACGTTGATTTTGAACTAGAGCTACTACACAGCGATATAGTAAACGTAACCTATATTTTGCAGTTATTACGTGAGTTACATGGTGAAGCAAGTGGCGATGAAAAAGCCCGTAAACGCCAAGTAATAGCAAACCTAATAGCCACAGACCCAACCTTATTAAGTAAAAAAGCACTAATAGATAAGTTTATGGACGAGCACTTACAAGGCATACCCGCCAGCGCTGACGTTGATGAAGAGTTTGAGCTTTATTGGGAAAAAGAAAAGCGCCTAGAGCTTGAGAAGTTTGCTCAAGAGCAAAAGCTAAACCAAGAACGCCTAGAAAAGCTAGTAACCCGTTATGAGCTAAGTGACGAAATGCCACTAAGGGATGACTTCGCTGACGTACTCGAAACCAAACCCAGCTTATTGCAGCGCAAAAAAGTACTGCCCATTATTACCGATAAATTTAAACGTTTTGTAGATACGTTTATGACAGGGTTTTAAAGGGCTGTAGTGGTATTTTGCTTAAGCCGTCAACGGTTGACGGCTCGATAATTCATACGCAAAGCTGCTTTAATTTATTACAAACTCAAAAAGTGTGACGATAAATGGGGGGTAACCTTACCCCCTTAACCATTTCATAAATGAATAATAGCTAACCACAATTTATAGCTTAGTACTCAAAACCTATTATCTAGTTATGCAGCTTTTAAAAAACGAAAAGTTTGAGGGTTGCTGCCGATTGGGTGAAGCATCTTTAAAGTCAATTTACTTACAACTTCTTCTTTGACTATACCAATCAAGTTGCAGATAAAGCTTTCTCTATGTAACTCATCTTTGAACCTTATAACTACTGGCCACTTCTTTAAACGTTCATCGGTAAAGCCTTTAGTAAACTTATATCCGTGCTCTTGCTTCATGGCAGATCGGAGTATTTCGCAAAGCATTTTGAATTGCTTTCCAGAAAATCCAGTCAAATCTAGCTCTAAACTCTTACTGTATCTTCTATTCACTTTATTCTCCTTCGATACCGTTGACTGTTTTTGAAGACATTTTAAGCCAGTTCTTAACTGATGAGGCTCGGACAAAGCCATATTTTGTATTTTCTACTTGGAACATACACCAACCTAATTCATTCAGCTCTGCGCTTAGGCTATCTAGATAAATAGTGGGCATAACCCTGCGCTTACATATTCTGGATATTGATAACGTTGATAACTGAAACCTAGATATTCTTTTTTGTTTGGTCTCAGACTGAGATTCTATTGCATCTACAATTTTCTGTGCAGATATTTTAGCTGTGAAAGACATACATAGACCTTAATAAAGTACATGTTTATAAAATAGCACAAAAAAAGTTAAAATAAACTTTTTTTGGTTTATCAGTAAACTAAAAAAGGTTTATTTTTTGGGTGGGAATTGCTAACTTGAGTGGTATTACAAAGGATGTGCTAGTAATTAACGTCTTTATAAAAAGGTAGGAATTAATAATAAATTTTAAAAAAATTAAATTTACACTATTTCCCCCCCGTCCCAACCTCAATTTAGTTTGGCATTATTCTCCCTGTTGTTAGGAGCACCTAACAATAAATTTTACTTTTGGAGATAAAAAATGACAAAGAAAGAAACTCGAATGACTACCGATGCTTTGGCCCGTATACAAAGAAATGAAGCAAAGCAAAATGGTGGTGGCGTTGACTCAAATGGTTTTGCTGCTCGTGCAGCTAGAGCTGCAAACAAAAATCAACAAGGGAAAAAATAACATGGCTCGACATGATGATGACAACCGCTCACAGCAGTAAAACCCAGAGCATGACGCTTATTGGCAAAGCCGCGGTGAAGATGAACGCCCAGATGACTGGGAAGATCTTATGGACGATGAAGATTAGGTTCAGACTTTGAATAAGGCAGCTATATATTCACTTAGCTGCTTTATTTAATTTATCTGTATAGTGTTTGAAATACGAGGGGTACTGGCCAATCACAGTCTTGAAAATTGGTATCGTTTTTTCACTATAAGTTTGCTCAAAGCATTCTTGTATTTTTGTGTCTATACCTCGACTAATCCTAAAATACATGAGTATTGCTAACGAGTCGTAATTACCATGACTAGCGCAAATAGCATTTATAAACTTTTCTAACCTTAAAAATGAAGGTAAGTTTTTCCCATTTCGCCAATCTTTTAGTTGTTTGTATTGCCTATCATTTAAAGATTCCCCGCTTTCGGTGTAATCTGATTTAGACTTTTCAAAAGGGATAAAGCTAGCCAGCTTTCTCCAAGTCATTGGTTTGTCGTTTGATGATACGAGCTCTTTTAGCTCTATTAGTACAGCATCGAAACAGCCGTTGGCTTCTTCAGATTCAACTAAGGTATTTAGCACATTTATAAAAAAGCTTGAGCCTTTTTTAGGGTTATAGTTCTCATCTAATCTAAAGTAGTAAGAGTGAAGACCTGCCTCGTAGTTGGCAATGGCTGATAAATAGAAATCAAATGTTAAGTGGTACGTTGCTTCAATAAGAGCTAGGCCATCCTCTTCTGTATAATCTTCCCGCTTTTTATCTGAATTGTAAAACTCATTAATAATATTGAGTTGCTGCCGTGGCACTAAGCTATGGGATTGCCAGTATGGTTTTTGTAACTGCCAAATATCCTTTGGAGCTTTTATATTAATAGCTTTTAACTTTGCTTGGTTGTGTATTTTATTCATCATTAAATAATCAGCATTTGAGCGTTCTTCCAGCCAATCTATTAATAGGTTTAATTCATTGTCGTTATTGTTGCTTTTCTTACTGAAATTAAATCCATGTGTACATGAGTAGTAGATACTGGCATTGGAGGTAACTCTCATCGCTTTTGATATTTTTTTATATACTTGAAGATTGAACACATCATTGATTTTCGGAGAGAGAGATTTAAACCATGTATAAATTTTTTTAAATGTTGGTTTACCTACTCCTCGACTTGATAAATGAAATATAGAGCTTTGACTGACAGGCAATTCAGAATCATAAAATGATTGGGCATGAGTAATCATGCCACTAATGTTACTAGGTAAGTGTAATAGCTGGGCGACTTCATTTAGAGGGGGTAGGTACATACTTTTAAAATTAATATTTTTAAATACATATTTGTTACCTTCATTAGGTTTGAGCATATTTAGTCCTTTATTAAGCTACCCGTATAACTTATTACAAACTTTACGTTATTACCTATAAAATTCAATAGTTTGATGCTTCATAGGAAGCTTTTAGATAAGATCCCTTTTTTTATAAGCAAAAACTGCTTTTTTGCTTCACTCATTTGCTGGTGGAAGTAGGGGGCTTTTACAACCTCAGTATGTATATGAAAGTGAAGATGCTGACTATCTGTATCTTTGTAATATGCATCAAGTGCAGATTGAACAATAATAAAGGCCTCTTCGCCATAGTATTCACAAATATGATATTTAAAGCATTCTAATGCTACGTTGTATCGTGCTACTAGTTTGTTTACTTCACTATTGTTAATACTTTTCTGCCCAACTATATCGCACAATTGAATGTATGCTTTAAGTGAGTCTTCTATTAATACGGGGTCATAGTCTTGCATTAGATTCCATCCAAAACCATTTTTAACAGGATTGGTACGCACAGCAAGTTTACCTTCAGTTGTTTTTGCACCTGTAGAGCGACCACCATGCAATTTACAGCGACCATTACGCTTGTTGCCTAAGCGCTTACAGGGATTACCTGAACGTGTTTTAGCGCCACACTTGGGTAGACTTTCTAAATCAAATTTACTCATTTTTTGCCTTTTTATGATCGATCATGTTCGGTGAACTTTCGGTTCATAGGGTTTGCTTTTTGAAAATTTATTTTCTTTCAAGTTTTTAAAATCGAAAATTTATATGCTTACCACCATGGTGTGAAGATATAAATCAAAGAGTTATGTTATTTTAATGCCACGTGAAGCGATCATTTAGCAGAGCTTTATGTTGTATGTTTGGGTAAGGTGATCGATCACTTTGCATGTGTATGCTTCGGTTCATAGAGTGCTGCAAAGGTACTTGATCGTTATTAGCTTGATTAGGATGATCGCTGTACTGTAATGAGCGATGAAGTTTAGATTGTATTAACTGTGTACTGCTTATACCTAATCGCCTTTTTATAACCTTGATACCACCAGCTTCTGAGTTATCTGGCTTTATTAGAGCCGCTTCTTTATTTTGCTGATATGTAATAGCTGGATTTACGAGTAGCATATCGTTAAAGCATCTATCAACGTGCTCTGTTGAGTATTCAAGTTTACTAAATAAGTAGCTATGAGCCTTAATGTTAGCTTCTTTCGTGGCACGTTTAGTAAAATAGCTTAAGCGGTATAGAGCTGGTTCTATAGTAAGTTTATTACCCCTTTGCATTAGGTAGTATGGGTGGCTAACTAATGAGGCCGAACCTAAGCCATCAGATTCCCAAGCATGCTTTAATTGGTAGGTTAGCTTACTACTATGCTTTATTTTATGCCCACTTAGTAACACAGCTAAGTGATAATGATGATTTGAAGATGTATTTCTCTCTCTAGCGCATATATAACTTACTTTGCAGTTATATTGTTTTGTAAGTATCGACAACTGTTTTTTAATAAACTTTAAGAACATCTGATTATTAATAGAATAAGATTTAGTACTTAAGTCTATTCTTGCTACGAGTACTTTAGAGTAGTGAGAAAGCATACATTCACAATGCTTAAACACTTTAGTTAACGCTTTTAGATCTTGCCCTTTTGTCTTTGGTTTAAATACTCTGTAGCTATGGTCTTTGTATATAAAGTTTACTGAGTTAGTTGTTGATATTTTAAAGGTCATTGTTATATCTATTTGCTTTAGTTATTAATTGGTATCTTTCTTATATTATTTAATATCCGCTATTAGTGGATAGGCGCTTTACAGATAAAAGCCCTTTTAAAATAATAACTAAGATATATTTTTAGCTTGTTGAATAGCGTGTTTTTACTGATCATTTTGTTTCAAAGTGTGTCATCAGTAGGCCAAAAAAAAGCAGTTTATTTACCTGCTTTTGTGTGTTTTTTGGCTAGCCAATTTTTATAATCTTGAAAATGCCACATGGACCGCCCATTTATTACATGAGCTGGTGGGGGGAAATGGCCAGCCTTTATCCATCTTCCAAGTGTTGACCTACTGATGTTAAGAAGCTTTTGCAATTCAGGCTTTTTAATCATTCGAGCATCGTCAATATACATAGCAAGATCTGGTAGCTTTTTCTCGTTCATTGAGTTCGCTCCATATTTATTACTTCGCGAGATTTTACAAAGTCTAAAAGCTCGCTTAATAACCAACAAACTCTGTCGCTATCGGCATGAAGCTTTCTTCTTTTCGGAAATAGGCCTTTTTTTTCTAAAGCCCAAGCGCTGGTTCGAGAGACTGCCGTTATTTTAGCTCTTTCTGCTTCTCTAACTAGGCGGTCAGTAAATTGCGTTGTTGGTGTTGTTAGCTGGTTCAAATTGGTTTCTCCGGTTCATCATTGTTGATGGGAGAATATTATTGATTTGCGTAAAGGTTAATAAGCCCTTAGCTTGATAAGGGCTTATTAAAGTTTTTAATATTATGATTTTAAATGAATTTTATTTTTATAGTTAGTTTTTACCCACTCTTCAACTTCCTTAAGGGAGGGAGCTGAACTAGACTTTCGACCTTTTTTAGCAGTAGAGCCATACGCATCGTTAATATATGTTTTAATCGTTTTGTGTGAAGGAGGATAAATAGTATTTATAGAAAATAGAGCATCAATTGCCGTTGCTAAATTCGCTCTACTACATTTAGACATATGTGTGTGTAGCTTTATGTCACTGACTATTACATTGATAAGATCAATAAAAGGCTGATACTTTTTAGGTGAGGATTCACCTGCTACTGTTCGGTCTTTAGAATGTTTTTCTGTGGCTCTTAAGGCATACAAATGTTCTACAAAGTCATTATGCTCTTGCACTTGTGATCCAAGCGTAAACATTTCGTGCATTAGCTTATTAAGCCAAAATTTGTAATCTACGCTAGACTTGTCTGGAAGTGCCCTTAGAGTGTCTTCCACCAGCATCGCTTTACGTTTAATCGATTCTTTCTCTAATAGCATAATATCTTGGCCAAACTCATCTTTTGGTAAGTTATTTATAGAAGATATTATTAAATTGGGCTTATCAATACCTACAGGTGAAGCTATTTCTTCTAACTGAGCATAATTAATATCATCGTCATCAATCTCTCCAAGCTCTTGAACATGTACCAAAAATGGCTGTGATTGAATCTTTAAACCTTCTCGCGGTATACATTTTGGAAATAATTTAAATTTATTCATTTAGATTAATTCCTTCAGATACCATTGATATCTTAGCTCTAGGAAGTATTTGATTTGCCATTACACTTGCAAGCTTTCTTCGCTCATCCAAGTAATCATATCTGTTGTAAATACCAGCAACACCACTAATAGTATGATTTAGATAACGTGTTACATCGTTTCCTTCATAACCAAGTTCAGCGAATAAGCTACGACATGTTCGTCTTAAATCATGAATAGTAAAGTGCTTAATGCCTTTAGGCTCAAGTAGGTTAGGGTATGATTTCTTGCTAATACTTTTGCCAAACATTTTAGCTAAGGCATGATTCAAAGTGTTTTCGCACATATGACCATCTTTGCTAACTTTTCTTGCTGGGAATACGTATTCGGAGCCACACGATTTTCTTTTCAACTCTTCAAATATGGGTATGACTTCGTCAGCAATAGGAATCTGAATATAAACTTCTTTTTTATTTCTTGTGCCTAAATTCCAAATCTTTTCATTAAAATCAAATTCTTCCCACTTTGCTTGAGTAACCTCGGTTTTACGGTTACCAAATACAAGAAGTAATACCATTGCTAAATAGTTATCTCTGGTAAAAACAGTCGAATTCTCTCTGAGTACATCAAATGTACTTTCAATTTCTTGCAGGCTTAATGCTCTTTTTCTACTTTTGGTTTGCCCTCCAGCGTCATTCTGACTAAAAGCTGCAGCAGGGTTTGACTTTGTGAGATCAAGTTTTTGTGCATGTTTAAATAGGTTTTTACATAGGTTTAAGCACTTTGTAGATATAGAGGGACGCCCATCATTTACAACTTCTTTTATGATAGCCCTAATATCACGTGCATTTACATCATCAATTTTGAGCTTACCAATGTATGGTTTTATATCTTTAGTATATTGTCTTTCGAGCAAGTGAGGATTTTTTACTTCCTTACTTTTATCTTTAAACCAGTCATTAAATAGGTCGTTCATTGTTATGATAGTTTCTTGTCCCTGTCTTACTCTTTCGGCAAGTGGGTCTATACCATTCTTAATTTTTTTATTTATCAAGGCTGCTTCAATTCGAGCGTCAGATAATGTCTTGTCTGGAAAGTTGCTACCTTTTAGAGTCATAAAGTGGCGTTTATTATTGATAGTATATCGAAGCTCCCAAGCACCGCTTTTTTTATCTTTGCTAGGCTTTATATAAAGGCTGTCACCAACACTAAACCTAAGCGTTTTACAGCTCTTAATATTTGCTTTGATTTCTTTTACATTCATTGAGTTACATCAAAAATGGTTACCAAGGATTATAAAAAGTGGTTACCAAGCGGTTTGGTAACCACTTTGGTAACCACTTGGACACGTACAATAGGGGGCTAGTATGAACGGTAGAAAACAAAAAGCCTAGAAAAATCTAGGCTTATTAATGAGTTATAAACAAGTTGAAACAGGCTAAAACGCTATTCTATGTTTTGGATCTGCTCTCGCATTTGTTCAATTAGTACTTTTAGCTCTACGGCTGCAGTAGTGATGTCGCTGTTGATAGACTTAGACGCTAGCGTGTTAGCTTCACGATTAAATTCTTGCATCATAAAATCTAAGCGGCGGCCACATGCGCCTCCTTTTTTAAGGATTTTTTTAGTTTCTTTAACGTGAGACTTTAAGCGATCTAATTCTTCAGCCACGTCTTGTTTTTGCGCAAGGTAAATAAGTTCTTGTTCAAGGCGCGATTCGTCAATGTTTGCTGTTAAGTCTTCTAATTTTTGAGCCAGTTTTTCACGCTGCCACTTAGCAATCTCAGGCATATGCGTTTCTACAATTTCTACTTGCTCTAAAATCGCATCAAGGCGGATTGCTATCATTTCTTCAAGGTTTGCACCTTCATCGCCACGAGCTGATTTAAAATCTTCGATTACTTGATCAAGACCAGCAATTAGTGCTGTATTAACGCTATCCATATCAAGTTCTTCAGCTTCCATAACACCAGGCCAACGCAATATATCAACAGGGTTAATGTCGCCATTACTTTGCTGTTGAACCCATTTAGCGCTATTTATAAGTTGCTCAGCAAGGGCTTGGTTAATTGATAGCTCGCCAACGTGGGCAGGGTTTGCAACAAATTTTAAAAAAACTTCAACTTTACCGCGTTGTAAGTGTTTGCGTAAACGCTCACGAATAACTGGCTCCATGCCACGAAATTGCTCTGGTGCGCGAATAAATGTTTCAAGGTAACGCTGGTTAACAGAACGAACTTCCCAAGTGCCAGTGCCCCAATCGCCTTTTATTTCGCGACGCGCATAAGCTGTCATACTGTGGATCATGGATGATTTCCTAAATTTATAAATACAATATTACGATGATTATATCGTAACACTGCTTAAGCTCTAGGGAAAATTTAAAGCACTGAATGTTTTACATACAGCTATTTATTTAAATCAGCATGGTATCTACACCCACATACACTTATAATGTCGCAAATTCTGAATTAAGGGGATCGTCAATGCGTCCAAGCGAAAGAACACCTAACCAAATTAGACCTGTTACATTTACACGTAATTATACTCTGCATGCTGAAGGTTCAGTACTTGTTGAGTTTGGTAACACCAAAGTACTTTGTACAGCTACAGTTGAATCGGGCGTTCCTCGTTTCATGAAAGGCCAAGGTAAGGGTTGGATCAACGCTGAATACGGTATGTTACCGCGAGCAACGCATACACGTAATGCTCGTGAAGCTGCACGTGGTAAGCAGGGCGGTCGTACTATGGAAATTCAACGCTTAATTGCACGTGCACTTCGTGCGGCTGTTGACTTAAAAGCACTTGGCGAAAACACAATTACTATTGATTGTGATGTTATTCAAGCCGACGGCGGTACACGTACAGCTTCTATAAGTGGTGCCTGTGTTGCACTTGTTGATGCGTTAACGCATATGCGTGCAAAAGGTATGATTAATTCAAACCCACTTAAACATATGATTGCAGCTATTTCAGTTGGTATTTACAAAGGCCAAGCAATTAGCGATTTAGAATACATTGAAGATTCAGCTGCTGAGACTGATATGAATGTAATTTTAACCGAAACAGGTAAAATTATTGAAATTCAAGGTACAGCCGAAGGCGAACCTTTCTCGTTTGATGAGCTAGATGAGTTACTTACTCTAGCTAAACATTCTATCCGCGAAATTATTGACGTACAAAAGCAAGCATTAGCATAAATAGGTAGGCCACTCGATATGAAAAATTATCAAAAAGAGTTTATAGAATTTGCTCTAGAGAAGCAGGTATTAAAATTTGGTGAGTTTACTTTAAAGTCAGGCCGTACAAGTCCGTACTTTTTTAATGCCGGTTTGTTTAATACAGGTCGTGACTTAGCGCGTTTAGGTCGTTTTTATGCATCGGCATTAGAAGATTCAGCAATAGAGTACGATGTATTATTTGGACCTGCCTATAAAGGCATCCCAATAGCGACAACAACAGCTGTTGCATTAGCTGATCACCATGATAAAGATGTACCGTACTGCTTTAACCGCAAAGAGAAAAAAGCACACGGTGAAGGTGGCACATTAGTAGGTTCAGAACTCAACGGCAAAATAATGCTGGTGGACGATGTAATAACTGCAGGTACTGCGATTCGTGAGTCAATGGAAATTATTGCACAAAATGGCGCAGATCTTAGTGGTGTATTAATAGCATTAGATCGTCAAGAAAAAGGTAAAGCCGAGTTATCAGCTATTCAAGAAGTTGAACGCGACTTTAATACCCAAGTAATCTCTATTGTAAAATTAGCAGATCTTATTAGTTACCTTGAAAACCAAGGAACGATGGACGAGCATTTAGCCTCAGTTAAAGCGTACCGTGATCAATACGGCGTAGCATAAATAAAAAGCCTCGCAGTGCGGGGCTTTATTTTGACCTTCATTTATAGAGTTTATTAATGAAAGATGTATTAAAACCAAATGGCTTAGGCCTTAAGCGTGTTTTTAAAGCAAGTTATTGCTCCTACCTTGGCTTTAAAGCTGCATTTAAAGAAGAAGCTGCATTTAGACAAGAGCTACTCCTAAGCCTTATATTATTCCCTATCTCATTTTGGCTTGCCTCATCACTATTACATTGGGCAGTTCTAGTAAGCTCATTGCTTATTATACTAATAGTTGAATTACTAAATTCTGCCATCGAGGCATTAACGGATCGGGTAAGTACAGAATTACATGTATTGTCAGGTAGAGCTAAAGATATGGGATCTGCAGCCGTAACACTTTCATTAACGATCGTGTTGATCATCTGGGGTATAAGCCTTTATATGAAGATCGCTTAACTCTATTTTTAATATAAGGTGAGTTAAAACGCGTTTAGTTGTTAATAACTTGCTAGTTATGTTCTGTTTTTAGCCTGTTTAGCTCAAATACTCAGCGAACAGCACATTATTTCAAGTTTTCTTCAAAAAAGGGTTGATCTGTTTTCGGATCTCCCTATAATGCACCCCACTGAGATGGGATATGGCGACGCGCAGCGGACAACGCATGGCGAGGCACGAACTACTCAGGGTGTTAAGTAAAACTTAGTGTTGATAAATATACGTTTACCAAAATTAAGTATTGACAAAAAAATAGGAAAGCGTAGTATGCGCAGCCCTAGCGAGATAAAGTTTAACTTTAACCGCAACGTTCTTTAACAATATAAAGCAATCATCTGTGTGGGCACTCGTACAGATTGAGTTCTAACAGCCAAGCTTAGTTCGCTAAGTAAGGCAAACAAATTAGAGTCTCAATTGAAAACTGAGTGACCAACAGAAGTAACTTATTTATAAGTTGTTTCGGCACAGTCAATTCAATATCGAAAGATATTAAAATAAATTCAGAATTCATTGAGCTGTCGAAAGACATAAAACTTTTTAATTGAAGAGTTTGATCATGGCTCAGATTGAACGCTGGCGGCAGGCCTAACACATGCAAGTCGAGCGGTAACAGAAAGTAGCTTGCTACTTTGCTGACGAGCGGCGGACGGGTGAGTAATGCTTGGGAACATGCCTTGAGGTGGGGGACAACAGTTGGAAACGACTGCTAATACCGCATAATGTCTACGGACCAAAGGGGGCTTCGGCTCTCGCCTTTAGATTGGCCCAAGTGGGATTAGCTAGTTGGTGAGGTAATGGCTCACCAAGGCGACGATCCCTAGCTGGTTTGAGAGGATGATCAGCCACACTGGGACTGAGACACGGCCCAGACTCCTACGGGAGGCAGCAGTGGGGAATATTGCACAATGGGCGCAAGCCTGATGCAGCCATGCCGCGTGTGTGAAGAAGGCCTTCGGGTTGTAAAGCACTTTCAGTCAGGAGGAAAGGTTAGTAGTTAATACCTGCTAGCTGTGACGTTACTGACAGAAGAAGCACCGGCTAACTCCGTGCCAGCAGCCGCGGTAATACGGAGGGTGCGAGCGTTAATCGGAATTACTGGGCGTAAAGCGTACGCAGGCGGTTTGTTAAGCGAGATGTGAAAGCCCCGGGCTCAACCTGGGAACTGCATTTCGAACTGGCAAACTAGAGTGTGATAGAGGGTGGTAGAATTTCAGGTGTAGCGGTGAAATGCGTAGAGATCTGAAGGAATACCGATGGCGAAGGCAGCCACCTGGGTCAACACTGACGCTCATGTACGAAAGCGTGGGGAGCAAACGGGATTAGATACCCCGGTAGTCCACGCCGTAAACGATGTCTACTAGAAGCTCGGAGCCTCGGTTCTGTTTTTCAAAGCTAACGCATTAAGTAGACCGCCTGGGGAGTACGGCCGCAAGGTTAAAACTCAAATGAATTGACGGGGGCCCGCACAAGCGGTGGAGCATGTGGTTTAATTCGATGCAACGCGAAGAACCTTACCTACACTTGACATACAGAGAACTTACCAGAGATGGTTTGGTGCCTTCGGGAGCTCTGATACAGGTGCTGCATGGCTGTCGTCAGCTCGTGTTGTGAGATGTTGGGTTAAGTCCCGCAACGAGCGCAACCCCTATCCTTAGTTGCTAGCAGGTAATGCTGAGAACTCTAAGGAGACTGCCGGTGATAAACCGGAGGAAGGTGGGGACGACGTCAAGTCATCATGGCCCTTACGTGTAGGGCTACACACGTGCTACAATGGCGCATACAGAGTGCTGCGAACCTGCGAAGGTAAGCGAATCACTTAAAGTGCGTCGTAGTCCGGATTGGAGTCTGCAACTCGACTCCATGAAGTCGGAATCGCTAGTAATCGCGTATCAGAATGACGCGGTGAATACGTTCCCGGGCCTTGTACACACCGCCCGTCACACCATGGGAGTGGGTTGCTCCAGAAGTAGATAGTCTAACCCTCGGGAGGACGTTTACCACGGAGTGATTCATGACTGGGGTGAAGTCGTAACAAGGTAGCCCTAGGGGAACCTGGGGCTGGATCACCTCCTTATACGATTTAGAACTTATTTGTTCGTAGTGTCCACACAGATGATTGTTAATTAGTGCTTGTCCCTTTGGGATAGCTAATTAATATGCTCTTTAAAAATTTGGAAAAGCTGATAATAAAATTCTGATAGATACATTGTATTTATCAAGAGTTTTCAAAAGTAAAAAAACAATGGTAGCAGTACCATTGAGTGCCATTTAATTAACTCTTATGAGTTGATTGATTGGTATCTACTTTAGTATTCAATATTGACTTCTGGCGAAGTTAAACTGTCACAAAACAAAGACCCGTTTGGGTTGTATGGTTAAGTGACTAAGCGTACACGGTGGATGCCTTGGCAGTTGGAGGCGATGAAGGACGTATTAACTTGCGATAAGCCTAGTCAAGCTAGTAAAAAGCGCTTGAGACTAGGATTTCCGAATGGGGAAACCCACCTGCTTGCAGGTATCGTTAACTGAATACATAGGTTAACGAGGCGAACGCGGAGAACTGAAACATCTAAGTACCCGTAGGAAAAGAAATCAACCGAGATTCCGAAAGTAGCGGCGAGCGAAATCGGAACAGCCCTTAAGCTTATTATGTGTTAATGGAAGGCTGCTGGAAAGCGCCACGATACAGGGTGATAGTCCCGTACATGAAAAGACATTTTAAGTGAAATCGAGTAGGTCGGAGCACGTGAAACTTTGACTGAATATAGGTGGACCATCATCTAAGGCTAAATACTCCCAACTGACCGATAGTGAACCAGTACCGTGAGGGAAAGGCGAAAAGAACCCCTGTGAGGGGAGTGAAATAGAACCTGAAACCGTGTACGTACAAGCAGTAGGAGCCCACTTGTTGGGTGACTGCGTACCTTTTGTATAATGGGTCAGCGACTTATATTTTGTAGCGAGGTTAACCGAATAGGGTAGCCGTAGGGAAACCGAGTCTTAACTGGGCGACTAGTTGCAAGGTATAGACCCGAAACCCGGTGATCTAGCCATGGGCAGGTTGAAGGTTGAGTAACATCAACTGGAGGACCGAACCCACTAACGTTGAAAAGTTAGGGGATGACCTGTGGCTAGGAGTGAAAGGCTAATCAAACCGGGAGATAGCTGGTTCTCCCCGAAATCTATTTAGGTAGAGCCTCGGACGAATACTTACGGGGGTAGAGCACTGTTAAGGCTAGGGGGTCATCCCGACTTACCAACCCTTTGCAAACTCCGAATACCGTAAAGTAATATCCGGGAGACACACGGCGGGTGCTAACGTCCGTCGTGAAGAGGGAAACAACCCAGACCGCCAGCTAAGGTCCCAAAGTCATAGTTAAGTGGGAAACGATGTGGAAAGGCCCAGACAGCCAGGAGGTTGGCTTAGAAGCAGCCATCCTTTAAAGAAAGCGTAATAGCTCACTGGTCGAGTCGGTCTGCGCGGAAGATGTAACGGGGCTAAACTATGCACCGAAGCTGCGGATTCAGAATTTATTCTGAGTGGTAGGGGAGCGTTCTGTAAGCGGTTGAAGGTGTACCGGGAGGTATGCTGGACGTATCAGAAGTGCGAATGCTGACATGAGTAACGATAATGGGAGTGAAAAACTCCCACGCCGGAAGACCAAGGGTTCCTATCCCATGTTAATCAGGGTAGGGTAAGTCGACCCCTAAGGCGAGGCCGAAAGGCGTAGTCGATGGGAAACAGATTAATATTTCTGTACTCGATATAATTGCGATGGGGGGACGGAGCAGGCTAAGCAAGCATAGCGTTGGTAGTCTATGTGAAAGTGAGTAGGGCGTTTGTTTAGGTAAATCCGGACGAACACTAAACCTGAGACACGAGACGAGTCACTACGGTGATGAAGTTGCTGATGCCATACTTCCAGGAAAAGCCTCTAAGCTTCAGATTATATGGAATCGTACCCCAAACCGACACAGGTGGTCAGGTAGAGAATACTAAGGCGCTTGAGAGAACTCGGGTGAAGGAACTAGGCAAAATCGTACCGTAACTTCGGGAGAAGGTACGCTCCTATCTGTGATGAGACTTGCTCTCTAAGCGGACGGGAGCCGCAGTGACCAGGTGGCTGGGACTGTTTATTAAAAACACAGCACTGTGCAAAATCGCAAGATGACGTATACGGTGTGACACCTGCCCGGTGCCGGAAGGTTAATTGATGGGGTTATCCTTAGGGAGAAGCTCTTGATCGAAGCCCCGGTAAACGGCGGCCGTAACTATAACGGTCCTAAGGTAGCGAAATTCCTTGTCGGGTAAGTTCCGACCTGCACGAATGGTGTAACCATGGCCACGCTGTCTCCACCCGAGACTCAGTGAAATTGAAATCGCAGTGAAGATGCTGTGTACCCGCGGCTAGACGGAAAGACCCCGTGAACCTTTACTACAGCTTGGCACTGAACATTGAACCTACATGTGTAGGATAGGTGGGAGACTTTGAAGCAGCGACGCTAGTTGTTGTGGAGTCAACCTTGAAATACCACCCTTGTAGTTTTGATGTTCTAACGTTGGCCCCTGAATCGGGGTTACGGACAGTGCCTGGTGGGTAGTTTGACTGGGGCGGTCTCCTCCTAAAGAGTAACGGAGGAGCACGAAGGTTGGCTAAGTACGGTCGGACATCGTACGGTTAGTGTAATGGTAGAAGCCAGCTTAACTGCGAGACAGACACGTCGAGCAGGTACGAAAGTAGGTCATAGTGATCCGGTGGTTCTGAATGGAAGGGCCATCGCTCAACGGATAAAAGGTACTCCGGGGATAACAGGCTGATACCGCCCAAGAGTTCATATCGACGGCGGTGTTTGGCACCTCGATGTCGGCTCATCACATCCTGGGGCTGAAGTCGGTCCCAAGGGTATGGCTGTTCGCCATTTAAAGTGGTACGCGAGCTGGGTTTAGAACGTCGTGAGACAGTTCGGTCCCTATCTGCCGTGGGCGTTTGAGAATTGAGAGGGGTTGCTCCTAGTACGAGAGGACCGGAGTGAACGAACCGCTGGTGTTCGGGTTGTCATGCCAATGGCATTGCCCGGTAGCTACGTTCGGAACTGATAAGCGCTGAAAGCATCTAAGCGCGAAGCAGGCCTCGAGATGAGTTCTCACTAGACTTTTAAAGTCTCTGAAGGGCCGTTGAAGACTACAACGTTGATAGGCAAGATGTGGAAGTGGTGTGAGCCATTAAGCTAACTTGTACTAATTACCCGTGAGGCTTAACCATACAACGCCAAACGCGTTTTATGTGATAGTGAAACACGCGAAGAAGTTAATATAACTAAAGTAGATATTACTTAAAGAAAGACTTAAAAAATATTATCAGATATTTTCCAAATTCAGTTAGTGCGCAGAAATACGTATTAACGCCCAAATTTGCTTGGTGACAATAGCGTTTTGGACCCACCTGACTCCATGCCGAACTCAGTAGTGAAACGAAACAGCGCCGATGATAGTGTAGCATTTGCTATGTGAAAGTAGGACATTACCAGGCTTCAAATTGTAGAGAGCCCGACTAGAAATAGTCGGGCTTTTTTACGTCTGCAGAAAAGTGAAATACGCGCAATTAACACACACTGATACCAACACCCATCAGATTGATCAGCAACAAACCAGCGACTTATCTATTGTCGCATTTTGTAAAGAAAACACGTTACCCATTTCAAACTTTTATAAATATCGGTCTAAGTTACAAGACGCTGCAAAAGCACCTAAATTGGTTAAAGTGCAAAGCAAAGCCATTCCTCATAAAGTGAACGCCTCAATCACGTTATCACATGGTGAAACGCATTTAACTATACCAACTTCATCTGAGCCTACATGGCAGGGCAAGAGCATGAAAAAGGTCTATGCGTTCAATACCTTTTCAAGGTAGGCTGTACTGCGCATAGCTTTTTCTGCTTTTAGCTGATCAAATGCGATGTGTCTCAGCCCCGCAAATACAGGTGCTGCACCTTTGCGCCTAATTCGACACTCATCTTCTTTAAATCCTACATCTAAACGCCAATGTAATCCATTTTCTATTTGCCAATGTTGTCGTGCTCCTCTCGCGAGTTCTTCCGCTGAACTAATATAGTATCTATAGCATAACTCATTGCTTAATTTACCTTTTTCTTTTCTATAAGAAACAATAACACCCACTGTTTACACACCTTCCCAGTGTATCGTTTCTGATAAACCGCTCACGTTATGGCTCACTGCACAGCACCAAAATTCTTCTCTATTTTTTGATAATCGGCTTCGTTAAACAAGAGCCCATCAGATGCTTGTCGTGCTACCTCAGGTAATAACACATCTTCTATTTGTGACAGTAGCCTTTTATGGTTTGCTTTTACAGCAAGTAAGTAATCGGCTTCTTTACCAACTATTTTTTTGCAATTGATTTTTGACATCCCATAGCGTCAATCGTTACTAAGCAGCCTTTTATCTCTAATAATTCAAGCAGCTCTGGCAACGCTTTTATTTCATTCGACTTTTTATCAACAGGGCATTGTGCCAAAACAACACCATTTTCGCATGCAAATGCACTGATCATATAAAGTGCATCGCGTCTATCAGATTGATTTAATGAACCTTTCAATCGTTTACCGTCAATAGCAACTACACCGCCTTGAGTTAATTTGGAGCAGGCTTTCATCCAAGAAGAAAAGGAATCTTGGAATTGCGTCATGTCAATACGGCTCATTACACGAGCAATTGTGTCATGGCGAGGGATCCCTTGTTCAAGAAGAACATATTTTCTGAGCCAATCTAGTCTATCATGGCCAAAATCTTCAATCTCTTCCCTGCCCTGACAGCCTGATACAACAGCGCTAACAGCTAAGAATATGATATCAAATAGTTTATGAACAACTTTACCTTGTTGGTGAGGGTCGTCGATTGATTCGAAATATTTAAATAGCTTAATGTTAGGCATGGGGATGCTCCTTAAAAAAGGAGTATAAGATCATACTTTTAAGTCAAGGTAAAGTTCGTGATCTTGCCTACATGGGTGGCTAATTTAATAAAGGCGCTGCAAGCATGAACATGTTTATTGATGTGCCTGACGTGTACCTTTGCAATCAGTTTGTCGACTTCAGAAAATCCATTAATGTCTTAGCGGCCATTGTTGAAAGTGAACTCGAACTGTCAGTACTATCCAGTGCCGTGTTTGTTTTTTGTAATAAAAGCCGGATAAGCTGAAGATATTGTATTGGGATAACACAGGCTTTGCCTTATGGTATAAACGCCTCGATAAGCACAAATTCAAATGGCCGAAAAACCTCAGCGCCGACACAATGAGTTTAACCGAGCAACAATTACATTGGTTATTATCTCGGTATGATGTCATAGGGCATCAACAAATTAACATCGAAAACGCTACCATTATTTAGATCGTCGCGAGATCAATATCAACCATCGTATTAGCTAGTTTACGGAAAAAAATATTATAAAATAGAAGGATGAATATTGATGTTAACCGTCTACCAGACGATCCGGCGCTGCTGGCAGAGCACGCTGAGAAATTAGCACAAGCGACTGCGAGAAACAGGTATCTAGAGGAACAATTCCGGCTAGCGCAATAAAAACAATTTGGTAAAAGTACCGAAGGCTTTGACGCACAAGGTGAATTGTTCAATGAAGCCGAAGACATCATTGAGCAACTTGATGAGCTTGCTACGCAAGAGATTAGCTGCACTCGCAAACCATTACCAAAAGACTTACCCCGTGAGCAAGTTATTCATGACATTGCCGAAGAAGGGAAATTGTGCAACTGCTGTGGTAATGAGTTGCATAAAATGAGTGAAGACGTCAGCGAAAAGCTTGACTTCGTACCCGCAAAGGTAAAAGTCATTGAGTATATTCGCCCAAAGTACGCGTGTCGTGAATATGATAAGTCAGGGTCGAATTACAGTATTAAACAAGCTAAGATACCAAACATGCGCATCAAGAAAGGCATAGTCACGTCCAGTTTGATAGGTCAAATCATCACCAGCAAATATCAATATGCACTGCCAGTGCGCAGACAAGAGTCGATATTCAAGCAATACGGTATTGAGCTTAGTTGTAAAAGCATGAGTGACTGGGTACTCAAATCCGCTATCTTGTTTGAACCGCTGATACAGTGTCTGAAACACGCGTTACTTAAACAACCCGCGATACATACCGATGAAAAGGCGGTCAATGTGGTTAACACCGACAAAGTAAAAAGTTACATGTGGCTATATTGTACCGGCTCGGATTCGCCATCGACTATAAATAGACACAACGCAGTACCAAACATCGTGCTTTACGACTATCAAAACAGTCGGGCAGCAGCTTCCTGCGTGGTTAATTATCTGGATGGCTATTCGGGGTATTTACAGGTTTATGGTTATCGAGCGTATGTATAAACGCAATCAACATTGGTTGGTTGCTGGGCCCATGCACGTCGTAAATTTATTGAAGTAAAGCACGTGCAGGGTAAAACAAGACAGGCAAAACCTACGTGGTCTTGAGTCTTATTCAAAAACTGTACGGCATTGAATCAAAACTCAACGATAAAACACCAGAACAAAAGCATGAAATAAGACAAGAACAAGCTAAACCTATTATCGACAAGCTGCAAATGGTTAGCGCAAAACCAGCCTCGTTTAGTCGGGAAAACCAAATTAGCAGAGGTAGCAACCTATCTCGCCAATCAATGGCATAAACTTATGGTTTATCTTGAGAATGGTCAGCTTAATATCGACAATAACCGCGCCGAGCGCGCTATCAAACCGTTTTTTATTGGCCGTAAGAACTGGATGTTTAGCCAAACCTCACGCGGCGTGATAGCAAGCGCCCACCTATACAGCATCATAGAAACTGCGAAATCCAACGCCTTAACGCCATTTGATTAAATCATGCATTGCCTCGATGAGCTTTGTCAGCCTGAGCCAGACATCGAACGATTATTGCTTTGGAACATCAATATCTAGGTGGAGATCGCCGGACGTTTATGTTGTACAGTGAACAACCAGACACCGTAGCGTGGGTTGAGCATCTCGAAACCCACGGACAAAAGAACGCATCGACTACCTCAGAGCGCAATGTACCCGATTAAAAACATTAAAAGTACTTTGTTATGTGGCTCTCCATCGCTGTGGGCACTATGACATGTTAATTACAAAAACAACACATAGGGCAAGTGCAGGTAGGTGTGTGGCCAGCGCAAACCTATGAAAATGTATATGGTTTACAATAAAGAATAAGGGGCTGTTACTAACAGCCCCTTATAATTAAGTTTTAAATTCAATTTCTATTTTATTATTTTCTAACTTGACACTGCTTGGTGGAAAGTTACGGGTTGTTTTAAGCAGTTTGTTGAAGATATGGATTTCCACCCCAGAATGTAAAACGGTATTTACGGTTAGAATGGCTTCATCAAGCAAGGTATTAAGTTCTAGTTCTAAACTCGCCACCTGCTTTTCTAGTTGTTCAGCTTGTTGACTATGATGTAGCTGCGTGGAACCAATTTTGTTCATGAGTTCTCTTTTTTATCTGCATCTTTAATCAAGTCTGCTTTTCTAATGCGGCTTGTAAACTATCAACCTGTTCATTTGCAGCTGTTAATTCACTAAAAGACTTATCAATATCTTTGGTCATTTGAGTGGCTGAAGCGGCTAAATTGATTGCCATTTTAGTTCCTGATTCATTACCAATCTCTCCAGCAATTAATTTAGTAGCATCTAACACTTCACCCCCAAATAGCTTTCCTTTAGGTAGTTCTGATTGACCAATTTGAATTATATTTTTTGCTTTCATTGAGCTATGGCTGGCTTGGCGGTCAAGCAATATGTTATCAGCTTCAGTGTAGCAATATTGAGAGTGTGAGGCATGCACATAGCCTGCGCAAATTATTCTGCAAGACAGCGATTTATCTTCAGGTTTTTGGTGACTAATAAGTTTTTGTTTTACAACTATATCGCCACCGGTGGTTAATTCGCCAGATTCGACAGCGGCAAAAACGGTGATGTCGCCAGTTACATTAATCCGCATCTCAGGTTCTACACTACTACTGACTATCACACTGCCTTCAAAGGCTATATGACCTGTTTTACAGAGACATAGTTGATAGTAAAAATATCATCAGCACGCATGCCGTTATTTATTTCTACAGGCACGCCAGCAATAGTAGAAAGTAATTCCATTGGATTTTTTTGGATATTTCAGTACACTCTCCTACAATTAAGGCATGAACTTGTCCGGGTTTAGCTAGTAAAACATTACCTATTACGGTAAACCCTTCTTGACCAGGAGTAGCAGGTTGCTGCTGGATTAGTAATTCACCCGGTTTTACACTTGCTAATTTACCAAAATCACGCATATCAACACTACCATCTTCTTTTAATTTGAGTGCTTTAAGGCGGTCTTTTAAGGTTTTAACCATGGCTTTAAATTTGCTATCTTGGCCGTCAGTAGGTAAACGTCCCTTAGCAAGTGAAGTGGCCCCGCTAACTAGAGATCCAGGTAGAAGTTCAAATTTCTTTTGTAAGAGCTGCTCTAAAAATGCTTGTTTATAACCTCTAGCAACATGCGCTTTAACTAATTCTTTTTTAGCTTCATCAAAGCTGAGTGTTGCACCACCTTTGGCGAGAGTGAGCGTGCCGGTGGCTAGCATTTTATCATCACTGATCTCAACGCTTAAGGTTGCATCGTGGCGTGTTGCAACAACTAAGATTCGTTCAGGTGTCGGACTGTTAAAATAGTTATTTATGGCGTCATGATCGATTTCACACTCGCTGTAAGGCGATTGTTCAATTGCTTCAATGATAAAAGTAGCACTGGCGGGTGCAGACTTACGCGTATCGAGTAGTACATTGCCATTATGAGCAAGTTTAAACACAGTTAATCTTTTCTACTACAAAAGTAAGGTTTAATGAAATAACGTTATTACAGAGTGTTAGAAATTTAGTTTTGAGTCAAGAAATCATCAAAGCGTCGTTATAGGATGGAATAAAAGCTATGAGCGCCGCTCATAGTTTATAGAGGTTAGTTTTTTGTAAGGTGGTCAATTTTTGCTCGTAATATTCCACTACACTTTATAACTGTATGTTCTGAGGATGGAGAGTATATTTTTTCTGATGAAAAAACTATTGCGAATTTTAATTTCAACTGCGGTGGTATAGCAAGTAATGGCAAAAGAGCGCTTATTTCTGCAATTCAATATCCTAAAAATCCTAGTAAATTAAGCAAACAAAATGATGCTGATAATATATTGGGTAATGTCGTGGCTTATGATGATGTAGATAGTAAATTACAGTTACTATCTGACAATGTTTTACATTCGGGGTCAATGCGTGTCGCCATTACCGAAAATCATGAAGATTGGGGGATTACCCTAGGAGTCTAAATTTTTAGTGACGATTAAAAATCGCGTTTGCAATTTAAGCTCTAGTTTGTTAAAACGAGACAAACACTTTGATAATAAAGCCATAAACAGCAACAAATAGTCAATTAAAAAGACGCTGAGGTGTTAGGAATTTGCCAACTTTAGGTTATTAGTACAATAGGTTACGTACTAAAAAGCTATAAAGAAGGGCTTTTTAGTCTTAAGTTAACTCTTCTTAAGTAAGAAAATGCTAAATACTGAGGTATTCAGCTTTATGTATAGTAAATATCTTAAATGGTTATTTGATCAACTATGTTAACATCCACTTGGTTTACAAAATTTCAGCCTAAATTGGCTCCTCAACTAAGACTTATATGCTTTCCTTACGCGGGGGGGAGCGCATCTAATTTTTTTTCTTGGGCTTCTAAACTTCCGATTTGCGTTGAATTAGTAGCAATTCAATTACCTGGTAGAGGGAATCGATTTAATGAGCATCCTTATTCAAACATGGATGACTTAATTCAGTCTTTACTTGTTGACTTTAAAAGCATTATGGACAAACCGTATATACTATTCGGTCATAGCTTAGGAAGCAGAGTTGCATTTGAGTTAATGAATCAAATAAAGCAAGCAGACCTAATATTGCCAATACATTTTGTTGCCTCTGGGAGTAAAGGGCCAAATTGCCACCCGAGGAAGGAACCTATACATCATTTACCGGCTAAAGAGTTTATTTATGAGCTTAGTAACCTAAATGGTACACCTAAACAAGTATTAAAGAATAAAGAGATAATGGAGCTTTATTTACCTACGCTTAGGGCTGATTTTCAAATGGCGCATGAATATATTTATAAAGGTGACGATGTTTTTAATTGCCCTATTTCAGTATTAGGTGGTGAACAAGATATTGACATTACTTTATCGGATCTTCAAAGTTGGGGAAAACACTTTGAAGCCCCATGTGATGTCCATATATTACCCGGAGACCATTTTTTTGTGGATAGCCATAGTGGGCATGTATTGAAACAAGTAAATAGAATAATACAAGACCTATTAAACAATAGAAGTTGCTAAAGAATGTCAGTAGATAGTGATTTTATTCTCATTACTGTGGATCCCCTCTTTACCTCAATTTAGTTAAACAATATCGAAGTAATTAGCTGTGATTTTGATATATCGCTTATGATATAGGTTTATTTAAGCTCTACGGTGTAACTTTCCCTGATGAGCTAAAAAACGCAGTAGTGAAGCGTCAAGCTGAATTTTTTGCAGGTAGGTATATAGCGAGTATGTCGGAGTAGACATAGAACAATGGCTAGATATAAAAACTATACAAAGCATTGAAAGCATTATCGTAACTGAAAATGAGCTTATTTATCTCCATCAACTCAGCTTTGTAATAGTCAACTAATTTTGGCCACAGTTTTAGAATCTTGATATCTAACCTCAGATTCATTTGGTGCTAAACCGGCATTATAATGATGCGGCCTAACATTGTTGTAATATCCATTTATGTAATCACTTACGCTATATTTAGCGTCTATAAAGTTTCCATATCCAATCTTTGGCATCCATTCCGTCTTAAAGCTTCTAAAAAATCGCTCCATTGGCGCATTATCCCAACAATTTCCACGTCTACTCATACTTTGTGTGATTTTATAGCGCCATAAACGTTGACGATATTTTAAACTTGTATAATGGCTACCTTGGTCTGAATGGAACATGAGTCCTGTCGGTTTCCCTCTGCTTTCATATGCGAGTTCAAGCGCTTTTAGCGTTAAATTAGTATCTGGTGACAACGACATTGCCCAGCCAACCACTTTGCGTGCAAATAAATCAATAACCACGGCTAAATAAGCCCAGCGATTGCCTGTCCAAATATACGTCACATCACCGCACCACACGGTATCCGGCTCAACAACATCAAACTGTCTATCAAGCAGGTTTGGGATTTCAAGGTGTTCATTACCACCACGTTTATATGAATGTTGAGGTACTTGGCAGCTTTCGAGCTTTAATTTAACCATTAGCTTAGCTGCACGATAACGGCTCAATTCAAAATCATTGTTCGTTGCTATCGCTGCGATTGTCCGTGCCCCTGCTGAACCACCACTCATCGCATGTATTGCTTTTACTTCAGCCTCTAACCTTGCTTGCTCAGGTGTCGGCGCTGTATCCCGTATGGCCCAGTACTTATAGCTGCTGCGATGCACATTGAATACGCTACACAGCAGACTAATTGGATAACGCTCTCGTTGATTTAACTTCTCGATTAACGAGAATTGTTCAGGGAGTCGGACATCAAGAGAGCGGTGGTGATATCAAGTGGTCAGTGCAACATGGTTTTTAATCATATCATTAGGAGTTAAATAGTTTAATATCCTTCTTGGTCGATTATTTAGTTTATTAGCGATTTTATCTAAATAACGTTGGTCAAAGCCATGTAGACTTGTCTTTTTGGGGAAGTACTGCCTTAATAGGCGGTTTGTATTTTCATTTGTTCCCCTTTGCCACGGACTACTCGGGTCACAAAAGTAAACATCTGTATTCGTATTTTTAGTAAATCTTTTATGGTCTGCTAATTCCATTCCCCGATCCCACGTTAGTGTGTTTTTAAGTGCCTTTGGTAAACCATTAAATTTCAGAATAAGTGCATTTACTACATTGTTAGTATCCTTACCATCAACTTGTACCAAAGCTGTATACCGTGTTTTTCGATCAACCAATGTTGCTATATGTGAGTTGCTACTTCCTGATATTAAATCGCCCTCCCAGTGACCTAGAGTTGCTCGTGTTTCAATTTCATGGGGCCTTTCATGAATTGTTTTAGCATCAATAATACCTTTATAAATTCCCTTATTTGTTGAGCGTTTACCATGCCTCAACTTACGTTTTGAGCGAAGATGGCTAAGGACTGCTTTTTCGAAAATATAGCGTGATGGGATAAATAACGTTTTATAAATAGTCTCATGTGAAATATGCATTTCAGATGATGCTGGGTGTTTTATTTTTAACCAGCCAGAAATTTGCTCTGGTGACCAGTCGTCTAGTAGCTTAGACTCAACCAAATCGCTAAGTGGATTACCTTTTTGTAATTTGCATTGCTTTGGCCTTAATGCTCGCTCTAGCGCATTTTTATCAGCCGTAACGGCACGGTATTTGGCAATACCACCATTGCGTTTGATTTCACGGCTTACCGTTGACGCTGCCTTTTCTACATTACGAGCTATTACCCTGATAGATAAGCCTGAAGCTAAACCTCTTGATATATTTTCTCGCTCTTCTAAAGAAAGAAACGATAATCGACGCTTTCGTTGCACTGGCGATATTCCACCTTTTAGTTTAAGTACACCGAATATAGAACCAGCATGCCTATCAAGCCTCAAGCCTATTTCGCTAAGCGTTTTACCTTCACGCCATAAGAACCATGCTTTCAGCTTTTCAATATCACTTAAACCACGTTTTGATAAGTCAGTCATAACCACCTAATTAATAACGCGGATTCAAATCTGAAGTGCATAACGTTTAGGCGGCTTTAGCCGCCAAGTGATCCTGCATCAATTTTGCAGGCGTTTCAAATCCAAGTGTCTTTCTCGGACGATTATTAAGTTGCTCAAGTACTGGTATAACTTGCGCTGGTGTTACCGCCTTAAAATCTGTGCTCTTCGGCCAATACTGGCGTAGTAATCCATTCGTGTTTTCATTCAATCCGCGCTCCCAGGAGTGATAAGGGTGAGCAAAATAAACAGGAACACTTAATGCCTTTGTGATTTTCTCATGATAAGCGAACTCTTTTCCATTGTCAGCCGTGATGGTATGAAGCGCTGACCTATATGGCCTTAATAGTTCTATCGTCGCCGCAGTAACGGCTTGTGCTGTTTTGCCTGCCACCTGAGTTGATACAGTGAATTGGGTGACCCGCTCTACAATGGTAACAAGGGCGCCTCGATGGCCTTTACCTATGACGGTATCTATTTCCCAATCTCCGATACGGCCTTTCTCATCAACTATTTGTGGACGTTCTTCAATGCTAACGCGATTTTTTATTTTTCTTGCGCAACCATCCCGTTATTTGTTCAGGACTCCACTTCTCATTAAGCTTCTGGGTAATTAAAGCCATCATTTCAAGTGTCATCTTAAGTGGTTTTCTTGCACTTCTTCGGCGAGACAAAGCCCGCTCATGAGCTTGTTTGTATCTGTAACCTCGCTTGCCTGTATTTCTAGAAAGCTCTCTTGAAATCGTAGATTGCGATAAATTAGTTAGCTCAGCAATACTTTGTTGCGTAAAACCGCTTTTCTTTAGAACAGCGATCTGGCATCTTTGCGCATAGATCAGTTGTTTGTAATGTCTCATAGTAAAATCTCTTGCCGGAGAAAAAGTAGTTAGCTTATGAGCAACTGACCACTTAATCTAGTCAAAACAAGTTATGCACTTACAATTTGAATCTAGGTAATCAATTATAAGGTGTTGCATTGACCTATTGAATTCACCGTAGCATTTTTTAATATATCCTTTTCTAATTCAATGCGTTGGATTTACTTTTTAAGTTTACGGATTTCAATTTGTTCGGGCGTCATTGGTGAAGCTGATGGTGACTGACCATTGCGTTCTAGCTTTAATTGAGTAACCCACTTACTTACGGTTGATTTACCCACCCCCATCGCTTTTGATGCGTCTTCTTGCGTATAACCTTGATCTACTACAAGCTGAGCCGTTTCTAATTTAATTGCCGCTGAATACGTTGCGCGTTTTAATTTCGTCATTTTTTCACCCAAATTTGTATGCTTATTAGCATAACATTTCTTTCTTAATGGGTGGCCAAAATTACTTTACCACTACACTTGGACAATAATATAGCATTGACACTTGTCTTTTCAGCAAAAGAAAGTTTGTTTAAAGCAATATATCCAAGAGTAAACTTTTATTTTGATGTCGTGGAAATGATTTCTATTTGTACAGAAACATTTCGTCTAAGATTAAAAGTCAAATTAACAGATGAGCTTGAAGAAGGGAGCCTTTTTCTGGAGTCTATTTTGTAAATGGAACCCTAGTTGGAACACTTGTTACAGATAATGCATATTAATAAGGTGTTAATTTTTTGTTTGAAGGCATCTAGAATATTACGAGTAACAACACAGACCTAAAGTCTACTCAATAAAGCCTGGTTATTGATATTGTCTTGATTTTATTTTGATTAATTCATCCTTGTGAGGGGGAAAGTGCTTATATTTTTTCTTGACATATTTTGTTTACTTAATATACATTGGCCCATAAATTAATTTTTATAATAATAAAAAGTGGATTTAAATGGATTTAAATATTATAAGCACATCAGAGTTGCCTTTTCCTGAGAAGGATAATATAAGCACCCACGAATCAGAAACACCCTCATTACAAAGTAAAAGTATCAATGTATTAAAAATTAATGAGGATGAAAAAAAGCAGATTTTAGCCATTGTCGAGCTATGTACACTAAACTATTCGATAGCAGACTTTGACGAATTTTACTTTTCTTGTTGGAAACAATTTCCGAACCTACCACAAACCTTGTTAGCTAAACTATTCGAGCTAAAAAAAGGAAATAGAACTCATCACCTTTTAATAAAAGGGCTTCCACTACCTAGTGAGATTCAGGCTACGCCTAGCAGTAAAGGTACCGGCCACGGCGAAAGTATGCTCTTTGCCCGCAAACTCTTAAGTATATTGGTTTCAGGTTTAGGCTATATCTATAATTTTGAAGGCAAAAAACACTTTGACTATATTGATGATGTTTTTCCTCTTTTTAAAGATAGAAACCAGCAAATAGGCTCAAATAAATGTTTCTTAGAGTGGCATGTGGAAGATGGCTTTCACGATGCTAAGGCTGACTTTGTTGCATTACTTTGCTTAAGGGAAGACCCTCAAGCAGAAACTTATATATTTGAAGCTAAGAACATTGATTTAGATAAGTCCTTAGAAGAAGAGTTGCAGAAAAAGCAGTTTTTAATAAAAAAAGATACAACGTTTTCCTCCGCTTCTGAAGATGTTGAAGAAAGCCAACTGTGTTCTGTACTAAACGGAAGTTTGGACAAAGAAATTGTATTTGATCCACCGTTTACGACATGCCTAACTGAGTCCGCCCAAAAGGCTTATATAGAGTTACAAAAATCAATTAATCGCAACAAGAAGACCGTCGTGTTGGAGAAGGGAGACTTATTGATTTTTGATAACCGAAGAGTTGTTCATGCAAGAAGTAATTATCAACCAAAGTACGATGGCAATGATCGCTGGCTACTAAGGTGTTTACTTTTGGAGAGCACTTGGAAAGCAAGAGAATACACTTCTGAAAGTGCACACATCATTAAATAACCTTTAAGTTAATTTATTTATCCTTGGGGCTTAGCCATGAGTACAAATACAGATAGCACTCTGACCTGTGTTCAGAGAGACGTATACATTAATCAAAAAAAATATCCAGAACTTCCAATCACCAACCTTGTTGCACGCATTGATATTAGCGGTTTTATAAATGAACCAGTTTTCAAAAAAGCGTACGAGCTGGCTATCGAGTATCACGATACATTTTTAATTCGATTACACGATGATGGTAGCGTCGAACAAGACTTCAGCTATGAAAAGCACACTGTTGATGAGCTGGTGTTTATTGATCTTTTTGTTCAAAGCTGGTCGGAATCAACCATTGAACAACAGGTTAGTGAGTGGTCAAAAGATTTTATAGCAGCGCCTATAACCAAGGAAAATAGCAACCTTTATAAAGGGGCATTGATCAAAAAGACAGCCCAGGAATATGAGCTTTTTCTTGTTTTTAGTCATGTTATCTGTGATGGCTGGGGGCTTTCTCTTTTTACTAAAAACCTTTACCACATTTATGATGCCCTTTTATCAAATTCAGTTTCAGAAAAACTAGATAAAATCAAAAGCAGCCTACCTAGCTTTAAAAAGGAAGTAGAGCATGAAGCTGAATACTTAGTGTCGGATAGATTTTCTGAAGACAGACAATATTGGGTAGAACGCTTAAAAAGCCTACCAGCCCAAGCTGTTGTTCCTCGTTATAGTTATCAATATGCTGACAAGGATTTTGTGCCTAGCCGCATTAAGCAAATCACTATTAATCGTGCTGCATTTCAAAAAATAGAAATGCTAGGAAAATCGCTTAACGTAGGTATCAACCAATTGATGCAAGCGGCCATTTATGTATATATGCTCAACAGCTGCAATGTAGATGAGCTTATTATTGGGCAGGTATTTCATAATCGAAAGAAACTGAGCTCTAAAAAAACGGTGGGTATGTACTCTAAAATACTGCCCGCAAGGTATAATTTTGGTACAACGCTGACATTATGTGAGTTATTGCAAAAGATTAAAGAAGTAAATCATATTGACAATTTGCATTACGCTATGCCTTTGGAACAGCTAGCCCAAGATATTGATATTTATAATCAAGGAAGAACATTACTTTTTGATGTGGTATTCAATTACATCAAGATGAGCTTTAACCATCACCCAGAAGGTGCGAAAACAAAGACAAATTATGTCACTTTAGGTTATGACCCCTTTCCACTTAATATCTCTTTACTTGAATTAGGTGAACACCAAGACCTCGTATTAACCCTCGAGCACAACTTAGCATATTACAGCGATGATGAAGCCGAACTAGTGATAAATCGCTTGTCAAACTTGTTAATGTCGTTGCCTGAGCAACAGCACACATCGATTAAAGATATCAACATATTAAGTCAAGCAGATTGGAAGCATATTGAAGATTACAATAATACGCTTAAGGCCTATTCAGATAGCCCTTCCATCCATGATCTTTTTTTAACGAAAGCAAAAGCAGTTCCAGAACTCGTCGCCTTGAACGACTCGCTAGGAGCGTTAACTTACGAATCATTATTGCATCATGTTGCTGGAATGAGCTCTCAGCTTTCGTTGGCAACGCCAGACACACGAAAGCCAATCGCAATCTACTTACCCAAAGGACGCATGCAGTTAATTGCAGCACTGTCTATTATGTGTTCGGGGCATTTTTATATACCACTTGAAACCCATTGGCCACAAGAGCGAGTACGAAAGGTAATTGAAAAAGCCAACATAGAAACCGTTATTAGCTCAGTTGATTTAGCGATTAACTTGCCTGAGAACATAAGTTGCCTAATCGCTGAGGGGTCACCAGTACAAAAGCCAGGACAAGATTGGATGCAACAAGTTAAGGCAATCAATTCAGCTGAGGCACTTGCCTACGTCATATTTACATCAGGCTCTACCGGTGAGCCAAAAGGAGTTGCGATAGCTCATAAAGGCGCTGTGAATACGCTAAGGGACATTAATGAACGCTTAAATGTCACCGAAAAAGATAAGATTCTCGCAGTATCTGACTTAAGTTTCGACCTGAATGTGTATGATTTTTTTGGCATGCTGGCAGCGGGAGGAACGATCATTTTCCCAACAGCAGGGGAAGAGCGTGAGCCTTCGCATTGGGCGCAATTGATAGAGCAACACAACGTATCAATATGGAACACGGTTCCAGCTTCAGCAGAGCTCCTTGTAAGTTATTTCGAATTAAATAACAAAGACGCGCAGGCACCAATTAGACATATGATGTTAAGCGGTGACTGGCTGCCTCCTAAGTTACCAAATAGATTAAAACAATGCTTTCAAGGTGCTGGCAAGCCAGCCCAAATCCATAGCTTTGGGGGAGCGACGGAAGCGTCTATATGGTCTATTACCTACCCCATACATGAAGACTGTTCTGAATGGAAAAGCATTCCTTATGGTAAGCCCATGCTTAACCAATCGTTTTACGTGCTAAACCAAGAGCAAAAACTTCAACCTGTAGGCGCAGAAGGTGAATTGTATATTGGCGGTGTAGGAGTTGCAGAGTGCTATTTTAACGATATCGAAAAAACCAACTACAGCTATATTATTCATCCTCAATTAAATCAACGACTATATCGCACTGGCGACTTAGGGCGGCTAATGACAGATGGCAATATTGAGTTTATTGGACGCGTTGATCACCAAGTGAAAATCAATGGTTTTAGAATCGAGTTAGGTGAAATTGAAAGCCACCTTAATAGCTTAACAGAAGTCAAAGAAGTAATTTGTCAGGTGATGGCAAACCCACAGGGAGCCAAGGTTTTAAGTGCTTATCTTGTCTCGACAAGTTGCAACGCTGAGCTCTCTATTCTTGAGCCTATATGTCGCAGTTACCTATTACAAAAAGTGCCTAGCTACATGCTTCCGGTTAATTATTTTCTGTTAGAAAGCATCCCATTAACACCTAACGGAAAAGTAGATAGGAAAGCTTTACCAATTAAAGAGAATGACCATGAAAACTTCCAGCAGCCAACTACAGAGATTGAAATCTTGCTGGCCCAAATTTGGCGCCAAGAAGTAGGAATTGAACGAATTGGAGTTCAGCAAAGCATTTATGAATTAGGCGTGGCGTCACTCAATGCGATAAAAATAGTCATGCAGATCAACACTATTTATCCTCATCTTGAGCTGCAGCTAAAAGATTTAATGCAACATTATACCATTGCATCACTGTCCGCATTTATAGAACAAAAGTTCATGGTTGGTGCTACTGAAGAACAAAAAAATATTGAAGAGTTGGAGTGGTAATTATGAAGGCTGCTGTATTAATAAAGCATTTAAAAGATAAGGGAATAACGCTTTTCCTAAGTGATGGGAAATTAAAAAGCCAAGCAACGGCTGGTGCGATTACTAAGGATATTGGCAGTCAAATCCGTGAAAGCAAAAACGAGTTAGTTGCTTTTTTGGCCTCTGAACAGGCGATTCCTCGTACCCAAAAAGACGAGTATGAACTGTCTTTTAGCCAGCAGCGCTTGTGGTTTTTAGATAGGTTGGAAGGTCAAACATCCACGTACAATATGTCAATCGCCTATCAACTTATGGGGATGATTCAGGTACAGGCACTAGAAGGTGCCTTAAATGATTTACTTAAGGCAAATCCCTCGCTTGCTGCCCAATTTTATGAAATTAATGGGCAAGCCAGTCAAGTTTTTCGCCAAGACATTGCAGTAAAATTGCAAACGATACAAGCTGATAACGTAGACAAGGAATTCATAAACAAGCAGTTAGCCGAAGAGGCCCAACGCCCTTTTAACCTTGCAAGCTCTCCGATGCTTAGGGCGCAGGTTTACCTACAAGCTGCTGATGTTTCAACCCTACAACTAACCTTTCATCACATTGCTGTTGATGGTTGGTCAATAGAGTTACTATTTGATCAGCTTGCTGCTTTCTATCAGGCCCGTGTAAACGAAAAAGTGTTAGTTGCCACAGAGCAACCTTCACTTGGCCTACATTACGGTGACTATGCGGCTTGGCAGCAGGGATACTTTCAGGCAGGTGGATTTGACAGCTCATTAGAGTACTGGGCGCAGCGGTTGGCAAATAGCCCTGTTATGCATGCTCTGCCCACAACAAACAACAGGCCTGCAAAGCTTGGTACCAGAGGTGACAAGCAAGTTTACACTATTGATGCTGACTTATGGCGCAATGTGACCAACTTGGCTAAATCATCTCAAGTAACCCCCTATATTTTCCTTTTAACGGCATGGGGGAGCTTCTTACAGAAATTAAGTAATCAGCAAGACGTTGTGATTGCAACACCCGTTGCAGGACGCAACAGGCAAGAGCTAGGTGCAGTGGTAGGGATGTTTGTCAATACACTACCTATTCGAATGAGTGCAGACTTTGGGTTGAGTTTTAAAGAAGCCTTAAGAGGCGTAAAACAAGCCGTGATGAAGGACTTTCAGCACGATGAAGTGCCTTTTGACTTGATTGTTGAGTACTTGGGCCTCACGCGCAGCCTAAGCTTTTCTCCACTAGCGCAATTGTTATTTAGCTTTCAGGAAGCATATCCTAAAACGTTGACATTAAGTGGGTTAGAAACGTCAGTAAAACAACTTAATACCGGAACTGCTAAGTTTGAGTTGAGTTTAGAGGTTACACAAGCAGGTTCAAGTGCTGACTTTTTGTGGGAATTTAATACGGACTTATTTTCAGATAAGCAAATAGCGCAATGGTCAGAACAATTTTTTCACTATTTGAGCCAGCTTACTTTAGATGCAGATAAGCCATTAAGTGGCTATGACATTGTTACCCAAAATGAATATAAATATCTTACCCAGCATGTTAACCAAACTAAATCAGACTACATAAACGACAAGTGCATACATGAGGTATTTGAGCAACAGGCTGAAAAGCACCCTCAAGCGGTGGCCTTAGTTTTTGAAGAAAAACAGCTGACTTATGAAGCATTAAATAGTCGTGCCAATCAACTTGCCCACTACCTGAGTGAGCATAAGAATATTTCACCCGATACATTAGTCGGGTTGTGTTTTGAACGCTCTATTGAAATGGTTATTGCTATTTTAGCTATTCTTAAGGCCGGTGGCGCTTATGTACCGTTAGATCCAGACTACCCGGAAGCGCGTCTAAAGTATATGTTAGACGATGCTAAGCTAGATACTGTTATTACCCTCAGTAGCCTAATTGATCAAACATCAGTTAAAAGGTCACAAGCAATTTGTTTGGATGATGCATGCTTACAAGATGAGCTAGCGCGTTTTTCGACAGATAACCCATCGGTAACCAATAAAAATTTACAAATTCATCACTTGGCCTACGTCATATATACATCAGGCTCAACAGGAAAGCCGAAAGGGGTCCTACAAACCCATGAAAACGTATGCCGGTTGTTTTTAACAACTGAAGGTGATTTTAATTTCAGTGCTTCTGACACCTGGACATTATTTCACTCCATTGCGTTTGATTTTAGTGTTTGGGAGTTATGGGGCGGATTACTTTATGGCGGCAAGCTCGTCATCCCTAATTACGCATGCACTAGAGATCCCAAACAGTTTGCCACCTTGTGCCAAGCCCAAAATGTAACCGTTTTGAACCAAACACCAAGCGCTTTTAGCTCACTCTCTGAAGTTATACTAAAACAGAATATTGAGCTGCCTTATTTAAGGTGTGTTGTTTTTGGTGGTGAAGCGTTACAAGTAGAAAGCCTAATGCCATGGTGGGAGCGTTTTGGTGATCAGCAACCTAAGTTAATTAATATGTATGGTATTACCGAAACAACCGTACATGTTACTTACAAGCCATTAAGCAAGGCTGACGTAACCCCCGCATCTGTCGGTAATAAATTGGCTGACCAGACCATATATTTGTTAGATAACCATAAAAAGCTAGTGCCAAAAGGCACTGTTGGTGAAATATATGTAGGGGGAGCTGGGCTCGCTAGAGGGTACCTAAATAAACCGGAGATCACGCAAGAAAGGTTTATACCTGATCCATTTACTGCCAAGGTTGATGCGAGGCTGTACAAGTCAGGTGACTTGGCCAGATACCTTGATAATGGTGAACTTGAGTTTATTGGTCGTGCAGATGAGCAGATAAAAATTCGGGGGTTTCGAATTGAGCTTGGAGAAATAGAGCACCAACTGGCAGAATGTGATGGAGTAGACTCCAGTTTAGTGTTAGTGAAGGAAAACCACGCTGGTGAAAAGTCACTTGTAGGCTACGTGAAGCTAAACACCCCATGTCATGTGGAGGAAGAGTCCAGCGCTATTGTCCAGCAAATAAAAAGTGCAATTGCATTGGTGTTACCTAACTATATGCTGCCACCAGTAATCATGATTGTGAATGAGTGGCCACTCACGGCAAATGGTAAAGTTGACAAACAAATGCTTCCCGAGCCGGCGCAATCGATACTGCAAACAGCCTCGAAGCATGAATTCAAAGCACCGCAAACAGATAAAGAGCAGATTTTAGTTAATGCCTGGTCTGAAGTACTTAACTTGGATTCAGATAAAATAAGTACGCTTGCAAACTTTTTCGAGCTTGGCGGGCATTCACTACTTGTCGTAAAGCTGGTTTCGGCTATTCAAAAGCAAGGGTGGGAACTTACTGTTCAGTCTGTATTTGCTGCTGCAAACTTAGCTGAGCTGGCTGAAGAACTTAAGCCTGCAAACCAATTTGACGTCTATCAAACCCCGGCGAGCGCGATCCCAGAAAGTTGTGAAAATATTAGTCCTGACATGTTGCCGCTTATCGATTTAACGCAGCAGGAAATTGACCATATTGCGAGCCAAATCCCTGGTGGGATGCCATGTATCAAAGACATCTACCCGCTAACCCCGCTTCAAGAAGGTATGTTGTATCACCACATGCTAGCCCCAGAAGATGATCCCTATGTAATAACGACTTACTTGCGCGTAAATAGTCGAGCTTCATTTGAAAAATTTGTGGCAGGGCTGAACTTTGTTATACAACGGCATGACGCACTAAGAACCGCCTTTTTCTGGAATGAATTAGACACGCCTGCTCAAGTTGTACAGCGTAGTGCGTCAATACCAGTGCAATGGTTACAGGCTGTGAATGGGCAAGATGCATTAGTTGTTTTAAAGCAAAACATCATCACCAGCATGGACTTAGCCATAGCACCATTGTTTCACCTTGCTGTTGTAGAAACAGCACAAGCTGAGCATTATGTTAAGTTAACTTGGCATCATTTAGTTGATGACAATACCAGCCTAAACATTATTGTAGATGAGTTGTCAGCCTGGTTTAAGGGGGATACAGAAACGTTACCCAGCCCTATCCCATATAGGGAAGCTGTTGGGCAAATACAGCACCATCAGAAGCATACCGATGCAACTTGCTCTTTTGAGGCAATGCTAAGTGATGTTTCAGAGCCTACAGCGCCTTTTGACCTGCTTAGTGTTAACCAAAAAGTACAAGCAACAGAGCTCGCTGCCGCGTTATCATTCGATTTATCAGCGCAAATACGCCAATGGACAAGTGAAAATCATTGTAGCCCAAGTGCATTTTTCCATGCGGTTTGGGCACTTGTTATATCTGCGTGTTGCAGTAAAGAACAGGTGGTTTTTGGAACGGTAATGTCTGGCAGGCTGCAAGGCTCACAATGGGCCGAGCAAATGGTTGGCCTATTGATAAACACGCTGCCAATAAAAGCGCAACTGAACAACCAAAGCGTGCTGTCGCTGGTTAATACCATCAGTAAATCTATTCAGAATTTAATTGCTTATGAGTATACACCGCTAACACAAGCCCAGAGCTGCTGCGATATTGAGGGCGATGCCCCATTATTTAGCTCAATCATTAATTGCCGTTTTAGTTTTGAAAATCAGCCAGTACGGGATGCCAACAATGAGTTTACTTTTTTAGAAGCACACGAGCGCACAAACTACCCACTTGGGTTATCAGTTGATGATATAGATAACACGTATCATCTGACATTAAATGTAGATAGTAGCGTTAATGGTAAGCGTGTGATGAGTTATGTTACAACAGCTGCGTCTAGGCTTATGACTGCTCTATTACAAGCGCCTGAACAAGCTGCTAACACTTTGTCAGTAATACCAGACACTGAACAGCATCAATTAATAAGCGCTTTCAACAATACGGCTTGCCCATACTCGAAAGAGGCACTGATCCATGAGTTGTTTGAACAGCAAGTTGAAAAAACACCTGACAATATCGCCCTAGTGTTTGCTGAAACTGAACTTACTTATCAGGAATTAAACACAAGAGCTAACCAATTAGCACGTGGCATTCGTAATCAGTATGAAGTTCGTTATGGTGAGAGCTTAAAGCCAGATACATTTGTTGCTCTATACCTAGAGCGAAATGTTGAGCTGATTATAAGTATTCTCGCAGTATTGAAAGCTGGTGGGGCATATTTGCCTATCTCACCCAATGACCCGCAAAAGCGTGTGCAATATATATTACAAGATACGCAAGCGCCTATCTTACTAACCCAATCAAAATTTACTGAGCAGCTAAGTCAGGTCACTGAGATGAACTCATCTCAACCGGAATTATTGGTTGTTGATGAGCCAAGTGTGTTTGGCTCACATAGCGAGGACAACTTACCCAGATGTGGGGAGCCAAGCCAACTGGCCTATGTTATTTATACTTCTGGTACAACTGGCCAGCCCAAGGGGGCAATGTTAGAGCACAAAGGGATCGTTAACCTGATCGAGCATGATATCAAAACTTTTGATATCAGCTGTGGCGAACGTATTATGCATGTTCTTCCAATGCAGTTTGATGCGGGCGGACAAAGCTTATTCCACGGCCTATGTGCAGGGGCCCAAGTTCACTTTGTTGACGCTAAAATTGATCTAACCCAGTTTATGATATCGCACGATATTAACTATTGTGCGATGACCCCTGCGTTATTAGGGGCTCAGGTGGTACGCCAAATCCCATCGTTAAAAGTCATTATGGTGGGTGGGGACAACTGCACAAAAGACCTGGTTAATACATGGACCCAGCAGTGCCGGCTATATAATCTTTACGGCCCAACTGAATGCTCAATCGTGACTACCATGAAAGAGCTTAAGCACAATGAAACCCCTGTGATTGGTGGCCCAGTCGCGAATACCCAAGTGTATATTCTTGATCAGCAATTAAAACCAGTGCCTATTGGGGTTACTGGTGAGTTATATATATCAGGTGTCGGATTGGCAAGGGGATATCACAATAAGCCCGAACTTACCAAAGAAAAGTTTATAGAAACCTCTTTGCCAGGCGCTCCATTTAGCCGCTTATATCACTCAGGTGACAGGGCGCGTTGGCTTGAAAATGGAGAGTTAGCATTTGCAGGTCGTAAAGACCACCAAGTAAAAATACGTGGGTTTCGCATTGAAGTGCAAGAAATTGAGCATCACTTATCAGCAATTGAAGATGTCTCGGAAGCTTATGTGAAGGCAAGGGGTAAAGCAAAAGCTAAACAGCTTGTCGCCTACGTGACACTCAAAGGAAAGGCTTTAGATACAAAACATTCAAGAGAAAATATGGTGGCCAATCTAACAGGCTATTTAGGCAAGCATTTGCCAAGCCATATGTTGCCATCCCATTACGTCTTTTTGGACAAAATGCCACTAACAAATAACGGTAAGTTGGATGAAAAAGCACTGCCAGAACCTGAGCTTAGCCAGTCGGCACCTGAACAGGAATTGCCAACTAGTGCACTTGAAATTGCACTATGTGAGCTTTGGCAACAAGTTCTTGGAATTGAAAAAGTAGGCTTAACCGATAATTTCTTTAACCTTGGCGGTGATTCAATATTATCTATACAACTTGTATCAAGGGCAAATAACCAAGGCATTTCGTTAAGCGTCAAGTCACTTTTTGATAACCCAACAGTTACTGAGCTTGCAAAAGTCGTGCGCTTTGAGTCAGTTAATATAGGGCTGCAAGAGGCGGTGACTGGCAATATGCCGTTATTACCTATCCAGCACTTTTATTTTGATAAAAACACTGAGCAACCTGAACACTTCAATCATTCACTACTGCTTCATGTTCCAGCTGACTTAACTGAAGCACATTTGTCGAAGATTGTTGATGCACTATACCAACGCCATGATGCATTACGGCTAGTATTCAATCAAGGCGAGGATGGCCACTGGCAAGCGCTGCACACCCCGCTTACTAAAGCGTTTTTAGATGATAGCCTTTCCTGCCAGGTAAGGCCTGAAAGCCAAGCGTGGGAAGTGTGGATTGAAGCTCAGTGTGGACAGTGGCAGCAGAGCTTCGACCTTCAAAATGGCCCGTTATTTAAAGCCGTCTTGTTACAGGAAGGAGAGGAACCTCGAAGCGAAAAACGGTTGTTTTTATTGTTCCACCACTTAGTAATTGATGGGGTTTCTTGGCGGATTATATTAGATGACTTGCATCTTGCATATAAGCAGCTAAGTAAAGGTGATGATGCCAGTGTTGCATTACCAGGAAAAACCGCGTCTTATCAGGCCTTTGTAAGTGACCTTGTCGATTCCTCAAACAAGGAAGAAATTGTAGATGAGCTCGAATATTGGCGAGCACAAAATCGAACATTTAATTTACCATCCGAACATAGCGTTTCAGGCAACCCAACGATTGCTACCACACAAAAGGTAAGCTTTACACTGGATAAAGCCGAAACCGAATTGTTGCTGCAGCTATCTAACTCAACATATCGCACACATATCAATGAGCTGCTGCTATCAGGAATGCACCTTGGCTTGTGCCGTTGGGGGGGCTTAGATAGCGTTAAGTTTATATTTGAAAGTCATGGCCGGGATGTGCCATTTAGCGACCAGGATATCAGTCAAACACTGGGCTGGTTTACAAGCTTCTATCCTGTTTACATCGAACAGGCAAATGAGGGGCAGGACATACAAGCGCACCTTAAGCAGGTCATTCTGAAGGTTAAGGAAACATTACGGGCCATTCCTAACAATGGTTTAGGCTACGGCTTATTGAAGTACAACCATAATGAAGCGAATGCTCAACTTAGTCATGATTATCAGTCTGTAGCATTTAACTACTTAGGTGTGTTTGATGCCGACAAGCAAATGGCATCGCTTGGCAGCAACAGCTTTAGTGAAGCTAAAGAAGGTCGAGGCGAACACCAAAGTGGGCGGCACCCTCGTTGGCATAAATTGGGGTTAAATGGCTGGGTTAAGCAAGGTCAGCTGAGCTTCACGCTTGATTATAGCGCCCTTGAATATAGCAAACACAATATGCAAGGCCTAGTAAAGGAGCTGAAACAAGGGATGCTTGATGTTATTGCCCATTGCCAACAAGCTCAACCTTGCTTCACGCCATCGGATTACCCATTAGCCAATGTTAAGCAAACAGAGTTGGCAAAATGGCAGCATCAATTTTCAGATATGCAAGACCTATACCCGGCTACCCCTATGCAGCAAGGGATGATTTTTGAAACGCTTAAAGAGCCAAAAGCCTATATGCTGCATCAGGATATTGTGTTTAGTGCAAATACCAGTTTTAACGCAATGCAAGAAGCATGGTCAGAAGTAATGGCACGCCATTCCATAATGCGTACGCGTTTTGTGGGCATAGAAAGCGCCAATATACACCAAGTTGTTTTACCAACCGGGCAATTTGAGTGGCATCAGTTTGACTGGTCTGGATTAACTTTAGAAATACAAGATACAAAGTGGGAAGAAGCTATTGAGCAGAACTATAAAAGGGGCTGCGACTTTACCCTTGAGCCGCTTACCCGCATCTATTTGGCACAACTTTCATCTACTCGTTGGAGGCTGCTCTTCAGTCAGCACCACTGCCTGTCTGACGGTTGGAGCCTGCCCATTATTTTAGGTGAAGTGTTTAGTCTTGCAGAGAATAAGTCTGACGGTAATAACTATCAACTTCCTCCTGTTACAGACTACAAGCAGTATATTGATTGGTATTTCAAGCAAAACCAGCAACAAGGGTTACAGTTTTGGCAAGGAAAGCTTGAGAACGTGACTCAGCCTTGCTTATTGATGCCACCAGAAGATGAAAGCGGTCTGCGGGAATATTGTGAGAAAGTCATTACCTTTGACGTAGCCCTTAGCCAAAAGTTAAACCGCTTCTGCAGAGCGCGCAGTACGACACTTAATACTGTTATGCAAATGGCTTGGTCGTATCTGTTAAGTCAATATACGCAATCCGATGACGTGGTGTTTGGCACCATAGTCTCTGGTCGTGACTGTGATGTTGACGGCATACAAACCATGGTAGGGCTGTTTATCAATACCTTACCATTGGTTTCTCATCTCGACGTAACACAAACCATTGAAAGCTATTTGCAAACGCTACAAAAGCAGCAGCTTGAATGTAACCAATATAATTATTTGCCTCTGAATGACGTTTGCATGCAAGCGAAAAATGCAGGCATTAAATCGGGTGAGCGTCTATTTGATACCTTGCTTGTAACCGAGAACTACCCTACTGGTGAAGCACTTAACTCCTCTCAGGCGTTAACCAAAACTAAAATTGAGCAGGTAAGCGCCAAAGAGCATATCGACTTTGGTTTGTCGGTCGCAGTCGTGCCTGACGAGGAGTTTTGGGTGCGCTTTAGCTACAAAAGTGGCGAATATTCCACAACGCTCATCAATCAAATATCTCAACATTTCAAGGCAATTATCAACAGCATTGTAAGCCAAACGGATTCTGCTGCGTTAGTTGGTTCACTCGAAATGCAACAAGACGAAATTGATGACAAACCGTCAATGAGTGCGCTGATAGATGAACTAAATGACCTAAGTGAAGCGGAACTAGCTGAGCTGTTAATGGCAGAAGAAAAATTATAAGAAGTATGAATATGGAAAATAACAAAAAAGACATGCTAAACAAGTTAAATCAATTGTCGCCTGCGCAGCGCCAGGCGTTATTGAGCAAGATTAAGCGTCAAAAGGAAAATCAACAAGATGAGTTGGATGCGCAAGCGTTATTCTCGCAAGCGTCAACAATTACCGAATTATTTGAGAAAGCTGCTGAGACGTACCCAGAAAAGACAGCTTTAGTTTTGGGTGACGAACAAGTCAGTTTTGACGAGCTAAATAGACGGGCCAACCAGCTTGCACATTTTATAAAGCAACAGGCGCTACCGCCAGAGAGCTTAATTGGCTTAATGTGTGACCGTTCCATCGAGCTGATAGTCGCCATTTTAGCGATCCTAAAAGCTGGCGCTGCCTATGTTCCACTCGATCCTAACAACCCCAAAAGCCGTCTGTTATATATTGCTCGAGATAGCCAATTAAAGCTAATTTTAACGCAAGAAGGCGTATCTGACATTTTGGCCGATGATAACAAAGAGTATGAGCTTGTTAGCCTGAACCGGCCTCAGGTCAAAGAGCAGTTAGCTTCGCTACCAGAGCAAAACATAAGTGTTCCCCCTTCCGAGAGTCGCAATACCGGAACCTCCCTTGCTTATATTATTTACACATCCGGTTCTACCGGCCAGCCAAAAGGGGTAATGGTTGAGCACAATAATGTAGTGCGTTTATTTAATGCCTGTAATGCCTATTACCAGTTTAGTGAGCAAGATGTGTGGGTTTTGTTTCATTCATACGCTTTTGATTTCTCGGTGTGGGAAATTTTTGGTGCGCTGTTATATGGGGGGACGCTCGTCATTGCCACTCAAGAGGCATGTCGTTCACCAGAGCAAATACAAGACTTACTGATACAAAATAAGGTGACGGTATTAAATCAAACCCCCACAGCTTTTTATAACCTGATGCCTTATTTTATCAAGGGTATAGCGGCTAATAGACTGCGTTATATTATTTTTGGTGGAGAAGCGTTAGAACCGAGCAAGCTAACGCCAATGTTTGATTGCTTTGCGGATAACCCTGCACTGAAAGCACCTGAAATAATTAACATGTATGGCATCACAGAAACAACGGTTCATGCAAGTTATTATCGCGTTACACCTGATGATTGTAATAAGCGCTCAAGCCCGATTGGCAAACTGTTAAATGACCTTAAGGGCTTTGTATTTAACCAGTCTTTACAAGCAGTGCCTGACCTGGTTGCTGGTGAGTTATATATTTCTGGCGCAGGGGTGACACGAGGCTACCTGCACAGAAACGAGTTAACAGCAGAGCGGTTTGTTGAGCACCCCACTCAGCCGGGCTTAAGGCTGTATCGCACAGGTGACCTGGTAAAACGCATGCCAGGTAGTGAGTACCATTATGTAGGACGGGTAGACCAACAGGTTAAAATTAGGGGGTTTCGAATTGAGTTAGGGGAAATTGAGTCAGCGCTTACCCAATTGCGCGGTATTTCAGCGGCAGTGGTTAACCCATTTGAAAACGCGGACGGGGATAAAAACCTTGCCGCATATTTAGTGCCATCTAACAAGACGAGTGATAAGCAGCATGACATTGATGAGATTGTTCAGCACCTGAATAAAACATTGCCTCAGTACATGATCCCGGTCACATTTCAATATTTGGAAGCACTGCCTTTAAACCAAAATGGTAAAGTTGAACGAAGTGCTTTACCAAAACCTGAGCAGATTCAAGTTGCTCAAAAGGCATACGAGGCACCATCTTCCAAAGCTGAAAAAGTGATCGCAGATGCTTGGCAAAGCGTACTTGATATTGAGCAGGTTGGTATTCACGACCACTTTTTTGACTTAGGTGGTGACTCGATCAAGTCGTTAGCCGTAGTGAGTAAAGTGCGTGAATCAGGACTGGGGATCAATGTAGCAGACTTATTCGCTTACCCTGTGCTGGAATCCTTAGCCGCTTGTATTCAAAAGCAAGTGCCGCAAGCTTCTTCGAAAATAATGGATCTTTTTTCACTCTGCCCCGACAGCGATAAAACAAAGCTACCTCCGGATGTTATCAATGCCTACCCAATTTCTAAACTCCAGGAAGGGATGATTTTCCATTATGACAGCCAAGTTAGTTCAGGCAGCGTTGAAACGAAAGGCTTGTACCATAACGTCTCCCGGATCAGTTTAGATATTTCAATTGATATTGCCGCGTTTAAAACTGCACTTGCTCGTTTGGTATCACGACATGACATTTTGCGTACCAGCTTTCATATGCAGGGCTTCAGTATCCCATTGCAACTTGTGCACCAGAAAATTGAATTACCGCTGAGTTACACCGACTTGAGTATGTTTGATACAAAAGAGCAACAGGAGCTTTTAGACCTAGCCTATACCCAAGCACTTACCAAGCGACTTAATGTAGAATTGCCTCCTTTATTTAGCGTGCATGTACACAATTTGTCTAGCCAAAAGTCTGAAATGACCTGGGTGGAGCATCATGCATTGCTGGATGGCTGGAGCGTGGAGATCTTATTTAAGGAGCTTTCTGAGCTTTATCAGGCCGAACTGGAACAGCGTGAAGCACAATTAGCTGATACACCCCAATATGTTAACTTTATCGCAGCAGAGCAAGAGGCAATTGCTAACAGCGCTAACCCCCAATTCTGGCGTGACTATTTGCAAGACGCTGAGTTTGCATCTTTGCCTGCACCTGACCAAGTAAGTAAAAATAAACGTACCAGCATTACCCATTCATTTGATGAGGCATTGACAAATGCGTTAGAGCAGTTGGCAAAACAACTAAAAGTGTCCTTAAAGTCAGTGGCGCTCGCTGCCCACATGCATGTACTGAAAACCTTTACAGGGGAAGAGGACTTGATTACAGGCCTGAGTCTTCATGGACGGCCTGAACTAGAGAATAGTAGTCAAAGCCTAGGCTTATTTGTAAGCGTTTTGCCCTTTAGGTTAAAAGTGGAGCAGGAAAGTTGGCAGCAGCTTATCATTGCGGTGAGCCAAGGGGAGCAAAAAATTTGGCAGCAAAGGCACTTCCCATTGAGCGGTATCCTGGAAGCCACAAACCAAACAGCGTTATTTAATTATTCTTTTAATTTTTTGGATTTTACAACGGTTGCCCATGATTCCAGCCAACACTTAAACAAGGTTGAAGGTGTTAAAGCACATACGGCAAACGAATTTAAACTCTCAGTTAACTTCAACCGAGCAGATGACAAGCGACTGCAAATTGGCATGACATGGGATCAGAATGCGTTTTCGGATGAGCAAATAGAACTTCTGCTGCAGTATTATGAAACCACAGTACGTGTAATGACTTCGGCGCCAGAAACCGCTTTATACGCTTGCGGTCAGGAAGATGAAACCAAGCTCTTGGCATTTAACAGTAAGCCATCACTAGACCTTGGAAGTTATTCAGTTTGTGAAGTGTTTAAGCAGCACGCGGCGCAAGCGCCTGACAAGTTGGCAGTTCGCTTTGCTAAAACTCAGCTGACTTACAGGCAGCTTGAAGATAAAAGTAATCAACTTGCAAACTATTTAACCCAGCAAGGCGTGCTGCCAGGCAATAGGGTTGCTGTAGTTACGTCACGCTCTTTGGATATGATTATTTCAATATTAGGCATTCTTAAAACGGGGGCCTGTTATGTACCCATTGACGTTAGGTATCCAGTACCTCGTATTAAGCAAATGTTACAAACCAGTGACGCTAACTATATGCTCTACGAGGCTAGCTTTGCTGATGATTTAACAATTGATAGCGCAAACAGTAGCGAGTTAAGGAATGCGATTGCAAAAGCAGGCCTACTGTCAGGTGAATATGCCAGTAAAGACAGTACTTCGAGCTTATTGAATATCATCTTTACATCGGGCTCTACAGGTGTGCCTAAAGGCGTTGAGATTACCCAAAAGGGGCTGCTCAGGCTACTGAAGAACCAGTCTGTCCGTCAGCTACCAAAGAATGATATGGTGATGCTGCATTTATCTGCATTAGCATTTGATGCCGCAACTGAGGAGATCTGGCTTCCTCTGTTAAGTGGGGGAGAGCTCGTTATCTACCCTGAACAGCACATTGACTTGAACAAGCTTAGCCAGGTAATAAAAGCAAATAATATAAACACCGCATTTCTAACCGCCGCATTGTTTGAAAGATGGGTTGAGCAGTTACCTTACGGTAAAACAGGGTTAAGCTACCTGACTGTTGGCGGGGATGTGTTAAACCCGGTTTCAGCAAGCCGACTTTACCAAAAAGACCCCACCATTAAGCTATTTAATGGTTACGGGCCATCAGAAAATACGGTTTTTAGCACGTTTTTCCATGTTCCGGAGGCGGTTGATAGCCGGTATGCCATTTCACTTGGATCACCGCTGGACAATACTTATGCCTACGTATTGGATAAGGAGCAGCGGTTATTACCTGTTGGTGCGCCTGGTGAGTTGTATTTGGCGGGTGATGGGTTGGCAAATGGCTATTATGAGAACCAAGCTCAAACAGATGACAAGTTTATTGAGTGTCAACTTCGGCCAGGCGGGAATAAGCGCAAGCTATATAAAACAGGCGATCAGGTTTTCTGGAACCAGTCCGGTACGCTCAACATGCTTGGCCGGGTTGATAATCAAATAAAGCTGCGAGGCTTTAGGATTGAACCAGGCGAATTAGAACGTGCACTTGAATGTCACCCGGATGTTAACCATGCCGCTGCCATCTTGCATTGCGACGAGCAGGGCAAAAAGTTAATAGCCTTTGTTTCTGGTGGCTTGCCTTCAAAAATAGCTGAAACCAACGGCATTATGAAGAAGTTTCTAAAAGCACGCTTACCCCATTACTTAGTCCCTTCTTTGGTTATAGGTATTGAAGACATCCCCCTTACTGTAAACGGCAAAGTTGATCGTAATGCGCTAAAAGAATACTCAATTGCTTCAGCATTGAGTGCGATACCAGCAACAGAATTAGCCTCACCTTCAACTGAAACAGAAGAAAAGTTACTGTCTATCTGGATTAATGAAATTAAGAATCAGTCAATTGGTGTGGAGTGTAACTTCTTTGATTTAGGAGGTGATTCACTCAGCGCCACTAGGCTTGTAAGTGTCATTAACCAGGAACTCAATATCAGCCTTGCTCTTAACCAGGTCTTTGAACATCAAACGATAAAAGAGTTGGCGCAGTATATAGACGTTAATTTCCGTAACACTACAGAAGCAATGGAATCTCTCGTTTTTTAAATTAAATATATTGGCGCTTTCACCGCTAACTGGACATATCCAATGCGGTGAAGCTCCAAAATTCAAGGGTAACAACATGATAATAAAAGGGTTAAAGCGATACTGGAAACTATTGCCTTTATTTATAATTGGCAGCATAACCAGTGCCGTAAGTTCATTATGGCTTATTTCAGCAATACAAAGTGAGGTAAAACTTGCAGGTGAAGGCGTTGATTACCTTCAACGCCTTTCGTTCTATGCCTTAGGTGCCATAGCAGTAATGGTGGGCGGGTTCATTGCCCAACAAAGTGTCACCATCTTTAGCACAAATACAGTGAGAAGTTTACGAAAAACACTTTCTTCACACCTTTTAGCTATGCGGTATAGTGAGTTGGAAAAATTAGGTCCACATAAGCTTCAGGCAACATTGTCTACGGACGTCAACCGATTGTCCACTGCGATGCTGATTTTTCCTGCATTATGTTTCAATAGCATCTTGGTTATTTTGTGCTTTGGGTATCTGGCTCATTTATCTTGGCAGTCATTTTTGATTTTATTCAGCGTGATAGTCTTGGGCTTATTAATCACAAACTTAATCATGTCCCGTGCGACAGCTTTTTTTAATCAAATACGAGATCAAGAAGATGGCTTGTATAAAAGCTATCGTGGCCTGACTGAGGGTGCAAAAGAGCTCAATTTAAACCCTTCAGGAAAGCAATACTTTCTTGATAACGAAATTAACCCGACCATTAATCATATTCGTGCTCTCGAAATTAAAGGGCAGACACTCTTTAATATAAGCAACAACTGGACAAACGTAATTATCTTTATTGCGTTAGGGGCCGTTGTATTCTCATCAGCTATTTTTAATCATTTACCGCTGGATATAATGGTGGCTTACGTATTTGTAACCATCTACCTTATTGGACCGTTAGGCATGATGATCAGTTCTGTTGAAGAGTGCGTTAGGGGTGCCGTGGCCTATAAGAAGATATTGTCTCTTGGTATTGACTTGTCGTCAGATAATGCTCCCAAATTGAATTCTGAAACATGCGAAGCAATACAGCAAAAATGGTCTAAGCTGGCTATGAAGGAATGTACCTTTCACTATGACACCGAAAACTTGGACGACTCCCAATTTGTTGTTGGCCCCTTAAACTTAAGTGTAGAACAAGGAGAAGTATTATTTGTGATTGGTGGTAATGGTAGTGGCAAGTCGACCTTTGCCAAGCTTGTTACCCAGCTCTATCAGCCACAACACGGTAAACTTGAGCTTATAACTAGCACTGTTAGTGATACCGCTCAAAAACAGTTACGTGTTGCCGCGATTTTTTCTGACTTCTTTTTGTTTGACTGGTTTGTTGACCAGTATGGCAATCCAGCGGAAAAAAGTGTCGTTGACAACTACTTAAAGCGCCTGTCACTAGATACAAAAGTGACATACAAAGAGGGACGCATTTCAACGACCAAGCTCTCTTCTGGCCAACGAAAGCGACTTGCGTTAATTCAAGCCTTGATATTAGACCCTGATATTTACCTGTTTGACGAGTGGGCCGCCGATCAGGATAGCTATTATAGGGAGTTCTTTTATCGAGAGTTGCTACCTGAATTAAAGCAACAAGGAAAAACCGTCATTGCCATTAGTCATGATGACTTATTTTTCGACGCCGCTGATCGAATCATTAAATTTGATCAAGGCCATATACAAGAAACACTGTCTAACCCTCCTGTAAACCCAAAGACACTTGAACCATTTATTCAAAAGGAGGCGTAATGAAAAAAATAAAACTAAACGCACTCGACCAATCTCCTATTTTTACGGGGCAAACTGCTGTTACATCGATCAACCGTTCAATTGCCTTGGCAAAACAAGTGGAGGAAATGGGCTTTCACCGATATTGGGTAGCAGAGCACCATAATCAGAAAGGGTTTGCCAGTGCTTGCCCTGAACTTATGGCCGCTAAAATTGGCGCTGAGACTTCTACAATTCGGGTTGGAACAGCAGGCATCCTTGTTGGCCATTATGCCCCTTTAAAAGTTGCAGAAACGGCTAAAATGTTATCAACCCTTTGTGAGGGGCGCTTTGACTTGGGGGTTGGCCGATCTCCCGGTGCGGTACATGGCGCACTCCAAGCATTGGGTGATCATGAGTTTAGTCCTTCCATTATTAATGCAAAGCAGGATGAAGTTTATGCTTACCTTAACGATGAAAAAACCGTTTACGCATCTCCTGAAGGAGCGCCTCAGCTTGAATGTTGGGTACTAGGTGCAGGTCCTGGTTCGGCACTGTATGCGGCAGAAAGGGGGATTAGTTATGCTTATGCGTCCTTTGCAAACCCGAAATTGGCGAAACAATCGATTCAGGCTTACAGGGAAAACTTTAAACCTTCCGCATTTTTAAAGGCTCCAGCTGTTAACTTGGCCGTTGCAGCATATTGCGCCGATACAGAGGACAAGGCGAAACGCATGAGTCTAAGTTCTGTCGCCTGGAGTATGCTTGCCGAGAGAGGCGGTCACAATATCCCATTCCCATCCATGGCAGAAAGTGAAAAGTTGATTGAGGTATCAAAAGATCCTGAAATTGAGTCGAAAATGAATGACACCTTGATTGTTGGCAACCAGTCGCAAGTGAGTGAAAAGCTAACCCAGCTGATTGAGGAGCTTGAGCTGGATGAGCTAACGCTATTAACTGTTACCGAAACTGCTGAAGATTTACTAAAGCACTATCAATTGATCGCTGAAGGTCTGGCAATATGACCACACTTAATTACCTTAATTTAATCACAGTTTTTAAAACGGATATTTTGTAGTATGAATTTTCAAGCATTAGTTAATTTTTTAAATGATAAAAAAGTGGCACTTGAAGTAGCCGATGATCAGCTAAAGGTAAATGCAGCAAAGGGGTGCATTACCCAAGACGTGGCAAATGCCATTACAGAACATAAAGCCCAATTATTGGAACACGTTAAATCGAGTACGATGCAAAATCAGATGATACGTGTCACCAAAGAAGAGAAGGCCAGCGGTGTTCCACTTTCATTTGCGCAACAAAGGTTATGGTTCATTAACAAGCTAAAAGGATCTAATGCGAGTTATCACGTTCAAGGCGGCTTTAAGCTGGTTGGCCCTTTAAATGTTGAAGCATTAACTCGTGCTTTTAAAACGGTTATCGAGCGTCATGAAAGCCTAAGAACCGTTTTTATTGAGCGTGATGGGGAGCCTTTACAAGTCGTAAAGGAGTCATTTAATTTTGCGTTGAACATTAAAGAGATGGCGTCCTCTAAGAGTGAGATTAATGGGGAGCTTCTGGACGAGGCAACTAAGCCATTTAATCTCACAGAAGACCTAATGTTGCGGATCTTGCTCATAAAACAATCTGAAAACGAAAGTTTACTATTGTTCACAATTCATCATATTGCCACAGATGGTTGGTCTGTCAGTGTCATGCTGCAAGAGCTAAATTCGCTTTACCGTGCGTACAACAATAATCAGATAAATCCTCTACCTGAACTTGCATTTCAATATGTAGACTTTGCCAATTGGCAACGTAACGCCATTAAAGATGAAGCATTAGAGAAGCAGCAAGCATACTGGAAGGACACCTTGGCCGATGCGCCCGAAGTGCATAGCTTGCCGTTAGACTACCCTCGACCTTCTCGGCCATCCCAAGATGGCGCCTTGTACCAATATACTCTGGATGGCGAGCTAACAACTGCGATAAAGGACTTATGCCAGTCTCAGCAATGTACCTTGTTTATGTTATTGCAAGGCGCCTTTGCACTGTTACTAAACCGTTGGAGTAACGAAAAAGATATTGTGATCGGGACTCCCATTGCCAATCGCACCCAAGCTGAGCTTTTCCCCCTCATCGGCTTTTTTGTCAATACCCTTGCATTACGTACAAGGTTAACAGGCAACCCAAGTTTTATAGAATATATTCAGCAAGTTAAGGCAAATACATTAGATGCTTATGCCAACCAGGATGTGCCTTTTGATAGCCTTGTTGAAACGCTGAATCCAGCGCGAAGCGAGAGTTACACCCCTCTTTTTCAGGTCATGTTTTCTTTGCAAAACAACCAAATACCTGACTTTGATTTTGATGGCTTAACATTTACACCGCTTGCTGAAAACATGCGCATAGCCAAATTTGATATCACCTTGAATATTGAAGATAAGGACGGGCGGTTAAATTGTGACTGGGAGTACAACCCTAAGTTGTTTTCAAGTTCGACTATAAGTGCTTTGGCCAGTGCTTTTGAGGTATTGCTAAGCCATATCACGGCGTCGCCAAAGAGCCCAGTATTGTCACTACCACTTGTTTCAGTTTCGCAGCGGCAACATATGCAGCAAGAAGCAAGCGTAGATCGTCAAACGGTAATTGATCCAAGCTTAAGTATAAGCGGGACATTTGAATCATTTGCCCGTAAGTCTCCGGATGCGCCTGCCGTCATCTCTGAACAGGGCACTATAAGCTATGCTGAATTAAATGCTAAAGCTAATCAGCTTGCACACTACCTCATTCAGCAGGGAGTTGTTCCAGGGGAGTTGGTTGGCGTCAGTTTTACCCGTTGCCCTGATCTCATTGTTTCAATATTAGCGATTTTGAAGGTAGGTGGTGCATATGTACCATTTGACCCCAACTATCCTGAAACACGCTTAACCTATATGTTAAAAGACTCAGGGGTAAAGGTTGTGCTTTCTCAACAGGCGATTGTAAGTAAGCTTCCACTGGGCAGCAACCAACAGATATGTATTTGTGTCGATGATATCCAGGTGTTGATGGCATTACTTGCTAAACCTGTTACTGATCTAAACATCACTGACATTAACACGCAGAGTTTGGCTTATATTAACTATACCTCTGGTTCGACGGGGCAGCCTAAGGGCGTAATGGTTAACCAGTTAGGGGTATTGCGCCTAGTGCTTGACGCCGGTTACGTTGCACTCAATGAACATACCAAGATGCTACAAATTTCCTCTATCAGCTTTGATGCGACGACATTTGAGGTATGGGGGGCGCTGTTAAATGGCGGACAATTAAGCCTATACCCATCAGATTATATCGATATACAAATACTAAATAAGCTTATCTTACAACGTCAGGTTAACACTCTGTTTATTACTACAGCACTATTTGAGCAATGGGCGAGTGTATTAGATGGTTCATCGGATCCCGCAGAGCCGGACTGGATCGGTTTACAGGTGCTTGTTGGCGGTGAAGTGACTTCACCATATGCAATTCAAAAGATGGTTAAAGCCTTGCCAGGAATACAGGTTATTCATTGTTACGGCCCAACAGAAAATACCACATTCACCACTTGCCATACAGTGAGTAGTGATTTCGATCCCATCGATATTTTACCTATTGGAAAGCCGATAAATGGTGTTGAGTTATGGGTTTTATCTTCCGACTTGCAAATCTTGCCAGATGGCGCAATTGGTGAGTTATGCATTGGTGGTGCAGGGCTCGCTAAGGGCTACCTCAATTCTGTCAACATTGACCAGCAAAAGTTTATCCAACACCCATATAATGATGAGCCAAGTGCGCGTCTTTATCGCTCTGGGGATCTCGTTCGAAAGTTACCTGATGGTAATTTTGTCTTTGTATCCCGTGCCGACAATCAAGTAAAACTAAGAGGCTTTCGCATTGAGTTAGGTGAAATTGAAGCTTGCCTGTCTGCACACCCTGATGTCGCTGAGGCACTTGTTATGATTAGAGAGGATGCGCCTGGTGATAGACGATTGGTCGCTTACGTCACGACTAATGGTGCAATGATCCAGCAAGCAGATACCGAGCTAGAAATACGGTTAAAATCCCATGTTAAGGGCAAGCTACCTGATTTTATGTTGCCGGCTGCCTTTGTCATCGTGGATAAGTTCTCCCTTAACAACAATGGTAAAATTGACCGCTCCACCTTACCGGCTCCGACTTATGCCAATGAATCAATTGAGTATGTCGCACCGGAAACGCCAACGGAAGAGAAGCTAACACAGCTTTGGCAAAGCGTGTTGCAGTTAGATGCTCCAGTAAGTGTAATTGGTAACTTTTTCCACCTGGGTGGCCACTCCTTATTAGCAACCAAGTTACTTGCTCAGATCAGTCAGGAGTTTAATGTTGAGCTGCCGGTATCCACTTTATTCAATACCGAAAACTTGCGCCAGTTTGCAGTTGAGGTTGACCTAGCAACAACACTCAGTAAGGAAGATGGCAGCAACCCTGAGTTAATAGCAAACGCTCAACAAGTGTCCGCTAGTGAACGTGAGGAGTTTGAACTATGAGCTTACTTCCGTTTCTGGTCGAAGCCCAAGAGCTGGATATAATTATCTCATTACAAGATGACAAGTTATCAGTAAATGCGGCTAAGGGAGCGTTGACCGATGACATCAAACAAAAGCTACAGAAAAACAAGGCTGACATTAAGATACTGTATGAAAACCTGAAAATCAGCACCAATAAGGATATTGCTCCCCCTTCATTTGCACAGCAGCGTTTATGGGTGCTTGACCAAATGGCAGGGGAAAGCTTGCAATACCATATTCCAATGACCATGGTTTTTAATGGTTCACTGAATGTGGCTGCAATGCAGTATGCTTTTAATAAAATTGTGCAACGCCATGAAAGTTTGCGAACTGTATTTATAAAAGATGCAGATCAGGTTTATCAGGTTGTTCGCAAGCACCAACCGTTTCAGTTGCCTGTGATTGATATTCAAGATGCAGCCAACAAAAAAGGCGAGTTGGACAGGCTAATTTCCGAGGAATCGCAAAAGCCGTTTAATCTAAGTCAGGATCTTATGTTGCGCCTTTTCTTAGTTCAGGAAGAAGCTGAGCGGTTTGTTTTGTTGGGCAGTATGCATCACATTAATACTGATGGCTGGTCGATGAACATTATTGTTCAAGAGTTAGAGACTTATTATTGCGCTTACCTGGACAAACAGGATGATCCACTTCCAGCGCTAGGTCTTCAGTATGCAGACTATGCTCGATGGCAACGCAACTACTTAAAAGATGACGTATTGGAAAACCACCTGAGTTATTGGAAAAACAAGCTACAGGCTGCTCCAAAGCTTCATGCATTGCCTTTAGATCATACCCGTCCGCAGCAAATTTCAAGCCGAGGCGCTACGCTTAGGCAGCATATTGGCGCTGACATAAAGCATGGATTAGAGGCATTAGCACATTCCCACAATGCCACTTTATTCATGGTTGTGCATGCAGCATTTAGTTACTTCTTATCACGTTACAGTGGTGAAAATGATATTGTTATTGGTACGCCAATCGCAAATAGGGAAAAAGCACAGTTAGCGCCGTTAGTCGGCTTTTTTGTTAACACATTGCCGCTGCGCTTAACATTTTCAGGAGAGCAAAGTTTCGGCGATTTAATCGAAGCCAGCAAGCAAACCATTTTAGATGCGCATGCTCACCAGCAGCTGTCATTTGATAAGATAATCGATGAATTACAAATAGAGCGTAGTATGAGTTACGCGCCTTTATGCCAAGTGATGCTGTCTTTCCAGGATTGGGGAAGAGGTAATCGTGATGATATGGAAATTAACTTCCCTGATGTCACGTTAGGTCACCTGGAGCATCAGTCTGAGTTTTCCCAGTTTGAATTAACCTTAACAGCACTTCCTGTTACAGATGGCTTTGTGATGGAGTGGGAGTTTTCAACTGACTTATTCCAGCCAGATACCATTACTAAAATGATGAATGGATTTGAAACCTTGCTTCAAAACGCGATAACCTCGCCCTCATACCCTGTAAATCGCTTACCGCTACTTTCGTTTGAACAACTCGACCAATCGATTAAGCAAGTACTGGGGCTATCAAATGAGCAACTTAAAGCCCCTTTTACAGATGAACTTTGTATACATGAAGCTTTTGAGCTGCAAGTAGCTAAACACCCAGACAAGATTGCAGTGGTCTTTGACAGCCTCACGCTTACTTACAATGAATTGAACCAACAAGCCAATGCACTCGCCCACCATTTACGTGAACAGGGAGTTGGTCCGGAGTCCCATGTGGGCATTTACCTGGAACGTTCTCAATTCATGGTTGTGGGTATTTTAGGTATCTTAAAGTCAGGTGCGGCGTATGTTCCACTTGATATCAGCTTTCCAGTAGAGCGCCTTAACGCTTTATTAGATGAAACAAAAATAAATAACCTCGTTACCGAAAAAGCATTCGTCGATACCATTAATTCAATTAGGCGCGGTCTCCACGTAATAGATGTTGACGCGTTAACAGCTAAGGCCTGCACAAGGGCTTGTGGTAACATCGGGCGAAAAAACATCGGCCTAACGCCTAACAATCTCGCTTATATCGTATTTACATCTGGTTCCACTGGTAAACCCAAAGGGGTAATGGTTGAGCATCGGTCCATGATGGTACGCTTGCATGGGTGGGATCAAGTTTTCTCACTGTATCAACAACCTCCTTGCGTTATACAAATGGCAGGGATCACTGTAGATATCTGCTTAGGTGATATGGTAAAATCATTATTGACAGGTGGCAAACTTGTTATCTCGAGCAAAGAAACACTGCTTACACCAGAGGAGCTAGTAGCTTTAATGCAAGAAGAACAGGTTAGTTTCGGCGACTTTGTGCCAGCTGTTCTTAGAATGATGACAGAGTACTTACTGAGTAAAAAGGAAACTTTGAGTGTCCTACGTTACATACTGGTTGGCTCTGAAAGTTGGTACGGGAAAGACCTTATAAATTTAAAAAAAGTGGTTTCTCGCGATGCCCGCTGCATGAATATCTATGGCCAAACAGAATCAATTATTGATGTGAGCTATGCTGATGTAACAGAAAAAGATATAGCCGAGGACTCTGTTATTCCTATAGGTAGTGCGCTTGCCCATACGTCCTTATATATTCTTAATAGCGAAAGCCAGCTGCAGCCAGCAGGGGTTTCAGGTGAACTGCTCATAGGTGGGGAAGGCCTTGCCCGCGGTTACTTGAATCAGCCTAAACTGACTGATGAAAAATTTATTGCCAACCCATTTACTAGGAGCGGAAGACTTTATAAGACAGGGGATCAGGCTCGTTGGTTAAGTGACGGTACACTAGAGTTTTTAGGCCGAGTAGATCACCAAGTAAAGATACGCGGTTTTCGCATAGAGTTACCCGAGATTGAAGCTGAATTAAACAAACACCCTAATGTCAAACTAGCCTTAATATTAGTTAAGGAAGCAGCGCTAGGGGATAAAAGGCTGGTGGCTTATCTACAAAAGTCAGGCCATCAGCAACCCACTGATGCATCGTTTATCAAGGCTGTAAGGAACGACTTAAAAACTAGGTTACCGCATTATATGCTGCCATCGGCATTTGTTGTATTAAGGCACTTCCCAATAACAGTAACAGGTAAAGTTGACAGGCAAGCTTTACCTGAGCCGGAATATAGTATTGAACAAGACTATATGCCACCTACCAATGAATTAGAGGTGCAACTTTGCCAGATATGGCAAATCGTATTGAAAGAGTCGGCTATTGGTATTACAGATAATTTCTTTAGTGTGGGTGGTGACTCAATTTTGGCGGTTCGCCTTGTTGCACTTGCCAAAGAAAAGGGAATACTTTTTAGCGTAAAGGACTTATTTACAAATCAAACAGTTGCGGAGCTTGCGATGGCGATAAGCAGCGACAGCATTGAATGTCAGAATATCACTGCGCAAGTTGCCCCATTTGCATTGCTCAATGACAAAACAAAAGAGGCTATAGACACAAAAGCCTACGAAGATGCTTATCCACTTTCTTATCTACAAAGGGTATTTATAGATCACAGTCAATTACATGGAAGCTATCACGATATAATGTCAGAAAAAATGAATTCGCCGTGGGATGAGAAGTTATTCCTGGCTGCATGGCAGGATATGGTTGAGCAATACGCTATATTGCGAACGGTATTTGACTTTTCAAATGAAGAGCCTGTGCAGTGTGTGTTACGCGACTACAAGGGGGCGATCCAAGTTGTTAATTGGCAAGGTCGAACATTCGAGTCAATAGAAGATGATTATGCTGCCTGGTTTAAAGTTGAGTCACAACGTCGATTTGATACCAGTATTCCTTTGTGGCGAATGACGGTACATATCTATGGTAATAACGAATGCGCCTTCACTTTTGCCAATCACCATTCCATTTTAGATGGATGGAGTGCGTCCATGTTGTTGCCTGAGTTTATTCAGCGTTATGAGGACTATGTGGAAGGGAATGGGGCTCAGGGTCAGCCTGAAACTTTGAAGTTTAATACGTACATTGCAGCCGAAATGCAAGCTTTACAAAGCAACGAGTCCTATACCTTTTGGCAAAGCCACCTTGCTAATGCTGAGTTACCTACTTGGACAGGAAAAACTGCAAAGGACATCTACAGGATCAGCAATGACCTGTCTATTTTACATGACCAACTTGAAAATACGGCAGCCTCAATGGGGGTGTCGCCGCGAAGTATTGTTTTGGCTGCTCATATGTGGGTACTGGCAAAGGTTAACGGTACCGACAAAATTACCAGCTCTATCGTTCGCCATGGCCGGCTAGAGGTTAATGGCGGTGATACAGCAATTGGTCTGTTTCTGAACCCTCTGCCTTTGACGGTAGATACAAACAGAAAAAGTTGGCGTGAACTTGTTAACTTAGTCGACCTCCTGCAAAAGGACAGTTGGGAGCATAGGCAATATCCGGTGGCACAACTACAACAAACGTTATTGCTAGATTTTTCAGGTTGCCTGTTTAATTATGTAGACTTTCAAGTAAACCACAGCAAAGGCGATGATGGTGCTGCTAATGGAAACAATACTTCTAGCTATATCTGGGAATGTGTTTATATACACCGCCGGGAGCAAGGGGAGCTAGGGCTTAGGCTGAGCTTTGAGAACCGTGTTTTTGACCAAGTTGCACGTGAGCAGATCTTGAGTTATTACGATGCTGCGTTACAAGTGATTTTAAGCTCACCCGATTTGAAGCCAAGTACAGGAGGGTTATCGAATCTTGAATTCAAGTAATAAGTGCAATTGTTTATACAGTTCACCAGTTTTGTTGACTGTCCTATAAATAATTCATAAGGGGTTTTATACCCCCTCGTTTTCTTGTGCAATGATTAAGTTTATCAACACTGGATCGCTCCGTGTTTGCTAGAGACTCAATAACTTGAGAAATTGGAACTATGAAAAAATCAAATCGCTATACATCAGAATTTCTTGAACATGCAATTAGGCTTGTTATTACACAGCAGCATGAATGTCCCTCTTTTTAGGCTGCACTCGTATCGATTTCAGATAAACTGGGGTGTACTCCAGAAATACTTGGAGCATGGGTTAAGAAGTCTCAAGCTCAACCGTCTAAACCATCAAAACCATCTAAACCATCAAAACCATCAAAACCATCAAAACCATCAAAACCATCAAAACCATCAAAACCATCAAAACCATCAAAACCATCAAAACCATCAAAACCATCATCTAACATTCAATCAGCTGAAGAACGACTTTTTGTTTTAGAGCGTGAAAATAAAGGGTTAAAGCGAAAGAATGATATTTTAAGGCAAGCTGCGACTTTTTTCGCCCAAGCGGAGCTCGACCGCAAATAGAAATAAGCGTGACTTTTATAGATGCTTGTCGTGAGCATTACAGTATCGAGTCAATTTGCAATGAATTGTCTATTGCATGTTCAACGTATTACGCTCGCAAACAGCGATAGAGGCAGCCTGAGCGACTATCTTACCGCAAAAAGCGTGGTGCTGAGCTGATGATACTCATTCGCCAAGTGTGGGAGGATAATATGTCAGTTTTATAGGGCAAGAAAAATATGGAAACAACGACAACTTGACGGTCACCAAGTTGCCCGTTGCACCGTAGAGCGACTAATGTGAGGTATGAGTATCCAATGTGCTCGTCGCGGTAAAGTATGTAAAACAACGATATTAGATGAACAACAAGATAAGCCAAAGGACTTAGTTAATCGTCAATTTACGGCAGAGCAACCTAATCAACTGTGAGTGGCTGATATTGCCTATGTCGCTACGTGAGCAGATTTTTTTACATGGCCTTCGTGATAGACGTATTCTCACGATACATTGTAGGTTGGCGTGTATCAACGACGATGCACACTGGTCTCATTCTTGATGCGTTAGAGCAAGCTATTTGGGATCATGAGGATCCAAAAAGACTTATTCACCATAGCGATAAAGGAAGTCAATATTTGTCCATAATATATACAGAACGACTTGCTGAAGCAGGTATTCAAACATCTGTAGGCAGTGTGAGTGATACTTATGATAATTCATTGGCTGCAACAATAAATGGCTTATTTAAAACAGAAATTATTCGCAGGAATGGACCTTATAAAAATGTTGATGCTGTTGAATAAGCAACTTTAGAGTGGATTAATTGGCTTCATAATCAATGCTTATTTTCTTCAATTGGATATGTTTCACCAGCTAAATATGAAACTGATTACTATGACAATTTAAATGAGTCAGGTAAAGTAGCTTGGCTTAAACAAACTGTTCTCCAATGAACTCGGGGCGATTCAACACTATTAACTTTCTTCTTTTTAATTGCAGCATCTGATCTGGCATTTGCCAACGAAAGGGTACTGTCCTATCGTAATCTCTTTTCTTTTTCCATTAGATGAGTAACGTAACATCCAATGAGGAGTAGCCGCCTTGCGAACTACTAAATATAACCCCTCCTATTGGATGACGTTTAGATTCATCTTTAACGAATGCTTGAATTTGTTTTGCTGTAATGTGTTTCATATAAACCAATTGTCCACCAGTCAGTCTTTTTGATGATTGCTAAGCCTACCATATTGCCCACCATTAATATTTGACTCAAAACATCCTTGTCCCGTCCTAAAATACGTTGACGGTTTTAATTGAAGGCCAGTAGCTTTTGCTCCTGGTCTTTTTTATGCACTTGGTTTGGTGTTTTCATTCCAAAACTCAAATGCGGCCTCATTTCATTGTATATCAATATTGATTCATCGACGAGCTGCTTTAGCTCTTCTAGGTTTTGACATTTATAGAGTAAGAATTCCTGCTTCAATATGCCGTTAATACACTCCGCCAGTGCATTCTGATAGCAATCATAGCCATCGGTCATTGATGGAATAATGCCATTTTCATTAAGCTTTACTTGATATACCTGCGAGCAATACTGCAATCCTCTATCTGAATGATGAATCGTACTACATTGATACTGACGATTATTGATTGTCATATCTAATGCTTTAACAACATCTGTCGCCTTCATTTCATCACTGAGTTCATAACCCATAATTTTGCGACTATACGCATCAGTTACTAGCGATAGATAGTGAACACCTTGCGCTGATTGAACGTAGGTTATATCACTTACAAAACCTCTTCTGGCCTCGATGGTTGCATATCTTTAAGCAAGTTAGGATGCTTTTTCATCCAATGTTTACTAAAAGTAGTTAAAGTAGTTTTTGTATAACTACGCTTAGGTTTAACCAATAAATGTTAATTTCTCAAGTAACTAAAGAAAGCGTCTCGACCTAAACTTATGCCTTGCTCTATGGATTTGGGTTTAAGTAGAAAGTATAATTTTATTCCACCTAAACGCAGCATAAAGCGTCGTATTTCCAATACCATCGCTTTAACTGGTGCTAATTCACTAGCACGCAATTTAGCTCTGCTCTCTCGTTGATATATCTCTTGTCTGGTTATACCAAGCTGCTTGCAAGCACGTTCTAAGCTAACTATTTTTTGCTTTTGAAGGCTTCTTGCTCCTTGGCAATATACTTTTTCGAAGGCTTGTCCCATACTCAGCGTCAAGAATATTAACCACTTCATTGAGTAACAGGTTACGTAAATGCTTATCTTCAAGCTCTCGTTCGAGGCGTTTGATTTTTGGAGCGGGGCTTTCTTTAGCTTTAAGTGATGCTGGCATAGTCATCTTAGGTGATTGAGTCCAAACCACCTTACCGTGTTTTCTTAACCAAGTAAGTACAATTGAACGACCTTGTATGCCATAATTTTATTGGGCTTGTTTATAAGTCATATCGCCTTTTTCTACAGCGTCGACATGTAGTGGTCAACTAATTTTGGACACAGTTTTAGAATCTTGATATCTAACCTCAGATTCATTTGGTGCTAAACCGGCATTATAATGATGCGGCCTAACATTGTTGTAATATCCATTTATGTAATCACTTACGCTATATTTAGCGTCTATAAAGTTTCCATATCCAATCTTTGGCATCCATTCCGTCTTAAAGCTTCTAAAAAATCGCTCCATTGGCGCATTATCCCAACAATTTCCACGTCTACTCATACTTTGTGTGATTTTATAGCGCCATAAACGTTGGCGATATTTTAAACTTGTATAATGGCTACCTTGGTCTGAATGGAACATGAGTCCTGTCGGTTTCCCTCTGCTTTCATATGCGAGTTCAAGCGCTTTTAGCGTTAAATTAGTATCTGGTGACAACGACATTGCCCAGCCAACCACTTTGCGTGCAAATAAATCAATAACCACGGCTAAATAAGCCCAGCGATTGCCTGTCCAAATATACGTCACATCACCGCACCACACGGTATCCGGCTCAACAACATCAAACTGTCTATCAAGCAGGTTTGGGATTTCAAGGTGTTCATTACCACCACGTTTATATGAATGTTGAGGTACTTGGCAGCTTTCGAGCTTTAATTTAACCATTAGCTTAGCTGCACGATAACGGCTCAATTCAAAATCATTGTTCGTTGCTATCGCTGCGATTGTCCGTGCCCCTGCTGAACCACCACTCATCGCATGTATTGCTTTTACTTCAGCCTCTAACCTTGCTTGCTCAGGTGTCGGCGCTGTATCCCGTATGGCCCAGTACTTATAGCTGCTGCGATGCACATTGAATACGCTACACAGCAGACTAATTGGATAACGCTCTCGTTGATTTAACTTCTCGATTAACGAGAATTGTTCAGGGAGTCGGACATCAAGAGAGCGGTAGCCTTTTTTAATATATCCTTTTCTAATTCAATGCGTTGGATTTACTTTTTAAGTTCACGGATTTCAATTTGTTCGGGCGTCATTGGTGAAGCTGATGGTGACTGACCATTGCGTTCTAGCTTTAATTGAGTAACCCACTTACTTACGGTTGATTTACCCACCCCCATCGCTTTTGCTGCGTCTTCTTGCGTATAACCTTGGTCTACTACAAGCTGAGCCGTTTCTAATTTAATTGCCGCTGAATATGTTGCGCGTTTTAATTTCGTCATTTTTTCACCCAAATTTGTATGCTTAGTTAGCATAACATTTCTTTCTTAATGGGTGGCCAAAATCACTGTACCACTACAACAACTTGTAATTTAAAGCCTAATGAATAATCTCGTTGTGTTCCTTTGATCAGTGTATTATTTGACTTGGTCATAATAAATCCTAAATGTGTAAACACATTTCAGGACGAAACAATTATTATTTAGCAAAAGCCCAGTGATTTTCACTGGGCTTTTTACATTAAATTACTTAATAAAGTAATTAAAACGTAAATTAAGCATAGGTTTTGTAGTGTTTGGCATGAATATTCAGCGAACAGCATATTATTTCAAGTTTTCTTCAAAAAAGGGTTGATCTGTTTTCGGATCTCCCTATAATGCGACCCCACTGAGATGGGATATGGCGACGCGCAGCGGACAACGCATGGCGAGGCACGAACTACTCAGAGAGTTAAATGAAACTTAAACTGAATCTTTTTAGAAAGTTTAAATTTAAGTGTTGACAAAAGATAGGAAAGCGTAATATGCGCAGCCCTAGCGAGATAAAGTTCAACTTTATAATCGCAACGTTCTTTAACAATATAAAGCAATCATCTGTGTGGGCACTCGTACAGATTGAGTTCTAACAGCCAAACTACTTAGGTAGCGAGGCAAACAAATTAGAGTCTCAATTGAAAACTGAGTGACCAACAGAATAGTTATTTCGGTAATTATTCGGCACAGTCAATTCAATATCGAAAGATATTAAAAAATTCAGAATTCATTGAGCTGTCGAAAGACATAAAACTTTTTAATTGAAGAGTTTGATCATGGCTCAGATTGAACGCTGGCGGCAGGCCTAACACATGCAAGTCGAGCGGTAACAGAAAGTAGCTTGCTACTTTGCTGACGAGCGGCGGACGGGTGAGTAATGCTTGGGAACATGCCTTGAGGTGGGGGACAACAGTTGGAAACGACTGCTAATACCGCATAATGTCTACGGACCAAAGGGGGCTTCGGCTCTCGCCTTTAGATTGGCCCAAGTGGGATTAGCTAGTTGGTGAGGTAATGGCTCACCAAGGCGACGATCCCTAGCTGGTTTGAGAGGATGATCAGCCACACTGGGACTGAGACACGGCCCAGACTCCTACGGGAGGCAGCAGTGGGGAATATTGCACAATGGGCGCAAGCCTGATGCAGCCATGCCGCGTGTGTGAAGAAGGCCTTCGGGTTGTAAAGCACTTTCAGTCAGGAGGAAAGGTTAGTAGTTAATACCTGCTAGCTGTGACGTTACTGACAGAAGAAGCACCGGCTAACTCCGTGCCAGCAGCCGCGGTAATACGGAGGGTGCGAGCGTTAATCGGAATTACTGGGCGTAAAGCGTACGCAGGCGGTTTGTTAAGCGAGATGTGAAAGCCCCGGGCTCAACCTGGGAACTGCATTTCGAACTGGCAAACTAGAGTGTGATAGAGGGTGGTAGAATTTCAGGTGTAGCGGTGAAATGCGTAGAGATCTGAAGGAATACCGATGGCGAAGGCAGCCACCTGGGTCAACACTGACGCTCATGTACGAAAGCGTGGGGAGCAAACGGGATTAGATACCCCGGTAGTCCACGCCGTAAACGATGTCTACTAGAAGCTCGGAGCCTCGGTTCTGTTTTTCAAAGCTAACGCATTAAGTAGACCGCCTGGGGAGTACGGCCGCAAGGTTAAAACTCAAATGAATTGACGGGGGCCCGCACAAGCGGTGGAGCATGTGGTTTAATTCGATGCAACGCGAAGAACCTTACCTACACTTGACATACAGAGAACTTACCAGAGATGGTTTGGTGCCTTCGGGAACTCTGATACAGGTGCTGCATGGCTGTCGTCAGCTCGTGTTGTGAGATGTTGGGTTAAGTCCCGCAACGAGCGCAACCCCTATCCTTAGTTGCTAGCAGGTAATGCTGAGAACTCTAAGGAGACTGCCGGTGATAAACCGGAGGAAGGTGGGGACGACGTCAAGTCATCATGGCCCTTACGTGTAGGGCTACACACGTGCTACAATGGCGCATACAGAGTGCTGCGAACCTGCGAAGGTAAGCGAATCACTTAAAGTGCGTCGTAGTCCGGATTGGAGTCTGCAACTCGACTCCATGAAGTCGGAATCGCTAGTAATCGCGTATCAGAATGACGCGGTGAATACGTTCCCGGGCCTTGTACACACCGCCCGTCACACCATGGGAGTGGGTTGCTCCAGAAGTAGATAGTCTAACCCTCGGGAGGACGTTTACCACGGAGTGATTCATGACTGGGGTGAAGTCGTAACAAGGTAGCCCTAGGGGAACCTGGGGCTGGATCACCTCCTTATACGATTTAGAACTTATTTGTTCGTAGTGTCCACACAGATGATTGTTAATTAGTGCTTGTCCCTTTGGGATAGCTAATTAATATGCTCTTTAAAAATTTGGAAAAGCTGATAATAAAATTCTGATAGATACATTGTATTTATCAAGAGTTTTCAAAAGTAAAAAAACAATGGTAGCAGTACCATTGAGTGCCATTTAATTAACTCTTATGAGTTGATTGATTGGTATCTACTTTAGTATTCAATATTGACTTCTGGCGAAGTTAAACTGTCACAAAACAAAGACCCGTTTGGGTTGTATGGTTAAGTGACTAAGCGTACACGGTGGATGCCTTGGCAGTTGGAGGCGATGAAGGACGTATTAACTTGCGATAAGCCTAGTCAAGCTAGTAAAAAGCGCTTGAGACTAGGATTTCCGAATGGGGAAACCCACCTGCTTGCAGGTATCGTTAACTGAATACATAGGTTAACGAGGCGAACGCGGAGAACTGAAACATCTAAGTACCCGTAGGAAAAGAAATCAACCGAGATTCCGAAAGTAGCGGCGAGCGAAATCGGAACAGCCCTTAAGCTTATTATGTGTTAATGGAAGGCTGCTGGAAAGCGCCACGATACAGGGTGATAGTCCCGTACATGAAAAGACATTTTAAGTGAAATCGAGTAGGTCGGAGCACGTGAAACTTTGACTGAATATAGGTGGACCATCATCTAAGGCTAAATACTCCCAACTGACCGATAGTGAACCAGTACCGTGAGGGAAAGGCGAAAAGAACCCCTGTGAGGGGAGTGAAATAGAACCTGAAACCGTGTACGTACAAGCAGTAGGAGCCCACTTGTTGGGTGACTGCGTACCTTTTGTATAATGGGTCAGCGACTTATATTTTGTAGCGAGGTTAACCGAATAGGGTAGCCGTAGGGAAACCGAGTCTTAACTGGGCGACTAGTTGCAAGGTATAGACCCGAAACCCGGTGATCTAGCCATGGGCAGGTTGAAGGTTGAGTAACATCAACTGGAGGACCGAACCCACTAACGTTGAAAAGTTAGGGGATGACCTGTGGCTAGGAGTGAAAGGCTAATCAAACCGGGAGATAGCTGGTTCTCCCCGAAATCTATTTAGGTAGAGCCTCGGACGAATACTTACGGGGGTAGAGCACTGTTAAGGCTAGGGGGTCATCCCGACTTACCAACCCTTTGCAAACTCCGAATACCGTAAAGTAATATCCGGGAGACACACGGCGGGTGCTAACGTCCGTCGTGAAGAGGGAAACAACCCAGACCGCCAGCTAAGGTCCCAAAGTCATAGTTAAGTGGGAAACGATGTGGAAAGGCCCAGACAGCCAGGAGGTTGGCTTAGAAGCAGCCATCCTTTAAAGAAAGCGTAATAGCTCACTGGTCGAGTCGGTCTGCGCGGAAGATGTAACGGGGCTAAACTATGCACCGAAGCTGCGGATTCAGAATTTATTCTGAGTGGTAGGGGAGCGTTCTGTAAGCGGTTGAAGGTGTACCGGGAGGTATGCTGGACGTATCAGAAGTGCGAATGCTGACATGAGTAACGATAATGGGAGTGAAAAACTCCCACGCCGGAAGACCAAGGGTTCCTATCCCATGTTAATCAGGGTAGGGTAAGTCGACCCCTAAGGCGAGGCCGAAAGGCGTAGTCGATGGGAAACAGATTAATATTTCTGTACTCGATATAATTGCGATGGGGGGACGGAGCAGGCTAAGCAAGCATAGCGTTGGTAGTCTATGTGAAAGTGAGTAGGGCGTTTGTTTAGGTAAATCCGGACGAACACTAAACCTGAGACACGAGACGAGTCACTACGGTGATGAAGTTGCTGATGCCATACTTCCAGGAAAAGCCTCTAAGCTTCAGATTATATGGAATCGTACCCCAAACCGACACAGGTGGTCAGGTAGAGAATACTAAGGCGCTTGAGAGAACTCGGGTGAAGGAACTAGGCAAAATCGTACCGTAACTTCGGGAGAAGGTACGCTCCTATCTGTGATGAGACTTGCTCTCTAAGCGGACGGGAGCCGCAGTGACCAGGTGGCTGGGACTGTTTATTAAAAACACAGCACTGTGCAAAATCGCAAGATGACGTATACGGTGTGACACCTGCCCGGTGCCGGAAGGTTAATTGATGGGGTTATCCTTAGGGAGAAGCTCTTGATCGAAGCCCCGGTAAACGGCGGCCGTAACTATAACGGTCCTAAGGTAGCGAAATTCCTTGTCGGGTAAGTTCCGACCTGCACGAATGGTGTAACCATGGCCACGCTGTCTCCACCCGAGACTCAGTGAAATTGAAATCGCAGTGAAGATGCTGTGTACCCGCGGCTAGACGGAAAGACCCCGTGAACCTTTACTACAGCTTGGCACTGAACATTGAACCTACATGTGTAGGATAGGTGGGAGACTTTGAAGCAGCGACGCTAGTTGTTGTGGAGTCAACCTTGAAATACCACCCTTGTAGTTTTGATGTTCTAACGTTGGCCCCTGAATCGGGGTTACGGACAGTGCCTGGTGGGTAGTTTGACTGGGGCGGTCTCCTCCTAAAGAGTAACGGAGGAGCACGAAGGTTGGCTAAGTACGGTCGGACATCGTACGGTTAGTGTAATGGTAGAAGCCAGCTTAACTGCGAGACAGACACGTCGAGCAGGTACGAAAGTAGGTCATAGTGATCCGGTGGTTCTGAATGGAAGGGCCATCGCTCAACGGATAAAAGGTACTCCGGGGATAACAGGCTGATACCGCCCAAGAGTTCATATCGACGGCGGTGTTTGGCACCTCGATGTCGGCTCATCACATCCTGGGGCTGAAGTCGGTCCCAAGGGTATGGCTGTTCGCCATTTAAAGTGGTACGCGAGCTGGGTTTAGAACGTCGTGAGACAGTTCGGTCCCTATCTGCCGTGGGCGTTTGAGAATTGAGAGGGGTTGCTCCTAGTACGAGAGGACCGGAGTGAACGAACCGCTGGTGTTCGGGTTGTCATGCCAATGGCATTGCCCGGTAGCTACGTTCGGAACTGATAAGCGCTGAAAGCATCTAAGCGCGAAGCAGGCCTCGAGATGAGTTCTCACTAGACTTTTAAAGTCTCTGAAGGGCCGTTGAAGACTACAACGTTGATAGGCAAGATGTGGAAGTGGTGTGAGCCATTAAGCTAACTTGTACTAATTACCCGTGAGGCTTAACCATACAACGCCAAACGCGTTTTATGTGATAGTGAAACACGCGAAGAAGTTAATATAACTAAAGTAGATATTACTTAAAGAAAGACTTAAAAAATATTATCAGATATTTTCCAAATTCAGTTAGTGCGCAGAAATACGTATTAACGCCCAAATTTGCTTGGTGACAATAGCGTTTTGGACCCACCTGACTCCATGCCGAACTCAGTAGTGAAACGAAACAGCGCCGATGATAGTGTAGCATTTGCTATGTGAAAGTAGGACATTACCAGGCTTCAAATTGTAGAGAGCCCGACTAGAAATAGTCGGGCTTTTTTACGTCTGCAGAAAAGTAAAATGTGCGCAATTAACACACACTCATATCGCGACACAAAGATAGTGTAGCATTTCACTGTGGCTCTCCACCGCTGTGGGCACTACGACATCCTACTGCGTAGCGCACCGGCTTCACATTGTAGAAAGCCCGACTATAAATAGTCGGGCTTTTTTACGTCTGCAGAAAAGTGAAATGTGCACACTTAACACTCTCTCACATCAACTCCCATCACGTAGGTCGGGCGAGCGTTGCGACTCCCGTAAAAAGCATAAAAAACCTTCGCTCAACAATGAGTGGTAGCATTTGTACTGTGGGTAAATAATACCAATTGGTTTAACATCTTACCTAATATAAAAGCTTTAACTATCTGGTCTTGTTATAAGTATTGAACATGACCTTTAAGCCTTTATATACGCTTTGGGTAGGTTAACTGAAGAGAATGAAAATAGTTAGGTAGAGATTGATACAGAGGTTTTACACATGAACTTAAATCTAAAGGGCATGATATTTAATAGTACTTATGGAGTGCCTGTGTAAACTAGCCACGTTATCTACCAGCATTCATTAATTGTTTTATAGCCAGATAAGCGGTTAGGGGCTGCTTTAATTTCATATGTACTGAGCGTTATTAATTTTTAACCCTAAGATTAACTAAGGCCATATACTTTATATTAAAAACTATCGACAAGACTTACTAAAAAGTGTTTTGTGTACTCCTTAAACTAAAGTTTATTTTATACTCTCCTGGTTCTAATTAACCATCTATATATGCCAATAAAGAACAATGCTGCAGATCCGAAGCCACTCAACATCCAAATGACTTTTAAAATGTTACCGCCAATGCTGCCGTCATGTAGAGGGTGTATCCAGTTTTTAATTTTACTAGCCGTACTTTGTTTATCTATATTAAACATGCTCTCTAACTTCCCTGTAAGAGCATTAACCTCTATATAGCTATGTGGAAAGCGATAAGAAGGATCGTTTACAGTTTGAAATCTAAATCTGTAAATCGCATTTAAGTTTGATGGTGTTTCAATCCAAGCTAAACGCGCACCCGGTAATGCTTTTTTAGCTATTAGTATCGCTTGCAATAAAGGAATATTAGATTGTTTACTCGGTTGTATTTGTGTTTTTGAAGGGGAGTTTATATCGCTAACTAAAGCGGTTAATATAGGATCTGTCTGCTTTGGAATAGCAAGCATAATCCCTGTAATCGTTAGAGCTAATAATGGGATGCACAAGCTTAAACCAATTAATTTATGCCAGTCATAAAGTAGGCCTATTTTAGAACTGCGACGTTTAAATTTTAACGATTTTATCCATTGACCTTTTTTTGGCCACCACGCTAATAACCCAGATATGAGAAGGATTAATGTGGCAATGCCTATATACCCCACAATTATAATACCGGTACTTCCTGTGAGTAATGAAAAGTGCAGGTTATATAACCATGTAACAAAATAATCGCCCCAGTAATCTTTTCGAATTACTTTATATTTATCATTTGAGAGCCAAATCATTAAGGTTGCAAATTCACGATTTTGTGTTTCTACAGGGTTATAGTAACGAGCCGGTATGATTGAATTGTCATCTGTTACCTCAAGCCGCCAGGGCCCATACTTATCTGGAAAAGCCGTTTTTAAGTTTTTGTATGCCAAATCCCAGTCGACTTTGTCTGTATGCTTTATATTTACTTTAGTGAGGTTCAGTTGTGAATCTATTTGTGGGTAATATATTAATACTGAGCCAGAGAATGCAATAACAGTGAGTAAAAACCCTATTGATAAACCTAAATAAAGGTGTAATCGTCTAAATATCTTTTGCCAAGAAAGCTTTGGAAGCATGAATAAAGTAGCCGTAATAAGTGAGTGTACTTAAACAATAATTATTAGGTATTTTATAGTGTTTTAGAGAAGAAAAGTGCGACATTTTGTCGCACTTCTTACAATGCATATTTAAAAAATAAAACGCCAGCTCAAGGCTGGCGTTAAAATACAATCTTAAAGTTTATTTAAGCTTTAGGTCCTGCATTTTTTATATCATCTGATACGTCGTACTTAGCAAAGTTCTCAGTGAAGTCTACGGCAAGTTTTGCTGCATATTCATTGTATTTAGCTTTATCTTCCCACGTATTAATAGGGTTAAGTAAGTTTGTATCTACACCCGGAACGGCAACTGGCACATCTAGGTTTAAAACATCAATATGTTGAGTTTCAACGCCTGTTAATTTACCAGATACAATAGCATCAACTACTGCGCGAGTAGTTGGAATATCAAAGCGCTTGCCTGTACCGTAAGGGCCGCCAGTCCAACCTGTATTCACAAGGTACACTTTAGCGCCAAACTCGCGTACACGCTTCATAAGAAGCTCAGCGTAAACACCAGCAGGGCGTGGGAAAAATGGTGCACCAAAACAGGTTGAGAATGTTGATTCAATATCGCTAGTAGAGCCAATCTCAGTTGAGCCAACTTTAGCTGTGTATCCACTTAAGAAGTGAAAAGCAGCCGCTTCTTCGCTAAGAACAGATACCGGTGGTAATACACCGCTTACATCACAGGTTAAAAATACAACTGCTTTTGGTTCGCCTGCGCGGTTTTCTACTTTACGTTTTTCAACGTGTTCAAGTGGGTATGCTGCACGGCTGTTTTGAGTAAGGCTTGTATCGTGAAAATCAGGAACGCCCTTCTCATCTAGCACTACATTCTCTAAAATAGTACCAAAGCGAATTGCATTCCAAATCACAGGTTCGTTCTTTTGTGACAGGTCGATACATTTAGCATAGCAACCGCCTTCAATATTAAACACGCTTCCAGGTGCCCAACCGTGTTCGTCATCACCAATTAAAAAGCGAGTAGGATCTGCTGAAAGAGTTGTTTTGCCCGTACCAGATAAACCGAAGAATAATGCTGTATCGCCTGCTTCACCAACGTTAGCAGAACAGTGCATTGGTAATACACCTTTTGCTGGTAGTAGGAAGTTTTGTACAGAAAACATCGATTTTTTCATTTCACCGGCGTAGCGCATACCTGCTAGTAATACTTTACGCTGTGCAAAGTTAATAATAACGGTGCCATCGCTATTTGTGCCATCACGTTCCGGCTCACATACAAACGAAGGAACGTTCATTACTTGCCATTGTGGTAAGTTTGAGGCGTTATAGTTTTGTGGTTCGATAAACATGTTTTTGGCAAAAATATGGTGCCACGCTGTTTCTGTAGTTACGACTACAGGTAAATAATGCTCAGGGTCAGCGCCAACTTCTAGGTGAGAGGTGAAGTGGTCATTACTTTGAACATGTGCTTCTACGCGAGCCCATAATGCGTCAAATTTTTCTGCATTAAATGGGCGGTTAACGTTGCCCCATTGAATGTCATCTTGAGTTGTCGCTTCTTGTACAATAAAACGATCTTTTGGTGAACGGCCAGTTCGTTTTCCTGTAATTGCAACAAAAGCACCATTTGCGGCTAAAGTACCTTCGCCACGGCGGATCGCATGCTCGACAAGTTCAGCTGCGGTTAAATCGACAAAACGTGTAGCGCCTGTAGTCATGTTTATACCTAACTATGTGTGAGAGTTTGAACGGATAGCTCTGGGGTTATCAGTGCCCTTAAACTGAAATTATAGTAACAGAAGGTTTTAAGATATTCGAGCCCGCAAAGCCCCTAAAAACACATATATTTAAGAAAAAACATGAATAATTTCAATGATACCGGTGTCATGAAATTAGCAGAAAATATGACACCGGTATCATCTTTTTATAATATAAAACCGCATATTTTGCGGCTTTAATTACTATATATAGATGAAGCTGAACATTTAGTTGAAAATGCTTTTTATGTCTTGTTCGTTAAAAACATACTCTTTTAAACAGTAATGGCAGTTAATGTTAACAGTCCCTTTCTCAGCTACATCTTTGAGTAGTTCTTCTTGTCCAATATTAACAAGTGCAGTAATTGTTTTATCACGACTGCAACCACATTTGAATTTAATCGCTTGAGGTTCAAATACGCGAGGATTATCTTCGTGATAAAGACGTGTAAGAACAGTGTTCGCATCTAAGTGTAACAACTCTTCATTTTTAATCGTGTTACTTAATGCTTCTAGGTGTGCAAAGTCTTCAATTGATTTTTGTTTATCAACTGGGAGTACTTGTAAAAATAGACCACATGCTTTTGCGCTACCTTCTGTTGTGTCGGTTGCAAACCAAAGGCGTGTTTTTAGCTGCTCTGACTGCTCAAAGTAACTTTCGATACATTCACTAAGAGTATCATGCTCTAGCGGCACTATACCCTGGTAGCGTTCACCTTTTTCAGGGGTAATAGTGATTACCATATAGCCTTGGCCAATAAGCTCTTTTACAGTTGTGCCCGTAATTTCGCTTTGCAGGCGCGCAATACCACGCATGTTTTGTTTGTCATCACCATTTATAACTGCATATTTAACTGGGCCATCACCTTGAAGCTGTACAGCAATTTCACCTTCAAACTTTAAGGTAGCAGTAAGTAAACAGGTTGCAACGAGTAACTCACCAAGTAATGCTTTAACAGGATCTGGGTAATTATGGTCGGCAATCATTTCATTATAAGCACTCTCGATTTGTACGAGTTCGCCACGAACATCTAGTTCGTTGAATAAATAACGGTGAAGTAAATCTTGTTGCATGAGCGGCTATACCTAACTTGATTTCATTTTTAAAAGTTCGCGTCTTTGCTTTTTATCCGGTTTTTTATCCGGATGGGGGGCAAAAAAGCTGTTATTTTTGCGTGCGATGCTGTTCTGTTCGCGTTTAGCAATACTGGCATCAGATTCTTGATACATGGTCTGTGCAATGGGGGCGCTTTGGCGTTTTTCAAGCACTGAGAGTATAGTTATCAGCTTTTCATCTACTCCTTGTGCAAGTTTTATGTTTGCGCCAACTTCTACTATTTTACTCGCTTTTGTACGCTGTCCATTATAATGCACTTTGCCGCCTTGTACCATTTCACGTGCAGTCGCACGAGTCTTATAAAAGCGAGCGGCCCATAACCACTTATCTAATCGAACTTTTAACTCATCTTTATGGTCTGAACTTACGTGGCTGTTACTTTTTTTACTCATAAGGCATTTAGTCCAGTGTATTATAACTTAAAATTTATCATGAAATCATTGTAGGCTGAAGGTATTATAATCGCAGTCTGTTTTGCCTTGAGAGAGTGAGTCAACTCATTCTGTTTACAAAGTTTAATATTAGCGTGCTTGTTGAATGAAATATGAAAGGGTACTATGGGTACGCGCTTACGCAGTAAATTAAAATAAGAATATTATTTATGGAACAGCAAATACAGCAACTTAAACAATTTTTAATTCGTTTACCACATGCAAAATTAAGTGCATTAGTGACTCTATTAGTTGTTGTTTATCTTGCTTTTTTATTATCAAAATTGGTTTGGCTTATGTGGCCAAATCCGGTTGTATCTCCACTTACTCCAATGCACTACGCTAATCAAACCAAGGGTGTCGCTGGTAATCGCTCTACGCAGCATATAGTGGAGCAATTTTTGTTTGGTAAAAAAGTTGCAACAAATAATAATACTACGCGGCAATCACAAGTTATTAACAATGCACCTGAAACGCGCTTAAGTATAAATTTAACAGGCATAGTGGCGGTAAGCCATGATGATAAAGCAGGTGTGGCTATTATAGAATCACAAGGAAAACAAATAAGTTACTTAGCGGAAGAAGTTATACAAGGCACGCGTGCGAAAGTCGCACAAATATTACCAGATCGTGTGATTTTAAGCGTAAGTGGTGGCTTTGAAACATTAATGCTTGATGGTCTAGATTTCACAAAAAAAGTATCAATGCCTGTTCTTGCTGCCCGAGACGATTCAGAAATGGGACCACAGATGCAAATAGCATCAAGGGATCAAAAAATAAATGCAACCGCAGATCCACAAGTAAGAGAAACCTTAATAGAAACACGTGAAGAGTTACTCGAAGAACCAGGTAAATTATTTGACTATATACGTGTCTCACAAGCGATGAGTGATGGAGTACTTATAGGTTATCGCTTAAGTCCAGGAAAAGAACCTGAGCTATTTAAGCAAATGGGATTACAAAATAACGATTTAGCTATTGCGATTAATGGCTATCAATTAACAGATTTAAAACAGGCAATGTCAGCTATTAATGAGCTGCGCAATAGCACAGATGCTAATATCACTATAGAACGTGATGGCGAGCAAATAGATGTGCAATTTAGCCTGTAATAACTTAGCTTTGGAGTTTTAATATAATGGTTCAGGTGCTACACCTCAAAAAAATTAAAAAAGGGTTAGCTAAGTATGCAGCACTTTTTTTAGCAGCAAGTATTTCTTTGTCTGTTTCTGCTGTTGAGTATGCAGCTAACTTTAAAGGCACAGATATCAACGAGTTTATTAACATTGTTGGTAAAAATCTTAATAAAACAGTGATTATTGACCCAAATGTACGCGGCAAAGTGAATGTGCGCAGTTATGAGTTGATGGATGAAGCACTTTATTATCAGTTCTTTTTAAATGTATTAGAAGTTTATGGCTACTCAGCTGTTGAAATGGACAATGGCATTATTAAGGTTGAAAAAAGTTCAGACGCTAAAAAATCAAATGTCCCACTTATTACAGAGGGTAATGAAGCTAGTGGCGACATGATGATTACACGCGTTGTGCGCGTTAAAAACGTAAGCGTACAAGAGCTAGGTCCATTAGTTCGTCAATTTAGCGATCAAAAAGATGGTGGCCACGTTGCCAACTTTAATGCGGCTAACGTTATGATGCTAACGGGTCATGCAGCATCGGTTAATCGCTTAGTTGAGATTATTCGCTCTGTTGATCAGGCGGGTGACAAGCGTGTAGATATAGTAAAGCTTAAGTATGCAACTGCTGATGATGTAGTATCGGTCGTCGATAACATTTATAAAGACAGTGGTAAAGGCAGTGTTCCTGAATTTTTAATTCCTAAAGTGGTTGCCGATGGCCGAACTAATAGCGTTATTGTAAGTGGCGAAGGCCAAGCACGTACGCGTGCTATAGAACTTATTAAACGCTTAGATGGTGAATTAGAAAGCCAAGGTAACACCAAGGTGTTTTACCTCAATTATGCTAAAGCTGAAGATTTAGTAAAAGTATTGCAAGGTGTGAGTAAGTCACTTGTTGATGACGCGCAAGGCGGCACAACTAAAACTCGTAGCAGAAACAGCAATGAAAGCAGTATAGAAGCTCACCCAGATTCAAATTCATTAATTATTACCGCGCAGCCAGACACCATGCGATCACTAGAGTCGGTCATTGAGCGTCTTGATATTCGTCGTGCACAAGTATTAGTTGAAGCCATTATTATTGAAGTAATGGAAGGCGATGGTGTTAATTTAGGTCTGCAATGGATTTCTGAGCAAGGCGGTATGCTGCAATTTAACAACGGAACTACAGTTCCTGTTGGTTCATTAGCTGTTGCGGCGGAGCAAGCGCAAGATGTAACGGTTACTAAAAATATAATAGGAACAGAGTCTGGTACTGTGACGCCGTTTACAGAAACGACGGAAGGTGACTATGGTCCATTAGCTTCCTTACTTAGTGGCATTAATGGTCTAGCGCTGGGTGTTGTTAAAAATGACTGGGGTGCAATCATTCAAGCAGTAGCTACCGATACAAATTCGAATATTTTGGCTACACCGTCTATTACTACAATGGATAACGAAGAAGCCTCTATTTTAGTCGGTCAAGAAGTACCTATTATTACTGGATCACAAACCGGCAGTAATAATGCTAACCCATTTCAAACTGTTGAGCGTCAAGAAGTAGGTATTAAGCTCGTTGTTACCCCGCAGATTAATGATGGTTCTGCTGTACAGCTTACGATAGAGCAAGAAGTATCGAGCGTCAGTGGTGCAACTGCGGTTGATATTTCAGTAAATAAGCGTTCAATTAAAACAACAGTTATGGCTGATGATGGCGGTATGGTTGTGCTTGGCGGCTTAATAGATGAAGACGTGCAAGAAAGTGTATCTAAGGTGCCGTTATTAGGCGATATCCCTATTTTAGGCCATTTGTTTAGATCGACCAATACAACACGTCGTAAGCGTAATCTTATTGTATTTATTCGCCCAACCATTATTCGTGATGGTGTAAGCATGAATAAGTTAAGTTTCAACAAATATAACTTTATTCGTGGCGAGCAATTTAAACAACAAGAAGACGGCATTGAATTAATGCCAATGACAGATACGCCTATTCTGCCTGAGTGGAACAATGAATTAATACTTCCACCAACGTATGAAGAACATTTACGTAAGCAAAATGCACAAGAGCGTAAAGATGACTAATGCGATACAAGAGATAAACCAAGATGTGGTTCATCCTAATACGCATCATCAGGATACGCTATTAGCGGATGATGTATTAATAGAGTTACCAGCTAAACGTTTACCATTTTCTTATGCAAGGCGCGCAGGTGTATTGCTAAGTAAAAATAAAGATAATCGTATTGTATATTATCGTGGTGAGCTTGACGTAGAAGTACTTTTAGAAGTGCGCCGTATTGCAGGTAATGGTTTTACATTAGAGCAGTTGGCTGACGATAAGTTTGAGTTGTTATTGGAAGCATCTTATCAACGTGATAGCTCTGAAACGCAACAAATGATGGAAGATATAGGGAATGAGGTTGATTTATTCTCACTCGCCGACGAACTTCCACAAACAGAAGATTTGCTCGCCGGTGATGATGATGCACCAATCATCAAACTTATTAACGCCATGCTCAGTGAAGCGATAAAGGAAGGGGCATCTGATATTCATATCGAAACCTTCGAGCAAGAGCTTGTTATTCGCTTTAGGGTAGATGGTGTACTTAAAGAAGTCCTTAAGCCTAATCGTAAACTCGCATCGTTACTTGTATCGCGTATTAAAGTAATGGCCAAGCTTGATATAGCCGAAAAACGTATTCCTCAAGATGGCCGTATTAGTTTACGTATTGCTGGGCGTGCAGTTGATGTACGTGTATCTACAATGCCATCAAGCTTTGGTGAGCGTGTAGTACTGCGTTTACTTGACAAAAATAACGCACGTTTAAATCTAGAAGATTTAGGTATGACCGCAGAAAATCGTGCATTGTTTTCTGATTTAATCAGTAAACCGCATGGCATTATCTTAGTCACAGGGCCAACGGGTTCTGGTAAAAGTACTACGTTGTATGCTGGTATGAGTCAAATCAATTCACGCGATCGCAACATTCTGACAGTTGAAGATCCAATCGAGTATGAGATTCCGGGTATTGGTCAAACACAGGTTAACGCTAAAGTTGATATGACCTTTGCGCGTGGTCTACGTGCAATATTACGTCAAGATCCTGATGTAGTAATGGTGGGTGAAATACGCGACCTTGAAACGGCGCAAATTGGTGTTCAAGCGTCACTTACCGGTCACCTTGTTATGTCAACTTTGCATACAAATACCGCATCGGGTGCAATTACACGTATGGAAGATATGGGTGTTGAACCCTTCTTGCTTTCATCGTCGTTACTCGGTGTGTTGTCGCAACGCTTAGTACGTACGTTATGTAATACCTGTAAAGAAGGCCACACGGCAGATGAGCATGAATGCCGGTTGCTAGGGACTTCTTTTGAAAGCCAGCCTACAATTTACCGAGCGGTCGGGTGTGAAGAGTGTAACTTTAATGGTTACCGTGGTCGTACGGGTATTCATGAGTTACTTGTAGTTGATGAAACAATACGCGAAATGATTCACAACGGTAAAGGTGAGCAAAGCGTAGAAAAATACATTCGTAAGCGTAGCCCTAGTATTCGCCAAGATGGCTGTAGCCGTGTACTCGCAGGTAAAACAACACTTGAAGAAGTATTACGTGTTACCCGTGAGGAAGGTTAATTATGGCGGCGTTTGAGTATCGTGCTCTCGATGGTAGAGGTAAAGAAAAAAAAGGTATTTTAGAAGCTGATACGGCTAGACAAATACGTCAAGTTTTACGTGAACAAAAGCTAACGCCGCTCGAAGTGGTTCCAGCAGCGCAAAGTGATAAACAAGTTAAAGGCGAAAAAGCCCCTTTATTTGGTAGCTTTTTTAAACCCACTATATCAACATCTGATCTGGCACTTATTACTCGTCAGTTAGCAACGCTGATTCAATCAGCACTGCCAGTTGAAGGTGCGGTAATGGCTGTAGCTGAGCAGTGTGAAAAGCCGCGTTTAAAGCGCATGCTTATGTCAGTACGCTCAAAAGTTGTTGAAGGCTATACGCTTGCTGATGGTATGAGCGAGTTCCCCCATGTATTTGACGATTTATACCGTGCAATGGTTGCCGCAGGTGAAAAGTCGGGCCACCTTGACCAAGTACTTAACCGCTTAGCTGATTACACCGAGCAGCGTCAACATATGCGAAGCCAAATTACTCAAGCAATGGTTTATCCTATTATTTTAGTGGTGTTTGCAATTGGTATTGTGTCGGTTTTATTAGGTACAGTTGTACCTAAAATATTAAAAACCTTCGAAAAGACCAAGCAAGTATTACCTTGGACAACAGAATGGGTAATGGCCGGCAGTCATTTTGTGCAAAATTATTGGTTTATTAGCTTAATTGCTATTACAGGCATAGCTATTGGGATTAAGCATGCATTGAAACAGCCAAAAATACGTTTTTGGTGGGACGATAGGGTGCTGCATATGCCAGGAATTGGCAAAGTTGCACGTGGTGTTAATACAGCTCGTTTTGCACGCACGCTAAGTATTTTATCATCAAGTTCGGTACCTCTACTTGAAGGGATGCGAATATCAGGAGGTGTGTTAGTTAACGAAAAAATTAAGAAAGCAGTTGCTGACGCTTCTGATAGAGTAAGTGAGGGAGCGAGTCTAAGGGCTGCGCTTCAACAAACAAAATTATTCCCACCCATGATGCTGCATATGATAGCCAGTGGTGAAAAATCTGGAGAGTTGGAGCAAATGTTAGAACGTGCTGCAAATAACCAAGATCGCGAATTTGAAAGTATGGTTAATGTGTCGCTTAAGTTATTAGAACCCGCGATGATAGCGTCAATGGCCGTTATTGTACTTTTTATCGTTATGGCAATTTTACAGCCAATTATGGCAATGAATAAAGCCGTTGGGCTTTAACCTAAAATAACTTTTTAATATATTAGTATTTTTAGAATAATGAGGTAATTACGTGAACAAACAATCAGGTTTTTCTTTACTAGAAGTAATGGTGGTACTTGTTATCATCGGAATGATCATGTCAATTGTGGCACCAAATATTATGGGTCAACAAGAAGAGGCTGCTATTGATAAAGCGCATTTAGATATTCAGCAGCTTGAAGATGCAATGAGCCTATACAAGCTTAAAAATAAAAGTTATCCAAGCACAGAGCAAGGTTTAGAAGCCCTTGTTAATAAAACAAGTATTGAGCCTGTTCCTAAACGCTTTCCAGATGGTGGGTTTATCAGTGAACTACCAGAGGATCCTTGGGGTAATACTTATCAGTTAATTAGCCCTGGAGAAGTTGGTAAGTTTGATATTTTCTCTTTTGGCCCAGATGGTGAACCCGGAACCGATGATGATATTGGTAACTGGGATGAAGAAAAACAATAATGCAAATTAAGAGTACATTGTTTTTATACGTAAATAACGAGAGCTTACTATGCAAGTAAGCTCTACGCGTATAAACGCAAAAACGCGTGGTTTTAGTTTGATCGAAATTTTAGTGGTATTAGTGATTATCGCTTTTGCCACCAAAATGGTGGTATACAGCTTAGAAGGCGGAGCTGAAGATGAGCTAGATACTCAGGCACTTAGGCTGCATACCACCATTAATATGGCGTCAGAGTTTGCTATTTTAAATCAGGTAGAGCTTGGTTTTCACTTAGATGACAATGTGTTTGAGTTTTTAGTTTTTGATGGCGAAAAATGGATAACCTTCGATAGAGAAGACTTGTTTAAACCAACGGAGTTTGATGAGCGTTTTAAAGTAACACTTAATCTTGAAGATTTAGCTTGGGCACAAGATAACTTGCTTGAGCAAGCTAACTGGCGTGAGCTAATGAGTGGTGGTGACGAAGATAGTTTGCTGGAACTTAAAAAACTTAAAATTCCAGAAGTACTTATTTTATCATCAGGAGAGGTTAGTGCATTTCAGCTAATACTTGAATTAAAAGAGCAAAGTGAGCCTGTCTATTATATTGAAGGTGAATTTACAGCCCCAGTTAATTTACGTCGAGAACCAGAATAAATGCATAACCATAAAGGTTTCACCTTACTTGAAGTGCTCGTTGCATTGAGTATTTGTGCCATGGCAGGTATTGCCGCTATGCAAGCAACAGGCGAGCATATTCACCATCTATCGACGATTGAAGAGCAAACTTACGCTTCATGGGTTGCTGAGAATGTTTTAATAGAACAGCGCACTAAAGGTGAGCAGTGGCAAGGTAAAAATGGCGCACGAGGCAGTGAAGTAATGGCAGGGATAGAGTGGTTTTGGCAGCAAGAAGTAATTCCTACTGCAGATAAAAATTTTGTAAAACTGACCATTAATGTATTTAGCGATGAAAAGTATGAGCAATCTACTTATGAGCTTACAACCTATTTAAATAAAGGTAAGAAGTAAGTGAAGCAACGTGGATTTACATTACTCGAAGTTATGGTGGCATTGGGGATCTTAGCTTTTGTAATTATTGCTACGCACCAAATATTAGATACCACCACGAGAGCGAAAGATGCCTCAGATGAAAAAATAGCCGAGCTTAATGGACTACAAACTACATTTAGACTGATGGATCAAGATTTTAGCCAAATGACAAAGCGAGCGGTGCGTAATGAATCTGGTGATGTGCAAGAGCTGTATTTATTGGCCGGACGATATGTTCTTGATAGTCAATATGATGGGATTGCTTTTGTACGCGATGGTTGGATAAACCCGATTAATTTACTACCACGCTCTGAACTTCAAGCCGTTGGATATAGGGTTATAGATGATAACTTAGAGCGCGTGTACCGTGTTTATGTCGATCAGCTTGATAACATGGAGCCGCGAGTACAAGTTATTCTAGAAGGGATTGAAGAATTAAAGTTTGAATTTTTAGATGATAAAAATGAATGGCAAGATAAATGGGAAATTAAAGCGTTGCCTAAAGCCGTTGCGGTTACTCTACAGCAAGTTGACGCAGAGCCTATTCGTCGTGTGTTTTTAGTGCCGGGGCAAGGAAAAATAGTAGTACCACCAAGTACGAACTCTACTAATACAACCTCAAACAGAACAAGCGGAGGGACTCCTTAATGGATAAGCACTCTTCGCGTGGAGCCGCTTTAGTCATTGTATTATTTATTGTTGCTTTAGCTGCAATTCTAGCTGTAGAAATGAGTGCAAACTTAATGGTGCAAGTCCAAAAAAGTACCAATTTACAAGGGCATCAGCAAGCTAAATGGTATGCCTATGGCGCAGAAGAACTTGCCATTAAAGCCCTTATTCAAAGTAAAAAAGATGATGCAGAAAAAACCACGTTAGAGCAAGTATGGGCAACACAAGGTGATGTGCCTTACCCTGTAGATAACGGTACGTTGAGTGGAAAAATCACTGATTTACAAGCATGCTTAAATTTGAATGCGTTAGCCGTAGAGCCCGATCCAAACAGCGCAGAAAAAACAAACCCAGCGCACAAAGCTTTGTTTGCTCTTCTTGAAAATATAGATGATTTACCAGCGAATGAATCAGAAGAGGCGATGGCCGATAGTGTATTTGATTGGCTTGATAGCGATAGCATAACCTATCGCTCTGGCGCTGAAGAAGACGAGTACTTATCACGTGAATTCCCATATATGACTGCAAATAGTTTATTCGCTTCTACATCAGAGTTGCGTTTAGTTAAAGGGTTTAATCCTTTAGTAATGGAAAAGGTATTACCTTATATATGTGTTATTCCTGGCAGCAAGCTGCTTTCTATTAACGTAAATACATTAGCACCAGAGCAAGCACTTATACTTAGCGCATTAATTGATGAGCTTAGTTTATCAGGAGCTGAAGCGGTTATTGCCGCGCGTCCGCAGGCGGGCTTTGATAGTAAAGATGAGTTTTTTGAAGTGGTTCAGCAACAAGGCGGAAAAAACGTCAAAGCTGTTGAAAACTTATTTGATATGAAGAGTAGTTATTTTAAATTACAAACGCAGGCAAATTTCGTTGACCTGCGTTTTTCGATGACCACCTTACTGTACGCCGAAAATGGCGACGTAACGATACTGGCGCGAAAATTTGGAGGCGTACAGTGACAGAGATACTGTTGATCCGCACGGGTCAAACTGAACAAGATAGCCTTAATTGGTTAATTTATTCACCGCAAGAACAAGAAATAATAGCAAGTGGTGAACTATTAAATGCGAGTCACTTAAGTGAGCTGAGCGAGAAAGCACAAAGTCGGGAAGTGATCGTATTGCTTCCTTGCGATCAGGTGCAACTGAAAACAGTCATTTTGCCAACAAAGTGGAATCGCAAATTAGAACAAGCTTTACCCTATATGCTTGAAGAAGATATAGCGTGTGATGTCGATGAGTTATTTATTGCTGTTGGTGAGTCAACAATGGTTGGCGAACAGCACGCAGTTCGAATTGCAATGACTGACAGAGAATGGTTTGAGCAATGGTTAGCACTATTTAACGAACATCACTTAGCGGTGTATACAATTATTCCTGATGCCCTATTACTCCCTTTTGCTGATAACGATATAGTCACTGCAATAGAGCTTAATAATCAGTGGTTATTTAAGCAAGGCCAATGGCATATCAGTGCTGTAGAAACCAGTTGGTTAAACGGTTACTTATCAGCCATGGGTAATCCTGAAATCAAACATTTTAGCCCTGCTAATCACTTTCCTGAGAGTGTAAATTTGCAAGCACAAACGAGTGATTACGATTTACCGTTGGCATTATTTGCAAAGCAGCTTGGACAGGTTAAATTTAATCTTCGCCAAGGGACGTATCAGCTTAAAAAGAAAAGTACATTGTGGTGGGGATACTGGCAAAGTGCGGCAATTATTGCCGGCGTTGCTTTAGCGTCAACAATCGCAATAAAGGCGTTAGAGTTGCATCAATTAAATACCAAAGTTGATATAGCAAAAGCACAAGTTGTAGAACGCTATCAAAATGCATTTCCAGGTACTAAAGTACGCCCACAGCTAATTAAGAGCCAAATTAATGGTGCACTAAAAAAAGTACAAGGTACAAGTGATGCTGGGTTTTTAGATTTAACAGCTCAGTTAGTAGATGTTTTTTCGCAAGTGAGTGAATTTACCCCCGAAACGCTTCGCTACGATAAACGTCGTAATGAGTTACGCATTCGTGCCCGAGCTAAAGACTTTCAAACTTTTGGTAAAGTTAAAAGTATTCTTGAAAAGCAGGGCTTGACCGTAGAACAGGGATCACTAAACAATGATGGTGACTTTGTTGTAGGTGAAATAAAACTGCGAGGTGCAGTATGAAAAAGCAGTTAATACAATATTGGCGTTCGCTAAAAGAACAAGAGCAACAATTAGTTGTTGGTGCTGGTGGTGTGTTTATTATTTTTGTATTAGTAATGGGAATTTTTAGACCATTAAATAATGCAATTGAGCGAGCTGAAAAATCACAAATTAAGCAGCAAGAGTTATTAGTTTGGGTCGATGAAAGTATTGTTAAGCTTAAAGCCGCAGGTAATACGCGAATAGAAAGCAACCAAAACTTAAGCCAGATAGTTAACTCAACGCGTAGTCGTTATAATATCAGTATTAGTAAAATGCAGCCAAGTGATAGTTCATTACGTTTAACACTTGATTCAGTAGAGTTTAACCAGTTAATAGAATGGCTTGACGAATTGGTGAATCAGCATGGTTTACGTGTCGAAAATTTAGATTTAAGTCGTGATGATAAATCGGGCTACGTTCGTGTAAGTCGTTTGGTATTAGAGAATTAATTAATGAAAAAAATAATAACGTTATCGATTGTCTTTTTACTTAGTTTTATCGTGTTTTGTATTATGAAATTACCGGCAGCTATTGCGCTTGATATCGCAAAGCCGTATTTACCAAAACAATTAGAAATAGGGCAAACTGTAGGTACTGTCTGGCAAGGTCAAATGATGCAGGTCCGTTTTGATGACGAGCAGTTAAATAATGTCCGTTGGGATATTGCTGGCTGGGAGTTATTTATAGGTAAACTAAATACTAATGTAAAATTTGGTAATGCACGTGAGCGCAGTGATATTTCGGGTTATGCGGATGTAAGCTATGGGCTTTTTAATAAGGAAGTTATAGTGACTGATGGACTTGTTCGTTCGACAGTAGAGCGTGCAATGCAACGAGTGCGACTTCCTCTGCCTGTAACCGCTAAAGGGCGTGTAATTTTGGAAATTGATGAATACAGCACCGGTGCACCATATTGTGATTCATTAAAGGGTGAAATAGCGAGTCCTAATATTGACGTACAAGGCTTAAATGGGTGGTTTAATATTGGCCCTCTGGCTGGTAAATTAAGCTGTAAGTCGGGCGATATTGCTATATTAATTGATCCAGATAATACGTTAGGCCTTGAGGCTGATGCTACACTTAAAGCTAATTTTGACTTCAGAGTCGCGGGCTATGTTAAACCTGATGCCAGTCTTCCAAAAGATGTACATGATGCGGTTAAGTTTTTGGGTCGTCCAGATAATCAAGGTCGTTACCCGCTCAATTTTTAATATTTACTAATAAAGAGTTTTAATGCAATTACCTCAATTTACTGAGTTGCACGCGAAGCAGCTCAGCACATTTTTAGATACCCAGCCCCAAGCAATGACATTATTACAAAGCCAAGGTTATTTGTTTGGCGTAATTTGCTCTCCTGAACCACTTGATGTGCATGAATGGCTCGATACAATATTATCAAATAAAGCCAATGATTTAGACGAAGAGACATTGTTTTTGTTTATGGCGCTATATCATCAAATTAGCGAACAGGTGTTTGAAGCTGGTTATAAATTGCCTGCTAATTATGATATTTATTTTTGTAAAAGCTGGAGTGAAGGTTTTTTACAAGCAACCACAATGTACACTCAAAAACTGCTAGATGCCCCACAATTAGAAGTACAATATAAAGAAGCATTAGAGAGCGCTCAAGCAACACTGAGCTTTTTTGCACTCGATGAGCAAATTATTAGCCAAATTGCAGCACAAAATTTAATGGATGAACAGTTACTCTGTTTACAGCAATATGAGCTAATGGGCGATTTTGCTTTAGGTTTTGCTGAACTTGTTGAGATTGTAGCGCTTAATAGTGGCTTATATACAGACGAAGGCTGGGACGACTAGGTGTACTTTTAGTGCTCAGGTTATTTTTATTACGTGGGCCTATTGCAAGTAAATTCAACGTTAAATAGCGGCTTGGGATTGGTTTATTATCCAAAATTCAGATTAAGTACCCAATTCCAGAATAATGTCAGTACAACCTTGCTTACACCTTACTACTCCTTTACCAGCTTCGGTGGTCGCTAGGTTTAGCGTTAAAACACCACTGCACTTCTCGCACTTTAGTGTTTTTCCCTGCGCTAGTTTTTTAAGCATGTTGCGCTGTTTATGAAACGAGTCACTGGCTTTCTTATTTAATTTTGAAAAATCCATTACTTTGCTCGCCTTTGTTCTAACGCTTCAGATATTATTTTACATACAGTATTTAAACGCTCATCGTAAAAATACAGGTTTAACTCACGCTCACGACAATAACGTAAATTAAACAACTGCACTGACTCGTCTGTTGTAAAGGTTTTCTCTACGTACTCTTTCCCTGAGTCAGACAGTCTTAATTGTGATTTTATACGGCTTTTAGTCATATTAGCTGCGGGGCTGCGATTGACTTTAGTTGTCTCGCTTAAAAAACTAATACCTTCACCTAGTAATTTCTCTCGAGGTTCTTTTATAAGTGGATGATCGATCGTAAAAAAAGCAAGGATCATTAACACCAGTATTATAAATTTTTTCATGAGCACGTAAACCTTGATCTGAATGAGGTTGAATTACCATGCAGTGTAATAAAATGCATTTTAAAAGCAAGTAACTGAGATGAATAAATTATTAGCGATCTATGCCAGTAATTTTAATCAATATTGGTATAATGCTTAATAGCAATCAGATGTTTCTGAAATATCTGAAAGTATTCAAATGATGATTTATCAAACTGATCATGCCTAGCAAGTAACTTGCTACACTTTACTGTATAGGGCATTTGAATATTGCTAAACTTTTATTTCCAAGCGGCGTTGAGGAACTTCGATGGACAAACAAATTAAAGTAAAGAACATTCCTGTGGAGGTAAAAATCCAAAAGCCGGATTTAAGCCGTCAAGATGACAGGTTTAATCCCCGAAATCGTATTTATGTGCGAGCAGTGAAAGGTCTTCATCAATTATTAAGGCAGCGTATTGGTTTTTTAGGTTTGCTTGCATTTATGGCACTACCATGGATTAATTTTAACGACCAACAAGCTGTGCTGTTTGATTTAATCGGGCAAAAATATAATATTTTTGGTTTAACGTTGTGGCCACAAGATTTCACCATACTCGCGTTCATTTTTATGTTGGCAGCATTTGCGCTGTTTTTAGTGACCACCTTCTATGGGCGAGTGTGGTGTGGCTACACATGTCCACAAACTGTTTGGACCTTTATTTTTATTTGGTTCGAAGAGAAGTTTGAAGGTACTGCTAATCAACGTAAAAAACTCGATCAACGGCCCATGAATTTTGATAAGTTTTGGCGTAAAACGGCAAAACATACTAGTTGGGTATTATTTTCGTTATATACCGCTATTTCCTTTGTCGGTTACTTTACGCCGATAAGAGAGTTACTTCCTGATTTTGTAACGTTTAACGTAGGCGGTTATGCATTAGTAAGCATTATATTCTTTGCTGTGTGTACCTATGGCAATGCCGGTTGGATGCGAGAAATTATGTGTTTACACATTTGTCCTTACTCACGTTTTCAATCAGCTATGTTTGATAAAGACACATACACAGTAACGTACGATGAAAGCCGAGGTGAAAGCCGTGGTCCTCGTTCACGTAAAGTAGGCCATAAAGATTTAGAACTAGGCGACTGTATAGACTGTAATTTATGTGTTCAAGTATGCCCAACGGGTATTGATATTAGAAATGGGCTACAAGCTGAGTGTATAAACTGTGGCGCGTGTATTGATGCGTGTGATGGCGTAATGGATAAAATGGAATATCCGCGTGGGCTTATTTCATATACGACAGAGCGAAACCTCGAAACACCTGAAAATAAAACTAATCCACTACGCGCTAAAATCATTGGTTACACAGTTATACTTGTTGTGCTTACGGGGGCACTTGTAGCTAATATCGCACTGCGTAAAACAATGGACTTTGATATCATTCGTGACCGAAACCAATTATATCGTGTCGATTTTGATGGTTTAGTAGAGAACACCTATACATTAAAGGTAATTAACAAGGCGCAGTACGAGCAAACCTTTAATATTAAAGTACAAGGGTTAGATAACTTTAAATATATTGGTAAGCAGTCATTTACAGTGCAGGCAGGGCAATCTCATAATGTGCCATTGTCGCTTGTAATGGATCCTTATGATTTGAAGGCGCCGATGACAGAGTTTAACTTTGTGCTTTCACCGGTAGATGCGCCGGATGAGACAATATCGCAGTCGAGTAACTTTTTTAAAGCGCGATAATCACAACCTACCTTAAATAGGTAAGTTGATATAGCAATTAACAAAAGCGGGTATATAACCCGCTTTTTATTTTATATAAGAAGAGTATGAGTAAATTTAGTTTTATTGACTTAACACCAGACCTAATACTCGATGCAATAGAAAGCGTAGGTGTGTACGCCGAATCTGGTTTATTGGCGCTCAATAGCTATGAAAACAGAGTGTACCAATTTAAAGCCGATGATGGCCTGCGTTACGTAGTGAAGTTTTATCGCCCAGAGCGATGGAGTAAAGAGCAAATTCAAGAAGAGCATGACTTTGCATTTGAACTAGCAGAAGCGGAAGTACCCGTTGTTGCCCCTATTTTATATAATGGGCAAAGCTTGTTTGAACACGAAGGGTATTTGTTTGTGTTGTTTCCAAGTGTAGGCGGGCGTTTATTTGAGGTTGATAATTTAGATCAGCTTGATGTAATGGGGCGATTAATTGGCCGTATGCACCAAGTAGCTAAAACAAAACCTTTTACTTACAGGCCAACAGTTACCTGTGATGAGTATTTGCATACAGCCAAAGTTCATCTTCAAAAAAGTAACTTAGTGCCCATGGGAATAAATACTGCCTTTTATACTATTTTAGATTTAGTGATAGAGCAGGCGCAAAAACAGTATAAAGATGTGCAAAGTATTCGCTTACATGGTGACTGCCACGTTGGTAATATTTTGTGGGCGGGTGATGCGCTAATGTTTGTTGATTTAGATGATAGCCGTCAAGGTCCTGCAATCCAAGATTTATGGATGATGCTCAGTGGCGATAGAGCGACGCAACTGTTACAGTTAGACACCCTTGTAAATGCGTATGAAGAGTTTTGTGATTTTGATCACTCTCAACTCAAATTAATTGAACCGCTGCGAGCAATGCGTATTATCCATTATATGGGATGGGTAGCTAAACGATGGAGCGATCCTGCCTTTGTGCGGAATTTTACATGGTTTGCTGATGACAAATACTGGGAGCAACAAATTTTAGCACTGAAGGAGCAACTTGCAGCACTGCAAGAAGCGCCGTTAAAGTTATTGCCGTAATATTTTATTTAAAGACAAGTACAACGAGATACAAATGCTTAAAAAATTAAAACTAGGCCTACTACTTCTTTGTTTACCATTTGCGGCATTTGCTGCACAATTTGAAGCTGATAATCAATATACAATTATTAATGCAGAGAAAAGTAAAACACCACAAGTGACGGAATTTTTTTCATATTATTGCCCGCATTGCTTTAAGTTTGAACCTGTAGCTCAGGCAATAGAAAAAAGCTTACCAACAGGTGCAACGTTTATTAAAAATCATGTTAACTTTCTAGGTGGTGTTTCACCACAGGCGCAAACCAATCTGAGCTTTGCCTATCTGATTGCCAAAAAACATGGGCAAGAAGATGCTATCACAGAGCAAATATTTAAAAGTATTCATGTTCAACGTGCACCATTGACTGAGATGAAAGATTTGAAAAAACTTTTAGAAGTAAATGGCATTGATAGCGAAACGTTTGATAAAGATATGGCAAGCATGCCTATTATTTCAGCTGAGCGTGCATTACAAGATAATCAAAACAAATATTCAAAATTAGGCGCACTTACAGGTGTACCTACTTTTATTGTTAACGATAAATATAAAATTAATATTAATACAATTAAAAGCCAACAACAGTTTGATGAACTAGTTGCGTTTTTATTAGCCTTATAATTTCGGAGCATAATAATGATTAAATTAGTTAAAGCAGGTTTGCTTGCGGTATTACTTCCTATGGCGGCAGCAAGCTTTGCAGCAACGTATGAAGAAGGCGTGCATTACGACGTTGTTTCTGAGCGTGCAACTAAAAAGCCAGAAGTTAAAGAGTTTTTCTCATTTTACTGCCCTGCATGTAATAACATGGAGGCACTAATTGGTGAGTTTAAGCCTAAGCTTGATAAAAACGTTAAATTTAAAAAGAGTCATGTTGATTTTGTAGGTGTACGTGATCCAGAAAACCAACAGATGATGAGCCAAGCACTTGCGACAGCTGAAGTACTCCCACAGAAAGATCAGATTATTTCTGCAATCTTTAATCATATCCATACAAAGCGCGCTAAATTTAATGAGCTTGCAGATGTAAAAGATATATTTGTAGCGCAGGGCGTTGATGGTGATAAGTTTGATAAGCTGTTTAAAAGCTTCTCGGTACGTACGCTGAGCTCTAAAATGAAACGCGATCAAGACTACTTTAAAGAAAAAGGCGCACTACGTGGCGTACCTACCTTTATTGTAAATGGTAAGTACAAATTAAACCTAGGTCGTGAGTCGGGTATTACTGAACCAGAAGATATTGGAAAATTAATTAATTACTTAGCTAATAAATAAATTTAACCAAAATAAGAAAAGCTCCTTAAGGAGCTTTTTTGCTTTATAAGGATATAGCGATGGAAAAAATATTAGTATCGAGTTGTTTGCTAGGGCAGCCTGTTCGCTACGATGGTAGAGGACACGCAATTTTGCATCCACAGCTTAATTTGTGGCAAAAACAAAATAGATTAATTGTGTTTTGTCCTGAGGTCGCTGGTGGGCTTCCTACTCCTAGATCTCCTGCTGAAATAATACAGGGGAGTGTAGTTACTAATTTAGGAGAAGATGTAACAGAGCAGTTTCAAACTGGAGCTAATATAGCGCTAGAACTCTGTAAAAAGAATCAAGTGCGTTTGGCTCTACTTAAAGAATCGAGCCCTTCTTGCGGACGAAATACAATATATGATGGAAAGCATCGCGGAGTAAAAATCGAAGGTCTAGGTTTAACTACAGCATTATTAATAAAAAATGGTATTCAAGTATTTAGTGAAGAGCAAATACCAGCACTTATAAAAGTACTGGCACTTTAATTTTGGCTGGTTATTTGCGTTGTAAGAAAACGCCCGACTCAATGTGATGTGTATATGGGAACTGATCAAATATAGCAAAGCGCTTAACGTTGTGCGTACGTGTTAAGTGATCAAGGTCACGCTCAAGGGTTTCAGGGTTACACGATATATAAATTATGCTTTCGTAGTTAGCCACTAAGTCACATGTTAATTCATCCATGCCCGCGCGCGGTGGATCAACTAATATGGTTTGGCAGTCATAGCTTTTAAGGTCAATACCATCTAAACGAGAGAAAGTACGCTCGCCATTCATTGCTTGAGTAAACTCTTCACTCGACATACGAATAATATCTAAGTTCTCTACGTTATTTTTAGCAATATTGTATTGAGCAGAATGAACAGATGATTTTGATATTTCTGTTGCTAATACTTTATTAAAACAGCCCGCTAACGCAATTGAAAAGTTACCGTTACCGCAATACAGTTCTAATAAATCATTTTTAAGTGGTTTACATAAATCTTGCGCCCACTCCAGCATATTAATATTTACTTTTGCATTAGGCTGAGTAAAGCTATTTTCTACTTGTTGATATATAAGCTCTTGACCATTAACTGTTAAACGTTCAGTTACAAAGTCATCACCTAGTACTTCTTTTTGTTTGCGAGCACGGCCTATAAAGTCAATTTTGTATTTACTGCTAAGCTTTTCTTTAAGTGCTTTAATTTCACTTAACCATTCATCATCCAGTGGTTTGTGATAAAGCAAGCTTACTAAAATTTCACCGCTTAGCGTTGATAGGTAATCGATTTGAAATAACTTACGGCGTAATATTTCACAAGGCTTGAGGCTTTCAATCATCACCTGCATTATTTCACCTACTAAAGGTGCTGCTGGATCAAATGTATCAACACGGATTTTTTCTTTTGTTTGTTGATCAAACATAATGTGAAACAGATCGTCACCGTCGTGCCATACTCTAAATTCAGCACGTTGGCGGTAGTTAGTTGGCTCTGAGCTAAATACTTCTAGTTGCTCCACACCAAAACGTTGAAACTGCGCACTAATACGCTGCTCTTTTTCACTTAACTGCGCTTGGTACTGTGTGGTATCTATTTTAATAACTGCCATTAACGCTACTACCTTATCTAAGATCTGTTTATCGGCGCTATTGTAGGGAGCGCTGCGTATTTGTCTAGTTTTGGCTAGCATTTATGCTGTTTTATTGCACATTGTACTTTAGTTTTTATTGTTATAGCCGATAATAAATTACGCACGCTTAGGAGATGTAACATGAAAATAGGTAACTATGGCTTCACGCCAAACAACAACATTAATAAATTCAATAATAAAGCAGATATACAGCAACCTACTATTCAATCTCCCCAAGATAGTTACCAGCAACGTGGTAAAGAATTAGCTGCAAAAGTGCTTGGCGATAAAATGGCTGAGCAGCTTGGATTGCCTATCGCAGAAAAAAAAGCAGACAAACCACTATTTGATTTTGATGAAATCGTAAAAAACGTACTCGATTTTGTCAGCGGCGCTGTAAATAAAGCAAAAGCTAATGGCGCTAATGATGAAAAGCTTAAAGACATGTTAGGCGATGCGCGCAAAGGAGTTCAAATAGGGATTGACGACGCTGTTGATGAACTTAAAGGAACAGGTGTATTTAATGACGAAATGGAAGAGGGCATCAATAAGTCCAAAGAGGGAATTTACAATGGGCTTGATAAATTTGAAGAGTCGCTATTTAATCCACAACCTGCCAGCGTAAATATAAGTCAGGCTCAATATGTCAGTATGACTAGCAATGCAGAGTATAAATTCACTACCGCAGAAGGCGATGAGGTAAGTATTAGCTTTGCGGATGCATTTGAATCTCAATCGGCGAGTGGCTATCAGAGAAACAGTGATAGTGAATCGTTTGCAAGCTCATCATCGCAATCTCGACAGGTATCATTTTCGATGTCGGTTAATGGTGACTTAAATGAGCAAGAGCAAGAAGCGATTAATGCGATGATGGAAGACTTACAAGATTTAAGTAAAACCTTTTTTGGTGGTGATTTAGATGAAGCATTTGAACAAGCACAAGAGCTGAGTTTAGACAGCGATCAGCTGGTGGCTTTTTCTATGGATTTACGCCAAACAAAAACAATAGCCACAGTTAAAAGCTACGAAGAATATAAACCAGCACCAGAAAAACAAGTAGCAGAGGGTTTAGCCCCTTTTAATGACGACCTTAAAAGTGCTTTTGAAAAAGCGGGTGAACTTGGATTACAAAATCAACTAGCTGGCATTCTACAATGGTTAAATCAAGATCAGGAACAAATAGATAAGTTAGTAGATTACACAAAGTCTATGTTCGAAAACCTTAATCAATTAAATTCAGCGGCCGATGATCTTGCCGATTTAGAAACCACACAAAGCTAAACTACTTTCTTTTATAAATACCTCATGGCAAACTGCCGTTCTTAAAGTAAAGTGGGAACGGTAGTTTGTCAGCGCATATAATGGTCTTTGATTCAGGTATTGGTGGAACTACCGTACTTGAACATATCAAGCAAAGTATCCCCAATGCTCAGTACAGCTATTTTATGGATAATGCATTCCTACCTTATGGTGCTCAATCCCAACAAACAATAATCAACCGATTGTGCTCACTTATTCATTTCATCAAAGCCAACACGCTTGACGTTGATTTAATCGTAATAGCGTGTAATACGGCTTCTACATCTGCACTTAGTGCTGTTCGCCAAGTGACAGATATTCCTATAGTAGGTGTTGTGCCAGCAATAAAGCCTGCCGCAGAATTAACACGCTCAAATCATATTGGCTTATTAGCCACACCAGCCACGGTCGCCAGTTCATACACTAAAACATTAATTGCTGAACATGCACGTAATGTAATCGTTAATCTATATAGCAGTGTGGAGTTAGTGACATTAGCTGAGCAACACTTTTTTACAGACTATTTAGATACAAACAAGTTGCACCAAGTGCTTGATGGCCTAAATATAGATAAAGCTATAGATGTACTTGTACTAGGGTGTACGCACTTTCCGATATTAGTAGAGCCGATTAGTCAGTATTTTAAAGGGAATGTAAAATTACTTGATTCAGGTGTAGCGATAGCAAACAGAGTCAACTACCTACTTAACCAACTTAACCTATGTGTGAATAAGCGAACAGACATAAAAAAGCCGCTGCAATATTATGCAACGGCTGATGTGTTTAGCAATAAGCTAGCGGTAAAGCTAGTTACACTGACTGATCCGTCTCAGTACGTAGAGCATTAGAATCGTCTTCTTGTTTTTGTTTTGCTTCACGTACTTTTAAAGTACGTTGTTGGAACTCGCTATCGTTCAAGTTAGCAATTGCATTGTCTGCATCAGCTTGCGCCATTTCAACAAAACCAAAACCACGACGCTTGCCAGTATTTTTATCCTTTAATAAACGAACATTGAATACTTTGCCTTGTTCTTCAAATAATGCACGAACAACACCTTCATTTGCGCGGTAAGGAAGGTTACCAACATAGAGAGTCTTTGTTTTTACTTCGGCTTCTTCAGTTACATCAGACGACATTGCTGCAATAACAAGTGCGCCTACTAACAAACCAACACCAAATAGAAGCGCAGGGTCTAGTGCCAGGCTTGCTAAAGCAAACTTAACAACAACAAAACCAACTACAGCAAGAATAACAGAAAAGATAAAAGCTTTTTGATCGGGTAATTTCATTTTAGATCTACCAATAAACAGGAAATAAACATTAATTTAACATTGTGAACTTGCTATCTTAACGTCTTAATTGAACATAGCAATGATATTTGTATTAAATAATAAAGAAGAGCACAAAAAAACATCGTTTTACTAAGGTTTTAATATGATTTCACTCGGTTCTGTTCTATTTTTGTTCGAACAGTAAAAAGATCTAAAAAAAGGGTTGATCTGTTTTTGGATCTCCCTATAATGCGACCCCACTGAGACGGGAAACGCCGAAGCATAGCAAGGCACGAACTACTCAGAGAGTTAAATAAAACTTCGGTTTTAAATCTTCCAAAAGAAAATTTAAAACAAAGTATTGACTAGAAAAATAAAGGGTGTATTATTCGCATCCCTTGAGACGCTAAAGCGACTCAAAACGTTCTTTAACAATATAAAGCAATCATCTGTGTGGGCACTCGTACAGATTGAGTTCTAACAGCCAAACTACTTAGGTAGCGAGGCAAACAAATTAGAGTCTCAATTGAAAACTGAGTGACCAACAGAATAGTTATTTCGGTAATTATTCGGCACAGTCAATTCAATATCGAAAGATATTAAAAAATTCAGAATTCATTGAGCTGTCGAAAGACATAAAACTTTTTAATTGAAGAGTTTGATCATGGCTCAGATTGAACGCTGGCGGCAGGCCTAACACATGCAAGTCGAGCGGTAACAGAGAGTAGCTTGCTACTTTGCTGACGAGCGGCGGACGGGTGAGTAATGCTTGGGAACATGCCTTGAGGTGGGGGACAACAGTTGGAAACGACTGCTAATACCGCATAATGTCTACGGACCAAAGGGGGCTTCGGCTCTCGCCTTTAGATTGGCCCAAGTGGGATTAGCTAGTTGGTGAGGTAATGGCTCACCAAGGCGACGATCCCTAGCTGGTTTGAGAGGATGATCAGCCACACTGGGACTGAGACACGGCCCAGACTCCTACGGGAGGCAGCAGTGGGGAATATTGCACAATGGGCGCAAGCCTGATGCAGCCATGCCGCGTGTGTGAAGAAGGCCTTCGGGTTGTAAAGCACTTTCAGTCAGGAGGAAAGGTTAGTAGTTAATACCTGCTAGCTGTGACGTTACTGACAGAAGAAGCACCGGCTAACTCCGTGCCAGCAGCCGCGGTAATACGGAGGGTGCGAGCGTTAATCGGAATTACTGGGCGTAAAGCGTACGCAGGCGGTTTGTTAAGCGAGATGTGAAAGCCCCGGGCTCAACCTGGGAACTGCATTTCGAACTGGCAAACTAGAGTGTGATAGAGGGTGGTAGAATTTCAGGTGTAGCGGTGAAATGCGTAGAGATCTGAAGGAATACCGATGGCGAAGGCAGCCACCTGGGTCAACACTGACGCTCATGTACGAAAGCGTGGGGAGCAAACGGGATTAGATACCCCGGTAGTCCACGCCGTAAACGATGTCTACTAGAAGCTCGGAGCCTCGGTTCTGTTTTTCAAAGCTAACGCATTAAGTAGACCGCCTGGGGAGTACGGCCGCAAGGTTAAAACTCAAATGAATTGACGGGGGCCCGCACAAGCGGTGGAGCATGTGGTTTAATTCGATGCAACGCGAAGAACCTTACCTACACTTGACATACAGAGAACTTACCAGAGATGGTTTGGTGCCTTCGGGAGCTCTGATACAGGTGCTGCATGGCTGTCGTCAGCTCGTGTTGTGAGATGTTGGGTTAAGTCCCGCAACGAGCGCAACCCCTATCCTTAGTTGCTAGCAGGTAATGCTGAGAACTCTAAGGAGACTGCCGGTGATAAACCGGAGGAAGGTGGGGACGACGTCAAGTCATCATGGCCCTTACGTGTAGGGCTACACACGTGCTACAATGGCGCATACAGAGTGCTGCGAACCTGCGAAGGTAAGCGAATCACTTAAAGTGCGTCGTAGTCCGGATTGGAGTCTGCAACTCGACTCCATGAAGTCGGAATCGCTAGTAATCGCGTATCAGAATGACGCGGTGAATACGTTCCCGGGCCTTGTACACACCGCCCGTCACACCATGGGAGTGGGTTGCTCCAGAAGTAGATAGTCTAACCCTCGGGAGGACGTTTACCACGGAGTGATTCATGACTGGGGTGAAGTCGTAACAAGGTAGCCCTAGGGGAACCTGGGGCTGGATCACCTCCTTATACGATTTAGAACTTATTTGTTCGTAGTGTCCACACAGATGATTGTTATTGTAAAGAGAACAAAACTTATTGTTTTGGGTCTGTAGCTCAGCTGGTTAGAGCGCACCCCTGATAAGGGTGAGGTCGGTAGTTCAAATCTACTCAGACCCACCACTTCTTGTCTAATCAAGAAGATGGTTAAAACAGTAAGTACCAGCATATGTGGGGCTATAGCTCAGCTGGGAGAGCGCCTGCCTTGCACGCAGGAGGTCAGCAGTTCGATCCTGCTTAGCTCCACCACTTTTACTTCTTAAAAATAAATATTCTTTATCGGGCCATTAAAAGCCTGAGAATAGAGTGTGTTTAATTTTGAGAGGTTTTCGTATCTCTTGCTCTTTAAAAATTTGGAAAAGCTGATAATAAAATTCTGATAGATACATTGTATTTATCAAGAGTTTTCAAAAGTAAAAAAACAATGGTAGCAGTACCATTCAGTGCCATTTGATTAACGTTTTACGTTGATTGATTGGTATCTACTTTAGTATTCAATATTGACTTCTGGCGAAGTTAAACTGTCACACAACAAAGACCCGTTTGGGTTGTATGGTTAAGTGACTAAGCGTACACGGTGGATGCCTTGGCAGTTGGAGGCGATGAAGGACGTATTAACTTGCGATAAGCCTAGTCAAGCTAGTAAAAAGCGCTTGAGACTAGGATTTCCGAATGGGGAAACCCACCTGCTTGCAGGTATCGTTAACTGAATACATAGGTTAACGAGGCGAACGCGGAGAACTGAAACATCTAAGTACCCGTAGGAAAAGAAATCAACCGAGATTCCGAAAGTAGCGGCGAGCGAAATCGGAACAGCCCTTAAGCTTATTATGTGTTAATGGAAGGCTGCTGGAAAGCGCCACGATACAGGGTGATAGTCCCGTACATGAAAAGACATTTTAAGTGAAATCGAGTAGGTCGGAGCACGTGAAACTTTGACTGAATATAGGTGGACCATCATCTAAGGCTAAATACTCCCAACTGACCGATAGTGAACCAGTACCGTGAGGGAAAGGCGAAAAGAACCCCTGTGAGGGGAGTGAAATAGAACCTGAAACCGTGTACGTACAAGCAGTAGGAGCCCACTTGTTGGGTGACTGCGTACCTTTTGTATAATGGGTCAGCGACTTATATTTTGTAGCGAGGTTAACCGAATAGGGTAGCCGTAGGGAAACCGAGTCTTAACTGGGCGACTAGTTGCAAGGTATAGACCCGAAACCCGGTGATCTAGCCATGGGCAGGTTGAAGGTTGAGTAACATCAACTGGAGGACCGAACCCACTAACGTTGAAAAGTTAGGGGATGACCTGTGGCTAGGAGTGAAAGGCTAATCAAACCGGGAGATAGCTGGTTCTCCCCGAAATCTATTTAGGTAGAGCCTCGGACGAATACTTACGGGGGTAGAGCACTGTTAAGGCTAGGGGGTCATCCCGACTTACCAACCCTTTGCAAACTCCGAATACCGTAAAGTAATATCCGGGAGACACACGGCGGGTGCTAACGTCCGTCGTGAAGAGGGAAACAACCCAGACCGCCAGCTAAGGTCCCAAAGTCATAGTTAAGTGGGAAACGATGTGGAAAGGCCCAGACAGCCAGGAGGTTGGCTTAGAAGCAGCCATCCTTTAAAGAAAGCGTAATAGCTCACTGGTCGAGTCGGTCTGCGCGGAAGATGTAACGGGGCTAAACTATGCACCGAAGCTGCGGATTCAGAATTTATTCTGAGTGGTAGGGGAGCGTTCTGTAAGCGGTTGAAGGTGTACCGGGAGGTATGCTGGACGTATCAGAAGTGCGAATGCTGACATGAGTAACGATAATGGGAGTGAAAAACTCCCACGCCGGAAGACCAAGGGTTCCTATCCCATGTTAATCAGGGTAGGGTAAGTCGACCCCTAAGGCGAGGCCGAAAGGCGTAGTCGATGGGAAACAGATTAATATTTCTGTACTCGATATAATTGCGATGGGGGGACGGAGCAGGCTAAGCAAGCATAGCGTTGGTAGTCTATGTGAAAGTGAGTAGGGCGTTTGTTTAGGTAAATCCGGACGAACACTAAACCTGAGACACGAGACGAGTCACTACGGTGATGAAGTTGCTGATGCCATACTTCCAGGAAAAGCCTCTAAGCTTCAGATTATATGGAATCGTACCCCAAACCGACACAGGTGGTCAGGTAGAGAATACTAAGGCGCTTGAGAGAACTCGGGTGAAGGAACTAGGCAAAATCGTACCGTAACTTCGGGAGAAGGTACGCTCCTATCTGTGATGAGACTTGCTCTCTAAGCGGACGGGAGCCGCAGTGACCAGGTGGCTGGGACTGTTTATTAAAAACACAGCACTGTGCAAAATCGCAAGATGACGTATACGGTGTGACACCTGCCCGGTGCCGGAAGGTTAATTGATGGGGTTATCCTTAGGGAGAAGCTCTTGATCGAAGCCCCGGTAAACGGCGGCCGTAACTATAACGGTCCTAAGGTAGCGAAATTCCTTGTCGGGTAAGTTCCGACCTGCACGAATGGTGTAACCATGGCCACGCTGTCTCCACCCGAGACTCAGTGAAATTGAAATCGCAGTGAAGATGCTGTGTACCCGCGGCTAGACGGAAAGACCCCGTGAACCTTTACTACAGCTTGGCACTGAACATTGAACCTACATGTGTAGGATAGGTGGGAGACTTTGAAGCAGCGACGCTAGTTGTTGTGGAGTCAACCTTGAAATACCACCCTTGTAGTTTTGATGTTCTAACGTTGGCCCCTGAATCGGGGTTACGGACAGTGCCTGGTGGGTAGTTTGACTGGGGCGGTCTCCTCCTAAAGAGTAACGGAGGAGCACGAAGGTTGGCTAAGTACGGTCGGACATCGTACGGTTAGTGTAATGGTAGAAGCCAGCTTAACTGCGAGACAGACACGTCGAGCAGGTACGAAAGTAGGTCATAGTGATCCGGTGGTTCTGAATGGAAGGGCCATCGCTCAACGGATAAAAGGTACTCCGGGGATAACAGGCTGATACCGCCCAAGAGTTCATATCGACGGCGGTGTTTGGCACCTCGATGTCGGCTCATCACATCCTGGGGCTGAAGTCGGTCCCAAGGGTATGGCTGTTCGCCATTTAAAGTGGTACGCGAGCTGGGTTTAGAACGTCGTGAGACAGTTCGGTCCCTATCTGCCGTGGGCGTTTGAGAATTGAGAGGGGTTGCTCCTAGTACGAGAGGACCGGAGTGAACGAACCGCTGGTGTTCGGGTTGTCATGCCAATGGCATTGCCCGGTAGCTACGTTCGGAACTGATAAGCGCTGAAAGCATCTAAGCGCGAAGCAGGCCTCGAGATGAGTTCTCACTAGACTTTTAAAGTCTCTGAAGGGCCGTTGAAGACTACAACGTTGATAGGCAAGATGTGGAAGTGGTGTGAGCCATTAAGCTAACTTGTACTAATTACCCGTGAGGCTTAACCATACAACGCCAAACGCGTTTTATGTGATAGTGAAACACGCGAAGAAGTTAATATAACTAAAGTAGATATTACTTAAAGAAAGACTTAAAAAATATTATCAGATATTTTCCAAATTCAGTTAGTGCGCAGAAATACGTATTAACGCCCAAATTTGCTTGGTGACAATAGCGTTTTGGACCCACCTGACTCCATGCCGAACTCAGTAGTGAAACGAAACAGCGCCGATGATAGTGTAGCATTTGCTATGTGAAAGTAGGACATTACCAGGCTTCAAATTGTAGAGAGCCCGACTAGAAATAGTCGGGCTTTTTTACGTCTGCAGAAAAGTAAAATGTGCGCAATTAACACACACTCATATCGCGACACAAAGATAGTGTAGCATTTCACTGTGGCTCTCCACCGCTGTGGGCACTACGACATCACCAGGCTTCAAATTAAAGAAACCCGTTACAGCAATGTGACGGGTTTTTTGCTGTTTTGGATTTAATAAATAGCCAAGAGCCCATGCCGAACTCAGTAGTGAAACAAAACAGCTCGAAGGCGAGACCCACTGAAGGCCGCCCTGACACAAAGATAGTGTAGCATTTGCTATGTGAAAGTAGGACATTACCAGGCTCCAAATTGTAGAGAGCCCGACTAGAAATAGTCGGGCTTTTTTACGTCTGCAGAAAAGTGATTCAGGGATTCCTCTAGAGCGAAGGACTTCTTAGTAAATCATTTATATCAATCAGCAATAATATTTAATCCATTTTAGAGGTTAAATCTGACCCTAACTGCGTTAAAAACCTCAAATATGAAACAACTGAATAACGAATTGTTGCCCTTCTTTTATCGACTCTGCTTAGTTATTGCTCTAATCTCAATTTATAGTCTGTTCCATTGTCTCGTTTATAAAATGTGACAGAGTTCGTTTAGGTGAAATTAGAATAATAAGGGCTTAATCATGAGTAAAGTTGAAAACCATCCGCATGGTATTTTTTGTTGGTCAGAACTTTGTACGCACAATTGGAAAGACGGTAAGGCGTTTTATACATCATTATTTGATTGGGGACATGAGGATCAACCTATTGGAGAGAACATATACTACACCATGCTACAAAAGCAAGGTGATGATATAGCCGCTATGTATGAAATGCCTAAAGAGCAAATTAGTGCAGGTATCCCAAGTCATTGGTTGGCTTACATTGCCGTCGATAATGTTGATGATTGTGCGCTAAAAGCGAAAGAGCTAGGTGCTGAAATTATTGCCGGTCCTCATGATGTTATGAATGCAGGTCGCATGCTTATGCTAAAAGATCCAGTAGGCGCAACTGTTGCACTATGGCAGGGGAATGATCATAAAGGTTGTAAGCGCTTAGGTGAATTAAATACGCCTTATTGGCATGAGTTAGCAACAAGAGATAGTAGAGTAAGTAGAGACTTTTACTGTGCTTTACTAGGCTGGGAAAGCGAAATAAAGCCTATGGAAGGGATGGACTACATTTTATTTTTAGTCGATGGACAACCAATTGCCGGTATGCTTGAAATGACAAGTGAATGGCCTGATGATACCCCTGCTCATTGGATGATTTATTTTGCAGTAGAGAGTTGCGATGTAATTGTTAGTAAAGCCGCTAACTTAGGCGGGCAAGTATGTGTTCCTGCAACAGACATCCCCGATGTTGGTCGCTTTAGTGTTATATGCGACCCTCAAGGTGCTGTATTTTCTGTGATCGAATCTGTTATGGATGACGTTTAAATAGTTACATTAGCTTTAGCGTTAATTTACTCGCTAGTTTGTTATAATACTCGCCAATTAAATCGTCAGAAAGTGCAGAGAACGCAATGGAATTTGAACAAGATAGCAATTTAACCCTCCCTTTATTTCTATTAGATGAATCATTAAGTGATAGAGATTTAGAGCAGCCTGATTTTGAAATATCAATTGGACTTGATGATGAGTTACTTGCTCAAATTTGCCAAAATCCAAGTGAAGATAGCAGTGTCGCTATTACCATTGATAGTTATGAATTACTTATTACTGCCCCTTTGTATTTAAACATATTGAGCCAAGAACATGATGCGCAAATAACATTAACGCATGGGCCTCTTTTAAGTATTGTTTTGAATACTGAAGGTCAAAAGACATTCGTTTCTCCTCAAATGGATATGATGCCCACCTTCGATTTAGGTGATGAGGACGAATGAAAAAAATAATAATAAGCATATTCGTACTAATTATTCTCAGTGGTTGTGCTTACTTAGGTAATGCACATTACGATGATTTATTTGGGCCTGAGCAAGCGCAAGAGCGTATTGTTCCGCATTCTACCTTAGCTGGCGCTGATTTTTTACAAAACGTAAAACCAGTACTCGATACCCGCTGCGTCGTTTGCCATGGTTGTTATGACGCACCTTGCCAGCTTAAGCTTTCATCTCCAGAAGGTATTGACCGAGGGCTGAGTAAAGAACTGGTTTATGATGGAACTCGCTTATTGGCAACGACCCCAAGCCGTTTATTATTTGATGCAACTAATACTCAGCAATGGCGAGAAAAAAACTTTACACCAGTGCTTAATGAACGAGCGCAAACTGAAGAAGCTAATTTAGCCGGAAGTGTTTTATTTAATAGCTTGGTGTTAAAGCAAAGCCATGAACTACCAACAAATGAAGTACTAGATGATGAATTCGACTTTTCTTTAAATCGCGCTCAAACCTGCGCAACCATGGGAGAGTTTGACCGATTGGCAGATGAGCAGCCTCATGGCGGCATGCCTTATGGTTTGCCTGGTGTATCACGGGATGAATTCAATCATTTACAGCAATGGCTCAAAACGGGTGGTAAAATGTCGCATATTGCGCCGCCAAGTAAGTATGATCAGAATAAAATAAAGGGTTGGGAAGCATTTTTAAACCAAGATAGTTTAAAGTATCAGCTATCTGCTCGTTACATTTATGAGCATTGGTTTTTAGCTCATATTTATTTTACGCCTAAAAATCCACAGAGCTTTTTTAAATTAGTCCGTTCAAGCACACCTCCGGGTGAAAAAATAAAGCTAATAAATACGCGCCGCCCATATGATGACCCTAAAGTTAGCCGCGTTTATTATCGTTTTATGCAAGAGCGTACAACAATACTTTCCAAGACGCATTTACCACTTGAGCTTAATGAAGCTAAGTTACTGCGTTTGTATGAGCAATTTATTGCGCCAGATTATACCGTTGCGCAAATGCCAAGTTATAAGGCTGAGTCTGCATCTAATCCATTTAAAACATTCGAAGTAATCCCTATTAATTCTAAATATCAATTTATGCTTGATGAAGCAGAGCTGATCATCATGGGGTTTATTAAAGGACCTGTGTGTCGTGGTCAAATTGCCTTGAATGTAATTAATGACCACTTTTGGGTTGCATTCGCTGATCCAGCTAAAGTGGCCACGCCAGCTGTTGGTCAAATGCTGATGCGCCACGAAGAAGCATTAGAGCTACCAGCTGCTGAGGAAAGTAACGCATTACCAATTTCTAACTGGGTAAAATATTCAGCACTAGAGCAAAAATATTTACAAGCTAAAGTTGATCTGGCTAATGATCTGTTTAAGGGGGGTGAGCATCTAACAACTGATTTATTGTGGAAAGGCGACGGGCATAATAAAAATGCGGCACTGACTATTTTTCGTCATTTTGACAGTGCGACTGTTGTAAAAGGTTTTATTGGACAAGAGCCAAAAACAACGTGGGTACTTGATTATGCTTTGTTTGAGCGTATTCATTACTTACTGGTCGCTGGTTTTGATGTGTACGGTAATATAGGCCATCAATTAGTGACGCGTTTGTATATGGACTTTTTACGTTTAGAGGGAGAGCAAAATTTTTTAGCTTTATTACCTGAAAATAAACGCAATCAAATTAAAAAATACTGGTACCGAAAATCACCGCCAAGCTTAGCTAAGTTTTTTAAAAATAATCGCGAATTTAGTCAACCCAGTGGTATTGAGTATAAAACGGATGATCCTCAACACGAGCTTTATGAGTTAATGAAAGAAGCGTTAGCACCTGTGTTAAATGAGCAATATGATTATACTCAAGTGCCTAAAGATCTGAGTGTAATTAACTCTATGCCAGCAAAAGCTGTTAATTTATTACCGCAATTATCTTTTGTATTAGTTAAGCAAACTGATGATAGCCATAAGGCGTACACGATTATCCATCATAATGCGCACTACAATATATCTAGTTTATTAAACGAAGATGGGCAACGTGCTTATGATGAAGATACCGCAACGATTGTTCCTGGCTTTATAGGTGATTATCCAGCAGCTATTTGGTATTTAAATAACGATCAGCAAGTAAATGCTTTTGTCGAGCAATTGCCTATGATGCAAATAGAAGCTGATTATAGAACACTAAAATCTAAGTTTGGTATCCGACGGACTCATCCACAATTTTGGCAATACAGTGATATTTTGCACGACACGGCTAAAAAATATCGTGGTGTTGAATATGGAATGTTTGATTATAACCGTTTAGAAAACAGATAATTAATCTAAACTCTGGTTAAAATATTTACTAACATATTGAACCTAAATAATATTTAAGTGGATTTGTCTCTAGCCAGAGATTTTCAGTGAAAACAAGGCGAGTTACGCGTCAATAGCTCGACTATTGCAAGTAAATTCAACGTAGTTAGCGTTGAAAATAATTGTTTGAGATAGATTTATTATCCAGAGTTCAGATCAATTAGATAGTTTCATTTTAGTAGCCCAGCTTTTAAGTTGGGCTTTTTTATTTTATGAGTGTTATATAATACCAATCCACAAAGATAGCTGCGGACGCTTGTTAAGCGTCCTTTATTTTCAATGCTTTAAATGACGAAAACTCACTTGCTAAGTACTTTTGAAATACGTTAATTTATGATTTTAATATTCACATAGGAAGTTAGTGTGCAGTCTATTGTGCAATCAATTCAATTTCAGCAATTCAGTGGCTCTTTACAAGGCCAAGGTCAAAGCAGCTACTGCATCCACAACTTACACTGGCACGTTAACGAAGGTGAGCATTGGTTGCTTCTAGGTGGCAATGGCGCAGGTAAATCAGCATTAACGGCGGCGTTAGTTGGTGAGGCTAAGCATGAAAATGGTCAAAGAGTGTGTACGTTTAAAAAGCTACTGCTTGTTTCATCTGATGCGCAAAAACAGCTATTGAATAAAGAGCTAGAAGAAGAAAAAAATAGCCTAGTAAAAGAGCTTATTATAGATAAAAATTATAATATCGATTTACGTAAGCAGCTTATAAAGCTATTTAAGTTTGATGAACTATTAACTCGACATTTTAGAGACCTTTCAACGGGTGAAACTCGTAAACTCCTACTTATAAAAGCACTCAGCTCCCATAGTAAGTTAGTCGTGCTTGACGAGCCTTTTGATGGGCTCGACGTACAATCGTGCCAGCAACTTAATAAAATACTCATAGAGCTTAGCCAAACAATTACTTTTGTTTTTGTACTAAACCGCCTAGACGAAATCCCTTCATTCATTACTCATTATGGCTATGTAAACCAAGGTTGCTTGTTACATACTTTGGCAAAGCCAGACAAGGAGCAATTGAGTGATTTACTAAAACTACTTCATTTAGAACATACCTTATTGGATGTGCCATCTTCTGATACCGAGCAAGAGCAAAAGACATTCACTGGTAATACCTTAGTTAAATTGAGTAATGCTAAAGTTAGTTATAGTGACGTAAGCATATTCAAAAATCTCAATTGGACTATAAAAAAGCATCAGCATTGGCAGCTTACTGGAGCGAACGGTTCAGGTAAAACATGCCTATTAAATTTAATAACAGGTGATAACCCACAGTGTTATAACAATGACATTGAAGTGTTCGGTTTTAAACGCGGAACCGGGGAGAGTATTTGGGATATAAAACAGCATATTGGTTTTATATCTAACGCGCTACATATGGATTACCGCGTAAGTATATCGGCTTTAAATACTGTTATTTCAGGATTTTACGACAGCATAGGTTTATATCAAAAACCGAGCGACGCACAAATTAATATTGCTCAACAGTGGCTGGCATTTATTGGTTTAAGTGATAAACAAAATACCTCATTCACCCAGCTATCGTACGGCGATCAGCGGATGTTATTAATTGTGCGGGCTATGGTAAAACATCCAACGTTACTTATTTTAGATGAACCTTGCTTAGGCTTAGATGAAGCAAACAGGCAGCGTGTACTGCTACTAATAGAGAAAATTTGTGCTGCCAATACAAGTACTGTGATTTATGTAAATCATCATGCGGCAGACAAAATTAAAGGAATAGAGAATTACTTAAAAATGGAAGACTTTCATTAAAAGCTTAGAGAAAGGTTGAGCGAGAATTCACTCAACCCATTTTTATTTTAAAGACGAGTAACGCTAAAGCCTTTATCTCGAAGCTGTTTAAGTAACCCGTGTTTTTCAGGTAAATGCAGAGCGCCTACAGCAATAAATAGCTGCTCGTTTGCTAAACGCGGTGTGAGTTGTTTAACCCAATTATTATTGCGGTTAGTTAGCATTACTTGCTCGCTAATTTCACCGTAATTACTGTCATCAAAACTCATGTTGTAGTAATCGGTTAGTGTGTCCATGTCACCGCTTTTCCATGCATTAACTAACTTGATAAAGTAAGTATTAATATCGGCTAGTTGCTCAAAGGTTTCTTCAATCATTTCATTGCTTAATAGCGCCATACCATCAAACATTTGTAGTTGTTGCTCTAGGGTTTCAAGCTCACCAATTTTTATTTTATGTTCTTTAGCGTAAGCAAGTACTTGCTTGTCTATGCCGGTTTTATCTGAATATCCTGCATTTTGAAATTCAATTTGCATCATAGTCACCATAACAGCCCAAGGCTTTAAGCCATTAAACATAGCAATATCAATCGACTTTTTAGCAAAGTAATCTTTTAGCTTGGTATAATTTTGCTTTGAAAGCTCAGTTTGTAATGTTTTACCGTCACTTAGCATCATAAATGGCATTGAACGCTGCTGCATTTCAAGTGGAGTAAGTTTGCTTATATCAACTTCAACAATCACTTCTTTGCTTGCACTAATTGCATCGGTTACATTGTTAGGTAAGCCTTTCATGCTGGCATCACCAACGTGTACAGTGCCAAATAAGTAAGAGCTAACGCCATTTTTTTCTATTTTATATAAGGCAGGAGCTGCATAACTGTTAAAGCTAAATGTTATAAGTAATGCCACAATAAAAAAGTGGCTAACACGGGTAAGAGCATTCATGGTTTGTCCTTAAAATCTAGAAGGTTAGTAGTGTAAATACTAACCTAAATTTACTTCAGAGGTAACGTTAATATAAACGTTAGCGTATTGTTTTCGGTATTACTGGCCGTAATAGTAAAGCCATTTAAGTTACATAAGCTCTGTACAATTGATAATCCTAAACCATGGCGCTGGTTATTAGTTCTAGATGAATCTAGCTGATAGAGCGGGTCAAAAATAGCAGTGAGCTGTTCACTACTTAGTGGTTTATTTATTTTGTTACTAACAGAGATAGTCATGTTTGTGCTGTTATTTACGGCAGTTAATTTAATTGGTGCCTCAGGGAGTCCATAAAATAGTGCGTTATCGATTAAGTTACATAAAATGGTATTTAAACTAAATTCGTCAGCATTAAGTGTAATCTCGTCACTTATTTCGTTATTTAAACGCGTTTTAATACTTGGATGCTTAAAGGTCAGCTCATCAATAATTTGATTTACTAAGTTATTTAGCATGATATTTTGTGCATCCAATTGCATAGCACTACTACTTGAGCGCTGCAATAATAAGAGGTTGCTAACAATCGTTTTCATACGCTGTGAAATATTAAGCACATCACTGGTATAGGTGTCGCTAATGCGTTTATCGTCAGGGTAGCGAATAGCCACCTCTGAGAGGCTTATGAGTTCAGCTATTGGGGTTTTAAGCTCGTGTGCAATGTCGCTTGTTAGGCGTTTTTCATTACTATAGAGTTGCTGATTAACGGTAATAAACTTATTTAGCTCGTTACGTATAGGTTCTATTTCTTCTACTTTAAAGTCGCTTTCTATTGTTTGCGCAACACCGGTAATATCGAGTAACTTAATTTGGTCGTTTAAATTGTGTAGAGGGTGCAGGCCTTTATTTACAATACGTGTCACTAAATAGCGCACACCAAACACACCAAGTACACAGGTTAAAATAAAGACCACATCAATAATAATCAGTACTTTATTAAGCTCAGAGGTGGGCGCTGCAATTGCAAGCGTCATGGTATTAAAAACAGCAGAGTGAGTGGGGTTTCTATCATCTTTTTGGGCTACAAAGTGACTTATAAGTGCGCGACCATCACGCCCGTTAGGAAGCTCGTAATCTATAATTTTAGATTCGTTTATCGGCATTTCTAAAAAAGGCAGGTTAGCATTTTCATAAAGCGCTAATGAGTCCGAGCGCTCAAACACATCACGGCCATGCCATAATTGGTAAAACTCCGTGGCATCGGCTGCTTCATATTCCGACATAAACTCACCAGCAAAATCAAATTCAACCACGTTGTTGTCATCTTCAACTAAGGTTTTTAAGTAGTTAGCTTTATTAGTTAAAGACTGATTGAACTGATCTTCCACCCAAGTATCAACACTTAAATCAACGGTTAAAAATATGGTGAACAAAATAACTGAGATCACAGCGCTAATATTATTAACGAGTTTACGTTTTATTGAGTGATTTTTATTTTGTTGTTGCGACATAACCAAATCCACGTTTATTTTTTATCGGGAGCTCGCCATCAAACTGTCTTACTTTTTTACGTATAGTTGAGATGTGTGCTTCAAGCGCATTTTTAGAGAGCATATCAAACTGACCTACCACCGCTTCACTTATAAGTTCAAGCCCCAATACTCGCTCTGGGGCGTTAAATAAGCATTCTATTATTTTGTATTCATTACGCGTGAGCTCAATAGCATGTTGCTTGTAGTGAAGAGTTTTAAGGGAGAGATCTAATACGCAATCACCTACGGTTAGGGTATTTTGTTGGTTTTGCAGTGAACCACGACGAAGTAATGCAAGGACACGAGCATGGAGTTCTTCAAACGAAAATGGCTTAGTTAAATAATCGTCAGCGCCTTTCATAAGGCCGTTAATTTTATCTTGAGGCTCACTTCGTGCCGATAAAATTAGCACACGGCTTTGGCTATTACTGCTGCGCAGTGCTTGTAAAATACTCATGCCATCAACGCTCGGTAGCATTAAATCAAGTACGAGGAGGTCGTAGTTTCCACTCAGTGCCATACTCAACCCTTCTGAGCCATCACCAGTTTCATCTACGGTAAAACCAAGGTTGCTAAGGCCAACTTGCAAGCTGCGTCTTAGTGCTTCAGAGTCTTCAATAACGAGGATTTTCATGTTTACTCGGTTTATAAAAATAGCCTTGTTACTTTAACAAGGCTTTATTATCAAGTCACTTGGTTAATGATACCAACCATTTGTGTAGGCTAAATTACCCAAGTTCGCGTGGGCTAGGGCTTTTCTAACTAGTTGCTCATCATTTTCACATGGTACAAGCTGGTTATTGCTATACGTATAGGTGGTTGCTGGTTTTTGTGGTTGTAACACCACCACTTTATTATCGTGCATGTAGGCAAAGTTTTTGTCGTATTGCATCATTGCGCGTTGTTTGTTGTCGCTAATTGGCTTTGATAAATCATGACCTATCATTGGGTGCTTACCACTTGCGCCAATTAAAGACAGTAGAGTAACAGGAATATCGAGCTGGCTGGCTAGTTGGCTATCTCGTTTATGGGTAATACCTTTTCCAAAAATAACGGCCGGAATTTTAAAGTGATCCACCGGTACTAAATTTGAACCCGATACGCGCGAGTCGTGATCGGCAATAACTATAAATACAGTATCATCCCAGTAGCTCGATTTTTTAGCTTTTTCGATAAAGGTGCCTAGTGCGTAATCGGCATACTTGGCAGCATTATTACGGGTTTGTTTTTGTTTATCGTACAGCGTTATTTTATCGTCAGGAAAGTCATACGGGCTATGATTAGAGCTTGAAAATATAAGGCTAAAAAAGGGTTTTTTTTGATTTTTAAGCTTAGTAAGTTCTATGTCGGCCTGGTCGTACAAGTCTTCGTCTGATGCGCCCCACGAGCCATTAAAGTCTATTTTTTTAAAGTTATTTGTATCTACGATACTTTTAAAACCGTTGCCTAAAAAGAAGCTGCGCATGTTATCAAAATGGCTTTCGCCACCATAAATAAACTGCGTGTTGTAATTTTGCTTCGCTAAAAAATCAGCAATGGTAAAAAAGTCACGTTGTGATTTATCAAGCTTAACAACTGCACGCGAAGGCGTTGGTGTAAATCCTGTAATTACCGCCTCAATTCCACGTACTGAACGTGTACCCGTGGCGTATAAATTATCAAACCCCCAGCCTTGTTTATAAAGGGCGTCTATATTAGGTGTAAGCGGTAAACCGCCAAGCGTGCCTACATAACGAGCACCTAAACTTTCTTGTAAAATAATGACTAGATTTTTGGGTTTACTAGTATTACTTGCGCCATGAAACGTTTTTGTAGGGGCGGTTACATCACTAAATGTGCCTTGCGTGTTTTGCATGTTACTGCGCACAATACTAAGCAATTCATCGGTGGGCATTTTACCGTAATAGTCTTGGCTTGATTGCTCATTAGAAAGTTGCTTAACTGCAAATGCGACGCTATAAAGGGAGTTAAGGGTTAAGTCGTTAAGTAAGTGATCAGTAGAAAACGAGACCATGGCGGGGTTAAGTGGTCTGTGCCCTAATGAGTTGCGGGCGCCCAAAATAGTTAAGCATACTAAAACAAGCGCTAAAATTGATTGATTTAAACCTGTTAGTGATGACTTGCTTTGCCATTGATTGCTAAATACTTTACTTGCAAATTTACAGCTTAAAACAAGTGCTATAACAACAATAAATACTTCTAACTTATAGCCTGAAAAAATCATTTTTGAGACTTCTTTAGGGTAAATTAAATATTCTATAAATAAGCGGTTTGGGCGTAAATCGTACTCGTTTATAAACGTAGGCGTAATCACTTCAAAAAAAACAAGTAAAGCAGACATCGTCACTAAATAAATTTTAATGAGGCCGCGTACTTTATTTTGCCAACCTACGCTTTGCATCAGTAAAGTAAGTAGTAATGTGGGCATAATAATGTAGCTTAGAGTGGCTAAATCAACTCTTAACCCACCTATAAATATAGACAACCACGCATGCGATCCAAATACACGCTCCCCTTGCCATACACTTAATCCAAAGCGAGCAAGTGTTAAAAAGCTCAGTGCCAAAACAGTAAATACAACAAAAACCCATACAGGGCCAAGTGCATTTTGTATTTTAGGTATAAAAGTTAGCTTTATGCCCATAACACAGCCCACCAAATAAGAGCGGCAATTAGCATAGCTATAAACACGCTTGCAGAGGCTATATCTTTAGCTAGCCCCGAAAGCTCATGGTATTCACTGCCAATTCTATCAACTACAACCTCAACTGCCGTATTTACCAGCTCAGCAAACAATACAAAAAGCAGGCTGGCTATAAGCAGTAATTTATCCCTTAGTGCAATTTCTTGTAGCCATACAAACACACCCAATAATGAAAACAGTGCTAGCTCTTGTTGAAACGCCGCTTCAAATCGACTCATCCATTTTAAGCCGTTAAAAGAATGGCTTAAGGTAAAAATAAGGCGCATTAAGCCTTGGCGTTTTATGACGGTTTTATTACTCATAGTTTTATTTCGCTTGGTGTTGTTTGGCAGCTAGCAAGTAAATCAAGCGATGCCTGATACGTTTTGCTCTTAATGCCAATTAAATTTAAAAGGGTGTGAAAAATATTGTTGTGTGAGCGCGCAGCGCGGGTGTCTAAATTAGCTAAACAGGTATTAGTAATGCGCTGGTTATGCTCATCAGCCCACATATAAAGAGGAACGTGCGTTTGTGTGCTAGGTGCAAAGCTATACGGAAAACCATGTAAATAAGCCCCGGCTTCGCCAAGTGATTCACCATGATCAGAGACATATAAAAACTGCTTATCTATATTGTTTGGCAGCGCTTTTAATTGCTCAATTACCTGGGCGTTAACAAAGTCGCTGTACGCAATTGTGTTGTCGTAGGTATTAACTAATTCATCGAGTGAACAGTTTTGAATGTCGCTTCTGTCGCACGTGGGCGTAAATCGCTTAAATTTTTCTGGGTAGCGTTTAAAGTAGGTTGGTCCGTGTGAGCCCATCATGTGTAGGACGATAACGGTATTAGCTTGGTTTAAATTAGCGAGTTTGCGCTTAAGTGGAGCAAGAAGTGCTTCATCAAAACAATATTTTCCATCGCAAAGCGCTGATGGGGTGGTTGGGATATCAATGTTAACAACACGGGTGCATACGTTTTTACAGCCGCTGTTGTTATCAACCCACAGTACGTCGCTGCCAGCTTGTTGTGCTAAGTCAACCAGGTTTTGTTGGTTGTCGGCTGCTAATCGATCAAAGTTATCTTGTGTTTGCAGTGAAAACATACACGGCACAGACACTGCAGTAGCTGTGCCACAAGACGCCACATTATTAAAATACGTCACATTATACTTTTGTGTATAAGGGTTGGTGTTGCGCTTATAACCTTGATAAGCAAAGTTTTCTGCTCGTGCGGTTTCGCCAACAACCATAACTGTTACGCTGGTGGTGTTAGGCGCAATTAAGGTAGGTGTTGCATCTATATCTTTAAACTCCATATTGGTATACAGCAGCTGATCGCGCATATATTTATAACCGCTAGAGAGATACTGAAATGGGATGAGTTCTTTTTTCAAGATGCGGTTATTGCGGCCAGTGGCTGCGTAGTCGGCGTAAAAGTTTACGACCACTAAAGCAATTAGTGAGCAGCACGCTACAATAAGTTTTATACGACTAATTGCTTCTTGGTGAGGGCGGGTAAAGTGTATTTTTACTTTGCTTAATATAAAAACAGGTAGCGCACAAAACAGTAGTAGAAAGGCTATGAGCTGCGGATTTAAATAGCTCAACGCTTCACTTGAGTCTGTTTCAAACGTGTTTTGAATCATCGAATAGTCAAACACGACGCCGTAATTTAATGAGCCGTAAAGTACGGCACTCGAAATTATCAGTAAAAGGTAGTTAATTGGTTTTAGTAACCACCTGACCGACACTATTGAAAAGAAAATAATTAAAAGGCATAACAAAAGCAGTGGCACTGAAAGTAAAAATAGCCATGAAAAAGATGCAAGGGAGGTGATGGCGCTAAACGAACCTTGAATAAAAGGAATGTTTATAACTAAACAGTAATAACAGGCAATTATCACTACAAAGGCATTTGCACTACAGTGAATGTAAAACCGCTTACTACGATTTGGCTTTTTTTGTGCTGGTGTTTGACTAATTACGTTCATATTTAGGCTCGTTTAAAATAACAACGCCATGCTATGCAACAACACTTAAGAGTCGCTTAAGAGAACCTACGCATTACCTGAAGGTGATAAATAATTTTATTTATAAAAATATTCTCAAAAATTAATCAAACCTTAAATAAGGGATATAAGAATAGTGAATTTCTGAGATTAAAATTAGAGCATAAAAAAACCACTACCAGCTTGTATAATGAATTTTAAAACCTGATAAATTGCCTTTTAGTCTTTTTGTTAGATTAACTTTGGTGTTGACTTAAAGGGCCTAGCGCGGTACTAATATAAAAAGAGAGCGAAGGAATAACCTTCGCGATAATTGAACAAAATTTGGTATTAATTACATGCTTACAAACGCACTTAACCTAGTCCTGATTATTATCGTGGTGATTATTCCCGCGAGGGCTTCGTAGTGCTTTAAAAACTTAAGCATTAAAAAAGCCCTCCGCACTTAACCGTTCGGAGGGCTTTTTAGTTTTAAGGGCAAAGTTTTTAGCGTAAAAATGTAATTGGGTTGTCACTGAGGAATGAGGGTTTATTAATGACAGGCGCAGAACTAACAATCGACTTATTGGCCAAACACGGCGTAAATGAAGTATTTGGCTACCCAGGCGGAGCTATTATGCCAATTTACGATGCGCTGTATGGCGCGCCAGTCAAACACTACCTAACTCGCCATGAGCAAGGTGCAGGGTTTGCAGCAGTTGGTTATGCTCGCAGCACACGTAAATTAGGCGTATGTTTTGCAACATCGGGCCCAGGTGCAACTAATTTAATAACCGCTCTTGCTGATGCGATGATGGACTCAGTACCATTATTGGCGATCACTGGCCAAGTGCCTACTGCAGCTATTGGTTCAGATGCGTTTCAAGAAATAGATGTACTAGGTATGTCGCTTTCGTGTACTAAGCACAGCTACATGGTAGAACGAGCTGAAGACTTAGCAGAGATATTACAAGAAGCGATTCATTTAGCGCAAAGCGGCCGACCAGGCCCTGTACTTGTCGATATCCCAAAAGATATTCAAATGGCGCAAGTCCCTTTTAAACCTTGGCTAGCAGCTGATGAATACTTACCAGAGTTAGATTTAAAGCAAGTTGCTATTGCTAATCAATTGTTGAGTGAGGCTAAACAGCCTGTAGCGTATGTAGGTGGTGGTGTACAAGCCGCTGATGCGCAAGACGAGCTAATGCAATTTTTAAATAAAACGCAGATGCCAGCTGTATCAACACTTAAAGCGTTGGGTAGTGTGTTACCAGATTACGAACATTACTTAGGTATGTTGGGTATGCATGGTGGTCAAGCTGCTAATATCGCAGTACAAGAATGTGATGTACTTGTATGTATAGGGGCGCGCTTTGATGACCGTGTAACAGGTAACTTAGCTAAATTTGCAGCTAAAGCTAAAGTAATCCATTTAGATATCGATGCTGCTGAAGTCGGTAAGCGAAAACCTGCTAAAGCTTCATTAATTGCTGATTTAAAAACGTCGCTACCCGCACTTGAGTGCTTTGTAACCCCTAAAGCGTGGTGTGACACAAATAAAGAAATGAATATTAAGCATGCGTGGCGTTACGACTACCCAGGTGAGAAGGTTTTTGCACCGTACTTATTAAACCAACTAAGCCAACGCATGCCAAATACAGGGGTTGTGTGCTGCGATGTGGGTCAGCATCAAATGTGGGTAGCACAACACATGAAGTTTACTCACCCGAGTAATCATTTAAGTAGTGGTGGTGCAGGCACAATGGGCTTTGGTTTACCTGCGGCTATTGGCGCGCAAGTAGCACGCCCTGATGACTTTGTTATCACTGTATCGGGCGATGGCTCAATAATGATGAATATTCAAGAATTGGCCACGATTCGCCGTAATAATTTACCTGTAAAAATATTAATTTTAGATAACCAGCGCTTGGGTATGGTTCGCCAATGGCAGGAACTGTTTTTTGAAGGACGTTACTCTGAAACTAACCTGTCGGATAACCCAGACTTTGTGCAACTAGCTGCTGTATTTGGTATTCCAGGGCAAACGATTACCCACGCGAGCCAAGTTGATGATGCTATTACAGCATTAATTAACAGCAAAGGCCCGTACATAGTACATGCCTGTATTGATGATAAAGAAAATGTTTGGCCACTTGTACCACCTGGGGCTGCTAACGACGAAATGATGACGGAGAAAGCAAAATGAAACACAGCCTAACTATTGCATTAAAAAGCCAAAGTATAGCGGTAGAGCGCTTTTTACGAGTGGTGCGTCATCGTGGTTTTAACCTAACGCATTTTCAGCTCAATATGGATGATGGCTTATACAACGTAGCCATGACGGTAGATAGTGATAAACCTATTCATCTATTAACCAGCCAGCTAAACAAGCTGGTGGATGTAAAAGAAGTCACTTTACAAAATTTACAGCACCAACAGGCTGTGTAATTACGAATTACAAAATAATTTACGAGTAACTGAGTCACTCGGTTATTCACCAATTTTAGAATGAGGAATGCCCGCTTATATTGCGGCAAAAACTGAGGTAACTATGGCTAAATTAAGAAGTGCAACAACAACTGAAGGACGTAAACGTGCAGGCGCAAGAGCATTATGGCGCGCAACAGGTATGACAGACTCTGATTTTGGTAAACCGATTATTGCCGTAGTTAACTCGTTTACACAATTTGTACCTGGGCATGTACACCTTAATCAGCTTAGTGAGCTTATGGGTGAGACGATAACCCAAGCCGGTGGCGTTCCTAAAGAATTTAATACCATTGCGATTGATGATGGTATTGCGATGGGACACGGCGGTATGCTTTATTCGCTGCCGTCACGCGATTTAATTGCTGACTCGGTTGAATACATGGTAAATGGTCACTGCGCCGATGCGATGATTTGTATTTCAAACTGCGACAAAATCACTCCTGGGATGATGCTTGCAGCGCTACGTTTAAACATACCGGTAATATTTGTATCGGGCGGCCCAATGGAAGCGGGTAAAACTAAACTTGCTAACATCGACATTAAACTTGATTTAGTCGATGCCATGGTTAAAGGCGCAGATGAATCGGTAAGTGATGCAGATTCAGAACAAGTAGAGCGCTCTGCGTGTCCAACATGTGGTTCGTGTTCAGGCATGTTTACTGCAAACTCAATGAACTGTTTGTTAGAGGCAATAGGTTTAGCACTTCCGGGTAACGGCACGACGCTTGCGACTCATAAAGACCGTAAACAACTTTATGTTGAAGCGGGGGCTCGTATTGTTGATTTATGTCGTGAGTATTACCAAAAAGATAATCAAGATGTATTGCCACGTGCTATTGCTAACAAAACAGCCTTTATGAATGCAATGGTTGTTGATATTGCAATGGGTGGCTCGTCAAATACGGTATTGCATTTACTTGCTGCAGCGCAAGAAGCGGGCGTTGATTTTGATATGTCGCACATTGATGCGCTTTCTCGTAAAACACCGTTTTTATGTAAAGTGGCACCAGCAACACCAGAGTATCATATTGAAGATGTACATCGTGCTGGTGGCATGATGGCAGTTGTACGCGAGCTTGGTAAAGCGGGCTTAGTTGATATGTCGGTTAATCATGTCGCTGGGTCAACTATGGCCGAGCTTGTTAAAAAATGGGATGCAACAGATCCTACTAACGAAGCGGCGCGCAAATTTTACCGTGCGGGTCCTGCGGGCATTCGTACAACTAAAGCAATGAGCCAAGAGTGTCGTTGGGACGAGGGCGATAATGACCGTGTGAATGGGTGTATTCGAAGCGTTGAACACGCTTTTCGCCAAGACGGTGGTTTAGCTGTGCTTTCGGGTAATCTAGCTGTTGATGGTTGTGTTGTAAAAAGTGCTGGCGTAGTTGATGAAATGCTACATTTTGAAGGCACCGCCATTGTATACGAATCACAAGATGATTCAGTAGAAGGGATTTTAAATAACGAAGTAAAAGCCGGTGATGTTGTTGTTATTCGTTATGAAGGGCCTAGAGGCGGGCCAGGTATGCAAGAAATGCTATACCCAACTAGCTACTTAAAATCAAAAGGCCTAGCTGAAAAATGTGCACTTATTACTGATGGTCGCTTTTCGGGTGGTACTTCGGGTTTATCAATTGGTCATGTGTCACCAGAGGCAGCAAGTGGTGGTGCAATTGCTTATGTTGAAAATGGCGACAAAATCATTATTGATATCGCAACCCGTGAAATTACGTTAGCGTTAAGTGATGAAGAGCTTGAAGCACGTAAACAAAAACAATTAGCACGCGGAAAACTGGCGTACAAACCAGTTGATCGTGAGCGCTATGTATCGTCTGCTTTAAAGGCTTATGCATTACTTGCAACAAGTGCTGATAAAGGCGCAGTGCGTGACTTAGCTAAATTGGAGGCGCTTAGTTAATTATGGTCTCTCAAGAGCTCGATTATTTTCGCGCTATTATTCAAGCAAACATGGAGCCTTTGGCTAAAGTTACCGAGGTCAGCGAAATGGCTGAGCTTGGTGCTAAATTAGGTAACCATGTTTGGTTAAAGCGTGAAGACCAACAGCCCGTGTATTCATTTAAATTACGCGGTGCGTATAACAAATTAAATAAATTACCTAAAGGCTCAGTGGTGATTACTGCTTCTGCGGGTAATCATGCTCAAGGGGTTGCACTAAGTGCTTTTCACTTAGGGCATCAAGCTACAATTGTAATGCCAGTAACAACGCCTGAAATAAAAGTAAGCGCGGTACGCGCGCTTGGCGGTGAAGTTGTGCTACATGGGCATCATTTTGATGCCGCAAAAGCACATGCGCTTGAGCTTACAGAGCAACGAAACGGTATATTTGTTCCACCATTTGATGACCCTGACGTCATTGTTGGTCAAGGTACTGTGGCGCGCGAGTTAATGCAGCAATTAAACGAGCTTGATGCTGTGTTTATTCCTGTTGGCGGCGGTGGCTTACTTGCTGGTATGGCGGTTTATATTAAATCGCTGCGTCCAGATATAAAAGTAATTGGCGTAGAAGCCGATGAAAGTGCATGTTTACAAGCGGCACTTAAAGCCGGTAAACCGGTAGAGCTTGATCGCGTTGGCAGTTTTGCCGATGGCGTAGCGGTTAAAATTATTGGCACTGAAACATTTCGCTTAGCGCAAAAGTTTTGTGATGAAGTTATAACCGTTACCAGCGACGAAATATGTGCTGCCATGCAGGATATTTTTGTATCTACCCGTGCAATTGCAGAGCCTTCAGGTGCACTTGCAACGGCAGGGCTTAAAAAGTGGAGCCAACAGTCAGGGTTAAAAGGGTTACATTTAGCGGCTGTGCTTTCGGGTGCTAATTTAAACTTTGATCGCCTGCGTTATGTAGCAGAGCGCACTGCGCTGGGTGAAAAAAACGAAGCGTTATTAGCGGTTACTATTAAAGAAGAAAAAGGCAGTTTTAAACAGTTTTGTGCTTCTTTAGGTGGCCGTGCTATTACTGAGTTTAACTACCGTTATGCAGGACCTGGTGAAGCACAAATATTTGTAGGTATTGCCCTGCGCCAAGGCGAGCAAGAGCTTAATGAGCTAAAGCAAGACTTAACAAATAATGATTACCAATTTTGCGACCTGTCGGATAACGAACTCGCTAAATTACATGTGCGCTATATGGTTGGCGGAAAAGCACCAGAGCAATTACATGAGCGCTTACTTCGCTTTGAATTTCCTGAATATCCAGGTGCGCTTGCACGCTTTTTAGATACTTTAGGTAGTAATTGGAACATTACCTTATTTCATTATCGTAATCACGGTGGTTCGATGGGGAATGTACTGGCAGGTTTTGCTATTGAGCCAAGTCAGTATGAGATGTTTAACGAGCACTTAAACCGTTTAGGTTACAGTGTACAAGATGAAACACAAAATCCGTGCTTTAGCCAATTTTTAACATCAAAGCCGCAAGCAGAAAAAGCCGAAAAACTCGCCTCAGTATAGTCCTTCTTTAAAGGCAGGCACCTAACTAGGGTGCTTGCTTTATCGCAAATTTTACATATAGTTACAGGTAATCGTCATACTTTTTGAGGGCACTTGGTTGCTATTAAAAGGATTAATTTTTGTATTGTGTTTTTTTTGTAGTCACATAGTGGCGCAAGAATCAGTTACATTACAGCTAAAATGGACGCATCAGTTTCAGTTTGCCGGTTATTATATGGCAGAGCAAAAAGGCTTTTATAATGAAGCAGGCCTTGATGTAACTATAAAACCAGCTAATCCAATGATGCCTGATACTTTTGGTCCTGTTGCCAATGGAGAAGCACAGTTTGGTGTCGGACATTCAGGTATTTTACAGCAACGTATTAATGGACAACCTCTTGTTGCTATGGCTGCCTTATTACAGTTTTCACCTTACTGCTGGATGGTTAAAGACACGTCTGATATTTTTCATCCACGTGACTTTGTTAATAAACGTATCACTGCGGTGAGCAAAAATGATGGCACCGAACTACTTATTATGCTTAAACGCAGTGGCGTTGATGTCGGTAAACTCAAACTTTACGATGGCGAAAATCCAGATCAGGCTTGGATTGAAAACAAGCTAGATGCTATGCAAGTGTATGTTACTAACCAGCCGTACTACATGACTCAGCAAGGCGTATCTCACCGGCTTATATGCCCACAGCGTTATGGTATGGATGTATATGGAGATATTTTATTTACCAGCGAAAGTATGCTTAAAAAAAATCCGCAAACGGTGGAAAAGTTTTATCAAGCAAGCCTAAAAGGCTGGCGCTATGCAATGATGAATATGGATGAAGCTATTGCGGTAACCCAGCAAAGATATGCACCGAGTAAAAGTTTTCATCAGCTCGCTTTTGAGGCCGAAGTACTAAGGGATTATATAACGCCACCCACGACCAGTTTAGGGCATATGTCGATAGCAAAATGGCGTTTAATTGCTGATCTATATGCAATTGAGCAAAATGAATTTGATGAGGTGAAAGCGAATTTTATATATAAATATCAAGAACCCGAAAAAGTGCAGTTATCGTGGATGTTAATTGCTGCGATGATTATTAGTATTGTTTCTATTCCTCTGTATTTACGTTTAATATTCAGCAAAAAATAACCACTTAATGAGAGTTCATCGAGCTGGTATAATTAATTGTCTTTTTTATACTTTAAGCAGTTATGACTTTAGCGGAACAATTTTTTGCACTTGATTCATTACTCATGCGTAATCGTCATTATTGGCAGTGCACTGCGTTTGATTTTGACGCGATTCCTTGGGGAGATCTGCAAGACACACTCAATAATCTAACGGATGATCAAGTAATCGCACTTGATAATGATCAAGATAAACTATATCAATTTTTTAGCAATCATATAAACCAACTTGATGAGCTCGCTAATTTATGCGAATTACCTAGCACCGCACACGCGAAAGTTGATTATCCTTTTTGGCTGAGTAACGGCATTAAAGGCCGTAAATTTGAGCAGTTAAAAGATTTTGTATCTGCACTACCTAATACTAAGCAACCAGTTTTAGAATGGTGCGCCGGTAAAGGGCACTTAGGGCGAATGCTTGCGTTTAATGGCGCAAGTAATGTGCATAGTATTGAACTGCAACAAAGCTTATGCGAGCAAGGACAAAAAAGTGTACAGCAACAAGGCTTGGTAATGCACTTTAGCCAAGCAAATGTATTAAAAGACGATATCACTCAATTTTTTAATACAGATATGCATGCTGTAGCACTTCACGCATGTGGAGGTTTACACCAAACATTTATGCGCCAAGCAAGTTTAGCAAAAGTACAACAAATTAGTTTTTCACCTTGTTGTTATCATTTATTTACGGCTAATGAATACCTTGCAATGAGTGAGGTTGCAAAACAAAGTGGACTAAACCTAACACACCGCGATTTAAAGCTCGCTTTACAAGAAACTGTTACTGCGCCTTCTCGTTTAGAAAAAGTGCGCAAAACAGAACTAGAATGGCGACTCGGTTTTGATGCACTAAGAAAGTCGATTACTGGCGAACAACACTACGTAAGTGTTCCTTCGGTTAATAAAGCTATATTCTCAGATTCGTTTAAATCATTTTGCGGATGGGCAGCAGAAAAAAAGACACTAAACATACCTCAAGATACTGATTACAATAAATATTTATCTATTGGGCAGGCTCGAAAAAAAATAACTGATCGCGTTGAACTGGTTCGACATGTGTTCAGAAGGGCAATTGAGGTTTGGCTTGTGCTCGATCGTGCTTTATATTTGCAACAGCAAGGCTATCAAGTAAGCGTTAAAACGTTTTGTGAAAAGCAGTTAACGCCTCGCAATATTTTGATTCTTGCTAATATCCACTAAATTTCCGCCCTCGACTTAATAAGAGATGCAATGAGAAAGTTAAAAAATTTATTCGATAACAATAAACGTTGGGCTGCTCGTACAAGTGAAGCAGATCCTGAGTTTTTTAAAATTTTATCTATGCAACAAAATCCTGAATATTTATGGATTGGTTGCTCAGACTCTCGTGTACCTGCTAATCAAATAGTTGATTTACTACCAGGCGAATTATTTGTACATCGTAACGTTGCTAACGTGGTTGTACATACCGATCATAACTGTTTATCGGTTATGCAGTACGCTGTAGAGGTTTTAAAAGTAAAACATATCATGGTTGTGGGGCATTACGGTTGTGGTGGCGTACAAGCCGTTTTAAGCAATGCAAAGTTTGGCTTTATTGACAACTGGCTACGCCATGTAGGGGATGTAAAAGAAAAGCACCTTGAACAACTTGACGCAATGCCAGAAAGCGAACGATTAAGCCGCCTTATTGAGCTAAATGTAATAGAGCAAGTACGTAATGTATGCCGTACTAATATAGTGCAAGATGCGTGGGAGCGTGGCCAAGAGCTAAGCGTTCATGGTTGGGTGTATGGTTTAGAAAACGGGCATCTTCATGATCTAGAATCTGTAGTGACGTGCGCGAGCGAAGAAACGCAAAGCTATAAAAGAGCAGTACAACACGTACTTAATAAAGTGGGTGAGAGTAAATAAATTCATGACTAAAACGGCGGTATTAATTGGTGCTACAGGTTTGGTCGGTAATGAGTTGATCCATAAGCTACTTAATAGCGAGCATTATACCAAAGTGGTTACGTTGAGCCGTCGGGCTTTGCCTATTTTACACGCAAAGCTAGTTAATCATGTTATTGATTTTGAAAAATTAACTCAATACGTTGAGCTGTTTAAAGGTGACGTATTGTTTTCGTGTTTGGGCACCACCCGTAAGCAAGCTGGATCGATACAAGCTCAGCGTAAAGTTGATTTTGATTATCAGTTTATAGCGGCGCAGTTAGCGGCATGTAATGGCGTTACGCATTATTGTTTAGTGTCATCAAGCGGGGCGAACACGCACAGCAATAGCCCTTATTTAAAAATGAAGGGTGAGCTTGAGCAGCATATAAAAGCACTCGCTTTTGATAAAGTAAGCATTTTTCAACCGTCTTTATTGTTAGGTGATCGTGAGCAATTTAGAGTGGCAGAAAAAATAGGCAGTATTATTTTTCCTGTTATTACACGACTTCCATTTTTAAAGCGTTACAAACCAATAACTGGCGAGCAAGTTGCGCAAAAAATGCTGAGTGTGAGTTTAGCGCAGCAGGCTAAGTTGTCTTATTATGTACTTGATGAGTTGTTTGAATAAACTTAGTAAAACGCAAAAGGCAGCCTAAGCTGCCTTTGTAATTATTCAGTATCAGTCTCAGTGCTAAGTTGTTGCTCAAGCAATGCAACTTTAGCTTCAAGTTCGGTTAACTTTTCGCGAGTACGAATAAGTACTTGGCTTTGCACATCAAATTCTTCACGGCTCACAAAGTCCATCTCAGCAAGCTTGTTTTGTAAAACTTGCTTTGTTTTACCTTCGAGTGTGTCTGCTAGGTTTTTTACACCTTGTGGCATATTGCTAGTAATTTGCTTAGCAATTTCTTCAAGTTTTGCTGGGTTGATCATATTTGTCCCTTCGGCATTGCCTAAATGATAATAACTAATATTACCTTATACCCACGGTATTTAACACATGATCATCTTTACCTTAATTAATTAAAGCAATTGCTATGCTCGCAGTAATGGTTACGTTAAAATTGCGCGTCTTTTAAATTTCTTTGGTCGTTATGAAACTCAATCCTAAACAAGATGAAGCCGTAAAATATATTAGTGGTCCATGCTTAGTACTCGCAGGCGCAGGCTCTGGTAAAACCCGTGTTATTACGAATAAAATCGCTTATTTAGTGAAAAAATGTGAGTACAAAGCGCGAAATATAGCCGCCGTTACTTTTACCAATAAAGCAGCTAAAGAAATGCGTGAGCGAGTACTGCAAACGCTCGGTAAGCAAGATGCTAAAGGTTTATGGGTATCAACGTTTCATACACTCGGTTTAGAAATAATAAAAAAAGAATTAAGCACATTGGGGTTTAAACCTGGCTTTTCGTTATTTGATGATCAAGATACTAATCAGCTTCTTAGTGAGCTCACCGAAGACGAACTAAAAAAAGACAAAGACCTACTCAAACTACTTAAAATGGAAATTGGTAGTTGGAAAAACGAATTAGTACTGCCAGAGCAAGCAATACGTGAAGCGCGCGATGCGCAAAAAGCCTTGTTTGCACAGCTTTATGCTCGCTATCAAAATCAGCTACGTGCATATAACGCACTGGATTTTGATGATTTAATTATGATCCCTACTTTGTTACTCACTAATAATGCCACTTCGCGTGAGCGTTGGCAGCAACGCTTTAAATATTTGTTGGTGGATGAGTATCAAGATACCAACACGAGCCAATATCAACTTGTTAAATTGCTAGTAGGCGAGCGTGCCCGTTTTACCGTGGTAGGTGATGACGACCAATCAATTTATTCTTGGCGTGGTGCACGTCCGCAAAACTTAGTGTTATTAGGTAAAGACTACCCAGGGCTTAGGCTAATAAAGCTTGAGCAAAATTATCGAAGTGCAGGGCGAATACTAAAAGCGGCTAACATTTTAATTGCCAATAACCCTCACGATATAGAGAAAAAGCTATTTAGTGAGCTAGGTTACGGTGAACCGATAAAAGTAATAGGGTGTCGCGATGAAGAGCATGAATCTGAGCGCGTAGTTGCTGAAATAATCTCGCATAAGTTTATGAAGCGCACAAGCTATAAAGACTACGCTATTTTGTATCGTGGTAATCATCAAGCGCGTGGCTTTGAAAAATCACTAATGAGTAACCGTATCCCTTATAAAATTAGTGGCGGTATGTCGTTTTTTGCTCGCTCAGAAATTAAAGATATTATGGCGTATTTACGTTTGCTAGTTAATCAAGATGATGACAATGCATTTTTACGTATCGTAAATACACCACGACGTGAAATAGGTACGGTTACCCTTGAAAAGCTTGGCACATTAGCTAACGAAAAACATGCGAGCTTGTTTGCTACTTGCTTTGATAACGATTTAGGCTACAGACTAAAAGGGCGTGGCTTTAATGCGCTTGCTGGATTTGCTCGTTGGGTTGTTGAGCTATCTGATAACGCGGTACGAAGCGACACGCTTGAAGCAGTTAAAGACTTGGTGCGTAATATTAACTACGAGGCGTATTTGTACGAGTCGTCCCCTAGCGCAAAAGCCGCTGAAATGCGCATGAAAAATGTATCCGAGCTATATCGCTGGATCACCGATATGTTGACCGGTGATGCCGATAACGAACCAATGACATTGGCTGAGGTTGTTAGTAAGCTAACCCTTCGCGATATGCTTGAGCGTAACGAAGAAGAAGATGAAACTGATGCAGTGCACTTATCAACACTACATGCATCAAAGGGCTTAGAGTACCCATACGTATTTATGGTGGGTATGGAAGAGGGCTTACTTCCGCATCAGGTCAGTATTGATGAGGACAACGTAGATGAAGAGCGCCGCTTAGCTTATGTTGGTATTACTCGCGCACAGCAGGAGTTAACACTTACTTATGCAAAAATTCGTCGTCAATTTGGTGAAACCTCACAAACTGAGTTAAGCCGATTTGTACAAGAGTTACCGCAGGACGATCTCGCGTTCGAAAACAAAAAGGCGCCAAATACGCAAGCAGAGCGCATGGAAAAAGGCCAAGCAAGAGTCGCTAATTTACGGGCTATGTTTAATAAAAAACCTGAGTAATTAACTACTATAAAGGGTAATTTCTTAGCTGAGCTGTGATTGCGTTGTGCTTGTTGGAGATTGCTCAGCGCAAACAAGAGAATGTTGTTTACCGACAAAAAAAGCTAAACCGTGTTTATCTAATAATGTTCTAAAGTTGAGTATTGATGGGCCCTTGGCTATTACCTTTATTGTTTTAAGTTTAGTTATTGCTAATACGCCTTGTAACTGAAAATCATAGCTTTCCTGCTGTAGAATACGCTTGCTAAATGTTGAACTTAGTAATAAATAGTCGAAGTTAACGTCGGTTAATAAATTAAGTTCACATCTATCTCTAGCAAAATTGTTTAATCCAATGGAGTAGCCAAGCTGGGGAAGTTTTTTTAGATTTTCGAGTTGTGTAGCACATGCATGGCGAATTTCTTGCTCATCAAATAATAGACAAAGCTGGCTTTGGCCAATTTGTTTGCTCAGTACTTCGGTGAATAAAGTAAATTCATGAGGCTCTAATAACAGGCAAGAGCAGGGCACAAGTGCCATACTTACATTAGCTTCAAGCGCTTGTGCATAAGCTCGTTGTAGTAGCTGTAATTCTACCTCAAGATGCTGTTCTTTGTCGGATGCAAACTTTTTCAAAATATCAAAGCTAGTAAAACCAAGTATTGGGTGTTCACCAAATGCTTCAAATAATGATTCAGATTGATGTTGCTCATCTAAGGTAATAATTTCTGAGCTTCTAAAGCTCATTGGTAATGCATCTAAATGATGCAATATATGTAATTCTTGCTGTGATACTGATTGTGACAAGAGTGGATGAAATAACTCGTAGCGATTTCGGCCCGAATTTTTTGCATAATACATAGCTGCATCAGCATCGCGAATAATTTCGTCTGTGTGTGTATAGTCGTGCTTTGAGTAGGTTATTCCTATACTCGCGCCGCTTTGAAGAGAGGTACCTTTTAAACTAAATGGTTTCTTCATTAAATCAATAATACGATTTGCAACGTCTTCCGCTTGCTGTGGCTCGGTTAAATGCGTTAATAAAATAACAAATTCATCCCCGCCTAAGCGAGCAAGTAAATCGTGCTCGCGTATGCACTGAGAAAATAGCTCTGCGACACTAATTAAAAATTGATCACCGGCATGATGTCCTAACTGGTCGTTTATATCTTTAAATTTGTCTAAATCTATAAATAACACAGCAAAATGATGTTCAGGAAAGCGTTGAAAATGTTGTAGCGTTTTTTCTAGTTGTGTTAAAAATAAACTACGATTAGGCAAACTAGTGAGAGAGTCATGATGTGCATCATGATAAAGCTGCTGTTCTATTTTTTTTCGCTCTTCCATTTGCATTTGTAAATGTAAATTAGTTTGACGTAACTCTTTCGTTTTTTCGCTCACCCGAAACTCTAGCTCTTGGTGGCTTTTTTTTATTGCTTGGTTAGCTAGTTTGGTTTGCAATACAGCTGCAATTTGATGCGATACAAAGGTGATAAGTTCGCAATCATCTTGGTTAAAAATATGTTTGTTGTAATAGGCTTGGCAAACAATTAAACCCATAACTCCTTGCGAGGTCTTTAGTGGAGCACCCAACCAACTGGTGGCCATTTGCTCTTTTTTTACTGGTTTAGCTCGTTGTACTACGCCTTTCTCTATTAATTTTTTTGCTCTGCACGGATGTATAAGTTGTGTTTCTTCGGTGCTTATAACTAGCTCACTATAGCCTTTAGCAAAGCGTCTTGGTTGCGTATTATCTTTAAATTCATCAACACAATAAGGAAAGCTGATCCAGCCAGATTCTTTATCATAAAGTGCAATATATAAATTTTCTGCATAGGTAATTGTTTTTATTATTTCATGTATTTTAACGTAAGCATCGTTAAGGTTTTTAGCTTGAGTCGCTAATTCTGAAATTTTAAATAGAATTTGTTGACGTTGAAGTGCGCGTTTTCGTTGCTCTATTTCTAGGTTTAATGCGTCATTACTCTGAGTGAGTGCACGGGTACGAATTTTAACTTCTGATTCTAATAGCTCTCGTTTTTTAACACGCTCTATTGCTGTTGCTAAGTAAAGTGACATAACCTCAAGCAATTGTATTTGCTGGTCACTGTAACCTTTTCGAGTATCGTAACTTTGTGCAGCGAGCACACCAATGATATTTCTTTCCTGATAAACAGGTACGCCAACCCAATGCTCGGCGGGGGTGCCTAATGCTTTAAATAAACCTTTTGCAGCTGCGTCTTGCATTTGCTGCTTAGTAAAACAGGTTGTTTTGCCTTGTTTAAATACATAGCCAGTCGCGCCTTCATCAAAGCTGTTTGTTTGGTTGAGTGCAACTGCAATTCCATCTTTTTCATCTGAAAAGTAAGAAAGCTCTAATGATTGTGTGTCTTGGTTCGATAAAACGACATAAAAACTTTTACTAGGCACATATTTTTGTAAAATGTCATGGATAGCGGGATATAACAGAGTTAACTCAGCAACAGTACTAGCTTGCTCTGATAGTTGGATCAGCGCATTTTGTAGGTGATGGGATTGTTTGTACTTTTCGAGTAGCACTTTAAGGCGCTTGTTTTGATACGCTAACTTACTCGATGCTGAGAGTTTATCTTCCAATGACGTTAACCGACTATTATTATTGTATAGTTATTAGCCTTATAATTTCATTTTTAGCGGCGATCGTCAAGTGGATATTACCCTAATTAAGGCGCTAAAAGCGTTAAAAAGGTATTAAAAAAGGCTTACCCATAGGTAAACCTTTTTTATTTTACAAATACTTATTTAGATGTCATAAAATCGATTGCAGCGCTTATCTCATCATCAGAACAATCCATACAAGTGCCTTTTGGCGGCATTGCATTAAAACCATTAATTGCATGCCCAAGTAAAGTGTCTTTACCTTTAGCTATGCGTGGAGCCCAATCGTCAGCTGACTTTGGCGCGCCTAGTGCACCAGTGCCATGACATGCAAAACATGCACCCTGATATACTTGCTCACCAGAACGTGGGCCTGTAGGTACTGCAGCAACAGCTGCTTTATCACCTTCAAGATACACAGCACCAACCGGCGCGAGACGTTTTTTAATTGCATCTTCAGTCATAGAGTTATCATATGGCTGTGCGTATGCGGTGGTTGCTAGCAATAATAATGCAGCAGCTGTTAATTTTTTCATTTTGCCTTGCTCACTTCGATTTGAACGTGATCAATCACGATATAGATGACGGAAATTAAACCGATTATAACTCTCTGAGCCAATTTATAAAATGCTAAGAGACGTTTTTATTAATAAAACTGACTACTTTTTGCGTTAACGCAATAAAATTTAATTATTTATTGTTTTTGTTGAGCAATTTAATAAGCGTAATCAGTCATATAATTAACTTCTTAGATCTTAAGATCAAAATTAATTCATTGTTAATACGCTAGTAACTAGTTTTGCGATCCCCGCATCCGCATCAAGAATCGATTGTGCCAACATGTAAGCAGGAGTGGTAACTAGCTTATTTGCTTCATCGATCACTACATCATCCACTGCGCAGTTAATATGTTTGGCGCCTAATGTGCTTAGTGCTTGTGCTGTATCTACATCGTTACCAATAGTGAGTTGGGCATTATCGTAAATAAATGGGATCAAAGCGGGTGCAATACACATATACCCAGCAGGTTTTTTTGCTTTAGCAAATGCTTTACAAGTATTAAGTACGTCCTGATTGATATTTGCTTTTGTGCCCTTAATTGCAAAGTCGCATAAGTTTTTAGCCGCACCAAAACCACCAGGTACAATTAACGCATCAAATTGAGCTACATCTAGGTCAATCAGGGATTTTATGTCGCCCCGTGCAATACGAGCAGCTTCTGTTAATACATTGCGTTTATCAGGCATAACATCGCCTGTTAAGTGGTTAATGGTATGAAGTTGCTCAATATCAGGTGCAAAACATTGATAAGCCCCGCCATTTTTGGCTATGTGTAATAGCGTTAAAACTACTTCATTAATTTCACTGCCATCGTATACGCCACTTCCTGCTAATATTACAGCTACTTTTTTCATGCTTTTATATTCCTTAATTAAATTTATTAAGCTTATAGTTTGAAGTTTAACATGTACTAAATTGTCTATTTAAATTAATTTCAGTGTGAAAATTGTACGCTAGGTAAGTTGTAATGCGGTATATATCTTTTGGTGATTATAGCTAATGAAAAAAAGTATAAAGGATCGCTATGATCTTTGATCCATTATGCTAGAATACTCGTCCGGTTATTGGGTTGGATGACTATAATCGAAGTGAGTAACAGCGGATGTAGTCGTTAAAAAACCTTTTTCCACATTGGTCTAAAAGAATAAAAAAAGAACCTCGTATTATCTTTTTTAAATAAAAACATGTAGTTAAAGTATTTTCTAGGCATTGTATTATGCTTTGGAGGAATTTTTTGTGGCTGTTATCTACATACTTATCCACAGCTTGCTCAAGTTGAAATGAGACAATGATTGATAATTCACAGTCGTTTTATTTCCTACCTTATGGCATGCTTACAATCACCTTAATTTTTTGCATTTAGGATCCAAATTCACCATGGCTCAGATCCCCGAAAACCCACTTATTTTAGTTGATGGCTCGTCATATTTATTTCGTGCTTATCATTCTCCGCCGCATTTAACTAATTCTAAAGGTGAGGCTACGGGCGCTATTTACGGCGTGATCAACATGCTTAAAAGCTTGATCAGACAATATGATCCCTCACACATGGTGGTTATATTTGATGCAAAAGGCAAAACATTCCGTAACGACATGTATAGCGAGTATAAGGCAAATCGTCCGCCTATGCCGGATGACTTACGCACACAAATAGCACCAATACACAGTATTATCAAAGCGATGGGTTTTCCGCTAATTAGCATCGAAGGTGTTGAAGCCGATGATGTTATTGGCACATTTGCACGTATAGCATCAGAGCAAAAACGACATGTACTCGTCTCCACTGGTGATAAAGATATGGCGCAACTTGTAAATGAACACGTTACGCTCATAAACACGATGACCGACAGTATTTCAGATCCCCTTACTGTGGTTGAAAAGTTTGGTGTAGGTCCTGAACTTATTATTGATTACTTAGCATTAATGGGCGATAAGGTCGATAACATCCCTGGTGTTGAAGGTTGTGGGCCTAAAACGGCGGTTAAGTGGTTAGAAAAATATGGCTCGTTGCAAGGTGTAATGGATCACGCAAGTGAGATCAAGGGTAAAATAGGTGAAAAGTTAGCTGCAGCTCTCGATCATCTGCCTTTAAGCTACGAGCTTGCAACAATTAAGTGCGATGTTGAAGTCGAATCAGATCTTGATACGTTCAAACTACAAGAGCCAAATAAAGACGAATTAATTGCACTATATGGTGAGTGCGAATTCCGTCGTTGGTTAGCTGAGTTGCTAGATAACCCTAAAGATGCAGAAACACATCTAGCTGTACCTACCGAAGCCACTGAATTACCAAAAGTAGAAGATGCTCATTACGAAACTATTTTAACGCAAGCGCAATTTGATACGTTAATAGAGCAATTAAATAGTGCCGAGTTATTTGCATTTGATACAGAAACTACCAGCCTTGATTACATGAAAGCGCAATTAGTGGGTATGAGTTTTGCCGTAAAAGCGGGTGAAGCTGTGTATTTACCTCTAGCGCATGACTACCCAGGTGCGCCTGATCAACTAAGCCTTGAATTTGTAATGCAAAAGCTAGGTCCAATTTTGGCCGATGAAAACAAAGCTAAAGTAGGGCAAAACCTTAAATACGACAAAAGTGTATTAGCGAATGCAGGTTTTGCGCTAAATGGTATTAAGTTTGACACCATGCTTGAGTCATACGTATTTAATAGTGTGGGTACACGCCATGATATGGACTCGCTAGCACTTAAATATCTAGGCCATAAAAATATTAGCTTTGAAGATATTGCTGGCAAAGGTAAAAAGCAACTTACCTTCAACCAAATTGAACTTGAAAAAGCTGCGCCTTATGCTGCAGAAGATGCCGATATTACTTTGCGCCTACATGAAGTGCTTTGGCCAAAAATAGCGGCTGATGAAAAGCTAAAATCTGTATTCGAAGATATAGAAATGCCACTTGTTAGTGTGATTTCTGATATTGAACGAACCGGTGTAGCAATAGATAGCAATATGCTTGCAGCGCACAGCCAACGATTAGGCGAGCGTTTAATTGAACTTGAAAAAGAAGCATTTGAAATAGCAGGCGAACCATTTAATTTAAGCTCTCCTAAGCAACTACAAGTATTGTTGTTTGAAAAGCTTGGCCTGCCTATCATCAAAAAAACACCTAAAGGTGCACCTTCTACCGCAGAAGAAGTATTGCAAGAGCTTGCTCATGATTATCCACTACCTAAAGTAATTATAGAGCACCGTGGTTTATCAAAGCTTAAATCAACTTACACCGATAAATTACCATTAATGGTGAATGAGAAAACCCAGCGTGTACATACGTCTTATCATCAGGCAATTACTGCAACGGGGCGCTTGAGTTCAACCGATCCTAATTTACAAAATATTCCTATTCGTTCAGAAGAAGGGCGTCGAATTCGTGAAGCGTTTATAGCTGCAGATGGTTATAAAATTGTCGCTGCCGATTATAGTCAAATTGAGCTGCGCATTATGGCGCACCTTTCACAAGACAAAGGTTTATTAAATGCATTTGCTAACGGCTTAGATGTACACAGTGCAACTGCCGCTGAAGTATTTGGTGTAGAGCTTGATGATGTAACTACCGATATGCGCCGCAAGGCGAAAGCAGTAAACTTTGGCTTAATTTATGGTATGTCGGCATTTGGTTTAGCACGTCAACTAGATGTGCCACGCCATGAAGCGCAGCATTACATAGATAAATACTTTGAGCGTTTTCCAGGTGTATTAGAGTACATGGAAACAACACGCGAAAAAGCAGCTGAAAATGGCTATGTTGAAACAATATTTGGTCGCCGCCTACATTTACCAGAAATAAACGCACGTAATGGCGCGCGCAGGAAAGGAGCCGAACGTGCTGCTATAAACGCACCAATGCAAGGTACTGCCGCCGATATTATTAAAAAAGCAATGCTGAGTGTTAACCGTTGGGTACACGAACAGGCGCCAAATACGATTAAGCTACTAATGCAAGTACACGATGAATTAGTATTTGAAATTAAAACAGACTGCGCACCAGAATATACAAAACATATTTGTGAACTGATGTCGCAAGCTGCAGCGCTTGATGTGCCGCTTATTGTTGAAGCCGACGAAGGTGACAACTGGGAACAAGCTCATTAGTGCAATTTGAGCATTTTAATTAAAGCGCCTTTTGGCGCTTTTTTTATGTTTAATAAAAATGGCGAATAACAGCTATTTAATTAGCTATATGCAAGCTTTAGTTAAAATAAGGTTAATTTAAGCAACTATTTGTATTAAATAGTTATATGTTCGTCAATTCGAGCTGTTTTACAGGAATATGATTGTATTTTAATGCGTGCTTTTGTTAAAGTCCCGCCTGTCCTATCCTGTAGGACATCCTGTTGATGATGCATCTGAAAGGGTGCAACAAATTGATAGCTTCTCCCCAGTTTGCTATACCGGCCTACCAACTTGTTTGGTGGGCCGTTTTTTGTTTTACGCCTAAAAATCCTATCTAATTAATTCTTTTTTGCGCTATACCAATTGTATTATTCATTCGTCACTTCGAGGTGGTTTGGGTACATCGCAGGTGATACCATCGAAGTGCTATCATTTTTATTCTTTTCATTTTATTACTAAGGAGTGCGTTATGTTTAAAGCATTAGCTATTGCAGGTTTTTCTTTATCAAGTTTAGTTATTTCTAATGTTGCTCAGGCCGATTGGCAGCTAGTGAATGATAAAAGCCAACTAAGCTTTGTTTCAATTAAAAAAGATTCGATTGCTGAAGCTCACCATTTTACTAACCTTGAAGGTATGCTTTCTGATAAAGGTGAGTTTAGCGTTAATGTTGATTTAACATCAGCCGAAACTCTAATTCCTATTCGTAATGAGCGTTTAACAGCAATATTATTTGAAGCAGCTAAATTCCCCAATGCTGTTTTAACTGCAAATTTAACTAAAGAGCTGAGTAACCTTAAAAAATCTGGTCAATATGTATTGAAAGGTATTGAAGCGGAACTTGATTTTCATGGTAATAAAAAATCATTGGCTATTGATGTACTCGTTAATAGCACGCAAAGTGGCGATTTAACCGTATCATCATTAACACCTATTATTATTAATAGTAGTGATTTTGGTGTAACTGAAGGCGTTAAACAACTGCAAAAATTAGCGGGTTTACCTTCAATTGCAACAGCAGTACCTGTTACGTTTGCAATTACACTTAAAAAACAGTGATTTCTTTAAGTGAGCTTAGCAAGCAATTAAGCGAGCCAAGCAAACCTTTTGATAGTTGGCAGCCTAACCATTGTGGGGAGCTGCCAATTGTTATTAATCATGAGGGGAAATGGTTTTACGATGGCAGCGAAATAACACGCCCAGCCATGGTGAAGTTGTTTGCTTCTGTATTGTGTAAAGAAGGTGAGCAATTTTATTTAAAAACACCTGTCGAAAAAATAACAATAACGGTTGATGATGCGCCGTTTATTATTGTTGATTGGCGTTTTGAAAATACAGCGCAAGGACAGGTGTTGTGTTGTATTGATAATCTAGCTAGGCAGTGGCTGGTTAGCGCTCAGCAGCCCTTGCATATAAAAGACTACAAAGGTTCAAAGGTGCCTTATTTAAAGCTACCGTATGGTTGTAGTGCGCGAGTTTCACGCAGTGTATTTTATCAGTGGGCTGAAAAAGCCGAGTCTGATAAGCTCGGCTATTTTATTAAATCTGCCAAAGAGCAGTTTTATTTATCCTAACACCAGATCTTAAGCCTCTGGGTTAGTTTCGTCAGTGACTACTTCATCAGTAGGTGGTATAGCAATCACAGGTCCTAAAAACCATTCATCTAGCTTTTTAGCTACTTCTGGTAAACCCGTGCCTTTTAATGATGAAAATGCATGAACTGTAATATCCCCATCAAGCGTGCTTAATTCACGGCGAACTTGCAGTACTTGTGATTTACGAGGGCCTTGCTTTAGTTTGTCGGCTTTAGTTAATAGTGCTAATACTGGAATTTCACTACCAATTGCCCAGTTAATTAAATCACGGTCTAAGTCTTTTAATGGATGACGAATATCCATTAAAATAACAATACCTTTTAAGCTTTGACGCTTTTGTAGGTATTCGCCTAACGACTTTTGCCATTTCTTTTTCATTTCGATTGGTACTTTAGCAAAGCCATAGCCTGGCAAATCGATAAGGCGCATATCGTCAACATCCGCTAAATCGAATGTATTGATTAGCTGGGTACGCCCAGGTGTTTTACTTGTACGTGCTAGCTTTTGATCGGTTAATGCATTTAATGCACTCGACTTACCTGCATTGGAACGACCGGCAAACGCAACTTCAATTCCCGTATCAGCAGGTAATTTAGTAATGTCGGGAGCGCTTGTTACGAAAGACGCAGTATTATATTTGATACGAGATTTGAGCACAGGCTCTCCTAAAACTTAAAAAAATAACGTTGAGTAAACCAAATTCACTCAGGGCACGTATTTTATACTATAAAGGATGTATTAAAAAGCGTATTTAACCACCTAAAAACAGTACCTATGGTACATTTAAAACATGTTAAAGCTTAATCTAAGTCAAAACCCTGTAAATTATAAGCTTAATATGTGTAGAAAACGTGCCAGAGAATTTATTATCGTGTAGAATATATGTATTACAGCATCACGATTGTAGATGATACAGGGTCGGAAACAGAGAATTCACCATGAAAAAAATAGCACTATCTTTAACAATATTGCTTGGTGCGTTGTCAGCAAGCAACGCAACAGCATTTGATGGCGATGTAAACGCAGGTAAAGAAAAATCAGCAACGTGTGCGGCTTGTCACGGCCCAGACGGTAATGCGCCGGTTAATATTTACCCTAAAATTGCAGGTCAACATCCAGATTATATCCTTAAGCAACTTCAGGATTTAAAATTAGGTATGACGTCAGGCGGCAAAGAAGGGCGTATGGATCCAGTAATGAGCGCTATGGCTATGCCACTTAGCGAGCAAGACATGAAAGATCTAGCAGCTTATTTTTCTTCAATGAACATGACCGAAGGTGCTACACCTAAAGATGTCGTTGATGTTGGCGAAATGCTTTTTAAAGCAGGCGATGCAGAGCGTGGAATTCCATCATGTGCAGCATGTCATGGTCCACGTGGTAACGGTTCGTCACTTGCTAAGTTTCCAAAAATTTCTTTTCAGCATCCAGGATACATCAAGTCTCAACTTGAAAAATTCCGTGATGGTACTCGTCATAATGACCTAAATGGCATGATGGGCGATATTGCAAAAAAATTAACAGATAAAGACATTGAAGTACTTTCTCAGTACTTAGGTGGTTTACACTAAAGTCGTATTTATTTTTAATTAATGAATAGACTACAATATGTATAAAAAAGCAGCTTAAGCTGCTTTTTTTGTGTCCGAAATTAGCGATATTACCGTTATGCTTTGTAAGACATTGACCATGCAGTGGTGTGAGAAAAGTCTTATTTTAAATATTTTTTTTTCATTAACTCATTGTAATTTAAAATAAGTTAAATTTTTTAATGTATGTAGTGTAAGAAAAAAGATATAAATTAGTTGTAACAAAATTATTAACGAGTAGATTAACCCCTGTCGCAAAAAAACAATAAAAAAACGGAAATAGCTATAAGGAAAGTAGCGCGGCACGACTACATAGCACAAGATTGGTGCTACCAAAGGAAATAATAAAAAAGAGTCAGGAAGACCGATAATAATAAAAACTCATGGAAGTTTAATAATAAAAACAAAATGGAATGCTACAAGGAACGTAAAAATAATAACAATACGGACTGATAATAATAAAAATAATAAAGACTAAAAAAAGTCGAAGGGAGAAGTGTCCAGATAATGGCGCTCAGATTAGCAGGCGGTAGAGATGTTTTCTCTACCGCCTTTTTATTTGTCCTGTTACAATACCCACCGTTTAATAACTAGCAGTAAGCTAGTTTAGGCGCTATAACACAGAGAAGCCCAACCTCTGAAGCGCAAACTGAATTCTTCTGGCTATGCCAGCATTGCGATGCCCATTAATTTGCGCCTCGCTCAAAACCTCTTAAGTGAGACGATCAAGATATGAGTAGAACGAAAAAGTCACGCAAAAGCCCAGCAAATGGACCTGTACGTTTAAGCCAAGATAAGCTTAAAGAGATGCGTGCGTTAAAAGAGCAACGAGTTAAAAAAACCAAAGGCGCTAAGCCTGGTTCGCGTAATGCACCGGATGCATTAAATGGTGATAGCCAAAATTCACAATCAGGTTCTAGAGATAAGCGTATTGGTAGTAAAAAACCAGTGCCATTGGTTGCAACTGCTGTTGAACCAAAAGTAGAAATGAAACGTAACCTGAAGCCAACTATTGAGCTTAAAAAAGTTGTACAGCCAGAGTTTACACCAGAGCAAGAGCTTGAAGCGCTTGAGAACGATGTGCGTTTACTTAAATTAGTTGAGCGCCATGAAGGTGGTGAATTACTAACAGGCAAAGATGCTAAATATTTTAATAGCCGCATTGCTCGTCATCAAGTTTTATGTGAATTGTTAGGTCTTGAAGACGAAGATGAACCAGAGCTTGAAGATGACTTTAGTGATGAAGACAAGTCAAATTCTGACTTTGATCAGTATTTATCAAATGATCTAGCAAATGAATGGCTAGATGATGAAGAAGACAAGTAATTAATAAGGGTAATTAATGAGTACCGCGGTAATTTTAGCCTTACTTTTAGGCGCTGCTATTATAGCTGGCTTGGCATTTTATGCAGGTCAGTTATTGTATAAGTTAAATGCGCAAAAAAAGTTAATTGCGAAGGCGCAGACTGAGAAAAAGCAAAAGCTTGAAAAGTCTCGCTTAGAGCGAAATGCAAAACTAGCCGATAGTATTCATTTAATTGCGCGTGCAATGAATGAAGAGCAGTGTGAGTTTTCTGAAGGCTGTTTACGTATTTGGGTACTTATGTCTCAATATGGCTTTGAGAGCGAGCGTGATTTAACGGCGCTGTATCCTGGCATTCATCAAATGTACCAGGTAGTTAAAGAGATGCCGACGCACGATGCACGTAAAAAATACTCTAAAAAAGAGATTTTTAAGTTAGATAAGGCTCGCTGGCACGCAGAAGAAACACTTAAAGATGAAGTTAAAGCCGATTGCGCTAAAATTATCATTGAATTTAAAGCGGCCTCAGGCAGTGATAAAGTAGTTTTTAACTAGCTGCTCAGAGAAAGCAGACCTTGGTCTGCTTTTTTATGCACAACAATTTATGGTTAAATTACCCGTGAGAAACGCGTCGCATTTATTTGTTTTTGTAAGTGAGCATCGAAGCACATACAAATAATACGAATGAATAAGTTTCCGCGTGGTGTTACGCTAATTTTATTATCAATTATAGTGACTAGTTCATCTTTTATAAGTGGCGCAAGCGCTACTAATGCATCCTCAAAGTAGTCATTAAATATAAGCGCGTGCTTTTCGCTAAAGTCTTGTATATTTAATTCAAACTGGCAAATGAGCTGCTTAATTGCATCAGCACGAATTACATCATCATGTGTTAAGTGCATTCCTTTATTAAGTGCGCAGCCGCTTTGTGTTTCGATGCTGTGGTAATAATGTTTTAATTCTTTTTGATTTTGTAAAATGGCGGTGCCAATTTGCGAAATTGATGACACGCCTAAGCCTAATAAATCACAATTTCCATGGGTTGTATAACCTTGAAAGTTACGATGTAACTTGCCTTCATTTTGCGCAATAGCTAGTTCGTTATCGGTTTTTGCAAAATGGTCCATACCAATAAATTGATAGCCTGCCTGCGTCATTTGCTCCAAGGTATTTTTAAACATGGTGAGCTTGTTATGTGCACTGGGTAAATCGGTATCTTTAATCTTACGCTGTGCGGCAAAGCGCTCAGGTAAATGCGCATAGTTAAACACTGATACTCTGTCAGGGCTTAGCTCAATAAGTTGCTCTATAGTTTGCCTAAAGCTCTCTGGTGTTTGCAGTGGTAGTCCGTAAATCATATCTGCATTAATAGATTGAAACCCCAACTCACGAGCTTGTGTAATTAATTGCTTAACGATATTTGCATTTTGCGGGCGATTAACAGCAAGTTGTACGTCATCGTTAAAGTCTTGTATACCAAACGAGACGCGGTTAAAGCCAAGTATTCTTAAATCAACAAGCATATTATCGGCAAGTGAGCGTGGGTCTATTTCAATGCCGCGCTCTGTTGTGCTTGTAAAATTAAAGTGTTGCTCTAAAAGCTTAATTAAACGGGTCATTTGTTTTGCGGTTAAAAAGGTGGGAGTACCACCCCCCAAATGTAATTGCTCAACCGTGTAGCTTTTAAATAAAGGCGCTTGGGCAGTAATTTCTTTTGCTAAAAAGTCGAGATACGTATCTGCCTTAGATTGATGGCGGGTAATTATTTTATTACAACCACAGTAGTAGCACAGCTGACTACAAAACGGGATGTGAATATATAAAGAAAGAGAGCGACTTGTTGTTGATTCTATAGCGCTTAGTAGGTCTTGTTGCTGGTACCCTTCACGCAGTGATAAAGCCGTGGGATAAGAGGTATAACGCGGACCAGACACATTATATTTGTTTATTAGGGTTTCATCCCATTGTGGAAGTTTAATCATCACGCGCACCTAAGTATTTATTTAGGGGGGATTATAAAAAAGTACGCAGTGAGGCGGTTTGATCTATAACAAAAAAGGCGCCGAAGCACCTTTTTTAATAAAATATCAATTAATGCGGTCTAATTAATACGTAACAGTATGGGCATCTTTGAGATATTGAAATAACTCTTTATAACCTTTACCCGGCTTTTCAGCTTTCGCTTCTTTTGCCGCATTACGAACCAATTGACGCATTTGCTGACGATCAAGAGACGGGAACTGCTCAATAGTCTCATTGATAAGGTCATCACCTTGTTCAATTAGGTCTGAACGTAGTTGCTCAATTTTTTTGACCAATACTTCAGCTTGGTTATTTTTATTAAGCATTACATCGATAATCGCTTTAATATCATCAATGTTTTCTACAGTACGCAGTGTTTTAGCGATGTAGTTTAAGTGGCGGCGGTACGCGTCGCTTTTGTTACTTATTTTATCAGCAACAACCATTGCTGCTTTTAAATCGTCATTTAATGGCAGGCGTTCGCGCTGTTTTTTACCCATTTTGGCAATTTCAGTACCTAACTGATGAAACTCTTGCGCTTCGCGTTTAAGCTCCGTTCTTGATATATATTCAATTTCTTCTTCAATTTCAGCAGGCTTGCCTTTTTTCTTTGCCATGGGGTGCTCTTAAATAAAAATAACTTTTACCATTATACATGAATATGATACTTAGGAATATTAGCTGATGTGATGCATTGAGTGTGTTAGCATTTAAATATAAGAAATGCGTGCATTATGCCTCTAAGGCTCAGGACTTAATTTATGAAAAGCCAACAAAACGATCCAATTTATTCTCAAATATCGCAAGTTAAAGATGCGGTATCAGAAGTACTCGAACATGCTAAAAAATTAGGTGCTACAGCTGCAGAAGCTGCTATGTCTAGCACGTCTGGTTTATCGGTTAGCACACGAATGGGTGAAGTAGAAACCATTGAGTTTAACCAAGATGGCGGCTTAGGCATTAGTGTATATGTTGGTAACAATAAAGGTTCGGCGTCGACGGCTGATTTAAATCCAAAAACATTGCGCACGGTAGTCGAAAAAGCGATTGATATAGCCAAATTTACATCGGATGATCCATTCAACGGCGTTGCTGATAAAGAGTTACTTGAATTTAATCCTAAAGATTTAGATTTATACCATCCTTGGGATGTAAGTCCTGAGGAAGGTATTGAGCTTTGTCATGCTGCTGAGCAAGCTGCATTAAATGCAGACGAGCGCATTGTTAACTCTGATGGTGCGAGTTTTTCATCGCATCAGGGATTACGTGTTTATGGTAACAGCCACGGTTTAATTGCAGGCTTTCCACGTACTCGTCACAGTATTAGTACTATGGTAATAGGCCAAGATGGCGAGCATATGCAGCGCGACTCTGCTTATACGGTTGCACGCGATCAGGCTGGTTTGAATGATGCGGCGGCAGTGGGTCTTGAAGCGGCAGCTGAAACTTTGGCTAAATTAAACAGCCAAAAGTTAGGCACAATGAAAGTGCCTGTTATTTTTAGAGCCGATATTGCAAATTCATTGTTTGGTCACTTGGTGTCGGCAATTGGTGGTGGCGCGCTTTATCGTAAATCAAGCTTTTTACTTGATAGCTTAGGTACTCAGGTATTTAGTAATTGTGTGAATATTGCTGAGCGCCCACATATTTTAAAAGGGTTGGCATCGTCACCGTTTGATAGCGAAGGTGTTAAAACATTCGATAGAGAAATAATTCAAGGTGGCGAGTTACAAACCTATTTATTAGCAAGTTATGCCGCACGCAAAATGAATATGACCCCAACAGGGCATGCAGGCGGTATACATAACTGGCTCGTTGAGCAAACTCATAACGATTTAATAGCACTATTAAAAACCATGGGTACTGGCTTATTAGTTACAGAGCTAATGGGGCAGGGCGTAAATACCGTAACGGGTGACTACTCTCGTGGTGCTGCAGGTTTTTGGGTTGAAAATGGTGAAATTCAATATCCGGTAAGTGAAATTACTATTGCTGGTAATTTAAAAGACATGTTTAAAGGTATTTCTGCCATTGGTGGTGATATAGAACGCCGTGGTGGTATTCAAACAGGCTCAGTACTAATAGAGCAAATGCAAATAGCCGGCGCGTAGTATTAATACGCAGTGTATACTTAGACCCAGAGTATTATCTCTGGGTCTAAGTGAGTTTTTACGAGGTGTAAAATGGCTAAAGATAGATATGCACCAAAACCGCTAACCGATATTATGGCGGGGTTAAATAATCGTTTATCGGCTTATGCAGGCAAAAGCCAAGCACTTGATACACAGCAAACCTTATTAAAAGATTTTTTAGGCCCTAAATTGGGTGATAAATGCCGAGTTAGTAATTACCGAGACGGCACGCTAATGATAGAGGCGGTATCTGCGCCTATCGCGCTTAGGCTTAATTATTTAAAAATGGATATGCTTTCACACTTTAGAGCTGCTGGAATGGCAGAGCTCGGGCAAATAAAAATAACTGCAAATCCTCAAGCAACTCAGCGATTAAGTACCGCGAATAAATCGGGCAGCCCTACAGTTACCAACTCTCGGAAAATGAGTGAGCAAACCGCTAATTACTTAAATGCGATAGCGGCTTCTGCCCCCCCTTCATTAAAAGAAAAACTAGAGCGTTTAGCGCTCCACGGAAAGAATAAAAGTTAGCCTTAGCCACCCGCTATATTGTTATTGGTAGGGCTATTTTTGCAGCTCACCGCATTCAAAATACTTTGTTACATATTCCATTTTATTGTTGGTCTAATGAGGTTTATGATACTGCGTGGTGTGCTTTATTATTTAAAGCTCCCTTGATACCCATTCCATTAAGTAAAAGCGTACAGGCAGTGCTATTTTTACTCCTGCTATATTCAAGAATTTAATGGAGTTGGTATGTAATACCAACCTGCATAAATCTTTGATCAATTTAACGAATTAAATTGCACTATAACGTCGTTAAAATTTTTTTATTTAGAACAACTAGATACAAAAACTTTTGCCTAGTTCTAGCGTAATTTTCTTAACGTTAAATAGACCCCATACATAAGCAGATTGGTATGATTTAATTCTAACTAACAAACGGAATCATTATGAATAAAGTAACAATGGCCGCTGCGAGCATAGCGCTTGCACTTGGTCTAGTAGGTTGTGGTGAAAAACAACAAGAAGCTAAAGTAACCGACACTCCTGTAGTAACAGCACCCGCTGAAAAGCCACTAGAGCTTGGTATTGAACTAGCGAATATGGATAGTTCAGTACGCGCACAAGACGATTTTTATTATCATGTAAATGGACAGTGGTTAGCAAAAACTGAAATACCAGGTGATAAGTCTAACTACGGTTCTTTTTCGCAGCTATATGATGAGTCACAAAAAGCGATGAAAATTGCCCTTGAAAACGCAGCCGCGAATAAGGCCGCTAAAAAAGGCAGTGATGAGTACAAAATTGGTGCATTTTATAAAAGCTACATGAATCAATCTGCGCGTAATGAGCTAGGTATTACGCCATTACAACCGTCATTAGATACGATTGATAGCGTTAAATCTAAAGCTGACTTAGTGGGTCTAATGGCTAAGATTCAAAAACAAGGCGGTACTTTACCGTTTGGTTGGTTTGTAAATAACGATGCTAAAAACTCGAGCGAGTATGCATTGTATTTATCTCAGTCGGGTCTTGGTTTACCCGATCGTGATTATTACTTAAATGATGACGAAAAATTCACTAAAATTCGTGCTTCTTACGAGCAATACATCACAGATGTTTTAGCAAAATCAGGCGTTAAAAATGCAGCAGAAGCTGCCAAGAGCGTACTTGCATTTGAAAAAACACTAGCTGATGCTCAGTGGAGCCGTGTGCAAAGCCGTGATGCAACTAAATCTTATAACAAGATGACAGTAGCAGACGCAAGCAAGTTGATGGGCGACCTTGATTTAGCTGCATTTTTTAAAGATGCAGGTGTGAGTGCAAGTGATATTATTGTACGTCAACCAAGCTACTTAGAAGCACTTGCTACTATTTACAAAGACACTGATTTAGCGACGTGGAAAAACTACTTAAAATTTCATTTTGTAAGTGGTTATGCAGAGCTACTTAGCGAAGATTTAGTTAACCTTAACTTTGACTTTTACAGCACAACACTTCGTGGTGTAGAAGAACAAGCACCTCTTTGGAAGCAAGCGGTTGATGCATCTAACAGTGTACTTGGTGAAATTTTAGGTAAGGTATACGTCAAAGATAACTTCCCGCCAGAAGCTAAAGCACGCATGGAAGAGTTAGTTGATAACGTAATTAAAGGTTATGGCGTTGCTATTGAAAATCTTGAGTGGATGAGCCCTGAAACAAAGCTTGCAGCGAAAGAAAAATTAGACAAATTTACGCCTAAGATTGGTTACCCAGACACGTGGAAAGATTACTCAGAGCTAGAGATTAACTCAGACGAGCTAGTAGGTAATTACATTCGTTATAGCGAATGGGCATACGCAGATATGATTGCTAAATTGGGTAAACCAGTTGATCGCTCTGAGTGGCACATGACTCCGCAAACAGTCAATGCGTATTACAACCCAGTAAACAATGAAATTGTATTTCCAGCCGCTATATTACAACCACCATTCTTTAATTTAGAAGCGGATGATGCTGTAAACTACGGCGCAATTGGCGCGGTAATTGGGCATGAGCTTGGCCACGGTTTTGACGACCAAGGTGCTAAATACGACGGTGACGGTAACTTACGTAACTGGTGGAGTGAGACTGACCTTAAGCAATTTGAAGAGCGTACAGCGGCTTTAGTTGCACAGTATAACGAATATAAACCATTTGAAGATGCAAGTGTTAATGGTGAGCTAACGCTTGGCGAAAACATTGGTGACTTAGGTGGTTTAACCGTTGCGCATAAAGCGTATATGCTATCTTTAGGTGATAAAAAAGCACCCGTGATAGATGGTTACACAGGCGATCAACGTTTCTTTATGGGTTGGTCACAAATCTGGCGTCGTAACTACCGCGATGAAGAGTTACGTAATCGTTTATTAACAGACCCTCATTCACCAAGCCACTACCGTGTAATCGGTATCTTGTCGAACATGCCTGAGTTTTACGAAGCGTTTGACGTAAAAGAAGGTGATAAAATGTATATCAAACCAGAAGATCGCGTAAAAATCTGGTAATTGCATTGCTATAAATAACAAAAAACCAGTAAGTTTTTAGCTTACTGGTTTTTTTGTATCTTGAATTTGTAAATAACATGAACTATGGATAATAAATCTATCTCAAGCAGCTATTTTTAGCGCTAACTGCGTTGAATTTACTTGCAATAGGCCAGCTATTGACGCGTAAATTCGCCTTGTTTTCACTAAAAATCTCTGGCTAGAGAAAATAAATTTAAATATCACCATGATTCAATACGTTAATAAATCTCTTAACCAGAGTTCAGGTTAAATAAGCTTTAGCTCATTAAGCACGCGTGCATCCATTCTTCGTTACTCAGTATGTTTTTATAAAGCGCGAGTTGGTTTTGTGCTCGCTCTAAATTATGCTCTGCATGAGCTACTTTAAAGTACACATCGTTATTTAAGTAATCAGTTAAAAAGCGCACACTTAACATGAGTGGCATAATTTTAGCGCCTAATAATAAGCTTTCTTGCTCTAGTATACTCATGCTACTTTTTAATGGCGTTACATAGCCTTTAACAATGGCTGAAAATATATCTTTTCGAATAACAACGTTGTGTAAGTTTGTTGAATCCTCGGCTTCGGGGGAGCAAAATGTACGTACCATGTCGCCAAAGTCATAAAGCCAAAATCCTGCCATGCAGGTGTCTAAATCAATAACTGCTTTTGCTTTGTGAGTTGTATTACAAAACAGCATATTATTTATTTTTGTATCGTTATGACACACCCTAAGGGGTATGTGTTTAGCTACCTGACTAAGCTCAGTAATTAAATGCTGCTGCGTTAAGCAATATTCTATTTCGTCAGCGCAGTGCTTTACTCTATTAACTACGTTGTTAGTGATTGCGGTATTTAATTGCTCAAAGCGCATCGCTAAGTTATGAAAATCAGGAATTACAGTGTGTAGCTGTTGCGCATCAAAATCTTGTAATGCATGAGCAAATACGCCAAAGGCGTAAGCCGCTTGCTCGCTCTGCTGGGTATTTTTAACAACGTCTTCGCTGTAGCTATCACTAATATAGTTAAGGACGCGATAATACGCATTATCAATTTTTATTAAGTGTTCGTCGTTTTGTGTAGCTATATGTTTGATTATTTCAAGCGGGTAATTATTTTGCAGTTGTTTAGCATTTAAATGCTGCTCAATTAGTTTTGCATTACTCACTAACTGAGCAGGGTTTTTAAATACCTCAGTATTTAGTTTTTGCACAATAAACTGTTTATCAATACTTGTAAGTAGCCATGTACTATTTATATGGCCGCTACCAATCGCACTAACTTGAGTTAGCTCAGGGGGCAGTGCTAACAGTTCGCTTAGCTTATTTTGTATTGAGATATTCATTGTGCTCACTTATGCTCTTTTTTTATGCGTATCGGGCAACTATTTTTTCGATAATTTCAGCATTCGCTTCAGGAAAGTCATAATTTTCTAATTCAGTAATTGCTACCCATTCGCTAGGTTGCCCTTCAGCGCCATGCGCCTCACCGCTAAAGTTACTTACTACGTGTACATCTAATTTAACGCATTTATCGCCGTAGTCATGTTCAATCACCATCAATTGGCTGGAGCTGTGAATGGTTAGTCCAACTTCTTCAATAAGCTCGCGTTTAAGTGCAACAAACACACTTTCTCCAGCTTCAACTTTACCACCAGGAAATTCCCATAAACCGCCTTGATGTTGTTCATCTGCACGTTTACAAATGAATATAGCGTTATTTTTCTTAATAACACCAACAGCTACATGTACAATTTCTATAGTCATTACTTTAAAACTCCATAAAAAAAAGCGACGCTAGCGCCGCTTTTTAATAAGCTACTGACAATATTGGGTTATTTTAATTTACCGCAACACTGTTTGAATTTTTGACCTGATTTACAAGGACAAGGGTCATTACGACCTACTTTTGGTTCTGTACGAGCCATTACTGTCGCTGTTTCTGGCGCTTCGCCACCTACGTGCTCAGCTTCTTCATGTTGGTATTCGCGAGGAGCATTTTCACTTTTACGGTGTTGCTCTTCTACTTTTTCAACATCTTCTTCTGCGCGTACTTGTACTTTACTTAGAATGCTTACAACATCTACTTTCAAGTTTTCAAGCATTTCGGAGAACAGCTCAAACGATTCACGCTTGTACTCTTGCTTAGGATTCTTTTGCGCGTAACCACGTAAATGAATACCTTGGCGTAAATGATCCATAGCAGCTAGGTGATCTTTCCAATGCTGATCAAGGCTCTGTAGCATAATCGCTTTTTCGAATTGACGTAAAACAGAATCGCCAACTTGCTCTTCTTTTTGCTTGTATGACTGCTCAACCGCCTGCTCAATACGCTCACGAAGCTTTTCTTCGTATAGTTTATTGTCATCTGCTAACCACTGAGTAATAGGTAACTCAATTAAGAAGTCTTGTTTTAAACGCTCTTCAAGGCCAGGAATATCCCACATTTCAGCAAGGCTTTGCGGTGCAATGTACTGATCAATTGTATTGCTAAGTACGTCACCACGAATTGCAGTAATAGTTTCTGAAATATCACCTTCTTCAAGTAGTTCGTTACGCTGAGAGTAAACAACACGACGTTGATCGTTTGCTACATCATCGTACTCAAGTAGTTGCTTACGAACGTCGAAGTTACGTGCTTCTACTTTACGCTGTGCATTTTCAATCGCACGGTTAACCCATGGATGTTCAATTGCTTCACCGCGTTGCATGCCTAATTTACGCATCATGTTCGTCATACGCTCACCGGCAAATATACGCATTAGCGCATCGTCCATCGATAAGTAAAAACGGCTTGAACCAGCATCACCTTGACGACCAGAACGACCACGTAACTGATTATCGATACGACGAGATTCGTGACGTTCAGTACCTATGATATGTAAACCGCCGGCATCAATTACTGCATCATGGCGAATTTTCCAAGCTGCTTTAATTTCAGCTATTTGTTCATCAGTCGGGTTTTCAAGTTTTTCAACTTCACTGTTCCAGTTACCACCTAACACGATATCGGTACCACGACCGGCCATGTTTGTTGCAATTGTTACTGTACCTGGTAGGCCAGCGTCTGAAACAATATCGGCTTCTTGTGCGTGGAATTTAGCATTAAGTACGTTGTGCTTAATTTTTTCTTTGCGTAAAAACTGCGATAGATACTCAGAGCTTTCAATTGAAATAGTACCAACTAGCACAGGTTGTCCGCGCTCTTGGCAATCTTTAATATCAATTAAAATAGCTTCGTATTTTTCTTCTTGCGTTAGGTAAACTAAATCGGCGCGATCGTCACGAACCATCGGCTTATTAGTTGGCATAACAACGGTATCAAGGCCGTAGATTGACTGAAATTCAAATGCTTCAGTATCGGCAGTACCTGTCATACCTGCTAATGTTTCGTATAAACGGAAGTAGTTTTGGAACGTAATAGAGGCAAGCGTTTGGTTTTCATTTTGAATTTTCACACCTTCTTTAGCTTCAACAGCTTGGTGTAAACCTTCTGACCAACGTCGACCTTCCATTGAACGACCCGTATGCTCATCGATAATGATTACTTCGTTTTCTTTTACAACGTAATCAACATCTTTTTGGTATAGCTTATGAGCACGAAGGGCGGCATAAACATGGCTTAGTAGCGTAATGCTTGCTGCTGAATAAAGCGAATCGCCTTCTTCAATTAAGCCGCGCTCAGTAAGTAGCTCTTCTACTTTAATTTGACCGCGTTCTGTTAAATGAACTTGCTTAGACTTTTCATCAATCGTGTAATCGCCGTCGCCTTCAATACCTTCTTCGTCTTCTTTTTCTTGAAGTTCAAGTAAAGGCACGATGGTATTTATTTCAGTGTATAGCTCAGAGCTATCCTCAGCTGGGCCTGAAATAATAAGGGGAGTACGTGCTTCATCAATTAAGATTGAATCCACTTCATCGACTACAGCATAGAATAATGGACGTTGAACTCGTTCATCAATGCTAAAAGCCATGTTGTCACGAAGATAGTCAAAACCAAATTCGTTATTTGTACCGTAAGTAATATCAGCAGTGTACGCTAACTTTTTCTGCTGTGGCATCATACCAGGTACGTTACAGCCTACAGTAAGGCCTAAAAATTCAAACAACGCACGGTTTGTTTCGGCATCACGCTTAGCAAGATAGTCATTCACGGTAATTACGTGAACGCCTTTACCGGTTAAACCATTTAAATAAGCAGGTAAAGTCGCTGTAAGTGTTTTACCTTCACCAGTACGCATTTCTGCGATGCGGCCTTCATGTAAAACCATGCCGCCTAATAGCTGTACGTCAAAATGGCGCATGCCATTAACGCGTTTTGACGCTTCACGCACCACGCCAAAGGCTTCAGGTAAAATATCGTCTAGACTTTGCCCGTTATCGTAACGTTCTCTAAACTCGGCTGTTTTAGCTTTTAAATCTTCATCAGAAAGCGCTTCAAGTTGCGTTTCTAGCGCATTAATTAGCGCGACCGTCTTTCTAAAGTTTTTAATAGTGCGGTCATTGCGACTACCAAAAAGCTTGGTAAATAAATTAGATATCATGATAAAACCGTTACAATGTATTCTTTGTCAGCCGAGTATCGGCTAACCCATTTTTAATAATTGGTAATTAATATATGCTTTTAAGTAACACTTAGAACATATTAATTAGCAATTTTGTATTAAACCGCTAAAAAGCACTGTTTATTACGTGCGCTACTATACCAGACTCTGCCAAACAACAAACTATCTCAATAAAAAGATCTGTATATAAAATCGAAAAATTTGATCTGGTTCGTAAAAATAACTTTGTATTACCCAATTACAGTAAAAATAGTAGCGAACTGTAAAGATATGGTGCTAAATAAATTAAAAACAAGGGGGGGCATTCATGCTTAAATTTAACGCATGGATATGAATTCTAAACGCGCTATTTTTGCACCTAATCTATTTGATTAACCAACAACAATACTTCAAAAATGATTGATTGGTTTTTGTAAAATAATTTTTTACATCAGTGCACATACGCTTTTGATTTAGTAGAGTGGTTATAATCATATCTAGTTTTAATTTGAATTAAAGTTAGGTTTTTACACTTGTTTTCATTATAAAATAAAGGCTTAGGTGAAAATGAAAAATAAAAGCAATAAATTGGTAGTATTAGGTGCAGGTTGGTTAGGACATGCTTTATGCGTAAGTGCGCAAAAAGCTGATTGGCAAGTACAAGGAACGCATAGAACAGATATACACGAGTTTGATTTTGAGCGTCAGTTTGCACTTGAAGATGGGCAACTAACACATCAAATTGATTTACAAGATGCTTATTGGGTATGTGCTATTCCACCACGTAGCAGGCACAGTGAAAGTAATTATCCTGAAGCACTCACCGCAGCGCTTAAGCTTTCAAGGGAGTTAAACGCAAAGGGCTTTTTATTGTGCTCATCAACCGGGGTATACGATCAAGAGCCTGGTGTGTATAGCGAAAGTAGCGATATTTCATGCACAAACGAGCGCCAAATAAAGCTCTATGAGGCAGAAGAGCAAGTACTTGAGCAAGATGGCAAAGTGCTGCGTTTAGCTGGATTACTTGGGCCTAATAGAGAGCCGGGGCGTTTTGTGGCAGGCAAAGAGCTCAATACATCAAGTGAGCAAGTAGTAAATATGGTGCATCAACAAGATGTCATTAATGCTATTTTTGCGGTGATAGAGCACTGGCAAGAAGGGCAAAATATTTATAATGTGGTTAATCCTGCGCACCCCACAAAAGCTGAATATTACGCGATGAAGTGTCAGCAACATGGTGGTGAAATGCCAACGTTTACAGGAACTGATTCGGCTGAGCGAAAAATATTAGGCTCAGCCATTGAAGCCTTAGGGTTTAGCTATCAGCACGGTATTTAATATCCTGAAGGCAGGGGACTGCTCTCTATAAAGTCGCATAGCTTACCTTCACTTAGTAATGTATTAGCAGCTTCGATATCGGGAGCAAAGTAGCGGTCTTTATCATAATAACTTACATGCTCGCGTAACAATGCTTTAGCGCTTTGCACTTTATTTGATGGTTCAAGCGGCTTTCTAAATTCTAGCCCTTGAACCGATGCTAACCATTCTATTGCCAAAACACCTTGGGTATTATTGGCCATTTCATCTAAGCGCCTTGCTGCAAAGGTTGCCATAGAAACATGATCTTCTTGATTTGCAGATGTAGGCAAGCTATCGACCGAAGCCGGATGCGCTAATGATTTGTTTTCTGATGCAAGCGCTGCTGCGGTAACTTGGGCAATCATAAATCCTGAATTTACCCCCCCGTTTTCAACTAAAAATGGCGGTAATTTGGATAGGTTTGAATCGATAAGTAATGCAATTCGCCTTTCTGCTAATGCACCAATTTCGGCAATTGCGATAGCTAAGTTATCGGCGGCCATTGCAACGGGTTCTGCATGAAAGTTTCCGCCCGATATTATGTCGCCTACATCGGCAAAAACTAGCGGATTGTCGGTTACACCGTTTGACTCGCATAGCAACACTTCTGCGGCTTGGCGTATCTGAGTTAGGCAAGCACCTAGCACTTGAGGTTGGCAGCGAAGGCAGTATGGATCTTGTACTTTTTCACAATTGACGTGGGAATCACTAATTTGAGAGTGCGTATCGAGTAGGTCTCTAAATACTTGAGCGGTGTCTATTTGTCCGCGCTGACCACGAATATCATGAATACGTGCATCAAATGGCGCGCGACTGCCCATTGCAGCTTCTATGCTTATTGAGCCGATAACGCAGCTTTGTGCATATAAGTTCTCGCTTCTAAATAGCCCCTGAAGTGCAAACGCAGTCGACGCTTGTGTACCATTTAATAATGCTAAGCCTTCTTTGGCTGCAAGTGTTAGGGGTTCAAGTCCCGCTATTTTTAACCCTTGTGCTGCGCTAATTATTTCTCCTTTATGTCGCATTTGACCTTCGGCTAATAAAGGTAGGCACATATGCGCAAGAGGGGCTAAATCTCCCGATGCCCCCACGGATCCTTTTTTAGGCACGCATGGATATACTTCGCTACTAAGCAGCTGCATAAAAAATTGGATTACTTGCAGGCGAATGCCCGAGTAGCCGCGCGAAAGCGAATTTACTTTTAAGATGATCATTAACCTTACTGTACTGTCATCCATGTATTCGCCAATACCTGCAGCGTGTGAAAGTACAATGGAACGCTGTAATAATTCAAGTTCGTCGTCGGCAATTTTGGTATTGGCTAATAATCCAAAGCCGGTGTTAATTCCGTATACAGTGCGGTGTTCATTAATAACGTTTTGAACGGTTTGCGCGCTTGCTGCTATTTGCGACTCGGCATGTTTTGCAAGGCTTAACTTTACCGCTGAATTATTAATTTTTCTTAGTGTGTTTAAATCAAGTGATCCGGGTGTGAGAGTAAGTTCGAACATGATCATTCCTCGTTTAACATAGGTAGGTCTAAATTTTGTTCTTTAGCGCAGTTTTTTGCTATGTCGTATCCGGCATCAGCATGGCGCATTACACCTGTTGCAGGGTCATTCCACAGTACGCGAGCAATACGCTCTTTAGCTTCATCAGTACCATCGGCAACAATAACTACACCAGAGTGCTGACTAAATCCCATGCCTACACCGCCACCATGATGAAGTGACACCCAAGTAGCGCCACTTGCGGTATTAAGCAGTGCGTTGAGTAATGGCCAATCCGACACTGCATCTGAGCCATCTTTCATGCTCTCTGTTTCGCGGTTAGGGCTGGCAACTGAGCCAGAGTCGAGGTGATCGCGACCAATAACGATAGGGGCTTTAAGTTCGCCATTTCTAACCATTTCATTAAAGGCCAATGCAAGGCGTGCTCTATCTTTTAGCCCAACCCAGCAAATACGTGCAGGTAGACCTTGGAATTGTATGCGTTCCCGCGCCATATCAAGCCAATTATGCAAATGTGCATCATTAGGAATAAGCTCTTTTACTTTAGCGTCGGTTTTATATATATCTTCAGGGTCGCCCGATAATGCTACCCATCTAAATGGTCCAATACCTTCACAAAATAAAGGGCGAATATAGGCAGGTACAAATCCAGGAAAATCAAATGCGTTGGTAACACCCTCATCAAACGCCATTTGACGAATATTATTACCGTAATCAGTAGTGGCGGCACCGGCTTTTTGTAGTGCCAGCATAGCTTTAACTTGGACTGCCATTGATTGTTTAGCAGCTTTTACTACGGCTTTTGGATCTTGCTCACGCATTTTTGCAGCGTGCTCCATTGTCCAGTTTTGTGGTAAGTAACCATTCAATGGGTCGTGAGCAGATGTTTGATCTGTGACTACATCAGGGGTAATGCCTGTTTTAACCAGTGTACTAAAAATATCGGCAGCGTTACCTAGTAAACCCACTGAGAGGGCTTTACCTTTAACACATGCATCGGTTATTAATTGCAGTGCGTGTTCAAGACTTGTTGCTTTTACATCAACGTAGCCTGTTTTTATACGAAAATCGATACGGCTTTCATCACATTCAACAACCAGTGCACTAAAGCCAGCCATTGTAGCTGCAAGTGGTTGCGCACCGCCCATACCACCAAGACCACCTGTTAATACCCACTTACCACTAGCGCTACCTGCAAAGTGTTGCTTTGCCATAGCTACAAAGGTCTCGTAAGTTCCTTGTACTATGCCTTGCGAGCCAATATAAATCCAAGAACCCGCCGTCATTTGCCCGTACATCATCAAGCCTTTTTTATCGAGCTCATTAAAGTGCTCCCAATTTGCCCAGTGTGGAACAAGATTTGAGTTAGCAATAAGCACGCGAGGGGCATTACAGTGGGTTTTAAATACACCAACGGGTTTTCCTGATTGTACAAGCAGGGTTTCGTCGCTTTCGAGTCTATCGAGGGTTTCTATAATTTTGTCATAACTTGGCCAATCACGAGCCGCTCGGCCAATACCACCATATACAACAAGTGCATGAGGATGTTCTGCTACTTCAGGGTCTAAATTATTCATTAGCATGCGCTTAGCTGCTTCAGTTTGCCAGCTTTTAGCACTTATTTTATCGCCATGAGGTGCACGTATTACGCGACTTGTGTCGAGTCGGTTGTTCATGTTTTTCTCCTGTTGTATATACAAGGTGATTTGTTATAAAAAAAGCGCAGTAAGCGCTATTGTTTGTTATTTTTTAAATGTTAAGTGACCACCTAAGCGATATTTACTGCCTGGTGATACAAGGCGCGCAAAGCTTACAATGCCGTTAATAGACCATGTGCGTCGAATAACTTGTAAGCATGGCTCTTCGTTATATAAGTTTAACCATTGGCACATTTCGCTGTTTGGCATAATAGCCTCTACGGTATGCCTTGCTTGGGTAAGTGGGGCAACACTAGATAGATATTCATGAGGTGTAAGCATGCTAAAGTCTTGTTGTAAGTAGCCAGTCGCAAGGGCAGGATTTACAAAACGCTCTTCTAGCTGCAAAGGGCTGTCGTTTTCGTTATGCACAAGTACACTTCGATATACAACACTGTCAACCTCAACACCAAGTGCAATGGCAATAGGTGCGACTGCATTTATTGATTCGAGTATGAGTACGCTACAGGTGTAGTTGCCGTTACGCTCTTTTACTTCATCAGCAATATTTTTTATTTCAAGTAACGATGACTGCGATTTAAATGTAGCTACAAATGTACCTAACCCTTGGCTGCGGGTTAAAATACCAGCCTCGGTTAATTCGCTTAGTGCTCGGCGGGCTGTCATCCTACTTACACTAAATTGACTACTTAGTTCGTTTTCAGAGGGAACACGTTGGTTTTCTTGCCACGTACCGCTGCGAATTTTATCAACAATGAATTGTTTTATTTGCGCAAATTTAGGTGTCGTCATTAAATTTATGGTTACATTAAAAATAAACTATATAAATAAGATGACACAATTATCTTGTATATACAAGATGGGTTGTTAGACTATATTTTTATTATTCACGGTGTAAAAAGGGCTGCAATATGCAAAGCACAACACAAAATTATGAGTTAGAAGAAATCGACTTACTTTTAACTGATGCCAATATTGCCACTATGGATAGCAATATAAATGCCCCTTATGGCGCAATTGAAAATGCTGCTATAGCCATTAAAAATGGTAAAATTGCGTGGATTGGAGAGCAATCAACATTGCCTAGTTTTGATGTGTTTGCAACGCCGACATTGAGTGTAAAAGGACAATGGTTAACGCCGGGCCTAATAGACTGTCATACGCACTTAGTATTTGCAGGTTCAAGATCGCAAGAGTTTGAACAGCGCTTGCAGGGTGTAAGTTATGAGCAAATTGCAGCACAAGGCGGTGGCATAGCAAGTACGGTTAAAGCCACAAGAGCAGCCGATCGTGAACAGCTATTTGTTGATGCAAAAGATCGCTTAAATACGTTGTTAAAAGAAGGTGTAACCACCGTTGAAATAAAATCAGGCTACGGACTAGATACTGAAAATGAGATAAAAATATTAGAAGTCGCTCGTTTATTGGGTGAACATCACCCTATTGATATTAAAACTACTTTTTTAGGGGCGCATGCTCTACCGCCTGAATACAAAGGCCGTGCTGATGAATATATTGATTTGGTATGTACTGACATGCTTGATCAGGTAGTGGCTAATAATCTTGCTGATGCAGTCGATGTATTTTGTGAAAATGTAGGCTTTAGTTATTCGCAAACCAAACGTGTTTTCCAAGCAGCTAAAAAGCATAACCTCCCAGTAAAATGCCATGCTGAACAGTTATCTAATCAGCATGGTGCTGAGCTGGTGGCGCAGTTCAATGGCCTTTCGGCGGATCATATAGAGCATCTAGGTGAAGAGGGTGTAAAAGCTATGGCAGACGCTGGGACGGTAGCGGTGTTATTGCCAGGCGCATTTTATTTTTTAAGAGAAACTAAATTCCCACCTATTGAATTACTTAATCAATATAAAGTACCGATAGCTATTGCGAGTGATTTTAACCCCGGTACATCTCCCCTATGTTCAGTGCACTTAATGATGAACATGGCGTGCACATTATTTAGATTAACACCTGAGCAAGCATTAGCTGGTGTTACTCGAAATGCAGCTAAGGCTCTAGCGTTAGATGAGCGTGGTGTTTTAAAGGTTGGCGCAAGAGCTGACATTGCGCATTGGCAAATAAATCATCCGTCACAATTAAGTTACCAATTTGGCGTAAATAGACTGTTAAACTTATGGATTTTGGGTAAACTTAGTTAGTATTAATTTCGTCCATAATAAACATGCTTTTATTGAATTTTTTAGCGAGTACAAGTGGTGCTAATTTGAGTTTTTTAACCGACAGTAACTTCCCGATATTTTTTAGTGGTGCCTTGTTAATGGCGATGATCGCGTCCTTATTTACTATAAAAAATAGCGGTATGAAGTTTAGCTACCTATGCATTGCTGCTGTTGGTTTAGCAATTTTAAGTCTGGGTACTGCTTGGTTAGCTATTTTACTTGCCTTTGGGTTTTGTTTTCATTTGTGGCAGGCGTTTGAGCGTAGTAATTGGACTATGATCATCATCAGCTCGTTTGCTAGTTTGTTATTTGTTGTACTATTTTCTGCACATTTATTATTAGCAATCCCTTTATTTTGGATTGTTATCGCTATTTTATTCTTAGCTGTTGCCGGTTTTATCAGTGAAGATGAATTGGCTGAGGAAGTGATTGTCGAAGATAAAGCACAAGAAATATTTATTGAAAATTCACCACTTTCTAGCTTTGCAGACAGAAAAAAGTTACGAGAAGGCTATTATGCCTGGTGTGATGATACACCCATAAAGGCAGCACTAGTCATTATTCGCCTAGAGGGCTTTGAACAAGTTAACCAGCAAATAGGGCGAGATTTCGGTGACTTATTACTGACTCAATCAGCAAATAGAATAAAAAAACTATTAGAAAACGATGAGATTGTTGATTTAGGGTCACAAGAAAAACTGGCGCATTTAGGTGGACTTAACTTTGCCTTTATTTGTAGTTTGGCGACTCAAAATCATCTTCATGAGCACGTTATAGAGCACATTCTTGGTGCAACATTAAAACCTTTCAACGTTGCAAACTGTACCGTAGAGGTTAACGCACGAGCAAGTTATGTGGATTGCGGGGCACAAGAAAATAATTTTGATGATTTAATCTCCTACGCATATTTAGCGCTTGATAGTCACCCTCAACGAAAGGTGGTCCCGTATCATCAGCAAATGATGGTAGAGCAACTAGAGCAACAAGCACGCTTAAAAGAGTTAGCTAATATCGACTTTTCAAGTGAACTAGAGCTCTATTTTCAACCAATTATTCGTAATGATGATGGAAAAATAGAATTTTTAGAACTGTTGTTACGTTGGCAGCATCCAAAGCAAGGTATTTTATCTGCAAATAGATTTATTGATGATATTAGAATTGCAGGATTGGCTTATCCATTAGCTACTTTTGTGATAGAGCGTGCGGCAGAACTCGCAATGGCATTGCGTATAGAAGGGATAGCAATACCGCTTAGTATTAATGTATTTGGTCCTGAAATGCTTAATGAAGAGTTTGTTGAGTTTGTTGACCGCATCACAAGTGAACATCAACTTGAGGCTGGGGATTTAATTGTTGAATGCCCGTTACACATTTTTACCAATTTAGATAATAAAGGTAGGGCGATGATTGCTAGGCTCAATAACATTGGATTAAAAGTCTGTGTTGATGGGCTCGGTGATAATCCAGTACTACTGTCTAAATTACCCAATTTAGCTGTTGAGTATATTAAAGTTGCACCGTCGTTAACTGCTGATTTTAGCAATCAAAATAATATACGCAGTTTAATTAGTGGCATGGTTGAAATGCATAACCAGCAAAAGACTAAAGTTATTTTTGAGGGCGTAGAAACGTTTGAGCAACTGAGATTTGTTAAAAGTTTAAATGCTTATGCTGCACAAGGTTATTACTTTGGTCATCCATTGAGTAGTATTGGTTTAATGAGCTGGCTAAAGCAGTGGCAGTTAACACAAGGGGAATATATTCCTCCTACTTCACGGTAAATAGCAGTATTAATTTTATTTCAATAAAAGTAAGGCGTTTACTAAAGGCCTTCTTTAGCTTGTAAATAGGTATTCACTAGCGCGCTAATTACTTGCCCACAGTGTTGTATGCCATTCTCAACGTTATTTGGATGCTGATTTGGTGCAGCTTCACATAAATGTAAATACTGAGACTGACGGTTTTTAGCGGCTAAATGCACAAAGTGCTCACTGTCGTCCACGTTAAACCCACTGCACGTATAGGCACTTACTGGCATGTAAGAAATGCTGTCTAAATCTACTTCAACTCCAAGTGGTAAGTTATCAAAGCTATTTAGTGCATTATTAACGGCTTGAGTGAGTGTAATATCCCGTCTCACTTTTATCGATTGGTAGCTATTAAATTTAAAATTAGCGTTAGCCATAGCTTCAAGAATAGCTTGATTGTTTTTCAGTTCGTGTAAACCAATCACGTGATAATTATTTAAGAGTTGTTCGTTGTACGCATACCGGAAACCGTTGCCACTGTGACGGCCTTCACAGTCTCTAAAGTCGGCATGGGGATCAAAATTTATGGCATTAACCGGTGTATTTTTATATTTACTTAAAGCACGAATAATACCTAAGCAGTTATTATGCCCCCCGCCAATAATAATTGGCTCAAGACCTGCTTTAAATACAAGGGATAATACATTTTCTACTCGTTCATCGAGTTGCTGACATAAATTTCGTAATTGATTTAACTGTTTAGGCTGTTGATTATCAAGCTGCTTACTTTTTGCCATTAGATCATCAACATTGACTTCACCTAATAAAAGTACTTTTTGTGTAGCAATAAACTGATTATGAGGTTGGTTTAAAAAACGCTTTAAAAAAGCCGGCCACGCTTCGTCTGCACCGCCATTTCCTAGGTTTGCTTTGGGGCCAATATCTTCGCAAATACCGAGTAATACATAGCGAATACCAAACTGTGCGGCATCAATAAGTGCTTGTTGCACATTAACTTGAGTATCGAGCAAGGCCATTGCTTGCCAAGCTTTTTTTTCGTTTGCGCGGATAGAGCAAATCGCTTTAACCGCGCTTTCATCATATACCTTTAAATGCTTGGTCACGTTATGCTTCTACGATTTCCAATTCTAGTTCTTCAGCAGATAAAACAATGCCAGTACTGTCAGCATAAATAAAGTCGTCATCAAAAAATGATACACCAGCAAAGTTAACACCTATTGCGTCTTCGCCAGCACCTTCGCTGTCGGCAGCAACCGGTATTGAGGCAATTGCTTGAATACCTAAATCAAGTTCTTCAAGCTCATCGACATGACGTACTGCGCCGTATACAACAATGCCATTCCAGTTATTTTCGAGTGCAAGTTCGGCTATTTCGATGTCGATAAGCGCACGACGAGTTGAACCACCGCCATCAATAAGAAGCACTAAGCCAGTACCATCTTGAGAAAGTAATTCGCGGATCAGTTCATTATTTTCAAAACATTTAACCGTTTTAATGCGACCACCAAAACTGTGGCGACCACCAAAGTTGATGAACATTGGTTCTAGCACGTCAACCACATCAGCAAAGTGGTCGCATAAATCAGAAGTGCTGTAATCCATTATTTTATCCTCAAAAGGTACATTAATTTATACCTCAGTATACCCTCCTCATAAGCAATAACAACGACTTAATCGCAGTAAATTTAGGCAAAATAAGAAGGGAATCAATAAAAGCAACAATAGTGTCTTAAAAGCGTCACGCAATTGTTATTTACAACACCTAAGCTAAAACAGTGTTCATATATTATGCAGCTAGGAGTAAGTGATGGATGGTAATAATATGCTTAAAAAAGTAGCTCAAATAGATGAGCAATTATTTTTAACTCTGTTTAATTGTAAATCGCCTTCATGGCTGAAAGTAATCGCATTTGGACTATCAAAAAGTGGTGATGGTGGCCTTTATCTACTCATATGTGGGGCTGTATGGTGGTTAAGTAACAATGAACCATATCAGTTATTACCAGTAACTTTGCTACTCGGATTTGCGATAGAAAGACCTATCTACTTTTTAGCTAAAAATCGTTTTGCTCGGGTTCGGCCGTGCGATTGTTTAGTTACAAACGCTTACATAGTACCTAGTGATAAATTTAGTTTACCTTCAGGACACAGTGCAGCTGCATTTTTAGTCGCGATGATCTTAAGCCATTTTTTTCCTGAATATACTTGGCTACTATTTGGCTGGGCCTCGGGAGTGGCAATTTCTCGAGTTGTACTCGGGGTTCATTTTCCCGCGGATATTATTGTAGGTGCTGTGGTTGGTAGTTCATGTGCGATATTTTCTTTAGCATTAGTGGTGCCTGAATGAAAATATTATATGGTATTCAAGGTACTGGGAATGGTCATATTACTCGCGCTCGGGTCATGGCTAGTGGTTTTAAGGAATTAGGAATTGATGTTGATTATATTTTTTCGGGACGTGCTAAAAAAGACTACTTTGATATGCAAGAGTTTGGGCAGTATAAAAGTTTTCGGGGGTTATCTTTTGATACAGAAAATGGTCAAGTAAAAAGCTATCGAACAGTTAGCAATGCGCGCCCTTGTAAATTGTTTGCAGATATAAAGTCGCTCGATGTAAAACAGTATGATTTTGTACTCAATGACTTTGAGCCAGTTTCTGCATGGGCTGCAAAAAGAGCTGGAATTCCGGTTGTTGGAATTAGCCATCAGGCCGCATTTTTGTCCAGTAGTGTGCCTATGTTTAGTCGCGGGATTTTACGTAAGTCACTTATTAAATACTACGCACCAGCCAATACGTATTTAGGTGTTCATTGGCAGCCTTTCGCGCATAATATTATTCCCCCTTTTATTGCTAATCATCAACATGGCAATCCAGTGGCGGTTATGAATAAAGTATTGGTGTATTTACCTTTCGAAAATTTAGACAGCATTATAGATTATTTAAAAGACTTCCCCGAAAAAGAGTTTTATTGTTATCACCCGCACGCCTGTAATCAATCTATTGGGCATATACATTTGCGTTCCCCTTCACGCACTGGCTTTTTAAATGATTTAGCAAATACAAGTGGCGTAATAGGAAACGCAGGGTTTGAGCTTGCTAGTGAAGCATTAAAATTAGGAAAAAAATTATTATTAAAACCTTTAGACGGACAGTTTGAGCAAGGCGCTAATGCACAAACGCTACTTGCAATGGGTATGGCACATGTAATGAGTTATTTAAATCCCCAAGCGCTTGATGATTGGAATACTGCGCCACAAAATAAACAGATTAATTACCCCAGTGATCCCGCTCCTTTAATTTTTTGGCTGCTTAAAAAACAATGGAATAATACACACTCATTACATAAAGGTTTATGGGGAAGTGTGAATTTATAATGATGAAAACTAAAATTAACAACACTAAATAACTATATAAAATAAAAATTTATTAATTTAATTAGTTGCTTTGACTCAATAAGCTATAATATTAAAGCATATTTAATAAAGGCGTTTGCGATGATTTTTTTACAAAATTTAACTATTAAACGACGTTTGCAATTAAACGCAGTCGTTGTTGGTTTAGCTATGGTGATTCTTTTATGTGTGATCATTTTTGAATCACGTACAACCTTAAATTTAAATAAGACTATTCAATTAGCAGAAGAGCTTAATGTACATGCACTCGCACTGCGTAAACATGAGAAAAATTTTCTATTTTATAAGCACGAAGAAGCGTTAACTGAATTTGAAACTGATTTTAAGCAGTTAAGTAGTAAAATTACAAAACTAAAGCAATCAATGAGCCAACAAGGTATTTCTGCTGCTCAGGTTGAGCATTTTGAGCAACTAATTAATAGTTATAACAATGATTTTAATACTGTTGTTAAATTACAAAAAGAGATTGGGCTGAATCCTAAAGATGGCTTATATGGTAAGCTCAGAGCTGCTGTGCATGAAGTCGAAGTACTGCTGAAAGAGCAGCAAGACTACAAGCTTTTATCATCTATGTTGCAACTTAGGCGCTCAGAAAAAGATTTCATGCTGAGATTTGATATTAAATACCTAGGGCGTTTTAATGAAGGCATAAATACGTTTAAGCAACAGATAGCATCGACTGATCTGCTAAGCAGCTACAAAGCAAAAATAACCCCTTTGATTGATATGTATCAAAATGAGTTTGAAACACTTGTACAAGCGCAAACAGCATTAGGTTTAGACCTTAATTCTGGTGCGTTAGGTGTGATGCGAGAAAGCGTCAATAAAAGCGATGTAATTGTTGCTCAAATTGTTAAAGAAACAAAACTACAAGTTGAAAAGAGTGTAGAGCAAGCACAATTTTTAGCCATTTTGGTTTTTGTAATTGCAGGTGTGATTGTTCTAGCGCTTGTTTACTTTACCAGTCACTCAATCATTGTACCTATAGAGCGTGTTTATCACACCATTAACGACATTCGTCGTAATAATGATTTAAGTGTGATGATAGAGCAAACAGGTAAAGATGAAATTACCACCATGACAATCGATTTTAATAGCCTCATTGGTGACTTTAGAAACTTAATAAATGAAGTCAACACGGCTTTAAATACGCTTAATGTAGCCACTGAGCATTTATCAGAAAGCACTGCAGCAACAAGTTCAGGTATGCAAGAGCAACTTCATGAAGCAGATATGGTAGCAACCGCGGCAACTGAAATGCAGGCGACTATTCAAGATATTTCTCATAATACCGAAGCAGCAGCCAAAAAAGCGGAATCGACCAACTTAAGTGCACAGCAAGGGCGTAATGAAGTGGATTCAACGGTTAAGCATATTAGAGACCTATCTGAATCCCTTGGGAATGCATCGAGTGTGGTATCACAGCTCGAAAAAGATGGGGAGACAATTGGTTCTGTGCTTGATGTGATCCGTGGTATTGCTGAGCAAACAAATTTACTCGCACTTAATGCTGCAATTGAAGCTGCTCGAGCTGGTGAGTATGGTCGTGGTTTTGCCGTAGTAGCAGATGAAGTCCGCTCACTTGCACAACGTACACAAGAGTCTACTAGCGAGATTGAAGGGATTATTAATACATTACAACAGCGCACTCAAGAAGTTGTGAGTATTATGCATCAGTGTCGTTCACAAGGCGATGAAAGTGCCTCGCAAGCGATTAAGGCCGGAGAATTATTAGGTGCAATTACGGAAGATGTACAAACTATAATGGAAATGAGTACTCAAATAGCCGTCGCAATTGACGAGCAAAGCCAAGTGGCGTCAGAGGTTAATAAGAATGTAGTGCGTATTCGTGATATTGCTCAAGATGCATCAGGGCATGCCGCGAACAATGCACAAACAAGTGAAGAAGTATCTGAGCAGGCTCGTGTGTTATTTAGCGCGATTGATAAGTTTAAGGTATAAATAAAGCTTGTAAAAAATAACCAATAAAGTTTAAGGAATAAACTTTATTGGTACACTGTCTTTACTTTGCTTGAGCTCAATTACACGCTCTAAATATTCAGCCCACAATGTATCGTACTGCTCTTGCAGTTTTACAAAATAGTGCCAGCTAAATAACCCGCTATTATGGCCATCATCAAAATCTAAGCGCAAGGCATAGTGTCCAACAGGTACAATACTTTTTATTCCTACATCTTGCTTATTAAGTACTAGCTTCATTGGACCAGAGCCATGGCCTTGCACTTCAGCAGAAGGGGAGTGAACACGTAAAAATTCACAGCTAAAGACGGCTTGGCTGTCATCATCAAAGTAAACATCTAGATTTTTACTCACACTGTGGTAATGCACTTTTGTTACGTGTTTCATTTAATATATCCCATTAAAAAGCCTCCAATATGGAGGCTTTTAGTATAACGTTTATATTCGTTTTATAGAATAAAGCGGCTTAAGTCTTCATCTTCAACAAGTGCACCTAAGTGTTTTTCAACATAAGCGGCATCGATTACTAAAGACGAACCTGCTTTTTCAGAAGCATCGTATGAAATCTCTTCCATCAATCTTTCCATTACAGTATGAAGACGACGAGCACCGATGTTTTCGGTTTTTTCGTTAACTTGCCAAGCGGCTTTAGCAATACGCTCAATTGCATCATCACTAAACTCAATTGATACCTGTTCAGTTTTAAGTAGCTCGCGTTGTTGCTCAGTAAGCGATGCATGAGGCTCTGTAAGGATGCGTTTAAAGTCATCTGCAGTGAGTGCTTCAAGTTCTACTCGAATCGGTAAGCGACCTTGTAGCTCTGGGATCATATCTGATGGCTTTGCCATCTGAAACGCACCAGAGGCAATAAACAACATATGGTCAGTTTTAACCATGCCGTGTTTAGTGTTTACTGTTGAGCCTTCAATTAGCGGTAGCAAGTCGCGCTGAACACCTTCTCGGCTCACATCAGGGCCTGAAGAATCGCCGCGCTTACAAATTTTGTCTATTTCATCAATAAACACAATACCGTTTTGCTCTACTGCAAAAATAGCTTGTTCTTTTAGCTCTTCAGGATTTACTAATTTAGCGGCTTCTTCTTCCGTTAATAGTTTGAAGGCTTCTTTGATTTTTAGTTTACGTTTAGTACGCTTATCGCCGCCCATGTTTTGAAACATGCTTTGTAGCTGGTTGGTCATATCTTCCATACCAGGAGGCGCCATAATTTCTACGTTTGGTTGTGCTTGTGCTAAATCGATTTCAATTTCTTTATCATCTAACTGACCTTCACGTAGCTTTTTACGGAATGTTTGACGTGTTGATGAATTATCGTCGCGTTGGCTTTCGCCAAATTGGTCTTTTGCAGGAGGTAAAAGGGCATCTAAAATGCGCTCTTCTGCTGCTTCTTCGGCGCGATGTTTAAACTTTTTAGTCTGCTGTTCGCGAGTCATTTTAATTGATACATCGACTAAATCGCGGATGATTGTCTCAACTTCTTTACCAACATAGCCAACTTCAGTGAACTTAGTCGCTTCTACTTTAATGAATGGCGCATTCGCTAATTTTGCTAAACGGCGTGCAATTTCTGTTTTACCTACGCCGGTTGGACCAATCATTAAAATATTTTTTGGTGTTACTTCGCTGCGTAAATCTTCATTTAATTGCATACGACGCCAGCGATTACGAAGCGCGATAGCCACTGCTTTTTTAGCTTTAGCCTGACCTATAATATGCTGATCTAGCTCGTGAACAATTTCTCTTGGGGTCATATCAGACATAATAGTTCCTATTATAATTCTTCGATTGTTTGGAAGTTATTAGTAAATACGCAGATGTTGCCTGCAATAGTTAAACTTTTTTCTACTATTTCACGAGCGCTTAAGTCGGTATTTTCTAATAAGGCTGTTGCTGCTGATTGGGCAAAGTTACCACCACTGCCAATTGCAATTAGGTCATTTTCTGGCTGAACCACATCACCGTTACCGGTAATAATTAAAGAGGCTGTTTCGTCTGCTACAGCGAGCAGTGCTTCGAGTTTTCGAAGTGCACGGTCACTTCGCCAATCTTTAGCCATTTCTACTGCGGCTTTAGTTAGGTTTCCTTGGTGCATTTCTAATTTGCTTTCAAAGCGTTCGAAAAGAGTGAAGGCATCAGCAGTACCACCGGCAAACCCAGCGATTACTTTGCCATTATAAAGACGTCGAACTTTACGGGCGTTGCCCTTCATTACGGTGTTACCAAGAGACACTTGGCCATCGCCGCCAATTACAACTTTGTCGCCGCGGCGAACACTTACGATAGTAGTCATGTTATTCCTCATCATCGAGCTGCAGAGGCAACTCGTAAAAAACGATTATTATGAGGTTATATGGGTGAATGGTTTATTTTCAAGTCCAGCCCCAAATTCCGCAGCCGACTATTTTTACACGTTTAAGTTTGTTTTTATCGCTTTCGGCTTGGCGTTTGGTTTTATAAGGACCTAGGCGCACTTTATACCAAGTACCATTGCTGCCTTCAGCCTGTTTTATCTCAGAAATGAGCCCTGCAAATGCGATTTTAGCTTTTAACGATTCAGCTTGTGCATGAGTTCTGAACGAACCGCATTGCATAACATAAGGACCTTTTTGTTCAAGCTCTTTTACTTCAACTTGAATTTCGTGGTTTCTAATTTCTTTAATAAATTCCGGCGTGCGTGGAATAACAACTTCTACTTTTTCAGGCGCAGTTGGGTGAGCTTGCTTTTCGACAAGTTTTGGATCGGCATTACTTTTAATAAACCATAATCCGTAAACGAAACCACCTACAAGTAAAATAGCAATGTTCACTAAAAAAATTGGAAATGGTTTTTTAGTGGGTGCTTTTTTAGTGTTTTTTCTATTTACTGGTTTTTTGTTAATGTAATCGTGCTGTGCCATAGCGTTATTTTGGCCTTAACCTAAATCATGTCTATAGGGTCTACGTCTAAGCTCCAGCGCACTTTTTGTGCAAGTTTGCTTGAGCTTAAATAATCAACCATTTGCGCAAGGTACTGATGTAATATGCGACGATCTTGCGCTTGAATATGTAATTGAAAGCGATACATACCTGCGACTTTTTCAAGAGGTGCAGGGATCGGACCGAGCAATTGTATACCAGATACCCCATTCACAGGAACCAAATCCGTCAAAAAATCGACGACTAGTTTAATACTATGTCCTTGTGCACGGACAATGGCCATATTTGTAATAGGTGGTAAGTCTGCATCATCGCGCTCACTAAGAGCAAAACGGGCAAAATCCTGATAACCGTTATTAACTAAGTCTTGTAAAAGTGGGTGCTCTGGAAAGTGTGTTTGTAATAATACTTGACCAGGCTCGCCTGAACGTCCTGCACGACCAGCTACCTGAGTAACTAACTGTGCTAAATGCTCTGTCGCTCTAAAATCGCATGAATATAACCCGCTATCAACGTCTAAAATTATAACGAGGCTTACATCTGCAAAGTGATGACCTTTAGCAAGCATTTGTGTGCCTACTAGAATGCGTGCACCGCCTAGGTTTATTTCATCTAGTGCTTTTTCAAGGCTACCTTTACGGCGAGTTGAATCGCGGTCTATGCGAGTAACGGGTGTATCAGGGAATTCGGTTGATAAAAATTCTTCAATTTGCTCTGTGCCTTTGCCGTTAGGAAATATTTGCGTGCTGCCACAATCAGGGCATTGGTGAGGAACAGGGTACTGGTCGCCACAGTGATGGCAGATCATTTGCCCAATCGCTTTGTGAAAAGTGGCGCTGGTACTGCAGCGTTTACATTCACTTAGCCAGCCACACTCATGGCAAATAAGAGTGGGTGAGAAACCTCGACGATTTAAAAACACCATAACCTGTTTACCGCGGTTTAAATGCTGTCGCATAGTGGCAAGGCTTGCATGTGCAATACCTGCTTGGTCGGGCTGACCTTTCATATCGAGTAACTTAAACTGGTTGTCAGTCGCTGTTTGCGCGCGCTCGGTTAAGCTTAATAACTGATATTTGTTATTAAGTGCTTTGTGGAGCGTTTCCAAAGCTGGTGTGGCGCTGCCTAATATAAGCGGAATTTTATGCTGAAAAGCTCTATAAGCGGCTAAATCACGAGCATGGTAACGAAGGGTATCTTGTTGTTTAAATGACGAGTCGTGTTCTTCGTCAACAACAATCATACCGAGTTTTAAAAATGGCAGAAAAATACTCGAGCGTGTGCCAATAACTATCGCACAACTGCCTTTTTCACAAAATCGCCATGTTTGTAGGCGTTCGTTGTCGGTAAGTGCTGAGTGCCAAAGCATAACAGGTGTATCTGGGAAGCGGCGACGAAAACGGTTTACCGTTTGCGGTGTTAGGCCGATTTCGGGCACGAGTACGAGGGCTTGCTCGCCACGTTTTAATATTTCTTCTAAGCACTGTAAATACACTTCAGTTTTACCACTGCCCGTTACGCCCTCTAATAAAAAGCTGCTAAAGCCGGTACTTTGATTGATTGCTGTACAGGCCACTGCTTGTTCTTTATTAAGTACCGGTTTACTACCGACGGTTGGCGCAACGCTTTGCCATTGGTTATCGTGTTCGATAGTTTGTGTGATGAGTTCTTTAGCAATGAGGCTATCTATTGTTTTTTTACTAAAGCCAAGTGCTTTTAGTTCGGTTAACGATGACTTACCTGATTGTGATAACTGCTTTAATAAGTTGAGTTGAGTTTTAGCTTTTAATGACGGTACTTTAGCGCCTTTTTCGGTAAGCATTACCATGTTAATGCTTGTTTTGTCTGGTGATTCACCTTGGCGTAGTGCACTAGGCAGAGCTATATGAATCGTTTCGCCGAGTGGGTAACAATAATAACGCGCTGTAAAACTAAGGAGATCTAAATGTTCGCTAGATAATATTGGGGTATCGTCGATAACTTCAAAAATGCTTTTAATTTTACTCTCGGGTACTTCAGTACTCTTTTTTACTGCTAATATAACAGCCACTTTACGCTGATTACCAAAGGGTACCAAAACGCGCATTCCGGGCTTCAGATCAGAAACCAAGCCTGAGAGCTGTTCATCTACTTTATAATCAAAGGTGCGCGGTAATGGGACTTTAATAGCAACTTCAACAAAACGCATAACAACTCAACCAATAAAATTAATGGTGTAATGTACTAAATATACAGTTAAAAACCTACTAGCAAATTATAGTCATTTTATTATTTGGTTACTTTTTTAGCAAAAAATTATAATTAAACCTTGTGTGCTCGGTAGTTGTTGGATAAAATCCGCCACCAACAAATTTGTTTTAACGACGTATGGTACCAAACTACGGGTTTGGAGAGCGATGCGGCCTTAACTAGAGGTTTCTATGAAAGAAGGTATTCACCCTAAGTACGAAGTAATTTCAGCAACATGTTCATGCGGAAATGAATTCGAAACAAGCTCTACTCTTTGTAAAAACATTCACTTAGACGTATGTTCTGCGTGTCACCCGTTTTACACTGGTAAGCAAAAAGTTTTAGACACTGGCGGACGTGTTGATCGTTTCAACAAGCGTTTCGGTGCACTTGGTAGCAAGAAGTAATTTTTGCTATTTAGTTAAAAGAAGCACCTTAGGGTGCTTTTTTTGTGCCTGAAATTTATCTTTACGTGCTTTTCCTGCCTATTTATACGTTATCTCCTTTGCATAACTATTTCTTGTTCTTATTCTGAGTATGCATAAACCTTTGCAGACAAAGTACGTAATAGTCTCTATATTTTGAAGTGTTCATTTTTTAACTAAGTTGTTAAATGTAGCTAACGTGAAGATAAATGTTTTTAAAGTAGACTATTAAGCTGTTTATAGTTATTTATACTAAAAATTTGATAGTCGTTTTTAGAGAAAATGGCTCGCGGCTAAAAGTACCTCTAAAAATGCTTTTTATATGAATTTCTATTTATGAAATGTCGCTATATCTTCGCAAAGTTACTGAAAAACCTCTTAAAATTAATGAATCTAGCATATAACAGGATAGACCTGATATTGCTTGGAATTTAAAAATAATAAGGGTATCGTAACCCAGACAACACCTCTCACTTTAACTTAAATTGCAGGATACAATCGCGTTATGTCAGACTTTCGTGAACAAGCACTACATTACCATTCTCATCCCGTTCCAGGAAAAATCAGCATTGAGCTAACCAAGCCTGCCGAAACGGTTCAAGATTTAGCTTTAGCATATAGCCCAGGTGTTGCTGAACCTGTGCGTGAAATTGCTGCTGATCCTGCAAATGCTTATAAATATACCGGTAAAGGTAATATGGTTGCAGTTATCACTAATGGTACTGCAATTTTGGGCTTGGGTAATTTAGGCCCTTTGGCATCAAAGCCTGTAATGGAAGGCAAGGCGCTGTTATTTAAGCGCTTTGCAGGCCTTGATTCTATTGATATCGAAGTGAAGCATAAAACAACAGAAGACTTTATTAACACGGTTGCTAATATTGCCGATACATTTGGTGGTATTAATCTTGAAGATATTAAAGCCCCAGAGTGTTTTGAAATTGAAAAGGCATTGATTGAGCGCTGTAGTATTCCGGTTTTTCATGACGATCAACACGGCACTGCAATTGTAACAGCCGCCGGTATGTTGAATGCACTTGAAGTGCAAGAGAAATCGATAGAAGAGGCTATTATAGTATGTTTAGGTGCTGGTGCGGCTGCCGTTGCCTGTATGGAACTGTTAATTAAGTGTGGTGCACTGCGTGAACACATTTACATGCTTGACCGTAAAGGCGTTATTCATACTCGTCGTGATGATTTAAACGAGTACAAACAACTATTCGCTAACAATACGGATAAGCGTACGTTGCAAGATGTTATTGCTGATGCTGATGTATTTGTTGGTGTATCTGGGCCTAATTTGTTAGCAGCCGATGATTTAAAACTGATGGCTGATAAGCCGGTTGTGTTTGCGTGCTCAAACCCCGACCCTGAAATTGACCCCGCACTAGCACACAGCGCGCGCAACGATTTAATTATGGCGACAGGGCGTTCTGATTATCCAAACCAAGTGAATAATGTTTTGTGTTTCCCGTTTATTTTTCGTGGTGCACTAGATGTGCGCGCAAGTGCAATTAACGATGAAATGAAAATAGCAGCAGTAGAAGCGATTCGTAGTATTGCAAAAGAGCCTGTACCAGCAGAGGTCCTAAAAGCTGCCGGTGTTGATAAGCTGGAATTTGGTGCTCAATATATTATTCCAAAACCGATGGATCCACGTTTATTACCACGTATAGCAAGAGCGGTTGCTCTTGCTGCTGTTGAGTCGGGTGTGGCACAAATTGATTTGCCAGAAAGCTATATGCAGTAAATCTATACCGTAAAATTTAATCATAAAAAAACCTCAGTAATTACTGAGGTTTTTTTATTTTACTTTATCTATTTATTCGTCATCTAAAACAGGGACTTCTAACCCCATTTCTTGCATTATTTTTTTCACTTCTTCTGGTACTTTTTCAGCGTTATCTTTACGTAAGTCATCGTCATTAGGTAAAGGTTGGCCTGTAAATGCATGTAAAAACGCTTCACATAGCAGCTCACTGTTTGTTGCGTGACGCAGGTTATTAATTTGACGACGAGTACGTTCGTCAGTTAATACCTTTAATACATTCAGTGGGATCGAAACGGTGATCTTCTTAACTTGTTCTGATTTTTTCCCGTGTTCTGCGTATGGGTGAATATACTCACCATTCCATTTAGCCATAAGATGTATCGTTGCCTCAGATTATTAATTGCTCACATGCGCTAAAATGCGTGTGAATATGCGTGAAATTCTATCGATTTAAAAAAGATAGTCAAATACTAGTTGTTTGGCCATCTAGCTGTTTAAATGTTTTGACATCTCAAATTGAATAAACTACTCTTTTAGACGTCTAAACATCCAAATTAATCAGGTGACGAATATGAGCGAAAAAAACAAAGCAACCATTGCGGTCCGTAGTGGCGTTGAAGCCGATAAACACCACGGTGCAGTTGTCGCGCCAATCTATTTATCGACTACTTATTCGTTTGCCGATTTTGATACTAAACGCCAATATGATTATGGCCGCAGCGGTAATCCTAACCGCGATATCTTAGCTGAGACCCTTGCTGAGCTCGAAGGGGGAGTACGCGGCATAATTACAGCCACAGGCATGGCGGCTGTACATTTAGCAACTCAGCTGCTTAATCACGACGACACGTTAGTGATCCCACACGACTGCTACGGTGGAAGCTACCGTTTATTTACGTCCCTGCAAAAGCGTGGCTTGCTAAAGCTTGAGGTTTTAGATTTAACAAAACCAGAAAGTCTTCAAAAAATATTAGTAATTAAACCAAAACTCATTTGGATTGAAACACCAAGTAACCCTGTACTACGTTTAACTGATATTAAAGCGATTACTGATATTGCTAAGCAGTGTGGCGCACTGGTGGCCGCTGACAATACATTTTTATCGCCTGCTTTACAAAATCCGATTAAGTTTGGTGTAGATATTGTGGTGCATTCAACCACTAAATATATTAACGGACACTCAGATGTAGTGGGCGGTGCTGTTATTGCTGCAACACAAGAGATCGGTGACGAGCTTGCTTGGTGGGCTAATAACATTGGTATCACAGGGGCACCTTTTGATAGCTATTTAACGCTTCGTGGTTTACGTACTTTAAATGTGCGCTTAAGGCAGCATCAAGAAAATGCATTAGCAATAGCTCAGTATCTCGAAGAATCTGAGTTCGTTAGCCAAGTTTATTACCCTGGGCTTGAGTCGCACCCCCAACATGAATTAGCGAAAGCACAGCAGCTTGGTTTTGGTGGCATGGTTAGCTTTGATATTAAAGGCGACATAAACGATGCAGCGGCATTTTTAACTAGTCTACATAACTTTAGTTTAGCTGAGTCGCTAGGCGGCGTTGAGAGCTTAATATGCCACCCTGCGACCATGACGCATGCAGGGATGGATGCAACAGCGCGCTTAGAAGCCGGCGTTGGTGATACGCTTATTCGTGTTTCTGTCGGAATAGAAGACATTGAAGATTTATTAGCAGATCTTGAACGTGTATTTACACTTGTAAAACCTGGCAGAAAAAACAATACAAATCGATTAACTAAAGGTGCGGGAACATCGAGCGGTGATGCTAAGTTAAGTGCCGCTTACCCCGCGCTTTGGTAACTAACATGACTAAAAATATACATAAATTTGGCGGTTCGAGTTTAAGTTCAGCACAGCGTTACAAAAGTGTTGCGGGTATTATATTAGAGCACACACAACCTGGTGATTGCGTTGTGGTATCAGCAGCTGGGAAAACAACCGATACACTAGTTAAGTTATGGCAAAGTTACCAGCAGCAAGATACACATGTAATTGCTGATATTTTATTACAGTTAAATAATCATCAAATAGATTTAATAGAGCAGTTATTACAAGCTAATACAAAGTGTAACGCTCTAAAAAAATTGAATGAAGAGCTATCAACAATAACGCTGTTAGCGCAAACAGGGCAGCTACAAGAAGCCCAATTGCTTGCTCATGGAGAGTTATGGTCAGCACGCGTACTCGCTGCTTACCTGCAGGAGCTTAATGTTGATGCGTGTGTTCACGATGCGCGTGCTTTATTTACATTAAATGATGGGCAGTTATTACATGAACAAAATACTCAACAGTGCGCAAACTTAATTGCGCATAATAAAATTAACGTTGTAACTGGATTTATTGCAGCTAATACAGCAGGGGATACTGTAACGCTTGGTCGTAATGGAAGTGATTATAGTGCGACCTTACTCGCTAATTATTGTCATGCAAAACAAGTCTGTATTTGGACTGACACACAAGGTGTATTTAGTACCGACCCTCGTAAAGTTAGTAAAGCGATTAAATACGCGAAGGTGTGTCGTGGACAGGCCAATTTGTTAGCACGACTAGGTAACCCCGTATTGCATGCTAAAACATTATCTCCTCTTAAAAATACGGATATAAAATTATCAGTACGAAGTAGCTTTGATGTACAAGCTAGCTCTACTGACATCGTTAAAGAAGGTAGTGCCAAGCAAAAGCGCTTTATAACAACGTTACAAAATATTGATTTATTAATAGTTGAAAACTTAAGTGAAGGAGATATTGCGCATGTGAGTCAGCTTATTCAGCATAGCTTGCATCACTTTAGTCAAAATGGTGAGACGTACTTAGTTGTGCCAGCTATTTCGACGCATCAGGTTATTAGCTATTTTGAAGGTCGAGCTAATATTAACGAATCGAGCTTACACGGGTGTGCTGTGATTGCGCCAGAGCAAGATATTAGTAAATTGCACTTATTGGCGATTAATTTATTAAATGCACATGCGATTGAACCACGATTTGCACACCAAGATAGCGGCTATATTTTATTACTTACTGATCAAGTGATTGATAGCGATATACTTAGCATATTACACGATAAGCTGATTAACAAAGGGCAGGAAATTGCTTTAATAGTCGCTGGACTTGGTAATGTAGGTGAGGTGTTTATTGAACAGTTATCTACTCAAGTTGAGCGCTTGTCAGATGACTTTAGTATTAAGCTTGTTGGCTTAGTGCGCTCTCAAAAAATGCTTTTTAATCCTAATGGGATTGGTGTATCGCAATGGAAAACCCAGTTTCAACTTGAAGCGTCTGATTATCAAAACCAAACATTATTAAATGCAATTGATGAACTTGATTACGAACATAAAGTGATTGTAGATATAACAGCGAGTGAAAAGTTTAGCCGGTTATATCCTGATTTTGTAGAAATGGATTGTCATTTAATAAGCGCTAATAAGTATGCAGGTACAGCTCCTACTAATTGGTATAAAGCACTACGTACAAGTATCTCTGAACGCAACTTACATTGGCGTTATAACACCAGTGTGGGGGCTGGTTTACCCATTAATTTTGCGCTTGCTGATTTACAACATAGTGGCGATAAAATAACACGTATTGAGGGCGTATTTTCTGGGACGTTATCGTGGTTGTGTAGTAAGTATGATGGTTCGATTATATTTTCAGATTTAGTGCTTGAAGCGCAAAAAATGGGTTTTACGGAGCCCGATCCTCGCGAGGATTTATCTGGGCGTGATATGCAGCGAAAATTGCTTATTTTAGCCAGAGAGTTGGGGGTTGAACTAAATCTTGAGGATATTAGTCTTTCGGCATTGATGCCTGATGAACTTGCGCAAGGGAGTTGGGATGATTTTTTAAGTAAAAAATCCCAGTTAGATAGCTTTATTCAAGAGCATGCAAAGAGAGCTAAGGCACAAAATTCGGTGCTTCGTTATACAGGCTTGCTCGAAATCGCAGAAAATGAAGTAATAGCGAAAGTCGGTATCGCGTATGTATTACAAAGTGATGTTTTGGCTAGTTTAACGCCAGGAGATAATATTTTTGTTATAAATAGTAAGTGGTATAGCGATAACGCGCTCGTTATCCAAGGCCCTGGTGCTGGTAAAGAGGTCACTGCAGCGGGTGTACATTCTGATTTGTATTGGCTGGTCCAAAATTTAAGGTAAACATTACGGCAGCCTAAAGTGGCTGCCGTTTTTATTTAACGCTATTTAAAATAGCTCTTCTTCTGTTTTTGTATCTTCCTCAAATATATCGGTAGGTTGGGAAAGTACATACTTAGTTGGGGCTGTACCTTTGTCAAAATATTCAAAGCGGCTTGTGTAATCGTTTTTGTGGCTCAGTAAACCTGTTGCTAAATCAATACGAATAGATACTAAGTCTTCGGGTGGTTCTATAGGCGCTTCTGGTGCATCTTCAAGTGCCACTTTCATAAACTCAATCCATGCTGGTTGCGCCGTTTTAGCCCCTGACTCTGCCCCTGAGATTTGACTGCTATCAAGGTTGTTATTATATGTTGAGCGGCCTAACGAGTTACCGGGGTTATCAAACCCAACCCATACAGACGTTAGTACATTACGATTAAAGCCACTAAACCAAGTATCTACAGAGTCATTAGTCGTGCCTGTTTTACCTGAGAGATCACGTCTCTTTAATGCTTGAGCACGCCAGCCTGTTCCGCTCCAGCCTGTTTTATGTGCCCAACTACCACCGCCCCAAATACCACTATGCATTGCATCAGCAATTAAAAATGCATTCTGTTTAGAGATAATCCGTGGTGCGCATTTTTTTTCTTGTTGCTTTTCAGTTTCGAAATTCTGCATTGTTACATCGTTGTTCAATACGCTTAATGTGCTATCGCTATCGTCACAAGCTTCTGTTGGGTTTGTTTTAAATAACACGTCACCATAAGCATCCTGAATTTCAGAAATGAAGTAGGGTTCTATTAAATGCCCACCATTTGCAAAAGCACTCATACCGCGTGCAAGTTCAAGCGGCGTAATAGAAGCGCTACCAAGCGCAAGTGATTCACTGCGATTAATATCTGAATTTTTGAAGCCAAATTTTAGTAGGTGCTCTGCCGTACGCTGTAGTCCAACTCCGCGTAACAAGCGCACCGAAATAACGTTTTTAGATTGTGCTAAAGCACGACGAATACGAATAGGTCCATTATAAACAGCGGGGCTGTTTTTTGGTCGCCATGCAACGCCTTGGCTTTTATCCCATTGGTTAATTGGTGCATCGTTTAATATTGAGGCTAAGGTGTAGCCTTTTTCCAGTGCAGCAGAGTAAATAAAAGGTTTTATATTAGAGCCTACTTGGCGCTTAGCTTGTACTGCTCGGTTATATTGACTTTGTTCGAAACTATAACCACCCACAATCGCTTTAATGCGCCCATTTTGTGGGTCAAGAGAAACGATGGCACTAGATGCTTCAGGAATTTGGCTAAGTAAATAGCTACCGTCGGTATTTTTACGTAACCAAATTTGTTCGCCGGGTGCGAGTATTTCATTGGCTGCTTTAGGTGCAAAGCCTTGGCGATAACGCGTAATGTATTTACGAGCCCACTTTAGGTTATCCCAAGTTAGTGTGGTTTGCTCGCCACTTTTAAGTAATACATCAGCTGTTTTGTCATTCACTGCGATTACAACGGCCGCTTTTAATTGGCCAAACTCATTTACAGATTTTAGCTCACTGAGCATTTGAGACTTGCTAAATACAGGCTGTGTTTCTGGATCCCACAACGTTTTAACAGAGCCTCTATAACCATGGCGCATATCATAATTGTGTAAATTATTGATGAGTGCTGTTTGTGCCGCTTTTTGAACTTTTGACTCAACAGTAGTAAATATTTTATAACCTGAGTTATAGGCTTTATCGATTCCGTAACGTGCCACCATTTCTGCACGCACCATTTCAGAAATATAAGGAGCATACAGATCAATTTCTGCACCGTGAAAATAAGCTGTAATAGGTTGCCTGATGGCATCGTTGTATTGTGTTTGTGTTATGTAGTTTTCTGTTAACATGCGGCCAAGAACAACATTGCGACGAGATTTTGCGCGAGTTGGGTTACGGATCGGGTTTAAGGCTGATGGCGCTTTGGGTAAGCCGGCAATCATCGCCATTTGGGCAAGTGTAAGATCTTTTAATTCTTTTCCGTAATATACCTGTGCAGCAGCGCCAATACCAAAAGCACGGTTACCTAGTTCTATTTTGTTTAAATAGAGTTCAAGAATTTCGTCTTTCGTTAGTAAATTTTCTATATGAAGCGCTATAAAAATTTCTTTAACTTTACGAATATAAGCTTTTTCACGAGTTAAGAAGAAGTTTCGAGCTAGCTGCATTGTTATTGTACTTGCACCTTGCTTTTTTTCGCCTGTTGAAATCAAAACCAATGCAGAACGAACAATACCAATAGGGTCTATTCCCACATGGTCATAAAAACGATTATCTTCAGTTGCTAAAAATGCATTTATTAAAGGTTTTGGTATTTCGTCAATCGTTACGGGGATCCGTCTTTTTTCACCAAATTGATTGATCAGAAGGCCATCTTTAGTGAATACTTGCATAGGAGTTTGTAATTGCACATCTTTTAAAACTTGCACACTTGGAATATCAGGTTTAACGTAGTAATAAAGACTGATTAAAGTAATCAGCCCAAGTAATGTGCAAATGATAAAAAATTGTAAAGTTCGTTTTAATAAAATCACTTATATTTCCCTAAATGGACTCCCAATTATGTATGGAGACTGCTAGTATATATTGATTAAAAAATGAATAATATTTTTTAAGATAAAAATTATAACTTGTTTATTATTAAAACAAAGGCCAAGTTTCAAACATGCTAAGTCAACTATTTCAAAAGCCGTCAAAAATGATGGTAGGAATTGATATTGGATCGCACTCTATCAAGGCGGTACTTTTAAGTGAAATTGAAACTGGATTTCGTCTTGAAGCATTAGCGATTGAACCAATGCCTAAGGGCGCAATGAGCGAACGTATTATTCAAGATATTGAAGCAATTGGTAATGTAATATCAAAATTAAAAAGAAAGTTACCAAAATCACTAAAATCTGCTGCTGTAGCCGTCTCTGGCCAAACAGTTATTACTAAAGTTATTTTTATGGATGTGTCATTAACTGACGCTGAACTTGAATCACAAATTGAAATTGAGGCTGATAGCCTTATTCCATACCCCCTTGATGAAGTTAGCTTAGATTTTGAAAAATTATCAACAAATGAAGCCGATCCAAGTAAAATGAATGTGTTACTTTCTGCAGCCCGCACAGAAAGTGTCGAAGCGCGAGTTGGCGCTTTAGAAGTTGCCAATTTAGAAGCGAAAGTTGTTGATGTAGAAAGCTATGCATTGAGCCGTTCGATGGATGTTTATTACAAGCAGTTACCAAGCGATGCCTTTAATAAGTGTGTTGCTGTAGTTGATATTGGTGCTGTGTTGATGTTGGTGAGTGTTGTACAAGCCGGTGAAACAATATATACCCGCGATCAAGTTTTTGGCGGCGATCAATATACCAATAGTATTGTTGCTTACTATAATAAAGGGTTCGATGAAGCTGAAATTGGAAAAACATCGGGTGATCTTCCGCCAAATTACACTTTTGAAGTACTTGCTCCTTTTCAAACATCATTACTTCAACAAGTACGTCGAGCGGTACAGATGTTTTTGACTACCAGCGGTAAAGACCAAATTGATTATATTGTTCTAACCGGTGGAACGGCCATGATAAATGGGCTAGATCGTTTATTAATAGAAGAACTTGGTATCCACTCCATTGTCGTAGAACCGTTTACGAATATGGAGATTTCTCCCAAGGTAGACCGTAATGTAATGCAACGCCATAGAACACAGTTTGCTATTGCGACAGGACTGGCATTAAGGAATTTTTCATCATGCCACATATAAATTTATTACCTTGGCGTGAATTGCAACGCGAAGAGTCAAAAAAGAAATTTGTTACTATTTTAATTGCTGTTGTTATTGTTTGTTTTGCAAGTATGTATGTATTGAACTCGTTCTATACTGCTTTGAAGGATGGACAAAATTTAAAAAATAACTACCTCAGTTCAGAAATTAGTCTATTAGATAAGAAAATTAGTGATATTAGAGATTTGGATTATAGGAAAGAAAACTTACAACAACGTATGCACCTAATTGAAGAATTACAGAGCAGTCGTAACTTAGGCACTCAAATAATGGATGAAGTTGCTAAAATAGTCCCCGCTGGTGTTTATTTAACTAAGTTAGAACGTCGAGGCAATAGAATTCATGTATTAGGGCGCAGTGAATCAAATAACCGCCTCTCCAACATGCTTAGAGAAGTACAAAACTCATATTTATTAGAGCGCCCAACAATGCAAGGCATTGTTGCTGGCAATCAATCTTCTCGTTTACTTAGTGATTTCAATATGGAGTTTTACGTTAAACCATTTGATAAAATTGGTGAGGTTCCAAATGAACCTTGATTTAAAAGCGTTTAGTGATATTGATTGGAATGAGATTGAACTTGATAATATTGGCGAATGGCCAATTGCTGTTAAGGTTATTTGCGCTACATTTGTTGCTGCTTTAGTGCTGTTTTTTAGTTATAGCTTATTGGTATCTGATGAAATTGATAGTTACCATAATGCGGTTACAAAAGAAGTTGAATTACGGACAACTTATCGTACCAAATATGCTGTAGCCAGCAGGCTTGATATTTATCGTGAACAAATGCTTAAAATGGAGGAGAAATTTTCTCAATTATTAAAGCGTTTACCTACCTCAAATGAAACCCCTGGTTTGTTAGATGATTTATCTTATGTGGGAACTACAAGTGGTTTAACTTTTTTAAAGATTGGCTGGCTGCCAGAAGTTGAAAAAGAATTTTATACTGAGCTACCTATTAAAATAGAGGTTGTAGGTACTTATCATGAGTTTGGTGAATTTGTGGGAAAAGTGGCTCAATTGCCGCGTATTGTGAGCTTACATGACTTTTCTATTTCATCCTCAGGCGAAAAGCAGTTAACATTTAGTGTGGTGGCAAAAACTTATCGCTATGAAGAAGGGGAGGTAAAGTGAAGCATTTTTCCTTTATTCCTATAGTTGCTCTCCTGCTAAGTGGTTGTAACGACGATACCTCAGAACAAAAAGAGTTTATAGATCAAGTTAAAGCGAGTACGACTGCTAGAGTTGAAGCAATTCCTGAATTAACAAAGTTCGAGCATTTTGAATATAACGCTGGGCAGCTAAGGAGTCCTTTTGTGGCCCCGCAGCCTGAAATAATCCAAAACAAATTAACTCAAGTTAAAAATTGTTTACATCCGGATCCTGAACGCCAACGTGAAACCTTAGAAAAATACCCACTGGATAATTTATCTATGAAAGGAACAATCGGATCAAGTGGACAAGCTTGGGCGCTCATTACAGCTACAGACGATACTTTACATCGTATTACAGTCGGTAATTATTTAGGTAGCTATGATGGCAAAGTACAATCAGTAAATAATGATTATATTGAGTTAATAGAATTAATCCCAGATGGGTCTGGTTGTTGGAAAGAGCGCCTGACTAAATTAGAAATGTTAGAGGCGGCAACCAATGGCGCAGGTTAATAACAAAAAAGGTAAGAACAAAATGCATAAGGGTGTACTTTGGCACAACCGTATTCAACGAGCTCTATTTGCAACTTTAGCTCTGGTTATAGCCAATTCAGCTATTGCAGCGCCGTTGCTCTATGATATTCGTTATAACCCATTACTCAAGGGTGAAACCGAGTTGCAGCTGGTATTTGATGAAAAGTTAACGCAAGAACCAAAAATACAAGTATTTAATAGCCCGGCACGAATTGAAATGATGTTTGATTCGGCACAATTAGAGCAAGGTCTTGAAAATGTACAGGTAAACCAAGCTGGCATTAATAATGTTACTAATGTACTTACTGATAAGGGATTAAAAGTAACAATAAATCTTACTCGTTTGAAAATCTATGAGACGGAAGTTAATAATAATTTAGTGTCTTTACGTGTTTCTGATAACCCATTAACAGAGCAAGACGTTGATGATGAAGCAACTAGCTCTGATGCAGTGTCTGGAAATTATATCAATCGGATTCAGTCTATTGACTTTCGTCGGGGGGAGAAGGGCGAGGCAAAAATACTGGTGTTCTTACAAGATACGCAAGCCGCAATAGAAGTGCATGAAAGTGGTGGTAAAATTATTGCTGATTTTCATCATACAGATATTTTAGATGACTTACTGTATGAGTTAGATGTGCTCGATTTTGGCACCGTAGTAAGCAGCATTGAAACTTTTAAAGAAGATGGATTAAGCCGCGTTGTTATTGAACCAAATGCCGCTTTTACTTTTACCTACCAACAAATAGATAATATTCTTACTTTAACGGTGGAAAGAGACGAAACGCAAAATGCATATTTAGATGGCGGTAAAGATTACCAAGGCCGCCTAATGACATTAAATTTTCAAGATATTTCTGTTCGTGCAGTGTTACAAATCATAGCGGGCTATAATGATTTTAATTTAGTCACTAGTGACTCGGTGACAGGTAATATTACATTACGCTTAGATGGCGTGCCTTGGGATCAGGCGCTTGATGTTGTTCTTAAAATTAAAGGCTTAGACAAGCGTATGGATGGTTCTATTTTGATGGTTGCCCCATCAGAAGAGCTTGCAGCACGTGAAGCTAAAGATTTACAAGCAAAGCAGAACGTAGAAAACTTAGAGCCGCTTTACAGTGAATACATTCGTTTAAACTACGCAAAAGCAGAAGAGTTTGCTGATTTATTAAAAACAGATACAAATAGTATTATCACTCAACGTGGTAGCGTATCTGTTGATAAGCGTACTAATACATTATTACTCAAAGATACGGCCAAAAGTATTGAGAGCGTGCGACGCATGGTCGAAACACTTGATATAGCGGTTAGACAGGTTGTAATCGAATCACGTATGGTAACCGTACGTGATAATGTAACCGAAGATTTAGGTGTGCGCTGGGGGTTTAGCGACCAGCAGGGCAGTGATGGCATATCAGGTACACTTGAAGGCGCTAATACAATATCAAATGGTATCATTCCTGATATCTCTGATCGTTTAAACGTGAATTTACCCGTGACAAACCCATCAGCAAGTATCGGCATGCATATCGCCAAGTTAGCTAACGGTACTTTGATTGATTTAGAGTTAACAGCTCTTGAGGAAGAAAACAAAGGTGAGATTATTGCGAGCCCTCGTATTACTACTGCAAACCAACAACAAGCACGAATAGAGCAAGGTACTGAAATCCCTTATGTTGAGTCAGCTTCTAGTGGTGCGACAACGGTTAGCTTTAAAAAAGCAGTACTGAGTTTACAAGTAACCCCTCATATAACTCCTGATAATAAAGTTATTTTGGATTTAATTATTACTCAAGATACGCGAGGAGATACAGTTCAAACAGGAACTGGGCCAGCTGTTGCAATTGATACTCAGCAAATTCAGACACAAGTGCTAGTGGAAAATGGGCAAACAATCGTGCTCGGCGGTATTTTTCAGCAGCAAATCATAAATTCGACTAAAAAAGTACCTCTACTTGGTGATATTCCGTACTTAGGAAGGCTGTTTAAGAGTACAAGTGAGTTTAACGAAAAGAGAGAATTACTTATTTTTGTAACACCAAAAATACAAATAGACTAAAATTAGGCGTGTTTTTGTTAACCAATGGGCGATTATTCAGATTAATTGCTCGTTATATGGCTTTTTATTCTAATTGACTTGAAATACCCCAGCAATTACTGAGATAATCCCCTCCTTAATTTTGGGGCCAGGTCGTTAGGCGGGGTTTTATTTCAAATTTTAGAGTTCGTTTGTACTAAAAGATATGGCTGAGAAACGTAATATATTTCTAATTGGCCCCATGGGGGCTGGAAAAAGCACAATTGGTCGTCACATTGCCGATCAATTACACCTTGAATTTGTTGATTCTGATCAAGAAATCGAACGCCGTACCGGTGCAGATATTGCCTGGGTGTTTGATCTTGAAGGTGAAGAAGGCTTTAGACTTCGTGAAGAATCTGTTATTGGCGACTTAACTGAGATGCAAGGTATTGTACTTGCAACTGGTGGTGGTTCAGTAATGAGTAAAGAAGTTCGAAACAAGCTTTCTGCTCGCGGTATAGTAGTATACCTAGAGACACCTATAGAAAAGCAAGTTGCACGCACACAACGCGACAAGCGTCGCCCATTGCTGCAAACTGAAGAAGCACCTCGTGATGTACTAGAGCGCTTAGCAGAAGAACGCGAACCGTTATATAAAGAAGTGGCTGATTTTGTTGTACGCACTGATGAGCAAAGCGCTAAAGTTGTTGCTAACCAAATCATCGAGAAATTAGATTTTTAAAAACCAATAATAAAGGAAGACTGAGCATGCTTGAATTAACTGTTAATTTGGACGAGCGAAGTTATCCTATATATATTGGTCAATCTGCACTTCAAGATAATGGCCGCCTAATTCACTACATTGGTGATTGTCGGCCTATCATCATTACTAATGACACAGTTGCACCTTTATATCTACAAGGGCTACTTGATTCGTTAGCTGAGCTAAAACCACTCTCTTTTGTCATACCTGACGGTGAGCAATACAAATCACTAGAATGGTTTGAAAAAATATCTGCTTTTTTACTCCAAAATAACTGCGGTCGTGATACGTGCTTAATTGCATTAGGTGGTGGTGTTATAGGTGACTTAACTGGGTTTGTAGCTGCATGTTACCAACGCGGTGTGCCATTTATTCAAATACCAACCACATTGTTATCGCAAGTAGACTCATCAGTTGGTGGTAAAACAGCTGTAAATCATCCTTTAGGTAAAAATATGATTGGGGCATTTTATCAGCCACAAGCGGTTTTTATTGATACCAAATCTTTGCATACGCTACCAGCAAGAGAATTTGCTGCCGGTATGGCTGAGGTTATAAAATATGGATTGATTTATGATACTGAATTATTTAGTTATTTAGACAAAAACGTAAAAGACTTACAGCAATTAAATGAAGCGTGTTTACAGCATATTATTTTTAGATGTTGTGAAATTAAAGCTTTAATTGTTGCTCAAGATGAAAAAGAGCAAGGCCTTAGGGCACTTTTGAATCTGGGTCATACATTTGCCCATGCGATTGAAGCGCAAATGGGTTACGGTATTTGGCTACATGGTGAAGCTGTTGCAACAGGAATGGTGCTTGCCGCACAACTTGCTCATACACGCAAAGACTTGAGTGCTGATGAAGTGGCACGTATTATTGATGTTATTACGCAATATAACTTACCAACTAAAATACCTACAGAAATGACAAGCGAGCAGTTTTTAACGCATATGCGTAAAGACAAAAAGAATAAAAAAGGTACAATTCGGTTTATTTTACCAACCCAATTTGGTCAATGCGCATTAGTTGATGATGTATCTGACGACCAAGTTCGAGCCTTAATCGAGCAATAAATGCAGTCACAAATTTTACCAAGCCGTGCGGCTTTGGTGGATAGAATCGCATTGCAATTTGAATACGGGCAAAACCTTATCGTTTTACTTGGCACATCAGGGCTAGGTAAAAGTTATATGCTCGAAACCTTCATTACCGATAAATATAATGACTTCAATAAAGCTTTTGTACAAGTAACAGGAAAAATGACTGATACTCAGCTTATGAGTCAGTTATTAGAACAAAGCTTTAATGCTCCTTTGGTGGATCATAACTTAAGCTTATCTGAAAACTATTATCAATTGCTTCAACAGCAAACATGTGGGCCTTGTTTGTGGGTGCTTGACGGTGGTAGACATCTCTCAGAAGAAATACTCATTGAGCTTGAGTCATTGGCTAAAATGAGTCCAAGTACCTTGTATATTATGGTCGCTTCACAATCAAAACTGTTTTTTAATGATGTTGTTGAAATTTATTTAGAGCCTTTAAGTCTACGAGAAAGTAAGCAGCTTATGAGTTGGTACTTCACTGCTCTTCCTTATGACGAGGATCCTGTTTTCCAGACTTTTTTGTCTGAAGCTCGAGGGAATCCTAGCTTATTGTTGGCATGGCAACCCACTGAACATGTGGCAGATTTTACAGTCAAAGATAAAGTATCGTGGCGATTACACTTATTAACTTTACTGTTGATAATAATGTTCTTAATTATAGGTTTATTGTATAAATCAAATATGACGCAATGGTGGCAGCAATATCATCAGCAGGAGCAACCTGAGTTGCTAACGTTAGCCATTCCAGTGAGCGAAGTAAGTAATCGACTCATGCCTCCTAATGAAGCGCCTATCCCCCAAATACTTCCAGGTGTAATAAACGAGACGAAGCTTAAAGAGCACCAGAATGATGTGCCCGCAATTATGCAAAGCTTAAAAAAAGCGAGCGTAGAAACGGAACGGTTAGCTACAAATATAAAAATAGCTGAAGAGCCACCTAAACCGCAAGTGAAGAATGAACAATCAGATGTTGAAAAAAATTGGTACTTACAACAGCCTACTCACCACATTGTAATTCAGTTATTAGCCGTAACACAGCAGCAAATTAGTATTGAGTTTATAACTAAATATGAACTGGAAGGTGAGGCCTATACTTATCAAACTAAAAGAAACAACAAAATTTGGTGGGTAGTTACGTTTGGTAATTTTGCGAGTTTAGAGGATGCAAAATTGGCAATGAAAACATTGCCTTCTGACATTTTAAAAAATAAACCTTTTTATAAAAAAATTAGCAAAATAAAACAAGAAATAGCACTAGTTGATCAGTAAATTAAATCGCTTTAGTGTAAAATCGCGTAACACCAGATTGAAGTAAAGAGCCAATGCAGCAAAAGAGTAGAGCCTTCCTTAAATGGGCTGGCGGAAAATACAGCCTCGTTGATGATATTAACGCGCGACTAAACCAAGCAAGCAAGCATGCAGACACTTTGGTTGAACCTTTTGTTGGTGCTGGATCGGTGTTTTTAAATAGTAATTTTAAACATTATATTCTTAATGATATAAATGCAGATTTAATAAACTTATACAAAGAACTAAGAAATTCACCAGATGAGTTTATTAGTGATGCAAAAAAGCTATTTGTTGATTTGAATAACCATCCTGACGCTTACTATGAGTATCGTGTACAGTTTAATCAAAGCCGCGATGTATATGAGCGATCAATGTTATTTTTGTACATGAACCGTTATGGTTATAACGGGTTGTGTAGATACAACTTAAAAGGTATTTTTAATGTGCCTTTCGGTAAATATAAAAAGCCTTATTTTCCTGAAAAAGAAATGTATTTTTTTGCCGCGAAAGCTCAGCAAGCAACTTTCACCTGTTTAGATTACGATGATGTATTTAAATTGGTACCCGAGAATGCAGTTATCTATTGCGACCCGCCATATGTACCCTTAAGTAAAACTGCATCATTCACCTCTTATGCAAAGGGTGGCTTTAATTTAGATGATCAGGCTAACTTAGCTAATTTGGCAGAGCGGGCAGCATTTGAAAATAATACACCAGTACTTATATCTAACCACGATACAGTATGGACCCGAAAGATTTATAGCCAGGCATCATTGGATCAAATTCAAGTAAAGCGGACTATTAGCCCTAAAGGCGGTTCTCGTAATAAAGTAGATGAGTTAATGGCTATGTATTTACCACTAAAGCAACAATCGCGTAAATCGAAAATACAAAAACTATAAAAAGCACAATCGCAATTATAATTATTGAATATGGAGAGTGTTTTTTGAAGTCTGAATTGCGTTTGCTTTCTGATTGAACGCCAAAAAATGCTGCTAGCACACTTTGTAACGCGCTAAAAAATTGCAGCATTATATTAAAATAGAGGATTTAAAGATGGCGCTTTTTTCGAATCATCTGAGCTGGTAAGTAGTTCTAATAAATCTAAATAATGAAACTGCGCACTTCTACTATCACCAGTAATCCACGAAACCCAAGATGAATCCTCTTCTATCTTAATACACACTTCTGCAGTATTTTTAGAAACCACAGATAGATTTTGATAATGGCAATTATTTACTGAGCTAATTTCTGGCTCAGAATTTGGAGAGAAACTAAACGCCCCAATAAACAATAATGCCGATGCAATTAATATCCCTGTTTTAAAAGCTCGCATATGTAGGCCTAATTATTTGTTACTTTTTTAATCATACCAAAGGTTGGTTAAATAACAAACTTAAATATTTAAGATAATAGTGAATAATTATTAAAAATAATAACTTAACTATTCTTTTTAATTTTAGGGATCCATCATTATCTTTTATCCGTTCTTGGGTAACTTCATTAATTAAGTTACATTAACGAAATATACTATTTATTGATGGAGTTAATCATGTTTAACCCAGAGCAAAAATATTTAATTGCCCCTTCTATTTTGTCTGCTGATTTTGCAAAACTAGGCGAAGATGTTGATAAAGTACTCGATGCGGGTGCTGACGTGGTTCATTTTGATGTGATGGATAATCACTATGTACCTAATCTCACAATTGGTCCTATGGTGTGTAAAGCACTAAGAGATTACGGTATTACAGCACCTATCGACGTACATTTAATGGTTAAGCCTGTAGATAGTCTTATTCCACTGTTTGCAGAGGCTGGCGCATCAATTATTACTTTTCATCCAGAAGCCAGTGAACACGTTGATCGTACAATACAGTTAATTAAAGATCATGGCTGTAAAGCAGGCTTAGTGTTTAACCCTGCAACGAGTCTAAGTTACTTAGATCATGTTATTGATAAGCTAGATACCATTTTACTAATGTCGGTTAACCCTGGGTTTGGCGGACAAAGTTTTATCCCTCATACGCTTGAAAAGCTACGACAAGCTAAGCAACGTATAGTTGCATCGGGTCGTGATATTCGCTTAGAGGTAGATGGCGGTATTAAAGTCGATAATATTGCAGCAGCGGCTCGAGCGGGTGCAGATATGTTTGTGGCAGGCTCCGCTATTTTCAACCAACCTGATTACAAAGTGGTGATTGATCAAATGCGTGAGCAGCTTGGAAGTGTAAAATAATGAAGTACGACGTCGCCTTATTTGATTTAGATGGTACTTTGGTTGATAGCGTTTACGACTTGTATATTGCTATTAACCTAACCTTGAGTGACCTCGCTTTTCCTATCGTTAGCCAACGCTTAGTTGAAAGCTGGGTTGGTAATGGTGTCGAAGTCCTTGTTAAACGCGCTTTGAGTGGCGATATGCAAGTGAGTGAACATTTAGACGAGTCACTTAGTGATAAAGCAATATCACGGTTTTATAAGCACTATGAACAACAAGTTGGTGAGTATAGTGTGCTGTACCAACACGTGGAAACTGGGCTTGCAGCACTTCGTGGTATGCCAAAAGCACTAATCACTAATAAGTCTCGAATTTTTACAGAGAAACTACTCGATAAACTGGCACTAACGAGTCATTTAGATGTGATTGTATGCGGTGACGACATGGCAAAAAAACCGTCGCCAGAACCATTGCTATTTGCCTGCAAAAAACTAAATGCGGAGCCTAATAAAGCAATAATGATAGGTGATTCTAAAAGCGATATACTTGCAGCTAAAGCCGCTAATATAGACGTAATTGCACTTAGTTATGGCTATAACCAAGGTGAAAATCTTAAGGATTACAATCCACAGTACCTATGCGATAACTTCTTAGATATAATACCAGTTCTAACGCAGCGTTAAATATTATTCATTAAGCAAAATAAAGGAAAATCATGAGTAAACCAGTAGTTTTAAGCGGCATTCAGCCAACCGGTGGTATGACAATAGGCAACTATGTTGGCGCTATTAACCAGTGGCTAAAGTTACAGGAAGACCACGAAAGTTTCTTTATGTTAGTAGACTTACACGCTATTACTGTTCGCCAAGAGCCTGAATTACTGCGCTCTCGCGTGTTAGATGGTATTGCTCTTTACGCGGCATGTGGCATTGACCCTGAAAAATCTGCGTTATTTGTACAATCACAAGTACCTGAGCACGCACAGTTAGCATGGGTATTAAATTGTTACGCGCAAATGGGTGAGCTTAATCGAATGACTCAGTTTAAAGACAAGTCATCTAAGCATGCAAATAACGTAAACGTGGGCTTATTTTCATATCCGGTATTACAGGCTGCGGATATTTTATTATACCAAGCTGATCAAGTACCAGTAGGGGATGACCAAAAGCAGCATTTAGAGCTGACTCGCGATATAGCCACACGCTTTAATAATTTATATGGCGACGTATTTAAATTACCAGAGCCGTATATCCCTGAGTTTGGTGCACGCGTAATGAGCTTGCAAGATCCACTTAAAAAAATGTCTAAGTCTGACGAAAACCCAAACGGTTACATTATGTTATTAGATGAGCCTAAGCAAATTGTGAAAAAGCTTAAAAAAGCAGTAACTGATTCAGATGAACAAGCACGTATTTATTTTGATCGCACAGAAAAGCCTGGCGTATCAAACTTGCTTACTTTATTGAGTGTTGCAACTAAACGTTCAATTGAAGACCTAGTGCCTGAGTATGAAGATAAAATGTATGGCCACCTGAAAAAAGACACTGCCGATGCAATTGTCAACATGATTGAGCCAATTCAAGCACGCTTTAAAGAGATCAGAGAAGATCAAAACCTACTTGATGGCATAATGAAGTCAGGTGCTGAAAAAGCAAGTGTACGTGCTGAGAAAACATTGAAATCGGTATACGATGCGCTTGGTTTTATTCCTCGCGGGTAAGTTTATTAAAATAAAAAATGCCGCTTGTTAGCGGCATTTTTTATATAGCACATATCAACATGATAGACCCAAATAGAAACAGTAGCGATATAGCTAGTTTGTCTGTTTTATCCATTATTCAGCCCCTCTTACTGTTATATCTGCCGTGCTATCAATATCAACTAGAGAAACTTTATAGCCCTTGTTTTCAAGTAAGGTAAGTAAACTATCTTGTCCTGCAAGATGGGCAACTCCAACAAGTACAAACTCATTTTTGTCGTTGTTAAACATGGCTTCTACTTTTGGTAACCAATCATTATTTCTATCTGTAATGATTTGTTTATAGCTATTCGGATCATTTTTCTGCATATCTTCAAGTGCCACTTTATTTAGGGTGTCTGTATCACCTTTGCGCCATGCAGCTAAAAGCCCTTTAAACATATCGCTATAGTTGTGAAGCTCGGCTAAGTTACGTTTAATGAAATCGTTTTCGTTGCCTTGACCCATTGCTTTAAAAAGCTCTAACTGAAATTCCATTGTTTCTAAGTAATTTTTTGTTTTGTTATCTTCAGTCGCTTTTTTAGTAAAGTAAGCATCAACCCCTTCACCCATTATATTTTGTTTTTGAAGCTCCATCGACATTAAAACAATACTAACCATAGCAGGGCGATAACCATCTAACTTAGCTAGGTTAGCGCCAAACTCGCTAAGCTTATTTTCAAGTGAAGCTTTAATCTGGGGTTCTAGCTTTTGACTTAACGTTTCGTTATTTTTATACGATAGCGCGCCTAACATTTGCATTTGTGCATTGGTGTCGGCTGGGTCAGGTAACGGTGCTTCTAAAATAATTGTATCTGCTTGTTCATAAGCATGGTTAAACTCAGCGGGCAGTGGCATTTCAGCTTTAGGTAGTATGTGAACTGTACCGCCAATAAATAGTGAGTCATTGCCATTACTTACTTGCCATACAGAGCTTTGAGCCTGTGCTGTATTTGCTAAAAAGCTACAACTAAGTAATACGCTGGCAGATACTAATTTTTTTGTGAATTTTTTCATGATAATTCCTTAATATAACTTTTAATTTTATTGTTTTTAGTTCGATAACACATTACTGAAATATGCAGTGATTGACGATGTTACCTTTGAAAGGCTTTTATCAATTTGCGTGTTTATTTTGCTCATTGAAGAGTCAAGCTCAGCTGATATTTTTTCATCCATTAAAGAAAGTAACGTTTGCGTATCAATATTACTTTTTAAAGACTCAGAAGCGTCTATTTTGTTTGCTTTTTGCAGCTTTTGATTAACAGGGTTAATCGCCTCTATACTTTTACCAATCATGTATTGCTCAAAATTACTTTGATCGGTGTGTTGTTTAGCGTCAGCTGCAATAACTGAAGTTGTATTAAAAGCAGTTGCTAGTAGTAAAGCCGGTAGTACTTTTTTCATTGTGCTATTCATAATTAAACCTTTATATTTTTAATTGCAGCCAATTTAGAATCACAAATGATTTTTTACTAAGCTGCTTGTTGATGACGGTTTAAAGAATATCGCTGAATTTATTGAGAGTCGCTTATCTAGTTGTGAGCAATTAATAGATAAGGTTTTAAAACTAAATAATTGTTTAAATTTAGTATGTTAGATTTAAACCTTATAATGCTAATATAAGGTTTAAAATGCTTTTTCTATAAAATAAAGTGTAGATGTGATACGGTTTATAAAAATAAAAATACGTAAAGACTATGAATTATCAAATCGGACCTTGGCAATTTATTAGTAATCGCTGTGTGATTACTTCAAACCATTTAGAAAGAGAGTTAGATCCACTTTTAGTAAAGTTATTACTCCACTTTATAGACAAGCCTCAACAAATCGTTTCCCGCCAAGAGCTTATTGAGAGTGTATGGCAACAGAGCTTTGTTGATGATAATGCGATTAACCGTGCAATCTCAGAGTTAAGAAAGCAGCTTGCCCACCCAATTGAAAAAGCGCCGCTTTTAAAAACGCATTACCGTAAAGGATATAGCCTAACAGTAATAGCTGAGCGTTTAACGCAAGCAAACGTCTCCAAAGAGTCTGCAAACATTTTGCCTGACTCACCGGGTATTTCTGCCAAAAATGAAGAGATAGCTACTGCAACTACTTCTCAACCAGTTCAAAAAAAGAATAGTAAAAAGTTTTTGATTTATTCTTTACTCGTCATTATTTGCCTGTGCTCTTTAGTATGGTTTGGGTTGTTTTTTATTAATGCACCTTCTAGCGAAAAGATTAAACAGATCACGGTTAATAAGGTAGCAAGCACGTGGAATATAGGCAGTGAGGTTCACCCTGAGATGTCCTCAGATAAACAATATTTAGCTTATACAAATGTTGAACCTGAAAATGACATAATGCATGCATTTGTAAAGCGACTATCTGATCAAAGGGAAGTTGAAATTACCTATCCTGGCTTTCAAGTATCTATTTTATCGTGGCAGTTAAATCAGCACTCTGTGTTGTTACAAGCGACCAACTTAAAGCAGCAAAAGTGTGAAATGGTACTGGTTGATTTAAGCCAGTTTCCTGTTATAGGAGAGGCTACTTTAATTAAAAAGTGCGACCTTAGATACACAGGTTATGCGCAAGTAGACGAAAGTGGTGAGCATATTTATTACACCGAATATAAAAATGAGCATGAGGGTTCAGGTTTATATAAATATGATTTAGAACTTAAAAAAGAATTCATAGTGATCCCACCACCAGGCGTCATGTATGGCGTAATCATGCCTCGTTTATCTCATTCTGGTAGTAAAATAGCATATGTACTTAGTCAAAAGGGTAAGCCTTTTTCTGTATTTAGCTACAACTTTGAGACTCATGAAACCAAGCGGTTATTTAAAGCAAAGAAAAGCATAATTAGCTTCGCGTTTGACTGGCTTGCAGACGATAAAGGCGTGATTGTTTTTGAAGACTCTGAGCTTTCAACCATTGTGTTTGATGAAAATAATATTATTAAACGCACACTAACGGTTACCCCAGCAATTTCACCTTATTATATTGCAGTTCACTCTGATAACAGCCTATTTTACTCGGAAAATATGACACAGGCATACTCGCTGATTAAAGCTACAGACCCTTTTGGTGATAATCCTGAGTATGAAGCACTTTATAAAAGTGATAAAGACGAGTACAACATTGCTGAAATAATTAATAAGGAAGGGACAGCACATGTTTTTGTATCAGAGCGTTCTGGCAGCAGTCAATTGTGGCTCTCTCAAAATGGTCTTACAAAGCAACTTAGCTTTTTTAATTACGATGATGGCTCATCAACTTTTGTATTGGGAGGACTAAGAGCCTCTCCTAATAAGCAACGCATGATATTCATGAAAAATAAAGGCTTTTCACTTTATGACGTAAACGCTCAAAAATTTTATCCATTTGAAGAATTTAATAAGCATAAAATAGTAAGCTATATTTGGTCAAAAAATAACGACAGCATTATTTATGTTGAGCGACTTGGTTCAAAAAATATATTGGCAGAATTTAATTTAGTAACACGTGATACACGTGTAATTGAAGGTATAAAAGCTAATAAACTCATTTCAGATAGTAAAGGTAACGGGTACGTAACCAATGATAATCAGTTAATTCGCCTTTCAGATAGGCAAAGCTGGGAATTACCTAAAAACGCCAAAAAGTCAGTTGCATATGGAGTTAGCAAAGACTATTTCTATTATTCAGATTCTATTTCTAGAGTCGCTAGACTAAATTTACACGATCAAACTATACAAGATATACACGTGGACTTTCGACCTATTGGTTTTGAAGTGAGTTCAGATAACGAAATTTTATTCACGGGTGCTAAATACAAAGATATGCAAATTATACAAATTAGTTGGGATGAATAAAAAGTTTATCAAGGACTAACAGTCGGGAGCTAAATATAAAAAACACCAAGTAGTTAAACTACTTGGTGTTTTTTATTGGTATTAAAGCAATGGCTTTAAGTAATGCCCAGTATGTGAACGCTCACATTCGGCTACTTCTTCAGGCGTGCCTGCAATGAGTATTTCACCGCCGCCAGCTCCGCCTTCAGGTCCTAAATCGATAACCCAATCTGCTGTTTTAATTACATCGAGGTTGTGCTCAATAACCACAATGGTGTTACCGTGATCGCGCAGGCGATGTAATACAACAAGCAGTTGTTCAATGTCAGCAAAGTGTAAGCCTGTTGTTGGCTCATCTAATATGTAGAGCGTTTTACCAGTATCACGCTTTGATAGCTCGCGTGCTAATTTTACACGTTGCGCCTCACCACCAGAGAGTGTAGTAGCGGCTTGACCTAAACGCACGTACGACAAACCAACGTCCATCAGCGTTTTAAGTTTACGGGCAATAGCCGGTATTTTGTCAAAATACTCATGAGCGTCTTCAACAGTCATCTCAAGCACTTGGTGTATGTTTTTACCTTTGTATTGTACTTCGAGTGTTTCGCGGTTATAGCGTTTGCTCTTACATACGTCACACGGTACATACACATCAGGTAAAAAGTGCATTTCAACTTTAATTAAGCCGTCACCTTGGCAAGCTTCACAGCGTCCGCCTTTAACGTTAAAGCTAAAGCGACCTACTTTGTAGCCACGTGAGCGCGCTTCTTGTGTACCTGCAAATAACTCACGAATGCCGGTAAATATACCTGTGTAGGTTGCCGGATTTGAACGCGGAGTACGGCCAATCGGGCTTTGATCAATATCGATCACTTTATCAAAATGATCTAAACCGCTAATTGATTTATAGGGTGCAGCTTCGGCAGTGGTTGCGCCATTTAGCTCTGTATGAGCAAGTTTAAATAAAGTATCGTTTATTAGCGTTGATTTACCTGAGCCCGATACACCTGTCACACAGGTCATTAAACCAAATGGGATTTTTAAATCCACATTTTTAAGGTTATTACCCGTTGCGCCAAATAGCTCTAGCCATTTGTCGTTCGTTGGGTGACGTTCTTTTGGTATTTCTATTTTACGTACGCCTGATAAAAATTGGCCCGTAACAGACTCTTTGCTTGCTAAAATATCATCGCGTGTACCTTGTGCAATAATATGCCCACCATGAACACCCGCACCTGGACCAATATCAATAATATGATCAGCAGCACGAATAGCATCTTCATCGTGCTCTACCACAATAACGGTGTTACCTAAGTCGCGTAAATGGACCAGTGTTTGTAGTAAGCGGTCGTTATCGCGTTGATGTAGCCCAATTGATGGCTCATCTAGTACGTACATTACACCTACAAGACCGGCACCAATTTGACTGGCTAAGCGGATACGTTGAGCCTCACCACCTGATAATGTATCGGCGCTGCGCTCAAGTGATAAGTAATTTAGGCCAACGTTAATTAAAAACGATAAACGGTCGCGAATTTCTTTTAATATTTTTTCAGCTATTTGGCCTTTTTGTCCGGTTAACTCTAAACCTTCAAAGAATTCCATGGCTTCACCAATACTCATGCATGTGATTGCAGGTAAGTTGGTTCGTCCAATAAATACATTTCGAGATTCTTCGCGTAAGCGCGAGCCATCACAGCTAGGACACGCTTGGCTTGTTTGGTATTTAGCAAGTTCTTCGCGTACAGAGTTTGACTCGGTCTCGCGGTAGCGGCGATTCATGTTATTTAAAACGCCTTCAAACTCATGGTTACGCGTAATTAAATCGCCACGGTCGTTACGGTAATTAAACGCAATTTTAGTGCTACCAGAGCCATCTAAAATAATTTTTTTCGAGTCGCTGTCTAAATCTTGATAAGGCACGTCTAAATCAAAATTGTAATGTTCCGCAACCGCTTGCAGCATTTGATAGTAATAAAAGCTGCGTTTATCCCATCCTTTAATTGCACCGCCAGCAAGGCTTAATTCCGGGTTATGCACTACGCGATTAGGATCAAAATATTGGCGTATACCTAAACCATCACAGGTTTGACACGCACCAGCTGGGTTATTAAACGAAAACAAACGCGGCTCAAGTTCAGTCATTGCATAGCCACAAGTAGGGCAGGCAAAATTTGCTGAAAATAGAATCTCTTCAGCGCTGCTATCATCCATATATGCTACATGTGCAACGCCATTAGACATTTCAAGTGCAGTTTCGAACGATTCTGCTAAGCGTTGTTGTAAGCCATCTTTTACTTTAAATCTGTCTACAACAACTTCTATTGTATGTTTTTTATGAAGCTCAAGCGTTGGAGGATCAGACAAGTCACATACTTCACCGTCTATACGGGCGCGAATATAACCTTGGCTAGATAGCTGTTCTAATAACTTAACATGCTCACCTTTACGCTCTTTTACTATTGGCGCAAGCAGCATTAATTTACTGCCCTCAGGTAGAGCCAAAACAGTATCTACCATTTGGCTCACTGTTTGCGCAGCAAGTGGTAAATCATGTGTAGGACATCGTGGTTCGCCAACGCGGGCAAACATGAGTCGTAAGTAATCGTAAATTTCGGTAATAGTACCTACGGTTGAACGCGGGTTATGAGACGTTGACTTTTGCTCAATAGAAATGGCAGGAGAGAGGCCTTCAATGTGATCTACATCAGGCTTTTCCATAAGCGATAAAAATTGTCTTGCATACGCAGAGAGTGATTCAACATACCGGCGCTGCCCTTCTGCATAAAGTGTATCAAATGCAAGTGATGACTTCCCCGAACCAGATAGGCCAGTAATAACTATTAATTTATCACGTGGGATGGTTAGGCTGATGTCTTTTAAATTGTGCGTGCGGGCGCCTCGGACTTCAATGTTTTCCATGCTATCTCGTTTATTACCAAAATTATTTACTCAGTATCGCATAATACGAAGCAATATTAATCCTTGATCAATGAAAAATCCTTACTTATAGGCGATTAATTATTGCCAAGCTTATGGTAGAATCCCAACCTCAATTTTTCATAGAGTAAGATCACGCAGATAATGACCGCATCTTCACTTAATTCACGAGAAAAACGCGCCGCTGTATCACTGGCGAGTGTGTTTGCATTTAGAATGCTCGGCTTGTTTATGCTGATGCCTGTATTGGCTATTTATGGACAATCGCTTGAAGGTTTTTCGCCTATTTGGATTGGTTTTGCCATTGGTGCGTATGGTTTAACGCAAGCTGTATTACAAATACCTATGGGTCGATTATCCGATAAGATTGGCCGTAAAAAGGTTATTGTTGGTGGCTTAGTTGTATTTGCCATTGGCTCTGTAGTTGCTGCATTAGCTGACTCTATACAAATGGTTACCGTAGGCCGCACTCTACAAGGTATGGGCGCAATAGCCAGTGCGCTACTCGCGTTTGCTTCAGATTTAAGCCGCGATGAGCAACGACCAAAGGTAATGGCCGTTATTGGTATGAGCATAGGAATGAGCTTTGCCTTTGCTATGTTACTTGGACCAATTGTCGCCGCTTCGTGGGGTATTGCGGGTGTATTTTGGTTGACTGCTATTTTAGCTGTCTTTGGTATATTTATAGTGACCATGCTAGTGCCAAAGGCGGTAAATAAAGCACCCAAAGGCGATACATTAGCAAGCTTTAGCGACATTAAAAAATTAATTAAACACCCTCAGTTAGCACGATTAAATGCAGGTGTATTGTTATTGCATTTAACGCTAACCACAATTTTTGTGGTACTGCCGAGTCAATTAATTAAAGATGGTTTGGTTGCCGACCAGCATTGGTATTTATATATCCCAGTGTTGTTTTTAGCCTTTTTATTAATGGTACCAATAATGATTGTGGCCATTAAAAAAGAGAAAGAAAAACAAGCGTTCATTGGCTCAGTAGCCTTGTTAACTATTAGTATGTTAGCAATGTCGGTATGGGTTAATAGTGTAGTAGGCATTGCTGTGTGTATGCTGCTTTATTTTGTGGCGTTTAACTTTTTAGAAGCCACTATGCCTGCGCTTGTATCGCGAATAGCACCTGCAAGCCAAAAAGGTTCAGCAATGGGTGGCTACTCATCTAGTCAGTTTTTAGGCGCCTTTTTGGGCGGTATGTTAGGTGGCTATGTAGCACAAACTACAACGACGCAAGCTGTGTTTGCGGCAGCGGCACTTGTTGGGTTAATATGGCTTATTATTGCGTGGAAAATGCAAGTCCCACCCAAAAGTAAAGTTATTAGTTTAATGACCAAATTAGATTCTGAAGAGCATGCTCAAACACTTGCTTCTCAGTTAGTTGCTTTACCAGGCGTAATAGAAGCAACTGTGGTTCGCGATGAAAGTCGCAGCTATTTAAAGATTAATGATAAAGAATTTGACCTAGACCAAGCGCGTAAAGTAGCTGGTTTAATCTAACATTTATAGGAGATGGTTTCATGGCACGCGGTGTGAACAAAGTAATTTTGGTTGGTAATTTAGGGCAAGATCCTGAAGTTCGTTATATGCCTAACGGCAACGGTGTAGCAAATATTACCTTAGCAACTTCAGATAGCTATAAAGATAAAAACACTGGCCAAATGGTTGATAAAACTGAGTGGCACCGTGTTGTATTTTTTGGCAAGTTAGCTGAAATTGTTGGTGAATATTGTCGTAAAGGTTCACAAATTTATGTTGAAGGTAAGCTTCAAACACGTAAGTGGACCGATCAACAAGGCCAAGAAAAATACACTACAGAAATAGTTGTAGATGGCTTTACTGGTCAAATGCAAATGTTGGGCGCACGTGGTGGCGATCAACAAAGTGGTGGTTACCAAGGTAATCAGCCGCAAGGTGGGCAACAAGGTGGTGGTTACCAAGGTAATCAAGCGCAAAGTGCTCAACAAAGTGGTGGTTACGGTCAAAATAATCAAGGCCAAAATAACCAGCAACAAGGTGGTTATGCTCCACAACAGCAAGCAGCACCTGCAGCGCAACCTCAGTCAGCGCCAGCACCACAACAAAATAACCAATACCAACAACCGCAAGGCGGCTTTGCACCACAACAAAATAGTGCACCGCAGCAACAAGGTGGTTTCGCTCCTAAACCACAAAGTGCTCCGCAAGGTGGCGCATCAAACCCAATGGAACCAACCATTGATTTTGATGACGATATTCCGTTCTAGCTTACGTATAATTTAAAAGTGTAAATATAAATCGCTTTTAATTAAAGTGTTAAACCAAACCCAGTGTAAAAACTGGGTTTTTTGTTTTTAAAAAGATGTAAAAATGACATGGTGTATCTATAAAACACTATGTCACTATTATCTAAACAATTAGCCACGTAACTGAAGCTAATGTTTATATCAATATTATTAAAATATGACTCATTCTTGCGAGCTAAATAACTTATCTACTTTGTTTCTTCTCTGTTGTAGAAGTATTTGCCAATCGTATCAGTTGCTCATTTTATTTTATGTAATTTGTATTAGTTGATATATAAATGATTGCAATCTATCCTCTACAGACTTTTTTAAATGAAGCTATGGGAAATATGAAAACTCATATCGTAACAGTATTTCTATTTTTTCAGCTTTTTAGTGCTAATTTGCATGCTCAAGTATCATCCGAGACTACGCAAGTTCTATTAATTAATTCTATAAATCAAGATATGCCATGGCAGAAAAGTGTTGAGGTTGGATTACGTGCAGAATTAACTAGACAAGCTTTTGACTTTGATCTCTTTGTTGAAAATATGGATGTTGGTCGCTTTGATGAAGTACAGCAAAAAAAAGTGATGAAACTGTATTTACAGCAAAAGTATCAGAACAGAAAAATTGATATCATTGTTACTCAATCGGTATCAGCTGCAGCGTTATTGACTGAATTTTATGGTTTTTTCCCAGATGTACCAAAAATATATCTAGAGCCAGGCGCTAATTTTACAGTACCTGGGAGTATCAATACGGTTACAATAAATGCTAAATTAGACTACAAGCAGGCAACTCAAGATGCAGTTAATTTAATAAACCCAAAAGAGCTCATTGTTATTTTAGATACGACGAATGACATGGGGCGTAATTTTTATCAAAATCTTCTTCCGGTTATTGGTAATGATTTTCCTCATTTGAGGATAGAAAAATGGTTTGATGTGCCAACCGAGACCTTAATAAATAAAATAAATAATGCCCCATCTGATGCCATTGTATTGTTTACTCCTATTTTTCGAAAGTATAAGGGGAAGCAGTTAAGTCCTTTTCAGTTTGTAAAATTACTAACAAGTGATAACCAAGCTCCTATTTTTAGTTATTGGCATGCGTTATTAGGTTCTGGTATTGTTGGCGGGTACTTATTATCGGGCGAAACCATTGGTAATCGCATCGCAGAATCAATCATTTTTTTTAAGGAAAATAAAAGCTTAAAACCGATTGATGATGAAAAACTCAGTGCGCACTATTATGATTGGAGACAATTAAAAAAGTTTAAAATAGATCCTCAACGTTTACCCCAAGGGTCGATGCTTTCCTATTACGAACCTACCTATTTTGAAGAAAACAAAATGCTTATTTATAGCGCAATTATTATTATATTAACGCTAAGTAGTTTTTTAATGTTTTTTTTAATTTTGAATAGCAAACGCGTACAGCTGTTAAAAGAGTTAGATAGCGAAAAATTAAAACTAGAATTTCGTGTTGAGCAACGAACCAAAGAGTTATTAACAGCAAAAGATGAAGCGGAGCATTTAGCTTTGGTTAAATCAGAGTTTTTGGCTAATATGAGTCATGAGATAAGAACCCCAATGAATGGAGTTATAGGCCTCACCAATATTTTACTTGAAAGTGAATTGCCACTAAAACAAAGGCAGTACCTAGATAAAATTAAATACTCTTCGGATCAATTGTTAATCGTGATAAACGATATCTTAGACTTTTCTAAAATTGAATCAGGAAATACTAACCTCGAAGAATTTCCTTTTTCGGTTAACGCTGTTGTAGATTACATAAAAACAACGTTTGAAAACCAAGCTCAGGACAAGGGCATTAAATTTATAGTTAATGTAGCGTCAAATGTTCCACCTGATTTAGTCGGAGATGTTGTTCGCATTAATCAAGTGCTATTAAATTTATGCTCTAATGCAATAAAGTTTACTTCACACGGGAAGGTGTCTGTTTGCATTCATGCAGAGCAAATACTGAACGATGATGAATCAATATTAATACACTTTATTGTTAAAGATTCAGGCATTGGTATCGCACCTCAAAACGTATCTCACTTATTTGATGCATTTACGCAAGAAGATAGCTCTACGACCCGAAACTTTGGCGGCACAGGATTAGGTTTAACAATAAGTAGACGTTTGTGTAAGTTAATGGAAGGCGATATTTCTGTCGTAAGTACGCAACATTTAGGCAGTGAATTTACTGCATCAGTGAAAGTAAAAGTTAATAAGAAAATTGTTATTGCAGATTCTTTCAATTCAATTCAAACCAGTATTTTAGATTCAAAAAATTCAGCTAATCATCCATCTTTAATTGGTTTAAAGGTGTTAGTAGCCGAAGATAACGAGATTAACAAATTAGTTATTACCGCAATGTTGGAGAAAAAAGGTGTGGTAATTCATTTAGTCGATAATGGGTTTGAATGTATTCAAGCCCATAAATCTCAACAATTCGACTTAATATTAATGGATATCCATATGCCAATTATGGATGGTATTGAAGCGAGTAAAATGATACGAAATGACAGCGATAAAACGATTGCCAATATTCCAATCATCGCTTTAACAGCTAATGTTATGGAAAATGATATTGCATACTATTTATCCGTTGGCATGAATGCACATGTGGCCAAGCCGACCAAAGCATCTGAGCTGTATCGTATTATTGATCAGTGTTTAAAAAGCAACTCAGATTATTTCGATAAAACACAGTAATTAAAGAGATTTAAGGAATCTAAAAATATATATAGTCGTTTAATTTTGTTGACTTCAATTTAATATAAATTAAGTGTTTATGTCTTATTTTGTGATATTAAAATAGATCAAATTAGGCCCATAAATGCTGAGCATATGATAGCCGTAGCTGGCTAACGAAAAATAAATTTAAATACATTATGGTTCAATGTATTAGTAAATTATTTAGTCACGATTCAGGTTAAATATACTGTTTGCCTGGCGGGATTATTGATCAATGCTCTATTTAGTAGATCTATAGAGAGTCAGTGGAATGATAATCATTGCTTTAGATCGCTTAAATTCATAATTCCTCGTTTATACAGAGCTTTTTTAAAATTAGTAATGAACATTTAAACTTGCTTTATTGACTTGTGCTAATGGGGATCTTGAACAACACTTTAGTTATTAATTTAACGAGTGGGCAAGCTATGCAAAAGGAAAGGTTCTGGATTTTTAATCAATTTAAAGTCATCTATTTTGCCCTGCTTGCATTAATAATTTTGGGTTTTAATTTTATTTTGAATGATGCATTACATGAAAAAATACATCACTCAGGCCAGCTATTAGTTAAACAAGTTTTTGAACTTGAAATAGCCCCTTCTTCAAATAATAAGATACTTGCAGCCCTCGTAAAAAATGAAGGGTTTATGCTTAAGCCGAATTCATCTCTTACGCACTTTGGTCATATTATAAAGTTAGAGCGAGAGGTCTATAACTATAAAACGCTGAGCTTAAATCTATACCACCCTCCTGTATGGATAATAGAAAGCTATTTATTTATATTGCTTAACTTGGTTATGTTTGGAGCTGCTAGCTGGTTTTATCGTTGGTGGAACACGTTACATGTCAACAATATTTCACGTTCGAAAAACTTACTCGCCAGCACAACTCCATCAGTTAAAGAGCACAATACACAGGTTGTTAAAGTATTAAAAAATTTCGAATTAAGCTCGCTGTACACAACAGCACCTGTATGTCACAGCTTGTTTGTACTGGTTCAATGTAATTGCCATTTTGATAACAATATTGATAAAGAAGCCAGCTTTGAAGTGTTAATGGTGAAAAACTTTTCTGAATTGAGTGGTGTTTCAGTAAGGTTATTAAATTGCGGTAACTTAGCGATTACATTATCAGAGGTTCCTTTTTCAGAACTTGAACGATATGTACAACACTTACATAAAAGTATTTTTTTAGCATGCAGAAACTATCAAAAAAATATCACCAGAAAAGACATTAAAGTCGGTGCATGTGATTATCGGCTTAGAGCCGATCAAGCAACTGTTTATCAGCTTGCAAAAGCTGCTTTAGTTTTATCCCAACGTAGCTTGTTAAAGCATTGTCATCGATTACCTCTAAATCAAAGCCAAACACGAGTACTTTCTAGTAAACAAGTTATCGATAATATTAAAAAGCATAAATTTATACTTTTTTTTCAACCTCTATTCGAACTCTCAAGTGGCGATATTTTACAACATGAAGTATTGCTTAGAGTTAGGCACAGTAAGCATGGTTTGATTGCTGCTCGCTATTTTATCGATCAAACGTATAGCCGCCAAGATACTTTAATATTAGATAAAGGTGTTTTAATTCAAGTTAAAAAATTACTATTAGCAGAGCCTTCGCAATTAACCGTAAGTGTTAATTTATGTTCTGACAGCTGGATAAACAAAAAGTTTTGGAGCTGGTTTAGCGTTCAAATTAATGATTTTAAACTAAGTAGTAAGTTACAATTTGAAATAAGTGAAGTCGAGTTTTTTAATCATCATAAGGCTTTAAAAGACGTATTTATAATAATGAAAAAAGGAGGCTCTCGAATTATCATCGATAATGTAAAGTGTAGTGAAAATTTAATGAAGTTAGCTGACCACCAAGAGGTGTGTGGGTTAAAGTTATCGTATGAGTTAGTACATCTAGTGGATGAAAAAACACAAAACCAAAATCAAATAAAAACAATTATAAGTATAAGTAATACATTAAACTTACCTGTGTTTGCGGTGGGTGTTGAAACTCAAAAAGAGCTATTAATGCTAACAAAATTAGGGGTAGCAGGGGCTCAAGGGTTTTATTTTTCAGAGCCGTTAGAGGAACTCACTCAGGCCGTATTTCATTAAATCAGATCTCTATACCTTAACCCGTTTAAACCTTGCATTCCTCCTGTATGTATCGCCATAATTTTACTACCTGTAGGGAAAAAATCTTTTTCAATTAATTGCCAAAGTGCATACATCATTTTACCACTATAAATTGGCTCCAAAGGAAGTTGATGTTCATCACTCATTTTTTGACAGAACTGCCATAGTTCGGGTGTGAACTTACCATACCCTCCATCGTGAAAATCAGTGAGTAGTTGCCAATTATTTTGCTTATCGGCTTTATTACTTAATTTACCTACCTCTTTTTTTAAGTAATCTGCTTGTTTTAATACAGCAACCCCTATTATTTGGGTGGTTTCTTCACTGCCTTCAATTAGACCCGCTAATGTACCGCCACTACCTGTAGGACAAATTAGGTAGTCATGCTTAGGAAGGCTTTTTGCTAACTCAGCACAGCCCAATAGAGCAAAAGAGTTAGTACCACCTTCAGGAAGTATATAGGCATTAGGAAAGCGAGCTTGAAGTGACTTTAAGTAATCATCATCGTTTCGTCGTCGGTATTCAATACGATTAACAACGTGCAGCTTCATTCCGCATTGCTTTGCAAATTCAAGTGTGGGGTTATTACTGTCGAGCTCAGGGCCTCGTATAATTGCGTGCGTAGTTAAACCAAATTCTTTTCCGGCAGCAGCACAAGCATGAATATGATTTGAAAAGGCGCCTCCGAAAGTCAGTAATTCAGTTTTTCCAAGTTTCTGCATATTGGCTAGGTTATATTTTAATTTACGCCATTTATTACCACTTATTAATGGGTGTATTAAGTCATCTCGTTGAATACTCACAGAGATATTTTTGTTTTTTAGAAGCTGAGAGTCTATTTTTTGAATATAATTATTTTCTTTTATTTTTAATTGCTTAGACATTTTATCTTCTGTTTTTGTTTAGTGCATTGATAATAAATATATGATTAATCCGCAGCCTACTTAGGGTTAATCTATTATTTTAGAGTGCTACATTGTATTTTTAAAGGTGCACCATAGGCAAGTAATCTACACATGTAGCGTATCAATACATGGATGTAGAAATATCTTAGTTTATGCTTGGGCAATTAAGCATTAAAAACCTTATCGTGATTTTTATAAAGGTATATGAACGTTGGATAATAGATTTAAATATCATCATAGCTCTATGTTTTAAGGTCCAAGGTCTATTTTCCTTTCGGGGTTGAATTTTCAGCAGCAGGTTTGGTTTTTAGGCAAGGCAGAGTCTATGTTATGTGGTTATACCAACCTGCTTATATAGGGTTTATTTAACGATAATAAAATAGCGCATAAAACTATTCGATAAGCAGCATAAATGCCAACTGCGTTGTCCTTTGGGATCGTCTTAGGGGCAATTTATTTTTTATTTATTCTTACATGGACGTAAGTCATTAGAGTAACGCAGAAGCAGTTACTAAGCCTACGAGGTTACAAACCTCGCGCCGCGATTAAATAGCCCCTAGATAGAACAAGTTTTATTCTTAAAAGATCAACAGGCTCTGGTAAGTCCCTTACCTAGAGTTCAGGTTAGGTCGCGTTATTTATAAAGTCATATTTTTAAATGCAATACAAAAGTCTTGTTAATACTGAAAAGACGGGAAGTGAACTTGTGGCTATTTTATAATTTTGCCGCTTAAAGGGAAATGATCGGGTTATTTACTGGCGTGGTACACGTGAATAGTTGTAAACTCAGATAATAATTGAACAAAGCTTGTATTTTGTGCTGCAAGTACATAGCATAAGGCTTTAATTATAAAAAATAATAACGACCAAATAATTGCCGCTTTTTGGGACTGGAATATATGCGAATTACTCCTTTATCTCTGTTAATTTCAGCTAGTTTGTTAGCTAGTAGTGCATTTGCACAAGATACAGCAACTGTAACTGGAATTGAGTCAGAAATTAGTATTAAACAAACAGAATACGATAGCTCGACAAGAATACTTGATAAACATCTTAAAGAAGAAAATCAGTTACAAACTCAACTGGAGTTACTTCGTTCTCGTTCAACTGAATTAGATAAAGAAAAAAACCAAGCACTTGACGCAATGAACGAAATGTATCGTCGCTTAATTGACGATCCTACGTTAGATATCAGTACAACTCAGTCGCGTTATCAAAAAGCGGTGGTTGATCACAAGCAAAATAAAGACGATATTTCTATGCAGTTGGCGGCAATTGCATCCCACCGTAAAGACATTGAACAGATCCGTGTTGCTAAGCATACGTTACTAAACACCTTAGAGAGTTTAAAAGAGCAACTAACAACAGCGCGAGTTGAACGTTTACGTAATGAGTTTACGCGTGAGGGTACGCTAGAAGTTAATCATACAATTAACTGTAAACGCACCGAAACACTTGCAGCTTGTGAACAACGCGGCCAACAAATGGGCTTACAAAAAGCAACAAAACGTTTTGTAGACCAAATTTTTGCCAACTTAACGGAAGAGCGCTTAGTAGAGCCAAAACGTAATATGGCGGGCGCTCAAGTACAAATTTTAAGTAGTCATGTAGTGAGCAGCGCCTTTAGTGGGCAAGGTAATTACAACGTTAATTTAAGCGTCACAATGCGTGGTGAAGTCAACAGCAGTCGTTTATGTAACTTACTAAGTGTTGATAACCATTATTGTTCTGAGTACGGGACACCACTTACCGCTGTGTATCAGCCGGCTTATGGCACTACTTTTTCAGATAGTCAGTTAACATTCAGTAATAGCGCGGATAATAGCGCAACAGTTCAGGTATCTCGTTTAGATGAGCCGTCAGTAAGTAATTACACAATGAAACCTGTTGCTAGCAATAATCGTGTAATTACCACAAATGATAACAATAAACAGGTAGAGTTAACGCTTCGCTCTAATGTGTACGACGACGAAGTTTTTATTGATGGTGTTAGTTTTGGTTCTACTCGTTTAGTAACTAGTTTACCGCGTGGAGTTCATAATGTAGAAGTGCGTAAGCTGGGTTACAAGCCCTACCAAGCACGTGTAGATTTAAATAAAGCACAGACTATTCATGTAAATTTAGTAAAAAAGCCTGAGTCGATTGCTGCACCGACATACACTCGTGAGCAAACAGAAGTGACTACCCGTCAGGTTAATGAAAATATAAATGTATTAAATGAAAATGTTCAGACCGCTGTTGTTGTTATTCCAGCAGGCAAGTTTAAAATGGGCGATATTAACGGTAATGGTTTAGCGAATGAGCGTCCGGTTGTTGAAAAAGTGATCGCCAATTCATTTGCGATGCAAAGTCGGGAAGTGACCGTTGGAGCCTACGAAAAATTTGTAGCAAATACCGGTTACAAAACACAAGCAGAGCAAAATAAAGGGTGCGCATATTATTTAAATGGCGAACCAGTATGGGAAGCAAACTTAAATTGGCGCAATCCAGGATTTGATCAAAATAGTAACTTTCCTGCTGTATGCTTAACCTATAACGATGCTAAAGCGTATGCAGAATGGTTATCAGGTCAAACCGGGCAGCAATTTCGTTTACCTAATGAAGTTGAATGGGAATATGCTGCACGAGCCGGTACTGAAACCGAATACCCTTGGGGTAACGAAATTGGTAAAGGTTTAGCTAACTGTGGTTGGTGTGGTAGTGAATGGTCAAATAAGCGCGCTGCACCAGTTGGTTCTTTTTCACCGAATGCATTTGGACTATACGATACCGTAGGTAATGTATGGGAATGGACCAATAAAGAATCAGGTGAATCTGATATTGCAGTAAGAGGTGGGGCGTGGAATTTTGCACCAAGTCTTGCTCGTGCTTCAACGCGCTTAATTTTAGCACCTGATTTTAGATCTAATTACATTGGTTTTCGTCTAGTACGTGAACGATAAAATTTAAGAAGGAAGCTTAGCTTCCTTTTTTTCACAAATTTACAAAGGCAGCTGCGCTTTATATTGCTCACATAACTAAGCATGTTAAAGTAAGGCAGCTAACATAAGAACGTATTTCAAAGGTCATCCAGCCTCATGTTTAAAAAACTCCGTGGTATTTTTTCTAACGATCTATCGATCGATTTGGGTACAGCCAATACCCTAATTTATGTAAAAGAAGAGGGTATTGTATTAAACGAACCTTCAGTTGTTGCTATTCGCCAAGAGCGTGCTGGTGGACCTAAAAGTGTAGCCTCAGTAGGAACTGAAGCAAAGCAAATGTTAGGTCGTACGCCAGGTAATATTAAAGCAATTCGTCCAATGAAAGATGGTGTAATTGCTGACTTTTATGTAACAGAAAAAATGTTACAGCACTTTATCAAGCAAGTGCACAACAATAACTTTATGCGCCCAAGTCCACGTGTACTAATTTGTGTACCGTGTGGTGCTACTCAAGTAGAAAAACGTGCAATACGTGAATCTGCTATGGGTGCCGGTGCTCGTGAAGTTTACTTAATTGAAGAACCAATGGCAGCCGCTATTGGCGCAGGCTTACCAGTATCAGAAGCAACCGGTTCTATGGTTGTTGATATTGGTGGCGGTACAACTGAAGTTGCTATTATTTCACTTAACGGTGTTGTTTACTCATCATCTGTACGTATTGGTGGCGATAAGTTCGACGAAGCGATTATTAACTATGTGCGCCGTAACTTTGGTAGCTTAATTGGTGAAGCAACAGCTGAGAACATTAAGCATCAGATTGGCTCTGCGTTTAAAACTGACGAGCCAATCGAAATTGAAGTACGTGGCCGTAATTTAGCTGAAGGTGTACCACGCTCATTTACACTTAACTCACACGAAATCTTAGAAGCGCTACAAGAGCCATTAATGGGTATTGTAAGTGCAGTTATGGTTGCACTAGAACAGTCTCCACCAGAGCTTGCGTCAGATATTTCTGCGCACGGAATGGTATTGACTGGCGGCGGTGCATTGCTAAAAGATTTAGACCGTTTATTGATGGAAGAGACGGGTATTCCGGTTGTTGTTGCCGATGATCCACTTACATGTGTTGCACGTGGTGGTGGTAAAGCGCTGGAAATGATCGATGTTCATGGTGGTGATGTTTTTAGTTACGATTAATGAAATTAATGTTTGGACGAACCGTCTCCTTACAACTGCGACTTTTTGTCGCAGTGTTTTTGAGTATCGTACTCATAATTGGTGATAGATACACACAAGGTGGTACGGTTGTTCGTACTAGCCTCAATACCCTCGTTAGCCCGCTAATTTATGTTGCTAATTTACCATATGAACTTTTTAGTTTTAGTGCCAAAAGCCTGCATACACGTGATCAACTTCTTACTGAAAACGAAGCGCTTAAAAAAAAGCAAATGTTACAAAGTGAGCAACTTCAGCAATATCAATTCTTAGCTAGAGAAAATCAAAAACTACGTGCCCTACTTGGCTCATCGGCAAAGCAGTCTAATCGTAAAATTATTGCGCAAGTGCTTTCAGTTCATTCAAATCCATATAGTCACCAAGTGGTAATTAATCGTGGTACAACCGATGAACTCAGTGAGGGGCAAGCCGTTATTGATGAAATGGGAGTGGTAGGGCAACTTACTAAAGTAGGATCGACGACATCACGGGTATTGCTAATGACAGACACCACGCATGCTACGCCGGTACGTATTTTACGTAATGATGTGCGCACCGTGGTCGAAGGCATTGGTAAAATTAATGTCGTTAAACTCTCGCATGTGCCACATAGCTTAGATGTGCGTATTGGCGATGTACTCGTTACGTCAGGTTTAGGCGGCACATTCCCAGAAGGCTACCCCGTGGCTGTTGTAACTGAAATTAACCGAGATGAAGGTCAGCCATTTGCTCAAGTATATGCCGAGCCAATTGCTCAGCTAGATCGTATTCGTTTATTAGTTATTTTGTGGCGCAATAAGCAGGAGCGTCTAAATAATGATTAGCCGTTATTCATTGTTAATAGGGTTGAGCATATTTTTTGCCTTAGTTATGGCGTTAATGCCATTACCTTTTTCGTTTGAACCATTTCGCCCTGATTGGGTATTACTTGTTTTGATGTATTGGTCACTTGCATTACCGCATCGTTTAAATATTGCTACAGCATGGGTGGTTGGCTTATTAATTGATTTAGCTTCTGGTTCGCCACTTGGTGTGAATTCACTGACTTATTCGATTTGTATTTTTGTAACTGCAAGCAATTTCCAAAAAATTCGTAATTTTTCGCTTTGGCAGCAAAGCTTATTAATTGGTTTGTTTTTAACGCTTTATCATTTAATGCAGTTTTGGTTAAATCACTTTTTACTCGGTGTTTATTTTAATCCACAATATTTATGGCCAGTGCTTACCGGTATGGTGAGTTGGTTTTGGGTATTTTCATTACTTCGTAAGTACCGCAGACATTTTAGGATCAGGTAAATGACTACCTCAGTGTATTTGGCATCAGCCTCTCCCCGCCGTAAAGAATTACTAAATCAGTTAGGCATCGAGTTTTCGCAATTTAGTGTTGATGCAGACGAAAGCCAGTTGCCTAATGAGCAGCCGCATAATTATGTAGAGCGTTTAGCGCGTTTAAAGGCAAGCTTAGGTGTTGAGCTTGGCTATACCGACCGACCGGTGCTTGGTAGTGATACAGTGGTTGTTATTGATAACGAGTCTTTATGTAAGCCTCGTGATGAAGCTGACTTTACGCAAACATTAAAGCGCTTATCAGGTAACACACATCAAGTGTTAACGGCTATCGCATTTGCTAGTAAAGATAAAATACTTAGTTGCGTAGTAAGTACTGACGTTACGTTTAAAACCCTCACCGATGAAGAAATAAAAGCATATTGGCTAAGTGGTGAACCACAAGATAAAGCCGGTGGCTATGGAATACAAGGTTTAGGTGGTCGCTTTGTTACTCATATTTCGGGTAGCTATTTTTGTGTTGTAGGCTTACCTTTATATGAGACCGAACAATTATTACAAGCATTCTTAAGAAGGTAACATGAGTACAGAATTACTGATCAATGTCACACCAAGCGAAAGCCGTGTTGCCTTAATAGAAAACGGTGTATTACAAGAAATTCAACTTGAGCGTATTGGCAACCTCGGTATTGTTGGTAATATTTACTTAGGGAAAATAAGTCGTGTATTACCAGGAATGCAAGCTGCTTTTGTTGATATAGGCCTTGAAAAAGCGGCCTTTTTGCATGCGTCAGATATCGTAAACAGCGCATCAATTGTAGAAGGCGTTGACGACACTCCGATAAAAAAAGTACAAGATATTCGTGAGTTAGTTCGCCAAGGTCAATACATTATGGTGCAAGTGGTTAAAGATCCGCTTGGTACTAAAGGTGCAAGACTCACCACAGATATAACAATTCCTTCTCGTTATTTAGTATTTATGCCCGATGCTACTCATGTAGGAGTTAGCCAACGCATCGAAACCGAAGAAGAGCGTGCACGCCTTAAAAAAATAGTTGCGGAATATGGTGATGAAAATGGCAGTTTTATTGTGCGTACAGCAGCTGAGGGGGCAATCGAAGCTGAGCTAAGGCACGATGCTGAATTTTTAAGAAAGTTATGGGAAAAAATAGTATCTCGCAGAAAAAAAACAAGTAAAGCGAGCATCTTACATGAAGACTTAACACTTGCGTTCAGAACGCTTCGTGATTATGTAGGTGAAGACATGGAGCGTATTCGTGTCGATTCAAAATTGACTTATCAAGAGCTTAAATTATTTACTGATGAGTTTGTACCACTGCTTTCTAAAGTACTTGAGTATTATCCAGGTGAGCGCCCAATATTTGATTTGTTTGATGTCGAAAATGAAATTCAAAAAGCATTACATCGTAAAGTAACGTTAAAATCGGGCGGTTATATCATTATTGATCAAACCGAAGCGATGACCACGGTTGATGTAAACACTGGAGCTTTTGTTGGCCATCGTAATTTAGAAGAAACTATTTTTAATACTAATGTAGAAGCTACTTCGGCTATCGCCCGTCAACTCAGACTACGTAATTTAGGCGGCATTATTATTATCGATTTTATTGATATGGTAAGCGAAGACCACAAACGCCGCGTATTACATTCGCTTGAATCTGCGTTATCGAAAGATTGCACCAAAACGAATATAAATGGTCTTTCTGCACTCGGTTTAGTGGAAATGACCCGTAAGCGTACGCGTGAAAGTCTAGAACATATTTTATGTGATGTATGTCCTGCATGTTCAGGTCGTGGTTCGCAAAAAACAGTTGAAACAGTGTGCTATGAAATATTACGCGAGATAGTGCGCGTTAATCGCGCTTACGCAGCCGATAAATTTATGGTGTACGCTGCCCCAGCAGTGAGTGAATCTTTACTTAATGACGAATATCATAACCTAGCGGAACTTGAGCTTTTTATTGGTAAGCAAGTACATATTCAAACCGAGAGTTTATACAGCCAAGAACAGTTTGATGTGGTAATGATGTAATGAAAGCAAAAGCGGTCTGTTTTTTTTGTTTTAGAAAGTTATGGCAAACCTGCGCCATAATTTTGGTATTACTGGCCGTTATTGTTTCTATTTTAAAATATACACTTCCTTATGCTAATGACTATAAAGGCGATATTGAAACTTACTTACACAGTAAATTTGATGTCAGCCTTTCAATTGGTTCTATTTCAGCAAGTTGGCAGGGTAGTGGCCCCGCTTTGGTTCTTGAAGATTTATCCTTTAAAGATAATGAAACGGCTCCTATTTCTCTTACCATCGCAAAAACCAGTTTAGAGCTTAATTTGTGGGAAAGCTTAAAAACGCTACAGTTAAAATCTAATTATTTTGTTATTAGTGGCTTTCACACCAGCGTTAATGTGGGCAACTTATTTAATGGCAATGAGCAAGGTGAAGTTTCTTTTGAACAAAAAGAACTCATTGAAGGTCTTTTTTTAGGTGAAACTGGGCATTTTGCAATTGAGAATTCAAGCGTCAACTTCATACTTGAAGATGGTAAAGAGCGTAAAGTAATGCTTAAAAATATTACTTGGCAAAATGAAGATAAAAAACACCTCGGCAGTGGTAGCTTGGCATTGCCTGGTATCTCAGTTGGTAATTTTGATGCGCGCATTGCTTTATCGGGTAAAACCTTGGAAAAGGTAATTGGTGATATGTATGTGCAAGCAAATAAAGTAGATGTATCTAACTGGTTAGCGCAATACATAACAAGTGAAAAGCAGCAATTACACAGTGATATAAATTTACAAGCTTGGTTTAAGCTCGAAAAAGGGCTATTTAGCGATATAAAAGTGCAATGGTTACCAAGCTTTGTGCGTTGGCAGTATGAAGAACAAAATCAACAAGTTAGTTTAAGCGAAGGGGGATTTCATTTATACCCAGAGCAAAATGGTTGGCGCTTAAAAAGTACAGGTTTAACATTTGCTAGTAACAGCAAGGCTTGGCCAAGTTTAGAGTTTGAAGCAAAGCTAGATGCGCAAAACAAAGTATGGTTACAGCAAGTTGATTTAGAACTACTAAATAATTTAGCTGGATTAACTAATTTTAATGGTTTAGCCCCTTTTTTAGAGCGTGAACCAAGTGGTTTGATTAAACAAGCATATTTAAATTTTGAAAGCGTTGAGCAGTGGCAGCTATGGTTTGAGGCTGACAATATTGGTTGGCAAGAGCTCGATTCAGTACCGGCTGCTCAAGGGTTAAGAGTAAGTGGTCTTGTAAATCAAGCAAGCGGACGTATTAGCTTATTTGGCGAAAATGGCACGCTTGTTACTGGCGAAAACTTTAGTAATGATATCCAATATAATCAAATTAATATCGATTTAGATTTAGTAAATCGAAAAGAAGGTTGGCACATCAGTAGTGATGAAATTTGGTTTGATAATAATGAAATAACACTTGCTGCTGAAATGCAGCTGAGCCTCGGGGATACGCCTCGTTTAGATTTATATGCAGAAGCGTTCGCTCCAGATGCCAATATTGCAGGGCATTACTTCCCGCTAAAAGCAATGAGCCATGAGCTCGTTAGCTATTTAAATGGTGCAATTAAAGGCGGAGAAGTATCTAAAGCACAGGTCTTATTTGCAGGGCCTTTGTCTGGTTTCCCATTTACTGATGGTAGTGGTCAGTTTGATGTATTAGCACAAATAGATAATGCAACCTATGAGTTTGACCCTGATTGGCCTACGGTCACTAATGCTAATGTACAGCTACATTTTGCTAATGAGCGGATGGACATATATAGCCAGCAAGGCAAGTTGGTTAATTTAGATATTGGTAATAGTGTACAGGTGAGTATTGCAGATTTAATGAATGCTGATGAACTTATTGTGCAAATTGATAAAAAAGCAGAGATGGAAAAGTTACATGACTTTTTTGCAGCGACACCTATTGCCAAACCTCTTGCTGAAATTTTTAAAGTTGTACAGGGCAAAGGCGAAGCCGATGCCAGTATTGAGCTTTTAGTAGGCTCTAAGTTTAAAGGCGGAGCCAGTGTTAGCGGCAAAGTTAATTTAAATGACTTGCCAGTATTTATAGCAACGCCAGGCATTGAGCTTAAAGACTTAACTGGCGAGCTTAATTTTAAAAACGACAACATTACACTTAAAAATGCGACTGCGAAGTGGTTGGGCATGCCGCTAAATATTAATTACAGCAGTAAAAGTGATGCTAAAAATTACCAAGCAAACATAGATATAAACGCCAAAATTGACGCCGATACACTAATTGATAGTGGACAAGGTATATTAAAAAATTATTTAAGCGGGCAAAGCGATGTTGATATTGGTTTAGTACTTAATTTTACCGAACAAGGCTTTAATTATCGTGCACAGGTAAACTCAGAACTACTTGGCTTAACGAGTAACTTACCCGCACCTTATAATAAAAATAGCGAACAAGCGTGGGCGCTTGATGCAGTAGTTCAAGGTGATGATATTTCTAATCTCATTACAGCAAACGCTAATCAACAGTTTTACTTTAATGCTATTTTAGAAAATGGAAAATCACAGTTTAGTAATGTCCATTTTGTGCTCGGAAAACAAGATTTAGGATTAAACCAAAAAGACTTAAGCGTAAATATAAATCTTGAGCAGAGTGAATTAGTGCCTTGGTTTGATCTGATTGATCAAATAATTAAAGCAGGTAAAGCAAATCCAGATAAAGAATCAAAAGGGATTATGCCACCGCTTAATGAGGTGGTCGCAAATGTAGGTATGCTTGATGCGAGTAACATCATCTTTAATGATTTTGAAATGCGTTTAGCACCATCAAAAGACGATTTATACCTAAAGCTAAATGCTAAAGAACTTAGAGCTGGAGTTTTTATTCCTACATCACAACCTAGCCAGCCTATACGAATTAATGCCGATTACTTAAGGCTTAATTTTGCACAGCCTAGCGAGCAATTAATTGAAATAACAGATGTACTTCCTGAGGAAGACTTGAGCTGGCTTACTAAAATACCTGCCATTGAGTTTGAATGTAGTGACTGCAAAATTGATCGCTATCAGCTTGATAAAGTGAGTGCGTCATTATTAGGTGATGGCGAGCGCTTATCGATATCAGAACTTGTAATCGATAAAGGAGATCATGTACTGCGCACTAAAGGGCTATGGCAAAATGGTTTGACAATGCTAAGTGGTGAGCTTAAAAGTGATGATATAGGCGCATTGTTTGGCGAGTTTGATATTACCTCTGCAATTAAGGATTCTAAAGCTGATCTAAATTATGATCTTACTTGGCAAGCTGCACCTTATGATTTTGATGTGAAAACTTTAAGTGGTGAAGTTACTTGGGATTTAGGGGAAGGTCACTTAACTGAAATCAGTGATGGTGGTGCACGCGTATTTTCGCTGTTGAGCCTTGATTCACTCGTACGCAAACTGAAACTTGATTTTAGAGATGTATTTTCAAAGGGCTTTTTTTATAACAGCATGCAAGGCTCTATGCAGTTAGAAAACGGTATCGCTTACACTAAAGATACTAAAATGGACGGTGTGCCTGCCGATTTAACTATTAAAGGCTACGCAAACTTAAATACGCTAGATATAGATTATGACCTTGCTGTAGCGCCACAAGTAACCTCAAGCATTCCGGTTATAGTGGCATGGATGGTTAATCCAGTAACAGGGCTTGCTGCTTTAGCACTTGATAAAGTTATTCATTCTGCGCGCGTCATCTCAGAGATCAATTTTAAAGTAACGGGTAAAATGAACGATCCTATTGTTCAAGAACTCGACAGAAAAAGTCGTGAAGTTACACTACCTCAAGCTGCGCAAAATCAGCCACAAGCATCAGTCGATTTAAAACTTAAAGATGCTCAAGTAACAGTAACGCAATGAACAAAACAGCAAGCATAAGCACACCCACAATAGTTGCCCTACAAATGTGTTCAGGGCCAAACCCTGATGACAATATAGCAAGCTTAAAGCGCGCACTTAAAACTCTGCCAGCAACAAGGCCATTACTTGTTTGCTTGCCAGAAGCTTTTTTAGTGTTTAGTAAAAGTGGTAACGATACGTTACGTGTTGCTAAGCAAGTTGAGCAATACAAATTACAACTTAGTGAATTGTGCCAACACCATAATATTTGGTTAAATGCAGGCACAATGCCTGAGCCATTTAACGAACAGAAGTATTACGCAGCATCGCACTTATATAATAATCAAGGCGAGCTGGTTGCAACGTATAACAAAATACATTTATTTGATGTAACCGTAGATGATAAAACAGGTAGCTATCGAGAGTCAGATTTTACCCAAGCAGGTCGCGATGTAGTGGTTGTTGATTCTCCCTTTGGTAAAATTGGCTTAACAGTATGTTATGATCTGCGCTTTAGTGGCTTATTTAACGAACTAGTACGCCAAGGCGCCGATATTATTTTAGTACCCAGTGCATTTACAGTCCCTACAGGGCAAGCGCATTGGCAGCCGCTATTAGCAGCTCGCGCAATAGAAACACAATGTTATGTAGTTGCAGCAGCTCAGTACGGTACACATGAAAATGGCCGACAAACATATGGCCACAGTATTATTATTTCACCTTGGGGCAATACCCTGAGCGAATTGCCAACAGGCACCGGTTTTATAAGCTGCAACGCAGATTTAGACCAGTTACAAAAAATTAGACGAGATATGCCCGTGCAGTCTCATCAACGATTTAGAGAGCATTTATTATGAATTCGGTTGAACAGCATTTACTACACGACAGCCAGCTAAATAGAGAAGAGCTCGAAAAAACGCTCGCTTACATACATCAGCATAAAGTGGATTACGCCGATTTATATTTTCAATCAAGCCACCACGAATCATGGGTGCTTGAAGACGGCTTAGTTAAAGAAGGCTCTTATAACGTTGAGCGTGGCGTTGGTGTACGTGCTGTAAGCGGCGAAAAAACAGGTTTTTCTTACTCTGATGCAATAAACCTTGAAGCGCTAAATAAAGCGGCAACAGCAGCGCGTAGCATTGCCGATGCTGGCGAAGATAGAGCAATTAAAGTATTTAGCGATGTTAAAGCTAAAGAGCAGTTTGCACCGCATCAACCAATTTCGAGTATGAGCGATACCGACAAGGTTAATTTATTACGCGAACTTGAAAACTACATTCGTGAATTAGCACCCGATGCAGAGCAAGTAATTAGCTCAATGTCTGCGGTATACGAAGAAGTATTAATCGCGGCAAGTGATGGCACGTTTGCTACCGATATTCGCCCACTTATTCGCTTAAACTGTTCAGTACTGCTTGAAAAAAATGGTCGCCGTGAACGCGGCGGCGCAGGCGGTGGTGCACGTTTAGATTATGGCTATTTTAAAGAGCTTGTTGATGGTAAACCGCGTTGGATGGAGTTTGCAGAAGAAGCGGTACGCCAAGCTAAAGTAAATCTTGAAGCTATTGATGCACCTGCAGGCACGATGGAAGTTGTACTTGGTAATGGTTGGCCTGGCGTGCTTTTACACGAAGCGGTAGGGCACGGCCTTGAAGGCGACTTTAACCGTAAAGGCGCGTCTGCGTTTAGTGGTAAAGTGGGCCAAAAAGTAGCATCTGAGCTGTGTACTGTTGTTGATGATGGCACAATGGCTGACCGTCGAGGTTCACTTAACGTAGATGACGAAGGTACACCAGCGGCTTACAACGTGCTAATCGAAAACGGTATTTTAAAAGGCTATATGCAAGATAAGCTAAACGCGCGTTTAATGGGTGTAAATCCTACCGGAAACGCACGTCGTGAGTCGTATGCACATTTACCAATGCCTCGCATGACTAATACCTACATGTTAGGTGGTGAGCACAGCCAAGCCGATATTATCAGTAGTGTTAAAAAAGGGGTATTCGCGCCTAACTTTGGCGGCGGACAAGTTGATATAACCTCAGGTAAGTTTGTATTTAGCGCATCAGAAGCGTATTTAATCGAAAACGGTAAAATTACTCAGCCAATTAAAGGCGCAACGCTTATTGGTAATGGCCCAGAAGTAATGCAGCAAATATCTATGGTTGGTAACGACTTAGCACTTGATAAAGGTGTGGGTGTGTGTGGTAAAGATGGTCAAAGCGTACCGGTAGGCGTGGGCCAACCAAGCCTTAAAATTGATCAGTTAACGGTCGGTGGTACAGCTTAAATATTACTCAAGCGCGAAGTGAATTCGCACCTACGTGCTGATGTTTATTGTAGGTGAGGTTTTACACCTCGCTTTTTAAATATAGGCTCAGAAATAGAGCGCGAAATAAATTCGCACCTACAATTTGCATTCTTACTTTGGGTAGGTGAGGTTTTACACCTCGCTTTTTAAATATACGCTCACGTAATAGAGCGCGAAATAAATTCGCACCTACAATTTGCATTCTTACTCAGTGTAGGTGAGGTTTTACACCTCGCTTTTTAAATATAGGCTCAGAAATAGAGCGTGAAATAAATTCGCACCTACGATTTGTATTTTTACTCTGGGTAGGTGAGGTTTTACACTCGCTTTTTAAATATACGCTCACGTAATAGAGCGCGAAATAAATTCGCACCTACGATTTGTATTTTACTCTGGGTAGGTGAGGTTTTACACTCGCTTTTTAAATATACGCTCACGTAATAGAGCGCGAAATAAATTCGCACCTACGATTTGTATTTTTACTCTGTGTAGGTGAGGTTTTACACCTCGCTTTTTAAATATACGCTCACGCAATAGAGCGCGAAATAAATTCGCACCTACAATTTGCCTGCTTACTCTGGGTAGGTGAGGTTTTACACCTCGCTTTTTAAATATAGGCTCAGAAATAGAGCGCGAAATAAATTCGCACCTACAATTTGCATGCTTACTCTGGGTGGGTGAGGTTTTACACCTCGCTTTTTAAATATAGGCTCAGAAATAGAGCGCGAAATAAATTCGCACCTACGATTTGTATTTTTACTCTGTGTAGGTGAGGTTTTACACCTCGCTTTTTAAATATAGGCTCAGAAATAGAGCGCGAAATAAATTCGCACCTACAATTTGCCTGCTTACTCTGTGTAGGTGAGGTTTATACTTCTCCCTCATCCCCTTTAGTTTTTTCAGCCTCTTTATACCATAACGCAAAAAAGCACTCTGTTAATTTGTGCTCTATCTCAAGCGCTTTTTCTGTAGGACAAAACAAGGTAAAGCTTGCTTTAAACTCACCTAAATCGGTTGTACCAAAGTGAATTACAGGCTCTGGGCCAGATATTTTTGCATCAAGTTTACGCTCAATCATCGAATTATAGCGGCTTGCTACTTCTTGAAACTCTTCGCAGTACAGCTTAGCCTGTTCGGTCAATGTGTCGTGAATAGGGTACGGGTTAAAGCTCTCTCTTCGGACAATAATAAAATGGTGTGTAACAAAGCGTTTTACAAAGTTTAAGTTTTTAATCGAGCTGGTAATTAGCTTATTGTTTGGTATGTATATGGTTTTTCTCGAAAATTGATGAGTATGTATATCAATTTCATGCATGGTCGTTTTAATCCAATCGGTTTCAGCAACTTCACCAAAGTAATCACCAACTTGTATCCAATCACCCACTCTAAACGGGCGTGTTGTTACTAGGTAAAAAAAGCCTATTACACACTGAATAAATTCACGCGTTGCAAGTACAATCGCCACAGCAAAGGCGGCAATAGAAAGTGCAAAGTTTTGAATCTCTGTAGACCACACAAAGAGAAGTGATATCACCATTACAAAGTTAATAAAGTGCTTAATATTATGCGCGATGTAGCGAATATCTTTTTCTTTTTTCTCAGCGCGACTTTTTGCTAACTTATCGACAAGTATCTTAAGCACAAATGCAATTGTTAACATTATTAGTGAGAGAAGAAACGGATGCAGTAATATATCTTTAGTCATAAATTCCTAATGGTTTAAAGTTGATAAACACGACCAGTTTATTGATTTATTTTGCCAATGGGCTAATTTAACGCAAATAAAAACCCTTTAGCAAATTAATGCTAAGGAGTATTCGTTTTTATCAGTAATTTTCAATGGTTAAACCAACCTACTCTATTTGATCTCCAGGGCAAGAGCATGAAAAAAGTCTATGCGTTCAGTACCGTTTCAAGGTAGGCTGTACTGCGCATAGCTTTTTTCTGTTTTGCGGGCATGCCTTTACTAAAACTTTTTTCTGCTTTTAGCTGATTAAATGCGATGTGTCTCAGCCCCGCAAATACAGGTGCTGCACCTTCGCGCCTAATTCGACACTCATCTTCTTTAAATCCTACATCTAAACGCCAATGTAATCCATTTTCTATTTGCCAATGTTGTCGTGCTCCTCTCGCGAGTTCTTCCGCTGTTAAATTCGCTGAACTAATATAGTATCTATAGCATAACTCATTGCTTAATTTACCTTTTTCTTTTCTATAAGAAACAATAACACCCACTGTTTTTACACCTTCCCAGTGTATCGTTTCTGATAAACCGCTCACGTTATGGCTCACTGCACAGCACCTAAATTCTTCTCTATTTTTTTGATAATCGGCTTCGTTAAACAAGAGCCCATCAGATGCTTGTCGTGCTACCTCAGGTAATAACACATCTTCTATTTGTGACAGTAGCCTTTTATGGTTTGCTTTTACCGCAAGTAAGTAATCGGCTTCTTTACCAACTATTTTTTTGGAATTGCGTCATGTCAATACGGCTCATTACACGAGCAATTGTGTCATGGCGAGGGATCCCTTGTTCAAGAAGAACATATTTTCTGAGCCAATCTAGTCTATCATGACCAAAATCTTCAATCTCTTCCCAGCCCTGACAGCCTGAAACAACAGCGCTAACAGCTAAGAATATGATATCAAATAGTTTATGAACAACTTTACCTTGTTGGCGAGGGTCGTCGATTGATTCGAAATATTTAAATAGCTGAATGTTAGACATGGGGATGCTCCTTAAAAAAGGAGTATAAGATCATACTTTTAAGTCAAGGTAAAGTTCGTGATCTTGCCCTGATTTGATCTCTGGTTAAGAGGTTTACTAACATATTGAACTACAGTGATATTTAAGTTTATTTCTCTCTAGCTAGAGATTTCAGTAAATTAAACGCAGTTAGCGCTGAAAACAACTGCTTGAGATAAATTTATTATCCAGAGTTCAGGTTATTTAGATATGAGGTCTATTTAACGATAGGTAAATTGCACTATAACTAGAGTCTGTTTATCTTTTAGGTAAGGGTTAGCCTATGTTGTGCGGTTACCCCCATCAATAGGCAATAAAGCAGTATAAATACCAAACATGTGCAGCCCTAGGTTAAATAAATTTTAATACTTAAAGACTAGGTAATATTTTTTATATCTAGTTGTTTTAAATAAAAATTATAACAACGCTATTGGAAGGGGAATTCGTTAAATTGTACCGGTACTTATGTCAGTTGGTATTAAAGGCTATTTAACATCAATAATGCCTTTGCTTGTATTTTATCGAGAGTAAATTAGATGTACCGTGGTGGAATAGTCCAGATCCTATAGATAATTTAGTGTGAAGCACGCATTTCAAGTGAAGATGGGTATTGTGGTTTTAATCGATAAGACAAGCTGCTAGATACGTATTCCCGGCTTTTATTTAAGTACGCGCAATATAGAATTAGAATACTTATCAAGCATTAAATTTATTTCACTAAGTACTTTCCCTTTACTTCATAAGTTCCATTTAACCCATATTTTATAAGTCGGAAATAACAAAACAACTACTTATAAGTTAGAAGGTATTGAACCGTCCTATTGAGACTAGAACTGCTAATTTTTTGTCAGTGCAGTTTTATTTGATGAGGTTTAAGTTCACAGACTTTAATTTATAACGCTATTCTAATAATTAAAACTACATACAGTAATAAAAGCGATTATTAGTTTTTATCACTCCTCTACCTTGCAATATATTGGCGCTTTTTTGTTGTAATGCTTTGTAATAGACACGAATCAAAAAAGTAATACTATTATTTCCTTAAATACAGACAAGTAAGAAAAACACCGATTAATGATAAATAACTACATATTGTTATTTTTTTGTTTTTCTTTTGTTTTATTTTTGTTCACATAACTCTTGGTTCTACGTCATCGCTTCGTAAATTCAATTTAAAGCGGAGAGATGATGTTTTTATCAAGGAGTTCCCATTCAAGCGTTCAGCTTGAAACTAATCCCCACCTAAAGTTTTGGGTTATTTGGTCAGATTATGAAAAACGAGTGCGGGCTTGTTGCTATAAATGGTTATATAGCGACCAAGATCGAGTTGAAGACGCCATGGCACAAGCGTGTGAAAAAGCGCTTAAAGTTTATATACAAGACAGCTCTCAAATAGAAAACATGTTTGCTTGGCTTTGTCGGATAGCCCATAACATCTGTATGGATATACATCGCTTAAATAGTAAAGAAAGCGATTTAGTGAAACAAGCCAACAGCTCCTCAACACAGTTTTATTTTACGGAGAGCCAGTCACAAACATTGGAAAGTGAGTATGAACGTATTCACCTATATCAGAAGTTGATGGATGCCATTAATGATTTGCCTAATGATTTAAAGCAAGTGATCCAGTATAAATTTATTTATGAAATGGAGTACTCAGAAATAGCAAACCAATTACAAATTAGCCAAGAAAATGCAAGAAAGCGTGTGCAATTGGCTCGTAAGAAACTAAGTGCATTACAGTATGTATAAGCCCTCATGTTCAGGTCATCGGTTTTTCTTGGCTTGTAACCACAAAATAATTTAAAAAATCTTTTTCACAAACAGATGAATACCCCGTTATTCAAATAACGGGGTATCTGACCAAGATACCCAAATTTAAATCGAACATTCGCATCACCTTAGCTGGGATTGATGTGGCGGAGCTTGGCTGGAGCATTAATATGAAAAATGAAAGGCAGTGGTTTGTGGTTTATACCAAAGCCAATAGTGAGAAAAAATTTGCTGTACAGGTCAATCTTTTGCAAAGTGATTGTGAAGCATTTTTGCCTTTAATAGATCAGGCCCGCCAATGGAGTGACCGAACCAAAGTGGTAAGCGTACCGTTATTTAAATCATACGTATTTGTTTATATTGACGGTAATGAATTTCAACAGTTAAAACGCCTACCAGGTTTCGTTTCATATATTAAATTTAATAATCTACCAGCTGTGATTTCTCAGCAAGAAATGAAAAAAATTCAACGTTTTATATCTACAGGTAAAGTGGTTGAAGTGCTGTCTAATCGTTTGCTAGTAGGAACTAAAGTGGAAATTGTTAGCGGTAGTTTACAAGGGTATTGCGGTATTCTGGTTGAGCGACGTAATCAACAATTAGTCGCAATTGAAGTCGAGGGATTAGCGCAAAGTATGATGCTAACTTTACCTGAAATGCTATTGAAACCGATTGTTGAGGTTTAATTATGGCGTATCTAAGTGAAACAAATATACAAACGCTGAAAGCCCAATTATTGCGTTATGAGGGGTTATCATTAAAACCATATAGATGTACCGAAGGAAAATTAACGATCGGTATTGGCCGTAACTTAGAAGATAAAGGTTTGTCATTGGATGAGGTAGATTACCTATTAAACAATGACATTAATAATGTTATAGCACAGGTTGCAGTGCATATTCGCGTTTTCAAATTATTGAATGAAACTAAAAAGATTATTTTGCTAGATATGGCGTTTAATCTTGGGGTTGCAGGGCTATGTAAGTTTAAAAATATGCTCAGGGCACTGGAAGATAAAAATTACCCTTTAGCAGCGGCTGAAATGCTTGACTCTAGATGGGCTAAGCAGGTTGGAGTGAGAGCTGATGAGCTGGCACAAAAAATGGCTCTAGGAGAGTGATATGAGTGCCATTATACCTCAATTACAAGTGCCTCATTCAGAGCAAGAGCGGCGAGTTGCTTATCATCTCTATCAGTTTGGTAGTGCGCTAAAAGCACAAGATGAACATCTAAGTGATACTGTTAAAGAGCTACATGAGCAGTTAAATAAACTAATTTTTATGCCACGGTTTAACCATCTTACTGATTTATTTTCGTTGTCTCATTCTGAAACTAAGTTGCTAGCACTTGTTTATATTCAAGTTCAAGATCCAGACGTAATAGCCCCATTTTTAGGATTAAGTTGGTTTGAGCAAGGGCCAACATTGAGTTTAGATAAGTTAGTAACATTAGTGGACGAATCTTTAAATAAATACAACACCATAGCAGAATTTGGCCCTAAATCAGCATTGTTTAAATGGGGGTTAATATACCTAACAAATGAGAGTATAGGTTTACAAAGCGCAGTGAATATTGCCCCTTATTTACATGAATTTTTGCAATGTGGTACTACAAGCTGTGATTACCTTAGTTTCTTTACTTTAGTAGACACGGCGCAGGACCCAGTATTTGATAGTTGTTTTAGTTTACCAGAAGAGGTTGCAGCTCAATCATTACTTATTATCGACAGTGAAAATGATGAAATAACCGCCTGGTATACTCAGCAGTTGGCATTACGGTGCGATACCACGTTGGCACACTATGTAGCAGAGCCAAACAATGGTTTCAACATATCTCATTTAGCGCATGAATTTGCCTGCTTACAGCTCATAGCTCAAACGCAACCAGTATTATTGTATTGGCCCGAAATTGGTAGCTTGTTACAGCACAACTTAATTCAATTAAATACTCTAGTTGAGCAATGTACAAAATTGGCGTTAATAACAACAACAGCTAGCCCCTTGTTTGACGAGGTATTTACGCAATCATTAAAAATTAAAGTACAAGTACCAAATTTGTCACAATTAAAAGAGGCTTGGTTGTCGTTATGTAATAGCGAGCAACATACGCATTTAGATAAAGCCCAAGCTCAGCAGTTGGTGGCTAAATATCCCGTAGCGTTACCTCATATGAAGCAGCTAGCAAACAATGCTAAGGCAGATAAAAGTGATGAACAAGATTACTGGGAAACATTGCAAGCGCTGTGTTTTTCAGCGCAAAGTCAACACTGCGATGAACTAGCTAAATTGTGTCAAGCGCGCTTTACCCTCGACGACATGATATTGAATGACAAAATTACGGTGCAATTGCAGGAGTTAATCGCCAGAATTAATTTTGAAGCTTCATTACAACAGCGTCTACCTAGTTTTAATCAAGGATGTAAAGCGCTATTTTGGGGTAAACCAGGCACTGGTAAATCTATGGCCGCAGAAGCCATTGCAGGTGAATTGCAACTACCACTGTACATAGTTAATTTGGCCAATATTGCCAGTAAATGGATAGGTGAAACTGAAAAGCACTTAGCTAAGCTATTTGATTCAGCTCAGAAATATAATGCGGTACTCATGTTTGACGAAGCAGATGCGATTTTTGCAAAACGCAGCGAGGTAGAGTCAAGCCATGATAAAAACGCCAATATGGGCGTAAGTTACCTACTTCAGCGTATGGAACACTACACGGGCTTGTTGTTACTAAGTACTAACTTTAAAAGTAACCTTGATGAGGCATTTTTACGTCGCTTTCAAGGGGTAATTGAGTTTACTTTACCTGATAAACAGCAGCGCGTTGATATTTGGCAGCGTAATTTAAGCACCAATGCAGATAGTGATTTATGCCAAGGCATTGGCCAACTTGCAGCATTGTTTGAGCTCAGTGCTGCGCAAATAATCAATATCTGCGAAATGGCATTGTTGCAAAGTTTGATCGCTGACAAAAAGTTGATTAGTCGAGCCGAGATTGCCAATGCATTACATAGAGAACTCTCAAAACAACATGCCGGCTTTATGACCCAGCAATCTTTATCAACGTGGTTAACGGGAGGGCACAATGGACGCAACCTTAATTTATAAAGTACAACAGGCACTTGATTCGTTTATTAAAGACAAAGTTTTATCGCTCAATAATAACGATGATGTAGTAGATACTTCTATTGTATTGAGCTTTCAAGCGCCAGATAATGAATTTACTACTGGTTTAGGCAGCGACCCCGCAATAAATTGTTATTTAGTTGGTATAACTGAAGATATTCAGCGTCGTCAAAGTGAGCCACCTCGTACGCAAATAAATTTTACGCAAACTCACCGTACACGATTCATTGAGCCTAAATTTGTGTCATTGACTTATATGCTAACCGTTTGGAGTAAAAACCCACAGCAAAGCGCTGCGATAGAGCATTTGATCATGGGCTATTTAATTGCAGGTATAGGACGGTACGATTTTCTACCTGAAGAGTTACTACTCGCACAACAAATTGATATATCACCTTATGGTATCCGCAGCCAAATATTCGGTAATGAGTACAGTGAAAAAGTAACAGGGCAAGTATGGCAGGCACTCGGGAGTACGCCTAAAGCAACCATTCTCTATACGCTCTCTTTGCCTATGCCAGTATTTGAGCCAGTACAACTGCCAATAGTAAAAGAAATTAATAAACTCTTAGATAACAAAGCTTAATTTAACCTCAATTATTTTACCTAACAGATCCCATAATTTAATCGGCAGTTGTTGAGCATTCAGCTCAGCGGCTGAAATCATCATTTATTTATTAGATTACAGAGGAATATTATGAGTACTTCAGAACTCAATGAACGATTAAAAAGCTACTTTCAGCGTGGTGATATCCCTACTCAACAAGAATTTGGGGATCTAATTGATACGGCAACAAGCAGTATCAATAATGATCGTTTACCAGAGCAGATAGATTTAACTCAAATTGGAGAAAATTCATCGCTTAAAGTGAAAGAGGTTATAGCTAATGGCGCACAAATCACGAATATTGCCAACAATCATTTACCGTCGAAAATAGATTTAACGCAGAGTGGGTTGGTCACCGATTCAAGTGTAAAAGCGGGTGAATTAATTGGTGATGGCGCACAAATCACGAATATTGCCAACAATCATTTACCGCCTCAAATAGATTTAACGCAGAGTGGATTGGTCACCGATTCAAGTGTAAAAGCGGATGAATTAATTGGTGATGGGGCAAAAATAAGCAATATAGCCAACAATCATTTACCGCCTCAAATAGATTTAACGCAGAGTGGATTGGTCACCGATTCAAGTGTAAAAGCAGGTGAATTTATTGGTGATGGGGCAAAAATAAGCAATATTGCCAACAATCATTTACCGCCTCAAATAGATTTAACGCAGAGTGGATTGGTCATCGATTCAAGTGTAAAAGCGGGTGAATTAATTGGTGATGGCGCACAAATCACGAATATTGCCAACAATCATTTACCGCCTCAAATAGATTTAACGCAGAGTGGCTTAGTCACTGATTCAAGTGTAAAAGCAGGTGAATTTATTGGTGATGGGTCAGGCCTTATAAACTTACCTCAGATTGATCTCCCTTCGCAAATTGACTTAACCCAAGCGGGAACGGTGACGGATTCAAGCATAAAAGCAGGTGAATTTATTGGTGATGGATCTGGCCTTATAAACTTACCTCAGATTGATCTCCCTTCGCAAATTGACTTAACCCAAGCGGGAACGGTGACGGATTCGCGCATTGAAGCAGGTGAATTTATTGGTGATGGATCTGGCCTTATAAACTTACCTCAGATTGATCTCCCTTCGCAAATTGACTTAACCCAAGCGGGAACGGTGACGGATTCGCGCATTGAAGCAGGTGAATTTATTGGTGATGGATCTGGCCTTATAAACTTACCTCAGATTGATCTCCCTTCGCAAATTGACTTAACCCAAGCGGGAACGATGACGGATTCGCGCATTGAAGCAGGTGAATTTATTGGTGATGGATCTGGCCTTATAAACTTACCTCAGATTGATCTCCCTTCGCAAGTTGACTTAACCCAAGCGGGAACGGTGACGGATTCGCGCATTGAAGCAGGTGAATTTATTGGTGATGGGGCTAGGTTATCTAATATTCAAACTACTAGTTTACCCATTGCAACGTTTGCAGATATTCAAATGGGTGATACAAGCAAGCTGACTACCGCACAACACGGTGGCTGGTTAAATCAAAAAGTAGAAGCGCTTACATGCCCCAATTTGTTGCCGCTGCTGATTGCATGTGTTGAGACAACACAAAACATCGATATTGATAACGTTCCTAGTGAAATTGATGGTTATATGCTTGTTGATGGTGATTTGGTGTTATTGAACGCCCAAACGAATAAGAGTGAAAACCGCATATGGCAAGTAAATGAACTATCAAGCTCATTTTCTTTACAGTCTGTAGTCCGCTATGAACCTGTTGACATGGTTCACGGCGATGCGGTGATCATAACTCAAGGTGACATTTATAAAGATCAAGCATTTATGCTTAGGGCTATTTACGATAATGATGCTGATTTTGAGTATCAATGGAAAATGACAGCCAGTTTAGTGACTGTTGGTGATGGGCTTATACAGAGTAAAAACCGCTTCAGTGTAAATTTCGCTTCAGCTAATGATCTCGCTAATGGCAGAGTTGATAAGGTTATTGATAGTGCTTTATTAAAGCAAAACTTAACTTCGCTTGGGCAACAGCTTCAAAACCAAATGCTTAATATTAACCCTCAAGTACACACTACTGACTTTACTATTGACGCAAATTCCATTCATTTTTTAGATCTTACAGATGACACTACATTGACAGCTATAATTGATGAAAAAGTCACCTATTTTAGGGTGCAGGACTTTAGTGGAACTTGGGGGACAAACAGCCAAGTTATTCTTAAATTTGCAGATAACTCCAGCCTTACAATATTGCTCAACAGCTCACATGCTTATTATGATTTATACAAAGTAAATGACATTTTTTATTCCTATGACTCAACTGGCAAATTCTTTCTCTAAGGCAACCAGTTATTAATTTAGTCATCAATTCAAACACCCCCTCCCTCTAAAAGGAAAACCCTATGAATAATTTTGTAAACGTGATCCAAAAACTTGAAGAACTGAGTGCTCGTGATAGTAATAAAGCTAGAAGCCTAAACTTATTAAATAGTGTTATTTATCAGGTTCGTGCTGATATGAACCAATATTTAGGTATGCAAACAACTGACTTACACAGGGTAGAAGATATTGCAGATGTGCTTGGCTATGCTGGTCGTGTAGTCGCCGCTAGTGATGACTTTCCAGTGACCCCGGTTGAGCCTGCCATGTTTGGCGCAACAGAGTTTTACACGGGGGATTACTTTTTGGTTAAAAATGGTTCTGATCGCGGTATTTATCCAATCACCATTTTTGATGATGGGGCTGGTTTTAAAACGTACGACCTAGACCCTGCTTTAAAACGATATTTAGGCGATGTTGCCGTTGTTGTACTTAAATTAGTTGAAAATGATTTAGTACAAAAACACAGTATATTCAACCTCTCCAACGATATATGGCAAGAGCGTGTAATTGCGTAATCACGTAATTATACGGTACAACTAAGCCATGTTTACGACCTTTCGAGAAAAGCTAAAACACTACTTCATTACAGGTGCAAAACCAACCCAGGCGCAGTTTGCCGAGTTTTTAGATGCAGCGTTTATTCAAAGTGATGATGGCATTACGAAGAAGTCATCTGCAGCGGGGCAAGTACTGACCTTTTTACTGCAAGAACACCATCATAACAATGCAGTTTTTCAACAAAGTGTGTGTATTCAAGGCGATTTAATTGTAGAGGGGCAGCTACTCGGTGCCCCTTCATCAAGCGCCACAACACCAACCAGCCGAGTTTATGAAACATCAAACTACAGTGCGGCTAACGCAAATACCCAACAAGTTAGCGTGCCAATTGGCTGTATTTTACTCTACTGCGGCGCACAAATCCCCGACGGCTTTTTAGCCTGCGATGGCCTAAACGGTACTCCTAGTTTGGCACCGTTGGTGGATAACCCCATTCAACCGATTCGTTACATTATTAAAATGCATTAATGCTGCTTTTTATTCATTGACATCTTATATACGGCAGCTTCATTTAACCTATTATTATACCTTGGAATTTTTATGTACCAGTCACTTAGTCAAAAGCAGCAAGAACACGACACGCTCCCCGTACAACGCCAAGCAATAAGCCGAGAAACGCGTTTAAAAGACAACGTAGGCAGCATGATGGGCGTCGATTTAAGCCACGTTGCTGTGCATACCAACTCATCCAAGCCCGCGCAACTTAATGCCCACGCCTATGCCCAAGGCAGAGAAGTACACATCAGCCCGGGGCAAGACCGCCATTTAGGGCATGAGCTTGCTCACATTGGCCAGCAAATGCAAGGTCGCGTACAAGCCACTACCCAGTTTGCAGGGCAAGCGGTGAATGATGATCCAAAATTAGAACATGAAGCCGATGTGATAGGGGCAAGAGCAGAGAGTATGTGACTAAGTTAGAGCGTCATGTCGAATTGACAAGCTTTGTTTTAAGTTAAGTGTTATGAAGCAAGTGACTTGACCCCTTATCTCTCTCAAGTGTTATGAAGCAAGTGACTTGACCCCTTATCTCTCTCAGCTACCAGCCTAAGAAAAATTTTTTATCGAGCATTACAGAGTTCAAAAATCCACAAAAAAGCATCGCTGCATACTTTGCGGCATTCGTTCGCTACACACCTATTAGAAAGAGGTACTGACTTGAGATATATCCAAGCATTGCTAGGGCATTCTAGCTCTAAAACGACCGAGATTTATACGCACATAACCACGAAAGGTTTTGAGGGGATAAGTTCACCGCTGGATGAGATTGACGGGTTGTGAATAGATGACCAAAAGAGTGGCGCTTTAACAGCCCATGCGGGTATTAAAGAGCCACCGCTAATGGGAAGTAGATGAAGTTTAAAAAAGTGGACTTTTAACAGCCAAAATAGGTGTTAAAAGTCCAGAAATGATAATGAGATAGTCAGAATAAACGCCACATCCACCACTGTGTGGTGTATCTGGGATTGTTATAGGCAACTAAAAACAGCCTATAACAGTAAATAAAGCCAATTTAAAAAGGGTTGAGATATGTATGCACAATTAGAGAAGCCAAAAGAAAATAAAAGTCGAGTAGTTACAAATTCGGTTGTTCAGAAAAAAACTGCTTTATTACAACTAAAAAAATTTACAGATGAAGCAAATACGATCAGTTCTTATGCTCGGGCAATGATACCGAACTCAGGTAATCGTACTAAAGAAGTGATTGCTTCAAATGGCAAATCTTATGCAGGCGTGGCACTGATTCATTATTTAATTGATAAAGATCATGCTGGAAGCTGGGAGAATCGCACTAATTTAGCCAAACGCGCAACATTAGCAGTTGACATAAAGGCTGCTAATTGCAATCAATTTGCTGCACTCGCTTACAGTGAAGCACTGAGAACTACTAAAGCCGATAATGTGAGTTTAGAATATGATGCACACCATGCTTATGCTGTTGCCTATGATAATGAAGATAAAGCAAAACCTGAGGAACAAACAATTATTGATCCATGGGTAAAAACAACGGGTTTACGCAAAGATCTCCAAACATATTATAAGGGAAGGGAAGGGCATCAAAAAGCAACGACTAAAGCCGATTCTGGAAATTGGTATTATTCACAATACACCGAAGAATTACTTAAGAAGTATGGTCGTTCAGTTGATGATGAGATATACAATGATACAGCTAAATATGGTTTTGATTTGGCAAAGGAAAAAGAAAAAGAAGGAGCTGCTTCATTTTAAATTATGTAAATAGCACGCCATTTTTGGGCTGTAGTGAAAAAACGATTTATTTTAAGTTAAAATGTTTAAAGAAAGCAAAAAAAGGGGTCAAATCACTTGCTTCATGACATGAGTCGACTACCTTCAAAGGAGTATTATTAAAACAAGTAGTTCACAATGCCAAGGCCACAACGAATTGAGTACGAACATGCTTTTTATCATGTTATGAACCGTGGGCGCGGACGGCAAAATACCTTTCACGACGAATTATACTTTCAAGCCTTTTTAACCACATTGGGTGAGGCACAAGCGCGCTTTGATTGCGTTATTCATGCGTATTGCCTTATGACGAACCACTATCATTTGTTGATTGAAACACCCAAAGCGAATTTAGGCCATGTTATGCGCCATATTAATGGGGTTTATACTCAGCGATATAATAAGTTGAAGCATACCGATGGGCCATTATTTCGCGGGAGGTATAAGGCGATATTGGTCGAAAAAGATGAGTATCTGCTGCAATTAAGCCGCTATATCCATCGTAATCCTATTGATATGACTATGCCGCTGGTGGATGACTTAGCGCACTATTCTTGGTCGAGCTACCCAGCTTATATCGGGAAAGTAAAACCACCAGAATGGCTTACGCGCGACTTTACTTATCAAATACTGGGTCATCGTCACAAGTTTAAGCAGTACAAAGCTTATGTATTACGAGGTAGCAGTGATGAACTCACTGACTTTTACGACAAAGGTAATATTGCATCGGTTTTGGGCAGTGATGGTTTTAAACGTTGGTTGAAAAACACTCAGCTTATAAATAGCCCCGAACCTGAGGTTTTACAGCAACTAAAACCGAATATCACAATGAATGAGGTGGTTATGGCGGTTGCTGATTATTATGCTTGCCCGCTATCTAAAATTACCAGTGTGCTTAAAGGGCCAAGCAAAGGATTTGAAGGACGTAAAGTTGCCATGTATTTTTGCCAAGAGGTTTTGGCTGAAAAGTTAAGTAATATTGCAGAGTATTTTAACCTTGGTCATAGTGGCTCTGTGAGTTTTATTACTCATCAAATAAGAAAAAAGCGCAGAGAGGATAAGCAATTTTCAAAACAATTAGATGCTATTTTTGACAGTATTATGAAGCAAGCGATTTGACCCCTTAAACTTCCTCTGACCCCTTAAATTTCCTACATGATTGTACTTTCATTTATTGTGATAATGTTGGATTTCACATTTTTACTTTTCACGCGTCTGTTCAGGTATGCAATTTATTTTATTTGAGTAAGGGATGGTTATGCCGCTTGTATGTGTGGATGGTGCTGCGATTAAAATTACAGTTAATGGCGCCCAGCAGCTAGTAAAAACCAGTGATAAAATTCCAACTGCGACTAAAAACAAATTCTCACAAGGTAAAAAAGCAGTGCTCACTGAGGATGATGTAAAACAGTGGTTGCAAAAATTTCAGTCAAACTACGATAACGCTGCTTTTAAGGGCGGTATTGCGATGGGTAAAGTCATTTCTGGTAAGCCAAATTTAACGGTTAAAGGTAAGTCTAAAACAGCGCTAGTCACCAAAGACACGCAAATAATGGCGCTACTACAAATTTCAAAACCAGCGCAAAGTCCACAAGGTGTACCCGATCCCGTACCTATGATCAATATTACTATTGAGTTTACTGATGCAGGGCAGACAAAGCTTACAGTTGTTTAGTTCGTGGAGTGTTATTACTCTTCATCAGTAAAAAAGCATATTTAATTTAAAGCAGGAGAATAAATGATGGGACTGTTATCGGTTTTATTTTCTTCCAAAGCACAAGAGCCTATTAACGCAATCGGCTCAATACTAGATGAGTTATTTACTAGTGATGAAGAAACGCTAAATTTAGATATTCTCAAACAACGTGTAGCGCAGCAACCTAATTTAGTTCAAGCAAAAATTAATCAAGTGCAAGCATCTCACCGTAGTTTATTTGTGGCGGGTGCCCGGCCTTTTTTAATGTGGGTGTGCGGCCTTGGCTTTTTATTTGCCTTTGTTATTAATCCTATATTGCAGTGGTTGTTGCCAGAGATTGGTACTCCACAATTACCACTCGACGTCATGATGGAGCTTACTTTGGCCATGTTGGGGTTAGCGGGCTTACGAACCGTTGAAAAACTCAAAGGTGTTTCTCGCTAGCTATAAAATAATGCATTACAAAATTATATTTCAATTAGTTTTCACATTTCTTATCGAACAACGTCTTCTGAACACAATATAAATAAACTTGTTATTAGGGCTGTTTACCTTTCGAGGTTGAATTTACAGCGGTATGTTTGGTTTGTAGGCAACGCAGCGCAGCGCCTATGCTGCGTTATTCCCTATAAATAGGCGATAACGCAGTATAAAAAACCAAACATGTGTAGCCCTTTGGGTTCGCCCTAGGGGCGATTTACTCTTTGTTGCTTGGTTTCAATTTATTGTTACATGGATGTAAGCCAGTAGGGTAACGCAAGATCAGTTACCGAGCCCACTAGGTTATAAACCTCGCAACGTGATTAATCGTCCCTAGATAGAACAAGCTGTAATCTTAAAAGGTTAACAGGCCTTAACGTGACAGATGAAGCTGGTTGTGAGGTAACTCAAATTTTCTTCTAAGTAAGTTTCAATTATTTTGCCATCAGTTGTGACTGATGAGGCGGAGCCGTGGGTTAACCCATAAAGTCTTTTGAGTACTAAGTAGGATCCGCCAGGCGTTTATCCATTTTATTTGGTGGGTAGGCATTGATAAAAGGCTTGCTTGGTGCTCAATCCCTAATTCTTGCCATTTCGGCGTTTAAGAATGCGTTCTATTAACTAAAGGAAATACTATGTCTCAATATAAAACCCCTGACGTCTACGTTAGAGAAAAATCAATTCTACCGCCGTCAGTCGCAGAGGTGGCAACGGCAATTCCAGCATTTATTGGTCATACCACTCAACTTAATGAAGCCGGTGATGCTGCCAACTTTTTAAACATGCCTGTGCGTATTACTAGCATGGTGCAGTTTGAAGCAAACTTTGGTGGCCCATACAAAGAGAGCTTTACGCTAATGCCTAGCTCTAAAGGTTATGATATTACCAATGTAGCGGCTGTTGCTGATGATCTTGCAAAACTAGAAGGTGCTAAGTTCTTTCTTCATCAAGCAGTTAGTCACTTTTTTGCTAATGGTGGTGGGGCGTGTTATGTCGTTTCTATTGGTATGGCAGGTACACTTGCGTCAAAAGAGTCTTATAGCGCTGGCATTGACCTTTTAAATAAGGTTGATGAAGTAACACTTATTTCATCTCCAGAAGCAATTGGTTTAGACGAAGTTGGCCACTACGAGGTGCAAAATAAGGCGCTTAAACATGCAGAAAAACGCATGGACCGTTTTGCATTAGTTGATGTGCAAATGCAAGAAACGCCTGCTGGGACTACTGCAATTGTTCATGACTCTGAACGTTTGCGCGCCAAAGTAACGCAGGGTTTAAAATATGGTGCATCTTACTACCCATATTTAAAGACGACTATCGCACGCAGTTACGATGAAGCAAACGTGACTGTTAAGGTGGTAGAAGATGAAACAGCAGACCCTATAACTTACAAAGATGTGATGCTATCTGTACTAGGTAATGATGACAGTACAAATACAGATTATAACGCGCAAATTTATAATCAAGCTAAGGCGGCGTTAGCAAAAAGTTATCTCGTATTGCCTCCGTCACCTGCCGTTGCGGGTATTATCGCTAAAACCGACAAAGAACGCGGAGTATGGAAAGCACCTGCTAACGTAGCTTTATCGCAAGTGCTTGCGCCAACGCTTGCTATTGATAGCACTGAGCAAGAGAGCCTTAACGTTGATGCCATTTCTGGTAAATCAATCAACGCGATTCGTACCTTTGTTGGTAAAGGGACTTTGGTTTGGGGTGCACGTACTCTTGCTGGTAATGACAATGAGTGGCGCTATGTATCGGTTCGCCGTTTATTTAACTTAGTGGAAGAGTCAATTCAAAAAGCCACACAGTTTGCGGTGTTTGAGCCAAACACGCCTTTCACTTGGTTAAAGCTCAAAACCATGATTGAAAGTTACCTTGAGAATTTATGGCGTCAAGGTGCTTTCTTTGGTGAGACCCCAGATCAAGCCTTCTTTGTAAACGTAGGCCTTGGCCAAACCATGACCGAAGACGACATCAATAATGGTGTAATGAATATAGAAATTGGTTTAGCTGCGGTACGCCCTGCTGAGTTTATTGTATTAACCTTCTCACATAAGAGCTTAGAAGGCTAACGAACCCGACCAAGGTTGGTTGGGGGTCATATTTATACGTTTTATGTTTTCTCAATCAGCCTTTTTAATTTACTTATTTACCTAAGTTTTATTGTAACTTGGGCACTAAAATTATTATTTTTTGGAGTTTTTTATGGCTACTACAGCAGCAGACATTGCAGCAGAATACCCGATCCCGGTATATCGATTTGTCGTTAGTTTTGGTGAGGAGAGCATTCCGTTTTCTGAAGTGTCGGGCTTAGACATTGGTGTTGAAACCATTACTTACAAAGATGGTTACGGCAAAAAGCACATGCCTGGGCAATCAACCGATGTGAATATCACACTTAAACGAGGTTTAGTGCGTCAAAAGAGTCAGTTTTATGATTGGATTTCATCAATTAGCTTAAATTTGGTTGATAAAAAAGACATTACTATTTCACTCACTAACGAAGACCGTTCACAGCCATTGGTTACTTGGAAGGTGATTAATGCTTTTCCTAAAAAGCTTACAGCGCCAAGTATTAATGGTGGCTCAAACGAAGCCAGTGTGGAGTCGTTAGAAATGATGGCCGATGATATTAAGATCGAATTCCACTAATTTTATTCTCCTTGTCTTGGGCACGTTAGTGCCCTTTTTGGACATTACTATGATTCAAGAACTAACAACACCTATGGTGGGATACCGCTTTGCTGCGCTAATTACATCAGCGGCTATACCGAATCCGATAGATATTTTTTTTAAGGAAATCAGTGGCCTAAAAGTTAATCGCAACATTGAGTATGACGGTAATCGAGCAACGGTAGGCAGTAATAAACAATCGCGCACCTTAACTTTGAAACGTGGTGTACTGCGCACTGGTAGCACCTTGGAATTAACAAACTTTATTAGTTTACCGCAGTGGAATCAGTTTGCGGTTCGCAACGATATTTTGATCACTTTACTTAGCGATAACAACCTACCCACAAAAGCATGGCTAGTCACTCGCGCATTTATGGAAAGTTGGGAGTGGGACAGTCTAGATGCAACGCGTAACGATGTACTCATTGAGTCTATTACGTTTAGCTATCAAAACTTGGTGACAGTGCCAATTCCTTTTACTTAACACATTAAAGACAAGGTGATGCTAATGGAAATTCAATGTGATGCGATTCATGTTAAAGCTCGTTTATCTGGACAAAGTGAACCTGATGGCGATAGGCCGCAATCACAAAGTACTAGCACAGGCGAAAATACTGGGACTATTAATAACCAAGTTGAACAAATCGAAAAATCTTTAAAACGCTACATAGACAAGCAGTTTCAGCAATTTACTAAACAAAAAAGGCCATAAAAATGATAGGTATTGGCGCAAATGCGGCTGGGTCACCGCTATGTAAAGTGACCTTTTATAGTAAAATAGAGCGTGGCTCTGGTAACCAGCTGGCTGAGATGACACTTGCGTATGATGCAAAATCGTTGCAAACCAGCTATTCCAACAGTATTCAAAAATCACAAACGATAGGCGCCGAAAGCGGCGCAAGCCAATATCAAAAGTCTTCGCCTTCAAAGCTATCGGTGACCTTTTTGCTAGATGACACCATTATTGATTTACCCACCGAATTACTAGCAAAGTTGCAAGGGAACATAGAAACAGAAAAAAACATCCAAACTTTGTTGAAGTATGGCACCGCAGTTCAGAGTGAAACACACGAACCCACTTATGTGACAGTCCAACCATTGAATATGGTACTTAATCATGGCCCAAGTGGGACATTTGATGGCATGTTATGCACCACTAAAGTGGAAACTGAACTGGTAGATAACAAAGGACGCCGTTTAAAAGCCAAAGTTCATTGTTGTGTGGTGGAGTGTTTATCTGAAAAAGAAATGAAACTTAAATCAGGTAAAAGTTCTCCCGACTTAACTCATGTTATCCAACATAAGGCGGGCAGTTCGGTGCTTGTGCAAAGTGCAAAAATATACGGCAACCAACAGTTTGTACATCAGGTGGCGATGGTTAATCGTCTACCTTCTATTCGTAGCGCTGAGGTGGGTACGCAAATCATTTATCCGCCGTTGGAGCGTTAGTATGGATTTGCGATATACCATTGCCGTAGAGGGCAACAAAATCAGTGATAAATTTGCCTTGCGAGAAGCAACTGTAAAAAACGGCGTTAATCAAATTGCGCATCTGAGTTTAGTAATTGACGACGGTGATATGGCCAAAGAAACCTTTGCTAAAACTGATGAAGGGCTATTCACTATGGGTAAAGCGATAGAGCTAAAAGCCGGCTTTGGTGATGGCGAACAAAGTGTACTATTTAGCGGTGTTATTACTGCTCAAGGTATAGGCTTTGAACGGCAACCATTTATGCATATTGAAGCTCGAGCCGATACAATTAAGCTGTGTCAAAGTGCCATGAGTAAACTCTATGATGAAAAAGCCAAAGACGGCGATATTCTCAGTGATTTACTCACTACATACGGTGCAACGCCTGGCACTATAGCGGCCAGTAAAATTGAACATCACCAATTTTTAGTGGTGGATGAACAGCCATGGGCGGTGTTTATGCGCCGAGTGCTGTGCAATGGTTTTGCATTTTTTAACGATGGCAAAAATCACGTTGTTGATTTGGCAAAACACACTCCCACTGCGCATGAATTTAACGTGGCAATGGATGGCTGTGTTGATTTCGCTTTGCACTGTGATGTGAGTTCGCATCTTAAAAAACTGCAATACAGTAGTTGGGATATAAAAGAACAAAAACTCTACGACAATGCTGATCCAGTCATGCCGGCTGCTAAGTTTAAAACTCACAGTGATGCAGATACGGCGATGGCTTTACCTGATACTTTACGCCTATCACAAGCACCTATTGAAAAATTAGAGTTGGCGGCTAAAGCCGGTGCTGAGCAATATTATCGATTACTCGATATGTACCAAGGGCATGTACGTATAGATATGTCTGCGCAAAAAGCGCTTACTAAAGTCAAGCATTTAGATGCACTGACACTCTCTGGAGTGGGAAAGGAATATAGTGGTGATTATGTGGTGGGTGAAATTCATCACCATTTGTCGAGTGATGGCTGGTTTAGTGAATTCATACTGGGTGTTCCTTTAACGCTAAGTATTTGGTCAGACTATGCTAAACCAAGTTATACCCCAATATTGATAGGGAAAGTAGCTGCATTTAAAGCCGATGCACAAGCATTACACCGTATCCCAGTTTTATTACCCAGTGCCAGTGGTGAAAAACCACTTTGGGCACGGTTAGCCAGTCCTTTCTCAGGAGCTGAAGAGGGGTTGTTTCTGCCCCCAGACATAGATACAGAAGTAATGGTTGGATTTATTGGGGGCGATAGTCGTTACCCTGTGATTTTAGGTGCATGTCATAACCCCAAAGCAAAGCCACCATTTGAATATGATGATAAAAATGAGCAGCGCGGATTGTTTTTTAAAGAGCAAGCATTAGCGTTGCAATTCACCTTAAAAGAGCCGCTACTTACACTACAAAGTAGCGCCGATCACACCATCACTTTTGACGCTAAAGAAGGCTTAAAACTAACCCAAAAAGATATGACGTCTTTGGTTGCAGGGGAGTCATTAATGATTGAAAGCAAAGATAAGTCTACCTTAGAGGTGGCAAAAGCCATTAATTTTAAAACTTCAGATAGCATCACACTAGAAGGCAAAGGTGTGGATGTAAAATAACCTCAAATTAAGGCTAAAAGGAGCAGCAATGTTAAATCAAGCTTTTCTAGGAACTGGCTGGAGCTTTCCCGTGCAGTTTAGCAACCCCGCCACAGGGCCTGGTATGGATAGCGGTGAAACCTTACTTAAACAAGCGATTCATTTGACTTTAAATACCTTAGTCGGAGAGCGGCCTTTGTCGCCCAATATGGGTTCTGGTCTTTCGAGTTATTCATTTGCTGATGCGAATGAACAGAGTTTATCGCAACTAAGACAAGAAATTGCCACCGTGTTACTTAATCATGAACCTCGTATTACTCTGCAAACCATCGAATTTGATAGCAGCGAATTGTACGACGGCGTGCTGTTAATTCAGCTTAACTACGTGATACGGCAAACCAACAGCCGTAGCAACATGGTGTTTCCATTCTACTTGACTGAGCAGTCAGTTTAGCCACTATCAAAGTACGTTCTGTCATCTTTGTGAGCACGCTTTATTTTATTGCATTTTAATTAAATCTATTACTTATCAAGGTACTATCATGACTTTGAAGTCTAACAACAACCTCACCGTTGCGACGCTTAATACAGTTAACCCAAGTGAAGTGGGACGAAGTCAACTAGGGCGGCATATTAAAGCGTTATCTCGTTCTTTTTTTGACATAGAGCCGCGTACTGTAGACGCTTGGTTGAAGTACTTATCTGTGCTGGCCAAACAAGTAAACTATATCGATGAGCGTGTATTATCAGCTAATGGCACATGGGAAAACCTACTACCCGAGCCAGAAAAGCTTGCGGGTCTTGCGCAGCTACTTGAACATGGTAACGCGGATGAACATATTAAACAGTTAGCCAGTCGTCCTGATATGGCGTTATTACTCACCTTTATAGATTTATTACAACACAGTAATGCTCAGTTTAATCAATTTGTAGCGCGGCATTTAGATCATTTTTATGGCGAAGTGTTGCGCTTTGAGCCGTTATCAGAAAGCGCAGACAGTGCGCATTTAGTAATGTCGTTGAATAATGTTGATATGCTGACTTTACCTGCGGGAACACAATTTGATGGTGGTAAAGATGCAGAGGGAGCCCCTCTTATTTACAGTACTGATGAAGTAGTGACTATTAGCAAAGCGCAAGTGGATTATGTTGCTACTGTTAATAAAATCAAGTCTTCAGACCGAATCAGTTTAAATCAGCAAGTATTACTTGATAATGAGCAGAGTATATTACTTGAGCAAAGCGAGCCTACTTTTGGGCAAAAGCTAGCTGAACAAGTGTCATCAAGTGTTGAGGTTGGCTTTAAAATTGCCTCACAAGATTTATTTTTAAGTGGCGGTGAACGTATCGTCAGCTTAGGTTTTGGAGAACAAGCACTGTTACAAAATTGGTTAACTTGGTTTGACTTCTATATTTCAACCAGTGAAGGGATAAAAGAAATCGATGCAGCTCAATTGAGCGTTGTTGAACAGCATCTGCAATTAACATTCAATAGTTTGTTTCCTGCCATAACACCATTAGAAGATACGCCTATTGGCGAAGATAAAGCCCTGCCTTTTATTGCTTTGGTACTTAAAAATGATTATTACTATCTGCTCTATAGTGATGATTCGAGTGTATTTACGCGCTTTAATAGTTTCACAATCTCACAAATGAGTTTAACTACACAAGTGAGCGGTCTAGGTGGCGTGGTTGCGAATAATGGCGAGATAGATTTAGATACCTCAAAGCCATTTGAGCCGTTTGGTCTGACGCCAAGGTTGGCGTCTAAAGTTCATTTTACTCACCCCGAACTGGTTATCAAAAATATCACTCATGCTAATGTCGAGTTTGCATGGTTAGATAGACCCGATAATTTTGATAATTATTATCGTGCCTACAGTTATTATTACAGTGCACAGCATAGTCTAGATGAACGCTATTTTGATAGCAGCGCCTCATGTGGTATTGATCAACCTTGTGAAGGCATTGAATTGTTGGTGGAAACACTGTTTTCAAGTGATTGCCACTGCTTAACTTGGCCACACACTGTGGTGAATATTTCTCGCTCAGATGCGAGAAGTGATGCGCAAACGCATCTTGAGTTGTTTTATAATGAAGATTCGGGCGCGTTGCCTGAAGTAAAAAATAATATCGCTATTAACACACTAACCTTTGTGTATAACGATAATAATGCATTGCGTGACTATCAGTTATTACCTCTTGATGAGCCAACAGCTAGTAAATGGCCTAAGTATTATACCTTAGAGTTATCAGAGCAAGATTTTGCCCACAAAGATTATACCAAAGTGATTGAGCTATTTGCTTATAAGAATGCTAATTCAAATAACCCTGTATTAGTGAATGCACCTTACACCCCAACTCTTGATAGCTTAACTTTACACTATGAGAGTGAAAGTATTACTTCATCAGCGCTGACAGTGGGTAATCCTATTTTTTTAGAGCATATAACTCCTGTAGGGCGACCAATTGAGCAATTAAACAAGCAAAGCCTATTGTCTTTACTGCCCAGAATAGAAAAATTTGGTTATTTGTATATAGCGCTTAGCCAAGTCAATACGCCAGGGCAAGTGCGTATGTACTATCAGGTTGACCCCGTTGATGGTTATAACATGGGTGATAACCCGTTATTTGTATGGGAGTACTTTAACGCAGGTACTTGGCATCGTTTCAAGCGTGAAGAATCACAAGGTCAAGCGGGTGAGGGACGCATCCTCAGAGACAGCACTTATGATCTACTCGATTCGGGGTTAGTGGTATTTTATTTACCTGAACTGACACAAGACGGTTCATTTAATCACGATGGTAAGCTTTGGCTACGCGCCACGGTAGATCATAGTCAAACTGAAGTGCCGAGTAGCTTCGTTAATGCTTTTCCTATTTACTCCAAACTCAAAGGGGTGTTTGCGCAAGGTATGAAGGTGACTCTAACCAGCCAAGGTAATGACGCCTCTCATTTTGATCAACCATTACCCAGTGAGTCTATTAGTAAGTTGCTATTACCCAACCCTAACGTTGATAAAGTATTGCAGCCTTTTGCTTCTTTTGATGCCAAAGTAGCAGAAAAAACAGTGCAATTTGACCGTCGGGTGAGTGAACGATTACATCATCGACAGCGCTTATTAAGCGGGTGGGATTATGAGCACTTCGTTTTACAAACTTTCCCGCAGTTGCATTCGGTACGTCCTGTGGTTAATGCATCTGGTTTATCGCTTGTAGTTGTACCGCTTAATTATGATGTTACGGTGTTGCAGCCCAAGGTGCCGCGTTATCTTAAGCGACAAGTTAGGGAGCAGGTAAATGCGTTGTCTGTACCAAACTTAACAATTGAAATAGATGATCCAAATTATGTTGAAGTACAGCTGGAATTGATCGTAAAAATTGATCCATTATACGATATTCAAAGCACTGTTATTGACCTGAACGAGATGGTAGTAGATTCACTAACACCATGGAATAAATTAGATAAACCGCTTGAGCGTACTATTTATTTAGCATCAATAGCACAAGTGCTAGAAACCCACCCTGCAGTGGATATGATTCAAGTGATCCGTGCCACTAAAAAAGGTCAAACTGAGAAACAATACAGCGTAATTAGCGCCGATAATGCACATGATATTTTAGTGCCTGCTCGCAATCACAAAATAGCCCTCGCTAATACCTTAGGCGATGTATTTGAAGGTATTGGCAAATGGGAAATTGAACTGGATTTTGTTGTTCAATAAGCCCGTATTCCCCCACTAAATTAATTATTAAACGGCCGCTTACAAAATAATTGAAATTAATTTTCACAGTTTTTGGATGCGTGCGTCTTGTAGTTATTCATATGACTAATTCAGGAATGTTATGGACAATCAAGTTCTGCAGATCTTAAATATTGCGCCCAGAAATACGGGGCAAGATTTAGAGGCACTGCGTCAGCAAGGCATAGCTAGAATACAACAATTCGCGCCCAATACCTGGACCGATCACAACCGTTTTGATCCTGGTGTAACGGTACTAGAAGTGTTGGTGTATGTGCTGTCTGATCTCAGTTATAAGTTGGACTATCCAATTCCGGAGCTATTAGCGCAACCACATAGTGGGGGGAGTGTTAAATTTTACGAGCCCGAGCAAGTGTTATTTAGTCACTGCGTGACAGAAGATGACTATCGACGCCTTATTTTAGATTTACTAGAAGTTAAAAATGTACATGTTATATCGCGTCAAACCGAAGACTCAAATGCCACTGTTTTAGATTTTAATGTGCTGTTGTACTCAACTAATGACGACAAAAAAACAAATGTAACACAGCTGATTAGTCGTGTATTTAGCCAAGCTCGATGCGTGAACCATAGACTAGGTGATATTACATTTTATGACGTCAGTAAAGTGACAATAGGCATGACCTTGTCATTACAACATGTTGATAATTTAGTGGCTTTATTAACGGATTTGTATACGTTAATCGGTCGGGAGATCTCCCCTGATATCCCTAAGTATTCTGCGCAGCAGTTATTACAACTTGGCATGAGTACTGGGCAAATCTATCAAGGACCCAAATTACATCATGGCTTTGTACTAGATGAAGACTTACATAAGTCATCTTATAGCGTGCGCTTGTTTAGCTCAGACATTTTAAGTGTATTACATGGGTATGAAAACATAGAGCGCGTTAACGCGTTTCGGTTTTTAGCCGATCAGAATAATGCGGATGGGAACTACAATGCTCAAGATGGTTATGAGTTTTGGCAAATTCAATTTGGTAGCGATGATAACGAGAAAATCGTTAACATTGCGCAATTAGGCTTTGATGAAGATAATTTTTTTAATGGCTTAAATTTACTGATTGATGGTCAGTCATATCAGCTAACCGAACAAGAAAAAACCCTGATACGCCAAGGTTTGCAGGTGCTTAATCAAGCTCCTCAAGTTACTCAGTCAGTCATGTTACCTAAATTTGAGCAAGCAGGGCATTTAGGATTAAGTGACTATCGTTCATTACAGAATGAACTTCCACAAGTGTATGCTGTTGCAGAGCACACCTTAAATGAAGCTATTGATAGTACTGAAAAGGCTCGATTACTACAGTTTAAAGGGTATTTACATCTGTTTGATCAAATACTGGCAGATCAGCATAAACAACTTGATGTTTTACCCGATATTCTCTCGCTTCCAAAGCCGCAATCATTTGAAAGTTTGGGTAAGTTACTCGATTGTATGTTGGCTAGTGAGTCGTTAAATGCTCAACAGGTCGACGTATTTTGGCAGCATGCTTGCACTTTACCGCATTCGCAATTAAGTCAGGCGCTAGAAGAAATAAGTGGAATTGAGCATTTGTTAGATACTCAATCGCTTAATTACAGGCAGCGGGGCATGCAACACAGCCTTGAGAGTGACTTTTCTATTGCACAATTGACACGATTAAATCAAAGCGTAGACCATTTACTAGCGCGATTTGCTGAACGTCCTGTTGATAGTAATTTATTAAAATACAAAGCGGTATTTGCGCTTTATGCACCAAGCTTAAAAGATGAACGAGATCCTAACCCTGATGAATCATTGCTTGAGCGTTTGGTATTGTTGCGTCAGTACATAGATAAATGCCGCTTGCTAAGTGAGATTGGTGATTTAGGGCAGAATCGTTGTCGTGGTTTTGATTATCTTTCTAAAACTTTACAGTATCAGCATTGCAGTTCTATGGCTAAGGGTATTATGCGCCGCCTTGGTATGTCGCACCCTGGTCAAATGCCATTGGCCACCCATAACCGAGAAAGCTTTTACTTGGTTGAAGGGAGTTTACTTACAACGCCAGCACTGAGCGATACTTTACATGTCATTTTACCTGATTGGACAACTCGTTTTGCCACAGCAGAATTTCAGGATTTTGTACAACGTACGATCCGTGAATACACGCCGTTGCATATGCCTGTGCAATGTCTATGGCTAGACAGAGAAACGATGAGTTTATTTGAACGCTTATATTATGGTTGGTTGAATTATTTTGCGCAAACTCAACGTACTCGTTTTAGTGAGCAAAATGACACTCTGCTAAATATTACAGAGCAACTTAGCCAGCTACTAAGTTCTTTTTTAATTGAACCCAAAAGTACTGATGACAAAGGCCACACACATTGGCTGCTTGCAGATTTAATACTCACGTATCAAGCACTGCAGCATGGTAATTGGAATGCAATAAAAGCCACCATAGTGGAGCTACTCAATACCTACGATAGTGAACATTCAAATACTGATTTTATTATCACAGGGCAAAACGCTGATCAAATACATGATTCGGTTAATGAGAATATCCTAAGCCACGATGCGAACTTTCCCGATGGATTTGATGCCGATACTATTTTTTATCTAACAGCACAGCATCACATTGATGAAATCTGTCGCCCTAGTCTACAAGAGCATGCATCCCGTCAGCAGCGGCTCGCCATTAGCTATACGCCTTTGGCTTATTTAAAGCCACTTTTTCCTGTGTCTATTTCTGCTATTAATCCAATTTCGCCAGAGAAGTACCAATTTATCGTTGCTAACAGCACGCCAAATCGAATTTAATTAAGGAACACATAATGACTACACTTAATGATCAAAATGCGACGTTACCTGCGCATGCAACAACAGTAATTGAAAAGGAAAACCGCGATTCACTTATTGAGAAGTTTGATGATCTAAAAACGCCCTCAGGCAATGATTTTGAGGCGTTGATCCGCTCTAGTTTCAATCAAGTAGATGATCCTATTCAAGTGGTTAAAGTAGATGATAAAAGTGAATTAGAAGTGTCTGCACCTCTGACTATCACATCTGATACACAAACCAATGAAAAGTTGAAATTAAGTGCTAACGAATTGAGCATGACACAAGGTGAGACGCAAACGCTAAATCTCGATAGTGACAGCATGGAAATGTTTGACGGTGTATTGTCGCTTTCAAAAGACGATAAAAAGCTGCAAGTTTCGGGCACTGTACAAGCAAGTATGCTCAATGCGACTGCTCAGGTGAATACGGTTCAACTTAATACTGATGCATTGCTGGTTAACAATGCCAGTACAGAAATCTTACGTGCCGAGCTTGATGAAAATACAGCACCTAAAGTCACGATATCTGGTGATGCAAAGATCACAAAATCTGTTACAGCTCAATCACTTAATGTGACGGATACAATTGATGCGTCAGATTTGGTGGTGTCAGTATCATCGACACTTGCAAATGCCAGTGCCAATACATTAGTGGTTACAGGTAAAACAATACTTAGCGACAAGCTTGAAGGTGAAAATGCGATATTTACCAGGCATCTAGAAGTAAGTGACACATTAGGTGTGGGGATTGATGCGCAAAGTACGCAAGCTAAACTGCACATATCAAAACGTAGTAGTGATATGGATGCCTTGCTGCGAGTAGATGACTATAACAACGATACCACGCCATTTTTTATTAATTCTGAAGGTAAGGTTGGTGTGGGCACGACGGATGTTGCTGCCGATTTTCATGTGGCCAGTGATGCGCTTTTTGGTGATATACGAAATGCGCATTATGTGAAGCTTAACGGGCTAGATAAAAGTCACTTTGAAGGTAATGTTAGTGTCTCTGAATCAATGTCAGTGGGTGTGAATGAATTACCGATTGACGCTGGAAGCTTAGCGGTATCAGGTAAGCTTGCATTGGGCAAAGTTAACGCTACGGCTAAGTTAGATGTGAATGGTAACACCGGAGAGTCATTATTAAATATAGCGACGAACGCAGCACAGTTTGTCAAAGTCACAGATGCCCCATTGCTAGATGAATCAAAAATTACGGTGTACCAAGCAACTAAAATCAAAGATGCTTTAAGCGTTGAGGGACATGTCACTGGCGAAAGCGTAACAGTAAATCAGCACCTTGATAGTGATACAGCAACAATAAATGGCCAGTTAATTGCTGGCAGTACAACGACTGATAGTTTAACGGTGAACACTCACGCTGATATTGAACAAGCGCAGATTTATAATCAGCTTAATATTGCTTCAAACAATGATCAACTAAACTGGGAGTGCGACGCAAAGCTTGCTGTATTGAGTAGTCCAAGTAACCCTTCAGGCGTTGAGATCAGTCATTTTAACGGCCAAGCAGTGACGCCTATTATCACCAGTAAGATGGATAAATTAGGTCTTTTTGAATCTAACCCAATGAAGTCCTTGCACGTAGGAGCTGATGCGCTGTTTGCGCACTCTGTAGATTTTGCCAGTGATATTAATGTATTGAACAATAATGACGAAGCCATTTTTAGCGTCAACGATATGAATGTGGTTGTGGGGAACAGTAATTTTTCCACACAACTTAGTGTGCATGGCGGTGCTGGTATTTTTGGTAATACAGAGGTTCATGGTCAATTAACGGTGGGTGTTGCTGGTAATCCATTATTAAGAACTGCCAACTCGCAAGTGCATATCACCCAATTGAGTGAACAAGCGGCAATAAAAGTGGAACATGCCACTGAAGGTTTTGCAACTTATATGGCTGCCGGTCAACTTGCTATTAACCAGCCATTACCAGTATCTGATGTGAATTTTGCACTAACTGGCCAAGCTTGTGTGACTGGTCAAGTGCAGATCATGGGGGAGGCGAACTCAGGTGAAGAGGTTGCGCTTGAAGTTCAAGGCGACACTAAACTAAAAAACAAGCTGTGTGTTAATGGCACGGCTCAAGTTGATGATGGTTTATCACTTAGCGTAACGAATAATAGCGCGCAGCAACAAAAAGATGCCTTAGCTGTGCAAGGTTCTAGCCACCTAGCTGGCACTTTATCTGTGACAGATGCCGTTGATTTTCATAATGGCTTAACGGTAACAGATGGTGATGTGACCTTTTCTGATAACTTCAATGCTAATGGTCCAACGACCGTCGATAATACACTTACAGTGAATGGCCATGTGAGTGTTATGGATGGTATGAAAATATCGCCCACTGAAAGCGGTAATGCGTTACTTGTTGAAGGCGGAGCGCAATTTGATACTGATGTAGAGATAGAGGGTGACTTAAATCTATCAGATAAACCGGCAAACGCACGGTTACATATTCAAGAGCAAGGAAAGCAAGGGCTTTATATTGAAAGGCAGGGAGGCCAGGCGGGTTTAGTATTTAACGACGGTCGATTAGGTGTGGGTGTTGAGCGACCCGATTATGCGCTCGATGTTGCTGAAGATAGTCAGTTTAGAAAAGACGTTGGGATCAAAGGGCGCTTAGAGGTCGATGAAAGTTTACATGTTGATGAGTATGCCAGCTTTAGAAGTAACATTAATGTGTACGGTAATAGCGAACTCGCAGGAGAAGCGCGCTTTGGTTTACCTTTTAGTAGCGTTATTGATGACGAATCAGCAGGTATGCCTGCGGGTATAGCACAAGTGGCTATTGACCAAAATCATTTTGCAAAAGCTTTTGCTGTTTACCATCAAGGTGCAAAACCCGTTGTGATTGAAGGCGGTAAGCTTGGTGTACAAACCGACTCACCAACACAAGCATTGGATGTTAACGGCAATGCAGTATTTAGAGGTGATGTTGAGCTTAAAGGAACGTTGCACGGCTCTGGTCGATTAGAGTGCTTGGATGGAGCAAAAATATTTGGCGATGTTGAGCTGCGATCGGACTTAACTGTTAGTGATGATGTTCATCTCAAAGATACGTTGTTAGTGGATGGTATCTCAACATTTAATCGCCATGTTGAAGTGAAAAGTGAAAGTACATTCCAAGGTTCGGTAAGGCTCAATGATGAGCTTTCGGTCCAAAATCACACGTCATTGCGAGATACCCTTACAGTTGCTAAGCAAGCAACGTTCCAAGGCGGTATAAACATTGAAGGATTAGAGGTTGGTTCACAGGTGTCTGTTACACCAGCAGCCACGTTCAATAATGCAGTAACAGTGCATGGTCAAGTTAATTTACTTAGTACTTTGCAAATGGGAAGCCGTATAACGGGGCCCTCTATGTCGGTATTTGGCACTGAGGGTGAGCATCTTATCAATGTTGAGTCGGGCAAAGATGCTGCTCCATTAATGATTCAAGCTAATGGCCACGATGCCCTACACATAACATCAGAAGGTAATGTTGGTATCGGCACGCAAACACCAAGCCATAAATTAGATATTGAAGGGGATGTACGTGTTCGCAATGCATTGCTGGTGGATAATAGCTTAAGCTTTGCTGATGGTGCCATCATACAAAGTGATTGCACTGTTAATGGGTCACTTAATTCATCAACACTCCAATTGGGTGAAACCCAAATGATTGACTGTATATCAGCTGATGTTGATCTTGGTGGTGATATGGCTTCAGATGAAGCTCTGGCAACACAGGCTGCCGTAAAAGCGTATATAGATGCACATTGTTGGTCGTGGGCTAAAAGTAACAAAGTACTGTTGATACAAAATCAGCAAGAGTTTGATGAAGTGATGAGCCGAGAGTTGCTCTGCAATGTGACTCTTTTACTACTGCCACACACCAGTCATCCACAAATGAACCGAGTTTACAAATTGAAACAACAAGTACGCATAGGTTCAAACGTTAGTATTATAGGTTTTAATGAACGAGAAACGCGCATTGTAAAAGAACATGCAGGGTGTCGCTTTTTAATTCATGGTCAAAGTGACGCGCTGATCAAAAGTGTTGAAATGCGTGGTTTTACCTTCGATGGTTCATTACTTAATGGTGGCTTGTATGAAGGTAATGGAGGCGCATTTCATTTACGTTATGTGCAAAGCACAAAACTTAATTGTGTCATCGAAAATCACCATGTTAATGGTGATGGTGGGGCTATTTACGGTGAAGCTGACGTCAGTGGTGTCGAAGCTAGCAATATTAAACACTGTTCAGCAACACGCCAAGGTGGCGGTGTGTATGGTGTGCGAGAGTCAACTTTAGATGTGTCGTCATGTCACTCTGAATATGGCGCAGGTGTTGCGTATTGCGATGATTGTCAAGTAGTTGCACGTGCTAACACCGCGGTGCTATACGGTGGTGGCGCATATAAATGTCAAAACCTGATGGCACAGGGTTATTGGCGAAGTAACCGTGCGGAGGCGAGTGTTGGGCATCATATTTATAGTGCAGGAGGAGACATTAGTCACGATGACCATACACATCAAGATTACTGGTGGCATGCATTATATTTAGATGGCCCAGTGATGTGTGGTACTCAACCTTGGCGCAATGATCACTTTTAATTATGAAACTAACCATCAAACAGTTTAGGGCTGATATACAGGCCCCTCAATCAGCTTTGCGTGCATCAGACATAACCTTGGATGATGTTCAAAGTCAATTTTCAGAGTGGATCATGCAAGGTCTATCACAAATGGACTGGCCTGAATTAGATGAATCAGACTTACAGCTTGATACGATTAAGTTACCCGATTTGGTTATTGATTTGGCTGAAATTGATTGGCAATTTGTAATGCTAGACCCATTTGCAGCGTTTAAACATTATGTTTATCCGCTGCTGAGCGACAGCATAGCAAGGCCATTAAAACAATACCGTAAACAGAACTCTGCTCAGTTCGCGGTGATAAATAGCCAAGGTGCAACTCGTCTTAATAGGGTTTTACTTAGTTTACTTACAAAATTAAGTAAACAAAATCCACAGGGAATAATGGCCAAGACGACGCTTAGACTTGAGTTAAAAAGGCAAATTAGTGAAGCAATTAAAACCATCTCTAACCCGCTTCAACAACTCCAAGCAGAGCCAAATTGGCCGCAACTTAGGCAAAGGTTTGTACAGTTATTCAAACAAGATAAAACGGTACTCCTGTTGCTGGTGGCGCCACTTTATAATGCGCAAGAACAGCAAAGAGTTAGCAAATTGTTGGCTTGCTTAAGTATGGCGCAATGTGATCGTTTTATTCGCTTATTAGAATTTACGACGAGTATCACTGAGCATACTGAACGCGAACAACAGTGCATTTTGTTGCTCTCACTACATGAATTATTTGTTGCCCATAGCGCTTTTAGCGAGCGATTATTACTACAAACTACTGCTGTACTTAATACACCTAAATATAGGCAAATGCTCAGCATGTGGTGTGTATTAAATAAAGCGCAGTGTAATAAAAAATTACTGAGTGATTTACAGCGTATTGTGACTAGTGCTGCGAAGCAAAGTGATCTAGCAATTGAGCTGGTTGAGCACACAGAGTTGGTTAACAATGACAGTAGGAAACTAAATATAGCCAAAAAAGTCAATGCTTTAGGGGTAAAGCAACAACAAACTTTAAAACAGGTATTAACATTATTACAGATCCTTGCTGATTCACATGCTTTACCAAAGCAAAGGCTAAAAGCTTGGTTCGCACTGCAGGTTATTCGCGCCAATCAAACACGACTAAGCGTAACTTTAGCTTCCAAATTAACCCAAATAACTCAAGCGGTCGGCGATACTTTTCGAAAGAGAGAAACACCGGAGCATACAGTAGATAAAATAGTAAAACTAACAGACAAGCTAGGTTCTGAAGGACTATTTAGTTGCCACGTAAATAACCAAAAATTGGGAGTGTTGAGGCTCTATAGCTTGTTGAGTCGGTTGCCTGATGTGCCAGCTCTACTCTTAGAGAGACCGATTAAATGGCAAGTAAAAAAGCGTATACCTGAACAAGAAATACAATGCTGGTTTGATGACGTAAATAGATGGAGTAAGCAATATCAGCAAATAGCGACGAAGAAGCAATTAGATGAGTTCGCTATACAAGTTAACCATAATGAACTATCGACTGTGCTCAAACAGATTAAAATTTGGTTGGTGCAGTATCAACAAACGATGTCCCTAGATGCCTATGATCACATAGTACTACCTTGTGTTATTGAACTATTGAAAAGCTTACCTATTCAAAAAAACTCGAACTTATGGTTGCAATTACACAGTACAGAAAGTGGTCATGCATTTAATCGGATCGTTGAAAAGTTACAGGTAGAGTGTCAACGCGCTCTTTCAGATGAATCAACTACTCAAGCTAACTTAACCGGATTGTTATTTGATGGTGCGCAGAGTGAAAAAGCTATGCATGAGTGTTTAGATAAACTTTATCAAAAACTTAACCGCAATTTAGTAAACATGGTTCAAAGTTTTGAGCAACAACATGCTTTAACATCTGGGCAAACTGCAATGAATAACCGTGGCTCTATTACTTGGCAATGTTACGCTAGAGTCACCCACATGGCTAAATTTGGGTATAAATTACAGTTTTGCTATCAGCCATCATTACAGCGTGTTTATCGTTTTGTTTTAAATCAGCAAGTATGGCTTGCTAATGAACTAAGTTCATTACTTTTTGGTGAAATAAAGCAAGATGAGCAGTGCAAGCAGCTGCAAAAAATAATTACACAGCACGTTCAGTCGTTAGGTTTGATTGAAAAAGAGCTACTTCAAAAGTTACCGCTCATAGCGCGTGCCGAGGTTGGTTTGGATGCTTGGTTCACACCTTTGATTAGTCATGCAACAAAACATCTAACAGAAATGAATAGTGTATGGCTGCAGCCTTTTAATATTGAGGAACTTTATACATCACGCATAGCAAATTTCAATGATGAACAAGTTACGGTTTTTCAGCCACAAAAAAATGAGCGACGAGCTGACAGCGTTACTCATAACATAACCCAAGAATATGAGGTGGATGAAAAACCTCTAGCGGTGCAATGTAATTTACAAAAGCATAAAGTTGATACGCATATTACACATGGAGCGGTATCAACCTTGGTTGAAGACGAGCAAGTGTCTTTCACTAAAGCTACCTTAAATGCCACTAAAGACGATGACAAACTACGTAATAATTTTCTACCAGATGTACTTACGCATGAAGATAACAATGACAGCGTATTGTTAAACATGAGTAGCGATATGAACATAAGTCATAAACCTTCAGAAACGTTTGAGTATAGCGATGAACATCAAGTTAATGTCGATAAAACACAAGTGACACTCGATAAAAACTCAGCGCAAGTACCTAAGCTCAATATGCAAAAAATAGCGTTTGAAAATAATAATACACGTCAAAGTAAGGGGGGTATAAAACAAACTCAAAGCTCACATGTCGAGCTGGATATAGAGACAATTAAAGACGATGAAGTACACCATGGTTCAGCGTTATCAGCACAGAATAATAAGCTTAATAAAGTGAGTTCATATCCAGAGGAAACCATAGGTACTCATTCATCAATATTAGTTAAACATGACGCAAAAGAAGCATTGATAGCACAGACGCTCGTAACTTTGCCTCAAGGAGAGAAAAACCAAGTAGTAACCCCCTCTGAAACGCTACTTAACGCATTAATGGCGGTTGAACGCGTTGATGAAACGCAAAACTTATTAGCTCATATAGAAAAACGAGCTGATGTTCAATCAACACTGCAAAATTCTGATCTCAAACAGGCAATTAAACAAAGTAAAAGACTTTTAACAAAGCTTGCCAGAACCACGTCTTCAGAGGGCGAAAAAGGGGTTGTTCAAAGTGCTATTTCACAAGTTAAAACGCAGCTAGCGCAATTACAACAAATGAATGAACAGCAAAATGAGCCTGTCACATTTGATGTGGGTTTGGTTATTCTATGGCCTTTTTTACCTACTTTGTTTACCAGGCTTGAGCTGATGGATGAAGGGGAGTTTAAAAACGATGACACGCAAATGCAGGCGCATGCCGTGCTTTGTTATATCGCTAATATTGATCCACTTATTGAAGTTAGTTTAACCGTTAATGCGTTGCTGGGACTGCCATTAGATACCCAAATAGAGGAACCCATTGAGTTGAATGAACAGACAATTATGGCAATTGATCATATGTTACATGCGCTTGTGAATCGTTGGGAAGTGTTAAAAAGAATGCCAACGATTGAGTTTTCTAAGATGTTTATTACACGAGAGGGGACGGTTGAGCAAACAGAATCAGGTTGTCATATTCGCGTAGTGACTATGCCGCAAGACGTTCTAATGTCAAAGTTGCCTTGGGGGCTTGGCATGGTGACATTGCCTTGGTTAGGTCAAGCGTTACTTCATATTGAATGGAAGTATGGTTTTTAACAAACAAGTTACAGAGGATTTTTATGCATACCTATAGCGAAACCAACACGCATGAGTTGATTCTTACACATCAGCATAAATCAACACTTTATGACGCTGCTAAAGCGAAAGCCGATAGCACTCGCCTACTTAGCGAATACGATCGCAAGCGTTACTTTGACGAGCTGTTTTCACACACAGTGTTAGCGCAGTTAAGTGATATAAAAATAGAGTTGGCCAGTCATGGTTACGCGAGTGAAGTTATAACGGAAACAGCTCAGTTAGAGAGTGGCAACACTGTTGTTGATTTTATTTATGAAGTCACATTTAAATTTAATTGTAATTTACAAAGTGACGACACAATAGCCTCCGGTGATAGTCAAATGGTATTTTTCACACAACCAGGCAGCAATCATATTGCTTGTCGTTATAAAACAGCACAGTTAAATAGTCAGATACAACACTTATATTTTGACGATGAAGGATACAGTCATTTTCTAGCGAATGGCGAGTCTAAGACTTTGTGGCACGGGCATTTAAGGAATCATTCAGAGCTAGCATCAATCCTTGATGATTTTATTTCACTTATTTTTATTGAAAAAAGGACTAGTTTGAGTCGAATTTAATTCACATTTCTAATGCCCGCACGTTATTCCTAGAAGTTCTAACAAAGGAAGTGATAATGGCAAATTATGTGCAGGCATTTGAAAAAGTCTTTGCTTTAAAGCGTGAAGCAGCAAACATTTATAGTGTCAATATTGAGGATCTCACCTGCTGGCAAACCATGAAGGACATTGGCTTCTCCTCATCTGAGCTATACCAACTATTTAAACATCATTACTGTGAAGAAATATGGCTGCAGTTGCAGGGAGAAAATATCCAGCAACAAAGTATTGCTAATTTATTATTTAAAGCATCAGTTAAAGGCTATGTTGACGAATTATTAGTGCAATTTCAGCAGTGTTTTTCACTCCCTATTAGTGGCGTAATGTGTTCGTACACGCTGCAACAAATTAATCAAACTGATCAGCCTAGGCTCACTATATGGCTTCGTTTATATACTCTTTATTTTGATATTTATGCCAATCAAACACACCTATATTCTCAACTCGAATATTCACCGGAACAACACTTTTTTAGTCCTCAAGTTTGGCTTCATTAAGTAGCCCTATTTAAAGACATAACCCTCTTCCATACTCTCCTTCCTTCTCCTGTTAATAACGACTATTGCAGCGACTGACTAAGGAGGCTTTTGCCTCCCCCTCCTTCCCCAAAAAATTTATCAATCAGAGGAGTAATTTTGATGAAAAAAAATTTTGAGAGTTCATCGGACTGCGATGCAAAAACCAAATCTAACCCCGAGCTTGAGCAAACAAATATAGATCAATCTACCAATCGTACTATGCCTCAAGATATTGTCATTATGTTAATAGGACGATGGGCGATGCCCACTACGGTAGTGTTAGTCTTAGTAACTTGCCTTGCTGGATATTTTCTTGAGCTTCAAGCGTTTACTGCCGTGGTAGGAATGATATCGCCGGTAGTGATGGCACTAATTATGGTTATAAAAGAAGCTTTGATAGGAGGTAGAAACAAGCGTAACCGAAAGAAGTAACAAAGCTGGCAGTAAGTTCCCATACTGTTATCCAATTCAACAAAACATAAGACCGTAAGGCGATAATAAGGGTAGGGCGTTTATCAAGAAGTTTAAAAGTAGAATGGTTACCTACAGCCGTTTATCGAAATAACTCAGAAATAGAGAAAGATATAGGTTGTTACTGTATAGATTAAAGCTTGGAGGGCTACATAGTCACAATAGGCGGCTCGCCTTACTGCTACGGATGGAAAAATTAATTTACTGTCTAAAGTTAGTTGATCACTCCCCTCATTGATAAAGTGATTAATGCGGGGAGTTTAACGTTTTCAGATATTGAAAACGTTTATGTGTATCTTTTTTACACTAACCTCTCATGGTTACAAACTCTTCTGAGCCAGTCGGGTGAATAGCCACAACAGCATCAAAATCAGCTTTAGTTGCACCCATTTTCATGGCAACGGCAAAACCTTGAATCATTTCATCAACCGCAAAACCAATACCATGTAGGCCAACTACTTTTTCGTCTGGGCCGGCACATACAAGCTTCATTTTACAAGGCTGGCGATGTTTAGTTACCGCTGTGTACATAGCCGTAAAGCCAGATTGGTAAATCTTAACGTTTTCTTCGCCATACTGAGAAATAGCTTCTTGTTCAGTAAGGCCAATAGTACCAATTGGTGGGTGACTAAATACAACAGTAGGAACTAGACTGTAATCCATTTTTAAATCATCAGGTAGTTCTTTATTAAATAAGCGTTCTGATAAAGTACGCCCTGCTTTAACTGCTACAGGCGTAAGTTCAATACCGTTTTCGATAATATCACCAACAGCATAAACATTTTTAGCTGTGGTATTTTGAAACTCATCAACTTTAACAAAACCATCGCTGTTAACTTCTACGCTGGCAGCAGCTACATTAATTGCGTCTGTTGTTGGCTGGCGGCCAATTGCCCAAATTACTTGGTCAACGTTATGAGTTTTGCCGTTATCTAAATGTAGCGTTACAGAGCCATCATTTTCTTTAACTAATTTATGAGGTACAGATTCTGTATGAAGAGTAGGGCCTTCAGCAGCCATAACATCAACAAGTGTTTCAACTATGTATGGGTCAAAGTTACGAAGTGGAGAATGTTTACGAACAAATAAATGTGTTTCAGTACCTAAACCGTGTAATACACCAGCAAGTTCGACGGCTATGTAGCCTGCGCCAATAACGGCAACGCGCTTAGGTTGCTCTTTTAGTTCAAAAAAGCCATTTGAATCGATACCGTGCTCAGCGCCTTCAATATGCGGAATGCTTGGGCGACCACCTACTGCAATTAATATATGGTCGGCTGTGTAGTGCTCGCCGTTTACTTCAACTGTTTTATTATCTACAAATTTAGCAAAGCCTTTAATTACAGTAACGCCATTGCTTGCAAGGCCACTGTCGTAACCTTTATGAATTCGGCCTATGTAGGCTTCACGGCTTTCTACTAACTTGCTCCAATCAAAGCCTTTAACTTCAACATTAAAGCCGTAATCTGGGGCATATAAATTAATTGCTTCAGCAACCTGAGCACCGTGCCACATTACTTTTTTAGGTACGCAACCCACGTTTACACATGTGCCGCCCATGTGTTTTGCTTCTATAAGTGCTACTTTAGCGCCACGCATTGCCGCTCTATTTGCAGAGGCAATACCACCACTGCCACCACCGATTGCAATATAATCAAAGTGTTGTGTCATTTTATGTCCTTAGGCGTTGAGTTTTATGCGCATTAGCATAACATTAAGTTTTAAAAATAAAGAGTGTTTAGGTGACCTATGTTTAGTAAAAAAACATTCGAATTTCTTGCTCAGCTTGATCAAAACAATAATAGAGACTGGTTTAACGACCATAAATCACAGTATGAGGAATACGTAAGAGAGCCCGCTTTAGATTTCATTAGGCAAATGCAAGCACCACTTGCTGAGGTTTCTAGCCATTTTGTCGCATCAGATAAAAAAGTCGGCGGTAGTTTAATGAGAATCCATAAAGACGCGCGTTTTAGTAAAGATAAAGCCCCATATAAAATTAATGTAGGAATTCAATTTCGCCATTTTATGGGAAAAGACGTACACGCCCCAGGTTTTTACTTTCACTTAGCAAATGACGAATGTTTTATAGGTGCTGGTATTTGGCGACCAGAATCAAAGGCGCTTAACGCAATTAGAACCTGCATAGATGAAAACCCAAATAGCTATAAAAAAGCAATTTATGATGAGCAATTTAAATCTATATTTGAAATGTCAGGAGAGTCGCTAAAACGCCCACCAAGAGGTTTTGAAAAAGAGCATCCCTTAATAGATGAGCTCAAACGAAAAGACTTTATAGCCATTAGCCCACTTACTCAAAAGCAAATATGCAGTAATAACCTAGTTGATACGGTAGTAGGGCGTGTTGATCTTTGGTGGGTGAATTTGCAGCAGTGTGTTTGGTTTTTAGGCAAGGCAGAGCCTATATAGTGTGGTTATTCCCCATAAATAGGCGATAACGCAGCATAAATACCAAACATGCGCTGCCCTTTGGGTTCTTTATAGGGACGATTAACTCTTTGTTGCTCGGTTTTTACTTAGCCCACTAGGTTACAAACCTCGCGCCGTGATTTAATCGCCCCTAGATTGAACAAATTTCAATCCACAAAGTTCAACACGCCCTAGAGCGTTATAAAGTGGCCGACTCATTAATGGGTTATTTGTGCTTTGCTTTAGAGCAACCTTATTAAAATTACACAACTTAAAAGCAGTTGAGTTGTTTTTTTACTTTTAGACCCAATTTAAAACGTAATGCATTAACGCAAAGAGAGTATTTATGAGCAACCCACTAATTGGCCTTGAAGGCTTACCACCATTTTCAAAAATAAAGCCTGAGTACGTAGTACCAGCACTAAAAGACGGTATTGAGCTTTGTCGTAAAGCCATTGATGACGTGTTAGCGAAAGGTTTGTACACGTGGGATGACTTAGTATTACCCCTTGAAGAAGCCGACGACAAATTATCGCGCATGTTCTCCCCTGTATCGCATTTAAATTCAGTAATGAATAATGACGAATTACGTGAAGCTTACGAGCAATGCTTACCGTTAATATCTGAATATTCAACATTTGTAGGTCAGCATCAAGGTTTATACAACGCGTATAATACGCTTTATAACAGCGACGAATTTAAAACGCTGACTACAGCACAGCAAAAAACAATTACTAATGCGCTTCGTGATTTTAAATTATCGGGTATTGCATTAGCACCGAAGCAGCAAAAACGCTACGGCGAAATTAGCGCGCGTTTATCAGAACTTGCCTCAAAATTTGGCAACAACGTAATGGATGCCACACTTGCTTGGCACAAACATATTACTGATGAAAGCGACTTAGCTGGCTTGCCAGAATCTGCTTTAGCGCTTGCAGCTGATACTGCAAAAAGTAAAGAGTTAGACGGTTGGGTATTTACCCTTGATTTTCCGTCGTATTTACCAATTATGACTTATGCAGATAACCGCGAATTACGCAGAGAAACTTACACCGCGTTTTCTACGCGCGCATCAGATCAAGGCCCTAATGCCGGTGAATTTGATAACTCAGAGATTATGAGTGAGGAGCTTGCGCTTCGCCATGAACTTGCACAGTTACTAGGATTTAACAGCTACGCTGAAAAGTCACTGGCAACTAAAATGGCCGAAACACCGGCGCAAGTATTCTCGTTTTTAGAAGACCTAGCGGCTAAATCAAAACCACAAGCAGAGCAAGAAGTGGCAGAGTTAAAAGCCTATGCTGAGCAAAAACATGGTATTTCTGAATTACAGGCATGGGATTTTGGTTACTACAGCGAAAAACTTAAGCAAGAAAAATACGCTATTTCAGATGAAGTACTACGTCCTTACTTCCCAGCAAATAAAGTATTAAGTGGCTTATTCGAAACCGTTAACCGCTTATTTGGTATCAATGTAAAAGAAGTTACTGATTTTGATACTTATCACAAAGATGTACGCTTTTTTGAAATTGTAGATAGCAGCAATACCTTACGTGGACGTTTTTATCTCGATTTATATGCACGCGACCGTAAACGCGGTGGGGCGTGGATGGACGACTGTATGGGTCGTAAAGTACGTGCTAACGGCGAACTACAAACTCCAGTGGCTTATTTAGTGTGTAACTTTAATAAAGCGGTTGGCGATAAACCTGCATTGTTTACTCATGACGAAGTGACAACCTTATTCCACGAGTTTGGTCATGGTATTCACCACATGCTTACACAAGTTGATGCTGCCCCTGTTGCGGGTATTAATGGTGTAGCGTGGGATGCGGTAGAGCTTCCTAGCCAGTTTTTAGAAAACTGGTGTTATGAAGAAGAAGCATTGAGCTTTATTTCAGGTCATTATGAAACGGGCGAGCCGTTACCTAAAGAGCTACTTGATAAGCTACTAGCGGCTAAAAACTATAACTCAGGCATGCAAATGCTACGTCAAATTGAGTTCTCGTTATTCGACTTTAAAATCCACAATGATTATAAAGCGGGTGAAGAGTGTCAAATTCAAGCCGTACTAAACGATGTGCGTAGCCGTACCTCGGTCGTTAATCCACCTGAGTTTAACCGTTTTCAGCATGGCTTTAGCCACATTTTTGCAGGCGGTTACAGCGCTGGTTATTACTCATATAAATGGGCTGAAGTTCTATCTGCTGATGCTTATTCTAAATTTGAAGAAGAAGGTATTTTTAACCCGCAAACCGGGCAAGCTTTCATGCAAAATATTTTAGAAAAAGGCGGCAGTGAGGAGCCAATGGAATTATTTAAAAAGTTCCGTGGTCGTGAGCCTAATGTTGACGCGTTACTACGCCACAGCGGTATTGCAGCTTAAAAAAGCTAATATTTAGCACAAACCAAATTAAAGCGCCTAATGGCGCTTTTTTATTATCTAAATTTTAGGGCGTGTTGATCTTTGGTGGGTGAATTTGCAGCAGACTGTTTGGTATTTAGGCAAGGCAGAGCCTATGTAGTGTGGTTATTCCCCATAAATAGGCGATAACGCAGCATAAATGCCAAACATGCGCTGCCCTTTGGGTTCTTTATAGGGACAAATTTCAATCCACAAAGATCAATACGCCTTAACTTATTCACTAAAATTTTTAGTAAATTCAGTCTACCGAGCTATGCTCTTAACATACCTAATAAAATGGACTCGGGCATGGCAAAGCTAATATTGGCAATTGATGACGATAAGTTGGTTCACCATATAATAGAGGAGTCTTTAGCAGGGTTTTGTAAAATCATTCATGCAAAAGATGGGGATGAAGGTTTAAGGCTCGCTAATAAATATAACCCCGACATTATTTTGCTCGATATAGAAATGCCGGGTAAATCAGGCTTTGAAGTTTGCCAAACGATTAAAAAAAATGAGCTAACCAAAGATATTCCCGTTATGTTTTTATCATCCAACATTGAGTTGGCTGATCGTGTTAAAGGTTACAGTGCTGGTGCATCTGACTATATAGCTAAGCCTTTTAACGCAGAAGAATTAATGGCGCGTATAAAAGTGCTTTACGAATATCGACAGCAAGGCATAAAGTTAAAATATGATGTAGCTCACGCAAATAAAACAGCCGAAATGGCCATGACTGAATCAGGTGATATGGGCCGAATAATACGCTACGTTGGGCAAAGTTATCATGCTAATAATTTCTCATCATTAAGCGAATATTTTTTAGCATTTTTTACACATTTAGATTTAGATGTTGTTGTTGTTTTTTGGTATGAAAGTAGAGGCATATTTTATTCTCAGCAAAGTGCAGTGTGCCCATTAGAACAAGAGTTATTAGAACAACATAGGCATGCACAGCGGTTTGTCGATATTAGCTCCAGCACAATTATTAATTACCCTAAAATATCATTACTGATAAAAAACATGCCCGTTGACGATAGCGCTAAATTTGGGCATTACAAAGATTTGTTTCCACACATATTGGAGATCACCAATGAAAAAGTGATCACTATACAAAATAATGAAAATAGCTACGAACAGGCCACGCAAATAGGCATCGTGCTTGAAGACATAGTGAAGCAATTAGATTCTCAGAGCCAGGCAAAAAACAGTATTGCTAAACAGCTTATAGAGCAATTAAGTGAGCTTGATAGTGCAATTAAAGTGCAAAAAGAGAGTGATAATATTTGTGACTTAACGCCTTACTTTACCAAGCTAGATAAAACTACGCAGTTGTTTACTTCTGCTAATAGCGATCTAGCATTTATTAAATGTCAGCTTAAGCAAATTAGTGAAACTCGTAATGGGCTACTCGCTAGCTTGCGTAGTAACGATAGTGAAGTTGTCTTACAAAATACCACTGAAAATAACGATATAGAGCTATTTTAGTGCTTTAACCTGTACTGATTGATATACTAAATAGGTATTTTATCGTCGGAGTGTAGAGTGGTTATTCAGTGTGCTTTTAAAGAGTGTCGCCCTTATTTAAATGAGTTAGAAACGCGTTTTGGTTTGGCTCAATGGGCAGAGAAAAACAATGGTTTTCGGCTGAATTACGACGATAGCGGCCTGAGTTTATATAAAACGGATGAACCCAAATTAGGCGCGATCAACGTTGATTTTGTAACCGGCGCAGCGGCGCATAGGCGCAAGTTTGGTGGTGGTAAAGGCCAAGCAATTGCCAAAGCGGTTGGCTTAAATAAAGGCGCAACGCCCGTAGTGCTTGATGCAACTGCCGGCTTAGGGCGTGATGGTTTTGTACTTGCGTCACTTGGATGCAACGTTATATTACATGAGCGCCACCCCGTAGTCGCCGCGTTATTGTATGATGGTTTGCAACGTGCTTATAACGACATTGAAATTGGCGCATGGATGAAGCAAAGCATGAGCCTTATATTTGGTTCAAGCCACACTCTACTATCGCAATGTGAAAGCATGCCCGATGTGGTTTATTTAGATCCTATGTTCCCGCATCGCGAAAAATCAGCATTAGTAAAAAAAGAAATGCGTGTATTTCAAGAGCTTGTTGGTGCAGATACCGACGCTGACGATTTACTCGAATTCGCCTACCCACTCGCCAGTAAGCGCGTAGTAGTAAAACGTCCCGATTACGCCCCATTTTTAAATGACAAAACCCCAAGTATGCAAATTAAAACCAAAAAGAACCGTTTTGATGTGTATGTAAAGGCGGCAATGGTTTAAAAATAACAACGCGATAAGCTTCCTACACAGATGTCTTGTCGCTGAAACCATAATTTAAAATAATTGCCTACATTAGGATAGTCGTTATCTTTAAGGTGGGTAATTGACTTCGCAATAAATTCATAACACCTTGATTATTATTTATCCATCCCAGGTTAACATTCAAAAGCATTAATGCTGTCGTTAATAATTTTTAATTTATATTGATTAGATGTTTTTTAAATGTTAAAAAGACAACGTTGTTTATTTTCTATGCCCAAGCGTAACCATAAAATTTGAGTGCAGAAAATATATTCACACGATAAAAAGACAACGTTGTTAATTTGTATGATGAAATCAACATTAATAATTAAAATGAGGACACACACAATGCTCATATTTCGAAAAAACAAACTTGCAGTTAGTGTTAATACAATTCTACTAGGCTGCACGTTACCATTCAGTGTTGTTGCCGCTGAACAGCTGCCAGAAAAAGCTATATCTAGTGATGGTATTGAAATAATAGAAGTTTCATATGGTTATGGTAGTGTCAAAAAGAAAGATTTAACAGGTGCGGTGAGCACTGTTAGCCTTGAAGATGTCGTTGACTTGCCGTCTGGTAATATCATGAAAAATTTGCAAGGGCGTGTACCTGGTTTGCAAATTACGACGAGTGGCTCACCCGATTCTTCAGCAACGGTGCGTATTCGGGGGCAAGGTTTGGGACCTTTAGGTAACAACGATCCCCTTTATGTTGTTGATGGTGTACCCACTAAATCGGGCATGCATGAACTAAATAGCCACGATATTGCAGATATACAGGTACTAAGGGATGCGGCAGCTGCAAGTATTTTTGGTGCTCGCTCTGGTAATGGTGTCATTGTTATTACAACAAAAAAAGGGAATGAAGGGCTCGACTTCAATTTTTCTTTTAATCAGTCATATGATGATTTTAATTATGAGTTAAATCCATTAAATACACAGCAAAGATCACAAGCAGTCTGGCAAGCTGCAGTAAATGATAGGTCAGATCCAAATGCAGCAAGTTCTCTTTATACTTATGATTGGAATAATGATTTTAATAACCCTCAATTAAACAACGTTGTTTTACCTGAGTTCACAGATGCTGCACAGGTGCAGCGTCCTGCAGATACAAACTGGTTTGATGAAGTTACGCGATCTGCAAAAGTAACGGATCTTAATTTTTCAGTTTCAGGAGGTTCAGACAAAGCTTCGATATATAGTTCACTTGGATATTACGGCTCAGAAGGTATTGTTGATGGCTCAGAATTTGAGCGAATTAGTTTTCGCGTTAACTCGGATTATCAGTTAACAAATAAACTTAAGATTGGTGAGAACTTTATAGTGACAAACCAAGAGTCAAACTTGGTTAATGATCTGGCCGGTAATATTCTAAATTTGGCTATAGAGCAACAATCTATCGTTCCTGTATATAACGAAAATGGAGACTGGGGAGGACCGGTTCCTGGTGTAACTGACCGTGATAATCCAGTTCGATTAATTGAAATGAATCGAGATAATGTCAGTAGATTCAATAAATTAATGGGGAATATTTTTGTTGAATATGAAGCAATAGAGGGCTTAACGTTAAAAAGCTCTATCGGCTTAGATTACGGACAATACTATTTCAGGAATTATACCCGTGCTTTTCAAGCTGGCTCACTAAACTATGGTGATCAGCTGTCAGTGACAGAAAATTGGAATAGCAGTTTCAGTTGGACTAATACCGCAGAGTATAAGCTTGATTTAGATGCAAACCATTTCACGTTTTTGCTTGGTACTGAACAAATAGATTACGAGTATGAAGGGTCTATTGGTTTTGGTTCTGGTTTTGCTTCTGATGATCGCGATTACGCTCATTTATCACAAGCAACTGGTGATGTTCGTGTGGAGGGGGATGGTGATAAATGGTCTCTTAATTCTTATTTTGCGCGTATGGACTATAACTATGATGATCGATATTTAGCAGGTCTGACAATACGTCGTGACGGTTCGTCTCGTTTTGGTAGTAATAATAACTATGGTAATTTCCCCGCTATTTCTGCAGGTTGGGTGATTAGTAACGAATCATTCTACGATATTGAGTTTTTATCTACTCTAAAGCTTCGTGCTAGTTGGGGCAAAACAGGTAATCAAGAAATCCCTACAGATGCAACGTACACAACCTATTTAAGTCGTTATGCAACGCAATCCTTATTCACTGATCAGCAAGATGAAGGAACGGCTTATGATATAGGCGGGGCTAATGGCGGCACGCTACCTTCTGGGTTTGTAAAAGCACAGACGGGGAATGATGACCTAAAATGGGAAACATCAACGCAAACAAACATTGGTCTTGATTTTGGCATGCGTTACGAAACCATATACGGCAGTATCGATTGGTTTGAAAAAACGACAGAGGATATTTTAACTTTAACCAATCCACTTGCAACATTAGGCGAAGGCGCTCAGCAATGGGTTAATGGTGGCACAATTGAAAACTCTGGTTTTGAGTTTCTCATTGGATATGCCGACTATCTTACTTTTGATAGCTTAGATGGTGATATTGATGTCGATATTAGTTTTAATATTTCTTCAGCTAAAAATAAAGTTGTATCACTTCCAGAAGATGTTGTTAATTCATTCGGCGGTAATGGCAATGATAAAACGATTGTTGGTCATTCTATTAACTCTATTTATGGTTATGTCGCCGATGGTTTATTCCAAAATCAAGGTGAAATAGATACTCACGCAGCGCAATCAGGGGCTGGTTTAGGTCGAGTCCGCTGGAAAGATTTAGACGGCAATGGCGTGATTGATGAAAACGATCAAAGCTTTTTCACCGATACTGATCCTGACTTTATGTATGGATTGAACATGAATTTCAAATACAAAAATTGGGATTTAAATATGTTCTGGCAAGGTGTTGAGGGAGGTGAAATACGTAATAGCTGGCGTGGATTTACTGACTTCACATCATTAAATATAGGCTCTAACTACGGCGACCGAGTTCTTGATGCATGGTCAGTTAACAATACTGACACCAATGTACCTGCATTAACTTTAATTGATAACAATGGCGAAGGCCGTCAATCAAGCTTATTTTGGGAAGATGGTAGCTACCTAAAGCTCCGTAACTTATCTATCGGTTATACACCTGATGAACAGTGGCTAAGTCAATACGGTATTAGTTCTGCGCGAATTTATTTGCAGGGAAGCAACTTATTGACCATTACTCCATCCGGGACGCTAAGTCAGGATCCAGAGACGCCAAACAGTAACTTTCCAATTCCAAAACGTATCACGTTAGGCGTGAACCTTTCTTTTTGATTTATTAAAACGACAACGATACGAGCACATATTATGAAAAAAATAAAAACTCTATTTGCAGCAACTACATTTGTTCTTTCTTTAGCTTCTTGTGGTGGGTCTGATCTTGATGTTGCACCTTCGGGAGTATTGACCGAAGAACAAGTTTCTAATAGTGAAAATGTAGATGCGTTGATTATTGCTGCTTACTCATATCTAGGTAACGATCATTATACCGCGCCTAATTTTTTATGGCCGACAGGGAACTTACGCGCAGGAGATGCCCATAAAGGTGGTAATGGACCCGGTGATATATTTGCTTATCATGCTTTGTCTTTATATCAGCCAATAGTGCCTGATATGGAGTCTTTCCCGCCAGATTTGATTGATTTGAATAATAAAAAATGGACACGTAATTACACGGGGATCTCAAGAGCAAACTCAGCATTAGCAGTCATCGCAAATGCGCCCGATGCAATTGAAAACAGCGCTGAAAAACAATCTGAACTGCGATTTATTCGCAGTGTTTTTTACTTTGACTTAAAAATTCATCATAAGCATATTCCGTGGATTGATGAAACGATGACTCAAGATCAGATACTTACAGCAACTAATCGTGAGCTAAGCGATCAGGAGCTATGGGATAAGATTGCAGCAGACTTTGAGTTTGCCGCAGGCAACTTACCACAAACCCAAGATGATGTAGGGCGAGCTTCAGCGTTATCAGCCAAGGCATATTTAGCTAAAACATTGCTCTATCAGGCTTATGAGCAAAATGAATTACATCAAGTTATTAATATTAATAAAGATAAACTTGTAAAAGTAGTAAATCTCATTGATGAAATTGAACAAGCCGATGTATATGGTTTGTTTGATGATTACGCAAATAACTTTTTATTTGAAACTGAGAATGGCAAAGAATCAGTGTTTGCTATTCAGCGTTCTTTAAATGACGGTTCACCAGATGGTCGTGGTAGTTGGCCTAGTGCATTAAATGCACCAATGGCTGGAGGTTTTGGTTGTTGTGGTTTTCACGTTCCAACAGAAAATTTTGTTAATGCGTTTAAAACAGATCAACAAGGCTTGCCGTTATTTGACTCCTTTAACGATTTTAACTACGACATGACGACTGACTCAGTTGACCCTCGCCTAGATCATACTGTTGCAATGGAAGGTAAGCCATTTAAGTATGACGAAAACTTGATTCATGGCGGTGATAGTTGGTCACGTGCTCCAGGCATATATGGCAACTTTACGGCAATGAAAGATCTTGAACACCCAGACTGTAGCTGCCGCGGTGAGAATGGCCCTTTTCCTATTTTTTCATTAAATACACCGCTAATTCGTTACGCAGATGTATTGCTTTGGAAAGCAGAAGCATTAATTGAGTTAGACAGGTATGACGAAGCATTGCCAATTATTAACCGAATTCGTGAACGAGCTAAGCAAAGCACCGATAAATTACATAATGCCAGCATTTATAATATTGGCGCATATATAAGCTTTGATTCTAAAGAGCAAGCAATAGAGGCACTGCGTTTTGAGCGACGCTTAGAATTAGGACTTGAAGGGCATCGCTTTTTTGACTTAGTTCGTTGGGGGATAGCTAAAGAAACTATTGATAAGTATTTAGCAATTGAGGCTGTACGTAAACCTTACTTAGTCGACGCTGTTTTTACTAAAGGTAAGCATGAGTATTTACCTATTCCAAACCAGCAAATGATTTTAAGTGGCGGGTCGTACACACAAAACCCAGGTTATTAATAGTGGTGGGTTTCGGCCCACCTTTTAATTGTTAAGCTTTAAGAGTGATTATGAAAAAAATTATTTACTGGTCAGTCACTGTTGCTGTGGCTGGTTTTTTATTTGGCTTTGATACCGCAGTTATATCCGGTGCGGATAAACCTATTCAAGCATTATGGAATACGAGTTCATTATTTCATGGCCTATTTATTATGTCTTCGGCTTTATGGGGAACACTCCTTGGCGCCTTAACAGGTAATTACCCGTGTGATAAGTGGGGTCGAAAACCCACATTGATTTTAGTTGGGGTGTTATTTTTTATCTCAGCACTTGGCTCTGCTATGGCTCCTGAAGTTTACAGCTTTGCAATATTGCGATTTATTGGTGGTGTGGGAGTGGGGATTTCTTCAATTGTTGTACCTGCCTATATTTCTGAGATTGCTCCAGCTAAGTTTCGAGGACGTCTGGTCGCACTTTATCAATTTCAAATTGTATTTGGTATTTTAGTTGCGTTTATTTCTAATTTTTTAATCGCTGGTACATCCGCAATTGATTGGCGTTTAATGTTAGGTGTGGAAGCAATACCTGCCTTAGCCTATTTATTAATGATTATTAAGGCACCTGAAAGCCCACGTTGGTTAGTGCAAAAGAAAAACGAAAAAGCTAAAGCGCGTTCAATCTTAGTTACTTTAGGTGAACAAAACCCAGACCAAGTATTAAATGACATAGAACGCGACAAGTTACAAAACAGTCAATCAAAGCTATTTGGTGGTAGTTACAATAAGGCGGCTTTATTTGCATTTTTATTTGCCGCATTTAATCAATTATCTGGCATTAACTTTATTATTTATTATGCACCGCGCGTATTTGAACTTGCAGGACTGGACGTAAATCAATCATTACTTTCAGGCGCTGGAATTGGTGTGGTTAACTTATGTTTTACCATGCTAGGTTTATCTTTGATTGATAAGTATGGTCGACGGTCACTGATGTATATTGGCTCAATTGGTTACGTTATTTCTCTTTCTATGGTGGCGTGGGCGTTTGGTACAGATTCTGGTGGCTTAACGGTTGTTGCGTTTGTCTTTGTTTTTATTGCCGCTCATGCCATTGGTCAAGGTACCGTTATTTGGGTTTTCATTGCGGAAATATTTCCTAACAAAGTCCGTTCTAAAGGTCAGTCTTTGGGCTCTGGTACGCATTGGTTTTTTGCCGCTGCAATTACTTTATTTATGCCATTTTTCTTAGAACATTTTAGTGCAACTGAAGTGTTCACTTTCTTTACTTTAATGATGTTAGGGCAGTTGATTTTTGTTGCGTGGTTCATGCCAGAAACAAAAGGACGTTCTTTAGAAGCTATTTCATCAGATACCAATAATAAACATGGAGCATTAGATGCGAACCGTTAATTTAGTTTTAATTTCATTATTTTTGGCAGCATGTAGTATGACAAACCAAACTGAAAAGACCACCCATGAGGGTTTAGATAAACTTGGTAAAGAGGCGTTTCGTCCTGCTTTTCATTTTACTCCAAAAAAGCATTGGATGAATGATCCTAACGGTATGGTTTATTACCAAGGTGAGTATCATCTATTTTACCAGCATAATCCTGATTCATCTGTATGGGGACCTATGCATTGGGGGCATGCGATTAGTAAAGATATGGTTGATTGGCAGCACCAAGAAATTAAGTTGTCTCCTGATGAGCTCGGTACTATTTTCTCAGGCAGTGCGGTGGTTGATTGGCAAAATAGTAGCGGTTTTGGCAGTAAAGAAAATCCACCATTAGTGGCTATATTTACCTATCATGACGATAAAAAGGCTGCACAGGGGGCAATTGATTTTCAAACACAAGGCATCGCTTATAGCATCGATAAGGGTCGTACATGGAAAAAGTACGCGAACAATCCGGTATTGAAAAACCCTGGGATCCGAGATTTTCGTGATCCTAAAGTAAATTGGCATGAGGGTACCCAGCAATGGATCATGGTATTGGCTCAAGATGATCATATTGGCTTTTACAGCTCAAAAGATTTGAAAACATGGCAATTTGAAAGTAACTTTGGCGCTGATTGGGGCAGTCACGCCGGTGTATGGGAGTGCCCAGATCTTATTCGCGTGCGTATTGAAGGCACTGATGAATATAAATATGTTTTATTAGTGAGTATAAACCCTGGCGCTCCAAATGGCGGCTCTGGTACGCAATACTTTGTTGGCGATTTCGACGGTGAAAAATTTGTACTTGATAGCGATTATCAAAAAATGCTCACAGCAACGCCAGCAGTTTTCCCCCATGGACTTGATTTTTCTGACTTCAAAAGTGGTTTAAAAAATTGGCAAGTATCAGGTGAAGCATTCCATATAGTTAATGCTCAACCGTCAAATACGATTGCTAGTTCTTTTAAAGGTTCGGATAAGGCAATTGGCACGTTAACCTCAAAATCATTTGCGATCGATCACGATTTCATTAACTTCAAGATTGCAGGCGGAAAGCATCACAATAGTACTGCAATACAGCTGTTAGTTAATGACGAGATAGTTAAAACCGCAAGCGGAAATAATACAGGTACTATGACTGAACGTTCTTGGAACGTGAGTCATTTAAAAGGTCAGCAAGCTTATATTAAAGTGGTAGACAATGAACGAGGTGATTGGGGGCATATAAAAATTGCTGATATCGTATTTTCGGATAAAGCAGCAAATGAAAAGTATGAACCTTCGATATGGTTAGACTACGGCACAGATAATTATGCTGGCGTGACTTTTTCTGATGTTCAAGACGGTAGACACTTATTTATGGGGTGGATGAGTAACTGGCAATATGCAAATCAAGTACCTACAGAAGCATGGCGCAGCGCAATGACTATTCCCAGAGAATTAAAGTTATTGCAAACGCCAACAGGCGTGCGTTTGGCATCCCAACCTATTAAAGAGCTAAATAGTTTATTGAGTAAGACACAACAAAAGGCAAGCCTAACTGGCGCAAAGAGCTATCAGTTAGATGAGTTTTTTACTGTTGAACCTGGGCAATTTAAGGTGAGCTTTAGTTTATTAAATACTGAACAAGTTATTGATATCTTGCTTAGCTCTGAAACAGGTGAGTACACTAAGTTACAGCTAAATCCAGCTCAAGGACAGCTTGTACTTGATCGCAGACAATCAGGTTTAAAAGACTTTGAAGATGGTTTTGCTTCTTTACAAACTGCGCCATTACAGACTGGGCTTAAATCTTACGATGTCGATATATGGGTAGATAAAGCGTCGATAGAAGTGTTTGTAAATAAGGGAGTTAGCTCTATGACCTCGATTGTTTTTCCAACATCTCCTTACGATAAAATACAAGTTAGTGCTCAGCAGTCCATATCACTGAGTGACATTCGCTTAAATAATATAGCAATAGAAAAATAACTTCCAAAATGACTCTATATTAATATAGAGTCATTAACCTTTCTCCAAGGCTATGCGATATATGAGTAGCAATTATCGGCTATTAAGTGTCATTTTCTTTGTCTATTTTATGGCATGGTCTTTTTCTTTTTCATTATTTCCGATTTGGCTTAGTCAAGAGGTAGGCCTCAACAGTGCTAAAGTCGGGGTTATCTTTAGTATTAATTCCATCATGGCTTTACTCGTGATGCCTTGCTATGGCATTTTTCAAGATAGACTTGGTTTACAAAAAACACTGCTTTACTTCATTGCATTTTTTATGATGTTGATTGGCCCGTTTGTTAGTTATGTATACGCACCACTGCTACAAACGCAGTTTTACCTGGCTGCTATCTTAGGTGGTGGGATTTTTTCATGTGCATTTTTGGCTGGAGTGGGAGTAATTGAGAGTTATATAGATAAACAAAGTCGAATCACGTATTTTGAATTTGGTAAGGCGCGAATGTGGGGATCTCTAGGTTGGGCTGCAGCAAGCTATTTCGCAGGTTTATCTTATAATTTAGCGCCCAACTTAAATTACTGGTTATCAAGCATTGCAGCGCTCTGTTTAATTGGTTTATTAGTTTTTGTTAAAGTCGCAAAAAGTAACCATGGGCGAGTTCCTTCTCAGGCTTTTTCTTCTACACGACAGTTTAAGTCATTTTTTAAAACGACGGGGTTATGGCGTTTAAGTGTATTTGTGATCGGTGTAAGTTGTATCTATGCGGTATTTGATCAGCAATTTGCTATTTATTACACTTCTTTTTTTGACACCCCAGAACAAGGTCGAGAGTTTTTTGGCTATTTAACTTCAGCGCAAGTTATGCTTGAGGCTGCTGCTTTGTATTTAGCTGTAAAGTGGGTGAATTATTTAGGCGTTAAAAACTCGTTGCTGTTAAGTGGAGTATTGATGGCGGTACGAATATATTGCTCGGGGATTGTTAGTGACTCTATCAGTATTAGCGTATTGAAATTGTTACACGCAATTGAATTACCACTTATGCTGATTGCGTTATTTAAATATATAAACATGCATTTTGACGCTCGTTATTCAGCAATGATCTATATAATTGGCTTTCAATTTACGACTCAATTGATGGCGTCAATTCTAGCTGTCGTGGTAGGCGTTGTATATGATCATTTAGGCTTTGCGCTAGCCTACCAGTATTTGGGTTTGGTTATCAGTGTGTTTATCGTATTGTCGTTTTTCACATTAAAAAAAGACGTTATTAAAACGAATCGCGAGCAATCAATTTAAATGCTAAGTGGTGGTGAACAATGTCAGTGCGCTGCTCTATAAGATACTCCATTGCCCAACGTCCCATTGCAAGATGTGGAAGTGCCATGGTGGTTAAGTTCGGTTGTAATAACTGTGGAATACTGCCCCAATCATCAAAACTGGCAATACCAATATCCTTACCAACGACCATTCCTTTGTCATGCACTACAAAGTAAATTTCCAGCGCCATGGGATCTTGACCACATATAATGGCATCAGGTTTAAACTCGTCTATCACTCGCGCGGCTGACTCTCTTGAGGTAGAAATTTCACTGCCGTCTGCTTGGCTAATAATAACCGATTCAATGAGCAAATCTTCTAATGGTAAACCATGCCTTTTAAATGAATTTATAACGCCTTGTTTTCGCCCTTTAGCAGCAACTATATTTTCATTTAAGTTTAAAAAAGCAATTCGACGATAGCCTTTACGTATTAATGCGTCGGTAATATCTTCACCTGCTTGTTGTTCATCAGGTACAACACAGGGGAAATTATTCGAAGCAGGAAAGCAGTTGGCCAAAATAGTGGGTATTTTTTTTAATTCATCAGCGATAATAACTTGGCGATGGTACATTGCTGAATATATAACGCCTTCAACACGATACTCTAAAAGACTTTCAATCGCTCTATCTATACTCGCTTGGGTTTCGTTAACATTGAGGATCAATAGTTCTTTATTTTTCTGCCAAGCAATTTCTTGGGCACCACGAATAATATCAAACGTATAAGGAACACTAAGTAATTCATCTGCGATAATAGCGTAAATATTTGATTTTTTACGTCGTGTTAAGCTTGCAGCGCGATTAGGTCGATAACCTAATTCTTTTATCGATCGAAGAATCTTTTCACGGTTAGCATCCTTGACAGTGGGATCATGATTTACAACACGAGATACTGTTTTAAATGAAACACCAGCGTGGGCAGCCACTTGTTTAATTGTAACCATACTAGAATAAGACCCTCTCTGAATAAAAAGAGTATAACAGCAGATTACGTTTTATTTATATGTTTTTATAAAGGTTTATCTTTGATATAAGCTATAAGTTTACTTAAATTGAATTAATAAATATTTGGAATTGTTAGAGCTTGTTTATTTTTAGAGATTAAATTTATAGCCGTATATTTGGTTTTTTCATGGTGTGTGGGCTATCCGCACAAATAGGTGATAATGCAGCATGAATGCCAAACATACACAGCCCTTTGAGTTCGTCCTCGGGGAAATTTTCCTTTTTATATAGATGCGGGAGCAGAGTTACCGAACCTACTCGCTTACAAATTTCACACCGCGATTAAATTACCTCTAGATAAAATAAATTAAATATTCAAAATTAGCTGTTAACGAATTTGGTTTACAGTACTGAGTCTAATAACCATTTCCATTAGATCTGTAAACTATGTCGTTTTATTTTATATGATCGTATGGTTGTTAAAGTATATGTAAGCATTTGTTCTTTAATATCACAGTTGTTATCTCATAAATTCAGCGACAAGAATTCACTCACGTAAGATGCCTTATATTAGGCTAGATCTTAGGATCTCGCCTTTTGAATCTAGGATCTTATTACACTTTCGTGTTAGAATTCGCGCAATTTTTTGGCATAGGTAAGTAGCATAGCAATGATCTTAGATGATATTCGCGTTGTTTTAGTTAACACATCACACTCAGGCAATATTGGTTCGGCGGCTCGCGCCATGAAAACCATGGGTTTATCAAAACTGTATTTAGTTGACCCTGCATGTGAAATAGACAGCCACGCGAGTGCTTTGTCTGCAGGTGCTAGTGATGTTTTAGGTAATGCTGTTATTGTTGGTACAGTTGAAGAAGCTATTGCCGATTGTGCATTAACAATTGGGACAAGTGCACGTTCACGTACGCTTTCTTGGCCTATGGTTGAACCTCGTGAATGTGGCGAAAAACTAGTTGCGGAAGCTATAAATGGCCCAGTGGCATTGGTATTTGGCCGTGAAAATAGTGGCTTAAGCAACGATGAATTACAGCTTTGTAATTACCATGTATGCATCCCTGCGAATCCTGAATATAGCTCGCTTAATTTAGCGATGGCTGTGCAAACTCTGTGTTACGAAACGCGTATGGCGTTTTTAAATCAACAACCTAAAAAGGTTGAAGAAGATGATACTGTTTACCCAAGCTCAAAACAAACTGAGTTGTTTTATGACCACCTTGAAGAGACACTATTTAACACCGGTTTCATCATAAAACAGCACCCAGGTATTGTAATGACAAAACTACGTCGTTTATTTAACCGTGCTCGTCCAGAAGATGCAGAGATGAACATTCTACGCGGTATTCTCACTTCAATTAATAAGTCTATCCCTAAGTGACCAGAGTTCAGGTTAAGTAACTTAGGTATAGCGATTAGTTATAAAAACCAGTGGTTAAATAACTAGCTAATACTTGACTAAAATACTCAGGTAATTACAATGGCTGTAATACTTGACCAAAGAGGTCAGGTATTAAAAAATTTGTTAACTCTACAATTTAATAAGTAAGAGTTTTAAATCAAATTTTTATCAAGTGATAATACTTGACTAATTTACTCTGGTAATTAAAATTTGCACTCTTTGTGCAGGGGGCGTTATGAAGTTAACATCAAAAGGCAGATATGCCGTTACAGCGATGCTGGATGTTGCACTGCACACAGGTGTAGGTCCTGTAGCCCTTGCTGATATTTCACAGCGACAAGAAATTTCTTTGTCATACCTTGAACAATTATTTGCTCGTTTACGTAAAAATGGCTTAGTAAGTTCTGTTCGTGGGCCTGGTGGTGGTTATTTACTAGGGCGTGAAGCGGGCGTTATCTCTGTTGGCGATATTATTAGCGCCGTAGACGAATCGGTCGATGCTACACGTTGCCAAGGTGCCGATACCGGCTGTCAAAGTGGTATGCGCTGTTTAACACATAACTTGTGGTCAGACTTAAGCGCACGCATAGAAGAATTTTTGAATAATATTACCCTTGCTGAATTGGTGGAAAAATCAGATGTGAAAGAAATAGCATCGCGCCAAGATAACAGTATCAATAATGCAATTAAGCAGTTGGAAAACATTCAAGTAAGCTGTCAACTTTAAGGTTGACCTGCAGCGGAGAGAGAAATGAAGTTACCGATTTATTTAGATTACGCAGCGACCACGCCTGTTGATGAACGTGTTGCTAAAGAAATGATGCAGTGCCTGACAATGGACGGTAAGTTTGGTAATCCTGCGTCACGCTCACACCGTTTTGGTTGGCAAGCAGAAGAAGCTGTTGACCAAGCGCGTACAGATATTGCTGATTTAATTAATGCAGACCCACGTGAAATTGTTTTCACATCGGGTGCAACAGAATCAAATAACCTTGCTATTAAAGGTGCAGCACAGTTTTACAAGAAAAAAGGTAAGCACGTTATTACCGCTAAAACTGAGCATAAAGCTGTAATCGACACATGTCGTGAGCTTGAGCGCCAAGGTTTTGAAGTAACTTACATGGACGTTGAAGAAAACGGCCTACTTGATTTACAAAAACTTGCCGACACAATGCGTGACGACACAGTACTTGTAAGCATTATGCACGTTAATAACGAGCTAGGTGTGATTCAAGATATCGCGACTATTGGCGAAATGTGTCGCGAACGTAAAATTATGTTCCACGTAGATGCAGCGCAAAGCGCGGGCAAAGTATTAATCGACGTGCAACAGCTTAAAGTTGATTTTATGTCGTTCTCTGCACATAAAGTGTATGGCCCTAAAGGTGTTGGTGCACTTTACGTTCGTCGTAAACCACGTGCTCGCCTTGAAGCGCAAATGCACGGTGGCGGACATGAACGTGGTATGCGCTCTGGTACACTAGCAACTCACCAATTAGTGGGTATGGGTACTGCGTTTAAAATTGCTAAGCAAGATTTCGAAAAAGATCACGCACACATCAGCGCCTTACGTAATCGTTTAATCGACGGCATTATGGCTGATATGGACGAAGTATACTTTAACGGCACACAAGACCAATCAGTACCTGGCATTGTAAACATCAGCTTTAACTTTGTTGAAGGTGAGTCGTTACTTATGGCAGTAAAAGATATTGCAGTATCGTCAGGTTCAGCCTGTACATCTGCAAGCTTAGAGCCTTCTTATGTACTGCGTGCACTTGGCCGTAACGACGAATTAGCACATAGCTCAATTCGTTTTAGTATTGGTCGCTTTACTACCGAAGAAGAGATTGATTACACCGTCGAATTAATGAAAAACTCTATCGGTCGCCTACGTGAGATGTCTCCACTTTGGGAGATGCATCAAGAAGGTATTGATTTAGATTCAGTTGAATGGGCTCACCACTAATAGTGTGAGCACATACCCTAGCAGGTAATGAGGATAGAATAATGGCTTATAGTGATAAAGTAATCGACCACGTAGAAAACCCACGTAACGTAGGTACTCTAGATAAGAACGATCCGTCAGTGGCAACGGGTATGGTAGGCGCACCAGCATGTGGTGACGTAATGAAATTGCAAATCAAAGTATCTGCCGAAGGCGTTATTGAAGATGCAAAATTCAAAACCTACGGTTGTGGTAGCGCAATTGCTTCTTCTTCACTTGTAACAGAGTGGGTTAAAGGCAAAACGCTAGACGAAGCAGCGACAATTAAAAACACTGATATCAGTGCAGAGCTTGAATTACCACCAGTGAAAATTCACTGTTCAATTTTAGCCGAAGACGCAATTCAAGCAGCAATTGCAGACTACAAAAGCAAACAAGCGAAGTAAGAAGAGAAACTCATGGCAGTGACATTGACAGATGCGGCAGCAAACCGCGTACAATCATTTTTAGCAAACCGCGGCAAAGGTTTAGGCCTGCGCGTTGGCATTAAAACGACGGGCTGTTCAGGTCTTGCTTATGTACTTGAGTTTGTTGACGATTTAAACGAAGACGATGAAACTTTTGCTGCTAAAGGTGTCACATTAATTGTTGACGCTAAAAGCTTAGTTTACATTGACGGCACAGAGCTCGACTACACTAAAGAAGGCTTAAATGAAGGGTTTAAATTTAGAAACCCTAATCAAGCAGATGAGTGTGGTTGTGGCGAAAGCTTTACCGTTTAAGCTTAAAATATCTTTGTAGTATCAATAAGCCCTGCCAGTTAATGTAGGGCTTTGTTATTTTTGAAATTAATTTCTGAATTTTATTGGTTGAAGTTATGCGTTACTTTGAATTATTTGCAGTCCCCGTTGATTACAATATTGATTTAGCAACAGTTAACAAGCACTACTTGGAATTACAGCGTACTGTACATCCAGATCGCCACGCGAATGCGAGCAGCCGCGATAAGTTAATGGCCGTGCAAAGCGCCGCCGAAATTAACGATGCGTTGCAAATATTAAAGCACCCAGTAAAGCGTGCCGAGTATATGCTGAGCGAGCTAGGCGTTGATATTCGTGCAGAGCAGCAAACCTTGCAAGATCCAATGTTTTTAATGCAACAAATGGAACTTCGCGAAGAACTTGAAGAGCTAACATCAGCAAGCGATCCTGATACTGCGATTGCAAATTTTGAAAAACAAATTAAGCAACTAAACACGCAGTACAGTGCACAACTTGCCGATCAACTCGCAAGTAACGATGAGCAGCAATATCAACTTGCCGCTGATAATATTCGTAAACTGAAGTTTGTTTATAAGTTACGTGACGAACTAGAGCGTATTGAAGACAGTTTATTTGACGATTAATTACTTGCTGCAAAGCGAGCAACACGAGTTTAAAGAGCATTATGGCATTATTGCAAATTGCTGAGCCGGGGCAGAGCGCGGCACCACACGAACATAAACTAGCGATTGGTATTGACCTTGGTACAACCAATTCATTAGTTGCAACAGTGCAAAGTGGCGAAGCCCGCACGTTAACTGATGATCTTGGCGCGGCTATGTTACCGTCGGTTGTTCGTTATCAAGCAGGCGGTATTACTGTTGGCGCAGAGGCTGCTCAAGCAGCAACGCAAGACCCTGCTAATACACTTATTTCGGTTAAGCGTTTTTTAGGTAAAACTCAGGCTGAAATAGAGCAAAGTTATGGGCAACTACCGTATGAATTTTGTGAGCACAATGGTGCGTTAGCAATAGAAACTGCGGCAGGTAAAATCAGTCCAATTAAAGCATCAAGCCATATTTTAGCTGCACTAAAAGCACGAGCTGAGCAAAGTTTTGGCAACCAAGAAATTTTAGGGGCGGTAATTACAGTACCTGCGTACTTTGATGACGCACAGCGCCAAAGTACTAAAGATGCCGCAGAACTTGCTGGTATTAACGTACTGCGTTTATTAAACGAGCCAACAGCAGCAGCCGTTGCCTATGGTTTAGATTCTGGCCAAGAAGGCATTATTGCTGTTTACGATTTAGGCGGTGGTACATTTGATATATCAGTACTTAGATTACACCAAGGTGTGTTTGAAGTAATGGCAACCGGTGGCGACTCTAGCCTCGGCGGCGATGACTTTGACTCGCTCCTTGTTGATTACTTTAAGCAGCAAACTGGTGTGTCGGCGTTATCGTCTTCAGTTTTACGTTTATTCATCAATAAAGCAAAAGCGTGTAAAGAAGCATTAAGCCAATACGCTAAAGTAAACGTGGGTCTTGAGTTTGACGATCAAAAATACACAGTAGAAGTAACGCGCGAAACGTTTGACGAAATGGCTATGCCGCTGGTTAAAAAAACACTGCGTTCGTGTCGTCGTGCTGTAAAAGATGCTGGCATAGAAAACGAAGAAATACTGCAAGTTATTATGGTAGGCGGCTCAACCCGTATGCCATTAGTACGTAGCCAAGTACAAAGTTTTTTTGATAAAGAGCCGCTAACTTCAATCGATCCTGATCGTGTTGTAGCCTTAGGTGCCGCGCTTCAAGCCGACGTGTTAATTGGCAATAAGCCCGATTCTGACATGTTATTGCTTGATGTATTACCGTTATCACTGGGCCTTGAAACGATGGGTGGTTTGGTTGAAAAAATCATCCCACGTAACACGACAATTCCGGTAGCACGCGCACAAGAATTTACAACGTTTAAAGACGGCCAAACCGCTATGTCACTACATGTGCTGCAAGGTGAGCGTGAGCTTGTTGATGATTGTCGATCGCTTGCTAAGTTTAGCTTAAAAGGTATTCCACCAATGGCGGCAGGCGCTGCGCATATTCGTGTTACCTTCAAAGTTGATGCCGATGGTCTATTAAGTGTTTCAGCTATGGAAAAATCAACAGGCGTACAAGCTGAGATTCAGGTTAAACCGTCGTTTGGTTTATCTGATGACCAAGTAGCTAATATGCTAAAAGAGTCAATGAGTAACGCTAAAGGCGATATGCAAGCGCGTATGCTTAAAGAGCAACAAGTAGAAGCACTGCGCGTAATTGAAGCGCTTAATGCATCACTTGCAAGCGATGGATCATTACTAGACGATACGCAACTAGCAAACTTACGCGCTGAAATTGCAGAACTAGTAAAAGTGCGCGAAAATGCACAAGAGCCTGGCGAGATTAAAGCAGCTATCGAAAAAGTCGATAATGCGAGTAGCGATTTTGCATCGCGCAGAATGGATGCATCAATTAAAAAGGCCCTTACAGGGCAGTCAGTAGACAACATTTAAGAGAGATTAGAATGCCACAAATTGTTTTTCTTCCACATCCTGAATTATGTCCTGACGGCGCTGCAATTGAAGCACCAACAGGCCAAACGGTACTCGACGCTGCGCTTAAAAATGGTATTAGCATTGCGCATGCCTGTGAAAAGTCGTGTGCATGTACTACGTGCCACTTAGTGATTCGTGAAGGATTTGATTCACTTGACGAAAGTGATGAGCTAGAAGATGACATGCTAGATAAAGCATGGGGTTTAGAGCCTGAATCGCGCCTTGGTTGCCAAGCAATTATAAGAGATGAAGACCTAGTGGTTGAAATACCTAAGTACAATCTCAATATCGTTAATGAAGAGCACTAGTTTTTAACGATGTATATATTAAAAGCCGCTGTTTGATACAGCGGCTTTTTTGTTTGTGAATTGCAGGCGTGACGAGCAAAGCTCGTATGTTATTTGTAGACGCAAAGCTTGCTGGCGTGACGAGCAAATCTCGTAAGTTATTTTGTAGACGCACAGCTTGCTGGCGTGATGTGTTTTAGCTCAAGGGCAAAAATATAGAAGCTGCGCTTCTCACGTGAGCAAGCTCAACGTCTACAGCAAATTTTAAATTATATATTTATTTTGTAGACGCACAGCTTGCTTGCGTGATGTGTTTTAACTCTAAGTTATAAATATAGAAGCTGCGCTTCTCACGAGAGCAAGCTCAACGTCTACAGCAAATTTAAAATTATATATTTATTTTGTAGACGCACAGCTTGCTGGCGTGATGTGTTTTAGCTCAACGGCAAAAATATAGAAGCTGCGCTTCTCACGAGAGCAAGCTCAACGTCTACAGCAAATTTAAAATTATATATTTATTTTTTAGACGCACAGCTTGCTGGCGTGATGTGTTTTGGCTCAAGAGTAAAAATATAGAAGCTGCGCTTCTCACGTGAGCAAGCTCAACGCCTACAGCAAATTTAAAATTATATATTTATTTTGTAGACGCACAGCTTGCTGGCGTGATGTGTTTTAGCTCAAGGGCAAAAATATAGAAGCTGCGCTTCTCACGTGAGCAAGCTCAACGTCTACAGCAAAGTTTAAATTATATATTTATGTTGTAGACGCACAGCTTGCTGGCGTGACGAACTTAAAACGTAATTTTGGAGGTTTATTTTGAGTAATCTTATTTTCTCAGACTCATTTATTAACGGCGGATTTTATAAAACTGACACGCGCTTTAGTGTTAACGATCCCGCTACCGAAAAAAGTATTGTTGAAGTAAGCGATATTGACGAGCAGGGTGTAAATAGCGCAATAACCGCAGCTCAATGGGCTTTTGTTAAGTTAAAAGAGACGAATGCGACTGAGCGAAGTGAAACCTTGATGCGCTGGTATGAGCTAGTTATAAAGCACAAGCAAACACTCGCAGAGCTGATGACTAAAGAGCAAGGCAAGCCGCTCAAAGAATCCCTTGGCGAAATTAACTACGGTGCAGGTTTTATCAAATGGTTTGCAGAAGAAGCCAAACGTAGTTACGGAGATGTAATTCCGCCAACAGATGACTCGCATCGTTTAACTAGCTTTAAGCAGCCTGTAGGTGTTGTAGCTGGTATTACGCCATGGAACTTCCCTGTTGCTATGGTTACTCGTAAAGTAGCGCCAGCTTACGCTGCGGGCTGTAGCTTTATACTTAAACCTTCTGAACATACGCCACTATGCGCTATCGCACTTGCTTATCTGGCCGATCAAGCTGGTTTTGTTAAAGGTGCATTTAATGTACTGGTTTCACAAGATGCCAAAACAGTAGGCAAAATGTTAACCGACTCAGACGTTGTGCGTAAGTTTACATTTACTGGCTCTACCGGTGTAGGTAAGCAATTACTATCGCAGTGTGCAAGCACAATCAAGCGTACTTCAATGGAGCTTGGCGGCAATGCGCCTTTTATCATTTTTGATAATGCAGATTTAGATGAAGCTGTTGAAGGGCTAATGGCGGCTAAATTTAGAAATAGTGGGCAGGCATGTGTTGCTGCAAACCGTATTTTTATACAACGTAATATTATCGACAAAGTACTGTCAAAAATCACGCCTAAGGTTGCAGGGTTAAAAGTGGCAAATGGTTTTGAGGACGATGTTGATATTGGCCCACTCATTTACCCTAAAGCCAAAGAGAAAGTGCAGCAGTTAGTACAAGACGCACTCGATAAAGGCGCGACGCTGATTGGCGATAATAGTGACTTAGGTGGCAGCTTTCAAAACCCATTAATAGTGAATAATGTAACCACTGACATGGATATTTACCACGAAGAGGTATTTGGGCCAGTATTAATGGTTATTCCTTTTGATGAAGAAAGTGAAGTGCTTGCACTTGCCAACGATGTACCATTTGGTCTAGCAGCTTATTTTTACAGCCAAAACATTAAGCAAGTCTACCGAATTAGTGAAGGGCTTGAATTTGGTATGATCGGCGTAAATGAAGGTGTTATATCAAATCCAGTAGCGCCATTTGGTGGCGTTAAACAATCAGGTTTAGGGCGTGAAGGCGGCCATCAAGGGCTTGATGAGTACTTAGAAGAAAAGTACGTGTGTATTAAAATTTAATAACGTCTTATTTACGCGGTTTATTTGCTTATAACGCTTAATTTATGGGCAAAAAACAAACTAACAGCTATATTGTCAATATGGGTACAAGTGATTGTAAACGTAAATCTTTATAATCAATTTTTTATTACAGTAATGTGGCAGATATATGATCTTTATCCTTTACTGTTGCCACACAAGGCACTAAATGCTACCTTTGGCAGTATATTTTTTGTTAAAAAAATAAGACAAAAACTAATAAAAAGTAAAAGGATTTCTATAAGTAGAAATAACCCCGTGTGTAAATGCCACCGTAAGGTGGCATTTTTTTGTTCAAAATTTAAAAAGGTTAATTTTAGCAAAATAACTGGTAGAGAATTTTAAATTAAGCATTCAATAATCAGATCTTTGGATAATAAATTTTTGCCTAGTTATAGCGTGATTTTCTTAACGTTAAATAGACTCTATATAAGCGAATTGGTATAACGAGTGAGGATTTTTAATTTTATTACAAACTGGTCTGTGTTATTTAAATCACACAAACCAGCTTTTGTAATAAATAGATCAACGGATAGGTGAGTAACCGGGAAGGTTATCGAGGTCGACTTCATCTAGCTGCTCAGGTTTTGCATATTCATTGATGTAATGTTTATACACTTCGGATTCAATAAATACTGCAAAAATGTCTGCATCAAGATGGTTCTGATTAACCATAGAGCCTAAAATATGCAAACATTCACTTACTGGTTTTGCTTTTTTGTATGGTCGGTCTACAGCCGAAAGAGCTTCAAAAATATCAGCGATAGCCATTAATCTAGCAGGTACTGACATTTGTTCTTTTGTTAATCCGCGAGGATAGCCTGTACCGTCAAGTTTTTCATGATGCCCTAGAGCATACTCAGATACATTACTTAAATGCTTTGGAAACGGTAAGATATCTAAAATATTCTTAGTTATATCCATGTGGCGCTTCATAATGTCACGTTCACCTTGAGTAAGCGTACCACGCCGAATCATTAAGTTTTCAACTTCATTATCAGACAGTAATGGGATTTTTTCGCCATTAATTTTTAATTGATATTGGGTTGATATTCTTTGGATATGCGCCTGTTCTTCCTCACCTAAAAACTCTCCGCCAACGTTCACGCGTTGTAATAATGCACGATCTAATGCGAGTTGTTTCAGTTCGGTATCAAGCAATCGTTCAAATTGGAGTACTTCAATTGGCTTATTTTTTTTCATCGCAGAGATTATTTTCTGCTGATACGCTATTTTTAAATCTCTGCTAATTATTTCAAATTTTGCATCGATAAATTTGATTCGATCAAAAATAGTTTCTAACTTTGTTGATTTTTCCATGACGTGGTCGGGAGTCGCAATTTTTCCACAATCATGTAGCCATCCTGCAATATCTAACTCATGGCGCTCTGCATCACTCATTTTAAATGTAGCAAGTGGGCCTTTATCTATTAGATGAACAGCATCGGCAAGCATCAATGTTAATGCGGGTACTCGTTTGCAATGACCTCCTGTATGAGGTGACTTTTCATCTATCGCCATGGCAATAGCCTCAGCAAAAGTTGCAAACAACTCTTCCATATCTTTAATTAATGCAGAGTTTGTTAACGAAATAGCACCTAAAGAGGCGAAAGAACGAACTAGCGTAACAAGCTCCTCACTAAAAGGAATATTATTATTTTCGTCGTCTTTTACATTGATAAGCTGGATAACGCCAATAATATCATCAGCATGATCTTTTAAGGGAATAGTTAACATTGACTGGGTACGATAACCTGTACGAGCATCCATAGCGCGAGCTGCGCTCATATCAAAAGGCAGTGCAGCATAAACATCAGGAATATTAATAACTTCCCCAGAATTAACCGCATGAGCAACAATCGCTGTTTTATTTTCTTTTCCGTCGATAAAAAGATCTATATTAGGAAAATCAACAGGCTTACCTAAACGACCGCCTAAATACAGATCCAATGATTCATTAATAACCGTTTCAAACTTAAGTTGTTTGTTATCTGTAATCGAATAAATAGTCCCAGCATCTGAATTAGCTATAGACATAATTACTTGCAGTATATCATCGAGTAATTTACTCGAATCTTTTTCGGTTGTTAACCTAACGCTGATATCAATAAAGTGATGCAGGTTTATTTTATCTTTGATGTGCTGCGGCATATTTCCACTACTTTTTGGTATGAATAAAGGCACCATTCCAATCCTTTGCGAGTGCTTGTAAATCAGTATTTTGAATTCGTTTGATAAAAACACCGTACACATGCGAACTAAACAGTGTAGTACTTTGTAATTCAGTAAATAAACTTAGTGCTTGCGGCCAATCTTTATTATAAAAATGGGTCATGGCGATAAATGATTTTTTTATTTCAGCGAATTGTTTTGTATCTAATTTATTTGTTAAGCCAATGGGCTCAAATAGCTGCGTTGCGGTCGTTTTTCCAACGACCTGCACTTTATCTATCAAGCGAAACGTTATATGTGGACATGCATTCATTGTTTCTTCAGCTACTAGAATAGCTACGCCGTAAAACTTGGTCAAGTTTTCAATTCTTGCACCTAAATTAACTGTATCACCTAGTACGGTATAAGCTTTACGATAAACGGATCCCATATCGCCCACATTCATATCACCGGTACTTAAGCCTATACCAATTTTGACCGCAGGTAGTTTTTGTTCGGCAAATAATTTATTAATGAGAGTCAGTCCGTTAATCATAGCCATTGCTGCTTCAACGCCGTTTTGTGCATGGTTTTCATCTTTTAATGGAGCATTCCAAAACGCCATCACCATATCACCAACGTATTTATCGATAGTCCCGTTATGATCAAATATTATTTGCGTTATTGAAGTAAGGTATTGGTTTAAGTACTCGCTTAATTGATGCGCAGTCATGTTTTCAGATAATGAGGTGAAACTGCGAATATCAGCAAATAATACTGTCATGTTTCTTTTTTCACTGCTTTGAGATAGCTCATTGCCTTGTTTTATAAGTTGTTCAATACGCGCAGGGGGGACATATTGATTGAACATAGATTTAATTTTTCGGCTGTGGTGCATCTCGGCGATAGAGCCAACAATAATGTAATAACCAGCTAATAATATTATGAGTAAGAGTGGCATTAATAATGGCAAACTAATTTTTTGTACTGACCATAAATACACGTTAAATGATATAACAGCTACCGTAATAGTTAACGAAAGAAAAATAATAAATCGGGCACTTCTGCCGTGGCTAAAAAGTGATAAAACGACACCCGTTAGCGCAATAATAAATAGGCTCGCACCTAAAGACCAGTTGGGCTTGGCTGGCAGTATCTCTGGGTGCATCAGTCCTTCAAATATATTGGCATGCACTTCAACACCAGGATATTGCATACCAACTGGGGTTGACCTTAGGTCAGCTAAGCCCACAGCTGAAGTACCAATAAAGGCAACTGTTCCTTCTAGTTCATCAGAGCCAACTCTTTGCATCAGCACATCGGTTGCTGAATAATAAGGGAAGCTATGTGCTCGGCCTTTATAGGGAATGAGTATTTGGCCGTGCTCATCTGTCTGAATCCATTTATCTTGAAACTTAATTCCTTCAAACAAAGTAATACCATCTAAAATATTTGAGCGCGTTTCAATTTTATTAGCAAGGACATACAGTCGAGCCACTTCAAGTGCTAAAGAGGGATAAAGTTTATCACCGACCCGATTAATAAGAGCGGCTCTGCGGATAAAGCCATCGTTGTCGCTATGCGCATTTATAAAACCAATACCAGCAGCGGCATTTTGTAATTGTGGGATATTTACAATAGCCCCCGAAAACTCACTTATTTGTGAGTTCGCATGTTCAGCATTTTGCCATAAAACGCTGCTTTTTTTGGGTGGACTGTGGGCTGCAAGTTGGTCATCGGTTAGTAAAAACCCAAGGGCGGTATCATTTTTAGCAAGTGCGTTAGCAAACTTGGTATCGGCGTCTACTTGCTGTTTAATTTTGGCAAGTGGTAAGCTATATTGCTTTGATAAGTTAGGTATTTCAGAAATGATTTGTGTAACTGGATTTACTTCAGGCTCGGCAAAAAATATATCAAAAGCGATAACAATAACACCTGCATCGGTGAGTTTTGTTACAAGATCAGCTATTTTAGATCTACTCCAAGGAAATCGACCTTGCTCTCGCATACTTTTTTCATCAATATCGATAATAACTACTGATTCGTCGATATGTCTAGGTGTTGCAGGTGTTGTTAATAAGAGCCGAGAATCATAAATGATGCCTTCCACACGATTAACTAATTTGGCTAATGTTCCTGTCGCAAATAACTCTATTGATGCAATAAATAAAGTTATAACGGCACCAATAAAAAAATGCCTGGAAATTATAGGCTTTAAAGATCTAATGGGCGTTTATCCTTGATAGATTAAAAATCAAAAACTCGTCCTTCTCGGCCGCATTCTATCAGTAACTTGTCACCGTATTTAGCTTGCAATGAGTTTTCTATTGCTAGAAGTTCATCATCGCTTCTTGCAGGGTCGTGGCTGATAATAACAATGTTTTTGATGTTCGCCTTTACGGCGAGATCGGCAACTTGATTAATCGTGCTGTGTCCCCAACCATGCTTAAGTGGTAAGTCGATATCTATAAATTGTGCGTCATGGATCAGTAAATCAGCGCCTTTAATAAAGTTAATCCACTCGTTGATATCGGTTCTTAGATCTTCTGGGGGGTTTAATTCATTATCAGTAACATACGCTACTTTCTTGCCGTCAGCGTTAATACAATACGCAGTACCGCCATCGGGGTGATTAAGCGGCGCAGTCGAAATTGAAAAACTATTAAGGCTAAATGTTTTTTTAGCCGACAATGTCGTATTTAGCGTAATATTTGCAGGTAACTCTTGGTATTTAACCGGAAATTGAGAGCCACTCATTTGTTTTAGTATGGCATCTTTACTTTCTTCGTCATCTACATTTCCAGCCACTATTGTTATATTTTGGTTAGATTGATAAATAGGGGTGAAAAAGGGGAAACCCTGAATATGATCCCAATGATTATGTGTCAGTAATATAGCGATAGGTTCCGCTTTTACCACTAAACGTTTACCTAGTTCAACAATACCTGTACCTGAGTCTAAAATAAGGGATTTCCCATTTTTCTGCTCTATATATACGCAAGATGTGTTACCACCAAAAATGTGCGTATGTTTTCCTGTTGAGGGCATTGAGCCCCTAACACCAAAAAGTTCAACTCTCATAAATTAAGGTGTAACTCCATCAACATAAAAATTGAACTTAGATGCACTTATATTATTAGAAGTGCCGTTATTACAGGTGCTGCTAACAATAACTTGGGTATCACTTTGTAAAATCATTGATGTAAATATTTGTTCATTTGCACATTGCTCGGCCTTGTAAAAACCAACACCGTTGTGGCCAAATGTGCCATCTAATACACCATTACTTAAAATGCGCGCTAACACACCTTTATTATTACCCATACCACTTAGTACAATGTTACCCATGCTATCAAGCGCGGCATCTTTTACCTTAGTGTCACCGGTTTGCGTTAGTATGTACTGGCCAGCTCCACCTTCAGCAAAACTAGTCTCTTTTATTCCTGCTGATGATAATTTAACAATGACAGCTTGGTTTGGCGTATTCGTTTCATTACCAATTAAATACAGATTATTTAAGGTATCAGCAAATATTTTAACTATTCTATCGTCGTTATCTAAACTCATTACAGAGTCTATATAGCTAAATTCGCGTTCACCATCAACACTTAGCTTTACTGCTAGTATCTGAGAATCAGAACCCGAAACAACTTTTCCGCCAATAAAAATTTTATCGCTATTATCAATGTAAACAGTTTTATAGGATTGGAAAGCGGTTCCAATAATTTTACCATTGTTACCAAAGTCGCTCTCCAGTGAGCCTTCTGGCGTTAACTTCATAACAAATGAGCTCGGTGTATCTGCCACTGTTAACGAGCCTACGGCAATAATATCGTTATCGCTATCCAGTGCTGCGTCAGTTAGATTGAGCTTCTGCGTCGTTACGGCTGTAGTGGCGTAAATCCCTTCTGTTGCAAAGTCTGTATCAAAATAACCATTTTGATCTACTCTTGCTACAAAACCTTCTTCATTATTTTCAGTTTTACGCGAACCCGCGATAATAAGTTTGCCATCATTTTGCTCAATTAACGCAAAATTAGATGTACTTAAGTCGATTGCAATTTGCCTGTGCCCACTTTCACTAAAGCTAGTGTCTAACAGCCCGGCTACGGTCAGGCGCGTTAATACTAGTTTAATTACGGAGCCTTGCTGAGCTGTTGATGCGATAATATATTTACCAGCATGGGTGCCATGGCTAAGCTGTATCACCTGCTTTGATTGATCATTAGAGTCAGTCCCTAAGTTGCTCAATGTAAGGTAACCTGACCCTGCTAAGCCAGTAAACAATGCCGCGTGATTGTCTATTGCTACAATAAATGGCTGACTACTTGAATCATCGCTGATGCCTGATACCCAAAGCGTATCGTTTAAATCTATTGTTGCAGCATTAGCTATTTGTTTACCGTTAATATCCGAAATAATATTAATGCCGTAGGTGTCATCAAGTGCCCCATCGGTTGCTAAAATACGCGTAGAAAACAGCTTTTCAGTCTCACCTTTCCCCGTTGTGCCCGATAAAGTAATTTGATTATTTATAGGTTCATATTTTACGCCAGTAATTTCAGCACCACCATTGCCAGCACCTGTATTACCATCAATGTCATAAACGGCAATACCATGATTACCTATACTCGTTACCAAATCGCCTTTTTTATCAATAGCGAGAACAACAGCTTCTTTTTCACCTGAATGGCGAGTGGTATATCCGCCAACAAAGGCGGTAAAATCAGCTGTATTTAAACCGCCAAGTGCAAAGAGTTCATCGTCGGTGTTATTCCCAGATAAATCGATGCTAAGTGCATTATAATCATTAAAATTACCGTTATTTTCACCATCTGAAATAAGGTAACGGATTAATGCATCTTTATCACCGTTTGCACTGGTAACACTCCCCACAACCATAAGATCAGAACCATTAAAGTTTTTAATGGCAAATGCTTCATCATCGCGTTGTTGACCACTTACATCTTTAATTTTAGGGCTAGACGCTTCGTAAGCTAATGTCGAAATGTCATATTTTATCCATAAACTATCATCGTCATTACCATTAAACTGTTTGCCAACAGCTTGAATTTTATTGTCGCTAAATTCAAGATCATTAATAACCAGCGTACTTGCCATTTTAGTACAGTGAATACCTGAATTATTGTCACCTGAGGTGTTGCTTATCACGCCTGTAACGCTCATTTTTAATAAACATGCTTCGGTGTTGGTACCATCAAAACTAGAAAAGGCGATAAACAAGTCACCGCCACCTGAAATTATGGCCGTTGCTTTTTCATCGTGCCCTAAATCCAGTATTTTTATGCCATCTTCATCGAACGCATTATTGGCCGCACCATTATTAGTATATGAAGCAATGACAATATCTTGGTCTGTGTTTTGACTAAACCCAACAAAATAAAGATTATTATTTAACTCAATACTGTCGTTAAATTCACCGTTTGAAAAAACACTAGACAGCTCTAACTCACCAGTCACAGGGCGTCCAAAAGTTTCACTTTCGACAGGTATAAGGTAGTCGTCAGCATTAGTTACATTAACAGTAATATTAATAGAAGTTGTTTCATTAGGAGTACCATCGTCGGTAACGGCTACTGTTATCAAATGCTGAGTCGCATTTTCATAATTAAAAGGGCTCGGGCCGTTTGCTGTTAATAGGCCTGAGCTGCTGTTAATGTTAAACAAACCTATATCGCCACTGACCAGTGTGTAGCTTAAATTTTCGTTTTCAATGTCGCTGGCAACAATGGTGCCGACAACGTCACCGTCTGTCGAATTTTCACTAACACTAAATGTTTGATTTGATGCAGTAGGTGCATCGTTTACAGCTGTGATTGTAATCGACAAATTTGCCGAGGCAGTGCCTTGGTTTCCATCACTTACAGAATATAAAACGGCTGCCACGCCATTACTATTTACAGCGGGTGTATATTGCAGTTGATTGCCAATAATGAATACCGATCCTAAGTCGGCGGTCGCTGAGGTAATTGTTAAGGTATCTCCGTCAATATCGGTGTCATTGGCGAGCACATTAATTAATAGCGGGGCGGCATCTTCGGCCATTGTTGCTGTATCAGCATTTGCAATGGGCGCATCGTTTACAGCTGTGATTGTAATCGACAAATTTGCCGAGGCAGTGCCTTGGTTTTCATCACTTACAGAATATAAAACGGTTGCTGCGCCATAACTATTTATAGCAGGTGTATATTGAAGTTGATTACCAATAATTAATACCGACCCTAAGTCAGTAGCTGCAGAGGTGATTGTTAAGGTATCTCCGTCAATATCGGTGTCATTGGCGAGCACATTAATTAGTAGTGGGGCGGCATCTTCGGCCATTGTTGCTGTATCTGCGTTTGCAATAGGCGCATCGTTTACTGGGATAACCGTGATAGTTACTGTTGCGGTTGTATCATTAGCATTGGTGCTTTCTAAGGTGTTTCCATCAGTAATACTATAAGTTAGCGTTATATCACCATTAAAATTGACTGGTGGTGTAAATTCTATTTTTTTATCGACAATAACAGCTTGGCCAATCGTGTTTTCAATACGAGATATACTAATTACATCGCCATCTAAGTCGTTATCGTTAGCCAGTACATCAAGTAACGTCGCTGGACTATCTTCATTTAGTGTAAAGGTATCATTATTTGCACTTGGCAAAGTATTCACACCACTTTTACTTAATATTACTTGAGCACTCGCCGCAAGGCCTTGTTCATTTGAAACTAAATAAGTAAAGCTATCAACACCTACAAAATTTTGATTCGGTTGATAAGTAAAAGAGCCATCAGTATTAAGATTAAGCTCGCCATTTTTTACAGCCACAACCGGTACGGTATTAACATAAAGATCACCGCTTTCAATATTAATGTCATTAACTAGCAGGCCGCTTTCAACGTTAACTTCAAGCAACTTATTCGGTCTGAATAAATACTCATCATTTTGGGCAATCGGATTATCAGCTTCACTATTAATTGTTAACGTTACGCTGGCTTGAGCTGTAGCACCTTGAGAGTCAATTATTTGATATTGAAACTGATCTACACCAAAAAAATTAGCATCGGGTATATAAGTAAAGCTACCATCAGTTGCAAGTAATAATTGGCCATGAACAGGCGCAACAATAAAGTTTTCATCAACAAAAAAGTTGTCATTATTAGGATCTGTATCATTTTTAAGTAAACCAGCAATAGCTTCAACAACTAATGTACTGTCTTCACTTAAACTATAACTATCGTTAGTCGCAATCGGTGGCATATTTTCAGCTACGCCGATGATAACTACATTGGCAATAGCTTGCTCACCTTGACTATCAACAATACGATATTGAAAGCTATCCTCCCCGCGCATATCTACTTCACCAAGGTATTCAAAGCTACCATCTGCGCGTAAAGTCAAACGTCCTTTTTCTGGTTCAGTGATAGGTGAGGTATCAACCGTTAAGCTATCTAAATCAATATCACTATCATTGGCAAGTAAGCCAGGTGATGCAATATTCAAATTACCATCAAGTGGAATGCTATAGCTGTTATCAAGTGCAATAGGTGCATCATTTATCGGATTAACAACAATTTCAACAACAGCGATGTCTGTCATATCAAGCTCATTAACCACTTGATAGCTAAAAGCATCTTCACCATTAAAATTGGCCGTTGGCGTGTAATTAAACTCACCAGACTCATTTATATTTAACGTACCGTGCTGTGGTTGCACTAGCGCATCTAAATTTATGCGCAATTCACCCATATATTGATCGGTATCATTAGCAACTACATTGCCTTGTAGGCTTTCATCTTCATTAATTTGAAATTGATCGGGTTGCGCATTCGGGGCAAAATTTAGTTCTCCACCAATAGGGGCTATATTTATTGCTTCAGCAAAACCACTTTCGCCACTGCCATCAATGCCAGTGATCAGTATTTGATAGCTTTTATCAACAAGCGATCCATCAAAGCTAAAAGCTGAATTGGATAAGCTTAGAAATTGTTGCCCATTTTCGAGCGTATTAATATTTTCAGGAGTCACACCAGCTTGAGTTGCTAAATAAACGTTATAGCGATTGAGGTCTGAATTGGCTTGCCATGAAAGATCAATACTTTGATCATTACGCTGCGCCGTAACGCCTTCAATTTGATGGGGTTGCCAGCTAAATGTAGTCGCGTCAGCAAGTACTTGGTTATTTAAATTATCGGTTATCCATATTTCTAAACGAAGATCGCCCGCTTTTTCACCATAAAAATAAGGGTTAAAGCCGATAATTGATTGTTCAAAGCTTAAGCCACATAGTTCAGAACAAAGTGCGATGCTTTTATCTACACTTGGTAATACCAAGCTTACTGTAGCAATACCATCGGGATCTGAAACCGCAAGTGAAAACGTTACATTACCTTGCACAACTTCATTTTTTTGCGCAAATATAATATCAGCCTGTGAATTAGCAACTACATCGCTAACAAATGCTCTACTTGACGTCGAAACACCTGAAACTTTAAATTTGGTCGATTGATTACTAGCAGTAACTCCCGTTAAGTTGAGGTTACTTGAAATAGGCTGAGGTGTTGCTTCGTTACTCGAACTTGGTGAAGCTTCTGGTGCAGTGGTGTCTTCTGAGCCACCACAGGCGCTTAATATAAACGCCATGGCACCAAGCAAAAATATATTTTTTGCTATCATTTTAAATACTCCATAATAAAAAGCGCTGTGTCCAATGTGTTTATGGTTCTAACCTAAAGGAGCCATTAGCATTTACATTAGGGTTATTTATTTCATTGAGATTAAAATTGCCGGTAATCGTATCTAAACCATTCAAAAAAATCGCCTCAATATCGCCAGCCGCTTTGTTATTACCATGAGATGCAAAGGTAACAGCTAAATCAAGTTTACTTATATCTATTAAGCCGCTGTAAGCTGCATACCAATTACCACCAGTATCGCTAAAGCTAATTTCACCCTCGGGCACCGTACCATTATCAAAATCAACCGCCATGGTCATTGTAAAGTCAGTCACTGCACCTAAACTAGAATTCACTCCAAAGCTTGTCGCTTGATAGTTAAAAACGCCTTGGCGTTGTGCTATTTGATCAACCAAAGATGCATCACTAACCGTTTGATATTGTTGTTCAGAATAAACATCAGCAATAATAACTGTCTCTGAATCAAAGTTACTTTCTACTACAATCTCAGTAACAGGATCGGGCGAGGCAGTAGCCGTTTGTTGTTCACTTTCTTCATCCTCACTTTCACTTGGGCTATCGATACTTGTTATATTTTGATCAAAAACGCGCGACGCACTAATACTTGTGAATACTTCACCAGAAGACGTTACTTGCGCAAAGGAAAACGCTTCATCGCTGCCTAAAGAAACAACTTGCTGGTTTTCGAGTGTTAAATCTATTGCGCCGTCCCAAACAGCTAAAAACACATCGCCTTCAACCAACTGAACTTCAAAATGTGTACCGCGAATACCAATAGATCCAACAGGGGTTTTTACGCTATAAGAGCCACCATTTTTTTTAATCACTCCCGAAATCGAACGCAAACCACCTTTAAGTAACTCAATTGACGCAGAACCTTGTTGGGTATTACTATCAAATTCATAATTAGCAATATTGAGCACCGAATTCTCTTTTAGCGCAATCAAGCCACCGTCAGACATTGAAAACTGTGCCTTACTTTTTTCACCAGTAGTTATGCGATCTACACCAAATACAGTGTCTCTGCGTTTTAATTGTCTTTTCTGTTCGGAGTTAGCATCTAGAGCTAAAACAGTACCTCGGGCAAGAATCGTTTTACCAGCAGGATTGACGGCTTGTGCATTAAAACTCACACAAAGTAAGGTTGTTATCACAGGGAGTAAAAGTTTCATAAGTACCTTAAATTAGAATGAGTAAGAAACGCTTAAGTTAACATCTAAGCGGTCATATTCGAATAAAGATATATTACTGGTTTTATCTTGGTAATTGGCCGCCAGTTGTATAGCTAAATCGTCGTTTATTAAATAACGTATGGTGCTTGTAAGCATCAGTAAATTGTCTTCACGGTCTTTTAAAAATAAAGGATGTTCATCTTGGTAATCGATCCACTGATATCCTGCAAGTGTTAGTAGTTGCCAATGTTCAGCAAGCTGAGAATTAGCCTGATAATACATGCCAAGTATATTACGACTATTTGATTTACCCGCAGGTACATCCGCATTTTCAGTTTTGATATTAATACTCACACTTTGGAACCAGCGTTGAGATACATAACTAGTTCCTGCGTTTAGTGCAATAAATGTGTTATCGAGTTTTTCATCAAATTTATTATTCATTACACCAAAAGAAACAGCCCCAAATAAGCGAGATTTTTTAGATAATTTAAAATCAGCCCCTGTTACGAGCGACGATTCTGTTCTATAAAGTTCGCCATCAAGTATTAATGGTGTTACACCAGCTTGTACATACCAACTTAGCTTATCTTGTTTGTGTTTATAAGCTGCATTTATGTGTGTGTTAACGCGGTCATATTGCTCTAACGCTTCAAACTTATACCATGCAGTATTAACACTTAACGTTAATAAGCTTTGCTGGTCCAGAGGATGAGAATAGCTCCCTCTATAGTTAAGCTGCATATAGTTATCATCAGTACTTTTGCTGTCTGGCGACAGTAAAAATTCGCCTAAATTAGGTATGATAATAGTATCTTCGACTGTGCCTGCATTTACATTGTCATCCACACCAAAAGCCAGTTGAATATTTTGTGTATAAGAGCGCCCTGCACGTTGCTGTTCAACAATGGCAGCATCAAGTAGTGATTGCGCGCTCGTTTTTATATTTTTAGGTGTATTAGCCGCGTTAATAAGTATTAGCGCTTGAGTATCTGCTGCGGGTAAGTTTTTAACCATTAAATAAGCTCGAACTAAATGTAGGCGAGCTTCGTACCATTGCGGGCTTGCCTCAACTACACGTTCAAAAGCAAAGACTGCTGTAGCTGGTTGGTTTGTTTTAAGTGCGGAAATCCCTAATAAAAAGTCAAAAGCAGGCTCGCCTAAATATTGATTTTCAATATGACTTATTTTGTAGGCTTGTTGAAACTTATGATCAGAAATTAATTGTTGTAGTTCAGTTAACAATTTAGCGTAGCTTTCGTCATTTTTAGCCAGAGCACTAACACTAACTACAGTTAAAAAACCACACAGTAAATGTGCTAGAGCCTGTTTAATCATGTTTTATCGAATATCCTATAAGAAATTTTTTGCTTTATTGCCATTAGGGTCAGTTGACCTTTGCGGATTGAAATTTGTTCTATCTAGGGGCGACTTAATCGCGGCGCAAGGTTTGTAGCTTAGTGGGCTCGGTAACTGCTCCTGCGTTACTCTAATGGCTTACATACCTATAAGAATAAACCAAACACGCCGCTGCAAATCTAACCTCGAAAGATAAACAAGCCCTAATAAAATGATGGTAGTAGGTAATAATTTAGCACTTTTTATAGGCATGTAAAGCAAATGAAAACATTATTTCAAAAATGTAAATATTAATATCTTCCAGCTTTTTAAATCAATAGCATAAAATTAGTGACCTATTATAGCGATAATAAAACAGCTTGATAACAAAGCATAAATTTCGTTATTCTAAATAAAATTTAACAACATTTTAGAGTAATTTAATTCGGTAAATTAGTCATGTTTTAATAAAATTGGTTTAGAGCTGGTCTAGCTGTTCAGACAAGTAAGTGCAGGGGGAAATAGATTGTATTTTTAGTTATTTAAAATTACTGGGGAAATAATATGAAAATGATTATACAAAAAATAAAAAAGGAGAAAAATTGGGGCGATTGACGGGGCTTGAACCCGCGACAACCGGAATCACAATCCGGGGCTCTACCAACTGAGCTACAACCGCCACAACACACCTTGTTTGGTGTGGCGCGCATAATACATAAAATAATAAATCTTGTGAAGTCTAAAAGTGAAAAAAATCAAAAAAAATAATTAATGCGTAAAATACAGTATGTAAGGTGGTGATTGATTAGTGCTTAAATATGGCTACTTTAGGCCATTTAACTGGGGGCAAAACGTGTAACGAACTGGATTAGTAAAGGGAGAAGAAATATTTAAGTCTTACTTACTTACTTACTTTCTTTCTTAGTAAGTGCGAATGATTAAGAAACAGCGCATACCTTCTAAAAAACCGATAAATACTCAATAAATATGAAACATATTGTCGCTTTTATATATTAATTTATATAAACATAGCGTTTTTGTAGTGAAAATTCATTGTTTTTTGAGAATAAATTGTAAATGAATGTATAATGTTGGCTGGAAAAACGCTTAATGAAAACTATTTGGAGTGATTATGGATTCAATATTAAACTGGCTGAACGAAAACTCAGGCCTAATTTTACATTACGGTATACAGGCGGTTGTTGCGCTTGTTATCTTTTTACTTGGTAGTCGTATTGCTAAGTTTTGTTCTAACTTAACTGAAAAAGGTTTTGCTAAAAAGAACGTAGATAAAGCGGTTGGCTCATTTGTTTCAAGCATTGTGTATACACTTGTATTTGCTGTCACTATTTTAATGGCACTTTCGCAAATTGGTATTGAAACTACGTCATTCATCGCTATTTTAGGTGCCGCAGGTTTAGCTGTTGGCTTAGCGCTTCAAGGTTCATTGTCTAACTTTGCATCTGGCGTACTAATTATTTTACTTCGTCCATTCAAATCAGGTGATTTTGTTGAAGCTGGTAGTAAAATGGGTACTGTTAAGAAAATCGAAATATTCTCAACTGAACTACGCACTCCAGATAATAAAGTAATAATTGTGCCAAATTCACAAATTATGTCGGGTGCTATTACTAATTTCTCACGTGAGTCTACTCGTCGTATCGATTTAGTTATCGGTGTTGGTTACGATGCTGATTTACGTCAAGCAAAAGAAGTATTAAAATCAGTGTTAGATGCAGAAGAACGTCTACTTAAAGACCCAGCTTATACAGTTGCTGTATCTGAGCTAGGTGATTCGAGTGTTAATTTTGTAGTGCGTCCTTGGGTTAACAGTGCGGATTACTGGCCAACATATTTCTCGCTAATGGAAAATATTAAAATTGCATTAGACGACGCAAACATTTCAATTCCATTTCCACAAATGGATGTTCATTTACACAAGCAAGACTAATTTTAAATAGGTTATTTTTTTAATGAAATTAAAGCTTTTATCAATGTTAGTTGCAGCCTCTGCTGCAACTAACGCATTTGCCGAAGATGCAGAGCAAAAAACGTGGGAAGTTACCAGTGAGCTTGGTGCTATTATCACAAGTGGTAATACAGAAACAACCACGCTTAAAGGTGGTATTAAAGTACAGCACAATCTAGAAAACTGGAACAACGAGTATAAAATCGATGGAATCTTCAAAGAAGATGAAGTTGAAGATGCTGACGGTAATAAAGATAAGCAGCGTACCAACGAAAAATACTCTATTTCTGCGCAAGGTAATTACAAATTAAATGAAAAGCATGCTCACTTATTCATTTATGGTTCACACGTGTCAGATTACTTTGGCGCATACCGAAGTGAATCAGTAATTTCTGCTGGTTATGGTTTACGTTTATTAAACGAAAAAACCATGTGGCTAAGTGCTGAAATTGGTCCAGGTTATAAATATTTCGAATACCCAGATGACAGCACTGAAATTGACGACAACGGCGATTTACTTGCTGGTGAGTTTGAAGGTGAGGTGATTGCTCTAGGTAAGTTAGATTATAACTGGAAGATTTCTGATAATGCGCGCTTTACTCAGTTAATTGCAGTGGAGTATGGTGATACAAACACTAAAACGCGTTCAGAAACTGCACTACTTGCAAAAATTAATGGCTCATTACAAATGAAAGTTGCTTTTAATGTTACCAACAACTCAGATGTTGCTGATGATAAAGAAAGCACTGATACTGAAACGTCATTCACGTTAGTTTACAGTTTTTAACCAATGTAACTAAAGAAATGACATTTAAGTGACAAAAAGGGACGAAAGTCCCTTTTTTATTTGCTACTAAATAATGTATTATGGCGACCAATTTTGGTTGTAGACCTAGGGATATACCTACTCGTGAAAGTATTTACTCAATTTTTTAGTGCTTTTGTTCTATTGTGCAGTTTTAGTGCATTGGCTTTAACGCCAACAGCGTCACAATTGGAGCAGTTTAAAAAGCTGCCTAAATCGCAACAAGAAGCCCTCGCAAAACAGTACGGTGTAGACTTATCTACAATCACGGGTACAAATCAATCAAGCGAACAGGTTAAAACTGAACAGTCGACTATCGGCCAACGCTCAGAATCTGAGCCGGAGCAGCTTACAGGTGAAGAGCGCTTTAAACCAAAAGTAGACGAAATAAAGCCTTTTGGGTATGCGCTATTTGCAGGTGAACCTACAACATTTATGCCAAGTGAAAATGCAGCTGTTCCTGATACGTACTTAATTGGACGCGGCGATCAACTAAGAATTAATTTTTATGGTAAAGAAAGTGAAAGCTTCGACATAACCGTTGACCGTGAAGGGCGACTTAATATTCCTGACTTAAGTCCAGTTCAAGTGGCTGGCCTTACTTTTGCTGAAGTAAAAGAGTTAATTAATGCAAAAGTAGAGCAAGAAGTTATTGGTGTAAAAGCATTTGTATCGCTTGGTCAACTTCGCAGTATGCGCATTTTAGTGCTAGGTGAAGCGTATAAGCCTGGTAGCTACAGTGTTTCTTCATTAACAACTGTTTCGCACGCATTATTTGTAAGTGGTGGCGTGTCTGATATTGCTTCACTGCGTAATATTCAAGTTAAACGCACAGGCAAGGTTGTAGCAAATTTTGACCTTTACGACTTACTTATTAATGGCGATAGCAGTAACGACATCGTATTAAAGCCTGGCGATGTTGTGTTTATACCATCAGTTGGCGCTCAAGTAAGAGTTGAAGGTGCGGTTAAACGTCCCGCTATCTTTGAACTTAAAGAAGGTGAGACTGCTCAGCAATTGCTAATTATGGCAGGTGGCCTTAAGGCAAACGCTTATGCTAAAAATGCAGTGGTAGAGCGCTTTAACTATGATCGTAAAGAAGTACTATCGGTAGACTTTTCAAAACCGCAAATTAATTATATTCCACAAGATGGCGACCGTATTCGCTTTAATTCAGTTAGCTCTCAATACCAAAATACTATTAGCTTGATTGGCGCGGTAGCACGCCCGGGTAATTATCAATGGTACCAAGGAAAACGTATTTCCGACGTTCTAAAATCAGTACGTGGCGACTTACTCCCACAAGCTGATTTAAGTTACGGCTTACTTATTCGTGAAACAAATATTAATGGTGACATAGAAGCGCACCAATTTGATATAGCGCAAGCAATAGTTAAAAACACCGCAAATAACCTACAGCTTAAAGCAAACGATAAAATAATTGTATTTAGCCGCTTTGAAGAGAAAGAAGCTGAGTTGTCTGCGCTAGCAAATATGGCATTAAGCCAAGAGCAACAAGAGCAGCAAACTAAAGCAGAGCAATGGCATAAGTTTGAACAAAAAGAGTTCGAAAAATATATAGGTATAAATCAAAAAGACGAAGAGCTTGTACTTGAAGACAATAAAATTTTAACTATTGCTGAAATATCTAAACGTAAAGCAAAAGAAGAAGAACAAGAGCTTAAAGCTCAAGAGTATGCGTCATTTAGTCGCCATAACTTATTAGCGCCTATTATTGCTAAATTTAAACAACAAGCTTCTGTTAGCGAAGCAATGAAATTGGTTGAAATTAGTGGCAATGTAACTTATCCAGGTATTTACCCGTTAACGGTGGGCGGCGAAGTTGTTGATTTAGTGACAGCCTCAGGTGGGTTATTAGAGTCTGCCTTTATTAAGCAAGCAGAAATTACACGCATCGTGTCTGGTAATGCATCTCAGGTTGAACATGTAAGGTTTGATCTTGAAGGCGCTATGAAAGGTGACTTACAAAATAATATTATACTACGCAGTAAAGATAGCATTAATATTTTCGCCATTCCCAACTGGCAAGAAAACGTAAAAGTAGAATTAAGAGGTGAGCTCAAATTCCCTGGTACTTATACTATTCGTCGTGGTGAAAAACTAACTGATTTATTAGAGCGTGCAGGTGGCTTCTCTCAATTTGCAGAGCAAAAAGCTGCGGTATTTACACGTAAATCGATTAAAAAACAGGAACAAGAGCAACTAGCTCGTTTGTCTACAGAACTTCGACGAGATATTGCATCAAAAAGCTTCCAAAACTCCGTAAGCGGCAATACCCTTTCTTATGAAGAAATGGATAAACTGTTAAACGATTTAGCCAATGTTGAAGCCGTAGGGCGTTTAGTTATCGACCTTCCTCGTATAGTAAGTAATCAACAAAATTTAGTATTACAAGATGGTGACACGCTTTATGTGCCAAGCAAGCGCGACTCTATAAGCATCATAGGTGAAGTTAACTACTCTACATCTCACCTTTATCAAGCTGGTGTGAGTGTTGATGATTATATTGATCTCAGTGGTGGTTTAAAAGAACGTGCAGCAGAGGATCGTATTTACATTATTAAAGCTAATGGTTCAGTAAAAATCCCTAATACAGGCGGCTGGTTTGCTGCTAATAATACAGACCAATTAGAACCAGGGGATACCATTGTGGTACCAATGGATGCAGGGCACATGGATAAGCTAACGCTTTGGAGCACAGCAACGCAGATTATGTACCAATTAGGTGTAGCGGTAGCTGCAATAAGCGGTATTTAATAGTTATGCGCGGCTTGTTGCCGCGCATTTATTTATTAGTAGGCGTGGCTTTTTGTTACGCATTTATTAGCAGGCGTAGCTTTATGCTGCGCAGAATGAGCCTGAGACTTACATGGAAAACAATTTAAATAACCCAAAACAAGCAAATGTTTTAGCTGTCGCTGATGATGAAATCGACCTGAGAGAATTATTTACAGCTATTTGGCAAGGTAAATGGATTATTATCGCGGTCACTACACTATTTGCGGTAGCTTCGGTTTTCTATGCAATTAATCAGCCCAATATTTATAAATCAGAGGCACTACTTGCTCCGACTGAGACCCCAAAAAATGCTAGTTTAGGTGGTTTAGCTGGGCAATTTGGCAGTTTAGCGAGTTTAGCTGGAGTTAATCTTAGTGGTGGAGGAAATAATAAAAGTCAATTAGCTATTGAAGTTTTGAAATCCCGTCATTTTATATCTGAGTTTATAAAAAGGCATAATATATTAGCTGATTTGATGGCTGTTAAAGAATGGGATAGCGTTAATAATACAATAGTATATAACAGTGATTTATATAACATTAAGTCTAAAGAGTGGACTAGAAAAGTTAAAGCACCTTTCAAACCTATACCATCAATGCAAGAAGCTTATAAAGTATTTATAGATAAGAGTCAGTTTATAAGTAATGAAGATACAGGAATGATAGTTGTTTCTATAGAACACATATCTCCAGTTATCGCTCAACAGTGGGTTTCATGGCTTGTAGAAGATATTAACGAGGTTATGAAAGAAAGGGATGTAACTGAAGCGAAGAGAAGCAGTGAATTTTTAGAAAATCAACTAAAAAAAACCAAAATTGCAGATATTCGCGTCGTACTATATAAATTAATTGAAGAGCAAACAAAAACAATAATGTTTGCAAATGTACGTGATGAATATGTTTTTAAGACAATTGACCCTGCTGTTATACCAGAACAAAAGAGTAAGCCTGCACGAGCAATGATTTGTATTTTAGGTACTATGTTAGGTGTCATATTAAGTGTTTTTCTTATTTTGGTTAGGTACTTTATTAAAAGGCAAGACTGAAAGTTCATGCTTTACCCTGAATCAGGGTAATAAATCTGATTGTTAAATAATAAAGTGAAGAAAGGTTTTAATATGTCTAAAATTAAAGTTTTAACTGTTTTTGGTACTCGTCCAGAGGCAATCAAAATGGCTCCTTTAGTACATTCACTGAAGAGTGATGAGCGTTTTGAATCAAAGGTATGTGTGACCGCACAACACAGAGAAATGTTAGACCAAGTACTAGAACTATTTGAAGTAATTCCTGATTATGATTTAAATTTGATGAAACCTGGGCAAACACTTTCTGAAATAACAAGCCGTATTTTGCTTGAACTTACCAGTGTATTAAAAGATTTTGAGCCTGATGTAGTTCTTGTCCACGGTGATACGGCAACTACATTTGCTGCTAGCTTGGCTGCATATTATGAACAAATAGCAGTAGGACATGTTGAAGCAGGTTTGAGGACGGGCAATATTTATTCTCCATGGCCAGAAGAAGGCAATCGTAAGTTAACTGGTACGCTTACTAAATATCACTTTGCACCAACGAAAATTTCCGAAGCTAACTTATTGAGAGAAAACTATAGCGTTACAAATATATTTGTAACGGGCAACACTGTAATTGATGCATTATTACTTATTAAACAGCAAATAGAATCTGACGAGAACTTGAGTAATAAACTTTCAGAAAAATTTCCAATGCTTGATTCAAATAAAAAGCTTATTTTAGTTACAGGGCATCGTCGTGAAAGCTTTGGTGGTGGATTTGAACGAATTTGTGAAGCATTAGCGCAAACGGCAAAAGCCCACCCTGATTGTCAAATTTTGTACCCTGTACACCTAAACCCTAATGTACAAGAGCCAGTAAAGCGGATTTTGAAAGGTGTAAATAATGTGTATTTAATTGAACCGCAGCAGTATTTACCCTTTGTATATTTGATGAATCGTTCGTACGTTATTTTAACTGATTCAGGTGGTATACAAGAAGAAGCCCCTAGTCTAGGTAAGCCTGTACTGGTAATGAGAGATACCACAGAGCGCCCTGAAGCTGTTGAAGCGGGTACTGTAAAGTTAGTTGGCACAGATGTCGTAAAAATAACGACTGAATTAAACGAGCTATTAACCAACGAGTCTTCATATAAAGTAATGAGTAAATCTCATAACCCGTATGGGGATGGTAAATCATGCCAACGTATATGCGATATACTAGCTAAATCTCTTTATGAGTGAAGGTTACGAGCTAAATAGAGAACAAGGAATCCCATGTCATTTAATACAATATCAGTAATTGGCTTAGGCTATATTGGTTTACCAACAGCTGCGATGTTTGCATCATGCAAAAAAAAAGTAATAGGTGTTGATATTAATCAAAATGCCGTTGATACAATTAATCGTGGTGAAATACATATAATAGAGCCTGATTTGGACTTGATAGTTCATGCTGCTGTAACTCAAGGTTACTTAAAGGCAACCACTAAGCCTGAACCTGCTGATGCTTTTTTAATAGCAGTACCAACACCATTTAAAAACACCTCAGGTAATGAAAGTAACTCAACCATTCCAGAGCCTGATTTAAGTTATATTAAAAAAGCAAGTGAGGCTATTGCACCAGTGCTGAAAAAAGGTGATTTAGTCATACTTGAATCTACTTCACCGGTTGGAGCTACAGAACAAATGGCTGAGTGGTTGGCTGCTGCGCGTCCAGATCTATCGTTTCCAAAAACACTAGATGACAATGCGGATATAAATATAGCTCATTGTCCTGAGCGAGTCCTACCAGGGCATGTTGTGCGTGAATTGGTTGAAAATGATCGTGTTATTGGTGGTATTTCTGCAACGTGTTCTAAACGCTCAGTACAATTATACAAAACATTTGTACAAGGTGAGTGCGTTATTACAAATGCACGTACAGCTGAAATGGCAAAGTTAACAGAAAACTCATGTCGTGATGTACAAATAGCATTCGCTAATGAGTTATCGGTAATATGCGACAAGTTAGATATTGATGTGTGGGAGCTTATATCACTTGCTAATCGCCATCCACGTATAAATATTTTACAACCAGGACCTGGTGTTGGCGGACATTGTATTGCAGTAGATCCCTGGTTTATCGTAAGTAAAACTCCTAATGAAGCACAATTAATATACACAGCGCGTAAAGTAAACGATGAAAAGCCTTTGTGGGTAATCAATAAAGTAAAACTCGCTATAGCTGATTTTTTGCAAGCAAATCCTACAAAAACAGCTAAAGATGTAACTATTGCTTGTTATGGCTTAGCATTTAAACCAAATATAGATGATTTACGAGAAAGTCCTTCATTAAATATTACTGAGCAAATAGCGAAACTGCATGCAGGTGATGTTATTGCTGTGGAGCCAAATATAAATGAATTATCGAAGCGTTTCGATACATTTAAATTATCTTCATTTGAATATGCAAAATTAAATGCAAATATTCATTTATTATTAGTAGATCATAACGAGTTTAAAATGAAAAACCCAATTTCAAGATATGTAATTGATACTAAAGGAATTTGGTCATGATAGCTAATCAAGGCCTAATAAAGATAGGCGTAATAGGTTTAGGCTATGTAGGCCTGCCATTAGCGGTTGAGTTTGGTAAAAAATTCTCAGTACTTGGTTTTGATGTGAACAAAAATAGAATTGCACAATTGGAATCCGGTACGGATTTAACCCTTGAAGTTAGTGATGAAGAACTCAAAGAGTCGTTACTGCTTAATTATTCTTATAGTGTATCGGATCTTAAAAGTTGTAATGTATATATAGTTACAGTACCAACACCAATTGATCAGCATAAGCAGCCTGATTTAACACCACTGATTAAAGCTAGTGAAATGTTAGGCTCAGTGATTAAATATGGCGATATCATTATTTATGAATCGACAGTATATCCTGGTGCTACGGAAGAAGTGTGCCTACCTGTTGTCGAACACGCATCTGGCCTGAAATTTAATAAGGACTTTTATGCAGGTTACTCACCAGAGCGTATTAATCCAGGTGATAAGGAACATCGTGTAACTAATATTTTAAAAGTAACATCAGGGTCAACACCTGAGGTAGCTGAAAAAGTTGATCAACTCTATAAATCAATAATAACGGCAGGTACTTATAAAGCTAGTTCAATAAAAGTAGCTGAAGCTGCAAAAGTAATAGAGAATACTCAACGAGATGTAAATATTGCATTGATTAATGAATTATCAATTATTTTTAATAAACTAGATATAGATACTCTTGAGGTATTAGAAGCTGCAGGTACCAAATGGAATTTTTTACCTTTTCGACCGGGTCTCGTTGGGGGGCATTGTATAGGTGTTGACCCCTACTACTTAACTCATAAAGCACAAAGTGTGGGTTATCACCCTGAAATGATTTTAGCAGGGCGTCGCTTAAATGATGGTATGGGCAAGCATGTAGTATCTGAGCTAGTAAAAAAGATGCTTAAAAAGCGTATTCATGTAGACGGTGCTAATGTATTGGTTATGGGCTTAACCTTTAAAGAAAACTGCCCGGATCTCCGAAATACAAAAGTAGTTGATATTGTTTGTGAGCTTAAGGAATATAATATCAATGTAGATATTATAGATCCTTGGTGCTCAAATAGTGACGCTCAACATGAGTATGGTCTCAGCTTAGTAACAGAGTATAAAGAAAACAATTACGATGCAGTAATACTAGCTGTTGGCCATAATCAATTTAAAGTAATGGGGACAAATAAAATACGCTCCTTGGGTAAAGAGAATCATGTTTTGTACGACCTTAAATATATATTACCGAAGCAAGATGTAGATATGAGATTATAAAATGAAGTTATTAAGTAAAGTAAATTAGCTTGGGCTTAATTAGGTTTTTACTTTAGTACTCATTTTGACTCTTTGGCAAATTTATTTTAAGGATTTTTATGACTCGTTATGAACAAATACAAGCAGAACTACTTTCCTCGCCTAAAACGTGGTTAATAACAGGTGTCGCAGGTTTTATCGGCTCAAATTTATTAGAACACCTATTAAAGTTAAACCAAATAGTAGTTGGATTTGATAATTTTTCTACAGGTCACCAATATAATTTAGATGAAGTAAAAGGTTTAGTTACAAAAGAGCAATGGCAGGGCTTTAGTTTTATTGAAGGTGATATTCGCAACTATCGAGACTGTGAGTTGGCAATTAGTGGCGTTGATTACGTACTACACCAAGCTGCATTAGGTTCAGTCCCGCGCTCTATAGCAGATCCTGTTACAACTAACGCTGCTAATATTACTGGCTTTTTAAATATGTTACAGGCTGCAAAAGAGGCTAAAGTTAAAAGCTTCACCTACGCTGCTAGCAGTTCAACTTATGGTGACCATCCAGCGTTGCCTAAAGTTGAAGAAAATATCGGCAACCCTCTGTCTCCTTATGCTGTAACTAAATACGTTAATGAATTATATGCTGGCGTTTATGCTAAAACATATAACTTTAAGACGATAGGTTTACGTTATTTTAACGTATTTGGTCAACGTCAAGATCCCAACGGAGCTTATGCTGCAGTTATTCCTAAGTGGACTGCTGCTATGATTCAAGGTGATGAAGTGTTTATTAATGGTGATGGTGAAACAAGTCGCGATTTCTGCTTTATAGAGAACACGGTTCAAATGAATATCTTAGCCGCGACGGCTCCAGATAATGCCAAAGACAATATTTATAATGTGGCCGTTGGCGATCGTACTACGTTAAATGATTTACACGAAGCTATCCAAGCAGCCTTAACAGAATGTAAAATTCCTGCTGGGAAAGAGCCTGTCTACAGAGATTTCAGAGCCGGTGATGTGCGTCATTCTCAAGCAAACGTAAGTAAAGCAATAAATAATTTAGGTTACGTACCCGAATACAAGATATTACAGGGAATTAGTAAAGCAATGCCTTGGTATAAAGAGTTTTTAGGTAATAAATAATATGAAGATACTTGTCACTGGTGGTGCGGGCTTTATTGGTTCTGCAGTAATTCGCCATATTATAAATAATACTCAAGACGCCGTTATTAACCTAGATAAGCTAACATATGCAGGTAATTTAGAGTCGCTTAAATCTGTAAGCAATAACGAACGTTACATTTTTGAACAAGTGGATATATGTGATCGTTTAGAGCTTGACTGTATTTTTGACAAATACAAGCCCGATGCTGTTATGCATTTAGCAGCAGAAAGTCATGTTGATCGCTCAATTACAGGGCCTGCAGAATTCATTCAAACAAATATTGTAGGTACTTATAACTTATTAGAAGCGGCGCGTGAATACTGGAATACGTTAACTGATACAGCAAAAAAAGCATTTAGGTTCCACCATGTATCTACCGATGAAGTATATGGAGACTTACCGCATCCTGATGAACAAGACGGCGATCTTCCGCTATTTACCGAACAAACAGCTTACGCACCGAGTAGCCCATATTCCGCAAGTAAAGCGTCGAGCGACCACTTAGTTCGAGCTTGGTTACGTACTTATGGTTTTCCTACAATAATAACTAATTGCTCGAATAATTATGGGCCTTATCATTTTCCCGAGAAGTTAATACCGTTAGTTATTTTAAATGCGCTTGAAGGCAAGGAATTACCTATTTATGGTAAAGGTGACCAAATTCGTGATTGGCTTTATGTAGAGGACCACGCTCGTGCTTTGTATAAAGTAGTTACCGAAGGGATTGTAGGTGAAACCTATAATATTGGCGGTCATAACGAGAAACAAAATATTGAAGTGGTGCAAAGTATTTGTAGTATTTTAGATACGCTAGTACCTAAAAAGACAAAATACGCAGAGCAAATTACTTATGTAACGGATCGCCCTGGACATGACCGCCGATATGCAATTGATGCATCAAAGATGAGTGACGAACTCAACTGGAAACCTGTTGAAACCTTTGAGACAGGACTTAAAAAAACGATTCAATGGTATTTAAATAACCAAGTATGGTGTAAAAATGTGCAAGACGGCTCATACAAACGCGAACGCTTAGGTGAACTAAATACACAGGTTGAAGGAGAGTAATATGAAAGGAATTATTCTTGCGGGCGGCTCGGGCACTCGCCTTTACCCTATAACAATGGGTGTATCAAAGCAGTTACTGCCTATTTATGATAAGCCAATGATTTATTATCCACTGTCGGTATTGATGCTAGCTGGCATTCGTGAAGTGCTTATTATAACTACCCCTGAAGATAGAGATTCATTTAAACGTTTGTTAGGTGATGGTTCACGATTTGGTATTAAACTTAGTTACACCATACAACCTAGCCCTGATGGCTTAGCGCAAGCGTTTATTTTAGGCGAAGAGTTTATAGGTAGCGACGATGTGTGTTTAGTACTTGGAGATAATATTTTTTATGGACAAGGCTTTACACCTAAATTAAAACAGGCTGTAGAGAATGCTAAAAGTGGTCAAGGTGCGACTGTTTTTGGTTACCAAGTTAAAGATCCTGAACGATTTGGTGTAGTCGAATTTAATGAACAACAAAAAGCGATTTCAATTGAAGAGAAGCCAGTTAAGCCAAAGTCACACTTTGCAGTAACAGGTCTTTATTTTTATGATAATTCCGTAGTTGAACTAGCTAAAAAAGTTGAGCCTTCAACGCGTGGTGAGCTTGAAATTACCTGCCTTAACGAAATGTATTTAGAGGAAGGTAAGCTAAATGTTGAGATGCTTGGTCGTGGTTTTGCTTGGTTAGATACTGGCACGCACGAAAGCCTGCTTGAAGCCGCACAATTTGTAGAGACTATAGAAAAACGGCAAGGCTATAAAATCGCATGTTTGGAAGAAATTGCATTTAATTATGGCTGGTTAAGTAAGCAAGAGCTTGAAGTACTAGCAAAACCATTTTTAAAAAATAGTTATGGCCAATACCTAATGCAATTGATAAAAGATTAAATAATGATAGCACTTAATAAACCACTAACCCCAGACTTAACGAAGTTGACTGCTTATTTAGCGCAAGTCAACCAGAGTGGCTGGTACACTAATTTTGGTCCATTGCATGAGCAACTCACGAAGCGTCTAGAGGCATACCTAGGTGTTGAAAACTTATTGCTAGTCTCTAATGGTACTGTCGCAATTCAAGTCGCTTGTAAAGCATTAAATATTAATTCAGCTATTACAACTCCTTTTACTTTTGTAGCAACGACCAGCTCATTGTTGTGGCAAGGCATTGACACAGCATTCAGTGATATTGATATGCACAGCTATAACTTATGCCCAATAGCACTTGATAAAGCGCTCGCAAAAGATAGTAACTACGATGGCGTAGTTGCAACTCATGTCTATGGTAACCCATGTAATGTTCACGATATAGCTGAGGTCGCCAATAAGTATAATAAAAAAGTAATTTACGATGCGGCACATGCTTTTGATGTGAAAATAGCTGAACAATCAGTGCTTAATTATGGTGATGCAAGCACGTTAAGTTTTCATGCTACTAAGGTTTTCCATACGGTTGAAGGTGGCGCTATTATTTTCAAATGTAAGGCTGATTTTGATAAAGCTAAGCAACTGATTAATTTTGGTATACAAGCTAATGGAACACTAGGCGCGGCAGGTATCAATGCCAAACTTAACGAATACCAATGCGCTGTAGGTTTAACATTACTTGATGATATTGAAAGTGTTATAAAGCATCGAACAGCACTATTTGATAACTACACAAATCAGTTGAAAGATGTGGTTGAATTACCACAATGGCATTCGCAAGCAAGCCTCAATGGTGCTTATATGCCTATATACATCGCGGATGCACAAAAGCAGAAAGATGTAATGCAAGCTCTGGCTAAAAATGATATTCAATGCCGTCGCTATTTTACACCCTCACTTGATCTAGCCTATAGCAAACAAAAAAGCTTTGGTTGCGGCAACAGTCAAAAGGTAGCAGGCGGGATCATTTGTTTACCATTGCATAACTCTATGAGCGCTGAAGATGTGTTAACCGTCACTAACGTTATTAAGGAAATACTATGAGCTTTGCTGTAATGCAGCCTTATTTATTCCCTTATTTAGGTTATTATCAATTGGTCAATGCTGTAGATAAATTTGTTTTTTATGACGATGTAACCTTTATAAAAGGAGGCTACATAAATCGGAATAACATTCTATCAAATGGTAAAGCTCAGCGCTTTACTATCCCGGTGCCTGGCATGTCATCAAATACATTAATTAATGAACTAAGCTTTGATAAAAATATAAAAAAAATACTTAAAACAATTGAACAAAGTTATAAAAAAGCCCCTTACTTTGAGCATGTTTTTCCACTTATTAAATCCGTATTGAATAATGAAAACAGACGTGTGGATCATCTTTGTGCGAAGAGTATTTCAGTCGTGTTTGATTATTTAGGTATTAGTAAAGACTTTTATTATTCAAGTGAACTCGAGTATAACCGTGACTTATCTGCTGCTGATAAGTTGATAGCGATGGCTAGTGTTTTAAAATCAAATGATTACATAAATAGCCCTGGTGGAAAGTCGCTTTATGATAAAGAATATTTCGCTAAAAAAGAAATATCTTTATCGTTTATCGAAACTGAAAAATATGAATACTCACAAAATAATGACGAATTTATTCCTCATTTATCGATGATAGATGTATTGATGTGGAATAACAAAATACAAGTTGTTGAGCTATTAGATAAATATAAGTTGGTCTAACTGATGGCTATTGGTGGGTATAATCAATTACCATTAATCAGTTTAGATACACAATTAGGCTCTGATGCCTATCAATTTCAATCAGCTCGAGCAGCTTTATACGCGTACTTAAATACCGCGAAAATTAAAACGCTGTATGTACCAAATTATATTTGCGATAGTATTTTTCCAGCACTTAAGTCATTAACTGTCGAGGTTAAGTTTTATTCGGTTAATGAGCAGTTACTTCCTGCAAGTTGTCCAAAGCAAATAAATAAAAGCAACAGTAGAATACTTTTAGTGAATTATTTTGGTTTGTTAAATGAGCAAATCAAAACGTTAACTGCCGTATCTCCTGAGTTATTTATTGTTGATAACTCACAAGCTTTGTTTAGTGAGCACATAGATGGTACGACAAGTATTTACTCGCCGCGTAAATTTTTAGGCATACCCGATGGTGGGCTGCTGAGAACAGAAATAAAAATTAATATGCCAGAAGCTCTATATGATGCTAGCGAAAATGTAGGGCATTTGTTACTTCGTGCTGCAGGTGATGTGCAAGCAGGGTACGCGCGGTTTTTAGCCGCGGAGCAGGCGCTTGAATGCTTTATACCAAAAAAGATATCAGTAATATCGGCTCACCTAATTAAATGCGCAGACATAAACGCAATTAAAGAGAAACGACGGCGTAACTATAAAATTTTATATAATAAGTTTAAATCAATAAATCAGTTAAATCTTCCTGTAGATGATCATGTACCACTTTGTTACCCACTAAAAATTAGTTTTAATGTTGCTGGTATTTGTAAGGAACTTGTTAGTAGTGCTGTTTATTTACCTAGATACTGGTGTAGTCATCATAGCGGTAGTGTAGGGAAAGATATGTTTGAAAACACTTTGTTTTTACCTGTTGACGAGCGTATTAGCACAACTGAATTACTGCAGCTGGTTAAATTAATTAGAAACAAGCTATAAGTTTAAAATGCTTGTCAAAAGAGATAAATGATGAAAGAGATTTGTTTAAGAGAATTATCTATAGCAGATATGGAAGTTTTAAATGAATGGCGAAATACAAAAAAAACCGTTGATTACTTAGGTGCAAATTTTCGCTATGTGGATATAGCTATAGATAAAAAGTGGTTTGAAAATTATCAGAATAATAGAGCGAATAATGTTCGTTTAGCCATCTGCTGCCAAGAAACTAATCAGTTATTAGGTGCTGTTTATTTGCTTAATATAGATTGGCTTAACCGTAATACGGAGTTTGCAATTTGGTTAGGTGATGAAAGCATTAGAGGACAAGGGGTTGGAGAGCGTGCTACGACACTTGCTTTAGAACATGCATTTTTAGATTTAAATTTACATAGGGTATATTTAACTGTTTTAGAAAAAAACCAAGCGGCAATAGGGTTATATAACAAGGTAGGCTTCAAAAAAGAAGGCACTTTGGTGGACGCAGTTTACAAAAATGGGAGATATATCAACATGACTTCAATGGCAATAATTAAGAAAAATAATTAAGCGATATTATGTCATTGAAGAAAAATATAATAGCAAATTATGTCAGTCAAATATATGTAACTGCTATAGGAATACTGATACTACCTTACTATATAGAGTATATGGGAGCGGAAGCTTATGGTTTAGTTGGCTTTTTTGTACTGTTACAAGCTTGGTTTAATTTGCTTGACTTAGGTTTAACACCCACAATTAGCAGAGAAACAGCTCGTTTTAAGTCAGGAGCTACGACCCCTTTAGGATTTCGTCAAATATATAGAGCGTTGAATGTTATATTTTTTATTATTGCGTTAGTTGGGGGTCTCTTTTTATATTTGTTATCTGAACTTGTTGCTAAAAAATGGTTGAATTTCGATAGTCTAGACACGGATAGTGTAATTTTCTCTGTAAAGATAATGGCACTTACAGTGGCATGTAGATGGCTTTGTGGCCTCTACAGAGGGGTGATAACTGGAAGTGAAAACCTCGTATGGCTTAGCTACTTTAATATAGTTATGGCTACATTAAGAGCTTTAGGTGTATTTGTTGTAATGTTCAAGTTTGGATTTACAATTTTTATCTTTTTTGTCTACCAGCTAATAATAGCGTTTGTAGAAACCTTAATTCTATTTAACAAATCGCGTACATTGTTACCCTCTATAAACTCTAACCTAGAAGTAATTGGCTGGTCTTTAAAGCCATTATTACCTGTACTGAAATTTTCAATGACTATCGCTTTTACTGCATCTATTTGGGTATTAGTTACTCAAACGGATAAGTTGGTGCTTTCAAATGTATTACCATTAGCTGAGTATGGTTATTTCACTTTAGCGGTTTTAGTTGCTGGGGGGATTATGATAATAAGTGGTCCAATTAGTAATGCTGTATTACCTAGAATGACATCATTATTTGCTCAGAATAAAAATATTGAAATGCTAAACGTGTATCACAACGCAACTCAATTGGTTGCAATCATTGGTGGTGCAGCAGCAATTACTATCTTCTTTAGTGCTGAAAGCTTGCTATTTGCATGGACTGGGGATAAACATTTGTCTGAAGCTGTAGCACCGATATTACGTCTGTATGTTATAGGGAACAGCTTTTTAATAATTACTTCATTTCCTTATTATCTTCAATATGCAAAGGGTAATTTGAAATATCATTTGTATGGTAACTTTATATTTGCGGGTATTTTAATTCCAGCCATAGTACTAGCCGCTAAGTATTATGGTGCAGTGGGGGCAGGCTACACATGGGTTATTATAAATTTTTTATTTTTAACGTTTTGGGTAGGATTTATTCATTATAAGATTGAACCTGGTTTACATCTCAAATGGCTATTTAATAATGTTATATTTGTGTGCATACCAGCAGTATGTGTAGGTTATATTATTCATTATATATTATTTGAACCTGTAACTAGATTAGATAACTTTTATGTAGTTATAAGCACCGGTATACCTGTTTTTTTAACTTCTTTATTTTTTTCTCCTATAGCAAGAAAGGTTTTAGGTGAAAAATATTTCAATAAGGTAATGTCTTGACCCAAAATAGTAAAGTTAAAGTATCTGTTTGTGTTGTCACTTATAACCAAGAAAATTATATTCGTGATTGCCTAGAAAGCATAGTGAATCAAAGTACTAATTTTAATTTTGAAGTAATCGTCAGTGACGACTGCTCTACTGATCGTACGGCTGAAATCATTCAAGAATATGCTGATAAATATGCGTTTATTAGACCTGTTTTACGAAGAGTAAATGTAGGAGCAGGCACCAACTACTTTGATGCACATAATTTAGCCATTGGTGAATATGTTAGTCATTGTGATGGTGATGATCTGTTTTTGCCAGACAAGCTCCAAAAACAAGCTGATCTACTTGATGAAAAACCTTTTATTTCGATGACAACTCATGCTGTTAAAGTTATAGATAGTCAAGAAGTGATTGGGGCAGACCCCAAGTTACCTATAATAGCGAGCGTTGAGCAATTAGTATCTCTTGGGACATACTTTGTGCATAGTAGTGTTATGTATCGATACAAATGTAGAAAGAAATATCCTGAAGGATTTGAGGCTGTAGATTTCTATGTTTATATTGATACAGCAATTAATGGTTCTATTTATTTAGATAAATCAGTGCTTGGTTGTTATCGCAAACATAGTGGTGGTGTATCATCAAACCCTATTTATAAATCAGCGATAGAAAATTTTTATCTTGATGCCTATAATTTAGCCCTTAGCTTAGGGGTAAATAAAGCAATAGTAAAAAAAGCGCAAGTACATAAAAAGCTTGCTTTCTCTTTAAGGTGTTGTTTTTCTGGGGATTACTCTGGTTTTAAAAGGCTGATTGAACTTTCGGCTGAAGAGTATAAATATGCAACTTGGTTGCATAAGTTTTTACATTTAACAAGATATTTCTCTTTGATTTTTCGTCTTATTTATTCATTTAAAAAAATAAAAAATAAAAAATAATTTAGTAGAGACTTTTGCATGTGTGGTTTTGCCGGTTTTATAAGTATAAAGAAGACTATAGATTTTGGAGCGGAATCTGTAGTTAGGGATATGTTAAGTAAAATTAATCATCGAGGACCCGATGATTCAGGTACTTGGATAGAGGATGGCGTTGCTTTTGGGCATCAACGCTTATCTATTCATGATTTATCTCCGCTAGGTCATCAGCCTATGCACTCCCATTCAAATCGGTTTGTTGTTGTATTCAATGGCGAGATTTATAATTTCTTAGAGCTTAAAGAAGAGCTTGTAGCATCGGGAAGTGTGTTTAAAAGTGAATCTGATACAGAAGTATTATTAGCCTGTATTGAAAAGTGGGGAGTGGAAGCCTCACTTAATAAATTTACAGGCATGTTCGCTTTTGCTTTGTGGGATAAAGAAAACAAACAATTATATTTAGCTCGCGATCGCATGGGTGAAAAACCTCTTTATTATTCGATTCTACCGAGTGGTATTGTTTTTGGTTCGCAATTAGGTTGCTTAACTCAGCATCCTCTTTTTGATAAAGAGCTAGATAGGAATGCTATTGGATTATATTTAAGACATGGTTATATTCCTGCACCTTTTAGTGTTTATAAAAACACTAAAAAATTAATGCCAGGTAATTTTTTAGCTATTGATCTTAGAGATAATGAAACAATAGCTAGTCCGCCAGCCGCATATTGGTCATTTAAAAACGTGAGTGAAACATATAAAAATAAAGATAGAATAAATGATCCAAAATTAGCATTAAGTGAACTAGATGTATTAATCAGTAAAAGTGTAGAGCAACAATCTCAAGCAGATGTGCCTCTTGGGGCGTTTTTATCTGGCGGAATTGACTCGTCTTTAATTACATCTTATATGCAATCTCAGTCCTCTAAACCAATTAATACTTTCACAATTGGTTTCAAAGATCCTAAGTATAATGAAGCTAAATTTGCTAAAGAAATAGCAAACCATTTAGGTACAAATCATACAGAGCATTATATAGACCAGTCTGATTTGTTATCAGTAGTTCCCAAACTCCCACTTGTTTATGATGAACCATTTGCAGATTCATCGCAGTTACCTACATATATAGTAGGAGCTTTAGCAAAACAAAAAGTAACAGTGGCGTTATCTGGCGATGGCGGTGATGAGTTATTTTGTGGCTATAGTCGTTATGAGAGAACTTACCAACGCTGGAATAAGGTTAGCAAAATTCCAGAGCCAATCCGTGGCTTAATAAATAGTACAAGTAAACATATTAATGTTTTAAATAATGTTCATAACTTTAAAGCTATGGGTAAAAGTACCCATGGACTAATACGAAGTTTGGACTATTTAGGTTGTACTGATTTTAATTCTTTTTATAAGCGCTCAGTATCTACCCTTATGAATGTAGAATCACTTGTAAAAGGGGCTTTGCCCATTTTTTCAGCTTATGATGAGCAAGCTGAGTATGATTTATATAGTCACATGATGAATGCTGATTCTATGCAATATTTACCAGATGATATTTTAGTAAAAGTTGATCGAGCTTTCATGGGCTCGAGCCTAGAAGGGCGTATTCCTTTACTTGATCATAATATTGTAGAATTTTCAAAAAAAATCCCTGTTAGTGTTCATAGATTTGATGGAAAAGGGAAATATTTATTAAGAGAGCTTCTGTATAAAAAAGTACCTAAAAAATTAATTGAGCGTCCAAAAATGGGGTTTGCTATTCCGCTTGACGATTGGCTAAGAGGTGCTTTGAATGAGTGGGCTAACAATTTACTTTGCCCATCAAGATTAAAGCGAGATGATATTTTTGATGTTACTTTCGTTGCAAAGATGTGGGAACAACACCAAAGCAAAGTCAATAACTGGGGAACATTACTATGGTCAATTTTAATGTTTAATGCTTGGTTAGATGAACAATGAAACTACCAAAGCTAACAATTAAAACATCTCAAGAAGGCTTTTTGTTTAAGTCTTTATTGTTGGTTTTAACATTTTTCTATTTATTTCAATTAAAGTTTTTAAAATTTGAGTGGATGCCAGCTACGCGGCTCGTTTTTTTACTATGTACTTTAACTATTGGCTTAAAATTACTTTATTTTTTTAAAAAGGATATTGAAAGAAATGTAATCTTTTATTTTTTCCAATTCTCAGTTTTCTTGTATGTTATTTTTCAAGTTATTTTTTTATCTACAGATTTTGGGATGTTGAGTAAAATAATAGTGTTTTTAGTTTTTACTCTTTATATGGCGGCCGCAGCATCATTTTTTTTTAATGATGTACGGCACCTCTTAAAAGTAATTGTGATTTGCTGTTGTATACAATCGGTAATGATATTTATTTCTTTTATATTTCCTGGATACAGAGATTGGCTTTCAACAGTTATGGTTGAGGGCGGCAACATTCCCTTCACTGACCCATTTAGAGTACCAGGCTTTTCTACAGGATCTGGTGCAAGTTTAGCGTTGACTATATCAGTGGGTGTTTTTGCTTCTATGGCGCTTTACTGGCGCTCAACAATGTTAAAGCGTAAATTATTATATTTATTTATATCTTTGTTTATGAGTGCATCTTGCATTTTGGTAGGTAAGTTAGGTTTGTTTCTTAGTTTATTTTATATTCTTATTTTTTTTATAATAGCATCGAGCAATTTGAAACATACGTTTTTTATAGTACTGACATTTTTTCTTAGTTTATTTATTTTATATTTTAGCTTAGAAATTGATTGGGAGGCAATAGCTTACCCATTAGAACGTTCTTTTTCGATTTTTTTAAAGGGAGAAGATGCAACTGCTGGCGCATTAGCTAAAATGCCTATACCAGCTCTTGAAATAACCACTATCATAGGCACTGGGTTGGCTGCAAAAGCTAATGGTCTAAATGCCTCAGGCAGTGATATAGGGTATGTTCAAACTTATTATGGTTTTGGGTTAGTCGTTTCTATTTTATTTTACGGTAGTTTCTTTTTTTACTTAGTCCGCAGTATTTTAAAGTTAGATAACTCAGTCAACAAGCTGTTGTGTATCGTTTTTTTTATGCCTTTATTTATAATTGAGTTCAAAGAACCATTCATTACTAAAATAATTTATCCGTTAATTTTACTAATTTTAATCTTCTTATCACAAAAAGAAATGGGAATGAAAAATGCTCAAAGATGATTGGCGACGTACTTATGAGTTAGTTCTAGGCGGTCGATTGAAGAAAATATAGGCTGCTATAGAACCCCGGTTTTCACGCAATCGTAACGTATCGGTATGGGCAATGGGTTAAGCAAAATATATAATTCGTATCTTTTTAGAGCCATGGTGTTTTTTCAGTATCATCGTATGTGCAGTAAGTGGGGAATTGAGATTCCTCGGGTTGAAAATATAGATACAGGCCTTTATATCGAGCATCATGGAGGGGTTGTCGTTTCTAGCCAAACAAAGATAGGTAAAAATGTTAATCTATCGCAAGGTGTTATAATCGGAATTTCTGGGAAAGGAGATAGACGAGGAGTTCCAGTAATTGGAAATAATGTTTATACCGCACCAGAAGCAAAAGTGTTGGGGAAGATAACGATAGGAAATAATGTGTCTATTGACAGCTAACGCTGTCGTTAATCAAGATATTCTGGATAATTCTATTGTAGTTCTATCTCCAGGTTGTATTGTTTTAGATAAAAAATAAGCTTAATGATGAAAAAAAAAATTCCAATATTGCTAGTTATTGATCATTTCGGTTCAGGTGGCGCACAAAGGCAAATTGTTAATATTGCTAACGGGTTAGTTGAAGCAGGTGAAAATGTTCATATATTAATATACTACCCCGAGTTTACACATCACAGAGCTAACTTAAATAATCGAGTTGTGGTTCATGAAGCGGTTAAATCCAATAAGCTTGGTTTCTCTGTGGTATTTAAATTGCTCGGTTTATTATATAAGTATAATTATAAAAGCGCTCTTGCTTTTTTAAACACTCCTGCATTTTATTTGGAGTTGGCGAGTTTGTTTTATGTGAAAAAAATAACACTTACTTATTCAGAAAGAACCTCACTTGAGCTAATGCCAACAGGCCTTTTAAGTAAAATAAGATACAAATTTCATGGCGTATGTAAAAACATCACTTCAAATTCAATTGTTCAATCTGAGAAATTAAAGTTAGTTCATGTTAACAAAAATGTTGTTTATATCCCCAATGCTATGCCAGAGCCTTTTTTTGACATTGAAATCAATCCTAAAGCCATTGAGGAGCGGATATTCACTGTTGTAGCGCATACCACGCCATTTAAAAATTTCAGATATATTGCAGAAGCGCTTATATTATATAAAACAAATTTTTTATCTCCAGTACCTAAAATATATTGGTATGGTCGAATTATAAAATCGGATGAATTTAAAGAAGTTGAAAATTTATTACAGCAGCATGATTTAACTGAAAATTTAGTGTTTCGTGGTCCGTCTGAGGATATTCCACACGTATTAGAGAGTTCATTCATGTTAATTCATCCGTCCAAATTCGAGTCATCGTCTAACTCAGTTGCAGAGGCGTTAGCAACAGGTACTCCAACAATACTTGGCAATATTTCTGATCATGAAATTATTTTAAAAGATTCTTCTGCCGGTTTTTTAGTTGATTTAGAAAAGCCTATTGAGTTATCGCGTTGTTTAGAGGCTGCCACAAAAATTGATTCTATTGAATATCAGCAGTTGTGTGAAAATGCTAAATATTATGCAACAGAGAATTTTAAGTCTGAAAGTGTTTTAAAAAAATATATAAAACTACTCAATGATTAATTTTTTATATGAAAGAGGGACGCAATAAGTACTTAATGTCATAATATGCAAAATAGATATTTTTTATAAATTCAATTTAAGTGATCAGGTTATTATGAGTATATGTGTTGCTGGAAGGTTTCCACCACCAATCGGTGGCGTTAGTGTTTATGTTACAAGACGTTACGCTGAATTACTCAAAACTTCAGAGCAAGTTACAAAATTAGATTTCTCAGAAAAGAACTTTTTATTTAATTTGTTTAACTCAAAAGCTCAAAAGTATGAGGTTAACTCTCTTAATTTATATGTTGTTTTAGCATTTTTATTTTTAGGGAAGATAAGAAATAGTGTTTTTATCGATCATAATGCTTCAAGACACTATAGCGGTATTAAGAAAAAGCTACTATTAGCTATTTTAAAATATTGTCACGGAGTTTATGTTGTTAATCCGAAGTTAGTCTTTTTTTATCCACCTCAGTTTAATGTAAAGTTGATATCACCTTTCGTAGCACCTGACGAGTCAGAGCATAATTCTATAGTTGAAAATTATCCACGACCTGTAAAAAACTTTATAGAGGATGGTTGTTTTACGGTTAATTCTGCTTGGAAATATATTCCTTATGAAGGGGAAGATTTATATGGTGTAGGGACAAGTTTAAAACTGCTTGATGCTATACCTAGCATGAAATTATTATTGGTTATAGGTTTATACGAACCAGAGGTATTGTCTGATGAGTGTAAAAAATTAATAGATAAACATACTCAATCAGGTCGCCTTTGTATTTTAACTGGCCAACATCAACTTTGGCCCGTGTTTAAGAAAAAGCCAATTTGTTTAAGGTTAACACCAACAGATGGCGATAGCGTTAGTGTGAGAGAAGCATTATATTTTTCTTGCTTGACTATAGCTTCTAATTCAATCGCTCGTCCAAAAGGGTGTGTGATTTATGAATATGATTCTTTCGAAGATTTAAAAAGAGTATTAATAGAGCATTTATAAATGAAACAAATATTACAAGATATGGCCAAAGGGGGCTCAACTATAGTTGAAGCTCCTGCTCCCCAGGTAACAAAAAATAATGTAGTGATAAACACTACAACTACGCTCATATCTGCAGGTACTGAGAGAATGCTCGTTGATTTTGGTAAAGCTAACCTAATTGATAAAGCACGTGCCCAGCCTGATAAAGTTAAAATGGTGCTTGAAAAAGTACAAACGGATGGTTTGATGACTACAGTTGATGCTGTGAAGTCTAAGCTTGCTCAGCCATTACCGTTGGGTTACTGCAATGTAGGTGTAGTTGAAAGCGCAGGAATAGGTGCGGAGAGTTTTAAAGCTGGTGACCGAGTTGTATCTAATGGGCCTCATGCTGACGTAGTGCGAGTTGCAAAAAACTTAGTTGCAAAAATACCGAGTAATGTTTCTGATGAAGAAGCTGCTTTTACAGTTGTTGCAAGTATTGGTCTACAAGGCATACGTTTAGCGAACCCAACAATGGGTGAGTGTTTTGTTGTTACAGGTGTTGGCCTAATTGGTTTGTTAACAGTTCAAATGCTAAGGGCTCAGGGATGTAGAGTATTAGCAATTGATTTTGACCAATCAAAGCTTGATTTAGCTAAGCAGTTTGGCGCAGAAATTTGCAACCCCGGTAAAGGTGAAGACCCAGTTGCCGCTGGGATGACATTTAGTCGCGGGGTTGGCGTAGATGGTGTAATTATTACAGCCTCAACTAAATCAAACGACCCTGCAACCCAAGCAGCTAGAATGAGTCGTAAACGTGGCCGTATTATTTTAGTGGGGGTAATTGGCCTTGAACTAAATCGTGCTGACTTTTATGAAAAAGAGCTGACTTTTCAGGTTTCATGTTCTTATGGCCCTGGCCGTTATGATCCTAGTTACGAAGAGCAAGGTAATGATTACCCACTAGCATTTGTGCGCTGGACTGAGCAGCGTAATTTTGAAGCAATACTTGATATGATGTCGTGTGGTCAAGTCGATGTTAAGCCATTAATTACACATCGATTTAAATTCGAATACTCAAATGATGCCTATGATTTATTAACAACAGATAAAAGTGCTTTGGGTATTTTGCTACAGTTTGAATCTGATTCAGTAAGTCGTCATGAAAGAATCATAAATTTAAAAGCAGCACCTGAGTATCAACCCGATGATGCTATAGTCGGCTTTATTGGTGCTGGCAACTATGCATCACGTATGTTGATCCCTGCCTTTAAAAAAGCGGGAGCGCAACTTCATAGTATTTCAACTTCTGGTGGTATTAACGGTGTAATTCATGGTGAGAAGGCAGGCTTCAGCGAGGCGACCACTGATACACAGAGTATGATTGAAAATTCAAGCATCAATACTATTGCTATTGTTACTCAGCATAATAGCCATGCATATTTTGTTCAACAAGCGCTTAAGGCAGGCAAAAACGTATTTGTAGAAAAACCGTTAGCAATAACTCATGAAGAACTAGCCGAAGTTAAGACTGCTTATGAGGATGCTATTAAAGCAGAAAAACCACCTAAATTGATGGTTGGTTTTAATCGACGTTTTTCACCTCAAATACAAAAAATGAAAGCACTATTAGCACCGATTAAAGAGCCTAAATCATTTATTATGACAATGAATGCTGGCAGCATTCCAGCCGATCATTGGACGCAAAATAATAATGTTGGAGGTGGACGCATTATTGGTGAGGCCTGTCACTTTATCGATTTAATGCGTTACTTAGCTGGTAGTGAAATTGTAAGTGTTCAAGCTCGTAGAATGGGTGACACCAACGCAGTTGATATAACAGAAGATAAAGCGGCAATTATTCTTGGCTTTGCTGATGGATCATTTGGAACTATTCATTATTTAGCAAATGGTGCTGCTAGCTTTCCAAAAGAAAGAATCGAAGTGTTTGCAGCGGGCGGGACATTGCAGTTGGATAACTTTATAAAACTTAAAGGTTTTGGCTGGAAAGGGTTTAAGAAGCTTAATTTATGGAAACAAGATAAGGGCCAAACAACTTGCTCGGCAGCCTTCATTGATTCTATAAAAAAAGGTACCACAGCACCAATACCGGCTGATGAGTTATTTGAAGTTGCTAAGATAACCATTGATGTTGCAGAGCAGTTGCGCATACAAAAATGAATTTAATCAAAGTTAAAACAGCACTCGGATTAGGTTTACCAAACCTAGCCCGAGTGTTTACGTATCAGCTTGGGCTAAAAACAGGGTTTAATAAAGTAAAAAATATTACCTCTGAAATTAAATCAGGTGACTTTTTTACTCCATATGTAGGTCCTACAGTTAATAGCCCATGTAATGCTCAGTGGTTTAATAAGCATACTTATTTTGGTGTCGAATCAGGTAGAGCTGAAATTCCCAATTGGCATCAAAGCTGTTTAAATAAAGAGTTAACTCCTTGTGACATACCTTGGTATTTAATTGGGGACTTTGATGAGCAGTTAGGTGATATTAAAGGCGTTTGGGAAGCATCACGCTTTGATTGGGTCGTCAGTTTTGCTCAACAAGTAGCAAGCGGCGATAAAGGCGCTCTTATTAAGTTAAATGTCTGGGTGACCGGCTGGGTTAAGAGCAATCCTCCCTACAACGGAGTTAATTGGAAGTGTGGACAAGAAGCTTCAATAAGGGTAATGCATTTAGCTCTAGCCGCTTTATTGCTAAAACAAACCCAAAATACGACTCCAGCACTATTAAGTTTAATTAAAGCACATTTAAAGAGAATATCGCCTACTGTTATGTACGCGGTTGCTCAAGATAACAATCATGGAACTTCTGAAGCTGCGGCGCTTTATATTGGCGGTTCGTGGTTAGTACTAAACGGTGATAATGACGGTGTTAAATGGCAGAAACAGGGTTTAAAGTGGCTTGAGAATAGATCTAAGAAATTAATTGAAACAGATGGAAGCTTTAGCCAACACTCTGTAAATTACCACCGAGTTATGCTCGATACCTATAGTTTTTCCGAAGTATGGCGCCAAAAACACAGCCTACCTTCGTTTTCAGAGCCTTTGTATATAAAGTTAAAAGCTGCTACCAATTGGTTATTTTATTTTACAGACTCTATATCTGGAGATGCTCCAAATCTTGGTGCTAACGACGGGGCACGCTTAATTCCGCTAACAAGTACTGATTATAGAGACTTTAGGCCGAGTGTTCAGCTTGCCAGTACATTGTTTTTCAAAAAAGCGGCGTATAATTTTAGTGGTGATTTTAATGTGCCACTTAAGTGGCTAAAATTAGAAAAACCTAACCAATGTATAGCAAACAAAGTTGCAAAAGACTTTACAGATGGTGGCTATACTTATTTGAGCGCGGCAAACGCTGCGCTTTATTTTAACTACCCCATGTTTAAGTTTAGACCCAGTCAGAGTGATGCCTTGCACATCGATTTTTGGTTGAATGATCAAAATATATTTCGCGATGGAGGCACATTTAGCTACAATGCTGGGAAAAAATATATTGATTATTATGGTGGAGTAAAAAGTCATAATACGATTGAATTTGATTCGCACGATCAAATGCCTCGTTTGAGCCGTTTTTTACTAGGTGACTGGGTAAAAACTATTCATAAGAAAACTCTCATAGTTGCAGGTAGCGAGCAACAAATTAGTGCTGGGTATAAAGATAGATTTGGCTGCAAACATATACGCGTGATTAGTTTACAGCCACATTTATTAACCGTACAAGACACTATTAGTGGATTTAAGCAAAAGGCTGTACTGCGTTTTCGGCTTTCTCCAATAGATTGGACATTAGCAGGGGATAGCCTTGTAAGTGAATTTTGCACAATTGATTTTTCGGCGAATATGAATATAACTCGTATTGAACTAACTACAGGTTTTGAATCTCGCTATTACCACCAAGAAATTGAAATACCAGTACTCGAAATAGAAGTTAACGAGCCTGGAACATTGACCACGGAAGTAAAATTTTAATTATGAATGTTTTATATTTTCATCAGCACTTTTCTACGCCTAGCGGCTCTACAGGCATCCGTTCTTATGAAATGGCACAGCGGTTATTAAAACATGGACATCAAGTGACTATGGTGTGTGGTAGTTATGGCGGTGGAGAAACGGGTTTAACTCCCAGCTTTATCAAAGGTCGCAGGGAAGGAGTGGTTGATGGTATTCATATAATTGAATTTGATTTAGCTTATTCTAATGCTGATGGGTTAGTAAAACGTGCTGGCACATTTTTAAAGTTTGCAACTAAGAGTGTCGGTATAGCGCTAACGTACAAATATGATGTTCTTTTTGCAACTACAACCCCTCTGACTGCTGGAATACCTGGCATATTTGCACGCTGGTTACGAGGTAAACCTTTCGTATTTGAGGTTCGGGACTTATGGCCTGAACTACCAAAAGAGATGGGAGTGATAAAAAACCCCTTAGTTTTAGCTGCAATGTCTATGCTTGAGTGGTGCTCGTACCGCTCTGCTAATCGCTGTATAGGTTTATCGCCCGGTATCGTTGAAGGTATTAAAAAATGCGGTGTAAAAGCAAGTAAAATAGAAATAGTACCAAATGGATGTGATTTAACTATATTTGCTGAGGATGTTACCCCCTGGCGGCCTGATGGTGTAGCTGATACAGATTTAATGGCTGTATTTACTGGTACTCACGGACAAGCCAATGGCTTGGATGCTGCATTGGATGCAGCAGCTGAACTAAAGGTACGTGGTCGTGACGATATTAAACTGGTACTTGTTGGTCAAGGTAAGTTAAAGCAAAGCTTGCAGGCTCGAGCTGAATTAGAAAAGTTGGATAATGTGATATTCCACCCACCAGTTAATAAAAGTAAGCTAGCAGAATTAATGAAAGGGGCTGACATTGGCTTGCAATTATTAACGAATATACCCGCTTTTTATTACGGTACATCGCCAAATAAGTTTTTTGATTATATTTCAGCTGGTTTACCTGTACTTAACAATTATCCGGGTTGGTTAGCGAGTATGATTAAAGATAATAATTGTGGATACGCAATTGAACCTGATAATGTAATAGCATTTGCTGACGCATTAATAAATGCCGCAGATAATAGGGAGTTATTACCTGAGATGGGTGAAAGAGCACAAGTTCTGGCTAAGCGCGATTTTAATCGTCATAATTTAGCGGATAAGTGGGTGGCTTGGGTTACCGGAGTAAAGAAATGAAGCGCACCTTCGATTTTATAGTTGCCCTCAGTGTATTGCTTACTTTATTACCATTAATAATTATAGTTGCGATATTAATTCGTTTAAAATTAGGTTCACCTATATTGTTTACTCAAAATCGTCCTGGTTTGAATAGCTATATTTTTAAAATGATGAAGTTTAGAAGCATGCTCGATGCCAAAGATAAGCACGGTAACTTGCTTCCAGATAACGAAAGGATGACTAAATTTGGTGCTTTTTTACGCTCAACTAGTTTAGACGAGCTACCTGGTTTGTTTAATGTTATCAAAGGCGATATGAGCTTAGTTGGGCCAAGACCACTACTAGTACAGTATTTACCGCTGTATAATTCAGAACAAGTTAAACGCCACAATGTAAGACCTGGTATAACTGGTTGGGCACAAGTAAATGGTCGTAATGCAATTGGCTGGGATGAAAAATTTAAGCTTGATGTATGGTATGTAGACAATCAAAGTCTCCTCCTCGATATGAAAATATTACTGTTAACAGTAAAAAAAGTTTTTGTAAGAGAGGGCATCAGTGCTGATGGGCACGTCACTATTGAACCTTTTAAAGGTTCTAATAATGACTAAGCCAGCTTTAAAAACGCTGGCTATTTTAGGGGCTAGCGGCCACGGTAAAATAATAGCTGATATTGCGGAGCAGCTAGGCTTTAGTGTTAGCTTTTATGATGACGCATATCCTAATAAAAAAAATATAGAGCATTGGTCTGTTGTAGGTACATTTTCAGATTTGCTTAATGTACCTAGTAACAACATGAATGTTGCTGTTGCTATAGGTGACAATAATACTCGAGAAGAAAAAATTAAAACGTTAGCCAAAAATGGCTACACACTTCCAATCCTAATACACCCAAGTGCAATTATAAGTAAATATGCTCAAATAGATTCTGGGTCTGTTATAGCTGCTAATGCTGTCATTAACGCTTTTGTAGTAATAGGCCGTGGCTGTATAATTAATACCTCAGCTATAATTGAGCATGATTGTAAAATAGGTGACTTTACGCATATTTGCCCAGGCACTGCATTAGCTGGCGGGGTTAGCGTCGGGCGAAGTAGTTGGCTAGGTATTGGAAGTAAAGTAAAACAACTTATTAATATTGGCGATAATACATTAATTGGTGCAGGTAGTTTGGTTGTTAAAGATATACCATCTGGTGTAATTGCTTACGGCTCTCCTTGCACTAAAGTTTCAGAAAATAGTTAAGCCTTATCATATTTTATAGGATTATCATGTTAAACACCCCATTTTCCCCTTGGCCTAATTTTACGCAAGAAGAAGCCGATGCAGTTAGCCGGGTAGTTTTGTCGAATAAAGTAAATTATTGGACTGGTACTGAAGGTCGTGAATTTGAAAAAGAATTTGCTGCGTGGGCTGATAGCGAGTACGCAATTGCACTTGGTAATGGCACTTTAGCACTCGATTTAGCACTTAAAGCTTTAAGTGTTGGCACTGGTGATGAAGTAATAACTACTCCACGAACATTTTTGGCATCTGCTTCAAGTATTGTAACTGCTGGTGCTGCTCCCGTATTTGCTGATGTAGATCTAAATAGCCAAGCTATTACTACCGAATCTATAAAAGGAGTGCTTACACCAAAAACAAAAGCGGTTATTGTTGTTCATTTAGCGGGCATGCCAGCTGAAATGGATGAAATAATGGCGCTCAGTAAAGAACATGGTTTTTATGTAATTGAAGATTGCGCACAAGCACATGGTGCAAAGTATAAAGGCCGCTCGGTTGGTAGTATTGGGCATATCGGTGCATGGAGCTTTTGCCAAGATAAGATTATGACAACAGGCGGCGAGGGCGGCATGGTAACGACTAACTCAAAAGAGTTATGGTCAACCATGTGGAGCTACAAAGATCACGGTAAGAGCTTTGATGCAATATACAATAGACAGCATCCTCCTGGTTTTAGATGGCTGCATGAGAGTTTTGGTACGAATTGGCGCATGACTGAAATGCAAGCAGTGCTAGGGCGAATCCAGTTAACTCGAATGAGTGATTGGACTGCAAAACGGCAATCGCATGCTGCACAGCTGGATAAAGCAGCAGATAGCTTCGATTGTGTAAGATTAGTTAAAGTGCCAGAGTATATCGAACATGCTGAATATAAACATTACATGTTTGTTAAACCTGAGTACTTAGTTGATGGTTGGGATCGCGATCGTATAGTAAACGAAATAGTTGAGCGTGGTGTACCTTGTTTTCAAGGCAGCTGTTCTGAGGTTTATCTTGAAAAAGCATTTGATGATACCTCATGGAGGCCTGAAAAACGTTTACCAAATGCAGTAGAGCTAGGAGAAACTTCACTTATGCTTTTGGTCCATCCAACCTTGAGTAAAGGTGAAATGGATAAAATGCTACAGGTTATAAGGGAAGTTTTGGGTTTGGCGTCTTTATAATCAAAGGCTAACATTCGCTGATAACGTTTGTTTACAAAAAACAACCAAATACATAAAGACTATATAAATATTTATATATAGTCTTTAATTATTAAGTGCAATAGTTGTTCATCTTGTAGTAAAATTGTAATCAATAGAATAGTAGTGGCGCTGCTAACTTCAGGGAAATGTATTGTGTTTTTAAAATTCTTAGTTAATTTACCTCGTCCCCAAAAAAGAGTTGTTTCTCTCCTCATTGATAGTGTATTTATAGTAGTTGCTTTTTGGCTTGCATTTTTGTTAAGGCTAGATAGTACGGCTGTCCTGAAAAGCACACATACATGGACATTGCTTTGTGCTTTACTTCCATTAAGTTTATTAAGTTTTGTAAAACTTGGTTTATACAGAGCAGTACTTCGTTATATGAACTCTCAGGCTATGTGGGCAATTATTGCAGGAGTTATACTTTCAACTGTTTATTTGACTGTTTTATCTTTTTTTCTAAGTGCGCCAGTACCACGCACCGTTCCTTTTATTTATGCTAGTTTTTGTATTTTATTTGTAGGTGGCGCAAGGTTGACAGTACGTGCCGTAGTTGGGCAAATTACTATGCGTAGCAAAGAAGGCGTAATAATATACGGTGCAGGCTCAGCTGGACGTCAACTTGCTACAGCACTTGCCAATGGTCCTGAATACTCTCCTGTTGCTTTTATAGATGACGATCCGAAAAAACATTTATCGCTAATACAAGGTATTTGTGTACATGCTCCCTCGCAAATAGCTGCAATTGCAAAGCAAAAGTGTGCCAACAAAATTTTACTAGCGTTACCTAGTACATCGCGTAGCCGCAGAAAAGAAATACTAAATGCGATTGAAAAATTTAAACTACAGGTAATGACCATCCCAGGCATGGCTGATATTGTGTCTGGGACTAACAATTTAGATGAAGTAAAAGACGTTGAAATAGAAGATCTACTTGGGCGTGATTCCGTTGAACCTAGAGATGATTTGATGGCGGCAAATATAGCTAATAAAGTTGTTATGGTGACAGGAGCTGGTGGTTCAATTGGTTCTGAGCTTTGTAGGCAAATAGTAAAAAGTAGCCCTACTAAAATAGTGTTATTTGAACTTTCTGAATTTGCGTTATACGCAATCGAAAAAGAGTTATCTGAATATTGCATTAGCAATGGCTTAAATATAGAAGTTTTGCCAATACTTGGGTCAATCCAAAATAAAAAACTAGTAGAGTCAACATTCTCAACTTTTGATGTACAAACTGTTTATCATGCGGCTGCATATAAGCACGTTCCTTTAGTTGAGCACAATGTAGTAGAAGGTGTACGTAATAATGTTTATGGCACATACAATGTAGCAACGGCTGCAATATTCACTAACGTAGAAACTTTTGTACTTATATCTACAGATAAAGCAGTACGCCCAACCAACATAATGGGGACAACAAAACGTATGGCTGAGCTTGTCTTGCAAGGTTTATCTGAAATTCAAAGTACAACACGTTTCACCATGGTTAGATTTGGTAATGTTTTAGGTTCATCGGGTTCTGTTGTGCCACTTTTTAGAAAACAAATTAAAGCGGGTGGCCCAATAACACTCACCCATCAAGACATAACCCGCTATTTTATGACCATTCCTGAAGCTGCTCAACTAGTTATTCAGGCTGGTGCAATGGGGGTGGGAGGTGATGTATTTGTGCTCGATATGGGTGAGCCTGTAAAAATTAAAGATTTAGCAACCAAAATGGTTCATTTATCTGGGCTTGAGGTAAAACATGAAAAACGCCCGAATGGCGACATAGAAATAAAATGCACCGGTTTACGACCTGGCGAAAAGCTTTTTGAAGAGCTACTTATTGGCGATAATGTTATTGGTACTGAGCACCCTAGAATTTTAAGCGCGCAAGAAATAAAAATGCCATGGGCAGAGCTTGATCCGTTTTTAGATAAACTTAAAATTGCATGTGATGAGTCTGATCATCCTGAAATACGTAAATTATTGTTAACAGCACCAACTGCATTTTCACCAACAGATGGTATTTGCGACTTAAACTGGAAGCAAAAATATAATACACAATCTAACATTACGGTTTTACCAACGGCAACTAGTAACTAAATGAATATAGGTGCAAATTTACTTTGCACCTATATTCCCTACAGCGTTATTTGCACACCCCTTCTTAACCAAGTACAATCTGCCCTCACTCAATTTACATCCTTACTATAGAAAGCTAGCAATAGCCTTGATTAATAAAAGAGAATAATAATCGGCTTTTTAATCAATAGGTAAAGTATTTTTAAGTTTTTCACTAAAGTACTGGTTAAAGCTTGTGGCGCTAAACAAGCTATTTTATTTTTAAGTTATTTATTCCAGCTCATTTAATACTACCAGTAAATATATTCGTTAAAAAGTAAACGCAGCACTGAAATTTTAGGTTGAAAATAAATCAGTACGCAAACTTTTAACTAGGGGTAGAGGATAGGGCGAAGGTGGAAATATAAGAATAATATGCTAAAGAGGCTTTTTTAGGGCCTGCTTTTCACATTTATTTAACTGGTTGCGCGTTTACTGAACAGTCGTATCTTGCGCCGCTACTATAGCCATGCTTTAATTAGCCAGTTAAAAATACAAGTACTCACCAAGGTCGGTGAGTAAGTGCAATATTAAAAAAATTGGGATTCTACAATGGCGTTAAGCTGTAAGTCACTCACAACAATACTCGCATTATTATCAATTACCGGTTGCACTATAGTCCCTGGTAGCCATTTTGAGGGGGTTGCCCCTGGCGAGCAAACACAAAACCTCGAACAAGATCTCGAAAAAGTAAATATTCAAATTATTGATTCGTCGTTAATTAATACTCAAAAACAAGCGCGAGTAGCTGCTAGGCCTATATCTAGTTTAAATAACATAAACACAAGCAACTACGAATATAAACTAGGTGTTGGCGATGTATTAACTATTGGCGTATGGGACCACCCTGAGCTAACAATACCTGCAGCGGTACAACGAACAGCAGAGTTTGACGGCTTTAGAGTGCAAGAAAATGGCACTATAACTTACGCATATGCACCCAACATACCAGCGGTGGGGCGCACTGTAAGTGAAGTTCGTAACGAACTTGTCGAGCGTTTAAGCCGAGTAATTGAAGACCCTCAGGTAGATATGAAAATAGTAGGGTTTAGAAGTCAAAAAGCGTATGTGACTGGTGAAGTAAAACAGCCAGGTATATACCCTGTAACAGAAGTGCCGCTAACTTTAATCGATGCCTTAAACCAAGCCGGTGGTTTAACTAGTGCAGCTGATTGGCGAACAGTAACATTTACCCGAGGCAATAAAACAGAAGTTATTAAACTCGATGATTTTTATGCTCATGGCGACATTTCGCAAAACAGATTATTACAAAACGGTGATATAGTGCATGTTAGTCGTAACGACGCACAAAAAGTGTTTGTATTAGGTGATGTAAAAAGAGCCGGTACAGTAACACTTAATCGTTATGGTTTAAACTTGGCTGAAGCGTTAAGTACCTCAGGTGGTTTGAACGAAAATACAGCCGACGCCAATGGCATATTTGTAATGCGTAAAAGCAATACTGAGAAAAGTGGAATTATTGCCGATGTATATCAACTACATGCTAAAAATATAGCAGCAATGGTATTGGCCGAGCAATTTGAACTACAACCGCATGACATTATATATGTAACATCAGCGCCACTAGCTCGTTGGAACCGTGTAATTAGTTTATTATTACCATCGGTAGCTACCGTTGATAGTTTAGATGATATAAGCGCCAATTAAGGGTTAATGGATATGTTTGATTCTGTCTTAATAGTGTGTGCGGGTAATATTTGCCGCAGCCCAACCGGTGAGTATGTATTAAAAGCAAAGCTCGAAGGTAAAAATATTAAAGTATCATCAGCGGGTTTAACAGCGCTTGAAGGCAAACCCGCAGATGCAAAAGCCAAACAAATAGCATTCGCTCATGGTGTTAATATGGATGCTCACCAAGGGCAGAAGCTTACATCAAGCTTAGTCGCGCAAAATAGCGTAATACTGGTTATGGAAGAACGCCATTTAAACGACGTACATGCGCGTTATCCTGAAGCGCGCGGTAAAACATTTTTACTAGGTAAATGGATTAATAACGCCGAAATCCCCGACCCATACCGCCAAAGCCAAGAGGCTTTTGAACACGTTTACACATTAATCGACAGCGCATGCAGCGCTTGGCAAAAGTATTTATAAGGAATGGCAAAGTTAATGAATCCTAAGCCGACAGCTCCAACCAGCAATCAAAATAAATCAAATGAACAAGAAATCGACTTACTGGCTCTATTTGGAACACTACTCGACCGTAAGTATTTTATTGTTTTATTTACGGCTGTATTTGCAATAATTGGGGTCGCAGTAGCCTTATTTAGTACGCCTATTTACAAGGCAACAGCCCTAATACAAGTTGAAGAAAGTAGCCCTTCCGTTCCTGGTTTAGATGACATGGCTGGCATGTTTGAGAGTTCAAGCGAAGCTGTAACCGAAATTGAACTATTAAAGTCGCGCAGCGTTATTGGTGAAGCCGTTGATTCGTTAAAGCTTAATATAGTAGCCGAACCAAAGTTATTCCCTGTTATTGGAGGGCGTTTTTTTAGGGGGTTTGTAGCCGAAAAAGAAAATGATATAGCGGAACCAATGCTAGGCGCTAGTAGCTATGCTTGGGGCGGCGAAGCAATTAATGTATTTAGATTTGTAGTACCAACAGCGTTTGAAGATAAAGAATTTGAATTAGTTGTAAATAAAAATGCGCAGTATGAATTAATTAACCCTGATGGAGACACTGTACTTACGGGTAAAGTGGGTCAGGATGAAAGCAGTGGATATTATGAACTTACAGTACGCAGTTTAAATGCACGCCCTGGTACAACATTTACTTTAATTAAGAATAACCGTTATCGAACAGTAATCGATTTGCAGCAAGAAATATCTGCCAGTGAAAAAGGTAAAGACTCAGGTATTATTACTTTGGCGTACGAACATAAAAGTTCTACTCATGCAGCAAAAGTACTCGATAAAGTTGCTGATATTTATGTGCGCCGTAATGTAGAGCGTAACAGCGCCGAGGCTAAAAAATCTCTCGATTTTTTAGAAGTACAGTTGCCTGAAGTAAAAAAACAACTTGAAGGTTCAGAACAGCGTTTTAATGATTACCAAAAACAACGAAAGTCTGTAAATATAACTCTAGAAACTCAAGCGGTGCTTGAGCAGATTGTAGAACTAGACACAACACTGCAAGAACTTGATTTGAAACGCTTAGAATTAAGTCGCAAATTTAAGCGTGAACATCCAGCATATCAAGGTGTTATTAAGCAAATTGAATCTATTGAAACCGAAAAAAAATTACTTACTTCTAAAATAAGCAATCTACCCGAAACACAGCAAGAGTTACTTCGTTTAACGCGTGATGTTGAAGTGGGTAACGAAATTTACATGTTACTACTTAGTAAAACGCAAGAGCTTGATATTGTGCGTGCTGGTACTGTAGGTAATGTGCGAGTTGTAGATATAGCCGCGGTTGATACGACTGAACCAGTGAAACCTAAAAAGGCGCTTATAGCTATAGTGGCAACACTACTTGGTGGGTTTTTAGCTGTAGCAATTGTATTGATTCAAAAAGCGATACATAAAGGCGTAGAAGACCCTGCAGAGATAGAAGCGCTTGGAATACCTGTTTACGCAAGTGTGCCGCACTCAGATTTTCAAGATAAACTAGCAGGCTTTACAGTAAGAACCAAAAAAAATAAAGTGGGCAAACCTAAATCAATACTTGCGCTCGACAACCCTGCCGATTTAGCAATTGAGGCACTACGAAGCCTGCGTACGAGCTTACACTTTGCGATGATGGAATCTAAAAATAATATTATTGCAATATCGGGCCCAAGCCCGGGTGTAGGTAAGTCATTTATATCAGTTAATTTAGCCGCGGTGTTGGCTCAAAGTGGTAAAAAAGTACTTATTATTGATGCCGATATGCGTAAAGGTTACTTGCAAACGCAGTTCGGTTTAAAGTGGGACGACGGCTTAAGTGACTATCTGTCGGGCCGTTTAAATTTAGAGCAAGTAACTAAACCCACTAAGGTTGAAGGCTTAAGTGTTATTACCCGTGGGCAAATACCACCAAACCCATCTGAATTATTAATGCATTCAAACTTTAGCAAATTAATTGAAGAGATAAATGCCGCTTACGATATAGTAATTATTGATACTCCGCCAATACTCGCTGTAACAGACCCTGCAATAGTAAGCGCCCATACGGGCACCACATTACTTGTGGCGCGTTTTGGGCAAAACCACTTGCGTGAAATAGAGCTAACTAGAAATCGCTTTGAGCAAAATGGTATAGACGTAAAAGGCTTGGTGTTTAATGGTGTAGTTAAAAAGGCCAGTAATGCTTACGGCTATTACGGCTACTACAATTATGAATATAAATCAGACAAGTAGTTAATTGGTGGTAATTGTAAGTATTTTTCTTTGAAATTGAATTAACTTAGACGTTTTCACTGTATTAAATTAGTGCTGTAATTTAATCATTGTTACAATGATGGCTGATAAATAATAAAATGCTCACAAAGGACATAAAAGTGAAAGTATTAACTGTATTTGGCACTCGACCTGAAGCAATTAAAATGGCTCCATTGGTTCATGCTCTAGTAAATGATAGTCGCTTTGTGGCAAAGGTTTGTGTAACTGCTCAGCACCGTGAAATGCTAGATCAAGTACTGGACCTTTTTAAAATCGTACCAGACTACGATTTAAACTTAATGAAAGTAGGGCAAACACTACCTGAAGTAACTAGTCGAATTTTGCAAGAATTGACTCCAGTACTTAAGGCTTTTAAGCCAGATATAGTACTTGTTCATGGAGACACTGCCACCACTTTTGCAGCGAGCTTAGCTGCTTATTACGAGCAGATAGATGTAGGGCACGTCGAAGCAGGGCTGCGTACTGGTAATATTTATTCTCCCTGGCCTGAAGAAGCTAACCGGAAGCTAACAGGAGCATTAACTAAGCTCCACTTTGCGCCAACTGAAATATCAAAGGCTAACTTAGTTAAAGAGAATTATGCAGATGAAAATATCTTTGTAACGGGTAACACAGTTATTGATGCTTTATTACTGGTTAAGCAGCAAGTTGAAGGGGATGTAGAACTGAGCAATGCATTAGCGTCAAAGTTCCCTATGCTTGATGAAAGTAAAAAGCTTATTTTAGTAACGGGTCATCGTCGTGAGAGTTTTGGTGGTGGGTTTGAACGTATTTGTGAGGCTTTAGCGCAAACAGCTAAAGCACACCCTAATACACAAATACTTTATCCTGTGCATTTAAACCCGAATGTACAAGAGCCAGTAAAGCGGATATTAAAAGATGTAGACAACGTACATCTTATAGAACCACAGCAGTACTTGCCTTTTGTATATTTAATGAATCGTTCACATATAATTTTAACTGACTCCGGTGGTATTCAAGAAGAGGCGCCAAGTTTAGGCAAACCAGTGCTTGTTATGCGTGATACTACAGAGCGGCCAGAAGCCGTTGATGCAGGCACTGTCAGGCTTGTTGGTACTGATGTTGATAAAATTACATTTGCACTAAATGAATTGTTAACCTGTGAAACAGCATATAAAAAGATGAGTCGTGCCCATAATCCATATGGTGATGGTCAAGCTTGTCAGCGTATTTGTGATGTTTTAGGTGGTTATAAGTATTAGATATGTAACCGAGCTAATTTAAAAAAATGAAGCCTTCATAATGTTCATGTCATTTTTATTTTAGTTATTATACGTATGGTTTTTCCGTATTTTTTGAAAAATTATTGAATATGTTTCATAAGTATTGTGAAACTCGCAGTTAAAAATAAAGGACAAGTATCCCATGTCATTCAGTACTATTTCCGTTATTGGTTTAGGTTATATCGGTTTACCAACAGCAGCTATGTTTGCATCACGTAAAAAAAATGTAATAGGTGTTGATGTAAATCAACATACGGTTGATACAATTAACCGTGGTGAAATACATATAGTAGAACCTGATTTAGACATGATAGTACATGCTGCAGTTACTGAAGGGTATTTAAAAGCAGTAACAGTACCAGAATCTGCCGATGCATTTTTAATTGCTGTACCGACTCCTTTTAAAAATGCTATTAATAATAAGAATGACTATTCAATCCCTGAGCCAGATATAAGCTATATAAAAAAAGCCAGTGAGGCAATTGCACTTGTACTTAAAAAAGGCGACTTAGTAATACTCGAGTCTACATCACCAGTCGGTGCTACTGAACAAATGGCTGAGTGGTTAGCTGATGCACGCCCTGATTTGTCATTCCCACAGGTAGCGGGTGAAAATGCAGATGTAAACGTAGCTCATTGCCCTGAGAGGGTCTTGCCAGGTCATGTTGTACGTGAACTTGTAGAAAATGATCGTGTAATTGGTGGCATGACGGCAAAGTGTTCTGCTAGGGCTGTTGAGTTATATAATACATTTGTACAAGGTGAGTGTGTAATTACTAATGCCCGTACTGCTGAAATGGCAAAACTCACTGAAAATTCATGTCGTGATGTACAAATAGCATTTGCTAATGAGCTATCTATTATTTGTGATAAGTTAGATATTGATGTCTGGGAGCTTATATCACTCGCTAATCGTCATCCTCGAATTAATATTTTACAGCCAGGCCCCGGTGTGGGAGGACACTGTATTGCAGTAGATCCTTGGTTTATTGTTAGTAAAACCCCGGAAGAGGCTAGGCTTATTCACACTGCTCGTGAAGTTAACGATAGTAAACCTGTCTGGGTAATTAGTAAGGTGAAAATAGCTATCGCGGACTTTTTACAAAGCAATCCAAATAAAACAGCTAAAGATGTTACCATCGCTTGTTATGGTCTAGCTTTTAAAGCAGATATTGATGATTTACGTGAGAGTCCTGCTTTAAATATTACAAAGGATATTTCTAATTTTCATGTCGGTACAGTCTTAGCTATTGAGCCCAATATTAACGAAATACCAACTAATATAGATACATTTAAGTTAACTTCGTTTGAATCGGCTATGAATACCGCCGATATACACTTATTGCTTGTTGATCATATTGAATTTAAAAATATTAAAATTCACTCTGACTATTTAATCGACACAAAAGGAGTCTGGAAATGAATGTAAATCTTAAAGATATCAAGTTTGGAATTATTGGATTAGGTTACGTAGGTCTACCATTAGCTGTTGAGTTTGGCAAAAAATTCCCCGTTTTAGGTTTTGATATTAATCAGGCTCGAATTGACCAGTTACAATCAGGCCATGACTCTACGCTTGAAGTAAGTGATGAAGAGCTTAAAGACTCACCACAACTTAGTTTCTCTTCAGCTGTCGCAGATTTAGAAAGTTGTAATGTATACATTGTTACAGTGCCTACGCCAATTGATGAGCATAAGCAGCCAGATTTAACTCCGTTAATTAAAGCGAGTGAAATGCTTGGTAATGTTGTAAAAAAGAACGACATAATTATTTATGAGTCTACGGTTTACCCAGGTGCGACAGAAGAGGAATGTTTACCAGTGGTTGAGCTTGTATCAGGCCTCGTATTTAATAAAGACTTTTTTGCTGGATACTCACCAGAGCGTATAAACCCGGGTGATAAAGAGCACCGCGTAACTAACATACTAAAGGTAACAAGTGGATCAACGCCAGAAATAGCTGAAAAAGTAGATCAACTTTATAAATCAGTAATTACCGCAGGCACACATAAAGCAAGCTCTATTAGGGTTGCTGAAGCTGCAAAAGTAATTGAAAACACACAGCGCGATGTAAATATTGCACTAATTAATGAACTTTCAATTATTTTTAATAAACTAGGTATAGACACGCTTGAAGTATTAGAAGCAGCGGGAACTAAATGGAATTTCCTGCCATTTCGCCCTGGTCTAGTAGGCGGGCATTGTATTGGGGTCGATCCTTACTACCTAACACATAAAGCCCAAAGCGTAGGTTACCACCCAGAAATGATTTTAGCGGGTCGTCGTTTGAATGATGGTATGGGCAAGCATGTCGTATCTGAACTTGTAAAAAAGATGCTTAAAAAGCGTATTTATGTTGATGGCGCTAACGTACTTGTCATGGGCTTAACCTTTAAAGAAAATTGCCCAGATTTACGTAATACAAAAGTGGTCGACATAGTAAGCGAGCTTAAAGAATATAACATTAATGTTGATATATTAGACCCGTGGTGTTCAAACGAAGAGGCTGAGCGTGAATATGGTTTAAGCTTAACCAACGAGTACAAACCAAATAATTACGATGCAATTATTCTTGCAGTAGGCCATAACGAATTTAAAAAATTGGGTGCAGTGCAAATTCGTGCACTAGGTAAAGCTGAACATGTCCTTTACGATTTAAAATACGTACTACCTAAGCAAAATGTAGATATGCGCTTATAACAGTCGTAGGCGTGGGGTTACCCCGCGCTTTTAAATTAGATAGCATACGCCAAGCATAATTAATAATTTAAACGTTTTTAGTTCAGTATACAAATATCTTATAGGGGGGAACACATGTCACGTTACGAACAAATTAAAACCGAGCTACTTTCATCGCCTAAAACGTGGTTAGTAACAGGGGTAGCTGGATTTATTGGCTCTAATCTTTTAGAGCATTTATTAAAATTAAATCAAAAAGTAGTCGGGCTTGATAATTTTGCAACAGGCCATCAACATAACCTAGATGAAGTGCAAGGCCTAGTGACAGCAGAGCAGTGGCAAGGTTTTAACTTTATAGAAGGTGATATTCGTAATTACCAAAATTGCGAAGCAGCATTAGCTAATAATGGTAACGGCGTTGATTACGTATTACACCAAGCAGCACTTGGCTCGGTGCCGCGTTCAATGGCTGACCCTTTAACAACAAATGCGGCTAATATCACTGGCTTTTTAAATATGTTACAAGCAGCAAAAGAGGCTAACGTAAAAAGCTTCACTTATGCAGCAAGTAGTTCTACGTACGGCGACCACCCGGCCCTACCAAAAGTAGAAGAAAACATAGGTAACCCGCTTTCGCCTTATGCCGTAACCAAATATGTAAATGAGCTTTATGCGGATGTATATGCAAAAACATATAGCTTTAAAACAATTGGTTTACGCTACTTTAATGTGTTTGGTCAACGCCAAGATCCAAATGGGGCATATGCAGCTGTAATCCCTAAGTGGACTGCGGCTATGATTCAAGGTGAAGATGTTTATATAAACGGTGATGGTGAAACAAGCCGCGACTTTTGCTTTATAGAAAACACAGTGCAAATGAATATTCTTGCTGCAACTGCTGACGATGAAGCTAAAGACAACGTATACAACGTAGCGGTAGGCGATAGAACAACGCTTAACGTTTTGTACAATGCCATACAGTCTGCACTAAAGCTGTGCGATATAGATGCTTCAAAAAAACCAATATATCGTGATTTTAGAGCTGGTGATGTACGCCATTCGCAAGCTGACATTAGCAAGGCTTTTAACTCTTTAAGTTATAAACCAGAGTTCAGGATTGATGAAGGTATATTTAAAGCTATAGCTTGGTACATAAAACATGATAAGGGTATAAAATGAGTATAGGCTTAATTACGCCCCTGCATAATGAGATTGATTCGATTATACCTCTGTTTGAATCAATAGCTTCACAGACGGTTGATATTGAATGCTGGATAATTCTTGAAAATGGTAGTACCGATGGAAGTAAAGAGTTACTTAAAGAAATAAAAAAGCCAAAAAATGTTAAGCAAATGAAAGTTTTTTATGATGACTCATATGGTAAAGCACATGAGTTGGGATTTAAATACTCTAGAATAATCAAGAGTGCATTTGATGAATTATTGAGCTTAGAACTTTCGCTTGATTATGTAGGTATTTTAGACTCTGATTGTTTTCCTGAAATGGATTATTATAAAAAACTCACTGATTTCCTGAAAAGCAATAAAAAGGTAGGAATCACAAGTGGGCGGATTTACTTAGATGGCGGAAAGTTAGATCAAGCTGATCCAAATTGGGTTCGGGGAGGTTGTCGTCTATGGAGCAAGGCTTGTTTTGATAAATCAGGTTACCTGATAGGCCCTTCCGCTGATGCTATAAGCAGCGCGCTGGCAGATATGAGTGGCTGGAAGTCAGTTGTATGTAAAGAGGCTAAGGTTTATTCAAGGGAAGTTGGTATTAATGTAAACTATAAATATTATGGATACGCGAGTTATTATAGAGGCACTTCTGTACTGTACGCATTGATGAAATCGTTTTACTTACTTTTTAAAAACCCCAAAAATGCTGTGAAATTTTTCTTAGGGTATTTTCATTCTTTATTTAATAGGGAAGAAAAGATTGGTGATATTAGAGTAAGAAACTATTTTTCAAAGTATTTAAGTAGAAAGATAAAAAATTAATGCATAGTTTAATTTTATTAATTGTATTTGTTTTAATAAGTAAGTTCCCATCACTTGTTTATATTATATTCCCCGTCACTATATTTTTGTTTTTACTAAACAGTGATCTAAAGTTTAAGGTTGGTAATACGTCCAATGGTTGGTTTTTATTGATCTTGCTTTCAATTTTATTTTCCGTCAATGAGAATTTGAATGTTGAAGCTGTGAAAGGTTTTTTTAGATATATAAGTTATTTACTTTTATTCTTAATTTATTTTAGATCAAAAATGAGGTTTAATATTGGGCAGGTTTTTAATAGTATTATTTTTTTCGCTATTATCTTAAGCTTTTTTGAAAGCTTTTATCTATTGGAGACAATTGGTGGCCTAAAAAGGTATGCGTTTGTATTTCAACACCCTAATCATATGGCTTATTTTTTTCTACCCATACTTTTTTATTTTTTATTTTCTACACGAGAGAGAAATATTTATGGCTATTGCTCTCTTGCAAGTTGTTTTTTAGTTCTTTTAATTTCAAAAAGTTCGGGCCCGCTTATTGTCTCTTGCTTGTTAGTTTTATATAGATTCAGACGTGAAATTTTAACTCCTAAAGTTATATTTCTTACTCTTTTTTCATGTGTAATTCTATTTAAATTAGGTGTTTTAGATAAAGTTTCTACTCAGTTTGACTTCCTATATGATGGAAGTGTTCAAAACTTGATTTCGGAGGGTAATCTTGGCGGTGATGGCTCCTTGGCATGGCGATTAGTATATTGGTCATTAATATTAAAGCACTTTTTTGCACTTAACCTCAGTGACTATATTTTTGGTCTTGGTACTAACACTCTTAGCTACGGTAACTATATTTTTCATTTTATGTACACTGACCCACATAATGATTTTATTAAGATACTTGTAGAAAATGGTATCTTATTATTTTTGGTGTTTTTGACTATTTTATTGAAAAGCATTCTTATGTTGAAGAGCAATAGGTTGGGTTTTTTTATATTAATTTTTACTCCAATGATGGTAGGCAATATTATTGTCAATGGTTCATTTTTTTTAGTTTTAATATTAGTACTTATTCATTTTAAAGAGGAAGTCAGCTATCAATGATTAACAAAATATTAGGTGTTATTTCTGGTGTATTATCTTTTCATTCGTTTTTAAGGCCTCTAAAAAACTTGTACTGGAGTAGGGTTCTAGGCAATAAAGGTCGTGGTGTTAATATCATGCCCAATGTTACAATTTTAGAGCCATCTCAAGTGAGTGTGGGTGAGAAAACTTATATTGGTCGAGGGGTTAATATATATGGAGGTGGTGGGGTAGATATTGGCAATAATGTTTTGATCGCAATGGATTGCTGTATTATCTCAAGAAACCATATTATAAAAAAAAACCAACTTGTTAATGAGCAAGGTTATGAATATAAAAACATAACAATATCAGATGACGTTTGGCTTGGAGCTAAAGTTATTTTGTTAGCAGGGGTTCATATCGGAGAGGGCGCAGTGATTGCAGCTGGTTCAGTTGTCACTAAGAGCGTTCCCGCATATAGTATTTACGCAGGGGTACCAGCAAAACGAATTGGACAACGTAATTAATGAACCTGAAAAAAGAGATTTATTTATCATTTTTTAATAGGGCACTTCCTCCATTATTAATGTTTTTTTCTTTTGCCTACTACGGTAGAAAAATTTCGTCTGAAAGCTTTGAACTTTTTCTGTTAGATTTTTCGTTAGTTATGTGGGTTGTTACTTTTCTTTTTCAATCACAGAAAAACGCTGTGATAAAACTTTGTGTAAATAAAGAAATTATAACTACTAGTTTTATTTTTTTTATTTTCAGTGTCTTGGTGTCTTTTTTAATTATAGCTGTGTTCAAGGGTGGTGTTAATTTTTTTTCTGTTTGGTTGCTAACTTTAGCTTTAGGTTTTGTTTATTACTTTGGTGCCTATTTAAGAGTTACAGGTAACACAAGTGCGTTTTTAAAAGCGGATACATTATCTATTATATTACGTTGGGTTTTTGCTTTTTTTTCGGTGTTTCTTTTTGAAAGTGGTGAGTTTATTTTTTTATCTTTAGCTATAGGTATTTTCTTTGTTTATGGCTTTCATTTCCTTTTCTCAAATATAATTTGCGATTTGAGAGTTGATTATATTTCTTTTAAAAAAATTAAAATTTATGTAAATAATATTGTTCCTCTCGTTTTTTTAGATTTAGCTATTGCTGCTTATATATACTGTGAGCGCTTTATGCAGCAAAGTGAACCTAAATCGAACTTTATACTCATGTCAACCTTATCTACACAGTCAATCTCTCTTATTTGTGGTGTAATTATGATGGTTGTTTACCCTAGACTGAGCAAAATGCATAAGAGTAATCCAAAGGAGTTTATAAGCTATTGGAAAAAAATAATTAAGTTATCTCCTTTTTTCATTTTGTCAGTTTTGCCAATCGTTGCTTTGGGGCCTTTTTTAATGCAGCACTTTTTTTTGGTCCATGAAGTAAAGCTTTTAAATTTTATACTTTTAGGATTGAGTCACTCTTTGTATTTCATTTTTATTTTAATAGGTACACCGTTAATAATAGTTGGTGAGCAAGTAAAAGTTGCAGGGGTTCTTTCTATCTCATTTATGTTTTATTTATTATTCATCGATGAAACTTACTTCTTATTTGCCAAACTATTTATAATGACATTAAATGTATTACTTATACTTTTTATCTCAAAGAGTGCTTTAAAAAAGGGTGATTATGAGAAAAATTAAATTTTTAAACACTGAACTACATGCAGGTACAAGTGTGGAGACTGTGCAAATAATAAAAAAACAAATTCAGAGTAATATTTTTACTCAGCACTCTGTTGTTAATGTAGCCAAGTTAGTTAATATGAAAAGTGATACACATTTAGCTGCGTCAGTTCAAAGCTGCGATATTATTAATATAGATGGTATGGGCGTTGTTTGGGGGGCTCGTTTTTGTGGGCATGATGTGCCTGAGCGAGTAGCTGGGGTGGACTTATTTCATAACTTACTAAATATGAGTGCCGTTGAGGAGTTTCCGGTTTTTTTATTGGGAGCAACAGACGATATTGTTAGTAAAACAGTACAGAAAGTGAAAGAGCAAAATCCTGATTTAATTATTGCAGGGTATCACCATGGATATTTTTGGGATGATGAAGAAGCGATAGTTGAAAAAATAAAGCAGTCTGGTGCAAAATTGTTATTTGTAGCTATTACATCCCCAAAAAAAGAAAACTTCATTAATAAATGGCAAGATAAATTAGGTGTAAGTTTTGTAATGGGAGTTGGTGGTACGTTTGATGTTGTAGCAGGTAAAGTTAAACGTGCGCCTTTGTGGATGCAAAGATATGGTTTAGAATGGCTCTATCGTGTAATACAAGAGCCGAGAAGAATGTGGAAGCGTTATTTGGTTACTAATTGTAAATTTGCTTGGCTTTTATTTAAAGAAAAGCTCAAATGATCCGTTTATATTTTATTTAAATAAAGTGTTATAATAAGAATTGCGTTTTTAACAATAATAATTGGGATCATATGCAAATGCATAAAGGAATTTTGCAAAGTAATGCAACCATTGTTGCATTTGTTCAACGAGTACTCGATATTACTATTATTGTTGGTACTTTATGGTTAAGTACTTTTTTACATGATAAAGCATGGCTATTGCAGCACACCACGGCTGCACTATTAGCTGTGTTTTTATTTCATTTTACTAGTGAACTAGACAAGTTGTATATATCATGGCGCGGATTGTCACTCTATAAAGAGCTTAAAAAAACAATATCTCATTGGTTTATAAGTGCTGCCGTATTATTTTTAAGCGTTAACTTTTTAGCCCCTGAATACTTAAACCCTACAGGATTACAGCTTGCGTGGTTTACATTAGCGACAGTATTGTTAGGTACTTACAGGATATTTTTACGTTTTTTATTAAGGTTGTTGCGTGCACAGGGTTACAATACTCGTAGTGTGGTAGTTGTAGGGGCTGGTGTATTAGGTCAAAAATTTGCAAATAATATTATTGAACATACTAGTTTTGGGTTAGTTTTTAGTGGTTATTATGACGATGAAACGCCTAATCAAAAAGTTGTGGCTGCACAAACTTTGGGCGATCTTGAACAGTTGGTTGCTGATTGCAAAATAGGCGGAATTGACCGAGTTTATATCGTACTACCTCCACAAGCGTATGAACGTCGTAAGTGGTTAGTTAAAGAACTCGCCGATAGCACTGCAAGTGTGTATATAGTGCCTGATGTTTTTACATACCAGTTATTACATTCACGCAGTGATACTATTATGGGCATACCCACTATAAGCATTTACGATTCACCCATAGATGGTAGTAACGCTATAGTTAAACGTATAGAAGATGTAATATTATCAGTATTAATACTTGCTTTAATTTCACCTGTATTAATAGGGCTTGCTATTGCTGTTAAAGTTAGCTCTAAAGGGCCTGTGTTTTTTAAACAAAATCGTTATGGTATTGATGGTAAAGCAATAAAAGTTTGGAAGTTTCGTTCGATGAACGTGATGGAGGATGGGGCTAAAGTAACCCAAGCCACTAAAAATGATAGTCGTTTTACCCCAATAGGGCAGTTTATTCGTAAAACAAGCCTTGATGAACTCCCACAGTTTTTGAATGTATTGCAAGGGCAGATGTCGATAGTCGGCCCTCGACCTCATGCCGTAGCTCATAATGAAGAATATCGTTCACTTGTAAATGGATATATGCTTCGTCATAAAGTAAAACCAGGTATTACAGGATGGGCGCAAATAAACGGTTGGCGTGGTGAAACCGATACGCTCGATAAAATGGCAAAACGAATTGAATTCGATCTTGAATATATTCGTAATTGGTCACTTATTTTTGATTTGAAAATAGTGTTTTTGACTATCTTTAAAGGTTTTATAAATAAAAATGCCTACTGATAATTATTAGGAGCTAGCCCCCTAGCCTCTAATAACTAATTCCTACTTATCCGAGTTTATTGTATCTATTCAGTTTATATATAACTAGCGTTTGGTACGTTATTGTCAAATATAGATTTAATTATTTACAATAAAGGACTACCTATGAAAGCTGTAATTCCTGTTGCCGGCCTAGGCACTCGCATGTTGCCCATGACTAAAGCAATTCCTAAAGAAATGCTACCAATTGTTGATAAACCTCTGATTCAATATATTGTTAGTGAATGTGTAGCCGCAGGTATTAAAGATATAGTGTTAGTTACACACAGCTCAAAAAATGCGATTGAAAACCACTTTGATACAAGCTACGAGCTAGAAGCCACCCTCGAAAAGCGTGTTAAACGCGCACTGCTTGACGAAATCCGCTCAATTTGCCCAACAGACGTAACGGTTATGAGTGTACGCCAAGGTGAGGCTAAAGGGCTAGGGCATGCAATTTTATGTGCAAAGCCAATTGTAGGTAATAACGATTTTGTTGTGCTACTCCCTGATGTAATACTCGATGCCTACACGTCGAATCAAAAAACTGAAAACTTAGCCGCGATGATTAAGCGCTTTAACGAAACCCAAGCAAGCCAGATTATGCTAGAACCTGTGGCACAGGAAGATGTAAGTAAATACGGTATTGCTGATATTAATGGCGTTCAATTAGCCTCAGGTGAAAGCGAAAAAATTAAAGCCATGGTTGAAAAGCCAGCAACGGATGCAGCCCCCTCAAACCTTGCGGTGGTTGGGCGTTATGTATTAAGTAAAAATATTTGGCCTTTACTTGCTAAAACGCATGCAGGTGCAGGTGGCGAAATACAACTTACCGATGCGATTGATGCGTTAATTATGCAAGAAACGGTAGAAGCATTCCATATGAGCGGGCGCTCGCACGACTGTGGCGACAAGTTAGGTTATTTAAAAGCGATTGTTGAGTACGGTATGCGTGACGCAAAGCTAGGAAAAGAGTTTGCTCAGCATTTAAATATGCTTATGAACGCAAAAAATTAATAATCTAGTGATTTTGTACGGTTTGGCGTATGTTGTAGGTGAGGTTTCACACCTCGCTTTTTGACACCAAAGCCACGTTACAAAGCGCGAAGTAAATTCGCACCTACAGGTTGGTGTATGTTGTAGGTGAGGTTTTACACCTCGCTTTTTAAAAAACCAAGCCACGTTACATGAGCGCGAAGTAAATTCGCACCTACGGTTTGGCGTACGTTGTAGGTGAGGTTTTACACCTCGCTTTTAAAACAGTCAAGCCACATACAAAGCGCGAAGTAAATTCGCACCTACGGTTTGGCGAATGTTGTAGGTGAGGTTTTACACCTCGCTTTTAAAACAGTCAAGCCACATACAAAGCGCGAAGTAAATTCGCACCTACGGTTTGGTGCATGTTGTAGGTTAGGTTTTACACCTCGCTTTTTAACATTAAAGCTATGGTATATGAGCGCGAAGTAAATTCGCACCTACGGTTTGGCGTATACTGTAGGTGAGGTTTTACACCTCGCTTTTTAAACTTCCAAGCCACGTTACATGAGCGCGAAGTAAATTCGCACCTACGGGTTGGCGTATGTTGTAGGTGAGGTTTTACACCTCGCTTTTGAAAAATTTAAGTTGTATCAGTGTCAAATCAACTAATACCTACTAAAATGTTAAATTAATCAAATCGTTGTTGTTAACTCAGCAGCGATTTTTTATTATGTACGTATTACCTAGAACATAACAATAAATGGAATAAAAATGCTAAAAAAATTACCCGTATTAATAGGATTGATGTTTAGTTCTCAGGTTCTAGCAAATGGTGTATCAGCTTATTTACCTTTAAAACAGAATCCTCAATTAGAGCACCTAGTTGAAAAGTTGCTAGTAGTTGGCGATAACGCCCATATGATGAGTAAACCTTATAAAACGTCTGAAGTATTAAGGGTATTAAAATCTATTGAGCATAGCTACCCAAGCTTATATCAAAAGTTATTTAATGAATTGGCTCTTTACAAGCAATCAGATGCAGTAACTTATGCTAAAGCAACGCTTGCTTATGGTAATGAATCTAAATCAATCCCTAACCAGCGTGGCCAAAAGGTTGATACGTATTTAAAGCTAGAGGCCGGTGGCTTTGCTAATTTTGGTAATCACTTTGGTGTAAGTGTTGCTGGTATTGCTAACGAGGATAACCTACTACCTACTCAAAGTTTTGTTTATTTTGGTAACGAATACGCGCAAGTTGACATAGGTTACCGTGAGCATTGGTACTCACCGTTTAACGATAGCGCAATGATTTTAAGTACCAATGCTAAAACACTTCCTTCAATAAGTATTAGTAATGTAAAACCCATTACCGATTTTGATATACGCTACGACTTGTTTTACATGAAAATGAAAACAGATCCAGCTATTGACTCAGGTGTTACATATACAGAGTTCTCATCAGGAAAACCTCATTTAGCTGGTGTGCATTTAAGCTTTGCACCTTTTGATGGATTAACGTTAGGGGCAAATAGGTTATTACAATTTGGTGGTGGTGATCGTTCAGTAAGCTTAAAAGGTTTTACCGAAGCCTTTTTTTTACCGGGTGGTAACGATAATGTAAATGCAGAAGAAATCCAAAAATATGGCCCTAACTATGAGGTAGGCGACCAATTAGCTTCACTAAGTTTTGATTATAAAGCGGCATGGTTTGACATGCCGTTTAGCCTTTATGGCGATATGGGGCTTGAAGACACTCTTGGTGGTACTCGTAATAACAGTTATAACTTTGGTTTATATTTACCTTATTTAAGTGAAAACCACAGCTTAAGACTTGAAAACAGCCGCTGGCAAACGGAGTGGTATTGGTCAAAGCTTTATTCTCAAGGTAATACTATTGATAAACAGGCATTAGGGCATTGGGGGGCTGAACAGCGTTATTTTCAGCATTACCCAAGCGCTGAAAGCCAATCAGTTAACTGGGTATGGCAATATAGCGCGACGCAAAACATAGATACTACATTTAGACGTATCGAAACAGAAATGGATTCAAATGGTAAGATAGGCTCTGCTGATGCGCCATATTCAATAGGTTTTGAGCTAGAAACACGTTATACCCAGCAGTTGCAAGATGGCTATTGGGGTTTAGAGTTATATACAGGTAAAACAGTGTTCGATGATAACTTTTTTAGGCTTAGTGCTTTTTATGGATGGTAAAAATAATCATGTAATTGATGATTCTATTTCGAGGCATTAGCTTTTTGCGTTAAGCTTATTGTTTAATTTTATACTAAACTCTAAAAACAATTTTGATGATTTTTAACTTGCGTTAGTTTTTTTGCGTATTTTGAAACATTCGTTTATTTATTGGCGCGAAGGGTTTATATGAAAATTACAGTAGTAGGTACGGGCTATGTTGGCCTTTCTAACGCTATGTTATTAGCGCAACATAATGAAGTGGTTGCGCTCGATATTGATGAGCAAAAAATAGCGCTTTTAAAGAAGAAGCAGTCGCCTATTGTTGATATCGAAATTAGTGATTTTTTAACACGTAATGACTTAAATTTTACAGTGACTACCGATAAAGTAGCCGCTTACAAAAATGCAGATTTTATAATTATTGCAACACCTACCGATTACGATGTCGAAAATAATTACTTTAATACAAGCTCAGTAGAAGCTGTGATTAAAGATGCAATGGCGCACAATAAAACTGCTGTAATGATAATTAAGTCTACAGTGCCTGTAGGGTTTACTCATGGTATTAAAGATAAGTTAGGTGTTGATAATTTAATATTTTCACCAGAGTTTTTGCGTGAAGGTAGAGCACTACACGATAATTTATATCCATCACGCATTGTAGTGGGTGAGCAAAGTGAGCGTGCAAGTGTGTTTGCTAACTTACTTAAGCAAGGCGCTATAAAAAAAGATATTGAAGTATTGTTTACTGACTCTACAGAAGCTGAAGCAATTAAATTATTTTCAAACACTTACTTAGCAATGCGCGTAGCTTACTTTAACGAGTTAGATAGCTACGCAGAAACACATGGTTTGAATAGTAAGCAAATTATACAAGGTGTTAGTTTAGACCCACGTATAGGTAACTATTATAATAACCCATCGTTTGGATATGGTGGTTACTGTTTACCAAAAGATACCAAACAACTTAGAGCAAATTATGCATCGGTTCCTAATAATATAATAGGTGCAATTGTTGATGCCAACACAACGCGAAAAGACTTTATTGCTGATTCAATCATTAAACGCAGCCCTAAAGTGGTTGGTGTTTACCGCTTAGTTATGAAAGCAGGGTCTGATAATTTTAGGGCTTCAGCCATTCAAGGCATTATGGAGCGCATTAAAGCCAAAGGTATTGAGGTTGTAGTTTACGAACCAGTGTTACAAGAAAGTGAATTTTTTCATTCTCGCGTAATCAAAGATTTAAATGAATTTAAACGCATCTCTGATGTTGTTGTATCTAACCGCATGGTTAAAGAGCTTAGTGATATTACTGACAAAGTGTATACACGAGATTTGTTTGGTAGTGATTAAGCTAGGCCTGTTTATTTTTTGAGGCTGAATTTACTGCCTTTTGGGTTTGTTCTAAAGGTGGTTTACTCTTTGTTGCTCGGTTTTTACTTATTCTTATATAGATGTAAACCAGTAGTGTAACGCAGGAGCAGTTACCGAGACCACTAGGTTACAAACCTAGTGTCGCGATTTAATCACCTCTAGGTAGAATAAATTTTAATCTTGAAAGTTCAACAGACCTCTATATTTAAAATAAATAATCTGGAATCTAATTTTAACCCCGATTTTAGGTGAATTTTTAATTCATCATTTTTAGGAGCGATTTTTATCTTGCCCTTTAAATTAGTTCTTTTGTATTGGTTACATTAAAAATTGTTGAATAACTCTGCCTTTAAAGGTGGTTTACATAAAAGTGTCATAAATAGTTAATACTCTAAGCGCGCACTCACTATTGGAGCTAAGATTTATGCGCGTGTCATCTATCACCCGGTTACTGGCTATATTATTGGCTTTGGCGAGTATTTTATTAGGCTTTACCTTATTTTGGGCAAGCCAAACTTTACTTAAGCTAGAGCAGCAAAATACCGCATACAGCCAACTCAAAAATACTATTTTAGTTGATTTAGCCGGTTATTTAGGGCGTTACTTAGACCAAGGTGACAACCAATATTTAAATCAAGCCTCTACTTTAATTAACAATGTTAAAGTTAATCAATTATCTATATTGCCAAGTGAGTTAAGCACAACGCTTGAACAGCAATTAACGAACCTCAACAATGACATAAATGGCAAATACCGTGCACTTGGTAAGCTTTCGGGTAACGAAACCGCACTACTTGATAACGCGCTTAGGCAAATGGCAGGCTCAGCATCAACATTAATTAGCTATGCTAAAAAAGCACCGAAGCAAAATAACCATGCGCTAATGTATTACTCTCTGGCGAGTGATTATTACACTGAAGTAATTAATTTATCTTTATTTACCTATCAACTTATTGTTCAGTACGATAAAAACACAGAACAAAGCTTGCAACAAAGCATCGTAAATTTAAATAAATTAGCACAAGCTATTGAGCAGCTTCCTAATTTAGGCGTTATGAGTGCCGTTGACGAAGACGCTCTATTTATTGATGAAGAAGCCGAAGACCTTGGCGACGAAATAAAGTCAGAGCTTGTCAGTTGGCCTAATCGTTATCCGCGTGATTTAGCAAGTACTCTTGAGCAAACTCAGTTACGAGAAAATGGCTCTAATGCGTTACGCTCACAAATTAGTGCACTTTCAAATACGGTTATTAATGCAGAGCAGGCGCTTAAGGCGGAGCAAGATAATTTAAAGCAGCAAGTACTTTGGGTATTTTGTGTTGCAATAGGTACGTTGGTTATATTGGCTGCGAGCGTTTATTTTGTACAACGTAATCAAGTACTAAACCCGCTTAGGCAATTGCGAGATGGCTTTGCTTTTTTAATTGAAAGTAATGAGCTTAAGAGTATTGAAAGTAAAAATTCAAAAACTGAGATTGGTGAGATTGCGCAGTTTTTTAATCAACTCATCGATAGGCAGCGAACTGAAGCGCAAGAGCGGGCACAAATGCTAAAGGTGGTTAACAGCTTTATGCAGCAAATGAGCGAAAACTTATACACTATTAGTCAACAAGCATCGCTTAGCCATGGGCAAGTTGAACAAAACCAAAACTTATTAAGCGACATTCAACGTATTGGTGAGCAGGTAAATGATATAAATGCACAGGTGGCCGATAACGCACAAAGTACATTTACTGCAATGGAGCAAAGTTTGGGCTTTTCAGCAAATATGTTAGATGCCAGTTCTGATACGCAAGTGCGTGTAGAGCAAGGAATGCAAAGCATACAAGAGTTACTAACAGGTGTTGATGGAGTGGGTAAAATTATTGAGGTTATTCGTAATATTGCCGAACAAACTAACCTTTTAGCCCTAAATGCAGCGATTGAATCAGCGCGTGCAGGAGAGCACGGACGTGGCTTTGCTGTGGTTGCTGATGAAGTAAGGCAGTTAGCGCGGCAAACACAAGGATCGCTTAGCGATATAAACGATCAACTAAGCTTGTTAACTGAAAACTCGCGAGTGGTGTCTACGCAAATATCAGCATTGGCCAACGGTGCACAGTCGCAAACACAAAATGCTCAAGAGCTAAAACTAAACTCCGAAGGGGTAGCTAGTAATGCTCAAAGTGCAAACAGCGTTGCTTTTGAGGCAATGGAACTGGCAAAGCAACAAAGTAGCTTACTCGACAATTTTAGTAAATCAATGCAAAGCATGAAAGGGCAAGTGAGTGAATCAAGTTTACTTGTTGATGATATTCGTAATCAGTTACAGCAGCAAATGCAAACAATAAAAGGTAGCTTGGGCCTTAAAAAATAAACAAAGCTGTATGTTAGCCGCATTAAGCGATAAGCTAAAAATTCATTACGTTTCAATATTTTTTAAGGATTTATTATGATTGAACAAGGCCAAACGTTACCGGCTGTAACACTTACGCAATTAACTAACGACGGCATGCAAACATTGACGAACAGTGAGTTATTTGAAGGTAAGAAAGTTGTGCTGTTTGCTGTGCCAGGCGCGTTTACACCAACCTGTTCAAATGCTCATTTACCAGAATTTATTACCCTCGCTGATAAAATTAAAGCAAAAGGTATTGACGCTATTTACTGTGTATCAGTTAACGATGCATTTGTTATGAAAGCATGGGGCGATTCACAAAACGCACAAGAAATTGCCATGCTTGCCGATGGTGATGCAAGCTTTACTAAGGCATTAGGCCTTGATAAAGACACCGCTGGCTTTGGCGGTATACGTTCTTCACGTTACGCAATGATTGTTGATAACTCGGTAGTAACCGGTTTGTTTGTAGAACAAGATAAAGAATTTGCAGTAAGCCGCGCAGAATACGTTTTAGAAAACCTTTAAGCGCGAAGTAAATTCGCACCTACGGTTTGGCATATGTTGTAGGTGAGGTTTTACACCTCGCTTTTTAAACACCAAAGCCACGTTACAAAGCGCGAAGTAAATTCGCACCTACGGGTTGGTGTATGTTGTAGGTGAGGTTTTACACCTCGCTTTTTAAACTCCCAAGCCACGTTACAAAGCGCGAAGTAAATTCGCACCTACGGGTTGGTGTATGTTGTAGGTGAGGTTTTACACCTCGCTTTTTAAACACCAAAGCCACGTTACAAAGCGCGAAGTAAATTCGCACCTACGGTTTGGCATATGTGTAGGTGAGGTTTTACACCTCGCTTTTTAACATTAAAGCCACGTGATATGAGCGCGAAATAAATTTGTACCTACGGTTTGGTGCATGTTGTAGGTGAGGTTTTACACCTCGCTTTTTAAACACCAAAGCCACGTGATATGAGCGCGAAGTAAATTCGCACCTACGGGTTGGCGTATGTTGTAGGTGAGGTTTCACACCTCGCTTTTTACTTTATGTAAATACAGTCCCAGTAGGGATACGAAGCAACTTTATCGACGATTTTAGCCCTTAAAGGGTTTGCAATTATATACCTAGCGTTATTAAGTAAATCATCCTCATTTCTAATCATATGGTCGTAGTAGTTACGTTGCCATAGTTTTTGTACCCCTAAGCGATCGCGTATAGTTTTGGAGCAGCGACCTTTAAAAGATTTAATTACATCCGATAGGGATTTTTCATTTCCCAATTGAATTAACCAATGAACATGATTTGGCATAATTACAAACGCTATTGTTTTAGCTGCTTTTTGATCTTCTATATTTTTCATTTCTTTAATAATTAAACGATTAATATCTATAGAGATAAACTTATCTTCTATTTTATGTGCTACCAATGTAATAGAGTAAAATCGATTTATTAACGATACTCTGCCTTTTCTTAATAAATCGGAACGATGCATTTTTATTGATCCTTTTTATTTAAAGGTAGCAGAAATATAGAAATTTTTAAGATGAGTGAGCGCGAAATAAATTCGCACCTACGATTTGGTGTATGTTGTAGGTGAGGTTTTACACCTCGCTTTTTAAACATTAAAGCCACGTTACATGAGCGCGAAATAAATTCGCACCTACGGTTTGGCATATGTTGTAGGTGAGGTTTTACACCTCGCTTTTTAAATATTAAAGCCACGTTACAAAGCGCGAAGTAAATTCGCACCTACGGTTTGGTGTATGTGTAGGTGAGGTTTTACACCTCGCTTTTTAACATTAAAGCCACGTGATATAAGCGCGAAGTAAATTCGCACCTACGGTTTGGTGCATGTTGTAGGTGAGGTTTTACACCTCGCTTTTTAAACACCCAAGCTACGTGATATGAGCGCGAAGTAAATTTGTACCTACGGTTTGGTGCATGTTGTAGGTGAGGTTTTACACCTCGCTTTTTAAACATTAAAGCTATGGTGTATGGGCGGATGTAAATTCGCACCTACGGTTTGGTGTATGTTGTAGGTGAGGTTTTACACCTCGCTTTTTAAACACCAAAGCCATGTTACATGAGCGCGAAGTAAATTCGCACCTCTGGGGTGGTGTATGTTGTAGGTAAGGTTTTACACCTCGCTTTTTGGCACCAAAGCCACGTTACAAAGCGCGAAGTAAATTCGAATCTACGGGTTGGTGTATGTGTAGGTGAGGTTTTACACCTCGCTTTTTAAACATTAAAGCTATGGTGTATGGGCGGATGTAAATTCGCACCTACGGTTTGGCATATGTTGTAGGTGAGGTTTTACACCTCGCTTTTAAATGAAGCTAAATATTGTCGCAATTAATTTCCCGTTTCGAAGGTCAATTAGGTAGCATGTCAGATTTTTTAATCTGACACTCAATTATGAACATTCTTCACACATTCAAAGTGGTACTTTGAAGCCATTTTAGCAAAGGAATTTAATAATGATTTTACCTGTAATAATGGCTGGTGGATCGGGTACGCGTTTATGGCCGCTTTCTCGCGGGAATTACCCAAAACAATTTTTACCATTAAGTGGCGAACAAACTATGCTACAAAATACGATAAGTCGTTTAAATGGTTTAGTTCATAGTCCTGCAATGCTTATTTGTAATGAAGAGCATCGTTTTATAGCGGCAGAACAAGTTCGACAATTAGGTGTGCAGCATAGTGGACTGTTTTTAGAGCCTGTAGGGCGTAACACGGCGCCAGCGATTGCCTTAGCTGCATTTAAAGCTGTAGAGAAAGGTGAAAACCCTTTGCTGCTTATACTTGCCGCAGATCATGTGATTGACGACACTATTGCATTTCAACATAGTATTAACCAAGCTGTAGAACTGGCCAAGCAAGACAAGTTAGTTACCTTTGGTATTGTAGGAAACAAACCTGAAACAGGGTATGGCTATATAAAGCGCGGTGAGCAATTTAATAGCGGTTTTGTGGTTGATAGTTTTGTAGAAAAGCCAAGCCTAGAAATGGCAAAAAAATACATAGATAGTGGCGATTATTATTGGAATAGTGGCATGTTTTTATTTAAAGCAAGTCGTTATTTAGAGGAACTAAACACTTTTCGCCCTGATATTTATGAAGCATGCGAAAAAGCTATGCAAGTACAAAACGACGATATGGATTTTGTTCGTATAGATAAAGCCGCATTTGAAAAATGCGCGAGCGAGTCGATAGACTATGCTGTGATGGAACATACCAAAGATGCAGTGGTTGTGCCGATGGATGCCGGTTGGAGCGATGTCGGTGGTTTTTCTGCATTGTGGGACGTATCAACTAAAGATAAAAATGGCAATGTATTTACAGGTGATGTAAAAGCGATTAACACTAAAAACACCCTGGTTTTTGGTGAAGATAAACTCGTTGCTACAATCGGTATTGAAGACCTCGTTATAATAAATACTAAAGATGCAGTGCTTGTTGCGCACAAAGATCAATCACAGCATGTAAAAGCAATCGTACAGCAATTAAAAGCTGAAAATCGTTCAGAAGCAGTCACGCACCGCGAAGTTTACCGACCTTGGGGTAAATATGACTCAGTTGATAGCGGCGAACGCTTCCAAGTTAAGCGTATTACAGTAAAGCCTGGCGCAAAACTCAGTGTGCAAATGCATCATCACCGTTCAGAACATTGGATTATTGTATCAGGCGCTGCAAAGGTGCTAATAGATGGTGCTGAGCAGCTCGTAACTGAAAATGAGTCGGTGTACATTCCCATTACTGCAGTACATGCGCTGGAAAACCCAGGTAAAGTTGATTTAGAGCTTATTGAAGTTCAGTCTGGTTCATACCTTGGTGAAGATGACATTGTGCGTTTTGAAGATTGCTACGGCCGAGTGAAGTGATTAATTATTTGGTATTCAATGCTTGTAAGGGCGCTGTATTTAACCTGAATTCGGGATAATAAATTTAATATCATCATGATTCAATACGTTAGTAAATCTCTTAACCAGAGTTCAGGTTATTTAGATAAGTGATAGTTATTAGTAATTTTTCGTTTTCACTTTTCTTTGTATAAAAAGCGATAAGGTTGTATATGGATAACACATTAATTTGCTCAGAAGTGATAGCCAAAAGTGGTGTTGTTTTTGGCACCAGTGGTGCACGTGGTTTAGTTACAGATTTTACCGCAGATGTATGTGCTGCTTTTTCTATCGCGTTTGTTAAGTCGATAAAAACAGAATTTAGCTTTAATACCGTAGCATTAGCTATTGATAATCGCCCCAGTAGTTATTTTATGGCGCAAGCCTGCGCGCAAAGCTTAAAGCAACTCAATATTAATGTAATTTACTATGGTGTTATACCCACTCCAGCGCTTGCTTATAAAGCGATGCAAGACTCTATCCCAAGCATAATGGTTACAGGTAGCCATATACCGTTTGACCGAAATGGCCTTAAGTTTTATCGACCAGACGGTGAAATCACCAAAGCTGATGAACAAGCTATCTTAAATAATATAATGCCGTTCTCAGCGGTAACACAAGTAAGTGAACTTGATCTAAATACTGCAGCAAGTGAAGCTTATATAAAGCGTTATACCAAGTTATTTAGTGCCGATGCACTGATTGGTAAAAAAGTAGGCATTTATGAGCACTCCAGCGCAGGACGAGACTTATATAAAAGTTTGTTCGAACAATTGGGGGCGAAGGTAATAAGCTTAGGGCGCAGCGAAAATTTTATACCAATTGATACAGAAGCCGTTTCTGAGGAAGATAAAAAACAAGCAATTATATGGTCAAAAAAGTATGGGGTTGACGCTATATTTTCAACAGATGGCGATGGTGACCGCCCGCTCGTTGCTGACGAAAATGGTGGCTGGTTACGCGGTGATTTATTAGGTTTATTGTGCAGTCAACTCCTTGGTATTGAAGCATTGGCTGTCCCTGTAAGTTGTAACACGGCGATAGAAAAATCAAATAGCTTTAAACACATCATACGTACAAAAATTGGATCACCTTTTGTAATCGCAGAGTTTAGCCAATTAAATGAAAACTTTACACGTGTTGCTGGTTTCGAAGCCAATGGTGGGTTTTTATTAGGCTCAAACATAGACATAAATGCAAAGCAGCTTACAGCTTTACCAACACGTGATGCAGTGTTACCTGCACTTATGTTGTTAATACAAAAGCAACCAATATCTATGCAATTGAAGTTATTACCAGGGCGCTTCACCGCGAGCGATAGGCTGCAAAATTTTGCAAAAGCCAAGAGCCTTGAATTAATTGCAACGCTTAAGTGTAGTGCCGATGCATTTCTCACAGAATTAGGCTGCGGTCTAAATTACTCAGTTAATACAGTCGATGGTTTGCGTATTGTCCTTCAAAATGATGACGTAGTGCATTTAAGAGCTTCCGGCAACGCTCCTGAGTTACGTTGTTATACTGAGAGTGATACTGTTTTTAATGCAGAAAAATTAGCCGACAAGGTAATCCAGTATTTAAATAAATTAAAATAACTGTAATTATTTCAATAAACTACATTTCAAGCATGGATTTATTATCCAGAGTTTAAGTTAATTATACTATGTTAGCTTTAGTGCAGGTTTGTATTGGTTTGTTCCTGATTTTTATTCATGTTTATGCTTATGTTATCCTACGTACTAAATTATTAGGGTATTACTTTTAGTCGTAGGTTTTGAAATGAAAAAAATAGGCTATACCACTGGGGTTTTTGATCTGTTTCATATTGGTCATCTCAATGTACTTAAACGCGCAAAGCTAGAGTGTGATTACCTTATTGTTGGGGTAACAAGCGATGAGTTATCTATATCGGTTAAAAACAAAAAGCCGGTAATCCCTTTTCAAGAAAGGCTAGAAATTGTCGAAGCGATTAAGTTTGTGGATGAGGTTGTTCCTCAAGTTAATTATGACAAACTAGAAGCGTGGAATAATTTAAAATTTGACAAAATGTTTGTCGGAGACGATTGGAAAGGCACTGACAAGTGGAACGCAATAGAAGAAGATTTTGCTAAGCGGGGAGTTGAAATAATGTATTTCCCTTATACTACGCATACTTCGAGCACTATTTTACGTGAAGTACTTAGTAAAATATAAAACCTGATTAAAATCGTATCTAGTTTAGAGTGTTTTTATTTCCCATATATAGGTTATAACGGCGCATAAATACCAATCCGCAATAATACTTAACCTGAACTTTGCTTGAGATAGATTTATTATCCAAAGTTCAGGTTACTTATACCAATCCGCAATAATACTTAATCAATTTGAGGGATCAAATCTGACGTTAACTGCGTTAAAAATTTCTGATATAGAATAACTAAATAACGAAATTTTTGCCTTGTTATCGACACGATTTTCTTACCTCAAAATAGCTCACTTAATTAAGTGAATTGGTATTAATTAAGCTAATTGATATAAAAGCCTAGCTAAAACAAGTTTCAACCCTAAAAATCCAATAATCCTTTGTTTTATATGTGATTGTTTGGCTTTAAAGTTATGACCACCAATAGTAATTTAGGCTTTTTCTAATTTTAAATTTACGAAGTAAGTTTAAAGGTTTTCTTTTTAGGTGAGATGTACCAGAACAAATTAAATTATTAATAGCGCCTAATACCCTCACACTCGACTTGCCATCTCTGTATGGATGAACGCTGTCGCAGTATTGTTTTACTTTTTCTAATGTGTGCTCATCTTTTTGAAAAGCGCTTATTAAAGTACTTTCTAGGTCGGCTTCGTTACTAAAGTTAATCATCCAGTCTTTAGGTTTGCGGTTGTTAAACGCAACGGCTACTTTTTCTTGTAATGCAAATTCGGTAATAATTGATGATGTGTCAGACAGTATAATGTCGGTAGCCTGTAGAATTGGAATCACATCACCGGTGGTAATAAAGGTGAGGTTTTCGCAGGCGAGTGATTTATACATTTCAATTTCTTCGCTTGTTGCTTTTGGATGAAGCTTTACTATCCACTGCCAGTTTTGTGTTTTTAATAGCGCTTTAATATAAGGGTAAAGCTTGTAGGTACTTGTTAGCTTTGGCGAAAAAGTGGGGGCATATAATATGGTAGGCTTATCAGATTGATATAGCGCTATGTCTTTATGCTCAGTAAATAAAGGATCTAACTTTGACCAGCCGGTTTCGACTACGTCGCAAGTGCCATCGTTAATATCATTAAACCCTTGAGTAATATTTGGACCTTGTGTGCAATATAAGTCAAAAAATCCTCTAATATTAAACTTGTTCTTTTTACCCGAATCAAAACCATGAAAAACCTGCACTTTAATCCCAGGAAAAAAATGAGGGATCACGTTACCAGGCGCAAGAGTGGCATTGGCGTTATATTCTTTAACTTCTTTTATATTGAGAAGCTGGTAATCATCAGGCTGTAAAAAACCCTCAGCCTCACTTCCAGTAGGAATAAACCAAGCAACGCTGCCTCCTCGCTTTTTTATTTCGTGCTCTATGGGTCTTAAAACGTTAAACGAGTACGATAAATTTACAAAAAACAAATATTTAAATTCGCTTGTTTTGTTTAGAGAAGGCAGATCTTTATTTAGCACTGGTGGTTCCTTTTTTAACTGAAAAAGTAAAAGTATTTAATCTAAACTTTGACTAAGGGGTTTAGGGCATGTTGAAATTTGTTCAATCTAGGGGCAATTTAATCCCGGCTCGAGATTTGTAACCAGATAACGGCTCCTGCGTTTATTGGCTTACATCCATGTAAGAATAAGTCAAAGCCGAACAACAAAGAGTCAATCGCCGCTAGGCCGAACCCAAAGGTAGCGTATGTTTGGCATTTATGCTGCGTATCGCCTATTTATGGGGAACACCACACAACGTAGGTTCTGCCTTGCCTAAAAACCAAACATACTACTGCAAATTAAACCACCAGAGAACAACACGCCCTAGTAACATATTGCGTTATATTGGTATTTAATACCAACCTGCATAAATCTTTGATCAATTTAACGGATTAAATTGCACTATAACGTCGTTAAAAATTTTTTATTTAGAATAACTAGATACAAAAATTTTTGCCTAGTTCTAGCGTAATTTTCTTAACGTTAAATAGGTCCCATATATAAGCAGATTGGTATAAATTTATCAGCAGTTCAGGTTAGTTAATTAAAGTTCAAATGGCGCAACGCCAACTGCCTTCATTTTATAGCCTACTTGGGCTATTTCGCCTGACCACGTTTCTGTGCTTATAACACCAGTTACAACGATTGCGTCATACAGGCTGTCTATAGGTACGCCACCTTTAATAGTTACATGCACAATTTGATTTGGCGGCGGTGGCGGTACGTGTATACATGCACCAAAATATGGGACGAGTAAAAACTCAGTAATAATTTCACTGTCACCTTCAAGTGGTACTACAAAGCCAGGTAAGCTTACAGACTGACCGTTTAACGCTTTAACTACAGGTGCGTCTAGATCGGGTTGCACCCAATTTTGATCGCTGCCTTCGTGATTGGCTTGTGCTTGTGTGTTTATTTGCACGTGATTTTTAGGGATTAAGTCTTCCCAAAAAATCTCTTTTGGTGGATTTGCATTACTTGCAAAACTTACGAGTAGCAAATTAAGAATAGTAATGTATTGAAAAGCTGTTTTAAAAAACGTCATGGGATACCTAAAAATTATGTTTTTATACTCATGCCATCGCTGAGAGAATAAAAGTAAGCGCGTGTGGCAGGTACTAAACCAATAATAAAACCAGCTACCATAATAACGCCTATTAATGTGAGTTCATAGTAAGAGAGCATCGCTATATTTACGCTAATACCTGCATGGCTTTGTAGGTAGCCGGCACCTAAATACATAACTAAATAAAATAATGCACAGCCAACTAAGCAGCCTAATAAAGTAGTTAACAGTGACTCTATGCTTATAAGTGTGAATAATTGCCAAGGGCGGGCACCTACCGAACGTAATATAGCAAGCTCACGGCGACGTTGACTTAGGTTTGCAAGCAGTGTGGTTAGCATGCCTAGTAAGCTAACAAGTACGACGATTGCGGAAAATAGTTGCAGTGTTTTTTCTACTATGGCGAGCATTTGCCATAATTCTTTCAGTGTTACGGTGGGCATAATACCAAGCAATGCTTCTTGCTTATATTGATTTATATTGCGCCTAATTTGCAATGTGTATAGCGGTGATTTAAAACCCATTAAAAATGCAGTGATTTGTTTTGGATGACCGATAAGATCGTTATGTTCGTCATGTTCGTCATGTTCGTCATGTTCGTCATGTTCGTCATGTTCGTCATGTTCGTCATGTTTAGTGCTAGCTCTGGCATGTATTAAATCGATAGAGGCAAGCGGTATGTGTAACGTTTTATCAACAGGTGTGCCGGTGGGGTTTAAAATACCGACAACTTTAAATGGGTTGTCGTCATGATGATGAAAGCTAGTATTGCCCATACCGTGGGATATAACGATATGATCGCCAAGTTTATAACCTAACTTGTTGGCTACGTTGCTCCCCAGTACAACCTCGTTAATACTTAAAAACGGATGGCCTTGGTTAAAGCTTAAGTTTTGTTTTTTAGCAAAGCGGTAATGTTCAAAGTAGTCAAGAGTAGTGCCAAGTACAGCTTGGCCTTTATGGCTGTCGCCTAGGCTTATAGGTATGCTCCATTTTACGCCGCGCTGATTGGTTATATATTTATAACTTTGCCAGCTTACGCCGTTGTTGGTATGGCCAATTCTAAATACCGACGCAAGTAATAATTGAATATCACCAGTGCGTGCGCCCACAATTAAATCAGTGCCCGAAATAGTATTACTAAAGCTACTTTTTGCATCAACTCTTACACGCTCAATACTTAGCAATAACATAACGCTAATTGCAATAGTAAACAGTGTTAAAAATACGCTGGCACGACGATTTAATAAGCTTTTGTAAGCAAGTTTAGCAAGGATCATATTTGCTCCTGCAAATGGGTTAAATCTATTGAACGATCGAATAACGGTTTTAAGCTTTCGTCATGACTTACAAATATTAAGGTGATGTTTAAATGCAATGCCTGTTCAAATAATAACGTTATAAAGCTTTCGCGGTTATTTGCATCAAGTGCTGATGTTGGCTCGTCAGCTATTATTAGCTCAGGGTTACCAATAAAAGCACGGGCTGCTGCAACACGTTGTTGTTGGCCAATACTGAGCTGTGCTACGTTTTTATGATGGTATTGCTCAATTAAGCCAAGTGCGTTTAATAAGCGCTCAGCTTCTTTGTGTAATGTTGTGGCGTGTTTAAGTGCTTGGCTTTGCCGTACTTTAGAAAATTGACACCCTAAAATGACATTTTCGATAGGTGTTAAATAAGGTAATAAATTAAAGTTTTGAAAAATGGTGCCAATATGGTCGGCTCTAAATGCATCGCGCTTGGTATTACTTTGTGTGTTTAGGCATTGATTTAAAATATACACATCACCGCTGGTGGCTGTATTAATTCCCGTAAGTAACGCTAATAAAGTAGATTTTCCTGAACCGCTTGGGCCATATAAAAAAATACGTTCGCCTTTTTCTACAGCCAGCTCTGCAATCCTTAGAGTCGGTTTTTTATCGTTTTTATGCCATTTAAAAGTAACGTTTTTTAGGCTGATCATTAAATGTATACCTGTATAAATCTGACGAAGATAAACTCGGGTTAAGAAACTAACTAAGAGGTTGACCTGTAAATATAATTAAAGTTGCTTTTTGTTAGTCAAAATTTTTAAATGCAAACAAGGCGAATTTACGCGTCAATAGTGGGCCTATTGCAAGTGAATTCAACGCAGTTAGTGTTGAAAATAACTGCTTAAGATTGATTTACTATCCAGAGTTCAGGTTATTTAGCTTACGCGTAAAGTTTACCTTATCCCAACGAGCATATAAATATGTGCCTTTATTTGTTTTAAGCATCCGATTGAGCTTTAGGGTTGGCTAGATTATTATACAGCCCACATAACCCCATACCATACTTTGCTCAAAGAGCACCCCTAACCCCGGAGATAGCATGACTAGCTATAAAGTTTTAGATGTAAACGATGATTTACCCATTCGTACCAAAGGTGAAGTACATAGCGGTAAGGTTCGTTCAGTTTATTGGCTAACAGATGAAGACAGCGCGCGATTAATTAGCGACAAAGACTATAAAGTACCTGCAGGCACTGAGCTTGCAATTATGGTTATTTCAGACCGAATTTCGGCGTTTGATTGTATTTGGCAAGGCGAAAACGGGTTAAATGGCGTGCCAGGTAAAGGGATCGCCCTTAACTCGGTTGCATCGCATTGGTTTAAATTATTTGATCAAGCAGGTCTTGCAGGTAACCATATTGTTGATATTCCGCATCCTTACGTATGGATTGTACGCAAAGCCAGTACAGTAAAAGTAGAAGCGATTGCACGCCAATACATTACAGGCAGCATGTGGCGCGATTACGCAAAAGGCGTGCGTAATTTTTGTGGTATTGATTTACCAGAAGGCTTAAAAGCAAACCAAAAGCTTGATAACGTTCTAATTACGCCCTCAACAAAAGGTATTATTGAAGGTGTTGCCGACATTCCACCTGTTGATGATGTAAATATCACGCGTGCTAACATTACTAATAACTTAGATGTATTTAACTTTAAGTCGGCAGATGATGTAACTAAGTACGAAAAACTGCTAGTTGAAGGCTTTAAGTTAATTAGCGATGAGCTTGCAAAGCTTGATCAAATTTTTGTGGATACAAAATTTGAGTTTGGTTATGTGGAAGATTTAAATGGCGCGCAGCAACTTATTTATATTGATGAAGTAGGCACGCCTGATTCGTCACGTATTTGGGATGAAGCCGCTTATCGCGATGGCAAAATTGTCGAAAATTCTAAAGAAGGCTTTCGCCAGTTACTAATTAATAATGTGCCAGAAAGCGATGTATTATTAAATAAAGACCGTATGAGTGAACGTGAACAACTTGCTAAAGATTATATTTTACCAGAATCAGTCATGCTTGAAGTGTCAAATACCTATGTAGGTATTGCGAGTAAAATTGTTGGCAAAGATATTGTTATACCTAGCGATCCTCGCCAAGAAGTAATTGCTATTTTAGATGCTGAATACGGATTGATTGTAAAATAACACGACTAAAGGATGGCTTAACCTAGTTACTCGGTCTTTATTTGTGGTTACTGGGCTATAATTCTTGCAATTAGTGCTCGTCTCTAATTAACTTAGCTTAACGTTAATAGTTTGGTGTTGTTATGTTAGAGCGAGCATTGCAAAAAATTGCAAAAAATCGTTGTTTTTTAGCAATAGGTTTGTTTTTTAGCCATTTTGCTTTGAGCGCAAATATTGATTTAGTTATACAAGACCAACATGGGCAAGCATTACCTGATGCGGTGGTTGAACTAAATCAAAATAATATAAAGTCTGCTTTTACATCAAAGACGGTTGCGACAATGGATCAAGTTAATAAGCAATTTTCACCTGAATTATTAATTGTTCAAAAGGGGCAGCAAGTAAATTTTCCTAATAGCGATAATATTCGCCATCATGTGTATTCTTTTTCACAAGCCAAGCCTTTTCAGCTAAAATTATATTCAGGGCAACCAAAAGACCCTATTGTATTTGATAAGCCCGGTGTGGTTGTTTTAGGATGCAATATTCATGACTCTATGATTGGCTATATTTATGTGGCAGATAATGATCTTGTTTATAAAACAGATGAAAGAGGGCGTGTTACTTTGCCAGCCACTTCTTCTGAGGTGACTGTATGGCATCCTCTTCAGCGTGCCGCATTGGAGAATAAAAAAATAATTACTATTAATTCTCAAACTCAGCTTTTAATAACCATAAATACTGCGGTCCCAGAGCTTCGAAATACATTTGGCAGTAAATTTAAGGCCCAAAATGACTAATAGTTTAAAAAACCGTATAACCATACTCTGCGTTGGCTTAGTGCTATTAACCACTGTGGTTAGCTTATTTAGTTTTTGGTGGTCTACGAGTAAATTCCAAGAAGAAAAAGTTAACCAAGATATAAGCGTTGCCCAAAGTGTATACAAGCAATACTTAAAGTCAAAAGAGAGCCTATTATTAACCGCCGCTAAAGTACTTACCTCTGACTTTGGCTTTAAACAAGCTGTTGCTACACGAGACGCCGGTACAATAAGTAGCGTATTATTTAACCACAGTCAGCGTATAAACGCCGAGCTAATGTTGTTAATTGATTTGTCGGGTAAATTAATTTCGGCTAATACTAGCGAAGATATTTACGGGCATGATTTACAGCCGCTAATGAAAGAATTATTAAGTACTTCGGAGCAATCTAGTTTTGTTGTTTTAAATAACGAACTTTACCAAGTGATTTTACTTCCCGTTAAAGCGCCACGTACAGTTGCTTATAGTTTAGTTGGATTTAAAATAAATAACGAAGTGGCCGCCGAGCTTAAAAGCTTAACAGGTATGGATGTAAGCTTTATAGGCAGTGCGGATAATTTAGTTATTAGCTCTTTAGTTAAACGCCCAACCCCTTTTGAACCTGTGAACTATTTTAATACATTAACCACATCACGCTTTTTTGGTGAATATTTAGTGTATCGCAATCGTGATATTGATTTACCGTCGCTACTTTCTCACCCAATTGTTATTTTACTCAGTGCCGATTTAACGCAAAGTTACAGTGATTTTGAAAAGCTATTTTTTACATTAATGATATTGGCTATTTTAACCATGTTTGTAGGTGTTATAACAAGTAGCTTATTAGCAAACAACCTTACTACTCCTTTATCTCAACTCGCTGTTATTGCTAGGCAATTTGCACAAGGTAACTATAGTTTCGAATTTAAAGGAAAAAAACAAAGTACAGAAATAACGACCCTAGTTGATGCATTTAATAGCATGGGTAACGATATTAATGAACGTGAGAAACAAATTAGTTTTCAGGCTCGCCATGACTCCCTTACAGGGTTTTATAATCGTTCAGCAATGCTAGATGTGTTGGGGGATGAATTAGATGCAACGAATGAATACACACTTGTTGCTATTGATATTAAGGGTTTGCGACACATAAACGATAAGTTAGGCCCTCGTGTTGGGGATGACTGTTTAAAAGCGGTAGCAAGTCGTATTAGTGAGTTTTCTGATGAGCTAGGTGGTTTTCATGCGCGAATTGGCGGCGATGAATTTTTAACGGTATTCCCAGCAACTGCAGCACAAGAGCTAAAAAGTGGCATTGACGGCTTAATGATGCAGTTACAGGCTTGCTATACCATTCAAAAGTTAAAAATTAATTTACGGTTTAGTGCCGGTATTGTGCAATACCCAGCGCAAGGTATTACTAGCGATGATTTAATGCGCCGTGTATTGATTGCTGTCGACAGTGCTGCAAGCGATCATGAAAGTATTCATTATTATCAAAGTGGCGAAGATGAGGCGCATTTAGAGCGCTTAATAATGCTTGATGAGTTAAAACAAGCAATTATTGACGATGATGGCCAATTATTTATGACCTATCAGCCTAAGTTGCATATGAAAACGCAAAAAATCGATAAAGTTGAGTCGCTTATACGCTGGCAACGAAAAGATGGTAGCTGGGTTAATCCAGAGCTATTTATTGATTTAGCTGAGCAGTCGGGGCTTATTGTTGAGCTAACCGCGTGGGTGGTTAATACCGTTGTTGCACAGGTAGCTAACTGGCAATCAAAAGGCATTGAGTTACAAGCCGCTATTAATGTATCGGCGCAAGATATTGCCTTTTCGGGATTTCATTCAGCTTTGGTCAGTACGCTTGAAAAACATAAAGTAGACCCTAAGTTGATTACGATTGAACTTACCGAGCGCGATATGATAGAAAATGAAGAGAAAGGTATTAAAGCACTCGAAAATTTAAAGGCAATTGGCGTTAAAATATCACTAGACGATTACGGCGTAGGGCAAACGTCACTTGGGCGCTTAAAAATGCTACCTATTGATGAGTTAAAATTAGATAAGTGTTTTATTTTAAAACTTGATGAGTCACAAAAAGATCAGTTTATTGTGCAGTCTTCGATTACGTTAGGTCATCAATTAGGATTTTCTGTTGTTGCTGAAGGGGTCGAAACATTGGGGTCTTTAGAGTTGCTTAAAAATATGCAATGCGATCATGCACAAGGCTATTATTTAAGTAGACCGTTAAAAGCTGAATTACTTGAAGAATGGCTTTTAGATCATTATGTATCACATTAAATATTGGAGCGTAGTTGCCCTTTGTTTAATGAGTTTACCGTGTGTAGCCAGCAGTGGAAAACTGCTTGCTACTCCTGGTGTGTCTCAAATTGAAGGCAATGCGGGTGGAGGCATTGTACCTTGGGCGCAACTAGCTGGTTATGCCAGTGATGATGAGTTTTCGATAAATGGCTTTTGTAGCCGGGCAGATGTAACCGATTACACTCTTGATGTATGCGGTGCCCAGTTAAACTTGTTTAATCGTGTTGAATTTAGTTACGCAATACAGCAATTTGATGTACCAGCATTCAATGCGCAGATAGAGCAAAATATTAGCGGCGTTAAAGTTCGTTTATATGGGGATATTGTTTACAGTGAGTGGCCACAATTAAGTGCAGGCATTTTACATAAATCACTGGATGATGGCTCTATTGCACAGTTAGTTGGCGCGAAAAGTACCAGTGGAACCGATTTTTATTTAGCGGCCAGTAAATTACATTTAGGCGCTATTGCAGGTTACAACTGGTTTTGGGACTTAACGACACGCTACAGTGAAGCAAACGAATTAGGCTTGCTAGGCTATGGTGGTGAAAGCGACAGTACTAGGGTGTTGTTTGAAGGCAGTACTGCTCTTTTTTTAAGCCGTGAATTGGCCGTAGGTGTTGAGTATCGTCAAAAAGCGAATAACCTTAATTTAGGCGAACAAGATTGGAAAGATGTATTTGTGGCTTGGATACCAAATAAGTACGTGAGTATAACAGCGGCTTATTTAGACTTAGGACGCATTGCCGGTGCTAATGATCAAACTGGTTGGTATTTTTCGGTAACAGGGTATTGGTGATGCAAAATATAGCCTTATTTTTATTATGCGCAGGGTTATTAGTAGGCTGTGCAAATAAACCTGCACTGTCGCTTTATCAGCAGTTAGATGGAAAAGCAGGTATAGCTAAGCTTGTTGATAGTTTTATCTATCAAATAGGTAACGACGAGCAAGTATTTCATTACTTTGAACACGCTAATATTACGCATTTTCGTGATGGTTTTATTTCCCATATGTGTATGTTATTTGAAGGCCCATGTGAGTACAGAGGCGATTCTATGATTGCTATTCATACGGGTATGAATATATCGGAAAAAGACTTTAATCATGTGGTCGATTTACTCGTTAACGCAATGAATGAGCAAAATATTAGTTATAACGTGCAAAATAAAATACTTTCAAAAATGGCACCACTACGTGGTGGAATAATAAAAATATAAGTACCTTGGTTTTTGTTATGTGGCTTTCAATGTAGAATATAAAGAAAACAACTGTGGCGATACTATGAATATAATTTTTGACACTCAAAGCCTTTATTACCTTCCTCAGTACATTCCAGTATTTAAAAAGTTATGCGAAAAAGGCATTAAAAGTCAGTTTGTTTTTTATAAAAATAGTCATCAGGATTTGATTCAAGGTGTTATAGATAACTACAATTTAGAACATATATGGGTTGAAAATCAGCTACAAGCTATTGATTACTACGAGCAAGAAAAATCTGATTGGGTATTTTTTGCTAACTCGTTTTGCCATCTAGAACGTTTACATAAGGTATCTAAAAGTGCTCAACTTGGACATGGGATAGGCCCTAAATCAAGTTATTACACTAAGTCTAGCCAAGCTATGACTGTACGTTTTGTAGAAGGTGAATACAGATTAAGCCGCTTACAGAGTATGTACCCTGATGATATGTTTATTGATGTAGGTTTTTGTAAATTAGATCCTATTTTTAATAATGAAGAAATTGATGGAGCACTCTCATTAGAAGGCTTTAGTGATAAAAAGCAGACCATTTTGTATGCGCCAACATTTTATCCAAGTAGCTTAGAACTGTTTCCTGAAAACTGGCCTGAACATTTTAGTGATTACAATATTTTAATAAAGCCTCATTATTTTTCGATTAGTAAAGAAAAGTATAAATGCCATTTAGCGCTGCTAAATCACTGGTCTACTTTCCCAAATGTTTATTTGGCTAAGGTTGAGGATTATTCTCTGGTGCCTTTTTTAGATAAAGCCGACTTGTTGATTAGTGATGCATCGTCAGCTTTATTTGAATTCGCACTATTAAATAAGCCGGTTATTTGGTGTGATTTTTTAAAGTTGAGATGGAGCTATAAAGGAATTTTTTCTTTTCGTTTTAAAAAACGTATGGACCGAGATTACGGGGAATACGCAAATATTGCGGTGCATGCTAGCAAATATAAAAATCTAAAAAAATTAGTTGTAGAACAATTAGCTAAACCAGAAAAGCTAGCCAATACTAGGTTGGCTTTATCGGAAAAACTCGCGGGCAAGTTAGACGGCAAAGCGAGCCAAAGAATTGTTGAGTACGTAATTGAAAATAACTAGGCTAACTGGACGTTACTATATTTTATAAAAGGATTTTTTAAATTGAAAAATAATAAACTAGGTTTGTTAAATGAAAAAAATTGGATATACAACGGGTGTTTTTGACTTATTTCATATTGGTCATTTAAATATTCTTAAAAGAGCAAAATTAGAGTGTGATTACCTAATTGTAGGTATAACAACGGATGAGTTAAGCCAGTCAGCTAAAAATAAAAAGCCAGTAATTCCCTTTCAAGAGCGCATGGAAATAGTTGAAGCAATTAAGTTTGTTGACGAAGTTGTCCCGCAGGTTAATTATGATAAAGAAGAAGCGTGGAACAATTTAAAGTTTGATAAAATGTTTGTTGGTGATGACTGGAAGGGCACTGAAAAGTGGCAAAAGATTGAAGCTGACTTTGCAAAGTTTAATGTAGAGATATGTTACTTTTCGTATACATCTCATACGTCGAGTACAATGTTAAGAAACGTATTAGATAAAATAAATAACACGAAATAAATCATGAAAAACCTTATCTCCTGCCAGCAATTACAAACGCAACTTAATGACCCTGCATTAGTGATATTTGATGCAGGTATGCTGCGCCCAGGTGTTTTGGGTACTTATTCGCCGCAAGCAATGCTGCCTAACGCTAAACGTTTTGACATAAAAAACGAATTGGCTGATAAGTCAAACCCCTTACCAAGTACGATATGCAGCGAGCAGCAATTTACTCATGTTATGCAAAATGCAGGCGTAAATAAAGATGCATTTATAGTTGTATACGAAGATGGCGGTTTATTTAGCGCAGCAAGAGCATGGTGGATGTTTAAAGCTATGGGGCATCACAATGTTAAAATACTCAGCGGTGGTCTTAAAAAGTGGTTGGAGTACGGCTACGACGTACAACAAAGTTATAGCGAGGCGTCAGGTAAAGGTGATTTTACGGCAAGCTATAATTGTGAGTATTTTATTAATAGTCAACAAGTGCTTAACGCAATAGATGATCCTAATACTTTATTGCTTGATGCACGTGCTTATAAACGTTTTACTGGTGAAGAAAGTGAACCTCGTAAAGGTATGCGTAGCGGGCATATCCCAAATAGTCACTCGTTACCTTTTATGGATTTACTTAATAAAGGTGAAGCCAAACCACTTACTGAAATTAAAGCGATATTTAATGACGTAGTCGGTGATGCGCAGCAGTTACAATTTAGCTGTGGCTCAGGTATTACGGCGTGTGTTTTAGCGTTATTGGCTACTGAATGTGGTTACAGTAATTTAAGTGTTTATGATGGCTCGTGGAGTGAATGGGGCGCAAGTGATTCGTTTCCAATTGCTACGAACGAGACATAAACCAGCTGTAGACGTAGAGCTTGCTCACGTTAAAAGCGCAGCTTTTGCGGTTTAATTTACAAGCTTCGCTAGTCCGTCTGCAATCTACTCATCTACAGATAAATTTAACACCGAGTAAAGATTAGCTGTAGACGTAGAGCTTGCTCACGTTAAAAGCGCAGCTTTACGGTTTAATTTACAAGCTTCGCTAGTCCGTCTGCAATCTACTCATCTACAGATAAATTTAACACCGAGTAAAGATTAGCTGTAGACGTAGAGCTTGCTCACGTTAAAAGCGCAGCTTTGCGGTTTAATTTACAAGCTTCGCTAGTCCGCCTGCAATCTGCGTATCTACAGATAAATTTAATACCGAGTAAAGATTAGCTGTAGACGTAGAGCTTGCTCACGTTAAAAGCGCAGCTTTTGCGGTTTAATTTACAAGCTTCGCTAGTCCCGCCTGCAACCTGCTCATCTACAGATAAATTTAACACCGAGTAAAGATTAGTTGTAGACGTAGAGCTTGCTCACGTTAAAAGCGCAGCTTTTACTTTATTTTTTATAACCGTACGGGCAATTTTTACAACCGTTTTTACAACACGAACCGCGCTTTAAAAAAAACCACTTACTAAATATCATGTAACCACTTTGCATGGTGTAATCGAGCCCTTCAATTAAATTGTCGTTACCTCTAAATTGCTTTGCAAAGTTTATTTGGGTTTTAATAGGCTGTGTATAAATCCCCTCTAAAAAAATATTTATTTTATTAAGCGTGCACTTGCGGCATAAACAACTTGTTGCTGTGGTATCAAGCGGTAAAATAGCTGGCAGCTCATTGCACCAACACGCTGATATATCGTCTACATTACACGTTAGAGTACTGTGGCATTGAGTGCAGTTAAGTTGAGTCATTATAATTCTTTTTAGTAACAGTGAGCCAAGAATAACAAATATTATGAATACACAAAAAGCATTAGCTGAATTTATTACGTTTGGTGAGCATAGGGATGAAGCTATATCGGTTATCGTTTCAAGCCCTGCTGATAGCAATAAAACTCACTATACTCTCTCAACCGAGGTTTTAATTGATGTGCTTAAACGCTGTTTAAGTAACGAAATAGACTTAGATGATTTAGAGCTTTGGGCAAACGTAATTGAATCGCGAGATGATATTGATTGTACTGAGCATGAAGGTTTTATTTATGCGCTCAGTAATAGCGAGCAAATGGGAGAGCTTAATCATCAAAAGCTTGCTCAAATAGTTGCGTTAGTAAAAGTTTGATTTGTTTAAAAAGCGAGGTATAAAACCTCACCTACAATATGTAAAACCCTGTAGGTGCGAATTTACTTCGCGCTCATATAACGTGGCTTGGGAGTTTAAAAAGCGAGGTGTAAAACCTCACCTACAACCTCACCTACAATATATGCAACCCTGTAGGTGCGAATTTACTTCGCGCTCATGTAACGTGGCTTTGGCGTTTAAAAAGCGAGGTATAAAACCTCACCTACAAAAAAACCGCACTTCAATTGAATGCGGTTTTTAAATTGAGAACAATCGTTTTAAGCGATTATTTATGATATCCCAAGCACGTTTCTACTTCGTTTTTAGAACCTAAAATAACGGCTACTCGCTGGTGGATTGCATCAGGCTGAATATCCATAATACGCTCAGTACCGGTTGATGCAATGCCGCCAGCTTGCTCTACTAACATAGCCATTGGATTTGCTTCGTAAAGTAGGCGTAATTTATTTGGCTTTTTAGGATCTTTGGTGTCGGTAGGGTAAGTAAACAAACCACCACGGCTAAGCACGCGATGCACATCGCCCACCATTGCGGCAATCCAGCGCATATTAAAGTTTTTAGCGCGCGGGCCTGTATCACCTGCTAGCAAATCATCGATGTAGTTTTGCATAGCTGGTTGCCAATGGCGTTGGTTAGACGTATTAATGGCAAATTCGTTTGTATCAGCAGGAATATCAGCAAAATCTTGTGTAAGTAAAAAGCTGCCTTGTGTTTTATCAAGAGTAAACATGCGCGTGCCTTTACCTGTAGTCAGCGCAAGCATTGTTGACGGGCCGTAAAGTACGTAACCTGCTGCAACTTGCTTATGACCTGGCTGCATAAATATACTTTGATCAGCAGCGTCAGAACCTTCAGGTGCTTCCATAATAGAAAATATAGTACCGACAAGCGAGTTAATATCAGTATTTGACGAGCCATCAAGTGGGTCAAATGCCACTATAAATTTAGCATCTGGATTACCTGCTACTGTGTAGTCTTCTTCTTCAGAGGCGATTGCTTTAACCGTACCAGATTCCAGTAAAATATCTTTTAACAGCTGATTAGATAATACATCGAGCTTTTTTTGAGTTTCCCCCTGAATGTTTTCATCAAGGGTTGAGCCTAATACGCCAGAAAGCGCGCCTTGACCAACGCGAAACGAAATTTCTTTACATGCTGCTAAAATTGTTCGAATTAATGATAAAAGTTCTCTTGAACAACCATCTTCAAGTAATACTGGAGGGAGTCTACGCATTCTATTTTCCTGATAACGTGTTAAAACCAATCATAATGTGAGAGAGATTAGCTTAGAGCGCTGAAATTCGTCTTAAATAACTGTATTGTTTAAATAGCACCCTATAATGGGACCACCTAATCGTACTTAAAACACAAATAACAAAGATAAGATTATGAAAAAAATACCACTACTAAGTTACATATTCTTTACTGTGCTGTGCTCTATCATAACTCAAGCGCACGCAGCAATTAAGTCAATTGATGAATTTACTACGCAAATGAATCATTTTCCGGGCTATTATTCGTTTTTTTACGACACCCAAAACGGAAAAGTATATTTAAAAGTTGATAAGTTTGAACAACAATTTTTACTGCAGCAAAGCTTGCCTTACGGTATTGGCTCTAACGACATAGGCCTTGATAGAGGTCAGCTTGGTAATACTCACCTTGTGCAGTTTGAGCGTTTTGGCGACAAAGTAATGCTACGCGCTGTAAATACTTACTATCGTGCTAATACAAGTAATAAGGCTGAACAGCAAAGTATTAAAGAAGCGTTTGCATCAAGTATACTTGCAGGTTTTAAAGTGGTTGCAGAAGATAAAGCCACAGCACTTATTGATTACACGCCTTATTTATTAAGTGATGTACATGGCGTAAGCCGCACGCTTGCTGCACGTAAGCAAGGGAACTTTAGCCTTGATCAATCACGTAGCGCCGTTTATATAAGTCGCTCAAAAGCATTTGTAAAAAATACCGAGCTTGAAGCCGTACTTACATTTAAGGGCACAAAACCAGGTGAATTTGTTCGCCAAGTAAGTGCCGACCCTTATGCGCTTACTGTTCATATGCATCATTCACTTATTCAATTACCAGATGATAACTACACACCGCGCAAGTTTAATCCGCAATCAGGTTTTTGGAGTATAGAACATAAAGATTACGCAGCGCCGCTTGGTGAGTCTATGTATGTGCGTTATATACCTCGCCATCGTCTAACTAAAAAGGACTCAAGTTTACCTATTAGTGAACCTGTTAAACCAATTGTTTATTACCTTGATCCTGGCGTTCCAGAGCCCGTTAAAAGCGCTTTGCTTGAAGGTGGAAAATGGTGGAACGACGCATTTACTGGTGCAGGATATAAAAATGCATTTATAGTAAAAGTGCTGCCAAGTAGCGCCGACCCTATGGATATTCGTTACAATGTCATTCAGTGGGTACACCGCGCAACGCGTGGTTGGTCATACGGAAGTTCGGTAATCGACCCACGTACAGGTGAAATACTTAAAGGGCACGTAACACTTGGCTCATTGCGTGTTCGCCAAGATATTTTAATAGCTGAAGCACTCGCTGCTCCTTATTTAAAAGGTAATGAAGTTGCTAAAAACTTGCAAGCAATGGCGCTTGATCGCATTCGCCAATTAAGCGCGCATGAAATTGGTCACACGTTAGGTATTGCTCATAACTTCGCGGCATCGGTAGGGGATAGAGCTTCTGTAATGGATTACCCACACCCGCTACTTAGTTTTAATGAACAAGGTAAGCTTGATGTAACGCGTGGCTATGCAACAGGCATGGGCGTATGGGATACCCAAGTAATTAAATATGGCTATAGCGATTTTACTAACCAAGATGAAAGCGCAGAACTCGCTGCTATTTTAAAGGAGAACAAAGCCAAAGGCCTTGAGTTTATATCAGATAGCGACGCTCGTGCTAAAGGTGGCGCGCATCCAACCGCTCATTTATGGGATAACGGCACTAATCCTTCGCAGGAGCTTTTACGAGTACTCGACGTACGTAAAAAAGCGCTTTCGCAGTTTGGTATTAATAATATTAAAACGGGCGACTCACTATCGCAATTAGAGGAAAAACTAGTTCCGCTTTATCTGTTTCACCGTTTTCAGGTTGAGGCTGCGGTGAAGCTTATAGCCGGTGTTGATTACGAATACGAAACACGCAGTGACTCACCCGTAAAAGGTGCGCAAGTGGTTGATAAAAAAATGCAACAAGAAGCGGTAAACGCTCTTTTTGCAACGCTTAAGCCAAGTAACTTATTACTTCCTGAATCTGTATTATCGCTAATTCCGCCAAAAGCGTATGGCGAGTCTAAGTCGCGCGAGAGCATAGTTGGGCGCACAGGGTTAACGCTCGATGCAATGGCATTACCCGAGGTTGCAGTGCAGCACAGCTTGTCGCTTTTATTAAACGCACAACGTTTAAATCGTCTAGCCCAGCAGCAAGCGCGTAGTAACGACTTTTATAGTTTAGATGAACTATTAAAAACGCTTTATAGCCACGTTTTTAACGTATCGTCGCCTAATACAATGACAGGTAAAATAACTCAGCGCGTACAATTTTTAACAGCAAAAACCATGGCTGACTTAGTAGCAAGCGATAGTGCAAGCCCTGAAGTGCAGGCGCAGTTACGTTACTACTTAGTTAAGTTGAGTGAAGACTTTAACCAAAACTCAATATTGAGCCATACCAGTACTGGCGAGAGTGCGTTTAAGCAATATTTAGCCGAACAAGTAAATCAGTTTTTAATTAAAGGGCATTGGCCAAATAATTTTAAAGTGTTACCAATACCGCCTGGATCGCCAATTTAATTATAAACCTCGCTCTTGAGCGCCAATAGCATGTTTAAGAGCGCGAAGTAAATTCGCACCTACAGGGTTACACATATTGTAGGTGAGGTTTTACACCTCGCTTTTTAAACACCCAAGCCACGTTACATGAGCGCGAAGTAAATTCGCACCTACAGGGTTACACATATTGTAGGTGAGGTTTTATACCTCGCTTAATTAGCTGTGTAGTGTTTGTATTGTGCATGTTCTTTTACTTGCATAAAGTTGGTTTTTTGTTAACCTACTCGCCTTCCATTTTAGTCTTTTTGAGGTGTTTATGGCGTTTCTATCTCGTTCGATATTGGCGTTGTCCATAGCACTTTCAAGCACCAGTGTATTTGCTCAAAAGCAATGTGATGTAGAACTCAGGCATGGGTTAATCATCACCGACGATGTAATTCGAATTGTTGATAAAGGCCAAACACGTGTGCAAATTAACAACAATAACCAACTGTTTATTCGCGGTTATTGGGTTGATTTAAGTGATGACGAAAGTAAAGTGCTCGAGCAGTTTAGTAATGGTATTCGCCATACAGTCCCTGAACTAGTTAATTTAGCCACCGATGGTGTTAATTTAGGTTTAAGTGCTATTGAGCACGTGGTTGAAGGTATGTCAGATAAAGAGCCTGAGGTGCTTAAAACCCAACTGCAATATGTAGAGCGTGCGCTAATGGATAAATTTAAGCGCGGCGATGATTTCTTTTTTATAGCCCCACAATCACTTTCTCAAATAGATGATTTTTTTACTAAAGAGATCAGCCAAAAAATTCATTCCGCAGTTCATGGATCTCTCGGCGCCATTTTAGTGTCACTAGGTGATGCGTTTAAGTCCCGAGAAGGTAATATAGAAGATCGTATTAACGATATGGGACAGCGAATGGATATCATTTCAAAAGAAATTGATAAATCATTGCAAAAAAAAGCACATCAACTTGAGCTAAAAGCTTCAGAATATTGCGAATGCTTGAACGCGCTCGATGTTACCGAGTCTCGCCTGCAGGCAATTGTACCAGGCATGGCTGACTTTGATTTAGTACAGATAAAATCGTAATTTAAATATTAACTATAAAAGCGCGAAGTAAATTCGTACCAACAGGGTTGCACATATTGTAGGTGAGGTTTTACACCTCGCTTTTTAAACACCCAAGCCACGTTACATGAGCGCGAAGTTAATTCGCACCTACAGGGGTACACATATTGTAGGTGAGGTTTTATAATTTAATCTCATCAGCTGTTAGTAATCTATATTCACCACTTGCCAAGTTTTCATCTAATTTAATGCCTGCAATCTGCTCGCGATGTAACTCAACGACTTTGTTATCTACCGCGTAAAGCATACGCTTAACTTGATGATACTTACCTTCACTTATTGATAAACGCAGTCCGTAATTAGCAAGTCGTTCGGCAATCGCTGGGCGGGTTAAATCTTTTTCGTTATGCAGCATGACACCTGTGCGTAATTGCTCAAGCGCTTCGTCGGTTATAGGCTCTTGAGTTTCGACTAAGTAGGTTTTAAATTTATTACTTTTAGGTGACGTGATTTTATGTGACCAATCGCCATCATTGGTAATTATAACTAATCCTGTGGTATCTATATCAAGGCGGCCTGCCACGTGAAAGTCGCTCATATTTGGCTCATCAAGTAAGTCAAAAACGGTTTTGTGTAGCTCGTCACTATTAGCGCAAACATAACCGACTGGTTTATTTAGCATGTAATAGCGTTTACCTAAAAATACCAAAGGCGTACCTTGGTGCAGTACTTCGTCTTGCTGAGATAGCTGAAAGTTATGTGAGGTAATTATTTCGCCATTAACGCTTACTTCTTTTCGCTTAATACTGGCGCGGGCTTGCGTGCGTGGCATTTCAGCTAAGTGGCTAATAAATTTATCTAAGCGGCAAGGGAATTTCATTTTGGTTCACATTTTTAGTCGGCTACAATGGGCGCGATTATAGCCGATAGTGAAATACCATGACAGTGCACAGCACACAAATATTAAGCCTTTACCAAGCAAAAATAGACACGGGTGAACTGTGTTTTGATGCCGCGCAGCAAAATGCGGTGGAAGCTTTAAATACACTAAGCGAGCAACTTCAAGTCCACACATTATGGTGGCAAAAAGCGCCCTTAACAAAAGGTGTTTATTTATATGGACCAGTAGGGCGCGGTAAATCTATGCTGATGGATTTATTTTATAAAAACCTACCGATTGAGCAAAAGCAGCGGCTGCATTTTCATCATTTTATAGCACAAGTGCATGCCCAACTTTCGAAGCTACAAGGACAAAAAAATCCATTAATCTTAATTGCAAAACAGTGGGCTAAAAACATTCGTTTACTGTGTTTTGACGAGTTTTTTGTGAGCGACATCGGCGATGCCATGATTATGGCCAGATTGTTCAATGCGTTGTTTGAACAAGGTGTTGTGCTGGTGGCCACATCGAACGCAAAGCCAGAGCAGCTTTATTACAACGGCCTACAACGAGTGCGATTTTTACCTACTATCGATTTAATTAATAACCATTGCCATATAATTAACGTGGCAGGGGAGGACGATCACCGCTTTAGATATGGTAAAAACAGCCGGCACTATTTTATTAATTTACCTAAACATGATTTTCAAAATGAGTTTTTAGTTTCTTATCCTGCTGCAACATACAGCAATAAAATTAGCGTGCATGGCCGCGATTTACCTTATTTATTAAAAGCCGATAATGCCTTGATGATTGATTTTATGGCGCTATGCTCAGGCCCGCGTAGTGCTAACGATTATATGTATTTAGCAACGCAATTTGATGTGTTATATGTATCGAATGTGCCACAAATGGGTGTTAAGGCGACGGGTAAAGTTATAGTTCACGGTATAGAAGATAGTTATCAGCGCGAAAAACAAACGCTTGATGAGCACACCTTTGACGACGAAGCGCGTCGCTTTATTGCCTTAGTAGATGAATTTTACGATTGCCATAAATTGCTGGTAATAAATGCGCAAACCGACATTGAACATTTGTATAAAGGTAAAAAATTGCGCTTTGAATATGCACGCACACAATCACGCATAGTCGAAATGCAAAATTGGTAACGCTTTGGTTTGATATATAGTGTAGACGTTGAGCTTGCTCACGTGAGAAGCGTAGCTTCTAATTATTAAGCTATTTTAAAAACTGCGTTTTTACACGCCAGCAAGCTGTGTGGCTACAAGTGAGTTTAACCACAGCGCTAAATTTTATCTGTAGGCGTAGAGCTTGCTCACGCGAGAAGCTATTTTAAAAACTGCGTTTTTACACGCCAGCAAGCTGTGCGTCTACAAGTGCGTTTAACCACAGCGTTAAATTTTATCTGTAGACGTTGAGCTTGCTCACGCGAGAAGCATAGCTTCTAGTTATAAAGCTATTTTAAAAACGGCGTTTTTACACGCCAGCAAGGTGTGTGGCTACAAGTGAGTTTAACCACGGCGTTAAATTTTATCTGTAGGTGTAGAGCTTGCTCACGTGAGAAGCGTGAGCTTCTAATTATTAAGCTATTTTAAAAACTACGTTTTTACACGCCAGCAAGCTGGGCGTCTACAAGTGAGTTTAACCACGGCGTTAAATTTTATCTGTAGGCGTAGAGCTTGCTCACGCGAGAAGCTATTTTAAAAACTGCGTTTTTACACGCCAGCAAGCTGTGCGTCTACAAGTGAGTTTAACCACAGCGTTAAATTTTATCTGTAGACGTTGAGCTTGCTCACGTGAGAAGCGTAGCTTCTAATTATTAAGCTATTTTAAAAACTGCGTTTTTACACGCCAGCAAGCTGTGTGGCTACAAGTGAGTTTAACCACGGCGTTAAATTTTATCTGTAGGCGTAGAGCTTGCTCACGTTAAAGCTATAAACTTACCCTTCTTGGCGCACAATATTTTCAAGTGCACGAATATTGGTAATCAAATCCTGGCGTTGCGGGTTAGCTTGCAATGCTTTTCTAAGATGCTTCAGCGCACTAGAGTAGTCTTTAGAATCAATTGCTATTTGCGATAATCCAAGCCATGCCGATAGTTGGTAATCAGGAAGTGCCTGTGCACGAACATACATAAGTTTAGCTTGGGTGAGTTGGCCTTTACTGCGATATATACTTGCTAAACTAAGTAAAGCATCACCTAAATTCGGGTTTATTTTAAGTGCGTTGTTTAAACTTTTAAGTGCGCGCTTAGCATTACCTTGTTGCATAGCAATTTGTGCGCTGTATACAGAAAACTGCGCTTGTTCATCACGGGGTAGCTTCTTAGTTAATCTTTTTGCGCTGCCTATTAGCTCTTTAGCTAAATCCCATTTTTGTTGAGATACAAGCCAGCCTAAAGTTTGCATCGTGGTATTAATAACCTCAACTTGCTGCTGTTTAGTGGCGTGTTTTAAACCTTGCTTTAATAAACTAACAGCGCGTTCAGTGCTGCCTTCACTTAAATGCAGCTGGGCTGCTAAAAGCTGGTTACTGGTATCTTTAGGGTTGAGTTTTAAGGCCACTTCAATGGCGGCAAGTGCTTTTTTATTTTGCTCTAATTGCAGTGCTATTTGTGCACGTTGCAACCACAATTGAGCATTATCAGGTGTTTTATTAAGCAACTCTTTTAATAATGCATTTGCTTGATTTAAATCGCCCGATTCAATTAAGGCAAACAATAGCCCTTGTTGGTACTGAGGCGTTTCAGGGGCAAGCATCAGTGCTTGACGATAAGCGGCTACTGCGCTCCAAGGCTGGCTGTGTTGTACATGAATATAAGCAAGTTGCGCATAACTTTGTGCATCTGCTTGGCCCTGTTCAATACTGTGTACTAGGTGTGTTTGTGCCTTGTTGTAATTTGCTTGTTGCATGTATAAAAGACTCAAGCCTTGGTGTGCTTTTACTAAGTTAGGTGCGGCTTTTAAACATGCTAAATATGCATTTTCGGCGTTATCGAACTCTTTTAAGGTGAGTAAAACCTGAGCACGCAATAAATTGAGTGCGGTGCTATCTTGCGTGAGGTCGCGGTTTTTAAATAGCGCGGCTACTTCGTTATAATTACCTGCTTGTAGTAATGGTTGCACTTGGCGTGCAAAGCCACGTTCAGTCGGTTCAATAAGCATTTCAGTAGGACTAAGTAATTTATTATTTATGGCCAATTGCCATGTTGGATCGCTAGGAGATAAAATTACTTTCAGTGGAGTACTTACTGTGTTTGCATTCACATTACCAACAGCTAATAAAGGCAATGAGCACATTAAAGTTGTTAGTAATGCGTGAGTGAAAGGTTTTAGCGTTTTAATTACGTTCATATTTTTCATTTTAATAAGGCTTAAAGCTTAAGGTTTAAATTCTATGGGCCAAATAAAGCGAGCGCGTACGACTTCGCCTTCTTTTTTAGGTGCGCTAAAGCGACTCTGTTTAATTATTTTATCGATTGCAGGTTTAAGCGACGGATACGGATTTTGCACCACTTCAATCAAACTTACATTGCCACCCTCATCAATTAGTACATCGAGCTTTACGGTAAATGTATCAATACCTTGGCGAGTTAAGCTTTTTGGGAGTAATGCTTTTACTGGTGTGAGTAAAGTGGGTAGGCCGTCGAGCTGGTTTAGGCTAAGTGCATCCCAATTTACATTGACCGATTGCCATTGTGGCGTACTTACTTTTACACTTGGCGTATCGGGTCTTACAATTTTTAGTTTACTCTTTATTTTAATTTTAACTGCTTGAATAGAAGCGCCAGCGCCTTCCACCATTAAGCTTTGCGCAGGCTCATTTGCTTGTTGCTGTTGTATTGAAGGCGGAGGTGGTGGCGGTAATGCCACCATAGCTACCTCGCGTACAATAACTTTATCTTGCACTATATGTTCAGCTAGTTGAGCGAGCCATAAAAGTAACAATGCAGCAGTAAGTACTATTAGGCTTAGCGCAAATGCAAACAATGGATGACGAATATTTCGTGATTTTTGGGTCGGTGTAATCGCGTACATATTATTGTTTGGTCGCTAAATTAACTTGTGCAGCACCGGCAAGCTTTGCCTCGTCAATCACTTGAACAAGCAACTCGGTAGGTACTGTTTTATCGGCTTGAATAACCACAGGGCGCTGTTGTTGCTTTAGCATTTGTTCAACGCTGCTGCGCACGCCAGCAACACCAATTTGGCTGCCATCAAAAAATACTTGTTGGGTGTCTGTTATGGCTAAAAATATAACTTGTTGTTCTAGACGGCTGGCCGATACGGCTTGTGGTTTATCAACCTCAACGCCACTCTCGCGTACGAATACCGTAGTCACAATAAAAAATATTAGCAATATAAATACCACATCAAGTAGCGGCGACATATCAATATGTTGGCCAGATTCTTGTTCTAAGCGATGTTTTAAACGTGATTGCATGGTTATTACCCTAATTGTTTACTTAGTGCATGTAATTTAGGGTTGCGCTGCGAATATGCTAAATAGGCTTGCATTAACCAAGCAGGAATAGCGCACACCAGACCAAGTTGAGTGGTTAGTAATGCATGGCCAATTGCATCACTCATTAACTCATTATGACCCTGAGCCATAACTTTAAAGGTATCGAGTAAGCCAACAATTGTGCCTAGTAAACCAAGTAGTGGCAAAGCCGCAGTTAAAATAGAGCTTACTTCTTGCCAATAACCTTTGCGTTGTGTTTGATAATGTTTCAGATGTAGTAAGTCATGAAAAATCAATTGATACACAAATAAAGCCAGTAAAATAATGCACCAACAAATAGGGTTACTAATGATTTGATCAAACATTGTTTTTTCCTTCATCTAGCTGACTTAGCTGTAATGCAAAGCCTTCTAATTGGCTGTAATAGGCTTTAGCTTTACGCGATAACAAGGCGTTTAGTACCAGAGCTGGTATAGCAACGACTAAACCAAGTTCTGTGGTTATGAGTGCTTGTGCAATGCCACCTGATACGACCTCAGGATCGCCTGATCCGAACAAGGTCATCATTTTGAATGTTTCGATCATACCGCTTACAGTACCCAGTAAGCCAAGTAGTGGTGCTACTGCTGCAGTAACGGCTATTGCACCAATAAAGTTATCGAGCTTGTGTTTATCGTGCATAAGTTGGTTAAATAACTGATCATCTCGTACTTGGCCTTTTTCGCTTTGCAAGGTTAGGTTAAATAGCTGTTGCTGCATGCCATTAAATTCGCTGCTATTTTTACTTATAAACAATTTCTGTAATTGCAATTGCGAGTGCATTTTTATTTTATTTAAACGCAGTAACTGAGCTGCTTTCAGTAATGCGATAGTTAGTGCAAAGCAGGCAAATAAAATAATAGGAATAGCCCATAAACCGCCTTTTTCTAAATGCTCCAGCGGACTTTCTTGTTGAGACTGACTCGTTACTAAATGCGTTAAACTCGGATCAAAAGTGAGGAGTGTAGATCCTACGCCATTTTGTTTTAAGGTATTATCGAGTGGGTTATCGTCACTTGTAGATTGCACTAGCGCTACCTTTAACGCGTTAGATTTGTCGTCTAAATCGAGTAATCCAGCTAGTTTTGGGGTTTGTGTACTAAACCAAGCAACTGGGCCTACTTGCAGGGTATTCGCTTGGCTTAATTCGCCATTACTTAGCACAACCGATTGCTTTTTAAATTGTGGATAAAGTGCCTGTTTTTGGTCATTAATAAGTGATACTACTTGTTTCAATAATTCGTTTTGATCATTAGTAATGTGTTGGTTTTTACTATTTTGGCGTACAAATCGATTTAACAAATTTAGCTGATATTGTTGCTGCTGTTGCCATGTATCTAGGCGTGTTTGCAGCTGATTTAAACTCAAAGTATCTTCATCAGCAAGGCGGCGGTTAATGGCAGCCTGCTCACGTAATTTACTCAGTGATTGCTGCTTGTTAAATATATTGTTAGCAAGAGCGGCTTGCTCTTTGGCAATGTTATTTTGAGTTTTATTCAACGCGCGTTGAGCTGTTTTAATGTCACTTAAAATACTTTGTTGCGCGTCATCACTGCTTGCTGCAAAAACGATGTTTGCACTAAAGAGTAAAGCTAAAATATTAGCTATTTTAAGGATGCGGGCGAAAATCATTATTTAGCCCCTTTTTGTGTATTTTTTGCATAACTTAAGATAGGTAGTGTTACCCAGTCAGCAGCGCGCTTTTTTTGTTGAACAGCTATTCCTAATGCAACTTGCTCAGCGTTAATACTCGGATCGAACTCCCACTGCCAGCCTAAATCACTTGGAAAGCCAATGCCTACATAACTTAAATCTTCACTTACAAACCAAGCTTGGGCTGCACCTAAGTAAAGCTGTTTTACCCATACTTCTTGGCCGTCAGGGTGCAGAATTGCCATTTCGTGTATAGAAATCCGTTGCTGAAAATCACGTAATAACCCCAGCATCTTGAGTGCTGTTTGCAATTTATCTGTGGTATTTAGTTGTGAGTTAGTTAAATCACCTGTGTTTTTCCAGCTACTTAAAAGTGGCGGAGGTAATTGCACTTGTAATGAAAGTAATTGCTGGGAAATGCGTGTAAGTTGTTCGTTTAATTGTTGTTGATCGTTTTCAAGTTCCGATTGTTTAGTAACAAGCTGTTCGCGTTTTTGAGTAAGCTCGCTGGTGCTTTTTTTTCTACGCTGATTAAGCTCGCTAAGTTGCTGCTGCTCAGCATCTAAAAGCGTTAATGTTTGCTCCATACTGCTTTTTTGTTCAAGCCAATGAGTATTTAATTTATTGTTTTGATTTTCTATTTGCAGCCATTTGTTGATGAGTTGTTCTAATTCGCTAACGGTATCGGCTTGCACTGTCATAGCGCAACAAAGCGCGATAACCATACTGATTGGTTTAATTAAACTTCGCATTGTTCAACAAAGACCCTGAAAGTTACGACGAGTAATTACATGGAGCAATTACTGTTAATTTTTAAGTGCGCATACAATATAACAACAGGTATAACAACGCAACTGATAACAATTAGCGTTTACATTTATTTATGGCGGTGGTAGGATTTTGCCGAAATTCAACATGTACCTAATTAGTTTAAACCTTGGAGTAACCATGAGTAAGCCATCGAATAAAGGGAATACCTACGCAAAACCAATTGCGGCGGTTGTTACAGCCACTCTTTCAACTTGGGCGAGTGCACAGGATGTTCAAGAGTTATCGGTAACGAAAGCGCAAACTAAAACTGAGTCTAGCTATGTTGTAGAAAAATCAACATCGCATAAATATACTCAACCGCTACTCGATACGGCTAAAACAGTTACTGTAATTAACCAAGCGGTAATGAAAGATAGAAACGTAGATAGTTTACAAGATGCATTACGCAATGTATCAGGTATTTCTTTAGCTGCAGGCGAAGGTGGTTCTCCTACTGGCGATAGCATGTCTATTCGTGGTTTTAGTGCCGCAAGTGATATTTTTGTTGATGGTATTCGTGATGTTGCTGGATACACTCGCGATGTTTATAACATTGAAGCCGTTGAAGTAGCTAAAGGCCCTGGTTCTGCAGTCTCTGGTCGTGGTGCAACAGGCGGCAGCGTTAATCTAGAAACTAAAAAGGCGAAATTAGACAACTTTAATGATGTTTCGTTACGTTTAGGCACAGAAAACGATTACCGTGGTCGTCTTGATACTAATATTCAAGTAAACGAAACAAGCGCATTACGTGTTAATTTATTGTCTGATTCAGGTGATGTTGCTGGCCGTGATTATGTTGAAAACGAAAAAAATGCAATTGCTGTTGCTTTGGCTACAGGGCTTGGAACCAACAGTCGATTTGATCTTAATTTTGAATACCAACGACAAGATAATTTACCAGATTACGGTATTGCATGGGTTAGAAGTGATACCCCAGTTGCTGAACTAGTTGGCAATGAATACGCTCCACCACCAGTCGATTTTGATAACTTTTATGGTAACGTTTACCGTGATTATGAAGACATAGAAGCTTATTCAACAACTGCCCGTCATGAGTATGATTTTTCTAAAAATACTACGTTACGTACACAAGTCCGTTTAGGTAAAGTTAAGCGTGAATCGGTAACAACTGCACCACGTTTCTTTTCAGTTACAACCGATACAGATATTACCTTTGCAGATGAAAAAACACGTGATACAGAAAATTCATTGGCTGCATTACAAGTTGATTTAATTGGTAACTACGAGTTTGCTGGTTTTACTCACGATGTTGTAGTGGGTATTGAACTTGCAAACGAAACGTTTACACGCCATAACTTTGTTGCAACTACGGCTGATAATCTAATTGAAGATGGAATCCGTAACGACTTATACAATCCTGATGCAACAATTGCATTTACGGGTGTGTACGGTCGTAACGGCACAAGTATTGAAGCTAAAGCTAAAAACCAAGCTATTTATGCATTTGATACAGTAACCCTTAATAAGCAATGGGAAGTTACAGGCGGAATTCGTTTTGATAGCTTTACTACGGATTACCATTACGATTACGCGAACCCAAGTGCTTTAATTTCTACAAGTGACGACTTATTTAGCTGGAATGCAGCTGTAGTTTATAAACCTACAGAAAACGGCAGTATTTATTTTGGGGCGGGTAATTCGTTTAATCCTTCAGCCGAAGGTATTACGGTATCTACTCGCGGAAATACAGCAGATCTTGATCCAGAAGAAAGTAATAGCTATGAATTAGGTATGAAATGGAACTTAATGGATGGTCGCTTACAAACTAATGCAGCTCTTTTTCGTACTGAAAAAACAAATGCTCGTACCGATGATCCATTTGCAGAAGATACACGAGCTGATTTATTAAATGGCGAACAACGAGTTCAGGGTTTAGAGTTATCAGCTACAGGTTTAATCACCAAAGAGTGGACCGTTATTGCATCGTATACTTATCAAGATAGCGAAGTAACTAAAGCATCAGGTGACGATATTATTCAAATAGGTAATGAGTTACCACGTACGCCTAAAAATAGTGCGAGCATATGGACAACATACGAAATATCTGAGCAATTATCATTTGGTGCAGGTATGCAGTATTTAGGTGAGCGTTACAGTAGCTCATCGTCTACTCGCGCTCGTGCTCCAAGCTATACTATTTTTGATTTAATGGTTGCGTATGATGTATCAAAAGATTTGAGCTTGCAGCTTAATGCTGAAAACTTAGGTGATAAAGATTACGTTAACCAGTTAGGTGGCGGACACTTTGTTCCTGGTGAAGGTCGTAAGTTTAGCTTAACGGCAAGTTACTCTTTTTAAACTTTACTTTAAGAGTACATAATCATTAAGGGCAGAAATTTCTGCCCTTTCTTTTTATTATGTGAGAGGGCGCACATGTTAGTTAAAATACCAGAGTTGTTAACTAAAGAAGAAGTTGCTTATTGTCATGAGGTTTTACTAAAAGCACAGTGGGCAGATGGTAGTATTACGGCTGGGCATCAATCAACGAAAGCTAAAAACAACTTACAGTTACCTGAAAATAGTCCTGAATGCCAAGAGCTTGGCGACATTATTATGGCAGCTCTCGCTCGTAGCAATTTGTTTATGTCGGCAGCACTTCCTGCAAAAATATTTCCTCCATTATTTAACTGTTATCAAGGCGGACAATCGTTTGGTGTGCATGTAGATAATGCCATTAGGCAGGTTCCTGGTACGCCTGTAAAAGTACGAACAGATGTATCAATGACGCTTTTTATTAATGAGCCTGAAGATTATGAGGGTGGAGAATTAGTTATTGAAGATACGTATGGATCGCACAGCGTAAAATTACCAGCTGGGAGTATGGTGTTGTACCCATCAACCAGCCTGCACCGTGTAATGCCAGTTACAAGTGGGCGAAGGTTAGCCTCATTTTTTTGGTTGCAAAGCATGGTTAATAGCGACGAAAAACGTGGTTTATTATTTGATTTAGATACATCGATTCAAAGTTTGCGCAGCAAAGTAGAAGATAGCCCTGAGATTATTCAGTTAACGGGGGTTTATCATAATTTGCTTAGGCAGTGGGCACAGACATAACGAAGATACTCGTTATTAAGTGTTAGATTTAGATATAAGTAATTAAAAGCTGCGCTTTTTGCGTGAGCAAGCTCTACGCCTACAGGCAAAGTTTTACAGTGTGGTTTGATTTACGTGTAGACGCGCAGCTTGCTGGCGTGACGAGCTAACTTAGCAATCAGTTGTAGATATTAAAAGCTGCGCTTTTCGCGTGAGCAAGCTCTACGCCTACAGGCAAAGTTTTACAGTGTGGTTTGATTTACGTGTAGACGCACAGCTTGCTGGCGTGACGAGCAACGCTCGTAATTTATTTAAATGATTTATTCATAAAGAGTAGCTTAGCTATCAGTTGTAGATATTAAAAGCTGCGCTTTTCGCGTGAGCAAGCTCTACGCCTACAGCCAAAGTTTTACAGTGTGGTTTGATTAACGTGTAGACGCACAGCTTGCTGGCGTGACGAGCAACGCTCGTAATTTATTTAAATGATTTATTCATAAAGAGTAGCTTAGCTATCAGTTGTAGATATTAAAAGCTGCGCTTTTCGCGTGAGCAAGCTCTACGCCTACCGGCAAAGTTTTACAGTGTGGTTTGATTTACGTGTAGACGCGCAGCTTGCTGGCGTGACGAGCAACGCTCGTAATTTATTTAAATGATTTATTCATAAAGAGTAGCTTAGCTATCAGTTGTAGGTATTAAAAGCTGCGCTTTTCGCGTGAGCAAGCTCCACGGCTACAGCCAAAGTTTTACAGTGTGGTTTGATTTACGTGTAGACGCACAGCTTGCTGGCGTGACGAGCAACGCTCGTAATTTATTTAAATGATTTATTCATAAAGAGTAGCTTAGCTATCAGTTGTAGATATTAAAAGCTGCGCTTTTCGCGTGAGCAAGCTCTACGCCTACAGGCAAAGTTTTACAGTGTGGTTTGATTTACGTGTAGACGCACAGCTTGCTGGCGTGACGAGCAACGCTCGTAATCTCATGCTTTGGTGTCTTCTCACTTACCTTTATTCTCTTTTTTTTGTGCAATAGCGTTTTAGATAATTTATTTACATAGAGTGTAAAGGGCGCTTTACCTGCTGGTGTAACAGGCAAAGCTTATAAAATACTTTTTACTTAACCTTTATAACCGTTGGGGTTATTTGACTGCCAACGCCATGTATCTTGCATCATTTCATCAATGCCACGCACCGCTTCCCAACCAAGTTCATTAAGTGCTTTTTCTGGTGCTGCATAACAGGCGGCTATATCGCCTGAGCGGCGAGGTGAAACCTGATATGGCACAGCCTGATCGCTGGCTTTAATAAATGCATTAACCATTTGCAGTACAGAATACCCGTTACCAGTGCCCAGATTATAAACTAATGCCCCCGTGCTGCTGGCAATTTTATCAAGCGCTTTTAAATGGCCAATTGCTAAATCTACAACGTGTATATAGTCGCGCACACCTGTACCGTCAACTGTGTCGTAGTCATCGCCAAATACAGCAAGTTGCTTTAATTTACCCACAGCAACCTGTGCAATAAACGGTAAAAGATTATTTGGGATACCGTTAGGATCTTCACCAATTAGGCCCGATTCATGTGCGCCAACAGGGTTAAAGTAACGCAAAATAGCAAACGCAAAACGCTCGTCTGATTTAGCGATATCTTGCAGCATCATTTCAACCATCAGCTTAGATGTGCCGTAAGGGTTTGTAGTACCGCCCACAGGGAAGTCTTCTTTAATTGGTAAACTAGCAGGGTCACCATAAACGGTAGCTGATGAACTAAATACTAATTTAAATACACCAGCTTCGCGCATTGCATCAACAAGCGTTAACGTACCTTGTACATTATTTTGGTAGTATTCAATTGGTTTAGCCACTGATTCACCAACCGATTTCAAGCCTGCAAAATGTATAACGCTATCAATAGAGTGTTTAGCAAACACTGAATCTAAAAAAGCTTTATCGAGAATATCACCTTGGTAAAAGGTAGTATCTTTACCTGTGATTTTTTTAACACGAGCAAGAGATTCTTGCGATGAATTGCTCAAATTATCAATAACAACAACATCATTACCTTGCTGTAAAAGTTCTAAAACAGTGTGCGAGCCAATATAGCCTGCGCCACCGGTTACTAAAATAGTCATGAAAGCTCCGTGGGTACCTTTTATCAATTAAGCTAATTTCACCATAAATTATGATTATTTACATGCATTATCTGTATTTATTATTGCTCTACTAAAGTCTTTTTTAAATTAAATACAGTTAATGTGGTTTAGAGTTTATTGGTCTTTCAGGATTAAAATTTGTTCTATCTAAGGAGTATTTAATCGCGGCGAGAGGTGTGTAACCTAGTCGGTTCGGCAACTGCTCTTGCGTTATCGCCTATGTATGGAGAATAACCATATTAAAATCAGCGTACTACTGAAACTTCTAGCTAGGAAGAGAAGCCAGCTTTAATCGCAACAGGAAGTTTTAAAATCACAAAAAGCACGGTTAGGACTTTTGTTACATTGTGAAAAGGAACTAAACTAGGTACATTTGGTGCTTACTCAAAGGGAATTTTATGAAAACAAAAATATTACTACTCACTTTATCTATCGCTTCTTGTTCTACTTTTGCTAACGATGTTAGTTTTTCGATTGGGGGTGGCTATCCTTACTTAGTTATTCCAGAAGTGTCTTTATCGGCTAATGAGAATCAACAACGTTGGTATGCAAACTATAAAATAGGCCTTGATGATGGATTTTCAGCAGGTTTTGAACAAGCAGTAAGCGATAATAAAAAGCATGCATTTGGCGCGCTTTTGGGCGCTATTGGCGCAAGAGATACAGACCAAGAATGTGAAAGTTCAACAAATGATATAGCAACTGACTTTGCTAATACGCTAGGCTGCGCAATTGGCAGTATTTTTGATGAGGAAACAACTAACGGCATAGGGCTTACTTACAGCTATAACTTTAATGGATTAAACAATGCCGGTTTTAGACTGGAATTAGATGTAGGCTACGGTAAAACAAGTGACAGCAATGAAAATAGAGCAGATGGCGGTATTAGTTTAAGTTACGAATTTTAACTACGTAGGGTTTGTATTAGTTAGTATTAAAAAAGGCGCTTAAAGCGCCTTTTTTAATGAGCCGCTTTTAATGGCGATTAATTTTAAAGTCGAGTTGTACCTGAGAAATAGCGCTAACGGGTTTGCCATTTTCAAACTTTGGCGCGTAACGCCATTGCTCAAGCGCTGCTTTGGCTGATTTTTCAAATGCGCTGCCGCCTTCAGAGCTAAGTACTTTTGGGTTTTTTACAAAGCCAGCTGCGTCTACCTCAAACTCCATAACAACGCTACCATCGGTACTAAATCTGGCTTTGTTAACTGGATATTTAGGGTTAACACGGTAAAGCGGCGTTTGCTCTTGCGATTCTTTCCATGGCACCATTTTAGCAATTGCTAGGCAATGTTTAGTTGCTTCTTCGCTTTTACCTTGTTTTTCGTACAGGCCAATAAGCTTAGAGTGAGCGCTTAGCTCTGCGCTGTGATCAAAGTTTAAGTTACTATCGAATACATTCACTATACGGTTTAGCCTTTCAATCGCTTGATTGTATTTTTTACGACCTTCTGCGAATGAGGCCATTAAAAAATCGGCTTTTATACGCTCTAGTGAGTTTTCAGGTAAGTTTTCCTGGTAGTACTCGTCGGCTTCTTCTAGGTAGTTTTTCGCTTCGCGATATTTTTTAGAGCTAAACTTTTTAGCAAGCAGTGATGCCGCTTCTAGTTTCATGTCGGCTACAAATTTAGGTTTATTTTGTGTTTTAGCTATATCTATTATTTGTTCTAAAAAGTTAGCTGCTTTGTAAGCCGATGTTGTGTAGTTAGCTTGGCCGAGCAGTGCATCAACTGTTTCTATTGATTGTTTGCCGTGATTTGCAGCTAAAATAGCATGTGCTTTATTATAAAGTGAAAAACGCTGTTCGTTTAGCTCATTGCCGTAGCCTTTAATAGCTTTAGCGTAGTTAATAGCTAAGTTAGCGGTGTTATCTGAGCTTTCACCATAAACGGCTTTACCTGATGTGTAAGCAAGTTTGGCTGTTTGTTGTACGTTTTCGTCTGCTTTAACTGCCGCTAAATAGCTTTGATATGCTTGGCTAAATACCGCTTGAGGATCGCTTACTTGGCTGGCGAGTACTGTAGTACTTAAAGTTGTTGCGCTTAAAGCAGATAAACTTAAGCCCATAAATAAAGCGAGTTGCTGACGTTTCATAATAATCCCTATCGTTGTTTAAAATACAAAATACCAAACGTGTCCTTAAGTGCCACTGATTAAGGTAAATCAACGTAAATAACATTGGCTGTTATTTGCATCAATTTATTGCTAACTGTCATTGAAAATAACGCTTATCGTCGCCATATATTTGCCATAAAAAGTCTTGTACTACGGTGTATTTATCCTATTTTGTGATATTATCACTTTATTGTCGTGTCGTAGTTATTTAAATATTTGGATTTGTCGTGGCGCAAGTAAGAGCAAGAGTCCAGCTTAATGTTGGCAGAAATAGTGATATCCCTGCAGAAATAATCTCATTTACTGATTTAAAAGATGGTAAAGAACATATTGCTATGGTGTTTAACAACGCTGATACAGAGCAAGATGTACCGCTTATTCGTATGCATTCTGAGTGTTTAACGGGTGATGTGTTTTACTCATCGCGTTGTGATTGTGGCGAGCAGCTAAATGAATGTATTGAAATGATGCACGAGCAAGGCGGTATTTTATTGTATTTACGCCAAGAAGGCCGTGGCATTGGTTTATACAACAAAATTGACGCTTATGTACTGCAATCGCAAGGGATGAACACCTACGAAGCTAATAATCACTTAGGCTTTGCTGATGATTTACGTGACTTTTCGGATGCGGTATTAATGCTTAATGCGCTTAATTTAAGCCACGTTAAATTAATGACCAATAATCCTAAGAAGCTTAATGCATTAAAGGATGCCGGTATTAGTGTTGACTCGGTTGTGGGCACGCATGCACACATTAAAGCGGGTGTTGCGGGTAATAAATCGTACCTAGAAACAAAAATTAAGCATGGCGCGCATATGTTAGATATTAAGAAAATTAAAAAACCTTAATCATTTAATTACGTTTCGTCTATTAATACCCCCTCACGCCAAGTTATACTTGGCGTGTTTCGTTTTAAATTAAGAGTAAGTATGTCTACACAATTACGAATTTTTAAAGCCGATGCAGGGCTAAAGTGGTTAAAAGCCGGATGGCTTATTTTTAAAACCCAGCCAGCAACCTTTATTTTTATGCATTTATTTATTGGCATTGTAGGGCTGCTGTCTTTATTTTTACCTTTACTGCAAGTGGTAGCAGCGCTAGCTACGCCATTTTTAACCGCAGGGTTTTACCAAGCGGTGCTTAGTAAGCAGCAGGGCGGAAAAATTATGCTAGCCGATATTCTCAAGCCATTTACGGCTAAGGGAAATCGTTTAGGGTTATTGCGTTTAGCACTTTATCAAATGGGTGCGGGCATTTTAATGGCGTTACTTGCTAATGGCTTATTTGCCGATGCAGTGGCGGTTATGAGTCAACCGGGACTTGATCCAAACGTAGCACTTGAACAAATGCTTGAGAGTATTTCGGGCGCGAATGTAATTTTATTTTTTATGGCAATGCTAATTTATTTAACGGCGTTTGCTTACGCTGTACCGCTTGTTTATTTTAGTAAAGAAACACGCATTTTAACGGCGCTGAAAAAGTCGTTAATGGTGTTTTATCATAATATTTTGCCACTTGGCGTTTTTGGTCTTATTTGCGCATTATTTATGGCGCTTTCGATGTTCTTATCGTTCTTACCACTGTTGATTTTAATGCCGATTTGCTACATTAGCTTTTTTGTATCTTATCAAGCCATTTTTATGCCTGTTGTACCACCGAGTGACGACATTAATGTTAAGCCACTTAGTAGTGAAACAAGCGGGCGTTTTGACGCTTAATGGATGATAAATTAAAGCAAAAACTAAAAAACTATGTACTTTGGTTACTAGGGCGCCAAGAATATTCGCGTCGTGAGTTAACGCTCAAATTACAGCAAAAAGAAGCGACAGAAGAGTTTATTGAAACGCTGCTTGATTGGTGCGAAAAGCACAATTTTATTAACGAGCAGCGATACTGTGAAGGCTTTGTAAGAAAACACATATTTAAATGCCACGGGCTTAAGCGAATAAAAAGCGAAGCTATGGGCAAAGGGATTGATCGTTCGCTACTTGAATTGGTAGTTGAAGAGCTTGAAATAGATTGGTTTGAGCTTGCGCAGGATGCGTACAATAAAAAATATTCAAATACACCGCCAGATCTCGATTACAAAGATAAAGCTAAGCGCGTGCGCTACTTAATGTATCGGGGTTTTAGCTACGATGAAATTAATTTTGCAATGCAAGCACAGTAAATACAGGTGAGACTTTCAAATGCAGCACATGACTACCGCACAAATTAGGCAACAGTTTTTAGACTTTTTTGCCAGCAAGCAACATCAAATAGTACCTTCTAGCTCGCTTATACCGGGTAACGATGCCACGTTGTTATTTAACAATGCCGGCATGGTGCAATTTAAAGATGTATTTTTAGGCGCAGAAAGCCGCCCTTATACACGTGCGACAAGCTCGCAGCGCTGTGTACGTGCTGGCGGTAAGCATAACGATTTAGAAAACGTAGGCTACACTGCTCGCCACCATACATTTTTTGAAATGTTAGGTAACTTCAGCTTTGGTGATTACTTTAAGCAAGACGCGATTAAGTTTGCATGGGAGTTTTTAACTGAGGTAGTAAGCCTACCTAAAGAAAAACTTTTAGTAACTATTTATCACGATGATGAAGAAGCGTTTGGTTACTGGGCTAACGAAATTGGCTTACCTGAGGATCGTATTATTCGTATTGCGACCTCAGACAACTTTTGGTCTATGGGCGATACTGGTCCGTGTGGTCCGTGTTCTGAAATATTTTATGACCATGGCGAGCATATTTGGGGCGGACCTCCGGGCTCTCCTGAGGAAGACGGCGACCGTTTCATCGAAATTTGGAACCTTGTATTTATGCAATATAACCGTCAAAGCGACGGTACAATGTTGCCTCTACCTAAGCAATCTGTTGATACGGGAATGGGCCTTGAGCGTATTGCTGCTATTTTGCAGGGCGTGCATTCAAACTACGAAATCGATTTATTCCAAGGCTTAATTGCCGCTGCTGCAAGTGTTACTAATGCACAAGACATGGACGACAAGTCACTACGCGTAGTGGCGGATCATATTCGTTCGTGTGCGTTTTTAATCTCAGACGGTGTTATGCCATCTAACGAAGGTCGTGGTTATGTACTGCGCCGTATTATTCGTCGTGCTGTGCGCCACGGTAACAAGTTAGGTGCACAAGGTTCGTTTTTCTATAAATTAGTTGCTGCGCTAATTGAGCAAATGGGTCAAGCGTACCCTGAGCTTGCTAAGCAACAAGAAATTATTGAAAAAGTATTACGCATTGAAGAAGAACAGTTTGGTAAAACACTTGAGCGTGGCTTAGCTATTTTAGAAGAAAGCTTAAGCGACCTTAAAGGCGATATTATACCGGGCGACTTAGTATTTAAACTTTACGATACGTACGGTTTTCCAGCTGATTTAACGGCCGATGTTGCGCGTGAGCGCCAGATGACAATTGATCATCAAGGCTTTGAAGAATGCATGGCTGTACAACGTAAAACAGCGCAACAAGCGGGTAAGTTTGGTGCTGATTACAATGACCAATTAAAATCAGATAAACACACTGACTTTAAAGGTTACGACAGCACACATTACAGCGCGACCGTTATTGAAATTTTTGCCGGTGGCGAAGCTGTTCAGTTATTAGAAGATGGTCAACAAGGTATTGTAGTACTAGACCGCACACCGTTTTACGCTGAATCAGGCGGTCAAACGGGTGACACGGGTACTATTACAGTTGCTGGTGGCGAATTTAATGTTACTAATACCACTAAACTTGGTAATGCTTTTGCTCACCACGGTACTGTGCAAGGCCGCATTGGTGTTAACGATAAAGTGGATGCGACTATTGATGATACGCGCCGCGACAGCATTAAGAAAAACCACACAGCTACACATATTTTACACGAAGCACTACGCCAATTATTAGGCGACCATGTAGGCCAAAAAGGCTCACTTGTTCAGCCAGATCGTTTACGTTTTGACTTTTCGCACTTTGAAGCAGTTACTAAAGATGAGCTACGTGAAATTGAGCGTGTAGTTAATGACGAAATTCGTCGTAACTTTGCACTTAATACTGAGCTTATGGCTATTGATGATGCTAAAGCGAAAGGTGCTATGGCATTGTTTGGCGAAAAGTACGATGACGAAGTACGTGTAGTTACTATTGGCGACTACTCTATTGAGCTTTGCGGTGGTACTCACGTTGAGCGCGCTGGCGATATTGGTTTATTCAAAATTGTATCTGAAAGTGGTATTGCCGCAGGCGTTCGCCGTATTGAAGCGGTAACTGGTGCAGATGCAGTTGCTTATGTTAGCGAGCAAGAGCAACAACTTAGCGATGTTGCAGCTTTAGTTAAAGGTGATAGCGCATCGGTACTTGAAAAAGTAACCGCGTTACTTGAAAAGTCTAAAGGTCTTGAAAAGCAAATTGCGCAACTTAACGATAAGTTGGCAAGTGCAGCGGGTGCGTCTTTACTTGATTCGATTGTTGAAATTAACGGCGTTAAGCTACTTGTAGCAAACGTTGAAGGTACTGAATCTAAAGCACTGCGCGGTATGGTTGATGACCTTAAAAACAAAATTGGCTCAGGTGTTATTGCCCTCGGTGTTGCCAGTGGCGACAAAGTAAGCCTAATTGCCGGTGTAACTAAAGACTTAACAGGCAAAGTAAAAGCCGGTGAGTTAGTTAACCACATGGCAGGCCAAGTAGGTGGTAAAGGTGGCGGTCGTCCAGATATGGCACAAGCCGGTGGTAGTGAGCCACAAAACCTTGCTGCTGCACTAGATAGCGTTACAGCTTGGTTAACTGAGCGTACTTAAGCCTAAGTGGCGCTTATTGTTCAAAAGTTCGGTGGCACTTCGGTCGGCTCAATAGAGCGAATTGAAGCGGTCGCCGACCTTGTTGTTAAAACCAGACAACAAGGACATCAAGTGGTTGTGGTGCTCTCTGCTATGTCGGGAGAAACCAACCGCTTAATTAATCTCGCCAAACAAATTGATACTCGCCCGAGTAGCCGTGAACTAGATGTACTTATTAGCACCGGAGAGCAGGTTTCTGTATCACTACTTGCTATGGCTATTATAAAACGTGGCCACTCTGCTGTGAGCTTATTAGCCGATCAAGTCAATATTTTAACCGATAACATGTTTGGTAAAGCTCGTATTGCAGAGGTTGCTGCTACGCGTTTGAAGCATGAGCTTGAGCATAATCGTATTGCTATTATTGCTGGGTTTCAGGGGCGTGATGTTGAGGGCAACATTACAACGCTTGGGCGCGGTGGCACCGATACATCGGCTGTGGAAATAGCTGCGGCTATAAAAGCTGACGAATGCCAGATCTATACAGACGTTGACGGCGTATATACTACAGATCCTCGTGTTGAACCTAACGCGCGCAGAATGAGCCAAGTTACCTTTGCCGAAATGCTAGAACTGGCAAGTTTAGGGGCGAAAGTTTTGCATATTCGCTCAGTAGAAGCCGCAGGCAAACATGATGTGCCACTTAGGGTGCTTTCGAGCTTTAATCCCGATGAAGGTACATTAATAAGTTTTGAGGAGAACGATATGCCAAGCAAGGTTGTATCGGGGATTGCGTTTAATCGTGACGAATGTTTAATTAAGGTACAAGGTGTGCCAACGGGTACGCAATATCTTTCAAAAATATTGAAACTTTTTGCCGAAAATGGCATCGAAATAGATATGATTAATCAAGTTAATCATAACTTTGAAAAAATAGACTATGCTTTTACTGTGCACACGAATGATTACCTGCAAGCAATTGAATTGCTCACTGAGCAGCAAGTTCAATTAAGTGTTCAAAGTATATGCGGATTAACCACAGTGGCAAAAGTGTCTGCTGTTGGTATGGGTATGAAATCGCATTCTGGTGTCGCGAGTCTATTTTTTGAAGCATTAGCGCAAGAAAACATTAATGTAGTTTTAGTTTCAACATCCGAGATTAAAATTTCAGTTTTAATAGATGAAAAGTACTTAGAGTTGGCTGTTCGTGCATTACACAAAGTATTTTTAACAGAAAATGAATAGATTGGGAGTTTTTACTTACTTTTCAGTCTAATTTTTATTAGTATGTTTAAGCGGAATCTTATAATTTTTATTGGAACATGGGAGCAATAGAATGCTAATACTAACTCGTAGAGTAGGTGAAACCCTAATGATTGGTGACGAAGTAACAGTTACCGTTCTAGGTGTTAAAGGAAATCAAGTTCGAATCGGTGTTAACGCACCAAAAGACGTATCAGTGCATCGTGAAGAAATTTACATGCGTATACAAGCTGAAAAGTCTAACCCTGAGCCGGGCAATGCTTAATCAACATGTAATACCAAACTGCATAAATCCTTGATCAATTTAACGAATTAAATTGCACTATAACGTCGTTAAAAATTTTTTATTTAGAACAACTAGATACAAAAATTTTTGCCTAGTTCTAGCGTAATTTTCTCAACGTTAAATAGACCTCATATATAAGCAGATTGGTATAAAATAGCTAAGTAATTTACTTAGCTAAACAAAAAAGCCACTCATCGAGTGGCTTTTTTGTTTATATAATTAATAATTTCGGGGCTTAAAATTTGTTTTGAAATATATTGCATACCATGTTTATTTTTTAATAATAATCCGCGCTCTGTATCTATAACTTCGTTTATATCTTGCCATACTAATTGATAGTTTTTGTAATGATTAACCGATTTAATGCCTTCGTCATCAAAAGTAAGGGTGACTTCTGAGCCAGATGCTCTGCTGAGCATTTGTCTGGTTACCCACCAAGGACGGCGATAGTAAAAGGCAACGCATTCAAGAATTGCCAGCATGATTAAAAAAGAACCTAAGTAATGATCATTTAAACCATAAATACCAAACAAACCCAGTGCTGTTAATAGCATGAGTAGAAAATATTTAGGTTGCGCACGTTTACTATAAGGAAGCGACTCATCGAAGCATTCATAAAAGTAAGGTCTATCAAGTGTATAGGTAGTAGTTAATGCCATATTGTTTTACTTAAAACATATTTTTTCCTATTTTAGCAAGCTAAGCTGCAAATGCGCAGTGTTTATAATAAAGAACCTGAACTCTAGATAATAAATCTATCTCAAGCAGTTATTGTCAGCGCGAACTGCAATAAATTTATTTGCAGTAGGCCAGCTATTAACGCGTAAATTAGCCTTGTTTTCACTGAAAATCTCTTAATCAGAGCTCAGGTTAAATAATATTTTTTCCTTGTTCAGGATCTCTTGATTTATCTGCTTGTTCACGTATTTCGTCAGTATCACTGCTCACATCATCGAGTGTTTTAGTTTTATCGTCTGTTTCGTTAACTATGTTTTTTACTTTTGGTGATTGTTTTTGCTCTGAACCAAAAATAGTTTCGTTAGCAGGGGTAAGTAAAATACGCTCTCTTGCGTCGTCAGGCATGCTGATATTGTGCTTTGTAAATTCGTTTACAAGTTCTCGCATAAGTTGTGAGCCTACTTTTAATGGGCTGTGCTGCTCGCTATTAACCCAAAAGAACAAGGTAAAGTTAATAGTGGATGAGCCAAGGTTTTTTATTAATACTTGCGCTGGTGGGTCGCTTAGTACGGCACTTTGCTGATTGGCAATGTCGAGTGCGAGAGTTTGTGCATTGCGTATATCGTTATCATAGCCAATACCTATTTCTACTTTACCGCGCATTTTGGGATTGGCGGTGAGATTTTTAATGGTGTTTTTGTACACTGTCGCATTTGGTATTTGAATATGATTACCATCGTAATCCACTAGTGTTGTTGCGCGTGCGGTTACTTTTTTAACGATCCCTAAGCGATTATCTACCTCTATTACATCATCAATTTTAAAAGGTCTTTGTATGCTTAGTAATAAACTGGCGATGAAATTTTCTGCTATGTCTCTAAAAGCGAAACCTAATATTAAGCCTATTAATCCTGTTCCACTCATAATAGCGACTGCAAACTCAGTAAGCCCAGCTAAACGTAAAAATAAGTACACGCCTAATAAAATAATTAAGGTGCTAATACTGCGCCTTGCGACTAAGTGAACGAGTTTACTGTCGGTCATATAATCGATGGGTTTTATAAGTAGTCGCGAAAGCGGCCCTGCGATTAAATAGCTTAGTACTAAAAGGACTGTGCCAAGTAATAGAGTGGGTAATATTTGCGCTGTTGCGTGCAGTAATTGCAGACTTTGTTCGTGGAAAAAATGCCATGAAAGTATATCACCTTCAAAACTATGTGTTATGAGAGGGGCATTATTTTGTACTATGTTGTTTGCATGGCTACTGGGCATGGCTGTCATCCGTGTTTAGTTTTTATAATTGTTAGCAGCAAGTTTAGTACCAAATGTTCAATATAACTTGGCAAACATTTTGCTGAGATAACGTAACACAAATTTTGGGATTTAGAATGAAAGAGACTAAACGAGGGCAGCAAGCAGCCCAACCTGTGCATATTCCTGTAGTAGGTTGGTGGGATATTGTTAAGCGTATTTTTAAGCAAATGAACGAGGACAATTTATCGCTTGTTGCTGCAGGAGTTGCGTTTTATGCACTGCTTGCTATTTTTCCGGCTATTGCCGCCGTTGTTTCTATTTATGCTTATTTTTCCTCTCCTACTGATATTAGTGAACATTTGAGTTTGTTTGTTACGTTATTACCTGACAGCTCACGAGAACTCATTTTGTCTCAAGTTTCAAGTCTTGCTCAAAGTTCAAACGCTAGTTTAAGTATCAGTGCATTGGGAACTTTAGTACTTACTATTTGGAGTAGTTCTAAAGGGAGTCAGGCGCTTATTACTGCGTGTAATATTAGTTATCGAGAATACGAAAAACGCTCATTTTTTAAAGCGTTACTAGTGCGCTTTTTATTTTCTATGGGTGCGATTATCGTTGCTATTTTTTCACTTATAATTATTGGTATCTTGCCAATTGTACTTAACTTAGTTGGACTTAAAGAAGGCATAGATTTACTGATCAAGCTTATTTCTTGGCCATTATTGGCTTTAATATTTAATTTTACATTAGTGCTCTTATATCGCTACGCCCCGCACCGAAAGCCAGCTAAATGGCGTTGGATCACAATAGGATCCTCCATTGCTACCGTGCTTTGGATTTTGGCATCTATTGGTTTTTCATTTTATGTGTCGCGTTTTTCGAGCTATAACGAAACCTATGGCTCGTTAGGTGGGGTAGTTATTATGTTAATGTGGCTTTATATAAGTGCCTATATTGTTATTTTAGGCGCTTCGACTAACGCCGCAACGGAACAACAAACGGCGATAGACAGCACAACAGGCCCCGCAAAAAAAAGAGGCAATCGAGGCGCATATGTAGCCGACCACCTCGATGTGAAAAACAAGTGATTTAATTTACTATAACTTAGGGCGATGAGTTAAAGATTGTTAATCTAAACTCAGGTTAATTAATTGCTCTTTAAACTCTTGTGCAGCAGGCCCTAGTCTGTCTGTGTCATTACACATTAAATATAACTTAAGGGCACGGGTTGTCCCTTGCTCTAGATTTAGTACTTTTAATTTTTCCTCTTCAATTAGGTGAGATACTTGTGTACGAGGAAGCCATGCATAACCTAAATTTTGGCTAACCATATCAATAGAGTTTCGTAAATGACTAACCGTCCAGCGCATATCTGCGCCTAGCCAACCTTCATCATGGCTAGTTTGCGTGCCAGAATCACGAACTACAATTTGCCTATACAATTTTAAATCACGAAATGACAAAGTCTCTGTGCGCTGATGCAGCGGATGATTTGGGTGTGCTACAGCGACAAATTCTATATCACAAAGCTGGTTACAACTAATACCGTAAATAGGAATTGAAGAAATAGCTAAATCAACAACGGCATTATTTAATAACTCGTTAGCGCCCGTTAACACGCTTTCTATTAAATCGATTTTTAAAAGCGGATAAAGTTCACTGGTTCTGGCCAGTGCTTGATACAAAATGGGGTGGGGGAATACTTCATCAACTGCAATTTTTAATGTGCTCTCCACACCTTCGCTGAGCGTATTGGCGACAGATTCTATTTTACTCGCTTCTTCAATTAAAAACTCTGCGCGGCGTAAAATAAGTTTCCCGCTGTCTGTTAAAAAGGCTTTGCGACCCTTTACTTCAAGTAATTTAATTTGCAAAGCGACTTCTAGTTTTTGCACTGCGTGATGAACCGTTGACTGGCTTTTATGAACAGCTGCACTTGCACCAGCAAATCCACCATGGTCAACAACAGCCTTAAACATTCTCCACTGCTCTAGTGTTGCTTTCGCCATATTTTATCTTACTACCACTTTTATCTGATTGCATAACTTGACCGCATAGACTCATTATTTATTGCGTAACAGTTAAACTTTTTGTTGGATTATTTAGATAGAATGATTTTTTATTTTTCGAAACGCCATAAAATCATTTCTATTTTTAAGTAGTCGTATCCATTTATTGTAAATAAGTGATGAGGAGCCTGTACCAAAGCCGTCGAAAGCAAGCTGCATTCTAATTTTACCAATCATTATTAAACAACTTTGCATTAGTACTTCAGGATTGACAATCAATTACTCAGCAATTTAAGTAATTGATAAAGCGGATATTTAAAAAATAAGTAAAAATAACCACGGTAATACAAGGTTTGAAATATGAACAATAAAGCATAGCTTTCTATTTTTTAGAATGTTATGACCAATTTAAAGACATAGTTGTTTTATTTAATGAATGATTTAATACCCTCATCAACTTCTTTTTTAAAGTGAATTAAAAAATGAAAATATCAAAAGTGCTTACAGCTTATGCAACTCAAGATGGCGATGGCGTAAGTATTAGTCGTATCCCAGGATTTGATGGTAAATATTTAGATCCATTTTTAATGATTGACGAACTTAAGTCAGACGACAAAAAAGATTATATGGGAGGTTTTCCAGAGCATCCCCATCGAGGGATTGAAACGTTTACTTATATTTTAAAAGGTGGCTTTGAACATCGTGACCAAATGGGTAACAAAAAAGCAATTAAAGCAGGTGATGTGCAATGGATGAGTACAGGGCGCGGCGTTATGCACAGTGAGATGCCACTCGCTGATACCGTTGATGGATTGCATGGCTTTCAAATTTGGATCAACATGCCAAGTTTGGATAAGATGCGCGATCCACGTTATCAAGATACTACGCAAAATTCAGCTCCGAGTTTTACAAATACGCACGGTGTGACGTTAAAAGCACTTGCGGGATCGTGGCAGTTCGAAAGTGAAACGCTTACAAGTAGTTTGCAGGGTTTAGCTGCTAATGCTCTACTTGCTGACATTACATTACCCGCCGGTAAAAGCGTTCATTTGGAGCCTCTTAGCCAACAAAAAGTAATGATCTATATTCATAGCGGCTCAATAATAACAAGCGACGATCAAACAATCCCAGCTGGTAAGTTACTTATTTTAGAGCCAGACAGTAATATTAATATTACCTCAGAGCAAGGCGCTCGTGTTTTGGTTTTAGCAGGCGATCCACTTAATCAACCGATTGCTCACATGGGGCCGTTTGTAATGACGACGCAAGCTGAAGTACAGCAAGCAGTGCGTGATTATCAAAACGGCGAGTTCGGCAAAATTTAACCCTATTTTTAGGAGAGTTTCATGGGATTATTAGTTGATGGTCAATGGCAAGATAAGTGGTACGACACCGATTCAAGTAACGGAAAGTTTGAGCGTGAAGCTGCGCAGTTACGTCATTGGATAACTGGTGATGGTAGCGCTGGAATAACGGGCGACGCAGGTTTTAAAGCCCAATCTAATCGGTATCATTTATATGTATCACTTGCGTGCCCTTGGGCGCATCGAACGCTTATATTTAGAGCGTTAAAAGGGTTGGAAAATTTAATTACTGTGTCGGTTGTTAGCCCTGATATGCTTGATAGTGGTTGGGCTTTTGATACGCAAAACCACAGTACTGGTGATGCTTTATTTAATAGTAACTACTTACATCAAGTGTATACAAAAAATAACCCAAAGTACTCCGGGCGGGTAACCGTTCCCGTATTGTGGGATAAAAAGCTAAATAAAATTGTCAGCAATGAGTCTGCCGATATTATACGTATGTTTAATAGTGCATTTAATGAATTGACTGGCAATACCGATGACTTTTATCCTGAAGAATTGCAACCAAAAATTGACGAATTAAACGCGTTGATTTATCCAAATATAAATAATGGTGTTTATCGTACGGGTTTCGCAACAACTCAGGATGCGTATGAAGAGGCGTTTAACGATTTATTTAAAGCACTCGATACAGTAGAGGGGATTCTGAGCAAGCAGCGTTATTTAGCCGGAAACAGACTCACCGAGGCTGATTGGCGCTTATTCACTACGCTGATTCGGTTTGATAGTGTGTACGTTGGTCACTTTAAATGTAATTTACGCACAATTGAAAGCTACCCTGCACTGAGCGGATATCTTAGAGATCTATATCAAGTTAGAGGAGTGGCCGAAACAGTTGATTTTTATCATATTAAACGTCATTACTATTTTAGCCATACAATGATCAACCCGACACAAGTTGTGCCAAGTGGTCCAAGTATTGATTACTTATCTGATCACGGTAGAGGTATTTATCTTTAAGCGAGTAGCCTAACAAGCCAGCCATATTTTCTAACCAAGCTGGTTTCGCTTTTCCCTGCTTGTACAGCAGCACCGGCTAAAAAAGCACTTGTTAGTCCTACTTTAGTTGCTGCAAAACGTTTTAACCGATATTGAAACGCCGCATGGTGTTGGCGTTTTAATTCACTGCGCATATCCATTTGCTTACTAAGAGCTTGAACGTTTTTGTTTGGGGCCTTAATCAAATTATCTACTAACATACTAATTCCCATGTAAATTTAATAGCTGCTTTAAGCTTTTAAGTGTTTTACTAAAACCAATTTTATTGCTTAGGTAAACTGTGTTTTTCCAAAGCCATACTAAACAAGCAACTTGCAGTGAAGTAGCTGTTGCAATACTCAGCCATACCGACCCAAAGAGATCATATACACCGTATCCAACAGCACCTAGAAATCCTGCCCACAACAAAACCAAGCCACTGGCAAAACAGCCTAAAAATATAGTGATCAATGCAAGCGATCTAAGCGACAACCGCCATTCAGCTTTAGCAAGCTGATGGGTGATCTCTCCTTGGGTCTGGTAATCATCCTTGAGTTGCTTAGAGTACTCTAAAAGCTTTGCAATATGATCTTGCCAATCGTCCTTTTGGCTTGGCTGCTCAGTAGCTTGGTTTTGCGCGTTACCATCCTTGGTTGCGGTTGTTTGTGGGTTATTCATCACTGATTACTTACGACGAAATAATGATGTAATTAACATACCAGCAGCAAAAGCAATGCCCGCAGTTGCTAATGGGTTTTCAGAAGCGAAAGCACGCGTTTTTGCAGTGCATTCGCTCAGCTTTTCGCGTGCAATAAGTTGTTTTTCGCTTAGTGCTTCTGCTGAACTAGAAGCGCCTTTACGAACACTGCTTTCAGCTGTTGCTGCTTTGCTAGAAAGTGCATCTACAGCATCGTGCGCCGCTGATGTGGCTTTCTCTGTAAGTGGTGAGTCAGTATTTTTTAGTTTAACGTCAGGCTTAACATCTGAAGTTGTGTTTGGTTTCGTATTTGTTGCAGTAGCCATAATCAATCCTTAATAAGTTAAAAATTTAAATAGTGATTTAGACGATGCAATGATTAAACCAAATTTAATTTTTATTTTAACTTATTGAATTTAAGTTGTTTTTTTTGTTTCTCCTGGTTTTGTCATGGTTGGTAATTAAAAAAAACAGTAACTATTACTACACGGTTAGGTAAATTTTACAAAGAAGGTGAAAATGCTTAAAAAACTGTAAATATTCATTGTTTATTCAGTAAGCAGAACGTGTAGAAATAAGCATATTAAAACTAAGTAAATTTTTTTTTCGCTGTTATTCCACTTTTTCCCACGTAATTCAATCGCTTTGCTTGAACCCTTATTTTTTCTAGCTTTGAGACTCGTTAAAGCTGGTCAGCTTACTTGACAAAAAGGCTTGTCAAGCCCTAAACTGGAGGACTGTGGTAAAAAGTGGTTTTTAGTGGATCAAACTGGATCAAAGTAATCGCTAGGCGATTAAAATAATTTAAAGCAGGCTGTTTATGTTTCGTGGCGCAAGTTCACTGAGTTTGGATGATAAAGGACGCTTTGCGGTACCAACCAAGTACCGAGAATCTCTGCTATCTGAAGACCAAGGAACTGTTATTTGTACTGTTGCGCTAAATGAGCCGTGCTTATGGTTATATCCGCTTGCTGAGTGGCAAGAAATAGAAAATCGTTTAGCTAAAATTTCAAATATGAATCCACGAGCTCGACGTATGCAGCGTATGTTGCTAGGGAATGCCACAGAATATCAACTTGATAAAAATGGTCGGATTTTGTTAGCGCCTTCATTGCGTGCACATGCAGATCTAGGCAAAAAAATAATGTTGGTTGGTTTGATGAATAAGTTTGAAATTTGGGATGAGGCGCGTTGGAACGAACAAATGCGCCAAGATACTGAGCTTGAGAGGCTTGGTGATTTTGAACCTCACCCTGATTTAGATAATTTCACTCTCTAACAGCACAATAAAAGGCAAATAATAGCTAATGACAGCGCAATTTGAACACGTATCCGTTTTAATGGACGAAACCATAGATGCCCTTGCAATTAAGCCAGACGGCATATACATGGACGGCACTTTTGGACGTGGCGGTCATTCAGGGCAAATATTAGCACGCCTTGGTAATGAAGGTCGTTTGCAAGCGATTGACCAAGATCCGCAGGCAATACAATCAGCTGAAAAGTTTGCTGATGATCCGCGATTTGCAATTGCACATACTCGCTTTTCAAAACTTTACGAAGTAGCAGAGCAAAACGATCTCATTGGTAAAGTCGACGGGATTTTATTAGATATAGGTGTGTCGTCGCCACAGTTAGATGATGCTGGGCGTGGTTTTAGTTTCATGAAAGACGGCCCACTAGATATGCGTATGGATCCAACAAGTGGTCGCAGTGCAGCCCAATGGTTAGCTGAAGCTGAATTGGATGATATTACCCATGTAATTAAAAAGCTGGGTGAAGAGAAATTTGGTAAGCGTATTTCGCATAAAATACTTGAGATTAGAGAGCACACGCCAATTACTACGACTAAGCAGTTAGCTGATTTAGTCGATGAAGCAGTACCTGTAAAAGATAAGTTTAAACACCCTGCTACTCGTACTTTTCAGGCGATCCGTATTTATATTAATAGCGAACTTGAAGAGATTCAAACGGCATTGCAGTCTGCAATTAAGGTCCTTAAACCCGGTGGTCGTTTGGTTGTTATTTCGTTTCATTCATTAGAAGATCGTATTGTAAAACAGTTTATTAGAAAACAGAGTCGGGGAGAAGTATTACCCAGAGGTCTGCCTTTAACTGACGCACAAATAAATAAAAATCTGACGTTAAAGGCAGTGGGTAAAGCGATTAAGCCAAGTGCCGCTGAAGTTGAGCGTAATCCGCGTTCTCGTAGCTCTGTACTTAGGATTGCTCAGAGGCTGGAATGAATATAAAAGCGAATCATCGTCAACCACCTAATTTATTTTTTGAAATTGTTAAAGGCCTAGGAGCTAATAAGCTTACCTCGGCCTTGTTGGTTGTGATATTCGCGTCAAGTTTAACTGTGGTACAAGTAACACATCTTGCTCGAGGGCAACTTATTGAACAAGATTCGTTACTCCAAGAGCGTGATGAACTTGATTTAGAATGGCGTTATTTATTAGTTGAAGAGGAATTTTATTCACAGCATGCACGTATCGAAGAAATTGCGAAATCACAGCTAAAAATGAAACGACCAACGAGTCAAGATGAACAGGTAATAATACTGCAATGAGAAATCGAGGCAAAAAACCAGTAAATAACTTAATTACATGGCGCTTTATGCTGGTGTGTGGCGTTGTGTTTATGGTGTTTGTAACACTGGTATCTCGTGCTGCTTATTTACAAGTAATTGAACCTGACAAAGCCCGTTCTGAAAGTGATAAACGTACCGTACGTGTCGAAAAACTTCACGTCCAGCGTGGGATGATTTTTGATCGTAATGGCAAAGAGCTCGCGGTGAGTGTACCGGTAGTGAGTGTGTATGCAGATCCTAAAGCACTTCACAAATCACTTGTTTCTAAAGTGATTAAGCAAGCGCGTAAAAATGGCGAGGATCAACAATCACTTGCAGACAATGCGGTCGAACTTGATAAACGTACAGTGCAGTATTACAAAAATGATATGCGCTGGCGTGAACTCGCTGACGTTCTGCGTACCGATCCGAAAAAAATTAATTCACGCCTTCTTAACGATCCTTCTCGTCGCTTTGTTTACTTAAAACGCCAAGTAACTCCTGCCGTTGCAAATTATATTGGCGACTTACGTTTGCCTGGCATTCATTTATTAGATGAATCTAAGCGTTATTACCCTGCCGGTGAAGTAACTGCACATATTATTGGTTTCACCAATATAGATGGCAAAGGTATTGAAGGTATTGAAAAGCTGTATGAGAATGCATTAACGGGCGAAGAAGGCCGTCGTACTATACGCAAAGATGCACAAGGACGCGAAGTAGAAGTGCTTGATGAGCGCGAACGCGTAGAACCTGAAAGTATTCAGTTAAGTATTGATCAACGTATTCAAGGCATCGCTTATAAAGCGATTAAATCTGCTGTACTTACTTATAAAGCGACATCGGGTTCAGCGATGGTTGTTGATATAAAAACAGGCGAAGTATTAGCGATGGTTAATAGCCCTTCGTTTAATCCAAACAACTTAAGCGATGCTGCCCCGCATAAGCGCCGTAACCGCGCAATTACCGATTTGTTTGAACCAGGCTCAACTGTTAAGCCCCTAGCCATTTTAGCTGGGCTAGACTACGGCGCAATTAAAGCCGATGACAAAATTGATACTTACCCTGGTTGGATGCGTTTAGGCGGTAGCTTAGTTCAAGATACTCGCAATCATGGTGAGATGACACTGCGCGAAATTTTAAAATACTCTTCAAATATGGGAGTTACGAAAGTAACGCAGTTAGTACCTAAAGATTATTTAGTGGGATTGTTTCAAAAGGTAGGGTTTGGCTCAGATTCAGGCACCGGTATGGTGGGGGAAAGCAGTGGTTTGTTTTACCCTAATCGTCGTTGGTCGGATCATGAAATTGCTGCGCTTTCATTTGGTTACAATATTGCAGTAAGTACAGCCCAAATGGCACGATTTTATGCCATGTTAGGCGCTGGGGGAGTCAACCGTCCATTAACGATTTTAAAACAAGATAATGTACCAGAAGGCGAACGTATTTTTAAACAAAAAGACGTAGAAGCCGTAGTCCATATGATGGAAAGTATATTTGAAGAGGGCGGCACAGCCAGTCGCGTTAAAGTTGATGGCTATCGGGCAGCAGGTAAAACAGGTACATCTAAAAAAGCAGCTGTTGGTGGTTATGGTGACGAATATGTTGGCTATTTTGCAGGTGTCGCACCTGCAAGTAATCCTCGATTAGCCGTTGTTGTTATGATTAATGAACCCGGCGGGGATGTGTACTACGGAGGGGCCACCGCTGGGCCTGCATTTGCTGAAATAATTTCGAATTCATTAAGAATATTAAATGTAGCACCGGACAAGGAAGATGTTGCCTACGTGGAAGGTAAAAAGAACGATGCGTGATTTAAGAGATATTTTAAAATACATCGAAATTGATGCGCCCTCGCAACTGGTAAAACATTTACGCATTGATAGTCGTGAGGTAACACCAGGTGATGTATTTGTTGCTATTAAAGGCCATTCACTTGATGGCGGACAATTTATTGCTAAAGCAATTGAAAATGGCGCAACAGCTATTATTGCTGACAGATTATGCGAATTTGAAACAAGTTTCGAACCACTATATTTAGTTTCAGAGTTTGATAAAAAGCTTCCAGAATTAGCAAATCGCTTTTATAACCAACCAAGTCAGGCTTTGGATTTAATTGGTGTGACTGGCACAAATGGTAAATCAACCACCACAGCAATGATTGCTCACTTAGCGCAATTTTGTAGTACTGAGTCAGCGATTATTGGCACGCTAGGTTATGGACATCCTAATAACTTAACTCCACTGATGAATACTACGCCTTCAACGGTTGATTTACAGCATATTTTGAGTGATCTAAATTTACAGCATAAAAAGCTAGTCGCCATGGAAGTGTCATCGCATGGGTTAGTGCAACAGCGTGTTGCTAAATGTGAATTTAAAGCGGCTGTGTTTACTAATCTTTCGCGTGATCACTTAGATTATCATGGTGATATGGCAAGTTACGGTGATGCAAAATTAATGCTTTTTCGTGATTTTGAACCGCAAGTTGTGGTGCTTAATCAAGATGATTTTCAAGCAGAGCAATGGCTTGAAAAGTATGATTTTAATAATCTAATTTGTTATGGTCGCAAAAACTTAGCTCCTAAGAATACTCGATACGTCTATTTTTCTGATGTTGAATATTCAAGTGTAGGTATTTCGGCGCAGTTATCGACGAGTTGGGGTGATATATCAATTAAATCGCCTCTGTTTGGCGAATTTAATTTATATAACTTAACGGCAGCGCTCGCTACATTGCTAGGGCTTGGTTATCCGCTAGAGCAATTAATTACAGGTTGTGCGCAGTTACAGCCAGTCGCTGGGCGAATGCAAGCATTTAGTCAAGCAGGCATGCCAACGTGTGTTGTTGATTACGCACATACGCCCGATGCACTTGCACTTGCATTGCAAGCATTGCAACAGCATGTACCAGGTGGTGTGAGTTGTGTATTTGGTTGCGGTGGTGACAGAGATAAAGGTAAGCGAGTATTAATGGCGCAAGCAGCTGAGAAAAATGCTAATAAAGTTATTATTACCAGCGATAACCCGCGATCTGAAAATCCTGATGACATTATTGCTGATGTGGCTGGCGGTTTAGTGAACCCTCAAGACGCACATTTAGAGGCTGATAGAGCAACTGCAATTCGTTTTGCTATAGAAAATGCTACAGCTGATGATGTTATTTTAATTGCAGGTAAAGGCCACGAAGATTATCAAATTATAGGCGATAAGCGCATCGACTTTTGCGATCGCCGTTATGTACAAGAACAACTAAAAAAAGCAGTAAGAGGGATAACACAATGATCCCAATGGATTTTGATTGGTTAGCCAATGTACTAACAACCGATTATCAAGGTGATAATCAACAAGTGCTTAATATAAATACTGATACTCGTACAGTGTGCGATGGCGAAGTGTTTTTAGCACTTAAAGGGCCCAATTTTGATGGCCATAAATTTATAGCAGAAGCTAAACAAAAAGGCGCTATTGGCGTTATTGTTCAGCACAAAGTAGATGTAGATATTCCACAATTTATAGTAAGCGATACACGTATTGCACTAGGTGCAATTGGCACTGCTGTTATGGCGCAAGTGGCGCCTAAAACAATTGCAATTACAGGGAGTGTAGGTAAAACCACCGTAAAAGAAATGTGTGCAGCAATTTTGTCGGTTCACGGTGATGTATTAGCTACTAAAGGTAATTTTAATAACGATATTGGCGTCCCACTTACGTTATTGCGCTTAGAGCCTCAACATCGTTTTGCAGTAATTGAGCTAGGTGCAAATCACTTAGGTGAAATTGCCTACACAACTGCAATGACCAAACCAGATGTAGCCGTTGTATGTAATGTTGCAGCCGCTCACTTAGAAGGCTTTGGCAGCTTAATGGGGGTTGCAAAAGCTAAAGGTGAGATTTTTGACGGCCTTAAAGATGACGGCGTTGCCATTGTTAATTGCGATAGTGAATTTAGCCAGTATTGGTTAGATAAACTTGAAGGGCGTAATGTTAAACGTTTTTCTACAACCGAAAAACTCGACATTTGGGCAGAGAATATCACGCTTGATGCCAATGCGCGTGCAAGCTTTACGCTTTGTACTAAAGACAAGCAAGTCCCTGTTACTTTGGCGCTACCTGGCAAGCACAATATTGGTAACGCACTTATTGCGGCTGCACTTACTAGTGAATTTGATGTAACTGTTGAAGAAATAGCCAATGCACTTGCCACTATGGGTGATGTAAAAGGGCGCGTTAATCTAATTGAAGTGTCTGATTTACTCACCGTGGTTGATGATACCTATAATGCCAATGTTAAGTCGGTAAAGGCTGCGATTGACTTATTAAGTGATATGCAAGGTCACCGCATTTTAGCGCTGGGAGACATGGGGGAGCTAGGTGAAGATGCACGTAAATATCACCAAGAAGTTGGTGAGTATGCACTTGAGCAAGGGATTGATGAGTTATTTACATTAGGTGTATTAAGTAAATGCGCAAGTGATGTGTTTGAACTCCCTAATCGCCACTTTTCGAGCCGTGAACAAATGCAGCAAAAAATTCAAGAAAGTATTAATAAAGTGAATACAAAAACAACAATAGTAGTGAAAGGATCGCGCAGTTCTCGCATGGAATTATTAGTAACCGATTTAGTTAATGGCCAGCAACAAGCCATCAATGGAGTATCATAATGTTAGTTTGGCTGGCAGAGTATTTAACCCAGTATTTTAGTGGTTTTCATGTTTTTTCGTATTTAACGCTACGTGCCATTTTAGGTATTTTAACTGCGCTAATTATGTCTCTTTATTTAGGACCTAAGTTAATTCGTGGTTTGCAACGTATGCAAATAGGTCAAACGGTTCGAGACGATGGTCCGCAATCGCATCTATCTAAGTCGGGTACGCCGACTATGGGTGGCTTACTTATTTTAGCGGCTATTTTTACCAGTACGCTACTATGGGCTGATTTATCGAATAAGTATGTATGGGCAACGCTGTTTGTAATTGGCTCATTAGGTATTGTTGGCTTTGTTGATGACTACCGTAAAGTTATCCGTAAAGATCCAAAAGGTTTAATTGCTAAATGGAAATATTTTTGGCAGTCAGTAATTGCGTTAGTGATAGCGACAGCATTATATTTTACCAGTGCACAAGCTTCTGAAACATCACTTGTTGTTCCATTTTTTAAAGATGTATTACCGCAACTTGGCTTGTTTTATATTGTGCTTACGTATTTTGCAATAGTAGGGACATCAAATGCAGTAAACCTGACTGATGGGCTTGATGGCTTAGCCATCGTACCCACTATTTTAGTCGCCGCAGCATTGGCAATTATTGCTTACTTAACAGGTAATATTAACTTTTCGGCTTACTTACATATTCCGCATTTACCGCTAGCAAGTGAGCTTGTGGTTGTGTGTACTGCCATTGTGGGTGCAGGGCTTGGCTTTTTGTGGTTTAACACTTACCCAGCACAAGTATTTATGGGTGATGTAGGCTCATTAGCACTTGGTGGTGCATTAGGTATTATTGCTGTTTTAGTACGCCAAGAATTACTGCTTATTATTATGGGCGGCGTATTTGTTATGGAAGCACTCTCGGTCATATTACAAGTGGGATCGTATAAATTACGTGGGCAACGCATTTTTAGAATGGCGCCAATTCATCATCATTACGAATTAAAAGGTTGGCCGGAGCCACGTGTTATCGTACGCTTTTGGATTATTTCTATTGTGCTAGTCCTCGCTGGTCTAGCGACATTAAAGATTCGATAAATGCAGTATTTAAACGAGATAAAAAATAAACAAATAACAGTGATCGGACTCGGTGTTACCGGTCTGGGCATTGTGCGTTTTTTATTATCTCATAGTCTTATGCCAAAAGTTGTTGATAGCCGTACAAACCCTCCAGGGATTGATTGGCTTAAAGAGCATGCACCAAATCTAGATACACACTTTGGTAATTTGGATGACGCAGAGCTTCGTTCAAGCGATATAATTATTATAAGTCCAGGGCTTAGCTTAAAAATACCAGCTGTTGCTGATGCGATTAACGCAGGTGTTGAAGTGATTGGCGACGTTGAGTTATTTGCACGTATTAATACAAAACCGGTTGTTGCAGTAACTGGCTCCAACGGTAAATCAACCGTGGTTACGCTCGCTTATGAAGTATTAAAAGAAGCCGGCTATAAAGTTGCTTTGGGTGGGAATATTGGCACTGCGGTGCTTGATTTACTCAATGATGATTTTGATGTGTATGTACTTGAGCTATCTAGTTTTCAGCTAGACACCACAAAGAGCTTAAAGCCAATAAGTGCAACGGTATTAAATGTGTCAGAAGATCACCTTGACCGCTACGACAGTTACCAAGCTTATATAGACTCAAAGCTAAGTATTTATGACGGTGCAGAGCTTATTATAGTTAATATTGACGATAGTCAAACGCATCCAGTTGAGCGCAGTACAACCCCCAAAATTAGCTTTGGTGTTCAACAAGGTGATTACCATTTAGCGCAATACAATAACGAAACTCACTTTATGGTTAAAGGCGATGCCTTTTTACCAGTGAGTACGCTTGCTGTAGTGGGTAAACACAATTATTTAAACACACTTGCTGTAATGGCGCTTTTAAGTCCGTTTGAAGTAAGCAAAGAGCAGTATGTAAACGCGTTGAGCCAATTTAATGGGTTGGCGCATCGCTGCCAATTTGTAGCTGAGCTTAACGGTATAAAATATTTTAACGATTCAAAGGCGACTAATGTTGGGGCAACTATTGCAGCAATAGATAGTTTAGCAACTGACGGTGAAAACCTGATTGTTATTGCAGGTGGCGATGCTAAAGGCGCTGATTTAAATGCGCTAAAACCTTACATAGAACAGCATGTAAAAGCATTAATATGTTTTGGTAAAGACGCAAGCGACTTAGCTGCGATTACCAATAAGAGCTATTTAACTAACAATATGGAAGAAGCCGTTACTTTGGCCAAAGTACTTAGTCGTGCTGGTAATATTGTTTTATTGGCCCCCGCGTGTGCCAGTATTGATATGTATAACAACTATATGCAACGCGGTGATGACTTTGTTGAGTGCGTTATGGCGGAGAAAGTATGATTGCTTTTGCCGATATAAAAGACGCATTAACACCTAAGCCTTCGGCGCAGTTATACGATGTACCGCTATTGTACTGCGTAATAATGCTAATAGGTGTTGGTTTTATCATGGTAACCAGCGCATCAATGCCGACCGCTGAACGATTATTTGATAACTCGTATCATATTACTATTCGTCACAGTATGTTTTTAGCTATGGCTTTTGTTCTTTTTTGGATAACGGTTTGTGTACCAATGGATTGGTGGAAAAGATCAAACCCTTATTTATTAATACTAGGCATGGTGCTGTTAATAGCCGTATTAATTATTGGTCGTGAAGTGAATGGAGCTAGGCGATGGATCCCTATTGGCCCGGTTGGTTTTCAGGTGGCTGAGGCTGCAAAGCTGTATTTTTTTAGTTATATTGCGGGCTATTTAGTAAGAAAACGCGAAGAGGTACAAGAAAATATTAAAGGCTTTGCAAAGCCTATTGCTGTGTTTGCGGTATATGCTCTGCTTATTTTGCTGCAACCCGATTTGGGCACCGTAGTTGTTATGTTTGTAACTACGGTTGGTCTGCTATTTTTAGCCGGTGCTAAGTTATGGCAGTTTTTTGTACTTATTTTAACGGGGGTTGGCCTCGTTGTTTTACTTATAATTGTTGAGCCATATCGTATGGCACGTGTTGTTGGCTTTTTAGATCCCTGGGATGATCCTTTTGGTAAAGGTTATCAGTTGGTGCAATCGCTAATGGCATATAGCCAAGGTGGTTGGTTTGGCCAAGGCCTTGGCAACAGCGTACAAAAGCTACAATATTTACCTGAAGCGCATAACGATTTTATTTTTGCTGTTATAGGTGAAGAACTAGGTTTAATCGGCGTTGTAAGTATTTTAATGGTATTAGCTACCTTGGTATTTAGAGCGCTATTAATTGGTCAGCAAGCATTAAAGTGTGGCAAAGAATATGAAGGCTATTTTTCGTTTGCTATTGGTATTTGGTTTGCGTTTCAAACCATGGTTAATGTAGGTGCGAGTGCGGGTATTTTACCAACAAAAGGATTAACACTGCCGTTTATTTCTTACGGTGGATCAAGCTTAATGATTATGACGATAGCCACGGGCATTTTATTACGCGTAGATTTTGAGACTAAGATGGCAACAAAACAAGCCACTTCACGCGGAGGTAAGCGATGAGTAAAAAATTAGTCGTTGTAGCTGGTGGAACTGGCGGGCATATTTTCCCTGGTATCGCTGTAGCTGACTATTTAAAACAACAAGGCTGGCAAGTTAGCTGGATAGGAACACCTGATAGAATGGAAGCTGACGTTGTTCCAAAGCATAACATAGACATTGATTTTATTGATGTTAAGGGTGTGCGTGGTAACGGTATAAAACGTCTTGTTAAAGCGCCATTTATGGTGCTTAACGCCATATTGCAAGCACGTAAAGTTTTAAAAAAACAGCGTCCAGATGTCGTACTTGCTATGGGCGGGTATGTAACTGGACCAACAGGTATTGCTGCCAAAAGTTTAGGTATTCCGCTGGTTATTCATGAGCAAAATGCGGTAGCGGGCATGAGTAACAAATTGCTAGCTAAGGTGGCTACACGTGTATTAGCAGCATTTCCAAGTGCTTTTGCACAGGGTCAAGCTGAACTTGTTGGCAATCCGGTACGTCAAAGTGTTATTGATATACCAAAGCGTGATGTATCAAGCCCAATAAATATGTTGGTAGTGGGTGGTTCACTTGGGGCACAAGTACTTAACCAAACATTACCTGAAGCATTTAAAGTATTGAGTAATACCACCGCAATTAGTGTGTGGCATCAAACAGGTAAAGGCCATTTACACAGCGTTAAAGAGGCTTATAAAGCACACAGTTTTGATAGTAATAACTTAAACGTTGCTGAATTTATTGATGATATGGATACGGCTTATGCTTGGGCTGATATTGTCATTTGCCGCGCGGGTGCGTTAACGGTTAGTGAAATTGCTGCGGCTGGAAAAATGGCTATATTTGTTCCGTTTCCTCATGCAGTGGACGACCATCAAACAGCGAATGCACAGTATTTAGTAATGGCAAATGGGGCTTTGTTAATGCCTCAAGCACAGTTTAATCAACATTCAATTGTTGAGCTTTTAAATCCTTATTTAGCTAAGCCTATATTAATTAAACAAATGGCAGCAAATGCTCAAAAGCAAGCCATTTTAGATGCCACAGTAAGCGTTGCAGCACACTGTGAGCAAGTAACAAATAAGAGAGTGTAAGTGAAAGAAGCATCAGTACAAGAAAAACACACACGACCTGCAATGCGTCGAATTGATACTATCCATTTTATTGGCATTGGTGGTGCCGGTATGGGCGGTATTGCTGAAGTACTCGCATTTGAAGGCTACCGTATTACAGGTTCTGACATTGCTCATAGCGCTATGACAGATCGCTTAATTAAAGCCGGTGCTGAGGTATTTATTGGTCATCACGAAAATAACGTAAAAGATGCTAACGTAGTCGTTGTTTCAAGTGCTATTGATGAAACAAACCCTGAGATTGTTGCAGCAAAAGCAGCAAGAGTTCCGGTTGTGCGCCGCGCAGAAATGCTCGCGGAGCTAATGCGTTTTCGCCATGGTATAGCGATTGCGGGGACGCATGGTAAAACAACGACAACAAGCCTAATTGCGAGTATTTATGGACAGGCGGGGCTTGATCCAACTTTTATTATTGGTGGCTTGTTAAATAGCGCAGGTAGTAACGCAAAAGTAGGAAAAAGTGATTTTTTAATAGCAGAAGCTGATGAAAGCGACGCGTCGTTTTTACACTTGCAGCCAATGGTTTCGGTGATCACAAATATTGAAGAAGATCACATGGATACTTACGGCGGCAGTCTCGAAAAAATGAAAGACACATATGTAGATTTCATTCATAACTTACCGTTTTATGGTTTAGCTGTTGTATGTATTGATTCTGAAGTTGCTGCTGAACTTATCCCGCGATTTGGTCGCCCAGTTATCACGTATGGCGAATCGAAGGATGCTGATTACCGCATGAGCGACTTTAGCCAATCAGCTAATACGTGCACATTTACAGTAACTAACAAACAAGGTGAGTGTTTAACTGCCACGTTGAATATGCCAGGTAGACACAACGCACTTAATGCAACCGCAGCGATTGCTGTAGCAAAAGATCAAAACATTGCTAACCATGCAATTTTAGAAGCGCTGCAGAAGTTTGAAGGCATTGGTCGTCGTTTTCAACACTATGGTGAATTTGAAAACGAGCGTGGCAATGTGATGTTAGTTGATGATTATGGGCATCACCCTTCAGAAGTTGCAGCAACAATTGCTGCAGTGCGTGAAGGTTGGCCTGATAAGCGCTTAGTTATGGTATATCAACCACATAGATTTTCTCGTACACGCGACTTGTACGAAGATTTTGTAAAAGTACTTGCTGATGTAGATCAGTTACTATTACTTGATGTGTATAGCGCAGGTGAAGACCCTATAGTCGGTGCTGATAGTAAAAGCCTCTGTAGAAGTTTACGCCAACGTGGCAAAGAGCCACTTCATGTTGCTTCAAGTTCAGAGCTTGCAGGTGTCCTCGGTGAATGCCTAAAAAATAACGATTTAGTATTAACCCAAGGCGCAGGTAATATAGGCCAATTAGTAAAAACCTTAGCTGCAACGGGTATGTCGATAGAAAAACTTAAGCAAGGTGAAGTATGACCCAGGTAAACACACAATTTGGTAAAGTAGCGGTGCTGTTAGGTGGCAATTCAGCAGAGCGTGAAGTGTCATTAAAATCTGGTCAAGCTGTTTTAAATGCACTGCAAAGTAGTGGCATTGATGCAATTGCATTTGACCCACAAAGTCGTTCTTTGTGGGAATTAAAAGAATTAAATGTAGAGCGCGTTTTTATTGCGTTACATGGTCGTGGTGGTGAAGATGGCACTGTACAAGGTGCGCTTGAATTTATGAACCTGCCTTACACAGGTAGTAATGTATTGGGCTCAGCCCTCGCTATGGATAAAATTCGCTGTAAACACTTGTTTAAATCGGCGGGTCTAAGTACGGCTCCTTATGCGGTTGTCGATGCTAAAAAAGGCTTTGATGCAGTTGCCATTATGGATGAGTTTAAAAAGGTAATGGTTAAGCCATCGCACGAAGGCTCAAGCATAGGTATGGCACAAGCAAGTAATGCGCAAGAGTTAGAAGAAGCACTCGCTAATGCATTTAAGTTTGATAGCCAAGTACTTGTCGAACAGTGGATTACAGGACGAGAGTTCACGGTTACTGTATTGGGTGATGAAGTACAGCCTGTAATTGAGATGACCACGCCTAATGGTTTTTACGATTACCAAGCTAAGTATCAATCAAGCACGACGCAATATCATTGCCCTGCAAATTTATCAAAGCACGATACAGAGCACTTACAAGAAATTTCACTTGATGCATTTGACCTTGTAGGTGCAAGTGGCTGGGGACGTGTGGATGCAATGCAAGATGAGCAAGGACACTTTTACCTACTAGAGGTAAATACAGTGCCTGGCATGACTGAAAAATCACTAGTACCAATGGCTGCAAAAGCGAATGGGGCAAGTTTTGAGCAATTAGTTGTTCGCATTTTGGAGCAAACACTTTAATATGCACCCCCTTTTAGAAAAAGCTCAGAAAATCAAACAGCAACTAAATTGGTCGCTCATTTTTGGTGTGAGCTTTTTTCTAATTGTTGTGATTGGCTTAATACAGATCACGGCGGGGATTTCGCATTGGTTAGTTGAAAACAAAGATGCTCAAATTAAGCATTTAACAGTGCAAGGGCATCCTAAGTACACTGATGAAACGGCAATAATAAAAGCAATAAAAAGAGCCGATTTAAGTAGTTTTTTTGAACTTGATGTAAAACATGTGCAACAACTGGTGCAAGACTTACCTTGGGTTGCGACAGTATCAGTACGTAAGCAATGGCCAGATACTTTGCAAGTATATGTTGTTGAGCATGATGCTGTGGCACATTGGAATAGTGATTTATTACTAAATCAAAAAGGTGAAGCTTTTCAGGCTAGTAGCGATAAACTAAATGTAGATTTACCGCAATTATTCGGGCCAGAAGGCAGTGAACAAGAAGCATGGTTAGCTTTTAAACAGTTTGATGAAATGCTTAAAGTAAATGCGTTAACATTAAATAGTTTAGCGTTGTCTGAGCGTTTTTCATGGCAACTGTGGTTAGATAATGGTGTACGTTTAAATTTAGGGCGTAAAGATAAAGCCAAGCGAGTTCAGCGCTTTATAGATGTTTACCCGAGAATGAAACATCCTGAAAATGCACAGATAGATACAATCGATTTACGGTATGATACCGGCCTTGCAGTAAGCTTTAAGCCAATGCAAGAAGAACAATTACAAAATAAGAGTAAGGCATGACTAAGTCAGCAGAAAGAAACCTCGTGATTGGATTAGATGTTGGTACCTCGAAAGTGGTTGCCACGGTAGGTGAAATCACCGCAGATAACAAACTCAGTATTGTTGGTGTGGGCAGCCAAGTGTCTCGTGGTATGGATAAAGGCGGCGTTAACGATTTAAACTTGGTATCTGAGTCTATTCGACGAGCTATAGACGAAGCTGAGTTAATGGCTGATTGTCGTATTAGTTCTGTGTACCTTGGTATCTCTGGTAAACATATTCAGTGCCAGAACGAGAGTGGTGTGGTTGCTATTAACAACACTGAAGTGACCGATGAAGATATTGAAAATGTCATTCATATTGCACGCTCTGTGCCTATCTCGGCAGAGCGTAAAATGCTGCATGCATTGCCGCAAGAATACAGTATTGATATGCAAGAGGGCATTAAAAACCCACTTGGTATGAGTGGTGTTCGTATGGAAGCGCGAGCACATATCATTACTTGCTCAAACGATATGGCAAAAAACATTGAAAAATGTGTAGAACGTTGTGGTCTCGAAGTCGATCAACTTATCTTTACCGCACTAGCATCATGTTATTCTGTATTAACAGATGACGAAAAAGAGCTAGGTGTTGCAGTACTTGATATTGGTGGCGGTACTATGGATATCACTATTTATATTAATGGTGCACTTCGCCATTCTGCCGTTATTCCTGTTGCTGGTAATCAGGTTACAGGTGATATTGCAAAAATATTTCGTACACCTATATCACATGCAGAGTCACTCAAAGTACAATACGCATGTGCTAGTAGCCAAATGGCAAGTAGCGAAGACACAATTGAAGTACCAAGTGTTGGCGGACGACCAGCAAGATTGATGTCACGCCATACATTGTCAGAGGTAGTAGAACCTCGTTTTAGAGAATTATTTGAGCTTGCGATGGAAGAGATTCGTCGTTCTGGTTTAGAAGATCAAATTGCTGCAGGCCTCGTTGTTACTGGTGGTACTGCTAAAATGACTGGTGCAATGGAAGTGGCAGAAGACATTTTCCAAATGCCAGTTAGAATAGGAAAACCAATTGGGATAGTTGGTTTGACAGACTATGTAGATGATCCCTCGTACGCAACTGCTGTTGGTTTGTTACAATACGGACGTACAATGCAATCGATGAATGCACAAAAGTCGAAAGCAGAAGGGAACAATAATTTATGGAACCGTGTTACAAAATGGTTTCAAGGCGAGTTTTAATGCTCAAGTCGGAGAGTAAATATGTTTGATATAATGGAACAACACAGCGAAGAAGCTGTCATAAAAGTGATAGGCGTGGGCGGCGGCGGCGGTAACGCTGTTGAGCACATGGTAAAACAACAGATTGAAGGCGTACGCTTTATTGCTGCTAATACGGATGCACAGGCATTACGTAACTCTGCTGCCGATATTACAGTTCAATTAGGCACGCAAATAACCTCAGGGTTAGGTGCGGGCGCAAATCCTGAAGTAGGCCGTAAATCGGCTGAAGAAGACGCCGATACAATTCGTGCCAGCCTTGAAGGCGCCGACATGGTATTCATAGCTGCAGGTATGGGCGGTGGTACAGGTACTGGTGCAGCTCCGGTTGTTGCTAAAATTGCTAAAGAGCTTGGTATTTTAACAGTTGCAGTTGTAACACGTCCTTTTGATTTTGAAGGTAAAAAACGTGCAGCAGCCGCCGATCAAGGCATTAATGAATTGTCAGAAATTGTAGATTCGCTTATTACAATTCCGAACAATAAATTACTTAAGGTTTTAGGAAAAGGGACTACTCTTCTAGATGCCTTCGCTAAAGCTAATGACGTATTATTTGGTGCGGTACAGGGTATAGCAGAGCTAATTACACGTTCTGGTTTAATTAACGTGGATTTCGCCGATGTACGTACAGTAATGTCTGCAATGGGTACTGCAATGATGGGAACGGCGTCTGCGTCAGGTCCTGATCGTGCACAGGAGGCTGCAGAAGCGGCTATCTCAAGCCCACTACTAGAAGACGTTGATTTAACAGGTGCTAAAGGCATCTTGGTTAATATTACCGCCGGTATGGACATTGCGATTGAAGAATTTGAAATTGTTGGCAATCACGTTAAAGCACTTGCGTCAGAAAACGCAACGGTTGTTGTTGGTGCGGTAATCGACCCAGAAATGACTGATGAGCTACGTGTAACGGTTGTTGCAACAGGTTTAGGCGGTGATCGTCGTCCACAGTTTGGTATTGTTGATAATGGCTTTAAAAAGGCATCAGGATCTGATGTTGCAAGCACATCAAACCAAGCAAGTAGTATGTACGTACCAAGCTTTGCAAGCCAAGACACAAACACTGAAGAAAATGCTGCTAAAGCACAAACGCAAAGCAAAGAAAAAGTGCCTTCAACGAGTTCAAGTAGTTCGAGCTCTTCAGCGCAAAGCGGTAAAAAAGCGGATAAATCAGAAGGCGGTGATTATTTTGATATTCCAGCTTTTTTACGTAAGCAGGCAGATTAACATTTAATAATACTTTTGTTTGAAATATGTACAAATATTGAAAGGCAAAAGGATTTATGTTAAACTCCGCCGTCTAACTGTAACTGATTTAAAAGTGAGCGAACCTATGATTAAACAGCGTACGATTGCAGAAATAGTCAAAGCCATAGGAATTGGACTTCATAAAGGTGAGAAGGTCACAATAACTCTCCGACCTGCGAGCGCAAATACTGGGATTGTATTTCGTCGTGTCGACCTTGATCCGGTTGTTGATTTTGAAACAACACCTGAAGCCGTTGGTGATACGCAATTGTGTACTTGTTTAATTAACAAAGATGGCGTTCGCTTATCGACTACTGAGCACCTTATTGCAGCCGTTGCTGCAATGGGCATTGATAATCTAATTGTAGAATTAGACAGCTCAGAAGTGCCGATTATGGATGGTAGTGCATTACCATTCATATATCTGTTACAAAAAGGCGGAATTGAAGAGCAAAATGTTGCTAAACGCTTTATTCGTATTAAAGAAAAAGTACGTATTGAAGAAGGTGATAAATGGGCTGAAGTTGAACCTTATGATGGTTTTCATATCGACTTTGAGATTGCGTTTAACCACCCTGCTATCAACGAAAGTCGCCAACGTATAGGGTTAGATATAACAACGCAAAGCTTTATTGAAGAAATTAGCCGTGCGCGTACTTTTGGATTTATGAAAGATATTGAATACATGCATGCAAACAACCTAGCACTAGGTGGTAGTATGGATAGTGCTGTGGTACTTGATGAATTCAAAGTTTTAAATCCTAATGGTTTACGTTATAGCGACGAGTTTGTTAAGCACAAGATATTAGACTGTGTTGGTGACATGTTTATGACAGGTCATAACCTTTTAGGTAAAGTAACCGCATTTAAATCGGGTCATGATTTAAATAATAAATTACTTCGTAAAATTATGGCTACAGAGTCAGCATGGGAGTGGGCAACATTTGAAACGCCTGTGACGATGCCTGCACCCGGTCTTGAGTTAGCTCCAGCCTAAAAGCAATAAAAGTACAGTTCGCAAACAGTTATAAAAAATGACGCTAATTAGCGTCATTTTTTTGCGTAAAATTTACTTTATTGCAATTCTAAAATAGCTTGTAACTGATTTAAATGAGTTACGGTATAGGTTGGTTTTATTCCGTCGGGTAATTGCTCACCAGGGTGTTGTAACCAGCAAGTATCAATACCTGCATTGTTGCCGCCAAGTATGTCACTTGCTGCGGTGTCACCGACCATAAGTATCTCGCTTTTATCTGGGTTACCCATTAGCTCAAATGTGTGTTCAAAAATCGCTTTATTCGGTTTTGCTATGCCAACAAGCTCAGATATAACCAACCATTCAAACATATCTTTTAAACCAGTGTGTTCTAAACGTACTGTTTGTAGGCGGGCAAATCCGTTAGTAATAATACCTAATCGAGCATTTGGCTTAAGCTTATTTAAAAGTTCTATAGCGCCAGGTAATGGCTCGCAAATTTGCGCCATAGCATCTAAAAAAGCATCGTTCAGCTCTTTTGCTGGCACATTTAGCTTTGCAGCCCATTCATTAAAGCGAGTTACTTGTAAGTAATCAGCAGTTATAGAACCGTTTTGATAATCAACCCACAGCTGCTTATTGGTTTTTTGATAATGAATATAATCGTCTTGGCTAAAATCTACGTTGTAAGCTTTAAACATGCGAGTCATGCCCGCTAAAATATCAAACCTAAATAAGGTTTCGTCTGCGTCAAACAATACATAGCTGTATTTCATTAAACTTCCTAAATTAATTTGTTTGGCTGTATAGCTCAGAGTGTAAAAATGGCGCCATAGCTAAAGTGAGTGCTTGTGTATACGTACTTTCACGCGTGGCATGATTGTTTGTAAGTAGTCCAATAGCACCCCCTTTTTGCTTAATATTGGTGGTATTGAATGCCTTGTCCATTACATCGCCAAGCTCTTCACCTTTAAGTAATGCATTATAAAGTACTTGAGGTAAGGGGAGGTTACTGCTGCGCCCTACAACTTGATTTAAGGCATTATCAATAACTACATAGGCAAAGGTTGCTGGGCCATAGCTAAACTGCTCTGCACCGCCTTCCATTGCCACGTAATAGTGAGCTTGGTAATGTTCTTTGCAGTAATCAACGCGGTTTTGCGCGCCAATGCGTGTTTCGTCTTCGCCAATAGGTTGATCGGGCACATTGGATGGTGCATCAACACCTTGGCAATCAATTTCATGATCAGGGAAATACATTGCAAAAATATATTTAGCCGCGTTAATTTTTACAGGGTTTTTAGAACCCACAATAATTTTTAATGAGTACAACACAATGTCCCTTATTGTTACTAAAAATCAGCAGTGTACGTGAGAGAACTCAACCTTAGAAGAGGAGTTAAATAGGTATATCCAGAGGTGCTAAGTTTTCCAGTGCACGCTTTTTCAAAATAATATCTTTAATTAGTGGAGTAAGCACCAGCTCCATTGCTAAGCCCATTTTGCCACCAGGTACTACAAGCGTATTTATACGAGACATAAAACTGCCTTCGATCATGCGTAAATAATAAGGAAAATCAACATCATCAATACCTCTAAAGCGAATAACTACAAAGCTTTCATCAAGCGATGGAATATCTTTAGCGCTAAATGGATTTGAAGTATCAACGGTCGGCACTCGTTGGAAATTTATATGAGTTCGAGAAAACTGTGGCGTGATGTGATTAATGTAATCATCCATACTACGGACAATTGAGTCCATAACAGCCTCACGTGAATGACCTCTCTCAGAGGTATCGCGTATCAGTTTTTGAATCCACTCAAGGTTAATAATAGGCACCATGCCTATTAATAAATCAACATGCTTAGCAACGTCTACATCTTGATCGACTACACCACCGTGTAAACCTTCATAAAATAAAATATCAGTATTATGCTCAAGCTCTTGCCAAGGAGTAAAGGTGCCCGGTAACTGATTGTACGGAACCGCTTCATCAAATGTATGTAAATAGCGGCGTAATTTACCTTGCCCAGTTTCACCATAATGATTAAATAAAGTTTCGAGGGCACCAAAGTCATTGGCTTCTCGGCCAAAGTAACTTATGTGCTTACCTTCTTGCTGTGCTTCGCGTACTTTTTTATCCATTTCAGGGCGAGTGTAACGATGAAAGCTATCCCCTTCGATAAAAGCCGCTTCAATATTAAGGCTACGAAAAATATGTTTAATTGCATTGGTTGTGGTGGTTGTGCCTGCACCAGACGAACCCGTAATCGCAATAATAGGATTTTTAGCTGACATGTTAATTCTCTTTTTTAGGAGCCGATTTTATAACCAGACTAAACTTAACATTATTTTAAGTCGTTTGGGTATCTTAAGAGTTGACTGACTTAGCTCAAGTGACGCCATCAGCAAATAACGTTATCATGAGGTGCTTAAAATTAAAACGAGAGAAAGCATGAAACTTATTAAACCATTACTTGGATTATTTTCTATAGCAGCGCTTAGCCCAATTGTGGTGCAGGCTAGCATGCCAAAAAGCCAAGTATTACTTGCTGATTTAAATACGCCTTATGGCTTACAAGTTAGTATTGTGAGTGATAAAAACAGTTATAACAACCAGCCACATTTAACAAATACAGGTTTATACTTTACTCATGAAGTAATTACTGATGAGCAAAGCCAAACCGATATTGCTTATTATGACTTAACATCAAAACAAATCAGCAATATAACTAATTCTCCAGTAAGCGAATATTCACCAACGGTTATGCCAAGTGGTGATGCGATATCAGCGATTGTTGTAGAAGCTGACGGTAAGCAAAAATTGTGGCAATACCCACTCAAAAATGAAGATGCGCCAAGTCGTATTTTTGATTGGATTGAACCTGTTGGATACCATGCATGGGGTGTTCAAAATGATTTAGTGATGTTCATTTTAGGAAAGCCTCATACTCTTCAATATACTTCTGTTGCACAAGCGAAGGGGGAAATAGCAGCCAGTAATATTGGTCGAACGCTTATTTATAACAACTCTACAGCTGCATTTTTATTTAGTTACACTAAAAACGAGCAACACATTTTAGCGAGTTTTAATCCACAAGATAAACAAGTTGAAGACCTATTAAGGTTACCGGCTCAAGTTCAAGATTTTATTTTAAAAGATAATACGACCATTGCTTATGCTATTAAAAACCGCGTTTATCAGCGTAAACTTGATGGAAGTGATGAAGTATCGCAATGGCTTAATTTAAGCACCTACTGCGAAAAAAATATAACAAGAATGAGTTACAACAATGAAAAACTCGCTTTTGTATGTGATATAACAAAGTAAAATAGACAAATAAATTCAGATTTTATTGTGTGTATGCGTTAATCTAATACGCAAATTAACTAATAGGGATTACACGTGGCTTATAGTGCAGACGAGCTGACAGAACAGCTCATTAAATTACAGTGCAGAAGTAATTTTAAGATTAAAAATATTGCAGAGTACATGTTAGTAAACTCTAAAGAAGCATTTTATACCCACAGCGAAAGCGGCAAGGGTAAAATAGTAATTCGCCCAGCATTTGAAGTATTTAGCGATGATTTTAATGATATAGATGGCGTAACGCGTGCGCAAGGGTACTTCCATAGCAGTGAGATGACACGCTTTCCTACGCGCATTTTTAAAAGCGCTCAACCTATTCACTACGGTGTTGCGTTTAAAATAAACTCTGAGCAAGCAGCCAAAGATTTTATAGCCAAGCTAACTATGATTATTGGCAACTAATTTTATATAAAAAGTAAAAAGCCGCTGAATTTATATTCAGCGGCTTTTGTATTTTTATAGCTCAATAAACCTAATAATTACTTACTTTTTAAGAAGCTATTAACCGATTCAAGTTCACGTGTTTTAAGCGCGATACAATCGTTTGTGCTTTCTTCAAGCTTACTTAATGTGCGCGCGTAGCCTGCTACATCAGCTACTTTTTCGTTAAAGAAGGTTTTTGTTGTCGCTAAGCTTTCTGCATCACAACTCGCAGTTGTAAAGTAAGGTAAGTTAGGTATAAAGAACGGCGGTAAGCTTGCTGTTACTTTATCGTAGTTACTGTAAACCCAATCAATAAATAATGCTTGGCGCTCATCTGTGTAACTTTGACCTGACAAAATAGTACGCATGTCAGATGCCGTTACTTCATCCGTTAAGCTATAAGCTAATACTGTTTTTTGTAACTCAGGTTTACCAAAAAAGCCCATAGCTGCAAGCATGTTTGTGCGCACTTGCGGATCTTTAGTTGTTTTGAACGTTGTCATGAATTGATCAAGCAGCGCTTTGTCACCATGAAAAGCAGCAAGAGTTAAGTACGTACCCGCTAAGTATGGGTCTACTTTTTGTGGATCATTTAAATAAACTTGCGTTTGTTCTTTGGCTTTATTGATGACGTTTTGATCTTCACCATCAAAACCTAAGCGTGATACAACGGCTGCACGAAGTTGTGCAATAGCACCATCTTCACCCGCTTTTGCTTCTAAACCATACTTTTTAGCAGCAGGCGTTACTGCACCGCGAATAAATTCAGGCCATAGGTCTTTATTGCTATCGTCTTTAAAAGTGCGCTGTTGCGATACTAAGTAACCTAGTGCGGTATTTGCTACGCGAGGGTGGCTATCGCTTACGAACACTTCAAGTGTTTGCATTAACTTAGCAGCAGATATAACACCAGCATCAAGTAGCGCATCAGTAGCAGACAGTAACGCTAAGCGTTCACGGTCACTCAGTACGCTTGGCGCCTTTTTAACAAGTGCGCTAAATTGTGCATCATCCATTACCCAGCGGTAGTAGCCTAGTGCACCTTGGTCAGGATAAATCCACTCTGGTTCAAAGTCTAAATCTAGTGTTTGGCTTTGTTTATTAAGTAATACGTTTGCAGTTTTTACTTTATCGCCAGCGCCATATTTAATTGCCACCGGTACATTCCATAACTGCTCCGGCGCATCAACGCCTGCGTTTACAAAGCGGCTTTGTGAAATAGTTACTTTGCTACCTTGTTGAGTTACTTTAACTAGTGGGAAAGAAGATTGCTCAATAAACGATTTTAAAACACTCGCTACGTCTTTATTTGATGCTTTACCAAGTGCTTCCCACAAATCGGCTGCTTCAGCATTTTTATATGAAAACTCTTTTAAGTAGCTTTGAATACCTTTTTGAAATGCGTCTTCGCCAATCCAGTTTTCAACCATGGCAAGTACTGAGCTGCCTTTACTGTAAGCAAGACCTAAACCGTCCATAATGTCGGCTTCGGTTTTAATTGGCTTACGAATAGGCTTGGTACTTAGTCGTGCATCAAGTGCCATTACGTTGTTTTGTGGCAGGTCTAAGTGCGATTCAAACTCAGGGTTAAGCTGCTTAGTAATTTTTGCAGCCATCCAGCTAGCAAATGCTTCATTTAACCATAAGTCGTTCCACCACTTCATGGTTACTAAGTTACCGTACCATTGGTGAGCAAGTTCGTGAGCTATAATTGATACATTACGCTGTTTTTTACTGCGTGTTGCTGCAGCTAAATCAACTAATAAAATATCTTCTCGGTAGGTTACTAAGCCGGAGTTTTCCATTGCGCCAAATGGAAACTCTGGTACCGCTACTGAGTCTAATTTTTTGTAAACGTAAGGAATACCAAAATAGGCTTCAAGTGCGCCTAGTACTTTTGGCATGTTTTCTTTAGCGTATTGGGCTAAGTGGATTTTACCTTGTGGGGTAATTACACGACCAGGAATTGGCATACCTTTTATTTCTAATTCTTCAAACGGGCCAACAGCCATAGCGACTAAGTATGAAGGAATTGGCGGCGTTTTATCAAAGTAGTGTGTGGTCATATCACCATTAACGATTGCTTTAAGCTCAGGCGTATTTGAATATACTTTTTGTGATGTAGGCGCAGTAATCGTTAACTGAAATGGAATTTTATAGCTAGGTTCGTCAAAAACAGGAAACGCACGACGCGCGTCGCTCATTTCAAACTGAGTAAATAAATAAGGCGTACCTTGGTCTAGCGTTTTGTACAAGCCTACGCTTTGGCGATTATATGGCGCTGAAAAATCAACTTTAAGCGTGTATTTACCTGGTTGAATTTGCTCATCACAACTAAATTTAACTTTGCCTGTTTTAAGCATTTCATTGTTTAAATCACAGTTTTCATCACCAAGCAGTTGCGCCATTTTAACAGCGTAAGCAACGCCATTTAGCTCAATGTATTTTGTTGGTTTTAGTACTTCTAGGGAAATCTCTGTCATCCCTGTGAATGTATCTTGGCTTGGGTCGAGTGTTAGCGATACTTTTTGCGAGCTTGGTTTTGCGAGTTTTTCGATAACAAATTCGTTAGCGTTTGCAGCATTCATTGCCAGCGCAACGCTCACAGTTAAGAGGCTTTTGAGAAACATAATGATCCCTAGATTGTTGTTGTTAGAAATTACCCTAAATAGGCTTTTTTATGCGTATATAATTAGGGATGTGGATATCCTAACAGCTTTTTTAAATAGAGTAATTGATTATAACAGTGACTTTAAGGGGAAATAGTAACAAAGTTTGTCAGTGACTTTCACGTGTTATAAAACGTTGCCAATGCAGGTGTGAGTTAATAACACGTATTTTTTGGATCACGTTATTTAATAAAAGCACGTTGTTAAATTCATTATGTGAATATTCGTTAAATCCCATGAGGTAATTAAAGGCGTCTTTCGAGTTAGCCTGCAGAGCATGTATACGAACTTGTTGCTCAAAGTTGAGGCGTAAGCTGCTTATTGCTGTTTTCATGCCGAGTTGATCAACATTTGGTATATCACACTTTTGTAAATAGCCGGCTCGCTCACCTTCACCTGAAAACCAAATACGCACTTTTTCACTGTACCTGCCAGTTTTTGCGGGCAAGTCGAACATCAATCGGTGTTGATTTTGCGATTTAATAAACGCTATATATTCATTAAGACCATAATTTATAAGCGCTTTGTGTACAGGGACTAAGCGGGGCTTTATTTTTCCGTGAGTATGAAAACTAAAACATAAAATATTTTGTTTAAAGATTAGATCATCAAGTGTTAAGTAACCAATTTCGTCACTGTAAGCACCACTATAATATGAAATTAAGGGCAGCCAAAAGTGCCAATGTTTTGGTTGCTCGCGGATAACTTTAACATCACCGTATATATATCCATTATAAAGTGTATGCAGCTCCATAGCTGAAAAAGGGCGACGGCCAAGATGGGTTTTCAACGCAATACCTTGAAAATAATGACGTATTATATTTTATACTCAAACCACAGTAAGATGCGAGTGTCGTTGAGGTTAAAATCAATTAAACCCAACGAGCAGCGGGACTCGTTGGGTTTCAGTAACTTTATAATAAGCTACGCTATCTGTTTATTCGCTTAATGCGCGAGCTAGACCAACAGGTTCAATTTCCACACATACTTGGTCATCATTCCAATTAATACCAACTAGTGCGTTATCTTCGCTTAAATCTTCAACCCAAGCATCTAAAAACTCGTCAAGATTAATTTCTACAGGGCTGTAGTCTTTCCATTCTTCTTTACATTGTGCCTTAGCAGCTTCTTCGCTTTCCCAAAGTAGTAATACGTCAGTTTCGTCAAATTGATTTGAATCACATACTACAAAGCCATTATCTTCTGCACCTAGCGCCCAAATTACTTCGCTAACACGTACTTTTTCTACAAAGTTAACTAGTTGTGATTCAATTTCGATATCGCTCATGTGTTTACCTTTTTAATTAGTGACTAGGATTAGTATCTATAGCTGCTTGGCGTTGGTTATATTACTTATGAAAAGCAATAAATTACGAATGTTGGCAAAAATGAGTCAACAAACGAAAGCAAATCCAATCAAGCGGGCAGTATAAACTGATGTTGAAGCATTCACAGCCTTTAAATTCATCACCAGTTAAATGGGCAGTTAAATAGTTTAATGTTTCAACAATATGTTCATTTTATGAAATTAAAGCGTAAGTAATCTGAATTCTGGATAATAAACTTACCCTAGTCAGTTATTTTTAACGCTAACTGCGTTGAACTTACTTGTAATTGGCCCACTATTGGCGCGTAAACTTGCCTTGTTTTCACTGAAAACCTCTGGCTAGGACCTGTTTATCTTTCGAGGTTAAACATGTGCTGCCCGTAGGGCTGACGAATCCCCAAAACGTGACAGGCACAGCAATTTATGATCTTATGTAAATCACCACAACCCACATAAGTCACAACTGCTATGCCTGACACATCAGTTTGCCATAAGTACTTTAAACATGCATTAGCGCCATTCAATAATGCCAGAGTAAAAACATTACTAAGCTGCAGTAATGCATTAATTTCGGGCAATAAACTTACCTTAACTGAAATCGGCAGAAATTTGTCTGGCGCTGTGGATGTAAAACATAAAATAAAACGCGTTGATCGCTTCTTAAAAAATACTCACCTCTACAATGAAAGGGTCGCTATCTATAAAGCATTAGCTCATCCTATTATCGACTCTTTACCAATGCTTGCAATTGCCGTTGACTGGAGCGGTGCCTGTGGTCACGACTATCACTTACTGCGAGCAAGCTTACTTGTGGATGGGCGCTCTATCGTGATTTATAACATGATTGTTGAGCAGAAGAATTTTGATAGCCCAGCAACCAACAGCCTGTTTTTAGATGAACTTTATGAAGTACTTGGACGACATCCTAGTGTCTATATTGTAACAGACGGCGGCTTTCTTACGCCTTGGTATAGTAAAGTACGCGAACTTGGTTGGCATATGATAGGTCGATTAAGAGGCTCAATGAAGTGTAAACTAGCCATGCAATCACAATGGCATACATTAAAACAACTTAGGGCTGGTGCCAGCGATATACCAAAGGCGTTAGGTCAAGCAAGACTAACTCAGTCCAGCCCGACAGCATGCGATGCATTTTTACACGTATATCATGGAAAAAATAAAGGAAGAAAAGGAAAAAGCAGATTTACGAAAGATACAAAAATGTATCAAAACTTAGCGAAAGAGCCATGGTTACTCGCGACATCAGACAATACAATGACGAGTAAGCGAGTAGTTGGTTTATATAGTAAAAGAATGCAAATAGAGCAAAATTTCCGCGATGACAAAAGTTTGAGATATGGTTTTTCGTGGCGTTTTAGTAAAAGCACCGGCATAAATAGAATAGGAATATTATGCTTGATAGCCACAATAGCGAGCACTGCGTTATGGTTTATAGGGTGTGAAGCAGAAAAAAGAAAGTGGCATATAAAATTTCAAGCAAATAGTGTTAAGAATCGCCGAGTTCTTTCATTTTTAACCTTAGCCAAGCAAGTCATAAAGCTATGTAAGAGACGTATTACACAAAGCTATATAGAAAAAAGTTTAAAAAACTTTATTTTTAATTATCAAAAAGAGGCCGCTGGATAAAGTGGGGATCCCTCAGCCCGTAGGGTTCTGTCTAGGGCTATTTATTCTTTGTTGCTCGGTTTTTACTTAGCCCATTAGGTTATAAACCTTACGCCGCGATTAAATAGCTCCTAGAGAACAATAAATTTAAATACCATTATGGTTCAATATATTAGTAAAAATTCTTGCTTAGTTCTAGCGCAGTTTCCTTATCGTTAAATAGACACCATATATAATACCAATTCGCTTAATTAAATAATCTATTTTGAAGTAAGAAAATCGTGTCGATAACAAGGAAAAATTTCGTTATTTGTTCTATATCAGAAGTTTTTAACGTAGCTAGCGTCAGATTTGATATCTCAGATTGATTAAGTATTATTGCGGATTGGTATAAGAAAGTTGGTATTAATTGCTCATTAAAAAAGCCGCAAAAGCGGCTTTTAGAAGTTTTACTTACAATACAAAAATTTATTCTGAACGGCTAGTAACTTCAAGTAAATGATAACCAAATTGTGTTTGTACTGGGCCTTGTACTTGGTTAATAGGCGCAGAAAACACCACTTTATCAAATTCTGGTACCATCATGCCCGGTCCAAACTCGCCAAGGGCGCCGCCATCTTGACCTGAAGGACAGTTAGAGTGGTTTTTTGCTAATTCAGCAAAATCTTCACCTTGTTCAATTTTTGTTTTTAAGTCTAAGCATTGTGCTTCGCTATCTACTAATATGTGTCGTGCGCTTGCCACTGTCATAAAATCTCCCGCTTATTTATGTGGTGTTTTTTTAACCTAATGAAATGTCATTCTAGTTAGTTTCAACTAATTGTACCAGTATAAACTTAATTATTAGAAAGTGTATTTTCAATTGCCGTAATCATCTTTTCTGAGTTAGGTGACACTTTGCTGTTAAATCGTAAAATTGTTTTGCGATCTGCAGATACTAGGTATTTATAAAAATTCCAATTAGGGGAACTAGTTTGCTCATTTAGGTGTTTAAAAATAGGATTGGCATCACTGCCTCGTACTTCACTGGTAGCAAACATAGGAAAAGTAACCCCATAATTAATAAAGCAGACTTTAGCTGTCGCTTTTTCATCATTTTCTTCTTGAAAGAAATCGTCAGAAGGAAACCCTAAGACAACTAACCCCTGATTTTTATATTGTTTATAAAGTGCTTCTAAACCTTTAAATTGAGGTGTGAAACCGCAGTTACTGGCTGTATTAACGATCAATAAAGGCTTATTTTTAAACTGACATAAGTTGATTGACTCTTCAGAACGTAACTTACGTATATTGACGTTAGTAAAATCTTGGCATGTTGTGGCCACGTGCTTATCAATTGATTCTGTTTGAGCATGAAGTGGTGTATTTATTAATAAAACCCCTAACCCGAGTAATATTTTTTTTAGCATAGCTAACGACCTAAACTTTACGATTGTTTGAGTGGATGATCATACGCTAATATGGAGAAAATTGATCAACCATGCAATCTATTATGACAACCCGTTTAGCAACTATAAATGATCTTAGCGAAATCGTAGCAATTTACAACGAGACTATTGCTGGTCGAATGGTGACTGCTGACACTGAAGAAGTGACCGTTGAAGAAAAGCGTGAGTGGTTTAATAGCCATACACAAAAAAGACCTATTTATGTTTACTGTGAGAATAACAAAATACTCGCATGGCTTAGTTATAAATCATTTTATGGTCGCCCAGCTTACGATGGTACTGTTGAAATGAGCATATATATTACCGCAAAAGCACAAGGTAAAGGGCTTGGCAAAAAATTGATGGAATTTGCACAAATCCAAGCTAAACAACTAAATATACGCGTATTGCTAGGATTTATTTTTAGCCACAACTTACCAAGTGTAAATCTATTTAAACATTTTGGCTTCGATGTTTGGGGAGAGTTACCCAATGTCGCTATGATGGATAGTAAGCTTTATAGCCTTACTATTTTCGGAAAACATGTAGAATAAAGTTCGTATCTCTTTTAGGTAAAAATTCTTATGAAATAACGCTAAGAACCTATGCTAACTAAACAATAATAGGCTACGCTATTAATATATTAAGTTAATTATTTTTAAAGTGTAGCTTGATGATTCGGAAAATATTAGTAGTAGACAGCAGCACTATTATCGCAATGCGAGTAAAAGTACTTTTAGAGTTAATTGGATGTGAGGTTGAATTAATTCATTTTTCTATGCTCGATATGCATATAAATGCTGATGCGTATGATTTAATTATAGTGGCGCATGGAGTACCTGTTATTTCTATTGAACCGTTGATTGCTAAGGTCTCACAATCACGGTTTATGTTGCTTGCTCCAAAAGCTGAAAATGGTGAACAACTAAACGCATTTAGTGAGCTTAATCATGCTGTTGCTAATGCAACTGTAGTTTACCCATTTTTTTCTAATAAGGAGATAACTTCTCTACTTGAGAGTTTATTAGAGCTTGGCTCTAACCATATTCTTCAATTACCCACTATTTTACTGGTTGATCATATACCTGAGCGTCTTGAAAAAATGAAAAGCAGCTTAGTAGGCGCTCATATAAACACCCACACCGCGACAAATTTAGATGAAGTATTGGCAATATCCGTTGATACTAAAATTGATATATTAATTAGTGATTTTAGTTTTGGTGATGTAACTGGGTTAGGTATATTTTCTAGCCTAAAATTAAAGCAGCCACATTGTAGGTGTTTACTTTTTACGTCACGCCCTGATCAAGTGTCCATGATTGAGGCTATTCGTGAGGGAGTTGAAGATGTACTCATTAAACCCCTTAACGATAGTATTCTTTTGCAGTCGGTCCATAAGCTATGGCAAACCGAATTATTGAAACGACATAATGCAGAGTTAGTAGAAAGGCTTCAAGACACCGTAGATGCGCTTATTGAAAAGGATAGCTTATTACAAGTTATTTATAAGCATACACCCGATGCAATTATGTTATTTGAGCGCGGTGGTAAAGTTATCGAAGCGAATGATGCTTGCTTAAAACTATTTGATTTACCGTTTAATGAATTAGAAAGTAAGTCTCTTTTTGATTTTTTAGATGTTGATTCAAGCGCAGGAATTAAAGATAAAATTTTGACTTTAAATAGTAATCGACAGTTTAGTTGCGATTTACGTTTAACAAAAACACTAGGGGGTTATATACCTCTTGTGGGATCTTTTAATGAAATAGATCATCATGGTGAAATTGCGCTGGCAGTTATTTTTAAAAATGTAACGCACTTAAAACAAAAAGAAGAGTTGCTACTTGAAGCAAAAGATATTTTAGAAGAACAAGTTAGAGCGCGTACCTCACAGTTAGAGCACGCTAAAAATGTGGCTGAAGCCGCCAATTTGAGTAAATCAGAATTTTTAGCAAACATGTCTCACGAACTTCGCACACCAATGCATTCAATTTTAAGCTTTTCTCGTTTTGGCTTAAATAAATTAGAGGTTGGTGATTTTGCGGAAGAAAAATTATTTAAGTACTTGTCTCGAATTGAATCCAGTGGAGAACGGTTACTTTCATTACTTAATAATTTACTGGATCTATCCAAGCTTGATGTGGGTAAATTTCCTTTCAATCCTAGAACACATAATTTAGCTAATATCATTAGAACGAGTATTGATGATGTCGCTGGAACTGCAATGGAAAAAGAGATTGAAATCATTTTTTCAGTGCAGTCTAACCCGGTAGTCGCTCTGTGTGATGAGGAACAAATTAATCAATTAATGTGTAATTTATTAGGTAACGCATTAAAGTTTAGTGAGCCAAAAAGTAAAATTAAAGTGGAATTGGCATCTGAGAACGAGTTTGCAGTAATAGCCGTTATCGATAATGGTATTGGTATACCTGAGGATGAACTTGAAGACATTTTCACTAAATTTGTACAAAGCAGTAAAACCAATAGCGGAGCTGGTGGAACAGGGTTAGGCCTTGCATTATGTAGGGAGTTTGTTTCTTTGCATCAAGGTAATATTACAGCCTTAAATAACACTAATGGCGGCGCTACTATTTGTATACAAATACCACTTAAAATAAACCTAGACGAACACTTAGCACTGCAAAGCAGTTAATTTTTTAAACAAGTGTTTGAAGTAGCATATTTAGAATTTAAATGGATGATGAAACGATGGCTTTAACAAAAATACTCGCAGTGGATGACGAACCCTTTAATCTTGAAATTATAGAAGAGATTCTGGAGGACCTCGATTTTGAATTAAAGGTAGCCGTTAGCGGTCCAGAGTGCTTGAGTATGGTAGAAGACTATATGCCTCAGGTTATATTGCTGGATGTGAGTATGCCACAAATGAATGGTTACGAAGTCTGTAAGAGCCTTAAATCCAACCCAAATACCGCGCATATAATTGTGATGTTTGTATCAGCAAGGGGGACGGTTGAGGAACGTATGGAAGGTTACTCTGTTGGTGCAGAAGATTATATTGTTAAACCGTTTGGGCATGACGAACTCAAGTCTAAATTAAATAATTTGAATCAAGTGTTGGTAGAGAAAGAGAGTCTTGAAAAACAAGTTGAAGATGCAACTTCTACAGCATTTAATGCGATGGCTAACAGTAGTGAAATGGGGCAAATAGTTAATTATGTTGAAAATATTGGTTTTATAAATGATCCCCAAAGCTTAGGAAAAGCGCTCATAGATTGTCTACAGTCTTTTAATTTGCAAAGTAACGTAGAGTTTCGATATGCGAATGTTATAGAGCATTTTGCGTTACATGGGGTTTGTTCACCGATTGTTATTGAACTATTTGAAATGCTTAAAAGTAAAGGTCGGTTGCACGAATTTTCACATCGAATTTTGGTTAACTACGAATACATAAGCTTACTGGTTTTAAATATGCCGGATCATGATCCAGATAAGCATGGACGAATTCGTGACCACGTATGTTTTATTGTCAGTGTTACAGAGCAGCAATTACGAGCAATAATGACCAAAAGAATACTTGTATCCCAACAAGAACGACTAAATACGGTCGCAAATTCCGTACATAGTAAATTTCATAGTTTAATTGGCTTACTTAACGATAATCGTAAAAATAACGAAAGAGTTTTTAAGCAACTACAAGAAGATCTTGAAGTGCGAATACCAACAATGGGATTAGATGAGGACCAAGAGGTTTTTATTTACAAAAAAGTAGATGAAACAATTCAAAATTCAATTTCAAGAGAGGAGTCAGTTCAAGAAGTTAAAGCCTCTTTTGCTGAGATTGAACAAGACCTGTCATTACTTTTAAAGAGCTAAGTAACTTGATAACTGGATAATAAATCTATCTTAAGCAGTTCTTTCAGCACTGACTGCGTTGAATTTTCTTGCAATAGGCCCGCGATTGACATGCAAGTTCGCCTGTTTTACTGGAAGTCTCTGGCTAGAGGGAATAAGTTTAAATATAGTTATTATTCAAAATGTTAGTGAATCTCTTAACCAGAGTTCAGGTTAAATATACTTAACTAAATAATGTTACTTTAAAGGCTTACACCAACTGCATTATGCATCTCTGGGTAAGCCTTTTTCTACAATTCTGATTAACCTAGCTGTTTTACGAAGCGCTACTCGTTGTTTATCATTTTGTTGGGAAAGTGCCCATTCAATATGCTCTAAAACAAGTTCACTGCATATTTGGCTTTTGTCTTCTAAGGCATAAATAATAGCGGGGCTAAATTGTGCATTACCTAACCCTATTGCTAAGTTACGTAACCAACGTTCGTGACCAATACGGCGAATAGGACTGCCTTCGGTATTTTTTAAAAAAGTAGCTTCATCCCAAGCAAACAACTCAAGTAAATCTTTGTCTTTTAATTGAGTGCGCGGGTGAAAATCGTTTTCGTCAGTAATTTGGCCATAACGATTCCAAGGGCATACTAACTGACAATCATCGCAGCCATAAATTCTATTACCCAATAAAGTCCTATATTGCTCAGGAATGGGCCCTTGGTGCTCTATTGTTAAGTACGATATGCATTTACGTGCGTCAACGACATAAGGCTCTACAATTGCGCCTGTTGGGCAAAGAGTGATGCAGGCAACGCATTTACCGCAGCCTTCAAAGGTGTTTTCGGCGTCTATTGGCAGTGGTAAATCAATAAATAGCTCGCCTAAAAAAAACCACGATCCTGCTTCTTGATTAATTAATAAAGAATGCTTACCACGCCAACCTAAACCCGCTTTCTCGGCGAGTTGACGTTCAAGTACTGGGGCTGAATCTACAAAGGGTCTAAAGCCATATTCACCAATTTCTTGTTCTATTTTTTGGCCGAGTTTTTTTAATCGATTACGCATTAATTTATGATAATCACGGCCCAGTGCGTATCGGCTTATATATGCTTTTTCTTTATTTTTTAAAGTTTTTGCAAAGCCAGCATCGGGTGGGAGGTAATTCATTTTTACTGATATTACACGCTGTGTGCCAGGTACTAATTCAGCTGGGCGAGCGCGTTTCATGCCGTGTGAAGCCATGTAGTCCATTGAACCATGAAAGCCAGCATCAAGCCAACGTTGCAGTTGAGCCTCGTGCTTACTTAGGTCAATATCGGTAATACCCACTTCGCTAAAGCCAAGCTCTTGTCCCCAGGTTTTTATTTGCAGGGCTAATTTTTCATAGTCTGGGGTTGGGTTGCTCACACACTTCACACACTTAAATTAATAGCTGCGTAATTTACCATATTTACTAGGGCTTGTTTATCTTTCGGGTTGAATTTAAAGCCGTGAGTTTGGTTTTTAAGTAAGGCAAAGCTATGTTGTATGGTTGTTCCCCATAAATAGTCGATAACGCAGCATAGATGCCTGCCATGCGCTGTCTCTAGGTAGAAAAAATTTTAATCCTAAAAGGCCAACAGGCTCTAATAAGTTAAAACGTTTTGTTAAAGTACAAAACGTTTTAACTGTTGTTGAGTTTGTAAGCTTAGCTGCTGAGAGTTTTCGCTATCGGCCACAGCAGTGTCGATTAATTGCTTAGCTTGCTCACCTAGCTCTACAATTTGCTCAACAGATTGATGAGTTTGAGTTTGTGTTTGCTCAAGCAGATGCACGGCACTGGCTATTTGCTTCAATTGTTGCTGATTTTGCTCAAATTCATTAAGCATCTTGCTAAACCCGTCAGACGTTGCACTAATTGCACTTTGTGCACTATTAGAGTGGGTGATCAGTTGCTCTGACTCTTTATTTGTTTCGTTTACTAGCTCATTCATTTGGGTAATAAAATCACTAATTTGTCTTGTTGCGCCACTTACCTTTATAGAAAGCGTACGGACTTCATCGGCAACTACAGCAAAGCCTCGTCCAGCTTCACCTGCTCGGGCTGCTTCTATTGCAGCGTTGAGTGCTAATAAGTTGGTTTGATCTGAAAACTCTTCAACCATTTTTAAAATACTACGTATATTTTCACTGTTTTCTTTTAAACCTGCGACCGTATTTGAAAAACTACCTAGCATATTAGTGATTAATTTAACTTGTTCGACAAGCGCTGAAAGCTCTTTAGCTGAGAGTTTTACAAAGTTTAGATGTTCATTATTAACGTTATGGACACTGTCGGTATTAATGACTATGTTTTGTAAGCTTTGCGTTATTTGCATACTCGCATTAATTATACTGTGGCTTAAATGTATTTGTTGCTCGCTTGAGTTATCCGTATTTTTCATTGACTCGGTAACGGCTTTATTACTATTGGCACTGGCTTCAGCGCTACTGTAAGTTGTATTTAGTAGTTCGCCTAAGTGAGTGGTGAAAGTATTGTATTGGGTACTTAAATCTCTAAATTCATCATACGAAAAATGCGGAAGTTTTGCGGCTAAATTAGCATCTTGTTGGTTTATTTTTATTAGTGTATCGCGCATCGCGGTAATAGGACGCACGATTAAAAAACGCATATACGAAAGTGTAAAACCAAACCCCATAACAATTACAAGTGTTAAAAGCCAAAATAGCTCTGTACTTTGTTGTTCGCTAAGGCTTTGGTACAACCAAAACAGAGTGATGGCTTGAAATAGGAATACAAAACTTAGATTGCCTACAATTTTACGTGTTAATGTGAAAAAGAAGGTCTGCTCAATGTAATTATAAATTTTCATGTAGCTACTCATTTTACTGAAACCTTTATGGTATTAGTGCTCTTACGTTCTATGTAAGGAGTATAGATGTGTTTAATTATGATCTAACGATAGTAAATATGCTTTAGTTTGTGCCGGGTAGTTGGTAAAAATCCCATCTAAACCATATTCGAGCATTAGTGCTATATCTTGCTCTTTGTCTACCGTGTAGGCATAAATTTTTAGTCCGCGTTGCTTTGCATCATTAGCAAATGCTTTATTAACAAAATTTTTATCTACATGCACACTATAGGCATTTAAATCTTCAGCAAATTTTGCATAGCTTATAGGTATGGAAGACGTTAGTACGCCTATTTTCAACCATGGTAAACGGTTTTTAAGCCACAGTAATTGATGGTGATCAAACGATGACACTAAAACATTGGTACGTGATATTTTTCCCATGCTTATATTGTATTCAAGTTGAGTTGCAAGTTTTTCAAGTTCAAAAGTATGCTTAAGCTCTAGGTTGAGTAATGTTTTATCGTTATTCCAATCTAATAACTGCTGTAAGTTAGGTACATACTCACCATTTCCCGCGTCAAGCTTGGCTATTGTTACAGCGTCAAATTCATTGACCTTACCTGTGCCATTAGTCGTTCTATCAAGCCATGAATCGTGGATTAACATGTAATCATCAATAGCACTTTGTATATCTACTTCAATGCCATCTACACCTATTTTTAGCGCTTCTAAAATAGCACTTTTAGTGTTTTCTGGGAAATGTCCGCTTGCGCCTCTGTGTGCAAATACTTTCATTTACGTGCCTTTTTTGTGATTGACCAAGTTTCAAAGCAGGCGGCACTAACAATTAATGTGCCACCTATTAGTGTCATTGCTGATGGGCGTTCATGTATTATAATAATCGCTAATAGTGTGCCATAGAGAGGTTGAAGGCAAGAAATGAGCCCCGCAGTAGCTGCAGATAAATGTTTTAAACTGGCTGCAAATAGTGAATGAGGCGTAGCTGTAAATATTACCCCTGCAATCAAAATTAATAACAAATCATGGTTACTTACTTCATACACAGGTACTTTTATAAATGCACATAGCATAAGGCTTGCAACCAAGGTTTGATAAAACATAGTTTGTGGGCCACCGTATTGGCTAAAGTAACGTTTGTGAGTGATGTTTCTTATTGAAAAAAAGAATGCTGACACTACGCCTGTTATCACTCCAAGAGTTACGTCGTCACCTAAGCTGGCAGTAGGGACAAGAAGGTAAATACCTAATATAACCACCGCTGCACTAAGTATATCTTTAGCTTTGGGTTTACTCTTATTAAATAAAGGCTCTAAAAATACAGTAATTACTGGATAACTAAAAAATGCGAGCATCCCAATTGTTATACCCGCCATTTGCATACCAGCAAAGTAGGTAACCCAATGTATACCTACCGCCACACCGAGCAATATAGCCATTAAATAATCTTTAGGTTTATTAAGCTTAATAGGTTTTTTTTGCATACTTAGCAAAAACCAAATCGCAATGCCAGCAACTGCGGTTCTATAGACGGTTATATCAAGTGCATTTAAGCCAATGAGCTTTGCAAATAGAGCGGTTCCGCCAAAAAGTAATACGGCAATATGTAAATAAAGCAGGCTTTGCTGTTGGGGTTGCATTGAGTTTCCTTGTTATGCTTTTTTAGCATATTAGCATCGGTTAAAAATTCTTGAGATGATTTTTTTAATACATGACAAATGTCAGTAAAGTTAATGACATTCCACACTCACATTATTTTTGCACACTGGCATAATTACTCTACTTAATTGGAGGTAGTTATGAATTCCTTAATTTTATTTAGTTTGACTCTTAGTGAAGCGCTAGAAACATTAAATTTTACTATTAGTGACGCATATTGCTTTATGCTGATATGTATTTTCGTGTTATTTATATTTAGTAATAAAAACAAAATTATAAATAAAAATAATATACCAGAGGTATTAGCATGAGTTCACTTAGTGTCTTTTCTAAGCAAAGCGATAAAGGTTTTTGGAAATATGGACATCTAATTTTTACTGGCTTTTACTTACTACCGATGATAATCGATTTTGCTCATTTCACGAGTGAGCAAATCGTTATTTCTTTAGCTTTTTATATTGCTTTTATTCTTTTATATGTAAAAGCAATAAATTGTAAAGGTACTGGTGTAACTAAGTTATTTTTAGCAATGCTATTAATTTGCTTCAGTGCTACTTTTTACAGCACTGGCACTCCTACCTTGTTTGGCTTTGCAGCCTATATAGCAGGCTATGCATACAGCAAGCGTCAAAGAGTTTATGCTGCACTAGCGATTATATTCTCGGTTTTATTAAGCGCATATATTGGTGATATAGGAAAGGTTCAGTACTTTTTAGCGATTGCTTTAATTTTATGCGCTGCGTTATTTAGCTACGGCATTGCAGCAAGAAGGGAGCGTCAATATAAAAAGCGTGAACAAGAAAATGCAAACCAACTAGAGCAATTAGCAGCAATTGCAGAGCGAGAGCGAATAGCTCGTGATTTACATGATATTTTAGGCCATTCACTTTCATCAATAGCTCTAAAAGCCGAGCTTGCCAACAAATTACATAACGCTGAGCGGTTTGAACAAGCTGGAAATGAAATTACCCAAGTAGCCGATTTAGCCCGTGCGCTTTTATCAGATGTTCGTCACGCTGTAACCGATTTAAAACAGCAGCAACTGACAGGGCAAGTTGAGCAACTAAAACAGCGCTTAGAGGAGCAAAACATTATCACTAATGTAACGCTTAATTTACCGGTGTTACCTGCAGTAATAGAAAGCGAGCTGTGCTTAATTATTAAAGAAAGCGTGACGAATATTTTACGTCATAGTAAAGCCAATCAATGCGATATTAATCTCACATCAACTAAACAAAGCATAACGCTAAATTTATTTAATAACGGTGATTGTGAAAATATCACTCCTGGCAATGGTTTAACGGGTATTAAACAGCGCGTAGAAAAATTAAATGGCCAAGTGAAATTTGAAATTCAAAATGGATTTAAACTGACAGCACACATTCCTTTGCCATAAGCAAAGTTAAAAATACCAAGTAAAGGAAAAAATATGATCAAAGTATTTTTAGTAGAAGACCAAGGGTTAGTTCGCGATGCTATATCGGCATTACTAAGTCTCGACTTTAATATAGAAGTAATAGGCCAGGCGTGCGACGGACAAGCTGCACTTGATCATCTATCTAGTTTATCAAACGTATTACTACCAGATATTGTACTTAGCGATATTGAAATGCCAAATATAAATGGCATTGAACTAAGTGAACAAATAGCTGCAAAACACCCATCAATTAAAGTAGTAATAATGACTACGTTTTCCCGCGCAGGTTATATCAGACGTTCACTTTCGGCGGGTGTTAAAGGCTTTATTTTAAAAGAAGCACCAAGTGAAGAATTAATAAATGCCCTTAAAAAAGTAATGCAAGGTCAAAAAGTGATAGACCCAGAACTTGCTATTAATGCATTGGATGACTCAGATCCACTTACAGATAAAGAGCGCAAAGCACTTAAACTTGCAAGTGACGGTCTTAAAACGAGTGAAATAGCCAAGCAGTTGTTTATAAGCGAGGGAACTACACGTAATTATCTCTCGGATGCTATAGCTAAATTAAATGCCACAAACCGAATAGATGCAGCACGTATAGCGAAACAAAAAGGATGGCTATAAAATAGGGCTGAACATAGCCCTATATTTTAAAGCAAAAAAACAGATTAACTATAATAGTTATGTATTTCCCTTATGCCCTTCATTTTATATGTCTAGGAGCGGTTGGTGACAGTATTTTTTCCTAGTAAATTTATGTAGTACGTTAGTTTTGAGCTGATTCGAATAAACTAACTTCTAAACAGTGCTGGCTTACGCTGTTCCTTTTTAAGGCGATATATAAGTCGGAGTGGATGTATATACCTTCTTTACCTGATGTCATTCCTGCAATTTCAAACCATGAAAGCAGTTGGCGTTTTCTACCTGCTAATTCAAGCCTTATATCACGCTTTTTAAATATAATGTCTAAGTCGGCAAGCATGGCCATTACACTTAAATCTAAGTGAGTAAAGCAGGGTACAGCATCAATTATTACGCACTGAGTGTCGTCTTTTTGTCTTGCGTATTGCTCTAGTAATCTGCGTTTAAAGTAGCTGGCATTAAAGTAAGTTAGAGGGGAATTAAAACGATAAATAAACACACCTTGGACTGCTTTTGCTTTATCTGTTGCATCTAAACTTCTTACAACTCCGTTTATATCTACGCCTAGTATATTGTCAGTTGGACGCATTACTGTGCGGATAAACTGAAATAGTCCCAGTAATACAGCAAGCGTGATGCCAGGGATAACACCAATAAATAACACCGCAAGTAAGGTGGCCGAGGCTAGATAAAATGCCTGTTTATCTTTTCGCTTTAATTGCCAAACCGCTTTTAAATCGAGTAAATGAACTGAGGCAATTATAAGCACAACACCTAGCGCTGCACTTGGAATAAATTCAAGTGGAGCTGTTAAAAATACAGCTATGAGCGTAATAATGGCAGCGGCTATTATAGACACTAACTGCGTTTTACCACCCGTTGCATCGTTAACAGCGGTGCATGAGTCGGCGCCACTGACGGCAAAACCTTGCGAAAGAGCTGACGCTATATTGGCAATACCTAGCGCTCTAAATTCTTTATCGGCGTCTATGTCGTAGCCGTTTTTAGCTGCAAAGCTACGAGCAGTTAGCATCATACTTACAAAGCTCACAATGGCTAAGTTAAGTGCGGGTACCACCAGCTCACGAATAACCCCTAAATCAAAAACAGGGGTATTAAAAACAGGAAGCCCGCCAGTTACGGTGCCAATAGTTTTTATATCAAATTGTTTTAAATCAAAAATCCATACCAAAAGCGCACCGAATGTAATGGCGAACATAGACGAAGGCCAAGTGGGCTTTATCCGCTTCATGGCAAAATAAACAGCAAGTGTAAACAAGGCCATTAATAAGGTGGGAACATGTGTTTGCGCTAGGTATGTGGGTACGCCACCTAGGCGTTCAAGTAAGTCGCGCTCGTCAAAGGTAAAACCGAATACTTTGGAAAATTGACCAACAATAATAGTGATGGCTACGCCGTTTAGTAAGCCCATTAAAATAGGCTTAGATAAAAAGTCAGCTAATACACCTAACTTAAATTTACTGGCTATAAAGCACCAAAAGCCGGTCATAGCGGTCATGGTGACAACAAGTTGCCAATGCTTAAAGCTGTCACCTGCAGCAATAGGTGTTACTACAGCTGCAATAACGGCGCAGGTTGCGGCATCAGGGCCAACTATTAGTTGTTTAGAAGTGCCGAAAAGTGCATATAGCATCATTGGCAGTATGCAAGAATATAACCCTACGGCGGCGTTAACACCGGTTAGTTGTGCGTAAGCAATGGCAACAGGTAAAGCCACTGCAGCTACCGATAGCGCCGCCCTTACATCATCAGCAAACCATTGTCGCTCATAGTGCAGCAATGTATTTAAACCGGGCATAAAATTATATAAACGCGACAGCACTTCAGTTTTCCTGTTAATAGTTACAACGTTTTGATAGTAAATTTAATATTCAAATAAGTATAGCGGGCACGGGGTTATTTTAATAAATGGGGATGATTTAAATTAATAATGATTTTAAATTACTTTAAAGCACGAGCTGATAATTAATGTGGGATTGTTATGCTGAAAAACAGTTAAATTACAGATATAAAAAATGACGCTTGCGTTGTGATAACACGCGCGCCATTTTATAGTTTTAAAAAGTGCCTGCTCATAAAAATAAGGAGCAGGCTAAACTTTAGGGAGATATTAAAATTTTGCGCGAATACCAAAGCTGTAACGACGATCCGCTTCAGTGTACTTCCAAGCACCACCTAGTTCAGATAGATAGATCGAAGGTTCACCTGTTAAGTTGGTTGCATTACCAACAAGCGTAATGTTTTCGTTAATGTCCCAACTTGCAGAGAAGTCTAACTGACCTCTATCGTCACGGTAGTTATTACCATAAACAGTGCCATCTTCAGAAATGCTGCCATTGGAGTTAATATTTTCTACACGTTTTTCGTTTTCAGTATCCAAGAAACTGTCACGATAGTTATAAGCGATACGAGTAGAGAACCCTTCGTACTCCCAAAATACTTGTAGGTTGTAAGTGTTTTTAGAGATATCTAATAACGGATTGCCATTTGGTTGCTCACTATCTGCATATGTGTAGTTTGCATTGATGCCTAAGCCAGAAAATGCACCTGGTAGGCTTGTAAAGAACTGCTGGTAGCCCACTTCAAAACCTTGAACTGAACCGTTTTCACCATTTACATTTTTAACAGTATCGATACCCGTTAGTCCTGCGTCGCGTAAGCCTGCAACATGGTTAAAGCCGTCAGCATCTACTGGAAAGTCAGTTGCATCAGAGTAAACTAAATTGTCTTGAGATACACCCGCTGCATCAAGTTGACATACTTGGTTCCACTGAGTCACGTTTTGACCTGCAGTAGTGCTTGATGAAGCGACACAACTACTTTCGTTGCTTAAGAAAGATTCAACATCTTTATAAAATACTGCGAAAGAAATTACGTTACCTTCATCAAAGTAATGCTCTACAGATAAGTCGTATTGTGTTGCACGGTATGGTTCTAAATCAATAGAGCCTTGCGTTGCCCCCGTAATGTCGTTGTTAACGTCAAACGCAGGGCTTAGCTCGCTAAAGTCAGCGCGGCGCATAACTTTTGCTGCAGCAAAACGAAATAGTGTTTCATCTGAGTAGTTATAAGTAACGTTTAAGCTTGGTAAAAAGTCGCTGTAGTCATTGTCGCCAGTTACTTTTTCGCCATTAAGAAATACGCTTGATTCTAAATCTGTAGTTACATAACGACCACCTACAATAGCGGTGATATCATCAAAATCTAAATATGCAGATACATACACTGCGGCTGTATCTTCAACCACATTGCGGTATGCGCTATCTTGAAACTTTTGGTTGTCTGAAAGGCTGCCCGTTGAAGCTAGGTTAGTGCCTACAAGCAATTGTTGAAGTTGAGCATAAGTATTTGCTGGATTGGATAAACCGTTATAGCTTAAAAAAGTTAGTAGGTCATTTTGCCCCGAGTGTCCTAGTTGGTCAAAAGAGTTGTCGTGGCTAACGGTAGTAAAGCTATCAGGAAATGCAGCATTGAAATCATCAACCCATAAAGTAGCTAATGAACCATCTGAGTCATTAAATGCATTTTTATAAATGTCTTTAATTTCTACTTTGTATTGTTCGTATTCGTAATCACGGTTAGTAACACGTACACCTGCTTTTACTTTAGATACCCAACTTAAGCTGCTGAGAGGTTCGAACATTTCAATATCAAAACGAACCGCTGTTTCATCATTGTTTGTTCTTTTATCTTCACTTTTAAAAGTACGTAATGCTAAGTTTTGTGGGTCGGTAAATGCATTTGGATCTGAATGAATGATGCTTGGTAATTTATTACCGTTTTGCGAAAATGCACCATCATATAAATGATTTACTAAATCAACCCCACCGCTAGCTTCAAAGGTCGACTTTTCGATTGGACGAAGTGTAAATTCAGAATCAGGTCTTACGCTTTCTGATGATGCTACCGCAATTTCACCAGAGATTTTTATGCTGTCAGTAAGGTTCCACTCTGCACCAAGTGCATTTGAAAACGAGTCGGTTTCACGAAAGTCACTGTATGTTTTTGGGATACCAAATTCGTTTGTTAGCGTGTAGTTGTTTACGCCGTTAGCACCTTGAGTTGTGTTTGCATCTGTTGATAATGAGCCAACGACACCTAAAATAGAATTACCAGCTTGCTCGCCAGAGCGCTTAGTACCGCTTAAATCAAGGTACACCATGCCGTTACCAGATGTTGGTGCCCACTGAAGAGATAAATTTACAGCAGTACGTTCACGTTTTTCTACGTATTGTTCAACACTGTGCTCATCTCTAACAATGGCATTACCACTAGGTGTATTACCTTCTTGACCGTTAATTTCGATATCTTGAGGTTTAACTCGGCTAGATGTTTCATCTTGACGAATTTCACGATCTTGATATGAAAACATAGCAATGGCACCAAAAGTACCCATTTCGTCAAAGTCCCAATTGTTACCAATTGAGCCGCTAAAAATAGGTGCAATATTCTCTGTTTTATCAGCGTATTCGCCATCAAGAGAGATTGCGCCGGTTAGCTTATCCAGCTCTAGTGGGCGAACTGTCTTTAAACTCACTGTTCCGCCTAATGCACCTTCAATCATATCGGCAGTAGGCGATTTAACTACTTCTACTGTTTTTAAGAAGCTTGATGGGTAATCTTGCAAGCTAATACCGTCACGAGAGTCACCAATCGTAGAGCGGCCATTTAATTCAACACGGTTTTGAGGTAAGCCACGAATAGAAACACTGTCACCCACACCAAAGTCGGTATTAATAGATACGCCAGTAATACGTTGCAGTGCTTCTGCAATGTTATTGTCTGGTAATTTACCTATATCTTCAGCAACAATAGCATCAACAATACGCCCATCAGTACGTTTAAGCATTGCCGCAGCTTTCATGCTACCTAGCATGCCTTTTACTTCAATAACTTCAATATCATCAGATGCGGTTTCTGAAGCAGTTGGAGCCTCTTGCGCTGCAATATTAGAAGAAGCCATTAATAAAAGGGCTGCTGCACTGATTGCTGTAGAGCTACTTCTTTTATGTTTATTAGTTAATGTTGAAGTAATTTGATTGAGTTTCATGTATCTCTCCCGTTTGGGTACGACTTAACGTCATTGTGTGTGTTGTTACTTGGTTTGGTTAACCAATTTAACTGCTTTTTCCTGTAGTGTGTCATACAGGTGGTATGGTTGAAATTAGTCCAATTCAGCTTTTATTACAACCTTTGTTTACCAAAAATTCACAAAATGTATTACAAAGTGTTCATTTGTTTTTTTATATTTAATAAATTTAATGGCTTATGATTTGCTTTTGTTTTTTATATTTTGAGTGAATTTTATTAAAGTATCTTTACCAGAGGCGTTTTTTATATTTTTTGTACTATTTAATACATTTGTTAGTACTATTTTTAAATTTTATGCCGTACTTTTATACGTGTTTAGCTTACTTTTTAAGTGATATTGAATTGGAAGAGCGACCACTAAAAGTTCTAAATGATTTATAAATTTGCGAAATAGTGGAGAGGTTAAAATAATTAAAAATTATTTTGGTAATACCAATTTTCTATTGTTTTTATATTGATTTTGTACTAGCTGGGGTGGGGGCGATACACTAGGTAGTGATAAATAGATTTTTACGCAAAAAAAAGCCCAGCATATAAATGCTGGGCTTTCTTAGCTTAAATATATTAGCTTTTTAGTTCGCCTGTAGATGATTCTAAGTGGGCTCGAATAAACCACTGAAATTGTTCTAGATCAGCCAGTTGGCTGGTGATCATATCTTCAGACACAGGATCTAATTCAGAAAGAGTCTCAATTGCTTTGCGGTGATCGGCATTAACGCCGTTATATACTTTATCAAGTGCAGCTAAATGCTCGGTCACTAGCCCTTTACCAATTGAGTATTCGCTCCATGTTCGGCGATCTACAATTGATTTTGGAGTGCCCACTGGTACTCCACCAAGAGTCGCAATTCGCTCAGCGATGGTGTCTGTCATTTCGCGCACAATGTCTACCTGTGGGTCTATCATTTCGTGTACGCCAATAAAGTTAGGTCCGACTACATTCCAATGAATATGTTTTAAAGTTAGTTGTAAGTCTATCAATGCAACCATGCGGTTATCGAGGGTAGCTATTGTTTTTTGAGCTGATTCGTCACTCATACCTGGCGCGGTAAATTTAGTTGTTTTGTTTGATTCGTTATTGTTACTCATAATTTCTCCTACTTAACTAATGTGTTGCTCATATATATGTTGCGTGATGAGCGTGACTTAAGCTTAATAAAGCAACTGCTATGCCGTAAGTTGATTTGTTTGAAAAGTAATTTAAAAACAAATGGTTATATTTTAATTTAAGGTTTTTAAGGCTGAAGAGGAGATTGGGTTTTTGAAAAGCCTGCATATATTTGTAAAATATGCAGACTTCGATTTAGTTACTCTTAGGTGTATTTAAACGTTGGCTATATATTCGTGCGCTTTCAAAACATCGAGCGGCACTATTTCTAATGATTTTTTATTTGTGGCTTCAAGTACCACCGGTGGCGCAACGTTTGCTGAAATAGCATGAAGCCATCTTACTGCACACAAGCACCATTTATCACCGGCTTTTAAACCTTCGAAATCGTAAAGAGGGTTCGGGGTTATTAAATCGTTACCTTGTGATTTTGAAAATTGTAAAAACTCATCAGTCATAATTGCACACACACTGTGATTGCCAAGATCTGATTCTGGTACATAACAAAACCCTTCACGTGTGTAGCCACCATTACCGCAACATAGTTTTAAGCGTGTGCCGAGTACATTAAATTGATTCGCCATGAAATACCTTAATTTGTGGTGTTTAATAAATTTACTCTATCAGGAGTAACTCGCTTGAGATAGCCATAAAACTTAAAAGAGGGAAGGGCCACACAAACTTAAGCCCGCAGCAAATTGCGGGCTTAGTATTATTTATTATTTAATACGCAGTGCCATGCAATCGCTATGACCGTTTATGATCATACTTTTATCAACGCGTACGCCACCACCAGAGTATTTGCCAGCAGCCGTAAAGCTACATATTTGTACAAAGTAGTCATCTACTTTAGGCAGTGCAAATAGTTGTTGGTATATCTGGTCTTGCTCGGCAAAGTGCCCCATTGTTTTTTCTATAACTTGCTGCTGTTCATCGACAAGTTGAATATTGGCACCACAACGTCCTACTATCGGTTTAACTACATAACCAGTTTGTAATAACTCGTCATTAAGTTCAAACGCGGTATTAAGTAAATACTTATGATTAGGGAACAAGCTCCAAAGTATTGGTAAAATGGCCTTATTACTTGGGATTAATGTCCACAGCGGTTCAAATACCATGACATTTTTACGCAGTAGTACATCGACTAAGCGCGGCGTTTCACCAGCTTTGAATTGTGGTTCAAAGTTATCACCTAATGATTGATCAGCTTCGCATTCCTCACGAATTTGATCAAGTGCGGTTTCCCACGACCAGGTTTTCCATACGTAACTCAGTTGTGCGCCATCTGCATCTACTATGTTGCCTAACTCATTCCAGCGAAGTGTGCTTAAGCCAATTATTAACTTACACTCAAAGCCTGCGGCTTCAATAGCTTCTTTCATAAATAATGCGTGGTAATGTTCTTCTGGTTCATCGTCTTGTAAAATATGAACAAGACCTTTTACTTCACTTTTACGCCATGCTTTTACGAGGTCTTTAAATAAATTTTGGCCTGCATCTACACCTGTTTTAACACCAAAGTGTTTTGCCCATTTACCTTGAACCTTGCCGCTTTTCATATAACACGATGCCGAATCGCAATTGTATTCGTAAACTTTTAAACCTGCTGCTGTTAAGGCAAAGTCAAACCGGCTGGTAATTAATTGGTTTAAGCGGTTATCCCACGATTGGCGAATTTTATTAAGCACAACATCGGGTAAATTAAACTTTTTTAATAACTCAGGGTGCTGCAGTACATAGTCGGTTGCATGCATAAATAAGCCATGCAGCTCATTTGTTGCATGCTCAATGCTTTGCTGCGCCGTTTGAGATATCGCAAAGTAATTATGTTGATCTTCATCTACGGATGTAAGTTTATGACCTTGCATCATTTCTACGTAAGCAGCTTCATCGTCATTCGCAATATTTAACCATGACTTATTTGCTTGCCCTGTATCTGCTGCTTTATGGGCTTCTATAGTAAATAAGTCAGTGTTTAGCTCAGGCGTTGACTCAGCATATTCTGTTTCATCAGTTTGTGTCATCCAACCTAAAATAGTGGCGTCGCTGTAAGAGCACTCAATCCAATAGTCGCCATCTTTAGTTACTTTTGCTTTTAGTTCTCGGCACCAGTTTTGATTTGTTGGCCATATTTGATGTCCTACATTTTGCTCAGCAAGGCGTATTTTATCTTCATGCACTTCAACAACAACATGGCCTGTTTCTTCAAACTCGCCGCCTTCTTCCCATATCAGTAAACTTCCTACTTGAGGGTGATGTTTAGCACCATTTTTAAACGCGTTTAGTGGCAGTCTATTTTGGCTATTTACATCGCGCACTGAACGCAGCTCAAAAATATCGTAAGCCATGGCTATGTCATCAAAAATATAACCATGGTTGAGATACATCCATCTACGGGCAAACTCAACGCATTGCCATTTATAGCCCATGTAAATACCGTCTAGGTAACTACGATAGGCGCTACGATTAGGATAAATGCTTTCGTCAGCCGTATCATAATCAGATGAGTAAACAGCAACATTACCAGGTGCATAACCTAATAAAGTACCAAAATCACTAGCAGAAGCTTTCATAAACAAAGATGTTCAAAATAAGGTGTGATAATTTGCTGACTATATGAGCCAAACTGCGTTATAGCAAGATATTACTGGGTATAATCTTTAATTAAATATTGGCGCTAAATAGGGCTTAAAATTATATTTTATCAATCCATCGTTTTAAAAGCAGTAGTTAAGAAATCCCTCCTTCAAAGCGCTTACACATGTAAAACTGAACCTATATTCGTACTTTGGTTAATTTTTTGTTAAACTGTTGCGCTTGGTATAGCAAAACTAGCTAAAATTAGTTAAAAGTTTTTAAAACAGGAAAAATAATGGAAGACATAATAAACAACATTGATATTAATCAATATTTACCCGCTGCAATTACGTGGGCAACCAACATATTACTAGCTATTGCAATTTTACTTGCGGGCTTATGGTTAGCGGGTAAAGTACGCAATTTAATTATTGGCTTGTGTCATAAATACACTCATCTTGACGATACGCTTTTTCGCTTTTTAGGCAGCATGGCTCGCTACATAATATTAGCGTTCGTTATTATTGCTGTGTTAAATCGCTTTGGTGTACAAACAGCCTCTATTATTGCTTTACTCGGTGCTGCGGGACTTGCTATAGGCTTGGCGTTACAAGGTGCAATGTCGAACCTTGCCGCAGGCGTTATGTTGCTAATATTTAGACCTTATAAAGTGAATGACTTTATTGAGGCTGCAGGGCGTTTTGGTAAAGTAACAGAAGTAGATATGTTTACTACTATTTTACAAACGTTCGATAACCAACAGGTTATTATACCAAATAGTCAAATTTGGGGCGCGCAAATTATAAACCATTCACATCATCCAATTCGTGGTGTTGATATGCATTTTGGTGTTGCATACGGTGAAGATACAACGGCTGTACGTAAAGTTATTGATGCCGTACTTGCAGCGCACCCACACATACTAAAAGATCCAGCGCCTTTTGTTGAAGTAGAAACACTTAACAACAGTTCAGTAGACTTTTTAGTAAGACCTTTTTGTAAGGGTGAGCATTACTTCGATATTCTTTACACTGTGCCAGAGTTAATTAAAAAAGCACTAGATGAAAACAACATCGAAATACCTTTCCCTCATCGTAAAGTAATTTTAGTTAACGAAAGTAAAGATTAACTAAATTTATAACGATTTAAACGCAAGGGCACTTTAAAGTGCCCTTTTTTTGATCTTGAAAAAACTTACAGGGCTCTGTAAGTTTTTCTATTTTTAATACCACTTAAAGTATCATTTTCACTCTGTATCCCGCGCTTTTATTGCTCTTACTGTTTGGTCTTTATTTTGCATTTAGCTCAGTTGTTTTTGCTGTTAAGCAAACTTTAAAAAACGACCCCAATCACTTAAATTGTAATGAAGGATTAGACATGGCTGAATCATTTAAATACGCAGGTAAGAAAGGCAATGGCGGCGAGCTGCGCCAAAGTGCATCTGATGGCTACCCAACAATGACCACAGCGCAAGGCTGCCCTGTGAGCGACGATCAAAACTCGTTAAAAGCAGGCAAACGCGGTCCTGGCTTAATGGAAGATCAGGTACTGCGCGAAAAGCTTTTTCATTTTGACCACGAGCGTATTCCTGAGCGAGTAGTACATGCTCGTGGTTACGGGGCACATGGGTACTTTGAAACTTACGACACGCTTGAAGATTTAACCTGTGCTGATATTTTTAAACGCAAAGGTGAAAAAACACCTGTGTTTACGCGCTTTTCTACTGTTGCTGGTAACAAGGGCTCTCCGGATTTAGCACGCGATGTACGTGGTTTTGCCGTTAAATTTTATACTCAAGAAGGTAATTGGGATTTAGTCGGTAACAATATACCGGTGTTTTTTATTCAAGATGCGATGAAATTCCCAGACTTAGTTCATTCAGCTAAAGCAGAGCCCGACCGAGGTTTTCCTCAAGCGCAAACCGCACACGATAACTTTTGGGATTTTGTGAGCTTATCGCCTGAGTCAATGCACATGGTTATGTGGGCAATGTCTGATAGAGCTATTCCACGCTCTTTGCGCTTTATGGAAGGTTTTGGCGTTCATACCTTTAAATTTATTAACGCCAAAGGTGATGAGAAATTTGTTAAATTTCATTGGAAACCAAAAGGCGGAATGCAATCTGTAGTATGGAACGAGGCGCTTAAACTAAATGGCGCAGACCCTGATTTTCACCGTCGCGACATGTGGGAATCAATTGGTAACGGCGACTTTCCTGAATGGGAGTTAGGTGTGCAGGTGTTTGATCAGCAATTTGCTGATGAATTTGAATTTGATGTATTCGATGCCACTAAACTAATACCAGAGGAACAAGTGCCCGTTAGAATAGTTGGGCGAATGGTGCTTAATCGCGTAGTCGATAACTTTTTTGCAGAAACAGAGCAAGTTGCATTTTGTACACAAAACATTGTACCAGGGCTCGATTTTACACCCGACCCGCTACTGCAAGGTCGTAACTTTTCATACCTTGATACTCAAACTAAGCGTTTAGGTGGTCCTAACTTTACGCATATTCCGGTTAATGCGCCTAAGTGCCCAATGAGGCATTTTCAGCAAGATGGCCACATGGCAATGCACAATCCAAAAGGGCGTGTTAATTACGAACCCAACTCATGGAGCGGCGACGAAAACAACCCGCGCGAATGCCCAGTACATGGCTTTAAAAGCTCAAGGGAACCTGAAGTAAGCGGCGGTGATAAACTGCGTTATCGCTCAGAAACATTCAGCGATCATTACAGTCAAGCTCGTCAATTTTATTTAAGTCAAACAGAGGTAGAGCAGGCGCATATACAATCTGCGTACGTGTTTGAGCTGTCTAAAGTTGAGCATTTGCCAATACGAGAACGTTTGGTATCGCATTTATTAAATATTGACGAAACCCTCGCAAACAAAGTTGCCGAAGGGCTTGGCTTGCAAGAAATGCCAGACCCAGCTGAAGCTGCTATGCCAACACGTAAAGACTTACCTGTATCTGATGCGTTGAGTATTTTGAAAAACGCGCCCAACACCTTCAAAGGCCGTAAATTAGGTATTTTAGTAAGTGATGGCTTTAATGCAGAAATTTTTGAATCGGTTACTAATGCACTTAAAAGTGAAGGTGCAAACTTTGAAATTATTGCCCCACAAGTTGGCGGTGCTAAATGCAGTAAAGGTAAGCACTTTAAAGCTGATCAGGTTATTAATGGTGGTCCATCGGTTTTATACGATGCGGTACTTGTGCTCACCACTGAAGAAGGAGCTGAAAAACTAGCTGCTATAGCAGAAGCTAAAGACTTTGTAAGTGATGCGTACGCACATATGAAATTTATAGGCTTTACAAATGAGGCCAAGCCTTTATTTAAAGCGGCAGGCCTTGATGGAAAAGTAGATGATGGTTGGATAGATTTAAAGGTAGACTCTGCCAATAAATTTATAAGTACATTGCGTAATTTAAGATTTTGGAAACGTTAGTAAGCTCATTAATTTAAAAACCACAGCGTGTAATTGTTGTGGTTTTTTTATGCTCACCTAGTTAAGGTATTAATTCAAGCCAACAATAAAAAATTGGATATATTATGAAGCTTAATGGCGCTTGCCACTGTGGCAAAGTGGTATTTACGGTCAACTCAAAACACCCTTATCCTTACAATTTATGTTATTGCTCTATATGCAGAAAAACCGCAGGAAGCGGGGGTTTTGTTATTAATTTAAGTGCAGAATATAAAACATTAAAAGTGACAGGTGCGGAGCATATAACGATTTATCACGCTAAAATAGACAATAAAATCAGCCCTGCTGAGCGTCATTTTTGCAAGCATTGTAGTGCTAATTTATGGCTGTACGACGCGCGTTGGCCAGATCAAGTTCACCCATTTGCTGGTGCAATTGATAGTGAGTTACCCATACCACCAGAGCGCACTCATTTAATGTTAGGCAGTAAAGCTCATTGGGTTGATGCGCCTATAAAAAACGGTGATCTGCAGTTTGATCAATACCCAAGCGAAAGTATTGCTCAGTGGCATCAACGTTTAAAGTTAGAACAATAAAAATGTATTTTTTAACACTATAAAATAATGGCGAAAATGACGTTGTTGCTTTTATTGATCAGAGCCATTTAGCGTATACGGGCTATTACCACTCTCTCATTGAGCTCAATGAGAGAGTGGTAGGTTTAATGTTTAAATAGCAATATACATAAATTAATTCACCCCAGCTTTATAGCGAGGTATTTTATTTCATCGTCACTTATTTGCGGTAAAAAATAAATATCGCCGTATTTAAAATACTGCTGTGAGTTAATTATTACGGCCTGTGCAGCCATAGGCAGTGAGTCGTATGTTTGACCCAAGCGATAGTCCTTTACATTACCCACTTTTATTGCCTGATTAAGGCGAGTTGATGGCTCATCAATAACCGTATAACCATCATTATCCGCCATGTAGTATACATTTTGATAAGTGTAGTAAGTCGTATTATGGTGTTTAAAATGCCTATAATTTCTTGGTAGCGTATTTATACGCAGACCTCTAGGTGGTTTAACAACATGGTAGCCTCTTTTAGCTTTACGGTAGTAAAGGCCGTCGTTAAACGTAAACGAAATACCATTAAACCTAATCGATGCGCTACTGCGTGGTAAATGGTTTACAAATCGGTTTTGTCTGTAAGTGACTGAATTATGATGGTTTGTTAAGTAGTTATATTTTCTCTGGTTGTAGCGGTGTTGTTCACGCTTTTCCTGCTTGTACTTTGCGAGTCTACGTTTTTCTTGTTTACGGTCTTCTCGTTTTTCTTTTTTATGCTCAATACGCTGCTTTTTTTCATGGCGGCGTACATCGCGTTTATATTCAACACGTTTGTCGTGATCGCGTTTAAAGCTTTTATCATTCTCTCGCTCGTTTTGTGCTCCAAGCGCAGAGCCTGATACTGCGCCAATGGCGAGCAGGGCAGGTAGTAAAAAAGTAAGTTTCATAGTATTGCCTCGTTTATGTTTTTACATAACTGGGTTCAATACTAGCGGCTCAAACTGAATGTTAACTGACATACAACAGCAAACGGAGTTATGCTTACAGCTTTTTACATTTTACTGACGGTTCTTGACATAATCTCTAGTTTTTGACGATTTTAGGAATATTTTGATACACCAAAATGATTAGTGGTATCACAAAAAATGGATACGAAATTAGTAATTAAGCCTTCCTTGGCTTAATTAAATTAACTATTTTTCGTAGAGCGGATAATCGCTATAACCCACTTCAGTACCGCCATACATAGTGGCTGCATCGGCTTCGTTAAACGTCCAATTATTCGCTATACGCTCTGGTAAATCAGGGTTAGCTATAAATGGGCGACCAAATGCAAATAAGTCACCGTAACCTTCACCTAAAATACGCCCCGCTTTTTCTACTGTGTATTTACCAGCATAAATAATGCGACCTGAAAATTCAGCTCGTACTGCTTTATAAAACTCTAGTGGTAAATCGGGAGCGTTATCCCAATCAGCCTCAGCAATCGATAAGTAAGCAATACCAGCTTGCTCAAGCACTTTAATGGCTTGTATATAAGTATGGTGAGGGTTTGATTCAACAAGTCCTAAATACACTCGTGTTTCGTCTGTGCTTTCAAATAAAGGAGCAAAGCGTACACCTAAACGGTTTGCGCCTACAACGTCACTTACCGCTTCAACTATTTCTTTTAAAAATCGCAGGCGATTAGTAAGTGTTCCACCGTATTGATCATCACGGTTATTTGTATGCTCAGAAATAAACTGATTAACTAAATACCCGTTAGCACAATGAAGCTCCACACCATCAAAGCCTGCTTCTAAAGCATTGCGTGCAGCTTGAGCGTACATGTTTACCAGTTCACCAACTTCAGTTGTAGTTAGTGCGCAGGGTTCACTTGGGTCAGCCAATGCGCCTTCACCAGGTGCGGTTTCAATAAAGACTTTTACATTGTCAGCAATAATATCTGAAGGGCCAACCGGTTTACCTGAATTTGGTTGTAGTGTGGTGTGCGATACGCGCCCTACATGCCAAAGCTGAGCAAAAATAACGCCGCCTTTAGCGTGTACTGCATGTGTTACTTTTTTCCAGCCTTCAATTTGTGCTTGCGAGTGAATTCCTGGGGTCCAAGCGTAACCTTGTCCACGAGGTTCTATTTGTGTGCCTTCAGTAACCATAAAACCAGCCGATGCGCGCTGCGAGTAATACTCAGCCATTAATTCATTAGGGATATTGCCAGGCTGAGTGCTGCGAGAGCGAGTAAGAGGAGGCATCACAATACGGTTTTTAAGTGTAAAAGGGCCAAGCTCAATTGATGAGAATAAAGGGGCGGTGTTAATTAATTCTGATTTCATTTTAAATTCTCTTATAAAGCAAACAAAGGCTTAAATAGTGGTTAAGCGACATTGGCAGCATAGAGATTTAAAGATACAATTTGAAACAACACTTTTTTGTACAGCATACAATTATGAATGGTATTAGTCGGCTTGATATAAAGCAGTTAAGAGTACTCAGTAGCTTATTAGAACTGCAAAACCTTTCACAAGTAGCCAAAAAAATGGGGTTAACGCAACAAGCTATTAGTGAGCAACTACGAAAGCTACGAGATTTATTTGACGATCGTTTGTTTATTCGCCAAGGCAATAACATGGTTGCTACTCCTAAAGCGCAAGGGCTAAAGGCGCCTGTTAATCATATTTTAAAGCAATTAGAGTCGTTACTAGAGCCTGAGCAGTTTAGCCCGCAAACTTATAAAGGTGTGTTTACCATAAGCGCAACCGACTACGCCACGCAGGCTTTATTGCCGCAATTATTTAATATTACCCGCCGTGAAGCGCCAGGTTTAAAGCTGATAGTGCGCGACTTTGCGTCTGACAACGTTAATCAACTTATAACGGCAGGCGAGCTTGATTTACTGATAAGCTTTCCAGAGTTTATACCTGACAACTTAGCGTATGTCACTTTGCTAGAAGAGCAGCACTTGTGTATTACAGGCTGTAAAAATGAGTTTGAAGATGAGCCCTTAACACTGTCGGAAATTGCAGCGCACCCGCAGCTGGTGGTGTCGCCTTCACGCGCTAATTTACGCGGGTCGCACGATCAATGGTTTGAAAGCCAAGGGCTAAAACGTAATATTGTTATGTCGGTACCGAGTTTTTCAGCGGTGCCCGACATTTTACATACTACTGATATGCTCGCGTTTTACCCTTCAAGATTATTACCAAATAGTAAAGTTAGACTGCTAGAAGTTGAGGCACTTCCACCTACTTTTAAAGTGATAGCAGCATGGCATCCACGTACTAATAACAGCCCAATTCATAAATGGTTGATAGAGCAATTACAAAACTTATAAAATCCGTAAAAATGCAACAAGATCTAAACGCTCTTGCTTGGTGAGTTTTAATGGTTTTAACAGTTTCGTCGTCTTAGGAAAGTGTGGATCGTTTAATTGGTTTTTCCTAGGCTTAGGTCTTACTCCACCATGGTTATACATATTTACTATGCCTAGTAGATCATCAAAAAGTCCATTGTGCATCCATGGAAATGTTTCAGTTAAACCAAGTAGAGAAGGGGTTCTAAATAACCCTATATCACTTGGATTATTTGTAAAATTAAACCGGCCTTTATCTTCAAAACTACGGCCGTAGTAATGAAGGCCAGTGCCATGAAATTGGTTGTCACTTAATAGCGCGCCATTGTGGCAAGTCATACACTTTGCTTTAGTTCTAAATAAATGTAATCCGTTTAATTCATTATCTGATAAACGTCTAAGCGCTTTTTTTGGATTACTCTGAACCTCATTAATAAATGATTTAAAGCGAGTATTAGGTGCAATGAGTGTTCGCTCAAATGCAACGAGGGCTTCTGCCATTTGTGCCATAGAAAGCGTGTCTGAATTAAAGGCACTTTTATTAAATGCCGTATAGCTTTTATCTTTATTGACCCGTATTAAGGCTTCTTGTGGATCTAAGTCCATTTCAATTGGATTGCTAATAGGCATAAGTGCTTGTTGCTCAGCTGTTTTAGCGCGACCATCCCAAAAAAAGCTTTGCCACTGATCTATACCAAAAATAGCAGGGGTATTGCGAGTGCCTACTTGATCATTTATGCCTATAGCAGTGGCACGACCATCATGAAACCCCTTATCTCGTTCATGACAACTTGCGCAGCTTACGGTTTTATCGCGCGAAAGCTGTGGATCATGAAAAAGCTTATTACCAAGTGCAACGTGCTCTGGCAATGGAGTAGCTATTGGCAATAACGAAAGAGGCTCAACTATACGCTCATCACTGGTTTGAATGGCCGGCCAGTTTACTTGGCTCTTACTATACAAACCACGTAACTCTTTGTTGCTGTATTGTTGAGCGTGCATACTAAAGGAGAGTAATAATGTAATTACACAAAGTTGCTTAATCATATTTATAAGTTACTCCAAGCCAAAACATACGCCCAGGCTCAATGCCTGATGCACCTTCGTTTACTGTGTAAGTACGGGCATTTAATAAGTTAGAAATATCCGCTCTAATGTCAATAGATTGAGTTTTTGTTAGGTTATGGCTATAGCGTAAACTTAGCCCTAGCATGGTTCTGGCGCGCATTTCTCGCTCTTCGTATTCATCAGCTAAACTTGATTCTACGGGGCAACTTGCACAGCTTTTTTCAAGCCCAATGCTTTGACTTGCGCCGGTGCTTACAGCGCTGGTGTAGCTGCCACTATATGTAACGTTTAAGCCTGTACTAAACGAGTCGCTCCAATCAACATTCCAGCCAAGTGCGCCTGTAACAGGGGTACCAAAGTTGGTACGTATTTGAGCAAGCTGCCCAAGCGTTACAAGCTTGCCGCTGCCACTTGCATTTACATAATAAACAAGTTCGTCAAGCGGGGTATTTTCAGCGCTAGCACTGTATTCGTCGTTTGAAATTTTGTTTTCAGCGTATGAGGCGTTAGCCCATAATGAGTGGCTACCAAACTGCGCGCTCCACGATATTGAGTAGCGCTCTGAGCTGCCATCACCTTCGTTAGTCATATAAATATATTTATAACCATCACTGCCTGCTTCCTCGTCGGTAACTTGAGAAAACTGCTGATGCTTTTTACGCTTTACATACTTAAGCGATATATTTCCTGCTTTCTCAAAGGAGTGGGCTATGCCTAATGCTAGCTCGTCATCGTAGGGGGTATTTACATCATCAAAGCGGTATTTAAATGCGCCCGTGTAGTTAGATGGCAGCCAACCTTGAAGGTAGCCATTTTCGATAGGACGGTACTCTCGGTATGAAAAACGCTGCTGTTCTTTTACTTTATAACCAATAATAGCTGAGTCGTAATAGCGGTTAACGCCTGCGCTAATAATTGTGCGGTTGTCGTTAAATACATCGTAACCAAGCGATATACGCGGTGCGATATTATGATTAGCTAAAAAGTCATCATATTCGTAGCGCATACCTAAGTTTAGATTTAATTGCCCTAATGTAATGCTATCTGTTGCATAAAATGAGGCTCGATTTAAGGTTGCATTTATATACTCTGCAGGAGTTACTAAACGGCCATTAAAATACTGCGCGGTGGCTGTTACATTATTACTGTACGCTTTATTGTGATCTTTATTATTAAAATCAATTTCGCCGCCTAACTGCGCTGCAAGTTCGTCAATCGATATAGTTGTTTCAAGTGCTTGGCAGTCAAGTGTATAGCCACTGCAATTAAGTGGCGTGCTAGCGCTAGACCATATAATTGGCGAGTCATAGCCGTAGCTATTTTGTATACGTTCGCGTTCTACTTCTTGGCGAATAAGCTCAATACCGGCTTTAATACGGTGCTCTGTGCCAGCAAATTCAAACGTCTTAAAGTCGAGGGTATTTTTCCAGCTGGTGGTATATTGGGTGTTATCGAGCGCGCCATAACCCCCTTGGCGAGAGTAACGTGTTTGCGCATCGCCTTGGTCGGCGTATTGCCCCCAATCTTTTCCTTTTGCTTGTAGCCAGTTATAAAAGTGAGCAGGGCCTTCTCGGCTGCTGTCGCTCATACTAAAATTAAGATTACTGTGCCACGTTGCTAAATCAAAGTGTTCAGTTAGTGCCGCCACGGCGCCAATTGCACCACCTTCTAAATGAAAGTCACTGTCTTTGGCGTCGGTTATAAAGTCATCTACTTCGTAAGGTGAATACATTAAAGTTAAATCTAATGCGTCTATCCAGCCATTACGGTAACCATATTTTACAATGGCATTAATGTTTTTACGGCTTTGCGTTTTGACTTCTCCTAACGACAAATCACTAATATCGCTAGTTAAGTAATTAACGCTCATCATTAAGCCATGGCGCTCGTTAATTTGTTTATTAGCACGTAAGTTGTAGCTTATTTTTTCGTATTTAGGTTCTTCAAGTGTGCTTTGGTCAACACTTTGCTGAGAGCTGTCTTGCTCGGCTTCTATAAAGTGATAACTCCCCCAGCTGCTTTGATTGCCACGTACGCCAAAACTATAGCTGTCGTTCGTAAATACACTTTTAGTTTTACTATCAACAATACCACCCGAAAAACCACCAAACTCTGCCGGAATGTTATGGTCGTACACTGTGATTGATTCAACTACATCTGAATTTACATTCATGCTTTGTACGCCGCCCGACACATCGTTTGACGATGAGCTCAACCGAGATGAACTGCCAGGGTCTATGCGGTTATTGTAGTTCAATCCATCTAACGAAAACCCCGTTTGCCAAGGTTGCGCACCTGATATAGAAATTTCTGGTGCGCTAATTTCTGCGAGGCTACCAATAGAGTAGGCCTCGTTGCTTAGCTGTACGCCAGGGAGCAGGGCAATTAGTTCATTTATATCGCCGTTGCCTTTAGGTGTGGCGTTTATAAAGTCACGATTTAAGTAAGAACGTCCAATAACTTCGGGTACTTCTATGCCTATGTACTGGCCTTTTACTTCAATGTGCTCAAGTGCTTCACAGCGCTCTTTTTGCTCATTTTTAAGTTCGTTACATGGCTGTGGTTTTGGCTCTGTCTGCTGTTGCGGTTCTGCGGCGTATACACCCTGAGAAAGCAAAAGCAGACACGCGAGGGTAGTCGGTGTCTGCATATATTTCGGCTCTTTGTTAAATACCTAGTGGGGTTGTGTCTTCGCTATCAATTACGCCATCATTATCAGCGTCTTGGTCGGCTATTAATCCAGCTAAGGCTATGTCTTCATCACTGCTATTAGGTAAAAAGAAGTTAGGTAAGCCGTCGTGGTCGGTGTCTACGCTCGCAATAGCTATGCCTCTAAAGTCATCGCGTGAAGCAACTAAGTTGGTCATGCCTATGTAAAGCTCAAGCTGATCAGCCTCGCCATTAACGCCATTAGTTATTAGGCTTTGTGCTTTGGTAATATCGTTAATTAACGTAAAGCTGTTAACTAAATCTTCCATGTTGTCGGCAATAATTGTATTGGCAAAACCCAAAATAAGAGGCTCAAGCGTATTTAAAAGCGTGCTTGCTTGATTTTTTGCATTACTATAATTTGCTGAAAAATCACTTATATTGGCCGCGTTTGTGCCCATGCTTGAAAGCATAGAGTAACGTTCAAATTCCCCGCCTGTAGCCGCTTCTAAACCAATGACTTCAGCTTTAACAGCGGCTAATATAGTTTCTAGCTGATCGCTTGTTAACTCATTTAACGCAGGCGTTATTTCGGCAATGGCATCATTTAAGGTGGTGCTTGCCAGTGATGTTTGGTTGGCATTAACTAAATAACCTAATGTTTCTAGACGGGCTTCAAACCTGTCTTCGGTATCTTCATCTAGTGCAATGTAGCTAAGTAGTTGATTGTGTACACCAGCTACTTGCTCCGCTAAGCCGCCTTCAATTAGCGATACTATTACTTGATTATGCGCCGTAATTGATGAGCTATTACTTAGCGTGCGTATGTCGCCATCATTAAGCGTATTAAGTATGGTTAAACATTTATTAGCTGCACTTGCTGTATCACCACCAACTCGCGCTGTTAAGCTTACTAATGACTTACAGCCTTTAAAACCCGTTAAAAACGTGGTTGATGACTCTTTGCTAATGTATTCATCAGAGGCTAAAAAGTCGCCCGCATAGGTAAATACTTGCTGTGCTAAGTCGTTTCTGCCGGCCTCACTTAAAATTAGGCCTGTGCCTGGGACGTTATCAAGCGATGTTAGTGCTCTAAAAAATTCGTTGTAGTCGTCATTTTCAGTAAAAAAGCTGCGAGCTTGTGCTGCGGCACTTGTTATATCTTCACCGGCAAGTAGGCGGTTAGCTATATTAAAGCCATATACTTGCTCTTGCGCGTTGTTTATATCGGTTTCGCTGTCTGACAGCGTTATTGCTGGGTTTTCGTCGCTTTGGTATAAGCCTTCAATTAAGCCCGCTAAAAATTGAATAGGGTAAGTGTAGTTATCTAATGTAGCGGCGCTGTATGGCGACGCTGAGTAGGCGTAGTTACTATCAAAACCGGTAGAGCCATACATAGCAAGGACTTGGTTAGTGTAATCTTTTGCTGCTTCAAATTCGCCAGCTCTATAAAGGTATTGCGCAGCCCAAGCCCCGTGCAACGTTTTGTATTGCTCGTATGGTTGGCCTTCGTATTCGCCGCTACGTACAAGTCTGTAACCCGTTTTTACCGCAAGTTGCGCGTAGTTATTGGCAAGTAATTTGGCTTGAGTTAAATCGCTTTCATCTAGGCTTTGTGCATAGCTTTGTAGGGCATCATCTATTGATAAGCGTACGCTATTTAAAAAGTAGCCATAGCTTGATGTGTATTCGTCTTCGCGTACTTGCTCAGCGTATAACGAAATTGTATTCAACAAATTACTTGCTTGCGAGACTTGATCGGCGTCTAGGTAGCTTTTTACTAAAGAGTAAAGTACTGATGCGTCTGATGAGGCAATGTTATCGAAACCTTTATCAGCTAAGTATTGGTTGTAGGCCGCTACCGCTTGGACGCGGTAATCGTTTGCTTGCTCTGTTTGGCCTATTTCATCAAGTGCTTGCGCTACCTCTTTTAGTGCCGAAGAACGCGCCGTTTGCTCGTTTATAAGTGCTAAATAGTCGTTAGCAGTATCTAAAAAACCTGCACGCGCATAGGCCGCAGCTTGTGTTGCGTATACGTCATATCGAGAAAGTTCATCAGCAATATTTACGCTTAACTCATCTGCTTGTTTTAAGTGAGATAAGCTAGAGCTGTAGTAATAATTAAGTTTGTCTTCGTTAGTTACATAAGAAGGGCTTAGCGAAATAATAGCCGTTAATGGCTCGCTAATTAGGCCATCTGTGTAACTAATTTCAAATTGCTCATCAATGCTGCTTAGAGTTTGTGCCTCATAGGTAAATTCACCCGTGGTGCTATTTATGCTCATTACGCCATTGCTTGGTGGGGTAATTAGGCTAATAGTTACGGTGTCGCCATCTAAGTCCTGTGTGGTTATAACCCCTTCGGTGGTGGTTGAAGAAGTAACAAACACGTTAGTGGCGAGAAGTTGAGGAGCATCATTAACATTTTCAATAGCAAAGCGTATTACTACATTTGCCGTTAAACTGCCATCGTTTGCACTTATGGTTGCCGTATCGTCACCAAAATAATTACTAAATGGTGTGTAAGTAAACTCACCGTTAGCCTCTACTGCTATGATGCCATTACTTGGCGCGTTAGCAAGTGTATAGCTTAGGACGTCATCGTCGGTGGCTGTTACTTGAGCAGTAAAAGAGGTGTCTTCGTTTAAAGTGAAGCTTAGGTTTGGCTCATTAAATAAAGGTGCTTTATTACTAGAGCCACCACCGCAACCAGTTAAAATTAAAGTGCATAATATAGGTGTGAGTTGAATTAGCTTATTCATGATTGTTGAACAATAAAGGTTAATGATGTTGCAAATGATAACGCATATCAATTGCATTTCATATGGGAAAAGTAATTTATATGATAAATTAAAGTGATTTATTGGATGAAATAAAGTTTAAGGGGTTTAAATAAACTAAAAAATAGAATGGTAGTTTGCTAAGGCTGAATGGTTATTCCTTAGCAAACAATAGATTAAGCTTTAATTAACGTCTTTTATTATTAATAAAGGGAAGTGCTTAACGGAACGAGGTTGCCACTGATTAAAAATTATATTTTTAACACCTAAAGACGCAAGTGCTTTGGGTGAGTATGTCCAGCCTCGCGCATGTTTTTTTATTGCTGCTTTGCGTAAACTTGGCTCAAGACCAACAGTAAGTAGGTCATGATTTACATTAAAGTGTTTATACATTGCTCGTTCTCGCTTACTTGCTTTGGCTATAACCTGATCATAATGCGCACGGAGTACTTGCCATTTTTTACTTTTTTTTGGTTCATCTAAATTTTTGACCATAGTGTCTATATCACTGTCGAGCCATTTTGCAGAGGCTGCATCGCCATGCCAGCCAACTATTGCATTTTTCTCAATGGTTGTCGGTTGCCCTACGAGTAGTATGTAGTTAGCACAAGATGAAAAGCAAAAGTCTTTTATGCTCACGCTAAGTTTATGAGCGGCGATCAAGTCAGCTAAATCCATACCAAAATCGATGTTACCGCCACCGCTGGTAATCGTTAATGCGTTTATCGAGGAATTGCTTTTTAAAAGTTCAGAAGCTTTATTATTTTGAACCTCAGTAATTTGGCCACTGTAATACAGGGTGTTTTTTTTAACGAGCACCAGCGCGCTTGTTGAAAAGCTACAGCATAATAACGATATGTAAATAAGCACTAATTTTATCATTACTTGGTTTATTCCTATTTAATTCAAGCTATAAATATTTTGCAGAGAAACGATTTAATAATGCTAATGAACATACATATAAGCTTACCAAAACAAGGTCTGTAAAGCCGTTATCGCTTTGAATGATGTAAGTACTTAAAGCCATGTGGCCGCCATATGAAAAACATAAAAGTATACCCATAATACTGGTGTTTTTAACAATGTTACCAATTATAAAACTAGCTAAAAAAGCTGCGCATGCTGTAAGTGAAAAATTAGCTGCATATACAAACTGCCATTGTTGTTGTCCAATTAATGGCAAAGTAACAATAAAACAAAATATTCCTACGTAAATTGTAAATTTTAATGCACTTTGAATAAAAGCGCTTTTTGCTTGTGCAGTGCTATTGTAAATAGGGAGAGTGTAAAGCAATTCCCATGACTGCGTCCTTTGTGATCGACTCCATTGGCAAAGCGTGAATAGCGCAAGCAAGACATTTGTTAAACTAAACATTGAGTGCTTAGATATATCGTAAAAAAAGTTAATGATTATTGCGCTGGCACTCAATCCTACTAGCAAAATAGCAAATTGAGATAGTGAAGGACCTACAAAGTAACTCAAAGGGAAGAGCTGTTTATTTAAATACTTAGAGTAACTTGATAAAAAACCAACAGGAACAGGCGACCACCCCGATTGCACACCATGACGATAATTAGCAAAGGCATGACTGCTAAAGTGATATGGTTGGCCAAATTTATCTCTAAATACTAATAGGACTAAGTAAGTAACAATAGCTATAGGGATTAAAAAAATAGGTGTTTTTTCTAATAACACACAACTTATAATGCCTGTGGTGAATATTATGTAACATCCAAGGGTAAATAAATGACTGCTCACTCTACATAAAAGCCATAGCCCTAAACCAAGTGTATTCGCTACAAAGATAGTAGATAAAAGATGAATACTCTGCTCAATAGCTGCATTTATCAGCATAAAACCATTTATTATTGCAATAAACACTTTGCCTTGTTGCGTTATATGTTGGCAATAATCAACAACTAGCGCCTGCCACTCTGTGGCTTGTAAGCGAATACTTTGTAAAGCAAGTGATGCGTACATGCAAATAATCGCAAACATTGCGAGCAGATTAAGAATAACAGGTTCACTACCAATAAATAGGGGGGAAAAAATAGTCGCAAATATTGATGGCACAAAATAACTAGCGGGACCGGCTTCTTTTAACCATAAACCGCTCCAACCTTGGTACCACTTACGGCTTTGTGGCGAACTCATGCATGTAGCTCCACAAACAGTTGCTCTAAAGAAAGCGGATTAATACTCAATGCGCCATCAATTGTTTCGTTGTTATAACCATAAATAATGGCCGAATTTTTGTTTTGAGCTAATACAGTGTAAGCAGTTAAGTTAATGGTGTTATCGGTAAAATTAACTTTTCGGATAGTTTCGCGAATCTCATCTTGTTCATCAAATAACAGCAGTTCACCTTCTTTTATAAGGGCAATATGGCTTGCAACGCGCTCTATGTCGGAAGTGATATGTGATGAAAACAAAATCCCCGAACCGGAATCGAGTGCGAGATCGAACAAATCGCTCATAAACTCGCGTCTGGCAATAGGGTCTAGGCTTGCAACTGGTTCATCTAAAATAAGTAATTTAGGGCGATATGCCATTGCCATAATTAACGCAAGTGTTTGTCTTTGACCTATTGATAAGTTGCTAATTGCAGCGGTGCTTGAAAGTTCAAACCGACCTAGCCATTTGGTTTCAAGCTCGGTATCCCAGTTAGGGTAAAAACTACGATGTAGTGCCAATGCATCGGCTATTTTAAACCCCTCATAACCAAATGACTGTTGAGCAACATAGCCAATTTTAGCTTTGTTTTCAGCATTAATTTGTAAACTTGGCTCTGAAAAAACACTAATATCACCCATATCGGGAGTTACTAATCCAAGTGCACAGCGTAGTAAAGTCGTTTTACCTGCGCCATTTTTACCGAGTAAGCCAATTACCATACCTGGATACACATCTAAATTAATATTTTTCAGAATATTTTTTGAGTTAATTGTTTTATATACATTTTTGTAGCTAAGGAGTGGTTGTTCCATAGGGGTTATTTCCATCGCTTTTTAATTAATTCTATTAAAACAGCTTGCGATACATCGAGTTGTTTGGCTTGCTGAATAAGTTGATCGGCACCATTAAATAATAGCGTATCTTGTTGTTGTGTTTGCTGCTGTGATTTTTGCGCAACACAGGTTGGTTGCCCACGCCTTCGTTCTAACCAACCTTGTTCAACCAATTGACTTATCGCACGCGACACAGTCATAGGGTTAACCGAAAAGTGCTCAGCTATTTTTCTTACTGAAGGTAATTGCTCGCCTATCGATAATTGCCCGCCCACAATCAACCGCACAATTTGTTCATGCAATTGTTTATAAATTGGATCGCCACTATTAGGGTTGACATTAATAAATTCTAACATTATTCTTTCTCTACTGTATTAATACATTAATACACCGATACACTGTAGTTAAAGTTATCATATTGAGTGTAAAAAGCAACAAGGGAAAAGTAATGGAAACCATGTTTAATTTACGTAAAAAACTAACTAAGCTAACGCTTTTATCAATATTAGCGGGAAGTGGCAGTAGTGTATTTGCTCAAAGTAATGATCAAATACATACAGCTTTAACCCCATGTTATATGGAAGGGTTAGCCGATAGATTAATGTGTGGCAGTATTAAGCGCCCTCTCTCAGATAGCAGCGCTGATGGCGAAATCGACATTAACTTTGCGATTATTCCAGCTATTAAACCTAGCCACCCTGATGAAGCAGCGCTTGCTTTTGCTGGTGGCCCAGGGCAGGGCGCAATAGAGCTAGCTGCTATTTTTAATCGTAATTTACGATTTGTCCGCGAAACGCGTGATATTTTATTGGTTGATCAACGCGGCACTGGCTACTCAAATAAGTTGCAATGTGAAAGTAATGACCTGCAAACACAGTTTGCATTTAACGATTCAATGACTGATCTCGCATTACTGGGCGCTCAAGAAACACAAAAATGTAAAGCGCAGCTGAATATTGATTTAAGTCACTTTTCAACACCTGTTGCTGCAAAAGACTTTGAAGCTGTGCGTAAAGCTTTAGGTTATAAAGGGCTGCATTTGTACGGGGTATCGTATGGTACACGTATTGCGCAAGAATATACCCGCCAATTTCCAAATTCAGTATTAACGAGTACATTGGATGGGGTTGTACCTATGCAGCAAAGCTTGGCTGCAATAGGCGCAGCTATTGATGATTCGTTAGCGGCTTTATTTGCACGTTGTGAAAGTAATACGCTTTGTAATTCACAGTATCCACAGTTAAAAAATCAATTTAATACCTTAATGACGCAGTTAGATAGCCAGCCAATTGAAACAACAGTGAAACACCCGCGTACATACAAAAACATAACGCTAGTGGTGACTAAAACTAAGTTTTTTGGCGCAATACGTATGGCACTTTATAGCCACTCAATGCGAGCAATTTTGCCTTTGGCAATTAGCCAAGCCGCTAATGGTAATTTTTCGCCATGGGTTGGATTGATGTCGGGCGTTGATATAACTGAACAGCTCGCAATGGGCATGCACAATGCCATTGTATGTGGTGAAGATTGGCCGCAGCTTAATGAGCAAAAGCGTTCAAAATATAATAAAAGCTACATGGGAAAAATGATGATTGAAGGGTTTGATGTAATGTGCCCAATTTGGGATGTAACCCCAGTAAATAAGAGCTTTTATAAGCCCGTGACGACTGAAGTGCCTACTCTATTACTTTCTGGTGGGCGAGACCCTGCAACCCCTGCAAGTTGGGCTGAGTTGGCAATGGTAAATATGAAAAATGCCACTCATTTGGTGTCACCTTCGGCAACTCATGGTATTGGCTCACAAACATGCGCGCCCAAAATAATTGCTCAGTTTATTAATCAACAAAATATGCAAGATATAGATACAAAATGTATCAATAACAATAACGATAAAAAGTTTTTTATGAATATAAATGGCGCAGCCAGTTCAACAATTCAAAGTATGGAGTAAAGGTATGATTAAGGTAACTAATCTAACTAAAAAAATTGGCGATGTTAACGCCCTTAACGGCCTAAGCTTTGATGCGAAAAATGGCCAAATTACAGGTTTGCTTGGACCTAATGGTGCAGGCAAAACAACCTGTTTACGTACCGTGTTCGGGTTATTAAAAGCCGACAGCGGTGAAACCGAAATAGACGGCATAGATGTAGCAAAAAATCCTATGGAAGCTAAGAAAAATTTAGGATTATTTCCTGATCCGTGTGGTCTGTATGAGCGATTAACACCTAGAGAATATATTACCTTTTTTGCACAATTAAGCGGGCTTTCGTCTGTAAAAGCGAAAGCAGCAACCAGTGAGGTAATAAAAAAATTAAATATGGACGATATTGCGGATCGCCGCTGCCAAGGTTTTTCACAAGGCCAACGCATGAAAACCGCTTTAGCACAGGCTGTGGTACATAATCCGTCTAACGTTATTTTAGATGAACCTACACGCGGCTTAGATGTAATGAGCACACGTATTTTAAGAGATCTACTTATACAGCTAAAGGAACAAGGACATTGCGTGCTTTTTTCATCGCATGTGATGCAAGAAGTTGCCGCATTATGTGACCACGTAGTGATCATGGCTAACGGCCAAGTAATAGCGCAAGGTTCGGTAGATGAACTGTGTGAAAAAGCAGGAAAAGCCACACTAGAAGAAGCATTTATTGAGCTAATTGGTAGTGATGAAGGAATAGCAGCATGATTAACTTATTAAAAGTACTCTATAAAAAAGAAATCATTGATGCCAGTCGAGACAAACGTTCAGTGATGGCGGGCTTGTATTACGCAATAGGTACTCCCATTGCAATGTGTTTACTATTAAGTGTATTACTGCAACAGCTTACATCGCCCGAAGGGCTCAAAATCACCATAGTAAATGCGGAGCAAGCCCCTAGTTTAGTTGCGCATTTAAAGGCCAATGAAATACAGAGTACAAACGATAAAAATGACGAACTACTCAAGTCTATTACATTAAATATTAGTGATGACTATCAAAAAAATATGCGTGAAGGTCGCCCTGCAACAGTTACATTAATTGCTGATAAATCAAATGATAAACTTGGTAAGCATATAAATCGTATTGAAAAAGCTCTGGCAAGTTATAACGCTGAAGTGGCTAGTTTACGTTTAATATCGCGTGGCATTGATCCAAGCATTATGCGTACCTTAGCGGTAGAGACGCATGATGAGGCGACTCCAGACTCTAAAGGCGGTATGTTTTTAGGCATTGCTACGTTGTCTATAATTTTAACGGTATTTTACGCTGCGATGAACCTAGCTATAGATACTAGCGCCGGTGAACGCGAACGTAATTCGCTGTCGTTATTATTAAGCCATCCGTTGAGTAGCTTACAAATTGTACTTGCTAAATCGGCTGCTATTGCCAGCTTTTCGATGCTAGGACTCGTAATCATTTTAATTGTATCTAAAATTACATACGGCTTAGTACCTTGGCAACAGCTCGGCTTTAGTATCACTATTACCCCAGCATTTATGCTGTTTTGTTTTGCAGTATGCTTACCTATTGCATTAATGTCGGCAAGCTTGCAGGTATTTGTTTCGTTTATGGCAAAGTCGTTCAAAGAGGCACAGTCATATGTAACTATGGTGTTATTTATTCCTATGTCGCTAAGTATGATAACTACCTATGACATTGCCACCGATATTATACAGTGGGTTCCTATTGCGGCTCAGCAATATGCACTTATTGAGTTTATCAAAGGTAACCCATTGCCAGTACCACAATTAGTACTTTCTACCTTGATTACATTAATATTATTTAGCGTGTTTAGCTTTTTAAGCAGCCGAATGCTGAAAAGTGAAAAGGTTGTGTTTGGTTTGTAACCCCACGCTTAAAATGTATTTCAAGCAATGCCCATAGTTTAACTAACATGGGCGTTTTTATATCCGACGATAAATAATGGCTATAGTTTATATTTTTTGAAATTAAAAAGAGGTGCTCACAAAGGGGGGGGGCAGAGAAGCTACGCTTAAGAGTAGAAAATACCTGTGTTGTATGTTTTTCTGAGGCTGAGGACGTACTCAAACATAAATATGGGAGGTATAAAGTAGAAGTGATGTAGTAAGGAGTCATAAAAACGCAGTAACGTAGTTACAATCTTAAAAACACCTGTTGAGATGGTATTTAGAGAAAATCTAAAAATAGCTAAATATGGCGTAACAATAATTTTTGTATTTACTCTCATAAAGTGTGCCCATTTAACTCATCTTTAACCCTCGCCCTAATAAACTGCTCGTAATGGTATGAATTAAGCATAATTAATGGTTTATTTTAAAAAGCACTTAACCAGTTTGTTACTTGCGCTTAGTTGTACGCTTGCTGCATGAAGCAGCCAGTCAAGCTATCAAGGTAATGGTATATTGCGCAGCGAGATCTCTATAGTAAATAAAGCGTACAAACTAATACGGCACGCTACTAATAATAAAAATAAGCCCGCTAATGTTGACTACGGTTTAGGGCTGGAGTTAAGCGAAAAAATAATAAAACGACACGGTTGGGTATACGAAGTAAACGATATGCCTGGGTGTTATGAAGTGGTGGTCGATTTTAGTTAATACGCTTTTTTTAATCCTTGAGTTTTTTTATATCTAAAATATTTAATGTAACGCTGAGAATATAAAAAACTTAGTGATAGTAATGTGTTAAAACTATAAATAGTAAAGAATATTAACGATAGACTTACATGGAGTGTTAATTCATATGTTCAAATTCATAATTATTTTAATCTCAATTACTTCTTTCAATGCCTTGGCTGCAGAGAAGGTTAAACTTGGAGTTTTAGGGAACGTTGGAACTGATGGTTTTTTTAGCCCGACGGTAACGTCATTTATTATTCAAAAAGTAGAACCTAATTCACCCGCTGAAAAATCAGGGATTGTTGCTGGGCAAAAAATAATTTCTATAGAAAATTGTAAAATTCCAGGCTGCCCTGCCAGTGAAGCAAAAGAATTAATGCGCAAGGAGTCTGGAGAGATTTTACAATTACTTTTAGAGAATGAAGATGGTAGCCAAGTACCTTTAAAAATCCCTATGAATGCTTGGTAAACCTAAGAAGTTTTTAAAATACCTAAATATACCCAGCCTATAAAGTATGGTTATTTCCAAAGCGTGGTTGTGTGTAAATGAGCTAGACGCAGTAAATGTTGGCAACGTTAGCGAGCTTTTGGAGTACTACTTACTCGGTTTATATGTAGGTTACTACTTAAAGTAATTGGGATAGATTAAAAAGGTTTGATCAGTAATAACCTTAATTAATGAATACATTGGTATTGCGTTAAATACGGCAATACCAATGATTATTAGACTAAAGCTTATAAATCGCTGCGCCAACCCATGCCTGACTCTTCCATTAAACGCTCGTACACGCCTTCTATGTTAAGCGGTAACCATGCATCAAACTGTTTAAAGTCACTAAATTGGTCTAACTTTACATTTTGTTTAATTTCGTCAAGCGTATTACCGGCTAAAACGCCTGCTGTTACTTGCCTATATAAAAGATCTAAATAACTTAAGTAACGCGCTACATCTGCCTTGCTGCCAATATCGGCATGACCACCTACAAAAGTATCAAAGTCATATTTGAGTACCGCTTGGGTTGAGTTAATCATGCCTTGAATATCGTAACTCCACAGTTTTTGCCATGGCATTCTGCCAATAACAATCCAATCAACCACAAATAACGTTTTTTGCTTTTCGAATAATATACTAACCGAACCACGACCATCGTTTGGACCATGATAGTTAAGTTTTACTGTTGACTCACCAAGGGTAAGTAGTAGCTCGTCATCAAAAATAAGGCTGGGCGCTACCGTTTTCATTTGTGTATTTTTAATATCTTGCGCAGCGAGTTTATGCGCTATAAACGTGGTGTGCGGGCTTTTAAATACCTCGGCGCCGTAAATATGATCGCTGTGATTATGGCTATAAATTACATATTTTACAGGCACGTTATAGCGAGTTTTAATTTGCTCGCTTAACCAGGTGGCGGCTTTTTTATTAAGTGGGTCGGTAACAATCGCGCCCTCAGAAGTGATTAAAAATACTGAGCGGTGTCTGTCGTCTATAAAGCGGTGTAAGCCATTGCCTAGGTCTTCTATTTCATAGGCTTGTGTGGCAAAGCCCATAAATAATAGGGCTGTAGTTAATAGTTTTTGTAGCAAGCGGGGCATACACCATTCCTTTTTAAATTAATTAATAACACGTTTAAAAGAAGAGAGTGCAAGGCCGTAAAAAATTTCAGTTGTTAGTTAAATTAAAACTTAAACCTAAGCCTAAACTTAAGTAAAAGGATCAAATATAAGGATGAAATAAAAAGCCATTATAAAAATGGCTTTAGATAGGTTGGTTGGGTTTATCTTTGTGTTAGTTGTTGGTTTATTTCTTCAAAGATACTGGCATCGTCTATGGTTGAAGGTATTTGTAGCTCTTCGCCATCGACTAGTTGGCGCAAATTTTTACGCAGTATTTTACCCGAGCGAGTTTTAGGTAACCTATCTACGCTAACTATATTTTTAAGGCACGCAATAGCGCCAATCTGATTACGAACACTTAAAACAAGCGCTTCTTCCACGTCGGTACTTGAGCCCATAAAATCATTTTTAAGCACGATCATTCCCATAGGAAGCTGCCCTTTTAGAGGATCGTTTACACCAAAAACAGCGCATTCAGCAACAGCAGGGTGCGCGGCTACTATCTCTTCCATTTCGCCGGTAGAAAGCCTATGCCCTGCTACGTTTATAACGTCGTCGGTTCTGCCCATAATAAATAGGTAGCCGTCTTCATCAATATAGCCGCCATCGCCAGATAAATAATAACCTTCGTATTCATTTAGGTAGCTTGCTTTAAAACGCGGGGTATCTTGCCAAATTGTTGGTAGGCAACCCGGTGGTAGTGGCAGTTTAATTACCACGGCGCCTTGCTCGTTAGCTGCGCATTCATTGCCATCCATATCTAATATTCGCACGTCAAAACCTGGAGTAGGCACGGTAGAGCTGCCCGGTTTTGTTGTTAAGTACTCAAGCCCTACAGGGTTACAAGCAATAGCCCAGCCGGTTTCTGTTTGCCACCAATGATCGAGCACTGGCAGTTTGGTTTTTTCTTTAAGCCACTCGTAAGTGGGAGGATCTAATCGCTCGCCGGCTAAAAACAAACGTTTTAAGCTAGAGGTATCGTATTGATTAAAACCATTGGCATTTGGGTCTTCTTTTTTAATTGCTCTAAAGGCGGTGGGGGCACTAAATAATGCATTTACTTTATATTCTTCAACCACGCGCCAAAATGCACTAGCATCGGGCGTTTTAACGGGTTTACCTTCATATAATACGGTCGCGCAGCGATACATTAGCGGCGCGTAAACTATATAAGAGTGCCCAACTACCCAGCCAATGTCAGACGCTGCCCAAAATACGTCGCCGGGCTTCATACCATAAACGGTTTCCATGCTGTATTGCAGTGCCACTGCGTGACCGCCATTTTCGCGCACTACGCCTTTGGGTGTGCCTGTCGTGCCTGAGGTATATAAAATATAAAGCGGATCGTCACCATTTACAGGCACCGGATCTGCGCTTGCAGCAGTTTGCATTGCCTGAGTCCAATCTATGTCTCGTTTAGGCTTAAGAGTGGCGGTTACTTGTGGGCGCTGATAAATAACGCAGTGTTCTACTTTGTGCGCAGCAAGCTCTATTGCGTTATCAATAAGTGGTTTGTATTCAATAATGCTGTTTACTTCAACACCGCATGAGGCGCTAAGTATAAGTTTGGGCTTGGCATCATCAATGCGTACAGCCAATTCATGTGCAGCAAACCCACCAAATACCACCGAATGAATAGCACCAAGGCGAGCGCACGCCAACATACCAATAACAGCTTGTGGGATCATTGGCATATAAATAACTACGCGGTCGCCTTTTGTAACACCTAACGATTGTATTACGCCTGCAAATTTAGCAACTTCTTGTTGTAGTTGTGAGTAGTTATAAGTTTGCTTTGTGTTAGTGACTGGAGAGTCGTAAATAAGTGCGGTTTGCTTACCAAATCCGGCAATAACATGTTGGTCTAGCGCTAAAAAACTGGTGTTTAATTGCCCGTCGCTAAACCAATGATAAAGCCCGTCGTCGTCTTGTGTGTATGCTTTTGTGGGGGTTTTGTACCACGGAATATTTTTACTTTGTTCGAGCCAAAATTGGGCTGGGTTTTGTTTAAAGCCATTATATTGCTGTTTATATTCGCCTGACATGTAAGGCTCCTAAAGCTAAATTTGTGTGTGAGAGACCTTACAAAATGTAGGCTTTTTTTAGCAAGCAAGCTATTCGACCTTGGTCGGTTAAAAGTTAATCAACACACTGGTTTTAAAAATACAAAATTGACAATACAAAGCGTGTGGTTCAGCATGGCGGGCAGTAAAAATAGGAGAAAACACGATATGAGTAACGTAGTAAGAGTAGGGGTTGCGGTTATCATAAAGCATCAAAACACAATTTTACTAGGTGAGCGCATTGGCGCGCATGGTGCTAATACATGGGCAACACCTGGTGGGCATTTAGAGTTTGGTGAAAGTGTTGAGCAATGTGCAATACGAGAAGTGTTTGAAGAAACAGGTTTAAAGGTAAGTAAAATTACCAAGCTTGATTTTACCAATGATATTTTTACAGCAGAGAACAAGCACTATATTACGCTGTATGTAAAAGCTGACTTTGAAGGCGGAGAGCCTGAGCTTAAAGAGCCTAGTAAATGTTTAAAGTGGCGCTGGTGCGATATTAATAATCTACCAACGCCACTGTTTACATCACTAAAAAATTACTTATCTGAGGCTGTAATAGCCTAGTTATTTTGTTGGCGGTGTCGCTGGGCTTAACGCTAGTTTACTAAAGCTTACTTGAGCGTAATCGCCATTTTGTTTATCTGTAGTCCAATCGCCAGTACCTAAACAACCTGGGTACCAAATACCTTTCGCGCTTTTAGTACTACATTGGTTATAAGCGCCGGCTTTAAAGTAATGCCAATCTGCAGCGTAACCATGTGGATGATCTTTTTCGTCCACTTTGCCATAAGCGTCTACGTTATTACCTAAGTTAATAGAGTAGTTAACGTCTTCTTTGCCTTGTGCGCTAAATGTAAGGTGCATAACATTTTTATACACATTTACCGTGTAGCTAAATTCTTCACCTAGTGCAATACCGGCGGCGCCTGGTTCGTTAGGGTTTTCCCATGTATTCCCCCAAACTGGGTAAGTAATGTCTGTACGGTCAGGATTGGTTTTAGCTAAGTTACGTTCGTAGTTCCAAAAAACTGAGCCTGTTTTGTGCCCTGGCCATTTTTTGTAATATATTTTAAGTGGCTCATTGCCCCAGCCATAACCAAGCTTGGTATCAATAAGTGCCTGATCTTTACCTGCGTGAATTTGTCCTACAACAACAGAGTAAGCCGCTTTTTTATCAGGATCAGTTGCACGTAGCGCAACGTGATCTACTTTTAACGTTGCTTCCATTTTTCCACCAACAGAACCAAATCGGTCAGATAACGGATGTACAGCTAAAGCAAAGTTGTTTTTAGAGTGTTTAGTTTTAATTTTAGTATTTGATCCACGGATCATTTGTCTAAGTTCACTACGAGTATTAGTAGAGTTAGCACTTGTAAGCGCTTTATTAGGCGAGGTAAATACCATGTAGCCTTTATCATCAAGATAGAAAAAATCAGGGTGTGCGTAAGTCTGAATTTCTTCTACATCTATTTCATCAATTTTACCGTCGTTGTTTAAATCAACTGGTACATTTATTTTCCAGTGTGATAAATCAAACTTTGTTGCAGGTACCGGCGCATCGCTTTGCTGATTAGTGCTTTGGGTACTTGAACAAGCCGTAAAAAGTAGAGGTGTGATAACGGCTAAAGCCGTAAGTTTAAATGTGGATGTATTTTTTATCATTATTGTCTCTGTGTGATGAAGTAAAAATTGTGCGGTAAAGACATCGCTCAACTTCAATCTAACATACCAATTTAAAAATTAAAACTTACCAATTTTGTGTTTTTTATAATTAAACCTTATTTTTAAAGTTTATTTTGGTTAACCAGTTGGTGTTTTTTATTGCGTAATTTTTCTAAATACTTTCGTTGAGACTTTTTTATATGCTTAGCAATCCACTTTGTCATTTTAGGCGTAAGCTCTGGTACAAAGTTATGACCCATACCATCTATAATTTTTAACTTCGATTTTTTAATGAGTTTAGCCGTTTTTTCACCTTCAATAGATGGAAAAACTATATCGGCATTACCATGAATAATTAACGTAGGCGCTTTTATTTTTTTTATTAACTGGGCTCTGTTTTTACTGGCTGCTATGGCTATTAGTTGGCGTTTATAGCCATTTTGATTATATGAGCGGTCAATTATTTTAATTGCATGCTCTTTTAATAACTCTTCACTTTGTGGGTAAGCTGGGCTACCAATAAGTTGGTTTAAGTGAATGTTGTAGTTTATAGCGGCACTGCGCGTTAGTGTTTTTGGTTGCAGTTTAGATACTTTTAAAAATACCTTTAAACTTTTTATTGTTGGCTTAAAAGTAGAGCTACTCGACATTATTGTGGTTAAGCTAAGTACTTTCTTTTTATGTTTTGCTGCAATAATTTGGGCAATCATCCCACCCATTGATGCGCCAACTAAATGCGTTTTTTTTATTTTAAGTGCAGCCATTAAGGCGAGTACATCATCAGCCATATCATCAAGCAGGTAAGGAATATTCGAGCGTATAGGTAAGTACTTACTTAACCATGTTTTAAATAAACTAGGATTTTTGTAATCATCTAAATGGCTAGATAACCCGACATCACGGTTATCAAATCTAATCGCTCTAAAGCCTTTTTTTACTAAACCATAATAGAGCGAGTCTGGCCAAACTATCATTTGCGCCCCAAGCCCCATAATTAAAATAATAGCTGGTGCTGTTTTATCGCCTTCATCTTGGTAGCTGAGTTTAATACCTTTTTTAGTCTTAATAATAGCCATGGCAAAGTGAGTGTTAGCAAGCTTTGTGAGGAGTATAGGGCAGCTTTATTACATTTAATTTATGGTAGGTGGGAGGGGGAGTTGCCATTTTTTTAAAATAGCTTGGTACTTGCCATTTACCTTTAGCGTTTTTAGCCCTTTTGATATTGCGATGGCTGTTTGTTCATCAAACTGGTTATTAGTAGCAAGATAGAGGGTTGAAGGAAAATCAGTTAAATGAACTCGTTTAGCTATTAAGCTAGGATCAAGCCCGGACATTTTTAGTTCATTATTTAAAGTAAGTGTATTCACTACAACAAAATCGATACGTTTTTTGTAGAGCATTTGCCATAGCTGCTGATAATAACTAACTAAGATTAAATTTTTGTCTTCTTCGAAACCCATATCTTTTAAATATTTGGCGCTCGTATAACCGCGAATGGTTGCTACTTTGTAAAATTTGGCGTGATTTAAATGGCTAATATTATCTTTATGATCTTTTAAACTAACTAAGTACGCATCTGTAAAGTATATCGCACCTAACCATTTAAATTGATTTTGCCTAACAGGGGTTTTTAAAAAAGAGAGCATAATAGTATTAGGGTTGGTTTTTAATTCATGGGAAGCACGCGCCATAGGCATTATTTCAAACTTCGCGTTTAGCTTAGCTTCTCTTAATACTGCTTTAGCTATATCTACCGAGGCTCCGTCTGCTTCACCGTTTTCGTTTTGAAAATGATAAGGGTGTAAATCTTCGGCAATAAAGGTAAGTGGACTAGTTGCGTTTACCGTACTACAAAACATAAATACAAAGGCATTAACTACAATACGCAAATACATAGCAATAATCTTTTTAACTACAATGTCTTGAGTTTAAAGACTCTTGTCTGAAATATATACTCAAATGTATGAAATAAGTAAATTTTATATTGTAGGTTTATTTACCTATTTGCATTTTAAAATATTTAATAGGGCTATATGAGTACCAGCGTTTAAATGCCCGATTAAACGAACTCTGATCTTTAAAGCCGAGTGATAAAGCTAAATTGGCTAAGGATTGTGTTCCTATTAATAAGGGAATACGTCTTTTACGCTCTTGTTCGAGTAATATTGCAAAGGATGTTTGCTCTAGCTTTAAATGCCGTTGAAGGGTCCTTGGCGTGATATTTAGCGCATTTGCAGTACGTATTAAGTCGCACTCTTGCAAGTCGGTTTTTACCATAAGCATATGGTTAATTTTTTCGCTTACATGTTGCTGGCTTTTAAAGTTAGAAAGCTGCTGCTCTGATATTTGCCTAAGTGCTAAGTGAACTGCTGCGTTATCGGTTTTAAATGGCAGGGTTAAATAACTACTCGGGAATGAAATTTCATTGTACTTAGCGTTTATGCTTACAGGGCAATTAAACCACGTAGCCAATGTATTTAAATGTTCTTTTGAGTAGTGATGCGTAAAACATATTGAACTAGGAGATAGTTTGGAGTTAAGTAATTGACGTATTACACATACCCAAGCAGTCATATTACGCAAAATAACCTGTTCGTTACAACTTGGATGCGGTAGCCAGCGAATAATTGCAATATCTCCAAGCTGCTCAAATTGTGATTTACCTATGTCAGCGACCAAGCTGTCATAATTTAAAAGTACCTGTATAGCACTGGCTAAACTATCGCTTGATTCTATTAAGTAACCTAAAATTCCAAAATTTGCTGTGCGAATATGCTGCCCAAGCTTAAAGCCGAACAGGGGATCGTTAAGTGTTTTTTGTGAATATTCAAGTAATGCGTTGTAACTAGTTAAGGTAATACGAGGTGCGAATTGTCGTGCTTTATTATCAATGTACTCAGTAAATTTGATGGCCTTCAAAGCCACTTCATTGGCTATACCTTGGCTTTGTAAGTAATCAAGAGTACTTGAAAAGTAATGATCAGCAAGTGAGTACATTTGTCGTCTAAAGCTAAAAAATGGTCGTGTATGAGCAAGTCTGCCATGTAAAATTTTATTATGCTAGGACCTATTGACCTTTGGGGATTAAAGTTTGTTCTATTTAGGGGCAATTTAATCGCAGCGCGAGGTTTGTAACCTAGAAGGCTAAGTACCTACTCATGTGTTACCGATCTGGCTTACATCCTAAAAGCTGAGCAAAGTTCTGTATCCTGCTACCGCCCCTAGGACGAACTCAAAGGGAGATCATGTTTGGTATTTATACTGCGTTATCGTCTATTTATGGGAAATAACCACACAACATGGGCGCAGCCTTGCCTAAAAACCAAGCATACGGCTGCAAATTTAACTTAGAAAGATAAACGGGCCCTAGGTGAATAATTTTTAAGGTTATAGCAGTGATATTAATAAATTTAAAACGAAACCTTGCAGCTCCTCCCACTGAAATAATTAATGTGTTGCTTGATCATGAACGTTTAAATAGGTTTTTTAACGCTCAATTTTTATTATTGAAACCGCAAAATTGCGGGCAGATAAACGGCGGAAAAGGAGCCGTGAGGCAAGTTAGAACATCAGGGTATACTTTTACTGAGCAAGTTATAAGTGCTAGTGATAATCACATTTGCTATCAAATTGTGGGCAATAAGCCTGTGGCTGCTCATCAAGGTGATATTTATTTAACTGCTATCGAAAAGCAGGCATTTATCTCTACTGAGCTTACTTATTCTATACAGTGTATTTCACCTTGGTGGATGCCCAGTTTTATACTTAAATTTTTCATTAAAAAAGATATTAAAAACGCACTTACAAAATTAGAGCGCTATTTTAAGGAGTGCACAACATGAGTGTTGAAATTATTTTACTTGCCTTAAGCCCTGTATTTTTAACCTTTGTAGTATTTGAATTTATAGCGTTTAGGCGTTATTACAGTATAAAAGACAGCCTAGCTAATACGGTTTTGGCTTTAATGCATCAAGGAGCAGATGCGCTTTCATTAATTATACTTATGCCGTTTTTTTATTGGCTTTACGGATACCGCTTGTTTGATATAGAGCTTTCTGTATTTTCTATTTTATGTGCTTTTTTACTGCAAGACTTTTTGTACTATTGGTTTCATAAAGCATCACATCATATTCATTGGTTATGGGCGGCGCATGTCGTACACCATAGTTCCACTAAAATGAATTTTACTACCGCGTTTAGGCAAAGCTTAATGTATCCCTTGGTGGGCATGTGGATATTTTGGTTACCTATGATGTTGATCGGGTTTGACCCAATGACAGTCCTAACTGTTGTGGCGCTCAACTTGGCGTATCAGTTTTTTGTGCATACACAAATAGTGAATAAGCTTGGTTGGTTTGAAAAGGTGTTTAATACACCTTCTCATCACAGAGTGCATCATGCAATTAATGCAGGCTACCTGGATAAAAATTTTGCGGGTGTATTAATTATTTGGGATAAATTATTTGGCACCTTTATTGAGGAAGACCCAAATAAAACCTGTAAATATGGCATCGTAGGACAGTTAAAGACTAACAACCCATTTAAAATAACATTTCACCAATGGGACTATTTGATAAAAAGCATTTATAGAGTAAAAGGCATTAAAGCAAAGCTAAACGTTTTATTTGGTTACCCCACATGCTTTCGTAAATCCTAACTATTTTTTACTTCTTGGTGCGCCTAGTAGAATAAAAGTATGGCAAATACATACAGACAAAAACGCGCTAATGCCAAGTGCGCCGCCATAGCCATCGAGCCTTGGAACTAAATACTCAAAGAGTATTGAAAAAATAATGGCTGAGTTAGTTACAGTATATATACCAAAGCGATGTGGGGCGCTCATGCCTATAAATGTGCCGCCAAAAAACACAATGCTGTAAAGCTCAGGGTTTAAGTTAAGCACGCTAAGAAGTAGATAGGCAACAATGGAAAGCGCAGCTGATGCTCTTATGGCATCAAAGCGATTATGTTTTGCTAAAAAAAACGTTAAAAATGCCCCTAGCAGCGCAATTAACGGATATTCAAGGCTCATAATACAATCCCTTTAGCTAATACAAATATTGCAACACTTGCAAAAGCAACACCACCTAACTTGCCGCCAAAACCAGTAAATAAGTTCATAGTAAGCACATACAAACTAGCACCTATAAGCGAGATAATTACAATCTCCCAATAACTAGTAATTAAATTAGTCGAGCACATGCCAGCAAAACTACCGGCATAAATAGCAGCATAAGGGTGATTTTTAACATTTTTAGGAAACGGTATAAACGAGCCAATGAGCCCAGTTAATGCGGCCGAAATCACTAATGGAACATTAAATGTTGTATGCATCACAAAGCAGGATATAAAACCTATAAAAAAAGTGATGAATTTTAAAGATAAGAATTTAATCATAGTCCACGCATTTTAAAGTAACCCTTTTTGGTTTTAAAGCACTGCCTGCAAATATAATTGCATAAGTATTCACTAACTTTAATAAGGTTGTTTATTAATCATTTTGAAAGTATTAAATATGCTTAATTATATGGCTGTTAATGTTCTATAAATTAAGATTTATGTATAATGCGGGTAATTTAGTATATTAAAAGAGTTAACCAAGGGTAATTTATGTCTAACTGTTTGCATTTAGCTATTCCAGCTGGTGATTTAAAAGTCACTAAAGCATTTTATTGTGACGTACTTGGTTGTAAAACCGGTAATAGTGAAGAGGGTCGCTGGGTTGATATCGACTTTTGGGGTAACGAGTTAACATTGCATCAAAGTGTTGAGCGTCTTCCTACAGTGCGCCACGACGTAGATATGGGCGCTGTAGCTGTACCGCATTTTGGTATTCATTTATCAGAAACCGACTTTAACGCGTTAAAAGTACGAATACAAAGTGCGGGTATAGAGTATCTTGATAAACCTTACCGTCGCTTTATTGGTGATGAGTTTGAGCAAGAAACATTTTTTATTGAAGATCCAAATGGCAATGTACTTGAAATGAAAACCATGGTTAACCCAGAGGTTTTATTTAAAAAAGTATAGTTTTTCACTCGTGCTATTTAAAGCCACTTTTTATAGTGGCTTTTTTGTGGGCTAGCTATGTAGCTGAGTTAATACTTCGCTAGGTGTTTTATTAAAGAGGCGTTTAAACTCACGGCTAAACTGCGATGGACTGGTATAACCTACTCTTAACGCGGCTTCATTGGCTTTACTGCCGCTGGCAGTAATGAGTTCTTTTGCTTTAGCCAAGCGTACTTTTTTTAAGTACTGTAGAGGGGATTCAAAGGTAATTTGCTTAAAGGCGCGATGAAACGACGATACACTCATGTTTACATCTTCCGCCAAACCTTCAACAGTTATTTGGTTTGCATAACTACTGTGCATAGTGGAGAGCGTACGTGCTATGCGAGCATAATGCCCATCATGCATCGCAAGGCCTATTAAAGTGTTGCCTTGAGGGCCGCAGAGTACGCGATATACCAATTCTTTTACTATATCTTCGCCAAATATTTCTGCCTCAAGTGGGTTATTTAAAACAGTCAATAGCCGATGGGTAATGAGCTCCATTGCTGTATCTAGAGTTGCCGACTGCACTGCGCCAATTTGTGCTGACGACGATGACGCTGAAAGAGGCTTATGCTGCATTATTTGATTAACGAGTTTGTGTAGCATTGCAGGGTTTATATCTATGGCAATGCCCATAACGGGTAAATCGTTATCGGTAAATGCTTCACATTCTAATGGCACCGGTACGCCAAGGACTAAGTAGTCCCCTGCACCGTATCTTATTTGATGTTCAGGAAAGTGAATTATTTTATGACCCTGTCCAACAATAATAATACCTGAGTTATATATAAGCGGCTGACGCGGCGAGCTTTTAGTTGCTCGATGAAAATACACGCCTGGAATAATAGTTTCCATGGTGCCTTCAAAGCTGAGTAATTGATTATGCTCGGCGTATTGTTGCAACATATTGGCTATGGTGGGCATAAAAGGCATCTTTAATTGAGTGTATTTTGCGTAAAATAACAACGTTGATAGTTTTAGGCAAGCTTTTGCGAGTTATTGGGCTTTTTTTATGTTTGTTTTGCCATTAATATGCACGCATCGATACTTTATTAGGTAACTAAGTAAAGTACTCAGCAATTAACCGTCACCTAGGAGCAAAATAATGAAATTTAGCTACGTAAATCCAACACTTATCCAGTTCGGTCAAGAACAAATTGCCTCACTAACTGATTTGATCGCAAAGGATCAAAAAGTACTTGTAGTGTACGGCGGCGGTTCAATTAAAAAGAACGGCGTGTACGACCAAGTTGCTGCAGCACTTGAAGGCTTTGATTGGGTAGAGTTTTCGGGCGTTGGCGCTAACCCAACAATTGAAGTACTAGACCAGGCAGTAAAAATTTGTAAAGAACAAGGTATCGACTTTGTACTAGGTGTAGGCGGCGGCTCAGTAATCGACGGCGTTAAATACATCGCAGCATCTGCAGTTTATGATGGCGAAGGTTGGGATATTCCTACTGGTAAACATAAAGTAACTAGCGCATTACCTATTGGGGCAGTACTTACTCTTCCTGCTACAGGTTCTGAGTCTAACCAAGGTTCTGTTGTGAGCAAAGCTGCGACTAAACAAAAACTTCCGTTTATGTCTCCTGCGGTACAACCTAAGTTTGCAATTATGGACCCTGATGTAATGAAAACATTACCACAGCGCCAACTTGTAAATGGTTTAGTAGACGCATGGGTTCATACCTGTGAGCAATACTTAACATTCCCAGCAGGCGCACTTGTACAAGATGGCTACGCAGAAGCACTATTAAAAGCGCTTAAAACACTGGGCGATAACTTTGAAAACCAAGACGACGCATGGCGCGCAAACCTTATGTGGTCTGCTAACCAAGCACTTAACGGTCTAATTGGTTCTGGCGTATCGCAAGATTGGGCTACGCACATGATTGGTCACGAGCTTACAGCCGCTTACGGCGTTGACCATGCACGTTCACTTGCTATTGTTCAGCCTTCTTTACTGCGCAACCAATTTGCAGTTAAAAAAGCAAAGCTTGAGCAAATGGGTAAAAATGTGTTTGGTCTTGAGCAATCTGACGACCTGGCTGAGAAAACAATTCTAGCGATTGAAGCGTTTTACCACAGCCTTGACGTAGCGACCCAGCTTACTGAGCATGGCGATGATAAAGCTGCAGCTATTGACAATATTATTGGCAAACTTGAAGCGCACGGCATGCTGGCACTTGGTGAAAACCAAGCTATTACGCTTAAAGAAAGCCGCGAAATTTTAGAGCAAGCAGTCGCTTAATTTTCAAAGCTAAGCGCTTACTTAAATATACTAGGGCGTGTTGATCTTTGGTGGGTGAATTTGCAGCAGTATGTTTGGTTTTTAGGCAAGGCGGAGCCTATGTAGTGTGGTTATTCCCCATGAATAGGCGATAACGCAGCATAAATACCAAACATGCGCTGCCCTTTGGGTTCTTTCTAGGGACGATTAACTCTTTGTTGCTCGGTTTTTACTTAGACCACTAGGTTACAAACCTCGCGCCGCGATTTAATCGCCCCTAGATTGAACAAATTTCAATCCACAAAGATCAACACGCCCTAAGTAATACGTTAATAAAAAACCGTCAACCTTTGGGTTGGCGGTTTTTTTATGGATTATTATAAACACTGCGTTGCTAATTAACCAATAAATCCCATGTTAATGTTTTTACTGATGATAGTAAACTGTGTTCAACGGTTAGGAAAAACCTAACGATTAAATAAATTCAAACAGGACTAAAACTCATGAAATTACTAAACACATTACTTAGCTCAAAAGCAGGCGTAGCAGCATTAATTTTACGAGTGCCAGTTGGCCTTATTTTAGCGGCGCATGGAGCACAAAAACTATTTGCTTGGTCTGGCGGTTACGGGCTTGAAGGCACTGGGCAGTGGATGGCGAGTATTGGTTTAGAGCCTGGCTATTGGTTAGCAATGATGGCTGGTAGCGCTGAGTTTTTTGGTGGCATTGCATTAGCAATTGGTTTGTTAACGCGCCCTGCTGCTGTAGTTTCTGGCTTTACTATGCTGATTGCTATTTTTAGCGTACATATTAGTAATGGCTTATTTATGGCAAACAATGGTTATGAATATGCATTAACGTTACTTGTTGTAACTGTGGTTTTAGCAATTCAGGGAGCGGGAAGTTTTTCGCTTGATAACGTATTAGTTAAAAAACTAGCTAATAAATAGAGTTTTTAAATTAAAAAATAGCGGCCAATTTGGCCGCTATTTTTGTTTAAATTATTTAGCAGATAATGTTAAAGAATAGCTGTACTGTTTTTGCTTAAGTAAATATTCTTTATGGGTACTTGGGCTCCATGAATCATCGCCACCTACACCCATATGTTGATGATCAATGTGTACATGTACGCAATCATCAGCAATTAGTTCGTTAGTATGTTTTGCTTGCGTTAGCGTACTTTGCGAATACTCGCTGGCTGCAAACAAAAACGCGCCAGTCACGGTTAAGTTATTAATACTCAGCAATTGGCAATCGCTACGCAGGCCATTATCAGTTGGGAATATATACGGTGTATGTAGCTCATTTAAGCTCAAGCTGTAATAACCTAAACGTGCTGCGGCTTTGCGATCTAGGTAGTTTTCAAAAGGCCCTAAACCTAGCCAGTTTATTTTTGTATCGCTTTGCTTGTTAAGCGTTGTACTTAGCCCTATGCGCGGCATTGGTGGCAGAGTATCGTTTAAGTGCACGTCAATATTTAAGCTAATCTTACCGGTATTATTTAGTGTATATAGCCACTGTGTTTGAGCCTGTAGCACGCCATTAAATTCGTAATTAAATACACAAGTAATACGTACATCAACGCTTGATTGCACTGCGTGAATTGAGCTGCATGTGCGCTGCCATTGCCCTATACCTGCACGCAACCAACGAGCCTCCCATGCATTGGGGTCTAGATTGTCTACTTCGCTTACACCAATGTCGTTATCAAGCGGGGCACGATAAAAGTTATCAACCAGTGGGCTACTAATAACTTGGATATCGTTTTGTAACCACTGCTCTATAAGCCCTGATTGCTTGCTAAAAACAAGTTTAAATTTATCGTTTTCAATACATAGTTGAGAGTCGGTTTCGCTAATACTTATAGCGCTTTGCTCTGTAGTTGATGCAAATGATTTACTGTTTAAATTATTACTATTTATAAGCTTAAACTGCTCGGTGTTTAATATATGTTCTGCACTTGCAAAGCTACAATCGTTAATAAGTGCTACATCTAAATTAAGGTGATATTGCACACCTTGCTCAAACTTTGTTTTAGTTTTAATCGTTAACGTGTGCGTACTTTGCGGAGCAATATTAATAATTTGCTCGCCTTGTTCAACACATTCGCCATTTTGCATTAATTGCCAAACGAGCTTTTCGTTATCTGTGTGTCTAAATACATAATCGCTAAATACATCAATGATGTATTGGTTTTGATTTTGCTCATGCAACGTAAATTGTAAATGTTGCTGGCTGTATTTAGCTTCAAACAGGCTAGGGTGGGGCGTACGGTCTGGAAATAATAAGCCGTTAATACAAAATTGACGGTCATTTAGTTCATCACCAAAATCGCCACCGTAAGCCCAATAATGCTCACCGTTTTCGTCAGTTTTAGATAAACCTTGGTCTACCCAATCCCAAATAAAGCCACCTTGCAGGCGAGGGTATTCTCTAAATGCTTGCCAGTAGTCGTCAAAGCTACCTAGGCTGTTACCCATTGCATGGGCGTACTCGCATAAAATAAGTGGTCGCGTTTCACCCGGTAGGCTTAGCCACTTTTTAATTGAATATTTTGGTACCGCATCGTCTTTAATATCGGTATCTACACGAGCATACATAGGGCAAATAATGTCGGTAGCTTTTGTGTTTGCGCCGCCGCCTTCGTATTGCACAGGGCGCGAAGGGTCAAAGCTTTTTGACCAGCCGTACATAGCATCATGATTGGCGCCGTGTCCGCATTCGTTTCCTAGTGACCAAATAATAATTGAGGTGTGGTTTTTATCGCGCTCAACCATTTGTGTATAACGCGACATAAATGCACCAGCCCACTGCGGATCGCTAGCTAAACGCCCCATAGGAAACATGCCATGGGTTTCTATATTTGCTTCATCAACTACGTATAAACCTAGCTCGTCACATAGTTCGTAAAAACGAGGGTGGTTAGGGTAATGAGCAGTACGCACGGCATTAAAGTTATTTTGCTTCATCAGCTTAATATCTTCAATCATATCGGCGGTAGTAACTGTATGGCCGTTTTCTGGGTGGTGTTCGTGGCGGTTAACACCGCGAATAAGTAGCGGTTTGCCGTTTAAGCAAAGCTGCCCGTTCAGCATTTCTACTTTTCTAAAGCCAATGTTGTAGGCTTCTGCGTCTATAGTATTGCCTTGATCATCAAGCAGACTCACAACGCAGCGGTATAAGTACGGGGTTTCGGCGGTCCATTTTTTAGGGCTTTGTATATCAATTGTTTGAAATACTACATCGCTCCAGCCACCTTTTTCATCAACACGTTTATTGTTAGTACTTTGAATTTGCGGCTCACATAGCGCCTGTTCGCCATCAAAAACTTGCACTGCTATTTGATAGTTATTTGGCGCATTAATCGCCGTTTTTATATGTAGCGTTGCATCGCGATAGCAAGCGTCTAAATCGGGGGTTATAAACACATCACGTATTTGGTTTTGTGGTTTTGTAAGTAAGTTAACATCGCGAAAAATACCGCTTAGCCACCACATGTCCTGATCTTCTAAATAACTGCCATCGCTCCAACGAATAACCATAACGGCAATACGGTTAGTGCCTGCAACTAATAGTTCGCTTAAATCAAACTCGCTCGGTAAACGGCTATCTTGTGAATAACCCACCCATTGTCCGTTACACCACAGGTGAAACGCCGAGTTAACGCCTTCAAAAATAATATGATTACGCTGAGTTAGCTTACTTTCGCTTATATTAAATTCAATGCGGTAACAGCCTGTAGGGTTGTCGCTTGGTACAAAAGGCGGGTTAACTGCAAATGGGTACTTAACATTACAGTAAATAGGTTTATCAAAGCCGTGTAATTGCCAGTTAGAAGGCACTGTAATACTTTGCCAGTTGCTATTTAGTGTTTCACTTAGCAACGATTCATCAACTGCTTCGGGTTTATCAAATAATTTAAAGTCCCACTGACCGTTTAAACTTTGTTTTTGCGATTGCGTGTTAGTACGGGCATGGTCAACGCTTTTAAATCCATTGAGTGGGCTGTGCGCTTTTACTTGATTAACTTGTACTGAAATTGGGTTTTCCCAATCGCGGCGATTAATTATGTGCTGTAAAGAGGTCATGTTTATCCTATTGCATAAGCGGGCAATTATAATGCGCTAAATATAGCTAAAAATAATCGCAGGGGTTATGCTTAAAGCTCTCCTTTATTTATCCAAAACTATCATTGTAATTATGCGCTATAACATTAAAGACATACTCGATATTGGTCCGCGCTGTATAGAACGCTTTATTGATTCACAAACGCTCGCGCAAATGCCAAACCTTGAAATAGCACTTGCGGGTTGCTCAAACCTATCGGGTCGTTATTGCGTAGCACGCTCAGCACCGCTAGAACATACACTTTTTTATACGCTTGCAGGGCAGGGTAAATTAACAACACAAAATGAGCAGTACACACTTAATGCTAATACACTTATTGTGCTACCAGCAAAGCAAAGCTTTGAAGTGAAAATTGATGCTGAACATTGGGATGTTATTTGGTTAAACCTTGCAAATACTAAACGTTGGCAGCATTTAAACTTAGCGCAAGCATTGGTATTAACCGAGCAAAAACTTGAACCGTTACACCTTGCTATGGAGCTTTTATACAGCGAGCCCAATGCTAATTTACGCGAAAGCGTAACGCCTATTTTAAGTCATTACTTAAATGCTACGCTGCAAAATAACTCACAAGGTGCGGCGCATAACCGTTTAATTAGTTTGTTTGAAGAGGTAGACAAGCGCTTGCAGTTTGATTGGACAATAGAGGCAATGTGCGAACATCTGCATTACTCATCGCCGCATTTACATCGGTTATGCCAAGCGCAATTTGGTAAAAGCCCAATACAACAACTTATTTATTTACGAATTGAACGGGCTAAAAACTTATTGTTAAACACGGCTTGGCCAATTTCGCATGTGGCAAGTTATGTGGGGTATTCTAATATTTTTAATTTTTCCAAACGTTTTAAGAAGTCGGTAGGTGTGTCGCCAAGCGAATTTAGAAAATAACGTTAGCGGCTCTCTACATTTGAATAAATTTAAGGTATTGTGCGATTTCTTAAATTGCATTTTAGAGTTTTAGGTAGGTAATGCGCTCAAACCGTTTTTTAATAGTGATATTATTAGTGCTTGTACACAGCTTTATTAGCTGTGATGGCGCTGCGTATCATTTGCAAGAAGACGTTGATCACGTAACCAGTTCGTTATCGCAAGGCGACTCCACAGCCGATGATAACCAAAGCGATAAAACATCAACTACCGAGATTCATGCCCACCAACATTGCCATTGTGGCTACAACAGCACCTCTAGCCATTCAATAAGCCCAGAGCAAAGTAAAGCAACTTCGCCTGCGTGCTATAACGGGTTAAATTACCCGCCAGATGTACCGCCACCAAATTTTTATAGCTAGTTTCTAACTTTAAATACTTTGTATATTAGAGCCTGCGTTTATGCGCTATTAGGCTAGTTATATGCATATTTAGGTTACTTGATCGCGCTTGTTTTTAAAGTAGGCGTAGTGATTAAGTTAACTCTGTTTATTAAAAAACGGACACGCTATATGAATAAAAAACCAATTATACTGGTGGCGCTAATGTGCGCGTTACCTGCTTTTAGTACTTTGGCGAATGTTAAAACATTAACCCTTAAGCAAGCGCTGAGTAATACCGAACAACAAAACCCGGTATTAAAACGCTACCCTTATCATCAAAAAATATTGAGTGCGCTTAAAACTCAAGCAGCTCTTTCGCCTAATCCTGTATTGAATGTTGAAGCCGAAAACTTACTGGGTACTAACAAGGCGCGTGGCATTCAAGGCGCTGAAATAACACTTGGGCTTAGCCAACTAATAGAGCTGGGCGATAAGCGCCAAAGTCGTATTAATTACGCAACCGCCAATATAAAAGCCCAAGCAATACAGTATCAAAATACCCGTTTAGCATTATTGGCAACCACTGCTGAGCGATACTACCAAGGGCTTAAATTTCAAACATTATTAAGTTTAAATAACGAGCGTAAAGAGGTCGTAACCCAAGCGCTTAAAGCGATTGAACAAAGAGCTAATGCGGGTGCAGCGTCGCAAGCCGATGTAACGCGTATGCGTTATGCACTTAGCCAAGTAGAGCTTGATAAAGCCATGCTTAATAGTGAATTTGAGCGAGCAAGTTTATCGCTTAACGAGCTGTGGAGTGAGGATCAACCCTACAACACTTTTGCTGGCAATATTAATGCAATTACTGCGCTTAAATCAGCGCAAGCACTTTTAGATGCGGTTAACCAAGCCCCTGAATTTGCATTATTACAGCAGCAATATTTACAGCAAACAGCCAACTTAACATTGCAAAAAGCAAACGGACAAACCGATATTAATGTAGGGGGAGGCGTGCGCTATAACCAACAAAGCGACTCCAGCTCATTAGTGTTTTCGTTTTCTATGCCACTGCAATTAAGTAACTCTAATAGCGGAAATATTGCAGCTGCAAATAGTCAGCTCATGCTTTTAAATGAGCAGCAAGAGCAATTGCGCATCCAGCTACGCCAGCAAGTACGTACTTTGTACGCTTATTATCAAGGTCGAGCTAATCAGGCAAAGCTATTATCTGATCAAATTATTCCTCAGGCACAAACATTGATTGAGCAAAGCTTAAAAAGTTATCAACGCGGACAAATTTCGGTGTTGCAATTGCTTGATGCTCAACAAGCACTTTTTGATTCTAAACGCACACTTATTACAACTCACGCAGAGCTGCACCAAGTGCTACTTACTCTTGAGCGTTTAACAGGCCAATCTTTAATTGAGACTCATCAATCATGAATAAAAATATAATCGCATTACTAGTATCACTTTCGTTTGCCTGCAGCTTTGTAAGCACTGATGTATTTGCCTCTGCTGAACATGGCGAGTCAGGTCATAAAGAAACAGAGCAACACGATAAAAAACAAGGTCCACACGGCGGCTTTTTATTAACTGACTCTAAATTAACCCTTGAGCTTAAATTGCAAGAATTTGCAGGTAATGTTGAGCTGCGCGTATACGGCTATAAACAAAATAAGCCAATTAATATAAACGACTTAAACATAACAATGAGTTTAAAGCGCTTAGTTGAAGGGTCGCAAAATATACAGTTTGCAGCTGAGGGCGACTACCTTGTTAGCACGCAATCAATTAACGAACCACATTCGTTTGCACTTACCGTTACTGCTAATTATAAAGGCGAGAGCATTAGCTATGAATACGACCAACACGAAGGCCGTACCACGCTAACAGAGCGAGCTATTGAGCGCGCAGTTATTAAAACTGAGATAGCGCAAAGTGGTAAAGTGGATATTACCGATACGCTTTTTGGCGTTATTGCCCCAACACAACATGGCACGGTAGAAGTAATGGCGCCGTATACAGGATTGATCAGCGATATTTTTGTAAGCATTGGTCAAAACGTTAAAAAAGGCGAAGTACTTGCCAATGTAACCAACCGCGAAACACTGCAAAATTACGCCATTAAAAGCCCAATTAGCGGCGTTGTAACCGAGCAATACTTAAAGCGTGGCGAGCTTGCAAGCACCAGCGCACTGATGCAGGTAGTTAACCTTGATAAAGTGTGGGTTGAGTTATCGGCTTTTCCTGAAAACATTGAAAAACTCGCCATTGGTCAAAGCGCTAAAGTGTACGACTTGCATCACCATTTAAATACGCAAGGCAAAGTGTTTTTTATAGCCCCAATGATGACAGGCGGGCACATAGCGCGTGCCCGTATAGAGCTTAATAACCCAGACGGGCATTGGCGCCCAGGCATGCATATAAATAGCGATGTAAGTGTGGCTAAAATAAATGCCAGCGTGCGTGTAAAGCCACAAGCCATTCAAGAGTTTAACGGTCAACCCAGTGTGTTTGTTCGTAAAAATAATGTATTTGAAGTGCGCCCCGTTACCTTAGGCGCAAAAAATAGCGAGTGGGTAGAAGTACTTGCAGGTTTAAACGCGGGTAGCGAATACGTAACAGACAATAGTTATGTCATTAAAGCTGATATTTTAAAAAGCGGCGCAAGCCACGCTCACTAGGAGGCACCATGATTAATTGGATAGTTTCTTTTGCGGTTAAACGCCGCATGCTGGTGCTTGCGCTTACATTTTTATTTGCTGGATTTGGTGTATACAACATTCAAAATTTAGCGGTAGACGCAGTACCCGATATAACTAACGTACAAGTGCAAATTAATACCAAAGCGCAAGGTTTTACGCCATTAGAGGTAGAGCAACGCATTACTTATTTGGTAGAAACCGCCATGGCGGGCATACCTAAGCTTGATTACACCCGTTCGCTTTCGCGTTATGGGCTTTCGCAAGTAACGGTTATTTTTGATGAAGGCACCGATATTTATTGGGCGCGTCAGCAAATTGGTGAGCGTATTCAAAGTATTCGCTCCGACTTACCTAATAATGTAGAGCCAAACTTGGGTCCTATTGCCAGTGGTTTAGGCGAAATATTTACTTATAGTGTGCACGCCGCGCCTAATGCGTTAAAAGAAGATGGTACCGCCTACAACGCTGAAGATTTACGTACTTTGCAAGATTGGGTTATTCGTCCTCAGCTTTTAAAAGTAAAAGGCGTAACCGAAATAAACAGCCAAGGTGGTTTTGAGCGCCAATATCAAGTAGCGCCAGTGCCCGAAAAACTCATTGCCTACAAGCTTACTATTAGCGATGTAATTAGTGCACTTGAGGTTAATAACAGTAACCGAGGCGCAGGCTATATTGAGCGCTTTGACGGGCAATATTTAGTACGCTCGCCTGGGCAGTTAAAAACCATTGATGACATAGCCAATACCGTTATAGCTAAGCGCGACGATGCACCTGTACGCATTAAAGATGTGGCTAACGTGCTTTTAGGCAAAGAGCTTAGAACCGGCGCGGCCACTTATAACGGCGAAGAAACCGTGCTCGGCACCGCCATGATGCTAATTGGCGAAAACAGCCGCGTAGTGGCAAAAGCGATGGCTGATAAGTTAGTTGATGTGCAAAAAAGCTTACCCGCTGGCGTTATTGTTGAAGCGGTTTACGACCGTACAACTCTTGTTGATAAAACCATAGCAACCGTGCAAACCAACTTATTTGAAGGTGCCGTTTTAGTGATAGTGATTTTGCTATTACTGCTGGGTAATGTAACGGGCGCGCTTATTACGGCAATGGTTATTCCGTTGAGTATGTTGTTTGCCGTTACAGGTATGGTGGGTAATCGCGTATCGGGTAACCTAATGAGCCTAGGCGCAATCGACTTTGGTTTAATTGTTGATGGTGCTGTAATTGTAGTTGAAAACTGCCTGCGCCAACTCGGTGTAGCTCAGCATAAACATGGCAGGCTACTTACCTTAAACGAGCGTTTAAATGTAGTGACCGCAGCCACCAAAGAAGTATTTACACCGGCTGTATTTGGCATTGTTATTATTATGCTGGTTTATTTACCTTTATTTGCACTAAGCGGCGTTGAAGGCAAAATGTTTCAGCCAATGGCATTTACTGTAGTTGCGGCGTTAATTGGCGCGCTTATATTTGGCGTTACCTTTGTACCTGCTGCTATTGCAGTGTTTGTTCGCGGTAAGGTTGATGAAACCGAAAACGCAGTCATGCGCGGCGTTAAAAAAGTGTATAAGCCATTACTTGGTATATCGCTTAAATTACCGTGGCTGATGGTGGGTATTGCCACTGCATTAGTATTAGTGCTTGGTTTTAAAGTTAAAAACATGGGCGCAGAATTTTTACCGAAACTTGATGAGGGCGATATTGCTATGCACGCGCTGCGCATTACTGGCACTGGTATTGAGCAATCTGTGCAAATGCAAAAAGAACTTGAACAAGCCATATTAGATCAGCCTGAGGTTGCTAACGTATTTTCAAAAATTGGTACTGCTGATGTAGCAAGCGATCCTATGCCGCCCAATGTTGCCGATACTTTTTTAATACTCAAACCGCAAGAAGAGTGGCCTAATCCAGCACTCACTAAAGCAGAATTGGTTCAGCAAATTCGTACCCGTGTTAACGATGTACCTGCTAATAATTACGAATTTACACAACCAATAGAAATGCGCTTTAACGAGTTAATTGCTGGCGTGCGCGCCGATGTGGCACTGCGTATTTATGGTGACGACTTAAGCGTACTTAAAGAGTTTGGCGAAAAAGCCACAGGGCTAATGCGTAATATTGCAGGTGCTACCGATGTACGTTTGGAGCAAATGGAAGGATTGCCAACACTTTCGGTAACACCAATGCGCGACCATATGGCGTTATTAGGTTTAAGCGTAAACGACATTCAACAAACACTTGCCGCCGCTGTTGGCGGCGTGCAAACCGGACTAATTTACGAAGGCGATAAACGTTTTTCGTTATTAGTACGCCTTGATAAGCGTTGGTCTAGCGATGTATCAGCACTTGCTCGTTTGCCAGTTGCTTTACCTAAAGATAGTAACCCAGAACTTGCATTTGTACCGCTTGGCGAAGTAGCGACAATCAGCATTGAAAAAGGGCCTAATCAAATAAACCGTGAAAGCGGTAAGCGCAACGTCGTGGTAACTGCCAATGTAGAGGGGCGCGATTTAGCAAGCTTTGTAAGTGATGCGCAAGCGAGCATGAATGAATCACTTAATTTACCAAGTGGCTATTGGCTTGAATACGGCGGCACGTTTGAGCAGCTACAATCAGCAAGTAAGCGATTATCGTTGGTTGTGCCGGTCACTTTATTGCTTATATTTGGCTTACTGTATAGCGCCTTTGGATCGCTTCGTGATTCATTGATTATATTTAGTGGTGTGCCACTGGCATTAACGGGGGGTGTGCTTGCGTTATTGCTGCGCGATATGCCGCTTTCAATTTCAGCGGGTGTGGGGTTTATTGCCCTAAGTGGTGTCGCGGTATTAAACGGCGTGGTTATGCTGTCGTTTATTAAGCAGTTACGAAGCGACGGCTTAAGTTTGTTTGAAGCAATTCACAGCGGTGCATTACAGCGCCTGCGCCCAGTACTGATGACTGCGCTGGTGGCAAGTTTAGGCTTTATACCTATGGCGCTTAATTCGGGAACGGGTTCTGAAATGCAAAAACCTCTCGCCACAGTAGTGGTTGGCGGGATTATTTCATCAACTTTACTGACACTGTTAATATTGCCTGCGCTTTATAAGTTAGTGCATTCTAAATTTACTAAAAAAGCAGAAGCTGAATTAGCTTAAATACTAGCTATTGATAATATAATAAAAAAGCAGCTGTACTTATCAGCTGCTTTTTTATTTGGGTATTATTTAGCAAAAATACTACATTAATTATATTGAAAAAGATTATCCCAGCGCTCATCTAATATCGTTTTTGCGTGTTCTAAATTGATTGCGCTATACACATCACTAGTGCACGTTACCAAACGCATACGTATCAGCTTTTCAAGTGCGTCGCTAATTTCAAAATCAAGATCGCACTGGTATTTACTTTTAAACCAATGCTCTATTTGTTCATCAAGCGTTTGTGCGGTTAAGCCGCTTTCTGATTTTAGTAAAAAGGTATACGCAAGCAGCGCTTCTTTTATGTCTTCTTCTTCGGCGGCGTCAATAAGCGTGTGAAAAACACCCGCGTTGTTATCGAGGTTTTTAAAGTAGAGGTTATCGCTAAGCGCTTTCATAAATTTAATTTTACGGTTTTTAAACTTACTCCATTCTTTAAAAATAAAGCTGCCAAATACTCCCATGCCAATAGCAAAGGTAATAAAGTGTTGTTGGGTCATTTCTACAGCTTCACTTCTAAAACCACCCCAAAAAGCAAACAGAGCAAGCAATAATACGATTGATGCGCCAAGTTTAGTTATAAGTACCACTGCACCGCCAACTAAAGCCGATGAGCCAATAATTGCTTTATCAATAGGGCGCATGCGTACTTCGCTATTAGGAAATAGCATTTCGAGATCGGCCTTTGGCACATTTTGAAACAGCTTTACTATGGTTGAGCTTGGCTCAAATCCCAGTGGCGTTTTATTTTTAGCTTCAAAATAAGCGCTGTCTTTAAAGCGAATAAACACGGCAACACGGTCGTAATTAGTAAAGTGCAGCGGCTTTTTACGAAGGCCCCAAAAGCTGGTAATGGCTTCAGTGAGTTGCGATTCGCCACGGCGATAAAAAACCACTTCTTCAAAGTCGTCAAATTCAACTTCAAGGCGCACCTTAAATAGTGACTCTTCGTTTAATGCATCTTGTAAGTCTTCATTGGTGATCACTTCAAAATTAGCAGCATTGAGTACTTTGGCAAAATCTTTAGCAAACTCACGTTGGCACTGCGCTTTTTGAACCGCCGATACTGGCGCTAATGATCGCGTGTCACTATTAGGATCAAACGGGGCGTAGTTATTTTTAAGTGATTCAAGTGTTGCGTGGTAATCGTAATGAATAAGGCTGGCTAGTAAATCGCAAAATTGTTTAAACGATGTTTTTTGTGTACTGCTTCTAAGCTCTTCGCTGCACATATCAACAATATCTTGCTTTCTAAAGGGAATAAAACGCGCACTTTGCATAAATTTAATAACTACTTACAATTAAAATACTCACTACTTTTAATTGTAAGTTAATTTGTCTGCTATTTCTAACGTGCTTTTTGTTTAAGCACTATTTATCTTGGCTAGAAGGAAAAAAGCCGAGTTATAGTCATAACTCGGCCTAAATATTAATTATTTTGTGTACCTTTAAAATTTATAACTTACATTTACACCTAAATTACGGCCTGCTTCGCTGTAGCGTTTAATGCCGTTATCAGTCACTCCGATCCCAGGTCTCATATCACCTTGGTCAACAAAGCGGACACTATCCCAACGGTAATATTCTTTATCTGTTACGTTGTATACGCCTGCAACCAAGCGTAAAGACTCAGTAATATTGTAATACCCAGTTAGGTCAATAATTGTTGCTGCATTACTAGAATAAAGAGGGTATGTTTTTTCGCCATTTTCATCGATTGTAAAGGAGTCTTTATCTTCTTTACCTGCAGTGTAAGAAGCATATGTGTGAACGCCCCAATTACCTTCAGGCTGGTCGTAGCTTATTCCCCACGTTAAATTGAACGGCTGAATAGAGTAGATAGGCGTATCTTCGCTATTTTCACCACTTGTATAAGCTGCTTGTACACGTGTTTTTAAACCGGGTGTTAAATCAAATGTGCGGCTTAGGTTAAGGTCGGCCGAGAACTCAATACCTTTAATTTCAACGGTATCTGAATTAAAGTTGACAAAAAATCCATCTGGGTCTGTTTCACCCGTATTAGTATTTATGCCTTGGCGTTTTTCGCTATCAATAAAGTCTTTATACTTACTGAAAAAAGTACCTAAACGAAAACTACCTTTAGAAAACTCACCAACTAATGCAACGTCATAGTTAGTGCTGTATTCCGCTTTTAGATCGGCATTGGGAACTTCATTCCAATCATCGAGAGTGCCACTTGTTGTGTACATATCTTCAATGGTAGGTGCTCTGAAGCCAGTTGATACACCCATTTCAATACTAAATGAATCATTGAGTGCTTGTTCAATGCCAGCTGTCCATGTTGCCATAGAGAACGAAATTTCTCCTAATGTTCCTGATTCATCTGAATAGTTTTCATCTGCTTTAGCATTATATGTATAGTGGTCATATCGTGCGCCAAGACGCGCCTGAGTTGTTTTTCCAAGATTAAACGTATCTAAGGCGTATAAAGTATAAATGTCGGCTTCTGATTTTGGGATCAAAGCTTGGCTGCTTGATTCTACCCAACCCTTGTCGTTTAAAATGCTGTTAGACTTTCGTACTTGTGAGTTTTCATAGTCTTTATTTAATATTTCAGCACCATAAACTAATTTATGTTTTTGTTGCGCAAACTTAAATGACTTCTCTAGATCAACTGTTACTTGGAATAGGTCTTGATTAAAAGCACGTGTATCAACACGGTCTTCATCGGTAGTTATTCCACCACCAAAACCAAATCTAGCGTGTTGGCTCGTATTAGCCGCAAAGTCGATACTTTGTTTATTTAATGCAGTGGTTATTTTATCAAAAAGAGCTGTTTCACCTTCGTATTTATGAAAAACACCAACTCGGGTTGTTTTACTTATATCGTTGCCTACTCGGTTTGAATACCAACCCCCATTAAATGATTGCGTATCAGTAATAACTTTTGTTTTGTAATAAGTACCAACAAATCCAATTTCATTGTCAGGACTAATTTCATAAATAAGCTTAGCTAGTACACTATTTAACTTAGTATCTTGAGGGTCAGGAATTTCTCTGGCAGAGCCTTCTATATCAGCGCCATTCATGTCATAGTTTTCAAATTCATTACCATCGCGATAGGTATAAATAATGAGTGATTCTAGAGCACCAGTTCTATTAGCCGCAGTGAGTGAGGTCATTGTTTCGCTATTTTCACCACTGTAGCCTGCTTTTATGGCAAAACCTGAGTCATCGCCTTGATAAGAAAGAAAATCGTCAGGATCTTTCGTTGTCATATTAACGGCACCAGCAAGCGAACCGTTACCCGATAAAATAGCATCAGCACCTTTAACAATTTCAACTGATTTTAGTGCTTCAATATCGACACCATTACGTGAACCTTTAAAATATCCGTAAGCTTGTCCGCTTTCGTACTTTAGTGTTTCGCCCTGTGGCACGCCATCAACATTAATAGCAACTCGGTCTTCATCTAATCCTCTAATATTAAAGCCACTTGCACCCCAGCGATCATCACCTTTTGATACAGATACACCAGGTACTAATTTTACTAAATCTTCAAAGTTATCAACTTGGCGAAGTGCTAATTCTTCACTACTAAGTACTTCTACTACCGCATCACGCTCAATGCTTTGAGATTTAACAACCGTTTTTTCTAGTGTTTGTATGGTCTGTCCGAAAGCTTGCCCACTAAGTGCAATGGTTATTGCACTGGTTAAAATGGATTTTTTATATTTCATGATGATCCCTAATTTAATGTTAATTTAAATGCAAAGGCAAACGATTGCGATTTACACATTTATTTTTTAATAATACCTTTAAATGAGTAAGCGTTAGAGGCGATTATTATTTGTTGTTTTATAAGTTATGCTTACAATTCCCAGTTCACCTTTAGCAGGAATGACTAATTTTTTAGGTAGTGAGGCTGATTCAGTATGAGGGCTAAACTCAAATTCAATCCGTTTATAGTTGTGGCCTCCACCTTCTCTTGCCGCTTCTATATTTAGATAGTATTTAGCTTTTCTATCAAATTCACCATTGTTATTTAGGCCACTCCAAAGAACTTTATATTCTCCTGGTCGGCGAGTTGGACGAGCTATACCATCTAATAAATCTGGATTTTTACGACCGACACGTCGCCACCAACGACTGTTTTCTTTAGCCCATCGATTACTTTCACCCAGTAATAGTAAATTATAAACACTACGGTTTTGGCGATCGCTTATCCAAATAGCAACATAAGGTTTTTCATATTTAGCTACTTGTAAATTAGGTATTTGATATTCTATTTGCAGTGAGTTAGCAGAAAGCTCATCAATGGCTTCAGTTTCAGAGCCTACAAAAGTATGCCATCCAGCTGATGCCACTTTTAAACCTTGAGGCGATACTATTAATGCTTCAACATTTCCTAGTTGATTAACCCAATCTATTCCTTGTGATATTGATTGAGTGCTTAATGCCGTTGCGATGGCATCTGCAGTGACGGCGTCTTTAGCTATAACCGTTGCAGATGGCGCATAGTCCATTGGCCAGCCATCTTGTGGATCTAAAATATGACTAAATTTTCTTCTTTGAATCTGTCTAAAGCGATTATGGTGACTACTTGATGCAATGGCCATATTTGATAAATTCACATAATATGGCGCTGCTGATTGAGCATCGTTTAGATTTGTCGGATCGGCTATTGCAACATGCCATTTAGCATTATTATTTGGTTTTCCCCAATAATATGCATCACCGCCAATATCTAATTTTAATCCCGTTGCATCAGGCAATAACGAATGCAAATGCGCATAAGCTAAGTCAATAATAAACCCTTTTGCTAACCCCGCAGGATCAAGTGCTATTTTTTCATCTAATATTACACTGCTTTTTACAGCATCAATGTTAATGGTTGAGCGTTGGATGTCGCGAGCTTTATAACGTACGGCAATCCTATCTGGTACGCTATCAGTGCGTTCAGCGGCTAACCAAAGCTCTTTTAATTTTCCCATTTTGCAACTGAATTTTTTATGCGAAGCGGCATGCCATTTTTCACATAATTCAACAATTTCAATTAATTCACTAGGAAGGTTTTGTTTACTTCCTAATTTGTTTAGCAAGCTAATCTGACTCTCTTTTTGCCACGTTGAAAGAATCCCTTCTAAGCGTGTTATTTCATTTAATGTACTACCTATCGCTTTTTCTGCTTGCAGTTGAGGTACACCTGCAATGCTTATATCCATTGATGTACCTAATACATTATCGTAATGGGCATTTACCATTGCAAGAACTGGCTGTGTGTTAAAAATAAGCAATAAAGCAGCACCGAATATTTTTTTTAACATGATTTATCAACATTCCTTAATTCAATATTGTTCTCCCTGCCTGTAAATTTATTGGCAGGGAGGCGTTTAATATTCAGTAATTAGTGTTTGATGATTTTGCCGTTTTATTGTTGCTCACATATTCATTTTTTTTAGGCGCTGGATCTAGGTTGTTGACGATACCGTCTTTGTCAGTATCCCAACGTGTAAAACTACGATGCCCTGACAGCTGGTATTCAGCAAAGGTCATTGCACCATCTTCATCTTTATCTAAAACATTAAAACGAATGTGTGTTTGTTTTAATGCAGCTTTGCGTGTACTGGCTATCTTTTTATCTAAACGGTTTTCATATTCAAAAATATACTCTTGCTCTGTTAGCCAATTATTAGCATCTTCGTCGGCACGATTAAAGTCTTGTCGACGGCGTTGGTTAAATTCTTTTTGGGTAATAATGTTATCTTGATTTAGGTCGTATTTAATAAAAAAACCTTTTCGATCGTGCGTTGTTGGCATACGAAGTAGGCGTTTTGCTCTGTTTAATTTGTTTTGTTTTTCTTGTGCTAATTGCTGCTCAGTTTTTTCAACCGTTTTCTTTTCTGTTTTTCTTTTTGGCTCAGGATCTAGGTCGTTAATTGTGCCGTCTTTATTTACATCATATTTTGTAAAACTACGTACACCAGATGCTTGGTATTCTTGCCATTCCATTTTAGCATTTTCATTTTTATCGAGTGCTTTGAAGCGTACTGTGGTTTGTTTAACTTGCACTAACCTATCAAGGGTAAGTTGTTTATCCATACGGTCTTGGTATTCAAAAACATATTCGTTTTCGCTTACTGCGCCATCCTTATTTTCGTCAGTGCTGTTAAAGTTATTCTGTCGGGCATTGTCAAATTCAGCTAAGTGCACATTGCCGTCATTGTTGGTATCGTATTGGTTTATGTAAATCGACTTGCTATGCGATGCTGCATTTGTGACTGTACTTAGTAGTGCTAAAACAGTAGTAAAAGTAATCGTTATTATTTTGTTCATTTTATTTCTCGTTTATTCTGTCGCTTCAACAACAAGGGTGTAGGTATTACTGATTTGAGGAGCCGGAGAGCCTTTAGGTGCATCACTTTTATAACGTGCACGTAAAAGGTATACGCCTTGTTTTTGTGGCATAAAGCTAAACTCGCCTTTATCGTTACTTTTTAATGAGATGGAAGGTTTATCATTGCTAAATTGATCGTTCGCCTGAAAAACATCAACAGTTAAGTCAGCCAGTGGTTTTCCATTAAACACGCTAACCATTGATAAACGTTCACCAACAAAAAGTTCATTAGGATGGCTTTTAGCAATAAACTCTAAGCCTTGACCGTAAGGTTTTAGGGCTGTTTCACTTGGGGCACCTTTGGTTACATAACTTTCAGCTAAGGTGAGTGATTGGAAAAAGGCGAGTAACTTTCCTCCCTCAGGGATTGCATCCATTGGGTTTTCTAGCGATTTTCTTACACCGTTTATTTCATACATTTTAAACACACGGCCTAAGCGTTTACCTGTGCTAAAGCGATAAGTACCTTCTTCTTTTAGCTGATGCTCTACAACCATACGTAAATGCAATTTAACAACATTATCAGGATTTATGGTTTCACCATTAGGAGTAATAACAGTAAAAATACTGTTATTAAACGCAAGCTCAGGAACAAAAAATTTCTCTGCAAAAGCAGCGTCTAAAGTAACGTTATCTTGACTTGATTCATCAAAAGAGTAGGGCGCTAAATAAGGAGTGTGGGCATAACTTGTTGCACAGACTGTGAGTAGCATCACACCTGTTAATAGTTTTTTTAAACGCATAATAAATTCCTAATTAAGTAAACAAATAATACAGTTGAGCGGGCAATAATTTCGTCACATTATATACAAATGCGAACAATTCGCAATATCATTTTCATTTAATTGATGTGTTTTTTACATGAATATGTTTTCAGTAAAAACCTTGGACTTAGCTTGTAACGTTTATTGCTTATAAGGCGAAACATATGTAGTAAATAGCGACTTGCTCATAAATATGTATTTTCATCCTATATTAAGCTGAATATGCGATGATACTTCGCAAGTTAGTTATATTGTTACTTGGATTGTAGGGTGGTTAATTTAACCTGAACTGTGGATAATAAATCTATCTCAAGCAGCTATTTTCAGCGCTCACTGCGTTGAATTTACTTGCAACAGGCCAGCTATTGACGCGTAAGTTCGTCTTGTTTTCACTGAAAATCTCTGGCTAGAGAATATAAATTTACATATCACTATAATTCAATACGTTGGTAAATATCTTAACCAGATCTCAGGTTAATTTAACTTTATTAGCATTCGATTTTGGTGGGTTTATCTCTGTAGGTTAAATTTACAGTAGTGGTTTTTTAGGTGAAATAGACTTTATATTTTGTTTTTTAAGTATCTGATAAATAGAAATAAAGGCCTCTACTTTATATTGTCGAGAGTTTAAATTATAGAAGGGAATTATAATGGCTATTCAAAAAAAACTTAAACAAAAAACACGTCAATTTATAGATTCTAAGCATATGTTAAGTGGTATTACCGTTGCGTCTTTTTTAGAGTCGACCATAGTCCCTATTCCACTTGAGGCTGTTTTAGTGCCATTAATGCAAGCTCGACGTGAAAAACTTTGGCTTATTGCATTTATGGCTACTTTGGGATGTATTGTGGGAGCCCTGTTTGGCTATGCTTTGGGTTATTACCTATTTGACGCCGTTGGTGATTGGATCATTAATACGTTTTCAACACCAGAGCAATTTAAAAATGTTCAGCAACAAATGCAAGAACAAGGTTTTTGGTTTGTTATAACGCTTGGTATTGTACCAATCCCTTTTCAAATAGCGATGCTTGCTGCTGGTGCAACTAAATATTCAATTTGGTTATTTTTGTTAGCCAGTGCTATTGCACGTTCTATTCGTTATTTTAGTTTGGCTATTATTGTGTATTACGCGGGTAATCAAGCTGAACGGATAATTAGTAAACATAAAACTAAGGCTATGATTGGTTTAAGTGTTTTAATACTAGGGACATGGGGGGTAAGTACACTCATTTAACGCAGTGGTTTTGTATCTGAATTTTGAACGTGTGTTATAATTTTACGTGTTGCTCATATAGCCTAACGTAAAATTGGACGATAATGAATCCCGAAATAGTAAGTATAAAGTTAAGTCGCTTTGTCCATCTCACTAAGCTGAATAAGCTTTTAATGTTTATACTTCTTTCCTATATTTTGGTGTTTTCTGCTTATTCTTTAATGAATTTCCCTTTTTTAGATTTTAAAAATAATATTTATGGTTTTACGACGGATGTTATTAATTTAATAGTCATTGTTGCTATTTTTTGGGTTGTACAGTGCTCAAAGTTAGCTAAAAAAGCATATTTTTATGTAAGCACTGGATTGTTATTATGGATTGTCGGTATTACGGCTGATGTGCTTGATGAGGTGGTTATACCGCCTTACTGGGTAAGTTTGTATGTTGAAGATTTATGCCGAACTATAGGCATGACAATAACCGCTTTTGGCTTATTTAAAACTATGTTATTTATGCAAAAAATGCATAATCGGCTAGCTAAAGAGCTCATTATGGATGATTTGACTAATGTGCATAACAGGCGTTGTTTCTATCGATATGTGAAAAATGTGACGACACCCGCATACACTCTTTTAATTATTGATATAGATCATTTTAAATCTATAAATGATGACTTCGGTCACGATATGGGAGACAAAATACTTAAAGAGTTTGCCTATAAAGTGAATGCTTTATTTGATGACACGAGTGTTTTTGCTCGAATTGGTGGTGAAGAGTTTGCCGGTTATTTCCCCCCAAGTAATATTAATGATGTGACTGATTTTTCCCAAACTATTTTAGAACTCGCCCATACAATTAATGTGAAAAACGACCGCTTTATAACTGTAAGCATAGGTATTGCACAACGCATTGAACGAGAGTTGTTTGATGAGGTAATGAAGCGAGCTGATCTTGCTTTGTATAAAGCAAAAGAAACTGGCCGTAATAGGTATGTAGTGAGCTGATCTTTTCAACCTCTAAACGCAGACGTCAAAACGCTAAGCATTTGCTGTGGTTGTCCCTCAAACTTTTCCTTTTGTAATCTATTATCAATATTAAAGACACTTTCATACACTTTTTAACGTTTACGTCAGGAAGTGTCAGTGCGAGTAATGCTTTGTAAATTATGAAATTAAAATAGGGTATTCGAGTCATAAAAGGGATTTTAATAATAAGGAATAACTCTAATGACCAACTCCCTGTTTAAAGCTGCTTTACCACTTAGTTTAATCTCTATCTTAGCCGGTTGTGGCTCCGATGATAGCTCAAGTGATACCGGTTATATTCAATTATACAATGGCTCTTATAACAGCCCATACACTCGACTATTTATTGATGAAACAGAGCGTTCAGGTACTGACTTTGCTGATGTAACTACTCGTCACAACTACAGTACTGACACTTATGATGTAAGTTTTGAGTACCTTGATGCCAACGACAGTTACATAACCATTAGTGAACAAGAAGTGTCGATTAAAGGTGATAAAACGCAATTAATTGTGATGAGTGGCGATTTTGCTGAGCCTATATTCACAGAGCTTAGCGTGCCTATCTCTAGTGACACTGATGAATTTAACTTAGGTTTTTTTAATACCACGAATGAAAATAATAACTATGATATTTATATAGCTACGGATGATGGTGTATTTGAAAGCGCAACATTATTTGCCTCTGCGCAGTATTTGACTGAGCCCGATCTGCAAACACTTGAAGAAGGGTATTATACAATTTATGTGACAGCGGCAGGTAGTTCGGATGTTATTTTTGAATCACCTTCAGTTTATTACTACGACGAAGCAAGCTACGTTGCTATGATCCGTCCAAGCTATGCAACCGAAAAAAACGGTATTACGCTTGATATAGTGACTGATAATAACTATGTCACGGAGCTAAATCATCAAGATGCACAAGGCCAATTACGATTCATTAATACAATGGATAGCTATTCACCGGTTAGCTTCTCAATTACTCGTGGTACTACAGAGTTAACAACCGATACAGTAGCCAACGATACTTATACTAACTATGTTGAATTATCGCCTAACAGCTACAGTGTTGCTATGTATGACGAAGAAGGCACTAAGCTTGCTGATAACTTTTTAATGACGTTAGAGCGTGAACAAAGTGCAGTGGGGATTTTTTATAACGACGAAGAAAATGGTCCTCGTATGATGAGCGTAGAAGAAAACCTTACACCTAGCAGTTATAGTCATACGGTATCAGTTGTAAATTTAATTGAAAATTATGCAGGTCAATCAGTCTCTGAAGTTGACGTGTACTTTACACTTAACGGTGAAACAGTAGAAGACACAAGTAATGTTGTTGATGGGCTTGATAAATACGATCAAGAAGAGCAAGTCGTAGACAACGAGATTTACACTGTTTATGCAGTATTTGAGGATAACGGGCAGCAAATTGTGCTTATCCAACAAAGCGATATGGACTTTACGCAAGAAGGAAACTACATACTTATCTTAGAGCACGATACAACAACGAGCTCAGGTTATAAAATGACCTTAGAACGTACGATCACCGATAGTGTTGAATAGTTAGTTTTAAAAATAGTACATGCCCTGAGTATTTTTTACTTGGGGCTTTTTTTTGATTAAAAATAACAGGTTTGTTTGTTGATGGAGACAGGTTGTATTTTGGTCGTAAACAGATGTCTTAGTTAAGTTAGAGTCTGAACAGCTCAACATATTTAATCGTTTATTATTTTAGCTCTATTTTGTTTGTAGTTTTTATTATCAAACCGTAATTATAGGTAAATTAAGGGGAGTCAAATTAGCTCACGTTGTCGTTTTTTTGTAAAAAAAACAACATAAACACATGGTTTAAATAGGGGATAAAAAACACTGACATATTTAATTCATCTTCTGTAATTAGGATGTCCGTGCCGAGCCAGTATGGCCTATTAATCATAAGCAGCAATTAAGAGAAACATTATGAACCCTTTTAAATCATCACCTTTTATTAAGTCGAGTCTCGCATTAGCATGTTGTGGCATTTTATATACAACCCCAGTTTTAGCTGATGGCGCCGTTAAAGGACGCATTACCGATTCAAGTCAAAGTGTTTACTTTGGTGGTGCAAAAATTACTGTAAAAGAACTAAATCTAAAAACAGTCAGCGGGCGTGATGGTACTTTCTCATTTAATAATTTACCAGCAGGGGATTACACCTTAATGGTTGATTATATTGGTGCATCCTCGGTAGAGAAAAAAATAAAAATTGTTGATGAAAACGTGTTCACGCAACAAATAATAATAGGTGAGCAAGAGGATGCGATTGATAATATTATTGTTTATGGTCAAAGTGCAGGGCAAGCTGGCGCGATTAACAGACAAAAAAATGCCAGTAATCTAAAGTCAGTGGTAAGTGCTGATTCAATTGGTCAGCTCCCAGATCAAAATGCAGCGGAAGCTTTACAACGCCTGCCGGGGGTTTTTATAGCGCGAGATCAAGGCGAAGGACGTTTTGTTGGTATTCGTGGTATCGATCCTAATTTAAATAATGTGACCGTGAATGGCCTTAATGTACCTTCTCCCGAGGCCGGGGTTCGCAGTGTGGCAATGGATGTTATTCCAAGTGAATTAATTCAAAGTTTAGAAGTAAGTAAAACGGTCACACCTGACATGGATGCAAGTGCGATTGGTGGTTCAATTGAAGTTAAAAGTTTAAGTGCTTTTGATAAATCTGGGCAGAGTTATAGCTTCACCGCACAAGGTTCATATAATGAACTTGAGTCGGACACTAGCCCTAAACTTTCGGCAAGTTTTACAGATGTTTATGAACTCAATAACGGTTTGGATTTAGGGGTAGCGACTGCTATTTCGTGGTTTAAACGTGACTTTGGTTCTCGTAATGTTGAAACTGATGGTGGCTGGAGCGAATTTAAAGTTGAAGATGACGCTACGGGTGAAGATATAAAAATCTTTGGAGCAGAAGAGATTGAGCAACGCCAATATCAAATTACACGTGAGCGTTTAGGTGCTGCGCTTAACTTTGATTTACACAGTGGTGTAGCAAATCGATACTATTTACGCACACTTTACAGTGATTTCTCGGATGATGAATACCGCCAGCGTAAAGAGTTTAAGTTTAGCGATGGCCAAGTTAATACCCATGATAATAACAGCGCTTCTTTTTCTGACGCTGAAATGGACCGAGATACGAAAGATCGTTATGAAGAACAAAGCATTTTGTCATTGGTCGCAGGTGGCGAGCATCAATTAAACAATTGGTTTGTTGAATACAGCGTCGGTTACTCAAAGTCAGACGAAAAAGAGCCAGATCGCTTAGATGTAAGCTTTGCGGGTGAAGGGCTTGATTTGGGTTATATTGCACAAAGTGAAATACCAAGCTTATCTCAATCATCTAATGCTAACGACATGAGCAATTTTGTTTTAGATAAAGTAGAGGCTAACGACAATCTTAGTGAAGATGAAGCAATGACCTTTAAGGTTGATTTCAGTCGTGATTTTGTTTGGAATAATAACAATGGTGAATTCAAGTTTGGCGCTAAATATCAAAGCCGTGAAAAACGTAACGATGTAAATGTTTGGATTTATAAGGATGACTTACAAGGAGCACTCGCGAGTGACTTCGCTGCGCCTGTCCCCGACTATGATTTAGGAGAATTTGGTCCTGGTCTAAATCGTTCAGCTATCCGTCAATTTGTGAATAATAATCGTGATGCATTTGAACTGAACGAAAACGACTCACAAGTTGAGTCCGATGGTGCAAGTTATACCAGTAATGAAGATATTGTTGCAGCTTATGCAATGGTAACGTTAGATATTGATAAGTTACAAATTGTCGCAGGCCTTCGTTATGAAGGAACTCAATTTGATACTGAAGGTAATCAGGTCGCGCTATTAACTGACGATGTAAACGATACGGAAGTAGTTACAAGCACGCCTTGGAAAGCCACAAAAGATTATGATCATTTTTTACCTAGTTTAAATATGCGCTATGAGCACAGTGATAAATTAGTCTCTCGTTTTGCCTATACAAATACAATTGCACGCCCTTCATTTAAAGATTCTGCGGCGTTTCAGTTAATTGAATCTGAAAGCAGTGAAGATGACGGCGTAATTTCCGTTGAGCGTAAAGCTGAAGTGGGGAACCCCGATTTAGACCCTTATGAATCAATGAATCTCGATGCCTCTATTGAATACTACCCAGGCAGTATTGGGGTACTTTCAGCGGGGCTGTTCTACAAAGATATCGACAACTATATTGTTCAGCAAGAAGTACAAGATAACGGCCAATGGAATGGTTACCAAGAAGTTGTGCAAATGGTTAATGGTGGCTCTGCATCACTAACAGGGCTTGAACTTAACTGGAGTAAAACGTTTGATTCTGGTTTTTTAATTAGTGCAAATGGCACATTTATTAATGCTGACGATGGCTTACCAAATCAAGCAGATAAAATAGGTAACTTTATTGTTGGTTATGAAAACAATGTAATTAGCACTCGTTTGAGCGCATCTTATAAGAGTGAAAGCTTCCAATTTGAAGATGCTGACATGAATGTATATGAAGATAGTCACACGCAATTAGATTTCAGCGGTAAGTACTTTATAAATGATTCTGTTAATGTTTACTTTAATGCGAAAAACTTAACCGATGAGCCTTTGTATCTTTATCATGGTGAGCGTAAATACAACTACCAATATGAATCATACGGTCGTACTTATGAGCTAGGGTTTACTATTAACTCTCTTTAATTTACACAACTAAAAAGGCCTACTTGATATAAGTAGGCCTTTTTGTGGAATATAAAATGATGAACAAATTACTTCTTTCACCACTTGCATTTGCTTGTTGTATGTTACTTAGTGCGTGCAGTGCGCAGGCTGAAAAAACACCTAGTAAAAATATAAATTTTATCGCTTTTGGGGATGGCGGCTATCACGTTGACTACCCCAAAAAGAAACAGATTAAAAACCCCAAAAACAAAACTGAATTTATAGCCAAAGAATTACAAGATTGGCTTGAAGATTATCGACCACGTAAAGAGTTTGATCATGCTCCTATTTATGTGTATCCGGGGACAGATATAGCAACCGAACAAGGTGGTGCACAAGCGGTTGGCCTAGCTATGGCTAAATTATGTGAAAGCAAAGAGTGTCAGTTTGCTATTCAATTAGGCGATAATGTTTACCCCGATGGCGCAGATGCTAATGATGGTAAAGATGATCAAAAACGTTTACATGATTTAATTTATGCCCCTTTGAAACCTTTGTTCGATGCTGATCCATCTTTGATTGTATATTCTGCTTTAGGTAACCATGACTGGCGCAGCTCTCGAAAAGGGGTGGCATTACAAACTGAGTGGATGGCGCAACAACCTAATTTTTTTATGGGTGAACAAGGGTACTACAGTTATAAAAAAGGGACGCCAGGTAACGACGTAGAATTTTTCGTTTTAGATACAAATATGCTGTTGGCGGGGCAAACATACTATAAAGTGCCGCTTAACCCTGATGGCAGTGAAGGTAATGAACAACAAGCAATTAAAAGTGGTGCAGCCAAGCTTGAAGTTCATGATAAGCACGAAGGACCAAAAAATGGCGAAGATATTAAGCAACTAGCATGGTTAAAAAAAGAAATTGCTAACTCAACGGCTAAGTGGAAGTTAGTGTATGGGCATCATATTTTATGGTCAATTGGTGGTACAAAATACACAGAAGGACATGTGTTACGGCGTTTACTAATGCCAACACTATGTAAATATGCTGATGGCTATATTGCGGGTCATGAACATGATTTAGAACTGTTAACTGATGATTGCTCTGAGTTTGATAGCGGCAGTAGTCATGGCAAATTACCGCTTATAATATCTGGTGCAGCTTCAAAAATGCGTGGCAAACATTCCCCATTTGCACAGTTTCAAGCCCAAAAATATCCGGAGTATGATTTAGTGTGGTCAAAGAGCTTTGTTTGGGGCTTTAGTCACATAAATATTGATAATCAACAAGATCAACTTAAAGTTAGTTTTTATACAACGCCGCGAAACTTAAGTGGTGGGTTGATAGATGAGGGGCAATTTAGGTTTAAAAAACGCACACAATAATATAAAAGCTTAACACAACAAAAGCCAAGCTGTGCTTGGCTTTTGTATTATTTATTGATGCTAATTAAGCTGAACTCTGGATAATAAATCTATCATGAGCAGCTATTTTTAGCGCTAACTACGTTGAATTTACTTGCAATAGGCCAGCTATTGACGCGTAAATTCGCCTTGTTCTCACTGAAAATCTCTGGCTAGAGAAAATAAATTTAAATATCACCATGATTCAATACGTTAGTAAACCTCTTAACCCGAGTTCAGGCTAAGTAATAGCGTAAAAAATATTATTAATGTAGATAATATAAAAAAATAGGTACTATAGCCGCTGTAAATGAATAACTACAGAGTGTGCCATGGATGATTTAATAGGTTTAGCAGTAATACTTATATTGGTAGTTGTGGGGGGCGCTATTTGTGGATTAATTGCGCTTATACAATTAAAGAGTTTGAAGCAAGATATTACTTTTTTAAAAGCAAAAGTGAATGAGTTACAATCAAATGTCGTAGTGCAAAAACAAACTCAATGTGTTGATGCAAATATTGCACATAACCAGCCTGTGATTGCTTCAGCCAAAGTATATAAACCAGAACCCGTATACACAAATCTAGACACTGAATCCCAAATAGCGGTTAAATCCAGTATTAACAGCACAGCTAAAACAAAACGCAAAACACCATCTCCTATCGAATTATTACTTAATAAACTACGTACAGGGTTTGAAGAGAATTGGATGACCTGGATTGGCGCAATAGCACTTGCTTTTGGTGGCATATTTTTAGCTAAATACAGCCTAGAAGCGGGATTACTATCGCCTGTAATGAGGCTGAGTTTGGGTGGATTATTTGGACTTAGCTTAATTGCAGCCGCAGCTTACTTACACCATAAACGCATTGTATTTGAAGGCTTTAATAATTACATACCCGCAGCGCTTGCCAGCGGCGGGTTTATTACCTGTTTTGCTTTAACGCTTTTAGCTTACAGTAGCTACGCTATGCTTAGCCCTACCGTGGCATTTTTTGCACTGGCTGTTATTGCGATTAGTGCAAGTGCAATGGCGCTTAGGCTAGGCCCATTATTGGCTGTATTAGGTATTATTGGCGCTTATAGTGTACCAATATGGGTTAGTACAGGCAGTGGTAACTTGTTTGCATTATTTATGTATGTTGGTTTTGTAAGTTTGTCGGCTGCGTTAGTTGCACATAAAGTACAGCGAGCTTGGTTGTGGTATTTATTATGGGCAGGGCACATTGGCTGGTATTTAGTTGGTTTTACATTACTTAAAATTAATACCGTTTGGTTAATGGGGACGTTTGCTTTACTTAGTATTATAGGGCTAATTGCTATACCACGCTTAGGCCTAAAACTGAATGTTATTGAACATCGCCCGCACAGTTTAAAACGCTTAATTAAAGTGCTCCCAGATCACCTCTTATTACTCGCTTTTATAGCGCCCTTAATATTTACCATGTTGATCAGTCACTTTGATATGCAGTGGCAAACAGTTGGCGTGTTAAGTATTGGTTTGGTGCTATTTTTAGTCCTTAAAAATAGCCGCTGGGATATTTGGCAGGGCGTAGCGTTAGTTATTTCAACGCTATTAGTTATAAGTGCTCAGCGCACGCATTTGTCGCCAAACCTATTTGATGACGCACTCTTTATATTCAAAAATGAGTATGGTTTGGGTTTATTACTCGGGTTGTTACTTACAGTTTACGGGCTTTATTACGGTAAAAAGCAATCTAAGCGTTTAGCGTTTCATATAACGGGGGCATTTAGTGTATTTGTAATGATAGCGGCTTTGTATGCGCTTATTCCTAACTCTGCGTTAAGTACTGCATATCCACTTTGGGCCGTTGTATTGTTTGTAGTCGCCGCTATTTTAATAAGGCTCGCGCAGCATAATACAACGCTATTTCAGCGTTTTACTTATTGGGTAGGCGCTAATGCCAATATTACGTTAGCAATTACCATGCTACTCAGTGACAGCGGCTTAACCATTGCACTTGCTGTACAAGTATTACTTATAAGCGTGCTTATTAAGCGCTATAGCGTGCCTATGCCGCATTGGCCTATAAAAGCCTTGGTTGCTGCGTTGTTACTGCGCCTTACGCTTTCACCTTGGACGCCAAGCTACGATGCGTTAACGGTATTTGGTTTGCATTGGAGTATTGTGGTTTATCCGTTATGTATTGCGTTATTTTTTGCCGCAGCTAGGTGCTTTAAAGCATCTCAATTAAAAGTATGGTTAGAAGGTGCGGCGCTTCATTGTTTAGCACTTTTTATTACCACCGAAACAAGTTATCAGCTAGTAGGGCATTATCCGCAATTTGATTCACTTAACTTTTACGAACAAATACTCCTTACCTGTAACTGGCTGGCATTAGGGTGCGTGTACTTACACAGAGCAAAACTTGCCGGTACTTTAGCTAAGTTATATAAAGTGGCGGGTTTTGCACTTGCAGGGTTAGCGGGGCTTTTTGCTATTAAAACACTGTTTGACGACAACCCATTATTTGAATCACTTTACATAGGTGAGCTGCCAATATTTAACTGGTTATTACTATTGTGGTTAGTACCTGCAGGATTAACGCTTTGGCTGGCCAAGCTTGTAAAACCAATAAATGCTAAAGCTACGTCATTTATATTGGCCGTTGTGGGTGGTTTTATATTATTGGCTATAAACAGCTTTATTCGCCAATATTGGCAGGGCCCTTACATTTACTTATCAAAAGGCGCAAGCAATGCAGAGCTTTATAGCTACTCTGTTATTTGGTTATTATTGGGTGCGGCTACTGTTATTTTTGGTCATTTAAAAAATCAATTATTAATACAAAAAGTAGGCTTAGGCTTACTAGCTGCCGTTATTGTTAAGGTGTTTTTAATTGATATGGCTAACTTGGAGGGCTTACTTAAAGCGCTTTCGTTTATTGGATTGGGGCTTTCGTTAGTGGGACTAAGTTGGTTGTTCCAAAAGCTCAGAAGCCGAGTAAATTAGTTTAACTTTATGAACACTTTATAAAGCAAAGCCCAGTAAAGATACTGGGCTTTTTGTTTTACGGTATTACTAGATAGCTTTTAACTAGATAACTTTTAACTAGAACACTTGTTACTCGCTTATTATGTACTGTGATTAAGCAGTGCTTTTAGTTTGCCCGGTTTAATTGGCTTACTTAAATAATGAATATTAGCGGCTTTGGTTTCTTGTTTAAGCTCTGTGTCGCGTACTGCGGTAATTAAAATAGCAGGTACTTGGCTTTGCCAAATTTCGCGCAGGGTTTTAATTAGTGTTATCCCATCGCAGTCGCTGCCTAGTTGATAATCCATTAAAATAACATCGGGTGCGCCATTTTGTTTAGCATAAGTGAGTACACTATCTACGTTATCAAATAGTGTGTAATTAGCTTGCCATTTTTTAAGTAAACTCGCCATGGCGGCTAAATTTTCGGGGTCGTCGTCTACGGCTATTATATTAATTGCTGCGCGGTTTTCTATTAGGCTACTTGCAGTGTTTTTTTGCTGTACGAACAGCTTATCGCCATAAGGTACTTCAACACTAAAGCGACTGCCTTTATTGGGCTCTGAGCGTACATGCAATGGCAAGCTAAGTAAGTCAGCCATTCGTTTCACTACGCCAAGGCCTAAGCCAACGCCTTTGTTATCACCTGATTCAACACGGTAAAAGTCGTTAAATATTTTGGCTTGTTCAACTTCGCTAATACCTGGGCCGGTATCCCATACTTCTATCAGTAGGTTGTGTTTACGGTTTCTACAGGCAATTAATACACGGCCTTTGTCAGTGTACTTAACGGCATTAGATACTAAGTTTTGAATAATTCGGCGTAAATAGGTTATGTCGCTGTGTACGATTTGTTGATTTGAACGCACCGTTAGTTTAAGCCCTTTATCGCTAGATAATATTGCGTATTCGCTCTGTAATGGCGCTAAAATTTCATCAATGCAAAAATGGCGTGGCGTTGGGGTCATTGCGCCTTGTTCTAGTTTGGCTATTTCGAGCAAAGCTGACATTAAATGCACGGTTGAGTCGAGGCTGTCGCCCAATTTATCAAAGTTATTTTGGTTGGTACTATCGAGTTGCTTTTCGTCAATAGCAGCAAGGTATAAACGCGCTGCATTAAGCGGCTGTAAAATATCGTGGCTTGCCAATGCTAAAAATCGTGTTTTACTGTCGTTGGCTTGCTCTGCTTCTCGTTTGGCTAAAGTAAGTGCTTGCTCGGTTTGTACACGGCTATCTATTTGAGCTTGTAAGTCTTTATTAATTGTTTGCACTTCTTGAGTTCGCGCTTCTATGCGGTTTTCAAGATCCATGTTTACTTCTTCAAGCGCATTTTGCGTACTTATGTGATTTGTAATATCCGAAAAGCTAGTAACAAAACCGCCATCAGGTAGTGGGTTACCAATCATCTCAAATACTTGGCCGTTACGGCGGTGGCGAATAAAATGATGGGAACTGCCATTTTTTAAATGCTGCACGCGTTTTTCTACTTGGCGTTCTATTTCGCCTGGGCCACATTCACCACGGTTGGCGTTGTACCTAATAATATCTTCAATATGTTGGCCTACTTCTAAAAAGCCCTCTGGGTAGGCAAACATTTCACCATAGCGTTTGTTCCATGCAACAAGTTTTAAGTCTTTATCGACTACTGAAATACCATGACTTAAATTTTCGAGCGAGGTAAACAATAAGTTTTGATTAAACTGCAGTGCTTGTGTCGTTTCGTCAAAAAAGTTTACAACCTCTTCAAACGCCATGCGCTTACCCGACGATACCGTATGTATTAATGCTTGTGCCGATGAGGCGCCCAACACACCCGTAAGAGCACGCTCACAATAAGCAATAAATTCAGGTTCAGGGTGAGCGTTGTTGTCACTTAAATGATGTGCCAATGCGTAATGCGCGAGGACTTGTTGGCTACGCTGAATACCTAAAAAAGTTTGCAGTAGTATTTTAAAATCGTAAACCGTGGCTTTTACGTCTTTATTTAAACGCCTTGCTAAAATAGCCTGATCTTTTGGGTTAACAAATGCAGCTGCTTGAATTTTATCGATTAGACGCTCTTCTGCGCCTAATGAAAAGCTAATATAACAACCAATATTGGCAAATAAGGCAATGAGCGTCCCGCGTGTTATGAGTGTTTGTTGTAATTCACTATTTAAGGTGTTGCCTGCATCTAAAATAGGTAGCATTAAAAATAGCACCCAACAAATAATGCCAGCTATTAAACCAGCATAAACACCGTAAGCATGACCTTTTCGCCAGTATAAACCGCCAACAATAGCGGGCAATAATTGCGTAACGAGTGAAAATGCCACTAGCCCCATACTCGCCAATGCACTGCTGTGGCCAAACCATTGTTGATAAAAATAAGCCAAGATTAGAATACCGGCAATGGTAAAACGTCTTACCAATAAAATTTGCGATTTGTAGCTGGTGGTAATTAAGTTACGTTTAAATTTACGGCGTAATATTAATGGCAATACAACATCATTTGAGATCATAGTACTTAATGTAAGTGTTGCGAGCACTATCATTGCGGTGGCGGCAGACAACCCGCCTATAAATACAAAAGTGGTTAAAAATGCATTGTCGTTAATTAACGGTAGGGCAAGTACAAAGCTGTCGGGGGAATAACCACTGCCGATTTCAGGATGGATAGCGGCAGTTGCAATGGGTAAAATCATCGCAGCAGTCAATAACAAATACAGAGGAAAAGCCCAGCGAGCAGTAAATAAATGACGTTTATTTTGGTTGTCTACAACGGTGACATGAAATTGGCGTGGTAAGCATATAATGGCAGCTGCAGCCATTAACGACTGACCAATAAAGTTAAAACTGAAAAAGTTAAAATCGCTCCAGTGATCCCAAATTGATTCGGTGATTTTACTTGAGGTTGATTCGGGCAAATTAAATAGTGTAAATATGGCAAGTCCTGCCACAGCCATAAGTGCAATAAGTTTAATCATTGATTCAAAGGCAACAGCAAGCATTAAGCCTGAGCGATATTCGGTCACATCGACTTTGCGCGTACCAAAAAATATAGCAAATAAAGCCATAATTAATGTGGCAGAAAGCGCGAGCATATCGCCGGATATTTTATTACTGTTTTGCAAAAGTAAAAAGCTGGTACTGAGTGCTTTTAGTTGTAGTGCGATATAAGGAATAGTCGCCAGTAACGCGATAACTGTTACCATAATTGCAGTAGTTTGGCGCTTACCGTAACGAGCAGAGATGAAATCGGCAATAGTGGTTATGTTTTGTTTTTTACTCACCAACACTAATTTACGTAAAAAGCCTTGTCCGAAAAAAAACAACAATGCAGGACCAAGCAAAATAGGTAAGTAGCTCCAGCTACTAGTCGCCGCAGTTCCTACTGACCCATAGTAGGTCCATGAAGTACAATAAATACCTAATGAAAATGAGTAAACAAAAGGGTGGTGGCTAATGCGTTTTGCTAAAGGCGTCGTTTTATCACCCCAGTTAGCCAGCCAAAACAGCACACCTATATATCCTAAAGCAACAATAATGAGTACGGCAGTCATGTTGTTATTAAACCTTATTATTTAAAATAGCCCCCAACCCTATGAGGGATTAACACAATACCAGAACTCAGGTTAAGTGTGAGGGTTGAATTTAAATCATAATTTTAGTTTTATTTTTATCTTTTTGAATATTAAAGATAAAAATAAAATAACTTATAGCATTAGACTAATGTCGCATTAATTTAGTACTTAGCTTCTTTATAACCCTAAAACTCAACTTAAAAACCTTAACAGGCTGAAAAATAACAAAAAGAGCTATTTAGGTTTAGTTGTTTTTATACAGTTTACGTAAACGTTAATAAGCTGTTACGACTATGGTCGCAATTCAATCTTGAGACAGCATTGCTAAATTGGTAAGTGAAGATAAAAAACCACTCATCGCGATATTGCGGTGCTTAAAGGGGAAAATAAAAATGGCTTTTAAAGATGAAGAACAAGCAAAAGCTTATTGGGCAGAAAATATTTCACTGTTATTTAAACTATTAGCAGTGTGGTTTATTGTGTCTTTTGGCTTTGGCATATTATTGGTAGATGTACTTAATGAAGTACGTTTTTTTGGGTTTAAACTTGGCTTCTGGTTCGCCCAGCAAGGCGCGATTTATACCTTTGTTGCTTTGATTTTTGTGTACGTTTTCAAAATGAATACGTTAGATAAAAAATATGGCGTAGACGAATAGGAGCTAAGCAATGGATGTTCAAACACTCACGTTTTTAATTGTTGGTTTAAGCTTTGCGCTTTATATCGGCATAGCAATTTGGGCCCGAGCGGGTTCAACTAAAGAATTTTATGTCGCGGGCGGCGGCGTACCTCCTCTTGCTAATGGTATGGCAACAGCAGCTGATTGGATGAGCGCCGCGTCGTTTATTTCAATGGCGGGTATTATTTCGTTTGCAGGTTACGATGGCAGCGTTTACTTAATGGGGTGGACAGGTGGTTATGTACTATTAGCTATGTGTTTAGCGCCTTACTTACGTAAATTCGGCAAGTTTACTGTACCTGACTTTATTGGCGACCGTTACTATTCACGCACCGCACGTTTAGTGGCAATTGTATGTGCCATATTCATTTGTTTTACTTATATTGCAGGGCAAATGCGCGGCGTAGGCGTCGTATTTTCACGCTTTTTAGAAGTAGAAATTGAAACTGGTGTTTACATCGGTATGGTGATTGTATTCTTTTATGCGGTACTTGGCGGCATGAAAGGCATTACCTATACACAGGTAGCGCAATATTGTGTACTTGTATTTGCCTACCTTGTACCAGCCATTTTCATCTCAATGATGATGACGGGTCACTTTTTCCCACAAACCGGTTTTGGTGCCACATTAATTGGCAGCGACGGCGTGTACGTACTTGATAAACTAGACGGCTTAAGCGCTGAACTTGGTTTTGCGCAATATACCGAAGGCTCTAAGAGCATGATTGACGTGTTCGCTATTACTGGTGCTTTAATGGTAGGTACTGCTGGTTTACCACATGTAATTGTACGCTTTTTCACTGTACCTCGCGTAAAAGACACGCGTATTTCTGCCGCATGGACTCTTGTGTTCATCGCGATTGTTTATACTACAGCACCTGCGGTTGCAGCTTTTGCTCGCGTAAACATGGTTGATACCATTAATGGTAAAGACGGTAGCGGTACAGCTTACGCAGAAGCACCTGCATGGATTAAAAATTGGGAACGTACGGGATTAATCACGTTTGATGATAAAAATGGCGATGGCAAAATGTTCTACACGGCGGGTAAAATTACCGATCCGAACAGTGCTAACGAAGTCAATGTAGATCGCGACATTATGGTATTAGCAAATCCAGAAATTGCTAACTTACCAGCATGGGTTATTGCACTTGTAGCAGCAGGTGGTATTGCTGCCGCATTATCTACAACAGCAGGTTTACTACTGGTTATTTCGACCTCCGTTTCGCACGATTTACTCAAGCGAACCCTCAAGCCCGATATTACCGACAAGCAAGAGCTACTTGCAGCGAGGTTGGCAGCCATGGTTGCTATTGTTATCTCCGCGTACTTTGGTATTAACCCGCCTGGATTTGTGGCATCGGTTGTGGCATTTGCCTTTGGCTTGGCGGCTGCGAGTTTCTTCCCTGCAATTATTATGGGTATATTCTCTAAAACAATGAACCGCGAAGGGGCTGTTGCCGGTATGGTAACGGGTATAGGCTTTACCGCTGCGTATATCATCTTCTTCAAGTTTGTTAGTCCAGAGCTAAACAGCCCTGAAAATTGGTTCTTAGGTATTTCGCCTGAAGGTATTGGCTTAATTGGTATGATTATTAACTTTGCAGTTGCTGCAATTGTTCTTAAATTTACTCAACCAACACCTGTTGAAATTCAAGAAATGGTAGAAGGTATTCGTAATCCTAAAGGATCGGCAGAAGCGCACGATCACTAAGGTTACTTAAAATAAAGCGTAAAAAGCCCGACTTAAGTCGGGCTTTTTATTTGTATAAAAAATGAGTACATTGGTGTTGTGTATACTTTTTAATGAGCACAACGATGAGCGTAGAACAACAAGAAATAGCCCAATATGTTTGCATGCAAGCACCATTTAGCCTACTTGATAGCAGTGCATACGAGTATTTTGTAAATCACCTCGACATTATTTACCTCACCCGCGAAAATCAAACTCAGTGGTTGCAAAGTGAAAACCCTAAACTATTTTTAATTCGCTCTGGTTTGTATGATTTAGTTGATGCTAAAGGCGACGTTGTTACGCGTTTAGCACAAGGTGATTACTTTGGCTTCCCGTCGTTACTAACGGGGGAAGCGATTCAAAACCGTTTAGCGGTACAAAAAGAGGGCATAGTGTATATGCTCTCTCAAACGCATTTTGATTTTTTACGCAGAGAATATAAATCGTTTGAGCAATACTTTGTACGCGCTCATGCTAACCGGTTGTTGTCATCGCATTATAAAAGTAAAAACGATAGCTGGTCTGAGCGTAAAATATCAGAGCTGATGGCACGCACAGCGATTACGCTTGCGCCTGATGCAAGCATTAGGCAAAGCGCTAAAAAGATGAAACAGCATGGTGTGTCGTCAATAATGATAACGCAGCATGCACATTTAGTTGGCGTGGTTACCGATCGTGATTTACGTAACCGCGTACTCGCCGACGAGGTAAACCCTCAAGATGCTGTAAGTAGCATTATGACCGCTAAGCCCAAGTTTATATTTGAAAATAATCGAGTGTTTTCAGCGCTGCATTTAATGCTTAAGCATAATATTCATCACTTACCGGTTCTTGATGAAAACCATAAACCGATAGGAATGATAACCAGCACCGACTTATTACGCCAACAAAAAAGTGACCCCGTGCAGCTTATTGGGCGCATTTATAAAGCGCACACTATTACTGACTTAAAACGCTATGCAAAAGAAATCCCCGAGTTATTGCGTGGTTTTTCGTACAACATTGACGACATATCGCTAATTGGTAAATTACTAAGTGGATTAACCGATGCGCTTACATCGCGACTTATTCACTTATTTCAAGAAGAGCATGGCGCAGCGCCAACCAGCTTTAGTTTTATTTGCTTTGGCTCGCAAGCACGCGAAGAGCAAACTCTGCATTCTGATCAAGATAACGGCTTATTACTCCCTAACGACTTAAGCAATGATCAGCAAGCTTACTTTAAAAGCATGGGGAAATTTGTATGTGAGAACTTAGTTGAATGCGGCATTAGGCGTTGCCCAGGTAATATTATGGCAAGCAGCGATGAGTGCCGAATGAGCGTAAACGACTGGAGCGAGCGCTTTTTTAAATGGATAAAAAGCCCCACACCAGATGCGATGCTTAATTGTAAAATATTTTTTGACCTGCGCTTTATTGAAGGTTCAAACGCTTTATACACCGCTTTTTGCGAGCAGCTAATTCGTATATCGCGTAACGACTTATTCTATGCTGCAATGGCAACCGACATAAGTAGTAACAGCGTGCCAATTGGTTTATTTAATAAATTTAAAACCGAAAAAACCGATGAAAATAATAAATACATAGATTTAAAAAAACGCGGTGTCGTAATTATAAATGACATAGTGCGGTTATACGCTTTAAAAGCGGGTATTAAGCGAGCTAATACCCAAGAGCGACTAGAGGCACTGCTCAAACATAAATTGCTTAGCAAAGAAGATATATACAACCTAAAAGATTGCTGGCGGTTTTTAACGCAGCTTCGTTTGAGTACACAAATAAACGAAGAAGGTTTACCAAGTAATTGTATTAATCCTAATAAATTAAACTCACTAGAGCGCCATCAACTAAAAGAAGCGTTTTACCTTGTTAAACAAGCGCAGCAAGCTGCTGCGTTTAAGTTTGCTCGCGGCAGTTTATAATGATGGATTACTAACATGGTAAAAAAGCTGCTCACTCGGTACTTAAAGCGCCGTAAATTACTAGGCAAAAATGCCTTGCAACAGCGTTACTTAGTGATTGATTTAGAGCTCACTGGCCTTGATGCAAAACAGCACGAAATTGTATCGGTAGCGTGGGTGGTAATAGATAATCAATGTATAAAAATGAGTGAGTCGCAGCATATTATCAATAAAGACGTTATAAGCCTCGAACAAAGCCCTGTTTATCACGGTATAAATGATGATGCGGTAGCAAAAGGGCAAAGTTTACACAGTATACTAACGCAACTAAGCAGCCACTTTAATGATTGTATTTTAGTGTTTCATAATGCCATGCTCGATTGGGGCTTTTTAAAAATAGCCTTAAAAAATGCCAATATAACAACGCGGCCTAAACTGATACTCGACACCCTTCACATCGAGAAAAAGCGCTTACTCAACCATTCATCTGAAATAAAACAAGATGATTTAACCCTTAATGCTTGCCGCACACGTTATGAGTTACCAAGCTATCATTGCCATCATGCGTTAACCGATGCACAAGCGACCGCCGAGTTACTGCTAGCCCAGTGCCATCAAATAAGCCGTGGCAAAGAGTTAAAAGTAGGCGAGTTGGCGTAGGTTGGCTGTAGGCGGGGCTTTATGCCGCGCGAGATAAACTCCCGCCTACAATAAAGGACAGTTTACTTTTATTGTTATCCGTATGACTATAGGTACAGTTGCGTAATCATTATCTAACTAATTACTTCAAGGAACGAATATGAAACTCATTATCACTATTTTTCTAACATTATTCCCACTCATCACTTTTGCTAATTCAAGCTTAGCTACAAATCGTCATATTACGGTTCAAGGGACTGCTGAGATATTAGTTGAGCCTGACATGGCTCAAGTTTCTTTTGAAGTAACGAGCATTAAAGATACGTTGCTTGAGGCTAAACGAGATCTTGATACCCAGATTAACTTGTTACTTGAAGGAGTCGATAAATACGGTTTTGAGCAAGACGATATTTTTGTATCTGGTTTAAAAAGCAATGTATACAATATTATTGGTACAGAAACGGGGACTGTTTCAGGCGATAAATACTTAGCGCTAAAAACGGTTAAAGTAACAATAAACGATATTAAAAAAATAGATGGTTTTATTGAATTTGCACAAAGTCTAAAAATAAATAATGTTATAGCAATCGAGAGTTTATCTTCAAAAGCAAAGTTGTTAGAGGCGCAGGCAACACAAGCTGCAGTAGATGACGCAATAGCTAAAGGAAGCATGCTTGCTAAAGCATTTGGCGTTGAACTTGGAAAAGTTTATAGTATTAATTCAACTGCTAATCATCAAAGATACCCCAGGGCAAGATCACGAACTTTACCTTGACTTAAAAGTATGATCTTATACTCCTTTTTTAAGGAGCATCCCCATGTCTAACATTCAGCTATTTAAATATTTCGAATCAATCGACGACCCTCGCCAACAAGGTAAAGTTGTTCATAAACTATTTGATATCATATTCTTAGCTGTTAGCGCTGTTGTTTCAGGCTGTCAGGGCTGGGAAGAGATTGAAGATTTTGGTCATGATAGACTAGATTGGCTCAGAAAATATGTTCTTCTTGAACAAGGGATCCCTCGCCATGACACAATTGCTCGTGTAATGAGCCGTATTGACATGACGCAATTCCAAGATTCCTTTTCTTCTTGGATGAAAGCCTGCTCCAAATTAACTCAAGGCGGTGTAGTTGCTATTGACGGTAAACGATTGAAAGGTTCATTTAATCAGTCAGATAGACGCGATGCGCTTTATATGATCAGTGCATTTGCATGCGAAAATGGTGTTGTTTTGGCACAATGCCCTGTTGATAAAAAGTCGAATGAAATAAAAGCGTTGCCAGAGCTGCTTGAATTATTAGAGATAAAAGGCTGCTTAGTAACGATTGACGCTATGGGGTGTCAAAAATCAATTGCAAAAAAATAGTTGGTAAAGAAGCCGATTACTTACTTGCGGTAAAAGCAAACCATAAAAGGCTACTGTCACAAATAGAAGATGTGTTATTACCTGAGGTAGCACGACAAGCATCTGATGGGCTCTTGTTTAACGAAGCCGATTATCAAAAAAATAGAGAAGAATTTAGGTGCTGTGCAGTGAGCCATAACGTGAGCGGTTTATCAGAAACGATACACTGGGAAGGTGTAAAAACAGTGGGTGTTATTGTTTCTTATAGAAAAGAAAAAGGTAAATTAAGCAATGAGTTATGCTATAGATACTATATTAGTTCAGCGAATTTAACAGCGGAAGAACTCGCGAGAGGAGCACGACAACATTGGCAAATAGAAAATGGATTACATTGGCGTTTAGATGTAGGATTTAAAGAAGATGAGTGTCGAATTAGGCGCGAAGGTGCAGCACCTGTATTTGCGGGGCTGAGACACATCGCATTTAATCAGCTAAAAGCAGAAAAAAGTTTTAGTAAAGGCATGCCCGCAAAACAGAAAAAAGCTATGCGCAGTACAGCCTACCTTGAAACGGTACTGAACGCATAGACTTTTTTCATGCTCTTGCCCTGAAAGATACCCTACTAATAATGTTAATAGTTTAATTTTTCCAGGTTCTGGTGCTAACTCAAATCCATTCGAACAGGTGCGGTATGTGGATGAAACAATAATTTTTACATCATCAATAAACGTGGTGTTTGATTTAGACGTAAAATAATAACAGTAAGTACGGGGAACTCTTTAACGAATTTGTTTTTGTTTGATTTTTAGCTTTTTTATAAAAACAATTTGGATTTAAATTCATCTATATCGATAGGTTTTGATAATAAATATCCTTGAAAAAAATGGCATCCTAATGACTTTAAATAATCTAACTGAAATTCAGTTTCAACACCTTCAGCCACTACATTTAAATCATATAAATTAGCTAAAGACAAAATCACTTCAACCATAGAGTTCTTATTTTTATTACTTATCGTAGTTTCATTAATGTTATTAATGAAACTACGATCTATTTTTAAAGTGTTAACCGGATAGTTTTGCAACTGATTAAAGGCTGTATATCCAGTGCCAAAGTCATCCAAGGATAACTTAAAGCCTTCATTTTTTAATTGTTCTAGAGTTCGAGTTGCATTTTCTTCTCTAGTTATTAAGCTTGTTTCTGTTATTTCAAACTCGATTATTTCGGGGGGAATATTATACTTTGTTATTAATTTAAGTATTTTCCCAATGAAAGACTCTGAATTTAGCTCCAAAGCTGAAATGTTTATAGCAAAAAAGAATTTTTTATTTTTAATTATTGGTAATATTTTTTTTATTTCATTAAATGCTTTTTCAATTACTATAAAGTCAATTCTTGATATTAGGCCTGCTTCCTCCGCTATAGGAATATATTTATCTGGCCCATGTTTTTTTAAAATTTCGTCGTCATTTCTAATTAGTATTTCTACACCAATCATTTCATTAGAATTATAAATAGGCATGAAATTTAGAAAAAAGGACTTTATTTCTATCGCGCGGTCCAGTGCTATAATAATTTCGTTTTTGACGACTAGTTCATTTGATAATTTTTCATTAAAAAACTCTATTCTATTTTTCCCCGTTTTTTTAGCTTTGAACATAGCTTGATCAGCATCGCTAATTGCCTGTAAAGGTGTTAATTTGAGATCGTTAGTTGTTGATACTCCAATACAAGCATCTAATTTGAACTTTACACGCTCTATATACATTGATAAATTAATTTTTTTTAATAACTCATTGGCTGTTTCGGTAATATGAAAATTATTATTCGAGACTTTCAATACAACTATAAACTCATCACCTGCGACTCTTGATACCGTACCATCGAGGACATTTTTATTTGTTTTTACTTCATCTATAAATGTAATAAGTTTTTGGCTAATTTCTTTAAGCAATAAGTCACCGACAGTATGGCCATAAGTATCGTTTACCCGTTTAAAATTATCGATATCTATGTAGTAGAAAACAAGCTGTGTAGTGGGCTCTAAATTTTTAAACTGATGCTTAATCCAAAAAGTAATACTTCTCCTATTATTAATACCTGTTAGATAGTCTTTGTTAGCTTCTTTAATTAATTTCAATTCATTTCTTTTCAAGTTTTTCGAATATAAATATGAGATAATTATAGTTATCGAAATACTAATAGATAAACCAATGACTACTCGGATAACTTGTTGGAAACTAACTGCGTATAACGAAGCTATAGCGAAAATCAAGCTAATTAAGAGAGCTTTGTTTGTCGTATTCGTATAGTACATCACGATAATAAAAGGATAGAGGTAAACAATTCCCCGCACATCAAAATAATAAGATGTATATATAATACCAAGCCCTAAAATATAAGTTAAAAGCTTCTTATGATAACTTTTCAAACCATAACGAACAGCTGTTATTGCACAGTATAAAAGAAATATTAGATTAATAAGACAAAACCAAGCCATCTCTGATGCACCATACATAGAGTGATAGTATGTATAAGATGCCCAAGGGACCATGCCTAAAAACATGAGTATAATGTATACTCTATTTGAATTTTTATTTGTAGCCATTAATAACCCTGAAAATAAACAATGTTGTTATTTGTGCCTAATATTAACACGAACAAGAGTAGGAGATACAGCCGGGGAACACAGAGAGGGTGATACATTTTGTAAAATAATGTGATTTAATAGAACTCATTATTTATAGCATATTATTTGAGCCTCATAGATTTCCTTTTGCTAAGATAAATGGATTAGATTTTCTCGAAAAACAGCTCTGGTCATTTAGTTTTGTTAGTAGGCTTGTTTACAGCAATTGGTTTGGCAACTTTAATCGTATACACGATAAACCAATATCAGCGGTCAAATACTATGGTGGTAGTAGGATGGCAGGTTGTTTTAAATAGGTATCTAAGTCATAGCTGCTAGATGATTACGTAACTTAAATGTTTTGAAATATATTTGTACTTTACTCTTAATTTAAAGTTTCTAATGCTTCCCTCTTATAATCAGATGCAAGGTCGATTACAATACAGCCATCTAAAAGGCATATTGCCTTTATCTGCACGCTAAAAGAGTGGATTTTATATTTCATGGCAATCAAACTTGCAATTAATGGTTTTGGTCGTATTGGTCGAAATATTGTCCGCGCGTTATACGAGTCTGGTTTGAGCGACGATATAAAAATTGTTGCGATTAACGAACTTGCTGATCCTGAAGCTATTGCTCATTTATTAAAATACGACACATCCCACGGTCGCTTTTCTTTTCCTGTAAAACTTGGTGAAGACACCATTAGTGTTGCAGGCGATACCATTGCACTTTTTTGTGAAGAAAACCCAATTGAATTACCTTGGCAAACGCTCGATGTAGACGTTGTACTTGAATGTACAGGTGTTTATCACTCGCGCGAACATGCGCAGTTACATATTACAGCAGGTGCTAAAAAGGTGTTGTTTTCACATCCGGCCGACAACGATGTTGATGCCACTATTGTGTATGGTATTAACGACGATGAGCTTAAAAGCGAACATACAATTGTGTCTAACGGCTCGTGTACAACTAACTGTGTTGTGCCGGTTATTAAAGTATTAGATGATGCATTTGGTATTGAGTCGGGCGCTATTACAACGATTCATGCGTCGATGAACGATCAACAAGTGATTGATGGTTATCATCATGATTTACGCCGTACTCGCGCTGCAAGCCAATCAATTATTCCAGTTGATACAAAGCTTGCCCGTGGTATAGACCGTATTTTACCAAAGTTTAAAGGTCGTTTTGAGGCAATTGCCGTACGAGTTCCGACTATAAATGTAACGGCAATGGATTTAAGTGTAACGGTTAATACCGATGTAGATTTAAACGCAGTAAATAATGCACTTAAAGCACAAGCAAAAGATCGCTTAGAAGGTATTTTAAGTTATACCGAAGAGCCGCTTGTATCGGTTGATTTTAATCACGACCCACATTCTTGTATTATTGATGGCACACAAACACGTGTTAGTCACAAACGACTGATAAAGTTATTAGTATGGTGTGATAATGAATGGGGTTTTGCTAATCGTATGCTCGACACAGCGCGTGCTATGATGGCAGTGAATAAGTAATTTATTAATATAATAATTTTAAACGTATTTTTCAGGTTCAGTATCGTTAACTAAGGAGATGTTCATGTCGGTCATAAAAATGGTAGATTTAGATTTAAACGGCAAACGCGTATTAATTCGTGAAGATTTAAATGTACCAGTTAAAGCAGGTAAAGTGACGTCAGATGCGCGTATTCGTGCAGCACTACCTACTATTAAACTAGCCCTTGAGAAAGGCGCTAAAGTAATGGTTATGTCACACCTTGGCCGTCCTACGGAAGGGGAATACGATGAAGCGTTTTCGCTTGCACCTGTAGCTGATTACTTAAACGATGCCCTTGAGCAAACTGTGCGTTTAGAAAAAGATTACCTAAATGGTGTTGATATTGCTGATAACGAAGTGGTTGTTTTTGAAAACGTGCGCTTTAATAAAGGCGAGAAGAAAAACGACGAAGCGCTATCTAAGCAACTAGCAGCACTGTGTGATGTATATGTAATGGATGCATTTGGTACGGCTCACCGTGCACAAGCATCTACCCATGGCGTTGGCTTATTTGCCGATGTTGCATGTGCAGGTCCGCTGTTATCGGCTGAGCTAGAAGCATTAGGCAAGGCACTTGATAACCCAGCTCGTCCATTAGTGGCGATTGTAGGTGGTTCTAAAGTTTCAACTAAATTAACCGTTTTAGATTCACTTTCTAAAATTGTCGATCAGTTAGTTACCGGTGGTGGTATTGCAAATACCTTCATCGCGGCATCAGGTAGCCCAGTTGGTAAATCGCTTTACGAACCTGATTTAATGGATGAAGCGAACCGTTTATGTGCAGCAGCGATTGCTAATAATGGCGAAATCCCGGTACCGACTGACGTAGTTGTTGGTAATGAGTTTTCTGAATCTGCTGTAGCTACGCTTAAAGATGTAAGTGAAGTGACAAGCGACGATATGATTTTTGATATTGGCCCTGATACAGCGAGCAAGCTTGCAAAAATCATTGCAAATGCGGGCACTGTTGTATGGAATGGTCCAGTAGGCGTGTTCGAGTTTGATCAGTTTGGTAATGGCACTCGTGCTATTGCACAAGCAATTGCTAACTCAAATGCGTTTTCAATTGCGGGTGGCGGTGATACCTTAGCCGCCATTGATAAATACGGCATTGCCGATAAAGTTTCTTATATTTCTACTGGTGGTGGTGCGTTCTTAGAGTTTTTAGAAGGCAAAAAACTGCCAGCAGTTGAAATGCTAGAATCGCGCGCTAAGTAATTTTAGTCGCGTAAGGTGAGGGGGTAATAGCCCTCACCGACAATTAATTATTAAATACCTCTCACCCTAATTTAATAGTTAATTTAGACGGAATTTTACTGCAAAGCAGTGGTTTTTCGTGGTGTTGTTATAACGCCAAACTAACAAATCCGTTCAAACTAGATGGTAGGGAACTACTGTCGATAAATTGGAGAATACCCAATGGCTTTAATCAGTATGCGACAACTTTTAGATCATGCAGCAGAGCATGGTTACGGCGTACCTGCTTTTAACGTTAATAACCAAGAGCAAATGCGCGCAATAATGGAAGCGGCTGACAAAACAAACAGCCCAGTAATCGTGCAAGGATCAGCGGGCGCACGTGCTTATGCTGGTGCTCCATTTATTCGTCATATGATTTTAGCAGCCGTTGAAGAATGGCCACATATCCCCGTTGTTATGCACCAAGATCACGGCACATCGCCAGGTGTATGTCAGCGTTCAATTCAGCTTGGTTTTTCATCAGTAATGATGGATGGCTCGCTAATGAGCGACGGTAAAACCCCTTCAAGCTACGAATACAATGTAGAAGTAACGCGTGAAACTGTTGCTATGGCGCATGCCTGTGGCGTATCGGTTGAAGGCGAGCTAGGTGTACTTGGTTCACTTGAAACAGGTGAAGCTGGCGAAGAAGATGGCGTTGGCGCAGAAGGCATATTAACCACTGAGCAAATGCTAACAGATCCTGAAGAAGCGGCTGACTTTGTAAATAAAACACACGTTGACGCACTTGCAATTGCATGTGGTACTTCGCACGGTGCCTATAAATTTACGCGCCCACCAACAGATGACATTTTAGCGATTGACCGCATTAAAGCGATTCATGCACGTATTCCTAACACGCACTTAGTGATGCATGGTTCATCTTCGGTTCCACAAGAGTGGTTAGAAATTATTAATCAGTATGGTGGCGAAATTCCAGAAACTTATGGTGTGCCTGTTGAGCAAATTGTCGAAGGTATTAAGTTTGGTGTTCGTAAGGTAAATATTGATACTGATTTACGTTTAGCTTCTACCGGTGCAATTCGCCGTCACATGGCGTTAAACCCATCTAACTTTGATCCTCGTAAATACTTAGCTGAAGCAACTAAAGCAATGACAGAGATTTGTGTTGCACGCTATAACTCGTTTGGTACCTCTGGTCAGGCGAGTAAAATTAAGCCAATTTCACTTGATGAAATGCACCTTAAATATTTAAGCGGTGAGCTAGACCCTAAAATTAGATAATCGATCAATTTATAATTGATCATTATTAGGGCCTGTTTATCTTTCGAGGTTAAATTTACAGCAGTATGTTTGGTATTTAGGCAAGGCAGAGCCTATGAAGTGTGGTTATTCCCCATAAATAGGCGATAACGTGAAATAAATGCCAAACATGCGCTGCCCGAAGGGTTCTGCCTAGGGACAATTTACTCTTTGTTGCCTACATGGATGTAGGTCTGTCTCTTGATCACAACTTTTCTGTCTGCTGAATTGATATTAACAATTCGGCAGATTCGACCATTTCTGCTAATTTCAACCACCCCTTCCAGAGTGCTTTTACGCCAACTCGACCATTTCTTTTACTGTCATACCACCCTCCCAATTTCGCTAAACTATAGTATAGCCAATGGAGAGACGGTACTTTATCCGGCAACACATCCTTTTCAACCTTTGCCCATAGTAATTTCCACGTCAACTCTTTAACACACGTTGTACATCTCACTTCTTTGTCTAATTCACTCCTTTGCGCCATATTTTGCAGCTGTAATAACCTGACAGCAATAAACGCTTTAATGATCGCAATTCGTAAAATATTATCACTGTGCTGCAAACGTAAATCTTCTACTTCGGTTCCATCTGTTTTCCATGTTTTATGAAACTCCTCTACACGCCAGCGAAGTTCATAGTATCTTACTAATTTCTGGGCATCTTCTGCTGTGTTTACGGGCTCTGTCGTATATAAAATCCAACATAATGGATTTTTTTGCGTACTTTCTTTTTCCTGACAGACAATGACATTGACGCTCAATGTCGGTGATTCTTGCCCTTGTACTCGCTTAGGCTTGGCGAGTGTTATAGGTTGATAGCTCAATGTAATTCGGGCCTGACGCGCTTTTCTTCCCGCACGTTGCGCTATATTAATAGTGTAACAACACTGACCCTGCGCTGTTTCTATTAACTGATTGAGATTGCATTGAGGCTCTATTAATTTTCTATTTTCTTTTGCTCTGACTAAAAATCGATGCCCTTCATCTTTTTGGTAAGTCATGTACTCATAAATGTCAGCTTCTCTGTCGCAGATGTTAAGTATATTTGATAATTCACCTGTACGTTTTTTTATATCCATTAATGTTTGTTGCCAGCGATAGCTTTCTTTCTCTTCGTAAGGGCGTTGCTGTTGTTGATCTTTAGTCCCTTTAACCTTTGATTTCCTAAACCAATAGTACTGGTCGAGTAAACCAATAACGTGCTCCGTATCTGCATCAATTGCTAAAGTTGAATGCGCATATAGCGTTCTTGTTTTTGATGGTTTTCCTAATGTATTTGCACAGTTCACATCGCCTAATTCTTTGCAAACACTGTGTTTAAATGTCAATCCTGTCGTATCTTGGATAGCGAGAACCAAAGGCAACTGCTTTACCGCTTCACTCGTTTGTGAGAATCCTGAATCGGCAATCGCTTGAGGGGATATTTTCTCATTTCTAATGAAACGATAAGCGGCTTCAATTTTTACAGGTGTATCAGAAGCCTTAACAATTGAGCTGTCTGCATTCTCAGCCATATCGCTTGCTAGTAGAGCTAATCGTCGGGTGCGTCTCGGATCTCCTAAATTAGCGTTACCAAAAATTAATTGAGCCCATTCTTCAGAAGTGTTTGTGTGCATATGATAAATCTATGAGTGATGATGATCGATTAGATCACAGACTTAACGATATTCAAAGACTTGTGTATAAGAGACAGGGATGTAGGTAAGGGGCGTGAGCAGGACGCGGAAGCTTTGCTCGGTTTTTACTTAGCCCGCTAGGTTACAAACCTCACGCCGCGATTAAATCGCCCCTAGATTGAACAAATTTTAATCCTGAAAGGTCAACAGGCCCTAAGCCAGTAACTTTGTTACTGGCTTTTTTAATGTTAGCCCTTTTTATATTGCAGATTACGGTTTATTGATCAGATCACTGTATTACCAACACCGTACTTTGGGATCACGCATTTACTAACATAGCTATTTTTGGATCATTATTTTACTAAGAAAAGTACACTTTGACGCTATTTTAGGCTTTGAAATAATCTGATCGTTATTTATTTGTACAAACAATCAACAACTTATAGCTTTGACTAAGTACAACTCTGATCTGAGGGGGGATCGGCTTGGTAAAAATCTGATCCTTTATTTAAGGCTTAGTAAAATTTAGATCTATTTTTAAACGTATTGATGGTTGCACAGGCGGGTTTGTTGATTTTAAAAGGGCTTTAAAGCTACTTTTAAACGATCGATCTGTAAAAATGTCTTGGTTAGTAAAACAATGATCCCAGCTAGTTTAATATTGTTTAGTGGTTTAAATAGCGATACAAAAAAGATAATTTCAAAAAGTTAGCTATTACATAAATTTATCGTAAACCTCTTTTTATTGCGTTAAATATTAAAAAGGTTTTAAAAATATGACGTTAATGAGGTTATTTGTCACTAATTTGTATTTTTTTTACCACCATTTTAATTTACACGTTACACTTTCATAAAAATGTCATACTTAGTCATAATAATGAAAACTAATTCGATAGCGTAAGAGATAAATTGGAATGTCACGTAAAGTACTAGTCGTAGATGACGAAGCTCCTATCAGGGAGATGCTGGTTTTTGTTTTAGAGCAAAATGGATTTCAGGCGATTGAAGCAGAAGATTATGACTCTGCAATTGCAGCTATGGTTGAACCTTATCCAGACATGGTTTTACTTGATTGGATGTTGCCAGGTGGCAGCGGTATTCAAATTGCGAAAAAGTTTAAGCAAAATGAACATACCCGCCAAATCCCAATTATTATGCTTACAGCCCGTGGCGAAGAAGAAGACAAAGTACGCGGTCTTGAAGTAGGGGCTGACGATTACGTCACTAAGCCGTTTTCCCCTAAAGAGCTTATGGCGCGTATTAAAGCAGTTATTCGCCGTGTATCGCCAACCTCATTAGAGGAAGCTATTGAAGTACATGGCCTGCGCTTAGATCCAATTTCTCACCGTGTTACCTCTGAAGGTAACGAGCTTGATATGGGGCCAACCGAATTTAGATTGCTACACTTTTTTATGACCCACCCAGAGCGTGTTTATAGCCGTGAACAACTGCTTGATCATGTATGGGGAACTAACGTTTACGTCGAAGATCGCACGGTTGATGTGCATATTCGTCGCCTGCGTAAAGCAATTGGCCCACTTGGACATGACCGTTTGGTGCAAACTGTACGTGGTGCTGGGTATCGTTTTTCAAGTAAGCTGTAATACCAAATTGCATAAATATTTGAACAATTTAACGAGTTAAATAACTCTATAACGTTGTTAAAAATTTTATTTAGAACACAACTAGAAATAAAATTTTTGCTTAGTTATAGCGCAATTACCTTATCGTTAAATAGACCCCATTTATAAGCCAGTTGGTATAACGTGCGTGTGTATTACTACTCTAAGGTAAAGTAAGTGTATGTATCGAGTTGTTAATAAGCAGGCGTTAGTAAAACGTCTGTTTATCTATTTTTTACCTTTACTATTAATTGGTGTGCTGGTTGGCGCGCCATTTTTGCTTTTATTTTTAGGATCTTTTTCCCTCCTTATTTGGCACTATCATCAGCTTTATCGCTTGAGCGATTGGCTACTTAATCAACGCAGCTTTAATCCACCCGAGGGCGAAGGTGCGTGGGAACAAGTATTCGAAGGCATTTATCATCTACAGCACCGCAATCGTAAAAAGCGTAATGAGCTTGCTGATTTAATTCGGCGCTTTCGCGATGGGGCAGAAGCTGTACCTGATGCTGTTGTGGTACTGCAAAATGATTTAAGTATTGTGTGGTGTAATCAACTAGCACTTAAGGTGCTTGGCCTACAGTGGCCAACTGATCACGGTCAGCGCCTTGATAACTTAATTCGCGAACCTAAGTTTGCTAAATACATGCACAAAGGTGAATTTGATGATGCCCTTGAGCTTGATAATGGACATGCGGTTGAGCAAGTACTTGAATTTAGGGTTATGCCATATGCAAGTACACAGCTAATGGTCGTTGTGCGTGATGTAACACGTTTAAAGCAGCTTGAACAAATGCGTAAAGACTTTGTAGCCAATGTATCACATGAACTACGTACGCCGCTTACAGTGGTATCTGGCTATCTTGAAATGATGGATGGCGATATGATGCCGCCGCCAGCAATGTGGGGCAAGGCACAAAAAACGATGCTTGAGCAATGTAAGCGCATGGATAGCTTGGTTAGCCAGTTATTATCACTTTCGCGAATAGAAGGTGCTAGGCGTCAAGATAACGATAAAGCAATTAATGTTCCGAAGTTGCTTGGTTACATTCAAACCGAAGCACAATCAATTAATCAGGATAAAGGTCATGAACTTGTTTTTGATATTGATGCGACTTTAGATATTAAAGGCTCTGAGGATGAACTACGCAGCGCGTTTTCTAATCTCGTTTTTAACGCTATTCATTACACCAAAGCTGGCGGCAAAGTACAGGTATGCTGGCAGCATAAAGGTGATCGTGCTTGTTTTAGTGTTACCGATAATGGTGATGGTATTGCGCCAGAGCATATTAATCGTTTAACGGAGCGCTTCTATCGGGTAGATAAAGCACGAAGCAGAACAACAGGAGGATCGGGTTTAGGCCTTGCGATCACAAAACATGTACTAACGCGCCACGATAGCAAATTAAATATTCGCAGTGAAATAGGCAAAGGTTCATGTTTTTCTTTTGATTTTTCAATCGATAAGATAGTTCCGTTGGCGAAGTAATTATACTAGGGCGTGCTAATATTTAGTGGTTGAGTTTGCAAGTATGTTTGGTTTTTAGGCAAGCCAGAGCCTATGTAGTGTGGATATTCCCCATAAATAGGCGATAACGCAGCATAAATACCAAACATGCGCTGCCCAAGGGGTTCTTTCTAGGGAGGGTTAACGCTTAGTTGCTCGGTTTTTACTTAGCTCACTAGGTTACAAACCTCGCGCCGCGATTTAATCGCCCCTAGATTGAGCAAATTTCAATCCACAAAGAACAACATGCCCTAATACTAATCCGCAATAATACTTAATCAATTTGAGGGATTAAACTTGGTGCTAGCTGCGTTAAAAATTTCTTATATATAACAACTAAATAACGAATTTTTTGCCTTGTTATCAACACAACTTTCTTATCTCAAAGTAGAACAACGAATTAAGCGAATTGGTATAAAAAGCAAAGTCATAAAAGTGTCACTTAATAGCAATCTAACTGTCATCTACTCACTTTAGAGTGGGCAACAGTTAGTAAATGAGACGAACAAACCGGGGAACCCGACATGAAATTTAAAAATTTAGTTGCCGCAATGGGTGTGGCTGTTACAACTTTCGTATCTGCGCAAGCAGTTGCACTAGATAAAAACATTCCTGAATATCAAAAAATTAGTGGTGTTTCAGGCAACTTTTCATCGGTAGGTTCTGATACTTTAGCCAACATGATGACGTTTTGGGCTGAAGAGTACAAACGTATTTACCCAAATGTAAATATCCAAATTCAGGCCGCAGGTTCTTCTACTGCACCACCTGCATTGACTGAAGGTACAGCTAACTTAGGCCCAATGAGCCGAAAAATGAAATCAAAAGAAATCGAAGCGTTCGAAAAACGTTACGGTTATAAACCAACAGAAGTGCGCGTTGCTATTGATGCGCTAGCGGTTTATGTTCATAAAGATAACCCAATTGAAGGTCTTCGTATTGACCAAGTAGATGCTATTTTTTCATCGACTCGTAAATGTGGAGCACCAGAGCAAGTTAACCGCTGGAGTGAAGTTGGCCTAACTGGTAGCTGGGCAGCAAGAGATATTCAACTTTACGGACGTAACTCGGTATCAGGTACTTACGGTTACTTTAAAAAGAAAGCATTGTGTAAAGGTGACTTTCGTAACAACGTAAATGAACAACCAGGCTCTGCATCGGTAGTACAGTCAATTTCATCATCATTGAATGCAATTGGTTACTCAGGCATTGGTTACAAAACGTCGGGTGTACGTACTGTTCCATTGGCTAAAAAAGGCAGTAATTTTGTTGATGCGACTCTTGATAACGTTGCTCAAGGTAAATACCCGCTATCTCGTTTCTTATACGTTTACGTGAATAAACACCCAAATAAACCATTAGCGCCTATCGAAGCACAATTTTTAAAAATGGTGCTTTCGCAAGATGGTCAACAAATTGTAGAAAAAGATGGTTATGTACCACTTTCGGCAAAGCTCGTAGAAGTAGAGCTTAAAAAGCTAGGTTTAAATTAATAAACTATAAGCAATAAAAAAACCGCTCATTGAGCGGTTTTTTTGTGCCTAAAATTAAGGGCCTGAAAGATAAACAGCTCCAAGTATTTTAAACGCTTATATACCACCTAATTTTTCGGCTTGTACTTTACACTGATTGTAGCTTTCAACACATTTGCCAGAGCATACTTGTTGCTTTAAGCCTTCGCCACTTGACTGCTGTTCACAGGTAGTTTCACATTGATAGTTTTGTTGAGCACACTGGTTAAGTTCAGGGCTTTGTATTTGGTTTTGACAACCAGCTAAAAATGCAAAAGTAAGGGCAACTACGCTTGTTTTTATTAAATTGTGCATGTTTAATCCTTAAAAATGGAGTCGCAATAATATTAAATTTCGACCTGAATATTGTCGATTAATCTAACATTACCAAAATAGGCAGCAGCTAAAATAACAAACTTGGTGTCTTTGAGTGTAGCAGTTTTTAATGTATCTTGTTGAGCTATCTCAAAATAGTCTGGCTTTAGACCAGCTTGCTCTAAGCTCTGTTTAGCTAAGCTTTCAAGTTTTACGAAGTCTTTCTCGCCACTTTTTAGCTGTTCTGCGCATGTATTAAGCGTTTTAAATAATACGGTTGCAGTCGTTTTTTGCTCTTCAGATAAATAACCATTACGTGAACTCATAGCAAGGCCAGAAACTTCTCGCATTGTAGGGACACCAATCACTTCAACCGGAATTGATAAGTCGCGTGTCATGGTTTTAATGACTTGCAGCTGTTGAAAATCTTTTTCACCAAAGCAGGCATAATCAGGTTGTACTAGATTAAATAACTTAGTAACGATTGTTGCAACGCCTCTAAAATGCCCTGGGCGTGAACCACCGCAATAGCCTAATGAAATGTCAGGCACATCGACAAAGCTTTGTGCACCAAGTCCGTTAGGATAGATTGTTTCTACGCTTGGAGTAAATACAATATCGGTTTCAAGCTCAGCAAGACCTTGTTTGTCTTCGTTAAGTGTACGAGGGTAGTTATCTAAATCTTCGTTAGCACCAAACTGCATAGGGTTTACGAAAATGCTCACAACCACTTTGTCGGCCAGTGTTTTTGCTTTTTCGACTAGCGAAAAATGCCCTCGGTGTAAGTTTCCCATGGTTGGTACTAATGCCACGCTAAGACCTGCTTGTCGCCATGCTTTAATTTGGCTGCGTAATGATTTTATTTCAGTGATTGACTGCATTATTTAAACTCGTGTTCAGCGCAAGGAAATGCACCGCTTTTAACGTCTGTACAATATTTTTGAACGGCTGCAGGCATATTGCCTGTTTCGAGCAAAAAGTTTTTAGAAAATTTAGGAATATACCCAGCTGAAATACCGACTAGATCGTGCATTACCAGTATTTGGCCGTCAGTTAGGCTACCAGCACCAATACCAATAGTTGGGATACTTAGAGCGTCTGTAATGCGTTTTGCCAATGCACTAGGAATACATTCAAGTACTAATAATTGTGCGCCAGCAGCTTCTAGTGCTTTTGCGTCATCAATCATTTTTTGTGCTTTGTCTTCTTCGCGACCTTGTATTTTAAAGCCACCAAATACATGCACTGACTGCGGTGTAAGGCCTAAATGCCCGCAAACTGGAATACCTTGTTGAGTAAGCGTTTTAATACTCTCGTAAAGCCATTCTCCGCCTTCAAGCTTAATCATGTTTGCGCCAGCGCGCATAAGCTCAGCTGCATTTTTACAGGTATCACTTACGCTTGAATAGGTCATGAAAGGCAGGTCGGCAATTACAAATAATTCACGACTACCAGCGCGCACACAACGTGTATGGTATGCGATATCTTGATTGGTTACGCCAAGCGTGTCATCGCCACCTTGAAGTACCATGCCCAAAGAGTCGCCCACTAAAATAACTTCAACGCCGTTATCATGAAATAACTTTGCAAAACTGGCGTCGTATGCCGTTAACGCAGTAATTTTGTTATTCTCTGCTTTCATTTTATTTAAAGTAGAAACAGTTATTTTAGACATAATATTCCTCGCAGGCTGAGCCTAGGTTAATTACAGAGGTAATTGTTGTAAGTCGTTGAGCGGTAAATTTTTTGCAATGGTTTTTAATGCAACGCCGCTAGGTAAAATAAGTTCAGGTGCAAGCTCTAATAGTGGATACACTACAAACTCGCGATTATTCAAACCATAATGAGGCACTGTTAAGCGCTGTGTATTTATGATTTGATCATCAAATAATAGGGTGTCTATATCAAGAGTGCGTGGCCCCCAACGCTCTGCTTTTCTAACTCGACCGTGCTCAAGCTCTATACTTTGTGTTAAATCAAGTAATTGCTCTGGCTCAAGGCTTGTTTTAATACATGCAACGGCATTTATGTAGTCGGGTTGATCTTGTGGACCCATAGGTTTACTGGCGTAATAATGCGATACGCTCATAAATTCACAGTGAGGCAACTTTTTAAGCGCAATAACGGCGTTATCAAGCTGCTCTTTTGGTGAGTTTAGATTTGCACCTAAACCCAAATAAACACAATGCATGGTATTACTCAGCAGGCTTTTTAGGTGCACGACGGCGTGTGCGCTTTCGTGGTTTAGGACCGCCAGGGTGACCTAGGTTCTTAACCATCTCTTTTTGGCCGTTAATGTCTTGGCCTAGATACTGTGTCCACCATTGTGCTAATTCGGTGTGCTGTGTTTCACCTGCATCAACACGTAATAACAAAAAGTCATAAGCGGCTTTAAAGCGAGGCTGTTGCGTTAGTCTGTAAGCGCGTTGCCCTGCTCGTTTATCTAAACGGTGCTGAATATGCCAAATGTCGCGAGCACCTAGTGTAAAGCGTTTTGGAACTGCAATGTGCTGAGCGCTATCGCTCAATACTTTATTCATTGCTTGAGCAAAAGCATCGTATTCAACGAGTTGCTCTTGTTCTTGAATTTCTTTAGTTCGTGCTAATAATGGAAACCAAAGTAGCGCTGCAAAAATAAATGCAGGTGTTACTTTTTTATCGGCATTTATACGTTCATCGGTGTTTTGAAACATTTGCTGAACAAGTGTGTGCTCTAGCCCACCAGGCTTTTTATTTAAAATGCTATCAAGGTCTGGAAATAGCGATTTAAATAAACCGTATTTACGCAGCATTAAAAAGTTAGCTTCAGCTTTACCGTTTAAAAACAGTTTAAGTACTTCTTCAAACAAGCGAGCTGGCGGAATGTTATCAAGCAAACTTGCTAGTTCTGTAATTGGTTTTTCGCTTTTCGGTGCGATGCTCATATCAAGTTTAGTGGCAAAACGCACTGCACGTAACATACGAACAGGGTCTTCACGGTAGCGAGTTTCAGGGTCACCAATGAGCTCAATTTGTTTGGCTTTAATTGCAGCTAAGCCGTTTGCGTAATCATGAATACTAAAATCATTGATTGAGTAATAAAGTGCATTGATTGAAAAGTCGCGGCGCTCTGCATCTTCTTCAATACTGCCAAATACGTTATCACGTAGTAATTGACCTTGATCGCTCGATTGGCTTATTTGGTTTTTATCTTCTGGCGCTTCGTGATGTCCGCGCATCGTTGCGACTTCTATAATTTCACGACCAAATACGATATGTGCTAAGCGAAAGCGGCGACCAATTAAGCGACAGTTTCTAAAAAGTTTCTTTACTTGATCTGGCGTTGCATTGGTTACTACATCAAAATCTTTTGGTTGTTGGCCCAACAATATATCGCGAATGCAACCACCAACTAGGTAGGCGTCGTAACCACCATCTTTTAAACGGTACAGTACTTTGATTGCATTTGGGCTAAATTGTTTGCGTGAAATACCATGCTCACCACGAGTGACAACAATAGGTTCACTGCTTACCGAAGCGCTTTTTGCACTGGTATTCGGGCCGATTATTTGTCGGCAAAATTGAAAAAGCTTGGAAATAATAGTCTGTCTCCTAGAAGGTGTTGATTGACTTGTCATCGCAATCAAAAATTACAGCAAATAGGGAAGTTATAACCCAGTACAAGCTGTTTAACGTAAATAGCATATATTTAGGCGGCTATCATATACCAGCAGGGTTTAAAAATTAAGTTGATGTGTTGAAATTAAGCCGTTTTTAGCGATTTTTATTTACTTAGTTGAGTAAATTGGATGGCTTGACTCGTCGGATGCTGAGAAATCTGTATTTCGGGAACGTGTGGCACCTGTTTTAAGCTAAAGTTTTTAACTCCCCAAGCGACTAATTGTTCAATATTTAAATCGATTAGATCAGCAATTACAGGTAGTCCTAAAAACTCAAATGCACTGATTAATGCAGGTTTTGGATTGTTTTTACTAATTGCGGGTGCATAATTTTGTTTAGACAGTTTAAAGCCAGGTTTGGCAACCGCTAAAGGTAAATGAGCAAATTCAGGTACAGGGCTGTTGAGTTGTTTAAACAAACTAATTTGCCGAGCAGTAGGTTCAATTAAATCTGCACCTCTTACAATTCGATTAATCCCTTGATCAATATCATCAACAACCACTACAAGCTGATAAGCAAATAAACCATCGCTACGTTTAATTAAGTAATCTTCATGGGCAAGGGGACTATTTACCGTTATATCACCTTGGATTAAGTCACTAAATTGAGTCGTTGGATGTTGTTGAACTAAGCGAAGTGCACCGGATTCAGTGCTGTGATCAAGTACTTTGCAATGCCCCTGATAAATACCACCAATGGTTTTTATTTGTTTGCGAGTACAGGTGCAACCATAAATAAGCTTTTGTTTTAAAAGTGAGTGGGTAATATCTTGATATAAAGGCAAGCGCTGTGTTTGATAAACAACCGGTTCGTCCCAGTAAAGGGCGTAAGCGTGTAAGGTATTTAGAATATCGGAGTCGGCATTTTTTACAACGCGCGTAGTGTCTATATCTTCGATACGGACTAACCATTTACCTTTGTTTGCTTTTGCATCAAGGTAACTACCCACAGCCGCCACAAGTGAGCCAAAATGTAATGGCCCAGAAGGAGACGGTGCAAAACGACCGCGATATTTACGCACTGGCGCAGTAACGGCTGTAGGAGACATAACTAATTAATAGAGGTTAATTAGCCGCGTCCAGATTGTTTTTCTTTGATTTCTGCAAGTGTTTTACAGTCTACGCATAAATCGGCAGTAGGACGCGCTTCTAAGCGGCGTATGCCAATTTCGATGCCACAAGACTCACAAAAGCCAAAATCATCTTCTTTAATCAGGTTAATTGTTTTTTCAATTTTTTTGATTAATTTACGTTCGCGGTCACGAGTACGAAGTTCTAAAGAGAACTCTTCTTCTTGTGCAGCGCGGTCAACTGGGTCAGGAAAGTTAGCAGCTTCGTCTTGCATGTGCGATTTAGTACGGTCGACTTCATTGCGTAAATCATTACGCCAAGCTTCTAAAATCGCTCTAAAATGTGCACGTTGTGCATCATTCATGTACTCTTCACCTGGTTTTTCTTGGTATGGTTCTAAACCGGCTTGAGCCAATAAACCATGTTTCTTTTGGTCTGGCATAACTCTCTCCTAAATCCTTAATTTAATGCCTCAGCATTAGCCGGCGGTATAAATAACAGAATCTTATACCCTAGGCAAATTTATTTTTAATTAATCGAATTAGCTTCAACCATGTTCACTGATCAAAAAGTGTATTAATAGTCTATTTACACTTTTATTAATTCATGTATTCGCTCTTTAAAACTTGCCTAGTTATGTGGGCAAAAGTTTTAAAAACAAGCTGATTTGTACAATTTAACAAGGACTATTTTCGAGTCTTTGTCATTTCAACAGTAAGACTAGTTTAATTGTTTGTATTTATACATTATTTTACAAATGCTATTTTTTTATGAAGCAAAACCTCATTTGCTGAAATCTTTGCTTTGTATGCTAATACTTCAACCCCCGCCACAATTGCTTGGCTTAATAGCATGGCGTACTTTTCATCAATATGCGCAGCTGCACTTACTGTATTTATTCCTTCATGCAAAACAGCAAACAGTAATACTGCTCGGTGACCTTGTTCGATCATTTCTATTAGTTCGCGAATATGTTTTTGTCCGCGCAGTGTTTGCGCATCTGGGAAGTAGCCTTGCCCACTTTGTGGTGCATCTTGGCTTAGTAATGTGACTGATTTAACTTCTACGTAGCAATCAGGTTTATTTTCGTCTGTGAGTAAAAAGTCTATGCGGCTATTTTCACTGCCGTACTTTACTTCGCTTTGCAATTGACTGTAGTCGAGTAGCTCGCTTATCACATTATTGTTTATTGCTTCTTCTACTACTTTATTAGCCACCGCTGTATTTACACAAATAAGCTGCGATAAATTATTTTGCGTAAGCTCTAATGATTGTGGGTATTTTCGTTTTGCGTTATCGCTCGTTGAATAAAAAGCAGCAAAGCCAGGTTCTGCGCAGCCAGTCATTTTACCTGTATTAGCACAATGGGCGGTAAATTCGCTGCCATCACTTAATTGTAAGTCAGCTAAAAAACGTTTGTAGCGCTTTAATAAGGTGGCAGGTTGCAGAGTTGGCGTGTACTTCATGATAAATTCCAAAGCGTAAATACTGCACAGCAGTGTGGTTTATGTTATTTATCTCAAGCTGTTGGGAACTTAAGCGCTCTATAGTAAACTCGGTGGCACATTTAAGTGCAAGGGTATTCTAACATGAGTGAAAAATTTGTTGTTCAACTAAGCGAACAAGCAGCAGCGAGTCATTGGGGCGATAATGCGTCATTGTCTTTTAACGAGCGCGGTGCAACTGTTCATTTATCTGAGCAAGACACATTAAAAAATGTTCAAAAAGCAGGCCGTACTATTGCAAGCCAAGGCGTTAAAAACGTTGAACTAGCTGGCGATACCTGGTGTACAGAAAGTCAGTGGGCTTTTTATCAAGGTTTTGTAACACCAAAATCGTTAAACGGTGTTGAGTTTGTTGATAACGCACAATCAGATATTAAAGAACTTGCTCACTTAAAAACGTCAGCAATTTGGGCACGTGAAATGGTTAATGGCACTGCCGATGACATTTATCCTGAAAGCCTTGCAGAAAAAGCGGCTGAGTTTATTCAATCATTAGCGCCTGAGCATGTAAGTTACCAAATTATTAAAGGCGATGCCTTACTAGAGCAACAATGGATTGGTATCCATGCTGTTGGTCGTGGCAGTGAACGTCCACCAGTATTGCTTGAGCTTGATTACAACCCAACAGGCGACGAAAATGCACCAGTAAGTGCTGCGCTTGTAGGTAAAGGTATTACGTTTGACTCAGGTGGTTACTCAATTAAATCAAGCGAAGGTATGCTTGGTATGAAGTGCGACATGGGCGGCGCTGCAACTGTAACCGCAGGTTTAGCATTGGCTATTAACCGTGGTATTGAAAAGCGCATTAAACTGTTTTTATGTTGTGCTGAGAACTTAATTTCGGGCCATGCATACAAATTAGGTGACATTCTTACTTATAAAAATGGCACGACAGTTGAAATTGTAAACACTGATGCTGAAGGTCGCTTAGTACTTGCTGATGGCTTAATGGCAGCAGGAGAGACTGGCGCTCCACTTATCATTGATGCAGCAACACTAACTGGAGCAGCGCTTGTTGCTGTTGGCCAAGAGTACAATGCTTTATTTGCACTTGATAAAGAACTTGCACGCGAAGTTGAAAGTTTTGCATCTCAAGAAATGGAAGCTGCTTGGCCACTGCCTCTTGAAAAATGGCATCAACAAAACTGCCCGTCTCCTTATGCTGATACGGCAAATAGCCGTGCACAAAAGGGTGGCGGTTACGGCGGTGCATCAAATGCGGCTGGCTTCTTATCACGCTTTGTGCCAAACGACGGCAAAGGTTGGGTACACATAGATTTAGCCGCTGCGTTTAACATGGGCAGCACAAGCCAGTGGGCAGCGGGTGCAACTACTCAAGGTATGCGTACAGTTGCGCGAACTTTACTAGAAAAAGCATAGTATTTACTAAATTTATGCTTTTTATACTTTGAATGAATAGGCACCACTTGGTGTCTATTTTTTTGTACGTGAAGCAAGCAATTTTATTTCATTTGCGGTAAAATCCGTCGCCAATACCTGTTTGAGTTTAATTTCTGCTTAACTCTAAGCTGCGCTCAAGCGTTATATCCACCACTGGGGTTTCTAATTATGTCAGATAAGTGCTACATCACAGCTCAACAACTGCTTGAAGATTCGTTCCGCGTAGCGGCACAAGTATACCAAGATGGCTTTCGTCCTGATTTTATTATTGGTATTTGGCGAGGTGGTGCACCGATCGGTATTGCTGTTCAAGAATATTACGATTACAAAGGCATTGAGACTGACCACATTGCAGTACGTACTTCGTCTTATTACGGTATTGGTAAACAATCGAAAGAAATTAAAGTACATGGTTTACATTACATAGTTGAAAACGCGAATGCAGGCGATTCATTATTAATTGTTGATGATGTATTTGATTCTGGTCGTAGTATTGTTGCATTAAAAGAAAAACTTTCAGAGCTTATGCGTTTAAACTTGCCACGTGATATTCGTATCGCATGCCCATATTACAAACCAAAAAACTCAAAAGTAGATACAGTGCCAGATTACTATATTCATGAGTCTGAAGAGTGGTTGGTGTTTCCGCATGAACTATCGGGTTTAACACCAGATGAAATTATTGCAGGTAAATCTGACCTTGCAAAAATACATGATATTTTGCTAGAAAAGTAAGATTCATAAGTAATACCAACCTGCATAAATCTTTGATCAATTTAACGAATTAAATTGCACTATAACGTCGTTAAAATTTTTTATTTAGAACAACTAGATACAAAAATTTTTGCCTAGTTCTAGCGTAATTTACTTAACGTTAAATAGGCCCCATATATAAGCAGATTGGTATAAAAAGATAAAATAAATACGCCGTTCATTTTAAATGAACGGCGTATTTATTTCTGGCAATTAGCTATTAATACGAAAGTTTGCCTTTGCTCTTAGAATATTAAAGAGTTCTAAGTTAGAGTTCAGGTTTAGTTAAATCGTCAGAATCACCTAAGCCAAGAGTAAGTTCTTCAAGAAGTTGCTTAATCTCTTCTGATGACAAAATAAAGTCAGCATCTAGTTTTACAGCCATATCTTCTTTTGGGATATCCGCATTTTCTTCTTTTAATGTTTCTGAGTAACTTAAGCGCTTAATAGAGCCATCATTTTGTAGCATGAACTTAACGCGTTCTTGCCAATCTAGAGCAAGTTTGGTTACGCGTTTGCCACTTTCAAGATGTGATTTAACTTCGTCACACGACAAGTCATGACCTTTAAGCTTTACCTGTGCTCCGCTGTCATCTGCTTCTTCAAGTTCTGCGTCTGAGCCTATAGCAAAGCCTTCTGGTGTACTAAAGTTAGTTAACCAATCAGTTAAAAATACATCCAAGTCGTAGTTTGCAAATGCAGGTACTACTGGTAATGTACCAAGTGATTTACGAAGCAATGCAAGTAGCTCTTCGGCTTTATTAAAGCTGCCACTATTAACAACTACCCAGCCATTTTCTTGGTCAATAAATGCAAATTGTAAGCTCGATTTTTTAAATGCTTGAGGTAGAAGAGCATGAAGAATGTTTTCTTTTAATTCGTCTTTTTCTTTTTTCTTAACTGGACGGTTTTCTTCAGCTTCAATTAAGTCAATTTTTTCAGCGACAAGTTCATTAATAACTGATGCTGGTAGTACCTTTTCTTCACGTTTAGCGCAGACTAAAATACTTTTTTGAGAAAAATGCGATAGTGTTTCACCGTGCTTTCCAAATGCTTTTGTCCAACCAAATGTAGAAAGCTCCTGGCCTGTACATGGACGAAATAAATCTTGCTCTAATGCTTTGTCGAAATCTTCTTGCGTGTATGAAACGTCTTGTTTAAAGCGATAACATATAAGGTTACTAAACCACATAGGGGTACTGATCCATTTGAAAAATTTGCACAATCATAACAATAAAATCACTATCTCGAAATGCTTGATTTTATTCCTGCCAATTTAATTCTGATTAAAAATAGGCAGGGGTTTAGGCATGTTTTTAGGGAATTGTATATGGTAGTGCAAACCCTCACCTGGTTCGCTAATCGCTTCAATTGAACCACTTAAAGTTTGTTTTACTAAATTGAACATTATATGTGTACCAAGTCCACTACCGCCTTGATCTCGCTTTGTTGTGAAAAAAGGGTCAAACAGCTTTTTAAGTTGTTGCTCTGTAACACCGCTCCCATTATCTTTATAATCAATAGTTAAAAATGTTTCGTCGCTGGCTATTTTTATATCTATAATGCCGTTGTTTATATTTTCAAAACCATGAATTAGCGAGTTCATTATTAGGTTAGTGAAAATTTGGCTTATTGCCCCCGCAGGTAAATTTAAAACTAAGTCATCAGGACATTCTAGCTGAAGTTTATGAGATGTTTTTTTGAGCTTGGGATGAAGTGAACGGATCACCTCGTTCACGTAGTCTTTAAAATTGATCGTTCTTACTGCATCACTTGCCTGATCTACGGCTATTTGTTTAAAACTAGCAATTAGTTCTGAGGCTCTATCAAGGTTAGTTGTAAGCAAACTCGTGCTTTGCTTTGCGTCATTAATGAACTCTTCAAGGGCTTTCGGCGAAAGCGTTTTTTCTTTATAGGCGGCTTCAAGCTGATTTAAGCGTTCTTGTAAAAACGAAATTGCAGTCACCCCAATTCCTATAGGGGTATTTATATCATGAGTTATCCCCGCAACGAGTCCCCCTAATGCAGCCATTTTTTCAGTGCCAAGTAAGCGCTCTTGTGCAAGACTTAATTCTTCAACATAGCGTTCTAGTTCAGTTTGTTTTGTTAACAGCTCTTGCTCTGTACTTCTACGAAGATCAACTTCGTCAGTAAGTACAATTTTTTGTTTTTCTAATTCATATTTTTGCTGCTGTAGATCCATCATTGCTTGGCTTAAATTTGATGTTTTACGTGCTACATCTTGTTCTAATTGAATGTTATGTTGATCTAGCTTCTCATTACTAATAATGAGTTCTTTTTGTGCTTGCTCGAGCTCTAGACGGTATTGGACTACTTTATCTATTAATTTATTAAACGATTGTTCCATAACGTTGAGTTCATTATGTTCCTCCGTTTCGATTTCTATATGTTGCCCTTCAAGTTCGTCTAGTTCGAGGTTTTCTATTTGATCTGTTAGCTGAGATAAAGGGTCTGTGAGTAACTTTCTAAATGCCATTAGAAATAGAATGATTAAAAAAGTAGTTTTAATCATTGCGTTACCAATCAAAAAGTAGATTGAAACCATGATTCGACTAAAAACGACTTCACGACTAGAAAATAACGTCACATCGCCAACTTGCGTTGCTCTGCCTGAAAACTCAAAAATAAGCGGAAAAGTATAACCAAACAAACCAGACTTAGAGTCCTCTAACATGACTTCTTCTTGTACTAGCTGTTGGCTGTAAAGTTTATGTATATCGAGAGAACGGCCGAGTTGCGAAATTACTTCACCACTATCATCACGGACAATAATACCTTCAATCATAGGAATAGCTAACAGACCTTCTGCAGTTGTTATGGTTTGCTTTATATTCAGCTCCCAAATAGCACGGGTTAGGCTTCGGCTGAAGGTTTTTTGTAAAGTAGTTAGCTCGTCTCTTATATAGTCCTTAGTGTTTACATATTCGGCAATAACTTGTCCGCAAGTGACCACAAAGGTAAGCAAAAAATAGACCGATAGCACACTGGTCAGCAACTTTTTAGAAAGGCTTTGTTGTAACATAAGTGATTTATGGTTCCTTGGGTTGAGTTAAATAACTGCGGTTTATATAAAAGCTAGTCAATAAAGGCGTAAAAATAAATAAAAATTAATTTTTACTTATTAAAAAGTGTTAAAAGTCGGAAGTGTATCTCAGATATTTAACTTTCCCCCCTTAGTTAAATAATGATTTCTGTTAATGTAATCAAAATTTATTTTCTGATTACATTGAGTCTTTAGCTTTATTTTACTTCGGCATGTTTGATTTTAAGCAAGGAATGCATAACCAGATCCCGACATTTTTACTAAGCGGTTAGGTTACAAACTTTGTACCTGATTAGCTACCGAAATGAGCATGTTTAGTTATGTAAGAACAATACGCCTAGTACTATAGTTTATCGTAGGGTGAAAATTTAAGAGTAAATAATTACCATTACTTTGTTTGCTTATAAAGAGACCGTGATAAGATAAAATAAAGTTGCTATGGATAGCTGTTTTTTAACAAATTTAATTATGCTTAATACAGTAGTAAATATTATGAATTTTTCTATTTTAGTATGTGATGACTCAACCGTGGCTCGTAAGCAAGTTATTCGATGTTTGCAGCAATGTCTTGATGCAGATATTCAGCAAGCAATAAATGGCGCACAAGCTATTGAGCTATTAAATACTCATAATTTTGATTTGTTATGTTTGGATTTAACTATGCCTGAAGTTGATGGAGTTCAAGTGCTTGAGTATATCAAAGCTAATAAAATAGAGTGTTTTGTGCTCGTCATATCGGCAGATATTCAAGACAAAATGAAGTTACGAGTTACTCAATTAGGCGCTATCGATTTTATAAATAAACCAATAGATAAAACCCGCATGAATAATATTTTGCATAAATTTGGCATTCATTAGGTTTTTTTATGTTCAAAAAGGCTGTTTTATCTTTTAATTTGGGGTTGACAGCATAGCCTTTGTTAAGGCAGTCTTAACCTATGAAAACAATTAATCGCGTACTGACCATTATTATTACAACCACCATTCTTACTGGATAGTGGCATAGGTCGGTGCAACAAATTTAAAGGCCTGTGTTCACTTAGAACACAGGCCTTTTTTCGTTTTATGGGATGAGGAACATAAACAATGCGCGTTTTAAAATTTGGAGGCTCGTCGCTTGCCGACTTTACTTGCCTTCAGCAGGTAGCTCAATTAGTTAAAGCACAGCTAAAAGATGAAATGTTATTGGTGCTTTCTGCTCCAGGTGGAATGACCGATTCATTAGTTGCGTTAGCAAGTGAGGCAGAGCAAGGCTTAGATTTTTCGCAGCAATGGCAAGCATTAGCTAGCCGTTGTGAAGGCTTAAAAGCTGACGTTGAAAAAAGTGGCGTAGTAGTTACAAGCTGGCCAGACCTAAGGGAACTTAAAAATAAATTAGATGGCGTGTCGCTTATACAGTGTTGCCCTGATCAAGTTCGCGCATTTGTAATTAGCTTTGGAGAGCGCGTTAGTGTTTCTTTAATGCAGGCTTTATTGAACTCGCAAGATGCAAGATACTTAGAAGCAACAAGCTGTATAGCTTCAACGGGTGGCTACATTGATGCAGAAGCGGATTTAGTGGCAAGTAAAGCGCGCTTTCAAGCTGTGCTTAAAGAAAACCCTGCAACTATTTATATCATGCCTGGTTTTACGGCGAGTAATGATAAAGGTGAGCTTACAACGCTTGGCCGTAATGGTTCAGACTACTCAGCAGCTATTGCTGCGGCATGTTTAGAAGCTGAGATTTGCCAAATTTGGACTGACGTTGATGGCGTATATAGCGCTGATCCTCGTTATATTAAAAAAGCCACTAAAGTAGATTTTTTATCTTATAAAGAAGCGATGGAGCTTTCTTACTTTGGTGCAAAAGTACTTCACCCTAAAACAATCTTACCGTGTGCTAAAGCAGGCGTGCCATGTGAAATTAAAAATACGCATAACCCAGACGCACAAGGCTCATTAATTGGTAACGATTATTCATCTGATGAGCCCGTAAAAGCGCTTTCTAGCTTACAAGACCTTGCAATGTTAACTGTTTCAGGCCCTGGCATGAAAGGTAAAGTAGGCATGGCGTCTAAGGTATTTAACGCGCTTGCTCACGATAACGTATCAATTGTATTGATCACGCAATCATCATGTGAATTTAGCATTAGTTTTTGTGTGCACGAAACAGACCTAGCACTTGCACTCGATGCGCTACAAACTGCATTTGAGCTTGAATTACAAGCAGGGCTTATTGAGCCTGTACAAGTGCAGCGCAATTTAGCCATTGTTACTTTAGTGGGCGATAACATGCGCGCACACCGTGGTTTAGCAGCTAAGTTTTTTGCATCGCTTGCACAAGCGCAAGTAAATATTGTGGCAATTGCACAGGATTCTACAGAAAGTGCTATTTCTGCGGTAATTGATGGTGAGTTATGTAATGACGCCGTAAAAATATGCCATGAAAACTTTTTCACACATGTGCCGTCAATTGATGTGTTTTTACTAGGTTGTGGCTTAGTAGGGCAAGAGCTTATTAATCAGCTTGAACGTCAACAAGCTTGGCTTGAAAAGCGTAATATTAAACTCAACTTGTACGGTGTTGCTAACTCTCGTCAATTACACCTTGATAACGAAGGCATTGCTTTTAGTGATTGGCAGCAAAAATTAGCCTCATCTGAGCAAGCATTTGATTTAAAGGTAGTAGAGCAATTTGTTAAGCAAAACCACTTAGTGAATCCGGTATTAGTAGATTGTACATCTTCAGATGCACTTGCTGCGCAGTATGTAGACTTTTTAAATGCAGGCTTTCATGTAGTTGCTGCTAATAAAAAAGCGACAACAAGCTCATACACGTATTACCAAGATTTAATTGCGGCAACGCAAAAGAATAATCGTAAATTTTTATACGAAACAAATGTTGGTGCAGGCTTACCAGTTATCGATAACTTGCAGTCATTATTTGGTGCCGGTGATGAGTTATTAGAGTTTAGCGGTATTTTATCAGGCTCACTTTCGTACATGTTTGGCGCACTTCAAGATGGTTTATCACTTTCTGAGGCAACTATTAAAGCCAAAGAAAGCGGTTTTACTGAGCCAGACCCTCGTGATGATTTATCGGGTACCGATGTAGCACGCAAGTTACTGATCATTGCTCGTGAAGCCGGCATGAAGTTGGAGCTATGCGATATCGAAGTTGAGTCAGTATTACCACAAGGTTTTGCACAAGGTGATAGCGTTGATGAGTTTATGGCAAAACTACCAAGCCTAGATGCTGATTTTAATGACCGCATTCAAAGTGCTGCGAGCGAAGGTAAGGTACTTCGTTATGTAGGTACAATTAAAGAAGGTCACTGTAAAGTAGGTATTGAGGCTGTTGATGAAAAACATGCCCTTAATGTAATTCGCGATGGCGAAAACGCGCTGGCTATTTTAAGCCAATACTACCAGCCACGTCCGTTTGTAATTCGTGGTTATGGTGCAGGCTCTGAAGTAACAGCAGCGGGTGTATTTGCTGATATTTTAAAAACACTATCGCGCTAGGAGCTCGTTATGATTGAAGTATATGCTCCGGCGTCTATTGGTAATTTTGCAGTGGGTTTTGATGCACTTGGCGCAGCGCTTGCGCCAATTGATGGTAGTTTATTAGGCGATGTAGCTGTTGTAAGTGCAGCACCAAGTGACGAATTTATTTGTACTGGCGACTACGCTCACAAGTTACCAAGTGATGCGAATGAAAACTTAGCGTACCAGTGTTTAGTGCATTTTAGAGCGCATGTTGCGCCTAATATGCCAAGCGTAAAGCTCGAGCTTAAAAAGAATTTACCAATTGGATCTGGACTTGGATCCAGTGCATGTTCGGTAGTGGCTACCTTTGCAGCTCTTGATAAGTTTGCACAAACTAACTTGAGTCAGGTTGAGCTTATTGAGCTTATGGCTGACTTTGAAGCTGTGGTAAGCGGCGGTCGTCATTACGACAACATCACGCCATGTTATTTAGGTGGTTTGCAATTAACAGGTGATTTAATCCCTGATAAATCGATTGCACTGCCTGTTGATGATAATTGGTACTACGTTGCTGCGTTCCCTGGTTTTTCACTCAACACTGCAAAAGCGCGCTCGGTTTTACCAAAAGAGTTGAGCATGCATGCAAGTGTTGAGTTTGCACAGCGTTTATCGGCATTTAGTAGCCTACTGTTAACTAACCGTTTTGACGATGCGCTAAGCATAATGAAAGATGAAATAGCAGAACCTTACCGCGCACCGCTTATTAAAGGCTTTAGTGAAGCTAAAGCAAGCTTGCCATCGCTGGGCGCTGAAATAGTGAGTATTTCGGGCGCAGGACCCACCTTGTTTAGTGTATGTAAAACACTTGAAGCTGCACAGCAATGCGCGCAGTGGTTAGAGGCAAATTACATTAACGAGCAAGGCTTTTGCCACATTTGTAAATTAGATAACGACGGCACGCGTCAATTAACAGTTTTATAGGATAGGTAGTCATGCAATTACATAATTTAAAAGATAGCTCACAAAAAGTGTCGTTCGTTGAAGCCGTAAAAACAGGTTTGGGTCGTAATCAAGGTGTGTTTTTTCCTGAAACCCTTGCCCCACTGTCCGATGTTGATGCATTGCTTGATATGGACTTTGTAACACGCAGTGGCAAAATATTATCTCATCTAATTGGTGATGAGCTACCAAGCGACACTGTGGCACAAATGGTTAAAAATGCATTTAACTTTCCAGTTAAGCTGGTGGAAGTTGAAGAGAATACATACTGCTTAGAGTTGTTTCATGGTCCTACGCTTGCGTTTAAAGACTTTGGTGGTCGCTTTATGGCAGAGTGTTTGGCGCAATTTAATAAAGATGAAAAAGTAACTATTTTAACCGCAACATCGGGCGATACTGGTGCAGCTGTAGCGCATGCTTTTTACAATAAACCAAATATCGACGTAGTAATTTTATATCCTAAAGGCAAAATTTCACTTGCTCAGCAAAAGCTATTTACTACGCTAGGTAACAATATTCATTGTTATGCAGTTGAGGGCAGCTTTGATGATTGCCAAGAGTTGGTTAAAAATGCCTTTTTAGATGAAGAAGTTAAATCAACACTTGGGCTTAATTCTGCTAATTCAATTAATATTAGCCGTTTAGTTGCTCAGGTTTGTTATTACTTTGAGGCCATTGCACAACTACCAAAAGAAAAACGCGCAAAAGCGCATATATCAGTGCCAAGTGGCAACTTTGGTAATGTATGTGCTGCAATGATTGGTGCGGTTATTGGCTTACCTGTAGGTAAATTAAGTGCAACAACCAACCAAAATGATACTGTGCCGCGCTTTATGCTTGATAAAACGTGGACGCCAAACGCAACACTTGAGTCGCTTTCAAATGCAATGGATGTAAGTAAGCCAAACAACTGGCCACGTGTGCAAACAATGTTAGATAATAACTGGTTTAGCTACGATAACTTTTATTCAACTAGCGTAAACGAGCAAGACACGCAATCGGTGATGAAAAAAATTCAACAAACGGGTTATGTTGCAGAGCCTCACACTGCTATTGCGTACCAAGGTCTTGTTGAAAATCGAGCGCCTGGTGCAGCGGGTATCTTTTTAGCGACCGCTCACCCTGCTAAGTTTAAAGAAAGCGTGGAGGATATTTTAAATATTGAATTGGATATGCCAAAACCACTTAGCGATGCATTAGCAAAACCATGTCTAGCAAGCGATATAAACGCCGATTACGACGCATTACGTACAGAAATACTTGCAAAGCTAGGATAATAAAAAATAACAATTGAAGCGGCTATGGCCGCTTTTTTTATAAATTATAATTCAAAAAAGAGAGGCTTTCATTAGCTAATTAAATGTGAAAAATGAAATGCATTTAAAATAGTTATGTACTTATTAAAAAATATCATCTTAAAAAGTCTGTGAAATAGTTTCAATCCCTGTTTAAATATCCTCAACTTAAGAGCGTAGGCAAAGAGTCGTTTAAAGCGTACAATAAAGCCTCTAAAAAACACCATACACGTTGCCCTAGGAGACCCCAATGTTAGAACGTAGCATGAATATTTCGGATTTTGATCCAGAGTTATTTGACGCAATCACTAAAGAAACTGCTCGCCAAGAAGAGCACATTGAACTAATTGCATCTGAAAACTACTGTAGCCCACGTGTACTAGAAGCACAGGGTTCACAGCTTACTAACAAATACGCAGAAGGTTACCCAGGCAAACGTTATTATGGCGGTTGTGAGCATGTAGATGTTGTTGAGCAATTAGCAATTGACCGTGCTAACGAATTATTTGGTTCTGACTACGCAAACGTACAGCCACATGCTGGTTCGCAAGCAAACGCTGCTGTTTTTCTAGCGCTATTAGAAGCAGGCGATACTGTATTAGGTATGAGCTTAGCTCATGGTGGTCACTTAACTCACGGTTCTCACGTAAGCTTCTCTGGTAAGCTTTACAATGCAATCCAATACGGACTAGATGAAGCAACGGGCGAAATTGATTACGCACAAGTTGAAGCACTAGCACTTGAGCACAAACCAAAAATGATTATTGGTGGTTTCTCAGCGTACTCAGGTATTGTTGATTGGGCTAAATTCCGTGAAATTGCTGACAAAGTAGGTGCTTACCTGTTTGTTGATATGGCTCACGTTGCAGGTTTAATTGCGGCAGGGGTTTACCCAAGCCCAGTTCCTCATGCACATGTTGTAACTACAACTACGCATAAAACACTTGCTGGTCCTCGTGGTGGTTTAATTATTTCTGCATGTGGCGACGAAGCAATCTATAAAAAGCTTAACAGCGCAGTTTTCCCTGGTGGCCAAGGTGGCCCTTTATGTCACGTTATTGCAGCAAAAGCAGTGGCATTTAAAGAAGCGCTTCAACCAGAATTTAAAGTATACCAAACACAAGTTGTTAAAAACGCAAAAGCAATGGTTGCTGTAATGCAAGAGCGCGGCTACAAAATCGTATCTGACAAAACTGAAAACCACTTATTCCTACTCGATTTAATCGATAAAGATATTACTGGTAAAGATGCAGACGCAGCCCTTGGTAACGCTAACATCACAGTTAATAAAAACTCAGTGCCAAACGATCCACGTTCTCCATTTGTAACATCTGGTTTGCGTATTGGTTCTCCTGCAATCACTCGTCGTGGTTTCAAAGAAGAAGAATCAAAAGAGCTTGCTGGCTGGATTTGTGACGTACTAGATAACATCACTGATGAATCTGTACAGGCGCAAGTTAAAGAAAAAGTTAAAGCAATTTGTGCAAAATTACCTGTATACGCTTAATTGCATAAGCAGCAGTAATTTAGATCACATAGGCTAGGGCGTGTTGACCTTTCGTGGTTGAATTTGCAGCAGACTGTTTGGTATTTGAGCAAGGCAGAGCCTATGAGGTGTGGTATTCCCCATAAATAGGCGATAACGCAGCATAAATGCCAAACATGCGCTGCCCTTTGGGCTGACGAATCCCCAAAACGTGACAGGCACAGCAATTTATGATCTTATGTAAATCACCACAACCCACATAAGTCACAACTGCTATGCCTGACACATCAGTTTGCCATAAGTACTTTAAACATGCATTAGCGCCATTCAATAATGCCAGAGTAAAAACATTACTAAGCTGCAGTAATGCATTAATTTCGGGCAATAAACTTACCTTAACTGAAATCGGCAGAAATTTGTCTGGCGCTGTGGATGTAAAACATAAAATAAAACGCGTTGATCGCTTCTTAAAAAATACTCACCTCTACAATGAAAGGGTCGCTATCTATAAAGCATTAGCTCATCCTATTATCGACTCTTTACCAATGCTTGCAATTGCCGTTGACTGGAGCGGTGCCTGTGGTCACGACTATCACTTACTGCGAGCAAGCTTACTTGTGGATGGGCGCTCTATCGTGATTTATAACATGATTGTTGAGCAGAAGAATTTTGATAGCCCAGCAACCAACAGCCTGTTTTTAGATGAACTTTATGAAGTGCTTGGACGACATCCTAGTGTCTATATTGTAACAGACGGCGGCTTTCTTACGCCTTGGTATAGTAAAGTACGCGAACTTGGTTGGCATATGATAGGTCGATTAAGAGGCTCAATGAAGTGTAAACTAGCCATGCAATCACAATGGCATACATTAAAACAACTTAGGGCTGGTGCCAGCGATATACCAAAGGCGTTAGGTCAAGCAAGACTAACTCAGTCCAGCCCGACAGCATGCGATGCATTTTTACACGTATATCATGGAAAAAATAAAGGAAGAAAAGGAAAAAGCAGATTTACGAAAGATACAAAAATGTATCAAAACTTAGCGAAAGAGCCATGGTTACTCGCGACATCAGACAATACAATGACGAGTAAGCGAGTAGTTGGTTTATATAGTAAAAGAATGCAAATAGAGCAAAATTTCCGCGATGACAAAAGTTTGAGATATGGTTTTTCGTGGCGTTTTAGTAAAAGCACCGGCATAAATAGAATAGGAATATTATGCTTGATAGCCACAATAGCGAGCACTGCGTTATGGTTTATAGGGTGTGAAGCAGAAAAAAGAAAGTGGCATATAAACTTTCAAGCAAATAGTGTTAAGAATCGCCGAGTTCTTTCATTTTTAACCTTAGCCAAGCAAGTCATAAAGCTATGTAAGAGACGTATTACACAAAGCTATATAGAAAAAAGTTTAAAAAACTTTATTTTTAATTATCAAAAAGAGGCCGCTGGATAAAGTGGGGATCCCTCAGCCCTTTGGGTTCTTTCTAGGGGCGATTAACTCTTTGTTACTCGGTTTTTACTTAACCCGTTAGGTTACAAACCTCGCGCCGCGATTAAATCGCCCCTAGATAGAACAAATTTAATCCTGAAAGGTCAACAGGCCCTATTTTTTTGCTAAGATAAAAGACCGCTATTTAGCGGTCTTTTTTGTTTTAAAACGGAAGTACCGAGCTATGCATTGTCCATTTTGTACTGCAAAAGATACTAAAGTTATTGACTCACGCCTTGTTGGCGGCGGCCATCAAGTTCGCAGGCGGCGTGAGTGCAACGACTGCCACGAGCGCTTTACTACATTTGAGGGCGCTGAACTGGTTATGCCTCGTGTTATTAAACAAGACGGCAGCCGCGAACCATTTAACGAAGATAAATTATTAAATGGCTTAAATCGCGCACTCGAAAAACGCCCAGTAAGCACAGAGCAAGTAGACGAAGTAGTGAATATAATAAAATCGCAGTTGCGTGCTACAGGCGAGCGAGAAATTTCAAGCCATTTGGTTGGTGAATGCATTATGGAAGCCCTCAAGAAGCTCGATAAAGTAGCGTATGTAAGATTTGCCTCTGTTTATCGCTCGTTTGAAGACATACGTGAATTTGGCGAAGAAATTGCCCGCTTAGGGGAGTAATACCAATTTTATTAAAAATATGATCATTCTATCGCATTAAATAGCGCACTCACTGCGTTAAAAATTATTCATATAGAACAACTATATGTCATAATTTTAGCCTTGTTATTGCGCTATTTTCTTAGCGCTATAATGGACCACTTATTTAACGCAATTGGTATAATAAATGCTTAACCAAACTACTTTTACTGAACATGACGAAATGTATATGGCACGTGCCATAGAACTTGCCAAAAAAGGCCGGTTTACTACCACGCCTAACCCTAATGTTGGCTGTGTATTAGTTAAAAATAATCAAATAATTGGTGAGGGTTTTCATCAATTAGCAGGTCAAGGTCATGCTGAAGTAAATGCACTGGCAATCGCTGGAAAAAATGCACAAGGTGCAACGGCTTATGTAACGCTTGAACCGTGTAGTCATTATGGGCGTACGCCACCGTGCGCTGAAGGCTTAAAAAAGGCGGGCGTAGTAAAAGTAATTGCCGCTATGGTTGATACAAACCCACAAGTTGCAGGTAAAGGCCTTAAAATATTGAGCGACGCCGGTATTGACGTTGCTTATGGGTTACTTGAATCACAAGCGCGGGCACTTAACGTTGGCTTTTTTAAGCGTATGGAACAAGGCTTACCTTATGTGACCTGTAAAATGGCAGCAAGTATTGATGGTAAAACAGCGCTTAAAAATGGGCAAAGTAAGTGGATCACAAGTCCTGCTGCTCGACAAGACGTACAATTATACCGAGCGAAAAGCTGCGCTATTTTAACCGGTGCCGATACCGTGTTAGTCGATGATGCTAAACTTAATGTGCGACTAAGTGAGCTGCCTTGCACACTGCCTACTGATTTGCCGCTTCGCCAGCCCGTGCGTGTTATAATTGACTCTCAAAACCGTTTAACACCTGACCTTGCTTTATTTGAAATCCAAAGTGATGTAATTATATTTACCATTAAGGTTGATAAATCATTGCAATGGCCGCATTTTGTAAAGCATATTGAAGTCAGTGAAAGTAACGGTAAAGTTGATTTACAAGCCGTTTTAGAAAAACTTGGGCAACTGCAGTTTAATAATGTTTGGCTTGAAGCTGGCGCAACACTTGCTGGTAAAATGACAGAGCTTAATTTAGTTGACGAGTTTGTTTTTTATTTAGCGCCTAAACTAATGGGCCATGATGCAAAAAGTTTAGTTAATTTTCCTGAATTGACGAGTATGCAAAACACCGTTGATTTAACATTTAATGAATGTGCGCGCATTGGTGACGACTTACGTATCACCGCGTTAAAAACTCATTAAAATCACTTAATAAAAAGAGTAGCGCTATGTTTACTGGGATAATAGAAGCCACAGGCAAAATTGCTTTATTACAAAAAAAACAAGGCGACTTAGCCATTCGTATCCAAAGTGCTGACCTTGATATGAAAGACGTAAAGCTAGGCGACAGCATTGCAACCAATGGCGTTTGCTTAACCGTAGTTGATAAACATATTGACGGTTTTAGTGCTGATTTATCTAACGAGACGATTGGTTTAACCGGTTTTGCTCACTATGCTTTAGGGCAAACGGTGAATCTTGAAAAAGCCATGCAACCTGTTTCGCGTTTAGGCGGTCATTTAGTATCTGGCCATGTTGATGGCATAGCAACGATTACAAGCATTACAGCAAACGCTCGAGCAACAGAGTATTGGCTTACAACCGAAGAAAATTTAATGAAATACATTCCTTACAAAGGTTCGGTATGTATTGATGGTATAAGCCTGACAGTAAACGCTGTAGAAGGTAATAAATTCAAATTAACAATTGTCCCACATACGAGTGAGCAAACCACAATTGCTCATTTTAAAGTAGGCACTCAAGTTAATTTAGAAGTCGATCAAATTGCACGTTATTTAGAGCGCCTTATAAAAGGTGCAGAGCAACCAACGGGCTCTGATATTTCGATGAGCTTACTCGCTAAAGCGGGTTTTATTAAATAACGAAACTGATAACTTACACGAGCAAATTTATGAATTTACACAGCGCACAAGAAATCATCGACGATATTAAAACCGGTAAAATGGTTATTTTAATGGATGATGAAGATAGAGAAAATGAAGGCGATTTAATAATAGCTGCTGAGCATATTAGCGCAGAAGCGATTAATTTCATGGCTACCCATGGCCGTGGTTTAATTTGTTTAACCATGACGCAAGAGCGTTGCGAGCAACTTGATTTACCGTTGATGGTTAAAAACAATGGTGCAGCATTTTCGACTAACTTTACAATGTCGATAGAAGCATCTAAAGGTGTTACAACCGGTATTTCAGCGGCAGATAGAGCGCGCACAGTGCAAGCTGCGATAGCTAAAGGTGCAATACCAAGTGATATTGTGCAGCCGGGGCATATTTTTCCTATTATGGCACAACCTGGTGGCGTATTAACTCGCGCAGGACACACCGAAGCTGGCTGTGATTTAGCGCGTTTGGCTGGGCTTGAAGCATCATCTGTTATTGTTGAAATACTTAATGCTGATGGCACCATGGCGCGTCGCCCTGATTTAGAAGTCTTTGCGAAAGAGCACGGTATTAAAATTGGCACCATTGCTGATTTAATCGAATACCGCAACTTAAACGAAACAACAATTGAGCAAGTAGCAAAATGTAAGTTACCAACAGAGCATGGTGAGTTTGATTTGGTGACTTACAAAGACACAATTGACGGCCAATTACATTACGTATTGCTCAAAGGCGATATAAAAGATCAAGAGCCGACAAATGTACGTGTACATTTACAAAGTACCTTTAACGATATTCTACTTTCAGACAGAAGTGCTGAGCGTAGTTGGGGTCTTTCTGAAGCAATGGCCTATATTGCTAAAAATGAAGGTGCTTTAGTTATTTTAGGTAAGCAAGAAAGCACTGAAGAGTTAGAGGCAACTGTGAAAGCATTTGCAGCAGCTGATGCAGGCGAAAGCGTTACGCCACGTAAATTCAAAGGTACATCTCGTACTGTTGGCGTAGGTTCGCAAATACTTGCCGATCTTGGAATTAAACAAATGCGATTAATGAGTCGCCCTAAAAAGTACCATGCACTTTCGGGCTTTCATTTAGAAGTTGTTGATTACGTTGAGCCACAATAAGCATCACGCTTAAACTAGGCTATTATTTTATTTTTATGGTATGATGCGCAGCAATTTTTGCGCAATCGCAACCGCTTGAACTTATTTTTAGGGTTATCAAATGAAAATTATTGAAGGTAATAAGTACGCTCCAGGCAAAAAGTTTGCCATTGTCATTTCTCGTTTTAATGACTTTATTGGTAGCAGCCTCCTTGCAGGTGCTGTTGATGAGCTAAAACGCACTGGTGGCGTATCTGATGACGACATTACCGTTATTTATGTACCAGGCGCGGTAGAATTACCTTTAGCGGCTAAACGCGTTGCAGCAAAAAAAGAGTATGATGCAATCATCGCATTAGGCGTAGTGATCAGAGGTGGTACACCACACTTTGACCTAGTTGCTGGCGAATCAAACAAAGGTCTTGCGCAAGTATCACTTGAGTATGATATCCCGGTTGCATTTGGCGTATTAACCACAGAAAGCATTGAACAAGCAATTGAGCGTGCTGGCACCAAAATGGGCAATAAAGGCGGCGAAGCTGCTTTAGGCGCGCTTGAAATGGTTAATGTGTTAGATAAAATTTAAGTTTAAGGAATTTTTGTGAAACCAGCAGCAAGACGTAAAGCACGTATCTTAGCACTCCAAGCCGTTTATTCTTGGCAAATAAGTGGCAATCTAATTGCCGATATCGAACAACAAATGTTGATCGAAACAGACGTTACTAAAATTGATGTTGAATACTTTAAAGATTTAGCGACGGGTGTTGCTGTAAATTACAAGCAACTAGACGAAGCTGTATCACCACATTTAACACGTCCGTTTGATGACTTAGATATGGTTGAGCGTGCAATTTTACGTTTAAGCAGCTATGAGCTTAAGTTCCGTGAAGACGTACCTTATAAAGTTGCTATTAACGAAGGTATTGAGCTTGCCAAAATTTTTGGCGCTGAAGATAGCCATAAATTTGTAAACGGTGTACTTGATAAAGCTGTTAAGCATTTACGCAAGTAATAACAATTCACTCTGAATTTTAAATTTCAGATTGATTGGTTAAACAACCGTTAAAAGGAGAGCCGGCATAGGTCGGCTTTTTTGTGTATGAAGGAATTTGAATTAATTAATCGCTACTTTAAAGGTCGCGGTATCACTCGTCGTGATGTAAACCTAGGAATAGGGGATGATTGCGCATTGGTCTCTGTTCCACAAAATTGCCAACTTGCCGTTACAACAGATACTCTTGTTGCTGGCGTGCACTTTTTTGATGATATTTCCCCTCGTGCACTCGGTCATAGAGCACTCGCTGTGAATTTAAGTGATTTAGCTGCAATGGGCGCTGAACCAACATGGGTTTCGGTTGCACTCACATTGCCAAGTATAGATCCGCAGTGGATTGAAGAATTTACTGAAGGTATGCATGAAATTGCAGAATACTTTAATGTACAAATTATTGGTGGCGATACGACTCAAGGGCCATTAACTATTACTATTTGTGCAAAAGGAACGGTACCTGAGGGGAAAGCTCTGCGCAGAAGTGGTGCTAAAGTGGGGGATTGGATTTATGTTACAGGTCCTTTAGGGGATGCAGGTTTAGCTATTGAATCGCGCAAGCAAGGTTTTAAAATAGAGCCTGAACATTTAAAATATGTTAATAAACGTTTCGATTATCCAACACCTCGCGTAGCAGCTGGCCAAGTTTTACGCGGACTTGCATCATCGGCTATTGATGTATCTGACGGTCTTATTGCTGATTTAGGCCATATTCTTGATATGTCGCAAGTAAGTGCTGTTATTAATGTTGAAAGTATTCCTACATCAGATGCGATGAAATCGAGCCTTGATTTTGATCAGCAATTACCGTTTATTCTTAGCTACGGCGATGACTACGAATTGTTATTTACTGTTCCTGATAGTAATAAAGGGATGTTGGATTTAAAACTACGTCAATATGGTGTAGATGCCGTATGTATAGGACAAGTTAAAAGTGGTGATGGCCAAATTGAGCTTTTATACAATGGTGAAGAGCTTAATTTTGAGCAGCATGGCTTTGAGCATTTTGCAAAGGAGCAGGTTTGAATAATAACCGCAAGTTTAATTTAAAGCGTCCGCACCAATTTTTTGGTTTAGGGTTTGGCACAGGCCTTGCGCCTAAAGCGCCTGGTACATTTGGTACTTTTGCTGCACTGCCATTTATTTTTATGACAATGTACTATCCATTATGGTTACAAATTGTGTTTGCTGTAGTGATCAGTATATTTGGTATATGGGCATGTGGTAAAACGGCTGATGATTTAGGCGTGCACGACCATCCTGCAATTGTATGGGATGAAGTGGCTGGCTATTACATTACCATGATTGGCGCAGCGCTTAGCTGGCAGAGTTTATTAGTTGGCTTTTTGTTATTTCGCTTTTTTGATATAGCAAAACCAGGCCCAATCCGTATGCTAGATAAACGAGTACATGGCGGTTTAGGTATTATGGCTGATGATATATTGGCTGGTATTTTTTCGCTTATTTGTTTGCAAGCGTTAATAAAAGTGGGTTTACTACCCTTTTAATTTTTATATTTGAATTGTTTAACTAGGTGGCAGCAATATGATGCGATTTTTACTGGTTTGTGTACTGATGTTGTGCGCGACGCCAAGCTGGGCCTCAATTACTGATTATGTCGTTAAGCAATGGAATATAAAAGACGGTTTGCCGTCACAATCACTCAAAAGTGTAGTGCAAGATCAGCAAGGTTATATGTGGCTGGGCACTCAGTTTGGGTTAAGCCGTTTTGATGGAACAACATTTACTAACTATAGTACCCAAAATAGTTATTTTTTACCAAGTAATGGTATTAATAAACTTTTAATCGATTCGAACGGGTTATTGTGGATAGGTACTAAAAGCGGATTAGTTGTAATTAACCCGGCAACATTTGCAGCACAAGAATTTAATATTAAAGGCCCTGTAAGGGATATTTTAGAAGATTCTAAAGGCAGTATCTGGATTGCGGCAAATGGTTTGTATTATGTTGATAGAGGGCAAGTTGACTTGCAAACTCACGCTAGCGGTCAACTACCTATTGTCAATGCGACAGTAATCACCCAAATTGTCGGCTCAGTTAGTCAAATGGCACTTTCTCCGGAAGGTATTTGGCTGGTTAATGACCGTCATTTGTTACGCCTTACTAAAAACGCCTCCGATTTTTCTAAATTACGTTTAGAGCTCACTGCAAAAATATCGCTACCAGAGCGTTTAGCGCAAACTATTGTGCATGATTTATCATTTTTGAACGGCAATTTATACTTGGCTTCAGAACTAGGTGCATATTTTCTAGATTTAGATGATGAGCTAAGGCCATTTCCTTTACCCAATGCTAATAATTCAGCTGTTTATAAGTTTATGAGTGATACCAATGGTGGATTATGGGTTTCAACTTACGGGCGTTTATTATTTAGAGATAAGTCAGGCGAATGGCAATGGGTTGAGCCAAGCCAACTAGATCAAAGTATTTGGTTTGCAGATATTTTTCGTGATGATAAAAATAATGTATGGCTAGCAAGCTTTAGTGAAGGCTTATGGCTTGCGCATGAAGGGCGGGTTGAACGACATTCAGCTGTATCTGAGATGACTGAGGCCGTTATGGCAATAAGCCAAGCACCTGATGGAAAATTATGGGTCGCTAACAAAAGTGGTATTGGTTACTTTGATTTAAGTAAAAGCTTTATAAACCTGATCCCTAGTAGTAAATACAGCCGATCGTCAGTCCATGACTTACAGTTTGATGGTGAGCGACTCTATATAGCCACAGGAAGAGGTTTATTTGTTTATGAGAATAATACACTTTATACCGTTCCAGGGCGTGCGCTACGTGATAACCCTGTATTTGCTATAAGCCGTTCAAGCAAAGGTGGTTTTTGGATTGGCACTGGACGGGGGTTATATCGTCTTGGTTATGCGGGACTAACGCCGTTTGCGTATAATGCATTTTTAGGTAGTAAGTTTATTACTTACGTATTGGATAAAACTAATTTTGGAGTGATAGGTACAAGTAAAGGCGCCTATTACTTTACCGAGCGTGGCATTGAAAAAATTGGTGATCAAACATCTTTAGAAAGTGCTTATGTAACAAGTGTACTGCATATTGATGGTGTAGGTATTTTAATTGGTTCTCTTAACGACGGGCTTTTTTATAGAAGTACCCAAGGGCAATGGCGTCAACTTGATGCGGCTAATGGTCTACCATATGGATCAATTTTTAGCCTCGAATACGATGAAAAGCTAAAACATGTTTGGGTTAGCACCATGAAAGGCGTTTATAGGATGCCTGTAGATCAATTCAAAGCAGATATTAAAAGCTTAAAAGTAGAGGAAGTTATTTCTTCATTTGATCGTCAACTCGATGGTAAAGCTAATCAGTGTTGTAGTGGGTTAGGCCATGACGCAGTTGCTAATATTGGCAGTTCAATTTGGTATCCTAGTTTGCAAGGGATTGTAGAGATCCCTAAAAACGTAGAGCTATTTGGCGTGTTGTCATTGAAGCCAAAAGTAGAAACAATTACCACACCATTGCGTAATTTAACAACTGCAGCCTTAGGTCAAAAACCATCATTAGAAACTGATGAGCGAGATATAACGCTTACCTACACGGCTATAGATTATTATGCACCAAACAGCATTGAATTTAGGTATAAGCTAAGTGGCTTAGATAGCGATTGGCGTTATGCAAATACACGTAGAGAAGCTATTTATACTAACTTACCGGCAGGGTCGTTTTTATTTCAGCTTGAAGCAAAGCGACAAGGTGAAGATTGGAGTAAAGCACAAGAAGCTGAATACGGCTTTATTGTGCCAGAGCGCTTTGATGAAACTATTTATTTTAGATTGTTGATCACCAGTGGCTTCATTTTGTTTTTTTACTTGGTTTTTTGGGTATTTAGAGCACAAGAGCGCAGAAAGCAAGAAGCACTCGAGGGATTGATCACCGAACGTACATTAGAGTTACGTCAAGCTAATGATAAGCTTAATCAAGTGAATTCACAGCTCAAGCTAGTAAGTCATTCAGACGAGCTTACGGGGCTTCGTAGTCGTCGATTTTTGTTCGATCAATTGCCTAAAGATATCGAACACTTTCAACGTAATTCTCAATCGCTGCAAGCTCAGGGTAAGTCACTTGTTTTACTAATAATCAACTTTGATAACTTTAGTCGAATTAACGATGCATATGGCCCAATAGCGGGTGATAGCTGTTTGCAGCAAATGGCAGCATTACTTAACTCTCGCACACAAGGATCTGACTACGTAGCGCGTTGGAGTGGCGATGAATTTTTACTCCTACTGCGTGATTTTAAATGTAATAAAATAGATAGCTATGCTTCGGAGCTGTGCCAAGCTGTTGCAGAGTATTCATTCCAGCTTCCGAATGGAAAAAGTACTAATATTATGGCGTCAATTGGTTGGTCTTTCTACCCGTTACCACTTTTAGGTGGGCAAGTAATCAGTTGGGAGACATCTATTAACTTAGCTGATATTGCACTGCACCAAGTTAAAAAGCGTGGTGGCGATGGTGTTGCAAACATTACATTTGATGATCAGCTTGATGCATTTGAGTTTGAGCAAAACTCTAACGTTGACCAACAATTAGGTATTTTACAAACTAATGGCCTAGCTGATATTAAAGTGTGGATGCGCTGATCAGCTGATGGGTAATATTTGACATTAAAAAAGGAGCCTAGGCTCCTTTTTTAATGTGCTCTACATTTAAATGTATAGAAGTTAATTAATAAACGTTTTAATCGCGGTTAGTATTCCTTGCTCGCCTAATCCCATTTCATCGTGCATTTCATCTTGCGTGCCGTGTTTAATAAACTCATCAGGAATACCTAAGTTAAGGATATTAATATCAGCTTTTTGCGTTGCGAGGTATTCGTTAACTGCAGAGCCGGCACCGCCAGCAATCGCGTTATCTTCAAGCGTAACAAAGGTATCGTGGCTAGTAGCAAGCTCATTTAAAAGTGCAGTATCAAGTGGTTTAATAAAACGCATATTAACAAGCGTTGCATCTAATTCATTTGCGGCAAGCTGTGCGTTTTCAAGTAATGTACCGAATGATAAAATGGCAATCTTTCTGCCTTGTTTAACCGTATTTGCTTTGCCTATTTCAAGCAATTGCATAGTGCTTTCAATGTCTGCAGTACCTGCGCTACCTCGAGGATAACGAACTGCAACAGGGCAGTTTGCTTTATAACCGGTGTATAGCATTTGGCGACACTCGTTAGTGTCGCTTGGTGCCATAATGACCATATTTGGAATACAGCGCATAAAGCTTAAATCGTACGCACCTTGATGAGTTTCACCATCGGCTCCAACAATGCCTGCCCGGTCAATGGCAAATAATACAGGTAAGTTTTGCAGTGCAACATCATGTATTAATTGGTCATATGCACGTTGTAAAAAGCTTGAGTAAATAGCCACAACAGGCTTTAAACCTTCACAGGCAAAACCAGCAGCTAAAGTAACAGCATGCTGCTCTGCAATGGCCACATCAAAATACTGGTCAGGGAATTCTTTAGAAAAACGCACCATACCTGAGCCTTCGCGCATTGCTGGCGTAATCGCCATTAAATTGCTGTCTTGCTCTGCCATATCGCATAACCAATCGCCAAATACTTTTGAAAAAGTAGCTGCACTAGGTTTAGATTTAGGTAAGCTAGTTGTGCTTGGGTCAAATTTTGGTACGCCATGATAGCCAATCGGATCGGCTTCAGCTGGTTTATAACCCTTACCTTTTTGCGTTTTTATATGTAAAAGTTGCGGACCTTTTAAATTACGCATATTACGTAATGTATCTACAAGCATGTTTACATCGTGACCATCAATTGGGCCGATGTAATTTAGGCCTAATTCTTCAAAGAAGGTACCTGGGATCATCATGCCTTTAATATGCTCTTCCATTTTACTGGCAAGTTGCTTTACCGGAGGCACGCCTGAGAGTAACTTTTTGCTACCTTCACGAATGTTAGTGTAAAAGCTACCTGATAAAATTCGGGCAAAGTGATTTGTTAAGGCGCCAACATTTTCAGAAATCGACATTTCGTTATCATTTAAAATAATAAGCATGTCTGATTTTACATCACCTAAATGATTCATCGCTTCAAATGCCATGCCTGCGGTTATTGCTCCGTCACCGATAATGGCTACAGATTTTCGACCTTTGCCTTCTTTTTGGGCGGCAATAGACATACCTAAGGCGGCTGAAATAGAGGTGCTTGAATGACCTACGCTAAACGTATCGTATTGGCTTTCATCGCGAAAAGGAAAAGGGTGTAAACCGTCTTTTTGGCGAATAGTGTGCATTTGGTCGCGACGACCTGTAAGGATTTTATGTGGATAAGCTTGATGACCCACATCCCAAACTAGGCGATCGTCTGGAGTGTTATAAACATAATGCAGCGCAACGGTTAGTTCAACCGTCCCTAAACCAGACGCTAGATGACCGCTACTTTGCGATACTGAGTTGAGTAAATAATCGCGCAGCTCATTGCTAAATGCAGGGAGTTTATCTTGCGCTAAATCACGCAATTGGGCTGGCTCGTCAACCAAATTAAGTAATGGATACTTGCTACTATCAAGTGTCATGGTTTTATATATATCCTTCGCTAACATTAATTAATCCAAAGCTTTCACGAATAATTAATGTTGAGTAATAATGTCAGTGTTAATTGCAATACGTGTGAGTAATAATTAGTGGTCACGCTCAATTAGGTAATTTGCCAGCGATGCAAGAAGTGTGGTGTCTGCATCTATATTTGCCAACGCTTCATGGGCTTGTTGTATTAAGTTTTGTGCCTTTTCTTTAGCGCCTAGCATACCTAATAACGCAGGGTATGTCGCTTTATTCGCGGCAATATCGGAGCCTTGTGGTTTACCTAAAGTAACCGTATCGCCTTCAACATCTAAAATGTCGTCGTGTACTTGAAATGCAAGCCCTATAGCATACCCAAAAACGCTTAAGTTTTCTAAGGTTTGTTCATCAACATTTTCGCTGCACAGTGCACCAAGTGTAATTGCGCAATTAATAAGTGCGCCAGTTTTTAGCTTATGTATTCGCTCAAGTTCTTGTACTGTAATTATTTTATCAGTGGCTGCAATATCTAAACCTTGACCTGAAACCATTCCTTCAAGGCCTGATGCGTGGGCGAGTGCCGCTATCATTTTTACCTGTGTTTGAGCAGAGCAGTTAAAACTATGTTTAGCAATTAGTTCAAAAGCTAAAGTTTGAAGAGCATCGCCGGCTAAAATTGCTTGGGCTTCACCATAAACTATATGACAAGTTGGTCGACCACGACGCAGATCGTCGTCATCCATAGCAGGTAAGTCATCATGTACTAGCGAGTAACTGTGTATGCATTCAATAGCTGCTGCTAATATATCTAAATCTTTTTTGTCTGCCCCTAATATTTTGCCTGTTGCGTAGACTAAAAATGGGCGCAGCCTTTTTCCACCATTAAACAAACTGTAATGAGTTGCTTCTTTTATTGCTCTATCACTATCAAGTGCTTGTTCAAAATAAAGGTTTAGTGCTGATGCAACGTCTATTTGAGCACGCTCAATATGTTCTTTAATGCTCACCGCTATTCCATATCATTATCAAAGTTTGTAAGTACTGATTTATCGCCATTACCCATTAAAATAGATACCTTTTGTTCTGCTTGCTTGAGTTTACCAGATGAAGCGTTAGCTAGAGCAATACCGCGTTCAAACTGCTTCAATGACTGCTCAAGCGATAAATCACCTTGTTCCATATCACTAACAATTATTGATAATTCTTCTAGTGCTTGTTCGAAACTTAAGTTTTCAGGTTTTTTAGTCGCCATCTTATTTCAGCTTACTTGATAAATTTAGGAGCCAATTTTAGGGGGAATGCTAAACTAGGTCAAAGAATGATATGTTTTTTTCTTCTATTACGGCTAAATGTTACTTTATGTGGATTAATAAAGCCTTAATTACGGTCATACTGATATCATTTAAATGATTAATCGTTATATTAACATTGTAACTTTGTTTAAAAATAATCTTGGAATTGTTTTTTATGTTTATTTTCATATATGACTCAAGCAATTTAGCATGTTGCCGATAAGCAGTTAATAATAAAAGTTTTACAATAAGGCCTTAGTGCATGAAACCTCTGGAGGTAATGTGGATTTAGCAACCATAATAGGGATCCTTGGCGCAATTGGCTTAATTGTCATGTCCATGTTTATGAGTAGTAGTGGTGAAATGGCCATGTTTTACAATACCCCTTCAGTGGTAATTGTATTTGGTGGCTCTATATTTATAGTTTTATCTAATTACACCATGGGACAATTTTTTGGGATAGGTAAAGTTGCCGCTAAAGCTTTTATGTTTAAAATTGAATCGCCGGAAGAGTTAATTGAAAAAGCGGTTGAACTTGCAGATTCAGCTCGAAAGGGCGGTTTTCTGGCGCTTGAGGAAGCTGAAATACCAAATCAATTTATGCGTAAAGGTGTAGATATGCTAGTTGATGGTCACGATGCTGACGTTGTTAGAGCGACCTTACAAAAAGATATCACTTTAACTTCAACACGACATGAAATGGGCGCAGGCTTATTTAAAGCGATGGCCGATATTGCTCCTGCAATGGGTATGATTGGTACGCTTATTGGTTTAGTTGCTATGTTATCGAATATGGACGATCCAAAATCAATTGGTCCTTCAATGGCTGTTGCACTATTAACTACCTTATACGGTGCCTTTTTAGCAAACGTAGTGGCTATCCCTATTCAAGTTAAATTGGAACTTCGTAAAGACGAAGAGGCGATGAATCAACGTTTGATTTTAGATGCAGTTTTAGGTATCCAAGATGGTCAAAATCCAAAAGTGATTGAAGGTATTTTGAAGAACTACTTAGCTGAATCAAAACGTAAAGTTGATACTGAGGAGTAACCATGTCTGAGCAAGAGTGTAAATGTCCGCCTCCTGGTTTACCTGCTTGGATGGGGACCTTTGCCGACTTAATGTCTTTACTGATGTGCTTTTTTGTACTCTTGCTTGCATTTTCTGAAATGGATGTACTTAAATTTAAACAAATAGCAGGCTCGATGAAGTTTGCTTTCGGTGTACAAAACAAAATAGAAGTAAAAGATATTCCCAAAGGTACCTCGGTTATTGCAATGGAGTTTACGCCAGGTAAACCAGAACCTACACCAATTGAAACTATTCAGCAGCAAACCGTAGAAATGACTCAGCAAATGCTTGAATTTCAAGCCGGTGATGAAAGTTCAGCTGGCGGCAGGCAAGAACAACGAGGTGATAAACGTGGTGGTGAGTCTCGGAGCACTTCGCAGGAAAAATCTTCAGAGCAGGCTATTTCAGCAGCGGATCAAGAACAAACAAACGAGCTTGTTAAAAAAATCGCGCAGCAGCTTGAAAAGCAAATTATTGATGGTGCAATAGAGCTTGAGTCTTTAGGGCAGCAAATAATTATTCGTATTAGAGAAAACGGTTCCTTTCCTTCAGGTAGTGCATTTTTACAACCTAAGTTTAAACCTATAATTCAAGATATCGGTGTTCTTTTAAAAGATGTGCCAGGAGAGATTACAGTTTCAGGGCATACCGATGATTTTCAGGTGTCGAATGAACTGTATGTTAATAATTGGGATTTATCATCTAAACGTGCTGTGGCTGTTGCAAGTGAATTACAAAAAGTACAAGGCTTTGACAAAACTCGGATGATGGTTGTTGGGCGAGCTGAAACAAGACCTCTTGTACCAAATGATACAGATGAAGACCGCCGTCGTAACAGGCGTGTAGAGATTTCTATTTTACAAGGTAAGGCAAAAGAGTCAGCACCTATTGATGTTAGGTAACTTTACTTGGCAAATACGTTTATTTATCATAAAGTAAGCTTTCAATAACAAATGTAACGGAGTCAGCCATGAAGAATATCGATAAATTTAGTTATATGCCAGGTAATGGCGGTGGTAATGACGATAATGATGATAAAGAACCTGATAAAAAATAGGCTGAGTGTAATATTTTGCCTGAATGGTTTGAAAGTATTTCTAGGTTACTCGAGAGTAGCTGGGTTTTTATATTAAGCCCTGCTATTTTTGTGTTTTACCTACGCAAAGATCACCTTGCATTACGCTTTGTGTTGGTTACTGCTGTATTTTTTTTTTATGGAGCGTTGATCAACGACTATTTAAAAGAGTTCGATAGCAGTACTTATATATATCGTTACGTTATTTGGGCATTTAATGATCTTGCTTGGATGGCTTTGATCGCCTATTTAGGAATAAAAGACAAAATTTATTTGTGGCAGTGTGTTATCGGTCAACTAGTTGTTATAAGTGCCCCTATTTTACAGCTATTTAGGTTGGTTGATCGCCATCTATGGGATCTTTCTTATAGTACATATATTTATAAAACCTTATTGCCTTTCATTAATATTGGTACCGTTGTTGTTTGTTACCTACCGCTAGTTTATTTCTTAAGTAACAAGCGCAATATTGCATCAAACGAACAATAAAATTTATAGCTTTAAACTAATGTGCTAGACTACTGTTTATATAAACAGTGGTGAGCAAGCTATGAAACTCTACATTGCAGAAAAACCTTCACTTGGACGCGCTATTGCTGATGCGTTACCAAAACCACATAAAAAACACGATGGCTATATAGAAGTTGCTAACGGTGATTGTGTCTCGTGGTGTATTGGGCATTTGCTAGAACAAGCAGAGCCTGATGATTATGATGAGCGCTTTAAAAAGTGGCAGTTTGATCACTTACCTATAATACCTGAGCAGTGGAAGTTAAAAGCCAAAACCAAAACTCGCAAACAGCTCACTGTTTTAAAAAAATTAATTAAACAAGCTTCGCAACTTATTCATGCTGGCGATCCAGACCGCGCACTGTTACGATATTTTAATGAAAGCTCATTGTTACAATAAATATCATTAAAAGTGTGAAATAGGATCTGACTTATGAACTACATTTTATGGACAGTACCAAGTTTAACTATTGACCAAAAATTATCTAAGTCAGTTAATTCAGACACGGGTGAAATCAGCTTTAACTTTAATGGATTAGGCCACCATGTTCAGAATGTTGTATTGTTATATCAAGATAATGGTTTACCAGTTAGTGTTGTAAATAATTGGCTTATTTATCTAAAGACCTCTCTATATCGAAAAAGTGTAAACACTCAAGCTCAGGCATTACTACATTACTTTATCTTCCTAGATGAAATAGGGCTTGAGTGGGACGAGATGCCCATTACTTCAAGAAATAAACCTACGTATAAGTTCAGTAAACATCTTAAAGATGCAGTGAAGAATGGAACTATTGCTAGAACAACAGCCAATAATTACTTAGGCTCAATTGTCAGTTTCTATAAGTTTTATTTAAACAAAGGTTACGAATTTACAAATAAGCCATTTAATTATAAAACGATTAAAGTGAACGTTAATGGTGGGCATGAGTTTAGTAGAGGTAAGTTTGTCTTTGTCGACTCGACAGATATTAGACTGAACTTACCTAAGGATAAAAGTAATTTTGGTATGCCAAGAGAGCTTGTTCCTTTGAGTGAGCATGAATGGACTTTGGTCGATGAAATATGCAGTCAGGGAAAGGTAAATTCAAATACTTCAAAAGGAGCTGCTTTAGTAAACCTATCAGAGGAATTTAAGCTTGCCGTAGCTTTAGCAAGACATACAGGATTACGTAGAGAAGAGATTGTTACTTTTAGATCAAAGTTTATTTATAAGCCAACAGCTGAGCAACTTCGTCATAAATATTTAATCCATACAAATGGCGTGCACATATCACCGCAAGAGGGAGTGAACACTAAAGGCTCTGGCAGCAGAACAATTGAGATACCTTCATCGTTAATGCATCAATTACATCAATACATTAATTCAAAGCGTTACATAAAACGTAGAAAACTCTTCGAAGTAAATAACCCCGATGAATTAAACAATCCACCTTTGTTTATTTCACAGAATGGACATCATTACGCCTCTAGGACATTTAATGCTCGATGGTGCGAAGTTCGAAATACAGCAAAACTGCAATATCCTAGTTTTAACCATAAGTTTCATAATTTGCGTTCAACTTATGCCGTAACGCGTTTAAAAGAGCTATTAAATTAAGGGGTAAAAGAAGGTGATGCTCTTGATTACATTCAATCTGTAATGGGACACAAGTCAAGAAGTACACTTCTGCATTATTTAAAGTTTTGTCACCAAACATTGGAGGCTAATGAAGTTTATGAGCAAGCCCTTGATCTGGTTTTAAAGGTCGAGGAATAGGGCTATGGCTTTTATCGGAAATGAAAAGCGCAGAGTTACTAATGCTGAAATAACGAATCGTCCAGCGGTATTTACTTTACCAATAGACAAGTTGGTGATTAGTGCTGGCAATAGGAATTGTTTTTTTAAACGTCTAGCTTATAAAAATTGCCCAAAAATAAAGATTGGTACAAGTGGTCAAGAGTTTAAACTTTCACCTAACACTGAGTTAATTGATATGCGACGATGGGAGTTAATTCGACATTGTTATAATGCGATATTACTAATGGACAGAAGGGATCGCACTAAGGTCAGTTACTTTAATTCTTTAGTCATTTTTTTTCAATTTTGCGATAAAAATGAGCTCGAAGTTGGTTTCAACCATACAACTATTATTCCGTTTATTAATAACTTAAAAAAACGTTGTCTAGAAAATATTAGAGGTACGACGATAAATAGTACTTTAGGCGCATTTAAAATGTTTTTAAATGAAATTGAGCCAGTTTTAACTCATGAGCTAAGAGATAATTTTTTATTTATAAAAGACAGTCATGAAAGTACCAAGCCATATACTGATTTAGAATTAAAACAAATTGTTAAATTACTTTACGTGATATTTAATAAGTATAGAACTCATTTACTTAATGGCTCTAACCCTACAGTTCATCCTTTACTGTGTGATGATTTAGGAAATGACTTTTTAGGTAACCCGTTTAACGGAAAGCATATTTTCTCAGTCGTTAGGCCTAGCCATACTTGGAAAAATGAGCTTGTGAAAGCAGCTCTTTATTTGACATCTTTTTACACGGGATTAAATGAAAGCCAACTGTTAGCAATTAAGTTTTCTGATATTTCAAGTGAGCATTTTGAACGAACATCTGATGGTGTTTATAAGCTATCGACAACAAAGCACAGGCAGCGTGGTAGAAAAAACATTACTACAGTAGGCTTTAGTAAAAGAGCCAAAGAATTTTTTGATACATGGTTGTCTTTAAGTAAATTAATAACAAATAATACTTCTGATTACGTTTTTTCAGTTTACTCGAAGAAAAAATATACTGGAATGTTAGAAAATCAGTTTGCTACTTTAATTAATAAAAAGCTTAAATATTTTGAATTACCGGTACTGCGTACAAACCGATTTAGAAAAACTAAAGCTACTTTAATAATAAGAGCAACCGAAAGTATATTCTCTGTTGCTGAAGGCTTAAATAATAGCCCTGATACAGTGTCAAAACATTACTCTAATGGAGTTCCTGAATTAATGGAGTTTTCTATTGCAGGAGCTCTTGATGTTAGGCAGCGGACACTTCAAGGAGAGACATTAAATGATGCGGTTATTAAAAGTGCTTATCACTTTAAAGATCCAGTGAGAGAGCAATTTTACTTAAAAAATAAATTAGATATCCCAAACGCTTTATCCAATGGACTCCGCTGTAAGGATTCTTTCGGTGAAAAAGCTAAGCAGCTAAAAAAATCACTCGTTAAAGCGGGTTTAGCTAAGAAAAAAAATAAAGTCGCATGTTACAAGTTTTTAGAATGCTTTGGTTGTCCATATCATGCCGTTATTGCTGAAGTCGACGATATCTGGCTTATGCTGTCATTCAGAGATGTAATTCTTGAGGTTGCCTGTCAGCCATCAATTAACTCAATACCCACTACTACATTAGCCAAGGTTACTAATACCGTAGAGTCAATTTTAGAACGGTTGAAGCGAGAGTTTCCACGCGTATATAAAAGTGCTGAGTTGAAATATTCTGAGCTTCCGCATCCTCTCTGGGCTGATAAAACGGATTTTAATGTTTTAATGGAGTTAAATTAATAATGAATGAGTTAACTAAGCCTCTAAACACTATTAATGCTGAGCATCAAAACGTAATTAATTCTGATAATACAGTTATCTCTTACTCTTCAGATGGAAAACCGTTTAGCTATTTTCAAGATGATGTTTGGAGAATTCTAAATGAAGGCGTTAAGTTGAATTTTGGAAATCTCAGTGATGGATTTAAATCAGTTTGTAAGAAACTGATTTCTAAGATGTTTAATGGTAGTGATCTTATAAGTAAAAAAAGTATAGGTGTAAAGTACATCCAAGGCTTTTCAATTTTTGATAAATGTATCATTGAATGTGGTGGTACTGACTTTACTTTTATTAATTCAGATAGAGGGTTCCGAGAGTTTATAAAAGTAGCCCAAAGTCGTAATTTAAAATACAAAACATGGAAAAACTACTTAATAATTCTTAGCGTCTTAAAAAAAGAAAAAATTATCACCAGAGTAATTGATAATGCTGATGAATTAGCTGTTTTACTTTCAAATAGTCAGCGTATTTCACATCAAACAATAGCTTTACCAGAAAATATAGCATCTAATTATTTTCTGGTTGCATTAGATATTGTTACTAAGTATCACCCAAGTAGAAAGGTTATCAGTGATACATATGAAAGCTTTATTCAGGATTATAATAAAAATATTGAGCGAGGGTATGGCGTCCCTACAGCAAGGGGGGACGCTCAAAAAAACTATCAAGACATAACTAAAGCAATAGATTTCAAACTAGATCTCACTGGGCAGTGGTTAAGCCTCATTCGAGCTGCATGCTATATAGTTATAGCTGGTTTTACTGGCTGTAGAGATGGCGAAATAAAGTCTTTAACAAAAGAGTCTTATCAAGAAAAAAAGTATGCGGACATGACTATCCCTATTGTTAATGGGGTTCATACAAAAGTTAATATCGCAGGGGTAGAAAGAGAAACAAGTTGGGTCACTATTCCTGCTGTTAAGCTGGCAATTGAGCTTATATGGGATATCTATGAATTTTCGAGAAAAAATTGGAAAGATCGTGCTCAGCTTTGTTCTCACATAGACGAGCAAAATAAAATGATTCAAGAAGCCGACTCCCTTTTTCTATCATACTCGCCTACTGCAAAATACCCTGCCGCAGGTAGGCAAGCAATCGATAAATCTTTAAAAAATTTTGTTAAGGCTACCGGTTATAAAGCAACGGCTCATGATGTTGAGGAGTTTAATTTATTAAACCCTTCGAGAAAGGGAAGTTTAGTTGTTGATGAAATACTAATTCCAAACCCACACTGTTTTAGAAGAACTTTTGCTGTATTCCTTGTTCGTAATAAACTGGCATCACTTTTAGACTTAAAATACCAATTTAAACACATCAATATAGCTATGACCTCTTGGTATTCTAACCAAGCCAATGTCGCAGGCTATTTCGATATGATGCTAGATAAAGAATTACTTTTAGACATAGCACAAGAAAATCATGATTTCATGACCGACACTTTTTACCATATTTATAATGAAGCAGAGTCTTTGTCTGGTGCTGAAGGTAAACGAATCGCAAATTTACGTGGTGATGATAGAAGTACCATTTATTTGAGTCGTGATGAAATATCAAGGCAAGTTCGAGATGGCCAAATGTCTATAATAGAAACGCCTGTTGGCCATTGCACTAATCCCCGATGTGATCGTATTTGTGATGCGCCTGTCTGTAAGTATGCGGTTGTCACTAAAGCTAAGGCATTAGAACTTATCCCTAAAAGGCAATTGTTGATCACCAAATTTGAATCATTAATCGAGTTTGGGTTGAAAATGCCTAACATTTTGTCGAAGCTCTATTATGAGATTAAATCGATAGAACAATGTTTTAAAGATCATAATATTACCTTTGATGTATTCAAACATGACATTAACCAAACACTTTTATAAGAGCACCTATGACTGAACAATCAGATAGAGGCAGAGAAACGTTAATCAGGTTAGAGCAAGCATTAGATAGGCTTATTGAAGGTAAGCCATTAAATACAAAGCCTGATGGACGTATTAGCTTAAAAAGAATCAATGATGAAGCTGGTTTAAGCTCTGGTGGTATTTATTACTATTCAGAATTTGTCAAAATTGCTAATCAAAGAATTCAGTTACTAAAGCAAAGCTTAGCTGTGGGTAAAAGTGAAAAAAGTAAACAGGCTGAAAGTAAGCTACGTGAACAGCGCGACAAAGAAAAAGAATTAAAAGAACGTTATAGAACGCAGCGCGACCAAATAAAAGCTTTTAGTGATCAAGTTGTAGCTCATAACGCTCAGCTTGAATTCACGCTTTTTGAAGCGTTAGAAAAAGTATCTTTGTTAGAGCAACAATTAGAAATATATAAAGTTAGTCCAATTACAGGTAAAAAAATTTGAGATTGTTTATTGCAGAAAAACCAAGCCTTGGTAGGGCACTAGTCGATGTATTACCTAAACCACATAAAAAAAGTGATGGCTTTATCACCGCTGGTAATGGCGATGTTGTTACTTGGTGTATAGGTCATTTATTAGAGCAAGCAGAGCCAGAGGCATACAGCCCCGATTATAAAAAATGGGCTGTTGAGCATTTACCTATTGTTCCTAATGAGTGGAAGCTTGTCGTTAAAAGTAAAACAAGAAAGCAATTTACAGTAGTAAAAACATTAATAAAAAAAGCGGATACGTTAGTTAATATGGGCGATCCAGATCGAGTTGGGCAAATCCTGATTGATGAAGTGATTAATCATTGTGGTGTGTCAAAAGCAAAAAAAACACAGGTTTTGAGGTGTTTAATTAGTGACTTGAATCCTGCAGCAGTAAAAAAAGCATTAAACAACTTACGTAAGAATACAGATTTCATTCCGCTTGCTACATCTGCTTTAGCACGCGCAAGAGCTGATTGGCTTTATGGCATTAACATGACCCGTCTATGTACGCTACAAGGCCGCCAATCTGGCTATAATGGCGTTTTATCCATTGGTAGGGTACAAACACCTGTTTTAGGTTTAGTTGTCCACAGAGACTTAGAGATTGCGAGTTTTGTATCAAAACCATTCTATGAAGTTATCTGTACGCTTCTTACTTCAGAAGGTGAGGCGTATCAGGCTAAATGGAGGCCAAGTAAAGCATGTGAACCTTACATGGATGAAGATAATCGGGTGTTGTCTAAAGCGTTAGCATTAAATGTTATTTCAAAGGTACAAAATAAAGCTGGAAAAGTAGTTAATGTAACTCAAGCAAAAAAAGCGACCCCCCCGCCATTGCCTTATAGCTTATCGGCTTTACAAATTGATGCCGCAAAAAGGTTTGGTATGAGCGCGCAATCAGTACTTGATACGTGTCAGCAATTATACGAGCGACATAAATTAATTACTTACCCTCGCTCAGATTGCCGGTATTTACCTAAAGAACATTTGAGCGATGTTAAGCAAGTTGTAGGCGCTATTGGTAAATCATGCTCAGCTTTAAGTGATGCCGCAAATAACGCGAATCTTAGTCTAAAAAGTAAAGCGTGGAATGACTCAAAGGTAAGTGCCCACCACGCGATAATTCCTACATCAAAATCAACTGATTTAAGCCGCTTATCACCTGCTGAAAATAATATTTATGAACTGGTTGCTCGCCAGTATCTTATTCAGTTCTACTCTCCGTTTGAGTATGTAGATAAACAAATCGATACAGAAGTGTCAGGTGGTTTATTTATTTCCAAACAAAAAGACGTGGTATCGCAAGGTTGGAAAGCTTTATTTCCTTCAAAACAAAAATCACAGGGGGAAAGTGAGTTTTCAGCGGTTAGCCTTCCAAATGTTTCAAAGGGAGATGAAGTACATTGCCAGCAAGCCAACTTAATAGAAAAGCAAACTACACCACCTAAGTACTTTACAGATGCTACATTACTTTCAGCTATGACAGGTATAGCTCGGTATGTAACTGACGCTTCAATTAAAAAAGTATTACGTGATACTGATGGCTTAGGAACAGAAGCAACCAGAGCTGGGATAATTGAGCTTTTATTCAAGCGTCAATTTTTGACTCGTAAAGGTAAAGATATAAGAGCGACTGATGTTGGTACGCAATTAATTTGCTCTTTGCCTGAGCGAATGACAATACCTGATATGACAGCCCATTGGGAATCTCAATTAGAAGCTATTAGCCAAAAAGAAATTAAATATGCTCACTTTATGAATCCAATTACGCAAAGTATAGATACTTTAATCTCTGAGGTTAAAGCAGTTACATTTAGTGGGTTGAAAGGCAAAGGAACGACTTATAAAGCTAAGAGAAATTTTAAGCGTAAGGTGCAAAGATTAGGAAAGTCTAAAAGCTAGTTTGAGCTTCAGAAAGAAGGTCTCGTGCTCTAAAAAGTAAATGTGGATTCTACTGCAGAGGACGGGAGTGTACTTGGATTTGAATAAATCTTAACTTGAACAGTCAGATTCGATTAGTGAGATACAATCAAATCAGACTGTCGCGTATGTCCAATGGGCGGCTGTGATGATCTTAACTTCTTATTATATGTTTACGTTAGCGCTGAAAGGATTTGCTCTTTTTTCTGTTCGAAGTCACTTAATTGTTGACCTTCTAATATATTTGCAACAAGTATTCCCCCTGAGATTAGATAGTTAGCTAGGTTAGCAATGTAAAATTCGTAATTAGAAGATTTATCTTTGTTATGAATAACTAGATTGGTAATCCCCCCGAAAAATAATAGATGCCAAACGTAGAATTTTCTCTTATTGTAAACACAGGAGAAAATTATGAAAAAAGCACATTTTACAGACAGTCAGATCCTTGCCATTTTAAAACAAGCAGAAAGCGGCGTGCCTATTCCTGAGCTATGCCGCGAACATGGTATGGGCAACTCAACCTTTTATAAATGGCGCGCTAAATACGGCGGCATGGATGCGTCTTTAATGACACGAATGAAAGAGCTTGAAGATGAAAATCGCCGTTTAAAGAAAATGTATGCAGAAGAGCGGCTGAAATCTGAGGTCATTCAGGAGGCAATGGCAAAAAAGTGGTAAAGGCTTCTGAGCGCAAAGTCTTGGCTCATGAAGTCGTTAGCACAAATAAAATGAGTATTGCCTTAGCCTGTCGTACTTTCATGATAAGTGAAACATGCTATCGCTATACGCCAAAACTGTCTGATGAAAATGAGAAAATTGCAGCGTTGCTATTGGATTTAAGCCAATGTCAGCGTAATTGGGGATTCGGTTTATGTTTTTTATATTTACGCAATGTTAAAGGCTACACATGGAATCATAAGCGCGTTTATCGTATTTACCGTGAGCTTGAGTTGAATCTGCGAATAAAGCCTAGTGTAGTGGTACAGTGATTTTGGCCACCCATTAAGAAAGAAATGTTATGCTAATAAGCATACAAATTTGGGTGAAAAAATGACGAAATTAAAACGCGCAACATATTCAGCGGCAATTAAATTAGAAACGGCTCAGCTTGTAGTAGACCAAGGTTATACGCAAGAAGACGCAGCAAAAGCGATGGGGGTGGGTAAATCAACCGTAAGTAAATGGGTTACTCAATTAAAGCTAGAACGCAATGGTCAGACACCCACAGCTTCACCAATGACGCCCGAACAAATTGAAATCCGCGAACTTAAAAAGCAAATCCAACGCATTGAATTAGAAAAGGATATATTAAAAAAGGCTACCGCTCTCTTGATGTCCGACTCCCTGAACAATTCTCGTTAATCGAGAAGTTAAATCAACGAGAGCGTTATCCAATTAGTCTGCTGTGTAGCGTATTCAATGTGCATCGCAGCAGCTATAAGTACTGGGCCATACGGGATACAACGCCGACACCTGAGCAAGTAAGGTTAGAGGCTGAAGTAAAAGCAATACATGCGATGAGTGGTGGTTCAGCAGGGGCACGGACAATCGCAGCGATAGCAACGAACAATGATTTTGAATTGAGCCGTTATCGTGCAGCTAAGCTAATGGTTAAATTAAAGCTCGAAAGCTGCCAAGTACCTCAACATTCATATAAACGTGGTGGTAATGAACACCTTGAAATCCCAAACCTGCTTGATAGACAGTTTGATGTTGTTGAGCCGGATACCGTGTGGTGCGGTGATGTGACGTATATTTGGACAGGCAATCGCTGGGCTTATTTAGCCGTGGTTATTGATTTATTTGCACGCAAAGTGGTTGGCTGGGCAATGTCGTTGTCACCAGATACTAATTTAACGCTAAAAGCGCTTGAACTCGCATATGAAAGCAGAGGGAAACCGACAGGACTCATGTTCCATTCAGACCAAGGTAGCCATTATACAAGTTTAAAATATCGCCAACGTTTATGGCGCTATAAAATAGCACAAAGTATGAGTAGACGTGGAAATTGTTGGGATAATGCGCCAATGGAGCGATTTTTTAGAAGCTTTAAGACGGAATGGATGCCAAAGATTGGATATGGAAACTTTATAGACGCTAAATATAGCGTAAGTGATTACATAAATGGATATTACAACAATGTTAGGCCGCATCATTATAATGCCGGTTTAGCGCCAAATGAATCTGAGGTTAGATATCAAGATTCTAAAACTGTGGCCAAAATTAGTTGACCACTACATAGAAAACGTCTAACAAGGAAGAAGCCTGAACCATTGGCTGTCCCTGAGGCCATTAACGAATGTTGGTCAATGGATTTTATGCACGACCAATTATCTGATGGCAGAGCGTGTCGCTTGTTCAATGTGATTGATGATTTCAATCGCGAAGGACTCACAATAGATGCTGACTTATCACTCCCCGCTGAGCGTGTTATCCGCTCACTCAATCAAATTATAGAATGGCGTGGTAAGCCAAAAGCTATCAGGTGTGACAATGGGCCTGAATATATTAGCCATAAATTAGCAGAGTGGGCGTTAAATAATAATATTGAATTACGATTTATTCAACCAGGTAACCCGCAACAAAATGCTTATGTAGAGCGGTTCAATCGCACGGTTAGGTATGACTGGCTAAGTCATTATATTTACAGGGATATTAGTGAGTTACAAGATAAAGCAACCGATTGGTTATGGACTTATAATAATGAACGCCCTAACATGGGCATAGGTGGAATAACACCCATACAAAAACTGGAAAAGTTAAACAACGAAAATTCTACAGATAGCCTCCATTAAAAATGGGGGGATTACCGATTAACCTTATTATTCAAATGATCACGCTCAAAATGCCTTGAAAATATTGCTTCCAAACTGCAATGTGGCTCAGCGCTTAATGTTGGGTATAATCCTCGATATTCCTCTTCCATACCGGCTAAGCAAAATTTTTCATAAATATTTCCGCACAGCTCAAATTTGTTACTTTCTTTTAATATCTTCATTTCTTTTTTAATCTCAGGCACCTTATCATCAGCGTACTTAGCGATAGAAGTTAAATAGGCATTACCGTCTTTGGCTGCTTTAAGCATCCGTATACTTTGTTCGTAACTACCGTAATCTAACTGGTGACATAGAGGTAATTTAATTTTAGGTTTTTCAGAACAACGAAATTTTCAATAAATGAACGATATAGCGAAAGTGAGCCTGTATAGTTTTGGGTTTGAACCAATGTATAAAAAGATTCTGATAACTCAATTAATGTGCAGTAAGTCCCCATGCTGTATGCAGCGAGCTTACTTCTCGATTCAAATTTAAATAACACTGCTTTGACAGTTGAATAATAGATAGCTTCTTTCAGGGTCTGGTACATGAAACTTCTATGAATTTAACGCACGCAAGTGCGCTTTGTAATGGATATAACCTTCAATGGCTAAATTATTGCGTGACAAGCCACTTTAGCAGCGAATACCAGCAATTAACTCTACTAACTTCATTGTCGGTAAATTGCTAGGTTGGCAATTATAAACCCTTTCAAAACCGCTGAATCCAACAACTGTTGGTGACGTTCCCACCCTCTCATTACTTGTTCGGACTAGAGATGCAGCAAATTCGTTCTCATGCACGCAAGATTGATGAAAAGCTCCCCGTATAATCTTATATATCTCTCCAGTATTAAACCATTGTTCCGTGTCTTGGATTACATCAATATAGGTTTTAGTAGATATTATTTCTGAGCCGGTATCATGATATTTAACTATATATTTTAAATTTGAAGATCGTTTCCCATATTCTGAATTCAGCACTAAGTAATTCTTACTACCAATATTCCCCGCAACAACTAAGCTTTCAAGATCGAATATATGATTGTGTATTGGCCAATTAGGATACTTGGGTTTTCGCTCTCCTGCCGGCCATATATGTAGTCGATATTTTAATGATTCCGTCTCCAGAAGTTTAACAATGGCAAAACCTAACGGGTGCCAAGTTGCATTTATATCGGATATATTATCAATTAAATGCTCACATAACACATTCATTTTTTGGGTCGTAAAGCTTAGAAACAAATCATCAACCAATTCACGCATAAGGATTCTCTTTTCCATTCACTAAATTAGCAATAGTTTCATATTCTAAATCTGAGAAGGAAGGCTCTTCAAAATTTAACTCTGTGAGAATTGATTTTACATTATTTTTTGTAAGGTCTCCGATAGTATAGCTTTGGCTAATCACCTTAACTACATCGGCCTGCTTTTGAGTTACTGATAGATCCCCTTTATATGCATTATAATGAGAGGTATCTTTTCTAAACCTCAATCCTGGAACTTTGCGATCCTCTTTCGTCACTAGACCATAACTTCCGCACACATCAACTCTGTCAGTTGAAAAAAAACAATTCAGATAGACAGATACTTCCATGAATGCGTTGTTTTTTTCGAAAATTGCGCACGTAACTATTGTTGCATATAAATGGGACTTTATATCGATAGAAGTCCAGTCATTTTTCTTATCAATATTAGAAACAGAATTCCTAAGGTCTGCATGAAGTTCACATAGTCTGTTATTTCGAGGATCTAGTATCTGCGCTTTAACGATAACAGGGGCTCTGCACTGTAAAGCTCTTTTATTTAGAATTGGAAGAATTTGCGTTCTTAAATATCTTCCGAACCCACCTCTAAAGTGCCATTCATTAGCGGTTTTCAAGGCGTTATTAAAATGGTCATTAAATTCGTGAGAACCTATAAATTCTGCGCCAAACTTAGGATCAAATTTTGGAGTAATGTAAAAAAGAAATGCACCGATAGCTAAAGTGGTAATAAATGCTGCTGCCAAAGACTCCAACACGCCAGAAGAAAAAGTTTTAATCCATGTAGGATTTATTTTTGGATCTCCAATAAAATAGTAATTAATTAATCCAATTACGGCTAAAATCAGAAGGCAACAGATCCAAAAAAACCTAGCCAACCTCTTATTTTCTAAAATAATTTTCATTAATATTATACCTTTTTATTAAAATTGAAGATCTACTTACGTATGCTAATTTAACTGTTAACAAATTGTTTTTTATAACACACCAAAAAGCCTTACATTACATGTCATCATAATTACACCAGAAATTACTTTTGTAATCAAAAGGTGAAATAACCTAAATCACTAGTTCTTTGTTTTAGGATTAAATTTGAACCCTTACCCAATATTCAGTTATCACCCATGATATCCTGTCAGATAAAATATAAATCAATTAGTAAAAACGGTAATAGGCTCATACGAGTTACTTCATTTTATTATTTTGAACTATGTTTAAACAAATTTTGCCATTTATATAGTTGCAACTCAGTTAATGCCTCACTTAGCAACTTTGCCCACTCATAGCAATCAGAAATATTAATACTTTGATCTTCATAGAGTTCATCGGATTTTACTGCATTCGCACATACATCTAAAACCTCTCGCAATAACTCATCCGGACTATCTTTTCTCACCCTATAAATTATCTTGTCTACTTGAGTTATATGGGAAGCTACTTTTATCATTAATGGCGATAAATGTTCTTGCAAAATCTCTATGCCTACATCATCAAGGTTAGGTGCTATTTCGTTAAAACAATGTATATGGTTAGCAGTATTAAAAATGTGAGAAATGTTTTCTTCGATTAATAATAACTCAGCAAAACAAATCATGTGATTGGTTTTAAAATTGAAATGCTTAATCAAATCTTTATTGAGAGGTCTCGGTATATAAAAATAGGGTTTTTCTTCGTCTAGTACAGGCTCCTCTCCAACAAATTTATTAACTAATAATACCCATGCTAAATTAGAAAAGGTTTTATCATTATGTAAAGGAACAATTACAAAGTTATCCCATTGGTTAGACATTGAGTAGTATTTTAAATCCTTATACTGCATCGGTCTTATTGCCTCGGTCAGGGCATCAATAACAGCTTTTAATATAGTGCCTAAAGAAGATAGATTATTAACTTCAATACCTATCCATAATGCTTTTTGTCCTTCATGTTTAAGGCTTTCACTTAGAACATAACCCTTTAAGTCCTCTGGGAGACTATTAGTAAGTGAATACTTAATCGATTGAAGTAATTCTTTTTGCGTTCTATCTGCAATCGATGATGCTCTTACTTCTGGTAAATCTTTCCAATGATTTTCAGGGTTATAAGCAAATTGATACCATAACGGCCAAGATTTCTTGAATTTTTCATGTTCTTTCTTCTCTAGTTTTTCTAAAAGAACAGGGTCTAATATTTCCTGAAAGTGATCTCTAAAGTCTTTCTGAAATATCTCCAAATGATTATGTGCATCATTGAAGTTCATTGTTGCAAGATGTAAGGTATGTTCATTGTATGGATGACCTATTTCTTCAGCTTTTTCATAATATATTTGATGTTGTTCGAGAGGAAGCCTGCCGATTAACCCATTAATAATCAAAATAATATGTGATTGACTAAAGAAGTTACTTATAGAGTGAATATAGTTACTTAAAGATTTTTGGTAAGTTTTAGAGTATTCCTGCATCATCAAAAAATTAATTTGATTTGATCTTGTTTCTTCTGATCCATTTAGGGTACCTTCACTTGTCATACCCCATTGATCTACAGCTAATTTAGGTAACTTTGTAATTTGCCAATTAACTAGCGATAACGCCTCCCAATACTTACTTTCTATTTTACCTTCTCCTATGAGAGCTTGTGATTTTAACTTTTTAAAATATGAGTTTAACGTTTTATTTAAACACACTAAGCCATCTACAATTTGCTCTCGTACTAATATGATATTGTTAGCATACTCAAGCCAATCATCAGGTCTATGAATATAATCAGCATAATTTGCCCATGTTGAGTTCATATTAACAAATTGGTCTATAGGAATATAAGACTTAAGGATGCTAGGTTTATTTGATTCATCTATGGGGAATTCCATAAAAATATTTTGATGACCATAGCCTTTTGCACCAAACCTTTCTTTATCAGGAAATAGCTTTCTTAATAATGTTGCTCGTAATACGCTAAATTCATTCAGGGAACTACCTGAATGCCCATTATCATTAAGGTGTTGTTCCGGGACGATGTAATGTGCAATAGGGTTCTCGGATTTTTGTTCTAACCATATCGTTTGAGTTGATTCTTGAAATAACCTTCCTATGATGACTTCATTTTTCATCATAAACTTCTGATATAAACTTTTATCAAAATAGTAAATACCGATGACTAAATCCGCTAGAGATTCGATACTTGTAAAAGAGTGAGCAATGTCTATATCAATTAGCCAAGTTATTTCAACTCCTGAATTGATTTTTAACTTTCCAAGCCATAATAAGACCTCCCCTAAACCAGACCAATCTCTATCATTTTTAGGTATAATGAATTCATCATTAAGTTGTACTAACCATTTTTTAATATCTTCGTAAACTATCTCTGAAGAACCAATTTCAGATCTTAACTTTAGTACTTCATTCCTTTTTATTGGATTATTTTGCCCCAAAAGACTAATAAACCCTTCTGCAGGATCAGTTTTCATTACTCCACCAATATCAGGAAGTAACATATACGCCCAAGCATCGTTGCCTACCAATATCCTTGCCGATTCGATAATGTTTTTATTTTTAATTACATAACGATGTATACCAAACCACAACAAAGCTCGACCAATGCCAGCGACAGTAGCCCAAGAATCAACTTTAAGTTTAGAAAGCTGATTAAATATCAAACTAAAATCATTTGGTTTTTCAGAAAAAGAGTAAAGAAGAAAAGTCTCAAGGTCAGTTTCCTCCAAACACGGCATTACACTTAATGCAGAAGTTATCCAAGGAGAAAAAATTGGGTCAGCTAAAACATTAACCAAAATTCTTGATCTGATGGGGTGTAACGCTTCTATGTGAAGTTTATCGTCTGATCGTCTAATTAAGTATTCACCTTCAAATAAGTCAAACGTACCAATTGGATCATTTAATGATATTTCATCAACTAACAAGCCTATTTTTAGTTTAGATTCATAAGCTGTTGCAACTGCACAAGCTAACAGTACGGTAATCGCTTTAGGTTCTAATCGACCTTCTCTAACCTCAGAACGTAAACGCTTCACCTGAAATGTTAATTTATCTACTAATGATTCTGTTTGTGTTAGAAAATAGATATATTCCAAAAGTGAGCCATTTCCACCAAAACTTAGCCAAGCTTGTTCAAATGAAGGGTATGGTTTTGCTGCTTTTGTTGTAATAAGGTTTTGGTAAATATGTTTAGCTTCTTTTTTAGTAAACTGAAGCCGCAATAATGCTGGGAAACCTATTTCCTCATTTGAAATATTTTGACGAGCAAGATCTTCTTCTCGAATAGTGAGTAAAATTTTTATATTTGAGTGATCTAATAATGATTTAACAAGACTAGTCCAATCTAGGTCTCTTGGTGAAACGTCTATGTATAGATATAGTTTTGCATTAAAGGCAGCTAAATGATCAGCAAGAGCTAAAGCTACACTTTTAGCATGTCCTCGATCTTCAATAAAATTAACTTTTAACCGCCAATTTTCAGGGATAAAATTATACAAATACCGATAAGCTAAGGATGTTTTTCCTTGTCCTGAAGCAGCATGAATAATTACTGTTTGGTTTTGCTTAAATAGTTCATCAATCTCATCAAGCTGTTCTGTTCTTTCGATATCAAGGTTAGCTTGAATATGACTAAACCTCGTAGAAACCCCTTTATAAAATTCTTTTTCTAAAGCTAACGTATCTGATATCTCATTTTCAATTAGAGGCTCTAATGATTTGAACCATTCAGTATGATGTGCTTCTCTTTCTGATAAGTATTTTCCAATTGAATTTATTTTTTCTATCAGTTGTGAGTATGTGATTTTTGTTTGTTGCTCTGATGCTGTGTACAGCCAAGCAGTTAATAATGATAACGCGTTTTCAGGGGAACCGACCGTTAAACTATTTGATAAACAGCGATTTATATCAATATTTAAATCAGATTCTGAAACTTTATTCCAAATTACTCTCTCAAACATAGAATTGACTTGTTGTTCTGTCATTCTATGATTAACTAATTTTTTAAGTACGCTATTTTTACTCGATTCAACTCCAATCCAAGCATCTTTTAACTCTTTACCTATATCTCCAAAGCTAATAACTTCAACTTTTACATTGCCGTTTAAATATAATAATTTAGCTGAGCGATGAAAGAATGAATCCTCTTGATCAGGCTTAATAAAATGAGATAAGACTAAAGGTTCGCTATAAGCTTTGACTTGAATTGCTCTTACTAATTGTCTTCCTTTATATACCGCAAGGTCTTCATTACCTTCTGGTTGAAAAACTAAATCTGTACTTTCAGATCTTAAAATTTCATTTAATATATATAACGTCTGTAGTCGATAACCACGAAGTGCGGCTTTTGCTCCTGAGTTACTCAAAATCATTCCCTTAATTTATTCTAAAGAGGCGGATATAAATAGTTTATTTATTTAATAGCTCAATTAGTTTTTGCCTTTCTTTTATTGAAAGTTTATCGATCAAACAAGCCAACTCTGCTGATTCAGCACTATCACAAAATAGATAATTCAAAGGTACTTTTAGCTCATCAGCCATGCGCTGTAATGTTTGTATGTCAGGAGTGTGCCTGTCTTTTTCGTAATGGTTCATCCTGCTACTTGCAGAGCTTTGATCCATGCCAATACGAATACCTAATTCTTTTTGAGTCATGTTTGCTCGCTTACGAGCTTCTTTAAGCCTGATTGGAATAGGGTTTGGTTTAGACACTTAGTTTTCATCTTGTTCACCTGAATAACTTAGATTGTCTAAGTTTTACTTATATTAGTATACTTAGCAATCCTAAGTTTTGTTGGTGACTCCAAATGACCAAAACAATTAAGTTCAATGAAGATATTTATCATCTGCTAGTAGAAAAAAATTTTAACCATTTCACTATCACTGCACTGCGTAATACTTTGCAAGCGCTTAATGATACTTATAAAGATTCAGATGAGGCTAGGCGCTTTGTTTATAGGCAGGTGATGCGCTTGGTTGATAAAGGTTTGCTAGTTAGGGATGAAAACCCAAGCCCAAAACGGGCTCAATATAGTAAAACGCCGTTATTTAAAACATCAATATTCACTAGCGTAACCAATGACTCGATTGCAAGCTTTCCACAATCTCAAATTATAGGTAAAAGCTTTGGCAATGAGCTTCATGACACCATAAAAACATATGAGTCAGAAATGACGATATTAGTTAGTGAGCTTGAAGAGTATAAGCGGCTTATAAAGGTAAACCCTAATTGCTATGACGCAATAGTAGTATTTTTGGATAAAGGGCAAGCGCGTCTGCTATCAATTAAGGGGAAGTTAGCAGCATTGAATAATATCCAACAAGCTGTGGTCGAGGAATAAACTCATTAAAATATCTCATCCTGTAGTTTGCCCTAAAACCTGTTATGAATCTTCCAATATCTACATAGTCTTATTGTCTTAACTTGCTTATATGGATTTTTGGAGATAAGTTATTTTGATATTGAAAACATAGGGCTATGCTTTCAATAAGACTCATTTTTTAATAATGATGTAAGACCATCCTCTTAAAGAAAGCTGTAAAGTTATTGTCAGATAGCTTAAATTAAGAGGTATGAAAACAGGATTCGCTACTAGCGCAGGGAACTATTTAATATGGAAAAAGACGAAGACGGTCATTATTTCAATAATACCTTTAAAGGTCTTGAAGGGGTTAGTAATTTAAATGCATGTGTTGGCAATAACGGTTTCCCTGACTTACCCCATTACGCACAAGGCTTTCTTGATGCAGCGTATACGCTGGGAGAGCTAGTTACATTAAATAATATAGAATACAGTGTAGATGAGTTTATTTATCCTATAGCGTTTAACTTGCGGCATAGCGTTGAATTATGGCTGATGCATTTTACTCAATGCCTTCGTGGAATTAGAAGCGCAGATCTATATGGAATATGCCCCAAAGATGGCTCAAGGTTCAGGCTTACTCAAAAGCACATGGAAAAGACCCACAATATAGTAACCCTGTGGGAGTGGTGGCTGATTAACTCCCAAGAAAGGGATTCACGTTTGGTGCAAATAAATGAACAACTAAAGGAATACGTTGAGGATATAAGCGCAATAGATCCAACAGGGCAGACCTTTAGGTATCCCTATAGTACAGAAGAGGAAAAGCACTTAGTAAAAACGCCTATTATTAATATCTACAACCTCACAGCTCGTATAGGTGAAGTGCGAATTCTTTTGAACGAACTTAATCATTTGTTAAAAGAACTGGTTGGTGAATACGATTTATGTACTTATACAAAGACCCTATCAAGAGCGGAGATATCTTTAATATCTAAGTCAATACCTCCTATTAACCGTTGGAAAGAGCAGGTTTTCAAAGAGGTTAAGTCTGAAATCAAGGAGATCTATAAAATTGGAAATGCTGAGTTCAGTACTGCACTTGATATAATCAAGTCACATCGAACATTCGCGCATAACATAGGAATAAACTTTGATCTAAAGGCTGCCACATTTGAAGATTTACACGTTTTCTTAGATGCATGGTTACTATATCACCCAGATATAATGAAAAAGCGTTTAGAAAATGATTATGAAAAGCCTATCTCTAGTTTTGTGAGCGGTAAGGATATTGACGCGAATGAACTTTACGAAGGGATGATTCGAAGAGCTAAAATTGTTAAAGAAGTATACGATAAATTAGGAATAGCAGCCCAAGCGGATTTTTCGACCTTGTTTTATTTGGCGCGTTACAATAATTACTGCGAGAACTATGATTGGATTTACGACAGAGAATTGAATGAGCTGACACATGCACAAAATAATAAAAGTGATGCAGTTGAATTCCTAAAACATGTGTTAGAAAAGCCAAATTATATACAGAACTTGAGCAATAGTTTAATTATATTAAGTCAGGATATTTTATTGCAAAATCTAAAGAAGCATTATGAAGGTAGAATTATTTTTGATGTAGATATCGTCTAGTCCAACTGAAAATTAAGAGTAATGGTCGATCATATTTTTATCAAATGCTAAGCATAAACCAACATTGGCATACGGGATTTGTAATGGCTTAGAAAGTAAAGCTTACACAGTTATCCACTGAAGTAATTACTCAAACATTTATTGTTAAAGGTTACATTGACCATGAAGTTATGAAAAAGTTTGTCAAAAATAGTTAACGCCATGTAACATGAGGACATGTCCATTGAGCTATATGTTCATGGTGATACAGTAATTTTTTTAGAAAGAAGGGTAAGTTATGAAAATTTTTTTGAGTATTTTAATATTCGTTATTCTAAGTGGTTGCACAATTGGTACCCATAATGATATTGAAAAACTAACGATAAAGCCTATAGCAGTATTTAAAGAATTCGATAGCACGCAATACAAGGGGAATATGGCGCTTACCTCTGATTCTAGTGGTGATATATATCTACTATTAACAGGTGAGTTTGATAAGTCATCAATGCTCCATAACGTTAAATTCATCTCAGAAAATCAAGTCTGTGAGTTTCAGTTTAGTGGGCCAGTTTCTATTTCCGAGCCACGGTTAAATGCTATTAAAATTGCCACACGTTCTGATTTTGAGCGATGCCACCCAGATTATAAAGGATTCAATTTAATCTCAACTAAACAAGATTTAACTTTTTCCAACACTAGCTCAAGGTCTTTAGGGATAGCCACTTTAATTGAGTGGAAGACTAACAGCAGGAATCATGACCGCTTAATTTCTACAGCAGTCTACTTTATTGATAAAAGACTTTAGCAGGGATTAACAAGATTTGAAAAACAAATACTACTAAGTAAAGAAAGCTGTTTTGTTATCGAAAATATGTTTTTTAATTTAAAAAAACGAGCGCCTGCATGATATTTTTACAAAAGATAATTGGAAAAGTTAGTGCCACATTAAATCGCATTATGAGGTAGCAAAAGCTTCGCAGTAACAACTGATATATCGGATGCAAAAACTTATCAAAAACAAAAGCAGTTAACGCGCTTCTAGATTACTTTTTAGAAATTGGCATAAGCTATGTACTGCTAGATACAGACAGTGACTAAGCACTGAAAAATAAAAGGAATTTAATTATGTGGGCGGTTATAAAAGTAGATAAAGCATTGATGTTTTATAATTTTCAGACAGAGCAGTATGAAGCTGTTAGTGATCTAAAGTTTGTTCATGCAAACGAGCTTGAAAGCACTAATGGAATATCTATGGCCTTTGGTGGTTTTACAAAGGTTGTTCTTGATCATGATGCTAGTGTTTCTAAATTGCTTAGAGCTAATATACCTTTATTCCTAACAAAAGTAGGTGCAAGAGAGGCTGCGAAAACAGCTAACTTAACTGGCTACACATACATTAATTTTGATGTTAACAAAATTCAATTATAAAAGAGGTAGATTAATGACGTTACCTGAATTAATTGAAAATGATGAAATATTTTAATTGACTATATAGTGGTTTAAATAGTTGAAGCATACTGTGTAAGTGTGAAATTTAGTGTTATTTACTGCTTGTTTTTCAGTCTTTTTCTTACATAAAAATTTGAAAAGTAGGAAAAAGATTAAATTTAAAATAGCTCATATAAAACAATTATTTAAACATTTTATAAAAAATAACTTGTAACATTGATGCTAAAGGCCAGCTTCTGGTTGACCAAGTAATAGAAGAAGCTAAAATAAGTCAGGCTAAAAAGCAAAGTACGCAACGTTTACTCATTAGTGATTTAAATTTATCTGCGGTAAAAAAATCACTGGGCGTTATGCGTTCTAATCGAGATTTTATTCCGTTAAGTGTATCTGCTTTAGCGCGCTCTCGTGCGGATTGGTTATTTGGTATGAATTTAACGCGTGCATATACATTAGCTGGGCAAAAAGCAGGATTTGGTAATGTGCTTTCGGTAGGGCGGGTTCAAACCCCTATTTTAGGTCTTGTTGTTAATAGAGATAACGAAATAGCGAATTTTGTATCTAAGCCTTTTTACGATGTATTGGCGCATTTGTTTACTCCAGATAATCAACCATTCATAGCTAAGTGGGTTCCAAGCAAAGCATGTGAGCCACATCAAGATGAAGAAGGGCGAATACTTAACAAAGCTCTTGCAGAAAATGTTGCTTCACGCATTACAAAGCAAAGTGCTGAGCTTACTTCACTCGACCAAAAACAAAAAAAGCAAAGTGCTCCATTACCTTATAATTTATCTGCTCTGCAAATAGATGCAGCTAAAGCATTTGGTATGCCAGCTCAAAAAGTATTGGATATTTGCCAAATACTTTACGAACGTCATAAACTAATTACTTACCCACGCTCAGATAATCGTTATTTACCCAAAGATCACCATCAAGAAGCATCTGCTATTTTTAAGGCAATAAGTGCTAATGGTGGGCAAAGCAGTGAATTAGTAAACGGGGCTGATGTAAAAAAGCGTAGTAAATGTTTTAACGATTCAAAAGTGGCTGCCCATCATGCCATTGTGCCTACGGCTAAACAGTTAAAGTCAGCGAGTTTGAGCGGTGACGAAGCAAAGGTATATCAATTAATAAGCCGTCATTACTTAATTCAGTTTTATCCCGACTATATATATAACGAAACTAAAGCTGAGGTAATTATTGCTGGTGGGCTTTTTAAGGCAAATGCAAAGCAAGATGTAAGCTTGGGTTTTAAGGTGTTAATGGGTAAATCTGAATTAAAAGATGAAACCTCGCTACCTCCTTTAACAAAAGGTATGCCTCTTTTTTGCGATAAAGGCGAAGTAGTCGAAAAGCATACATCACCCCCAGCTTATTTTACCGATGCCACATTATTGGCTGCGATGACGGGCATTAGCCGTTATGTTAAAGATCCACAAATTAAAAAAGTATTAAAAGACACTGATGGTTTAGGTACGGAGGCAACACGTGCGGGAATAATCGAGTTGCTATTTAAGCGGCGTTTTTTAAAACGTGAAGGTAAGTCAATTAGAGCGACCGAAACGGGACTTGCTCTTATTAGCGTATTACCACAAGGTTTAGCGAGTCCTGATTTAACCGCAAAGTGGGAGTCGAGCTTAGGTGATATTGCACAGCAGGCAATGAGTTATCAGCAATTTTTACAACCTTTACTTGCTGACCTAAATGGGTTTGTTCAATTAGCAGCAAACTGCGATAGCAATGCATTTGCGAAGTTACCAAAAACCTCACCTAAAAAACGTTTTGCTAAACGAGGTGGAAAAGCGACCTTTAAAAAGTCGAGTTATAAAAAAAGCTCTGTTGCTAGTTAGCAACAGAGCCATTTTATTAAACCATATTGCTTAATGTTGAATTGGTATTACTTAACCTAAACTCAGATTACTTATTAAATAAGGCAACAGCAGCGTTACTCATTGCTTTTATTCCAGTAGGGATAGCAACTTTATAATCAGGTGCAAATTTACTAGAGTGTAGAGAAGGGAGTACCTCACCTGTTTTTATTGAATCTGCATATTGTGCTTGGTTTACGCCTCCTAGCCAAAAGAGGGTAATAGGGATATTTTCATCGGTGCGTCCGTATAGGCCAAAATCTTCACCCGCCATTACAGCTTGTGTTTCAAGTACATTAGTATCGCCAATTGCGCTGGCAATAGAGTTTCTAACAATGTCTGTTTGTGCAGGGTTATTATAAGTAGATGGAATCGATTCATCTTCATGTACATATACTACAGGGTAGTTTGATTCATCCAATCCAGCGCTTTGTGCTATCCCAGCTGTAATACGTTTGATAGCAGCTATTTGAGCGCTTCTTACATCGGGGTTATAGCTTCTGAGAGTGAGTTGTAATTTTACTTCATCCGAAATCACATTATGTTTTGAACCACCATGAATAGACCCCACTGTAATAACAGAAGGCTCAAGCGGTGAAAGCTCTCGGCTTGTGATTGTTTGTAGAGCAAGTACAGTGCGTGAAGCTATAACCACTGGGTCTATAGTTGTATGCGGATAAGCACCATGACCACCTTTACCTTTAATTGTAATATCGACAGAATCTACACTTGCCATCGTGTATTCATTTTTCATTGATATCTTACCAGCGGGGACGCTAGCGCTTACATGTAAAGCAATTATATGATCAGGTTTTGCATATTTACTAAATAGTCCTTCGCTTAGCATCGCTTTAGCACCCCCACCTACTTCTTCTGCAGGCTGTGCAATCATCATTAATGTACCTTGCCACTGTTTTTTATGAGTAATTAACTGCTCTGCAGTTCCAATAAAAGAACTCATGTGGATATCGTGGCCACAGCCGTGCATTACACCTACTTTTGCACCGTGCTCGTCTGTTACTTTAACTTTTGAGGCATAGGACTTTCCTGTCTGCTCTATTATAGGTAAGCCATCGGTATCAGTACGGATCATTACTGTCGGCCCCTCACCATTTTTATAAATACCAACTACACCAAAGCCACCTACATTACTTGTTACTTTAAAACCCAGCTGAGTTAATCTATCTGCTATCTTTTTACCTGTTTCTTGTTCGTGATAAGAGAGCTCTGGGGATTGGTGTAAATCGAGGTAAAACTTTTCAATAGCTGGCATGGCTTTGCTTAAATTCAGATCGAGTCCATTTGCTTGTACTAATGGGCTTGCTAATAAAAGTATTGCACTTAGGTAAGTTAATTTCATATTTTCCCTTATTGTTGAATATGTATACCGAGTGATTTAGGTATATGACTTGTAATTATTATGTTCACCACCATATAAAAACCTAAATAGACGAATATGGCAATCAATTCAATGAGCAACATAGTTAGTATTAATGCGCAAAACCTTCAACAAGTACTCGGTGAAACATCACAACAAAAATTGGTGTTGCTTAACTTTTTCTCTCCTCAAAGTCCTGACTGCATCGGACAGGCTGCAATTTTAGATAAAGTAGCAGCAGAATATGCAAGCCATATAGTAGTAGCAAACCTAGATTGCGATGCAGAGCAAGCACTCGCTTCTCAACTTGCGCAACAAGTTGGTCTTCAAACACTGCCTACGCTTGTATTATTAAAAGACTCTGCACCAGTAGATTTACTTGCAGGTGTTCAAAGCGAAGTACAAATACGCGAAGCCCTAGCAAAGCATTTACCTGCGCAACAAGACTTACTGTTAGAACAAGCAAAGCAAGCGTTATTAAAGTCAGATTTAAATGCTGCATTTAATTATGCAAAGCAAGCTTATGAAATAGACAGCGGGAATGCACGTATCAAATTAGTGCTAGCAGACATATGTATTCAAATTCACAAGGTAGATGAAGCGCAAGCGCTTATAAATACAATAGATGCACAAGAGCAAGATGCTTACTTTAATAATATAAAAGCAAAATGCGAAGCCGCGCTTGAAGCAAAAGATTCACCAGAGATTAAAGAAAAGCAACAACAAGTAGAAAAGTACCCAAATGACCTAGAATTAAAAGAAGAGCTCAGTATTTTACTCAATGAAGCAGGCAGAAAAGAAGAAGCATTGGATGTACTATTTAAAGTGCTGCAAAAAGATCTGAATTTCAACGAAGCAAAACCAAGCTTTTTAGCCATTATTGCCTCTTTACCTGATGGCGACGCACTCGCAGCTAAGTATCGTCGCAAGTTATATAGTATTTTATACTAGGGTCTGTTGCTCTTTGCGGATTAAATTTGTTCAAACTAGGGGTTGTTTAATCGCGGCGCGAGATTTGTAACCTAGTGGGCTCGGTAACTGCTCCTGCGTTACCCTACTGGCTTACATCCATGTAAGAATAAGTAAAAACCGAGTAACAAAGAGTAAATAGCCCCTAGAAAGAACCCTTTGGGCAGCGCCTGTTTGGCATTAATGCTACGTTATCGCCTATTTATGGGGAGTAACCACACTACATAGGCTCTGCCTTGCCTGAATACCAAACAGGCTACTGCAAATTTAACCTTGAAAGATAAACAGACCCTAGATTCTAATAACTATTACTTTTGAGAAGCACCTATATAGGGTGCTTTTTGTATTTTTAGGGTTTTAATTAAAAGCTTTAGTATGGTTTAGCTATGTAAAAACAAGAGTTATCAACAGGCTTTTGTGGGTAACTTGTGCTTATCATGTGCGCTTGCTTGGGGCTTAATTTTAATTACTATTTTATGCAAATAACGCTTGCGTAAAATCCGCCGCTCCCTATAATGCGACCCCACTGAGACGGGAAACGCCAACGCATAGCAAGGCACGAACTACTCAGAGAGTTAAATAAAACTTCGGTTTTAAATCTTCCAAAAGAAAGTTTAAAACTAAGTGTTGACTCGAAAAATAAAGGGTGTATTATTCGCATCCCTTGAGACGCTAAAGCGACTCAAAACGTTCTTTAACAATATAAAGCAATCATCTGTGTGGGCACTCGTACAGATTGAGTTCTAACAGCCAAGCTACTTCGTTCTTTATTGAGCAAGTAACGAAGCAAAAAAATTAGAGTCTCAATTGAAAGCTGAGTGACCAACAGAATAGTTATTTCGGTAATTATTCGGCACAGTCAATTCAATATCGAAAGATATTAAAAAATTCAGAATTCATTGAGCTGTCGAAAGACATAAAACTTTTTAATTGAAGAGTTTGATCATGGCTCAGATTGAACGCTGGCGGCAGGCCTAACACATGCAAGTCGAGCGGTAACAGAGAGTAGCTTGCTACTTTGCTGACGAGCGGCGGACGGGTGAGTAATGCTTGGGAACATGCCTTGAGGTGGGGGACAACAGTTGGAAACGACTGCTAATACCGCATAATGTCTACGGACCAAAGGGGGCTTCGGCTCTCGCCTTTAGATTGGCCCAAGTGGGATTAGCTAGTTGGTGAGGTAATGGCTCACCAAGGCGACGATCCCTAGCTGGTTTGAGAGGATGATCAGCCACACTGGGACTGAGACACGGCCCAGACTCCTACGGGAGGCAGCAGTGGGGAATATTGCACAATGGGCGCAAGCCTGATGCAGCCATGCCGCGTGTGTGAAGAAGGCCTTCGGGTTGTAAAGCACTTTCAGTCAGGAGGAAAGGTTAACGGTTAATACCCGTTAGCTGTGACGTTACTGACAGAAGAAGCACCGGCTAACTCCGTGCCAGCAGCCGCGGTAATACGGAGGGTGCGAGCGTTAATCGGAATTACTGGGCGTAAAGCGTACGCAGGCGGTTTGTTAAGCGAGATGTGAAAGCCCCGGGCTCAACCTGGGAACTGCATTTCGAACTGGCAAACTAGAGTGTGATAGAGGGTGGTAGAATTTCAGGTGTAGCGGTGAAATGCGTAGAGATCTGAAGGAATACCGATGGCGAAGGCAGCCACCTGGGTCAACACTGACGCTCATGTACGAAAGCGTGGGGAGCAAACGGGATTAGATACCCCGGTAGTCCACGCCGTAAACGATGTCTACTAGAAGCTCGGAGCCTCGGTTCTGTTTTTCAAAGCTAACGCATTAAGTAGACCGCCTGGGGAGTACGGCCGCAAGGTTAAAACTCAAATGAATTGACGGGGGCCCGCACAAGCGGTGGAGCATGTGGTTTAATTCGATGCAACGCGAAGAACCTTACCTACACTTGACATACAGAGAACTTACCAGAGATGGTTTGGTGCCTTCGGGAACTCTGACACAGGTGCTGCATGGCTGTCGTCAGCTCGTGTTGTGAGATGTTGGGTTAAGTCCCGCAACGAGCGCAACCCCTATCCTTAGTTGCTAGCAGGTAATGCTGAGAACTCTAAGGAGACTGCCGGTGATAAACCGGAGGAAGGTGGGGACGACGTCAAGTCATCATGGCCCTTACGTGTAGGGCTACACACGTGCTACAATGGCGCATACAGAGTGCTGCGAACCTGCGAAGGTAAGCGAATCACTTAAAGTGCGTCGTAGTCCGGATTGGAGTCTGCAACTCGACTCCATGAAGTCGGAATCGCTAGTAATCGCGTATCAGAATGACGCGGTGAATACGTTCCCGGGCCTTGTACACACCGCCCGTCACACCATGGGAGTGGGTTGCTCCAGAAGTAGATAGTCTAACCCTCGGGAGGACGTTTACCACGGAGTGATTCATGACTGGGGTGAAGTCGTAACAAGGTAGCCCTAGGGGAACCTGGGGCTGGATCACCTCCTTATACGATTTAGAACTTATTTGTTCGTAGTGTCCACACAGATGATTGTTAATTAGTGCTTGTCCCTTTGGGATAGCTAATTAATATGCTCTTTAAAAATTTGGAAAAGCTGATAATAAAATTCTGATAGATACATTGTATTTATCAAGAGTTTTCAAAAGTAAAAAAACAATGGTAGCAGTACCATTGAGTGCCATTTAATTAACTCTTATGAGTTGATTGATTGGTATCTACTTTAGTATTCAATATTGACTTCTGGCGAAGTTAAACTGTCACAAAACAAAGACCCGTTTGGGTTGTATGGTTAAGTGACTAAGCGTACACGGTGGATGCCTTGGCAGTTGGAGGCGATGAAGGACGTATTAACTTGCGATAAGCCTAGTCAAGCTAGTAAAAAGCGCTTGAGACTAGGATTTCCGAATGGGGAAACCCACCTGCTTGCAGGTATCGTTAACTGAATACATAGGTTAACGAGGCGAACGCGGAGAACTGAAACATCTAAGTACCCGTAGGAAAAGAAATCAACCGAGATTCCGAAAGTAGCGGCGAGCGAAATCGGAACAGCCCTTAAGCTTATTATGTGTTAATGGAAGGCTGCTGGAAAGCGCCACGATACAGGGTGATAGTCCCGTACATGAAAAGACATTTTAAGTGAAATCGAGTAGGTCGGAGCACGTGAAACTTTGACTGAATATAGGTGGACCATCATCTAAGGCTAAATACTCCCAACTGACCGATAGTGAACCAGTACCGTGAGGGAAAGGCGAAAAGAACCCCTGTGAGGGGAGTGAAATAGAACCTGAAACCGTGTACGTACAAGCAGTAGGAGCCCACTTGTTGGGTGACTGCGTACCTTTTGTATAATGGGTCAGCGACTTATATTTTGTAGCGAGGTTAACCGAATAGGGTAGCCGTAGGGAAACCGAGTCTTAACTGGGCGACTAGTTGCAAGGTATAGACCCGAAACCCGGTGATCTAGCCATGGGCAGGTTGAAGGTTGAGTAACATCAACTGGAGGACCGAACCCACTAACGTTGAAAAGTTAGGGGATGACCTGTGGCTAGGAGTGAAAGGCTAATCAAACCGGGAGATAGCTGGTTCTCCCCGAAATCTATTTAGGTAGAGCCTCGGACGAATACTTACGGGGGTAGAGCACTGTTAAGGCTAGGGGGTCATCCCGACTTACCAACCCTTTGCAAACTCCGAATACCGTAAAGTAATATCCGGGAGACACACGGCGGGTGCTAACGTCCGTCGTGAAGAGGGAAACAACCCAGACCGCCAGCTAAGGTCCCAAAGTCATAGTTAAGTGGGAAACGATGTGGAAAGGCCCAGACAGCCAGGAGGTTGGCTTAGAAGCAGCCATCCTTTAAAGAAAGCGTAATAGCTCACTGGTCGAGTCGGTCTGCGCGGAAGATGTAACGGGGCTAAACTATGCACCGAAGCTGCGGATTCAGAATTTATTCTGAGTGGTAGGGGAGCGTTCTGTAAGCGGTTGAAGGTGTACCGGGAGGTATGCTGGACGTATCAGAAGTGCGAATGCTGACATGAGTAACGATAATGGGAGTGAAAAACTCCCACGCCGGAAGACCAAGGGTTCCTATCCCATGTTAATCAGGGTAGGGTAAGTCGACCCCTAAGGCGAGGCCGAAAGGCGTAGTCGATGGGAAACAGATTAATATTTCTGTACTCGATATAATTGCGATGGGGGGACGGAGCAGGCTAAGCAAGCATAGCGTTGGTAGTCTATGTGAAAGTGAGTAGGGCGTTTGTTTAGGTAAATCCGGACGAACATTAAACCTGAGACACGAGACGAGTCACTACGGTGATGAAGTTGCTGATGCCATACTTCCAGGAAAAGCCTCTAAGCTTCAGATTATATGGAATCGTACCCCAAACCGACACAGGTGGTCAGGTAGAGAATACTAAGGCGCTTGAGAGAACTCGGGTGAAGGAACTAGGCAAAATCGTACCGTAACTTCGGGAGAAGGTACGCTCCTATCTGTGATGAGACTTGCTCTCTAAGCGGACGGGAGCCGCAGTGACCAGGTGGCTGGGACTGTTTATTAAAAACACAGCACTGTGCAAAATCGCAAGATGACGTATACGGTGTGACACCTGCCCGGTGCCGGAAGGTTAATTGATGGGGTTATCCTTAGGGAGAAGCTCTTGATCGAAGCCCCGGTAAACGGCGGCCGTAACTATAACGGTCCTAAGGTAGCGAAATTCCTTGTCGGGTAAGTTCCGACCTGCACGAATGGTGTAACCATGGCCACGCTGTCTCCACCCGAGACTCAGTGAAATTGAAATCGCAGTGAAGATGCTGTGTACCCGCGGCTAGACGGAAAGACCCCGTGAACCTTTACTACAGCTTGGCACTGAACATTGAACCTACATGTGTAGGATAGGTGGGAGACTTTGAAGCAGCGACGCTAGTTGTTGTGGAGTCAACCTTGAAATACCACCCTTGTAGTTTTGATGTTCTAACGTTGGCCCCTGAATCGGGGTTACGGACAGTGCCTGGTGGGTAGTTTGACTGGGGCGGTCTCCTCCTAAAGAGTAACGGAGGAGCACGAAGGTTGGCTAAGTACGGTCGGACATCGTACGGTTAGTGTAATGGTAGAAGCCAGCTTAACTGCGAGACAGACACGTCGAGCAGGTACGAAAGTAGGTCATAGTGATCCGGTGGTTCTGAATGGAAGGGCCATCGCTCAACGGATAAAAGGTACTCCGGGGATAACAGGCTGATACCGCCCAAGAGTTCATATCGACGGCGGTGTTTGGCACCTCGATGTCGGCTCATCACATCCTGGGGCTGAAGTCGGTCCCAAGGGTATGGCTGTTCGCCATTTAAAGTGGTACGCGAGCTGGGTTTAGAACGTCGTGAGACAGTTCGGTCCCTATCTGCCGTGGGCGTTTGAGAATTGAGAGGGGTTGCTCCTAGTACGAGAGGACCGGAGTGAACGAACCGCTGGTGTTCGGGTTGTCATGCCAATGGCATTGCCCGGTAGCTACGTTCGGAACTGATAAGCGCTGAAAGCATCTAAGCGCGAAGCAGGCCTCGAGATGAGTTCTCACTAGACTTTTAAAGTCTCTGAAGGGCCGTTGAAGACTACAACGTTGATAGGCAAGATGTGGAAGTGGTGTGAGCCATTAAGCTAACTTGTACTAATTACCCGTGAGGCTTAACCATACAACGCCAAACGCGTTTTATGCGACAGTTTAAATAGAAGTTAATATGACTAAAGTAGATATTACTTAGAAAGACTTAAAAAATATTATCAGATATTTTCCAAATTCAAGAGGTGACTCTTAGCGCGTAGCGTTAAATTTGAGGCACCTTGCGCAAAGAAAATGGTAGTACTACGTGCTTGTCATTAATTCTTTGCACCATATTTGCTTGGTGACAATAGCGTTTTGGACCCACCTGACTCCATGCCGAACTCAGTAGTGAAACGAAACAGCGCCGATGATAGTGTAGCATTTGCTATGTGAAAGTAGGACATTACCAGGCTTCAAATTCAGTCGAAGGACTTTAACCTTAATAATTAAAATAAGAAAATTGAAAAGAATTTTCTTGGTGACAATAGCGTTTTGGACCCACCTGACTCCATGCCGAACTCAGTAGTGAAACGAAACAGCGCCGATGATAGTGTAGCATTTGCTATGTGAAAGTAGGACATTACCAGGATTTAATTAAAAGAAACCCGTTACAGCAATGTGACGGGTTTTTTGCTTTTTGAAATTAGTAGAACTCTGCACACTAAGTGACGACAAGGTTAATAATCGTATAGCATTTGCTATGTGCCTCTCCACCGCTGTGGCACTACGACATTACCAGGATTTAATTAAGAGAACCCGTTACAGTAATGTGACGGGTTTTTTGCTTTTTGTAATTTTGTAAATAGTCCATGCCGAACTCAGTGGCGAAATAAAATAGTTCTAAGGCGAGCCGCGCAGAAGGACGTCCCGACACAAAGATAGTGTAGCATTTGCTATGTGCCTCTCCACCGCTGTGGCACTACGACATTACCAGGATTTAATTAAGAGAAACCCGTTACAGTAATGTGACGGGTTTTTTGCTTTTTTGAAATTTTGTAAATAGTCCATGCCGAACTCAGTGGCGAAATAAAATAGTTCTAAGGCGAGCCCCGCAGAAGGACGCCCCGACACAAAGATAGTGTAGCATTTGCTATGTGCCTCTCCACCGCTGTGGCACTACGACATTACCAATATTTAATTAAGAGAAACCCGTTACAGTAATGTGACGTTTTTTGCTTTTTTAAATTAAGAAAAACATCCCTCTTTAAATTCAACAACAAAACTAGTTGCGTCTATTCGCGCGTGCTAAAATCCAATTTTTATGAATGATGATATAGAGGTCTAGTTTGCCTACAGCTGATTACCAAAAGGTGCTTGATGAAATAGCACATGAAGTACGCCCTTTATTATCACAAGGAAAAGTAGCTGATTATATACCGGCCCTTGCAGAGGTCGATCCTGAGCAATTTTCTATCGCTATTTATACAACTGATGGTAAGACTGTATGTGCGGGGGATTGCTCTCAACGTTTTACCATTCAGTCTGTTTCAAAAGTTATGACACTTACTATGGCACTGCAACGTTATGGTGATGAACTTTGGCATCGAGTTGGAAAGGAGCCTTCAGGTACTGCCTTTAATTCGCTTACACAGCTTGAGTTTGAAAAAGGGATTCCTCGTAACCCTTTCATAAATGCAGGCGCAATTGTAACATGTGATGCGTTATACAGCCGCTTATCTGCACCAATGCACTCTATGCTCGAGACCTTTAGGTTGTTAGCTGGTAATAGAGGGATAGTGATTGATAAAAAAGTCGCTAATTCTGAGTATGAATTTAGGCATCGTAATGCTGCTATGGCACATTTAATGAAGTCGTTTGGTAATTTTGAAAATGAAGTCGATGATGTTTTATGGTCTTACTTTAACTTTTGTTCTATTGAGCTCAACTGTATTGAATTAGCCAAAGCTTATAATTTTTTAGCTAATAAAGGTGTTGATAATCGATCGGGCGATCGTGTTTTAAGTAGTCGTCAAAATAAGCAGCTAAATTCGCTTTTATTTACCAGTGGTTTATATGATGCTGCGGGGGATTTTGGTTACAGAGTAGGTATGCCAGGTAAGTCGGGAGTGTCAGGGACTATTTTAGCCGTGTTACCAAATAAGTTTACGGTAGCTGTTTATTCTCCAGGGCTTAATTCGTTTGGTAATTCGGTAGCAGGAATTGCGGCGCTGGAACTACTATCTAAAAAGCTCGATATTTCTATTTTTTAGGAAATCGAGAGGGAGCAATACTTGCTCCCACCGTTATTTACTGTTCCCAATAAACCTGTTCTAAGCAGTCTTCGCGTTCTGGTAAACCGCGAGATAAGCGAGGAGAATGCTGAACTAACACTTCATAACTAGCTCGGTTAGCATATTTACTAATTTGCGATAGTGATGAGTAAGTAATAGCTTGTTGCTGATGCTTAGCAGAGTTTGCCACGTTAAGTTTATGATAAACATTTGCTGATAAGTCATGTAGTACAGCCGCTAAAGCACAATCGCCTGCACCATTGGTGTTTTTAATTGAGTCAGGTCCACCCATGAATGGGGCTGTATGGCTATATGCTCTGATAGGCTTATCACACTCGGTTTTACGCATAGCACGTGAAAATTCGTATCGATTAAAATCAGGTATTGCTCCTGGTAATAACGGGTATTCGGTTTCGCGCTTTAAATTTTCGTCAACGTAGCCGGCCATAAATAAACCTTTTTCGCCAGCGGTGCAAATTACCAAATCTACCCAATCAAGTGCTTTATCAGCAGCTAGGAGTGGGTCTTCAAAACCCGTAATAGCTAACCCTTCTTCTTCGTTCATAGCAAGAATATCAACATGCTTTTCAACAAAGTTTGCCCACCAGGTAGGGTCTTGCTCAATTAAGAACTTGGTACCGAGTGTAAGAACAACTGGCACACCTGCATCATTAGCGTATTTTACCGCTTGCATAGTCGCTTCAGTCATCGTTTCACTACCTTGCGTACGCATGAGGTAGGCACTGATCACTAATGCTGATGAATTTTCAATAAGGTTTTTATCGATAGATTCAGGACGTAAGTGATTCATTAGGCCCGCACTTATTGCAAAAGTACGCTCACCGGTTTCATCAATTAATGTAAAACAACGACCTATAGGCCCATCTACTGGTTGAAGATAGTTTAAATCTACGCGGCTTGAGGTGTTGCATAAAAAGCGGTAGGCGTAGCTACCTATTTTTATATTTTCGCTCATTACGCCTAATAAAACTGAGCGATCATCTGCAAGTACAGAGTAGTTGTGCATAGTGTTACCAATGGTCCCACCGGCAAACTCAAAATCAACCATATCGTTTAATTTTAAACGATCGTATAAGGCGTTTGTTATGTCGCTATCAATAACTTGCGACATACCTCTACGTAGTTGAAATTCGTCAAGGAAAGCTTGATCAACTTTTGCCTCTATATCAACAACGATCTGATCGATACCCGTAATATAACTACGTTGTAATCGCTCTGTTGCGTTAAGTTGATTGGTAAGTGGATCTTTGGCTTCCACTGGAAAATAATGTTTATGCCTGCGGCGTCCAGGAAATTTCATTTGCTACCCGTGTTGTGAGCTAAATAAAAAAAGCGTGAGATTATAGCGTAAATCAGCACGAGTGAGCCATTACAAACGGGTAAATATTGTTTTATTTTTGCAATAAAGTAATGAATGACGCACTTTAGAGTGCTAACTAGGTATAATCACAGCATAAAAAGTTATTTAAGTAGAAAGAATGAACGAGCCATTTGATGATTCCTACTGGATGGAGCAAGCGCTTTTGTATGCAAAGCAGGCAGAGTTGCTTGATGAAATCCCTGTAGGAGCGATTGTAGTAAAAGATAACCAGCTAATTTCAGTAGGGTACAACCGTTCAATAACCGATAACGACCCATCTGCCCATGCTGAAATGATCGCAGTACGAGAAGCAGGAAAAGTGCTTAACAACTATCGTTTAATAGATTGTACACTGTACGTAACATTAGAGCCTTGTTCTATGTGTGCAGGAATGTTGGTGCATAGCAGAATAAAGCGTTTAGTATTTGGTGCAGCCGACGAAAAAACAGGGTCTGCTGGTTCAATTATGAACTTATTACAAGAACCGAGGTTAAACCATCAAGTTGAAGTGTGTGGTGGTGTTTTAGCACAGCAGTGTGGCAATACTATTTCAGATTTTTTTAAACGTAGAAGAGCACAAATTAAAGCAGCTAAAAAAGCTGCTCGTGATCCGACTAATCTTTAATTAGTCGCAGGGGATATTTCTGACTCTACCATTTGCTGCATAGCAAACATTCGGCGACGCCAGATAATCTTTTTGTGCAATTTGCGCAACATAACACGACGACGTGTGGCCGTTGAATAAATTACATTACGTTTTAATCTTTGTGTGCGTCTACGTTTTAGCATGTTTTCTCCTAATGCAAGAGTGAGAAAGGCACGAGGTATATCTTATAAATTAATGATATACAATTAACACACATTAGTGATCATTTGATGACAAGTAAACAGATATTTAATTTACTTAAATTTTGCTTATAGATATGGTCAAAAATAAACACCTAAATTAATCTTAGTTATTTTTTTCACTTGACTGCTCGGGCTCAATTATAGGTAGTTGCTTTTGTATTTGAGCTTCACTTGCCTCAATTTTTATCTCACTTGTTACGTTTAGCTTTGGCTCGATTACAGTGCTTAGCTCTACGATTGATTCAGGTTTTTCTGTAATAGCATTATTTTCATCTAGCCAAACAAGTGCATCGTAATAGCGACGAATATTATCAACATATTTAACCGCTACATCGCCACGCGCATAACCATAGCGGGTTTTACGGTAATAGCGCTTTTTAATTAACAGTGGTAAGCGTTTTTTTACATCAGCCCATTTATCAGGGCTTGCGCCTTGCTGTTCGGTAATTATACGTGCGTCATTAACGTGCCCCCAGCCTACATTGTAAGCCGCAAGTGCAAGCCATGTTCTATCGGGTTGCGGGATTCTGTCGGGAATACGCTTAATAAGCTTACTTAAATACTTACCGCCACCGCGAATGTTTTGCTCTGGCTCTAATCGGTTAGTAACACCCACTTGTTTTGCTGTACTGCGGGTTAACATCATAATACCGCGAACGCCTGTTGGCGATTTAGCGCGAGGATTCCACATAGATTCTTGATAACTAAGCGCTGCTAGTAAACGCCAATCAAGACTACCTGCATATTGTTCAAACCACGGTTGGTATGTTGGTAGAGTTTCTTTTATCGCTTCTATATAAGCTAGGGTATTTACATAGTTAAATTGGCGTACATGCCCAAAGTATTTTTCTTCGAGTACGTAAAGTTGATTACTTTGTTTTATATCACCAAAAAAAGGTACAAGTAGAGCATATAAAGAGTCGTCTTTAGATTTGTTGAGTATCCATGCGATTGGGTCGTTATGGGTAACTGAAAAGCCAATACTTAAATTAGGGTGATACCGACGAAACAGCGACAAGGTATGTGTATCGGCAAGGGTGTAATCTATCTCACCATCAATAACTGCTTGAAGTAACTCTTCTTCGTCAAACTCTTCGCTTTCGGTCCAAGTGAGTTCAGGATTGTTTTTTTTCATTTTTTGTAAAGTAAGCGAATGACTACTTTTAGCTATAACGGTAAAGTTACCATCTAAATCATCAAAATCACGTGGGCGAACGCGCCCTTGTTTATAAACTAACTTTTGGCTAATTGTGCGATAAGTTGGGCCATAGCGATATTGCTCTGCACGGGTTTTATTGTAGGTAAGTCCTGAGGCAATTAAGTCTAAATCCCCCTTTTCAAGGCGTTCAAACATGTCAGATAAGTTAAAGAAAGGGACTATTTCAAGCTCTACACCTAAATAATCAGCAAAGGCTTGAGATAACTCATATTCAAAACCTTGCTCTCCTTGTACTGCTTGATAATAATTACTGGCACTCGCAAGCGTACCCACACGTATTTTGTTTTGCTCTTTTATTTGGGCGAGTTGAGTTGGCTGTTCTTGCATATCACATGCGCACAACAGCATAACTAAAGTAATGATTATTATTAGTTTTTCTTTGAACATTGAGTGCCCCTTAAACTCGCCAGCCACCGTTATAGCAAAACTAGGCCATCACGTCACTTTACCTTTTATTTTATTAACCAAAACAGACTATAAATACAGCTGAAAAGTTAATTTTATGAAAAGCGTAATTTTGAGTTAAATCTGAATGCTAATTGGACTATAATGCGTGCCTAAAATATCGTTCAATCCCTAACCCCGGATGAAATTATCTATGTTGATCCTTCGTGGTGCACCAGCACTTTCAGAGTTCAGAGTTAATAAAATTTTAGCGCGTTGCCAACAATCGCAACTTCCAATCACTAACGTATATGCCGAGTATACTCACTTTGCCGATTTAACATCGCCGTTGAGTAGCGCTGAGCAAACCAAGCTTGAAAAACTATTAACTTACGGTCCAACCATTGCTGAGCATACCCCAGCTGGCAAACTTGTACTTGTTACACCTCGCCCAGGTACCATCTCACCTTGGGCATCTAAGGCTACCGACATCGCCCACAACTGTGGTTTAAAGCAGGTTCACCGTGTTGAACGCGGTATTGCTTATTATGTTGAAGGTAATTTAAACGCAGAACAACTTGCACAAGTAATTGCGTTATTGCACGACCGCATGACTGAAGCCACACATAGTGAGCTTGAAGATGCTGCTCAGCTGTTTCGCAGTGATGCACCGCGCCAAATGTCGTCTGTTGATATTTTAGGTGGCGGACGCGAAGCATTAGCAATAGCCAATGTTGAGCAAGGTTTTGCCCTTGCTGATGACGAAATAGATTACTTGGTAGAAAACTTTATAAAGTTGGGACGTAACCCTAACGACATCGAATTGTTTATGTTTGCACAAGCAAACTCAGAGCATTGTCGCCATAAAATATTTAATGCTGACTGGACAATTGATGGAAAAGAGCAGCCAAAATCGCTGTTTAAAATGATTAAAAATACGTTTGAGTTAAATCCTGAAAATGTATTGTCGGCGTATAAAGATAACGCGGCAGTAATGAAAGGCTCAAAAGCGGGTCGCTTCTTCCCAAATGCGCAAGGTGAATATGCGTACCATCAAGAAGACATTGAAATACTAATGAAAGTTGAAACGCATAACCACCCAACAGCTATCGCGCCATTCTCTGGTGCGGCTACAGGCTCTGGTGGTGAGATTCGCGATGAAGGCGCAACGGGTCGTGGCTCTAAGCCAAAAGCAGGCTTAGTTGGCTTTACTGTATCAAATTTACGTATTCCAGGTTACGAGCAACCGTGGGAAAGCGATTTTGGTAAGCCGGGTCGTATTGTAAACGCACTTGATATAATGACAGAAGGTCCACTAGGTGGCGCTGCATTTAATAATGAGTTTGGTCGTCCTAACTTGTTAGGCTACTTCCGTACTTACGAAGAAAAAGTAACAAGCCATAACGGTGAAGAAGTACGTGGTTACCATAAACCAATTATGCTTGCCGGTGGTTTAGGTAATATTCGCTCTGATCATGTTCAAAAAGGTGATATTCCTGTAGGCGCTAAATTAATTGCGCTAGGCGGACCTGCAATGAACATAGGTTTAGGCGGTGGTGCTGCATCAAGTATGGCCTCTGGTCAGTCAAATGAAGATTTAGACTTTGCTTCAGTACAGCGCGAAAACCCAGAAATGGAACGTCGTTGCCAAGAAGTTATCGATAAATGTTGGCAGCTAGGTGATGAAAACCCAATTGCATTCATCCACGATGTAGGTGCTGGCGGTTTATCAAATGCGTTTCCTGAGCTTGTTAATGATGGCGGACGTGGTGGTAAGTTCCAATTACGTAGCATCCCTAACGATGAGCCAGGCATGGCACCACACGAAATTTGGTGTAATGAATCACAAGAGCGTTATGTACTCGCTGTTGGCGAAGAGGACTTTGACCGCTTTGAAGCAATTTGTAAGCGTGAACGTGCCCAGTACGCTGTTATTGGTGAAGCAACCGCTGAACCTCACTTAACGGTGTCAGACAGCCATTTTGAAAATAACCCTGTTGATTTGCCGCTGGACGTATTATTAGGTAAAGCACCTAAAATGCACCGCGATGTAACGTCAAAGCAAGTTGTTGGCAAAGCGCTTGATATCACATCAATAAATGCAGCAGATGCAGCGCAGCGCTTAATGCGTTTACCTACCATTGCAGAAAAAACATTCTTAATAACAATCGGCGATCGTTCAGTTACGGGTTTAGTAGCGCGCGATCAAATGGTCGGTCCTTGGCAAGTACCTGTTGCTAACTGTGCAGTAACTGCGGCAACGTATGATACTTACCACGGTGAAGCTATGTCACTCGGTGAGCGTACTCCGGCTGCATTACTTAATTACGGTGCATCTGCTCGTTTAGCTGTAGCTGAGTCGTTAACTAATATTGCTTGTGCAAATATTGGTAGCCTTGAAAACATTAAGTTATCGGCAAACTGGATGGCAGCAGCGGGTCACCCAGGTGAAGATGCTGGTTTATATGAAGCTGTTAAAGCCGTAGGCGAAGAGCTTTGTCCTGCGCTTGGTTTAACGATTCCTGTAGGTAAAGATTCTATGTCGATGAAAACGACATGGAAAGATGAAGGTGACTCACAAGAGAAGTCAGTAACATCGCCGCTTTCACTGGTTATAACTGCGTTTGGTCGTGTTGACGACGTACGTAAAACAGTAACACCACAACTGCGCACAGATAAAGGCGATACATCGCTTATATTAATTGATTTAGGTGCGGGCAAAAACCGCATGGGCGCATCAAGCCTTGCGCAAGTTTATAAGCAATTGGGTGATGTAACCCCTGATGTTGATAGCCCAGAGTTATTAAAAGGCTTTTATAACGCAATGCAAGCGCTTGTGGCTGATAGTAAGTTACTTGCTTATCATGACCGCTCAGACGGTGGTTTATTTACCACAGTAGCTGAAATGGCGTTTACGGGTCATACCGGTGTAACGGTTGATTTAGCAGCTTTAACAGGTTCAGACATTGAAGCGCTTTATAACGAAGAGCTAGGTGCCGTAATTCAAGTTGCAAATGCTGATTTAGATGCAGTGAATGCGGTGTTTGAACAACATGGTATAGCAGCAATTAGCCACAACATTGGCACGCTTAACAGTGACGATACGATTATATTTAACCGTGGCGAAAATACGGTACTTAATCATACGCGTACTGAGCTTCGTACTATTTGGGCTGAAACAACGTATCAAATGCAAGCACGCCGTGATAACCCTGAGTGCGCTAAGCAAGAGTTTGATGCTAAATTTGATGCAAAAGATCCAGGCTTAAACGTAAAACTTAACTTTGATTTAAATGAAGATATAGCTGCACCATACATTGCAACCGGTGCTAAACCGCAAATGGCTATTTTACGTGAGCAGGGTGTTAACTCTCATTTAGAAATGGCGGCAGCGTTTAATCGCGCAGGTTTTGCAGCCGTTGATGTGCACATGAGCGACATTTTAGAAGGTCGTTTAACACTAGAGCAATTTAAAGGTTTAGTTGCCTGTGGTGGTTTCTCATACGGTGACGTACTTGGTGCGGGTGAAGGTTGGGCTAAGTCTATTTTGTTTAACGACATGGCACGCGATCAGTTCCAAAACTTCTTCCACCGTGAAGATACTTTCAGCTTAGGTGTATGTAACGGTTGCCAAATGTTATCAACGTTAAAAGAGTTGATCCCTGGCACTGAACATTGGCCGCGCTTTGTAACTAATAAATCAGAGCGTTTTGAAGCACGCTTTAGTTTAGTAGAAATACAAGAGAATCCGTCTGTGTTCTTTAATGGAATGGCTGGCTCGCGTATGCCAATAGCAGTTTCTCATGGTGAAGGCCATGCTGAGTTTGCAAACGATGCAGCCACTAAAGCGGCGCTTGATAGCGGCACTGTAGCGGTTAAGTTTGTAGACAACTACGGTAGCCCTACAACGCAGTACCCAGCTAACCCTAATGGTTCTCCAGAAGGTATTACAGGTATTACGTCAATAGATGGTCGTGCCACTGTAATGATGCCGCATCCAGAACGTGTATTCAGAAGCGTTGCCAACTCTTGGCATCCTGATGAGTGGATCGAGGATAGCCCGTGGATGCGTATGTTCCGTAACGCACGTAAAAACGTAGGTTAATTATATTTACGTTTATACAAGTTAGATTCATAATCTTACTGTAAAATTAAAAAGGCTGCATTGTGCAGCCTTTTTTGATTATACCAATCTGCTTATATATGGGGTCTATTTAACGTTAAGAAAATTACGCTAGAACTAGGCAAAAGTTTTTATATCTAGTTGTTCTAAATAAAAAACTTTTAACGACGTTATAGTGCAATTTAATTCGTTAAATTGATCAAAGATTTATGCAGGTTGGTATTAGTATAGCTAAAAGCACAAAGCATTTAAGGATAGTATGTTTAAGCGAATTGGTTTAATTGTTGGAGCTGTATTACTAAGTACCTTGCTGCTTGGTTATGTATTTCGTTTACCTTTATTACAGTGGGTTATAGCGCCAGAGCTCGAAAAAGCGGGTGTAACATTAAACTGCCTTGATTTTTCAATCACGTCTAGCTTAAATATTCATGCTGATAGAGTGTGTTTAAATTATCAAAATCAACAATTACAACTTACTGGTATTACTGCAAATACAAAGCGTGTAGATATTGAAAATGCAGTGCTAACAGTTAATCCACTCCCTGAAAGTGATAATGCTAATCAGCTTGCTAAAAATCTCGATTTAGCACTTCCCTTAAATCGCCCATTAATCAATATTAAACAGCTTGTAGTAAAAAGTGATGAGCTCAATAAGCCACTTAAAATAAGCATATTAGAACCCGAACTAAATAAATTTAATGTCTCAGGTGATATAAACGCGAGTGCAATTTTGACTGCTAATAAAGTAAGTGGTCAGTTTGAAATTAATGACACTTTTTTAAAGCAAGTTATAAACACTAAAAATACATTAATAGCAGATTTTAACTTTAATACTCAGCAAGCATTTAGCTTTGATGGTATAGAACTTGAGTTAAATGGCGATATTAGATCCCAGTTTGCTCACACGTATGAGCAGTGCAAAGTTAACGTATTAACCACTGGTAAATTGGCGACGCGTTTTAATTTAAATAGCCAAGCGTTAATATTTAATACCGATTTGCTTAATAACAAAATTAATTTAACACCAAGCTGTACTGAGTTAATTCCACCAAGTGAATATGCAGGCTTTATTAGCAAACAAGTGCCTTTAAATTGGCAACTAAAACTCCCTCAATCAATTAGCTTAGAGGCTAGTGAGTTGAGTGTACCTGTAATTAATTTGGTAAGCGTGGGCGATAAGCAATTTGATATTTTAATAACAGATACAACACTAAATATTAAATCTCCACTTGAGTACCTACATACAACTTTATCAGCTCAAATAAATACACCCAATATAAATAATATTAGCGTTAATGCTCAGTTAGCTGGCACTGCAATTAAAGGCGATTACGTCGTTATGCTTGAAAGCTTGCCTGAGTTTGCACCTGCAACAGCGAATGGGCTTAGCCTTAGTGGTCACTTTAATATAAGTGAGTTTATAGACTCAAAACCAATTGGGCTTATAAACGCTAAATTAACGCTTAATAATGTAGATGCGTTTGATATAAGTGCAGTGCAATATCAAGGTGATTTAACAGCAAAAATGGATAAACAGTTAAACGCAGAGGTAGCGTTAACGCAGCAATTAAAAAGCGCAGAATATAAAGAATTTAAAGCAACGGATATAAGTAACACATTAACAGCAAATGCTAATTTAGGCGTAGGTGAGTTATTTGCTGATCTAACAGCAAAAACCAATATAAAGGCTGTTAATAGCCCTGACATAAAACTTAATAATATAAAAGTAGAGTCTACGGGCTTGCAAAGTCGTGCACTAAAAGCCACGCATCACGCGTTTATAAACGATGTTGAGTTAGTTATAAATCATCATATGTCGTCGCAAGCTCATCCGTTTGAAGTGGTTATTCCTGAACAAAGTGCGCTGCTGTTAAATGCGTTTATTAGGCAATTTGAGCCACTTGCACAGCTAACTAAGGGCGAATTTAATGGCTATATTAGTGGCGATATAAACTTACAAAATGCACTGTTCAATATAGGGATTAGTCATGCAAGTGCACTGTATAACGATTACCTTGCGAGCGATTTAAACAGTACATTTAGTGGGGAATATAATTCAGGTAAGCTTAATGTAAAACCAACTACCTTTAATTTAAATGAGTTTAGGGCGGGTGCCGTAGTTAAAGCGATTGAAGGGCAATGGCAAGTTAATAGCAATACCGCGCTTATAAATGATGTAAAAGGAAGTGTGTTTGGTGGCGAGTTTTCATTAGATAGCTACACAGTAGGGAAGCCAAACCAAGTTGCTAATGTTAAGTTTGAAAATATTGATGCGAGTAAACTTGTTACATTCGACGATAAGTCGGGCATTGTATTAACGGGACGCTTGGCGGGGTCTTTACCGGTTCACTTTGATAGTGGAAAAATTGAAATAATTGACGGTAGCTTATTTAGCCAAGGAACAAGTAATTTAAAAATTACCAATAATGCCGCTTTTGATTCAGTAATGCAGCAACAGCAAGAGTTACAACCTGTGTTAGGGCTATTAACTAATTTAGATATTCAAAAACTTAATAGCAGTGTGGCACTAAAAAACGATGGTTGGTTAAAACTAGGGGTTAATTTGCAAGGCTATAATAAAGCAGAGCAGCAGCAGGTTAACTTTAATTATAACCACGAAGAAAACGTATTTACACTTTTACGTGCACTGCGTTTAAGTGACGAAATTACACAAAAAGTTGAGCAACAATACTCACAAAAAGGAAACTAATAATGAGACAGTCGTTATTGATAAAAGTACTGCTCGCGCTGAGTGCTATTAGTGCGCTAAGTGCCTGCACGCACCGTGTTGAGGTGTCTGCTAAAGAGCCCATTACTATTAATTTAAATGTGAAGGTCGATCACGAAATTCGCGTAAAAGTAGATAAAGAACTCGACAATTTATTTAGTGACGACAGTGAGTTATTTTAAGGAGCTAGAACATGAATACGAAGAAAAAATTAAACATTATTACGTTAGTTAGTGCAGTATGTATGTCGTTCTCTGCGTGGGCTATTAGCCTTGATGACGCTAAAAACCAAGGTTTAGTAGGTGAAGATAGCTCTGGTTATTTAGGACTTGTTGTACAAAACGCAGAGGCAAAAGCCGTTGTTGATGACATAAATGCAAAGCGTAAAGCGCAGTACTTAAAGCTCGCTAAAAAGAATAACTTGTCGCTTTCACAAGTTGAAGCGCTTGCTGCCGCTAAAACAATTGAAAAAACCCAAAGTGGTCATTACGTTGAAGTAAATGGTAACTGGGTTAAAAAATAAGCGTTAGTTATTGCTTTATTTTGCACAAAGTTTTGTACAAACCAAAATAAAACCGAGCATTTAAGCGCTCGGTTTTTTACAGCTTTCAAGTAACTGCTGCCAAAAATCAACCCCCTTACGCCTTGCTAAATTTATATTATGCTCAGGAATAGATTCAGGCTCGTTATAACTATCAAGTGCTTCGCTCATACTTGCTTCGCGGATTAAATGCAAAGTAGGAAAGGGGGCTCTATTTGTGTAGTTTGCGGCATCGGTTTCATCACTGTCAGCAAATACGTAGTCAGGATGAAAATTAGCGATTTGATACTTACCTTCAAAGCCTTGCGCGACTAAAAGTGCATTAGCTAAATCGACCAAGTCTAAAAAGTCTTCAAAGTCACTAAAGCCGTTGTCAAACATGATAAGGGTTGTTTCGCGCTCTGGTTCACGGTCAAGCTCAACACATTGCTCAAGCATATCCATTACAGCATCATCCATACTCGTTGCTAAGCTTACTATGTAATGAATACAGTTATTTTCTACTTCTTTTCGAGCAAACGGGCAAAAGTTATATTTAACAATAACAGATGATACCCATTCGCGGGTTTGGCTTATAGCTATGTTGGTCACGGTTTTGGCTCTAAATATTGATTAATAATGGTAAGTGTTTTTTGTATAGCACCTTGGTTTTTAGTTACGCATTGCGCAGCTTTAATACCTAAGGTTTGGCACGCTTTTGTGTTTTGGCTAAACGTTATAAGCTGCTTTGCGAGTTCGTCGTTACTATCAACCACTACAGCGCCTTTAAGTTTTATTAGCTCGGGATAAACATGGTCAAAATTGTATGTGTGTGGACCTGTTATTACACCTACCGAAAACGCTGCTGATTCCAGTGGGTTATGCCCACCTCTGCGAATTAAGCTGCCACCAATAAAGCTCACATTTGCAGCGCCATATAAACACTGTAATTCACCAAGCGTATCAGCAAGAAGTACTTGCTCATTATTATAGTTATTTTGGCTACGACGGCTAAAGCTAAGTGGGCTTTGCGTTAAAAGCTCTGCCACTTTGTCAAATTGCTCTGGATGGCGCGGGGCAATTATAAGTAATGCGTTCGGTTGTTTTTTTAGTAACTCTTGATGGGCTGAAAGTACCAGCTCATGCTCAACAGGATGTGTTGAGCCTGCCACCCACACAAAGCGTTCATTACTACTATAAAGCTGTTTAAGGTTGAGTACTTTAGCTAGTTGCTCTTCACTTGGTGTTATATCAAATTTTATTGAGCCTGTTACATGGCTTTTTGAAGCTTCAAGACCAAGTTCAATAAAGCGTTTAGCATCTGTTTTATTGTGACTCGCAAGTACCGTAATTGAGCGCATAATAATATGCGTTAATTTAGCGACCTTTTGATAGCCCTGCTGCGACTTTTCAGAGAGTCTTGCATTGATGACAAGTACTGGTATGTTTTTTTTGTGGCTTATCGCCATTAAATTTGGCCATAGCTCGGTTTCTAAAATACATAATGCTTGTGGCTTTATACGCTTTAAAAATCGAGCCGTCGCAAACGGAAAATCGATTGGTAAATAGCTACACGCTACAGTATTTTTAAACTGGCTAAGTATTTGCTCTCTGCCTGTTGGAGTATTACAGGTTATAAATATATTTAAGTTTGGATGCGCTTTTTGCAAAGCTTTAATAAGTGGCGTTGCGGCAAGTACTTCACCAACAGAAGCACAATGAAAAACTAAAGGTTTAGTTTTAACCGTAAATAAAGACTTACTGACAAACCCAAAGCGCTCTTTAAAGTGTGCACGATAACCTTGGTTTTTTTTACCTCGTAAAATATAGAGATAAAATACAATCAGTGGGCTAATAATAATTAATGCGAATGAGTAAAAAATGCGTGCCATACTGATCTTTCTTAAAGGGAAGTGGCGTTAGTTTACCGTGAAATAGCCGTTTTCTAAACATACTCGTTATAAAATATGGTCTGGGTTCAGTTATAACCCGATAAAATGCACACAATTAAATAAAATTATGGAATAATGGATTTAATTTTTCCCTGCTATTTCAGTTCCTAGAGGAATTTTTCATGTCAATTATCGATTCAGTGGCAACTAGCTACGTTGAAACATTAAACCGTCATCAGGCATTATTTGAAACGATGGAGGCTTATCATCAAGAATCTATGCAACTGTTAGAAGCATGCCACAGTGCATTACAAGCTGGTGGCAAGATTGTTTGGTTTGGTAATGGTGGTAGTGCAGCAGATGCACAGCATTTAGCAGCAGAATTTGTAGTGCGTTACAAATTAGAGCGTGGTCCGCTTGCCTCAATGGCATTGACCACCGACACTTCTATTTTAACAGCGCACAGCAACGATTATCACTTTGATACGGTGTTTGAGCGCCAAGTTCAAGCGTTATGTAAGCCAGAAGATTTAGTTATTGGTTTAACCACATCAGGTACTAGTAACAATATTAATTTAGCATTAGAGGCTGCAAATAAACTAGGCGCTTTTACTGTTGCATTAACTGGACGTGATGGCGGTAAAGTAAAAGATATTGCTAAGTTACCTATTATTATAAAAAATGACGAAACAGCACGTATTCAAGAAGCTCACATGTTTATAGGTCACTGGTTATGTGAAGCCATGGATATGGTTGTTGCGGAGCAGCAGTAATGGATTTATCGTTATTAAAAAACTTATCAGCGGCACGAATATTAGTTGTTGGCGATGTAATGCTAGACCGTTATTGGTATGGCGATACTGGTCGTATTTCGCCAGAAGCGCCAGTACCGGTTGTTAAAGTAAGTAAATTTGAAGACAAAGCGGGCGGCGCAGCTAACGTTGCAAAAAATATAGCGCGGTTAGATGCAAAAGTTGGCTTATTGGGTTTAATTGGTGAGGACGAAAGCGGGCAAATTTTAGAGACCATCCTAAAAGGTGAAAAAATAAGCTCACAATTAGTCAGTGTATGTGATTTACCGACTATTTCAAAAATGCGTGTTATTAGCCGCCATCAACAACTAGTCCGACTTGATTTAGAAGAGACATTTACCGAGCAACACAGCCAGCTTTTATTAAATCGCTTAGAGCTTGTACTTGATGAATACGACTTTATTGTGTTCTCTGATTACAGCAAAGGATCTTTAAGCTTAATTAAAGAGATGGTAAGCCTTGCTAAGGGCGCGGGAAAAACGGTTTTAATCGACCCTAAATCGCCAGATTTGCATTTATATGAAGGTGCTGATTACATTACACCTAACTTACATGAGTTTAAGTTAGCGGGTGGTCAAACCGATTCAGAAGCAGCTTTAGCAGCAAGTGCGCGTGATTTAATAAGCAAAAATGGCATTAAAGCCATGTTACTTACGCGTTCTGAGCAAGGTATGTCGCTTATTAGTGCAGCTGAAAAATTTGATTTTGCAGCGCAAGAGCTTGAAGTAAGCGATGTAACTGGGGCTGGTGATACGGTTATAGCTACACTCGCTGTTATGCTTGGCGCGGGCATGGAACCTAAAGATGCTGTCGAAATTGCTAATTTAGCCGCAGGTATCGTTGTGAGTAAGTTTGGGGCTGCAACTGTCTCGCCAGAAGAGCTAAGCCGCAAGCTTGGTCAGTATTTACATACTACGGGTGAGCATTACCAAACACCATTTGATGATGTACTTCAGCATATTGAATTTGCAAAACAAAACGGCGAAACCATTGTATTCACTAATGGCTGTTTTGATATTTTACATGCCGGGCATGTACGTTATTTAGCGCAAGCTAAAGCACGAGGCGATAGGCTCGTTGTTGGATTAAATAATGATGAATCAATTACGCGTTTAAAAGGGGCAGAACGCCCTATTAACCCGCTAGATGAGCGTGCAATGGTACTTAGTGCACTTTCATCAGTTGATTGGGTTATTCCGTTTGGTAGCTTAGATGAAAACGATACTCCCGCTAAATTAATTGAGCAGATAAGCCCGGATATTTTAGTTAAAGGTGGAGATTACACTGTAGATCAAATAGCGGGTGCTGAGCATGTACTTCGCCATGGCGGAAAAGTTGAAGTGCTTGAATTTTTAGATGGGTGCTCAACATCAAAAGTAATTAGTAAAATTAAACAGTAATACCAATTTTATTAAAAACATGAGCATTCTAGCGTATTAAATAACTCACTAATTACGTTAAAAATTATTTATATAGAACAACTATGTATCATAATTTTAGCCTTGTTATTGAGCTATTTTCTTATCGCTATAATAGAACAATAATTTAATGCAATTGGTATAATTACTGATTTAAGTTTGCTTAAAAAATACAAAAAAGGGATGAAAACACTGTTTTCATCCCTTTTTTACATTTAATACGTTACTTTATTAATAGTAACGTATTAAAAGTTATATTCGTACTTGGCAAATGCTGATGTATCGTTTTCAGCACCGTCGTTGTTAGATGCAAAAGCACCTAAAGTGACGCGGCCGCCCATAGAAAGCATTCTGTAACGCATTTCTAGCTGCTTAGAGTTAAACCCTATTTTAGTAATGGTGTTACCTAAGTCAGGATTATTTGGGTAACTATCTCGGTTATCGCTATTGTAATCAACACTGCGCAATTTTACCTGCCAATCGTCTCCATTAGATAACTGACCTAATAGGGTTAAAACAACTGACTGTGCATCGTTATCATAAGTAGAGCCAATAGTGCGACCGTGGTAACGGTAACCCGATTTATAATCTGAATGCTCATAGTAGCAATTTTCAACTATTGATTCAGCTGAACATGAAACACCTGTATCTATGTACTCTACATTTATTAATAAGTTTTGATCGTATATTCGTTGTGTTGTTTGTACACCAAATAAGTAGGCTCTATCGGCTGGCTTAAACTGTGAACTGGCATCTTCTCCAATCGTACTGGCATATACAGCATAAGGTTGGTTGAAAAGTGTATCTGACCAGCGAATATCTATGCCTGCTAATTGATTACCTATTTTTGATTCTAACTGGCTATCACAGCTATCATTGCCATCAATACATGCTGTTTGCCCAGTGATAACATCAATAAAGTCACCAGCAGATCCTGGTTGTCCGTCTCCTGCCCATTGCGCAGACCAGCTAACGGCAATTTCTAATTGTTGTATTGGGCGTATATTTAATCTACTGCTCCAAAGTAAAGCATCAGGAATTACACGTGTAGACTCAAGTTTAGCCATTTGTGCGGTAAAGCCCCATTGGCCAATCCAGCTTAGCCACGGTGTTTCAAAAGCAGTACTTTTTTCTCTGGTTACACTTAGTGCAGGTAAAGGTTTCGCATTACCAGACATAATTAAGCTGTTATCAACACCAGGTCCCCAAAATTGTTCAACAGCACCGGCTCTAAAAATCCAATTGCCTAAACGATAAGCTAAGTAACTATCGTCAAGTGAAGTGTCGTTACAATCTGTTAAAGCTTGCTGATCAGTAACTATATCGTCAGCCGTTTTTCCATCGGCTAAACATTTTTTACCGTCTTTTCTATAATTTACAGCGACTTTAGCAGCAAAGTTATCGCCTAAATAAGCGTAAGCTGCTGAAAGCTCTGTTTCTTGTGTATTTGTTGTACCAAAGCTTGTTGCTACAATTGGATCTGTAGCTGCAAAAGCTGATAATTGAAGACTATGCGAGCTACTATTTTCGGATTTATATCGATGTTTAACACGTAACAATGCATCTTGTAGACTTGGTGTTAATTGCTCAAGCGGCATACTATCAACATCGCTTATAAAACTTTTCCACATAAGTGGGTAAGTGGTTACAGGAGCTAAAATAACGCCGGCATCGGCTAATTGTTGAATGTCAGCTCTTAATCCGTAGTCATCTGGTTTTACCCATGGTTCAGCGTTAATCGATACGCTCATTGCGCAAAAAAGAGAAGAAAGAAGAAAAATTCTGTTTCGCAAAGTTCAGATCCTTGTGATTTAGATTGCGGCTAAGTTTATCAACCTCAGGCGTCTATTGCAGCAAATAATAGACAAAATAGGGGGTATTTAATGTATAAAAATGTAACCTGTCTATCGTAATAACGATGTGGTTGATATACTGCGGGTTAAATAGGAAATTGAGAATGCAATGAGCAACAAACGACTTTTATTTATTCCAGTATCATCACCAGAAGGCATTGGTGAGTATATGCGCTCGTTGCTGTTAGCTCAAAGTTTACAGGATGAACTTCACGCTTCTATCGATATTCATTTTATATTAAATAAGCATGCTGCTTATACAAAAAGCTGCCCATTCGAAACGACACTACTTGATCATTCAGCGACCAAAGAGCTGGATTATGTGTGCGATGTCATTGAAAAATTTAAGCCTAACGTTGTTATTTTTGATTGTGCCGGACGAGCAGGGCATATGAAAGCGGCTAAAAAGGTAGGTGCAAAAGTAGTCTTTATTTCTCAACATGCTAAAAAACGAGCAAAAGGCTTAAAGCTTAATAGAATCAATTTGATTGATGTACATTGGGTTGTCCAGCCAGACTATTGTATAGAGCCATTAACTTGGGCTGAAAATGCTAAGTTAGATATATTTCCTTTAGTGCGTCCACGTAATGTGGGCCCATTTGTTGCTTTTGCATCCAATGAGCAAAAGCAACAGATGTTGAGCCGATATAGTTTAGAACTAAAAAATTATTTTATAGTTAATGCAGGATCTGGCGGTCACACACTAAATGGTCAAAATTGCGCCGATATTTACTTTGAAGCTGCGCTTAAAATTGCTAAACAAACGGGTTTGAGGGGCGTTGTTGTATTTGGCCAAAATTATAGTAAAACGATCCCAAGTTCTGATAGCATTCTTTGTATCAAAAGTTTGCAAAATACTGAGTTTTTAGCATTAATGAGCCAAGCTAAAGTCGCATTGCTAAGTGGTGGTGACACCTTATTACAAGCAATTGCCGTGCACACACCTGCTGTTGCATGTGCAATATCTAAGGATCAAAATGCACGTTTAGACCACTGCATTAATACGGGGGTTGTATTAAAAGCAAATCTTAATATTGATGACATAGTGACTAAAGTAGAGAAAGTTATAGAGGTGGCTTTTTATAATGAGACAACTAGTAAATATGCTCAGCTTGAAAATATACACAGTTATGATGTTATTACTAATGGTGTGAAAAATATGCTTGATGGATCCTCTTTATGAATATCATTATTGTAATTGATTCACTAGTAGGTGGTGGTGCTGAAAAAGTAATGCTTACTTTGGCTGAAAAAATGGCGAAACTACAGCACAACGTCACTATATTATCTCTTGCGAGCAACGCTGAGTATGACATTCCTGATATAGTTAAAGTTGATAGCCTTTTTCCTGATAGAGCATCTAAAGTAGATAGATTCTGGCAGCGAAAAAACAGTATTTTGCGATTAGAAGCGTGGTTTGAAAAAAAACAAAGCGAGATTGGCAATATTGATCTAGTGCTTTCTAATCTTGATAGAAGTAATAACTTGCTCGCGCTTAGTAATATCAAAAATGTTCACTTTGTTATTCATAACTCCGTCAATGCAGAACTTGCCCGTCAAAAAAAGTTAGGTCCATTTTCATATTTATACCTTAAAAAAAGTAAGCAAAACTTAAATGGTAAATCACTTATTTGCGTATCAAAGGGTGTTGAAAAAGAAATAACACAAGGGGATTTAATTAACCCAAGTGCAATCGCGACTATTTATAACCCGTTCGATTTTGAAAAAATAAGACAGCAAGCAAATGAGCAAAATAACAATATCCCAAATGAGCCCTACTTAATTCATGTAGGAAGACTCGCCAAACAAAAACGCCACGATATATTGTTTGCAGCATTTGCAAAGCTTGATAAAAAATACAAGTTAGTACTTTTATGTAATAAACCGGCTAAAGCGCTAAAGCTTGCACAGGAATACGGCATAGAAAAACAGTTAGTAGTGCCAGGATTTCAACAAAACCCGTACAACTGGATTAAGCATGCCAAAGCTTTAGTGTTGAGTTCTGATTTTGAAGGACTTCCAACGGTATTAATTGAGGCTTTAGCAGTGGCTACTCCGGTAGTTAGTACTAATTGTACATTTGGACCAAGCGAGATATTAACAGGCGAGCTGAGTAAATATTTAGTACCCGTTCAACAAAGTGAGGCATTAGCCAATGCCGTTAAGCAGGTGCTAGCAGATAAGCCAAATGTAGAAAACGCAGATATTTTAAAACAAGTACAGGCAGAGCAGGTTGCTCTGCAGTATTTAGCATTGGCTAATTAACTTATATTAGGTTAACTGATATTGGCGAGCGCTTTGAGGTAGTTGCTGTGCAGAGTTTGCCAGTCACTCGCTTGCCAATTGAATGGCTTGTTTCGACCTTGTTCCTTTAAAAATGAGCGCTCAAGGCGTGCCATATTACTTTGTTGCCACTGTGGGTTAGGCGCTCTTATTTCACCTCTATCAAAGTCGATAATATACACATCACCAGTATCATTAAATAAAATGTTATTAATGTTTAAATCGGCGTGATACACACCTTTTGAATGAAATAGCGCGATTGTTTTAGCAATGCGCTCCAACTCATCTTCAGTCAATGGGCGTTCAATTAATATATCAAGTACACTTTTAGCGCCTTTAACAGCCTCGGTAATAATATCACCACGGTAAATTAATCCGCTGTGGGTTACTTTAGCTGCAACAGGGGTTGGTACGTTTAAACCAAGCTCTATAAGTTTACTCATTAAACTAAACTCTTTATACACACGGGTTTGTTCAAGCCCTGGGTATAAATATTGATCGCTTAGTAATTTACCGACTAAACCGCCACGCCAATAATGCCTCAGTACGGCTGTTAATTCGTCTTGTTTAAAAAACCACGCAGTTGCTCGGCCTTTTTTAGCGCCCACAATTTTATTTCGTTGTTGCCAATAATTTGCATCAAACCAATCGAGGGTAATTTGGCTTGAGTATTTAGGGTGGCTTAATACAGTGTGGTTGCCTTGCACGTGTTGTTTAAACATAGCTCTGTGTAATTGCTAAATAATGTGTCTATATTAGCGCGTTTTAAAGCGCAGGATAAGTGCTTGCAATAGCGTGATTATAATTTAAGATCGGCTTTTGTATTTAATACCTAAGGGAATGTGTGACTCAAGCTCCTAATTATTCATCTATTTGTATATTAAGACTCTCAGCCATTGGTGACGTATGTCATGGTGTGAGTGCTGTACAAGCTATTCAAAAAGCACACCCTAATGCAAAAATTACGTGGGTTATTGGCAAAGTAGAAGCCATGCTACTTGCCGACTTACCGGGTGTTGAGCTGGTGGTATTTGATAAAAAGCAAGGCAAAGCAGCGCTGAAAAGCTTAAAGCAACGCTTCAAAAACCAAAAATTTGATGTGTTACTTAACATGCAAGTTGCATTAAGGGCTGGGTTTGTAGCGCGCAGTATTCCTGCAAAAGTAAAAATAGGGTTCGATTGGGCACGTTCAAAAGAATTGCACAGCTTATTTATTAATAAACGAATAGACCCACAAGCCCAGGCGCATGTGCTTGAAGGCTTTAAAGGTTTTGCAAAAGCCATTGGTGTAGCTGATTATAAACCGAGTTGGGACATGCCATATACCGAGCAAGACCAAGCGGTTGCAGATGAGTTATTAACATCAGAATACCTAACTAATAAACTATTAGTAATATCGCCCGCAGCTAGTAAAGCGCAGCGTAATTGGCTCGCTGATCGTTATGCCACATTGGCTGATTATGCAAGCGAGCAAGGCTTTAAGGTGGTATTGACGGGTGGCCCAACAGAGCTTGAGATTAACTTAGCAAATAGCATTATTGAGCACAGCAACACGCCTATTTTAAATTTAGTCGGTAAAACAAAACTCAAAGAGTTGTTGTGCGTGTTAAAGCGTGGCAGCTTAGTGCTCGCGCCCGATACGGGTCCTGCGCATATGGCAGTAACAGTTGGTACGCCGGTTATTGGTTTATATGCACATTCAAATCCAGCACGCACAGCTCCTTATTTATATCAAGACTACGTGGTAGAGGTTTATCATCAAAATTTGTTTAAGCAAACAGGTAAAACGGCTGAGCAAGTCTCGTGGGGTACACGCGTAAAAGGCGATGATTTAATGAGCCAAATTACAGTTGATGATGTAAAAGCGATGTTTGACCATGTTGTACAAAAAGAGTCTTTGTAATGAATGCACAACAAAAAAATAAAGCGCTTTTTTTAGACCGAGATGGCGTGGTAAATGTTGATCATGGTTATGTGTATCAAAGCGATAAATTTGAATTTATTGACGGTGTTTTTAGCACTTGTAAAACATTTTATGATGCAGGCTATAAAATCATAATCGTCACTAATCAATCTGGAATTGGTCGAGGTTATTATACCGAAGCTGATTTTTTAGCACTGACCGACTGGATGAAAGACCAGTTTAGTGCCCACAGCATTGAAGTTACCGATGTGTATTTTTGCCCGCATCACCCTAAAAAAGCGCACCCTGAATATTTGAAAGAGTGCAGTTGCAGAAAGCCTGCGCCAGGTATGTTATTACAAGGCATACAAGAGCATAACATCGACCCTGCTTGCAGTATTATGGTGGGCGATAAACTCAGTGATATGCAGGCTGCGAAAAAAGCGGGCATCACTACCCGTGTTTTAGTGCGTTCAGGGCAAAGCTTTGACGAAAGCGCTAAGCAAGAAGCTGATTTAATTATCGATTCTATAAGTAGTTTACCTGCACTTTTAAACACATAAATAAACAGCCTGTAAACTGGCAGGAATTCCTTCCAACTTAGGGCGTTTGCGACGAACTGCAAACCGTGCATTTTACCCATTAAACTTTTACAATACCCCGCATAATAAACAGCCGCGAAAGTGCGGTTGTTTACCCGTTCAAATAGATGGAGAACCTAGATGAGAGCATCTGCTTTTTTTAGCCAGTTACAACAGCAAATTGAAGACGTAAAAACCGAAGGTTTGTATAAAAACGAACGTATTATTAAGTCCCAGCAGCAAGCTCAAATTGAAGTTGCATCAGGTAAAGTAATCAACTTTTGTGCTAATAACTATTTAGGTTTAGCTAATAGTCCAGAGTTAATTGAAGCGGCGCAAAATGGTTTAAATAATCATGGTTTTGGTGTGGCTTCAGTACGTTTTATTTGTGGCACTCAAGATATCCATAAAACACTAGAGCAAAAAATCAGTGCGTTTTTAGAAACAGAGGATACTATTTTATATTCTTCATGTTTTGATGCAAACACAGGTTTGTTTGAAACTATTTTAGGCGCAGAAGACGCTATTATTTCTGATTCATTAAATCATGCATCAATTATTGATGGTGTACGTTTATGTAAAGCTAAACGTTTTCGTTATGCAAATAACGACATGGCTGATCTTGAGAAGCAACTTATTGCAGCAGACGAAGCCGGTGCTAAAACTAAACTAATTGCTACCGATGGCGTGTTTTCTATGGACGGCGTTATTTGTAATTTAGAAGCTGTGTGCGACTTAGCCGATAAATATGATGCGCTTGTGATGGTTGATGACTCTCACGCAGTTGGCTTTGTTGGCGAAAACGGTAAGGGTACACCTGAGTACTGTAATGTATTAGACCGTGTAGATATTATCACCGGTACATTAGGTAAGGCGCTGGGCGGTGCTTCAGGTGGTTATACAGCAGGTAAAAAAGAAATTGTTGAATGGTTACGTCAGCGTTCACGCCCATACTTGTTCTCAAACTCATTAGCGCCTTCAATTGTTACTGCATCAATTAAAGTACTTGAAATGCTTGAAAATGGCGGCGAGCTTCGCGCTAAACTTTGGTCAAATGCTAAATATTTCCGTGAGCAAATGGAAGCTGCTGGTTTTACGTGTGCAGGTAAAGATCATGCAATTATCCCTGTAATGCTAGGAGATGCTAAAGTAGCCTCGTTAATGGCTGATAAATTACTTGCTGAAGGCATTTACGTAACCGGTTTTTCATTCCCTGTAGTACCAAAAGGGCAAGCGCGTATTCGTACACAAATTTCAGCGGCACATAGTATTGAGCAACTCGATACAGCTATCGATGCATTTACCCGTATTGGTAAAGAAATGGGCGTTATTTAATTTTATTTTAAACCGAAGCCTCGCTTCGGTTTTTTAGTTGAGTGTGGATTATGAAAGCATTATCTAAATTAAAAGCAGAACCGGGCATTTGGATGACAGATGCACCAAAGCCAGAAGTAGGTCATAACGACTTACTGATTAAAATTCGCAAAACAGCTATTTGTGGTACCGATGTACATATTTACAAGTGGGACGAATGGGCAAGTAAAACCATTCCAACGCCTATGGTTGTTGGCCATGAATATGTTGGTGAAGTTGTTGATATGGGTCAAGAAGTTCGTGGCTTTCAGGTTGGCGACCGCGTATCTGGCGAAGGGCATATTACGTGTGGGCATTGTCGAAATTGTCGTGCTGGGCGTGTACATTTATGCCGTAATACAACAGGCGTAGGTGTAAATCGTGAAGGTGCATTTGCAGAGTATTTAGTTATTCCTGCGTTTAATGCATTTAAAATTCCAGATAATATTTCTGACGAACTCGCTTCTATTTTCGACCCATTTGGTAACGCAGTTCATACCGCATTATCGTTCGACTTAGTTGGCGAAGATGTACTTATTACTGGTGCAGGCCCAATTGGTATTATGGCAGCAGCTGTTGCAAAACATGTTGGTGCTCGCCACGTTGTAATTACCGACGTAAACGAATACCGCCTAGATTTAGCACGTAAAATGGGGGCTTCACGCGCTGTAAACGTTGCCAATGAAAAGCTTGAAGATGTAATGAAAGAGCTAGGTATGACAGAGGGCTTTGATATTGGTCTTGAAATGTCAGGTGTGCCAAGCGCTTTTAATTCAATGCTTAATAACATGAACCACGGCGGTAAAATTGCCATGCTAGGTATTCCACCATCTGATATGGCAGTTGATTGGAACCAAGTTATTTTTAAAGGTTTAGTGATTAAAGGTATTTACGGTCGCGAAATGTTCGAAACGTGGTACAAAATGGCAAGCTTGATTCAATCTGGTCTTGATTTGAACCCAATCATTACACATCAGTATTCTGTGGATGACTTCCAAGCTGGCTTTGATATGATGATTTCAGGTCAGTCAGGTAAAGTAATTTTAAACTGGGATTAGTTCCTCACTAAATTACAAGAAGGGCGGCTCTAGCCGCCTTTTTTATACTATTAATTAAAGAGACTTCAATGGCATTTAAACATATTTCTATAGCGCAAACGTTAGAGCTTTTAGATAAAGAAGACGTGGTAATTGCAGATATTCGCGATCCTAATTCGTATCAAGCCGGTCGCATTCCAGGCTCAGAAGCACTTTCTAACGGTAATATCGCACAATTTATGATGGAAAAAGAATTCGATCAGCCAATTATTATTGTCTGCTACCACGGTATGAGCTCACAAGGCGCAGCTAGCTACTTAGTTGAGCAAGGTTTTGAAGACGTTTACAGTATGGATGGCGGCTTTACAGCTTGGGAAGCTGCTTACAGCGAGAAAGTAGAGCGATGATAGAGCTTGGCAGTTTAAATAACCCGCGCGCCGCACAGGGCTTTATAGATTATTTAAAAAGCCAAGGTTTACAAGGACAATTAAGCTCCTCAGATGGTAGCAATGTCATTATTAGTGTTGCGCCTGAGCATTTTCATCAAATACAACCTTTATGGGCTGAATTTACGCAAAACCCTAACCATGAACGCTATCAACAAGCTTCATGGGATGTAGGTAGCACACAATCGCCGCTTAAATATCAAGGGCAATCACTTAATCTAATGGCGCGATTTAAAGCGCTAAGCTGGCTTAATCAAACGGTTAGCATATTGAGTCTTGTTATTTATGTTGCTTTTTTATTAGGTGGATTTAATGAAATTTATACCGCTCTGCAATTTAACCCATCACAACCACTTAGTTGGCTAACCCCCGCGCTCGTTCACTTTAGCGCGATGCATATAGTGTTTAACTTAATTTGGTGGATGTCGCTTGGTGACAATATCGAAAAGCAATGCGGAAAACTAAGCCTAATAGGTTTGTTTTTAGTGACTGCACTTATAAGTAATTGGGCACAGTACTTAATGGTTGGCCCGAATTTTGGTGGGCTAAGCGGCGTGGTGTATGGATTGCTCGGTTTTTGCTGGATCCATAGTTTTTTAAATCCTAATAAGCCAGCGCTAGTCAGTACGGCAATTGTTGGTTTTATGTTGATTTGGTTAGTACTTGGCTTTGCAGATGTTTTGTTTGTAGGTATGGCTAATTGGGCGCATTTAGGTGGGTTAGTTAGCGGTATGGCTTTTGCCTACACCGCCAAAATATTTAACGCAAAACGTTAAACACTAATGATATAAATATTTAGTGAACAAGACTTCACGGATGATCTCTTGTCCTGTTTCTTCTTTTAAAAGGCTTTTTAGTTTTTCTACACACTTTGCGCGTATTTCTTCACGACCAGTGAGGGATTTTACTTTTTCTTCTGGCTCTTTAGATAAAATCTCTACTAAAGCGTCACGCAGTAATGGTGTGTGGTGTTCGACTACGGCAATATCTGAAGTATCATTAAGCATTAAATCGACAGTGACACGCACATAGCCCATTTTTTTACTTGATGCACCTATATAATTAGTGATTATATCTGGCTCAAAGCCAAAGTAACCGACGGTTGATTCCGCACGTGCCGTAAAGCTTATTACGCTTACCAAGAATGTAAAAAGACCTGCGTATACTATTTTTTTCATATTTTAAGCGTTTCCTAAAACCTGTTGTAAATAGTTTATACTTAATAATAGGTAATAAACAGCGCCAAACAATTATTTATATTAGGGTATGTTGATTTTTGCGGTATGAAAAATAAATAGCATGAAGGAAAGGCATAATTGAACTCGCTAAAAAACGATACACCGAATCCTCATACCAAGATTAATGTTTATGGGCGTCATGGAATATCTTATCAAAAGTAATGTGCTTAAGCGGTCGAATTTATAATCAGCTTGATCATAGAAAAACGCTTGAAAGCAAATTATATAATATGTGCACAGGTATTCAATGGCGAGATCTGACTTCTTATTTTAGTGCATGGAGTGCCATATGGAGTCGGTTTAGCTTATGGTCTAAAAAAGATATTTTGAACGAATTGTTTCGCATGTTATCTCGCGATACTGGTATGGATTAGGTCTTTATTTATGGCAGTATTGTTATGGCTCAGCAGTATAATTGCGGTGTAAGAATCGCAGAGAATGAATCAATCGGAAAAGTCGAGGTGGGTCTACAAAAAATTCACCTTGCAGTAGATAGCAGAGAGTTACCTGTTTACTATGAATTATCCTGTGTAAATATGCAGATACCTTCCATGCAGAGTCACTCGAAGCTAACTTCCCAGTAAACAGTGCAATACCAATCTGCTTATATATGGGGTCTATTTAACGTTAAGAAAATTACGCTAGAACTAGGCAAAAATTTTTGTATCTAGTTGTTCTAAATAAAAAATTTTTAACGACGTTATAGTGCAATTTAATTCGTTAAATTGATCAAAGATTTATGCAGGTTGGTATAAAGGCTACGATAGTGAAAAACTGAGAGCGTTCGTTTGTAATAACAGCGCTACACCTTTTATTCCACGTAAGTGTAACAGCTTGGTCGGTAATGAAAAGATTGACTGGTGTACGTAAAAATATAGGCACTTGGTTGGCAATGCATTTGATCGAATTAAGCAATATAGAGAAATAGCTACGAAGGTATGCCTTTGCTGTACTTACTTATATGGGTTGTTATGTATTACAAAGATAACCCGTATGTTGGTTTTTAGGTAAAGCTGCATGTGGTTATTCCCCATAAATAGGCGATAAAATAGTATAAATGCCAAATATATGCCGCCTGAAGGGTTTCGTCTGGGTTAAGTAAACCTTAATCCTGAAAGATTAAATGGCTCTAGTCTTTTTACCAGAGTAATTATTTTACAATCATCCAATCTAGAACGACGTTTATTACTCATTTTACTTCCTCAATATTGCGTCAATGATCCCAATACAAAAATGGCTAGCTAACGCTTCCGTTTTCAAATTCACTGTAAATTACAAAATGATGACTGTGCTTCGCATCGTACAGACCTTTTCACATCTTTATTAGTTCTCAAAAAAATTTAGATTTATTCAACAATAATAACAGGTTAAATAAACAGAACAAAAAAAGTGAAATTAATCTCTAATTTTATTTGTGAACTTTGTGTTAAGTTTTTATTTATTTTATGTTATTCACTTGTTTTAAATTGGTTACTGGGCTAGGGTTTTATTCTTAACAGCACTTATTCGCTCGACTGTTTTAATTATTGAGTCATTGCGTTCAAGTGGAAAGGTATCTTCAAATACTTATGGAGTTAATATGAAAGGATTAAAGTCTCTTTGCGTTTTAGCATTAGCGATAAGTACGCATTGCCATGCAACAGAACGTGTATCTTTATTCAACGACACGCAAAAAATAGCGCCTTCTTTACAAAAAAAACAATCCATATTTAGTAATGCTTCAGATCAAAACTATCTACTCGCGCTAAAAGTATTTGCAGCGCAATACTCAGGTCACACGCTTACATTTCACCAAAGCCAAATTAGTCAAACCAAGCAAAGCCATACAATTACCCAAAAGTACCAAAATATTCCTATTTGGAATCAAGACCTTGTTGTACTGACTGACGAGAGTGGTGTAGTTGAACAAGTTTATGGCGATCTCATTGTTAATGTTGCTAAAGATATATCAACTCTAACTCCCGCGTCAGAAGAACAGCTAAGCGTAGCTCTAGATTCAATAATTTCTCAGTTTAATAATGAACGCCCCAGAGTGTATAGACGTAAATCAGCAGAGGAAGTCATTTATATAGATACTCAAGGAAAAGCACGGCACGCTGCTAAAATTGCCTTTTTCACCGATTTCGAGTCAGGGCCCTTTAAACCACAAAGAATCATCTCTTTTATAGACTTAACGACAAACGAACTCATCAGCCAATCCGATGTATTACAGCGGATCGTTTATGAGGGAGGAAGCGGCCCATCAGGCAATGACAAGGTTTCACGTCCAGATTATAAGCAAGTAGATTATGTTTCTTATCCACCAAAGACTTTTGTTGTTGCAATGGAAACTGACAATCAGCAAACCACCTGTTTATTCGATGCAAAAAACGTTGAGACTAGAAACTATAATCACGGCACAGCGCAAGTTAATAACCCTTATAGCTACAACTGCTCAGATTCAACTCGTAACAATTATAAAGAATATCACGGTGCTCGCTCTGCCTTGAATGATGCCCATCATCATGGACAAACAGCGAATTTAATGTTTGAAGCTTACCTTGGGCATAAGCCTTACTTTAATAAAAAGATAACTCAAAATGTCCATTATGGTCTTAATATGGATCAGGCATTTTACGAAAACGGCGAGGTATATTTTGGTGATGGTGACTACCTCTTCTATCCTATGGTTTCCTTAGATGTAGTTGCGCATGAAATCGCTCATGGTTTTACTGAGGAATTTGGCTCAAATACGCCAAAGTCAATGCTGACAGGACAGGCTCGTGCTATTAATGAAGCGTTTTCTGATATGGCGGGTGAAGCAGCTAAATATTTTTACTTGGGAACCAATGATTGGAAAAGCAATCACGAAACATTTCGCCTCGATGATGCACTGCGTTATTTCAAAACACCTACACTCGATGGAAATTCAATTGATCATGTTGATGACTATGATGACTCAGTAACTTCTCATCATGGCGCAGGGGTATTTAACAAAGCTTTTTACTACCTCACTACAACTGATTTAGATAATGAATCCTCACCTTGGAATACAAAATATTCCTTTATCCTGTTTGCTAACGCAAATAAAAACTGCTGGACCAGCAATAGTAATTATCTTACTGGCGCAGATTGTGTAATGCGACAAACCCACACGGTACGTGATCAGTTGACTCAAGATGGGATTAAAAAGCAAGATGGTAGCCAATGGCAAATCATTGAATTACAAAACCATGTACGTAAGGCGTTTGCGCAAGTAGGTATTGGCCTGAAAGTTGACCATGGGCTCGAAAGCGAACTTGGTTATGACCGCCAATTTTTGGTCTTTGATTTTAAAAATTTGACCCGTAAAGATGGTCAGCAAGTTACGGCTGCCAACAGCGAGGGCTGGCAATGGCAGTGGAATTTTGGTGATGGCAGTTTGCAAAGTAGCGTCTTTGAGCCTAAACATAACTTTGCTATTGCAGGCGAATACAACATTGAACTTACGGCTATCGACCCTTCTGGTCAATCAGATACTTTCATGTTGCCTATTGACGTTTTTGACGACTATTGTCTAGCGCAAGGCATTAATCATAGTAAGTATTACTTATCGTCAGTTTCGTTAAATAACTACAAAAATGACTCTACTTCAAGCAATTACAGTGACTACTCATATAATATCGTCGACGTGGAGGACGGTAAAGCACTCAATGTAACGCTAACCGCAGCACCACATCCAGATACTCAAGACAAAACAAAGAACTTTTATGTCTGGTTAGACAAAGACAATGATGGTTTATTCCACAAGACTGAAGAGCTCGTGCTCTATGGAAGCACTAAGACGCAATTGACTGGCGAGATATCATTGAGTGGCGAGTTAAACCAAACTTACCGCATTCGTACTATGGTGTCATTTGGTTTAGTAAAATCAGCGTGTGGGGATATGTCTTGGGGTGAAGTTGAAGATTACACCGTTAAACTAATCGAAAACAATGACCCTGCTGATTTGAGAGTTACCGCTAATCAAGGCGTTAATCAAATGAGTTTTGATAACAGCACGGTAGATGCGCGTGTTAAGCGTTGGCAGTGGAAATTTGGCGACGGCACCACTAGTAGCGAAAAATCTCCTGTTTATAGATATGCGCAGTCTGGAAACTATGAGGTAGAACTAAAAGCGTATGATAGATTCAGCAAAGAGATAGGAAGTTGGAACAAACAAGTTCAGTTTGATACGACAATCACAGCAAAATTTACACCACAAAGATCTGGTAACACTATTTCTGTAAATACAGATCAAAGTATTATACCCCAAAACAGTACGATACAGTGGCAATTTGGTGATGGCGATAACTCTTCGGTTAGAGATACTCAGCACACCTACCAAGCCGATGGTGAGTACACTATTACACTCACAATTGAACATGTCGATGGTACGCAATCGGCCAGTGAAACGGTAAAAATTGGCGAGAGCAATTTTACTCCTGAAGTGAGCTATACGGTAAACGAACAAGCAGATGGTACGTTTAAGGTAAGCTTTAATAACACTACCACAAAACCTGAAAATGCAGCTTGGGATCCCGATGTTACTCTAGTTTGGGATTTTGGAGACGGCACAACACTTACACAAAACAGTAATTTTGGCCAAGACACAGAGCATACATATCAAGTCGCTGGAACCTATACCGCTAGCTTAACTATTAGTTACGACAAACCTTTGTGGGATGATTGGGGAAGCCGAGCTACTGGCACCAAAAATATGCTGCTAGAGCTTAAATCAGCACAATCTGTTGAATATTGCACGGCGGTGGATCTCACAGACTATGAACACATTAGTAAAGTGACTTTCAATCAAGATGGTCCGTTTAGCAATGCGCAGCAATCTGGCGTCGTTAACCCGAATAATCCAATCAAACTATATGCCACACAGAGTAATACCTATCGTATTGAAGCCGGTTATGCAGGCAGTGAAACATTCGCTGAGAATTACCATGTCTGGATTGATTTAAATAGTGATGGCCAATTTGGTAATGGTGACTGGAGAAACGACAAATCAGAGCTTTTAATAATGGACTTCGACCAGACTAACCAAGACTACGGTAAAGGTTATGTTGAAGGGGAATTTAGCATTTTAAGCAATAAGTTGTCACAGCCTATCACGACGACTCGTATGAGAATTTTGCAGTATTACGGATTTAGCAGAGTAAATAGTATTAATCCTTGCTCTGACTATAGCAGTGCCGCAACCTCGGGGAGCGGAGAAATTGAAGACTACCTTGTCGAAATCTATAAAAATTAAGGAAAATAACATGAAAAAACTAAATAAAAAGGTGCTCATGCCGCTTGCAATCGCTTTAGCAATCAGTAACGCGGTAGCTGCTAGCAACTATATTAATGAACAACAAGTTACCACCGCGTCAAAACAGAAGTCTGGGCCTGCAGCAACGAGGGGCACAGCGGTAACACAGCCGGATCAATTTGGGATCCGCAAGCTAGATATGTCAAATCCACAGCACTATCAATTGGCAAAGTCACGATTGATAAAAGCAAATCGTATTGAGAGTGATTATCCGCAACTACATAAAACGCTAGATGTAGCTAAAGGACAGCATTTATCAGCAAAAATGAACATGACAACGTCTGAAGTGCCACCGGTTAGTGAAGCTGAAGTCGATATCATCAAAGAAGCGCATTTCTTCTTGGATATGAACTTAGCCATTTCATCAGATACAAACGAGCCATATATTATTGTACGTGCAAAAAGCTCACGTTTTGGCGGTACAAAAGCGACTTACATCGACTTATTATTAGAAGATGCAAACGGCAATCAGCTTGCTCCTTTGGGCTCTACATTTAATGTGTTGTATGGCAAAGACACGCTTGCAACTTCGACTATTTCACTGAAATCATTGAAGGCAAACTTCCCAAATTTAGATACCATTTATGCCAGTTCATATGTGGAACTTGAGCAAGAAGATGGCACCATCAGTACAACGATGAAGTATACTGAATACCCCTTCTCATGGGAGCATTTTGAAGCACTTTATGGCTCAGCTTCACCAGCTGCAAAGGGCGACGCTCCGGTATCTGCACTTAACGTTGGGATCAGTTCATCATTGGACACACGTCCAAAATACAATGCAACTGCACCTATCGATAAAAATAATGATGCTGTTATTAAAATCTGTCTAAACCGTAGTCATGCAGACTGTGACTACGCAGCAGATCAAATTGGAGATCCTAACGAGATTACGGATGTAAACATCCCATTCAACGGTGAATTACGCATTCCTCACGAGATCACTGATATTTATCCAACTATAGGTGATTTACCAAACGGTATAGATGAGCCAACAAATATCTATTTACAAGAAGGTATCTATGGTGGCGCGACAAAGCAAAGCTACAAAGGACTCGAAAATGCAGTTAAACAATTTTCTGACTATTTAGAATTTGAAGTTGATAGTGCAAACCAAGAGTCGATCATCCGCTGGAACATCCCGCGTTCAGAAGGTCGTTTTGGCAATGCCAAACTTTTCTCGAATATCGCCCAAGCAAACTGGTATATGACATTTGCTGTTAAAGGTTATCCGTACTTTAAAAAGGGACGTGGTGGCGCGAATGCATTCCAAGTATCGTTAACGTCAGAGACATCAGCGCGTTTTGGTAACTTTTATAGTGAAGTGTTGCCTATGATGAAGCTTGGTTACAGTTGTTTAGCAACCGGCACAATGATCACTATGGCCGATGGCAAGCAACGCGCTATTGAAGATATTGCGAAAGGCGATTTGGTGTTAGGTGCACTAGCTTCGAATACTCAAGTTAAAGAACCTATGCAAGTTGTTGATGTGTCAGTAGGAATTGAAGCGATTAAGATGTATCGCATAAAAGGCGCTGATGGCTCTGATATCTTAACAACTGAAACCCACCCAATTTCTACCTCTAATAAAGGTCTTATTTGGGCGAAAGAACTGCAAATAGGTGATCGTATTCTTACGGAAACAGGTTCCGTGCTTGTTACTAATGTAACAAAAGAGAAGTACAAAGACAAAATCTACAATTTGAAACTGGCGCCTACAGAAAATTCGAAATTCGCTGAGTCTCGTAATTTTGCAATGTTTGCAAACGGCATGGCGGTAGGGGATTTGGCTACTCAAGACGAATTGAACTACAAAGATCAGAATATTCGCATGTCAGAAGAAGAGATTCTTCAACGCCTTCCTGAAAAGTGGAAAACTGACTATATCAACAGTTTGGATTAATCAGGCCACTAGGCCTTTCTATTCGAAAGGCCATACTTCTCTGTAAGGAATTAAATATGAAATTTACATATTCTCCATTGGCACGTGCCATGGGGGTAGCGGTTTTTTTTGCCTGTAGTTTTTCAACCGCAGCTGAGCAAATAGGCAATTTTAACTTTGCTACTCAAGCAAGTAACTCTGACTTAGATTCAGTCACGCTAGGTACCGCTTACCACAGTGAAAAAGAAGGTTTTTATGCACTGCAAAGTGTACTTGGTCAAGTAGATGAAACCTATGGTAATACTGAAATGGATTTTGTTGTCGGTGTTGACATGAGTTATAGCCAACTATCGAGTATGCTTGATGGTAACTTAGGAGCGGCCCTTGATGTTCCCGTAATAAAAGTGGGGGTTGGCGCAAGCTACGCAAAACAAAATACTGCAGATAACTACACCGGTACTTACACACTATTTCTCTCCTTAAAGCCAAAAAAACGGCTGTTAGTTGCAGATCCTCAAACAGGGTTTAAACCTACACAAGCCGCGCTTGATTTGGCCAATGCTAATCCAGGAGACAAATTCAATAATATTGGTAATGAGTTCGTGTCAGCGATTGAATATGGATCTCAAGTGATGATCAACCTCAAGTTCCAATATAAAAATGACGAAGACAAAGTAAAATGGGGGGGACAGCTTGGTGTCGATTGGGCTGGTAAAGTCAATGTCAGTGGTAAATTGCAAAAAGTAGACGAAGACGTGAAACGTAATATCAAAATTACGGTTTCAGCATTACAGTTTGGTGGCGACCCGATAGAGCTTTTGAAGGTGATCCCAAATCAACTCGTCAACTGTACGATGGAAAACCCGACACCATGCTTTGATGTTTTTAAAAACAGCATCGATTACATCAAAACCAACTACGTTGCTCAGTTTGATACCTTGGATAAATATAACGTCGGTAGAGTATTGACACAAAGTTACACCGATTCAGGGCCAAGTCTATCTCCTTTAGTACCTGATGATGTGTACCCAGCTAAAAGCATCTTGACTAAATTGGCGCTCAAAAACATGAGTGATGATTGGGTGCAGGCAATTCTCGATAATCGTCGTGCGGATAACGTACTCAATTACTACGCCAGTGAGTTGAATAACTCACATCGAACTGCATTAGAAACCATTCGCGATAATTCACTCTTTAACTCTTTTATTTTGGCGGACGCCGTTGATTTTTGTAAGCGTAATCCAATAGGTAATTATTGCCGTGATAGAGAGCTACAGACTCGTGGCCGCGTTCATCAATATGACCGTAAATGGCTAGAATTATAAGGAATAAGACTATGTTAAAAGTCATGCTAACCAGCACATTAATTACCTCGTTTGCTGCCATAATAGTGCCATCAGTACAAGCGAATACGACTTTATTTGAATCTCGAGATTTACTCACACCACAGCAAGCGTTAGGTCGCTTTCAATGGTTGGAAAAGTGCTATTCAGGATTATTGGTTGAGGTCTCTGATAATATTTTCGACCCCACAACCCCCATTCCAAACGATGAGAAAATAGCGGATCTTAAAAAAGTGATGTTATACGAAAATAATACCCTTAGGGGAGATGCTAAATACCTCACCTTTGGTGACGAAGATAATGCGAATCCTAAGAACTGGTTTGCGGGTAAATTACCAACTACCTCTTGTTTTCAGATCCCGTCTGACTATCGGATCAGTGCTGTTATGGTCACCCCTACAATGCCAAACTATTGTACGACAAAGTCTCGTGAGCGAACCTACGAATTCATCCAATCGGTGAAGTTTTCCAATATTGAGAACACCAGCAGCAACACCTTTTACAGTAACTATGTTGGCGATACCGCGAAAATATATGCAGATAAAAGCTACCAGTTAACATTAACCCCAGGATTTAGTAGTGCAGAAGCATACCCTGAAACTTGGCATGTGTTTATTGATTGGAACCAAGACGGTGATTTCAACGATACAAAAGAAACCTTGTTTGCTGGTGTTTCTGAGCAAGCAACTCAGGTCGAAATTACCCCACCAACAGGTGCAAAAAAGGGCATGACGAAAATGCGCGTTACCATGGATTACTTGGGTGGCAGCAATGATGCATGTAAAGAAGTAGACTCCGGAGAGGTAGAAGATTACCTCCTTTACGTGAAGTAATAGGTGGCAACATGAACTTATACAAACAGACTATCGCGGCACTTATTGCCTGCACTACACCTTTCGCATTCGCAGATTCAAATTTTGTGAATGAAGCACAGCTAATGCAAAAAGCACTCAATGTGAATACCTTCCAAAGTGAAATACCTGGATTGGTGAACGATCACATTGTGTTGGGTACAGCCTATAACAGCGATCAAAAACGCTTTTTGAATGTTCAAACTGTCGCAGGTGAAACCATTGAAACCCTTGGTAATACTCGTGTGCAATTTGAGTTAGTAAATAATGGCAGCTACGACGCAGTTCTTCGTCAGCTAAATGGTAATGTTGATGTAGATGTTGGCTTTCCTGTTATTCGTATTAAAGCGGGTGGTCATTTAGCCAAGGAAATGTCCTCTACTGAGTTTTCGAATACTTATACCTTCCAAGCATCGTTGACACCCAAAAAACGTGTTCTTATGCCAACAGATGCCAATATTGGTTATACATTGACACCTTCAGGTAATACGCTAGCAAATGAGTATCAAAGTAAACTAATGAGCATGGCTGGTGATGCCTTTATTAGTGAGATTGAATACGGTGCTCAGTTACTTATTAACATGAAAATTGAGTACTTAAGTGAGCAGCACAAAAGTGAAATTGGCGGTTATTTAGGCGTTAGCTATGGCGCAGGAAATATTGGTATTAGCGTCGATGGTAAGCTTAATTATATTGACGAAGATCTTAAGAAAAGTGTGCGTATCACCGTCAGAGCATTGCAAAAAGGGGGGGATCCTAAGCAGCTGCTAAGTATAATTCCTAACAATATTATCACTTGTTCACTTGATAACTATGAGCCTTGCTTTACCTTATTTGAGCAAGCGGTGAACTATGCGAAGAACGACTTTGGCAATCAGTTTAATGCACTCTCTGATTATAATGTTGTGCGTTACAAAGCAACTCCTTACGAGATCAGTTCACAGGATTTACGTCGCTTAGACTCCGGTAATAAAGATATTCGCTTTGAAACTACCTACCGTACTTTATGGCTTGAAGATCAATTCAAAAAGTCGGTTAATCATGAGCACCGTGCTCGTGGTGTGCTTGCACAATACGCTAGCTGGATGACTGATGTACAGCGTCAAAAAGCAGAAAGTGTGCAGGAAGCCGCTTACAATAACGCTTGGATTTATGAGCAATATGCCCGAGTTTGTCGCGATAACCCTTACGGGGCAGCATGTTCAGATGCATGGAATGATTACCTCAACACCTGTGGTGGTAGCGGTGTCGGCTGCATACAAAGCTACACGCTTGCTGATCTGAATATACCAGCGGATAACATGAGCCAATATTTCAAATGCGAAAATGCTCGAGAGGCAACCGCGAACTTTGGTATTGAAGAAAACCATGTATCGCTTGGGTTTAGGCAATTAGGTTGGGCACCATCATTCGTTGATGCTAATGACCCCGCTGTGGGTGTGATGGCATGGCTACCATGTAAATCAGCCCTTCCAACCTATGGAGCTGCTTTTGAAAATTAGCGAGTAATAAAAAATGCTAAGATTCAATTAGTAAAATTGGGACGTGGTAAGTAATAAACAATCGAATATTGAGTTATTGCTTCCTCGCCCTTTGCCTCTGCAAACCATTTACAGGAATTTATGTATGCACTTAATAACCATATTAATAGTGCTCTGTGGCCTGTTAAGCTTTTACGCAAATGGACATACCTATTACTCTTTAAATACCGAACAAGAACAGCTTGGACACGGGTTTGAGCAGAAATTAGGCATACCGCTTGAACCATGCCTCGATGGTCAGTGGCAATTTCAAGGCGGTAGTATGGGCGATTTGGCTTATCGTGGCGACTTTGACTCAGATACCATGATCAATACCATCACAGGCAGCGTAAAGGCTGGTATCAACTTGGTTATTTTTGGAGGTTCAGCCAAATTTTCCATGCGCAGGAAAGTAACAAAAAATAGAAATTCTGCCGCCTCGGCAGTAGAATTAACCTATGAAAAAGGAAGTTATAACTTTGAAAATAGAACGACTAAAATGGCTATTCAAGGGCTACTAAATACAGATCCAAATCAAGTAAGAAGCCGCTGTGGTGACAGCTTTATCCACAATATCAAACTCGGCTCGCGTATCTATGTAACAGCCAAACTCCATTTTAAAGATCGCGCTAAATACGAATGGTTTCAGACTAAAATCAAAGTGAAGTTTCTTTTTTTTAGTAAGACTTTTACTAAAACTAAAGTATTTCAAGAAGCTACCAAAGATGCTGTATATACTATTCAGGTGAACACCGATGGTGGTATGACGCCAGAACTAGCAGGGCTAAGTAAAAATGGCACTATGCATTGTAAAACCGATAATCTAACTCCTTGTATAACGTATGCCGATAATTTGTTTAGCTATTTATTTGATGGTGGTAACTATGTTGATGATCTTAAAGACGAACATTTAAATATTTTAAAGTATGAAGTCGAAAGTTACGAGGATTCTGGCCATTATGACTTAGCCTATGCTGGTCAAGCTGCAATATCTGAGCGCTATATTGCGCTGTCCGCAAGGCTCAGAAGCTATCAAGATTTAGTTTATGACGAGATAGAGAGGTTGAGTGCGTTTAAAGCGGTATCTGAAGAGCCGCTTGAAATCGAGCAACTAGCAGCGCGTATTACTGCACGTAATACTCAACGTATCGAACTTGAGCAAGCTGGCGAGTATTGTGCAATTTTGCCCGGAACAACTCTTTGCGAAAGCCGTATTGAATCTGCGATAGCGAACGTTGACTAGTTGAACAAATATTTGGAAGAATATCTGCGATACTGCACGCTCTTAACTCGATGTCTAGCCACATTAGTTAGATTGTTCTTTAACTAATGGGGTTATTTAACTAATGGGGTTATTTAACCTGAACTTTGGATGAAAAACAGGCTAATTGAAACCTCAAGTTACTTACACACTACAGTCTATAATTTAGCCTAATAAATTGAAAAAATAGCGTATTTGTTCTAGAGTGTAAACTTAATGATAAAAAGCTAAAGTCAACTCATATTTCATTGATTTATAATGTCTTTTTATATGCCCATCGACTAAGGATAGCCAATGACTTTTTTTAAATCACTTTTATTGCCGACAAATCTCATCCAATTAAATCTTATTCGATTTAAACAATTCACCTCTATATTTATTACTTTATTCCTCGTTTCGTGTGGGGGCGGCAGCTCTGGCTCTCCTGAGATAAAACTACCGCCAATTGAAGAACCGCTAAACTCTGTTACTGAAGTACCAACAAATCAAATATTACATGCGTTTTTTCGTGATCAAGATAGTTCTATTGGCAAACTATCTGGCAGCGTAACTATTGTCGCGCCTGAAGTTATTGATAGTGACCCCGCTAGAGTTGAGTCTGTATGGGCTTATTGGGTAGATGAGCAAGGAAATAAACAGGGTGATGCTTGGTTAAAAACTATGAAAAAATCGGTTTACGATCTTAATATTCCAGAGGATACAAGTATACCTGAAAATACCAATGCGTTACTTCTTTTGCCGGTAAACACCATTGGACAGGCCACGAAAGGTACCCTTATTCCCTTTCATGATTTCATCGGTAATGCTGAATTATCGGGGCCTGGTGGAAATAAAGTTCACACTTGGGATTATGGCGTTGGTCGCAAGAAAATTTCAATTCAACGCACAGAAGAGCAAGGTGGATTATGTATTTTTGATAATGGTTTAGTTAGTATTACGCATATGAATAATACTAAGGATGAAGTTGGGGAGAGTTATAATCGTAACGAACTCCCTAACGATATTAATGAGAATGCCTTCCCTCCTTATTCCTTTTTATGTGGTACGCAGCCAACACATTCCGAAGATATGATTTCTGATGAGACTGGGGTTTGGACGTATTCAACGCTAAATGACGCCATGTTTTACGGCACACTAGTTTACAATAGCTTTGTTAAATACCTAGGGGAGCCGCCACTGGAGGACAAAATTAGAATCCGTGTCCACTATGGTCAACAATATGAACAAAGCGCCTTTTGGGATGGCGCATATGCCAACTTTGGTGATGCGTATCCATTATTTTACTCTATGGCTTCACTTGACATCATTGCGCACGAAGTAGGCCATGGAGTTTTAAATAGAATATCTGATTTAAATCGATTCGATCATGAAATTAGTACTGATGCTCGTACCTTGCATGAAGCCTTTGGCGATATCTCAGGTGTAATGGCAAAATACGAGTTTACGGGACATTCAGATAATTGGATTCACGGCCAAGAGAATGGCGGCTTTATTCGTCATCTCGATCAGATAAAAACTGAAAATGGTGCAATTGATAGCTTTCTTGATTATGAAGAGGCTGGTGATAATTTCTATTTACGCATTGGTATGATCACCTACCCATTTTATTTACTATCAAATCAATGGGGAATAGAGGCTACCTATAAAGTGTATTTAAATTCAGCGAAGGTCTGTTGGAGTGCGTTGACCACACTAACTGAAGCTGCTGAATGTATTAAACAGCAAGCAGGTGTAGCTGGCTTATCTGAAGAAGATGTTGTTGAAGCTTTTAAGGTGGTAAAAATAAAACTTTTTGACCAAGGCGTGCTTAGCTATTTTAATGCAGAGAAAATTAAATTACGCACTCAGTTTACCGATGATAGCCGCTCAACGAGTCAAGTAGTTCAATGGTTATGGGATTTTGGAGACGGCCAAACTTCAACAGAAGCAAGCCCCGAGCATATCTTCGCAGAATCTGGAAGCTACCCAGTTAAGTTGACAGTAACTGATCAATCCGATGATCAGGATACCTTTGAACGGCTTATTCAGGTAACAGATGAGTATTGTTCAATAAACTCAGCTCGCGTCGATAAGCATATCACTCATGTTTTAATTGGTGATAACAACATTAATTATAGTTCAACAGCATGGGACTATACCCAAATGCCTATAGAGCTAATAGATCCCAGCAATACTATCATTAATATTCAAGGAGATACTGAAGTAACAGAGCGATCTACCTCATGGAAAGTCTGGATTGACCTCAACGATAATGGAATTTATGGCGATGAGGTTAATGAGCTTGTCGTAGATGAATTTGTCGAAGAGGGGCAACCTTATGGCCTTAATACTATACTCGATTTATCAACGCTGCCAAGGAGCCGTCAGGCTAAATTTATGAGAATTATTGGCGACTATGCCGTTTTTGGTCCTTGTTCTTCGAGTATAGGGGAAGCACTAGATTTACGTGTGAGTTGGCAGTAAATTCGGTTAATACACCCTATTGAGTCGAGCTATTTATACTAGAGCGCGCTGAACTTTGAGGTATGAAAATAAATAGCATGAAAGAAAGGCATAATTGAACTCGCTAGAAAACGATACACCTAATCTTAATACCAAGATTAATGTTCACAGGCGTCATGGATATCTTATCAAAAGTAATGTGCTTAAGTGGTCTAATTTATAATCAGTTTGATCATAGAAAAACGCTTGAAAGCATTATAATCTGTGCACAGATATTCCATGGCGAGATCTGACTTCTTACTTTGGTGCATGGAGTGCCATATGGAGGCGGTTTAACTTATGGACTAAAAAAGATATTTTGAACGAATTGTTTCGCTTATTATCTCGCGCTGCGATTAAATCCTCCCTAAGTCGAACCATTTTCCATCTTGCAAGGTCAACACGCCCTCGTTATTTACGATAATGAATGATCACTTTTTCAAATGCTTTGGCAATGTTATTATCGCGTTGGATTTTATTTAATAGAGTTATCGTGATTACTTTCCCTATTTCGTTATTAGTCAATTGGCAATGCACATCACAAGTAAGTGATTTATCATCCTCTGAACGTGAGTGGCTTTTTGAGCCACATTCCTTAACAGTTAAATTAAAAAGCAGGGCGCAAGTATTTAGCGTAAAAGTGCTCAGTGAAAAAATTTTTGATTTAACACTTGAGCAAAAAGCATTGCTTGGCTGCGAAGCCTCAACGGCATTAAACCGAGAAGTACTTTTATTGTGCGATAATATTCCCATGGTATATGCACAAAGCTGGCTGCCAGATAATCAATTATCAAATCAACCAAAAAACCCTCTGCATAATATGGGGGATCGCCCATTAGGCGATGTTATTTTTCAAAATCCAGAGCTCGTGCGCAAAGAGATAGAAGTCGCTCGTTTTGATACAGAGCACCCGATACAGCAATTAGCATTACAACTAAACTTACCAATACAAAAGTTGTTAGGCCGACGTAGCGTATTTTCGCTTAAAGATTACAATTTTTTGGTCTGTGAAGTGTTTTTACCTGGAGCGTACCTTTACTCATGAAGCTAGCAACCTTAAAGTCACAGCATCTCCCTTACTACATACAACTTATGCGTGTAGATAAACCAATTGGTACACTATTGTTACTTTGGCCAACCTATTGGGCTTTATGGCTTGCTAATGATGGAATGCCTAGCTTAGTCAACTTTGTTGTATTTACGCTTGGTGTTATTGTCATGCGAAGTGCAGGTTGCGTAATAAATGATTTTGCTGATAGAGAGATAGATGGCTCAGTAAAGCGGACCGCCCAGCGTCCATTGGCTTCGGGGCTGGTTAGCAGTGGTGAAGCACTTAGTTTGTTTTTACTATTAATAGTCATAGCATTTATTTTAGTGTTGATACTCAGTTTTAATACTATTTTACTTTCTTTTGGGGCGTTAGCATTAGCCTTTTGTTATCCGTTTATGAAGCGCTACACACAGTTACCTCAAGTTGTACTCGGGGCAGCATTTGGCTGGGCAATACCGATGGCTTATATGGCCTCGATAAATGCACTTCCTTTACAGGCTTGGTTATTATTTATTGCTAATATTTGCTGGACGGTAGCCTACGACACAATGTATGCAATGGTAGACAGAGATGATGATTTAAAAATAGGCGTTAAATCGACGGCTATTTTGTTTGGTGAATACGATCGTCACATCATTTTTTTCCTTAATATGATCTTTGTAGTTATAGTGGCTTTTATAGGTTTTATTAATGAACTATCAACTGCATTTGGAGTTGGATTAAGTGTCGCTGCTGGTTTGTTGTTTTATCAGCAAACACTTATCCACAAACGTGAGCGCGGGGCATGTTTTAAAGCATTTTTAAATAATCACTATGTTGGATTAGCTATTTTTATAGGTTTATTGTTTTCGTATCCAATGGCTATTTAGTTTGAGTCATTTTTAGCGAGGCGGATCAATAATGCCGCTGATAGATGCGTTTTTTCTAAACCACCCAGCAATTGAATAACGATTATCTATGGCTGGCAATACCTCATGTACAAAACGCTCACTTTCAAATAAAACCAATGTACCGGCTTGAGGTTTTATTATTATTTCAATTTCTTTGCTTTTGGTTTTGTAGACAACAAGCTCACCACCTTGTGCTGGAGTATTTAGGTAAAGCACACTGGTAAAAACTCTGTTTGAGCGGCCTTTAAAAGCATCAACGTGTTTTTTATAAAAATCACCTTCAGTATATTTTGCATAGTGGCATTCATAGTCAAATAAGCCCATGAAAAAAGTACGGTTAAGCGTTGTACGAATACTTTCCATAGTCGCTTGATAAGTTAATTGCGCTTGTGAGGTACCATCAAACCAAAAGGTCTTATCTTTGCGGATAGTATCGTCAATTTGTAAATTATTTAAACGGCCAATACCAGCGAGGCTAAATTGAGGATTTATACGATAACAGTCAGCCATTAAATCAATAATAAGCTCTTCATTTATAGCATTAGGTATAACAGTGTAGCCAAGCTCTTCGATATCATTTAAATAAGTATCGTCGGCTGAAAAGTTAATCATTCAAGTGGGTCATTTTTTGAAGGTGCGACAGTGTAGCTCAAAAGAAGTTAAAAGCTATCACTTTGTGTCGCACTTATCTCAAGACAAAACGAGGTTAGTTGATTGTCGTTGCGGCTTTTTTAATGAGAGATAACAGTTGATCTATATGTTCATTAACAGCTGTCTGTTTGTTTGTTTGTACGACTAACTGTTCGTGGCTTAAACTCTTATTTGTTTTTAGCTGAATTAACTCAGAGTGCTCTGCTACAGCATTCGTATGCTCTATGCTAGCAATAGCAAAGTGGTCTGACTTTTCTAAACCAGCTATGACCTGTTCAATACTACCCACTTTAATGCTTGATGACTTATTTAAAGAGTCAATTGCTTCATTTAGCATTGTTTGAACTTGTTTTGATTGCGAAAAGCAACCATACATCGGGAAGCTATCAAGGTCGTGCTTACTAATGTCATTTTTTTGAGCTAATGGGTGATTTTTAGATACGAATAAAATGAGTTGATCTGGTAAATGTATATCACTGCCAATACTATTAATCGCTTGTGAATATACGCTAATATCAATTTCACCTAGTTGAAGCTTTCGGCTCAGTTCGTGTTCTTCTTGCAGTTGCATTTCTATTTTTACATGTGGGTACTGTGCTAAAAATTGCCCGCAAGAAATAGGTACAACATTACTTGCTTTATTGGTGTAACCAATAATTAATTTCTCACCTGTTTTTCCACTTACGGATTGAAAAATAAGCTTTTTAGTAAGCTCTAGCTCAGATAAAGTGTTTTTTGCGTAATCAAGGAATAGCTCACCTTGCTGAGTTAGCTTTACAGAACGAGTTGAACGTTTAACTAGTTCGTATCCCATTTCATCCTCAAGTGTTTGAATACTTCGCGTAAGTGCGGAGGTGCTGATTTGGGTTTGTTCTGCTGCTTGTCTGAAATGGCGTAGTATGCCGAGTGCTACAAATTGTTCTAATTGTTCAAATCTCACTTTATAGTCCCTTTTTATAAGTAAGTCGCGGATGCCGCGAACATCAATTATATTAATTTTTAGCTAAACAAAATAGTAAAATTTAATATCTAAATGCGTTTGCAAATTTATGACAAATTTTGGTCAGGATATCCCCCTTTTAATATTTATCAAAGAGGTAAATTGTTAAAAAGTATTATCCTTTAGCCTTGAAACTCATGATTTATTACTTACCTAGTATCCTTTTTAGGGATAAGTAAATCATAAAAAAGGCTTTGTAATCAATTTTTTATATATTCTAGTAAAGACGAACATTCTAAATTAAGAAAAAAGTATGCCACATAATAGGGTATTGATTAAGCACAATTTACGAATAGTTGAATGAACATTGACACATATCAGCTTTTTATTTAACAAAGTTACGATTAACACGGTTGCTTAATGGTTTGTTTTCTATGCTTTGGAGTTCTATTTCAATAGCATCACATGATATGTGGATTTCAAATAAAGAGGTTAATAACGATAAACTTAAGCAAGTTAAGCTAACACCAAATAAAATAATGCCCGCTGTATTAAATTCAATAAATAGTGCAAACATGGATAAAGTGCATAATAAAAATGATGCCACACCATATACTTGCATAGTTCTAATTAGCTTAATACGCTTTCTCAAGTTTGTTATTTGCGCGACGACAACGGGGCGAATTGACTCTCCTTCTCGTGCGTTTAGTTCCCGAATTAATTGTGCTAATACTAAAAATCGGTTTGTGTAGGCAAGTAATAACAATGATATTGCAGGAAAAAGTAAACCTGGAGTGGTGAGTGTCATAATGTATCCTTAAGTGGTATTACTAGCTTTAATTTGTACAGCGTAACGCAAGATATTGTATACATAAAATAAACGAGGTGGAAATTGCAAAATACTAATAATACAAACGAAACTGTAGGCTCTTTTCAATGGGTAACAATTTATAATGCCGAAAATACCCTTGAAGCTAATATTCTTAAAGGTTTAATACAAACAAGTGGTATTGAATGCCAAATTAAAGGAGAGATGTTGCAAGGCGCAATGGGAGAAATCCCATTTGATCAAACCCAAGTTAGCGTGCAGGTTTATGCGATAAAAGAGCGCCATGCGCGACAAATATTGGTAAACTATCAACAAGTAAAACAATCCGCTTCAGATTGGGTATGCCCTAACTGTAATGAGCATAATGGATCAACATTTGATTTTTGTTGGTCATGTGAGACATCAAAGAATGACTAAAGCAAATAATTTTCAGCGTATTAGAGAGCTAAACTATTTACAAAAAGCCGTTTTAGCGAGTGCTTTAATTGAGCGAATGCTGCCAAATTACGGTTTATTTAGCGAAGCAACAGGGTTTGGTGACGAAACCTTATTACGAAATTCGCTTAATGTTTGTTGGGAAAAAATATTACTACCTAAAAGTAAAATAGATCTCGAGAAACAAGTTGAAAAAATAGAGCCAAATGTTCCTGAACTTGCTGATTTTGATATGTTTGGTACGTATCCAGCTATTGATGCAGCAACGTCGTTACTTAGCTTAATGCACGGTTTAATGGCGCAAGACGAGCAAGAGTTCATTAGTGTAAGCAAAATATCGCAAGCGACCGTTGCGCGTTTTATTGAATACCAAATGACAGTTGAAGGTGAAATCGCAGATAATACCGCCGTTAGAGAGCATCCATTAATGCAATACGAGATTGAAGTATTGGGTGAGCTAATTGATTTTGTAGAGAATATGGGGCGTATTACCTCCGATAGCGTAAAGGCACTTAAAAAGTTTGCCCTTGAAGATGGCCAAACAAATATTGGTCTTTCGTTATAAAAATAGTTTAGTAATAATTTAAAAAGGCTGGAGAAATACTGTGCGAATTTTAGGCATTGAATCGTCGTGTGATGAAACGGGTATAGCAATATACGATGATGAAAAAGGCTTGTTAGCTCATCAATTATATAGCCAAGTAAAAGTACACGCTGATTATGGCGGTGTAGTGCCGGAGCTTGCATCACGCGATCATGTTCGTAAAACGCTACCGCTTATAGATGCTGCTTTTGCGCAAGCTGGTTGTGGCCCCGAAGATTTAGATGGTATTGCTTATACTGCAGGACCTGGCTTGGTTGGCGCACTACTTGTAGGTACCTCCATTGGCCGCTCTCTAGCATACGGGTGGGATATTCCTGCGGTAGCGGTTCATCACATGGAAGGGCATTTACTTGCCCCTATGCTTGAGGAAAATATCCCTGAGTTTCCGTTTATTGCTTTATTAGTATCTGGCGGTCATACCATGATGATTAAAGTAGCAGGTATTGGACAATACGAAGTACTAGGTGAGTCGGTTGATGATGCTGCAGGTGAGGCTTTTGATAAAACGGCTAAGTTGCTTGGTCTTGATTACCCCGGTGGTCCGCGCTTAGCTAAAATGGCTGAACAAGGTGTTGCTAAACGCTTTGTATTTCCTCGTCCGATGACTGATAAGCCAGGCCTTGATTTTAGTTTTAGTGGTTTAAAAACAGCTGCATCAATCACTATTCGTGAAAATGATGATGACGAACAAACTAAAGCCGATATAGCGCATGCATTTCAAACTGCAGTTATTGATACGCTTGTTATTAAATGTAAGCGAGCACTTAAACAAACCGGTATTAAACGTTTAGTCATTGCAGGCGGAGTAAGTGCAAATACACAGCTTCGTTTACAGCTTGAGCGCGTTATGAAGGGCATGAAAGGCGAGGTTTTTTATCCTCGTACTGAGTTTTGTACCGACAATGGAGCAATGATTGCTTATGCGGGTATGCAGCGTTTAAAAGCAGGGCAATTTGCCACGCTTGATATGAAAACAAAACCGCGTTGGCCAATAGATAGCTTGGAAGCTATTTGATACTCGATATATTAAATGTTTTAATTTTCATCTGTGGGTGTTTTTTTAGTGCCCACTTTTGGTTCATCGCCACTAAATAATCTAATAATATTAGTGCGATGACGAAAAATAATTAAGATCGTAATAAAAGCGACTGGTAATGTATAAAGTGGTTTTATTAGCCAAGTATACAAAGGTGCTAAAGAGACAGTAACCAATGCTGCAAGTGATGAATAACGTGTAACTGCAATAATAACTAACCACGTAAAAATAAGTAAACCCGCCAGCGATAAACCAATAGGTAACAATGACCCAAATGCTGTAGCGACTGCTTTACCGCCTCTGAAACTAAAAAACAGTGGATACATATGTCCTAAACACGCAGCAACTGCAATCAAACCTAACTCAAATGGCTCAAACTTTAAAAAATAAGCGCCCCAGACCGGAATCGTCCCTTTTAAAATATCAAAAATTAACACTAAGCAAGCAGGTAATGCACCTCCCAATCTATAAACATTAGTTGCGCCAGGGTTGTTAGAACCATGGCTTCGAGGATCTGGAAGGGAGAATAGTCGTGACACCAATATGGCCGATGAAATTGACCCGAGTAAATAAGCTAAAACAAATATCAAAATGGCTAACACACGCTTCCTTACTTTTTTATTGTTATACCAACCACATTTAATGCAATTGGTATTGCTTTTGGGCTATTATTGGCGGCAAAATTTATCGTAAAAATTATTATGCTTCTTTCATTACTAGCTAACCTAGCTATTTTGTTATTGTAGAAGGATTTTTTACATATTTAAACACTGATTAAAGCATATACAGCATTAATTTTTTTGATGCTTTATATAACAAGTTCAGTCGTTTTGGTTATTTGGAGTATCAATGGACAAGGTATTTATATCTCAATTGCACGTCGACACCATTATTGGAGTGTACGACTTTGAAAAAGAAAGTAAACAGAGCCTTTATTTTGATATTGAAATGCTGAGTGATATTAAACCCGCAGCTGCGAATGACGATATTAATTTAGCACTTGATTACTCAAAAGTAAGTGAGCGAGTTATTGAGCACTGCACTGCTAAACCAGTTGAATTACTCGAAACATTAGTAGAACAATTAGCGCAAATTATTTTGACTGAATTTAATACTCCACAAGTAACAATTAAAGTAAGTAAACCCGCAGCAGTGGCGCAAGCGCAAACTGTAGGTGTTGAAATTACACGCGCTAAGGTAAGTAAGTAAATGGCGCAGATTTATATCAGCCTTGGGTCAAATATAAATAAAGTACATTACATGCAATCTGCATTAATCGCACTTGAGCGCCACTTTAAAAAAATTATTCACTCGTCTGTTTTTGAGAGTGAAGCGGTGGGGTTTGCTGGTAATAATTTTTATAACTCGGTGGTTGCAGCGACAACAAGCATGGCATTGGCTGATGTATGCGCTCTATTAAAGCAAATAGAACGTGATAATGGCCGTACTGCCAGTGACAAAAAATTTAGCCCTCGGACACTGGATTTAGATTTACTGTTTTACGACGATGTAATTTGCCAAAGCCCTGCACAACTGCCCCGTGACGAAATAACTAAAAATGCATTTGTATTACAGCCTCTGAGCGAGGTTGCTCCTGATTTTTATCACCCTGTAGCTAAACAAACAATTGCCCAGTTATGGAGTGCGTATAATAACCCTCAACAAAAATTATGGAAGGTGGAGTTTTCTAACCCATGAGTATTATTGAAATAATTATTTTAGCCCTCATTCAGGGGTTTACTGAGTTTCTACCTATATCGAGTTCAGCGCATTTAATTCTACCATCGCAAGTTTTAGGCTGGGAAGATCAGGGACTTGCATTTGATGTCGCTGTTCACGTTGGGACTTTAATTGCGGTCGTTATTTATTTTCGTAAAGAGGTGGCCGATATACTTACTGGGTGGTTTAAATCATTTGGCGCACAAGGTACTACAGATGATAGTAAGTTAGGCTGGTGGATTATTTTAGGCACTGTTCCAGCGGCTATTTTAGGCTTACTGCTAAAAGACTTAGTTGAATTGTATTTACGCAGTGCATGGGTTATTGCCACAACGACCATTGTATTTGGTTTACTCCTTTGGTACGCCGATGCAAAAGGTAAGCAAATTAAAACTATTTACCAACTTAATTGGAAAACAGCGCTTCTCATCGGTTTTGCACAAGCTGTTGCAATGATCCCGGGAACTTCTCGCTCAGGTATTACCATGACTGCTGGTTTAATGCTTGGAATGAATAAGCAAAGCGCAGCGCGTTTTTCGTTTTTACTGGCAATTCCTATTATTTCTATGATGGGGCTATATTACACAGTAGAGCTTGCGCTAGGCGATCATGTTGTAGATTGGAACACGTTATTACTAGGTGTGGGGTTATCGTTCCTATCAGCTTATGCATGTATATTTATGTTTTTGAAAGTGATAGAGCGAATGGGTATGCTGCCGTTTGTAATATACCGCTTATTACTAGGTGTTGGCTTGATTGTATTTTTGACAATGTAGTTAACCACCGACGAACAAAAAAGCCTTCTAACTTAAGAAGGCTTTTTTGTTATTAAAGTGTTGTTTTTTGGCATGAGTGAAATGCTTACTCGCAATGGTAACTCAGCACTAATTTTGGCATTATAGCGCCATTAAACTTTACATTACTGTAAAGTGGTCACGCGATTTAAGGAAAGTATATGCATATACATATTTTGGGCATTTGTGGCACGTTTATGGGTGGTATTGCAGCCATAGCTAAATCGTTGGGTCATAAAGTAACCGGCTCTGATCAAAACGTTTACCCGCCAATGAGTACGCAACTTGAAGATCTTGGTATTGAATTAACCCAAGGCTATGACGTATCTCAATTAGATCCAAAGCCTGATATGGTGGTTATTGGTAATGCAATGAGCCGTGGTAACCCGTGTGTTGAATATGTCCTTGATAAAGGTCTGCCTTATACTTCAGGTCCTGAATGGCTTAAACATAATTTATTGCAAAACTCATGGGTGCTTGCTGTAGCAGGGACCCATGGAAAAACAACCACAGCGAGTATGTTGGCATGGGTATTAGAATACGCTGGCTTAAAGCCTGGGTTTTTAATTGGCGGCATAGTACAAAACTTTGGTATATCAGCGAAAGTGGGCGAAACGCCATTTTTTGTTATTGAAGCCGATGAATACGACACTGCTTTTTTTGATAAGCGCAGTAAGTTTGTGCATTACCTCCCACGTACGCTTATTTTAAATAACCTTGAATTTGATCATGCTGATATTTTTGAAGATTTAAACGCAATAAAAAAACAATTTCATCACTTAATGCGTACATTACCCCAAAGCGGCAAGGTAATTTGGCCAAAGCAAGACGTAGCGCTTAATGACGTAATAGCACAAGGGCTTTGGAGCGAAAGCGAAACGCTCGGTGTTGATTGGAATTATGAGCTAATAAAAGCCGATGGTAGTGAGTTTAATGTATTACTTAATGGCGAAAAGCAGGGAGTTGTTCGCTGGCAAGCAATAGGCGAGCATAATGTTAAAAATGCGATAATGGCTATAGCTGCTGCGCGCCATGTGGGTATAGCCATTGATCATAGTATTGATGCGTTAGGAGAATTTATTAGCCCTAAAAGGCGTATGGAGCTTAAGGCTGATATAAATAATATTAAAGTGTATGACGACTTTGCGCATCACCCAACGGCAATTAAAACAACGCTTGCGGGCTTGCGCGCAAAAGTAGGCGATGAAAAAATTATCGCTATTTTAGAGCCGCGCTCAAACACCATGAAAATGGGCGTACACCAACATACATTATTAGATTCACTGCGTGATGCTGACGAGGTACTACTTTTTGAACCAGAGAATCTAAATTGGTCGCTAAAAGAACAAGCAGATAAAGCGGGTATGCAGTGCTTTAACAGTACACAAACAATTATTGATGCAGTGCTTGAAAATATTGAGCCTAATCAACACATTTTAATTATGAGCAATGGCGGTTTTAATGGCCTTCATCAACACCTTGTTAATGGTTTAGCAGCTAAATACAGCGGAGAATAACGTGCAATTTAAAGATAAAATTACGCTCGCTTTTAGTGGTGCATCGGGTGCGCCTTATGGGCTTAGGTTACTTGAAGTATTGCTTGAGCAGCAATTTCAAGTTTACGTACTTATCTCAAGTGCTGCGCGAGTGGTGCTTGATACAGAATCAAACATCAAGCTCTCTGGTAATGAAGATAAAGCCACTGAGCAGTTAAGTACGCTGTTTAATGCCAAACCTGAGCAGCTAAAAGTATACGGTAAAGATAACTGGTTTAGCCCTGTGGCTTCGGGCTCAGCTGCACCTAAAAAAATGGTGGTATGTCCGTGTAGTGCTGGGTCGGTTTCTGCAATTGCAGTGGGGGCGTCAGATAATTTATTAGAACGCGCCGCTGATGTGGTAATTAAAGAACGCGGACAGCTCATTTTAGTGCCTCGCGAAACACCATTCAACGAAATTCATTTAGAAAACATGCTTAAGTTATCTCGTTTAGGGGTGACAATTATGCCAGCAGCGCCTGGTTTTTATCATAAGCCACAAAGTATTGAAGACTTAGTTGATTTTATGGTGGCGAGAATTTTAGATCATTTAAACATTGAACATAACCTAACAAAACGTTGGGGTTATGGTGAGGGTAAATAATGAATAAGCAAAATATTGCTTTAAATATAAAAGGCCTTACCAAGGTTTATAAAAATGGTGTTGAGGCTATTAAAGGCGTTGATTTACAAGTTGAAGAGGGCGATTTTTTCGCTTTACTTGGTCCAAACGGAGCAGGTAAATCAACTACTATTGGTGTTATTTCGTCACTTGTTAATAAAACAAAAGGCAAAGTAGAGGTATTCGGTTGTGATATTGATACCGAGCTAGAAGCTGCAAAAGCGCATTTAGGACTCGTGCCGCAAGAGTTTAACTTCAGCCAGTTTGAAACGCTTAGCCAAATACTGGTTAACCAAGCCGGTTATTATGGTGTGCCACGCGGCGAAGCCCACAAGCGCGCCGATAAATACCTAGCGCAGCTTGGTTTGTTAGAGAAAAAAGACAAACAAGCGCGTACGCTTTCAGGCGGTATGAAACGCCGTTTAATGATTGCCCGCGCACTTATGCACGAGCCAAAACTGCTTATACTTGATGAACCAACAGCAGGTGTAGACATAGAACTTCGCCGTTCAATGTGGGATTTTTTACGCCAAATAAATGAGCAAGGCGTAACGATTATTTTAACCACACACTACCTTGAAGAAGCTGAGTTACTGTGTAAAAACATCGCCATAATCGATAATGGCCGAATTGTTGAAAACACCACAATTAAAGCGTTGCTTGCAAAGCTTGATAAAGAAACCTTTATTTTAGATTTAAAAATGCCTGCAAACCCTGTCACGCTTGAAGGCTATAAATTTACCATGACGGACGATCACACTGTTGAAGTTGAAGTCGCTAAATCTCAGGGGTTAAATGCGGTATTTAGTGCATTAACAACTCAAGGTAATACTGTTTTGAGTATGCGAAATAAAGCGAACAGACTAGAAGAATTATTTGTAGGATTATTAGAGCAAGGGCGGGGCGAATAAATGTTTAAATATGGCGTAGCCTTAAAGAGTTTATGGATTAAAGAGTGCATTCGTTTTTTACGTATTTGGGTGCAAACCTTAGTACCACCGGCAATTACGATGAGCTTATATTTTGTTATTTTTGGTAACTTGATTGGTTCACGGATTGGCGATATGGGTGGCTTTAGCTACATGGAGTTTATTGTACCTGGTCTTATAATGATGTCGGTTATTACTAATTCCTATTCCAATGTAGCCTCTAGTTTTTATTCAACAAAGTTTCAAAAAAGCATTGAAGAGCTTTTAGTTGCACCTGTGCCTAACTACATTATCGTGCTTGGTTATATGGGCGGTGGTATGACGCGCGGTATTATGGTGGGCTTTATAGTTACCTGTGTGTCGTTGTTATTTGTTGATATTCAAATTCATAATATTTTTGTAATTATGGCGACCGTTATTTTAACCTCGGCTGTATTTGCTTTAGGTGGTTTAATTAATGCAATTTATGCAAATAGCTTTGACGATATAAGCATTATCCCCACCTTCATACTAACGCCATTAACCTACTTAGGAGGGGTGTTTTATTCTATATCGTTATTGCCTGAATTTTGGCAAAATGTATCACAAATCAATCCTATAATTTACATGGTTAACGCATTTCGTTATGGCTTTTTAGGCGTGTCGGATGTCGATTTAAGCGTGGCGCTTGGGGTTATTTTAGTATTTATAACAGCGTTATTTACATTAGCGCTTACATTAATTAAAAAAGGTGTGGGGCTAAGACACTAATGAGTGATGCAAATTCACGTAGTATTGTATCTAATCAAGCGGGTATTCACGAAAAGCTTGATGAAATAGTAAATAAGCACTTAGAGGCTGAGTTTAAAAAACCGATTGCAGCGCATACTCAGGCCGCATTTGATGAAGTAAACGCTAAAGTACAGGCCTTTAATGGCCCGCTTATTTTAGACTCGTGCTGTGGCGTGGGTGAAAGCTCAGCTAACTTAGCTAAGCGCCATCCTGATGCACTTGTCATTGGTATTGATAAGTCATCACACCGATTAGATAAGCACGATGTTGAGTACAAGCAAACCGACAGCGGGCAATATATTTTAGTTCAAGCTGATTTAAATGATTTTTGGCGTTTAGCGGTTGCTGCTAATTGGCAACCTACGCACCATTACTTGTTGTATCCAAATCCATGGCCTAAGTCTAAGCATATTCGTAGACGCTGGCATGGCGCGGCTATTTTTCCATTTATTGTTAAGTTAGGTGGTCAATTAGAAGTGCGCAGCAATTGGGATATTTACGTTAAGGAGTTTGCTAGGGCACTTGAATTAACAGGCAACCCTTGCGAAGTAACGCTTTATGAGTCAGACGATGCAATTACGCCTTTTGAGCGTAAATATTGGGCCAGTGGCCAGCAAAGCCACCGACTCATTATTAATTTAACCTAATGTGATGACCAATTTAGCTCATTAATTCTTCATCACTTTGAGAATTAACATGTGGCGCTGGGGGAGCAAAATAAATACCTTGCATCAGCGTCACATTCGCTTTTTTCAGTGCGGTCACTATGGTTGTATTTTCTACTGAACCGGCTGTGAGTTGTAAGCCAAGTTGGTTTGCAAAGCTTGCTATGTGTTCAATAAACAAATAGATATCTTTATCGTTAACAATTTGTTTTATTAAGGCCCCATCTAACTTAATACCATCAACTTCAAGTTTTAGTACGTTAGAAATATTTGAATAACCACTGCCAAAATCATCAATGATTACTTTTACACCCTTTGTTTTAACCATTCCTATGAATGCTTTTACCTCTGAAAAATTAGCTATAGCTTGTGTTTCTAATAATTCTAAGGTGATGTTACTCGGGTGTGGATAACGTTTTAATTCGTCGGCTATAAATTCGCTCAAACTAGGATCAAGCATATCTTGCGCGGTTATATTTAAGCTCCAGCAAATATCTGTTTTTCTAAAGCGGCTAATACATTGTGAGAATATAGTACGGGTCAACAAGCCATCCATTCTTGAACGGGTAACTACATTTAAAAAAGCCTCTGGCTTGAGTATTTCACCACTTGCTGTAACCATGCGCGCTAAACATTCATACTGCACTACGCGTTTAGTGTTTATATCAATAATAGGTTGAAAGTAAGGGACAATACGATTGTTATCAAATGCTTCGCGAACCTCTTTAGCCATTTCTACATTGTATTGATATTGCACTTTTACATCGTGAAGTGCTTTTGAGTAATTAACAACGGTATGACGACCTTGTTTGGCTTGCAGTGCCGCAATATGGGCATTTTCTAATAACAAAGATTTGTTACCGCTGGCTATACCGGCACACAACGTAATATAAATAAACGGGTCGGTTAATAGTGGGGTATTAAAGTTGTAGGTTTCGATTAAGTCGTTAAACTCATCGTACGGAATTTCTTTTGGTGCAAGTAATACCAGTTTATTGGTCGCTAAGCGATAAATATGACAACGAGCAGAGCAGCGACTTTTAAAATGCATGAGCAAGTTTTTCATTACTTTATCGCCCACCTCAGTGCCATAAAAGCTATTTATGTCTTCAATTTCGTTAATCCAAATAACAGCTAATTGCATATGGTGCGCATTACTTTGCTTTAGGAAGTATTCAAGCGCTATATGATTTGCAAAGCCCGTACTGGAGTCTGTTGCTAAAGATCGTTTGAGTAAGTAAATATAAATAGTTGCAACAAGTATAGCGATAAAGAAAAAGAAGCTCGCCATAGCGGCCGCCTTTGATACACTTTCTTTAAGTTTTTGGTTTAAATCATAAATGGTGATATCAGCACCTGTTATGTAGGTTTTACCATTAGTGCTATCAACATAAGGGATAAAAATAGTTTTAAAATGTCCCCATTGATCTGCTGATATTTCAAATACAGGCTCTGTCGAATAAAAAGCACTAATGTTCGCCTTAGTGGCTTCAGGGTAAAGATCTAAAAACTGGGTTACTTTGCCATTGCTTTGGTCTTCTTTTGTATAACTCGATGCACTAAAGTAGACTTTGTTATCTTGAAGTACCATCGCGTATACATAAGCAATGTTGAGTGCTTGGGCAAAGTCAGAAAGTTGCTTACTCTTTTTTTGATAATCAGAAAAACTAATCGTTTTTCCCTGATTAACTTTATTTAGGTATGTATCGCCGAGTATATGCTTAACACTGGTGGCTGCGTTAAGTAAGCGCGTATCAACAGAGTGCATTATATCTGCGCGTGTTGTTTGGTAAGTATAATAAACGTAGGTAAGTAAACTGATTAAAAATAGACTAAAACCCGCCATTAACCAACTTACCCTTACTCTTCCTTTTAGCATGTGCTTCCCTTTTTTGTTATTTTTTTATTATACGCAAAATATATAAATGCCCAATAATTAATTCTTATTTATTGGCAAGGCTTAAATATTAATTAAATTATCACTTTTTTGTCATGTCTTTGTCTGCTTTTATGGCTTTAAGCGAGACATTTTAGTTATATTGCAGTAAAGTTAGCGCAATTAATTAAAAACACTGTTACTTAAAATAACGCCTTAATTTGGCGTGTTTCATAGACAAACACGTGTTTTAGCTACACACACTAGGTATTGAGATGGATCAAAAGCGTTGTGCCGTCGCCTCTAAAGAAAGCCTTAAGCGTATATTTACTGTACCTGAAGCGCCAGACTCAACTTTAAGCAAAATCGAGCTTGAAATTTCGAGTAATTTAGCAGGTTTCTTAAACGAAAATATTGCGGCAATTGAAAAACCATTACATGAAATAGAAAAAGACTTTCAATCGGCAGTGATCCCAGAAGATCCAACGTTTGTATCTGCTTATGCCCAAGACATTATGGAGCAACTTGTTGCGCATTCTGTGCATACAGCTGCGCCTAGCTTTATTGGTCACATGACCTCTGCTTTGCCGCATTTTTTATTACCGCTGTCAAAACTGATGGTAGGGCTAAATCAAAATCTAGTAAAAATAGAAACATCTAAAGCGTTTACGCCTCTTGAACGTCAAGTACTTGGGATGATGCATCATCTAGCTTATGGGCAAGAAGATTCATTTTATTCTAAATGGATGCACAGTGCTAAAACCTCATTAGGTGCATTTTGCTCTGGTGGTACGGTTGCTAATATTACTGCGCTTTGGATTGCGCGAAACCGTTTATTAAAACCGGATGGCGATTTTAGAGGTATAGGCGCACAAGGCTTAATTGCCGGTATGCTGCATTATGGCTATAAAGGTTTAGCGGTATTAATATCAGAACGTGGACATTATTCATTAGGTAAATCGGTTGATTTACTCGGCATTGGTCGCGATAACTTAATTGGTATTAAAACCTGCGAAAATAATAAAGTCGATGTAATAGCGATGCGCGAAAAAGCACGTGAGCTTGAAGCGCAAGGCATTAAAGTAATGGCCATTATTGGGGTCGCGGGGACAACCGAAACCGGTAATATTGACCCACTGGACGAAATGGCCGATTTGGCACAAGATATTAACTGCCATTTTCATGTAGATGCTGCATGGGGAGGAGCGACGCTTTTATCAAACACGCATCGTCCTTTATTAAAAGGAATTGAGCGAGCAGATTCAATTACCATTGATGCACACAAACAAATGTATGTACCCATGGGCGCTGGTTTAGTTTTATTTAAAGATCCTGCTGCAACTGATGCAATAGAGCACCATGCTGAGTATATATTACGTAAAGGTTCAAAAGACTTAGGTAGTCACACGCTTGAAGGTAGTCGCCCAGGTATGGCGATGTTAGTACATGCTTGCTTACGTGTTATTGGTCGTAAAGGCTACGAGATGTTAATCGATCGTAGTATAAAAAAAGCACATTATTTTGCTGGTTTAATTAAAGCAGATGAAGATTTCGAACTTATTTCAGAGCCTGAGCTGTGTTTACTAACGTATCGTTATGTACCTAAACAGATTAAGCAGGCAATAAAAGATGCTGATGCAACAACACGTTTAGACATTTTTGCATCACTTAATCGTTTTACTGCGAGTATGCAAAAGCGTCAGCGGGAGTCTGGTCGCTCGTTTGTATCACGTACACGCCTAACGCCATCTAAATACGATAATCAACCTACTGTTGTATTTAGAGTGGTCCTTGCAAACCCACTTACATCAGGCGCTATTTTAAAAGATATTTTAGCCGAGCAAAAAGAACTAGCTAAAACAGATCCTGTATTTAAAAAGTACCTCAGTAAGTATATGTAGCTAATAGGGTGTAATTTAAAACAAGAAGACGCTTAATTGCGTCTTTTTTTTACTTGGTTACTTAATAAACTTGAGGGATTAAACCTAACGCTAATTTCTTATTTACAACTGTATGAACACAGGAGTAATACCAATCCGCTTAAATATAGGGTCTATTTAACGTTAAGGAAATTACGCTAGAACTAGGCAAAAAATTTTGTATCTAGTTGCTCTAAATAATTATTTTCTGTTGTCATCGATAAGATTTTTTTATCTCAAAATAGGGCACTTAATTAAGTTAATTGATATTAAAACAGCTGGCTTTAATAATGTTACTGATAATTTTTTGTGACGGTTTTATTTTTTCCATTGCTAAAAACTCATCAGGCTGATGGGCTTGATCTATTGAGCCCGGCCCCATAACGATTGTTTCACACCCTAATTGCTGAATAAAAGGTGCTTCAGTACAGTAATTAACAGCTATTGCTTTTTGCCCTGCTATTTTTTCAGCTAATATCACTAAAGCACTGTCGGTGTTGCCAGTAAAGGCTGGTATTGGCTCGTGTAAATCAATTACGCTGACCGCATTGGGGTATTGTTGATTTATCTCTTTCGTTGCATCAAGTATTAATGCTTGTAACTCTTTTACACTCAAACCTGGTAATGGGCGCATATCTATATGCATTTCGCAGCAAGCACAAATTCGGTTAGCGTTGTCGCCGCCATGAATATTACCAAAATTTAATGTTGGGTAAGGTATTTCAAAGTGGCTTAATGAATACTTATGCTTTAACTGCTCTTTTAAGAACAATAATTTTGAAGTCACTTTATGCATGATTTCTATGGCGTTGAGACCACGTTCGGGATCAGAGCTATGACCTGAGCGTCCAATTACTCTAATCGCTGTACTCATATGTCCTTTATGTGTAAATACCGGTGTCATATCAGTAGGTTCACCAATTATACATCGCGCAGGTTTTAAATTTGGGTGCTTACATATTTGCTGTGCACCTGCCATTGTGGTTTCTTCGTCGGCAGTGGCGAGTATTAAGATAGGCTGGGTTTGCTGCTTTTCATCAAGTTCACTAATCGCTTGTAATACAAACGCAAAAAAACCTTTCATATCAATGCTACCGAGCCCATATAATTTATTGTCGAGTTCGGTAAGTTTAAACGGATTATGATTCCAGCGACTATCATCAAACGGGACAGTATCGGTGTGGCCCGCGAGCATTAATCCACCATCTCCTTTGCCACGTTTAGCTAATAAGTTATAGCGACCTTTACCTCCTTCTAATTCAATGATTTCACATGTAAAGCCAAGTGTTTCGCACCACCTCGCAAGTAGTTCAATTACGCTTTTATTACTCATACACTGACTATCTTCAATTGCACTGATAGACGGAGCTGCAATCAATTGTTGATACATAGAAATAAACGATGGCAAAGGCATAAAAAAATCCAAAATAAGTATTCAATTTAATTGCATAACAATATAAAAGTATTTATGATGAATATCAATTCACTTTTTAAGCATAAATATATTAAAGTAACGTTATGAAAACAATGCGACGATAATCAAAATTCATTAATAAAAGGCTAAATTAGCGCCAAGGCTAGTTTAAGCGAACAAGATAGACAAGTAACAACTAATTTTAAGATAACGAGTAACAAATGAATGTAGTGATTATTGGCGCAAGCGGTTACAGCGGCGCAGAGTTAGCAAGTTTAGTTGCTAAACACCCAAACTTAACTTTAGCGGGTTGTTATGTATCAGAAGGCAGCTTAGATAAAAATAAATTGCTAAGTGATTTATATCCTGAACATCTAGGCTTGCTCGACTTACCATTACTCCCTCTTGGTGAATCAGCTTTTGATTACATTCAAACTAGTGCTGACTATGTGTGCTTATGTACAGACCATAAAGTGAGTGTTGATTTAGCACCGCGTTTTTTAGCAATGGGTAAAAAGGTATTTGATTTATCTGGTGGCTATCGCCTTGCAAGCAATGATGATTACGTTACATATTATGGTTTTGAGCACCAACATCCTGAGCTATTAAATAAAGCTGCTTATGGTTTAGCTGAGTGGAATGGCGAAGCTATTGCCAATGCACGGTTAGTCGCTGTTGCTGGATGCTACCCAACGGCCGCACTAAATGCATTAAAGCCTTTGCAACAAGCCGGTTTATTAAGCGAACAGAGTATTATTATTAATGCGGTATCGGGAGTTACCGGCGCAGGGCGTAAAGCCAGTGTAGGAACGCATTTTTGTGAAGTGTCGCTTGCACCTTATGGTTTGTTTAATCATCGCCACGGTCCTGAAATTGAGCAACATCTTGGTCACCAAGTCTTATTTACGCCGCACTTAGGCAATTTTCCTCGTGGTATTTTAGAAACTATTTATGTGCAGTTAAAGCCTGAGGTAACAAGTGAGCAAGTAACACAAGCGTATCAGGTACTTGCCGATGAGCCACTTATTCGTTTATTAGGCGATAAAATCCCATCAATAAAAGGTGTAGCTAAGCAACCTTATGTTGATATTGGTTGGCAGCAGCAAGGATCGCAATTAATTGTTATTGCAGCAATAGATAATTTATTAAAAGGCGCTGCAGGTCAAGCTTTACAGTGTATTAATCTATCAATGAATTTAGAGCATACCACGGGCTTAAAAGGAGCGTTTTAAATGAGTAAAAAAACGTGGGTTATTAAACTAGGTGGTGCTGTACTTAATACAGAAAACGCGGCTAAAGCATTGTTTGATGTACTTAATGAGCAACAAAATGCTCAGTTTGTAATTGTACACGGTGGCGGTGCACTTGTTGATACTTGGCTAAAAGAAGCTGGTTTTGCCAGTGCTAAGCACCAAGGTTTGCGTATCAGCCCTGCAGAGCAAATGCCTTACATCGTAGGTGCACTAGCAGGTTGTGCCAATAAACAATTAATGACTCAGGCTATTAGTGCAGGGCATAAACCGGTTGGGTTAAGTTTGTATGAAGCGGGTGTTACTGCTACTCAAAAGTTAAAAGCACTTTGTTTAGTAGGTAAATGTACAAGTAACGATGATTCTATTATTAACGATTTACTTAAAATTGGCAGGCTACCGATCGTTAGCTCTATCGGTTTTGATGAGCAAGGCCTTTGGTATAACGTAAATGCTGATGAAGCTGCAGCGGCTATTGCTAGTAATTTAAACGCAGAACTTATTTTTATGACTGATGTAGAAGCGGTGCTTGACGCAAATAAGCAGCCCTTACATCAACTTGACACAAAACACATTGATACTTTAATAGATGAAGGAGTAATTGTGGGCGGGATGGAGGTCAAAGTTAAGACCAGCCTTCACGCTGCCCAACATTTACGACGCGGTGTGTATATTTCCAGCTGGCAAAAGCCAGAAAATTTAACTGACTTGCTTGAAGGCAAGCATGTCGGAACTAAAATTACACCATAGGTTTATTATGTTTAAGAATTTTTTAACCGGTTTAGAATTAGACCAAGAAGGCGCACTTAATTTACTAAAGTTAGCGCAAGACATTAAAGTAAAACCAGAGAAATACAGCCAAGTATTAGCTGGTAAATCGGTTGTAACGTTATTTGAAAAACAAAGTTTACGTACGCGTTTATCATTTGATATAGGTATTAATCGTCTTGGTGGTCACGCGGTTTATTTAGATCAGCAAAATGGCGCTATGGGTGCACGCGAATCAATTAAAGATTTCGCTCTTAATATTTCAACATGGGCTGACGGGATTGTAGCGCGTGTTAATCAACACAGTACGCTAACTACATTAGGTGAATATTCATCGGTACCGGTGGTTAATAGTTTGTGTGATTTGTATCACCCGTGCCAAGCACTCGCTGATTTTTTAACGCTTCAAGAAGTACATGGAGATGTAAGTGAGCTTAAAGTTGCTTACTTAGGTGAAGGTAATAACGTAACTCATTCATTGATGTTGTTAGCAGCTACACTAGGTACAGATTTTGTAGCTGTAACACCAAAAGGGTGCTCACCAGATTCACAAATACTTAAAAAAGCAGAGCAGATTGCAGCAATGAACGGTGCATCAGTTATGGTGAGCGACAGAGTTGAAGCTGCTGTTGGCGCAAATGTTGTTTACGCAGATACTTGGGTATCAATGGGTAATACAACACCAATTGAGCAAGTTAAAGCCAAGTATATGCCATATCAGCTAAATCAGGCATTGCTAGATCAAACCGGTGCTACGACGGTATTACACTGCCAACCGGCGCACCGTGAATTTGAAATTACCTCAGAGGTAATGGATGGTCCAGCATCTAAAATTATTCAACAAGCAGAGAATCGTATGCACGCGCAAAATGCTCTGCTAGTTACATTATTAAATCCAAATTTTGTTAAGGAACACCTATGAGTTCAATTAAAAAAGTCGTTTTAGCCTATTCAGGTGGTCTTGATACATCGGCTATTGTGCCATGGTTAAAAGAAAACTATGGTTGTGAAGTTGTTGCGTTTGTAGCAGATGTAGGTCAAGGGGCAGAAGAACTTGAAGGCGTAGAAGCTAAAGCAATTGCCTCTGGTGCATCTGAATGTTATGTAGTTGACTTAAAAGATGAAATGGTAAGTGATTACATTTACCCAACACTTAAAACGGGCTCAATTTATGAAGGCACTTATTTATTAGGTACCTCTATGGCGCGCCCAATTATAGCTAAAGCGCAAGTTGAAATAGCGCGTAAAGTAGGCGCTGATGCACTTTCTCATGGTTGTACTGGTAAAGGTAATGACCAAGTTCGTTTTGAATCATGCTTTGCAGCACTCGCACCTGATTTAAAAGTAATTGCGCCATGGCGTGAGTGGGACTTATCGAGCCGTGAGTCATTACTTGATTACTTGGCGGATCGTGACATTCCGTGCTCAGCATCAGCGACAAAAATTTACAGCCGTGATGCTAACGCATGGCATATTTCACACGAAGGTGGCGAGCTTGAAGACCCATGGTGTCAACCAACTGAGCAAGTATGGACATGGACTAATTCTCCAGAGCAAGCACCAGATAAATCAGAACTCGTAACTTTAAAAGTTGTTGAAGGCGAAGTGGTTGCTGTAAATGGCGAAGAACTTAAACCATATGACTGTTTAGTTAAATTAAACGATATTGCATCACCTCATGGTGTTGGTCGTGTTGATATTGTAGAAAACCGTTTGGTAGGCATGAAGTCACGCGGTTGCTACGAAACGCCCGGCGGTACAGTTATCATGGCAGCACTTCAAGCAATTGACGAGCTAGTGCTTGATAAAGCAAGCCGTAAATGGAAAGAAGTGCTGGGTGGTGAATTTTCGCATTTAGTATATGACGGCCGCTGGTTTACACCACTTAAAGATTCTATTTTAGCCGGTGCAGAAGCGCTTTCTAAAGTGGCAACAGGTGAAGTCGTACTTAAATTATATAAAGGTCAAGTAACTGCGGTTCAAAAGCAGTCGCCAAATAGTTTATATAGCGAAGCATTTGCCACATTTGGTGAAGATGATGTGTATGACCAATCACACGCTGAAGGCTTTATTCGTTTATTCTCGCTTTCAAGCAGAATTTCAGCACTCGCTAAAAAGTAAATTATTACGCCCCTGTAAAAGGGGCAATACAGGGTTTGGAGATATTTCATGGCATTATGGGGCGGACGTTTTTCTACGGGTCCAGATGAGGCGTTTAAGCAATTTAACGACTCTCTTCCCTTCGATTATCAGTTAGCAGAGCAAGATATTATCGGCTCTGTGGCATGGGCTGGCGCACTTGAGCAAGTTAATGTGTTATCGAGTGATGAGCACAAAGAACTCGTTGCAGCATTGTATGAGTTACTTGAAGAAGTAAAAGCTGATCCACTCGCTGTAGCTACATCGGGCGCAGAGGATATTCACTCGCATGTTGAAGCTGCATTAATCGAAAAAGTAGGTGATTTAGCTAAAAAATTACATACAGGCCGAAGCCGTAATGATCAAGTCGCAACAGACTTTAGATTATGGTGCCGTGATACCGCTGAGCATATTTTAAAAGCAATTGAGCAACTTAAAGGCGAGTTTGTATCTTTAGCTGAGCGTGAACTTGGTACTATATTGCCCGGTTATACTCATTTACAGCGAGCACAGCCAGTATTATTTAGCCACTGGTGTATGGCTTACGTAGAAATGCTAGAGCGTGATGAAAGTCGCTTGCAAGACGCGAAAGCGCGCATGAATTTTTGCCCACTAGGAAGTGGTGCATTAGCCGGTACTGCTTACCCAATTGATCGTCAAGCACTTGCGCAAGGTTTGGGTTTTACTGGTGCGACTAAAAATAGTCTTGATGGCGTCTCTGATCGCGATTTTGTTGTAGAGTTATTAAGCTGTGCATCGATTTCGATGATTCACTTATCGCGTATGTCAGAAGATTTAATATTTTATAACTCGGGTGAAGCTGGTTTTATAGAGCTTGCAGATAACGTGACATCGGGCTCATCGCTTATGCCACAGAAAAAGAACCCTGATGCATTAGAACTTATCCGTGGTAAAACGGGTCGTGTATTTGGCGCGTTTAGTGCGATGATGATGACCTTAAAAGCACTCCCTCTTGCTTACAACAAAGACATGCAAGAAGATAAAGAAGGTATATTTGACGCTATGCCAACATGGCTTGCGTGTATTCATATGGCACAAGCTTGTATTAAGGGCGTTAAGGTCAGAGGAGATCGTACACTTGCTGCTGCTAAAGGCGGTCATGCTAATGCAACAGAGCTTGCTGATTATCTCGTCGCAAGAGGCGTACCTTTTAGAGAGGGGCACCACATTGTAGGCGTCCTTGTTCAGCTTGCTATTAGCGAAAATAAAACGCTAGAAGAGCTTTCGCTTGAGCAATACAAATCAGTTAATGATGTTTTTGAAGACGATGTATACCCGGTATTAGAAATTGATGCGTGTATAAAAGCGCGCCAAGCTCTTGGCGGCACATCGATTGAGCAAGTAACTGGTGCAATTAAAGAAGCCAAAAAAAAACAGCAAATAACGGTTCGTGATGCAAATCTAGATGACGTTGAATCTATAGCTAAGCTCATTCAGCATTGGGCTACAGTTGGCGAAAATCTACCTAGAGCTAAAAGTGACATGGTGCATTCTATAAATGAATTTGCGGTCACTGAAATTAACGGTAAGGTATCGGGCTGTGCCTCGCTGTATATATATGATACAGGTCTTGCTGAAATTCGCTCTTTAGGTATTGATCCTCAAAGCGTTGTTACTGGGCAGGGGCGGCAACTCGTTGAGCATTTGTTAATTAAAGCTAAAAAACTGGCGTTGAATAGAGTTATTGTACTAACGCGTGTGCCTGACTTTTTCGAAAAGCAGCGCTTTACCTTTTGCACTAAAGACAGTTTGCCAGAAAAAGTAATGAAAGATTGTGAGCTTTGTCTTCGTAAAGAAAATTGCGATGAAGTTGCTATGGAATTTATTTTAAAGCCAAGTAAAAGTGTGGAGATCCCGTGTAAATACGTGGCTTAAACTCCCTGGATACAAAAAACGTACGGTTATCCCTGTGCGTTTTTTTATATCTAAAACAAACTGGTTTGATCTGTTGCATTTTTTAAAGTGTCAAATAAAGTTGGCATACAGGTTGCTTTATTATAGGTGGGTGGCAAAAATGGCTACCTAGATTAAAACAGGTAACATGTTTACCTATATAATAGCGTGATAAAAGTTGCGCAAACTATAATTTTATAAGGATTAATAACATGCAAATTTCAGCGAATAACCAAGTACAAATGCAAGCATATAATAAAACACAACAATTAAAGCCTGCAATGGAACAAACTGCTAGCCCTAAAACCCTGCAATCTGATACAGTAAGCATTTCTCAAGAGGCTATTGCTGCAGCAAGTAGTGATAGCTTACAACGTGGCGGGGGCAGTGTAATGCCTGTCAGACCAAAGTAATAATTTAAGGTTTTAAATGATTCTAACTGAGCTTTTTGGGTTGTTCTCACTGTCTGCTTTTACGATGTGGGGATTTCTGATGACTTTCTTTTTTAATGTGTTTGTATACTCATTAGATTTAAAAAGAGGTACAACTCTTCTGCTCAGTTCATTTATTATGATGATATCTTATACCTTATCTGACTACTTCTATACATGGCTTTCTATTAAAAACTCAATATACTTGGATTGGGCTTTGTATGATATTTCTACTATTTTAGCGTTAATATGCATATATAAAATAACCGAAAAAACAACACCTTCTTTTTTGTATTTAATTGTTGGATTGTCTATAAATTCGATTTTCTTTTTTTGTATGTATTTAGATATGTATATATTCGGAAATATGGAACGATGGTTTTTTTGGGATGTTTATACATACGCAGTTAATTTAATGGACTTAATTATGATAGTCGCATTAATTGTTGATAGAGACTTCCTAGGTCTTCATAAGTTAAAGAACAAAACCCTCAGTTACTTCAAATCAAACGATACCCACAAATTAACCTAGTTTAATATGTACGTTACTGAAGCCTTAACGGATTATGTAGGAGCTTTCTCCCAAAGGGGTCTTTTTAATGGCTTTCTTATGCTGTTTAGCTATTAATATAAATAAGGAAAGTAAGTCTCCTGTTTATTTATCTGCGCTTATGCTCTGCTCATATATTTTTAGTGGCTACATAGATTTATTAGAAAATTTATATTTAAGCTGGGCACTCTACGATTTCATTACAATTTTAGCTTTGTTAACTTTACAGTGCTTCAAAGTACTCCAACGTTCTGTAGCTTTTCACTTAATCATAATTTCGTTAACAATAAATGCTGTACTCACCCTCGTAATATATTATGACCTATACGTTTTATATAACTATGAGCCTTGGTGGTATTGGAGTGTTTATTCTATTGGCGGAAATATGTTCGATGTTTTAATGATTCTTTCACTAGTATTCAATAAAAATACCATTTTTAAAAGGGGTGCTGCATTGAACTTTAAAAAGTTGAAAAATATTGAATGAACTTTTAATTAGCCCAACAGTTTCTTTGTACATAGGTGCATTTGTACAATGGGGATTCCTTATGGCCTTTTTGTATTCCCTTGCTCATTCGATTAATAAGCCTAATAAAGAAAAAGTGTATTTGTCTTTGGTTATGAGTGTTTCATATTCATTTAGTATATTTACAAATATGAATACGGTAACTTATCTTGATTTTTTATGTTTTGATATTTTAACTATTATAGCTCTTACACTTCTAAGGCGATTTCTAAAAAGGGATGTTGCCTATATATATCTTCTAACTGGTTTGACTATAAATTCAACCCTGCACCTTTTTATGCACTATGATATTTATGTACTAGATAATGTTGATTATTGGTGGCTTTGGAATTTTTATTTAATAGTTATCAATTTAGTCGATCTCACAATGGTAACTATTCTCTTTTTTAACAAAGATTTTTTAGGTTTAGTTAAGTTTACTAAATTTTTAACTGAAAAATTTAACAGGTCACGCCATGCCTGACTTTCTATGGAGGCTGGCTGGTTTATACGACTATATAATTATTTTTATTACATGGTCTTTTGTTATTGCTTTTTTATATAATTTGTCTATTAGCATTAACAAGTATGACAAAAGCTGCACACAGCTTGCATTCATTATGGTGGTATCTTACACCTCAAGTATTTTTATGGATCCCTTTAGCAACACACCTCATTTGACCCTTTTCATATTTGATATCGTAACTATATTTTTTCTGATTATATGGCGGAGCTATTTTAGTAAAAGCCTCCCTATAGCCTTTTATTATCTTTTAGTTGGACTTAGCTTTAACGCATTTGTTTTTTTTGGAATGCACTACGACAGTATTGTTTTAGGAAATTTAGACTACTGGTGGTTTTGGGCCTTGTATGTAATCGGGCAAATAATTTCTGATTTAACAATGCTTTTAGCTCTCCTAATTAATAAAGACTTTTTAGGTTTGGTTGCATTAAAACGTTATTTATTTGGCAGTACAAAAAGCATTCATAAAAAGGTTGAATAGAATGGAGGGTCTATTTTGGCAATTAAATTCAATTAATGAATATTTTGGAATACTTATTACATGGCTTTTTGTTTTTGCTTTTTTGTTCACTCTATCAATTGCTATTAATAAGCAAGATAAAAGCCGAGTTCATCTTTGCTTTATTATGATGGCTTCGTACACATCTAGTTTATTTATGGACATAACTACTGCAGCTCCACATTTAAAGTTGTTTATATTTGATGTACTAACAATTGCCGCTATTCTTATGTGGCGTATTTTTTTAGGACGTAAAATACCGTACGGATTTTATTATCTTATTGTAGGGCTTTGTATCAATGCCTCACTGTTTATGGGCATGTATATTGATAATACTCTTTATGGCAATTGGGACTTTTGGTGGCTGTGGATGCTGTATGGTTTCTTTATGCTTGTTATTGATATTACGATGGCACTAATATTAATTATCAATAAAGACTTACTGAAGCTGGTTTGGTTAATTAAAAAATTAAAGACATCATCTATATCAAAGCTAAATTAGCGCATACGAGTTATGCGCTAACGCAGTAAATTACTATTGGGCACCACAGCCCAATTTAGTTTTTAGCGCTTTGACAATTACAGGGTCCACAAACTCGCTTACATCACCATTGTGACGTGCTACTTCTTTAACGAGTGTTGATGAAATAAATGAATTTCGCTCTGCGGGCGTTAAAAATACACTTTCTAAATCGGGGTTTAGGCGACGGTTCATATTTGCGAGCTGAAATTCATAATCGAAATCAGATACAGCCCTAATACCACGAATAAGCACATTAGCATTATGATCGCGCGCAAGGTCAGCCAGCAAGCCTGAAAATCCGATAACTTTAACATTACCTAAATGACTCAAAATGGTATTAGCAAGTTCAACACGTTCTTCTAGGGTAAAGCAGGGTTTTTTACTTGGGTTGTGGGCAACAGCAACTAATACGGTATCAAACATTTTTGCAGCACGATGAATCAAGTCTGTGTGCCCATTGGTAAGCGGATCAAAAGTGCCTGGGTAAATTGCAGTAACGTTCATAATATTCACTATTTATTATTTTAGCGTTAGTTTAACAGTGTTTAGGGCACAAATCAGCTTTGCCCAAATAGATTATTTATTCAGTTCCTAATGATGGTTAAGGAGTAAGTGTGTTTTAATCGATAATATTTGTTTATACTGCGTGGTCTATTTTTAGTGTAATGTAGTGCATAAGATAATTAGAGTATTAGCGTATGAATACCAAGGATAAAATAATACACACCAGTATTTCGTTATTTAATGAGCAAGGTGAGCGTGCAATATCAACCAATCATATAGCGTCGCATTTAGGGATGAGCCCCGGTAATCTTTACTACCATTTTAAAAATAAAGAAGACATTATTCGTCATATATTTGCGTTATATCGCGATCATTTAAGTACGCAATTTAAACCTATCAACAAAAATGACGATGCATTTAACCACTTAACAGCTTATTTAGATTCGTTGTTTGAATTGATGTGGCGCTATCATTTTTTTTACGACAACCTCGGCGATATACTCGCCAGAGACGCTGATTTGAAGCAAGCTTACATTGATTTCCAACTCGAATTATTAGAACAAGTGCGAAAAATTATACTGGGGCTTCGCGACAGTGAAATGATTGCAATTGATGAGCAAGATGTCATTGATTTAGCCCATACGCTTAAGCTAACGGTTAGCTTTTGGACGCCTTATATAAAAGCCCGCAGGCCAAGCGGTACCCTTGCTGAGCAAGATATATATCACGGTATTTTAAAAGTACTTACATTGTTTAGAGCGTATAGTACTGATAAAAGTATCGATAAAATGAACCTGCTACGCGAAAAATACACCGAATTAGCACAACACGCGCAAACTGTTGCCTAATCGCTAGTCATTGGCTGTTTCCTAGACGCTGAATTTTTTGCTATAATCGCGCGCCAAATGCCTGGGAGCGCGAATTCCCGCAGTCTAAGAGTGAACTATGCTTAAATTTATCGTCAAACTACATCCTGAAATAGCCATTAAAAGCCGTTCAGTCCGTAAACGCTTTACTAAAGTGTTAGAAAATAACATTAAAATTGTATTGCGCCGTGTTGACGAAAAAGTACAAGTTAGAAATAACTGGGATAATATTTCAGTTGTTACAAAGCTTGAAGATGCGCAAGTTCGTTTAGATTTTATCGATAGCCTTAAACGCATACCTGGCATCGTTCAATTTATTGAAGTAACCGAAACACAATTCGAAACTCTTGATGATATTTACCAAAAAACAATAGCGTTAGTTGGGCATACAATTATAGGTAAAACCTTTTGTGTTCGTGCTAAGCGTATAGGTCAACATGACTTTACCTCAACTGATTTAGAGCGTTATGTTGGTGGTGGATTGAATCAACATATTGAAGGCGCAAGCGTTAAACTTAGCCGTCCAGAAGTAACAATACGTTTAGAAGTAAAAGACGACAAAGCTTACATTGTTTCGCAAACGCATTTTGGTATGGCTGGTTTTCCACTACCAACGCAAGAAGATGTGTTGTCGCTTATGTCTGGTGGTTTTGACTCTGGCGTAGCAAGTTATCAAATGATTCGTAAAGGCGCACGTACGCACTTTTTATTCTTTAATCTAGGTGGCGCAGCGCACGAAATTGGTGTTAAGCAAGCAAGTTACTACTTATGGAAAAAATACAGCTCTACACATAAAGTTAAATTTGTAACGGTTGATTTTGAACCTGTTGTTGCTGAAATTTTAGAAAACGTTGAAAACAGCCAAATGGGTGTTGTGCTTAAACGTATGATGATGCGAGCTGGAAGTGTAGTGGCTGAAAAGTTAAACATTCAGGCACTTGTCACTGGTGAAAGTATTGGCCAAGTATCTAGTCAAACATTAGCGAATTTAAGCGTGATTGACCGTGTTACTGAAACGCTTATTTTACGCCCGCTAATTCAAAATGATAAACAAGAAATTATTAATCTTGCTCGCCAAATTGGTACAGCTGAAATGGCAGAAACAATGCCTGAATACTGTGGTGTTATTTCTAAAAAACCGACAGTTAAAGCCAAGATTGAAGTAATAGAAGCCGAAGAAGAAAAGTTCGATTTTGATGTGCTAGATACCGTAGTAAATAACGCACGTATAATGGATGTGCGTGATATTGACGTTGAAGCCAAACAAGAACTTAAAGAAGCTGAATCGGTTGCTGATTTACCTGTAGGCTCTGTGGTAGTTGATATTCGTTCACCAGAAGAAGAAGAAGCTGCACCGCTAGAAATCGACGGTGTTGAAGTGGTGCATTTACCGTTCTTTCGTCTGGCGACTAAGTTTGGTGATTTACCAAAAGACACCGACTACTATTTATATTGTGACAGAGGCGTAATGAGCCAACTACAGGCACTTATGCTGCACGAACAGGGCTTCGAAACTGTAAAAGTTTATCGCCCGTAAAGTTAAAGCTTATGTAAGCGTGGTTTATACCACGCTTTTTTTTGCCTTAATTTTGACAAGTAACTCATCGTTGTAAGGCGTTGGAATACCGTGAAGTTTACCTTGCTGGCTAATATAGCCGCATATAGCTGAGATTTCAGTTTCTCTTTTATACGTTAGATCTTGCTGCATTGATGAGTAATTATTTGCGGTTAACTCCATTATTTTATAAGCGGTATTGAGTGCTTTAATTAATGGAATATTAAGCCCTTGAGCCTTTGCAATATTACATGCTTCAGTGAGTGCATTAAAAATTATTGTGTTGTACTTAGGTGCACGTAATTCGCCATTTCTTACATTACTTAAAGCGCTTAATGGGTTAATGGCAATATTTACGAGTAGTTTTTCAAAACGAAGCTGCTGAATGTTATTAGTAAATGTTAGGTTGGGTATTACTTTAAAAATATCAGCTATTGGCGCACTATTTTGAAGTGCTAGCTCATTACAGCCACCAATAACGCTTTGTCCTTCACCAGTGTGTTGCACAATATATTGGTTTGATTTAAAGCCCGCTATGCTTGTCGTTAAAAAGTAGAGTGCTTGATGGGTGTTTAGTTGGCTATTTACCTCATCAACATTACCCATTCCGTTATGCGAAAGTACAATAGAGCAATGAATTGGTAAAAATGGCTTTATTTGTGAAAACGCATCAAGTACTTGAAAAGCTTTAACAGTAAATAAAACAACATCAAATTCAGCAGCTTTATTTAGCTGATTTAATGAAATAAATTGAGCGTCAATTTTTTTAGAGGTCCCTTTACCTCGACTATAAAAGCGGGTATTTTTTGGGCTTTTACGAGTTAAAACACTGACATTATGCGATGCGCTTAAAAAGTGGCTAAGTAATAAGCCAATAGCACCATCGCCAACGATTAAAATATTAGCCATATGGGTTCTTTTTTCGAGATGTAAAAATTACTCTAAGTAAAAAGTAGCTTGCAGCACCTGCAAAATCAGCAAAAAAATCACCGAGTGATGCCTGCCTATACGGGAGTGCGTCTTGCATTATTTCTATAGATGCGCCATAGCCTGCCAATAAAAGTATTTGCGCATATAAAGGAAGTTTAAACGCTTTATCCATTATTATGGCTAGTATAAAAAAAATCCCAAAATGAGCGACTTTATCAACATGAGGGAATAAATTTACAACGCCACCTTTTATTTCTTTAGCAAATAAAAGGGTAAAAGCCACAATGCTAATTAAAAAAATTGCTTGGTAAACACGCCTTGTCACGACAAATCCTAAAATCGCTTAAAAAAGAGACCGCAGTATATCAAACTAATTTAGTATCGCACCTGAACAAGATGCAGAAAAATGTAAAGAATTATAATTTTAGCGTTATAATTGCCACATAAAATTAAGATTAAATAGTTAGGAGAAACCAATGCCTTCATTTGATATTGTATCTGAAGTAGAAATGAACGAAGCTAAAAATGCGGTTGACAACGCCAACCGTGAGCTAGAGACCCGTTTTGATTTTAGAGGTGTTGATGCATCTATTGAATTAAATGACAAAACAATTAAATTAAAAGCTGAAGCTGATTCTCAAGTTATGCAATTGTTTGATATTTTGGCAAACAAAATCTCTAAGCGTGGTATGGATGTATCAAGCTTAGAGCTTCAAGATATTACTCGTGCAGGTAAAAATGTATTTCGTAACGTTGGCTTAAAGCAAGGTATCGAAAAAGACATGGCTAAAAAAGTAGTTAAGGCCATTAAAGACTCTAAAGTTAAAGTTCAAGCCGCTATTCAAGGCGAAGAAGTACGCGTTACTGGTAAAAAGCGTGACGATCTTCAAGAGGCTATGCAAGTAGTGCGTAGCGCTGAGCTAGGTCAGCCTTTTCAGTTTAAAAACTTTCGCGACTAAAGTACACCAGCTAGAACCTAGCTAACGAGTGTATAAAATGTATTAATAAAAGCTAAGCAGCAATGTTTGGCTTTTTTGTGAGGTTATTTTTCGTATTTATCATAGATGAATCTATCTTTAGCTGTATAGACGTCCATTGACATTTATAAACAAAATACCCACAATAGCGGCATATTTTCAAGGTGCTTGCTAGCCACTTCATGTAATGATTTTTTTAGCAGGATAATCGGGAAGTTGGTGAGTTTTCATGATGACTACAAGCCCAACACTGCCCCCGCAACGGTAAAGTATTGCATGTTTTATATGCTTGCTGAGTCCGGAGACCGGCCTTGATGCAATCTTACTTACTTAAATCTTTGCGGTGGGCAAAGGTAGGGGACATCATGTTAAACAAAACAACTCTAGGCGTTGCAATTTCTGCTGCGCTTTCATTTTCTGTGTCTGGTGCAGAGCAATCAATTGAAAAAATAACCGTTACAGCTAATAAGTTTGAGCAATCAATTAACGACGTTTTAGCGAGTGTAAATGTTATTGAACGTGCTGAAATAGAAGCAAGTAACGTACGCGATTTACCTACACTTTTAAGCACGCGAGTGGGTTTTCAGGTTAATCCAAACGGTGGTTTTGGTCAAAATACAGGTGTGTCACTTCGTGGTACGGGCTCTGGCGATACGTTGATTTTAATTGACGGTGTACGTACAGGCTCAGCAACACTTGGTCAAAAAGCACTAAATAATGTTCCTCTAAATAGTATTGAACGCATAGAAATTATTAAAGGCTCTCGCGCGGCTGTTTATGGCTCTGATGCACTCGCTGGTGTTATTAATATTATTACGCGTGAGTCAGATAACTTATCCCTAAGCGCTACATTTGGTTCTGACTCTTATCAAAATTATCAAGTGGCAGGCTCTGTAAAATCAGATGATATAACAACAGCATTTAACGCAGGCTTTGAAAAAACAGATAACTTTGATGCACTGCAAGGCGTAGCACCAGATGAAGATGGCTATGAAAATAAAAACCTTGGTTTTAAAGTAAATTACACCGATGCACATTACGGCGACTTTAAGTTATTAGGCCAATACAGTGAAGGCTATGCAGATTACGACAGTCGCTTTAGTCCAGCCACAAGTACTATAGAAACAGGTGATTTTAAAAACTATCAGCTTTCTGCAGGTTGGAGTAAAAACTACACTAACCAAACGCATAGTATTGATTTAGCGCTTTCAACAGATGATTCTCACGATACCTCAGCATTTGGTGTAAATGATTTTATAACGAAACGTGTGCAATTTGATTATAACGGTCAATATATATTATCTGAAGAGCTTAATATTAGCGGTGGTGTTAACTGGTACAACGATGATGTATCGCACAGTTCAACGCAGTATGATGTGCAAGAGCGTGATGTATTAGCAGTATTTGTTGGGGCTTATTACAATGCTGAAAAAGTGTTAGCTAATTTAACAATTCGCCAAGACGATGATGAACAATTTGGCGACGAAACAACATATACAGCTGCTGCGGGTTATCATTTATCTGAAGACGCCACGTTCCGCATAAGCCAAAGCACTGGTTTTAAAGCACCTACATTTAACGATTTATACTTTCCGGCTTTTCCTGGTTTTCCACCTTCATCTAATCCTGATTTAGAGCCTGAGAAATCATTAAATCAAGAGATTGGGTTAAATGTAGATTTTGATATAGCAAGTATTGACGTTGCTATTTTTAGAAATGATATTGAAGATAAGATATCTTTAGATTCTAACTTTTTTCCTATCAACTTAAATGAAGCACGCTACGAAGGGGTTGAATTTAGCTTATCTCAGCAGTTTTTTGGTTTTGATAGCAACCTTAACTTTGCTTACTTAAGCGCTGAAGACGAAGAAACGGGCGCAGAGTTACGTAATGTTGCTAAACGTACTTTTAACTGGGAACTTGCAAAACAGTTTGGTGCTTTTGATGCAAGCTTAGACATGCAATACCGTAGCGACCGACAAGGTGCTGTGACTCGCTTAGGCTCTTATACACTTTGGAACTTAGCGGGTAATTATCAAGTAAATGAACATATTGAAGTTTCGCTTCGTGTAGAAAACTTATTTGATAAAGAGTATAACGCTGTTGATTCAAACGCTGATTTTACAACGGGTGAAGTGTATTACTACAACACGCCAGAGCGTCGCTTTTTTGCAGGCGCAAGCTACCAGTTTTAACGGTATTTATTAATATTAAAAAGCCCGACATATGTCGGGCTTTTTAATGTGTGGCTAAGTTTAACTACTCAAATTAGCTAGTCAGCTAAGAACTCTTTAAATACGGTTTCAAACTTGTGTAACTTAGGTGCTATTAAAATACTACAGTAACCCTGCTGTGGGTTTTCGTTATAGTAATCTTGGTGATAATGCTCTGCTGGGTAATACGTAGTGGCAGGGCTGACTTCTGTCACGATTGGCTCAGCAACATGGCTTTGCAGTTGAGCTATCATTTCGTTGGTTTGCTTAAGTTGAGCTTCATCGCGATAGTAAACCACACTTCTATATTGTGTGCCTATATCGTTACCTTGGCGATTCAATTGTGTTGCATCATGCAGTGTGAAAAACATTGCTAAGAGTGTTTCAAAGCTAACTACAGTCGCGTCAAATTCAATTTTAACAACCTCAGCGTGACCGGTTGTGCCTGAGCATACAGAATCATATGTTGGGTTATTTGTTTCACCGTCGGTGTAGCCAGAGCTTACGGTTAGTACGCCATTTACACGTCTAAATGCAGCATCTATACACCAAAAACAGCCGCCACCAAATGTTGCTACTTGCGTTGTTGAGCTCATAAGTATTCCTAAAATGTATATGGGGTTTAAGGGCGAGCATAAATTGTATGCGCCGCAACAACAAGGTTACGGCGCAATTAAGAGGCTAGATCTCTTCGAAAGGTTTTTCAGCAGCTTGTTTGTCTAATTTTTGCTGTAAAAACTCAGGTGATTGAGTGTTACGTGCAAGTGCATAATATGCAGCAGGTACAACAAAAAGCGTTAGTAGGGTCGATACAATAACCCCAGTAAACACGACTACACCTATCACCATACGGCTTTCAGCGCCCGGACCTGAAGCAAGTACTAAAGGTACCGAACTCATAACCGTAGTCAGCGAGGTCATAATAATAGGGCGCAAACGCTGAGTTGCTGCTTGCAAAATAGCTTCACTAAATTCAACGCCTTTATCGCGCAGTTGGTTAGTAAATTCTACAATCAAAATACCGTTTTTAGCACTTAGCCCTATGAGCATGACAATACCTATTTGGCTGTAAATATTTAAAGTAAGTCCTGTAGCCCAAAGTCCGAACATAGCGCCCATTAAACCAAGTGGTACGGTAAGCATAATGACGAACGGATGCATAAAGCTTTCAAACTGCGCTGCCAGTACTAAAAAGGTAACGGTGAGTGCAAGTATAAATACGTAGGTCATCGCTGATGCGCCTTCGTAATAAAGCTGCGACTCGCCTTTGTAATCTACGGCGCCATCTATATCGTTTTCTTGCGCGGCTACTTCGTTTAAAAAGTTAAGCGCTTGCTCAAGCGTATAACCGTCGGCTAAGTTGGCGCTTAATGTAATTGCGCGCATACGGTTATATCGGTTTAAGCGCGATGCGGTTGCTTCTTCTTTTAAGCTGATAAGGCTATCAAGTGGGACTAGTTCACCGCTTCGTGATTTAAGGTATATATTTGAAATGTCAGTAGGGTTAGTAAAGTCTTCTTTAGTCCCTTTTAAAATTACATCGTATTCTTCACCACGGTCAATAAAGGTTGTAACACGGCGCTGGCCAAGCATTGTTTCAAGTGTACGGCCTACATCAGATACAGAAACGCCTAAATCAGCGGCCTTGTTTTTATCTATGCTGACTAAAAATTGCGGAAAGGTTTCTTTATAATCATGATCGATTCTTACTAAACCTGGGTTTTGCTCGGCACGCTTAATTATACGGTCACGCCAATCGGCTAGTTGCGCATAATCATTACCTTGCAATACAAACTCAATTGGGCGAGATGAGCCACCACCGCCGATACCACGGCGCATAATGGCAAATGCACGCACATCGGTAACTTCTTGCATTTTAACGCTTATTTCGTCCATTACTTCCCATGTTGAGCGTTTGCGTTTATCCCAATCGGCCATACCAACAATCGCAACACCGCCGCTGCCACCCCAGCCAGGCACTCGAACAAGTACACGACTTAGCTCACCCGCTTGCGAGTAAGGCATTAAGCGTTCTTCAATTTTAGCCATATTAGCAGCATTATTTTCGTAACTTGCGCCCTCAGGGCCGCTCATCATAATAAAGAACGTGCCACGGTCTTCTTTTGGCGTTAGTTCAGAAGGAACTTGTAAAAACAACGAGTAACTAACAAAGCCAGCTAATAATAAGCTCACCATTAAGCCCCATTTACGGGTTATGTTAGTGGAGAGTGAATTACGGTAACTTACTTCAATTTTAGTAAACTGGCGGTCCATCCATTGGCTAAATTTATTTGGTTTGTCTGATACTTTAAGTACTTTAGAACATAGGGCTGGTGCAAGTGTAAGCGCTGTAACACTTGAGAAAAATACGGCAGCACTTACCGCCATAGCAAACTCAGTAAATAACGCTCCTATACGGCCATCCATAAACACCAATGGCACAAAAACAGATATTAGTACAAGCGTGGTTGCTACTATGGCAAAACCAACTTCACGCGCGCCTCTAAATGCAGCTAGCAACGGCGGCTCACCCAGTTCAATACGACGGTGAATGTTTTCAAGCATTACAATGGCATCATCTACTACTAAACCAATAGCCAGTACTAAGGCAAGTAAAGTGAGTAAGTTGATTGAGTATCCCATTGCTAATAAAAATATAAAGCTACCAACAAGTGCGACCGGTACGGTAATAGCTGGAATAAGCGTTGCTCGTATATTGCCTAAAAACAAAAATATAACGAGTACGACTAAACCCATAGAGATGGCAAGTGTGCTGTAAACTTCACTAATTGATTCTTTAATAAATACTGATGAATCGTAGCTGTCTTGAATTGTAGTGCCTTCAGGCAAGTTTCGTTTGATTTTTTCAAGCTCACTGCGTGCGTTATCTACTACGGTAAGTGTATTTGCTTTAGCTTGTTTTACAATGCCTAGGCCAATCATGTTGCGCCCGTTACCACGAAATAAGCTTTCGTCATCGGCAGCTTCTAATTTTACATCGGCAACTTCACCTAAACGCACTAAATAACCTTCTTCACCTCGTTTAATAACAAGGTTTTTAAAATCGCGCTGATCTTTATAATTACGTGCGGTGCGCACGGTAAAGTCGCGATCTATTGATTCTATTTCGCCGGCGGGTAATTCAACGTTTTCTGTACGCAGTGTATTTTCAATATCGCTTGAGGTAATACCGCGTGCAGCCATTGCTTGGCGGTTTAACCAAATTTTCATGGCGTATTGGCGCTCACCACCAATACGTACATTAGATACACCGTCTACAACGGCTAAGCGATCAACAATAAATCGCTGTGCGTAATCAGAGAGCTGTAACGAGTCCATTGTTTCGCTGTTTAATACAAACCAGGCGATTGGGCTTTCATCACTATTTGATTTAGACACTTCTGGTGGGCGTACCTGATCAGGCAAGCTATCAAGTGCACGTGCTACACGTTCACGTACATCGTTAGATGCAGCATCTATGTCGCGGTTAATATCAAACTCAATGGTAATGTTTGAACGCCCATTACGACTTGATGAGTTAATACTTTTAATACCTTCAATACCCGAAATACGGTTTTCTATTATTTGCGTTATTTTGGTTTCTATAATTTCGGCAGAAGCACCAGTGTATTCAGTGCTGATATTTACAATCGGTGTTTCAATATCAGGGTATTCACGAAGCGGTAACATCGTAAACGCAACTATCCCAAAAGTGAGAAGTAGTAAATTAATTACAATGGCAAAAACGGGGCGTTTAACGCTAGTATCAGTAATTTTCACGTATTACCCCTTTACGCTTACTTTACTTCCAGAGCGAATTTTTATTAGCCCTTCAGTAACAATTTGCTCGCCATCAGTTAAACCTTCGTCGATAGCAACCCAGCCATTATTTCTGCTTGCAACATGTACTTCAACTTTATTGGCTACTCCGTCTTGAATTTGAAAAACAAAGTGTTTGTCTTGTAAAGGGATAACCGCTTTTTCTGGCACCATTAAAGCTTGGTTGCTGCTTAGCTCAAGTGCTGTATTTAATAACATGCCAGGGCGAAGTAACCCTGATTTATTCGCAAAACTTGCTGTTACTTCAACACTGCGTGTTACCGAATCAATACGTGAGCTAATATGCGTTACCTTGCCGTTAAATGTCTGCCCTGGGTAGGCATCGTTTTGGGTAAGTACTTTCATGCCCATGTTTAATTGTGCTAAATATTTTTCAGGCACTTTAAAATCAACTTTAATAATACTAATATCATCAAGTGTGGTGATTATTGTAGCGTTGTTTACGTATGCACCGACTGATATTTCACGTTTACCTAGCAGGCCAGAAAAAGGGGCTGTAATAGTCATTTCATTTAACTTAGTTTTAGCGCTTTCTAGTTGCGCCTCTGTTGCATCAACGCGAGATAGCTGCTCTTCTAACAATGACTTTGCAGTTGATTGAGAGCGTGAGAGTTCGGTTAAGCGGTTGAGTTGACGTTTCTCTTCTTGTAAATTAATGCCAAGCTCTTTAACTGCAAGTTGTTCTTGCTTACTTTGTAGTTGCACTAATTTTTGGCCTTTACTAACTAAGTCACCGTCTTTAAAGTAAATATCTGTGACATAATCGTTTTGGGCACTTTTAATATAAACAGCTTGGTTAGCACGTGCACTACCAATGGCTTCTATCATTACCGCGTTTTCTTGTGATGTCACCGTATGCGCAGATACCTGAGTAGACATTTTAGATAAGTCGGCTTGTTCACCATGGCTTGACGGTAAATATAAGTAAACGCTAAATATCAAAAGTAGCGTAATAATAAATGGAAAAAGAGCTTTGCCTGATTGTCTTGAGTACATCGTTTTCATACCTGAAAATTAATTGTAAGTATTGTACGAAATAAGACCGGAGAAAGGCGGTTATGTGTCTCATAAATTTGTGCGTTAAGCGTAAAAGTTAATGATCCTGATGCAGTGTCCCTCTTTTGTTACATATAAAGTGGTAAATATATGAATTTTAAAACATCCTGTAAGGCTTGTATAACTGCCCGCAAAGTTATTTTATGGGCTATTATTATGTTGATATTTTATATGGTGTTCTATCAGCATGGATAAAAACGATAGAAACCATGTGAAATACAGGGCACAAGGCGCACGTAATGGCATCGAAATATTAATAGTGGGTGCCATTGGGTTGGTGCTTATTATGGGTTTTAATTTATTACGTCCAGATAAAATAAGTATTGTTGAAGTTTTTTTAGTGAGTGCTTGTATCGGTGCTATTTTTATTGGGTTTTTAAAAACCCAAGAACCCTTCTATAGTTTAGTATTAAGTGAATCTAAACTTATATATCAGCATAAGTATGGAGCATGGCACCTTTTTCAAAGTAATTTTAGGTATAGTGGTATACCTAAGGTTGAGGACGGGGTTGAATACATTGAGTTAAATACTGTGGGTATCAAAGTAAATGATATTGATGAGTTTTTAGCAAGTTTATCACCTAGAATTGCAGGGAAACTGCTAATAGAACAACGACATTTATTTATGCAAGCTGTTCAAAAACATTGCAAAAATGGTCATTGCCCATCAGAATGGTTAATAGAAGATACACAGTATATCTCTCAAAGGGGAATAAGCTATAATGGGCTTATAGCTATGTTTGCAAATAGAACAAAGCACCTTCAGCTGTTAACAGGTTATGATTTATTGTTACCTGCCAGTGTATTAGATAGAGATATTTGGGCGTTTAGTGCTAACTTAAATAAGTGGAAGCAAAACCCCAGTCAGTTTATAGCGACGCAGAGTAAATAACGTAAATACTCTAGTGCGGTAGTAGGAATAGTAATGAGTCAAGACAGATCCTTTTTAAAAAGTGGGCGAAATACCATAATACATAAAGATAAAAAACACGATTTAGTGATTGTTAACTCTGAAATTCATCCGCGAATTAAAGTAACACAAAATGGTCTAGAGCCTTTTAAAGAAGAGTTGCCAAAAAATCGACGTGATGCAAAAGATCGTTATTTAGAAATAGTGTATGTTGGAAGCCCAGACGTGTTTGGTGAAGAAAAACAGCTATTGTTCATTCAAGCCTTAGATGGGCGTGAATACAAAGTAGATTACAGTAAAATCGGTACTAAGTTGTTTGTACGTATTCATCAAGATACTTATATGTAGCACTTTAATGGCATCTTTATTGCTTATGATTACACTATAGTAATTATTTGACATAAAAGGTGCTTTGTATGAAAGCGTTTGCTTTAATTCCTCTTATTGCTTTGCTTTGCGCATGTGGGGGCGGTGGTGGCAGCGATGATGCCGATGTAGAATCATCTGTTAATGCTGGAAACGACTTACAAATTATTGAAAAAACCGATTTTTCCATTACAGCACAGGGTTCTCCTGCTGATGGAACTTTTACTTGGCAACAAGTAAGCGGTCCAAGCTTAGATGGCTTTCCGTTAGAGGGAGCAGAACAAACGCTCACCGCACCAGATGTAAAAACTGACAGTGAAATAGTTTTAAGAGTGAGCTATCAAAGCTCCGGCACTAGCGCCGTTAGTGACGACATTTCCATCTCAGTTAGTTCTAATAACCAGCTTCCCCTTGTTACTGTTACACAAACATCGCCTGAAACACTTCCTTCTGTATACAAAGACACGGTCACTTTAAGCGGTCTTGAGTCAAGCGATCCGGATGAAAATGGCCAAATTGATAGCTATTTTTGGCAATTGCTATCGGGGCCTGAGTTAAATATTGCGAGCTTTAATGAGTCAACACTCAGCTTTTCTCATCCATTGCTTGAAAGTAACGTAAATTTATCTTGGCAGTTAACTGTTATAGATGATGAAGGCGGTGAGGCAAGCACTCAATATTCAATGACCCTCAACAAAACAAATGAATTAGTGGATGCAAATGCGGGTGCTGATCAAAATATTGAAGAGTTTGAGCAGGTAACACTTGATGCAACTAGCAGTGAAACCGTAACAGATACATACCAATGTAAATGGCAACAACTTACCGGTAATACCGAAACATTAAGTAATAGTAATCAATGCACAACGACATTTTTTGCCTCAGATGTAGACACCGAGACCACATTGAGCTTTGAAGTAACGGTAACTGACTCAAAAGGACGTACAGACACAGATTCTTTATTTGTAGATGTATCGCCAAAAGCTCTCGGGCTTATAAATGATAGTGGTGTGGGTGAGTGTTATAACAATACCCAGCGTATTAATTGTGAAAGCGATGACTTTCCCGCGCAAGATGCAGAACTTGGCCGCGACAGCTTTGCAAACCGTTTGGATAAAGTAGGTAAAGGTAATTTAGCGTTTGATTATACGAAGTTAAATGAATTTGCCGATGAAGTGTCTGACACCAGCAATAGTTTTAGTTGTATTCGCGATAACGTAACAGGTTTGGTTTGGGAGGTGAAAAGTGTGGCATCTGGCACGGTACCAAATACTTCGTTACGTGATGGTCAAAATCATTATTTTTGGGATGTAGGCAACACGACCTTTACAGATACAAGTTCAGCTAATAGTACGTGCCCTGATAATACAAGTTGTGGTGTACAAAGCTATATAAACGAAGTAAATGACTTAGATTTTTGTGGCGGTACGAACTGGCGATTACCTAGTTATACAGAGCTTTTAGGTTTAATTGATTACGGAAAACAAGGTCAAAGTGTATTAATTGACGAGGCATTTTTCCCTAATATGCCAAGTGAAAGTGCATTAAGCCATTTACGTTACTGGACCTCACAAACAGCAGCTGATGGTACAAGTTTATCGCAAGCGTATATTATTGATATGAGTGATGGTAACGATCTTGCTTATCCAAAAGAAAATACTGCTTATGTACGTTTAGTTAGAAGTCGTTAGGAGAAAATAATGAAATTAAAATTACTCTATGCAATAGCAACTATAAGTTTGAGCTTTAATATTGCAGCGGCGCAAACGTGCTACGACGGTGCAGATACCACAACACCGACAGATAGATTTACTATAAATGCAGATGGCACAGTGTCTGATAGCGAAACTGGCCTTATGTGGCAACGCTGTAGTTATGGGCAGACTTACAATACAGAGACACAACTTTGTGAAGGCTCAACACCTTCTCTCACTTGGCAAGAGGCACTACGTGGTGCTAAAAATGATACAACCGCAGATTACGATGATTGGCAAATGCCTAACATTAAAGAATTGGCGAGTATTTTAGAGCACAGTTGCACAGAGCCGAGTATTAATGAAACTGTATTTTTTGGCACTAAGCTTCAAAATTATTGGTCAAATACATCGGGTGTGAGCACAATGAGCTCTGCATGGGTCTATCAGTTTGATAGTGGCCTAAATAGTTTGCATGCTAAAACAAGTAATGTGTATTTACGATTAGTGCGCTATGAAAAATAAAAAAGTGTAAATTTAAAGATATAAAGCGCAACTTTAAAACAGCTGCGCTTTTTTGTTTTTCATAAATTTACGTTATTTCAATAATAAAGCACTCACAGTGTTGTCACTTAGGGGCTTTTTTTGCCATTATAGGCCGTGATTTAATTATGAAGGAACATCACGGTGTATTTAAGCTATTTTGGCCTGAATGAAAAACCTTTTTCTATCTCGCCTAACCCCCATTACTTGTTTTTAAGTGAACGGCACAAAGAAGCCTTAGCGCACCTTACCTATGGATTGGGTGAAGATGGTGGCTTTGTATTATTAACGGGCGAAGTGGGCACCGGAAAAACCACGATCACTCGCAGTATGCTTGAGCAATTGCCTGAAAATACCCAAGTCGCAATGATCCATAATCCAGCACTTTCGGAGCTAGAGTTATTAGCCAGTATTTGTGATGAGCTTAATATTAGTTACGATACTAATAATTCGACGCTTAAAAGCCTTACCGATATTATAAAAAAGCATTTAGAGACTAATAATAAATCGGGTGGTCACACCATACTTATCATTGATGAGGCACAGTTACTTGCTCCTAATGTGCTTGAGCAATTGCGCTTGCTGACAAATATAGAAACCGATCATAAAAAGCTATTACAAATAGTGCTTGTGGGCCAACCTGAACTCCAAGAGCTTTTAAAGCGCAATGAATTAAGACAACTTGCTCAGCGAATAACAGCTCGTTACCATTTATTGCCGCTTACGCAAGGCCAAACCGTGGCTTATATAAAGCATCGTTTGCACGTTGCAGGGTGCGATAAAGGGATTTTTTCGATGGATGCTATGCAAGCAGTTCATCAATTAACGGGTGGTGTGCCGCGCCTAATGAACTTGGTGTGTGAACGTGCTTTAGTGGGCACATTTGCAAAGCAGCAGTTGATAGTTGATGGCGATATAATAAAAAAATCAGCACATGAATCATTACCAATGGATTTTGTAGCGCCAGTTAATGAAGCGAACAAGGGAACATCATTTGTATCATACAGCTTTGCTTTCGCTACTTTATTTGCCGTAGGTATTGGGCTTTCATTTATTTTATAGTTAGGTAAGTTATGTCTTATTTATTAGATGCGCTAAAGCAGTCGCAGCAATCAGATATGAGTGCTGAGCAGTACGACTTGCAATCAGAGCAGTTAAAACAACAACAAGCACTCAAGCGTTATAGACGATTAGCATTAGTTTTTGGTACAAGCTTAGGTGCTTTTATTGCTGTCGCTGGTGGCTTTACCGCCGGAAAGTGGTTTCAAAGTTCTACCTTATTAAACGCAGCGGGACCCGCTGTAATTAAGGTGGTGGAAAGCAAAAAATCATCGCCTAACAAAGACGTTAAAGAGGAAGATGCTGAAGCTGAAAAACAGCAAGTAGCTAAGTTAGAGCCTGCAAAAGTAGCTCCAACAAATACTGCAACAATTGAAGGTCAACTTGTGCATGTGCAAACCCCCAATGGTGTACAGCAAATGTTATTAACCCCAAATGGCCAGTATATTCCTATGCCGTCGAGCCAGATCACGAGCGCAGCAGGTTATAATCAGCAAAATATGCAACAAGTAATGCCGGTTCAAAATTATAATCAGCCAGCGTTTAACCCACAAAATAATTACAATCCAAATAATGCACAAAACACTTCGGTATTCGGGCAAAATCAAAATACCGCTTCGGCTCAACTAGATATGAGTAAATATAAAGTACTGGGTAAGCCAATTAATGGTAGCAATCAATCTCAACAAGTGAGCTATCCTGAACTTGATGACGTGCCTACAACACTTAAAAATGCATTTGCGCAAGCGATACAAGATGTCGAAAAAAATCAAGATTATGAAGTTACTCAAGCATCAAAAACGTCATCACGTGTTGAGCCTGTGGAGCTACTGCCTGATGGTTTGCAATCAATGTTGCCTAGTATTAAATACCAAGCGCATATTTATTCATCCAGTGCTGATAAACGTTGGATAAAGTTAAATGGACGAGAGCTACATGAAGGAGAGAGTATTGGTGCGCTAACGGTTAGAGAAATAACACCAGAGCAGAGCGTCCTTGATTTTGATGGTTACGAGTTTAGTTTAAAAGCATTGCAAGATTGGCCGCAATAAGCGACCACTCTATGGCAGTATTGAATTTTTATAAAAACGTTCTAAATCAATATTATATTCTTTTGGTTTAACAGTTGATTCAAGGGTATCTAAAGTCTTTTTATTAGCTAAATCGATATCTTGTACTTCCGTATAACGGCTGTGTTTAGCGCTGTAAAATGTTTTTACTATCGGTTTTAGTGGCGATGCAGGGTTGCTTTCAGTCACTAGTCCGACTTTTTGGCTTGATAACCTTACTAAAGTCCCAACCGGGTGAATACCAATGCATTGAATGAATTTAGTAAGCAGCACAGGGTCAAAACTATCGGGGCAGCCTTCTTTTAATATTTTAAATGCTTTAATAGGTTCCATGCCAGCTTTATAAACGCGTTCAGCGGTTAATGCATCATAAACATCAACAATTGAGGCCATGCGCACATATTGGCTTATTTCATTGCCTTTTTTACCAAACGGATAACCTTTGCCATCCAAACGCTCATGATGCATACCAGCAATATCAACAGCGATTCCTTTTAAGCCAGACCCTTCTAAAATTTCTTTACTAAAAAGGGAATGTTTTTTCATTATTTCGAATTCAGCGTCGCTAAAACGACCCGGTTTATTGAGAATTTCGTCAGGTATTTTTATTTTACCAATATCATGTAACAAAGCACCTGTTGTTAATTGTTCGATAATCTCTTTATCTATTTCTAAGTGCTTAGCAAAAATACTCATTAAAATAGAAACATTAATAGAGTGCTCAAGTAAATAAGCATCTTTTTGACGCATTTGTGTAAGGCACGCTAACGCATCTTGATTTCTAAACACTGAATCCATAAAGCCACTTGCAAGCTCTCTAAAAGGGGCTATATCTATTTTTCGGCCAGCTTTTATTTCTTTAAATGCTTTGAGTTGAAGTGTTTTAGCTTCGTCATAAAGCTTTTTAGCTTTGCCCATTTCTTGTTCTGCACTGTGTGCTTTTTGCCAAGGGTCTCGTTTGATTTTTACTGCAGAAGTGCTTTCTAGCTCTTTTTCAGGAACTGTATTGACAAGGGTTTTATCAGGATCTATTTCTACTTCTAAGATCCCTGCTTTTTTTAGCTTATCAATATCCGCTTGAGTTTTAACCCAGCCTTGGCTTTTAACTTTAATGCGACCTGTTTGCTTAGTAACATGTTGTACAAACATACCTGGAAGTAATTGTGAAATAAGAATGGTTTTCAATTTATTAACTTATATAGTTTGATTAACTATAAAGTAACAAACTTTACGCTATTTACATAGTAAAAAGGCACCATTAGGTGCCTCTCGTGTCTATTAAGAAATTAGTTTTCTAATTACTCATCATCTTCAACAAGCGTCATTAGTGATGTGTTACCACCTGATGCTGTTGTATCAATACTGATTGTTTTTTCAGTAATAAGACGTTTGATTAACGTATCGTAATACTCAGAGCTAATTACTGGTAAAATAGCACCTTTACGCTGTGCTAGCTGCTGGCTAAAGTAGCCTAAGCGAGACGAGCGAGCAGCAACTACTGCACCTGCTAAATGAGGGTGAGCCAAGATAGCTTGTAACTGATTAGGTTTAGCAACTTGGAAAACACCTTCAGCAACACCTGTAGAGATAAATTTATCTTTAAAGGCAACAGCTTCATCATAAAACAGCTCAGACGCTACAGTAATTACCGTATTACCTGCGGCAATAGCGGTAATGATAGACAATGCCCAGAAGTTAAATGATGTGCTCTTATCTGCATAACACACGACACAACCACGCGCTTCTAGATGAAGTGTATTAGACTCACCCGTTGGCCCAGGCAGGGTAGTAAATTTACGCATGTGCTTTTCAAGGCGGTTAAGCTGTGCACGAGCTTCTGATAGTGTTAATGCCAAATCGTCTGCTAAATCGTCGATAATTTCTACCGTCGCGATTTTAGCAAGCAACTGACGTACAGCCGAAACACGGTCATTTAGCGGTGTTGCACGCCAAATCTTTTCATCGCGCATTGAGTTAGCCATTAGCTTTTTAACTTGTTCATTTGCACCGCTGTAGTGGTGTAAATCAAGCTCATCTGGCGTCAGGTTTGTCATTTGCACGTTATCTGGTGATGCCTTTTCTTTTACTAAACGTTGAAGGTAGTTAGGGCCACCGGCTTTAGGGCCAGTACCTGATAAACCACGGCCACCAAATGGTTGCACACCAACAATAGCACCAATCATGTTGCGGTTAATGTAAACATTACCCGCACGTGACATTTTAGCAAGGTATTCACAGCGCTCTTCAATACGTGAATGTACACCCATTGTTAAGCCATAACCTGTGTTGTTAATTTGATCCATCACATCATCAAGTTCGCTCGATTTAAAACGCACAATATGAACACATGGGCCAAATACTTCACGTTTAAGTACTGATAAGTCCTTAATTTCATATAAACGAGGCGCAAAAAAGAATGCACCATTTAATGTATTATCAGGAATTTTGCACTCGTAATGCAGTGTTGCATTACCTTTTAAGTACTCAACATGGTCGTTTAAGTTTTTAAGTGCTTTTTCATCAATTACAGGGCCTACATCAGTTGATAGTAACGATGGATCGCCAATGTGTAACTCAGCTAGAGCCCCTTTAAGCATATCGATGATGCCATCAGCTACGTCTTCTTGAATAAATAGAACACGAAGAGCCGAACAACGTTGCCCAGCACTTTGAAAACCAGAGCTGATCACATCGTCAACTACTTGCTCAGGAAGCGCCGTTGAGTCAACAATCATACAGTTTTGGCCACCAGTTTCTGCAATTAACGGAACTTGAATATCGTTACGTGCAGCAAGTGTTTGAGAAATTAATGTGCCTGTTTCAGTAGAGCCGGTAAACATAATTGCTTGAATGCGTTCATCAGGAACAATTGTTTTACCTACTTCACTACCACGAGCAATAACCGGTTGAACAACATGTTCAGGTAAGCCAACAGACAGCATTAGTTCAATTGCACGAAGGGCAATTAAGCTTGTTTGTTCAGCAGGTTTTGCTATTACTGTGTTACCTGTAACAATGGCAGCAGCAACTTGGCCTAAGAATATTGCAAGCGGGAAGTTCCACGGGCTGATACATAAAATAACGCCACGGGCTTCAAAGCGTTCATCTTGCGATAACTCTTCAGCGCGCGCCGCGTAGTAACGACAAAAATCAACCGCTTCACGCACTTCATCAATACCGTCTTGTGCTACTTTACCCGCTTCTTTAATACAGATAGCGACTAGTTCGTCGTGATGACGCTCTAAAATATCAGCAACGCGACGCAGTAAATTTGCACGTTCTTTTACTGATGTTTGCGACCATGATTCAAAAGCTGCTTCTGCGTTAGCCAGTAATACTTTCATCTCTTCGCCAGTTTGTAATTTAACGTGGCCGATGATTTCTTTATGATTCGCTGGATTTTTAACGGCTAATGAGCCTTCAGGTACTTGGCTTTGCTCAATTAAATGCTCATTAAACCAGCTTTCAAGATTCTCTTTGAAAGGGGTAATAACGTTAATGTCGGTTAAATCCATGCCTTTAGAGTTAGCACGTTCTTCACCGTATAAATTAATTGGCATTTTAATTTGCGTATTATACTTGTTACGTAAGCCTTGTAGTGTTTCTACAGGATCTGGTAATAGCGATTCAACAGGTTTAGATGTATCTACAATGGCATTTACAAATGATGAGTTAGCGCCATTTTCTAATAAACGACGAACAAGGTAAGCAAGTAAATCTTCGTGTTGACCAACAGGGGCATATACGCGGCACTGAATTTTTTCTTCGTTAACGATTTGATCGAATAATGATTCACCCATACCGTGCAAGCGTTGGAATTCAAAACCAGTGTTGTCGCCTTTTGCTACTTCTAAAATAGTCGCAGCAGTGTAAGCGTTATGTGTAGCAAATTGCGGATAAAGCACATCGCGCGCTTCAAGCATTTTAATTGCACATGCTTTGTAGGAAACATCGGTTGTGGCTTTACGTGTAAATACGGGGTAGTGATCTAAACCATCTTGCTGTGTGGTTTTAATCTCTGTATCCCAATAAGCACCCTTAACTAAACGTACCATCATTTTACGACCAACGCGGGTCGCAAGCTCGGTTAGCCATTCAATTACAAAAATAGCACGTTTCTGGTACGCTTGAACCGCTAAACCAAACCCTTGCCAATCACCAAGATCTTCATCACTGAATACCGCTTCAATTACATCTAATGAAATATCTAAACGGTCAGCTTCTTCGGCATCAACGGTAAAGCCGATATCGTATTTTTTAGCGGCAAGAGCAAGTTCTTTTAACTTAGGGACTATTTCTTCCATCACACGGTCTTTATGAGTGAACTCATAGCGTGGATGAATAGCAGAAAGCTTAACTGAAATGCCAGGGCTCTTAATTGGACCACGACCATTAGCCGCTTTACCAATTGAGTGTATAGCATTCATGTAGCTGTCAAAGTAACGCTTCGCATCTTTCATTGTGCGCGCGCCTTCGCCTAGCATATCGTAAGAATACACATAACCTTTTTGCTCTGTATCGGCAGCACGTTCAATTGCTTCGTCAATGGTACGGCCCATAACGAATTGCTTGCCCATAATTTTCATAGCAAAGTTTACAGATTTACGAATAACTGGCTCACCTAAACGACCAATGGTCTTTTTAAGCATACCAAACTGCTGTTCTTTCGTTTTGTCTGTGTAGTTAACCATTTTACCGGTAACTAATAATCCCCAAGAAGACGCGTTTACAAATAAAGAATCGCTGCTTCCTAAATGAGAGCTCCAATCACCTTTGGCCAATTTGTCGCGAATAAGTACATCTTGAGTTGCTTTGTCTGGTACGCGAAGCAGAGCTTCGGCCAAACACATTAATACAACACCTTCTTCACTAGAGAGTGAAAATTCATTTAAAAGTGCGTCAACACCGCCTTGTCCATCTTGCTCTTTACGAATGTTTAAAACAATCTGGCGGGCTCTTTCCCATGCACGGCTTCGTGCTTTTACGCCCACTTCTGCAAGCGGTAAAATATGATCGATAACCGCATTTTCGTCTATGCGGTAAAAGTCACGAATTTTCTGTCTAATAGGACAGTTAGTAGTTAAATCGCCGTTGAATAACATAAGCAACCCTCAGGAGTGTTTAGGATTTAAAGTAAAATTAATTACCAATAAATTATCAGTGATATTGTGAGTGCATTCTAATTAAAATTCCGCAGAATATGCTGGTTAAATTTCGCGATTTACGATAATTTACAGGGCATAAATTTAACTTATCCGCATAAAATTCTGTTATGACAATTCCAAATAGATTACGCATGCTAGATCGTATCGATTTAGCCATACTAGACGTTCTACAAAAGAACGGCAGAATTTCTAATGTTAACCTGGCAAAACAGGTTAACTTGAGCCCTAGCCCATGCCTTGATCGTGTTAAACGTTTAGAGCAAGAGGGCTACATAGAAGGCTATTATGCAAAACTTAGTGAAGCTAAGCTAAATCAAAGCTTAGTTGCTCATGTGCAAGTTTCGCTTGTTACCTCAAATACAGCCGTATTTAAAGTGTTTAGAGAGCATATTTTAAAAATTAAGCAAGTGGTTGAATGCGACATGGTTGCTGGTGGCTATGATTATTTATTAAAAATACGCGTGTCTAACATGGAAGAGTATAGACAAGTATTGGGGGATTTAGTTGATATACCGGGAGTCGGTACGCACCACACTTATATGGTGATTGAAAAAATTAAACAAGACGATGGTTTACTAATTGATATTTAGTTTGTTCTAAAATGTGTGAGCTTGCGGCTAAGCAGGCTCACACTTAAAACTAAATTAACTTTCTAAACCGTTTTTATTAATTGTAATAACGCGTTGAGGAAATGGAATTTCAATCTTAGCGTTGTTAATTGCTTTATAAACACCGCCGTTAATAGCCAGTTTGGTTTCGATAATTTTAGTAGTAGGCACCCAATATCTGTAGCTGATTGTAACACCGCTATCGGCAAAACGTTCAATACCGACCTGCGATAATGGGTTTTGTGCGACCAGTTTGTGCGCTTTAAGTACCTCTTCAATAAGACTAATGGCGCTATCAGAACATGCACTATAAGCTATGTCTATTTCACCTTTGACCAATGAGTAACTAAACGAGTTGTGAAGTATTTCGCCCACAATATGTTTATTTGGAATAGTAATTTCTACTTTTTCTTCATTGATTAAAATTGTGTAGCCAAGCTCAATTGTTTTAACTTGGCCGCTTACATTTTTAACTTCAATAGTATCACCAACAACAAAAGGTCGAGTGGCTATAATGGCAAGGCCTGCACCATAGTTAGAGAGCATTCCTTGTAGTGCTAAACCTGCACCTAAAGACGCAGCACCAATAGCTGCTACAAATGGCGTAACGCTGATACCTATTTTGCCAAGTGCAATAATTATAACCATTACAATTAGCAGTACTTTTACCACGCTACTGACAAAGTTAGTGAGCGTAATGTCAACATTATGGCGGGTCATTAACGCAGCTACAAATTTGGCAAGCTTTTGCGCTATCCACAAACCAATGAGGACGATAAAAATAGCACCGACAATTTGCATACTGTAGGTAACCATATACTCAGTAAGCATGGTGTAATATTTTTCAAACTGTTCGATTTCAGAACTGATCATAAAGCGCTCTATGTTAGGGCTATGTTGTATTTTTCCAACTATAGCAAAATGTTGACTAAAAATGGATATAACAGCGGTACTATAATCGCTGTTAGTAAAGCGCTTAGCGCCATTGCAACCGATGAGTAAGCGCCAACTTTTGGATGCTCGGCAATAGCAGCGGCAGTCCCAATTGCATGACAAGCTGTGCCCATGGCAACGCCTTGAGATTCGTGATTAAAAATATTAACGAGTTTAAAAAGCATAAAACCAAATAAAGCCCCTAGTAAACCAATAAAAATAACTAAAGCTGCAGCAAGTGAACTGATTCCACCCAATGAATCAGTGACGATTAAAGATATAGGTGTAGTGACACTGAGTGCGGCAACAGATGCACTTAGCTGCGCTGGCGCATTAAATAATATGCTTAGCAAAAATGCCACAACGGTTGCGTTAACAATACCTAAGCTACATGTTGCGACTATAAGTAATAGATTTTTTCGTACGTGTGTAAACTGCTGATATAAAGGAAGCGCTAAAGCGACAATTGCGGGCTCTAATAACCAGCTTAGTAATTTGCTGTGCGTGGCAAATTGCGTATAAGGCAAATTTAGATTAACGAGGAATAAAGCGATAATACTAATACTTAAAAATACGGGGTTGGTGAGCGATTTTAATACGCTATTTTTTATACTTTGGTTTACGGCCCTTAGTGCTAAAAACAATGCAATTATAAAAGGAATACTTAGCCACCATAAATTGGGCTGTAGCTCTGAAATAGCGGAAAAAGTAAAATCAGTCATTATTTTCTTTTCCCTTAAAGTACGCAATTACACTGCTAACAAGCAATAAGGTAGTTATAGGAACTAGCAACACAACTGATGCTAAAAATGCCCAGTGCGATTTTATAAGGCCGAGATGTTCAATAAATCCCACACCCGCAGGAATGAAAAATATAGGCATAATATTTAAAATAGGGGAGGCGCATGGTTTTACATGTTGCTCTTTTACAATACCCGATAAGAGTAAAACTAATAAAATAACCATAGCGAGTAACGGTGCAGGAAAGCTTCCACCAATAAAGTGCATAATGAGTTTAGCGCAGGCTAAACATAGTAAAATAATAGCGCTACTGAGCAGATATTTCATCAAAGTGGCTCACAGAAAAGATAAGAGCTTAACTTTAACAAATCAAACTCTTTTATGCATTGTCTACCAGTGCTTTGTATCTGCGTAGGTTATGTCCGCTTTTCCTTTTGCTTTAGCAATTGCTTTTTTAGTGTTTGGGTTTAGCAATAAGCGAATTTGGCTGAAGGTTTCTTTAGCGAGTATTTTTCGTTGGTTTGGTTTATAGCTAAGTTGTGTAACACGTTTAATAGCAGCAAGCGTATCGGGTGAGCGCTCGAGTAATGTATTGAGCATGTTTTGCGTGGCTTGTTGAGTATCATCGGTAAGCTGAGTAACCAAACCTAGCTCATTTGCTTGTTGTGCTGTGATTGGGTTTGCGTGGCTTGCAAGCCAAAGTGCTTGGTCACGCTTAACTAAAGCGCTCATGATTACATTTGCGCCCATATCGGGGCACAGCCCCCAGCGTGCTTCCATAATGGCAAGCTTGGCATCAACATGAACAATCCTGTAATCGGCACCTAGTGCTATTTGTAAGCCCCCTCCTAAACAGTTGCCATCAATTTGTGCAATAACAGGAACGCTTAGTGACTGCCAGCCTAATACTACTTTTTGCGCTAAGTTTTGATTGCCAGGTAACCATTTGAGCAATAATTTTATAATATTCAATGGTGCCGCCATGACAGCTGATATATCAAGGCCTGCACAAAAATGCTCGCCATCGCCTTTTATTACTACAGCACGAATACTGCGATCTCTTTTTATGCTTTTAATGGCTTTGTTTAACTCTACAAACATTTGAAAGCTTAATGCGTTTTGCTTTTTTGCTCTACTAAGCGTGACGGTAGCAATGCCATGTTGTTTTTCTAGTTTTATCATTACACACTCCTCTGACCTGTTACTTGAGCTTATGTTGTTAAGTTAATTAAGTAAAGAGAGAAAGTTTTTACACAAAAAATGAATTAATTGAGTAATTCAAAGTCTTATATTGTTGATCTTGCTAATAACAATATAAATATTTCGAAATGAGTGCAGTGATGATAAAAAAGTAAGGTATTTAAGCGTTTTTTTATCTATATAGATGCTAGTTTTGTTATTATGATGTCACTTAAAAGCTTAGAGGTTAATCACTCATGTCTGGCCCACGTTTACACACGATAGAAGAAGCAACTCATCAAGCCTATGATATTTTTTTAGAGCTAGCGCCAAATAACTTGAGCGATAAAGATGTTGAAGACTTTAATCAATACCGAGAAGATCTTGGCTTTATTGAAGAAGATGAGCCAGATGACCAATGGCAAGATTTTGTGGCACTTGAAATTGAACCAGAGCACTTTATTCAAGTGTTAGTCGGTTTAGAATTTGAAAATGAAGATGCCTTATTTGCAAAAATTTTAATTAGTCGTGATAAAGACGCGCCGTTTTGTCATATTTTATGGAAAGAAAGTGAATAAGCCCATATGGCTTGTTTGTTTATAATTGTGTGCAAGAGAGCGTATTTGTGCGTAAGTATTTATTTTTAATTCTCTTATTGATTAGTAGCCCAAGCTGGGCTGTTGATCCTTTTGAAGATTTTCATGAATATGGACAGCTTTCGGATGAAGAGATCCATGAGTTACACAAAGGTGAAATGCTTTATGGGGATACTGAGTTTGGCTTTATTCTTAGCAAAGGCAACGCTAATTCGACCAGTTTTAAGCTCAAAGGTAATTTATATCAAGACTTTGAGAAGTGGCGTAATCAATTCAAAATAGACTCCCTTTATAAGCGCGATGAAAACGATGAAACAGGCGACAGCGATGTAACAGCTAATCGTGTGTTTGTCTCTGCACAGGGTAATTATAAAGTGGGTGTGAAAAACTCATCCTTTTTTATTTACGGCGATTACGAAGAAGATGAATTTAGCGGCTTAGATTTTAAAAGCACAATCGCAACCGGTTACGGTACTCGTGTATATCAAGGTGTTAAAAACAAAGTTGATATTGATGTAGGACCCGGTTTATATCGCTCCGTTGCTGATGAAGAGTCAGATGTAAGTGAGGACGATATAAATAAAACGGGTTATTTAGTCAGAGTTGCAATGCAATGGGAGCGTTTGGTTTCTAAGCGAACTCGTTTTAATCAAGATGTCAGTGTAGAGCAATCGCTCTCGGGTCTTAATTCTCGTTTTAAATCAGAAACAGCATTAATAAGCCAAGTCGTTGGTGCTGTATCACTTAAGTTTGCGTATATGTACCGTTATAATTCAAAACCCGAGGATGATAAACTTAAGTTTGATTCAGAGCTTAGTGCAACCTTGGTTTATAACTTTTAAGTATTTATTTAATTTTAGAGAGTGTTATGTATCAGCATAAGCAGTACGCGGTGTTCATTTTTTTTGTATTAGCATGGATAGGCGGATTTGTTGCACTAGCGTGGAACTTATTAGGTGCAGATGGACCTTTAATGATATTTACTGGTATTTTAGTGCTGGTGGGCTTTTTGTTTCATGGCTTAACAGTAAAAGTTGATGATAATAAAATAAGTTGGGCGTTTGGGCCTGGTGTTGCTGGGCAAAGTATTTTGCTTAGCGAGATTACTGAAGTAAAAGCAGTACAAAATTCATATCGCCATGGTATAGGTATCCGTATTACTCACGATGGTTGGGTGTATACAGTATCTGGTTTTAGTGCAATACAGCTAACGCTTAAGGATGGCACTATGTATCGTGTAGGTACAAACGATCAAAAAGGTTTACTAGCCGCATTGAAAGAAAAGAAAGTATCAATAGCACTTCCTAGTAAGAAAAAAAGCGAAACTGAAGTGGTTAAGCGCAACAATATGATATAAAAAAAGCGCCTTAGGCGCTTTTTTATCTGCTGTATACAATATTAGTGGTCGTGGCCACACCCACCTTCGCCATGTACGTGGCCGTGAGTTAATTCGTCTTGTGTTGCATCACGCACTTCTAGAATTTCTACATCAAAGTTAAGTGTTATACCTGAAAGCGGGTTATTACCATCTACAATCACTTCTTCATCTTGAATATCGATGATCATTACTGATTGGTCGCCATCATCTGTTGATGCACGAAATTGCATGCCAACTTCAATTTCCATACCTTCAAACATTGATTTAGGTACCGCTTGCATTAGGTTGTCGTGGCGCTCGCCGTAACCTTCTTCAGGTTCAACCTTTACGCTAAGCGTGTCGCCTGGTTGCTTGCCCAGCAAAGCATTTTCTAGGCCTGAAATTAAATAGCCTGTGCCAATGATAAAGTGTAGCGGCTCACCACCGAACGAGTTATCAATGCTATTGCCATCATTATCCATTACCGAATAATGCATTTTTACCACTTTGTTTGCCGCAACGATCATAGTCATTCCTATTTATTCATCTTCAAGAGAGTAGGGTAGAGGCAGAATGCTTAGCTCCACCTGAGGTGTGTGTTTTGCACGAAGTACCTGAGTTACATCAGTATCGTTTGGCAACACAACGAGGCCTGTTAGTTTATTTGTTTGCTCATCAAAACTTTGCGTTATAAGTTTACCCGCACGGCGCCAGTTTTCGCCTAATTGGGTTTCTAAATCAGGCTCTGAAAGAATCCCTTCGCTTTGTCCTGAAACGATATACATTGCGCGTTTATTCTTACCAAGGTATTTCATACGGGCCACAGTTTCTTGACCTGTATAACATCCTTTTTTAAAGCTAATGCCACCAATAGCTTGTAGGTTAACCATCTGCGGAACATATTCCCCAATAGCTTCACTACTTAATTGTGGTTCGCCGGCTAAAATTGCTGCTTGTTTCCAGGGCGCATCGTTATCAAGAGTCGATATATTATCAGGAATACTAAATTGGCTATCAACCATCAATAACACGCGATTATCTGCTAACTTTAATGCTTTACCATAACTAAAGTCGCACGCAGTAGCATCGTCTTCAAATGTTATACTAAGCTGAGCAAGTACGTCTGTTAAGTCATCGCCGATTAAGCCAATTAAACGCTCAGAGGAGACATTTATATCGACCTTTGCAAATACAGCGTATTTTTTAAGTTCAACTAACGACTTTTCTACTTCGGCTGCGCTGCCTGTAAGGTAATAGTTATCTTGATAAGAAAATAATTTAAATACACCCCAAAGCTTTCCTTTGGCACTGCAATGGCCAGTCCATAAATAGTTACTGCTGGTTAATTTATTGAGATCTTGAGTAATTTGCCCGTGCAAATAAGATAATTTATCAGCACCGCTAAGGCTAATAAGTTGATGAGATAACGGACATGCATAAACGCTCGACATAAAAACCTTCTTTGCAATATAAATGAAGTGACATAATAACGTAGTTGTTACGTATGGTACAGACAAGCGCTAATTGGCGTGGATTATTATTTTAATCGGCGATTAATAGCTGATAAGTTGACACGCATTTGTTAAACTCGAGTCAATTAAGTATGAGGTTTAAAATGGTTGAAATTCATAGTAAAGCACGTATTCGTTGGGCTTGCCGTCGTGGCATGTTAGAGCTAGATGTTTTGTTTATGCCGTTTGTAGAAGAAGCATACGACTCTTTGAACACAGAGCAGCAAGCTATCTTTCAGCGTTTGCTAACAGAAGAAGACCCTGATTTATTTGCATGGTTTATGGGGCATCAAGAGTGTAAAGATGAGCAGTTAAATACAATGGTTTCACTTATTTTAGATAGAGTTCGTGTATAGATTTACAGTTACAGATAATAAAGCAGACCATAAACCAGTTGTGGTCTTTTTTTGTATGCTGGCTTTGATATTATGCTTATTTTTAAGTTCTGTACTGGCAATGCTTTTTTGTGTTGTAGTAAATACAGTGGCTGGATTATTTGTTTGGCGAAAAGTTTTAGCTGCTCACCCGATACGGGGAGTTGTTATTTTAGAGCCAAACCTATTTAGATTTGAAAGTCAGTCGCTAAAAATTCAAGGTGAAATAAGTACTCAAAGTCGCATACTTGGTAGCAGTGTATGGCTTTATATTAAAGGCTTTAGTAAAAACCATTGGCTAATTATTTCAGCCAATGGAGTTAACGAACAAAGCTATGCTCGATTAAAACGTGCAACACTTAGCGCTATTAGTGGCGCTGCGGGGTCAAAATAGTTGGTGTTGGATTTTCGTTTTGCTCAGGGTAATCAATAGTGTAATGAAGGCCACGGCTTTCTTTGCGTTCCATTGCACTTCTAATGATTAATTCAGCTACTTGCACTAAATTACGTAGCTCCAACAAATTATTACTGACTCTAAAATTAGCATAGTAGTCATGTATTTCTTGCTGTAATAGTTCAACTCGATGCAGTGCACGCTCTAAACGCTTAGTTGATCGAACAATACCAACGTAATCCCACATGAATAATCGTAGTTCATGCCAGTTATGGGTAATTACAATTTCTTCATCGGAGTTACTAACTCGGCTTTCATCCCAATATGGAAGTGCTATAAGCTCTGGCGCATGCTCTATTTTACTTAAAATATCTTTTGCAGCAGCATGGGCAAACACAATACATTCAAGTAATGAGTTACTTGCCATGCGATTTGCACCGTGAAGGCCTGTATAAGCTACTTCACCCACAGCGTATAAATTATCTAAATCGGTTTTTCCGTTAAAATCGGTCATTACACCGCCGCAAGTATAGTGGGCAGCGGGGACAACTGGGATTGCTTCTTTGGTTATATCAAGCCCTACACTTAAGCATTTCGCATAAATAGTAGGAAAGTGCTCAATAATAAAATCTTTATCTTTGTGACTAATATCAAGGTAAACACAGTTTGCGCCGAGGCGTTTCATTTCAAAATCGATTGCGCGTGCAACAATGTCGCGTGGAGCAAGTTCTTCACGCTCATCAAAGTCTTTCATAAAGCGAGTGCCGTCAGGGCGTTTTAAATAAGCGCCTTCACCACGCATAGCTTCAGTAATTAAGAAGTTTTGTAATTCAGGGTGATATAAACTTGTTGGATGGAACTGATTAAATTCCATATTGGCCACTTTACAGCCCGCCCGCCACGCCATTGCAATACCATCGCCACTTGATACGTCAGGATTTGAGGTGTACAAATACACTTTACTTGCCCCGCCGGTCGCCAGGGCAACAAATTTTGCCGAAATGGTTTCTACCTTTTTAGCTTTTTTGTTCCACACATACATACCGTGAATATGCGAAGCTGTTTTTTCGGTGTTTTTATCAGTAATTAAATCAATTGCGTTGTATTGCTCTAAAAGTGTAATATTTTTATGCGCTTTTACTTGGCTTATTAATGTAGTTTGTACTGCTTTGCCAGTCGCATCAGCTGCATGCAAAATACGACGATGGCTATGACCGCCTTCGCGCGTTAAATGAAAGCGCTCTTTGCCTTTACTATCAAATTCCATATCAAAAGGCACGCCTTGATCAATTAACCATTGCAGGCAATCATGGGCGTTGCTTGCAGTGTAGTGGACGGCTTCTCTGTTGCACAAGCCGCCGCCAGCATCGAGTGTATCCTCTACATGGGATTCTATGCTGTCATTTTGTTTATCAAATACAGCAGCTATACCGCCTTGAGCATATAATGTAGAGCCTTCTGTCAGAGCCCCTTTACTAATTACGGTAACGTTACAAAAATTAGCTAAAGATAAAGCTAGTGATAAGCCTGCTGCGCCGCTACCGATAATAGCGACATCAGCAATGTGGTGTTTATTTTGGTTCATGTCAGAGGTACTTTGCGGTTACAATGCTCGTATAGAGCAATATTTGTTTTCAATATCTGTAGTTGTATCATATTTGTCATATTACTACGTAGTGATTTTAATAGCCTAACGCTGTTATTTATGAACTATTTTATAAAAAAATAATATTAAACAGAACTTTTTATTCATGTAGAGGTCAGAGTATTTGTGAACAATAGCGACACTATGAATAACAAGCAAAAATCAGACATAGGAGTACCGGCTCGAATGAGCGAGCAGGAATTAGATTTAGCGCTAGTAAAAAGGGTTCAGCAGGGTGATAAAAACGCCTTCAATCTATTAGTAAAGAAGTATCAAAATAAAATTGCAGGTTTGATATCACGTTATGTATCAAACCAAGGTGATATTGCAGATGTAGCACAAGAAGCATTTATAAAAGCTTATCGTGCACTTCCAAACTTTAGAGGTGATAGTGCCTTTTATACTTGGTTATACCGTATTGCCGTTAATTGTGCTAAAAATTACTTAGTAGCACAGGGCCGTAAACCGCCAGCAAATGATATCGACGCTGAAGAAGCTGAATTTTATGACTGTGCGGATTCGATGCGTTCAAATGCATCCCCTGAAAATCTACTTTTAAGCGAAGAAGTACGCGCTGTTATTTTTAATACGATTGATAGTTTGCCTGAAGATCTTAAAACTGCGATAACCCTAAGAGAAATCGAAGGGATGAGCTATGAAGAAATAGCAGTGGTCATGGATTGCCCTGTCGGGACGGTGCGTTCGCGTATCTTTCGTGCCCGAGAAGCAATTGATAACAAATTAAACCCATTAATAGGCGAGTCTTAGTATGACGAAAGCACACCTTAACAAGTTAGATAACGAAGTGTTATCGGCATTACTTGATGGCGAACAACATCTAACTGATGCAAAAATTGCAGAGCAAGATGTAACCACGTTTGGCCGTTATGCGTTAATTGGTGATGCAATGCGTGCTCAAAAAAATAATAATGACATACATATTGATATTAGCGATCGCGTTGCATTAGCATTAGAAAGCGAGCCTGTTTATGCTGACTTCAACCAGCCAAACACAGAGCCTCAAGCAGTCACTGAAACTGTAAAAAATAATGTAGTTGCTTTTAATTGGCGCAAACCTGTTGCCCAACTAGCGATTGCAGCAAGTGTGGCAATGTTTGCTATTGTGGGCGTTAATACACTTCCGCAAAGTAACAATCAGCAGCAAAGCGAAATCCCTTTACTGCAAACTACCCCTTTAACAGGTATGGCTTCGCCAGTAAGTTACTCATCTGAGCCAGCGCTTGAAAATGCTGAACAAGGCTTACGTGAATTGCAGCAACAACGTATTGGCGCATTAGTTTTAGAGCATCAACGACAAGCACGTGTTGCTAACTCGCTTCAAACAGCGCAAAATAGTATAAAAGCGCAAGAGGAAAAAAACTAATTAAATGAAAGTAATCACTTTTATTCTGTCGTTGGTAGTTAGCTTTACTGCATTTGCCAACGATATAAATCCTGCCAAAGATTTATTACTTAAAATGGCTAATGCCGTACATAACCGTAATTTTGATGCTTCATTTGTGGTTGTTAAGGGTAAAACAATGGAACCATATCGTTGGGTCCATGCCAAACAAGGCGACACAGAGCTTGAGCATTTAAGTTTACTCAATGGCGCAGGCCTTGAAATGGTTCGTGTTAATAATCAAGTCACTTATTTTGAACCGCAGTCAGAGCCATACTCTCTTAAAACTGATTCGATTGCTGGCCCCATTCCTGAAGTGTTATTTAAAGACATTGAGCGTTTGAGCGCACATTATGATTTTGTAATGGGTGGTAAAGGGCGCATTGCAGGTCGTGCGGCTCAATTAGTTCGAATTGAATCCAAAGATGAATTCAAATATAACTACTGGATTTGGCTTGATATGGAGTCGTCTTTACTTTTAAAAGCAGCGTATGTGAACCACGAAGGTGAGGCGCTTGAACAGCTACAGCTAACTCATGTTAGTGTTACTGAACAGCCTGCTAGTATGCTGTTGGAAGTACTCAATCGTAACTTTCCAACGCCTCTACCAGAAAGTGATTTAGGTGGTGCAGAGAATACAGCAAAGAATTGGAATATAAACTGGTTACCTAATGGCTTTGAATTATTAAAATCTGACAGGCATAAACTCGATTTAAATAATGAGTTAACAGACTATTATTTATTTTCTGATGGTTTTGTTGAGATCTCTATATTTATACAGCGACCTTTACCTGGTAAGCGTTTAAGCGGTGCATTAACATCTGGTGCAACGACGGTATATGTGCATAATGGCGGTAATTTTGATGTATCGGTTGTTGGTAATGTACCGAGTATGACCGCAAAAGCAATTGCAGAGTCAGTTACCCGCGCACTATAGACGATTCCGTAAGGATTGTTATGATTGAACAAACCCTCACAGTTGTGGCCCTTGATGGCCACATTGCTTATTTAGAAGCACAGCAAAAACAAGCTTGTGAAGGCTGCAATGGTCGTTGCGGCTCACAAGTGTTTGGCAAGTTATTCGGCACCGCAAAAAAAACCTTTCCATATAGATTCGACTTACCAGTCGAGGTCGGTCAAAAAGTTACTTTGTCACTTGATGATAGCCTCGTTGTTAAACATGCTTTTGCTGTATATATGTTACCTTTATTTTTAAGTCTAACGTTTGCATTTATTGCTTCTGAGTTACTTTTAATGGCCGAAGGTTGGCAAATCTTAGCGGCGGCTTTAGGTGGCATTACTGGATTTTTTATTGCTAAAACTCGTGTTAAATCACTTAAGCACGATATAAAAGTAATAAAAATTCATCCAATTAGTATCCCTTTAACTCAAATAGATGGTGATTGACGCCAATTAAATGTAAAATTGCCGTTTTATACCAAAGTAACTTGGAAATACAGGGAATTGTGGTTTTTAAAATTATTTTATCTGACTGACTTATTTAAGTTTATTAAGCATAACTTATTGTTATTCATTAAATAAAATGATTATAACCCATCTTAAAAAGCGTGAGCTAAGTCTGTAATTTACAAACTGAGCTTATGGCATCCTAAAGCAAGTATTTTCAAGTCACTTAGGTATTCATATTTAGTCCATTAAAATAGAAGTATAGAATCCAGTTTATGAAGCATATCCGTAATTTTTCGATCATCGCCCATATTGACCATGGTAAATCGACCCTTTCAGATCGTTTGATCCAAGTTTGTGGCGGTTTAACCGACCGTGAAATGCAAAAACAAGTTTTGGATTCAATGGATATTGAGCGCGAACGTGGTATTACCATTAAAGCGCAAAGTGTAACGTTGAATTACAAAGCGAACGACGGCGAAACCTACCAACTTAATTTCATTGATACTCCAGGACACGTTGATTTTACGTATGAAGTGTCGCGTTCTTTAGCTGCATGTGAAGGTGCGCTACTCGTTGTTGATGCAGGCCAAGGCGTTGAAGCACAAACACTAGCTAACTGTTACACCGCTATTGAAATGGAATTAGAAGTAATTCCAGTACTTAATAAGATCGATTTACCGCAAGCAGACCCTTTACGTGTTGCAGAAGAAATTGAAGAGATTATTGGTATTGATGCCCTAGATGCTGTGCAGTGTAGTGCTAAAACAGGCGTAGGTATTGCTGAAGTACTTGAAATGATTGTTAAAGATGTTCCGCCACCAGTAGGCGACAAAGATGCACCTTTACAAGCACTTATTATCGATTCTTGGTTTGACCCATACCAAGGCGTTGTATCACTAGTGCGTATTAAGCACGGTGAATTACGCACTGGCGATAAAATAAAAATAATGTCGAACGAGCATATCCATACTGCCGACCAAGTGGGTGTGTTTACACCTAAGCAAACCAACACCGGTATTTTAAGAACAGGTGAAGTAGGGTTTGTTATTGCGGGCATTAAAGAGATACATGGTGCGCCAGTAGGTGACACTATTACTCATCAAAAAAATGCAGCTCCACTTCGTTTACCTGGCTTTCAAAAGATTAAGCCTCAGGTTTATGCGGGTATGTTCCCAATTGCATCAGATGAGTATGAATCATTCCGTGATGCACTTAACAAATTAAGCCTAAACGATGCGTCGTTATTCTTTGAACCAGAGAATTCAACCGCACTAGGTTTTGGTTTCCGCTGTGGCTTTTTAGGCATGCTACACATGGAAATCATTCAAGAGCGTTTAGAGCGTGAATACGATATTGATTTAATAACAACTGCACCTACGGTAATCTATGAGATAGTTACTAAAGAAGGTACATTTCAGATTGATAATCCGTCTGATCTACCTGCTGTAAACGATATTGTAGAGATTCGTGAACCAATTGTTGAAGCAAATATTTTGGTACCACAAGAATACCTAGGTAATGTTATTACCTTATGTATTGAAAAACGTGGTAGTCAAACAAAAATGACTTATCACGGTAAGCAAGTAGCTGTTACATATGAGCTACCTATGGCTGAAGTGGTCATGGACTTTTTTGATAAATTAAAATCTACAAGCCGTGGTTTTGCATCGCTTGACTATAACTTTAAGCACTTCCAAACATCAGACATGGTGCGTGTTGATATTTTGATCAACAGTGAACGTGTTGATGCGCTTGCGATTATTGTTCACAGAGATGGTGCACAATCTCGTGGTCGTCAGTTAGCTGATGCATTGAAAGAACTTATTCCACGTCAAATGTTTGATATTGCGATTCAAGCAGCGATTGGACAGCATGTTATTGCACGTACCACAGTCAAGCAATTACGTAAAAACGTAATCGCTAAGTGTTATGGCGGTGATGTGAGTCGTAAGAAAAAATTACTTAAAAAGCAAAAAGATGGTAAAAAACGAATGAAGCAAGTAGGTAATGTTGAAGTGCCTCAAGAAGCGTTTTTAGCTATTTTAAAAGTTGGTAAATAAAAACAAAGGATTATAAATGGCTGGTTATTTTTCAGTTTTATTGGTGCTATTAACTTTGGGCTCAGGCTTAATATGGTTAATAGATCACTTACTGTATGCACCTAAAAGGCAAGTGCTTTTAGATATAGCGCAAAAGTCTGCAGGTGCGCCGTTAGATGACGAAACAGCTGCATTAATAGCGCCAGAGCCAGTAATAACAGAAACGGCAAAGTCGATTTTTCCGATGATTGCTGCGATTACTATTTTTAGATCATTTATCTTTGAACCGTTTCAAATTCCATCGGGTTCAATGATGCCTACGCTGCTAGTTGGTGATTTTATTTTAGTGCAAAAGTACTCATATGGAATAAAAGACCCTGTTTGGCGTACCCAATTAGTTGATATGGGTGAACCTGAACGTGGTGATATTGTTGTTTTTAAATACCCGTTAGATGAAAAAGTTGACTATATTAAACGTACAATAGGTTTACCTGGCGATAAAGTTGTTTATCGTGATAAACGTTTATATATTCAGCCTAATTGTAAAGAAGGCGAAACCCAGCAGGGTGAGCTTTTATGTAATGAATTCAATAAAATTGATTTTAAATTAATTAATGATAACGAATTTAAACAAGGCCCAATGCCTCTAGCTCGCGTAAATGAAAATTTAACAACAGTTACGCATGATATTTTAATCAACCCACAAGCGCCTGAAAGAAAAGGGCGTTATTACCAGCAACCGGGCACGCCTTCTGATGAATGGACTGTTCCTGCTGATCATTATTTTATGATGGGTGATAACCGCGACAACAGCCAAGATGGTCGCTTTTGGGGCTTTGTACCAAAAGAAAACTTGGTGGGTAAAGCTGTCTTTATATGGATGAGTTTTGAATTTGAGAATGGCCCTGATGATATTTTACCAGGATGGGTTCCAACTGGTGTTCGCTTTGAGCGCCTAGGTAATATTCAGTAACAATGAAAAAAAATGTAACAGAATTATATGACAAAATTGGCTATGTATTTACTGATCAAGGTTTACTTGAGCAGGCAATGACGCACCGCAGCCACAAAGGTCAACATAATGAGCGACTAGAATTTTTAGGTGACTCTATTTTGAGCTTTGTGATTGCTAATGCACTTTATGCCAAATTCCCTAAAGCGCGTGAAGGTGATTTAAGCCGTATGCGCTCAACACTTGTACGAGGTCAAACTCTTGCCGAGTTTGGTCTTGAATTTGGCTTGGGCGATTATTTACGCTTAGGTCCGGGTGAGCTTAAAAGTGGCGGATTCCGTCGTGAGTCAACGCTTGCCGATGCAGTAGAAGCAATTATTGGTGCTGCATTTTTAGATTCAGGTATCGACCGCTGTGGCGAGCTTATATTAGCGTGGTATGAATCTCGCTTGGATGCTATTTCACCAGGGCTTAATCAAAAAGATCCGAAGACCCTGCTGCAAGAGCATCTACAAGGCCGTAAGTTGCCTCTTCCAGGTTACACTGTGGTTGATACTAAAGGCCAGGCACATAATCAAACATTCACGGTTGAATGTATTGTTGATGGAATGGATAGCATAATTTCTGTTGGTAGCTCACGCCGCAAGGCTGAACAAAAAGCTGCCGAAAAAGCATTGAAGATAATTAAAAATGAATCTTGATACCCTAATACAGCCTCGTGAAGGTGATGTAGATACGTTTTGTGGCATGGTCGCAATTGTAGGACGTCCAAATGTTGGTAAATCGACTTTACTCAATGAGATCATTGAGCAAAAAGTAAGTATTACCTCACGTAAACCACAAACAACGCGCCATCGTATTATGGGTATTCATACCGAAGGTAAACATCAAGCTGTTTACATCGATACGCCAGGGCTACACGTTGAAGAAAAGCGTGCTATTAACCGCTTAATGAACCGTGCAGCGTCTAGCTCAATCGGTGATGTAGAGCTTATTATATTTGTAGTTGAAGGCACTCACTGGAATGCTGATGACGACATGGTACTGAACAAAGTATCGCAAAGTGGTAAGCCGGTATTATTGGTTATTAATAAAATAGACCAAGTTAAAGACCGCGATCTTGTATTGCCTCATATGAAGTGGTTAGGCGATAAGTTTGATTTTGTTGGTATTATGCCTGTGTCTGCAAAACAGGGAAAAAATATAGACTTAATCAAAGCTGAAGTAACTAAGCGCTTACAACCGTGTGAGTTTTATTTTCCGGATGATTACGTCACTGACCGCTCAATGCGCTTTATGGCAGCTGAAGTTATCCGTGAAAAATTAATGCGCTTCATGGGTGAAGAATTACCGTATTCTGTTACTGTTGAAATTGAACAGTTTAAATGGCAAGACAACGGTATTTGGCATATCAACGGATTAATTCTTGTTGAGCGCGAAACACAAAAACGCATGGTTATTGGTAATAAAGGCGAAAAGCTAAAAACCATTGGCCGTGAAGCCCGTAAAGACATAGAGGAAATGCTTGATAACAAAGTATTTTTAGAGCTTTGGGTGAAAGTTAAATCTGGTTGGGCTGATGATGAACGAGCACTACGAAGCTTAGGTTATGGTGAAGACTAAACCAATAATTAGTATTATCTATGGATAGCGACTTCTACACTGCTTATTTATTGCATCGACGTCCTTACAGTGACTCGCAAGTAATGCTTGATATGCTTGTAGAAGGCGTTGGGCAACTTAGAATGATTGCACGCATTAGTGGCCGCCAGGCCACTAAACATAAAGCTCAGTTACAACCTTTTCAACCACTACTTGTCCATTACAGTGGTAAATACGATCTAAAATACATCAATAAGTTTGAGCTACATGGCACACCACTTTTTTTAAAAGGTGATGAGCTTTATTGTGGCTTTTATTTAAATGAATTAACTAACCGAATAGTGCCTATTAATGAACCTATAGAACAGGTTTTTCATCTTTATAAAACGCATTTAGAAAACCTAAACAGTGGGGCTAATTTACAAGCTGTGCTTCGCTCATACGAGTTTCAATTATTAGAGCTACTTGGCTATGGCGTCGATTTTAGTTTTGATGCCAGTGGTGAACCAATAGACGAGACGCAAACGTATAGTTACTTTCCTGAGTTTGGTTTTTTAGTGCAAGAAGATACGCGTTCTGGCTTTAGCGGTTTACAACTAAATGCGATAGCAAATCATGACTTTAGCCAAACGGATGTGTTATATATGGCAAAACAATTAAGTCGATATTTATTAAAGCCTTTGTTAGGTAATAAGCCATTAAAGAGCCGTGAGCTTTTTAGTGCTTCTCAATAATCGTAATTTTACAGGTAAAATAATGAAAGATATTCTTTTGGGTGTAAACGTTGATCATATTGCAACGCTTCGCCAAGCGCGTGGAACTATATATCCAGACCCTGCTCATGCAGCCAGTGTTGCTGAGCACGCAGGCGCCGACGGCATTACAATTCACTTACGTGAAGATCGTCGCCATATTCAAGACCGCGACGTTTACGTGATGGCTAAAACGATTCAAACACGTATGAATCTTGAAACCGCTGTTACCGATGAAATGATAAAAATAGCGCTTGAAGTAAAACCTGAGTACGTGTGTTTAGTACCTGAAAAGCGCGAAGAATTAACAACCGAAGGTGGCTTAGATGTAGCGGGTAATATAGATAAAATTAAAGCCGCAACAAAAACGCTTACTGACGCAGGCATTAAAGTATCGTTATTTATTGATGCAGATAAAGTGCAATTAGATGCAGCCAAAGAATGTGGTGCTCCTTATGTAGAGATACACACAGGCGCGTATGCTGATGCAACAAATGATACCGATTTACACAAAGAGTTAGAGCACATTCGTGAAGGTGTTAAATACGCAGCGAATTTGGGGCTGATTGTTAACGCGGGACATGGACTTCATTATCATAATGTAAAACCGATTGCAGCAATGCCAGAAATTTACGAGCTTAATATAGGTCATGCTATCATTGCTCGCGCCGCGATTGATGGATTGGAAAAAGCAGTCCGCGATATGAAACGCCTAATGCTTGAAGCACGAACTTAAGTTATTTTAGTTAAAAAGACACGCTTATTATAGCGTGTCTATTTCAGATTTTTCAGCTGATTTTGAATCGAGAAGTAAGCTTTCAAGTTCATCTTGTAGCTCAAAAAGCTCTGGTTCTATACTCTCAAGTATACATTCGCTCTTAAGTGATGTTTCGATGGTCTCTGCCAATGACTTAAGTCTTGGTACACCTGTGTAACAACACGCTCCATGGAACTTGTGGACAATGCTTAGCACTTGTTTACAACTGGTATCATCAATTGCTTTTGCAAGTAAGCTAAGTGTTTCAGGTATGCTTGATAACAGCATGTTGAGCATTTCAAGAGCAAGCTCATTTTTACCACCAGCACGTTGCAGTGCTAATGCCCAATCTATACGATTACTTTCGAAAGGAGCAGGGCTTTGTGGTACTTCATTTTTGGTTTTATCACGATTAACAGGTGTCTGCGGGCTATGTTCGCTGATTATCTGTTTCAACATGTCTTCATCAATAGGCTTGGTTAGGTAACCTTTAAAGCCATCTTTAAGTAGCTGCTCTTTTTCGCTATTCAGTGCATGAGCAGTCACTGCAATGATTGGTGTATCTTCGTTTAGAGATGACTCTTGAATAAGTTTACATGCAGTAATACCGTCCATAATTGGCATTTGTATATCCATAAAGATGACATCATATTTATGGCTTTTACTTAAACTATAAGCCTGTGAGCCGTTATGAGCGGTTTCTATTACTTCAATCTGTTCACTTAATAAAGTATGGAGAAGCTTTAAATTAGCATCGTTATCATCAACGACGAGTACTTTAAGTGGAAGTAACTGGTGTTCATTCTGCTCAATATTATGAACAGGGTGGTCTAGTCTGTATGGTGCTGCAAGTACTTCACACAGTTTTCGGTGGTTAAGTGGTTTACTTAAACACGCATCAGCACCACTGCCTATAAACGCTTCTCGCATATTGTGCGAAACTGTATTTAACATTAAATATAAGTAGTCAGTCGATTCGCGAACTGATTTTACATAGCTTTTTAATTGCTGCATATCATCAACAGAAGCCATGTGGCCTATTAAGCAAATATCGTATTTATGCTCTTTATTTGTTATAGCGTCTAAAAAACTGGTTTCGTTAAAGCAGGCTGTAACTGATGTTTGCCACTGTGTTAATAACGATAGAACAGCGTGATGAGTATGCTCATGCGGTTCTAAATATAAAATACGTTTACCAATGAGAGATTTACTCGGTAAATCGTTGGTAAATACGTGATTCGGTAATCTAAATATACTGTTGAATGTGAAACACGTGCCGTTACCAGGTGCTGAGTTGAGTGTTATTCGGCCATTCATTGCTTCAACAATATGTTTGGTAATGATAAGCCCCAAGCCCGTGCCACCGAATTTTCGGGTAATACTTGAATCAGCTTGGCCAAATGGGGTAAACAGTGAGTCTTGTTTATTCATAGGAATACCAACACCCGTATCAGTTACTGAAACTAATAAAGAAGCACGCTCTTCATCAAGTAATCGGTAACTCACATCTACTTTTATAGAGCCTTTTTCAGTAAATTTTATAGCGTTACTTAATAAGTTTATAAGTATTTGTTTAAAACGAGTTGGATCGCCAGTTAAGTCATCAGGGACTTGTTGATTAATATAAATAGATAATTCAAGTTGCTTATCATGAGCACTCGGAGCGAGCAATGTCATTACTTCGTTTATGGCATCCCTAAGTTGAAACTGAATTGATTCAAGTTCCATTGCACCGGCTTCTAATTTAGAAAAATCTAAAATATCACTAATAATCGTCATCAGGCTATTTGCAGAAAGTTCAATTGTGTCTAAATAGTCTTTTTGGTGTTTATTTAGCGGTGTTTTATAAAGTTGTCGTGTAAAACCAATCACCCCATTTAAAGGGGTACGTAGTTCGTGACTCATTTTAGCTAAAAAATCAGACTTAACTCTGTTAGCATCTTGCGCTTCTTTTTTTGCCATCGTGAGCTGGATATTTTGAGTTTCGTACTGCTCTAATGTTTCACGATAATCACTGGTTGCTTGATCGATGTTTTTTTGCATTTCATCTTTTTGCATTACCATTGTATGGGCTATCGTATTTAAACCTTCCCGCAATAGTTCAAACTCACCGATCATGGTATCAGTTAGTCCCGTATTTCTTTTTCCTTCAACCAACTTGTCGGTGGCAAGTACGAGTTTATTAAGTGGCGTCATAAACATACGACTAAGTCTTAATGCTAAAATAGCGGCAAACACCAAAGATAGAATAATAACAATACCGCTTATTAATAACGCACGTTGCTGGCCTATTACAGCTTGATCTTTATTTAGCTGTAAAATAACCGTACCTAAAGGTGATTGTAATTGAGTCGGTTCCCATTTCAAATCTTGGTTAGTGTGATTAAAAATGGGGGTAAAAAACGTGACGAGTTCATCTGACTTTTGCACTTGAGTAGTATTTAAGTTTTGCATTGCTTTTTGATTAATTAACTTATCAAAAGAGCGATGATAATTACTGGTCATGATGAGCTGATTATTATCATCAAAAATGGCAATCGATTTTACTGTGGGTGAGTGCTTATTATGGGTATAGCTAATTAGTCGATTAAGCAGTTGTTTGTTTTTTTCTTGTAGTGGTTGTTCAAGCGCAATTGCTAAAGGCTCTGAAATAGTAGTCCCTTGTTGATATAAAATTTCATCAAGCTCAATGTAACGATTTATTGTAAAATACCCACCAAGTAACAATCCAATGATCACCGTCGGGATCAGGGTCAGTGTTAAAACAGAATCGCGTAAGCCTAATTTGGTCATAATGGAAGCATTTTTATCATTATTAGTATCCTTTGAGTATATACGGATCAACACCTATTCTCAAAGCATCTACCATCGTTGAAGATCAATTGTTTTAACCAATAATTATTTAAGGTAATGCCAAATGGCACAAATTTTTAAAGCTAAAAAACAGCCGCTACAAAAAAAGTCAGTGGTACTTGATATAACAGCAATGGATCATCAAGGGCGTGGTATAGCTAAGCATAATAATAAAGTGTGTTTTGTTAGTGGTGCTTTACCTAACGAACAAGTTAAAGCAACAATAATCGATGATAAAGCCCGCTACAGTAGCGCGGCAACGCAAAAGGTTATTAAAGCAAGTGATGCACGCGTAACCCCTTTTTGTGAACATTATAATCACTGCGGTGGCTGTCAATTACAGCATTTAGAGACAAGCCAACAAGTCATCGAAAAACAAACGGCGGTTAACCAGTTATTTGAAAAGTTCGCCAAACAAAAAAACTTAAATTGGGAGGCGCCATTATTAAGCAAGTCAACGCATTACAGGCGCAGCGCCCGTATTGCTGTTATGTTTGATAAAGCGGCTAAAAAAATACGCGTGGGTTATAGGGCGAGTGGTTCTAAAAATATTGTTAGTATTAACCAGTGTGCAGTATTGAGTGAAGCATTCGCAGATGTATTTACACTTTTTGATAGTTTAATTAATCAACATAAATCGCTGCACAGTATAAGTCATCTGCAATTGTGTGAAAGCGACGAGCACAGCTTTGTTGTTATTCGTCATACAAAAACAATCCCCGACGAGTTTAAAATATTAGTCGAGCAGGCTACTGCAATTCATAAATATGAGATTGTATGGCAAAGTGAAAGTGACGTGATTGAACATTCACACTTTGCGATGCCGTACTATTATTTAAAAGAATTTGATCTTAAGTTTGAATTTGGTTTAGGTAATTTTATCCAAGTAAACGCGCAAGTTAATCAAGCTATGCTAAAGCAATCCGCAGACTGGCTTAATTTAAATGGCGATGAAAGCGTATTAGATTTATTTTGCGGCATTGGTAACTTTTCACTCGTGTTGGCAAAACAAGCAAAAACAGTTATTGGCGTAGAAGGTGTTACTTCAGCGGTTGCAATGGCGGCTCAAAATGCGCAAACTAACTCTATTACCAACGCCGAGTTTTATTGCTTTGATTTAACGCAAAAAATACAAAATGCGCCGTGGTTTAGTAAAGATTTAGATGTATTAGTGTTAGACCCATCTCGTACTGGTGCAATGGCTGTTTTAGAGCAACTACCTTTAAAGCAGTTTAAAACAATTTTATATGTCTCTTGCGACCCTGTTACTTTAGCCCGTGACAGCGCTATTATTTCGCAAGCAGGCTTTGAGCTTAATAAAATAGGGCTAATGAATATGTTTCCTCATACAGGACATATCGAAACTATGGCGTTATTTCAACGGAGGTAAAGCGCATTATGGTAGCTACACGTCAATCACATCAGCAAGTTGAAACAGGTGATTTTGCGACTCGTCTTAAAGTACTCAAACTTTGTGCTGAAAAGGCGGAGATGCTTAATCAAGCGCAAGCACTGTGTGTTAACAGTAATAGTCAGAGTCGACAAAATACAGCCATTGAAATGGTTGAGATTTTAGTTGAGTTAAATCTTGATGCTGAATCGTTAGCGACGGCGTATTTAACCCCATATTTTTTAGATGGCTTAGTGCCTTTAGAAGTGATCGAAGAGCAGCTAGGTAGTAATGTGGCCATACTGCTAACAGGCGTTGCGCAAATGGCGACTATTAGCACTTTATCGCATCAAGGCAAAGGCACGGTGCAAGTCGATAACATTCGAAAAATGCTGTTAACCATGGTTGAAGATGTCCGTGCAGTGGTTATCAAGTTAGCTGAGCAGGTTTGCCATTTACGTAACGTAAAAGATGCTGGCGAAGAAGATCGCGTTATTGCTGCAAAAGAAACTGCCGATATTTTTGCCCCACTAGCTAATCGACTCGGTATTGGGCAATTAAAGTGGGAGCTTGAAGATTTATCGTTTAGGTATCTTCGTCCTGATATTTACAAAAATATTGCTAAGCAACTCGATGATAAACGTTTAGCACGCGAAGCTTATATGGAAGATATGGTGGAGCAAGTCAAAAGCCGTTTGAGTGAAGCAGGCATAGAGGCTGAAGTTTACGGTCGACCTAAACACATTTACAGTATTTATAAAAAAATGGCGCAAAAAAACTACGAATTTGATCAACTGTTTGATATTCGTGCTATGCGTATTGTGGTTGAGCGCTTGCAAGACTGCTACGGTGCGTTGGGTATTGTGCATACCAATTGGCGTCATCTTAATAAAGAGTTTGACGATTACGTCGCGACGCCGAAACAAAACGGCTATCAGTCTATTCATACCGTGGTATTTGGCCCTGAAGGTAAAACTGTAGAAATTCAAATACGTACCCAAGATATGCACCAAGATGCAGAGCTGGGTGTGGCAGCGCATTGGATATATAAAGAAGGCGCATTACCAGGGCGTGGCTCGGGTTATGAGCAAAAAATTAGCTGGCTACGTAAATTACTGCAATGGCAAGAAGAAGTAGTTGATGGCGGCGATTTAGCTGAAGAGCTTAAAAATCAGGTGGTTGAAGACCGCGTATACATATTTACACCCAGTGGCGATATTATTGATTTGCCACTTGGCGCTACACCGCTTGATTTTGCTTATTATATTCATTCGAACGTTGGCCACCGCTGTATTGGTGCAAAAGTATTTGGCAAAATAGTGCCGTTTACGCATCAACTTACAACTGGGGATCAAGTAGAAATACTGACACAAAAGCAACCTAATCCGAGTAGAGATTGGTTAAACCCGTCACTAGGTTACATTAAGTCATCGCGTGCAAGAGCTAAAATACATCATTGGTTTAAGCAACTTGATCGCGACAAAAACTTAAGTGCTGGTAAAGAAATACTTGATAATGAACTGCAAAAATTAGGTTTAAGCTATAAAGCTCTAGAGCCAGCAATAAAGCGGTTTAACTTTAAAGAGCTTGACGATTTAATGGTTGCCATTGGTGCGGGTGATGTACGCCTCAATCAAATGCTAAATTTTGTTACCGACCGCACAGAAGACGAACCGGTAATTCGTATTAAAGCACCCAGTAAAGTAACGGGTGATAAAAACGGCATTGTAGTTGATGGCGTTGGTAGTTTAATGAGCCATGTTGCAAAATGTTGCCGCCCTGTACCTGGCGATGAAATTATCGGCTATATTACGCAAGGGCGTGGTATTGCGGTGCATCGTGAAGATTGTGACTCATTTAACCACCTTAAGGCACAACACCCAGAGCGTGTTATTGCAGTGAGTTGGTCAGACGATATTAGTGGTTCATATGCACTAAGTATTAAAATAGAAGCAACCGATCGTTCAGGGCTAATACGCGATATAAGCTCAGTACTTGCTAACGAAAAAGTCAACGTACTTAATATGAATGTAAATACAGTTGAAGATAATCAGTTAGCAGTGTTCACAATGCAAATAGAAGTACATGACTTATCGGGTACTAACCGTGTTCTTTCTAAGTTACACCAAATTGAAGGTGTACACGATGCCAAGCGTGGTCATTAACCATGAATGATAATGCAGCGCTTACACAACTTCTTAGCATAATGAACACACTGCGAGATCCCAAGGGCGGTTGTCCGTGGGATCTCAAGCAAGATTTTAAATCTATTGTGCCGCATACATTAGAAGAAGCATACGAAGTTGCTGACTGTATTGAGTCAGGCAACTTAGGTGAGCTTAAAGGTGAGCTCGGTGATTTGTTATTTCAAATCGTGTTTTATGCCCAACTAGCTCAAGAGCAAAACCTATTTGATTTTAATGATGTAGTTGAGCAATTAAACAGCAAATTGATCCGTCGTCATCCACATGTATTTGCCGATAAAAAAGTACTCACTGCTGAGCAATTATCGCAGCAGTGGCAAGCAATAAAAGCGCAAGAACGCAGTACCAGAGCAAAAAGCGAATCACCTTCCTTTTGGCAAGATATTCCTGCAAATATGCCAAGTTTAAGCAAAGCTAAAAAAATCCAACAACGCGTGGCTTCTCTTGGTTTTGATTGGCCAACGTATCATGGTGCTCTTGATAAAGTGAGCGAAGAAGTGCTTGAAGTAAAAGAAGCGATTGAACAGGACCCTTTTTCGGATCATACCGCAGAAGAACTTGGCGACTTACTTTTTGCAACCGTGAATGTAGTACGCCATGTAAAACGCGACCCTGAGCAACTTCTTCGCAGTGCCAATGATAAGTTTTCAACGCGCTTTGAAAAAGTCCAAGAGTATTTAAACGCACAAGGCAAAAGTTTAGATACTGCCACCTTTGAAGAAATGGATCGCGCATGGGATGCGATTAAAAAATTGTAATTAAATTATGCACATTTTTTGTGCGCACATTTGCTATTTTTAGCTGGATTGATAAGCCGTGTTTTGGTACAATTTCGCCCCGTCTTGATGATATACCCTTAGGCTCTTCTTTGGGTGTTATATTCCTTTTAATTCCTGATATTCTAGGGTTCGCATGAGTACAAAATTTATCTTCGTTACTGGCGGAGTTGTTTCTTCGTTGGGTAAAGGTATTGCAGCAGCATCGTTGGCAGCTATTTTAGAAGCCCGTGGTTTAAATGTTACCATTTTAAAGCTGGATCCTTACATCAACGTTGACCCAGGCACAATGAGCCCAATTCAACACGGTGAAGTATACGTTACAGAAGACGGCGCAGAAACTGACCTTGATTTAGGTCACTATGAGCGTTTTATTCGTACCAAAATGACTAGTCGTAATAACTTCACACAAGGCCGTGTATACGAAGACGTATTACGTCGTGAGCGCCGTGGTGAATACCTAGGTGCAACTATTCAGGTTATTCCACATATCACTAACGATATTAAGCAACGTGTATACGACGGTGCTGAAGGTTATGATATTGCTATTGTAGAAATTGGCGGCACAGTAGGTGATATAGAATCACAACCGTTTATTGAAGCAATTCGTCAGATGGGAACTGAAATTGGCCGCGAACGCGCGCTATTTATTCACTTAACGTTAGTGCCATTCTTAGGCCCTGCCGGTGAAGTGAAAACTAAACCAACTCAGCACTCTGTTAAAGAGTTACGCTCAGTCGGTATTCAACCAGATATTCTTATTTGTCGTTCTGACCGTAAACTACCAAATAATGAGCGTGCAAAAATCTCATTATTTACAAACGTAGAAGAAAAAGCGGTTATTTCACTGCCAGATGTAGACAGCATCTATAAAATTCCAGCATTATTAAAGTCGCAAGAATTAGATAATTTTGTATGTCGTCGTTTTCACTTAGATCCACCAGAAGCTGATTTAGCTGAGTGGGAACAAGTACTTTATCAAGAGTCTAACCCAACAGGTGAAGTGACAATTGGTATGGTTGGTAAATACATTGAATTACCAGATGCGTACAAATCGGTTAACGAAGCATTAAAGCATGCGGGCCTTAAAAACCGTTTAACAATTAATATCGAATACGTAGATTCACAAGATCTTGAAAGTAAAGGTGTTGAGTTACTCTCGCATTTAGATGCTATTTTAGTGCCAGGCGGCTTTGGCGGTCGTGGTGTTGAAGGTAAAATATTAGCGGCTAAATATGCGCGTGAAAATAAAGTGCCTTACTTAGGTATTTGTTTAGGTATGCAAGTAGCGCTTATTGAATATGCACGAAATGTTGCAGGCCTTAGTGATGCAAACTCAACCGAGTTTAATGCAAAATCTGCAGCACCTGTTGTTGGTTTAATCACTGAATGGCTAGATGCAGAAGGCAATGTTGAAACGCGTGATGCTGAATCTGATTTAGGTGGCACAATGCGTTTAGGCGCTCAAAAATGTCATTTAACACCGGGCTCTAAAGTACATGAAGTATATGGTAGTGATGAAATTGTTGAGCGTCATCGCCATCGCTACGAAGTTAACAACAACTTTGTAGAGCAATTAGAAAAAGCAGGTTTAAGCTTTACCGGTTTATCAGAAGATAAAAAACTGGTAGAAATTATCGAAAATAAAGATCACCCTTGGTTTATTGCCGCGCAGTTCCACCCGGAATTCACGTCAACCCCACGTGATGGTCACCCGCTATTTGAAGGGTTTGTAGCAGCCGCTCATATCCACCAAAAAGCGTCATCGTAATTTAAAAAGGCCGTGCATATTGCACGGCTTTTTTGTTTTAAGGGCTGACTAATACCAATTTTATTAAAAACATGAGCATTGTATCGCATTAAATAACTCACTCACTGCGTTAAAAATTACTCATATAGAACAACTATATGTCATAATTTCTGCCTTGTTATTGAGCTATTTTCTTAGCGCTATAATAGCTCACTAATTTAATGCAATTGGTATAAACTATATAAAACATAGTAAAGTTAGTCGAACTCACCATTTTGGGAATATAGAGGAATCAAGATGTCAAAAATCGTAAAAGTAATAGGTCGCGAAATTATGGACTCGCGTGGTAACCCAACTGTTGAAGCTGATGTACATTTAGCTGATGGTTCATGGGGCCGTGCTGCAGCACCTTCTGGTGCATCTACAGGTACTCGCGAAGCATTAGAGTTACGTGATGGTGACAAAACGCGTTATTTAGGTAAAGGCGTATTAAAAGCAGTTGGTTATATCAACAAAGAAATTGCTGACGCTTTAGCTGGTCAAAATGCATTGGAGCAAGGTACTGTTGATAAAGTAATGCTAGATTTAGATGGTACCGAAAATAAAGAAAAATTAGGTGCCAATGCAATCTTAGCTGTATCACTAGCAACAGCAAAAGCAGCTGCACAATCTAAAAAGGTTGAGCTTTATGAACATATTGCTGACTTAAACGGCACGCCGGGTGTTTATTCAATGCCACTTCCAATGATGAACATCATCAATGGTGGCGAGCATGCAGATAACTCGGTGGATATTCAAGAGTTTATGATCCAACCTGTTGGCGCTACTAACTTCCGCGAAGGTCTACGTATGGGCGCTGAAGTATTTCATAGCCTTGCTAAAGTACTTAAAGCTGATGGCCATTCAACAGCAGTTGGCGATGAAGGTGGTTTTGCGCCTAACCTTGCATCTAACGAAGCGGCTCTTGCTGCAATCAAAGTAGCTGTCGCAAACGCAGGTTACGAGCTAGGTAAAGATATTACTTTAGCGATGGATTGTGCAGCTTCTGAGTTTTACGACAAAGAAGCAAACATCTACGACCTTGAGGGTGAAGGCAAAAAATTCACTTCTGAAGAATTTAACTTTTTCTTACAAGATCTTACTGAACAGTACCCAATCGTTTCTATCGAAGATGGTCTTGATGAGTCTGATTGGGATGGCTTTGCACATCAAACTAAGCTAATGGGTGATAAAATCCAATTAGTAGGTGATGATTTATTCGTAACAAATACTAAGATTTTAAAACGTGGTATCGACAACGGTATTGCTAACTCAATCTTAATTAAGTTTAACCAAATCGGTTCTTTAACTGAAACGTTAGCAGCAATTAAAATGGCTAAAGACGCTGGTTTCACTGTTGTTATTTCTCACCGTTCTGGTGAAACTGAAGATTCAACAATTGCTGATTTAGCAGTGGGTACTGCTGCAGGTCAAATTAAAACAGGTTCATTGAGCCGTTCTGACCGTGTTGCAAAGTACAACCAATTGCTACGTATTGAAGAGCAATTAGGCGATAAAGCACCGTACAACGGTCTTAAAGAAGTTAAAGGTCAGTAATTCTATTTTATATAGAATCTAATTTTTAATTTTAGATGATAAAATCCTCGCACAAGCGGGGATTTTTTATGCCTGCTACTTTTATTCAAAGAGATGAAAATAAGTTGTAGGCGTTAAGCTTGCTGACGCGCACGCAGTGCTAAAAGGAAGATTCACAAATAATAACTCTTTGTTTAAATCTTACTACTTTACAGAGCACTCAAAGCTGAAATTGCTGTTTTAAAATCTCGCCAGTAAAACTGGTTTTTAGATAAAAGCCACGGGGCAGGGTTTTTATTATTTGCCCATTAGGGCCAATGGCATCAGTGACTATTTTGCTATGGGCCGCTTTTGGGCGTATTTGCATTGCATCGCCTAAATGGCCCGATATTTCGTCAATTCGGCCAAGTGCAATTAACTCCATTTGCTCTTCCCAGTCGCGCTGTAATAAAGCGTTCTGCTCAGGTGTGGGTTGCCATAAAAAGCCACTGCCGATTGTTCTATCAAATGGAGCAATATCACGCTCGCTTAAAATAGGTAGCCATAAAACGTGATTAAGCTTTTTGCGAACGCTGCTGGTATGCCACGTCATCCCCGTCACGTTCATTAGTGGCGTTACAGATACAAATGTTGTTTCCAGTGGTTTCCCTTTATAAGAAATAGGGAGTGTTTTTAGCTCTATGCCTAAATCTTCAAAATCGGGTAGTGGTTTAGAGCCTGCAGTTGCACCTAAAACGTATTCTATTAATTGTCCCGTCCAGCCTTTTTCTCGCAGTAAATCGTCAGGCGTTTTAAAGTTATACTCATTGGCTAATTGGCCAAGTGTCAGGCCTGCAATATTATCAACCCGCTTTATTAGGTCATTAATTGAATGTGGTTTTGTTGGTCGCATATCACTAATTTGAGTTGAATAAATACCCTTGTCATGATAGCAAATCAGCTAAGCCGTGGATATCTTTGCGTTTGTGTGTTTTTTGTACATGAGGTGTTTGCTGTAATTTTACACACGCTAAAAAGTGAGCGAATTAACTTAAGTAACTGAACTGCTTTGTAATTTTGTGTTTTATAGTTCAGCTTTAATTAAGTGAGATTAGAGTTGCAGGGATAAATACAGATGTATGAACAAGTTTATCCACAGATTCTGTGGAGAAAGTCAGTTTTTAGATCTCATATTGTGGATTTGTTTGCAAAATGAGCGTGTTTTACAAAAGTTATGCACAAGCTGTGGGTAAGCAGAGTAAAACTCGTAATAGTATTTGCCGTATTGCGGGTTATGTGGAACAATCATAAAAAATCGACTTACAAATGAGGCACTAAGGTGATTGATGCCGAAGGTTTTCGTGCCAATGTCGGAATTGTAATTTGCAATAATCAGGGACAGGTGTTTTGGGCCAGACGCTATGGTCAACATTCTTGGCAATTTCCCCAAGGTGGTGTTGATGATGGTGAGACAGCAGAACAAACCATGTACCGCGAGTTACACGAAGAAGTAGGGCTGCGACCAGAAGATGTAGAAATAGTCGCAAGTTCAAAACATTGGTTACGCTATAAATTACCCAAACGATTAATCCGCCGAGACTCTAGTCCGGTGTGTATTGGGCAAAAACAAAAATGGTTTTTACTAAAATTACGCTGTAAAGACGAAGATGTAAATTTACTTAAAACCCATCATCCTGAATTTGATGATTGGCGCTGGGTAAGTTATTGGTATCCTGTAAGACAGGTTGTATCGTTTAAACGGGATGTTTATCGACGAGTAATGAAAGAGTTTGCTCCTTTCGCCATGCCTTTTAATAAGAGAGAACAACAGAAAGATCATTGGCGAAGTAAAAGGTAGTAATTTCTCGATACAATAAAGGAGCAGGGTATGCTGGCTACACTGAGATCTATTGCGGAGTCTGTATCGCGGCAAGCGAATTTAGACAGCGCATTAGTGTGCTTTGTGCAAATGGTGAAAGATGCCATGAAAACCCAGTGCTGCTCCATTTATTTTGCAGATTACAGCCAAGACAATTTTGTACTTATGGCAACCGAAGGACTAAACCCCGATGCGGTAGGTAAGTTTAGAATTGGTTTTACCGAAGGTTTAGTTGGCCTAGTAGCGCAACGCGAAGAACCTATTAATATTGCATTTGCTAAATCGCATCCGCGTTTTAAGCTCTCCCCTGAAGTAAATGAAGAAGGCTACAACGCTTTTTTATCTGTACCCGTTGTTCATCAAAAAAAAGTATTGGGTGTTATTGTCGTTCAACAAAAAATGGCGCGTGTATTTAGCCAAGATGAAGAGTCATTTTTAATTACGCTTTCTGCTCAACTGGCTTCACAGTTAGCACATGCCGAAATTAAAGAAGTTTTGCGCCAAGATGAATCATCTCATCAAACATCGGTATTAAAAGGCGTATCGAGTGCGCCGGGTATCGGTATTGGACAGGCATTTGTACTTTTGCCTAAACTTGATTTTAAATCGATTGAACTCAAAAAAGATCATGATACAACAGAGCAACGCCGTTTGTTTACACAAGCCGTAGCTGCAACGCGTAAAGAATTTAGTACCCTTTCGATGACGCTAAGTGATTCTATTCCGCACGAAGCTCTTGCTGTATTTGATGTTTACCAACAGCTGCTTGATGCAAAAAGTTTAGGCCACAATGTAGAAATGCAATTACAAGAAGGCTGGTGTGCTAAAAGTGCATTAAAAATTGTAATAGAGCGTTTAATATCTCAATTTAATGCCATGCAAGACCCTTACATAAAAGAGCGCGCCGTTGATGTTAAAGACATTGGCTTGCGGGTACTGCATCATCTTGTAAATACCGAACATGCTGTTAAAAATTACCCTCCCAATACAATTTTGATTGCCAATACGTTAACACCAGCAATGCTTGCAGAAGTACCAAAAGGGCATTTAACCGGTGTCGTTAGTGTAAATGGCTCAGCAAATAGTCACGCGTCTATATTAACGCGTGCAATGGGTATTCCTGCTATTTGGGGTATAGAGGATTTACCTTTATTGCAGTTTGACGGTAAATCAATGATTTTAGATGCATTTGCAGGGCGTTTATACATATCGCCATCGCAAATGTTAATGGATGAATACACCGAATTACAGCATCAAGATAATCTACTTAATAATCGCTTTTTAGCAGAGCAAGACTCAGAATCAATTACGCTTGACGGTGAGCATGTTAGCTTATTATTGAACGCAGGCCTTGAGCTTAATACCGAGCAAAGTAGTTCACATATTTGTGACGGTGTAGGGCTTTATCGAACCGAAGCGTGGTTTATGCAAAAAGGTCAGTTTCCTTCGCAATCAGAGCAAGAAAATTGGTATCGAGAAGTACTAACTAGCTATCATCCCAATCCTGTGGTTATGCGAACATTAGACATAGGTGGCGATAAGGTTCTTGATTACTTTAACATAACCGAAGAAAACCCATTTTTAGGTTGGCGTGGTATTCGTATCAGCCTTGATCACCCTGAATTGTTTTTAGATCAACTCAAAGCCATGCTTAAAGCCAATATAGGTTTAGGTAATTTAAAAATAATGCTGCCAATGATCAGCGGAACCGAAGAAGTAGACGAGTCACTCGCATTGTTTGAGCAGGCTTATTTTGAGCTAAGTGAAAAATACCCAGAACAACAAATAGAAAGACCCGATATAGGTATTATGCTTGAAGTGCCATCAAGCGTATTTATGCTGCCAGAGTGGTCTAAAAAAGTTGATTTTTGCTCCGTAGGCAGTAACGATTTAACGCAGTATTTATTAGCGGTAGATAGAGCAAATGCCCGAGTTGCTGAGTTGTTTAATCCCTATCACCCTGGCGTACTTAGAGTGCTTAATAAAATAGCCTGCGAGTGCGAACAGTATGAGTTACCTTTTAGTTTATGTGGAGAGTTAGGCGGCGATCCTGAAGGTGCAATACTCCTTATTGCTATGGGATACAGACGTTTAAGCATGAATCTATCATCACTTAATAAAGTTAAGTGGGTACTTAGACGTTTAAGTGTAAGTGATATGGAACAATTACTAACTGCATGTTTGGCGCAGTCGACTGCAAAGCAAGTACTGCGTTTAACACGTAATTTTATGTTAGAACATCACTTAGGTGACTTGTTTTACACGCCAAAATAACTAAGTGCGTCGAATTAATTTAAATACGAAGATGCTATTAGTTTTATAATCCTTTAATATATAAGTCTCCAAAGGGTATTTGAGATTACTATGTATGACTTAGGTTTGTTAGTCGCAAGCTGCGCACTACTAGGCTGTATTGTCGGGTTTTTAGCGGGTTTACTAGGCATTGGCGGCGGTTTAATTATTGTCCCTGTACTCAGTGCGTTACTGCTGTCATTTAATGTAACCTCAGCAGATCATGTATTAGTGATTGCTATTGCAACGTCACTTGCTTCTATTTTATTTACCTCCACCTCTTCAGCGTTGGCTCATCATAAAAATGATAATGTGCCTTGGGCAATTGCGCCTTGGGTTATGTCGGGTGTGGCTTTAGGCGCGCTTATTAGCGGCTTTGCAGCTAGCCTTATTCCAGAGCAAATATTGCGCACTGTGTTTTCTGTAAGTGTTGTATTTATAGCAGGGAGAATGGTGCTCTCAACTCGTAATAAACCAATGTCAGAAAAACCGTTACCAGCAGGTCCTATTTTAGGCGGGATTTCGGCAATAATGGGCGGGTTATCAGGTTTAATAGGTATTGGTGGCGGCGCATTAATAGTCCCTATGCTTAATTATTTTTCGGTTGATATAAAAAAAGCAATTGGTTGTGCCGCAGCCTGCGGAATTGTTATTGCATTATTTGGCTCTGTTGGCTATGTCAGTGCCGGCTGGCACGTGACTGATTTAGAACATGGTTTTGCAGGATTTGTGTATCTTCCTGCGTTATTTGGTATTGTATTAACGTCGTGGTTTGTTGCACCTATTGGTGCTAAAGCAACTCATTATTTACCTGTTAATACAATTAAGAAAGTTTTCGCGGTGCTGCTTGTAGTTATCGCAATTAAAATGGTTTTTAGCTAAAGGTTTATTTTTATGGCACTTGAGTTTCCTCAAATCGATCCAATAATTTTTTCAGTTGGGCCACTTAGCGTACGTTGGTACGGCTTAATGTATTTAATAGGTTTTGCATTTGCGATGTGGTTTGCAAATCGTCAAGCGTCAAAACCAAACTCTGGTTGGACTAAAGATCAAGTTAGCGATTTACTGTTTTACGGCATGTTAGGGGTAATACTAGGCGGGCGTATTGGCTACGTATTGTTTTACCAGTTTAGTTACTTTATAGAAAACCCACTGTATTTATTTAGAATAGATCAGGGCGGCATGTCGTTTCATGGTGGAACACTTGGCGTTATAACCGCCGTCGCAATTTTTTCGTGGACGCGCAAAAAATCGCTTCTTCAAGTAGGCGACTTTGTTGCACCATTGGTTCCTGTAGGGCTTTTAGCCGGACGTATTGGTAACTTTATAAACGGTGAGTTATGGGGCCGAGTTACCGACGTGCCATGGGCAATGGTATTTCCAACGGGCGGGCCGCTTGCGCGTCACCCATCGCAATTATACGAAGCATTTTTTGAAGGCTTAGTGCTTTTTTTAATCTTGCAATGGTTTATTAAAAAGCCTCGTCCGGCAGGCAGCGTTGCCGGTGTGTTTTTATTAGGTTATGGCGTGTTTAGGTTCTGTATTGAATACTTCCGCCAACCAGATGCACAACTCGGTTTATTTGCCGACTTTATTTCAATGGGGCAAATACTTTCGCTTCCTATGATAGTAGGCGGATTAGGGTTATTAATTTGGGCTTATAAGCAACCACAACACGTTACAACAGCTAAGGCATAATACAAAAAACATGAAACAATATTTAAAGTTATGTCAGCGTATTGTTGACGAAGGGCAGTGGGTAGAAAACAAACGTACAGGCACGCGTTGTTTAACTGTAATTAATGCTGATTTAGAATACGATGTAGCTAATAATCAGTTTCCGATGATCACCACACGAAAAAGTTACTACAAAGCAGCGATTGCTGAATTACTAGGTTACTTACGTGGTTACGACAGTGCTGGGCAGTTTCGTGATATTGGCTGTAAAACATGGGATGCTAATGCGAACGATAATAACGCATGGCTTAATAATCCTAACCGTAAAGGTGAGGACGACATGGGACGCGTTTACGGCGTACAAGGGCGTGGTTGGCAACGCCCAGATGGTTCAACACTTGATCAGCTCGCTAAAGTTATTAATAACTTAAAAAATGGCATTGATGACCGTGGTGAGATAATCACGTTTTATAACCCAGGCGAATTTGAGCTTGGTTGTTTGCGCCCGTGTATGCATACGCACACCTTTTCGTTGCTTGGCGATACCTTATATTTAACGTCTTATCAGCGCAGCTGTGATGTGCCGCTTGGCTTGAACTTTAATCAAATACAATGCTTTGTATTATTGGCGTTAGTAGCTCAAATTACTGGCCATAAAGCGGGTAAGGCATACCATAAAATTGCCAATGCACACATTTATGAAAACCAACTTGAGTTGATGCGAGATGTGCAGTTAACACGTCAGCCATTTGCATCGCCTCAATTAAAAATTAATCCAAAAATTAAATCGTTAGAAGACATAGAAACGTGGGTAACACGAGACGATTTCGAAGTAACAGGCTATCAATGCCACGAAGCGATTCAATATCCATTTTCAGTATAATAAAAGATTAAGGAAAACATAATGAAAGCAGTGATCCCCGTAGCGGGCCTTGGTACTCGGATGTTACCAGCAACAAAAGCAATTCCTAAAGAAATGCTGCCAGTGGTAGACCGTCCTTTAATTCAATACGTAGTTAATGAAGCAGTTGCTGCCGGTATTAAAGAGATAGTGCTTGTAACGCATTCAAGTAAAAACTCAATCGAAAATCACTTTGACACCAGTTTTGAACTAGAAGCTACTTTAGAGAAGCGTGTTAAGCGGCAATTACTTGCCGAAGTGCAAGCTATTTGCCCTAAAGACGTAACCATTATTCACGTACGCCAAGGTGAAGCCAAAGGCCTAGGGCATGCTATTAGCTGCGCGGCACCGATTATTGGTAACGAACCATTTGTAGTTATTTTACCAGACGTAATTATTGATGATGTAGAGAGCGATCTTAAAAAAGATAACTTAGCAGAAATGATCGCACACTTTAACGAAACCAAGCACAGCCAAATTATGGTAGAGCCAGTACCAATGGCACAAGTAAACCAATTTGGTGTAGTTGATTTAGGTGACGTTGAGTTAAAACAGGGCGAAAGCTCGCCAATTATAAATATGGTAGAAAAACCACCTGTAGATGAAGCACCATCAAACTTAGCGGTAGTGGGTCGTTACGTGTTAAGTGAAAACATATGGCCTTTACTTGCAAAAACTCCGCAAGGGGCAGGCGATGAGATTCAATTAACAGATGCAATTGCGATGCTAATGGAACACGAAAAAGTAGATGCATACGCTATAAAAGGCCGTAGCCACGATTGTGGAAGTAAAGTTGGTTATTTAAAAGCAACTATTGAATTTGCACTACGCCGTGATGAATTTGCAGATGAATTAAAAGCATTTATTAAAGCGTTGATTTAATTTAAAAGATAACGTTAATAATAAAAAGGCGCCAACATGGCGCCTTTTTTAATGTTTAACCAGAGCTCTGGTTAAGAGATATACTAACATATTGAATTATGGTGATATTTAAATTTATTTTCTCTAGCCAGAGGTTTTCAGTGAAAACAAGGCGAATTTACGCGTCAATAGCTTTTGGGGATGAAGTTATTATCGAAATTTTGGGTTAAATACACTGTTGCAAACGTAGTATCTAAAAATACAGTAACTCAAAAGCTGTTGTTATTTTAAGGATTGAATATGTTTAAATGCGCGGTTTTTAAGTTATATTGTTGTTTTTTTGTTAACTGGCACTAAATTTGTATTAAATGTTTTCTTAAGGATAAAGGGACCCGCATTAATTGTTTTTTAAAACACAATTAAAGCTGAAATGAGTTGTTCCCATGGCCTATTTAAAGTTAAACGCTTAGTACCAACTTGCAATAATGTTTAATCAAGCGAATTGGTATAATTTATAAGAATGTTTAGCTGAAATGTAAGTGTAATTACACTGCTTTCAGGATAACGAATACATGTTTAAACATAAAAATAATAATAAAAATATAATTCTGAGTCTTTTAACGTTTGTATTTTGTACTGCCTGTGCTTCTACGTCAGAAGTAAACCAGTTAGAAAAACCAAGTAATTTACCAGAATATGTGTCAATCACAGCCTTAGAGCTTGCTCAGTTAAAAGATGCAGCAATGCAATGGCAACAAGCTAGAGCGGGCCTTGAGCGTATTTTAAGGCTCGAAAAAGAGATCACTTATTTAGTTGACCATATCGACATTATTAACACTAAAGCGATAACGCAATCCAACCAACGTTATACTCGTGCTGATACACGCAATCCTACAGCTGCTCATACCATAAAGGTGCTTTCGAAAGCGCCTAAACATAGCTACAGTAAAAAACGGGCTGTAAAATTAAATACGCTTAAGCATTCATTTTCATTACAAGTGGCATCAGTTAGCTCTGAGCCAAGCTTAAAAAAAGTATGGCAAAACCTGAACATACAGGCAGCTCCATTGTTTAGAAAAAAAATAGAGACTAACGTAGAGCAAATCCGTATTAACGATAAAACATTTTACCGCTTAAAACTGGGTTCATATCAAAAGTTAAATAACGCCAAAGCAGATTGCGAAGTATTTAAACTTTATAAACTCGATTGCATAGTAAGTAGTTACACAGATAAACCCATTAAACTATAGTTTAAACAAATAGTTGAGGTAGGCATGTTAATCGGGTTTAGGTTAAGCATTGGTGTAGGTTAACTAGCAAAATAATTAAAAAATCTTTTAGGCATAATAATTGCTTTATCTTTTTTATATTTGAAAGAGGATGGCAATTATGCGCCTTTTATTACCCCTATTATTAGTTAACTTAGCCGCTTGCAGTTTGATACCGCAACCAGCGCCAAGTATAAGCACACACGCTCCTAAAGCGGCTATGGCACCTTACACAGTTAATGATTATGTAAATACGCTAACAGTGCAGCTTAGTCATTTAAAAGAGCCGTTAAGTCGTAATTCCCGCATTGGTGTAAGTAGCTTTTATTTTGCTGATGGGCTCGACACCAAGTTAATGACAGAGCAAGCTTCAGGGCTTAGCCAGCAAATCCAAGAAAGTCTATTAACCCAAATGACCCAGCTTGGTTACCATACGGTAGAGTATAGATTAGACAATAATATAACATTATCGAGTAATGCCGATAATGTACTAAGTCGCGATTTAAATAAATTACGTGAACGTCAAAAAATTGACTTAATAGTTACCGGTACTGTGACTCGTCAGCAGCATGCATATATAGTAAATGCGCGACTAGTTAATATAAACAGCAAACAAGTTTTATCAGCAGGCAGTACCGAGATCCCTATTAATGTAATGTGGGGAAATGAAAAAATTCAGCAGCGCGACGGCCTTTTATACCGCAGCGAATACTAATTTGGAGCACAAAATGAGAAACCTACTAATTACATTATGTTTGCCATTGGGATTTGGCTGTTCGCAAATGTTTAATGGCATGGAGTCAGAACAAGTAGAAGAACCGCAAAGCAATAGCCCTGTAATGCTTGTAAGTGAGCAACGCGAAGTTGCGTCGCCTGTTGTAAATAATCAACTTTTTCAGTCTGGGTTGGTTGAGCAAAATAACTACACTAAATCAATGCCCGCCAAGCGTAAAAATATTAACCATTACGTGCGTGGCATAATGCAAGACATGGTCGAAAACTTACAGTACGTAAATGATAAAACACCACTTGCTGTTTCAAGCTTTGTATTTTTAGATGATAACTACAACGATGGCAGTTTATTAGGAAATCAGATATCAGAAAGCTTTATGCACGAACTGCATAGTTTTGGTATACCGGTCATTGATTTTAAAACAACCGACTTTATGCGAGTAACACCGGCGGGTGACTTTGTATTTAGTCGCGACTATTTAGAGTTAAATCAAGATCAAAATTTTAACTACGTCCTAGCCGGTACCTTAGTGAGCCACCAAGGGGGGGTATTAGTAAATGCTCGTATTGTTGGTTTGAAAAGTAAAGCGGTTGTAGGCAGTGCACAAGGCTTTATTCCTCAGTCAGTTGTTGATGCGCTTAACAGCAGCTACCGAACTGATGGCATAATGCTTAAGCAAGCGGATGAGTGAGGTGATTATGCGTTATACATTAAACAGCGTGCTTAGCGCTTTTAGCATGCTAGCATTGGCTGGGTGTTCTATGACACATATTACTCAACAGCAACAAAACACAAATACCCGCGTAGATGTAAACACACAGCATGAGCAAACACCGGAAATGCTGTCGTCGGCTAAAGTAGATGTACATGACGAATACGATTCATCACAACAATTTATGCCCCTTAACCACCATCAAACATTGGTTAATTATGTAGAGCAAATGGCCCTCGATCTAGTCGACACCCTCGAATCAGGTAATGATACTAATGCGCATTTAAATATTGCGGTTACAACCTTAGTTAATTTAGATGCCACACTAAACAACACAAATCAGCTTGGAAATCAAATATCTGAAACCTTAATCCATCAATTACAAAAATTTGGTTATGGTGTTGTTGATTTTAAAACCACAGAAACCATAGACGTAAATAGCCGTGGCGACTTTGTTTTATCGCGTGATATAGCAAAACTTAATGAAGACCAAATGGCCAGCCACGTACTTGCAGGTACTTTAATTTATCGACGTAATGGGGTTGCGGTCAATGCGCGTGTTATTAACATAGACACCAAGCAAGTTGTTGCCACTAGCCGAAAATTAATACCGTTATACGTACTAAATAAAGAAGATATATACTTATCAAGCAATTAAGTTCAGTTGTCGCTTGATATAAAAAACCAGATACCGTTATAATTCACACCTCTAAGCACACGCTTATTTGTGGCCTCTTAGTTAAATGGATATAACGGCCCCCTCCTAAGGGGCAGTTGCAAGTTCGATTCTTGCAGGGGCTACCAATTAAATCAATAGCTTACATATATTTTTCCTTCTTGTTTAATTTCTGTGTAGCACATGTGTAGCATGGCGAGTTATTTATATAATGGATAATCTTCAACTCATATAATTGTATGGGCTCTATGTTTGCACTAATATCACCTACCGTAGATTTATTTTAATCAATAAAAATTAAGGCTCTACTATGGATAGTTCAGTTAAAAATAAAGCATTAGAGAAAATCGAAAAGTTTTTTTTAAAGTTAGCTAATAGAGCTAGACAAAAACTAGAATCTTCATCAAATTTAAAATTAGTTGATTTAACTCCTACTGACTCTGCTGAAGATTGCGATACATATTTTGAGGCAATTGATCAGGGGATGAAAAACCCAAATGTTAAAAATATAGCTCTAACAGGGCCATATGGTTCAGGTAAAAGTAGCATAATAAAATCATATGAAAAGCAAAGTTTAGGCATCTACAGACTATTAAATATTTCTCTAGCCTCGTTCAAAGATGAGGCTAGAGAGCTCTCTAAAGCACAAAAAGAAGAGCAAGATAGGTCGATTGAAAGAAGCATTATTCAACAAATGTTCTATGGTGCAGATTCAAGTAAATTAATTCATTCTCGTTTTAAACGCATCAAAACTATGCAATCAGGCACAGCCGCTTTCATCTCTCTTACATATTTTATTTGGTTCATCAGTTCTATTTTTTTATTTTCAATTGATATTAATAATTTACTTTTTTATTCAGAGTTTTTCTCTTTAGAAGTGCTCTGTTTAATTTATGTGGCAGCTATACCTACTCTGCTTTTTTATGACTTTTTAAAGCTCAAAAGTGGTTTTTCATTTAAAAAGCTTTCATTAAAAAATCTAGAATTAGAAACTAGTGAAGTTACGGAAAATTCAATTCTGAACCGTTATTTAGATGAAATAATATATTTTTTCCAAGTTTCTAAATACAACTTAGTAGTAATCGAAGACTTAGACAGATTCGGAAGCCCAGAGATCTTTGTTAAATTAAGAGAAATAAATAAACTTATAAATGATAATGATAAAACAACTGGAGAAATAAAGTTTCTATACGCACTCAAAGACGACATGTTTGTCCATAAAAATAGGGCTAAATTTTTTGATTTGATAATACCAGTTATACCGATAGTGAATTCAAAAAATTCGTTAGATAAAATTTTAAATACTCGTTTGAATAAGATAGATTCAAATGTTTATAAAGATATAAAAGGTTCAAGGTTTCTTCGCGATGTATCTAATTATTTAGACGATATGAGGTTAATTCATAATATTTTTAATGAATTCGAAATTTATTATAAATTATTAAAGATTGATAATGATAATTCTATAAAGTTATTTTCACTTATTATATTTAAAAATATGTACCCAAATGATTTTTAGTTATTACATCATGGTGAAGGTTTTTTCAAAACGTTATGTAATAAAAAAAATGAACTAATTAAAGATAGAAAAAAAGATGTTAATTTAAAAATTATTGATTTAGATGCTCGTATTAAGGAGATAGAAGCTGAAGAGTTAGTAAGTTATGAAGAATTGATCTCAATATATTTGAAAGAATTATCTAAAGAAAATAACAATGCTTATGCATATCAAAAAAGTAATCAAATTAGACACTTTTCATCAATAACAAGTGTTGAAGAGTTCTTGAGCTTATTCGTTAACAGACAGACTTTATACACACACAATAGTTCCACTTACTTCAGTGTTCGATTTTCAGATTTTGAAAAAAAATTAGCATTTAAAAACTCTTTTGAAGAAAGAAAACTCAGTATTGAAAATAAAGGAAATAGGAAAAGAAGTATTTTACACAATGAAATTAGCGAGTTAAGAAACCTATCTTCCCAAATAAATCAATTTAAATTGTCTGAGTTACTCAAGGATCAGCCTAAGATATTTGATGAACATTTATATAAAAATGAAAAGCTAAGCAACTTAGGTCTATTAAGATACTTGGTGTTTGAAGGACATCTTGATGAAAGTTATTACTTATATATTTCTAAATTTTATGAAGGGCGAAAAACACTTAGTGACCATACATTTATAATGGCAATCAGAAGCTACAGTTTAGTAGACTCATTTCATCAGATAGATAATCCAAGAGAAGTTTGTTCAGAGCTTAGAGGAGAAGACTTTTCAACACAATATGTTTTAAATATAAACCTTATCGACTACTTAGTTAAAAGTAACTCACTAGGAGAATTAAAACTAGTTTTTGGTTATATAAGCGAACATTTAGATCAGACTGAAACCTTTTTTAAAAGTTATTTTACCAAAGGGCTTTATGTTAAAAGCTTTTTAAATGGCTTTTCAAAATCCAACCCAGCCTATCTAATTGATGCATTAGATAGAGAACTATCCATTGACCATATTATAAACGTATTTGAATATGTAGATAAAAGCTTTATATCCTCTAATATGAATATCGACAATCGATTGACAGAGTTTTTGAATGAAAACCTAGCTTTAGTAATTGATTCACAAATTAGTGATTCTATAGATATGGAGATAGTCAATTTGCTCGGTGTGAAGGTCTCAGACATTTCTGGCTTGAGCGGCCATAAACCTTGGTTTGATTTCGTAAAAGAAAATGCTTGTTATAGAATTACAGCAAGTAATTTGGCATATATTTTAACAGGCAGTTATGATTTTAATGAGCTTAATCTTATAAATTACACAGCGATTAGAAATTCACCTATTTTAGATGTAAAAGAATACATAGAAAATAATATTTCTGACTATTATGAGCAAGTAATGCTCCCCCATTTCGATATAAATAAAAATGAATCAGAAGAAAGTGTTTTAAACTTATTAGAAAACTCAAACCTGCTTGATGATCAAAAATTTCATCTAATAGACTCTTTGAACTTTGAAATTGTAGATATAACAAACACCCATGGGTCTTATTGGAAGGAGTTGGCACTAAATTTAAAAGTGACACCATCTTGGAGTAATATTCATCAACTTTTAGTAAACAGAACTTTTGATGAAAACGAGTTGATAGAGCTTTTAGATTCAAATTACTTTGCTGATAGGCTTAGTTTTGAAAATTGGAATGATGATTTGGATGAAGATGAAGTCTATGAAATTATGGACTTAATACTTCCTGCTGAACAGTTATCTAATGAAAGTTATGAAAAGTTGATATCAAATTTCCCATTACAAACAACAGTGTTCCCAGCTCACTTATCAGATTCAAAAATAAAGCTTCTCGTTGATTCTAAAATTGTTGCATTCAATATTGATACTTATGAAGAAATATTAAATTTTTCATTTATAACTACGTTTGTAATTAACAATATTGATTCTTTCATGGAGCTTGAGGAAGAAATTGATGTTAGTGAAGATCTTATAGCTAGTTTATTAAAAGCCAAAGTAGCAATTAAGTATAAAATCGATTTGCTTTATGAGTTGAGCGTGTTTGATGAGGATGATAAAGATCTGGCGATAGAAATTGCTGAATTAATTTTTACAGGTAACTGCAAAGTAGATCAAATTAATCCTGAAATTTTAACGTGGGTAACTTACGGGAGTCGAAGTATTGAAACCTCGTTAAGTCTAATCTGCATGCTTTTTGATAGGTGGGACGAAGATGAGGTTTTTGACATTCTGAATAATTTGGATGAACCTTATTGTAATATAAGCTTATATGGAAAAAAGCCAAAGATTGGAAATACAGCGCTTGATAAAGAACTTGCGCAGTTATTGGATTCTGAAAATTATATCTCTAGTTTTAAGATAGAGGATAGTGGCGTTAGAATTCATACCAAGCAGCATAAATAATTTTTAAAAAAATGATTCGTACAGTTATTTACAGAACTCCAAGTAAGAGCTTTCTTGCCATTCTGGCAAGAAGATAGCTAAAGGTTATTTTAGAAGTTGAGTAGGGTATTTGAACCACCTAAAGCTCATGTTTTAGCTTTAGGTTGTCTGTACAAGCATCAAAACAATGCTTTGAGTATGACTTGGTAGCTAAAGCTCATAATAGGGCTTTAGTTACTTAAAATAATTTTGTTAAGCTTTTTCTACCCTCCACGAATAGTGCCTTGTGATTATAGCTTTACCAGCGAACCACAAGCCTTTTACTTTGAGTGTGAGTTCACCATCGTAATAGCTTTGCAAACACTCGCCAGTTTCCTCAACGATGTTTAAATCGTAATGCAATTTGATAGGTCTATCCTTTAGTTTTGTGTGCAAACCGCCCATAGCGAGTATATAGCCTTTCCAATCGCTGTTATCAGCAGCAAAGCGAGCTTGCTCCAATAGGCTGTCTTTTTTATCATTAAATACAGAACGTAAACGTCTTAATTCGCGCCATACAGATACACTGGCACCGCCAATTTGTTGAAACTGACGAATACACCAGCAAGAAGCCCACGCATCAATACGTTGTGCTACAAGCAGCGAATCGTTACCAAATTTATCTTCGCCTACACCTTCACCATCTATATTTTTCGCTATGTATTTTAAAATATAGCCAGTTGCAGAGCCTTTGTTAGGGTCTATTTGTTTAAAGTCACAACGATTTTCCGCTGCGCCTTTTTCGTCACCATCAACTTCTAACGCATAATGACGAATAATTGCTTTTAATGCTTCTAGCTTTTCGCTCTCAATAAAAAACAGCATATGCCAATGCGGTGTACCATCATGTTGTGGCTCTGCTACACGAAAACCATAAGGCGCAATATTTTGACGTTTAAACTCTGCACGGGCTTTTTGCCACTGGTGATTTAAATAGCTATTGGCTTCATCAGGCATAAAACCTTCCCACTTGGGGTTAGCAGCTCCCGATTTTGAAAAAGCACGATGGTATTTAGAAGGGCACGTAACCGTAATAAAAAGTGCTTCATGTCCTAGCTCTTTAGCTAGGTCTTCAAAGCCTCGTGCACGACATAATAATTCATCTTTTCGTATTTTAGGGTTTGATACATTTAGGTCGGATATTTCTTTTAACGAATAGCGCTGGCCTTGTTCGTTAAGTATGTAAGTTGAACTAAGCAGTTCGTCATTTCGTTGGCGCTGAGTAATGCGATTTTGAGTTGTTATGTTGCTCGCATAAATTTCTCTTTTCCTGTTTACGAAATTTAAATGCAGGGCTGCTTTTTCGTTTGCTTGAGTAATGAGTTTACGAAACTTTCGTAGCCACCAACGATTATCAATATAGCGTTTTATACAGCCTGATATTTTAATGTTGTTTTTAGGCTCTATAGGCGAAACACCAAACTTAATTGCGTAGTTTGATAAAAAATCAAAAAGCGCTTTTTGCTTGGCATAAGCGAATTCGCTATCAATTTCGGTATTAGCAGAGCGAAACACAGCGGAATTTACGCTTTTGGTTTCACTATCAATCATTTCATTACTACGAAACTCATGCGAAACGGTTCGCTCTAGTTCGCTATCATTTCGCTGTTTGTTTTTAGCTTGATAGTATAGAAAGTTAACTTTTTCGGGGTTAATGGCAATTTGGCGGCAATAGTTTGCACACTCTTTCGCTATATTGTTAATGTCATCATCAAAGCAAAAAAAGAGGTGAGCGAGTTTTTTAGGTAAAAGTTTATAAAGCTTATTTGTTGTATCTAAAACATGACGGTTGCGCTCGAAGTTGTTAGGTTTATTAAAAGCATCAGTTAAAATTGTACTTTTAATTTTATTGGAAAATGGCGCTAATTTTTTCGTTAAAAACGCCGCATCGTACCTATCAACTAATGCTAAATACGGCGTTAAAATATCGTCTTGTTCATTAATCGCTTTTGCAATTAATGTTTCTCTAAAAGCACTCATTGGCTATTTGGGGCTAGCGTAAGCAAATACAAAATCACGACCTTTTTTGGTTAAAAAGTAATGTTCATATTTAACGCCAAAATGATAAATTATTTCACTTGTTACCAGTTCTTCGTTAACTAGTTTTCCAAGAGAACGAATATCAAATTTAAACGGCTGGCCATGCTTATTAACGTAAGTATGTAGGCCGTGCTTTTGCCTATATGAATAACCAATTTCACGGCAAATTTCGAAATAGGTATTTTCTAATGATAACCAAATTAGTAGTCGAGTTTGCTCTTTAGTTAATTTAGGCATGATCACCCCCGTTAGGGTTTTGGCCTAAATGCTCTAAGCGACAAAAGTTATTTAACCAGTTATCTAAATCATCTTTTAAATAACGAACAGTGCGACCAATTTTAATAAATGGCGGGGCAGGGGTTCTATTAGTGCGGTTTCCTTCCATACGTGATTGACGTAAGAAAGAGCGACTCATACCGATATACTCGGCTGTTTCTATTTCTGATAATGCGCGTTTGTTTGTGGTGGTTGGCATAAGTGCCTCCTGAGTTATTAACGTTTCAGGAGGTGTTTTACAATGCAGATTTTTTTAAATGAGCTTATCGATGAGTTGGATGAGCTTATCGATGATTTTTAGTTACTATTTTTTGATAAATAGTTTCTTTTTTACTTTTGACACTCTATTGGGAATAACAAAGACACCCATTCTAATTTTGCACTTTATGAAACGAAGTACTAGGCTTTATTTAGTGCAAAAAACAAGCAGGGTGTTACATGGCAATCGCAAGAAAGCGCCAAGTAAGTTTGGTCGATACAAAATATTATCACTGTATTTCACGTTGTGTTCGCCGTGCTTTTTTATGTGGCGAAGACCATTTCACTGGAATAACAAAGACACCCATTCTAATTTTGCACTTTATGAAACGAAGTACTAGGCTTTATTTAGTGCAAAAAACAAGCAGGGTGTTACATGGCAATCGCAAGAAAGCGTCAAGTAAGTTTGGTTGATACAAAATATTATCACTGTATTTCACGTTGTGTTCGCCGTGCTTTTTTATGTGGCGAAGACCATTTCACCGGTCAATCTTATGAGCATCGTAGAGGTTGGATTGAAGATAAGCTGCTTGAATCCCGAATTCAGGTTCCAAGTGCACCAAACCTTAAATCACTAATTAATAAAGACTTCTTCAGCTGTCTGATAATTTAGTATTTTCCTTGGGCGAGTATTAATTTTCATTACAACCTCTTGGAGTTGTTCATTAGTTATAGTTGAAAAATCAGTTTTCTTTGGGAAATAACGCCTGATCAGACCGTTTGTATGTTCATTTGTTCCTCGTTGCCACGAACAATAAGGATCAGCAAAGTAAATAATAAAATCTAGTTCTTCTTCCAAAGCTTTAAATTTCGAAAATTCTTTTCCATTATCCAAGGTCAGAGTTAACTGTTTATGCTCTGGAATCTCTTTAAACATCTCTACTGTAGCCGTATTGAATTATGCGAATAACAAAGACACCCATTCTAATTTTGCACTTTATGAAACGAAGTACTAGGCTTTATTTAGTGCAAAAAACAAGCAGGGTGTTACATGGCAATCGCAAGAAAGCGCCAAGTAAGTTTGGTCGATACAAAATATTATCACTGTATTTCACGTTGTGTTCGCCGTGCTTTTTTATGTGGCGAAGACCATTTCACTGGAATAACAAAGACACCCATTCTAATTTTGCACTTTATGAAACGAAGTACTAGGCTTTATTTAGTGCAAAAAACAAGCAGGGTGTTACATGGCAATCGCAAGAAAGCGTCAAGTAAGTTTGGTTGATACAAAATATTATCACTGTATTTCACGTTGTGTTCGCCGTGCTTTTTTATGTGGCGAAGACCATTTCACCGGTCAATCTTATGAGCATCGTAGAGGTTGGATTGAAGATAAGCTGCTTGAATTAGCAGAGAATAACAAAGACACCCATTCTAATTTTTGCACTTTGTAAAACGAAGTACTAGTCTTTATTTAGTGCAAAAAACAAGCAGGGTGTTACATGGCAATCGCAAGAAAGCGTCAAGTAAGTTTGGTTGATACAAAATATTATCACTGTATTTCACGTTGTGTTCGCCGTGCTTTTTTATGTGGCGAAGACCATTTCACAGGTCAATCTTATGAGCATCGTAGAGGTTGGGTTGAAGATAAGCTGCTTGAATTAGCTAAGGTATTTTGTATTGATGTATGCGCTTATGCAGTGATGAGTAATCACACTCACTTAGTACTGTATGTTGATGATAAAAAAGCAAACAGGCTGAATGATAAAGCGATTGTTATTCGCTGGCATAAACTCTGTAAAGGCACATTGTTAACGCAGAAATATGTACAAGGTGAAAAGCTAAGTAAAGCTGAACTTATCTTTTTTAATCAAACAGTAAAGGAATACCGAGAGCGCTTATCAAGTATTAGCTGGTTTATGAGGCTATTAAATGAAGACATTGCGCGCAGAGCAAATAAAGAAGATAACTGTACTGGCCGTTTTTGGGAGGGACGATTTAGATCCCAAGCATTATTAGATGAAGCAGCACTTGCCGCCTGTATGGCGTATGTAGATTTAAATCCCATCAGAGCCAAAATGGCAAATACACCAGAGGAATCAGACCATACCAGCATCAAACAACGCTTAACACGGGCAAACGAAGGTAAGCAACCAAAACAACTGCTCCGCTTTGCAGGCATGCCACGTCAAATAATGCCAAAAGGACTCCCGTTTGAGCTTAAATCGTATCTTGAACTTGTTGAGTTAACAGGGCGTTGTATGCGAGAAGATAAACGCGGGTATATTGAAAGTACACGCTTACCCTTACTCGAAAGAGTAAATATCTCCCCCGAAAACTGGTTAAAACTCACTACACAATTTACACGCGTATTTCACGGTGCAGTAGGGAGGCCCACTTCACAAGTGAGTTACTGTGAAAACTTAAACCGAAAACGGCGAGCGAATATCAGTAACTGCGAAAAGCTACTCGCATAACGTTTAAACAACTCAATAAAAATTAAAACTGTAATGATGCAGCTATTTTCATGCGCGTAATTTAAGTTTAACAGTGATAATGGCTTATTTGGTAATCCCCCCGAAAAATAATAATATAAAAAGAAATGAATTCTTGGTCAAAAAAGTAAATTTAATGACACAATATTATTTGTACAATTAGAGTGGCTGTCCTGTTTAATCCTTTTATTTTATGAGCAATGATCCGAAGGTATGGACTTCCCAGCTTTCAATGGACAGTTTTTAACTCAGAATAGTACGCTTACTCAAACTTAGCAGGTGAAACACCGCCCGTGTGTGAATGGCGCTTTTTTGGATTGTAAAACATTTCTATAAAATTGAATATCTCAGTTTTCGCATCTTCGCGTGACGAATATATCTTAAGCTTAATTGTTCGTTTTTTAATCGTTGCGAAAAAGCTTTCAGCAACCGCATTATCATGAATATACACACTAAGAGCAGTCTAACCAATCTATTAACGACGATGTTTAGCCAATCTCAATGACCGGTTATCGCTCTTTACCGAATTTGACTAAAGCTCAGAAGACCTTGTAATCTTATTGGGCATTTGTGATAACAAACTCGTGGTAACCTTCTGTTTCAGGAGGATCAACTTTATCAACACGCACAACATTTAATTTAGCAAACAAACTATTCCAAAATTTCAACGCTAAACTATCGTTTAAGTGAACTGCTACATGCCACTGATTTGTTTCAACAGGTATCAAATTTTGAATAACGAATTTGGCAATGCCTTGTTTGCGATATTTGGGTAGAATAAAAATATCAGCCAACTCAGGTATTTCTTTGCCAGCGATCTCAGTTGGTTCTACGGTAGCAAAACCAGCAATTTGGTTAGAAACGAGTACAAGATAAATAATGCAGTCTTCCTCACCACGAACTACACATTCTAAATATCCTTCATCAATATCATAGCAACCATCTAAACCAACATCTTCTAAGTCAAATATACTCTGATGATATTGGTAAAACTGCCACAGCATTTTTATTGCAGGGATATCGGTTGATTCAGCTTTCCGTATTGTAGTGTCCATTTTATACCTATTTCCTTATATGTGGTCCGACATTAGCTTTCATTAAAGAGATGAAGGTTTGCTAGTCGTTATCTTTAAAGAACATCATGTTATTAAACGATAACTACTCAAGAATAACAACAAAATAAATTTTAAGAATGAATTGAAAAAATTGCCAACAAGCTGATAGTCAAACGCATAAAACTTCACTTCATACAGAGGAACTCTGACTGACAGCTCATCGCCCAATACTGACTATGAAAGCGAGAATGGTTACTATTTTATTCAGTACAGTTATTTACAGAGCGCCAAGTAAGGTCCTTTTTGCCATTCCGGTAAGTAGCTAGCTAAAGATAATTTTTGGCTTTTTCTTGGTGTTTAATATGAGCTAGAGCTTAGTAAGGTCTTTAACTATTTGAAAGGTTGCATTTAACTGCAATTTTATTTGAACGTGATGAGCTTTAGCTAATACGTTATAGCTTTAGGTTATGCTTTTTCTACCTTCCACGTGCAATGCCTAGTGCTACTACCTTGTAAAAGCCGCTTTACTAGCGAACTACAAGCCTTTTACTTTGAGTATGAGTTCTCCATCGTAATAGCTTTGTAAGCATACTTTAGTATTTTTATACACAAAAAAAGCGAGTAAACGTCAATTTACTCGCTCTATTAATAGTTTAAAAAATGCTAAATTTTAATGCCTAACCATCACTTGTAATTGTATCGATTAACTTACTAAGTACGGCTTCTGCTTGGCTTGTTTCTACTTGGCAAGTACCTGCATTTAAGTGCCCGCCACCATTATATTTTAAGCATAGCTCGCCAACATTGGTGTTTGAGGTACGGTTGGTGATTGATTTACCAATTGCGTACACTACGTTTTGCTTTTTAAGGCCCCACAGTTTATGAATTGAGATGTTGCAGTTGGGGTACATGGCGTAAATAACAAAGCGGTTGGTAGCGTAAATAGTTTCTTCTTGGGTTAAATCAAGTACCACTAAATTTTTATGGACAGTGGCGCATTGAGTAATTTGCTCTTTTGCTTTTTCGTTATGCTCGTTATATAAAGCAACACGTTCGGCTACATCTTCTATTTGCAGTATTTGTTCAATGCTTTGGTTTTTACAGGCGTCAATGAGTTTCATCATTAATTGGTAGTTTGAAATTTTAAACTCACGGAAACGGCCTAACCCTGTGCGTGCATCCATAATGAAGTTCATTAATACCCAATCTGTTGGGTTTAATATTTCGTCTTTTGAAAACTGAGCGGCATCACCTTTGTCTACGGCGTCCATCATTTCAACTGAGATGTTCGGAAATTTTTCAGCGCCACCATAATAGTCATAAACTACACGTGCAGCCGAAGGGGCTTGCGGATCAATAATATGGTTTTTAATGTCGTTTGAGTTACGTACGGTTTCGCTAAGGTGATGATCAAACGCTATATGACAACCTGCAACGTAGGGAAGGTTGGTGGTAATGTCGTTTTCGGTAATGTCTATTTTGCCATCTTGCATGTCTTTTGGATGAACAAACAAAATGTCGTCAATTAGGTCTAAGTCTTTTAAAAGGACGGCACATACTAGGCCATCAAAATCACTGCGTGTAACAAGTCTAAATTTATTATTGGACATAGCTATTCCATCATTTTAATTGAGTTATCAATTGAGTGTAACAGTAAATATATTATTTGAGAGGTCTGCTTTAAAAAATTTATAAAAATAAAAAGGCCAAAGTAAATACTTTGGCCTTTGTTAGCAAGTGTATGTGCAATGAGCAGTTTATGCGCCTGGGCCACATTCCATACATGAGTTTACAATGTCTGGGCCAAATTTAAGTTTGGCATTTAAGTCGCGAAGGGCGTTACGTAAGCCTTCTTCAATTACTGGGTGGTAAAATGGCATATCAAGCATTTGTGGCACGGTCATTTTGTTTTGAACAGCCCATGCTAATAAGTGAGCAATGTGTTCGGCTTGTGGGCCAATAAATTCAGCACCTAAAAATAAGCCTGTGCCTTGCTCTGCGTATACACGCATGTGGCCTTTGTTTTTAAGTATTACTCGGCTTCGGCCTTGGTTTTCAAAGCTCACTTCGCCTACTTCAAAACAACCGCATGGGCCTAATCGGTCAGTAATTTGCTTGTAGCTTTCGCCTACCATTGCTATTTGTGGGTCGCTAAATACAGCTGCAATTTTAGCTCTGCGCAGACCTATACGTACATCTGGAAAGCGCCCTGCATTTTGACCCGCAATAGCACCTTGGTCAGATGCTTCGTGTAGCAATGGGATCATGTTGCTGGCATCACCGGCTATAAATATGTTCGACTCACCACATTGCATTGTGTGTGTGTCTGCGTGCGGTACGCCGCGTTCATCAAGTTCAATACCGGTGTTTTCAAGGCCTAGTTTATCTACGTTAGGTACTCGGCCTGTGGCTGCAAGTACGTAGTCAAACTGTTCGGTGTGTTTTTCACCTTGTTTGTCGGTGTAAGTTAGCTGTGCTTTGTTGCCAACTTGCATCATGTCAGATACGTTTGAGTCGGTATCTACAAAAAATTCTTGAGCGAACACAGTGTTTGCATAGTCTTTTACTACTGGATCTGTAAGTGGGCCAATTGCGCCGCCTACACCAAATAGTTTTACATTTACGCCTAGTCGGCTAAGTGCTTGGCCAATTTCAAGACCTATTACACCAGGGCCAAATACAGCGACTGATTCTGGTAGGTCATCCCAATCAAATACGTCGTCGTTTATAATAAGTTTGTCGCCAAAGTTATTAAATACGCCAGGGTATGAAGGGCGTGAACCGGTGGCAATTACAAAGCGTTTTGCTGTAATAATTGTATGATCGTCTATTTGTACGCGGTTTGTGTCTAAAAATTTAGCGTTACCACGAATTTTATCTCCATCTGGTAATTCATCTACGGCTTCTACTACGAATCCTGCAAAACGATCTCGTTCACTTTTAACGCGTGCCATAACTGCTTTGCCGTCAATGACTGGCTTTGAGCTATGAACACCAAATGCAGGTGCCATTTCAATTGCGTGTGCGGCTTCGGCGGCTGCAATCAATAATTTACTAGGCATACAACCAACACGTGCGCATGTTGTGCCATATGGGCCTGATTCAATCATTAATACATTTTGTGTGAACTGTTTAGCATTACGATAAGCACTTAAACCAGCTGTACCTGCGCCTATAACAACAACATCGGTTTGCAATTCTTTCATAGTAGGTATCCTTTATTAAACAGGGGCAATAGGCCCCTGTTAATTTTTACTTAATTAAGCAAAGTATTTTTCTAAATCGTCTGAGCCGCCAATGTGTTTACCACCAATAAATATTTGTGGAACAGTATCACGACCAGATACAGCTTTAAGGCTTGTTAGTGATGCACCTGCACCCATAACAATCTCTTCATAGGCGAAACCTTTTTCTGCAAGTAGCTCTTTCGCTTTTTTACAGAAAGGGCAGCCAGGTTTAGTAAAGATACTTACTGGTTCTGGTTTAGCTTGCTTAGGGTTGATGTAGTCAAGCATTGTGTCTGCGTCAGATACTTCAAACGGGTCGCCTGGTAAATCTGGTTCGATGAACATTTTGTCAATTACACCATCTTTAACCAGCATAGAGTATCTCCAGCTGCGCTTACCAAAGCCTAGGTCATTTTTGTCTACTAACATGCCCATGCCGTCAGTAAATTCGCCGTTGCCGTCTGGTAATAAAGTAATGTTTTGCGCTTCTTGATGTTCAGCCCATGCGTTCATTACAAAGGTGTCGTTTACTGATAAACATACAATTTCGTCAACGCCGTTTTGCTTAAGTACGCCTGCTAATTCGTTGTAACGCGGTAAGTGAGTTGATGAACATGTTGGTGTAAATGCACCTGGTAGTGAAAATACTACAACCGTTTTACCTTTAAAAATGTCATCTGTTGTTACTGATTTCCATTCGTTATTTTCACGAGTTGCAAATGTAACACTTGGGATTGTTTGACCTTCGATATTGTTTAACATAGTTTTTGTTCCTCTTGATTTGTTGATAGCCATTATGGTGAATAATTAAATATAGTTCCAATCGTTTGTTTGTATTAAACTGATAGCTATAAACTATCAGGTGGAGCTGAATATGAACTTAAAAGATTTCGAATATGTAAAAGCAATCGCGCACTATAAACATTTTCGTAAAGCTGCTGATGCCTGTTTTGTTAGCCAGCCTACATTAAGTGGGCAAGTAAAAAAACTTGAACAAGAGCTGGGTGTTGTTTTATTTGATCGTTCCACCAAGCAAGTTACTCTTACGAGTAAAGGCGCTCGTTTATTGGCGCAAATAGAGCTGATTTTAGAGCAAACACAAATACTGAAAGAATTAGCCGCGACATCAAATGAACCCCTGCAAGGAAAATTAACCATTGGTATAATTCCTACCATTGCGCCTTACTTGTTGCCTGCGTTATTAACATCAATGAAAGCGGCATTTATTGATAGTCAGTTTTCGTTTATTGAGATGCAAACAGCAACAATTTTAGAAGCTTTAAATAATGGCGAACTCGACTTTGCTATTTTAGCCGATGTGCCAGAACTTATTAATTATCATACGGTTGCTCTATACAAAGAAGATTTTTTAGTGGCGGTATCACAAGATAACGCGCTTTCTAAGCATAAAAAAGTGGCGTTAAGCGACCTTCAAGGATGCAGCCTACTAATGTTAAGTGATGGCCATTGCTTTAAAGATCAAGCCCAAAAGTTTTGTTTTTCTGCAGGAGTCGATGTATCTAATCAGTATAAAGGTAATAGTTTAGAAACATTATTAGCGTTAGTGGCCATGGATGACGGTATTACATTTGTACCAAAGCTTGCTTGCACAGAGCGGGCGGGTATTGACTACATGCCTATATTTCCTAATCAGCAGCGTAATGTGGTATTTGCATGCAGAAAGCATTATCCGCATTTATCTGGTGTAGAACAATTGGGCGAGTGGTTGTCTGCTCACCCTAATTTAAAAGCTAAATTAACTAAAAAGGTTAATTAAAGATCTTGGCTGATTATTTCTACTACATCGTTTATTTGCACGCCTGGTAGCGGTTTGTCATCAATACTTACCGCAATGGCACTTTGTTGATAAAGCTGTTCAACGCGAATGGTGTTAAGTGTGGTTACTTTATGCGGCATGATATTACCCGCTGCATCCGTTAAGTAATTATGATGTGCAATGCTGAGCAGTTGGCCTTTTTGTAAACCGTGTGCTTTACCTAAATTTAAGACTATTTTGCTGTTTTCAATGTGCATTATTTTACCTTGCGTTGGTAAACACGCCATTGCAGCTTGTATGTCGTAACTTAAAGAGTGATTTATTTCACTTATACTTTGCCCAAAAGGTGATTGCCAAAATCTATCACTGTTTACATCAATTATGGCTGTTTTTTCGAATGGCCAAATTGCTTGGCTTTGATAGCTATTTTGCCAAAGTTGCTCGTACGTTGTGCCATCAAACAATGTTAATTCTATTTGGTAGCTACGCTGGTAGCTTTCATCTTGCCAAAACGCATATTCACTATTGAGTTTATTACTGGTCGATAGGTTTGTTATTTGGCTTAATAAAACATATTGAGCGTTGCTGCGAGTTGCAATTTCTTCTAACTGAGCAGTGGAGTAATCATGTTGTTGAGTAAAATATTTATCAACTTTGATAGCGTTTTTGTAATAGGCAACAGGTATTGCACTCATTTTTGATTTTTGCAGCGCCGAAAAAATATTTTTGCTAACCGCTTTATCTATGTCAAAAATTTGACCCATTTTTGCTTGCTCGCGATGATTAAGCTGGCTTTGGGTTACAGCTAAAAATTTATTAAAGCTGTTTTGCGGGCATTGTTCTGTTTGAGCGAAAATGTCTAAGCGCAGTGTGATTGCAAATTTATCGTCGTATTTATTTTCGCTTATAAGCTCAATTTTTTGAATTTCACCGTGACTACTAATTTTAAGTTGATCTTGCATTAACACGCCATCTACCAAGGTTTGCACTGAGCTTACTCTTGCGCCTGAAAATACTAAAGCTTGGGTTATTGCGTCTTTTATAGCGGCAGATTTGGCTGCGCTCATATCCCCATTTTGAACAAGTGCGTGCCCAGTCGATTCATACCACTGCGCTTTTGTGAAAGGTGAAAACGTTAATAAAGCAGTTGCGCTTAATCCTACAAATACTGATGATAAAAACGATTTCATACACTTACTCCAATTAAACTTTAGCTAGTAGTGTGTTTAGAGCAAGGACTATACCAACGTTGTTTTTAATACTATAAATGGCATTAAACGTGCATATAGTTACATAATTAGTTTATTAGGACGATGTACAATGCGAGCAATATCATTATCTATCACACTGGGGTGCTTAGCACTAAGTGGTTGCAGTAGCGTGTTTGATAAACATGTTGAATATAAATATGTAGCGCCAAATAATTACCCTATTATAAAAGCGATTGGTTATGCGCCTATCAGCTTGCAAAAGGGCGTTAACAGTTCGCAAAAGCAACTAATGGCTATTAAAGCGTCAAAGCTGGAGGCTTATCGAGAATTAACAGAACAAGTTTACGGGCAAAAAATTACCGCCGGAACTACTGTTGCAGGCTCAATAGCGCAAGATGACTATTTACAAAGTAAAGTGCAGGGGATTATAAAAGGGGCGCAAGTAATTAAAACGTATGCTGTAGATGATACTTATGTAACTGAGCTTGAATTAAATATGAAACGTGTTCACGATTTATATATAGGTGAAGTTAAGCCTCGAGAAGTAAAGAAAGTAACGTATTACTAAATTTATTTAATTAGGGATGATGACTTTTTATTATACCCAATCAATCTAGGCTTTTAGGTTACGTACAAGTTGGCTGTTGGTGTTTACTTCGCCACCGGCTTGATCGTATGTAGTTGAGGAAGGAGCACCAATTAAAATCTCTTTCAATTGTTTAACGCTCAATTGAGCTTGATGCGCCGCATGTGCATTTACATCATTTTGTTTTTTACATTTTTCAAGTTTACTACGCACAATGGAAATTAAATCAGGAACTTCATCTGACAGTTCGTCGTTATTAGCAATGAGTTTGTTTAATTCTTTATCAAGAGAATTTAACTTAGTTAAAAAAGGCATTTTTTGTTGAGCAATTTCTTTCAAACCTTCGCCACGTCGAGACGCAATCGCGGTCAGCTCATCATTTAATAAGGTGGCTAATGAATCTAAGCATTTTCCTTGCTCGTTCAGCTTGACGATAATTAAACTGTTATGATCAGCCATATACGTCAAACTCGAAACTAGCTAAGTTTTTAGCTAACTTTTCATTGTCAATTTGGTACTTACCTTCAGTAATTGCTTTTTTTAGTTCTGAAACTTTATCACTGTCGAAACCAGATGATTGCTGCGCTTTTTCTTGCAACGTTTTTAATTCTTTCGCTTGCGGCGTTAGACTTACTGAGTCACTGGCGGCCTTAGGTGAAGCAGACTGAAGTGATTGCGTATTTACATTATCTCTTTGTAAATCAACTTTTTGTTGCTTAGTATTAGCTAAAGCAGCAGTTTGTTGATTACCTGAATTAACTTGACTGACCATAATAATAAACCTGTATATTACCCAACTTATGCCAACATATCGGCACCTACGAAGAATACTTTAGCATAATTTTGAATTAAATGTTTACCTGCACCGACTCTACACCATCCACTCGTGCATTTAAAACTTTACCCGTTTTTTTGTTTTTAACACGTATTTGTTCTCCAATTGTTCCGTCCTCTAAAGCAACTCCCGTTGTCTTTATTTTCAACCCTCTAAGGTTAGCTAAAATGTTTACAGAATCACCTTTGCACACCATACATATTTGGTTAAGTAATATAGGCATCCCGCTTCTTATGTTGCGTTTGCTCCTACTTCCAATAAGTATTTCTGGGTTATCTAAATACTGCATTCTAACAAAATGTGTTGGTTTCATTTCAATACTTAAGTGAGAACTTGTTATTACTTCACCTCGCACTAAATTTGCGTTAGCGATCACAACAGGTGCCATTTCAACTATTCTTACATGCACGTACTGAGACCAATTTTGAGTATCGTTACATTTTATTTGTAATGTAACTTGTCGATTAAATGGCGGCTCACTTGGGATTAGTAACTCGAGCGCATTTTGACAGGTTCGATCAGGAATACGACTATCAAGTGGTAAAGCACTTAATTGTATTTTAGTATTTTCTGTAGAACCAATCTGATCGGCGACATAACTTATTGCGATCTCTTGTAATAAATCTTTATTAAAGACTTTTGCGTGCAGGGGTAAAGCGAAGCTGAGGCTAGCAACAAAATAAAAAACACTGTATCTTCTGACTTTTTTTAACAAACTCATAATGTTTCGACTATGCTTATGGTTTCAAACAGGGTATAAATATTTTGCGTCAAAAAGAAGACGCTCCCGTGATGTTATGTAAGCTTTATAAATAGAAAGCAATTATCATTCCGTATTATTTGTTTTCTTTAGGAGATTTGAATGGCAGGCATTTTAGACTCAGTAAACCAGCGCACCCAGTTGGTTGGGCAGAACCGCCTAGAATTACTATTATTTAAGCTCAGGGGTCGGCAGCGTTTTGGTATAAACGTATTTAAGGTGAGGGAAGTATTGCAATGCCCTCCACTAACAAGTATGCCAAAGTCAAACGCCTATATTCGTGGTGTTGCACATATTCGTGGCCAGACTATTTCGGTGATAGATCTTTCTATGGCCGTGGGTGGGCGACCAATAGAAAACATAACAGACAGTTTTATTATCATTGCTGAATATAACCGCTCAGTGCAAGGTTTTTTAGTGGGTGGGGTAGAGCGTATTGTTAATATGAATTGGGAAAAAATAATGCCGCCTCCATCAGGTGCTGGCCGATATTCATATTTAACCGCTGTAACCGAAATCGAAAATGAACTGGTCGAAATATTAGACGTAGAAAAGATTCTTAACGAAATTTGCCCTGTAAACACAGAAGTAAGTGCTGATGTAGCAGCTAGCGGCGATATTCAAAAAGACTTGGGTGAGCGAATTGTGTTTATTGCTGATGATTCAGCTGTTGCGCGTAACCAAGTTAAACGTGCGCTAGAGCCACTTGGTGTTCAAACTGAGTTAGCTAAAAATGGTAAAGAAGCCTTAATAAGGTTAAAAGAAATAGCTGAATTAGATTGTAAAGACAATATTACCGAACGGGTCGCTTTACTTATATCTGATGTTGAAATGCCTGAAATGGATGGCTATACGTTAACGGCAGAAATTAAAGCAGATCCTAAACTCGCCCCTTTACATGTTATTTTACATACTTCATTGAGTGGTGTTTTTAATCAGGCGATGATTGAAAAAGTAGGGGCTGATGACTTTATTGCAAAATTTAACCCAGATGAACTAGCAACTGCTGTGAAAAAATGGGTTCATTGTGATTAATAAAAATAGGTGTTACTAATTTGAATAATAAAGATTTGCAGCAAAGTGAATACGATCAGTTTCGTTCGTTTTTGGAGCAGCAATGCGGGATCGTTTTAGGTGAAAATAAACAATATTTGGTGAAAAGCCGACTTGCGCCGTTAATGACTCGATTTAATGTAGAATCTTTATCAGAGCTGGTTAGCAAAACGCTGGGTCCTCATGAGCGACAGCTTCGAGCAGCGGTTGTAGACGCAATGACTACGAATGAAACGTTGTGGTTTAGAGATCAATATCCGTTTGAATTGCTTCAAAATAAGCTTTTCCCGGAATTTAAGGAGCTAAGAAGACCACTAAAAATTTGGTCGGCAGCGAGTTCTTCTGGTCAAGAACCATACTCCATTTCAATGTCTGTTGCTGAGTTTCAAGCAAAGCAGCCTAATGTGTTACGGATGGGGGCGCAAATTATTGGCACCGATATCTCTAATACGATGCTTGATATGTGTAAAAATGGTGAATACGATGCATTGGCTTTAGCAAGAGGTCTTTCTGCGGATCGCCGTAAAAAGTTTTTTAAAGATAGCGGCAATGGTATGGCCCAAGTAAATGATTCAATAAAAAAGCAAGTTAGCTTTAGGCATTTAAATCTACTTGATTCTTACGCACTTATGGGTAAATTCGATATTATATTTTGTCGAAATGTACTTATATATTTTGCCCCAGAAGTAAAAGCTAAAATTATTAGTCAATTTGCTCAAGCGCTGAATCCTAAAGGTTACTTATTTTTGGGTGCATCAGAGTCAATGACAGGCTTAAGCAGTGAATTTGACATGGTACGATGCAACCCTGGCATTATTTATCAAAAAAAGCTGTAATAGTAACTCCTTCCCTATATAAATGACGCGCCTAGCGTCATTTTTCTTTTTAATACATACCCTTATATAAATAATCACCACTCTAGTATTAATGGCGTATTTTTTGCTTTATTCAAGGTAAGTCAATTTTTTGGAGATGGTTATGGCTATCAGTTTTGATAAGGCATTAGGTGTGCATCCGCAGGCTATGTTGATCCGTTCACAACGAGCAGAAGTAATTGCAACTAATATTGCGAATGCTGATACGCCGGGCTACAAAGCAAAAGATATTGATTTTGCCTCTGCATTAAAAGCGGCAAGATCAAACCAGCAAAGCGGCAATACAATGGTACGAACTAACGATAAACACATCGGTGGTGGTACTCGTAGTATGGATGATTCAGAATTATTTCGCTTACCAAATCAAGCAGATACGGGCGATGGTAACTCGGTTGATATACAAGTGGAACGAAACTTGTATACACAGAATGCTATGGAGTATCAGGCCAGCTTGCAATTTTTAAGCAGCAGATTTAAAGGTCTGAATAAAGCACTCGGTAGTCAAGGATAAAAATTATGAGTTTATATAATGTATTTGATATTGCAGGTTCAGGTATGAGCGCACAAAATGTACGCTTAAATACCACCGCAAGTAATATTTCTAATGCGAATACGATTAGTTCTTCTCAAGACAAAACATACCGAGCGCGACAACCTGTATTTGCTGCTGAACTTACCAAAGCTTCAGCATCGGCAAGTAATCAACAGGGCTCCGCCGTTGGCGTTAAAGTTTTAGGCATTGTTGAAAGCAGTGCTCCATTACAGATTGAGTATAATCCAAATCACCCGAGTGCGGATGAAAATGGCTATATTTATAAACCCAACGTTAATGTTGTTGAGGAGATGGCTAATATGATTTCTGCCTCTCGCTCTTATGAAACAAACGTGCAAGTTGCAGATGCAGCTAAGCAAATGTTAAGTAAAACACTGCTGCTAGGTCAGCGGTAACCGAGGGTAGGTTATGAATAACGATATAAGTACATCTTCATCCTATTTAGACTCAATCCGTTGGCAAGAGCAGCAAGTAGCTAGCAGCGAAGATGAGAGTGACGCGTTAACACAAGAAGATTTTTTCTCGTTGTTGACGCAGCAATTGTCGTATCAAGATCCCAGTAACCCTGCGGACAATGATCAAATGATTGCGCAAATGACTAGTTTTACTATGGCGCAAGGCATTACAGATTTAAATACTAACTTTGAATCTTTAGCCTCTTCGATGACGTCTAATTCTGCATTACAAGCCTCAACGCTTGTTGGTAAGCAGGCTTTACTAGAGTCAAATACCCTTGATTTAAATGAAACGGGTGATGCTAGAGGCTCAGCAGTAGCAGAAGAAGCTATGGATAACCTTAAAATCAAAGTAACTGACGAATCAGGTCAATTAGTAAGAACGATTGATATGGGTTCTCAGGCAGCTGGAGCAATTCGCTTTGCTTGGGATGGTAACAACGAAGCCGGCGAACGTTTACCTGAAGGTGAATACACAATAACAGCTGAAGGAAGTACTAACGGTGAATTTTCAAGTTTACCCGTTGCTACTTTTAAGAACATTGAAAGTGTAAATATTAACGGCTCAAGTGGCATTATTATTAACACTAAAGAAGGTGCGGTTAGGCTGACGGATGTCGCAGAAATCGCATAATTAATTTTAGTATTTTTTGCCTGCCAGCAGGCTTCAGATTGATAGGTTAGAGGTGAATTATGAGCTTCAATATTGCATTAACAGGCCTTGCTGCCGCGCAAAAAGATTTAGATGTAACAGCAAATAATATTGCGAACGTCAATACTACCGGTTTTAAAGAGTCACGCGCAGAGTTTGCCGATGTTTATGCATCGTCAGTATTTAGCGCAGGTAGGACTAAAAATGGTGATGGTGTGCAAACGACGATGGTTGCACAGCAGTTTCACCAAGGATCACTGCAGTTTACTAATAACTCTTTAGATTTAGCTATTACAGGTGAAGGTTATTTTGCGATGACCGATGATATTTCATCGCAAGATTTAACCTATACTCGTGCCGGTGCATTTAAATTAAACCAAGATAATTTTATGGTTGACGCTAAGGGTAATTTCTTACAAGCATTCCCTGTAGATTCATCAACCGGTGATACAACATCAGTGAGTTTGAGTACGACAAACCCAGTTCAAATACCAGATTCATCAGGTTCGCCACGTGCTACAGAAAATGTATTCTTATCGTTCAATTTAGATGCTACAGCTGATGCACCGGGTATAGATTTTGATCCTACATCCAATGGTACTTATAACTCATCTACATCAACGACAGTTTATGACTCGTTAGGTGAGCCGCATATATTGCAATACTTTTTCGTAAAAGAACCTGACGCAGCTTCAGGTGGTGCAGATAATAGCTGGGAAGTGTATGCGACACTTGATGGAAAGGTAGTTGATGGAACTTCGGGCGCAGAACAAACCACGACCCCTTATGCACCGATCACAACTCTTGGTTTTGATTCAAGTGGTTTACCTGCAACGACAGGCGGAGTAGCAAATACAAACCTAACCACTTTTGATGAGATAAACCTACCTGCTGGTGCTGGTACTGGTTTATCTACAATGCTTGATAATGGTGCTACATTCCCAGGCACAGGTATTGAGCTTAATTGGCGTGATGAAAACAATACGGCAGGACGTATACCAACACAGTATTCAAGTGGTTTTGAAGTTAAAGCACTTGATCAAGATGGTTCGACTGTTGGTCGTTTAGCTGGAATTGATATTGGCACCGACGGTAAACTAGTTGCTTCATACAGTAACGGTGATTCAACATACCTTGGCCAGATAGCTATGGTTCGCTTTCCTAATTCGCAAGGTTTATCACAAATAGGCGACACAAGTTGGAAGCAAAGTATTGACTCAGGTGAGCCTGTTGCAGGTGAGGCAGGGTCAGGTACATTTGGTAGTATTAACTCATCAGCACTTGAGCAATCAAATACTAATTTAACTAATGAGCTTGTCGATTTAATCACAGCTCAACGTAATTACCAAGCTAACTCGCGAGCGCTTGAAGTTAACTCAACAATCCAGCAAAGTATTTTGCAGATTCGATAATTTAAATTTAATTAAATATTTTAGGCTGCATTTTGCAGCCTTTTTTATTTTAGCCTCTAAACCAATGGTTACAGTAAGTGGCTATCATTTCTATTGTTTGTTTCATCACTCTAATGTTACGTAAACTCTAATCTGGCATCTATTTTGCATTTGTTAAGTTAGAGATTTTTAATGTGAGTCGATGTTATGGACAAAATGGTCTACATTGCGGCCTCAGGCGCTAAACAGAGCCTGCAGGGCCTTGCCCTTAAAGCCAATAATTTGGCGAATGCCAATACGACAGGCTTTAAATCAGACTTTGCTCAAGCACGTTCTATGCAAGCGTTTGGTGAAGGGCTGCCAACACGTGTATTTTCGATGCAAGAACGTCCGGGTTCAAACATGACATCGGGTGGCATAGTTGAAACAGGCAGAGACTTAGATATCGCAATGAGCGATAACGCATGGCTGAGTGTGCAAGATGCGTCGGGTAATGAAGCTTACACTAAAGTAGGCACGCTCAATATCACAGCAGAAGGCATGCTGGTAACAAGTCATGGACGTCAAGTTATTGGCGAAGGTGGTCCAATTATACTGCCTGTACCAATTGAAAAGGTTGAATTTAGTCAAGATGGTGCTATTCAGGTTCGTCCGCAAGGCGCCCCAGCAAATTTTTTAGAAGAAGTTGATCGCTTAAGAGTCGTTGAGGCTGATAATTCACAACTTGAAAAAGGTAATGATGGCTTATTTAGACCAAAACCAAATCAAGTTGTTGATACTTCCGCTAATGTAAAAGTATTGAGTGGAACCTTAGAAATGTCGAATGTAAACCCCGTTCATGAAATGGTCGATATGATAAGTCATCAACGCCAATTTGAATTACAAGTCAAACTGATGAAAACAGCTGAAGAAATTGACGAACGTCAAGATCAGCTGTTGCGCATAGTTTAACTTTAAAATGAGGACACTATTATGAATCCTGCATTGTGGATCAGTAAAACAGGGCTTGATGCTCAACAAACCGATATTTCGGTTATTTCAAATAATTTAGCGAATGCCAGTACGGTTGGTTACAAAAAAAGCCGCGCTATATTTGAAGATTTACTTTATCAAAATATTAATCAGCCAGGTGGTCGTTCATCGCAAGACACTGAAATGCCATCAGGCCTAATGTTAGGTGCGGGTGCAAAAGTTGTAGCCAACCAAAAAGAGTTTACGCAAGGTAACATGTTAACCACCGAAAACTCACTAGATTGGATGATTTCCGGCGAAGGTTTTTTTGAAGTGCTGCAGCCAGATGGCAATATTGCCTATTCGCGCAATGGCCAGTTTACCACCGATGGTGATGGACGAATTGTTACATCGGGTGCTGGTTATGTTATTCAGCCAGAAATGAATGTCCCCGAAGATGCTCAATCGATTACTGTTTCGCAAGACGGAGAAGTATCTGTTCGTGTTGCAGGTCAAGCCGATAACGTAGTTATTGGTCAGATCACCATTAGTGACTTCATTAATCCATCGGGTCTTGAGCCGATTGGTCAAAACCTTTATACCGAAACAGCTGTAAGTGGTGCTCCGGTGCAGGGTAACCCTGGTGTTGAGGGGCTTGGTAGTATTATTCAAGGCTCACTTGAAACATCAAACGTAAATGTCACAGAAGAGCTGGTAAATCTTATCGAAACTCAACGTATTTATGAAATGAATTCAAAAGTAATTTCAGCCGTCGACGAAATGATGAGTTATATCAATCAGCAACTATAAGGTTTAGGGGCAGAATATGCGTAATATTATGTTATTTGCGGCAGGCACTCTATTTTTAAGTGGGTGTGTATCAACACAAAATAGTGAAATAGTGCAAGACGATCCTTACTATGCGCCAATGTACCCAGAACCGAATATAGAACCTGTTGTAGCTACTGGCTCCTTATTTAACACGAATGTGTCGAACGATTTATACGCGGACAGAAAAGCTCTGCGTACCGGCGATATCATTACGGTTAAATTGCAAGAATCTACCCAAGCTACAAAAGCGGCAAAAACAGAAACAGATAAGCAATCTGACACGAGCCTTGACCCTGTAATTGGTTTGGGGGGACTTCCTGTTAATATCGGTGGCGACAGTATTCAATTTGGAATTGGCAGTGATTCATCGTTTTCTGGTGACTCTAAATCAAATCAATCAAATAGTTTATTTGGCAATATATCGGTTAATGTGATGCGTGTTTTACCAAACGGTAACTTAGTTATTCGAGGTGAAAAATGGTTAACTCTTAATACAGGCGAAGAGTTTATTCGCTTAGAAGGGTTGGTGCGCCCGCAAGATGTTGGCTCAGATAATACGGTTGAATCAAACCGAATAGCTAATGCACGGATTCAATATTCAGGTAAAGGGCAAACCCAAGAAGCACAAAGTGCTGGTTGGTTAACGCGCTTTTTTAGTAGCTCGCTCTTTCCTTTTTAGAGGACATTCAATATGAATGTATTTAAGTTTTTTTGTTTAATTGTTTTGCTGGGATGTCAATTTTCGGCACATGCAGAGCGTATTAAAGATATCTCTATGGTTGAAGGTGTGCGTTCTAACCAATTAGTGGGTTACGGGTTAGTTGTTGGCTTACCTGGGACTGGCGAGCAAAGTAAGTTTACCCAACAGAGTTTCAAGGGCATGTTAAGTAATTTTGGTATTACACTGCCGGCTAATTTAAGCCCTAAAATTAAAAATGTGGCTGCTGTTGCTGTGCATGCAGAGTTACCTGCGTTCAGAAAACCAGGACAAACAATTGATATTACCGTGTCGTCTATTGGCAGCGCCGGTAGTTTGCGCGGTGGTACTTTAATTCAAACATTTTTAAAAGGTGTTGATGGGAATGTATACGCTATAGCACAAGGTAGCCTTATTGTTGGCGGCTTAGGTGCTGAGGGGTTGGATGGCAGCAAGGTTGTTATAAATACACCCACTGTCGGTCGAATTCCCAATGGTGCTACTGTTGAACGTGCCGTTAAAAGTCCATTTATGCAAAGCGACTATATTACTTTTAATTTAAATCGCCCAGATTTTACAACAGCGAAACGTTTAGAAAGTACGATAAACGACTTAGTTGGTCCCAATAGCGCACAAGCTATTGATGCTGCATCTATTCGTGTTATTGCCCCAAGAGATGCATCACAACGTGTATCGTATTTATCAACACTTGAAAACTTAGAGTTTACCCCTGCGGATAACGCAGCAAAAATTATTGTTAACTCTCGTACGGGGACGATTGTAATTGGGAAAAATGTAAAACTACAGCCAGCCGCGATTACTCATGGTGGTTTAACTGTGACGATTACCGAGCAACAAAATGTATCTCAGCCTAATGCATTAAGTGAAGGTGAAACCGCCGTTACGAATCAAAGTATCATTGATGTGAATCAGGATGATTCACGTGCATTTGTATTTAATCCTGGTGTTAGCTTGGACGATTTAGTCAGAGCAATCAATGAAGTTGGTGCTGCACCAGGTGATTTGATGGCTATTCTTGAAGCGCTAAAAGAGGCTGGTGCAATAAACGGTCAACTAGTTGTTATTTAGTATTTAAACACGCCCTAGTAACATTTTTACTAGGGCAAAATCATTCCCTCGCAATATATCTAATTTAAAGTTAGTCAACTGGCTCAATTTTTGCATTTTAATTGCATTACTCATTATTGTGTCAAAAAGCTGATGGAAACAAATCATCTCGATAAGCAAAACTTTTTTGATTTAGGCAACTTAGATTCACTTCGTAAAGAAGCCTTAACCAGTGGTGATTCATCGACTGATGCATCAAAGGCTGCGCTAAAAAAAGCCGCTGCACAATTTGAAGCAATTTTCACTCAAATGTTACTTAAAAGTATGCGCAAGGCAAACGAAGCATTTGAGGACAAAGAAAGCCCATTTAATTCCAGTGGGGTTAAGTTCTTTGAAGAAATGCACGATCAACAATTATCGACAGAACTATCATCAAATGGTTCTTTAGGCCTTGCAGACTTAATCGTTCAACAGTTATCCCCTGATGGTAAAAATTTTATGCCCGGATCTGTTTTGAGAACAACAGCGGACTTTTTAAGTGATAAGCGAGTGGGCTCAGAGCTTCCTCATGAAAATAATAATAAATCAGTAGAGCCTGTAAGTACGAACATGAACATGGATATTACAGAATCAAAAATAGAGACTCCGGTATTTGAATCGGCTGAAGAGTTTGTTAGCTCTGTGTGGGAACACGCTAAAACGGCAGCAAAGAAAATTGGTTTAAACCCGGCTGTAATGGTTGCGCAAGCAGCGCTTGAGACTGGTTGGGGTAAACATATCATTAATAAAAGTGATGGTAACAGTTCAAATAACTTATTTAATATTAAATCAGATAAAAGCTGGGAAGGTGAAAAAGCCAGTAAAGTCACACTCGAATTTGAGCAAGGTACAGCGGTCAAAAAGAAAGCAAACTTTAGGGCGTACGACTCAATAAAAGAAAGTGTAAATGACTTTGTTGATTTTTTGACACAAAACCCACGCTACCAAGAAGCATTACAAAATACAGCAAAGCCAAGCGACTTTTTAGATTCGTTACAAAAAGCGGGTTATGCAACCGATCCAAATTACGCTAGCAAAATAAAACAAGTACTCAATAGTGCAGAATTAAAAGATATTGCAGCAAACGCGATTCGCCAAGGAGTAAAGTAACATGTCGTATGATTTATTGAGTATTGCCAGTTCAGGAGTCAGAGCTAGTTCTGAGTTACTGCAAACGACAAGTAAAAACATTGCCAATGTAAATACAGAAGGCTATGTACGCGAGCGCACAGAATTTACTACCATGGTAGATAATCAGGTAGGTAGGGGTGAAACCTACCGTTTGCTAAACCAATTTGCTCAAGAACAGCTAAACAGAGATACATCTAATAAATCATTTTTTGATCAGTTTGTAACAGAGGCAAATAGGGTTGATACCTTATTTTCAGAGGAAGCAAATAGCTTATCTACAGGCATAAATTCGTTATTTAATAACATGCAAGAGGCACTCAATCAACCATCATCAACGGTAGCTCGTTCTTTAGTTATTACTGATGCACAAAGCTTAATTGATCAAATGGATAGACTCTCAGGTATTGTCTTTGATCAGCAAAGTATAGTGAATGAACAATTAGAAATATTTTCAGAGGAAGCCAATACGCTAATCCAAAGTATTAGCGCTTTAAATAAAGATATAGCTGCTGTAAATGGAACGAATAATGCTGCTGATGCAAGTTCAACTTTTAACGAACGTGACAAAGCAATACGTGATTTATCCGAACTTATAGATATAGAAACACTTGATGGACCAAATGGTGAAAAGCTTGTGTTTATGGGTACAGGAGAAGCCGTTGTTATGCAAAATGGTTCGTTTAATTTGTTTTCTATGAGAGGCGACCCCGATCCTAGTTTTAAAGAGCTAACGTTAGATGTTAACGGTGGCAAAGCTGTGCCACTTGAAATTGATACGAGCAAATTAAAAGGTAAAATTGGCGGTTTACTTGCTTTTAGAGACGATATTTTAGTGCCGGCGCAAAATCAAATCGGTCAAATGGGACTGGCTATTGCAGATGCATTTAACGAACAAAATAAATTAGGCATGAATGCAAATGGTGAGTTGGGGGGGGATATTTTTACCATACCAACAGAAAATGCATTTGCTTATCAAGATAATACTGGTGGTGTTACAAACATGACCGCAACGGTTGAGCCAGGCAAAGGTAGTGAATTACCTGCCAGTAACTTCATTATTACCTATACCGCTAATCCGAACGAAGTAAGTATTCAGGCAATTGATAATAAAGGGGAGCCTATTGGCAACCCATCACTTGCAGATACAACCAGTGGAGTGATTGATTCATCATCAATTACCAGTGGCGAGTCCTTTGGACTGCAAATAACAGTTGCTGGTACAGGTGCTACTGGTGATCAATTTCAAGTTAAGCTAAATTCTCAAGCCGCTTCTAGCATATCGCTTGCAACCGGACGTGGTGATGACCTTGCGTTAGCGTCGCCAATTAGAACTGCGAACGATATAAATAATATAGGCACAGGCACGATATCAGCAGGTACAGTTAGTAGTGTTACCTCAGGTGGTTTTACATCAACTACACCACCTGCCTTAGCGAATGGCGATATCACAATTGTTAAAGCAGCGGGTACTAATGATTACCTTATTAGTGATGGTAATGGCGCTAATGTAGCTGTGACGATAGCGCCGCCGGGTGAAAATGTTTTAGCTGGCCTTGGTGCTCCTTATGACTCATACGGTTTTGACTTTGATATAGAGGGTACACCGGCAACAGGCGATACATTTACGCTGGAGTTTAACGAAGGTGGATTTGACGATAACCGTAATGGTTTAAAGTTGGTTGATTTGCAAAATGGTGAGTTGGTACGTCAAAATGTTGTCACAACAACGACGGCAGATAACCATAAAACATTTAATCAAGCCTATGCTGGTATGGTTAGCGATATTGGTGTGGTAACTGGACAAGCTATTACGAGTGGAGCTGCATTCGATGCTCTCGCACAGCAGTCTGAAGCTTGGTATGAATCATTATCGGGAGTAAATCTCGATGAAGAAGCTGCAAATTTATTGCGTTTTCAACAGTCTTATGCCGCTTCAGCACAGGTTTTAGCTGCTGCGCGTTCAATTTTCGACACTTTACTTAGTGCTGCGAGGTAATCATGCGTTTATCAAATAATTTAATGTATCAAAGCAGTATTAATAAAATACTGGATGGGCAACAAGGTGTCGCAAATGCGCAAGAACGCGTTAATACAGGGCAAAAATATTTAACAACGTCTGAAGCGCCTGCAGATATTTCACAGGCAATGTTATATTCAAATAAAATACAAACCAATGAGCAATATACAAAAAATATTAATCAGCTTAGTGGTCGTCTCGAAACAGAAGAAAGCGTTTTAAAAAGTATTAATACCAGTATTCAAGAAGCGCAATCTCTAGCATTACAAGCGGGTAATGGCGCTTATACTAAAGACGATTTGAAGTCGATTGCATCCGAGCTAAGTGGTATTCAGCAAACGCTTGCTAATTTAATGAATACCCGCTCCGAAGATGGGAAATTTATATTTTCAGGTTATCAAGATAGCACCCAACCTTATCAGTTTGACTCAACGCTAGGTGAATACACTTATAATGGCGATCAAGGTGTCCATCAAATAACGATAGCTGAAGGTGTATCAATTAAATCGAGTGATAACGGTTTTGATACATTTGAAAAAACAGCAGCACGCTTAGATGTAGACTCAAACACGGCTTCAATTCCTACTACAGTCCCTGCTAATAACATCACCGCAGGTACAGTATATGTTGATGGTCAAACTGAATTTGATCGATTTCATCAATCTAATTACAATGCAGATCCAGCAGCGCCAGCAACAGCAAATACTTATAATGTTGTGATTACAGCTGGGGCAACGCCAACTGATCCTGATCAATACGAAATTCAACGTGATGGCGTGTCTCTTTCTCCTCAAGTGATAGGTGATATTACCGATGAACCAATAGATTTTGCAGGAATGAAAATTGAATTTGAAGGTACAGCACCTGGTCAGCTTGATTTTAGCCTTGAAAAACCGGAGAAAGAAAACGTACTTAATACGTTGCAAGCACTTATTACAGGTTTGAATGATGGCACACTTGAAGGAGACGACTTTCAACAAGTATTAGCCGATGGTGTTGTTCAGCTACAAAATGCCAGTGAACAAGTGGTTTTCACGCAGGCAAGTTTAGGCGGAAGAATGGTTGCGCTTGAACTCGTAACCGACACTAACTTAGCGCTTGATATTCAAAATAAAAGTAATAGATCTAGTTTAATTGAGGTGGATCAGGCTGCTGCTATTAGCGAGCTCACTAAGCAAGAAACCGCACTGCAAGTATCTCAAGCAACCTTTGGGCGTTTATCTAACCTTTCATTGTTCGACTACCTTTAACCAGAAATATTTTGCCGCTTTACTTATTTTAAAGCGGCAAAAAATTGTCGCTTCAAGTTACTTTTTAAATTCAACTTTAAATTTCAATTATAAACCAGTAAAAACAGTGACTTAAACTTGTTTTAAAGTTGGCACAGTAAATGCTTTTATAATAATAAGAAATTATCGAATAGTGGTTCCTGTTAAAACGTGTTGAACCACACTCTGCTTAAACCTAGGAGATGGTAAAATGGCATTAACAGTAAATACTAATGTGTCGTCATTAAACGCACAACGTAACTTAAATAAATCAGGCGAAGGCTTAGCAACTTCAATGCAACGTTTATCATCAGGTATGCGTATTAATAGCGCAAAAGATGATGCTGCCGGTCTGCAAATTTCAAACCGACTTACGTCGCAAATAAATGGTTTGTCAGTAGCCCAGCGAAATGCCAACGATGGTATTTCAATGGCACAAACCGCTGAAGGTGCGATGAGTGAGTCAACAAGTATTTTACAGCGTATGCGTGAACTTGCATTGCAATCAGCTAATGGTTCAAACTCGCCAGAAGATCGTGAGGCACTGCAAAAAGAAGTATCAGCACTTCAAGTTGAATTGACACGTATTGCAGATACAACCTCGTTTGGTGGTCAACAATTACTAGATGGTGCTTACGGTAGTAAAACCTTCCAAGTAGGTGCTAACGCTAATGAAACGATTAATGTATCGCTTTCAAGTGTTGCAGCTGAGAAAATTGGCGCAAATCAAACGAATTTGCAATCAGCGACTACTGTGGATGGTTTTGGTCAAGTAAATGAAACGGGTACCGGTACGCTTGCCGCTAGTGTAATTGCATATGGTAACTTGGCAATTTCTGGTCGAGAAGATTCTACGGTCACTATTCCAAATGGTGCCAGTGCAGAAGAAGCTGCTGATTTAATAAATCAAGTAACGGGTGCTACAGGTGTTTCGGCACAAGCAAGATCTGAAGCTCAGCTTGATATTACCGGCACGCAAACAGCTGCAGGCGAACCTGTAAGCTTTGAGCTAAATGGCGAAAAAGTCTCGTTTGTTGCAACAGGTACTGCAACCGGTGATGAGCAGGCAATGGCAGAAGCTATTAATAGCAGAACTGATGAGCATGGTGTTACAGCAACCATTGATAATGGTGTTTTATCTGTTTCAAATAATAATGGCGCAGATATTGAAATCGTTGGATTTGCCGGAGACGCAGGCTCAACCTTAGATATAACTCCTCAAGGCTATAACGAAGGTTCTGCCGGTGATGTTGTGGTACTGACTACTGGTGCGACAGACTCTGCCAGAATAGCCGGTGCTATCCAATTAAATTCATCAGATATATTTACTACAACAGGTAGTACTTCTGTGGATGAGGTTGCGACTAAAGTGACTAGTTCTTTAGAAAATGCAGCTGATATTGATATTACAAGTCAAAAAGGTTCACAAGATGCTTTATCGGTAATTGATAACGCGATTGCCAATATTGACTCACAACGTGCCAGCTTGGGTGCAGTACAAAACCGCTTTAGCCATACAATTAGTAACTTGGCAAATATTTCTGAGAATGTATCTGCATCACGTAGTCGAATTCAAGATACTGACTTTGCAACAGAAACAGCGCAAATGACTAAAAATCAGATATTACAACAGGCGGGTACATCAATCTTGTCGCAAGCTAACCAAGTGCCTCAAGCCGCAATTAGTTTATTAGGTGGTTAATTAAACTAACAATAGTTTTTGTTATATTAAAAGCGCATTTATTGCGCTTTTATGCTTTATAGTATTTGGGTTTCATATTAATTAATATTTAAATCAGGTGGTTAGCCTTTTTTTTGGTCGTTTTTTAAATAAAAGCTAAAGGTATTTTGTTTCCTGCCGTTAACTTAATCAGTAAGGGGCTTGTACATAAATTTGTTACGGCTCTTGGTTAAATCAAAACAGTACTTTTACGAAAGTAATCAGGAGTTTTATTATGATTTCAGTAAACACAAATGTATCTTCATTAAACGCACAACGTAACCTATCTCAATCAGGTTCTGACTTAGCGACATCAATGGAGCGTTTATCATCGGGTATGCGTATTAACAGCGCGAAAGATGATGCGGCAGGCCTACAAATTTCAAATCGTTTAACATCACAAGTAAATGGTTTAGGCGTAGCGCAAAGAAATGCAAACGACGGTATTTCAATGGCGCAAACAGCTGAAGGCGCGATGAGTGAGTCTACAAGTATTTTACAACGTATGCGTGAATTAGCACTACAATCAGCGAATGGTTCAAATTCATCAGAAGACCGTGAAGCGCTACAAAAAGAAGTATCAGCTTTATCAACAGAGCTAACACGTATTTCAGATACGACTTCGTTTGGTGGTCAGCAATTATTGAACGGCAGCTTCGGTTCGAAATCATTCCAAATTGGTGCAAATGCAAACGAAACAATTAACGTATCACTGTCTAGTGTAGCGGCAGAAAAAATTGGTTCTAACCAAGTAGATTTACAAGGTGGTACTGCTAACGAAGGTTTTGGTACTGCTACAGCTGCAGCTGCTTCTACCGCTGCGGCAAGTACAAATGCAGGCGGTACATATGATATCTCTGGACGTAATGACGCTCAAGTTACTATTGCTGCAGGCGCTAGCGCAGAAGATACAGCTGCTGCAATTAACAGTGTAACGAGCTCTACAGGTGTTAGTGCGCAAGCTAGAACAGAGGCCACGGTAGTTGTTGGTGGTGCTGCAACAGTTTCTGGCGAGACGGTTAGTTTTGAGCTTAACGACGAGAAGGTTTCATACGTAGCTACAGGTAATGCAGATGGCGACCAGCAAGCAATGGCTGAAGCTATTAATGGTGCAACTGATGAGCATGGCGTAACAGCGAGTATTGAAAACGGTGTATTATCAGTATCTAATAATACGGGTGCAGATATAACGTTAGAAGGTTATGCAACAGCAGATGCTGCTGGTGCTCCTGTAGCGAGTACATTATCAGTGACAGCTCTGTCTTATGCCGGTGTTGAAGATGATGGCGGAACGGGTACGGCTGTCCCTGTTGTACTAACAAGTGGTGTGGCTGGTACTGCGACTGACTCAACACGAATTTCAGGTGGTATTCAATTAAACTCTTCAGAAACATTTAGCGTAGAAGCGTCTGATGATTCACTAGCTGGTGTAATCACAGAAACAACAAGTAAGCTAAATGATGTTGCTGATGTTGATATTACAAGCCAAAAAGGCTCGCAAGATGCGCTAGCAATTATTGATAACGCGATTGCAAACATCGACTCACAACGAGCGAGCTTAGGTGCGGTTCAAAATCGTTTTAACCACACAATAAGTAACTTAGCGAATATATCAGAGAACGTATCTGCATCACGTAGCCGAATTCAAGATACTGACTTTGCAACAGAAACAGCAGAAATGACGAAAAACCAAATATTGCAACAAGCAGGTACATCAATCTTGTCGCAAGCGAATCAGTTACCGCAAACAGCGCTTAGCCTATTAGGTTAATTGAAATAAGGTATTAGCTACCTCTTTAATTTAGCGAATACCAATAATAATTTAAAAAGGAGATGACTTTGGTCATCTCCTTTTTATTTAGCTTTTAATATTGTACCAATCGGCTTATATATGGGCTTTATTTAACGACAAGATAATTGTGTAATTTGGTTGTTCTCGATAATTACTTTTATATTGTTCCCTCTTCTTTGTACATCCATGCAGTCGTAATCAAAAATAATAATACAGTTTGTATCAAATTTAGCCCCCCCAAATTAATTAAATATTATTACGGACTGGTACTACAATAGTTTGGTTTGTTTACGTGAAGAAGGTCTATGGTGTGTGGTTATTCCCCATAAATAGGCAAATAAGTGTAATATACGCTGCTCACAGGTTCTTTTTAAGGGCGACTAACTCCTTGTTACTCGATTTACTTAACCCACTAGGTTATAAATATCGCGCCATCGTTAACACCTTAAGATTAAATGAATTTTAATCTTAAGGTGTTAACGATGTCATCGTAATAAAATAGACTAATCAACAAATTACAAATTTGTTAACATGAATTTGTAATTTTTTTAAAATAAAAGCTAAAGGTATTTTGTTTCCTGCCGTTAACTTAATCAGTAAGGGGCTTGTACATAAATTTGTTACGGCTCTTGGTTAAATCAAAACAGTACTTTTACGAAAGTAATCAGGAGTTTTATTATGATTTCAGTAAACACAAATGTATCTTCATTAAACGCACAACGTAACCTATCTCAATCAGGTTCTGATTTAGCGACATCAATGGAGCGTTTATCATCGGGTATGCGTATTAACAGCGCGAAAGATGATGCGGCAGGCCTACAAATTTCAAATCGTTTAACATCACAAGTAAATGGTTTAGGCGTAGCGCAAAGAAATGCAAACGATGGTATTTCAATGGCGCAAACAGCTGAAGGCGCGATGAGTGAGTCTACAAGTATTTTACAACGTATGCGTGAATTAGCACTACAATCAGCGAATGGTTCAAATTCATCAGAAGACCGTGAAGCGCTACAAAAAGAAGTATCAGCTTTATCAACAGAGCTAACACGTATTTCAGATACGACTTCGTTTGGTGGTCAGCAATTATTGAACGGCAGCTTCGGTTCAAAATCATTCCAAATTGGTTCAAATGCAAACGAAACAATTAACGTATCACTGTCTAGTGTAGCGGCAGAAAAAATTGGTTCTAACCAAGTTAATCTACAATCAGCAGCAGCAGATGGTTTTGGTCAAGCTGCAGCTGCTACAGCAACACTAGCAACAAGTGCTGTTGCAGGCGGTACATATGATATCTCTGGACGTAATGACGCTCAAGTTACTATTGCTGCAGGCGCTAGCGCAGAAGATGCAGCTGCTGCAATTAACAGTGTAACGAGCTCTACAGGTGTTACAGCTCAAGCAAGAACTGAAGCTGGCTTATCTCTTTCTGCGCTAGCTGCTGCAGATGAATCTGTAAGTTTTGAACTTAATGGTGAGAAGTTATCATTTGTTGCTACAGGTTCTAAATCAGGTGATGAGCAAGCATTAGCAGAAGCTATCAACAGTGCAACAGACGAGCATGGTGTAACTGCAACGATCGAAAATGGTGCTCTTTCTGTATCGAACAATAATGGTGCAGATATTACATTTGCAGATTTAACAGACAGTGCCGGTACACCTACAGTTGAACTTGATGTTACTCCAGAAGGTTATGATGGGGCTGCTGGTACAGCGGTAACATTAAATACAGCCGCTGGTGCAACGAGAGTATCAGGTGCTGTTCAGTTGAATTCTTCAGAGACATTTAGTGCTCAAGCAAGTGATGCGTCTTTAGCCGCCGGTACAACTGATGTAACAAGTAAGCTAAATGATGTTGCTGATGTTGATATTACAAGCCAGAAAGGCTCGCAAGATGCGTTAGCAATTATTGATAACGCGATTGCAAACATCGACTCACAACGAGCGAGCTTAGGTGCGGTGCAAAATCGTTTTGACCACACAATAAGTAACTTAGCGAATATATCAGAGAACGTGTCTGCATCACGTAGCCGAATTCAAGATACTGACTTCGCAACAGAAACAGCAGAGATGACGAAAAACCAAATATTGCAACAAGCAGGTACATCAATCTTGTCGCAAGCGAATCAGTTACCGCAAACAGCGCTTAGCCTACTAGGTTAATAAGCTAATAGTAGCGGCTAGGTTGTTGGCTAACTAATACAAAAAGTCAGTATTAGTAATTAAAAAGGAGATGGCTTTAGCTATCTCCTTTTGTAGTTTAAAGCTACAATTAGTACCAATCATATGCGTAATGCAGGAGGTGATATGAACACCATAACTTCAAGCTCGGAAACGATGTTGCCAGTTTCAACTACAGCGAGTGATGTAAAGCAAGCAGGTAACACTGCTAGTAATTTAACTGAACGTGCTATTGATGATGTAAAGCAAGTAGATACACAGACCCAGCAGCAATTGCAGCAGAAAATGTATGAAAAAGAGGCTGAAGATAAACAACAGCCTTTAGAACGTGAGCAACTAGAAGAAATGGCGCAACAATTGCAGGACTTTATGGGAGAAATGAATCGCAGTCTGCAATTTAAAGTAGATGAAGATTCAGGACGTGATGTAATTAAAGTGCTCGACAAAAACAGTGGAGAAGTAATTAAGCAATATCCTTCGGAGGAAGTATTAAGCTTAGTGTCTAAGCTGTCTGAATCGGCAGGTATTTTGATTGATCAAACGGTTTAGTATCAATATTAAATTAGTTTGTTTTTTAAGTATTTAAAGAGGTGAAGTATGTCTATTTCGTTTAATGGCTTAGGCTCTGGTTTAGCTGTATCAGATATTGTTGATGCATTAGTAAATTCAGAACAAGCACCAGCTGAAGCCCGTTTAAATACTAAAGAAGCTAGTTTAACAACTGATATTTCAGCCGTTGGGGCGTTAAAGTCAGCGCTTGAAAAAGTGCAAACCTCAATGGAAGCCCTTGGTGATAGTGACAAATATCAGCAACGTAGTACATCAGGCACTGATGATTTTATATCAATAAGTGCAGATGAAGACGCACAACCAGGCAGTTATAACGTAAAAGTGGATGCATTAGCGCAGGCTCATAAGTTATCATCAAGCGCATTTACTTCAGATGAGGCAATAGGGGCAGGTGTAATTACGATAGGCTCTGGTGATAATAGTTTCTCCACTGTTTTATCGGCTACCAATACTTTAGAAGACTTACGAGACCAAATTAATAACGGGCCTTTTACTGGCAATGATAGTAATGACTCAGTTGTTGCAACGATAGTAACAAGTGATTTAGGTCAGCACCTAGTGCTCACAAGTAAAGAGACCGGTGAAGAAAACGCGATTAAAATCACTGTACAAGACAGTGATGGTAATAATACAGATACAGGTGGATTATCTCGATTAGCCTATGATGTAACAGATGCAGACCCCCTAAATCATACAACTAACTTAACTGAAGTAAACGCTGCGCAGAATGCACAAATCACCATTGATGGCACGTTGGTTGTATCTAGCAGTACTAACGAGTTTAGTAATGTGATTGATGGTGTCGATATTACCGCTAAAAAACTGCATGATGCCGCGGATAGTGGTGACATAAGTGACATATCGGTCACTGAAAATAACAATAATATTAAAAGTGGTTTAAGCGGCTTTATTGCAAGCTACAATGAGTTGCTAGAACTTAGTAACACTTTAGGTGCATCTGGCGAAGATGGCGTAGGTGTAATGGCGGGAGATTCCCTATTACGTGGAGTCATGTCTAAACTAAGAGATACAATAACAAATTCAGTTAATGTAGAAGGTAATTCGCTGTCACTTTCACAACTAGGTGTAACAACAGACCGATATGGTGTGCTTAGTTTAGATAGTGATACCTTAAGTGACCAAATTAATGCAGATGTAGGTTCTGTGCAGCAGTTTTTTGTTGGCAGTAACGATGATGATGGTGGTTTTGCACAGTCGTTTGATGAGTTAATGAGTTTCTATACAGATTCTGACGGAATTATTCAAAACAGAATCGATAGTAAAACAAATCAACTAGATGATTTAGATGATCAGCGAGAGAGTTTAACAAGTAAAATGGAATCGTTATCGTCTCGACTATATGCTCAATATAACGCAATGGATTTATTAGTTGCAAGCCTTAATAACACCAGTAGTTATGTTCAAGCTCAATTAGAAAATATGCCAGGTGTAGTTAGACAATCAAATTAATCCTTTAGTAAAAGCTTTACTAAACGTGAACAATAAAAAACCGCTAAGCTTAAACTTAGCGGTTTTTTACTGTGTAATATTTATCTGAGATAATACTTATACTAACCTGCTTATATGGGGTCTATTTAACCTAAACTCTGGACAATAAATCTATCTCGGGCAGCTATTTTCAGCGCTAATACCAATCTGCAATAAAAATCGATCAATTTGAGAGCTTAAACTTGGCGCTAACTGTGTTAAAAATTTCTGATATAGAACAACTAAATAGCGAAATTTTTGCCCAGTTATCGACAAGGTTTTCTTTCCTCAAAATAGCTCACTTAATTAAGCTGATTGGTATAAATTACGTGTAATATATAGAGTATTGAATAAAGTTATTCAATTTACTTACTAAGTCGCTTTATAAGCCTTAATAGCCCTTCCTGACTTTTTATACTTAATAATTGCTTTAGATGATTCACTTTTAGCTATGTTAGCTTTAGCTAAAATGGAATTAATTGTAATTTGAATTGACTGTAATTGCTCTGCATTAGGGCTGTTATTACTTTCACACCATTTTTTTAAATCTGTATTTAAGGTTTTTAAAATGGGTTGAGCTTCATCGGCATTATTATCGTTTACTAACGATTCAATTTCCTTAAGCAGTATTTTTATATGTTCTGCTTGATTTGTTGTTAGCTGCTCTGAAGCATTACTCGCATTCATAATATAAGCTAAACCGCAGAAACACGTTGATCAACAGGAATATTATCCCAGCCTTCTTTTATTTCTTTTACAATGTTAGACACCTCTAATACCGCGTCAACATCATTATTTAAATTGGCTTTGGTTAATGTGCGTTGGCAATAATCGTAAAGTGCCAATAAGTTGTTAGAAATACTAGGGTCTTGTTCTACTTCTAAATTAAGTGCATCTTGCAGCGCGCCGAATAACAAAACGCAGGCTGATATATTCTCGCCCTTTTTTTCAATCTCTTTTCGCTCAATAAATCCTTTTGTAGCTGCTAAGCGACCAATAATATTACTGAAAATAAGATTTATTTGTTCGTACGGGGTCATTTCGGCAATATTACTTACACGAACTTGACTGTATTTTTTTACTGAAACATGAGCCATGGGGAAATCCTAGATTTAAACGATAAAAATTATGTAAAAATAAAAGCAATAATAATGCCAAGCATTTTTTACTTATCTATTTATCGGCATGTTCGCTTTCAACTTAAGCTAATATTAGATTATATTTATTAAGAAAGTCAGCTTTGCTAAGGAATTAAATAATTTTAAAAAATGATTTTGACACAACTTCAATAATTGGTACTTAATTGTTAATTCTTAAGTATTGTTATTTTAACTAGCTGTCTGTTTTTTGGCGTTTATGTCAAAAAAATGCCGCTATCGCTTGCATCCATGGCGAACTGGCTTACAATTTAGGTAATTAAATAAATGAGTGAAAGTACGGCTCGCTAAATATGATCTTGATTTTAGATAATAATAACAATCGCGCAATAGGTTTAAATGCATCGCTTACTTTTATTGGTGAAGCAGTACAATTGTTAAATGAAACAAATTTTGAACAAGAGTGTGAAAAGTACCAACAAAAAGAATGCATGATCATTTTAGGTGCATTGCAGTCTCTTGATCACGAAGGTTTAATTAAGCGCTACCCAACCTTACCTTTTTTATTAATAGGCGAAACCCTTAAACCATTACTAAGCATTGCTAATGTGGTTGGCCTCATTTGCGAACCGTTTAGTCATGAAGTAACAACACAGTTGCTTCACGATTGTCAGCAATATCAGCGAATGTTACCAAATGGACATAAACATACCAAACCCCTCAAAACCTTTGACGGGCTAGTGGGTGAAACAGATGCAGTAAAAGATGTACGCTTTTTAATTGAGCAAGTGGCAAAAACGGACGCTAATGTTTTAATTTTAGGTGAGTCAGGAACCGGTAAAGAAGTTGTTGCTCGTAATGTACACCTGCTTTCTAAGCGTAACAATGGGCCATTTGTGCCTGTTAACTGTGGTGCTATTCCGGCGGAGTTATTAGAAAGTGAGCTATTTGGCCATGAAAAAGGGGCATTTACAGGAGCAATATCCGCTCGTAAAGGACGCTTTGAACTTGCACAAGGTGGTACGCTGTTTTTAGATGAAATAGGTGATATGCCGTTGCAAATGCAGGTTAAGTTGCTGCGCGTATTACAAGAACGCAGTTACGAGCGAGTTGGCGGTACAAAGGCGATTCAAGCTGATGTACGTGTTATTGCTGCAACGCACCGAAATTTAGAAAATATGATTGAAGAAGGTAGTTTTCGTGAAGATTTGTACTACCGATTAAATGTATTTCCTATTGAAAACCCGTCATTAAGTGAGCGCGCAGATGATATTCCGCTGCTTTTAAAAGAACTGATGCGCCGTGTTAACGATCAAACAGGTTCTACCGCTAAGTTTACTGAGCGCGCAGTGGAGAGCTTAAAAGAGCATGCTTGGCCTGGTAATATTCGTGAGCTAGCTAATTTAGTGGAACGAATGGTTATTATGTTTCCTGAAAAGGTAGTCGATATTCCCGATTTACCTAATAAATACCGCTATATTGAGGTAGAAGCATATGAGCCTGAGTACCCAGAAGAGTTAATGGAAAAAGACGCGTTTAATGATATATTTAGCACAGGATTCAGTGATTACGAAAACGAACCTGAAGCAGAGTTTAACCAAGTTGGAAGTGGGTTGTTGCCCGATGACGGTATTGAACTTAAAGATTACTTAGCCGAGCTTGAAATTAGCTTAATAACGCAAGCGTTAGAGCGCTTTGATTACGTTGTGGCTCGCGCAGCAGAAATATTAGGTGTACGCAGAACCACGCTAGTTGAAAAAATGAAAAAGTATAACCTTTCAAGAGATTAGTTTTTGAACGCCTGCAAGCAGCGCGTCTACAAAACAACCTCAAAAACTTTGGTGGTAGACGTCTAGCTTGCTCACGTGAAAAGCGAAGCTTTTAATTATTTAAACACCCATCCAAAAAACTACGTTTTTGAACGCCTGTAAGCAGCGCGTCTACAAAGCAACCTCAAATCAAAACTTTGGCGTAGACGCTGAGCTTGCTCGCGTGAAAAGCGAAGCTTTTAATTACCTACCTATTTACCTGCTTACTCACCACTAAAAGCCTTAATAATTTCTTCTTTTCTAAAACAGTCATTACTGTGATCGTTAACCATACCGCAGGCTTGCATGTGTGCATAGACTGTTGTTGGGCCTAAAAACTTAAATCCTCGCTTTTTTAAGTCTTTAGCAAATGCAGTTGATTGTTCAGTTATAGCAGGGTAGTCCTCAATATTATTCACGTGACTAACAAGCGGCTTATTACTCACAAATTGCCATTGATAATTGCTAAAGCTACCAAACTCTTTTTGAATACCGATAAAACATTTTGCGTTATTAACAGTTGCTGCAATTTTTAAACGGTTACGAACAATCTCTTTATTTAACATTAGACGCTCAATGTCATCTGATGTAAATTCAGCTACTTTTTTTACATCAAAATTAGCAAATGCCTTTTTATAACCTTGGCGTTTTTTTAATATGGTGTACCAACTCAAACCCGCCTGCGCTGATTCAAGAGTTATAAATTCGAATAGTTTTTGGTCATCATAAAGTGGCACCCCCCATTCTTCATCATGGTAAGTAACGTAGTCAGGTTTAGTCGTGTCTAGCCATGGACAACGGCATTCTATTTGCTCACTCATTATTATTCCTTAGCGTGCGTCATTTTTATGTCGCTTGTTTTTCTTATGTAACTTAATGATAAATATATAAATAAACTTTGGTACAAATTGTGCATTTAACTCTGTATCTACATTAGTTTGAGATTTGATTATGGCCCTTGCAAGCGTGCTAAAACCACAGTTTATTTCTGCAAATAAGTATAACCCATGTTTACTTCAAGAGGAGTACATTGGTGAGCTAAGTGATCTTCGTAAGCAGGCAAGTTGGCTTTCGCACTTGGTTGATACAATGCCCACTGGTGTTGTTGTACTTGATGGTAAAGGCATGGTTGCTAAAGCGAACCAAATTGCGATTGATATGCTTGGTGAACCACTTGAAGGTGAAAAGTGGTTTTATGTTATTCAGCGGTCTTTCAAACCACATCAAGATGATGGACACGAAGTATCATTAAAAGACGGGCGTTTAATTAAGCTCGATATTACCGCTTTGGCTCCAGAGCCGGGACAACTTATTTTAATGACGGACTTAACTGAGACGCGACGTTTACAAAAACGTGTTGCACATATGCAGCGATTAAGTGCGCTGGGTAAAATGGTGGCGTCTCTTGCGCATCAAGTACGCACGCCTCTATCTGCAGCAATGCTTTATGCTGCTAACTTAGGTTCAAAGCGCTTGCCAGAAGCATCTCGCGATAATTTCCAAACTAAATTGATGTCACGATTAAAAGATTTAGAAACGCAGGTTAATGACATGCTGTTATTTGCTAAAAGCGGTGAGCAGCAAGTCGTTGAACAAGTCTCTATGCAGCAATTATTAACAGAAGTGAAAACCGGTGCTGATGCCATGGTCGCACTTAATGAAAGCGAGCTGGATGTAAGTCTTCCTGAACCAGATATTGTAATAGTGGGGAATAAGACAGCGCTAGCCAGTGCTGTTCAAAACCTTATTCACAATAGCATTCAAGTGATTGGTTCTGGGGCTAAAGTGCATTTGAGTGCCGCGACTGATTTACAAGATCACGACTTTGTGCGTATTAGTGTAAGCGATAATGGTCCCGGTATTGATTTAAGTCAGGCTGATAAAATGTTTGAACCCTTTTTTACTACAAAAAGCCAAGGCACTGGTCTAGGGCTCGCTGTTGTAAGTTCGGTGGTTAATGCGCATCAAGGACGTGTTGACGTTAGTAACAATGCTCATGGTGGAGCTTGTTTTAGTTTACTGTTGCCAATACGCGCGACATCTAAATTAGAGGAATCATTATGAGTAATATTATTTTAGTCGTAGAAGATGATGCGGGGCTCCGTGAAGCTTTAATTGATACGCTGGAGATGTCAGGTATTGAATGCGTTTCAGCTAATAGCGCAGAGCAAGCGATGTTATTGCTTAAAAAAGAGCAATTTTCATTAGTCGTAAGTGATGTGCAAATGGGAACCATGAGTGGTTTGGACTTACTGCGAAGTATTAAATTAAATTATCCCGATTTACCTGTATTGATGATGACGGCCTATGCCACGATTGATGATGCTGTTGAAGCTATGCGTTTAGGTGCTATTGATTATATGGCTAAACCATTTGCACCTGAAGTGCTGCTAAATATGGTGAGTCGCTATTTGCCTGAAAAAGCGAAAGAGACAGATGGCCCTATTGTTGCCGACCCAAGTAGCATTCAATTACTCGAACTTGCAAGTAAAGTTGCACGCTCTGATGCGAGTGTAATGGTGCTCGGGCCTAGTGGTTCAGGTAAAGAAGTGCTCGCGCGTTATATTCACGATAAATCGAGTCGATGCAATGAACCCTTTGTTGCTATAAATTGTGCTGCGATCCCTGAAAATATGCTTGAGGCCACTTTATTTGGTTACGAAAAAGGGGCGTTTACAGGTGCTATTCAAGCATGCCCTGGTAAATTTGAACAAGCGCAAGGCGGAACAATTTTACTAGATGAAATCACTGAAATGGATTTAGGATTACAGGCAAAGCTACTACGAGTGCTACAAGAGCGGGAAGTAGAGCGTTTAGGTGCTCGTAAGACAATCCAACTAGATGTTCGTGTATTAGCAACGAGTAATCGTGACTTAAAAGAAGCGGTCGCTAAGAACCAATTTAGAGAGGACTTATATTACCGACTTAATGTTTTTCCATTAATGTGGCGACCTCTTTGCCAGCGCCCTGGTGATATAATTATACTCGCAAAGCATTTAATAGAACGCCATATAAATAAAAGTAAAGAGCCTATGGCCTACTTAGATAAAGCAGCAGAGCAAAAACTACTTGCTCATGCATGGCCTGGTAATGTTCGTGAACTGGATAACGTAATTCAGCGAGCACTGATACTACGAAGTGGTAATACAATAAATGAACATGCTATTTTTATCGAAAACTTAGTAGCAAGCGATTTTGTAATTACACCAACAGAAGTATTGGAAACAGCAACGTCAAACGAAGCTATAAATAGCTTAAGCACGGCATATTACGATGAAAAAATGCCTATGGTTGGTGAGCCAAAGCAAGATTTACTTGCGGTTGACACCGGGAGCTATAAAGATGAACTTAAAGACAAAGAGCATAGTATTATTTTAGAAACATTAGCTCGCTGTCAAGGTAAGCGCAAAGATGTAGCAGAAACATTAGGTATTAGCCCTCGAACATTACGTTATAAGCTAGCGCAAATGCGCGATTTAGGTATTTCACTTCCTGCATAATCCCTCTAAGCCCCAAATTTAATTAATTTAATTTGGGGTTGTCAAAACTCTGACTCACAAGCTGACTGTAACCAATTGTTTTAATTGTGTTTTTAGTTGGCATGGTTTGTGCTTTATTATCTTTATAAGCTTAACTGCATTGTCAGAGAAAAATTATGAAAATTCAAAATAGCGCTGTCTTTCAAGAAATGCAATCAATGGCCCTTGAAGCTGGCCGTAATAATCAAATTAATAAATTGCCAACTCAAGTGCAGTCTACTTCTACTGCACAATTTGGCGATATGCTAAGTAATGCGCTAAATACAGTGCATGAGTTACAACAAGATACAGGCCAAAAAGTAAAAGCAGTTGAAATGGGTGACCGAAGTGTATCGCTTGCTGAGGCGATGATTGCTTCTCAGAAATCTTCGGTTGCATTTGAAGCTACAGTACAGGTTCGTAATAAACTTGTAGAAGCTTACAAAGAAATCATGAACATGCCTGTTTAACTAGGTAGTGGAGAATTATCGTGGCGCAATCTAACCAATCTACAGACCTTGCACTTGCTAGTGGTGATATCGACCAAAGTGATAGTGATGATCAACAAGAACAGAAATCAGGCTATTTAAGTGCTTTAAATGGTACTGATGTATTACGCCAAGTGACACTGGTTATAGCTCTGGCTATTTGTTTGGCTATTGCCATTTTTATCATTATTTGGGCACGTCAGCCAGATATGCGCCCATTGGGTAAAATGCAAACAGAAGAGTTAATTCAAACCCTCGATTTTTTAGATGCACAAAAGATAGAATATCAACTTGATGGTAATGTCGTATCGGTTGATGAAAGTGAATATCAAAATATAAAATTATTAATGACTCGCGAAGGGTTAGACCAAGGACCTACTTCGGGATCAGATATTATCATGCAAGATATGGGGTTTGGGGTTAGTCAGCGTCTTGAACGTGAGCGCCTCAAACATGGTAGAGAGCAGCAATTAGCACGTACTATAGAAGAGCTTAATAATATTACTCGTGCGAAAGTATTGCTTGCTATACCAAAAGAGAACGTATTTGCGCGCAGAGAGAAAAAGCCATCTGCCACCGTTGTGCTAACACTTAAACGTGGACGCTCTCTTAATGGTGAAGAGATAGACTCTGTTGTTGATATGATTGCTTCAGCAGTACAAGGCTTAGAGCCAGGTAGGGTGACTGTTACAGATCAAAATGGTCGCTTATTAAATTCAGGTTCGCAAAGCTCATTAGCAGCACGTTCTCGTAAAGAGTACGACTTAGAACGTAAACGAGAACAAGAATATTTAGAAAAAATAGACAGCATTTTAATACCTGTCGTAGGGCTTGCAAATTATACAGCCCAAGTTGATTTAAGTATGGACTTTAGTGCGATAGAAGAAACACAAAAACGCTACAATCCAGATTTACCTGCAGTGAGAAGTGAAACCACATTTGAAGAAAATAACATAGGCGGTTTAGCCGTTGGTATTCCAGGTGCGCTTACGAATCAGCCTCCACTAAACTCGAATATTCCAGAAGTAGCAGGACAAGGTGGTGCAGGAACAGGCACTTCGCCAACTCGTAATCACAAAGAATCTACGCGAAACTATGAGCTTGATACTACTATTTCGCATAAACGCCAGCAAACGGGGGTAATACGCAGAATAAGTGTATCGGTTGCTGTTGATTATATTCCAAAAGTGGATGAAAACGGCGAAACGACCATGACACCACGATCAGTGGAGGCATTGTCAAATATTCGTCGTTTATTACAAGGCGGTGTCGGGTTTGATATGCAGCGTGGCGATGCACTTGAAGTGGTAACAGTGCCATTTGTGCGTGAAACGACAGGTTTAGACCTTGAAGTCCCAATGTGGGAGCAAGATTGGTTTGTGAAGTATGTGCGTCTGGGTCTAGGTGCCTTAGTAATTATTGTTCTTATTATGGCCGTTGTTAAACCAATGCTTAAACGTCTAATTTACCCAGATAATACCTTGGAAGAGTATGATGAAGATGCATTGAGTTCAGGGGTTGATATTGGTGACAGTACACTTGATATGCTAAATAAAGACTTTGATTCTGCTTCAATTGGCTTCTCTAGCGATGGTACACTACAGTTACCAGACCTACATGGTGACGAGGACTTATTAAAAGCAATTCGTGCCCTTGTAGCTAACGAACCAGAACTATCATCACAAGTAGTGAAAGCGTGGTTAACAGAAGATGACTGATCAAGAACAAAAACAACTGCCAACAGCATTTGATGTTGATAAGCTCGATGGTGTAGATAAAGCGGCTATATTACTTTTGAGTTTATCAGAAGAAGATGCGGCGCAAATACTCAAGCATTTAGAACCTAAACAGGTACAAAAAGTGGGTATGGCAATGGCGGGCTTAGATGACTTGTCTCAAGCTAAAATAAGTGCCGTGCATAATTTGTTTATTGAACAAATTCAGAGTTTTAGTACGATAGGCTTCCAATCTGAAGATTTTATCAAAAAAGCACTTACAGCTGCATTGGGTGAAGATAAAGCAGCCAGCCTTATTGACCAAATTGTTATGGGATCAGGCGCTAAGGGACTTGATTCTCTTAAGTGGATGGACTCTAAGCAGGTAGCGAATATTATTCGTAATGAGCATCCGCAAATTCAAACTATTGTTTTATCTTATTTAGAGCCAGAGCAGTCTGCTGAAATATTGGCACAGTTTCCTGAAAAAGTACGTTTAGATTTAACTATGCGTATTGCTAATCTTGAAGAAGTGCAACCTGCGGCATTGCAAGAGCTCAATGAGATTATGGAAAAACAATTTGCAGGTCAAGCGGGTGCGCAAGCAGCTAAAATGGGCGGTTTAAAAGCTGCAGCTGATATTATGAACTACCTTGATACAAATGTAGAAGGGCAGTTAATGGACTCTATTCGTGAGCACGATGAAGAGATGTCACAGCAAATTCAAGACTTAATGTTCGTATTTGAAAACTTAATGGATGTTGAAGACCGTGGCATTCAAGCAATTTTGCGTGAAGTACAACAAGATGTACTTATGAAAGCGATTAAAGGCACAGACGATGCTCTTAAAGAGAAAATATTAGGTAACATGTCTAAACGTGCAGCAGAAATGCTTGCTGATGATTTAGAAGCAATGGCACCTGTAAGAATTAGTGAAGTTGAAGCTGCGCAAAAAGAAATTTTATCAACTGCACGTCGTTTATCTGATTCTGGCGAGATTCAGCTAGGTGGCGGTGGTGGTGAGGAGTTCCTGTAAAGCATGAGTAAGTTAAAAGGTCGTCCACTCAATGCAGAAGAAGCAGATGAATTATTAAAAAACTGGCCGGTGCCAGATATGGCTCCGGACGAAAGAAGTTTTGGAGATCGTTCAACTGCTTTTGGCACACCACTTTCGGATTTATACAAAAAAGAAATGGCCGAGGAAATACCTGTAGAGGAACCACAAGAACCTGAATTACCTTCTATTACCATGGCTGAACTTGAGCGAATTCGACAAGATGCTTATGAAGAAGGCCTTAAACAAGGCCATGAGCAAGGTTATATTGATGGTTTTGATAAAGGTGTTACAGAGGGCAAGGAGGCCGGTTATAAAGAGGGGCTTGAACTAGGTAAAACTCAAGGTCATGAGGACGTAAAACCATTAATTGAAGAGCAACTCACGGGTTTGCGTAGCATATTAGATAATTTAACTACTCCTTTGAATAAAGTGGATGAACAAGTTGAAAAACAATTAGTCCAATTGACAGTAATGCTTGCTGAAGCAATAATTTATCAAGAAGTAAAAACCTCTCCTGATGTTATTTTACATACACTTAAACTAAGTATAGATTCGCTTAATGCTGAGCAAGAAAAGGTACGTATACATTTACACCCAGAAGATTTAGAACTCATAAAAAACAGCTATGGAGAACAAACCATCGCAGATAATAGTTGGCAACTAATCGCTGAACCTACACTTGAACGTGGTGGTTGTGAGGTTAAAACGGCCCAATCCTCACTCGATATGACCTTGAAAACTCGCGTCAAAGAAACATTGGATAGTTTTTTGCATAATAGTGGTATCTAACTACTTTATTGGCATGTCATGTCTGAACAATGTGCATCTTTAAGCGAACGCTTATCTCAATATAAACAGCATATTAATACACCAGCCCTCGCGGTAGCGGGTATTTTAACACGTGTCGTAGGCCTCACACTTGAAGCAAAAGGTCTACGTGCGCCTGTTGGAAGCCAATGCAAAATAGAAACTATGAATGGTTTTGTTGATGCTGAAATAGTAGGTTTTAATGAGCAAACTCTTTACCTAATGCCTAATGATCATATTTCAGGAGTATTACCTGGTGCTCGAGTGATCCCTCAGGTCAATAACTTAGGTTTACCCGTTGGAATGAGTTTGTTAGGCCGCGTTGTTGATGGATTAGGTCGCCCACTTGATGGTCTTGGTAAAATAAATGCGGAACATTATTTAAAATTTGCACAAAATACTATAAACCCACTTTCTCGACGTCCGATAAGCCAGCCTATGGATGTGGGAGTGCGTGCTATAAATTCGGTCATTACTGTAGGTCAAGGCCAGCGCATGGGCTTGTTTGCAGGTTCTGGTGTCGGTAAGTCGGTGCTTTTAGGTATGATGACACGCGGCAGTGAGGCCGATGTTATTGTTGTTGGACTCGTAGGTGAACGTGGCCGAGAAGTAAAAGAATTTATTGAAGAGATTCTTGGTGTAGAAGGGAGAAAACGTTCAGTTGTTGTTGCTGCACCGGCTGATTCATCTCCTCTTATGCGTTTAAAAGGCTGTGAAAGTGCTGTAACAATTGCTGAGTATTTTCGTGATCAAGGTTTAAATGTATTGTTGCTACTAGATTCAGTTACTCGATATGCAATGGCACAACGTGAAATTGCACTTGCTGTTGGCGAGCCTCCAGCTACAAAAGGTTATCCGCCATCAGTGTTTGCTAAATTACCGGCGCTGGTGGAACGCGCCGGTAACGGCGGGGAAGGGCAGGGATCAATTACTGCTTTTTTCACAGTATTAAGTGAAGGTGATGATATGCAGGATCCCATTGCTGATGCTGCACGGGCTATTTTAGATGGTCATATTGTACTTTCCCGTGATTTAGCTGACAGTGGTCATTATCCGGCAATTGATATTGAAAAGTCGATTTCACGAGTGATGCCTCAAGTTGTCTCACAAAAGCATATGCAACAAGCTCGTGTGCTTAAGCAGGTATATTCTATGTATCAGCAAAATAAAGATATGATCACTTTAGGCGCTTATCAAAAAGGCACTGACCAAATGCTTGATCAAGCTATTAATATGATGCCCAGAGTTAATACTTTTTTACAGCAAGGTATGCGTGATGTGATTAGTTACGATGATGGCTTACAAGGCTTAGCACAACTATTAGGACAAGCATAATGGCTAAGAATAAGCTGTATTTGTTGCTCAAGCTTGAAAATGACAAAGAAGAAAACTTACGCATGAGTTACCTACAAGCAAATCAGAATTTGCAGGCCAATCAACAAAAATTACAAGGTCTGAATGATTTTCGAATGGAATACATGCAACAGTTACATGTAAAAGGCCAGTCAGGTTTATCAAGTGCAGGATTTAGTCAATATCATGCTTTTATAGCAAAAATAGAAGAAGCAATTCGCCAACAGGCGAGTACAGTTAATACGGCTAAGCAAGTAGTCAGTCAACGAAAAGCAATTTGGTTAAAGCAACAAATTAAAGCTAAAGCTGTTGCTAAGTTAATTGAAAACCAAAAATTAAAAGCAGATGTGCTTATTGCGAAAAGTGAGCAAAAAATGTTAGATGAGTTTTCATCCAACCAATTTTTTCAGCGTCGTAAACTTTTATAAATTAGGCACGTAAATTGCTTTATTTAGGCAGTCTTTAATTTTTGGCAATATGCGGTGGCGTGTTGCCGCAATAATGTTAGGTGGTTTATGGTGATGAATGATATTTCTAGTTTGGTTGCGTCTGAGCAAGATTCTTATTTAGCCTCTAAAGACAATCGTTTAGCTAAAGACAATCGTTTAGCTAAAGATAAAGAAAGCAATGACACCGAGTTTCTAAATCAGTTACACAGTGCGCATAATTCAATTGAAGCGGCAAGTAAACGTAGCTCTTCAGGTGATGCGAAAGATTCGATTCGTGCCGCTGAGCCTAAACAGGCAAAAACTGATATTGTAGAAAATGAGCAAGAAAACCAAGATAATACTAACTTATCTGGAGATAGTATGCTGGCTCAAATTAACTCTGCACAAGCTATTGATATATCAGTTAAAAAACACTCTGAACAGAGTTCTGATACTATTGATACTGATTTAGATAAAACTAAATCCGCTGATAATATAATTTCAAGTGCATCACAAAACATCGGGCAAAAGGCCGCTGAACAAAAAAGTACTGAATCGCAAGCTACTGACAAAGGTACTAGCGATGCTGCAGCATTAAATAAAAGTAATATAAATAAAGGTTTTGCCGCAGAGAAGCTTGATGAGCAATTAAATCCAGTCGTTGATAAAAATGAACACGATAAAGAGGGGCCTATTATAGATAAACCAGGCGTCGCCAAACGTGTTGCTGCTGATGAATCACAAATTAAACCTGCCTTGGTAGACAACAAGCAAACGCCAAAAAGTGAGATCACGAATACTCAACGTGTAAGTAATGTGGATTCTCAAAGCAGTAACAGTGCTGCAGTTGAAACGTTGTTAAGTAAAGATGATAGTGCAATAAAGTTAGATAAAATATTGTCAAGTTTGACTCCTGTGCAGCGTGAACAATTAATTACTCAATCTCAAACCGTAAATAAATCAACTAACAATGATAATATTGCGGCTTTAAAACAAATGCTTAATGCGTTTGTGACTGAAAATAATAAACCACAAGCTTTAGTACCTAAACAATCTTTTAATGCAGAAATTAGCGCGTTAACGACGACTGAAAAACAAGCGTTATTGTCTCAGTTAACAACTTATATTAAAACCGAACAGCCACAAGGTGCTCAGTTAACTTATCTCAAAGAAGCGGTAAGTGTGCTTGAAACATCAATCAATTTAGAACAACCAAAGAATAAAATAACTACTTTTGTTGCAGGTGAAACTCCAAATACTGTTTACAATCCGCAGAAGCAGAGTGTGAAATCGACAATAAATGAAAATAGTATTCCGCCAGACCAATTAGCTGAGGCGGACGATGATTTGATAAAACAACTAGACACGATTCAAAAAGATGGTTCTAAAATCAATAATGCAGAACAGCTAACCCCGCGTTCTATGCAGCTATTTACACAAATCACAGGCGCACTTGATACCTTGCAAAGGGGCGGATTAAGTAATTACGATACTTTAGGCTATGAACAAGCAATACTAGATACGCAAGTGTTGCAATCTCAACAATTACAAAGCACTGCGCAAGGTAAGCAAATGAGTATTGATCCGGGTGTTATGCAGGCGGTTAATATTATTAAAAGTGATGCCGCTAAGCTCTTGCAAGAGCGCGTCAGTTCAATGCTAAGTATTAACAATAAAGAAGCTGAAATACGCTTAGATCCACCTGAAATGGGCAGTATGCAAATACGTATTAGAAGTGATGCTGAGCAAGCCCAAATTAATTTTGTAGTACAAAATCAGCAAGCAAAAGAGGCGTTAGAACAATCATTACCTCGTTTGCGTGAAATGCTCGCACAACAAGGTATTGAATTAGGCGATAGCAGTATTTCATATGGCGATTCTAAGAACGAAACCACAGAACAAAATGACGATGATTCAAAAAACGGTTTGGTTAATAAAAATACCATTAACGAAGAAAATGCCGATTCAGGAGAGGCTCAACTACAAAGTTCTCGACAACAAACTTCATCAGCAATAGATTACTATGCCTAAGTACTGCTATTATAATAACTAAAACAAGTAAGTACCTTTGCAAATAAAGGAAATACAATGGCTGAAGACACTAATTTAGAAATTGAAGAAACAGGTAAAAGTAAAAAGAAGCTGATAATTATTATTGTTGCCGTTGTACTTGTTGTTGGTGCCGCCGCAGGTTATTTTTTAATGTCAGGTTCTGATGAGGTCCCAGCAGAAACGTTAGATGAAGAAACGGCCATAGTGGCTGAGGCTCCTGTTGCTTCTGGCTCATCTGCTTCGATTGGCAGTGCACTGTATGTTGCTATGCCAAGACCTTTTGTATTTAATGTACCAGGTTCAAGTCGTGATAGGATTGTACAAATTAAAGTGCAGTTATTGGTTCGTGGTGAAGTCAATGAAGAGACTGCAAAAAAACATATCCCACTTATAGAAGGCACGTTATTAAGTGTATTTTCTACAACTACAGCTGATGAATTAAGTACAAGTGCAGGCAAAGAAACATTGCGTTTTTCTGCGCTTGAAAAAGTACAAACAGCTTTAGCTGGCGTTGAAGGTAGTAAAGTAATTGAGCGGGTTCTGTTTACCGGCTTTGTGATGCAATAAGGGGTTAGCGTGAGCGATTTATTATCCCAAGACGAAATTGATGCGTTATTACACGGTGTTGATGATGTCGAAGAGGAAGAGCACGATAGTGAAGACGGCGGAGGTAGTACACTTCAGTACGACTTTTCTTCGCAGGATCGAATCGTGCGTGGTCGCATGCCGACACTTGAAATTGTTAACGAACGTTTTGCTAGGCATATGCGAATTAGCCTATTTAACATGATGCGCCGTACTGCTGAAGTATCGATAAATGGTGTGCAAATGATTAAATTTGGTGAATATATTCACACCCTTTTTGTACCTACCAGCTTAAATATGGTCCGCTTTCGACCACTAAAAGGCACCGGACTAATCACCATGGAAGCACGACTTGTGTTTATTTTGGTTGATAACTTTTTTGGTGGCGATGGACGTTATCATGCAAAAATAGAAGGCCGCGAGTTCACACCAACAGAACGTCGTATTGTACAAATGCTACTTAAAATAATCTTTGAAGATTATAAAGAAGCATGGGCGCCTGTCATGGATGTATCTTTTGAATACCTCGACTCAGAGGTCAACCCTGCCATGGCTAATATTGTGAGCCCCACAGAGGTTGTAGTTATTAGCTCTTTTCATATTGAGCTTGATGGTGGTGGTGGTGATTTTCACATAGCATTACCTTACTCCATGCTTGAGCCAATCAGAGAGCTGTTAGATGCAGGTGTGCAGTCGGATACTGAAGATACCGATTTACGATGGAGTAAAGCGCTTCGCGATGAGATTATGGATGTAGAAGTTGGATTATCAACTCAATTACTTGAAGTTGATTTGTCTTTAAAGCAAATAATGGAACTCAAAGCAGGCGATATAATCCCTGTTGAAATGCCTGAGCACATTACAGTATTTGTCGAAGAGTTACCTACATTCAGAGCCAAAATGGGCCGCTCTCGTGATAGTGTTGCCCTACAGATTAGCGAAAAAATTAAACGACCTGATTCAGTTAAATCTGAGCTGCATGTATTTACCAAAGGCGGCAAGAAAATTGACTCAGATGCAGAATTAGCAGAATTAGAGGATGATTTACACCTTTCTGATGGTGTAGATTTAGACTGGTAATTGATTAAAAGGTTAAAAGTATGAGTGATGATCAAGATACTATGGACGAGTGGGCTGCTGCGCTTGCAGAAGCCGATACCCCAGATGAAGGTGCTGAGGCGCATGTTGCAGAATTAGACGAGTTAAGTGATTCAAAGCACGAAATCAGCGGCGATGAAAAACGTAAACTCGATACGATTTTAGACATACCAGTTACCATTTCTATGGAAGTTGGCCGTTCTAAAATAAATATTCGTAATTTACTGCAGCTTAACCAAGGATCAGTTGTTGAGCTTGATCGTGTTGCGGGTGAGCCATTGGATGTTTTGGTTAATGGTACTTTGATTGCTCATGGAGAGGTTGTTGTAGTAAATGACAAGTTTGGTATTCGCTTAACTGATGTAATAAGCCAAATAGAGCGGATCAAAAAATTACGATGAGCTTATTAGTTGCTTTAACGAGTTCCGTTTTTTCAAAAGCAGATGTGGCAACACCAACTGGAGATATACTCTCTATGGTGCTGTCACTCGTAATGGTGCTAGTACTTATCATCGTGCTGGCATTTTTTGTAAAGAAGCTTAATCCAAATCTAGCAAACAGCGATGAGTTTAAAGTAGTTAGAAGCCTACCTTTGGGTTCTCGTGAGCGTTTAATGGTTGTTGAAATAGACAATGCGCAGCATTTGCTTGGTGTAACGCCTCACAGTATTAATTACTTACACAAGTTAGAAACCCCATTAAGCGAAAAAGAACTTCCTGAATTAGCTAAACGATTTGGTAAACTTTTAAACCCGCAATCAAACCAAAATAAAAAGAATTAGACCTATGACAAAGTGGCTGCTTATTATTTTCGCCATGGTATTTGTACCAAGTGTCAGTGCTGAGGGTATTGATGCGCTAACCATTACAACAAACGCCGATGGCACACAAGATTACTCAGTAACGTTACAAGTTTTAGCGATTATGACGGCGCTGAGTTTTATACCAGCCGCTATAATCATGATGACCTCATTTACACGTATTATTGTTGTGCTTGCTATTTTACGCCAAGCAATTGGTTTGCAGCAAACACCGTCGAATCAAGTGTTACTAGGCATGTCGCTTTTTTTAAGTATTTTTATAATGTCTCCTATTTACCAGCAGGTGAACGAGCAGGCCATAGAACCTTATTTAAATGAGCAGGTTACTTCAGTGCAAGCTTTAGAGCTTGCAAAAGAGCCTATGAAAGCCTTTATGCTATCTCAAGTTCGTCTTAAAGATCTAGAAACGTTTGCTAAAATTGCCGGGTACGACCAGCTTAACTCGCCAAAAGATACACCATTAATTGTATTGATCCCTGCATTTGTTACCAGTGAACTGCAAACCGCATTTATAATCGGGTTTATGTTTTTTATTCCATTTTTAATTGTTGATTTAGTTGTTGCCTCGGTATTAATGGCGATGGGTATGATGATGCTCTCTCCTATGATAGTGTCTTTGCCGTTTAAAATTATGTTATTTGTACTTGTTGACGGTTGGAGCTTAGTGATGGGTACCTTAGCCAAAAGCTTTGGCTTAGGGACTTAGTATGCAAAGTATTAATGTAATTCAACAATAGGAGTACAACATGGAACCGGAAATTTTTGTTGATATTCTAAGTGATGCCTTGTTTTTGGTTATTAAGTTGGTGTCTGCAATTGTAGTACCAGGCCTAATTATTGGTTTAATTGTTGCTGTATTTCAGGCTGCAACATCAATCAATGAACAAACACTCAGTTTTTTACCTCGTTTATTAATCACTATAAGTGCGCTAATTGTGGGTGGCCATTGGCTTACTCAAGAGTTAATGGATTTTTTCACTCGTTTAGTATTGCTCATTCCTGAAATAGCAGGTTAAAAGTGGAGTATCCGTTTTCAGTCGTAATTCAATGGTTGAGTGATTTTTTGCTGCCCTTAGTTCGCATCAGCTCAATGATAATGATTATGGCTGGTTTGGGTGCTAAAAACGTCCCTACTCGGATAAAGATGGGGTTATCGGTTGTAGTAACTCTCGTTGTTATACCTGTATTACCTCCGGCCACCTTCACTAATTTGTTTTCGTTTGAAATGATTTTAGTTGTTATCCAGCAAATGTTGATTGGTATTGCGATTGGTTTTGCATCTATACTCTTATTAAACACCTTTGTGTTAGCTGGGCAAATATTAGCAATGCAAACAGGTTTAGGTTTTGCTTCAGTTATTGATCCCTCTAATGGTGCAAGTGTACCTGCTGTTGGACAGTTTTTTCTGATTTTAGCGACACTTCTATTTTTTGTTTTTAATGGCCACTTAATGATGATTCAGATGGTGGTCCATAGTTTTCAAGTGTTACCGATTGATGGCACGTGGTGGTCTGTAGATCATTACTGGGACATAGTGACCTGGGGCGGCTGGATGTTTACTACAGCACTTGTACTCTCACTTGCACCGCTCACAGCTATGCTCGTTATTAATATGTCGTTTGGTATTATGACGCGTGCAGCGCCGCAATTAAATATTTTCTCTATTGGTTTTCCGTTTACCTTGGTAGCGGGACTTATTATTATTTGGGCGACACTAGGCAACTTTGTTACTCAGTTTGAGTTTCAATGGTTAAAAATGATTGAGCTAATGTGTACTTTAGTTGGTTGTTCACCTTAGGAGAAAGTCATGTCTGAAGACTCAGGGCAGGAAAAAACAGAAGAACCCACATCCAAAAAACTTGACGAATCTAAAAAGAAAGGTCAAATAGCGCGCTCAAAAGAGTTAGGTACCATGTTTGTGCTTATTTTTTCGGCTATATCTCTTTTGATGTATGGACCAGAAATTGGCAAAGGTTTATATAATGTGATGGGCCGTACACTTAGCTTAAACCGTAACGAAGCATTTGATACAACTAAAATGTTTGCCGTTTGGGGAGAAGTTGCTGACGCTTTAATGTTCCCGATGGCCATGTTTGTATTAATTATTGTTTTAGCTGCATTTATTGGTAATACATTGTTAGGTGGTTTTAATTTTAGCTGGGAAGCTGCCGCGCCTAAAGCAAGCAAAATGTCACCAATGAAGGGCTTTAAGCGAATGTTTGGCCCGCAAGCGGCTGTTGAGCTTATAAAGTCACTTTTAAAATTTGGTTTAGTTGCAAGTTTTGCAGTGTTTTTAATTGATACTTTTTTTGATGAAATACTGCACTTAAGCTTAGAAAGTGCACCGGGTAATATTATTCATGCCTTAGAGATTTTAGCGTGGATGTTTTTAGGGCTTTCATGCACTTTAATTATTATTGCAGCAATTGATGCGCCATTTCAAAGTTATAACCATAACAAGCAACTTAAAATGACAATGCAAGAGGTTAAAGATGAGTATAAAAACTCGGAAGGTGACCCACAAATAAAAGCACGTATTAGGCAAACACAAAGGCAAATGTCGCAAAAACGCATGATGCAAGATGTGCCTGATGCAGATGTTATTGTTACTAACCCAACTCATTACTCAGTCGCTTTAAAGTACGATACGGAGCGTGCAGGAGCGCCTATTGTACTAGCCAAAGGTATTGACGAGATGGCAATGCAAATTCGTAAAGTAGCAATTGGTAATGAAGTCCCCATTGTAGAGTCCCCCATGCTAACTAGAGCACTTTATCATACGGCTGAAGTTGGCGATCAAATACCTGATCAGCTATTTACGGCTGTTGCACAAGTGCTAGCGTATGTATTTCAGCTAAAACGTTTTAACAAGGGACGAGGAAAACGCCCTACAAAGCTTAGTAATAAACTCCCCATCCCCGACGCCTACAAGTATTAATATCGCAAATTTACTAACTTGGAATAGTTATTGCTAATTCTATATAGTGTCAATTTTTTGAAATTGTAGAATTATGAGTTTTAAAGCGGTATTACAACAACTTAATAGAGACAAAAAAGAATATGCCAAAGGAGTAGGGACTCCTTTGCTTGTGCTTGCTGCACTGGGAATGGTGATTTTACCATTACCGCCATTTTTACTCGACATCCTTTTTTCGTTTAATATTGCGCTCGCATTAGTTGTATTACTCGTGACTGTTTACACGATGAAACCAGTTGAATTTGGTATGTTCCCCGCTGTATTACTTATCGCTACGATTATGCGCTTAGCGCTCAACGTTGCTAGTACTCGAGTTGTGTTACTTGAGGGTCACAACGGTGGTGATGCTGCAGGTAAGGTCATTGAAGCATTTGGCTCAGTTGTAATTGGTGGTAACTATGCAGTTGGTTTAGTTGTATTTTTAATTCTTATCATTATCAACTTTGTAGTAATAACAAAGGGTGCTGGACGTATTTCTGAGGTATCTGCACGTTTCACCCTTGATGCAATGCCAGGTAAACAAATGGCAATAGATGCCGATTTAAATGCCGGCTTTATTAGTGCTGAGCAAGCGCGTGACCGTCGCGAGGAAGTAACTCGCGAAGCCGATTTTTACGGTTCAATGGATGGTGCGAGTAAGTTTGTAAAAGGCGATGCAATAGCCGGTATCGTTATTTTAATTATTAATATTGTAGGTGGCTTATTTGTTGGGATGATCCAGCATAACTTAAGTTTTAGCCATGCAATGGAAGTATATACACTTCTAACCATTGGTGACGGTTTGGTTGCTCAGCTTCCATCATTATTGCTCTCAATTGGCACGGCAATTGTAGTAACACGTCAAAATGAGTCGCTTAATATGGGTGACCAATTCAAGAAACAACTTGGTAACGAAAAGTCACTCTTTATTGCTTCTGGTATTTTGATCATCATGGGGTTAGTCCCTGGTATGCCGCATTTTGCTTTTTTGAGTTTAGGCGCACTACTTGGTTACTTAGCCTATTACACGCAGCAAAGTAAAATCAAAGCTGCTGCAGCCGAAGCTGAAGAGGCTGCAAATGGCGGAAGCACCGCGACAGGTGTTGCGAATAAACAAGAGCAAAAAGAGCTTGGTTGGGATGATGTTCAGCAAGTTGATGTAATAGGATTAGAAGTAGGGTATAGATTAATTCCGCTGGTTGATCAATCACAAGGTGGTGAACTACTCAACCGGATTAAAGGAGTGCGTAAAAAGCTTTCTCAAGAGCTTGGATTTTTAGTTCCTCCTGTTCATATTCGCGATAATTTAGAACTAGACCCTAATGCTTACAGAATAACGCTAATGGGAGTATCTACTGGTGAGGGGGAGCTTAAGCATGGTGATGAGCTGGCTATTAACCCAGGGCAAGTATTTGGTCCAATAAAAGGAATTGAAACTAAAGATCCTGCATTTGGATTAGACGCGGTTTGGATTAAACCTGATCAAAAAGACGAAGCTCAATCTTTAGGCTATACCGTTGTTGATTCTGCCACAGTGGTTGCAACTCATATTAGTCAGTTGTTAACTAACAGCGCAGCGTTGTTACTAGGGCATGAAGAAGTTCAAAACTTACTTGATATGCTTGGAAAGAGTCACCCTCGTTTGGTTGAAGGACTTGTCCCTGATGTATTGCCGTTAACCGCAATTGTGAAAGTACTACAGAACTTATTGAACGAAGGGGTGGCTATTCGCGATATGCGATCAATTGTACAAACCCTTGTTGAGTATGGCCCGCGTAGCCAAGACCCTGATGTATTAACGGCTGCAGTGCGTATTTCTCTGCGTAGATTAATTGTTCAAGATGCGGTTGGAATGTCATCTGAAATACCTGTCATAACCTTGGCGCCTGAGTTGGAACAGATGTTGCATAAGTCATTGCAAAATGCAGGCGATGAAGGTGCCGGTATAGAGCCAGGACTTGCAGAGCGACTTCAAGTGTCATTGAATGAAGCGCATCAAAATCAAGAAATGGCCGGTGAACCTTCAATACTGTTAACGTCAGGAATGTTACGTACTGTGTTATCTCGTTTTGTTAAGTACACCATCCCAGGATTAAGGGTGATGTCTTATCAAGAGGTGCCAGACGAAAGACAGATAAAAATTGTCAGCTCTGTAGGCCAACAATAAGATTTTAAAGGGGTTGAATAATGAAAATTAAACGTTTTTTTGCTAAAGATATGCGTACAGCACTTAAAGAAGTGAAAGATGAACTTGGTGTTGATGCGGTTATTATGTCTAACAAAAAGCTGGCTAATGGCGTTGAGATTGTAGCCGCAGTTGATTATGAAAAAGCGGCCCCTAAATCAGTTGCACAGCCGCAAAATACTTTAGCGCGTGCGGATGACTCAGCACAATCACACAGTATACATAATTTTGTAAAGCCAGAGCCACAACGCCCTAAAGCGGCTCCCCAAGCTAGGGTTGCAGATAGTTTAGAAGCTTTACTAGAGCGTCAATCTCCTCGCCCACGTTCACCTGAATTAGCATCAATGTTTTCTCAATCGGGTATTGAAACGACCGATAATTATCAAGAGCCCGTTGTCAAACCTCGCTCAGCGAATATGTTTGCTCGCGAAGATATTGCACCAACACGTCCACAGACCCAAGCCGATAGTTTAGGTTTTGATGACCTAGATCGTGATTTTGATGATCTAGATAGCCCTGTAACACCTCAAGCGCACGTTAAAAATAATGAAAGTGAAGAAATGACGTCAATGCGTGAAGAAATGAACGCTATTCGTCAATTGCTAGAGCACCAAGTATCAGGTTTAATGCAACAAGATATGGCACGCCGTGACCCCACACGTGCTTGTATGATTGACCGTTTAGTTGGTATGGGAATCGATAAAGAAGTTGCAGAACAAATGGCGTGTTTTGTACCTGATGACGTATCTCGCCAACAAGGTTGGAAGGCTTTGTTAACAATGGTCGAAGACCAGATGCAAACTACGAATAATGAAATACTACGTCAAGGTGGTGTTTACGCATTGGTAGGCCCAACTGGTGTGGGGAAAACGACAACAGTTGCAAAGTTAGCTGCTTTAGGCGCACAGAAATACGGTGCAGATAAAGTGGCGCTAATAACCACCGATACATACAGAATTGGTGCTTATGAGCAACTTGCAACATACGGTCGAATTATCGGTTGTGGAGTAAAGCAGGTTAAAGATGCTAATGAATTAGCTGAAGTTTTATACCATTTACGAAATAAACGTCTAGTATTAATTGATACAGCAGGTATGAGTCAACGAGACTTACGTTTAACAGAGCAATTGAATACGCTTATGCGCAATCAACGTGTTGATATTCGTAGTTATTTAGTATTAAGTGCAACAGCGCAAATAAATGTCTTGCAAGAAACAGTACGACACTTCAAAAAAGTGCAGTTAAGTGGTTGTATTTTCACCAAGTTGGATGAATCTTTAAGTTTAGGTGAGATTATTAGTATTGCGATTCAAAATCGCCTTCCAATAGGGTATCTTACTAATGGTCAACGAGTTCCAGAAGACATTCGTGTTGCAAATGCAGAAAAACTAGTAAAAAAAGCTGAGCAATTGTATTTGAAAAGAATAAAAGCACAACATTCACGACACCAAGCAGTGGCGTCGAGCACAGTAGGGATGTATGATTAACACAGTATTAGATCAAGCAAGCGGCCTGCGCAAAATGAGTCAAAACAATAACAACGGCGTAAAAGTTATCGCTGTTACTGGTGGCAAGGGTGGTGTAGGTAAAACAAATGTTTCACTTAACACGGCAATAGCATTAGGCCAGCAAGGTAATCGAGTTTTAGTACTTGATGCCGACTTAGGTCTAGCGAACTGTGATGTGATGCTCGGATTACGGGTTGAACGTAATTTATCACATGTACTTTCTGGTGAGTGTGAACTCGATGAGATTTTAGTTGAAGGTCCTGCAGGAATTAAAATTGTACCAGCGACCTCTGGTTCTCAGAGTATGGTGGAATTATCACCGTCTGAACATGCAGGCCTTATACGCGCTTTTAGCGAATTAAATACCGAATTTGATATCTTAATTGTAGATACCGCTGCGGGTATTTCAGATATGGTACTGAGTTTTTCTCGTGCTGCTCAAGATGTAATGGTTGTAGTGTGCGACGAACCGACTTCAATCACAGATGCTTATGCACTTATTAAAGTGTTAAGTCGTGAGCATGGGGTGTATAAATTCAAAATTGTAGCTAATATGGTTCGTAGTATGCGTGAAGGTCATGAGTTATTTGCAAAACTTTCAAAAGTAACGGACCGATTTTTAGATGTGTCAATGGAGTTGGTTGCAACAATCCCCTATGACGAAAATATGCGTAAGGCAACTCGCCGTCAAAAAGTGATTGTAGAACTTTTTCCTAGTTCTCCTGCTTCAGTTGCCTTTAAAGCACTGGCGACAAGAGCAGTGAAATGGCCTATACCTAACCAACCTTCAGGACATTTAGAGTTTTTTATAGAGAAGCTAGTTAACGGCTAATTATGACAACATTGGTAAATAGAGCTATGGGATATCAATCAACACAAAATTTAAATGTGATTGTTGAAAAACATGCATCGCTAGTCAAAAAAGTGGCATGTCATTTAATTGCTCGTTTGCCTCCAAGTGTCCAACTCGATGACCTAATTCAGTCGGGTATGATAGGCCTAATTGAAGCATCAAAAAACTTTGATGCAACCAAAGGCGCAAGTTTTGAAACGTTCGCGGGAATACGAATTCGCGGTGCCATGCTTGATGAAATGCGCCGTGGTGACTGGGCTCCTCGGTCGGTTCATAGAAAAAGCCGTCTTGTAGCCGAGACGATTGCTGGATTAGAAAGTAGCTTAAATCGTGAACCAACCGATATAGAAGTTGCTGAAAAACTTGAAATTTCGTTAAATGAGTACCATCATATTTTAAACGATGTAAACACAAGTAAAGTGTTAGGCATCGAAGACCTCGGGGTCGATGAAGATGTTATTACCACGGCGGGCCAAGATTTAACGCTAGACAAACCGTTTAATAACGTTAAAAATGAACGATTTAATGAATCATTATTAAATGCTATCAAGTCATTACCAGAGCGAGACGCAATGGTACTTTCTTTATACTATAACGATGAAATGAATTTAAAAGAAATTGGACATATACTCGATGTAAGTGAATCGCGTGTAAGTCAGATACATGGTCAGGCGATGATTAAGCTAAAAGCAAAAATCAATGACTGGATAAACTAGTAGTAAGTAAATACAGGTTAAGACCTCACTGGAGGATGTTTTGGATAAAAACATGAAAATTCTTGTTGTTGATGATTTTTCGACAATGAGACGTATTATTAAAAATCTATTGCGCGACTTAGGCTTTACCAACGTCCAAGAAGCGGATGACGGCTCTACAGCCTTACCCATGCTACAAAATCAAGTTTTTGATTTTGTGGTAACAGATTGGAACATGCCAGGAATGCAAGGTATTGATCTTTTGAGAGCGATAAGGGCTGACGATAAATTAAAACACCTTCCTGTTTTAATGGTGACAGCTGAAGCTAAAAAAGAACAAATAATAGCAGCGGCTCAAGCTGGTGTTAATGGCTATATTGTAAAACCATTTACAGCTGGCACATTAAAAACTAAATTAGAAAAAGTGTTCGAACGCTTAGGTTAATAATAGGGGAAAGGCTTATGCCAGCACCTGCTGCGCCTCGGATAACGTTAGAACAAGCTCGTCAGCTCGTCATTTTTTTAGAAAATGGCGAACATGATAAAGCTGATCAACTAATTTTAGATACTGCATCTAAAGAGCAGTCGGAAATATTTGACGAAGTGGGAAAGTTGACGCGTCAACTACATGAAGCTTTAAAAGGCTTTGAGCTAGACACGCGCCTAACAGATCTCACTAACGACGCTATACCTGATGCTAAAAAACGGCTTAATTATGTCATTGAGATGACAGAAAATGCTGCAAATAAAACCATGGATGCGGTTGAGGCGAGTTTACCGATAGCACAACAGTTAGCGGATGAAATATCCCATATCAAACCGACATGGGACCGTCTAATGAGTCGTGAAATTGAACTCGGTGAATTTAAAGTACTGTGCCACAGCATTGATAAATTCATGAGCAGTTCTCATCATAAAACTGATGAGTTACAAAGCTTCATGACTAACATATTAATGGCCCAAGATTATCAAGATTTGACAGGTCAAGTAATTCGCCGAATTATAGAGCTTGTTAGGGAAGTTGAAGAAAGCTTACTTCATCTTTTAACTGCTTTTTCTGAACAAGATATCAGTAAAGCAGTCACCCTAAAACCACAAAAAATAGATGACCCAGTTGACCCAGAAACATTAGCAGGTCCTGAAGGGCCTATTATTGATAAAGAATCACGTAATGATGTTGTGTCTGATCAAGATGAAGTCGATGATCTTTTATCAAGTTTGGGCTTCTAAGAGGAGAGTAACTGCATGTTTGAAGTCGATGAAGATATTTTACAAGACTTTCTTGTAGAAGCAGGAGAAATCCTTGAGCTTTTATCTGAACAGTTAGTTGAACTGGAAAACAATCCAGAAGATACCGAGTTGCTAAATGCTATATTTAGAGGCTTTCATACCGTAAAAGGCGGTGCTGGATTCTTAGCTATGACTGAGCTTGTTGACGCATGTCACGGCGCAGAAAATGTATTCGACTTGTTAAGGCAGGGCGTTCGTTCTGTTAATTCTGAGCTAATGGATGTTATCTTACAAGCACTTGATACTATCAATGAAATGTTTGCGACGATTCAAAATCGTGATAAACCAGAACCTGCGGATCCTCAACTACTTGAAGTTTTACATAAGTTAGGTCTCCCCCCACAGAAGACGAGTTATCAGGTACTTCTCCTGAAGTTGTTGTAGAACAGCCTCAAGAAGCCGCTGAAGCACAAACTCCCAGTACTGATGGTGCGGACCCTTTTGCTTTTGATGAGCTGTTTAGTGGCCCAACTTCATCTGAAACTGACTCTCAAATTGATGAAATTACAGAGGATGAGTTTGAAAACCTACTTGATGAATTACATGGTACAAGCCAAGAATCGGCAGTAAAAGCCCCCACAAATAGTCATGATTTGAATGGTGATATTACAGACGATGAGTTTGATAATTTACTAGACGAGCTTCATGGTGTTGGCAGTTTCGGCTCTGTTGCAGCGCAAGAAAGTAATGTTACACCTGATGTACAAAAGCCATCGCCTTCGACTAACAATACAGATTCATCGAACGATGATATCAGTGATGATGAATTTGAATCACTGTTAGATGAACTTCATGGTAAGGGAACTGCACCTAAATCTTTAGAAAGCACTCCTGCGATTGCTGAAAAACCAGCCGCAAAACAAGCTGTTCCTAAGCCCAAAGCAGCCCCAGTACCAAAAGTTGAAGCATCAAAACCAGTACCTGCAAAACCTGCTGAAAAAACAGCTGCTGCAGCTCCAAAAAAGGCTACTGCACCAACTGCTGAAACGACAGTGCGTGTTGACACTAAACGCTTAGATCAAATTATGAATATGGTCGGTGAATTGGTACTTGTTCGTAACCGCTTAGTTAGCTTGGCTACGAATTCTGAAAGCGAAGCAATGGGTAAAGCTATATCTAACTTAGATGTTGTTACTGCTGATATTCAAGGTGCGGTTATGCAAACCCGCATGCAACCAATTAAAAAAGTGTTTGGCCGATTTCCTCGAGTTGTTCGTGATTTAGCACGCAGCTTAAATAAAGACATTAATCTATTATTAGTTGGTGAAGAGACTGATTTAGATAAAAATTTGGTTGAGGCATTAGCCGACCCTTTAGTGCATTTAGTGCGTAACTCTGTTGATCACGGTATTGAAATGCCAGATTTTCGTGAGGCTGCTGGAAAACCAAGAACAGGTACTGTTACGTTATCAGCATCTCAGCAAGGCGATCATATTTTACTTACCATTAAAGATGATGGTGCTGGTATGGATGCTGAGAAGCTGAAAAAAATAGCGATTAGTAAAGGTGTTCTTGATCACGACCAAGCAAGCCGGCTTTCTGATACTGAAGCATATAATTTAATTTTTGCACCTGGTTTTTCAACAAAAGAAGAGATTTCGGATATTTCAGGTCGTGGCGTTGGTATGGATGTAGTTAAAACCAAAATTACCCAACTTAATGGCTCAGTAAGTATTCAGTCAGAGTTAGGTGTTGGGACTACTTTAGAGATAAAAGTACCATTAACTCTCGCTATCTTGCCGACCTTAATGGTTGTTGTTGGAGAGCAAACATTTGCATTACCACTTGCGGGTGTTAGCGAAATATTCCACCTCGATTTAACTAAAACGAATGTTGTTGATAGTCAATTGACAATTATTGTGCGCAAAAAAGCAATTCCATTGTTTTATCTTGAGCATTGGCTAGTTAAAGGCGCTGACCGCTCTCAGCGTAAAGCACATGGTCATGTAGTTATTGTCCAAATTGGTACACAACAAGTAGGCTTTGTCGTAGATTCGTTAATAGGGCAAGAGGAAGTTGTAATAAAACCTCTTGATGCTTTATTACAAGGAACACCCGGTATGGCTGGTGCTACAATTACTTCCGATGGTGGTATTGCACTTATTTTAGATGTACCAAATATGTTAAAACATTACGCGGGCTGATAATAAATAAAGTAGGTGCACTGTAAAAGTGCCCTACACTTCAATTTAATAAGAGAGCTAAATGGCCGTTAAAGTTTTAGTTGTTGATGATTCTAGCTTTTTTCGCCGCAGAGTGAGCGAAATACTTGAGCAAGACAGCGATATAAAAGTAATAGGTTTTGCTGTGAATGGCAGAGAAGCTGTTGAAAAAACAGCTGAACTACGCCCTGACATGATTACAATGGATGTAGAAATGCCTGTGCTTGACGGTATTAGCGCAGTTAAAGAAATAATGTCGAGTAATCCGACACCAATTTTAATGTTTTCTTCACTAACTCGAGATGGTGCAACGGCAACGCTTGATGCATTAGATGCCGGAGCAATGGATTTTTTACCGAAAAAATTCGAAGATATTGCACGTAACAATGAAGATGCAATAAAGCTTTTACAAGCTAAAGTGAAAGAAATTGGTCGAAGAAGAGTTCCCCGTACATTCAAGCCCATAACACAAGCTAAACCGCAAAGTATGCCATTAGCGACTCCAAGTTCATTAAGGAACACGGCAACGTTAAAGCAGCCAGATAGAAGCTTTCAACGTACGAATTCTAATGCCTCCGTTCATGCTAGTGGTAAAAAATATCAACTTGTTGCTATTGGTACATCGACTGGCGGACCCGTTGCATTACAAACAATATTAACTCAATTACCAGCAAATTTCCCGCATCCTATATTATTAATTCAGCATATGCCTGCCGCATTCACACCTGCATTTGCTTCGCGTTTAAATGGTTTATGCCAGATAAAAGTAAAGGAAGCTCAACAAGGGGATCGATTACAACCAGGGACTGCATACTTGGCTCCAGGTGGCCAACAAATGATGGTTGAGGGGCGTGGGTCTTCAAAAACATTGCGCGTATTTGAAGATAACAGTGAGCGAATAACATATAAACCAAGTGTTGATGTGACTTTTGCAAGCGTTGCAAAAGCTTGTCAAGGTGACGTACTGGCTATTGTTCTAACTGGTATGGGGGCTGATGGGCGTGATGGTGCTCGAATGTTGAAGCAGACTGGCGCCACTATTTGGGCACAAGACGAAAAAAGTTGTGTTGTTTACGGTATGCCACAGGCGGTTGCAAGTGCTGGCTTAGCAAGTGAAAGTCTTGCTCTAGATGATATAGCTCTAAGGATTAAAAAAGAGATTGGTTGTGGATAAGCTTTCTATATTAGGTTTATTTATTGCGTTAGGCGCTATAGCGATAGGTTATTCTTTAGAAGGCGGTGTTGTCTCTGCGTTATTCAATGGACCAGCACTTATAATCGTAGTTGGTGGTACGCTTGGCGCTGTGATGTTGCAAACATCATCTAGTACTTTTAAAAAAATGCTAAAAATAAGCCACTGGGTTTTTATTTCGCCAAAGCATGATGTAGACGAAGCGATCGAACAAGTTAAACAATGGTCTCACAAAGCACGACAAGAAGGCTACTTAGCACTTGAAAATGAGGCCTTAATTCATCCCGATCCATATGCAGCTAAAGGTCTTAGCTTACTTGTTGATGGTTGCTCTGAGCAAAAGCTGCGCGATACACTTGAAATTGATTTATTATTAGAACGCGACCGTTTATTAGAGGCAGGACGCGTTTATGAAGCTATGGGCGGGTATAGCCCAACAATAGGGATTTTGGGCGCAGTGCTTGGTCTTATTCAGGCTATGTCATTTATTACCGATCCGCAAAAGCTGGGTGCTGGTGTCGCGACAGCATTTATAGCCACTATTTATGGTGTCGGTTTAGCTAATTTACTATTTTTACCGATGGCAAATAAACTAAAACAACGTGTTGAACAAAAAATGTTGTATCACGAACTGTTAGCTGAAGGTGTTATTGCAATCAGTTTAGGCGAAAGCCCTGTTAATATTGAACTAAAGTTAGAAGCTTATCGTGTAGAACGCCCTAATTTAGTGGATAAATAACGATTATGCTACGTCGACGTTTACGTCACACTTCCTCTAAAAGTCAGCATACTGAGCGTTGGCTTGTTTCTTATGCAGATTATATGACGATAATGTTTGCTTTTTTTGTGGTTATGTACGCTATTGCTATAGATAAGGAAGAAAAATTTCAAATATTATCGGATTCGCTCGAGCATGTTTTTGATAAATCTGCGCGCCAACATTCACAAGTTGGTGACGGTGTTAATGGGAGTGGGATCTTAACCGACAGAGTAACGCCGGAACAAGAGGTGTTGTATGGCGAAAGTATTCAAAAAAAGGAACAAGGCCCTGAGTTATTAGATGGTCAAAGTGACACAAGTAACATTAAACAAAAATATTTAGGAAAACCATTAGATAGCTTGTTAACTAAACTTCAATCAGCACTCATTGATGAAATTCGTGATGGAGAAGCGAGTCTTGAATTGAATCAAGATTGGCTCATTATAGAGTTGAGTTCAGGAATGTTATTTTCTAGTGGTAGTTCAGTTGCTCATTCGCGTGCTAAGCAAGTCGTAAAAATTGTCAAAGATATTATTGATCCAGTCGATAACTACATTAGAGTGCGCGGTTATACAGATAATGAGGTTATTAGTAACGAAATATTTCGTTCAAACTGGGAGCTTTCAGTTGCAAGATCCACCTCAATTTTAGTCGAGCTTGAAGCGTTGGGTATTAATTCTGCACGAATGGCAATAGAAGGTTATGGCCAGTATTCTCCTTTTGCTGATAATAACACAGAGAAAGGTCGAGCTGAAAACCGTAAGGTTGTAATCGCTCTTTCTAAGTATGGTTTACCACCTAAAGATAGTCCATCGTTAGAGCAAAAAAATATAGCAGTACAGACAGAGCCTGAAGTGGAACTACCATCAGACGATAATACAATAAAAATAATTCGTTTACCTCATGGTGGGATCCGAATAACGACGCGAAATTAATAGCAATTAGGATGTAATGTGAAGATTTGGACTGTTGCGAATCAAAAAGGCGGGGTCGGTAAAACAACAACGGCAGTTAGCCTAGCCGGTATTTTAGCGTTACAGGGCAAACGTGTATTGCTTATTGATACAGATCCCCATGCATCACTAACTTATTATTTTGGTATCGACTCTGAAGATTTAGAAGTCAGCGTGTACGATATTTTTGCTCGCGGAACAAGTATGCAAAGTGAAGAAATATTGCAAGCACTTTGCCCGTCAACTCTTGAGAATCTTGATATTTTACCCGCTACTATGGCAATAGCTACACTTGATAGAAGTATGGGTAATAAAACAGGCATGGGTTTAATACTAAAGAAAACGCTTGCTAAAATTAGTGAATATTATGACTATGCAATACTTGATTGCCCGCCGGTTTTGGGGGTTTTAATGGTTAATGCATTAGCTGCGAGTGAGCGTATTTTAGTTCCCGTACAAACCGAATTTTTGGCCCTGAAAGGGCTTGATAGGATGATGCGGACTATGGAATTAATGCAAAGCTCTCAAGCGAAAAGTTATCAATATACTATAATTCCTACTATGTATGATAAACGCACTAAAGCATCGTTGGAAGCATATAAAACTTTACAAGAAACCTATAAAGATAAAGTGTGGCCAGGTGTTATTCCTGTTGATACAAAATTTAGAGATGCGAGTTTGGCACAAAAAGTGCCAATAGAGTTTTGTCCTCGTTCCCGTGGTGTTTTTGCATATAAAGCATTATTAGACTATTTAATAGAGCAAGGTTAATGAATGAGTAAGCAATTATTTGCTAATGAAAAAGTAATGACTCAATATTTAGGTGCGTTATTACGTGATGACGAGCCTACAGATAACCTTGAACCTGTGGCAAAACTGCTTGAACAAATACCGAGTGAACAGCAAAAAGGGCAAGTACATTTAAAGCCTAATGAACAATTAAAAGCAGCGGAAAAAATATTTGCTCAAGATCTGCAAACAGAAGAGCTAAAACCATTAGATATTACTAATGAGCCAGAGCCAGTTAAAGCTGATTTAGTTGTAGAGACAAGCTCACATTTATCAGTAGAGCCGGAACAAAGAGCAGTAACAAAAAGCCAAGAAGATTATTTTGACGGTGAGTTTCAAGCATTATTTTTTGAAGTTGCGGGTTTGACTTTGGCTGTACCATTAAAAGCGTTAGGTGGGATTCATCAGTTAGGTGAAGTAAATCACTTATTTGGTAAGCCAAAATGGTTCAAAGGCGTTATGCTTAATAGAGATGAAAAACTTAATGTTGTTGATACAGCGCATTGGGTGATGCCTGAGAAGTATGACGAAAAACTAGAAGCGTCACTTAACTATCAATATTTAATAACGTTAGGTGACAGCCAATGGGGGTTATTAGCTGAAAAGTTAATAAATAACATTACATTGAGTAAAGAAGATGTAAAATGGCGTACAGATCAAAGTAAGCGCCCATGGCTTGCTGGAGTTATTAAAAAGAAAATGTGTGCTTTAATTGATGTAGATAATTTAAATGCGCTATTAGAGAAAGGCTTAGATAGTCGTCAGTAATAATGACCATTACGGAGTAACAGCATGAATCAAGATAAATTACTGTCAGCAAATAAAAATGCAGACAATGACGAAATATTACAGTGGGTTACCTTTAAGTTAGAAGAAGAAACTTATGGCGTAAACGTAATGCAAGTCCAAGAGATATTACGTTACACTGAAATAGCTCCAGTACCAGGTGCTCCTTCTTATGTAATTGGTATTATTAATTTACGGGGTAACGTAGTAACAGTTATTGATACGCGTGCTCGTTTTGGTTTAGACGCCGCTGATGCAACCGATAACTCTCGTATTTTAATAATAGAAGCTGAAGAGCAAGTTATTGGTATTTTAGCCGATAGTGTTTCTGAAGTTGTATATTTACGCAGTTCAGAAATTGACAGTGCACCTAATGTCGGTACTGAAGAGAGTGCTAAATTTATCCAAGGTGTTTGTAATCGTGATAATGAGTTACTTATTTTAGTCGATTTAAACAAGTTACTCAGTGATGATGAATGGGATGAGTTAAGCGATTTATAAGCTTTACCAATAAAAATATGCTGTTACTTAGTATTGCAATAGCTGCGCTGGCGATAGGTCTAATATCGTTAGCGTTAGTTTTTGCATTGAAAAATAAACAAACGAGTGAGCTGAATTTTGTCATGCAGCAGCTTAAAGATACCTCCGAACAAACTCATATTTTGCGAAGTGAGGTTTCTGAATTACGAACAGGCTTGTTGAGTATAGGTAAGCGTGTACTTGATGTTGAACAGCAGCATCAAGAATTAGTTCAACAACAAGCGGCTCAAAAGTATGATGATCCAGATGCCAAAATTTATTCGCGTGCTGTTAAAATGGTTGAGTTAGGGGCTGATTTAGAGGAGGTAATACGCGAGTGTGAATTACCTCGCGCTGAGGCTGAATTACTCTTTTCATTGCATAAACAAAAAGGCGCTTAGCGCCTTTTTAGTTATCAGCGTATAAATAATCTCATGCTTTAATATTCAACTTACCTTGAAAGTCTTGCCAACCTGGCGGGAATTGACCCCTTAATACATACGAAAATGCAATGAGTTCTGCAATTACATAATAAAGTTCTTTTGGGATCTCTTCTCCTAACTCCAAATGCGACAACGTTTTAGCAAGTGCAGCATCTTCGTGGATCATAATTCCTTTTAGTTTAGCCGCTGCTATTATTTCATCAGCTAACTCACCAAACCCCTTCACACTTACAGTGGGGGTGTTGCCAGCTTCGTATAAAAGTCCAATGGCTGATTTATTAATAGGTGTATCACTCATAGCTAAACCTTAATATTAATAATTGCATGAGATTTATAAAATGCCTGATTGTTAGCATCTCCTCGTTTTAAATTAAGTTCACCAACTTGCAAACCATGTTTAGCTAGTTTTGATCTTAAATTATCTAGGTGAGGATGAGCAATTGCGCTTACTTCTTGGCTTGAGGCTAATAGCTGGCAATCAAGTGCTTTATCCATTAACTCAGCAGTAATTTGTAGCTGCCCAAGTTGGGCATAATCAAAGTTTAGCCTTACAAACCATACATTTTTATCTCCTAATTTATCTGCATTTGGCTTTTTATATTGCCCCAGTGTTATTTCTGTTTGTGCTGCTTCTGGTGGCAATCTCATGGGTAATAAAAATTGTGCAAGCGGGTTTGTGTCTGGTTGTTGATTTGGTGTTGAAATATTCACTTGGGTAAGTGTATTTTTAACTTGTACAATTTCGCTAGCCAAAGCTTGAACTTGAGCCTGTTGGAGTTGCTCAAGCATTTTTGCTCCAGTGTTACCTGTTTTAAAAGTAGGTATAAGTACTTGCAAAAGTGCATCTAAGCCAGTTTGATTATTAAAACTGATAGGTGTTACTGACTGGCTAATTATAGGGGCGGCTAAAATACTCACAGCTACTTGTTCAAGCCCTTTAGTGAAACTACTTTGCAAAATGTCCCCCGTTAGATGAGACGGTTGTAAAGTAGCAAGTATTTCACGCTGTATGGTCGCAGGGTGTGTGTTATTACTTGAGACCATACGATTAAATGCTTGGTTGATTAACCGAGTTAAATCGGGTGTTTCTTTTGTTACTTTATTTGTAATATCAGTGATCTGATTACTTAAAAGTTGTTTATTGCTAGCCATTTTATCTGTAGGGGCGGTGGTGTCAGGAAGCTTTAATAATATAGTTAATAGCTTTGCTTCTATTGGTTGAAGCATTTGACTACGAGAGCCTGTATTAGATAACGGCTCTGTTAATGAGATAATATTTTTAGTAACTGTTTCATTTGTAGTCTTAATTAACGTGTCAGTTTTACTGTTAGTACTCGCATTTAGGGTGTTTAATTGATTTGCTTTTAAATCACTTGGTGTAGAGCTAGCTACTGTATTTTGAGTAATGTTATTTGTTGTTGGCGTGTTGGTTGTTATGTTTGAAGATGATTGCCAAACACTAACACTTCCTTTCATAAGCTGAGTTAATTGCACAAGCGGCGGGAGTCTAGAAAAGTGCTCGGTCAAAATGTTACTTGTATTTTTTGATATCTGAACACTTGCACCTTGGGTAATGTTAACTCTGTCTAGTGGTACAACTTTGGTGTTTTTTTGTAAGGCGGCGGATGAATAGGCAGCTGTAAACTCTGACTTATTTTGTGTCGTAAAAGGCTTACTTTCAAAATACTTTACCGCATCATTAATTCGTGTTCTTATGTCACTCAAGCTATTTTGTAGCCACGATTTTATTGGGCTATCAGTAGTAAGTAATGGATTTACTTTAATATTACTCGCAGAAACGGCTACTTCAGGTACATTATTTTTTTGAGCTAAAAGCAACTCGTTAAATGGTTTCGAGAAGGAGTTATTAAGCATCACTTTTATGTTGCTAGTATCGGTTTTAATAAACAATTTATCAGCCTGGTTTACTAAGTTTACCTTAATAGTCGTGCTGGGTAGTTCACTAACTTGTTTATTATTTATAGGCGTTGTAAACGACCCCGACTTTTGTGGATGAGTTAAAATGGCCAGTTTTGGTGTTGCTTGCAATTGTGCATTAGGTAGCAGCGCTGCGAGTAATTTAGTCAGTCTTGTTTGACTCAGTGGTTGCGAATGAACTGTATCAGCAAAGCTGTTAATAATATTTAGCTGTGCGCCTTTATTGTTAGTGCTTACAATTACTTTTAAAGGTTGCTCGGTTATAAGTAGCTGCGCTACGTCTTTATTTATTGCAATACTGGCGTTGAGTTTATCAATGACTAATTTGGGAGTAGGCGATAAAACAACCTGGACATCCATTGGCTTACTTTCTACCTCAGTGCCTGTGCTTACATAATTTAATAAACGCTGTAACTGAGTTGGTTGACTTAAGGTGAGGGTTGTACTGTTTGGTATAATGTTGAGCTTTTTGCCATCAGGGCTGAGCTGTATGTTAGCACTGGCTATTTTTTGTAAGTTTTGAGGTGCGCTTGTAGTGCCAAGCCTTAATGTTTGCCAATGCTTATCAATAAATACATCAAGCGTAATCGAATCTTTCGAAAATTGTATATTTTTAGCCGCAAGCACCTCATCAGGTAATTGCGATAATTCATTCGTTTGAGCATTGCTCGATTGATTGATAACCAATGAATTAGATAATGTGATTTGCGTTGGCGTATTCATTATTTTAAATCAAGTTTTCTCTATTTTAAGTGAATCGATTTTAAAGCAATATTCGTATTACCCTATCATTATGGTAGACTAACGCCTAATTTTTGGCAGAGAGAATCGTCATCTTGTTACACATTAAGTCCGTCACCTGCATCAAGCAAGATCGTTGTTTGTTTGCGGATCTTAATTTTAGCCTTAATAACGGTCAAATCATGCAATTAGCAGGCCCTAACGGGGCTGGAAAAACATCGTTATTGCGTATTGTCGCAGGCTTTTCTGCGCCTGATGAAGGGGCTATATTATACCAAGAATTGCCGATATCTAAGTACTATGAAGAGTATGCCAGAGAGCTATTGTTTATAGGTCATAAAACGGGCGTAAACACTCAGCTTAGTGCAGTGGAAAATGTTAGCCATTGGTTGCAAATTAATGGCTATAGCGAGCCTGAACTATACCCTATTTTAGCGAAACTAGGCCTTGTTGGACTTGAAGATGTGCCTGTTAGGATGTTATCTGCAGGGCAGCAGCGACGTGTTGCTTTAGTAAGACTATGGTTAAGTGATGCTAAACTATGGGTGCTTGATGAGCCATTTACTGCGCTTGATAAAAGTGGTGTCGCCTTTTTACAACAACGATTTACTGAGCACTTACAACGCGGTGGTGCTATCTTATTAACAACCCACCAAGACTTAACGACCCACTTTAGTAACTTACAAACGGTTACACTGGAGTATCGCCACTAATGACTCGTCAACACTCTTATTGGTTGCTATTTAGTGCGGTATTTACCAAAGATATAAAGCTTGCGTTTCGCCAGCGCGCCGAAATTGTAAATCCTATTTTATTTTTCTTAATTGTAATCTCATTGTTTCCGTTAGCAATAGGGCCTGAGCCCGGTCTACTTGCGAGAATGGCGCCAGGTATTATTTGGGTTGCCGCATTACTCTCTACCATGTTGGGCTTAGATAAGTTGTTTAGGGATGATTTTAACGATGGCTCGTTGGAGCAGTTAATTGCATCCTCTTATCCATTATCGCTAACCGTACTTGCTAAAGTGGCTGCTCATTGGGTGGTAACAGGTTTACCGCTTGTATTAATGACACCATTGTTTGCATTGTTATTGAATCTAGAAAGTTCGGCGCTAACAGCGACCGTTTTAACATTATTATTAGGCACACCGCTATTGAGCTTTATCGGCGCAATTGGCGCTGGGCTTACTGTGGGATTACAAAAAGGGGGAATTTTGATGAGTTTACTCGTACTGCCTTTGTATATTCCAGTTTTAATTTTTGCAACGTCGGCTATCGATACCAGTACCATGTCACTGGATTATAGTGGACAGCTTGCTATCCTTGGTGCAATGTTACTTATTGCTATTATTAGCGCACCAATTGCCATATCGTCAGCTTTAAAAGTGAGTGTAAGTTAATGTGGAAGTGGTTACATCCCTATGCTAAAGCGGAGCGTGCATATCAATTATGCAATACGTTACTGCCTTATTTTGCCGTAGTTACTGTAGTTAGTATGATTGTTGGTTGGGTATGGGGGCTTGGTTTTGCACCTGCCGATTACCAGCAAAAAGACAGCTACCGTATCATTTTTATTCATGTTCCTTCCGCCATTTTATCTATGGGCGCTTACTCATCAATGGCTATTGCAGCTGTTGTTGCACTTGTATGGCAACTACGAAATGCCGAACTTGCCGTTATTGCTATAGCGCCTGTTGGTGCTTGTATTACAGCTATAGCGCTTATTACTGGCGCTGCATGGGGTAAGCCTATGTGGGGTGCTTGGTGGGTATGGGATGCGCGTTTAACGTCTGAACTTATTTTATTATTTTTATATCTTGGCGTGCTTTCGCTTTACCATGCATTTGAAGATAAGAAGTCAGCAGGGCGTGCGGCTTCTATTTTAGCGATTGTGGGCGTAATCAACTTACCTATTATTCATTACTCAGTTGAGTGGTGGAATACGCTACACCAAGGCGCAAGCATTACAAAATTAGACACAAAAGCAATAGACCCAAGTATGTTTTGGCCACTTATGGTTAATATTTTAGCCTTTGCTGCTTTTGTAGGAACAGTGACTTTAATTCGTCTTAAAAATGAAATTTTACAACGCGAAAAGCACCGACCGTGGGTACGCTCGTTGTTAAATAAGGGGTAATTATGCAGTTTGACTCTTTTTCTGATTTTATTGCAATGGGGGGCTATGGGTTTTATATATGGCTTTCTTTTGGTACATGCGCACTTATTTTACTCGGTATTTTAGTGAGCTCTTTAAGAGATACCAAACGGATTATGGCTTCAGTAGAACAGCAAATAATACGCGAAGCGCGAATTAAAAAAGCTAAACAGGAACAAGTCTCATGAATCCAAGACGTAAAAAGCGCCTATTGGTAATTATTGCCGTGCTGTTTGGTATTGGTGGATCAATTGGTTTAGTGCTTTATGCACTTCAAGAAAACATTAATCTTTTTTATACGCCAAGCGAACTTATTGATGGCAAAGGGCCTAATAAAGAAAAGCCTTTCATTGGCCAAAAGTTACGTATTGGCGGCATGGTTGTACCAGGCACCGTTGAGCGTAATGAACAGAGCTTACAAGTAAGCTTTAAGCTAATAGATACAGGTCCATTAGTGACCGTGCGTTATCAAGGTATATTGCCAGACTTGTTTCGTGAAGGGCAAGGCATTGTAGCGCAGGGCGTATTAATCGAACCTAACGTTATTGAAGCATTTGAAGTGCTAGCAAAGCATGACGAAGAATATATGCCAGCAGAAGTTGCAGAGGCAGTTAAAGGTATTAAGCACGAAAAACCAAAATACAACTTAGATAGTGGTAATTAGCTATGATCCCAGAAATTGGTTATTTTTCTTTAACGCTTGCTATGGTATTAAGCGTTTTACTGTGTATTTTTCCTCTTTGGGGCGCGCATACCGGTAATCTTCGATTAATGCGTGCAGCTCCCTCTTTAGCAATTGGGCAATTCGCTTTTGTTTTAATCTCTTTTGCAGCACTTATTTACGCCAGTGTAACGGATGATTTTACCGTATCGTACGTAGCATATCATTCAAGTAGCACGCTGCCTTGGTATTACAAAATCACCTCTACATGGGGCGGCCATGAAGGCGCTATTTTACTGTGGCTTGTAATGCAAGCGGGTTGGACTGCAGTAGTTGCTGCACGCTCTAAATCACTCCCTTGGGTGTTACGTGCTCGCGTATTGGGTGTGCTTGGCTTTTTAGGTGTCGGTTTTATGATGTACACCTTGCTACTTTCAAGCCCGTTTGAGCGCCTACTTCCTTATTTTCCGGTAGAGGGGCGTGATTTAAATCCGTTACTTCAAGATCCGGGTATGATTATTCACCCGCCATTACTGTACATGGGTTATGTAGGGCTATCGGTTGCTTTTTCTTTTGCTATTGCTGCGTTATTAACCGGTAAGCTTGATAACACATGGGCTAAGTGGTCACGTCCATGGACAATGACTGCATGGGGCTTTTTAACTCTAGGAATCACAATTGGTAGCTGGTGGGCATATTCAGAGCTTGGCTGGGGCGGCTGGTGGTTTTGGGACCCAGTAGAAAACGCATCGTTAATGCCATGGCTTGTGGCAACCGCATTACTGCACTCATTAAGCGTAACTGAAAAACGCGGTGTATTTAAATCATGGACTGTTTTACTAGCTATCGCAGCGTTTTCATTAAGCCTTTTGGGAACCTTTATTGTACGCTCGGGTATTATTGTATCGGTACACGCTTTTGCAACAGACCCTGATCGTGGCTTATTTATACTTGCCTTCTTAGGCATCGTTGTAGGTGGTGGCTTGGCGCTATATGCACTGCGTGTGTCACAAGTTCACAGTGAAGGACGATACAAGCTGGTATCGCGCGAAGTGGCGTTATGGCTCAATAATATATTTTTAGTGGTTGCTACATTGATCGTATTGCTTGGTACGCTATTACCTATGGTACATAAAGAGATGGGCCTAGGCAGTATTTCTATTGGCGAACCGTTTTTTAATAAAATGTTTGCAATAATTTTAGTGCCGTTTGCTATTTTGATGGGTATAGGACCATTTTTACGCTGGAAGCAAAATAAATGGGCTTTCTTACAAAACAAAATATTAATGGGCGTATTAGCCAGTGTTGTAATTACCTGCGCTTGGTTGTTTTCAAGTTACGACTTAGTAAAACCACTTACGCTATTAGCTACTACGCTTGCGGTTTGGATTGCAATATCAACCGGGATCGATATTTACACTAAAGCCGCAGTGCATGGCACCTTAAAAGAAGGTTTAAAACGCTTAGGTGTAAGTTACTGGGCTATGGTGCTTGGGCATATTGGTATTGCATTTGTTATTGCGGGTGTAACGCTTACGTCGGCATATTCAGTTGAGCGTGATGTATCTATGAAACAAGGCGATACAGTCCAGCTTAATCAATATGAATACCGCTTTGATGGTGTTAAAGCTATTCGCGGACCAAACTACAGTGGTCATGCTGGTGTTGTATCTGTGCTTAAAAATAATGAACTAGTAACACGCTTACACGCCGAAAAACGTAAGTATGATATTGGTATGCAGTTTATGACCGAGGCGGCAATAGATGCAGGCTTTACACGTGATTTATACTTAGCGTTAGGTGAGCAGTTAAGCCAAGGCGCATGGTCACTTCGCATTTATCACAAACCGTTTGTTCGTTGGATGTGGATTGGTGGTGTGCTTATTTCCCTCGCTGGATTTATGATTTTATTTGATAAACGCTACCGCACATCAGCTAAAACAGCGCGTAGGGCTGCATCGGAGAGTGTTTTATGAACCGTAAAATTTTAGCTATTGCGCCGCTTTTAGTGTTTGTTTTTGTGTGTGTATTTTTATACCAAGGTCTTTTTGCTAACCCTCGTGAAATTCAAACGGGGCGATTAGGTCAAGAAATGCCAGCATTTAATCTACCTGATTTAATGCAAGACAATAAGCCATGGACTAACGAGTCTTTAAAAGGCGAGGTTTACTTACTAAATGTATGGGGCACTTGGTGTCCTACATGTTTAGTTGAGCTTGGCTATTTAACTAAGTTACGTGAGCAAGGTGTTAAAATTATTGGGCTTTATTACGTACAAGGTTACGATGCTGATTTTGATGGCCCTTTTGATATGCAATCACTTCGCACAGAAGTGAGCGATATGCTGCAACGTGCGGGTGACCCATATCAATTTAATATCTTGGATTTACATCGTACTTTGTCGTTGGATTTAGGCGTGTCGGGTGCGCCTGAAACATTTTTAGTCGATAAAAACGGCACTATTTTGTTGCATCACACGGGCGATATAAACCCGCGAGTATGGCGAGCTAAATTTGCGCCAATTATGCAGGAGCTTAAATAATGAAATGGTTACTACTTACGCTTAGCATTTTTGTAAGCATCAGTGCGTTTGCTGAGCAAGACCGCTATCAATTTGATAACAACAAACAAGCAATATTGTTTGAAGAGCTAACTAAAGAGCTGCGTTGTCCTAAGTGTCAAAATCAAAATATTGCGGACTCCGACGCCGTTGTTGCTAAAGACTTACGCGATAAAGTGCTCGTTTTGGTTAAAGAAGGTAAGAGCAAAGACGAAGTGATTGATTACATGATTGACCGCTTTGGCTATTTTGTTCATTACGACCCACCAGTTACACCCGCGACTTTAGTACTTTGGGTATTACCTGTATTAATTGTCATAGTCGGCTTTGGTTTTATTGTTATTCGCCAGCGAAAAGCATCAGTAAAACAAACCTGGAGCAGTGACGACGAAATGCTGCTAGCTAAGCTAATTGAACAAAATAAACGTCAGGAGCAAAGTTAAATGATTTTAATGTGGGCGTGTTTTGCTTTACTCACACTGGTTGCTCTTGCGTTTGTGATGTTGCCTTTTTTAAAAAAAGAGCACGTTAAAACAATTACTCATAATGCCAATGCGGAGCTAATTAGTATTTATGAGCAGCGTTTAGTTGATTTACAAACCGATTTAGATAATCAACGCATTGATAGCGTCAATCACGCAGAATCAATTGTTGAATTAAAACGCCGTTTATTGAACGAATTATCGCCAGAAAAGTCACTTAATAGCAAAGGTAATAATCGTATTTTTGCTTTAACAGGCGGTGCATTTGTTCTTGCGCTAACGGGGATTTTTTATAGCTTTACAGGTAGTCAGCAGCAAATTTCGGCTTGGCATGATGCAATGGATAATTTAGCGGATTACGGTGAGCGTGCTGTAATGCAAAAAGGTGAGCCGCTTAGTCAAAATGAGTTGCAGGCTTTTGCATTGGCGCTTCGTACTAAGCTTAGCCGTTCGGGCGATGATGAAGTCGCTTGGATGCTACTTGGACGAGTTGCTATGTCGCTTAATGAATTTGACATGGCGCAGCAGTCATTTGATAAAGCACTACGTATGAATCCTGATAATATGCAGGTACTTATTAGTTATAGCCAAGTTTTATTACTAGAAGGCAGCGAAGCTAATATGACCCGTGCGGCAGGTATGCTCTCAAAAGTACTAAAAGTTGAGCCTACCAATTTAGATGCTATTTCGTTACTCGCGCTTATAGCGTATGAGCGTAAAGATTGGCCGCAAGCTAAAACTGCATTTGAAGTTTTATTGGCAAGTATGGGAAAAAATGATTCTCGTTATAGCATGATCTCTGAGCGTATTGCTGATATTGAGCAGCAAATGCAAACGGAAGGCTCAGTTATGCCAGTTACTACTACAACGGGTGCTATTGCAGTTACTGTCGACATTGCAAAAGAGCTTATTGATAAACAACCAAAAAACGGTATTTTATTTATATTTGCAAAAGCTGCAACTGGCTCACCTATGCCATTAGCTGCTGTTAAACTCGCTAAATATTCATTTCCAATTACAGTCGAGTTGAGTGATAGTAGTGCAATGGTTGCAGGGCTTAACTTATCGAGTGCCGAAAATATTATTATTTCGGCGCGTATTTCTATAGATGACTCGGTTATGCCAAGTTCTGGTGAGCTAGAAGGTCATTCACAGTCGTTAAAGCGTGAAAGTGTAAGTGACTACCAACTTCAAATTGATACATTAATACCTTAAGGACGTTAGATGTTAAAGCATAGTTTTACTTTTTTATGTTTATTGGTACTGGCCGGTTGTGCTCAAGTACCACAAAGTAAAGTAGATGAGAGAGATCCTCTGCAAAGTATTAATCGTCCATTATATGACTTTAATATGGATGTACTCGATGCATACTTGTTGCGCCCCGCAGCAGTTGGTTACATGACAGTTACACCTGTACCTGTACGCCAGAGCGTTGTCCATTTTACCGACAATATAACGGCTCCTGTAGATATGATAAATGCCGGCCTGCAAGGTAAGCCGGGTAATGCAAGTGTTAGCCTTGCGCGTTTTTTAGTTAATTCTACTGTTGGCATATTTGGTTTGTTTGATGTTGCCAGCTCATTAGGCCTTGAAGTTGTAGATGAAGACTTTGGACAGACCTTGGGTGTGTGGGGGGTGGGCGATGGCGCTTATTTAATGCTGCCTGCTATGGGGCCAAAAACAGTGCGTAACTTAACGGGTGATGTCGTCGATAACTTTGTACTACCTGAGGTAGCATTAACGACTCCACAAACTATTCTAGTGTTTGTTTTAAAGGCAGTGGAAGCGCGCGCCTCATTAATCCCTCAAGAGGGGCTATTAAATGATTCACTTGATCCATACTTGTTTGTGAAAGATATTTATTTCCAGCGTCAAATTTATGAACTATACGATGGTAATCCGCCAATCAAAGAAGAGCCCGCTGATTTTGATGAAGACTTTTTAGAAAGCTTATAACCCAACACCAGCAAACAAAAACGCCAGCTAAATGCTGGCGTTTTTGTTTGCTGGTGTTGTTATTATTCGTGAATCATTAAATGCATTTGCTCATCGACCCAAGCTAGCGCTTCATGGTAGGCATCAGGTACTTTTTCACCAAGGTTTAGTTCTGTAGTTATGTCGTTGGCCGCTGACCAGTTTGCTTGCTCATAATACTTAACTAGGTTTAGGTATTGTGCCAATAAACCTTCGTTATCGAGTAATGCTGCTTTTATTTCGTTAGATAAAGGTAATTTCTGCATTACGCTTTCCATACTCTCATCTAAAATAGCATCCATTAGAGACATCATACCGGTTAAAAAAGCCATGCCAGTATCTTTAAATTGGCCATGAGAAATAGCGAGTAATTCACCAAAACGTGCTCGGGTTAAGGATAATTTGATTAATTCAACGGGCTTATCTGCAGATACTTGCGCAGCAAAAAGTAATGATAAGAGCTTTTTAATTTCGCTAGCGCCAAGCACAATAAGTGCCTGCTTAATTGTACTGATTTCAGCACGCCTTGCAAAGGCAGCAGAATTTGAATACCTAAGAAGCTTATAAGATAGATTTACATCACGCTCAAATACATTAGTGATTTTTTTAAGATCTATTTCAATACTTGAGGTTTCATACAGTAATTCAGCTAATGCCATCTCTGATGGTGGCAATGCTTTACTTTGCACCATCTCGGGTTTTGAAAAGAAGAATCCCTGAAAATAATCAAAACCGAGTTCTAATGCCAAGCTATACATTTCATACGTTTCAACTTTTTCGGCAAGTAATTTAATATGAGAATGTTGTTTTATATCGTCAATAACGTTGTTTATTGTACTTGTATCACATGTTAAGAAATCAATTTTAATGATGTCTATAAATGGATAAAAGTGACGCCACACAGGCTGATGAATGTAATCGTCAAGTGCAATAGTATACCCTTTATCTTTTAGGTCTTTAACAATTGCTAATAAGCGCTTCCCGGGTTGAACTGTTTCGAGTATTTCAACCACAATTGTATCTTTACCCAGTAGTGTTGGATAACCTTTTGATAACGTATCCAACGTAAAATTTATATAAGCGGGCTTATTATCAGTTAAATCTTCTAAACCAAAGTTGAATTGACTGCCTTCTATTAAACGTGTTGTCGCTTCGTCACCATCTATATCGGGAAACACATTATCGACGCCATCGCGAAATAAAAGCTCATAACCAATGAGTTCTTTTTCACGATTTAAAATCGGTTGGCGTGCGGCATAAAAGTACATAAACAATTCCGTATGAGTAAAGTCAGCAGGTATTGTAATAATATATTGGAAAACATTCAAAATAGCATTACGTATATTTGCATGATTAATAAATTATCATTAAAAATAAGAGGGTTTATCTGTTTTATTTTGTGAGTTTACATAGTGTTGTTCTAAAAGTGTGCAGCATGAATATTTTTAAACTAGGAAAAGGTAACAAGTTGGAGATTTCCATATTAGGCATGATATAGTCGGCTGGAATGCTTTTACCTCAATGCTGTCTTTATTATAAAATTTTAAGAGTCAATATTCGGATTAAAAGCTTGGTATTATTAAATGTGCGGAGGCTAATTTGGAAACAGGAATGATTATTTCACTGGCGTTATATTTTGTTGTAATGCTAGGTATCGGACTATATGCATATAAACAATCTACAAGCGATGTCTCTGGTTACATGTTAGGTGGGCGAAACCTTTCCCCCAGTGTCGCTGCATTATCTGCTGGCGCATCTGACATGAGTGGTTGGATTTTAATGGGCTTGCCCGGTGCAATGTTTGTAAGTGGATTTAGCAGTACATGGATAGCGATTGGTTTGATCGCAGGTGCTTGGTTAAACTATTTTTTAGTAGCTCCAAGACTCAGAGTTTATACAGAAAAAGCAAATGACTCGATTACTATTCCAGATTATTTTTCAAATCGTTTTAACGACAAATCTAACTTACTACGCGTTGTATCTGCAGTAGTTATTATTGTTTTCTTTACGCTTTATACCTCTTCTGGTGTTGTTGCCGGCGGTAAATTATTTGAAAGCTCATTTGGGCTAAGTTATGAGATGGGTTTGTATATCACTACAGGTGTTGTTGTTTTATATACTTTGTTTGGTGGTTTTTTAGCCGTCAGCTTAACTGACTTTGTTCAAGGTTGTATTATGTTCATCGCACTAATTTTAGTGCCTTGTGTAACCTACTCACTTTTAGAACAGCCTTTAGAGTCCACTTTACATAGTGTAAACCCCGAAATGCTTAATTGGATAGGTGCAGGGTCTACTTTAGGGATTATTTCAGCAATGGCTTGGGGGTTGGGATACTTTGGACAGCCTCATATTATTGTGCGCTTTATGTCTGTTCGTAGTGTGAAGGAGATGCCCACAGCGCGTCGTATAGGTATGACTTGGATGATTGTTGCTGCTGTTGGTGCAGTTGCTACTGGTATTTTTGGCGCCGCTTACACATACGAAAATAATATTACGGTCAAAGACCCAGAAACTATTTTCTTAGTGCTTTCAGAGCTTTTATTTCATCCACTAATAGCAGGCTTTTTACTTGCCGCTATATTAGCTGCAATTATGAGCACAATCTCATCTCAGTTATTAGTGAGTTCAAGTTCACTAACAGAAGATTTTTACAAAACATTTTTGCGTAAAGAGGCGAGTGATAAAGAGCTAGTGGCTGTTGGCCGTATCAGTGTTGCTATAGTTGCTATGTTTGCCATTTACTTAGCTTACGACAGAGATAGCTCTATTTTAGATTTAGTAAGTAATGCTTGGGCAGGCTTTGGCGCCGCGTTTGGACCATTGGTTTTATTTAGCCTTTATTGGAAACGCATGAACTTTGCCGGTGCATTATCGGGTATGTTAGTGGGTGCATTTACTGTGCTAATTTGGATTTATGGCCCATTTACTATTAATGGCGAAAGCTTAAGTAGCTTTATGTACGAAATTGTACCTGGCTTTATTTTATCTTGTATCGCAATTGTTGTTATCAGCTTAGTAACAAAAGAGCCAGAGCAAAACATCACTGCTTTATTTGATGAAGTAGAGAAAGAGCTTTAAATAGCAATTACCACCTATTTTAAAATAAGTGGTAAGCAATAAAAAAGGGAGCAACTTAGTTGCTCCCTTTTTTATTTAGCTTAACTCATCCAATAGGGAGCAAACGGCTAGTTAACTTGCTTTTTTATCGTTGTTGTCTTCAGTTGATGCAACGTTATCTGACTTTTTAGTTTTTGTTGGGGCTTTGGTGACAACTGGGTCTTTGCCACCTTTTAATATAGTCATAAAGTCTTCTTTACTCTTTGCTATTTCTAAAGCAAGTGACTCTATTTGTTGCTCGCTTAATGGCACATCTACCTTTTCTAACATTAGCTCAAGCGACTCAGCAATATCGAGCATTTTGTCATAAGCATCAGCTTCTTTTTTAGTAGTAAACGTCATGCGCTCGACTCCGTTTCGTTCTACAACATATTTAACAACAACAGCCATGATTTCTCCTGCAAGCTTGCGTGGCAATGTGGTTTATGAAAACCATTAGATTACTGTTTTTATGTACAGTAATGGTTTGTGGTGTAATTTGCAAGTATCTGATATTAATTTTTAGTTTATTTAAGATTTGACAAAAAACTGTAACTTTACTTTATTTAATAAATCACTTGTTGTACCAGCTGCATTTTAGGATTTCGGATAATAGTGATCATGTGTTTAGGTGATTTTATATAATGAGCTATTTTTATTTTACTATTTCCTGAGCAAAATTTAATAATTCGAAAGTACAATAAGGAAAATAAATGCGTCTTTTACAAAAACTCTTATTCATAAGTATATTATGTTTGCTCCCGACTACTGCAGCGTTTTCACAGGTAGTTGATGTGGTCAAAGAAATGCCTAAATATGATGTTGTAAGTATTAATGATGCTGATGCGAGTATGCTCGCTAAGCTACCAGGAATAGGGAAGAAAAAAGCACAAGCAATAGTTGATTATAGGGAAGCAAATGGAGAGTTTACTGAAGTAAACGATTTAGCGAAAGTGAAAGGTGTAGGAAAAAAGTTAATAACTAAGCTAAAAGATAAAATAACATTATAAGTGGGTTAGGGCGCTTCTAAGCGCCCTGATCATATTCTTTTAATGCTTTACTAAGATTTTTTTTGGCAAAATTAATTTCGATAGGCGTAGTTAATAATGGATAACAAAGTACACCAAGCATTAAAAATGGAATAACTACCCAGCCTTCAAATAGGGTAAATATTAAAAACAGTGGGCTTAATAATATAAGCTTTATTATACGTAATAACACGCGTTCAGTAGGTGAAATCAGACCTAGCGATAGGGCTATAACGGCTTGCCTTTCGCGTACTTTTAAATGTTTTAATTCTATAATTTGACTCGAAAAAAAAGTAAACATACTAATTAAACCGATCTTTTAAAAAGTAAACGACTACTAATCACTATAAAAAATACACTAGCAAATAGTCCAAATATGATTTCCATCCAAGCGGGCATACTCAAACCCAAAAATTGCCAGTCTATATTTCCACAATCACCAGTTGCCTGAAAAAAGCTAGGGATCCACTCATGCAATGGTAAAAATGATGGGAAATTAGGTTCAAATTCACAGCTAAAAGCAAAAGGGTCTGTGGTGGTTTGCATATCTATATGTTCTTGAGCAATCAGGTATCCCCAAACACTTGATACGCCCCAAGTTAAGTAAGCCGCTATTCTGACTACTTTGTTTTGCGGTTTAATTGAGCCAATAATACCAGCGCTAAGTAACCCTAGTACTGCGGTACGTTGATAAATACACATTATGCAAGGTGCTAACCCCATTTTGTATTGAAAGAAAAGGGCGGTTACTTCAAGTAAAAAAACAATAACGGTGAATAAAATCCACGGGGTACGTTGAGTCGGTAATTGTGCAAGCCAGTTCATAAAAATTCCACGCTTAAATAAGACGATATATTATGGCGTAGGATAAAGTACGCAGCAACAAAAAGGAAAGAAAAGCTACTGAAGTAGCTTTTTTTAAGATGAGATTAGTGACTACTTGATGCAGCCCCTATGGTCGCTACATGATGATCTATCCAGCCCCATTGATACATTAGTTCGGTCATATCGCTTAAACCTATGTAAGTAAAGGTAAGCCCTATAGTAGTTAACACGATTGTATATGGTAATGCCATGTAAACCATTCTCCCATAGGACAAACGCAGTACTGGGGCAAGTGTTGATGTAAGCAAAAATAAAAATGCAGCTTGACCATTTGGAGTCGCAACACTTGGTAAATTGGTACCTGTATTAATAGCAACAGCTAAAAGGTCGAATTGATCACGGGTAATTTCCCCAGATTTCAGTGCCGCTGCAACTTCGTTTATATACACAGTACCAACAAATACATTATCGCTTACCATGGAGAGTAACCCATTGGCAATAAAGAACATGACTAATTGTAATTGCCCTTCAAATGTAAGTACCCAAGCAATAACAGGTGTGAATAGGTGTTGGTTTATAATAACGGCAACAACGGCAAAAAACACACATAAAAGCGCTGTAAATGGCAGAGCTTCCTCAAATGCTTTTCCTAGTTGATGTTCTTCAATAATACCGGCAGAGGCAGTTGCCAATATAATCACTGATAAACCTATTAACCCAACAGCGGCTAAATGCATTGCTAAACCGACAATAAGCCATACCGCAATGAACGCTTGGATAGTTAAGTTAACTTTATCGCGTTTAGTTCGTTTACTATCAAGCCCTTCAGCGTGATTTTTTAAGATAGTGTGAATTTTTTTAGGTAATTTAGCGCCATACCCAAAGGCTTTTGTTTTTTCCAGAACAAAAGTAGTTAATAAACCAGCAAAAAATACAGGCAAGGTGATAGGCAGCATTCTTAAGAAAAACTCACCAAACTGCCAACTCGCTCGCTCAGCAATAATTAAATTTTGAGGCTCACCAACCATAGTACAAACACCACCGAGTGCAGTGCCAATAGATGCATGCATTAATAGGTTACGTAAAAAAGCACGAAACTCTTCGAGTTCTTGGCGATTAACTTCTTTTACTTGATTATCATCATTTATATCATGTTCGCTGTTGGAGTCTTTTCCTGACGCGACTTTGTGATAAATACTGTAAAATCCCATTGCAACGGCAATGACTACTGCCATAACTGTTAATGCATCTAAAAATGCAGATAAAAAAGCAGCTGCAAGAGTAAACGCTAAAGATAAAATAGATTTACTTCTGACTGACACGACTAGTTTCGTGAAAATGTAGAGTAATAAATCTTTCATGAAGTAAATGCCGGCGACCATAAAAATCAACAGCAAAATTACATCTAAGTTTTGTGCTATTTCATGTTCAACTTGTCCTGCAGTCGTCATTCCTATAAATAAGGCTTCAATGACAAGTAAGCCACCAGGCTGCAGTGGATAGCATTTAAGTGCCATTGCCAAGGTGAATATAAATTCTAATACTAACGCCCAGCCTGCCACGTATTGATTTAGTTGAAAAAGGATAGGGTTAATAATTAGAAACGTAATGATCGTATATTTATACCATTGTGGCGCATTACCTAAAAAATTCTTAAATGTTGCAGTTAAAACACTCTGCTGCATAGGTGTTCCTTTTTATTGTACTTATATGTATAGCTAGTGCCCGTTAAGTTAATTCAGCTAAAGCTTTGTGTAAACAAAAATATGCGAGTGATAACAATGTACCTAATGTGAATGTGGCCTATATTTATATACACTGTAGCTAAAATAGAAAAATCAAAATTTAATTATTTATAAATATTAAATTTCTACTCATTTGGTTGAACTAATATGCCTTACTTTACTTGTTAGTTGTGCTTCCTCTGGTACAATCAGTCAGTTATTCGTGTAAGACGATAAGTTGTAGATTACTTCGAGTGGGAATTGAATGAGAATTTTTAAAGCGAAAAGCCCAGCAGGATTTGCTGAAGAATATATAGTTGAGTCTATTTGGAATGGCGATTTCCCTCCAGGTTCAATTCTACCTGCCGAGCGAGAGCTCTCAGAGTTAATTGGTGTCACAAGAACAACTTTACGAGAAGTACTACAGCGTTTAGCTCGCGATGGTTGGTTGACTATCCAGCACGGTAAACCGACACGAGTTAATAATTTTTGGGAAACGTCTGGTTTAAATATTCTTGAAACGTTAGCACGCCTTGATGAAGATAAAATGCCTGAGCTGACAGATCAGCTTTTATCGGCAAGAACGAATATTAGTGCTATTTATACGCGTGCCGCTATTAAGTTGAATCCAGAGCGCGTTATTGAAATTTTATCACAAAGCCATGAATTAGAAGATACTGCACAGGCATTTGCTGATTACGATTATAAAGTTCATCACGAATTAGCAGTTGCTGGTAATAACCGTATTTATGTATTAATTCTTAACGGTTTTAGAGGGTTTTATTCAAAGATTGGTTGTCATTACTTTTCAGATGCAGGAACACGAGAGCTTGCTCGTCAGTTTTATAAAGATTTAACTATACTGGCTGAAAATAAAGAGCATGATGGCGCTATTTCTATGATGCGTAAGTATGGTCATCAAACGGGTGAAATTTGGCAGAATATTCGAGGTGATATGCCTTCGGATATAATGGATTAAATCTAAACGAAAAACCTGCATTTGCAGGTTTTTTTATCTGTAAAAATTCATACCACATTATATGTTTTTTTAAACAATTTAATGTATTAACCCTTCTTCAGTAACGCTAAAAATACTATCTAATTACAACGCAATTTACACCTCAAAATAGATCTATTATTCAAGCAGATTAGTGCAAGTTGTAAGTGTTCGTTATTTTCGATTGCTCACATCGCTAAATACGATTGTTCTTTTTAAACTAAAAAATTTAGAATGCCAATTAATTATATGTATGCGCTATTGGTTTTTAATTTTTAGCGCCCATATAAGTACCAGCATTGCGAAAGCAATTGAAAACAAACTCAAAATATTTGGAGAATAAAATGGGTGTATTAGTAGGCCGCCAGGCACCAGACTTTACCGCTGCAGCTGTTCTTGGTAACGGTGAAATTGTAGATAGCTATAACCTTCATGAAACAATCAAAGGTAAAAAAGCAGTTATCTTCTTTTACCCACTAGATTTCACGTTTGTGTGTCCTTCAGAACTTATTGCATTTGATAAGCGTTTTGAAGAGTTCCAAAAGCGTGGCGTAGAAGTTATTGGTGTTTCTATCGATTCACAATTCTCACATAACGCATGGCGTAACACTGCTGTAGCAGATGGCGGTATTGGTAAAGTTCAATACGCACTAGTTGCAGATGTTAAACACGAAATTTGTAAAGCATATGACGTTGAGCATCCTGAAGCGGGTGTTGCGTTTCGTGGGTCATTCTTAATCGACGAAGAAGGCAATGTACGTCACCAAGTAGTGAACGATTTACCACTAGGTCGTAATATCGATGAAATGCTTCGTATGGTTGACGCACTAGCGTTCCATACTGAACACGGTGAAGTATGTCCTGCTGGTTGGACTGAAGGTAAAAAAGGTATGGACGCAAGCCCTGAAGGCGTTGCAAAGTTCTTATCTGAAAACGAAGGCGAGCTATAATTTAGCCCTTAGTTTTAAATAAAAAACCGCCAATTGGCGGTTTTTTTTGTGTCTTTTACTTAGAAGGAGAAGCTTACTTTAGTATACAGGTAACGGCCACGAGGGTTGTGCACACCTGACGCATAACCATATAAATCGCCATCGCCATCACCAATAGCAAATGGTGGCTCTTCATCAAATAAGTTATTAACACCTAAAGATATTTTAGCTGATTCAGTAATACGGTACGATGTTTGTAAATCCACAAGCGTTTGTGAATCTATCATACGCGATGTATTACTATCAAAATCTAAATTACCATCAAAGTCGATATCAGGTGTATCTTCAAATTCACCCACATAACTGATATTTACGTTAGTGTTAAAGTCGCCAATTTCCCAGTTAGTTGAGAAAATAAAGCGGTGCTCTGGGTAACCATATTCACCCGTGTAATCACGGCCATCTTTTTCAAATTTATCTTGATATGCCCACTCTAGATTAAATTTAAGTAAACCTAAGTCATCAAGAGAGTGATTATAGTTTGCTGAAACATCAACACCAGACACTTCCTGCGATGATAAGTTTTTGAAGGTGCTGTGTATTTTTTGTATTGTGCCCAAGCTTGCACCACCCGTTGGGGCCAAACGAACACACACGGTACTACTTTGACTGCCACATTCTGCAGCGTAAATAGGGCCAAACTCTTCTTCATCTATTTTGTTATCTTGGGTAATACTCCATACATCAACACTTAAGCCAAACTCGGCTGTTGGTGCCCATATAACGCCCACGTTCCATGATTCTGACTCTTCTGCTTGTAAATCAGGGTTACCAGAGAACTCAATATTGTAATCCAGCGCTTGGCAATCTAACCCAGTTTGTTCACAGCGCTGCGTATCAACAAAAAATTGGCTCTTTTGTGACGGACCTAAGCCTATTTGCGCTAATGAAGGCGCTCTAAAGCCTTGCGCCCATGAACCTCGAACGGTTACTTCATCAGTCGGTGCCCAGCGCAGAGCTACTTTTGGATTCGTTGTAGTACCAAAGTCGCTGTAATCGTCGTAACGACCAGCTAATTGCAACTCAAGGTTTTCAGCAAGCGGGATTGAGAATTCAACGTATGCAGCGTATTGATCACGATCTGCTGAAGCGGATACTGATTCAGTACCAAATATCAAACCGCGTTGAAATTGATCATCAGGAATATCATTTACATCTTCTTCACGGTATTCAATACCCGCGGCCATCATTACTGCTTCGCCACCAAAACTAAATGCTTCACCAGTTATATTGGCATCAAAAGACGTCATATGAGATTCACCGCGACGTACTAAGCTGGTTGTTATTCTGTCAACTACAGCAGGATCGTTATATGTGCCACCAAATGGATTATAGTTACCGGCATCAATTTCTTGCTGTAAAAAATCGGTGCGTACCCAGCCTTGTGTGCGATCGCCAGTTTGCAGTGATTTACTGCGACCTTTTTGTACTGCTGTTTCCCAGCTCCAATCGTTTATTTCGCCTTTTAACCCAGCAACAAAGCGTAAGGTATCTGACTCAATATCCCATTGGCGAGCACCCGCATCAACTGTACGGTAACGACCAATTTGAATGTCTTCACCAAATGGATTGTTAGGGTGACTAGCAGGCACTGTCAGGCCAGCATCTTCATCAAGTGGTGTTGGTGCTCCTGCAGCGACAGAACTATTATGCTGAACAGCCATTTCTAAAAAGGCTGTAATACCGTTATCAAAGCGGTATTCAAATTGTGAAATAGCGCCTATACGTTCAGAGGCTGGAGAAATATAGCCATATGGGCCGTAATCAAATAAACAGCTACCACTTGAAGTTGCATTTTCAGCAGGACAATCAGGATCGATAGTTTTAACACCATCTACATAAAAGTAGCCAGGAAAACCACGAGATGAACGGAAATCCTCACCACCATAAGGCGATTGGTTTGCAGTGCCTAAGCGGCCCATTTCATCAGAAGAAAGGGATGTATTTTTAAAGTAATCGATAATAACGGATGCACTACTTTTTTCGCTCGTAGTACCCCAAACAAGGCTGGCTGTTGTCTCTTCATAATTTGGACCATCTGTACCGCCATAGCCTAAATTAATCTCAACGCCGTCAATATCTTTCTTTAAAATAACGTTAACTACACCGGCTACTGCATCTGAACCATAAATAGCTGAAGCGCCATCTTTTAGTATATCGATGCGCTCAATAGCAGAAACGGGAATACTGTTAATATCTACAAATGAGTTGGTGATACCTTCAGCAAAAGCACTAATTGATACACGACGACCATTGATTAGTACCAGTGTTGCATCAGCACCTAAGCCTCGTAAGCTTACTGCAGCTGAGCCGTTAGCGGTTGAATCTTGATTATTTCCGCGGGTTGAAAAAGTACCGCTACCTGCCACAGGCATTCTTTCTAGAAGCTGTTGTAAGTTATCGTAACCCATGTTTTCGATTTCAGCTCTACCGATTGATTGCACCGGAGAAGGCCCTTCAATATCAGTTCGCTTAATACGAGAACCAGTAACTTGAATTCGCTCTACTTTTTTAGCTTTTGATTATGAATTTTAAAGAGTTTTTGTATATTAATTTTTATATATTTTTGCTTGAGGCCAAACTGGGCGTAAATAGGAGCTGTATTTGATATTTCTTGTCTTGTTAAATTAGGCTGAAAAAGTAAGTAATGAAGATAAAACTAATTTGTAATAATTTATTTCTTGGGAAATTAGGGCTTGCTTATCTTTTTAGGTTGAATTTTCATCAAGCGTTTGGTTTTTAGCTAAGGTAGAGCTTATGCTGCTCGGCTTTTTGAGTCTACGAGGTTATAAACTTTGCGCCGTGACAATACTAACCGGCATAAATATTTGAACAATTTAGCGAATTAAATAACTCTATGACGTTGTTAAAATTTTTTATTTAGAACAACTAAATATAAAATTTTTGCCTAGATTTATCAAAGCGAATTTACGTGACGCTCGCAACTTTATTGCTATTAAGCTCAACAGAGTTAACATTTTAAATAGCTGCTTGAGATCTGTTTACTACGGGGAGGTTATCCATATCAAATAAAATGCCTAACAAGGTTAGGCATTTTTATTATACTTTGTGCTTCATTAAGCGTTCTTTTTCGCGAGACCAATCTTTGTTTTTCCCGTCGTCTCGTTTGTCATGTAGCTTTTTACCTTTTGCTAGATGAAATTCAAGTTTTACCCAACATTTCTTCCAGTACATAGCAGTAGCAATTAATGAATAACCATCTCTCTCTGTTGCTCCGAGTAGACGGTCAAGTTCGCGTCTGCTTAATAGTAATTTACGATAACGTAACGGATCGCAAATTACGTGGGTTGATGCACTATTAAGTGGCTGGATTTGCGCGCCAAGTAAAAATGCTTCGCCATTTTTAAGGTGAATATAAGTTTCGGTGATGTTTACTTTTCCAGCTCGGATACTTTTAACTTCCCAGCCTTGGAGTTCGACACCCGCTTCAAACTTATCGTGTAAAAAATACTCATGTCGCGCTTTTTTGTTTAGCGCGATGGTATTACTTGTCGATTTTGATGAATTTTTCTTAGCCATAGTGCCCTATAATATACGTAATGTGAGATGTTTTACATCGATTTTTTAATAATGCTTTTAAAAATTAAGCTTTTATTTAAGCTGTATGAAAATTTGGGGAAACGCACAAAGCTTGCTAAAATTCGCCCACACAGTTGGGAGTGAGTATGCCACAAATAGAAAAAAGTGCGCTTGTTATGTACAGCACTAAAGAGATGTTTGATCTAGTTAATGATGTAGAAGCTTATTCACAGTTTTTACCAAATTGCTCAGACTCAAAAATTGTTTCACAGCATGATAATAACATGACCGCGAGTTTAGAAATATCTAAGGCGGGTATAAAAAAGTGGTTTACCACCGAAAACACCTTTGTTGATGAACAAACCGTGTTACTGCGCCTAGTGGATGGGCCATTTAAAATGCTGCAGGGTCGTTGGCACTTTCAAGCACTTGATGCTAAAGCATGTAAAGTTTATTTAGAGCTAGAGTTTGAGTTTTCAAGCAAATTAATCGAACTTGCTTTTGGTAAAATATTTAACGATGTTGCCAAAAACATGGTGAGTGCATTTACTCAACGTGCTAAGCAGGTTTATGGAGCGCGAGTATGATTAATGTTGAGGTGGTATTTGCATTACCAACCATGGCGACGTGTTTATCACTTGAAGTACCAGAGGGGACGACAGCAGAGCAAGCTGTTATCCAATCTGGCATTATAGAAAAATGTCCAGAAATAGAGGCTACTTCATTAACTCTAGGCGTTTGGAATCGAACGGTAAAATTAAATCAAGAACTTAAAAATGGTGATAGAGTTGAAATTTATCGCCCATTAATTGCAGATCCTAAAGATGCCCGTAGAAAACGCGCTGAAAAAGCAAAGGAAGAAGGGCGAGCAAACAAAGTAACGGGTGGGCGTCCATTAGAACGTTAACGTAGAAATAAAAAAGGTGAGCACGGCTCACCTTTTTTATTAACGCACAACTCGCTTTTTTATTGCTCTAGCGGTGTGTTAAAATTTTCTGGCTGATCATAATCGCCCGAAATAGAGACTAGTTTTTCGTTTTCAAATTTAATAACTAAAGATTTGTGTTGCTCGTTTTTACGGCCTTTATTGAAGCTATAAACGTAACGCCATGTATTGTTATCAAAAGCATCCTCGGCAATTGGACGGCCTAAAACGTAAATAACTTGCTCTCGAGTCATACTAACACGAAGCTTTTCAACATCAGATTGCTCTAAAAAATTACCTTGAGGGATGTTGATTCTGTATACCCAGCTAGAACAACCCGCTGTTGTACTGAGTGTTAGTGCAACGATAAGCCAAAGGGAAAAAGTTTTTAACGACTGCATTGTTAGTTGTGATCCTTATTTTTTATAATCTGCATGATACCGATTAGTCACTGAAGGTAAAACCCTTTTAGCAATTGTTTTTTGTTAAGGGCGTTAAGGTAATATTTTGACCATTAATAATGAAAAAAGTTTACATCATATTGAATCTTGTAATGTAAAAAGGGATTCTATTTGGTATTTGTACATCGTGCAGACTCGCTTTGGGCATTGGTACACGGGTATTACAACAAATGTAGAAAAACGCTTTGCTACACATCAAGTGGGTAAAGGGGCCAAAAACCTCAGAGGGAAAGGCCCTTTACTGCTTATCCACCAACAAAAAGTGGGCAGTAAAAGTGATGCGAGTAAGTTGGAGCATCAGATTAAAAAACTGACAAAAGTTAGAAAAGAGGCATATGTTCTCAATTTTAAAAAAGTGGATATTAATAAGACTAAATCGCTGTAAATATAAACTTTAATTAATTTTATTTGTACTAGCTCAGACTTGATCTGACAGTTACCCATTTTTCTAATGGTGACTGTTAGTTTAGATTTGAGCTAAATTCTTTTCTGCCCAAACCGTTTTTCCATCCAGTAATGTTTCAAGTGGTGTTCGACCGCAACATACTTTTCCTTGATGAGTCCGATCATTGTTGTAGTAATCCATCCATTCGTCCAGATCTTTTTGTAGTTCTTCCATTGAATCGTACAACTTTTTGCGGAATGTGATTTGATAGAACTCGTTTAAAATCGTCTTATGGAAACGCTCACAGATACCATTTGTTTGCGGGGACATTGCTTTCGTTTTTGTATGGTCGATGTCGTTAATTGCCAAATATAGCTGATAATCATGATGCTCAACTCGCCCACAATACTCAGTTCCTCGGTCAGTTAATATTCGAAGCATAGGCAATTTGTGACCTTCGAAATAAGGCAATACTTTATCATTGAGCATGTCAGCCGCTGTAATTGGCGTTTTCGTTGTGTAGAGCTTCGCAAAGGCGACTTTACTGTAGGTATCCACAAAGGTTTGTTGATAGATACGACCAACACCTTTAAGGTTACCAACATAAAATGTGTCTTGTGAGCCAAGATAACCGGGATGCGCTGTTTCAATTTCACCACAGGCTTCATCGTCATGTTTTTTCTTTTCTAGCGCAGCAACTTGGGCGTCAGATAAAATAATGCCTTCATTAGCGACTTTGTTTTCCAATGCTTTCAATCGTTTTTTGAAGTTTTCTAAATCGTGACGCAACCAGATTGAACGAACACCACTACCTGAGACAAACACGCCTAACTTACGAAGCTCATTGCTGGTTCTATGTTGACCGTGAGCAGGATATTCAACTGCATAGTTAATGACGGCTTGCTCTGTTTCTTCGTCAACGCGATTCTTTATATTTGGTGTACGGCGGTTCTTTTCGATTAATGCATCGATACCACCTTCATTAACGAGTTCTTGATAACGATAAAATGTATCTCGTGATACGCCCATGACTTTACAGGCTCTTGATACATTGCCTAGTTCTTCGGCAAGGTTAAGTAAACCAGCTTTGTGTTTTATGATTGGATTGTTAGTATGCAACATGAGAGTTACCTTTTTGTTTGTTTTGATTTAAAGATTCGACACCTTTATCAAAACGGGTAACTCTCACTTTTTCAAGTTGAATTGTCAGATCTTGTCTGAACTAATACATTTTATTCATCGTAATTAAAACTTCACCTCTACGAACAAGCTAGCATTAACTGCAGTTAATACTAGCTTGTTCGTAATCGCAGTGCCAAACCACTTAACGATGCTTTTCAAATGTATCGACAAGCTCATCAAGAGTTTGAGCGCTATTTGCTAAATCACGAATGGCTTGCTCTGTATTAATTTGCTCGCTCATTGCTTTATCACTAATTTCACTTATTTGCTCAATGTTACGTCCTACATCGGCAACTACATTGCTTTGCTGCTCTGTCGCTGTGGCTATAAGTGTGGCCATATCGTTTATTTGGTTTGCAGTTTCGGTTATCGTATTGAGTAACTCTACTGAGTTTTGCATTGCCCCTACGCTTTGCTGCGCTTTATCTTTTGATTGGCTAATATCGTTAACTACATCATCAGAAATCTGTGTTAGCTCTTCTATCATTGACTGAATTTCATTTGTTGACTGAGAAGTACGGTTTGCTAGTGCGCGCACTTCGTCGGCAACAACAGCAAACCCGCGACCATGCTCTCCAGCACGAGCCGATTCAATAGCTGCGTTCAATGCCAATAAATTAGTTTGTTCAGAAATGCTTCTGATTGCATCAATAATGTTAGCAATATCAATTGTTTTTTTAGACAACAGGGTAACTTGCTCTGTAATGCCATCTATATCACTCGCAAGAGCAGAAATAGTTGTCTGACTTTGAACAACTTGCTGATGGCTTTGTATAGTTTTTTCACGGCTGCTATCAGTGAGTTTTGCTGTGTTTGCCGCACTTTGTGCTATTTCCTGTACCGTTGCACCCATTTGGTTTATCGCAGCAGCAACCGAGATCGTTTGTTCTTTTTGACTATCGATTGCGAGTGAATTGCGTTTAGCTTGTTCAAAAACATGATCTGAACTTTTTCTTATGTCATGGCTTTCATTCGCGACTTGCTGAATAGCAATTTCTATTTTTTCGATAAACTGATTAAAACCAGCACTTAAGTTATTAAGCTCTGGTTGGCTTGATTCAGGTAATCTATAAGCAAGATTAGCATCACCAGAACCCAAGCGTGAAAATAGTTCTGCCATTTTAGATAAAGGTGATGAGAGCGATCGAGCAAGTAAGTAACTAATTAGGCTAGCAACTAATGCAATGATTAATGTAAAAGTAAAAATTTGCCATTGCAGGGTATTTACGCTTGCGAATACTTCGCTTTTTGGCACTTGGGCTACAACATATAAATCGGTGTTTTTGATTGGTGTTGCCGCCACGAGGGTCGGTTCACCATTTAAGTTTATTTCTTTTAATACAAAGCCATAACTGCTTAATAGCTGGTTGTGTATGTCAGCTGTAAATAATTCATCAATATTAACTTTTGCTACTTTACTTGAATCTTTATGCAGCTGAATTAAACCACTTTTATCTGCAATAAATACAAAACCAGTTTGTTCAATTTTAAATTGCTGCAATAGCTTTTGCATCTCAGTAATACTTTTAGCAAGGCCAGCTAAGCCTGTTCCATTAGGCTGTTGATGATTTATAAACATTTTTACATCATTTGCAGACTCTTGGTAAATACTTATTGAGTATGGTTTTTTCGATTGTTTAAATGCAAAAAACCAGCCATCAGCAGTATCATTTTTTAATACGCGCAAAAAGCCATTTTGGTTCCAATATTGAGCTGTGTCTCTATTTGCCCAAGACGCGGTTGCTAAATTGTACTGCGTAACTAAACGGTTTAATTCTTTAAGTAAGACAGCATCATTTTTAGTATTAGTTTGCGACCATTGTAAAATGAATTCATTTGACGATAATTGTTCAGCAGCACCAATGAGTGCGTTTATTTCACCACCAATATGGTTACTGATAGTTTGCAACTTACTTGGTAGTTCAGACTCAATCATACGTTGTTCAATAATATCTTCTGAACTGTACAACGAGGTTAGGCCTATTAGTGCGGCAACAAAGATAGCAATACTACTGCCAAGGGCTGTTATTTTTTGAGTAATAGAAAGGTTTTGTAACATCATAATAATTTATTTTACAACTTAATTAGAAAGCCATGTTAGCACATTATTTATTATGGGCTAATTATTAGCTTAAGCTGAACAAATGAAAGTAAGCAGTGTTGTGAATATGCATAAAAAAGCCCACGTGCTAAAAGCATATGGGCTTGGTTTCTAACAAGCGAAACTTTTATTGTCTAGAATTAAACAATTTTCTTCATTGCAGACATGTAGCCACGTAGTTTAGCACCTACTTTTTCAACAGGGTGTTCACGCAGTGCCGCATTGATTTGAATTAATGTTTGGTTATCAACTTGGTTACTGTGCTCGCCAAGGCCTTTACCAATAATGTCTGTATCAACGTTTTTCATAAAATCAGCAAGTAATGGTAAACATGCATGGTTATATAGGTAACATCCATACTCTGCAGTGTCAGAAATTGTACGGTTCATTTCAAAAAGCTTTTTGCGTGCAATAGTATTAGCAATTAATGGCGTTTCATGTAAAGACTCGTAGTAAGCTGACTCTTCAATAATACCGGCTGCTGTCATGGTTTCAAAAGCAAGTTCAACACCTGCTTTTACCATTGCTACCATTAAAATACCGTTATCAAAAAATTCTTGTTCTGAGATTTCTACATCGCCTGCAGGAGTCTTTTCAAAGTTAGTTTCTGCTGTTTCAGCGCGCCATTTAAGTAAATTTACGTCATCGTTATTCCAGTCTTCCATCATGGTGCGTGAAAAAGTGCCGTCGATGATGTCATCTTGGTGCTTATTATAAAGCGGGCGCATAATTAGTTTTAGCTCTTCACTTAGTTCAAACGCTTTTACTTTTGCAGGGTTTGAAAGTCGGTCAAGCATGTTAGTAACGCCGCCGTACTTAAGTGCTTCGGTAATTACTTCCCAACCGTATTGAATTAGTTTTGATGCGTAACCAGCATCAATGCCTTTTTCTATCATTTTATCAAAACATAAAATAGAGCCAGTTTGTAACATGCCACATAAAATGGTTTGCTCGCCCATTAGATCAGATTTAACTTCGGCGATAAATGATGATTTAAGTACACCTGCGCGATGTCCGCCAGTACCCGCTGCATACGCTTTAGCTTGTGCTAAACCAAAACCTTGAGGGTCATTTTCTGGGTGAACTGCAATTAGAGTTGGTACACCAAAACCACGTTTGTATTCTTCACGGACTTCAGAACCAGGACACTTAGGCGCAACCATGATTACGGTAATGTCTTCACGCACTTGCATGCCTTCTTCAACAATATTAAAGCCATGAGAGTAAGCAAGTGTAGAGTCTTTTTTCATAAGCGGCATAATCGCACTTACTACAGCGGTATGTTGTTTATCTGGCGTTAAGTTAAGTACTACGTCTGCTGTAGGAATTAATTCTTCGTAAGTGCCTACAGTAAAGCCATTTTCAGATGCATTAAGGAAAGATTGACGGCGCTCAGAAATGGCTGATGCACGTAATGTGTATGAAACATCTAAACCAGAGTCACGTAAGTTTAAGCCTTGGTTTAAACCTTGTGCGCCACAGCCTACAATAACGAGTTTTTTACCTTTAAGTGCATCAACGCCATCGGCAAATTCGGCTGCGTCCATAAATTCACATTGCGCTAATTGCGCTAATTGCTCGCGTAAAGGTAAGGTATTGAAATAATTCGCCATTGTTAGTGTCCTATAAAGTAATATTTGTTAGATGCGCAATGTTTACTGCGCTTACAAACACCATATGTAAAATAGTTACTTGCGTAAAATGATATATTTGAATTAAAGTGTTTCATAATATGAAATACTGGGTTTGGCATGGATCATAAACATTTAAACTACTTTTTAGCACTGGCTAAAACACTTCATTTTGGCCGCGCAAGCGAACTTTGCCATATAAGTGCGCCTACTTTGAGCCGCAATATAAAACACTTGGAAGAAGAGGTTGGTGTTGCATTATTTATACGCGATAACCGCAGTGTTAAATTAACACGTGAAGGAGAGTCGTTTATTGATTACGCTACGGCAACGTTAGCCAGTTGGCAACGTTTTAAAGCGAATGTGAAAGATCCACAACAGCATATTTATGGCAATGTTAGTATTTATTGCTCAGTGACAGCTTCTTATAGTTTTTTACATCAAATATTAGAGCAATTACGTGCACAGCATCAGCATATCGAAATAACTTTAAATACCGGTGATCCAGCTTTAGCTATTAATAGGGTACTCGATGGTCACGAGTCGATGGCAATTGCAGCCAAGCCAAATAAGCTTCCTACACAAATAGCATTTGTAAAAATAGGCTATTCACCACTTGTTTTAATTGCACCTAGAATTCATTGTCAGATCACTGAAAAGTTAATAAAGAGCGGTGATAATATTGATTGGTCTGAACTTGAATTTATTGTTCCGGAGCAAGGTTTTTCAAGGCAACGACTTGAGCAGTGGTGGCGTAAAAATAATGTTCATGGAAAGATTTATGCGCAAGTCGCTGGACATGAAGCTATAGTGTCAATGGTGAGTCTGGGTTTAGGTGTCGCAATGGTCCCTAAAATAGTGCTAGATAACAGTCCACTGCAGGATAAGGTACAAGTATTGGATACAAAGAGGGCTACTCCAGAAGGTTTTGAGATTGGTCTAGCTGTCCTTCGTAAAGAGTTAAATGATCCTGCTATTAGTGCTTTATGGAGTATTGCACAAACTTTAGACGCAAGTGCTATTTAAAGGATCAAATATTCATTTAGTTCATAAAATAGTATGAATATTAGTTGCTTATAGGTTTACTATTAATTAACATCAAAAACCTAACAATAAAAAATAATGACGCTTGAGAGTTTATTTTACTATGGATCGTGCCGTATCACTTGCTCATTCTGCTCAATGCCTAAAAAAGGCGATTCCTATGATGGTAAAGTACCGCATGCCGGTTACGCCAATCAATTACGCTATTTGGTATTGTTATATACAAGGTAATAAACCCTCTTTAAATGCAGAGCTTGATCATGTCATTGCTCAGCAACAAACATGCACTCAAGATAGAGCGAAGGCAATATTTGATAAGCATTTAAATAAAGACGATTTAGCGTTATTTCAAGACGTATCCGAAAAATTTCATAGCACAATCGATCAAGTGCAACAAGATTTAGGCATTGCGCTTGAGCATTCAAAAAGTTTTACTACAACCTTGGTTGACTCCCAGAATGAGTTAAATTTGATTACAGATATTAGCTCGTATAATCAAGTGCTTGGGTGCGTTGAACGTTTAACCGACGAATCGATTGCAATGCAAAATCATGCACGTGAGTTTCAAACTAAACTTGCATTTGCTTATAATGAAATAAAAGACTTAAAAGAAGCACTCAATGTTTCAAAAAAAGTTGCTGATACAGACCCTCTTACTGGTTTTTATAACCGAGGTAAGTTTGATTTAGATATTACGGATTTTTGTAAAAAGTATTCTGAGCAAAATCAACACACATCACTTGCGGTTCTCATTATGTTTGATATTGATCATTTTAAGCGTTTTAATGATGACTTTGGCCATCAAAAAGGTGACGAAGTATTAAAGTTAGTAGCAAAAAAAGTGAAAGAAAAAATTAAAGAGACTGCAAAAGTTTATCGTTATGGCGGTGAAGAATTTTGTATTACAGCTTATTTTGACACTATCAACGATATGATGGCATTTGCAGATTGTATTCGTTTGGATATTGCAAAATTGGCTGTTCGTAAAAAAGGTGATACTAATACTAAACGTGCTATTTCTGCGAGTTTTGGTTTGGCTATTCTACGACCATTTACTAATGGCACTGTGTTAGTTGAACGCGCTAATAGAGCGCTTTACATAGCAAAAACTCATGGTCGTAATCGAATAGAGATAGCGCCAGATGTTTAGTTGTTCAAATAATGCACATAAGTTAATTGATATGTATAAAAATTGTGAATGATTGTAACTAGCTAGAGCTAGTTTAAAACGACCTTGCTACTATGGGGCACTTAATAATTTTCACACACTTTGACTTATACTGATGCGGTTTAACTTTTCAATATTAACAGCTTTTTTGCTGATCACTTTAGTTGCATGCTTTGCTGCCAATGGACAGCAAGCTAAAAATGTAACACAAGAGTTTGAAGAGCAACATATAGCTATAGAGCAGTGGCATTTTAGTCTAAGCGCTGGTGCTGGAGTTGTTACAAACCCATTACGAGGTGGGGACAACATTCCCCTTGTGTTGATTCCGCAGGTGGCTTTTTATGGCCAGCACTGGTTTTTCGATAATGGAAGGCTTGGTTATTCTTTTATACAAAGTCAAAAACATAATTTAAACCTTGTTAGTGAATTAAATGCAGAGTCTCGTTTTTTTATTGATTGGCATCCTACTAATATTTTTACTCTGCAAACGAGTGAGTTAAACAGTCAGTTAGTGCAGCAACAAAGTACTTCATCTCCCAAAAATATCAATATAAATGACATAGAAAAACGCCATATTGCCCTCGATGCGGGCATTGCATATCACTATGTAGATGATGCTAACGTATTTTCTATTCAAGCACTTCATGATGTTACCAGTGTTTATAACGGATTGCGTGGTGCATTGCAGTGGCAATATCATGCTGAAGTTGGAAAGTTAAAAATAAAACCGACGCTTGGAATAAATTATAAATCGGCTGAACTAAATGACTATTTCTATGGACTAAAAACCGACGAAACTCAATTAGGTAAAATTGATGTTGGCAGTAGTTGGCAGCCTTATGCTAAAATCGACGCCCGTTGGCCGCTGAGTAAGGTTAACTCACTTCGTTTTCATTTAGCATATTACAATTATTCGGCTATGGATGGTAGTCCGCTCTTTGAACATGCTTATTCAATGACTGCCTTTATAGGATTAGATCATACTTTTTAATATGAAGTATTTAATGTTTATTGTGTTTATAGCATCGCTATTTAGTGGTTCTTGCAGAGCACAAACCGCTAATTTTAGCGTCTCTCCCAAAGTATGTGTGATTTCTGAGCAACAAGCATTTTGTGATCTTGATTTACAATTTAATTGGCAGCAAGAAGCATTGAGTGATGTTTGTTTATATCAACAAGATGAAAAAATTTATTGTTGGAAACAGCAACGTTCGGGGCAATTCAATTATAAAGCGCGGGTTCAGGTAGAGACCATATACTCCCTAATCAATCCTCACACGGGTGTACTATTAGCAAAAATACAGGTTGAAGTACAGAGCGCGCACGCAAAGAAAAATAGGCGCAGACTTCGCTCTCCGTGGAGCTTTTTTTAAATTAGGAGCAACTAATGCCAAAAATTTTACTTGTTGAAGATGATCTCGGCTTACAGCAATTAACAAAAGATTATCTTGAACATAACGGCTTAGAAGTCGCAGTGTTAGATCGTGGCGATGCAGTCTTTGACTACTTAGAAGCTAATCCAGTCGATCTAATTATTTTAGATGTAATGCTACCAGGAAAAGATGGTTTTAGCGTTTGCCGTCAAGTTCGCGATAAATATACTCTGCCTATTCTTATGCTAACAGCCAAAGGTGAAGATTTTGATCAGGTACTTGGTTTAGAGCTTGGTGCTGATGACTACGTTATAAAACCTGCCGAACCGCGTGTATTACTCGCCAGAATAAATGCGCTGTTACGCCGTGGTCAACCTATCGTGAAAGCAAGTGAAGAGTTACAGTTTGGTGATCTAAGCATAGATAAAACAAGCCGTATCGTAAAATTAAATAATAATGAAATAACGCTTACTTCTCATGAATTTGAACTACTTTGGTTACTGGCCTCTAATGCGGGTGAAGTGCTTAGTCGTGAACATGTCCATCAACATATGATAGGACGTCAGTACGACGGTCTTGATCGAACTGTTGACGTTAGGGTATCACGCATTCGTAAAAAACTAGGTGACAATAGCGATAAGCCTTATCGTATCAAAACAGTGTGGGGACAAGGTTATTTATTTGTTTCTGATGCATGGGAATTATAATTAATGTTATGGGTTAGTCGGCTTTAATGGGAAAACTGTTTACGAGTTTATATATTTACATCGTGGTTTCTTTATTCGTAGTAAGCGGTGTAGTTGAACAGTTATGGCCTTATGAAGACTCACAGCAGCAAGTATTATTAGACGATGAGTTTGGGCAATCGCTTTGGTTGCTCTCACAAACTCCTAACGGTCTAAAAAAGCTAGAACATAATTTTGAAAGCCACATAATTGCTCGTCGTGATTTAATATTACCTTTAGCACAACAAGCGAAATTAACAGACAATCACTACCTCTATTTATACGATAAACAACAACGTATTGTATGGTATGTAGAGCTTAGCGAAAATGAACTGCTACAGGTTGGTCCTGTAGGAGTATCAACGTCTACCCCCACTTCTGTTTGGCCATATTTGTTATTACTTATTATTGTTGGTGTGCCTGTCGGCCTTTGGAGCTTTTTACTTTGGCGTGATTTTTCTAAATTACGACACGCATGTGAGGCCGTCGAAGGCTTGCAAGATTTTCAATTAACAAATACCTCTAAATCGTTCTTTTTACCCGTTACCGATACACTAAAAGTAATGCAACAACGTATAACTTTTTTATTAACAGCTCAGCAGGAGCTTACATCGTCTGTTTCTCATGAATTTCGAACGCCGTTGGCACGTCTTAAATTTGCAATTGCTATGCTCCAAGAGCAACTTTTAGATGATAAAAGCGAAAAATATTTAGCTAATATGAGCGCTGATATAAATGAACTTGAATCACTTGTTTCAGAAATGCTTGAATACGCAAGGTTAGACTCTCAGCAACCAAGTTTACAGTCTGTAAGTTGTGATCTAGTCGGATTGGTTAAAACAAGTATTGAAAAGCTAAATTTTGACACGCGAACTAGACTTATAAATAACTTGCCTGATAAGTTAAGCTATAAATGCGATAGTCATTTCATTGCTCGCGTATTTCAGAACTTGATTGGTAATGCTATTAAATACGCAACAAGCCAAGTAAAAGTAACACTGCTTACAGAGCCTCGCAGCATACTATTTATTGTTGAAGACGATGGAATAGGTATCGCTGAAATGGAGCGAGAAAATGTGTTTAAACCTTTTACGCGCCTCGATAAGAGTAGAGACAAAAAAACAGGTGGGTTTGGTTTAGGACTCGCTATTGTGAGTAAAATTGTATCTTGGCATCAAGGTGATTACTGGGTTGAAAAATCAGTCCTTGGTGGGGCTAAATTTGTCATTAGCTTGCCGCTAAAAAGTAGTTTCATGGAGGATATAAAAAAAGCGCCTTAAGGCGCTTTTTTTGTGGTTAAAACCAAAATCAACAAGTAGCAAAGTAGTAGACCGTGTATTTTAAAAATAGTTTCCAATTATTTTATTTTTTTTCTAATAACGGCATCAACATTTGCTCAAGCCCATTCAACTTTACTTCGTACATCATTGCTAATTGACTACCTAGTTTTGAATCAGGGAAGCCTTGTTGCTTAAACCACACAAGATAAGGCTCTGGCAGCATTAATAATGGGCGTCCTGCATATTTTCCAAACGGCATCTTGGTATTAATGGCAAGTTTTAATTGTTCTGGATCCATTCACTTACTTCAATGTATAAGACATAGTTAAGTGTAAGGTGTTTTAAGGAAATAAAATAGGCTGTGACGGGCAAGAAACAGCCTATTGAGTGAGGGAGTAGGCCCTCTTAATTAAGAATTTATGTTAGAAAATTAAACTTAGTTGAACTTTAATTAGCTGGAGTCTAATTAATTAAGTCTTAGAACATGAAGCTTATTTAACCAACACGAACAGTTTACCTGTTTTTTTACATGTTAGTTGGCCCGCTTGTAAAGGAATGTAAATAGAATTGATTTTCAGTCATCAAAAAGTATTAAAATAGATGTACAGTTCATTATTTTTATTTTTTAGCTAGTGTTTGTTGATCTTTCCGGATTAAAATTTGTTCTAACTTGGGGGGATTTATACCAATCTGCTTCTATATGGAGTCTATTTAACGGTAAGAAAATTGCGCCGAACTAGGCAAATTTTTTTACCTAGTTGTTCTAAATAAAAATTATTAACACGTTTCTACGTTCTGATAACGCCCATTACCTACATCCCTGTCTCTTGAACACAACTTTTCTGTCTGCTGAATTGATATTAACAATTCGGCAGATTCGACCATTTCTGCTAATTTCAACCACCCCTTCCAGAGTGCTTTTACGCCAACTCGACCATTTCTTTTACTGTCATACCACCCTCCCAATTTCGCTAAACTATAGTATAGCCAATGGAGAGACGGTACTTTATCCGGCAACACATCCTTTTCAACCTTTGCCCATAGTAATTTCCACGTCAACTCTTTAACACACGTTGTACATCTCACTTCTTTGTCTAATTCACTCCTTTGCGCCATATTTTGCAGCTGTAATAACCTGACAGCAATAAACGCTTTAATGATCGCAATTCGTAAAATATTATCACTGTGCTGCAAACGTAAATCTTCTACTTCGGTTCCATCTGTTTTCCATGTTTTATGAAACTCCTCTACACGCCAGCGAAGTTCATAGTATCTTACTAATTTCTGGGCATCTTCTGCTGTGTTTACGGGCTCTGTCGTATATAAAATCCAACATAATGGATTTTTTTGCGTACTTTCTTTTTCCTGACAGACAATGACATTGACGCTCAATGTCGGTGATTCTTGCCCTTGTACTCGCTTAGGCTTGGCGAGTGTTATAGGTTGATAGCTCAATGTAATTCGGGCCTGACGCGCTTTTCTTCCCGCACGTTGCGCTATATTAATAGTGTAACAACACTGACCCTGCGCTGTTTCTATTAACTGATTGAGATTGCATTGAGGCTCTATTAATTTTCTATTTTCTTTTGCTCTGACTAAAAATCGATGCCCTTCATCTTTTTGGTAAGTCATGTACTCATAAATGTCAGCTTCTCTGTCGCAGATGTTAAGTATATTTGATAATTCACCTGTACGTTTTTTTATATCCATTAATGTTTGTTGCCAGCGATAGCTTTCTTTCTCTTCGTAAGGGCGTTGCTGTTGTTGATCTTTAGTCCCTTTAACCTTTGATTTCCTAAACCAATAGTATTGGTCGAGTAAACCAATAACGTGCTCCGTATCTGCATCAATTGCTAAAGTTGAATGCGCATATAGCGTTCTTGTTTTTGATGGTTTTCCTAATGTATTTGCACAGTTCACATCGCCTAATTCTTTGCAAACACTGTGTTTAAATGTCAATCCTGTCGTATCTTGGATAGCGAGAACCAAAGGCAACTGCTTTACCGCTTCACTCGTTTGTGAGAATCCTGAATCGGCAATCGCTTGAGGGGATATTTTCTCATTTCTAATGAAACGATAAGCGGCTTCAATTTTTGCAGGTGTATCAGAAGCCTTAACAATTGAGCTGTCTGCATTCTCAGCCATATCGCTTGCTAGTAGAGCTAATCGTCGGGTGCGTCTCGGATCTCCTAAATTAGCGTTACCAAAAATTAATTGAGCCCATTCTTCAGAAGTGTTTGTGTGCATATGATAAATCTATGAGTGATGATGATCGATTAGATCACAGACTTAACGATATTCAAAGACTTGTGTATAAGAGACAGACCTACATCCGTGTAGGAAAAAAGCTTAAATTATCTTTAGTAATTGTTAAGGACTAGATCTCACTTTACGTAAACAGTTTTTGTTTTACATGTTCAGCAAAACCACTACCAGCCTCTAGGTAAAAGTTATAGGTCGAGTGTACGCCCATATCTTCAAGCTCTTTTTGTTGATCTGGGTAGTTTGCAATGGCAGTTACCTGACCTTTATAACCTGAGGCTTGGAGCTGCTCTAAAGCAAAAATATTCTGCATATGCTTTGGCATAGTAAGCATAACCATTTCTACATGAGAGTGGTTTACGCGTTGCCAAAAGTCGGGATCGGTTGCATCTGCAATCAGCACTTTTCTGCCTCTATTAATATGTTTATCAACCACCTCAGGTTTTATGTCAATACCAGCAACTAAATTTGGGTGCGTAGCGTTAATTGTTTCGTATGCACCAGTACCAATTCGACCCATTCCAAAAATAACTATTTTAGTATCGTTCAGATTTACAGGTAGTTCTTCTGCTAAGCGTGTTTTACTTTCGAACTTTAATAGCCAATGTTCTACTTTTACATATAACTCGTTGGAACGCTTGTTTAGAGGAGATGCAATCACAAAGGTGATAGAGACAGCGATAGCCATTACCGCTAACCATTCAGAGGTAATCATCCCCGTTGTAGCCGCTACCGCACATACAATAAGGCCAAACTCACTGTAATTGGATAAACTAAAGGCTGTAAGTAGCGACGTACGAGCACGTAGTTTAAATGCATTTGTAAATAAATAATAAAGGGCTATTTTAATCGGTAATACAAAAATAAGTATGATGGCAATAATTAAAGAATTAATCGTTAGCTCGGCATTTAAGCCAATGCTTAAGAAAAAACCAACCAGTAATATATCTTTTAAATTAAGTAACGATTTTGATAATTCGCCAGCTTTTTTATGCGGTGCAAACATCATTCCTATTATAAGTGCTCCTAAATCACCTTTAAGGCCTGCATATTCAAATGCGTTATAACCTGCAATAAGGGCAAAGAAAAAGCCAAATAATGGGAGTAGCTCACCATGTTTAGAGCGATTAAGCACCCAGTACATAAGAGGGCGCAATAAAGGTAGAGCAACAATAAGCGCTAACGCCCAAACATTAGGGACTTTGCCTGTACTAATTGCTAAAAATATTACGGCAAATATATCTTGCATTACCAATATACCAATGGCAATTTTGCCGTGTAAGCTTGCCATTTCTCCGCGTTCTTCGAGTACTTTCACCGCAAATACAGTACTAGAAAAACTTAGGGCAAACCCAACTAATAAGGCGCTTTGCCAACTCAAGTCGACAAAAAGAGGGAGGGCGAAGACCCCAAGCAATAACATAAAGCCACTGAATAAAGCACTACTAAAAATAATGTGAAGCGTGGCTGGTGCCCAGACTTGCGGTTTCATTAAGCTATTAACTTTGAGTTTTAAGCCAATGCTGAATAATAAAAGGGTAACACCAAGGGCTGCAATTGTATCAAGCAATTCTGTACTTTTATAACCCGATAAATTTAAAGCAAAGCCTGCTAATAAAAAGCCAATAAGAGGAGGTAGTTTTAATTGGTAAACAGCAAAACCACAAACAAACGCGGTAGCAAAATAGATTAGTTCCATAATTCTTAATATCACTTCATTTGGTATTGCAGTGTAGCGAAAAACTCATATCAATGAAAATAAATATAGTGTAAAGACATGCTCATTTAATGAAGTTGATACCTTACTGCGTATGAAAAATGCTCATATAACACGTATTTAATCGTAAATAGCATGTAAATAACACTTTTTCACTGACAACCGCTTTTAAATATGGTTAAGATGCGATAACGAAGAGGTTTAAGTTAGAGCATATAACAGAGCCGCTCAGCTTAAGGAGAAATATATGTTTAAAAAGATTTTAGCATCGGTAGGTATTGGTGCCGCTAAAGTAGACACTATTTTAGAGACAGAGCACTTGCAACCAGGCCAGCTTTTCAATGCACAAATTGTGATTACTGCGGGTGATGTAAGCCAAGAAATATCAGGATTAGATTTGCTACTAATGACTCGTGTTAAAGTAGCAGGAGATGATGGGGACTATTTTACTAATCATGTAATTGATCAGTGGCGCATCACTGAAATTGGTACAATTGAGCCTGGCGAAGTTAAAAGTATTCCTTTTGAGGCGCGTCTTCACTCTGAAACACCAATTACAGAAATTAATGCAGGTTACAATCAATCTCACGTTTGGCTAGAAACTGGTTTGGATATTGATTTAGCACTTGACCCTACTGATAAAGACCATTTGCATATTTACCCTAATGAAGCAGTTAAAACTTGTATGCAGGCAATGGAAAAATTAGGTTTTAGCTTAGCTAAAGCTGATGTGGAGAAGGGGCATTTACGCGCATCTACATTTCAGTCTGTATCTGGCTGTTATCAAGAGCTTGAATATAAACCTAATAGCAGAAGCTTATTTGGCATTCAGGAAATTGAATTGTCGTTTGTGCCGGAAGCGCATAAAACACATGTTTTAATTGAGCTCGATCGTGCTTTTAAAGGTGATGGTTATATTGACGTAACAATAGAGCATGATCATGTTAATCTTTCACAGCTTTGTGATCAGTTAGAGCGTTTATTTGCTTAATACTCGCCAGTGATTTAAATAAACCCAGCTTAGGCTGGGTTTTTTGTCTATAGGATTTAATATGCAGTTTAAATGTGAGTCATTTGAGGCTTTTGATACACATACACTTTTTACTATTGTTCGTGGTCGGGTGGATGTGTTTGTAGTTGAGCAGGCTTGTCCTTACCCAGAGCTTGATGATCATGATGTTGCTGTAACTACTCGGCACATATATAGCATTGATAATAATAAGTTGCTTAGCTACGCTCGTTGTTATGATAGAAACGCGCAGTACAGCTCAATAGGGCGTGTTTTAGTGAATGAAAAGGTACGAGGCAAAGGTTATGCAAGTGAGCTTGTAGTTACAGCTATAAATTGTTGTAAAGACCAGTGGCCTGAGCGTGATATTTACATTGGCGCGCAAACATATTTACTCGACTTTTATCGCTCATTTGGTTTCGAAAGTGTGGGGGAAGAGTACCTTGAAGATGGTATTCCTCATCAAGACATGATTTTAAAAGTGGTTTAGTGATTTTAGTTACGCTAAGTGACTTAATTTAATAGCTAACAAAATAGCCCACAAATGTGGGCTATTTTTATAGTGCTTAACCTAATAACGAATGTAAAAAAACTGTACCTATTGCTAGTGGGCATACAAACTTAGTATACCAAGGCCATATTTTCCAAAAAAATGTATTATGGACTTCAGGGTTTCCCTGCTGAATAGCTTTGAGTAGTGAACCCCTGTACCAAATCCAACCAACAAATATGCAACACATTAACCCTAATAGTGGTTGGGCAACTTTCGTTGTAAGTGTTATAACCAGACCAAATAAAGAGCTGAGATTGCATACAATTATAATACTAACGACAGCAATTAAAGCGCCAATGAACCAAGTAGCTTGCACACGTTTCATTGCAAAGCGTTCTACTGTGTATGATACCGGTGCTTCAAGCATTGAGATTGATGATGTTAGCGCTGCTATGCTCATCAACGCAAAAAATGCAAAGCCAACAAATAAGCCTACGCTACCCATACCATCAAATAATGCAGGTAGTACTTGGAATACTAATGTATCTTCTGATAACAGCTTCCCTGTTACCGGTGAAAATATTTCTATGCCTTGTGCTTGAGCGACATACATTGCAGGAATAATAAGTAAACCTGCTACAAAGGCAATGAAGACGTCAATAAGAGTTACATAAGCACCTAATGAAACGAGGTTCTCTTTTTTACTAATGTATGAGCCATAAATAATCATTACACTGGTACCCAATGATAATGAGAAAAAAGCTTGGCCTAACGCACTGACTAATAACTGAGGATCAAAAATAGAAGAAAAATCAGGAACTAAGTACGCCTTTAAGCCTTCCATTGCGCCATTTTGCGTCATTACATAAGCAATTAATGAAAATAAAATTCCCAGTAATGCAGGCATTAAACGCTTTGACCATTTTTCTATACCATTTTCAACACCTCGACTAATAATAGCGACGGTTAATAAGATAAAGACCATAGTAAATATAATATTTCGCGTAAGTGATTGCTCGCTTAGCCATGTGGATGTAGAGTTTGCACCAACAAGCGTCGCTATTGGCTCTGCTGTTGCGCTGAGCATCCAACCGGCAACAATCGCGTAAAAACTTAATATAAATCCAGCACATAAAATACCGCCAAAACCCACAATAAACGCGAAGTGTTTTTGCCAAGGCCTATTAGATATTTTTTGAAGCGATGAAACTGCATTTGCTTGACCATGGCGACCAATCATAAGTTCGGCCATTAAAGCTGGGTAAGCCAAAAAGAACGCGAGTACTAAATATGCTACTAAAAAAGCAGCACCACCATTGCTGGCTGTTTGTGTAGGGAATCCCCAAATATTACCCAAGCCAACAGCAGAACCTGCGGCGGCCATAATAAAACCAAAACGAGAACTAAACTCGCCTCTAACTGCGCTCATATTATTGTACTTCTCTATTTTTTGACGGCGCAGACAATCTACTGGAAATGTAAAAAAATAAAAAGTGCTTATTTGCTGATCTCACACAATTTAGTATGCCAGTAGTATGGTATACGCGATGTTTTTAATAAATGTTACTGTATAGTTATAGTTAACAGGTTGTTTTTGTTTTTAAAATGTTAATTACAGGGTGTAATTAATGCTTTACGCTTTGTGATGTTGATCGATAATGAGTGTAAAGCAGGCTCCACCTAATTGGTTACTTTTACTTACTTTTACGCTGCCATGATGCCAATCAGCTACTTTTTCAACAATCGCAAGGCCTAGCCCATAGCTTTTATCTGCGCGGTTACGATGTTCTTCTTCTTTGAAAAATGGGCTAAATACGTTGTTAAAATTTTCTTTTGCTATACCAGGGCCATCGTCTTCAACAGTGATTACAAGCTGGTGTTCGTACACTTTAGCACTTAGATAAATATGTAGCTCTGCGAAGTCACAAGCATTATTTAATAAGTTAGTTATTGCACGAGCAAGCCAATGTAAGTCGGCATTGATAATGTCACTTGAGCTATTAAGTTGTACGTTGAGCATTTGCGATTCAAATTTAGGTGCAAGTTGTATTAATATATCACTGAGATAGTGCTTAATATTAGTTGAAGAGTAGGTCAATTTGTTGGCATTTTGCTCAAGCGTTGCAAAGGCTAAATAGCTTTTTAACATAGACTCCATATGGTCTAAATCGCTTTCCATACGGGATAAATATTTTTTTATTTGTTGCTCATCATAGCTATCAATAGCCGCATCTAATCCAAAGCGCAGGCACGCAATGGGTGTACGAATATCGTGAGATAAGCTTGACGCCATTAGTTTATTTTCGGCGACTAGTTTTTCTATCTGACTGGCCATTCTGTTAAATGTGAGCTCTACATCTTTTATGTAGGTGAAGTGCGACACTTTAATTCTTGCTTGTACATTACCTGAGGCAAACTTTTTAGCTGCTTCATTTAAGACTGTTAAGCGCTTTGCAAGAGGGGTAATAATAAACCCCATAAATACGCACAAACCAGCATAAAATAGTAGTGTTAAAAATATATCATTGCGCTGCTCAGTATCTACGCGTTTGTCTAACCGCATTGATATATGAAAGGGGCTTAATATTTGACTACTATAAAGCATATAGAAGCCTTGTTGATCTTCTAAAATCAACCCACCGGCAGTGTGCATCTGTAATAATAATGAAGGAGGTAGTGCGAGAGATTCATTGTGCTTGTAATCAATTAATAAATTAAACTCATTCGCTAGTTGCTTTACATAACGACCACGTTCAGAAGTTGGGATATTAGCTAATTGTTTGCTAAAGCCCATTATCATCTTACTTTGCACACTAAATTCATCTTCTGAGGTTTGTGTTTGTTGGCTAAATGCATCAATTAACCAGCCAAGTACAACGATAGATAAAAGCGCACTGCTAAGTAGTGAAATATAAAACTTCTTCACTTATGTATCACTTTTTACCATGCGGTAGATACGAGTAAGTAACCTCGTCCCCATATAGTTTTAATTTTAGTCGGATTTTGTGGATCATCATTAAATTTTTTGCGCAGTGCTGAAATAAGTACGTCAACACTTCTATCCAAGCCGTCATACTCACGGCCTTTTGTTGCTTTAAAAACAGCATCACGTGATACGACTTGACCCGCATTACTCGTTAAATAGTGAAGAAGTAAGTACTCTGCGCTGGATATATTTATATCAAGATCGTTTAATTTTACGCTTCTAGATTCTGTGTTAATACTCAGCGCGCCAACCGTTATTAATTTTTCGTTTGCCAGTGATTTGTTTGGTTCATTATTTTGGCGAAGTGCAGCTTTAATTCTAGCTAAAAGTGCACGAGGGCGAACTGGTTTCATGACATAGTCACTTGCACCAACTTCTAACCCTATTACTTCATCCATTTCTTCATCGCGTGCGGTGAGCATTATAATAGGGGAGTTATAAAAGCTACGCAGTTCTCTGCATACGCTAATTCCGTCTTGTCCAGGAAGCATAATATCAAGTAGGACAATGCTAGGATTTAAGGTTTTTACTTGGCCAATAACCTCGTCGCCTCGATGGCATACATGGGTCGTATAACCTTGCTCCGTTAAGTATTCTGCAACCCACTGAGCGAGCGATACATCATCTTCAACGAGTAAAATAGTGCCGTAGTTATTCATAAATTATCCTTAATGTGTTTATTAAAATAATCGCCAACGGCGTTTCTTTTGTCTGTTTTGATATACCCACTGTAGTTTTACTTCTGTAAGGCTAATAACTTTAGATGTATTACTATCAAAGAGCTCAAATGAGATACTCTGCTGTGAATCAAAAGCATAATTAAAAGTTCCTTCCTTTTGTTTAAGCCAGCATTGCATAATGTACTTTGAGGTCGCATCGCGTAAGCAGTAATTGCCAAACGTTGGCTGATGCCATGTTAGAGTGATATCAGCATAACAGTTTCTTCCTTCTCTAAGTGCGACACAAGTATCTGGAAGCGCAATAAGAGCATTGGGCATTTCATCTGCTTTTGATAAAAATGCCGTAGGGAAAAGCAGAAAAGCACAGACCCATCTAGAATACATAACGAAGGCCTACCTTGGCTTGGTGTTGATATCTTCGAGTAATAATAGGGCTTTCATCAATCTCATTTGAAAACCAAGTCGTCAGCCATCCTGCTAAAAAGACCCAATCTTGGTTAATTGGGTACTCAGCATGGAATTCAAACATCATACTGCTACTTGCATTTGTTCTATAAATTGGACGATCACTCGTCGCTTCACTACTGTCTATACCAAAATAATAATTGGTGAAGTCACTAGAGTAAGCACTCAACCCAACTCCAGTTCTAAACTCCCAGTTACGCCAGGGTAAAATATGGCTAAAAAAGGTATTTACGATCCAGCCATTATGTGTGCCAGAAATGTCATGAAGGTATTCAAAAGAAATTTGTGAGTTTTCAAATCGACGAGTTAATCTGAGTCCGGTATCAAAATCGTAGTTACGTGTTTTTATACCCCTTAACTCATCGATAATGCCATCATTGTATAGACCAAGTCCTTTATCGTTAAAGCCACTTTGAACATTTGTACCTAAAATATCGAGACCCCAATCAAACTTGTCTATCAGGCTGTAACCTACAACAAGGCCGCCACTTAGTTGATTATGATCAAAGTCGAGATAAAAATTTTCATAAGATAGGGCAAGTGTTAAGTCAACCAGCATTCCATGGTCATAAGAGTCGACACCTATTAGGTAAGAGTCACCGATATGATAACCAACACCAGCGCTCCAATCCCATGCAAAACCTTGAGTTGGCTCTAAGGTGTTATCAGCATAATAACGATTACTTGCCATACTTGAAGTACTAAAAATACTCATACATAGGAGTGTAATGATAAAAAAAGTATAATTAAGTAAAGCGTTTTTCATCTCAAAAGAGCCTAATTATTATATGTTATAAAGCGTAGTATATTGTTAATACGTTCCTTAAATCTGTAAAAAAATGTAGCAAACATTAGAAATTACTGAACTTTAATTTTATCGATTAATATACTGCTTAAATAAAATTGCATCATGGGGGTTAATGCACTTATTTCTGTACGATTACATGGACCGGTAAGCTTTGTTAAGCTTGATAACTTAGATAGTGTTTTGTAGCTAGGAATTTGTATTTCTTTACCTAACCTTGCTAAACGTGCCTCTTCTGTATTTTGCTGGTGGATAAAGGCAACAACTTCTAATTCATTCGTAATTTTTTGTTCTTCATTAAAACTATACACTAGCGGCTCACGATGAAAGCTTGCGCTGTCGATTGAAGACTTAGCAAACCAGACAATGTCGCCAGACTTTTTATGAGTTAGACGCATGCTGACTTGAGCAAAAATAGTGGCACATTGTTGAATTGGGTACTGTTGGGCAACCTCTGTATAAAACGAAAAGGGTTTTTGTGGCTGTTTAATTAAATATTTTGTATCGTCTGTAAATGACAAATCAAGCTGCTGTATAGTAAGAACATAGTCACTATTATTTTTTGTCGTTACTTTTAATGCTTTGTCGTTTAATGCTTGGCTTATTTGCGATAATAGTGTGTCTGTTAGGCTTGCTTTGTCTGAAATTATCTTAACAGTTTGATTTTTTATAACTTTATGCGCAGGTAATTGAACAGATTTAACTTTTGGTGACGAATGAGTCGTTTCATATTCAAGCTGGTATGTTTGGCTTTTTAAGTTAGGCTTCAACGGCATAGCCAAAGGCTCCGCTAGTTGTTTTGTGATAACACACCCGCTTAAAAATAAAATAAAAAGTGACACAACTAAAAAACGCATAAGTACTTCACACCCACTAAAAATACAATAATCGTCGTATTGTACGTTAGTCCAAACAAAACTTCATGATATTATGTACCTAGATGTAGTTTAAAAAGATAAAAATTATAAAAAATGAAGTACCTCCCCCCTGTATTGTATAGCCTTTTAGCGCTGTGTTTATTGCTTAGCTCAATAGATGTCGTAGCAAAAGCGGATCCCGGTTGGGATTCATTTGTAAAAAAGTACGGTCGCTATGCCGAAAAGAAACTAAAGAGTAAAGGTATTCCCGGTGCGGCATTATCGATAGTTAATATTCAAAATAGTGACTACATTCATCCGATAGGAGCTACCAAAGCACGTAATGGGCAAAGTATTGATGCTCATACTCGTTTTAGATTGGCATCTGTGTCTAAAACCTTTGCAGGTTCGTTAGCTGCAAAGCTAGCCTCTGACGGTATATTAAGGTTAGATGAACCAATAAGTAATTATATTCCAGAGTTCAAAAACACAGTGTATGAAGATGATTTAAAAGTATTTCACCTTTTAAGTCACTCAAGTGGTTTAGTACCAAATGCATACGATAACTTAATTGAGTCGCGTATGCGCTACCCCGATATTGTTGAAAAGCTACTTAGCGTTAAGCCAATTTGTGAACCCGGACAATGCTACGGTTATCAAAATGTAATGTTTAGCTTAATTGACGATGTAATTTTTCACGCTACAAATAAAAATTATTCCCAATGGTTAAGTAAAGCTGTTTTTTTACCTCTGAAAATGGCAGATGCCAGTTTAGGTTATGACGGTATGGTAAAAGATAAAAATTTTGCACTCCCTCACGTGCGTGGTAAAAAGCGTTGGTATACTGCTAAACTTAAAAAAAATTACTATAAAGTAGGGCCCGCAGCAGGTGTTAATGCCAGTGCTAGTGACATGGCTATTTGGTTAAAGGCGCAACTAGGACAATACCCTGATGTTCTATCGCTAGATGCGTTAGCAAAACAAACACGTCCTTATACACATACAAAAAAAGAACTGTATCGCAGGGTGTGGAAAAAGCATCTTAATGAAGCATATTACGGCTTAGGCTGGCGTGTTTATAACTACGCGGAAGAAACGCTTTATTATCATAGCGGGTGGGTGCAAGGCTATAGGAGTGATGTGGTTGTATTTCCTCACTTAAATATTGGTTTTAGCTTAATAGTTAATGCTGAAACTGGCGTAATCAATGAACTAACGACTGAATTCATCGACAGACTATTAGAATACAAACGAGGTAAAAAAATATGAATAATAAAATAATATTAGCAATCATTTTTTTAGTTATGTTATTTAATTGTAGTTTGGCATTTGCAACACCGGATGAAATATATTTGTTTCGTCATAGCGAAAAATTAGCGGGTAAAAATCCAGCGCTCTCAGAGGCGGGAAAGGCACGTGCAAATAATTTAGTTACTTTTTTTAAAGAATATCAAAAGATACATATTTTCAGCAGCAACTATAAACGTACGTTACAAACAGCAGCTCCTTTGCAGGCATATTTTAATATCGACGTAAATGTGTATAACGCAGGTGAGCTAAGTGATTTAAAAAATGAGTTACTAAAACTAAAAGGTGTAGTTGTTGTTATTGGGCACAGTAATACAACACCGCAATTAGCCGAGCTACTTTCGAATGAAAAAGTGCCAGCAATGAGTGAAACACAATTTACTCAGTACTTTATATTAAATAAGAAGCCCAGTAGTACTGGCAGTGAATATGATGTAACCCATCATAAAATGAGCTTTTAATTTAAAACGTTAAATAACAAAAAACCAGCATTAAGCCAGGGCAAGATCACGAACTTTACCTTGACTTAAAAGTATGATCTTATACTCCTTTTTTAAGGAGCATCCCCATGTCTAACATTCAGCTATTTAAATATTTCGAATCAATCGACGACCCTCGCCAACAAGGTAAAGTTGTTCATAAACTATTTGATATCATATTCTTAGCTGTTAGCGCTGTTGTTTCAGGCTGTCAGGGCTGGGAAGAGATTGAAGATTTTGGTCATGATAGACTAGATTGGCTCAGAAAATATGTTCTTCTTGAACAAGGGATCCCTCGCCATGACACAATTGCTCGTGTAATGAGCCGTATTGACATGACGCAATTCCAAGATTCCTTTTCTTCTTGGATGAAAGCCTGCTCCAAATTAACTCAAGGCGGTGTAGTTGCTATTGACGGTAAACGATTGAAAGGTTCATTTAATCAGTCAGATAGACGCGATGCGCTTTATATGATCAGTGCATTTGCATGCGAAAATGGTGTTGTTTTGGCACAATGCCCTGTTGATAAAAAGTCGAATGAAATAAAAGCGTTGCCAGAGCTGCTTGAATTATTAGAGATAAAAGGCTGCTTAGTAACGATTGACGCTATGGGGTGTCAAAAATCAATTGCAAAAAAAATAGTAGGTAAAGAAGCCGATTACTTACTTGCGGTAAAAGCAAACCATAAAAGGCTACTGTCACAAATAGAAGATGTGTTATTACCTGAGGTAGCACGACAAGCATCTGATGGGCTCTTGTTTAACGAAGCCGATTATCAAAAAAATAGAGAAGAATTTAGGTGCTGTGCAGTGAGCCATAACGTGAGCGGTTTATCAGAAACGATACACTGGGAAGGTGTAAAAACAGTGGGTGTTATTGTTTCTTATAGAAAAGAAAAAGGTAAATTAAGCAATGAGTTATGCTATAGATACTATATTAGTTCAGCGAATTTAACAGCGGAAGAACTCGCGAGAGGAGCACGACAACATTGGCAAATAGAAAATGGATTACATTGGCGTTTAGATGTAGGATTTAAAGAAGATGAGTGTCGAATTAGGCGCGAAGGTGCAGCACCTGTATTTGCGGGGCTGAGACACATCGCATTTAATCAGCTAAAAGCAGAAAAAAGTTTTAGTAAAGGCATGCCCGCAAAACAGAAAAAAGCTATGCGAAGTACAGCCTACCTTGAAACGGTACTGAACGCATAGACTTTTTTCATGCTCTTGCCCTGAGCATTAAGCTGGTTTTTTCATTAAACACACTAGGTTACTTAGAATAGTAATTTAGTTACGTGGTAAATGTATTTTTCTCTCAGCACTTTGAAGATAAAGTACAATAGTGTGACCAATTGTTTGTAACTTAGTCGCACCAGTTTCACGTACGATAGCTTCAAAAATAAGAGCTTTAGTTTCACGATCGTCAGTCGGTGCTTTCACTTTAATCAATTCGTGAATTTCTAACGCACTTTTAATTTCCATTACTACGCCTTCGGTTAAACCGTTAGAACCTAGTAAAACTACTGGCTTGAGGCTATGTGCCTGACCTTTTAAAAACTGCTTTTGTTTATTTGATAATGTCATGTTTATACAAATTTTGCTGAATATGGCTTGAATTAAGGGTATTCTACCGCCATCTAAAGAATATTACTAATTAGTTGCGTGTTAATTTATGACAAATAAAAAACAGTCAGCCAGTTCACAGCGATGGCTGAAAGAACATTTTGATGATAAATATGTTCAAGAAGCGCAAAAAAAAGGCTGGCGTTCTAGAGCGGTTTTTAAATTAGATGAAGTTCAGAACAGAGATAAGATACTGCGTCCGGGTATGACAGTGGTAGATTTAGGGGCCGCGCCGGGTAGTTGGTCACAGTATTTAGCCGAAAAAGTGGGTGATAAAGGTCAAGTAATAGCATGTGATATTTTACCGATGGATTCCCTTGCAGGTGTAGACTTCTTACAAGGTGACTTTCGTGAGGAGGCTGTATTAAATGCATTATTAAAACGCATTGATGGGAAAAATGTTGATGTGGTATTCTCTGACATGGCACCAAATATGAGTGGTAATAATTCAGTTGATCAAGCTGGTAGTATGTATTTGGTAGAGCTTGCATTAGATATGTGTAGCCAAGTGCTAAAGAAAAATGGTGCATTTATTGTTAAAGTGTTTCAAGGTGAAGGCTTTGATCAATACTTACAAGACGTACGTAATAGTTTTAAAGTAGTGAAGATACGTAAACCTGATGCCTCGCGTGCCCGTTCTCGGGAAGTATATATAGTAGCGACTGGATACAAACTGTAGTACAGTTGCTTGGCGTTTAGTTGAATTTAAATTAATTGGATACAAGAGGTTAACCCCTTGAGCGATATGGCGAAAAATTTAATACTATGGCTGGTCATTGCAGTTGTGCTGATGTCAGTCTTTCAGAGCTTTAATGGTGGCGATCAAGTTGATCGTCAGACAAGCTATAGTCAATTTGTTAAAGACGCCCGAAATGGCTCTATACAAGAAGTGGCAATTGAAAGTACCAGTGGGACAATTACAGGTACTAAAACCAGTGGCGAACGTTTTCAAACGATTATGCCTATTTATGACAAAGATATTTTAAATGACTTATTAAAAAGTAATGTGAATGTGAAAGGTGTAAAACCTGAAGAACAGTCATTTTTAGCAAGTATATTTATTTCTTGGTTCCCAATGATACTGCTTATTGGTGTATGGATATTCTTCATGCGTCAGATGCAAGGCGGCGGCGGTAAAGGCGCTATGTCATTTGGTAAGAGTAAAGCGCGTTTAATGAGCGAAGATCAAATTAAAACAACGTTTGCAGATGTTGCTGGTTGTGATGAAGCGAAAGAAGATGTTACCGAATTGGTAGACTTTTTACGTGACCCTTCTAAGTTTCAAAAACTTGGCGGTAGTATTCCTAAAGGCGTACTAATGGTTGGTCCTCCTGGTACTGGTAAAACGTTACTTGCAAAGGCTGTTGCGGGTGAAGCGAAAGTACCGTTTTTTACAATTTCTGGTTCAGATTTTGTTGAAATGTTTGTAGGTGTTGGTGCATCACGTGTACGTGACATGTTTGAGCAAGCTAAAAAAGCAGCGCCTTGTATTATCTTTATAGATGAGATTGATGCTGTTGGTCGTAAACGTGGTGCTGGTATGGGCGGCGGTAACGACGAACGTGAGCAAACACTTAACCAAATGCTAGTAGAAATGGATGGCTTTGGTGGTAACGAAGGTATTATCGTTATTGCAGCAACTAACCGACCAGATGTATTAGACCCAGCATTACTTCGTCCAGGTCGTTTTGACCGTCAAGTAGAAGTAGGTTTACCTGATATTCGTGGCCGTGAGCAAATACTTAAAGTACACATGCGTAAGGTGCCATTAGGCGATAACGTTGAAGCGGCACTTATTGCAAGAGGTACCCCAGGTTTCTCCGGTGCTGATTTAGCAAACTTAGTAAATGAAGCTGCACTTTATGCCGCACGTGGCAATAAGCGTGTTGTAAGTATGGCTGAATTTGACGCTGCTAAAGATAAAATCATGATGGGTGCAGAACGCAAAACCATGGTGATGAGCGAGCAAGAAAAAGCAATGACTGCGTATCATGAAGCAGGTCACGCAATTGTGGGCCGTATGGTTCCTGAACATGATCCAGTTTACAAAGTATCTATTATTCCACGTGGCCGTGCGCTAGGTGTAACAATGTACTTGCCTGAACAAGACCGTGTTAGTCATTCAAAAGAGCTTTTAGAATCAATGATTTCTAGCCTTTACGGTGGTCGAATTGCTGAAGCGCTTATTTATGGTGCTGATAAAGTAACAACAGGTGCGAGTAATGATATTGAACGAGCTACAGATATTGCTCGTAAAATGGTTACACACTGGGGTTTAAGTGAAAAGCTAGGTCCGTTACTTTACGCTGAAGATCAAAATGAAATGTATATGGGTGGCGGCGGCAGTCGTGCATCTAGCATGTCAGACGACACAGCAAAGATAATTGATGCAGAGGTTCGATTACTTTCAGATCGTAACTATCAACGAGCAGAAGAAATATTAAAAGAAAACATTGATATTCTTCACTCAATGAAAGATGCCCTGATGAAGTATGAAACTATTGATGCTAAGCAAATTGATGATTTAATGGCACGCCAACCAGTGCGTGAACCGCGTGATGCACATGACCGCCATGAAGCAAAACCGGTAAAAGCTGAAGAATCTCAAGAGCCAGTTAGCGATGAGAGTCAAAAATCGGATGATTCATCGAAAAAAGATGAAACAAACCTTGATGATAAAGCTGAATAATCGTTAAAATAGCGAATGAAAGCCCCGTACTTCGGGGCTTTTTTGTATCAGTTATTTATACCAATTTTATTGATGGATGTTCATTCTAGCGAATTAAATAACTCACTAACTTCGCTGAGAAATTATTTATATAGAATAACTATATATCATAATTCCGCCTTGTAATTAAGCTATTTACTTATCGCTATAATAGATCATTAATTTAATTTTATTGGAAAAAGAATAAAGGTTGGCAATGACTAACATATTAAAGCTTCCCAGAGGACGTACGCTTAATATTGAAAAGCCCGTTATTATGGGAATATTAAATGTAACGCCGGATTCATTTTCTGATGGTGGGCTGTTTTTAGACCCAACAATAGCACTGAAACGTGCAATGCAGTTATTGGATGATGGTGCGAAAATTGTAGACATAGGCGGAGAATCTACCCGCCCCGGCGCACCAAATGTGAGTTTGAAAGATGAACTTGCCCGCGTAATTCCCGCTATTAAAGCAATACGTGAGCACAGTGATTGCGTTATTTCAATTGATACCAGTAAAGCGCAAGTAATGGAACAAGCAATACTCGCAGGGGCTGATATAGTCAACGATGTAAGAGCTTTGCAAGAATTAGATGCGTTAGAAACGGTTGCGTACTATGAAGATGTAGCAATTTGTTTAATGCATATGCAAGGGCAACCTCGCAGTATGCAATGTGCACCTCATTATGATGATTTGTTTGCAGATATAAATATGTTTTTTAGTCAACGTATTAAAGCCTGTGAAACAGCCGGGATTAAGTTTGAACGACTTATCCTAGATCCCGGTTTTGGATTTGGAAAAACGCTTAACCATAACTATCAAATATTGGCTAAGTTTAATGATTTTAATAAATTGGGTTTGCCATTATTGGCTGGTTTATCTCGTAAATCGATGATAGGTAATTTATTAAATAGAGAAACAAGTGAGCGATTGGCAGGTAGCTTAGCAGGTGCGCTAATCGCGGCGCAAAATGGCGCAAAAATTATTCGCGTACATGACGTAAAAGAAACCGCAGACGTGCTTAGTGTATTACGAGCCTGCGAACAAGGAATACAATAATGAAAGAAAGAAAATATTTTGGCACTGATGGAGTGCGTGGATTAGTTGGTACAGCACCTATTAACCCAGAGTTTGCTATGAAATTAGGTTGGGCTGCAGGGCGTGTTTTATCTCTGGGTGGCACTAAAAAAGTAATTATTGGTAAAGATACACGTATCTCAGGTTATATGCTTGAAACAGCACTTGAAGCTGGGTTAATTGCCGCAGGTATTGACGTCGTGTTACTTGGCCCTATGCCAACGCCTGCTGTTGCCTATTTAGCGCAAACGTTTCGTGCGGAAGCGGGAATTGTAATTAGTGCATCACACAACCCTTATTACGATAATGGTATTAAGTTTTTTAACGGACAAGGCCTAAAGCTAGCTGATTCCGTAGAGCTTCAAATAGAAGCGATGCTTGATGAGCCAATGACTTGCGTTGCATCTGATAAATTAGGTAAAGCATCTCGTTTAGTCAGTGCAGATGGTCGTTACATAGAATTTTGTAAAAGTCAGTTTCCACAAGGTTTGTCATTAGAGGGTCTCAAAGTCGTCGTTGATTGTGCTAATGGTGCTACATATCATATTGCTCCTTCTGTTATGCGCGAACTTGGTGCTGAAGTAATTACCCATGCGTGTGAGCCAAATGGCGTAAACATAAATCATGAATGTGGTGCTACACACGTAGATACACTTAAACGTAAAGTACTTGAATTTAAAGCAGACGTAGGTATTGCTTATGATGGTGATGGTGATCGCGTTATGATGGTTGATCATAATGGCCGTGTATTTGATGGTGATGATCTAGTTTATATAATTGCGTGTCAAGCAGCCCAAGAAGATAACTTAGGTGGTGGCGTAGTTGGGACTGTTATGTCTAACATGGGTCTTGAAAATGCTTTAAAAGCCAAAGGAATTGAGTTCGCACGTAGTAAAGTAGGCGATCGCTACGTTATGGAATTACTACAACAGAAGGGTTGGAAAATTGGTGGGGAAAGCTCGGGCCATGTTCTAAATCTAGATTTGATAAGTACCGGAGATGGTATTATTTCAAGCCTACAAGTATTGGCTGCAATGGTTGCACAAAACCGTACTCTACAAGACTTAGGTGCAGGCTTTACTAAATACCCAATGAAAATGATTAACGTACGTTATACACCGGGAACTGATCCAACGAGTACAACAGAGGTCCTTGCAGCTGTTGCCGAAGTAGAGAAAAGCTTAGGCGATAAAGGGCGCGTTTTACTTCGTAAATCAGGTACTGAGCCTGTTGTGCGTGTTATGGTTGAAGCAGAACAAGAAAAAATAGTACTCGATAGTGCGCAAAAAATTGCGACAGTTGTCGAATCTATGAGCAAATAAACTGATTGATAACAATAACCTCTTGTAACTTTGGGCGAGAAAAGTTAATATCTCGCCCGCTTTCTAATGTGGAGTGGAAAAATGGCAATACGCAAGCCAATGGTCGCAGGCAACTGGAAAATGAACGGTTCGTTAGAGCTAATTAAAGAAATGTCTGGTGCCATCAACAATGTTAAATCAAAAGAGATAGACATTGTCTTATTTCCCCCTTTCCCATTAGTATCATCAATGGTTTTAACCGGAGTCTGTACAGGAGCGCAAACTGTTTCTGAAAACGAACCAGGCGCCTTTACCGGTGAAGTTGATGCGAAACTTATTAAAGATTTAGGCGCGAAGTACGTGCTAGTAGGTCATTCAGAACGACGTAGTATTTATAATGAAAGTAATACTACGGTCGCTGAAAAATTTGCTCGAGCTCAAAATGTTGGTCTCATTCCAATCTTATGTGTGGGTGAAAGTGAAACAGAGCAAGAAAATGGTAAAACTGAGCTTGTCGTTTCTACACAAATTGATGCAATAATTAATAAATTAGGTGTAGCGGCACTAAAAGATTCTGTGATAGCATACGAACCCGTTTGGGCCATCGGCACAGGTAAAACTGCATCGCCAGAACAGGCACAAAACGTTCACAAATTTATCCGTGATAAAATTGCTTCATTAGATGGCAATTTAGCACAAGGGCTTACCATCTTATATGGTGGTAGCGTTAATGAAAAAAATAGCGAATTATTATTTGCACAAACAGATATAGACGGTGGCCTAATTGGTGGTGCTAGTCTAAAAGCAGATTCATTTATTGCAATTTGTAAAAGTGCAGAAGGAACCGTATAAGATGTACGAAATTTTATTAGTAGTTTATTTAGTTGTTGCCTTGGCATTAGTTGGTATGGTTTTAATCCAACAAGGTAAAGGCGCAGATATGGGCTCTTCATTTGGTGCCGGTGCGTCTGCTACTGTTTTTGGATCGTCAGGTGCTGGTAATTTCATGACGAAAACAACGACAAGTTTGGCAACTGTATTTTTTGTTTTAAGCATTGTTTTAGGTAACCTTACTGCGGGTCAAATTAAAAAGACTGACGAATGGGAAAATCTAGAAGCAGCGCCTGCAGTTGAAACAGTGTCTCCTGTAGAAGAGGATGTTCCTGTAACATCTACGAAAGAGAAAAGCTCTGACGTACCAAATTAATTTAACTTAAATAAATGTTAGACGATTTATATTCCTCATTTAAATCATTAAGTTTAACACTTAAGCGAAAGCTTGAAATGCGGATGTGGTGGAATTGGTAGACACGCCACCTTGAGGGGGTGGTGCTTTAGGGCGTGGGGGTTCAAGTCCCCCCATCCGCACCAAATTTAATAAACCAGTAACAGCAATGTTACTGGTTTTTTTTTAATAAAAATAATTTTGATTGTTTTTCGAACTACTCAGCCTGTTTTTAAATTATTTCATATAAATTCGCGAAAAATCACAAAAAAACTAGAAATATTACAAATATAGTTAACACTTATGGTTATTAAGCCGATAATAGTTATAGACAATAAAATAAGGTAATCAATATGGCCGCAGGCTTCTCTTTTCAAAACCTAAGCATAACTAAAAAAATACATGCAATAACATGTATTGCAGTTTTGGCTTTTTTAGCGATCGTTCTGATCAATTATTTTGCAATGAATGATAATAGGATATCACTTAATGAAATGGAGAGCTCTACATACAAGGTTGTTAAGCTTACTTCAGAAAATGTTAGTACTTTAGAAAAGTTAGACGAGCTTTATACTCAAGCTGTCACATTCGGTGAGCAAGACCTTGTTGTTAAAGCAAGTGACACTTATAAATTGTTAGAAACGAATATTAATTTAATTGAACAGATAAATGAATCCTATATAAACAGTGAGACAAAAAAGCAGTTAGCTAATTATGAAGAGATATCTTCGATTATTGCCAATGGGATGGTTAGTGGCACTGCTGATTTTAGTAAAATTCAACAGCAAGCTCAGTTAAAAACATCTCTTTATAACGAGGTCTTAAGTAATTTTAAAAGTGCGCAACAAAAAGCAGACAATCGTTTTTTTGAACTTGTTACTAGTACCAAAGATCGTTCTGACTATGCATTAACTTTAATGCTAGTCGTATCCGTCGTATCGTTAATATTACTATTATTTATGGCCGTCTGGATTGCCAGAGGGATTGGTTCGTCAGCTAGTGATGCTGCAAATAACTTAAGCTTATTAGCAAGCGGTAAAGGCTCTCTTAGTACACAATTAAAAGTAAGCTCTGAAGATGAAATAGGGCAAGTATCAATTAACTTTAATGCGTTTATTACTCTGCTTAGAGAAACTGTACTTGAGGTTATTGCCGTGTGCGAACCTTTGATGGAAAATTCTACGCGACTTGTTCAGGGGATGGAGCAAGCTGAGCGTGCCACAACGAAACAAACTACCGATGCTGAAATTGTTAAGCAATCAATGGAAGAAATGAAGCAAAGCGTTGGTGATATCTCTCAATCAGCCGCTAGTGCTTCCCATGCTGCTGAAACAGCAGAAAAAGAGGTCGAACAAAGCAGAACTCAAGTACAGATGTCAGTAACTGCATCTCGCACGCTTAGTAATGAAATAAACCAAGCTGCTACTACAATAAATAAACTGGCGGATGATACAAAAAATGTATCACAAATATTGAATGTAATTACTTCTATTGCAGATCAAACTAATTTACTTGCACTTAACGCCGCCATTGAGGCAGCTCGTGCTGGTGAGCATGGCCGTGGTTTTGCTGTTGTAGCTGATGAAGTTCGAGAATTAGCATCTCGTACAGCACATTCGACCAATGAAATACGCGAGTTATTAGGTGCATTAACAACGGCTGCTAATGAATCTGTGACAGCGATGACTTCGGCAAGAGACATGGCTACTGATAATGCGACCGCAGCAGAAAAAACAGGGATTTCTATTGAAAAAATTGCAGAGCAAATGCTCGAGATAAATGGAATGAACTCTCAAATAGCTGCTGCTACGGAAGAACAAACCTCTGTAGCTGCAATGGTAGTAGAAAACGTATCGAATATGCACGTATCGTTTGAGGATACCATGGACTCATTATTGGCAGCACGTGATGTTGCTAAAAACCTTCATTACCTATCAGATAACTTATTAGATGCAACAGCTAAATTTAGAATAGAGTAGTAATACTTTTAAGTAACTATATTTATTAAAACTAAAAAAACCACAATTAAAAATAATTGTGGTTTTTTTTATTCATCAGTAAATTAAAATTTACCAACTACCTTTACGCTATCATTGACCTTTGCACTATCAACATAACCTATTGCGTCGTTGTTTGCTGCAACAAAGTCGAGTACTGCTTGATCATTATCTAGCTTTTCAGGAGGGGTTCCTTTACCTGTAAATACCAGCTTTGACCAATAGGCATTGAGCTGACTACTCGATTTACCAACAACCTTATCATTAAACTCATCGGCAACACTATTGCCATTTTGGTTGACTGGATTCACTTTCGCACCATTATCAAATGATTTACTTTTACCTAAATAAATCTTTTTGATTGTATCTGCATCAAGGTTACTTGTATTACTCGCATTTACGATAACAGCTACCTCAGCAGAGGCGCTGATTGAGCATAATGTTAGTGCACTGGCTAAAATTAACTTCTTCATGGTTTGCTCCAATTAAAATACTAGGTCTATGCCTACAGCAATAACATCAGTTTCTGTATCTGTTATGTCATCTTCAAATCGACTAAAATCTATTTTAAATGCAGCAGAAGGGTGGAAGTCGTATCGAGCACCAATAGTGTAAACATTACTTTGTGCACGAACACCTTCTAAAGCGCCATTCACTGCGGCATTAAGACTTGGAATCGCTTGAATTTTATCAAAACGAGAAGAATCATGTTTATCGTCATTGTCTTCATAGGTGAAATGAATGATGACGTCATCTAATCTGTAACCTACTGATGCATAATATTGAGATTGCTCAGCTAAAATACTGTTCTCAACTTCAAGCTGTGTGTATTCTGCATCAAACAAAATGTCGTTGTAGTCAATTGAAAAACCTAAACCAATGAATGTGCTATTATCTTCATCAATAGCTATATCATCCGCTAGGCTAGTCAAATTACTTGCTCTAAGTATATCTTCCAGGCCGTTCAATGCTGCGCCTGTTGAGTCATTTGAATCAAGCTCAAAAGAGGTTTCAGCAACTAAGTAAGCTGCACGGAGGCTTAACCAATCGCGAGACATTGTCCAGTTTATACCTGCAAAATTGTTTAACTCGGCTTTATCGTTAGCACTTACAGCATCAATTTCACCATCAAAACCACCGTAAATAACCTGTAGGGTTGAATCCCAATCACCTAATTGAGTGTTGTGTAGTAGACTTAAGCCTTCATAAGTTGAAAATGGAATGTTGTAAACAGATTGTGGAGGCCTAACCCATCTATAGGCATAGCCTACATCAATAAAGTCAGAATAACGGTAAAAAGGAACTCGCATTTTACCTGCGCTTAACTGCAACTCATCTGAAAACTCATAAGTAACATATGCCCACTCAAACTCCGCGTCGAAATCATTATCACCACGGGCTACAATTTGAGCTGTTGCGCTTAACTTATCTTGCAAATCCGCAGATAACTGCAGCGCAAATACACTTTCGTTTTTAAACGAAATGTTGTCGTCATACCCATATAATGTGCTATCACTATCTAGGCTTTTTCCGCCAACAATTGATGCAAATCCATTTATTCGTACTTCAGCACTTGTATAACTTGATACTAAAGCTGCACATACCGCTACTGCTACAGATAGCTTTTTCATATGTATTTCCTGTTTAATTTAAATGTTGATTTCATTTTCATTATAGGTACTTATTTAAAATATATCTAATAAATAGAGACGTTTATAATATTATATAAAATATAAGTGCTTCTTTTTAAAGGTGATAATAATAATTATACGAATTGTTGTTATTTGTTATATTAATAATGTGACTCCCGACACAGGATAAGTATTGACGATTAATATTGTTGGGATTATTGAGGTTTTAATTAGTTGAAAATGGAAGGTCATTCAATGACAAGAAAAATTGTAACTTAGCAGGCTAAGTTACAATTTTTGTATTTTTTGTTAATTCATATTTTAAATATGTGTATTGCTAACGCTGTTTTATATCGGATAAGCACTTAACAATAAGGTTAGTCTCAAAACTTTCCAACGACCTTGACTTTATCATTTACTTTCCCACTTTCGACATAACCTATAGCATCACCATTTGCTGCTACAAAATCTAGCACTGCTTGGTCGTTATCTAATTTTACAGGGGGAGTTCCTTTGCCTGTAAATATAAGTTTCGACCAGTATGCATTAAGTTGGTTACTCGATTTTCCAACAACTTTATCATTAAATTCGTCGGCTATTGCATTGTCATTTTGATTTACAGGATTGACCTTTGTTCCATTGTCAAATGACTTACTTTTTCCTAAGTAGATCTTTTTGATTGTGTCCGCATCAATATTACTTGCGTTGCTCGGATTAATAATAACGGCTACTTCTGCAAAGGTGCTGATTGAGCACAATGAAAATACGCCAGCTAAAATAATTTTTTTCATCATTTGCTCCAATTAAAATACTAAATCAACGCCGACAGCAACAACATCAGTTTCAGTGTCTGTTATGTTATTTTCATATCGGCTGAAGTCAATTTTAAAGGCTGCTGAAGGATGAAAATCATAACGAACACCTATTGTATAGACATTATCTTGGGCATTGAATGCATCAAAAGAGCCATTAATTGCAGCGTTTAGTGCAGGGATCTCTGGTATTTGATCATAGCTTGATGAGTCATTAGCATCATCATTATCTTCATAAGTAAAATGAACAATTATTTCATCCATTCGATAACCGATAGATGCATAGTATTGTGTTTCTTCTGGTAGTAGGCTGTCACCTGGGTTTAACTTAGTGTATTCAGCATCAAAAAGCACATCATTATAATCTATAGAAAAGCCTAAAGCGTAAAACCGTGCATCTTCTTCATCTATATCTAAACTTTTTGCTTGCTCGACAAGACCATTTTCGTTCAATGTCGCTAATAAGCCATATAGTGAGCTATCGGTTGATAGCTCTGTAGATGACTCTGCCTGTAAATATGCTACTCGCGCACTAAACCAGTCTCGTGTTACAGACCAGTTAATACCAGTAAAATCATTTAATATAGTTTTAGAAGCAGAGCCGTTGAGGTTTCCATCATACGATCCATAAATAAGTTGTAATGAAGAGTCCCAATCACCCATTTGAGTATCATATAGCAAGCTTAATCCTTCATATGTTGAAAAAGCAATGCTATATACTGATTGTGGGGGACGTACCCATCTATATGCATAGCCTACATCTAAAAAATCAGAGTACTTATAAAATGGAGCTCGCATTTTACCTGCGCTTATTTGTATTTCATCGTTTAATTGATATGTTAAATAAGCCCATTCAAAATCGGCATCAAAATCATTGTCACCACGAGCAACAATCTGTGCAGTGGCTGTTAATTTCTCTTGTAAATCCGCTGATAATTGTAATGCAAAAACACTTTCATTTTTAAATGATATGTCGTCGTCATAACCATAAATAGTTTGCTCACTATCTAGACTTTTTCCGCCTATAATTGATGCAAAGCCATTAATTCTTACTTCGGCATTTACATAGTTTGTTGCAATCGCGCAACAAACCGCTACTGCTACTGATAGCTTATTCATGTATGTTTCCTACTTGTTGTTTAAATGTTAATTCACTTTAATTGTAGTAGCATAAAAACAATTTATCTAATTAACAGAATGATTTTGTTGTTTAACTTTATCATTTTACGAGATTAAGTCAGAAGGCTATAAATGTATAATGAAATTCTTTGATAAGTTTTATGTAGATAAACCCGAGCTGTGGTTGCGTTAATTAATTTGAGAACTGGATAATAAATCTATCTCGAATAGTTATTTTCAGCGCTAACTACGTTGAATTTACTTGCAGTAGGCAAGCTATTGACGCGTAAATTCGCCTTGTTTTTATTGAGAATATCGGGCTAAACAAAATAAATTTAAATATCACCATGATTCACTATATTAGTAAATCTCTTAACCAGAGTTCAGGTTAAGTAACAACATAAGTCGCTTTTATAGATGTTTTATGAAAAATTTATACATTTCTTTACAATTCTGCCATATAATACCCCTCCAGAGGAAAGATGCTATTTAGCGTCTTTTTTTATGCCTGAAATTTATATTATCAAAATATAAACGCATAACTAATCATACGGTATCCTTTGGAGAATATTTTGAAACTACGCAACCTCTCACAGCTAAGCATAGCAATTCTTGCTGCACTGACGACCTCAATACATGCTGAAGAAGCTAAAACAACAGCAAAACAAGATGCATTTGAAAAAATCGAAGTAACAGCGCGTAAACGTACAGAGAGTCTGTTCGAATCTCCAACCGCTATCACATCAATTGGTGCCAACTTAATTGATAAAGCCAATATGAGTAACCTTGAAGATATTGGAAAATATGTACCAAACCTTAATATTACTCGCTATGGCGTAGGTAATGCGGCTCATGCTTCAGTGTTTATTCGTGGCATTGGTTTGCAAGATCACATTATTACTACTGATCCTGGAGTCGGTGTTTATCTTGATGGTGTTTATTTAGGCCGTCAAATGGGCTCTAACTTATCATTACCAAATGTTGAGCGTGTTGAGGTACTTCGTGGTCCACAAGGTACTTTATATGGCCGTAATACATTAGGTGGTGCAGTAAATGTAATTACAAAACAACCCGGTGATGAAGGTATTATTACAACGACAGCAAAAGTTGGTAGCCGTGGGCGAATTGCTGGTGATGTGTATTTTAATAACGCGCTTTCTGATGATGTGAGTATGTCTGCCAGTGCATCGTACAAAACACGTGATGGTGTGGGCGAAGCTGTTAACTTAACGAATCCAGAAAAAGAAATAGGCGAAGAAGAAGAGTTTAGCGGTCGTATTGCACTTAAGTGGCAAGCTAATTCAGATTTAGCATTTACTTTTTCTTTAGATGGTGTTGATAATGAATCTGGCCAGTCGCCTTATACAATTGAGTTGACAGAACCCCTCGATCCAAATGATGTTTTTAATGGTGATTTCCCATTATTAACTCAAGATTTAATTCCATCAGACCCTGATGATCTAGGCACAACGGTTGCTGGTATTGAATCTACGTCTTACTCAGGTTGGGGTACATCGTTTACCGCTGATTGGGCAATTAACGATACTTATACTGCTAAATTCATTTCAAGCTACCGTACATCTGAGTATGAAGGTGGCCTAGATGATGATGCATCACCTTTAAACTTATCTGAATTCCCTGAAGAGGGCGGTGCAGATCAGTACTCTTTTGAAGTTCAGCTAAACGCCACATTCGATAATATGGACTTTGTATCGGGTCTTTACTTTTTTAATGAAGATGGCTTTACACGTTCAGGTCCGTTTGTTTTTAGCCCATTTAATACACCTAATGGTTTATTAAATGATGGTGTAACGGAATCGTTTGGTGGTTACGGCGACTTTGAAATTAACCAAGAAACTAACTCATATGCCGCGTACATCAATGCCAGCTACGATTTAACTGACGATTTAACGCTTGGTGGTGGTCTTCGCTATTCACAAGATGAAAAAGATGCAAATGTTATATTCCCATCATTCCCAACTCGTAAATATGTCAGTGCAGATTTTGATGCAGTTACGTGGGATATAAATGCTTCTTATCAGCTTAGCAATAATATGAATGTCTATGGGCAAGTTCAAAAAGGCTATCAAACAGGTGGTTTCCCACCGCGCCCATTTGGCGGGCCAGACCAGTTTGTATCGTTTGATGAAACAAAAGCGATTAACTACGAAATAGGCTTAAAGGGTCAAGTACACGAAAATGTGTCTATGATGCTTGCGGTATTTGTGACTGATTACACCGATTTAGCATTACCGTTCTCTGACCCTACTTCAGGTGGTGGGTTTGTGACTATTGTCGAAAATGCTGGTCAATCTAAAGCGCAAGGTATTGAGCTTGAAACAACAGTGGCTATTACTGATGATTTTACAATTAGAAGTGCGGTAGGCTACTTAGACTCTGAAATTACCGAAGTATCAGAAGGGGTTCAAGGTATTGGTAAAGGTGATTCACCAGCACTGACACCTCGCTGGACTGTAATGATTGCACCATCTTACTTTATGGATTTAAGTAATGGCGGAACGTTAGCACTTAATGCTAATTATTCATTTAGAAGTGATATGCAAGGTCAATCTGTTTTTAACAAAAGTGAAACGATTGATTCTCGAGAATTGGTTGGCTTTAATATTTCGTACACGAATCCATATGGCGATATGGAAGTAACGTTATACGGCGAGAATGTTCTAAATGAAGTTTATGATGTAGGTCGCTTACAACAATCAGGTTTTGTTGGTGTAATGCGCAGTAATGACCGCAGCGAGTTTGGTTTGAAATTCAAAAAAGATTTTGAGCTATAATTTGTACTAGCTCAGACTTGATCTGACAGTTACCCATTTTTCTAATGGTGACTGTTAGTTTAGATTTGAGCTAAATTCTTTTCTGCCCAAACCTTTTTTCCATCCAGTAATGTTTCAAGTGGTGTTCGACCGCAACATACTTTTCCTTGATGAGTCCGATCATTGTTGTAGTAATCCATCCATTCGTCCAGATCTTTTTGTAGTTCTTCCATTGAATCGTACAACTTTTTGCGGAATGTGATTTGATAGAACTCGTTCAAAATCGTCTTATGGAAACGCTCACAGATACCATTTGTTTGCGGGGACATTGCTTTCGTTTTTGTATGATCGATGTCGTTAATTGCCAAATATAGCTGATAATCATGATGCTCTACTCGCCCACAATACTCAGTTCCTCGGTCAGTTAATATTCGAAGCATAGGCAACTTATGAGCTTCGAAATAAGGCAATACTTTATCATTGAGCATGTCAGCCGCTGTAATTGGCGTTTTCGTTGTGTAGAGCTTCGCAAAGGCGACTTTACTGTAGGTATCCACAAAGGTTTGTTGATAGATACGACCAACACCTTTAAGGTTACCAACATAAAATGTGTCTTGTGAGCCAAGATAACCGGGATGCGCTGTTTCAATTTCACCACAGGCTTCATCGTCATGCTTTTTCTTTTCTAGCGCAGCAACTTGAGCGTCAGATAAAATAATGCCTTCATTAGCGACTTTGTTTTCCAATGCTTTCAATCGTTTTTTGAAGTTTTCTAAATCGTGACGCAACCAGATTGAACGAACACCACTACCTGAGACAAACACGCCTAACTTACGAAGCTCATTGCTGGTTCTATGTTGACCGTGAGCAGGATAGTCAACTGCATAGTTAATGACGGCTTGCTCTGTTTCTTCGTCAACGCGATTCTTTATATTTGGTGTACGGCGGTTCTTTTCGATTAATGCATCGATACCACCTTCATTAACGAGTTCTTGATAACGATAAAATGTATCTCGTGATACGCCCATGACTTTACAGGCTCTTGATACATTGCCTAGTTCTTCGGCAAGGTTAAGTAAACCAGCTTTGTGTTTTATGATTGGATTGTTAGTATGCAACATGAGAGTTACCTTTTTGTTTGTTTTGATTTAAAGATTCGACACCTTTATCAAAACGGGTAACTCTCACTTTTTCAAGTTGAATTGTCAGATCTTGTCTGAACTAATACATATAATTAGTCAGTATTAACAAATATTGAAAACAAAAAAGGAAAGCCGAGGCTTTCCTTTTTTATTATTGAAGGTAAAATTAACCTTCGTTATGTTCTTTACGCGCTTGTTCAATTTCGTCAGCAATTTCTTGCGCTTTTTGCTTGGTTTTTTCAGTTAATTCGCCAGCAGCTTCTTTGCTTTTAACCCATGCGTCAACCGCAATCTCTTTGCCGTCGTCGTACATGTCTAAGCCCATTGTTTTACTTTGCTCTAATAGCTCGTTTAAAGACTCGTCATTTTTAAGATCGTTAGTTGTCTCTTTAACGTCGTTCCATGCATCACCAAGCTTTTCTTGCATTTGTGCGCTTTTATCTTTTGCATCTTCTTTTACTTCGTTGGCATCTTCACAACCAGTTAATGTAATTAAAGTGCCTAATAAAGCTAAACCTGCTAATTTATTCATGTGCTATCTCCTTTAGAGACTGATAATTAATTCAAGGTAGACTATACAACAATGAAAATGAACGCCCCCGTAACAAAACGATTAAATTTCAAATTAATGAATGAGCATGATTGGCCTCAATTATTTGAGCTCGACCAAGACCCAGCTGTAATGCAGTATTTAACGCGAGGTGTGCCTACCTCTTTAGAGCAAATAAAAAATGAGGGAGTACCTCGTATGCTCGCATATCGAAATGAGCTAAAAGGCTGGGGGCTGTGGAGTATCACGATAAAGCAAACCAATACATTTATAGGCTGGGTATTAATAAGGCCTATGGATTTTTTTAGTGATGCACCAAATTACGGTGATATTGAAATAGGCTGGCGTTTTAAGCAATCAAGTTGGGGGCATGGTTATGCAACCGAGGCGGCTTTAGCATTATGTGATGAACTTATAAAACAAGATGACGTTAAGGCGATAAGTGCAACGGCACTCAAAGATAATACAGCCTCTATAAAAATAATGAAAAAGTTAGGTCTGCAATTTATAAAAAATTACACACATACAGATGAGCAAGGCGATTTACCAGCGGTGCTTTATTCAAAAAAAGTTTGAAGATGATTAAATATCAATAGTATAAAGATTGACCTGTCTTTAAATGACGTGCATTAATATGGGCAACAAAAATAATAAATTAAGGATGTTGTATGGGATTGTTTTTTTCACCACGTAAATTAATCGTCAAAAGTGTGCTGGTTTTACAGTTCGCTGCTTTTAGTGTTTTAGCGCAGCCTTTATCGCAAAGCGCGGTCGCAATGCCTGACTCGTTCAGTGCCGATGCTGCTAAAAGTATATTAGAGCAAGGCGGTAATGCTGTTGATGCGGCTATAACGGCACAATTTGTACTTGCAGTAACGCTTCCTGAAGCCGGCAATATTGGCGGCGGGGGATTTATGCTTATTCAAAAAGATGGCAAGGGCGATTTTATAGACTATCGCGAAACAGCGCCAACAGCGGCTCATCGTGATATGTATTTAGATGATCAAGGTAATGTTATTGCAAACAAATCAATATATGGCATTCACGCAAGCGGTGTACCTGGCAGTGTAGCGGGTATGTGGCTTGCCCATCAAAAGCATGGCACTTTAAAGTGGGAAACACTAGTACAGCCTGCTGTAACGTTGGCTGAGCAAGGGTTTGTCGTTCCGCCTAAGTTAGCAAAAGGTGTTAGCCATTATATAGCCCATCTAAAAGAGCAAAAAATAAATGTAAACTTCGAAAAATATTTTGCTGATGTAAAAACTAATAAAGTATTTAAGCAACCCGAGTTAGCGGTAACGTTAAAGCGTATCCGTGATAACGGCCAAGATGGGTTTTATAAAGGCGAAACTGCAAATATTATTGCTAAATTTATGCACCAGCATGGTGGTATTATTAATCAAGATGATTTAAAAAATTATACCGCTAAATCACGTACACCTATTAAAGCGAGTTGGAATGGTTATGAAGTACTTACTTCGCCACCGCCGAGTTCAGGTGGTATTGCTATTTTACAGTGGCTTAAAATGTATGAGTTACAAAAACCAGATGCGGGCTTAGCGCATAACTCTACTCAGTATGTACACCTACTTTCTGAAATAGGTAAACGTGTATTTGCAGATAGGGCGGAGTATTTAGGCGATCCTGATTTTTTTGATGTACCAGTTAGCGCATTAACTAATATTAACTACCTCAAAGAGCGAAGTAATGGCATTTCGTTAACCGCGATCTCGACTACTGAAAATATTAAACCGGGCCTTAAAGAAAGTGAGCAAACTACGCACTTTTCAATCGTTGATAAAATGGGTAACGCTGTCGCAAATACCACCACAATAAACTTAGGGTTTGGTAGCGGTGTGGTTGTTGAAGGTGCAGGGTTTATTTTAAATGATGAAATGGACGACTTTAGTGCCAAACCAGGCGTTATGAATGTGTTTGGTGCAATAGGCGGTAAAGCTAACGAAATACAGCCGCATAAGCGTATGCTTAGCTCTATGACGCCTACAATACTCCTTAAAGACAACACCGTTAAAATGGTGACAGGCTCGCCTGGTGGCACAACAATTATTAGCTCTGTGTACGAATCTATCTTAAATGCGGTAGAGTTTGATATGACTGCTGAGCAGGTTGTAAATAGCCCTCGTTTTCATCATCAACTATGGCCTAAAAATATAATTAGAACACACATAGGTTTAACCGATAGCGTAAAAGCAGAGCTTACAAAAATGGGTTACACCATAGATGAGAATCACTTTGGTGACTTACACGTTATTATTAATAAAGAGGGCCAATTAGATGCCGCTTCTGAAGCATCAGGACGTGGTAAGTCAATTGTTTTTTAAATAAAAAAACACCGCGCTAAAAGCGCGGTGTTTTACACAATATAAAATTATTGAGTATCAATTAAATCTTCAACACCCACTATTAGCCATGGAGCGTCGTCTGAAATTAGACGCTCTAAGTGCCAAATTTCTAAAATAGGCTCTTCTTTTTTATCGCCTAAATCACGGTACTTACCTTTAAAGCGAACACTAACCTGCCACGATTGCGCGTTTGTATCTGCGCGCACAAGTTCGGCATCAATAAACATCACTTCTGTTTCTACGCTTTGTATAGCTTCACGTTCAGCTTTAAACTCGGCAACAAGTGCAGGGCTTAAGTATTCAGCCATTGTGGTGTAATCGGCATTGTTCCATGCAGTTTGTAGCGTATGGTAATGACTACGGGCACCTTGCAAAAAGCCATTAACGTCAAAGTTAGGTGGTAAATTAAAAGGCACACTTTCACCTTGTGGGGCGCTGCTTGCAAAGCCTGTACTTGTTGGTTGCTCGATAGGTGCTTGTTTAAAAGCATTTTGCTGAGCACTTGTACCTGCACTGGCATTTGCAAGTTGTGGGGCGCGATTAGCACGTAAAAAGCCCGTTACTAGCTTAAATAAAATAAAGAGCCCGCCAGCTAATAAAATCATTTCTAATAGCTGAAAACCTTCAAAATTGTCGCCTAGCATTGCTGCAATTAAGCCACCCGCTAAAAGGCCACCTAAAACGCCTGCCATAATGCCTTTTTTATTTGATTTAGCTTTTGGGGCAGCCGTTGGGGTTGTTGTATTAGCTTTTTGTTTTTGCGCTGTTTGTTGTGTTGCAGGCGTTTTTCCGCGTTTACTGCTGCCAAATTTTTTACGTGCGTGTGCATCAAAACTGGCAGCACATAACAATGCCAATAGTGAAAAAATAACGATGATATTCTTCATGAAATTCCTTAATTTTAATCGAGCCGCGATTATAATTTACTTTCATGAGGAATTTAATTAATTAGTTTATAAATAAGAGTTTTTAGGTATAAAAGGGAGGGTTTATTATAGGGTATTTAATAAAAAAGCCGCTCAGTAGAAACTAAGCGGTAAATTTGTTTTTTAAAGCCAACGAATGGCGCCTGTAACGCGTTCGTTATAAGTATCTAAAGGTGCTCCAACACTTGCCACTAAAATAGTATCAGCTTGTGAACCTCGGTTGATATGGCCTTCAAAGCGCTCATCTTTAAAATCATCATCACCAAATCCAAATGATTGATTTTCAGAAGGTACTATAAATACAGTCATAGGGCCAAAGTCAGATTCAAATATTAAATGCAGGCCTTTTTCGCCTTTAAAATCACAAAACATAGCGTAAGTGACTGCACCAGGAAGTTCATCAATATGACCGCCTAAAACAGCTAACTTATCGTTTACACTTTGCAAGCTAATGGGCTCCTTTTTATCAAGCGCACTAATTTCGTAGTACACATGAGCTAGTGCATGTTCACCCGCTTCGTGTGCAATATTTTGCTCTGTACTAAAAAAGAAGGCACTAATCGCCACTACAAAAGATGCTGCTAACGCAAGATGCACGCGGTCAAGCTTAAAACGCGAGCGGGCATCAACTACATTTTTTCCTGTTGCTTGTTCTTCTTGTAGTGCTTTTTCTTTTAACGATGTGTTTAAAAGAATGCGATCTGCAAGGTTTTCAGGCACAGGTATGTCTAAAGAATCTTGAATAAATTTATCAAAATCTTTCATATCGTTAATAAAACTTTGTCGCTCAGGATTACTGTCAGCAAACTCCATAAGCTCCTTGTCAATGTCGTTTGGCTGCGCAATAGTGCGGCGACGAAACTCAAGTTCATCCATTATTTTGATGCCCCTTTAAGTTGTTCATCATCACGGCTTAAAGCCTCTTTAAGTTGATTTCGGGCACGGTATAAACGGGTCATTACCGTGTTTTTATTTAAATTAAGTATGTCTGCAATCTCTTCACCAGAGCAGCCCATTACAACTTGCAGTAATAACGGCTCTCGGTATTCATCAGATAGCAGTGCAATCTGGCGTTGAATAACCGTTTGTTCCATTTCATCATCTAATGAGTGGCTGGTTTCATCAACAAGCGTATCGTTTTCTACGTCGCTATAATCAAACTGTTTACGTTCAAATCGGCGTGCGTTTTCTCTTCGTAATATAGTAAGTAACCAGGGTTTAGCTGCTTTTTGATCAAGTAAAGAATCGAGTGAACGCCAAGCGCGTAAAAACGTTTCTTGTACTAGATCATCTGCTATGTGCGGATCACGACATAGCCAATAAGCAAAGCGATAAAGCTCTTTATTGTAAACGTGGACCAAGGCTTCATAACGCTTTTGTTTCTCTGCCATATCGATTAAGACCTGATTGTTTGATTTTTTCTTTCCAAGCATAAGCACTTTTTTAATTAAAAATTATTATTTATTGCAAAAAAGACCTGAGTATCGTAGTTATTAATCATAAAGGTCTTTTAATACAGCTTGTTGCGACTTTAATGCCTGAGTTTGATGGTTCTCAAGAATTTTAATAATAGCATTAAGATCACAGTTTGTAGTTCTATTACTGTAAAGCTGTGCCTGCAATTGCATAATATAGTTATTTAACTCACTATTGCTTACAATGCAGCATAGTTCATCAATTGCGCCCACATTTTTATTCGTAACCAGGACCGCATAATTATTAAGCTCATTATAAAACACTTTATTATCGTTTGATTTTGCTACCGCAACCAGCTTTTTCAAGCTTGGTTGGTTAATTATATCCGCAGTTGATTGTACTTTCTTAGTGGTATTGCTAGTAGAACGGTTAAACCAATAAAAAATTACAGTCACAATCCATAAAACATAACCTAATATCGCAACAGCAATAAGCCACAATGGTATATTTTTTTGTACTTGCATTGATTCTAACTGTGTAGCATCTACATTATTATTTGGCGAAGATGTTAGCGTATCGATAGTTTGTTGATTACTGTTAGTTGTTGAGCTAATAGCTGTACTACTAGGTGTAACAGTTATAGTACGCTTGGGTAATGTAGCTACGCTAATACGGTTCATTTTAGTATTAAACCAAGGCAGCTGTATTTCAGGTAAAGTGTAAGTACCTGGTTTTTGCGGCAGTAATGCATACGATGCAGTTTGCTGCGATACAACACGTCCGTCACGTACTGCATTGTTATTTTCTTTTTTATCAGGGTAGCTGCGTATGCCATCAATGGTAGGCATAGAGATTTCAGGTAATTGCTCTTTTGTAACGCCAAGAGCGGTAAGTGTAATAGTACGTGTTATAGGCGTACCGACTTCTACGGTGTTGTCGTTAGGTTGCCATTCTTCGTCTAGATTAACCAACTCGCTTGGTAACCACGTTCCCTTATAGTCACTCGGAATTGGCTTGATTTCTATTTGCTGGTCGTCGCCAAGAGCGGATACTTCTAATTGACGATAATTTTGTTGTACTCGCCCTTGAAAAGCAGGACCTGCAATCGTGTAGACACCACTTTTTTGTGGCTGAATTAAATACTCACGAGTAATAACAAGGTAGCGCTTGCCATCAACCAGCTCATAGCTCTCGGTTTGTTTACCTAATTGAGTAAGCTGAGCGTCTTCCATACTTGGTGCACTTAGGCTGCCATCAAGCAGTTCTTTCGCAAGGTAAAGTTTAATAGTGTAAACGCCTGCTTCTTGCACAAATAATGAATTACTCGAGAGCGACGTTTTTAAAAATATTTCGTTATTTTTATCTGCATCAACTGAGCGTTTTGCCACTTTTAATTTAATAGGCTTTGAGGTTAACCCTGCAACGCTAAATGCCGGAATCGTGTAATCACCCTCTGCACGGGTCATTAATTTAACTGACCACGTGGTTTGTTTATTAATGCTGCCATTAATAATGTTGGTACGAGAGCTTAAGCTTGTTGGGCCTACCACAAAGTCTTTTAACAGCGATGAGGTGTCTGGTTGCTCGCCTTTAACCGTATCGTCTACGGATATATTAAGCATAAAAAATTCACCCGCTAAAACAGGGTTTTTATCTACGCTGGCTTCTAATTTGGTGGCAGCCCACGAAGGCATCGCACTTAATAGCAATAAACAGCAAAATAATCGCATTACCATGATTTTTCGACTCCTGTAGGGCGACGTTTATATTGTCTTTTTTGGGCTTCTAATTGCATTTTATTCCGTAATAAAATAGCCGGATCGTCCGGGACTTTTCTAAGTAGTTGATTAAGCTGTTGTGCTTTTTCTTTTTCTTCATTAGTGAGCTCACTTGCTTGGGCTTGCATAGCTTGTTGCTGAGCATTTTGTTTTTGCTCATCAGTAGCAGGTTGCTCATTCATTGCTTGTGGCTTACTTTGTTGCTGCTCGTCTTGAGGTTGGTCAGTGTCTTTATTTTGCCCTTGCTCACTTTGTGGCTGAGCTTGCATATCAGGTTCATTTTGCTTGTCTGATTGCTCGCCAGGCTCACCTTGTTGATCTTTTGATTGTTCAGACTCTTTATCTGATTCTTTATCAGATTTTTCATCGCCGGGGCTTTGACTTTCGTTTTCGCTTTTTTCAGAATCGCTTTTATCACCATTTTGCTGTTGATCCTGTTTTGACTCATCAGAATTTTGCCCTTGGTTTTGCTCATCTTTTTTCTGGCTATCATCTTGGTCTTGAGAGTCGTCGCCGTCGCTTTGCTGATCTTGCTGGTTTTGTTGCTCTTGTTGATTGAGTAATTGTTCAACTAAAGCTTGGTTGTCAGTTGCTTGTGTAAAGTCGTCTTGTAAGGTTTGGGCTTGTTTGTAGGCTTCAATGGCGTCCTCAAGCTTGCCAGCTTTGGCGAGGGCATTACCGTAGTTGTATAAACCGGTAGCCGACTTATCATTACTAAACTCATTAAGTGCAGCATCAAAATTACCTTGCTGGTAAAGCGCCGCGCCTTTTAATTCACTCGATTGCGCCTGTGTTGCTGCATCGTATTCTTTATTATTGTAAGCCTCTAATGCACGTTGATCTGCATTTTGCAAAAGAGTAGGGAGCTCTACGGCATACGCATTTTGCTGCGGTAAAAAACCAAAAGCTAAAAAAGCCCCCAGCAAGGCAGCGCGTCTAAATAAATACAAGCCAAATGGCAGTAATAACAAGAGTCCGTATATACCTGCATCTATTCGCCAAAGTGCGTGGCTTTGTTTTTCGTCTTTCAATAATTCACTCTGTGCATTTGGGGCAAACGTATTTATGTCGTTATTACTAGGCTGGTAACTAGCAAATTTACCACCACTGCTCGATGCTAAATTTTTAAGCTGACTGGCATTGAGAGTAGGTACTACAATTTGGCCGTATCTGTCTTTCAAAAAACCACCTTCAGGTAACTTAATTGGAGCGCCTTGAGCGGTACCCACGCCATATATATTTAATCTATATTGGGTGTTACTGGTAAAGCTACTCACGTCGCTTTGTTCTTGCTGGTCAATACCGTCGGTCACTAAAATAATGTCGCCATCAATATAACCCGCTTGCGTTAATAGCTCTTTGGCCATATCAAGACCGGCTAAAACGTTTGAGCCTTTGTCTGGCATTATTTCAGGGCTTAAGCTTGGAATTAAATTACTGAGTGTTGTGGCGTCGTTTGTTAGCGGCGATATTATATAGGCTGTGCCTGCGTATGCTACAAGCGCGGTATCACCTTCTCTAAATAGCTCAATCATATCAAGCGCTTTAAAGCGTGATTGCATTAAACGATTTGGTAAAATATCGGTGCTGTACATTGAGTACGACATATCCATAACAATTACACGGGCACTTTTACTTTGAAATACAGGAACTTGTTTTTTCTCAAAGCTAGGCCCAGCACTAAATAAAATGCCAAGGCTGCAAAACAAAGCAACTAACCAAAGTGGCTGGCTGGCTTTAGTGTTTGCTTCGCTCATTATAAATTGTGCTAAATGCGGTGCAATTAGCTGCTCACTAGTCGTTTTTTTATGCTTAATTAAGGCGACAAAAAATAATGCCACAGCAGGTATGAGTAACCATAAAAGAGCGGGGCGAATAAATTCAAAATCCATTAGTTTGGCTCCTTTAATGCACGTAGTGTACTAAGCATTACTTTTAAGCTAATAAGTAAAATAGCGATAAGTAACGGGTAGTAAAATAATGAGCTTTGTGGGCGGAATGTTTGTTCATCAGCGCTAATAGGTTCAAGTTTATCAAGCTCTGCGTAAATTTGTTGAAGGCCTGCTACATCTTTGGCCCTAAAGTATAATCCGCCAGTTTGCTCGGCAATCTTTTTAAGTAAGCTTTCATCTAAACTACTGCCACTAGAGCCACCCATGTTAAAGAGGCTAAAGCCGCGCGGATTATCTGAGCCAACGCCAATGGTGTACACTTTAATACCTTCCTCGCGAGCTAGCAGCAGAGCATCTTCTGGGTTTAAATTACCAGCGGTATTTTGTCCGTCGGTTAATAGCACCACAATACGGTTACTCTCATCTTTATTGGCAAAGCGTTTTACTGAAAGACCCAATGCATCACCAATGGCTGTTGCGCGTCCTACTAAACCAATTTGCGCTTCACTGAGCATTTTACTTACTGTTTTAACGTCGCGCGTGAGCGGGGTTTGTAAAAACGCGGTGTCGCCAAATAATATCAGCCCAAGCCTGTCGCCTTGACGCTGCTCTATAAAATCACTGAGTACGGCTTTTACCATGGTAAGGCGGTCAACATATTGGCCATTGTAAGCCATGTCTTGTTCGGTCATTGAGCCTGATAAGTCAACTGCTAACATTATATCGCGCCCTTCATTTGGTAATGAGATTGGCTCATCTAACCATGTTGGATTGGCAGCGGCAGTAACAAGTAATAACCAAATTACCCACTCGAAAGGATTTAAACGTCGTGCGTGTGGCTCAATGCTTTGACTGGTTAAATTGTGCTTTGCAAAACTGGGTATACGTAAACGCGTACTGGCATTACTTGCTGCGGGTTTTAATAGTAAAAGTAATAAAGGTAAGGGTATTAATAAAAATAACCATGGCCAGCTAAATTCAAACATTTACTGACTCCTTTATTTTAAATTGCTTAATACCTTGGCGAAATTTTTCGCACAGTGTTGTATCTTTTTGGCTGGGGTTATACAAGCTTAGTATTTCTTGTTCTGTAAAGCTTAAACCGGTAAGCGTATTAAGAGTTGTGCACCATTTAGAGGTAGATTGCGCAGCAAGTCGCTTGTCGTAATATTCAATCACTAAACGTTTTAAAATAATATGCAGTTGCTGAGGGTTTTGCTCACTTTGGCTCAATTGTATTGCGTAGCGTTTAGGCTTTTTAAATTTATGTTTTTTATAAAATATATAAATAGCTGCGCACAGTGCTAAAAACAGCAGTGCAATAATAACCCACCAAGCAGGGGCGAGTGGCCACCAATTAACTTGGCTTGGCGCTATTATATCGTGCAGGCCATCGAGTGGATTGGTTTGCATGGTTATTTTCTCACTAATTGCAGCTCAAGCGGTGTTGCTGCATTGAATGATATTAAATTAAGACCCGATTTAGTTAGGCGATTAAAGCGCGCGCTAAATGCTTGCTCAGCATTTTTAGCAAAGCGTTCTCTAAAGCTGTTATCCATTAATGGTAGGGCAAAGTCTTGACCATTTGCATTAACGGTGACTGCTTGCTTAAATGCAGGTAACTGATGCTCAAATGGATCGCTTATGTGGCAACCAATCAGCTCGCAGTGACGGCTTAATATTTCAAGTTGCTTAAAGCTGGCATCATCCAGAGCATTAAAATCAGACACTAAATACACTAAGCTGCCTGGTTTTGCTAAATGGTTAAGGCGCTTTAGGTTATCGCTAAAGTTGTTAGTGGCTGTTTTATCAATGTTGTTGAGTGCTTGCTGGTGGTTGTCGCATAAATTATGACAAAGCTTAAGGACGGCTTTTTCACGGGCGCTGGGCTTTAGCTCCAAATGCGAGTGCTGATTAAACACAATACCGCCAATTCTATCGCCGCGCTGACACGCCGACCATGCAACAAGAGCGCTTATATGCGCAGCTTGCACCGACTTTAATAGTAACTTTGAACCAAACAGCATTGAGTTAGAAAAATCAGTAAATACAAACACAGGGCGCTCTTTTTCTTCTTGAAAGAGCTTTGTGTGAGTCTCGCCGGTACGCGCAGTAACTCGCCAATCAATAGAGCGAATATCGTCACCTTGCTGATAATGTCGGACTTCGGCAAATTCCATTCCTCGGCCTTTGTGCGGTGCAAGGTATTGCCCTGTTAAGGTATTTTTTATTTTTACCTTAGGGGCAAGTTCAAGCAATTGCGCTTTGGCTTTGTAATACATCAGCTCTTTGAGTGCTAAATTAACACCGTGGCTATGGCTCTGTTTGAGCCATGCTTGGGATTCTAATTGTTTTTGCATAACTTATGGTACGGCTACAAGTTCAACTATACGGCTTATTACTTGATCTTTAGTAATGCCATCGGCTTGGGCTTCGTAACTTAAAATAATGCGATGACGCAGTACGTTATGCACAACAGCTTGAATATCATCAGGTGCTACAAAGTCACGGCCTTGAAGCCATGCATGAGCACGAGCACATTTATCAAGTGCTATTGTTGCACGCGGACTTGCACCAAACTCAATCCAGCTACCTAGTTGCGCATCTAATTTAGCGCCTTCACGGGTGGCAATAATAAGTTGTACTAAATATTGCTCAAGCGGCTCTGCTAAATAAAGGCCTAATATTTCTTTACGAGCTGCAAATAAATCGCTTTGACTAATTTTTTGCATTACTGGTTGTTGCTCGTTAAGCGCTTCGCCACGTGTTAAACGTAGTATATCAAGCTCATGCTCAGCGCCAGGGTAGCCAATACTTAGGTGCAGTAAAAAGCGATCCAGCTGGGCTTCTGGTAACGGGTAAGTCCCTTCTTGCTCTAGCGGGTTTTGTGTTGCCATAACTAAAAATAGTTCGCTAAGCGGATAAGTGTTTTTACCCACGGTCACTTGTCGCTCTGCCATGGCTTCTAATAGTGCTGATTGTACTTTGGCTGGTGCACGGTTAATTTCGTCAGCTAAAATTAGGTTGTGAAAAAGAGGGCCTTTTTCAAATACAAACTCGCTAGTTTGTTGGCGATAAATATCGGTACCTGTTACATCAGCCGGTAATAAGTCTGGCGTAAACTGTACGCGCTGAAACGATCCTTCAATACCTTTAGCAAGTGCATTAACTGCACGTGTTTTTGCAAGCCCAGGAGGGCCTTCTACTAATAAGTGACCATCAGCTAAAATAGCAATAAGTAGCGCTTGTGTAAGCTCTGGCTGGCCAATGATTTGTGTATCTAAGTACGTTTTTAATTGTGAAAATGCGTTAGCTGCCATAATAAGTGGACTGTCCTCGTCAGCTGGGTTTGTACCTAATAGTGTTAGGTGATAAATACTGACCTATTTATAAGGTTTATAATTGGGTAACTCAAGAGTTAGACTGTATTTTTTAAAATAGTTCGTTATTTTTTAACGATTTTTAGCGTACCACAAAACTTTGTAAATGCGTCTAAAAAAGCCTATTGTGATAGTCGTAATTAAACACTATTTATATAAATTTGTGTTTATCTATTGGCTTTAGTACACGGGTTGTTTAGAATCGAGGAAAACAAACAGGTCAGACCTGTCAGCGGGAGAGCATAAATGTCTGAGCAAAACATACTAAAAACACCAAAGGGCGACCGTATTGCCATAGTTAGCGGCTTACGTACACCTTTTGCAAAGCAAGCAACAGCGTTTCACCATGTACCTGCACTTGATATGGGTAAATTGGTGGTTAACGAAATGCTTGAACGATTAAATTTCAACAAGTCAGAAATTGATCAACTTGTATTTGGTCAAGTAGTACAAATGCCAGAAGCGCCAAATATTGCACGTGAAATTGTATTGGGCACAGGTATGCCGGTATCGGTCGATGCATATTCTGTATCGCGCGCATGTGCTACCAGCTTTCAGGCTATTGCTAATGTAGCTGAGTCTATTATGGCGGGATCTGTAAGTGTAGGTATTGCAGGCGGCGCAGATTCGTCATCAGTACTGCCAATTGGTGTTAGTAAAAAGCTAGCAGGCAGCTTAGTTGATTTAAATAAAGCGCGTACGCTTGGTCAACGCTTAAAAATATTTTCAAAACTGCGTTTAAAAGATTTATTACCAGTGCCTCCTGCAGTTGCAGAGTACTCAACAGGCCTTTCAATGGGGCAAACTGCTGAGCAAATGGCTAAAACACATAATATTAGCCGTGAAGATCAAGATGCGTTAGCGCATCGTTCTCACTCACTTGCAACGCAAGCATGGGCTGATGGAAAGTTAAAAGATGAAGTAATGACGGCGCATTTACCGCCATATAAAAGCTTTATTTCAGAAGATAACAACATTCGTAAAAACTCAACGGTTGAAGGCTACGCCAAGCTTAAACCTGTTTTTGACCGTCAGCACGGTACTGTTACCGCCGCAAATGCAACACCATTAACTGATGGTGCAGCGGCCGTACTTATGATGAGCGAAAGCAAAGCAAAAGCACTTGGCTATGAAATACTAGGTTACGTACGTAGCTTTGCATTTTCGGCAATTGGCGTAGAAAAAGACATGTTAATGGGCCCAGCTCATTCAACGCCTATTGCACTAGATAGAGCGGGTATTACGCTTGCTGATTTAGATTTAATTGAAATGCACGAAGCGTTTGCATCGCAAACACTTGCCAATATGAAAATGTTTGCCTCAGACAAATTTGCACAAGAGCATTTAGGTCGCAGCAAAGCAATTGGCGAAATTAACATGGATAAGTTTAACGTTAACGGCGGCTCTTTAGCATATGGTCACCCATTTGCAGCGACAGGTGCGCGCTTAATTACGCAAAGCTTACACGAGCTTAAGCGTCGTGGTGGCGGTTTAGCATTAACAACAGCGTGTGCTGCTGGTGGTTTAGGTGCAGCCTTTGTATTGGAGAGCGCGTAATGACAGATTCAGTATTTAATTTAGCGGTAGATGAAAATAAAATCGCCGTTGTAACTATTGATGTGCCAGGGGAGAAAATGAATACCCTGCGCAGCAGTTTTGCCGATGATTTAAAAGCGTTACTAGAAGACGCTAAGTCGCAAAATGTAAAAGGCATGGTATTTATAAGCGGGAAAAGCGATAACTTTATCGCGGGCGCCGATGTAAAAATGCTCGATAGCGTTCAAAAGCGTGAAGATGCGCTAGCGGTTAGCGAACTATGCCATCAAGCTTTTTTTGATATGACAAAACTGCCATACACTACAGTAAGTGCGATTCATGGCGCTGCATTAGGTGGTGGTTTAGAATTTGCTTTAGCGTGTGATTACCGTGTTGGTACCGACAGCGATTTAACAAAAATTGGCTTACCAGAAGTGCAACTTGGTTTACTACCAGGTGGCGGCGGCACGCAGCGTTTAACTAAAATTGTTGGTATTCAAAAAGCACTAGAGTGGATGCTAACAGGTAAACAAATTCGCCCTAAGCAAGCTAAAAAAGCAGGCGTGCTTGATGATTGCGTACCGCACAGTGTGCTGTTAAAAGTTGCAAAAGAATTTGCGACTAAGAAAAAGCCACAAGCAAAAGAGCCAAAGCTTGACAATATTAGTAAATTATTAGAGTCAAACCCGTTTGGTCGTAACTTTATCTTTAAAAAAGCCAAAGAAAACGTACTTAAAAAAACGGGCGGGCACTACCCAGCACCACTCGCTATTATTAAAGCAGTGCGTGCTAGTGTAGAGCTTGATGAGCTAAAAGCGTATAAAACAGAAGCTGAAAGCTTTGCAACACTTGTAATGAGTGACGAATCTAAAGCGCTTCGCGGTATTTTCTTTGCAACCACTGAAATGAAAAAAGAGTGGCGCAATGATGACGCACCCGCAATCAGTAAAACGGCTGTTTTAGGTGGTGGACTAATGGGCGCAGGTATTGCGCACGTAAGTGCAGTTAAAGCTAAAGTACCGGTACGTATTAAAGATGTAGCAGAGCAGGGCATTAGTAATGCAATGAGCTACACCTACAAAATTTTAGATAAGCGTCTTAAGCGCCGTATTATGTCTAAAGCTGATATGCAGTTAACAATGAACCGCATTACAGGTGCAACAGACTACAGCGGCTTTAAACATATTGATTTAGTAATAGAAGCGGTGTTTGAAGATCTTGCACTTAAGCAAGGTATGGTTGCAGACGTAGAGCAGCAATGCCAAGCAAATACAATTTTTGCAAGTAACACGTCATCATTACCAATATCGCAAATTGCAGCGCAGGCAGCACGTCCTGAAAATGTAATTGGCTTGCATTACTTTTCACCAGTGGAAAAAATGCCATTAGTGGAAATCATTCCACACGAAGGTACATCTCAAGAGACCATTGCCCGCGTTGTTAACTTTGCACGTAAGCAAGGTAAAACGCCAATTGTTGTAAAAGACATGGCCGGTTTTTACGTAAACCGTATTTTAGCGCCTTACTTAAACGAAGCTGCTAATTTGATGCTTGCGGGTGAGCCAATTGAAAAGATTGATGCAGCGCTTGTTGAGTTTGGTTTTCCGGTAGGACCGCTGGCTCTACTTGATGAAGTAGGTATTGATATTGGCTCTAAAATTGCCCCAATTCTTGAAAAAGAATTAGGCGAGCGTTTTAAAGGCCCTGATGCATTTATGCGTATGATTGATTCAAAACGCCTTGGCCGTAAATCGGGTCGTGGTTTTTATGAATACGATAAAAAAGGCAAAAAGGTTGATGAGTCAGTTTACGAACTATTGGGTGTTACCCCGGCTCCACGTTTAAACAAGAGCGAAATTGCTAAGCGTTGTGTATCGCAAATGCTTAACGAAGCAGTACGCTGTTTAGATGATGGCATTATTGCCAGCCCACGTGATGGCGATATCGGTGCAATATTTGGTATTGGTTTTCCACCATTTTTAGGTGGCCCGTTTAGCTATATGGATAAATTAGGCGCAAGTAAAATAAGCTCTGATATGTCTACATTAGCTAACAGCGATGCTAACTTTGCACCATGTGAATCACTGGTAACAATGGCAAGCTCTAGTGCTACTTTTTACACTGTTTTACAAGCCGATATAGCTGGTGAGCAAGCAACTGTGGATGCAGCGATTGCGGTTAAAGCGGACGTTGAAGTTACGCAAGAAGATGCTACAGAAGCCTCGCCTGAGGTTGTTGAAGTAAACGAAGATAAAATAATAAAGTAATCCTTCAAAGTTACTTTTGATTAAATGCAGCTCGTTTAGATGAGCTGCATTTTTTTTAGGGAGTTACTTCAACATATATTTATCTTTAGAAATTAAATATACAGCGGTGTCGTTATTAAGCTCACAGGTTAAAAATATAATACTGTGATAAATCCTCTCTAAATTGACCGGTAATCCAAAAGCTTAATATGATCCTTTAAAGGTGATTTTTTTCAAAAATGGACTGACTAGATCCTGTTTATTTTTCGAGGTTAAACATACACAGTCCTTGCGTTCGCCCTAGGGGAAATTTACTCTTTGTTGCCTAAATGGGTGTAGGTAAGGGGCGGAAGCTTTGCTCGATTTTTACTTAGCCCACTAAGTTACAACCTCATGCCGCAATTAAATTGCCCCTAGAACGAGCAAATTTTAATCCTGAAAGGTCAACAAGCCCTCGCTTTTTAGTTTGTGTAAAGGCTAGGTTGTTCGCTACAATAGCGCCTCTTAATTGCCAAACGGACTCTGTAATGAAAATTCTTGCCGATCAAAATATGCCTTTAGTTGAGCAGTACTTTGCAGACTTTGGTGAGGTTGAGCGTTTTGATGGTCGTAAATTAACCCCTGAACAATTAATTGATGTAGATGTACTCCTTACTCGTTCAGTGACCAATGTTAATTATGAGCTGTTGTCACAAGCTAATAAGCTTAGCTTTGTGGGTACAGCCACAATTGGCATTGACCATATTGATACGCAATTACTGCATGATAGAGATATCGCTTTTACTAGCGCGCCTGGTTGTAATGCCGTTGCGGTAGCTGAATATGTAATTAGTAGCTTATTTGCATTAAGCCAAGAGAATGCGCGCCCATTGTGTGGTCAAACAATTGGTATAGTCGGGGTGGGTAACATTGGTACGTGTTTAGCTGAAAAATTAAAAGCACTAGATGTTGATGTACTGTTATGCGATCCAATTAAGCACGAACAAGGCTTACTACAAGATCATATAGCGCTTGATGAGTTATTAGCAAAATCAGATGTTGTTACTTTTCACGTTCCCCTTGTTAAAAGTGGCGAGCATAAAACGCTGCACATGATGGGTAAAGAGCGATTAAAAGCACTTAAGCCAGGGCTTACGCTGATTAATGCAAGCCGAGGCGATGTAATTGATAACCAAGCGTTGCTTGAGGTAATGGAAGCGGGAGCTGATCTGGATTTAGTGCTTGATGTATGGGAAAAAGAGCCCAATATTTTAACTGAATTACTAGAACATGTTCGCTACGCCAGTGTGCATATTGCGGGTCATACGCTTGAAGGCAAAGCACGTGGTACACAAATGCTGTATCAAAAACTGTGTGAACTGAAAAGTGTCGATGCGAGTAAATCGTTGAATGATTTTTTACCTACTCCAGCTATTACACAATCGGTTATTACGCCAAACTTTAATGAGCAGGATGTTGCCCGTTTAGTGCATTTAATTTACGACGTTCGCCGTGATGATGGTATTTTACTTCGCCACTTAGAAAGTGATGGTTTTGATAGTTTACGAAAAAGCTATCCGGTAAGACGAGAATTTAGCACCTTGTCGATACAAGGTGATAGCTCACAACTAGCTGCACTTAGTCAACTTGGTTTTACCATAGCTAAATAGTTATTTAACTAACGATGTTGTTTTAATGTCGTTTATAGAGGAAGAAATATGTCGCAAAAATATAACGTTGCCGTACTTGGCGCTACTGGTTTAGTAGGCCGTCAAATCATTGAAACGCTAGCAGATCGTAAGTTTCCTGTTGATCAGCTTTTTTTACTTGCTAGCAGCCGCAGCGCGGGTGAAGATATAAAGTTTCGTGGTGAGACCATTGAAGTATTAGACGTTGAAGGCTTTGACTTTAGCCAAGCGCACATAGGTTTGTTTTCTGCTGGTGGCAGTGTATCTGAAAAATATGCACCTATTGCAGCAGACGCCGGTTGTATTGTAATTGATAACACATCACACTTTAGAAATGATTTTGAAATCCCATTAGTAGTGCCAGAAGTTAATGCTTCAAGCCTAGCTGATTTTAGAAATCGTAATATTATCGCTAACCCTAACTGTTCAACTATTCAGATGATGCTAGCACTTAAACCAATTTATGATGCTTACGGAATAGACCGTATCAATGTATCTACTTACCAAGCTGTATCGGGCGCAGGTAAAGAAGCGGTTGATGAACTTGCAAAACAAACTGCTAATTTAATGAATGCTCGTCCTATGGATAATAAAGTTTTTCCAAAGCAAATAGCATTTAACGTTATTCCTCAAATTGATAGCTTTGAAGAGAACGGCTACACACGCGAAGAAATGAAAATGGTAAATGAAACCCATAAAATTTTGGGTGATACGACTATTGCTGTAAATCCTACATGCGTACGTGTGCCTGTATTTTTTGGACATTCTGAATCAATTAATATTGAAACGCGTATGCCTTATGACTTTGAGCATGTTAAGCAACTTTTAAAAGATGCCCCTGGTGTTGAGTTGATTGACGATGAAGGTGATTATCCAACGGCAGTATCTGATGCAAGTGGAAATGACACTGTTTATATTGGTCGTTTACGAGCTGATATCTCGCACCCTCATGGTTTAAATATGTGGGTTGTAAGTGACAACACGCGTAAAGGCGCTGCAACTAACAGTATACAAATTGCAGAAGAACTTATTGCTAATTACATGTAATATTTTATAGCTAACGATTAGTTTAGAAGCGGTAAGCACCAATTGTTTGCCGCTTTTTATTCGGGTTACCGCCATTTTTTTGCCACTTATCTCACGAAGTATATAAACCTACTGATAATCCTCGATAAATTTATATTATTAATAATGTTTTTAGGTATTTATTTTCAATGTGTTGCAATGGATATTACTCCTGAACTGGTTTATAGTTTGTAATTGGAATAGAGCTTGCAACAAAAATAGATTGTAATAACAAATGTGAATCAGTCATTTGACTGATAAAAGCAAGATTAATCAATGTTTATGCACTTAACTTTCTCGGTGCTGCGTTAACATTTAAACATTAAAGGATCAGCATGCGCGGTTTAGCTACACTTATTATATTAGCGTCTGCATTGATAGTAACATCAGTTTACTCTCAAGACAGTACCCAGTTAAAGGGGCCAAAGGGCGCTGACTATGGTGCGCAAGGGCGATCTATTGGGCCAATAAAACCGACGGATACGCTTTGGCGTATAGCGGCTAAGGTACGCCCGGACAACTCGGTTAGCATTTATCAAGTTATGCAGGCTTTGTATAACAAAAATCCTAATTCATTTTTAGAGCAAAACCTTAACCACATGCAAAGTGGTGCCTATTTAAAAATTCCTACTCTAGCTGAAATTAGAAATGTTAATACACAACTCGCTAAACAACGTTCTGAACAAGATGATGCGTTATGGGAAAAGAAAAAAAACGGTACGCTTACGCAAAGTGAAATTAATTCAGCTCAAACTCAAGTTACTCAAGCTCGTAAAGTTGATGTAGATGACGCAAAAAAAGAATTACAAAAAGAAATTAAAGAAATTAAAACAGATCAAACTAGTAAGTTAGTTGAGCTTCAACAACAATTTAAAAGTTCAGTTGATAACGTAGAAGAAATTTTAGTTGAAAATAATAATTTAAAAAAACAGCTTACGGGCATCTCCAAAGAGCTTGAAAATGTGCGTATGCAGCTCGGTCAAGACAGTGAAATACAGCAACAGTTAAAAGAACTAATAATTAAACAAAATGAAATGATAGAACAGCAAAAGGCTGAGAAAATAGAGCCAGAAGCTGAATTTGATCTGGGATCTTTTTTATCTAATCCTTTTGTTCTTGGATTATTGATGGTTATTCCTGGGTTATTGATTGTTTTTGCTGTTGTGATGTTCTTACGCAAGCGGGCTAGTAAAGATGATGTCCAAAGCGACGATGATTTTTTACCACAAACACCTACCTACGCAAACGATGACGATTTAGATACTCAAAATATTGAAGACCCTATCGTCCCGGAACCACTTGATGACTTAAGTATTCAGCTAGATGATAGTTTAGAAAATGATATCTTACCGGACGATGATACCCCATTACCGGATGATGATATTGCTTTTGATGACAGCCTAGAGGACTTTACTGAGTCTGATAGCCTACTTGATCAGGATGAATTAGAAAGTTTATTAAGCGATGATATTGTTTTTGACGATGAAAATATTGAAGACGATGAACTTGATATTTTCATGCAACAAGATTTCGATAAATCACCTGATGATAGCTCAGAAGGTGATATTGATTTAGATTCGCCACTAGAATCATCAAATAGTGATGATATTTTAAGTAATGATGATTTAGATAGTTTATTTAATGAAGATGATGGCTTATCGGAGTTTGACTCACCACAAACAAACGATATAGAAGAAGATAATAGCTTAGAATCGAATGATGAAATGGCCGCCCTTAGCGAAGAACTCGCTGAAGATGATGATTTTGATATTGATGACTTATTAGATCAAACAAATACTGAATCAGATTTAGATAATACAGAAGATAGTCTTTCAAGTGAAAAAGATGATTTTGATTTAGACGATATTGATAGCTTAATTGATCAAGCTACAGACGATAGCGTTGATGAAGTCTTAGTCGAAGAAAGTGATGATTTTGATTTAGATGATATTGATAGTTTAATTGATGACGCTGCGGATGACATTGCACCTGATGCGTTAGTCGAAGAAAAAGATGATTTTGATTTAGACGACATTGATAGCTTAATTGACCAGGCTACAGACGATAGCGTTGATGAAGCCTTAGTCGAAGAAAGTGACGACTTCGATTTAGACGATATTGATAGTTTAATTGATGACGCTGCGGATGAAAGTGCTGTTGATGCGTTAGTCGAAGAAAATGATGATTTTGATTTAGATGATATTGATAGTTTAATTGATGACGCTGCGGATGACAGTGCGGCTGATGCGTTAGTCGAAGAAAATGATGATTTTGATTTAGATGATATTGATAGTTTAATTGATGACGCTGCGGATGACAGTGCTGCTGATGCGTTAGTCGAAGAAAATGATGATTTTGATTTAGATGATATTGATAGTTTAATTGACGACGCTGGGGATGACAGTGCAGCTGATGCGTTAGTCGAAGAAAAAGATGATTTTGATTTAGATGGTATTGATAGTTTAATTGATGAATCCGCAGATGAAGAAGCTGAGACTGAAAAGCGTGACTCTGATATTAATGTGGCATTAGCCGATTCTGCCGATGATTTAGCCGAAGCGCAGGAAGAATTAAATGTTGCTGATGTAGAGTCACTAGCATCTACATTAATTGAAGAGCCTGAACTTGTAGATGAGCCTGAACTTGCAGAAGAGCCTGAACTTGTAGAAGAGCCTGAACTTGCAGAAGAGCCTGAACTTGTAGAAGAACCTGAACTTGAAGAAGAGCCGGCGCTTTTAGAAGAACCTGAACTTGTAGAAGAGCCTGAACTTGTAGAAGAGCCTGAACTTGTAGAAGAACCTGAACTTGTAGAAGAACCTGAACTTGCAGAAGAGCGTGAACTTGTAGATGAGCCTGAACTTGCAGAAGAGCCTGAACTTGTAGAAGAGCCTGAACTTGACGAAAAGCCTGAGCTTGAAGAAGAGCCTGAACTTGCAGAAGAGCCCGAACTTTTAGAAGAGCCTGAACTTGCAGGAGAGCCTGAACTTGTAGAAGAACCTGAACTTGAAGAAGAGCCGGCGCTTTTAGAAGAACCTGAACTTGTAGAAGAGCCTGAACTTGTAGAAGAACCTGAACTTGTAGAAGAACCTGAACTTGCAGAAGAGCCTGAACTTGCAGAAGAGCCTGAACTTGAAGAAGAGCCTGAACTTGAAGAAGAGCCTGAACTTGAAGAAGAGCCTGAACTTGAACAAGAGCCTGAACTTCTAGAAGAGCCTGAACTTGCAGAAGAACCTGAACTTGTAGAAGAGCCTGCACTTGTAGAAGAGCCTGAACTTGTAGAAGAGCCTGAACTTGCAGAAGAACCTGAACTTGCAGAAGAACCTGCGCTTTTAGAAGAGCCTGCGCTTATAGAAGAGCCTGAACTTGCGGCAGACCTAGATGATTTTTCAGATACTTCAGAGACCTTACTTGATCCAGAAGATGCACTAGAAGAATACAATGATGACGAACTAAAAAGTGTTGATGAACTCTTAAATGAGTTACAGCAGGTAGAAGATGATTATATTGAAACGCCAGAGTGGTCTTTAGAAGATTTAGATAATGATATTGAAGAAGTTGAAATTGATTTAGGTGATGATCCATTAGCAGATGATGCAAGCACAAATCGATTACCTGAACATTCAGATACCAATATGGTAGTGAGTGATGAAAATTCAGACGAATATACTGAATTAGATATAGACGAACCTTACTCAGGTGCTACTGATGAACAAGATGTTGAGTCTACGCAAGATATTGATTTAAAATCTGAGACTAAACAAGTTATAGCAAGTCAAACTGAACAAGATTTAGCGAGTGCACTTGCGCAAGGAAGCGATTTAGATAGCCTCGAGGATGATTTAGACGATGAGCTGTTACTCGATAATGACTTTACTGAACTTGATAAAGATCTAGCAATTGATGCTGAACCACAAAACAGTCAAATAGGTGAAAACCTTGACGAATTCGATAATGATGAATTACCGATAAGCTTAGATGATGATATTACGGTTAATGAATCTGAAACTCCAGAGCTTGAAAAAAGTCAACCTTTAGAACCTGACGACGAATTATTACTTGATAATGATTTTACTGAGCTTGATACAGATCTAATCAATGATGATGAATTATCACTAAATTTAGATGACGAACCAAAACCCTCATTACCGAGTCAAACAGAGCAAAATTTAGCGAATGCACTTTCAACTGAAAATGATTTAAATAGCTTAGATGATGATTTTGACGATGAATTATTGCTTGATAATGACTTTACGGAGCTTGATACAGATAGCGATGAATTACCGATAAATTTAGATGATGCTAGTACGGTTAATGAATCTGAAACTCCAGAGCTTGAAAAAAGTCAACCTTTAGAACCTGACGACGAATTATTACTCGATAATGATTCTGCTCAGCTTGATACAGATTTAGTTAATGATGCTGAACTTCAAAATAATTCAAACGCTGAAATAGATGAAGCTCTTAATGTAGAGGATGACGATGAGTTATCGGTAAATTCAGATGCTGATATTGCGGTTAATGAATCTGAAACTCCCGAGCTTGAAGAAACTCAACCTACAGAGCCGGACGACGAATTATTACTCGATAATGATTCTGCGCAGCTTGATACAGATTTAGTCAATGATGCTGAACCTCAAAATAATTCAAACGCTGAAATAGATGAAACTCTTAATGTAGAAGATAGCGATGAATTATCGGTAAATTTAGATAATGATTCTGCTCAGCTTGATACAGATTTAGCAATTGATGCTGAACCTCAAAATAATTCAAACGCTGAAATAGATGAAGCTCTTAATGTAGAGGATAACGATGAGTTATCGGTAAATTTAGATGCTGATATTTCGGTTAACGAACCTGAAACTCCCGAGCTTGAAGAAACTCAACCTACAGAGCCGGACGACGAATTATTACTCGATAATGATTCTGCACAGTTTGATACAGATTTAGCAATTGATGCTGAGCCACAAAATAATTCAAACGCTGAAATAGATGAAGCTCTTAATGTAGAGGATAACGATGAATTATCGGTAAATTTAGATGACGAACCAACACATTCATTACCGAGTCAAACCGAACAAGACTTAATGAATGCGCTCTCAGCTGAAAATGATTTAAATAGCTTAGATGATGATTTTGACGATGAATTATTGCTTGATAATGACTTTACGGAGCTTGATACAGATAGCGATGAATTACCGATAAACTTAGATGATGCTATTACGGTTAATGAATCTGAAACTCCCGAGTTTGAAGAAACTCAACCTACAGAGCCGGACGACGAATTATTACTCGATAATGATTCTGCGCAGCTTGATACAGATTTAGCAATTGATGCTGAGCCACAAAATAATTCAAACGCTGAAATAGATGAAGCTCTTAATGTAGAGGATGATGCTGATAGCGATGAATTATCGGTAAATTTAGATGACGAACCAACACATTCATTACCGAGTCAAACCGAACAAGACTTAATGAATGCGCTCTCAGCTGGAAACGATTTAAATAACTTGGATGATGATTTTGACAACGAGCTGTTACTTGATAATGATTTTACGGAACTTGATGCTGAATTAGAAAGCACCGCAGGCTCTGAAACTATGATTTCGGAAAACCCAGATGAAGCGCTTTCTAATGAGCTCGCTGGTGAGCAAACGAATGCCGATCGTGAAGCTGAAATAACCCGAACTGAGTTATTTAATAGCAGTGATATGGCATCAGATGATGAGCTTGATGATGAGTTTATGGCTGAGCTAACGGAAACTGATTTTGATTCATTACTTAACGAATTAGCTGAACCAGAAGAATTAAGTGTTGAAGATAGTAGTGAGTTTGACGTTGATTTTGACAGTTTGCTAAAAGAAGACTTAGGAGTTGATGAGGCGTTAGTTGTTGAAGAACCGCTTGTTCAAAGTAACAATGTTGAGCTACTTGATAATGATGAATTTGTAGATATTGATTCATTATTAGAAGAAAGTGACGACGCAGAAATTGAACACGAACCTTACAACGACGTTAATATGGATGTTGGCTTGAGTGAATTTGACGCGTTACTTGCCGGTGATAACCCGACGGATGTTGATGCTGAAAGTGGTGGCTACTCAGCTAAATTAGATTTAGCGCGTGCTTATATTGAAATTGATGATTTTGATTCTGCGCTTAAAGTCATTGAGGATGTTATTAACAAAGGTCCTGAAGAAGTTCAAGAAGAGGCGCTTAGTTTAAAAGCTAAACTAAAATAATTAAAATGTTTATAAGAACCCGTATCTGGCTTAGCTAAATACGGGTTTTTTTATGTGTATTGGTTTGATTACGACAGGTCTCCTTTTATTGCATCGTTAGATAGCATAAAATGCCTCGTTCATTAGCACAGTAGGTAAAGCAGTAATTATGCGAGTAGCACTTGGAGTTGAATACAACGGCGCACGTTATAGTGGTTGGCAACGTCAATCTCATGTAAATAGCGTACAGCAAGAAGTAGAAAAGGCGCTGTCGCGCATTTGTAATCATCCAGTTGAAGTTATATGTGCAGGTCGTACAGATGCGGGTGTACACGGTACAGGCCAAGTAATACACTTTGACACTGAGGCCGATCGCGATATGGTTGCATTTACACTAGGTATGAATACTTTAATGCCTAAAGATATTGCTATTCGTTTTGCTCAACCCGTTGCAGATGATTTTCACGCTCGTTTTAGTGCTACAGCACGTCGTTATCGTTATATTATTTATAACTCGCCTTTGCGAGGAGCTGTACTAAATGAAGGCGTTACGCATTTCCATCATCAACTAGATGAAACCAAAATGCAGGAAGCGTGTCAGTATTTAATTGGCAAACATGACTTTACTTCTTTTAGGGCCATTCATTGTCAAGCGAATACACCGACAAGAACAATTCATCATTTATCGGTACGTCGCCAAGGTACTTACGTTATTATTGATATTAAAGCGAATGCGTTTTTACATCACATGGTGCGTAATATCACAGGCAGTTTAATGGATGTTGGTTTGCATAAACACCAACCTATATGGATAAAAGAGCTACTTGATTGTAAAGAACGCGCAAAGGCCAGTGCTACCGCTAAGGCTGCTGGTTTGTATTTAGTGGATGTTGACTACCCTGAGCAATTTGATATTCCTCAAACACCTTTAGGCCCTTTATTTTTGCCGGATATAGATGTTTAATTAAGGTTAGTATAAGTGCTTTTTATGAGCACTTTTAACTACTAAGACCAGTTTTTTATACCGCGTTAGTGTAATTCATGTTTTAATTGAAAAAATTTGTCTGCTAATTGCTATTAGCAGGCTCGCGACACAGAACAGTATTAAGAGAGTTGCAAATGAGTTGGCTAGAAAAAATCTTACCTAAAACGACAAAATCATCAGGTCGTAAAGAAATCCCAGAAGGTGTTTGGGCTAAGTGTACATCGTGTGATTCAATTTTATATAAAGCTGAATTAGAAAAGTCATTAAACGTATGTCCTAAGTGTGACCACCACATGCGTGTTAGTGGCCGTAAGCGCCTAGAGCACTTTTTAGATGAAGGTGATCGTCAAGAGCTTGGTACACAACATGAGCCTAAAGATATTCTTAAGTTTAAAGATTCTAAAAAGTACTCTGACCGTATCAGTGCAGCCCAAAAAGCAAGTGGTGAAAAAGATGCACTTGTAGCTATGAAAGGCCGATTAAAAGGTATTCCAGTGGCAGCGGTAGCATTTGAGTTCTCATTTATGGGGGGTTCAATGGCTTCGGTTGTTGGTGCTCGTTTTGTTGATGCTGTTGATCAATGTTTAGAGCACAATATGCCGCTTATCTGTTTTTCTGCATCAGGCGGAGCACGTATGCAAGAAGCGCTTATGTCGCTTATGCAAATGGCTAAAACAAGTGCTGCGCTTGCAAAAATGACTGAAAAAGGCCTTCCGTTTATTTCAGTAATGACTGACCCAACAATGGGTGGTGTATCTGCATCACTTGCTATGCTGGGCGATATTAACGTTGCAGAACCTAAAGCGTTAATTGGTTTTGCGGGTCCTCGTGTTATCGAGCAAACTGTTCGCGAAACATTACCTGAAGGTTTTCAGCGTAGTGAATTTTTGCTAGAACACGGTGCAATTGACATGATTATTGACCGCCGTGAAATGCGCGATACCCTTGCACGCATTTTAGCTAAATTTATGAACTTGCCTTCTACGGAACAAGAGCATAGAGTAGCGTAAATTTCAGCTTTACTGATTACACGCTATGACAAAAACAATTCCTAGCCAATCATCAAGCCTTGATGATTGGCTTTTTTATTTAGAAAGTGTTCACCCTGCTAACATTGCAATGGGCTTAGAACGAGTTGCTAATGTTGCCAACAATATTGGCCTTTTAAACACTCCAAGTAAAATTATTCTTATTGCCGGTACAAATGGTAAGGGCACCACTGCACGTTGCTTAGAGTCGCTATTACTAGCGCAAGGTTTTAGCGTGGGTACTTACGCATCTCCACATTTAATTCGTTATAACGAGCGTGTACGAGTTAATGGGGAAGAATTGGCAGACCAATTTCATATAGATGCTTTTCACCAGCTTGAGCAAGGCCGTAAAGACACTCCTCTGACTTATTTTGAATATGGTACTTTGGGGGCATTGGCAATTTTTAAACGCTGTAACGTCGATTATGTATTACTTGAGGTTGGTTTAGGTGGGCGCTTTGACGCTACAAATATAGTAACGCCGTATGCAAGTGTGATTACCACTATAGACTTAGACCATAAAGAGTATTTAGGTGATACCCGTGAGTTGGTGGCTTATGATAAAGCCGGTATTTTTCGTGAAAATACGCCCGCTATTATCGGGGATTTAAATATTCCTCATACAATGACTAATTATGGCAAGGAAATTAATGCCAATATGACGTTGTCGGGCAGTGACTTTATTTTCAAAGAAAATGCTGAGAGCTTTAATTGGCAATATAAACAGCATAATCTTGAAATAGATAAGCCAGCAATACCGTGTCAAAATGCAGCCACTGCGCTAACTGCGCTAAGTGTTTTAAACTTATTACCTAGTGTGCAGATAATAAGAGATTGCCTAGCTAATTTAGTTGTAGAAGGGCGGTTTCAGCAGTTAAGTACTGAGCCTTTAGTCTTTACAGATGTGGCACATAACCCTGAGTCGGCGCGTTATTTAGCCAATAAGTTATCAAGCTATAAAGATAAAGGCTTTAAAATTCATGCATTAGTCGCTATGCTTGCTGATAAAGACAAAGTCGGTGTACTTAAAGAAGTAAGCAACCTGGTCGATGAGTGGTCGTTAGCGAGCTTAAGTAGCCCGCGAGGCGACACTGCAAGTAATTTACAAAATGCACTGCAGGAATTGTCTCATCATAATACTATCAATAGCTATGATAGTGTGGCACAGGCACTAAGTGTAATTTTACCAAAACAACAACGTGATACTATGTTGATTGTATTTGGTTCTTTTTTTACTGTGGCCGGCGCTATTAATTACTTTAAAAAATAGAGAGGATGTCGGTGAACTCAAGTTTTATTAATCGCTTAGTCGGAACAAGTATAGTGGTGATCGCAGCAATTGTGTTTATCCCTAATATACTCGATGGCGAAAAAGTGCATTATAAAGAAGGCTTTAAAGCGATTCCTGATCGCCCTGAGTTCAAAACAATCGATCTTCAAGAGTCGATTGATGAAAATGTTGCTAACGCAGAGCCACTAAAGCAAGATGAAATCGAAGATATTCAAGCTGATGATGAGGCTTTTGAGCAGCAAAATGCAATAGTGGAAAGTGATTATGCTGTAGAGGATAAAGTCGTTGAAGCAAGCATAGAGCCTAAAGCAAAACCAACGACTCCTGTTCAAGCTAAACCAAAACCGATTGCACCGCGTAAAAGTGATGAAAACCTAATGAGTATGGCTTATGTTATTCAATTAGGTAGTTTTTCACATGTTGCAAACGTAAAAGCATTACAAGCTAAACTAAAGGTTGAAGGGTTTAAAACGTTTACTAAACCGATTAAAACCCCAAATGGGACATTAACCAAAGTATTTGTTGGCCCTTCACTTGATAAAAGTGAATTACAAAAGCAGCTCCCCCAGCTTAAAAAGCTTACTAAATTAAATGGTAAAGTTACGCAATACGAAGTAACAAAATAATTATAAAAAAGGCTTGTATAACAAGCCTTTTTTATTTATTAATATTTGTTTTTATGATTATCACTCGCCCGCAATACCCATTCTAAAATGTTAATTTTTTGTATTGACTACAACCCAGTATTCTCCCGTTTAAACTTGCATACTAACGATGTTTGGGTATAGAATGCGCCCCAAATTAGCGACTAATTGGTTCTTATGATCTGGGTTGATTACGCCATTATTGGCATCATTGCACTGTCTACCATCATCGGTTTAATACGCGGCTTTGTAAAAGAAGCAATGTCATTAGCGGTATGGGCTGGCGCCTTTATCATCTCTAGCTTGTTTTACCAATATTTAGCTTCCTTCCTAACAACCATTTCTGAACCCCTTTTAAGAAATGCTGCGGCCATAGCCATATTATTCTTTGCGACGCTACTGTTAGGCGGTTTACTAAACTATATTTTAGGTGAGCTTGTACATCGTACTGGTTTATCGGGTACCGACCGTGTTTTTGGCATAGTGTTTGGTGCTCTACGAGGCGTGTTGGTCGTGAGCGCGTTACTCTTCTTTCTTGATGCTTTTACTGGTGCACCCAATACGCACTGGTGGGGCAATTCTATTTTGATTCCAGAATTTGGCTTTGTTGTTGAATGGTTCTTTTCGTACCTAGAAAACAACTCGAGCTTTTTAAATTCAGTAAACCGTTAATCGGCGAGGATAAATTACATGTGTGGTATCGTTGGAATAGTCGGAACATCTCCTGTTAACCAGGCGATCTATGATGGCTTAACTGTTTTGCAGCACCGTGGTCAAGATGCCGCGGGTATCATTACCATTGAGAATAATACGTTTAGCTTACGCAAAGCAAATGGCTTAGTGAAAGATGCCTTTCACACTCGTCATATGAAACGACTACAAGGTACAATTGGTCTTGGCCATGTGCGTTATCCTACCGCAGGATCTTCAAGTTCATCTGAAGCACAGCCTTTTTATGTTAACTCACCGTTTGGTATAGCGCTTGCCCATAATGGTAACCTTACTAATGCAGAAACTTTAAAAGAGCAGTTATTCTCAGAAGCACGTCGTCATGTTAATACAACATCAGACTCTGAAATTTTACTTAATGTTATGGCACATGAATTAAGTAAATCTGATAAGTTGCATTTAGACCCTGAAGATATTTTTACTGCGGTAACCGAAGTAAATAATAAAGTAAGCGGTGGTTATGCAACAATTGCTATGATCATCGGTCACGGTATTGTTGCTTTTCGCGACCCCAATGGTATTCGCCCACTTGTATTTGGTAAACGCGAAACCGAAAAGGGTACGGAATACATGTTTGCCTCAGAGAGCGTTGCGTTAAAGCCTGATGGCTTTGAGTTTATTCGTGATGTTGCGCCTGGCGAAGCTATATATGTTACAGAAGAAGGTGAATTTCATTCGCTTAGTTGTGCTGATAAGGCATCTTACTCGCCATGTATTTTTGAATTCGTTTATTTTGCACGTCCTGATTCAACAATAGACCGTATGTCTGTGTATGCAACACGCGTAAACATGGGGACTAAACTAGGCGAAAAAATTGCACGTGAATGGGCTGACAAAGATATTGATGTCGTTATCCCAATCCCAGAAACGTCATGTGATGTAGCACTGGAAATCGCACGTGTGCTTGATTTACCATACCGCCAAGGCTTTGTTAAAAACCGTTATATTGGTCGTACGTTTATCATGCCTGGTCAAGAGATGCGTAAAAAGTCAGTACGTCAAAAGCTAAATGCAATTGATCGTGAGTTTAAAGGTAAAAACGTATTATTGGTTGATGACTCAATTGTGCGTGGTACAACATCAGCACAAATTGTTGAAATGGCCCGAGAGTCTGGCGCTAAAAACGTTTACTTTGCATCAGCAGCGCCTGAAATACGCTTCCCTAATGTGTACGGTATTGATATGCCTTCAGCAGCTGAGCTTATTGCTCACGGACGTGAAGTAGAAGATATTAATGCAAGTATTGGTTCTGACGGTTTAATCTTTCAATCGCTAAAAGATTTAATTGCTGCGGTTAGCCAAGAAAATCCTGAAATTACTAAGTTTGAAACGTCAGTATTTGATGGCCAATATATTACAGGCGATATTGATCAAAACTATTTAAATCGTATCGATAAGCTACGTAACGATTCAGCAAAAAGCACCCGCGAAAGTGCAATGTCTTCAGGTTTAGAAATACACAACCAAGACGAAAACGAAGCTGATTAATCATTAATAAATATTATACCAATTGCATTAAATAAGTGATCTATTATAGCGCTAAAGAAATAGCACAATAACAAGGCAAAAATTGTGACATATAGTTGTTCTATATGAATAATTTTTAACGCAGTTAGTGAGTTATTTAATGCGATAGAATGATCATGTTTTTAATTAAATTGGTATTATTACACATAAAAAAAGGAGCTAATTAGCTCCTTTTTTGCGAAGGAAAGAAAGGGAACATTTCTATCAAACACGACTCTCTATTAGGTAAACTTTATTAAGTAAACATTGGGCTAACAATCCCATTTGTCCAAAGCATAGCTGTTACAGCTAAAATAATAACCAGTAATATTAATCCACACGTTACTACCGAGCTGGCGTAAATAAAGCCACGCTCTTCTGGGATATGCATAAGTATTGGTACGCCGGTGTAGAGTAAATAAACCGAGTAAGCCAGTGCAATAATTCCAACACACACTACAAACCAAAGTACAGGCCAAAAAGCGGCGAGTGCCGACATAAACACTGGAGTTGCAGTATATGCTGCAAGTTCAAGTGTTTGTGTAAATGTAGGCTTAGAGCCAAATGTAACCGCCATCCAATGGGCTAAATACGCCAATGCGAATACGCCCGCTATTAAAGCAAAATACATCGCGCCTGCAATTAGCAGTGCACTATCGTGTGTTAAAAATACCGCATCACCTGCGCCTATACTCCATCCTAAATAAACAGACGAGTAGTAGCCCATTATTGAGGGGAACAGAGCAATTAATAAAATATGTGACAAGCTGTAGGTTAAACTTTCGTGGCGGTTATCGATTGTTTGCCACTCTTCTAGGGGATGAGCATAGATTCCCCAAAGATGGTTTAGTATCATAGTATTTACTCCATAAAGGAACGTATTATTGTTTTGGTTGGTTTATTTTTATACAGTCTATGTACAGTTATGGTTCACTTATTTTGCAAAGTCAAGTTAACTCGCTATTAACACTTTTACGCAAGTTAGGGCTTTGATTTATCCCAAGCAAAATTTCGTGTTAAAATAATGGTCTATCAAATTTATTTAGTAATGAGCAGTCAACGTGCCACACAGCCAACTTTTAGAGCCGATTAATAACTTTTTATTGTGTACCACCCCAGAGCAATGGGTGGAGCAAGCAATTAAAAAAGAAAACCTATCAGTCATTTTAATAGATCACTTAATTTGTGAATTAAAAGCGGCTCAAAGTGCGATGTTTTTAATACGTAAATATGCTGTTGATAAAGAGGGAAGTGATGCCTTACTTGAATGGCTAAAGCCATTTGAAGCACTTATTTATAAGCGTGAAGGTAACTGGCGCGATCTGGCGGCTAAAAATAAACTCACTAAATCAATAATACCTAAATCTAGCTCACAATACGGGCAAGGCCTAATCGATAAAATGGTTTTATTAATAAAAGAAGAGCTGCATCACTTTTATCAAGTGCTCGAAATTATGGACGAGTACGGTGTAGAGTATCAAAGCATTACACCGTGTCGTTATGCAAAAGGTATGCTTCGTCATGTTAAAACATTCGAGCCTGATGCATTAGTCGATAAGCTAATAGTAGGCGCTTATATTGAGGCACGTTCGTGTGAGCGTTTTGCAAAGCTTGCGCCACATGTTGATAAACGTTTGGGTGATTTTTATATTTCGTTATTACGCTCAGAAGCGCGTCATTACCAAGATTATTTAACTTTAGCGCAAGAAATAGCTGATTTTGATATTACCGAACGCGTGAACTTTTTTGGTGAAAAAGAAAAAGAACTAATTTCTACAACTGACACTGACTTTAAGTTTCATAGTGGCGTACCTACAGTGTCAAACTAGTTAATTTTCTTTTAAAAAATTAATGTATTCAGTAATTTTTTCATTGCTGAAATTATGTTTTTTCATAATATCAGCAATACTTCCGTTTTCTACTATTGCATCAATCCCCCTATTAAACTTTTGTAAATATTCTTTAGCTCTATAGTTTGATTGAGAAACAACTAAATATAACTTGTGAGTAGCAAGATCGGGTAACAAGTACTCAATTTTATTCTTATCTAAATTAACTTCTGTACTGTACTCAAGCCAATACTTGCCAACCTCTTTAGTGCCTGCGACCAGATCAATACGCCCTTGTTGCAGTAAGTATAAGCTAGTAGGGAGGCTTTTAGTGGACGTGATTGCCAATTCGGTGTTTCTAGTGAATTCTTGGCTTATAAAAGCGCTACCTTCTTTACCAATACTATAAGGTACTAATGATTGAGTGGTGCCATCAAAATTAATTGTACTTTCTTTTCGTTTAAAAACTCCAGTGTGGGCACGTGCAAGTGGACGAGAATAATAAAAAACCTCATTCCGCTTTGCAGAATAAAAAGCGCCTAAAATAGCTGTTTTTCTCTTTTTTTCTAATAATTTTAAAGCGCGATCCCATGTGGTAAATTCTATTTCACTATTAATACCTTGTGTTATAAGGGCCGCGCGGGTTATCTCATAGAGCCAGCCGTTTTTAGGTAAGTCATTACTAAAGTATGGGGGAAAGTTCTCAGTAACAATTTGCCATGTTTGCTCGCATAATGCCTTTGTTGGAATAACAGTCACTAGGATGAAAATTATCAGCTTTATCATTTAGCCCCTCACTTTTATTAAACTTTACTGAACAAGAGTAGTCAGAATTCGAAATTATGCGAAAGGCGTGTTGATTAACTCTTGTGATTTAGGGGTGACCACTAAATAAGAACCTTGGGTATACCAGTCACCTAGCACTGTGCGAGTAAGTGTTTGTTCATTAATTTTATATGTATGAACATTAGGGCGGTGAGTATGACCATGAATCATATTAGTAACGTTATGTTTGGCAAAGGTTGCAAGTACAGCGTCATCGACAACGTCTAAAATTTCGATAGGTTTATCAGCTTGACTTAACTTACTTTTTTCGCGGGCGTTGCGCGCTATTTTTTTACGATACCAAAGCGGCATTGCAAGCATTAGTTTTGGCCACCACCAACCACGGCTCTTTTTTCTAAAGTTTTGATACTCAGTATCTTGAGTGCACATTTCGTCGCCATGTAAAATGACTGTTGGCGTACCATATAAATCAATGACCGTTTGTTCAGCAAGTAATGTCATACCGGCCATGTCAGCATATTGCTTGCGCATAATGAAGTCACGATTGCCATGTATAAAATAAACAGGTGTCCCACCATCATTAACGGCGCTTAAATGCTTTGCTACATCGGCACTCAGCGCTGTAATGTAGTCATCTCCAACCCAAACTTCAAAAAAATCACCTAAAATATAAAGTGCATCTACATTTTTATTTAGTATATGTGTATTTAAAAAGTCAAAAAATGCAGCGCTAATGTCGGGGCGGTTTTCGCTTAGATGTAAATCTGCAATAAAGTAAGTTTGGTGAGTCATAGATCAATCTTTTCGATATAAATAAAGCGGGCGTATACACATTGCGTAAATGCCCGCTGGTACTCCACATTACGTGGGTAAACGTACTATTAGCTAACAGTAACGCTTTCGATGATCACATCTTCAAGAGGTACGTCTTGGTGAAAACCAGTACTACCTGTTGCAACTGCTTTAATCTTATTGACTACGTCCATGCCCTCTACAACTTCAGCAAAAACACAATAACCCCAACCTTGCGATGTTTCGCTGCTGTGGTTTAAAAAGTCGTTGTTGTTCACGTTAATGAAAAACTGTGCTGTAGCTGAATGAGGATCAGGTGTACGTGCCATAGCTAAAGTGCCTACTTTATTAGACAGGCCATTATTAGCTTCATTCTGAATTGGGTCGTTTACTTCTTTTTGTTCCATACCTGGAACAAAACCACCGCCTTGAACCATAAAACCATCGATTACACGATGAAAGATAGTGCCGTTGAAAAAATCAGCATTTGCATACTCTAAAAAGTTTTTAACTGTGTTTGGAGCTTCTTGCTCAAACATTTTAATGGTGATGTCACCAAAATTAGTGTGTAGAACAACCATGTGTTTTCCTATATCCGGTTTAAATATTGGCGCTATTTTATCGTAGTTGGCTAAGATTAACAAAGTAGATGTTTGGTTTGTTATAAAGCGCTAGAGCAGGGGCTTTTCAAGTGGTAACATAACTGTTCAAGTAAATAGTCAAGGACTCAAAGTAAATGGTAAATATATACAACACACTCACGCGACAAAAAGAGCAATTTAAACCGATGGTCGAAGGAAAAATCGACATGTATGTGTGTGGTATCACCATTTATGATTACTGCCATATTGGACACGCGCGTACTTTTGTTGGTTTTGACGTTATTGTGCGCTACTTACGTCATATTGGTTACGATTTAAAATATGTTCGTAACATTACAGATATCGACGATAAAATAATTAAACGTGCGAACGAAAATGGTGAGTCAATAAACGACTTAACTGTTCGCATGACTAAAGCGATGCATGAAGATTTTGATAGCCTAAATATGCTACGCCCAGATATTGAACCAACAGTTACAAGCCATATGGATGAAATTATCGTCATGGTTAAGCGCTTGATTGAAAAAGGCCATGCCTATGTCGCAGCTGATGGCGATGTATTGTTTGATGTATCAACGTTTGAGCAATATGGCGCGCTTTCTCAGCAAGATTTAACAATGTTGCAATCAGGTTCTCGCGTTGAAGTGGCACAAGATAAAGACGATCCACTTGATTTTGTGTTATGGAAAAAAGCAAAAGCAGGTGAACCATCATGGTCATCACCGTGGGGAGAAGGGCGTCCTGGTTGGCATATTGAATGTTCGGCAATGAGCTCAAAGCATTTAGGTGAGCATTTTGATATTCACGGTGGGGGGTCTGATTTACAGTTTCCACATCATGAAAACGAAATTGCCCAGTCGTGCTGTGCAAACAACGGCAAGTATGTAAATACATGGATACATACTGGTATGGTACAAGTAAATAAAGAAAAAATGTCTAAGTCGTTAGATAATTTCTTTACAGTGCGTGAAGTTTTAAAAGCATACGATGCTGAATCTGTTCGTTACTTTTTAATTTCAGGTCATTACCGTAGCCAATTAAATTACTCGCAAGAAAATTTAGACCAAGCGCGTTCATCACTTGAACGTATTTATACAGCGCTTCGTGATGTTGAGCCAGTAGAATGCGATTTAGAAGGCAATGAGTTTGTTGCTAAATTTAGAAAAGCGATGGATGACGACTTTAATACACCAGAAGCACTACCTGTGTTGTTCGAACTTGCTAAAGAGTTAAACCGCGTAAAAGAAAGTGACGTAGTTCAAGCTGGGCAACTTGCGTTTATATTACGCAGTATTGGTAACGTTTTGGGTGTTGCTCAACAAGCACCGGAAGCCTTTTTACAAGGCGGGCAAGATGATGACGAAGTGGCGACAATTGAAGCATTAATTGTAAAACGTAATGAAGCGCGTACTAGTAAAGATTGGGCTGCTGCTGATGAAGCTCGTGATGCACTTAATGCGTTAGGTGTAATACTTGAAGATTCAGCCGGTAAAACAACGTGGCGTAAAGCGTAAGCGTTTAAAGTAATTCACGTTCAACTAAAAAAGGGTTGCCAAATGGCAACCCTTTTTTGATTTTTTAACAGCTTAGCTGTGATATTTCTCACACGCTTCAAGTGTGTTTTCAATTAAGCTTGCGACCGTCATCGGGCCAACGCCACCTGGTACAGGTGTAATAAAATGCGCTTTTTGTTCAGCCACACTGTATTGAACATCACCGACTAATTTACCCGTATCTAAACGGTTAATGCCTACATCGATGACTATAGCGCCTTCTTTTATCCAATCTCCAGGTATAAATTCAGGTTTACCGACAGCCACAACTAATAAGTCAGCGCGGCGAACATGCGTTTCTAAGTCTTGAGTAAACTTATGGCATACTGTGGTTGTACAACCGGCTAATAAAAGCTCTAACGACATTGGACGACCCACAATATTTGATGCGCCAACGACAACTGCATGCATACCTTTATAACGTACGCCCGTAGAATCAAGTAATGTAATAATACCTTTTGGCGTACATGGGCGAAGAGCAGGCATACGTTGTGCTAATCGGCCAATGTTATATGGATGAAATCCATCAACATCTTTATGTGGGGTAATACGTTCTAAAATCTTTTCAGCATCAAGACCTTTGGGCAGTGGTAACTGCACTAAAATTCCATCAACTTCGGCATCATTATTTAGCTCGTCAATTAAATCTAAAAGAGTTTGCTCTTGTGTGTCCGCAGGTAAATCAAATGATTTAGAAATAAAACCTACTTCTTCACAGGCTTTACGTTTTGAACCAACGTAAACTTGGCTTGCTGGATCAAGTCCTACAAGTACTACTGCAAGTCCTGGTGCACGTAAACCATTTGCTACACGCTCACTTACGCGTTCTGCTACAGCGCTACGTACTTGTTTTGCGATTGCCTTACCATCAATGATGTTTGCCGTCATGGGTGACCTTTAATTGGGGTTAATTAACTCGATACCGATACTCTAAAAACGAATGCATAATAAAATAGGGGTAAAAATGCTAATAAAGAAAATACAGTCTTTATTTAACTCGTTTTATAATGTGCCTACTATTTTCGCAGAAAAGCATTGCAGCGCCAAGTTGCTTTTAAGTTATATAGTACTTGAGTGGTTAAATAGTTTAAAATTCAGTCTTCTATTATAATATTTAACCATTGTGCACTAAAAATGAACACTTGATTGATTTAATAAAAAAAACGTTTGACCTAACCCCGTCAAATCACTATTATGCACCCCGTTGTCAACGAGGTCACTCGCAAACAATAGTAAGTATCGGCGATTAGCGCAGTTTGGTAGCGCACTTGGTTTGGGTCCAAGGGGTCGCAGGTTCAAATCCTGCATCGCCGACCATTTTTTTATAATTTATTATAATCGAATAGCTTATTGGTAAACTACGAAGTTTTCGATGCGCCCATAGCTCAGCTGGATAGAGCAACGCCCTTCTAAGGCGTGGGTCGAAGGTTCGAATCCTTCTGGGTGCACCATTTGAAAACATGTAAATATAGCGGTGATTGTAGCTCAGTTGGTAGAGCCCCGGATTGTGATTCCGGTTGTCGTGGGTTCGAGCCCCATCAGTCACCCCATTTACAACGAATATCGGCGATTAGCGCAGTTTGGTAGCGCACTTGGTTTGGGTCCAAGGGGTCGCAGGTTCAAATCCTGCATCGCCGACCATTTCTTAAAATGGTCTTAAGCTCTCAGTTTAAGTGTTCAGTATGAAAAAGAAGTTAATTCTTCAATGTCGGCGATTAGCGCAGTTTGGTAGCGCACTTGGTTTGGGTCCAAGGGGTCGCAGGTTCAAATCCTGCATCGCCGACCATTTCTTATCTAGTAAGATTAGTAAATAAAATCCTCTAATATTATAAATCAATACACGTTAACCTATAATTATATTAAATAATTTGTATTTCATTTCATCTAACGCTTAGTTAGTCTGTTTTTTATTCAGTTAGCTTCTATAGTCCCATATCTAGTCCAAATAATTGCGCCCTATACTCGACTATCATAAATATTAGGTTATAATGCCGCGTCTATTGTTTAACATAGTGCCCGAAGGGCAAAGCAGCAATGGTATCTCATGGTAGCGACGGATGCTTTTAAGTGTGAAAAACCGCTTAAACTTTATCAAGACTCATGCAGATCACTTTGTTTGTAAGGAAGGCGAACAATCGCCAAAATTGAATATTGAGGTAAATCATGCAAGTTTCTGTTGAGACGACCCAAGGCCTTGAGCGCCGTATAACTATCACCGTTCCTTCAGAGAACGTTGAGACCGAAGTAAAAAAACGCCTACAACAACTGTCAAAAACACAGCGTATAGATGGTTTCCGTGCTGGTAAAGTTCCAGTATCTGTAATTAACAAGCGTTTTGGCCCTGCAGTTCGTCAAGAAGTTGCTGGCGAAGTAATGCAACGTAATTTTTACGAAGCAATCGTTTCTGAAAAAATCAATCCAGCTGGCGCGCCTACATTCGCTCCTAAATCACTTGAAGCAGGTAAAGATTTAGAGTTTTCAGCAACGTTTGAAGTTTACCCTGAAGTTGAAGTTCAAGGTTTAGATAAGATTACTGTTGAGAAACCAGCGGTAACAGTAACTGACGAAGATTTAGCTAACATGCTAGAAACACTTCGTAAGCAACATGCAGCGTGGGCTGATGTTGATGCAGCTGCTGGCGAAAACGACCGTGTAACAGTTGATTTCGTAGGTACTATCGACGGTGAAGTATTTGAAGGCGGCAAGGCTGAAGACTTCCCATTAGAACTTGGTCAAGGTCGTATGATCCCAGGTTTTGAAGATAACATCGTAGGTAAAAAAGCAGGCGAAGAAGTAGTTGCTGATGTAAAGTTCCCTGATGATTACCACGCTGAAAACTTAAAAGGTAAAGCGGCTCAATTCACTATCACAGTGAAAAAAGTTGAAGCGCAAGAATTACCAGAATTAAGCGAAGAGTTTGCAACTAAATTCGGTGTTACCGAAGGCGGCGTAGACGCGCTTAAAGAAGAAGTTAAAAAGAACATGACACGTGAGCTAGACCAAGCGGTTAAAGCAAGTGTTAAAGACCAAGCAATCAAAGGTCTTTTAGCTAACAACGAAATTGAAGTGCCTAAAGCGCTTGTTGATCAAGAAGTTGATGCACTACGTCAGCAAGCGGCTCAACGTTTTGGTGGTGATGCTAAAAATATGCCTGAGCTTCCTGCTGAATTGTTCCATGAGCAAGCTGTAACACGTGTTAAAACTGGCCTTTTATTAGGTGAAGTGATCAAAGCTAACGAGATTAAAGTTGATGATTCTAAAGTTGAAGCATTAATCGCAACAGTTGCTTCTGCATACGAAGATCCAACTGAAGTAGTAGAATACTACAAAGCAAATGATCAACTTATGCAGCAAATGCGTAATGTAGCAATGGAAGAGCAAGCTGTTGAAGCTATTTTAGCTAAAGCAGTTGTAACTGACGTTGAAAAAGCATTTGATGACATCATGAATCCACAGCAAGGTGCTTAATAAGTCATTGACTTAAGCTCTCGCTAACGATTAAATGGCTCGTGCTACTCTGTTTATACAGCGTGCCCGGGCCATTTTAGTTTTTGGCCTTTAATTTGCGAAAAACGATAATTATGCTTTTCTTATAGTAAGGATAAGTATAAGCGCATAAGGAATTAAATAAGTATGAATACTGGTATTACAGATCCCCTCAATGCATTGGTCCCTATGGTTGTTGAACAAACACCTAAAGGCGAGCGCTCGTATGATATTTATTCGAGATTATTAAAAGAGCGTATTATCTTTTTAACAGGTCAAGTTGAAGACAACATGGCAAATCTGATTTTAGCGCAAATGCTATTTTTAGAATCAGAAAACCCTGATAAAGATATCTTTTTATACATCAACTCACCAGGTGGCTCAGTAACTGCAGGTATGGCTATATATGACACTATGAACTTCATCAAACCTGATGTAAGTACAATATGTGTAGGTCAGGCTGCAAGCATGGGTGCTTTTTTACTTACTGCTGGTGCTAAAGGTAAGCGTTTTTGCCTACCTAACTCACGCGTGATGATTCACCAACCATTAGGTGGTTTCCAAGGTCAAGCATCTGACTTTGAAATTCATGCGAAAGAAATTCTGTCTATTAAAGACAAACTAAATCGCTTAATGGCTGAGCATACAGGCCAACCGTTAGATGTGATTTCCAAAGATACTGATCGTGATAACTTTATGAGTGCTTCGCAGGCTGTAGATTACGGCTTGGTTGATTCAGTGTTTACAAATCGCGATAAAAAGTAAGCGCTTGGTGAGCAGGTTATCTGCTTACCACTTAGAGTTACTATGCGAAAACCAATAAATTTTGGTATAGTTAAAGCGTATTGAAATAGCCACCAACAGTTTTGGTGGCCAACGTAATAAAATGAGGTAGCTGAATGTCTGACACTCCTACAGACGGCGACAAAAGTAATAAATTGTTATACTGCTCTTTTTGCGGCAAAAGCCAGCATGAAGTACGTAAATTAATTGCAGGCCCATCAGTATACGTTTGTGATGAATGTGTAGAGTTGTGTAACGATATTATCAGGGAAGAAATTAAAGACATTGCTCCTAAGCATGACACGTCTGATAAACTACCTGTACCAAAAGAAATTCGTAAACACTTAGACGATTATGTTATTGGTCAAGATCATGCTAAAAAAGTATTGTCTGTTGCAGTTTATAACCACTATAAACGACTGCGCAATCAATCGACTAAGCAAGATATTGAATTAAGTAAAAGTAATATTTTGCTTATCGGCCCAACTGGTAGTGGTAAAACATTACTTGCAGAAACGTTAGCGCGTCTACTTGATGTGCCGTTTACTATGGCCGATGCCACTACATTAACCGAAGCGGGTTATGTAGGTGAAGATGTTGAAAACATCATTCAAAAGCTTTTACAAAAGTGCGATTACGATGTTGAAAAAGCACAACGTGGTATTGTATACATCGATGAAATTGACAAGATTTCTCGTAAATCAGATAACCCATCAATTACGCGTGACGTATCGGGTGAGGGCGTTCAACAGGCGCTACTTAAACTGATCGAAGGTACAATTGCCTCAGTTCCACCGCAAGGTGGTCGTAAACATCCACAACAAGAGTTTTTACAAGTAGATACATCTAAAATCTTGTTTATTTGTGGTGGTGCATTTTCAGGCCTAGATAAAGTAATTGAGCAACGTAGCCATAAAAATACCGGTATCGGTTTTGGCGTTAGCGTAAAAGAGTCTGCGGCGAGTCGTTCTTTAAGTGAAACATTTAAAGACGTAGAACCAGAAGATTTAGTTAAATACGGCTTAATCCCTGAATTTATAGGCCGTTTGCCAGTAGTTGCAACGTTAACTGAGCTTGATGAAGCAGCACTTGTACAAATCTTGAGTGAGCCTAAAAACGCGATTACTAAACAGTTTTCAGTGTTGTTTGGCATGGAAGACGTTGAACTTGAGTTCCGCGATGATGCCTTAGCTGCAATTGCCCACAAAGCAATGGAGCGTAAAACAGGTGCGCGTGGTCTTCGTTCAATCGTTGAAGGTGTATTGCTTGATACAATGTACGAGCTTCCTTCAATGGATGATGTAAGTAAAGTGGTTATTGATGAAACCGTTATTAAAGGTGAATCTGACCCAATCTTGATTTATGAAAATAATAAACAAGATAAAGCTGCATCAGAATAGTTTTTAAGCTATTTGAATGAAAAAAGGAGCCTTAGGCTCCTTTTTTTATAATTAATTTAATCGAGTATGGGAAAATTGTTGAACTTTAATTAGGTTATCCCCATATACTTGAGTAATCTTTAAAATAAATGAAGTGCGAAGAGAAATTATAATGACGCTTGAGAGAACCGACCGAGTCGAAATCCCAGTGCTAGCACTGCGCGATGTTGTGGTGTATCCACACATGGTGATCCCGCTTTTTGTAGGCCGTGAAAAATCAATAAAATGCCTTGAAGCGGCAATGGACAAAGATAAACAAATTTTCTTAGTTGCACAAAAAGATGCAACTGTAGATGAGCCAGAACAAGATGATATTTATCGTATTGGTACTATTGCTACTGTACTTCAGTTATTAAAGTTACCAGACGGCACCGTTAAAGTTTTAGTAGAAGGGACGCAACGTGCACAAATTGAAGACTTCGTTGATAGCGAAGACTTTTTTGTTGCTAATGCTCAATTTATTGAATCTGACTTAATTGATGAGCAAGAGCAAGATGTATTTATTCGCAGCGCAATTAGCCAATTTGAAGGCTATGTAAAGCTAAATAAAAAAATCCCACCAGAAGTACTAACGTCAGTTTCAGGTATTGATGATCCTGCGCGGCTAGCCGATACAATGGCTGCTCATATGCCATTAAAGGTACCTGAAAAGCAAAAAGTGCTAGAAATTTCAAGCGTTACAGAGCGTCTTGAATATTTAATGGCGCTTATGGAAGGCGAGATAGACTTACTGCAAGTTGAGAAAAAGATTCGTACTCGCGTTAAAAAGCAGATGGAAAAATCTCAGCGTGAGTATTATCTAAATGAGCAAATGAAAGCCATCCAAAAAGAGCTGGGTGAGCTTGATGATGTACCGGATGAATTTGAAGCACTTAAAAAGCGCATTGAAGAGTCTGGTATGCCAACAGAAGCACAAGATAAAGCGACCACAGAGCTTAATAAACTCAAAATGATGTCGCCAATGTCAGCAGAAGCGACCGTAGTGCGTTCATATATAGATACATTAATTAATGTGCCGTGGAAAAAGCGCTCTAAAGTTAAAAAAGACTTAGCAGGCGCGCAAAAAATTCTTGATAGTGATCACCATGGCCTTGATAAAGTTAAAGAACGTATTCTGGAGTACCTTGCGGTGCAACAGCGTACTAATAAACTAAAAGGTCCAATCTTATGTTTAGTTGGCCCTCCGGGTGTGGGTAAAACATCACTTGGGCAATCTATCGCACGCTCTACAGGTCGTAAATATATCCGTATGGCGCTAGGCGGTGTGCGTGATGAAGCTGAAATTCGTGGCCATCGCCGTACTTATATTGGTTCAATGCCAGGTAAGTTAATTCAAAACATGACTAAAGTGGGTGTTAAAAATCCATTATTCTTGCTAGATGAAATCGATAAAATGTCATCAGACATGCGTGGCGACCCAGCATCAGCGCTATTAGAAGTGCTTGATCCTGAACAAAACAGCCATTTTGCCGATCATTACCTTGAAGTAGATTACGATTTATCTGACGTTATGTTTGTAGCGACATCAAACAGCTTTAACATTCCTGGTCCATTACTGGATCGTATGGAAGTTATCCGTTTATCGGGTTACACCGAAGATGAAAAACTAAACATCGCAAAAGAGCACTTAATTACTAAACAAGTGAAACGTAATGGCCTGAAAGAGCATGAGATTGAGATTGCTGATAGTGCAATTATTGGCATTATTCGCTACTACACACGTGAAGCGGGTGTACGTAATCTTGAGCGTGAAATTTCAAAACTATGTCGTAAAGCGGTTAAAAATATCTTAATTGAAAAAGACACTAAAACCGTGACTATCAATCAAGATAACCTAGAAGACTTTTTAGGTGTACAGCGTTTCGATTACGGTAAAGCGGAAGATGGCGACCGTATTGGCCAAGTAACTGGTCTTGCATGGACTGAAGTAGGCGGTGACTTACTTACTATTGAATGCGCAGCGGTACCAGGTAAAGGTAAGCTTACTTATACAGGTTCACTGGGCGATGTAATGCAAGAGTCGATTCAAGCGGCCATGACGGTCGTGCGTAATCGTGCAGATACATTTCGTATTAATAGCGACTTTTATGAAAAACGTGATATTCACGTGCATGTGCCTGAAGGTGCAACACCTAAAGATGGTCCGAGCGCAGGTGCTGCTATGGTGACTGGTTTAGTGTCTAGTTTAACGGGTAACCCTGTACGTGCGGATGTTGCAATGACCGGCGAAATTACACTACGCGGTGAAGTATTACCAATTGGTGGTTTAAAAGAAAAATTACTCGCGGCGCATCGTGGTGGGATTAAAACAGTCATCATTCCAAAAATTAATGAACGTGATTTAAAAGAGATCCCAGACAATGTGCTGGCGGGCTTAGATATTCACCCAGTTACATGGATTGACGAAGTTTTAAAACTGGCTTTAGTGCATCCGGTTGAGAGTTTTTCAGTCGAAACACCAAAAAAACAGTAAAAAACCGAAAAAAGTGCTTTTTAGGGCTTTTCAAATCTAAACGATATGATAAGTTAAGCACTGGTTTTCAAGCCTAGCCCTTACGGGGCCTAGGCTTAAGAAAAATATAATCATGTGAGCATAATTAGTTTGCTCTAAAATTTTCAAAAAAGTGATGTTAGTTTAAAAAACCATCGCTCTTGATAATAACAATGAAAGAGGATGATATTGTGAATAAATCTCAATTGATCGATCAAATCGCAGCTGATGCTGACATTTCTAAAGCGGCTGCAGGTCGTGCTCTAGATTCATTCATCGAATCTGTATCTGGTGCGCTAAAAGATGGTGACTCAGTTGCACTTGTTGGCTTTGGTACTTTCTCAGTACGTGAGCGTGCTGCACGTGCAGGTCGTAACCCGCAAACTGGTGAAGCTATTCAAATTGCTGCTGCAAATATTCCTGCTTTTAAAGCCGGTAAAGCGCTTAAAGACGCAGTAAACTAATCACTGTTTTCATACAGTTTAGTTATGGCGAATGTAAATTTACTTAATCAATCTAAATGATGAATTAAGTAACTTTACCGCCAATTACTTCAAGTGAAAAAGCGTATCTGGTAAGATACGCTTTTTTTACATGTGACAAGGTAAAAACCTTGATCAAAAAGAGATAAACAAATGCTTGAGAAAATCAGAGAAGGTTCACAAGGACCTGTAGCCAAAATAATTTTAGGCGCGGTGATTTTATCTTTTGCTTTAGCTGGGATTGGTAGTTACCTAGGTCAAACCACGGAACAACCTGTTGCTGAAGTAAATGGAATTAAAATTAGCCAAACTGAATTTAATCGTGCGTTCCAAAATGAGCGTAGTCGATTAGAACAACAATTTGGTGAATATTTTGCACAAATTTCTGCAGATCCAAATTACATGGCACAAATACGTCAAGGTGTAGTTGACCGCTTAGTACAACAAGAATTGCAATCACAGCTAGCGGCTGATTTAGGCCTTCGCGTAAGCGACGAAAGTGTACGTAAAACAATCTTAGAATTACCGTATTTTCAAGTAGGTGAGCAGTTTAATAACGACCGTTACCTACAAGTTATTCGTCAAATGAATTTTCAACCAGATGCATTTCGTGAATACCTTCGTAAAGATATGACGCGCAGTCAACTTGTTACTGCCGTAGCCGGTACTGACTTTGCTCTTGAGAGCGAGCTTAAAAGCGCTATTTCTCTACAGCAGCAAACGCGCAGCATTGATTACTTAGTTGTAAACAAAGAAGCGCTAGCAGCAAGTGTTGAAGTATCAGAGCAAGAAGTATCTGATTACTACGAGCTAAATGCATCACAGTTTTTATCGCCAGAACTTATCTCAGTTAATTATATTGAGCTTAAAGCCACAGATATTACGGTTGAGTCAGTTACTGAAGATGATGTTAAAGCGTATTACGATCAAAATAAGGCACAATACGTTGAGCCAGAAAAACGCCGTGTTTCACATATCTTAATCGATAACAGCGAAGACGATGATGCAGCAAAAGAAAAAGCCAATGCACTTCACGCACAATTAGAGCAAGGTGCAGATTTTGCTGAATTAGCAGAGTCATCATCTGATGATATTGTTAGTGGTGAAATGGGCGGCGACCTTGAATGGATTGAACGCGATGTAATGGACCCTGCATTTGAAGACGCGACATTTGCGCTTAAAAATAAAGGTGACTTTTCAGAGGTTGTAGCATCAGAGTTTGGTTACCACATAATTAAACTTACTGATATTCAGCCGCAACAAGTTAAAGCATATGACGATGTTAAAGCTGATTTACGTGCGGAGCTTGAACAAGCTGAAAAAATAGATGCCTTTTACGAAAAGCAAACTGAAATGGGTGCACTAGCATTTGAAATTTCAGATCGCTTAGACGATGCTGCCGAAGTTGCAGAGGTAGAGATTAAATCAACGCCGCTTTTAGCAATTAACGCATTACCAGAGCCGTTAAATACGCCCTCTGTAATTGCTGCGTTATCGTCAGTTGATTTACTGGAAGATAAAGTTAACTCTGAAGTTATTGAGCTTGGCGATGAGCATGCGATTATTGTTCGTGTAAATGAACACAAACCAGCTGCCACTAAGCCACTAAGTGAAGTAAGCGAGCAAATTAAAGCACGTTTAGTTAATGAAAAATCATCTGAGCTTGCTAAAGATAAAGCACGTAGCTTATTTGCAGAAGTAAAAGCAGGTAAGAGTTTAAGTGATGTAGCCAATGAGCAAAGCTTAACACTTCGCCAAGAAGCGCAATTAACACGTCAAAGCTATACTGTTTCGCCAGCAATTGTAACTAAAGCATTTAAAATGGCTCATCCTGCAGGTTCTGCAGTGTTTGAAGTAGTTGATTTAAATAATGGTGATGCTGCAATTGTTGCACTTAAGTCGGTAACAGATGCACAAGTTACAGCTAATATTGACCCACAAGCAAAGCAAAGTATCACTATGGCGCAAGCTAATAAAAACTACATGGTATTTATTGAAGCGTTAAAAGCGAATGCTGAGCTTAACTTACCAACGGTTGCACAACCCGTTGAGTAATTAATTTAGCTCATAAAAAAAGGCGCTTTTAAAGCGCCTTTTTTATTGTCTTCAATATAGTTGGTATTATTTGCCTCTTGCAATAAACTCTATGCGATTACCGCTAGGCTCTCTAATCATCATGTGTTTTGTTGGACCTTTACCTAGATTTTCGGGTGCAAACTCTATTTTAATATTATGTTGCGTTTTTAAATGATCGTGTAGCTGCGCTAACTTTTCAATACTCTCAACACTGAGTGCTAAGTGGTGTAACCCCACATTTTCTGCTCGATTAAACTCCACACGTTTTTCATCATTTTTAACACGCCACAACGTAATCGTTATTTTATCGTTTGACAAAAAGTAAGCTGGGTAACTTGGGTCACTCCCGAGCACTTTAAAACCAAGTACGTCAGTAAAAAAAACTTTAGACGCATCAAGGTCTGACACGGTTAATCCTAAGTGGTCAACTCCGCCAACCCAGTTTTTAACATTTGAACTAGGTGCTACATCGGCGATAACCGTTGTTGATAAAAGTAATAGCGATGAAATGCTAGCGAGTAGTGTCTTTTTTAACATAAATCCTCTTTGTAGTATTAATACCAATTCGCAATAATACTTAATCAGTTTGAGGGATTAAATCTGGCGTTAATAGCGTTAAAAATTTCTGATATAGAACAACTAAATAACGAAATTTTTGCTTTGTTATCGACACGATTTTCTTACTTCAAAATAGATCACTTAATTAAGCGAATTGGTATAACTGTTAAATGCAGTGTATTTAACAAGAGACCTTAATAAACGAGGTTATATTACAAAGCAGAATAGATAACCTGAACGCTGGATAATAAATCTATCTCGAGCAGCTATTGACGCGTAAATTCGCCTTGTTTTCACTGGAAATTTCTGGCTAGAAAAATTAAATTTAAATATCACCATGATTCAATATGATAGTAAATCTCTTAACCAGAGTTCAGGTTAGATACGAAAAAAATGCTGTTTTAACAGCTTAATAAACGTTGGGTGATTTTCGATTGAGGTGTTTGGAAAACAACTTCAGTGGCGCCATATTCAACGACTTCTCCCTTATCAAGTACAAGAACTTGGTCGCTAATATGACGAACTAAGCTTAAATGATGAGTGATCATCACATATGTCAGGCCTGTTTCTTGTTGTAATTTGAGAAGTAGATTAACTATTTGTGCACGAACAGAAGGGTCTAGTGATGATAGTGCCTCATCAAGTACAACAACCTTTGGATCTAAAATTAACGCACGAGCAAGTGCTACGCGCTGTAATTGCCCCACACTAAACATGTGTGGATAGTAATGTTGGTGATCGACTAATAATCCAACTTTTGACAGCGTAGCGCTAATTTTTTCAGTCCGTTCAGCTTTATCAAAGTCAGTATTGTATTGTAGGCAGTCATCAAGCGTATCACCAATGGTTAAACCTGGATTAAGAGAGGCCGCTGAATCTTGAAAAATCATACGAATATAGCGACACTGATTATCACGAATACCGTTATCTTCAATAATATTGCCTTCTAATAAGATCTGTCCGCAGTCTGCGCTGTCAGCGCCTGAAAGCAGTTTGGCAAGTGTGCTTTTACCCGCTCCCGTTTCGCCTATAACAGCAATAGTTTCACCTTTGCCAATGCAAAATGAAATATTTTTAAGTACCGCAAATTTTTTACGACTAAATAAGCCTGCACGAATATTAAATGTTTTAGACAAAGCTTGTACTTTCAATACTGGTTGCATTATCTCATATCCTTAATCAGCGGGAAATGACACGCGTAGCTGTGCCCGTTGTGCTTTGTAAGCTTAGGTGTAACTACGCAGGCTTTTTGAGCCTGTGGGCAGCGTGGCCCTAATCGGCAACCTATCGGTAAATGTTGTAATGTAGGTATGGTGCCTTTTAATGCGTAAAAAGGCTCTTTATGAGCTAGGCCTTGTTCGTAATCAGGTAGGCTTTTTAATAAAGCTTGTGTATAAGGGTGGCGAGGCTGACTAAAAATTTTGTGAGTTGGGCCAGCTTCAACCATTTGCCCGCAATATAAAACATGGATCCCATGTGACCAATGTGCAATTTCTTCTAATTCGTGAGAAATCATCAAAATCGACATGTTTTTTAGCTGGTTTAAACTTTTCAACAACCTAAATACCTGTGCGCGAGTGGTACTTTCTAGTGCTGTAGTGGGCTCATCAGCGATTAAAAGCTTTGGTGTGCGGGCTATGGCCATTGCAATCATTACTTTTTGACATACGCCTTCTGAGAGCTCATGTGGATAGCTATCCAGCACGGCTTCATGATTTTTAATGCCCACTTTATGAATAAGCGCTTTTACTCTGTCTTTTCGCTCGCGGTTACGTTTTAAGAAAAACCCCTTTGTTGGGTTTTCAGGCAAGGTTTCGGCTATTTGATCAAACATTTTTGCTGTAGGGTCAAGACAACGGCTAGGGTCTTGATAGATCATGGCAATATCTTGGCTTACCGTTTTACGGCGTTGCTCGGGTGTTAAGCGCATTAAATCAACACCACGCCAATGCATACGGTCGGCAGTAATATTCCAGCGTTCGTTTAGTACACCCACAATTGCTTTTGCAATTAAGCTTTTACCAGAACCAGACTCACCTACAAGGGCATGTACTTCGCCTTCTTTTAAGCTAAAGCTTACCTTGTCAACGGCTCTAATTATCGTTTCTGAGGTACGCAGCTCAATGGTTAAATTTCGAACATCAAGTAATTGCATTTAATCAGCCTTACGTGCTTTTAACACTTGTCGCAGGCCATCGCCTACTAAATTAGTCGATAACACAGCTAAAAATAACAGTACGCCTGGCAGCGCAACAGTCCATGGTGCCAAATAAATTAGCCCTAAATTTTCGGCTAAAATAGCTCCCCATTCAGTGGTAGGTGGCTGAGCACCAAGCTTTAAAAAACCTAATGCAGAAATATCTAAAATTGCAGTGGAGAGCGCCATCGTGAATATAACCACAATGTGCTCATAAATATTAGGAAAGATACCGCGTGATATAATATGCCAGTTAGACGCACCATCGAGCCTAAACGCGGTAATATAATCTTTGTTTAGTTCATCAACAATTAGGTTTCTGATTGAATGAATAAATTGTGGTAATAGCGCTAAAATAATTGCCCATACCGTGTTCATTAAGCCTGGGCCTAAAATTGCTATGATAATAATAGCCAGTAACAAAGAAGGTATAGAGAGCGTTATATCAAGTAAGTGATTTAAAAAACTTGAGCGAATACCTCGGCTAATACCTGCAAATGTACCTACTAATACACCAATAATAGTTGTAATAAGCGCGGCGACAACAGAGAGGCCAAATGTGTAAGTTGCACCATTCATTAAACGCGAAAGTACATCGCGACCTAAGTCATCAGTACCTAAAATAAAGCGTACATCACCCATTTCCCGCCACGAAGGCGGAATAAGTAATGCATCACTATGCTGTTGGTTAACACCGTACGGTGCTAAAAGTGGAGCACTGGCGGCAAGTAAAGCAAATGCTACAAATATCCACAAGCCAACTAACGCAGGGTGATTATTTTTAAATTTACGCCAAAATCGTGCAAGTGGCGATTTATTCGACTCTTCAGAAAATATATTAAACTTTGCCATGGGCTTGATTCCGCGAGAGTGGATCGAATAGCGTATAAGTAAGCTCTGCAATAATAGTGGCTAATATAACAAATAGTGACACTGCCATTAAGCCGCCTTGTATAGCTGGATAATCGCGTTGATAAATACTATCGATAAGCCAGCGGCCAATGCCGGGCCACGAAAAAATAACTTCAGTAATCATCGCAAGCGTTATTAGCGTACTAAATTGCAAACCAATTTGTTTAATTACCGGTAATAGCGCATTACGCAGTGCATGATGAATTATAAGTTGTCTGCGGTTAAGGCCTTTAGCCCTTGCGGTTTTAATAAAACTTTGGTCCATAACTTTAAGCATAGACTCACGAGTAAAGCGCACTAATACGGTGGTCGGATACATGGCGAGCACAATTGTGGGTAGTGTTAAATGGCGCAGGGCGTCTAAAAATGCCATTCCTTTATATGGAAATCCAGCCAGTGCAATATCAATTAAAATAAAGCCTGTATTGGCGGGGATCTCATAAAGTAACCCCATTCTTCCCGACATCGGAAACCAGCCCAGTTTGAGAGAAAAAACCATAATAAGCAATAGTGCTAACCAAAATACGGGCATGGAATAACCAACCATAGTGGTTGAATTTATAAGTTTATCAGGCCAACGTTTATAGTACGCAGAACCTAAAATGCCAGCGGGTACGCCAACGACAATCGATACAATTAATGCATAAACACTTAGTTCCAGTGTAGCGGGTAATAAATCAACAATATGGCTAAATACATTGTCACCTGATGCAAAAGAAAGCCCCCAATCGCCTTGGAATATTCGTCCTAAAAAGGCTATATATTGAACAAAATAGTTACTGTTATACAAATATTTATCTTCAAGCTCACTGTGTTGAGCAAAGTTACTACTTGGTACACCACTTAAATTACTTAATGGATCGCCTGGGAACAAATAACTAATTGAAAATGTAAAAACACTCAGCATTAGGGTCATAAAAAGCAATAAACCTAAACGACGTAAAATATAATCTAAGATCATTATTTTTTCCTCGCATTAGCTAGTGAAATTGCACCAAATGGGCCAAGCGTTATACCTTCAACGTCTGCGCTACTGGCTTGAAAACGTAAGCCATGTGCAATAGGCAGCAATGGCAGCTCGTCAACAATTAAGCTTTGTGCATCATCGTAGTATTTTTTTCGCATGTTTAAATCAGTCGTATCGAGCGCTTTTGTAAGTAATAAATCAAATTGCGGATTGCACCAGTTAGCAGGATTTTTACCGGTAAAGGTTGCAGTGCAACTTAAAAGAGGGCTAAAAAAGTTATCCGGATCAGGTGTATCAGCGGCCCAACCAAGCAATACACTATCATGCCTGTGCTCGCCAATACGTTGAATAAACGTATTCCATTCATACTCTACAATACTGACATTAACGCCTATTTTACGTAAGTCACTTTGCATTAGTTCTGCCATTTTTCGCGCATTCGGGTTATAAATACGGCTTACGGGCATCGCCCAAATAGTCATATCAAAACCATCTGGTAACCCAGCTTCAATTAATAACTTTTTAGCAAGTTCTGGATCAAAACTTGGCATGTTTGCTTGTGGCTCAAATGCCCATGAGGTTGGCGGTAAAATAGATTGTGCACGTGTACCATTACCATAATATACAGCTTGCATAATTTTATCGATATCAATGGCGTGAGCAAGTGCTTGGCGTACACGTAAGTCGTCAAACGGGGCGCGCTCCGTATTAAAAGCCCAGTAACCAATATTTAAATTTGTTTCTTTTTCAACGTTTATATCGTCGCGTTGCGCTAAAATACTCAATTGCGCACTACTTGGATGAGCCGTTACATCGCACTCTTTAGTCAGCATTTTTGCTATACGCGTAGTGCCGTTAGGCGTTATGTCGTAAACCAATTGTTCAAGTGCGACGTGGTGCTTCCAATAAAGTGGGTTTCGGTAAAAGCGTACGAGGTGATCTCGGCGATATTCTTTATAAATATATGGGCCGGTGCCAATAGGGTACTGATCAAATAAGTTTTCTTGATTATTTTTCTTAAGTTTCATGGCGTATTCTTCTGAAAGCACCACGGCAAAGTCGGTGGCCATATTAGCTAAAAAGCTGCTTTCAGGATTAAACAATTCAAAACGAACTTGATGATCAGTAACACGCACAATTTTACGAATAAGTTGATCAATCCCCACACTTTGAAAATACGGGTAATTGGCATCGCCCACAAAGTGATATGGATTATAGACATCGAATAGTCGGCTAAAGGTAAATATAACGTCGTCGGCGTTAAAATCCCGAGTAGGGGTAAAATAAGCGGTTGTATGAAATTTCACACCTTTGCGCAATGTGAAGGTAATAGATTTACCGTCTTTACTTATTTTCCAATCGGTTGCCAGCTCACTTTGAAACTCTGCCGTAACAGGGTCAATGCTAATTAGGCGGTCGTATAGCTGGTTGGCAATAATATCAATAGTAGAACCTGTGGTCGTAACTTGTGGATTAAACGACACAGGGTTAGCTTCAGCGCAATAAACTAAGCCTTGGTTTTTTTCTTCTATGATTTCTTCTTTGTTATCAATGCAACCTACTAAGGTGACCGCTAGTAAAGTAAGTAATAATTTATGCACCCGCATAACCTCTAACTATTGTTGATCCAACAAATTGTATTTTTTAAGATAACCACGTAATTGATGATACGTTAAACCAAGTACTTCTGCAGTTTTCTTTTGATTAAATTGGCTATGTTCGAGTGCTTTATTAATCATGTTTATTTCAAAGTCGTTTGAACGCTCTTTTAAACTACACGGAAATTGAATATCAACGGCTATATTACTGCTTGCTTGAGCAATCGGCGGCGCAACAACAATAGGCTCGACATTAACAGTTTGGGCCGCTATAGGTGCTTTAATGCGCGCTTTTGGTCTAAATGGGCTATCGAATGGGTCTAAAATAATCTGGTGAACGGGGATATGTTCACTGCCATGGCGATACAAACTACGTTCAACCACATTTTTAAGTTCACGAATATTGCCGGGCCAATCATAACTAAGCAGTGTTTCTGTTGCGCTTCGGGTAAAACCGCTAAACAGTTCCCACTCTAAATCGCGCGCCATATTCATCGCAAACTGCTCAGCAAGAAGCATAATATCGTCTTGGCGTTCGCGCAGTGGTGGCAGGGTAATTACATCAAAGGCAAGGCGATCGAGTAAATCACTTCTAAATTCACCTTGCTCGGCCAAATAAGGAAGATCTTCGTTTGTCGCACACACTAAGCGGGTATCTACTTTTACAGTTTGTTTGCCGCCAACACGTTCAAACTCACCGTATTCTATAACGCGCAGCAGTTTTTCTTGTACCATAGCTGAGGTATTAGCTAATTCATCTAAAAACAGTGTGCCGCTGTTAGCGCGTTCAAAACGACCTTCGTGGCGTTTGCTTGCCCCCGTAAAAGCACCGCTTTCGTGGCCAAATAATTCACTTTCGAGTAGGTTCTCGTTAAGCGCTGCACAGTTAAGCTTTACGTAGTTTTGATCCCAGCGTTTTGATAAAAAGTGTAAGCGTGCTGCTATTAGCTCTTTACCTGTGCCGCGTTCACCAATAATAAGTACCGGTTTATCTAAATTAGCCAGTTGCGATACCTGATCTAATACAGACAGAAAGCTATCTGATTGGCCGAGTAAATTATCCTGTTGGCGATATTGGCTCATATTTCCTAACTCTTGGTCATTTTTACTAACTGTTAGTGTATTTCATAATTAGGGAGAACTAAAGAAATTTGTATATTTAGTTTAACTTAATGAAAATAAAGTGTATTTTATCTTTTAAAAAGTTGGCAAGCATATTGATACTAGTTATAGCAGACTAACTAAGTTTTAATTACAGAGGTAAATGTTATGGGAATTTTTTCACGTTTTGCAGATATTGTTAATTCTAATATCAATGCCATTTTAGATAAAGCAGAAGACCCAGAAAAAATGGTTCGTCTGATTATTCAAGAAATGGAAGATACGCTTGTTGAAGTACGTTCTACATCAGCTAAAACATTGGCTGAGAAAAAAGAAATTGTACGCCGCTTAGATACACTTAAAGCGCAAGTAAGTGATTGGCAAGATAAAGCCGAACTGGCTTTAAGTAAAGACCGCGACGATTTAGCGCGTTCAGCCCTACTTGAAAAGCAAAAGTCGGCAGATGCCGTTGCTTCAGTAGCGAGTGAGCTTGAACATGTAGAGTCTCATATTGAGAAATTACAGCAAGAAGTAACGACGTTACAAGAAAAGCTAGCAGATGCTAAATCTCGTCAAAAAGCGATTATACTTCGCCAACGTTCGGCTGAGTCGCGCCTTGAAGTGAAAAAGACACTTGATAGCTCAAAAGTAGAAGAAGCACTTAACCGCTTTGAACGTTACGAAACCAAAATTGATGGACTAGAATCTCAAATTGAGTCGTACGATTTAGGTAAAAAGACGTTAGCGGATGAAATTGCTAACCTACAAAAAAATGAAAAGATAGATGATGAGCTAGCCGAACTTAAAAAGAAGTTAGCTGATAAATAATTTATAAAGGGGCACTTAAAGTGCCCCACTGCTTAAAAACATCAAAACGGATTGTCAGGAGAGGATTATGTTTGATCCAGAGATATTAGTTGCACCATTTATTTTGTTTATGATTTTTGTTGCTCCGCTGTGGCTAATTTTACACTACCGCAGCAAAAAACAAGTAAACCAAGGTTTAAGTGAACACGAACATCGCCAATTACTTGAGCTTGCACACAAAGCTGAAAAAATGGCTGAACGATTAGAAACACTTGAAGCATTGCTTGATCAAGAGTCACCACAATGGAGACGCAAAGTATGAGTGCCAAACGCGAATTATTAAGAGACCCTCAACGCGGTAAAGTAGCCGGTGTATGTGCGGGATTAAGTGACTACTTTAATATGGAGTTATGGTTAGTTCGCATTATATTTGTTAGTGCGGTACTGCTAACGGGTGGCCCATTATTTGTGGTAGCGTATATTGCAGCCTGGTTCATTTTAGATAAAAAAGAGCCCGCAGCGGCGCAAACAAAAAGCTCAACTAAAACTGACGATCCGCTAGAAGTAAAATTTAAAGTATGGCAAAAAGGCGAGCCACCGCGCCGCGCATTGCAAGATTTAAAAGAGCGTTTAACGCGTGTAGATACTCGCCTTCAAGATATGGAGCGCCATGTAACTTCAAGCGAGTTTACGGTGAGCCGTGAAATTAACAAACTTTAAAGGATTTAATAGCACCTTATTTGCAGCGTGATAAATTACGGCAAATTAGGTGCAAGACACTTTATGAGCCAATCATTTGCAAAAAAGACCTTTAAAAGTATTAAAGGCAAAGCACAAAAAGCCCTTCATCGCAGTTTAGACCAACACGTAAAACTTGCCGTAACTGGCCTAAGTGGTAGTGGTAAAACAGCCTTTATTACCGCGCTTGTTAAACACTTAACAACCCAAGCTGACGATAAAAACTTACCTTTTTTTGATGTAATGCGCGAGCACCGCCATGTGGCCACTAAAGTTGTGCCGCAAGAGGCGTTAAAAGTCCCTACGTTTAATTATACGCGTGCGCTAAATTCATTATTACCAAGCGATGGGATGCCTACATGGCCGGCATCAACTGAGCGGATTAATACGCTGCGCTTGGCAATAAAGTATCAAAGTAATGCAGGGCTGCGCGGCCACTTTTCGCCGCAATCAACGCTTTATTTAGATATTATTGACTACCCGGGTGAATGGCTCCTTGATTTACCTATGCTTGAGCAAAGCTATGCTCAATGGTGCGAGCAGCAATACCCGTTATTAACTCAGCCTTCGCGCGTAAACACATCAAGTGATTTTTTAGCGGCCGTAGAGCAACTTGACTTAAACGCCCCCGTTGATGAAAACGCACTTGCTCATATTGCTCAGCTTTATCAAAGCATGTTAGTCGGGCTTAAAAAAGACACCAAACTTGCCATGTTGCAACCTGGGCGCATGCTTATGCCTGGCGACTTACAAGGTGCGCCATTGTTATTGTTTTTTCCGGTATCGGGTAAAGTAAATAGTGACGATGTCGTTGCGGGTTCTAATTTAGCGCATTTAACTAAGCGTTTTAACGCCTATATAAAAGAAGTTGTAAAACCATTTTATAATGAGCATTTTAGGCACTTCGATCGCCAAATTGTACTTGTAGATGTACTTAGTGCGTTAAACGAAGGGCACGAAACACTCCAAGAGCAAAGCAGTGTAATAAACCAATTACTCGCACACTTTAACTATGGCGAGTCGGGCTTTTTTAAACGTTTATTTAAGCCCAACATAGACAAAATATTATTTGCAGCTAATAAATCAGATCATATAAGTGCTAAGCACCATAAAGATTTAGCACTGCTACTTGATTCGCTCGTGCATGAGCAAAGTAATCATTTAAAGTTTGATGGTGTAAAAATAGAAACCATGGCTATGTCGTCAATTACAGCAACGCAGCCGCGCCAAGTTACCGACAAAGGTCAAACGCTTGATTGTATTTACGGTAAACCGTTAAACGAGCCTGATTGGCTTACGTATTTACCGCCGCAACCTCCCTCGCGGATGCTTAATAAAAATGAGTGGCCAGCACAGGGATTTGAGTTTTTATCGTTCTCCCCAATGCCGAGCCCCGATAAACAACTAAAACATATTCGATTAGATCATGTCATGCAGTACCTGCTAGGAGACAAATTAACATGAGTGAGTCAAACCAACCATTTCAAGCAGGGCGTCGTATAGATACGCAAAGCATTGAGCAAAACGAACCCGTTTTAGCACCTGCAAAAATTATTCACCACGGACAAAGTGATTACGAAGAACTTGAAGATGAAGCACTAGAGCCAGAAATAGATCTGGAACCTGTTTATAAAAAGTCAAAGTGGCAAACGCTTAAAGGTGTTTTTGCTCTTAGTTTTATAGTACTGGTGCTTTTAGAATTTGCGTACTCGTTATTATTTGCTTTCGAGCAGTCAATTATTTTAGGCAGTGTTTATCTAACCGCAGTTGTAAGTGGCGTGCTGCTAATTGGGCGCTTATTGTGGCGAGAGTACCGAATGCTGCGCAGTTTAAAGCGTAACCAACTGCACCGAGTTGAAGCCGACAGGCTTTTAAACAGCGAGCAAGTAGGCGGTGCATTACCTTGGCTCGAAAAGCTCAATAAACATCAGGAGCTTGATAACTTTGAAACCTTTAAAAACCAAGTAGCGACGCATCACAGCGACAAAGAAATAATGACGCTGTACGCCAACAGTTTATTAATAACCCAAGACACCAAAGCTAAAAAGCTTATAAATCGTTTTGCGACTGAATCAGCTCTACTAGTTGCCCTAAGCCCTCTTGCGCTGGTGGATATGATGGCTGTGCTTTGGCGCGGTACTAAGTTAATAGAACAAATTGGTAAAATTTACGGCATTGGTTTTGGCTACGCGAGCCGTATAAAACTGTACCGTATGCTGATAAAACAAGTAATGTTTGTAGGCAGTGCAGAGCTTGTATCTGACCTTGCTGCAACTGCACTAAGTGCTGAGCTTTTAGGTAAGCTTTCGGGGCGGGCAGCGCAAGGGGTCAGTGCTGGTATTTTTACAGCGCGTATTGGTTACAAAGCAATGGAGCTTAGTCGCCCATTACCAAGGCTTGAAAACAAGCGCAGCTTACTAAAAGGCACTGTGCAAAGCATCGCAGGTAAAATTATGAGCCGTAAAAAGGCGGAACCAACACACTAGATTAGCAGTGGCAATATTTGTGTACAAACGTGCGCTGCACGGTTTTTACACAAATAGCCATCTGAGCATCCGGCATGCTTGCTGTTTGTAAGCGCATACGTTTTGATTGTTGAATCGCAAAAACATAATAATCAAAAAAATGAGCCTACAATGAGCAAGTATCATATAAACACCCAGTGTATTCACGGACCACAAAAAGCAAACGACCCGCACGGCGCACTCACTTCTCCTTTGTATCAAACCTCTACCTTTCATTTTGAAAATGCCGCTCAAGGTGCTGCGCGTTTTGCAGGCGACGAACCTGGCTATATTTATACGCGCTTAGGAAACCCTACAACCACAGAGCTTGAACAAAAAGTTGCTCAACTAGAGAGCTGTGAAGCAGCTGCTGCAACCGCAACAGGTATGGGGGCCGTATCTGCCTCAGTACTGAGCTTTTTATCGCAAGGAGATCACCTTGTTGCCTCAAGTGCTTTGTATGGTTGTACCTTTGCGTTTTTCTCGCACATGTTGCCGCGCTGGGGAATCGAAGTCACCTTTGTTGATATGACCAATGAGGATGAACTACGCGCTGCCATCAAACCTAATTCAAAAATGATATTTGTAGAAACGCCAATCAACCCCACTATGGCGGTTATTGATTTGGCACTCATTGGCGCAGTTGCTAAAGAGCACAACTTAATTAGTGTAGTCGACAACACCTTTTTAACGCCGCTACTGCAATCACCCAAAAAATACGGCATCGATATAATAATGCACAGTGCGACCAAGTACTTAAATGGCCACGGAGACGTAGTCGCCGGTATTGTATGTGGATCGCTTGAGCACATAACACACATTAAAATGACCGTACTAAAAGACATTGGTGCAACCATAAGCCCGCACGATGCATGGCTAATTAATCGAGGCCTAAAAACACTCGCTATTAGAATAGAGCGCCATTGTCAAAGCGCACAAACAATAGCGCAATATCTAGAAGCGCATCCACAAGTAAGCACCGTATATTACCCGGGGCTTAAATCGCACCCAGGTTATAAGTTTATTGGTGACCAAATGAAAGCTGCTGGTGGTGTTATTGCGTTTGAAATAAAAGGCACGCTACAAGATGGCGCACAATTTATTGATAGTATGAAACTTTGTACACTTGCAGTAAGCCTCGGCGACGCTGAAACACTGATTCAGCATCCTGCATCTATGACTCACTCGCCTTATACGCCAGAGGAGCGAGCTGCCGCTGGAATAAGTGATGGGCTGATCAGACTCTCGGTTGGGCTTGAAGATGTTAACGACATTATTAGTGATTTAGACCAAGCTTTTACTAAAGTTGGTTAGGTGTATTTAATTGTATACACTTAAAAATAAGCTGCAGGCCTTTATTTAAAGGTCTGTATTTTTAATGTGCCATGAGTGTAATTTTAACTTTACGATCTAAGTGATCACGCTAAATACTGATGTTAGCCTATCTATTAAACTTTTCTTCACTTTTGCATAGTATGGGGTCATTCGATATTCAACAGGTTTGAGTATCACACTGACACCGATTTAGGGCTCACACCCAAGAAGGTACTTATGGCTAAAGCAAGTAAATACACATCCAAAACACCAGACGAAAATGGTGTTATACACTGGAGTGATGAAGAAAATAAAATTTGGTCTGAGCTTGTAGCGCGCCAACTTGCGTGCATTGAAGGCAAAGCCTGCAGTGAGTACATGCAAGGGTTAAAAAAGATTAACCTGCCGCACGACCGTATTCCGCAGTTAAGCGAGCTAAACGAAGTGTTGCTAGCCACTACCGGTTGGCAAGTTGCGCCAGTACCTGCGCTTATCGACTTTGATGAGTTTTTTAGATTACTGGCAAACAAGCAGTTTCCGGTAGCTACATTTATTCGTAGCCGCGAAGAATTTGACTACCTACAAGAGCCAGATATTTTTCATGAAATATTTGGCCATTGCGCCATGCTAACTAACCCTGACTTTGCCGAGTTTACGCATAAGTACGGGCAATTAGGTTACGCAGCGCAGAAAAAAGACCGTGTATACCTTGCGCGTATATACTGGTTTACAGTCGAATTTGGCTTAATGCAAACCGAAGATGGCCTGCGTATTTACGGCGGCGGCATTTTATCAAGCCCAGGGGAGACTCAGTACGTATACTCAAATACGCCAGAAATTAGCCCAATGAACGTGCTTGATGTACTGCGTACGCCGTACCGTATTGATATTATGCAACCACAGTACTACACCATAAATTCGATTCATGATCTGTTTGATATATCGCAAATGGATATTATGACTTTGGTTGAGCGAGCTAAAGAGCTTGGTTTGCACGACCCAAAATTTCCACCAAAAGAAAAATTAGCCAGTTAAACATTAATGCTAAAAAAGCTAAAAGTAAGGATTTAGAATGTCTTCATTAAGTGCACAAAAATGCGAAGCCTGTCATGTAGATGCGCCAAAAGTATCTGACGAAGAGTTAGCACAATTAATTACTAAAATCCCAGACTGGGTACCAGAAGTACGCGACGGCATTATGCAGCTTGAGCGTGTTTATAAATTTAAAAACTTTAAGCAAGCTATCGCGTTTACCAATAAAGTAGGCGACATGGCAGAAGACGAAGGCCATCACCCAGGTTTATTAACCGAGTGGGGCAAAGTAACCGTTACATGGTGGAGTCATTCAATTAAAGGCCTTCACAAAAACGATTTTATTTGCGCAGCTAAAACAGACGACGTATTTAACGCGCTGTAATTAAAAATTAATTGAGTAAACTAAAAAGGCACTTACTTTTATAAGTGCTTTTTTGGTTTTGGGGGGGTATTAGCGTAGGTTGGGTAGAGTGAAACGAAACCCAACGATTTAATTTATTGTTTAATATGTTAAACCACGCCCATTGAGGTTATTGGCTGAATCTAAACCGTAATGTTTTTTGAGGGCTTCAAACTTCAAATTAGAAAGCTTTTCAACCCCTTTTCTTGTTATGTTCACCTTATCGTTATTCCCATCTTCACTTTCTATTAAATCTTCTTCAAATCCCCATGTTGATAAATCGTTACTATTTTTTAAAATATATACTGAATCTGGATAGAAGCTTTCATAATTAACTGATGAGCTTAAAAATTGCTCTAAGAATTTTATTTTATCTATTTCAGAGCTTCCTAGCTCTACTGTTAGAATTTTTTCATCTAATTTTACTGCAGCTAACAAATCAAACACATTATTAATTTTGCCTTTGTACTCTTTAAATATGCCCTCATCTCTTGTTCTGTAACTTGTGATAGTTTTATTTGCTTTAGAAAGCTCTTTATTTAAAGAGGTAAATTCGGTTTCATAGAAATCTCTTAATGAGTTTGAATCTTCTAAAGTTAGGCTGTGGGGTTTAAAAAATTCAGGTAGTGACTTCATTTGAAACTCTTTAGTATAGGCTATGAAGCGTGTGTAAGCAGCGGTAAAAAGTGGTAACAAAAATACAAGTACTAGACTAGAGATGAGCGGTGTAAATAAATTCAGGCACCAATCAGAGTAATTTTCAGTAATACTTTTTATTTTATAAGTAGCATCTAGATTTGAGAAGCAGATGAAATAAACGGCTTTCCAGTTGAAAAAAAACCAAGATATAATAAAGCTACCTAATAAAGGGTGAGTAACTTTATCTGTTATAGATGATTTTATTGAGTTTGATAGGTCTAAAAGTGAAGACATTATAAATCCTTTTAGTTTAAAAAAGCTCCAAACCAACGGCTTAGAGCTTTTCTATATACAATTAAAGTTCAGCTAAAACACTTAACTTTAAAGTATCGTTGGGTTTCGTTTCACTCAACCCAACCTATGTGTTATTCATCAATTGAGCGTAGTAGGGCGTTGATGCCTACTTTTTCACGTGTTTGTTTATCTACTTTTTTCACGATAATTGCAGCGTACAGGCTGTGGGTGCCATCTTTTGACGGTAGTGCGCCTGGAACAACTACGGCGCCTGCTGGTACGCGGCCATAGTGAATTTCGCCAGTTTCGCGGTCATAAATACGAGTGCTTTGGCTGATGTAAACGCCCATTGAAATTACCGCGCCTTCTTCAACAATTACGCCTTCAACAATTTCAGAACGTGCGCCAATAAAACAGTTGTCTTCAATGATGGTTGGGTTAGCTTGTAGAGGCTCTAAAACGCCGCCTATGCCTACGCCACCTGATAAATGTACGTTCTTACCAATTTGTGCACATGAGCCTACAGTTGCCCATGTATCAACCATGGTGCCGTCGTCAACGTATGCGCCAATGTTTACGTACGATGGCATAAGTACGACGTTTTTACCTACAAAGCTGCCTTTACGTGCTACCGCGTTTGGTACTACGCGCATACCGCCTTGCTGAAATTGCTCTGGCGTGTAGTCGCTAAATTTAAGCGGTACTTTGTCGTAAAACTGGTTTACGCCGTCGTTCATTGGTTGGTTGTCGCGAATACGAAACGACAGTAAAACTGCTTTTTTAAGCCACTGGTGTACAACCCATTCACCCGATATTTTTTCAGCAACGCGTGCTGCGCCGCTATCAAGTAAATCAAGTGCGTCGATAATAGCTTGTTTTACGTCGCTTGATACTGTGCTTGGGCTAATGCTATCGCGGTTGTCCCATGCGTTTTCGATCATCGTTTTTAAATCTGACATGTGTGTCCTCTATTCTGTTTCGGCGTTGAATTTTTTACGTAATGCCTGATGAATTTTTGCTTGCTCTTCATCAGTCAGCGCTTGGTATTCGTTATTAGATACAACAAAGAAATCCTCTGCACGTTCACCCACCGTGGTAATACGGGCAGCGTGAATGTGTAGTAAATGCGCTTGGAAAACTTCGGCTATTTTGGTTAGTAAACCTTGTATATCGACGGCTTGAATTTCTATTAAGCTACGGTCTTTGCGTGCATGTGGGCGCAACACAATTTTAGGTTTAATATTAAAATCTTTAAAGCGTTGAGAGCGGCTCTTTTTAAAGCGAATTTTTTTACGTGGATCGCTAAGTGCTTGCTCAAGCCCGCGTTTAATTGATTGCGCTCGACCGCTCGCTATTGGGTCGCCACTTACTTCAAGTATGACAAAGCTAAACAGGACGTAACCGTCTTTGGTGGTCAGTACTTGCGCGTGCTGTATTTGTGCTTTTTTAGAGCCAATGACACTCACTAATCTCGCAAATAGTGCACCAGAGTAAGGGCTGTATACAAATACTTGTGTACCACCATGCATGGCTTTGTTAGATACAATTACACTAGGTTGGCTTAAATCGGTGCTACTTAATAAATGCTCACTTTGCCACGATATTTGCTGTTCGCTAAAGGCGGTAAAGTAATTGGCTTTAAAGCGACTCCAAATTAAATCAATTTTTTCCTCTTGATAGCCCAAGTTAAGTAGACGTTGTTTAGCTTGGTGCTTTTTATCGCGAATTTGGTCGCGTTGATCCATTGGGTTTTCGAGCCCTAAGCGCAACGCGCGTTGCGTGTGTAAGTACAATTCACGCAGTAGGGTGTTTTTCCAATCGTTCCATAAGTTGTCGTTGGTTGCACGTATGTCGGCAACGGTTAAACAATATAAATAGTCGAGTTGGCGCTCTGTTTTAATACGTGTTGCAAAGTCTTTTATTACAGCAGGGTCGTTAATGTCTTTACGCTGCGCGGTAACCGACATAAGTAAATGGTTACTTACAAGCCATGCTACTAATTTTGCATCAGCCGATGAAAAACCATGTAATTTAGCAAAGGCTATAGCATCAACAGCGCCAAGTTCTGAGTGATCGCCCCCTCGGCCTTTAGCGATGTCGTGAAATATACCTGCTAAATAAAGTAGCTCCGGTTTATCCATGCGAGTGACTATTTCACTGCAAATAGGAAACTCGCTAATACCGGTTTTATCAAAATATTCGTAAATGTTTTTGATTAATTTGTGAGTGTGCTCATCTACGGTATAAGCATGAAACAAATCGAACTGCATTTGCCCAAATATATTACGCCACTGCGGTAAGTAGGCGGCAAGCATGCCGTGTTTGTGCATTAACGTAAATGCGCGTCCCATACCGTTAGGGTGTTTGACTAAGCGTAAAAATGCTTCACGGCAGGCTGCATAATCTTGTAAATCACCCAATAAACGACGGCGTACTTGTCGAATAGTACGAATAGTACTTGGGTAAATATGGGTGATTTCGGGGTTGTCGGCGATGTGCTCAAACAATACAAAGAGCTGGTCACGTCTAAAAAATACGGATGGATCTTTTACGCGTATTTGATGGCCAACACGTTCAAAATTTCTGTCGAGTACTTCTACAACATTTTCGCTGTTTTGCGGTGAAATGCTTTGCTCAAAATACGAAAGCAGCATTTGGTTAAGCTCGCGTACGCGGCTCATTATTCTAAATAAGCGTTTCATCATACGCTCAACCGAGGCTTTACCATCGCTGCCAAAACCTAAAATTTCGGCGGCTTGGGGTTGATGATCAAACAATAAACGGTTTTCTGAACGCCCTGCAGCCAAATGAAGAGCAAAACGAATGTTCCATAGGTTTTCTAGGCACTCTGATAGCTCTTGAAACTCTTCGTGAGTCAGATAACCGTGGCTAATTAGCTCTTGCAGTGTTTCTGCTCTAAAGTGTTTTTTAGCAACCCAAATGATGGTTTGTAAGTCGCGAAGGCCACCGGGGTTTTCTTTGATGTTTGGTTCAAGGTTATACGCAGTGCCGTGGCACTTTCTGTGACGTAAGTTTTGCTCTTGTACTTTGGCAACAAAAAAGTCGCTAGAACCCCAAACAGGGGTTTCTAGTACAAAGGTTTTAAGTTTTTCGAACTCGATATGGTTGCCAAAAATAAGCCGACTTTCGAGTAAGCTGGTGGCAAAGGTGACGTCTTCACGTTTTTGCTCAATAGCTTGCTCAATGGTACGCACGCTATGGCCAATCTCTAAGTTGAGATCCCACAGCATAGTGACAAACTGGCCTATTTTTTCGCATATTTCTTCACTGGGTTGTTCAGTGACTAAAAGTAGAAAATCAATATCGGAATAAGGATGAAGTTCGCCGCGTCCATATCCGCCCACAGCAATTAGCGCTAAATCAGGTTCGTGCGATAACTCATAAACATGAAAGAGCTTAATTAATAGGCGGTCAATAAACTCAGCCCGGGCATTAATTAAATTCCCAACCGGTTGCTTAGAAAATTCGTTATGTAGCCATTTATAAAAATAGCTAGAACAATCGCGATAATCACTAAGTTGCTCAGCATCGCTAAGCAACTTTTTTACTTTGTTGGGTAATGCCACGTGGGCTGGCTCCTTGTTGAACCTTTCACACGGATAAGGTTTTTCTTATCAAGTGTTTCGGTTTTATTAGTGTTCTATTATCCTGTCGATAGTATCATCCGATCGTAGCGTTAAAATTTCAACACCATTTTCGGTCACTAATAAAGTATGTTCCCACTGTGCAGACAAACTACGGTCGCGTGTTACTACTGTCCAATCATCTTTAAGAAGCTTACATTGGCGTTTACCCGCATTAACCATAGGTTCAATAGTTAAACACATACCTGCTTTTAAGGCTTCGCCAGTGCCGGCTTTACCATAATGCATTATTTGTGGTTCTTCATGAAACCCTGCGCCAATACCGTGGCCGCAATATTCACGTACGATTGAGTAGTTAAAGCTTTCTGCATATTTTTGAATTGCTGAGCCAATATCGCCTAAGCGCACACCTGGTTTTACCATTTTAATAGCAAGGTATAAGCTTTCTTGTGTTACTTCTGCAAGACGCTTAGCTTGAATGTTTGGTGTACCAACGTGGAACATTTTAGATGTGTCGCCGTGGTAACCGTCTTTAATGACAGTTACGTCAATATTTACGCTGTCGCCTTCTTTTAATGCTTTGTCATTTGGAATTCCGTGACAAATAACGTGATTAACTGACGTACAAACTGATTTTGGAAAGCCATGATAATTTAATGGAGCAGGGATTGCTTGTTGCACATTAACAATATAATCATGACAAAGTGTATTTAGCTCATCGGTGGTAACACCTGGCACTACATGAGGGCCGATCATTTCAAGTACATCGGCCGCTAAGCGCCCAGCTACGCGCATTTTCTCTATTTCTTCAGGGGTCTTGATAATAGCGCTCATTGAGGCTCCAAAGTTGAGTTTTTAACATTTATCGTCGAACAAATTTTGCACGCGACGTTGAGTATTTAATTTTAATATGGTATAAAGCGCGCCGTCTTTTTACAAATAAATTCTTAAATGATTTTTTGTATTTAAGGCAAACACAATTTGATTTTAACACACACACGTATCGTCACATACACTTGGGTGCATTTGAAGTTTAATTACTTCGGTGTTGGTGCTATGGGATATGTGGAGGCCTAACCCTAAACAACTATAGAGGATCTATAAAATGGCAAATGTTTCAATGCGCGATATGCTTCAAGCTGGTGTTCACTTTGGTCACCAAGCACGTTACTGGAACCCTAAGATGAAGCCTTTCATCTTCGGTACACGTAACCGTGTTCATATCATCAACCTTGAGCAAACAGTACCAATGTTCAATAACGCACTTAAGTTTTTAACTGGTGCTGCTTCAAACAAAGGTAAAGTTCTTTTCGTTGGTACTAAGCGCGCAGCAAGCGAAGCAGTTAAAGAAGCAGCTATTGCAAGCGACCAGTATTACGTTAATCACCGTTGGTTAGGTGGTATGTTGACTAACTGGAAAACAGTTCGTCAATCAATCAAGCGTCTTAAAGACCTTGAAGTACAAAGCCAAGACGGTACTTTCGAGAAATTAACTAAGAAAGAAACGTTAATGCTTAACCGCGAAATGGACAAGCTTGAAAAAAGCCTTGGTGGTATCAAAAACATGGGCGGTCTTCCAGACGCGCTTTTCGTTATCGATGCTGACCACGAGCACATTGCTATCCGTGAAGCTAACAACCTAGGTATTCCAGTTGTTGCAATCGTTGATACTAACTCTAATCCAGACGGCGTTGATTTCATCGTTCCTGGTAACGATGATGCTATCCGTGCTGTAAGCCTTTACACTAGCGCTGTTGCAGCTGCTATCACTGAAGGTCGCGAGAATAACATCGTTGCTCAAGCTGAGAAAGACGATTTCGTTGAAGCTGAGTAATTAGCTGTCATCAAGTCTTCATCTTTTTAAGGTGAAGACTTGCTATTCTTGTAGAGCGGGTAACCCGCTTATCTAAACCAGATTTCAGATTTGAGGATTTACTAATGGCTGTAACTACTGCCCTAGTTAAAGAATTACGCGAGCGCACAGGCGCTGGCATGATGGATTGTAAAAAAGCGTTAACTGAGACTGATGGCGACATCGAGTTAGCGATTGAAAATATGCGTAAAAGTGGCGCTGCTAAAGCTGCTAAAAAAGCAGGTAACATTGCTGCTGAAGGTACTATCATCATCAAGCAGAATGCGGGTGTTGCAGTACTAGTAGAAGTTAACTGTCAAACTGACTTCGTTGCAAAAGACGTAAGCTTCTTAGCATTTGCTAACAAAGTTGCTGACGCTGCAATTGCTGACACAATCTCTATCGAAGACTTACAAGCTAAGTTTGAAGAAGACCGTGTTGAGCTAGTTACTAAAATTGGCGAAAACATCAACGTACGTCGCCTGCAGTACGTAACTGGTGAAAACCTAGTTGAGTACCGTCATGGCGATCGTATCGGTGTTGTTGTTGCTGGTGTTGCTGATGAAGAAACACTTAAGCACGTTGCAATGCACGTTGCTGCATCTAGCCCTGAATACTTAACACCTTCTGATGTGCCTGCTGATGTTGTTGCAAAAGAAAAGCAAGTACAAATCGAAATCGCGATGAATGAAGGCAAGCCTGCTGAAATCGCTGAGAAGATGGTTGTTGGTCGTATGAAGAAATTTACTGGTGAGGTTTCTCTTACTGGTCAAGCTTTCATCATGGAACCTAAAAAATCTGTTGGCGATATTCTTAAAGAGAAAAACGCAACAGTTACTAGCTTCGTACGTGTAGAAGTTGGTGAAGGTATCGAGAAGAAAGAAGAAGATTTTGCTGCTGAAGTTGCTGCTCAAATTGCTGCAGCTAAAGGTCAGTAAGATTAACTATTTGTGATGCAAAAGGAAATTAGATGCAATTAAAGTACTATTTGGTTTTGCTTCACAGCTAGAAATTCTTTAAAATAACCGCGCTTTTATGTTTAACATAAGCGCGGTTATTTTTTATCCATAATTCAATAAAAGTTGGCCCCAATACTATGACTATCAATCGTAAACCTATTTTTAGACGTGTTCTTCTCAAATTAAGTGGTGAAGCTTTAATGGGAGACGAAGGCTTCGGCATCGATCCTAAAGTTTTAGACCGTATGGCACAAGAAATTAAAGAGCTAGTAGAGCTCGACGTAGAAGTGGGTTTAGTTATTGGTGGAGGTAACTTTTTACGCGGTGGATCGCTTGCAGAAGCAGGTATGAATCGCGTTGTTGGTGACCATATGGGTATGCTTGCAACAGTTATGAATGGCCTTGCAATGCGTGACGCGCTGCATCGTGCATTTGTAAATTGTCGTTTAATGTCGGCTATCCCATTAAATGGTGTGTGTGATGCATATAACTGGGCTGAAGCAATTAGCTTATTAAAAACGGGCCGCGTTGTTATTTTTGCAGCGGGTACGGGTAATCCATTCTTCACGACTGATTCTGCAGCGTGTTTACGCGGTATCGAAATTGAAGCGGATACAGTAATTAAAGCAACGAAAGTGGATGGCGTGTACAGTGATGACCCTGTAAAAAACCCAGAAGCGACGCTTTATCGCCACTTAAGCTACAATGAAATCATCGATAAAGAATTAAAAGTTATGGATTTAGCGGCATTTACTCTAGCCCGCGATCACAATATGCCGTTGAGCGTATTTAACATGAATAAATCAGGCGCGCTAAAACGCGTAATTATGGGTGAAGAAGAAGGAACACTTATTTCTTCACAAGCCTCAGATGAAATAATCAAATAATTAGGATTAAACCGTGATTAACGATATTCAAAAAGACGCGCAAGCGCGCATGCAAAAAAGTGTAACTGCACTAGGTAGCCAATTATCTAAAATTCGTACTGGCCGTGCACATCCAGCTATCTTAGATGGCATTATGGTGTCGTACTATGGCGCACCAACGCCTTTAAACCAAGTTGCTAACGTGACAATTGAAGATTCTCGTACACTTGCTATTGGTGTATTTGATAAGTCTTTGGCGCAAGCTGTTGAAAAAGCGATTATGGCGTCTGACTTAGGCTTAAACCCTATGTCAGCAGGTACTGTTATTCGTGTACCACTTCCTCCACTTACAGAAGAGCGTCGTAAAGACTTAATCAAAATTGTACGCGCTGAAGTTGAAGGCGGTCGTGTTGCTATTCGTAATATTCGTCGCGATGCTAATGGCGATGTGAAAGCGTTATTAAAAGATAAAGACATATCAGAAGATGAAGCGCGTCAATCAGATGATGCGATTCAAAAACTTACTGATAAGTTTATTAAAGAAATGGATACGCTATTAGCTGCCAAAGAAACTGAATTGATGGAAATCTAGGCAACTAAAATTATTAGTTTTGAAACGCCGTCTGGGGTATACTAGGCGGCGTTTTTTTATGGAATATTCAATATTTATGGTTCTAGACGCTGACACAATTTCACAGCAATGTTTACCTAAACATGTTGCCATCATAATGGATGGTAATGGACGTTGGGCGCAAGCTAGAAATAGACCTCGTGTATACGGGCATAAAAAAGGCGTGGATGCCGTTCGTCAGTCTGTTCAGTTTTGCACTAAGTTAGGGATACAATCGTTAACTTTATTTGCTTTTAGCAGTGAAAACTGGCGCCGACCTGAGGATGAAGTGAATACGTTAATGGAGCTTTTTTTGTTTGTTTTAACAAAAGAAGTTAAAAAGCTTCACAAAAACAATGTAAAACTGACCATTATTGGAGACTTATCACGATTCTCGGAGAGCTTGCGTAGTAAAGTATATTCCGCACAAGCGTTGACTGAGAATAACACCGGGTTGTGTTTAAATGTAGCCGCTAACTATGGCGGACGTTGGGACATGGCGAATGCGGCAAAACAACTCGCGTTGCAAGTAGCAAAGGGTGAACTCAACGCAGAAGATATTACCGAAGAGCGTTTAGCGCAGCATATGAGCATGGCAGATCAGGCAGAACCTGATTTACTTATTCGCACTGGTGGCGATGTTCGTATTAGTAACTTTTTATTATGGCAAGCCGCTTACGCAGAACTTTACTTTACCGACACACTTTGGCCTGATTTTAATGAAGCAGCATTTGCTGAGGCCATTGCGTGTTACGTTGCCAGAGAGCGACGTTTTGGTTGTACGGGCGAACAAATAAAACAATTACTCGCTCAAACCTAAATAGAATAAGGGTCACAATTTTGTTAAAACAACGCATTTTAACCTCGCTCGTGCTAGCGCCTTTAGCATTAGCATTGGTTTTTTATACACCGCTTACGTTATTTAGTTATTTTGCAGGTGCAATAGTATTATTAGGTGCATGGGAATGGTCTGCATTTATGGGCCTGTGTGACAAACTCAAAAGAAGTGCTTTTGTACTTTTAGTTGCGGCTTTACTCGCAGTGCTCAACTTACATTGGCCAATTGAAGCTTTATGGCAAAATGGTAAATTAGTGGGTGATGCAAATTATTTATTTACACTTGCATTTGCTTGGTGGATTGTTGCCAGTTATTTAGTATGGCGTTATCCCGCTATGGCTAAAGCTTGGAATGAAGGCCTCGTGATGCGAGGCATCGCTGGTTTACTAACGCTTGTGCCATTGTGGCTTGCACTTAATACCTTACGTAGTGCGCAGTATGCTGAATCTGCTCATTTTGGTTCTATGCTGATTTTAGTCGTTTTAGGTATTGTGTGGAGCGCTGATGTGGGTGCCTACTTTACTGGAAAAAGTTTTGGTAAGCATAAATTGATGCCTAAAGTGAGCCCAAATAAAACAATTGAAGGGCTCGCCGGTGGTGTCGTTGCTGCTGTTATTTTTGTCTTAATATTTTGTCATTTCACCGATGTTGATTTAGTTGTTTGGCCTGTATACGCCATTATGACCGCTTTGATTGCGTTGTTTTCTGCTGTAGGTGACTTACTCGAAAGCATGTTTAAACGCGAAGCTGGCTTAAAAGACAGTGGTAATTGTTTACCTGGTCACGGTGGGATTTTAGATAGAATTGATAGCTTAACCGCTGCGGCTCCAATGTTTGTTATGTGTTATGCATGGACGCTGAGTTTATGAGCCCAAAGCAACAACTGGTTATTTTAGGTGCAACAGGGTCTATTGGCTTAAGCACATTAGATGTTGTATCGCTAAATAAAGAACTATTTGATGTTTTTGCTTTAACCGCCGGACAAAATGCAAAAAAAATGGCTGCGTTATGCATAGAGCATGAACCTGTATATGCAGTTATGGCTTCGCAAACGGCTGCTGAGCAGTTGTCATCGTATTTAACTAATACTCAGTGTAAAACTAAAGTAAGGCATGGCGAGCAAGCTATGAGTGACGTGTGTGCTTATCCTAATGTTGATGTTGTTATGTCGGCAATTGTAGGTGCTGCTGGTTTATTGCCAACATTAAGTGCAGTAGAAGCAGGTAAAAAAGTACTGCTTGCCAATAAAGAATCACTTGTGATGTCTGGCCAGTTGTTTATTGACAAAGTTAAACAACATAAAGCAACTTTACTACCAATTGATAGCGAACATAATGCTATTTTTCAATGTCTACCTTCTTCGTTACAAAATGCCAAAGGCGATCAAAATTTACAGCAACATGGCGTAAGTAAAATTTTGCTTACCGGTTCTGGTGGCCCATTTTTAACCCGTGATATAAATACGTTAAAAGATGTCACTGTTAGCGAAGCAGTCGCTCACCCTAATTGGTCTATGGGTCAAAAAATATCAGTAGATTCGGCCACTATGATGAACAAAGGCTTGGAGTTTATTGAAGCTAAGTGGTTATTCAATTGTGACACCAGTGATATTGATGTAGTTATTCATCCGCAAAGCATTATTCATTCAATGGTTCAGTACCACGACGGTTCTATTTTAGCGCAAATGGGTAACCCTGATATGCGCACTCCTATTGCCCATGCACTTGCATATCCTGAGCGAATTAATGCGGGTGTAAAGCCTCTCAATTTTTCTGATATTACAGACTTTTCATTTACCAAGCCTGATTACGCCCGTTATCCTAATTTACAACTTGCGGTTGATGCATGTAGTGCAGGGCAAGGTGCTACAACGACAGTAAATGCAGCGAATGAAATAACAGTAAACGCGTTCTTAAATGGTAAAATTGGTTTTACCGATATATACAAAATAAATGCACAAACACTTGAAGCTGCAACGTACACCAATGTGCAAAGCTTAGATGAAATTTTAGAGTGCGATAAATTAGCGCGGATTAGCGCTTTGCAATTTATAACAAAAGTGGCGCATTAATATGTTTGATTTTTTTTGGAACCTAGGCTCATTTATTTTAGCGCTTGGTATTTTAGTGGCCATACATGAGTACGGCCATTTTTGGGTTGCGCGCAAAATGGGCGTTAAAGTGCTGCGTTTTTCAATTGGTTTTGGTAAACCACTTATAAAATGGCACGATAAATATAATACTGAATACGTAATTGCAGCAATACCACTAGGCGGTTATGTAAAAATGCTTGATGAGCGTGTTGATGAAGTACCACAAAACCAACGTCACTTATCGTTTAATGCTAAATCGGTTCAAGCGCGTATTGCTATTGTTGCAGCGGGTCCTATGGCAAACTTTTTGTTTGCTATTTTTGCACTTGCTGCCATGTATATGGTGGGTGTGCAATCGGTTAAGCCAGTTGTTGGCAGCGTTACTGAAGGGAGTCGAGCGGAGCAGGCGGGCATAATGCCAAGCCAGCATATTATTAAAATTGGCGATGACGATATAACAACGTGGCAAGATGCTACATTTGCACTAATGTCGAGCTTAGGTGAGGAAAGCGTTGAGGTTACGGTTCGTGATAAAAATCTACAACCACGTATTAAAACGCTTAATTTAGATGGTTGGAAACTTGATCAGCAAGATGTTCCGCCACTGAGTTCGTTAGGTATTGTTCCATTTAGACCTCAGGCAACACTGACTATTGCCGCTGTGACTGAAAATTCAGCAGCAAAACAAGCAGATTTGAAGGTTAATGACACTATTTTGGCTGTAAATGGCGAAACAATAAGCAGTTGGCAGCAATTAGTTAATCTTATTACGCAATCGGCTAACAAATCTTTACAATTTAGTGTAAAAAGACAAGATAGTATAAAAAGCATTACAGTAACCCCGCAAAGCCGCCTTGATAATAGCGGTATTGAACAGGGCTTTTTGGGCGTAGCACCGGTTGTTCAACAATGGCCAGAAGGGTATGTAGAGACTAGACAATACGGCCCTCTTGACAGCATTGTCCGAGGAACAAAAGAAACATGGCGCTTGATTACTCTTAGCTTTGACATGATAGGTAATTTAATTACAGGCCAAGTTTCTGTTAAAAATTTAAGTGGTCCCGTGGGCATTGCAGTCGGTGCTGGAACTAGCGTAAGCTATGGCTTAGTTGCATTTTTAAGCTTCTTAGCCTTGATTAGCGTTAACTTGGGTGTATTTAATTTATTACCCTTGCCAGTGCTTGATGGTGGACACTTAATGTATTACATAATTGAACTTTTTCGTAAAAAGCCAGTCTCTGAAAAGACACAAGAGTTTGGTTTTAAAGTGGGAGCCTTGCTACTCATTTTTCTAACATGTTTCGCTTTGTTCAATGATGTATCACGTTTGTAGCTACAGCGTGACAATTACTAATTAGAACACGATTGTAAAGCATCATTAATTTTAGGTGCTAAGCGGTAATACAGTTGTATAGGATAAAGATAATAAAATGGCTATAAAAAAACATTTGGCAGTTTCAAGTTTATTGGGTGCAAGCTTTGCAGCACTGGGCCAAACTTCCTTTATTGTTGAAGATCTTAAAGTTGAAGGCTTACAGCGCGTAGCACTGGGTGCTGCATTAACGCATATTCCTATCAATGTGGGCGATAATGTTGACGACTATACGATTTCAAAAACAATAAAGTCACTTTACCGCTCTGGTCACTTTGACAACATAAAAGCACTTCGTGATGGCAATAATGTTATTTTTAAAGTAACAGAACGTCCTACGATTAGCTTTATTGAGTTTGAAGGCAATAAAGATATAAAAGACGAGCAACTTAATGAGTCGCTTGAACAACAAGATATTCGCCAAGGTGAACCGCTTGATAAAACTGTTATCGATAATATCGAAAAAGGGTTAGTTGAGTTCTTCCACAGTATTGGTAAATACAACGCTAAAGTTGATATTAGTGTAACTAAATTACCACGTAACCGCGTTAAGCTTAAATTAGAGTTTGATGAAGGTGATGCCGCCTCCATCCGCCAAATAAACTTGGTTGGTAACGAACTTTTTTCTAATGAAGACTTATTAAAGCTTGCCGAGTCACAACAAGATTTACCGTGGTGGCAATTTATGGGCAGCGACCGTTACCAAAAGCAAACGGTTGAAGGCGATTTAGAAAAAATTCGCAGCTTTTATTTAGACCGTGGTTACTTACGATTTAATATCGATTCAACACAAGTGTCAGTAAGTCCTGAACGTGAGTCAGTATATGTTACAGCCAACTTAACTGAAGGCGTAAAATACAAAGTTAAGGGTTTTGATTTTATTGGTGACTTACTTGGGCGCGAAGACTTAATAAAAAGTGTTATTCCACTTCGTGCAGGCGAGTTATATAACGGTTCAGTAGTAACGTCTTCTGAAGAGTTTATTAAAAGTTACTTAGCACGTTTTGGCTACGCAAATGCTGAAGTACGTACTATTCCAGAGATTGACGACGAAAAGCAAGAAGTGCAATTAACGTTGTCGGTTAATCCGGGTAAACGTGTTTATGTGCGTCGTATTATTGTTGGTGGTAACCAAAATACGGCTGATGAAGTATTGCGCCGCGAAATGACACAACTTGAAGGTGCTTGGTTATCTAATCAGAACCTAGAGCGTTCAAAACTACAAATTCAACGTTTGGCCTACATGGAAAAAGTTGATTTTAATGTAGTGCCAGTCCCTGGTGTGGATGACCAAGTAGATGTTGATTTTACAGTAAAAGAGCAATCAGCCGGTAGCTTTAATGCCGGTCTGGCATATGGTTCTTACCAAGGCTTACAATTTAATATTGGTGTGACAGAATCTAACTTTTTAGGTACTGGTAACCAAATTGGATTCAATATTAATACCTCTAAGGGTTCTGAACGTGTAAGTTTATCGTACACTGACCCTTACTTTACGCCTGATGGTGTATCACAAGGTAGTAGTATTTTTTACAGTAACTATGATGCGAGTGCCTTTAGTCTTGTTGACTACAAATCGAAAAGTTACGGTATCGGTACAAATATAGGTTTCCCAATTGATGCGATTAATCGTATTAACTTTGGTGTGCGCTGGATCAAAGAAGAGCTATCGGATATTGCTGAGTATGAGCAAACACGAGTATTGCGTGAAACATTCTTAGATCCGGAAAACCCAGATGCTGGTTTCGATTTTAATAAATATGAGCTAAGTGTAGGTTGGTCGCGCGTTACTGTTAACCGAGGTTTATTTCCAACAGCGGGCTCACGTCAAACACTTAACCTAACTGCGACAACGCCAAATTCTGATCTTCAGTACTTTAAACTGAATTACGATTCACGTTTTTATTGGCCTATATCAAATGACCACCGTTGGGTATTTTCAACGCGTGCAGCGCTTGGTTATGGTAACGGTTACGGTTCAACAAATGGTTATGATCAAACATTACCATTTCAAGAATACTTTCGTATAACTGAAATGGAACTTCGTGGCTTTGACCGTAATACAATATTACCACGTGCTGTATCGCGTATACCGCAGTCTATTCCGGGTACACCGGGCACAGACGGTGCTACAACAGGCACTATAGGCGGTGCGTCTGAGTTTGATGTATTAATACCTCAAGGTCGAATTGGTGGTAATGCTAAAGCGGTAGCTGGAATGGAACTAATTGTTCCTACGCCATTCTTAGATGAAGAAAATACCAGTTCTGTCCGTACGAGTTTCTTTGTTGATGCGGCAAACGTTTGGGATACTGAATTTAATGTAGATCGCTTTCAAAACTTAGGTGTTGATGAGCGTGCCAAATTAGATGATTATTCAGATCCGCTGCGTTTTAGGATTTCAACCGGTTTATCATTACAGTGGATCTCTCCAATGGGTCCTATGCTGATAAGTTTTGCGTATCCATTGCAAAAAGAAGAAGATGACGATACGAAAACCATCAGTTTTAATATTAGTAACACTTTTTAAAGGAGCTTTTTATGAAAAAATTATTTAAATCAACAGCAGTAGCTGTTTTAGCAACACTTATTATGGGAACTTCTGCGAGTGCACTTGCACATAAAGTAGGTATCGTAGATATGCAGGAAATTTATAAACAAATTCCTCAAATGGCAAAAATCGAACAGTCTTTACAAACCGAGTTTGCTGAGCGCCGTCAAGAACTTGAAAAGTTACAAGGTGATATTCGCTTTGAAGCTGAAAAGTTTAAGCGTGAAAGCACAACGATGAGCCAAGTTCAAAAAGATGCACTACGTGACAAAATTCAAGGTATGCAAAAAAACCTTGCTGAACAAGGTCGTCCTTTAGAGCAAGAAATTAAAGCACGCCAAAACCAAGAACTTGCTAAAGTTCAGGGTGTTATTATTAAAACAATTGAAGAAATTGCTAAAGATGGCGACTTTGATGAAGTTAAAGTAAAAGACACGACAATTTACTTTAACCCTAAAGAAGTTACCGATCTTTCATCTAAAGTTGTAGCCGCTGTTAGTAAGAAATAATCACTCCATGCAAAATTATACGCTTTCGCAAATTGCGGAACTTCTAGGCGCCGAACTTCAGGGTGATGGCGCTTTAGAAATAAAAAAAATAGCGACACTTGCAAATGCCCATTCTGGGCATATTGCATTTTTAGCGAACTCAAAATATCGATCGCAACTTGAGACTACTCAAGCTAGTGCTGTAATAGTAAGCCAAGCCGATGCACAGTACTTTAATGGCAGTAAAATTATTGTTGCTAATCCGTATGTAAGTTACGCTAAATTAGCGCAATTTATGGATACCACGCCACGCTCAGCCTCGACGGGTATTCATCCAAGTGCCACTGTCCATTCAACAGCGATCGTTAGTGACAGCGCGGCTATTGGTGCTAACGCAGTCATTGAAGCTGGTGCAGTGATAGGTGACAATGCGCAAATTGGTCCGAACAGTTTTATCGGGGAACGTGTTAAAATTGGTTCTGGCACTAAGCTTTGGCCTAGTGTGACTATTTATCACGATGTCGAAATTGGTACAGATTGTTTGTTTCAAGCAAATAGTGTTATAGGTAGCGATGGGTTTGGTTATGCGAACGAACGCGGGCAGTGGGTTAAAATACCCCAGCTAGGTTCTGTGATCATAGGTGACAAAGTTGAAGTGGGTGCTAGCACAACAATTGATCGTGGCGCACTGGACAACACCATCATCCATAGCAATGTTATTATCGATAATCAATGTCAAATAGCGCACAACGTTGAAGTTAATTCAGGCACCGCAATTGCGGGCTGCACTGTACTTGCTGGAAGCGTTACCATTGGCAAAAACTGTCAAATTGGTGGCATGGTTGCAATTAATGGTCACATGTCTGTATGTGATGGTGTTATAATTACCGGCATGAGTATGGTGACAAAATCAATCACCGAACCAGGTATTTACTCATCTGGTATGCCCCATACAACAAACAAAGAATGGCGTAAATCAATAGCTCACTTGCGTAACCTTTCAGATATGAAATCTCGTCTTAAAGCGCTTGAAGCATTGGCTAAGTCATAAACGTTGAACACTAATAAGGATGCTATTTTGGCAAACGAATTAAATAGCCTTGATATTCAAGAAATTTTAGCTTTATTACCGCACCGTTATCCGATGCTATTAATAGATCGTGTTATTGACTTTACTCCTGGTAAATCTTTACATGCTATTAAAAATGTTTCTATAAACGAACCTATTTTTACTGGGCACTTTCCAAATCAGCCTATTTTTCCAGGTGTGTTAATTTTAGAAGCAATGGCTCAGGCAACGGGCTTACTTGGTTTTAAAACGGTTGAAAATCGTAGCGAAAACGAGCTTTACTTGTTTGCAGCAGTCGATAATGCGCGTTTTAAGCAACCGGTAATTCCTGGTGATACAATGCATCTTCATGTTGAGTTCTTAAAGGAACGTCGCAACATTTGGAAATTTTCGGCAGAAGCAAGAGTCGACGGCAAAATAGTATGTAGTGCCGAAATTATGTGTGCTAGAAGAGAGTTTTAATAGTGATCCATTCTACAGCAATAATCGAACCTGGCGCTAAACTAGGCAACAATGTCTCAGTTGGTCCGTATAGTTATATTGGCAATGATGTTGTTATCGGTGATAACTGTATTATTGAGTCTCACGTTGTTGTTAAAGGGCCATCAACTATTGGCGCTGGCAATCATATTTTTCAATTTGCGTCTGTAGGCGAAGCCTGCCAAGACAAAAAATACAACAACGAGCCAACCACATTAATCATGGGTGATAACAACGTTATCCGTGAATGTGCCACTATTCACCGTGGTACGATTCAAGACCAAGGCGTTACTAAAATTGGTAGTAATAATTTGTTTATGGCTTATACACACGTTGCACATGACGCGGTAATTGGCGATAACGTAATTTTTGCTAACAATGCAAGTGTGGCTGGTCATGTACATGTAGGCGATTGGGTTATCTTAGGTGGTAATTCGGGAGTTCATCAGTTTTGTAAAATCGGCGCACATGCATTTATTGGCATGTATTCTGGTGTTAACAAAGATGTACCACCATTTGTTACTACCATTGGTATGCCAGCAGGCCCTGCAGCTATCAATAAAGAAGGCATGAAACGCCGTGGTTTTGAAAGTGACGAAATTATGGCTGTACGCCGTGCATATAAAGCATTTTATCGTAAGAGCCTAGGTGTTGAAGAAGCTATTGAGTCGCTTAGTGAAGATGCTGCAAAGTATCCTGCAGTGCAGTTGATGATCGACTTTGTTAAAGGTTCTGAGCGCGGTATTGTCAGATAACGGCTTCTTAATTAAAAAAACCACCTTAGAGAAATCGAAGGTGGTTTTTTATTATTTAAAGTTTACTGTCGCGTTAGTTCAAACATTTGATTTTCAGATCCAGCGCTGCAAGTCCATTGCAATAGATTTGCCCCGTCATTTGCTTTATTTCCCTCAACATCAAAACAAAGTTCACTATTACGATTTATTATCCGCCATTTTCCTGTACCAGCGGCTTGGAATCTAAATTGTTGATTATAACTACCGGTATATGTGTACAGAGCAATGTTTGCACCATTAACCGTTGAATTAGCGGCTACATCAAGGCCCTTTGATGGAGCATTAACTGGTGAAATTCTATGCCAAATACCATCGACCGTTGATATATTGAATTTTTGACAATCGTTATTTAACCATGACCATTGCGATATGTTAGCACCATTGCTATTTGCACAATTAGCTACATCAAGTGATTTAGCACTGTGCTTAGGTGTAACCCTGTATACGCCATTAACTAGGGTATTAGTGACTGAACTACCTGAGTCGTTATAGCCATTGTAAACCTCAAATTCAGCAACTCTCGGTGTTGAGTTTGAAGAGTTAATAACAAAACTGACTTTTGACAAATTTACACTCGAAAAGGTGATTACATTAGGTACAGCCCCGCCATTAGCGAGCGTTGTGCCTGTATCGTAATTAACCAGCGACCATGAAGTAATATTTCCTTGAGCACCTGACGCTTCAATAATCTTTACAGCATTAATTGTCGTATTTAAGTTTTTAATATTTATTGTGCCAGTAGATGAATTTGGCGACCAGTAAGTGGATGTATCTCCATCTTTAACATTACCATAACTTGTACCGCTGGCTTTAGAGCTGCCATCTACACCTGCAGCCAAAGCAAGATTTTCCCCTGAAGGAGTCGGCTCAGGTGGATTTGTTGGATCCGTAGGCTCAGTTGGATCTGTGGGCTCAGTCGTACCACATTCACCATTTGACTCTTTTAAGCCCTTATTTGCACCTGCGGTTGCTGCAATAATTGCAGGAACACACTGAGTATTATCCAGTTGATAGTTATAAGGTATACTAATAGAAGTAGTTGATGAAGGATTTGGGCCTGCTGGGTGAAGCTTACTTTCATCTTCAGACCAATCAATATTGTCCCAGATATTACCGCTTACTTGCCAATATCCCATATCGTTAGTGTAAAAAGTACCTAGTGGGTCTTTAGAGTCTTGAAAGTAGTTATTTTCAGCACGCATCTTACCACCTATGCGTGGATTCATCCCAGATGACTGTATGCCACTATAGTAGTTATTATAAGCATGGGCTGTTGCGTGTCTGAGTAAAGGTGTTCGTGAATTTATATTTTGATAGTAGTTATGATGAAATGTTACTGGGCCATTAGCATCATCGCTGTCGCTTGAGCCAACCAAACCACCTCGACCTGAATTACGCAAAATACTATAAGATAAAGTTACGTATTTTGTATTATTTTTCATATCAAAAAGTGCATCATAGCCACTGCTTTCACCACCACTTGCTTCAAGTGTTACATGGTCAACCCATACATTTCGAACATTAGATTCCATACCAATTGCATCACCTCCGTTTGAGGTTGGTGAGCCTGATTTTTTTACATTTCGGACATGAACATTTTGAATAATAATGTTTGACGAAGAACGAATATGGATACCGAGTTGGTCAAATAAAGCACCACTGCCAACACCAATAATAGAAACGTTACTAATTTCTTTTAGTTCAATTAAGTCAGGACCAGTGTTACAGCTATCACCAGATACCTTGCTTGTATTACCATGATTAATTGTGCCTTCAACTTGAATGATAATTGGTGTATCACTCGATGCACGATTACATAAAGCTTGGTGTATTTGGGTTCCTGTTGTTGCATATACTACATCACCACCGGCACCACCTGTTGTATTACCGTTTGTTGAAGCATATCCAGATGCATTTGCAGCTAGGGCACTGCCGCCATAAATTGCGGCTACTATTGCAGTTGTGTGTAAAGAGTATTTTAAAATATTAGTTTTTTTCATTTTAACTCCAATTAAAATGGTTTTCAGTGTAAAAACTTTTGTATTTAAGACTGCAGTGATCATTAACAAGTTTTATTCTTGAACTACAAATGCCACCGGTGGCATATTCACTTTAAATAATAATAATAACAATAAGTAAAAAGGATTAGATGGAGCGATCTTTTTTGTAATAATTAATTTACAATAAAATAACATATAAATATCATGCATTTAAGAAAGTGTGTATATTTGTAATCACAGTATTTTTTTTGTAATCGATTAAGAAATACTTCATTTTGGGCCTGTTTATCTTTCGAGGCTGAACTTGCAGCAGTAAGCTTGGTGTTTAGACAAGACAGGGCCTATGTAGTGCGGTGTTCCCCATAAATAGGCGATAACGTAGAATAAATGCCAAACATGTGCTGCCCGTACGGTTTTGCTCAGGGGCAATTTAATTTGTTAAATTGCTCAAAAATTTATGCAGGTTGGTTTAAGCGGTACTGTTTAACTGAAAAAACTAAAAATGGAATTGTTACTTAACCTAAACCCTGGTTAAAGGATTTATTATCCAAAGTTCAGGTGACTTTAACTAAAACCGAGTAGTGAGCGCCACATAGTTGGGATAAGTGCCACTGAGCTCTTTATGAGAGCCTTGCGCAACTACTTTGCCGTCTTCTAACCACACAACATTATCCATTTGAGCAAGTAGAGCGGGATCGTGCGTAATTGTCAGCACGCTCGCGTTATCCATAACATGCATTATTGCTTGCATTACTCCTTGCTTAGATTGATTATCAAGACCTTCTGTTGGTTCATCAAGAACCAAAATAGCAGGGTTTTTAAGTAATGCTTGTGCAATAGCTATACGCCTAGATTGACCTTGCGACACGTTACGCCCGCCAGTGCCTAATCGTGTTTTTAAACCTTCTTTTAGTTCATTAAACCATGGGCTTAATTGAGCTAATGCGAGCGCTTCAATCATTTGCTCTTTAGTTGCATTTGGCGCGGCATAACGTAAGTTTTCACTTAATGTGCCATCAAAAATATGGTGCTGCTGGGCGAGTATATTTATAACATTTGCGCGTATATCATTATTTAACGAATGTAAGTCAACAACGCTATTTTGATTGTTTAGCGCTATGCTGCCTTGTTGCAAAGGCCATAAACCAGTAAGTAAATTTACAAGCGTCGTTTTACCGCTGCCGCTTCTACCTACAATTGCTACCTTTTGCTGGGGCTTTAGTTCAAAACTGATATTGGTTAGCGCTGTTTGTTCACCATATTGGTAGCTAATATTGTTAAGTACTAACGTGTGGTTTTGCGCGCTAAAGTTTTCATCAACGTCTATATGTGTGCTTTCAATTTGCGAACTAGCAGCCTTATCTTCAAGTGTAAACAATCGCTCTGCTGCTTTTAAAACACTCGGAAGCTCTATAAACGCATTGGGTAGTAGCAATACACTTTCAAAGCTTGCCAGTACAAATAAACTCAACATAGCAAGCTCTACATTTACCATACTGTTTGCGTAAACTAGTGGGACAATGGTTACTATGCTAGCAAGCATGGCTAATTGAACAACCAACAAGCTTAACCCATCAGAGTTTGCCAATGCTTTGTGGCGAATAAATAATTGCTGATTGTACTGCTCGCTTAATTCGTCGCACTTATTAAGCTGCTGCGAACGGGCTTGATAAATACTAAGCTCTCTAAGGCCTGTGAGTGTATCTGAAAGCTCAGAGCGAAGTTGTGCACTAAGTTGTGTTTCTTTGTGGCTGTTTTTAGTGAGCTTTGCGCTGAGTAGGGCAGGTATAACTACACCAATAAGTATAATGCCAGTAAAGCAAATAAGGGCGACGTTGCCATTATAGGCCGACATAAACAGCATGATGATTGGCACACTTAAAAGAGCGACCAGCATAGGAAGTAAAACGTTTAAATAAAATTTGTCGAGTGCGTCTACATCATTTTGTAATCGGTTAACTAGATCAGCGCTGCGGCTCATTGCTAAATCAACATTGTTAAGCTTACTTAACGTTGCAAATACATTGGTACGTATTTCACTTAGTAATAAGAACGTGGCGTTATGAGTAACTAGGCGTTCGCCATAGCGCGATGCTGTTCGTACAATGGCTAAAAAACGAATCGTGCCGGCAGGAGTAAAATAATTCATTTGTACGCCTGCAATACCAGCAGCGGCCATTGATGCTAAAAACCAGCCAGATATAGCCAACAGGCCCACATTAGCTAATACCGTAATCGTCGCTAAAAATGTACCTAATAGCATAGCTTTGTAATGAGGAGCACAAAGCTTTAATAAGCGAATAAAATTACGCATGCGCCACCCCTTGTTCAGCCGTTTTTAGTAAGTCAGCAAATGCACCATTTTGCGCTGCAAGTGTTTCAAAGTGACCTTGCTCAGCTATTTTTCCATCGTGCATCACAATGATATTGCTGGCATGTTTAACCGTATTTAATCTATGGGCAATAACTAACACTAAGTTGTTTTTAGCATATTCATTAATAGCATCTTGAATAAGCAGCTCTGTTTGGCTATCAAGGTGCGCTGTGGGCTCATCAAGCACTAAGACTGGTGCTTGTTTTATAAATGCGCGAGCCAGTGCAATACGTTGCTTTTGACCGCCAGAAAGCCCTTCGCCTTGCTCACCTATCAGCGTGTTAAAACCATCGGGTAGGGTATTTATAAATTCAAGCACACCAGCTTGCTCTGCTGCATGTTCAAGCTCTTGCTGTGTGGCAGTGGGTTTGGCCAATTTAATGTTGGCAGCAATGGTGTCGTAAAACAGCGTCGCTTTTTGTGGAATCCATGCAATATTATTTTGCAAGTAAGTAATATCGGTTGCACTTAAACTCTGCTCATTAATAGATAGGTGCTTAATTACCTCAGGGTGAAACCCTAATAGACAATCAAACAATGTACTTTTACCTGAGCCACTACTGCCCACAACGGCAATTAAGCCTTTATTTGGTAGTGTTAAATTTATATTTTTAATGCCTTCGTTACTATCTGGGTATATAAAATTAAGGTCGGTAATACTTATTGAGTTAATTGTATTTAAAGTTAAATTGTTTTCAGGTGTGCTTGTAGCCACTAACGCATTTACGTCACTTGGCAGTGGTGCATTTAAAATTGCAACCATATCGGCCGCCGCACTAATGCCTTGTAAGCGCGCATGATAATGGCTACCCAGCTGGCGCAGTGGTAAATAAAATTCAGGTGCTAAAAGCAGCACGACAAAGCCAGTTGCAAAATCAAGAGTACCAAAAAACAACCTAAAACCAATAATTACGGCAACGAGTGCCACGCTAATGGTAGCTAAAAACTCAAGTGCGAATGATGACAAAAATGCGATTTTTAAAACATCGAGTGTCGCGTGTCTAAAGTCGTCTGAAATTTTAGCTATTTGTTTAAGTTCGGTACGTGTTGCATTAAATAGCTTGAGTTGAGTTAAACCTTGTACGCGGTCAAAAAAGTAATTGCCTAGTACAGCAAGTTGCTTCCAGCGTTTTTGGTTTAAAGCCTCGGCTTTTGAGCCTACCAAAATCATGAAAAAAGGAATGAGCGGGGCGGTTAATAAAAATATCAGCCCAGCTTTATAATCTGTCGGAAAAATAACAACCAATATTGCCAGCGGAATAAGCGCACTGTAAGCAACACCGGGTAAGTATTTAGCATAATAGTCGTGGAGTGCTTCAACGCCATTATGCAGGGTATTTAATGTAGCGCCTTGGCCGTGTTGTTCTATATAGCTTGGCCCAAGTAAACTGAGCTTATTTAAAAGTGTTTGGCGCATAGCCGATTTTATTTTAAGTGCAGCAAATGCACTCAAACGTTCACTTAGCGCCAAAAACACTGCGCGTAATAAAATAATGCCTGCTAAGGGCCATAGTAAATAAGTAACTTGGGCTAAGTTATTACCTTCAAACATTACATTATGAATAGCTTGAGCCAGTAAATAAGCACCTGCAATCATTAGTAATGCGTTAAAAGTACCCAATGCAATGCTTAACTTTAACCACACTGCAGCGGGTTTACTTTGACGCTTTAAAAAAGCGCGCAGTGATTGCTGCTGCGCGCGATCTGGTCGGGGGTTAGTCGTCATCTTTGGTCGAGTTATTTTCATTTAATAAATCATGCATAACTTGCTCATCATCAGCAATACTGTTTTTATTTTGATGAAACTCATACCACATTACATTTATTACACCTAAGGTACAGGCCAAAAGTACACCTAAAATCCAAGCGAAATACCACATAGTTTAGTCTCCTTAATAGCTACCGTGAGTGTTGTTTTCAATTTCTTCTACCGTTACTCTGCGCCACATTTTTACGTAACACCAAGTGGTGTAGGACAAAATTAGTGGTACAAAAATACACACTGCAATAAGCATTATATTGAGCGTTTTATGGCTCGATACCGCATCCCAAATTGTTAAGCTAATATTAGGGTTGTTGCTAGATGGCATAATAAATGGGAACAGTGAAACACCGGCCGTCATAATTACGCCAATTAACATTAAGCTTGTTGAAATAAGCCCAAGTGCTGGTTTATTTAATTTAGAAAACACAAGTGCACTTAATGCCATTGCAAAGGCTAAAATAGGGAAGGTCATTGTCCACGGACGGGTGCTATAGTTACTTAACCAAGCACCTTGCGCTGTAGTGACCACTTTAGCTAAAGGATCTGCATGACTTTGTGTATCAGCCATAGATACAATTTGGTATCCCGTTAAATTAGCAACCCAAAAACCAGCTGCAGCAAATAACACGATAAACACAATCAGAGAATAGCGACCATATTGACCCGAACGCTCTGCAACCACACTTGCTGTACGAAGTTGTAACCACATACCCGCATGCGCAACTAACATGGTAATACTCACTAAACCTGCAAGTAATCCGAATGGATTAAGCAGGCCAAAAAATGAACCTTGGTAGCTAACACGCATAAGGTTATCAATATTAAACGGTACGCCTAAAAATAAATTACCAAACGCAATACCAAAAACTAATGCTGGAATCGCGCTGCCTGCAAGCAAACCCCAATCCCAGTTATTGCGCCAGCGTTTTGAATCTACTTTACTGCGGTAATCAAACCCAAGTGGTCTAAAAAACAAAGCAAAGAGTACTAGCATCATGGCAAAGTAAAAGCCCGAAAACGCGGCAGCATAAACCATAGGCCACGCTGCAAATAACGCGCCGCCTGCAGTTATAAACCATACTTGGTTACCATCCCAATGCGGGCCAATTGTGTTTATTACTGTGCGGCGCTCTGAATCTGTTTTACCAACGAGGCGAAGTAACATAGCAACGCCCATATCCATGCCATCGGTAATAGCAAAACCAATAAGCAGCACACCAATGATCAACCACCAAAGCATTTTTAATGTTTCATAATCAAAAATCATGATTGCTCTCCTTCAGTTTGATCAGTTTTGTTTGGTAATTCAAAATGATACTTACCAGTATGTAGCGAGCTTGGTCCTTGCTTAACAAAGCGGATCATCAACCAACCTTCAACAATGGCTAAACCAGTATAGAAAATAACAAACCCAGTTAAGCTAATTAAAATATCGTTTACTGTTAGTGACGACGTGGCTAAAAAGGTCGGCAGTATTTCAGATATAGCCCAAGGTTGACGGCCATACTCAGCAACTATCCAGCCAAATTCAATCGCTATCCAAGGTAGTGGAATGCTCAATACGGCAGCCCATAACAACCAGCGTTTTTGCTCAATAACGCGATGTGCGTTGTAGTAAAATGCCAATATAAATACACCAAGCATGGCCACACCACAGGCAACCATAATCCTAAATGACCAAAACATAGGGCCTACTTTAGGAAAAGAGTCTTTAACTGCTTTTTGAATTTGCTCCTCGGTAGCATCTACAACATCAGGTGTGTAGCGCTTAAGTAGCAAGCCATAACCTAAATCATCTTTTAGAGTATTAAATTTGGCAATATTATCTGGCGTATCTTCACCGTTTCTGAGCATCGTAAGGTATTTATAAGCAATCATACCGTTACGAATACGTACTTCATGTTGTTTTTCTAGGTCGTTAATACCCGTTACTTGCTCATCAAGTGAGCGCGTAGCAATTAACCCAAGTGCGTAAGGTATTTTAACCGCCGCATGTGTTACTTGCTCTTCTGAATCAGGAAAACCAAATGCGGTAAACGCAGCTGGAGCTTCTTCTGTGTGCCATTCGGCTTCAATTGTGGCAAGTTTCACTTTTTGGACTTCGCCTACTTCGTAGCCTGATTCGTCACCGAGTAAAATTACACATAAAATTGACGCTAAACCAAAGCCTGATGCGACTGAAAAAGAACGTTTAGCGAATGCTAAATCACGGCCTTTTAATATATACCAACTGCTTATACCTAGCACAAACATAGACGCTGCTACATAACCTGCCGATACAGTATGAATAAACTTAACTTGGGCTACAGGGTTAAACACAAGCTCTGCAAAACTGGTCATTTCCATGCGCATGGTTTGATAGTTAAATTCAGCGCCTACTGGGTTTTGCATCCAACCGTTGGCAATTAAAATCCACAGCGCCGACATGTTAGTACCAATGGCCATTAAAAAGGTTGCACCTAAATGTTGGCGTTTAGAGAGTCTGTCCCAGCCTAAAAAGAACATACCTACAAAGGTCGATTCTAAAAAGAATGCCATTAAACCTTCAATAGCTAGGGGAGCTCCAAAAACATCACCTACGTAATGCGAGTAATAAGACCAGTTAGTACCAAACTCAAATTCCATGGTAAGGCCTGTCGCCACACCAATTGCAAAGTTAATACCAAACAATTTTCCCCAAAACTTAGTCATATCGCGATAAATTTCGCGACCGGTCATAACATAAACCGATTCCATAATAACTAAAATCCAGGTCATACCTATCGTTAACGGTACGAATAAGAAATGAAAGAGAGCGGTAACAGCAAACTGTAATCGCGATAGATCCACAAAGGTTTCATCTATCATTATTGGCTCCTTGAGAGTGACGGATTAACAGGGCAGTGCTTAATTGGCAAAGTTAACATTTAATGAACTTTCAGTAATTACTGAAAGTTTGTAATATTATTTACGTTTGTGCAATTTTTGTCAATATGTATATTAGTAAAACTTAATATATTTCCTATGCTACATCAGTATTAAAAACAAACAACATAAAGGCTTAACTCAGGTGATAAAAAACCAGTTATTTAAAGCGTTTAATCAAACAGTAAAACACGGTAAACTAATAAGCATGAACGCCTGGTTTACTTGTGAAATAAAATCAAATGAATAAAGATAAAAAACAACTACGAATTGGTATTGTGGCAGGTGAACTGTCGGGCGATATTTTAGGTGAAGGCTTAATTAAAGCCCTTCAAAAACACTTTCCGGACGCTATTTTTGAAGGGATAGCGGGGCCTAAAATGCAAGCGCAGGGTTGTAAAACACTTTACGACATGGATGAGCTTTCGGTAATGGGGCTTGTTGAAGTGTTAGGGCGTTTACCGCGTTTGCTCAAAATACGTAAACAACTCGTGCAGCATTTTGTAGATAACCCACCTGATGTATTTATAGGTATTGATGCACCCGACTTTAACTTACGAGTAGAAAAGCCGCTCAAAGATGCGGGTATTAAAACGGTGCAATACGTAAGTCCATCTGTTTGGGCATGGCGCGAAAAGCGCATTCATACAATAAGTGCAGCGACTAACTTAGTCCTTGCATTGTTGCCTTTTGAGAAAGAATTTTATGATAAGCATCAAGTACCGTGTACGTTTGTGGGTCATACCTTGGCAGACGATATAGCACTTGAACACGACGACAGCAAAGCGCGTGAAGAACTCGGCTTAAGCCTTGATGACAAAGTACTGGCATTGCTACCTGGTAGTCGAGGCTCTGAGGTTGGTTTACTAAGTGAAACTTACATTAAAACAGCTGAAAAGCTGCAAGCGCAAAACCCAAATCTTAAAATTGTGGTGCCACTGGTAAACGAAAAGCGCAAAGCGCAGTTTACTGAAATATTAAACGCCACCGCGCCTGACCTTAATGTTAATCTGCTTGATGGGCAATCAAAATTAGCGATGCAAGCTGCCGATGCTATTTTATTAGCGTCGGGCACTGCAACACTTGAAGGCATGCTTTATAAAAAGCCAATGGTAGTGGGTTATAAAATAAAGCCTTTGAGCTATTGGATTTTTAAAACTCTATTTACGTTTAATATTAAGTACTTTTCGCTGCCTAATTTATTAGCCGACGAAGAGCTAGTGCCTGAGTTTTTGCAAAGTGAGTGTAACGTAACTAACTTAACAAATGCGCTTACTCCTATGCTCAACACAGATAACAAAGCGCTAAAAGCACGCTTTTTAGCCATTCACGAAAAAATTAGATTAAATGCCAGTGAACAAGCAGCCAACGCTGTGGCGGAGTTAATAAATGCAAATTGATAGACCAAATGTAACCCTAATTGCCGGTGTAGATGAAGTTGGGCGCGGCCCGCTTGTTGGTGATGTAGTTACTGCCGCCGTCATTTTAGATCCCACTAAACCTATTGCTGGCTTAGCGGATTCTAAAAAATTAACGGATAAAAAACGCCAAGCACTGGCAATTGAAATTAAAGAAAAAGCATTGTGTTACGCATATGGTCGCTGCAGTCCAACAGAAATTGATGAGTTAAATATTTTACACGCGACTATGCTTGCCATGACTCGCGCAGTGGAGGCATTAAGTACGCAACCTGAATTTGTATTTATAGATGGTAATCGTTTGCCAAAACTCACTATGCCAGCGCAAGCTGTTGTTAAAGGCGATAGCCTAGTGGCAGAAATTTCAGCAGCGTCTATTTTAGCTAAAGTAGCGCGCGATGACGAAATGATTGAGCTTGATAAACGCCACCCTGAATATGGCTTTGCAGGGCATAAGGGGTATCCAACTAAAGCGCATTTTGCAGCGCTTGAGCAGTACGGCGCGATTGACGAGCATCGTAAAAGCTTTAAACCTGTGCAGCGTGTATTGGCGCAAGCCAATGGTGAGGGCTAAGCATGGCTGCTCCTGATTTTGTTCATTTAAGAGTTCATTCAGATTTTTCGATGGTTGACGGCCTTGCTAAAACAAAGCCAATAGTCGCAAAAGCGCAAGAGCTGCAAATGCCCGCGATTGCGATTACCGATCAAATGAACTTTTGTGGTTTAGTGCGCTTTTATGGCGCAACACATAATGCCGGTATTAAACCTATAGTGGGTGCTGATTTTTGGGTTCGTAGCCCAGAATTTCCTGACGAGCCAAGCCGTTTAACCATATTAGCCAAAGACAACGACGGCTATAAAAACATTACCTTATTAATATCTAAAGCGTATCAACGTGGGCATGTATTTCATCGCCCAGTGATTGACCGCGAATGGTTAGTTGAGCTAAAAGCAGGCTTAATTATTCTCTCGGGTGCTAAAGACGGTGATTTAGGTAAGGCGTTATTAAAAAATAATCCGAGTGTAATTGAATCGGTTGTTAGTTTTTATAAGCAGCATTTTAGCGATAACTACTACCTTGAGCTTGTTCGCACCAATCGCCCGCTTGAAGAAGATTACTTACACATGGCGGTAGAGCTTGCAGCTAAAGAGCAGTTACCTGTTGTAGCCACCAACGAAGTGGTATTTTTAAAACCTGAAAACTTTGAAGCGCACGAAATTCGAGTTGCTATTTTTGACGGTTACACTCTTGATGATAAACGCAGGCCTAAACGATTCTCTGAAGAACAATACCTAAAAACACCAGAGCAAATGGCTGAGTTGTTTAGCGATATTCCAGAAGCCCTACAAAATACCGTAGAAATCGCTAAGCGTTGTAATGTAACTGTGCAATTAGGGACTTACTTTTTACCTGATTACCCAACCGGCTCGCTTAAAATTGAAGACTTTTTAGTTAAAGTGTCAGAAGACGGCCTTGAAGAACGTCTACAGTTTTTATTCCCCGATGAAGAAGAGCGAAAAGTAAAACGCGTTGAATACGATGAGCGGCTTGATATAGAGCTTGGCGTAATTAACCAAATGGGATTCCCAGGTTACTTCTTAATCGTAATGGAGTTTATTCAGTGGAGTAAAGATAATAATATTCCAGTTGGACCTGGTCGTGGTTCAGGTGCGGGTTCGTTAGTTGCGTACGCGCTTAAAATTACTGACCTTGATCCACTTGAGTTTGACTTACTCTTTGAGCGATTCTTAAACCCTGAACGTGTATCAATGCCCGATTTCGACGTCGATTTTTGTATGGATAGACGAGACGAAGTAATTGATCACGTGTCGGCTTTGTATGGTCGAGATGCGGTATCGCAAATTATTACCTTTGGTACTATGGCTGCAAAAGCGGTAATACGCGATGTAGGGCGAGTGCTTGGGCATCCTTATGGATTCGTTGATCGTATCTCAAAAATGATTCCAGGGGACCCTGGGATGACACTTGCTAAAGCGTTTGATATAGAGCCTCGCTTGCAAGAAGCCTACGATGGCGACAACGAAGTAAAAGACTTAATCGATATGTGTCGTATCCTCGAAGGGTGTACACGTAACGCCGGTAAGCATGCGGGTGGCGTAGTAATATCGCCAACCACTATTACCGACTTTGCCGCGCTTTATTGCGATGACGAAGGTAAGTTTCCGGTCACACAGTTTGATAAAAATGACGTAGAAACTGCAGGCTTAGTTAAGTTCGACTTCTTGGGTTTACGTACACTGACTATTTTGCAGTGGGCGGTCGATATGACCAACGTGCGCATGAAGCGCCAAGGTAAAGACCCTGTCGATATAAACACTATTCCACTGGATGATAAAAAAAGTATTGAGCTACTACTTCGCGCCGAAACGACTGCTGTATTCCAGCTAGAGTCGCGTGGTATGAAAGACTTAGTACGCCGCCTTAAGCCCGATTGCTTTGAAGATATGATTGCACTTGTGGCCTTGTTCCGACCAGGTCCGCTGCAATCAGGCATGGTAGATAACTTTATCGACCGAAAACTGGGCCGAGAAGAAATCTCATACCCAGATGCGCAATATCAGCACGAAAGCTTAAAACCAATACTTGATCCAACCTACGGCATTATTTTGTATCAAGAACAAGTAATGCAAATTGCGCAAGTACTAGCAGGTTACACGCTAGGTGGCGCCGATATGCTGCGCCGTGCAATGGGTAAGAAAAAACCCGAAGAAATGGCAAAGCAGCGTTCAACATTTGAAGATGGCGCAAGAAATAACGGCATTGACGGCGAGCTTGCGATAAAAATCTTCGACTTGGTAGAAAAGTTCGCAGGTTACGGATTTAATAAATCTCACTCGGCAGCTTACGCACTGGTTTCGTATCAAACATTGTGGATGAAAACCCATCATCCGGCAGAGTTTATGGCTGCGGTAATGTCGGCCGATATGGATAACACCGACAAAATAGTTATTTTGGTGGATGAATGTGAAAACATGAAACTCACCTTATTACCGCCAGACGTAAATGCAGGTGAGTTTAAGTTTACAGTAAACCTTGAAGGTGAAATTGTTTACGGCATTGGCGCAATAAAAGGCGTGGGTGAAGCACCGGTTGATGCAATCCTAGAAGCGCGTGCAAAAGGCGGCCCATTTAAAGATTTATTTGATTTTTGTGCCCGCGTTGACTTAAAACGCTTAAATAAGCGTGTGACCGAAAAATTAATTTACTCAGGCGCACTTGATAAGCTTGGGCCTGAAAAAACGCAACCTGGACGTGCTACGTTATTGGCTAGTTTAAAAAGTGCAATGCGTGCGGCCGACCAACACAACAAAGCTGAGCTATTAGGGCAAAGTGACTTGTTTGGTTTATTAGCCACTGAGCCTGATGAAGTTGAACAAGCTTTTATTAAAGCCATAGGCCTCACTGATAACGAATGGTTGGATGGTGAAAAAGAGACCCTAGGCCTTTATTTAACAGGGCATCCGATAAATCAATACCGCCGTGAACTTAAGCATTACACCAGTGGGAAAATAGTTGATTTACAGCCTACTAATCGCGATGTGTTTGCCACAGCGGCTGGTTTAGTGATTGCTTCTAGGGTGTTAATTAATAAAAAAGGAAATCGTTGGGCCTTAGTAACTTTAGATGACAAGAGTGCACGCATTGATGTACGCTTGTATTCAGACGAGTTTGAAAAGTACCAAGATATGCTCCAAGTTAATAATATCTTGGTAATATCTGGACAGGTCAGCTTTGATAACTTCTCTGGTGGTATTACAATGACCGCCAGAGAAATAAGCACCATTGCTCAGGCGCGTGAAAAGCGTATTAAAGCGATTAAAATGACGCTGAACATGGTGCAAATCGAGGCTGGTTTCTTCGATAAATTACAAAAAGTACTCGAACCCTACAAAATGGGAACGTGTCCGATCAAGGTTTATTACCAACGTCCAGATGCGTTGGCACAATTAACTCTTGGGATCGAATGGTGTGTTACGCCAAGTGATGACTTAATTCATAAGTTATCGCTAATGGCGGCGCAAGATGTAGAACTGGAATTTAACTAATTAGGTAGTTTAGAGCATGAGCCTCAATTATCTTGATTTTGAGCTTCCGATTGCAGAATTAGAAGCGAAAATTGAAGAATTACAAAATGTAAGCCGCGCTGGCGAATTAGACCTTGGATTAGAAGAGGAAGTCAGCAAATTAAAAGAGAAAAGCGACCAGTTAAAAGGGAAGATATTCTCTGAACTTGGCGCTTGGCAAGTATCACAGTTGGCACGTCACCCGTTGCGTCCTTATACTCGAGATTATATCGAGCGTATTTTCACGGAATTTGACGAGTTTGCTGGCGATCGAACTTTTGCTAACGATCCGGCTATTTTAGGTGGTATAGCGCGTTTAGATGGCGAACCAGTAATGGTTATTGGCCAACAAAAAGGCCGCGACACTGCTGAAAAAATTAAACGCAACTTTGGTATGCCAAAGCCAGAAGGTTACCGTAAAGCATTACGCTTAATGGAAATGGCTGAGCGTTTTAAAATGCCAATCATGACCTTTATCGACACGCCGGGTGCATACCCAGGTGTAGGCGCTGAAGAGCGTGGCCAATCTGAAGCAATCGCACGTAACTTAAAAGTAATGGCGACACTTAAAGTGCCGACAATATGTACAGTTATTGGTGAAGGTGGTTCAGGCGGTGCATTAGCGATTGGTGTTGGCGACAGAGTTAATATGTTGCAGTACAGTACTTATTCTGTAATTTCGCCTGAAGGTTGTGCGTCTATTCTTTGGAAAAGCGCCGACAAAGCACCCCTTGCAGCAGAAGCAATGGGTGTAACCGCAGAGCGCGTTAAAGAACTAGATTTAATCAGCAACTTAGTTGATGAGCCACTAGGTGGTGCGCACCGTAATTACGATGCTATGGCACGTAACTTAAAAGTGCGCCTAAAACGAGATTTAGCTGACCTACAAGCTCTTACGCTTGAAGAAATGCTTGATCAGCGTTACAAGCGTTTAATGTCGTTTGGCTATTGCTAAGCACATTAAATGTTAAAAAAAGCCGCTTATGCGGCTTTTTTACTTTAAAATACTCAGAGTTTTTATATTGAAGTGCGCCCATATGTATACATCAGTAATTTATCAACAATTAAAAAAATCACTAAGTAGCTATATTGAGCAAGGTAAGACTGTTTTTACAGTTGCGTTATCTGGTGGCGTTGATTCTGTGGTGTTACTGCATTTAATGCGTGCGTTAAAAGAAGATAACCCTGTAATTGATGTATCGGCTATTTATGTTCACCATGGTTTAAGCCAGTATGCTGATGACTGGCAACGCTTTTGCAAAAACGTATGTGTTGAGCTCAATGTGCCTTTTGAAGCTGCGAAAGTGGTAATTGAGCAGCAGTCGCGCACGAGCCTTGAAGCCCAAGCGCGCGACGCCCGTTATAAAGCACTTGATGGACTAAGCCCACAAGGCAGCATTATTTTACTAGGCCAACATTTAAACGACCAAGTAGAAACGTTTTTACTGCGCTTAAAGCGTGGTTCGGGTTTAAAAGGGCTTGGCGCCATGCACCAAGCGCGTTTTCTACAAAGTGGGCGTGTGTGTTTCAGGCCGTTATTGAATGTAAAGCGAAGTGATATAGAAGCCTTTGCGGCGCAGTTTAATATTAAGCATATCACTGATGACTCTAATACAGATGAGCGCTTTGATCGAAACTTTTTACGTTCCAAAGTTATTCCATTATTAGCCGAACGCTTTAATGGGTTTGAGCAATGTACAGCGCGAAGTATTGAGCTACTGCAGCAACAACAAACATTACTTGATGAATATACTCAGCTTGATTTAAATAAGTGTATTAACCAGCATCAAGCATTGTGTATTAATAAAATAAGCGAATACAGCACTACGCGCATTGCAAATATAGTGCGTGCGTGGCTTGCATTATTTACACAAATTATGCCATCGCAAAAACAACTTGAGCAAATTATTAATCAAGCTATATGCGCTAAGAGCGATTCGCAAATGCTTATTGATTTGGCTGGTGGGCAAGTACGTCGCCATCAAGGCTATTTGTATTTTGTGAATCCATATCAAATATTACAAGATCAAATGCTTGTAAGTGATGAGCTTAAATTTAATGATGACCGTTTGCTAATAAAAAAAAATGGCAAGGGTATTCGACCGCCGTTTAAGCATGAACAAGTTACTGTGCGTTTTAACTGTAACAATGCGCGGATCAAACCGGAAAAAAAACCAGGTGGTAATACATTAAAACATTGGTTTAAAGATGCAAAAGTAGCCCCTTGGTTACGTGCTAATGTGCCATTAATTTTTTATAATGACGAATTGGTTCAAGTGGTTGGCTACTTTATGAGTGCCAATCATCTTGACGAAACAGGTATTTTTTGGGAGTGTAAATAATGACAGAACAACCACATGTAGGCTTATCACTAGTAAACAAAGCACCACTGGGGATGTTAGTTACAGCTATCGTTGCGGTATTAGCTAATGCCTTGTTTTCGCTTAACCTAATTACTTTGGGTCACGCTATTGCTGGTGGAATATTATGTGGTGCATTATTACTGGCTTATTGGTTAGGTAAAGGTGGGCTGTTTTTTGTTTTAGGAGTGAGTACGCCGTTAATTTTAGTTTTATTCACGCCAATTGCAAAGAGTGCTGCATTACTTAACTTAGTGAGTGGTTTCTTTTTTGGTTTTTGCTTAGTACTTGTTATATATAAATTTTTACCAATAAAGTCAGAGCGTTAAGTCATGCTTTTTAGTGTGTTGTCCTGAGTTTTAAACAGGACAATACAGCAAAATAAAAAAGCCTAACGGGGGAAGTTAGACTCTTTTATTTTAAATGTATTTTTAAATTTTAATATGCTTTAGCACAGTTTCTGCCCGAGGCCTTTGCTTTATACAGCCCTTTATCTGCGCGAGCAAATATCTCATTATCACAATCTTGACTGCTTGCTAAGGTAAAACCTATGCTGGTTGTTACGCCATATTGCGACATTAAACTTGATTCTCTAACAAGGCGCATGATCCGTTCAGCAACTACTTTGTTAGTTGTAAACTCAGGGTCTTCGATTAAAATTGAGAACTCATCGCCGCCAAACCTAAATACTGAGTCTGTACCACGAATACTGCTACATAAAACTTTAGCGAATTCTTTCAATGTATCGTCGCCCACTTTGTGACCAAAGTTATCGTTAACTTGTTTAAAGTTATCTAAGTCGAGCAGCATTAAGCTAAAAGGACGTTGGTAGCGGCGACAATTTTCGAGTTTTTGCGACAAAATATCATTAAATTGACTGCGGTTGTTTAATCCCGTTAAGGTATCTTTTGTCGCAAGTTTTAATACTCGGCTATACATCATCGCATTTCGAAGTGGGTAAATTAACGCGGTATGTAAAACGCGTAATTTTTTTTCAATTACAGCACTAAGAGGATATTTACTAAAGTAAATTAGTTGTCCTAAGTGTTCTGCTGCTATTGTTAAGTCAAAAATATAGGGTGTATTGTTTGTATCACTATCTGATGTTTGCGCTGTGCCAAGCGTCGATTGAAACTGTATACCCGAAAAGTTTAGCAATTGTTTTGCGAACTTAGCATACATAGCTAAAACATCTTCAATAACTAAACTAGTTTGTAGTTCAGTAACAAGTTCGTGTGTTTCAGTTGTTTCATCTACACGTGTGTGTTCTGCCGAGAACGGCAAAAAATCACCGCGACCTGATACACGTTGTGTCAAAATATGGACGTTTTCCATTAAAATCTCCCCCGAGGGTGTTGCTTTACAATTACTAAGCTATTTTTATGCCATATTTTAAAACTGGCCGAAAAACAGATGGTTGCTATATTTAATGTAAGTCCCTTGGTTTAATTTAAGCGTGAGGTTCAGTTTGCAGAGTATTAATGTTCAATTTTTTGGCTTATTAGTTGTTGCAGTACTTTTTGTATGGTTTTTTAAGCGCATTGGATTGCCGCCTATTTTGGCGTATCTAGCAACAGGGGTTTTAGCTGGCAGCCATGGTATTGGTTGGGTGGCACACACGCATGAAATCGACTTTGTGGCAGAGCTTGGTATTGTATTTTTGTTATTTAGCTTAGGGTTAGAGTTTTCTATTTCACGTTTAATGGCAATGCGCAATATTGTGTTTGGCCTTGGGTCACTACAAGTAGTTGTGACCAGCCTGATACTTATTGTTGTTTTATATTGCTTAAATTTCAGCTTATTAACTAGCTTTGCTATTAGTATCATTATGGCGCTTTCATCCACTGCCGTGGTGGTTAAGTTATTAAAAGAAACCGGCGAGCTAAACCAGCGTCGTGGACAACTAGCCGTTGGTGTATTGTTATTTCAAGATATAGCGGTTGTTCCCTTGCTTATTATCCTTCCTTTATTAGCATCTAGCGATTCACAAAGCATTAGTTGGGCGCTTGCTTTTGCATTAACTAAAGGCGCATTTGTTTGTTTATTGTTATGGGCTATAGGCAAATGGATACTGCCTAAAGTATTTAACGAAATAGCGCTAGTACGCACCGATGAGTTATTTGTGCTTACAACATTACTGGTTGCGTTATTTGCCGCGTTGCTAACATATATGTTTGGTCTATCAATGGCTCTTGGCGCTTTTTTAGCCGGTATGATGTTGGGCGAGAGTCATTACAGACACCAACTAGAGGCTGATATAAGGCCCTTTCGCGATATTTTAATGGGCCTTTTTTTTGTAACTGTCGGCATGCAGCTTGATTTATTATATGTGTTTAGTAATGGCTTATTTATAATTGGTGCGTTACTTGGCTTATTAATTTTAAAAATAACCGTTGTTGCAATAAGCGCGCAGCTTATGGGTGAGCGAAGACAAGATGCATTGGCTTGTGCAATTATGCTTTGGCAAATGGGGGAGTTTGGTTTTGTACTTATTGCCTTAAGTGGACAACAGCAATTATTAACGAGTGATCAAACCTCATTTTTAATTGCATTGGGTGTACTTTCAATGGCCTTTACACCATTTTTAATTGATAAAACACCGCTTATTTTAAAACGTTTAGGCGTATTAAAACGCGCAAGTATGGGATGGGAAAATGAACCTAAAAGTAGCGCGCTTTATAGTAATCATGTTGTTATTTGTGGCTTTTCAAGAGTTGGGCAAACCATTGCGCGGTTTTTAAAGCCTGAGGCAATAGAATATGTCGCTATTGAGAGTAACCCAATACTCGTTCAAGAAGGTAAAGCCGCTGGAGAACCCGTAATATTTGGACACGTTAAACAAAAAGACATTTTAAAATGTGCAGGGGTAGAGCGTGCACGCTTAGTCATTATTACCTTTACTGAATTTGAGCAAACACAAATAGTAATAGACGCTATAAAGCAAATAGCGCCCGAAGTTAAAATACTTATACGCACGCGAGATGACAGTCAGCTCGAAAAGTTAAAAGAATTGGGGGTAACCGAAGTTGTGCCCGAAACTTTAGAAGCAAGTTTAATGTTAGTGTCGCATGTTTTATCTATGTCGGGTGTACCCATGAGCCGAATTGTTAGGCGTGTAAGTAAAGAGCGCCGTAATCGCTATAAATTTTTGCAAAGCTTTTTTTCCGGTGAGCACATTGATAGCGATGAAAATAATAGCGATAGATTAGAATACCTGCATGTTATAGCTTTGCCCGATAAAGCGTTTGCTGTAAATAAAAGTATTAGTGAGCTTAATTTAACAAAACGAAGAGTGTTTATAAAAGCGTTACGCAGGCAAGATCGCGAAATAGACGCTCCATCGGATCAAACCTTATTACTGGCTAACGATATATTAGTACTGCAAGGAAAACCAAGGCGCGTTGAGCGAGTAGAGCACTACCTGCTCGACGGAATAGAATAACGTTTCTGTTTGGGCTTAATCTAGTTCTAAAAACTTGCGTATCTCCGGTAATTTTCTCATACCGTCTTCATAGCCAATTTGCATTAAATGCTGGGTGTAGCGTTTTTCAAACAATAGATAACTGGTTAAGCTCGATTGCGAATGCTTTTTTACACCTATGGTACGAAGCAATACTTTAATAGCCCATGGCATATCGTTGTAATACTGCGCTGCAATGGCATTAAAATTTTGCGAAGGGTTAATTACAAACGTATCAATTTGTTTAAGCTCTTGATGTTTATCGCGTGCAGGTAATAGCCCTAGGGTTCGGTTAATACGGTCCAAACGTTCTAAATCCGATTGCATAGTGTCGGTAAATACACTGTCGAGTAAATGCCCTGCAACAGCAGATAGACCCGGATAATGTGGCGAGTAACCCGGTGGGTGTAATTCTTTGGGTTGGTCGACCCCAATAATAAATATTTTTTCAGCGCCTAAATGAATCGACGGACTAAGCGGAGAAAGCTGATGTATAGAGCCATCACCAAAGTAATGGTTATAAATATTTACGCTAGGAAATACCATCGGAATGGCACTCGACGCCATTAAATGCTCAACATTAATGCGCGTAGCACGACCCTCGCGTTTAGCACGCTGCCAAGATGTTTGCGTATTAGATTGAAAAAATGCAACCGAGTCACCCGTTGTATAACTTGAGGCCGTAATAGACAGCGCATCTAAATAATTACGATGTAAATTGCGTTCAATGCGGTGTAAATCTAAAATTTCGTTTAATAAACTACGCAGAGGGCGATTATTTAGCAAGCTCGCAGGCGGGTGATTAATATGCTCTGACTGAAAGCTCGTTAAAATATTACGCGCAATATGACCAAACACACTTAAAAAGTCGCTTTTATACACCATAGAGGTTGAAAAGTTTTTCCAAACAGATTCGAGCTTTCGTACAGCCAAATGCGCACACGAGGCGTAACATGCTAACGCTGCAGAATTAATTGCCCCAGCTGAGGTGCCATTTATTACCCTAAATGGTAATGGAGCTGTACGCGGCATGCTATGAGCGAGTGCTTTTAGTACGCCCACTTGGTAAGCAGCACGTGCGCCACCACCTGTAAGTAACAAGGCTATTTTAGGTTTTTTGGGATCAACTTGCTTGATTTTCATATTGGTGGTTAAACTGTTCTACGTCTTTGCTTTATTTATTCACTGTAAGTCTTTAAGCTAGAAGAATCAAAGGATAACTGCCCTTATACTCATTACCTTATTTAACTTTGCAATTTAGCGCTTAACCTTTGAGCTATTATTGCCGTGTTATTAAATGTCATAGTATGTGTGTCAGAATGAATTTAATCCACTTAGCGTATTCTAAGTGATATCGCATTTTAATTTTTTATGGAGTTCGTATGTCAGATAAACCAGAAGTGTCAGATGTTCAAAAACGTCCACCTAATAACAATCTTCTTTTTGCCGTTATTATTTTAATAGTCGTAGCATGCGCGGCTGCTTTCGTATTACTTAAACCAAGTGATGAAAAAGTAACACGCACAGAGGTAGAACCGCCAGCTAAAGAGCAGCCAATAATGGAGCTTAAACCAGAAATTGCTCCTATTATTGATACTCCTTCTGCAGTAAAACCAGAGGAACCTGAAGAACTTGAAGTGCCAACACAACGCGCTGTTGAGCCGGCCCCAAAAGTAGAACCATTAGTGACGCTTGACGAAAGTGACACGGTGGTTGTTGCTAAAATGGATGAGTACTTGAGTGATTCTGTGATGAGCTTAATGGTAACCGACGATGTGATTCGCCGTGGTGTTGTATTTATAGATAACATTGCCCAAGGCAAAATCGCCAAAAAGCATACACCTGTTATTAAGCCAGAAGAGAGTTTTAGCGTAACAGAAGGAGATATTTTAACGATTGATCCTAATAGCTATGAGCGTTATACACCGTATGTAAAAGTATTCACCAGTATGAGTGCCGCTCAAGCAGTGCGTATGTACGAAGAATATAAACCGCTTATTAATAGTGCATACACTGAAATAGGTTACGGCGATGATGAGTTTAATCAAACCCTAACCGATGCAATTGATTTATTACTTGATACGCCAGAACCTGAGGGCGACTTACCATTACTTCGTAATTCAGTAACATATCAATACGCATTTTCAGAGTGGGAGCAATTACCAGCCGCACAAAAACAACTTTTACGCATGGGCCCTGAGAACATGAAAAAAGTAAAAGCAGCATTACGTAATATTAAAACTCAGTTAGAGAGCAATTAATACGCATTAAAACAGCTAAATGCATCGCGATTGTATATGAAGTATGCAATCGCACTTTCTTTTTAGATTATCCCTTGAATAACAGAGCAAAAGTAGAGATAATCCCCCCGCGCCAACCAAGGCCCTCAATGGTAGTCTTATTGGTCCTCTCGCAACACTAGCAGGCGAACCTGGTCAGGCCCGGAAGGGAGCAGCCACAGTTTGTGATGTGTGTGCCGAGATGTGGCTGGTAAGACTGCCACCCAAATTCCTCATTTGGGTGTTGTTTGAAGTATAAGTTGACATATTTTTACTAAAAGATGACATAAATTGGAAGCATAAGGTGGCATAGTCTAGTATTTAACCAAATGGTTAAATGGTTAACTCACATGTACGTAAAAAAAATCAAAAAATCTCCAATTAATCACAATCATAAATTTGCTAGTCAAAAAATAAATCTACCTGTTTAGTTCAATCCTCTTTAGAGTTTGATGCTTGTTTCCATTTTGAATTCTCACCATCAATAGCCGTATTTGAAGCACAACCACTAGGTTACGAATATGAGTTCGATAACCGTATTTGCCCTTACACGCCTGACTTTTTACTTACCCACACAGACGGTACACAAAAATTTATTGAAGTAAAACCGCAAAGCGAAATTGCTGACGAAGACTTTCGTGCACGTTTTATTGAAAAGCAAGCCATCGCTAAGCAAGGTGGGCGCGATTTAATACTGGTTACTGATAAGCAAATCCGTGTATACCCAACACTCAATAACTTAAAGCTTTTGCATCGCTACTCTGGTTTTCAGTCTTTAACAGAGCTGCAAGCATCGGTGCTAAAGCTTGTTAAGCAATACGGCTCTATTAAAGTGGGCCAGTTAGTTAACTTTTTAAAAGTAACTGCCGGTGAGCTACTTGCTACTGTGCTACGCTTATTATCACTAGGGCAGTTATTTGCCGACTTAACTACAAATGAAATATCAATAGAAACAGCAATTTGGTCTAACAATGTTTAATGATGGTTTGTTTGAAGATGAATTTAACCAGCCATTAACAAAAGTAGCAGCCAAACTACCTCAAAATTACGCCAAAGACTTACAAGCCCTACCTGAAAAAATAAAAACCACAACGTTTGCTAAGCTTAAATATATTCAATGGCTTGAGGCTAATATTCAAGGCGGTTGGACACAAAAAAACCTTGAGCCTTTATTAAAACTAATGCCAGAAGCTGAGGGTGAAAAAAAGCCCAGTTGGAGAACCGCCGCACGATGGTATAGCGTTTATACCAATGCGGATAAAAATATAATGGCGCTAATACCAAGCCACCAAAAAAAAGGGAACAGGGAGCGTGATACAGCCACCGATAAGTTTTTTGAAAAAGCGCTTGAGCGTTACTTAGTAAAAGAAAAGCCTTTTGTGTCTACGGCTTACAAGTTTTATAAAGACTTAGTGACTATCGAAAATGATAATGTTGTAGGTATTGATTTAAAGCCTTTAACATACAAAGCGTTTAAAAACAGAATAGATAACTTACCACAATACGAAGTAATGATTGCTCGTTATGGTAAGCGCCTTGCTGATATTGCTTTTAATAAAGTAGAAGGGCATACACGGCCTACCCGAGTACTCGAAAAAGTTGAGATTGACCATACACCACTTGATCTTATTCTATTAGATGATGAGCTGCACATCCCACTTGGTAGGCCAACACTCACCATGTTAGTAGATGTGTATAGCCATTGTATTGTTGGCTATTACTTTAGTTTCAGTGAGCCTAGCTATGATGCAGTAAGGCGAGCAATGCTAAATGCGATGAAACCTAAAAATGAAGTGGCAAAACTATACCCAGATACGATTAATGAGTGGAAGTGTGCAGGTAAAATTGAAACACTCGTAGTTGATAATGGCGCTGAATTTTGGAGTAACAGCCTTGAACTAGCTTGTGAAGAAATAGGCATTAATACTCAATATAACCCTGTTGCAAAGCCGTGGTTAAAACCGTTTGTAGAACGTATGTTCGGCACAATTAATACTAGATCCTGTTCCTGGTAAAACCTTTTCTAACATTTTACAAAAGCATGAATACAATCCCAAAAAAGATGCAATCATGCGCTTTACGACCTTTATGCAGTTATTTCATAAATGGGTAGTAGACGTTTACCACCAAGATGCCGACAGCCGATTTAAGTACATACCTAGCCAATTATGGGATCAAGGCTTTAATACGTTACCACCAACAGTGCTGAGTAATGATGATCTGCAACAATTGGATGTTGTGCTCAGTATTTCAAATCATCGGGTGCTTCGTAAAGGTGGGATACGGCTAGAAAACTTAAGCTACGACAGTACTGAACTGGCGAACTATAGAAAGCAGTTTAGCCACAAAGTATCTCAAGAAGTTTTAATTAAATTAAACCCCGATGATATTTCTTATATATACGTTTACCTCGATAAGCTAGAGCATTACATAAAAGTGCCATGCATAGATCCAAACGGTTACACCCAAAATTTAAGTTTAAATCAGCATAAAATAAATATACGTATTCATCGCGATTTTATTTCGGGCTCTATCGATAATGTAGGCTTAGCAAAAGCGCGTATGTTTATTCATAATAAAATTCAAAACGAGTTTGAAGAGTTAAAAAATGCGCCAAAACACTCAAAAGTAAAAGGCGGTAAAGCATTAGCTAAGCATCAAAATGTTAGTAGCGACTCGCAGAAATCAATAGCTCAGAGCGAGCCAGTAGAACACAAAAAGGTTACACCTAAAGAGCAACCAACAGATAGCTGGGATGACTTTATTTCAGACTTAGATGGATTTTAATTATGCTGACCGACAAACAAAAAGAAAAGCTAAATGAATTTCGCGATGTATTTATTGAATACCCAATAATAACCACGGTATTTAACGACTTTGATAGATTAAGACTTGGTAAAGGGTTAACAGGTGAAAAGCCTTGCATGCTGTTAAGTGGCGATACAGGCACAGGTAAAACAGCACTAATAAAACAGTATAAAGAACGTCACTTACCGCAATTTATTAATGGAGTGATGAATCACCCTGTATTAGTAAGCCGCATACCTAGTAACCCTACACTAGAATCTACTTTAGCCGAACTTCTTAAAGACTTAGGGCAAGCGGGTAGCACAGAGCGGAAACTGCGAGTAAATGGTACTCGGTTAACGACATCACTAATAAAATGCCTAAAAACGTGTGGCACAGAGCTTATAATTATTGATGAGTTTCAAGAGCTAATTGAGCACAACCAAGGTAAAAAACGCCGCGAGATTGCCAACCGATTAAAATATATTAACGACGAAGCGGGGGTATCGATAGTATTAGTTGGTATGCCGTGGACAGAAAAAATAGCAGACGAACCTCAATGGTCATCGCGTTTATTGGTAAGACGGCAGGTGCCTTATTTTAAATTATCAGAAAACCCAAAGCATTTTGTGCAGTTAATAATTGGCCTAGCCAACCGTATGCCATTCACCGAAAAGCCAAACCTAAGTGAACAAGCTACAGTTTTTGCTTTGTTCTCATTATCAAAAGGCTGCTTTAGAACGCTCAAATACTTTTTAGATGATGCCGTACTTTATGCATTAATGGAACATTCGAAAACCCTCACAACCAAGCATTTAGTCAAAGCATTTGATGTACTCTTTCCTAATATTCCAAATTTATTTACCTTGCCAGTCGCAGAAATCGCAGCAAGTGAAGTCGAGTACTATTCACTATACAAACCTGAAAGCGCCCAAGATGAAGATCCGTTTATAGCGACTAGGTTTACAGACCGGATGCCTATTAGTCAGTTGTTGAGGAAGTGAAGGCAATTATGAAATCACGGTATATGTAAATAGTTTTTTAATTATCGAATTATTCGTATAAAGAATATCAGGAATAAATTGTTCTACACATATGCCTTGTAGCGGTACACGCCAATGCATGAACTGATGGTAATGAGCATTGCAGATGTGCGTAATATAACAAGTGTCATGATGAGCTTTATTTATAATCGGAAGTAAAACAAGGGGCTATTAAGTTCCTTATTTTATAAGACTATTAAACAAATTTTTCATTTCAGCGTCAGAATAGTTTTTGAGCATGTGATCTGAGTTTTGGACATCCGATGGCTTCTTAGTTGTACTTTCCGCTTCTTCAATTTCTGAGGCCATTGAGTCTAAAAGCGTGATGACGTCATCTGTACTGTATTTTGTTATATCAGTTATTTTTTTGAAGCTTTCAAGGTATAGATCTACATCGTACAGATCTTCCAGATATGCATTGCCGTTTTTTACGTTTAGTATTTCATCAGAAATTAAACCATTAATGGTTACTTGGACTTTACTGGTGAAAGACTCGGGCATGAATTCATATAAATACTCGATAGTAGATACGAGATCCTCTATGTCCATGTTTAAACTCAATAAATGGCATATTTTGTTCTCAATCAAGGTAAGTAACGCTATTTTCTGTTGGCTACTGATATCCTCTATTTCCAATATCTCAGCATGTATTTCTGGAAGGTTTCTAGAGTCACGGGAAACATCTAGAGCCAGATTGTCTGCAAGTAATAATGATGTGATCGCCTCGATGGTCTTTATGTCTGAGGTGTCAAAAAATATATTAAGAAGTAGGCTAATTCTATCTGAAAGATAGAGATCATAGTTTTTATAGGTAGTGTACTCATTTTCTTGTTCTACTAAGGAAACAGGTGAAGAAAGAAACAGTGGGAACAAGCTTTCATACTTAAACGTACTAGCTTTTAGGTTTAGTCGATTCTGCTTAAAGAGAAAGCGAATGTGGCGCCATACCTTCTGCACAAATCTCACACGAGTGGCGCTGCTTAAAACGAGAAATATAAGTTCATCGTTTTTTAGGTGGGCTTTTAAAAAATCTTGAACTGACGGATTTACAAAACTTATTTTAGTATTTGAGATTGAAATAAACCCTGACTCCAAAACCTTAATTGCTTCTTCAAAATCATTTGGTCTTTGTTGATTGGAATAGTGCTCAGATAACAATCTGTGCAGCGGTATATAATAACCTTTTAAATCTTCGACTTCAGTTCCGAAATACTCATCACAAAAAAACAACGTAATCAGCAAGTGACGACAATTAACAGGTAGCTGGTTGAAAGCCTTTTCCCAAATTAAGCTCGGATTTTCAAGGGCTGACAAAATTGATTGTGGGTAGTTTTGAGGTGAAGGTAGTGCAATGTTCTCACTAGACATATGAGAAATAACCCGAGGGTTATAGTTTTCGTGATCGACAATTTGGCGTAGCCAATCATTTTCTAATAGCTTAGAAATATGCTCTGAACTAATCTCAGAAATAGATAAATGATTGAATAATATATGTGATTTTATCTTTCTCGTATAGAGCCCTACATTGAGGACAAACTTTGATAGTTCAAACCTCTGGCTGTCTATGTTGTCAGATAAGGTTCTTGCTTCCTCGTAAATATGTGACCTTGTAGTCAGAACAAACTTTGAGTTATTAGACCTTTGGATTTTCCTGACAAAAGTCGCTAAAGCTGATTCGTGGGTCACTAAGGCTTTTCTATTGAGCTCAATTTTGCCTAAAAAGTCATCAAAGAAGAAAATTGTCGGCTTTGTTTCGTTAATTCTCGCATATCCTTGTTCTAGCGAATTTATTGCTTGAAAGGACCAGCCATCTTTTAGATATTGGTAACATACCATTTTTGCTAAGGTAGTTTTCCCAACACCTGGAGGACCTGAAATAACGAGGGTATTTTTGTCGTTTAAAATAGTGGATGCATCAGGGTAGCTTGGGTTCATCACATAGATTTTTGACTCTTCGATAATTTCTTCTTTAGTGATAGCGGTAAAATTCTCTAAACCCGAATGAAGGATCTTGTCCAATATTGCAGAATCAGTGAGCCATAGTTTTATATGTGATTTAAGGATATCTGGATGCTTTCTAAGGGAACTCTGAATATCTTCAGTACCCCAGATTTCAACATTCTCAATGTATGGAGAAAATAAGTCCTGAAGCTTATCGCTTAGGGCGGGAGTCAATGAGTATGAGGTTAAGAAAATATATTTATTAGCTCCCAATTTTTGGATTTTTGGTAACTCTTTTCTTGCGGCTCTTATTAGTTCAGAAGAGTTTGAGCGTATGTAATGCTTACATTGTAAAATAGTTAAATTATCGCCTTTTGAATGCCGGCCATCAATGCCACCATCAGCTCCTGGTCCAAAAGAAGAAAACCTTTCTTGAGTCTCTTTTTGGATGATGTCGATGCATAATTCCTCAAAGTCAATATGTGATAAATTAGCAAGGTTTGTCATCGGGTAATACTTCCTTAGTCTTTGAGAAAACGGCGGCAAACTAACTTTATGACATCTACCTTATGATTTTACAAATAAAATTAGTTTAAATAATCGAATAAACTACTATGCAATGTAACTTGTATTTTCAAATATGTATGGTTTCTTTCTGGTTGTGCTCAATCTAAAATTATTATTGGTAGCTATTAGTTCTAAATTTAAAAAAGGAGAACTTGTAACTTAACTAAGTATTCCTTAGTACCAAATAGGACGTTATACTAAGAGAATCTTAGCATAATATAATTTATCGCTAAGGTTCACATGGAAACTCCAACACCTTCACGCCTAAAATCTGCAAGAAAAGCAGCTGGCCTTACTCAGCAACAGCTAGGTATGGCATTAGGAATGGAGCCAAACACGGCAAGTGCTCGCATGAACCAATACGAAAAAGGCAAACATGCCCCTGATTTTTTAACCATGAAACGCATTGCTAAAGAGCTAGATGTGCCAGTAGCTTACTTTTATTGTGAAGAAGATATTCTATCTGAACTAATTTGTGTTTTGGGTAAGTTAAAAAAAGAAGACCAAATTGAATTATTAAATACACTCAAACCTGCAAAGCTATAAAGGATCAGAAAACATGGAAGTAAATGCTAATTCAATTAGGAAAATAGGTAAGACGGGAGATGATTCTTGGCTCTTAAAGGATACTCGTCAAATAACATTTTTTATTGGCCCAAATAATTCAGGTAAAAGTCGCGAATTAAGAAAATTGTTTAATGAAAATGTAAAGCAATTGGCATTAGAGTATGAAGGCTTTGAAATAAAGGGAATAATCGAAAAACTAGAAAGTGACTTCCATCAAGGTCGTTCGAGGGAACTGCTAGTAAGAATGAGATCGCTAAATTATGATCAAATGCTTAATCAATTATCATCAATTCAGAATAAACCTATCGGTTTAAACAATTTAGCAGAAGAAATTTATTCAATGTTTAAGGCTTCAAACTATACCTCCCCTGGAGAGCAAGGCCGATTTGTTGAGGTCATTAATTCAATGATAAATGGATATTTCTCTGAAGCGTTATTAAAAAATATTAGCGATTACTCTGTGACCAATCACTGGAGTAAAATTTATATTCCAACTTTGAGAGGGCTTCGGCATGTTGCTGGAGAAGATATTTTTGAGTCTCGAACTAAGTCTGATTACTTTCCTCAATTAAAAAAAGATGAGTGTGAGGTTTTTACAGGTCACAGCCTTTATAAAGATCTCACACAACACTTACTAGGCTCTTACGGAAAACGGCAAAAAGTTCGCGACTATGAACAGTATCTTTCTGAAAACTTCTTTTTTGGCAGGGATATTTCGTTAGTACCAATGGTTGATAAAGATGTTGTACATGTCAAAGAAGGTGATGATGAAGACAGGCCTATTTATGATTTAGGCGATGGTATTCAATCAATTATATTATTGACGTATAAAGTTTTTATGGCTGAAAAATCGACAATGTTTTTTATTGAAGAGCCTGAACACTTTTTACACGCTGGACTTCAAAGAACGTTAATTGAAATATTTGCAAAACATAAAGAACATATGTTTTTTATGACTACCCATTCAAACCATTTTTTAGATTTGGCTCAAGAGTGTGACGATATTTCTATTCAACAAGTTTCCAGGGTAAATGGTGAGAGTAAAGTACAAGCCTCATTAGATTACGGTGAGTTACTTAATGAGCTTGGTGTACGTGCATCGTCGGTACTTCTTGCTAATTGTTCAATTTGGGTGGAAGGCGTTACTGATAAATTATACTTGCGAGCCTATCTAAATAAATACATTGAAGAGCTCGAAGATGAAGATAAGAAAAGTAAGTTAAAAAGTTATCATGAAAATCTTCATTTTGTTTTCACAGAATACCAAGGCAGTAATATTACTCACTGGGATTTCAGTGATGATGTTGAAAATAATGGTAGTGAAACCCCCGCTAAAAGACTCAACAGAAATATCTTATTAATTGCTGATGCAGATATTGAGGGCAAAGGTGAGCGTGTTGAAAGCTTACGAGAAGCTTTGGAAGAGGCATTTTATTTACTTGAATATAAGGAAATCGAAAACTTTATACCCTTTGATATTTTGATTGATACAGCTAAAGCTAGATGGGAGACTTTTAAACAGAGTACTGATAGTAATATCGATAGATTTGAAAATATGAAGGAAGAGCTATTTAAATCTAATAGGTATGGTATTGGTGAAGTGTTAGAGCGCTATGTCGACAAAGCTGATGGACTTGAACGGAAATTCTATTCTGACAAATCAGGTACAATTAAAGACAAAGTTAAATTTTGTCATACTGCAATTTCACTAATGAATGAGTCTGATGATTGGAAGTTAACGCCAGAGCTAACTTCGCTATGTGAAACGGTCTGGGATTTTATTGAATCACATAATCAATAACTGCTTATGTGATTCGACCTTTTAGATGTAAGTGAGCGGACTCAGAGATATCACATCCGATAGCTTGTCGATTTAAGTTATTGGCTGCTACTAAAGTAGCTCCTGAGCCAAAAAAAGGATCAACGACGAGTTCATTTTCATTACTGCTTTGCGAGATGAGTGTTTCAATTAACTTAACTGGCTTTTCAGTAGGGTAGCCCCTGTATACTCTTTTACATGTGAGGATATCTGGAACGCTTAGATCATTTAACTTGCGCTTACCTTTCTCGAAAAAAAGAATATATTCGTGTCTAGCTCTGTAATGATAGCCCATTCCAATAGTCACTTTATCCCAAATTATTGGCTTCCAAAACTTGAAACCTACGTTTTCAGCTATTGGCTTAATATAAAACATTGTTTCCTGATCGCAGAATAGATAAAAATGCGAACCTTTTTTCAGCACTCTGTATATTTCTATTAGTAGATCTTCAAAGCGATTATTTGGAAATATGTCGAACCATTGATTGCTTGACGATTTACTTACTTTTAGGCGAGTGGTAGTTCCTATTTTTCGATGTTTTTCTAATGATTCGTAGGGTGGGTCAGTAATTAAAAGATCAACACTTTCGGTTGAAAGTGTTGATAACCAATTTACTGCATCATCTTTATGTACTTGCATTAAATCTCTTTAGCTAAAATGTGCTACACAAACGGCCATTGTGAAAAGCTTTCGAAGCAACGCCCTTTTTTAATCGTCGACAATCAATGCAATAGCTTTGATATCCATCAGGGTTGCGAGCTGTTTTACGAGCAGGAGTAATTCCAAAAGAAGCCGGATATGGATGGAATATATGTTCAGAACTATTAGCGTCTGAACAATGAGGGCAAGATTTAAACTTTTGACCAGTTGATGAATCTTTTTTTTGAACCATGCCACTATTTAAAGCTTTGCCACAGCAGTTACAAGCCATAAGAATCTCCTTATAAGTTAGCTTTGTATTTTTAAATTAGAGTTTTTATTGTGTTACTGGCTATTAATACATCCTTTAGAAATGCCGTAACACTTTCTACAGTATCAGATATTGTACTTTTGTGAAGTACGAATGATTTAACGTTAATTATTTTTGACTATCTAATTTATTTAGCCTAAACCTAAACTAAGATTTTCTTAGTTTAGGTTGGCGATGCATTTTTTAGTTCAAACAAAACCTTATCCTGATGAGGCGCTTGAAAGCTATTTACTCAGGCTTGCAAGGGATAACTCATACGATGGCTATAGTGAGCTTGCTGATATTTTATGGCAATGGCTTGCAGAGCAAGATCATGAACTTGAAGGTTCGTTGCCGTTAGAGCTGAGTAAGGTTGATGTTTATCATGCTAGGCAAGCGAGCAGCTTTAGAATAAGAGCGCTTAAGTTAGTAGCCCAATTAGCTGATGTTAACGCTGGTGACATTCTTGAACTTGCATGGCGGCGCAGTAACTTTAAATTTGGCAACCTTGCCGCAGTAAGCCGTAATGATCTGACCATTCCTCTTGAACTACTTAGCACTGATAACATACCTGTTTGCATTGAATGCTTAGCTGAATCTTCATATATTCCTTTTTATTGGCATCTAAAGCCCTATAAAGCGTGTCATAAGCATAAAGCACAATTAACTACACATTGTAAAGAATGCCAATTGATTAAAGAGCTTCTGAGGTGCTTTTAGAGTGTGGTTGTGGTTGTAAACTAACCAATAGTAAACAGTTAAACGATGCAGACTTTAAAATTGCAATTGCGCTTGCAGGTAATAACAGCCAAAAAATAGTTGGGTTAATATCTTGGTTTGCGAAAATTAAGCAATTTGATGTAACCGATGCTGACTTTAACCGTACTTTTGTTGATTACTTTAGTACTTGGCCTGATGGCTTTAACGCTGAATTAGATTTACTCACAAACAATGCGCGGCTTAAGCAACTTAACCCTTTTAATAAAACTAAGTTCAACTCTGTCTATGGCAATATGATCCGTGATGGTCAAATAGCTGCAACAAGTAACCGTAAAAACAAAGTAATTGATGAGATTATTAATTATTTTGTCGAATTAGTTGATAGTAATCCTAAAGCTAAACATCCAAATATTGCAGATTTACTGCTTTGTACTTTTGATGCTGCAGTTGTAGTGGTCAAAATCACTGTACCACTACACTCACGACCACCGACGAAGTGCGCCGCAGTCAAAATTCTAATAGAAATATCATGCAATAACTTATCCCAAATGAAAGCAACTTGTTTGTAACTGTACTATCTTCATGGTCTGATTGGATAATATTCATACGGACATAAACGACATGCAAGATGATGAAAAAAAAGAAAAGAACTCAATATTAGCAAATTGGCTACCTTTCATTAAAGGTGCCCTAGGAATGGCAAGCGTCTATGTGTTGTACTTTTTGTATACGATTTCCGGCTTTTCTTTTGTTCAGGGAGTTGAACATTCTGGGAAATCCAATGGAGCATTCTCTTTAGCTTTTTTTTATGGAAGTGAAAATAATAAATTCTACTCCACTTATCAATTACCAAAAAAAATAAAAGAACACTGTGACAACTCCCTTATTGTCAAAGAGTATGCTGTAAAAAAAGGGGTGGATGAAGACAAGTTAGAAAAGATTGTGGTTGTAGGAGCTAGGAGCTCTGCCGAGGGTATTGGTTTTAGCGAGATGGATATTCTAGAAAAATTGAAAGACATAAGCACAAAAGTGTTTGAGATAGAAAAATCTAAATTTCTTTCAAAGTATTCTGGTAAGTCCGTCGTCAATGGGTTTTATCATTTGGCACCAGCTGAGAATAACGAGGAAAATTCATGGAATTTAAGCATTCCCAGTCGATGCATTCGGTTTCTTCGTTTTTTTGAAGATGACGACTCTTTAAAATCTGGATTGGACATCACTTTCGACCTTATTTATTCCGAATCTGTTGATGCCTTTCGATTAAATCCAATCTATATAAACATCGAAAATGCCGCAGCAAAATCACTTTCTGACTTTGTTGAAATAGACATTAAGTTAAAACTGAGTTGGGTTGCGCAATCGAGTTATGAAGACGAGACTTATCTAATCAAAGCGAATTCTTCTTTGTCGTTGGGGTACCTACCAATTGGTCAACCAATTGACAACCTTAATTCTGAAGCTGATTCAGTAATTAGTGATAAATTGATGAGACTAAAGTTGTCAAATGTTTCCAGCTGGGTTCAAGCTCCTCCTGTGGAGTTTGATAGTATTGAAGAGTGCATTAAGGAAAACACTGAATGCAATTTTGTTGTTGGGGATATTGCCTTTGAAGTTTATGAAACCGGGGACGGCGCAAAAGTCATGCAGCATATTTCAGATATAATTAGCGTGAAATAAGAAATTAAAGTCTTTAGCCCCTTCAAAATTAATAAGTTTGATATTATTTAATTTGGTGTAAAGAGAGAAAATTTCGCACTTATTATTGGCTAAACGGTCGCTTCTTTTTGCGCGACATTGCTCTCAAAATAAAAGCAAAGCAGAAAGCCAAGTTGACGTAGGGAAGGTCCGCTCTTTGTCCAAACTCTGATCACCTTTTGGTCTAAGTATGTGCTGCTTATGATCGATTAATCTATACATTTAGTTCACTTAATATACTGATATTTATATAATAAGACTATTGATTCAGTCGAGGGTTGAGGCAATATGTCAAAGTTTATAAGCGGTGAAAGTCGTGACCAATCAACGTTATTTCCAGAATCGTTGGAAGATTACGTCAGTGAAGATAATACGGTCAGAGTGATTGATGTTTTCATTGAGGAACTAAATCTAGCTGAATTGGGGTTTAAGGGATTAACCTTAAAGTCCACAGGCCGCCCTAAGTATCATCCAGTCACACTATTAAAGCTTTATCTTTATGGTTACCTCAACCGTATTCAATCATCCCGCCGATTAGAAACCGAATGCCAACGGAATATTGAACTGATGTGGCTACTTGGTAAGTTGGCACCCGACTTTAAAACGATTGCTGATTTTAGAAAAGACAACGGAGGCGGTATAAAAAATGTGTGCAAAACGTTTGTTGAAGTCTGTCGTCGCCTGAATATGTTTGAGAAACCAGTTGTTGCCATCGATGGTAGTAAGTTTAAAGCTAGCAACAACAAAGGCAATAATTTTACGCCAAGCAAAGTTAAATTTTACATCGACCGAGTCGAAAAAAACATTGAACGTTATCTTTAATTACTTAATGAAGCCGATAAAGAGCAAGCTAACGTCACAAAAATTAAAGCCACAAAAGAGAGGCTAGCTGACTTTCGCAGCCAGTTAAAAAAACTATACGAGATTAAAGAACAAGTTGAAGCTCATCCTGACAAGCAAATATCCACTACTGATTCTGATTCACGTTTAATGAAAACTCAAGGTTTTACAAGAGTTGTGAGTTATAACGTACAAAGTGCGGTTGATACCAAGCACCACCTCACATAGTGGCGCATGACGTGACCAATGTGCCAGATAGAGGTCAGCTTGCGTCAATGACAAAACTCGCACAAGAAGCATTGCGTAAGAAAGATATACGGGTATTAGCAGATAAAGGTTACTTCAGTCAGCCTGATATAAAAGACACTATAGATTTAGGTGCAGAGCCAATCATGCCCAAGACGGATACATCGTCCTCTGAAAAGAAAGGGATATTTAACCGCTCACTCTTCAAATACGATGCAAATAAAGACATTTACTTATGCCCCGCTGGCAATGAACTTCAAAATCGAATGCAGGTATTTGAGCAAGGTAAATACCTTGATGTTTACTTCAATCACATTGCTTGTCGAGATTGTAAAATAAGAAGTCAGTGCACTAACTCTAAAAAAGACCCTAGGCGAATAAGGCGGTGGGTGCATGAGATTCTGACAGAAGAAATGCTTCAAAAGCTAAAGAATGAACCTGAATTGATGCTTCATCGCAAGCAAGCTGTTGAGCACCCCTTTGGCACAATTAAACTCTGGATGGGAGCTACCCACTTACTAACACGAGGTTTAAAAAGCGTGGGGACAGAAATAAGTCTTCATGTTCTGGCTTACAACTTCAGAAGAATGATAACAATTATGGGAGTTAATGGTCTAAGTAAAGCGATTAGAGTAGCGTTGCTATAGCAGTTTCGCTCGCGCAGGGAAAATTGCGATACTAAGAAAAAATCGATCGCAACCATCTTAGATGGTTTCAAACTAAGAACACACTCAAGACAATTTATTCAAAATTAGTTTTTACACAGTCTGGGCACATAGCAGCCAATTAAACTTGGCAGTATTTTTTGAGATTGTCTTCATAAAGTCTGTATTTGGTAACTTTATGCCACCTTAAGCTTCAATTTCATGCCAAGTTACATTTCACTTACTGCGCTGTATCCCAGTAAAAACGTATATTCTTATGCCAACTAATGCATCAAACAACAGGAATTAACCCTGTACAAAAAGAAACAGACTCTGAACCTAAAAATAAATTTAGTGGCATAGTTTTGTTTGTTAAATTAAAGTGGCTGTTTAGTTTGTTCGTCGCATAAATACTAAAATGTTAGGGTACTAGGAGAGTTCAGTTGAAATATTCATTATTATTTGTTGCTATTTTATCATTTGACGCCTTTGCCGATCTCAATGTCGAATTAGCAAACAAATCCGAAAAAGAGCAACTTAAATATTCTCAATTAAAAAGAGTAGAAAAGACTTATGACCTTGGTAAATGGCAATTTACAGACAGTGTTGTAATAGATGAGTTCGCTAAAAGACCGCATAGTCACCCTAAGCTTACCTTGACAGTTAGTATGCCTAAAAACGATGGTGCATTCTTATCACAATATTTGCACGAGCAGATACATTGGTTTGAAGATTCTCGAAAAACAGAAGTCCAAAATGTCATAAATGACCTAAAAATAAAATACCCTGATGCACCAAAAAAAGGGCCTGAAGGTGCAAGAAGTGAACTTTCAACGTACTTACATTTAGCTGTTTGTTTATTAGAGTATGATGCTCTTACAGAAATTTTAGGTGAAGAAGAAGCACATAAAATCATTTCTACAAATTCAAAGTATTTTTATAAATGGATATATCAAAAAACACTCACAGAGCCTGATTCAATTAGAGATATTTTGGTCAAGCATAATTTATATATAAAGTAAATTTACTCTAACAAGCGATGAATATTGCCAACGTCCTCTCATGGTGCATAGCGCAGTCCGTACCAGTCGATTGTGCTTTAAGGAATCTAACTTTATAAAGCTTTGTTTGTAACTTTATGCCGGCATATACTTCACTTGATTAGCTGTAGCCCAATTAATCCGAATAAGCTGACATAAAGTTACAGTTTACCCAAATTTCAATCGTTAATTTTAGCGTACAAAATAAAATGACATATTGCGCATTAAAAATCGTCATAAATTTGTTACCAAAAATAAATCTGCTTACCAATAAAACGACCTTTGGGTCTAATACCAACCTTCCTTTAAGCTTTACCATTAATGGCTATATTTTAAGCTTTATAAAGCGTGCCATAAGCATAATTAATTACACGATGCAGAAAATGTTTTTAATTAGCTGCAAAGCTTCAGAGGTATTTTTATAATGCGTTTAGCTAAGTTTATTTAAATAGATTATGTATGTATTGATGTTATTAGAGTCGATAATTCAATCTTGGTTACAATTTATCCTCTTGAAAATTAGTTATCTGCCCTAAGCTCTATTTGGTAAATGGTTTATAACATTTCTTAAGGAGAACATTATGAGTAATAACACAGTAAAACCCGCATCAAAACTCTCTGAGCTGATTGTAAGTAATACAGAGCGAGAACAGGTTGATATTACGCAGCGTATAACAGATGCTCCATGGAAAATGATAGTTGTTTATCGAGGTCAGCATTGCCCTATGTGTACGAAGCAATTAAATGCTTTGGCTAAAATGACTCAAGATTTTAAAGATATTGGTGTTGAAGTTGTTGCTGTAAGTGGTGATAGCCATGATCAGTTGGAAGCGCACTTTGAAAAGCTAGACGTTAATTTTCCTCTTTATTATAATTTAACGCTTGAGCAAATGACTGAATTAGGTTTGTATATCAGTGAGCCAAGAAGTAACACTGAGACAGATCATCCGTTTGCAGAGCCTGCAATTATTGTCCTAAACGAGCAAAATCAAGTGCAAGTTTTAGATAAATCAAACAGCCCGTTTTCACGCCCTGATATGCAGCAGTTACTTTCAGGTATTCAATATACACGCGAAAATGATTACCCTATTAGAGGAACATTTTCTTAAGTTGTTATGCATAAATTTAGGCGTGTTTAATAGCGCGCTTAAATTTATATTTTATTTTTAATAAATTTACTTGAAAACAATTTTACCGTCCATATATAGTTAAGTAGGACGCCTGATGGGTCCTAAATTAAACTTAAACAATTGAAATTTATATTATTAATTATACTTTGCTTGAGCTTGTTCAATAGAAAAGCACATGCAAAATATCGCTTAAATATGAGGATATTATTATGCGTACAGTAGATTTATCACCACTTTATCGTTCATTTATCGGCTTCGAACATTTAGCATCACTTATGGATGCGGCAGCAAGTACAGACAAGCAGCCAAGTTTTCCTCCTTATAACATTGAAGCGCTCGATAAAGACAAATACAGGATTACTATGGCCGTTGCTGGTTTTAGTGATAACGAGTTGACCATTGAGTCAGAAAATAACACGTTGAAAGTCGCCGGTACTAAGGCTAATAAAGATGAGAATAATGAACGTAAGTTTATTCATCAAGGTATAGCGGAGCGTAACTTTGAGCGTAAATTTCAGCTTGGCGACCATGTAAAAGTACTTGGTGCAGATTTAGCTAACGGCTTATTGAGCATAGAGCTTCAGCGTGAAATCCCAGAAGCACTTAAACCTCGTAAAATCCAGATAGGGCAAGGTCATTTAATCGAAGACAAATAAACCCTGTTTAACCTTAGTTTCCCCTGATTGTTTAGCCGTCTCGCTTGAGACGGCTTTTTTATGCAATAGAGTTTTAAATGGTCTTGAATCTAGAACGTTCTCTTAGTCTTGGCTAATTAACCTGAACTCTGGATAATAAATCTATCTCAAGCAGCTATTTTCAGCGCTAACTACGTTGAATTTACTGGCAATAGGCTAGCTATTGACGCGTAAATTCGCCTTGTTTTCACTGAAAATCGTTGGCTAGAGAAAATAAATTCAAATATCACGATTATTCAATACGTTAGTAAATCTCTTGACCAGAGTTCAGGTTAATTAAGTGCTTTTGTGTTTTTTTCAGCAGAGCAATTTTATCAATCGCTTCTTGAAGCTGCTCTTGCTTCATTCCTTGTTTACGCCCTTTAGCAAGTAAGTTTTCTAGCGTTGCTACTTTGCTATTAACAGCACTTACAAAGCTACTTTCTAGTGCGCGCCGCTTCTCTTGTTGAAATTGTTCGTAGGCTTTATGGTCGTCTAAATCCCCCTTGTATTGAACACTGCTTAGTTTACTTTTATTTAGTGGGGGTAAGTAATTCGGTTCGGTAATTGCCTGTTGAGCATGCTCATTCAAGGTACTTTTTTTAATATTTGAAGAATGTACATCTTCAATTTTTTTTACGGTATGTACTGTTTGCTTTATTGTAGGACGCTCATCTGTTGGTTGTTTAGTCGCTAGTACCATTTTTTTCTGCTCGGTGGAGCCAGATAAGTAGTATATGAGGGTGATGCCTAAAGACATTATAATGAGTGCCGGGAGCTTTATTTTCATAACTTAATCTCATTTTGTGTGTGCCACGCAGCCCACTTTTGCTGGTATTGCTGATGCGCATTTTGTAACGCCACAGACTTAATCGCTTGATAGCGAACTGTTTGGCCCGTTGCTGCAAAATATTTATATTCATAGTCACTAGTTAACACCACAACCCATAATCCCGTTGGCGAACGAATGACTTCAGAAAGCTCATTCTCATTTTGCGTAAATGCAAGTTGTACTACCCACTCTTTTTTATGCTCTCGATTGATATTATTATTAAATTTACTATAAATATCATTCATATTAGCCGCTTTTAAAGCAACTTTGAAAGTACTCTTTGCCACTTCATTTTTAAATTTAACCGCGTCATTTCTGTTTTTAAATTCAGCACCTTGGGCTGTTATTTGGTATAAATATTTGAAGCGACTTTTATTCTTTTGGTAATACTGATTTATTTGTTGTTCGGAAACTTGTTTTTCTAATTGTTCGAGTATCGGGCTCTGTCCATGCATCATGTCTTTTACGCCAAGCCAGCTTTGAATCGAAGGGCGCAAGATGTCACCTTGAGCAATGCTTATTAAATTATCAATGTTGATATCTTTTGCTTTAAACGCGTTGGTCGCTTTTTCTAAATTTATAAAATATTGATGCTTTTTAGCTATTTCTGTATGAAATAACTGGTTATCGCCTTGATGCAATCTAAACCGTATTTGCATAGAAAGTGGTTTAATGAAGTCATAAACAGACATTGCAGGAAACGCAAAATTTTCAAGTTTTACTAAATTTAATGTGTTTTTTTGCGTTTCAGAATATTGTCCATTCGCAGGATATTCACCTAATGTGTTTGTAAGCCAGCTGGCCGTAAAATGTTTAACATTATTAGAAGCTTCGATGCTCGGTGGTAAATGTAGTTGATTTATAAAAAGGTTATTTAGGTAGCGATCTACATGGTAACCGGTGGTAAAACCGACATCAGACAAACGCGCTACCTTGTTGGGCATTAGGCGTTTTGCTTCACTTAGTAAAAATTGGTTCTCGTATAAACGATAACGTGTTTGCGAAAGACTAATGTCACTATTTTGCTGTTGATATATTTGATGCATCAACTGTATTTCAGCGGGTGTGTACTTTTCAACACTCGTAAATGCTTGGCTGCTGTAAAGCAGCCCAAACATTACTACACATAGGTAGACTAAATACCTCATTAGCGGGCAACCATGGCATGATTTAATAAATGTACAACCATTGCAATAGCATGAGGGATAACTTGTTTTGCGGTATCAACACGGTCGTAATGATCTTCCGAATTAAGCACAATACCGCCTTGAGCGTACGAAAAAGAGCCGCCTTGGGTTAGCAATGGACGTACATCCGTTGAGGCTTTATCTAACGGTGAAAAGGTATTTATTGCTTGACGTATTAAGCTAGGATCATTGAGTTGTTCTTGATCATAATAATCCTTTATCCAGCCTTCCCAGCTAGAGTGATTTAAATCTGAAGTTGTCCATGTGTGATGCGGCTGAAGTAAATCAGTTGTATGAAATACAAAGCCCAGTACCTGTGGATTACCACTGTCTAAATAGCTTTGAAACCAGTATTGGCCTAAGTTATCGATTGGTTGAAAAGGGATTTTTTCAAAATCATTATACATACTATAGTTTGATTGACTATCAATTCGGTAATGAGCTTCGGTAATGTCATAACTATTATATTTTGAAGAGTCAGCATTAAACCAGCCCGTTTCTCTTCCCTTTCCATCATCTAAATAGTCTCCTTTTAACCAAGCCGCAGCTAAGCTATCAATGGTGCCCCATACAGTGAGTTTGTCGTAGTTATAGCCGCCAAAATCATTACCATGCTGATCAGCGCCTTGCGTATGGTTTTGAAAGTGCCAATAGCTAGTATATTTTACAATGCTTTCAGCCGCGCCCCAAAGAGGAGCTTGGACACAAGAGCCTGTAATGGCACCACATAAAAAAGTATCTTCAAAATCATCAACATCATAGGCTGCTTGCCCTAGTAGCTCAGCCAGTTGTGAGACTGACATTTTATTTTGTAAAGCATATTGCGACAGTGCTGCATATTGCGTTGATTGTGGGTTTTGCTCCATATAACTTACAGCGTCAATAACAATCCGCTTATGGGTTTCTTGGCTAAATGCGTGTGCTTGGTTGATACTTGTAAGTAATATAATTGCCGACGTTAATATTTTTTTCATTTTTATCTCATTGCTGTATTTAAAAATTAACGCTATTAAAAGATAGCGCTATTACATTACAATGACAGAAGAATTAAACATTTAATTAACAAGTTTACCTGTTTTATATATCACAAACTTTCTAAATCAATTAAATGCGCAGCAGCTTGTTTTAATAGCACCGTTTTTTGCTCTTCGGTTTGTCGGTCCCAGTTTTTATAAACCATGCCTATACGCGGGTTTTTCTCTAATTTACTGCGGTGGGTGTGCATAAAGTTCCAGTACAGACTATTAAGGGGACATGCTTTTTCTCCCACTTTTTGTTTAACATCGTATTGGCAACGCTTGCAATAATCGCTCATTTTATTAATATAGTTTCCGCTTGCTGCGTAGGGTTTTGTAGCAATAATGCCATCATCGGCAAACTGGCTCATTCCTCGAGTATTAGGCATTTCTACCCACTCTATTGCATCTATATAGACACCTAAATACCAATTATCTACGTCATCAGGATTAATTCCCGTGAGCATACAAAAGTTTCCAATAACCATTAAGCGCTGAATATGATGCGCGTATGAGGTTTCTAAACTTTGTGTAAGTGTGTGGCTTAAACAATTCATTTTAGTAGAGCCAGTCCAAAAATAGGATGGCATCTTATTATTGGCTTGTAGTTGATTTTTAGTTGCGTAGTCGGGCATGTTAACCCAATAGATGGCGCGTACGTATTCTCTCCAACCCAGTATTTGCCTTATAAAACCTTCGACTTGTGAAATGGATATTTCGCTGGGTCTTTGTTTATATTCAGTAATTACGCGTTTAATTACATAAAGCGGGTGTAGTATTTTTGTATTTAAAGCAAATGATAAACGGCTATGGTAAAGGCTAGTATTATGCTTACTCTGGTCAGTCATAGCATCTTGAAATTTGCCAAAATTAACGAGCAAATATTCACAAAAGTAATCAAGGCTACTAATTGCTTGCTTTCGCGTTGTTGGCCAAGTGAGTTGATTATCTATACTGCCAAAATAAGCGACTTTATGTTTGTTTAAGCGAGATATAATTGACTTTACATCATTAGTAAATAGCTTTGGAGAGGGGATGTCGTGTATGTCGTTCTTAGAAAATTTATTTCTGTTGTTACTATCAAAATTCCATTTACCTCCTTCAGGCTTACCGGAGTCCATTAAAATATCAAACTGCTTGCGCATATCGCGATAAAAATGCTCCATCGTTACATGTTTATTTTTTACAAAGCGTTTTTTAATTTGTGAAAAGGGGAACAAAAAATGTTCGCTATCCACAGCCCTCACACTTAGCATATGCGTTTTTTTAAATTGTTCTAATTGCGAGTGAAGTCTAAATTCATCAGGGTATTGATACTCTATTACCGAGCATTGGTATTGTTTTGCAATACGGTTAAGCAAATCGGGTAAATTGTTGTCGTTACAAGTCTCATCTAAGGTTAAATGCAATACATTAAAACCAGCCTGGCTTAACGCTGAAGCAAAGTTTTCCATAGCATGGAAAAAAGCACATAATTTTTGGATATGGTGTTTAACATAATGAGTTTCTTGTGCAAGTTCAGCAATAATATAAAGGGTTTCATTATCTTTTTGTTTAAACCAAGAATGCGATGGGTTTAGTTGGTCGCCCAAAATAAGCCTGAGTGTTTTATAGTGTTTCATACTTAGAGCCAAATATATTTAGTACGCCAAAGTGTCGTAAAACGATCTTTTAAAGGTGTTGTAGTACCGCTTAATTATGCGTGGAGTTTTACAATAGCTGGTGTTTTTAATGCTCGATGAGCTAATTCTAAAAAGGTATTGAGCTTTGCTGGTTTTATAAGGGGCTGTTTTTTTACTACTTAATGAAGCTTAACCGGCTCATTATAAACTTGAGTGTTGTTATGCTTAGCTTATATGTATTTCAATACCTACTTATATATAAGCGCATTTGTTATAAAAGAATGAGCAATAAATACAGGTTCTAATTGGTATTATTTTTTGTTTTGCTTATTCGTTGTTGAAGTGAAATAACGTTACTTATATTGAAAAGTGAACTGTTAGTGCAGTTTTCAAAAAAGGTTAGAAATTCTTGCCATGCGGTTTGGCTTTGTAAGCAAAAATGCTGACCAAGATGAGCTTCTAAAGTAGCGTAAAAAATATCACACAATATTTTAATATCAGTTTGCTGAATATTACGTTTATTTAGGTGTTCTAAATAATGTGTTAAAAAAGGAGTGACAGAAGATGGATTATCTAAATGTTTAATTATGCGCTCTAGCACGCAGTAAAACGTATAACTTTTTTCGTTGAATTGATTTGCAGTTGGGTAATTCATTACAATACCTGATTCTGCTAATTTACGATGAAAGCGTGCTGTAAAAGCATGGAAATTCGGCTTAACAATCTGTAGGCTTTTTAATAATACTGATTGGTTTGTGTTCATTAAATGCCTCTTTGCATTAAGTGTGATTGTGATTGTTATTGCTTTCGTTGCTTTTATTATAGCTAGAGAAGTTGAAACCGCACGGGTTTATTGGCTTAAATAGAGGGTTTAATTAATAAGTTACTGATTTTATTTATTTTGTTTTTGTTAATGAGATTGATTATCTATTCATTGGGATGGCTGTTTAATATTTACTTCAATGCTACGATTGGGGTTGTTGATCTTTGAGGATTAAATCTGTTTTACCTAAGGACAGCGTATGTTTGGCATTTATGCTGTGCTATCGCTTATTTGTGAGGAATAACCACACATGATCGACACAGCCTTGCGTAGAAGCTAAACGGGTGCTTTAAATTTAGGCTCGCAAGATAATGAGGCCCTAAAGGTTATTACAACAAATGTTAATTTGTAATACATTAAATTAACAACTTGACGAATTGCAAATTTTATAAACTTATTAGTTATTATGGTTGCTAATTATCCCGCACATCCTTATAATAGCCGCCATTGTTTAGTGTGTTGTATAACCGCTAACAGCGATATTAAATTAAGATTTAATATCTATTGGCGCGGGATGGAGCAGTCTGGTAGCTCGTCGGGCTCATAACCCGAAGGTCGTCGGTTCAAATCCGGCTCCCGCAACCAATTCTACTAATAAGTGTAAGCTTATTAATTTATATCGCGCATTCTAAGTAATGCGCGTTTTGCGTTTAGGCTAATGTAGTTTAATTTGGTCAGTTACTGACTCGCAACCAAGCTCGGCCCTCGGCCACACAGTTTTATGCTTTATTGGTGTGACGCCCCGCTTGGTTCGGGGCGTTGTTGTATCTGCACCTTTCGATTTATGGCTTTTGTCATCAAATCAAAACTTAAACTCAGTATTTTAGGGCTATAAGCCCTTTTTTTGTTTGTATGGAGGATTTTCGTGACAAAACTTGAACAAGATTTAGTAACCATGTTATCGCCAGCGGTAGAAATGTTAGGCTTTGAATTACATGGTCTTGAGTTTGTACAAGCGGGTCGCCATTCTACCTTAAGAGTGTATATTGCTCATGAGGATGGGATCTCAGTTGATAACTGTGCGGATGCAAGTCGCCAAATTAGTGCGATTTTAGACGTCGAAGACCCAATTACAAATGAATATGATTTGGAAGTATCGTCTCCTGGTGTTGATCGTCTATTATTCAAACAAGATCATTACGAGCAGGCGCAAGGAGAGGAAGTACGCGTGCGTACCAAACTTCCACAGGATGGTCGCCGTAATTTTAAGGGCGACTTAGTAGCAGTTAGCAGCGATATGATCACACTATCTAGTGATGGTGCAGAGCATCTAATCATGCTTAGTAACATCGAACGTGCGAATTTAATCGCTAAGTTTTAAATTCGAGTGCGAAGGAATAGGGCAAGCGAGGCATTACCCATGGCAAAAGAGATATTATTGGTTGCTGAAGCCGTTTCCAATGAGAAAGCGGTTCCAAAAGAAAAGATTTTTGAAGCTTTAGAGTTCGCATTAGCGACAGCGACAAAGAAAAAGCATGATGGCGAAATTGAAGTACGTGTAGCAATTGACCGTAAGACCGGCGATTACGATACGTTCCGTCGTTGGCAGATTGCAGCAGTATTAGAAGATGGTTCTTTAGAGAACCCATACAGCGAAATTACGTTAGAAGCTGCGCAGGTTGAAGAACCTGATTTGCAGATGGGCGATTACGTTGAAGAGCAAATAGATTCAATTAAATTTGACCGTATAACTACGCAAATGGCTAAGCAAGTAATCGTACAAAAAGTACGTGAAGCTGAGCGTGCTTTAGTAGTCGATGCATACAAAGATCAAGTTGGTGAGTTAGTAACCGGTGTTGTTAAAAAAGCAACACGTGATTCTATCGTTCTTGATTTAGGCAATAACGCTGAAGCTGTTATCTACCGTGATGATATGCTTCCACGTGAAAACTTCCGCCCGGGTGACCGTATCCGTGGCCTTTTATACGAAGTTAAGCCTGAAGCTCGCGGCGCACAATTATTTGTAACGCGTTCTAAGCCTGAAATGCTAATGGAGCTATTCCGCATTGAGGTGCCAGAAATTGGCGAAGAAATGATTGAGTTACGTGCAGCTGCGCGTGATCCAGGTTCTCGCGCTAAAATTGCAGTTAAATCTAACGACAAACGCATTGACCCAATTGGTGCATGTGTCGGTATGCGTGGCGCACGTGTTCAGGCTGTATCGTCAGAACTTGGCGGCGAGCGTGTTGATATCGTTCTTTATGACGATAATCCAGCGCAGTTTGTTATTAATGCAATGTCACCTGCAGAAGTTGCTTCAATCGTAATGGATGAAGACACTCACTCAATGGATATTGCAGTTGATGCAGATAACCTAGCACAAGCGATTGGTCGTAATGGTCAAAATGTTCGTTTAGCAAGCCAACTAACAGGTTGGGAACTAAACGTAATGACTGTTGAAGACATGCGTACTAAAAATGAAGCTGAATCAGATAAGTTGCTTAACTTATTCACTGAAAATTTAGAAATTGATGATGAGTTTGCATCATTACTTATAAATGAAGGTTTCTCGACACTTGAAGAAGTAGCGTACGTACCAGCATCTGAATTTTTAGAAATTGATGGCTTAGACGAAGAAACAGTTGATCTGCTGCGCTCACGTGCAAAAGATGCATTAACAACTAAAGCACTTAAAACGGAAGAAAGCTTAGAAGGCGCAGAGCCGGCTGAAGACTTACTTGCGCTTGAAGGCTTAGAGCGTCACTTAGCATTTGTTATGGCAAGCAAGGGTGTTGTTACACTTGAAGACTTGGCAGAGCAAGGTATTGACGAATTAGTTGATATTACAGAACTTTCATCTGAAAAAGCGGGTGAACTAATTATGGCTGCACGAAACATTTGTTGGTTTGCAGACGAGTAATTTATTAACGGAGGTATTACACACTATGGCAGAAGTAAATGTTGAAAAACTAGCCGGCGATATAGGTACAACTGTTGATAAATTGCTACAGCAGTTTTCACAAGCAGGTATCACTAAGCAAGCAACTGATAATGTAACAGAAGCTGAAAAAGCAACGTTACTTGATCATTTAAGCAAGCATCATGGCGGTACAGGTTCAGATGGTCCAGCGCGTATGACTTTACAACGTAAGAGCAAAAGCACATTAAGTGTGACTGGCTCTACGGGTAAAGCTAAAGCTGTTCAAGTTGAAGTTCGCAAAACACGTACGTACGTGAAAAAAAGCGCAATGGAACAAGAGCAAGAGCAAGCACGCCTAGCCGCTGAAGAAAAAGTACGTCTTGAAGAGCAGCAAAAAGCTGAGCAAGAAGCCGCAGAATTAAAAGCGAAACAAGAGGCAGAGCGCAAAGCGAAAGAAGACGCTGACCGTAAAGCCAAAGAAGAAGCTAAACGCAAAGCAGATGCAGAGCGTAAAGCGAAACAAAAGCAGATGACCCCAGAGCAAAGTGCTAAGTCTGAGAAAGATCGCATAGAAGCTGAGCGTCTGCAAAAAGAAGCAGAAGAGGCCGCATTGAAGAAAGCTGAAGAAGAAGCGAAACGTCAAGCAGAAGAAGCAAGAAAGCTAGCTGAAGAAAACTCGGCACGCTGGAAGAAAGAAGAAGAAGAGCGTAAGAAACGCGAAGAAACAGCGGATCACCATCTTACGACTTCTACTTACGCACGTGAAGCAGAAGATGTTGCCGATGCTCGTGATGAGCAAGGTACACGCCGTGCTAAGAAAAAGAAAAAAGCGCCAGCAAAAGATAAATTTGCAGCGTCAAGAGGCCGTAACAAGTCTAAGTTAAAAGCACCAGCATCGCTGCAGCATGGTTTCCAAAAACCAACTGTTGATGTTAAAAATGAAGTGCGTATTAGCGAAACAATTACAGTAGCTGAGCTTGCATCACGCATGGCTGTTAAAGGCGCTGAAGTTGTAAAAACAATGATGAAAATGGGTGACATGGTTACCATTAACCAAGTGATTGACCAAGAAGCTGCACAATTAGTTGCAGAAGAAATGGGTCACAAGGTTATCATTGTTAAAGAAAACGAATTAGAGCAAACAGTACTTAATGACCGCCATGAAGATGGTAAGTCAGAGCCACGTGCTCCAGTAGTAACTGTTATGGGTCACGTTGACCACGGTAAAACATCGACTCTTGATTATATTCGCTCTGCAAAAGTTGCTTCAGGCGAAGCCGGTGGTATTACACAGCATATTGGTGCATACCATGTTGATGTAAACGGCAATATGATCACGTTCCTAGATACACCAGGACATGCTGCATTTACATCAATGCGTGCTCGTGGTGCTAAAGCGACAGATATCGTAATCCTAGTGGTTGCAGCAGATGATGGCGTTATGCCACAGACTAAAGAAGCGGTACAGCACGCACGTGCAGCTGGCGTTCCTTTAATCATTGCTGTAAACAAAATGGATAAAGAAGGCGCAGATCCAGATCGCGTTAAAAACGAACTAGCTGTACTTGACGTTATTCCAGAAGAGTGGGGCGGCGATACGCAGTATGTTCATATCTCAGCTAAAACTGGTTTAGGTATTGACGACCTTCTTGAAGCTGTGCTTATGCAATCTGAGCTTTTAGAATTAACTGCACCTACTGAAGGTATGGCTGCAGGTGTTGTTATTGAATCTCGTCTTGATAAAGGCCGTGGTCCAGTAGCATCAGTACTTGTTCAATCTGGTACGCTTAACCAAGGTGACATTGTATTATGTGGTCTTGAGTATGGCCGTGTTCGTGCAATGCGCGATGAAAACGGTAAAGACATTAAATCTGCTGGTCCATCTATTCCAGTTGAGATTTTAGGTCTTTCTGGTATTCCAGCTGCGGGCGACGAAGCGACTGTTGTTAAAGATGAGCGTAAAGCGCGTGAAGTTGCTTTATACCGTCAAGGTAAGTTCCGCGATGTTAAGCTAGCACGTCAGCAAAAAGCTAAGCTTGAAAACATGTTTACTAACATGACTGAAGGCGATGTTTCTGAAGTTAACGTGGTACTTAAAGCAGACGTTCAAGGTTCTATCGAAGCAATCTCTGATTCACTAACTAAGCTTTCTACTGATGAAGTAAAAGTGAAGATTGTTGGTTCAGGTGTTGGTGGTATTACTGAGACTGATGCAACCCTAGCTGCAGCGTCTAACGCAATTGTAGTTGGCTTTAACGTTCGTGCTGATGCTTCTGCTCGTAAAGTGATTGATACTGAAAACTTAGACCTTCGTTATTACAGCGTAATTTATGCCTTAATCGAAGAAGTTAAGCAAGCCATGTCAGGTATGCTAGCGCCAGAGTTTAAACAAGAAATCATTGGTCTTGCTCAAGTTCGTGACGTATTTAAGTCTCCAAAAATTGGCGCAATTGCTGGTTGTATGGTTACTGAAGGTGTTATCAAACGTAGCGCTCCAATCCGTGTACTACGTGAAAACGTGGTTATCTATGAAGGTGAGCTTGAGTCACTTCGTCGCTTTAAAGACGATGTTGCTGATGTTCGTAACGGCATGGAATGTGGTATCGGCGTTAAGAACTACAATGACGTACGTGTTGGTGACCAAATCGAAGTATTTGAAACAGTTGAAGTACAACGTACTCTATAATTGTTACTAGGGTGTATTGAACGCTTAAGGTTAACGCCCGGGCGTTCTACACGCTCTACGCTAAGATTTTAAATGGGGGCTTAGCCCCCATTTGCATATCCATTATTTAGTTAACTTATTATTTAATTTCAATAAGTTATTATTTTAGGACAAGTATAATGAGAGAATTTTCTCGCACTGATCGTGTTGCACAGCAAATCCAAAAAGAAATTGCTGTAATTTTACAACGCGAAATTAAAGATCCACGCTTAGGTATGGTGACAGTGTCAGCGGTAGAAGTATCGCGCGATTTATCTTATGCCAAAATTTTCATTACTGTGTTTAACACACAAGATGAAGATGCAGCAAAGCAAAGCGCAAAAGTACTAAATGAAGCAACGGGTTATATTCGCTCGTTACTTGGTAAGCGTATTCGTGCACGTATAATGCCTGAGTTAAAGTTTGTTGTTGATAACTCATTAATGGAAGGTATGCGTATTTCTAATTTAGTGGATTCTATTATCCGCGAAGATAACGCAAAGCATGTTGATGAAGACGTAGAAAGTGTTGATGCTGATGAAGTTTTAGATAGCGAAGAAAGTACTGAGCACGTAGACGATACAGATAGCGAAGAAGGCACTGATACAGATGGCAAAGCGCAGTAAAGGCCGTGCAGTTGACGGTATTTTGTTGTTAAACAAACCGCAAGGCATTTCATCAAATAAAGCTCTGCAGCAAGCAAAAGGTGTTTATTTTGCGCAAAAAGCTGGGCACACAGGTGCTTTAGATCCACTTGCTACAGGTATGCTGCCAATTTGTTTTGGTGAAGCGACTAAGTTTACGCAGTTTTTACTCGATACAGATAAAACCTATATCGTTCGTGCACAACTGGGTGAGCGTACAACAACATCAGATTCTGATGGCGAAATTGTTAGCACTAAAGATGTGAACGTAACGCGTGAACAGCTAACAAAAGAAATTGCTGCTTTTGTTGGTGAGTCTGATCAATATCCGTCAATGTACTCGGCACTTAAGTATCAAGGTAGACCGTTATATAAGTACGCTCGCGAAGGTATTGAAGTACCTCGCAAATGCAGAAAAATAAACGTGTTTAGCTTATCGTTTGACGAATTTGATGAACAAAGCAACGTATTACAAATGACGGCTCATGTATCTAAAGGGACGTACATTCGTACAATCGTTGACGATTTAGGCGAAAACCTAGGCTGCGGTGCACACGTTATTATGCTCCACAGAACCGCTGTTGGTCAGTATCCGGCAGATAAAATGGTATCGCTTGATGAAATTGAAGCATTACTTGCTAAAGCGAAAGAAGAAGAGCTTGCGCCTTCGACTTATTTAGACTCGTTGTTATTACCTATAGACACTGCTTTAACTGATTTACCCGTTGTTGAAATCACAAAAGAACAAGGGGGAATTTTTAGTCACGGGCAAGCTGTAGAATTACCAATCGCTTTACCTGATGGTGCAATTAAAGTTGTTGCGGATAATATATTTATTGGTACTGGTGAGCGCAACTCAAATGGACATTTAAAGGTTAAACGTGGTCTTGCTAGCCAGCAAGATGATTACGTAAAGCCGGAATAAGCAACTAATGTGCCCAGTAGTGGCTTATTAGTTGTAGATGGGGATAATTAACTTGTAGTTATTCCCACAGTTGGTAGAATACGCCCGCTTAATCGTTTTGGCTGAATTAGTGATCGGCTAAGACACCTTTTAAATTTAATTTTTGGAGTTACTATGTCACTAAGCAATCAAGAAAAAATCGATATCATTGCTAAATTTGCACGTGCAGAAGGCGATACAGGTTCATCAGAAGTACAAGTAGCATTACTTACTTATGATATCAACAAGCTTCAAGGTCACTTTGCTGATCACAAGCATGACTTCCACTCACGTCGTGGTCTGCTTCGTAAAGTAAGCACTCGCCGTAAACTACTTGATTACCTTAAAGGTAAAGATATCACTAGTTATACTGCACTAATCAAAGAACTTGGCCTACGTCGCTAAGAACTAGATTATAGAAAAAGGAGCTTTTTAGCTCCTTTTTTTGTGCCTGAAATTTGTGTTTTTAAATTAAGAAAATTCTTAAACCTATTGAATTGCAATATAAAACCCCCATTTCATAGCTTACCAAGAGCTATTGTATTTAACCGCTAAAATAAGCCCAGCTGAAATCGAGTAGTTAGATTGAACAAATTTCAATCCGCAAAGAACAACACACCCTAGACTCGCATTTTGAAGTAGCTTTGGTATATACTATGCGCGTAGATAAAAAGGTTTATCTACGCTTATCCACATCATTGCCAATTGTAGTACTTAATTGATTTCCAACTGAATACAATTATGTACTGTAATTGGTACTTTGATGACAACTTATTAGAATACATTTAAGGAATATTTTAAGTGCAAGCAATTATTAAAGAATTTCAACTAGGTCAACACACAGTGACACTAGAAACTGGTGCAATCGCTCGTCAAGCAGACGGCGCAGTACTAGTAAGCATTGGCGATACTTCAGTTTTAGTAACTGTTGTAGGTAAGCGTGAAGCACAACCAGGTCAAGACTTTTTCCCATTAACGGTAAACTACCAAGAGCGTATGTACGCTGCTGGTCGTATCCCAGGTGGTTTCTTAAAGCGTGAAGGTCGTCCTAACGATGGCGAAACACTTATTGCACGTCTTATTGACCGTCCAATTCGTCCACTTTTCCCAAGCGGTTTTGTAAACGAAGTACAAGTTATTGCAACTGTTGTTTCTGTTAACCCTGAAATCCAACCAGATATGGTTGCGATGATTGGTACTTCAGCAGCACTTGCTATCTCTGGTATCCCGTTCAGTGGCCCAATTGGTGCAGCTCGCGTTGGTTACATCAACGGCGAATATGTACTTAACCCTACATTAAAAGAGCTTGAAGAAAGCCAACTTGATTTAGTGGTAGCCGGTACTGATAAAGCGGTACTTATGGTTGAATCAGAAGCTAACGTACTTGCTGAAGACGTAATGCTTGGTGCTGTTGTATATGGTCATGAGCAATCTCAAGCGATCATCACTGCAATCGAAGAATTTAAAGCGCAAGCAGGCAAGCCTACTTGGGATTGGACTGCACCTGAGAAAAATGTTGCACTTGAAGATAAAGTAGCAACTATCGCTGCTGATAAGGTAGGCGCAGCTTACTTAATCACTGATAAAGTAGCGCGTAAAGAAGCACTTGGCGAAGCGAAGGATGAAGTTGTTGCAGTATTAACAGCTGAACTTGCTGAAGGCGAGTCTTTAGACAAGCAAGAAATTGGCAAAATCTTCGGTTCACTTGAGAAGAAAATCGTTCGTGGCCGTATCGCTGCTGGCGAAAAACGTATCGATGGTCGTGAACCAGATATGATTCGTGCACTAGACGTAATGACTGGCGTATTACCGCGTACTCACGGTTCTGCTATCTTTACACGTGGCGAAACTCAAGCGTTAGTAACAGCGACACTTGGTACAGAACGTGATTCACAGTTAATCGACGATTTAACGGGTACTCATAAAAACCACTTTATGCTTAACTACAACTTCCCTCCATTCTGTGTAGGTGAAACTGGTTTTGTTGGTTCTCCTAAGCGTCGTGAAATCGGCCATGGTAACCTTGCTAAGCGTGGTATTTCAGCTGTAATGCCTACACTTACTGAGTTCCCTTACTCAATCCGTGTAGTATCTGAAATTACTGAATCAAACGGTTCTTCTTCAATGGCGTCTGTTTGTGGTACTTCACTAGCACTTATGAACGCGGGTGTACCAATTAAAGCATCTGTTGCTGGTATTGCGATGGGTCTAGTTAAAGAAGACGAAAAATTCGTTGTTCTTTCTGACATTTTAGGTGATGAAGATCACTTAGGTGACATGGACTTTAAAGTTGCCGGTACTGCTGCGGGTATTACTGCACTTCAAATGGATATCAAAATCGAAGGTATCACTCAAGAAATCATGCAAATTGCGCTTAAACAAGCAAAAGCTGCACGTTTACATATCTTAGAAGTGATGGATGAAGCGATTTCGGCTCCTTCTGAAGAGCTATCAATGTTTGCTCCTCGCATATACACAATGAAAATCCCACAGAAGAAAATCGCTGAAGTTATTGGTAAAGGTGGCGCAACTATTCGTCAGCTTACTGAAGAAACTGGCACAACGATTGAAATCGGTGACGACGGTACAATTAAAATTGCCGCTACAGATGGCGAAAGTGCAGCTAATGCGATTAGCCGTATTGAGCAATTAACAGCTGAACTTGAAGTAGGTACTATCTACGAAGGTAAAGTTGTACGTATCGTAGACTTCGGTGCGTTTGTAAACATTCTTCCTGGTAAAGATGGTCTAGTACATATTTCTCAAATTAGTACTGAGCGCGTTAATAACGTGGCTGATCACCTTTCTGAAGGTCAAGAAGTTAAAGTTAAAGTACTAGAAGTAGATCGCCAAGGCCGTGTACGTCTAAGTATTAAAGAAGCAATGGAATCAGCAGCACCTGCAGCTGACGCGCCAACTGACGCGTAATTGCTAATACTTCATCCAGATATTTACTGGATAATATAAAAGAGGGGCTGTTTAGCCCCTTTTTTTATGCTTTAATGAGGCTAATTAAATTTAAACAAAGATTATTCAAGGAAGCTAAATTACTCATAAATAGTGTTCAAATTTAAAAGTGACAAACTCACAACATAATTTTACCTAATTACTGAGCAGTTTACCTAGAGCAATAATAGTTCATCAATTGCTATGAACCTATTGAGACATCGTCTGTCATATTGCTACCTATCTTGGTATTAAGGATTTTAATGATACTCAAACATTTAGCTTTGGCATCTTTCGCTATTTTGTCTTTAAGCGCTTGCCAAACTACAACAGAATCAGAACCAACCCCGATTGTTAATGTGCCATTTACTGCACCTTTAGCCTCTGACTTTAGAAGTGAAATTGCTATTGCACGCTACTCAGAGTTATTGAATAGAGCAGATTTAAGCCCTGATCAACAAGCGAAGTTATATTATGACCGTGGTGTGTTATTTGATAGCTTAGGCATGACTACGCTGTCGCGTATTGATTTTAACCGCGCTGTAAAACTTAAGCCTGATTTAGCTGAAGTATATAATTTTTTGGGTATTCAACATACGTTAATGCAACAATATGAAAAAGCTTATGAATTTTTCGATTCGGCCCTTGAGCTTGATGAAGATCATGAATATGCTTATTTAAATCGAGGTATTGCACTTTATTATGGTGATAGGTCTGGTATTGCTAAAACCGATTTTAGTGCATTTTTAGCCCGCTCTCCAAATGACCCTTATCGTGTATTATGGGTTTATTTAGCAGATGCCAAGGTAAATAAGGAGCAAGCTCTTGTTGAACTTAAAACGAATGCAACAGCACTTGACGATTCACAATGGGCGTTTCAACTAATTTCGCTTTTTGCAGGTGATATGAGCGAGCATGCTTTTTTATCTGGCATTAGTGAGGGTGTTAAGTCGGAACAAGAATATGCTCAGCGTTTATGTGAAGCTTATTTTTACTTAGCTAAATTGCATCAGGCTGCTGGTGATAAATACTTAGCCGCTGATTATTTTAGATTAGCTCTAGCAACTAATGTACATGAGTTTATTGAGTATAAATATGCACGTTTAGAACTTGAGTTAATGGCTGGTGACGACGCAAGTTAAGGCATTAAAATTGGCAGGTGTATTACTGTGTAGCCTTTTAATAACAGGCTCAGGTAATCACCTTGACGCGATTGGCTTTTGGCATGTTTTGAACACAAAGGCCAGTGTGTTAAAAGTCTATAGACGCTTCCCTAATTATTTTGCGGTTCATTTACCGCAACTACCAGATACCTCCCTTGCTATATTGGCTAGAAATCACATTCCCTCTGCACAATATGCTTATTCAATAAGACTTTTAAATAATAACGACAGTGATACGGCTAAACAATTTTGGTTGGCAGGTATAAATAAATTAAATGCAATTGAGCGTAAAGAGTTAGCTGTTCAGTTATTAGCTCAATCACGTTGGGTTGATTTAAAGCTTTTAGCCGATATAAAGCAGTTACCAGAAGGGGATGTTTTTAATCACCTCAGGTTGCATTTATCTATAGCGGAAAATAATATACCGCGTGAATTTATACAAAATTTGGGCTTTTCTTTTTTAGAGGATATTGATGAGCCTAAAAAGCACTGTATGTTTAATGTAATTGTAATGAGCGATCACCGAAATGGTTTATATAAATTAGGTGACTTTATAACTACATACAATCGGCAGCCAGAGCCACGCGAAAATATATTTTGTTTTTCAAAGCCCGTTTATGTTGCGACTGCGCTCAATTGTAAGAGTAATATCAATAATGCTGCGCAATGTGATTGGCAGGCCTCTAGATTTAAAAATGAGCTTCTTAGCAATTATGATTTTTTAGTAATGATGCCAAAGCATGGCACTGCAAATGTCAGTAAAGGCAAAATGCTTATTAACTCACAGGCAAACTACAGTATATTTTTACACGAACTTATGCACTTTAACCGTTTTGAGGATGAGTATACTTTGCCTATATCAAAACAAGCATGGTTGTGCGCACAAAGTGGGTTTGTAGCACCAAATTTATATATTACACATGGTGAACCTGCACCAGAAGGTTGGCATAAAAGTGAAAGTTGTCAACAAGGAGGTATAGCTTATAAGCCAAGTGAAAAGTGGTCTATTATGCAGTATCAACAATTAGGGCTCTCAACGCAATACAGGGAACTTTGGTTGAAGTATTTAGATATGACTAAGGGGGACTTCTACCGTCACTCAGATGAGCTTACGTCTATAAATAAGGCTATATTAAATTAACAATCGTCAGCAATGCTATATTGATTTTTTAGCTTGAAAAAATTGTTAGTTTTTGTTTTGAAAACATTCATATAACCCCGCTTTATATAGACAAAATTAGTGTTTTTCAGTATAACTATAACTATTAATGTCGTTAAAAAACAGGCAGTAAAAGCATCACTTAATCCTAAAAGAGTGACGCCCTGATAAACTTATGATTATAAAAGGCCCTACATTATGACTTTGCTCTGGATACCCTTGTTATCCTTAATTGGCAGTGTTATTTCTGCATGCACAGGTAAGTTATCCCGCAATTTAAGCACTAGTTTAACGGCTCTCGCGCCTTTGACGGCTTTGGGGATTACTCTATACCATGCACCTGCAGTTTTAGCGGGCGAAACCATTCGTTATTCATTAGCTTGGATCCCGTCAATAGGACTCGATTTATCTCTGCGGTTAGATGGCCTCAGTTTATTGTTTATGTTTATGATTTTAGGCATAGGCTTGCTCGTTATCCTCTACACGCGTTACTACCTAAGCGCTAACGATTCAATGGCTAAGTTATATAGTTATTTAATGCTGTTTATGACCGCTATGCTTGGCATTGTTATGTCTAACAATGTTATTCAGCTGTGGTTGTTTTGGGAATTAACGAGCATCAGCTCATTTTTATTAATTAGTTTTTGGTGGCATAAGTCTGAAGCGCGAAAGGGTGCTCGTATGGCACTTGCTGTAACAGGCGCGGGCGGCTTAGCGTTACTTGCAGGCTTAATGCTATTAGGTGATATTGTTGGTAGTTATGACTTAGATGTTATTCTAGCGAGTAAAGCAATAATTCAATCTCACGATTTATACGAAGTAGCATTGGTATTGGTGCTATTGGGTGCATTTACTAAATCGGCACAATTTCCATTTCATTTTTGGCTTCCTCATGCAATGGCTGCACCTACGCCAGTGAGCGCGTATTTACATTCTGCAACCATGGTAAAAGCCGGTATATTTTTGTTAGCACGTTTTCACCCTGCTTTAGCCGGCACCGATACGTGGTTCTTGCTCGTTGGGTTAACGGGTTTAGCTACGCTGTTGTTTGGTGCTTATATAGCATTATTCAAACATGACTTAAAAGGCTTGTTAGCCTATTCAACAATAAGCCATTTGGGTTTAATAACGCTGTTACTCGGGCTTGATACTGAGCTTGCAACTGTTGCGGCAATATTCCACATCATTAACCATGCCACGTTTAAAGCGTCGTTATTTATGGCCGTTGGTATTATTGATCACGAAACAGGCACGCGCGATATGCGTAAATTAAATGGTATGTGGCGATACTTACCATACACTGCAACGCTTGCGATGGTCGCGGCGGCTGCAATGGCGGGTGTACCATTACTTAATGGGTTCTTATCTAAAGAAATGTTTTTTGCAGAAACGCTGCATCAGCAAGTACTTGGTTCTATGTCGTGGCTAATACCAGTACTGGCAACTGTTGCAGGCGCATTTGCGGTTGCGTATTCCGCACGCTTTATTCACGATGTGTTTTTTAACGGTGATCCAATTAATTTACCACGAATACCTCATGAACCACCACGTTATATGCGTGTACCAATAGAGATACTCGTTGTCATTTGTTTATTAGTAGGGATGTTTCCGCACTTTGCAATTGATGGCATCTTATCTGCGGCATCCTTAGCTGTATTAGGGCAAAAGATGCCACATTACGAATTAGCTATTTGGCATGGATTTAACTTACCTTTACTTATGAGTGCAATGGCTGTTGTTGGCGGCTTATTTATTTATGTTAATCGTAAATATCTATTTCAATTTCAAGCATCGTTACCACCTCTAAACGCTAAAAAAACGTTTGAACGTGTAATATTAAGCGTTATTGCTTGGTGTCAGTCAAAGGTAAGCAGTACAGAAAATGGATCGCTGCAGCGCTACCTTGTAATTATGTTAGCGGTAGTATTACTGTGTGCAGGTTGGCCATTATTTGAAATGCAACAACTTGCCGGTAGCATGCCACTTACGCCTGTTGATGTGCACAATGCAATTGGTGCAGGCTTATTGATTATTGGTGCTCTTGCCACCGTTATTTGGCATCGCTCTCGAATGGTATCGTTGTTAATGCTCTCAATTGTGGGGTTAATGGTGTCGGTTGTATTTACACGTTTTTCTGCTCCAGATTTAGCGCTTACGCAGCTAACCGTTGAAGTGGTTACTATTATTTTACTTATGCTGGCATTGTTTTTCTTGCCCCAACATACGCCAAAAGAATCAAGTTCATTACGTGTACTTCGAGATTTAGCAATAGCCTCTACGTTAGGTGTAGTTATAGCAAGTATTTGTTACGCGTTACTCACACGCCCATTAGATTCAATCTCAGACTTCTTTATTGCTAACGCTAAAATTGGTGGCGGTGGTACTAACGTAGTTAACGTTATTTTGGTCGACTTTAGGGGCTTTGATACGCTTGGAGAAATTACCGTATTAGGCATTGCCGCATTAGGTATATTTAAAGTACTTTCTCGAATTCCATTATTTATGCCTGCAAGTGACAGCGAAGGCCGCCCATGGGCTAAAGAACGTCATCCAATATTATTGGCGAGTATTTCACAAAGTTTATTACCGCTTGCGTTGTTGGTGTCGGCGTATATTTTCTTACGAGGGCATAACTTACCTGGTGGTGGCTTTATTGCAGGACTGGTAACGTCAATCGCGTTTATTTTACAATATATGGCGCATGGTACGGCATGGATAAACGAACGTTTTGATGTTAATTATCGTAAAATCATAGCTTCAGGCATTGGTATTTCACTGTTTACAGGTGTGGGTAGCTGGTTCTTTGATAAGCCATTTTTAACAACCTGGTTTGACTACTTTGATATTCCGTTTGTCGGTAAAACAGAGCTTGCCAGCGCGATTGCATTTGACCTAGGTGTCTACTTAACGGTTGTAGGCGCTACGTTAATGATTTTAGCAAGCTTAGGTAATATGACGGCAGATACCCAGAAAAAAGAGGTAAATATTTAATGGAATTATTGTACGCATCTTGCGTTGGAGTATTGGTCAGTTGCGGTGTGTTTTTACTGCTAAGAGCTCGTACGTTCCCTGTAGTACTTGGGCTTACTATGATTTCATATGCTGTTAACTTATTTTTGTTTTCAGCAGGTCGTCTTACTATTAATAAAGCAGTAGTGCTTGGTACTGGCACAGAATACGCCGATCCTCTACCTCAAGCTTTAGTGCTTACAGCTATTGTTATTGGTTTTGCGATGACCGCATTCGTGGTTATTTTGGCAATACGTGGACGCGCCGATTTAGGTAGCGACCATGTTGATGGTTATGTGCCTAATACCTCAGCAGATAACAAGGAGCAAAAATGATCCAACATTTAGCTTCGCTCCCTATTTTATTACCTATGCTTACGGCCGTTATTTTATTACTGCCACCATGTGGTAAAAGCGTTAAAATACGCCGCTTAGTTTCAATTGTAATGGCAATAGCTACTTTTGCCATTAGTGTATTTTTACTTGTACATATTAATAATACGGGTATTAACGTTTACGCTATTGGTAATTGGTCTGCACCATTTGGGATAGTCTTAGTAGCCGATATGTTGTCTACCTTATTGGTTACGTTAACTTCACTTTTAGGTTTGGGCGCTATTTTATATGGTAGTGCTGGCGATGATGAAAAAGGCAGTTTTTATCACCCACTTGTTCACTTTTTAATATTGGGTGTAAATGGCGCGTTTTTAACTGGCGATTTATTTAACCTATTTGTATTTTTTGAAGTATTACTGATTGCATCATATGCATTGTTAATGCACGCAGGTGATAAACAAAACACCCGTGCTGCGCTGCAATATGTAATATTAAATTTAGTTGGCTCAAGCGTATTTTTAATCGGTTTGGGTATTTTGTACGGTGTACTTGGTACGCTCAATATTGCAGATATGGCGCAAAAGGTATCGGAGCTTTCGGGCGATGATGTATACCTAGCAAAAGCAGGTGGTTTATTATTACTCATTGTATTTGCTTTAAAGGGCGCACTATTACCTCTGCATTTATGGCTTCCAAATACGTATGCAAGTGCTAAACCTGTGGTTGCTGCATTGTTTGCGATTATGACCAAAGTAGGCGTTTACGCCATGCTTAGAGTTTACACTGTGATTTTTGGCGAACAAGCAGGAGCGCTTGAACATATGGCGCAGCCTTGGCTTTGGGGCTTAGCAATTGCCACCATTATAGTGGGTGCCATTGGTGTTATGGCAGCGCAAGATTTACGTAAACTAACGGCTAACTTAGTATTAGTATCGGTAGGTACGTTGGTTGCGCTAATTGCATTGCAAAATGTAAATGCCACTGCTGCACTTTTATATTATTTAGTGCATTCAACACTTGTTAGTGCCGCTCTATTTTTACTAGCAGACTTAGTTTCAATCCAGCGGGGTAAAGTTGGCGATAGGCTTGTGGCGGGTCGCTCTGTTAAACAGCCATTTTTATTAGGTGTGTGCTTTATTATTGCGGCTTTAACGGTAGTTGGTATGCCACCACTGTCAGGCTTTGTAGGTAAAATTTGGATACTTAAAGCGACATTAAACAGTGAGCAAGCTTTACTATTTTGGCCAGTATATTTAGTAACAAGTTTTGCGTTGTTAGTAGCGCTTTCGCGCGCTGGCACAACCTTGTTCTGGGAGCATAAAAGTAAAAATAGCGAAAATGCTGAGTGTGTAAATGCGAACCCATTGCAAGTAATTGTAATTATAGGTTTACTTGCGTGTTCACCATTATTAGTAATTTTTGGCGGGCCCATTAGTGAATATATGCTGGGTGCTGCTGTGCAGTTACATGAAATAAGCGGCGGCATTAATGCTGTACTTAAAGGAGGCATGTGATGAGATTACAAGCCCGTTTTCGTTGGTTACCAACGCCATTTCGTAGCTTATTTTTGTTTATGGTTTGGCTATTGTTAAATAATAGCGTGTCGGTAGGGCACTTAGTATTAGCGACTATTTTTGCAATACTTATCCCGATATTAAGTTTTTCGCTTCGCGAGCCTCAGCCGCTAATTTTAAAGCCGGGCTTGGCTCTCAAGCAGTTGCTTATTGTGCTGTACGATATTGTTGTAGCAAATTTACAAGTGGCTTTACTTATACTTGGGCCATCTAAAAATTTGCGTCCGGCCTTTATAAAAGTACCGATAGATTTAACCCATGATATGCCAATTACTATATTGGCCAGTTGTGTATCGCTTACACCTGGTACTGTGAGTGCAGAGGTTTACCCAATTGCTGAATCGTTACCTGAGAGTAAAGAGCCAACGCAACGCTACTTATTAATACATGTGCTTGATCTTAAAGATGAACAAGCACTTATCAAACAAATAAAACAACGCTACGAAGCTCCACTAAAGGAGATATTTCAATGTTAGATACTGTATTACTCATTGTTTTTTCGATGATTGGCTTATCATTATTACTTAATTTATGGCGATTGATCATCGGTCCGTCAGTGCCTGACCGTGTTTTAGCGCTCGATACTATGTACATTAACGTCATCGCACTGATTATTTTATACAGTATTAGTATGGATACAGGGCTTTATTTTGAAGCTGCACTGCTTATTGCTATGCTCGGTTTTATAAGTACAGTTGCAGTGTGTAAGTATTTACTACGTGGCGATATAATTGAATAAGGTGAAAACATGATCAGCGAATGGGTTGTATCAATATTATTGTTATTTGGTGGTACGTTTATTTTAATTGGCTCAATAGGCTTAATTAAACTACCTGACTTTTTTATGCGTTTGCATGGACCAACTAAAGCAACCACGTTGGGCATGGCGAGTATGTTAATTGCTGCTATGGTTTATTTTGCAAATTCAGGGCATGGCCTAAGTGTTAAAGAAATACTCATTACTATATTTTTACTAATTACGGCACCGATTAGTGGCTACATGTTAATAAAGTCTGCTATCCATCATAAGCTAAAAGCCAAAGAAGGCACTAAAGGCCTAGATAATGTAGAAGACGATTAGCATAAAAATATATTTATAAAAGGCCGAATAAATTTATTTTACTCGGCCTTTTTAATGATTGCTTGTACCCTTTACAATACAAATTATTCATGTGACCATAAGTCCATTATTTATATGAAAGGATATTATTATGGGTAAGGTACTACTTTTATCATTACTGATTTTTTCTAGTAGTTTGTATGCTGAACAAAATTCTAAGCAGCAAAAAATAGATGAACTCATTAATGTAATGAACATGGATGCAATGGTTGATTCTATGTACGGCCAGGTTGAAGGTATGATGAAAGGCATGTCAGACCAAATGGGCGTTAAGCCTTCTGAACAGGCTATTTTTGATAAATACTACGGCGACATGACAACGGTATTAAAAACCGAAATGAGCTGGGCTAAAATGCAGCCAATGATGATTAGCGTGTACGACAAACATTTTAGTGAGCAAGAAATTGCTGATATGTTAGCGTTTTATAAAACAGATACAGGGCAAAAAATACTTGAAAAAATGCCTGTTGTAATGCAAGAGTCTATGCAAATGTCACAAAGCTTAATGAAAGATGCTATACCAAAAATTCAAGATATAGCAGGCAAGCTAAGCGAAGAGCTAAAAGCCTCACGCGAGCATGCTAACTAGAGACTGCTGATATTTGCTGGTTAAATTTAACCTTTAAAGAACAATAGATTCAATACTTTTATCTCTCTTATTTAAGCGCTCTAGCCAGAGCGCTTTCACTTTTTCGCTAAATCAGTTTCAGTAAATTTAAATTATGCTTTAATGCTCCTCTCTATTGACCTGTGTGTTGCACATAGGTTTATTATTGATCTATTGAAATTCCACGGGGCTAAATTATGTATGTTAAACAACTTGCCAAATTAATGGGCGTGACTGCCGATACTGTTCGTCATTACACACGTATTGGGTTACTTAACCCAATACGCAGTGAAGAAAATGGCTATCAAGAATATACAAAGCAAGACCAGCAACGTTTAAAGTTTATTATTAGTGCGCGTCAACTTGGTTTTTCACTCAAAGATATTCAACACATTATAGGCGAGTCAGAGCAAGGGAATTGTCCTTGTCCGTTAACGCGAAAACTCATTACTAAACGCCTAGAAGAAACCGAAGCACTATTTCAAGAAACATTAAAACTACGAAACAGGATGCATGCAGCTCTGGATCAATGGGATACATCAGCCGATGGTGCAAATGCCAGTGACGTGTGTAGTTTAATAGAATCTTTTGTTGATCCAATAAACGATTCTGCAAATAAGGAGCAGCGTAATGACGACTAATACAAAAGACACCGCGCAAAACTTTATTATTGAAGGCGCTAATTGCGGCAGTTGTGTGGCTAAAATTGAAAAAGCCCTTAATAGCGTGCAAGGCGCGCAAAACGTGGAAATGAACTTTGCACAGCGTACAGTACGTGTAGAAGGTAAAGCCCGCGAAAGCATGCTTATTAAAGCAGTCGAAAACATTGGTTATTCAGCTAAGCCAATGAGTAATGAGTCTGATCAAGATGCACTTGATGAAAAAGCAAAGTCGGATGAGGCACATTATAAAAAGCTGATGCGTAATATGATATTAGCGTTAGGGGTCGGTGCGCCGTTAATGATATACGGGCTTATTTTTGACATGAGTGTGACCACCGACACACAACGAATAGCCTGGTTTTTAGTGGGTATAGTCACGCTTGTGGTTATGGCTATATCAGGTAAACAATTTTACAACGGTGCATGGCAGGCATTCAAAAACCATGCTGCTAATATGGATACATTAATAGCGCTTGGTACAGGTACTGCGTGGTTGTATTCAATGTTTGTGGTAATAGCACCAAACTTATTACCACAAGTCGCAAGACACGTATATTTTGAAGCATCATCGATGATCATCGGTTTAATTAGTTTAGGGCTCGCTTTTGAAGTAAAAGCACGTGGGCGCACCTCACAAGCAATTAAACGCTTAATTGGCCTGCAACCAAAAACTGCACGCGTAATTCGCGATGGGCAAGAGCAAGACATCGACATTAGTGATGTTGTAAAAAATGATGAAGTACGCGTACGCCCGGGTGAAAAAATCCCTGTGGATGGCGATGTTATTGAAGGCAGCAGTACGGTTGATGAGTCAATGCTTACTGGTGAGCCAATGGCCGTCCGCAAAAAAACGGGCGATAAAGTCGTTGCCGGAAGTATTAATAAAAGTGGCACTTTATTATTTAAAGCCACGCACATTGGTAGCGAAACCACACTTGCCAATATTATCAATATGGTTAAGCGTGCACAAAACTCAAAGCCATCAATAGGGCGCTTAGCTGATGTTATATCAGGAATATTTGTACCAACAGTCATGATTATTGCAGTGCTTGCAGGCCTTGCATGGTTAAACTTCGGACCTGAGCCATCAATTGCTTATGCCGTTGTTGCGGTTACCACCGTACTTATTATTGCTTGTCCTTGTGCGCTAGGACTCGCAACCCCTATGTCGGTTATGGTGGGTATTGGTAAAGCTGCAGAGTCAGGAATATTAATTCGAAATGGTGAGTCGCTGCAAACAACATCTAAAATCACCACCATGATTTTAGATAAAACAGGCACTATTACTCAAGGCACACCGCAAGTTACCGATGTAGTTACCTTTAATAACAGTGATGAAAATACAGTAATGCAACTTGTTGCAAGCCTTGAAAGTAGCTCAGAGCACCCACTGGCCCAAGCAATTACGGCATATGCTCAAAAGCAGGGCTTAGCTTTAAGCAAAGTAGCTGACTTTAACGCAATTACAGGTAAAGGTGTCACTGGCAGTGTTGACGGGCAAACATTGTTGTTTGGTAATAAAGCGCTAATGGATAAATACAACGTGGCCGTTGATGATGCAACCGAGCAAGCTCAAGCACTTGCCTGTGATGCTAAAACGCCCATGTATTTTGCAAGCAATAATAAGCTCCACGCTATTATTGCAGTAGCGGATCCTATCAAAGAGGATTCAGTTGAAGCTATTAAACGCCTGCAAGATAAAGGTATCCACCTAGTTATGCTAACAGGTGACAACAAAGCCACTGCACAAGCCGTTGCTAAGCAAGTCGGTATTGATGACTTTATTGCAGAAGTAATGCCCGATGACAAAGTAAACGAAGTAACAAAACGCCAAGCAAACGGTGAAATAGTGGGTATGACAGGTGACGGTATTAACGATGCCCCCGCACTTGCGCAAGCGGATGTAGGGTTTGCAATTGGCACAGGTACCGATGTTGCAATAGAAAGTGCAGACATTACCTTAATGCGTGGTTCGTTACATGGCCTTGCTGATGCAATTGCAGTGAGTAATGCAACTATTTCAAATATTAAACAAAACCTATTTGGTGCCTTTATTTATAACGTGGCGGGTATTCCGATTGCAGCCGGCGTGTTGTATCCATTTTTTGGCATCCTACTTAACCCTGTTGTTGCAGGTGCAGCTATGGCACTTTCATCGCTTACAGTGGTAAGTAACGCTAATCGCTTACGTTTTTTCAAACCAAATAAATCGTAATTTAAGCTAAGGAGTACATTATGTTGATGATTAATATAGGTGGTGCACTGTTAATAGCTGCAATTATTTATTGGTTTTGGCTATACAAACCAGAGCAAACACAAAGTGATGACAACAAAGAAACAATAGTCGTTGATAACGGTGTTTATAAGCCAGGACACATTAAAGTGGCAGCCAACAAAGAGGTTGTACTTACCTTTGATAGAAAAGACAGCGCGCCGTGCGCCGAAACCGTTGTATTTCCACAGCTTGATATAAGTAAAACGCTGGCAATGGGTGATGGCAATACAGTTAAACTACCTGCGCTTGAAGCCGGTGAATATGACTTTCATTGCCAAATGCAAATGTATAAGGGCAAGCTAGTTGCAGAGTAATCTGAACTAAGTAGGTGTTGGGGTCGTATAGTTGCCTTAGATAAGCTGCATAAATAGATGAGTAGGAGTCGTTATACTCAATGAATAAACTAAACCCTAAAAAATTATTGAATAGTAAATGGACCGCAACACCTGCTATAAATAAAGAAAAACACTTCATTATTGTTGAGGTGGAATTTGATGAAGATGGCAACGTAATTGAATGTATTACCGAGGCTGTTATGTCAAAAAATCAATATCCAATTAGTTGGCGAGATTTAAAAGATAACCAAAAGTGGTTGCAAGGGTGGAAGTAGTTTAAATCTATATAATTTACCTCACTCCAATAGCTGGCACACGATGTAGGTTTGCTTAACTCAAGCGAACCTATATTTTACGGCGCATTAAATTATGAGTTTAATGCTACAACTTAGCTTTAGCATTGAAACCTTCCTAGATAAATTCGCCATTTGGCAACAAAACAGTTAATTTCAAAATATCCTTCCAAAATTTTTATAATAAATCTCAAAAAATAATGTAACTTACTAATTATAAATGAATTAATTTTTTAGTAGCCGAAAATAAATCCTATGTCATTTCCATGTTCATATTCAGTTTATTTTGAAGGCTAACCTAAACGCCCCCTTATCGGCTTTTTAGCAAAAGTGTGTCTTTTTAATTAAACTTAACCAATTGATTTATAATGGTTTATTGTTTTTAGTTAAATGGCTGTTGCTAAATAGCAACAATAACACCTCCCCAAATTAAGCTTTTCTCGCTTTATATAATTCAACTCATTGTTTTTAAATAATAAATAAAAAGTGGCACCGAAGTTGTAATACCTAGAGTGTATTAAGCAAAACGTGATGAAAGCCAAAGGCCTTAATCGCAACAACCCAATGAAGGAATACTATTATGAAAACATTTCAATCAACATTAGTACTAATGGCGCTAGCTTCTTCATCAGCGGCTTTTGCAGCAACAGATTTTGATACGCTAGACGTAGATGGTAATGGCGCAATCAGCCAAGCCGAAGCATCAGTGGATGCTGAGCTTTTAAGCAAATTTGAAGAACTCGATACAAACCAAGATGGTGAGCTATCTGAAGATGAGTTTTCTAAGGCCTAAAATTAAAGCCTTAAGCAGTTAATGCTCTGTAATGTTATCTAAATTCTGAGTTGCCAAAGACAACCTAAGTAGGCAAGGGAGCCTACTAAAAAGAATAACCAGGATGTGACTAGAGAGCACCATAGAGCAAATTTATTTAGGACACCGCATACTTTTGAAGGATTAAATTATGAGAAAGCTACAATCAACATTTGTACTTATAGCTATTGTTTCTTCGTCAGTAGTATTTGCAAACACAGACTTTGAAACACGCGATGCAGACGACAACGCTTCAATTAGTCGCTCTGAAGAATCGGCTCAAGTGATAGAGCAATTTGACGCGCTGAATGTTCAAAGTAGCGGTGGCCCGACAGAAAATGATTTTTTTGAATATTAATTTATAGACACTTTACTCCTAAAGGATCTTTGAAAAGGACTTCTTACCCCTAATCAGGCTCAAAGCCTAAGGAAACGATTATGAAAACATTACACAAAACTTTAGCTCTTGTAGCCCTAGCTTCTTCTTCAGCGGCGTTTGCTGCGGTAGATTTTGATTCTTTTGATACAGATGGCGACGGCGTAATTAGTAAAACAGAAGCCCAAGTAAACTCGCAACTAGTACAGCTTTTTGATCAATTAGATACAGATGGAAATGGCGAGTTATCTAAAGAAGAGTTTTCGAAGGTTCAGTGATAAGCTCTATGTAGAACCTTACCAGTCATACTCACAAAGCAGCTAAGTAATTAATACTTAGCTGCTTTTTTGTGCATTTAATTTAATATATTACTTTTTAGTCACCAAAGTGGTGCAAAACTTGAGTTTGAATAGTGTCAAGTTACTGATTATTAAGTTATTTTATTGTTGGTTTTAAACTTGCAAATCAATTGATAACTTAGGCTAATGAGTATTTAAAATGGCGCGAATGAGTTATATCAGTAGTGTTGAGCGCTACCACGAATATGAGCATGTAATACACAGTTTACTTGAATCTATTTTAATGAGTATTGAGGACGGATTAACCAAAGAGCGTGATACCCGCTATCTGATTAAGCAGTACCCATTTTTAGAATTACAATATTGTTTAAATGCAGAAGGTTTGCAGCAGGGTAATAATGTCTGCTTTAAACGGGCATATAGCAAAAAATTAGGTGAAAGTGGTAATCAACAAGATTTAAGCGAGCGCCCCTATTTTTTGAACGCTAAAACAAGTGATAGGGTGTGCTTTACTGATCCCTACATTTCTATAGCGACTAACCATTTATGTATATCGGCGATTAAAGAACTAAAAAAACCAATTAATAATCAACATTACTTGGTCGTTGATGTGAGCTTAACGCAGCTTATTGAGTTTGTAATGGGTGATACTGCGCGCGCTAATATGTCGCCTTACTTTAAAGCGGGTTACGGTATTATTGTTGCGTGCTTATTTTGCTTAGTATTATTTTTACTGAATATCGTTTTTAATGATATATACGCGCTATTAACCCATGTAGATACCTCATCAGACCCACTTGAACCCTTTAGTATCATTATTTACATCACCCTAGCATTAGCAGTATTCGATTTAGGTAAAACAATACTCGAAGAAGAAATCCTTATGCATAAGGATATTTTTAGGCACTCATCTACGCGGCGCACTATTACACGGTTTATATCTACCGTGTTAATTGCTATATCAATTGAGGCGTTGTTAACTATGTTTAAAGCGGCGTTGGGGCAATCGGAGTATTTAATGCCTGCAATAGCGATGATGCTTGCAGTAGTGGGGCTTTTAATTGCACTAGCTATTTATGTTTATTTAGGAGCAAAGGCCGAAACGCTATTAATGCGGGCTCGTTTAAAACAAAAATCCTCCAAGTAGGAGGATTTTTATATTACATAACTATTAATAGTTATTTATTGTTTATCTTGCGCGCGTTTGGCTTTAAAGTCAGACTCGCTCGTCCACTTTGGCCAATCGCCATTGTTTGCAAGTTGAGTGGCTATATCAACAATAAGATCTATATCTTGCTTAACACCACCTAACGACCAATCAGCAGAGTAGTCGTCTGCTTCTTTATGGTACTTATGCGCAATGTACTCAGGATCGGTATCGCCCAGGCTCATAAATAATAAACTAGGCACGCCTTGCTTAGAAAGTGAGAAATGATCAGATCTAAAAAATAAGCCATTTTGCGGACGAGGATCCATTTTAACAACACGGCCTTGTGATTTTGCAGCCTTTGCTAAATAGTTTTCCATTGTCGATAAATCTTTACCGTATTGTAAAATGTAGTCAGTGCCATCAAGCACGTTCATGCCATCAATATTTAATAGACCGACCATTTGTTTTGTAGGTACAACCGCACCCGATGCAAATTCTTCAGAGCCAATTAACCCCGTTTCTTCTGCTGTAAAGTTAGCAAAAATAATTGAGCGTTTAAATGGCTTTTGCTTGTTCTTTTTACTCATTATACGTGCTATTTCAAGCGTGGCTGCAGTGCCTGAAGCGTTATCTACCGCGCCGTTATAAATCTTAGGGCCGGTATCAGTTTGTTTAGTACCAAAGTGGTCCCAGTGAGCGCTAATAACAACGTATTCGTCAGGTGATTCGCTACCTGTAATTTGTGCAACTACATTATGCGATTTTGCATGTGATACTTCGTTTTTAAAAGCAAGGTTTGCTTTTAAGTTAAGTGGCGTCGCTTTAAAGTCATCATTTAATGCTGCTTGTTTTAAATCTTGGTAGTTAAGCTTTGCGGCGTTAAACATTTTCTCAGTCGCATCAAGTGTTAGCCAGCCCATAACCGGTAATTTAGACGCGTTTAAATTGTTATCCATTAACGTGTATTTAGTGCCGGTGTTTGAACTTTCAACTACGCCCCAAGGATATGCCGCAGGTGCAGTTTCATGAATAATAAATACAGCCTTTGCACCTTGGCGAGCGGCTTCTTCATATTTATAAGTCCAACGACCGTAGTAGGTCATTGCATTACCAGTAAAAAGGGCGTCGTTTTGAGTAGCAAAACCTGGATCGTTAACGAGCACAACCACTGTTTTACCCGTTACATCAATATTTTTATAGTCATTCCACTTATATTCTGGCGCATTAATACCATAGCCAACAAATACAACGTCAGAATTGCGTACATCAATTAATGGCTGAAGTTGCTCGGTACGTGCGGTAAAGTCTTTACCTGATTCAAAGCTCAAATCACCTACTTTTAACTGCATATCCTGATTAGCTGTCACCATTGCCATTTTTACAGGCTGTAAGTATTTACCTTTATAAGCACCGGTTAAACCCAGCGCTTTATATTGCTCGCTTAAGTAGCCTACTGTTTTCACTTCACCATGAGTTAGCGGGCCTCGGCCTTGAAAGTCATCAGAGGCTAGCGTTTTAATATGCTGTTTAATATTGCTAAGGCTTACACCTGCTGTATTTTCTAATGGAGTTTGTTCGCTTGCAGGCTCTGAGCAGCCAAAGAGTGCAACTAGCAGGCTTAGGCTAGCGCTTTTTAAAAGAGTAGATGCCATGGTCTTCATATTGTTATTTAATTAGGCTTTCAATATAAAGGAAGCACCGCAGCGATGTCGAATTTTTATAGAGAACTTTTCATTCAATTGCAGATTAACTATCAGTCATTAGTAAAAAACCAGCGCAAGCTGGTTCTTTTAACTTTAAGTAATAAATTATTACTTAAGCATCCGCTAATTTCACGCGGATCTTACTTTTATCAACAGTAGATTGGTTAAGTGCAGTAATTGCGCTTTTACTTTCTATGTCGTTTGGCATTTCTACAAAGGCAAAACCTTTAGATTGGCCAGTTTCTTTATCAAGTACCAAGTTACAGGTAGTCACTTTACCGTGCTCTGCAAATAAAGTACGAAGCTCATGCTCAGTGGTAGCACGAGACAAGTTACGAACTAATAGTTTCATAATGAACCTAAATAATTATGTCAGTACTAATTATCTCAAGTAACTCAGGTTTAACCTAATTTTATTTTAAAACAAATATAAATAAACACTCGATAGAAATAATTTTTTGTATCACTATGAAAATAATAGATTTTATAATTAAATTTGAAATATCAGTAAATTGGTAATGTTAATTGGTAATTGAATTGTGGTTATTTGTACAATAAATTGGTAAATTCATATTTTATTAACTTGCTATTAACCACAGAACTAATCATGTCTAAATATACCCTTAAACCGTGCAATACATTTACAGCTATACTTCTATCTTGTTTAGTTACTGGTTGTGGCAGCTCAGGCTCTGATCCTACGGTGCAAAATAATGAAGCGATTACTATACAAACTCCTGCAATAATCGGTGGTAACAGTCTAGGTGAAGTTATTAGCGATAGTAATGATGCAATAACAGGCTCGTTAACTATTACGGATCAACAATCAGGTGAAGCTGCTTTTGCAGCACAAGAAAATAGCGCTACAAGCTATGGTTTTTTTAGCTTAAATGCTGGTGGAGATTGGTCATACACACTTGATGATTTAAACGCATCAATAACATCTTTAAGTGAAGGTGGAATACTGCAAGATACAATAACAGTAAACTCTGTAGATGGTACTAGCGCACAAATTATCATAACAATTGTAGGTGCACCAATAGCTCAAGCTGATGGCTTTGAGAAAATATCACACGTTTTATTGCGATCAGATGGCGTTAATTCGGGGCTTGACGCATACACACTTATTGAAAATGCCTTCGGCGAAGGGTCAATTGAATCTCCAGACTTATACGCTGGCAATCATGAAAGTGTTGTCCATATTATTGAAGATACCGATACGATAATTGGTAACCATTTTGTCTTTTTAGCTCACCGAGATGATGACCAAGATAAAGACAAAGGCGCAAGTGACAGACAACGCAACGAAATAAAAACCTACGATAAATCACCACAAGAAACACTGGCGTTTGAGGGCGAGACATTTCAATATAGCTGGAAATTTAAAGTAAGTAGCGAGCTTGAGCTTACGAGTAAATTTAGCCATTTTTTTCAAATAAAAGCCCGTAACGAGAGTAACGACAACACCAATGGTAATGACGATCAGCCTATTATCACGCTCTCAGGTGCGCAAAAAAATAGTATAGGTAATCAGCTACAGGTTCGATATAGCGCAGGGTTTGATGAAAACGGTAACAGTACGGGTCTTGATAAAAACTTAATTGAAACCGACTGGTCACTCATTACAGATGAATGGGTTGAGGTATTTGTACAAGCTACATTTAGTGAAAGTGGTAAGTTTGATATGACGTTAACGCGCTTAAGCGATAATGCAGAGATATTTACTATAAGCGAGCAAAACATAGATATGTGGCGGGGCTTTAGTGATGATGATTTTGCTCGTCCTAAGTGGGGAATATACCGCTCAATTGTTGAAACCGACAGCCTTCGCGCTGATGAAGAACGTGTTAGGTTTGCTGATTTTTCTATTACAAAAGGTAAGTTAGCGCAGTAAGCTATTTTATCAATTGGCATGAAAAAGCCGTTAATGATTATGCATCATTAACGGCTTTTTTAATTTTTTGAGAAAGTGATTATTTCACTTCTTTACCCGCTGCTTGTTGATCAGCATGGTAGCTTGAACGTACAAACGGGCCAGAAGCCGCGTGAGTAAAGCCAATTTCGTCTGCATACGCTTTTAAGCCGTCAAACTCTACTGGTGGCACGTAGCGCTTAACCGGTAAGTGATGCTTAGAAGGTTGTAGGTATTGGCCTACAGTTAGCATGTCAACGTTGTGTGCACGTAAATCGCGAAGTACTTCTTCAATTTCGCTAATTTCTTCACCTAAACCAACCATTAAGCCTGATTTAGTTTTTACTTCTGGGTGAGCTTCTTTAAAGCGACGAAGTAATTCTAAAGACCACTTATAGTCAGCACCAGGACGAGCTAGTTTGTATAAACGTGGCGCAGTTTCAAGATTGTGGTTAAACACATCTGGTGGCGTCTCGATTAGTATCTCTAGTGCGCGGTCCATACGGCCACGAAAATCAGGTACTAAAATTTCGATAGTGATAGTTGGATTATGTTTACGAATTTCGCGAATACAATCAGCAAAATGCTGTGCACCACCATCACGTAAATCATCACGGTCAACCGAAGTGATTACAACGTAGCTTAGCTTCATATCTTTAATAGTAAGTGCTAGCTTTTCAGGTTCAGTGGCATCAGGTTTTAATGGGCGACCGTGAGCCACATCACAAAATGGGCAACGACGAGTACAAATAGCACCTAAAATCATAAAGGTAGCTGTACCGTGGTTAAAACATTCAGATAGGTTAGGGCACGAAGCTTCTTCACAGACTGAGTGTAAGCCATGCTTACGTAGCGCTTTTTTAATGCCGTCAATGCGATCGGTTGATTTAGGTAAGCGAATTTTTAACCATTCTGGCTTACGCAACATTTCAGTTTTTTCTGTAGGTAAAACTTTTACTGGGATCAACGCCATTTTTTCTGCGTCGCGTAGTTTTACACCTGGTTCCATTTTGACTGGTTTATTCATTCGTTTTCAAACCCTTCAGTATGCTTAACCTGTGTTGCATTAAGCTTCTTGATCATGTGTTTCACCAATCCTTCACCCGCACTTTCTAGGTTTTGAGGACCATTTAATTCTTTAGTTTGCACCATATTCATGCCCGCATAACCGCATGGGTTAATGCGTAAAAATGGACTTAGGTCCATGTTAACATTTAATGCTAAGCCATGAAACGAGCAGCCACGACGAACCCTTAACCCAAGGGATGCAATTTTGCTGTCGTTAACGTATACACCTGGTGCATCAGCTTTAGCATAAGCTTCAATACCATACTCGGCGAGTGATTCAATAATGCACTCTTCAAGCCACGTAACCAGTTCACGTACACCAATCTTTAAACGACGTAGATTAAATAATACATACATCATTTGCTGGCCAGGGCCGTGGTAAGTTACTTGCCCGCCACGGTCAACTTTAATCACCTCAATGTCGCCAGGAGCTAGTAAGTGTTCGTCCTTACCAGCCTGACCTTGGGTGAATACACTCTCGTGCTCTACAAGCCAAATTTCATCTGGCGTATTTTCATCACGGGTGTCGGTAAAGTCCTGCATTTTTTGCCAAATAGGCATATAACGCTGACGACCCAGTTGGCGTACGATCAAAGTGTTTTCGTTCACAACAAATCTCAACTATGGATTAAAGCATGTGGCGTACGTCATCAATATTGCTGATCACGTTGTAAATTTCTTCAATGTGTTTGCCACTAGTAACTGTTGCTACAAGGCTTACTGACTCGTAATTACCTTTGCTGCTTGGTTTTACTTTAGGGGCGTAATCGCCAGGTGCTATTGGTTGTAACTTAGCTAAAATTTGATCAGTTAAGTTTACGTTAGCTAAACCCATTATTCTGAATGTAAATGGGCAAGGGTACTCTAAGTACTCATCAAATTTTGTATCTTTAACAGGTTGAACCACGACGGTGACTCCTCAAACAAATAAAGTATTGGCTCTGAGCAAAATGCTAGGCGCTAAACTGAAAGGGTTATGACAATCTTGAGCTAATGCTGCTTTTTTGGAGTGCCAAAAATAACAACTCAATATGATTGCTTTATATGGGGCGCATTCTAGCATTTTTCAAGCAAAAAAAAACGCCTCATAATAGAGGCGTCTCGTTTAACTTTCACAATAGCTGTGAGTTTATTTTTACGTCTACATTATTTGTAAACGTAAGTAGTCATAAATCTTACTAAAGAAGCTGCCTTCTTCCACTTCTTCAAGTGTTACTAGTGGGTATTGAGCAATGTCTTCACCCTCTAATTGTAAGAATAACGTACCTACTTTAGTGCCTTTAGCGAGTGGTGCTTCAAGCGTGTTATCTAGCTCAAAGTTAGCTTTAAGGTTTTTATGTTGACCACGTGGAATAGTAATTGGTGTATCTTCTAAAATACCTAAAGATACATTTTCTTTGTTACCCATCCAAATACGTTGCTCAGCAAAGCTATCGCCGGCCTTGTACGGGGTAATTGTTTCATAGAAACGAAAACCGTAGTTAAGTAGTTTTTTATTTTCCACTTTACGAGCACGTTCGCTTGAAGTGCCCATTACAACGGCAATTAAACGCATACCATTTTTAGTTGCTGAAGTGACTAAACTGTAGCCAGCTTCCGAGGTGTGGCCTGTTTTTATACCGTCTACGTCTAAGCTTTCATCCCATAATAGCGAGTTACGGTTATATTGCTTAATACCGTTATAAGTAAACGACTTTTGTTTATAAAGTGCGTATTCATCCGGTACGTCACGAATAAGTGCTGCGCCTAAGGTTGCCATATCGCGTGGAGTAGTATAATGCTCATTCGTATCAAGGCCGTGGCTATTGATAAAATGGCTGTTACTCATACCTAATTTAGTAGCATGTGCATTCATTAAATCAGCAAATGCGCTTTCACTTCCAGCAATATGTTCAGCCATTGCAACACAGGCATCATTACCAGATTGAATAATAATGCCGTGATTAAGCTGATCAACACTAATTTGCTTGCCTACTTCAATAAACATCTTAGACGATTCTGGGAAGTTTTTAGCCCATGCTTTTTCACTCACAGTTACCATATCTGTTGGTGCAATATTGCCGGCTTTAATTTCAGTACCAATTACATAACTGGTCATCATCTTAGTTAAGCTTGCTGGGGCTAGCTGCGTATCAGCTTCACCTTGGGCAATTACTTTACCTGTTGTAAAGTCTACTAAAAAATAACCTTTTGCATTAACTTGAGGTGGTGCCGGGATAATTTGGGCGCTGGCTGAAAATACGGCGGCTGTACAAACTAAGCCGCATACACCTTTGAGGATTTTATGTTTAATAGATTTCATCATACTCATTAATGGTTAAAGTTAAAGGTTCGCGTTACGCCATTTTAAAGGTCTTACTGAGTGTAAAGCAAGAACGCGTTTTGAAATTGATTTTGTTTTAATTTTTTTAATACTTCGTCTGCATGAGGGGTATCTTTTATTGGCCCTAAATGCAGTCTGTAAATATCGTCTTTTTGCACGATATTTGTTGGTAATTTGTATTGCTCTCGCAATGTACTGGCAAGCGCTTCAATATTAGCAAGTGTACTACCTGCAGCTACCTGAATATAGGTTTGACGGGCAGTTGCGCCCGCAAGCTTAACGGCTTCTAGCTTAACCCTTGCTGTACCATGGGTGTAATAGCCTAGCTTGTAAGCGGCAGCGTACGAAAGATCAATTACTCTATCGTCATGAAATGGGCCGCGGTCGTTCACGCGCACGATTACTGATTTACCGTTCGCTGTATTGGTTACTTTAACAAAGCTAGGTAACGGCAGTGTTTTGTGCGCAGCAGTCATGGCAAACATATCGTAGGTTTCACCATTAGAGGTGTGATAACCATGAAATTTACGACCATACCAAGAGGCAATGCCTTCCTCAGAGTAGCCTGACTCATCAAGCATTGGCGAATAACTTTTACCAAGCACTGTATATGGACGACTTGCACTGGCGCTTTTAGTAACATCAGTGATTATTGCGTCTTGCATTTCAAGTGCAGTTGGGGCTCTAAGTGGTGCTGAATCATGGCGCATATGGTAGCGGTTACTTGAACTACTACATGCACTTAAGGTGAGTATTAAAAAAACAGTTATTAGAACACGCAAAGTGAATTTCATTATTTTAAAAGCATCCTTTTATCTGTCGCTATTGACATAATAATGCCAAAGCCAGCCATGAGCGTCACCATCGATGTTCCTCCATAACTGATTAGAGGCAAAGGAACTCCTACAACAGGCAATAACCCTGATACCATACCTATGTTTACAAATACATAAACAAAAAATGTCAGAGTGAGTGCACCTGCCAGTAATTTACCAAATGCATCTTGCGCATTAACGGCAATGTACAAGCCTCGGCCAATAATAAATAAGTACAGGCTAAGTAAAACACATACGCCGAATAAGCCAAACTCTTCGCTTAAAACCGAAAATATAAAATCAGTATGACGCTCTGGTAAAAATTCTAATTGCGATTGTGTACCAAGCAGCCAGCCTTTGCCTTCAACACCACCAGAGCCTATTGCTATTTTTGACTGAATAATATGGTAACCGGAACCAAGCGGATCGCTTTCGGGGTCTAAAAAAGTAAGTACACGTTGTTTTTGGTAGTCGTGCATACCATAGTGCCAAAATGGCCATGCAGCAAGCGCAACAACAGAACTTAAAAAGCCGATTAAGCGCCAGCTTAAACCGGATAAAAACAACACAAATATACCCGAACTCGCAATAAGTATAGAAGTACCTAAATCGGGCTGTTCTTTAATTAATAATGTCGGAAGCATTACAATCATAAAGCCAATAATTAAATGCAGTGGGCGGGGTGGTAAGTGGTTTCTGCCTATGTACCAAGCCACCATCATTGGGACGGCTAGCTTCATTAGTTCTGATGGTTGAAAGCGAGTGATCCCCAAGTTTAACCAGCGTTGAGCGCCTTTTGAGCTGACCCCAAATAAAAGTACACCCACCAGCATGAGTAAGCCAACACAGTAAAGTGGGATAACTAAACGTTTAAGTGTTGCTGGAGAAAATTGGGCTAGAATAATCATGCCTATAACGGCTCCGCCCATGCGAGTCATATGGCGGATCATCATTGCTGTATCTTGCCCGCTTGCACTATATACAACGGTAATACTGCCAATCATCATGATAAGCAAAGCGATGAGTAATGGTAGGTCTAGATGCATTCGCATCCATATGGATCGTTTATCGTGTAAAATGGTCATTATTTTATATTCCCTGCAAGTTCAACAGGATTAGCTGCAAAATAGTAGTCCATTAATTGACGAGCAATTGGCGCACCTACCGAGCTTCCGCCCCCAGTGTTTTCTACAACGATAGAGAGCACAATTTGTGGGTTGTTATAAGGTGCAAAACCAACATAAATGGCGTTATCACGCTGACGCTCTTTTAATGATTTAGCGTCGTAACGTTCGCCTTGGGCAATGCTAACTACTTGCGCAGTACCTGTTTTACCCGCCGGATCGTAGCTTACACCTTTAAAAGCTTTGTGTGCGGTACCTGTTACTTTTTTTACCGTGTTATGCATTGCATCAATTGCAATGCGCCAGTTATCAGGGTTTTTAAGTATTACCGGCGGTTTTTCATCACCGTTAATTTGCGTTACTTGATCTTCTTTTTTTGCAACTTGGGCTAAATGCGGTGGATGATTAATCCCTTTATTAACAAGAATATTCGTTGCGTTAGCAATTTGAATCGGGGTTGCCGTCCAATAGCCTTGTCCAATACCTACAGAAATAGTATCACCTCGCCACCATGATTCTTTAAAGCGGCCTTCTTTCCATTCTTTTGAAGGTAAAATTGCAGTGGTTTCTTCATGAATATCAATACCGGATAAATCACCAAAGCCAAATCGCGCCATAAAATCGCTTATTTTAGTAATACCTAAGCGATAAGCTGCATCATAAAAATAAGTATCGCACGACTCTTCAATCGCTTTATATACATCAACATGGCCATGACCCCAGCGTTTCCAATCGCGCCATTTATGTTCCACATTTGGTATTTCAAAAAAGCCAGGATCCCAAATAGAAGTGCTTTCACTTACAATATTTTCTTCAAGGGCTAAAATTGCCATGTGAGGTTTAACAGTCGAAGCTGGCGCGTAACGACCTTGTGTTGCTCGGTTAATTAGCGGGCGATCTTGGTTAAGCAATGCTTTGTAGTTTTTGCTACTTATACCATGTACGAATAAATTTGGATCGTAGCTTGGATTTGAATAAAGTGCGAGTACGCCACCATCTTTTGCATCCATAACGACGATAGCGCCGCGCATATCCTTAAGCGCATGTTGTGCTATTTGCTGTAGCCCAATATCAAGCGTAAGTACAATATCACTACCAGGCTTAGGTTGGATCATACTGAGTGTGCGAATAACGCGGCCGCGATTATTTACTTCTACGCGCTGGGAGCCTACTTCACCGTGTAATAATTGTTCATAATATTTTTCTATGCCTAATTTTCCAATATCGTATGTGGCTCGATAATTGGTTGCTTGACCTTCTTGATCTAGTTTATTAAGTTCTTTTTTATTAAGCTTTGCCACATAACCGAGTGCATGGGTTAGGGTATCGCCAAAGGGGTAGTAGCGGGCTAGGCGTGCTTCAATACTAAAGCCTGGGAATTTATGTTGATTTACAGAAAACTTAGCGACTTCAGTTTCGTTTAAGCGTGCTTTAAGAATTTGCGATTTGAAACGCCGAGTGTGTTTAATATCTTTTAAAAAATCTTCTTTTTCTTGCTCACTAATAGTAATTATTTTACTGACTTGATCGAGCGATTCGGTTAAATCGTTTACATCTTCGGGAATGACTTCAAGATTGTAAACTGGTTTGTTTTCAGCAAGGAGTACACCGTTACGGTCGTAAATTAAACCACGGTTGGGTGCAATAGGAATAACTTTAATACGGTTGTCATTAGAGCGGGTTTGGTAATCTTGATGGTTCTCTACTTGAATTTTATATAGGTTTGACAGCAAAATAGCCACCATAGCTAATACAAAAACAAAACCCACAAATGCTCGCCTAGCAAATAAATTTGCTTCTGCGGAGTGGTCACGAATAGTGGGTCTATGTTTTAGCATGGCAAGGCATTACTCGCGATGATAAGGATGGTTGTTATTTAAGCTCCAGCCTCTGTAAAGGCTCTCTGCAACAATAATACGCACCAAGGGGTGCGGCAATGTTAAATTAGATAACGACCATTTTTGCTCAGACGCTGCAATGCACTCTGGAGCAAGCCCTTCAGGTCCGCCAATAAGTAAACTTACATCGCGGCCATCGAGTTGCCATTTTTCCATATTTTTAGCAAGTTGGTGAGTATCCAGTGCTTTCCCTGTTACCTCTAACGTTACAATACGATTGCCTTTTGGAATAGCCGCTAATGTTTTTTCACCTTCAATGTGTAAAATGCGCTTTATGTCTGCGTTTTTGCCACGTTTACCGGCAGGGATTTCAATTAACTCAAGGGCCATATCTTTAGGGAAACGGCGCTGATATTCTGCAAATCCCGTTTCTACCCATGCTGGCATTTTTGTACCAACAGCAATCATTTGTATTTTCACGTATTACTTCCAAGCATTGTCTAAAATGAGTGCGTGTTTAGCCCCACAGTTTTTCTAGATCGTAATAGCTACGTGCTTCGTTTTGCATCACGTGTACAACTACATCACCTAAATCAACCAGTGCCCATTCGCCATCGCCTTCACCTTCATAACCTAATGGTTCTGAATCTGCGTGACGCGCTTCTTTTGCTAAGTGATCGGCAATTGACTGTACGTGACGTTTAGAAGTACCAGAACAAATTACCATGTAATCTGTAATATCTGATGTCTTTGTTACGTCAATATGAACGATGTCACGTGCTTTCATATCGTCAATTTTATCCATTGCAAAGGCGAGTAGTTGTTTTGAATCCAAGGTTTTGTCTCAATTTAAAAATTTAATGGCGCGCATTTTAACACGCTAGGCGTTTTTAAGCATCAATTTGATAGAGTTGATGCTGTTCTATGTAATGACTCACTGCAGCGGGTAATAGTTCATTCTTTTTATTGCTTTTTTTCAGTTGTTCGCGAATTGTACTCGAAGCAGCATCGAGCATTTTACCCGGTAAAAAATAAAGTTTACCAGCAAGTGAGTGCTCAAGTAAGGTTGCTTCGTCTACATTCGCATCTTGCATATAGCCTTTTAGTTCACCACTTGCAGTACAATGTTGAGCAGGGCGCTGATATACCACAATATGACAAAGCTGCGTAATTGCCTTCCACTCAAACCATTTATCGAGATTGTTAAATGAGTCCATACCAATTAAAAATAAGATAGGTGTAGTAGGGTGCTCTTTACGAAGTTCTTGCAAGCTAAGTAACGAATACGATGGGCCGGCTCGGTTAAGTTCTCTTAAATCGAGTTTAAAATGAGGGTAGGGCGCAATAGCCGCGTTTAGCATATTAATACGGTGCTGCGTACTAATACCAGGCGCTGCTTTATGCGCCGGTAATGCACAAGGCATAAAATAAAGTGTGTTTAAATTAAACGCAGTAACACATTGCTGCGCCATATTTATATGGCCTAAATGGACAGGGTCGAAAGTGCCACCAAAAATTGCGATCATTTAACACCTATTAGCTATTTATTAATTAACCGCGTGGCACGGCATAGGAATGTTGAGCGGCTGGCAAAATTTAATACAAATATGAGCAAGCGCTTGGTAAGGGGCAATTAAATTACCTTGCTTATAACTGGCATCAAACAAAGCTACATCACTATTTATTTGTTCAAGTGTGTGTATGTTTAAGCGGTTAATTGCGTTTTGAACTGGCCCTTGCTGGTTTTTCCAAATAGCATTTTGTTTAAATAAATTAGCGATTGGTTCGCCATTTAATAAACCAAGTTGCACATTTATTAGCGTATTAAGCTCTTTGGTTATAGCCCATAAAATACTCACCACTTCGGTGTTATCGCTGGCAAGTTTGTTTAATACTTTTATAGCTTGTTTAGCGTGGCCATTTAATAGTGCATCGCTTAAATCAAAAATATCAAACTTGGCTTGGTTTAACAGCCCTTGCATTACTAATTGCTGAGTAATTAATGCATTGCCGTGCAGTAGTGAGAGCTTTTCAAGCTCTTGGAAGCACGCTAATAAGTTACCTTCTGTGGCATTTATTAAACTCAGTTTGGCATCGTTTTGCATGTTGAGCGATAAGCGTTGGCACTGTTCATCAAGCCATCGTTTTACATGCGTGCCGGTAAGCGGGTAGCAAGGTACAAATACGCCTTGCTTATCAAGGGCTTTAAACCATGCACCGCGTTGTACTTCTTGGCTGGCTTTAGCGCCTTTAACAATTAAAATAGTATCTGGATTAACCAGCTCAATTACTTTTTTAAAGGTGTTGCTGCCAATAACGCCTGGTTTTTGTTGGTTTAAATCAAGCTCAATAATAGTGCGCGCGCTAAATAGTGACATGCTTTGATATTGAGCTATGATTTCTTGCCAATCGAATCCTTGCATTAAAGTAAACTTAATTACTTCGTCAAAGCCTTGTGCTTTAGCACTGTCGCGAATTTGTTGTACGCACTGTGCTTCTTGAAAAGGCTCTTCCCCAAACACTAAATAAAAGGGCTTTAGCCCTTTATTTAATTCACTCGGTAGTTGATTAGCATAACAGCGCATTATAGTTGCGACAGCTCTCTAACAATACGACGACTGGCTTGCTCACGGATCTCGCTAATGAGTAGCTCAAGCTCTTTTGCTTTAGCTAGCGCATGATCTGGATCGTCTTGGTAATTACGGTAAAGCTCAAAGCGCTTTTCAATGGCTTTTTCGCCAGGGCGTTTAACTACATACGATACGCCATAAGCGAGTTCGTATTCAGCTACTTGACCATTTTGAAATAACGATAGTGTTTGACGTTCAATACTTTCTTTATACAAATATAATTGGGCTTTATCTTTATCTTTAGCTGCTGATATTAGCTCTACATTACTCGCTCTTAGCTCGTTTTTAAGGCTTTCAAATAAGGCTGACTTTTCATCATCACCTACAAGAGTTAGCTGTTTTAGGTTATCAGGCATGCTAGAGGCTTTTTTTAGATGAAACCCGCAGCTAGTTATCAAAAAACAGACTAGCACTAAGGCTAGTCCGTTTTTAATGGCGTTAAATGCAGCCATATTAGTTAGCTACCACGTTAAGTAGCTTGCCTGGTACGTAAATGATTTTACGAATGGTTGAGCCATCAGTAAATTTAGTTACATTAGATTCTGCAAACGCAAGGGTTTCTACTTGCTCTTGCGTTGCATCAGCTGCAACGGTTAACTTAGCGCGGAGCTTGCCGTTTACTTGTACGATGATTAGTTTTTCATCTTCAACAAGTGCCGACTCATCAACTTTTGGCCATGCAGCATCCAAAATCTCACCTTCTTTACCTAACTCTTTCCAAAGCTCGTGCGATAAATGTGGCGTAATAGGTGCAAGCATAATAATAAGCGCTTCTAATGCTTCGTTTGCAATTGCTATATCTTGCGTATCTATTAAAGGTGCTTTTAATAATTTATTAGAAAGCTCCATAATAGCTGCAATGGCGGTATTAAAGGTTTGACGACGTTCAACATCATCAGTCACTTTAGCAATCGCTTTGTGTAAGTCGCGACGTAATACTTTTTGTGGGTTTGTTAGCGCTGATTTATCAAGTGCTTGGTAACCTACTGTTTTAACGTCTACCGCGTATTTCCATACACGTTTTAAGAAGCGATGCGCGCCTTCAACACCTGAGTCTGACCATTCAAGCGTTTGCTCTGGTGGTGCTGTAAACATCATGAATAAACGCACAGTATCTGCACCATATTGGGCAATTACATGTTGCGGGTCTATACCGTTGTTTTTAGACTTGGACATTTTGCTCATGCCTGATGAGAAAACTGGCTCACCGTCCTCTTTATGCCATGCTTTAGTCACGCGGCCTTTATCGTCGGTTTCAGTGTTTACATCACTTGGCGAAATCCAAATATCGCCGCCTTTTTCATCTTTACGATAAAATGTTTCAGCAAGCACCATACCTTGACAAAGTAAGCGGTCAAACGGCTCGTCTGAATTTACTAAACCAAAGTCACGTAATAATTTATGGAAAAAGCGCGAGTACAATAAATGTAAAATAGCGTGCTCAATACCACCAATGTATTGGTTTACTGGCAACCAGTAGTTAGCAGCTGCGGGATCTAGCATGCCTTCGTCGTAGCGTGGGCTACAGTAGCGTGCGTAGTACCAAGAAGACTCCATAAAGGTGTCAAACGTATCAGTTTCGTGAAACGCAGGTGCACCATTTACGGTAGTTTTAGCCCACTCTGGGTCTGCTTTAAGTGGTGAAGTTACACCGTTCATTACCACATCTTCAGGTAAGCGAACGGGTAGCATATCTTCTGTTGCTGCAAGCTCTTTACCATCTTCGTCGCTAAGCATTGGGATTGGTGAACCCCAATAACGTTGACGGCTAACACCCCAGTCACGCAGGCGGAAGTTTACTTTGCGCTCACCCACACCGAGAGCTTCTAATTTATCCGCAATGGCTTTAAAACCAGCGTCAAAATCAAGGCCGTTAAATTCACCTGAATTTACAAGTACGCCTTTATCAGTAAACGCTGATTCTTTAAGGTTTACTTCAAGGTCTGAACCTTCAACCGGTGCAATGACTTGTTTTATATCAAGACCGTAAGCGGTTGCAAACTCAAAGTCGCGTTGATCGTGTGCAGGTACTGCCATTACAGCGCCTGAGCCATAATGCATTAATACAAAGTTAGCGACCCAAATTGGTACTTGCTCGCCCGTTAATGGGTGAGTGGCGTAAAAGCCTGTTGCTATGCCTTTTTTCTCCATTGTTGCCATGTCTGCTTCGGCAACTTTGGTGTTTTTGCATTCTTCAACAAACATTGCAATAGCATCGCTATTTTTAGCCGCTTCTTGTGCAATAGGGTGACCACCGGCAACAGCAACATATGTAACACCCATAAAGGTATCTGGACGAGTTGTGTATACGCTAAATGTTTCGTCGTTATCGGTGCGTTTAAATTCAATATCACAGCCTTCAGAGCGGCCAATCCAGTTGCGCTGCATTGTTTTAACTTGCTCTGGCCAATCTTCCAACTGATCTAAGTCATCTAGTAGCTCTTGTGCGTAATCAGTAATTTTAATAAACCACTGTGGAATTTCTTTTTGCTCAACCACAGCGCCTGAACGCCAACCGCGACCGTCAATAACTTGCTCGTTAGCTAATACTGTTTGATCCACTGGATCCCAGTTAACTGTAGACATTTTTTTATACACTAGGCCTTTTTCGTAAAGCTTAGTGAAAAACCACTGTTCCCACTTGTAGTACTCTGGGTGACACGTCGCAATTTCGCGATCCCAGTCATAGCCAAAACCTAATTGCTTAAGCTGTGTACGCATGTAATCAATGTTTTCGTATGTCCACTTAGCTGGTGCTGTTTTGTTTTTAATAGCGGCGTTTTCTGCAGGTAAACCAAACGCATCCCAACCCATAGGTTGCATTACGTTTTTGCCTTGCAGGCGCTGGAAACGAGAAACAACATCACCGATGGTGTAGTTACGTACATGACCCATATGCAGTCGACCACTCGGATAAGGAAACATAGAAAGGCAGTAATACTTTTCTTTATTCTCATCTTCAGTGACTTTAAATACCTGGTTTTCTTCCCAGTAGCTTTGTACTTTTGACTCTATATCTTGCGGGTTATATTGCTCTTGCATCTATGGTTCCAGACTTCTTGCAAACTAATAAAAAATTGCCGTTAGGATACCCCAAATAAAACACTATTCACAGCGTCAAAAACATGCTTTTATTAAATTGTAACTTTCAGTGCAGGTTAACCTGCTTTTTTATAATGTAGTTAGCTAAATACATAAGTTACAGACTGATTTAACAGCAATTTTGAAGGAGTAAAAAATGACTGATTACAAAGCATGGCTTAGCAGTTTTACTAGTTGGCTAAAAGATGTAAAAGATCATGGTGTAAAAGATGTAGTTACTGGGTTTGTTGAATCTGAGCAAGCAATCAAAGATTTAAGTCAAGAAAGGTATGAACTTTATAAAAGTTACTTAAAGCATGATATTGAACACATTATTGAGCACGAAGCTTATTACAATTCGCTTGCATGGCAAGAACTTAAAGAATCTTTATGGTTTGAACTCTCGCACATAGAAGATAAAACACAACTAGAGTGGCAATCTTTAAGCCAAGATTTTAAGCACAATGGGGTGTATCACGCAGGCGAATGGATAGCCATGGGCACATTAGTATGTAAGAATTGCAACCATAGCCACGACATTTATCACGCAACGCAAATAATACCTTGCACGCAATGTGATGGAATCTACTTTAGTCGTAAGGCGCTGAACCCTTAAATATTGGTATTAGGTGGCTGCGTGCCACTTAATACGCCCAAAAGCCAGTGAATATGCTGGTAAACAAAGAAGTTAGAATGACGAAAAAATTGCTGCCACTATCTGTTTCAAAGCTCGCACCGAGTATTTCTAGTAATCATGTACATACATGCATGAGTAACCCGTACCCAGAGCAACTTACTTTTATAGGCCAACAACGTGCCCAAAGTGCGCTCGACTTTTCATTAGGTATGGATTTACCTGGCTATAATGTTTATGTAATGGGCGAAGCGGCTCATGGACGTTATACGCTAGTCAAAGATAAACTTAAACAACACGCAAAAGACAGAGCAACGCCTAATGAATGGTTGTACGTAAATAATTACGCCGATCACCGTGAGCCTATCGCACTTTTTATGCAAGCAGGGCAAAGTAAGCAACTTAGCGACGACATAGACTCATTCTTAGATGAAGTGCTCGACACTTTTCCAGCGGCATTTGATAATCCAGCGTACCAACGCAAGAAAAAATCAATCGATCGCGAGTTTAACGACGCTTACGACAGCGCAATTACCGCAGTTGAAATCGCAGCACTTGAGCAAAGTGTTGCTCTAGTAGAAGAAAAAAGCTCAGTGGGTTTTGCACCACTTGTTGATGGAAAACAATTGAGCGACAGTGAATTTGGTGAGCTTGAAGAAACATTGCGCGAAGCGTTTTTTGAAAAAATCGAAAAGCTAGAAGATGCATTAATAGAAGCGTTAATAGAGCTACCACGGTGGAAACGCGAATCAAAAGAAAAACTTCGTAATCTTAAAAAATCGACCGCAGAGCAAGCCACTAAACCACTTTTAAAAGACTTAGAACATAAGTACGCGACACACATTGGCGTACTGCGTTATTTAAAAGATATTCGCGTTGAAATTATCGACGCGGTACTTGAATGGCTAGATGACGAAGACGAAAGCGAAGAAAGCAAAGAAGACTTTGACCGCAAAGGTATGCTTACCGACTTTTTTGCACCTAACATTTTAGTTGAATTTAAAGAAGACGACGCAGCGCCAGTCGTTTATGAGCCAAACCCAACCTTTGGTAATATATTTGGTAAAATTGAATACGCTACATCCCAAGGTACATTGATTACGAGTTATCGCTCAATTCAGCCCGGTGCATTGCATCGTGCCAATGGTGGTTACTTAATAATGGATGCCGAAAAAATAATGGCTAATCCACAAGTGTGGGATGGTTTAAAGCTGTGTTTAAAAACACATCAAATAAAAAATGATTTACCCTATCAAGACAGCACAGTCGGGACAAGTTTTACGCTTCGCCCGCAACTTATTCCACTTGATGTGAAGATTATTTTATTGGGATCGCGCGAGTTGTACTACACCATAGGTGAATACGACGAAGAATTTGCTGAGCTATTTAGAGTACTTGCCGATTTTGATTACTACTTACCAAGTAGCGATAAATTACAGTACCAGTTTATTACCAAAGTGACTGAGTATTGCGAGCAAACATTAAAATGCACTGCTACAGAGGCTGCTATGGTACGGTTACTTAAATTTAGTTACCGCCAAGCTGAGCATCATAATAAACTCTCGGCGCGCTTTGCTGATGTGCTTGAATTAGTTGCTGAAGCGAGTTATTACGCGAAACAAGATAACTTAACGGTTATTGATGCATACCATATTGACGAAGCCATTGAAGGCAAACAATATCGTACCGGTCAGATCAGCGAAAACATGCTTAGCGATATAAAAGAAGGCCATACACTTATTGCAACCGATGGCCAAGCTATAGGTAAAGTAAATGGTTTAACAGTACTACACATTGGCGATACCTCGTTCGGTACCCCTGCGCGTATTACGGCAACTGTTTATGCAGGCGCCGATGGCGTAATAGACGTTGAACGCGAAGCCGAACTAGGTAAAGCTATCCACTCAAAAGGCGTGATGTTGCTTACCGGCTATTTAGGCAATAAGTACGCACAGCAGTTTAGCTTAACGCTTAGTGCTAATATTGCCATAGAGCAAAGTTATGGTTACATAGATGGCGATAGTGCATCTTTAGCAGAGCTTTGTGCGCTTATTTCATCTATTACAAGCCTCCCTATTAGCCAATCTATCGCGCTGACAGGCTCTATTAACCAACATGGTGATGTACAAGCTATTGGTGGTGTAAACGAAAAAATAGAAGGCTTTTTTAAACTGTGTAAAATGCGTGGTTTAACCGGTTCGCAAGGCGTTATTATTCCTAAATCAAACCAAGTTAACTTAGTACTTGATGACGAGATCCTCAATGCGGTAGAGGCGGGTAAATTTAATATTTACGCAGTTGAAACCGTAGATCAAGCGCTTAACTTATTAATGGATATAGAAGCAGGCGATATTATTGATGACCAGTATCCAGAAAACTCAGTAAACGGTATTGCGCTTGCGCGTCTAAAAGAGATTGCCGACATTGTAAATGGCGATAATGACGACGAAAAAGACGAAGAACTAGATAACGAAAAAGGTTAATAATGATCAATATAATTTTGGCGGTGGTTATCGCCATTTTTTGTTTTTTAATATTTCAAAATAGTAAAAAAGCAAAACAACAAGCAGGCATAAATGCGCAAATAGGGGCAGATTACTTAGCCGCTAATTCAAAAGTAGAAGGTATAGTAGAAACAGCTTCTGGCTTACAGTACAAAGTAATGCATAAAGGTGAGAGTGAAAACACACCAAGCTCAACAAGTATGGTTAACGTGCATTATCATGGCACGCTAATCGACGGCACTGTGTTTGACAGCTCAGTAGAGCGTAAAACACCGATTAGTTTTGGTTTGCACCAAGTGATTAAAGGTTGGACCGAAGGCCTACAATTGATGAGCCCAGGCGATAAATACACGTTTTATGTACCGCATCAATTAGCGTATGGCGAAAAACGTGTAGGCAGTATTCCACCTGCCTCAGTACTTATTTTTGAAGTAGAGTTACTGGCAATTGAGCCGTAATACCAACCTGCATAAATACTTGAACAATTTAACGAATTAAATTGCACTATAACGTTGTTAAAAATTTTCTATTTAGAACAACTAGATACAAAAATTTTTGCCTAGTTCTAGCGTAATTTTCTTAACGTTAAATAGACTTCATATATAAGCAGATTGGTATAATTTGATTCAAAGTAATTAATTGCTAAAGCCCTACTTTAATAAAGTGGGGCTTTTTGCTTTTAGCTAACAATAAAATTTACTCAAGGATTTTAATACGAGGTCGATACCTATAAAAGAGGTAAGCTATTTTAGGGACAAAATAATGAAGATTTCAGCGGCTCCCATTCCATACCAAGTACATAGCTCAAATACTCAACCTTTAGCGCAATCAGATAAACTAGCTGTTGAAAAAGGAAGTGAGGAAGAGAATGAGGAAGAGCCAAAATATGTGTTATCAAAGTTTTTAGATACCAAAGCGCAAAAATACAGTGAAGATAACGCAACATTTGGCGATCAGTATAAAAATCTCGAAAAAGTATATAAACACTTCACTGGGCGAGTTATTGCGCTGCAAGAACAAATTAATAAACTTAAACAAAGCCCCGTACAACGTAGTTTAACTATAAATACTTCAGCAAGTGAGCTAGATGAAAGTGATGCGAGTTTAACTTTAGACGCTGAGCACCTAGGTTCTAAAAAATATAAAAACACGCAACAGCAAGAGCAAATAGATATGTTAGAGCTGCAATTAGGGGAGTTAAAATCAGAGCAAGCGGCAATAAAGCAACAAATGGTTGAGCTGGTTATTAGTGAAATGAAAAGGCGGGGCGATCACGACTATACTGTATAGCGCCACTAACATGCTGGTGGGTTAGCTTTTAAATTCGATTTTACTCACTTCAAGTTTAAATTTACCTTCTTGCTTACCTGCAATCATAAAGCCTAGCTGTTTTATATCATTAAAATCAATAATAGGCTGTTGCTCAAGCACTCGTCCGCGATACGTTAAAGTAAAATCACTCGGGGTAAAGTTGATTTCTACCCATTCGCTTTTTATTGTTTTAAATGAGTGGGTGTACGCTGCGCCATCAAGGTAAGTAGTTGTTCTGAGCCTAAGCTGATAGATTTGCCCATCGCCTTTAACACGCAGCGCTATAGTTTTTGAGTTTTGACCTTGCGTGTCAATTTCGGTACGTATTGATGCAAAACCGCCATTATTAGCAAGCGAAACATTGCCTGTAAACAGCAAGCTATCTTGTGTTTTTGTTACTTGGCTATTAGATACGCCGCCCATTACAGAGTCGTTAATAACATACCATTGTTGATTTGCATTGGCCTCGCTTGTCGCTAAGACTAAGTTAAATACAAACAGTGACGAAAGCTGTTTAGTGGTCATGGTCGATCCTAATGAATTAACACTTTATTGATACGACTAAAAATATTAATAGTTCACAATGCTGAAAATTAAAAACTAGTATTGATATGCGCGAAATAACTTACTTTTATTTGATTAAGTCAATTTTGTTCAATACCAGCCTCTATTTAATGTAGATACTCACCATCAGTTTGAATTAATTAGAAAGTGAACCATGACTTTATCTTTAATTATGTCAATGTCGTTATTTGCATTAGCTGCGTCTTTATCGTCAGGGCCAGTTAATTTAACCTGAACTGTGGATAATAAATCTATCTCGAGCAGCTATTTTCAGCGCTAACTGCGTTGAATTTACTTGCAATAGGCCAGCTATTGACGCGCAAATTCGCCTTGTTTTCACTGAAAATCTCTGGCTAGAGAAAATAATTTTAAATATCACCATGATTCAATATGTCAGTAAATCTCTTAACCAGTGCAGCACTTGGGTTTAGAAGACAGCTTATTCGACATAAGGTTTCGCAAACTAAAACAAACTGCTGGTAAAATACAGGGGTTGTTAATGTATCAGGTTGGCTATTACACCAGTGGTTACTTGCCCTTATATTAAACTTAACAAGCAATTGAGCTAACCAACTTTTATCTACATGCATCATATAATAAGCCCAGGGCGAGTTTTGGTTGGGGTTGCATGCGTGTACAGCATCAGGGTTCATTAGCACTAAAGTGCCTTTATCTATTTGGTAAAGTTTGTCTTCCAAATAAATTCACTTTGGCCCTCTAAAATAGCACCAATTGATCACTGAGCATGAGAATGGGCGGCGTAAGTTACTTTTCGACCATCCAAGACTTGCCTTAGTTCTACATAAGGTAGGGCGCTATCTCGCCAAAAAAGAGGGTATGTTGAATGAATAATAATGAATCATTTAATGAAGACTTACAGCCAGTATAGCAAAGTTGTAGTATGAAATTCACGCTATATAAAACACCTTTCCATAACTATTAAAAGTATGCTTAATTGCATGCAACTTGTTATGATAACTATTCTTATTAATGGTTAGGATGATAATATGCATGATCTGACTCGTGGCTCGATACCCAAGCATTTAATCCAAATGGCTATTCCTATGATGATAGGAATGATAATTCAAACATTGTATTTTTTAGTTGATTTATATTTTGTAGGTAATTTAGGTGGAAATGCTTTAGCAGGACTCAGCTTAGCAGGTAATGCAATGTTTTTAATTTTTGCACTCACGCAAATTCTAAATGTGGGAACAACCGCGTTGATTTCTCATGCAGCGGGTCGAAAAGATGCCAAAGATGCAAATGCAGTGTTTAATCAAAGTATGATGCTGGCTAGCTTCATGGCCTTGGTTGTCATGTTTTTAGGTTATTTAGGGTCTGATACATACTTAACTAGCATCTCAACAGACCTTGCAACAATTGAAGCGGGACAACGTTATTTGCATTGGTTTTTGCCGGGTATGGCATTGCAGTTTCCTTTAGTTGCAGTTAGTGCTGCATTAAGAGGAGCCGGTATTGTTAAGCCAACTATGTTGATTCAAACCTTGTCTATTATCGTCAATATTATTTTATCTCCTATTTTAATTATAGGTTGGGGAACTGACTTTCCAATGGGTATAGCCGGAGCTGGGTTGGCAAGTACTATTTCGGTAGTTGTTACGGTAGTAATGCTATGCGTATACTTTGTTAAGGCTGAAAAGTTCGTTACCTTTAAAGTCAGTTTATGGCGCGTAGATAGCGCTATTATAAAGCGCTTATTAGGGATTGGATTACCCGCAGGAGGTGAATTCTTTTTAATGTTTGCATATATGGGGTTAATTTATTGGTTAATTCAACATTTTGGACCTGAAGCCCAAGCTGGCTTTGGTTTAGGTTCTCGCATCATGCAGTCATTGTTTTTACCTGCAATGGCAATTGCGTTTGCTGCACCAGCCGTCGCGGGTCAAAATTTTGGTGCAAAGCAATTTGACCGTGTCCGAGAAACCTTTTTTTGGTCAGCCCTAATGACCTGTAGTTTAATGGCAGTGTTAAGCGTAGTTTGCTTTTTTATTCCAGAATTACTAGTGCAAGGGTTCTCTGATGATCAAAATGTTATTTTAGTTGCAGCTACATTTTTACAAATTATTTGTATTAACTTTATTCCTACGGGCATAGTGTTTACGTGTTCGGGGCTATTTCAGTCTCTCGGTAACACACTCCCTTCACTTTATAGTACTACACTGCGGATTATTTTATTTGTTTTACCAGCTCTTTTATTAAGCCAAATGGATGGCTTTAATTTAACGCAATTGTGGTATTTATCGGCAAGCACAGTTGTTGTTCAGGCAGTTATTAGTTTTATGTTATTACGCAGAGAGTTTAGGTATCGCTTACCTAAAAGTGAGCCTATTGATGAGCGCTTAGTAATTTTAAAGTAAATAAATTTATGTAATATAAAAAAGGAGCTGTATGAAATCATAAAGCTCCTTTTTAGTTTATTTATTTACTTTATTGAAGCTATAAATTCTTCATCAGCGTATAGATTCGTAAGCAATTTTTGAACTAATTCTACATAACTTCGCTGCCCGTTTGGTATTGCAATTGCTCCGAGAAAAGAAGAGTCGAAAGTGTGTTCGGCAGATATTACCTTATCAAATAAAGTAATATCGCCATCTGATACAGTAAATTTAACTTTTATAAACGCACTGCCTTCAGAGAAACCTGTTACATCAATGTCTTGCTCAATTACTTTTCCCGAGACTTGCTTTGTTGCAACGCCAGACCATAGTTTTGCTAGTTTCAATTCTTGTATCAAAGCGCTCTCAATATATTCACCATAGCTTTTGCCTACTGATGAAACAAGAGGTGAGCCTCGAAGCGATATCTTATTTAATTTTTTTTCAGATTCAATTTTTCCGACTGAGACTGGTGTATTAGACTCTTCTTTTAGTTTAGAAACGTTGCTGATATCTGCACTATAAGGTGGAACTTGAATGGTACATGCACTTAAAAATAAAGCCGAGATTAAACCCAGTGAACTTTTATAATTCATTTTATTTCGGTCCTTATTTATAAGTTTGATTGATCAAGCTCTACAACTAGTTTGTTGAATGCTTCTTCTGTTGCACGTTTTGCAGATAAAGAAAAATCATTTTTAAACTCATCAAATTCAGCTTTGCCAAAACCTTTAACTTCACTATTCCATGCTATATCGCCATTGTTATTTAAAGTTTTACAGTTTAGCGTGAAAGTAAATTCTGTAGGAGGCCATGTGAATAAGCTATCTGAGCTAGATTCCGTTGTTATTGTCGGTATGAATACATACTCAATTTTTTTATCTTTTAAAAATGCACTATTAGTTAATGATTCAAGCTTATAAACGTTCTCAAATTTATTAGAAAGCACAGTATACAGTGCTGCTTCTGTGTCTTTATAAGGTTTGTAACTAACATTATCGCCACCACCGCCAGGTGTTTTTACTTGCTTTTTTATATCATCTTCAGAAATATAATAACCTACAGCTGATGCTGATTTATTTTCTGTAACTTGAAGTTTTTCAGTGTCTGGATTTAAACTTATTTGGTGGGCACAGCCACTCAAAATAAGGACAGAAAACAAGAAAAACACGTTAGTTAATAACTTCAAAATATACTCCATGTATTTAATTTTAAGGATGAAAGAAATTCGAGCGTTAATATATGTTCAATAGGTACATTTGTAAATGATGTTAACCTAAAGTTTGTAATTTGAGGCTTATATTTCCTTTTATCCAATTGGCCGAGACGATGCTTTTAGTAAATTGGGGTAAAAGTTAATGTTGAGCAAAAAATAAAAAACGCGTAAGTTAACCGGGTTACCTATTTTAATAACAAGAAAATAAATGAAAGCCAAAGAGATAGAACAATTAGAATTGTCGAATTCTGAAACCAGAGAAGTGATTACCCCCTACGCCTTTAAAATTGACAGTGCTTTACTGGGCTTGCCTTTAGCTACGCCAATCCGGCGTGCACTAGCTATTATTATTGATGTAGCACTGATATTTTTAGCAGCCAAGCTCAGCGCGGCTTTAATAGCATTTGTTGCTGCAATGGCCTTTTATAAAGGCACGGCTCAGCAATACCTTCCAAAAATGTCGAATGTGTGGCGAAGAATTTTAAAAATAACGGCAGCAAGTATTTTATTTGTAAGCGCACTTACTGTGCTTTCAATTGGCATTGATTACCTAGAAGGCGATAACGCTGATCAAGGTTTAGCTGTTCAGGGCGTAAAAATACAAGATGAAATTCAGCTTTCCGCCACAGAAAAACAACGGGTAAATACTTATTTAGCGCAAACAGCCGATGAAAGCTGTGAGCAACCTTGCCAACAAAACGCGTTTGATAATTTAATTGGGCAAGTTCCCAAATTAGCAGAAATGGACGACCTACAAAGCCCACAACTTGCTACCCTACTTTTACAGCTATTAGTGGTCAGTGAAAATAACGAAATAAAGCCTGCACAGTTAATAGAAGAAAAACCTGCACAAACAACCACAAACAGTATTTTGCAGTGGAGCAAGGGCATTATTCAAGACCTAGGCCTTGGCTTTGGTTGGGCCGCCGTATATTTTACGTTGTTCTCGTTATTATGGCGCGGACAAACCCCAGGTAAAAAAGTATGTAATATTCGCGTAGTAGCGCTAAGCGGTGAACCATTAGGTTTATTAGATTGCTTTGGCCGATATGGCGGCTACGGCGCCGGTTTTGCCACGGGCTTATTAGGCTTTTTACAAGTGTATTGGGACCCAAACAGGCAAGCCATTCAAGATAAAATATCAGCGACAGTGGTTATTAAAGGTAACTTGAATCAAGTTGTAAATGTTGAAACGGTAGAAGATGCAGTGAAAGAGTAAAGTAATTATAAAAATATACAGATTGAGTTAAAAAACTTAAAATTAAGTACAGGTTTAACTTTATCAGGTGTTTTATGAAAGCGTTATTAGCTGATGGTTCAGCAAGTATTTCAGAACTGAGAAAAAATCCAATTGGGCTCTTAAATAAAGCTGGTGGAAAGAGCATCGAAATTTCGAAATATAATAAGACAGTTGCTTATTTAGTTCCTGCACAATTGTATGAGTTGATAATGGATCAGCTTGATGACTATGAATTAGCTAAAATTATTGAAAGTCGTAGAGCTGATTTATCTCAGGAGATTGAAGTTAGCATTGATGACTTATAGCTCTTATCAATTGAATTACATTAATTAGAAAAAGCTAATGCTTAAAGTGACATAAAGTAGCTCAGACTATTTTTCTGTTTATATTAGGGCGTGTTAGCATATAAAAAAGTAAATATTGAGTACATGGATGAATATGGTCACTTTTTCTCGTTATACGACATTAATTTTATATGGTGTTATTACCTATATTTTGTTTTTAATTATGTCTTCAGTAACCATTATTCAAGAATTGTTGCTCGCTTGGACTAATCTTCTTCAAAAAACATTTAATACTTCAAATTTCACACCTTTGTATGGTTACGCTACATTATTATTTTTAGCAGGCTTAGCCGTAAACAAAATTGCAGATAGCTTTTCTATCTATAATTCAAAAAGGTATTGGCAATTTAATTGGCGGTATCCTTCGCTAATGCTATCTGTAACATGCACTATTGCTATTTGGTTGTTTTTTGAATCTAAAGCAACTGGTTCTGTGGTTAGTTTAGAGTTAGTACTCTTATACTTACCTCTTATAGTCGGGTTAGTATTTTTACCTGTATTAGAACTTTTTAAAACTCGTACTAAACCTAATAAACCAAAAAATAATGCTTCAACGCGGCATATTGCTAAACAAATTGAAAAAACTTTATGCGATAAGAAAAATCAAGCGAAGAGTAAGCGCATTTTAATATGTGGAGCTTTTGGTGTCGGGAAAACAACGGCAATAAATTTAGCAGTTGATAAACTAAAAAATAAAAAAGAACTGCCTAAATTAGTTCACTGTAATATTGATCTGTGGGGTGTTGAAGCTGAATCTATTATCCAATATGTATTGGATGAAGTGCTAATAGCACTTAGTACTGAAATTGATATGTGTAAGTTCCGTTCTTTACCGTCGCACTATATTTCAGCTATGAATGCAGGTAATACGTCTTCTAAAATATTTGCAGCGTTTATGCATAAACCTACATCTCCTGATGCACTTTTAAAAAGCTTAAGTGATGTTATTAATGCAGCAAATTTAAGGTTATTAGTAACGGTTCAAGATCTCGACCGTAATGCAAAGGCGCTAGACAGTCTTCATGCGCTTGCTGGTCTGCTAGATCGATTAGAAGAACTGCAAGGTATAGATTATATTTTTGCAGGTGAAAACCGCCCAGAGTTTTCAGATACGTTACTACGTATTTGCCCAATCCGATTTGACTTTTCTATCCCCAATTTTACTGAGGAAATAAACGAGTTAGAAAATGAGTTAATAGATGCAGATATGAAAAACTATTATCAAAAAATTCTTTTGGGTCAATATATACCTGGGTGCCCACAACTCATTAATCAATTGTTACCTTCATTTAGGGCTTTACACACTCTTGAAGAACAAATTAAACCTATTTGGCAGACGTTAGGTGGTGAAGTATTATTTTACGACTTTGTTTTACTTCAGGCATTGAAAAATAATAGCCCAGCTATTTACGATGCACTAATAGTGTTATTAAATAAAAAGTCCTTTAAAAGCCAACCATTAACTAAATTTATTGCAGATAACTTTTCTCGGGAAGATAATTTAGATAAAGAACTTATAAAAAGTTGTTTAGTTCACTTTGGCTTAATTGATATTTTTATTAATGAGAAAAGTAACGAAATATGCGTTTCAAAAGATAACCCGCCTGCTCATGTTTTATCATTTTATAAACACGAGCATATAAGTAGCTCATTAATCGAAGGCAGACTTACAGCGAAAAAGCTTAAACAAAGGCACGTTTTTAAAACGTTGAATGAAATTTCTAGTGGTGATAGCCGTATTATTAAAAACCAAGCAATTACTGACTTATGTGCCGCTGTGGAAGATAATGAGACTTCTGGTTTTTGGCTTGAGTCAATCAAGTATTATGGTTGGCATATTCTTTACAATGAAATTAAAGATGAAGTGACCGTTATGCAATTATTTGAAAAAGCGATTAATGTTCGGTCATCAAGGAAATCTTTAGAACTTCTAACATCATTTGCTGTAAGAGGCTATGATGTTGACTCAAGTAGCGCATTTGTTAAATACCTTTTTTCAGAAAGGATAATAAACGACTTATTTGAGCAACGTACCTCTTTTAAACATGGAACCTTGTTTGCACTATTAAAAATTTATAAGGGCTTTAGCGGTGAACAGAGAGATTATAAAATCCCTATGAATAATCTTATTTTACAATTTATTGATGGCAAGGATCCTGTCAGCGAAGCTAATTTGCTGTATTTATTCTTAAACTGTCACGACGATATTCCTGATTTAGTCAGTGCTTTAGATAAAGCAACTCTAAATAAAGTACACGCTTTGATCAAAAATATTAAATCAAAAAACACCCGTGTGATTTATAGTCAAATAGTTGATAGACCAGAAGTAAGCGAAAGTAAATTTGAAGGTCTAAAAAATGATGCACTGAAGTTTATATCGGAAATGTTAAAACTTTAGTTTCAATTAATTGAGGCAGCTATTTTAGCTTGAAATTAAAGCGCGATAATTATCTTACCGCGCTTTAATCTTAAGTGTTTATTTTATCTTTCAGTTTTACCCCAACCCCTAAAGCACCGAGCAACACCACAAATCCCCATACAAACATGTTTCCGTATTGGCTGTACACGCTGTCGCCTTGTATAAGCTTTATATCGGCTTTCATGGTTGCAGCTTCAAACTGTGGCATAGTTTGTTGTGTGTGGCTTATTGGGTCGTATACGGCGCTTACACCATTGTTGGTAACGCGTACCAGCGGGCGTTGTAGTTCGAGCGCGCGCATGCGAGCTATTTGCATGTGTTGCAATGGCCCAATAGAGTCACCAAACCAGGCGTCGTTACTTACGGTAAAAAGTAGGTCTGAGTCGCTTTTGTAGTTACCGCGTACTAAATCGGCAAATACTATTTCGTAGCAAATGGCGGGTAGCAGGTTATAGCCATTGGCGCGTAAGTTGTTTTGTACTTTATCACCACGGGTAAACGACGACATAGGTAAATCAAATAGTGGTGCTATTGGGCGCAATATATCTTGAAACGGTACAAATTCGCCAATAGGGAGTAGCTGATGCTTGCGATAGCGGTTTTTGTCTAAATAGCGATAGTGGCCCTGATCGTCGTTGTGCTCTTTATTACCGACCACAATAAGGGTGTTGTAAATGGTTTTAGTGTCTAGTTGATAGTCAACAATACCGGTTACAAGGGCGGTTTTATTAAACGAGGCGGCACTGTCTAAATTGGCTAGGTAGGAATCGGCAAGCATTTCTATTTCAGGCACTGCGGCTTCTGGCCATACTATTAAGTCGGCATCCCAATGTGGGCGCGTCATATCTTGGTATTTGCTCATTGTGGTCCAAAACTCACTTGGCTCAAAGCGCAAGTGTTGCTGTATGTTGCCTTGTACAAGCAATACTGACATGTTTTTATCAGTGTAATGAATACTGCCTGTGGTGTTTGCACCTGTAAAAATAAGCGCAACAGCAGAGGCAGTAAGTGCTGGGGTTTTAATATCTTTTTGGGTAAGTCTATACAGTGCAAAGCCAATAGCGACACAGGTAAGTGTTAAGCCAAACTCGCCAATATAAGGGGCAAGCAGCCTAAAAGGTCCGTCAGTTTGTGTATAGCCAAAACTTAACCACGGGAAACCGGTAAGTACAGTGCCACGTAAATACTCACTAATTGCAAAGCAGGCAATTAGTGATGCGCCAAAGCTTTTAGGGCCTGTGGCAAAGCGAGTAGTTGCCCAAAAGGCAAGGGCTGGGAATAACGCTAAGTATGAACACAGTAAGGCCATTAACGAGAGCGACGCAATAAGCGGCATGCCGCCAAAGGTGGCAATAGAAACATGTACCCAGCTTATACCTGCACCAAACCAGCCTAGGCCAAATATAAAGCCATACTTAGCGGCGCTTTTTGCGTGTGCTTTACCGGTATTATTTGGGTTGATGCAAAAAATTATGGCTGCAAGGCTAATAAATACGATGGGCCAAATTTCAAAGGGGGCATAGCCAAAAGTTAAAATAAGGCCCGCAACGAGTGCGAGCCATGCTTTTTTATCTTTTGCTAATACGGTAAGCCTAGTTAGCAGTTTCTTCAATGTCGTTATCATCAGCCTTAGGAACGGTGACTTGCAGTTGCAAAATACGACGATTGTCGGCGTTGGTTACTTTAAATTGGTAACCTTCTATATCAATCGTTTCACCACGACTTGGCATATGGCCAAATGCGTGCAGTACAGTCCCGCCAATAGTGTCGGCTTCGTCTGTGCTGTAACCTGTTTTAAAGTGCTCGTTAAAGTCATCTACAGGTGTGAGTGCTTGCACTACGTGAACATGTTTAGCAAGTTGACGAATATCTTGATGTTCTTCTTCTTCGTCGTGCTCATCTTCGATTTCGCCAACAATTATTTCAAGAATATCTTCAATCGTTACTAAGCCCGATACGCCGCCATATTCGTCAATAACAACGGCCATATGGTAGCGTTGCTGACGAAATTCATTTAGCAATGTATCAACACGTTTGCTTTCTGGCACTACCATAGCTGGGCGTAAATAATCGCGTATTGATGGTAAGTGCTCGTCTTTATTTAAGATAAGCGGTAGCAAATCTTTAGCGAGTAAAAAACCTTCTACATGGTCTTTGTCTTCAATCACCACTGGAAAACGTGAGTGAGTTGAATCGACCATCATTGGAATTAGCTCTTCAAGCGGGCTGTCGATCTCAAGAGTGATCATTTGTGAGCGCGGAACCATTATGTCTCGCACTTTAAGCTCAGACACGCCAAGCACACCTTCTATCATCTCTTTTGTTTCTGGATCGATTACGTCTCGTTCTTGCGCATCGGCAATAACTTCGACCAGCTCTTCTCTATTCTGGGGTTCCCCTTGCAACATTTGGGCTATTCTACCCAACCACGTTTTGCCAGAAGAACCCTGGCTAGATTGCGAGTTACCGTCGCTCATTGCGTCTAATTGCTCCGTTAATTTAAATTTCGTCCCGGTATGGGTCTGCTATGTTTAGCTCTGCAAGTAATTGCTTTTCTATGCTTTCCATCTCAAAAGCATCTTCACTCTTTATATGGTCAAATCCAATCAAATGCAAGCATCCGTGAATAACCATGTGAGCAAAGTGATCATGAAATGACTTTTCTTGCTCAATTGCTTCAGCTAATACAATGGCTGGGCAAATAATTAAATCACCAACCAAAGGAATATCTATTCCGGGTGGTGCTTCAAATTCAAACGACAGTACGTTGGTTGGTTTATTTTTACCGCGATAGTCGTTATTAAGTTGTTGCGATTGCGCTTCGTCGCTAATAACGATGCTGAGTTCTGACTCGTCACGGTATTGGCTAAGGGCTTTGTCGGCCCACAGTGCAAATTGTTCTTCGCTTGGGAGGTTGTCAAACTCACAGGCTATTTGTAAATCAAGTTCGGTTGTCAAAGTATTACTCTTTAGTAGTAGGCTGTTGAAGAGCTGCAAGTGCGTCTTTTGCATTTTGCTTTTCAATGCGCTTAAGTCGCTCGCTTTCGTCGTTACGCTCGTAGGCTTCAACTATGCGTGCTACAACAGGGTGGCGTACTACGTCGTGGGCTTTGAAGTAGTTAAAGCTAATTTCGTTTACGCCATCAAGCACTTCAATTGCATGGCGAAGGCCTGAGCGTGTGCTACGAGGTAAATCGACCTGTGTAATATCGCCTGTAATCACCGCTTTTGAGTTAAACCCTATACGGGTTAAAAACATTTTCATTTGCTCGGCGGTGGTATTTTGGCTTTCATCTAAAATAATAAAGGCATCGTTTAAAGTACGTCCGCGCATGTAAGCAAGCGGGGCGACTTCGATGATATTTTTTTCGATGAGTTTTTCTACTCTTTCAAAACCTAGCATTTCAAAAAGCGCATCGTAAAGAGGGCGCAGGTATGGGTCTATTTTTTGACTTAAATCGCCTGGTAAAAAGCCAAGCTTTTCGCCCGCTTCTACAGCAGGACGCGTTAATAATATGCGGCGTATTTCTTGGCGCTCAAGGGCGTCAACGGCGGCAGCAACTGCAAGGTAAGTTTTACCAGTACCAGCAGGGCCAATACCAAAGGTAATGTCGTGGTTTAAAATATTAGCCACATAAACACCTTGGTTGTCGTTACGTGGTTTAATAACACCACGGCGGGTTTTAATCACCATTTCTTTGCCATAAGCGCTGCTTGATGCATCTTGCTCTAAGGCTTTTGATTCGGTAATAGCTAAATGAACGGCGTCGGGTTCTATTTCGCCTAAAACACCACGCACTGGTTGAGTATCAACATAAAGGTTTTTTAAGATTTCTACAGCGCCGGCGCAGTTGTGTAGTTTACCGGTTACTTTAAAAAAGTTGTCACGGTGAATTATTTCAACAGCCAGGTGGCGTTCAATTTGTTTGATGTTTTCGTCAAACGGGCCACATAAAGAAGAAAGGCGTTTGTTATCGGCAGGTTCTAAATAAATCTCTAACGTTTTTAACTGATTACTCAAAATTGCTTCCTATCGTACTGCGCCAGCGTTAACTGGCGCTAATTGTGTGACTAAGGAACGAAAGTAGCTACGCCAATTTCGTTAACAGTGTCTGGTTTTGGCTCTGCAGCTGCAGCTTTAGTTAAAATAGCTGAAGGAGCGACTTCACGTCGTAAGTTCATTTCTGATTCTGTACGAATTAAGTCACCACGTAAAGAGTTAGGCAGTGCTTCGGTAATACGTACATCAACAAACTGTCCGATCACTGTGTGCGGGCCAACAAAGTTTACTACACGGTTGTTTTCGGTACGGCCACGTAATTCCATTGGGTTCTTCTTAGAAGGACCTTCAACAAGGATACGTTGCTCTGTATCGAACATTTGACGGCTAATTTGCTGCGCCATTTGTGTAATACGGTTTTGTAGTAAGTATAAGCGTTCTTTTTTCTCTTGCTCTGTTACGTCATCTGGCAAATCTGCCGCTGGCGTACCTGGGCGCGCACTGTAAATAAAGCTAAAGCTCATATCAAAACCAATGTCGCTAATAAGCTTCATGGTTGCTTCAAAGTCTTCTTTACTTTCGCCTGGAAAACCAATAATGAAATCTGACGACATGCTTAGGTTAGGGCGAATTTTACGTAACTTACGAATTGTCGATTTGTATTCAATTGCCGTATGGCCACGTTTCATCAGGTTTAATATACGGTCTGAACCACTTTGTACTGGTAGGTGTAAGTGATCTACAAGCTCTGGTACATCGGCGTAAACCTCAATGATGTCTGGGGTAAATTCTACCGGGTGCGATGTGGTGTAACGAATACGGTCAATACCATCAATAGCTGCTATAAGACGAATTAAATCAGAGAAGTAACAAATTTCGCCATCGTGCGTATCGCCGCGGTATGCGTTTACGTTTTGACCTAAAAGATTTACTTCACGTACGTTTTGCTCAGCAAGCTGTGCAATTTCAAGTAATACGTCATCGACTGGGCGACTAACTTCTTCGCCGCGAGTATAAGGTACAACACAAAAAGTACAGTATTTAGAACAGCCTTCCATAATTGATACAAATGCAGATGGGCCATCAGCTTTTGGCTCTGGCAGGCGGTCAAATTTTTCAATCTCTGGGAATGAAATATCAACTACCGATGAGCCTTTGTCGCCCTGCACTTGTTTAATCATTTCTGGTAAACGGTGTAGTGTTTGTGGGCCAAAAATAACATCTACAAATGGCGCTCGTTGACGAATAGAGTCACCTTCTTGTGAGGCAACACACCCACCTACACCAATTATTAAATCTGGCTTGTCGTCTTTTAACAACTTCCAACGACCTAATTGGTGAAATACTTTTTCTTGTGCTTTTTCACGAATTGAACAGGTGTTAAGTAAGATTACGTCGGCATCTGTTGCATCTTCAGTTAGCTGGTAGCCGTTAGTGGCATCTAAAAGTTCAGCCATTTTCTGAGAGTCGTATTCGTTCATCTGACAACCCCAGGTTTTAATATGCAGCTTTTTGCTCATTGAAATATAGCCTCGTGTTCAATTCGATAGTGGCACAAAAATGTGCTTGAAACAGGATTAAGGAGCAAGCATGCTCACTTAAAGGACGCGTATTTTAGCTGGATACCCGCCCAGATCCAAGTATAGTTTTCATGTTTGTGATCTCAAATCAATACGAGGCCAGTTTAATGTGCTGTTAGGGATATCCTCTGGTATAAAACAAATTAATTTTGATACAATCAAAACAGACTCAAGTAATAATAAAATGATGAAAAACATGACTAAAAATAATGTGATAGTGGTTGGTGGGGGCATGGTTGGCGCGGCTATGGCGATAAAGCTTGCCCAGCAAGGCTTTGGCGTTCGCATAATCGAAAAACACCTAATAGACCCATCACAGCTTCTTAGTAGTGATAAGGTGGATATTAGAGTGTCGGCTATTAATCGTTTTTCAGAAAATTTGCTTGATGAATTAGGTGCCATGCCGCTTTTAAGACAAAACCGCATAGCGCCTTATCAACAATTAGAGGCTTTTGAGCGCGGTGGTGACAATTTGTTATTTGATTGCGCCGATATAAACACCACGCATTTAGGTCATTTGATTGAAAATAATTTAATTCAAGCCTGTTTGTGGCAGCAATTTGCACAATACAATATTGAAGTTATTGAGCAAGCCACACCGATTACTAAAATAGAGCAAACCAGTGATTTAATTACGCTTGAGTATGGAGCTCAAACCTATACCGCTGATTTAGTAATTGCAGCCGATGGTGGGCAGTCGCAATTGCGTGATAAGGCGAATATTGGTATTACGGGGTGGCAGTACCAGCAGCATTGCATGGGGGTGTTAATTAAACTCGATGCGCCGCAACAAATTAAAACCTGGCAGCAGTTTACGCCAAGTGGGCCACTCGCATTTTTGCCAATGCAGGCACCGTACGCTAATTTAATTTGGTACGACGATGCAAATACACTGCAAGCATTTAAAGGGCTAAGCCCAACTCAGTTAAAAACGCACATACTTAATAAATTTCCAGAGCTTGCTGGAGACTTTGAAGTACAAACCCATGCGATATTTCCGCTTACTCGCCAACATGCTAACAACTATTCGCAAGGGCGTTTGGTTTTAGTGGGCGACGCTGCACATACAATTAATCCGCTTGCAGGGCAGGGTGTAAATTTAGGTTTTCAGGACGTAGTGGCACTTGCTGAGGTTTTAGACAATGCTGGGGATATAGGGTGCCCGTTAATGCTTAAAGAATATGAGCGAGCTCGCCGTAAGGCTAATTTGTTAATGATGAGCATGATGGATGCCTGTTACTTTGGCTTTTCTAACCAAGTAGCGCCGCTTAAATGGGCACGTAGCCAGTTTTTAAAAATGGCTAATAATACAGGGCCAATAAAAAACTGGGTGTTAAAATATGCCATTAGCGGAGAGCTAAGTTAGTTTCTAAAAAGATTACCCCCTAATAAAGCGATTAACAATGCTGTTAATCGCGCCCTTAAAAGTTATAACCTCTTCATAAAACAACAATCATATTTGGTAAGTGGGCTACCCTGAGCTTTTTAATGTATTTTATTTCGTTATTAGATTTATTAGCCATACTAAATGTATAACAAATTGCATTTAAAGAGTGTCTGTGGATAAGCCATTTATTTTTATGATTATAGTAGGGATATTACTGTTAACTGTAAGTATCAAACCAACAATACAAGTATGCAAAAAAACGAATCGGTTTGCATGGAGCTTATTGCTTATTTTAATTGTGCTGTTTATTTTTGGCTACTGTTGGGTACTTTATTATTTTACTTTTTATGGTGGTGAACCGTTTGTAGCAACTAGTGTTTCATTTATTTTAGTTGGTGGCGGCACATTTGTGTATTTAGTTGTTAGGTTAAGCCTCAAAAGTATCTTAGAGCTAGAGCGATCAGCTCAACACCAACAATTTCTAGCTGAACACGATAGTTTAACTAACCTACCTAAACGTAAAAAATTCTTTAATGTACTCAATGAGAACATAGAATATAACCAACCTTTCATTTTGTTTTTAATAGATTTAAATAACTTTAAACGTGTAAACGATACTTATGGAAATAATTTTGGGGATTTGTTGTTGTGTGCATTTTCCAAAACATTAAGCCAACACTTATCCGAGATTGCTAAGTTATATAGAATTGGGGGAGATGAATTTGCATTGCTTTTAAACTCAGCCACTCAGGATAAGTATGATTTATGTATTCAATTAATAAATAAGTCAGTACAAAAACCTTTTTTAATTTATGAACAAACTATACGCGTTAAGCTAAGAATTGGAGTGAGCTATTACCCCAAACATAGTATGCAAACTAACGAACTATTCAAACAGGCTGATTTAGCGCTGCATGAAGCAAAAAAGACACAGCAACAGAGTGTTATTTATTGTAAGGATTTGAGCATTAGGGCGGATAATTTATTTGATATGTCCTTACTTATAAAGCAAGCATTGAAAAATGAAGAGTTTGAGCTTTATTTACAACCAATATTTTCTTCTAACCTTAATGAAATGCATGGAGCTGAAGCATTAATACGCTGGCCACAAAGTGATGGTTCATTTATTAGCCCTGAGGTGTTTATTAAAACAGCTGAGCAAATGGGGTTAATTTTAAATATTTCCAAGTGGGTGGTGTTAGAAACTATAAATCATTTAAAGTCGTTAAAAGCTTTGGGGTTTATCGGGGCTATTCACGTAAATTTATCAACAAGGGATTTAGAGAGCCAAGATTTTTATGAGCTTATTGAGCAATTAATCAGTGTCGATCCGACGTTGAGTGACTCAATAATTTTTGAAATCACAGAGGGTGCTATGATGACAAATATAGAAGCCGCTCGCACTATGATGTACAAGCTTAACGACCGCGGCTTTGAGTTTAGTGTAGATGATTTTGGGACTGGATTTTCTTCGTTATCATTACTAAGAGAGTTACCAATCAACCAAATAAAAATAGACCGGTCATTTATTAAAGATATGCTAACACAACCCGCTGACTATGCGATTGTAGAATCAACGTTATTTTTAGCTAGCAGACTTAATTGTAAAGTAGTGGCAGAGGGCATTGAAAATAAAGCGCTTAGAAATACACTCACAGCAATGAAATGTGATTATTTACAAGGGTATTATTATAGCAAACCTATTAAAATTAATGATTTTATACTGAAGTACTTAAATGAAGAAATAGGTGGGGTAGTTTAACAAATTGGCTGGGATACCAGGATTTGAACCTGGGAATGCCAGGATCAAAACCTGGTGCCTTACCGCTTGGCGATATCCCAACTATAAATTTGCATTAGTTTTAGTTCTTAATAAGAACATGGTGCGGAAGGAGAGACTTGAACTCTCACAACCTAAGTTACTGGAACCTAAATCCAGCGCGTCTACCAATTCCGCCACTCCCGCATCACTAATGTGCTCATTTAACCTCTAAGCTAGAGTAATTCTTTTATTCAACTTTCCTTGGTAGAAGAAGTTGGCTGGGATACCAGGATTTGAACCTGGGAATGCCAGGATCAAAACCTGGTGCCTTACCGCTTGGCGATATCCCAACAAAGAATTCTTTTATAATTTTAGTTCTTATCAGAACATGGTGCGGAAGGAGAGACTTGAACTCTCACATCCTAAGATACTGGAACCTAAATCCAGCGCGTCTACCAATTCCGCCACTCCCGCATCACTAATTTGCTCATTTAAACTCTAAGCAAGAGTTATTCTTTTATCCAACTTTCCTTGGTAGAAGAAGTTGGCTGGGATACCAGGATTTGAACCTGGGAATGCCAGGATCAAAACCTGGTGCCTTACCGCTTGGCGATATCCCAACAAAGAATTAATTGATATTTTTAGTTCGTATCAAGAACATGGTGCGGAAAGAGAGACTTGAACTCTCACAACCGAAGTTACTGGAACCTAAATCCAGCGCGTCTACCAATTCCGCCACTCCCGCATCGTTTGTGTTATAAAACACAGGTAGTTATTTTAGACTCTTCATTGAGTGCAATTTAACTCTTGCAGAGCCACTTCTAAAAAGAAATGGTGGCTAAGACGGGATTTGAACCTGTGACCCCATCATTATGAGTGATGTGCTCTAACCAGCTGAGCTACTTAGCCATTGTTGGCTGGGATACCAGGATTTGAACCTGGGAATGCCAGGATCAAAACCTGGTGCCTTACCGCTTGGCGATATCCCAACAATAACAATTGATAGTTTTAATTCTTATCAAGAATTATGGTGCGGAAGGAGAGACTTGAACTCTCACATCCTAAGATACTGGAACCTAAATCCAGCGCGTCTACCAATTCCGCCACTCCCGCACACAAGGTAGTTATTTTAAACTCTTCATTGAGCAACAAAAAATATGGTGGCTAAGACGGGATTTGAACCTGTGACCCCATCATTATGAGTGATGTGCTCTAACCAGCTGAGCTACTTAGCCATCTTTTTTTGTTAGCACTTCATCGCTGAGTGCGGGGCGTATTATGCTGATATGACCCAAATTCGTCAACACCTTTTTTGCAAAAAAACACTTAACTGTGTTTGTTTGCAGGAAAATTAAGCTAAGCGGCTAAATTTTAATAAAAATGATGATTTTTTGAGTGCAATTCACATACAAAATTTGTCGCTAAATAAAAAAAGCAAAAACCAATAGTTTGAAGGTGTTTGATTATTCAACAAATTATTACGCTCTGGTTAAATCTTAACATTAATTTGTTTAAGAGGTACTTATTATTGAGGTTTGATCTTCTGCTTAGGGTGTATTTTTAGATTAAACGTAGGCATTTAGGTTGTGGCTATGCCAATGTTATAAGTTTATAACGTTGGAGGTACAAAAAAGGCTCGTAAAAACGAGCCTTTAAAATTATTACCAATACTAATTTGGTTTCATTTGACTTATACGTTGAATAAGAAGTTCATTACATCGCCATCTTTAACAATGTACTCTTTACCTTCTTGACGCATCTTACCTGCTTCTTTTGCGCCGCTTTCACCTTTAAAGGCAACAAAGTCGTCAAAAGCAATCGTTTGCGCACGAATAAAGCCACGCTCGAAGTCGGTATGGATTTTACCCGCTGCTTGTGGCGCTGTTGCACCTACAGGGATTGTCCATGCACGCACTTCTTTAACACCCGCAGTGAAATAAGTTTGTAATTGTAGTAATTCATAACCACCACGAATAACAAGATTAAGGCCAGGCTCTTCTAAGCCAAGATCAGCCATAAACTCAAGCTTGTCTTCGTCATCTAATTCTGAAAGCTCAGATTCGATAGCAGCACATACAGGAACAACAATCGCATCTTCAGCTGCAGCAATAGCGCGTACACGGTCAAGGTATGGATTATTTTCAAAACCATCTTCAGCAACGTTTGCAATATACATAGTTGGTTTAATAGTTAAGAAGTTGATAGAGCTGATTGCTGCTTTTTCTTCTTTAGTTAATGCTAAAGCTCGTAAAGTTAAGCCTTCATCAAGATGTACTTTTACTTTTTCAAGTACGGCATTTTGCTCTTTGGCGTCTTTATCACCACCTTTTGCTTTTTTTGCGTTACGGAAAAGGGCTTTTTCAGCGCTATCCATATCAGCAAGTACTAACTCAGTGTTGATTACGTCAATATCGTCAGCAGGGTCAATAGTACCAGCTACGTGGATGATGTTTTCATCTTCAAAACAGCGAACTACGTGGCCAATTGCATCGGTTTCACGAATATTAGCTAAAAACTGGTTACCAAGGCCTTCACCTTTAGATGCGCCTTTTACTAATCCTGCAATGTCTACAAATTCCATACTAGTGGTAAGAATTCGTTGAGGATTAACAATTTTAGCAAGTTCGTCTAGACGAGGATCTGGCACAGGTACCACACCTGTATTAGGCTCAATGGTACAAAAAGGAAAGTTAGCGGCTTCAATACCCGCTTTAGTTAGTGCATTGAAAAGCGTTGATTTACCAACGTTAGGCAAGCCAACGATGCCACATTTAAAACCCATAGTAAGATACCTTGTTTAGAATTCGTTTAAACGGTGTACTTGGACCCAAGTTACTAGGGTTTAAACGAATGTAGTCTGTTTTGTGCTTTTAACACACCATCTTTTGCAAGCATTTCCATGCAACGAACTGCTTCATCAACAGCAGCATCCATTTTTTCTTGGTCTTCTTTGGCCGCTTTTCCAAGCACCCAACCAGTTACCATTTCACGATGCCCCGGATGACCTACACCAATGCGCAAGCGCATAAAGTCTTTTTGATTTGCCATTTTTGCAATAATGTCTTTTAAACCATTATGACCGCCATGCCCGCCGCCTTTTTTTAATTTGGCAACGCCTGGGTCTAAATCCAATTCGTCATGGGCAACTAAAATGTCCTCGACAGGGATTTTGAAAAAATTAGCTAAACTACTGACCGCTTTACCACTTAAATTCATGTAAGTAGTGGGGATCAATAATTTGAATTCTTGGCCTTGAATTATCACTTTGCCTGTAAGGCCGTGATACTTAGGATCGTGTTTTAGAGTGCAGTTATAGCGTGCAGCGATTTGCTCGATAAACCAAGCACCTGCATTGTGGCGTGTGTTTGCGTATTCGGGGCCTGGATTAGCCAGGCCCACAAGCATTTGAATAGAATTCAAGGTTGCGAGACCTTAAAAATTATTCTGCTGCTGCAGCGTCGTCTTCAACTGGAGCTGCTTTGTTTGCTTTGATAGTCAGGATAGACTGATCATGGCCTTCGCCTTTACCTAAATCTACAGAGCTAACGCCTTTAGGGAAAGTAAGGTCAGAAATATGAACAGAATCGCCAACAACAAACTTAGAAACATCTACTTCAATGAATTCTGGAAGTGCTTTTGGAAGACACGTAATTTCAACTTCAGTTAACTGGTGAACAACAGTTGCGCCAGCTTTAGTTACAATCTCTTCACCGATGAAGTGTAGAGGAACTTTAGTTTGAAATTTATGAGTAGCATCTACACGTTGGAAATCAAGGTGAGTAAGCTTAGGCTTGAATGGGTGACGTTGGATATCTTTTAAGATTACTTCAACAGCTTCGCCATCTACGTTAAGCGTAAGGATATGCGTGTAAAAGCCTTCGTCTTCTTGTGCTTTGATCATATCTTTATGAGCAAAAGTAAGTGATAAAGCTTCTTTATCAGCTCCGTAAAGGATTGCTGGAACTTTGTCTTCGCGACGTAGGCGGCGGCTCGCACCAGTACCAGTTTCTACGCGAAGTTCAGCGTTATAAGTGTAAGTTTTGTTAGACATGATGTCTCCAATAATTAAATGTGTAGGGCCTTTGCGACCAAGGACCCCAGCCAAAAGGCGCGCTATCATACCACCACACGATTTTAAAATATACATCGCTTACAAAAAAAGCGCCTAAAGGCGCTTTTATATTCAGAAATGTTTGATTTTAGTGCTCGAACATCGCTGAAATAGATTCCTCGTTACTAATACGACGAATAGTTTCCGCTAACATATCTGCAAGCGTTAATACCTTAATTTTATCAAGGGCTTTAAGTTCCTCAGATAATGGAATTGAGTCAGTTACAATAACTTCATCAATTACTGAGTCACGTAAATTTTCTGCTGCTTTACCTGAAAGAATCGGGTGGGTAGCATAAGCAAATACACGCTTTGCACCATGTTCTTTAAGTGCTTCAGCTGCTTTACATAAGGTACCACCGGTATCAATCATATCATCGACGATAATACAATCACGGCCTTCAACGTCACCAATAATATGCATTACTTGAGAAACGTTTGCTTGTGGGCGGCGTTTATCAATAATAGCTAAATCAGTATCATTTAGTAATTTTGCAATAGCGCGAGCTCGTACAACACCACCAATATCTGGAGATACAATCACGACATCATCAAAATGACGCTCTTTCATATCTTCAAGTAATACAGGGCTACCGAATACGTTATCCACTGGTACATCAAAGAAGCCTTGGATTTGCTCTGCGTGTAAATCAACCGTAAGAACACGGTCAACACCAACGCTTGATAAGAAATCTGCAACAACTTTAGCAGTAATTGGTACACGGGCAGAACGTACACGACGATCTTGACGGGCATAACCAAAATAAGGAATGACGGCAGTAATACGACCTGCAGATGCACGACGTAGTGCATCAACCATAACGATAAGTTCCATAAGGTTATCGTTTGTAGGGGCACAGGTTGATTGCAATATAAAAACATCCGAGCCACGAACATTTTCATTTATTTGAACACTGATCTCACCGTCGCTAAAACGGCCAACAACAGCATCGCCTAATTCAATATATAAACGTTTTGCAACTTTTTGAGCTAACTCAGGTGTTGCGTTACCAGCGAAGAGCTTCATGTCAGGCACGGTTGGGTTCCTCAGGCACTGAAATTTTGGACTAACGGGCAATGATAAATACCACTGCGAGTTAACTTATTATTACTTGTACGTTACTTCATTGATCGAATATGGCGGCTAACTCCGTATGAGCAGGGGAGATATTAACGCTTGAGGCGATAAATCCCTGCCAAGTATGGGGGAGATTAGCAAGTACATCTTGTGCTTGAACTTGACTCGCAAATTCTACAAAACAACATGAACCTGTTCCGGTCATCTTCGACGGAGCGTATTTTAGCAACCACTGGAGGGTCTTTTCAACCTCGGGACAGAGCTTTTTAACTAAAGGCTCACAATCGTTGGTCAAAGTATGGTGTTTCCAATCGCCTAAAATTTTTGGTGTATCGCGTTTTAAATCCGGATGCGTAAATATTGTAGCTGTACTTACATGTTGATTTGGGTGTACGACGCAGTACCATTTTTGCTCAAGTTCTACCTGGTGTAATTCTTCGCCAATCCCATGTGCTATGGCGCTTTGACCTCGAACAAATACAGGAACATCAGCCCCTAGTTGTAACCCTAAACGTGCTAATTCATCTAAACTACGATCAATTTTCCAGAGTTTATTTAAGGCCAATAACGTGGTCGCAGCATCAGACGAACCACCGCCAACACCGCCACCCATTGGTAAACGTTTTATTAAATTTATTTTTACACCCAGTCGTGTTTTACTCTGAGTTTTTAATAATAAAGCGGCTTTATAGATTAGATTATCGGTTAATGGTATGCCTTTAGTATCACCTGTTATAAAAATGTCGGGTGTATCTATCAGCTCAAAAGTCAGTTCGTCACCAAAATTTAAAAAAGTAAATAACGTTTCTAACTCATGATAGCCATCTTCACGGCGACCATTAATGTGTAAAAATAAGTTGAGTTTTGCCGGAGCAATAAGTGTAAAAGACGTCGTGTTATTCATATTTAATTAAATTGCCAATCGTAGAGTTGAATTTTGATTTTAATTTTTTGGTGTTTTAATGTTATTTTTGTTGGCAGCCAATATCCTGCACTTTGTATATAGCTGGCATACTCTATTTGCCACTTTTTACCTATGTCATCGAACCACAGTACTTGTGTGGCACGACCAAGTTCATCGACTTTTAAACTTTGCGCGTCAATTGTGCCTTTTAACCAATTTTCAGCATTATTAACAGGGAGAGTAAAACCAGTTAAACGCTTAAGAAGTTGTGCGGCATTTGTGTCGTAATACTTATCGTCATCAAATTCTAGTTCTGCGCCTTCGCTTGTTTGTCTGAGTTGCAAAATACGCGTACCAATAAATGAGGTAAGCACTAAATTGTTATTGTTTTTGGTTTGTTGCCAATTTAAATTTGCAGATTGGCGCTCATCTGGGCTTATAAAAGCCAATTTACCTTTTACATGCCAAGTTTTTTGATCTGCTAGGTGAGCTTTCCAATTGTCATAAAGTATTGTTTTAGATGTTATTTGTTGGGCGCAACCGCCTAAAAATAAAAAAAACATGAGTAAAATAAAATATTGTCGAATCAAATGTTGTTCCTTACTTTCCATATTCCGCTGATTTTTGATAAAATTGCCGCCTTTGAAGTAGGGCTCAGCAATATTTGGCACATATGACCATAATAGCACTCGGTATTAATCACAAAACCGCTTCCGTAGAATTACGTGAGAAAGTGGCTTTTTCGCCTGAGCAAATTTCAGAGGCGTTGCAACAATTAAGTGGCCACGCCGACTTTAATGAAGCTGTAATTGTTTCTACCTGTAATCGAACTGAAGTCTATTGTAGCCTTGCTCAGCAAAATTCCCAAACACTGTTGAGTTGGCTTGCCAGTTTCCATGGTTTGGATGAACTTGAACTGATTAAGAATATATATTGCTATGAAAATAACGAGGCAATAAAGCACTTAATGCGTGTTGCTTGCGGGTTAGACTCTTTAGTTTTGGGTGAACCGCAAATTTTAGGGCAAATTAAGCAAGCCTACAATAGCGCCAAAACGCATGATGCTGTAGGTGTTACATTTGATAGGTTGTTTCAAAAAACATTTTCGGTTGCTAAAGAAGTTCGTACAGAAACCAATATTGGTGCAAGCGCTGTTTCAGTGGCGTTTGCCGCCGTTAACTTGGCAAAACATATTTATGGCAAACTCGACAAAACCAAAGTTTTATTAATTGGTGCAGGCGAAACAATTGAACTGGTAGCTAAACACTTATACCAAAATGAGCCGCAAAATATCACCGTTGCCAATAGAACAATTGAACGAGCGCGTAGCTTAGCTGATGAAGTGTCTGCGGATGTTATTGCATTAGCGCAACTGCCTGAACGTTTATATAAAGCGGATATCGTGATTAGTTCTACCGCCAGTACATTACCAATTATTGGTAAAGGGGTTGTTGAGCAAGCGCTTAAACAGCGACGCCATAAACCTATGCTATTTATTGATATTGCGGTTCCACGCGATATAGAAAGCCAGGTAGGAGAACTTGATGCAGCCTATTTATATTCCGTTGATGACTTACAAACCATTGTAAGCGAGAATATGGCGGCACGAGAACAAGCGGCTGAACAAGCACAAATAATTATCACTGAACGCACCAAAGAATTTGCAATGTGGATGCGCTCACTCGATTCGGTAGATTTAATTCGCCATTATCGAAATGATGTACAAACAATAAAGTCGGAATTAGTGGAAAGAGCCGTTAGTCAGCTCTCTAGTGGTAAAGACGCAGAAAAAGTAATTTTAGAGTTGGCCAATAAATTAACCAATCGCTTAATGCACGCGCCTACCCGTGCAATACAAGATGCAGCGAAAAAAGGTGAAGTGGCGCAGCTAAACCAGTTGAAAAAAATGTTAGGTATTGATCAGGAATAACCGTTAAATGAAAGAGTCTGTTTATAATAAATTAGAAACCTTAGTAGAGCGTTACGAAGAAGTACAAGCGCTGCTAAGCGACCCGTCGGTCATTAGTGATCAAAATCGTTTTCGTGGGCTTTCAAAAGAATACTCCGAGCTTGAAGAGATTGTAAAAACGTTTTTAACTTATAAAGAAACGCAAGACAATTTAGCCAGTGCAGAAGAGATGCTTAAAGATTCTGACCCTGAAATGCGTGAAATGGCGCAAGAAGAATATAAAGAAGCTAAAGCACAAATTTTGGTAATTGAGGATCAAATTCAAGTATTAATGTTGCCAAAAGATCCGCGAGATAACAATAATGTGTTTGTTGAAGTACGCGCTGGAACAGGCGGTGATGAAGCGGCTATTTTTGCTGGCGATTTATTCCGTATGTACAGCCGCTATGCAGAAACTAAAAAATGGAAAGTAGAAGTTGTGAGCACCAATGAAGGTGAGCACGGTGGTTACAAAGAAGTGATTGCGAATATCAGTGGCGAAGGCGTCTACGGTCAATTAAAGTTTGAATCAGGTGTACACCGTGTACAACGTGTGCCAGAAACTGAATCACAAGGGCGAGTGCATACCTCTGCGTGTACTGTTGCGGTAATGGCGGAAGTACCAGAGGCCGAAGCGATACAAATTAATACCGCAGATTTAAAAGTTGATACATTTCGTGCATCAGGCGCAGGTGGTCAGCACGTTAACAAAACCGATTCTGCTATTCGACTTACACATATACCTACCGGTGTTGTGGTTGAGTGTCAGGATCAGCGTTCGCAGCATAAAAACCGCGCTAAAGCGATGTCAGTACTTGCAGCACGTTTGCAACAAGCTGAAGATGAAAAGCGCCATGCGGCAGAAGCATCTGAACGTCGTGACTTAGTTGGTAGTGGCGATCGTTCTGAACGTATCCGTACTTATAACTACCCGCAAGGTCGTATTACCGATCACCGCATTAACTTAACACTTTATCGTTTAAACGAAGTGGTAGCGGGTGATTTAAGCTGCGTTATTGACCCATTAATGCAAGAGTATCAAGCTGACTTATTAGCGGCTATGGGCGACGAGTAATCGTGAGCCAAACTCTTGAACAAGCAATTGCTGCAGGCGCTAATTTATTAGCACCTAGCAGCGAAAGTGCTAAATTAGACGCACAAGTTTTACTTCTACATATTCTTCAAAAACCTCGCAGTTACCTTTTTACTTGGCCAGAGCATGAACTTAACGCTAAGCAACAACAGCAATTTAATACATTTTGCCAACGACGTTTAAACGGTGAACCTGTTGCACATATTACAGGGCAACGTGAGTTTTGGAGTTTATCGCTTGAAGTTAACGCAACAACCTTAATACCTCGCCCTGATACTGAAACATTAGTAGAACAAGCACTTGAAGTGGCTGTTCCTGCTACAGCTAAAGTACTTGATTTAGGCACGGGTACTGGTGCAATTGCGTTGGCACTGGGTAGTGAAATGCCTGATTGGCAAATTATTGCAGTAGATAGAGTAAGTGATGCCGTTGCACTTGCTACACGTAACCAGCAGCGATTGGCAATTAATAACGTGCACGTTAAACAAAGCAACTGGTTTAGTGAGTTGCACGGTGAAAAGTTTAATCTAATAGTCACAAACCCACCTTACATCGAAAGCAACGATATACATTTAAATCAGGGCGATGTGCGTTTTGAGCCTTTATCGGCATTAGTGGCTGATGATTGCGGAATGTCTGATATTAAACAAATAATTACACAATCACGTGACTATTTGCTATCTAATGGCTATCTTTTAATAGAACACGGTTTTGAGCAAGGTGAAGCTGTTCGTCATTTCTTTGAAAAAATGGCGTTTGTTAATATTAAAACAGTGAAAGACCTTGGTAATAATGACCGTGTAACGCTCGCACAGTGGCCTTAAATAGTAAAAATTGTCTACTTGTGTATTAAAAAATGCTGCGAGGAAATTTTAGCTATGATGGATGATTTCTTATTTTCAGATGAGCCTCAAGAGCCTGTTAGTAAAATAGAACAGGGCACCTGGAAAGTATTAATCGTTGACGACGAACCTGAGGTTCATGCTGTAACAAAATTGGCATTAAGCGATTTTGATTTTCAAAATAAACGATTGGAGTTTGTAAGTGCATACTCTGGTGCAGAAGCGAAAAAGTTAATAGACGAGCACTCTGATGCCGCCATAGTTTTGCTTGATGTAGTAATGGAAACGGATGATGCGGGTTTGCAAGTCGCTAAATACATTCGTGAAACAGCTAAAAACAATCATATTCGAATTATTTTACGAACGGGTCAACCGGGTCAAGCACCTGAAAGACAAGTTATTGTTGATTATGATATTAATGATTATAAATCGAAAACGGAATTAACGGCGCAAAAACTATTCACTGTTATTATGTCTAGTCTTCGTTCATATCGCGATATTATTTCTATTGAACAATCACGCGAAGGGCTAGAGAAAATAATAAAAGCCTCAAGGGATATATTTTCGGCTCATTCAATAGATAGTTTCACTGAGGGCGTAATGCAGCAACTTACCTCGTTATTAGGTATTGCAGATCAAGCAATGTACGCCACTACATTAGTTGCTCAAAATCCAGAAGAAAACAATAACAAAAAGCTTATTGTTCGTTCAGGTACAGGGGACTTTGAACAAAGTGAAGGAAAAGAGTTAGAGCTGGTTCTTAAAAGTGAACAACTTACGGCGTGTCAACAAGCATTAAGTGGCAAAACAATCGTATATAAAGATAATTACCTATTTGCTTACTGCAGTAGTCAATATAATCATAACTCAATGTTATTTATATCAGGTATCCCAAAATTATTAACGGATACGCAACGTCATTTAATTGAGATTTTTTCGCAAAATGTGCAATTAGCATTTGAAAATGTGCAGTTACAATCAGAAATAGAAGCAACTCAGCAGGAATTAGTTTATAGATTGAGTGAAGCGGTAGAGCAGCGCTCAAGTGAAACAGGTAATCATGTTAAGCGTGTGGCTAATATTTGTCATATATTGGCTGAGGGTTATGGCTTATCTAAGCGAGAAGCCGATTTAGTTCGATTAGCATCGCCTTTGCATGATGTTGGAAAAGTAGGTATACCGGATGCTATTTTAAATAAACCAGGAAAGCTCGACGGCCAAGAGTGGGAAGTGATGAAAACCCACACAGATAAAGGTTATAGCATTTTAAAAGATTCACCGAGGGAAATTGTTAGTGCTGGTGCAATTATAGCAAAAGAACACCATGAAAAATGGGATGGCTCTGGCTATCCGAATGGATTGAAAGGTGAAGAAATAAATGTATTTGGCCGAATAGTCTCTCTTGCTGACGTTTATGATGCACTTCGCCATAAACGCTGTTATAAAGAGCCTTGGTCACTGCAACGAGTGGTTGATGAAATCAATTCACAAAAAGGATCGCATTTTGAGCCTAAACTTGTTGAAGTGCTTAACGATAAGCTTAATGAAATAGAAATAGTATTAACTCGTTTTCCAGATTAATATCAAAAATATAGAAGTACAGGGGCATATGGATTATTTAGCAGTAAAGCACTCACACATGGCAATTGCTATGCTCAGTGTTATTTTATTTTATGTTCGCTCTTTTTCGCGAATTGGTAGTGGCAAAATAGCTAAGAATAAGTTGGTACTTATTGGTAGTCATAGCATAGATACACTACTGTTGGTTTCTGCTCTTACACTTGTTTTTATGGCTAAAATTAACCCTTTTGAGCAGCTATGGTTGTTAGAAAAGATAATTTTAGTTGTTGTGTATATTGCGATAGGGGTTAAAAGTTCAAAGCAAACTAACACCCTAGCTAAAATTATTTACATTGTAATTAATACCGTTGTTGTTTTAGCGATAGGTTATTTAGCGACGTCTAAATCAGCTTTGTTGTTCTAAAGTCAACCTTAATAATTTGAGCTTTACGGTATTGTCTGTAAAGCTCGTTCTTCCACCTCGCTGCAAGTATTCAAAAACATCACTATATTGGTATATAGCTTTAAAGTTAGGTAAACTACGCCTTCGTTTTCTAAAATGTTGCAGTATTGATGACCACCCTCGGGTTTGATGAACACGATGAATCTTATGTTGATGATGCTTTTGATGAATTTACCCCAGCGGCAATTTATCGTTGTATTAAAGCTGAGTCTAAATGGGATCCTCAATTAGATTTAACAGCAAGTTTTGACATTCTCACCGACTTTGAGCAACAAATAAATGTTTTGTGCTTAAAAGTCAGCGACGATCACGATCGCTTAGAAAAATTATTAGATACTTTTTATAGTACCTGGCTATTTAGTGCCTCAAGCTTAAAAGTGCCTGAGCATAAACTAAATAGTTTAAGTTATACCTTAACCATGCGCAGTGGCTCCCCAACTACATTAGCTATTTTACTGTGCCACTTTTTACAACACGCTAAACTCGATGCTAGCATGAGCTTAAACCAAGGCGATATTGGTGTGCATGTCGCTATTAGCGATGAGGAAGGCTACATAATTGAACCAAGTAGCGGTCAACAAAGTTGGTATATTATCCCTGAAAATGCGGATGAAGATGATGGGCAAGAACAGGAACCACTAGAACTTATTTTTGATGATGAAGTATATAAATTGTTCTTAGCTCAACAAAAATGGTCTTTTATAAGCGAAAATAAATTTGGCCATGCTTTAACGTGTGTAGAAATGTTGATGGAATTAATTGGCGACGACCCGTATGAAAGACGCGACAGAGGCTACTTATTAAATCAACTCGATTGTCCTAAAATGGCACGAGATGATTTACAATTTTTTGTCGATGAATGTCCTGACGATCCTGCTATTGAGATTATTCAACATCAGATAGAAGAATTAGAAGATAATAATAAAACTCACCATTAAGAATAGGAAAAATTATGGTTGAAACTCAAAGTGCATTAATAACCAATGATGCCGTTGTACTTGGTTTACTTGCTGTTATTTTGGGGTTTATATTTAAAACCTCAAACAGTGAACGCCCAGCACTAAAAAGATTTTATAAATACGTACCGGCCTTGTTACTTTGTTACTTTTTACCGTCACTACTGAATACATTTGGTATAGTTGATGGCAATAAGTCCAATGTTTATTACGTAGCTTCGCGCTACTTACTGCCAGCTTGTTTAATACTTCTTACCATTAGTATTGATTTAAGAGCCATACTTAATTTAGGCCCTAAAGCACTTATTATGTTTTTAGTAGGTACCTTGGGTATTGTTATTGGTGGACCTTTGGCTATTTTAGTCGTCAGTGCTGTTGACCCTAGTATTGTTGGTGGCCATGGTCCTGATGCGGTATGGCGCGGTATGACAACTGTTGCGGGTAGCTGGATTGGTGGCGGTGCAAACCAAGCTTCAATGAAAGAGATGTTTGAAGTTGGCGGCGATATATTTTCGGTGATGGTTACTGTTGATGTAATAGTCGCTAATATTTGGATGGCTGTTTTATTGTTAATGGCAGCAAATCATAAGAAAATTGATGCGGCAACAGGTGCCGATACTAGCGCAATTGAAGATTTAAAACGCCGAGTAGAAACATATCACGCAGAACATGCTCGCATGCCTACTCTTAACGACTACATGACATTACTTGCTATTGCATTTGGTATTACTGGTTTAGCACATTTTTGTGCTGATTTTCTAGGTCCTTATTTTGGCACTACTTATGAGTGGGCAAAAGAGTACAGCCTAAACAGCAAATTCTTTTGGTTGATTGTCATATCGACTACGATTGGTATTAGTTTATCTTTTACTAAAGTGAGACAAATAGAGGCGTTTGGTGCTTCAAAAGTGGCCTCTAGCTTTTTATATATTTTAGTTGCATCGATTGGTTTGCATATGAATGTAACCGCCATTTTTGATAATCCCGGCTTGTTTTTAGTGGGTGCTATTTGGATGCTTGTACATGCAAGTTTAATGTTGCTAGTTGCTAAACTAATTAAAGCACCGTTATTTTATATGGCAGTGGGCTCGCAGGCTAATGTGGGCGGTGCAGCGTCTGCACCTGTTGTAGCATCAGCGTTTCATCCGTCATTAGCGCCTGTTGGTGTCCTGTTAGCTGTACTGGGCTATGGTGTGGGTACGTATATGGCTTATATTTGTGGATTAATGATGCAAGCAGTTGCACCGTAAGGAATTTAAATGAAAGACCAAATTATTAAAATTAATGAAATTGAACTAGCAAACAACAAACCGTTTGTATTGTTTGGTGGTATTAACGTATTAGAATCTCGCGATTTAGCTATGCGTGTTGCAGAGCATTACGTAGAAGTAACCGCTAAATTAAATATTCCTTATGTATTTAAAGCGTCATTTGATAAAGCTAATCGATCTTCAATCAATTCGTACCGTGGTCCAGGTATGGAAGAAGGTTTAAAAATATTTGAAGAGATTAAAAAAACGTTCAATATTCCGCTTATTACCGATGTACATGAACCACATCAAGCGGCCCCTGTTGCTGAAGTTGTCGATGTTATTCAGTTACCTGCATTTCTAGCACGTCAAACTGATTTAGTGGTTGCTATGGCAAAAACAGGCGCGATCATTAACGTGAAAAAACCACAGTTTTTAGCACCACACGAAATGCGTCACATCATTACTAAATTTAATGAAGCGGGTAATAACAACGTAGCACTTTGTGAACGAGGCTCTAGCTTTGGGTATAATAATCTAGTGGTTGATATGCTTGGCATGGATGACATGAAAGCAATGGCTCCAGTGATTTTTGATGCAACACATGCGCTACAACGTCCAGGCGGTCGTACAGATTCGGCTGATGGTCGTCGTGCACAAGCAGCTGAGCTTGCTCGAAGTGGTATGGCATTGGGTATTGCTGGTTTATTTATAGAAGCGCACCCAAATCCTAACGAAGCGAAATGTGATGGCCCTTGCGCGCTAGCACTTAGCAAGTTAGAAGGTTACCTATCGCAAATGAAAGCGGTAGACGATTTGATTAAAAGCTTTGAACCGCTTGATACAAGTGCAAATAACTTATAATTAAAAGCTTAACAATTAAGTGAAATGTTAGAAAAGCGACTTAGGTCGCTTTTTTTACACCTTAAATATACTCTTTCTCAGCATAGGTATATAATTCACCGCATAAGAAAAACTAATTCTAAGCTTGGTCATCATGTCAAGACGAGTACCTCCATTAAACGCATTAAAAGCTTTTGAAGCCGCTGCGCGCCATTTAAGTTTTACAAAAGCTGCTGAAGAGCTTTATGTAACTCAAGCGGCTGTCAGTCATCAAATAAAAACACTTGAAGAACATTTAGGTTTGAAATTGTTTTTACGTAAAAATCGTTCGTTATTATTAACCGAAGAAGGGCAAGGCTACTTCCTCGATATTAAAGAGATTTTTACGCAACTAATTGATGCAACCGAAAAACTATTAGCGCGTGGTGCTAAGGGCTCATTAACAGTTAGCTTAACACCAAGTTTTGCAATTCAATGGCTTGTACCTCGTTTAAGCTTATTTAATGAGTTACATCCTGAGATCGACGTGCGGATCAAAGCGCAAGACCAAGACGAAAACTCATTAACAGATGATGTTGATGTGGCTATTTATTACGGGCGAGGTCATTGGAGTGGTGTGCAAGCGTATAAATTACATACCGAGTATTTAGTCCCTTTATGTAGCCCGATGTTGTTAAGTGGGATAAAACCGCTTGACCAACCAAGCGATTTAGCACATCACACTTTACTACATGACACTACCCGTAAAAACTGGAAAACATGGATGAAAACGGCTGGTGTGCGCAATATTCAAGTTAACCAAGGTCCTATATTTAGTCATTCGTCGATGGTGCTGCAAGCAGCAGTGCATGGCCAAGGTGTGGCAATTGGTAACAGCGTGCTGGCAAAGCCTGACATTGACGCTGGGCGCTTAGTGATCCCATTTAATCACAGTCTTGAAAGTAAAAACGCCTATTATTTAGTCCTTAGAGAATCACAAACAGAGCTAGGTAAAATAGTATCCTTTAAAGAGTGGATGTTGAGCTTAGTAGAGCAAGAGCAAGAGTATTAATATGATTGAGTGGGTTAAAAGTAGTCAGCAGCCAGCAATAGCGCAATTTATATTTGCCCATGGAGCTGGTGCCGGTAGTGATTCAGACTTTATGCAGCATGTGGCAAAACTAATCAGTGAACAGGGTGTTGATGTCGGCCTATTTGATTTTGAGTATATGCAAATAGCCAAACAAACGAATAAGCGTAGGCCTCCTGAGCGAGCACCTAAATTACTTAGTTATTACGAGCAAATACTTAGCCATACACAGCCAAATGTTCCGCTATTTATTGGCGGGAAATCAATGGGTGGACGAATGGCATCCATGCTTGCTTGTACGACAGAACAACCTGTTTTAGGTGTTCTTGCTTTTGGCTATCCGTTTCATCCACCAGGCAAACCTGAAAAGCTGCGTACCGATCACTTCGCAGATATAGTCTGCCCTTTTTTAGTATTGCAAGGTGAGCGAGATACGTTTGGTACTCGCCAAGAGCTTGCAACAATGGTTATGCCGAAACAGCCACAATATATATGGCTTACAGATGGGGACCACTCACTTAAACCTCGTAAAAAAAGTGGTATGACTGAGCTACAAAATAGAGGAACAGCTGCTTTGGAGGCTGTTGAATTTATTAAAAACTGTGTGGATTTAAATTTAGAGGGTAATTAATGATTAAAGTATTTTTAATGATGGGCAGTATTTTTTGTATGCTTTCGGTCATGTTAGGTGCATTTGCAGCACATGGTTTAAAAAGCCGTTTAACAGAGTATTCGCTTGGGGTTTTTAAAACTGCTGCTGAATATCAAATGGTGCATGGACTTGCGCTTATTGCGGTTGCTATTTTAATTAAGTGGGGCATAAATCTGAGCTGGGCTGGTGGTTTTTTTATAACAGGCACACTACTTTTTAGTGGCAGTTTATATTTACTCGCATTAACTGGTATGAAGTGGCTGGGGCCAATAACACCAATTGGTGGGCTGTGCTTTATTATTGGTTGGGTAGTTATTTTAGTGCAAGTTGCACGATTTAAGTTTTAAAGAGTTTAAGGGTTTATATGTCTAGTGTTGTGATTTACTGTCGTAGTGGGTTTGAAAACGATGCCGCTGCTGAAATAACGTTTCACGCTGCAGAGCAAGGCTTTGCGGGTTATGTAAAAGCAAAGCCAAATACGGGTTACGTTGTTTATGAATGTTTTGAAGCGCATCACAGCGACGAAATAATCAAAAAAGTTGATTTTAAAAATATGGTGTTTGCACGCCAATGGTTTGCCGGTACATTACTTGAAAACATGCCTGTGGAAGATCGCGTTGGCGCGGTAGTTGAAGCTGCAAAAGAGTTTACATTGTGCTCAGAGCTACGTGTAGAAACCCCTGACACAAATGAAGGAAAAGAGCTTTTAACGTTTTGTAAAAAAATATCAACACCACTTAAAAAAGCCCTCGAAAAACAAAATACAGTATTGCGCGAACCCAAAGCAAACCGTCCTGTAATGCATGTCATGTTTTTAACAAACAACACAGCTTATGTAGGTTACTCATATAGTTTTAATAATTCTCCATTTTTTATGGGTATTTTACGTCTTCGCATGCCAAGCGATGCACCGAGTCGATCAACATTAAAGCTTGATGAAGCGTTTAATGTATTTATTCCTGAACAACAGCGCGAATCTCGTGTTGCAGCAGGTATGCGCAGTGTCGATTTAGGCGCTTGCCCTGGGGGCTGGACATATCAGCTTGTTCGCCGTGGTATGTTTGTAAGTGCAATTGACAATGGTCCGATGAATGATGATTTGATGGAAACAGGCCAGGTTAAACATTTTAGAGCTGACGGTTTTAAATATCGCCCTGAAAAAAGAAATGTTACCTGGTTGGTGTGTGATATGGTGGAAAAACCCACTAAAGTGACGACCTTAATGATTGATTGGGCTGTGAGTGCCTACGCTAAAGAGTTTATATTTAACTTAAAGCTTCCAATGAAAAAACGTTTTGACAGTGTCTACGAATGCCTTTCGATGATTAGAAAAGAGCTAGATAAACAAGGTATTAACTACGAGTTGCAAGCTAAGCATTTGTATCATGATCGTGAGGAAATAACCGTTCATTTAAACGTTACTAAGGTGCCACAAAACCTATACAGCTAAGTTTTATTAGTAATAAAAAATGGGTCTGATGACCCATTTTTTATATATTTAACTTCGATATTTGGGCCTGTAATTATCAACCCATAAACGCGTAGCCCCACACACAGCGACAGGCATTACTATTAAGTTTATAAATGGTATTGCTGTTAATAGCATAACGGCCAAGCCAAACCCATACGATAGACCTTGTTTACTTTTTAAATCGTCTTTCATCTGTTTAAACCCAATTTTATGGTTATCGAACGCATAGTCTTCGTATTGCACTGCGAACATCCAACAGGTAAATAGGACCCATAATATTTGACCTATGACGGGGAGTATCCAAAGCAGTATAAAAAAACCTATAGCGCGAGGAAGGTAATAGCATAACTTTGTCCACTCGCGGGCTAGCATACGAGGTATGTCTTTTACTAATTCAGCAAAGCCATCATCGTTAATCTTTTGGCCTGTTAAATAAAGTTCTACTTTTTCGCTTAACAAAGCGTTGAAGGGGGCTGCGATAAAATTAGTGATCACTGTAAAGAGCATACTGTAGCTAAATAAAACCATTAATATAGCAATTGGCCACATTAGCCATTCAAGCCAACTTAACCATTGTGGCAACATATCATTGATGTAGCTAAAACTGTCACTTAGCCAACCGAATAAGAAAAATAGCGAGCTACCAAAAAGTAAAATATTAATTAATAATGGAATAAAAACAAAACGTTTTAACCCCTTTTGAGTAATTAATTTAAAACCTGAAAAAAAATATTCCATACCTTGTACTATCTGCACAGTAACCTCAATAAATGTTTACCACTGTAGCTAGTATAAATAGCTGAATTTTTTTGAACAGCGTTTTTAGGTAACAAAGTGTTTAAATACTAGGCTTGTTTATCTTTCGAGGTTAAGTTTTCAGCAGTGTGCTTGGTATTTAGGCAAAGCAGAGCCTATGTAGTTTGGTTATTCTCCATAAATAGGCGATAACGTAGAATAAATGCCAAGCATGCGCTGCCCGCGGAAGCTTGGTTCGGTTTTTACTTATTCTTACATGGATGTAAGCCAGTAGAGTAAGCCAGTAGAGTAATACAGGAGCAGTTACCGAGCCCACTAGGTTACAAACCTCACGCCGCGATTAAATAGCCCATAGATTGAATGAATTTTAATTCTGAAAGGCCAACAGGCACTAATAATGCTATAAAGTGGCTTAACTTAATGGTGATTTATCTATGGCAGGGAATTAAGTTACTTTTTTATAGAGAGCTTAGGCTGATTCTGTTCAGCTCCCTAACGCATGCAGTTTTAGTGACATTATTTTAAAAGCGAGTAATTATAGATGGCTAAGATCTTTGTGATTGGGTTGCCCAGAACTGGCACTACTAGCATAAGTGTTGCGCTACTAGAAATGGGCTTTTCGGTGGCGCATACCGCTTTTACAAAGCAAGCATTTGAAATGTCTGATGCAATATCTGACGCACCTTGCTTTAGTGACTACATGCATTTAGACGAGTTATTCCCAAATGCTAAATTTATATACTTAAGTCGAGAGCTAAACAAATGGGTGCCTTCAATTACTATGTTGCTCGAAAAAATGGCGCCTCATTTAGATTTAAATACAGGTAAGTTTAATCCTATTTTAAAGCGTAGTTTTCATCGTACGTTCTCTGATGTATTACCCTTATCATCGACAGCGCTAGCTGGTTGTTATTTAAAGCATGAACAAGCTGTTTTTTCGTATTTCAAAAATAGTGACAATTTTTTAGCAATAGATATTAGTGAACCTGATAGTTTGTTAAAACTAAAACAGTTTTTAGGCGTGGAGATACAAGGAAATACCTGTTTCCCTAAATTAAATATAGGACGTCAAGTCGCCAACTGGAAAGAATATAAACACCCAAATAAAATTAACTCTAATTTAGCTGGAAAAGAACATAGAAAATACTTTGACTATTCGCTGACCCCATTAAAGTGAATACGAAATATGACTTTTCTGTTATTAAAATTTTTTGCATCGACCAAATTAAATAAAATGATTGAGCTGGTAGCATATGCTATTTTTAGAGGCCTACACTGAATTTAGCAAGTAATTGCATTTAATAATGAGGGCATTCTTTATTCGCGTAAATTACTGGGTTTATTTAAACGTTTAAATAAGTAGAACGAGGTTGTTCATTTTTTACAATTCGGTATAGTTTGCCAACACATATTTTTAATATAAATTGAGATGTTCTATGCAGTTAGTTGATTTAAAACCGAATGACCAGGATGTGATTAATGTTTTTTCTGATATCGACCGACTAATAAACTCTCTATATCCAGTTGCCACTGCACAGTCTCTTACGTTAAATGAACTAAATGAGCCAAGTGTGTATGCGATTGGTTTAAAGAATGATGATGGTATTATTGCGTGTGGCGCTATTGTAAAGCAGTTTGATAAAACGCCCTATGGTGAAATTAGACGGCTTTATGTAAGCCCTAGTTATCGTGGTAAAGGGTTATCTAGGCGTATTATGCAGATACTTTTACATCACGCAGGTGAGGAGAAAATCCCACTGATCAGGCTAGAAACAGGGCCAAAGCAAATTCAATCGATTAAGCTATATGAAAATCTTGGTTTCAAACGATGTGCTAGTTTTGGGCCTTACCTCGAGAATCCACAAAGTGTATTTATGGAGTTAGGCCTAAGCCAGTAACAAAGCGCATAAAGGTTAACAGCTTCACTCTAAGTGACCACACTAAATTATTTAAGTAGCGATTAATTATAGTTTTTTATAGTGTATAAATTAAACTATAATGAATTGCTACTTTCAAATATACCCAAAGTTCATTAGTACTATTATATATTGTCTGTTAAAGATCATTTCAAAAATGCCCTCTTAAAATTAACAAAAGCAGAATACTGTTTTTGTTGGCTATAATCGTATAAAATCCGTCATTTACTATGCTCCTTAAAATACTTCAAACCATAACGTTTAAATAGCGAGACTTTCTTATCCTTTCTAAAAATGACACTAAACCAATGACAGACATAACAGTAGTAACCCATAACGGTAATTTTCATGCGGATGACGTTTTTAGTATTGCAGTACTTAAACACGTGTTGCCAGCGTTTAAACTGGTACGTACTCGCGATAAAGCGCTTATAGAAAATGCCGATTTTGTAATTGATGTAGGTGGCGAATACGACCCTGAAACGAACCGCTTTGATCATCACCAGCGTGGTGGTGCAGGCGAGCGAGAAAATGGCATTCCTTTTTCGTCGTTTGGTTTAATATGGAAAAAATACGGCTTAGCGTTGTGTGATGATAACCAAGCCGTTGCTGATAGAGTGGATTCAGGCTTAGTTTCAACTATTGACGCCATCGATTGTGGTCATGTTGAAGGGGTATCAAAAGGGATAAGCTTGAGCCAAACAATCTCAATGTTTAACCCTACGTGGGAAGAAGAAAGTAACTTTGATACTTGTTTTGACGAAGCCGTTGAATTTGCAGCTCGCATGCTTATTCGTTTTATCGCTTCGGCTCACGGAAGTGTAAATGCAAAAGAGATTGTCGCCAAAGCAATTGAAAATGCTGAAGATGCCAGAGTAATCGTACTTGAAAAATACACACCGTGGAAAAAAACGGTGCATATTTTATCAAGCGATGCGCTATACATGGTTTACCCATCGCATTCTGGACAATGGATATTACAAACTGTACCCGTTGAGCCAGGTTCGTTTGAAGATAGAAAATCGCTGCCTAAAGCATGGTCTGGTTTATCTGACCAAGCGTTTGTAGATGAAACAGGTATTGACGACGCTGTGTTCTGTCACAATGGTTTATTTATAGCGGGCACTAAGTCGTTTGAAAGCACAATGAAACTTGCCACTATGGCGCTTAGCGAATAACAACTCAGATTCATAACGAATACTAAGCATAACAATTTATATAGATTGTTATGCTTGTTATCTTAGCGCGGAGCATTATGTTTGAATTAAAAACAATCGCACTTTTTACTATTACAGCCTTAGCAGAAATAGTGGGTTGCTATTTGCCCTACCTTTGGCTTAAGCAAGATAAAAGCATTTTACTTTTAATTCCAGCGGCTTTAAGTTTGGCACTATTTGCATGGTTGCTCTCTTTACATCCTACTGCTGCCGGGCGTGTGTATGCAGCTTATGGCGGCGTATATATTTGCGTTGCGCTATTATGGTTATGGGTTGTTGATGGCGTAAAGCTTACTATGTGGGATATTATCGGTGGTTTAGTTGCACTGCTGGGTATGGCAATAATTATGTTCGCCCCAAAAAGTGCATAGCTAGCTTATACTCAATTAATCGAATTCGCCTGCACACTACTGCAATTTCCTACTTTCAATGCCACAGGCAATACCTAACGCTACATATGCGCCAAGTAATGATTTAAGCTGGTGGATGTTATCCATCGCGTTTTAGACGTGTAGTTTTTATTCATGTTGCAGAATACATAGGTATTACTTGGTCACAACACGTTGGCTAAATAGCAGTAATTTGAGGCGTTGAGAACACCTTACTCTAATCCATCAAAAGTAAATTCAATAAGCAAAGTAACTCAAGATTAATTTTAGTGAATGAGCTAACTCATTTTGCTAATAAAATTTATAATGAGTCATTTAAAAACAGCCATTTTTTACAACTTTTCTTATCTTTAATAATCATCAAAGTCCTATTTTATATACGCTAGCGAGCAATACGTGATTGGTTGTTTTATCAACATTAAAAATCACTCGTTACGAGTAAAAATACTTGTTGGACTTAAATCTCTATTTTTCTTTTAATGCGCGGCACTAGCCGAGTCGGCATTAATTAAATAAGAGAGAAAGATAAATGAAAGAAACAACATCACTAGAACAAGCTCGTACGAGCTACAATGTTCGTCATTGGAGCCAAGGTTTTTTTGGTATTAATGATCAAGGTGATGTGTATGTTGCACCCAAGGCTCATGCACCAGAGCAAACCATTGCATTAACAGATATCGCAAAGCAACTACAAGATAAAGGTTTAAGCTTACCTGCTTTAGTTCGTTTTCCGCAAATTTTACACCATCGTGTACACAGCTTATGCGGCGCATTTAATACTGCGATTGAAAACTATGGTTACCCTAAAGACTACCTATTAGTTTACCCAATAAAAGTAAACCAACAACGTGAAGTGGTTGAAGAAATAGTAGCAAGCCAAGCACAAGTAGAAAAAAAGCAACTTGGTTTAGAGGCAGGCAGCAAGCCTGAACTACTCACAGTATTAGCATTAGCTGAAAAAACCAGCGCTGTTATTGTATGTAATGGCTACAAAGATAAAGAATACGTACGTTTAGCACTTATTGGCGAAAAGCTAGGTCATAAAGTGTATATCGTACTTGAAAAGCTTTCTGAGCTAGACATGGTACTTAGCCAAGCAAAAGAGCTTAACGTAAAACCACGCATTGGTATTCGTGTACGTTTAGCGTCGCAAGGTAAAGGTAAATGGCAAGCGAGTGGCGGCGAAAAATCAAAATTTGGTTTATCTGCATCGCAAGTTTTGCATGTAGTTAATCGTTTAAAAGACGCAAACCAGCTTGATTTGCTTCAGCTAGTACATTTTCACTTAGGGTCACAAATGGCGAACATTCGTGACGTACGTTTAGGTGTAAGCGAAGCGGCGCGTTTTTACTGTGAGCTACGTAAATTAGGCGCAGAAATTGATTGCCTTGATGTAGGCGGTGGTTTAGCTGTTGATTACGACGGCACGCGTAGCCAATCGCATAACTCTATGAATTACAGCTTAGCTGAATATGCAAATAACATCGTGTACACCATTGGTGATACATGTAAGCAATATGAGCAACCAATGCCGACTATTATTTCTGAGTCGGGTCGTGCGCTTACGGCGCATCATGCTGTGCTTATTTCTAATGTTATTGGTACTGAAAGCTATACGCCAGAAGAGTTAGTAGCGCCAGCGGCAGATGCACCCCTGTTATTAAAAAACATGTGGGCATCGTTTGTACAGTTAACTGATTTAACGGATGACCGTGCATTAATTGAAATTTATCACGACAGCCAAGGTGATTTAGCTGAAGCGCATAATCAATTTGCACTCGGTTTATTAGACTTATCGCAGCGTGCGTGGGCTGAGCAAATTAATATTCGTATTTGTTATGAACTTAACAAGCACATGGATAATAAAAACCGTTTTCATCGTCCTATTATTGACGAGTTAAACGTTCGTTTAGCCGATAAGTTTTTTGTAAACTTTTCGTTATTTCAATCGCTTCCAGATGCATGGGGCATTGATCAAGTGTTTCCGGTATTGCCATTAAGTGGCTTAACGCAAGCACCAAAAAAGCGTGCTGTATTACTTGATATAACCTGTGATTCAGATGGCGCACTTGAACATTACGTAGATGGACAAGGTATTGAAAGCACATTACCTGTACCAGAGTTTAGTGCTGATAAACCTTATTTAATGGGCTTTTTCTTGGTGGGTGCTTATCAAGAAATTTTAGGTGACATGCATAACTTGTTTGGCGATACGCACAGCGCAATTGTCAATATGGATGAGCAAGGCGTTGCAAGTATTACCGAGATAAACCAAGGTGACACTGTTGCCGATATGATGCGCTATGTACATTTAGATGTAGAAAGTTTTCAGCAATCATACGAGCAGTTAGTAAGCACTAAAATTGAAAAACACGAACAGCAAAGCGTTTTAGACGAGTTGCAAAGCGGCCTTGATGGCTACACTTATTTAGAAGAGTTATAAGCAATGTCGACTTTGTTTGGTCACGCAGATCACTCATTGTACTCAAATGGGATGACGTTTTTACGTCGTCCTATGGTGCAAAATATTAATGCAATTGATGCAGACGTAGTCGTTTTAGGCTTACCGTTTGATTTAGCGACATCGGGTCGCCCTGGTGCGCGCTTAGGCCCTGATGCAATTCGTCGTGCATCGGTTCATTTAGCATGGGAAGACACTAAATACCCGTGGACGTTCCCGTTGTTTGAGCGCCTAAAAGTGGCAGACGCAGGGGACTTTACTTACCCTGTCGGGGATCCTGAGTATTTTACTGCGCAACTTGAAATGGCTGCTGATCAAATACTCCGTCAAGGTAAAACGCTATTAGGTTTAGGGGGCGATCACTTTGTAACGCTTCCGCTATTACGTGCTCACGCAAAAATACATGGCAAAATGGCGTTAGTACATTTTGATGCGCACACCGATACCTATAGCAATGGCTCGCGTTTTGATCACGGCACTATGTTTTATCATGCGCCAATGGAAGGGCTGATTGATGTTGAGCACAGTATACAAATAGGTATTCGTACCGACTTTGATCAAAGTAAACATGAGTTTGCTGTGATTGATGCAATGCAAGCCAACGATTTACATGCAAATGATATTGCAGCGCAAATACTTGAACGAGTAGGTGACCTACCTGTTTACTTAACGTTTGATATTGATTGTTTAGACCCTGCGTTTGCGCCTGGTACAGGCACTCCTGTGTGCGGTGGTTTAACGTCAGATAAAGTACTTAAAGTACTGCGTGCGCTAAAAGGCATAAACATGGTAGGTATGGATGTGGTAGAAGTATCACCTTCGTACGACCAAAGTGAGCTTACCGCTATTGCCGCAGCAACCATTGCGAGCGAATTACTGCATTTGTGGACGCATAAAAACAAGTACTAATTATATAACTTAAGTACTACAAAAAAGGGTATGCGCAGGCATACCCTTTTTTATTTAGAGGTATCGATTATTCAGCAGCTTAATTTCCTTTAACCAAATAACGCTTAGCCCAATAAGAGGCAGGTTAGTAGTAACAGGGTTAAATGCTTCAATAAGTAATTGTGGCTGCATTGCAACTACAGCGAGTAAAAGGCCAATTAATGCTAAAATATTTAAAATTACTAGGTGTTTATTTTTATAAAACACAAATAAACACAATCCAAATATAATCTCGCCAACACCCGCCGAACGTGTAATTAAGTCAGACACCTGTTCAGAATAGCCGGCACTGCCAGTCATTAATTTTTCAAGCGGTGCTACGTGATAAAGCTTTGGGAAAAAGCCGTGAATGATACTAACCCAAATAACTATTTGAACAATTTAACGTTCTAAATCAATTACTAACGTCGTTAAAAAACTTTTATTTAGAACCACTAAACACAAAGTTTTTTGCCTAGTTACTAAATGATTTATTTAACGTTAAAATAGCCCCCATAGTTAATTGAATTAGTATATCCAACTTAAACTCACTATGTAGCGAGCAAGTTGAATATAACCGCGATTATTTCCTAGCATTGTCAATACGCTCTTGTGCACTTGGGTGGCTAGACAAGTACTCTAAAAAGTCATTTACTTTTTCGAGGTGCTCGTTTTTGCTGGTATGGCTTTCTTGTAGGGCCTCTATTGCATCAGCAAAGTCATTACTCGAATACCCAAGCGACTCTAATTGAATGAGTGCAAAGGTATCTGCCTCGCGTTCCATATCTCGTGAAAACCCTTGCTGAGCAAACGATGCACCCGTACCTAATGCAACCTCTGCAACCCCTTCTAAATCACCAAATACAACCGCTAGCACAATCGTACTTGCGGCAGATTGTGCTGTAATACGTACGCTATGCTGGTGGACTACATGGCCCATCTCGTGTAGCAATACCGCTTTTAGTGCATTGGGTTTATCGGCAAGTAAATTTGCTAAATCATCTGTGACCACGATACGGCCATGGGGTAGTGCAAACGCGTTAGCACCAAAGCTGTCTGATTTATAAAACGATAATCTATAAACCGATTGATCAAGCGATAACGCATTAAGCATACTTGTAAAATGTGCTTGTACTTTAGCTTGCTGCTCTGCGGGGAGCTCACTTGGGTCAAGCGCAATCTTTTTAATAAGTGTAAAGCTTTGCTCCCCCATTTGTTCCACAACATTACGTGGCAGGGTATCAACACTGTAAACAGCAATGGCCGGTACCGCTTTATAAAGTACTAACCACATAAAAAGTGGTGTAAATATGACTGCGGCTAAAATTGCCCATTTACTTTTTTCAAGGCGCTCCATTATGTGATGGTTATTTTCTTTAAATGGCCATCTGTAACTTACATCTTGAGGAATAAAACGACTACCATCTTCAAAGTTTAGTTCGTCGGCAAGTCCTGCCATCCCCGAACTTAATTTTAGACTTGAGATTGCGTGGCGAGCTATAACGTGTTCATCGTTAATAACTTCAATGTGCGTGTCGCTAATAGTTGCAACACACACTTGATAGTTACTCGATGCGATGGGGAAAAAATGTCCCTTTACATGCATAGTGAGCTCTTAAGTTAGAGAAAGGTCAATATCAAATACGTTTGCAGCTTCCTCAGCAAATGATGATTGCTGTTCTTGCGCGGTATCGATTAGGTTTAATGCACCAGGATAAATAGTGACGTTAGTTACATCAGCGAGCATTTTTGATGTACGTACTTTTGTCCATGGGTATGCAAGCCCTAAAGAAAATACAATAGCCAACATATTAGTTAATAGTAAAACAGCGAAAGGAATTGGTTTTAGCTCTGATTTAAATGTGGCAACGCCTTCAAAATGGCTGTTATCAAAAATGTGATTACGAATAGCGGCGTGCCATACAGCAGAAACAATGGCAATCATTAGTACATAGGCAATCATCATAAAGATAGGAAGCATAACCATAGCAGCGGAGTTTTCTAAATTTTGTTGATTTTCAACATCTATTAAGTTGAGGCCAAATAACCCTAAAATTCCCATAAAGAGCACCATGGTGATAGAGCTCACTACAAAACAAATAAGCGCTGTTAGGTAATAGGTTTCGCCTTTTAGGTTTACAGTAAGTGGTTTGTCACCGTAACTAATATTGCTATGGATATAGCTATCAATACGTTTTATAACATAAGGCATTAATAAATAAAGTGTAAATATGCTGGCGATAGGCAAAAGTATAAAGTTAATAAAGGCTTCGCCGTAATTGCCTTTAAAAGTAAAACGAACATTACGATGGCGCGTCATACGCAGATTAAAACGTAAACCTTGATTAATAATCCATGGCATTAAAAAGATAAAACCAAGAGCAATAAACAGCCCTAAAATAGGCAAAAAGCTAATAGAGAATGTGTAAATAAAAAATACAACAACCGCTAAAATCCGACCTTTTAAAATTTGTATTGGTGTTGCTAGGTAGTCAAAGCTATGACCATCTATACGAGTGTGGCCGTAAAAATAGCGATGCGTACGTACTTTAGCCCACGCTGAATATATGCCAAGCGTAATAACGCTAAGTAATATATTTACAATCCAAATTCCAAAAAACTCACCGCCTTTACCACTAAATTGCACTTTTCCGCTAAAAATTGGTTCAGCAGGCTCATTTATTGGTGGGCTTGTTTCAGAGAGGGTAGGGTGTATTGATTCCATTAAAATTATGTCCATATTTTTTTTGTTAATTTACCTATTTTTAGTGCAAAATTCAATGTTTATAATTATCTCACCCTTCTGTAAACAGCTATAAATAGGCGTTTTAAGTATTGAGTTAAATACTCTAATACTTTTTTATAAATAAACCTCGCTGGTTTTATTTATTTGGCTGGTAACTGGGAACTTTAGCTTTTTAATATGCGATTTAGCTACTATACATAGTTAATGCTGCTTAAATGTAATGGCATTAATTATGTATTAAGCACACCTACGTACAATTAAGCTAATTGATTTATATGCCAAAATAATAGATTGTAAGAGTAGTGAGGATGTAAATTTATTTAGGTTTTACAGCTTTTATCACCGCTTTAAATAACATTAGGATATTTATTATGTTTCAAGCAGTCGTGTTAGGGGGATTAGAGTTTAGCCCGCTGATTGTTTACTTCCCAATTGCGTTTATTTTAACAGCGCTGACTCGTTTTGCTTTGCATCGACTAGATTGGCATGACCGTATTTGGAAAGTGGCTTGGTTTGAAGTGTCACTATTTGTTTGTTACTTGGCACTGGCCGTCTATTTATACCAATTTGCTTAATTAAGTGAGCTATTTTGAGGTAAGAAAACCGTGTCGATAACAAGGCAAAAATTTCGTTATTTAGTTGTTCTATATCAGAAATTTTTAACACAGTTAGCGTCTGGTTTAAGCCCTCAAATTGCTCAAGTATTATTGCGGATTGGTATTACTAAGTGGAAGATAAATTGAATGATTAAATATCTGCGTATTACTTTTACTATCTTGGTTGTTATAGCTGCGGTTTTTGCTGGGCGTTGGGTATGGACTGACTACATGCATACTCCTTGGACGCGTGATGGGCGTATTCGAGCCGATATTGTCACGGTTGCTCCAGACGTGTCGGGCTGGGTAACTGTTTTAAATATTAAAGATGGTCAAAACGTACAAAAAGGCGAAGTACTTTTTAATGTTGATAAAAAGCGTTATCAAGCAGCGCTTGATAAAAGTAAAGCAAACACAGAAAACGCATTGTATACATGGGAACTTGCCAAGCACAAATACGAAAGACGTGTTGAGCTAAACACTCAACAGGCAATTAGTGAAGAAACGCTAGAATCAACTCGTATTAATACTAAAATTGCTGAAGCAAATTATAACTTAGCCAAGACAGAGCAAACAATTGCGCAGTTAAATGTTGATAGAACTAAAATTGTTGCGCCTGCATCAGGGCAAATAATTAATTTGAATTTACGCCAAGGTAACTATGTAGCTCAAGGCACACCTGTTTTTGCTATTGTTCAGTCAGATTCATTTTATGTAACGGGTTACTTTGAAGAGAGTAAAATACCGCTTATTTATCCTGATCAAAAAGCTAAAATAGCCCTTTTAAGTGGTGGTAAGCAATTAACAGGGCATGTAGTGAGTGTAGGTAAAGCAATTGCAAATACGAATACACAAAGTAACGGACAACTTTTACCGCAAGTGCAACAAACATTTAATTGGGTACGTTTATCACAGCGTATACCTGTTGATATTAAGTTAGATTCATTGCCCGAAAATACACAGCTTAGCGCAGGAATGACCGCCACTATACATCTCGCTACGCGCTAAGGGGAATACAGTGGGCGTTGTATTACAAAATTTGTTTTTTCCTAAAAAACAGGCAATTATTTTTGCGACTAAGGGCGTTATAGCCATGGTGATGGCGCTGACTATTGCTATGTCGCTTAATCTTGAAAGGCCTTATTGGGCGTTAGTCTCGGCTATATTTTTGCAATTACGCCCGCAAAGCGGATTGGTTATTGAAAAAGCAATTTGTCAAATAATAGGCACCATAGTGGGCGGTTTATTTGGCATATTGCTTTTAACTCAGTTAATTCTCTACCCTTATTTAGCGCTCGGTGCACTGGCATTATGGTTGGGAGTAAACTCTGCGTTATCGGCAATGGTACGCCAAGCAAACTTTGTGTATGCGTTTGCTATGGCCGGTGTAACAGCCGCCATTATTGTGCTTTTAGTCATGGTTACTCCGGCAATGGTAAGCAGTCAAAGTATATTTGATATTGCACAAGCGCGAGTAAGCGAAATAATAATAGGGTCTGTATGTGCTGGGCTTGTGAGTCATCTATTTTGGCCTGTAAAGGTTAAACATTTACTGCAAACACAAGCGCGGTCGGTTATAAATCAAACGTTACATTATTTAGTTATTGAGCTTGATTCTAAGGGCTCGCACGAAAATCGCCATCAGCAAATAGATGGCATTATGGCAACATTGGGATCAATAAACGAAGATTCCAGCGCAGTAAGGTACGAAGGACCAAAAGGTCCAGGGCGCTCGCGTGCTGCAAATCAGTTGTCGCAAAAAGTACTTTCTTTATTGGCCTTAATTCAAATAATTGGCCGTCTACAGCGAAACCACGAAGATCTTATTACACCTACTTTAGATAAATTAATAAGTAAACTTAAGCAGGTATTTGCGCAAATTAAAGAGTCTGACGATTTTGATTACTGCGCCGAACAAGTTAAAACGCTGCGTAAAGAGCTAACCGACTATAGAGCAAATACGGTGTGTGATTCGCCATTTGAATCTCACATGCTCAATGTGAGCTTAGAAGTAGCAGCCGACTTAACAATTTTACTACGCGCATACAGAGCGTTAGAAGAGCGTGATAAAACATTATTAAATGCACCCAGTATGCTTACATATCGCGACCCATTAGCTGGCATAATTGTTGGATTTAGAACTGCTTTGGTGTTTTCTATCGGCGCATTTATTTGGATTAATACAGGCTCTTCTGCTGCATTATTAATTATGATTTTACCGGTCATATTTTCGATAATGTTGGCGAGAATACCGTTAGCTATTTTACAGGTGGTAATAAAGCGTTTATTGGTAGGCGTGGTGGTTGCTGCTATTGTAACTATTTTTTACGCACTCAATTTATTATCACAAAGTGGTGGGCAATTAGAAATATTACTACTTGTATTAGCAGGGCCTTATTTTCTGGGTTTACTGCTGCTAGCTGATCAACAAACATTGCCATATGGCTTGGGGTTTTGTATCCCATTTACGATTTTGGTAAGACCCAGTACCGATATGAGCCTTGCGTTTTCAATCGATTACACACTTAGCTCTGCAATGGCAATTTTTGCGGGGGTGAGTATTTTATTTTGGATTTTTCAGTTATTTACAGGTCCGAGTGTACAATTACTTGTTCATCGTGTTTTTAAGGCTACTTATAAAGATTTACTCGAAATAAATAACCATCCAACCCCAAGTATTTGGTATAACCGCCGCATGGCCGATAGGTTAATACGCTTAACTAATTACGATCAAGGTTCACACTCACGCGTTATTACAGATCTTGCACTAACCGCTCTAAACTTAGGGCATGCGTCGGTTCGATTAAACTCAATTTGTGAAAATTTGGCTGGTAATACAAAGCTAAAGTATTTAAATGAGTGGCAGCGTACATTAGCCGATGCATTTATGTTGGCAACCAAGGGCAAGTTTAATAATAAGTTTAAGCAAGCGTCAGATAATCTTTATGAGGAATTGGCTCAGACGGTTGACGATTCAAATCAATTAGAGGCAATAAAAGGCATGTTTATTCGAATTAATCTGACCTTCGAAAGAAGTGCGAGTAAGATAAATTAGCCCCATTCGCTGCTTTTCGAGTTCAGATGTTATAACGAAATCTGTTATACTTGCTGGATAATTTTATGGGGCTGTTATGATTTCAAAAAACCAACTCAAACTTATTCGCCAACTTGGCCAAAAAAAGTACCGAAAGCAATATAATCAATACCTTGTACAGGGTGAGAAAAACGTACTTGAGTTATTAAACAGCCCATTAAATGTGGTTAATATTTTTGCTACAAACGAATTTATAAATGCGTACCAAGGTAAGTATCCGCACGCTAATTTTATTGAAGCGGATGAAGAAGCCCTCACCAAAGCCAGCACGCTAGTTAGCAATAATGCAGCCATTGCTATTGTTGATATGCCAACGGCGGCTTTACCACACGCAAATGGCTTAATACTCGCGCTTGATGGCGTATCAGACCCTGGTAATTTAGGCACAATAATAAGAGTGGCAGACTGGTACGGTATTAAACATATAGTAACTAGCACCGACAGCGCAGACGCTTACAACCCTAAAACAATTAGCGCCACGATGGGCTCATTTGTAAGGGTATCGGTAAGCCAAGTAGATTTACCTGATTACCTACAGTCTTTAAATTTACCTGTTTACGGTGCTTTTTTAGATGGGCAAAGCGTGCATAAAACCCAATTTACGGGCTCAGGCGTTTTACTAATGGGCAGTGAGTCGCATGGAATACGCGAGACATGTGCAAAGTTAGTAACTAATAAAATCACCATTCCCGCTTTTGGCGGTGCAGAGTCGCTTAATGTGGCAATGGCGACCGGTATTATTTTAGATAATTTTAAACGACAAGCTTAACAATTTAACTGTTAATGAGTTAAATTGTTTGTAATCAATAACAATAATAATCGGTAATAACAATAAGATGCGCTTAAGCACTATTAAATTAGCGGGCTTTAAATCGTTTGTAGAGCCCACTAAAATTCCATTTCCTGATCAAATGACGTGTGTTGTTGGCCCCAATGGCTGTGGCAAATCTAACGTTATTGATGCAGTACGATGGGTGCTAGGTGAAAGCTCTGCTAAAAATCTGCGTGGCGACGCCATGACCGACGTTATTTTTAATGGCTCAACTAATCGTAAAGCCATATCACAAGCCTCTGTAGAGCTTGTTTTTGATAACGATAAAGGAAGTCCTTCAAACACATTTGCCGATCGAAACCAAATTGCTATTAAGCGTTTAGTAACGCGCGACGGACAGTCACTGTATTTTTTAAATGGCAGTAAATGCCGTAAGCGCGATATTACCGATATATTTTTAGGCACCGGTCTTGGTCCGCGTAGTTACGCAATTATTGAGCAAGGGATGATCTCGCGTTTAATAGAGAGCAAACCACAAGAGCTGCGCGTATTTTTAGAAGAAGCCGCTGGCGTTTCTAAATACAAAGAGCGTCGCCGCGAAACACAAACTCGTATAAAAAGCACTCGCGAAAATCTTGAACGCTTGTTAGATGTGCGTAAAGAACTACAAAGCCAGCTCGATAAATTGGCTGTGCAGTCGGTTGATGCAAAAAAATACCGCGAATTAAAAGCACAAGAACGCACGCTAAAAGGCCAAATTGCGGTTTTAAAATGGCAAAAGTTACATCAGCAGCAACTTGAAAAAAGTGCCCAAATTAAAAAACTGAACGATCAAATTTCGTTTTTTAAAACCGCTAACTCAGGGCATGACGATGTACTTGCAAGCCTAGAAGGGCAAGTACAAGCCCAGCAAGATAAACTAAGCGATGCCCAGCATCAACAACATGTAATACACACCGAGCTTACTCGCGCTGAGCAACAACAAATAAACGTAAAACAACAAACTCAAACGCTTAAGCAAAATTTAATTAAATTACAGCAACGCCAAACACATAGCCTTGAAGTTAAAGCGCAGCAGCAAATTGCGTGCGAGCAACTAAATGAAACCCTGCAAGAGGCAAGTGAAAATGCCTTAATATGTGAAGAGCAAGTAAGTGGGTTAACGCATGAACTTGAGGAATTATTAGCACTTAAGCAGCGCCACCATACTCATTGGCAAGCTTTGTGTGAGCAACAGCAACAACTTAATAATAATGTGCAACTACATGGTAGTCACATTAAACAAACTCAGCAGCAAATTGATCATGTTAACGAGCAAATTGATCAGTTAACTGTTCAGCTTAGCGAGCTACAAAGTAGTGATGTAGAGCAGCAATTAACGCAGCAAACACAGCAAATACAAACATTAACTCAAGAACTTGCCGCTAAACAAACAGCACATACGCACTGTAGCGCTAAGCTTGAAGTGCAAAATGAGCTTGTTAATAACTCACAAAAGCAATATTCGACGCTTACTCAAACAATAAACGAGTTAAAAGCCAGTATAACTGGGCTTAAAAGTACATTAGGGCTTGATGAGAAAAGTGTACGTACTAATGGTTTGTTTAATCAGCTAAGTGTTAAAGAGGGCTTTGAGCTTCTAATAGAGCAAGCACTTAAATCTTTAGAGCATTTAAATGTAAGTGAGCAGCAAGCTGATAACAGTGTGTGGCCAAATAGTAATAAACGCATGCCAACAAATAGCTTAGCTACATATATAACAAGCGGTGTTTATCCAGAGCATTTAGCACGTATTGCTTATAGTGAAAGCGGTGATTTAGAAATACTAAAAGATAGTTTTTATACAGCCGTTATGGATAAAAACGGTGCTCTATATGGTCGTAATTGGCATGTAAGTGCCGAATGTAATGCAGAAAACTCATTACTGTTAAAGCATAAGCAATTGCAAGATAAAGCTCAGCAGTTAACTAATACTGAGGGCGAGTTACAACAAGTAACACACACTCGTGACGAACATACAGCTGAGCAAATAAAGTTAGTTAACGAGCAAAGCGAGCTAAAAGAAGCGATACATGAGCTTGCGCAAAATATAGCGGTAGCCGGTACGCGAAGCGATATGCTCAAACAGCAAGTAGCGTACTTTAAGTTACAACTAGAAAAGCTACAACAACAAAAACAGCAATTAACAAATCAGCTTTTACAATTAAATACCGTGCTTGATGAGCAAACTGCGCAATTTGAAGTGTTAAATGATCAGCAACTTAACTTAGCGGATGAAGTAGACGCTGCAAATAGTTTGCGCTCACTAAGTGATAAAAGTTATAGCGAAGCATTAAGCATGCTTGAGCAATATAAAACACAAGCACATAAGGCAACGCTATCAGAGCAAAAGGCACGCAGTGAATGGCAGTTAAGCCAAACCAAATTGAGCCATGCAGAGCAAGAGCACGTTAGTGCATCAGAAGGTGCGCAAGAACTACTTAGTGAAATAGAAGAGCTGCTGATACCAGAGCAAGAACTTAGCGATAAAATTACGCAGCTCTTAGCACAGCATCAAAAAGGTGAGCAGGCATTAGTATTGCTACAAAAAGAATTAGCTCAGGCGAAAGAGAGCTTAAACACTAAGCAAATAAGCCTTAAAAATTCACAAGGTGAGCTGGTGGGCTTGCAACAGCAGCACCAAAAGCTAACAATTGAAGAGCAAAGCTTACTGATAAAAGCACAAGCTGCGCTTGAACCATTAGAAGAATTAAAACAAAGCTTAAAAGCGATACTTGATGAATTACCAGATTCATTAAATTTGAGCGCAGCGCAAAATCAGTTAACCGGATTTACTAATCAGTTAGATAAATTAGGTGCAGTAAACTTAGCGGCAATAGAAGAGTTTGATTTAGCCAAAGCTCGTAGTGATTATCTTGATAATCAATTAGATGATTTAACAAAAGCGTTAAGTACCCTTGAAGGTGCTATTCGTAAAATTGATATTGAGACCAAAACACGCTTTAAAGCGACGTTCGATCAAGTTAACGAAGACTTTGCTGAGCTATTTCCTAAAGTTTTTGGTGGTGGCAGTGCGTATTTAGAATTAACCAGTGACGATTTACTCGAAAGTGGTGTTAGTATAATGGCACGACCACCGGGTAAGAAAAATTCAACAATTCACTTGTTAAGTGGTGGAGAAAAAGCGCTGACCGCATTATCATTAGTGTTTTCTATATTCAGGCTCAATCCAGCCCCATTTTGTATGCTGGACGAAGTAGATGCACCATTAGATGATGCTAATGTTGTTCGCTTTTGCCGTTTGGTTGAAGAAATGTCACAATCAGTACAGTTTATTTATATTAGTCATAATAAAATTGCGATGGAAATGGCGGGTAGATTAACAGGTGTAACTATGGCAGAACCTGGCGTATCGCGTATGGTTGCTGTAGATATAGAACAAGCAGTGCAACTTGCACATGTATAAATTTTTATAACAAGTATATTAGTTTCAATTAATATACAGGCTTTAGGCATATCAAATAAGAAAAGGTGAGGGGATGGCCGAACAATTAAGATGGGTTTTAATCATTATCAGTGTAGTTGTCATTGGTGGTTTATTAATACATGGATTGTGGTCTGTTAGAAAAAAAGACCGCCCAGAAGTGTTAAATAACGAACGGGTTGAACCATTGCAAGAAAGTGCACCAGCTTCATCTAAATCATTTCCTACAGAGGCAGAGCTAAAAGAGCCTGTGGTAGAAGAACGTGATGAACCACAATTCGGTGAGCTTAACTTTGATGAGAATGAGCCACAAATTGATACAAGCGTACCAGCAGTGCCCATTGAAGATGACCTAGAAGTAGTTGATGATCTAGAAGCAAAAGAGCAAAATGATGAAAAATCATCTGCGCAAATGCCTGACTTTGTTATTGTGCATATTCAAATGCCAGAGGGGCTTAGCATGCAGGGCAGTAAATTATTACCAGCCGTTAACACGTTAGGATTTAAATATTCTGAGGAAGGCTTTTTTAATCGCCACTTAGATCCGGCAGGCCAAGGCCCTGTATTATTTAGATTAGTAAATATGTACAACCCAGGTACGTTTGATATTGATAATATGGAACAGTTTAGTACCGCAGGGGTTAGCTTATTTATGACATTGCCGTGCGACGGTGACGGCCTAGCTGCATTTAACATGTTGCACAGTGCAGCTAAAAAGTTAGCTGACGAGTTTGGTGCGCAAATTTTAGATGCAGAGCGAAATGAAATGACCGTAGAACGCGTCAGGCAGTATGTTGAGCAGGTCCGTTCTTTTTCAGCGTAAATAGCGCACATATTATATTTTTATAAGCCACTGGATGATTATTCATCAAAGTGGCTTTTTTTATGTTTATTGAGGTTTAAATGTCTAGCAGCATTAGTGAGCAAGTTAATCATCTTCGTACTACATTAGAGCAACACAATTATAACTATTATGTGCTTGATACCCCCAGTATTCCTGACTCTGAATACGATAGGTTATTACGCGAACTAAGCGCACTAGAAACCGAGCACCCTGAATTTTTAACCGCCGACTCCCCAACACAAAAAGTAGGCGGTGCAGCACTGAGTAAATTTGAGCAAGTAGCGCACCAAGTACCCATGCTTTCACTTGATAACGCCTTTAGTGAAGAAGAGTTCACTGCGTTTAATCGCCGTATAAAAGAGCGTTTAATGAGTACCGATGAGCTTACTTTTTGTTGTGAGCCAAAACTTGATGGTTTAGCTGTATCAATTATTTATCGTGATGGTGTACTTGTACAAGCGGCTACGCGAGGTGATGGTTTTACCGGTGAAAACATTACTCAGAATGTAAAAACAATTCGTAATGTACCACTTAAGTTACGTGGCGATTACCCAAAAGAGCTTGAAGTGCGCGGCGAAGTATTTATGAACAGCGCCGGCTTTGACAAACTAAATTCGGAAGCGCAAAAACGTGGAGACAAAGTATTCGTTAATCCGCGTAACGCAGCGGCAGGTAGCTTACGCCAACTCGACTCTAAAATTACCGCTAAACGCCCATTGATGTTTTATGCTTACAGTACTGGACTTGTTGCTGATGGCAGCATTCCAGAGGATCACTATCAGCAACTAGAAAAGCTGACTGACTGGGGGTTGCCACTGTGCCCAGAAACAAAATTAGTTGAAGGTCCTAAAGCCGCGCTTGAGTACTACAGCGATATTTTAACGCGCCGTAGCGAGCTTAAATATGAAATTGATGGCGTAGTAATCAAAATAAACCAAAAGGCCTTACAAGAGCGTTTAGGCTTTGTAGCACGTGCTCCTCGTTGGGCTATTGCTTATAAGTTTCCGGCGCAAGAAGAAATAACTCAATTACTTGATGTTGATTTTCAAGTAGGGCGCACAGGGGCAATTACGCCAGTTGCGCGTTTAGAGCCTGTTTTTGTCGGTGGTGTAACCGTATCAAATGCAACACTTCATAATAGCGATGAAATTGCACGTTTAGGTGTAAAAGTAGGCGACACGGTTATTATTCGTCGCGCAGGAGATGTAATCCCGCAAATAACACAAGTTGTACTTGAACGCCGTCCTGATGATGCTAGAGATATTGAATTTCCAGTGACTTGTCCGATTTGTGATTCGCATATTGAAAAAGTGGAAGGTGAAGCTGTAGCCCGTTGTACTGGCGGGCTTGTGTGTCCTGCACAACGCAAACAAGCGATAAAACACTTTGCTTCACGAAAAGCGCTAGACATAGATGGCCTTGGCGATAAGATTGTTGATCAACTTGTAGATAGAGAGCTTATAAAAACGCCCGCTGATTTATTCGTTTTAAAACAAGGGCATTTTGAATCACTTGAACGTATGGGACCTAAGTCAGCTAAAAACTTAGTAACAGCACTTGATGAAGCTAAAGGCACTACGCTCGCTAAGTTTTTATACTCACTAGGTATTCGTGAAGCGGGGGAAGCGACAGCACAAAATTTAGCTATTCACTTTTTAACCCTTGAAAATGTAATTAATGCCAGCATTGATAGTTTAACGCAGGTAAGTGATGTCGGTGAAATAGTTGCAGCGCATGTTCGCGGTTTTTTTGCTGAAGAGCATAATTTAGCGGTAGTAAACGCATTAATAGAGCAAGGCGTAAATTGGCCAGCGTTAAGTGCGCCTTCTGAGGAAGAGCAACCACTCGCAGGACTTACATATGTACTTACCGGCACGCTTAATACACTTAACCGTAATGATGCTAAAGCTCGCTTGCAGCAATTAGGTGCTAAAGTCTCGGGTAGCGTATCGGCTAAAACAGATGCGTTAGTCGCAGGTGAAAAAGCAGGTTCAAAACTAACTAAAGCGCAAGATTTAGGTATCGACATACTCACGGAAGATGAATTAATTGAGCTGCTTAAAAAGCATAATGGCTAGGAAAACGACAATGAGCCGATATGGGCCAGAATACTGGGATAAGTACGGAAGTTACCGTACACCTATAGCATTTCATTTAAGTTTGCTGGTGCTTTTACGTGGCTATTTTATTTGGGTTATTGCGGCTTTAAGCCGCAGGCCAGAACTGGATTTAATGTCGTTATTTTTTAAAAATAAAAATGATTTTTTTATCGCAATAGCAATTGGAAGTATTGCAATAATACCGACTATTTTATTTTGTTTACGTCGGCCGCGAGACTCCCACAGTGCGAGCGACAGGTTAGCAAAAGTATGGCGACATATGCGCTGGCCTCTTATTTTATGTGCTGTTGTTGATTTAACATGGTTAAGTATTCAAGCCGCGCATAGCCATTATCGATTTTCATCATTTTTAGCAGTACAAATGATGATTGTTTTATGGGTATTGTGGTATTTGGTGAAAAGCCGTTATTTAACCGTTTTTTTTAATGATTGGCCTGAGCCGACAGAAAAAGCATCAGAAGAAAAAAAGCGACTTAAAAGGGATTAGTTGTGGACGCTGTAAATAAAAAAATAGCGATAGCTATATCGTTAATAGGGTTAGTGCTTATTATTTTAATGATTAGCACTGAGCTTTTAGAATTTATGTGGTTTAAAGCGTTATTTGGTTTATGGGTATTTGTTTTTTGCTCAAGCGTTTATAGGCTAACGCCTCTATTTAAATCAAGAAACCGGTTAGAGGATTTTATTCAGCGAGACGCCCAACACTTATTACTTTTTAGTTTAATGGGTTTTTTTGATAAAAAGCACGGTCCAGATTGGTTAGTAATTGAGAGTATTGAACGCATAACGACGAAGGATGACGAGCTAATAATTTACAGTAATAACGAGCGCCAAATGAGTGTTAGCTTACCTGCAAAAAAAGCAGAACTAGATAGTTTTATTAAACGAATATTTACCGACTCAGAAAAACAAAATATTACCTTTAGCTAGGAAAATCACCTTAAAACTGAACAAGTTTTAGTTTTAAACGGTCAACACTCTTTAGCTGATCTTTAGTGTATTCAATAACGTAATAACTAACCGTACTTTTTATAATTTTATTAAGTACGGTTAATTAACTATTCAATGAGGTTATCATGTTGAAGTGGAATGATGTTATTAACTTTGCCACCAACGGCAATCCTACTCCAAGTAAAAAAGTAGTCAAAACGGACGAGCAGTGGCGGATGCAACTATCAGAAGATGAGTATTACATAACACGTAAAAAGGGAACCGAACGTCCAAGTAGTTCTGGTAGTTGCACATTATTGGAACCTGGTAAGTATGTGTGTATTTGCTGCGATAATTTATTGTTTGATGCAGATGAAAAGTTCGATAGTGGCACTGGTTGGCCGTCATTTACACAACCGGCGACAATTGAAGCAATTGGCTACGTAAGTGATACAAGTCATGGTATGGAGCGCATAGAGGTGGTTTGCAACGTGTGTGATTCACATTTAGGCCATATTTTCCCTGATGGTCCATTACCGACCGGTCTACGCTATTGCGTTAATGCGGCATCAATGAAAAAGCTTTAACTTCCAATATCTAAATTCATTTCTTTTGCTATGTGCAAAATTTTATCTAACCGCTGCGTCTGATCTGCTGGTAATTGAGTTTTAGTAAGTAAGGCGTAGCATTTTTTAGCAAGTTCAAGGTTAAATGAGCCATTGTGTTGCTTAGTGGAATCAAATAAACACTGCAATAAATTAAGCGCAATACTCTGATTACGAGGCATAACCCTAAATGCTTGCGTAAAAGCTTCAAGTGCAGTGTTTAACTGTCCTCTATTAAATTGAGTAACAGCATGGTTGTTGAGCTCCTTTGGCCCCATTTTAATATCGCGTCGCTCACTTTGCTGTTGCTGGATATAACGTAAGTAAGTTGTGTCGCTAACACTTGGATGGCGTTCACAGTGTCCAATAATTTGAGTGAAGAGAGTTTGCGCTTTTTGATGAAAGCCCAGCTCATGGAACGCTTTCGCTTTATCAAGTGCACCATCGACAGAGCGAATATGTGTATCATCATCTTCGAGTTGCTCAATGAGTTTTTTCGCTTTTTTATGCTCATCTTTTAAATAATGAAGCCGTGCGTTAAGCACATCAATTTGAGCTTGATTGGCATTGTTAGGAAACTGCTTTTTTAAATCGCTTATATATTGATTAGTTTGTCTAGATATTCTCTGTATTTGATCTGTTTGATCTGTTGTTAATGCAAAGTCGATACCGGCACGTGCAGCATTTAAATACACATCGGGGTGGTCATGTATTGAGTGCTTTGCAAAACTTGCAATGTCTTTTTGAGTTAAGTAGCTTTTTTCGTAGTCGTGATTAATTAATGACACATTACTTAGTGATTTTTGGCGTGAAATATTTCGCGGTGCAATGTAGGCTGCTTGGCTTAAAAAACTTTGCGCTAGTTCAAACTGATTAAGTTTTATTTCTAAACGGCCGAGTAAATCAAGCGCAACTAATCGAGTTTCTTGTCGTTCAAGCATCGTTTTTAGCATACGCTGAGCTAAAATATGTTCATTATTTGCTGTAAGTGCTTCTACTAAACCTACTTTTGCCCAAGCAAATTTTTGTATATCGAGAACAGATTTAAAAAAGTCTTTTGCATTTTCGCTGCGATTTAAACGAAGAAGAGCATCACCTTTTAAACGCAGTAAGATAGGGCTATAACTATTGTTTTTTTTATTTAGAACGGTGTCGATGTATTTAATTGCTTTTGAATCGTTACCATCATCAATTAGAGTATAAACCGTTTGCAAATCGTGTTTGCGTCTTAAAATACGCTCAATACGTACTTGTAGTTCCTGAACGGTAAAAGGTTTCACTAAAAAATCATCAGGTTGTAACTCAAGAACACTATGAACTAGCGAGCCATTTGTTTCAGCAGATATAAAAATGAAGCCTGTAGAGCTTTTTATGAGGTGCTTAACACGTAACTCTTCGTAAAGTTGGTAGCCGTCTTGTTGTTTGCTTAAATTAAATGAACAAACGATCAAATCAAATTCTTCACTTAAACACTGCTCTTTTGCTGAGTTTGCATGATCAGCGAAGTGCAATTGCTGAAAGCCAAGCCTTTCTAACGATTGTTTCATATAGCTTTGAGCAAGTGGTTGCTCCTCGACTATAAGTATTTTTGCTTTTGAATAAATCTTAGTTGGCATTGGCTTAACAGTTATTATGTTTAGTACTGACTATAATCAACACTTTAGCTGCTTACAAGAAAATTCAAATGATAGCAGTATTTATTAGGTATTTAACTTTTCCTAATACGTTTTTGCTAACTATAAAAGCAAGGATCTAAATAACATAATTAAATGATGAGTGTTTTGATATGAAAATTTATATTTTTAAAGAAACTATCGAATGGGATTTATGTGTGATGGTTGATTACTTGGCTTGATACCTGTGACCCTCGCCATGATTTGTAAAGAGTGGCGATGCTCTTTTTCTTACGGCTAAGTTAATTACATACGACGTATACCAACCTACATAAATCTTTGATCAATTTAACGAATTAAATTGCACTATAACGTCGTTAAAAATTTTTTATTTAGAACAACTAGATATAAAAATTTTTGCCTAGTTCTAGCGTAATTTTCTTAACGTTAAATAGACCCCATATATAAGCAGATTGGTATTATATATTGAGTTTTTATGAAGTTATTAAATGTATTTAATATGGGAAGAAAGAGTTATTACTAGAGAAGTTATTATTAAAGGAGTTATCTAATAGTACTTATATGTGGTGGGTGATTACTTGGCTTGATACCTGTGACCCTCGCCATTATTTGTAAAGGGTGGCGATGCTCTTTTTCTTACGGCTAAGTTAATTACATACGACTTATATATTGAGTTTTTATAAAGTTCTTAAATGTATTTAATATGGGAAGAAAGAGTTATTACTAGAGAAGTTATTATTAAAGGAGTTATCTAATAGTACTTATATGTGGTGGGTGATACTGGACTTGAACCAGTGACCCTCGCCTTGTAAGGGCGATGCTCTCCCAACTGAGCTAATCACCCACATATAATAGGTATGCCTGTTATTTAATTCTTTATTATCAATTAACCGCTTGATGTAATTTGGTGGGTGATACTGGACTTGAACCAGTGACCCTCGCCTTGTAAGGGCGATGCTCTCCCAACTGAGCTAATCACCCAAATTACATTTTAATATGCACCATTCTAGGAATGGTGGGTCGTACTGGACTTGAACCAGTGACCCTCGCCTTGTAAGGGCGATGCTCTCCCAACTGAGCTAACGACCCATATTAAATTTTAAAACGCGACTATTGATATAATAATAGGTTTATATGTGGTGGGTGATACTGGACTTGAACCAGTGACCCTCGCCTTGTAAGGGCGATGCTCTCCCAACTGAGCTAATCACCCACATATAAATTAAAACGCTACTATTAAGATAAATAGTACTGGACTTTAACCAGTGAACCTCTCCGTTACTTGTAAATAGCGGTTATGCTCTCTTTTTTCTAACTGAGCTAACGACCCATTTAGATTTTATTGTAATATGCACCACTTAAAAAGTGGTGGGTCGTACTGGACTTGAACCAGTGACCCTCGCCTTGTAAGGGCGATGCTCTCCCAACTGAGCTAACGACCCATATTACATGCTACTACCTAGATAGTACTGGACTTTAACCAGTGAACTTCGCCATCTTTTATAAAGGCGGTGATGCTCTCTTTTCTTGTAACTGAGCTAACGACCCATATTACAATTTTAAAACACGACTATTAATATAGTAATAGATTTTATATGTGGTGGGTGATACTGGACTTGAACCAGTGACCCTCGCCTTGTAAGGGCGATGCTCTCCCAACTGAGCTAATCACCCACATATAAATTAAAACGCTACTATTAAATAAATAGTACTGGACTTTAACCAGTGAACTTTGCCGTTACTTGTAAGTAGCGGTAATGCTCTCTATTTTCTAACTGAGCTTATGACTCATATAGAATTTAGATGTGAACACTTTAATTAAAAAGTGGTGGGTGATACTGGACTTGAACCAGTGACCCTCGCCTTGTAAGGGCGATGCTCTCCCAACTGAGCTAATCACCCACATCTAAACAACATTGCATTGCTGCGTTGTTGTGGGGCGCTATTATAGATAGAGTTGAAAATGTGTCAACACTTGAATGATAAAAATGTACTGAACGAAGGTTTTATAAACAACAGGATGCGATTGAAGTCTATTTTATCATCAAATTTAAGGTTGCAGTTCAATTAAACACCTAAAAGTGAGCAGGGAATTGTAGTTCTATTAATCTTAAATTTAGTTTTACGATACTCATTGTTTTTTATTGGAGTCGTTTTTATGACTATGAACAAGATGAATTAACATTAGGGCAAGTTATTTAGAGAGTAGAGCTGGCTTTTAAAAATGAATTTAATTTAAACTTCCCAAAACAAATGATATTTACGGCATCCTAAACCCTATTTTTATTTTTGTACTTGCTTTATTTTTATAAGCCAACCTAGCCAATTCGTAAATATCCATTCTTCACTACTAGCTCTTCGGGTTAAAACTAAATAGATCACATATAACTAGTGCGTGTTGACCTTTGTGGATTGAACCCAAAGGGCAGCGCATGTTTGGACTTTATGCGGCGTTATCGCCTATTCATGGGTAATAACCAAACTACATAGGCTCTGCCTTGCCTAAAAACCTAACATACTGCTGCAAATTCACCCATCAAAGATCAACACGCCCTGAAGTTTTGTGCATAGAATTACGAAACTGCAATGCTCTTTAAAAAATGTTCTTCAAACAATAATCAAGTTTTTCCAGTACGAGCTACACTGGTTATTAAGCGAGTGAAAGCTGCTGTACTCTCAAATCCACATTTAAGCTTTGGTAATTATAAGCAATTGTAACTTTTAAAAGATTAATGCGATTAGTCAGGCCTTAATGGGTAGTTTTTAGATAAGTTCAATTTGCATATAAATGTATACCTTTACTTAGATGCAGCTTTAGTTGCATTAATTAGGAAGAGTAGGGTGTTATTGAGTATTAGCTGCAATATAGTGATGTTATTATAAGCAGTAGAGCGATAATTTTATTCAGATCGTATTTTTTAGCACGCTTGATAGCCAGTTTGTTGAAAATTAAACCATTTAAATAAAGCTAGGTAAAAAACTGTTGACTTTATTTTGGGTGGTGCATAGAATGCGCCCCGCACTAAGCAATACACGATGTGTTCATCACGACGAGTATTGATTAAGTTGGGGCCATAGCTCAGCTGGGAGAGCGCTTCGCTGGCAGTGAAGAGGTCTGCGGTTCGATCCCGCATGGCTCCACCAAAAATTAGTGTTTTGTCCTAGGGTAGCAGTTTTCTGTGTCCCCATCGTCTAGAGGCCTAGGACACCGCCCTTTCACGGCGGTAACAGGGGTTCGAATCCCCTTGGGGACGCCACTTAACTTTTGTTAGTTAAAGGCGGTTTTACCGAGAAAATAGCGTCACAATTAAGGCTCGAGTCTTTACTTGTATTAAACGCAATTACCTTAAAGCTCATGATGTGAGTTAAACTTATCAAATGTCCTAGTGACACATTTATGTGTCCCCATCGTCTAGAGGCCTAGGACACCGCCCTTTCACGGCGGTAACAGGGGTTCGAATCCCCTTGGGGACGCCACTTACTTATTTTTAATAGGAAAGTGTAGTGTTATTAAGAAAGCTCGCCTGAAACGAGTTTAAAAATTCAGTTGTCCTAGTGACACATTTATGTGTCCCCATCGTCTAGAGGCCTAGGACACCGCCCTTTCACGGCGGTAACAGGGGTTCGAATCCCCTTGGGGACGCCACTTATTATTTTAAGTATTGTGTAAAGCAGTGTGACACCGCACTCTCTATGCACGACGTTATCAAGAGTACTAATCTCTTGGGGACGCCACTTACTTATTTTTAATAGGAAAGTGTAGTGTTATTAAGAAAGCTCGCCTGAAACGAGTTAAACTATTCAGTTGTCCTAGTGACACATTTATGTGTCCCCATCGTCTAGAGGCCTAGGACACCGCCCTTTCACGGCGGTAACAGGGGTTCGAATCCCCTTGGGGACGCCACTTACTATTTTAAGTATTGTGTAAAGCAGTGTGACACCGCACTCTCTATGCACGACGTTATCAAGAGTACTAATCTCTTGGGGATGCCACTTACTTATTTTTAATAGGAAAGTGTAGTGTTATTAAGAAAGCTCGCCTGAAACGAGTTAAACAATTCAGTTGTCCTAGTGATACATTTATGTGTCCCCATCGTCTAGAGGCCTAGGACACCGCCCTTTCACGGCGGTAACAGGGGTTCGAATCCCCTTGGGGACGCCACTTACTTATTTTTAATAGGAAAGTGTAGTGTTATTAAGAAAGCTCGCCTGAAACGAGTTTAAAAATTCAGTTGTCCTAGTGACACATTTATGTGTCCCCATCGTCTAGAGGCCTAGGACACCGCCCTTTCACGGCGGTAACAGGGGTTCGAATCCCCTTGGGGACGCCACTTACTTATTTTAAGTATTGTGTAAAGCAGTGTGACACCGCACTCTCTATGCACGACGTTATCAAGAGTACTAATCTCTTGGGGACGCCACTTACTTATTTTTAATAGGAAAGTGTAGTGTTATTAAGAAAGCTCGCCTGAAACGAGTTTAAAAATTCAGTTGTCCTAGTGACACATTTATGTGTCCCCATCGTCTAGAGGCCTAGGACACCGCCCTTTCACGGCGGTAACAGGGGTTCGAATCCCCTTGGGGACGCCACTTACTTATTTAATAGGGAAGTGAAGTGTTATTAGTGTTGAAAAATCCAAAAATCCAAAAATCCAAAAATCCAAAAACCCAAAAATCCAAAAATCCAAAAATCCAAAAATCCAAAAATCCAAAAATCCAAAAATCCAAAAATCCAAAAATCCAAAAATCCAAAAATCCAAAAATCCAAAAATCCAAAAATCCAAAAATATTCAGTACTTATAAAGATTCAATTTGGTAGCATAAATTTAAACATCCAACTTTATTAGGAGGATTTATGGCAAGTGGATGGGCACGAGACGGTGCAATTCAAGATCAAATTGATGCAAGTGTTAACGACGCCGTGCAGTTTGCAAGAAGCAATTTAATATCTGGCGCAAGTGCAGAGCTATGTGATGAGTGTGATGAGAAAATCCCACAAGCGCGAAGGCTCGCGTTACCTGGAGTGCGTTATTGTGTTGCATGCCAAGCTGCAATAGAAGGTAATGGTACTAGCGCTAAATCGTTTAATAGACGTGGCAGTAAAGATAGTCAGTTGCGTTAAAAAGGTGCTGAAAAGCACCTTTTTATTTAATACCAATCTAAATAAGTATTTGAAATTTATAAAATTAAATCCCTCCATAGTTATACCAACCAGCATGAATCTTTGAACAATTTAACGAATTAAATTGCACTATAACGTCGTTAAAAATTTTCATTTAGAACAACTAGATACAAAAATTTTTGCCTAGTTCTAGCGTAATTTTCTTAACGTTAAATAGACCCCATATATAAGCAGACTAGCATTAAGCAAATTGTTATAACTTGAATTAGTTGGTAGGTAATTTAAGATTCACTCATATTTTTTTCTGAATTAACTCAATTGCATAACCATCAGGGTCTTTTACAAAAGCAATTTCAGTAGTACCACCTTTTACAGGCCCAGGTTCACGGCTTACATTGCCACCGGCAGCTTTAATATCAGCACATGCTTTGTAAATATCATCAAACTCAATAGCAATATGGCCATATCCATTACCAAGGTCGTAGCTATCTTCGTCCCAGTTATAAGTTAGTTCTAACACTGTGTTATCTACTTCATCGCCATATCCAACAAAAGCAAGCGTGTATCTGTATTCACTGTTATCGGCTCTGCGTAATTCCTTCATACCTAGTATTTCAGTATAAAAAGCAATTGATTTATTCAAATCGGCTACACGCAGCATAGTATGTAATAAGCGCATTTTTACTACCTTAGTTTCATTTATTAAGCTGTTATTTACTGCACAGTGTATGAGCTTTATGCGCTTTTGCAATAGATGAAGGCAAGCTAGGCAAATAAAATCGGTTGAGCTAATCCTGTTACAACATTTATTTATTGATTTACTTTATTTTTGTCTAATATAACAAGTTTAACAGTGAAAGTTTGATTATTGGTCAACCTGTGAATGGTTATGAAAACATTTAAATATTTATTGGAAATTATTGCTTGAAATATGGTTTTTATTAACCAAGTTGTTGTTATTAAGTAACTTAGTTGTTTTTGGTTTAATGCATTGTAAATTGACATGTTTTACAAAGTTAACTTATTGGTTGACAAAATTACTGTATGGTAATAAAGTTTTTGCATACCAATTGGTAACCTCTGTTTTCAGGGGGTTAAATATGTTGGTAAATTATCAGAGTAATACTTAGTCGTAGTTAATATATAACCAGTAATGTTTCAGCCAAATAAGACAACTTATTTATAGGTAGAGTTATTTTATATAGCAAAATTGCAGAACATAGATGGTTTATTTCATTAGCTTACTAAGGGTTACTCTACTGAATTAAAATAAAGACAGAGCGTACCTATTTTATGGGGTAAATCATTACTCATACTCATAAAAGTTTGCGCCATCATATCTAGGAGTTATTCATGTCAAAACCTGTTATTGGTTTCATTGGTCTAGGCCTTATGGGCGGCAATATGGCCGAAAATTTACAAAACAAAGGCTATGAGCTAATTGTTATGGACCTTAGTAAAGATGCGGTTGCAGCATGTGTTGCTCGAGGTGCAAAAACAGCAAGCACTGCAAAAGAGCTAGCTGAAGGTTCTGATATTGTTATGTTTTGTCTTACAACGTCTGCCGTTGTAGAAAAAATCGTTTACGCAGAAGACGGTATCCTAGCGGGCATTAAAGAAGGTGCAGTATTAGTTGATTTTGGTACTTCTATCCCATCATCTACGAAAAAAATTGGTGCTGATTTAGCCGCTAAAGGCGCAGGCATGATCGACGCGCCACTAGGTCGTACACCAGCACATGCTAAAGACGGTCTTTTAAACATTATGGCTGCAGGTGATATTGATACATTCAATAAAGTTAAACCAGTACTGGAAGATCAAGGTGAAAACGTTTTCCATCTTGGCGAGCTAGGTGCAGGTCATACAACTAAGCTAATCAACAACTTTATGGGCATGACGACAGTTTGTGCTATGTCACAAGCATTTGCAGTGGCAGAGCTTGCTGGTGTTGATCGTCAACAACTTTTCGACATCATGTCGACTGGTCCATCTAACTCACCGTTTATGCAATTTTGTAAAAACTATGCAGTTGATAATGTTAGCGACCTTGGTTTCTCGATTGCTAATGCAAACAAAGATTTAGGCTACTTCCTACAAATGGTAGAAGACCTAGGTACTGAATCAAAAATCGCTGAAGGTTCATCAGCTAACCTACAAGCAGCGTTTGACGCTGGTATGGGTCAAGGTAACGTTCCTGAAATTTTTGATTACTTCAAAAAGTTAGAAAAGTAATACTTCTCGACCTTATTGAGCGCTTTAAGTTTTTAACTTAAGGCGCTTTAACACACATGACACCAATTGACTAAAGTCTTTGTGCAATGTCAGCTTTTTTAAATTCTGATGAAGCATTACTTTCAGTCACAACGAAAAAGAGTTAACTATGCGTTTGATTAATACAATAAAGCTTAGTCTAGTTCTCATCGGTTGCATATCCACACAAATAGCGGCCAAAGATTATTTTATAGAAAGTAAACAAGCTTTTAATGATATCGCAGCCAATCTAGTTGCTGGCGACAAAGTAGTACTTAAAAATGGTACTTGGTCTGACTTCGAAATCCTACTTGAAGGCCAAGGTACAAAAAACTCTCCTATTATATTAACCGCTGAAACTAACGGAAAAGTAATTCTATCAGGTCAATCTAACCTAAGACTTGCAGGTAAATACCTTGAAGCCTCAGGTTTAGTATTTAAAGACGGCTACACACCGAGCTCAGCTGTAATAGAATTTCGTAAAAATAAAAATGAATTAGCCTACAATTCACGAGTTACTCAAACAGTAATCGATAATTACAGTAATCCAGACAAACGAGAGTCTGATTATTGGGTTGCCTTATATGGACAGCATAACCGCTTTGATCATAGTCATTTAGTTGGCAAACGAAATAAAGGTGTGACAGTTGCTGTTCGTTTAAACACTAAAGCAAGCCAGGAAAACTATCACCACATAGACAACAACTATTTTGGCTACCGTCCTACTTTTGGTTCGAACGGTGGTGAAACCCTGCGTATTGGCACCAGCCACTACTCACTAACTGATTCGCATACATTGGTTGAAAATAATTACTTTGAACGTACCAATGGTGAAGTAGAAATTGTTTCGGTTAAATCAGGCAAAAACATCCTTCGTAATAACGTATTTTATGAAGCGCGCGGTACATTAACGCTGCGCCATGGTAATGGTAATCTTATAGAAGAAAATATTTTTATTGGTAATGGTGTTGATCACACAGGTGGTATCCGCGTTATCAATAAAGATCAAATTGTAAGAAATAACTACCTACAAGGCCTAACAGGCTATCGTTTTGGCAGTGGTTTTACTGTGATGAACGGCGTACCAAATTCATCTATTAATCGTTATCACCAAGTAGAAAATGCGACGATTGAAAACAACACATTTATAAATGTGCGTCATATTCAACTTGCTGCAGGTAGCGATGCTGAGCGTAGCGCAACCCCTAAAAATAGCGTAATGAAAAACAACTTAATCATAAATCAAGATGGTGAACAGCCATTTACCACATTCGACGATGTAAGCGGGCTGGTACTAAGTAACAACATTGCAGATACAAAAGTGCTTTCTGAGCTAACTTACGGTGTAAAAAAAGAAAAAATCACGCTTGAAAAAGCAAGTAATGGTCTACTTTACCCAACATCTAAAAGTTTAAATGTAGGTGCAAAGCGCGATTTAAAAGTACTTAAAAAAGAAGATACCGGTGTTAGCTGGTATGCAAAAGTACCTGCTTTAGTTGATTTTGATTCTGGTAAGACACATTCTGTTAAAGCTGATGTAAGTGCATTACTAGACGCTATTGATAATGCAGAGTCTGGCGATGTTCTAGAACTAGCGCCTGGCCAGTATGATGTTTCTAAACTGGTTAAAATTGATAAAACGTTGACAATTAAAGCGAAGCAGAGCGCAAAGTCTAAACTTACTTTTCAACGCTCTACCTTGTTTGAAATACATGATGGCGGCAGCTTAAAACTAGATGGTTTATCAATTTCAGGTGAAAACGCGCCAGATGCAATAGGTAACAGCATTGTTCGTACGCAAAAATGGGGTATGGTTGATAATTACCGCTTTGTAATGACCAACTCACAGTTAAATGCTTTAGATATTAATCATTCATTCCATTTCTTTATCACTGGTAAAGGCGCAATGGCTGACGAAATTATTGTTACAGATAATACCTTTAATGCAGTAACTGGCGATATTTTACGTTTAAATACTGAAATTGAAGACTTAGGTGTTTATAACGCCGAATACGTTATTGTCAATAATAATACATTTAATGATGTAAAAGGCGGCATAGTTAAGCTTTACCGTGGTGGTTCTGATGAAAGTACATTTGGCCCCCATTTTGAAATGACAAATAACACGCTTAATAACGTCGGCCTTGGTAAGCGTAACAAAGAGCAAGCGAGCATTTATGTTCACGGTGTTCAGGTTACTAATATCAAAGATAATAAATTTGTTAAATCTGCTCCTATTGTTGTAGAGCACACAGTAGGCGAGCCTAAAACTGAAATCTCAGACAATACATTTGATGCAACTAAAGCACCAAGTGTTAAAGAACTAAGAGTTAAAGGCCCACACACGGCAGTATTAAAAAACAACAACATTTTAAATAAGGCAGGGTAAATACTATGTACTTATTAAAATGCCAAACAGGTTTTAAAATAGCCGCTGTAGCTGCACTTACATTACTAACATCATTGGGGGCGCATGCAGCGCACCCAAACTTAGTAATTACTACTGATGATGTTAAGCAAATGCGCCAAGCAATAGGCAGCGAAGGTAAATTTTCTACTGCGTTTGAGCTATTAAAAGCGCAAGTAGACGAACAAATAGCTCAACCAATTGCGGTACCTGTACCAAAAGATGGTGGTGGTGGTTATACACATGAACGCCACAAAAAAAATTATCAGCTTATGTATAACGCAGGCATCATTTATCAACTAAGCCAAGATGATAAATATGCAAACTATGTACGTGATATGTTGCTTGAGTATGCAAAATTATACCCAACGCTTGGTCTGCATCCAAAACGTAAAATGGACTCGCAAAATCCAGGTAAGTTTTTTTGGCAAAGCCTAAATGAAGCAATGTGGCTTGTGTACACAATACAAGCTTATGATCTAATTCATGACTCGTTAAATGCCGATAACATTAAAACAATCGAGAATGACTTACTCCGTCCTGTTTCGTTGTTCACGTCTGTAGGCCAACCCTCTACATTTAATAAAGTACATAACCATGGAACATGGGCAACAGCGGGTGTTGGCATGGCAGGGTATGTATTAGGCGAATCTGAGTGGGTAGAAAAATCATTATACGATTTAGAAAAGTCGGGTAAGGGTGGCTTTATTAAGCAGCTAGAGATGCTGTTTTCACCACAAGGTTACTATAACGAAGGTCCTTACTATCAACGCTTTGCACTATTACCCTTTGTAACGTTTGCTAAAGCGATTGAAAATAACGAACCACAACGAAAAATATTTGAATATCGTGATGGCATATTATTAAAAGCGATTGATACGACGATTCAACTTAGCTACAACGGTTTGTTTTTCCCAATTAACGATGCAATAAAAAGTAAAGGTATCGATACCATTGAGTTAGTTAATGGTGTAACGGCAGCCTATGGCTTAACCAACGATGCGGGTTATTTAGATATTGCTAAGCAACAAGACCAAATAATTCTCTCTGGTGATGGACTAAAAGTAGCTCAAGCACTTGATAACAACATGGCAAAACCTTATTCGTTTAAATCTGTTGCCTTCGGCGATGGTAATGACGGTAAACAAGGTGCTCTAGTTGTAATGAGAACGCAGGTAGGTGGCGATCAAGCACTGCTATTTAAACCTGCTGCACAAGGCTTAGGTCACGGTCATTTTGACAAACTAACATGGCAATTTTACGACCACGGTAATGAAATTGTATCTGATTATGGCGCAGCACGTTTTTTAAATGTAGAAGCTAAATACGGCGGTCGTTATTTACCTGAAAACGAAACTTACGCTAAACACACTGTTGCGCACAATACGGTAGTGGTTGACGAAACAACGCATTTTAATGCAAATGTTGAAGTAGGAAATAGTAATTACCCTACACTTAACTTTTTCGAAACAAATGAATACGGCACGATTTCAAGCGGCGAAATAAGCACAGCTTATAACGGCGTTGATCTTGAGCGTACGCTTGCACTTATTAACTTACCTGAACTACAAAGCACAGTTGCACTTGATATATTTGATGTTGCTGCAAATGAAGCGCATCAACTTGACCTGCCTTTGCATTATAAAGGTCAGCTTATCGATACCAGCTTTGAGTTAAAAGCAAATGCAACACAACTGTCTGCGCTAGGTACTAAAAATGGCTACCAACATCTATGGCTTAAAGCTCAAGCGCAACCTCAAAGTGGTTTAGCTAAAGTAACGTGGCTAAACGAAAATGGTCGCTTTTATACGCAAACGAGCTTGGTTAAAGGTGATGAGTCTTTCTTGTTTACTCAAATAGGCGCAAATGACCCTCACTTTAATTTACGCAACGAAAACGGTTTTATTCGTCGTGTTGAGGGTCAAAAGCAACATAAGTTTATATCTGTATTAGAGCCACATGGTGAGTACAACCCAAGTAAAGAATATACCCTAGAAGCTGTTAGTCGAGTTACAAAGCTTGAATATAGTCAGCAGGGCGATTTAACACTTGTTGAACTTGATATTAAAGGCAACTCATATTTAGTGGCAATTAATAAAGCACCAACATCAGCTAAAAACACATTCAATTATCAAAATAAAGAGTTCACTTTAAATGGCCGATTAGGCGTTTATATGATGAACAATAATCAGGAGTAAATAGGATGCAAAAGCAAAGCGCAAACTTTTCATTTGGTAACGAGACCGAAATAGAAGACTTAGGAAATGGTCTAAAACGTCAAATGCTAGGTTATAACGAAGAGCTAATGGCTGTTAAAATTTGGTTTGAGAAAGGGGCTATTGGTTATAACCATGCTCACAGACATTCTCAAGTAACGTATGTTGTTGAAGGTGAGTTTCACTTTAACATTGATGGCGTAACTAAAATCTTAAAACCGGGTGATAGCTGCTTAATCCCACCATTTGCTGATCATGGAGCTACCTGTCCAACAGGCGGAATCCTGATTGATACTTTTAGCCCAGCGCGTGAAGACTTTCTTGAGGATTAATTATGCAACTTAAAGGCTTACGTTGGTGGGTTATAGCGCTAATTGCGCTAGCTACCATTATTAACTATATAGACCGCCAAGCACTTAGTGTGCTTTGGCCGGACATTGTTGAAGATTTATTTCCTGATGAATCAGCGCTAGAACGCAAACAAATATACGCTAATATTTCAATTGTGTTTGTATTTGCTTATGCATTTGGTCAAGCCATATTTGGTAAAATATTTGACTGGGTAGGCACACGCTTCGGTTTTGTACTGTCAATAGGTGTTTGGTCTATTGCAACCGTTGCGCATGCATTTGCACAAGGTGTACTTAGTCTTAGTATTTTTCGCGCAATCTTAGGTGTAGCAGAAGCCGGTAATTGGCCAGGTGCAGCTAAAGGTAACGCAGAATGGTTCCCTACTAAAGAACGTGCTTTAGCACAGGGTATCTTCAACTCTGGCGCCGCAATTGGCGGTATTATTGCTATTCCTTTAATTGCTTATTTAACTATCTACTTTAGCTGGCAAATGGTGTTTGTTTTTGTGGGCGTATTAGGTTTTCTTTGGTTAGTGCCTTGGTTAATTTTAGTTAAAGCGCCGCCTAGCTCTCATCCTTGGCTTACAGCTGAAGAACGTGAATACATTTTAACAGGTCAAAGACGTGTTGATGATAATGGCGATGTAACAGGCGAAGAAGAATATAATCCTTCAACTGCTGAGTTACTTTCTCGTAAGCAAAGCTGGGGTGTAATCATTGCCTCTGCCGCAATTGACCCAATTTGGTGGTTATTTGTTTTTTGGATCCCTATTTACCTAAACGAAGTATACGGCATGGATGTTAAATCTATTGGTATATATGGTTGGGTACCTTATGTTGGCGCTATGTTTGGTGCTTGGTTTGGTGGCTTATTGGCACAAAACAGGCTTAAAGCCGGTTGGAATACAGATAAAACACGTAAGTTAACTATTACGCTAGGTTGTTTAATTATGCTACCAGCGTTACTTGCGATGGCCAATCCTGGCGGACCAACGACAGCGGTGCTTATTATGGCTGTTATTTTATTTGGTTTTCAAACTGCAATTGGTAATGTGCAAACACTACCAAGTGATTTGTTAGGCAAAAAAGCGGTAGGTACATTATCAGGTTTTTCTGGTATGGCGGCAAAACTTGGTGCTGTAGGCCTTACATCGCTTGTGCCTATTCTTACTGCTGATGGTAACTACACGCCAGCATTTGTAATTGGTGCTTCTTTAGCCATTATAGCAATGGCAGCTGTTTGGATTTTAATTCCAAAAATAGAACCTCTTAAAAAGCCTCAATAATCTAGATAATAACTGCTATGCCAACATATTCTGTATAAGCGCATAGCAGTTAACTACATAGGGTAACTTCCAAGATGAAAAATATTTACTTTATCGGTGAATGCATGGTCGAGCTTAGAGCTATGAGCGCAGGCACACTACACCAATCATTTGCAGGCGATGTTTATAATTCTGCAGTGTATTTAAAACGTTGCTTCCCGCAGGTTACTACTTCGGTTGTTACGGCTTTAGGTCAAGATAATTTAAGTAAAAAAATGCTAGAACGCTTTGAAAGTGAAAAAATAAATACACAACTTGTATTTGCTCACGACACCAAAGTACCAGGTATGTACTACATAGAAACCGATGAGCATGGTGAGCGTAGCTTTATTTATTGGCGTAATGATTCTGCAGCTAAAAAGGTTGTTGATTTTTTAGATTCTGATGCGCTCGAGCAGCTTAGCCAAGGTGATATGTTTTTCTTTTCAGGAATTTCATTAGCAATAATTGAAGAAAGTGCACGTAAGCACTTTTGGAAAGTTGTAAAGCAGCTTAAAGATGCTGGGGTTAAAATAGTTTTTGATCCTAATTACAGAGCGCGTTTGTGGAATAGTGTAGAGGAAACTAAAGAGCAATATCATTTAGCTTTTACGCTTGCAGATATCACCCTACCAGGGGTTGAAGATTTAACAGCACTTTATGACGTACATAGCGTAGAAGCGGTTGTTGAATATTTAAAACCTTACCAAATTGAAGAAATTGTTGTTAAAAATGGCCCTGAATCGGTAGTGACAAAAGAGGGCGATACGCTTCAAAGCCACACCATAATACCGGTAACAAATGTTGTAGATACGACATCCGCTGGCGATGCCTTTAACGGTGTTTATTTAGGTGCTCGTTTAACTGATAAATCAATTTCAAGTGCTGTACAACTTGCTGCAAAAGCAGCAGGTGCTGTTATACAACAGCCAGGCGCAATTGCTCCAAAAGATATATTTCAGCTAGCAATGGCTGAAGCTGGGAGCTGATACCAATTTTATTAAAAACATGATCACCTTAGCGTATTAAATAACTCACTAACTACGTTAAAAATTATTTATATAGAGCAACTATGTATCATAATTTTAGCCTTGTTATTGAGCTATTTTCTTGTCGCTATAATAGCTCATTAATTTAATGCAATTGGTATAACAAAATAATTAACCTGAACTCTGGTTAAGAGATTTACTAACATATTGAATCATGGTGATATTTAAAATTATTTTCTCTAGCTAGAGATTGTCAGTGAAAACAAGGCGAATTTACGCGTCAATAGCGGGCCTATTGCAAGTAAATTCAACACAGTTAGCGCTGAAAATAGCTGCTTGAGATAGATTTATTATCTAGAGTTCAGGTTAATCAAACATTAAAGGCCGCCATACATAGGCCGCATTACTTTTTATAAAGGAACAACGTTATGACTCGCTTTTCTGAACTTATGTCAGGACAAACACTGCTACCTATAATTCAAGCTGATACGCCAGAGCAAGGTGTTCAAATAGCAAAAGCCATGGCTAACGCGGGCCTTACTCTAGTTGAAGTAGTACTAAGAACAGAGGCATCAATAGAGGCATTAAAAGCTATTAAAGCACAAGTGCCTGAGCTAAAAGTAGGTGCGGGTACAGTCATAAATACTGATATTTTAGAGCAAGCACTTAAAGCTGGTTCTGACTTTATTGTAACGCCAGCGGTGTCTCCTGCATTACTTACAGCGCTTGCTAAATGTAATGTACCGGTACTTCCTGGTGTATCAAACACCGGTGATATTTTAATGGCGCTTGAATATGGCTTTGAAGAGCAAAAATTATTCCCGGCTTCGCTTGCCGGTGGAGCACCTTTTGTATCAGCTGTGTCGTCAGTATTTAGAGCAGTCAGCTTTTGTCCTACAGGTGGTGTTAGCGAAAGTAACAAAATGGACTATCTTTCTTTAAATAATGTATTCGCCGTTGGCGGTACTTGGATAGCGAAAAAAGAATGGGTTGAACAAGAAAATTGGCAAGCAATTACCGATTCTTGTATCCAAGCTTTAAAGTAGAAAGGATCTGATAAATGAATTATTTAGCCCCAACAATACTGCCAGGCGTAATCGTTGGCGACGAAGTAAGTGCTGTGTATGAACACGCACGTACTAACCAATATGCGTTACCAGCGGTAAATGTTGTTAGTACAACATCTATAAATGCGACGCTAGAAGCTGCTAAAAAGAAAAACTCGCCCGTTATTATTCAGCTTTCTAATGGTGGAGCTCAATTTTTTTGTGGTAAAAGCTTATCCTTACCAGAGCAACAATCAGCAGTGCTTGGGGCGGTAAGTGCTGCAAGATATGTACATTCAGTGGCAGCACATTATGAAGTGGCAGTGATGCTTCATACTGATCATGCAGCTAAAAAGCTACTACCTTGGATTGATGGTTTGCTTGATGAAGGTGAGAGACACTTTGAACTGACTGGCAAACCACTGTTTAGCTCGCATATGATTGATTTGTCAGAAGAGCCTTTAGAAGAAAATATCGAAATTTGCGAACGTTACTTAATGCGTATGGCAAAAATAGGTATGACGCTAGAGATTGAGCTTGGCTGCACGGGCGGCGAAGAAGACGGTGTTGATAACTCACACTTAGATAGTTCTGCTTTATATACTCAACCTGAAGATGTTGCATTTGCTTACGAGCGTTTAAGTCGTATTAGCCCTAACTTTATAATTGCGGCATCTTTTGGCAATGTTCATGGTGTATATAAACCGGGTAACGTTGTTCTTACGCCAACTATTTTAAAAGATTCACAAGCTTACGTATCAGAAAAATTTAATCTACCAAGTAACTCAATTAACTTTGTTTTTCATGGTGGTAGTGGTTCTGAGTACAGTAAAATTGCAGAGTCTTTAACGTATGGCGTAGTGAAGATGAATATTGATACCGATACGCAGTGGGCGTGTTGGACAGGTATTTTAGATTACTACAAAGACAACCAAGCATACCTACAAGGGCAAATTGGTAACCCTGATGGGGATGATAAGCCAAACAAAAAATATTACGACCCTCGCGTATGGCTGCGTCATTCAGAGCAAAGTATGGTTGCAAGGCTAGAGCAATGCTTTGACGATCTAAATTGTGTAAATAGGTATAGCGTATGAAAAGATTAAATACAGTATTGAAAGAAGACGGTGTAAATACCGACCTTATTTTACTTATTCGCACAATTTTAGCGACCAGTAAAGAAATCGCCTTTCGAGTAAGCCAAGGTGAATTAGCCGGTGTTTTAGGTTCAACATTGAATGAAAACGTTCAAGGTGAAGTTCAAAAAAAGCTTGATGTAATCGCAAATCAACTACTTAAAGACATCCTACTTGACGATAGCAGCGTACGAGCAGTTGCATCAGAGGAAGAAGATCATGCGGTAGGTGGCCATCCTGAAGGTCAATTTATTGTTGCTTTTGACCCGCTAGATGGCTCTTCTAATATTGATGTTAATGGGCAAATAGGCACTATATTTACTATTTACTTAGCCCGTGATGATGTTCCTTTTGACAGCGACGAGCAATTTAGTCAGCCTGGTATAAATCAAGTATGTGCAGGTTATGTGTTATACGGCCCTTCATCATTACTTGTAATGAGCACTGGCGGGCCAACACGTTGTTATACGTTAGACTCAACACATGGCGGTTACTTACTGACAAATAAGCAGTTAAGTGTGCCAGAACAAAGTCGTGAATTTGCCGTTAATATGGCTAACTACCGTTACTGGGACGAACCAACACAAGTGTATTTTGATAAATTGCTATACACCTGTGAAAACTTCGAAAAAAGCTCAATCCGTTGGAATGCAGCGATGGTCGGCGACGTTCATCGTATTTTATGCCGAGGCGGTTTATTTTTGTATCCACAAGATAAACGTATCGGTAACGATAACGGAAAAATAAGACTGCTTTATGAAGCAAATCCGTTAGCACTTTTAGTTGAAAACGCAGGTGGCAAAGCAACCTCTAGAGGAGCGCGAATTTTAGATATTGCGCCAACTAGCTTGCATCAACGTGTGCCTGTTGCTTTAGGCTCGAATGAACCTGTGGAATTTTATAATAGCGCTATGTTATAAAACAGCACTCAACAAAAAAGGGGCAAGAAAATTGCCCTTTTTTTACCCTTATTTTTCATTTTCTTTGTAAATAATCTTTTCTATGCAAATTCACTGCATTTCTTAATTTTTTATAGTCTTCAAGTAAGAATACTTCACATATTAAATAAATCTTATTTACTTAATCCCGAGTAAAACCAATTTTTTACTCTAGGGTTATGTATTTTCCTAGTAATTATGCACGATTGAATTCAATTTTTGACTAGAAATAACAGCGTAGGGTTAACTGTATGTTCATTTATTGTTATTTAATTCGTTGGGTATAGTGGAAAAAGTTATTTTATTATGGTTATATTACCAAGTTGGTTAACAATTCATTTGCAATTTAGATGGGTTTGGTAATAAGCGCGCGATTTATTTGGTAACACACACAATAGATAGCCAAATATTAAAACTATAAATTTGGAGAATAGAGCCACCATGAAATTAAAACACTTTGCACTATGCGCTATTGCGATAGCAATAGTTGGTTGTGACACAGATTCAAACAATAATGACAACAACTTGGGCTCTATTGCTCTAACCGGAACAGTAACAAGTGGGCAAACATTAACAACGGCCGTTAGTGACCCAGATGGGATATCGGGTGAAATTACATATTTTTGGTATGCAGATGGGCAAGCTATTGAAGGGGCTAAAAGTTCATCATTTACATTAACGGATGACCAAATCGGCTTATCTATTACTGCGCAAGCACTTTATACCGATGATGATGGCATTAATGAATCACATATCACAGAACCAACCGCAGATGTTGCCGCAATTGCATTCCCTGCAAGCTTAACCATTACGGGTGACGCGCTAGTTGGTTCGCAACTAACTGCCAATGTAGCTGACGAAAATGGTTTTGATGGCGATACAGTAACTTATAAATGGTTTGCGGATGATGTAGAAATTGCAGATGAAGTACTTTCAACGCTCACGTTAACAGACGCACAGTTTGGTACGGTTATTACTGTTAGTGCATCTTTTGAAGATGAACGTGGGTTTGCTGAATCTGTTACTTCAGCCAGTACAGAGGTTGTAGCACGAACAAACTCAGAGGGTGAAGTGATAATTAGCGGCACGCCAACTGTTGGAAACACATTAACAGCAGAAATTAATGATACCGATGGAGCATCAGGAGATATTACTTATCAATGGCTTGCTGACGCACAAGAGATAGATGGCGCAATAGAGAGCACCTTTGCAGTTGATGCATCACTTTTAGGTCAAAAAATAAGTGTGCAAGTTGCTTATACAGATGATAATGGATTTATCGAGGATAATACATCAGAGGAAACAATTGCTGTTTCTGCTGTTGCGGTTGACGAAGCCGGTAGCGTAGCCATTATGGGAGTAGTGCCTTATTTAACAAGTGGTGAGTTAACCGCTGAGATAACTGATAACAACGGTGTTGAAGAGGCTAACGTTACTTATACTTGGTCTGCTGATGGCGTTGAAATAGCTGGCAGCAATAGTAAAACATTTACACCTTCTGCTTACGCAGGCTCAATAATGTCAGTTACAGCTACGTATACAGACAACGATGGCTTTGCAAGTAGCGCTACAAACTCACTTGACACAGTGGTTTACACACAATTAGTTAGTAACCCCGAAGCACTCCTTGGTGCTATAAGTGGCGGTTTAGCTGATGGCGATGTTATTGGCTTAAACACCGGTGTTTATGCTGATATGGACGCAATTTTATTAACCAGTGCAGTAACGCTGCGCGCTGTAGAAGGGCAGAATCCGGTACTTAGCGGGGAAGTATGTGTACATGTTGCCAACGGCGTTGACGGCGCTGCATTAACAGGGCTTACCTTTAAAAACATAGACACTAAAGCGGGTGCATTTTGTGAAACCGAAGAAGAAACTGTAATTTACTCAGAGGGCGATAACTTTATATTTTCACAAAATACGATGGATGGAGAAGACACTTCACTTAATAACGCTAAATACAATTGGATAGTGTTAAAAGGTAAAGGCGCACTAGTGGAACGAAACACGTTTACTAACCGAAATACGGTAGAAGAAGGCTCTGTGATTAAAATGTCATCTTCAAGCTCTGATCACACTATTCAGTATAATTTATTCAGTAATAGTAATAATCCAAACTTTGCTGAATCAAGCTTACACCTAATTAATGCGGGTAATACAACGGGCGCTGACGCGGCAGAAAACGCTAATTTTACTATTCAATACAACAGGATAGAAAACTTTGTAACAGGGCGTCGTTTAATCAAAGTGCAAACATCTGGTGCAACTATCAAAGGCAATACAATTGTAAATCCTAATGGCGGTATTTCATTAGAAGATGGAGGATTTAACAGTGTCACAGATAATGTGATTATTCGTACTACGGATATTGCTAGCTCAGATGATAGACCGAGCGGTGTGTTAATTACACCACTTGGACATACCGTTAGTAATAACTATATTGCAGGTATTCGCTCTGATAATAAAGAAGCGGGTGGCATAGTGTTTACAGCTAATCCCTTTTCGCAAGACGATGGCGGCGTACCAAAGTCAGGAAATCAAGCAGTGCTAAATGCTGCTGGTGACTTTACACTTAACGTTAAGAACAATACGGTATTAAACTCTCAACAACCCATAGTGTTCAGTACTGAGATCGGCTCTAAAGCACCAGCAAGTGATTGTGATGAGTTAACCGCAGTGAATGCGCCAGTGCTATATGGTCTAACCAAAAATGCGTTTGTTATCAACTTTGATGGAAATTTAATTGCAAACGGTTTAGGTGATCAATCTAGTAGCGATACAATTGCCAGTAGTGCATTAACACAAGGTTTATTTTACCCATATACACTTAGTAGTGACCATGCTTTTGAATATGACTGCGACTTAATTAATCATACTTCATCGGTATTAAGTAACAACTTTGGTTATACGGATAGTCGAGTATCAGGTGATGCAAGCGGCGACTGGGTTGAAATCAGAAAACTAAACGGTAATGGTGCATTTGATACTGATGGAGCTATCGACCAAGACCCAGCAACTAATAATAAAGAAGTGCTAGAGTATGTTACAGCAACAAGTACGCTAATAGAAACATCACCAACTGGTGCGCAGGTTTTGGCTGGTGCTAGAGGCCTTCATTATATTCAAACTTCAGAAGTGGGTGTTGGATCTACTTGGAAAATACAAAACGATTAATTTGTAGTAAAACGTTTAATCGGTGTTTTGATTAAAAACTTACTAATTTTTTAGCCCCAATTTTGGGGCTTTTTATTTCCTCCCAAATACCCCCTCAAACCTGCGCAGCAGGTAAATTGACTCCCAATAGATAGACACGCCCAGACGCATGTTGCGTTTATAAGCAAATATTTTATTCGTAATACTTGTACCAACAACCTATTTTACCCCTTGGTAATACCTATAAAATAGAATTGGTCTTAACGCTGGTAATATTTAAGTGTTAAATTGGTTGATCAAGTGACTTCAGTTGAGTATATTAAATACAGGATTCACATTCTATCTACACAAGCATAACAAGCGACACATAACTAAAACACACTACAACAACCAACGGAGAATTTTAATGTCGTTGAAGTCAGAAAATAATAATTCGATAGCGGGACCATTTGTACTAAGTCCAATAGCAAAATGGGTAAGAACAGCGGTAATTGCTGGTATGGCTGGTTCTTGTGCACTTACTGCGCAAGCTCAGGAAGCTGAAAAAAAGGTTACTGAAGTTGAACCTGATGTTGAAATCATTAGCGTTACAGGTACACGTAAAACAATACAAGATCAGATTGCTATTAAACGTGAGTCTACCACTGTAGTTGATGGCCTTTCATCAGAAGACATTGGTGATTTACCTGCACTGTCTATCGGTGAAGCGCTGGAATCAATTACAGGTGCTGCATCTCACCGTGAAAATGGTGGCGCAACAGAGATTACTATTCGTGGTCTTGGACCATTTTTAAGTGCCACTCATATCAATGGTCGTGAAGCAACCAATGGTGGTGGTGACCGCTCAGTTAACTTTTCACAGTTTCCATCAGAGCTCGTAAAAAAAGTAGCTATCTATAAAACGCAAGATGCATCTATGATTGAAGGTGGTGTTGCAGGTGTTATTGCTCTTGAAACCGTAACCCCTCTCGATTTTGGTAAGCAACGCGTATCAGGGGAAGTTAAATTAAACTATAACCCTGATGAAAGTAATGTAGAAAACTCATTACAAAGCGATTTAGGTTATCGTGGTACGTTTAGTTATGTGGACCAGTTTGAATTTGATAACGGCCAAGCCGTTGGTGTGTCTTTTGGTGTACAGCGCCAAGATATTAGCCAACCAGAAGCTGAATATAGAAGCTCAAGCCCGTCAGGCTCTTCATTATGGGCGTGTTTAAACGATCCTAACAATACCAATGAAGGTTTTTATCGTAGCAGCGCTGGTGACTGTGAAGATCAGGTCGGTGGCGAAAAATTAAAAAACCAAGGCTATGATACAGATATTGATTCTGAAACCGGTAAAGCAAAAAGTGATGGTACGCCTTATGCGTGGACTGGCAGTAGTCGCAGTTTTCGTCAAAATGAAACATCGGATGAGCGTGACGCAGTATTTTTTGCATTGCAATACCAGCCTTCAGATGCGTGGGATATTAATTTTGATACGCAGATTTCAGATAGAACACAAAAAGAAGCGCGCCACGATTTAATTTTTTTACAAAAACGCGCAACACCAGGTATTACTGGCCCGACACTTGTTACTAACGATGTAGGTGGTATTTTACATTGGGAAGGCGAAGAGCGAATTGAATCAGCGGGTGAGCAATTTGAACGTGAAGAAAATTACCAAGGGTATGGTTTAAACATTGAACATAATGTAACTGACCGATTAACGGTTAATCTTGATTTAGCGTATTCAAAAACAGATCGTGAAGAACTACAAATTTCAAACCGCGGTAGAACATCGGATCGTAATTTCTTCTCTTGGGATTTGGGCGATGAAATTCCTCATTTCACATTAACGGATTTTGATGTTACAGATATTTCTAATTTTACTGACAGTTTAAGAACACGTTTAGATCGTGAGAATGTTCGCGAAAATGTAATAAAATCAGCGCGTTTAGATTTTGATTATGAATTAGATAGTGGTATGTTCACTAAAATTGAAGGGGGTATCAGAACATCTGAGCTTTCTTTCATACAATTCGGTGGCAGCCAAGGTAATGGTTCAAGAAACGAATACACAGTAGGTGACGATACGGCACTTGAAATTCTGCAAGGCTGTCAAATAGACTTCCCTGAATCAGACTTTTTATCAAGCGTGTCTGATGGCAACATTGTAACTAATGTTGATAGTGATGGTAACGTTATTGGTTCAGGTACAGGTGCTTCGTGGGCAACCTACGACAACGTCTGTTTTTCGCAAGCAGTTGCAGCAACTGATGCCGATTACAACGGTGTGTTCGCCTATCCTGACGTTGAATACCAAAATACTGGTACTGTCGATGTAACGGAAAAAACCACTTCAGCGTATTTAATGGCTAGTTACGATACAGAGATGTTTGGTAAATTTATACGTGGTAACTTTGGTCTTCGTGTAGTAGATACTGAAGTAACATCTGTTGGCTTCAGAACAGATTATTCTGTTGGTACGGATGCAGACACTGGATTTCTTGAATTGGTATCAGATTCTACAACACTTGATAAAATTCAAAGCGGCTCTAGTTATACCAAATATTTGCCTAGCTTTAACTTAGTTGTAGATTATAGCGAAGATATATTATTGCGTGCGGGTATTTACCGTGGTATGTCTCGCGCAGACCCGTCAGATTTGAGCTTTAACCGTGAATTTTCAACGAACAGTAACGATGATGGTGCAGCCACTTCACTTTCTGATTTAGTCGTAGGTGTAAACGGTTCTGGTAACCCTGCCACTCAGCCATTAATGTCATGGAACTATGATGCGGCGGTGGAATGGTATCCGAATGAAGATTCGATTGTAGCGTTTAGTCTATATTACAAACAGTTCCAAGGTGGTTTTGAAAAACAAACTATTTTAGAAGAGTTTATAATAGATGGCGAAAGTATATCTCTGCCTATTACTAACTCTGTTACATCAGACGATGACAGCGAAATAGTCGGTCTTGAAGCTTCGTTTTCTTACCGCTGGGATAATGGCTTAGGTGTAAAGTTTGGTTATAACTTCGCTGACACTGATTTTGAATTTGAAGATAGCTTATACGGTGATACATTCACTACTGACCTTGATGGTAATACAACACAGTTAAAAGAGGGCATTGTTGAGCCAGGTTCAGTTCCTGGTTTTTCTAAGCATGTATTTAGTAGTCAACTTTACTACCAAATTGGCGACTTCGATACTGCGGTTATTTACAAATACCGTAGTGAGTATTTCCAACCTTATACAAGTAATGGTACTCGTTTACGCTATGTTGACGCTGTAGGTGTGTGGGAAATGCGTGCATCGTATAAAATCAATGAGCACTTTAGAATCAAAGCTGAGGCAATTAACTTATTTAGTGCACCTAAATCACAAGACTTCTTTGTTGAAGATAATTTAGGTGAAGTGAATGATTATGGCCCACGTTTATTCTTAGGCATGAGCTTTAAACTTTAAACTATAAAGTTAAAAATAGAAAAGGCGGTTTACCGCCTTTTTTCTATTTTTATCATTCTAAAGCTAGGTGAGTTTGTGTATTAACTAAGCTGAACTCTGGTTAAGAGATTTATTATACCAATCTGCTTATATATGGGTCTATTTAACGTTAAAAAATTACGCTGAACTAGGCAAATTTTTTGTATCTTGTTCTAAATTAAAACTTTTAACGACGTTATAATGCAATTTAATTCGTTAACTTGCTCAAATATTTATGCAAGTTGGTACTATTCAGAGTTCAGGTTATTTAGTTAAGTGAGAAATTGAATAAAGCCCACGAGTTTCGTCTGTTTTTCGTCTTACTTCTTCCAATGCTTTAGCTTCACTTGCTTCAAATAATGCATTGATCAATCTATTAAAGTGATTATGCATCGCCTTTCTTGCGGCGGATGGGTTTCGATCAGCTATTGCATCATAGATAGTGGTGTGCTCAGCCAAACGCTGATTTATATTTTGCGAACAAACACCTTGGTGAGCTAATAATATTTGTGGTTCTGAGCGTCGTAACTTCCAAAAGTTATTAATGGTAAGTGCTAGCGCTTTATTACGAGTTGCTTGTGCGATAATTTCATGGAAAAGTTGATCAGCTTCATCAGCTTTGTCAGAAAATTCCATGTCTATTAGTGTTTGCTTAAGTGCTTGTAGCTCACTATCTGAAATTTTAGAGGCCGCTAGAGCTGCAGCTTCCGATTCGACTAATGCGCGTGCCTGAGTTAGTTCAAATGCACTTATTGGGGGAGTTAAAGACGCTGTTTTTTTACTACTAGTAACAAATACACCCGATCCAGTTTTTACTTCAACGCGCTTTCTAACTTCCAGCGCAATAATAGCTTCACGAATAGTAGGGCGACTAACATCGTAAACTTCTGCCATTTCACGCTCTGCAGGCAAACGGCCACCTACTGGATAAATACCTTGATCAATTAAGGCTTCTAGTTTTTCTACAACCATCCAGAAACGTCTGCGCTTTTTAACATTTTGCATTACTTAATCTCTCAAAGTGGGGAGGTTTTGTTAACTTTAAACTCAAATTTTATGCTGCTTACAACGTAAAGAAACACAGTTAAAGCTTGGCATAATTAATTTTTATTATAAATACGAAATTTTAGTAGTCAAAATAATAAGTATTAGTCTAACTGTAAGCCAAGGAATTATCTTATTTTTCTTTTAAAACAGAGCATAAGCTAATTTACGATTTTTTGTTATTGATAAAATTTTATTTTATGGCGTTTTGTCTTTAAATTCACATAAATCGTATAATCCGACAACAATCTTGCTTACAGGCAAGAGGGTGTATGGTAAGTACAATACTCATCAGTGTTGTATATAAGCTGGTTAATACTACACAGGCTACTTTGTAAACTTTAACAGCATTTTTACTCAAGGCGAAGTTAGCACGATAAAATGCGAAAATATGCATGTTTCAGTGATTACAGGCCAGTACATAGTCTCAAAATAGCAGTGGATAAACTCATTAACCCGACAGTTAAAACGACTAAAAAGAGTCATGAGTTGTCGGGAGTATCTAAACTTACTAGTTAAACTGTACTAGCTCAGACTTGATCTGACAGTTACCCATTTTTCTAATGGTGACTGTTAGTTTAGATTTGAGCTAAATTCTTTTCTGCCCAAACCGTTTTTCCATCCAGTAATGTTTCAAGTGGTGTTCGACCGCAACATACTTTTCCTTGATGAGTCCGATCATTGTTGTAGTAATCCATCCATTCGTCCAGATCTTTTTGTAGTTTTTCCATTGAATCGTACAACTTTTTGCGGAATGTGATTTGATAGAACTCGTTCAAAATCGTCTTATGGAAACGCTCACAGATACCATTTGTTTGCGGGGACATTGCTTTCGTTTTTGTATGGTCGATGTCGTTAATTGCCAAATATAGCTGATAATCATGATGCTCAACTCGCCCGCAATACTCAGTTCCTCGGTCAGTTAATATTCTAAGCATAGGCAATTTGTGACCTTCGAAATAAGGCAATACTTTATCATTGAGCATGTCAGCCGCTGTAATTGGCGTTTTCGTTGTGTAGAGCTTCGCAAAGGCGACTTTACTGTAGGTATCCACAAAGGTTTGTTGATAGATACGACCAACACCTTTAAGGTTACCAACATAAAATGTGTCTTGTGAGCCAAGATAACCGGGATGCGCTGTTTCAATTTCACCACAGGCTTCATCGTCATGTTTTTTCTTTTCTAGCGCAGCAACTTGAGCGTCAGATAAAATAATACCTTCATTAGCGACTTTGTTTTCCAATGCTTTCAATCGTTTTTTGAAGTTTTCTAAATCGTGACGCAACCAGATTGAACGAACACCACTACCTGAGACAAACACGCCTAACTTACGAAGCTCATTGCTGGTTCTATGTTGACCGTGAGCAGGATAGTCAACTGCATAGTTAATGACGGCTTGCTCTGTTTCTTCGTCAACGCGATTCTTTATATTTGGTGTACGGCGGTTCTTTTCGATTAATGCATCGATACCACCTTCATTAACGAGTTCTTGATAACGATAAAATGTATCTCGTGATACGCCCATGACTTTACAGGCTCTTGATACATTGCCTAGTTCTTCGGCAAGGTTAAGTAAACCAGCTTTGTGTTTTATGATTGGATTGTTAGTATGCAACATGAGAGTTACCTTTTTGTTTGTTTTGATTTAAAGATTCGACACCTTTATCAAAACGGGTAACTCTCACTTTTTCAAGTTGAATTGTCAGATCTTGTCTGAACTAATACAGTTAAACTGAAATTTCCGTAACAACTTCAGTTTTTACGGAATTAGCTATAAAACATTGTTCATGGGATTGATGATGCATTTTCTCAAGTTGCTCCATTGTTGGTTTCTTATCGCCTGAAAACTGAACATGTGGTTTAAGTGTGACTTTAGTCATTGAAATTTTACCATCACTATCTTTTTCCATAATACCAACTGCCTCGTCTACATATGAGTCAACTACATACTTTTTTTTGGCGGCAATAGATAAAAAGAATAACATGTGGCAACTAGAAAGTGATGCAACAAAAGCCTCTTCGGGATCGACATTTTTTTCAATTGAATAAGGTAATGGAACAACATGAGGGGAAGATGAAGCTAGTACGGTTTGACCGCCATCGAAAATCCATTTATGCCCACGGCTATATTTATTATCAATATAACTTTCATTATTTTCTCTTACCCAATTAATTTTGGCAAAATATTCTGACATATACACTCCATGTTGATGGACGTAGCCTAAGGGACAACTTAAATAGCCTCAACGTCTTGTGAATAAAAATTGTAAACATATTTATATAGAACTGAACTCTGAACGGAGTAAGCCGAAGCACTTGAGGTCATGAAATTTATTTTTCCAAAACCCACACTCACGTCGAAGTCCTTCTTCTTTAAATCCAAGCCGCAATAATAATGATTCAGATGCGATATTTTCGGGTATCGTATCAGCCTGAATTCGGTTTAACTTCCCACAAGCTAATATTCCAGAAAAACCAGCATCAACAATTGCGCGGACTGCTTCCACAGTATAGCCACATCGCCAAAATTGAGGGTGTAGCTCGTAACCAATTACAGCATTACGCATTTTACTGTTCCACGAATTAAACCCGCAAGTGCCTATCAATTGTCCTGTTGGTTTTAATCGGATGGCCCATCTGATGCCTTGCTGTTCGTGGTATCTTTCATTAAAAAGGTTAATCAAATTAGCAGCTTGATTGTGTTCACGAAAAACATCTAAATCATAGTATTCGATTACAGATGGGTTAGAAAATAAATTGAACAACTCAGCTTCATCTTCAACACGAAGCTCTGTGAGTAATAGCCGATCAGTTTCAAGTGATGGAAATACCATCTAAATTCCTTTTATAATAAATTAATTGCACATGTATCTGTTGATGCTGCGCTCATGCTTTTAGTTTTCTTTAGTGTCAATGTCAGGCCAGTTTTTGGCTGTGTTCACTCGCTGCGAGCTATAACAAGTTTGTGGTTTGTACCTACGCATAACCAACCCTGTATGGCTCAGATATTGATCATCCCCAATACGAACCCAGCCATACTCCCATCTATACATTGAACCGTATACCAAAAGGCATCGATTATGTCGTTAATGACGGTCATAAACGCGAAGTCATAAACATTAATGATATTAAAGTGGAACAACTGTTAATTACGCGCTTGCATTAAATTATCGGTGTAATCGGGAATTATCACTCATGCAATAACGCTTCATACAGCAGCAATGTCTTGCGACATTACTGCCCAGCGATAACGATAGTACTAAACGAATACCGTTACTTCTTAACCTTTCCCTTAAGTACATAAATTTCACCATCAAAACTGCCTTGAATTGTCAGCCCTTGGCTTGCCAATTCCTGCAAATATTCAATGTGATCTTCAGTAATATGCTGGCCCGGCACTAAAAGCGGAATACCTGGCGGATATGGGGTAACTAAACCAGCGCAAATGCGGTTGTTACTTTTGCTAATAGGCACCGATTCGCGCTCGCCATAAAAAGCATCGCTTGGAATACACGCGAGATCGATGGCGGGTAAATTTTCTGGTAAGCGGGCTCTGCGCGTCGATTTCGACAGCTTCACTTTGCCCCCATCTAGCTTTTTCAATGCATTGTACAAACGAATTATTTTCGAACGTGTGCCGCCAAGCGTGAGTAAAACCAAGATAGTGCTGTGCGTGTATTTTTCTATTTCTAGACCAATTTCGTCCAGTAAATATTTATGAATATCTTTTAATGAATAAGGTAGCTCACTAATATCAATGAGTATTTTTAACGGATCGTGACCCATGTTATCACCGCTAAAGTGCGGAAATATATCCATAAAGTCTTGCTTACCTAGCACTTTAATGTGCTTGAGCGACGCCATCTGTTGTTTAAATTCGTCAACATGATTTAGCAGCGCATTGAGCAGCTTATAGCCTTCCATCTCTAATTGCTTTTGGCATACATCAAGAGACGCAATAAGCTGATATTTGGGCGATGTGCTGGCGTAGATACTGTAAATATCTCGAAAAAAATCAGCATCAAAATCGGGGTCGTTAATATGAATATAAGAGGCCTGAGAAAACGCCGACACTACTTTATGTGCAGAGTGGGTAATGTAGTCGGCCCCAGCATGTATAGCAGAATAATAACGAAAGCTAGGATGAAACAAAGAGTATGCAAACCACGCCTCGTCAATAAACACCTTAATACCATATTGATGAGCGTAATCTACGACTTGCTTCAGGTCGCTAAGCAGGCCATCGTAAGTACAACCTGTAAGCACCAGTAATTTAGCATCAGTATTGTTTTCAATTGCTAACTTTATGTCGGCCAACGACGGTGGCGCGAAAATGCCATATTTTGGATTTAAAATACTCGCCAAATAAATGGGGTAACTGGCAGATTGCAAAATGCCATAGTGGACTGATTTATGACAATTACGGTCAACAATTACTTTATCTCCCTTACGCAGGAGTGTTTGTAAAATAATTTTATTTGAGGTAGACGAACCGTTTGTAACAAAGTAGGTGTGCTTAACTTCAAATGTTGCCGCTGCTGATTCTTGAGCGCGACCAATAGTATTCGTGCTGTCTGACAATGAGCCTAGCGAGTCTACCGACACCGACAGATCGCCAACAAATACATTGCGGCCATAAAACTGATAAAAATCTTTAATATAAGGAGAGTTTCTAAAGCTAGAACCCCCGCTATGACCCGGTGTGTGCCATGAATCGTTCGACTCGCCCACATAACGACGATACGCCGTCCAAAATGGCGTTTCCGAACGGTCGTCAAAATCGTTGATCATATAACCTAAAATTGCTTCAGGGTCAGAAATTACTTCATCTTTAAAGAAAAACGATTCAATTTCTTCTGACTCGTTAACGATTTCTAGCCCTTTGGTGTCGTCGCCAACAACATAAACCGGCAGCTCAAGACGAATAGCCTTTAACTCTTCAATAAAGCGGCTATACATACGCTCACCCACTTTATTGTGCATATCCCAGCTTAGAACCACGGCTTGAATATCACCATCTTCCGCTACATGTTCCAACGCGCGTTTAAGCTCAAGGCATTCAATAATATCGATATGAATATCATCACGCTCAAAATTAGGAATAGTCTTTGACAGATTCGTTGAAAGCCCATGTAAAGTGGTTGGGTCTTGCTCAATTATCAAGATACGAAGTAGAGGTAGCATAGAGGTTTTCGCAATAAGATTTATAATGCTCAATAGCATAACCAAAGGAGTGAGACTTGTGAAATTAATACTTTGATAATGCCTTGTTATAATTTTTTTAATTCAGTAACAATATACTGTAAATCTGTATCAGTAGCCTCTTCGACAAGTCAATTACCCAACTCAGGGTTTAAGTTAAATCCAGTCGAGACATGATCTAGATTTGGTATTACTGTTGACCAATATACAGCCACTGCCTTGTCAGCAGTAACACCAGAATAATCTTTATTAAGGTAAAATTTAAAGAAAACTGGCAAATCAATGAATAGCACATCAAAAATACAGTTATGAGCAATTGCCTTGGTATATTGTGCTTTCGGTTTTAGTATTTTTCTCGCAAATTTAAAATCAGAACGAGGGCTCTCATATTTACCATGAAATTATAACGCCGCCATAAACGCCGTTATGCGTCCGATTTAATTGCCTTGTTATATTTTTTATACCATAATCCAATATATATTGGTATTAACTAAACAAAGGTTTAACTATGGCTAAAAATACAAGTGTTACTTTAGGTGATCATTTTGATCAATTTATAAGCCAGCAACTTCATTCAGGTCGTTACGGTTCAGCAAGCGAAGTGCTTAGAGCTGGTTTGCGAGCATTAGAAGATGAAGAAACTAAACGACTTAATTTGCGTAATATGCTAGTTCAAGGTGAACAAAGTGGCACCGTTGAATATAGCTATGATTCTTTAATTGCCGAGCTTGATAAAGAAAATAATTGATGAATAAATTCGCATTATCAGCTAAAGCAAAATCGGATTTAATAAAAATTGCAAAATACACCCAACTCACATGGGGTCAAGCACAACGAAATAGTTATTTAAAAATACTCGATAACTCATTTCAATTATTAGCAAATGATCCCAAAATAGGAATTAACTGCGATTGTATTAGAGAAGGTTGTAGTAAATACCCTCATGCTAACCATGTGATTTATTACAAAGGGCATAAAGAAAATCAGATACTTATTGTCCGCATCTTACACAAAAGTATGGATGTGAACCGCGCTCTATGAGATGTACTAGCTCAGACTTGATCTGACAGTTACCCATTTTTCTAATGGTGACTGTTAGTTTAGATTTGAGCTAAATTCTTTTCTGCCCAAACCGTTTTTCCATCCAGTAATGTTTCAAGTGGTGTTCGACCGCAACATACTTTTCCTTGATGAGTCCGATCATTGTTGTAGTAATCCATCCATTCGTCCAGATCTTTTTGTAGTTTTTCCATTGAATCGTACAACTTTTTGCGGAATGTGATTTGATAGAACTCGTTCAAAATCGTCTTATGGAAACGCTCACAGATACCATTTGTTTGCGGGGACATTGCTTTCGTTTTTGTATGGTCGATGTCGTTAATTGCCAAATATAGCTGATAATCATGATGCTCAACTCGCCCGCAATACTCAGTTCCTCGGTCAGTTAATATTCTAAGCATAGGCAATTTGTGACCTTCGAAATAAGGCAATACTTTATCATTGAGCATGTCAGCCGCTGTAATTGGCGTTTTCGTTGTGTAGAGCTTCGCAAAGGCGACTTTACTGTAGGTATCCACAAAGGTTTGTTGATAGATACGACCAACACCTTTAAGGTTACCAACATAAAATGTGTCTTGTGAGCCAAGATAACCGGGATGCGCTGTTTCAATTTCACCACAGGCTTCATCGTCATGTTTTTTCTTTTCTAGCGCAGCAACTTGAGCGTCAGATAAAATAATACCTTCATTAGCGACTTTGTTTTCCAATGCTTTCAATCGTTTTTTGAAGTTTTCTAAATCGTGACGCAACCAGATTGAACGAACACCACTACCTGAGACAAACACGCCTAACTTACGAAGCTCATTGCTGGTTCTATGTTGACCGTGAGCAGGATAGTCAACTGCATAGTTAATGACGGCTTGCTCTGTTTCTTCGTCAACGCGATTCTTTATATTTGGTGTACGGCGGTTCTTTTCGATTAATGCATCGATACCACCTTCATTAACGAGTTCTTGATAACGATAAAATGTATCTCGTGATACGCCCATGACTTTACAGGCTCTTGATACATTGCCTAGTTCTTCGGCAAGGTTAAGTAAACCAGCTTTGTGTTTTATGATTGGATTGTTAGTATGCAACATGAGAGTTACCTTTTTGTTTGTTTTGATTTAAAGATTCGACACCTTTATCAAAACGGGTAACTCTCACTTTTTCAAGTTGAATTGTCAGATCTTGTCTGAACTAATACATATAAGGCAGTACTTCCCCAAAAAGACAAGTCTACATGGCTTTGACCAAAGTTATTTAGATAAAATCGCTAATAAACTAAATAATCGACCAAGAAGGATATTAAACTATTTAACTCCTAATGATATGATTAAAAACCATGTTGCACTGACCACTTGATATCACCGTAGCCTTTTTTAATATATCCTTTTCTAATTCAATGCGTTGGATTTGCTTTTTAAGTTCGCGGATTTCAATTTGTTCGGGCGTCATTGGTGACGCTGATGGTGACTGACCATTGCGTTCTAGCTTTAATTGAGTAACCCACTTACTTACGGTTGATTTACCCACCCCCATAGCTTTTGCTGCGTCTTCTTGCGTATAACCTTGGTCTACTACAAGCTGAGCCGTTTCTAATTTAATTGCCGCTGAATATGTTGCGCGTTTTAATTTCGTCATTTTTTCACCCAAATTTGTATGATTATTAGCATAACATTTTTTTCTTAATGGGTGGCCAAAATCACTGTACCACTACAATCAGTTCCAAACAATAGAGTCAGTTTACCATTCATATTTTGGTAAATACTATCGTTTAAATCGGCTGTGATCATTGTTAGAACATTCGTTGCTTGTTCGTAAATTTCTAAATTAGTCATATTAAAAACTTTATGAAACCTCAATTAATTGACAATGATTTTACGTTGATTGCTCAGGTTTGGAAAGCAAATTGAATTCTGGAGTCAGGTCGTACATCGTGCCAGTCAAGCTCTAAAAGTTAATCTTACTTTCTCAATATAAAACAAAGTCCATTCAACTTTGATATACAAAAATGGATAAGAGAAAAAAGTAAGACCTGAACCCTTGCGTTTCACCCCTGCAACTGCTTGAAAATTGCACAGGAATACCCCTTTTTAGAAGGTATCATAGCTAGACAGCTCGATATTCAACAGGTTTTACTTGCATTCATGAAGCATTTGTACAAAATTAATCCTTTCTAACCTTATGGTAAATATGGTAATTTTATTTACTTCGATCTGGAATAGTGGTGAAATTGGTTTCGAGATCAAAACGAAATCGCGAGTTTTTACCAGTGCGCGAAGTTAATGTAGAGTGAATCTAGGAGTAATCGACAGGATGACAGAAGGTTTTGCCAACAACGCTACACTAAAGTATTTAGGCTATGTTTACCAAGTCTTAATCGCCATTGAGAAGTGCTTTGATGCAAAACCCAATGAGACTATTTGGATAGAGTGCTTTGGAGATGTCTATGATGGTAAGACGTTCACAGAGGTAAAACACCACGTAGAAGAGCATAACTTAGCTAGTAACTCAAAAGATTTCTGGAACACTTTGAAAAACTTGGTGGTTGAAGACTCTTCAATGTTTGAGAAAATTGTGTTACACACGACATCTTTCATTTCCGAGAGTTCAATATTTCATGGTTGGAACACACGAAGTGCTGATGAAAAGCTCAACATCATAAAGTCTCACGTACCATCACCTTCAATTAAGTCTCTGTATAACAAAATTTTTGAAGGTGCATCGGATGCCGAGCTATTGAGAATATTGTCTCGATTTACAATTGATCAATCTCGGGAGCATGTAGAAGATAAATGGAATAGCTTATTGGAAGCTCGCAAATTGAAGTGCGTGTTGGAGCCATACAGAGATAGCATCTTCCATTGGATATATTCATACGTCAATAAAAATGCAATCGAAGACCACCGACATTGGAAGGTTAATATCAATGATTTTGATGATGCTTTTCAGTTTCAAGTGAACAGATGGAGTGGAGATAGCATTCCTTTTCCTGTAGACCGCACGGATTATGACACGGAGCAGCATGCTGATGGTTATTTGTTTTTATTAGAGTATAAAGATATAGGTTTGAAAGGTAGGGATAGAGGTGTTGCTCTCAATGATTACTTCAAAGCTAAAAACAGTGAAGAGAGCCTTGTAGATCTTAAACCAGACATTATGCCCGAAATTATAGATAACTATTTAGTAGATGCAGTAGAGAAAGCTACAGGGTTTAAAAGACAATATTCTTATGAAATAGATTGTGAAGATTTAGGTACCTCTAAATCTAACAAGGCAGCACGTGAAGCATATCTTGAATTCCATAATAGTTCGGTGTTAGAAGTACCTGAGGTAAGTGGTACGAAACCTTACTTCATGAGAGGTAAAGTACACGAGGCTATTAATAACACCGCTTATACTTGGAAATATAATAAAGAGGATATTGACTAGTGAATCCTCAGGTTATTAGAGATTTGAAGTACTCTCCCCATTTTGTTGCTGAAATACTATATTCATTTATAGAAGGTGCTAGGCGAGTTGACGAAAGAGGTGCAAAGTTTGAGTTGATTTATCTTGTTGTTCCTTTTGTTATGGATGATGTTTTAAGGAGAAAACTGAATAGCTCTAATGCTAGTAGCACATTTCAAACTGCATTTCTAAAGGATGATGAAATTAAAGAACGATTGTTTTTTATAAATGATAAAGTTCAACACTCAAAGTCTGTGACAAATTATGGTGTGATCTACCTCAGTTCAATTCGTGAAACTAGAATTGATTCTTTCATTTTGAATGGAAATAATTTAGAAAAAGCCTTAATAAAAAATCACTATAAAAAAGAGTTTATAAAGGCATCTTATAACTTAGGTATTATTTTTGCGAAAGAAGGATATGTTAATGTTCTTCTTAAATCTAGGGTCACAAGCATATGAAAGCTTTTTTAAAAAATATAATACTAATTGGTCATGATGGTGATTTGAAAATTCTTGGTTTTGATCGAGGGTTGAATATAATAACAGGTGACTCAAAAACAGGGAAAAGTGCTTTAATAGAGATTGTGGATTTTTGTTTGTTTTCAAAGCGCTCTACAATCCCAGTGGGAAAAGTCACTGATTTCACAGACATATTTTGTTGCGTATTTGAACATGATAATAAAAAGATAATCATTGGACGATCAAATAATCAACCTTCAAAGTGTTATTTTTCTGTTGAATATTCTGCTGATTTCAATGTTGATGATGAAATTAACTCTAACTATTTTAAGTCCAAGAAAAATAGGACTAGATTAGAGGTTCAAAAGGACTTTGAAGAGCACTTAGGATTATCGGTTGAAGATACATCATTGAATAATGATGATTATGAACTTAAGAAAGGGAAAGTCTCAATTCGGAATGCTACTTCACTATTCTTTCAGCATCAGAATTTAATAGCTAATAAACATAGTTTGTTTTATAGGTTCGATAATTTCATTAAGAGTAGAACAGTAATTGATCAATTTCCTATCTTTATGGGCTGGGTTGATAGCAGATACTACAGATTGAAGAAAAGATCTGAAGATTTAGAAAAACAAATAAAAAAGATAGAGACAGAAAAAAAGAAAGCTTTGCTCGGTATTCAAGAAAAAAGAGAAAAACTACTTATACCAATTAGGCAGTATTATAGAGTGTTAAATCTTAAATTTTTGGATGAAGATGCATCACTGGAAAAGCTAAAAAATTTAGCGAGAAACCTGCCTTCTGTACCATTGAATGCAGAGCAAAATGTTGACTTCAATAAACAGCTAAATGCCTTAGAGAAAGCAAAAGATAAAGAGCTAACGTCTTTATATGAATGTAATCAATTGATAAGTCTTATTAAGGAAAATGAGGAGGAGTCAGTAGATTACTCAAACTCGATGGCACGCCTTGCAGAAGTATCACAAGATGAGTCTGTATCTAAAAACAGTGTTAGTTGCCCGTTATGTAGCACACCAGTAACTAGTCTTGTTTCTAAAGTGGAAGAGGTTAAGCGCTCTAGAGAGCTACTTCTTGATGAACTGTCCCGAGTTGGTAGTTACAAACAGGACAGTTCTAAGTCTCTTAATTCATTACTTTTAAGGCGAGACAAGCAAAAACAGGTCGTAGCTAATATAGATAATGAAATAAGACAATTAAGAAAATTATTCAGAAATAAAGATAACCTAGATATAAGGGACTCACTAAATAATATTCGTGGGAGAATAGAGAGCACCTTAGAGTTCTTTATTGAAGGGCAAAAGTTAGAAAAAACTAGCCACGATCTTTCAGCTATGAAAGAGGAGTTAGAAACCTGTATCAGGCTGATTCGAGGCTATGGTCTTGAGCATAAATTTTCCGAGGCCAATGCAATCATCAATGAGACAATGAATGAGCTTAAAAAAGACTTAGATTTTGAAGATGATTTACGAGATGGTGAGATGAAATTCAAAACAGAAGATTTCACATTCGCTTATTACTTTAAAAAACAAGAAATACTACTATCAGAAATGGGTAGTGGTGCGAACTGGTTGGCTTGTCATCTAGCGGTTTTCTTGTCAATTTTAAAATTAACCTCAAGCTCAAACTCTGTAATACCAGCAATATTATTTCTAGATCAACCTAGTCAGGTATATTTTCCAAAAGTAACAAGAAGATTTTCTTCTAATAATAAACAAGAGTTATTGGGTGAAGAAGAAGTTGATGAGAATATTAAACAAGTAATAAATATATTCAAGGTTTTTGAGCGGTTCTTGAATGAACTTGAAAGAGATCCAAAAATTGGATTTAAGCCACAGATTATAGTTTTAGAACATGCAGATGAACCTGAGTTTGATCAGTATGTTAGATATAGATGGTCTTCAAATGGTCAAAAGTTGATATAATTTTACTAAGGTCAAACAGTAACGTTTGACCTTAGTATTAACTGCCAATGATATCTATGAAATAAAGGCTAACAACACTCGGGGGATTACCGGATTACCGGCGTTAAAAAACCCACATCCACGTGGGCTTTGAAATAACTAAAATAGAATAGTGGGTTTTAAAGGTCGTTTTTTAGTTTTACACAATATCTCTGAATAAGATTTTATTCACCTAAATTAACTTAATTAGAAAAAATATTATCGAGATCTTCGTCAATATAAACACCCGTCAATCCATTATCTTCTACAGCAGATTTAAACTTATCAGTACAAAAAAAACGAGAACCACCTGTAAACTTGCTTTTAAAAACTGGCTTATTTTTTACATCATCATTTATGAAAGCAATCTTGATATAATCTAGAGGATAACCATCTAAATATTCGCGTTCACATTTTGCTTCATCTTCTTGTCCAAATGTACGCAAATTAAAAATTACAATAGGCTCACCATCAGCTTTTGTTTCAATAAACTCACCTAGAGGCGCTAATAAATCTTTTAAAGCTTCATAAGCATTCATCCTAAGAGCGATAAATCCATCCATGATACTTATATCGTAGTTATCTTTTAGGTAACCAGGTAAAAAAGACAACTCATAACTTTGAGGCCAATACTCTAATAAAGAGTCATTATTCATATGGATATCAAGTAGAAACATGCAAGCATCTTGATTAGGTGGCAACATTGGTTGTATTTTTTCAGAAAATGAAAGTATGTCCCACTCAACCATGTCGTAAGAATTAGTAACTGGCTTTAACGAGAACAACTTCATGATTTACCATCCCAATTAGCATCTTTACGCATCATAACGTTGGCTGGCACCATATGATTTTTAATTTTTATTTTCACGCCACGTAATGCATTTACAAAATCAAGTTTATTTACTTTGGTTCTTAAACTAGTAGACACCCAAACTTCATAATTATGACGATGCAACCTTCTATGAGAAACAGTGTCAGGCGTAGCCCAATCATCTGACTTGTTTTTTTCAAAGTTTCTTAGCCATACCCCATTCGTAGGATCATTAATACCAATACCAAACGAATGCATTCTTAAACGTGTGGCATATGTAAGACGTTGTCTATATCGCCCCTTACCACACACAATGTGATGCGCCTCATGATATGAAGTCGGTTTTGGCTCGCCTGCCGCTCGTAAAAACTTAGCAAGTTTTTCCGTCGGATGATGCTCTTCTTCTGCTAGCTCCTTAATAGAGGTACCTTCGCTTTCTGCACGGTAAGACTCTAAGCTTTGTTGTGCAATAAGCAAGTGCTCTAAACGCTTGCGTTCTTTTTGCAAATGGTCGTAATCTCTTTGCAGCTTTTCCTTAGATGCAGGAGATTTACGACGCTTATCGTCATAGTGTTTTTTTGCTAGTAATTCATAATTATAAATAGCCATTTCTAAAGGGCTAGGGTTACTTGGTCGATCTGGCATTGGGTAGCGCTGCAGTTGAATCATCCTTAAATCCTTAAATTTTCCTTCTGTTAGGGCGTAAAATAGCAAATAGATTATCTAGGTGCAATTCTGAACGTTACACACCTAATAACTTCAATCAGTTTATTGCTAACAATGAATAACACAGCGGTAAAATTTTCGTTCATACAACACAAAATTGAGTGACCTCTCATCGCTCAAGGCAGCCTATAGTTACTCTGTTTTATCTTTAAACTCACACAAGTCTTCAATAATACAGCTGCCACACTTAGGTTTACGCGCTACGCAGGTATAACGTCCGTGAAGAATCAACCAATGATGTACGTCTACTTTAAATTCTGCAGGCACTACTTTTTCAAGTTTTTGTTCAACGGCTACAACATCTTTACCCATGGCAAGCTTAGTGCGATTAGAAACACGAAATATATGCGTATCTACTGCTATTACAGGCCAACCAAAGGCGGTATTGAGTACAACATTAGCTGTTTTACGGCCAACGCCTGGTAGGGCTTCTAGGGCTTCACGATTTTCTGGCACTATGCTGTTATGTTCATCTACCAATATTTGGCACATTTTGTAAACGTTGGCCGCTTTTGAATTAAATAGGCCAATGGTTTTAATGTAATCACGCAGTGTATCGTGGCCAATATCTAAAATAGCTTGGGGTGTATTAGCAACAGGGAACAGCTTACGAGTGGCTTTATTAACGCCTACGTCGGTTGCTTGCGCTGAGAGTGTTACTGCGACTAGTAATTCGAACGGGCTTGAATATTCAAGCTCTGTAACTGGATGTGGATTATCGTCGCGCAGGCGAGAGAGTATTTGGTGACGTTTTTCTTTATTCATGCAACTTAAAACGCATTAGCTTTTGCTAAGTTAATGCGCTTTCCCCTTAAGTTAAGCTAGTAACACGTGCTCGAGGGCCTTTTTCAGCCTCTGGCGGTGCGATTTGTTTTGATTTTATTTGTGCGTCTATTAGGTTTTTAGCCGCAATAAGCAGCCCCAGGCCTAAAAAGGCACCGGGTGGCAAAATGGCCAGTAAAAATTGGTTATCAAAGCTAAATACTTCAATGCGTAAGCTTTGTGCCCACGGGCCTAATAATAAGTCGGCGCTGTCGAATAATGTACCTTGGCCAATTAGTTCACGCATTGCGCCTAAAACGACCAGCACAATCATAAAGCCCAAGCCCATCATTAAGCCATCAAAGGCTGATAAGTGAATTGGGTTTTTAGACGCATAGGCTTCAGCACGGCCAATAATGGCGCAGTTAGTAACAATCAGCGGGATAAAAATCCCTAAAGACTGATAAAGCCCAAATGTATAAGCGTTCATGAGTAACTGCACTATAGTTACAAAGCCTGCAATGATCATAACAAACACCGGAATACGAATATCTTTTGGTACCCAGTTTCTTACTATTGATACACTAATATTAGAGCCTACTAAAACAAGCAGTGTTGCAAGCCCTAGACCCAGTGCATTTGTAATTGTAGAGGTAACAGCTAATAACGGGCAAAGACCTAAAAGCTGCACTAGGGCAGGGTTATTTACCCATACACCTTCTTTATATAATGTTTTTAATTCGCTCATTTAGTTACCTCTGCACATTTGGCGTTAGGCGCGGCAAAAATAGCATCAAATTCACTCTGTGCGAACAGCACTGCGTTTTTTACTGAGCCAACCACTGCGCGAGGCGTAATGGTGGCTCCTGTGAACTGATCAAATTGTCCCCCGTCTTTTTTAACGGCCCAGCGAGCATCGTCTTCGCCTTGCACTGTTAAACTTTTAAATGTGGTGATCCAAGAGGATTTTTTAACTTCTACCTTATCACCTAAACCAGGGGTTTCTTCGTGTTTAGTGGTGCGCACGCCTGCAATAGTACCATCACTTAAAACGGCCGTTAGCAAGTTAATATCGCCACTGTAACCACTTGGTGTGACATGCCTTACAACAAGAGCAACGGGTTTGTTATTTTTGCGGGCGCGATAAATTATTTGATTAGCATAAGGGCCTAACCGTTCATCTGAAATAATAACGCAATCGGTTGAAAGCGCGTTATCGTAAGTACTCGGGTCAAGCACTTCTTGCAACTGAGACGTTAGGTGTAGCTGTTCTTGTTCGGCAATTTTATCGGCGGTTAATGCATTAATTGACGCAACGAGCCCCGTGGTTACAAGGGCAAATGCCGTTAAAATAGCGCCATTTTTAGCCATTGATGAAATAATCATTTTACTGCTCCATGGCCATAAGTACGTGGTTGCGTGTAGTAGTCAATCAATGGCACTGCAATGTTTAATAACAGTACAGCAAACGCAACGGCATCAGGATAACCACCAAAAGTACGAATTAAATACACTAGTAGGCCAATTAAAGCACCGTAAATTAAACGACCTTTATTAGTTGTGGCAGCTGATACCGGATCGGTAGCTATAAAAAATGCGCCCATCATAGTAGCACCACTTAATAAGTGAAATATTGTGCCAGGCTCGGTTCCTGGGGTGGCAATATAACCAATGGCGCTGCATATAGCTAAGCTTGCAATAAAGCTGACTGGAATATGCCAGTTAATTATTTTTTCTTTTAATAGGTATAAACCACCTGCTAAAAAGCCTAAATTAACCCACATCCAGCCAAGGCCTGCCCATTCATTAAATAATGTTTTTTGCATGCTTTCGGTAACCGTTAAACCATGACCAATATCGGTTTTAATGGTGTCTAAAGGCGTTGCCATAGTGATTCCGTCAATACCTGCGCGGACTTGATCTAAACTATAACCAATGGAGGTGAAGTCGGTAAATATTATACGTAGTTGTTCAGTAAACCCTATAACGTTGTTAGATAGTTCAGACACAGGTAACCAAGAAGTCATTTGTACCGGAAATGAAACTAATAACAGCACATAGGCAGCCATTGCGGGGTTAAATAAGTTAAACCCTAAGCCGCCATATAATTGTTTAACGATAATAATAGAAAATAAACAACCAATAATAATTATCCACCACGGGGCTAAAGGCGGAATACTTAACGCTAATAACACAGCGGTTAGCCATGCACTGCCATCACTTAATGCAGGCCAAACCGGGCGCTTTCGCATCAGCATTATGGCAGCTTCAAAAACCGTAACTGCAGTTAATGCCAGTACTAATTGAATAAGCACGCCAGTGCCAAAAAATACAACTTGAGCAATGAGTCCAGGAATACACGCAGCTATAACGGTAAGCATTAATCGCGTTAACGATTTATGACTGTGGTTATGCGGCGAACTGGCCATGGTTAATTTCATGACTGATCATTTCCTTCTTTTTGTAACTTTTTGGCTTTTGCTCGGGCAATAGCGGCAGCAACAGCTGCTTTTTTCTTATCGTCGCTTGATTTAGGTACGTCAGCGTCAATAGAGCTAGATGAATTGTCGGTATTATCGGGTGCGTTTGGTGCTTCTGCATCTTGAAGTGCTTCAGCTGCTTTTTTAGCTTTGGCGCGTGCAATAGCAGCGGCAACGGCGGCTTTTTTATCATCAACTGGTGCTTCGGTTTGCGGCGCTTCACTAATGGCTGGCTCAGTACCTTCATTTGCTTTAGCTGCTTTTTTAGCTTTAGCGCGTGCAATAGCAGCGGCAACGGCTGCTTTTTTATCATCAACAGGAGTTTCGGTTTGCGGCGCTTCACTAACGGCAGGCTCTGCATTCTCTAGTGCTTTAGCTGCTTTTTTAGCTTTGGCGCGTGCAATAGCAGCGGCAACGGCGGCTTTTTTATCATCAACTGGTGCTTCGGTTTGCGGCGCTTCACTAACGGAAGGCTCTGCATTCTCTAGTGCTTTAGCTGCTTTTTTAGCTTTGGCGCGTGCAATAGCAGCGGCAACGGCGGCTTTTTTATCATCAACTGGTGCTTCGGTTTGCGGCGCTTCACTAACGGCAGGCTCTGCATTTTCTAAGGCTTTAGCTGCTTTTTTAGCTTTGGCGCGTGCAATAGCAGCGGCAACGGCGGCTTTTTTATCATCAACTGGTGCTTCGGTTTGCGGCGCTTCACTAACGACTGGCTCTGCATTTTCTAAGGCTTTAGCTGCTTTTTTAGCTTTAGCGCGTGCAATAGCAGCGGCAACGGCGGCTTTTTTGTCATCAACTGGTGCATCGCTTTGTGGCGCTTCATTAACGACTGGCTCAGTACCTTCATTTGCTTGCGCTGCTTTTTTAGCTTTAGCGCGAGCAATTGCTGCAGCCACTGCTGATTTTTTATCATCAACAGGTGCAGTATCGGCTGATTCATCTGTTTGAGATTTTTGATCTTTATATTTTCTAGCTTGTTCTTTACGTAGCGCGCGTTCTTTTGCGACTTCACTATTATCAGGTTCTAATTCCGCAGATTGATCACCGAGCTTTTTAGCTTTGGCGCGGGCTATAGCGGCAGCAACAGCTGATTTTTCATCGCCATTATCTGATTTGTTTTTAACGCGGGCTAAAGCATCAGCTACTTTTTGTTTTTCGTCAGCCGATTTAGCAGCAGGTTTACGTTTATGGCGGTTTTGTCTTTCTTCTTGCTCGCGATCTAGGCGCTCTTTACGTGCATCAAAACGCTCTTTTGCGCGATCGGCTTTAATTTTATCAGCCTGTTGTTCTTTAATTTCCACTTTGGCGACACGGTAGTACTGTACAAGTGGGATTTCACTTGGGCAAACATAGGCACATGCGCCACATTCGATACAATCAAATAAATTGTGTTCTTGTAGTTTGTCGTATTCTTTTGACTTAGCAAACCACTGTAATTGCTGTGGCAATAAAGAAGCAGGGCAGGCATCAGCACACGCACTACAGCGTATACAGGCTTTTTCAGGGCCGGGTTCTGCTAGCTCTTTATGATCAGGCGCTAAAATACAGTTAGTTGTTTTAACTATGCCAATCCGCACTGTTGGCAGAGTAAAGCCCATCATCGGGCCGCCCATAACAACGCGTTGCTGTGGTACAGGTGAAAAACCTTGGCAATCAAGTAAATGTTTTATTTCAGTGCCAAGTAGTGCCCACACATTACCAGGTTTATGAATAGTATTACCTGTTACAGTGACTACCCGTTCAATGAGTGGCTTACCTTCGTACACAGCTTGCTGCACGGCAAACAACGTACCTGTGTTTTGTACAAGTACGCCAATGTCAGCCGGTATGCCGGCGCTTGGCACTTCACGATTAGTGAGTAGCTTAATAAGTTGTTTTTCACCGCCCGATGGGTAAATAGTCGGGACCGTTTGCACAATTATTTTTTTGTTATGCTCAGCCGCTTTACTCATAGCTGCAATAGCTTCAGGCTTGTTATCTTCAATGCCCACAATACACAACGTTGGGTTTAGCAACTGTTGCATGAGTTCAAGGCCTTGAATTACCTCAATTGCATGCTCACGCATTAAGGTATCGTCGGCTGTAATATAGGGTTCACACTCAACCGCATTGACTATCAAAAACTCAATCGGTTGCTTTGTGTCAGCTTTTACATAAGTAGGAAAACCTGCGCCGCCCATACCGCTAATACCGGCTTGATGAATTATATTTACTAGTTCGTCGTGGGTAAGCGTTGTTGGATTATAAATTGGGTTAAGTGCCACCCATTCATCTTTACCATCTGGTTCAATAACAACACTCAGCTCAGGTAATGCAGAAGGATGCGCAGAAGGCATTGGTGCTATATCAGTAACAATACCCGAGCTTGGGGCATGTACAGGCACTGACCAGTTTGCAGCAGGGGAGGTTAGAGCTTGGCCTTTAAGTACACGTTGTCCTTTTTCTACAAGCAGCTTACCGTTTGCGCCTATGTGTTGCTTTAGCGCCACTACGAGCTTATCGGGCAATGGTAGGCGCGTAATACTAGCACTATTAGAGAGTGATTTTTGTTGTGGTGGGTGTATGCCGCCAGGAAATGGCCAAACAACCCCTTTTTTTATTTGTTCAAGTAACTTATCCACTCAAACCTCTAATCTATTTGTGTAACAGGAATAGCATCTAGCTGCCATTTCCAGTTTTGTTTAGTTTCGGCTACAGGCAGCATATCAATGCAATCTACAGGGCAGGGCTCAACACATAAATCGCAGCCAGTACATTCATCAATTAACACCGTGTGCATTTGGCGAGTCGCGCCTAAAATAGCGTCAACAGGGCAAGCCTGGATGCATTTAGTGCAGCCAATACATTCGTCTTCGCGAATGTAGGCTACCGTTTTTATTGGCTCTGCTTGTTCGCCGCCGGCAAGTGGTTTTTCATCAACTCCCATTAAGCCGGCAAGCTTTTTCATGGTAGCTTCGCCACCCGGTGGGCATTTGTTTATTTCATCGCCATTTGCAATTGCTTCAGCATAGGGGCGACAACCTGGGTAGCCACATTGTCCGCACTGGGTTTGCGGTAAAATGGTGTCTATTTGCTCAACAATGGGATTGCTCTCTACGCGAAATCGTATAGCGGCAAATCCTAAAATCAACCCAAAAACCAGCGCTAACGAGCCAAGCGCAATTAAGGCATAAAACAAGGTCATATTAAAATTTCACTAATCCGGTAAAGCCCATAAACGCCATCGACATCAATCCTGCGGTTATCATGGCAATAGAGGCGCCTTTAAAAGGAGTGGGTACGTCAGCTGCTGCTAAACGTTCACGTAATGCTGCAAATAATACCAGCACTAACGAAAAACCAACCGCAGCGCCAAAACCATACACTGCCGATTGTAAAAATGAGTGATCTTCTTTGATATTTAGTAAAGCGACACCTAATACAGCACAGTTAGTGGTTATAAGTGGTAAAAATATTCCTAATAATCGATATAGGGTTGGGCTGGTTTTACGTACCACCATTTCGGTAAATTGCACCACAACGGCAATTACTAAAATAAAGCTCATTGTGCGCAAAAACTCTATGTCGAGTGGGATTAAAATATACTGATTCACTAAATAACTCGTGACGGAGGCGAGCGTAAGCACGAAAGTGGTAGCCAAAGACATACCAATAGCCGTATCAAGTTTTCCTGATACACCCATAAAAGGACATAAGCCTAAAAATTGTACTAATACAAAGTTATTAACCAGAACAGTACCAATCAATAACAAGACATATTCAGTCATGCGAGCCTCACGCTATAAAAATCCTGTGTATTATCCTTTTTTCTGGTGTGATTAACAACATATGCAGTGATTATCATTTAAATAAACAATATTAATTTAAGGGGTAATAACAAAGATGTAAAAATACTGTGATTCGTATGTAACCTGAGTTCTGGATAATAAATCTATCCCGAGCAAGTAAATTAAGCACTAACTGCGTTGAGTTTACTTGCATATAGGCTGGCTATTAACGTGTAAATTCGCCTTGTTTTCACTGGAAATCTCTGGCTAGAGAAAATAAATTTAAATATCACCATGGCTCAATACGTTAGTAAATCCCTTAACCAGTGTTCAGGTTATGTAATACCAACCTGCATAAATCTTTGATCAATTTAACGAATTAAATTGCACTATAACGTCGTTAAAATTTTTTATTTAGAACAACTAGATACAAAAACTTTAACCTAGTTCTAGCGTAATTTTCTTAACGTTAAATAGACCCCATACATAAGCAGATTGGTATAGTATTCATTTTACTTTGCAGTGTTAGTGGTGCCACCAAATAACTGTACTACGATTTACAAAGCAAAAAAGAGCAACAAGTGCTCTTTTTAAATTAGTCAATGTTGCTTAATTGGTTTAGATATCTTTAGGTTTTTCTATGTAATAACCTTGCACGCCATCTAAGCACAAGGTTTCTATAATATGTTTTTCTTCTTGGCTCTCAACACCTTCGGCAAAAACATTAACACCAATGCGGTGGGCTAAATCGACCATTAAGCGCATAAAGTACTGATTGTTTTTATCATCTTCTAGGCCGCGAGTATAACTGGCATCCATTTTAATAAAGTCAGGTTTTAAATCGCGGAAAAACTTAAATGAGGTTAAACCAACACCAAAACGTTCAACAGTTACGCGTGCGCCCACTCGATGAACCATATCAATAAAGCGCTTACTTGCTTTAATATTTTGTTGTAAGCCGAACTCGCTCACTTCAAAAATAAGTTTTGATGCAATATGGGTATCTTTTAATAAGCGACGCTCTAACCAAATTACAAACTGATCGTTATGAGCGCTTGAAGCCGTGACATTTAAACCAAAATATTTTTCAGAAAGGTTACGACTTTTAACTTTTTCAAGTGATGAATCGATAATTAATTTATCTATATCAACTGCCATACCAAGCTTTTCAGCCATAGCTAAAAATGAAGCTGTTGGCAGAACTTGATTATCTTCTGTTTTAAAGCGAACTTGAATTTCAGCGTATGCTTTAATACTTTTACCAAGCGGCATAATATTTTGCATAACCAAATGAACTCGTTTGGACTCAATAACCTCGTTAATCACTTTACGCCAATTTTGATTACCAAACCCAGCACTTACATTATTTACAAGATCGGACTCACGCTGTACATGCCATGCATTAATTTGCTTAGACTGCGCCATACTCATCGCATTATCAACAACTGAGAGAAGTTCGCCTAACGGCTTACCCTTTTCATAACCAACAATACCGGTATTAGCCACTGAGCTTAATTCTTGATTCTGCTGATATTGAGTGAAACGAGATTGTAAGTTTTCGCCAAAGCGTTCGGCTTCTTTAAGTGGTATATGGGGAAGTACAACAGCAAAATCAGAACTATTTAATCTAAATAATTGACTGCCAGCATACGTGCCACTTATATGTTTAATTATATCAGCCACACCCTTTACGTACTCATCACCTTTTTGATAGCCACGGCTTTGATTTATTGCTTGCAGCTCACTACAGCGAATCATTGCTAATGAACCAAAAGTACTTTGTTCGCTATTTTCAATATTTTTTTCGTAGTACTCAACAAACATATTACGATTACCTAGCGCGGTAATTACATCTTTATATGCTTCGTGTTTAATACTAAGCGCTTCACTTTGTATATATTCATTTTTTGTTTTAAGAAAGTGCGATAAGCGGTTAAAACTTGGTACTAAATCTTTTCCTAAGCTTTTCAGTTTAGAGCTATCTAGCACTGTTTCTAATTCACCGGCTTGGTTTTGGTTGATATAAACATCGATAACGTCAGAGACGGTCATGCTGATACTTTTATTTAGTTGATAAAAAATAGATTGCATCAAAATAATAGGAATAATTACTAAAACAGCGGAAATAAAGATAATAATAAAAAGTGATATTTGAAGTTGTTCAGCTAAGTGTTGAATATTAACTGTAAATTCAACTTTTATATCTGCAGCCTTATTTACCGCAAACTGCGGTCGGGCAGAGTTAAAAATAGACTGTATAAAATCTGCAAATAGTGGCAGGTCAATAGGGGAGTTAACTTTAAATACTTCTGCGCCTTGGTAATCTCGTAACGTAAAGCTTGAGAACGTTTTACCATCAGCCAATGATTTTTTTAAATTTTGTACTAAATTATCGTCAAAAGAAAGGTCGTTTATATAGTTGGTAACGCTAGCTTGCGCATTTTTTTGAGCTTCACTTACTGCATTATCAAAGCTTACCGAAATGAAATAGCTTCCAGCTGCAACACATAATAACCAAGAAATTATTTGTATAAAGATAAGTTTTTTAAAGCCAGCCATTTTTTCAGTCTTTTAATAGTTCAAAAGGGAAGGAATGAAATCCTGATTAGTAAATCAGAGCAAATTATTAGCGCGATTTGTTTTTTTATTTATAAAACAGAGGGTAGTGGAATTTAGAATGAATGTCTATCAATGTCTATGAATTATTAGAATTGGCTCCCCCTCCCCGACTCGAACGGGGGACCTGCGGATTAACAGTCCGTCGCTCTAACCAACTGAGCTAAGGGGGAACTAAAGTAGAAATTTTATTATGATGATTTGGCTCCCCCTCCCCGACTCGAACGGGGGACCTGCGGATTAACAGTCCGTCGCTCTAACCAACTGAGCTAAGGGGGAACTACATCATAAACATAAACTTGGCTCCCCCTCCCCGACTCGAACGGGGGACCTGCGGATTAACAGTCCGTCGCTCTAACCAACTGAGCTAAGGGGGAATCGTTTATGGTTGAAAAACTTGGCTCCCCCTCCCCGACTCGAACGGGGGACCTGCGGATTAACAGTCCGTCGCTCTAACCAACTGAGCTAAGGGGGAAGCGTCTTGCCTTTCAACGGGGCGAAATATTAATGACCGCGCCGCAAAGTGTCAACATATAAAAGTTATAAATTTAAAAAAGGTGGTTATTCGTTGTTTTTATGTTCGATCTGCGTGTTTTGTGACTTCATTTAAAGAACCTTTTAAAAAATAGAGTTACGATTTTAGACGATATGCCGATTTTTGAGATCGCCTTTCTTAGTTCTTTGAGCAAATAAAATACAATGTTAAACCGCTTAGCTGTAAAAAATACGCACAAAATATAAAAAGTAACGTTTGTATTTTTTATTGTTGGTCTGTTTTGTCAAAAAAGTAAAAGCTTTAAATTGATTTTCGATAATCACAGAAGTGAATTATTTTTTACAACTTATATGTACGATGGTGATTATATTGTCAGAGCTCAAAAATAATACAATCAATACGTTGCGTTATACTTTCATTTTTTTCACAAGAATATAATCAGGTTAATAAGGCAATTTATATGTCGAGATGGTTTTTGCTCTAAAACCAGAAAAACGCGATAAATTGAATATTTGTAATAAGTCAGATCTGAGTGAAAAAAGCATCACTCTAAAAGCCTTTGTAAATGCGGGCTTGAATGAGTTATCCACGGTTTCTGTGGATAACTCTGTTTATGAAACTTTAAGAACATCAGCGGCACCAGCATTTTAGAGTGCTACAACGATTTCAAGCTTTTAAATCACTATTTTTATTTCATTAAAAAACAACAGGTTACTATTATCAATTTAAATCATCTAACTCGATGAGAGAATTTTTTCGTTACGATAAAATAAAGCATGTCTTTGTGTGAAAATGCATCAGTAATGAACGGGGGTTTGTAAAGAAAAGTAACTAAAATGTGTTTTAATTGTTTTTTGGCGGCTTAGTGCTCAATTTTAGCAAAAATATCTAAAAATAGATCTTTACTGTTTTGTCGAATAGTTAGTTTTATGTTTCCTTCAAATCTGTTGATAAATCCGTGGCTTGAATTGTCTTGATGCTTTAAAATGATTTGCTCAGTAAAAGAGGCTTATTTATTTCATGCGCGCAATTTCAAAAACTCAGACTCGCCCAGATTTACTAAACGATCCTATCTTGCCTACATTAAAGACCATGACCATTCCGATGATTTTTGGCATGATCACGTTAATGATGTTTAATATTGTTGATACATTTTTTATCAGCTTATTAGGCACAGAGCCATTGGCTGCAGTTAGTTTTACGTTTCCTGTTACGTTTACAGTTATTAGCTTAGCCATTGGGTTAGGTATTGGTACGTCGGCAGTTATAGCTAAAGCTTTAGGTAGCAACAAAATAGATGAAGCGCGTTTTGACGCAAGCGTTTCAATATTGGTTGCTTTTGTTTTAGTGCTTATTTTATCGTTTATTGGCTATTTGCTAATCGACCCCATATTTACGTTATTAGGCGCAGGTGAGCAGGTACTTCCTTTAATACACGAATACATGAATGTATGGTTTATCGGTAGCGTATTTTTAATAACCCCAATGATTGGTAACTCGGTACTGCGTGCCAGTGGCGATACTAAAACGCCCAGTATTGTAATGGGCGGGGCGGGGCTTATAAATGCGGTTCTCGATCCTATGCTTATATTTGGTTTTGGCCCTATTCCTGCGTTAGGTATTCAAGGTGCCGCTATTGCAAGTGTAATAGCATGGGGAGTTGCTGTTGTTATTATTTTATATTTACTAATAGTAAAAAAACGGTTGTTGAGTTTAAAAGCCGGGTCGCAAACGGTGGTAGGCGCTATTCGTAAAATATTAAAAATAGGTTTACCCGCCGCAGGCGCAAACATGTTGACCCCGGTTGCAATGGCTGTGATGACCGCTATGGTTGCACATCACGGACCTGAAGCCGTCGCCGCATTTGGGGTAGGCAGCCGGATAGAATCTATAGCCAGTATTCTTGTACTTGCTTTGTCGATGACATTACCCCCGTTTGTGAGCCAAAACTTTGGAGCGGGTAAATTATGCAGAGTAAAAGATGCTTATATTGGTACCTTAAAATTTGTGATGATTTGGCAATTTGCTATTTATATTTTGCTTATTGTTTTTTCAGGCTTTATTAGTCAAATGTTTGGTAAAGAACAAATGGTAATTGATGTGATAAAACTCTTTATTTACACCATTCCGTTTAGCTACGGTTTGCAAGGGGTGATCATATTATCTAATTCTTCGTTTAATGCTTTACATAAACCAATGAATGCACTGTTTTTAAGTACTATTCGTTTATTTGTTTTTTACCTACCGTTTGCTTATATAGGTAATGAGCTAGCTGGTTTAATTGGATTATTTATTGGTGCGGCACTGGGTAATTTATTTACTGCAATGGTGGCATATAAATGGTTTATGAAAGAGCTCGATGCGTTGAGCAGTCAATCATTACGGGAGTGCAATAGTTGAGCGATCATTTTCAGTTAAAATCACATTTTAAGCCAGCAGGCGATCAGCCTACCGCGATTAAACAACTGTGCGAAGGGTTAGAAGCGGGGCTTGCACACCAAACCTTATTAGGTGCTACGGGTACAGGTAAAACCTTTACCATGGCTAATATTATTAACGATTTAAATCGTCCAACAATAATTATGGCGCACAATAAAACGCTTGCTGCTCAGTTATATGGTGAGATGAAAGAGTTTTTCCCTAAAAATGCCGTTGAATACTTTGTATCGTATTACGATTACTACCAGCCAGAAGCCTATGTTGTATCAAGCGACACATTTATCGAGAAAGATGCTTCGATAAATGAGCATATAGAACAAATGCGTTTAAGTGCGACCAAAGCACTGCTTGAGCGCCGCGATACCATTATTGTGGCATCGGTATCGGCTATTTATGGTTTGGGTGACCCTAAATCATACATGAAAATGATGCTGCTTTTAAAAGTCGGGGAAAAAGTCGATCAACGCGATATGCTACGCCGCCTCGCCGAAATACAATACACCCGTAACGATGTAGATTTTAGCCGTGGTACATATCGCGTGCGTGGCGAAGTGGTCGACATATTTCCTGCCGAGTCAGATACCTATGCCGTACGCGTAGAAATGTTTGATGACGAAATAGAGCGCTTAAGTATTTTCGACCCGCTTACTGGTGCTATCGAAAAGCACATAGTACGCACCACTATCTACCCAAAAACACACTATGTTACCCCGCGTGAGAAAATACTCGGGGCTATCGATAAAATACAAGAAGAACTAAAAGATCGAAGAGCGCAGTTACTCAGTGCTAATAAATTAGTAGAAGAGCAACGCGTAACACAGCGTACGCAATACGATATAGAAATGATGCGGGAGCTAGGTTATTGCTCAGGTATAGAAAACTACAGCCGCTATTTATCGGGTCGCACGCCAGGCGATCCGCCGCCTACGTTGCTTGATTACCTCCCAGACGACGCATTAATGATTATTGATGAATCGCACGTAACCGTATCGCAAATTGGCGCCATGTACAAAGGCGACAGAAGCCGTAAAGAAAACCTTGTTGAATATGGTTTTAGAATGCCCTCAGCAATGGATAACAGGCCGCTGCGTTTTGAAGAGTTTGAAGCCATAGCACCACAAACTATTTATGTATCGGCAACGCCTGGCGACTTTGAGCTAGAGCGTTGCGTAGGCGAAATTGCTGAGCAAGTAATTCGTCCAACAGGGTTGCTTGACCCACTTATAGAAGTGCGCCCAGTAGGGGATCAGGTTGATGATCTTTTATCAGAGATTTATAAAAGTGTAGAGAAGGGCGAACGTGTACTTGTAACTACACTTACAAAGCGTATGTCTGAGGATTTAACCGACTATTTAAGTGAGCATGGCGTAAAAGTGCGTTACTTACATTCAGACATTGATACGGTAGAACGAGTTGAAATAATTCGTGACTTACGAGCTGGCGTGTTTGATGTGTTAGTGGGCATTAACTTACTGCGAGAAGGCCTTGATATGCCAGAGGTGGCACTTGTTGCCATACTTGATGCCGATAAAGAAGGCTTTTTACGCTCAGCTCGCTCTTTGATACAAACCATTGGCCGTGCTGCTCGTCACTTAGATGGCCGCGCTATTTTATATGGCGACAGAATTACAAAATCAATGGCAAAAGCCATGGACGAAACTGCGCGCAGACGCGAAATTCAACATGCTTACAACGTTGAGCACGGCATAGAGCCTCATGCTCTGGCTAAAAAAATACTCGATGTAATGGATGTAGGCGAAGAAGCCGGCCCTAAAGACAACCTTAAACTTATTCGTAAAGAGTCTAAAAAGGTACTTAGTGCGAAAGAAATTGCTGTGCAAATTAAGCAGTTAGAAACCAAAATGCATGCATACGCAAGCGACCTAGAATTTGAAAAAGCGGGCTCTGTTCGCGATGAAATACATGAACTACAACAACAGTTGATTAATTAAAAATGACAGCAAACTTTACTCCTCTTATTACTGCGCTTGAAGACGCGCCAATTTTAAAAAATGAACTGTGTCGTGTTTTTCATGGCCGAGGCCACAGCGTCGAAGCGTTAAGTCATATTAATTTAGACTTTTACCCGCCCAGTTTATTTTTAGTTTCGTACGACGAAATTGACGAGCAAACACTAAGCGATCTTACCGATGTTGTGTGGCAGTGGGCACAAAAAAACCAGCCAGAGCTTATTAGCTCACTTGTGTATCAGCAACGTGCTGGCGTACAAAGCCAAAACACCGTGGTTTATGGGCAATTACCTAACCCGCATGTTGTAACTGAAAACGGCATTCGTTTTTTGGTTGATTTACAGAGCCGCCAAAATACCGGAATATTTCCCGATATGCGCAGCGGCCGTGAGTTTGTAATGGCCAACAGCAAGCATGGCAAAGTGCTTAATTTGTTTTCGTATACATGTGGGTTTTCGCTTGCAGCCATGCAAGGCGGGGCAGATCATGTAATGAACATGGATATGAGCAAAGGCGTACTTAAAGTCGGCAAGCAAAACCATCAGCTAAATGGTTTTGAGCGCGGCGTAAGTTTTTTACCTCACGATATTTTAAAGTCGTTTGGAAAACTAAAAAAAGCAGCCCCGTTTGATTTAATAATAGTTGATCCGCCAAGCTTTCAAAAAGGCAGCTTTATATTAACTAAAGACTATCAAAAAGTGCTGCGCAGATTGCCAGAGCTACTTTGCGATAGCACACAATTGTTATTGTGTGCTAATAGCCCAGAGCTTAGCGAAGAGGCGTTTAAAGCGTTAATAAACGAGCACACCCAAGGCGCAATTGAATTTGTTGAGCGTCTAGCCCCCACCGAGCGTTTTATTGAAGTAGACAGCAATAAAAGTTTAAAAGCGCTTGTCTATAAAATGTCACAAATACCTGCTTAAATGAAGCTCAGTAAACGCTTAACTGCCATTGATACATTAATTTCGCAGCATCACGATATTATTTGGGATTGTTGCTGCGACCATGGTTATTTAGGCATGGCGCTATTAAAGCGCGCAGCTGCAAGCCAGGTTATTTTTGTAGATATAGTCGCCACTTTAATGAACGATTTAGAAGCGCAATTATCATCTATTAATAAATTACAAAAAACCTGTGATAAAAATCCGCAGTGGCAGGTCTTATGTCAGGATGTAGGCAAAATTGAAATTGCTCAAAGAAAAAGCCAAGTAGTTGTAATAGCAGGTGTTGGCGGTGAGCTGTTGTTAAGTTTAGTACAACAAATTATTGCTAATAACGCAGTTGAGCATTTAAATAATGTTCGGTTTATTTTATGCCCAGTGCATCACACTTATAAGTTGCGAGTGGGTTTAAAACAACTCGGTTTAGGGCTAATAAGTGAACAAATAGTTTACGACAACAAACGTTTTTATGAAGTGATTGAAGTGAGCTTTAGTACCAATAATGAGATTAGCCATACCGGCAACAAAATGTGGGACTTTGCTAGTACAGAGCACGTTATGTACCAACGGCAACTCATAAATCATTATAATAAAATGCTCAATAAAGATAAGCCATACTATCAAAAAGTTATAACAGACTATCAAGAACTCACCGATAGTTAAAAAAGCCCAAAAGTAGGGCGTACATGTGATCTAATTACGACATTGACGACGTAATGTGTTCATAGTTTATATCGCACAACGCGAGTTTATTTGGTTTATTTATGTCAGATAACAAGAGTCACATTAATCATTTGCTTAGCAATGAGCAAAAATGGCAACACAGTTACGAGCAACCTATTTCTTATGCACCCCTTGTGCAATTAGCTAATAGTAACTGGGTGGTGCCACAGCATTTTTTACGTTACAAGCACACGCTTCAAAGCGTAAACGAAGTACTTGAGAGTATTGAATTTTCGGCTCATTTTAGAGTGCTTGCTGCACAAAAAGGTGAAGAAATTTACCTACAAGTAGCAGTGCTGAGCCCTGATAACTACCAAAAAAGCGCATCTACTAATGAAGCCAAAGCCAAAAAGCTATTATTTGGCAGACGCTGGATAGTAGAGGAAAACTTACCTACCTCAGAGCTTATTCAAACCGCATTTTTAGCGTTAAAAGTAGCGCGAGAACATGAAGTAAGAGAACTTTTTCAGTTAATGCAAAGCGGCGCAACAAGCACGCCATTTAATAACCATCACGACTTACCGGTAATGGCGCAAAACCCTGAACTTGTTAAAAGCGAAGCGGTTACAAGTAACGTTGATGAAGTGCTTAAACGCATTGTATTTGCAGGAAAAAGCATTGAGCTTAAAAGCCAGCAGCAAGTAGCCGAGCAACATTTATATACTGTTGAGCTGTTGTGTGAGGATTGCCAGCTTAGCGAGTTTAATAAAAAAACAATTGCGTTTTTAACAGCAGATCCATCCGTTAATAGCTTTTTACACGGCTTAATTGCGGCATTGGTGGCCACAAGTAACGACTACGTAAACGAGCAGTTTAAATACAAAGGTTTTGCCCGCTTTAGTAAGCACGTTGCGGTTGAACAAATAGGTAACCTAAGTATCGCTATGCGCTCGCCAAGTACCGTAGGGCTTTGCTCTATGGGTAAGCAACATGCTAACCAGTTAAATTTTGAGATAGACAGTGGGCGAGCACCACAGGGCTGCGGGCAAGCTATTGGTGGGTTTTTAGCTGCTCACGGTATTGAGCAGCCAGAAAATGCACATTTATATCCAAATTACTTATAACAATTTAAAGTTTATTAATTTCATCTTTAACGTTAAAGCTCGAATCAGTAACAATAGCCTCAAGTGTTTGTACGCGCTCTTTTAATGCAAGCACTTGTGCGTTTGTTTCAGCTAATTGTTTATGGGCATCGCTGTTGTTGTTTTGCATTTTATGTTTAAACTCAAGATGCTTTTTATACATATCGTAAACTACTCCTGAGCCAACCGAAATTAGCACAATAAGTACAATCATCGTAGTTCCAGACATAACCTCATTCCTTATCATTTTATTATTCGTTTATGGTTAAAGTATAACCTTTAAGCGCTTTTGATAAAGCTGACAATTGTAACTTAATTTGTATACTTTATTTTATTCAGCTTTGAGCGTGTTCATCATTTATACACTTCAGATATTGTTTAATAGCTAGGGCGTGTTAATCTTTGTGGATTGAAATTTGTTCAATCTAGGGGCGATTAAATCGCGGCGCGAGGTTTGTAACCTAGTGGGCTAAGTAAAAACCGAGCAACAAAGAGTTAATTGTCCCTAGAAAGAACCCAAAGGGCAGCGCATGTTTGGTCTTTATGCTGCGTTATCGCCTATTTATGGGGGATAGCCACACTACATAGGCTCTGCCTTGCCTAAAAACCAAACATACTGCTGCAAATTCAATCACCAAAGAACAACACGCCCTAATCACCATATAATAAACATACTTTAGCCAATACAGTGAGTTGCCATGTTAAATAATAAAATACCTCCCGTTATTGTTGTGCTGTTTTTTGCAGGCATAATGGCGCTTATTGCGCATTACAGTGTTATTGATTTCACCGCCTTTATTACCTACTTAGCAGCAAGTTTGGTCATTATTGGGTGTGTTTTTTGTATTGCAGGGGTGGCGAGCTTTAAAATAGCAAACACCACAGTAAACCCAAATAAACCTGAGCAAGCGTCAAAACTTATTACGAGCGGCATTTATAAAATTTCACGTAACCCAATGTATGTGGGTTTTGCATTTATTTTAGCAGGGTGGGGTATTTGGTTAAGTTCCTTGTGGGCGCTATTGTGTGTTGTTGGGTTTATTGCCTATTTAACGCTTTTTCAAATAATACCCGAGGAGCGTGCGCTCACTAAATTATTTGGCGAAGAGTTTACCGCCTATAAAGCGCGCGTAAAACGCTGGCTGTAATCAATACCATTGACTTAAAAACCTGACAAACAAAAAAGGCTATCAATGATAGCCTTTTTTGTTTACAGCAATTGTATTACTAATTAATTGCGGCTTATTCGTATTCTAACGGGTCTGTAATGTTATTTAGTGCAAATGCTTCAAGGCGTTCTTGGCACGCGCCACATTTACCACAGGCCTTTTCACGGCCGTTATAACAGGTCCACGTTTGGCTGTAATCTAAACCCATTTCAATACCGTCGGTTAAAATACCAATTTTAGTATTGTTTAAGTATGGGCTAAAAATTTCTACCGCGTCGTAGTTAGCAATACGGCACACGTCATCCATTTTTTGCACAAATTCAGGACGGCAGTCAGGGTAAATAGCATGATCCCCAGAATGAGCGCCGTAATAAACTTTGCCAGCTTTAAGTGATACCGCGTAACCAACAGCAAGCGAGAGCAAAATCATATTACGATTAGGGACAATCGTACTTTTCATGCTTTCTTCTTCGTAATGGCCTTCAGGCACATCAATATCATCAGTAAGTGATGAGCCACCAATAAGTTGGTTAATCGCCGAAATATCAACAATTTTATGTGGAACGTTTAATTTTTCACACACACTTGCCGCTACTTTAAGCTCTTTTACATGACGCTGACCATAGTCAAATGAAAGGGCATATACATCATGGCCTTGTTGCAGGGCTTTATTTAGTACGGTAAACGAGTCCATACCGCCGGAATAAATAACAACTACTTTTTGCGTCATATCTGTTTTGCTCTTAGTTTTAATAGAGGTTTATATCAGGGCGCGATATACTACACGGCCGCAGCTTAAATAACAATTTTTGCACAGCGCTTTTTGGTTTTTTAATAGTAGCAATTTGGCTGCTAGGTAGTAAGTGAGATCTCTTTTGTACAAAATTAATGAAGTGTTTGAAACCATTCAAGGTGAAGCTAGTTTTACCGGCACACCCTCAATATTTTTACGTCTGCAAGGTTGCCCTGTAGGCTGCTCTTGGTGCGACACCAAGCAAACGTGGGATGTTGATAATGTATATAAAGTATCGCTGGATGAAACCGTAGAAAAAAAAGCCGACTCAGATCATTGGGCTAACGCCAGTGCAGAGCAAATTTTAGCGCTGTTTCAATCACGAGGGTATACCGCAAAGCATGTAGTAATTACCGGCGGCGAGCCATGTATGTTCGATTTAAACCCAGTATGTAACTTATTACACGAACACGGTTTTAGCACACAAATAGAAACCAGCGGCACGTTTGAAATACTCGCCCCAGAGCAAACATGGGTAACGGTATCGCCAAAAATCAATATGCGCGGCGGTTATGAAGTACTTACCAGCACCATGAAGCGTGCAAACGAAATTAAACACCCCGTTGCGATGCAAAAGCACGTAGAAGAGTTAGAAGAATTATTTGCAAAAACAGGCGTTAACCCAAAGCTTGTTTATTTACAGCCAATTAGCCAAAAAGTATCAGCAACAAAATTAGCAATCGACACCTGTATTGCCAAAAACTGGCGCTTATCAATACAAGTACATAAGTATTTAGGAATTAGTTAAAGCCAGCTTAAAGTGATAGTACGTATGTTGGGTAGAGCGAAGCTAAACCCAACAAATCTCCACTTCCGCACCATTTTCTAATAACGTTTTATAATATTTAAATACGTAGGTCGGATAAGCGAAGCGCCATCCGACAACCCTAAAGCTCATATCTTCTTCGCTAATAGCCATAACTAGTTTACTATGCGCGACTTAAAAATATTCCACTACTTACCACTAGGCTTATATGTCCGCAAATGCACTTTACACCGACCTTTCTGATTACTACGACTTAATGTGCGCAGATATTAATTATCAAGCCCAAAGCAATTCTATTCACAGGCTGCACCAAATTTTTGGTAATGGCGCAAATACCCATCTCGATTTAGCATGTGGCACCGGCCCGCATGTACGCCACTTTATTGATTACGGCTATAAAAGTAGTGGGCTTGATTTAAACCAGCCAATGCTCGATAAAGCAAAAGTTCGTTGTCCAGAAGCGCAATTTTCGTTGCAAAACATGAGTGAATTTAAAGTAACCGAGCACTTAGATTTAATTACCTGCTTTTTGTATTCAATCCACTACTGCGACGGTATTAATAAGTTAAAAGAATGCCTTGCTAGCGTACACAGTGCGTTAAGCGTAGGTGGAATATTTTGCTTTAACACGGTTGATAAAAACAAAATCGACAGCGATTCATTTGTAGAGCACACCGCAACAAGCGAAAATAGCTTCTTCACATTTCGCTCTGGTTGGCACTACAGTGGCACTGGCAGCAAACAGTTATTAAAACTCAGCATAGAAAAAACCACCGCAGATAAAACACTCGTATGGCACGACGAGCACCCAATGGTTGCTTTTAGTTATACCGAGCTTAAAGAAGCCTTAAAACCGTACTTCGAAATCCACATATTTGAACATGACTACGACAAAATAACCCCATGGGCAGAGCGCTCAGGCAACGCCATTTTTGTTTGCGTAAAAATTTAAGTTAAACACTCATAAAGAAGAGATACAAGTTTGGGTAGAGCGCAGCGAAACCCAACGAGCTCAAACGAACCTCCAATACCCAGGGCCCAATAACCCCGGATTATATATTTGAAAACGTAGGTCGGATAAGCGAAGCGCCATCCGACACAGTAACTTATTTGAATTTCGGCAAATATAAATAACTAGTTTATATAACTTTTTATGTTTTTATTTACATTAAAATCATAATTTCAAGCCAATATTAACAATAAAAAAGCGGGTATCTTAATTGAACAAGCCAAGCTGCTACTTAAGCTAATTTCTGAACTAAAAGCCCATTCTATTGTTACTTTCGAAGGGAATTAGGATGGGTGTCAACGTTATTATTGTTGTTTTTAGAAAGATAAGAATATATTTGAATCTATGTATCTGTTATTGTTTTCCTCGGCTTATGGGCAGATTTTTAGTTCGCGCTTCGCGAACAGTGAAACAATTATCCGTCTGGATTGCATCTTATAGTTTCTCATAGTTGCTTCCGTATATAATAATGCCTAGGAGTGCCCATAAGCCACCACTTATAAATGGATTTATTTATGCCAAGACTTACTCATTTAAAAACAGTCTCATCGAAGCCCGGTTTCGCAAGAGCTTTAAATGTAGACCCTCGCTTCTTAACTCGTTGCTTGTATGTTGTAAGACCAGAAAATCAATATCATCAGTTTTCGATTGATAAAAAGTCTGGCGGTCAAAGGCTTATAAATGCACCATCGGATGACTTGAAAAGTTTACAATCTTCCTTATCTAATTTATTGCTAGATTGTATTGATGAGATTAATAAAAATAAATATCCAGAATCTCAGATTGCTTCTCCAAAAATGCTTTCGCCAAAGAAAAAAGATCATATTGCTGAAGTTCTAAAAATTAAAATTCCAAGCTCTGAGCATAAACAACCTTCCTTATCTCATGGTTTTGTTAGAGAACGTTCAATTATTACTAATGCAATGATGCACTTGGGTAAGAAGAATGTGCTCAATATCGATTTAAAAGATTTTTTTGATAGTTTTAATTTTGGTCGCGTGCGCAGCTTTTTTATTAAGAATATAAATTTTCGATTAGATCCTAGTATAGCAACAATGATTGCTCAAATTGCTTGTTACAAAGACACCTTGCCTCAAGGAAGTCCTTGCTCTCCAGTAATAACTAATTTAATTACTCATAGTCTAGATATTCGTTTGGCTTCATTAGCAAAGGATTATAAGTGTACTTACACAAGGTATGCTGATGATATTACCTTTTCTACTAGAAAATCAGTATTTCCACCTCAAATAATGAGGGGTAAAGTTGATGATAATCATGGTTATATACCGGGAGAAAAATTAACTAATGAAATTAAACGTGCTGGCTTTTTAATAAATCATAAAAAAACACGTATTCAATATAAAGATTCAAGACAAGATGTTACTGGCTTAATAGTAAACCAAAGACCGAATACTAAAAAAGAGTATTGGCGCACAGTACGGGCTAAGTGTAATTTTCTATTTAAAACGGGAGAGTTCACTTCAATTAAAAATGATATTGTGGTTGCTGGAAATATAAATGAACTGGAAGGGCAGCTCAACTTTATTGACCAAGTGGATCATTACAATAGAATTAGGCAAAAAAGTCCCTTAAAGCCTGAGCTGGCATTAAAAAACGTAGGAAGTAATACTAAGCTACTTCTATCGGGCAGAGAGAAAACGTTCAGCCAATTTATATTCTATCGTTTATTTTATGGCAATGATAAGCCGACAATTTTATGCGAAGGTAAAACTGATAATATTTATATTAAATCAGCTATCAGTGAGTTAGTTATTAGTTATCCAAAGTTAGCAAGAGTAGCTAAGAATGAGTATAAGTTATTAGTTCGCTTCGTTGAGTACTCAAAGCGGACCCGATTTTTACTGGAGCTATATGGTGGAGCTAGCTATTTAAAAGACTTTATTGTTAACTACCGGACACAATTTAAAAAGTATAAAGCGGCTAAACCACAGCACCCTGTAATTATAATCATTGATAATGATGCTGGGCCAAAAGATGCGGGTATCTTTGGTTACATTTCTAATCAAAAGGAAGCAAAAATATATCCTCAAACTTTGGATTTAAAAAAAGATTTGAGAAGTGCAAACTTCGTACATTTATTTCATAATCTATATATTGTAATGACACCTAAAGGTATTAAAGATTGTGATACCGATATTGAATACTTCTTTACTGACAAGGACCGACTTAGAGAACACTCTAAAAAATGTTTCAACACCGTGGCTAAACGAAACGCTGACAAAGACCTTAGTAAAGATGCATTTGCGACACATATCATAAAAGCACAAAAGAAGAATATAAACTTTAATGGTCTGAAGCCATTACTAGATCGTATTATGATGGCAATTGACCATTATGATATAAATAAGTAAAGGTTGTATGTCAAAGCTAAGCCGAAGGGATGCAAATCTCTATTTTCAGACATCAATCTACCCCTGGATTCTGCTTTCACTTAACTAAATATTTAATAACTAGCATAAAAAAAGCGTTGCCCTTGAGCAACGCTTTTCTGTATTTGTCTAATAGCTGGTAGTTAACTTACTCAGCCGTTAGCTTATTCTGCTGCAAGATAATCCAACACTACTTGATGATGATCTTTGGTTTTAAACTTATCAAATAGGTGTTTTATTTTACCGTCTTGGCCTACTAAAAACGTTAGGCGGTGAATACCATCGTACTCTTTACCCATAAACTTTTTGTAGCCCCATACACCAAACGCTTCAGCAATGGCGTGGTCTTCATCGGCTAATAGGTCAAAATTAAGCTCTTTTTTAGTTTCAAAGTTTTTAAGGCGCTTAATTGGATCTGGGCTAATACCTGCAACGCGGGTATTAAATTTAGCAAGCTCTGCTTGTTGGTCACGTAAGTTCTCGGCTTGAACCGTACAACCCGGTGTAGAGGCTTTAGGGTAAAAGTATACAAGTACTTGTTGTTCTTTTAACAGCTCGCTTAATGTTACTGTTTCGTCGTTTTGGTTTTGTAGGCTAAAAGCGGGTGCTGTATCGCCAGCTTGTAATGGACTAATTGTGTTCATGTTTAGCATCCTTAACGAATTCGTTTAAAAATATAATCTACGTTTAGCGTGTGAGAAAGGCTCTCAAAACTAATTTTAAATTGATCTATATCTACATCAACCGGTATATTGAATTCAAGTTCACAACGCATTTTAATGTCGTCCTCTTGAGAGTAGGTATCTGATTTTAGTGAGCAAATGCTAATGTTGCTGTCGGCAAAAAAGCGCGTTACTTTACTTAGTGTCCCCGGTGTGTCGATCCCTGTGTATTCGAGGGTATAACCGGCACAAAATTCACTGGGTGTATGACTGGCGGTGCGCTTCATCATGGTAAGCAGGCCAAGTTCCATGGCTTTAGTAGGGAGTACGTGTTCAATACGGCTAATAGCTGACATGTCGCCATTGAGTAACATTATAAAGGTAAATTCGCAGCCTAAAATAGCGATACGGCTATCTATAATATTACAGTGGCAGTCGCTAACTAATTGTGTAAGTTCGCTCACAATACCCGGCCTATCTTCGCCAATAGCAGTTAACACAATTTGATGATTTGAAAATGCAGTCATGGGTTAAAATACCTAAGTTACTTGGATTATAACAACGCAATGGGCAACGCAACTAAATACACTTGAGAAGTTGCACGGCGGCGAAGTTTAACACAAAACACTCTATAAACTACAATGCGGGCTAATTAAGCGCTTTTAAAGTGCGGTGTTTCTTGTTTTTACTGGCACAGGAAAGTACCATAGCTAAAATTTGCTTATTTGCACTTAGATTTTTTCTAAGTTGAAGTGCTGAACTTTATTGCAATTAGGCAGCCAAATAATAAATGTAAAGTTAATATTGATTTTACACTGAACCAAATCGGCATAACCCACTCATATACTTGTTAAAACAATTAAAGGGTATGCTAAGGAGAAATATCTGTGCAGTATTGGATCCCAAAAGCACTTGCTGTAAGTGTATTGGTAAGTTTATCAGGGTGTAGTGTATTTACTAACGATGCACATAATGAGCGTAATTACCGCACGCATGAGCCAGTTAAAGCGCCAGCGTCTCTATCGCAACCAGCCCAAGATCCCGTTTATAAAATGGATATAGGTCAATACGATAATAACCCTGTGGCTACAAACTATCGTCCACCTGCTCAGGTTCTTACGGTAGCTAAGGGCAGCTGGGTTGAAGAAACAGATAAACTGGCTCGTGTTTATTTTGATAAAAATGATGGCATTGACGATTTAGATGAATTTGTTTGGGATTCAATTAAAGCCGTTTTAGCTGACAATAACGTAAGTGCAACCAAAGAAGATAAACTGTTAGGTGTTATTGAAACTGATTGGTATTCAATTATTAAAACAGAAGAAAGCTGGCTTTGGGGCAGTGACGAGAATGCTGATTTAGAAAAATTCAAGTTTACTATTGAAGAAAAATCACATCAGCGAACTGCGTCTTTACGTGTTGATTTAATTGATTTTAAAGGTGATAACGCATTAACCGATTTACTTAAGCAGCAATTAGAAGTGCGCGCGCTTAACCAAGTAGTGAGTGAATTTGATTACCGTTACCGTCAGTTAGAAGTCGATTTACGTAAACGCCAAGGTATTATTTCACTTGAAATGGGCTTTGATAATAAAGGCAATGCGGCACTGGTTACTGAGCAATCTTACGATGCAGTATTTGACCGTTTCTCTGGCTTTTTAGAGCGTTTGTCATTCACTATTGTTGAAATTAACCAAGATACAGGTTTAATCACAGCTGATTATAAAACACCAGAGAGCAGCGTTTGGGATTCTATTTGGGGCGACGAAGTTACTCAATTACCTATTGATGAAGGGCAATACCAAATTTTAGTGAGTAAAACTAAAGAAGGTGGTACAAGCTTAACGTGGATGGATGATAAAGGCGAAACGCTTGAACCAGGTACTATGAACGGTTTACAACAAGCATTAGAAGCGGCACTCATTCAGCGCGGCATTAAAATTTAAATAAGAATAAATTTTTACTACAAAAAGAGCGCTAAGCTCTTTTTGTGGTTTTTATAGGTTAAAAATATGTCTCAATTACCGACTTCTACGCAGTACGATTGGCGTACTTGGTTTACGTTTTTAGTACCTTCACTAATTGGTGTTTTTTTGTTTATGACACCGGTTTCTACCGGTGAAGTAATGACCATTCCTATCGCTATGATGGCTAAAGCAATGCAAGTTTTTTTTGCAGATTCAGCACAGGCTATTATTACGTTAATTATTTGCGCTACGGGCTTGCTTTCATTCGTTGTAAGTGTATTTAAACCGCAAGTTATTTGTAAAATTCCACTTTTAAATCATTTATTCAACGTTAGTTGGATTTGGCTGGTTACGCGTTTATTTGGCACTGTGTTTGTGTTAATGACGCATTTAAAAGTAGGGCCACATGCCGTTATTTCTGAAAATACAGGGGCATTAGTGTTAAATGATTTACTGCCTGTATTGTTTTCGGTATTTATACTTGCTGGCCTGTTACTGCCTTTATTACTTAATTTTGGTTTGCTTGAGCTTGTTGGGACTTTATTAACGAAAGTTATGCGACCTTTGTTTGGTGTACCAGGGCGCAGCGCTGTTAACTGTGTGGCATCGTGGTTAGGTGATGGTAGCGTAGGTATTTTAATGACGGCTCGCCAATACGAAGATAAGCACTACACACAACGCGAAGCCGCTATTATCGGCACTACTTTTTCCGCTGTATCTATTACTTTTTGTTTAGTAGTTATTGGCCAAGTTAAACTTGAGTACTTATTTGCACCGTTTTATTTAACGGTATGTTTAGCGGGTGTTGTGGCTGCTATTATTGTGCCTCGTTTACCTCCATTACGCTTTAAAAAGGATGTATTAATTGATGGCTCAAAGCCTGATGCTAACGCGGAGTTAGTTCCAACGGGTAAAACACTGTTTGGCCATTCTTTAGATGTTGCACTCGCTAAAGCAGATAAAGCCCCAGGTTTTGTCGGTACTGTTAAAGAGGGCGTACATAATGCACTGGATATGGTTTTTGCTGTGTTGCCAGTGGTTATGGCTGTGGGTACTTTTGCGTTAATTATTGCTGAATACACGCCAATTTTTCAGTATTTGGGGATGCCATTCATTCCGTTTTTAGAATTACTGCAAGTACCAGAGGCTGAAGCAGCTGCACAAACTATTATGGTCGGTTTTGCTGATATGTTTATTCCGTCAATATTAGCAGCCGGTACTATTGAGAGCGATGTAACGCGTTTTATTATTGCGGCTATGAGTGTTACTCAACTTATTTATATGTCTGAAGTTGGTGCGTTGCTGTTAGGCAGCAAAATACCGGTTAATATATTTGAATTGTTTGTGATATTTATTTTGAGAACGTTAATTACTCTACCAATTATTGCTTTTATGGCGCATTGGTTAGTTGGTTAAATAGAACGATTTAATGAATTAAAAAGCCCTGATTAATCAGGGCTTTTTTGTATCTGTTGTATTTTTTATATTGGCGTTGGGCTTTTTAAACTCCTTTTTTGCAGAGAGTCTAATCAGCGCAATATTACCAATGATAATGGTAAAAACAACGGCGACAATAATTACAATATGCCAAGTTTGCATCGCAGTATCACTTAATATTTAGTACGTTTAAGTGTGACCGTTTCACGCTATAACATCAATAAAATAACTAAAAAATACAACCAATAAATTGCTTTTAAAAACGCCTAGCGATCGAAAGCGTTAAAAAATTAAGGCCTGGGTTTGGCTCTTTAAATCCTGCGTTTGAATAGTGAATAACTCTAAGTGCCACGTTGGTTTTTCCAAGGTCGGCAACAAGGCCAATACGGTCTTCAAACTGGTAGTGGGTGCTGATGTTTTTACCTGCAAATTGAGTTTCATCAATCAATGACACACCAATACCAGCTTCAACGTAAAATGGTGTGTTATTGAAACTAAACACCGGAAACTGTAATACAGGCGACATGGCTAAAACTATGTTCGATTGTGTTTCATCGCCGTGCCGATATTCCCACATATTTACACTTGTCTCAAAATAAAATCGCGCATCACCAATGAAGCTTTGCATACTAGGCGCATGGTATTGGTAGGCTATTTTTACGCCATTGACATTACCTTCGCCTTTAAGAAAGTCTACAGCGTAACCGTGATCCGATTGGGCAAAAGCAAGTTTGCCAAAAGACGAAATTACTAATAAAAAAGAGATAAAAAATATTTTAAGTGACGTTTTCATAGATACCAATTCTGTTTAATTCAAAGTGATATCCAAATGATAAGGGCGAGCAGTTAACAAATTCAATGAGGACAAAATGCCGGTTGTTTATGAGGTGTTAATATAAAATAGTAACTACTTGAATTATATTTAGTTATTTTATTGGTGCTGTTTAGGCACTAATAAGTTGCTTACTTGCTTCTTTTTTATTGCGTATAGTTCGCGTAAATTACAATCATATTAATCACACAGACAAAACTTATTATGAAACTAATTAAACTATTACTGCTAGGCACTGCATTTTTAAGCAGTTCTCTTTTTGCACAAGAACAGCAATCCCCAGATCGACTTTTAGAATCAGTTGCTAATACGTTATTCGCCGATATAGGCAAAGTAAATGCAAAAGGGAATGCAAGTAAAGAAGCAATGTCTGAGATTGTTGAAAAACGTTTAATGCCACATATTGATGTTAAGTTTGTCTCGTTTAAATTATTAGGTAAGCATATTAAAGGGATTGAGCGCGAGCAAGCAGTTCAATTTATAGATGCAGTAGAGCATTATTTAACGGGTACTTATGCTGGTGCATTGATGAAATACACGGGTCAAAAGGTTGTATTTGAACGTAATAATGCAATAAGCGATTCTGAGTATGCAACGGTTAATACACAAATTATAGAGCCTAATGCACCAACAATAGATTTAAGCTTTAAGCTTCGATTAGGTAAAAACAATGAGTGGAAAGTATACGATATTGTTGCTGAGGGTATTTCGTTATTAAGCGCTAAGCAAAAAGAGATTATCCAACGTATTTCAGATGTAGGTTTAGAGCAAGTTACTAAAGAGTTAAAAAATAAATAACGATTTTGTCTGGCTCTGATTAAGCCCAACTCCAACCTCAAAAACAGCCAAGTACTTATGTACTTGGTTGTTTTTATAATTTCATTTATTCATCGACTTTGCTCTAGCGTGGCGATCAAGGTGTGGTAGAATATCAGTTCTTTGATTAAGCGTGGTGTCAGCTAAAAACTGTTATAACTGACCACTTACCCGAGCTACACTGGAGTTGTGTTGTTTTAATGGAAAATGTACTGATTTGGCCAAAGGAATACCCGTTACTGATTAAAGGACTTGTAGAACAAAACGGTGCCTTTATTTTAGATGCGTTAGAAGCTTGGCCTGCTTGTCGTTCTACTAATGAAGATGATGGTGTTTGCACCACTGTTTTGCCGCCTATTTATTATTTGGCGTGGCTAACTCCACTTGAACCTTTTGAAGAGTGCTTTTTTCAACATATTTCTGAATATGACGAAGATGCGCAAGCGTATATTAGTGCAGTTAAAAGCCACTACTACGATAATGAATATACCCCTGAAAGTTTAGTGCTAATGCTTTGCGAGCGATTAGAGCAGTACGCAAGTATTGCCACGCAAAATGATATTAGTACGCCTCTGTCGTTACTCGGTTTGTTTTTTAGTAAGCGTTATTTTACGTTAATTGAACATGCCTTAAATAATGGCAGTAAACTCTCTGCTGTTGACACGCTATCACTCTGGAAAGAAGTTGATTTTAGAGAACGCTTAAGTGCATTTATTCCAGAGTCTATTGCTGATTTAGATGTGCTTTGTGAACTTGCTAGCGAAAAAGTGGCAACGGGTAAAGACTATTTTACGTTGCTTACGCAGGTATCTCCTGACGTTGATTCTGTTGTTCTTTTAGAGAAAGCTTTATTAACTCACTTGCGTAAAAAAACAGCCAAACAAACCATGGCTATGCGCTTTATTGAACAAGGTGCTACCGGTGTTCTTGCCGATGAAAATAATAAAACAGCATTTATGTGGGCAGCTGAAAAAGGCTTTGTAAATGTTGTGGAAACATTACTTTCAAAGCAAGATAAAAAAGCGGCTGACAATTTAGGGAATACAGCATTACATTATGCTGTACTTGCTAAAAATGAATCATTAATGGTGTTGTTACTTAAAAGTGGCTACGACTTTAGAGCGCGTAACAACGAAGGGTTAAGCTGCTACCGTTTGGCCGTTAATATTAAGGCTAATAACTTAGTTAAATGCTTAGAACGTGACTTTGGAATTAAAGAGTTGTCGCCTGAAGGTCAATTTGATCGTATTAAAAAGGTGCATGCTTTACATGCTATTGTGACGTTGTTTTTACCGTTACAATTGTTTTTCTTTTTTGATGAAACAATTACTATAAAAAGCGAACTAACGCTTACGTTAACCATGATTGCAGTGGTGTGTTTTTTCTTTGCAACCACTCTAAAGCGTTGTGCTTTATATCCTCATATAAAACACCCTTGGGGTTTGTTTATACTTAGGGTATTTTCTTTGGTTAGTTTAGTTGCTCAGCTGGGTTTAGCTGGTATTGTGACCCTCACTGCTTTGAGTGATTTAGTTTAGCTAATGCCAACCTATAAAATATTTGAATAAATTGACCTTATATAAGCAGGTTTTTGTAAGTGTAAAAACAGTCAAATTATTTATAAAAAAACCGTGTTTAATTAACTTTAAACACGGTTTTTTTTGCTTATGGTTTACGCTATTTATTGTGCTCGTTTGCCGCTTTTTCTTCTGCAAGTTCTTCTTTAAGTTTACGGATTTTTAAACCAAGTTCTTGACCGCGATGCCGTGCATAATATGTACAACCAATAAACATGGCGGATGCAAATACAAGCTCCAATAATACCCATATCAGTTCAGCTGGCGCTGCCCAGAGCATGGTAAGCCCGTGAATAAAATACAGCATTACAATAAAGTTAGCCCACGCATAGGTGTAAGTGTTGTCTTTAATAATGCCTCTTAGTGGCAGCAGTAACGGAATGATGGGCAAAAATAAAGATACTAAGCTCGCATTACCGTTTAGAGGGGGTACAAAATACATCCACAATGGAATTAGAACAAGCAAACCTACATAGCCAAATAGTGCGGCACGTTGAAATTTTATCGTAATTGGCTTTTTAGCTGGATTGTCAGCTGTATTCATTTAAGTTTTCTCGCAATGTGAGTAAGGCGTTTACCAACGCTTTGGCATATTTTAATTTCGTCTTTGCTTAGCTGTGCACTGTTAGCGCTGCCAGCGACGTGTGTTGCACCGTATGGTGTTCCACCGGTTTGTGTTGCAAGTAGTTCGGGCACATCGTATGGCACGCCCAGTAGTATCATGCCGTGGTGTAATAATGGCAGAGATAAGTTAAGTAAGGTTGCTTCATTTCCACCATGCATACTACTTGATGACGAAAATACACACGCTGGCTTATCGATTAGTTGGCCTTTTAGCCACAAGTCGCTGGTGGTTTCCCAAAAGCTTTTGGCTTGAGAGGCCATCATGCCAAATCGCGTTGGCGTTCCAAATGCAAGGCCATCGCAATTAATTAAATCATCTTTGGTTATTACGATATCGTGTGCGTTTTTAGCTACAAACGTGCGAAGCAGTGCAGTTGCGCCTTGTTGCTCTACTGACTCCGCTATTTCATGTGCCATAGCTTCAACTGAACCGTGGCTAGAGTGATAAAGTACCACTATGGTTGTGCTCATTATAAAACGCTTAATACGTTTTCGGGTGGACGACCAATAGCAGCTTTACCGTTGTTAACAACAATAGGGCGCTCAATCAGTTTAGGGTTTTTTACCATGGCATCAATAAGTGCATTTTCGCGCGTTTCATCTTTTAAGTTAAGCGCTTTGTAGTCATCTTCTTTGGTACGCATTAGTTCACGTGCCGATGAAAAACCAAGTTGGTTTACAAGGGTTGAAATTTGCTCGTGAGTCAGTGGTGTTTTTAGGTATTCGACAATAGTTGGCTCTACAGATTTACTTTGTAATAAGGCAAGTGTTTCGCGTGATTTAGAACAGCGCGAATTATGGTAAAGAGTAACAGACATAAAATGTATCCAAATATTAAGTTTCGCCTATTTTAGGGCAAGCGCTTGCAGACTTAAAGCCTTGCAAGCTCTTTTTGTAAACGACGATATTGGGTAAGCAAGGCTTTTAATCGTTGCTGCTTTACAAGTTCTGTTGATTCTACGAAGTTAAGTGCTTTTTGGATTTCGTCAGCGGCTTTTAAATAAGCACCATATTGCGATAATACATCGGCATTAGCCTCGTGGTAGGCTGCTAGTTTATCTTGTTTTTTATAAGTGTCGGCAAGCAATTGTTTACCTAGGCTATGATCTGGCTTTTCAAGTAAAAAACTCTTAAGTATGTTCTCTGCTAATTCATATTGTTTAGCTTCCAGTGCCGAATTAGCATAATTAAGGGTAATTACTTGGTTATTAGGGCGGTAATTGTTTAACTCGGCTAAAAATTTAACCGCTTCATCGGCTTTTTCTTGCGCGATGAGTAAGTCGGTCTTTGTATCTATGTAAAATAGGTTTTTAGGATCACTTTGTAACAGTTCATCTAATATAGGTTGTGCTTCGTCAAGTTTTTTCTGATCGAGCAAACTTATAGCTAGGCCATATTTTAATGCTGTATTATCGTAATTTTTTTCACGCATTAATTTTCTAAACAGTGCTTCAGCGTTTTCAGGCTTATTGTCGTAGCGAGCTAGTACTCTGCTTTTTGCTAAGTTAAAATTAAGACTCGGTGTTAGGTAACGCACCGGAAATTGCTCAGCACGCAAGCGCACATCAGATACTCGACTTTCAGGTAATGGGTGAGTTAATAAAAATGCAGGTGGCTTATATTTGTAACGAATTTGCGCGGCTAGCTTGGTTAAAAATTCACTTGATGCACGGGCATCAAAGCCTGCATTGTTTAGTGTTTGCATGCCTATACGATCAGCTTCTTGCTCGGCTGAGCGGCTATGGGTTAGCTGGCTAAAAGCTGATTGTGTTTGGCTCGCTGAAATAATAGCAATACCTGCATCAGGTGCAACAACCGTTGCCAATATACCGGCAATCATACCAGCAATGGTCAAGGCACTGTTATCTTGTTGCTGCTGTATTCTACGTGCTAAGTGACGCTGTGTTACGTGAGCAATTTCGTGCCCGAGTACCGAGGCAAACTGGCTCTCGTTATCGGCTTGAGCAATTAAGCCTGTGTGTACGCCAACGTGTCCGCCATAAAATGCAAACGCATTAATTTCAGGGTTGTTTATCCAAAAAAATGAAAATGGAAAGCGTACGTCATTAGCATTTGCTACAAGTTTGCGGCCAATCGTAGTTAGGTACTCATCAAGTACAGGATCGTTAATTACTGGCGATGAGCCTCTTATTTGCATCATCATTACTTCGCCAATCGCTTGTTCTTTTTCGAGTGGAAGTGCTTGTAATGCTGACGTTCCTAAATCAGGAAGTGTAAAGTTAGTTTGCGCCTTTAAAGGCTCACCTACTAATAGGCCAAATGTAAGTGCGGCACTGCATAAAGTCATAAAGGCTGATTTTAGCTGCATTTTATTCCTTGTTTATTGGTTCACCAATAGCAATTTTGGCAATGTCTATTTCGTCACTACTTGCACGGCTGTCTTTTTCGCACAATTGGTATAGTTCTTTTATTGTGACTCCATCAAGCTTTACAACGTTCAATTCGCGCTGCAAAAAAGTAATAATTTTATGAACTACTTTGTGTGCATGTAATATAAGTGCTTTATCAGCTTTGTCGCCACTTTCAAAATAAAAGCCAACAAATTTATGTAATTGGTTTATTCTGATCAGGCTTTTCATTGAAATAGGATCCCATACTTTAAATTCAACAAAGCGGTTTCCTTTTATATACTGATCTATGACTACGTCTTTTGCATAAGGTTGCGCCCAAAGTTCAAAACCGCGGTCGGTAAACACTTGATGAAGTGCTATTCGAGGCTTATTTTTGGTATGGATTTCACCTAAGTTATCTTCATAGCCTTCTAATAAGTCTAAATTCCAGTTGCGTTTATTAATAAGCTGTTTAACAGCGTTGTCAAAACCATGCTCTAATATCCCCTCAGATTCGCTGACTGAGGAAGCAACTAAATGATAAAAAGGAGGTAACTCCCCCCAATTTATTTGCTTTTTAAACCAATTAATCTCTTTGAGTGTTGGATTACTTGGTAGTTGCGCTTTATTATGCGTGCCAGGCATTAACTTATCCTTACTACTAACTATGGTATACAGGATAAACCATTGCAGGGGTTGTTTTAAGAAAAAGTTACATTTGTTCACGTGTTATAAAAATAAGACCGTGATTATGTGACTTATTATTCATTTTAATAAATTGGTAAAGCGAGTATGTTACAACAAGATTTGCGAATTTATAGGTGTCCTCAACAGTTTATTCAGTTTAAATTGGGCTTGCGTAAAGCATTATCATTACAAGAAAGTATCACTTTTAGTTTAAATAACGATGAAAACGTTGATGATATAGAACGATTTTTGAAAAAATATGCTTATAGTTACAATTTAAATAAACAACAAGGGTTGTTATTAGTGGAGCCATTACGTGTTTGAATATGTAAAAACATGGTACGAAAGAAAGTTTTCGGATCCTCATTCGGTTACCTTATTATTTTTATTATTGGCATCGGTTGCCTTACTTTATTTTTTTGGCTCCTTAATAGTGCCAGTGCTGGTTGCTCTTGTAATCGCTTATTTACTTGACTGGCCTGTACTTCATTTAGAGCGCTTTGGTTTAAAGCGTTTTACAGCAACGGTCATTGTGATGTTGGTATTTACCGGCATTATGTTGACGCTTATTTTAGTTATAGGTCCGGTACTTTGGCAACAAACAAGTAATTTAGTACAAGAAACCCCACACATGGTAGAGCAGGGGAAGTCTTACTTGTTGGCTTTACCCGAACAATACCCTAGTTTGATTAATACTGAGCAAGTACAAGCAATTGTTGCAACAGTAGAGGCTAAAGTTATTGAGTTTGGCCAAGTGGTGTTGTCGTTTTCGCTTACTTCTTTAAAAGATGTGGTTGCTTGGTTAATTTATTTGGTACTTGTACCTTTACTTGTATTTTTTATGCTTAAAGATAAGTTAGAGCTTACAGGAAGCGTAGCTAAACTCATTCCTCAACAACGACGCTTAATTTTGCAAGTATGGAACGAAATGAATCAGCAAATCATGAATTATATTCGCGGTAAAGTGTTTGAAATTTTGATTGTTGGTGGTGTGTCGTTTATTGCATTTACCGTTTTAGATTTACGTTATGCGGCGTTACTAGGTGTGTTAGTTGGTTTTTCTGTGTTAATTCCGTTTGTGGGTGCTGCTCTTGTGACTATACCCGTAGCGGCCGTGGCGCTATTTCAATTTGGCCTAGAAACGCAGTTTTGGACTATTTTAATTATTTACGGAATTATTCAGGCGCTTGATGGCAACGTACTTGTGCCACTGTTATTTTCTGAGGCGGTTGATTTGAATCCGGTGTTTATAATTGTCGCAGTATTATTTTTTGGTGGCTTATGGGGATTTTGGGGAGTGTTTTTTGCCATCCCATTGGCTTCATTAGTAAAAGCGCTAATAACAGCCTGGTCGTCAACCCATGAAGAGTTAAGTAACCAGAGTTAAGGTTAGGTAAACAGACTTTTAGTTTAAAAAAGAATAGTAAACGCACCTCTAGTGCTAATTGATTATTACTCATTACCTGTAAAGTTATGTACTATTGGTAATAAGATATATTTTTTAGTAATAAGGTGCGTTTTTTAATGTCAGATTTTTTATTGCACGATGAGCCAGTAAAACAAGTTTACCTTGATGCAAACGCAACCACACCTGTGTTGCCTTGTATTGCTGATGTTGTTTCTCATACTATGCAAATTTGTTTTGGTAATCCTTCAAGTCCCCATATTACAGGCATTCAAGCCAAGCATTTATTAGAACAAACACGTCAAAAAGCACGCACTGTTATCGGCGCAAGTAATGGCGATATTTTATTTACGTCTGGCGCGACAGAAGGCATTCAAACAGCAGTAGTTTCTACGCTTATTAATGCTAAAAAATACCCAGTTAAAAACCCAGTATTATTATATGGCGCAACTGAGCATAAAGCGGTGCCAAATACACTTAAACATTGGAATAGCGTACTTGACATTAACGCTGAAGTGCTTGCTATTCCAGTGGATAGTAACGGTATTTTAGACTTAGATTTTATTGCAGAGCATATTAATAATGCATTGATGATTTGCACCATGGCCGTTAATAACGAGACCGGTGTATATCAAGATCTACCCGCTATTGAGCAGGTAATTCGTAGCCGCAATAAAAATGTATCGTGGATGGTGGATTGCGTGCAAGCGCTTGGTAAACAGGCACTCGCGCTGAGTGACACAACAATAGATTACGCCCCTTTTTCGGGGCATAAGCTTTATGCGCCCAAGGGTATTGGCTTTTTATATATTCGTAGTGGCAGTGCGTATACACCTTTTATAGCGGGTGGCGGTCAAGAGAGTGGAATGCGTTCAGGCACCGAAAATCTACCCGGTATTGCAGGGCTAAATAAGCTATTTAGTCTGTTGCTCGATAAATCAGGCAGCACATTTAAATCAGTTGATGTACTTAATTCCTATCGCAGTCAATTACAAAGTGCAATTGTAGATACCTTTGGCAATATTACATTTAATCACGACTTTGCTTATAGCGTGCCCACTACACTTAATTTTGCTGTTAACGATTTAACAAGCAAAGAGGTGATTGATTTATTTGATGCGGCGGGCATACGCGTAAGTGGAGGCTCGGCTTGTAGTACGGGGGCATCAACAAGTTTTGTTTTAGATGCAATGGGTGCAAGCAAATGGCAAAGCGAAAACGCAATTAGACTTTCGTTTGGACCAGCGGCAACACAGCAAGATATTGATAATGCTTGTGGTCGTATTCGCGCTCTAAGAACAATATTACAAGCAAACTGTTTAATCGTGTCTGACAGTACGACACCACAGCAAGAAGTGTGCGCACTGGGCCTTACTCAATTTAGGCACCAAGGTGCATGTAGTTGGCTTTATGTGAGCGATGATAAACACGCAGTTATAATAGACCCGATTATTGAGCTTATTCCGCGTTTTGAAAAAATAGCCAATACACAAAACTTAACTATTTCAGCGGTGCTTAATACTCATCTTCATCAAGAGCGAGAGTCAGCGACTAATTTGTTAACCAGCGTTCTTGCATCAAGAGTTGTAAAAGGTGAGGTTGATTCGCTAGGTTGGCCTGTAGGCGCAGCAAATATTAGCTTAGCAAATGACGCACTTGAAAAAGTTGCTACACCTGGGCATAGCAAAGATAGCGTAAGTTATTTATTAAAAAACAGTAGTGGCGAAACGCGTTATTGTTTTTGTGGTGATTTAATTCTGCCTGCAGGACTTGGCAATACTTCCCTTATGGGTGGGGATGCAAAAGCTATGGCTCGCTCTATTTTAGTAATAAGCGAGCAACTAAATAACATTAGTATTATTTGCTCAGGGCACGACTACCAACAATGTTTTGCTATGAACTGGGCCGTTCAGCAAAGCCAAACGCCATTACTCAATGCGTTAGTGAGCGGCAGTATTTCAGTTGATGAATTTGTAATTGAAAAGCAGCAGTACGATGCTTCAAAACAAGTGAATAACACACAACTGTGCGGTTATGTAAATGCGCTACCTGAAGTAGATACACTGCAATTAAATTTTGATGACGCTAAAATAATGTTAAACACCAGCGATGTATATTTAATTGATACACGCGAGCCATACGAACACGGCGCAAATAATGTTGCCCAGTTATTTAATATACTCGATGAAAAAACATTAAATATACCGCTTAGCAGAATGGCGAATGCGGTATTTGAAGGACAGTTGAACAAAAATAACAAATACATTTTATTATGCCGCAGTGGTAACCGCTCAAAAATTGCTGCTAGTAATTTAATGCAGCTGGGTTATAAAGCTGTTTATAATTTAAATGGTGGGTTAGCGCTTAGCAATTAAACAAAGATTGTAATTTATACAAAATCGGCTTTAGGGCCGATTTTTTGTTTTTAAGGTCGATTTGATCGCAAGGCAAACAAGTACAGTAATTAGTGAATAACTATATAAAGTAATTATTGTGCTTATGAAAATTCATCAATATTTCATTTTAATCAATTAAGCTATGGCAGGTGCCTTTAAAATTACAGGTAAATTAATTTATAAAATCTTTATGATACCGGTGTCAAAAGCTAAAAATTGCGTTATCATCTGCATCTAAAATTATAAAAACAGCACCTTTTTTGCATTTTTAATTATACTATCGGCGTTTTATTTTAGTGTGAATAAGCAAATTTTATCGTTTTTATTTTATAAAAAGCATTTTTAAATCAATTGGTTGAAAAATTTAGAGGGTATTCTCATGTCTAACCGAACGCAACTAGCAAGTTGGCAAGCACTCGAACAAAGTGCAGCTAAGATGAAACAAACACATCTGAAAACGTTATTTGCACAAGATGACACGCGTTTTTCTCAGTTTTCTACTCAAGTACCTGGCGTATTATTCGACTATTCTAAGCAACTTATTGATAACGATGTTTTTGCTAACTTAATGTCGCTTGCTAAAGATTGCGATATTGCATCGTGGCGCGATAAAATGTTCAGTGGTGAAAAAATTAATATCACTGAAAATCGCTCAGTACTGCATACGGCACTTCGCAATCGTGCTCATACACCACTCATTGTTGATGGTGAAAACGTGACACAAGCAGTAGATAACGAATTAGCTAAAATTAAAGTGTTTGTTGAAAAAGTTCGTAGCGGAAAATGGCTAGGCTATACCGGCAAAGCGGTAAAAGATGTTGTAAGTATTGGTGTTGGTGGCTCTAACCTTGGTCCGCAAATGGCAACCGAGGCATTAAAAGCACTGGCAGATGATACATTGAATGTTCATTACGTATCTAATGCTGACGGTGTACAAATTTCGTCTGTTTTAAAAGCCATTGATCCTGAAACAACATTATTTGTTATTTCGTCAAAAACATTTACTACGTCAGAAACCATGACAAACGCTAAAACAGCCGTTGATTGGTTTTTACAAACAGCAAAAGATGAAAGTACAATTGCAAAGCATTTTGTTGCAGTAAGTACAAATTTAGAAAAAACGGCAGCCTTTGGTATCAGCGACGAAAACGTATTCACTATGTGGGATTGGGTTGGCGGTCGCTTTTCACTTTGGAGTGCGATAGGCTTACCCATTGCTTTATATTTAGGCTACGACGCCTTTGAAGCAATTTTAGAAGGTGCGTTTGAAATAGACGAGCACTTTAAATCTGCGCCGTTTGAGCAAAATATACCATTAATTATGGCATTGCTTAGTGTATGGAATACGAGCTTTTTAGGTTATACAGCGCAAGCTATATTACCGTACGATCAAGCACTGCATATGTTGCCAGCTTATTTACAGCAAGGCGAAATGGAAAGTAATGGTAAGCACGTTAACTTTGCGGGCGAAACGGTACCTTACACCACGGTTCCAATTATTTGGGGCATGACGGGTATTAATGGTCAGCATGCCTTTTATCAGTGCTTACACCAAGGTAATGTAATTGTACCTGCAGATTTTATTGCATCAGTTAAACCACAAGTGAATGTTGATAAACATCACGATATTTTATTATCGAACTTCTTTGCACAAACAGAAGCGATGATGAGTGGTGTAGATGCAGCGCAAGTTACAGCTGATTTAACCGCTAAGGGTAAATCGCAAGCAGAGATTGATGAGTTATTAAATCATAAAATTCATCAAGGCAATCGTCCTACAACATCTATGTTATTAGATACTGTAGATGCTAAAACAGTGGGTCGTTTAATTGCACTGTATGAACATAAGATATTTTGCCAAGGCATTATTTTAGAAATATGCTCGTTTGATCAATGGGGTGTAGAGCTTGGTAAAGGGTTAGCATCTAAAATTGAAAGTGAACTCACTGATGAAAGCGTAAAACACGCCCATGATAGTTCGACAAACGGCTTAATGGCGTACTACAAGCAAAACCGTACGCAGTAAAAAATTCGCTTACGTAAGTAAGTAAACCGAGTACCTTTGAACGGGTAGCGCTGGAGTGCTTAGGGTCTGTATTTTTGTGAGAGGAGATACAGGGCCCCTAAGGCTCATTTAATAAGCGCAAATGATAAAATAAATAATAATAAATCATCAATACAGAACAATTCAGCAGGCTTTTATTTAAATACAGTTATAAAAGCCATCTAATCTAGCAATAAATAGGCATACCCGCGCATTTATAAAATGTACTGGGTATCACAACGTAGAGAGTAACTATGCTTAATCCTTTTGATATTATAATTTTTGGGGGCGGTGGTGATCTTGCGTTACGCAAATTACTACCTGCAATGTACAGAGCATATCAAGAAGGTAATTTACCTGAAGGCTCACGTATCCTGCCAACAGTGCGCGAAGAATCTAAACGTGCTGAATACGTAGAAACAGCGCATAAAGCATTACAAGAATTTTTAAGCAAAGGTGAGTTTAACGCTAAAGATTGGAAAGCGTTTTCTACTTTTTTAGTGCCAGTAGTAAGTAATGTTACAGAAGCGGATGATAATTGGGATGTGCTAAAAGGCATTCTAGATGAGCACGAAAGCACTAAATCGCGTGTGTTTTATTTATCTCTTCCGCCAGCTGTATACGGCACTTGCTGTGAAATACTTTCTACGAAAGGTTTAATTACCCCTACATCACGTGTTGTTGTTGAAAAACCAATTGGCTATTGCGGTGATTCTGCTGAAGCAATTAACGGAAAAATTGCAGAGTTTTTTAATGAAGAGCAAATTTTCCGAATTGATCACTACTTAGGTAAAGAAACAGTACAAAACTTAATGGCGCTGCGTTTTTCAAACTCATTGTTTGAAAATATGTGGGATGCTAAGTCTATTGATAACATCCAAATTAGCTTATCAGAAACGGTTGGCCTTGAAAGCCGCGCTGGTTTTTATGATAAAGCTGGTGCACTTCGTGACATGGTTCAAAACCACTTGTTACAGCTACTGTGTTTAGTTGCAATGGAAGCGCCCAATAAACTTAACGCCAGCAGTATCCGAAATGAAAAGCTAAAGGTATTAGAAGCACTTCGCCCACTGAATGGTAGCGATGTTGATGAAAATATTGTGCGCGGTCAATATGTGCCTGGTGACTTAAATGGTAAAATTGTACCCGGTTATCTTGAAGAACTAAAAGAAGGCTCTAGCAAAACAGAAACCTTTGTTGCGATTCGTGCACACATTGATAACTGGCGTTGGGCTGGTGTTCCATTTTATCTTCGTACAGGTAAGCGTATGGCTAAGCGCTGTGCAGAAATTGTGGTTGAATACAAAAAAGTATCTCATAATATTTACGAAGATAACGTAGGTAATATTGAGCCAAATCGCCTTGTTATTCGCTTGCAGCCAGAGGAAACAATTCAACTAACGCTTATGTCTAAGCGCCTCGATAATTTGGAAATGCAACTTGAACCAGTAACGATGAATATTGAGCTTTCACAAGCTTACAGTAACGGTTTTCACTCAGATGCATACAAGCGTTTAATGCTTGATGCGGCTGCCGATAACCCATCGTTATTTATTCATCGTGATGAAGTACGTCAAGCGTGGAAATGGATTGATCCAATTATTGACAGATGGCAAGAAAAAGGCAAACCGGCACTTTATCGTGCAGGTAGCTGGGGTCCTGATGATGCCGATGAGTTATTGGCAGAGAAGAGCCATGTATGGTTTAACGCGGGCGATAAGGCATAAATATGGCAACATTAGTTGAGAAATTTTTTGATAATAAAGATGCGTTGACGAAAGAGCTTTCAGCAACGCTTGAGCAATCACTGCGTGATGGTATTAAAAATGATGGACGTGCTGTATTGATGGTATCAGGCGGTTCATCACCAGCACCTGCTTATAAGCATTTATCAACCCTTGATTTAGATTGGCAACATGTTGATGTTGCTATGGTTGATGAGCGTTGGGTAGACTCAAGCCATGAAAAAAGTAATGAAGCATTTATTAAAAGTACATTATTACAAAATCATGGTAGTGCTGCTAACTTTATTACTATGAAGAACACTGCTGCAACGGCCCAACAGGGCACACAAGAGTGTGAAACGGCTTATAGCGAACTAAAAATACCATATGATGTGACTATTTTAGGTATGGGCCCAGATGGCCATACAGCGTCGTTATTCCCAAATGCAAACGGTTTAGAGCATGGTTTAACAACCACACAATCAGTGTGTGCTATTAACGCGATACAAAGTGAAGTAACCGGTAGTATTACTGAGAGAATGACACTAACTTTAAATGCCATTGCGCAATCTAAAGTCGTTAAGCTTTTAATTAGCGGTGAAGAAAAACTCGCTGTTTATAAGCAAGCAAAAGCGGGGGGCGATGTTAATGATATGCCACTTCGCGCTGTACTTAACCACCCAAGCATAAATATTGAAGTGTATTGGGCGCCTTAAATTAAAGTACCAATGTGATTTTTAAAGGCAGCTTATATAAGCTGCCTTTTTTATTTGCTCAAATTTAAGTCTAAACACTATAAATAAACGCACTCTGACTGTTAATCAATGTGAATGAGTATCCGTAGCTTGTATTAAAAATAGTCATTAAGTGTATTGTTTTTAATCTGATTTTATGTGTTTTGGTTGTGTGTTTTTTAGCAACGCTTGGATTTAGTTAAATTTTATTTTTTGATGACGACTGTCATAAAAGTTTCCCTTCCTTTTTGGTTTCAAAAGCATTAGCCTTAAGGTATTAAAAATGAAACACATAAACTAAAAATAAACGGAGCAGTAACATGGCGGAGCAACAAGTACAGCCTTTACACAACGAAAAACATGCCAACATTAAAATTAAAAATGGCATCAATGTAGAATTCATGAAAACTCAACATTTAGTGCCAGTAGTTGCACATGAGTTTGCACGTGTAGCAAACGAGTTTCCAATGTCATTCGTTAAAAATAACGAAAATGACACTTACCAAGCTGTCGCTATGTTTGGTCTTGAGCCAGGCGAAAACCTTTTTGTAGAAGATGGTAAATGGACAGCAGCATTTGCACCAATGGCATCTACTCGTTACCCACTGGGTCTAGTTAAGCACCCAGAGCAAGATCAATTCGGCATTGTAATTGATGAAGCAAGTGCGCTTGTTGGTGAAGATGAAGGCAACGCATTATTCGAAAATGGCGAAGAGACTGATTACCTAAAACGTCGTAAAGAAGCGCTTGTATCTTTTATTGAGTTTTCTCAAGTAACTGAAGCGTTCACTAAATTCCTTGCTGATAAAGAGCTACTAATTGCGCAAACGCTTACAGTAGACATTAAAGGCGAGAAAAAAGACATAAACGGTATTTACCTTATCGATGAGAAAAAGCTAAACGAGCTAAGCGATGCTGATTTCCTAGAGCTTCGTAAACGTGGTTACTTAGCACCAATTTATTCTTTCTTAACGTCTACTCATCAAGTAGCACGTTTAGCGCGTTTAAAAGCTCAACAAGCTTAATTATACCAATTGCATTAAATTAGTGTTCTATTATAGCAATAAGAAAATAGCTCAATAACAAGGCTAAAATTATGATACATAGTTGTTCTATATAAATAATTTTCAACGTAGTTAGTGAGCTATTTAATACGCTAGAATAATCATGTTTTTAATAAAATTGGTATTACAAACACGTTAAATTTTGAAAAAGCGCCTTAAGGCGCTTTTTTTATGTCATTAAACTCACTTTGGTTGAAATTAAGCCCGCAACCATTCACATTGGTTTATAACTTCCCCATAAAAGAACTCATTATGAAAATACCATTATTAGCCATTTTTGCGAGCAGCCTTGTTGCTTTAAGCAATAGTGCATTAGCTGCAGAGACTCCTTTTGCCATTGCGATTCATGGTGGGGCAGGGACAATAGAAAAAGCACGATTTACACCCGCTCAAGAAAAAGAGTATCGGGCAAAATTAACGCAAGCAGTAGAGACAGGTTATAAAGTATTACATCAAGGCGGCGAAAGCTTAGATGCGGTGACTGCAGCAATTGCAGTATTAGAGCAATCCCCTTATTTTAATGCAGGGCGTGGAGCGGTATACACTTACGATGGCGGACATGAGCTTGATGCATCAATAATGGATGGTCGAAACCGTGAAGCAGGTGCAGTTGCGGGTGTAAAGCATATTGAGAGCCCAATTAATTTAGCGCGTTTGGTAATGGATAACTCTGTACACGTAATGCTCAGTGGGCAAGGCGCTGAAGAGTTTGCTAAAGAGCAAGGTGTTGAACTTATCGAAAATAACTTGTTTGATACCGAGCCTCGCTACAAAGCACTTTTAAAAGCAAAACAAAAATTAGATAAAGCCAAAGCAACCACTAAAGAGTACCAAGCCGCGCACAAAGCATTACCTAACTCTTACAAAATGGGCACGGTTGGCGCAGTGGCGCTTGATAAAAATGGTAATTTAGCAGCAGGTACATCAACCGGTGGTATGACGGCAAAACGTTATGGCCGCGTGGGGGATGCGCCGGTAATTGGGGCCGGAACATTTGCTGAAAATGAATCGTGCGCGGTATCAGCAACAGGGCATGGTGAATATTTTATTCGCTATAACGTAGCAAGCGATATATGTGCGCGCGTTAAGTACCAAGGTAAAACCATAGCCGAAGCAGGGGATGAAGTTATAAACGGTGTGCTTAAGCCCATTGGTGGCACTGGCGGCGTCATTATTATTGATACTAAGGGTAATATTAGCTTGCCGTTTAATACCTCTGGCATGTATCGAGCTAGTAAATCGAATACGCAAGCGACCTACGTGGGCATTTTTAACGACGAATAAGCCAACGTCATTTAATTTATTCAATGTAGTTAACGCTGAAAATAACTGCTTAAAATAAATTTATTATTCACCGTTTAGTTCAATAACAGCGTTTATATAACAAACAACCTCGCGTTATGCATTTTGTAGGATTAACCCCAGCCGTTTAATTTGATACAATTACGGCTCTTTAACTAATTTTATAAGGTATGCGGGTGGTAAACCTAGGTCAGTTGTTTGGCGAGCTAAAAACGTGCTTAAAAAAAGATCAATTCATTTTCAAAAAACGCTTACATGGCGTAAAAAAAATAACCGATGAAAACAAGCATGCCAACGCGCTTGAAAAAATAGCGGCTGATATAACCCGTAGCCAAGAATTACGCGATAAGCGCTTAGCTGGCCTCCCTAAAGTGACTTACCCTGAGCAATTGCCAGTAAGTCAAAAAAAGGAATTAATTAAAGACGCCATTGCAAATAACCAAGTGGTTATTATTGCCGGTGAGACGGGCTCAGGCAAAACAACTCAAATACCTAAAATGTGTTTAGAGCTTGGTCGTGGTGTTGATGGTTTAATAGGGCATACGCAACCACGTCGATTAGCAGCGCGTACCGTGGCTAATCGTATTGCTGAAGAAATGAAGTGTGAGCTTGGTCAGCAAGTTGGCTTTAAAATACGTTTTAGCGATCAGGTTTCTAATAATACGTATGTAAAACTGATGACTGACGGTATTTTACTGGCAGAAATTCAGCAAGACCGCTTTTTAAATCAATACGACACGATTATTATCGATGAAGCGCATGAGCGTAGTTTAAACATCGACTTTATTCTAGGTTACTTAAAAAACCTACTTCCAAAACGCCCTGATTTAAAAATAATAATTACCTCAGCGACTATTGATCCTGAGCGCTTTTCAAAGCACTTTGATGATGCGCCCATTATAGAAGTATCGGGTCGTACTTTCCCTGTTGATGTGCGCTACAACCCTATTACTGATATTAATAAAGATGATATGGAAGCGGAGGGCGATCAGCTACAAGGTATTTTTGATGCCGTTGATGAGCTGTGCGCTGAAGGCCCTGGCGATATTCTCATATTTTTAAATGGTGAGCGTGAAATACGCGATACCGCTGATGCACTTAGCAAGCGTAATTTAAAACACACCGATGTATTGCCACTTTATTCGCGCTTATCTAACGCAGAGCAAAACCGTATATTTGCGCCACATTCTCGTCGCCATATTATTTTATCGACTAACGTAGCCGAAACGTCACTCACCGTGCCGGGTATTCGTTATGTCATAGACCCAGGTACTGCGCGTATAAGTCGCTACAGCTATCGTACAAAAGTACAGCGCTTGCCAATAGAGCCTATATCACAAGCAAGTGCTAATCAGCGTATGGGTCGTTGTGGACGTGTTGAAGCGGGTATTTGTATTCGCTTGTACTCTGAGGATGATTTTTTATCGCGCCCAGAGTTTACCGACCCTGAAATACTGCGTACTAATCTTGCTTCAGTTATTTTGCAAATGTTGGCACTCGGGCTTGGTGATATGGCGCAATTTCCGTTCGTGCAAGCGCCAGATAGCCGTAATATAAGTGATGGTCTATCGTTATTAGAAGAACTACAAGCAGTAAAACCAGACAAACGTGATAACAAAACGAGTTTAACCGCTTCAGGTAGAGAGCTTAGCCGATTACCGGTTGACCCTCGTTTAGCTAAAATGGTACTTACGGCCCATAAACTTGGCGCATTGCGTGAAGTGATTATTATTGTGGCAGCATTGTCCATTCAAGACCCACGTGAACGCCCACAAGAAAAACGTGCTGCGGCCAATGAAAAGCACGGTCGTTTTGATGATCCAGATTCTGATTTTATCGCTTTTTTAAACTTATGGAATTACCTAGAAGAGCAGCAAAGCGAGCTGACTAATAGCCAATTTAGGAAGCTGTGTCAAAAAGACTTCTTAGCCTATATGCGCCTGCGTGAATGGCAAGATATTGTTTATCAAATAAGTACTGTGTGTAACGAAATGGGCATGAAAGCAACCAGCCAAGCGGCTGATGGCGAACTCGTTCACAAAGCGTTACTAAGTGGAATGCTGAGCCACATTGGCTTTAAAGATGAGAAGCAAATATACAAAGGTGCACGTAATAGTCAGTTTCATATTTTTCCGGGTTCAGGTTTATTTAAAAAGAGCCCTAAATGGATTATGTCGGCAGAGCTGGTAGAAACCAGTAAATTATATGCCCGCACAAATGCAAAAATAGACATTAACTGGGTAGAACCATTAGCACAGCACTTAGTTAAACGTAGTTACACAGAACCTCATTGGGAGAAAAAGCCAGGTGCGGTAATCGCGTTTGAACAGCAAACTTTATACGGCTTACTTGTTGTAAATAAACGCCGCTGTGTTTATAGCAACATAGACCCTAAAGTGAGTCGAGAGCTTTTTGTGCGCACTGCATTAGTTGAGCAAGAACTGGGCTTAAATGAGCGCTTTTTAGCATTTAACAGTGAGCTAATAGAAGATATTCAAGTTCTGGAAAATAAGTCACGTCGTCGTGATATTTTAGTTGATGAGCAAACGTTATTTGAATTTTACGATAAAAAAATACCCAAAGAAATTAATAACCGCGCTGCATTTTTAAAATGGTATAAAACACAAAAACAACAAAATAAGCATTACTTACACATGACTCGTGAAGAGTTAATGCAGCATGGTGCAAGTAATATAACCGAGTTTGACTACCCTGATACATGGCAGCAAGACAATATTATATTGCCGCTTGCTTATCATTTTGATCCAGGCCAAGCCGTTGATGGCGTTGCGGTACAAATACCGGTCGCGCTGTTGAATCAAGTGCAAGAAAGTGGTTTTGACTGGCACATACCAGCATTTAGGCATGAGCTAATAAGTGGACTTATAAAGTCATTGCCTAAATCGCTTCGTCGTAATTTTGTGCCAGCACCAAACTATGCTGATGCAGTGCTGGCAGCTATTGAGCCAATGCAAGGGAGCTTAATTGATGCATTAACGACGCGTTTATTGAGAATGACAGGTGTAAAAGTTGATCCAGAGGCATGGGATTTAACCGCGCTTGCACCGCATTTAAGATTGCAGTTTGAAGTACGTGATGAACACGATAAGTTACTTGCTCGTGGACTTGATTTAGCCAAACTTAAAGCAGAGCTGCAAGGTGAAGTAACCGAAACACTCTCTAAAGTAGCCGATAAAGGCATTGAAAAATCAGACCTAACACAATGGGATTTTGGTGAGCTGCCATCTTCATATGTTAAAAAACAAGGCCAATATGAGATAAAAGCATACCCTGCGCTGGTGGATAAAAAATCAGCCGCTGCAGTGGAGCTGTTTGATAACGAAGCAAAAGCGCAGCAAGCACATCAACAAGGTTTGCGCCGTTTAGTGTTATTAAATGTGCCATCGCCAATTAAGTATTTACAACAAAACTTACCGAATAAAGCAAAGCTGGGTTTGTACTTTAATCCATTTGGTAAAATAGCTGATTTAATTGATGACTGTATAGCCGCAGGTGTCGATAGCCTATTAGTTAAACACGGTGATATACGTGACGAAAAAGCATTTGAAACAGTAAAAGAGCAAATACGCGGTGAGCTCGGTGATGCTGTTGTGTCGATTGCAACGCAGGTTGAGCAAGTATTAAGTATTGCTCACGCGCTGCATAAAAAAATGAAAGGGCGCGTTGATTTAACCATGATAACGGCGCACGGCGATATAAAATCACAGCTTGAGTCACTTATATTTAAAGGTTTTGTGAGCGCGCATGGCGCAGATAAAATAACGGATTTAATCCGTTACCTAAAAGCTATTCAAAAACGCTTAGAAAAATTACCAGTTGATCCAAACAGAGATAGGTTATGCGTACTTGAACTTGATAAAGTGGCAATTGAATATAAGAAATTAACTAATAAAACACCTAAAGGGTTGCCAATTCCCCAAGAAGTAACCGCTATTTTTTGGATGCAGCAAGAACTAAGAGTCTCTTTGTTTGCCCAAACATTAGGAACTCCTTATCCTATTTCATCAAAACGCATTTTAAATGCAATAAAAGAAATAGAATAAAACTTGCATTTTCTATTAAGCTTAGTACCTTAATGGGAGGACTTATTTTTGCTTTGAGAAGGAAACGGCATACCCATGTCCTCATTGATCGAACCTAAAACACGACGGCTGCTAGTCGTCGACGACGAGTATTTTAATTATGAAATTCTTAAAGCAGCACTCACTGCTAAATTTGATGTGAGCTATGCTGATTCAGGTAAAAGTTGTTTAGCATCAGCGGTTGCTAATCCACCTGATATAATTTTACTTGATGTGTGCATGCCAGGACTTGATGGTTACGATACATGTCGTATGCTAAAACATACCCCGGAGACAAAAAATATACCTATTGTTATGGTATCTGGCCTTGAGTCGGAGTTGGAGAAAAAAGCCGGATTTGACGCAGGATGCGATGCTTATGTAGTAAAACCATTTTCAATGAGTGTATTGTTAGAGCAAATTAATACAATAGTTTAGAGGGATTTATGTTCACAGATGACAAACGAAACTTTAGACGTATGCAGGTAAATGCGACTGCAAATTTAACAACAGTGGAGCCAGTAGCTGGCTTGAATTATACGGCAGAGTGTGTTGATTTGAGCGCGACAGGGTTATCATTGCATTTGGATGATTTACTTGAGCCAGATACTATTTTAACAGTTGATATAGCGTCTACTCACCCTAGCATTGCACCGTTAAAAGCAACGGCTAAGGTAATACGTGCCAGCAAAGAAGATGATGGCACAATAACAGCAGGCCTTGAAATCATTCAGTTTAACTAATTAAATTGAATGATTAGATATTAAAAAACCTTACAAATTAAGCCTTTTAAGTAAAAGCCTTCAGGGTAGCTACCCGCAATTGGGTGATCGGCTGCTTGATTTAATCGTTCCATTATAAGTAGATCTTTGCCCGCATCAAGAGCCGCATCAGCAACAACTTTTTGAAATAGGTTTTGCTCCATTAAGCCAGAGCAAGAGAATGTCAGTAATGTTCCACCTGGTTTTAGTATTTGCATGGCAATCATGTTGATGTCTTTATAACCACGACACGCGCCCGTTAGCTGCGCTTTATTATCAGCAAACTTTGGTGGATCCATTACGATGGTATCAAACTGTCTGCCTTCGTCGCGGTATTGACGCAGTAACTTAAAGACATCTTGCTTCACAAAATCAACTTTATTTAAGTCTAAGTTATTATGCTCAACATTACGTTTAGCAGTATCTAACGCTGGTTGCGATACATCAACGTTAGTGACATGCTCACACCCGCCACGCAAAGCGTACAACGAAAATGTACCTGTGTAACTAAAACAGTTAAGTACCGTTTTGTCTTTTGAAAAACGCTCAAGTGCAGCACGGCTATCGCGTTGATCTAAGTAAAATCCGGTTTTATGACCTTCAATTATATCGACTTCAATTTTTAAGCCGTTTTCTTCAATAAGTACAGGTTGTGTTGGCTCATTACCCCAAAGAACACCTTTAATTGGCTCCAAACCTTCTTTTGTACGTACTTCTACGTCTGAGCGCTCGTATATGCTAGAACCTGGAAAAATAGCCATTAACGCGCCAACAATCTCGCCTTTATGACGCTCGGCACCCGCACTTAGTAACTGACAAACTAGTACATTATCAAATTTATCGATTGTAACGCCTGGTAAGTAATCAGACTCAGCTGCACATAATCTAAAGCCTGTTAATCCGCCTTCTTCTATTACTTGGCTCCGTGCTTCTAATGAGCGACGTAAACGGCGTTCAAAAAAGTTTTGATCGATGATTTCTTTTTCATCAAAACTCCAAACACGTGCACGAATTTGTGAATGAGGGCTATAAGCAGCAGTTGCTAAAAACTTACCTTCGCTATCGTGAATCGTTACTGTGTCGCCTAATCCAGGTTTACCTTTAATTTTTTTGATGGCTTTTGAAAATAACCAAGGGTGTTTTCTTTTTAATGATTTATCGCGACCAGCTTGTAGGTAAACGGCAGATGACATAAGGCTTCTCAGTAGTAATAAATAAGCGCTGTATTTTAGTCAAGCAAGGAGCAACATACAATGAATGTTTTGCAAGAGAGCTATAAAGCACGGTAAAGTACTAATAATTCACTTATTAATTAGCTTTTGGAACCTGAAAGTGCCTGACGCCGTTTTAAGCCCCGATTTACAAATACTTAATTCACAATGCAGAGAATTGATAACCTCTTTAGTGCATGCCGATGTGGCTCACGATATTACGCATATAGAGCGAGTGGTGCGCGTTGCAATAAAACTATGTAATGCAGAGCAGGCTAATATGTCAGTTGTATTACCTGCAGCGTGGATGCATGACTGTGTGGCGGTGGCTAAAAACCACCCTGATCGTGCAAAAGCCTCTACTATGGCAGCAGATAAGGCACTGGAATTTTTAAAATCGATTGATTATGACGAGTCACTTTTTGATGATATTCATCATGCTATTGCGGCTCATAGCTTTAGCGCAAATATAGAAATTAAAACAGTTGAGGCGCAAATAGTACAAGATGCTGACAGAATGGATGCACTAGGTGCGATTGGAGTGAGTCGATGTATGAAAGTTGGCGGCTCAATTTCTCGGTTATTGTATAACCCAGAAGACCCTTTTTGTATTGAACGAGAAGCTGATGATAAAAAATATACACTTGATCATTTTTTTATAAAACTATTACATATTGCTCAAAGCATGAATACCCCATCAGCTAAAGCAGAAGCGAATAGGCGTACAGTTTACATGCATGAGTTTTTAGAGCAATTAAAGTCAGAAATTGGTGAGTAACGTGGATAATAAAAATATGCCTAAATTGTCAGGTATTGATCATTGCCATTTGAATGTTGAAAATTTATCGAATGCAGTTAAATGGTATGAGCGCGTTTTAGGTTTTAGTATAGTACCCGAACTTGCTTTTTGGAATGAGGACGGACGAGGACCTTTAACGCTCGAGGATGCTAGTTCAACGACTCGTTTAGCACTTTTTGAAGGTGAGGGGCGCAGTAAAGGAATTGCATTTTTGGCAACAGGGGAGCAATTTATACAGTGGCTTAGTCATCTTGAAAGTTTAAATATAAAAGCGGTTCTTGCTGATCATGGTGTAACGTTTTCAATGTATTTTAAAGATGACAGTGGTAATAGCCATGAGATCACATCTCATGATTACTCGTATATAAAACTTTACTATCCATCGGTTAACTTAGGTTCGCATTCATCTAAAAAAGCTAATGTAGTTAATCCTATAATTCCCATTATATGAATTTATGTGTAAGTTTTTATCATACTGCTATCACTTTGAATAATATCTAATTGGGGTTTATTCGCTGCTTTTTTGTTTCAAGTGAAACTGTATTTTTTAGCAATTATTTGTGCTTGTACAGTTAACATAAGTGCCAGACATGCGCTGTTTTTAGGATTCAACCTAAAGGTAATTTACGTTTTGTCGCTGCACAAATATAGGTGAAAATCGTGATCAGGACGCAGAAGCTTTGCTAGGTTTTTACTTGTTTTCACATGGATGTAAGTCAGTAAGGTAACGCATGAAAAGTTACCGACCCCACTAGGTGACACACCTCACGCAGCGATTAAATCGCTCTTAGATAAAATGAACTTTAATATTGTAAGGTCAGCAAGGCTTGGTCTTCTATTATCGTTTGAAGCAGTTAGATATAAAGTTTTCACTTAGTTATAGACCTGTTTTTTATTATTAATTAGATCCCATACTTAAGCCTATTGGTATAAAATATTAGAAATTTCGTGTTGGTTAAATGTGGTAGAACTGTTGTTTGAGTATCAATTAAAGCGAAGTGCCCGACGTAAGACTGTTGCTATTAAAGTGCACCAACGGTCAATAACCGTTTATGCGCCTCATTATGTTCCTAAAAAACAGTTGGATTTATGGTTGGTTGAGAAACGAGATTGGGTAAATAGCCAACTTGATAAACAGATTAATATTGCAGACTCAAAGCAATATCCACTCGAAACACATAAAATTCTAATTTTCTCAAATCTTATAGACATAACGTTTGAACACGCTTTGCATTCTCAAGTTATAGAGCATGAGAATACATTAAGCGTATTGTGTTCTTCTCGAGTGAGCCATAAAAAATTGAAGTATAAAACATTACTTGAGGCGTATTTAACTGAAAAATTAGGATTATATATTGATATGCGTCTTGCCCACTTTTGTAAACTAATGGAGGAACCTTTACCGAATGATTTACGAATACGTATCTATAAACGTAAATGGGGGAGTTGTAATAGTAAACGTGAGCTTACGTTTAACTTACTCTTGATTGGAGCCAAAAAATCAATTATAGACTACGTCATAGTCCACGAGTTGGCTCATTTACGTCACTTAGACCACAGTCGTGTATTTTGGCAACGTGTAGCTAAGTTTTATCCGGATCATAAGATAGCATCAGATTGGTTAAAGAATAATGGACAAAGTTTACAGTGGGAATTTTAAAAAATTATTGAAGTTTAAAATATAAGGTATTTTAGAAGAAAAGTGGTGGAGGGAGCTGGATTCGAACCAGCGAAGGCTGAGCCGTCAGATTTACAGTCTGATCCCTTTGGCCGCTCGGGAACCCCTCCACACTAATTTTGTTACACTTGGCCCCACTTAACTTAGCGGTAAGAAAAGTGGTGGAGGGAGCTGGATTCGAACCAGCGAAGGCTGAGCCGTCAGATTTACAGTCTGATCCCTTTGGCCGCTCGGGAACCCCTCCAGTGCAACGGCGCTGATAATAGCAAAACTTATATTTAAGTAAAGAAAAAAGCTAAAGAAAAATGAAATAAAGCCGATAAATATCTATTACCTACAATAATCGGCTAAAGTCTATGCAAATCGACGATTTGTTAATCACAGAGAGTCAACTAAGTACACGGTTGAATAAAAGTGTACACGAACAACGTCGAGGAGAGTTTTCTCTTTTATTGGCAATGTTATCCCACGATGCGCTTGATTTTAGTCAGTTCCATTTTCCAAAAACAGATATTGAAAACCCTATTGTTGAAGAAGAGACACTTCGTAAGCAATTTGGTTCGGGTCCGAAGCAGCCTTTAGCACCTGATGAATTTAATATGCTGATTGGGCAACACAACGCCGCTTTATTATCAAATGTGGGAGAGCATGCAGGTATGAGCGATATTAAGTTACGACACTGCTTAAACCCTGAACCACTTTCAATAAGAAATGATTTAGCTCATATTCCACTCAATGTGCTTGATAATTGTGAGCTAGCTGTGCGCAGACGTATTAAGAACAAAGAGACTCAGCTATCGCATCCGCAAATGGACGTAGCTTCATTCTATGATGGTCTTAATGATGAATCATTACATCAACCGCTTCACTTAGCTACAGCATAATATTGACCTACAAAATAATTTATCTATCTACGATTTCAAATCAGCTTATGTCAGGCCCAGTAAAACAAGCTTTAAATGGTCATTTTTATAATAATGATGGCTAAAAAGAGAGGCTTTGTAGCTATTTATAATGTTAATTGCCTAAAAATTGATTTAGTTTAAAAAAACCATCCAAAAATTTAATGCAATTGCTATAATGATGTCAAATGGTATGACATGAAATGCCGTTATCATTAAACCAAGGTAATTAGGAACGTAATGAAGAAAACATTCACGCTGAATCACGAGAAAATCAAATACCCTCGTATGGTCGATGCTGCAAAGCACGAAGTGAAAAAATATTTGAAAAGAGAACGTAATAAAACGCTACCTGAAGATGCTGATTACTGGGCATTTGACTGTAAGTTTGGTAATACAGCTGAAGATGCTCAAGTAGTGCACGTTGCAGAGATTAGCAATCATATCAGCGACATCGAAAAGCAAGATTTAAAGTCTTTCTACGTAGAGATTTTAGCAAAGCCGGCACAGCGTCAACAAGCTGATTTAGATGACGACGAGTAACTCTTAAATTTTAAGTACTCGTAAAGTAGAGATGGACCCAAGTGGTCCATTTTTGTTATGTGGGTTTTAATATCAATCTGAATAATACTAACCAACCAATCCGCAATCATGCTTAATCAGTTTGAGGGATTAAATCTGACGCTAACGGCGTTAAAAATTTCTGATATAGGACAATTAAATAACGATTTTTTGTCTTGTTATCGACACGATTCTGTTATCTAAAAATAGCTCACTTAATTAAAAGAGTTGGTATAAGTATTTGAACAATATAAATTATCTCATAACCCTATAATACCAACCTGCATAAATCTTTGATCAATTTAACGAATTAAATTGCACTATAACGTCGTTAAAATTTTTTATTTAGAACAACTAGATACAAAAACTTTTGCCTAGTTCTAGCGTAATTTTCTTAACGTTAAATAGACCCCATACATAAGCAGATTGGTATAAAATTTTATTTAGAGACGCTGAGTTTTTTGGAAATAAATAACTTTTCGTGCGTATGCGCCACATTAAGTTAAATAATATGTACAAAACTAGAGTACATATCATTTAACTAATTAGTGTGTTTCAAAATACCTGATGCCTGGGTAAGTTGAGGTTTATAGGCTATGGCACTTTTTATACTTTTTAGTACTGCCACATGGGCAATCATCGTTCCTGCCAATTTTTATATCTGCAACAGGTAATATAACGCCGTCAGAATATTTCCACTGCTTTTTTTCTTTAATGAATTTTGATTGTTCGTGCAATTCACAGTATAAATTATCATAAAAGTAGTGCGCTTTAAATTCTACAAAACCCTGACTATCATCGTGCCCTGAGTCTATAATTGTCAGTTTTATAAAGCGGCAACCATCTGCAAATTCTTTAATTTCTTTAACGGGGTTTTCGGGCTGTTTATCTGTTGTATATGTTTGATAAATATACTTAGCATTTTTGAGTGCATAAGCACTATAACGAGAGCGCATAAGTAGCTCTGGTGTTTGAGGATGCTGTATTGCCAAATGAAAAGGTTCGCAGCAGTCAACATAATTTTGTTGGCTGCCACAAAGACATAATGTTTTATTCAGTGAGGTCATAATTTTGGTGTAAAGCTAAAATGTTAGTTTAACAAGATTATTGAGCTAGTAATATCTCTGTGGTTTGTTTGTTTTTCGTGAAGCAATATAACTTTGTATTTGTTTTACTCATATCCAGAGATAAGCTAGTTAATAGCTGGTTATTAACTATATCAGTCCAAGTAATTACAGCTGCAAAATTACCGTTGTGTAAAGCCGAATTTAATACGTACTCTAGATTCACTAAGTGTTTTTGTCTAATAACGAGTAATTTACTCGTATCGATAGAGCACGAATCAAGTAGCGCTTTACTAGGGACGTGATCGGGTGCGATTAATAATGTCCAAGCATTTAAGCTATTGTATTGATGTAATACTTTTAATAGCTCAAATGTTGCCGAAATTTCATCTTCAATTTCAATTAAATTAACACAATCGCTTTTATTGTCTTGTTGGTAGCTTTTAACTGTTCGTACGGTAATTGGTTGTAACATATCGCTTCACTCACTGGGTTTTTATACAGTATTTACATACAGTAGTTTATACAGTGTTTGTGTGCAAGTGTTTTTTGCTATTTTTTTGTACGATAATTTAAGATTTAGACTTTTTTTAAATTGTCATTTTTTTAAGTTATTAATATTTAATGATTTAAATTTACCTTTATGTTGTTGTTTCCAACTGTGCATTATTGTGTTGAATACTGTATACACCTGTTGAAGGTTGATATGGCAGCTTTAAATAATGATTTCATGTGTAAATTACAGCGCATAGTTTCGTATGTGTAATTTACTCTTCGTTAGCGTTATTTGGTATTAGGTGAGAAAACTGCAATTGGTGAATTTGTTCATATAAACTTGCAGCGTAGCATTGGGCATCTTTAAAGCGTTTAGTTTCAATGTGTTTACGCAAGTCAGTTAATGCAGTAGTTGCTGGCTCGTGACCTTGACTACTTGATAAGCTTAGCCATGCAACAGCATGAAATACACTTTGCGGAACACCTTGGCCTTTTACAAAAAATAGTCCTAAGTAAAATTGTGCTCGAAGTTCTCCAGACATCGCAGCTAAACGCATCCACTTCGCAGCAAGTGCATTTTGATTGTTTTTTAAATAATACAGTGCTTTGTTCAGTGTATTTTGCTGACTATTTTCGTTAGTTGGCGTTGAGTTAGTGTCGCTAGGTTGCGTGACAAAGGACAGTATATTGTCTAACTGCTGCTCTAAATCTTGGCCTGTCGGTGTTGTTTTTATCATGCTCACTCATTCGTTATGTAACTAAGTCAATAGTTTAGTATATCGCAAGGTAAAATGTCCTGTAAAAGATGATTTTTATGTTAAAATATTGCCACTTTTTACAACCATAAGTCTATTATGCTCGAAGCTTTATTTAAAATTAGTGAGAATGGCTCATCAGTCCGCCGTGAATGCATTGCGGGTATTACTACATTTATCACAATGGTTTACATTGTATTTGTTAACCCTGCCATGTTAGCAGAGGCTGGAATGGATCAGGGAGCTGCTTTTGTAGCAACTTGTATTGCAGCTGCTATTGGTTGTTTTATTATGGGGTTGTGGGCTAATTATCCTTTAGCATTAGCGCCTGGAATGGGGTTAAATGCATTTTTTACATATGGTGTTGTATTAGGGATGGGTTACACATGGCAGGCGGCATTAGGTGCTGTTTTTATGTCTGGGTGTATATTTTTACTTCTAAGCCTGTTTAAAGTTCGTGAGTGGATTATTAATGCCATTCCTTTGGTTTTAAAGCGGGCCATTGCAACGGGTATTGGCGCATTTTTAGCTTTAATTGCTCTTAAAAATGCGGGGATCATCGTTGCCAGCCCTGCAACGTTAGTACAATTAGGTGATATAACTTCAGCTGGCCCATTATTAGCTATTTTCAGCTTTTTTATTATTGCTGCGCTTTTATATCGTAACTTTAAAAGTGGTGTGTTAATTAGTATTTTATTAGTGACCGGTATCGCACTGGCTTTAGGGCTTGTTGAATACCATGGAATTGTTGCTACGCCTCCTTCTATTTTACCTACTTTTATGCAGCTTGACTTTGGTGCTGCACTTGAATTATCTATGTTGAGCGTTATTTTCGCATTTTTGTTTGTGGATTTATTTGATACCTCGGGTACTTTAGTTGCAGTTACTCAAAAAGCAGGGCTTGCTGATGAAAAAGGAAATATGCCTCGGTTAGGAAGAGCGCTAAGTGCTGACAGTACAGCAACAATTGCAGGCGCTATGTTGGGCACTTCTACTACAACATCTTATATAGAGTCTGTTGCAGGTGTATCTGTAGGTGGGCGTACTGGTTTAACAGCGGTTGTGGTAGGTATTTGCTTTTTACTTATGATGTTTTTTGCACCACTTGCGCAAATGGTACCAGCTTACGCAACCGCTGGAGCCATTTTATATGTTGCAGTTTTAATGCTACAAAATCTGAAGTTTGTTAATTGGGATGATATGACCGATGCCATTCCCGTTACAGTCGTTTTACTGATGACGCCATTAACGTTTTCAATTGCTCATGGTATAGCACTTGGTTTTATATCTTATACGGTAGTAAAAGTGTTGTGTGGTAAGCAAGACGAAGTCACAATTAGCGTATGGATTTTAACGGCACTGTTTATTATTAAATTTGCATTTTTGTCTTAAATTTATACAGTTAGATAAAAAAGGCCATACAAATTTGTATGGCCTTTTTTAGTTATTTTTAACATTCAATAATATTAACAGCCAATCCACCGCGAGCGGTTTCTTTGTATTTAGTTTTCATATCGTTGCCGGTTTCAAGCATGGTTTTAATCACTTTATCAAGTGATACCTTTTGCTCTCCACTGCCACGTATAGCTAAACGTGAAGCGTTAATTGCTTTAATAGCGCCCATTGCATTACGTTCAATACACGGTACTTGTACTAAGCCACCAACAGGGTCGCACGTCAGGCCTAAATTATGTTCCATACCAATTTCTGCTGCGTTTTCTACTTGCACAACATTGCCACCAACAATTTCTGTTAATGCGCCTGCAGCCATAGAGCACGCAACGCCAACTTCACCTTGGCAACCTACTTCAGCACCCGATATAGAGGCATTCTTTTTATATAAAATACCAATAGCAGCAGCCGTTAATAAATAACGTGTGGCTATATCGCGGTCTACTTCTTTCACAAATGTGTGATAGTACATAAGCACAGCCGGTAAAATACCCGCAGCACCATTAGTTGGTGCGGTAACTACACGACCACCTGCCGCATTTTCTTCGTTTACGGCAAGGGCAAATAAATCAACCCAGTCCATTGCACGAAGTGGGTCGTTACTGACTTCTATATTTAGTTTTAAGTATAAGCTTGGCGCACGGCGCTTTACTTTTAAGCCGCCAGGTAAAATACCTTCGGTACGCATACCACGCTCAATACAGGCCATCATTACTTTCCAGATATGAAACAGCGTGTCTTTTATTTCATCTTCAGTGCGCAGTGTTTTTTCGTTCTTCATCATCAAGCTTGAAACACTAAGCCCTGACTCTTTACACATCTCTAGTAGCTCTTTTGCGCTACTGAAAGGGAAAGGAGCTGGGTTTTCTTCTCTAATATCAATGGCTGCTTGTTTTTCGTTTTCAAACTCTTCATCAGTAACAATAAAGCCACCGCCAATAGAGTAATATACTTTGCTGTAAACTTTTTCGCCGTTGTTTGAGGCGATAATTTCCATTGCATTAGAGTGCTTAGGCAGCGTTTTGCGACGATGAAAAACAATAGCGCCTTGTTTTGGAAACTTAGCTTTGTGTGTTTTGTTTAGATAAATAACCTGATCTTTTTCGATGGTCGCTAAAATGTCGTCGACTAAATCGGCATCTATAGTTTCAGGGTCATAACCGGCTAAACCAAGAATTACGGCTTTACCCGATCCATGGCCAACACCTGTTTGTCCCAAAGAGCCATAAAGCTCTACTTTAATATCGGTCACATTTGCTAATAATTGTTGTTCTTGTAGGTCATTAACAAATAAGCGTGATGCGCGCATTGGGCCAACGGTGTGTGATGACGAAGGGCCAATACCAATGCTAAACATATCAAATGCACTGATCATAATGTGTGTCTCTACTTTGTTTTATCAGCACGAAGCTGCTCTTTGAACGGTCGAGCATGATAACGTGGAATTGTGATTGTGTAACTACTAATAACGAAGATTTAAACTGGTAAGGCGAGTTGTTTTGTAAAGTTTTTTATAATGCTTGCAGTCGCACCCCAAAGTAAACCATGTGGCGTTTTAAAACCCTGCAAAATAACCGTTTTCCCAAATCGTTGAAAAGGTAAGGGTTGCCAATTAGCTTCGTTATTTAACTCAGTGACCGAGAGCAAAAAGCTCGCTTGTACTTCATTATAGTCATTTTCCCAGGTGGTGCCTTTATTAAGTAAACCCACATAGGGGCTAATACTAAAACCCGTTAATGTTGAATACTCAGGTAAGTGACCTAATACATTAACGTTGTTTTGGGCAATATTTAGCTCTTCTTTTAGTTCGCGAAGGGCTGTGGCGCGAAGGGTAATGTCGCTTACTTCAAACTTACCCCCGGGCAAACAAATCTCCCCAGGGTGATGGTGTAAATAAGTAGGGCGTTTACACAGTAAAATATGTGCATGGTTGTCTATATCAATAATTGGCAGCATAACAGCGCTAGCACGTTTTTTACGCGTGTCTTTTAACTGGTTTGGCGAAGCTGTAGGGCTTAACAGAAACCGCGCCATAATGTGTTCACTATTCAAAGCGACCTACTGTTTTAATAAAGGGAGGATTTTATTTACTTTATCGTAAGTTTCTTGATATTCCAATTCGACTTTAGAATCAGCTACTATTCCGCCGCCTGCCCAGCAGTAAATTTGCGCTTTGTGGCACACCAAGGTACGAATAGTGATACTGGTGTCCATGTTTCCACATGCACTTAAATAACCTATTGAACCACAATAAATGCTGCGGCGATGCGGCTCTAGTTCTTCAATTATTTCCATCGCTCTAATTTTTGGCGCACCGGTGATTGAGCCACCCGGAAAAGCCGCTTTTAGCTGATCGACCGCTGTTTTACCTTCATCAAGTTCTGAGGTGACCGTGCTGACTAAATGATGCACTGCCGGAAAGCTTTCAATAGCAAAAAGGGAAGGGACGTGAACGCTGCCTGGTTTTGCTACTTTGCCTAAGTCGTTACGTAGTAAATCAACAATCATTACATTTTCAGCGCGATCTTTAGCTGATGCTGCGAGTGTTTGGGCTTGGCGTTGATCCTCCAGTGCATCCGCTTTTCGTGGCAGTGTGCCTTTAATAGGTTTGGTTTCTACAACGTTATTATTTACAGATATAAAGCGCTCAGGGGAAATCGATAAAATAGCCCCTTGAGGGTGATTTATAAAGCTCGAAAACGGCGCTTTATTTGCTTCACGCAATTTAATATAAGCTGCCCAAGGGGAGCCTTCAAACTGAGCGTTAAAGCGCTGCGCTAAATTAATTTGGTAACAATCGCCACTTTTTAAATACTCCTCAATTTGAGCAAATTTTGTAGCGTATTCTTCTTTACTCATATTTGATTGCCAGTCGCTGTTTAGGGCAAAGGACTGCGTATTAACTTGAGAGTTAACGTGTGTATTTAAATATTGCTCATAAAGCGATAATCTATTGGTGTTTGGCTGCGATACATAAAACCAGCTTTGTTGCTGCTTGTCGTAAATAAGGGCATCTAAATAAAGGCCAATAGCCATTTGGGGAAGATTAATGTCTTCAATAGCATGAGTGGGGATGTTTTCAATTGTACGCCCTAGGTCGTAGCCAAAGTAGCCAAGCCAGCCGCCGTTAAAGGGTAAATCGTAATCGGCTTTTGTTTTATCAAGATGCGAAAGCTCATTATTCATAATTTCAAAGCAGTTATCACTACTTTCTATATTATTTAAAAAGCTTTTATTATTTTTTACTTCAAGGGTACTTTGCGGCTCAATGGCAACAATATCAAAACGACTGTTTATATGATTACTATTTGCAGAATCTAATAGAATTGCATAGGGCAAATGTGAAAAATGCGCAAAAACGTCAATGCAGTTTTGTGTTATGCCTAATTTAATACAATTTTTTTTATTGTTTAGCATTTACTGCCCCTTTAAGAACTGGCTCGAAACGGGCTGGGAGGGTATCATAAGTCAAATTTTTTGGCAGCACTAAGCTGCAAAAAACAGTGCAAACCACCGTCACCGGTTTGATTTAGATTACGCGACAACGCGTAACGGTAACTTAAGGAACCACTATGAGTACAATTTGTCAGCAAGACTTTATTGATAGCATTGAAGATGCATTGCAATATATTTCGTTCTATCACCCACTTGATTTTGTTCAAGCACTCGAAAAAGCGTACAACAAAGAACAAAGTAAAGCGGCTAAAGACGCCATTGCACAAATTTTAATTAACTCACGCATGTCGGCTGAAGGCAAGCGTCCACTTTGCCAAGACACCGGTATTATTACCTGTTTTGTTAAAGTAGGTATGGATGTTAAGTGGGATAAAACAGATTTAACCGTTCAACAAATGGTTGATGAAGGTACTCGTCGTGCATATTTGAATCCAGATAACCCTTTACGTGCATCTATTGTTGCAGACCCTGCTGGTACGCGTAAAAATACTAAAGATAATACGCCTTCGGTTGTGCATATTGATTTAGTAGCGGGTGGAAAAGTAGAAGTAATGGTTGCGGCTAAAGGCGGCGGCTCTGAAAACAAAAGTAAAATGGTTATGTTAAACCCGTCAGATGATGTTGCTGCATGGGTAGAAAAAACACTACCAACAATGGGTGCTGGTTGGTGTCCGCCAGGCATGCTAGGTATAGGTATTGGTGGTACGGCTGAAAAAGCAGCAGTAATGGCTAAAGAGTCGTTAATGGATCCGGTTGATATCCATGAATTAATGGAACGCGGCGCAGAGACAACTGAAGAAAAACTGCGTTTAGAAATTTTTGACCGTGCTAATAAATTAGGTATTGGCGCACAAGGCTTAGGCGGTTTAACAACGGTTGTTGATGTTAAAATTAAAACAGCACCAACGCATGCAGCTTCAAAACCTGTAGTAATGATCCCAAATTGTGCGGCAACTCGCCATGTACATTTTACACTTGACGGTTCTGGCCCTGCTAATTTAAAAGCACCTAAGCTAGAAGATTGGCCACAAGTAACATTTGAAGTGGGCGAAGGCACACGTCGCGTTGACTTAAATACACTGACTAAAAAAGATGTTCAAGAATGGAAAATGGGTGAAACCGTTTTACTTTCGGGCACTATTTTAACAGGTCGTGATGCAGCGCATAAACGTTTGCAAGATATGATCAACTCAGGTGAAGGTTTACCTGAGGGCGTAGACTTTGATAATAAATTTATTTATTACGTAGGCCCTGTGGATGCGGTACGCGATGAAGCAGTAGGTCCTGCTGGCCCTACAACAGCCACTCGCATGGATAAATTTACCGATATGATGCTAGAAAAAACAGGCATTGTAGGCATGATTGGTAAAGCTGAACGTGGCCCTGCAACGGTTGAGTCTATTAAAGAGCATAAATCTGTTTATTTGATGGCTGTAGGCGGCGCAGCTTACTTAGTATCTAAAGCAATTAAAAAAGCACGCGTAGTTGCTTTTGAAGATTTAGGTATGGAAGCTATTTACGAATTTGAAGTAGAAGATATGCCAGTGACTGTTGCAGTAGATAGTGAAGGCGCTAATGCGCATACACAAGGCCCTGCTATCTGGAAAGCTAAAATAGAAGAGCTTGATAGCAAGCTAAAATAACGTACGTTTTGTATTTTTAAAAAGCGAGCCTAGTGCTCGCTTTTTGTTTTTTAAATAGAGTTATTAGCAGGTTTACAGCTCTGACCAGTTTGCAAAAAAGATCACTTTTTACTGAAAACCTATAGGCAGCAGTATGTGGCGGGCAAGTAGCACTTGTATATTAAACTTTACACACAAACGCTGTATTACGTGTACGTAAACGTAAGTTAGTGAGGTTCTTATATTTATAGTATTTAAAACTTACAAATTACGGTTTTTTGAATTTTTTATCTATATAAAAGTTTTAATTAGGTTATTTAATTTAAGCTTAATGTTTTCATTGGTTTTATCATCTGTGAGTATAGCGAACACGTATATGAAGTGATAAAGTCTCGGCAATTTCCAGCGCGCATACCCTCTCACGGGTTAACTATTTCGGAGTATTTTAAGTGGCTGTGTTTAATCGAGTTGAATTTGATAACCATGAACAAGTGGTTTTTTGTTCTGATGAAGAGTCGGGTTTAAAAGCAATTATTGCTGTACATAATACCAACCTAGGTCCCGCAGTTGGCGGATGTAGAATGTGGGACTATGCGAACGACGAAGATGCTGTTTATGACGTGCTACGTTTATCAAAGGGCATGACTTATAAAAATGCAGTTGCGCGCTTACCGTTTGGTGGCGGTAAATCTGTGATTATAGGTAATGCGAAAGAAATTAAATCTGAGCAATTATTTCGTGCATTTGGCCGTCAGTTAGAGCGATTAAATGGCAGTTATTACTCAGCAGAAGATGTAAACATCACATGTGCTGATGTAGCTATTATGAATAAAGAAACTAATTACGTACTGGGTCTTGAAGGTAAAAGTGGTAACCCATCGCCATTTACAGCATACGGTACGTTTTTAGGAATTAAAGCAGCGCTACAGCATCAACGTGGCCATCAAAATTTTGCAGGCGTAAAAGTGGCTGTTCAAGGTTTAGGTGCTGTTGCTTATGGTTTATGTAAACATTTACATGATGCGGGCGCTGAGTTGTTTGTAACTGACATTAACCAAGCTGCCATTGACCGTGTAGTAAGTGATTTTGGTGCAACTGCGGTTGGCATTGATGACATTTACGACTTAGATGTTGATGTTTATGCACCTTGTGCATTAGGTGCAACCGTTAACGATTTAACGATACCGCGTTTAAAAGCGACTATTATTGCAGGCTGTGCTAACAATCAGCTGGCAGAATCTCGCCACGGTGAAGTTATTCGTGAAAAAGGCATTTTATATGCACCAGATTACGTAATTAACGCCGGTGGTATTATTAATGTTTATTATGAAACAGCGCCAGATGGTTACAGTGCAGCAGCGTCTAATAAACATGTTGAAGGTATTTTTAATACGTTAACTGAAATTTTTGCTCGCAGCGAAAAAGAGCAAAAATCAACGCATTTAATTGCTGACGAATTAGCCCAAGAGATCATTAAAAACGGTCTGTAATCTAAGTTTGAATTTATATAAAGGTGTGCAATTGCGCACCTTTTTTTTATCTGTAAGTTAAGGGGGTTGATCTTTGCGGATTTAACCTTGAAAGATCAGCAGACTCTAATGCAATTATTACTGAACAGCGGTACACTTTATTTTTAATTTTGTGCGGCAAATTATGACTCCCTCAACTTCTCTCATGCAGCCCATCGATTTAGATAATTGGCCTAGAAAGCAACACTTTGAATTATTTAAACACTTTTCTCAGCCTTATTTTAATGTGTGTGTGCGTTTAGATGCTCAAGCGCTGTATGACTATTGCAAAACCAATCAATTTTCTTTTTTTCAAGCATATGTATATTGCACCTTAAAAGCGTGCCATGAGTACGATTCAATAATGCTACGTATTATAGATAGTAAGCCATGGCTACTTAACAGTGTTCGCGCTAGTGTGGTTGAGTTGTCTGAAAACGATACGTTTGTTTTTAGTTATTTTAATAGCGCAAGCGATTTTAAAGAGTTTGCAAATCATGCAAGTGACGTAAGCAAAAAAGCGAAATTACAGCCGTTATTTTCTGATGCATTTGCCCAAACAGAAGGGCAGGCAGATTTAATTCATATATCTGTTTTGCCGTGGCTGAATTTTAGTGCGTTTTCGCATGCATTTAGTGCAGGGGAGAGTTTAGGCATTCCTAAATTTGTATTTGGTCAGTTTGATAAACACACAGGTACAATGCCTTTAGCTATCGATGTACACCACTCATTAATGGATGGTTTGCACGTAGCGAAATTTATAAGCACATTGCAGGATACATTTGACACTTTTTGCAAAAATTAACTTTAAACACATCATTTAACGGCAGTGCAAAGTAGTAATTAATCTGAACTCTGGATAATAAATCTATCTTAAGCAGCTATTTTTAGCGCTAACTGCGTTGAATTTACTTGCAATAGGCCCGCTATTGACGCGTAAATTTGCCTTGTTTTCACTGAAAATCTCTGGCTAGAGAAAATAAATTTAAATATCACCATGATCCAATACGTTAGTAAATCTCTTAACCAAAGTTCAGGTTAACTAATCTATAAGCAATGCGATGTGAATTACTTTATATTTAAATACATAACCTTATATGCTTGAAAAGCACGTGTGCTGGACATATTTATATACCATACCTTAGCTCAGGAAATCCCCATGATAAATGGACTGTTAATTGTTGTTTTAATTCTTTTTGTGGTGATTTTCTGGCGTTGGCCATCAATTCAAAACCGATTATGGCGCAGTAAATATAAAGATTTTGCTTTAAATTCGCAGCAAAAAGATATTTTACTGCGTTGCATGCCCATCTATAAAAAAATGACTGACGCCGACAGAGAAAAGTTAGAGCGACACATAACGTGGTTTTTAAACGAAAAACGCTTTGTCGGTTGTGATGGCTTAAGGCTAACGTCTGCAATGAAGTTAATTGTTGCCGCCGATGCGTGTGTATTAGTACTTAATAAACCGTGGCCGTTATATAGAAATGTAAAAGAAATTTTATTATACCCAAGTGCTTATTATGCTCCGCAATCAACTCGCGATAGTGCAGGACTTGTGAGTTACCATAATACGGTAAGACTAGGCGAGTCATGGCCTGGCGGCACACTCGTTTTAAGCTGGCATGACGTGCTTGAAGGTAACCGCTTGCCAAGTGATGGACATAATTTAGTTTTTCATGAATTTGCGCATCAACTCGATCAAGAAACAGGAAAAACAACAGGCACGCCACTTTTAAAAAGCTCAGCAGATTACAAAGAGTGGGGTCGAGTATTTAGCCGCGCGTTTACGCAGTTGAAAAGTCATGTTGCTTATAGCATGCCACACGTTATTCACAGCTATGGTGCAACTAATGAAGCCGAATTTTTTGCTGTTATCACCGAAACCTTCCTCGAAAAACCCGCAGAGCTTCGCCGATACGATCCTGAAATTTACAGTATGCTCGTTAATTACTATCAATTTGACCCTATTGTTTGGCATTAAACTTATATAAACCGCGCTTTATCATATAACACTGGCAAGTTGCGCTTGTTTTTGTTGCAATTGTGTAAAATAGTTTTACAGCAACAAAAACAAGCGAGAAACGCATGAAAAAAATGCTTCATACAGTATTGGCGCTGTCGGTGTCATTAGCGATAGGGCAGGTAAATGCCGCTGAAAAAGACGAACAAAAATGGCAAGTAGATTCACCTAAGGGGCAATTTGTTGACGCTGCAATTAGCGTTGAGCAGGGCACATGGATGAATATAGATATTAGCCCTGATGGTAAAACCGTGGTGTTTGACTTACTTGGCGATATTTACACTATGCCAATGAGTGGTGGTACAGCTACAAAGCTCACCTCTGATATTGCATGGCAAATGCAACCACGCTTTAGTCCTAACGGCAAAAGTATTGCGTTTACCTCCGACCAAGGTGGTGGCGATAACATTTGGATAATGGACTTAAATGGCGAAAACCAACACGCAGTTACCGACGAAACTTTTAGATTACTAAATAGCCCTGCATGGAGCCCTAATGGCGACTACTTAGTTGCGCGTAAACACTTTACAGCTAGCCGCTCATTAGGTGCCGGTGAAGTGTGGTTGTATCATAAAGCGGGTGGCAAAGGCGTGCAGCTTACAAAACGCGAGAACGATCAAAAAGATTTAGGTGAGCCAATGTTTTCACCTGATGGTCGTTATGTATACTTCTCACATGATGCAACACCCGGTAAAACCTTTCATTATTCAAAGGATTCTGTAGCGGGCATTTATAAAATTAAGCGCTACGACCGTGAAACGGGTGAAATTGAAACCATAATCGATACGATGGGCGGTGCCATTAGGCCTACACCGTCACCTGATGGTAAAAAACTGGCGTATATAAAGCGTGATGATTTTCAAACTAGTCTTTATTTATATGACTTAACCAGCGGTGAGCACACTAAGCTTTACGATAAGCTTGAGCGAGATATGCAAGAAACCTGGGCTATTCATGGTGTATACCCAACCATTGCATGGACACCCGATAATGAAGAACTGGTATTTTGGGCTGGTGGCACAATTCACAAGCTAGATGTTGCAGACAAATCTGTTAAAACCATACCTTTTAAAGTGCAAACAAGTAAAAAAATTCAAAAAACAGTGCGATTTACACAAAACTTAGATACCGACGAGTTTGATGTAAAAATGCTGCGTAATGTGCAAGTAAGCCCAGATGGCGAAACGGCAATTTTTGAAGCGCTTGGGCATATTTATAAACGTGATTTAGAGTCGGGTAAAATTAAGCGTTTAACAAAGCAAACAGATCATTACGAATTATTTCCACAGTACTCTCGCGATGGTAAAAAAATAGTGTACACCACATGGGATGATAACAAGCAAGGGTCCGTAAGGGTTGTGTCTGCACGCAGTGGCCGTGGCGATACCATTACTACGCAGCCAGGCAAGTATGTAGAGCCAACGTTTAGTCCAGATGGTAAAACGGTTGTTTATCGTAAAGCCACTGGCGGCAGTATTTTAAACCCTAAGTGGTCACTTAATCCGGGGGTTTATAGCGTAAGCGCTAAAGGCGGTAAAAGTGAGCTTATTTCAAAAAGTGGTTATCAACCACAATTTGGAGATGCAAACGATCGTGTTTTCATTATGAGTCCTTGGCCAAAACCAACGCTTAGCGTAGTAGAGCTTGAAAGTAAAAAAGTTCGCAAACTATACGAGTCAGAGCATGCTACTGAATTTAGAGTATCACCAGATGGGCAATACCTCGCTTTTGCTGAGCGATTTAAAGTATTTGTAACGCCGTTAGTTCAAAGTGGTAAAACAATTAATATTGGCCCTAAAGACAGTCAATTTCCAATAGAGCAGTTATCGGTTCGTGCTGGTGAAAACATTAGTTGGAGTGCAAAGAGCAACAAACTTTATTGGACATTAGGGCCTGAGCTTTATCATGCAAGCCTTGAAGGAATGTTTGCTATTAACAAAGCCGAAGATACCGACTTTAAAGTGAAAAGTGGCGATAATATCGGTTTCAGTAAAAAAATGGCAGAGCCTAAAGGTATGATTGCGCTCACTGGTGCAAAAATTATAACTATGGATGGCGAAAAGGTTATTGAAAATGGCGTCATTATTACTGATGGCAAGCATATCAAAGCAATTGGTACAGCCAGCGATATAAGCATCCCTAAAGGTGCTGAGGTTATTGATGTAACAGGCAAAACTATTATGCCTGGTATTGTTGATGCTCATGCACATGGCTCGCAAGCAAGTGATGAAATTATACCTGAGCAAAACTGGAAAAACTTTGCAGGTTTAGCGCTGGGTGTAACTACAATTCACGATCCATCAAACGATACCTCCGAAATATTTACCGCAAGCGAAATGCAAAAGGCAGGCATGATTGTTGGCCCGCGTATTTTCTCAACGGGTACTATTTTATATGGCGCAAATATGCCAGGTTATACTTCGCACATTGACTCGTTAGACGATGCTAAATTTCATTTAGAGCGCCTTAAAAAAGTAGGGGCGTTTAGTGTTAAATCGTATAACCAGCCACGTCGTGAGCAGCGCCAACAAGTTATTGAAGCAGGCCGGATGCTTGAAATGATGGTTGTCCCTGAAGGCGGCTCATTATTACAACATAACTTAAGTATGATTGTAGATGGACACACAGGTATTGAGCATTCAATCCCTGTAGAGAACATATACGACGATGTAAAGCAGTTATGGTCGCAAAGTGATGTTGGCTATACACCAACACTTGTAGTGGCTTATGGTGGCATTTGGGGTGAAAATTACTGGTACGATAAAACTGATGTGTGGAATCATCCGCGTTTAAGTAAATTTGTGCCAAAAAATCAATTATTACCACGCTCTATGCGCCGCATTAAAGCGCCCGATCATCACTATAATCACTTTAATAACGCACGCGTTGCTGCTGAACTGCAAGACTTAGGTGTTTTGGTTAACTTAGGTGCACACGGTCAGCGTGAAGGCTTAGGTGCACACTGGGAGATGTGGATGTTTGCACAAGGCGGAATGACACCGCTTGAGGCAATACGTGCATCGACACTCGATCCGGCTAAGTATTTAGGGCTTGATAAAAACGTAGGCTCGCTTGAAGTGGGTAAACTGGCTGATTTAATGGTTATAGATGGCGATCCGCTTAAAAATATTCGAGATTCGGATAAAGTAGATTACACCATGATCAATGGTCGATTATTCAATGCAGAGACAATGAATGAAGTGGGTAAAAAAGAGCGCGAACCACTTTATTTTGAAAAACTGTAATTTATTTTGATCTTTTGGAAGCGGCTATTAGCCGCTTTTTTTAGCTTTGTGTTATGTGTTTTAGCAAAGTAATACTTGGCATAACGAGAGATTGGTTATGCATTACACGTGCTTGGCATATTAATCCCTCTTTGAGAGTAAGTAAGGTATGTGCAATTTCTAGCGCTTTAACTTTATTATTTTTGAGTTCGGGTGTAGCAAGTAATGCAGTTAAAATGATGTCTAATATGGTTTGTTTATGTTGCATACATTGCTTTGCTATAGGGTGTTGAGCATTAGGATACTCTGCTGCAGCATTTATAAAAAAACAGCCATTGAAATGCCCAAGCTTTGGTACTTGGTTGGCAAACCATAGTTTTAACCCAGCAAATAACGAAATAGCGACTTCAATAGCTAGTGGTTTATTGCAGATCTCTTCAAGCCAGCTATTAAACTGTGTATCTCTTTTGGTTAAGCACGCGCAAATTAACTCATCTTTACTGGCAAAATGATTATAAAGTGTTTTTTTTGCCACGTTAGATTCTGCTAAAATTTCATTAATGCCAACAGCATGTAAGCCTTTGGTGTAAAACAAAGTAAGTGCCGTATTTACAATATGTTCTTGTTTAGTCATTTAGTCTCCTCAAAAACAAAGGTTGACACAAGTAGACTGACTTGTCTACTCTGTGCATGTAGACAAGTCGGTCTACTTTTGATGTAAGAGATTAAAATGAATTTAAGTGATATCAAATTAGCCTGTGTTGCCGGTGTTTTTTCAGCGCTTGTGCTTGGATTTCTAGCGTGGTTGAACAACATGGGTGATTATGGGATATGGTTAATGGCACCCTTTGGTGCAACAGCAGTACTTGTATTTGGTATTCCAAATAGCCCATTAGCACAGCCAAAAAATGTGATTTTTGGTCATCTTTTAACTGCATTTGTGGGTATCGTTTTTGTAACTTATGTTGGCGATGGCAGTGCATCAATTGCATTGGCCGTTGGCATTGCAATTACACTAATGATGCTCACTAAAACAGTACATCCGGCGGCAGGTGCTAATCCTATTCTGATTATTGCATCAGGGCAGAGTTGGGACTTTTTGATTATGCCTGTATTAGCCGGGACGATGTTTATTGTTATTTGTGGCTTTGCTGCAAAATGGTTACTGGCTTTCTCGGTAAATAGTAGGCATAAAAAAACCGCTTAACGCGGTTTCTTTTAAAAATCATAAATGTTGATTAAACAACACCGCGCGGTAAGCGACAATCATGATCTTTACGAGCTAAAATTACAATCCAAAGCTCTTCCGCTGTGTAGCCTTCTTCATTTTCGGTAACAACAGTGAATGGGGCTTTTTTCTGTGCTTTTACAGGCGCAGCCGCTTTGGTTTTAGTTTTTTTAGCAGGCGCTTTGGGTGTCGTTTTACCAGAGCTTAATTCTTCAGTTAGCTCTACTAAATCAGCTAGGCGTAAGTTTTTACCGCCATCGATGCTGTACCAGCCAGGTTTAGTTGTGATTTCAGGTTTTTTACCATTGGCAGCTTCGTACGCTGATTCAAAGGCAGATAACACTTCTGTTTTGTCTAGTTTGCTCATCAGAGACCCTATACGTTGTGAACACAGATAAAGAAGACGTATTTATACCTATTTTAAAACAGTTTTTCAATTTTTTGCGATTTTCCTTCCATTTTAAGCCTATAAACGCCAAAATTTGCACAAAATTCAGTGCAAAGTAAGGTAAGTTATATGCAACGTAGAGAATTTAACCAACTCCTAAATGACATTTTAAAGCCTCATTTAATTAAAGACTTTTGCCCAAATGGTTTACAAGTTGAAGGTAAAAATGAAATTAAAAAAATTGTGACGGGTGTAACCGCGAGTCAAGCATTAATAGATTCTGCTATTGAGCAACAAGCAGATGCTATTTTGGTTCACCATGGTTTTTTTTGGAAGGGGGAATCCCAACCTATAACGGGAATGAAAAAGCGTCGTATAGGCGCGCTACTAGCTAATGATATTAATTTATTTTGCTATCACTTACCACTCGATATTCACCCGGCAATAGGCAATAACGCGCAACTGGCAAAGTTATTAGATATTGAAATAGAGGCTGGGCTTGAGCCAGTTACAAATAGCGTAGCAATGAAAGGACGTTTAAAAACGCCTCTAAATGGTGAAGATTTTGCAAATAAAATAGCAAAAGTACTTAATCGGGCCCCACTCACAAGCTTAGTACGCTCAGCTAAAATTGAAACTATTGCACTGTGCACCGGTGGAGGGCAAGGGTATATTGATTTAGCTGCAGAGCAAGGTATTGACGCGTATTTAACCGGTGAGGCATCAGAGCAAACAATTCATAGCTCTCGTGAGCAAAATATTGATTTTTTTGCAGCAGGGCATCATGCAACAGAGCGCGATGGTGTAAAAGCTTTGGGTGAGTTATTAGCGCAAGAGCATGGTTTTGAGGTGATATTTATAGATATAGATAACCCAGTTTAACTAGGCTATCTATTAGCTAACCTGAACTTTGGTTGAAATAGATTTTATTGTCCAGAGTTCAGGTTAGGACTATATAAGTTACAGCGCCTCTGGATCTATCCAGCGGCGCAAACTTATCCATGTATTTCCTACTACTTCGTGACTATATTGCGTAACCACAAGTAAGGCTTGAGCATTTGGAATAAACTGCTTGCTCCACGGCAGCGCTGCAAAATTATGGTAATCAGTGGCTGCGGTTATGATTTTAATGCCTTGAGCATTAAATAAGTCTTTGGCACGGGGCATGTGCAGTACAGATGTTACTAGTGCAACTTTAAAGTCGACTAATTTTGATGCGAGTAACTTAGCTTCCTCACCGGTATCCATTGCTTTTGGGTTTTGGAATATACGGCTTTTATTAATTCCTAAACTCACCGCTGTTTGATACATAAGCCCGCTATTAGTGGTATTTTGATAGCCCCCGCCTGAAACTATAAGCTCTGCATTAGGGTAGTACTTGGCAAGTTTTACACCTTCGACTAAGCGCGTTAGCGCACAATTACCTAATTGATTATTTGAACTTAAAGCCGAATTTGGGTTTATGTCGCAACCTAGCACGACTATTTTGTCTATTTTAGGGTGCTTTAGGGCATTAAATGCAAGCGACGCAGGTTCATTATTTTGGATAATGAAATTGGCGATAAAGGGTGTACTCAATGCAAGTAATACAATTAAGCTTAAAGTAGATAAGAAGAGAGCTGATTTGCGGCCTTTAAATGCGAGTAAGAGCATTAGACAGGCAAATAAACCAAATAGAGGTAGTGGCATAAGTAAACCACCAATCATTTTTTTAATAACAAACATAATAAGCAACATAAAAACAAGAGTATTGCTTTATGTTACTCATTAGATTGCGATTTATCGACCGTTATTTAGCTTACAGGTATTTAAAAAATGGCGATAAACAGGGTTATCTTTCATATCTTTTTTCATTGCTAAGTACATCGGTCGAGTAAGCCCAAGCGCACCTAGCGGGATGGACTTTATTAAACCTTGGCTTTCATAAGGGGTAACTAGCCAATCAGGTAATGCAGCAACACCCATACCAGCACTCACTAATTGAAAAATAAGGAGTCCTTGATCAACTGTTTTTAAGGTGCCATCGAAACGTGCATTTTGAATAAAGTATTTAAAAATATCTTGGCGTTCGCGCGGGATAGGGTATGAAATAATGGTTTCGTTTTTCAAATCAAGCGCTGTTACATATGCTTTTTTAGCAAGCTCATGATCAGGCGCCACAATAAGCTTCAGTTTAAAATCAAACAAGTGCGCGTATTCTAATGTGTCGGGTTCACGTATATCAGACGTCAAAACTAAGTCGAGCTCATCGTTTAGTAGGTCAGGAATAGCGTCGTAACTAAAGCCACGTTCATAATCAATTTTTATATCAGGCCAAAAGTTATTAAATTCTTTAATAGTAGGTAATAACCAATGAAAACATGCATGGCATTCCACACTTAAACGCAGTTGAGAAATAGGCTGGTTTAAGCTTTCTTTTAAACGGCATTTAGTCGCTTCCATTTTTGGTAATATTTCGTGAGCTAACTCAAGTAATAACATTCCTTGGGGCGTAAAGCGGACTGGCTGAGTTTTACGTTCGAATAATTGGCAATCTAATTTATTCTCTAAATCTTTGATTTGATGAGATAAAGCAGACTGTGTTAAAAATAATTCTCGTGCTGTATTAACCAAAGATCCTGTTTCTTTTAGGGTTGCTATGGTTTTTAAATGTTTAATACCAATCATCTTTAAAAATTCTCATGGAAAAAGTGAGTTTAACTCAGATTAATTACATACTACGCCTATATAAAAAACGTTTCAACGTCTAGATGGCTAAAGTTTTGCTGTTTATTGTCATAAATTTATTAAAAATTTAAATTTCTAATGATAGAAGTCATTTAATACTGACTTTACAAGTTTTATATGAGTTTGCTTCATGTTGAATCAAAGGAAGGAAAAATAATATATATTTTAACTGGACGTAATTTTTAGCGTCGAAAATTACTGTTCGAGATAGATTTATTATCCATAGTTCAGGTTATCTAAGGATGATTTAATCGTGGTGTGAATTGTGTAGTGAGCTCGATAACTACTTCTGCGTTACTTTAGAGGCTTACATCCATGTAAGAATAAGTAAAACCGATTAACAAAGAGTAAAATCGGCTATATTATAGGGGGTTATTTATTAATAATATGGCTTCGTTTGCGCTGACAGGTTTTGATTTCAAAAATCCTTGCCCAAAATCGCATTGCGTCGATTGTAATATAGTTAGTTGTTCTACAGTCTCTATCCCTTCAGCTACGACAGCAAATTTTAATGATTGCGCCAGAGATAAAATAGCCTCAACCAACGGGTTAGTTGAATCTTGAAGGTGGTCAATAAAACTCTTATCAATTTTTAAAACATGAATCGGAAGTTGATGTAAATAGCCTAATGCAGAGTATCCAGTGCCAAAATCATCTAAACAGAGCTTAACTTTTAGAGGGGATAGGCCTTCTATAATTTGCGTTGCTAGATCTAAATTCTCTATTAAACCTGATTCTGTAATTTCTAGGCATAAAGAACCCAAAGGCAATTGATATTTGTTGTAAATAGCATGAATTTGCGCAACAAAATCAAGACTAGCAAAATGCCGAGATGATACATTAACTGTAATTTTTAAGAATCGATGACCTTGCTGGTGCCAGTCTGAAATTTGTTGGGCAGCTAAATCGAGCAAGTGCAAATCAAGGTTTATAATCTGCCCAGTGGTTTCAGCAATAGGAATAAAGTCATTCGGTGAAACAAAGCCTTTTTTAGGGTGATGCCAACGAACTAAGGCTTCAAAACCAATGACTTCACTTTCAGCGATGGTAAAAATTGGTTGAAAATAGAGTTCAAATTCGTTGTGCTCAATACCGTGTTGCAAATCGTTTTCGATATCAGCATGAGTCTTAAGCTTTTTACGCATGGTATTATTAAAAAACTTAACTTGCCCACGACCTGTCGATTTAGCCTCGTACATAGCGGCGTCAGCTTGTTGAAGTAATATATAAGCTTTATCATTTATATTATCACTATATGCAATACCGATACTGGTTGAAGCTTGTAATAAATGACCATCAACATCGATTGGTTTTGAAAGTACAGTTTGAATCCGTTTAAGCGCTTCGTTGACTTGGTTTCGATGCGTAATATTTTCCATGAAAATAGCAAACTCATCGCCACCTAAACGGGCAAAGGTATCGGTATTACGAACGGTGGCTTTAATTAAGTCACATATTCGAATTAAGAAGTGGTCACCAACTTCATGGCCTAGAGAATCATTAATACTCTTAAATCGGTCAAAATCTAAATATAACAACGCATGGCTGGTGCCTTTTTTGGCACGTGTTAGTCTTAATATAGCGTGCTTCGCACGTTCTATTAATAGTGAACGATTAGCTAGTCCAGTTAATTCATCGTGTAAAGCACGGTGCTCAAGCTCCTGGCGAGCAAGTTGCCTATCTATTGCCATGCTAATTTGACGGCTCACGTACGTTAATAATGAGCTGTCATGCTCACTGTAATGTAAAGACTTATCATAACTTTGAACAACAATAACACCACTGATACGTTCATTTGCTTTAAATGGTACGCCCAACCAAGACTCGGATTGTCGGCCTATCATTTTGAAGTGGCCATCTGCTATTTGTTGTTTGTAATCTTTTTTTGTAAAAAGTAATGGCTGATCTTTTTGTAGTAAATAATATGAGGCAGTGTCTTTAAGTTGCTCTTTTGAAAATTTTTGATGGGTGCTTGTTTGAATACCCTCTTCAACAATGTAGACAATGTCGAGTATATCTACTTGTTTATCGTAAAGTGCAATAAAAAAATTATCTGCACGTAACAAGCTATTAATTATAGCGTGAAGAGATTCAAAAAAAGTATCTAGGTCACTGGCTTTATAAGTTAAGTTAGCTATTTGCAAAAGACTATTTTCAAGCTTTTGCGCATTATTTAATTGCTCAACAGTTTGTTGTAAATTATTGACTGTATTAACTTGGTTTATTTTGGCACTAAGTAAATGTGCGACAGTGGTGAGTATTTCAAGATGGGCATTAGTAAAATAGTTCTTAATGGGATGTTCACAATCAATTACCCCTAAAATTTGCTCTTTATATATAAGAGGAACACATAATTCTGACTGAGCAGGGCGTTCATCTGCTATATAGCGGCTATCAGTACTTACATCACCAAGCATCACTGCTTCACCAGTGCGTGCAACAAAGCCCGAAATTCCCTCACTAAACTGTATTACCTTTCGTTGCGCTCTATATTTGTAGCGTTGATGGGGGATCCCCATAGATGCAACTTGGTTTAATATAGAAGCTGAGTCATCGGCAAGGTAGATAACACAATCAACAAAGCCAAGTCTATTAACGACTTGAGTTGTTACGTATTCTAGTAACTCTTCTAGAGTATCAAGCTGTAATAAACTAGATGAAAACTGATTAATGATACTAAGCTGTTCAGTTTTTATTTCCAGAGCTTCATTGGTATCGACTTTGTTCGACATAGGCAGCTAATTTTATTCTTTATATTTATAAACACAGCAACTAAGTTAACGTAAACTTTATCTTTCTACAAAATAAAACGATGAATGCTTTTTATGAGCTGTAAAGTTTTATTTAATAGTAGAGCTGAGTCCATTATTTTTAATAAGGTCTTTACTCGAAAACCTCCTATGCCTATGATCGGATAAATTCAGCCGTGGAATAAAAAAATGATTAGTAAAACTAAAGATGCAATCACAACACTCACTATAACTCGACCAGATGACTGGCATGTACACTTACGTGATGGCGATCAGCTAAAAGATACCGTTCGCGATATTAGTCGTTATATGGGTCGTGCGATTATTATGCCTAACTTGGTTCCTCCGGCAACATGTACTGATACAGCACTTGAATACCGTGCACGTATTATGGCGGCAGGTCCTCAAGGTGATTTTGAGCCATTAATGGTTTTGTATCTTACTGATAAAACAACACCTGAAGAAATTAAAAAAGCTAAAGAAACAGGTAAAATAGTTGCGGCTAAACTTTACCCGGCAGGCGCTACAACAAATTCTGACTCCGGTGTGACTTCCGTTAAAAATATTTACTCAGTACTAAAAGCAATGCAAGAAGTGGGGATGCTTTTATTGGTTCACGGTGAAGTTACTGATTCGTCGATAGATATTTTTGATCGAGAAAAGGTATTTTTAGATACAATTTTAGGTGATGTTGTTAGCGATTTCCCTGAACTTAAAATTGTACTAGAGCATATTACAACGAAAGATGCGGTAGAGTTCGTAGTAAATGCACCGGATAATGTAGCGGCTACTATTACAGCTCATCATTTACTTTATAATCGTAATCATATGTTAGCAGGGGGGATACGTCCCCATTATTACTGTTTACCAGTATTAAAGCGTAATACACACCAACAAGCATTAATGGCTGCAGCAATAAGTGGCAATAAAAAATTCTTTTTAGGAACTGATTCGGCTCCGCATTATAAAGACAAAAAAGAAGCTGCTTGCGGTTGTGCTGGGGCATACACAGCCCACGCTGCGATTGAATTATACGCCGAGGCATTTGAAGAAGCTGGTGCACTGGATAAATTAGAAGGTTTTGCTAGTCACTTTGGTCCTGATTTTTATGGTGTTATGCGTAATCAAGATACAATAACACTACAAAGAAATCCTTGGAGAGTTCCCGCTAGCTACTCGCTAGGTGATTCGCATGTTGTTCCCATTAAAGCCGAAGACATGATTGAATGGGAAGTGAGTTAATCATTCAGTAAATCAGCTTAAACTTTATAAATTTTTATGTGATTTTTACTTGCGCTGATCATTGTACAATTTTTGTTTTGATCAAATATTTCGCATTTAAAATACGCGACTGATTCTAAAAAGAGTAACCGAATAGTATTTTTTTGTATTAAAATTAGCCGTTTAGACATTATTTAATAAAAAAATATATTTTTAATAAATAATGTCTAATTAATAGAGCGAAATAAAAAATAATGTGTTAATCTTAACTTGCTTTGAGTTTTTGCGTATTGAATTTACGGATATTGTGCTGCGTTTAAGGTTACCGGTTAGGTTATTACTTCTTCCTGTACTATACCTCCATTTTGTGGGCATTGACTCGGGGAGGATATTGCCATAATAATATGGCTGAATTTTAATTATTGACTTACAGGAAAATTTAGTATGTCGGTTACTGGTAAAGTAAAGTTTTTCAACGAAGCTAAAGGCTTTGGTTTCATTGAACAAGAAAATGGTCCTGACGTGTTTGTACATTTCAGCGCAATCACTGGTTCTGGTTTTCGCACTCTTAGCGAAGGTCAAGCAGTGACATTCAGCATCAAGCAAGGTCAAAAAGGCCCTGAAGCTGAGAACGTAGAAGCAGCATAATTTATTATGTGAACCTTCGTTCAACGTGGTGAAACAGTTATCTGTTTCACCATAATTCCTTTGTTAATACTATTAAATCTTCCTCACTATCTCCTATAAAGCTATCAATTATTACAATGCATACTTAAATTAATTAATTTTAAAGCGCTGATATTTGTTAAATGCATCTTTATTGTTCAATTAGCAATATTCTTTGAGCATTTGGTTGATCAAGTCGTCAAGCGAAATACCACGTGTATTAAATACCACGTGTATTAAATGACAGGGTTATCTTTTTGCTATTAAAGTTTATTATTTTTCTGAGTTAAATTTTATTCTTAGAGATTTTTTGCGACACGATTTTTAATCTAGTGCTCTCGTTAGCGGCTAAAGCCTTACATTCCTTATAGTCATATCGATCTACATAAGCACTTTATCAATTCAACGAATAAAATAACCATTTAACCTATTTGAAGTTTATTCTTTTTGTCGACACGATTTTCTTATATCAAAATAGATCACTTAATTAAGCGAATTGCTATTATGCAATTTTCTTGGCGTTAAATTGACCCCATTTCTAAGCAGACTTTTATCATAAATCGAACAAGTAAAGCTTCATTTGCTACTTTCAGCCCTTATCTAAGCATACAACAAAGAGTCAATTACCTCTAGCAAGACCCTTTGAATAAAATGTATTTGGCATTTATGCATTGTTATCGCCTTTATTAGCATAACGGCACTACAGTAAGCATTGCTGTGTGTGATTGAGCTACGGTATTAAAATTAAAAAATTAAACTTCAACTGCTTTTAGTTATTATAAGACTACCTTTAAAGCATAGTAGCGAGCTATGTAACGAGGTGAAATGATATAGTTTTCACAGAGCCTACCATAAAAATTGTAATTGAATTAAATAGATCATATTCAAGATAGGTGACTAACGTTGATTGTAGTAACAACTTCAAGCTGCTCAGATTGGAGTATGGTATTTCATTGAAAGCTTGTTCCTAAAATTAGCCATCTCTAATACATGCCCAGCAAAAGATAAATTCAAATATTTGGACAACTTCTGAGAGTAATAAATTAATAACTAATTGCACACTGTGCATCATTTGGTTCGTAACCAACCACTTTACTCTCCATTAATATTGGGTAATGGAAATATCAATATACGATATTCGAAGTGAATATTAATTCAATATAAAGGCATTTTGTGATGTTTTCTTGTGCGATAAACGGTTTGTTTTTTCAGATGAAGCGTTTAAAACCAGTTAAAAAGGCATGAAGTTGGCCAAAAAAAAACTTATATAAGAAATAAGTATATTTTTTTTTGTTTTTTTTCAGGGCGAATTCATTTTCAATTGAATGTTGCATTTTTGTTGTTTTTATAAGGGCGACACCCAATAAACATACCCCTTAAAAGGCTTTGATAGAAATATTAAGAATAAGACTGGTTACAATATTGTTAACATTTGGTATGCAGTCCTTTAGTGTAAGCTTTGAACTGGCTATTTATTTACTGAGATAAGCAAACATCAAGTTGACAGCGCTTATTGCATTTAGCATTATTGGAAGGTTGATATCTATTAAAAGATATCAGGGTTGTCTTCCTTATGGGTTGATAATTAAATTATAAAAGTAACATTACTTAATTGGTTGGGAACTATGTCTGTTAAAATCAGAAAGAGTCTTGTAGCAACTGCGTTGGTTGGCGCATTTGCATTTGCAAGCAGCAATGTGATTGCAGATCCTTTGAATGACGTGCAAAAAGCAGGTCAACAAATTCAAAAGGCTGCTGTTAAGTCTCAAACTAAAATTGACAATGTATATGGTCAAACTCAAGAGCTAATCGCTGAGTACCGTAGCATCGTTGATGAGACTGAACTTATGAAAGTGTATAACGATCATGTATCACGCTTGGTTGATAGCCAAAATGCGTCTATTGAATCGTTTGATCGTCAAATCGCTACTATTGATAACACTAAACAAAACGTTGTGCCTTTGATGTATCGCATGATCGATACGCTTGAGCAATTCATCAAAGCGGACGTTCCATTTAATCTTGAAACGCGTTTAGGACGTGTTGAAAGACTACGTGAAATCATGGTTTCTGCGTCTGTAACGACGTCTGAAAAATTCCGTCAAGTACTTGAAGCTTACACTATTGAAACAGCATACAGTTCACTTGTATCTGCTTCACAAGGTACATTAGAAGTTGATGGTAAGAGCATTAACGTTGATATCGGTCAATTAGGTCGTATAACTTACGTTGCTCAATCTTTTGACTTGAAACATGCTTGGGTGTGGGATAACAACACTAAACAGTGGAAAGAATTAGGTGAAGAATACCTAAAACCTGTTAAAGAAGTTATTCGTATGGCGCGTAAGCAAGCGACATTAGAACTTGTTAAACTACCTATCTTTGGCGCGGAGTAATCAATAATGAAGAAACTATTTAAAGGTTTTGCTGTTGCAGCAGTACTAACTGTTTCTGCAGGTACCGCGCTTAATGCACATGCAAATACTGGAGCTCTAGATAAAATCCTTGAGCAAGTAAAGCAAGAGCGTATCTCTGAAGGTAAAATTAATAAGCAACGTGAGCAAGAGTTCTTATCTGAACGTGCTGACAAGCAATCATTACTTAACAAAGCTAAAAGCCAACTTGCTTCTGAAAAAGCACGTGGCGTTAGTTTAGCTAAGCAATATGCACAAAATGAAAATACTTTAGCAGAGAAAGAGCAAGCTCTTCAAAGCGCACAAGGTACTTTAGGTGAAATGTTTGGTGTTGTACGTCGTGCAGCTCAAGACGCTATCGGTTCGATCGAAGCATCACTTGTTAGTGCTGAAAAGCCAGGTCGTGCTGAAATATTACGTTCATTAGCTGCTGCTAAAGAACTTCCAACTGTTCGTGAATTAGAAGAACTTTGGATTTCACTACAAACAGAAATGACTGAATCAGCTAAAGTTTCAACATTCGAAACTGAAGTTGCTGGCCTTGATGGTAACCCGTCAATGAAGAAAGTAACGCGTATCGGTAACTTTAACTTAGTTACAGACGATGGTTACTTAATTTATTCACCAGAGACTAAGTCTATCCAGCCTCTAGGTAAGCAACCAGATGGTTACATTTTAGACGGTATCACAGCGCTTGAAAATACATCTCCAGATAACTACGCTGGTGTTTATATTGACCCGACTCGTGGTGCTATCTTACGTATCAATACTCAAAAAGCGACCCTTATGGAATACTTCCATCAAGGTGGCGTAGTTGGTTATATCATCACAGCCTTACTAGGCCTAGGTATGCTAATTACTCTAATTCGCTTTGTTGACCTTACGCTTACTACAAGTAAGATTAAGAGCCAACTTAAAAATGTTGCTACACCGAATACAAATAACCCACTGGGTCGTATTCTTAAAGTGTACCATGACAACAAGAACCAAGATGTTGAAAACCTTGAGCTTAAACTTGATGAAGCGATTCTACGTGAAACGCCACGCATCGAAGCTGGTATCAATATAATCAAGATTCTTGCTGCAATCGCACCATTACTAGGTCTACTAGGTACTGTAATCGGTATGATCTTAACGTTCCAAACAATCACATTGTTCGGTACGGGTGATCCGAAGATCATGGCAGGTAACATCTCTCTAGCACTTGTAACTACAGCGCTAGGTCTAATTGCTGCATTACCACTAATTCTACTTCATGCTCTAGTAGCTGGTCGTAGTAAGTCGGTATTACACATCCTTGATGAGCAAAGCGCGGGTATCGTTGCTACTCACGCGGAGAAGGAGAAAGCCTAATGCTAGTCCTGATGGAGATATGGGAATCTATCAGGGATTTTGTTGGCACAGGCGGCCAGGTTTTATACGTGGTCGCGATAGCACTCTTTCTGATGTGGGTTTTAATGATTGAGCGCTATTGGTTCTTACTTGCAGAGTTTCCTCGCACAGCGAAAGAAATTGTAGCAAAGTGGGATGCCCGCCAAGACACTACGTCTTGGTACGCACACAGAATCCGTGAAGCATGGATTTCTGAAGCGTCTGAAAAATTAGATCAGCGTATGTTGTTGATTAAGACATTAGTAGCTGTTTGTCCTTTAATAGGCTTACTTGGTACTGTTACTGGTATGATCTCGGTTTTCGAAACCATGGCCAACCAGGGTACAGGTAACGCAAGATTAATGGCATCAGGTATTTCAATGGCAACAATCCCGACAATGGCTGGAATGGTTGCGGCACTATCTGGAGTATTTTTTAGCTCACGTCTTGAGACAAAAGCTAAAATGGTGAAAGCCAAACTTATTGATAGTATGCCTCATCACTAGAGAGAGAATTAAATATGGCACGTAAACAACGTTTTCGTGAAGAAGAAGAAGCAGCGGTTGATATGACGCCAATGCTTGACATCGTATTTATCATGCTTATTTTCTTTATCGTAACTACATCGTTCGTTAAAGAGGCTGGTATCGAGGTCAATAAACCAAAAGCTGCCCAAGCTACTAAGCAAAAAAATGCTAACATTTTTATTGCTATCCGTAGTAACGGCGAAATCTGGATTGATAAACAGCAGGTTGATGTTGAACGTATTTCAGCAAAAATCGAAAGTTTATTAGCAGAACAACCTACTGAAGTTGTGATTTTGCAAGCTGATAAAGAAGCAAAACATGGCGTAGTGGTTAAAGTTATGGACCAGATTAAAGCGACGGGTGATAACCTGAGAATTTCAATAGCTGGAGATCAGTAATGATTCGTTTTCTGTTTTCACTGATTGCAGGTGGGGCAGTTACTTTCGGCTTGTTCTACTTCATGGCTTTCCTCATCTCTGGTGGGGCTGACCGTAATACGGAACAAAAAGAGCAGATCATAGTCGAAATAATGACGAATCCGCCTGAATCTAAGGTGCAGGAGAGGAAGCGTGTACCGCCTCCGCCTCCTCCGCCACCAAAGCAGCCGCCTAAACCGCAGCCGCCACAGCCGGAAAATAACAGTCCAACACCTGGTGCTATGTCATTTAATATGGGAAGCATTGATGTTGGTAGTTCGGCAGGTGGACTAAGTGGTCCTGGTGCATTTGGACGTGATGGTGATGCGACACCTATCGTTCGTATAGAACCAAAATATCCAACGCAAGCAGCACGTGATGGTAAAGAAGGTTGGGTTCAACTTTCGTTCACAATTGATGAGTTAGGTGGAGTGACTGACGTTGAAGTAATTGACGCCGATCCAAAACGTATCTTTGACCGTGAAGCTAAGCGCGCATTGCGTAAGTGGAAGTACCGTCCTAAGATCATTGACGGAAAACCTCAAATACAACCGGGTTTACAAGTTCAATTAGACTTTAAACTTAACCAAGGCAATTAAGGAGGCGAGTAATGAGAAATTTTTCTAAAGTAACTGCTCTTGCGATTCTTATGTCTGTGTCAGGTGCTACATTAACAGCATCTGTTTTAGCGGCGCCAGACTACGCAAAGATTGAAGAGCGTAAGAAAGCAAAAACTAAAATCATGGGCGAGCGTACTGGTAAAAAGGTAATTAAAGCGTTTGATTTGTACGGTGAAGAAAAAGTTGAAGAAGCAATTGTTCTGCTAAAAGATATTGATCCATCTAATGACTTTGATAAGGCGACTGTAAATCGTTACTTAGGTAGCATGTACGCGCAGGTAGAAAAGTATGATGAAGCGATTAAATATACTAAGCAGGCGGTTGCGCCAGATGTTTTAAACTTTGCTGATCAGGAACAATCCCTTAAGTTATTAGGCGATTTACTTATTGGTACTCAAAAGTATCAAGAAGCTAAAAAAGCATATTTAGCATGGATTGATTTTACGGGCGATGAAGATCCGAAAGTTTACACACGTATTGCGCAAGCTAACTACGAGTTGAAACAATTTCGTGATGTTTTCGGTCCAGCAGACAAAGCAATTTCGCTTCAAAAGGAGCCGAACAAAGCTCCTTACCAATTAAAGTTAGGCTCTTATTTCGAGCTTAAAGACTATAATAATATGGTCAAAGTTGGTGAAGAAATTGTTCGTGTTTGGCCTGATGATAAAAAAGCTTGGGTTAGTTTAGGTAAATATTACCTACAAACTGAAAACTACAAAAAAGGTCTTTCGACCATGGAAGTAGCATTCAACCAAGGTTTTTTTGAAGCTGAAGTCGATTACAAAGTATTGTCTAACTTCTATTCTTTAAATGAAATTCCTTTTAAAGCGGCTGTTACGCTTGAGAAGGCTATTAAAGAAAAGAATGTTAAACGTACTAAGCAAAACGTTAGCGCGATTGCTAGTAATTACCATCGTTCTAAAGATCTCGTTAAAGCTGCTAAGTATTATGAAGAAGCTGCTAAATTTGATGAAGACGCTGAGCTTTACCGCAAAGCAGGTTCATTACTTTTACAGTCTGAAAAATTTAGTGCTGCTGTTGTTCGTTTGAACAAAGCATTAGAGCTAGGCTCTGATAAAAAGGGCACTATTTACTCAGATTTAGCTGAAGCATATTATTACCAAGGCAAGTACAAGCAAGCTCATGCTGCTATTACTAAAGCCATGGATGACCCACGCACTCGCAAGTTTGCAAAGGGTTGGGCTACATACATTAAAGATAAAGCCGCTCGCAACGGTGTTAAAATTTAATTTTTATTAGCTAAAGCAACTTTTAAAAAGCCCCTCTGGGGCTTTTTTTATTGGAATTACTATGTATAAAAAGCTCTCTTTTTCATTACTACTGTGTCTATTTTTAGTCGCATGTTCAAAGCAGCCTCAACCTTACGAGTCATTTGAAGATGCACAAGTCGGTTTAAAAACTTTAAACATGGCGCTTGTACTATCAGGCGCTAATAAAACAGATAAAATTACTAAAGAGCAATTGGTCTTTTCTGATGCATATTTAGCTAAACGCCATACTATTTATCAGAACTTAATGGGCATGGAGCTTAATCTCAATCAAATAGCGCAAGTAAATTACTTGGTTATTGCAGAGCGTTTTCCTGAGCGCTATTTTAATTGGCCGGCTCAAGTAGATGTATTAAAGAACATGCTTGCTTTTGAAGGCACAAAAAACACACCGGATAATGTTATTACCTGGCTTAAGTTAACCCAAGAAACGTTAGACAGTGCTAAACAAAGCAATTTAAAACTGAATAAAGTTGAACTTGCATTGTTACAAAGTTATGTATTGAGTGCGATAGGCACTAACGACGTTCAACCAGCGCTTAAAAGCCATATAAGGGCTTTTAGCGATTATTTAGCTAGTTACAGGCCCAGGGGGAGTGTTGGTCTAAGAGGCCTGCCAAATGGAACCCAGTGGTATCAGAGCAAACTTAATTACTTTAGTGGCGAAGTACATTCACCATTAGAATGGGTTACTCTTTTAAATGAAAAAATAAAAGTATTAGATCGTGTTGCATTCGACAGTAAACAGCCAACTTCTCACCAGAAATCGTTTTTAGTTCAGTATTTATCTGATGAAAAATTAATAGAAGGCTTGGATTGGCAGGCTAACTATCAAGACTTACCTGCAATGGCGAGCAATATGGACATGTCTGATAAAGATAAAACATTGATGCTTGCGATGATGGAATCAGATATAGGTATTCACTATCATGCGTGGACTTTGCCTCAAGCAAAGGTGAACCTTGTAAAGCGCCTAAAAATGAGTCCAGAAGAGGCTCAGTATTTAGTTGAAGATATAATTCTCTACCCTGGGCAATCATTTAGTTTTATAAAGCAAATGATGTAATGATGTGAAAGTGCGCTTATGGTGCGCACTTTATACATCGTTGAGTTGCAGGGTCTTGCTCAAGTAACTTTGCTGATATTTTTTCTTCGCAGTCACAACAGTAACCATATTGGCCAATCTCTATTTGGCTAACGGCAGCTTCTAATTTAGTCATGCGACTAATTAAAATAGCATACTCCGGACCTAACTTTTCTGCCGCACAGTCTAACCATTCATTGTTGGCTTTATTATCTAAAATTTGTATTAAATGGTGATGTGCAGGGTAGGCTGATTTAGAAAGCATAGTTAATATATTTAATTTAACTTGCGCTATTTCATCGTTCAGTCTTTGTTGATGATGCATTATCAGTACAACCTTATTAAATTGGCTTTACGTTATACTGATATTATCTATAGGCTTTAAGTTAGCTGTTATGATTTGAATCAAGTTGCGGTGCTTTGGCGTATTTATTTAATACGCTTGCCACATCTTCTTTACTTTTTAAACGTCTGATTTCATCAAATAAATCGATAGCTTGTGGGTATTGGCGTTTTAGGTAACCAAGCCATTGTTTAGTACGTGACGCAAAATATTTTTCATCCTTTGCAGGGTCTTGATGAATAGCAGAGTGGATTAAGTGATAAATAATATGCTCCCACTCAAGTCCATCGTATTGTTCATTATTTACATGAGCTTTAATTTTTTTTGCTAAATCAGGGTGCGAAAGGGCGCCACGACCAAGCATTAAATTAGTACATCCACTTCGTTTTTGGCAAAGCATTGCGTCTTCTACTTGCCAAATTTCACCATTGGCAACAACGGCAATATTTTTATCTTTTATTATTGGTGGAATTTTTTCCCAATAAGCAGGCGGATTATAGCCATCACGTTTGGTGCGAGCATGTATTGCAATGCTATTTGCTCCAGCACTGACAACCGCATCTACAATTTCTTGGCTGTTACTATCATCATCAAATCCTAAGCGGATTTTTGCACTAACTTCATGCTGATCATCTACAGCGTCTCGGACTGCTTTAATAATCGTATACATGTGGTCAGGATCTTTAAGCAGCACAGCCCCGCCTCGACTACGGTTAACCGTTTTTGCTGGACAGCCAAAATTAAGATCAACACCGTGAGAACCTAATGCTATAGCTCTAATCGCATTTTCTGCTAAAGGGTTCGCTTCTTGTCCGAGTAGTTGGATACGCACAGGCGTTCCTGCTCGCGTAAAACCATTATTATGTAATTCAGGGCAATAGCGGTGAAAAACTTTATCGGGTAAACATGTTTCAACCACTCTTACAAACTCGGTAACGCATAAATCGAACCCACCGATGTCGGTGAGTAATTGACGCATTTTAAAATCGACAACACCTTCCATAGGCGCTAAAACAAGTTTCATAAGGTGATTATTTCTGAGAAAAACAGGACGCATAGTTTACCTGTAAATCTTACATTGATAAATCTGTAATTACCGACCATATTTAATGAAGTAAGTGCAAAAGCAAATATTATGAAAATAATTGAAAGTTTTTATTTTTGTGCGGGTCTACTTAAGCATACAAGCAATTTAAAAATACATTTATATTGCTGAGATTTACAATCCTTGATTAAAGAGAGTCATAAAATGAATACAGTTAGAAAAAATACAATCGCGTTAACTTTAGGTGCAGTAGTTGTTGGCTCTGCAAGTTTTGTATCTGCTGATGTACAAGCTAACCCATTTGAGTTTCAACAGTTAGTGACAGGTTATCAACTAGATGCTGCTGAAGGTAAATGTGGTGAAGGTAAATGTGGCGGCGATGCCAAAGGTAAAAAAGAAGGCAAGTGCGGCGAAGGCAAATGTGGCGGCGATGCTAAAGGCAAAAAAGAAGGCAAGTGCGGCGAAGGCAAATGTGGCGGCGATGCCAAAGGTAAAAAAGAAGGCAAGTGCGGCGAAGGTAAATGTGGCGGCGATGCAAAAGGTAAAAAAGAAGGCAAGTGCGGCGAAGGTAAATGTGGCGGCGACGCAAAAGGTAAAAAAGAAGGTAAGTGCGGCGAAGGTAAATGTGGTGGCCGTTAATATCTTATTTTAAATAAGGTATGCTAAAAGGGCCTTAAGGCCCTTTTTTGTTAAGTTAGAGGTAGTTATGACACAAACTAAAAGTATAGATTTCGGAATGGTTGGTCTTGGCCTCCGACGAGAAATGCTTAATGAACTGCTTGAACACGTACCTAATCAAGTAGATTTTTTAGAAGTTGCACCAGAGAATTGGCTAAAATTAGGTGGGCGCTTTAAGAAACAGTTTAAAACATTAACAGATGCAAATAATTTTGTGTGCCATGGATTGTCACTTTCTATCGGCTCGCCCGAGCCACTGGATGTTGAATTTGTTAAATCTTTAAAAGTTTTTTTTAAAGAGCACAATATAAAATTTTTTAGTGAGCACTTAAGTTACTGCTCTGGCGCGGGCCATATGTATGACTTAATGCCTATTCCGTTTACTCAAGATGCGATAGCACACGTTGTACCACGTATTAAGCAAGTTCAAGATATACTTGAGCAACAAATTGCGATAGAAAATGTTTCTTATTATGGTGCTCCTGGGCAGCAATTATCAGAGCTTGAATTTACGAATACTATTTTAGAGCAAGCTGACTGCAAGCTTTTACTCGATGTGAATAACATTTACGTTAATTCGATAAATCATGCCTATAACGCGCAAGCATTTTTAACAGGGTTACCTTCTGAGCGTATTGCTTATGGACACGTTGCAGGGCACTACAATGAGGCTGATGACTTAATAGTTGATACACATGGCGCAGATGTCATTGATCCTGTGTGGAAGCTACTTGATAAGGCGTACGAAGTACATGGTGTGTTTCCAACTTTGCTTGAGCGTGACTTTAATATCCCTACTATGAATGTGTTAACCAAAGAGTTGGATATAATTCATGGGCTGCAAGCTAAATACCTTAATTCAAGTGTTTCAAAACAACGAGCTTAATATAAGCCTTTATAAACATTAAAAGAGTGCCTAGTGATGAGCTTTATTGAAATACAAAACGAATTTATGGCGCATATTCGCGAGCCTAAAAAAAATAAACGGCCCAGCGGTATTGAAGATAGACGTATGGCCATTTATCGCGATCTATTTTTTAATAATATTGAAGGTTTTGTATCATCAGGTTTTCCGGTGTTAAAAACCTTATACACAGACAAACAATGGCATTCCCTCGTACGTCAGTTCTTTAGCGAATATGATTGTCATTCGCCGTACTTTTTAGATATAGCAGGGGAGTTTATTAATTACTTATCAAGTGATTATAAAATGAAAAAACACGACCCCGTGTTTATGCTAGAGCTTGCTCATTACGAATGGGTAGAGCTAGATGTATCGATTGCACATGAAGATGAGCAAGCGCAAAAATTACAAACAACAGCACTCACTAGTTCTGCTTTGTATTTATCTAACGCTGCAAGAAATTTAAGTTATCAATTTCCGGTTCAAAATATCAGCACAGAGTTTATACCTAAAGAGCCATCAACTCAGCCTAATTACTTTGTTGTATATAGAGACGAAAATGATGATGTGCAGTTTTTAGCAACAAATGCGATGACAGCTTTGCTATTGTCAATCATAGAGGTAAGTGAAGGTGCGACATTTGACAACGTTTGCCAACAGGTATTAGCTCACGCTCCACAATTTAATGCAGAGCAAATTGCTCAAGGTGCGTTGGTTACCCTTAATGCAATGGTTGAACGCGGTGTCATTGTGACAAAAAATCAAGATTAAGGTCTTTATTGATAATTTTACATCGTCTATTATGACAGCCTTATTTGCCGTGCTTAATAAAAGGTTGTACCAATGTCAGATGATAAAGACTTTAAAGATCCGTTCAACGCTACTTACTTTCTTGCATTTTTAGCTATATTTGCAGGAATTGGTTGTTTAAATGCAATTTTAGGTTGGATCACTAGCTTAACCTAAAATGCATAGCGTTTATTAAGGCTGTTGTTTACTTCAGCCTTGAACCTCTTTATTTTTAATTACCCCGCTTAAACTATAATAACGTCAAACTCGCATTTAAAGGTCAGTTAAGGTTATAATCACCTGCTTTGTAATATAAATAATTGAGCAGTTAAAATTATGACTCAAGTAACACCAGCAATTATCAAAAACAGCATCACTACAATTGCTGATTATCCAAAAGCGGGCATTATGTTTCGCGATGTAACTACTTTAATGGCAAATCCAGAAGCCTTTAAAGCCACAATTGACGCTTTTATCGCTGAATATAAAGATCAAGGTTTTACTAAAATAATTGGCACAGAATCGCGTGGCTTTATTTTTGGTGCGCCGTTATCTTACGCGTTAGGCATTCCCTTTATTCCAGTACGTAAACCAGGTAAGTTGCCGCGCGAAGTTATTCGTCAAGATTACTTGCTAGAATACGGTGAAGATACATTAGAGCTGCATGTAGATGCAATTGTACCTGGCGATAAAGTATTGTTAGTGGATGATTTATTAGCTACTGGCGGTACAATTGAAGCCACTGCTAAATTAGTTCATAAACTAGGTGGCGAAGCTACAGATGCAGCATTTGTTGTGTCATTACCAGAACTAGGTGGCGAGCAGCGCATCAAGAAAATGGGTATTAAAATCCTAAAATTGGTTGAATTTGAAGGCGAGTAATCGATGAGTTATCAGGTTCTAGCGAGAAAATGGCGTCCTCAAACCTTTCATGAATTGGTTGGGCAGTCTCATGTTAAGCAAGCGCTTGTAAATGCGCTTACACAAAATAGACTGCATCACGCTTATTTATTCACTGGAACCCGCGGTGTGGGTAAAACGACCATTGCGCGTATTTTTGCTAAAAGCTTAAATTGCGACGAAGGTATATCTGCAAATCCGTGTGGTCAATGTAGCAGCTGTTTAGATATAGAAGCAGGACGCTATATTGACTTACTCGAAATAGATGCGGCTTCTCGAACTAAAGTAGAGGACACCCGCGAAATACTCGATAACGTTCAATATGCGCCAACGCGTGGACGTTATAAAGTATATCTAATCGATGAAGTTCATATGCTCTCAAAGCACAGTTTTAATGCACTTTTAAAAACGCTTGAAGAACCACCAGAGCATGTGAAATTTTTATTAGCGACGACCGATCCACAAAAGTTACCAGTTACTATTTTATCTCGTTGTTTACAATTTAACTTAAATGCCTTGTCGCAAAGTGAAATTAAAGCACAGCTTGAGCACGTACTTACTCAAGAACAGCTCAGCTATGACAATGATGCACTTAGTATTATTGCAAAAGCCGCTGACGGCAGTATGCGTGACGCACTGAGCTTAACCGATCAAGCTATAGCACAAACAAATGGTGATATTAATAATCAAGCAGTACAAACAATGCTTGGTTTGATGGATACACATTATAGCCAAAGCCTATTAGCTGCACTACTTGCCCAAGATGGCACAGCTTTAATGAGCGAAATAGCACACGTTGCGAGCAGAAACCCAAACTATATTGCCTTACTTGATGATTTAATTGCGTTAACACATTTAACTCAACTGACTCAATTAGTACCACAGGCAGCAGGGCTTGATGAAACGAACGCTGATTACATAACGCACGTTGCACAGCATACGAGTCCGCAACAAATACAAATTTATTACCAGTTACTTTTAAACGGTAAAAAAGATTTACAATGGGCACCAGAGCCTAGATTAGGTTTTGAAATGCTTATGCTAAGATTATTAGCATTTAAGCCTACAGATGCCCAACAAGTTGTACACACAGCCAACGAAGAGCCCGTCCAAAATAAACAAGGCCGAGCAAATGCACTGCGAGATATATTAAATAAAAACAAAACATCGCAAGACACCGTAGCTAGCCAAAGCAGTGCTCCAGTAAATAATACTAAGCCAGTTAGCAATACAGAACAGCCTAGAGCCGTTGAGATAGAGCCTTTACCTAATGCTGCCGCTCAGACATCAAATAATGACGTCGTGCAAAGTAATAATGAGCCAGCCCAAGTTGCAGTAGTTCAACCAGTTCAACAAAGTGAAAACGCTTCAAAGCAACAGGCTTCAGCTAATGAGCCACCGCAAACCAATGTTGTTTCGGATGCTCAAACACAGCATCAAAGTGAAGATGAAGCTTACATGCAACACAGTGATGTAGAGCAAACATTGGCCGCGCAGTTTGATGATGTGATGAGTAGCGCTGTTGATCAGGGGTTTAATCCACAAAAGGATATAAGTGCTAATCAGCAAAATCATTTGCCGGAACACTCAACAAGTATTGAAAAAAATAGTTTTGACCCGCAATCAGACTTGCAAAACCAGCAACAACACGATGAAAATGCTTCGATAGTTGAACGCGAGGCAAAAGCGCAATCGGCTATTGCGCGCATATTGCGTGATCGTAATATATCAGGCTCAGGAAAGCTTTCTGGGACAAACTTAAATACGGCAAAGGCTAGTTCATCAAACGTATCTAACAGTACTGTTATTAGCCGTACTCATAATGTCGGTGCAGTGCCAAAAAATGAAAATACAGTGGCTCAGTCAGCTGAGCGGCCAAATAGCGCTGTATCACAAAACCATAAGTCAGTACCTACACAGTCAGACAACCCGCCTTGGGCTACTGATACAGTAGGTGAAAGTGAAAAAAAGCCACCGCTCCCAGTAACGGGGAGCCAAACACCGGCTAATAATCAAGGTTTTGACAAACCTGAAAAAATAGATTTTAAAGCAAAGCACCAAACAATTACTGAAAATCTAGCGCCAGAGCTGCTTGAGCAAATAAACCCTCAAAAAGTACCTGAAGCAGCGCCCGAGGAAATTAGCATTCCCGTGCCTGATGATTTTCAAAGTCCAATTAGTGAAATTAGGTTTGCACACCAACAAGATGAGTGGGCTTATTTAATTAAACGTATGGGACTGGGCGGTCGTATGCGCCAATTTGCGTTGCATTCAATATTTACCAAGCAAGGCAACAGTTTACATATAGATGTTGATGAATCTCAAAAGCATTTAGATACACCGATGCTTCGCCAAAGGTTAGATGCCGCATTGTCGAGTATTTATGAGCATAACGTGTCGTTAAGTATTAATTTTGCTAAGGGAGTTATTGACTCTCCTTATCTTATTCAGCAAAAAATTGATGCAGGTCGTCATCAACAAGCAATCGATGTGATCACATCGGATGAAAACATAGTACAATTTCAGCAAGTATTTAGCGCCGAAATTGACGAAAACAGTATTCAGGCATTGTAATTACTTACAATCGCCCTTATGTTCATGTTAATTAATGTATTAAAAGAAAGAGAGAAAGTTATGTTTAAAGGTGGAATGGGCAACATGATGAAGCAAGCGCAGCAAATGCAAGATCGCATGCAAAAAGCCCAAGACGAAATCGCAACTCTTGAAGTTGTTGGTGAAGCCGGTGCAGGTTTAGTTAAAGTAACTATGCTTGGTAACCACAATGTACGTCGTGTTCAGCTTGATGAGAGCTTAATGGAAGACGACAAAGACATGATTGAAGACTTACTTGCAGCAGCATGTAACGATGCTGTACGCCGTGTTGCAGAAGAAACACAAGAGCGCATGGGTAAAGTAACTGGCGGTATGCAATTACCACCAGGTATGAAAATGCCGTTTTAAGTAAATAATGCAACTTTCAGATAGTTTAAATCAGCTTATAGAAGCACTGCGCTGTCAACCGGGCATTGGTCCAAAGTCAGCGCAACGTATTGCCTTTCATTTATTAGAGCGCGACCGAAAGGGAGGCACTCAGCTGGGCAATGCATTGACTAAAGCAATGACCGCCATAGGGCATTGCCAGTCTTGTCGCACCTTTTGCGAACAAACGCAATGTGATATTTGTTTAAGTACAAAGCGCCAAGACAGCGGCATATTATGTGTTGTTGAATCGCCTACTGATGTACTCGCTATAGAGCAAACAGGCCAGTACTTAGGGTTATATTTTGTTTTAATGGGTCATTTATCGCCAATTGACGGTATCGGCCCTAAAGAAATTGGCTTAGACGTTTTAGAGCAAAAACTTGCTCAAGGCGGTATTAATGAGGTTATTTTAGCGACCAACCCTACCGTTGAAGGTGAAACTACTGCTCATTATATTGCGCAGCTTTGTCATAAATATAAAGTAGATGCCTCGCGTATTGCTCACGGTATTCCTGTGGGGGGCGAGCTTGATTTGGTTGATGGTAGAACGCTGATGCATGCCTTTAGTGGCAGACGCGCTGTTACTCAAGACTAACTTAAAGTCACTATTTGAAAACATATTGTAAAAGCCTACATGATTAACTTATGTAGGCTTTTTGTTTTTAAGGTAAGCTTAGAAGCAGTCTAATACCAATCCGCAATAATACTTAATCATTTTGCTGGGCTAAACGTGTCGCTACCTGCGTTAAAAAGTTCTCAGTTAGAGCAACTAAATAGCGAATTTTTGCCTAGCTATCAACACGTTTTTCCGCCCTAAAAGTAGATCATTTAATTAAACGAATTGGTATAATATATTTTTGGGCTATGTCTCTAATTCGTAAGGAATACAATGAAAGATAATCAACCCTACCAAGGTACATTACTGGGTAGTAAGCGTTTTTTACCGCTTTTTATTACGCAGTTTTTCTCAGCAATAAACGATAACGTGTATAAGCAATCAGTGCTTATTCTATTGATATTTCAGGCTGCAACGCTTGCAGATGGCGCACTTTATTCTAATATTGCTGCGGGATTATTTATTCTTCCGTTCTTTTTATTTTCAGGGATGGCGGGGCAGCTTGCTGAAAAAACAGAAAAATCCAAACTTATCAGAATCGTAAAACTATTTGAAATCCCTATTATGGTTGTAGGGGCAGTCTCTATTTTAACTCAGTATGTGTGGTTAATGTTAGCCACCGTATTTTTAATGGGTGTACAAAGTACGTTTTTTGGGCCATTAAAATACTCTATTTTACCCCAGCACGTAGCACCTAGCGAATTAACAAAAGCGAATGCCTTGGTTGAATCGGGCACGTTTGTAGCAATACTGATTGGTACAATTTTTGGCACTTACTATATTACTCAATCGGTAGGTCCTACGCTTATAAGTATAGCAGTATTAGTACTGGCCGTTATGGGTTACGTAAGCAGTCGCTTTATACCCGTTAGTGAGGCGAACGAGCCAAACTTAAAATTTACCTATAATATATTTTCATCCACAAAAAACGTATTTACAGCACTTAATTCGCAAACAGAATCGGTTGGTAAGTCAGTGCTTGGGATCAGCTGGTTTTGGTTAATTGGCGCCATCGTTTTAACGTCCCTACCAAATTATGTAAAACATGTAATGGGCGGCGATGAATTGGTGGTAACCAGTGCACTGGTTGTGTTTTCATTGAGTATTGCTATTGGTTCATTACTGTGTGAAAAGTTATCTCGCTCTCGTATTGAGCTAGGCATTGTGCCCTTTGGCGCTATTTTAATTACCTTGTTTTTATATTTACTGAGCCAAGAGCCCGCTATTAGTACCTATAAACCTCAAAATACTGAATTATTAACACTCGAACAGGTATTGAAAACAGGCGATATGATGTGGCATTTCATATGGATGGCAGGCATAGGCATTGGCGCCGGTTTTTACACTGTACCGCTATATGCGCTTATTCAACAACGGACTGAAGAAGCGAGTCGATCACGAGTTATAGCGGCTAACAATGTATTAAATGCCTTGTTTATGGTCGGTAGTGCTGTTTTAAGTATTGTAACGCTGTCTGTTTTTCAGTGGAGTATTTCAGAGCTATTATTGCTACTTGCGGGGCTAAATTTACTTATTTCTGCTTATATTTATACTAAAGTACCTGAATTCTTTTTACGCTTTGTTATTTATATTTTGGCCATTTGTATGTACAGAGTGCGTACTAAAGGTGAAAGTAATATACCTGATGAAGGCGCTGCTGTTATTGTGTGCAACCACGTGAGTTTTGTTGATTGGATGTTTATTTTAGCCGCCTCACCAAGGCCTATTCGATTTATGGTATTTGCCCCTATTTATTATTCGTCAGCTCTGCATTGGTTATTTAAAATGGCTAAAGCTATTCCCATTGATAGTGAAAAAACCAATCCTGAAGCGTTTAAAAAAGCGTTTGATGAAGTGGGTGCTGCGCTTAATAAAGGTGAACTTGTTGGTATTTTCCCTGAAGGAAAACTAACCAGTGACGGCTCAGTGGATATCTTTCGCCGTGGAATCGAGCGCATTATTGAACGCTCACCTGTGCCCGTTATTCCTGTGCATTTAGGGGGCTTGTGGGGGAGTATGTTTAGCCGTAAAGCTAAGTGGCAATTACCGCGATTAAAATGGTCTTTGGTGTCGGTTGCAGTGGGTGGCCCGATTGCAGCTGACAAAGTAGTAGCAGACGATTTACGTGAGCATGTTTTAGCTTTGAAAGCGCTTCACTCTAAAGGTGTTGATTAATTTAATGATTAATTTAATAGATAACTCAACATCGCATACACCTTCAGAGCCACATATTATTGTTGATGATTTTGTAGCGCCTAAGTGCGACGGGTTTATTGAAATATTATATCAAGATGACGATATTTTATTGATCAATAAACCCAGTGGGTTATTGAGTTTGTCGGGCAAAAATACGCTTAATTGGGATTCAGTGCATTACCGTTTAGTACATGGTCAAAAAGGGTTAACAGCCGCTTTTGCTGAGGCTAAGTTACCGCATCGGCTAGATTTGGGTACATCGGGCATTATGATTGTTGGATTAAACGCGATTGCGTCAAAGCATCTTAATAAACAGTTTCAGGCACGTACTATTCAAAAGCGTTATGTAGCAATGCTTGAAGGGTGCTTGGCTGTTAGTGAGGGGGAAATTACTGCACCAATAGCAAAAGATAAGCTGCTTTTTCCGCGAGTTAAAATTTGCCAATCGACTGGCAAAACCGCAGTCAGTGAATATAAAGTACTGGAACGGCTAAAACAACCATACAGAACCTTAGTGCAATTTACGCCAGTTACTGGGCGTACTCATCAATTGAGAATACACAGCCAGTTTATAGGCCACCCTATTTTAGGTTGCGATTTATATAAAAGTGCGCAAAGTGAAAATATGGCTGGGCGCTTACAATTACATGCAAGCGATTTATATTTTGAGCACCCCGTCAGCGGCGAGAAAATTCATATTAATTGCCCGCACTCGTTTTAAATAAATTTATGGTTCTTTGTTTTCGTTTCACCTTTTTTAAATTTTTCCCTTGAAGTTCTAACACCTCACCCCATATTAAGTGGATAACGCAGACACTTTGCAAATTGGAGATATATAAATGACTGCAGCTCAAAAAGAAACATTAGGCTTTCAAACAGAAGTAAAACAATTATTAAACTTAATGATTCATTCTCTTTATTCTAATAAAGAAATATTTTTACGTGAACTTGTGTCAAACGCATCAGATGCGGCAGACAAGTTACGCTTTTTAGCACTATCTCAAGGCGATCTATACCAAGGTGATGCTGATTTACGTGTGCGTATTAGCGCAGATAAAGAAGCAAATACAATTACCATTTCAGATAATGGTATTGGTATGACGCGCGATGAAATCATTAGCTCATTAGGGACTATTGCTAAATCAGGCACTGCTGAGTTTTTCAAAAACTTAACAGGGGATCAAAGTAAAGATTCACAATTAATTGGTCAATTTGGTGTTGGTTTTTACTCAGCATTTATTGTTGCCGATTTAGTAACTGTTCGTACACGTAAAGCGGGTGAAACAACAGCTTACGAGTGGGAATCTCAAGGTGAAGGCGAATACACACTTCAAGAAATTGAAAAAGAAGGCCGTGGTACCGATATTATTTTACATCTTCGTGATGAAGAAAAAGAATTTGCTGACGATTACCGTCTACGTGGCATTGTTACTAAATACTCAGACCATATTTCAACGCCGGTACAAATGTTTAAAGCAGAAGTACCAGAGTCTGAAGGCGAAGACGGCGAAAAAATTCCAGCAGTACCAGGTGAGTGGGAAAGCATTAACCGCGCAACTGCATTGTGGACACGCGATAAATCAGAACTTTCTGATGATGAATACAAAGAGTTTTACAAGCATGTAAGCCATGATTGGGAAGAGCCACTTAGCTGGGCACATAATAAGGTTGAAGGTAAGACTGAATACACTAGCCTTTTATATATTCCTAAAAAAGCACCTTTCGACTTATGGAACCGTGAACGTCAAAGTGGTTTAAAACTTTACGTACAACGTGTTTTTGTAATGGATGATGCTGAGCAATTCATGCCAAGCTACCTTCGCTTTGTGAAAGGTTTACTAGATTCAAACGATTTACCACTGAACGTATCTCGTGAAATTCTACAAGACAACAAAGTAACGCAAGCTATTCGTAAAGGGTGTACATCGCGAATTATTAAAATGCTTGAGCGTATGGCTAAAAACAAAGCTGACGATTACCAAGTATTTTGGAACGAGTTTGGTCAAGTAATGAAGGAAGGCCCTGCTGAAGATGCGGCAAATAAAGAAGCCGTATGTAAGCTACTTCGTTTTTCTTCGACACACACTGATTCAGAAACACAAGATGTGTCGCTTGAGCAATACGTTGAGCGCATGAACGAAGGGCAAGACAAAATTTACTACGTAGTGGCTGATACATTTACTTCTGCGAAAAATTCTCCTCATTTAGAAATTTTCCGCAAAAAAGGCATTGAAGTATTGTTACTAAGTGACCGTGTTGACGAGTGGATGATGAGCCACTTAACTGAATTTGCTGATAAGCAACTACAGTCAATCACACGTGGTGATTTAGATTTAGGTAAGCTTGACGACGAAGAAACTAAAAAAGCACAAGAAGAGTCTGAAAAAGAAATGGCAGGCCTTGTTGAGCGTATTAAAACAGCACTTGGTGATGACGTTAAAGAAGTGCGCTTTACGCACCGTCTAACAGATTCTCCAGCATGTGTTGTAAGTGATGACAACGATATGAGCTCACAAATGCAAAAGCTAATGGAGTCTGTGGGCCAAGCAGCACCAGAAGCAAAACCTGTGTTTGAGCTAAACCCAGAGCATCAACTTGTTAAGCACTTAAATGACGAACGAGATGAAGATAAGTTTGCACAGTGGTCACATGTTTTACTAGACCAAGCATTACTTGCAGAGCGCGGTACACTTAAAGATCCAACAGGGTTTGTTACTCGCTTAAATAAACTAATGCTTGAACTAAGCAAATAGCTATTTACTCAGTCGATAAAGTATAAATTATGTACTTTAAATAAAAGGGAACGTGTGTTCCCTTTTTTAATGCGCTGTAAATACATCAACAACTCATCAATTAGTATAAGTTGCTTGAGTATCGGCGGCGCTTGTGGAAGAATTCAGGCTTTAAAATAAATATCCATACTAGGGGACAATAATATGCGCATTATTCTTTTGGGCGCGCCGGGTGCAGGTAAAGGTACTCAAGCTCAGTTTTTAATGGACAAATACGGTATTCCACAAATCTCTACTGGCGATATGTTACGTGCAGCAATTAAAGAAGGTACGCCATTAGGCCTAGAAGCAAAAAAAGTAATGGATGCTGGTCAACTAATTTCTGACGATATTATTATTGGTTTAGTAAAAGAGCGTATTACTAAAGCGGATTGTGAGAAAGGCTTTTTACTTGATGGCTTCCCGCGCACAATTCCTCAAGCCGATGCAATGAAAGAAAATGGCGTAGTGGTTGATCACGTTATTGAATTTGACGTGGCTGACGAAGTGATTGTTGAGCGTATGGGCGGACGTCGTGTTCATCCTGGTTCTGGTCGTGTTTACCATGTTGTTTATAATCCACCAAAAGTGGAAGGTAAAGATAACGAAACTGGGGATGACTTAATTGTTCGCGCAGACGATACTGAAGAAACAGTACGTAAACGTTTAGGTATTTACCACGAGCAAACTATGCCATTAGTTGATTACTACCAAGCAGAAGCGGCGGCTGGTAACACTCAATACCACAAACTAGATGGTACACAAGCTGTTGAAGCTGTAAGTTCACAACTTGGTGAGCTTTTAGGTTAAATTTAAAAGCCTATTAAAAAACCGCCAATTGGCGGTTTTTTGTTTTAAGTCTAGAATACTTAATCAATTTGAGAGATTAAATATGACGTTAACAGCGTTAAAAATTCTGATATACGACGGCATGGATGCCGAAAGTAGAGCAATGCAGGAGCAATTAGTGATAACAACTCAATAACGAATTTTTTGCCTTGTCATGGATACGATTTTCTTATCTAAAAATAGATCACTTAATTAAGCGAATGGGTATATTAACTTTACAGCGTTTTAAGCTTCTTAATTACGCTGTTGTATTCTGGTTCAGTTGAAAGGCTACTAACGAGTTGTTTATAAATAATGCTGTGGTTTTCGTCTAATATTATTACTGAGCGAGTTAGTAACCCCATATCTTTAATAATTAACCCATATTTTTGGCCAAAATCGCGCCAAACAGAATCAGATAATGTAGTTATTTTGTCTATGTTCTCAGCTTTGCAAAATCTTTTTTGAGCGAATGGCAAATCGGCACTAATAGTAAGCATTACAACTGCAGGAAATTGCGTCGCAACTTTTTCGTTAAAGTGTTTTGTTTGTAGACTACAAATACCTGTGTCTAAACTTGGTACTACACTAATTAAAATAGCTCGGCCCTTATAATTATCCAGTGTGACAGGTGTAAAGTTTCCATCGACAACTTTAAAATTAGGTGCGTTATCACCAACTGATACACCTTTACCGAGTAAAGTAACCGTCTTACCCTGTGCAGAGACTTTACCTATATCGAGAGTGTTTTCTGGGATATCAGAAGCGAAAGCCATAGAACAAAAAATACTTAAGGCAAAAGTTAATGAGCGGAGCATAGGAGTTTCCTTTTTAAATTAACGCAATAGGCGTCAGTGTATTATACTGCGTTGGAGTAACCAAGGTATTATCTGTGCCTCTATAAAATTGGTAATGATTCAATCATATAAAAAAACTGTAAATAGGCTATACTTTGGTTAACATGCAGTTACAAAAATATCTTCTATAATAAAAATGCGTGTATCACTTTTGGTATGTATAACTGGTTAAAAATAGAGAGATAGTATGTCAACATCTGTATTAATATGTGATGATTCAAAATTAGCGAGGCGTCAATTAGCCCGTTCTCTACCTGATGATTGGGATATTAAAGTTGAATTTGCGATAGATGGTGTTGATTGCATCAAACAAATAAAGTCAACTGAACCTGAAATCCTTTTCCTTGATTTAAACATGCCAGAAATGGATGGCTATGAAGTTTTAATGGCCATGAAAGAGCTTGGGCTCAATATACTTACAGTTGTAGTTTCAGGTGACATACAGCCTAATGCTCATCAAAGAGTGCTTGAACTAGGGGCTATCGATTTCATCCAAAAGCCATGTTCCCCTCAAAAATTAGCCGATATTATTGAACACCATGGCATTAAAGATAAAGCCATGCGTGAACGTCTTTCTCATTCTTTAGGTGAGCAAGTAGACCCAGATGTGCGAGATATATACCAAGAGCTAACTAATGTTGCTATGGGTCAAGCCGGTGATTTACTTGCGCGATTACTTAATGTGTTTGTTGAGCTGCCAATCCCAAATGTGAATATCTTAGAGGTTAGTGAACTCGATATGGCGCTACGCTCTATTGATAATAATGCAACCACTTCTGGAGTTTGCCAGGGATTTATTGGAGGAGGTGTATCTGGAGAAGCATTATTATTACTTAATGACTCTAGCTTTAAAGAGATAGCCTCACTGATGAATTACGATGGTGAGCTTAATGACAGAGTGGAACTTGAGTTACTTATGGATATAAGTAATATTTTAATCGGGGCTATTTTGACTGGTCTTTCAAAACAACTCGATATGTCGTTTAGCCAAGGTCATCCTATCGTACTTGGCCAGCACAGAGATGTATCTGAATTAGTGAAAGCGAATAAGTCGCGCTGGCAGCGTACGCTTGCTATAGAAATTAGCTATGGTATTGAAAATCACGATATTAACTGTGACCTTATGCTGTTATTTACTGAAGATTCACTTAAAACTTTGAAATACAAAGTTGCTTACCTATTAGAAGACTAAGTTATGGCTGCTGATTTAGATATGAATGAAATCCATTGGTTAATGGATATGTTTAACACCGTTGATGTAGGTTTAGTTGTACTCGACAGGGAGTATAAGGTGTGTGTGTGGAATGGTTTTATGGAAAACCATTCGGGGTTATTACCAAGTGCTGTAAAAAATAAAGATTTATTTGATTTATTTCCTGCTATAGATGAAAAGTGGTTTAGAAGTAAATCAGAGCCAGTATTTGTACTAAAAAACCGCTCGTTTACCATTTGGGAACAACAACCCTATATATTTCGCTTTAAAAACTATCGCCCAATTACTGGCAAAGCTGAGTATATGTATCAAAATGCGACATTTATTCCGCTTACTAATATACGAGCAGAAGTTAGCCATATTTGTATCATTCTTTATGATGTAACTGATATTGCAGTTAACAAAAAAGAGTTAGAAGAGCTAAATAAAAGACTTGAGCAAGTAAGCCAAACCGATGGCTTAACGACGTTATACAATCGTGGTTATTGGGAAAGTATGCTTAAACAAGAGTATTTGCGAACAAAACGTAATGCAGGGTGTAGCTCTCTGTTAATGTTTGATATTGATCACTTTAAAAAGGTGAATGATAAGCATGGTCATAGTTGTGGTGATGAGGCGTTACGCCATATTGCAAAGTTATTACGTACCACATTACGTGAAACAGATATTGCTGGACGTTACGGTGGTGAAGAGTTTGTATTAACTCTACTTGATACCGATAAGCAAGGGGCTGAAATATTTGCTGAGCGCTTAAGGGTGTTGATTGAATCAAGCCCTGCCTTTTATAAAAATGTTGAAATCAAGATGACAATAAGTATCGGAGTTGCGTGCTTTAGTAATGAATTTAAAGATCATGAACGTTGGATTGAAGCCGCTGACAGGGCTCTTTACTTTTCTAAAAATAATGGACGCAATAAAGTCACTGTTTTTGATGATATAAAAAATGACGCTTAAGCATCATTTTTATTAATCACTCTTTATACCAATGCGCAATAATATTTAATTAATTTGAGTGATTAAATCTGACGTTAACTGCGTTAAAAACTTCTGATATACGACTGCATGGATGCAGAAGGTAGAGCAATGTAGGAGTAATTAGCGATAACAACTAAATAACGAATTTTTGCCTTGTTATTGATACGATTTTATTACCTCAAAATAAAGCACTTAATTAAGAAAATTGGTATTAAATTGAGTGGGGGGGTAAAATAAGTAAATCGGTTTTAAGTAAGCGCATTATTTTTTCCGCTGTGTTGCCAATAAGCTTTCCCTTAATACCCACGTTGCCTACTGAGCCAATAATCACTAACTCAGCATCAAGTTTTGCTGCCAAGCTTGGTATGACTTGCTCCGCTAAGCCCGCTTTAATGTGTAATTTATCACGCAAGTTGTATTCATTAATCAGATCACGTTGTAGTTCCGGTAATTTTTCGAATGCATTGAGTACTTGTTCATCTGAAAATACAATGCCTAAGTCTCTCAAAATAGGTGAGACGTGCACGGTATAACATGCATAAAATTCGCAGCCCTCTGAATTAGCATAATCTAAGCCACAGTTAATAATAGCTTTATTTAACTGATGCTTAGATGCCTTTTCGCTGCCTAAATCAAGAGCAGCTAACACATTACAGTTATTTCTCCATTTATTATCTGCGGCCAAATAAAGTGGTATTGGTGAAAATCGAATAAGCTGCCAGTCAAGTTCGCTAAATTGAGTTTGAGCATCAATATGCCTAGTTTTTATTGCCATATCATAATTAGTTGCGTTTATTTCGTTATTTAACCATTGCTCTGGTGATTCATGCCAAACCGTTTGAAATGTATACTCACAATCAGTTAGCTCTTTTTTTAATAGAGGTTCTAATGTTGCTCTGAGTAATGAAAGTTGTTTGTCTTGAATCGCAAGTACTTGCTCTGGTGATAATGAAAATAATATATTACCAGTGTCTTCATAGCTAAATGCAACAATATCAATATGTTTACTGTCTTGTAGTGCTTTTTGTTTTGCGTGTAATAATGCTGTTTTTGCACAATTTACTGAGTCGATCAGTACGAGAAGCTTTTTCTTATCCATTATATTCACTCTGTTGTATGACGAGAGTCATCTGTTGGACATTGACCAATAGTTGAAATCTCACCAGAATTAGACTCTTCTTCCAGTTTTACCTTAAAGCCCCATAGCCTGTAAAGATGTTTTAGCACTTCTTCATGTGAGTTTGCCAATGGAATGCAATTATGAGGTACATAGCGAAGTGTAAGTGCTCTATCACCTCTAATATCAACATCATATACTTGAATGTTAGGTTCATGATTACTTAAATTATATTGCGCGGAGAGCACTTCTCTAACTGTTTTATAGCCGCTATCATCGTGTATCGCACCAATCTCTAAATGGGGATTATTAGTATGGTCAATAATAGTAAATAATTTGAAATCACGAATTAACTTCGGCGATAAAAACTGGCTAATAAAGCTTTCATCTTTAAAGTTTTCCATGGCAAAGTGCAATGTATCTAGCCAATTACTGCCTGCATACTCAGGAAACCATTTTTTATCTTCTTCAGTTGGATATTCACATATTCTGCGAATATCAACCATCATATTAAAGCCTAAAGCATATGGGTTAATGCCTGAATAATACTTACTGTTATAAGGTGGCTGATAAACTACGTTGGTATGACTTTGTAAAAACTCTAACATGAATGAGTCGGTGAGCTTCCCTTCATCATATAAGTGATTAAGGATGGTGTAGTGCCAAAATGTTGCCCAACCTTCGTTCATTACTTGAGTTTGTTTTTGCGGGTAAAAGTATTGCGATATTTTACGGACAATACGAATCACTTCACGTTGCCAAGAGTCGAGTAATGGGGCATTTTTTTCAATAAAATATAAAATATTTTCTTGAGGCTCAGTAGGAAAATGGCGTTCTTTCTTTTTAGTTTCCTGTTGCTGTTCGGGAATCGTACGCCACAATTCGTTTACTTGTGATTGTAAGTATTCTTCACGTTCTTGTTGGCGTTTTTGCTCTTCAAAGAGTGATATTTGTTGTGGACGTTTATAGCGATCGACCCCGTAATTCATTAACGCATGACAAGAGTCGAGTAAGCTCTCTACCTGAGTAATACCATATTTTTCTTCACAGCGGCTTATGTAGTTTTTAGCAAATACCAAGTAATCAATAATTGAGCCAGCATCGGTCCAGGCTTTAAATAAGTAATTACCTTTAAAAAATGAGTTATGTCCGTAACATGCATGCGCCATTACAAGCGCTTGCATAGGTAGGGTATTTTCTTCCATTAAGTACGCAATACAAGGGTCTGAATTTATCACTATTTCGTAAGCGAGGCCCATTTGCCCGCGCTTATAATTTTGCTCTGTTTGGATAAACTTCTTACCGTAAGACCAATGACTGTAGCCAATAGGCATGCCAACGCTTGAATAAGCATCCATCATTTGCTCAGCCGTTATCACTTCAATTTGATTAGGGTAGGTGACTAATCTGTAATGAGCAGCAACGCGAGCAATTTCACCTTGGTACTCATCTAATAAATCAAAGGTCCAATCTGGGCCATCACTCAATCGTTTATCATTCATAATGCTACCTCGCTTTTGGCTATGCAGAGTTTTGCTGTTGACGACCTTTTTTAAATAGCTCCCTAAAAATTGGGTAAATATCTTCAACGCTTTGAATATGCTGTATGGCGAAATTATTATGGCTGTGTGTTATAGATTCATATTCGCGCCATAGGCTTTGATGAGCACGAGTGGTTATTTCAATATAAGCAAAATAACGTACTGCGCTTAAGAGCTTATTACGCAAAATTTCACCACATTGCGGTGTGTCGTCCGCCCAGTTATCGCCATCGGAGGCTTGTGCAGCGTACACATTCCATTCATCTGCGTGATAACGCTCTTTTATTATTTCATTCATTAATTTAAGAGCACTCGAAACAATAGTGCCGCCAGTTTCTTGGGAATAAAAAAACTCTTGTTCGTCTACTTCTTTAGCCTGTGTGTGGTGGCGAATATAAACAACTTCTATGTCTTTATAGCTGCGCGTTAAAAATTGATAGAGCAAAATATAAAAACGTTTTGCCATGTCTTTTGTTGGCTGATCCATTGAGCCTGACACATCCATAATACAAAACATCACCGCTTTGCTGGTGGGGTGAGGGCGCTTTTCGTAATTACGAAAACGTAAATCGTAGTTATCAATAAACGGGACCGATTTAATTTGTACTTTTAATGCTGCAATTTCTTTTTGTAATAAAGCAATTGCTGCTTTATCGCTATGAGGTTCATCAAGCAATGCATCAAGTTGTTTTTCAAGCTCGACTAGTCGGCGTTTTTTTCCTGCACTCATTGCCACGCGGCGCGCAAGCGAGCCTTGAAGTGAGCGGACAATATCAATATTACTTGGCATGCCGTCGCTACAAAATCCTGCGCGGTGGGTTTTCATTTGCACTAACTTATCAAGTTGGTTTTCTTGTAAGTTAGGGAGTTCTAAATCTTCAAACAGTAAATCAAGGTATTCGTCTTTTGATATTGAAAATACAAACTCATCTTGTCCCTCGCCCGAATCGCTGGCGTCACCTTCACCGGCACCACCACCTGGTCCGCCTTTAGGGCGCTCAATTTTATCACCTGTAGAAAACTGATCGTTACCAGGGTGAATTTGTTCTCTATTCCCGCCTTTTCCCTGATGAAATGTAGGTTCGCTGATATCGCGTTGTGGAATAGAAATACTCTCACCAGAGCTAGAATCAGTTACGCTGCGTTTGTTAATCGCATCTGAAACCGCTTCTTTAATTTGTTTTTTATAGCGCCTAATAAAGCGCTGGCGATTAAGCGTACTTTTATTTTTTCCGTTTAAACGCCTATCTATAAAATGCGCCATATTGACCTCCTATATACTACGACTATGAAGGTTATTGCGATTTTCTAACCCGTAAATACCACTCAGAAAGCAAGCGAACTTGTTTTTGTGTATAGCCTTTTTCGACCATACGGTTCACAAAGTCTTCGTGCTTTTGCTGATCCTCTGCAGACGTTTTAGTATTAAACGAAATAACGGGGAGTAAATCTTCGGTATTAGAGAACATTTTTTTCTCAATTACCGTGCGTAGTTTTTCGTAGCTTGTCCATAGTGGATTTTTACCGTTGTTATGTGCACGGGCACGCAGTACAAAGTTCACTATTTCATTACGAAAATCTTTAGGATTAGAAATACCCGCTGGCTTTTCTATTTTTTCAAGTTCAGCGTTTAGCGCTGCGCGGTCAAATAGCTGTCCTGTATCGGGGTCGCGATATTCTTGGTCTTGTATCCAAAAATCTGCATAAATAACATAACGGTCAAAAATATTTTGTCCATATTCCGAATACGATTCTAAATAAGCGGTTTGCAGTTCTTTACCTATAAAATCTACATATTGAGGAATTAAATAGCCTTTTAAAAAGCTTAAATAACGCTCTTCTATTTCACTTGAAAATTGCTCGCGCTCTATCTGTTGCTCAAGCACATAGAACAAATGCACCGGATTTGCAGCAACCTCGGTGGTATCAAAGTTAAATACACGAGATAAAATTTTAAACGCAAAGCGAGTAGATAGCCCCGTCATGCCTTCATCAACACCTGCGTAATCACGATACTCTTGATACGATTTAGCTTTAGGGTCTGTGTCTTTAAGGGTTTCGCCATCGTATACCCGCATCTTTGAATAAATACTGGAATTTTCTGGCTCTTTTAAACGTGATAATGTTGTAAATTGCGCTAATGTTTTAAGTGTCCCAGGCGCACATGGCGCATTGTATAGCTCGCTGTGCTCAAGTAATTTGTCGTAAATTTTAACTTCTTCAGTTACACGTAAACAGTAAGGCACTTTAACAATATAAACACGGTCTAAAAATGCTTCATTGTTTTTATTGTTTTTAAAAGTTTGCCACTCAGATTCATTAGAATGTGCGAGGATCATGCCATTAAATGGAAGAGCACTAATACCTTCTGTGCCGTTATAGTTACCTTCTTGGGTGGCGGTAAGTAAAGGATGCAGCACTTTAATCGGTGCTTTAAACATTTCTACAAACTCCATCAGCCCTTGGTTAGCTAAACATAAAGAGCCAGAGTAGGCGTATGCATCAGGATCGTTTTGGGCAAAGTGCTCAAGCTGGCGAATATCGACTTTACCTACTAGCGCTGAAATATCTTGGTTGTTTTCATCCCCAGGCTCAGTTTTGGCAATGCCTATTTGGTTTAAAATAGAAGGGTAGCGTTTGACCACTCTAAACTGGCTAATATCACCATTGAACTCTTTTAAGCGTTTGCCAGCCCAAGGCGACATAATGGTTTTTAAGTAGCGCGGTTTAATACCATATTCTTTGCTGAGTACGTCTGCATCTTCGATAGGATCAAACAAGGAGAGAGGATGGTCGTTTACAGGAGAGCCTTTAATTGAATAAATAGGCACTTGTTGCATTAAATACTTTAGTTTTTCAGCAATGGATGATTTACCCCCACCTACAGGCCCGAGTAAATAGAGTACTTGTTTGCATTCTTCAAGCCCTTGGGCTGCGTGTTTTAAATAAGAGACTATTTGCTCAATGGCGTCTTCCATACCATAAAAGTCAGCAAAGGCAGGGTAGCGCGCAACCACTCTATTAGAAAATAACCGGCTTAGTCTTGCATCGGTTGCGGTGTCTACCATGTTTGGTTCGCCAATTGCCATAAGTAGACGTTCTGGTGCGCTGGCATAGGCAGACTTATCTGTTTTACAAATTTCAAGAAATTCAGCGATACTGTACTCTTCTTCCTGTGCCGCTTCGTATCGTGCTTGGTAATGCTCAAAAATCGTCATAATAACCTCCGAAACCCGCTGTAAAAAGGTGCTTACCTTTTAAAGTCTAGTCACGAATTGGTATTTTTGTGCAATAAAATTAAAAATTTAAGTGAATTAGCTCTTCTTGATTTCCAATTTCCTTAAGTAACTATAGAGTTAGACTACATTCACTTATTCAAATTATAATTTGAATAATAAGCTGCAAAAACCTAGCTAAATAAGGGAGAGGGCTTATGAGGTGCTCATTCATTAGAATGGTATTTCTTCTGGAAAATCGGCACAAGGGTTGTTCTCATTAATAAACTTGATTCTAACCGGTTGTATTTGTTTTTCTATTTCTATCATTAACTCACTAACAAACATAGTAAGTTTAATTATGTCATCTTGAGTAATTTCATGTGAAAAACCATCAATAGTTTTACCATTACGATGAACACAATCATGTCGAATAGAAATAGATTTTTCTAGATAGCTGCGCTTATTAGTTAGAATTTTTGATAGTTTGATTTGAAAAACATTTTCATAAATATCTATGACCGCAGCCAAATTATGGTACAAAATCTCATTAAGCCGACCTTTAACTTTATCGTATATAAAGTTTGGATTCATAATGTAGTTTTGCAGGGTATATTTTTCATTTTTTAGCTTATCTGAATTTATAATGAATGATTTAAGCAGTAAGTCAGAGTTAAGAATGCAATGCTTTATAGTGTCAGAAAAGTAAGTTTCTAAATTAACTATAGACTGTGTAAATAGCAACCTATTGATGAAGGCGCTTTTGTTAGTTACCTCAGATATCGCGGTGTTGAGTAACTGCTCCTGATTAAATATAACACTGTTAATATATGATTTATATTCAGCCTCATAATCACTTTTTTTATATGCATTCTGAATGTTGTAATCATAATTTGAAGAGTGATTACTAGACCAAATATGAATGTTATGACTATTTTGACAGTTAGAGCAGTCGATTGTGATTAAATCGTTAGTCGAATCTAATGGGGAAGTATAGTTATAGGTGTTTTCATCACCGCATTTATCACAATAAAAAGCTATCAAAGTTATATTCCTTTATTCAGTATATTCTCATAAGGGTTTATTCAAGTGTAAGCGTACTAAAGTATATTCGTGATTCCTATTCCCCTCAGAGTTATAAATTTATAATTATATATTACCTAGATTCAGATTTTTATTTTTTTATTATCTAGAGGTGGGGTTTATTCAAACTCACAGCAATAAAATTAAAAATTTAAGTGAAAAAAGATCATGTTACTAAAAGCGTTTTATTAAATGATGAGGCGCTTAGGTGTGATAAACAAGATACAAAAAAAGACGCCTAAGCGTCTTTTTTACATTAGCGTTTAAAGGCTAATTAAGCGAAGTTAGCGTTCGCGAATTCCCAGTTAACAAGCGACCAAAAACCTTTAAGGTAATCTGGACGAACGTTACGGTAATCGATGTAGTAAGCGTGTTCCCATAAATCCACTGTAAGGATTGGAGTAACGCCATCATCAGTTAATGGTGTAGCAGCGTTAGATGTATTAACGATGTCTAGTGAACCATCAGCAAGCTTAACTAACCACGTCCAGCTTGAACCAAAGTTATTTACTGCTTTATCGTTTAATGCCGCTTTAAACGCATCAAAAGAACCCCATTTAGCGTTGATTGCATCAGCAACTGCGCCAGTAGGCTCGCCGCCGCCGTTTGGAGATAAGCTGTTCCAGTAAAAAGTATGGTTCCAGATTTGTGCTGCGTTGTTAAATACGCCGCCTTCTGATGAACATACGATCTCTTCTAGAGATTTGTTTTCAAACTCAGTACCAGGGATTAAACCATTAAGCTTAACCACGTAAGTGTTGTGGTGTTTGCCATGGTGAAACTCTAGTGTTTCTTTTGAAATATGTGGCTCAAGTGCGTCGATTGCATATGGTAGTGACGGTAGTTCAAATGCCATTTTTTATCTCCATCTTCTTTGGTTGATAGTCCATTTGGTAATACGTAATGCCTGTTGAAACAGACCAGTTACCTATACCAAGCGGTAATATAGTGTTACTATAATTGTTGAGTATTTTACTCAAGTTTAAGCAAACAGCAATGCTATTGCGAAAGACTATTTCAATTGCGGCTTTATTTGCCCATTTTAAGTTATATATTTGTGGTCACGATGAGTTATTTTCAAGACCAAAATATATTTAGCTATCGTTACTTTGAGGTTGTAGATGGAAACCATTGATAAAATTAAACAGCAAATTTCAGAAAACCCAATAATCCTTTTCATGAAAGGGTCACCAAAATTACCAAATTGTGGTTTTTCTTCACAAGCATCGCAAGCGTTAATGTCATGTGGTGAACCATTTGCATACGTTGATATTTTACTTAATCCAGACATTCGTGCTGAGCTTCCAGCATATGCTAATTGGCCAACATTCCCACAACTTTGGGTAGATGGCGAATTAGTTGGTGGTTGTGACATTATTATCGAAATGTTTCAACGCGGTGAATTACAGCCGTTAATTACAGAAACTGCTGCTAAATACAAAGAAGCTGACGCAGAGTAATTTATTACTCAACCTGAACTCAGGTTATTAAGCTCTTTAAACACAAAGCCACTTTAAAAGTGGCTTTGTTGTTTTTAATTTGTGTGAATTTATGAATAAGGAAGGCTCACTTGCACGTTTAAGCCGCCCTCTATTTTGTTATGTAAACTTATATGCCCTTGGTGTGCTTCTGCGATTTCTCTGCATAAGGCTAACCCCAAACCACTCCCCGTACTTTTTGTAGAATAAAAGGGCACTAAAGCATTTGCCATTACTTGCTCGCTCATTCCTTTGCCGCAGTCGCTTACATTTATAACACATGCTTGGGGTACAAACTCGACCTGAATATGTATTTCATTGGCGTTGGAGCCTGACTCGTGTGAATTTTTTAATAAGTTTATCAGCAGCTGCTCGAGTTGTGTTTGATCAGCTTGTAATTCATTGTGTGAATTTTTTATTTCGTAGCTAAATTGCCAGTGGTTTTTTAAATTATTGAGTGTGTTTTGCCAGTTAACCCGCGTTTTTTGTGGCTGAGGTAGCTTAGCAAACTTGCCATAGCCTTGTACAAATTCAGTTAAATGACTAATTCGCTCATCAATAGTTGCAAATACACGGGCAAGGCGAGGCTCATCAACTTTATTTGCGAGCAATTGTGCGCTGTGTAGCATGGATGACATGGGGCCGAGTGAATTATTTAATTCGTGGCTAATAATGCGTATTACTTTTTTCCACACTGCAACTTCTTGGCGACTAAGTTCACGGGTTAACTGTTTAAATATATATAAATGATGCTTTTGATTATTAAGTAAAAACTCCCCAGTGGCTAAATGCCAAGTTTGTGAGTCTTGATTCTCTATTTCTATATTAAAGAGGCCATCAATACCGTGCTCTATAGCTGCTACTAATTGCAGAGGCGAATTTTCGAGTAACTTGCTTAGTTGCATACCTTCAAGGCGAGATGCGCTATTAAATAAGCTACGGCTAATTAAATTACTAAATACCACCGTATTATTATCATTGACCAGCAGTAGCGCTTGCGGCGAGCTTTGCAATACTTTATCAAGCATTAACTCGCGCTGGTAAATCCATTGTTTTTCTTGGCGAAGCTGTTTTGCGGTTTGATTATAAAGTTGGCATAGCTTTCCAAGTTCATCATTACTTTTATACGCAAGCAAACTGGAGAGCTCACCATCTTTAAAATTAAGTAATCCGGTTTCGAGCGATTGCATGCCAAGCTTTATTGGCTTGGTGATGGCTCTTGAAAGCAAGGTGCTAAATGTAAGCGTTAGTAATATTAAAAGCAGGGTGTAATACATATCAAAGCCACTTAGCGCGGCAATAATAACAACAGGCAGCGCGCTACAAAGCCCGCAAATTAATACAATCTTTTGGCTTAGGGTAAAGTTGCTAATAATGTTTGGCATTAATAATCAATACCCATTTTTTGTAACCGCCTGTAAAGTGCTTGTCGGCTTAAACCAAATTCACGGGCCACTTTGGCTATAACACCTTGATGAGTGCGCATTGCGTGTTCTATTTCCTGTTTGGTCGGCTCTGCTTTTTGTTGGGAAGAGACCGGTGACGAAAGAGCAAAGTCATCGACTGTAAGCGCACCTGTAGGTTTTAGTACCGCTACACGCTTACAAGCGTTTTCTAGCTCTCGAACGTTACCTGGCCATTTGTAGTGTTGAAGTGCTTGCTCTGTGTTTATAGTCAGCTCTCGGTGAGGTAAAAAGTGGCTAATAAGCGCTAAAACATCATCTTGTCTTTCACTTAGCGCAGGCACATTGAGCTCAATTACGTTAAGGCGATAATATAAGTCTTCCCTAAATCGACCTTGTTCAATTGCTTGTAGTAAGTTTTCGTTAGTGGCCGATATAACGCGCACATTTACTTTTCGTGTTTGCGTTGAGCCTAAACGTTCAAACTCGCCGGTTTGTAGTACGCGTAGTAATTTTATTTGTCCTGAAAGTGGTAAATTACCAATTTCATCTAAAAATAACGTACCGCCATCAGCTGCTTCAAATCGACCAATACGTTGTTTAGTTATCCCCGTGTATGCGCCAGCTTCAGCGCCAAAAAGTTCGGCCTCTATAAGTTCTTGCGGTAATGCACCTGCGTTTACCTTAATAAAAGGTTGCGATACAAGTGGGGAGTTTTTTTGAATAATATGCGCAATACACTCTTTGCCACTCCCATTAGGGCCTGTAATTAATGCAGATATATCAGATTTAGCCACTTGTAGCGCCATAGTAACCAGTCGTTCCATCGCAGTACTTTTAAATATTAGCCCAGCAAGGTCTGCGCTTTTAAATGTACCTTCACGTTCTTGTTGATGGCGATTATGTGTCGCCACTATTTTTTTAGCACTGCCTAGCTCTATTAAGTTACCGATACAAACTAGTAGTTTTGCATCATCCCAGGGTTTTGGTAAGTAATCGGCAGCACCTGCTTTTACAAGCTCAATGGCGGTGGCAAGTTCGGTCCAGGCTGTAATAAGTATAATAGGGAGGTGTGGGTTTATTTCTCGTAGTTCATAAAACAAGGCTTTACCTTCTTCACCAGAGGTCGTGTCACTGGTAAAGTTCATGTCTTGAATTACAAGCTCAATGCGTTGATAGCGAACTATTTGCAGAGCATCAAACGGATTTGTTGCAGTGACTACCGAAAAGTCGTGGATCTCGAGCAATAACGAAAGTGCGTCGAGTACTGCTTGGTTATCATCAACAATGAGTATTTTATGAGTCATAGGTTATTTTTATAATTTTTTAATGGCTACACTGCCTTACTAAGCAGTGTAGCATAGTGATTAACATATTATTAAATAGTGCGAGTTGCGATACTGGGCGAAATATTGGCAGCGCGTTTAGCCGGCGCTAACACCGCAAGTAAACTCATTAAAAATACGGCAATGGCGGTAACGGCTATATAGCTTGGCGGTAGTGCGGCGACAGAAAAAGACTGCATTAACATTTTCCCAAGCAGTATTGCTGTTATTGCACCTAAGGCTAAACCTAGGCTACAAATTAGTGCGTTTTCTACTAAGAAGTAGCTAACAATAGCGGACTTTCTTGCGCCAAGTGCTCTGCGTGTACCAATTTGCTTAGTACGTTTGCTAATATTAAATAAGGTTAAGCCAAAAATACCGAGAGCGGTTATAAGCACTAAAATAGTGATTAATACTATGAGCATGCGCATCATAAGGCGATCTTGAGCGGTGTACTCATTTTTTAGTTCATCAAGCCCTTTAATGTTATTAATAACGCGCTTACTGTAATTTGCAAGCATGGCATTTTCTATTTCTTTCATTACAGTTGCTCGCTGACCTGGCTCTGTACGAACGGCAACTTGTGTATAACTTTCTGCTTTAATATAAGGAATAAACGCAAAATTATCGGGTTTACTGTCTTTGAGCCACGGGCCTTTCATTTTTCCGATCACGCCAATAACTTTAAGTGGTAGGTCACCAAAATAAACTATTTTCCCTAAACCATCTCCATCAGGATAGAGCTCATCAAGTAGGGCTTTAGTGACTATAGTGACGTTGGTGCGCTTTTGTGTAATTTCGTTTGTAACGAGCACTTCATCTTCGGTAAAGTTTCGCCCTGCAATTAAGTTAACGCCGTAGGTATTAATAGCATGATCGTCTATAAAAATATAAGCGGCCCTGACACTTAGGCCTTCTTGTGGGGCAGGTTTTAAATTAAAGCTCGAAGCGCTGCCACTCCCTGATAGTGGAATACTACTGCTTAATGCGGCATCGACCACGCCTGGCATTTTTCTAAGCATGCTTTCATCAAGCTCAAACTGCTGACTTAAGTTAATATCAGTACCAAAGGTCATTACATTAAACTTAAATATATCTTGTTCAGGGTAGCCCGTTTCTTGGTTTAAATAACTAATTCTATCTTGAATGATAAATGCAGCATTACTGACTATGGCTGTGGTAATTGCAATTTGAATTAGCAGTAATACAGCGCCCACCTTTGAGCGGCATAAGGCGTTAAATATAGGTTTTATTTCTAACATTGTGACATTCCTTATTGGCTCTTAAGATAAATAGCAGGGTTGGTTTTACACACTAGCCAAGCAGGGTACAAACCAGCCAAAATGCAGGTTGTAATTGCAATCAATGGGGCGCTCAATAGCATGGTTAAATCCATTGTCGCTAAATTTTCATAGTAGTCATAGCTTTGCCCTACGCCCATTAAGCCAAGTTGTGCTAGTGCAATTCCTAGCATGCCACCTATAAAGCCAAGCATGGCGACCTCAACTAAGTGCTGTAAAAATATTTGCCTTTTACTAGCGCCTAATGCGCGTCTTACACCTACTTCTGGCGCTCTGCGTAAAAACTTGGCTAAAAGTAAACCTAAAATATTGGCTAAGCAGACACCTAAAAACATAAAGCTCAGGCCCACTAAAATTTTATTGTCTTCGGTGACGACGTTGTTGTATTGCATCCATTGGTTTACATCGCGAAGTTTATACTCAAGTTCTTTACGATTAAATCGACCACGTTTTTGTTGTTCTTGCATATAGGCTAATAAGTAATTTTGATAGGCTTGTTTTTGTTCAAGCGTATTTAGCTCTGCCCAAAACTGGATCCATACTTGCTCAGATTGCAGTTTATCTGCAAAGGTTGGTGTGTTTTCGTGTTTCCATCCATTGCTATTGCCCCAACTTACGAGCTCTTTTGCCTTTATTAAGCTAAAGGGCATAAATAACTCTTCTACTTGATTAAATGCACCGTTATTTAAATCATAATACTTAATATTGAGAGGCCAATGGTTAATAACACCAACTACTTGATAGCTTGCATCATCTAAGTAAATCAGTTCTCCGACGGAGTTTTGTCCTGCAAATAGTTTATCGTTTATCTCTTGGGTAATAACAACCACAGGTGCGGCTGAGTTTTCTTGCTCTTTGCTCCAAGCCCCGCCGTATAAAAATGACAAATTAAACATGCTAAAAAACTCAGGCGTTGTCATGCGAGCATTACCTATAAAAGGTTTGATTTTGTCAGAATCTAAATAAACTGAAAAGCCGGTACGCATCATAGCCACTTTTTTCTCTGACGTGGGTGCGTTTAATAAGTTCTCAGCATCTTGATAGGTCAGTTGCAGTGGCATGTTATCTTCTGTCCACCACGTACTACCATCGTCCATTGTTTGTAATTGCACACTGTAAAGTTGGCTGCTTTTTTCTGGGATAGGATCGGCCGACATCATGTGATAAACACTAAGGCTGGTCATTGTTATGCCTATACCTATCGCAATGGCAAGTACCATTAAAAAGCTAACCAGTGGGGTGCGCTTGAAGCTGCGCCAACTTAAATCTAAATAATGAATAAACATTAGTTAAACCCCCGATGCTGTTTTTATAGTTTGTGCGCCCTGATAAAGCTTAAAGTCGGCAAGTTGCCCATCAACTACTTGAATATTACGCGGAGCACGGCGGGCTAATTCGCTATCATGCGTTACCATTACAATAGTGGCACCGTCGCGATTTATTTGCTCAAGTAACTCCATAACTTGGCGAGCCATTAAGCTGTCAAGGTTACCTGTTGGCTCATCGGCAAGTAAAAAACGAGGTTCACCAGCAAGCGCACGGGCTATTGCCACTCTTTGTTGCTGTCCGCCAGAGAGTTGCTGTGGCAAATGTTTTGCCCGAGAGGCAAGGCCAACTTGTTCTAAGCATTTTTCAATGCGACGTTTACGCTCTGCGGCTTTAATACCTCTATAACGTAGCGGTACTTCAATATTTTCATATAAGTTTAAGTCAGGTATTAAATTGAACCCTTGGAAGATAAAACCAATTTTTTGATTACGTAAATCAGCACGTTGGTTATCGTTTAGGCTGCCAACATTAACACCATCCAACAGGTATTCACCTTCGCTAAAAGGCTCGAGCATACCTGCAATATTTAAAAAGGTTGTTTTTCCTGAGCCGCTAGGACCGGTAACAGCAATAAATTCGCCTTCGTTTACTTGCAGGTTAAAGTCTCGAAGCGCATGGGTTTGTACCATTTCTGTTTGATATACTTTACTTACATTGTTCATTTGTAACATGGGTGTTCCTAATTATTTTTAGCGTTGGTTGAGAACGTCTGTTTAATTTAATAAAATCGTATCGGCTTGCTTAAAGTCGCTGTAGCTTGAAATAATAATTTCATCGTTTTCTTTAACACCGCTTAAAAGTTCAACCGCGTTAATGCTTGTGGCGCCTATAGTAATAGGTATGCGTTTTGCAATATTGCCTTCTACCTTATAAGCTACAATTCCGCCTTGCTGCATAAAAGCGCCGCGTTTTACTTGCATTATGTCTTGGCGGTTATCGAGTAAAATACGTGCAGTTAAGCGTTGGTTTTGACGAATGTTATTACTAACTCCATCAAAGCGAACGCGCGCTGTTACTTCACGATTATTAACTTCTGGTGATATGGCGGATAAATTCCCCATCACTGTTTCATTGCCTAACTTAAGCTCTACTTCCATACCGAGTCCTAATTCGTTTGCATAACTTTCAGGTACTTGAAGTTCCGCTTCGAAATTACTTAAGTCGACGAGTGTCATAAGAGGTTGGCTTTGCGTCACTGCGGCTTTTTGTTGCACAAGAAGGTTACCCACGATCCCAGTAACGGTAGCTTTAATAGATAGGTTGCTTACTTTTCTGATTAAATCATCAACAATAAGTTGCTGGCGGGTTACATCACTTTTAGCTGCTTGTAGTTCAAAGGCGAGCGTGTCTTTGGCAAGCAATACCTCTTGTTGTGCATGCTTATATGTGAGCTTTGCACGTGATAAATCATCAACTGCTTTTTCAAGATCAATTTGGCTAATTAAGTGCTTTTGTATTGATAACTGCGCCCGGCGATTTTCGCGCTCAGCGGCGTTAAGCTCAACTTGTGCCATATCAAGTGTTTTATTTAAAGTGAGTGTTTGGCGTCTTGCTTGCAAATGCTGCCTTTGCTGCTCGCCTTGTAGTCGTTTAAGTACAGACTCCTGTTGCTTTAATTCGTTAGTTAACTCAGGGCTTTGCAGCAGAGCAAGTGTGTCCCCTTGCTTTACTGTATCGCCAGCCTTTACTTTTAAATCTATAAAACCATGTTCTGGGCTGTAGATTTTAGGAGCATTAGCAGCAACAATTTTACCACTGGCGGCAATGTCTCGAATGAGCGCTTTAACGTGTACTTTGGCAACCTGTACTTTTGAGCGGCTAATAGAGCTTTTAGCGCTATGACTCGTTAAAAAAATATAAGCAATTGTCGAGGCTACAATGAAAATAACCGCAGTGATGACCGCGTATTTTTTATAGTTCATAGGTGCCTTTACTTGTACGTCTTGTGCGCTGGTATCTTTAATCATTAGGCTCTCCTACACGGCTTTTATATATTTTTCACACAGTAGAAAAAAAACTGCGGTGCAAATAGCGACAATAGGAGATATCAAAAATAAACTAAGCATAAACATAATTATTCCACTTAACGAATGTGTATAGCTCTATACTATTAGCATGCCAAAGCGTAACTCACTGTAATTAGTTAATTAAATTTTATTTTATGTGTTTTTTATATGTCCGCGGACATAAAAGTGTCCGCAGTGGACGCATTAGTAAATAAAAATTCACTATTAAGAGATTAAAAATGCCACAAATATTAATAACTATACTAATGACCAGTAAAAAGAAGAGAGGTTAAGCCTCAAAATTACGGAAATAGCACAAAACTATCTAAATGTTAACTAACTTTATCGGTGTATGTTGAATATTTATTCACTAAATGAGGGCTTTACGTTTACGTAAGCTGTAGCTTTTTACTTGGTTGTTTTTACAAAATGTTAAACTTGACACCAGTGTCATGAAAAAATAACGCCTAATATACGACTAAATGTTAAAAATAATGATGAAAAAGAAATCTTGCTATGAAGTGAGAAATATTCAAGAATGTGAATATGTATTCAAAATGCTATTGACTCTATTTACGATAGAGGCTAGTTTTGTCCGTCTGTTAGCAAATCGTCGAGCAGTTCATCCACGCTAACAGTGCAGCAAGGGGAGGGGTCTATGTTATACGACTCAAAATTAGAAAAAGAAAATTGTGGCTTTGGCTTAATAGCCCAAGTTAATGGTCAAGCTAGTCATAGGCTTATTCGTACTGCTATTACGGGGCTTGATCGCATGCAGCATCGTGGCGGTATATCTGCCGATGGTAAAACAGGTGATGGCTGTGGTTTATTATTACAAAAACCAGATAGCTTTTTTCGTGCTATTGCGGCTGAGAACAATTGGCACTTAGGTAAAAATTATGCCGTAGGTATGATTTTTTTAAATTCAGATCCTGTTTTAGCACAAGCTGCAAAACAAATACTTAGCGAAGAATTAGAAAAAGAAACGCTAAATATTTTAGGTTGGCGCGTAGTGCCAACCGACCCATCAATGTTAGGTCCTATAGCAGTACAACAATTACCTGGGTTTGAACAAATTTTTGTTAGTGCGCCAGAAGGTTGGCGTTCTAAAGATTTAGAGCGACGCTTATATGTAGCGCGTCGTCGTGCTGAAAAGCGTATTGTTGATGATGAAGCTTTTTATATTGCAAGCTTATCTGGATTAGTTACTATCTATAAAGGCCTTATGATGCCTGCAGATTTACCTAACTTTTACCTAGATTTAGCTGATATTCGTATGACCAGTGCGATTTGTGTTTTTCATCAACGATTTTCTACTAATACTCAACCGCGTTGGCCTCTTGCTCAACCTTTTCGTTATTTAGCACACAATGGTGAAATTAATACCATTGAAGGTAACCGCCAATGGGCACGTGCGCGTTCTTATAAGTTTGCGTCACCACTTATTCCTGATTTACAAACAGCGGCACCGTTTGTAAACGAAACTGGTTCTGATTCATCCAGCCTAGATAATATGCTTGAGCTATTTTTAGCTGGCGGCATGGATTTATTCCGTGCGATGCGCATGCTTGTGCCACCTGCATGGCAAAAAAACCGTGCAATGGACGATGATCTACGTGCATTTTACGACTTTAACTCTATGCATATGGAACCATGGGATGGTCCGGCAGGTATTGTAATGTCGGATGGTCGTTTTGCGGCGTGTAACCTTGACCGTAATGGACTTCGCCCTGCGCGTTATGTAATTACACAAGATGGCTTTATTACGCTTGCATCAGAGGTGGGTATTTGGGATTACACTGCTGATGAAGTGGTTGAAAAAGGTCGTGTTGGTCCAGGTGAATTATTAGTTATTGATACTAAGCTTGGCAAAATTTGGCATTCGGATGAAATCGATCAAGATTTAAAATCTCGCCATCCATACAAGTCATGGCTTGAAGAAAATGTTAAACGTTTAGTTCCATTTGAAGAACTTACTGAGCAAGATGCCGGTAATCGTTCTTTTGATAATGAAACGCTAGCTAAATATCAAAAAATGTTTGGTTATACCAACGAAGAGCTTGATAGCGTTATTCGTGTAATGGGTGAAAACGGCCAAGAAGCAACAGGCTCAATGGGTGATGACACGCCATTTGCTGTGCTTAGTGAAGGGCATCGTTCACTTTATGATTACTTCCGCCAAAAATTTGCGCAAGTAACAAACCCACCTATCGATCCACTGCGTGAAAATCATGTAATGTCACTTGCGACATGTATTGGTAGTGAGCAAAATGTATTTAACGAAACAACAGGCCACGCTAAGCGCCTACAGTTTGATACGCCAATTTTAATGTACGCAGACATGCAGCAATTATTAAATGCTGATGAAGCACATTACAGCTACTGTAAAATTGATATTACGTATACAGTTGAAGAAGGATTGGAAAAAGCAGTATCGCGAATTTGTGATATTGCGCAGAAAAAAGCAGCATCGGGCTGTATTATGCTTGTTCTAACAGACCGCAACTTTGATGAAACGAATTTACCTATTCCAGCAGCTATGGCTGTGGGCGCGGTGCAAAATCGTCTTGTTGATAATAATCTTCGTTGTGAATCGAATATTATTATTGAAACCGGTAGTGTGCGCGATGCACACCAATTTGCAGTTTTATTAGGTTTTGGTGCAACTGCCATTTATCCATACCTTGCGTATGAATCGTTAGTTGCAATTAGCGACAATAAAATTATTGATAAGTCGTATTGCGAAGTAACGCTTGCTTATCGTAAAGCCATTAACAAGGGCTTATATAAAATTATGTCTAAAATGGGCATAAGTACGGTTGCGTCATATCGTTGCTCAATGTTGTTTGAAGCGGTTGGTTTATCTGATGCTATTGTACAAATGTGTTTTAAAGGAGTGGCAAGTCGCATACAGGGTGCCTGTTTTACCGATTTTGATGACGATCAACAGAGCCTACATAAACTTGCTTTAAGTAAACGTAAATTATTAAGCCACGGCGGTTTGTTTAAGTATGTTCATGGTGGCGAATATCATGCTTATAATCCGGATGTAATCCAAACCCTACAAAAAGCAGTTCGTTCTGGTGAATACACCGATTACAGTGAGTATGCAAAACTCGTTAATAATCGTCCGATTGCTACGCTACGTGACATGCTTTCGCTTAAATTGCCTGAAACCGGCATTAGCATTGATGATGTCGAGCCTGCAGAAAATCTTTATAAACGATTTGATTCGGCCGCAATGAGTATTGGTGCTTTATCGCCAGAAGCGCATGAGGCGCTAGCAATTGCGATGAACCGCTTGGGTGGGTGTTCAAACTCGGGTGAAGGCGGCGAAGATAAGCTGCGTTACGGTACCGAAAAAAATTCACGTATTAAGCAAGTCGCTTCAGGTCGATTTGGCGTAACGCCGCATTACTTACGCAGTGCTGATGTTATTCAAATTAAAGTAGCGCAAGGTGCAAAACCAGGTGAAGGCGGGCAATTACCGGGTGAAAAAGTAACCCCATATATTGCTAAACTTCGTTATTCGGTGCCAGGTGTTACGTTAATTTCGCCACCACCACATCACGATATTTACTCAATTGAAGATTTAGCACAGCTAATTTTTGATTTAAAACAAGTAAACCCTAAAGCACTTATTTCTGTAAAACTGGTTTCAGAACCAGGCGTAGGAACCATTGCGACAGGTGTTGCTAAAGCCTATGCCGATTTAATTACTATTTCTGGCTATGATGGCGGTACAGGTGCAAGCCCACTTACTTCAGTTAAATATGCCGGTAGCCCATGGGAGCTTGGCCTTGCTGAAACACAGCAAGCACTTGTTGAAAATGGCCTTCGTCATCGCATTCGCCTGCAAACAGATGGTGGCTTAAAAACAGGTTTAGATATTATTAAAGCAGCAATTCTAGGTGCTGAAAGCTTTGGCTTTGGTACTGGCCCAATGGTTGCCCTTGGTTGTAAATACTTGCGTATTTGCCACTTAAATAACTGTGCGACCGGTGTTGCAACACAAGACGAAACACTTCGCCAAAAGCATTATCACGGCCTACCAGAAATGGCGATGAACTACTTTAAGTTTATAGCGCAAGAAGCCCGTGAAATTATGGCAAGCTTGGGTGTTGTAAACTTAACTGACTTAATTGGTCGTTTAGATTTGCTTGAAGCAATTGAAGGTAAAACAGCAAAACAGAAGAAAATTGATTTATCTTCTGTAGTTGCTCAGCCTAATAACCCAACTGGTGAAACACTTTATTGTAGTGCGCCTAATAGCTCACATTATTTAGGAAAGCTTAATGAGAGCCTACTTGCTAAGGCGCAAGAAGCAATTGACGCTTCAAGCGGTATTTCGCTAGTAAGTCGTATTTGTAATACAGACAGATCGGTTGGTGCAATGCTTTCTGGCTATATTGCAGATAAATATGGCAACCAAGGTATGGCTGCGGATCCAGTCGTAATTGAATTACACGGTACTGCGGGTCAATCATTTGGCGTGTGGAATGCAGGTGGCCTTGAAATGACATTGGTTGGCGATGCTAACGATTACGTAGGGAAGGGCATGGCTGGTGGCAAGCTAGTTATTCGTCCACCACTTGGCTCGTCGTTCGAAAGTCATAAAGCTACAATTGCAGGCAACACATGCTTATATGGTGCGACAGGCGGTAAATTGTTTGCAGCTGGATGTGCCGGAGAGCGTTTTGCAGTTCGTAACTCAGGTGTACAAGCCGTTGTTGAAGGCGTAGGTGATAACGGTTGTGAATACATGACTGGCGGCGTTGTATGTGTACTGGGCAACGTAGGCGTTAACTTTGGTGCAGGTATGACAGGTGGTTTCGCTTATATTTTAGATGAGCGAAATGATTTTGAAAAGCGCATTAATCCCGAGCTAGTAGAAGTGGTTACACTTGAAGAATTAGCATCGCATCAAGAACATTTACGCGGCTTAATTGCTGAGCATTTAGAGCTTACGGGTTCATGCAGAGCAGAAAGTATTCTAGCTAACTTTGAATTGTACTTACCGATGTTCAAATTAGTAAAACCAAAATCAAGCGACGTAAAAAGTTTACTCGGGCATCGCGCTCGCAGTAGTGCCGAACTACGTGTTCAGGCGCAATAAGGGGGCAGTATGAGCGAAAATGTATATCAATTTATAGACGTGCAGCGTGTAGACCCACGCAAAAAACCAATCTCGTCACGTAAAAAATCTTTCGTAGAAATTTACGAACCCTTTTCAGAGAATCAGGTTAACTCACAAGCTGACCGTTGTTTAGATTGTGGTAACCCATACTGTGAGTGGAAATGCCCTGTACATAACTACATTCCACAATGGTTAAAGTTAATACGCACGGGCCGTATTATAGAGGCGGCTGAGCTTTCTCATCGTACCAATAGTTTACCAGAAGTGTGTGGCCGCGTTTGTCCACAAGACCGCTTGTGTGAGGGCTCGTGTACGCTCGATGAAGAGTTTGGTGCGGTAACAATTGGTAATATTGAAAAGTACATTACTGATGAGGCATTTAAAATGGGCTGGAAGCCTGATATGTCTTATGTAACATGGACCGACAAAAAAGTAGCCATTATTGGTGCTGGCCCTGCAGGTTTAGGATGTGCTGATATTTTAGTACGAAATGGCGTTAAGCCAGTGGTGTTTGATCGTCACCCAGAAATAGGTGGACTACTCACATTTGGTATTCCTTCTTTTAAACTTGAAAAATCAGTAATGCAAAAGCGCCGTGAAATTTTCACTGAAATGGGCGTAGAATTTAAGTTAAATGTTGAGGTAGGTGTTGATATTACGCTTGATCAAATTTTAGCTGATTACGACGCCGTATTTTTAGGGGTGGGTACGTATCAGAGTATGCGTGCAGGTCTTGAAAATGAAGATGCACCAGGCGTTCATGATGCACTCCCGTTTTTGATTGGTAACACGAACCGTGTAATGGGCTACGACGAGACAAAACAACCGTGTATTGATATGGCTAATCAAAAAGTAGTTGTACTCGGCGGTGGTGATACAGCCATGGATTGTGTGCGTACGTCTATACGACAAAATGCTGCAAAAGTAACGTGTGCTTATCGTCGTGATAAAGAAAATATGCCAGGCTCTAAACGTGAAGTTAAAAATGCGAAAGAAGAAGGCGTTATATTTACGTATAACGTTCAGCCTAAAGGCATTGTATTGAACGATAAAGGTAAAGTAACCGGCGTTAAAATGGTTAAAACTAAATTAGGCGAACCTGACGCAAAAGGCAGAAGCCGTGCTGAAGAAGTACCTGGTTCAGAACATGTTATTGAAGCAGACCAAGTTATTATGGCGTTTGGTTTCCAACCACACAAAATGGATTGGTTAGAAAAATACGATGTAGAAATAAACCACTGGGGCGGTATTAACGCACCAGAACAAGGTGAGTTTACACATCAAACTACTAACCCTAAAATATTTGCTGGTGGCGACATTGTACGTGGTTCAGATTTAGTGGTAACTGCTATTTTTGAAGGACGTAATGCTGCAGAAGGTATTATGGACTACCTTAAAGTATAACTATTTTTTGGTTACTTTAAATATACGTTAAAGCAAGCTTTCGAGCTTGCTTTTTTTTATACGTAATGATGCCTAGACCAACCTGTATAAATCTTTGGGAAATTTAACGAATTAAATTGCACTGTAACGTCGTTAAGGATTTTTTATTTAGAACAATAGGGTATGTTGATCTTTCAGGATTAAAGTTTGTTCAATCTAGGGGCGATTTAATCGCGGAGCGGGGTTTGTAACCTAGTGGGATTGTTGGTAACTGCTCCTGCGTTAGCCAACTGGCTTATATTCATTTAAGAATAAAAAAATTGAGCAAATCTTCCGCGTCCTGCTAATGCACCTTACCTAAATCTATGTAGGTAACAAAGACTTAATCGTCCTTAGAAAGAATCCAAAGGGCAGCGCATATTTGGCATTTATGCTACGTTATCCAAATTTATGGGGAATAATCACACTACATTTGCCTAAATACCAAACATACGGCTGAAAAATCAATCACGAAAGGTCAACACGCCCTAATTATTTATTCTTTATATAAATAATGTAGGCAATTAGGTCTAATATTAGAGAATACTTAACCGTGAAGGTAGGGAGAAAGAATCTAATTCTACTTTTTCCGTATTTTAGTATGGTATTAAGTGTTGATTAATTAACTAAATAAATACAAAATACGCGGCTTATTTACTATTTGCTTACTTTGCGTTCTGGGTTGGCGTCATTTACGAAAAGAAAACTGATAAATTATGCACAAATACTTCGATAAAACAGAAAGAGAATTAATAGTAAGGTTTTTCTCATCAATAGGCTTTATATCCACATTTTTGATGTCGTGTATTGCATTTACTAATAGCGAATATTTTCTTTTTGTGACACTTGTCGGTTCGACACTTATCTATATTTGGGCATTTAATATTTACAAAGAGGTAGAAAAGTCTGCAAATGCGATTTTATATAATCTTTATGGATTGATGCTTTACTTAGTTGTTACTGGCGGCGCTGAAGGTACAGGGCCAATTTGGATATTTATTGTATCACCAGTAACATATTCTATTCGAGGATTAAAGCGAGGGACATTTGATATATTCATATTTTTGCTAGCGATAATGTTAGGCTTTTATTGCGCAGATATGTTTAATATTTATGAATATAAACCAGCACAATTTCCTTATAGAATTGTATTTTCGTTTATTATTGTCGCTTTACTCACAGGCTTTTATGAACAATCAAGAGAGAAGTACAGCAATAAAATAATAGCTTTAAGTCAAAGAAATGAACGATTAGCAACAATCGATCCATTAACTGAGCTTCCTAACCGTCGTCATGCAATGAATAAGTTAAGTGAATTCAAAAAGGAACATGCTTACAAAGGCATACCTTTTGTATTGCTACTAGCTGATGTTGATAACTTCAAAAAAATTAATGATAAATATGGACATAACTTTGGCGATGAGGCACTTATTCATTTAGCTAAGATTTTTAAGAAAAATATTCCACAAAATGCTGTTGCTTCTCGTTGGGGGGAGAGGAGTTCTTAATAGCAATACCTAATGTAAGTGTTGCAGAAGGGGTAAATGTAGCAGATAAAATCCATGATTCACTTAAAAAAGCAGCGGTAAGTTTACGTACTAATACTGTAAACTTAACAATTAGTATTGGTGTTGTTCAAAGTGAAGAAAACAGATCAATTGATCTTGATATTAAACATGCTGATCAGCAACTCTACAAAGCCAAAGAGCAAGGTAAAAATAGAACTTGCTCAGCTTAGTAACCATCTATATTTGCTAATCCATAGAGAAGGAGTCAAGAGAAGTTTTCGTTTTGGCCTTTCTTCGTTTTACACTCATGTAGCAAAAGAAATTACAGGTAATTTGGAGCGCAATAAGTATCGTGTAACTCCCTTTTAAGTATTGTGAATCTCTGTCAAACTCAACAGCTAAATATAAACCGGCGAATAACAATTGAAACACTAAAACTATATTTACAAAGCGTAATAAACGTTGTTTAAATTGAGTATGTTTAAATCGACTTAAAAGCATTAAGAGCACACATACTATTATTAAAAGCCAACTAAAACCTATACACATATAAATGACACTATTTTGCATTATATTTATCTCTTAGCAATTTGATACATGTTGATTTGTTATAAATCGGTAGCTAAATAGCACTAGGCATGTGCCATTATCAGTTCTTTTGCGTTAGCTTTAGCCGTCTTACTTACGTTGTCTCCAGCTAATAGGCGAGCTATTTCATTAACTCGTCCATCTTTATTTAAAGGCAGCATATGAGTAAATGTTTCACCTTGAGCAATTTCTTTAGCTACAAAGAATTGTTGATGCGCACTGCTAGCTACTTGCGGTAAATGCGTTACACAAATTACTTGAGTTGATTTACCTAACTGACGTAATAGTTTTCCAACTGCCGATGCGGTAGGGCCTGATATACCTACGTCAACTTCATCAAAAATAAGTGTTGGGGTTGTTACTTTTTGTGCAATAATCACTTGAATTGCTAAGCTAATACGCGAAAGCTCTCCCCCAGATGCTACTTTAGCAAGCGGTTGTAGTGGCTGTCCTGGGTTAGTTGAAACTAAAAATGATACATTGTCGTACCCTAAACTGTTGGGTGCACGCTCAACTTCTTGAGTTAATGCTATTTCAAATACACCATTTTCCATTGACAGGTTAGCCATACTCTCACTGATCAAAGTGTTTAGTGTATTTGCGTACTCTTTACGACTTTTGCTTAACTGATCGCTTGCCTGTTGGTATGTCACTCGCGCATTTTCTATTTCGGATTCTAGTTGTTCTAATCGAGCACTATTAGTACTAATTGACTCCAGTTCCTGTGAAATAGATTGATGAAACTCAACTAGGGCTTGTGGTTTTATATGGTGTTTGCGAGCTAAGTCCATTGCACCACTTAGTCTATTTTCTACTTCAACTAAGCGAGCCGGGTCTAAATCTGCTTGCTCAGTGTAACCACGCACTTCGCGACTCGCTTCTTCAACTTGTACAGCGGCTTCGCTAAGCATAGCAGCTACGCTTACTAAACTTTCGTCATATTGAGCCAGTTCGGTAAATTGCTGAGCACTATGCTGTAACAACGAGCACGCATTTTGTTCATCGCTTTCGTAAAGGTGCTGTAGCTCTCGTTGGCAGGCTTCTAAAATGGTTTGGCTATTACTGAGTTTATAATGCTCAGCCTCTATTTGTTCAAATTCATTTTCTTGCAAAGCAAATTCATCTAGTTCTGCAACTTGATATTCTAAAAGTTGTTTTTGAGCCGCTTGCTGTAATTGTTGCTGCTCTAGGTGCTTAAATTCTTTTTGTAAGTTAGCGAACAGCTTATAGTTTTGGCTCACGCCGTTCACTAAATCATTGTGACCGGCATAGGCATCAAGTAATTGCAATTGATGCTCAGCTTTCAAAAGATGCTGATGGGCATGTTGCCCATGAATAGAAATTAAATATTGACCAAGTTCTTTTAGCTGTGCGGCGGTTACCGCACTACCATTAATATAACTTTTACTGCGGCCATTTTTACATACCACCCTACGTAATAAGCACTCGTTATCGGCATTTGCTAACATGTGTCGTTCTAAAAAAGCGTTAGCTAGTGGAAGTGCACTTAAATCAAATTGTGCACATACTTCTGCCTTGTCAGTGTTAGGGCGGACCGCTGAGGCTTCTGCTCGCTCACCTAAACACAGTGAAAGCGCATCAATGGCTATAGACTTACCTGCACCTGTTTCACCGGTGATGGCGGTCATACCGTTTTGCCATTCGGTACTTAAATTACTTACTATTGCAAAATTTTTAACTTCTAAACCAATTAACATACTGTTTATCCATCCAGTCAATTAACTGTTAATTTATACAGTGTTTTGGTTTTTTGCAAATTAATTTTTTAGTATTTAAGCAACACTTGCCTCTTCGTTAATAGGAGAGTCATTAGTTTTTTGTTGCAAAAATTCAACTTCTTCTTTTTTATCAATGTGTTGATGGATGTCTTCTGTTTGGATAGTAAATATTAACGAAGGTAGTTCAGTGTCATAAAAAGCTTTGTTATATAAAATACCTTGATGAGGTAGCTCAGCTATAAAGTGCTGTAAGTTATCAATTAAACTTTTAGCCGAATTAGTTTGATAAGTTTTATTTAATTCGTTAGTTAAAGTGCTGACGAGTAAATCAGTTACATCTTCTAATTTTTGTAAATTGTCATCATTATGTGCTTGTACTACAAAAAAATTACTAACAATTGCCTGGACTCTAGGAACGTGTTTCGGGCGTATTACCTTAACATCCAACAATTCATTTAGTTTGCTTTTCAAACGTGTACTAATTTTTGAAACTCGATCATTAAAAATTCTCTTCTTGGTTTCGCTTGCTATACGACGATTATTTTCAACTATTAAATAGCTACCTAGTAGCGTAATTAATAACAAAAGTGAAAAAAATACAACATACGTCATTTGCTATAGTTCCTAATAATATTATTTTTTATTTTGCGATATTTTGCTCTAAAGTCTTACACTTGGCAATAAAATTAGTATAAACGACTACCCCAATTTAATTTAGTACGTAAAACGTTGTAGTAAGAATAATTTTTTGGATGAATTAAACGCAGTTTTTTATCTGCTTTCTTAATGACAACCTCATCGCCAGGTAAAACAGCAAGCACAACATGGCTGTCGCAACTTACCTGTAGGCTATCTGTATTTTCTAGGCTTAGCTTTAAGCGTACTTCGTTATCAGCATCAACGACTAATGGTCTGCTCGATAATGTATGTGGGAACATAGGTACTAACGAAATAGCATTAAGCTCTGGTGTCAAAATAGGTCCGCCACCTGAAAGTGAATACGCCGTTGAGCCTGTTGGTGTTGATACAATTAAGCCATCCGAGCGCTGTGAAAATACAAAATCTTTATTAATAAAGGCTTCAAACTCAATCATATGTGCAACTTTATCGGCATGAAGCACTGCTTCATTGACCGCAGAATTAGCGCTTTTTAATTCGTTGTGGCGGTATACCTCTACTTCAAGTAAAAAGCGATTTTCTTCAATAAAATCACCACTTAAAACTTGTTCTAAACTTGGTTCAAAACCTTCAGGGTTTAAATCAGTTAAGAACCCAAGGTTCCCCCTGTTAACACCGATTACTGCTACGTTGAAACGGGCTAAAACACGTGCTGCGCCTAACATGTTACCGTCACCTCCAACGACAATAGCCAAATCAGCTAGTTCCCCTAAGTCGACTAACTTAACTAGTTTATCTGTGGGTACATCAACTAACTGGCCACCAGTGCGTTTTTCTACGATAACCTCAAAACCAAGTGCCAGTAAAAATGTATGCAGACGTTGTAGTGTTGCGGCTGCACCAGGGTGGTTTGGTTTACCAATAAGGCCAATGGTTTTAAAAGGAGAATCCATAATGTGTACACTGTAAGTTTGAATGTTTGTAGAGTAACCCAAAAGAGAAGTGTTTGAAAATACAGATCTTAGCTTAAATTGGTATGATTAACTTACCTAGGTAATTAATTTAGTTTTATTAGCTACCAGCATACTATGTGACTTGAAATAACTGTAAATGCCCCGATATATCAGACATGCAACAAGATGTAGATAACATGAAATTAAATCCACGAGATCAGCAAATTTTTTCAGCTGTTATGAACATGTACTGTAATGGTGAGGGGTTACCCGTCCCATCAACAAAAATTGCTAAGCTTAAAGGCATGGCTGTGTGTTCGGCTACGGTACGTAATGCGATGGCTCGCTTAGAAAAAGTGGGCTTATTGTATTCACCTCATACATCTGCAGGCCGTGTGCCTACAAATGAGGGGTTTGATTATTGGTTTGACGAGTTCTTTCCACTCGCTGATATTGCTAATTATTGGCAACCAGAGCAATCACAACTCGTTGAGCTAGCGCATGGTTTGAGCCAAAAATATCAGGTTTGTTGTTGTGTGGGTTTGCCACAAGCCAGCTCGCAGCAAGTATTTAGAGTAGAGGTACTTGATTTTGATTCTACCGACTGGCTTATTTTATTAATAGACAGAGCAGGGCAGAGCCATAATATTTGTATTGATAAGCCTCATGATTCGTCAGACTCTGTTCGTTATCAGTTTGCAACGTGGCTAAACACCGTCTTTAGTCAACAAACCTTGATGGAAGGTTTATACCGTATGCAAGCTATGGCTAATACCGCGCCTCGAAATTGTCACGATTCGCTTAATCAATGGACGCGACAACTAAGCCAAAAATTAGGCTCAGATAACAGTATTGTTGTTGGCGAAAATTACCTTTACAAACAAATTGATTGTGAACAAAGCTTAAATATTGGCGTCTCATTTTTAAATTATGTAGAAGATAAGCTCGCTTTTAAAAATGGGTTATCGGTACTTAATAGCGAAAAATTACCTTTTACTGAGTGCGATGAATTGATTGTAATAAGTGTCCCGTACTTTCAAAATCAAGAATACCAAAGCCGCTTTTGTATAATTTGCCCTAAATCAGCGCAAATTGAAGAAATAATCCAAGAATTTAAATTAATTGAGACATCTAACTCTTGAATCTTTTTATTCAATCCCCATAATTACCGCAGTTGAAAAGAATTGGAGCACGTATTTTATGTCTGAGCAGACACAAAACCCTGAGCAAGAAGTAGAATTAAACGAAGAAATTTCTAAAATGCAGGCTGATGTAGAAGCAGCAGTAGAAGCCGCTGATCAACATGCAGAACAAGAGCAAAGCCCTGAAGCAGAAATTGCGATGTTATATGCAGAGCTTGAGGCCGCTAAGCAAACTATTGCTGATCAAAAAGATGGTGTTGTTCGCGCAGCAGCAGACGTAGATAATATTCGTCGTCGTGCAGCACAAGATGTAGAAAAAGCGCATAAATTTGCACTAGAAAAATTTGCTAACGAATTACTACCTGTAATTGATAACCTTGAACGTGCTATTGAGTTTTCTGATAAAGAAAATGAGACTTTAAAGCCGTTGCTTGAAGGTATCGATATGACGGTTAAGAGCTTCAATGACGCTGTTTCTAAATTTGGTGTTGAAATTGTAAACCCACAAGGTGAGATGTTTAATCCAGATTTTCATCAAGCAATGTCAATTCAACCAAGTAACGATGTAACACCTAATACAGTACTTGCTGTTATGCAAAAAGGTTACACATTGAATGGTCGTTTATTACGCCCTGCAATGGTTATGGTTTCTAAAGCTGCTGATGCTTAATTGAATTATTAGTTTTAAAAAATGCCTCATATTGAGGCATTTTTTTTGTCTTTTTTATAGTGAATTAACTGTACGAGCATAGTGAGTAACACGGCACTAAACATTAAGCTTGAAAATGGCACTGCGCTTTTTGCATGCATAATAGCGAGTAACGGGCCAACTAATGCGCCACTGCCAAAACGAAGTGTGCCAATTACGGCCGTTGCCGTGCCTGTGTTTTTTTCAAACTTCATTAATATTAGCGAGTCAGCATTACTTGCCGTGACGCCTAAGCTCATCATTAATGGCGCAATAGCAGCCACAATATAATAAAGTGATAAATGCAATAAGCTAAATGTTAATAGCGCAAGCCCCGATACAAACCCACATACAAGCCCAATATAGAGCATCTTTCGAGAGCCTAGCCTTGGTACAATTCGCGTATTTAAAAAGTTACCAAACATCAGCGCCATTACATTAAAGGCAAATAATACACCAAATAATTGTTCTGACACTTCATATAAATCTAAATATATAAAAGGTACTGAGGTTAAAAAGCAAAAAAATCCAAATGATACAAACATAGAACTGAGTATGTCGGCACGTGCATCTTTATTACTGAGCACTGTTTTATAGCTATCAAAAAATAAAGCGAGACCCTTTTTTTCATTTTTGTGAATAGGAATATCGATTAGATATACTTGTACAAACGCTAATATTAAAAAGCTATATCCAGCAAGCACCAAGAATATGGTTGACCAAACAGAAAACCCTAAAATAAACGAGCCAACTGAGGGGGCAACTAACGGTGCTACCATCATGATCATCGATACATACGACATTCCTTTAGCTGTGTTTTGCTGATAAATATGGCGAATAATACCCGGTACTACTACCGTTGCTGCAGCTCCCGTAAATGCTTGTACTGCTCGAAGAGTCCAAAAGGCATGGATTTCGGTGGTAAATGCAAGTGCAAGTGAGCTTGCGCCAAATAGGGTTAAGCCAATACGGGCGAGCTTACGGCGGCCAATTTGATCGGCAATCGGGCCAAAAAATAACATCCCCAATGAATAACCTGCTAAGTAAATACTCAACGATATTTGTACATTTGGCATATTAGTGTGTAAATCGTTTGCAATTACCAGCATGGCGGGCAAATACATATCAATAGCCAATGGCGTAATCGCCACAATACTGGCTAATAAAGGCAATAAAATACGGGTATTAAAAGACGAGGCTGAGGCGTCCATGTGTAAACTCAACAATCACTAAAAACAAGGACTGTAGTGTAACAGGGCATTGTATTTGGATAAACTTAGTTCGCCTGCTAAGTTTATCGTCTTATCGCATCTTGTTAATATAGCGCTATATAAAGCAAATATTTTAAATTGGTACTGTGTTTGCTATTCTACAAGCAATAAAAAATTAATTGCTTAAGAGAATTACCATGAAAAAACTAGTACTTGCAGTATTAGCGACAGCCGTTTTGGCTGGTTGTAAAACGTCGCCAACAGGACGCACACAAATAGCGCTTTATTCAGACCAACAAATGAGTGAAATGGGCACTGCTAGTTTTGCTGATATGAAAAAAAACCAACCAATTAATAAAGATGCAAAAACAAATGCATATGTAAATTGCATTGCTGAAAAAGTAGTGGCTGTATTACCAAAAGAATACGCTTCGCAAAATTGGGAAGTGGTTGTATTTGAAGATGAATCTGCTAATGCTTTTGCACTACCAGGTGGTTACATTGGTGTTCATACTGGCTTATTAAAAATTGCTACTAATCAAGACCAATTAGCAACAGTACTAGGGCACGAAGTAGGGCACGTAATTGCTGAGCATTCAAATGAGCGTGTTTCACAAAGCTCTATTTTAGATACCGGTATGCAACTTGGTAGTGCGGCACTTGAAATGGGTAACATTCAATATCGTAATGAAATTATGCAAGGCTTAGGTTTGGGCGCACAGTATGGTGTTGTTTTGCCATTTAGCCGCTCGCACGAATCAGAAGCCGATACTATTGGTTTAGATTTAATGGCTGAGGCTGGCTTTAACCCACAAGAGTCAGTAACCCTTTGGCAAAATATGAGTGCGGCAGGTAGTGGTACAACACCTGAGTTTTTATCAACTCACCCAGCGCCAAGTAACCGTATTAAAAACTTACAAGCGCAAATGAGCAAAGCACTTAGTGAGCAAAGTACTGCTAAAGCACAGGGTAAAAACCCACAGTGCACACTGTAGTTAAGCGCTTTACTATTTGAAGTAGTGTACGTTTAGTATTAATGCGTAATTAAAATAAAACCCCTGTAAGTATTTTACCTACAGGGGTTTTATTTTAGTTCTTAAGCGTGGTTATTCAGCAGAAAGTGCTTGTTTAAATACATTTTTAAAGCGTTCGAAATCTTCAATGTGCGGCAGATGCCCTAAGTTATCAAGCTCGAATAATTGTGCGTCAGGGATAAGTGTTGCAGCGTGTTTGCCTAATTTATCATATCGACCAAGCTCGTAATTAACACCCTCTTTTTTCCAGTTACGGCCAGGGCCGGTTCTATCCCGCGTACCTATAATTAATTTAACCGGCATAGTTAAATCTTTAAATTCGGTTATTACAGGTTGAGTGAAAATCATATCGTATGTTTTTGCATTCACCCATGCCATTTGTTCTTTATCTGATCCTTGTATTTGCCCTGTTATGAAGTCAGTTAAGGCTGAATATGTGGCATTCCACTTACCATCGTAGTAATTTTTTTGTTGATATTTTCTTACGCCTTCCGGCGTTTTTGAAAACTCATTTTTATAGAAAAAATTTGTATCTTTGTAATCAACATACTGCAAGTAGTTTTCAAGCCCAATAGGGTTTAATAAAATTAGCTTTTTAGTTGTATTTGGATACATTAATGCAAAACGACTCGCTAGCATTCCACCCATTGAGTGCCCTAATACAATCGACTCTTTTATATCAAGTGAGTCCATTAACGCATGAGTATGATGAGCAAGAGCCGCAAATGAATACTGGTAATTAGTTGGCTTAGACGACTTACCAAAACCAATTTGATCTGGAATTAATACCCCATAACCTAAAGATTGCAGATATTGCGCAGTGGTAGTCCAGTAATCTGCATTAAAGTTTTTGCCATGCATAAGTGTAACTGTTGGCATGTCGGATTTGGTTGGCTTTAAGTAAATATAGGCCATTTTTAATGATTGTTTTTGCGACTCAAGTGCAAAGTAATTTACTTTAAAATCGTATTCGTAATTAGTTAAAAGTGCATCATAAGAAAGGGCAGATGTATCTTGAGAAGTGCCAGCTAAGGCATTGTTTGTTAGTACTAATAAAGTAGAGAAACAAATAACTTTAATCGACGACATTCAGTTACTCCTATTAAAGGCGAGCGCTTGGCTTAAAAGAAGTACAACAATAACTAAGTATTTACACCTGTTCAATTAAATGTTTTACGTGGACGAAAAGAAGCGAAGCTAAAATAAAGCTTCGCTTATTAATTACTGAGTAAAGAGCTGATTGTTAAAGCTTAAAACGTCCACTCAATATGGATTTGTGGTACCGATTCAGTGACTTCAGTACCTAGTTTATTGTGCCAGTATTGTAATTCCATACCCAACAGGAGTGTGTTTTCTTTCATTTGAAGAGCGTGGCCCATATCCCACACTAAAATAGGCTGTGCGAGTATCCAAGCTTGTACTTCGTTACCAAATTCATCTTCACGTTCAGCAATGTATTCAGCGTGGCCTTTAAAGCTAAACTTTTGTGAGCCAATAGAGAAAGGGTACTCAAAAGCTACATCAAGCATCCAGCTATTAGTTTCAATAGGTGCACCGCCTTTTGCTACACCTTCACTATCGTCAATGTAAGCTGTGAACAACGTTTGAAAAAAGTTAAAACCAGGTACATCCCAGCTTAATTTAACACCTGGTAGATATTTCATTACTTTTGCATCACCAGCAACGTTAATACCGCCCGTAAGGCCAACATCTAATAATGCACCAGAGCCAATTTTTTCGCCGCTAATGGCCGATAAGCTTACCGTTGAGTACCATTCACCATAAAAATCAGCATCTTGGTAACCATCATCTATATCGTCTTTACTGTAATCGATAAAGAAGAAGTTATCGCCGTAGTCATAGCCCGATGCATGTTGAACCGAGTAAACGGTAGTATCGGACTCTTGTTTAGAAAATGGATTTTTTTGACTTCCATTATTAATGTGTAGTGCTGTACTGCTCCAATTAGCAGCAAAAGCCGACGATGATAAAGCAAGAGAAGTAAAAGTAATAAAAGGGAGTAATTTTTTAAATTTCATAACTGTTTAATAACTATAATTTTAGTGACACGCGGAAGCAGAGATTATAGCAGAAGAGATTGATTTGTTGATCGCTAATTTAACACATGTTGCAGCTTACTTTATAAGCTGCAACATGTGGAGACGCAATTTATTACGCTTTATTTCGGCGCAAGCAAATGATAGTTATTGCCGTAAATGCTAGGATAAAACAATAATAGGAAGAGGTTGATACTTCCCAAGGGCTTATTTTAAACGTAGCGCCAAGTAACAATGCTTGTGCGCCGTATGGTAAAGAACCCTGCGTTACACAAGCAAAAATATCTAGCAAACTTGCAGAGCGTTTACCGCTTATTTCACCATCATCAGCAAGCTTTTTAGCAATAGGGCCGGCCACAATAATAGATACGGTGTTATTGGCAATACAGACATTACTTGTTAAAACTAACGCAGCGATACCTAATTGATCTGCCACTTTACGGTGCCATTTGGCAATTATTTTAGTAATTGCTTGAATTTTTTGAGCAATGTAATCAAGGCCACCATTAATACGAATAAATTCAGATAAGCCACCAATAAACATTGATAGTAAAAATATTTCCTGCATATCGGTAAAGCCTTTGTAAATGTCTTTTACAAAGCTTGCGCCTTCATAACTTCCTGTAAAGCCCATTAATGCGGCAAAAATAATACCGCTAAACAACACTACAAAGACGTTCAAGCCAGCAACTGCTAGCACTAAAATAAAGGCATACGGAAGCACTAACCAAATATCGTAATCCTTGGTTTCAACAACTTGAGCAGCAGGTGTTAAATAAAACAATAAGCCAATAGTCAGTATTGCAGCAGGGACAGCAATTTTAAGATTCTCTTTAAACTTGTCTTTCATTTCACAGCCCTGCGTGCGCGTAGCTGCAATAGTGGTGTCTGAAATAATAGATAAGTTATCGCCAAACATAGCGCCAGATACAATCGTACCGGCCATTAATGCTGGATCTATACCTGTTTTAATTGATACCGCATAAGCGATAGGGCCAATGGCGCCAATCGTACCCATTGACGTACCCATTGCTGTTGATACAACCGCTGCAATTAAAAATAAACCAGGGAGTAACAACGAAGGTGGAATAAGCGATAGGCCTGCATTTACTACCGCATCTACACCACCGGTTGCACTGGCAACGGCAGAAAAAGCACCCGCAAGTAAGTATATTAAACACATGGTAATAATATTGTTATGTCCGGCACCTTTAATAAAGGTTTCTACACATTGGTTTACCGTGCCTTTATTTAAAATAAACGCAAGCATGATGGCGGGCAATATAGCAACAGGTGCGGGTAGTTGGTAAAAAGCATAATCAACCCCTTGCGATTGCAAATACAAACCTGAGCCTAAAAATAGCGCTACAAAGGTAAGTAGGGGAAGTAAAGAAAGTATTGCTTTGTTTTTATTAAATGATGGCTGCATCATAATCCTCATAACCAGTAAAATTTATCACAGCCAAAACTCCTCTTTTAGCTGAATTTAGCAGTACAACTTTTTAAAAAAAGTTGTTAGCCGCAGCGTCCGCAAGCCAAAGACCAAATCGACGCGAAAGAGAAGTTTAAATGTATAGATGGCTAAAGTAAACTGGTATTGTTATTATTATTAAATTAAAAGGTCACCTGACTATTGCATGACTTTTAGATAATATCTATAAAACAACGCGATTTTCAGCGATTAATATTTATCCAACTGCATAAAAATACCTACCTACGTATTTTGTAATGCCCGGATATATGGCTAATAAACGGATTCAAATTAAATTAGGTAAAAACCATGACTACAAATCGAATAGGTGTTTTTGGTGCTAACGGTAGAATGGGCTTAGCTCTATTAGAAGCCGCGACAATTAAAGAACAAACACAACTTACAGGTGCATATGTTCGAAGCAGTTCATCGCTATTAGGCATTAATGTAAATCAAGTAAACAGCGCAGCCGATAACAGTGTTAGCTTTAGCGACGAAACTACAATAGATAATGTAGATGTTTTAATCGACTTTACGCTGCCAGCGGGTATGAAAAACCATTTAAAAACCGCTGTAGTGCAAAAAATTCCTATGGTAATTGGCACAACAGGTTTAACAAATGATGATATGGCGCTATTACACGATGCCGCTAAACATATCCCTATTGTATTTGCGCGAAATTACAGCGTAGGTGTCAATGTATTACTCAACCTTGTGCAAACTGCAGCGACTAAGTTTGGTGACGATTTAGATATCGAAATATTTGAAGCGCACCACCGTCATAAAATAGATGCACCATCGGGGACCGCACTGGCAATAGGTGAGTCAATCGCGCAAGCGAAAGGCTGGGATCACGACGAGGTTGCGGTATATGACCGAAGCCAAGTAGAAACAGCTAAATCTCAAAATGAGATTGGTTATTCTGTCCTAAGAGGGGGCGATATAGTAGGTGAACATACCGCATACTTCGCTACAATGGGCGAAAGGCTTGAATTAACACATAAAGCAAGTTCGAGAATGACGTTCGCTTTAGGTGCTATAAGGGCTGCAAGCTGGTTGAAAAACAAACCTGCTGGACTTTATGATATGCAAGATGTGCTAGATCTTAAGTAGTTTAGTTACTATTTTAACTGTTTGGGTCTAATTTCACCTACAGTGACTTATTTGTAACAATTAACCAAATAATGTTAGACCTAAATAGCAACTTCATGTAATATGCAGCCAATTTGCCAAAAATTACTAAATGCGTGTTTCCAATTATACCCAAGTGGCTAGTAAATCCGGGGTTTCAGTGGGAATGAAAATAGTTTTAGGCAAGAAAAATGATTGAAGGTTGAATGCTTTACATCTGCATCATTTAAGACTGCGTAAAACAATTTAAGCTCACAAAAATCTGGTTTTGACGATCCCTCTGGGTATTGGCGGGGTGTTAAGCAATTGCTTACTCCCGTTTTTTACTGTTAGGAGGTTTAACTTGACTAAATCCGCTCTGTTAGTCCTAGAAGACGGCACAGTGTTTCGCGGTACTGCAATCGGCGCTGACGGCATGTCAGTCGGTGAAGTGGTATTCAATACGTCTATGACTGGTTATCAAGAAATTTTGACTGATCCATCATACGCGGAACAAATCGTAACTTTGACGTACCCACATATCGGTAATACGGGTACCAACAGCGAAGACGAAGAAGCGAATCAAATTTGGGCTAAAGGCCTAGTGATCCGTGATTTGCCACTGCTAGCAAGTAACTTTCGTAACGAGCAATCGTTAGATGATTACTTAAAAGAACGTAATATTTTAGGTATTGCGGACATCGACACCAGAAAGCTAACTCGAATTTTGCGTGATAAAGGCGCACAAAACGGGTGTATTGTTGCCGGTGACGAGCTAGACGAAAACAAAGCGTTACAAGCCGCGCAAGCCTTCCCAGGTTTAAAAGGTATGGATTTAGCAAAAGTTGTCTCAACCAAGGAAAATTTTGAGTGGCGCGAATCAAGCTGGACATTAGGTGAAGGATTTAAAACCCTTGACGCTGCTGATGAAAAGTTTCATGTTGTTGCCTACGACTTCGGTGTAAAACGTAATATTTTACGTATGCTTGTAGACCGTGGTTGTAAACTTACAGTAGTACCAGCGCAAACTTCAGCCGCTGACGTACTTGCTTTAAACCCTGATGGTATCTTCCTATCTAATGGCCCTGGTGATCCTGAGCCATGTACTTACGCTATTGAAGCCATTCAAGCCTTTTTAGAAACCGACACACCTATTTTTGGTATCTGTTTAGGTCATCAGTTATTAGCCCTTGCCTCAGGTGCTAAAACAGAAAAAATGAAATTTGGCCACCACGGCGCTAACCACCCAGTTAAAGACCTAGACCGCGATGTAGTTATGATCACAGCTCAAAACCATGGTTTTGCAGCTCAAGAATCAAGCCTACCAAGTACGCTTCGTGCCACGCATAAATCATTATTTGATGGAACGCTTCAAGGTATTCATCGTACAGATAAACCTGCGTTTAGCTTCCAGGGTCACCCTGAAGCAAGCCCTGGTCCACACGATGCAGCACCATTATTTGACCACTTCATCGATTTGATGCAAGCGCGTAAACACTAATTTAACTGGAGTAATAATGCCAAAACGTACCGACATAAAAAGCATTCTTATCTTAGGCGCAGGCCCAATTGTAATTGGTCAAGCTTGTGAATTTGACTACTCTGGTGCTCAAGCGTGTAAAGCACTTAGAGAAGAAGGCTATAGAGTTATATTAGTTAACTCAAACCCTGCAACTATCATGACCGACCCTGAAATGGCTGATGCTACCTACATCGAACCAATTCACTGGGAAGTGGTAGAAAAAATTATTGAAAAAGAAAAGCCTGATGCAGTACTGCCTACAATGGGTGGTCAAACAGCATTAAACTGTGCACTTGATTTAGACAAGCACGGTGTATTGGCTAAGCATGGCGTTGAGCTAATTGGCGCAACGGCTGATGCAATCGACAAAGCAGAAAACCGTGAACGCTTTGACGTAGCAATGAAAAACATTGGTCTTGAATGTCCACGTGCTGAGATTGCTCACACAATGGAAGAAGCAAAAGATACAATGACCCGCATTGGCTTGCCATGTATCATTCGTCCTTCTTTCACCATGGGTGGCACCGGTGGCGGTGTTGCTTACAACATGGAAGAGTTTGAAGAAATTTGTGAGCGCGGTTTAGACTTATCGCCAACAAACGAATTATTGATTGATGAATCACTGATTGGTTGGAAAGAGTACGAAACAGAAGTTGTACGTGATAAAAACGATAACTGTATTATTGTTTGTACCATTGAAAACTTTGACCCTATGGGTGTTCACACTGGCGATTCAATCACCGTTGCACCAGCGCAAACGTTAACCGACAAAGAATACCAAATTATGCGTAACGCCTCTATGGCGGTATTACGTGAAATTGGTGTAGAAACTGGCGGTTCTAACGTGCAGTTTGGTATTAATCCTGAAGATGGCCGTATGGTTATCATTGAGATGAACCCACGCGTATCACGCTCATCTGCACTTGCATCAAAAGCAACGGGTTTCCCAATTGCTAAAATTGCTGCAAAGCTAGCAGTAGGATACACGCTTGATGAGCTTCAAAACGATATTACCGGCGGTAAAACACCAGCATCTTTTGAGCCTTCAATCGATTACGTTGTAACAAAAATTCCTCGCTTTAACTTTGAAAAATTTGCCGGTGCGAACGATCGTTTAACTACGCAAATGAAATCAGTTGGCGAAGTAATGGCGATTGGTCGTAACCAACAAGAATCATTACACAAAGCATTACGTGGTCTTGAAGTGGGCGCAACAGGTTTTAACCCGATAGTTGCACTTGATGACCCTAAAGCGAAAGAAAAAATCATCCGCGAATTACGCGAGCCTGGTGCTGAGCGTATCTGGTACATTGCCGATGCAATGCGCCATGGTATGAGCGTTGATGATGTTTATGAGCTGACTAAAGTTAATCGCTGGTTCTTAGTACAAATAGAAGATATTTTAAAAGACGAAGCAAAAATTGGTGAAGTAGGTATGGCTGGTTTAAATGCCGACTTCCTACGTAAACTTAAACGCAAAGGTTTCGCAGATCCACGTATAGCTGAAATTGCTGGTGTATCTGAAGCTGAAATTCGTAAAAAACGTCACCTATTGAACATCGTGCCAGTATATAAGCGTGTTGATACGTGCGCCGCAGAATTTAGCTCAGACACAGCTTACATGTACTCATCTTACGATGAAGAGTGTGAAGCAAACCCAACAGATAAAGACAAAATCATGGTTATTGGTGGCGGGCCTAACCGTATCGGCCAAGGTATTGAATTTGATTACTGTTGTGTACATGCCTCGCTTGCGCTTCGCGAAGACGGCTATGAAACCATTATGGTTAACTGTAACCCTGAAACAGTATCTACCGATTACGATACATCGGACAGATTATACTTCGAACCAATTACACTTGAAGACGTACTTGAAATTGTACGTGTTGAAAAGCCTAAAGGCGTTATCGTGCAGTACGGTGGTCAAACACCACTTAAATTAGCACGTGAGCTTGAAGCGAATGGCGTGCCAGTAATAGGTACTTCACCAGATGCGATTGACCGTGCAGAGGACCGCGAACGCTTCCAACAACTTGTTGAGCGTTTAAATTTACTTCAGCCAGAAAACGCAACAGTAACTTCAACTGAAGAAGCACTACTTAAATCAGTTGAGATTGGCTTCCCATTAGTTGTACGCCCGTCGTATGTACTAGGCGGTCGTGCAATGGAAATTGTATACGACGAAGATGATTTACGTCGCTACATGACCGAAGCGGTACAAGCATCAAACGAAGCACCTGTATTACTGGACCGTTTCTTAGATAATGCGATTGAAGTTGACGTTGACGCAATTTGCGACGGCGAGCAAGTAATCATCGGCGGTATCATGGAGCACATTGAGCAAGCGGGTGTTCACTCGGGTGACTCAGCCTGTTCATTACCAGCACATTCTTTATCACAAGAAGTGCAAGATGTAATGCGCAAGCAAGTAACCGACATGGCGCTTGAGCTTGGTGTTGTTGGCTTAATGAATACACAGTTTGCCGTAAAAGATGGCAAAGTGTACTTAATTGAAGTCAACCCGCGTGCCGCACGTACGGTACCGTTTGTATCTAAAGCTACCGGTGTGGCGCTTGCGAAAGTAGCTGCTCGTTGTATGGCGGGCCAGTCTTTAGCAAGCCAAGGCATTACTAAAGAAGTAATCCCTCCTTACTACAGCGTTAAAGAAGTTGTTTTACCATTTGCTAAGTTTCAGGGTGTGGATCCAATTCGTGGCCCTGAGATGCGCTCAACGGGTGAAGTGATGGGTGTTGGTGATACTTTCGCCGAAGCATTCGCAAAAGCACAATTAGGTGCAAGCAACACTTTACCACGCGGTGGTCGCGCGTTATTATCTGTTCGTAATAGCGATAAGCCACGCATTGTTGAATTAGCCAAGATTATGACCGACTTAGGTTTTGAACTTGACGCAACGGGTGGCACGGCACAAGCTCTTGAAGAAGCTGGCATTGAAGTACGACGTGTAAACAAAGTATATGAAGGCCGCCCGCATATTCTTGATTATATCAAGAATAAAGAGTACAGCTATATCGTTAATACCACCGAAGGTCGCCAAGCGATCGAAGATTCGAAGGTGTTACGTCGTGGTGCATTGCAAAATAAAACCAACTATACGACAACCTTGAACGCGGCTTTTGCTAACTGTACTGCTAACAAAGCAGATGACCGTAGTAAAGTAACGTCAGTTCAAGAGCTACACCTGCGATTGAACTAAGGAAATGTGCCAAGGCCAACTAGGGCCTTGGTGTTAAGTGAGAAAAGTATGCAATCAATTCCGATGACAGTTCGTGGCGCAGATTTACTGCGCAAAGAGCTTAACGAATTAAAAACAGTTACCCGTCCAAAAATTATCGCCGACATTGCTGTTGCGCGTGAACACGGTGACTTAAAAGAAAACGCTGAGTACCACGCTGCACGTGAGCAACAGGGTTTTTGTGAAGGTCGTATTCAAGAAATTGAAGCGAAGCTTTCAAATGTTCAGATAATCGACGTAACTAAAATGCCAAATACGGGCAAAGTTATTTTTGGCACCACAGTAACTATAGTAAATGTAGATACTGATGCTGAAGTAAAATACCGTATTGTAGGCGATGATGAAGCAGATATTAAAAACAACTTAATTTCTGTTAACTCACCGATTGCACGTGGCTTAATTGGTAAACAAATGGACGACGCAGTGTCTATTGAAACGCCAAAAGGTATCGTTGAGTACGAAATCATTGAAGTTGAGTATCTTTAACGCATAACTCACTTTAACGTTTTAAATAAAAACCGATGTAATTACATCGGTTTTTTTATGCCTTAAATAAATCACTATACTGATAAGAGTATTCATATTGCATAAAGAGTAAGCATGATGATATAGGTACATAATCACTTCATTAAAAGGAACACTCAATGGCTAATATACTTTACCCAGCGCCTTTGAAAGTAGGATCACAAATAGCAATTTGCTCGCTTTCATCAGGTCTTAAAGAAAAATACCATGCTCGATTAGACATTGTTATAAATGGACTAAAACAACGAGGGTATGATGTTGTTGAAGGGGAGTTTTTACGTCAAAACAAACCACGTGAACAGCTTAACGCAAAAGCGCATGCTCAGCAGCTAATGGTTTTTTTACTTGATGATGAAATAGATGCGATTATGCCGCCGATGGGTGGTGAGCTGGCAATGGAGATACTGCCACTACTTGATTTTAACGCCATTAAAGAAGCAAAGCCTAAGTGGTTAGTTGGTTTTTCTGATGTGAGTACTATTGCATGTGCATTAACAGCTAAGTGCCAATGGGCAACCCTTCACAGCGCTAATCTTATGCAGTTACACCCAGATGAAAAAAATCCGTATAGCTTACAAATATTTGAAACTCTGACCTACGAAGCCGGTAGTAAATTTGAGCAAGGTCCTTCTTCTTTATATCAAAAAAATAAGCCTGATTACGCGCAAAACCCGAACGAATTACTCAGCCCGAGTGAGCCCACAAATTGGCAATGTTTAAACTACACAGATAAACGTACCATAGAAATGTCTGGTCGGTTATTTGGTGGGTGTTTAGATACCGTAGGTTTATTGCTTGACTCGCCATTTTTAGCGCTGCATGAGTTTAAGAAGCACAGCGCACCTGAAGGACTTATTCTATACCTTGAAAACTCAGAGCTTACACCGACAACCGTTGCACGATTTTTACTGTCATTAAAATTAGCGGGCATATTTGACGACATCAATGGTTTGATTTTAGGGCGAAGTGAAATTACACAAAGTCATTACGATGCCTTTGATTATCGCCATGCGTTAGATGTAGCGCTAGGTGGGTGTTTATTTCCTGTAATTATTGATGCGGATATAGGGCACGTTCAACCTAACTTAAATTTGGTCAATGGTGCTACCTGTACGCTAGTTGCTGATATAAACGAAGGTATAGTAGATCGCGCATCGTTAAATATCCAACTTTCGTAGTTTTTATTGTATTTAGTTTTGAAAAACAAATAAATACAAGCGTATAATATGCCTACAGTAAGTGCTAATGCTTACTGTAAATTCTCAGGGCGGGGTGAAATTCCCCACCGGCGGTATGTTTAATGTTTTTTATGACTTAAACGAGCCCGCGAGCGCTTTATTTAACCTATTTTAGGTTAAGTAAAGGTCAAGCAGATCTGGTGAGATGCCAGAGCCGACGGTTACAGTCCGGATGAAAGAGAATATGGCTTATTATACTAAAACCAATTTTATTAAAGGCATGATCGTTGTATCGCGTTAAGTGAGCTATTTTCTTTGCGCTATAATTTAGTCACTAATTTAATGTTATTGGTATAACAGTGTGCGCTGCATTTTGCTGCGTGCTTTTTGTTATTTTATTTAAGCTATTTTGGTAGTGATTGCTTTAAATTTAAGTGATGTATTACTGATCCTTTCACAGTCCTGAATCTATTATTTTTATTTGGAATATAATGATGATTCAGTCTCTACTTACTCAATTCGGCGAAAGCCATACCCGCGTACAAAGCGCCATCACTGCACTACAGCAAGGCCAAGGCGTACTTGTTGTTGATGATGAAAACCGTGAAAATGAAGGCGACTTTGTTTTTTCAGCTGAGCATCTAACGACTTCTCAAATGGCCGAAATGATTCGCGAAGGCAGCGGCATTGTTTGCTTATGCATGGGGGAGGAGCGCATTAAACAGCTCGACTTACCGCAAATGGTAACCCACAACACAAGTCAAAATAACACCGCTTATACAGTCACTATTGAAGCTAAGCATGGCGTTACAACAGGCGTGTCTGCTGCTGATAGAGTAACTACTATAAAAGCAGCGACAGACGATAACGCCAAACCAAGTGATTTATCGCGCCCAGGGCATGTGTTTGGTTTAAAAGCACAAACGGGTGGCGTATTAGTGCGTCGCGGCCATACCGAAGCATCCGTTGATTTAATGCGACTTGCCGGCTTAAAACCATTTGGCGTAATTTGCGAACTGACAAATCCAGATGGTTCAATGGCGCGCTTACCTGAGGTGAGTGATTATGCTAATAAACATAATATGACCGTGGTTTCTATTGAAGATTTAGTGCAATACATTCAGGCTGCACAGCGCAAAGTAAGTTAAACTGCTTTAAAGCAAAAAAACCACTTATTTAAATAAGTGGTTTTTTAATATTGTTATCATTTAAGTTTATAACGTATTACTTATAAAACCTGAATAACTTGCTCTTTTGCTAAGCGAGATTTAGGCAGTTTGGCATTATAATCTTCAGAGTCATCATGGTAGCCAAGCACTAAAGCTACATCACAAATATAGCCATCCAGCTCTTTTTCAAAGATTTCACCAATAAGTTCAGCGTCTACGCCTTCCATTGGGGTTGAATCAATACCTAAACGTGCTGCTGCATGCATGGTGTTACCTAGCGCAATGTAAGTTTGTGCTTTAGTCCATGTTGCATTGTTACCTTGCTCATCGGTATTCATATCAACAAATGCATAAGCACCAAAAGCTTGTTCGCGATTTTCTGCTTTAGTACGGCCATTTTTAATATCTGCATCAATAACTTGTGCGTAGTCATCGCGGGTATATTTAGGATTGTGAGCGAATAATATTATATGCGAAGCTGTTTTAATATGTGGCTGGTTAAACGCAAATTTATTAGCAAATGTACTATGCATACGCTCTTTAGCCTCATCTGATTCAATTACGATGAATTTCCAAGGCTGCGAGTTAATAGATGATGGAGATAGGCGCATAGCTTCGTAAATAACGGCTAAATCGTCTTGAGATACACGTTTCGTTGCATCGTAACGTTTTGCTGTGTAACGCTTTTCTAAGTCATTAATAATAGGGTGAGTCATTAGTTTCTCCATTGAGTAGGTGTTTTACCAGTATTTACTATGTTGAGTCAGTTTTAGTAAAAACAAACCCTTTTAAAAATTTATTACAAAAATAATATCGTGTTTTTAAATCACTCTACTTATTTAGTTCAATTGATATCTACGTAAAGTAAGGCCTATCAATATAGCTAGGTACGGATAGTAGTGGGTTATTACAATATGATAAACAGGTATATGGTTGAATCATTATCAAATATTATTAGGTAATAGTTTCTTTAATAAATATAAATACAGCCATAGCCACCCAAAATATTGGCTGAAGACACCAATTACATTGGTGCCTTCAATTAATTCAGGCTGCGCGTGTTTAGTATTTATGGAATTAAAAACCTTCCAACACTATTTTGCCAATAGAGCGACCTTCTTCAAGTTCTGCGTGTGCAATACGCAGGTTAGCCGCATTTATAATGCCTAAATTTTTACCAATCGTTGTTTGAATATGGCCCTGATCAATTAACTCAGCAACATGATTTAGTAACTTGCTTTGCTCAATTAAGTCTTTTGCGTTAAACATTGAGCGGGCAAACATAAATTCCCAATGTAGCGATAAGCTCTTCATTTTTAATTTACTCACATCTAATGACTCAGGATCGTCAATCATTGCAATTTTACCAAATGGTGCAAGTACCTCCGTATACGCTTCAAAGTAAGTATCAGTACTGTGCAGACTTGCTACATGTGTTACCGATCCAATGTTTAATGCGTCAATTTGAGCCGGTAATGGTTTTGTATGATCAACAACATAATCTGCGCCTAGTTTTTTAACCCATGCTTGTGAGCTTTCACGCGATGCAGTGGCAATCACTGTTGCACCAGTAATCGTTTTAGCAAGCTGGATAAAAATAGAACCAACGCCGCCTGCGGCACCTGTTACTAAAATAACTTCGTCTGATTTTGTTGTTGCATCAGCTGCTTGTTTTACAATGTTTAAATGCTCAAATAATAATTCGTACGCTGTTATTGCAGTAAGTGGTAATGCAGCAGCTTCAGCATCGTTTAAGCTCTGCGGTTTAAATCCTACAATGCGCTCATCCACTAATTGGAATTCTGCATTACTACCTGGGCGAGTAATATCACCTGCGTAATAAACCGCATCACCCGGTTTAAATGCCGTTACAGCTTCACCTGTTGCAACCACTTCACCAACGGCATCCCAACCAATAACTTTTACTTCACCGTTTGTTGGTGGCATATATAGGCGCACTTTATAATCGGCTGGGTTAACTGCAATAGCTTTAACTTTAATTAATAAATCGCGACCTGTTGCAACTGGCTGTGGTAATTCAACATCAATTAACGATTCAGGATTAGAAACAGGAAGAGATTTTTTATAACCAATGGCTTTCATAATAAGTGTCCTAATTTGTTTACATATAAGGTGCAAGCCATGCTTTGGCTAGCTGATGGATATATAGTAGACCTTGCTTTAATATAGATAAACCGCATAATTGTTGAATCATTATCAAATATAAATAGATAATATGAACATAGAAGATTTAAAACTTATTTTAAAAGTAGCTGAGTTTAGAAGTATTACGCTCGCAGCTGCTAAGTTAGATATGCGTACAGCCACAGCAAGCGCTGCTATTAAACGTGTTGAGGCAGCCCTTGGTAGCGAGCTGTTTGTTCGTACAACACGTCATTTAAGGTTGTCGGCTGCTGGGGAGCGCTACATACCACAATGTGAGCAGGCTTTAGCTGTACTTGAGCTTGCAAAGCAAAATCTAAAAGGTGAGCACGACGAAATAGAAGGGGAGTTACGCGTTGCCCTTTCATCTGATTTAGGCCGTAACTTAGTGATCCCATGGATTGATGAACTCATGGACACTTATCCAAAGCTAAGTTTAAGAACGCATATAAGTGATAGTAATATCGACTTTTACCGTGACTCAGTTGATATAGCGCTTCGTTATGGCTCGCCTAATGATGCTAGCGTTTATGGATTCAAAATTTGTAACGTACCGCGCTTGTTATGTGCAACTGACGAATATCTCTTACAAAACGGAACTCCCGTGCATCCTGATGATTTAGCATCGCATCAAGGTTTGTTTTATCAGTTGCAGGATATTATAAATAATACGTGGGAATTCACCGATGGTGAGTCAAAATATAAAGTTAAAATGAATGGCAGACGCGCCTCAAACGATGGCGATTTAGTAAGGCGCTGGTGCGTTGCGGGTAAAGGCTTGGCTGTTAAGTCAGCTCTTGATATGGCCGACGATTTACTCAATGACAGGGTGGTTACTGTAATGCAAGATTATCAACATGTTAATGGTGAACTTTGGCTTATTTGCCCAAGTAGGCAGTCAATAACTCCTGCGGTGCGTTTACTACGTGATGTATGCAGGGCAAAATCCCAAGCTATTTTGCAGCAGTTGGTCAATAAAGGCATTATTGATAAAAGCGTATTAAAGGATTAATACGCAATCAGATCAACTTAGCTTTTTATTAAAAAACTCAACGGTACGTTGCCATGCAAGCTCGGCATTGTCTTTATCATATCGACCTGTCGAGTCGTTATGAAATCCATGATTTGCCCCTTTATACATATGCATAGTGTATTCAACATTATTAGCTTTTAAATCTTGTTCGTAGTGTGGCCACGACGCGTTTACACGTTTATCCAGCTCGCCTAATTGAATCATTAACGGCGCTTTAATATTTTTACGCAAACTTTCACTGGCAGGAGTGCCGTAAAAAGGCACCCCGGCGCTGATTAAATTACTATCTACTGCCGCTAAATAATTAACAATGTAGCCACCAAAACAAAAACCGACAGCGCCTAACTTACCGTTGCTGTTAGCATGCGATTTTAAAAAGTGTGCTGCGGCTACAAAATCGTTTTGAATTTTAGCGCGATCCATGGTTTTTTGCATAGCGCGTCCTTCATCATCATTGCCAGGGTAGCCACCCAGTGGAAATAGCGCATCGGGTGCAAATGCAATAAAGCCTACCTTCGCTAAGCGTCTTGCTACATCCTTTACGTATGGGTTTAATCCACGGTTTTCGTGTACCACGAGTACAACAGGGAGCTTACCTTCTATGTTTTTAGGGGTTGCTAAGTAACCTTTGCCTTTACCGTGCCCGTCTGGCGAATCGAATTCTTCGTACGTTGCTTTAATATCATCGTCATTAAACGACACTTGTTCAGCCAATGCGTAATTAGGTAATAATGCTGATGTAAGTACAGCCATCGAAAAGCCAAGAGCAGCAAGGCCACCGAGTTTTTTCATAAAAGTACGTCGGTCCATTAAACCGTGGGCGTACTCGTCATACCAATCAAAGGCTTCTTGAGGAATGTGATCAGAGGGGGATGTATTCATGGCTGCTCCTTAACTTTATTATGTCTATTTATTATTTAAATACCATAACGTATTAGGGATAAAAAACGAGCAGTATCTCTCTCAATTATTAGGATTGTTAATAAATCCTGCTTGTTAAACAATGGGTAGTAGAGACAGTATTAGCAAATAGGTGAATATCATTTTTAAGCTAAAAATAAAAAGCTCGGCATAATATGCCGAGCTTTTTTGGTTGGGATATTACTTAATTTAGCTATTTGTAGGTGCTGGTTGGGCATCTACTAGTGGCGGCTTGCCACGCATTTTACGAACTAATCGTTTAGCATCTTCTAGTGCAACATACTGGCACGGTATAAGTATCAGTGTAATTACTGTGGCAAATAACACACCAAAAGCAAGTGATACAGCCATCGGGATAACAATTTTAGCTTGTAAACTCGTTTCAAAAATAATTGGCATTACACCAATAAAGGTAGTGATTGAGGTGAGTAGTATTGCTCTAAAGCGACGAGCACCGGCTTGTACTACAGCATCTTTAATTGCAACACCTTCGGCGCGGGCTTTGTTTACAAAATCAACCATAACGAGGGAATCATTTACGACCACACCCGCTACAGCAATTATGCCAAACATAGATAAGCTGCTCATAGTCATGCCTAAAATCATATGCCCAAACATCGCGCCAACTACACCAAACGGAATAACCGACATTATAATAAGTGGCTGTGAGTAAGAGCGAAGCGGAATGGCTAACAAGGCAAATATAATCATCATTGATATACCAAAATCACGAAGCTGCTCTGAAGCGCTATCCATTTCTTCTTGAATGCGCCCAGCTACATCACTTGTAACGCCAGGGTAGCTTTTAAGTAATGTTGGTAAGTATTCATCACGAATTTCTTCTGCAATTGCAAATGGTTCGGCTTGGTCGGTATTTACCGCAGCCCATACGTTTACAGTACGTTTAGAGTTTTCGCGGCGAATACGGTTTACACCGTCAACCAGTTTAACTTCGGCTATTTCGCTAAGTGGTACTTCAGCGCCTGTAGGCGTAATAATACGCACACTTGCGATGTCACTTATTGAATTACGTTCGTCTTCAGGGTAGCGAATCATGACTTTAATTTCTTCGCCTTCACGCAATATTCGCTGCGCTTCTAAGCCGTAGTAACTAAAGCTAACTTGCGATGCGACATCAGCAAGCGTTAAACCCATGCTGTAAGCGAGTGGTTTTAAATCAAGTTGCACTTCGTCGGTAGCGCTTTGCATTGAATCGTTTACGTCGCCAACGCCTTCCATTGTTTGTAATTTGGCTTTTAATTTACCAGCCACTTCTTTTAGCTCGTCAGCATTTTTGCCTTCAAGTTTAAAGCTAACGTCACCATCATCTCGACCGCCATTCATTATACTGTCTTGAATGGTCATGGTTTTAATGCCTGGTAGGGCGGGCATTTGCTCACGCCATAATGCACTTAGGGCAAAGGTATCGATAGGGCGTAAGTCAGGCTCTACCAAAATGGCCATAATATTTGCTTGCGTTCGTCCGCGCAGGCTTACCGATAAATCGCGGATCATCGGTTTACCATATTGCTCTTGTAGTTGCTGATCGACCTTTAATAACACGCTTTCTATTTTACGTGCAGTTTCAAGTGTTGCTTGCTCAGATGAAGCAAGGTTCATCTCTATATCAATACGCGGAAAGTCGTGCGGTATTTTAGGGTTTGGTACAAACTTAACTAAACCACCTGCAAACATACCTGCGCTTACAATAAGCAAACACATAAAGCCAACAATTACGGTATAGCGGTAGTGAATACAGCGGCTAACAAAAGGAAGGTAGTAGTTATTCACAAAGCCTTTTAAGCTGCTATCAATCACCATACGTAAGCGATGTAATAGATTTTTAGGGTTTGGTTTACGCGGGTTCATTGCTGCAATATGCGCAGGTAAAATAAGTTTTGATTCAATGAGTGAAAAAATCAAACATAAAATAATAACGCCACCAATGGCTTTAGAAAAAGCAGCACCAGGGCCGGTTGCGAGTGTTTGTGGTAAAAATGCCGCAATAGTCGTTAGTACACCAAAGGTCGCTGGCATCGCAACACGTTTAACACCGCGTACTACGTTATCAAGTGTGTGGCCGTATTTTTCTATTTCGGCACTGGCTGATTCGCCCACAACTATGGCGTCATCAACAACAATCCCGAGTACAAGTATAAAGGCAAAAAGAGAGGCTAGGTTAATTGTTACATCTAAAAAGCCAATAGGCATAAACAAAAAGGCGCCCAGAAAAGACACCGGTAAGCCCATCATTACCCAAAATGCTAAGCGTAGCGGTAAAAATAGTGCCAGCACTATCATTACTAACAAGCCACCCCAAATCATGTTATCGACCATCATATCGAGTCGACCTTCAAGGTAGTAAGTTAAATCAACAATAGGAGAGAGCTTAACGCCTGCAGGTAAAAGTGGCTCTTTAGTTGCCATGTAGCTTTTAAGGACTTTTGCTACATCGGTAATGTCTTGATCTTTTGATGCGTTTACTTCAAACGAGAGTGAATTTTTACCATTGTATTTTGAATATTGTAGACCTTCTTCAAAGCCATCATTAATAGTTGCTACATCGCCTAAATAAATTTGTGCGCCATCAGCAAGGGTAATAAGGGGCAGTTTTTCAAACTCAAAACCACGGTAGGCTTGTTTTTCAACACGCATCGAAATATAACCATTTTCAGAGCGTATTTGCCCCGCCGACATATTTGCCGAAAAGTTTTGCACCGCGCCTGCAATATCTCTAAATGTTAAGCCATATTCGCGCAGTTTATCGGGGCTGACTTCTATACCAATTTCGTATTCTAAGCCGCCGTTAAAATTAACAAGATTCACGTGAGGCAGTGCTTGTAGCTCGTCTTTTATATCGTTGCCAAGCTCTTTTAACTGGTAATTACTCATGTCGCCGTAAAGCGCGAGTATCATTACTTCTTGTTCAAACTTATCGCGGCGCACAACAGGGCGCTCCATCCCCGCAGGAAAGGTGTTTATTGAATCAACTTGTACTTTAATTTCATCAAGTACTTCTTGTGGATTGTATTGTTCTTCTATTTCAATCCAGGCTTGTGAAAAACCACGGTTAGAGTAAGTAATTAGGCGTTTAATGCCTTCAATACCTTCGAGGTTTTCTTCAACCTTTATGGTTATGCCTTCTTCAACCTCTTGCGGGGCTGCACCTGGGTAAATTGCTTGTACGCTTATCCAGTTGCTTTCAAACTGTGGGAACATTTGTTTGCGAATGGTCATCGCCATTAAAATACCGCCCACTAATATAAATATCATTAGTAGGTTGGCTGCAACGGGATTTCGGGCAAACCATGCTATTAACCCTGTTTCACGAGTGTTCATGATTATTCCTCTTTCAGCGCAAGTTGAGTTACATCAGTTTTATCAGGCGCAATATCTTCAACTTTTACTGCCATACCTTCAGTTGGGTATTCAAGCGCTGAGGTAACAATTTGCTCGCCATTTTTTAACCCTTGGCTGGCTATAATCATGCCGTTTTGCTCGCGTATAATATTGAGGGTTTTAAACGACAATGTTAAATCGTCATTTAAAATTACAATTTTATTATCTTTAACTAAATGGTGCGCAACAATAATTGCGTTATCAAGCGGGCGACCTTCAATGGTAGCATTAATGTACGAACCAAAACGAAGAGGGCGTGTTTTATCGCCATAAGGTGTTGCAAGTTGTGCAACCAAGTAGCTCATACGGCTTGTTTGATCAACCACACCTTCGGTGCGAATTACTTTGGCTTGCCACATTGTTTGCTTACCCGCGTATTCTGCGTTAAATGTAACATTTGAGCCTACGCCGCCATTTTTTAAATATTGCAGTTCTTGATCGGCAACGGGCAAACGTACCTCTGCAACTGAGGTTGCACTCAATGCACCAAAACTATTACCTGGGTTTACTACTGAACCCAAGCTAATTGTGCGTTCATTAATAATGGCATCATAAGGGGCTTTAATATAAGTACGCTCAAGATTGCGGCTAGCACGCTTAACACTTGCTTGAGCAGAGCGGTAACGCGCTAATTTTTCTGCCAGCTGTGGTTTTCGTAAATAAAGTTCTGATGCAATAGCGTCGCTTGAGTCTGACTTAATACGCTCCCACTCAGCTTTTGCTACATGTGCTTGTGCGCGTTCTATTTCAAGTGCAGAGCTTGCTTGTGCTAAACCTGCTTGCGCTTCAATAAAGTCTGCCTCGTAATCATTTGCATCAATTCGTGCTAAAATATCGCCTTGCTTTACAAACGCGCCTTCAACAAATTGATCTGATACCGAAATAACTTGCCCGCTAACTTGTGCTATTAGCTCGGTACGATACTTTGGTTTAACAATGCCGTACGATTTAACATCGAGCGTTATAGAATCTAAAAGTACGCTTTGTGTTGCTACTAAAGGGCGTAAATCTTGCTCTGGCTTTTCTTCAGGTGGCTGTTTCATCATCTTAAAGGCTATAGCTAGCGCAATGCCGCCTGCTAAAACAGCGATTGGGAGTATTATTTGTTTTGTAGTAGCCACAAGGCATTCCTTCATAATTGGTGGTGACAGAGCAATAATACGCAATAAAGTGTTTACAAGCTGTTTTAAGATGTAACAAAGCATTACATATGTGTGTTACAACTCGCTATGCGACTAATTAAGTTCCTAAAAAGAAATTAAAGTAAGTGTTTTTTATTCAGAGGAAATTATGAAAACCGAATCGATGAATTGCAGGCTAGGCTGCGGCGCATGTTGTATTGCGCCAAGTATTAGTTCGCCTATTCCAGGTATGCCAAATGGTAAAAAAGCCGGAGAGCGCTGTATTCAGCTGGACGAACGTAATTTATGTAAGTTATTTGGTGATGAAAGTCGGCCTAAAGTGTGTAGCGATTTTAGCGCCATGTTTGATGTGTGCGGGTCAACAAATGCACAAGCCCTAGCGCTTATTACAGAGCTCGAAGAGCTCACTTAATCCTCATTTTTAATACACATCTATTTACACTTATCTATTAGTGAGTATTTATTTTAAGTAATTAAAGCTGCGCTTTTCACGCGAGCAAGCTCTGCGTCTACCGCCAAAGTGTAGGTTTGTGTCTGTTTTGTAGACGTGAAGCTTGCTTACGTTACGGGCATTGCCTGTCAATAAGGTTCATAAAGACGGTAAAAGTCGCTGGACTCTAAATAATTAAAAGCTGCGCTTTTCACGCGAGCAAGCTCTGCGTCTACTGCCAAAGTGGAGGTTTGTGTCTGTTTTTGCAGACGTAAAGCTTGCTTACGTAACGGGCATTGCCCGTCAATAAGGTTCACAAAGACGGTAAAAGTCGCTGGACTCTAAATAATTAAAAGCTGCACTTTTCACGCGAGCAAGCTCTGCGTCTACTGCCAAAGTGGAGGTTTGTGTCTGTTTTATAGACGTGAAGCTTGCTTACGTTACGCGCATTGCCTGTCAATAAGGTTCACAAAGACGGTAAAAGTCGCTGGACTCTAAATAATTAAAAGCTGCGCTTTTCACGCGAGCAAGCTCTACGTCTACCGCCAAGGTGTAGGTTTGTGTCTGTTTTGTAGACGTGAAGCTTGCTTACGTTACTAGTTACCAGCTATACGTTGCGCTTAGCGTATATTGCTCACCGCGCCCAGGTGTACCTGGTATTTCTTCAAACGACTCATCCCATAAGTTATCTGCCGCTAAGGTGATAAATAAATTACTCAACTGTGGCGGGGTTATTTTAAGCGTGAGCTGGGTAAATAACGCGTTGTCATTGCCGTTTCTAAGTGCATTTTTGTGTTGTGTACGCCATTCGTTATCTATTCTAAATTCTAAAATATCAGTTGGGTTGTACACAGCGCCAAGTGTTAAACGGTGATCAGGAAAGTTTAACGCGTAAAAACTGGCATCAATATCGGCAGCGCCGTAGTTTTCTGATTTATGTAAATAGGTGTAGCTAGCAATAAGTTTTGCAGTATCAAAGTGTTTAGTCGCTAAAAATTCAACCCCTGCTGTATCAATATCAACTGGGTTTGCAAAGCGCGCTGAAGTTGAATCAAAATTAAAGGTCCAATCGGTTAAGTTATTATCTTTTCGATAAAAAATAGCCGAATTAAGTTGCCAAGTTTGCTCATCAAGTAATAAACCTACCTCCAAGTTTGAAGTGGTTTCGCGCTCAAGGTTGTAGTTACTTCTAAATAACCCGCCAGAGTCGCTGCCGCCAATGGCTGTGTAGCCTGCAACTTGACTCGCCTGCGCGTATGATAAGTAAAGGGTTTGTGCTGTGCCGTCACTATTTTGGGTGTTTAAGGTTATGTCACCAATAGCTGATACTTCAGCGTCATCACGATTTGTATCGTCAAACGCAGCACCTAAGCGAAATGTAAGTTGTTTATTATCCTCAAGCGCCATTTTGTATTCAGGCAATACGCTGAATTTATAATACTTACGAGAGGTAAAGTTGTTTTCAAGTGTGGTAGATTCAATTGAGTCGTCAATAAATTGTGCAGAGTAATTTATTGCCAGTGCATCGCTTTGTGTATGGCGACCTGAAAGTCCAAGCGATTTAACTTCGCTTTTATGAAAAGCTTCAAATGCACTTGGATTTTCGCGCGAGTAAATATAGTGATCGTCATGGGTACGATAATAAGCAGATACTTCAAAGTGACTGTTATCAGCGTAGCTTTGCTTGTGGTTAAGCATCCAAAGGCGGGTTTCTAAATCTTCAGTTTCGTTAACGCCAAAAGGGGTGTACAAGTTAGGCCAGCCAAAAAACTTATCTTGTGAGCCATAAAACAAATCGGTTTGGCTGTGCTCGCTTGCTAATTGCACGCGAGCTGAGGCGCGCGAAAAGTCATGGTCGCCATTATCAAGGGTGCCATCACTTTGCGAATGAGAATACTCACCTTCAAAGCCCAGAGTATAGTTAGCTAAACTATCAAGTTGTGTGTTTTTAGCAGCGTGAATACTTTGCAGATTAAAGTCGTTTGTACCAGTACCAAGCGATACACTACCGCCAGTAATAATCGGTTTCCAACCAAATGAAACCGTACCTACAGAGCTATTCATACCGTAAAGTGCGTTATCGGCACCGGTTAAAACATCTGGGCCGCTTAGCATTTGCGGTGCAATGGGGATTTCAGCAAAATAATGACCAGATTGCGGGTCAAGCAGGGTAGCGCTTCCTACTCTAAAACCGGTGTTTTCGAAAATACCGCCGCGTATAGTTACATCAGCCTGCGCCTCAGCCATATTACGCGATTGAAGGTCAACACGAGGGTCATATTCTAAATTAGAAATAGGCGAGTCGAATGTACCTACTGGCAACTTATTTGCAGTGGGTGAGGCCTCAACCGTTATTTTCTCGATTGCCGACTCATCAGATAGCGTATTAGCATTAGCAAATGCAGTAACGCTGCATAATATTGCAGGTATTATAAGGTGTGGTGTGCGATTCATGTGTTTCTCATCATTTTTTATTTGTAGCTGCGGTTACAATTAATTTCAAAGCTTATATTTGAGCATGATAAAATAACTAAATGTAACAGCAGTCATTTTGTGCGCGATTGTACATTAATTTGCTAATAACTGCATTTGATAACCATTTACGTAATACCGACTTTATTAAAAACATGGTCATTCTATCGTATTAAATAGCGCACTCACTTCGTTAAAAATTATTTATATAGAACAACTATATGTCATAATTTTCGCCTTGTTATTGCGCTATTTTCTTGGCGCTATAATAGAACACTATTTTAATGCAATCGGTATAATTACTTATTAGGTAACATTTATAATGGATACTAAAGAATATAATACTATTTACTTTGCTGGTGGCTGCCTGTGGGGCGTACAAGAGTTTTTAAAGCACTTACCAGGCGTAATAAGTACTGAAGCAGGGCGCGCTAATGGTACAAGTAAAACCACTGACGGCGAATACGATGGTTATGCCGAATGCGTAAAGGTCATTTTTGATTTAAAAGTCGTTAGCCTAAATAAGCTGTATGACTACTTTTTTGAAATTATTGACCCGTATAGCATTAATAAACAAGGGGATGACGTAGGCCCTAAATACCGCACTGCTATTTACAGCAAAAACCAAAGCCATTTAGATGCAGCAAGCAATTATATAAACAAGCGCAGTGATGCCGATAAAATTGTGGTAGGGGTAGAGCTGCTAACTAACTACGTGCCAAGCGATCCTGAGCATCAAGACCGCTTAACTAATCAGCCTGATGATTACTGTCATATACCGCTTGAGTTACTGCATAAGTATAAATCGTAAATTTAACGCGGTGTTTTTGTAGACGTGCAGCTTGCTGACGTAACGAGCGCAGCTCGTAATTTAAGATGGAATATAGCGCTATAAAGTAATTAGAAGCTACCGCTTCTCGCGCAAGCAAGCTTAGCGCCTACAGGTAAAGTTTGACGCGGTGTTTTTTTGTAGACGTGCAGCTTGCTGACGTGACGAGCGTAGCTCGTAATTACTTAAGTCTGTAAGCCCAAAAATACACATCCACAAAAAAGCTCACGTACTGTGAGCTTTTTTAAAACTTACTTATAGCTAATTTTAACTTACTGCTGTTTTTGTGGCGGGAAGTTACTTAAAATTTCGCTCACTGTTTTATTAATTGATGCTTCACGTTGCTCTGGCGATTGATTTTTCTTTAATCGACCTTCTTTTGCGCCGCGCCATACAAGCTGGTTTGATTCACGATCCACAATATCAATAATCAGTGTGCCCACTTCGTATTCACGCGCAGTTGTGTCGCGTTGAAAACCAGTACCCCAGTAACCCCAATGCGGGCGGTAGTTTATATTGAAGTTATCTACTTCAAGCTCTTTGTCTACCGATGCATGATAGTTAACAAGTACATCAGCATTTGCTGCATCAACTAATCTCATACCTAGTGTTTGGCTCAGTTCTGCGTTAACGGCAGTGCGAACACGTTTTTCCATTAGGCCATTAATTTGGTAGTTATTTGTGTCTTTAGTTAGGCTGGCGTTTTCTACCCAAGCAAATGTTTTAAAATTACTAAAGTTGGCTGATTTATCGTAATCCCAATCTGGGGTTTGTGTACAGGCTGTAAGAAGTGCTAGCGCTGCAACAATAAGTATATTTTTCATTACGTTTGCTCCAATAAAATGCATTAATTTAAAATAACACATATTGTTTGAATGTGTATTATTTAAACGTCCTAAATATTAGTCTAAACAAGAGGGCTGAACGACTAATTAACCTATGTTAATTAGTCGTTGTTTATTAGCTAATGTTCAACTTCAATCCAATCTTTTTCATCCACCCAGTTTTGTGCACCGTCTTTGACTGAACGAATAGGCACAATGTAGTCACAACTTATTTGTGGCTTAACTGAGGCAAATATAGGCACAAAACCAAAGCTTAGTGCGGTTTCTATAATCGCTTTTTGATTTTGTGGGTCAATGTCGGCCGCTTCATCTATATAAATTGGTATACGGTATAGGTTTTGTTCCTGATCGCTTAATAAGTAGCGAATAAACAACATGCCACACAATAACTTAATCGTAATACGTGTGCCGTTTGAACCCGCCGAATCTATTTTTTCAAAGTGTTCGGTTTCACCTGCGCGGTTAACTACTTCAAATCGAATATCAAATAAATCGGTAAGTGTTAAACCCGCTTTATCTGATGCGAGTTTAATTAAGTGATCTTTCGCTTCGTTTACCGCACTTTCGCTGTACGGTTCTTGGCTAAGTAAATCAAGCGTGTCACCTTGCTCAAACTGATGCGACGTACTGATAATGGTATCTATACTATCAACCAGCATTTTGCGCGGTATGACGTTAATTTTAAACGCTTGCAGGTTTGAAATTCGGTGCTGGCTTATGCCTTTATTAAAGCTGTTCATTTCACGGCGAAGGCGGTCTAAATCTTCTCGCAAGCCTTTAATAGTTGCGGCCACTTCGGTAAGTGCAACACGCGCTTGGCGTTCAACAGCATCGCGTTCGTTATCAATATTATGAAAGGCGCTTATTAGCTTTTGGTATTTAGTATATTCGTCGTTTTCGTTGTCGAATTTAGTAATACCCGCGTTATATACATGCAAATAGGTGTTACGCACGTTTATGTCAAAATTACGCAGCTCTTGGCAGTCTTTATTAAAATGATGAACAAGATCGCTTAAGCTATCAAAGTCGACCGTAATATCAATCATGTATGGAGTTACTTTACCGCTGTATAAATCAAGCGTGTGATCAATTCGCTCACTTTTAACTTGGCGTAAGCGCTCAGTTTGGCGATTAATTTGCTCTTGTTTCGATTTAATTAACGAGCGACGATCGGCAATTGAGCCACTATTTTTTTGAATATCTTGCAGGTAGTCGTCAACTTGTTCGCGCTCAGCTAATAACTGCTCTTTTAGCATGGCTTGCACTTCAACCGACTGCTGCATTATATCAAACTGCTCTAAGCGTTTTAGCGCGTTCTCTGCGCTCATAAGCTCATCGTATAACGCGTCTTTCTCTTTTTGCTTGTCGGCAACGTTTGCTGCAACATCGCGCTGTTGCTTAAACTCTTTAAGTGAATGCTCAAGAGCATTTAACTGAGCGGTTAATTGCTCTTTATTTTCGCCGCTTTGCATTTGCACAGGCGAGAGCTTTTTAAGCTTAATGCTCGCACCTGGTAGCGTTAATACGCCGCCTTTAACGTTTTCACTTAATAGCGATAAAAACTCACCAAAGGCGTCTTCGTCATCAATGGTTATATCGCCATTAGTGGTGGTCGCAAACGAGAGAATATCAGGATTTAAAATCCGCGATATTTCCTCTACTTCTTTTAAAGAGAGGTCTTCGCGCATGCGGGTAAACAAATTAAACTCAAGATTTTTAAGTTGCAGCTTTAAGCTCTTAATTTGTTTTTGTGTTTCGCTAATGCGGTAGTCAAGCGTGTGTAGGCTTTGCCCTTGTGCGCTGGTTATAGAGTGCGAAAGCGACTCGTAATCTTGCTTTAACTGAGTCAGGCTGGTTTTAAGCGTGGCTTTATTTACTAGTTCAAACTCGCTTTTAAGCGCATCGTAATCTAAAAACCACTGCTCAATTTGAGTTTGTCTACGCTCTATATCACGCGATTGCTGTACGTATAGGCTTTGCTTTTGCTCAAACTCGTGTTTTTCGTGCTCTATATCTTCAAGCGCTATACCCAGCTCATTAAGTTGCGATTCTTGATAGGTATCAAAATCAATCAGTGCTTGGTCAATTTTAGGTGCGTATGCGGCTAATTTACCTTTAAGCACGGTTTGGTTTTCAAGCATTGATTCAAGCGCGGCTATTGGCTCTTGCATTGACTCAAGGGCTTTTAATTCGCGTTTTGAGCGATTTACTTTATCAAACGAGCGACGCCATACTTCATAAAAGTCGACCTTAGAGTTTGACATATGGCGTTCAAACACGCGTAGCATAAAGCGTTTTACGTCGCTTGCGCCTAATTTGTGTAAGTTAAGAATACGTCTAAATATTTCTTTATAAATAGAGGAGTCTTGCACATTATTAAGCGGGATCATTTTTAAGTTAATGTCGCCGTCAAAAGGCGTTGCGCCGCCAGTAAGTAGCGCGTTGAGTTCTTGTGCTTTAAGCTCAATAGGGTTGTAGTTAAGCGATTTTAAATGGTTGAACAGCTTGGTAAATTTAATAATAGTTTTACCTTGCGTGTACTGCTCTAAATCAAGCTTTCCTTGATAACAAAAGTACTGATGCGCGTAACCGGCAATTTTACCAAGTCCCGCAACGCCTATTACTACCGAGCCATGAGGCAAGTTCGCTTCGAGTAAAATGTACGACTGATCGGATGAAAAATAAAACTTACGGGTTTCATCTAAATCGTGTCCGTCCCATTCTGTTAAGCGTAAATCGTTAATAAGCGGAAACTGCAGGGCGTTAATAACCGAGCTTTTACCTGTGTTATTGGGCGCGCAAATAGAGCTGCTTTTATCAAGCGGGATCACACATTTTGCATAGCCCGCGGTGTTAAGTAGGGCGAGTTTGCTTAGTCCGTATAGATTTTTCATTCCTCGTCCTCTGTAATGTAGGTTTCTTCGTTTACTTCCATGAGTGCATCTATGTAGCGGTGAATTGGTGCTTGTAGCATAAAGCCGCCTTCTACTTCACGGGCTAAACCTAAGCGCACCATGCGCAGATAAACGTCTTTACGTAGGTCCGAACCCGAAAATATCTCAAGCTGATCAAACAAATGTTTGTTAATTTGCACCAGCGTTTGCATAAGCTCTAAATCGTTTACGTCGTCAAACAATGCGCGCATTGGGTCTTTACCCGTATTGGCGTAGTGCTCAATTAAAATGTAAATGGTGAGCGCGATAGCGCGAGATATTTTGCCCATATTGGGTGTGCTTTCATCGCTACCAAAATAATAAAAGCCACGGCTGTCGTGTTTTAAATCGTTACCTAAAGCGGTAAATAGGGCGGTGTAGTCTTCTATGTGTTGGTCAAGCTCTTGCCACATTACGTTGTCTTGCTCGCAAATATGGTAACCCGCTACTAATTTTTTATTAATGGCTTGTAGATGAGTTAGCTCGTCTAAGTTTATGTGTGTCATGGTTTATTTACCTGCCTTTGGATCTGGCTGAGGCTCTGAATTAAATGGATATAAAGAAAAGTGCTGACCGGCAATTTTTACGCGGGCTTTTTCATCGCTTTGAATTATTTTAATATCGCTGTCGCTGACTAATTTTTGATACAAAAATAGCATTTCGTCTGCATCGAGATCTGGATAGCTTTCGTCTAAAAATTGCAGCAAGGGCTGCGGCTTTTTGCGTTTTTTATTAAAGCGCTTAGTAAAGTTGGTTTTAACATCGTTGTAGTCAGGAATATTAGGCGTAACAAATGCAGGCACGTCTTGTTGATCTGGCAATTGGTATTCTTCGTGTTCAAATTCAACCAAGCTTGCCATGTAAGCCACAATATGGCGTTGCTGACCAAGCGAATATCGCTGCGCGTCGCTCACAAAATGTGGCTGTACAGCACTTAGCATATTGTCTACGCCATTTTTGCGTACAAGCCCAAGTACTTTGGCTGCTTGGCGAGTAATTAAGTTATTACGACGTAGCTCCTCGCGCAGTGGCATAAGCATATCGGCACTTTTACGCAAGCTTTCTCGGCCCATTAAATGCATTTCGAGTATACGGGTACGTAATTGCTCCAGCATACGTTTGTCGTTATATGCTTTACCTGAGCGCTCAATGTGCAGTATTTGCTTACTTATTTGCTCTTCAATGAGGGTAAAACATGCATGAAACTCACCACGAATATCAACCATTTCAAGCATTGGCTCAATGTATTCATCAAAGGCTTCTATTACCGCTTTATAACGCTTTTGCAGCGATTGCACTGCATTATTTGATTTGGCTTGTTCAACTATATTTAAAATAGCGTTTTCGTTGTGCGTATAGAGCTTCATTATTTTACGCACCCGATCATCCATAATACGGCTGTAGCGGCGTAAGTCGTCAAAGTCTTCTATTTCGCCAGCGTTATCTAGGCGATTACCTAAACGTGCTAGGTCGTCGACTAATACGCTAATTTCTTGCGCTAAACCTAAATGCTCTTCTTGCAGTAAAAAAGTAGCAAAATCAGCAATAGCACGATTTATTTCAAGCTGAGAAGATTTAGCCAGTGGAATTAAAATATCTTGGTTTAACAAACGATTTGTTTCTTTATAAATGCGTTCGTTTGACCACGTAGGCTGCTTTTGCTTAATCGCGTTTTGTACGTCTTTTAGGCTAAAGTCAGCCATTTTAAAACGTTTAAATAATAGCGCTAATACACCCCAATGTTCGGTTATGGTGTTTAGCAGCTTTTTAGCTGGGATCATAAGGGGTTACAACATCCTAGTATTTTATTATTGAGTTCTTTTAGAAGACTCATTATTACGTATTTTTAATTAACCTTGTCTGTATATAGTATTCGTTTTTAAGACCATTTAATAATAGTTTTTGCATAGAGGCAGTGCTAAAATTCGCGCCGAAAATAGGCACATGAAATGGAATGTTATTTGTGTGTTCTTTAAAACTATATCAAAGGTTGTTTAACTACCATGGTTTCCTCGATTATTCTAACCCTGATAGCGATTGCATTTTTACTGATCGTTATAGAAGATATAATCCATGTCAATAAAGCTAAAACCACGCTGTTTTTTGGTACGCTTTGCTGGATTCTTCTTTTTATATACCCTCTTCACGGGCAAAGCCCCGATACGATTCAACATCTTTTAAATGAAAATATTTTAGAAATTGCCTCGCTATGGCTATTTTTAATGGCTGCAATGACCTTTGTAGCGTATTTAAATTCAAAGGGGTTTATAGAAAATATTGTGCACCGCGTTATGCCAAAAAGTATTAGCGAAAAAAAGCTCATGTTTTTAGTGGGTGGTTTTGCATTTTTGTTTTCGTCGATTTCAGACAACGTAACAGCTACGCTTATATCGCTTGCGGTTGTTATGTCGTTAAAACTTGAACCTAAAAAACTCATTAAATACGCCACGCTTATTGTGTTTGGCGTTAACTCAGGTGGGGTATCGCTAATAACCGGTGACGTAACCACACTAATGATATTTTTAGATGGCAAAGTAACCATTGCTCATTTGTTACTACTTATAGCGCCAGCACTTGCAAGCGTTATGCTGCTTGCCGCGTTACTTTCTATAGGTATGAAAGGGCGTGTTGAGTTTGCTAGTGCAGGTAAAACCCGCATTGAAAAAACCGACATAACCATTGCTGTTATATTTTTATCTACTGTAGTGAGCACACTTACGCTGAGTGTAATTTACAGCGTACCACCTCTATTAACCTTTTTGTTTGGCTTATCAGTGATGTTTTTAGTGGCGCAATTTTTAATGCGCAAAAAAGACATAAACAAAGACATAATCGATTTTGTTCGCGATATAGAATACGACACATTATTGTTTTTTGTAGGTGTACTTTTACTTGTAGGCGCACTTAAAGAAATTGGTATGTTGAGTAAATTTACCGATCTATACACGGTAATGGCACCAGAATACGCAAACTACTTAATGGGCATATTATCAGCAGGGGTCGATAACGTACCGCTTACCGCTGCCTTATTAAAAGCCGATATAGTAATGAGCCAACAACACTGGTTGTCGTTTACGTATGCAACGGGTGTGGGCGGTTCAATGCTTATTATTGGTTCGGCTGCGGGCATTATTGCCATGAGCAAAGTTAAAGCGCTTACCTTTATGAGCTACTTGCGTTTATCGCTGCATTTATTAATTTGTTACACGGTTGGATATGCGGGCTCGTATTACATGGGCAGTTTTATTTAACTCATAAATTATTAAATGCTTGACAGCTAGACGTCTAAACGATAACTTTCAAACCCCCGCTACTTAGTGGGGTTTTGTTTTATTAGCCACCGGTTAATAAAGCATTCAGAAGAGGTGCGATACTTAGGTACTTAATGTTAGGCGACGAAAGCCGATGATCATTAAGGAGGGAAGTACTCGCCGAGGAAAATAATGGTACGTCGTCATTGTTTTTCGGTTTATGGGGCTGAATCCTCAAAACTGTCACCAATATAGGTGGAGAGCTTCTGGCAGTGGACTTATCTTCAAGCATTCCTTTGCCAAGTTCTTCTTGTTTTATTGCGGTTTGGATACCGCGAAAGGAGACTAAATGACTACCCAATCAGTGCCACAAACAGTGCCTCAAACAGAGTTAAGCGCAAAATCAGATTACATCGTTGCCAAATTTGGCGGAACCAGTGTTTCAAATTTTGAAGCGATGAGTCGCTGTAGCGAAATTATTGTTGCAGATAAAAGCGTACGTATTGTTGCCGTGAGCGCTAGTGCCGGCGTAACTAACCACTTAGTTGCACTGTGCAAACCAAGTATTACCTCAAGTGAGCGCCAAGAGCATATAAACGGCGTGCTTGCTATTCAACAAACTATTTTAGATGAGTTATCGCTAGATGTCGATTTAGCGGTTGGCTTTAACGAAACCTTAAAAGCATTTCAAACATTGGCTCAAGAGCCACTAACAACCGATCAGCAACACGACGAGCTACTTAGCTTTGGTGAGCGTTTATCGTCGTATTTGTTTGCACAGGTACTTCGTTTACAGGGTTTAAATGCCGATCGCTTTGATGTGCGCAAGGTGCTTAAAACCGACAGCCAATTTGGCAAAGCAACGCCCAATGTTGCAGCCACAGCGCAAGCTGCTAAAGAACATTTAATTCCGCTGTTAGACGCTCAAGTAATTGTGACTCAGGGATTTATTGGCAGTGACGAATATGGTCAAACCACAACGCTAGGACGTGGTGGTTCTGACTACAGCGCTGCATTATTAGCTGAAGCAATTAACGCTAAAAGTGTGCATATTTGGACCGACGTAGTGGGCATTTTTAGCACCGACCCGCGTTTGTGCGCAAAAGCTACGCCTATTGCACGCTTAAGTTTTGACGAAGCCGCTGAAATGGCAACCTTTGGCGCAAAAGTATTACACCCAGCAACTATTTTACCAGCAAGCCGTAGCCACATTAACGTGTTTGTAGGTTCTAGCCGAGAGCCTGAGCGTGGCGGTACGTGGATTGAGCGCGAAAAATCGCAGCAACCAGGTATACGCGCAGTAACGCAACGTAAAAACCAAATATTGCTTACGCTTAAAAGCCCAGAAATGCTATTAGCAAGCGGCTTTTTAGCACGCGTATTTACACTATTAAGTGAATACAATATATCGGTAGATTTGGTAACTACATCAGAAATCAGTGTAGCCATAACCCTTGATAACGCGCAAAACGCCTCGCGCCCAGAGCTTGATCAAGAATGCCTAGATAAGCTTGCAGAGTTTTGCCATGTTTCGGTAGAAAACAACCTAACATTGGTGGCACTTATTGGCTCTGAGATTCAATTACGCCAACACGAAATGAACTTAATGAGTGTACTAAAAGACTTTAACATTCGATTAATTTGCCACGGTGCTAGTAAGCACAACCTGTGCTTTTTAGTAGAGCAAACAGAGTCAGATAACGTAGTACAGTCTATTCATAGCCGTTTATTAGAAAACGATTTTGCTGCGTAAATAACCGTTATTCAGGAAAGCGATTTATTAAAGTTAACTAGTAAAATCACTTGATAAAGTCACTTAACAAAATCACTTAATAAAGTCATTTAATAAAGTCATTTAATAAAGTCATTTAATAAAAAGCATCGCCAGTCGATGCTTTTTTTATGCACCACACTCACATCAAAACAAACATTGCTGTCACTGCTATCAGCTAGAGTAACGCGATTACTGCAAGCACTCAGCTTTGCACTATGTAATTCTTCAAACACATTAGGGCTAAGTAATTTTGCAATAGGGCGGCTGCTGGCTTTAGCAAGTGACTCTTTTAATGTCCAAATTCTAAAAAACGTATCTGCTTGGGCTTGGGTATTAGTAGGCTCGGTGATAAGTGTAATTTCATCATTATGATAAAAATGCTTAGCAAGCTTTTCAAACGGACGTTTTAGGCTTATTTTTTCAATATCAAAACCAAACTCACTTTTATCAAGATTTAGCGCGACCCCAACTAAACCATGCGAGTGCGAAATACAGGTATTAATAACATCACCACTCACATGTATTTGCAGCTTTGAGCTTGCTTCGTCAAATTCGGTACTCATTTTATTAAGGGCTACGTGCGCATGTTGCGGCTGCGCTACTTTAATAAGGTATTTTAACAATAACCGCGTCGCTAAATACTCTTGCTTAGCTGGCGGGCTTTTACGGCGGTTTATAATAGTTAACTCAAATGGGCTTAAGCAATCGGGTAAATTAAAGTCACTAAGCTCAAGTGTTTTAGCATTAAATAATAAAATACTGTTACTCGGTAAAGACAAATTTGCCAATTGAGTTGAAATAATACTCAAGGCGTTTTTAAAATAGTGTTCAGTCATAAAAGCCCTAAAGCAAAAGAAGTCGCTGATATTGTGAGCGGTTAACGCCACTAATAAAGGCTGGGTACAATTTTATTACTCAGCTGGCATGAAATATGGTTTAATTCACAATAATCAAAATAATAACAGATTTGTAGATGTATGGCACAAGTGCGTGATGGGTTTCAAAGCCGACTTGGTTTTGTTTTAGCCGCTGCTGGCGCAGCAGTGGGTTTAGGTAATATTTGGGGTTTTCCTACGCAAGCGGCCAACCATGGCGGCGGTGCATTTTTACTGGTTTACTTTATTGTTATATTTTTACTTGCGCTTCCTGCGCTGTATACCGAGCTTTATTTGGGTCACAAAGCACAAGCTAATCCTGTAAAAGCATTGGGCGATGCATGGCAAAACACTAACCGTAAGGTTGGTGCTGCGGCAGGTTATATAGGCCTTGCGGGCGCAGTTGTTATGCTAAGTTTTTACTCAATAGTAGCTGGGTGGATGCTCTCATACGCTATTGAACCCATAACAACCTTTTTAGGTTTCACAGGCGCAAGCGAGTTTTTACATAGTGACTCAGTGCTGCGTAATTTTGTATTTACGCCGCTTATGCTTATTTTAACAGCCAGTATTATTTTAAAAGGGGTTAAATCGGGAATCGAAACTTGGTCGCGCCGTTTAATGCCACTGTTACTTGTGCTGCTAGTTGGTTTAATTGCCTACATTGCAACACTCGATGGCGCAAGCGAAGGCTTTGCCGCGTATTTAATTCCTGATTTTAGCCAAATACTCGACCCTAATTTAATTATTGCCGCAATGGGGCAAGCGTTCTTTTCGCTCTCACTAGGTGTGGGTTGTATGATGATTTACGGCTCGTATTTACAACCAGATGCTAATTTACCAAAGCTCACAGCAGGTGTTGCACTACTTGATACTGGTGTTGCTTTTTTAGCGGGGTTACTTATTATTCCTGCTATTTATGTGGCGCAGCACAACGGTGTAGAGGTATTTAGTGGCGGTAAATTGATTGGCGAAGGGCAGCTAATTTTTGCTATTTTACCTGAGCTATTTAGTACCATGGGCGAAATTGGCTTATTAGTTGGTTTATTGTTTTTTGTATTAATGTCTATCGCATCGGTTACGTCAACTATATCGACCACTGAAATTCCGGTAGCGTTTTTAGTCGAAAATCACAACGTTAGTCGCACCAAAGCAACGTGGGCAGTGAGCGCCGTTGTACTTGTGTGTGCAAGCGCCATTATATTAAATTTTGATTGGTTATTTGGCTTAGTCATTATGCTATTTACTCAATACCAATTACCGCTTATGGGTTTATTTTACTTTATTACAGTAGGGTGGATGTGGCAGCGTGGTAATAAATTACACCAAGCAACAACAGGCGTACATTACTGGTTTGCTCAGTATATTCGTTTTGTTTGTCCAATATTAATGACCTTGGTATTTGCAAACGTTGCGTTTGGTTAAGCCCTATTTAAAGTAAATTTTTAAACAAAAAAGCGAATAGGGCTCAGCTTATTCGCTTTTTTTGTGCCTAAAATTTAGGTATAGCCAAAGTCTTTATAAAACCTCATTAGTTAGAGGTTTACCTTCATTTATTTCAAGTGCATTTTGTATTGTTATATTAGCAATCTCTGTAAGTGCTTCTTGGGTAAAAAAGCCCTGATGGCCCGTTACTAATACATTTTTAAAGCTCACTAAGCGCGAAAATATATCGTCTTGGTTTATTTCGTCACTGTGGTTTTTAAAAAACAGCTCCGACTCTTGCTCGTAAACGTCGAGCCCTAAATACCCTAATTTTTTAGTTTTAAGTGCATTAATGCACGCTTTGCTGTTAAGCAGTGCCCCGCGAGAGGTGTTAATAAGCATAACGCCGGTTTTCATTTTACTAAATGCCTCATCATCTATTAAATGATGAGTTTGTTCCGTTAATGGGCAATGCAAAGAAATCACATCGCTTTGGCTAAGTAAGGTGTCTATATCGGTAATTGTATAATTGCCAGGTTGCGCGTATGGGTCGCACACTAATACTTTAGCACCAAAGCCATTTAAAATGTTACACAGCGCAAGGCCAATTTTACCGCAACCTACAATACCCACGGTTTTATTGTGCAAGTTAAAACCAAGCAATCCGTTTAAATCAAAATTGTCTTCGCGTACGCGGTTATACGCTTTATGGGTTTTACGGCTAAGCGTTAGCATAAGTGCAATACAATGCTCGGCTACGGCCTCAGGGCTGTAAGCCGGTACGCGTAATACTTTAATTTTATGTGCTTTTGCAGCAGGTAAATCAACATTATTAAATCCTGCACAACGTAGCAAAATAGTATTTATGCCTTGGCTTGCCAGTTGTTCAATAACCGTGGCGTTTACGGTGTCGTTAACAAATACGCATATGGCATCAAACCCGTTTGCTAAAATAGCCGTTTGTTCGCTCAAGGATTGCTCAAAATACGTTATTTTTATATCACGATGATCGCGTGTACTTTGTTCAAAAAAAGGCAGTTCGTACTTTTGAGTACTAAAAAAAGCAATGTTCATGGTAATAGCTCCGACGCTTAAGGAAAAATAATAGTAACATTAAACTACTTTACAAAAACGTGCCTAATTAGTTCTCCTGCTACTAATTTAAGCTTTAAGCGAAGTAAATATAGGTGTTTTAGGCGATATTCTTTTATCACTTTTTGCTGTGTTTACCTTTGCTGCTTGCATTAGGTTGCTTTCTATTACTTGTTTAAGTGTTTCGGGCTTAGTGCGCGGTGCATAGCGAGCAACCTGCTGACCTTGCGAGTTAATTAAAAACTTAGTGAAGTTCCACTTAATTGCACGGTTTTGTGAAATACCCCGAGTATGTGATTTCAAATAATTAAACAGCGGGTGAGTTTCTGGCCCATTTACCATTACTTTACCAAATATATCAAACGAGATATTAAATTGATCTTGGTAAAAGTCTTTAATGGCTAAATTATCAAGCGGCTCATTTTGACCAAACTGGTTACACGGAAATGCCAATATTGTAAATCCGCTACTTTTATATTCTTGATATAGTTTTTCAAGCGCACTTAATTGCACCGAAAAATTACACTTACTCGCTGTATTAACAATCAGTATGGTTTTTCCCTGTAGCTTACTAAGAGGAAAGCTTTCGCTGTTGTAAAGTGGTGCATTAAATTGATAAATACTATCCATAGGTTACCTACTTACATTGCCGATTAAGGAAATTTTATAAAGATTTTCATTCGCTTTTTTATCAGCCGGTTGACATAATCTAAGCCTAGTTTCTAAGTTATCAGTTAAATAGGTCATTTTTATGTCAATGAAAGTCGCATTTATAGGTTTAGGTGTAATGGGTTACCCAATGGCGGGGCATTTAGCAAAAGCAGGGCACAGCGTATGCGTTTATAACCGCACTCAAGCTAAAGCACAAGCGTGGACTGCAGAACATTCAGGAAGCTTTGCACCAACCCCGCGCGAAGCTGCCAGCAATGCCGACATCGTATTTATGTGTGTTGGTAACGATGACGACTTACGCTCAGTAGTGCATGGCAACGACGGCGTGTTAGCGGGCATGTTGCCGCACACTGTTTTGGTTGATCACACCACAACCTCTGCTGAAGTAGCCCGCGAAGTAGCTGCAAAAGCTGAACTACAAAATGTCGACTTTATAGATGCGCCAGTTTCGGGCGGACAAGCTGGCGCCGAAAATGGCGTATTAACGGTTATGGCAGGTGGCAGTGAAGCCGTATTTGCTAAAGTGCAGCCAGTTATGGCGGCGTTTAGCCGTTTTAGCCAACTGTTAGGCGGCGTTGGCTCGGGACAACTTTGTAAAATGGTTAATCAAATATGTATCGCTGGCGCAGTGCAAGGTTTAGCCGAAGGCTTACATTTTGCCAAGCAAGCTGGGCTTGATGGTGAAAAAGTAATAGAAACCATTTCTAAAGGCGCAGCCGGTTCGTGGCAAATGGAAAACCGCTACAAAACAATGTGGGCGGGTGAATACGAGTTTGGTTTTGCCGTAGATTGGATGCGTAAAGATTTAGGCATTGCACTCGATGAAGCTAAAAACAACGGCGCTACTTTACCAATGACCGCAACGGTCGATCAATATTACGCCGATGTACAAGCACTTGGCGGCGGTAGATACGACACCTCAAGCTTGTTAGCACGTATTGAAGCGCTACATAAAAAGTAACGCTGTAGACGCGAAGCTTGCTTGCGTATAAAAACGGAGTTTTTAAAAAGGTAAAGATATTAAAAGCTGCACTTTTCGCGTGAGCAAGCCGACTCTTACCGCCAAAGTGTAGCTATGAGTTTACTTGTAGACGCAAAGCTTGCTTGCGTATAAAAACGTAGTTTTTAAAATGATAAAGATATTAAAAGCTGCGCTTTTCACGTGAGCAAGCTCGACGTCTACCGCCAAAGTGCAGCGGTGAGTTTTACTTGTAGACGCGAAGCTTGCTTGCGTATAAAAACAGAGTTTTTAAAATGATAAAGATATTAAAAGCTCCGCTTTTCACGTGAGCAAGCTCGACGTCTACTGCCAAAGTGCAGCGGTGAGTTTTACTTGTAGACGCGAAGCTTGCTTGCGTATAAAAACGGAGTTTTTAAAATGGTAAAGATATTAAAAGCTGCGCTTTTCACGTGAGCAAGCTCGACGTCTACCGCCAAAGTGCAGCTGTGAGTTTTACTTGTAGACGCAAAGCTTGCTTGCGTATAAAAACGGAATTTTTAAAATGGCGAAGATATTAAAAGCTGCACTTTTCACGTGAGCAAGCTCAACGTCTACCTCAAAATGTAGATATGAGTTTACTTGTAGACGCAAAGCTTGCTTGCGTATAAAAACACAGTTTGTAAAATGATAAAGACATTAAAAGCTGCGCTTTTCACGTGAGCAAGCTCAACGTCTACCTCAAAATGTAGATATGAGTTTACTTGTAGACGCAAAGCTTGCTTGCGTATAAAAACACAGTTAGTAAAATGATAAAGACATTAAAAGCTGCGCTTTTCACGTGAGTAAGCTCAACGTCTACACCGAATTACATGCTTTGTGCGTAGTTATACAACGCCTTTAAAATTGTAAGATTTTTTTCACTGTCGTCATGTTCATGCGCTAGGTTTTCAAGGGTTATCATAAAGTCTTGCGCGTTAATCGACGGTTGATCTTCCCCGTGCATTAACTTGTTTTGGCAATATTGGCGCCATTGGTCAAGCTCTTGCTGGTTTAGCGTTTCTGGCCAGTTACGGGCGCGGTATCTAAACAACAAGGTATTAAACTTTTTATCTTCAAAGTCTAAATTCAAACCGGCTAATTCATCTGGTTTAGCATCACGAATAATCGCAAACTTAGCTTTATCGGCATGGCTTGTAAACCCATCGTAAAGTAAGTAGTCAGCGTTAGTGGTTGCGCTGTAATCGCCTTTTTCGTTAAACACTTCGGTTACTTTATCGCGAAGGTCGGTATTGGCTTTTAAAATAGCTAAATTAGCGAGGCACTGCTCGCGGTCAATCCCAAGGCGAGCGGCATTTTCAGGCAATAATGTTTTAGCGGGGGCTAAAATAGGGCACTTGTTTAAATGCACCAGCTTTAAACCAACAGGTAAATCGCCCTCGGCTAAATCTACACGTTTGGTGTATAAACGTTTGCGTAATTCTTCTACGTTTAAATCAATGAGTACTTGCGGGTTTTGAGTTAAATCAAAACAAATAACCGCGTTTTTATTAACCGGATGAAAGCTCATTGGTGCAACCCAGCTGGTACAGCCTTGCGTTGCAGGTATGCGCGATGAGGTATGCACCAGCGGCGTCATGTTAAATACATCAACCAACTCAGCAAGCGCTTTTTTACCACGCAAACCAAAAAAGAAGTTATACAGCTTTGGTTGTTTTTCTTTTATTAATTTAGCCAGTGCAATAGTGGCGGTTACATCACTTAGCGCATCGTGCGCTGCGGCGTGTTCAATACCATTGGCTACGGTTAAATGCTCTAGCTTAAAGCTTGGGCTGCCGTCTTCTTTTAACGGCCATTCAATGCCTTCAGGGCGCAGCGCGTAACAAGCACGTACTAAATCAATAATATCCCATCGGCTATTATTGTTTTTATATTCGCGCTCGTATGGGTCGTAAAAGTTACGATAAAAGCTATAACGACTTACTTCGTCATCAAACCGAATACTGTTATAACCGGCAACACAGGTGTTTGGCACACTAAATTCGGCATGAATTTTTGCTATAAATTCCGCTTCAACCAAGCCTTTTTTCATCGCTACTTGTGTTGTAATACCCGTAATTAAACACGCCTCAGGGTGAGGCAAGTAATCCGCTTGCGGCTTACAATATTCAATAAGTGGCTCGCCAATAATATTTAAATCAAGATCGGTACGAATACCCGCAAACTGGCTCGGCTTATCCTTTTGAGGGCTTGCCCCCCAAGTCTCGTAGTCGTGCCAATAGATTGTTGCTTGATTTTGCTCTTGATATGCCATGCTGAAAACCCTGAGTAGTTAACTTAAAAACGGCTAAATGCGCGCCAAGTTACTAAAATAATGAATTATTTAGATTATGGCATATGGGCGAGGGAGTTTATAGGTTTGGGTGAGAAATGATGTGTTAGTTGGGTTTATTTAGAGTGAAATTGAGGTTTGATAATTAATCGAAAGATCTAAAGCCACCGCAGTATGAAATATGCCTAAAGTTAATTTTATATAACAAAGACACGGCAATCCGAGGTTCGTTTAGCTAAGTGGGAACATTTCGATTTTGAAAACAATATTTGGACCGTACCACCAGAAAACTCGAAAACAAATAAAGCTATTCGCAGGCCAATTACAGCGAAGATGAAAAAAATACTAGACACACTCGCAATGGTTTATGGGCGAAAAGGTTACCTAATACCAGGTGGTAATCCACACAAACCAATGACCACCCACAGTATTAATCGCTATTGCTGTCGGATGTGGGATCACTTGTTTGAAAAATATAAAATGCCCAAGTTTCTACCGCACGATTCCCGCCGTTCACTATCAACATTGCTCAGCGAAAATGGTGTAGCGCCGCATGTAACCGAAAAAATGTTAGGCCATACAATGCGTGGTGTAATGGCGGTATATAATAAACACGATTGGATAAAAGAGCAGACCACAGGGTATGAGCTTTATTGTGTATTAATAGAAAATGCGCTTAAAGCTGAATTATATAGTAAATGATGTCCTACAAGACATGAATACACACGTAGATACATAAAAGTTGACATAGCCGTCAATAGGTTTAAAATTCATTGTAGGATTATTTTTTATAATAACCTAATGATACAACGGCATTAAGGAGCTTATTATGGCTACCACGTCATTTGAAAAAAACTTTGTAGTAACCGATCAAAGAGCTATTCAAGCGTTCAGAGAAAACTGCAAAAAAGCCCATAAAGTTACAACAAATAATCGTAACCATGAGGCGGATAGAGTAAAAGGAATTGCGTTATTAAGACAACGGTTGTCCAGCTCTCAGAGCTAATAAAGGAGTTTGATGCACCCCAACTACATCAACTCCTTTCTAGTTTTTGTAGTACAAAAAACACAGATGTTGAAGCATTCCTAACCGATACAAATAAAGCTATTCGCCTAGAAAATGCGTCTAAATCACGAACCTATTTAATATTGGATGATGGTAGCGGCCAAATACTTGCCTATTTTTCACTGTCGATCAAAGAAGTCTCCCTAAATCAAAATAACGAAACTAAAATAAGTAAAGGTCTGCGGAAAAAGCTTGACGGAATTTGTAAAAATAGTGAACGTGTAAACGCCTACCTTATAGGCCAGATAGGTAAAAATGATTCAGTAGCAAATAATCAAATAAACTTATCGTATATTCTCGAAGAAGCCTACACAATAATAGACAAAGCAAACCAGCTTGTGGGTGGCCGAGTAATAATACTAGAATGCGAAAAAGCTGAAAGATTAGTCGCGCTATATCAAAAAAATGGGTTTAATATTCTTATAGACAACCCCGCAGAGCGTCTTATAACAATGTATATTTGTGTTAGGTAGAGTAAATAATACAGAAGATGAATCCATGAAAAACACATCACAATTTTTGCGTTTATTAGATGAAGATATAAAAGCGGGGAATGTTAAAAAAATATCTAGCTCAGTATTTAATAGAATAAGCGCTATTAAGCAAAAGGCGCATTTAGCCAGAACCGAACAAGATGACTGCAAGCCCGTTAATTAACGGGTTTTTTAATATCTATAACTTTATTGGAATCGTTTTTCTATTTTTTAATTAATAAAGGATTAAACATGGATACAACGCTTATTACGACTATTTGTAGTGTATTTATTGCTACTTGTGCTCTTATAGTTTCACTACAACAAACAAGATTGGCTAGAGAGCACAACAAGCTTTCAGTGAAGCCTTTGCTCTCAGATATTATGCACCGAGGTTTTATTGAAAAAGAATTTACCTACGATATTAAAAATAATGGCCTAGGGAGTGCAGTAATAACATCTTTTCAATTGATTTGGGATGAAGAGGAAATAACAAGTTCGAAGTTATTTGAAAAAATACGGCAGTCTCTATCAGTTACTGATGAGTTTGGATTAGGTCAATTTGGTGAAAACAGTACTTTAGCTAAAGATGAAGTAAAAAAGCTAGTTTATATCAAAGTTAGACAAGATGTATCAAATGATAATGCTTCTGAGAGATACACCGCTATTCATGATGACTTACTTGCCAACTTAAGAGTTCATATAAATTATCAGTCAATGTATGGTGATAACCTCTTCTTTGAAACAAATACAAGCACAATTCAAGATGAATTAAAGCTGTTAACTAAAGATGGTAATTAAATATCTACGCTTAACTGATATGATTTTTTTGAGCTATGCTTAGTTTTTATTTTAACTAAAGAGTAAGAGCTATGTCTGTAAAGGTAAATATGGGTGGATTAAAAAAGCTAGCGAAAAATATAGAAAATTTAGACGGTAAGCAGTTAACCATGGCAGATACAATTAATGACAGCTTTGTATCTAGCTGCTCATCTTTTAATAGCTTTGATGAGCTATTAGGAGCAAGCCCATTTGATGCTTCAACAGCAAAAGAGTTCGAGGCGATAGCCGATGATGAGTGGGGTGCATATATAGCTAACAATACAAATTTTAGTTCATGGGAAGAAATGAAAGGAAGTGCATTGCGTCTATATATAAAAAATCAAGTAGGTAAAGGGCTTTAAAGCTAACTATTAGCTAAGGTGAAATTATGACTGATTTGAAAGGTGAAATGATTGAATACTTATTAGGTTTAAATAAAGAAACTTATACGATTAGTGATTTTGATGGTCGATATAATAATGAGGATCAAGATTTCATCTATGCGTTTAACAGCCTTGTTGATGAAAGAAAGTTTACTTCTATTCATGACCGAAACTTAAAAGTAACATTTTCAGCTGACGGAAAGCCGAATATCACAGCCCATCAATTTATAATACATTAAATCATGAAGCCCACAAAAAAGTGGGCTAACGCTTAAATATCTACTTTTCTTTATTTCCTGAGTTTAATAAATCTTGAGATAAGTTTTCTAACTTTTTTACAAAAATATCCCAGTTGTATCCCGCTACACCACCAATTGTTACATACCCTAAAGTGGCTCTAACAGGGTCTGACTCATTTGCAATATCGCCAGTTAAAACGAGCAACCCGCTTTGGACTATTGCAAATACAAGGCAACCTACTAGAGTTGCGAGTAATGGTGCAAGAAAATATCCCCAAATATGTTTAGAGTTAAATGAGCAATTAATGGCGTAATGTCTATGGAATGACGTAATACTCAAAATAGCGCTGCCTAACAACGCACCTACTATTGTAAAAAATAAAAAAGGAACTTGAGCTGGTACTTTAAAACCTTCATCTAAATGCCAAAGGTTTAAAATTGATGAAAAGCCTGTTAGCCAACCATCTACCAGCAACCAAATAGCGAATAGAGAATACGCCAGAGTGTAAAGAGGAACTAACCAAATTTCTTTGCCTATTTCTTCATTGTTGTTACTTTGGTTAGGTATTATATCGTTGTTAATTTGCTCTGGTTCAGCCATACACTTCTCATTTGATTGCTATTTCGGTTATGAGGATACATAATAATTACTATAAATTATAGTTGGCTACATTATTAGCATTGAATTTATTTAATCTCACTTGTCTAAAAATGTGCATCGGAAGCAATAAAGAATAAAAAATGAGTCAAACAAATTTAAACTACTCTTGGCCTGCTGACTTTCCAGAAGACATTCCCGAAAGTTGCGAACCAATTCCGGCTGAAGGTTTTGTATACCGTTTAGTACGTACAATTCCACCTACAGAGGTGGATTTTCAAAAACATAGAGATGAAAAGCCAGATTACGCTTATTTAACAAAAGATCTGCCTTTATCTTATGGAATGTCTTTTTTTACTACATTATCTAAATTAAAGCGCAAAACAGGTAATTACCCCGCACCAGAGCAGTACGAAAGTTGGCAGATGGTCTGTGGTGAGCTGGTTCCTGAGCTGGGAGTTATTAAAGAAAAGTCAGGACATGTTACTTTGTGGGCTCAAGATGGAGCTAAGCCCCACATATACATTAAGGAAGAGGTTATAGAAGCATGAAGACTTTACCAAATGATACCTTCTTAGGTCGGCTTACAATTTTTGAAATATATGATGAGTTTTATGGTCCTAAGTGCTTTTCTGTAAAAGATGAACTTCAGCAATTGTATCTTGTATATTGGAGTGGCGATTATGATAACGGAAGATGCTCAAAATGGGTTTACATGCCTGTATCAAAGAAAATTTTAGATGAATTACTACGCGAAGAATATACATTTAAAGAAGCTTATAAAAAATCTAAACGTCTAATGCTTATCTCAACCTATGCCAGTGAAGATAAAAAAACAGATATCATTCATTTGAATGACGAAAATTTGAGTTTAGCAAACTTACCTCCAGATGATTTTGCAATTTACGCGGATGAAATTCAGTCAATCGATCCTGAGGCTCAGTGGGATTTTAATTTAAGAATCGCTAAGCATAAGAATGGGAAAGGCTCACCTTCCGATAATGCAGTAACGAAAGTACTAGACGCTTTTGGTGAGATTATTCGAAGCTTAATGAAGGATGCTAAAAATAGAAAGCCTTCACTTTTCCCTTTAACCGCAGGGTATAGCTCATTTGATGTGAAGTTAGGTTCGAGTAACCAAGAGCGAGCAGCAGTAGCAATTGAGCTACTAGAAACTCTTTTAGCAGATGAAAATGAATTGGAAAATAGATTAGCAGAATATGAAATTGATCCTTATAGATTAAAAAACTTACTCGATATTGTTAGCTTAAATAAATTAAACTTAACTCTAAAATCGAAAACTTCAGATACTCTTAAAAAGCCAATTTTGATAAATTCTGCAGGGCTAAAGCCAATATTAGATAAACTTGAAAAAAGTACAGCTAGAATAATAGACTCAAATAAAGTACCACAAGCAAATTATCTAGACAGAGTTGTTATCATTGTTAAGCACAGAATAGATGGTGGAGAACTGAAAGAAAAATTTATTGATGGTATTAGTTCTCAAAGGCAGGTTGATTACCATACCCATGCTGCGAAATGTTTAGGTCTATTGAATAAAGATAATACTCCGACAACTATGGGTCGTGTATTAGCTCAGAAGTGCAGTAAAGAAGCGGAATACCAGTTTTTAGCTGATAGGGTAGAGTCAAGTGATTTTGGCTTTGCTTGGATGCAATGGGCAGGAGTAAAATCAATTTCTGAACTTGACCCAGACTCATCAAAAGAATTTGTTGAGAAGTGCGTTAAGGGCTTAGAGCGAACAAGTATAGATAGGCGTGCGAGTAGTCTTAAAACTTGGATAAAAGTTCTTAAACCGCATCGACGTGAATACTCTCAATAGAAGAATATTGAATTCTAAATTATTAAGCCCGCACCTAGCGGGCTTTTTTGTGCCTGTAATTTAGTAAAACTAAAGCGACTTACCTGTAAATATAACTTTTCCAACCAACGTGCAATTACCATTGATTGGTATTAATTGCTCTGGCCAGTTGGGGTTGGCGGCTTTTAAGAATTTGTGGCCACCTTCGATTATGAGCTGCTTAAAAGTGGCTTGATTGTCGTCTAGGCGGGCTACTACGTATGAACCGTGGATGCATTTCCGCTTCAGGGTCTACAAAAATCAAATCACCTTCATCAAACTTTGGCTTCAGACTCATATTTTTAACAAAAGGTCAGAGTACAGAAACTAACACAGCCAAGCAGCACATAATTAAATTCAATTGTACCTAATGTTACTAGAATCTACACATAAAAGTATTTAGTATTGAAGATAATTATTAATAATGAAAGCCTTTATAACAATGAAATCATTAATAAAAGTTATTATTTATTGCTCAATTTTCATCTCACATAGTGCTTTAGCTGAACTGACTAAAGTTCAAGTAAATGGCTTTGACGTTGAATACGAGCTAGCGGGTAAAGGTAAACATACTATTTTACTTGAAGCGGGCGGCTCTGCTGGTTTAAGAGATTGGGAACCGGTTTTTGAATCACTTACCAAGTACGCTAAAGTTATACGGTATTCTCGTATTGGTAATGGCGGCTCTGCACAAATAAAGAAAAACTATAGCTCAGAAGAGTATGCAGCAGAGGCTTTATTATTACTCAAAACACTTAAAGTAGAAGAGCCTGTTGTATATGTTGCGCATTCTTATGGTGCTTATATTTCGCGTGTATTTGCTGCAACATACCCTAATCATATTAAAGCACTAATGCTAATTGAGCCTGGATCAGAGCACGATGTAGATATTATGCGCGCGATTGATTTGCCTCGCGCTGAAAAAGAAATTGCAGCAATAAAGCTGGATGATATGAAAAATGGCATGTCGAATCAGTATTTAGATTTTTGGTCAAAACGTCCACTGCCTGATTATCCACAAATTGCTGATATACCAGTGACTGTTATAGCCTCAGTTAAAAAGTATAAAAAGCCATCTGTATTATTTTTTACCGACAAAGCGCGTGAAATGTGGGGCGACTTACATTCAAAGTGGGCTAATGCATTTCCTCAAGGTGAAATAGTAATAACAAATAAAAGCTATCACTACCCACAAAGTGATGAGCCAGAAATGGTTGTAGCCCAAGTAGTTAAGTTACTTGAACGTACTAAATAAGGTGTTGGTTTGGTTGCTGATTGTATAAATACCAATTGCCGTAAATTAGTAGTTTGGCATTAGACTAAAGTCTATAGATTAGATTTATTCACTTATTAGGTTTGTTTTAATCGTTTGTCGTTTTTGTGTTAACTCTCTAAAGTTCAGTTGTCGGCAACAAGCACGGCTAACTAATACCAATTTTATTAAAACATGATCATTTTAGCGAATTAAATAACTCACTAACTGCGTTAAAAATTACTTATATAGAACGACTATATTTTATAATTTTTGCCTTGTTATTAAGCTATTTTCTTGACGCTAAAAAAGCTCACTAATTTAAACAATTGGCATAACAGGACTACGACCATGAAAACACTTATCAAAACTATCGCTCTTAGCTCACTACTTACATGTTCAGCTGCTGCAATGGCTGAGCAAAGTGATTACAAATTAATGGTTATTGAAACTGCAACAGCGCCACAGCCACTTGAGCAATCATTTAACAGCTGTGCACTGAATGTTAAGTCAAAAAATTATGCAGAAGCTGAAACAATTTGTACACAAGCAATCGCGCTTTTAAAAGACGCAGATGGCCCTAAATTTAAAGTACGCCAACTTACATCGTTTGCATTAAGCAATCGTGGTGTTGCACGTTTAAAAGCGAACAACGACACTGCTGGCCTTGCTGATTTATACGAAGCAAACCAAATGTCTACAAGTACAATGGTATCGCACAACTTAACTCGCGCTAAAGAAGATCTTTCATTATAAGATTTATTAATAAAGTGCTTACTAAAGCATGATATAAAATAGCGACAGTACAAAAAAGCCATGTTAGGTTTACTCCTAACATGGCTTTTTTGCGTTTTAACAACACAAGTTTACGGACTTACTAAATAATAACTAATTTAATATTACGGATTAATAAAAATGGAACTTACAAGCAGCTTAACCATATTTGAAATTGGCGCGATATTTTTATCAATTACGGCGTTACTCACCTATGTGAATCATCGCTTTATTGGCTTGCCAACAACCATTGGTGTAATGGTTATTTCGATGGTGGTTTCTATTGCGGCTATATTTTGGGCTTTTTAGGGTTTGATGATCTTATAGATTACGAAGTGAGCTTGCTCGATCAGTTAGATTTTACTGAAGTTTTGCTTGATGGCATGCTCTCTATGCTGCTTTTTGCTGGGGCGCTGCACGTAAATGTTAGCGATTTAAGGCGCTATAAATTGCCAATAGGCATTTTAGCCTGTGTTGGTACGTTGTTATCTACAGTTATTATTGCTGGCGCGCTTTATTTAGTACTTCCTTTGCTTGGTTTTGATTTAGCGTTTATTTGGTGTTTACTGTTTGGTGCATTAATTTCGCCAACCGATCCTATTGCGGTAATGGGAATTTTACAATCTGCGGGTGCGCCTAAAAGTATTGAAACCGTGATTGCGGGTGAGTCGTTATTTAACGATGGTATTGGCGTGGTTATTTTTGTGCTTTTATTGGGTGTTTTATCAAGTGGTGATATTCCTACAACCTATTATGTAGCGCACACGCTGGCGGTTGAAGCCGGTGGCGGTATTGTTTTTGGTTTGGTATTAGGTGGTATTTTATATTACTTACTTAAAAGTATTGATAGTTACCAAGAAGAAGTACTACTTACTTTAGCAGGCGTTATTGGTGGTTATGCACTTGCAAGCCATTGGCATTTGTCGGGCCCACTTGCAATGGTAATGATGGGGTTAATGGTGGGTAATCATGGTCGTAGTATGGCTATGAGCGACAAAACACGCCATTACGTTGATTTGTTTTGGGAGCTAATTGACGAAATTTTAAATGCCATTTTATTTGTACTCATAGGGCTTGAAGTCGTCATGATTGCATTTTCGAGTAATTTATTTATTGCTGGTGGGTTAACAATTTTAATCGCCTTACTCGCACGTTTAATCGTTGTGGGTATAACAACCACTACATTTAATAAGCAATTAGAGTTGCCATCAGGTGCGTGGAAAGTTTTAACCTGGGGTGGCTTGCGTGGTGGTATTTCGGTTGCACTGGTATTGCAGTTACCTGATGGGAACGAGCGCGATATTTTATTAGCTCTCACTTATGCGGTTGTGGTGTTTTCTATTTTAATTCAGGGTTTGAGTATTGGTAAAGTAGCCAAAACTATCCGTTAAATATAATTTTTTAAAAGCGTGTGAAATAGCTGTATTTCACACGCTTTTTATTTCCTCTTATAAAAACAAAAAGGGAAGTGTGTGTTTCAAAACAGTTAATTCATTAATGATGAAAAGTTACTAGAGTCGAAATTATAAATACATGACTTAGTATTGCATGTGATCAAATGTATAAATTTTTTTGATTGTTATTCAATTACGCTAAGGCAAGATGCTTAAAATAAAACGGACCAAATAAAAGCATAAATAATTATATACGTTCTAAAACGCAAGATAGCTATTTCAGACACAAGGGTTGGTGCGTAAGCTACTTAAATATATAGAAAAATGCTAACCGTATTAGACTAAGGTCTATAGGTTAATTTTCTTCACTTATTAGGTTTGTTTTAATCGTTTGTCGTTTTTGTGGTAATTCACTAAAGTTCAGTTGTCGGCAACAAGCACGGCTTAACCAACAGGACTACGACCATGAAACTTACACTTATCAAAACTATCGCTCTTAGCTCACTACTTACATGTTCAGCTGCTGCAGTAGCTGATGCAAGTGATTACAAATTAATGGTTATTGAAACTGCAACAGCGCCACAGCCACTTGAGCAATCATTTAACAGCTGTGCACTGAATGTTAAGTCAAAAAATTATGCGCAAGCTGAAGCAATTTGTACTAAAGCAATCGCGCTTTTAAAAGACGCAGATGGCCCTAGATTTAAAGTTCGTCAACTTACGTCATTCGCATTAAGCAACCGTGGTGTTGCACGTTTAAAAGCACATAATGACACTGCTGCACTTGCTGACTTGTACGAAGCATCAAAATTATCTAACAGCACAATGGTATCGCACAACTTATCTCGTGCTAAAGAAGAATTATCTCTATAAGGTCTTTTTATAAAGTGCTTATTAAAAGCATGATATAGATAGCGAGAGTAAAAGAGCCCATATTAGGTTAGCGCCTAATATGGGCTTTTTTGTGTTTTTTGGGTTTATCGTACGAGATTGAATGATGCCTAAGTTAGAGTGGTTATATAATGAATGTGCTAGATAAATCAGATTATACAGAAGATTGCTGGTTTATAAGATAGGATAAACTATATTCACGAAGGTAGAAAATAATGAGAAGCCCCACAAAACCCGTGATGATTTATGAACAGTGGGTACAATTTTTTGAAACCATATTGGAAAATATTAAAATTACGTAAAGCCTGACTTAAGCTCAGGCTTTACGTGTCAGTAATGACCAGAGAAAACGTTAAATACAATAATTAAAAATTACCTTCACATAAGATGAGTTGGCCTCCGCGAGAGCATGTTTGCATCATAGGCGGGTAAACTGTAGTTGATGTTTCTGTTACATTGCCATCGTTATCAGTTACTTTTAATTTAACTTCAGAGGCTGATGTAATATCAACATGACTTTTGGTTGTACTTTGGCCATTTACCCATTTCTCTACTTTTTGAACCTCGCCATCTCTATCGCTAAACGTAAATTGAGCAACTATAACCCCTGCAGCATAATATGTGGTATCTGTTCTGCTATCGTAACTTTCTTCTACATAATGTCGGTTGATACTTGCTTTTGGAGTATATTGACAGGATTCATTTGATATTGTTTCGTATGCAGAATTAGGCAAGTTACTACTACAACGGTAGTTTTTCCATGAACCATTATCATATTTGTCCTGAATTATTGTATACCATTGGCTATAACTTTTAGAAACATATTCACTCAAAAAATCACCATCAAATGTACTACAACTTGCTAATCCGTAATAGTATTCTAATTGATTTGTTGTTGTTTCACATTTTACTTTTTTATCACCAGCAGCAGATGCCAAAAATGGCAATGCGAACAATAAAGACATAGTTGTTGAAGTTAAAAATTTCATAGTTACGTACCTGTATAAAAAACAAGCCTTAATGTTATCGGGTTGTTTGTTTTTTGTAAAGTAGGTGGCGCATTAATTTGAGGCTAAATTTTTAACTATATTAAATCGACTTTTGCATATAAGAGCACGATGTAGTTATTATGCGCTCGATTGATTTACCAAGCGCTTAAAAAGAAATTGCTGCCATAAAGCTCGACGATATGAAAAATGGAATGCGGAATCAGTATTTAGATTTTTGGGCAAACGTCCACTGCCTGATTATCCACAAATTGCTGACATACCCGTGACAGTAATTGCTTCAGTTAAAAAGTATAAAAAGCCATCTGTATTATTTTTTACCGACAAAGCTCGGGAAATATGGGGGGGACTTACATTCAAAGTGGGCTAATGCATTTCCTCAAGGTGAAATAGTAATAACAAACAAAAGCTATCACTACCCACAAAGTGATGAGCCAGAAATGGTTGTTAGCCAAGTGGTTAAGTTACTTGAACGCACTAAATAAAGTGTTGGTCTGGTTGCTGATTGTATAAATACCAATTGCCGTAAATTAATAATTTAGCATTAGACTAAAGTTTATAGATTAGATTTATTCACTTATTAGGTTTGTTTTAATCGTTTGTCGTTTTTGTGGTAATTCACTAAAGTTCAGTTGTCGGCAACAAGCACGGCTAACTAATACCAATTTTATTAAAACATGATCATTTTAGCGAATTAAATAACTCACTAACTGCGTTAAAAATTAATTATATAGAACGACTATATTTCATAATTTTTGCCTTGTTATTAAGCTATTTTCTTGAGGCTAAAAACGCTCACTAATTTAAACAATTGGCATAACAGGACTACGACCATGAAACTTACACTTATCAAAACTATCGCTCTTAGCTCACTACTTACATGTTCAGCTGCTGCAGTAGCTGATGCAAGTGATTACAAATTAATGGTTATTGAAACTGCGACAGCGCCACAGCCACTTGAGCAATCATTTAACAACTGCGCACTGAATGTTAAGTCAAAAAATTATGCGCAAGCTGAAGCAATTTGTACTAAAGCAATCGCGCTTTTAAAAGACGCAGATGGCCCTAGATTTAAAGTACGTCAACTTACGTCATTCGCATTAAGCAACCGTGGTGTTGCACGTTTAAAAGCGCATAATGACACTGCTGCACTTGCTGATTTATACGAAGCATCAAAATTATCTAACAGCACAATGGTATCGCACAACTTATCTCGTGCTAAAGAAGAGCTTGCTCTTTAATAATAACTTTATAGCCATTGATGGGCTGTTACGTTTTCGAGAATAACAAAACCCCACGTTAGGTAGTACTTAATGTGGGGTTTTGCATTTAAAACACATTCGTTTACAAAAACCACCTACTATGTAAACCTTCTAACTTTAGGTACGTATAGCCTGAATTAGAAAGTAACAGCTCCTTCTCGTTGTGCTTAATTAATCTGAACTCTGGATAATAAATCTATCTCGAGCAGCTATTTTCAGCGCTAACTGCGTTTAATTTACTTGCAATAGGCCAGCTATTGACGCGTAAATTCGTCTTGTTTCCACTGAAAATTTCTGGCTAGAGAAAATAAACTTAAATATCATTATAATTCAACGTTTTAGTAAATATCTTAACCAGAGTTTAGGTTAATTAACAAATGTAAGTGCTTAAATTAACATTCCATGTAATGATATAGGTACAGGGCATGTTAACTTGTTGCCATCCCCCCATAAAAACTCAATAAATTTCTGTTGTTTAAATTAATACCAACCTGCATAAATCTTTGAGCATTTTAACGAATTACATTGCACTATAACGTCGTTAAAAATTTTTTATTTAGAACAACTAGATACAAAAATTTTTGCCTAGTTCTAGCGTGATTTTCTTAACGTTAAATAGATCTCATATATAAGCAGATTGGTATTACTTATTTTTTATAAAAATAATTCATTTAATTTATAACAATATGATTTTTAATAATAATTAAAGTACAAAAAAGGAAGTCTTTGTATGTTTTTTAAAAAAAGTCAGTTAGCTATTTCATTAGCGTTTACGCTAGGCCTTGTTGGATGTGGCGGCGATGATAAAGCGAGCGTTGCAGAGCCCGTTGCAGAGTCTGTAGTAGTCAATGCAGACCCAGTGAAGGTAGACCCAGTAGAAGTTAACACCATCTCTCTTACTGGAAAGGTTATTGATGGCTATGTATCTGGTGCAATAGTATGGCTAGATATTGATGGCAATGGTATTTTTGACGAGCAAACAGAACCTTCTGTAGTCTCTGAAGAATCGGGTAATTATAGTTTTAATTTTACAGAAGAGCAGGCGCTGTGTGTGCCGTATTCAACTATGTATGTTGATGTACCTGTTGGCGCAATTGACGAGGATTTAGGAGAGGTAACACAAGCGTATCAAATGTCATTTCCGCCCTCAATTGAGGCTTTGACTGATGAAGATATTCGAAATATATCACCTTTAACAACCGTTATTTGGGAGCAGTTGAGCCTTCAATTACAAAAAAGTGGTAACAATAATTTAAGTTGTGATGCACTTAGGGAAAATATTGAGCTACTTGCAAACCTTCAAAGCGAAATAACAAATGTAATGCAAAACTTGGTTGCGCATTATAATTTGTCGACGGAACAAATTTACTCAGATTTTATCGCTACTAACGACAGCGACGCTTACGACAGAGCACAAGCAATTGTTAAGGGGTTAAAAGCGGCCTATAAATTCAAGCAAGAGCTAGATGCTCAGTTTCCTGATGCAGAAGAAGTAAGAGCAGTGATTTACCAAGACACAGCAAAAGATGCAGAGTATGGGTTTGAAAATGCATGGTACCGCGACAAAGTTATTTTTGCGGGCACTGAGTTTTTTCATGAGCAAGTAAAGCTTAAAAATACAGACGAACTCGATAAAATTGATTTTATTTTAACTCAACTTCAATCAATAGATACGCCTTGGGGCGAAGAGTCGTTAAATGGAAAATTAAGAGTTAGAGATGATGTATACATTAACGTCGATCGTACTTACCGATGCTCTAGTATTGAGAACGTTAGTTTTGAGAAAAGTAATGTGCGTTACAGCGTTGATAATACAAGCCCGTCGGTTAACTTCCCAACAGCGGATGAATGCGTTAGTTCTAATTTAGATACACCGTTCGAGCGAGGTTTTAGCATTAGCTATACTGAGTCGGGATCGTTTTACCAAACTGACTTTGCCTTTAGAGAGGAAAATGCCGACTTTCAAACATTATCTGATTGGGTAAATGTTAAAGACAAAGCTGCTGATTTAGACACTCAAGATTTAGTTACTGTACTCGCTGCTATGCCCTATAAGTTTGATGACGAAACATCTATTGATGCTAGCTTTTGGCGTAAATACAAAACCACAGACAACGTACGTATTATTAAAACAATTGAAGGGCAATGGTTTAGAGAGACTCGCCGAGAAGATGGAACAACGCTGTATGAATGCGGTGAAAACGGTGTTGATTGGGGGCCATGCGAATAGTTTCTCCTTAAAGTATGAATGTTAATTATTTATGCTAATTAACCTGAACTCTGGATAATAAATCTATCTCAAGCGGCTATTTTCAGCGCTTTGGATAAAACGACAAAATGTTCAACATTAAAAACCACGTTAGGTTAATACCTACCGTGGTTTTTTTCTTTTAACTAAATGTCCTTATAAATCATTTGGTTATGTGGTTTTAATATCAGCTGTAACGCATGTAATATTGGTGTAATAGTAAGATTTTATCCCGTACGCTAAAGTATTTTAGAAGGAACATATTTAAAAATACTTAAATGATCCGTGTTTAAGTTTTTAAGGTGTTCGGGGTATTAATATCTAGGAGAAAACTACAATGCAGCAAGAAGCAATAACTAAACTTAAAAACCGTAACATTAGTCACCTCAAAGCCGATTTAGCGTGCGTAAAAGCAATAGCTCAAGCTGCTATAAATGTTGAGCTTTTCACTATTCCGATTTATATGGTATCGCTTTATTCTATAAAGGGAATGCATCAAATTAACAGTGCCGGAAGTAAACTTTACACTGGGCGCTGGTGGCCAGGCTCTGGTGCAACGGCCGCAACTAAGGAAAAACCACTAACAACCAATGAAAATGTGTTTAATAAGGTATACAGCGTTTTTATTGAAGAGATGTTGCATCTACAGTTAGCTTCTAATATGGCTAGCACGATAGGTGTCACGCCTATTTTTACAAGTAAAGCATTACAAAGCGACGATTATGGTTGGCATTGTTATAAAGCAAATTCAACATTAATACCGCATATCTTAGATTTTACAGACTGGAAGGGCAAAGATCCTGATTTAAGTAAGTTAACAGTAGAGCTGAGGGCAATGAATGAGGCGCAGGTCGATCTTTTTTTAGCGATTGAAGAAAAAGCTGAGCGTGGACATGAGATGTTATTTAACCCTCCAGTAAAGCGGAAAAACGGCGATGTGGGAACGAAGTATTTTGAATCAGCGCCATTTAATTGGTTTACACCGAGTATGGGAGAAACTGATTTACCATTATTTGGCTCTATTGGTCATATGTACTTGTGTTATTGGGATTACTTAGAGATTACTTATTCCGATGGTAGTCATTTACTATCGCACTTAATTTCACCTGCAAAAGACAATGGCTTACAGCGAGATCAATTTAATAATACCCCACCGAGAGAAGCTAAGCAGTATCCAGGTATTAAAACTGAAATAGAATGTACAACTCAAGATTTGAATAACGTAAAACTACAGCTCATCAATAATATTAATGCTATTACTGACCAAGGTGAAGGTGATGATGTGGTTAAAACGATTATAGAACGTTGGGTAACTGAGCCTTGGGCGGTTTCGTTTGAGAAAGCTCAAACAAAAAAAGCGGGTATGCTCAGTAGCGTGCAATCTAAGTTTCAGCCGAGTAAAGAGGGCTTAATTAAAGATTACCCAGGGTATGATGATCAAGGTAATCCTACAGCGGCTGCATCAGGCTCTGCTCAAGCGCGCTTTGATAATGGGGGGAAAGATCATTTTGAACTATTCAACGAAGTTAAAAGCTTAATAGCTAAAGATGATTATATTACCTGGGATGTATGGCATGAAAATAACCCAGATAAACCTTGGAATGATGCAATGCTAGGTATTGATGGTGCACCTCACCTACCTAAAACATCCGATATTGCAGCGGCTTTAAATCGATTAGGTTCACCAGCAGAAATAGATAATACGTTTACTATTTTTAGCTCTTCTGCTGTTGGTACCATTAAAGGAATTACAACATCACTGAACAAATATTGGGCTGATCCTAAGTCACAATTTCCTTCGCCTGCGATGGGTGGCTCTGGAGATCGTGTTTCTATTTGTTGGGCTGTTACGGGCCGTTGTCCTGATCTAGTTACAGGCATTGAAAATCAAACAAAACAACAGTTGTATCATGCGTGTCAAGGTATGGCGATAGATGAAAGTAGTGGTGATGATAAGAATGTGTGTGCTGATAAATTGGCGTATCACAGCTGTAAAGGGTCGAACGAGTGTAAGGCACAAGGTGGTTGTGGCTTTGTGCAAAGCGCAACGGGTGGCGGTAATTGCGGTAGTTCTGCGGCAGCAGGATTAAAAAGCGCGCCAGCAGATAATTTATGTGGCAGTTTGGGAGGTTGCGCTGTGCCTATTTCAGCATCACAACTTTACCCTGCACAAAGTGATGCTAATTATGAAATGCAGTTATATAAATTTGGTGAAGCCCCACACTTTCATGCACAAGAAATACAATGGCCAGAATTAGTTGCAAGAGATATGTTACCTCCTACTGTTGTTGAAAAAAACTCTATGCCTTATCACCAAGGTGAAGCTGTTTACGATGTTGCATGGCGCAGCTACTGTGCTGCAAAAGGTTTGGTGAAAGTGCAAGGTAGTGGCCATAATAAATCCATTCATATTCCTTCATCGCCGGCACCATCTGATATTCGTTTGGTATTACCGCCTTCAACTTAAGCGATTTATTCAATAGCAAAATTAGTGTAATCAATTCAGTGCACCATTACACAGCTATAAACCGTAAGGCTCCTTTATGGGGGCTTTACTCATTTATAAGGACCAACATTTTGACGAAAAATATGCTTAATTTAGAGCCATTGGGATTTGGGGTTGGATTAAGAACACAGCATTTCCCTTATCTCATGAATGAAAAAGACTGGGGGATTGATTGGTTTGAAATAATTAGTGAAAATTTTATTGATAATTATGGCTATGCTCGTCACGTATTAGAAGAAGTCCGTGCAAAAAAACCGATTGTAATGCACGGTGTGTCAATGAACATTGGCAGTACAGATCCCTTAAATCAGGTATACCTTGAAAAGCTAAAAAAACTTGCTCATGAAATCGAACCTGAATGGATTTCAGATCACCTTTGTTGGACAGGTACAATGGGTGTTAATAGTCACGATCTTTTACCTATGCCACTAACTAAGGAAAGTTTTCAGCATGTGGTTTCAAGAATTCATTATGTGCAAGATTTTTTACAACGCCCATTAATACTTGAAAACCCTTCTAGTTATTTAGAATTTCAACAAAATACTTTTACTGAATGGGACTTTTTATCAGAACTAGTTAATCAAACTGGCTGCGGACTGTTGCTAGATGTAAATAATGTTTATGTGTCATCTTATAATCATGGTTATGACCCTGAAACATTTATTAAAAATCTCCCTCATGATCACATTGTGCAGATACACCTAGCAGGACCTACATTAATGGGAGACTGCCTTATTGATACGCATGACAGACCCGTGCCTGAAAAAGTGTGGTATTTATATCGACTGGCTCAGTCACTTGCTGGCGGTAATATTGCTACTTTACTAGAATGGGATGCCAATATACCTGACTTTCCTACGTTAGTGACTGAATTGAATAAAGCGCGTTCAGTTCTTAGAGGTGCCATGCCAAGCACAGATAATATTTTTAGTACAATGAATAACACAATAGCACTCTCTACTCCAATAGTCCGTTAAATAACATATGGTTAGATTAAAGTATGAATGAAGTAACGCTGAAGAAAACACAAGAATGGATGATGACGATGTTAGTTGTATGTGGCGATCTTAGAGAAAAAGTGATGCAAGCTTCTGCACATACTGATATATCTTGGGAGTTATTAACCGAAGGTAAAGAAAGATCAACATTTTTTCGTCGCTTAAACATATATGCTGCAGGGTATGTTATGCGCTTAGTTGAGTGCTTAAAATCTGAATATCCAACTCTTGAGAGCTTTATGGGGGAAATAGTTTTTGCAGATTTTGTAAAAGCATACATTGTTACTCTTCCCTCGGAAAAGCCAAGCTTGTATGACTTAGGTGCTGGATTTTCACTGTTTCTTCAAAGTACTCGCCCAGAAGGTAATTATAGCTCTGAGGAGGAAGCCTTTTTTTCTTTGCCGGCTGAAATTTCTCGTGTTGAGCGAGCACAGGCGGAGGTATCATTAGCTAAAGGATTTGAAGGAGAGCAAGATGAACTCGCTGTATTAGATTTTTTTTCGATACTACAACAAAAGCTTACTGTAAAAACACCTCCTTGTTTACGTTTAGTTGAATTAGCTTACCCAATTATACCATTGATGGAAAAGCTCCAATTACATGATGGATATGATATGCCTGTAGCAAAATTAAATTTTGTCGCTTTGTCTCGTATTAATTATAAATTAAGTACATTAGCGCTTGAATCTTGGCAGTTTGAATTTTTAAAAGTGTGTGAGCAAGAGCCTCTTTTATCAAATTGTATTGAAATTACGTCAAAAATCACTGGTTTAGATAAAGGTGATTTATTAGCGCGTTTATTGTTCTGGCTGCCCAACGCTACTGTGCATGGATTACTTAAAGTAACTTATTAATATAATCAAAAATATCACTTTATTCCGGCTTTTAAATTACAGCTTAAACTCTATTTTATTTATTAAACACTTTTTAATCTGTTTTTTACCTAGCATTACTGTAAAATTATCGGCTTAACATTTGTATAGCAATATTTACAATTGTTATTGCTCGTTAAGTATTTAAACTAATTTAAGTAGAGCTTATGATTTTTTACATTATAGGGTTAAGTTTACTTGTTATTATTTTATGCGTTGCGCTTTATGTAATTTACAGCAATATAAATAAAAGTCGAGTAAGAAAATCCAAGGAATACAACGTACTGTTTGATAAAGACACGATAGTGGATGATTTAATCACTCAACTAACAGAAAAGAATCAAACACAAGAAAACCAAGATAAAACAGCTAAAGGTAAAGAAGAAATCCTTGCAACATTTGTTGAGTTACATCGCTCTGGTAGCTTTTGCGCACATTTGAGTGAACAGGAAATTATTTACTTTGTGAAAAAGAAATTAAACATGGAGAGTAATAAAAATGGATAGCGAAAAAGCAGTCCCAGCAGTAAAAAGTGACTCATTTATGAGTCGGTTTGGTCGTCGTAATGTAATTATAGTGTCATCAATTGTTGTTGTATTGGCGGTAATTGCAACGCTTACATCGCAAGTTGTTTCGTGGAATGAAGCCGATGAGCGTTTAGTACATCAATCGGCTTTTACAGGTAACTTAACCGTAATAAATCAAGCCGGCCCTTATTTAAAAGCGTTTGGTAGTACATCTGCTTATAAAAAAGTAATTTCGATTAATTTTACGGGCGATGCCGGTGCAACAGCAAGCGCAATCGTGCCGTTAATACCAATTCGATTTTTAGATACCACAACGGGCGGCGCACGAGGTGTTTCTCGTTTTAGGTTACCAGGCAATGTACCAGCAGCTGAGTCGGGTGCTCTACGTGGTTTACTTAAAATACACGAAGAGTTTGGTTCACAAGAAACATTAATATCTAATTTATTAATGCGTGCAACCACTGAAAATGTAAAAGCGTCGGCGCGTATGATGTCGGTAGAGCAACATTACTCTGGTGGTAATGGTCAATTAAGCCAAGATTTTGCTGATCAATTAACCAACGGTATTTTTGTTACTGAACAAATTATTAGTACAGGTGAGCGCGATAAATCTGACGATTTAGGTAATTTAAGTAAACAGCAACGTGTCACTATTAATATTAAAGTGGACGATGAAGGTAATACATTGCGTAACGCACCTATTTTAGGCGCTTACGGTATTACAGTAGTTGATGCCAGCATTATTGATATTGACTACGAAAGCAAAGTAAATGCTCGCCTTGAAGCCCAAAAGCAAGCAGCTGCTGATGAAGCACTAGCGCGTCAAAATCTTAAAAAAGCTGAGCAACAAGCACGTACTGAAGTGGCTTTAGGTGAACAAGCAATTGCTAAGCAACGTGCTGAATCTGAAAAGCTAAAAATTAAAGAGCAAATTGATGCTGAACGAATTAAGGCAAATGCCATTATTTCTGCGCAGCAACGAGTGGCTGTAAAAGCGGAGCTTGCAAAAGAGCAAGAAGAGATTTTAAAGCAACAACGTTTAGAAGCATTAGGTATGGATGTTTTAGCTGAGGCTCGTTTAAGAGCTAAGTCTGCTGCACTTGATCCAAAGTATGTATTTGATGAAACGCTAAAAGCAGAGGTTAAAATTCAAACTGCTTTATTTACAAGCTTAGGTAATAGCCGTTTAGTGCCTGAAATTGTAATAGGCGCAGGCCAAGGTGAGCAAAGCAATGGATCTGAGTTTATGCGCTTATTAGCCGCCGATGCAGCATTGAGTCTTAAAAAGCGTTTAGAAAAAGAGAAAAAATAAACGATTAGTTAAGTATTGCACAAACAATAAAAACGTTGGCTGATTCGCATTGGCCAGCGTTTTTTATTGCGTAAATTTTGTTATTGTATGGTGCGGCTTAGCTTGTGAAAACAAGCTTTTTAAATTATGAAATAAAAGAGTGAGCAGTACTTATGGATTCCAGTAATCAATTTATTTTAGATTTAGGGCTAGAGCATATTACCATTCAGCGACGATATGAAGCGCTGGGAGCGTTTAACGATTTTTTGATTGCTGTGTGGTTTTTAATTGGCAGTTTTTTCTTTTTAAATGACTCACTAATAGAAAGTGGCACATGGCTGTTTATAGCGGGCAGTGCTCAATTACTTATCAAACCTGTTTTGAAGTTGATCAGCTTAGTACATGTTAGTCGGGTATTTCATTCAAATAAAACACCATAAATATGACTCATGATGAGTTCAGTTAATATAACTAATAATTTACCTGTATAAGTTATTTAAATATCAAGGATAGAAAAGTGAAAGTACTTAAGTGGATTGCAATTGGAATAGCTACTTTATTAATTATAGGCTTGCTAATTCCCGAAAAAATAATGATTCCGGTACAAGGTGCCACAAGTAAAGATTGGAACCATAACACGTTTTGGTACGAGCCTTGGGGTAGGTCGGGTGTGCACAAAGGAATTGATATTTTTGGCACAAAAAATACCCCCGTAGTTGCCTCAACAAGCGGTGTTGTTATATTTGCAGGTGAGCTAACCCGAGGTGGTAAAGCGGTTGCAGTACTTGGGCCTAAATGGCGTATACATTATTTTGCGCATTTAAATGACTACTCGGTAAGTACAGGTGATGTGGTAAGCATAAACAGTCAAATTGGTTTACTGGGCGATACTGGAAATGCTGCAGGAAAACAGCCTCATGTGCATTATTCTATTTTATCGTTAGTGCCCATGCCGTGGCTTTTTACAACGCAAAATCAAGGGTGGAAAAAGATGTTTTTTTTGAGCCCACATAAAAAATTAACGATTAAGTGACCATTGTATTTACTATAAAATGACCTTTTAAATTTAGCTGTTAATCCCGTATAAAATGGGCTTAACAGCTTCAAAGTAATAAATTTTAATTGTTAATACTGATTTTTCGTTTACTGCATTGCTACTGCGAGCTGGTGGTATAAACCAATACCAACAATCACATTAAACGGGAAAGTTACACCGAGTGAACTCAGCATAGCAAGACCAATATCGGCTTTAGGGATTGCCGCCTTTATTGCAGCGGGTGCGGCTATGTATGAGGCGCTGGCTACTAAGCTGCCTAAAATAACTACCGAGCCTAATTCTAAATTTAAAAGTGTGCCGACTGCTGTGCCAATTATGCCTAAAAATAGCGGGGTGACAATAGCAAATACCGCTAGTTTCCAATGTTTCCAAGGGATAGGACGAAGAGTTTGCGCGGCTACTAAACCCATTTCTAGTAAAAATAATGCCAACACAACCTTAAAGCTACTTGTTAAAAGACTCGTTACTTGGCTGCCTTGCGCCGTGCCGTACATCATACCGATAACCACGCCGCCAACGAGCAAAATTACGCTTTTGTTCGTGAGAGTTTCGTGCCAAAGGGCTTTTAACGACAACTCATTATTTTGGCCGTTTTCTTTATCAAGCTTTCGGTAAAGCAATAAACCAACAATGATTGCAGGGAGTTCTAGCATCACTAAATAAAGGGTTACTTCTACACCTACTACTAATTTAGCCGACTCGGCATAGGCGAGCGCAACAGCAAATGTACCAGCACTCACTGAGCCGTAATGAGCGGCAATGCTGGCGCTATTAGCAACAGAGAGTTTAATCACGTATTTTAAAATTGGGTAAAGCATAAGGGGTATAAGTGCACCAAGGAGCATAACCGATCCCATTTCGGGAAGTAGTTGCCAGCTTAAGTTACCGTGCAGCACCATACCGCCTTTTAAGCCGATAGTTAACATAAGCAATAAGCTTAATGTGTCGTAGGTGGCTTTTGGAATGGCCAAATCAGAGCGTAAAATACCCGCTACTAATCCTAAAATAAAAAACATAACAACAATATCTGGCACTGGCTTTCCTTACTAGGTGGTAAATTAAGTAGCGCTATTGTAGATAAAACTTTGTATAGTAAATAATAAAATAAATGCGAGTTAGTTATAGGTTTTTATCTATGAGTTGCTTATTAGATAACTATTATTAGGTACATTATGAGGTAGGTATGGATTTACGACATATATCGTTTAGGTTGCTTGAAGTATTTATGAGCGTGGTTAAAACGGGTTCAATAAGCGAAACCGCAAGGCGTTTACACCTAACACAGCCAACGGTATCGCTACAAATAAAGCGACTGCAAGAAGCGGTAGGCGAGCCATTACTCCTTATACAACAGCAAAAGTTACACGTGACCGATGCAGGGCTTGAACTGTTTAAAACATGCCAACAGGTGTTTGGACATTTTGAAGACTATCAAGATTTTTTAACCGAGCTTAATGGTGGATCGCGCGGCCGTTGTAAAATTGCAATGGTTAATACGGCGCAATATATTTTACCAAAACTACTTGGACCTTATAGTAATTTACATCCCCATGTTGAGCTCCCGCTTGAAATAGGTAACAGGGCTGAGGTGCTTGATAGGTTTGAGCGAGGGGAAGACGATATTTATGTATTTAGCCACCCGCCGTCGCTTGAACACGCACAAGCTGCGCGTTTTTTGCATAATCCACTGGAATTTATAGTGCCGCTAAACCATCCGTTAGCTCATGTAAAAGCCGTTAAATTAACTGATTTAATGCAGTATCGTTTTTTACTACGAGAAAATGGCTCAGCAACACGTATGTTATTTGAAAGCGAGTTACAAAGCCGAGGGTTAGTGCTGAGCGATAGCGTGCAAATGGCGAGTAATGAAGCAATACGCGTCGCGGTTGCATCGGGTATGGGTATTGCGGTTTTATCACGCCATGTTCTTGCAACAGACGATACTAGTTTTAAAGTGTTAAACGTAACCGATACCCATTTAGCGAGTCATTGGTATTTTGTAATGCGAACAGATAGGTACATATCGCATGCTGCACGTAACTTTTTAAAGTTTGCGCAGCAGCACGTAGAGCAATATTTAGATACGCAGTGGGTGCGCAATGAGTTACATAATTTAGATTTAAACTAGATTTAAATTAGGTTTAAAGTTAATTAATATCCGGTGTTGAGTCTCTTAAAATAAGCTTTGGCTGAAACACGTGCTTTACTGTTATGCCGCTTTTTTTATAAATGTCTTTAAGTACTAAGTTAGCCGCAGCTCGGCCCATTTCGGGAACTGGGTTATCTATTGTAGTCAGTGTTGGGTAGAGGTAATTGGTAAAAATTACGTTATCGAACCCAATAATGGCTAAATCTTTTGGCAGGTTAAAACCGTGTTCGCGGGCGTATTTCATGGCACCCGATGCCATTTCGTCATTGGCACATACAAGGGCAGTTATTTGCGCTTTATTTTGAATAAAATGCCTTAAGCCGTCGCTGCCGCCGGTTTCTTTAAAGTCGCCTATGTAAAATAGGTTTTCGTCAAAGGTTAGGTTGTACTCTGCTAGGGCTTGTTTGTGACCTTTTAAACGATTTGACGCGTCTTCTTTAAACTGCGGGCCTGCTATGTACGCAATGTTTTTATGGCCTTTGTTGATCATGGCTTTAGTGGCTAAGTAGCCGCCCATTACGTTGTCGAGGCTAATGCAGTTTTCTTCAATTTCTTTAACGTAGCGGCTCATTAAGTAAATAGGGGTTTTGCCTTTACTTAACTCAATTAGGTACTCGTTTGATACCGCTTCTACGTGGGCAATAATAGCGTCGCAATTACGGCCTATTAAAAACTCAAAGCCGCTTTTTTCTTTTTTCTCATCACTGTGCCCAGGGGTAATAATAACGTGTTTACCTGCAATACGAAGGTGCTCTTCAATGGCTGACATCATTTGACCAAAAAACGGACCATCCAACTCAGAAACTAAAATACCGACGCTGTTTGTAGTGCTAGACGCCAAAGAGCGAGCAATAGAACTTGGCTGATAGCCTAGCTCTTTCATTGCTTCTAATACCTTTTTTTTAGTTTTTTTGCTTACGTAGTCGTTGTCGTTAAGTACCCTTGAAACAGTTGATAAAGACACACCTGCCATTTCTGATACTTGATAAATTGTCGCCATTGATGTCCTAGCTTATATGTGTTTTTAATCGCGCTTTATAAAATATAAAGCGCGAAGGGTCATTAAAAGTTAATTTACACATTACTGCGTCTAATTGCTAAGTCTTCTGTTATTTTTTGCGTCATCGCTGAGGTTAGTGGATAAATAAGCATCAATGCGGCGCCTAAAAAAGCAAATGCGGCAGGTATCCAGCTCATAAGTAGCTGCATACCAGGTAGGGCTTGCGTAATTGTTAGCTCATCCATGCCGTTATAGCCGTAGCCTGCAAGTACCACTAATACTAAAGCACCTGCAAAACCACCACCGGTTTTTTGCACAAATGTACCCGCAGAATAAATAAGGCCAGTAGCGCGGCGTTTGTTTTTCCACTCTGAATAATCGGCCGAATCACCAAGCATACTAAAAAATAATGTTGGCATCATCGCGGCAAAAAATTCAGCAGCGCAACCAAAGGTAAATACAGCAACCAGGTTATCGCTAGGTACCCAGTAAAATGCAGTAGTGAGTATGCCGCTTAGCATTAATGATGCTATAAATAGGTTTCGTTTACCCATAATTTCGGCCAGTTTACCTGTGGCAAGTGCGCCTAATATAGATACAACCAACAAGGCAATAAAGTATTGCCCAGCCATGAGTTCATTAGCTACGTGGTACTTAAAGTAGTACGCAATTACACCGTATTTTATGCCATTAAACATCATGGTTAAAAAACCAATGCCGAGTAACACCAACCAAGGTTTGTTGGTCAGAAGATCAACCATATCGCGCTGTGAGCCCGTTAAGCTTTGCTTATCTTTACTGAGCAATTTTTTAATAACGAATGTCATTGCAGCCATAACAAGGGCAAAAAATACGCCGCTGTATAAATCGCGGTAATAAAAAAACAGGGTGGTAGCAAGCAAAGGTAGGATTATAAATGGCAGGCTTTTGGTTAAATCAAATAACTCTGATTTTAAATTCCCTTCATTTGAGGCGTGCGGTGTTACACGCTCTTTGGTGGTCGCAAACGTTATAATCATTAAAATAATAAGTAAGCTGGCAAATAAGTACATAGTAAGCTGATAGCCTTTGGCGTTGTCGCCGCCACCAAAAAATGCCACTAGCTCAGGTAAAAAACCCATAACCAATAAGCCACCCGTAAACGCACCGGCAAACCTAAAACCAGAGAGCTTTGTGCGCTCTGTATCGTCTGGTGTCATTACGCCCATAAGTGCCGAGTAGGGCACATTACTTACGGTGTAAGCAAGCGTTAAACCAATGTAGGTTACGTAGGCATAAATAAGTTTGTTGGTGGTGCTAAAGTCGGGTGTAGTAAAACACAACACCATAAACAAGCCCAAAAACGGTGCCGAGTAGAGTATCCACGGGCGAAATTTACCAAAGCGCGACTGCGTTCTGTCGGCAATCATACCCATAATAATATCGGTTACGCCATCAGATAGCCTTACCACCAAAAACAACATGGCAGCGGCGGCTGCCGATATGCCAAATGTATCGGTGTAAAACACCGCTAAATAAGCAAGCGCACCGCGCCATACTAAGTTAGCGCCGGCATCGCCCATGGCGTAACCTACTTTTTCGTATAAAGGGAGTTTGTTCACAGTGTGTGTTCTTATTGTTATAAGCCGATAAATTATCGGCTAGTTATTAGGTTACTGTACGCTTTACCGCTGGCTTTAACAGTTCGTTTTTGTGTGTTGTAGTCTACGTGTACTATTCCAAAGCGCTTTAAATATCCTTCTGCCCATTCAAAGTTATCCATTAGGCTCCACGCAAAGTAACCATCTACTTTTACGCCTTGCTCGGTTGCGTTATGCAGGGCATTTAAATGCTCGTGGTAATATTCAATACGGTCGATATCTTTTACTTCACCGTCTTTAAATTCGTCAGCCATGGCTGCGCCGTTTTCGGTAATATAAATAGGCGGTAGGGTGTATTTTTCGTTTAACGATACAAGTAATTCTGTAAGCGCTTTAGGGTAAATTTCCCAGCCTATATCGGTCATTGGCGCTTTATGTGGCAGCTCATGGTAAAAGTCGGTTTCGCTTGCTTGATAATGCATGCGGGTATAAAAGTTAACCCCTAGGTAATCTAGCGGTTGAGCAATTATTTCCATGTCGCCATCTAAAATATCTGGGCGGTGAGCTTTTGGTAATTGCTTAATAATATCAGGGTATTTACCTTGCATTACAGGCTGCATGTACCATTGGTTTATGTAGTCATCAGCAAATGCAGTGGCTTTTAAATCGTCTTCACTTTGGGTAACTGAGTAACAAGGCGTAAAGTTAAGTACAATACCGTTTAGCGTATTTGGGCTATTTTTAGCAAGTACTTGCATAGCTAAACCGTGACCCAGTAATAAGTGGTGCGCGGCTTTACGACCAAATTCACGACCTACAATGCCAGGCGCATGTACGCCAATTTCGTAACCTAAGTAAGAGCTACAAAACGGTTCGTTTAAGGTGGCGTAAGAGTGCACACGTTCCCCAAATGCTTTGGTAATTAAATCTGCGTAATGGGCAAATTCGTAAGCGGTGTTACGGTTTAGCCAGCCACCTTCGTCTTCAATGTGTTGTGGTAAATCCCAGTGGTACAGCGTTACAAAAGCTTTAATGTTACGACGTTTTAATTCATCTAAAATGTCGGTATAAAACTTAACGCCTGTCGGGTTTAAGTGACCGCTTTTAGTCATTACGCGTGGCCACGAAATTGAGAGTCTGTAAGCGTCTACACCTAATGACTCTATTAGGTTTATATCGTCTTTCCAGCGAGTGTAGTGCTCGCAGGCTACATCGCCATTTGAATTATCGACTATTTTGCCTTCTTTACTGCAAAAGGTATCCCAAATACATGGCAAGCGATCAGCTGCGCCGCCTTCAATTTGAAATGAGGCCGTAGCTACACCATAAGTAAAATTTTTGGCTAAAAGTGGTGAGCCACTAGGTAAAGATAATTGTTTCATTAAGAGAAAACCTCTGCTTCTTTGTAGTAAATTTTGCTTTTATTTATAGTTTATAAATCGCATTGATGGAAGCGCTTCCATATTTAATTTGATTAATCACTAAGGATGGTATTTAATAACTTTAAGGAAGCGCTTCCATATTTAGGTTAGTGGCTATTGTTAAGCAGGTCAATAGTTAAATTTAAATAACAAATAGGCGCTTCACAAAAACACACTGACACAACACAGGGCTATAAAAATGAAAAAAAGCTTAAACACTAAAAGGTTACACATGCTCCCCATTTTAATAGGAGGGTTATGCGTTTTAAGTGCGTGTAATAAACAAGAGGTTAACGCTAATAATAGCCAAGACGCCTTAGCCAAAAAGGCTGAGCATGAGCAAGGTGATTTATCACTTTGGCCAACGCTTAAAAGTAAGGTAGTGAAAACGCCTGAAATTGAAAATACGATTGCACAGTATTTAAAAACAATGACGCTTGAGCAAAAAGTAGCGCAGATGATCCAACCTGAAATTCGCGATATAACTGCTGCAGACATGCGCAAATATGGTTTTGGTTCGTATTTAAATGGCGGTGGCTCGTTCCCGAGTGCTAATAAGCATGCAACGCCTGCAGATTGGATAACGCTTGCTGAAAGCATGTATCAGGCATCAGTTGATGACTCAATTGATGGCAGTAAAATTCCAACCATGTGGGGCACTGATGCAGTACATGGCCATAATAATGTGATTGGGGCGACGTTATTCCCGCACAATATTGGCTTAGGTGCTGCTAATAACCCCGCATTAATTGAGCGAATTGCAGCAGCTACTGCAATAGAAGTAATGGCAACAGGGATAGATTGGGTATTTGCACCGACTGTTGCGGTTGTGCGCGATGACCGATGGGGCAGAACGTACGAAGGCTACTCAGAAGACCCTGCAATTGTACGTGAGTATTCAGCCGCAATTGTAAACGGATTGCAAGGCAGAGCCGATGAAGACTTTTTAAGTGATAAACGCGTAATTAGTACCGTTAAGCACTTTTTAGGCGATGGCGGCACAGTAGATGGTGACGATCAAGGGGACAACATTGATAGCGAAGAGGTGTTATATAATATTCATGCGCAAGGTTATATAGGTGGCTTAACCGCAGGTAGTCAGTCGGTTATGGCATCGTTTAATAGCTGGAATGGTAAAAAAAATCACGGCAATAAATACCTACTTACTGATGTGTTAAAAACAAAAATGGGTTTTGATGGCTTTGTTGTAGGAGATTGGAACGGACACGGACAAGTTGCAGGCTGTACAAATGAAAGTTGCCCGCAGGCTGTTAATGCGGGGCTTGATATTTTTATGGTGCCAACGGGTGCTTGGAAACCACTTTATGAAAATACAATTAAACAAGTAAAAGCGGGCACAATAACAATGGCGCGAATAGATGACGCCGTAGCACGTATTTTACGCGTTAAATTACGTGCGGGTTTATTTGATAAACCAAGCCCCGCAAATCGAAAATATTCAGGTAAATTAAAACTAATAGGTGCGCCAGCACATCGCGATATTGCCCGCCAAGCGGTACAAGAGTCGCTAGTACTGCTTAAAAACAACAACTATTTATTACCGCTTAACCCATCAAGCAACATACTCATAGCAGGCGATGCGGCCGATAACATAGGCAAGCAATCGGGTGGTTGGAGTATTACGTGGCAGGGAACTAATAATCAAAATGCAGATTTTCCTGGGGCAACGTCTATTTATGCGGGGCTAAAAACGCAAATTGAGGCTGCTGGCGGTAACGCTATTTTAAGCCCAACGGGTGAATTTAATACCAAACCCGATGTAGCCATTGTTGTATTTGGTGAAGAACCGTACGCAGAGGGGCATGGTGATAAAGACAACCTTGAGTTTGAACGTAACAATAAACGTTCTCTTAAAATATTAAAAGCATTAAAGCAGCAAGGTATTGCGGTGGTATCGGTGTTTATATCGGGCAGACCAATGTGGGTTAACAGCGAGCTAAACGCGTCAGATGCATTTGTAGCAGCATGGCTTCCTGGCACTGAGGGGCAGGGTATTGCTGATGTTTTATTAGCGGATAAAAATGAGCAGGTACAGTATGACTTTAAAGGTAAATTGTCGTTCTCGTGGCCTAAATCGCCACTACAAACCGCAGTAAATAAGGGCGATGTTGATTACTCGCCATTATTACCCTATGGCTTTGGCTTAACGTATAAAGATGAAAGTACGCTTAGCAATAATCTAAATGAAGACTCAGGTGTTGATATTAGTAACCTTGCGCCGCTATCTATATTTAATGGCAGCTTTAAAACACCGTGGCGTTTGTTTTTAAATTCAACCAGCGAGCAACACCAAGTAGCAAGTAATAGTGTAAAGCTTGGCGGTATTACTTATCGCACTGAAGACAAAGCGATTCAAGAAGATGCGATGCAATTTAATTTTGATGGCATTGCAGCCAGCTATATCGAAATTAATAGTAACTTTACCGAAGACAAAGTGGCCTACATTGAAGCAAATTCAGCCCTTAGCTTTAGCTATAAAGTAAACCAAATACCTAGCTCACAGACATACCTTGCAATGAAATGCGAACAAGGCTGTGGCGGCGAGCTTGATATTACCCGTGATCTTGAAAATGCTGATTTAAATACATGGCAAACCATGAGTATAGATTTAACGTGTTTTGCTAAAAAGGGCGTTGATTTTGCCAGAGTAACCAGCCCTTTTATTATTAAAACGGCAGGCGAGCTTAACGTTTCAGTTGCAGATATTAGCTTTGAACCACAAGGCGCTGAAACAGCAAAAATAAAGTGTGAGTAGTAGAGTGCTTATAAGTTAAGTTTATTGTGTGTTGTCTCAAAGCCCTTAGTAATAAGGGCTTTTTTTAAAGAGGATATTTATGCTGGGCAATACTGCTTTAAAAACTCATGATGAGGCGGTAATTGGCTGACGCGTTGCTCTATTTGTTGCTTAATACCGTGTAAAAAACGGGTGAGTTCTTCGTCGCTCATCATGCTGGCTATTAAGTGATGTTGATTAGGCTCAATACCTTGACCAAGCATAACTTGCACCCACGAATCGACTCTAAAAATGTCGCCATCGTCTAGAAATACACGGCCTGTTTGCTTAAACAAATCAATTTTATGTTGAAGTGTTTTTGGCACTTCCATGGCATTACAATGCTGCCAAAACTCGCTGTCATCGCGATTAGTTACTTTGTAGTGCAGCACGATAAAGTCGCGAATATTTTCAATTTCGCTTTTAAGCTGTTTGTTGTATTCATCAATGGCGTGATTGGTAATGCCATTAAACGGAAATAAACGCATAAAGCGAATAATACCCGACATAATTAAGTGAATGCTGGTGGACTCAAGTGGCTCTACAAAACCGCTAGCAAGGCCAAGCGCTAGGCAGTTTTTGTTCCAGCCTTTTAAGCGACGCCCTGTTTTAAATTTAATAATACGCGGCTCTGTAAGCGGCTCGCCCTCAATGTTATTTAATAATAGCGCTTTGGCTTGTTCGTCATCCATATATTGGCTGCAATAAACTAATCCGTTGCCGACACGGTTTTGCAGCGGTATACGCCATTGCCAGCCGCTTTTGTGGGCAATAGAGCGGGTAAGTGGCAATACGGTCTCGCTGGTTGATTTTGTTTGCACGGCAATGGCGCTGTTACACGGTAGTAAATGAGACCAGTCTTCGTAGCCAGTATGCAATGCTTGCTCTATTAATAAGCCTCTAAAGCCGGTGCAATCAATAAAAAAGTCGCCGTTAATGTGCTCACCACTATTTAAAATCAATGATTCTATATGGCCCGTTTTAGTGTTTTTTATTACTTTTTGTATTTTACCTTCAATGCGTTTTACACCTAATGGCTCTGAAAATTCACGTAAAAACTGCGCGTAACGCGTGGCATCCATATGGTAAGCATAGTTAATGGGGTTTTGCTGATTAAACGCAAATTTACCGGCTTTAGCCGCTTGCAGCTCGTAGCAGTAATCGCCAAATGGGTTGTTTATTCCAAGTACTTGACCTTGCAGCCAAAAGTGATGAAATTCACCCGCCCAGCATTCTTTGCCCGTTGCGCCAAATGAGTGAATATAATGCGTGTTTTCATCGCCCCAGTTTTCAAAGCTAATACCTAATTTAAAGCTTGCTTGAGTGGCTTTCATAAATGCTTGCTCGTTTATACCCAGCAATTTATGGAATGTACGAATAGGCGGAATTGTAGCTTCGCCAACACCTACAGTGCCAATATCGTCAGATTCAATAAGGGTTATGTTTATATTGTTACCAATTAGTTTAGCAAGTGCCGCTGCGGCCATCCAACCAGCGGTGCCGCCTCCAGCAATTACTACGTTTTTAACAGCGTTTGTTTTAGTCATTATGTGGCTGCCCATTATTTGATAAAAGGTGATTTAAAAGCGCGCGATTACTTGGCAGCCCATTTAAGCACTGCGCTATTTTTTCGCGATTTTGCTGGTAATAATAATCCCCAGCACGTGGGTCGTTAAATGTATTTTGTGCAGAGACTGTTTGTGTATTAAAGCCCATGCCATATAAAACGTATTGGTAACTGCTTGATGAAAACACTTCTTCGTTTTCAATAAAATCAAAGCGGCTAGGGGGCTGAAATTGCCAAAGTTTAAGTAAATTTTGCAGGCGCTCGGGCGCGGTATTTAAATTACTAATATCTTGCCAATAAGGAGTATCGTCGCGCTTGCTTAGCACATAATGAAGTTTTAAAAACTCAATAACGCGTTGCCAACGAGTGCTAAAACGGTCATTAAAACGCGTTTTAAGCTGGCTCATGTGGGTGCGGTTTTGCGGGAGTTGCTCGCTTATCATGCTAATTGAAAGCTCAACCATAGCAAGAGCTGACGCTTCAAGTGGCTCTAAAAAGCCAGCTGACATACCTACGGCAACACAGTTTTTAATCCAAAACTTTTGTCTGTAACCAGGGCTGAATTTTAATACGCGGTAGGTAAGTTGCTCAGCTTGTTGCTCACTGGTGCTTTTGGTTATGTAGCTTTTTAGAGTATTTGCTGCGCTTTCATCACTTTGATATTTACTACTAAATACATAACCTGTGCCACGGCGTGTTGGCAGGGCTATGTCCCAAATCCAACCGTTACTTTGCGCTGTAGATAGCGTAGCAGAGGCAATTGGTTGATTGATGTGTGCATTAGGTATTTGCGCCGCAACAGCGCTGTTATTAAATAAAATATGATCTTGCGCTATAAACTCACTATTAAAATGATCACCAATTAAACGAGCGCAAGAGCCTGAGCAATCTATAAATAAATCACCCGTTATATCGCCATTATTATTTGTTTTTAATGCGGCAATATAGCCATGCTCGTCGTTAATAACCTCGGTTACATCGTCAGTAATATGAGTAACATTTAGGTTTTTAACGCAGTAATTTTTTAAAAACTCAGCAAATTTACCCGCATCTAAATGATAGCCATAGTTGGTAACTGCTGCATATTCGGGAGTTTGTAATTGTTTTGGTGCAAGTGCTGCTTGGCATACAAAGCTTTGCATATTAACAACGTCGGCAAATTTTTGGTTAGGTGCAATACGTTGCCAACTGGCGTGTAAATTAGTGTGCTCGTAGCCTTGTGGATTCATAAAAGGGTGGTAGTAGTTTTCTCCCTCGCTGAGGTTTCGCCAATTTATAAATTTAGAACTTTGCTTAAATGATGCGTCGCACTGGGTTATAAAATCACTTTCTTTAATGCCAATGCGCTTTAGCGTATTACGCATTGACGGCCATGTACCTTCGCCCACACCCAATATAGGCACATTTGCCGACTCCACTAACGTTACATTAAGGTGCGGGTGTTCGGCGGCTAATAAGCCTGCGCTTAGCCAGCCGGCAGTACCACCACCTAAAACGACTATTTTTGTTATTGGTTTGGTCATGAGTTAACCCCCTAAAGTTGATAACAATTAAACTAGCATTAATACTGTTTTAAATACAAAAAAGCCGCTAGTAAAAACTAACGGCTTTACTTTGTATTACCTTTAGAAGTTGTAACGCATACCAATATTGTAACGTGCACCTAGCTGTTGTAGGTTCCACAATTGAACTGACGTACGGCCATGTTCGCGGCTGTTTTGTTCAGTAATATTAAGGCCTTCAACAAAAAACGATAGTTGTTCGCTGTAGTTGTACGCAACATTAAAGTCGATTTGATAATATTCTTCAGTAAAGCCTGGCTCGTTTACGTATCGAGCTGCGCTATTTAAAAACTTATCACGCCAGTTGTAAGCAATACGTGCCTGAAAATCATCGTTTTCGTACATTGCTATAAAGTTAGCTGTATCGCTTAAACCCACTAATGCAAATTGTGTTGTAGTAGGGTCAGCGTTTACATCAAAGTCTATGTCGCCATTAACTGTGGTGTAGTTTGCTTGCACACCAAAGCCGCTTTCACCAAAAAAGTGCTGAAAGGCAATTTCGAAACCATCAATAGTGGCATTTTTATTGTTGGTAGGTACTTGCGCTGTAAATTCTAGTAATGGGTCATCGCTGTTAGCAATTACATCGTAAGCGGCTTCAAACTCTTCGTAAGTCATAGAGTCAAAATCAACGCCATTTTCTGTTGCGGCAACCATTTGAAATAAGTTTGAATCGGTTAGAGCAAGTCCGCGAGATTCTAGCTCAGCAATGGCAGCTTGAGCGCGAGGACCCGCTGTTGCATCGCGTAATCCGTAGTAGTTTTGCGTCATTGGTGTTAAACCAATAAAGTTTTCGATGTCTTTAGTGTAATAACCTACCGACACATAACTTGTTTCTGCAAAGTACCACTCAGCCGATACATCAATATTATCTGATTCAAGCGGCACTAAACCAGGGTTACCCGTTGACGCAGTAGCCGGTGAAGAACCCGCTAAAAGAGTAGGGGCGCCCGGTACACCAACAGTCGCTGCTGAACTTAAGTTGTCGTAAGTTGGGCGAGCAATTGTTGTGCTATAAGAAAAACGCGCTTTTATGTTTTCGATTACTTCTATGTCAAAGTCAAAGCTTGGTAAAAAGTGATCGTAGCTAGATTTAAGCGTGAAATCTTCTTTAGCTGAGCCAAAACGAACATTAAAGTCGTTATTACCTTCCCACGCTACTGCGTTAGGTAAGTCGATATTAGCCGTTGAGGTAATGTCGGTAGACTCTTGGCGCGCGCCAATTACAATGTTGTATGGCATATCGCCAATGTATCCGTTGTAAGTAAATTGCACAAACGCTGCGGTTATATCTTCTTCAATGGTGCGGTTAGTTGCAAATGCGCCATCGGCTGCAAAGTTAAACCCGTATTCTTCACCTGCCCAGTAACCAATTTGCGATGCGCTGCCAGTATAACCTTGGTTGTACGAGCCCGATGTATCGTAGTCGTCAAACTCAGCTAAAAAGTTTGTTGGGTTTAGGTAGCCATCAGGCAGTTCGCCTGGGTTTTCGATACCCCAGTTACCCATTGTATTACGTGTAAGTGATTGCAGTGAATGGCTTTCCATAGAGCGAGACTCTATACCAAAGTCAATTGCACCGTTTTCAATTTCGTATTTACCATGGATTCTAAATTCTGTTATTTCAGACTCTTGGCGAGCAAAGTTAGAATCTAAAATAGACGTACCCACATCAGAGGCATCTAACGTGTTATTACAATTTAGGTTATCTCGGCGGCAATCATCAAAATCGATACTCATTGATGGAAGTTCGCGGCTAAAATCAACTTCTTGTGCGTTAACTACGTTTGCACCCAAGCCTGCGTTTACCCAGCTGCCGTAAGGTGCATCTGGTTTGCTAGTGGCTTTTGAATTGTGCGCATCAAACATAAAGCTCAATTCTGAATTGAAATAGTACTCAACGTTTAAACCAATAGAGTCGTTTTGGTTAACTTGGTTTAACTCTTGAAACGCTAAACCTAAATCGCGTGTTTGCTGATCGCGACGTTCTTCTCGGTAATAAATAGGAGTTTTTACCGTGTTATCGTCAAACGTTAGCGCGCTTTTGTAGTTATCCATCCATATTGATTGCTCAGCACGGGCTTCGAATAAATCTTGCTTAGAATATGTGTAATCAAGCGTGGCTGTTAAATCGTCAATAGGGCTGTACTGCAGCGTTAATTGCGCGTTTGTACGAGTACGTTCTCTGTCGGCAATGGTGTAGCGCAAATCTGATGGCATTGAATAAAGCTGGCCAACGGCGGGTGCATTAGTTAAAACAATATCGTCTGCAGCTTGTGGGATTGTGCCGTCAAAAGCTGATGTATTCCATTGATTTACAAATGCACCTGTTGATGAGCTATCGCGCTGTTGCATACTTGCAGTTAACGAGGCACCAAATTTAGCTTCACTGTCGGTCCAGCTAATTAACCCCGAAAGCTCTGGTGTTATGTCATCACCAACGCGGTTTGTTGAGTCGTGTAATGCTTTTACGCCAATGCTTGAAACAAAGCCTGGGTTATCAAGTGGGCGAGCGGTATTAATATTAATTGTTGCGCCAATACCACCTGATGCAATGCTTGCTTTACCAGTTTTATATACTTCAACCGATTTAACGCTATCAGACGCTAAGTTTGCAAAGTCAAAAGCACGAGAGCTGGGTGTACCACCGCCTGCAGGCAAAGATGCCGCCGGCATTGTACGCCCGTTTAGGGTTACCATATTGTAGTCGGGGCCAAAACCACGAACCGTTACTTTAGAGCCTTCACCATTTGAGCGATCAATCGACACACCCGTAATACGCTGTAGCGACTCGGCTAAGTTGGTATCGGGGAATTTACCAATATCTTCAGCTGATATAGCATCTACAACACCAGCGGCGTCGCGTTTTAAACGAGTCGACTCTTTAATACTGCTTTTAAAACCAGTAACTTGAATTACTTCAACATCTGTATTTGCTTCTTGTGCATATACAGGTAAAGAGATTGATGCGCCTAAAATCAGAGATAGGCTAGTGGCTATCTTTGTTTTTCTTACAATATGGTTGGACATTCGGTTTCCCTCGCGCTTTTATCATTATTATTAACAGCTTGTATGGGGCTGTTATTGTGTAGTTATAAACATTGTCAAATGTATGGAAGCGCTTCCAGAAAGGTCTGTTTAACTAGGCTTTGTGGAAGCGCTTCCAGAAATGCTAGTTTAAATTTTGTATAGGGTCAACTATTGTTTTAATAAAATGAGACTAAATTGTTTTTAAAATGTATGTTTATTGGATTTGATTTTATTTAAATTATAAATTACAGGTGGTTATAAAAAACCATTTGAAATGGTGGTGTAACAATATTTTATTATAAGGAAGCTGGTTATTGATTCATTTAGTTATTTACACACTGTTATGAGGTGTTTAAATCAGCTTTTAGTAAGGGCTAAAGTTAATAAATCGGCCGTGGTCACTCAACAAAAAATAGGTACATTTGCTAACTTAGCGAAAATGCCGATGTAGTGATTATGTAAAACGCAATTGATGAAAACGCATCAAGCGGCGGTACTATCTCACTTTATGAATAGGTTATTAAAAAACCAATAATTGTTTAAAAAATCGTTAAATAAATCACTAAAAAGTAAGGTAGTTTTTGCAGAATATGGTTTAACCATAAACTTATAAAGTATTACGCATAAGGGAGTTGCGAGTCGCTAGTTTTATCGCTATTTTAAAGGTTCTCTCATAGATGGATTTTTTATGCGCAATAAATTTTTAGCGAGCTTTTATTCTTTTTTCTTATTAGTACTATTTGGGTGTGATGATCAAGTTTCGTCTTCGCAGAAAAAAGCCCATTTAGAGGATTTAGTAAAACCATCTTCAGATTCAAAACAACAAGAACAATTTACTAACGTTGAGGATCCAGTGTTAGTACTAGGGTTAGTTGCAACACATTGTAAAATGAATGAAACCGCTTATATAAACGCTAAGATGCAAAAAGTGCTGCGTAATCCAAGTGAAGATATTGCTTATAAACTTGAGCCTACTGATAACGTACTTTCTATTTGTGTTGCTAAAGACGACTCATCATTGAGCTATCGATTTGGTCGAATTAATGACATAGGGCTTGAAAAAGAAGCTACACCAAGTGCACCATTTGGTAGTTACTACAGGCAAGTAGGGCGTATTGGCGAGAGTATTTTATTTTTTAGTAATGGCGAGTATCATTATTATATTATTAACTCAGGCGGCATGGGCAGTGGTGTAACCGTTAATGTTTATAAAAATAAAACGCTAATAACTGAGCTTTTTTCAGGTAACGATCCTTATGATGACTTTGTTATAGCAACTGATTTAAATTTACCAAAAAAGCTGGTCAGTGAAAGGCAGCCTTTTAATAAGAAAATGCAGTAAATAATGACTCCACAACAGCAAAAGGTGATTGAACAAGGACACTGGTTTAAAAACCGCAGCCCTTATTTAAAAAGCTTTTTATTAACGCAAGGCAAAACGCTCACGCTAAAAGCCCAGCAATCATTATTTTTGCGAGGTGATAAGCACGATGGAATTTATGCCGTACTTAGCGGCGTGGTACGTATTAGTGGCGTAAGCAACGAAGGCAAAGAAGCCGTATTGAGTTTTGTAGATACGTCGCTGTGGTTTGGCGAAGTTACCTTGTTTGATGGTGGCCGGCGCACTCATGATGTATATGCACAAACTGATGTTGTGCTTTTTTACGTACCCCAACGCGCGCTTGAACAGCTTTTAAATGAACAGCCACAATATTGGCAAGAGTTTGGTTTATTGCTGGCACAAAAGTTACGGCTAATGTTTACCTCAATGGAAGATCACGCATTATTAAGCGCTGAACAAAAAGTATGTAATCGGCTTTTAATGTTGAGTGAACACACAGAGCATTTAACACCGCTTGTTTTATCTCAGCAGCAACTTGCTGATATGACCTACCTAACGCGCCAAACTATTAATCAAATACTGCAACAACTTGTTAGCCTACAAGCTATTAGCTTGGGGTATCAACGTATTACTATTATAGATAAACAAAAGTTACAGGCCTGTGCTGCACAAGCTTAAATAGGCTGGGTATTTTTAGTTGGAACCAAAATTGCTAAAGATAATGTAATGCAACAATGGATTTGAGCTAATGACAACAATAACCTTTAAAAATCAATATAGTAACTATAACTCATCGATTATAACTAAAGCGGCAAGCCCGAGCGAAGTTACGGCAACTAATGTCCTCCCTAATGAAAAAACAAGTGAAGTTAAAGGCATAAGCTCAGGCCCTCAAGAGCAAACATTTTTAGAAAGCGCGCAAGAAGCGCTGGTTTATCAGCGCTTAGGTGTAAATAAAGACAAGATAGACGAGCTCAAAGCGGCAATAGAAGAACTCACTAAAGAGCTACAAGGTGAGGGCGCAGACCCTGACGCAATTGCTGATAAAATTGAGGAACTTCAAAAAATGATCGATCAAGAGTATCAACAAGGGCGCGAGCGAATTGATATGCAAGGTGAGCATGAGCCGGGTAAAATAATTTCTGCATTTGCTTAATTTACACAATGTCGGATACCTGACATTGTTGTTGTGTCTACTTTTGCTAAAGTAAGTTTTACACATAAATTAAAGGCAATAAAATGAAAACACTTCAACAGCAACTTGGTAAATATGGTTTGTATCATCGTTCTAAGCGTAATGTACTAACGCACTTTTTTGGTATTCCGCTCATTGTATTTGCAGCGTTGTGTTTACTAGCGCGCATTCAAATACCCCTTGGTAGCTTTGTAATTGATGGCGCACAACTTTTTGTATTAGCGTCGGTTGTTTATTATTTTATGCTGAGCTTTTCGCTTGGCTTTATTATGGCCGTGATATTCACTTTACTCCTTGTTGGTGCTCAGCCTATTGCGGCAATGGCGTTTTGGCCGTGGTTGAGTATTGGCGTAGGTGTGTTTGTATTTGGCTGGGTACTGCAGTTTATTGGGCACTATTACGAAGGTAAAAAACCAGCGTTTGTAGATGACCTAATTGGTTTAATTATTGGCCCTTTGTACGTAACTGTTGAACTACTATTTTTAATGGGTTTTTACAAAACATTAGAAGATGAAGTAAACGCAATAGCGGGTCCTACAAGGGCGTAAAATACTTTACTAAGTACCTTTATAAAACCTAATAAATAACAATAAAAGGGCAGATAACGCATGCAATATAATAATAAAACCGTGTGGATCACCGGCGCATCATCAGGTATTGGTAAAGAGCTTGCTATACAATTTGCCGAGCTTGGAGCGCGCGTTATTTTATCGGCGCGCAATGTAGATAAACTAAACGATTTAAAAGCAACGCTTAAAGGCGAAGGGCACTTAGTTGTGCCGCTGGACTTAGCTCAGCCAGAGCATGTACTGAGTACAGTAACAGCAAAAATGAACGAGCTTCCTGCAATTGATATTTTAATTAATAACGGCGGCGTATCGCAGCGTAGCTTATTTTTAGAAAACGACTTTAACGTGTATCGCCAATTAATGGAGGTTAATTACTTTGGCTTAATTGCACTTACTAAAGCTATATTGCCTGCTATGGTGGCAAGGCGCAGTGGCTCAATTGTGTCTATTAGTAGTGTGGCGGGTAAAGTTGGTTCAAAATTTAGAACGGGATATTCGGGTTCTAAATATGCGGTTGTTGGTTTTATGGATTGCCTACGTGCAGAAGTTGCTGAACATAATATTCATTGTTTAACAATTTGCCCAGGTTCTATTAAAACAGCAATTGCGCATAACTCACTAAACGAGCAAGGCATAGCGCAAAATAAACCAGAAGAGTCGATAGAAAATGGCATGGATGTAAGCGTAGCAGCTTCAAAAATGATTCGTGCCATTAGTAATAAAAAAGACGAAGTGATTATTGGCAAAGGTTTAAGTGGTTGGGCGCCCACAATTAAACGCTTTTTTCCTACTTTGTTTAATCGCATTACTGCAAAAACAAACTATAGGTAGCGTCGTTTATTTCAAAGGCGTAAAATGCCGTAAATTTGATCAATTTAGAAAAGGATTCTAAATGAAGTATTTATGGCTGAGCCTGTTTTTTATTGTATTAATTTGGTCTGGTATTAACCCAAAAGATCAATTTACATGGCTGCTTGAAGTTATCCCCGCAATTATTGGCTTAGTGCTGCTAGCAAGTACCTATAGCCACTTTAAACTTACCCCTATTTTATACACTTTTATTTTAGCGCATTGTATTGTGCTGATGATTGGCGGGCATTACACCTACGCCGAAGTCCCTTTTTTCGACAACCTATTTGGTAGTGAGCGTAATAACTACGATAAAGTAGGGCACTTTTTTCAAGGGTTTGTACCTGCACTACTAGCTCGCGAAATTTTACTGCGCAAAAAAGTAGTAAATGGTCGAGGCTGGTTAATCACCTTTGTTATTTCGGTATGTTTAGCATTTAGCGCGTTTTACGAATTAATAGAGTGGTGGGTTGCAGTATTAAGCGGCGAAAACGCAGAAGCATTTTTAGGCACGCAAGGTTACGTGTGGGATACCCAATCAGATATGGGACTGGCGTTATTTGGGGCTATTTGCTCATTGTTAGTACTTTCAAGAGTACACGACAAACAGCTAAAAAACGTTAAAGATTATTTATAGGCTATAGGAACGTTCTATAGAAATGTTTATAAAAACATTGATAAAAAAGACTACTAACGTATGACAGTAAACACTAGTAACTACTCAATAAGTACAGACAAAAGCAAACTTAACTTTAACGTTATTTATAACTTTATTGCTAATAGCTATTGGGCCAAAGGCATTCCTAAAAGCGTGATGCAATCGGCTATTGATAACTCAATGTGTTTTGGTGTTTACAGCGCTCATAACGAACAAGTTGGCTTTGCCCGAGTAGTGACCGATAAAGCAACCTTTGCTTATTTAGCAGATGTATTTATTGCCCCGCACTTGCAAGGTAATGGGCTGAGTAAGTTACTTATTAAAACGATAGTAGAGCACCCTGAGCTACAAGGGCTCAGGCGCTTTTTATTAGCGACTTCTGATGCACATGGCCTTTACGCGCAATACGGGTTTAAACCGATAGACAACCCCGCACTACTAATGCAAATAAGTCCTGAGGATGTGTATGGTAAAAATTATCGTGATACCTATTAAATGGGGGAAGAGTAAATTCCGTCTAATGTTCTTGTTAGGTGTTTAAGCTTGATAGCATCATATATGTGACAAATGCAAAAAGACAAATAGGCACTAAAATATATGCGACTACATCTGACATACACCAAGTCCCTTCAAATAGCTGATCCCTTCTAAAAAGAGAAATAGTTGTGCCGTAAACAATTATAAGAACAACAGCTATTATTGGCATCCATGAAATTTCATCATTTGCCAAAAGCAATAATGGCAGCAATAAAGATATACACCACAGAGTAGCTACAAAACTTGCGCTTTTATAAAAGCTTGCCAAATACTTCATAACATCTAACGTCCGCATGCTGGTTGGCTAATATCCGAAGCGTAGGAGCCAACCAGTATTTATCATTGTTGAAGCGTTTGTTAGCTGTGCATTACACCCAAACATCATCTTCTGCTGTAAGTTCGCTACCTGAATCACCAGTATTAACAACACCTTTAGGTTCAACTATCATGATTTTACATTCTGAAGTTGCTATAGGTTTATGTTCAATGCCTTTAGGGATTACAAACATTTCACCTGATTCTAATGTAACGACTCCATCGCGAAATTCAATGTTAAGGCACCCTTCAATTACAATGAAAACTTCGTCAGTATCCGGGTGATCATGCCATACAAATTCACCTTCTACTTTGACCAATTTAAACTGATAGTCATTCATTTCTGCAATTACACGAGGAGACCAATGATCTGTAAACTTAGTAAACTTTTCTTTAAAATTGATTGCATTATGTTTCATGAAAACTTCTCTATAGCTAGTACAGCTAGCGCCCGCATAAAATGCGGATAATGCTTGGCTAAAATTAGCGAAGAATGAGCGTCAGCCAAGCGTTTGACGTCATTTTTGATGCGCTTAAGTTATCTATTTAGACGGTATAAGCCACATTCATTAGCCCATTTTTCAATTTTTTCTGCGTGTTTAGGATTACGTAAATAGAAAACATTAGTGTCGTCCCAGCTTTCAAAATATACAGCCTCCAACTCAGGCAGCATCACTTTATAAAAATGACTACTATCTACATTATGTGGAGCGCACATTAGGTAAGCTTCTTTAGCAGCGTCCGAGGTAAATTTGCGAAACTGTGGTTTAGCTGAACTCCAACGACCTTTAAATGTAAAGTTTAGAACCTCAGTGTTGTCGATTAATTTTTTCGCAAATTTAACGAATTTTGCATCTCTACTTTGTTGCTCCTCATCAGCAACATCAGATAAGTATTTAATTGAGTCTTCTGCTCCCAACCAACGATCGAAAACCGAAACCGCCATGTAAGTATATGCATCAGTATCTTCTACAGCATACAACTTATCAAGATCTGGATACTTTTCTCGCAAGTCTATTTGAGATTGTATATCCAATGCCAGAAATTTACGCATATCTTCCTTGGTAACTTAACGAGCCTGTAGATTAACTCGTTTTTTAATTTTTTTATTGATAAATAAACCATAGCTGAGTTCCTATTTTGGTTCAATTGATTACTGTATTTTTACGTAGAATATTGAAGTGTTTGATATTGTTTTAATTAGCGTTTTGGAAGGGGGGACGGGTGTTTGAGTGGCTTTTATTTAGGGTAAAATGGCTTATCCTTCTTAATGCATCGTGTTTTGCAGCTTTTCTATATTATGAACAAGGCAATACAGTTGCCGCAGCGTGAAGTAAGGCATTCACTTTCATTTGACCCCGTAAGGTCAATTTATTCATACCTTTGTTCACTGTAATGTTCCGCTTTTTATTTAAAGGAAAGTCGGTTCAAGGTAATTAGGATGGGTGTCATCCTAATTTCTGCCCATTGCGGACCCGCATGATGGGTGTTGTGGGGGCTGGAGGTTAGAGACCTCCGGCTACCCGATTAAGTTCTATTTTTTAAGATTTGCTTCTTTTCAATATAAGCTAAGAATTCTTGCCCTTGCTTAGTTAGAGAAAAACGACGATATTTTACAGATGCGACTTTTTCATTTATTACGAGATTATGTATTTGTAACTTAGGAAGTATATTTTGATAAACAAACATGGTTAAATCATCAGTACCATGCTGATTTGTAACACCTGTAATTAGATGATCTTTTAGCCACATCAGCGCAGCGAACAAATTCATTTTAGGCTGTTCCATAGCCTTCGGAAAATCAATTTCAATTGATTTCAAGATCAAAGCCAACTCTTCATTTGACGAATCTTCCTTAGATGATGGTGCATTTTTAAGCTTGTCTTGAAGAGAGCCCATCTCATTTGTCAGTTCTCTATTTTCTTTAGTTAATCGTGTTATTTCATCAACCAAGCTTTTCGTATCTGGTACTTCTGCGCCTGATATCCAACCGTCTAATTCTCTAGTTGCAGCAATCTCAGGTAAACTTTCCAGAACACATAATCGAATATCTTTTTCATCTTCGTAAAATGATGACATATTAGATAATACTTTTTGTTTAAATGCTTTCAATTCGACTGGATGATCTTTTTCGAAAACAGAAGCACCAACTTTTTTAATTTTTTCATCTAACGCATTATCGTTTATAACAACTGCGAATAATGGTTTCCCTATATCTAAAGCATAATTGTATTCTAACTCTGTATAACTTAAACCACTGTCTGGCTCAACACTTCCATATCTTCCACCTAAAATTAACATATAAACATCTGATTCATCGATCCAACGCTTAATAATACTCCATTGGCTTTGATCTCCGGCTGTAAATAATTCCATCCCAGCAGGTATATGTCCTGATTTCAAAATTGCGGACACAGCGGCTTGTCTTTCAGGAACTAAATCTAAATAGGTTGATGAGACGAATACTTGTAATCTTTTTTTCATTAATTTCTCTTTAAACACAGAAGGTAGATAGCAACACGGGCACTTAACACTTTAGTATTTATGCAACACGTAGTTTGTGTTGCATAATCGCTTGTTGGACTGAGGCGCTACCTGCTCGGTGTGTTCGCGTTGGTATTGTTTATGCTATGGACTTTACTTATAAAGAAAGGCTTTTTATGGCCTAACCGATATTTAGCCAATTTCATTGACGTGTATATCGTATCTAAGCTATCCCTGCGTTACTCAGCGTTTATTATGTCCCCATTAAACCTAATATTTAACTGTTAAGCAATGATATTTTCACCACGCACAGTCGCTACTAACCTGAGCAATTAAGCAGGTTAACTCATTGATTCTATTCAGCAGGCTCGCCCACTAACTCGTTCGCTCTGTTGTAAGAATTGCTGTTTCCGACGCTGATATACCAATAAATCGTAAGTAACTGCTTTAATTACACTTGCTTGTGTAAGCATATTATAAAGGGTGGTTTAGGGATGGTGGAAGCTGTAAAAAACGAGGTCATAAATTATTTACTAAACGCGTCTTCCTGCTTTTGAAACAGGGCTGACACGTTTAAGTATACTTATACCAGTCGACTTAAATATTTAGCCTTTCTAGCGTGCTAAATAAAGCGTTAACGGCGTTATAAATTTCTCATGTAGAACAACTACATGTCGAAATTTATGCCTTGTTATCACTCTATTTATCCGTCGCTATAAATGTCTAATAACTTAATACGATTGGTATTATTTGGCTTTTTTAGCCTCTAGAGTTTCTATTTCACTCCAGATTTTTTCGGCTTCTGCGCTTAACATTGCAAAGCTTTTAATGTCGCCTTTTCTTTGTGCCTGCATGCCTTGCTCTAGTTTTACGTCGTATTCTTTACGCAGTTTTTTTACGGGATCAGGCTTTAAAAATGAAAACATTAGTATTCTCTTAATTTATTAAGTTATATGTAATTAGTGTACGCATTAATGGGCTTAATAGTTCTTTGTTTGGTGAAAATGTTTACTTTGCGCTTTAAAAGCGCAAAGTAAACACGGTGTAATTATTAACGTACTGTGTGCTAGTTCTGGTTCTAGTGCTAATGTTTACATTTCTGGCTCTAGGCGTTTAATACCTTGCCCATCAATACCTAAATAAATAAAACCATTACTGCTTTGGGCTAAGCTGCGTACTCTGCCAATTCCATCGAGTATTTTATATTGCTTAACAACCTTACCTTTTGAGAGCTCTAGTGCGCTAATGAATGCAAATTTCATTGATGCTAGTAATAGCTTACCTTTAAGCTTTGGGTATTTATCACTCGTTACATACAACATATCGGATGGCGCAATAGAAGGGGTCCAGTGTAATGCGGGCGATTGCATGCCGTCTTTTTCTTTAAGGTCGGTAAACTTGGTACCGCTGTAGTTAACGCCATAGCTTACTAAAGGCCATCCGTAGTTAGCGCCTTTTTTTATTATATTAAGTTCATCGCCGCCGCGTGGTCCGTGCTCGTGAGACCATAAAATATTGTTTTGATTATTAAACCACATGCCTTGTGGATTACGGTGCCCATAAGACCATGCCGCATGTTTTGCATCTTTTTGTTTAACAAACGGATTGTCGCTTGGGATATTACCGTTTTCGTGTAAGCGATAAATTTTACCGCCATCACGCGTGAGATCTTGCGGGTTTATGTCGCGCGAGCCGCGATCGCCAATTGAAAAATAAACATAACCTTCATTATCAAACACAATACGGCTGCCGTAGTGCTGGCCTTTGGTACTATTATGCTCGCCTTTGTATAGCAATTGCTGATCAGACAGCTGCGTATGATCGCTATTTAGCTTGGCGCGCATTAAGGCGGTGTTACTTCCGCTTCCTTTGCCCTCACTACTTGAGTAACTAAAGTACAGCCATTGGTTTTGCTTACTATCGGTGTGTAGTGATAAATCAAGCAATCCACCTTGGCCATTAGCATCAATGTCGGGAAGCCCTGAAACCTTAGTTAATTTAGTGGTATTTTTAGGTAATAAAAATAACGCTCCGCTGCGCTCAGATATTAGTAAATCACCATTAGCTAAAGGCTCAATAGCCCAAGGTATAACCACACCTTCTGCCGCTGTTATTGCGTTAACGCTAAGCGATAAAGTATCTAGCTGTTTATAATTTTTTACGTAATCGCTTTTTGCATGCGCGGGTGCGTTAGTAGCAAATATAGCAACGGCTAAGCCTGCATTTATTAGTTTAGGGTGAGTGTTATGTGACCTTAAATTTATCATTATGGCTTCCAAAATTAATCCAATCTTACATAACCTTATCATGGCATAAATAAATTTGTTAAGTGTTGAGTTGAATGAAAAATGCACACTTATATATTTTAAAATTACTTCTTCACAGGAAATTGTTTTAGCAAATTGCGCTAATAAAAATTGAATAATTACTCTATTGGGGTTGAAAACTAAAAATTTCAGCGTACACTTGTGCGCTGAAGTTTGGGCGTACACGTGTAAGTTCAAAGTAATTAAGATTTGATAGAGATTTAACCATGATGACTCAAGTATTAAACCAATTTTCAAAATGGTTTTTACACCATCAAAGTTTTGCAGGCTACATAGAGCCAATAATGCAGGTGTTTAAACCTGCGTGGCGTGCAGGGCAGTTTAGAGCGCAAGTAGTTAGTACCGCTGTGCTTGATGGCGGTTTTTTAAGTGTGCAACTTAAGCCAAGCAAACAATGGCAGGCACATACGTCAGGGCAGCATATAAGTTTAACGGTTGAAATTAATGGGCGATTATTAACACGCGTTTTTACCGTGGCCTCAAGCGCTCAGCAATTTAAAAATACAGGTTTGGTGCGCTTACTAATCAAAACAAATGCGCAAGGGCGCTTTACAGGCTTACTCAGCAGTGCATTAAAAGCGGGGTTGTGGTGCAATATTTCTGCGCCAAGCGGCGACTTTGTTTTTAAAAACACACACACGCCAGCCACTTTTATTGCAGGCGGCTCGGGTATAACACCTATGCTGGCTATGCTTGATGATTACTTAAGCCAAACTACGCAAAAAGTGTCGTTAGTGTATTACGCAAAAGCCACTGAGCATCAATGTGTTGATGAGCTAAGTGAGTTGGCAGCGCAATTTGAGCATTTTTCGTTTTTATTATTAACGCGTGAGCAATCAAGCGATATAACCAGCAATATTAAGCCGTGGGAAAACCCAGACATTTACTGCTGTGGCCCTGCAGCATTTATGCAAACGGTGAGCGATTTTGCTAAAACGCATAAGCTAAATTACTACCAAGAGGCCTTTGGTTTGGCGCTGCCTACCTTAAACGACGACAGCCAATTTAATGTAAAAATTAACGCTAGTGCCCATGTTGTATCGGGCAACGATGTTTTACTGACTCAGTTTGAAGAAAAAAAGCTCCCCGTTAAACGCGGTTGCGGTATTGGTATTTGCCATCAATGCCAATGTATTAAAAAGTCAGGCGTGGTACGTAATTTAAAAACAGGTGAATTGAGTGACAACGGCGAGCAATTAATACAACTTTGCGTAAGCCAACCTGTTAGTGATTTGGAGTTACAATTATGAAAAACATTAACTATGACATGCTCGCAAGCGAGCTAGATGCCATTAAAATGGACACCCTTGGCAAAGTAGGCCAACAAGATGCCGACTATATTCGCTCTGTTGTGCGCAAACAGCGAGTGTGTGAATGGAGCGGGCGAATTTTGCTAATGCTCGGTTTTATTCAACCATTATTGTGGGTTGCAGGTGTGTTGTTATTAGCGCTTGCTAAAATTTTAGACAATATGGAAATTGGCCACAATGTAATGCATGGTCAATACGATTGGATGAACGACAAGCAACTCAACTCACAACATTATGAGTGGGACATAGCGTGCGATGGACAAAGTTGGCATCGCGTTCATAACTTTGAACACCATACGTATACTAATATTATTGGTAAAGACAGAGACTTTGGTTATGGCTTGTTGCGTTTAAGCGATGATTTTAAGTGGCGTTTTAAAAATGTATGGCAGTTTTTTACGTATATTAATTTAAGTGTGTTATTTCAGTGGGGCGTGTCGTATCACGAGTTAGCAGCAGAGCGTGTTTTTATTGGTAAAAAGAAAGAAAACCGCGAAGGGCTTGTTTCACACTCTACATTAAAGCATCGCTTTTTTAGTAAAGGCGCTCGCCAATTAATTAAAGATTATGCGATATTTCCGTTACTTGCAGGGCCTTTATTTTTATGGGTATTGGCGGGGAATTTAGTAGCAAACTTAATCCGTAATTTATGGACGTCGACCATAATATTTTGTGGTCACTTTACTGAAGAAACGCAAACTTTTAAACAAGAAGACTGCGTAAACGAAACCCAAGGGCAGTGGTATTACCGCCAAGTATTGGGCTCGTCTAACATTAAAGGGTCGCATTGGTTTCATGTTTTAACAGGGCATTTGAGCTGCCAAATAGAGCATCACTTATTTCCAGATATGCCGTCTTCGCGCTATCAAGAAGTTGCACCTCAAGTACAAGCCGTTTTGAAAAAACACGGCATTGATTACCATACAGGTAGCTTTTTTAAACAGTATACCTCGGTGTTAAAACGTATTATTAGGTATTCGTTCAAGTAAATTATTTACCTTTAAGAATCGGCTAGTGCAACTGCATTAGTCGATTTTTTTGTTTATAGCACCCAATGCGGTTGATTAGTAAACAGTACTTGCAAAAATTTCTCATAGTTAATTAAAAAAGCCTTACTTTAGCTATGGTTAAATGGCGGGTGATTGTCATACAATGGGGGAAAATAGACCACACAAGAGAGATTAAAATGGCCGCATTTGGTACCGTGTTTATGCCGCAGATGATTCAAGCTCGTTTTTCTGATAATAAATGGAGCGAAAGCTCAATTGTCCCTTCCGATAAACTTGAACTTCATGCTGGTGCGCACGTTCTTCATTATTCAAGTACATGTTTTGAAGGCTTAAAAGCCTTTCGCCATGAAGATGGTTCTGTTTATCTTTTTAGAATGGATGCAAACATTGCACGCATGCAACAAAGCTCAGCGCTATTAAGCTTACCGAGTTTTGACAGCGATATGCTAAAAACGATGATTATCGATATTATGCGCGAATACGCAGATGAAACGCCATTACCGCCGGGCTCTATGTATATTCGCCCAACACACATTGGTACTGAGGCGGCAATTGGTAAAGCAGCAGCGCCATCAATGAGCTCGCTTTTGTACACGTTACTATCGCCAGTGGGTGATTACTTTGCAGGTGGTGCAACTGCACTACGCGTACTACTTGAAGAAGATGGTATGCGCTGCGCGCCGCACATGGGTATGGTAAAAAGTGGTGGTAACTACGCCAGTGCTCTAGCACCTATTAGTGCTGCACGAACTAAGTATCAAGCAGATCAAATTTTATTTTGCCCAGGTGGCGACGTACAAGAAACCGGTGCTGCTAACTTTATTTTAATTGATGGCAACGAAATTATTACTAAAGCGCTTGATAGCACGTTTTTACATGGAGTAACGCGTAATAGTATTTTAACCATAGCCAAAGATTTAGGTATGACGGTAAGCGAGCGTAACTTTAGCGTTACTGAGCTATTAGAGCGTGCTGCTAAACCAGGTACTGAAGCGGCGCTTTCGGGCACTGCAGCTGTACTAACTGCTGTGGGGACGTTTATTCATAACGATAAAGAATACAAAGTAGGTACTGGCGAGCCAGGCCCAACGACTGCGCGCCTTCGCCAAGCATTGAACGATATTCAATGGGGTAAAAGCGAAGACAAACACGGCTGGTTAACTAAAATCTAATTATATATTTAATAGCAACTCGCGTTAAAAAGCCACCTAATCGGTGGCTTTTGTGTGTTTGGTTACTTTAAGCTGTGCTTATTAAAACTTCATTTCTATTTTACCGTACACGTAGCGTCCGTTAAATCCATACGCTGAGAAGCTAGAGTAAGCAAATAAACGCGAGAAGGTTGTTAAATCGTCAACATTTTCACGGGTTGCGTCTGGGTAAACATCAAAAATGTTATTAGCCCCTAAGCTCAGCGATACGTTGCTAGTAAGCGAGTAGGCCACATCTAAGTCAGTTATCCATTTAGGTTTAAGCACTTCGTTACGTTCTGGGTTATCTGAAGGGTCTTGTGTTTCACCGTAACGCGTTGTTCTAAGCGTGGTGCGCCATTGATCCATATTCCATGTTGCACTTAAATTGTATTTATTACGCGGTGTACTTACTTCAAAACGACGTAGTTCGTTACCAGAGAATAAGTTGTCTTGATCAAACCCAGCACCTTGCAGAGCTGCTGGTGGGTCAATTATATCGGTAACTTCATTTTTACCGTAGTTATAACCTAAGTTAAAGGCAACATCGCCGTAACCATCGGTTGGTACATTATAAGAAGCTACAACATCAACACCGCGCGTTTTACTGTCAATTGCGTTTAAGAAAAAACGACCTTGGTTAGCGCCTGTACCTTCAAGAAGTTGCTCAATAGCAGCGCCCGATAAGTTGTTTGATAGCACAATGCGGTCATCAATTAATATTTGGTAGTAATCAACCGATAAGCTGAAATTAAAGTCGGTAGACCATGTAAAACCAACGCCGTAGTTTGTGGCTTCTTCAGCATCAAGACCCGGCGAGCCCAGTGCTTTTGCTACATCGCTGCTTGGTGCAAAGGTACCGGTTTCGGTTGGTTCACCATCAACAAATACAGTGGCCACTGAGGTAAAGTATTGTTGCTGCAAAGAAGGTGCTCTAAAACCAGTAGAAACAGAGGCGCGTAGTGCTAAGTCTTCAGTTAATGAGTAACGAGTTGCAACTTTACCATTAACGGTATCGCCAAAGTCTGAGTAATCCTCGTAACGAGCGGCAACTGTTAGGTTCCAATCATCGGTAAGGTAAGTTTCAAGGTCTATATATAAGCTCACGTTATGACGGCTATTATCACCTTCGGATTCCGGTGTAAATCCAGGAAAAACTTGTGATCCCGCTGCGCCAAATGGGCCATCAACAGGGTCGGTTACTGCACCGCCTGGGCCAAATGTGCCTTGTGCGTATGAGGCTTCTTCGCCTGCATCTATTTGGTAACCTTCGCGGCGATACTCAGCACCTACAGCTACGTTTACAGAGCTTTCTAAAAAGCTGACGTCTACTTCACGGCTAAAATCAACGTTTAAGGTAAGTTGATCGTAAGTAAGTGTTCCGGCATCAAAGCTTGTTTGGCTAGTAGGGCCGTATGAAGTATTTAAGCTGTTGGTAACACCAAATTCAAATGCATCTTGACCATATACGGCTGATACATCGTAATTCCATTCGCTTACAAAACCTTTAACACCCAGAGCTAATGAAAAGTCATTTATATCTGAGGTAATAACCGGTAAAAAACCATCAGGATAAATCTCTTCTACGTTACGACTATCGCTTGCGCGACGATAAAACCCGCCGCCTTCGCCTTCACGTTTGCTGTAAGAGCCAAATGAATATAAATCGGCGTTGTTTGTTAACTGGTAACCTGCGTTGTAAAAAATAGAGAAGTCTTCAACATCGCCATTACCAAAATTATGGTTATATCGATTTACGGTCAGTTCGCGTGGGTCGAGTGAGCCATCTTCTAATCGTGCATAGTTTTCACGTTGGTCGTAGTCTGAGCGGTTAGTTGAATGGCGATCGCGGTATTCTGTTGAGATGTTTAAAAAGCCATTATCGCCTAGTTCAAAACCCATATTACCTTGTAGGGTTAATGTTTGACCGTCGGTTAACGAGCGATCGCTACCCTCGGTAAAGGCTAAATCACCATCACTGCCTTCAGATACTGACTTTAGCTGTGGTACACCATCCATTTCAGTAACGTTAGCGCCATAGTTTGCTGAAAACGAGCCACCGCTGCTGGCACTTTTAAGCACAATATTAATAACACCGGCTATAGCATCAGAGCCATATTGCGCTGCTGCACCATCACGTAATACTTCAATGCGGGCAATAGCATTTGCTGGTATCGCATTTAAATCAACCGATGATGAACCACGACCCGTTGAGCCATTTAGGTTAAGCAGTGCATTACTGTGGCGGCGCTTGCCATTAACAAGCACTAGTGTGTGATCGGGTGCTAAGCCACGAAGTTGGGCAGGGCGCACATGGTCGCTACCATCTGTAAGGGATGCCTGCGGAAAGTTAAAGCTTGGTAATAAACTGCTAAGCAGGGCATTCGTTTCAGTAAAACCTGAATTATTGAGTGCATCAGCACCTATAATATCAATAGGCACTGAACTATCTTCTACTGTACGACCTAATCGGCGAGAGCCTATGACGCTTATTTGTTCAATATTTTCTTCTGCTTTGGTGTTTTGCTCTGCAGCATTTACTGAGAGCGAACCCAGTAGTGCAGCAGAGGCGCTCATGGCGAGTAATATTTGTGGTACCGATGTCTGTAATTGAAATAATGGCTTTTTATTCATGTTCTATTTCCCTCATTCGAAACCCATTGAATTATTCTATTTTTTTATACAAAAAAGTGGGTAAACCTCTTTGTTACTTTGAACATATACTTAATTAACAAAGTCAGTCAATTGAATAACATTCAATTAATCTAGGGATTTTTATAATTACATTTGGTTGTTTTTTATAATGACCATTGTTTTAGTTATATAGCTAAGGTGATTGCTAAGTAATTGATGAATAATGAATTATATTTAAAAGTTAAATTTAACGTTTAGTTAACTGGTAAGATGAGGTTGATGGCTTTAATTAATTGAGAGTAGGAAGCCGTTTTTATTGGGCTGGCAATAAACAGCTGTTGAGCTATAAATATTTTTAAAAAATGTAAAATACAAAACCACCCATTAAATGTTAACTAAATTAACATTTAATGAGTGGTTTATAAATTATGTACTACTTATTAGAACCTATACTCTAAAGCATGAAGTAATTTTGTTTTTATAAGTAATTGGTATAAAAAAGAGTGCTAAAAATAGTGTTAAAATTTAATTTTTCCTACAAGCATATCTTTAAACATTACCCAATCTCCCCACAAACTGTAAAAAGGGTGTTTAAAAGTAGCAGGGCGGTTTTTTTCAAAAAAGAAATGCCCGACCCACGCAAACCCATATCCAATAACAGGTAATAGCCATAATAAACTGTATTGTTGTTTTATTAATGCTATTGCGCTTACAGCAAGAACCAGTGTACTTCCTATAAAATGTAAGCGGCGGCAAATAACGTTGCGGTGCTCTTTTAAATAATAAGGGTAGAAGGCTTTAAAACTTTTAAATGTGGGGTTTGTACTTTGCATTGCGTGCTCTTTTATTGTTTTTTATTTTATGAAGATTGTGGGCTATTAAAGCGCACCTTTACATTTGTTTACAACGACAAATAGCATTGAACGCATCTTAATAGACAAAAGGATTAAAAGTTAATAACTTCTTATGCTATTAATAATAAATAAGAACCGAACTCACCATGTTTAAGCAAACTTTAACATGTGCTGTACTTATGGCACTTAGCGGTTGTTCAGAGCCAACTAATACAGTAACTCAAGAAGAAGTAAAAGTATCAATGAAACAAGTAAATACAATTGTGTACCCAGAGACTAAAAAAGGTGAAGTGGTAGACACTTACTTTGAAGAATCGGTGACGGATCCATATCGTTGGCTTGAAGATGATATGAGCAGAGAAACTGCCGATTGGGTTAAAACGCAAAACAATTTAACGTTTTCTTATTTAGAACAAATACCTTATCGCGATAAGTTAAAGCAGCGCCTTGAAAAACTAATGAATTACGAAAAAATAGGCGCTCCTTTTACTGAAGGCGATTACACCTATTTTTATAAAAACGATGGCCTGCAAAATCAATATGTTTTGTACCGCAGTAAAGAGGGCGGCAACGTTGAAGTATTTTTAGATCCAAACAAGTTTAGTGACGATGGTACGACGTCTATGTCGGGTTTATCGTTTTCCAAAGATGGCTCGTTGCTCGCATATCAAATATCTGAAGGTGGTAGCGACTGGCGTAAAATTATAGTTATTGATGCACATACTAAAGAACAAGTTGAAGAAGCACTTGTTGATGTTAAGTTTAGTGGCATAGAGTGGCTTGGCAACGAAGGTTTTTATTATTCAAGTTACGAGAAACCTAAAGGCAGTGAGCTTTCGGCTAAAACAGATCAGCATAAAGCGTATTACCATAAGCTAGGTACTGCTCAGTCTGCTGATAGTGTTGTATTTGGTGAAACTGATGAGCAGAAACATCGCTATGTAGGCGCTGATGTAACTCATGACGGCCGCTACTTACTTATTTCAGCTAGTACGTCAACCTCAGGTAATAAGCTGTTTATAAAAGACTTAACAAAGCAAAACAGTGAGTTTGTAACGGTTGTTGGAAATACTGATTCAGATACATCAGTGATTGATAACGAAGGCAGCAAGCTATTTTTAGTTACTAACCTTAATGCACCAAACAAAAAAGTAGTGACAGTTGATGCAAGCAACCCAAGCCCAGAAAATTGGGTTGATTTAATTCCTGAAACCAAAAACGTACTAAACCTTACAAAAGGCGGCGATACCTTTTTTGCAAACTACATGGTTGATGCGATTTCGCAGGTAAAACAGTACAACAAAAAAGGCGAGCTAATTCGCGAAATTACATTGCCAGGCGTGGGTACAGCACGTGGTTTTGGCGGTAAAAAAGATCAAACAACGCTTTATTATTCGTTCACTAACTACAAAACACCAGGTACTACTTATACGTTTGACGTAACTACGGGTGAATCGGGTGTTTATCGTAAGTCGGCTATTGATTTTAATAGTGATGATTACACGTCTGAGCAGGTGTTTTACACATCAAAAGACGGTACTAAAATACCGATGGTAATTACCTATAAAACAGGCATTAAGCTTGATGGTTCAAACCCTACAATTTTATACGGTTACGGTGGTTTTAATATTAGTTTAACGCCAAGCTTTAGCCCCGTTAATGCAGTATGGCTTGAGCAAGGTGGTGTATACGCCGTTGCTAATATTCGCGGTGGCGGTGAGTACGGTAAAGACTGGCATAATGCAGGCACTAAATTGCAAAAGCAAAATGTGTTTGACGACTTTATAGCCGCGGCTGAGTACTTAAAAGATAAAAAGTACACCTCTAAAAAACGCTTAGCACTTCGCGGTGGATCTAACGGTGGCTTATTGGTTGGCGCCGTAATGACGCAGCGCCCAGACTTATTTCAGGTGGCTCTTCCTGCTGTAGGCGTACTTGATATGCTGCGCTACCATACATTTACTGCGGGCGCTGGTTGGGCATACGACTACGGCACTAGTGAGCAAAGCAAAGAAATGTTTGAATACATTAAAGGTTATTCACCACTTCATAATGTAAAAGCAGGTGTTGAGTATCCAGCTACTATGATCACAACTGGCGATCATGATGACCGTGTTGTTCCTTCGCATTCGTTTAAGTTTGCAGCTGAGCTTCAAGCAAAGCAAACAGGTAATAACCCAACGCTTATTCGCATAGAAACCAATGCGGGGCATGGTGCAGGTACACCAACGAGTAAAACAATTGAGCAGTACGCTGATATATTTGGTTTTACGTTGTACAACATGGGCGTAAAATCTTTATAAAACGTTCCAACTAAATATAAAAACTAAAAAGGCCGAGTAAATTAAATTTACTCGGCCTTTTTAATGTTTGTTAGTAGTTAGCAGTTAGCAGTTAGCAGTTAGCAGTTAGCTATTGCATAGGTGAAAACAATCGTTGATACGTTTTATAAGCGTACTCGTCGGTCATTCCGCTTAAGTAATCGCAAATTATACGCATACCTTGGTTTTGCTTTTGCGCTTCTATGTATTGTGCTTGTGTTGTTTCGGGCAATAAACGCAGCGGATCGCTAGCAAACGCGGTAAATAACTCTATAAGTAAGTTTTGACCTTTAAATTCTATTTGCTGCATTTCGGGGTCGCGTATTAAACGTTGAAACACAAAATGCTTAAGTATTTGCAATACACTGTCGTATTGGGCATCTAATTTAGCGGTATACTTTAAAATAGGGCATTCAAAGTCATCGTTTTGAATATCCAAATGTATATGAATAATAAAGGTATTAACCAGCTCACCTATGGCATCTTTTCGCTCATAATCATTTTTTGAAAACAAGCGCTGGGTCAGCGATTCAAGCATGTCGTTTAGCCAGTCAAAGTTTAGTGCTTTTAAATGGGGCAGAGCATGGGTTTGCCAATCGTCTAATGTGAGTACGTGGGTTGCAATGGCATCTTCTAAGTCGTGTACGGCGTATGCTATATCGTCGGCATGTTCCATTATGGCGCTGTCGAGCGATTTATACGTTGTTTTAGCGCGGTACTTATCAATAGCGCCATGGTTACCTAACAATGTTTTATCGTTTTGACTCAGTGGTTCTACTATCCAATTGAATATGGCTGCATCGTCGTTGTATAACCCTTTGGCAGGTCGCCAATCATCCGCTTTTATAAATGCACGACCGGTTGTGGCATCGGGAATGGTATGCCAAAGCGTATTAATAAACGCGGGGTATTTTATAAAACCTAATAAAGTACGACGAGTTAGGTTCATGCCGTGCCCATTACTGTAGGGCTCAAGTTTTGCAACTATGCGCAGTGTTTGTGCGTTACCTTCAAAACCACCGTGATCGCGCATCATGTAATTTAGCGCTATTTCGCCACCATGGCCAAAAGGTGGATGACCAATATCGTGCGCCAAACACAGTGTTTCGAGCAGTCCAGTTGATGGAAAGTGCGTAAAGTCGCTATGTTGCGCTTTTAAATGGCGCAATATGCCGGTACCAATTTGCGATACTTCTAAAGAGTGGGTAAGGCGAGTGCGGTAAAAGTCGTTTAGGCCAATGCCCATAATTTGAGTTTTAGCTTGCAAACGCCTAAATGCAGCGGCATGAATAATACGCGAACGATCGACCTGCCACGGCGAGCGGTTATCGTTAGGACGATGTTTATATTGCTCTATTATTCGGCTTTGCCATTGTTTATCCATACTGCTTACTCACACATAGTTAATATTATTAAACTTTGCTCAGTATACCCATGCACTTATAAATTGCGAATGAACAAATGCACTACATAGGCTCTGTTTTATCTAAAACCCAAATACACTGCTGAAAATTCAACCGTAAAAGGTCATCAAACCCCAGTTATTCGCGTTTATAAAGTGGCTTAGGTATAATGCGCCTTCGTATGCTTGTGTATAAACCATGCATAGTTGTTGTTTCAAAGAGAGAATACATGTTAAAAACGATTTTTAAGCTTTTACTAACCGTGTTTTTTGTATGGGCGCTTGCATATCCGTTTATACAAAGTGACGATGTTGAATCGGAAGAACAAACGTCAGAACAACCAAAAAAAGTGAAGAAAAAAGAAAAACCATTACATAATGTAAAACTGCCAAAGTTTTCAGAATTTAGTGATGTTAAAGAAAAAAAACATGCATTTTTTAGCTTTATTCGTCCGCACGTTGAAGCCGAAAATAAAAAAATACTACAGCAACGCGCTAAGCTTGAAATAGCACGCATGATGCTTGAGGATAACGAGCCACTGCAATCTAAACAAAGCAAAGATATTGTTAAAATTTTAAAGTCGTACGGCTTACCAACCACGATTGATACGCTAATACTTACACAAGCACTACGTCGTGTTGATATAATTCCTAAAGAATTAGCGCTTATGCAAGCAGCGAATGAATCTGCGTGGGGCACATCGCGTTTTGCACGTATTGGCCTTAACTTTTTTGGTCAGTGGTGTTATTCAAAAGGTTGTGGCATGGTGCCAAGACGCCGTAATACAGGTGCTGTGCATGAAGTGGCTGCGTTTAAGTCGGTAAGAGCGGCTATAAATTCTTACTTTAAAAATATCAACACGCATCCTGCTTATAAAGATTTACGCGCGATTCGCGAAAATTTACGCCTTGAACAAAAGCAGATCAAGGCGACAAAACTAACGCAGGGTTTAATGTCATATTCTGAACGTGGTGAAGCGTACATTGAAGAATTGAACACTATGATCAACCAAAATAGAGCTTACTTTGATGAATAAACGTATTCTAAATTGCGTGAGTGTTATCTCGTTGTTGTTGCTTAGTACGACGGTATTTAACGCCAATGCGAGAGAGTTTGTGATGTCGTACGACGGTTTTTACGATCGCTTAAAGGTAGTTAACAAAGGCGATTTTCAATATGCGCGAGTTAACTTTTATATAAGTGATATAGCAACTAACGAAGCGTGCGCAATAAAAAGCGGTACTATTTTAACCGAAAAAAACGAGTATCCGCTCAACTTTACCGATAAAGCACAGCTACTATTACCGTTCGATAAACAACTTGATAGCGATAAAGCGGTGATTGTTGTTCAGCCACAAAACCCTGAACATGATTGCCAATTAAAGTTACAAATAGAAGCAAATGAACTTGAAGGTTTAGCGCTTTCAAAGCAGTCGTTATATGCCATTAACGAAGAACTTGATGAGCTGTTAACTGATCTGTCGGGCTTTTTTATAAGTAAATTAATGTGGTTTTTATTACCAGAGCAAAAGGGCGTAGCAGTTACATTTAAAAGCCCAATGCAATTTGATGATAAGAGCATAACGTGCGAAAAGTCTGTGTGTTATTTTGCAGTTGAAGATAACTGGGAAGATGATACCGCAGCACTTGGCGATATATCGCAGGTTATTAAAGTAACGCCTTGGATTGTTAAGTAGCCCACATACAAAAGCGGCATTTAGCTTAATGCCAGTCAGTTAAGCTGACTGGCGTTTTTCTTTTTATGGGGATACTTAGACGGTTTTGGCTTAACCCATCGGGGATATCTTCTATCCTCTCGTCTAGCTGGAAGCTTAAATAAGACCAGTGTATTGAGTAAGTGCCGCCAGTGTATTGGAATATTCCCTGGACTCATTATAGATACTGACGAGAAATACTGAATGACAGCCATCGAACTGCTAGAGAAACTAAGCTGGTTAGGCCATATCCCTGTAACTGTCGCCGCCATCGTCATTATTCTTCGTATTAAATTATAGGCGAGTAACACGCCCCATAGCTCCTGACGCACCATGTCTGGACGTTTACTTCTCAAATGATATGCGCTATCAAGCATGGTTTGTTTGATTTCTCTAAACCCAAGTTCTATCTCCCAACGATGACAATATAATTCAACTATTTCATTACCTGGATAACGCAATCTATCCGTCATCGAGGTTAGTATACGGTAGCTTTTACCCTTTATTGTTTTACTGATTAATCTCGCTTTAATCGTTTCAGGAACATCGGGAAAGTTTTTTTGTGCATGCTTTGTTGTTTTCAATTCAATGATATGGTCATTTTTACCCGCGCTGGAGATGATTTCATACTGTAAGTCGGGTCTTGCTGGTATCAGCCAGTGCCTCATTTTTCCAGTTTGGTGCCAACGATTTAACAGGCCTAAAGAATAATATCCTTTATCAAACATAGTCAGTGAATTATCCGGTGTACGTTCAATTAAACGCTCAGCTAATTTCATCTCGTTGGTTTTATAGTTATCAAACTCGCTACTGAGCAGTTGATGGCTGGTCAATTTCATATGACAGACCATGCGTATTTGAGGAAAGGCTGTATCACCGTATTGGTTGCTACCAGAAGAGAAGGCTTTACGATTATCAGGCGTGTCGGCTGTTCGCCAAACAACACCGTCAACAGCTAATAGGTTCAAACCATTCCATGTTTCGAATGACTGTTGCTTATACATTGATTGAGCAGATTTATTGGAAACGTGTTTAACGGAATCATCACCTAACCTTTGTCTCGCCTGTACCATCGCACTTGGAGCAACGAGTTGGTTCTTGCCAGGTAACATGATATCTAGCTTATTAGCGATATTCCAAACCGATTCTTTTCGAAACAATGCCATGCCAATAACTGACCACAAAACGGCCTAAAGCGGTAATCTTCGCTTACGAACGGTTGCAATCCCTGCTTGTTGAAAGCCTTGTTCAATGATTTCAGGGTCAAGAATTTCTGATAATTTTTCAAAGGTATGGTATCGGCTGCTTTCTTCAAGTGTTGCTTGCAGTGCTTGTTCTATATTCACAAAAAAATCCGTAGTTAGTTTCCTATTACGGATTTTGCATGATCGTTTGGATCGGTCAACCGATCATTTTCTTAACTGATCGGCATTAGGCTTAATAGCCTCTTAAAAAATAGTATTAAAAACTTAAAACTAAGCGAGTAAACCCGCTTTTGTTTCAGGCATTGCTATAAAACCATCAAGTTTACGTACATTGTTTAACCATCTTAAAATATTTGGGTATTGTTCAAGTGATACGCCACCCTCTGGTGCGTGCGCTATGTACGAAAAATTGGCAATGTCGGCAATAGTAGGCTGAGTGCCTACTAAGTACTCGCGATTTTGTAAGTACGCATCCATTGTTTTAAATAATGTGTGGGCAATGTTTATCGCGTTTTGATGATCAAGCTCTGCACCAAATACCGAAACTAAACGCGCTGCACACGGTCCTGAAGCCACAAGCCCTGCAGCAACGCTCAACCAGCGCTGAATGTGCGCTTGCACCGTAATATCTTCTGGGTACCAGGTTCTGTTAGCATCAAACTTTTGTGCCAAGTACAGTAAAATAGCGTTTGAATCGTTAATAATGTCATCGTTATGTTTAAGTACCGGTACTTGCCCAAAAATATTCATTTTTAGAAAGTCAGCGTGTTTTTGTGCGCCGTTTTGCAATGCAACATCAACCATATTTACATCAAGCTTTAAAAGCGATGTAAATAATTCTGCACGATGTGAATGACCAGATAAAGTAAAACGGTATAGCGTTAGGTTGCTCATGGGTTGTCCTGTTTTTAATTTTAAATAGTGATTTTTAATAACGCTATTCTTTCACTATTATCCGTTTTGAAAAACCGAGCTAGTAAGGAATTAATGTCAATGCTATATTGACAATCATGGATACTATTATTGGCATTAAAACAATCATAGCGGTTGTTGAAACAGGCTCTTTTACAGCCGCAGGCGACAGACTAGGGCTTTCAAAGGCGCTGGTTAGTAAATACGTGGGCATTGTAGAGCAAGACTTAGGGGTTAGATTATTTAACCGCTCCACGCGCAGAATTTCGATTACCGAAGCGGGGCAAAGTTATTACACAAGCGTAGTACCTGTAATTGAAAGCTACAGTGAAATGCTCGATAACTTATCGGGTCAAACAGCGCTTGCTAGCGGCAAACTTAGGGTGAGTGCGCCGGTGTCGTTTGGTGAATCAAACCTTGCGCCGTTAATGCCTGAATTACTGAGCCGTTATCCTGATTTAAGTATTGATTTAGTGCTTTCAGACAAAACAATTGATTTGCTAGAAGAGGGGGTTGATTTAGCAATTAGAATTGGCAGTGTGTCTGACTCTAATTTAATCGCGAGGCAAATTACCAGTTACCCTTTAATTTTATGTGCGTCGGCAGATTATATAAACCGCTTTGGCGCACCAGCGAGTGTTGATGAGCTTGAACAACACGCCACAGTGATTGATAGTAACTTTAAAATAGGTCGCCATTGGCCACTTGTTTCACCTACTGGTGAGGCATTAACGGCAAACGTAAACTCGCGTGTTTCGGTTAATAATCCGCAAGCAGTAAAAGAGGTGGTTGTAGCGGGTGGCGGTATTGGCTTAATCCCTGAAATAGTGGTGAGAGACGATATTGCATCGGGCAAGCTTGTGCAGGTTATGCAAGGCTATAAAACCTTTGAGTTTGGCTTATTTGCTATTTATCCGCATAGAAAGTTTGTGGCTCAAAAGGTCACGTCGTTTATTCAGTTTTTATTTGAAAAGTTTGAAGCTAGGCCAAAAACAAAAGCCTAAAATCAGTTAAGTGATTTTAGGCTTTTAAGATTGATTTTAAACTTATTTAAAATAGCTACCTACTTTAAAATAACCACAGGCACATCGCTGTTTTCGAGCATTTTAATGGTGTTACTGCCCACAAAAAACTGCCTTAGTTTAGAGTGCCCAAATGCACCCATTACAATTAGTTCTACATTATTTTGCTCTTTATATTGCATTAACGAGTCAAAAATATTGCCCTCTAAAAAGCTTGCCGACACTTCAAAGTCCATACTGATAAGCTTGTGCTGTGCATTAACAAATTTTTCTTCAAGGTCTTTTTCGTTATTTTTAATACTCACTAAATGGCAATGCAAACCATGTAACAAGCCGCCATCAATCACTTGTTGTAGCGCTTTGTCGGCTGTTTCGCGGCCGTCGTACGCAATCATAAATGATTTAGGTTGTTTAAATGTTTCTGGAATAAGCAAAATAGGTTGTGTTGCATTGCGCACTAAGGTTTCTATATGTGAGCCCAGCACCGCAAAGCTATTACTATGTCCAGCACCATTTTGGCCAATAACAATAAGGCGTGTGTCGTCTTTTAAGTCTATAACGGTATCGAGCAAATCACCGTGGCGCTTAATTAATTCAAAATTAGTAATACCTGCCGATTTAGCATGCTCACTTACTGAGTTTAATAATTCGTCAGCCATTTTTAAACTTACTTTGCAGCGTTGTTCGTCAAGCTTGGTCATTTCATCAAGAAGTGTCGAATGCGCACCAAGCCCAATGCTGCCAGAGTAGTCGCCGATATTAGTTTGCTGCGTTTTTTCAATTGTATGCACAAAGCTAATTGGTTTATTTAGCTTTTTTGAAGCCCAAATAGCAGCGTCGGTTACATTTTTAGTAATGGCTGAGCCATCTACATAGGTAATTATTTTAGTCATTGCATTCTCCTTAATGTCCGCCAAGTAGTTTTTCGACTTCTTCAGGGTTGTTATGCACACCAAATTTATCAATTACAGTTTCGGTTGCGCTATTCATACCAATAATATTAACCGTTGCGCCTTCACGCCTAAATTTAATGACCACCTTGTCGAGTGACGATACACCAGTTATATCCCAAAAATGTGCATGGGTTAAATCAATTACGACGTTAGAAACCGCATTTTTAAAATCGAACGATGCAATAAATTGCTCAGCTGAGGCAAAAAATACTTGGCCAACGACTTCATAGGTTATTTTATCGTTGCTTTCATCATGCTTGGTTTTAACCACCATAAAGCGACCAATTTTATTGGCAAAAAACAACGTAGCTAACAACACACCAACTAAAACGCCAATGGCTAGGTTATGCGTGGCAACAACCACAATAACGGTAGAAATCATCACTACGTTTGATGAAAGCGGGTTCTTTTTTAAATCCTTAACAGAGGTCCAAGAGAATGTACCAATCGATACCATAATCATTACGGCAACTAAGGCTGCCATAGGAATTAACTGCAGCCACTCATCTAAAAACACCACCATAATGATTAAAAATGTGCCTGCAATAAAGGTAGAAAGCCTGCCGCGACCACCCGATTTAACGTTAATAATTGATTGCCCAATCATAGCGCAACCCGCCATACCACCAAATAAGCCTGCGCCAATATTAGCAATACCTTGGCCCTTACATTCTTTATTACGATCGCTCGTTGTATCAGTTAAGTCATCAACAATAGTGGCGGTCATCATTGACTCAAGTAAGCCGACAACAGCAAGACCAATTGAATACGGTAATACAATTTGCAGTGTTTCGAGTGTTAGGGGGACATCGGGCCATAAAAATATAGGTAGAGTGTCTGGCAGTTCGCCCATGTCGCCAACGGTTCTTATATCAAGACCTAAAAATATTGAAACCAGTGTAATAACAACAATACACACTAAAGGAGAGGGAAGTATTTTGCCAATAGTTGGAATATATGGGAATAAGTAAATAATACCTAAGCCCGCTGCGGTCATCGCATAAACATGCCAAGTAACATTAGTCAGCTCAGGTAACTGCGCCATAAATATTAAAATCGCCAGCGCGTTTACAAACCCTGTTACAACAGAGCGCGATACAAAGCGCATTAATTCACCGAGCTTTAAAAAGCCTGCAAATATTTGTAGTACACCAGTGAGTAAGGTAGCAACCAGTAAGTATTCCAAACCATGATCTTTAACTAGCGTCACCATTAACAGTGCCATTGCACCGGTGGCTGCCGATATCATGCCAGGACGTCCGCCTACAAAGGCAATAATAACGGCGATACAAAATGAGGCGTATAAACCTACTTTTGGATCAACACCGGCAATAATAGAAAAGGCAATCGCTTCAGGTATTAGGGCAAGCGCCACAACAATACCAGCAAGCACATCGCCACGAACATTAGAGAGCCAATCTCTTTTTACGTGATCAAACATGTAAATAACCTAATGAGTTAGTTTCCCAAAGTATAAGGGAATATTTTATTTAAATAACAGTGATTCTCGCACACCTAAATAAAGCTTACAGATAAAGCGCTGACAAACAAGGAAGATAGATTACCTAAGGGCATTTAAATTTTAAAAAGCACCTATGGTTAGATGAAAAGTTAAGATCTTGGTATTTATAGAGTTCATAAGCTAGCTGGATTATTTGCGATACTAATGATTTTAACACCTCTTATGCTTAGAACTTTTTCCGTCATATCTATTTTATAAACACGGTATTAATTCGCATAATGCAAATTAATAGAGTTGCAACATGCATAGAAATCGCTCTATTTTATTTTTTTATAAAGAATTCAATGTACTAAATTTTGGAATGAAGTCTGCACTGATTTATTTACTTAATAAATAAGGGCAACTAATTATGAAATTAACCCAATTATCCACAGCACTTTTATCACTAGTTCCGTGTGCTGTTTTAAGTCAGCCATTTGATGAATGTCCAAGTCAGGCTTTTTTAATGCAAAACTCAAAAGCACAACTGTATGGAATAGATTTAGTGTCTGCTAAACCTACCGTTTTAACGACAGAGCTGACGTTTGCAAATGAGGCTAATAATGAAAGTGTTAACGCAATAGGCTTTAATTATAAAGATCAATATTTATACGGGTTTAGTAAGCAATTACCAAGTAGTGTTGTGCAAATTGGTGATGATTTTGAAATGAAACGTTTAGATGTTGCTGGTCTTCCTGCAACAAATTTTTACGTTGGTGATATTCAAGTCATTGAAGATGAAGGAACTCAGAGCGCTTCATATTATGTTTATACTCCAAATTTTGGTCTTTATTCTATCAACCTAGATGGTGATTTAGATGCCTCTATTACGGCCACACTTCTACCTGATTCAGATACATGGAAGCTAGGTATATTTGATTTCGCTTTTCACCCAAAGAGTAATTTATTATACGCTGTAGAATCTAATGGTGACTTGCATGAAATAGACATAGCAGCTAATACCGCTCGATTTATTACTCAAGTAGACATTGGTGATGATACTGGGGCTTTTGGAGCTGCATACTTTGATATTAATGGGCAATTTTATTTCAGTAATAACAAAAGCGGTAAAATTCATAAGGTTGATTTAAGCATTAGCCCAGTTGTTGACTATACGCCGGTTGCTAACGTATTTACATCAGGCCCTAAATCAAGCCAAAACGATGGGGCACGTTGTGCCATAGCTGAAGTTAAAGTCACCGATAGCTCAATTGATTTTGGTGATGCACCAGCACCGTATAACACGAGTCTTGAAAAAAGTGGCGCTAGGCATCTGTTTGATCCTAATAGCACTGGCAGTGAGTTAATTTATCTAGGAGATTCTGTTGATGGCGAAAATATAAATACAGAAGCTGATTTAGTCAATTTTCCGATTGATGGATCGGATGATGGGGTTAGTTTTGTAACTGCTATATCTGCAGGTCAAGATAGCCAAATCATAGTTAGGGCATCAGCGACTAGCTTTTTATATGCATGGTTTGATTGGGATCAAAACGGAGCATTTAGTGAAGATGAACGAACGGTCACCAAACTTCAGCTTAATGAGGGTGATAACAGTATTCTTGTCAGTGTTCCTAGTAATACAAAGTCAGGCCAAACATGGGCTCGATTTAGAGTAACTGATGGTACCGAAGCCTCGCTTATCACCGCAACAGGGGGAGTACTTGGCGGCGAAGTTGAAGATTACGAAGTAACTACATTTGCCAGTGCTGTGTATCCAGGTGAGAGTGATTGGGTAACGCTTGCTTACGAAGATAAATGGCCGTTTGCAGGTGATTACGATTTTAATGATGTCGTACTAAATTACAGAACGACTCAGCTAATAGAAGGCAGCAGTGTAGTTGGCTACAAAATAGATGGTCAACTTATAGGTATTGGTGCGACCTATCATAATGGCTTTGCTGTGAGGCTAAAGGAAACGGTAAATGGTAATCCACTCTCAATTTTAAGAAATGAAGTTGATGAGAGTGCTATTTCTTTGGTTATTGATGGGCAATTGCAAAATGGCCGTTATTTAGAAGAAAACCGCGATGAAGCTATTCTAATTTTTATGCAAGATACGTGGGAGTATGTTTCTAAACAGTCCGGTTGCGAATACTTTAGAACAGAAAATAACTGTGATGATAACGTTAAAGTCACATTTAGCATGACCATTCCATTAAAATTACCAAAAGCAATCACAGCCTCTCCAGGTACACTTCTTGACCCCTTTATTTTTGCAACAGATGGTTTTTATCACGGAGACTTTTTGGTAGGAAAAGAATCCAGAAGCTGGGAAGTGCATATCAAAAATCAAACGCCGACTGAAGCGTTTGACTCCTCATTTTATAACTATGTTGGCTCTGATGATGTGAGCGATCAAAGTAAAGGTTTGTATTTCCTTAGTGAAAGTGGCTTACCTTGGGCAATGGAAGTTGGTATGCAATGGCTTCATCCACTTGAGGGTGTTGATATAACTGATGCCTATGGCAGCTTTGCCGAATTTGCAGAGTCATCGGGTGCGCAAAAAACAAAATGGTTTAATAATTACAGTATTAATAATGTTGTAAAAGGGGATCAATAATGAATAACGCTATTATAATTTCAATGTTATCACTAGGTTTAATTGCATGTGGCGGCTCGGGTTCAGAAGAATCAAAAGCTCCTGAGGCAGCGGTATCTCTACCTTTGGAAAGTTCAAATGAACCAGCAGGAATAGCAGCTTTACAAATTGATGAACAATTTAACCTTTCCACTAAATACTCACTTAATCTTGATGTTGATCTTGGACTGGGAGAGGTTAGAGCGTATTTAAATGTGTGCCAAAAGAAAATATCAGCACAGCGGGCAGATTATAATAACTGCGTTTATAGAGGGCCATTGGCCAATAGTATGCTTGAAAAACAGCTTACATTGAGTCGCGAAGATATTGAGTTAATAGCCGAAATTTGGTTTTACGATAGCTCTACTCAGCCACTTTTATATTCATGGAAATATAATTCAGGCGAACAGCAACAGTTATTTATAATGCGATAACCTTTGAAAGTTTTCACTCACGGGGTCAAAAATTTATGTTTAGAGCCTTAGGTATTAATAATCCGCAACGATTTTTTTTGCGGATTATTCTTTTGTTAGCCGCATTGTTATTTATTGCACTTGCGTATAATCCTTTAGAGCATTTTTATGCAGATGTGTTTGTATCTTTGCGCTTACAATTATTGTCAGCTGCGTTAGTGTGTGCGCTGCTATTAATTACCCTCAAACTATTTAAATTAGGAGCCGCATTACTGCTTGTGTGTATTGTAGGGGTTACCCCTGTGTTATTTAATCTATCTAGCTCAACATCCTACAGTGGACCGGTATTATCTGTTAAGCAAATAAACTTAAACTATAGTAATAAATATATAGAAACTCATTTAGCAACGTTGTTGCAAAAAAAATGGGATGTGTTGATTTTACAAGAATTCAGCGACAAAAATCGTAATTTACTGAACCAATTTTTAAGTACAACTGATATGTTTGGCTATGAAGAGATAGAAGGAATTCCCTATGGCATAGTTGTTTTATCACGAATACCTATGGTGTATAAGCATCAAGTTAAATTGGATGCTGATAGATTAGGTTACATTAAATTGAAGTTTTTATTTATAGATCGCATTGTCACGGTTTTTGTAGCTCATCCTCCTTCCCCACGGTCAAGACAACATTGGCAAAATAGAAATACGTTATTAGCAGCACTAAACACGGCAGCACATAATGAAAAGGGCGTTTGGGTAATCGCTGGTGACTTAAATATTGTCCCTTGGTCTCAATACTTTAATTGGGATGATAGTAAAACGTGTTACGGAGAAAGTGAGCGGTATGTGAGCTTTATGCCTTTTGAACGTGGGCGATCTATTTTTACAGGCTTAGCCATAGATCATTGTATAATAAGTGAAGGCATTAATTTGCAAAGATTAACAGTGAGTGACTTTAAAGGCAGTGATCATAGAATGCTTAGTTATGATTTAATTATTGATTAACCTTAAAGGCTCAGGATTTTATGCTGAGCCTTTAAAAGTCGGTTTGCGTAAGCTATTTAATGGGCTTTGGTATATAAAAATTGCTCACGATGGCTTAATCGTCTGTTTTATATCATGTAATAGGTGCTGAAAATTTCGTTTGTGGGGAAATAACATAAAAGCAGCCGCTGTAATACGTAAGGCTTTAAATTTAAGCCCGATTTCCCTGTAGTACTCACCATAACACTCTAACATTCTCGCTTTAGCTTTAAGCTTTGTATCAAATCCAGTATCGTTTTTGCATCGAGAAATGATTACTTTCATTGCATTAAGTCTATTTTTTCTATTTGCTGTGATTGAGCCTGCCCTCATTAAATAGCCCATTGATGTTTGAAGTGAAAATGCAACATCACCAATTCGAGCTAATTTTAACCAACAATCCCAATCACTTGCGCTATTGAGTGAAGTATCAAATTTTCCAACGAAGCTGATAGCTGATTTTTTTACCACCACAGAAGACGTGCCTATCACATTAGCAAATAGGAGTAAGTCCATAGGTGATTTAAGGTTTTGATACCCTGTGCTATTTTTATCTATAAATTTTGAGAACTCCGGCCAATAAGAGAAACAATCAATAATTGGTTCATATTTTTCATTTACATGCATGTAATTAGTAAAACTTAAAACACAGTCACTATTTTGTTTCATATAGTTAATTTGATTGTATAACTTGTCGTCTGTCCAGTAATCATCGGCGTCTAAAAAGGCAATGTAATCGCCTTTAGCCTCAGATATTGCTCTGTTTCTCGCTTTTACAACCCCTGTATTTGGTTGTGCAATGACTCTAATTTCAGGCAGTGTTTTTTGAAGATTTTCTAACCATTCGACACTGCCGTCAGTTGAACCATCATCGACGACGAGTATTTCGTAGCTAATATTCTCTTGTCTAACAATGCTTGATATTGCCTTTGCTAAATAGGGTTTACAGTTGTAATTAGGAATAATAACGCTTACTTCAATGCTCATATTAAGTAACCTTCATTTTCTCAGGTAGTTAGACTACGCAAGATAAGCGCCAACGATTTTAATACGCTTCGGGGCGATTTTTTGTTTAATGGTTTGCATATTGCGATTTATCTTCGCATATTGATTTTTTAATGCTCATTTAAGCCGTTTTTTGCAGGGCATAGTTCTTGCGAAGTAACATTAAGTTTATCTGGAGTTTTTAAAATGAAACATATTGGTATTGTTGTCCCCAGCTTTCACATTCCATCAGAAACGTTTGTCGTTACTGAAATCAATGCTTTAGTTAAAGCAGGACATAAAGTAAGTGTGCTGACGTTCGAAAACTTGAATGAGTGCATCAATTTAGATAATAGCGTTCGTATTATTGTAATAAAAAAATCGACTCAGTCTGCTATTAGTTTTGCATTACAACACCCTGTTATGGCACTTAAAAGTAGCATATTGGCCAGTAAATTTAGCGCTATCTCTCTTGTATCGCTAATGGGTTATGGACTGAATATTGCTGAGATAATTCATTCTCGTAAAATCTCTCATATCCATTGCCATTTCATGCATGCCCCGCTCACATATTCAATAGTTGCCAGCAAAATTGCAGGTGTTAGCGTGTCCTCAATAGGGCACGGTCACGATGTTTACGTGAACGATTCTGATTTAAAACTTAAATTATCACTGTGTGCTTTCTCAGTTGCGGTATGTAAAGACATGCAGATAAAGCTAAATAATTACAGCGCAGGTAAGGTTCAATTACTGCACTGTGGTATCGATTTAAGTATGTTTAACGCCAAACCAAGTCGTCTAAATGAGTCAGTAAAGCTCTTATTTGTAGGGCGATTAGTTGAAAAAAAAGGTCTGCAATTTCTATTACCAGCAATAAAAAAGTTAAATAAAAAATACTCTATTTCGCTAGATATTGTAGGGGAAGGGCCTTTATTAAATGATCTAATTTATTTATGTGAAGAACTTAATATTGTTAATGAAGTTAAGTTTTTAGGTGCAAAAAGCCCCACATGGCTAGCAAAAAACACCAGTGATTACTCTGCCTTAGTGGCTCCTTTTTGTGTGTCTAGTAATGGTGACCGTGATACCGGTCCTGTGGTTTTAAAAGAGGCGATGGCCAGTGGCATTCCTGTAATAACGACAGAACTGATGGGAGCAAAAGAAATTGTTAATGACTCCGTTGGGTTTAAATGTGAGCCTTCTAGTATTGGCGGTCTCGAAAGAATTTTAACTGAATTTTGTGATCTTAGCCCGTATGAAAGATACGAAAAAGGACTAAATGCTAAAAAATTAGTGACTAAAAAGTTTGATGCAAATTCGCAAGCTAAAAAGCTATCTAACTGGATTCAAACTGTGTAGGTGAAACTATGAATGGAATTAAGCAAATTGCATATTTTGGTTTATCTACCTTATCACTTAAAGTGCTGGGGTTTGCTTTATTACCTATTTCTACACGTATTTTGAGTCAAACTGAGTTTGGTGAGCTAACTTTTTTAGTGTCAATATCAGCGGTTATGTCGTTACTTTTATGTTTAGGCTTACCGGAATTACTTTTTAAGCAACAAATAAACAACCCTCAAAAAAAGCGAGCATTATTTAGAGATGCATTTATTTTATGTGGTTTTTTCAGCAGTATCTTTGTGTGTGTATGTGTTTACTTTGTAGAGCCGTTTAGCGCGTTACTGCCTGTTTCATTAACTTTGATAGATATAAAACTGTTGGCTGTTAATTTAGCACTATCATCGCTGCTTTCAATTTTATTTTGTTACTTTAGATACTACGAGATGGCTAAGCAGTTTTGTATTTTAGCTATACTACAGGGCATTGTTCAAACTGTGTGTACGCTTGTATTGCTTTATTTAGGCTATGGGGTAACCGGTGTGATGGTGTCGGGTGTTGTATCGAGTGCTTGTGTATTATTTATAGCATTATCAGTTGTTTTTCAGCAGATTAGCATCGGCTTTAAATATATTCCTTGGAATATTAGCTATAAAAATAGTCTGTTCTTATTAAGCATTATTATCTCTTCATTGTTTGTATACGCAAATAACGGTGCTGAAAACTGGTTTATTGTAGCAAGTGTAGGTAAAGAAAAACTAGCTCAATACTACGTTGCAGTGCAGTTTGCATTAATGGCGTCGTTTACTTTTGAACCGATTAGAATGTGGTGGTTTTCTCGTCGTTTTAATGAGTTAGCACAAGATCGTACTCGTTATGTGTTTTTATGCGAACTTAGTTTGGATATTGGCATATTACTTTGTGCGTTTATGACGATAGTGGCGCCTCATCTTTTAGCCGTAGTATTACCCAATAGCTATCAATTAAATATATGGCTGTTACCGAGTTTAATTGTGATTGTGGTACTAAGACACCATAGTGATTTATTAAATATTGGTTGTTATACCAAATTCAACGGTTTTTTTGTCACTGTAGTGAATGTTATTAGTGCTTTAACAGCACTGATACTGCTTTTCTTTTTGGTGTCTGAATTAGCTGTACTGGGTGCTGTTATTGCTTTAATGGCAGCCCAGTTATTAAAAGCAATACTTTTTTTTGTTATAAGTCAAAAGCTTGAATATTTATCGTTTAGTGTAAAAAACCTTGTGCCGAGCTGGGGATGTTTTTTAGTCATTTATATGATGAGTGCTTTTGACTTTCCACAATATGTAATCTGCCAACTCATCACATTTATCTGTTTTTTAATGATCCTTTGTCATAAATATAATCAAATAATTAGCAATGTCATTCATCACATATTGAAGGGCAGAGTGCATGATTAATTGGTATAAAAAACATTGTTTAATTATAAATGGGTTGCTTATTACAGCGCTAACGCTTGTGCTGTATATTTTATTTGGTCCTATTGCTGCATTTGCATTATTACTGCTGCCATTTGCAGGATACTTAGCGGTTAAGATAAGTACTGTATTTATTATTTTTTTTATTCTATTTAGTTATTTTAGATTACACGAAGCCTTTGTTTTTTTAATGCCCCTCAAAATACCTAAAATGTTGGCGCTCGCCTCGCTGTTAGGAATTACATGGCATTTGTTTATTTCAAAAACCTTAAAGCCACATTGGAGCTCAACACATCTGATTTTTGTTATTTGGTTTGCTTGGCTTACGGTGTGTGTGTTTAGTGCAACAAACAAAGGGCTGGCAATAGAGTATTGGATAGGGGTACTGGTTAAGGTATTTATTATGGTGTTTGCTATCAGCTGGTGGCTAACACGGTTCTCTCATTTTAGTTTTGTTCGCATGGGGATCATGATCTCTGGTGTTGCTGTTGCATTGGTTGCTTTAAACAACAAAATTAATGGCATTGGTCTAATTGAAGGTACTCGGGTGACTATTTCTCGTGAGTATCGCTCACAACTGGGTGATCCAAACGATTTATCTTTAGTGTTAATGTTTCCGGTTTCTTTTTTAGCCGCTGAGTTATTCAATTCACAAGTTAATAAATACCGTCGAATATTTGCAGGAATCGGTTTAATTTTTACTATTTCTGGTGTTATTGCTACGCAAAGTCGTGGTGGGGTACTCGGAATTGCGGCTATCTTAAGCTTCTTTTTATATCAAAAAGTAAAAAATCCTGTCGTTGTTGCAATGTGTGCAGGTGTTGCGATGTTAGCTATGATGGTTTTTGCTGGTATAAGCGACAGGCAAAGCGGTGGAGCTGCAGAAGATGGGGTTGATGAATCTGCAATGGGTCGAATATACGCGTGGCAAGCGGCAATTAATATGGCGCTGTCGAACCCCTTAACAGGCGTTGGTGTAGATAACTTTTTTGTAAATTATTACTTTTACAGTCCTCATTGGGATGGCAAGAATCATGCAGTACATAGCACCTGGTTTCAGGTTTTAGGTGAAACAGGTTTTGTTGGAATATGTATATTTCTGGTTTTAATTGCCAGTATTTACCGAAGTCTTTCGAGAGTTTATTGCATTAATAAACTTAACTACAACCACCAAGTTGTTGTTAATGCTAATGCATTAAAGGCTGGCATTATTGGGTTTATGGTTGCTGGTACATTCCTAACACAAGCATTTACTTGGCCTTTATATATTATTCTGGCACTAACAATTGCGCTAGAAAAGCTCACAATACAAAGCAATAAGGAATCGTAGTATGTTAATACATTTTAAATACTGGCTTAAGAATAGCCCTCATCCTGTTGCGAAATCGCTGTTTTATTTTGCAACTTATCTTCGCAATCCACAAATGGTGGTTATTCCGTTATTTCACTCTGGATTCTATTACCTACATCAATTTTTAAAAACATTTTCCCATGAATTACTAAGAATACTTTATTACACCCCACTGTTTAAAAGTCAGATAAAAGGGAGTAAAAAACAGTTGTTTCTTTACTCAGGTATGCCACAAGTTTTGGGGGAGCTTAAAATTGAGTGCAGCGATAACGTACGGATGTCGGGTATCACAACTTTTTGTGGGCGGATGGGTAGCGTTACCACGCCAACTTTAGTTATTGGTAATAATGTAGATATAGGTTGGCAGAATGCATTTTCGGTAGGTCGAAATATTACGTTAGAAGATGATGTGCGGCTCGCGGGACGTATTTTTTTAGCCGGTTTTCCTGGCCATCCAGTTGATTGTGAACGAAGAGCACTTGGGGAGAGTGATGATGAGTCTCAAATTGGCGACATTACTATTAAACGTGGTGCGTGGCTTGGTACTGGAGTGACTGTTCTTGCTGGCGTTACTATAGGCGAGGGGGCAATTATAGGCGCAGGAAGCGTTGTTACGAAAAGTATTCCGCCTTTTACTATTGCAGCAGGTAATCCGGCTAAAGTGGTCAAACACATCAAGGAATAATAATATGAAATTTATCGTTTTTGGCGAAGATTGGGCAAGTCACCCGAGTAGTACGCAACATTTATTTTCTCAATTGGCTAAAAATCATGAAATACATTGGGTTAACTCAATAGGTATGCGAAAACCTCGCTTTAAATTACACGATATAAAACGAGTTTGGGGAAAGTTTAAGCAGCTTTTTAGTAAACCTGAAAATACGGCAATTAAAACACCTTCGACGATGCAAGTTTACCGATTACCAGTCTTGCCATGGCACGATAATCGCTTTGTGAGGCGTTATAATAGGTGGGTTTTTTCTTTTTATTTTAAAGATATTCAAAGTAATGGCCCGTTAACGTATTGGTTAAGTGTGCCTACCGCAGAATACTTTTTCACTAAAAAAGCACAAGACACCCTTATTTACTACTGTGGTGACGATTTTAATGCATTGGCAGGTGTCGATCCTAATTTAGTGTCATCCTTTGAGAAAAATTTAATTAAGAAAGCCGACCTAATTTATGTTGTGAGTGATTTTTTAAACAATAAAATGCCGGCTCATAAAACAAAGCTACTTCCCCATGGTGTGAGTTATGATTTATTTACGTCTGATGTAAAGAGAGCCCCAGAAATAGATGTTTTAAATGGACCAGTAATTGGGTTTTATGGAAGTATTAATCAGTGGTTAGATATCAGTTTATTAACAGCGCTTGTTGCGGAGCGACCAAATTATCAACTGCTTTTGGTCGGAGATATTGTTGCTTGCACATCTGAGCTAATGCAGTTTAAAAACGTTACACATGTGCCAGCTGTTGATCACGAGCGTTTAGTGGAGTTTTCGGCACATTGGGATGTGTCTATTTTACCATTTGTAGATAATGAGCAAATTAGAGCATGTGATCCATTAAAGTTAAAAGAGTATTTAGCCGCAGGAAGCCCGATTGTTGCCACGGACTTTCCAGCCGTAACACGTTATAAGTCGAATATTTACATAGCAAAAAATCAATTCGATTTTATAAATAAAATAGATCAGGCAATTGCCTTAGATAAAGAACAGTTAAGCTCTCTTAAGTCAGCGCAACAGGACATCGCTAAAGATCATAGTTGGGAGTCAAAAGCATTGCTCGTTCAACATGATATTTTAATGTTAAATAAAGCGCCTTAGGCAGTAAACGATAATCTTGGCGCAGCCTGTGCAACTACCTTATTAAAGTACGCTATTTGCAGCTTAAATTTTTATTATGCAAATAGCAGCTAAATTTCGCATAGCAATATGCAAATGTATAGGTAGGGTTTATGTTAGTAAGAGAGCAAATAAAAAGGTTACTTTATTTAACCTTGTATAGTGTTTATACAAGGGCAAAGCTATTCATTTTACCACTTTTGATTGTTCCTTCAGTCGTGATTATCTTGGCTGTGACTGCGCAAAAGCAATACACAAACCATGCAACTATTTTAATTGAAGAGTCTTCGTTACTTAATCCATACCTAGATGATTTATCTTTTTCTTTCGATTTATCAAATCGAATGGCGGCACTTAGAACACTTGTAATTAGCCGAAAAGTACTAATAGCTGTTGCAAAAGAAACAGGCTTGATTTCTGAAACGGCTACCTCAGCTGAGATAGAAAAAATCCACCAAGAGCTTTCTCAAGCACTTTCTTTATCACTTGTTGGCGATGAACTTGTTCGTGTGAACTTCATATGGCATGACCAGACAAAAATGAAGATGGTGTTGGAGAAAGTGGTTGAAAAATTTATTGAAAGTTTATTAGCCCCAACAAGAGCATCACTTGATACATCGGAACAGTTTTTTTATCAGCAACTAGTCAGTCTTCGGGATGAGCTTGAGGTATCGGAAGAATCACTGGCTATGTTCAAAGCTAAAAATAGCAATACTTTGCCTGCCGTTTTACACAGTAACCGACAAACATTCGATAAGTTATTGAGTGACCAACAGCAAAAATCTATCGTTTTATCGGGTGCGCAAGCCAAGCTTAAAGCGTTGACAACAAAAATGGGACAAGCCAATCCAATCCTAGGGCGTATTGAAGAAAAAATTATTGCAGTAGAGTCTGAACTTAGCTTTTTAAAAACACGTTATACAGAAAAGCACAGTAAGGTAATTTCAAAAAAAAGAGAGATGCAAAGTATAAGAAATCGTCAACAGTCATTAATTGAAAGTAGCAAGGAGCTTGACCTTACTAACCTTGATCAGCTTTGGCAGATGGCCAATACCTTACCCAGTGGCGGGGATAACGAAAGCAGTGTACTTGTCTCTCAAATTCTTAATTTAGAAGAAGCAAAAAACTCAGTTACTCAGCACCAGCAAGAATACAGCATGCTCGAACAGCAAGTTAATACAGTAAGCGAAAGACTTTTAGTGACAAGTGATATTGAAAAGCAATTAAGAAAATTAGAACGTGATTACGATGTTAAGCAATCATTATATAAAGATATGTTAAGCCGTTACGAAATGGCGAAGGTAACAGGAAAGTTAGTTAAATATGAAGGCCCAGATAAAGTAAAAAACATCGAGCGTGCATATAGTCCGACACAACCTATCAACACATCTTTTGCCGTATCAATTATTGTAGGCATCATTTTAGGTATCTTTACAAGTAGCACAATAGTGTTTGTTGCGACTTTATTCGATAGCCACCTTAAGGATATTCAAACCATAGAGAAGCTCTCAGCTCTTGAGGTCGTGACTATTTTACCCATTGTTAGAAATACACCTGTGGATTTGGTTTTCAATTCATCAGTGAACTCTATTGATCAGAGGAAATAACATGAATGTATTACATTTGGTTCAACATTTCAAAATAGGTGGCCTTGAGAAAATGGCCGCGACACTAATGCAAAAAAGTCAATTTTCTGATACGAGTGTTTTTGTTTCACTCGAGGGAAGTTTTAGTGAAGCAGTTAGAGACTGGCCGCAGCTAGCTGCGTTTGAGCACAGATTAATTTGCCTAAATAAGGCTGAAAAATTTGATCTAAATACAGTTCGAAAACTGTCAGCTCTTTTAAAAAAACACAATATAGATGTCATCCATAGCCATCATATAGGGCCAATGCTTTATGCAAGTATTGTAAGTTTAAAAAATCGCCAGATAAAGCACGTTTCGACTATCCATGACGCGTGGTATTTAAAAAGTTTTAAGCAACGTTTAATAACTAAATTATTAAATAAGCTAACAAAAATACACTGGGTTGCGGATGCACAAGTTGTGGCGAAAGATTTCTATACCGAAACAGCAATTAGAACCGATAGAACAATCCTAAATGGAGTCGATTTTAAACAGTTTTTTAGTACCAATGAGTTGGACGCTCGGCATGAATTAAATTTACCTAAAAAGGTGAGTTTGATTGGTTGTTCTGCTCGTTTAGAGCTAGGGAAAGGGCATTTTCCGCTTATAAGGGTTTTATCTTCATTGCCAGCAAACATCGAATTAGTGTTTGCTGGCAATGGTAGCTTACGCAGAAAACTTGTTGATTATGCTAGCTCATTGGGTGTTTCAGATCGAGTACATTTTTTAGGCAATGTACAAAGCATGCAATTATTTTACTCTGCAATCAATGTAATGTGTCTTTACTCGCAAAGAGAGGGGTTACCGCTATCAATTTTGGAATCTATGGCGTGTGGTAAAGCTATTGTTGCAACTGATGTTGGGGGGATCAGCGAAGTATTAACCCATAAGCAAGGTGTATTGGTTAAACCAGGCGATGAAATGGGGCTTAAACTTGCGGTTATTAAAGCGATTAATATGAAACAGGGAGAATGTATAAGGGAGCATATTTTTTCAATCGCTGATGCTAATAAAATGAGTGAAGAGTACGACCGTTTTTATAATGGATTACCATCGTAAGGGGAAAATCATGACTTATTTAATAATTGTTCTCATGGTGTTGATTGTAACCGTTGTGTACCATCACGTTGGTTATTTAGCGCTGTTAAAGTTGGTTAGTCGACGGGCTCATAAACGTATATTCCCAGAGGGGAATATAAGAAAAAATAATCGATTTGGTATTTTGGTGTGTGCTTTTAATGAGCAAGAACACATTAAAGAAAAATTACATAACCTCGGCGCTATGCTCTATGACACTGAGCTTTATGCCATTCATGTTTATTTAGATGGATGTACAGATAACACATACGAAGAAGCGATGTTGGCTCAATCACATCTTGCTCAGCAAAACGTAGTGTGCCACTTGCATTATAATAAACAAAACCAAGGCAAAGCACATGGTATTAACGAGTTAATTACACTAACTAAATCAAATTACGACGTCTTGCTGTTTACCGATGTGAGTGCCTTATTAAGTATTGATGTATTAAATAAAATTGATACTGATTTTAAAGATCCTGATATTAAGGTCATTACAGGTGTTTATGTTCTAGATGAACACGCAACCCCAGAGCAACAACACTATTGGCAATATCAAAATAATGTAAAAAGCCTGGAATCATCACTTGGTGCGGTGATTGGTGTGCCAGGAGCCATGTTTGCTATTCGTTCAAAATACACAGATATATTGGATGAAAATACAATAAATGATGATTTTATATTGTCTATGAAAGCCTTAAAAAATGGCGGCAAAGCGGTCGTAAATAGCGATATTAACATTATTGAAAGAGAGTGCGATGAGCAAAGCCATGACTATGCTAGAAGAGTGAGATTAGGAGCAGGCAATTGGCAACAAATTAAAATATTATTTGAGCTATTCAATCCTAGATTAGGGTGGGTTAGTTTTAACTTTATTTCACATAAAGTTTTGCGTGGCGTAATGCCAATATTGCTTGCTTTAATTTATATTTTACTGTTTTCAATGGCATTTTTCTCGAACTTATTGTTAGTTAAGTTGTTGTGTTGCGTGATTGTAGCCGTCCATAGTCTCTTTGTGATTAAAAGTACTCTCAACATTAAGGCCAAGATCCCTATCGTTGATAAAGTTAATTATATTCTTAATGCTTATTTTTTAGCGTTATGGGGCATTATTAAATTTGAACGTGGTGATTATAAAAAACACTGGGAAAGGGTTCATGATAGAGAAGCTGAACCAAACGTCAGTATTAAAGTTATAAAACGTATAATTGATATTGTTGGCTCTGTGGTAGGACTAACTTTACTGTCTCCGATCATGCTTTTAGTGGCTGCAACAATTAAAGTAAGTTCACGTGGACCGGTACTGTTTAATCAACTTAGAGTGGGAGAGAGTAATGATAACTTTGTTGCCCTTTTTAATGTCCTTAAATTTCGCTCGATGGTGGTTGATGCTGAAGTAGCAAGTGGCGCGGTATGGGCAAGTAAGGACGACCCTAGAATTACACCTATAGGGCGTTTCATTCGTAAAACGCGTTTAGATGAATTACCTCAATTATGGAATGTGCTGGTAGGCGATATGTCACTCATTGGTCCTCGACCAGAGCGACCTGTATTTTACTCCAAGCTTGAAAAAGATATTCCTTATTTCTCTCAGCGTACCTACGGTATAAAGCCAGGTATATCGGGGCTTGCTCAAGTAATGAATGGATATGATGAAAGTATTGATGATGCAAGGAAAAAAATAGGTTGGGATTATGCTTATATGTTAAGTACATCATCTCCACGTAGTTGGTTTTATATGGAATTGACTATTTTTTTGAAAACACTCGTTGTTGTATTTACTGGAAAAGGGCAATAATTATTTTTGCATAATGCAATCCTACTTTTAAAAGGGAATTGCATTATGCTTTACTATCCTCAAGCGCTCCCACTGCTAAATTAAAAGCCATTAATTATCAATATCTTAAAGTTGGTTCGTTTCTTGTAATAGTTATATTGAATTTAATATTTAATAGGTAACTACGATGATAAATTTAACCAGTGAAAATGAACATAAAATAGTATCGCTTCCAAATGACTTTTCAGGTTTTACTGTTGATGGATTTAAAGATGAATTTGAAGAGCTAGTTGATACAGGTACAGACTTTATTATCTTGGATTTTTCAAAGACTGAGTTTATTGACTCTTCGGGTATTGGCGCGATTGTCTTTCTTTATAAAAGAATAGAAAAAAGAAGCCATAAATTGTCATTACTCAATGTAACTGGGCAGCCGTTTAAGCTAATGAATCTTCTAAGAGTGGATAAAACCATTCCATTTATTGATTCGCTTTAACGATAAGGAGAGCGATATGAAAGCACACATTTTTTTCATCATAACCTTGCTTTTAAGTGGGTGTGCTTCTTGGCCTGATGAGGGGCAAGGGGGTTGGGCCGAAAAATATCAAAACTATCCATTAAATGATGAGCAAACAGATAATAACTTTACACAACCCGAAGATGTGGTGAGAAGTGAATTTGAACACCTTGTTTTTAAATTAGAACTTTTAAAGTCACAAGATATAAAAGCATGTATGCCAGCACAGCTTTTAAAAGCTCAAATTTACGAAAATCGTATTCGAAGGCTTATAGCTGCGCAAATGTGGGAAGATGCAGAGCATGACTTATTGATTCACTACCATGGGCTCAATCAACTAACAAACCATTTTGACACGGTTCAAAAGCTCACTCATTGTGCAGTTAATACCACTTCAGAAACGACTGTATCTAGTGTTAAAAAACAAGTAGCGGATTTACTAAATAGTGATAATCAATTTGCATTTAATGCGTTTGAAATAACCCCTAAATATGCAGCAAGGCTTGCTCAAGCTGCTGATTTAGCTAAGCAACTAGATAGTATTTCAATTTTGTTAGTGGGTCATACTGATTCAGTTGGTGAAGGGAATAATAATTATGAGCTTGCATTAAAAAGAGCTGAAACAGTAAAACATTGGCTCGTCGTTTATGGTGTTAAAACTCAAAGTATTACCACACTTACACAAGGAAGCTTAAAGCCCTATAGCAAGCAATCCCCAACGGAAAGTGTCCGCCATTCTGATAGGCGAGTTGAAGCGATAGTCCTCAATGCAAGCAATAATAATATGCAAGATGATAACGCTAAAGCACTTGTTAATTGGACAAAAATTATTAAAAGCAAAGAGGAGTAAATTATGAAATTTATATTCGCGATTGCGGTGTTTATTTTATCATTCAATGTTTACTCAGCTTCTGATGAAAGTAATGCCATAGTGCAAGTGGGAAATAAGCTTTTTCTATATATTCCAGGTGAAGCAGAATTTGATACAACGTTTGAAGTGGATAAAAGAGGACAAATTAACCTCCCAGAAATAGGCCAATTTAATGTGGCTGACAAAACGACTATGCAAATTGAAAGTGAGTTAACCCCCGTACTTGCTGAACTATTTGTTGCAATGGATGATTTTTATGTAGCGATCCACAGCAGAGATATTCTTATTAATGTACTTGGTTATGTAGTGACACCATCGCAAGTGAGTATTCCTGATGATGGGAATATTCAAATGGTTATCTCTAAAGCAAACGGTTTAAAACCCGGTGCTCAGCTAGATAGAATACAGATAAGGCGTGGTAATGAGGTAATTGAATTTGATTATAAATCATATTTAGATACAGGAAATATTAGCCTGTTACCTTCTCTAAAAAGCAAAGATACTGTGTTTGTGCCAGTATCGCCTTTGCTTGGTAATGTGCAAATAGACTTTGATGCGCAAACACTCAGTGCAACAGGGGATGCCAGTGATAGCAGCGCGATAACTATTTTAGGTGAAGTACATAATCCAGGGAGTTTTTCCTTTAAAGAAAATATGAGTATTTTAGATGCACTTATGCGCGCAGAGGGGGTCACTCGTTATGCTGATGTAACTAAAATAAGAGTCATTGTTGATAAAACACCTGTTATTTTTGATTTGAAAGGGTACCTAGATAAACCCTCAAATAGCACTATGCAACTGCTAAAACCTGGCTCTACTGTGTATGTGCCTATTATGGTTGATGACGTAAACACAACGTCACGTACGGTTTATATTATGGGAGAAGTGCAAAAACCAGGCGCGTACGAAGCGGCCGATAGCACAAACTTTTTAGATATTTTAGCCAATGCAGGCGGACCAACACGATTTGCTGAAACTCGCCATATCAAAATATTAACACCAGAAGGAGACAGTATTTTATTTGATTTACAGCGTTATAGCGAAGGCAGTGTAACGACCAAAGTACCAGATTTAAACCCTGGCGATGTAATTTTTGTACCTGAAAAAACAGATGTTAACGAAAAAAGCTGGCTTAAAATTCCGACTAAACGAGCTATCAAAATAATTGGTGCCATACATTCTCCAGGTCGATACGAATGGAGTAATGAAATGGATTTTACAGACTTAATAGCTCATGCCGGGGGCCTACAAAAAGCGCTAATATCAATGATATAAAAATACTGCGTAATGGTGATGTTACACAACGCTTTGATCTTGAAAAGTATACTATTACTAATGGTGACACACCGCTGCCAAATTTAGTTGCGGGTGATACAGTTATATTTGAAGAGCTACCAGTTGATCCGTCGGATAATAAATCCCAATGGATCCGCCAAGAGTCGAGTAAGTCTATTTATATTATGGGGCAAATAGGTTCGCCAGGTCGTTACTCGTTTAACGAAAACATGCACTTTATTGATATTTTAGCTGCAGCAGACGGCCCAACAGCGACGGCAGATATTCGTAATATTAGAATCACTCACCGTAATGGTAATCGAGCTAAAGTAAGTAAATTAGATCTCGCCATGTACTTTGAAACAGGCGATGAAACTTTGTTTCCTAATGTATTACCAGGAGACACTATTTTTGTACCTGAAAAAGACAAAGATTGGCTCCGTACACCTAAAGAACGGGTAGTACGTATAATGGGGGCTGTACAAAAACCGGGTCGATACAATTTTGACGATACAATGTCCATTTTAGATGTATTAGCTGAAGCAGGCGGCCCTTCTAACTCAGCATTGATAGATAAAATAGTTGTTGTTAATCATTCATGTTGTAAAGAACAGTCTCGTGTATTTGATTTAGAGGCGTTTATTAAATCACCAAATTCAGTAAATATTCCAGTATTAAGAGCGGGTGATACGCTTTACATACCAGAGAAAGGGCAGGATTTACTTAGTCAATTTAAAGATAACTTTTTAGATGTTATTACTATTCTTGCATTAGTGGTGGGCTTATGAAATTAATACCAAAACAGTATTATGAGCTGGAAGTTATATGTAACATGATGATTGATAATTCAGCTCGTTGTATCACTTTTATCTCTTTATCAGGTTCAGAAGGGTCATCTAGTGCATGTGTTAGTGTTGCTAAGCGATTACAAAGCCAACTTAAATCAGTGCTAATAATTGATTTAAACCCAATCAATACATTTTGCTCAGATGATAAGTTACCAACAATTTCTAAACCATGGTGCTTTGATGATATTTCTTGTCAATTAGGCGTGACTAATTATGAAGGTATCAGTTTATTAACCATTAAAAACCTAGCTAGGATTGAACCGGCGAAGAACAAACATGTACTAAATGACGCAGTTGATCGGCTAAAGCAAGAATACGATTATATATTAATTGACATGTCACCGGTGTTAAAATTGAACAGGAATAATGTGCCACTGCATTCCTTAAGTTTATGCAGTGAATTAACCTTCGTTACCGTGGGGCTGGGGGTTAACGATGAAGAGTCGCTTTGCAAAGGTGTGAGAGAATTAAAGCAAGCAGGGCATAGCAATATCAAAATATTGATAAGCCAACATAATTTTGCGCCATTAGGTGAGCGTATAGTTAAACTTTTAGAAAAGCATACGACAAAATGGCCAAAGTTATGTACTACTCTTAAAGCAAGAATTAATAAACAAAGATGGTTGTTTGAACATCATTGAGGGTGCAATGGATATATTATTTGAAAGACGCTTTGAACTACTATGGCCAACATTGACTGAGATTCGCCTCATTCTAAAGCACGTTTTAAGAGCGCTCAATGTAAAAAAGGATGAGGTGGATGCCGCAGGCTTAGTTACTACAGAGTATTTAACAAATCTAATTAGACACAACCAAGGTTCTGAGCATCAAATTTTATTACGTATTAGCCAGCCTAGTAGCGACAGCTACATATTAACATTCATTGATGAGCTAGCCCCATATAACCTTTTTAAAAACAACAATTCATCGTGGAAAATAGACTCTGGAAAACTCGTTGAAGGAGGAATGGGAGTTGAGTTAATTCGTTATTATTTTAAGGACGCAGATTATATAACGAAAAATGGCAAAAACTTTTTTTCATTCCCTTTAGAGCAAATAGATAGGCGTCCAACGATTATCTATGTTGATGATGATGTCACTCAGCTTGCCCTCATGAGCGCTTATCTAAATGATAAATTTCAAGTGATTGCCTGTGAAAGTATAGAATCAGGATGGCAGGCAATTTTAACCGCTGACGCAAGTATTTTATTACTGGATCATAAATTAAAAAATGGGACATGTGAGCCCTTATTAGAAAAACTTAATAAGTCTAATTTAAAGTCGCAACTATCAGTTGTTATGTTAACTGGCGATGACAGTGATGAAGTGATACATAAAATAAATCGCTTAGGTGTTGACGATTATTTAATTAAACCGATTAAAAAAAATAAGTTACTACAAAGCATCGAACGTGTAACTCATCGTTTTGCTTACTTGTCTTATCAAACTACTTTTGAGTCAGCGCCTTCTAAAATTCATTTACAAGATGAGAAAACCGCTCATATTTTTGGTTCAATTAGTTTGGGTAACGGCGGTGATTTTTTTATGCCCATTAATGATGAATGCAGTGCTTTTATTCTAGGTGATATGATGGGACACGGATTACAAGCATTAAAAGAAAGCTTTGCTATTAAAGGTTTTATAAGTGGCTTTTTGGCAACCGGTCTTCCTTATCAAAAAATGTTAGTGGCTTTAAATAACGCGATCTATAAACAACAGCTATGTAAATCTAGTTTAGTTACGCTTGTCATATTTTTCTTAAAAAATAATAAAATATATTGGTTAAATGCAGGTCATCCTCCACCTGTCGTTTTGCGAAAAACAGGCGAAATTTGTCAATTAAAAGGCACCGGTCCACTGCTTGGTCTCGCTCAAGATCATAGTTATACACTTTATGAAGCAGCGCTTGATAACGTTGAACATATTTTACTATACACGGATGGCTGGACTGAAAACCGCTTTACCGATAAAGATGAGATATGTGAATTAACTAAAATTATACCGTTAGATAAACACGCTCATGCTGAGTTTGCTAACACGTTATGGGAAAACTCACAGGTTACGCTTTCAAAAGAAATTGATGATGCTTCGCTTATTGTAATTAATTGAATTTGCTTTAATTAACCTTTTATAGTTAAATCATTACAGATTCACAGCTTCTTTTTGGCTTGCTAACAAGGAATTAACTATGCCACCAACAGTGTTAATTGTCGAAGATACTCAATCTCTTGCAATGATGTACCAATCATATTTATTACCGACAGGAGTAAATACACTCGTGGCAAGTGATGGTGCAACTGCAATAGCGATTATTAATAAGGTGCAGCCTGATCTAATCGTGCTCGACGTAATGCTACCGGATATGAATGGATTAGACATTCTTGCTACATTTGATCCAGAAAACTGTCCACAAGTTGTTGTATTAACAGGGCATGCTACAAAAGAAATAGCGATTCAGTCAATAAAGCTAGGTGCATGTGACTTCCTAGAAAAACCAATAGAAGCCGACCGTTTTCGGATTACAGTTAATAATGCGTTAAAAATTAAAAACTTAAAACAAACGGTTAGCCAATACAAAAACAAATACGAAAACGGAAAATACTTTGATTTGATTGGTAGTTCAAAACAGATGCAATCTGTTTATCAAATTATAAGTTCTGCTTCCGCCAGTAAAGCCACTGCATTTATTACAGGTGAAAGTGGTACGGGAAAAGAACTATGTGCTCGTGCAGTTCATCAAGCTTCAAATCGCGCTGATAAACCTTTTGTTGCACTAAACTGCGCGGCTATCCCTAAAGATTTAATTGAGAGTGAAATTTTTGGTCATTTAAAAGGTGCTTTTACGGGGGCAATTGCGAATCGCGTTGGCGCTGCAGGTCAAGCCGATGGTGGAACATTGTTTTTAGATGAACTTTGTGAAATGGACATTAACCTACAAAGTAAATTACTTCGCTTTATACAAACAGGTAGCTATCAACAAGTTGGCAGTGAGAAAGTTGTAAAAGTAGATGTTAGATTTGTGTGTGCAACAAATAGAGATCCATTAGTTGAAGTGGAAAGTGGCCGGTTTAGAGAAGATTTATATTATAGATTACATGTTATACCTATTGAATTACCGCCACTAAGAGAGCGCGGCCAAGATATTATAGAAATTGCTGAAGCTTTATTTGTTAAAATAGCGAAAGACGAAGGTCATCCATATAAAGGCATGGCAGGGGGGGTTAAGCAATTACTTATGCAATATAGTTGGCCTGGTAATGTAAGGCAGTTAGAAAATGTGATTCGTAATGTATTGGTACTCCATCCTGAGGCATTTATAGATATTGATATGCTTCCCGCTTTACCTGAAAATTCAAAAAAAGCGATTGAACCAGCACCAATGAGTATTCAAACTAAACCTGCGAATATATTAATTGACGATTTACCAAATACACAAAATGATGTTAAAGCATTATGGTTAGCTGAAAAAGAATATATTGAACGTGTAATAAAAATATGTTCATCAAATATACCTAAAGCCGCTTCACTACTTGATGTTAGCCCATCGACACTTTATCGAAAGATTAAAAGCTGGGAAGAAAATGAATAGTTTATTTTCCTGTATACGCTTGGTGAAGCAATAAAAATTGTTTTTTACCAGAGAAACGCTCCTCTAGCATGTTATATGCGTCATTTAATAAGTTAACTTTTGCTTGGGGAGGGAAATTAATTAATTGCTCTATGCTTTTTTGACAATCTTTAGCATCACCAACACTCATTAAAAAACCAGTTTTGTTATTTTTAATGATACTTGGTATAGCGCCAACAGTACTGCTTATAACCAGTTTATGCTGAGACATTGCTTCTAATAATGTCATAGGCAAGCCTTCTTCTCTAGAACAAATAAGTAAGACATCTATTTGATTCCATATATTATTGCGTTCAGTTAAGCCATGATAATGTAGGTTATTTATAACAGGTATTTTATTTTTTAGAGGGCCGTCACCAAAAATGTGAAATTCAACATTGTTAGACTGTTTCATGTTTTCAGCTAATTGAAAAAATATATCTGGTCCTTTTTCATAAGAAAGCCTGCCAACAAACCCAATCTTGATAGTTGATGTATGAATAACCGGTTTTGAAGGCGCTGGTAAAGAGATAAAATTTTCAAGTAATTTTACATTGCTAATTGTATTTTTTATTTTGTTTGAGACCGCAAAATTTATAGATAACGATGAAAGCCATTGATCTAGTTTATTATAAAATTTAACTTTTCCATTCCCAACTTCGCCAGCATGGTATGTGCTAATACAGCGTTTGTTGATAATGTTACATACTAATCGGCCTAATATACCTGCCTTATAGCCATGCGTATGAACGACAGTGTTGTTATCATAACTGAGTAGTTTATTAGCGAGGTTTTTAATTTTCCCTTGTAAAAAGTCATACCTTATGTTTTCTTTAATCAATAAATCATAAAATTTTTGATTGCCATGATTTTTATAAAATAAAATTGAGCTACGAACATTATTTTTACTCAGTAGTTTTGATAATTCAACGATGTGGGTTTCAATCCCCCCCAACATGGAAGAGTCAACAAACAAAATAACTTGGTAATTCATAATAAACTCCAAAAGGTAGATATGATAGATTTAGCGGTAATAGAACAGCTCAAGAATGATATTGGCGACGACACAGCTGTTGAACTACTAAAATTTTTTGTCGACGAATCAAAAAAAACAATGGCGATAATACTTAATTCAAATGAGCGTGATGAGATAGAAATTAACGCACATAGTCTCAAAAGTAGTTGTTATAGCTTTGGTGCGATAGCGCTAGGTGATACATGTAAATATATTGAGGAACTTATAAAAACCGAGCACTCAAAAAAGGATTTACATAATCTTCTAGAAATAGTCGAAGTGCAAAGCAAGCAAACATTCAACGAAATGGCATTTATTATTGCAAGCAATCAAGATTGCTCACAAAGCTGAATTGGTACTTTAAGTAACTCCGAGAATATGTTTTTTAGTTCGTCAATATCATGCAAATGTTCTCTGGACTGTAGTGCATTTTTATTGTCATTAAAAATCTCTTCAATTGCAGAAGGTGAAATACTTAAATCGTATATTTTAAAACCTAGGTGATCTTGTAGCCAGTCGATCCCAGTAGTTGACGTGTGTTTCATGACGCTATTTTCTAGCGTTGTGTTCTCAATGAAAATACGACAGGCAGATGTTTCTTGAATAGCCAAAGAGATCTCTTCTACTAAAAAGGCAGGCATAACACTTGTAATAATACTGCCTGGACCAATTATGATTAAATCGGCTTCCAAAATAGCACTTACGCACCCTGGCGCTGCGGGCACATTTTTAGACAAATGCACTTTTGTTGGTAATGTGTCTAACGCATCAATAGCACACTCACCAAAGACCTCTTTATTATTTTTAAGGGTGGCGATTAGATCTGTCGGGATCTCTGTCATAGGCAAAACAGTTTCTGAATTACCAAGTATTGCATTAAAGTAAGCAACAGCTTTGGTGGGAGATTTGGTGAGCTCAGTTAAGCCCAACAACGTTAAGTTGCCTAAACAATGGCCATCTAACACACCTTCTGAAAACCGGTGTTCATAAATTGAGTTAAGTGCCTTTCTATTTTCTGCAAGTTGCAGACAACAGCGCCTAATATCACCCAGAGCAATGCATTCTTGAGATTCCCTTATTTTTCCCGTACTTCCCCCGTTATCAGTTGTTGCGACAATTGCTGTTAAACTATTACACATTGGTTTAATTGCGCTTAAAACCTGCGCTAATCCATGACCGCCGCCTATACACACTATTTTCATTGTTATGCCTTTGTGTTTTATTTTCCTAATTTGATATAGCAGGAATTATTCCAAGACACATAAATTTATAATCTATTGATTTATAATTATTTAATGAGTTCTAAAAGAAAAGGGTCCGGTTGTTATTGCTCTTTTTTGCAAAGTGCAATGCATTTTGATGAGAAAAACTACAATGCAGAGTCATTCAAATATAGGTATAGGAAGGTGTTCAATCTAGGGGCGATTTAATCGCGGCGTGAGGTTTGTAACCTAGTGGGCTCGGTAACTGCTTCTGCGTTACCCTAATGACTTACATCCATGTAAGAATAAGTAAAAACCGAGCAAAGCTTCCGTGTCCTGCTCACGCCCCTTACCTAAATCCATTTAGGTAACACAGAGTAAATTGCACCTAGGCAGAACCCTTCGGGCTGACGAATCCCCAAAACGTGACAGGCACAGCAATTTATGATCTTATGTAAATCACCACAACCCACATAAGTCACAACTGCTATGCCTGACACATCAGTTTGCCATAAGTACTTTAAACATGCATTAGCGCCATTCAATAATGCCAGAGTAAAAACATTACTAAGCTGCAGTAATGCATTAATTTCGGGCAATAAACTTACCTTAACTGAAATCGGCAGAAATTTGTCTGGCGCTGTGGATGTAAAACATAAAATAAAACGCGTTGATCGCTTCTTAAAAAATACTCACCTCTACAATGAAAGGGTCGCTATCTATAAAGCATTAGCTCATCCTATTATCGACTCTTTACCAATGCTTGCAATTGCCGTTGACTGGAGCGGTGCCTGTGGTCACGACTATCACTTACTGCGAGCAAGCTTACTTGTGGATGGGCGCTCTATCGTGATTTATAACATGATTGTTGAGCAGAAGAATTTTGATAGCCCAGCAACCAACAGCCTGTTTTTAGATGAACTTTATGAAGTGCTTGGACGACATCCTAGTGTCTATATTGTAACAGACGGCGGCTTTCTTACGCCTTGGTATAGTAAAGTACGCGAACTTGGTTGGCATATGATAGGTCGATTAAGAGGCTCAATGAAGTGTAAACTAGCCATGCAATCACAATGGCATACATTAAAACAACTTAGGGCTGGTGCCAGCGATATACCAAAGGCGTTAGGTCAAGCAAGACTAACTCAGTCCAGCCCGACAGCATGCGATGCATTTTTACACGTATATCATGGAAAAAATAAAGGAAGAAAAGGAAAAAGCAGATTTACGAAAGATACAAAAATGTATCAAAACTTAGCGAAAGAGCCATGGTTACTCGCGACATCAGACAATACAATGACGAGTAAGCGAGTAGTTGGTTTATATAGTAAAAGAATGCAAATAGAGCAAAATTTCCGCGATGACAAAAGTTTGAGATATGGTTTTTCGTGGCGTTTTAGTAAAAGCACCGGCATAAATAGAATAGGAATATTATGCTTGATAGCCACAATAGCGAGCACTGCGTTATGGTTTATAGGGTGTGAAGCAGAAAAAAGAAAGTGGCATATAAACTTTCAAGCAAATAGTGTTAAGAATCGCCGAGTTCTTTCATTTTTAACCTTAGCCAAGCAAGTCATAAAGCTATGTAAGAGACGTATTACACAAAGCTATATAGAAAAAAGTTTAAAAAACTTTATTTTTAATTATCAAAAAGAGGCCGCTGGATAAAGTGGGGATCCCTCAGCCCTTCGGGCTGACGAATCCCCAAAACGTGACAGGCACAGCAATTTATGATCTTATGTAAATCACCACAACCCACATAAGTCACAACTGCTATGCCTGACACATCAGTTTGCCATAAGTACTTTAAACATGCATTAGCGCCATTCAATAATGCCAGAGTAAAAACATTACTAAGCTGCAGTAATGCATTAATTTCGGGCAATAAACTTACCTTAACTGAAATCGGCAGAAATTTGTCTGGCGCTGTGGATGTAAAACATAAAATAAAACGCGTTGATCGCTTCTTAAAAAATACTCACCTCTACAATGAAAGGGTCGCTATCTATAAAGCATTAGCTCATCCTATTATCGACTCTTTACCAATGCTTGCAATTGCCGTTGACTGGAGCGGTGCCTGTGGTCACGACTATCACTTACTGCGAGCAAGCTTACTTGTGGATGGGCGCTCTATCGTGATTTATAACATGATTGTTGAGCAGAAGAATTTTGATAGCCCAGCAACCAACAGCCTGTTTTTAGATGAACTTTATGAAGTACTTGGACGACATCCTAGTGTCTATATTGTAACAGACGGCGGCTTTCTTACGCCTTGGTATAGTAAAGTACGCGAACTTGGTTGGCATATGATAGGTCGATTAAGAGGCTCAATGAAGTGTAAACTAGCCATGCAATCACAATGGCATACATTAAAACAACTTAGGGCTGGTGCCAGCGATATACCAAAGGCGTTAGGTCAAGCAAGACTAACTCAGTCCAGCCCGACAGCATGCGATGCATTTTTACACGTATATCATGGAAAAAATAAAGGAAGAAAAGGAAAAAGCAGATTTACGAAAGATACAAAAATGTATCAAAACTTAGCGAAAGAGCCATGGTTACTCGCGACATCAGACAATACAATGACGAGTAAGCGAGTAGTTGGTTTATATAGCAAAAGAATGCAAATAGAGCAAAATTTCCGCGATGACAAAAGTTTGAGATATGGTTTTTCGTGGCGTTTTAGTAAAAGCACCGGCATAAATAGAATAGGAATATTATGCTTGATAGCCACAATAGCGAGCACTGCGTTATGGTTTATAGGGTGTGAAGCAGAAAAAAGAAAGTGGCATATAAAATTTCAAGCAAATAGTGTTAAGAATCGCCGAGTTCTTTCATTTTTAACCTTAGCCAAGCAAGTCATAAAGCTATGTAAGAGACGTATTACACAAAGCTATATAGAAAAAAGTTTAAAAAACTTTATTTTTAATTATCAAAAAGAGGCCGCTGGATAAAGTGGGGATCCCTCAGCCCTTCGGGCAGCGCATTTATGCTGCGTTATCGCCTATTTATGGGGAACAACCACCGTTCATAGGTTCCGCCTTGTCGAAACACCAAACATGCCGCTGCAAATTCAACCACCAAAGTTCAGCACGGCCTAATACGCTTTATCTACACGCACCGTGTTGTAGTTCAAGTAAACTAATCTTACGTTATCGCCTTTACTAAAACGCATTGATTGGTCTTGATCTTGAACAACCATAAACTGATCGCCGTTTTCAACTTGTATTAATAACTCTACAAAATGATTTTGCTGATAATGACTTTGCTGCTGCCTATTATGTGCAACACTGCCGCCAATTACCGAGCCTAATATTGTTGCTACTGTGCGGCCGCTACCGCCACCAAACTGGTTGCCTACAACACCACCGAGTAATGCACCGCCGAAGGTTTTCCAGCCGTTGTTTTTGTCTTGAATGATTTCTTGTTCGGTAATATTGCGGACCGATTTTACGTCACCAAATAAAACTTGCTGCACAGGAACTGCTTTATTGCGCTCGTATTTAGCAAACGTAGGCGCACTTATTGTAAGTAAAGCGCACATAATTACAGTAATTGCTTTCATAACTTGCTCCTTTTATACCAACCTGCATAAATCTTTGATCAATTTAACGAATTAAATTGCGCTATAACGTCGTTAAAAATTTTTTATTTAGAACCACTAGATACAAAAATCTTTGTCTAGTACTAGCGTAATTTTCTTAACGTTAAATAGACCCCATATATAAGCCGATTGGTATTAGCTACCAGCCAAAGGTTGATTTTTCTTTCGTTTTACGAATTTCAGTTTCGTCTGCCCATTCAACTAGGCCGCTTTCCATATCCATTAAACGCATCGTAAATTTATAGTATACGTCTGATTTATCGGCATTTGATTTAACTATGCTCGATAAATTTCCGTATAACATATATTGCGCGCCAATTTGTTTACCAAATGCAACGGCTGTTGCAGGGTTAACAAGGGCATCTTCGTTCTGAAACGTTAATTGCTCACGTACTGACTCAACACGAGTCATATCTACAAAACGGAACTTACCGCTGCGTAGCATTTGTGTTGAGATTGAATCGGTGATTGATTCAGTATCAATGTGTTCACTGGTTTTGTTTTTAATACGCTCAACAAATACTACAGGGCGTTTATTAGCGGTCATTGTGCCAACAACGGGTGAGCTGAGTAATGAATCGGTCATTTGGCTTGCTACTTTTTGTAAGTCGGTAGAGCCAAAATTAATATCGGTTGTTTCTACTGCTTGTGCATCGCCATAACTTACTACGGCTTTATTGGCACAGCCACTTAATACTAAAGCGCTCAAACCAACTAAAGCGTAAGTTGATGCTGTTTTAAATTTGTTACTGATGATCATGGTTGTTTCCTTTAATCTTTAAATTCTTGTGATTCGGTAGACACTTCTCTTACTGCTAAAGAAAAGGTAACTGCATCAGAGCTTGGTGCTAAGCCCGGTAATTGTGTTTTTGCAAAACCAAATAAGGTGAGTGCTTGCCAAGGTGAGTGGTTGCCTTTAATAACAAAGCCGTCTTTATCAAACCAATTAAATTGATACTGTAAATACTGTGATTTTTTATACTGACTCGAAAGTGTCACTACCACATCGGTTAACTGGTTTGTTTGACGGCTCTTTATGTCAGTTATAGTCAGCTTTTTATTTAAAGCTGGGTTATCAACACGTAATTGCTCATTAAACTGGCTTTTATTTTGTTCAACAGAAATACCGGATGTAATCGGTTTGCTGGAACATGCACTGAGCATTAAGACTGCTAATAATGGCGCTATGTATTTCATGATGGCTCCTAAAGTTGAACTACGTGGTAATTAAAGTAGTTATTAATAGAGGTTAAATAAATTAACGTTAACCCTTGCTTACTAATGGTGAAATTTATAGGCGCTTGTGTGCCTATATGCAGAGAATGCTCACCTGGATTTAGGTTTTGCCTTGCAACACTTATTTGATTTGGAAGCGTAAGCCAACTGCGTGTATCAGCTTGCTCAGATGCCAAATTATAAATATTGGCAATTATGTTACCTACATCACCGGCGCTGCGAGCAAACTCTGCACGCACTTTTTCTTTTGCCACTAACCTAAGTACTTGACGGGCTACTTTTGCAGGTATTTGATCTTCTAATGTTTTGGCTGCAAGTGCTTCAATGTGTACCAGTGGACTAAGCGTTAAGCTTTGTGCATCAATGTTTATGGTGTTAAGACGGCGCACATAGGCGTTATCTTTATATACCGGCATTGCTAGGCTATAAAAGCGTGCATCGCCACGTGATGAATAAATTGGTAAGCGCAGTTTAAATTCATCTTGTTTGGGGACTAAGCCTTGTTCAAATAAAACAATTACTTCGCCTTGCGTTGCAGAAATTGTGGGTGCATCACTAAAACGTTTTTTGAATTCACTTAAGTCTTGCGCAAACCCTTGTTTTTTAGCAAGGCGTATTACGTCCTGTTGTAAATAAATATTGTTAGGTTGTATAGCGAGTGCTTTTTTATAATCAATATAAGCATCGTCGTATTGTTTAGCACTTTGGTAAAGCAAAGCAGATAAGTAAAACGTGTAGGCATTTTGAAAGCCATTTTTTACATCTCTGGTTACATTGTTCATACTCGGGTAGTGCTGTTGCGCTTCTTTTATTGTTGAGTCTATTTCAGTTTGATTTTCTGCAAGTGCATCAACTTGTACTTTATTAGCTCTACGAATTTCTACTAAAGCGCCTTCAATATCATTTTTATATACATAGTTAAGTGCTTTATAACTATGAAGCATGCTCATTTCGTAAGCAGGTGGAACATAGGTAATGGCTGAGTCGTTAGTAAATAACGCATTACTTTGTTCAAGGCCCGCACTAACTTGTATTTTGGCGGCTTCACGTTTTTTTTGCATTTGCGTATACACATTCTCAAATTTGCTTTGTGCATCATTTGCTGTATTCGCTAAGTCGTTTAAACGAGCTTGCTCGAGTTGGTTGAGTAAGTAGCTGCTGTGCAGGGTGCTATTATTAGCAATAAGGGATTGCGCTTCTTCGATATTATTTTTCTCGATCGCATTTCTTATTGGTGTCATTTGCGTGGCATAGTCATTAAATAGGTCACTAAAACCTATTGTGCTACACCCACTTAAAATAAAACAAAAGCTTAAAGTTATACTTAGGCGCACTGCGCACTCCTCTTAATTTACCTGCATACATTAACATATTATTTTTAGCTAAATGTGTGAAATATTGTAAAAAATCGTAGAGTAAAATTGCCTGCTAATCTAGAAATATAAGATCACACTGGTGAACAAAACGTGAATTCTATTAATTTTTATCAACTACACTGAAATAGTAATTTAGCTTTTACGGTCTAGCTATTTGTTATATCACTCAGAGGAAATAAAAAATGAAAAAGTTCACAGGTGCAGCAATGGCTGTAATGGTTGCAGGTTTAGTTGGTTGTAATGCTACAGAGGCAGAAACATCACCATCAAGTTCTGTTGCAAATAATGGCGCAACAACTGATTTAGTTCATTGTTACGATGCAAATGTGTGTGGCGGTCATAACGATTGTAAAACAGCTGAAAATGCATGTGCTGGTCAAGCATCATGTAAAGGTACTGGTTTTGTAGCTATGCCTGCAAAAGCGTGTGCTGACGTTGGCGGTAAAGTAAAAGATAAATGGGTTGGCAGTGTAGCTAAAGCTGATTTAGTACATTGTAATGATGTAAATGTATGTGGCGGTCATAATGATTGTAAAACAGCTAATAACGCGTGCGCTGGACATGCATCATGTAAAGGGACTGGTTTTGTATCAATGCCAGCAAAAGCATGTGGTGACATTGGTGGTTCTGTAGGTAGCTAATACCAATTTTATTAAAAATATGATCTTTTTATCGCATTAAATAGCACACTTATTGCGTTATTTTCTTAGCGCTATAATAGATCACAAATTTAATGCAATTGGTATAAAAATTTATCGAACGCATAAAATAAGCCTGAACGATGTATTTTATTATTCAGGCTTATTAAGGAAGTTTATGACAAATCGTTTTTTAGGTTTTGGTTTAGGACTAAGAGCCCCTCATTTTGAGCAAATTATTGCAGAGAAACCAGCTGTAGATTGGTTTGAAATTATTTCAGAAAACTATTTTGTAGCCGGTGGAAAACCTTGGCATTATTTAAATAAAATCAGATCTGATTACCCCATTGTGATGCATGGTGTATCAATGTCGATTGGTAGTACAGACGCAATCAACAAAGACTATTTAAATCAGTTAAAAAACACCATTGCAAGAGTAGAGCCGCAGTGGGTGTCTGATCATTTATGCTTCACTCAAGTTGGCGGCATAAATAGCCACGATTTACTGCCAATGCCTTACACCAATGAGGCGCTTGAACATTTAGCTAATAAAATATCGCAAGTTCAGGACTACCTAGGCCGAGAGATGATTTTTGAAAATGTGTCGAGTTATTTAACATACAACGCTTCACAAATGAGTGAGTGGGAATTTTTAGCGCAATTACATAAGCAAACTGGCTGTAAGTTTTTAATGGATGTAAACAATGTTTATGTAAGTGCACGTAATCACGACTTTAACGCAATGGATTATTTATCGGCTATTCCGAGTACTGCTATTGCGCAAATTCACTTAGCAGGACATCAAGACTTTGGTACGCATATTATAGATACTCATGATGAAGATGTCCCAGATGCGGTATGGGACTTATATGCTCAGTATGCAAAAACATTAGGCCCTGTAAGTACTATGATTGAACGCGATGATAATATTGGCTCCCTTGATGATTTAATAACTGAGCTTGAGCATGCTAAAACGCTAGTGAAACCGTTTTGGGATATTAGAGCATGAGCGATTTAGCGAAGCTGCAACAACAGTTTATGGATTTACTGCAAGGTGAAAGTTCGGATATTAGCGACCAAATTGCGCAGCAAGGGCAGTTAAACACACAACAGCGACTCTCTATTTATCAAAACGCTTATAAAATTCGTTTAAGAGCTGTTGTAGAACAAGATCACGAACAGTTGGGCATTTACTTAGGTGATGATTTATTTGAGATGATGGTTGATGGTTATTTAGCTTTATATCCTTCAACTCATACGTCACTACGAATTTTTGCAGATAAATTACCTGATTACTTAGCCACCAATACTCCTTTTAACGATTACCCCATACTTGCAGATATAGCCAAATTTGAACGACTATTGCTAAGCGCGTTTGATGCAAGCGATAAAACATTACTCAATGTATCAGAGCTTGAAAGTATTGAACCACAGCAATGGCCAAATTTACTATTAAAATTACATCCAAGTGTACAGTTAGTCGCGTTTAATACGTTGGCGGTTGAAAGTTGGCAGGCAATAAAAGAAAAGCAAACACCGCCAGAACCAATAGCCTCAGAACCTCGCTTTTGGGTTATTGCACGTGATATTGACAGGCGTACACAATATTTAAGCGTTGATGAACAAGAGCATCGCTTGCTGAATCTATTAAAACAAAACACACCCTTTGCACAGTTATGCCAATCCTGTTTAAATGAGCTCCCTGGTGAGCAAATCGCTGGGTTTTTAATTACTAAAATTAATCAGTGGCTTGAACGTGGTTGGTTAATTAACGAGTAAGTTTAAACAACAATGTTTTTTTGTTGCAAAGGAATTTTTTTGAAAGCCACCATATACACAATCATTGCTTTAATTGCGTTTGCCGCAAATTCTCTTTTTTGCAGAATGGCTTTAGCCGAAGGCTATATAGATGCTTGGAACTTTACAGTTATTCGCTTACTAAGTGGTGCAGCGTGTTTGGGCATTATAATGGCTATTTATACCCATAATTTAAAACGTAAAGGCACATTTAACCCCGCTATTATAAGTGACAGAGGAAGCTGGCAAAGCAGTATTAGCCTTTTAGTTTATGCACTTTGTTTTTCGATTGCCTACGTAGAGCTCGATACAGGCACTGGCGCACTTATTTTGTTTTCCGCTGTGCAACTTACTATGATTGGCTGGGGTATTTATCAAAAAGAGCAATTAAGTGTGCTTCAGTGGTGCTCGTTTATAGTGGCGCTAGGCGGCTTTGTATATTTAATGCTGCCATCCGCTGCAGTGCCTTCACTGTTTGGTGCATCACTTATGGCACTCAGCGGTATAGCATGGGGTATTTACAGTATTCGCGGTAAAGTGTGTGTATCGCCACTGCGTACTACTGGGTTTAACTTTATAAGAAGCTTAGTGGCTATCCCTGTTTTATTACTTGTAGGTATGAGTTATTTAAAAAATATGAGTATTGAAGGGGTGTTACTTGCGTGTGCCTCGGGTGCGATAGCATCTGGGATTGGTTACAGTGTTTGGTATGTAGCTATGCCACTGCTTAAAAGTACCCAAGCTGCTGTTGTGCAGTTGTGTGTGCCGGTACTTGCAGCCATTGCCGGGGTTTTGTTTTTATCAGAGCAGGTAACAATGGAGTTTGTAGTCGCAAGCGCGTTAATTTTAGGCGCTGTGCTGGTATTTATTTTAAATAAAAAGAAGGCATAATATTATTTGAGCGAGCCTTCTTTTAGGGGTGTGCTTACGTTTGTTACAAAGCGTGTATAAATAGCAGGTAAGTTATCAAGTATTGCCTGCTTGCCCTGTAGTTCACTGTTTTTTATACATTCAAAAAGTACTTGCTCGCTAAGTTTATTCACTAATAATTGTGACTGCTTAATATGGCTTATATGCCAAAGCTCAGGTGCGACGCCACCTAAATCATGCTGGTAAGGGCGATAAAAGCCAAACTTACCCAAGTTGTCATCAAGCCAGTTACTTAAAGGTGCAAACGGCCCACCTTGCAGGTATTCATCAGGTGTTAGCTGTAGCTTATAATCATCACTTACTGCGGCTTTATCAAACACATCTAAGTCAGTCCCTAAATGATGCCTGCTTGCCCCAGGTAGTGCAGAGTAGAGCATTATAGCTATACATTTATCAATCTCGCTTAGCTTAGTTAAATCTACAATTTCTTGCTGTTTATTATAAACAGGTCGAATACCTAAAAACTTATTATTCCAAATAATTGACTGACGTTCAAAGTCGCGAAAACTTGAGGCAATAGTAAGATCAAATCCCGCTTTTTGAGCTGCACTTTGTAGTGCTAAAAAGTCGCTAGTAATAGCGCTGTGCAAGCGATGATTTTGTATATCAGTTAAATGTGTATCACTTTGCCCTGTAATACACATTATTGGTGTTGGTTGAGTGGCATCCATTATGTTAAAAGTTGCTCTAATATTTGCTCGTAAATGTTGGTAAGGGCTATTAAATCATCGGTACTTACGCATTCATCTACTTTATGAATAGTAGCGTTACGTGGCCCTAGTTCAATTACTTTAGCACCTGTTTGCGCAATAAAACGCCCGTCAGATGTGCCACCTGTGGTTTCTAGGTTTGTGGTTAAACCGGTTACCGATTTAATAGCATTGACTGTGGCATCAACAAGAGGTCCGTGCTCGGTAATAAAAGGCAAACCATTTACTATCCAACTTAATTCATAATTTAAGTTATGCTTTTGCAGTATGTCATTTACACGTTGTTGTAATTGCTCATGCGTTACTTGCGTGCTAAATCTAAAGTTAAACTGTATTTCTAGTTCACCCGGGATCACGTTACCAGCGCCTGTGCCGCCATTAATATTTGAAATTTGAAAGCTGGTAGCAGGGAAGTATTCATTTCCGTTATCCCACACCGTTTGGCTAAGTTCAGTAAGTGCAGGGGTTGCTAGATGAATTGGGTTTTGTGCTAAATGTGGGTAGGCTACATGCCCTTGTACGCCCTTAACGGTTAAAAAAGCGGTGAGTGAGCCTCTTCGACCATTTTTAACAACATCACCTAGTACATCTCTTGATGAAGGTTCTCCAACTAGGCACATATCGATTTTTTCACCGCGTGCTTCTAGCGTATCAATTACACGAGTCGTCCCGTTTACAAATGGACCTTCTTCGTCAGAAGTAATTAAAAATGAAATTGAACCTTTATGATCTGGGTGCTTAGTAACAAAACGCTCGGTTGCTACAAGCATTGCTGCAAGTGAGCCTTTCATATCGGCAGCGCCACGGCCATGTAAGAGACCGTCTTTTATTAATCCTGAAAACGGCGGATGTTGCCAATTTTTTTCAGGGCCTGTTGGCACCACATCAGTGTGACCTGCAAAACAAAAGTGCGGTGATTGTGTGCCTTTTCGAGCCCAAGTATTAAGTGTGTCGGTAAAAAATAATGACTCTATATTAAAACCAACCGCAGCAAGGCGATCGTTCATCATCTGTTGGCAGCCAGCATCTTCGGGGGTTACTGACTCTCGTTGGATTAGCGCTTGAGCGAGTGCAATTACGTCAACAGTCATTATTTAAAAATCTCATCGTATTGAACTGCTTTAAAACCTAAATGGTAGCTGCCATTGTTTACGAGTACCGGACGTTTGATCATTGCAGGTTGTTCAACTAACAGTGAAATAGCACTCTCTTTAGTTAAGCTTTGTTTTTGCTCATCAGTTAATGCACGATAAGTAGTACCACGTTTATTAACAAGCTGTTCCCAATCAAGCTTATCAGCAAAGTCACTCACCATTTGCTCATTCACGCCATCTTTACGGTAGTCGTGAAAAGTAAATTCGACATTGTTATCGGTTAAATATTTTTTAGCTTTTTTAATCGTGTCACAATTGCTAATGCCGTATAAGGTAATCATAGATTTAATTCTTCTTAATAATAGTTAATAGAGTGTCTTCACCCGCTTGTACCAGTGAGTGAGAGTAATGAAATGTACCAAGGTTGTGGCCATTTAGTAAAATTAGGCTAGCAAGCATAGGAGTATCAAGCTCTCGTAAATCAAAATAAGCAAGGCGTTGGCCTTTGATTATTTTGCTACCATTGAGCTGTGCTATATGAGTGTGTGTAATTGGTTGCGATGTTGAAATGGTTAAGTTGATTAACACTTTCAACCCATTTTTTGCTTGTAATATAAACTCCGTGCCTGCATTTTTTACCTGTAATAAAGTGCCATCAAACGGCGCTAAAATTTTATGGTTAGTTAGTTGCACTATAATACCTGGCCCAAGTGTGCCAAAGCTAAACAAAGGTTCTGGATGTTCATTTAGCTCCAGTACTTTGCCTGAAAAAGGGCTGGTAATATTAATGGCGTTACGAGGTATTTTGTTTTGCGCAATATATTCTACTTTTTGTGCTTTCATAATTTATTCAGCCACCACACTGTAGCCATCTTTTTTTAGTGCCGTAATAGCTTGAAGTGCAGTTTGCTTTTTTACAAGTATGTAATCGGTGTCGTAGGTTGAAATTGAAAATATAGATATTTTAGCACGTGCTAATACGCCCGAAATATTGGCCATTATCCCGGTTAGCGAAAAACCAAGTGGGCCAACAACTTCAAGTGCTTGCCAATTTGGCTCTGTGTCTAGGCTGTTTATTTCAAAGCTACTAGGGCATACAATTGAAAGTTCGTCGTGGGTTTTAGAAATAAAAAACAACGGGAGTTTTAACAGCGCCGCAGGTATGTCGGCATCTATATCTAAGCTATGTATAGATAAAACGGTGCTGTGTAATTGTAATGTTTGTTTTGACATTAAAAACCTGCGAAACAGCAATATCGGTAGGTTTATAGTATAGATTATTAGCTTTAAATTAAAGGTGTAACAGTAACTAACCTGATAGTAAGTGAGTTAATTCCCGAAGGTAGAAAAACTTACCCACAATTTCTGTGGATAAGTATGGGGGTTGCAGGGTATAAATAGCCTAACTAGTTAATTATTAAATAAATAATAGCTAGGCTATAAAAAGCACATGTGAGTGTTGATGTTTAATTAAGTGCTTCAGCTTGTGCTGCTTGAATGGCCGTTAGTGCAATGGTATACACAATATCATCAACTAATGCACCACGACTTAAGTCGTTAACAGGTTTGCGCATACCTTGTAGCATTGGACCAATACTTATTAAATCAGCGCTACGTTGTACTGCTTTATAGGTAGTATTGCCTGTATTTAAATCAGGGAATATAAATACAGTCGCTTTACCTGCAACAGGGCTATTAGGTGCTTTTTTAAGTGCCACGTTTTCCATAATGGCTGCGTCGTATTGAAGTGGCCCATCAATGATTAAATCAGGACGCTTTTGCTGCGCTATTTTTGTGGCTTCGCGTACTTTTTCTACATCAGCGCCCGTGCCAGACGTACCCGTACTGTAACTGATCATAGCTACACGCGGCTCTATACCAAATGCAGCAGCAGAGTCGGCAGATTGAATAGCTATATCTGCAAGTTGTTCAGCATTAGGGTCTGGGTTAATCGCACAGTCACCATAAACTAACACTTGGTCAGGCAGCAGCATAAAAAACACGGATGATACTAACGATGATCCTGGCGCTGTTTTAATTAACTGCAGTGGTGGGCGAATTGTATTGGCAGTGGTGTTTACTGCACCCGACACTAAGCCATCTACCTTACCTTGCTCAAGCATCATTGTGCCAAGTACCACGTTATCTTGCAGCTGCTCTTGCGCGACTACGGCAGTTAGACCTTTGCTTTTACGAATTTCGACCATAGGCGCAATATAATCATTAATGATGCTTTTAGGCTCAATAATACTTACGTGTTCGTTAAGCTCAATCCCTTGTTGCTCTGCAATGCGCATTATTTCTTCGCGATCGCCAAGCAATATAGTTTTAGCAATGCCGCGTTGGCCACAAATAGCAGCCGCTTTAATAGTACGAGGTTCATTGCCTTCTGGTAGCACAACTGTTTTTCCGGCTTTACGGGCTTTGTCTGTTAACAAGTAACGAAATGCTGGAGGCGATAATTTACGTGTTTTACCTACGCTTTTTGCTAACGTGTCTAACCAGTCAGAATCAATATGTTCAGCGTTATGATCTTTTACTTTTTCAATTCGTTGGTCGTCGTCGTTTGGTACTTCCATATTAAAGTTATGCAGTAATAACGAGGTGCGCCATGTATCGCCATCAGTAGCGAGTATAGGCAAGCCAGTTTGCATAGCTTGCTCACACAAGGCCATAATACGTGGCTCTGGCTCAAAGCCACCGGTGAGTAATATAGCGCCAAGCTTAGTGCCATTCATAGCTGATAAACATGCAGCTACGAGTATGTCTGAGCGATCGCCTGGTGTTACCAATAAGGCACCTGGGGTAAAGTAATTTAAAATATTTGACACTGTACGCGCACAAAAAGTAATACGACGCAGGCGACGATGCAGCATATCGCCTTCGTTTATTATCGTTGCTTTTAAATACGCGCTTAAATCTTTTACGCGAGGTGCGACGAGGTCAAAATCCCACGGAATTGCACCAAGTAACATAAACGGGTTTTTTCTAAAAATAGGTAACGACGCTAAACGATTTAATTCGTTTTCAAGTTCTTCTGGTTTGTAGGTGTCAACTAAATCGGCGCGAGCGCGGCCCTCTTCATCAAGTGGCGCATTTACTTTATTAAAAATACAGCCAAGTACGCGAGGGTGATCAATTCCACCATAGTTACCCGCTGCGATTTCAAGGCGGTCTTCTATTTGTGTAATGCTGTAATTACCGGGGGTGAGTACAAATACAATGTCGGCGCCAAGTGTTTGTGCAATTTCACGATTTACACGTCCAGCGTAAGGTTGACGACGAGTAGGGACCATACCTTCAATGATGGCTACTTCATCGTCGTTTATTTTGCTTTCAAAACGCTCAACAATTTCCTCTAGTAGGTCGTCACCTTTGCCATCGCCAATCATTTGCTCTGCGTAATCGAGTGCAAAAGGTGTAGGTGGGTTAATCGGTGAGCCTTGGGTAACTATTTGCGTTGATTTTTCAGGGCCCGTTTCACCCGAGCGGGGCTGCGCAATTGGTTTAAAAAAGTTAACTTTAACTGTTTTTTGTTCAAGAGCACGCACTAAACCAACAGAGACAGAGGTTAGACCAACACCTGTAGAGACAGGAATTAACATAATACGACGCGCCATATTAAAGCTCCTTTGCTATGTTTGCAGCATCAAGTGCAATAACCCACTCTTCATTTGTGGGCATGACAACGGCTTTACTACGTGCCAGTGAAGAGCTAATAATGCCTTCTTGGCCAAAACGAGCATTAAGATTAGCTTGTTTATCGCAATCAAGTCCTAAAAAGGCAAGCTGTGAGATTACTTTTTCACGAATAATATCAGAGTTTTCGCCAATACCGCCGGTAAAAATAATCGCATCAAGGCGTTGTAGTGGTACCATATAAGCGGCAATTTGTTTTGAAAGACGGTAGCAAAACATATCAAGCGCGAGTATTGCTTTTTTATTACCGGCAACAGCCGCTTCTTCGATTGTGCGGCAATCATTAGAAAGCTCGCTGATACCTAATAAACCACTTTTTTGATTGAGCAAGTTATCTATTTGCTGTGCAGTGTAATCGAGCTGCGTGGTTAAAAAGTTAAACAGGCCTGGATCTATATCGCCACTACGGGTGCCCATCATTAGGCCCTCTAGTGGTGTTAGGCCCATACTGGTATCTACACTATTACCATTTTTAATAGCACACACTGAACAACCATTACCTAAGTGGGCACTGATAAAGTTACTTTGCTCAATAGGTTGATTAAGTAGTTTTGCTGTTTGGCCTGCAACATAAAAGTGGCTTGTGCCATGAAACCCATAACGTCTAACGCCAAATTCTGTATATAGCTTATATGGCAGTGCATAAAGGTAAGCTACTTCATTCATCGTTTGGTGGAACGCAGTATCAAATACGGCTATTTGTGGTAAGCCTTCGAACGATGCCTGTGCAGATGCAATGCCTAACAAATTAGCATGTCCGTGAAGTGGCGCAAGTGTTGCTGCCTGTGTAATACCCGCAATGACCTTCTCGTCAATCAAAACCGATTGCGTAAAATGCTCGCCGCCGTGCACAACACGATGACCCACAGCAATAAGTTGCTCATCTAAGCTATGATCTTTTATTAGGCTTACTAACGTATCTATTGCCTCTGCATGGGCTTGACCTGCTACTAAGTTAATGACAGTTTTAGCGCCGTTGAATTTATATTTTATAGAAGGAGTTGTTGCACCTAAGCGCTCTGCTAGACCAGATATAATTTCGTGGCCCGTGTTTGCATCAATAATGGCAAATTTTAAGCTGGAGCTACCACAATTTAGTACTAAAACGTGTTGTGACTTAGGGGAGGTTGTTGGCATAAATTCATTTCCATAAACAAAATTTAGTAAGTGAACGTGAAACATTAATCGTTACACTCAGAGTGATAAATAAGGCTAAAACATTTAATTAAGCTAAACTAAAATGTAGCTGAATCAATGCGAAATATTTTACCCCAGTTATGGAATTTAGTTTAGTGTTTTGCACACTTTAACAGCAAATTTAAGCACTTTTACTGAGAAAGTAAAGGCCCTTAAAATTGTGTTACACTTTAGAAATAATCAATTTAGTATTGTGTTTTAATAGAGTCACTGTGAGGAGTCATGATGCAAAAAAGTGTGATGTCACAAGTACAAACAGGGCGGTTGTATGCAAAACAATGGCCAATGAGAAAAGAGTTAGCACCTCTATTCATCGAGTTTAAGGTTATTAAAGCTACTGATCTTGCGATCACAGTTATGCCTATTTTAGCCATGCTTACGTTATTTTTTCAGCTGAATTACCTCGGTTCAGACTTCTTACCGCAAGCTATTGCGAGTGCTTTGTTTTTTATCTCGTTACCGTTACAAGGGTTATTATGGCTAGGTAAGCGTGCGCAAACACCTTTAGAGCCAGCCATGCAAAAGTGGTATCACGAGCTTTATACAAAAATGGTTGCCAACGGTTATCAAGCGCAGTTAAGCGAAAAAAAGCCTCGTTATTTGGAGCTTGCGAGTCTACTTAAAGACATGTTTGATAAAATGGATAAAGCGTTTACGAAAGAGCAATTTTAGACGTCGTTAAACTTACGCCTAAATAACCCCAAATTTGATTATGCAGTTTTTGTAAACTGCGTAATGTAAAATGACAAGGTGACAGTATGCTCGCCTTTTTCCTTGAGTGCTTCCCAATGTTCTGGCCTGAACTTCCATGCAAATGGCGTCATCATTATTAAGTCTTTAATATCAGTAAAGCTAAGCGCTACATGCTCTGTTAAAAGAGCTTGCTCTGATTTTTGAAACCCTTTTGGCGAAGATATTTCAGTATGTTCGTTTACTTTTGAATATATATACGATTTTAGCTCTTTTAAATGACAAGGTCCTGGGCTTGCAACCACTAATGTTGCGTTTTGATTTGCAAGGCGCTCAAGCTCTTGCTCAAACAAAGGTGCAAATACGCTAACAAGTACATCAGCAAATTGGCTTTCAAAAGGCGCTTGGCTAATTGATGCCACACTAAAGTTGCAATTAGGGTAGCGCTTTGCTGCATATTTAACCGCAGATTTTGAAATGTCGACGCCGTACACAACTGCGTTTGTTTTACTTGCTATTGCTTGAGTATAAAACCCTTCACCGCATCCCAAATCAATAATAGTATTTGCACTTATATTACTGATTATGTCGCTAAGGTTTTGTTGCAAAAAGCCATAATAGCCACGCTCTAAAAATGCACGCCTAGCTTGTACCATTTCAAGCGAATCGCCTGGTTGTTTTGAGTTTTTTTGTTGCACAGGCAGTAAATTAACATAGCCCTCTTTAGCAACATCAAAGCTATGGTTGTTAGCACAACGAAGTGTTGAATCAGTTTTCAAAAGTGCGTGGTTACACAGTGGGCATTGATATTGTAGACTCATGAGTCTAGGTAGTCCTTATCGTAAAAAGTTTTTACCCAATGCGGGCGATAGGTGATCATAACTGTTATAGCCATACCGTTGAGCATTGCTTCAGGAAACCAAATTATGGCACTTAAATAAACGTAGTTATCTGCGAGTTCTTGCCAATTGTATTGCCCTATAGCTAAGTAAAATAAAGCACCTAGGCTTATTTTTATACAGGCTATAACCCCTGCAGTTATGAACGCACAAACAAATATATAAACAAAAAAATGACGAGGTAAATACTGGTAACTAATTATAAAGCCAAGGTAGCTTAGTAAAATAGGAATAAACGCACCAATAAGCAGTTGAACTGGTAACAGTTCAAGTTCAATTTGACCAAATGCAGTCAGTAGGGCTGTGGCAAGTAGGCTACTTAAAATAGTCAATCGCCAGCCTAAAATTAATGTTGCAGCTGTAACGCCTAATATGTGTAAATCGAGGCCAGTTAAAATTCCTGCTTTTATTCGCCAAAGCACTGCAAACACTAACGCACATGCAAGCACGCCAGTTTGACGGGCTGGCGTATTAAGCAATGTTTTATATGTTTTTTTATCAAAGCTTAGTAGGGCAATAATAATTACAAGGGCCCAAAGTAGCCCTTGTATTGTTATGCTGAGCATAGTAATTACTTAAATGTTGACCATATAGGGGCATGATCTGAGGGTTTTTCAATACCGCGCAGTTCGTAATCAATACCAGTATCTATACAGCGTGCTGCAAGCTCATTAGTTGCAAGTACTACATCTATTCGAAGTCCTCGGTTATCTACAAACCCCTTAGAGCGATAGTCAAACCATGAGTATTGATCGTCTGTTTCTGGGTTTTGTTCTCTAAAGGTGTCTTTAAAGCCCCAATTAAGTAATGTTGCAAGCCATTCACGCTCTACCGGTTGGAAAGAACATTTACCCGTTTTTAACCAACGTTTAGCATTTACTTCACCAATACCAATATCTAAATCGGTAGGTGATATGTTGATATCGCCCATAACAATTATATCTTGATCGGGTGTATGGTTTGTTTCAAGGTGAGTCATCAAGTCAATATAGAACTGGCGTTTATAAGGGAATTTAGTTTCGTGATTGATATTATCGCCTTGCGGGAAATAACCATTCATTACGGTTAAATCACGACCGTTTTCTTGCTCTACAGTAACGCTTATCATGCGTTTTTGCGATTCCTCTGTATCGGTAGCAAATCCTTTTAAGACCGATTTAGGCTCTTTCTTGCATAACATAGCCACACCATAATGTGCCTTTTGACCATGGTAATAAACGTGGTACCCCATTTTTTGCACATCTTCTAGTGGGAACGCCTCATCATGAACCTTAATCTCTTGCAGTCCAATCACGTCTGGTTGATGTTTATCGATAATTGCTTGTAATTGATGAAGACGAGCACGCAGACCATTGATATTGAAAGAAATCACTTTCATTGAATTTACCTTAAAATTGGTTCTATTTAATGCACTAAATTGTATCAGTATTTACGCGTACATAACATGACTGAAATGGATAAAATCGCTGCATAATTGTTGACCAAATGGTGTTTAAAGTTTAAACATTGTTAATGCTATATTAATTTGTTAAATAAATAAAAAATTCAATTGATATCTAAAAAGTAGGTTATATAATGCGCGAAATTACTCAATAAGCTCGTTCAAATAGGATCTCACATGAAAACACAACTAATTTTAGCTGCAGCACTTTTAGCATCAACTACGGTCTCGGCACAAAGTAATTCGTATTTTAGTAAAGATAATAAAATAGAATCTAAATTGTGTGTATTAAGTGCCAATAAAGGCTTTTCTGCCGCTCGTAAAGAAGCAGCCCAGCATGGTGTGTTTTTATCACGCTTTTCACAAAGTATTTTGTGTAATGGCGAAGATATTCGTGATATTGCTAAAAAAGGAACAACTACTGAAGTGATTAAAACTAAAGTTGAAGTGTTTGCTAAAGACACTCAACAAGAAACACAACTGTGTATGACTGCTTTAAAACAAGGTCTAGCGCCAGTTCGTCAAAAAATCGGTAATTTAAACTCTCTAAAGTGTAATGGTCAAAAAGTAACTGATTTTGTAAAACGTTATCAAAATGCGGCTATTTAATAACACAAAGATTTGAAAAGCATGCCCAGTATATTTATATATACTGGGCTTTTTTTTTGCAAAAATTACAAAGCACTTTGCAAAGTTTTCAGATATAACTTATTGAAATTGTTTGTTAAATGCTCTATTTATTTGTAACTATTTGATTTTAATTAGTTAACTAACATTGGCATCCGAATTGTATTAGCTAAAGTGACATTTATTTAATTACAAGGACACGTCTTATGAAAAAGTTAACATTAGCAACAACAATTTTAGCATCTTTGAGCCTCGCGGCTTGTTCTTCAAATCAAGGCCTTGAGAAAATAGACAGTGATTTTGCAAGCCTGGACAACGACAGCGATGGCTACATTTCAAAAGTCGAAGCGGATGATGATAGCATCTGGGAGCATTTTTCGAATATTGATACCAATATGGATAATGAAATTAGCCGTAAAGAATTTAACGCCTACATGCAGCTTAATGCAGGTAAAGTGGCGACTGATAGTGACGTAAGTGAATCAGCGTTTAAAGCTGAAATAGCTAAGTTTGATAAAATTGAGAGTAGTTTTTCAAGTTTAGATAATGATAGCAACGGTTATATTTCGATTGCTGAAGGCAACGATGATGATATTTCAAATCATTTTGGTTATATGGATGAAAACCAAGATAAGCGCATCAGTAAAAGCGAGTTTATGGGTTACATTAAAAAATACGGTAACGCAGTAGCTGAAGATGATGCATTAGAAGCCATTAAACATAGCTAATATTTGTTGTTTTAAAGAGTAAATTATAAGCCAGTGATAATCACTGGCTTTTTTTGTGTTTAAAATCTAGTTATTTAGTAGATATATTTTCCTAGTTTGGTGTTGTTCTGTCATAATAGATGGCTGTGTATTTTTATTTGTTAAGAGTGTGTATGGCGGGTCGGCGAATTAGTGATGAACAACTAGTTGAGATCATTGAAGCAGCTATTTTTGTTGCAGATAAGCCTTTTAGTAAGCGCCACCTTAAAGACGTAGTATTAATAGATTTAGCTATTTCTATGGCGCGAATAAACGACGCAATAGATACTATACAAGAACATTTTCAAACTCGTGGTATTCGTCTAGTCGAAGTTGGCAGTGGTTATCGCTTTCAGGCATGTAGTAGTTTAAGCCCTTGGTTAAATAATTTGTGGCAAGAACGTGCGCCTAAGTATTCACGTGCTTTACTGGAAACATTATCGCTTATTGCATACAGGCAGCCCATTACACGTGGCGAAATTGAGCAAGTAAGGGGAGTTACTACGGGTTCGAATATTATAAAAACCTTACTCGAAAGAGAGTGGGTTAAAGTGGTAGGGCATAAAGAGGTTCCGGGTAAACCGGCTTTATATGCAACTACAAAACAATTTTTAGATTATTTTTCGTTAACAGGTTTAGATAATTTACCAGCACTGCCAACAGAGCAGCAAAGTAAAATTAACCAGTTATTAAGTGATCCTTCTGTGAGAGAACCATCCGAATGAGTATACAAGGTGAAAAGTTACAAAAAGTCCTAGCCCGTGCAGGCGTAGGCTCGCGCCGTGAAATGGAAAAATACATTGATGCAAACCGCGTTAGTGTAAACGGTAAAGTGGCAAAGTTAGGCGACCGTGTTGAGGAAACAGACTTAATTCGTGTTGACGGACACACTGTGAAAATTGAAGAAAAAGCAGATAGAATTTGTCGTGTAATTATGTATAACAAACCAGAAGGTGAGCTAAGTACACGTAAAGATCCAGAAGGGCGTCGTACTGTATTTGACCGACTTCCTCGTATTGATGGCGATCGTTGGATTGCAGTAGGCCGCTTAGACGTTAATACATCAGGTTTGATGCTGTTTACTAATGATGGTGAGCTAGCAAACCGTTTAATGCACCCAAGTTATGAAGTAGAACGTGAATACTCTGCACGTGTATTTGGTGAAGTAACCAACGAAACGGTTAAAAACCTACTACGTGGTGTTGAGCTTGAAGATGGCCCAGCCAAATTCACGACTGTAACCCCAATGGGTGGCGAAGGTGTTAACCGATGGTTTAACGTAACGTTAAATGAAGGGCGTAACCGCGAAGTCCGCCGTTTATGGCAATCTCAAGATGCGGAAGTATCTCGTCTTATTCGTATTCGTTACGGTAAATTGGAGCTAGATAAGCGCGTACCGCAAGGTGGTTGGATGGAGTATGATCTAGAAACGGTAAACTATTTACGTAAAACCGTTAAATTAGGTCGGGAGACGCAGACTAAGCTTTCTGTTATGCCAGAAAAGCGCAAAGATAAACGCGCTAAAATCAACCAAATCCGTAAAGCAGTTAAAAAACACAATCAACGTGTTAAGCCGACTAAACGTAAATAGTCAATTAGTTATTTATTTAACACAAAAAAGCCGCTAATTGCGGCTTTTTTAATGTGCTTTTAAATAACACAGGACTTAGGCTGGGTTATTTTTTTACCTGAGCATCTAACGATTCGCCATTCACTTCACTAGAATCGTCACTCATTAGATATAAATAGGTAGGCATTAAATCCTCTGGTGTAGCAAGCGCGTCTCTATCTTCACCTGGATATGCAGCCGCTCGCATTGAAGTGCGCGTAGCACCTGGGTTAATACAGTTTACACGAATGTTTGTTTTACCTACTTCACATGCCCATGTTTGCATCATGCCTTCTACTGCAAATTTCGAAATGGCATAAGGTCCCCAAAATTCACGGCCTTTGCGACCAACACCTGATGATGTGAATACGATTGATGCATTATCAGATTTACGAAGAACCGGAAACAAGGCTTTAGTGATCATCGCTTGTGCAGTCACGTTTACTTTCATTATGTTTTCGAACGTAGATGAGCAAAAATGCTCAAGTGGGCCAAGCGAGCCTAAAATACCGGCATTATTAAGAAGCCCATCTAGGCGGCCAAACTGATATTCAATCGTTGCGGCAAGGTCGCGGTAGTTTTGCTTCGTTGCGCCTTTTAAATCCATAGGCACAATTGCAGGTTTAGGATAACCTGCATTAACAATTTCATCGTAAACACATTCAAGTTTATTAGTTGTTTTACCTAATAAAATAACCGTAGCACCATACTTTGCATATGTAATGGCTGCTACTCGACCAATGCCATCGCCGGCGCCTGTTATTAAAATAACTTTATCTTTGAGTGCGTTTTCAGCTGCTTGATAAGTGTGCATAAAAGTACCAAATTGTATGATTTTTTTAATTTTAACATAGCAAAACGTGAAGTAATCGAATTTATTGCAAAATTAGGTGGCGAAAATAGAAACTTTACGTTAAGTTTAACTGGTCTAATGTCTCATTAATAACCTGATTACATTGTTTTAACTTAATACACTGATTAAACACACTATAAAAATAAAATATGTGCGGAGCCAACAATATGAAAAAAATGCTACTTTCACTCTCGGTTACAGCTGCTTTAGCAGGTTGTGGCGGTGGAGAAACGTTAAAAGATGTTAAAAACGACACAGCCCCAGTTATTCCAACGGCAACAGTAAGTTTTGACCCTGCTAATGGAGTTATATCTGTTCCAAACGATTTGTTAATGAGTGGTACCCAAGACGGTACATTAAACATTCCTGGTGAATTAGATGATGATAACGTGTCTATTCCACGCACAGCTTATGCCAACCCACAATTGGCTCTAGGCGCACTTGATGGTTGGTCTTCGCAGGTTCCTTATAAAATTGATTTAACATTCCCACCGAGTGTAAGTTTAGATGAAGCATCTGCTGGGGCTCCTGGTACGGTTAGAATTTTTGAAGTAATAATGGGTGCAAGCTTAACGGATGAAGAATGTTCGGTAGTAGCTGCAGGTACTGCTTGTAAATTAGTGGGCGAACTTACCTTTGGTGTTGACTTTGTTACTCAAGCTTCAGGTAATGCTGTTGCAATTGTTCCTCTAAAACCATTTAAAGCTGGTAGTTCATACATTAATGTATTAACAACAGGGCTTAAAGACTCATTGGGTCGCTCTATTGAGCCATCTTCAACTTATGGGTTAGTTAAACAAGAAGCGCCATTAATTACAGCAGCCCAACTTGGTTTGCAGGGCGCAGTTAATAGCTACGAAAATGTAGTTGTTAGTTCTGGAAATATTACGAAAGACGACATTATTTTCTCAGGTGCGATGACTATTCAATCAGCAGGGCCTGTGCTGGGTACTATCAAGCAGTTGTTAGCAGTGAGCTTGCAACAGCCAAGTATGGCAACACCTGCTGTGCAAGTACCAGAACAACCAATGGTAAATGTACAACAAGTATTTGCTTCACAAGGTGTTGAAGTATCGCCTGCTTTTTCTGGTGTTCAATATCAAAAGGGTAGCATTATGCTTCCTATGTACCTAGGGACTCCAACAGGCACTGAGATAAGTGATTTAAACGATACATATTGGCAAGGTATGTGTGATAACGCGGTAGCAATACTTGGTTATAAAGCTGTTGCCGGTGATGCTTTTCCTGCAGAACCTATTAGTGAGAATGACGGGTTATGTTTTGCATTGAGTAGTGGACAGCTTCGAGATTTAGGTTTAGACAGCACGCGTCATTTAACTAAATATAATACCATTCCAAAAGTACAAAGCATGGCGAATGTGCCAGTACAACTAACAAAACCTATTTTACCAATTATTAACGGTGTTCGTGCGCAACTACAATTACCGGCTATTGAAATGCCAGAAAATGGCTGGCCTGTTGTAATTATGCAGCATGGTATTACTACGCAAAAAGAAAGTATGCTAGCGTTAACTGCCCAACTTTCTATTCAAGGTTTTGCAACTGTAGCAATTGACCACCCAAGACATGGTGAACGCGGTATCGATGTTGATGGTGATGGAAGTGATGACTTTAATGCAACAACAGGTTCGGTACTTAGTTATATGGACTTGAGTTCATTACTTGTTGCGCGAGATAGCCTACGTCAATCAGCGGCTGATTTATTAGGCTTACGCTTGGGTTTAAACTTTATTAACGATACGACTATCAATAGTAAAGATGTTACCTACATCGGGCATTCGTTAGGGTCTATTGTAGCCCCGGCATTTATTGCTCAAGCTAATAGCCCAATGGCGCCTACTGTTGACCCACTGTTTAATGTAAATACAGTAGCACTTGCAAGTGGCGGCGGTGGCATAGCAAGCTTCTTACTTGAATCTGCTGCGTTTGGTCCATTTATTCAAGGTTCAGTACTTTCACAAGCTGGTACAACCGAAGCTGATGAACTTAATGTCTACCTACAAGGCGCTGCGCTTTCTAACTGTGGCTCATTAGTACCAGACATGGAAGCTTACTTGACATGTGGTTACAATGAATATGTTGCATCACTTACTACTGCGGGTGAAACGACTAAACTTACTAACATTCAAGGTGTATTTACACAGTTTGCATTTGCGGCACAAACAGCACTTGATAGTGGCGATCCAACTAACTACGCTGCCACGGTGAAAGCATTAGGTACTCCTGTTTATACTAATGTTGTTGTGGGTGATGGTGTTGATAACAAGCCCGACCAAGTGATACCGCCAATGGCAGCTAATAATCCTATTTCTGGCACAATTCCATTAGCTAACTTGATGGGTCTTGAAACAGTAAGTACTTCGCAAGCATTAAGTGAAACACCTTCGAGCTATTTAGTTAAATTTACTAAAGGGCATCATGGTTCTATATTAACGCCAGCTCAAGATGCTGCAAAGGCTTCAACTGTTGAAGGCAGTGCTGCTGCTAATGCAGAAATGCAGCTGCAAGTAGCTACTTATTTAGCTGCACGTGGACGTATGTTGTTAGTTTCAGACTCTGAAGTTGTGACTGATTAATAACCAGTAAAATAATTAACCTTTAAAAGCCACTGAAAAGTGGCTTTTTTTTGTTTTAAAGCATGTTAAATTAGCTGAAATTTATAAATGGAGAAACCAGTTGGAATTTTTATACGAGTACGGTTTGTTTTTTGCTAAAACAGTTACTTTTGTTATCGCTATCGCAGTTATTCTAATGTTGATAGTTGGCGCTGCAGTTAAGCCAAAAGCTAAAAAAGGTGAAATACAAATAGATGATATATCAGAGCAATTAGAAGAACTTAAAGAAAGTTTTTTGCAAAATACGCTCGGTAAAAAAGAGCTTAAAGCACACCAAAAACAGATTAAATCGCAAAGTAAAAAAGCAGATAAAGACGAAGCTAAACCTCGTTTATATGTAATTGACTTTGTGGGCAGTATGGATGCACACGAGGTGGAAAGCTTACGAGAAGAAATAACAGCCATTATCTCTATTGCTGAACCTAGTAAAGACAAGGTCCTTATTCGTTTAGAAAGTGGTGGCGGGGTTGTACATGGGTACGGACTTGCTGCTTCGCAACTACAGCGTATTAAAAATGCTGGCATACCCTTGAGTGTCTCAATTGATAAAGTGGCTGCCAGTGGAGGGTACATGATGGCATGTGTTGCCGATGAAATACTCGCTGCACCATTTGCAATTGTTGGCTCTATTGGGGTAATTGCTCAAATTCCTAACTTTAATAAAATATTGAAGAAAAATGATGTTGAATTTGAACAAATAACTGCTGGTGAGTTTAAGCGTACACTGACTTTATTTGGTGAGAATACGGATAAAGCTCGTGAAAAATTTCGCGAAGAAATTGAACAAACTCACGACTTATTTAAAACATTTGTGAGTACACAACGCCCAAGTTTAGATATAAATCTAGTTGCGACAGGCGAGCATTGGTTTGCAACGCAAGCTATTGAAAAAGGCTTGGTAGATGTTATAAAAACAAGTGATGATGCTTTATTAGAGCAGCAACATGAACGCCAAATCTATAAAATTAAATATAAAGTCAAAAAAGGACTGAGCGATAAGCTAGCGCTTGGCTTGAGTAGTGGCGTAAATAAAGTCGGGATAAACTTACTTTCTAAATTTAAGTCCCTAAATCCTTAGATTAGAATTTTTAACCTGAGAACAAGCTAATTATTTTTACTCGAAAAAAACCTTGATGCAAAACATCAAGGTTTTTTATAACTCAATAGTCATAGATTATGAATCAATAGACTTATGATAATCTTCTAAATCTTTAGCTGCGTTAGGGTCATTGAATACGCTTTCATCAAGTTCACCTTCAGACTTGGCAACAACACAGGTAACCATACAGTCACCAGTAACATTTACCGCAGTACGGGTCATATCTAGCAATCTATCTACGCCAATTATAATAGCAATCCCTTCTACAGGTAAGCCAACTTGGTTAAGTACCATTGCCAACATTATTAAGCCAACACCAGGAACACCGGCTGTGCCTACAGATGCGAGCGTAGCTGTTAATATGACCATTAAATAGTCAGAAATCGTTAAATCAACACTAAACACTTGTGCAATAAATACGGTTGCGACGCCTTGCATAATCGCTGTACCATCCATATTAATGGTTGCACCTAGGGGTATAGTAAATGAGGCAACTGAGTTGCTTGCACCTAACTTTTTAGTCGCAGTTTCAAGTGTAATAGGCATGGTTGCGCTAGAGCTTGATGTACTAAATGCAAATAAACAGGTGTGCTTCATTTTAGCTAAGAAAATACGCGGGTTTAAGCCCGTTAGTATTTTTAATAGTAATGTGTAATTTACAAGCGCATGTAATAGCAGGGCCAAAACAACAACGCCAAAATATTTAGCTAGGCTCACAATTAAATTGAGCTCTATTGTAGTGAACAGCTTTGCCATTAAAAAGAACACGCCATATGGTGCAATGTTCATTAATAAAGTAACTAATTTTAAAATAACTGTGTTTAAGTCTTCAAATACATCAGCAACGCGTTTGCCTGCTTTACCACTTAGTGCCATAGCAATGCCAAATAGTAATGCAAATACAATGACTTGTAGCATGTTGCCTTTAGCCATTGCTTCAAATGGATTTGTTGGGAACATGTCTATAATAACTCTAGCTAGAGTAGGTGCTTCTTTTGCATCGTAACTCGCTTGAGAAGGTAAGCCAATTCCTTCCCCGGGATTAAATAATAAGGCTAGGGAGATTGCTACTGTAATAGCTATAGCTGTAGTTAGTAAATATAAACTAATAGATTTGCCACCTAAGCGTCCCAGTTTTTTTGGATCGCTAAGGCTGCAGGTTCCACAGACAAGTGAAACAAAAACGAGCGGAACAACTAACATTTTTAAGCTAGCGATGAATATTTGCCCACCCACATGAAAAAGGCCATCGACAAAAAATGCTTTAATTGGCAAAGAGAATAACCCAAGTGGTATTAGATAATCGTCTTCACCAGCTAAAATAGCCTGAAATATAAAGCCTACTATAACCCCTAACCCCATACCTATCATGATGCGAGTGGTTAAACTCATTGAACGGATTTTTGACATATACCCTAATCTACTTTTAATAAATTTTGTCATAGACTACCAGTCTATAAATATTTATACAGAAAAAGTTAGTATTTATTGAAAATTATTTTATACAAAAAAGTAATAAAAAACTGTGATTTTAAACTAGGTTATAGGTTAATATTAGGTAAATAACGTTTAGTTAATAATAACAACACTAGGGAGAGGTCAATGCCTTTAACGCGATTGCTCAGTATTATGTTACTTAGCTTTTTACTCATGGCTTGTGGCGGAGGTGGAACGCTTGAAAAAGATGGCACAGTGGGTGGTGATACTGACACCGACACAACTGTTTATACAGTAACCCTTCAAGGGTATTCTCAAACTAGTGACTCTGAATCAAATGCAGTAACTGCTGACGCGCCAATAGATTTACGTGTAACACTTAAACAAAATGATACCCCAGTTGCAGGAAGACGCATAACGTTCAGTTTAGCTGATGGTGTGGGTGAACTTACTCCAGAGTCGGCATTAACCCAAAGTGACGGTATTGCCACTGTTGAACTTTCTGCGGGAACAATTACAGGCGCGGGAGAAGTTACTGCGACGTATACTATTGATGGCGCATCGTATACAGACGTTTTTGATTTTCAGACTCAAACTGAAGTTATACCTAAAGTAGAGCTGGCCGTTAATTTACAAACATTAAATGGAGGAGAGGCCAGAAATGTAAATTTTTTAACGCCCGCAATTGCACAAGCAATACTTCTGTTAGATGGTGAACCAGCTGCTTTTCAGCTCATACAATTTAATCTATCAGGCTTTGGAACAATAAATCCGTCTAATGGAACAGCAATGACCAATAATGAAGGCATTGCTAAAATAGATATACTTGCTGGCACTGAAGCTGGTGCAGGAACTGTTTCAGCTACTTATATTACTGAAGATGGCAGTAGTATAAACTCTAATGCTTATACTTACACTACAGCAGGCGACGCTCCTGTGCTGGGATTGTCGGAAGATTTTACGATTGATTTAAGCTTACTTTCGGCGACAACGCTGGCACAAACGAGCCAGATTAGTGCAAGTGAAAGTGGTTTAATTAAGGCGCTTGTTCTAGATTCTGATAGTCAACCGGCGGTTGGAGAAGTTGTTACCTTTAACTCATCGCTTGGTAGTTTATTGCCCAGTTCAGGGACTGCACTGACTGACTCAAAGGGCATAGCTACGCTCAATTTGACATCAGGAACAATTGAAGGGGCTGGTATTGTTACCGCTCAGTTTGAAGCGGTTGAATCTACATTGGGCTTTTATACCAGTGGGGATGCGATTGATCCAAATCAAAGCAGTGCCGATATAGCATTTACAATATTCCAAAACTGCCCACCTGACTTCAAAACGACGAAGGATGTGAGTTTATGTGAAGAGACTGCCGGTATTTCTGGTGATTCAATTGGCATCCTTTATATTAAAGTTAATAAAAAGGATTCAACCATACCACTAACTCAAACTCTCGTTACGGCAACAACAACGATTGGCTCTATTTCACCTACAACGGGCACCGCAATCACCGATGTAAATGGTATTGCAATACTTGATATTATCCCCGGCAGAGATGTAGGGGCTGGAGAAATAACTGTTTCAGTATTGGGGAGCAGCATTACCAAAGCATTTCAGATAGCTGCTGTAGATATTGATATTACTATAACAAGCTCTTTAGCTGATGATGAATTTCTAGCCGCAGGTGCTACAGCACTAATTTCTATTGAAATTACTAAAGATGGTGAAGCCTATACAACCCCATTAAATGTAGAATTTTCATCAGGCTGTGTTGCAAGTGGTTTAGCTGTGATGGATGAAGCTGTTACCAGCATTGGTGGTTTCGCTCGTTCAACTTACCGACCTTTAACGTGTGTTGGCGGCGATATTATTACTGCAACAGTTGTTACTGGTGGTGATACTGTATCAGGTACGGCAACGATTAATGTATCTCCAGCTGATATTGGCTTCATCCAATTTATTGAAGTAACACAACCTGTCATTTCATTAAAAGGTACAGGTGGAGCTAACAGAAGTGAAATTTCAGAAGTTAGATTTAAACTAATTGATTCTAACGGTAATGCACTAGCTTCTAGAACTGTCGACTTTACATTATCCACTTCAGTAGGTGGAATTACGCTTAGTACCGCTTCGGCTATCACCAATAGTGCTGGTGAGATACAGACTACAGTTCAGTCTGGTGCAGTTGCGACGCCTGTGCGTGTTATTGCTTCAAGTAAAGATGATGTTGGTGGCGAAACTGTGGTTGTAACAGCGCCTTCGGATATTTTAGTTATAAGCACAGGGATTGCTGATCAAAATAGCTTTTCACTATCTCGCTCAGAGTTTAATACGCATGGTTTAAATGTTGATGGGACTTTAGTATCTGTTAATGCGCGCTTAGCCGATCATTTTAATAACCCGGTACCAGATGGCACTGCTGTAAGTTTTATTACTGAAGGTGGTGTTATCGAACCAAGCTGTACGACTACGAATGGCGTTTGTAGTGTTACTTGGACTAGTAGTAATCCACGCCCGTTTACCGATTCAATGTACGAAAATACAATTGCTCAAAAATGTGATGGTGGATTACCGTGTCCATTAGGTATTTTAAATAATGATCTAACATTAGATTTACCATTAGGGGGGCGTGCAACCGTTCATGCATATGCTATTGGTGAAGAGACTTTTTCAGACTTAAATGGTAATGGTTACTTTGATAGCGAAGACTTCTTTGATGATTTATTTGATATTCCAGAAGCTTTTATTGATAACAATGAAGATGGCACTTTTGGCGGTAAAGACTGTAACGATGGAACGGATCCTTGTTCACGTGATAACTCAACAGGCGATGAGTTTGAAGAGTTTGTAGATTTTGATGGTAATGGTTCTTGGACTACAGAGAACGGTTTGTACAATGGTTTACTATGCCGTCAAGAAGACGAAACTGCTGGTATATGCAGCCGCCAAATGGTTAACGTATTTCAAAACCAAGAAATTGTAATGTCTGGTGATGCTGCTTTCTTTAGGTTAATAACTTATGCCAATGATTGTGCTGCTATTACAGGCGTAACAGCGACTGAGGTGCGTGTAAATAGTGACCCTACAGGGCCTTTAGTGCGTAGTTCAACAGGCCAGCTAATGTGTGGAGTTGATTCAATAGACTTAACAGAAGCGACAGGAACTAATAGTGTTGGATTAACCGTGTTCATAGCTGATGCCTATAATAACCCTTTACCCGTTGGGAGTGAGGTAAGTATCGCCTCTGAAAATGGTATTCTAACGGGCACTAACAGTTATATCTTTCCTAATACAACAAGTTTTGTGCCTGTAGGTATTTCCTTTGGTATAACAAGAGAGCCAGCCGATGGAAGAAATGATATAACTGATGGTTTTTTAACAATTAGTGTTGAAGCTACATCGGGTCTTATTTCGTCAACTTCAATTGCAGTTACTGACGACGCTAAGCTATAATTTTATGATGTTTCAAAAAAATGCCAACCTTTAGGTTGGCATTTTTGTTTGTGTTCTATATATTCCACAACAATTATTCTAAAAACACCTGTTTGTTTAAATTAGCAACAGAAATTGTTCGTTTATTCAGTAAATACTGAAAAGTTTGTATTAAAAGCTTGTAACAACTAGTGTTTGTAGATATACCTATAAATATTCGCGCCGCTTAGAGCGGTAAACACATTTTTAATATTTGGTTAGAAATAGGCAACTATGGGCAAATCGCTAGTAATTGTAGAGTCACCTGCTAAGGCTAAAACAATTAATAAATATTTAGGTAATGATTTCATCGTAAAGTCTAGTATTGGACATGTACGAGATTTACCTACTTCGGGTTCGAGCAAAGCTAAAGTGCCGGCAACTAAAACGCCAGCAGAAGTTCGTAAATTGCCACCTGAAGAAAAAGCAGCGTATAAAAAACAACGAGATTATACCAACTTAGTCGCACGTATGGGAATTGACCCTGAACAAGGCTGGGAACCGCATTACGAAATATTGCCGGGTAAAGAAAAAGTTGTCCAAGAATTACAAAAACTGGCAGAAAATGCAGATCAAATATATCTCGCAACGGATTTGGATAGAGAAGGGGAAGCGATTGCTTGGCACCTTCAAGAAATCATTGGTGGAGAGCCTGAAAAGTATAAACGCGTAGTTTTTAACGAAATTACTAAAAATGCTATTCAACAAGCGTTCGAAACGCCGGGTGAGTTAAATACCGATATGGTTTTTGCTCAGCAAACGCGACGCTTCTTAGATCGCGTTGTTGGCTTTATGGTGTCGCCATTACTGTGGGCAAAAGTCGCTCGCGGACTTTCTGCAGGTCGAGTTCAGTCAGTTGCAGTGCGTTTATTGGTTGAACGTGAACGTGAAATTAAGGCATTTATACCAGAAGAGTTTTGGGATATTCATGCTGATGTTAAAAACACAGAGTCAGAGTTACGTTTAGAAGTAACCAAACAAGACGACAAGCCATTTAAGCCAGTAAATGAAGCTCAGGCTAGCGCAGCAGTTAAAAGCCTTGAGAATGCCGAATATAAAGTTGTTAATGTTGAAGAAAAACCAAGTAAGAGTCGTCCAAGTGCGCCTTTAATTACTTCAACAATGCAACAAGCGGCAAGTACACGTTTAGGTTATGGCGTTAAAAAGACCATGATGCTTGCTCAGCGTTTGTATGAAGGTGGTTACATTACGTATATGCGTACCGATTCCACTAATCTGTCAAAAGATGCAGTTGCTATGTGTCGTGAATATGTAACTGAGCAATTTGGTGAAAAATATTTACCAAAAGATCCAATTAACTACAGTTCTAAAGGCAATGCACAAGAAGCGCATGAGGCTATTCGTCCATCAAGTGTAACAGTGCTTTCTGGTCACATTGAAGGCGTTGACGCTGATGCTAAAAAATTATACGAGCTTATTTGGCGTCAATTTGTTGCATGTCAAATGGTGCCTGCAGAATATGATCTAACTACTTTGACTGTTGCAGCAAACGATTTTCAGCTCAAAGCAAAGGGTCGCGTATTACGCTTTGATGGTTGGACTAAAGTACAACCTGCAATTCGCAAAAAGAATGAAGAAGATCAATCATTACCACCGGTTACATTAGGTGAAACACTGACTCTTGTTGAACTTGATCCTAAGCAACATTTTACCAAGCCGCCTGCGCGTTTTAGTGAAGCGAGTTTGGTTAAAGAGCTTGAAAAACGAGGTATCGGTCGTCCTTCTACGTACGCATCTATTATTTCAACGATTCAAGACCGTGGTTATGTACGTGTTGAAAATCGCCGTTTCTTCGCTGAAAAAATGGGTGAAATTGTTACCGATCGTTTAGTTGAAAACTTTACAGATTTAATGAATTTTGACTTTACCGCTAAAATGGAAGGTCGGCTAGATGATATCGCGGAAGGCGAGCGCGTTTGGACTGAAGTACTTGATAAATTCTATGCTGATTTTTCAACGCAACTAACTGTCGCCAAAGATGAGCCAGAACAAGGTGGTATGCGTCTTAACGAGATGGTTGAAACAGATATTGAATGCCCTACGTGTAGCAGAAAAATGGGTATACGCACGGCCTCAACCGGTGTTTTCTTAGGGTGTACTGGTTATAGCCTTCCACCAAAAGAGCGTTGTACTACAACGATGAACTTGGTATCGGGTGATGAAGCTGTAGCTGCAGATGTTGAAGATGTAGAAACTGAAAAGTTAATGCAAATGAAGCGTTGTCCAATTTGTGAAACAGCAATGGACTCATACCTAATTGACGAAACTCGTAAATTGCACGTGTGTGGTAATAACCCCGCATGTAAAGGCCATGTAGTTGAGGAAGGTACCTTTAAAATTAAAGGCTATGATGGACCAATTATCGAATGTGATAAATGTGGTTCGGACATGGAGCTTAAATCGGGTCGCTTTGGTAAGTACTTTGGCTGTAATAACGAAGAATGTAAAAATACTCGTAAGCTACTTAAAAATGGCGAAGCAGCGCCGCCAAAAGAAGATCCTGTTCACATTACTGAATTAGAATGTGAAAAATCAGATGCGTATTTTGTTTTACGTGATGGCGCTGCGGGTATCTTTTTAGCCGCAAATACTTTTCCTAAGTCACGTGAAACACGTGCACCTAAGGTAGAAGAGTTAAAACGCTTTAGAGACCGCATTTCGCCTAAGTTTTATTATTTAGCAGATGCACCAGCTAAAGATCCTGATGGTAATCTTGCTGTTGTACGCTATAGCCGTAAAAATAAATCTCAGTATGTTATGACTGAAGTTGACGGTAAAGCTACCGGCTGGACTGCTCATTATGAAGCGGGTAAATGGACAGAAGAAGCGAAGAAAAAAGCAGCACCTAAAAAGAAACCAGCGGCTAAAAAAGCCCCTGCTAAAGCAAAGGCTAAGCCAAAAGCAAAAAAAGAGGCTGAATAAGTAAATAATCGCTTATTCATCGCTTTTAAAAGCTAAAAAAACCGGAACGCACAGCTTGTGTCGATTCCGGTTTTTTTTATCTATTTATATGTACTTCGCAATGGCTTTGTTAGCCGCACATATAATACCAACCTGCATAAATATTTGAACAATTTATCGAATTAAATCACTCTACAACGTTGTTAAAAATTTTTATTTAGAACAACTAGATACAAAATTTTTGCTTAGTTCTAGCGCGATTTTCTTATCGTTAAATAGACCACATATACAAGCAGATTGGTATGAATATTATTAAATTTTTACAGAAGATATTTTCTTGTATCCTTCTGATTCAAGTTCATCATTTACACACTTTAATACGTATGCATTTAGATCTTCATTACTTACGTCGTCATCTTTAGCCCAGTTAACACACATTTCTGTGTATTCTTTTATTGTTTCGGCTGAGGCGTTTGTCGCATCGTCTGCTACTGCGTAAGTTGCAGATACTGCAAATAAAGGTGCTACGATTAATGCTAGCAATGCTTTGTTCATTCGTTTATTCCTAAAAAAATGGTGTGACGACTGAATTACGCTATTTAAGTTGAAGCGTAAAACAATAGTGCCCAGTACAGAACAATTCTGTTGGTATGCTGATTTTTAAACGAAATTGAGATAAAAGATAACGAAATATTTTTATCGTGAAGATGAGTAATTCATCTATCGGTATTTTCACATCATTGTGTTGTTGTGAGTTATAAGCTAAGGTCGCTTTTTTAAATTAAAAGACCAAAAAATGTCATCACATACACCTCAAAAAAAGCCACGCCAAGCGAATAAATTAGAGCATGCGTTAGAATCTTTTATCTTTAAAGGACGTTGGCTTCTGGCCCCATTTTTTGTTGGTTTACTCTTTGCAGTTGTATTGTTACTAATAAAATTTTTTAAACAGCTTTATTTAATGGGTATTGCGACGTTTTCAGCAACTAATCAAGAATTACTTGTTGGCATTTTAACCTTAGTCGATACCGCACTATTAGCAGGGCTATTACTAATCATTACATTCAGCGGTTACGAAAACTTTGTTTCAAAGCTTGATATTGATAATCATGAAGACAGACCATCTTGGATGGGGAAAGTCGGTTTTTCAGGGCTAAAAATGAAACTAATAAGCGCAATCGTGGCTATTTCAGCTGTTGAATTATTAAAAGTATTTATTAACTCAGGTGCATACCCAAACGATGAATTACTGTGGAAGGTGATTATTCATGTTACGTTTGTTATGTCTGGTGTTCTATTTGCGCTAACTGATTACTTAAACAGTAAAACCCAAAGTCATTAGAAAAATTAAATGTACAAAAAAGCCCAAGTAATTTACTTGGGCTTTTTATGTTTAGAGCTTAGCTGTAACATTAAGTGTAATTATTGATGTCATTAACACTCTGCATAAAAGCAAGCGTAAGGCTCAAGCGTTAGTGTATCTTGGCTTAATTTTGCGCTGTGATGGCTAAGCTCAGTGTATTCTTTAACGATTGATGTTGGCATATCAATACTTGCTTGTTGAAAGCTTAGATTAAACATGCAAAGCATTCTTTGCGTTCCAAGGGTTCTATAAAAAGCAAGCACAGGCTCAGGCGTTTCAATAAACTCAATATCACCCTCAAGCAAAACCGTTTGCTTTTTTCGCCAGGTCATAAATTCACGGTAGGCATTTAAAATTGAGTTGTTATCATTTGTTTGCATCGCAACTGATTGTTTTTTGTGTGCATCATCTACTGGGAGCCAAGGCTTGGCTTCACTAAACCCAGCGTGCTGCGATCCAGTTTGCTCCCAAGGCATTGGCGTTCTACAGCCATCACGCCCTTTAAAGTTAGGCCAAAACGTTATGCCATACGGGTCTTGTAAGTCTTCAAAGGCAACACTTGCTTCACCTAACCCTAATTCTTCACCTTGGTACATACACACGCTGCCGCGAAGAGAAGCAAGTAGGGCGGTTAACATTTTACATTGCTGAGAGTTGATTTTACCGTTTTCGCTCCAGCGGCTTGCTACGCGCTCTACGTCATGATTGCTAAATGCCCAGCATGGCCAGCCCTCAAGCATATGTTGTTCTAGGGTTTGAACCGTAGTTCTAATATATTCACTTGAGTAATCATTTGTTAAAAGCTCAAAACTATAACCCATATGCAGTTTGTCGCCGCCTTGAGTATATTCTGCCATAGTTGCTAACGAATCTTCTGACGATATTTCCCCAAGTGATACAGTACCTGGGTATTTATTAAGTAATGCACGAATATCTTGCATAAACTCAATGTTTTCTGGCTGAGTATTGTTGTAATAATGGTACTGAAACGCATACGGATTATCTTCACTAAAACCACGGCCTTGACGCTTATCTTTTGGTTTAGCTGGATTATCGCGTAGTCGTGCATCGTGATAACAAAAATTAATAGCATCGAGTCTAAAACCATCAACGCCTTTTTTAAGCCAAAACTCTACATTATCAAGCACTGCTTTTCTTACATCTGGATTATGAAAGTTAAGATCCGGTTGTTCGGTTAAAAAATTATGCAAGTAGTATTGCCCGCGACGAGGTTCCCACTGCCAAGCCCCACCACCAAAAATAGAAAGCCAGTTATTTGGCGCTGTACCATCTTCTTTTGCATCGGCCCAAACATACCAGTCGGCTTTATCGTTTATTAAATTATCGCGGCTATCTAAAAACCACTGATGTTGATCGGAGGTGTGACTTAATACCTGATCAATAATTATTTTAATATCACGCTCATGGGCTTGGCTTATTAGCTCATCAAAATCGTTTAAATCACCAAAAAGCGGGTCAATGTCGCGGTAGTCACTAATATCGTAGCCAAAGTCTTTCATTGGCGATTTGAAAAAAGGTGAAATCCAAATAGCATCAACGCCTAAGCTTTTAATGTAATCAATACGATTAATAATTCCTTTTAAATCACCAATACCATCGTTGTTGCTATCTTGAAAGCTACGCGGATAAACCTGATAAATAACCGCACCTTTATACCACTGCTTTTGGGTCATGCTTTTCTCCGTCATTCCACACAGTATTTAGACTATTCTTATTTGTGATTAAGATTAATCACGTTATTTGAAAAAGCATACGTGAAGCCTTGAACACTGTAAAAAGCCTGCATACGTATGCACTAAAATTAATACAATTAAATTATCAAAAATAAGTACTTAGGCATCATTAAAAATGTTCGATTTGTGTGTTTTTTGTTTACCAATTATATAATTTAGCTATTTTCTTACTCGAACTAAACCTAATAGCTTGTCCTATAAGGGAAATATATTTTATGTTTCACCTTTAATGGTCTGACCAATTCAACACTTGGTTGATGCTTAATAGTTCTTATTTTCCATAGCGGTACTAATTAGTTTCACTTTGTTTACATCAAGGTCAGTGAGCTATTAACTGTTAATAGAGTGAATTTAACGAGCAATGTTTTACAATTGAATTTATTTGTTTTTATATATAATTAAATCAATTGGTTAGTCTTTGTTTTTTCAAGTTCATGTTAATGTTAAATCCTTCTGTAACGGTTGAATACGTATGCATAAAGTTGTTAATAAAATAAAGCTGGCGTTAATATTCATCCTGACAACAAAATTAGCTCGCCTGTTTGACTATCACTCAAACAATGAATGCGGGTATCACAATATGGGTAACGGGAAACATTATGTCTATGTTCAAACCAAGTATATTAACTTTGGCATTAACAGCTGCAGGCTTATCAAGCTTTGCAACACTAGCTGCTCAAGAAAATACAATAAAAAAAGATGACGTAGAGGTTATCGAGGTTAAAGGCTTTCGTGGCAGCTTAATTGAATCTATAAACACTAAACGCTTTTCTACACAGGTTGTAGAATCTATTTCTGCAGAAGATATAGGTAAATTACCTGATTCGTCTATTGCTGAGTCTATTGCACGTTTACCAGGTTTAACTGCACAACGTTTAGATGGCCGAGCAAGTCGTGTGAGTGTTCGTGGTTTCAGTGAAGATGAAAGTGCGACCACTTTTAATGGCCGTGAGCAAGTGTCTATTGGTGACAACCGAGGCGTAGAGTTTGATCTTTACCCATCTGAAATAATGAGCGGTGTTACTGTTTATAAAACACCTAATGCCAGTATTGAAGCCGAAGGTATTGCTGGTGTCATTGACATGCAAACGGTTAAGCCTTTAAGTAAAGGTGAACGTGTTGTTATGTTTAATGGTCAGCTTGAAAAAACAAGCTTTGACAAGTTAAACCCAGATGGCGATAACCAAGGTTTCCGCGGTACTTTTTCGTATATTGACCAATTTGCAGATGACACTATTGGTGTGGCATTCGCGTATAACAAAATGAGTTCTCCAAACCAAGAAAAGCGTTGGAATTCGTGGGGGTATCCAGAATTCACAAATAATGGTAAAGATTATTCAATTTTAGGTGGTGCAAAACCTTATGTCCGTTCATCTACATTAGATCGTGACTCAGCAATGCTGGTTATAGAAGCATCTCCGAATGATCGCTTGAATATGACATTCGATGCATTATATGTTGATTTTTCTGACGAAAGAATTTTACGCGGTATTGAAATTCCATTTGCATGGGGTCAAGGTAGTATAGATCCAAACAGTGTTATTGTAGACGAAGACTCTGGTTTTATTACTAGCGCTAAGCTGCAACAAGGCCAGCGTGTTGTTGTTCGAAATGATTATGAAGAACGTAATGCTGAACTAAAGCAATTCGGTTTTAATACAAAATACGATATTAATGATGCATGGTCTGTAGAGTTTGATGCAAGTGTATCTGAAGTAGAACGTCAGCTTTGGAGTATAGAAAGCTACTCAGGAACTGGTCGCGGAGACAGTAATGGTGTTGCTGATAACTTAGGTTATACCTTTAATGGTGGCAACACGGGCGCGCAATTTACCCATGAACTTGATTACAGTGACTATAACTTAATTCAACTAGGTGGACCGTTATCTTGGGGCGCAAGCTCTGCGTTAAATGATAAATACGGCCTAAATGATACGCCTTACCAAAATACAGCACAAGATGGCTTCATCAACGCACCAGAAATTAATGATGAGCTTCAAACATTAAAGTTAGCTGCTAGCAAAGTGCTTGAAAATGACTACATAAGCGCTATTAAATTTGGTATTTCGTACCGTGACCGTGAAAAAACTAAAAAGTCAGAAGGTTATTTTATGACTTTGAAAGATTTTTCACTTGATAACCCAGGAATGGTCTCAGTACCTGAAAAATACCGTTTGGGCACTGCAAGTTTAGACTTTATTGGTATGGGTAATATGATTGCTTATGACACTAATGGTCTGGTTAATGACGGTTACTACAATCTCCTACAAGAGAGCTTAACAGATCAAAAACATAAAACGCAGTCTTGGACAGTACAAGAACAAGTTACAGCTTTATTTTTGCAAGCAGATATTAATACTGAACTAGGTTCAATTCCTGTTTCAGGTAACGTTGGTGTGCGTTATGTTAAAACGGAACAATCATCACAAGGTTCTGCTGCGACGACCGAAAACGGTTTAGTTGTTGTATCTCCAACAGACATTAGCCATGATTACTCGCATGTATTACCTAGCTTAAACTTATCATTTGCAATAGATGAAGAACAAACGGTTCGTTTTGGTGCAGCTAAAACTATTTCACGTGCTCGTTTAGATGAAATGAACGCTTCTGTAAATGCAACATATAGCCCAACTCAAGACTCTAACGGTAATAACTGGAGTGTATCTGGTGGTAATCCGCAGCTTGAGCCTAAAGAAGCCACTGGTTTTGATTTAAGCTATGAAAACTATTTTCATGAAGAAGGTTATTTTGCAGCAGCGTATTTCTATAAAGATATTTCTACTTGGATTTTTGACGGTAACTACGCAATAGATATGACTGGTGTCGCTAATCCATCAACAGGTGAAATACCAGCAAATAGCCAAGGTTCTGGCTCAGGCAAAGTAAATGGTGGCGGAGGTGACCTTTGGGGTTACGAGCTATCTCTTTCTTTACCATTGAGTATATTTAGTTCATCACTGGAAGGCTTTGGCTTAATTGCCAGCCATACTGGTGTAGAGCAAGATATTGAAGATCAAAATGGGAATGAATATGAACTGCCAGGTTTATCAGAGAAGATCGATAGCTTAACTTTTTATTACGAAAGAAATGGCTTTCAAGCGCGTACAAGTATGCGTAAACGCTCTGACTTTAAAGGTAATGTTAACGGCTTAGGACTTGCGGCTACGCAAGTAGATATTAAAGGCGAAACAATTTGGGATATTCAAACTGGATATGATTTTGCTGAATCTGGCTTACAAGGTCTGGAAGGGTTATCTGTTACATTCCAAATTCAAAACTTAACCGAAGAGCCATTTACTTCGCTTTCGGGTGATAACAATTTACAAGTACGTGACTACCAAGATTACGGTCGCACTTACTTGTTAGGCTTTAGCTACAAGCTATAATAAAAATTGTGTGTAGAAGCCCTTGTGATTTATTTTACAAGGGCTTTTTTATAGCTACTTTACCTAACTTTTTAATCATACTTTGATTTAATAAAACGTGGATAATAAGATGAAATCAATAAAACACGTCGTGATCGCAGGCGGTGGTACCGCAGGTTGGATAACTGCAGCACTGCTTAATAAAGTGTTAGGTAAAGTAATTAATATCACATTGATAGAGTCATCATCTATTGGCACCGTGGGAGTTGGAGAAGCAACAATTCCGCCTATTATTCAACTTAATAACGCATTAGGCATTAACGAAAAAGAGTTTATAAACGAAACCAACGCAACAATTAAACTCGGTATTGAATTCGAAAACTGGAAAAAACCAACGCACAGTTATATGCATGCGTTTGGCCCGATTGGAAAAGACTTCCCGTTTTGCGACTTTTATAACTTTTGGTTAAAAGGTCGAATCACGGGTTGCGAAGACGATTTATGGGATTTTTCGTTAAATTACCAAGCCGCTAAACAGCATAAATTTGCTCCCTTAAACACAATACCCAATACCCAATTACCTGGGCTAAGTTACGCTTATCATTTTGACGCCACACTTTACGCTGAATATTTAAAAAAGCTGGCAATATCGCGTGGTGTAAAACACATTGATGCCAAAATTAGTGAGGTTACACAATGTTTAGCAACGGGTAATGTAGAAACACTCATACTCGATGATAATAAGCAAATCAACGGTGATTTATTTATAGATTGCACAGGGTTGCGTGCGTTGCTTATTGAGAAAACACTCAATACCGGATTTGTAGATTGGTCTCATTATTTACCATGCGATAGTGCCATTGCAGTACAAACAAAATCAAACGATGAATTAAAACCTTATACGCAATCAATTGCGCACAGTGCCGGTTGGCAGTGGCAAATTCCGTTACAAAGCCGAATAGGCAATGGCTTGGTTTATTGTAGTCGTTATTTATCGGATGAAGACGCAAAGGCGTTGTTGCTTAATAACTTACCCGCAGATCCAATAACAGAACCTCGATTTATTAAATTCAAAACAGGTAGACGTGTAAAGCAATGGCATAAAAATGTAATCGCGGTTGGTTTATCAAATGGCTTTTTAGAGCCATTGGAATCTACAAGCATTCACCTAATTCAAAGCGCAGTTACGCGGCTGATTAAATTATTTCCGCACCATGGTATCAGCGATGCGTTAGCAAGCGAGTTTAATAAACAAAGCGTGACAGAAATAGAGCACATGCGCGATTTTATTATTTTGCATTACAAACTTACTGTGCGCGAAGACTCCGCATTTTGGCGTCAATGCATGCAAATGGATATACCGGATTCACTGATCCATAAACTTAATCTATTTAAACACACAGGCAAGGTAGTCCGTGAAAACGACGAGTTATTTGCTGAAGTTGCTTGGCAGCAAGTGATGATTGGACAAGGCTTAATACCTGATGACTATTGCACTATTGCTAATTCGTTTACGGACGAGCAGTTAAGTGATTTGTTTATTAGTTTAAAAACATTAGTAAATTCGACAGTTGAAAAACTTCCTACCCACAAAGAATTTTTAGCCAGTATTAAAAGGGCGTCATAATGCGATTTATACAGCAAATACTCTTACTCTGTTTATATACTATACCAAGCATGTCTTATGCTCTTAGCGTTGAACCAGCTAATTGGTGGGTGGGCATGAAAAAAAATACAATTACGCTAATGTTGCATGAACAAAACATTGCAAACACCCAATTTAAGCTTTTACCTTATCAAGGAGTTGAGCTGGCCAATATTACGCGCACCGAAAACCCTAATTACGTATTTTTACATATAGCCATTAGCGATACAGCTCAAGCAGGCACATTAAAATTTAATAGCAATGGTAAGAATAATTTCATTTTCTCTTTACTTGAGAGAACAAAAAATAGTGCTGTGCGAGAAGGTTTTAGCAGTAAAGATACTGTGTATTTAATTAACCCTGACCGTTTTGTAAATGGCGATAAACAAAATGACACCGTGAGCGGTATGTTGGAGGAAGTAAATCCAACATTTAAAGGAGGGCGACACGGTGGTGATATACAAGGTGTTATTAATGCATTGCCATATTTAAAAGATTTAGGTGTAACGCAGTTATGGTTAACGCCGGTACTTGAAAACAACATGCCCGATTACTCTTATCACGGTTATGCTATTACTGATTTTTATAACGTAGACCCACGCATGGGTTCTAATTCACTTTATAAATCGCTCTCAGTAAAGGCCAAAGAGCAGGGTATAGGCTTGGTAATGGATATGGTGCTTAATCACTTTGGTGCTGAGCATACATGGATGAAGGATAAACCGAGCAAAGATTGGATCAACTTTAATGGCGAATTTGAAAATGGTAAAAATGCGACAAGCCATGCCCGCCAAACAATTCAAGACCCACACGCAAGCGATTACGATAAACGCCAGTTTAACGATGGCTGGTTTGTAGCCAGCATGCCGGATTTAAACCAGCGCCAACCACTTTTAAGCGAATATTTAATTCAAAATGCGATTTGGTGGATTGAATACGCAGATTTAAGTGGTATTCGCGTTGATACTTACTCTTACTCAGATAAAGCATTTTTGAGCGATTGGACAAAAGCAATTATGCAAGAGTATCCGGATTTTAATATTGTAGGAGAAGAGTGGACCTCTAACCCTGCTATTGCCTCTTACTGGCAACGTGGTAAGCATAACCAAGATGGCTATACATCAAGCCTACCAAGCGTTATGGACTTTTCGTTGCAAGAGGCGGTAATTCAAGCGCTAAATGAAGATGAAAGTTGGAACACCGGTTGGGTTAAAGTATATGAATCGTTAGCTAATGATTTTTTATACCCTGATACCAATAACATTATGGTATTTGCAGATAATCACGATATGAGCCGCGTTTACACTGAACTTGGCCAAGACGAAGCCAAAACTAAAATGGCAATGACCTTGTTTTTAACCACACGAGGTATAGCCCAAATGTACTACGGTACGGAAGTGCTATTAGATAACACTCCAAGTAAAGACCATGGTGATATTAGAATAGACTTCCCAGGTGGATTTAAAGGCCAAACTCGTAACGCCTTTACGGGCGAGGGGCTAACAAAACAGCAAAAAGAGATGCATAAAACAATTAGCACCTTGCTTAACTTTAGAAAAGGCAGCACTGCGCTTGATAAAGGAAAGCTTGTACACTTTACGCCTCAACAAGGTGTGTATAGTTACGCGCGTATTAGCGACGAGCAAACTGTGTTGGTATTTATGAATAAAAACACAAAAGAGCTCACTAAGAATATTGAGTATATGCAGGAAGTAATACCAAAAAATGCCAAAGCACTAAACTTATTCACCCACAAAACAAAGATGCTGGGTAGTGCAGTTACTCTACCGGCTATGAGTGCAACGGTATTCGTTATAAATACCCCACAATAGTTGCCTGAATACGTATGCAGCAACTGTATGGTTGCTGCAGTAATCTTTAGTATAAAGTAATAACAATACTGACAAAAAAGACACACAATGAAAAAATCAGTTTATGTATCCGCAGTACTGTGTAGCGCACTTATTTCTATAGGGTGTTCAGAGAATAACAAACCTGAGCAACCGCAAGCGCCTGCATACACAAAAAGTGAGCTTACCAAGCCGGTTGTATATCAAGTATTTACTCGCTTGTTTGGTAATACCGAAACAGCCAATGTTTCATGGGGCACTAAAGAGCAAAATGGCGTAGGTAAGTTTGCCGATTTTAACGATGCCGCCCTCAAAGGTATAAAGGAGCTGGGAACAACGCACGTTTGGTATACCGGCGTATTACACCACGCCTTAGTAGGCGATTATACCGACTATGGGATTTCTCAAGACGACCCTGATGTTGTAAAAGGACGAGCAGGTTCGCCATATGCAATAAAAGATTATTATGATGTAAATCCTGATTTAGCAATTAACGTGACGAATCGTATGGGAGAGTTTAGCCAGCTCATTGAGCGTACGCACAGCCATGGCATGAAAGTCATTATTGATATAGTGCCTAACCATGTTGCGCGAAATTATCAATCATTAGGAAAGCCTAAAGGGGTTGAAGATTTTGGCGCGCAAGACGACACCAGTAAAACGTACGATAAAAACAACAATTTTTACTATGTGCCTGGGCAGTCATTTCAAGTGCCTACCTCTACAACATATAAAGTGCTAGGCGGGAATGCTCATCCTCTTGTTGATGGTTTTTTTGATGAAACACCCGCCAAATGGACAGGTAATGGTGCTCGATCTCCAAAACCAGATATGAACGATTGGTACGAAACAGTAAAAGTGAATTACGGTGTAAAGCCTGATGGCAGCTACGACTTTGTAGAGTTACCAAATGAATACAAAAATAAAGATTACCGTGCTCACTACGCGTTTTGGCAAGATAAAGAGCTCCCTAACAGCTGGTACAAATTTAGAGACATTGCGCTTTTTTGGTTAGATAAAGGTGTTGATGGCTTTAGGTACGACATGGCCGAAATGGTGCCGGTTGAATTTTGGAGCTTTTTAAACTCATCAATAAAAATGCAAAAACCTGATGCATTTTTACTTGCCGAAGTTTACAACCCAAAAATGTACCGTGCTTATATCCATCAAGGTAAAATGGACTATTTATACGATAAGGTCGGTTTTTACGATACCTTAAAAGCAATTATGCAAAGCAAGCAACCTGCAAACGCTATTTTTGATGCGCAGCAACAGGTTGCGGATATTGAACAGCACATGCTGCACTTTTTAGAAAATCACGATGAACAGCGTATCGCAAGCCCAGACTTTGCAGGCAAAGCCGTGTGGGGTAAACCAGCCATGGTGGTTTCAAACCTGATTAGCCGTGCACCAACCTTATTATATTTTGGCCAAGATGTAGGGGAGGATGGATCTGAATATGCAGGCTTTGGCTTACCAACCCGCACCAGTATTTTTGATTACATTGGCGTACCAGCGCATCAAGCATGGATGAATAGCGGTAAGTTTGACGGCGCTAATTTAACAAAAGAGCAGTCAGCACTTCGTGATTACTATAAAGCCATTCTGTCACTTAATAGTTTACCTGCAGTGGTGGGCGGTGAAATGAGTGAGCTTAGTGTTACAGGAAGTGAGCGAATTGTAGGCTTTACCCGCAAACTTGGCCAACAAATGCTTTACGTATTAAGTAACTTTAGCGAACAATCTCAAACAATGACGGTTAATTTATCAAAAGTGCAATTAGCGGGACTCAGCGAATACACTCAATTGCATGACTTACTTGAGCAGCATAGCACCGAGATTACATCAGGGTCTCAAGGCGCAACCTTCACACTTACACTTGATGCATTTAGCAGCGCAGTATTAACAAATAAGGCTAATAATGAATAATCAAAATAATAGCGACAAGCCAACTCTAAGCTTTTGGCAAATATGGAACATGTGTTTTGGCTTTTTAGGCATACAGTTTGGTTTTGCCCTGCAAAACGGTAACGTGAGCCGAATATTTCAAACCCTTGGCGCACAAGTGGATGATATTCCTATTTTATGGGTAGCAGCACCGCTAACCGGTTTAATTGTGCAACCTATTATTGGTTATTGGAGTGATAAAACGTGGTGTCGTTTTGGTCGTCGTCGTCCATTTTTCTTTTTGGGTGCAATATTAACAACCATTGCATTGTTTATTATGCCGCATTCGCCAACATTGTGGATTGCTGCTGGTATGTTGTGGATTATGGATGCGTCAATTAACGTAACCATGGAACCATTTAGAGCGCTTGTAGGCGATAACTTGCCAGAAAAGCAACGCGCTACCGGTTACGGGTTACAAAGTTTTTTTATTGGTATAGGTGCAGTTTTGGCATCAGCACTGCCATGGATGATGACAAATTGGTTTGATGTGAGTAACACGGCAGCTATTGGTGAAATACCAGACTCAGTTAAGTACTCATTTTACTGGGGTGGCGTTGTTTTACTAGCTGCTGTGTTGTGGACTGTTGCAAAAACAAAAGAATACACACCTGAGCAATTAGCTAAATTTGAGGCACAAAAAGGGCCAGTTGTAACGGCTGAAATTGCTGATATTAACTACAATAAAGGCGGCATTATATTTGTTGTATTAGGCCTTGCAACACTTGCCCTAGTGATGGGCTTAGCGCTTGAAAAAGAACTTTATTTATTAGCGGGTGGCTTACTTGCCTTTGGCATTGTGCAGTGGATAGCTGGTTTATTAAAAGCTAAAAATCACACTCAAGGGGGCTTTTATCAAGTAGTGCAAGATGTATTTACAATGCCAACTGCGATGAAGCAATTAGCTTGGGTGCAATTTTTTAGTTGGTTTACCTTATTTGCGATGTGGATTTATACCACGTCGGCAGTAACAAGCTTTCATTATGGGAGTAGCGATACAACATCAAAAGCGTTTAACGATGGCGCTGATTGGGTCGGTATTTTATTTGCGGCTTACAATGGATTCGCTGCTATTGCCGCAATGTGCATTCCATTCTTAGTTAAAAAAATGGGCTTAAAAGGCGCGCATTGTTTTAACTTATTACTAGGCGCACTAGGCCTTGCCAGCTTTATGTTTATAACAGACCCCAAAATGCTGCTTATTCCTATGATTGGTGTTGGTTTTGCGTGGGCTTCAATATTGTCACTGCCTTATGCAATGCTAAGTAACTCATTACCGAGTAATAAAATGGGTGTTTATATGGGAATATTTAACTTCTTTATTGTTATTCCACAGCTACTTGCAGCCAGTATTTTAGGGCTTATTTTGAGTCATGTGTTTTCTAATCAGCCCATTTACGCTTTGTTAATTGGTGCTGCGTCATTTGTATTAGCAGCCATTGCTGTTATGCGCGTTAAAAATTCTAATTAAGAGTAAAAAAATGAAAAACTATAACCTAATTACTATTTCATTATTAGCACTTGGATTAACTGCATGCGGTGCTCAAAATACGAATCAGTCACAAACAGTACAAACATCTAAAACAACTGCGCCTGGTGCTCCGGGCAGCGACCCGTTTTGGTCATACGCAGGTAAAACAGGGATTGGCACATCGTACGAGCAATACCAAAATGGTCATTACACAAGTGATGCACCAACAGGTGTAGTATCAAAAGTCTGGTTTTCAATTGCTAAAGGCATGATCACCGAAACTATGTTTGGCCTTATTCATCAAGCACAAATAAAAGATATGCAATTTGTGGTAACAGGAAAAGACTTTACTGTTAGCGAAGCAGACGATCTTGATGTCACTATTGATTATCTATACAAAGACGAGCAAGGCCGTCCGTTATCACTTGCTTATAAAATAGTAAGTAAAGATAAACAAGGCAGATTCACTCTTGAAAAACACGTTTTTACCGATCCTGATGGGCAAAGTTTATTTGTTCGTAGCGTGTTTAATACCGACCTTAAAGACGTTAAAGCCTATGTTGTGGTAAATCCATATATTGATAATAACGGCCTTGATGATTTTGCAAAAACTACCGAGCAAGGTTTAGTTGCTTGGCAAGGTGACAACTACTTAACATTGCAAGCAAATACTGAATTTGGCGCAAAAACGGTTGGCTTTACGGGTGTAAGCGATGGTTTGGATGAGCTTAAAAAGTCACAATCATTAAATACCAGCTATAGCAATACTGGTGAGCAGTCAGGTAATGTCAGTTTACTTGCTGAGCTTGGCAATATTGAAAGTAATACCACGTTTGATTTAGTACTGAGCTTTGCACATAACGAGCAACAAAGTGCAGAGCAGGGCGCCCAAACACTAGCAAAAGGTTATCAAAGTGTACTTGATAACTACAATGGTAAAGGTGCGGCATTTGGTTGGCAAGATTACCTACAAAGCCTTACACCTATTAATAAAATGACGGGGCAAACGGCCGATAACGGTAAGTTACTTTATACCAGCGCAATGGTATTAAAAGCACAAGAAGACAAAACGCACGCAGGTGCGCTTATTGCGTCGTTGTCTAATCCGTGGGGCGAAACCGTATCGGCTAAAATAGGCTCAACTGGTTATAAAGCCGTGTGGGTACGAGATTTCTACCAAGTAGCTATGGCATTTATGGCACTGGGTGATACAGCTACAGCAAAAATAGCATTCGAATACCTTGAAAAAGTTCAAGTTAATAGCAAAACGCCAGGTAACAATGGAGATACAGGCTGGTTTTTACAAAAAACACATGTCGATGGCGAACTAGAATGGGTGGGTGTACAGCTTGATCAAACTGCGATGCCAATTATGCTTGCGTGGAAATTACACCAAGCAAATGTACTTAGTGATGCCGAGCTTAAAGACTGGTACGCACGTATGTTAAAACCAGCGGCGGATTTTTTAGTCGAGGGCGGCCTTGCTAAAATTTTGTGGAACGACACGCAAATTACACCACCGGCAACACAACAAGAGCGCTGGGAAGAGCAAAGCGGTTATTCGCCTTCAACTACAGCCGCAATAGTAGCAGGCCTTGTTACAGCCAGTGATATAGCAGCGCTTAGTGGCGATGATAAAAACGCACAGCGCTACCTAGCTACGGCTAAAAAATACAGCAACGATATTGAATCGCAAATGTTTACCACTAAAGGTAACTTAAAAGGCGAAAATAGTGATGGTGAATACTTTATTCGTATAGGCCAAGATACCGATGCAAACTCAGACACTAAAATTAACGCTAATAATGGCCGTGAAGGTTTTAACAAAAAGCAAATTTTAGATGGCGGCTTCTTAGAACTAGTACGCTATGGCGTACGTGGTGCTAACGACGAAAGCATTGTTAAAACATTGCCTGAGTACGATGACGAAACGCTTGAAGATAACCTACAAGTTAAATACAGCTTTAGCTTTGACGACGGCAGCGGCACATTTGCAGGCTACCGTCGCTACGGTAATGATGGCTACGGCGAAGATGAAGTAACCGGTACTAATTACGCAGAGGGTGGCAGTAATACACCAGGCCAACGTGGTCGTGTATGGCCGTTTTTCACCGGTGAGCGTGGTCACTATGAAATAGCTGCAGCTAATGCGAACAACGCTCTGGATGATGCTAAACAAGCTGAAATTAAAAACAGTTACGTTAAAGGGCTAGAGCAATTTGCCAATGAAGGCATGATGTTACCAGAGCAAGTATGGGACGGCGTTGGTGTAAACAAAGCAGGTTATATACTGGGCGAAGGAACTAATTCAGCAACACCTCTAGCTTGGACACACGCAGAATACATTAAGCTGGTACGCTCACTCAGTGATAAACAAGTATGGGATCACTACCCAGTTGTTAAAAAAGCACTAAAATAGTAATTGTTTTATATTTTTAAATTTAAAAGCCATGGTTTAAAACCATGGCTTTTTAGTATCTGTGACCCAAGAGTTGTTAAGCTGCCCTCCTTGCTTTTAGTTCATCAAATCTGATTATCCATAAAGCGTATGTTCACCTCAATCGGAACACTTTTATTGTGGCTGGTTGATCTTTCAGGATTTAAATGTGTTTTATCTAAATGCGGCTTAACCGAGGCGTAAGGTGTGTAACCGAATGGAGCTGGTAACGGCTCCTGCGCTAATATAATGACTTACATCGCCTATGGTGAATAACCTCGACCCATAAGCGCCAATTTGCCTAAAATCAGACATACTGCTGTAAATTTAACCTCGAAAGGTAAATAGGCTCTAGTTAATTTATATCTATTTAACCTGAATTCTGGTTAAGAGATTTATGAACATATTGAACCACAATGATAGTTAAACTTATTTATCTCAAGCAGTTATTATCCAAAGTTCAGGTTATTTAAAAATGATAAATATGACAACTTAATTTTTATTTACGTGTAATTTACTCGGGTTGTATTGCCAGTGCTTCGCTTTACCGTATTAGGGTAGTCAATGGGTGTAACTAATTTGTAACCTGTTAACAGGTAGTAAATAAAGCTGTTTTACATGCCTCTGACAACCCACACAAATTGAAAGGTGATACCCGTGCAAAAAATAAACACAATAACTTTGGCAATCGCACTTGCTTGTTCGTTGCCTAGTATTGCTCAAGAGTCTTTAGCAGATCAAAGCAATAGTAACGAGGTTAAAAAAATGACACTGCATTAGAAGTTATATCGGTAACGGCGACTAAGCGTAAAACAAGGTTAATGGAAACACCCGTCGCAATTACAGCGTTAACATCGGCACAATTAAAACAAAGTGGTGTTAATAATATAAGGGATATAGCAAATCTTGTACCTGGGCTTGATATATCAACGGCAACAGATCAATCAGCACCAGTTATATCTATGCGAGGCGTGCGCTCTACCAATATTACTGAACTTGGCGACCCTGCTGTTGGCGTGCATTTAGATGGAATTTATTCACCAAGAATGCAAGGTGCTTTAGCATTAATGTACGATGTTGAGCGTATTGAAGCACTACGTGGACCACAAGGTACGCTGTTTGGCAGAAATTCGACCGTTGGTAGCATTAATGTTATTTCTGCAAAACCTGATTTTACTGATGATTATGGTAGTGTAACGTTAGAAGCGGGCAAATATAATACACGCAGTGCGGAAGGTTTTTATAACTTTTCAGTTAGCGACGATTTTGCGGTCCGTATTGCAGCTAAAGGGTTAAAACGTGATTCTTATTTGGAAGGTTATTACGATCCTAACCAATACGATACTCGCAGATTAAGTGATGCAGTACTAAATACAGACGTTATTTCACAAGATTCATATCAAAACATTGGCAGTACACTTACTCAACGAGAGAATTGGTGGATAGATGCAGCTGGTACCAACCCAGAGTCGCAGCAAGTTCGCGCGTTAACAGAAGCTGACAAATCAGATTTTTATAATAGTGCTAATGAGTATTCATTTAGAGTAAGTACGTTATGGTCGCCTTTAGATGGTAATTTCACCAACCATACCGTATTTCAAAAATATGTTAACGACAGTGGTAATAATGTTGATTTGGTAAACTGCGATAAATTACGAGGTCGCCCAACAGAGTACGGTGGCGATTGTTCAAACTTTTTACCTTCAGATAATACATATCAAGCGGTTGTGAATGTACCCGGTGAACTTAAATTAGATATAACGTATTTACGTAACACTCTTAATTATGCATTAACAGACGATCTTGATTTAGTGTGGTTAGTGGGCTTTGAAGACATGGAGCGCTCTTCAAAGCAAGATAGCGAAGCGGGTTTAGATGTTTGGGATGGTGCAACTTATTTTTTAGACGGTACTGGCGCTAAATCTTATTCTACGGAGCTACAACTACAATCATCGGATATGTCTGACCTTACTTGGATTATGGGCGTTAACTATTTTCACGAAAAAACCACAACGCTCGGGTATTACGATAATCCAATGGACGATAAAGTATTTTGGGATCAACCTGATAGATCAACCGATGCATTCGCATTTTTTGCACAAGCTACGTATAAAATAACCCCCAAACTGCACGCCACGCTGGGGTATCGCTTTAGTGATGAAACAAAAGAAGATAAAGGCGGGCGCTCTTATCGTTGCTCAAATGCTGATGGCTGCGCGCCGGGTTGGTTTAATCGTACTGATTTAAATAACTTGCCAGCAGATTACTTTGAAGATCCTACTATTTACGCATCATTTTTTGAAAATGACAACAAAGGCAGTTGGACGCACCATGACTTTAGAGTGGGTTTAGATTACGACTTGAGCCCCGATACAATGCTTTATACTTATTTAGCAAGCGGCTTTAAAGCCGGTGGTATTGGCGATGTGTTTGAAGTAGTAAACGATAGAACCTCTGAAGTAAATCGATTCGAAACGCAATTTGATCCAGAAGAAGTATTAACATGGGAAATAGGCGCTAAATCGAGCTTTTTTGATAACTCGTTAAATCTACAAGCTGCATTTTTCTACACAGATTACACAGACATGCAGTATGCATCTGTTGGTTCTATTGGTAACGTTGAGCGTCTTTCTGCTGTTGAGGATAATGATGGCAGGCCTATTTTGGATGGCTCAGGAAACCCTGTATTAGATTACATAAATCAGCCTGTTATAGCGTATTACACACAAAATGTACCTGGTTCTACTATTAAAGGAATTGAGCTCGAATTTGATTGGAAGCCATATCCAAACGGTCGAATTACGGGATATGTAACCTGGACAGAGGCTCAAGTAACAGACGATTGGTTTACAAAGTGGGACTACGATGCTGAGTATTTATTTGATATTTCTTATGAGGACTCACTCAATCCTGAAAATCCTTTGTTACAAACTAATTTAAAAGGCAATGACTTGGCGATGACGCCTAAATTTACTGCTAATTTAAGTTACACGCATAGTTTTGATTTTGGTGAATACGGGTTTATACACAGCTGGTTTAATGTAAGTTGGAAGGATAAATCATATTCAACAGTTTGGAACGTTGATAAACACCTCGATGATATGGAGTTTGCCATCTCTGATGAAGCAACGCGTTATATAGATGACTCCCGTGATAGCTTTGCAATGTTTAATGCCTCTTTAAAATATGAACCGCAAAGCCAAAAATGGTTTGCAGAAGCGTTCATTAGTAACGCCAGTGACGAAACTGTTCAGCATTGGAACAGTACCTCTAAAGGCTTTGCTAAAGGTAGTTTTGGTATGCCTAGGTACTATGGTGCAAAAGTAGGGTTTAACTTTTAACCTATAGTGTTAAATATAGTATTAAAACGTACGTCCTGTGCTTTAAGCGGTTGTGTAATTGCAGTATTTGACGTGCATTTAAATCTTAATAGAGATCATTAAATATGTATAAAAAAATAGTCGTATTCATTTTACTAAGTGCGTTGTTAGTACCTGATGTACTAGCAAATAGTTTTAAAGATAATTTTACATGGGGTTTTGATTCATCAATATGGACACCCAGATCAGGCGATAATGGCAGCCCATTTGGCTGTACATTTGAACCAGGTCTAATCTCACCAAGCTCACATGGCATAACACTGGTAGTTGATAACAACAAATGTGCTGAGCTACAAAGTACAAATACGATAACCTATGGCAAAGTACAAGGAGCATTAAAAACAGGGAATACCCCAGGGACTGTATCATCTATTTTTACCTATACCTCATGGTTTGATGAGCCAGGACGGGCTTGGCAAGAAATTGATATTGAATTTTTACCTTCACTTGGCAATGTCGTTCATACCAATATTATTTATCAGCCAAATGGCGGGGTATATCAAAGTTGGGAAGAAGATATTGATTTAGCACAGTTTGGAGTAAACATTCAAAATGAGTTAGTAGAAATAGGATTTGAGTGGAGTGTAAATCAAATACGCTGGTTTATTTATAATAGCCAAGGTACAGAGCAAACAATTCGCGTTATGTATAAAGACAATGGTGATGGCAATTTAACAAATAACGAAATTCCTGCTTATGCATGGCCGGTTGATAACACCAAGTTGATGATTAATCACTGGCATGGTGATAACTCAGAGCAAGCTTATTATTTTCCAGGTCAGTATTATCAAAGCTCTGCTTGGGCATACTATGACTTCATTCAGTACACGGCTAACTAATTAAGCTCACTTTGTCGTTCTACAGTACTTTGTTTAATTGATCACTACATTAAACGTTGTGTGGTTCGTTATTTTATTACGGCTAATTAACCTGAACTCTGGATAATAAACCTATCTTGAGCAGCTATTTTCAGCGCTAACTGCGTTAAATTTACTTGCAGTAGGCCAGCTATTGACGTGTAAATTCGCCTTGTTTCACTGAAAATCGCTGGTTAGAGAGAATAAATTTAAATATCACCATGATTCAATATGTTAGCAAATCTCTTAACCAGGGTTCAGGTTAATTACATAAAATCGCAAGGAAGCGTTTTTCGTAATAATGTTAGCACGAATGGCTAACAGCATTAAAAATCAAGTTATAAAAACTCTAAGGATCCCTAAATGCTTACTATTAATCGTCGTTTTTGGCGAAATACTTTTCCTGCTTTGTTAAGCGTATGTACTTTAAGCGTTAGCGTAATGGCTACAGAATCAGTAGATTGGCCAATGGTTAATACGCAATTAAAGCCTAATCTATCGGTTGAGCACCAAATTGATGAGCTTATGGCGACAATGAGTATTGAGCAAAAAGTAGCACAATTAATTCAACCAGAAATAAGCTATCTCAGCGTTAAAAAAATGCGAAAGTATGGCTTTGGCTCATATTTAAATGGAGGTAATTCAGCACCATACGGCAATAAAACCGCAGATTCAAAAACGTGGTTACGCTTTGCTGATGAAATGTATTTAGCCTCAATTGATAGCTCGCAAGACCAAAGTACAATACCCACTATTTGGGGCACAGATGCTATGCATGGTCATAGTAATGTATATGGTGCAACGTTGTTTCCTCACAATATTGGTTTAGGTGCAGCTAACGATGCAGAATTAATAAAAAAAATTGGCAAAGCAACAGCAAAAGAAGTTTCAGTAACCGGTATTGAATGGAGTTTTGCACCCACAGTTGCTGTAGTAAGAGATGATAGGTGGGGACGTACTTACGAAAGTTATTCAGAAGACCCTGATATAGTTAAACGTTACGCAAGTGCTATGGTGTCAGGTTTACAAGGTGATATAAACGACGATTTTTTAAATGGTTATCATCGTATTGCTACGGCAAAACACTTTGTGGGTGATGGCGGCACCGAAAACGGTATAGATAGAGGAAATACTGTGATTGATGAAAAAACACTGAGAGATATTCACGCGGCGGGTTATTTTTCGGCGATTGAAGCGGGTGTGCAATCAGTCATGGCCTCGTTTAATAGTTGGAATTCAAGACGAGTTCATGGCAGTAAATATTTATTAACGACTGTACTGAAGAAAAAAATGGGGTTTGATGGATTTGTTGTAAGTGATTGGAATGCGCATAAATTTGTAAAAGGATGCGATCTTGAACAATGTGCCGGTGCATTTAATGCAGGTGTCGATGTAATGATGGTGCCAGAACACTATGAGGCATTTTATCACAATACAATTAAGCAAGTTAAGCAAGGCGATATAAAGCTTGAGCGAATAAATGACGCGGTTAGGCGTTTTCTTCGCGCAAAAGTGCGTTGGGGATTATTTACCAAGGATAAGCCATCGAGTCGTGCAGAATCTAAAAATACAGACTGGTTAAATGCCCCAGAGCATAAAGCTTTGGCACGTGAGGCTGTTAGAAAGTCTTTAGTATTATTGAAAAATAATACACTAAAAAATAATCAAAATGTGTTACCAATATCTCCGCGTAGCAAAATATTAGTGACAGGTAATGGCGCACATAATATTGCCAAACAAGCGGGTGGTTGGAGCGTATCATGGCAAGGAACGGATAATACCAATGCTGATTTTCCAAATGCAGTGTCTATTTTTGATGGTTTAAAAGAACAAGTACTTGCCGCTGGTGGTGAAATTGAATTATCGCAAAATGCACAATTTAAGCAAAAACCCGATATAGCAATAGTCGTGTTTGGCGAAGAGCCTTACGCCGAGTGGTTTGGCGACATACAAGGGCTTGAATATCAGCGAGATAATAAAAAAGATCTCGTTTTATTAAAATCGCTGCAAGCACAAAACATTCCGGTAGTGAGTGTATTTATAAGCGGTCGTCCGCTTTGGGTAAATAAAGAGATAAATGCGTCTGATGCGTTTGTAGCCGCATGGTTACCAGGCTCACAAGGGCAAGGTGTTGCTGACGTTTTACTTTTAGATAAAAACGATGCTGTTCAATACGACTTTACAGGTAAATTAAGTTTTTCGTGGCCAAAATTTGACGACCAATTTATTCTCAATAAAGGCGATAAAAACTACGATCCTTTATTTGCTTATGGTTATAGACTTAGTTATAAAGAATCTAAAAGTGTAAAAAAGCTATCAGAAAAAACCAGTCCAAAAGCTAATGAAAGTGACAGCCAAGGCACCTCATTTTTTGTTAGAAACCTAGCACCTAACGTTCGCTGGGCGTTATCAGACCAAACTCAAATCAACATGATGACTAAAAGCTCATCAGCCATGAGCGCCGACGGCAAAAGTATTTCTATGCAATCGGTTAACTTAGCGTATCAAGAAGATGGCAGGCAGTTTGTTTGGAATAATACACAAGAGATTGCCACAGTGAGTTTACGTTTTGAACAAGCAACGACAGAGTTTAAAGACGTTGATAAACAGTTCATACAATTTGATATACGCGTTGATGATGTGCAATCGGATGTTGTTGAGCTTCGCGCAATGTGTGGGGAACAAATATGTTTGACTAAAATAAGTCTAATGACTCAACTTACCCAGTTAAAAAATAAAGGCTGGCAAACTGTCGCTATAAAGTTGGGATGTAGTGCAGCGCAAACAAAGATGAACGAAGTCACTGAAATAATTAGTATTAATGCTCAGCATCCACTCAACTTAGCAATTGCGAATGTTGCGTTAGTGAAAGCGACACAGAGTAATAGCCTTATTATAGGCTGTAATGATTTATAAACTTTAATCGGGTTTAATACCTGTTTTCATTTTATTAGGATAGATGTGAAATTAGAATCTCGGCGTTATTTATTTTGGGCTTTTCAGTTGAGTGGTTGGGGGATTTATGCGCTTTTAACTGAAATAATGATAAAGCTACCTAGTAACGAGCCTTGGCAAATTCATATTCCGCATCTGTTACTCGACACCTTATGCGGGCTTTTCATAACGCTTGGTTTAAGGAAGTGTTATTTGTTCGCAAGAACAAAATCGGCAAACATAAGTATTCCACTGCATGTTTCAGCGCTGTTGATTGCAAGTATAGTGTGGACCGCTTTTAAATGGGCTGCTTTGCAGTGGTTTTATGGCCATTGGTGGTCAGCGATGAGTTGGTTTGACTTTGGCACCTGGAGTACGGCGTCACTTACTATGTTAGCAACATGGACGGGGGCTTATTTTGGTATTACATCTTACCTTGATAACCAAGCGCAAAAACAAAAAGCTGCTGTTGCTCTTAACTTAGCAAACGAAGCACAGCTTAAAATGCTGCGTTATCAGTTAAATCCTCATTTTATGTTTAATAGCATTAACGCAATTTGTACGTTAATACTAAAAAAAGATAATATGCATGCAGTTGATATGCTTGAAAAACTATGCGATTTATTACGGTATAGTTTGTACACCGATCCGCTTGCTAAAATAACAGTGCACGAAGAAGTACAAATATTAAATACCTATCTTGATATAGAGCAATGCCGTTTTGGTAATAAGCTGAATGTAAACATTATTACCGAGTCTCACTGCGATGACTTTTTAATTCCTTCTATGCTTATTCAGCCTTTAGTTGAAAACGCTTTAAAGCATGGAATGGATCAAGCTCAAAACATAACAATAACGCTAAGAATAGAGCAAAAGAATAATACGTTGTCTATTTCTGTTTTAGATACAGGCAAAGGTTTTAACACAAATACTAATTCTCAAAGAGGAATAGGCTTAAAAAATTGTGAACAACGATTAAGCTTAATTTATCCTCAAAATAATAAATTTAAAACAGGTAACAACGAACTGGGCGGAGCGTGGGTTAATATGGCAATTCCACTTGAGCGTACACAGGAGAATATGCATGCAGCTAAAAACACTGATAGTTGATGATGAGTACAGTGCTATAGAAGGGTTGATGATAAGGCTTGAAAGCTTTCCTCAAATAGATGTTATTGGTCATGCTAATAGTGTAGATGACGCCGTAAGTATTATAAATAAAACCCAACCAAACCTTATTTTTTTAGATATAGAAATGCCTGAAAAATCAGGCTTTGAGTTAGTTAAATACTTTATTGGGAATTATTGCCCTGCTGTTATTTTTGTTACAGCTTTTCATCAGCATGCAGTGCAAGCTTTTGAAGTTAAGGCGGTAGATTATTTGCTCAAGCCGGTTAAATTGCAGCGCTTAGGTGAAGCAATTGAGCGCGCAAGTGAACGTTTAAGCAGTGTGGTTAACAAGCAGCAATTACTTGAAATGCGCGAAAGTTATTTAAACGCGCAGCAACCAAAACTCACCAACTCAACAAAAATTGAAACGTTAGTTGAGGCTAATAACTTAATTATACAAGATGGTCGAAACCCTATACAACTTGTACCTTACAACGATATTTTATGTATAGATGCAGCAGGTGATTATATGTGTGTACATACTCAACAAGAAACATTTGTGATGCGAGCTCGAATGAAAAGTCTCGAAAAAGATACACTCCCAGCTGATTTTGTACGCATACATAAATCAGCTATCGTAAATCTGAAGCATGTAAAGCGTTTAGAACCTCTGCGAAATAGTGAGTACAACGCTATTTTAAAAAATGATAAATCTATGAAAGTAAGCCGTACTTACAGCAAAGAACTAAAAAGTCGATTACTTAATAACTCTGGTTACTTATTATCACAGAGTTTGAATTAGAAATAATGGTTTCAGTGGCAATTATATTGCTCAATTATTTTATTTTCTTTATTCTCTGGTTCAAGAATGAAGCTAAACCAGTAGCAGATAGACGAAGTGATGAAAAAGCAGAACTGCACGTCCTGGTTATAAAAATGAAAGGGTTTAATGAATAAAGCCTCGCTATAAAGGGTTTAATGAATACGTAAATAATTTAAAGCTTGAATTCAAGAGTCCTAATGATTGGGAGTTAGTAATGAATATTGATGAAAATAAAATAGATGAAGCTGCATTAGCGTTGATGTATCTCACATTACATGAGCACAATCGAGCTTGGAAGCAAGTTGATTGGGAAGTAACCAACCGGTTGTTTGAAAAAGGTTTAATCTGTAACCCTATTGGTAAAGCTAAATCTATCGTATTAACGGTTGATGGGCTTAAACAATGTGAAATGTTATTTAATAAGTTATTTGTAAAAAATGAGCCCTAAAGTTTACAATTAAATTAACTTGAGCCTCTGGCAATTAACAGTGGCGGTAATAAAGTGCTTTGCACTTCTTCCCCGCGTATGAGTTTTAATAAATTTTCAACTAGCATTTGTCCTGCAACCGTCGTATTTTGCTCTATGGTCGTAAGTGGTGGGTTTACATAGCTCGCAATAGCAATGTTATCAAAACCGACAACAGCTACGTCTTTAGGTACCTTGATATTTGCTTCTTTAAGCGCTCGTATTGCGCCAATGGCGATTAAATCGCTTGCAGCGAATAAGGCGTTAAACTTTATATTATTAGCAATAAGGGAGCGGGTGGCGTGATATCCAGATTCTTCTGTAGATATAGCGTTGGCCATCTTTCTTTCGTTTATTGTTACCTTATTAGCAAGTAGCTCATCTTTGAAGCCTTGAAAGCGTGCAAAAAATTCTGGACTATGATCTGAAGCATCACCTATAAACGCACAATCGCTACGATTATGTGCAATAAAATGGGCTGCAGCTTGCTTACCTCCACCATAGTTATCACAGCATACTGTTAGATCAGGGCGGTTATCAACCGTTGCTCCCCAACATACAAATTTAGTATTTTGTTCAAGTAGGCTTTTAAACTTTGGTTGAAAGTCGATGTAATCACCATAACCTAATAAAATGATGCCATCAGCTCTGTGGCTATCTTCGTAGTCAGCTTGCCAATCAGCACTAGCAGATTGAAATGAAACTAATAAGTCATAGCCTTCTTTAGCGCACGCGCGAGTTATGCTACCTAGCATAGCCAAAAAAAATGGATTAATTTGTGAGTCATCTGAGGTTGGGTCTTCAAATAATAACAACGCGAGTGTACTACTTTGTTGCGTGCGAAGATTACTGGCATTTTTATCTACTTTGTAGTTAAGTTGTTTGGCTACATCGTGAACACGTTTGCGTGTTTCTTCATTAACCAGAGGGCTATTACGTAAAGCACGAGAAACGGTTGATTGAGACACTCCAGCATAGTGGGCAATGTCGAATGAAGTAGCTTTACCTTTCATTGTTACAACTTAATTAAAGTAATAAATAATTGTGCCATTCTCGTTTATTAATGGATTTTTTCAAGCTTTTTATGGTTAAAGGCATTTATTTATTGATTTGACCATGACACCGGTGTCATAATGTGGGCGTTTTATCATTTTGTTGTCAAAACGTATTGGCTGTCTATATTCTTATAGGCAGCATTTTTACTGTGATAGCTGCTTTAGGGTGATAGCCTAAAGTAAATAAATACCAATGGTTTACCGTTGTAGAATAATAAGCATTAATCGCTTAAACAAAAGAGATAACACCATGAGCTTACACGCTTCTACCAAATTTGATCCTATCCTAGTTGCTGATGTCGGCGGCACCAATGCTCGTTTTGCTCTAATTACAGCTTTTGACGAGGCAAAAAACCAATTTATTATAGAGCATAACAACACATTTCCCAGTGCTGATTTTGGTTCGCTTGAAAATGCATTAGAGCGTTACTTATCAACCATCTCTCATATTAAACCTAAACGCGCATGTTTAGCAGTTGCAGGCCCTATAAAAGCAGGGCAAGTGCATTTAACTAATTTAGGCTGGCATTTTAGTGTTAACGAATTTAAACAACATTTTAATTTAGAAAAATTAGATGTTATTAACGATTTTGCTGCTTTTGCGTATGCGTCGCCTTATTTAGATCCTCTGCAAAATGTGACTGTGAAATCAGGGCAAGCTGATGAAAATGCAAATATTGGTGTAATGGGGCCCGGTACTGGCTTTGGTGCTGCGTGTTTAGTAAGAACAGCTCACTCTACGTCAGTATTAAGTTCTGAAGGTGGTCATATATCGCTTGCGGCGGTTAACGAATTAGATACCGCACTAATTACAGAACTCAGAAAAGAGCATCAGCATGTATCTGTAGAAACCGTATTTTCTGGTCCAGGCATTACACATTTATACAAAGCAATGGCTGCAGTTAAAGGTGTTACTGCAAAAAACCTTGATGCGGCGCAAATTAGTAGCTTAGCTAATAGTGGTGAGTGTGAAGTGTGCGATGCAACTCTCAATCAATTTTGTGATTGGATAGGCAGCGTGGCAGGTGATTTAGCATTGGCTTATGGCGCATTAGGTGGTTTGTTTATTGGTGGTGGTATTTTGCCTCGCATGCAATCTCGCTTACTTGAAAGTCGTTTTGTTGAACGTTTTTCGCAAAAGGGTATTATGTCGCAATATACAGGGCAAATTCCCGTAACGCTTGTAACGCAAGATAACATCCCGTTAATTGGTGCCGCAGCATGTTTGCACAACAGTAAATAAGGTCGTTTCCTTGTTTGCATTTGGAAAATAGAGTGATGAAAAAAGTAACAATCAACAGTGTAGCAAGCCATGCTGGTGTTTCTAAAAAAACGGTATCACGCGTTTTAAATAACGAACCTAATGTTAGTGTGGCTACGCGTGAAAAGGTGCTTGCAGTATTCAAAGAGCTTGATTATACCCCAAACCCAATAGCACGTGGGCTTGCTCAAAATCGCAGTTTTATCATTGGTTGCCTCTACGATAACCCAAGTAAAAGTTACATTACGCGAGTGCAAACAGGTGCGCTAGCTGCTTGCCAAGAGAATAATTACAACCTTTTAATTCACCCTTGTGAATTTAGAGGTGAAGCTCTTATCAACAATATTGAGCAATTATTACAAACATCACGGTTAGATGGAATTGTTCTGACGCCACCATTTGGTGATTTTGCTGAGTTGGTTAATTTTTTAAAATCAAAAAAAATTCCTTATGCCAGAGTGGCATCAGCAATATTAGAAGATGATTCAATCTCTGTGCGCAGTAATGATGAGCAAGGTGCATTTGAAGTAACAGAACATTTGATAAGCCTTGGTCATAAGTCAATTGCTTTTATCAAGGGGCATCCAGATCATAGTGCTACGCAACAACGATTTAAAGGTTATAGACGTTCGCTTGCCAGCCATGGTATAGAATTTAACGAACGCCTAGTAGAGGAGGGTAACTTTAGTTATCACTCTGGTGTGGATAGCGCGCGTAGTATTTTAGATTTGTCACCAAGGCCAACCGCTGTATTTGCTTCAAACGATTACATGGCTGCAGCAGTACTTAAATTAGCAACTCAGCGTCAATTAAGAGTGCCTGATGATATTTCAATAGCAGGGTTTGATAATGCACCGATTGCACGCCATATCTGGCCAGGATTAACAACAATTGCACAACCTGTTGAGGAAATGACTAAGCAGGCTGTTACTCAACTTATTTCTCATATAGCACAGCCTCAAGATGAACCATTTCAGGTAATTCTTGAATCTCGTTTGATCACACGTGAATCAACAGCTCAAGTTAAAAAATAGTCTAAATTCTTTTTCACAGTAGCCCGAATATGAGTGACGCATATTTGGGCTTTTTTATTTTTATAAACTTGCTAAAAAGCCGCTTATACCTAAAAATTATAATGTTCATTAATCGGTCATGTTAAAAAGTTAGTCTATTTTTATTACTCAGGGTTGACACCGGTGTCATGGTCATGCGTTAATACAGTGACACCGGTGTCAGGGTTGTTGTGAGAGGCTCCCTGGTAGCGTACCTTTGAACGGGTAAATCAAAGATGCTCAGTACAGTTATTTACGTGGAGTCTGTAATTGCTACTGAGCCTTTATCCTCTAACTAATAGAGATGAGTTAAATTATGTTGCACCCTCGTATTCAAGAAGTTACCCAGCGCGTTATCGAACGCAGTAAAAATACCCGTCAAGCCTATTTAGATCGTATTTCGCACGCAAAAAAACAAACAAGAGTTCGTGCTGGATTAGGTTGCGGTAATATTGCGCATGTTATGGCTGCATGTAGCAGTGATGACAAAGCCCGCTTAAAGGCTGATGAGCAGCCAAATCTTGCTATTATTAACTCATATAATGATATGTTATCGGCTCATGTGCCATACAAAGACTACCCAGATTTAATTAAAGACATTGCAACAAAGTACGATGCTACAGCTCAAGTTGCTGGTGGCGTTCCTGCAATGTGTGATGGTGTTACGCAAGGGCGTGACGGCATGGAGCTTTCGTTATTTTCTCGTGACGTAATCGCTATGTCTACAGCAATATCGCTTTCGCACGATGTGTTTGATGGCGTTTTTTGTTTAGGTGTTTGTGACAAAATTGTTCCTGGTTTATTAATTGGTGCATTGTCGTTTGGTCATTTACCTGTGTTCTTTTTACCAGCAGGTCCAATGCAATCAGGTATTCCTAACAAAGAAAAAGCACGTATTCGTCAAAAATTTGCACAAGGTTTAGTGAGTCGCGAAGACTTACTTGAAGCTGAAAGTGCGTCTTATCACAGCGCAGGTACGTGTACGTTCTACGGTACTGCCAATTCAAACCAAATGTTAATGGAAATAATGGGTTTACACCTTCCAGGTAGTTCATTTATTAATCCTTACACTGAGCTTCGCGATGGCCTTACTGGTAATGCTGTAGAAACCATGCTTAAGCAGCTTACCGATGATAAAGAAAGTCCGTGTTTAGCCGATGTGATCAGTGAAAAAACGATTATAAACGGTTTAGTGGGCCTGCTTTCTACAGGTGGCTCTACTAACCATGCAATCCATATTGTTGCGATAGCAAAAGCTGCCGGCATTCAGGTTACGTGGAAAGATATGTCTGATTTATCAGAAGTTGTACCACTGCTTACACGTATTTATCCTAACGGCTCAGCTGATGTAAACCACTTCCAAGCAGCTGGCGGTATGGGTTTCTTAATGCGAGAGCTAGCAAGCGCTGGTTACTTACACACAGACGTTCAAACAATGCTAGGCGATGGTTTAGCACCTTACATGACAGAGCCTCGTTTAGATAAAGACGATAGCTTGATCATGAGTAACTCAACCGGCCCAACTAAAGTTAAATGGGTAGATTGCCCAGCAAACTCACACGATGAAGAAGTACTTCGCCCAGTGAGCAACCCATTTAGTAAGCAAGGTGGTCTGCAACTTCTAACGGGTAACTTAGGTAAAGCTGTTATCAAAGTGTCAGCGGTTGCTGAAGAACATCAGATTGTTACTGCTCCTGCGAAAGTATTTAGCTCACAAAGTGCTCTGCAAGATGCATACACGCGTGGCGAATTAAACCAAGACTTTATTGCTGTGCTAAAAGAGCAAGGCCCTAAAGCGAAAGGCATGCCAGAGCTACATAAGCTAACGCCAGTAATGGCAACGCTTCAAGATGAAGGCTTTAAAGTCGCCATTGTTACTGACGGCCGTATGTCGGGTGCATCTGGTAAAGTACCTGCAGCTATTCACTTAGCGCCAGAGGCTGTTGAGGGCGGTATTATAGCTAAAATTCGAGAAGGTGACTTAGTGACGCTTGATGCGCCAAACGGAATTTTGAAAGTACATGTTAGCGATGAAGAACTTGCAAAACGTGAACTAGAACTTAGCCAACCAAGTGCAACATTTGGTACGGGTCGTGAATTATTTACAGGGTTTAGAAATATCGTAAGCAGTGCCGATTTAGGGGCGAGTGCTTTTGGACTTGAATAAAAATTAGCCATACTGGGTAATGAGGAACAAGTAATGAGTATTGAAAAAATCTTAGCATCGGCACCAGTGGTGCCAGTGGTTGTAATCGAAAAATTAGAAGATGCTGCACCACTTGCTAGAGCGTTATATAACGGCGGTTTAAAAGCCTTAGAAATTACACTACGTACACCAATTGCCGCAGAAGCTGTAAAGCTAATGAAAGCGGAAGTACCAGAAGCATATGTTGGCACTGGAACAGTTGTAGATAAAGCAAGCTTTGATCTTTCAGTGGCTGCGGGTGCTGATTTTATGGTGAGCCCAGGTGTTAGCGATGAGCTGATTGCTTTAGCAAAAGAGTCAGATATACCATTTTTACCAGGCGCTGCAACGGCGAGTGAAGTTATGCAGCTTGCGTCGCATGGTTTTAAGTTTTTAAAATTCTTCCCTGCAGAAGCCGCGGGCGGAACAGCAATGCTTAAATCAATCGGTGGCCCATTACCACATATTACTTTTTGCCCAACTGGCGGCATTAGCCTAGCAACTGCACCTAATTATTTAGCGCTTAACAACGTTATTTGTGTTGGTGGTACTTGGATGCTAGATAAACAACTAATTGAAAATAAAGACTGGCAAGCAATTGAAGCGCTTGCTCGCCAAGCTAGTGAACTTAAATAGGAGTCTAAAATGATTAATGTAGCAATTAACGGTTATGGCCGTATCGGTCGCAATGTATTACGTGCACTTTACGAGTCAGCTCAAAACAACGAAATTAAAATTGTCGCAATTAACGATTTAGCACCAGCTAACGTAAATGCACATTTAACGCAGTATGACTCAGTTCATGGTATTTTTTCTAAAAAAGTAACACTTGAAAACAACACTATGCTAATTGGTGATGACGTAATTACGTTAACGCAAGAGCGTGATCCTGCAAACTTACCGTGGAAAGAGCTAAACGTAGACATCGTTTTAGAATGTACTGGTTTTTTCACTAAGCGTGATGACGCTGCTAAGCACATTACTGCAGGCGCTAAAAAAGTAATCGTATCTGCTCCAGGTACTGGTTTAGATGCAACAGTAGTACATGGTGTAAACAGCGACGTAATTAATGCTGATAGCAATATCATTTCTAACGCTTCTTGTACTACTAACTGTTTAGCGCCAATTGCAAAGGCAATTAACGACACTGTAGGTATTGAACAAGGTAGCATGACGACTATTCACGCTTACACCAACGATCAAAACTTATCTGATGTTTACCACCCAGATTTATACCGTGCGCGTAGTGCAACTCAATCTATGATCCCAACTAAAACAGGTGCTGCGGCAGCTGTTGGTTTAGTATTACCAGAACTTGCTGGTAAATTAGACGGTATGTCGGTACGTGTACCTACAATCAATGTTTCTTTAGTTGATTTTACGTTTATCACTAAGCGTGATACGACTACAGAAGAAATCAATGCAATCATGAAAGAAGCATCAACGGGTTCAATGAAGAGTATTTTAGAATATAACGAGCTTCCGCTTGTTTCTATCGACTTTAACCATAACCCAGCGTCGTCTATCTTTGATGCAACGCAAACTAAAGCCAATGGCAAACTAGTTAAAGTAATGGCTTGGTACGACAACGAGTGGGGTTTCTCAAACCGCATGTTAGACCAAGTTAAAGCATTAGGTCAGTACTTATAATTGACCTTGTAAAAGTTTAGCTTTATCCAACCAAGCCACGCATTGCGTGGCTTTTTTGCGTTTGGTTTATCTGTATATTTGCAATTCAAAATTAGCAGGGAACTATTTGTATTTTTTATACCCTAAATTTTGTTAATATGTGGGTGTGTAAATCAATGGAATTTCGTTGTATTTAATCAACTCAACGACGCAAGGAATAATAAAAATGATCAGAGCTTTATCGCGAAAAGTATTTCGCACAAATCATCTTCAGATAGGTGAGGGCAACATAAGTGGCTACATAGCCTGCTTTTTAGCAATACTGAGTTGCTTAGGCGTATTAGCGTTTCACTTTCCTGAATATTTAACCACACCAGAGCTGAGAAAAAGCTACAGCGTCGACTTTTTACGTCAGCTTATGTTTGCATCATTATTAGTCTCGGGCAGTTTAGGATTACTTAACTTTGTACGTAATACCAATAAGCGTTTAGGGGCTACAGCGTGGTTTTTTATTTTACTCGCTATTATGTTTGGCGGACCAAACGTTGAAGTAAACGAATTTGCTTCTGATACACCTTATATAGGGCTTGATTGGTTTATTTTAGATTTACTCGGCTCAACACTTATATTTATTGTGATTGAAAAGTTATTACCTCATCGTAAAGATCAAAAAATATTACGTAGCGAATGGCGAGGCGATTTAAACCACTTTTTTGTAAATCATTTAATTATTGGTTTTGTATTACTCGTTACTAACCACTTTGTGCATTATGGCTTTGGCTGGGCTGTATCATCTACAGTCCAAGGTTATATAGAGCAAACTCCCTTTATAGTGCAGTTGTTTTTAATAATACTTGTGGCAGATTTAATGCAGTATTGGGTGCATCGTGCCTATCACGAAGTCCCTTTATTATGGCGCTTTCATGGCGTACATCACAGTGCGAAAGAAATGGATTGGTTAGCGGGCTCTCGCCAGCATATTCTTGAAATACTCGTAACGCGCAGCTTAGTGCTCACGCCTATATTTGTACTTGGTTTTTCACAGCAAATAATTAGTTTGTACGTAATAATTGTGGGTTTGCAGGCTGTGTTTAACCATGCAAATGTACGTGTGAAATTTGGTTGGCTAAAATATTTTATGGTTACACCGCAGTTTCACCATTGGCATCATGCGTCAGATAAAGCCGCAATTGACCGCAATTACGCTGCGCATTTTTCGTTTTTAGACTACGCATTTGGTACTGCTGTTAAAGGCCAAAAAGAGTGGCCAGAAGCGTATGGTGTAGTCGGGGATTACATGCCGGTAGGTATGCTTAAACAACAGGTTTACCCGTTTAAGCGCACTAAATGAGCTCGATTAATTCAATAAACATAAACTAAAAAAAGAGCAACGTGTTAAACGTTGCTCTTTTTTTATGACTCTACTCAATTATATGTTCAGCTCTTCTAATAACTCAGTAAATGTAGGTCTTTGATTTAATGAAGGTTGCATAGCACACTTTGCCATATCGGACATTTCACCAAATAGCTCACTTTGCCTATCATCGCCGGTTACCGTGCCTAATAAGTCTTCAATTAAACACCCTAATGCACGTACTTCAATTAACTCGATTTGCTTTTGTTGATAATTACTTAACATGGCTAAGTTTGTGGCTGCACCAAAATCACCAAATAAAACATCAGCATCTTTGTTTATCATGGTGTTATGTGCATACACATCGCCATGACTTACTTTACGAACATGCAAGTGATGCAGCGTACTTACCATTTGCTGTACAATTTTTAAAATAGCTTGAGTTGAGTAATGGCAATCATCATTAAAGGTATCACGCGTACAGGTTTCAAGGCTTGGAGGCCGGCCTAAATTAGAAAAGCTTTTATCTATTAGCTCCATCACTAAACCTAGCTGATCACTTTGTTCAATGTAGGCAAGGACTTTAATTAAATTAGTATGTTCGCCTGCTTGTAAGCAGCAATTTACTTCATCAAGCGGGTAGCCGTCGCTGGTAATTGCACCTTTAAATAATTTAATCGCTATAGCGTTATCAGCCGATTTTGCTAAGTGAATAACGCCTGATGCACCTTGGCCAATAACATGACTAAGCGTGTAATCGTTAAGAAGTTTATTTTCTAAGCTGCATTTTGTAAGGCACTGGGCTTTATTAAAATCGTTACCTGCAAACGCAAGCCAAGCAAGTTTAGGCAGTTGAAACAGCCAGTCGTCTACGTGTGTTAAGTTATTAGCAGAGAGCCTAACAAGCTCAAGGCTTTTACACTGCGCCATGCTACTTGGCAGTTGCTTAAGTTGATTGCCTGCAAGCGCAAGCTTTTTAAGCTGGGTATAATTACCAAAATCTTCAGGCAATTCGTTTAACGTATTATCGGTGAGTATTAGCCACTCAATATTTTTTGGCAGGCTGTTTAAAGCAAATTCAGAAATTTGGTTACCTTTAAACGCGACCATAATCAAAGCAGGGCATTTAGCCAGCACAGCAGGAATATGCTTAAACTGATTAAACGATAAAAACACACGCTTCAGGTGTGTTAAACAGGCAAATTCATCAGGTAGTGTTGATAAGTTATTATTTGATAAATCGAGAACTTCAAGCGTGTCAGCTAAGCTAAAAATTTCTTCAGGAAATGTCGTTAGCTCTTCTACTAATTGCAGGCGAGTAGCACCAACAAGTTTGCCACTTTTAAGCTCTTTAAGGGAGTTCATATTAATACCATGTTCTAAAAATGAAAAAGCCAACATAGCTGTTGGCTTAAAGTCGTTCTAACTTACTAAATTGCTCTTTAGAATTGCGCGTTATGGTAAACGTTTTGTACGTCGTCGCAATCTTCTAACATGGCTAAAAAGCGTTCCATAACTTCAACGTCTTCGCCTTCAATCGGCGTTTCAATTTGTGGCACAAAGCTAATTAGGTCTTCGTCAAATTCAGTCACGCCCATTTCTTCAAGCGCTGTACGTGTATTGTTGTACTCTGTATGAGGAGCAAAAACAGTAACTTTACCGTCATCTACTTCTACGTCAGTTACATCAACATCAGCCATCATAAGAGCTTCAAGTACTGCTTCGTCGTCATCACCGTCAAATACAAAAATAGCAAGGTGATCAAATAAATGTGAAACAGAGTTTTGAGCGCCAATTTTAGCATTTGCTTTGGTAAAACAAACACGTACATCAGCAAAGGTACGCTTGTTGTTGTCTGTTAAACAGTCAACAATAATCATACTGTTACCAGGGCCGTAACCTTCGTAACGTGTTGCTGCGTAGTCTTCACCGCCGCCGCCTTTTGCTTTGTCGATTGCGCGGTCAATAACGTGTGCTGGTACTTGGTCTTTTTTAGCGCGTTCAATTAAACGACGTAATGATAAGTTACCATCTGGATCTACACCGCCGTTTTTAGCACAAATATAAATTTCTTTGCCGTACTTAGAATAAACTTTAGTTTTAGCACCCGCAGTCTTAGCCATTGAATCTTTTTTGTTTTGGTAAGCTCTTCCCATCTGCGTTTCGCCTTAATATATGTAAATAATAGAATAAAATTATAATGCGTATTCTAAAGGTAAATGCATTCAAGGGCTAGTAAGTATTAAAACAGATTAGAACAGCTGCGTTTAAAAACTATCTAAAATGTATTCTAGTGAAGTGTTTTGGTACTGACTTAAAGAAGGTTTAAGAGCAAATTTAATCCAATAAAAAGGCAACTCATTTAATGAGTTGCCTAAAGAGTAATAAAATTAAACGAGGCAAATTAATAGCCTCATATACTAGGGTCTGTTGATCTTTGCGGATTAAAATTTGTTCAAACTAGGGGCTATTTAATCGCGGCGCGAGGTTTGTAACCTAGTGGGCTAAGTAAAAACCGAGCAACAAAGAGTAAATAGCCCCTAGGAAGAACTCTTTGGGCAGCGCCTGTTTGGCATTAATGCTGCGTTATCGCCTATTTATGGGGAGTAACCACACAGCATAGGCTCTGCCTTGCCTAAATACCAAACATACTGCTGCAAATTTAACCTCGAAAGATAAACAGGCCCTAGTTACCAAATACGCACACGTTCATCTTCAGGAAGGTATAACGCATCGCCTGGTTTTACATCAAACGCTTTGTACAATGCATCGTGGTTACGTGGCGCCTGTGCTCTAAAGCGACCTGGAGCATGTGTGCCACCACGAAGTTGGTTAAGCATACTTTGCACAGTACGTTTTTCTTTCCATACTTGTGCCCACGCTAGGAAGAAACGTTGATCGCCAGTAACACCGTCAATAACAGGCGCTTCTTTACCATTTAAACTTAGCTTGTACGCGTGATAGGCCATTGATAATCCTCCTACATCACCAATGTTTTCGCCAAGGCTATTTCGACCATTAACAAAATTACCTTCAATTGGCTCGTACTTACTGTACTGCGCAGCCAGTTGTTCGGCTTTTTTGTCAAATGCAGCGCGGTCAGCATCAGTCTACCAGTTACGTTGCACACCGTTTTCGTCTGATTTTGAACCTTGGTCGTCAAACCCATGACCCATTTCGTGACCAATTACAGCGCCAATACCGCCATAGTTGACAGCCGGATCGGCATTTGGATCGAAAAACGGCGGTTGTAATATCGCAGCTGGAAATACAATTTCATTAAACGAGCTATTATAGTAAGCGTTTACGCGTTGTGGCGTCATGCCCCAGCGGTTACGATCTGTTTTTTGTAGCTCTTTTTCAACACTTTCAGCGTGGAAAAACTCACGCATGTTTTTCACATTACCGATTAAATCGTTTTTAGTAATGCTTAAACCATCATAAGACTGCCAAACATCGGGGTAACCAATTTTTGGTACAAAGGCAGCCAGTTTAGCGCGCGCATTTACTTTAGTTGCATCGCCCATACACTCTAGATTATCAATACGTTCACCAAGGGCTGTACGTAGGTTTTCAACCAGCTCTGACATTTGTTGTTTAGATGATTCAGGGAAGTAACGCGCTGCGTATATTTTACCAATAGCAAAACCAAGCGAACTTGTGCCTGACATTTCACTTATTGCACGTTTCCAACGAGGCGAGGCTCTTGCTGTCCGTTTAGTTCTTTACCAAAAAAAGCAAAGTTAGTATTAAATACGTCCTCTGATAGTAAACCTGCGTTACCGCTAATAGCGTGATACGTTAGGTAGTCTTTCCATACTGCAATATCTTCTTGATTGATTAGCTCAATCATCGCTTTTATAGGTTCAGGTTGAGAGACATTTAACTGAGGTACTTTATAACCTGTTTGCGCAAAATATAAATCCCAGTTAAAATCAGGATAAGCAGTGCTTAAATCAGCGCGTTCAATTTGGTTTAGCGTTAAATCGCGATTACGGCGCTTTTCACGAGGCCAATGACTTTGTGCAATTTTGGTTTCAAGATCAACAATTGCTTGAGCGCGCTCAGCGGTATTTTCTACTCCTGCAAACTCAAGCATGTCAGCAATGTGAGCAATATAAGCTGTGCGGGTTTTAACAAAGCGCTCAGCGTCTTCAAGGTAGTAAGAGCGATCTGGTAAGCCTAATCCACCAGCACCTAGTGACATTTCATATTTATTAGGGTCTAAGCGGTTAAACCACATGCCGCCACCCAAAGGGGCTTTATTACCGGTTAACCAAGACTTTCCAAACATCTTAGCTAAATCATCAGTCGACGATATATCATTAATTTCACTTAATAATGGCTTGATAGGCGCTATACCTAGTTTATTAAGTGTTTCGGTATCCATGTAGGCGTTGTAAAAATCAGCGACTAGTTTTTCTTCTGCGTTTAAATCTTTACGTGCGGCTATTTCTTCAATAATAGCTTTAACATCGCCTTCGCTTCGCTCAGCTAATCCTGAAAATGCACCATAGCGGGTTTTATCTGCAGGCATTACGTAGTTGTCATACCATGTGCCGCTGGCATACATAAAAAAGTCATCGCCTGGTTTAACAGCTTCGTTACGCGCTGTTAGGTCAACACCAAAATTACCTAACTCTGCTTTTTGTGTCACTGCTGCAGTGGCTACTTTAAGTTGTTGCTCTTCTGTTTTTGTTGTTTGCGGCTCTGAACAACCGGTAATAAATGTGGCAGCTAATGCTGCGGCAATTAAACTCTTTTTCATTACTTACTCCTGAGTATCACTGATTGAATTAAAGCAGCAGTGAATCATTTTTATTGTTACGAATATTTAACTTATCGATTGTTATTGATATTAATCAGACAAACAAACCTTTTGAGGTGAATTACCACAGTGCTCGATAAAACTAAGATAGAGGAAAAGAGAAAGGCTAATAGGTGCTATAAACGCTTTATTTAACTCGAATACTTAAAAGTATCCGAGCTAAGAGGGGTTACACACTATTTATTTTTTATGCTGGAGCTCCCACATACGCGCATATTCTCCGTCGAGAGTAAGTAACTCATCGTGCTTACCTTGCTCAATAATTTGCCCGGCTTTGAGCACAATAATGGTGTCTGCATCGGTAATAGTAGATAACCGATGAGCAATAACAATACTCGTATGATTACTGGCAACTTCGCGCATTGCAGCAAGTATTGCTTGCTCAGAATGAGAGTCGAGTGCAGATGTTGCTTCATCAAAAATTAACATAGGGGACTTTTTCAAAATGGCGCGCGCAATAGCAATACGCTGTTTTTCGCCGCCGGATACTTTTAAACCGCGCTCGCCAACCAGTGTTTTATCGCCTTTATCAAGTGTGCCTATAAAGTCTTTTAAATGCGCCATTGCAATGGCGTCGTCAATTTCAGCATCGCTTGCTGTTGGTCTACCGTAAGCGATATTTTCACGAATCGTGGTGTTAAACAGCACAGTATCTTGCGGCACTATTGCAATGGCTTTTCGTAAACTATTTAGTGTTACTGAGTTTATAGCTTGATTATCAATACTAATTTCACCAGCGGTTACATCATAAAAACGATAAAGCAGTCGGGCTAATGAGCTTTTACCAGCACCACTGGCACCAACAATGGCTACTTTGCTGCCTGCTTTAACATTAAAGCTAAGATTATTAAGAATAGGGCGATGCGCATCGTAACTAAAACTTACATTATTAAATGTTATTTCACCTTGGCTAATATTGAGCTCTTTAGCATTAAGTGCATCGGTTATTTGTGGCTTTTTATTTAATAATCCAAGCATGTTTTCAAGGTCGGTTAGCGCGCGTCTTATTTCGCGGTACACAAAACCTAAAAAGTTAAGCGGTAAAAATAGCTGAATCATATACGCGTTAATCATCACAAGTTCACCAATAGAGAGAGTTCCTGCAACTACTTCGGTTGAGCCCAACCACATTAACGCGGTAATAGCACAGGCAATAATAAGTGCTTGGCCTGAGTTGAGGGCGAGCAACGACATTCTATTTTTTAAACGGGCTTTTTCCCAGTTTGCTAAAAAGGTGTCGTACGTTTTAGCTTCAAACTGTTCATTATTAAAATATTTTACAGTTTCATAGTTAAGTAGGCTGTCTATAGCGCGGGTATTACTTTGGTTGTCGGCAGCGTTTGCTTCACGAATAAAGCGGTTTCGCCACTGAGTAACCACCACAGTAAAGGTAATATAAATAGCGACTGCCAATAATGTAATAAGCGCAAACCAAACAGAAAACAACGTGCCAAAAATAATCGCAACGGTCAGTATTTCAAATAAAGTAGGCACAATGTTAAACATTAAAAAACGCATTAAAAAACTTAACCCGCTAGTACCGCGTTCTATATCGCGGCTAATGCCTCCGGTTTGCCTATCTAAATGAAAAGCCAGCTCAAGTGAGTGCAAATGCTTAAATACCTTTAAACCAATATCACGCATGGCGTGCTCGGTAACGCGAGAAAATACAGCATCTCTTATTTCGCCTAAAAATACGCTGGCAAAACGCAGTGCACCGTACATCAATAACAATAAAGCGGGGATAACTAACAGTGGGTTAATTGACTTATCTACCGAGTCTATAATTTCTTTAAGCGCCCACGGCATCAACAAAGTGGCACCTTTTGCGCCTATAAGCGCCATAAGTGCAATAAAAACACGGCCTTTAAATTTTGTAAGGTAGGGCCACAGTGTTTTTACACTTTGGCGTAAATTCATGGCATCGGGGCGTTTTTCTGTGCTTTGTCTGGGGCGCATTAGTGATCTCTGTTAAAACTAAATACTTAATTAATAAGCATTGTATTTTAAATGCTTGCCCTTATATACTACGCATCCCTTATTTTAGTTTTAAAACGTGAATGTTTAAATTTAGAGTGTTTTTAACTGCCTTTTTGCTACTTGCTGCACTTTTTAGTGTGCAGAGCAATGCTATGGGCGCCTCACAAAATTTAAATATTACTGTTAGTACGCAGGTTTCGCTTACTGATATTGCCGATTTAACTAAAATACAGCCTATTAGTAAGTCTGTAGATACTTCGCAGCATAAAAAAACGCATCAAACCGATTTTGACGCGCACCAACCAAGGTTAACAGCCAATAATTCATCATTGTTTTTGCACACTGTTCAAAGTGAGCCAGAATACGATGTGGTTTTTGAATTTTTTGCTCAAAATCTTGTTAGGCATATATTCTTACGACCAAGAGCGATTAATCCTATACAGCCTTGGTATACGCTTGTAACTAATAGTAAAAAGTCGCGTTTGAGTGGCTGGAAAGACGTTAATTTACTCTACAAAGCTGTAACTACCTACCACGCTTAATTTTCCTTATTTAATTTTATTAGGTTTTAACTTTTAAAGTTTTAGCCTGCAGATTAATTGTGCTTTTAAAAAGTACGTTGCTAGCTTTGCTGGCAATAAGGATTCAACATGTTAAGTTTTAAAAAAGATAAAAAGCCGTCTACGGCTAAGTTCAAATTAAGCTATATAGCCATGCTAATTGTATTGGTTTTATTAGCTATCAGCGCATTACCAAATTTATACCCAAATAAATCGTGGTTGCACGTAAGTAGTACGCCGCACAGCGAAACGCAATCTTTACCGAGCACTAAAACGCTAGTTACTTTTTTAAATAAACAAGGGCTAGAGGTTGAGCAGGGTTTAGATAAGCAATCCACTATTAATATACTTTTAAACGAGCCAACTAAAAGCGCTCAGGCGCAAGCGGCTATAAAAGCGCAATATCCAAACACGCAAGTTAAAATTGTTGAGCATGCAACCAGCCCAACATGGTTACAAGATTTTGGTTTATCACCAATAAAGCTGGGCCTTGATTTAAATGGCGGTGTGCTATTTGTACTAGACGTAGATTTAGATAAAGCCGTTGATGAGCAATTAGTCAGTGCGTATCAACAAGCTAAATCAATTATTATTAAGCAAAAAGCACATGGCGTAAAAGCGCAGCAAACTCAGCACGGGTTTGAAATAAACGCATTGCCTAATGCAACCGACAAGTTAACCCCTGTTATTGAAGAGCTACAAAGCCGATTTGCTAATTTAGCCGTTGTAACAAGCAATAACGGCAGCGTTAAAACTGCCAAATTTAGTTATTCAGAGCAAGGCCGCAGCAGCTTTGATAAAGAAGTAATGGGGCAAACACTTACAACCCTTCGTTCACGTATTGAAGAGTTAGGCATTACCGAAGCGGTAACACAGCAACAAGGTAAGCACCGCATTCGTATAGAGCTACCGGGTGTGCAAGATCCAACCGAAGCTAAGCGCATTATTGGTGCAACCGCATCGCTTGGTTTTTATCAATTAAAAAAAATTGGCGGGCAAACATTTAATATGCAATCGGGCGGAACGATAAAGCTCGATCCTGTGCCAATTTTTACAGGGGACCATATTAATAATGCAAACATAGGCCGCGACGATTGGGGTAAACCACTTGTGCAACTAAGCCTAGACGGCCAAGGTGGTGATGCAATGTCGGCGTTTTCAAAAGCCAATATTGGTAAGCCAATGGCGACGGTTTACTCTGAGTACTCTCAAAATGCTAAAGGTGAAGTAGTTAAAAAAAGCGAAGTTATTAACGTTGCCAATATTGCTCAGCATTTAAGTTCGCGTTTTAGTATTACCAATATGAAAAGCCAACAAGCGGCAGCCGATCTGGCATTGTTATTACGTGCAGGCTCGCTTACAGCGCCCGTTACAATTGTGCACGAACAAACAATAGGGCCAAGCCTCGGCAGCGAAAATATTAGTAATGGCTTAGCCGCGCTTATGTTAGGTATGGGTATTACCCTTGCATTTATGGCGCTTTGGTACCGCCGTTTAGGCCTTATTGCAAACGTAGCACTTATATTAAATTTAACGTCCCTTGTGGGCTTAATGTCATTATTACCAGGGGTTGTGTTAACGCTTCCGGGTATTGCAGGTTTGGTGCTAACCATAGGTATGGCGGTAGACACTAACGTAATAATATTTGAACGCATTAAAGAAGAACGCCGCCAAGGCCGTGCACCATATCAAGCTATTCAAGAGGGGTATAAACAAGCCGCAAATACAATATTTGATGCCAATATAACCACCATGATCACCGCACTTATTTTATACGGCATAGGCTATGGGCCCGTTAAAGGTTTTGCCATTACATTAGCACTGGGGCTTTTAACGTCTGTATTTACAGGTGTGTACGTATCAAAAATATTAAGTCAAACGTTGTATTTAAAAATGGGTAAAAAAGCAGGAGTAAAAGCACATGCTTAATTATTTTTTGAAAGGTGAAAAGGGTACACGTTTACGTTTTATAGGCATGCTTTTAAGCGCCATATTAGTGCTGCTATCCGTATTTACGCTTACGCAAAAAGGTCTAAATTTTGGCCTAGATTTTACCGGCGGTTATTTAACTGAGTTTACAACCAGCCAAAGTGTTGAACTAAAAGAGCTTCAATCGTTTATTGCTAAAAATCACAACGGTGAGTTTGAGCTAACCGCGCAAGGTAATAGTCATTTTCAATTAAGAGAAGCGCCAAGTGCATCAACTACATCAACAACAGCTAATAGCCTTGATTGGCAAAGCGCTGTTACACAAAACGATGATATAAACGCACAGGTTTTATCGTCAGCTTATATTGGCTCACAAGTGGGCGATGAGTTATTTGATCAAGGCTGTTTAGCCATGTTTGCTGCAATGATTGCGGTAATGATTTACCTTGCAGTGCGTTTTGAATGGCGCTTAGCGGTAGGCTCTGTGGTTGCGCTAATGCACGATTTAATACTCGTACTTGGGTTGTTTTCACTATTACAAATTGAATTTAACCTAACCGTACTGGCAAGTTTACTGGCTATTATTGGCTACTCACTTAACGACTCAATAATAGTAGGGGATAGAGTGCGTGAGCTTTTACGTGTTCAATCAAACAATATACTTAGCCCAGCGACTATTATTAATAATGCGATTAAAAGCACACTAACGCGCACCTTAATAACGTCGGGTACCACACTTGCAACGGTTGCGAGCGTTTGGTTACTTGCAGGTGCACCACTGCAAGGCTTTGCTATAGCATTATTTACCGGCATTGTAGTGGGTACGTTCTCGTCTATTTGTATAGCGGCAACCTTGCCGGAACTATTGGGCTTAAGCGCTAAAAACTACGAAGTTAAAGTAGATGCCCACACGCAAACATTATTAGATATGCCATAAGGTTTTTAATAAAACACAAGCAAAGAGCTGCACCAACCAATCAACGGCTCTTTGCTTGTTTAATGCTTATTTAAACCCCGCTAGTACTCCCACCAAACTTGCGGGGTTTAAAACAATGGTTTTAAGCCTAGCAAAAATGTTAAACTAACTGCCTTATTTTTACTGCCAGTATTGTATTAATCCCCATGAATAAAACCCACGTTATCGAACACCTTCGTTTTGCGCTAGAAGCGCAGCTTACAACAGCAAAAGTAGCGGCAAAAACCGCGCACGACACCGCCACACATGAAGAAAACATAGCCGAAAACAAATACGATACCCTAGGGCTTGAAGCCGCTTATTTAGCACAAGGCCAAGCCCAGCGCGTAAACGATTGCTATAAAAGCATAGAATTGTTTGAGCCTGCCTTTAACGAAAAGCCTACCGACAAAATAGCTATCGGTTCGCTGGTATGTTTAGAAGATGATAACGCAGCCCAAAAATGGTTTTATTTAGGCCCTGCAGCTGGTGGTTTAACAGTAAACGTTAAACAGCACGCAATTGCTGTTGTAACACCCGGCGCACCAATGGGTAAGCAGTTACTAAATAAACAGATTGATGATGAAATTACGTTAACAATTGCAGGTAAAGCCCACGAATATGTGGTGGTAGAGATCTTATAAAGCTTTGGTTTTTAAGAGAAGTGTTTGCTGGCAGAGCTATACTAACGAAATAAACGCTTATTTATATTTATAAATTAATTGTCGGATGGCATGGCTTCACCATTTATCCAACGTACAGCAATGCTTTTATAGCGTAACGTGGTGTGTATTTCAATTTCTACAAAGGCATATAATGAGAAGTACCTAATAGTTTAAAAATGAGCAGGGTTGACGTTAGGCGCTCCCTTTTTAATTGATTTTAGTGGTTTTACAGCCTCGTTAGTTGTATTTCCCAAGTTGGCTACTCGGTGCTACTATAGTGATACATTTGTTTGGGGATTATTATGAGAGTAGAACTAGTAACAACATTGAAGCGTCAAGCAACGAAGATATTATCTGAACTTCATTCCTCTAAAGAACCTGTGTTGATAACTGAACATGGACAACCATCTGCATACTTAGTAGATGTTGATGATTATGAATTTATGCAAAAGCGTATGCAAATTCTTGAGTCTCTTGCAAAAGGAGAGCAGGCAATAAGTCGTGGTGAAACCATGTCGAATGTTGAAGCTAAAGATAAAATGAATAAATGGCTGAAATAATTTGGACTAATCCAGCTTTGAATGATCTTAACGATATTGCTGAATATATCGCATTAAGCAATGTGCAGTCAGCGAAAAAATTGGTTTCCAAAATATTTGCAAAAGTTGAACGTCTCGAACTCTTTCCTGAATCAGGTAAAAAACCAATTGAGTTAGCTAACCTAAATTATCTTGAACTGGTCGTGAATCCTTGTCGTATATTTTACAAAAAAGATAACGATAAAGTATATATTTTGCATGTAATGAGACAAGAGCGAGACTTACGAAAATTTTTGTTGCTAACGCAATATACAGCTAACAAGTAGGTAATCCCTGAGTGAAATTAGTATGACCCCCATACTAATTATTATAAAAAGCAATTATTAAAAAGCCATCCAAACATCTATCAAAATTCCAACTTAACCAATATAAGAACTAAATTATGGTTTGTTTATTAAAAAAATTGCTACACACGTTCCTTAAGTGTTTAACAAGTTAGGATGACACCCATCCAAATTACCAACACAATAAATACCTATCTTTATTCATAAATTAATTGTCGGATGGCATGGCTTCGCCATTTATCCGACCTACGTCAATGTTGTATATATCCTAAATTTACGCTTTATTTATCTAATACATATTAAATAATATAGTGGACATACAATGCAATATCGTCGGAATTATGTAAAAGGAGGGTCATATTTTTTTACTGTTAATTTGCTCGACCGTAATAAATCGTTGTTAGTTGAGCATATTGATTTATTAAGAGAGTCTATCCGCGTTGTTAAATCCCAAGGCCATTTTATATAGATGCATGGGTTGTGCTACCCGATCACCTTCATGCGGTTTTAACCTTGCCAGACAACGATACGGATTATTCTGGGCGCTGGCGAGAAATTAAAAAGCGATTTTCAAAATCACTCCCAAAAACAGAGTTTTTAACTCAAACAAGAAAACGTAAAAATGAGCGAGGAATTTGGCAACGCCGTTTTTGGGAACATACCATTAGGGATGATAATGATTATTGGCACCATGTTAACTATGTTCATTTTAATCCGTTAAAGCATGGTCTAGTTAGTCGAATAGTTGATTGGCCTTATTCAAGTTTTCACAGAGCCGTAAAGCAAGGGATTTATACGAATAACTGGTGTGGCGAAAAGATATAAATTATTTGTAGGTCGGATAAGCGAAGCGCCATCCGACAAAGCCATAGCAACATAATACACTTTAGCTTTGTACAAAAGTTTGTTGTTGAATGAAATAACTTTGGCCTTTATTAAGCGTCGGATGGCATGGCTTCGCCATTTATCCGACCTACGAATTAGCTTTTTTCACAAACTTCGCTGTTACCATCATTTCGCCAATGCCTTCTACTTTACAAGCAAGTTCGTGATCTTTTTTTTCAAGTACTCTTCTAACTACCGCTTTGGTGCCAATTTTAATTACTTGCGAGCTGCCTTTAATTTTTAAATCTTTGGCTACTGTCACTTTATCGCCATCATTAAGTAATGCGCCGTTGGCATCTTTAACTAAAATTGCGTCCTCATCGTGTGTAGTATTTGGGTTCCACTCATGGGCGCACTCGGGGCAAATAAGCAGTTGTTGGTCTTCATAAACATATTCAGATTGGCACTGTGGGCAATCAGGCAGCGACATTTTTAAACTCTTATAAGGTGTTGTTTTGCGTATTTTAATCTGCGTTATTAGTTAATCAATATTTTTCATCTTCACGCTAAAAATATCTCGTTTGTGCGTTTTAAAAAAAGGGCATATAAAGCACATGTCGCTTAAGCAATTTAAGCGCTAACTCGTACAGTAGGTACCTGTTTAAGCACCCATCATATTAAGTGATTCGCGCAATGCCCACTTAGTACGATGGGTGTTTCTATTTATAATGCTTAGTATTTTACTAAGCATGCTTTTTATATTTTGACTTAACTAGGAAAAGTCGTGTTTAAAACCTTAATTGTGGTTGATAACAACGAGCAAACGCTTGCTCAATCGTTCGAAAATGTAATTACGTTTAATACCTACTTACGTGATTACCCAAAACAAAATGAGCCAAAAACACGCATTATTAATCTGTGCGACTCAAGCCAATACTTGAGCAAAGGTTACTATTGTTCATTACTTGCAGAGGCGCGCAAGCACCAAGTTTTACCCAGTGTAAAAACCATTAATGCACTTCGTAGTGGCCAAGCTCCTATGTTAAATGTGGGCCAAATAGATGGCACACTTTACTTTGGTAATGCCCAAAACGATTTACAATCAAAAGCAGCAAAGTCGGTATTTAAACAATACCCAACGCCTATTTTATTTGTTGATGAACAAGGATTATTGCAACAAGGCTCGATGTCGTCTTTAAACGAGCAACAGTACAGCGAATTTGTAGCCAAGCTAGATAACTTTACTAAAACGCAGTGGCGAATTGGTGCGGTGCAACGTCGTTTTAGATGGGACATGGCAATACTTGTTGATCATAACGAAAAAGTACCACCGAGTGATAAAGATGCCATCGCACGCTTTATTAAAGCTGCGGCTAAACACGGTATTTATGCACAAGCATTAAGCTTTGACGAAATTGACAATATTGCCCAGTTTGATGCGTTATTTATTCGCCAAACTACAGCGATTGACCATCCAACGTATCGCCTTGCGAGCAAAGCGCAAAGCCTGGGTTTAGTGGTTATTGACGATGCTGAGTCTATTTTACGTTGTTGTAATAAAGTGTATTTACACGATGCATTTAATTATCAAAAAGTGCCAAGTTTAAAAACGGTTGTAGTGGCTGATCAAGCAAATGAAACGCTTGAGCAATTAGAAGAAGCGTTTACGTATCCGCTTGTTTTAAAAATGCCTGAAGGGTCGTTCTCAAAAGGTGTGTTTAAAGTTTCAAACCGTGATGAGCTTGCCGCTAAGCTTACAGAGCTGTTTGAGTTTAGCGCATTAGTGCTTGCACAAGAGTACATGTATACCGAATACGATTGGCGAGTGGGTGTGTTAAATGGCCGTGCAATTTATGCATGCCGCTATTTAATGGCGCGTAACCATTGGCAAATTTATAACCACGACGCGAAACGTTTTTTCTCTGGTGGCTTTGAAACTCTGCCAACCTTTGAGTTACCAAAAGCGGTGTTAGATGCAGCATTAAAAGCATGTAAAACAGTGGGTAGGGGTTTATATGGCGTAGATGTTAAAGAGCATCAAGGCAAAGCATATGTACTTGAAGTAAACGACAACCCAAGTATTGATCACAAAGTAGAAGACGGCTACTTAGGCGACGAGCTATACATGATCATTATGGATGAGTTTAAACAACGCCTAGAAGCTCGAGGCCGTGGGTAATAACATGAGCAACCTTGTTATTCGAAAGGCGCTTAGCAGTGATTTAAATGCACTGATTGACGTTGAAAACGCCTGCTTTAATAACGATAAATTGAGCCCGCGCAGTTTAAAGCGCTGGCTAAGTGCTAAGCACGGTATTTTACTCGTTGCAGAAAGTGGCGAGCAAATATGCGGCTATGGGCTAGTGTGGTGCCATAAAGGCACGCGTTTAGCTCGTTTATATTCGCTTGCTGTAAAACCCACAATGCAAGGTAAGGGGATTGCAAAAGCACTGCTTACTAGTCTTGAAAAAGAAACGTGTGAGCGTGGGCGTATTTACCTTCGTTTAGAAGTGGCTGTAAATAACGAAGGTGCGATTGGGCTTTATAAAAGCTTAGGCTACAGAGTGTTTGGTCAATATAGCGATTATTACGACGACCACAGTGACGCACTACGAATGCAAAAAAACATTCGACAAACAAGTGAGTTAAAAGTGGCGCGTTTAACGCCGTGGTATCAGCAAACAACTGAGTTTACGTGCGGACCTGCTGCGCTATTAATGGCAATGGGCGCACTTGAGCCAACTACTGAGCTTAGCCAATCACATGAGTTAGCACTTTGGCGTGAAGGTACCACCATTTTTATGACATCGGGTCATGGTGGTTGCCATCCATTTGGTTTGGCACTTGCCGCTCATAAGCGTGGTTTTAAAAGCGAAGTAATGGTTAATACCACAGAGCCTTTGTTTTTAGATGGCGTACGCAACGAAAACAAAAAAGTGGTGCTTTCAACAGTACACCAACAATTTGTTGATGGTATTGCACAGGCAAATATACCGCTTAACTATAAAGATGTTGAGCTTGAGCATATTGAACAGTGGTTAAGCCAAGGTTTTAGCGTGCTGTTACTAATTAGCACATACAGTTTTGATGGTAAAAAATCACCGCATTGGGTGTGCGTTACCCATCTTGATGAGCACTGCGTGTATGTACACGACCCATTTTGCGAGCCAGGAAGCGACAAACAACTCGCAATAGATTGCCAGTACGTACCTATAGCGCGCAGTGATTTTAGTAAAATGTCAGCATTTGGTGGCCAACGGCTAAGAACCGCAGTGGCCATTGCTAATGATTAATAGGTTTAATGTAAAGAGTGACTTTTTTAGATTTAATTGATGTAGCCCCTTATTCGTGGGCAGCCATTGGCACCGCCGCTTTTTGCGGTGCCATAATTGGGTTAGAGCGCCAGTTACGCGGTAAACCTGTGGGTATTCGTACCTCAGCTTTAATAACGCTGGGCACGTATTTGTTTTTATCGACCGCGTTTAACTTACAAGGGGATGTGATTGATCATTCTCGTGTAGTGGGGCAAATAATTACAGGCATTGGCTTTTTAGGCGCTGGCGTTATGCTTGCAAAAGACGGAGCCGTAGTAGGGGTTACCTCAGCTGCAACCATTTGGGTGCTTGCCTCAATTGGCGTAATGATAGCCACTGACAATCTAGCTGCTGCTATTAAACTTTCAGTGCTGGTGGTCGGTATTTTATACGGTGTAGATGTACTTGAGGCTAAATTTAAAAGCTTAAGTAAAGGCGTCCATACTAAAGTAAAAAGCTATCAAAAGCGTTACTACCGAAAAGAGTTTAACGAATCAGAACGCCACTAAAAGTGGCGTTTTTTAGTGCTATTGAAATAGTTACTAGCCAAACAACTTTCTCCTAACTACTTTTCTGTAGCCACTGGGTGTTTGGCTTAATACTTTTTTAAACACGCGTGTTAAATGCCCTTGGTCATTATATCCAACTTCTAAAGCCACTTCTTGAATTGATAAATTTGATGATGCTAATAACTCTTTTGCGCCTTCTACACGTAGTTGTTGCCAATACTCAATTGGGCTTTGGTTAGTAGCGGCTCTAAAACGGCGGGTAAAAGTACGATAGCTTAAGCTAAATTGGGCAGCGACTTCTTGCAGGTTTAACTCGGTGGCTAAATTGGTTTTCAGCCAAAACTGAATTTGCGCAATTAGCTCATCGGGGTGGCGATCTACTGCACCTTCTAAGTAGCGTTGATCTTCATAGGGTTTACGTATTTCGTGCGAAAAGTTTCGCTCTACATGTTGAGCGGCGGCTTTTGTGTAGTACTGGCTAATAATATGCACGATCACATCTGCAAGGGCATTAAGGCTTGCTACGGTATACATGCGCTCTGACTGGGTTATAAAAAAGTCGGGCTTTAGGTGCACCTGCGGGTAGTCATGGCTAAATTGTTTGGCGTAATGCCAATGGGTGGTAGCAGGGTGGCCATCAAGTAAGCCTGCCTCAGCTAGTAAGCAGTTGCCAGTGCCTACACCAATTATATGGCTGCCTGCGCTAAAGCTCTCGCTTAGCCAATCAACTACCTCTTGATTTGTACGTACCACAGGGCGCGGATTTCGCCAAATACCCGGCACTATAATTAAATCGCTGTAGGGCGCGTTAGTTGTTATGCAATCAGGATTTACAGCTAGGCCTGCGCGGGTGGGTATAGATTCAGCACTTTTAGCCACTAAATTTATAGCAAGTGGCCTAAAGCTTTGCTTATCAAGATGCCCTTTAGCAAAGGCCTCGCCGGCTCTTAGCATTTCTATAGGCAGCGTTAAACTAGTCACTAACAAATGCGGATATACCGCTATAGCAATGTTTAGTGGTGGATTAGTGTGTTTATCAGTCATATAAATGCTCCGACCAGTATCTTTTGGCCTTTTGTGCTGAATATTTGGCTATTAAAGCACAATGTGTGGTTCATAATCCATTTAAACTGCTTCTTCTCCTTATAACACGTTTCTAAAAGGTAAATTATGACAGCATTACCCGTTATAGTAGGCATGGGTGGCATTAACGCCGCTGGCCGTACTTCTTTTCATCAAGGTTATCGCCGTATCGTGTTAGATAGTTTAAATGCTCAAGATCGCAGTGAAACATTTTTAGGCCTCGCCACACTGATGAATCTAGTAAGCGTTGTAAACGGCCAATTACAAGATACACAAGGTTATAATGTTGAGCAAAGCGACATAGAAGCACGCTTTGGTGAGCAAATTATTGCTGGTACACTTATTCGTAAAATTGAAAAAGAACACTTCGATGCCGATGCCACACCGTGGCAGCAAAAAATGACACTAACCGCATCAAGCGATAACGCAATTGTGTTTGAAACGCGTGCTCGCGACTTACCTGCACCTGTTCCAGCTAGCTGGCAAGTTGAAGAGCTTGAAGGCAAAAAAGTTAAAGTAACTATTGCAGCCGACTTAGACGTAAAGCACGACTCAACACGCGATAACCCAATTAAATCTGCTGGGCAATTTCCGACTGGGTTTGATCCATCAGTTATGTATAACAGCCGCTATCAGCCTCGTGGTTTGCAAGCCACTATTTTTGCAGCTACTGACGCGATTAAATCAACTGGGCTTGATTGGCAGCATATTATGAATAGCGTAGAGCCAGATAAAATTGGTACCTATTCAGCATCGGTAATTGGCCAAATGGACGACAAAGGCCTAGGCGGTTTAGTAAAGGCGCGCCAACAAGGCGACCGTGTTAGCACTAAGCAGTTAGCACTGGGCTTAAATACAATGTCTACCGATTTTATTAATGCCTATGTTACGGGCAATGTAGGGACTACGTTTTCGACCTCGGGCGCATGTGCAACGTTTTTATATAATTTACGTGCAGCGGTTAATGACATACAGGCAGGGCGTACACGCGTTGCGGTTGTCGCAAGTGTTGAGTGTGCTATTACACCAGAAGTTGTAGAAGGCTTTGGTAACATGAGTGCACTTGCTAATGTTGAAGGGCTGCGTCGTTTAGATAACTTATCAAATGATGAGGAACCAGATTACCGTAATAGCAGCCGCCCATTTGGCGATAACTGTGGCTTTACATTAGGTGAAGGCGCGCAAGTTGCTATTTTAATGGATGATGCTTTAGCCCTTGAGTTGGGCGCTGATATTATGGGCAGCGTACCGGATGTGTTTGTAAATGCAGATGGCGTTAAAAAGTCGATTACATCACCTGGACCTGGTAACTATATTACAATGGCAAAATCAGCCGCACTTGCTAGCAGCTTATTAGGTAAAGAAGCACTGCAAGAACGTAGCTTTATTTTAGCCCATGGTTCTAGTACACCGCAAAACCGTGTAACAGAGTCTTTGATTTATCACAAAGTAGCGCAAACGTTTGCTATTGATAACTGGAAAGTAACAGCGCCAAAAGCGTATGTTGGCCATACTATTGCACCTGCAAGTGGTGACCAGTTAGCGATTGCGTTAGGCATATTTAGTCATAATATTATGCCGGGTATTACCACAATTGATAAAGTGGCTGATGATGTTTATAGCGACCATCTTGATATTCGTAATAGCCATTACGAGTGCGCTGATATGGATATTGCTTTTATAAATTCAAAAGGCTTTGGCGGAAACAATGCAACAGCGACTGTACTTTCTGAAAAAGTAACAATGCAGATGCTTGCTAAGCGCCATGGCGATGATGTTATGACTAGTTACACACAGAAAAATAGTGTGGTTAGCGCTTCGCAGAAAACGTATCAAACGCAAGCAGATTTAGGCCAGTACGAGCTTATTTATCGCTTTGGCGACGGACTTATTGACGACAACGACATTGTAATAGACGAGCAAAGTATTCAGTTACCAGGCTTTGAAAAAGCAATTACGTTTAGCACAACAAACTCCTATCAAGATATGTTTTAAGCACACATACTTGTTAGCAAGGCGCTTTTTAAGCGCCTTTTTTAATACCTCAAAATATATTTATCTATTAAGTTTTGTCTAAGTGAAGCTCATTAAATGAACTAATTTTTGTATTTACACTTGCTTTTATGTCGATCGTTTGTTTCTATTATATAAACACTATCTAGGATGGATAAATCGATGAAAAAACTCATATTAGCGCTTTCTTTAACTTCTGCTTTTACTCAACTCCCTGCGTTTGCTGACGACTTTGTCCCTGCAGAGGTGATTAATAAAAATTACGATCAACTTACTAATACCTCACCGCGTGCGTCTCGATTAGAAGGAATTAATTTAAGTAGTTATCTTGTTGATGAAAACGGCCAAGTGAGCGATATCGAAATTGTAGCTACAGCTGGTCAAAAAAAGTATCAAAGAGAAGTAATGGACTACGTGTCTAAGCTCAACTACAAAAGTGCAAAATTAAATGGCGAGACTATACCTGTAGCAAAAACTATTACTGTAAGTTCGCAAAATTTACATGCTGGTTTTTCAAATGATAAAGCGTCTCGCGGCTTTTTTAATGATTATGAACAAGCTAGTAAATTAATCGATGAAAAGAAATACGATGAATCTAAAAGCCGTATTAATGAGTTAGAAAACGAACATACGAAAAATACGGTTGAGATTGTTTTGCTTGCATGGCTTAAAAGCCAGCACAGTTATTTTGTACAAGATTGGAAGAGCTTTGATCAGCACATCAACGAAGCGTTTTTATTTAGAGGTAACCTACCAGATCAAATTCAAAAGCGTGTGATAAAAAATGCATTACAATGGTTTATATCAAAACAAGATTATGTACGTGCCTATGACGCAATAGATGCGTTAGGCAATATTGAATCCATCACTTTTACACAGCAAAATAAGGAACAGTTATTAGCTCAAGTTAATAAAATTTATAAAAGTTCTGGTGATATAAAACAACAAATAGAGCTATCGCCTAAGCAGGCGGTATTACCTTTATTGTCAAAAAGTGAAGTAGCGCTTGAAGCGCAAATGCCGCTAACTAAAGTCCAGTTACGCTGCGAGAACAAAGTAGTAAATTACGATACAAGCACAATTGATAAAATTGTAATTTCACAAAACGATGTGCGTTGTGGGTTATTAATTAAAAGCGCTCAAGCACAAACTGTTACGCTAAAGCAAAGTGGTGATAGCTTTTTATAAGTTTTACGTATTGGTTAATGACATAAAACCCCGCAAATATTATGCGGGGTTTGTGTTTTTACTTATATATATTTAGCAATTAAGCTATGTTTGTGGCTTCGCTTCCAAACAATGTATCGCTTAGCGAGTAGGGTTGTTAGCCCTATTACAACGGCTATGAATAAAAGTGTTGCTGTGTAACTCATGCCATAACCTTCAGGCAAACCAACGAGAGTATCTGCGTAGGTCATATCGCTAAAATTAAAGCCAAGAATAGGTATAAGTAACCAAGCAATAGCATGTAATAAATACAAATGCACAAGGTATGAAAACATACTTGTTTTACCCAGTACTTGTAAAAAGTTATGCGAAAAATCGGTTTTTAAAGCACTTAATGCCTTTAAAGAAATAAGCCCAAGGCCAACTGCAAGTAACATAAATTGCAGCGAAAGCGGATACTTTGTTGGGTTTAGAAACGACATAACAGTGAGCAATGAGCTTGTATGTATAGCAAACTGTGACATATCACCGTATAAGTTAAATCCCCGTAAAATGCCATAAAGCGCAAGGCAAATAACCCCTAATAACAATGCGTGATTCATCACTTTTTTACTGTATTGTTTTGCTTTGTAATAAACACCAGCGCAATATGCCAATGCCATTAAGCCAACAATGGGGGCAACTGGGTAGGTTGTTCTAATTTGAAAATCAAAAGGGAGATCAAGTACATTTTTTTGATGCGCAATGGACCAAGCAGTATGTGCAAATGTATTAGGCTCAAAGCTTGTTCCATCAAATAAATTATGCCCAAACACGAGTAATAACCCTGCTACAAAAATGGCATAAATGCCCAAGAAACGCAGCAGTCCTAAAATAACAAAGCCCCAGCCGATAGCCCAAATAACTTGTGCGTATAGCATTGGGTATAATGGGTTAAAGCTCCAAGACCACGAAACAATAGTAAATTCAAACAAAATTAGTACTAAACCACGAATAATCAAGCTTTGTGAAAATGCTTTAGTGGATACATATTTATGCTCTGTTATAGCCGCAGATAGACCTGCTAAGAATACGAAGAGTGGTGCGCAAAAGTGAGAAACAAAACGCGTAAAAAAGGTAACGGGATCAGTCCCTGGAATGGTCATCGGATCGGTAACTGAGTAATTAAGGCAATAATACATACCATGGTCAATAACCATAAATATAATTATAATGCCCCGTAATATATCAATATGATGTAAGCGGTTATCGGTTGAAGGTAGCGACATAAGAGAGCTATATAGAGTGATTTAAAACTGCATTTATTATATGTTATATTGTATCAAATTGAAATCGTGTATTTATATTTTGCCAGTGATTATACACACGTAATACGACCAATATCTGCTCGCATTACTTGTAATAATACAGCTAATTATCACTTAAACTTTTTTACATACCTTAGCGTTATAAAATTAATAATGGCGAGCAAAATGGCTATTTCGTAACGGCTATAGGCTACAGCTATACCAATTAAGCCCATATTCCAAATACTGGCTGCGGTTGCTGTACCGGAGGTTGATTTGTTATTTTTCAAAATTGCGCCACCGCCAATAAAACCAATGCCAGTAATGATGCCTTGCAACATTTTAGATTGAGCTTCTGCGCCATCTAAAACCGACATAGCGATTAATGCATACCCACACGATGCAACAGCAACAAGAGGAAAGGTACGAAGACCTGCGCCATCATTACTTCGCTCTCTGTCGTAAGCCATGGGTAGTGCAAGTAGGTATGCAATACCTAAGTGTATTAAGTTATCGATGATTTCATTCCACTGTAAATCAATTTCCATTATTGAGCCTGCGCTGGTTAACTTTATTAATAATAAGCAAACAGCAAGCCATGGCATAAATGAATATTAATCAATGAGTTATTGTTAATTCCTGTATTTAACAAGAATTATTTAGGAAACTTTTACATGCCTTTATTACTATTTTACGCGATAGTTAATTTGATCTGAGTTTTAAAGCCCCGTATTCTTTTATCATACTAAAAGACACCTATGTGAACCTTTTGCCTTTAAATAAAACATTAATCACAACAACTAAACTTGAAAAAACAGCCTTACTATTTTGTGTTGGGTTATCTGTTTTTGCTTTTTTATTTCCTGAATTACTCACAGAGCACTTACAACCCGCTATTAATAAAATTTTAGGTTATTTAGGGTCGCCATTTTTTATATTGCAGCTGGTGGGTGTTACAAGAGAGTTTATAAATGATTTTAGGTAGTAATACTTACATTTTTTTACAGAGTTACAATAAAAAACGTATACAATTTAGGTAATATTTTGTTTAGGATGAATGATGAAAACACTTATTGTACTTTTGTTTTTTTATTGCCTTTCTGGCTGTACAGTTGCGGGCGCTATTATTGATGGGCAAGCACAATCTCAGGCGCGTAATGATGAAAATAGTATTAGCCCGGCGCAGTCAACACCTTATAAAAACCCACTAGAGCCAGTACCTACAGATAAAAACGGATTTAACTTTACTGATATGGGATTAAAGATAGATTCGGCTCTTGTTAGCCTAGTTAAAGGGGAAAGCACTACTACGCAAACATGTAGGCAAGTAACAAAGAGTTTAAAAGAGTGTGTAGATGTTGAGGGATCTAATCTACACACTAACGAATCTCACTCTAAGCAGTTAAAAACTGATGATGAAATAATAAGTGTTGGTCAATAAAGCTGCTTATAAAAAAGTAACTATGATCATAGCCTGCTTGCATTTCAAGTGTAAGCGGGTAGCCTTTTTTATTTGCAATAGCGACTAAGTTTTCTGGCTTAAGTTGCTCTTGTAAAAAACCATCGGCATCACCTTGACTCACTAACATGGGTAAGTAATGAGCTTGCTCTGTGTTTTTCATCAGCTCGCAGCTGTCGTATTGCTTCCAAAGCGCTTTATCATTTCCTAAATAACCAGTAAATGCTTTTACACCCCAAGGGCATTCAATAGGATTTACAATAGGGCTAAAAGCCGAGGCACTTACAAACGCAGTCGGGTTTTTAAGTGCAACCATTAATGCACCGTGCCCGCCCATAGAGTGACCGCTAATTGCTTTTGTGCTTGTTATTGGAAAATGTTGTTCAATAAGTGCTGGTAATTCACTAACAACATAATCGTACATATTAAAATGGGTGTTGTAAGGAGCTTGCGTGGCATTTACGTAAAAGCCTGCGCCTTGTGCAAAGTCGTAGCTGTCTTCATTGGGGACGTTCTCGCCACGCGGGCTGGTGTCAGGCGCTACAATAGCAATACCCAGCTCTGCTGCTTTTTTAAATGCACCGGCTTTTTGCATAAAATTTTCGTCGGTACAGGTTAATCCCGATAACCAATAAAGTACCGGTACTTTATTTGCTTCACTTGCGCCAGGTGGTAAAAATACGGCAAAGCGCATAGTGCAATGTGTACTTTGCGAGCTGTGAGTATATTGCTTATGCCAACCGCCAGACACTTTTACACTTGAGATATTTTCTAACATACTTAATCCTTAAAAGCCGTAAACTTAAAAGTATTACGGCTTATTAATAAGCTATTTTACGAATGCAGTTTATTAGTAATGAATGACTGTACGAATACTTTTGCCTTTATGCATTAAATCAAACGCTTCGTTAATATCTTCAAGGCTCATTGTGTGAGTAATAAAGTCGCTAAGAGCAAATTCACCTGCCATGTAACGCTCAACAATTTCAGGAAGTTGTGAACGGCCTTTAACGCCACCAAATGCACTACCACGCCATACACGCCCAGTTACCAGCTGAAACGGACGGGTTGATATTTCTTGGCCTGCACCTGCCACACCAATAATGACCGACTCACCCCAACCTTTGTGACAACACTCAAGCGCTGAGCGCATAACGTCAACATTACCAATACATTCAAACGAGTAGTCAACGCCGCCGTCGGTCATTTCAACAATAACTTCTTGAATTGGCTTGTCGAAATCTTTTGGGTTAATTAAATCAGTTGCACCTAGTTTTGTAGCTAAATCGAATTTAGTGGTGTTTATATCAACACCAATAATACGACCAGCACCAGCCATTTTTGCGCCAATAATCGCAGATAAACCAATACCGCCCAAGCCAAATATAGCAACAGTGTCGCCAGGCTTTACTTTAGCGGTGTTGGTAACTGCGCCCATGCCTGTTGTTACACCACAGCCTAGTAAGCAAATCTCTTCTAGTGATGCTTCTTTATTTACTTTAGCGAGTGAGATCTCTGGCAATACTGTGTACTCAGAAAACGTAGACGTTCCCATGTAGTGATAAATTGGTTGGCCATCTTTAAAAAAGCGTGTTGTGCCGTCTGGCATTAGGCCTTTACCTTGTGTTTCGCGCACGGCTGAGCACAGGTTAGTTTTACCTGAGGTACACATTTTACATACGCCACATTCTGCAGTGTATAAAGGAATAACATGATCCCCCACTTCAACACTCGTTACGCCTTCGCCAACAGCATAAACAACACCAGCGCCTTCGTGACCTAAAATAGCAGGAAATATGCCTTCAGGATCTTGGCCCGATAATGTAAATGCATCGGTATGACACACACCTGTAGCGGTAATTTTTACCATTACTTCGCCTTGTTTAGGCATCATTACATCAACTTCTTCAACGCTAAGTGGTTGATTAGGACCCCAAGCAATGGCGGCTTTTGATTTAATAAATTCAGACATGTGTTTTATTTCCTTTAACTGGCTATTAAAAAATAATTGTAGACCCAATTTGCTTGGGTGATGTGCTTATTGTATTTGTTTCTCAAATAATGATAATCTCAATTTTATTAAAACACTTTTACAGTATGGTAATAATGGCGCGTTGGAATGGAATAGATGAGTTTATAGCTGTAGGGGAGGAGGGCAGCTTTACTGCGGCTGCAAAAACGCTTGGGCTTTCGGTTGCACATATTAGCCGCCATGTTACGGCGCTTGAGCAACGTTTAAATACACAACTATTAACTCGTACAACCCGTAAAGTGGTTTTAACTAAAGAAGGTGAAGTGTATTTACATCAAATAAAGCACTTACAACATGCTATGGATGAAGCAACTCAAGGTCTTGCCACGCACCAAACTACACCAAAGGGTAAAATTAAGCTCACAGCACCAGTTATGTACGGAGAGAGCTTTATTATGCCTATAGTGCATAATTTTATGAAGGATCATCCCGAGGTAGAAGTTGTTGCCACATTAAGTAACGAACAAGAAAATTTGTTAGAGGGCGGATTTGATTTAGCCATAAGGTTAGGGCATTTAAAAGATTCGAGCTTAAAAGCGCGTAGGTTAAGTGCGCGGCGCTTTATAATGTGCGCGGCACCACAGTATTTAACGCGATTTGGTGAGCCGCATACTTTAGGCGAGCTAAACAGCCATGAATGTTTAATTGGGAATAGTAGCTACTGGCGCGTAAACGAAAATGGGCGCGATAAACACATTAAAATAGCGGGGCGGCTACAGTGTAATAGTGGTTGGGCGCTGGTGGATGGCGCAAAAAAGGGACTCGGTATTGTACAGCTCCCAGACTACTACATTGGAAACGAAATTAACTCAGGGCAATTGGTGCCTATTTTAACACCCTATCAACCACAGCAAGAAGGGGTATGGGGCGTATATCCACCAAGGCAGTTTGTGGCGACTAATGTACGGGTATTGCTCGATTATTTAGTTAAAGGGCTGAAAGCTTAACCGCGAATTAATGGTTAAGCATGTATTGCTGTAAATATAGCCAAGTATCAGATTTTTAAATTATTTCTTACATTTTACGCCATACCCAAAGGCACTTTTTTCGTGCTACTATTGCTCAATACTTTTACGATAAGTGTTAAAAATAATATGTTTCAACCGGTTAGCTTATTTATAGGGCTTAGATATAGTCGCTCCTCTAAAGGAAATGCGTTTATATCGTTTATTTCGTTTTTTTCTATTGCCGGTATCGCTATTGGTTTAATGGCATTATTTACGGTAAGCAGTGTAATGAACGGGTTTGAAAATAGCCTAAAAACCAATATGCTTGGACTTATTCCGCATGTTGAAGTTAGCGCAGGTAAAAACACTGCCACCCAAATGGGCACCCTTAAAACCGACCTCGAACAATCTCCTTATGTTGATCATGTAAGCTTATATCGCCACGGCGAAGCTATTTTGCAAACGAATAAAGACTTGCACGGCGTTTTACTACAAGGCCTTTATAACGACAGCGGGTCTTTGTATAAAATTACCGATAAAATAGTGCAAGGCGATTGGAAAACTGTATTAAACAAAAATTACAACATTGCTATAAGCCGTTATTTGAGTCGTAAATTAGGCGTTAGCGTGGGTGATAAGCTTCGCGTTATTATGCCTAATGCTTCAACATATACACCTCTTGGGCGAGTACCCAGCCAGCGTTTATTTAAAGTTGCCGCAATATACGAAACCGGATCTGAGATAGATATGGCACTTGCGTTTACAAGTGGCGCTTCACTACAGCGGGTGTTAAAGCTGGATAAAAACACCGCCCCAAATTTAAGTGTTTCATTGCACGAAGCTTTCGAACTAGATGAATTTATTGAAGCAAGCCAACGTATTTTAAAAGATCACAATTACAGTGATTGGCGCAGTACCCAAGGTACTCTATTTGCAGCCGTGGCTATGGAAAAGCGCATTATGTCTATGTTGCTTGCCCTCATTGTATTGGTGGCTGTATTTAATATTGTATCGGCATTAACCATGATGGTAAGCGAAAAACAAGGTGAAGTAGCCATACTACAAACGTTAGGTTTAACACCTTCGCAGGTGCAAAAAGTGTTTATGGTGCAAGGCTTATATAACGGCGTAATTGGTACCGCAATAGGCGCATTTTTAGGTGTAATATTTAGTTTATATATAAATGAGCTACTTGCATTAGTTGGCTTAAACTTATTGGCGGGTATAGAGCTTCCGGTAAAATTTGATATTTTGAGTTTAGTAATAATAGCGTTTGCCAGTATTGCTATGAGCTTTTTAGCTACATTATATCCTGCGCGAAAAGCCGCAAAAGTAAAACCAGCAGAGGTATTACGTTATGAATGATTTAGTAATTAGTTGTGAAAATTTAAGTAAGGTTTATCAAGATGGCAGCAACCAAGTTGAAGTATTAAAAGGTGTTGATTTAGCTCTGCAGCAAGGTGAAATGCTCGCTATTGTAGGGAGTTCTGGCTCTGGTAAAAGTACGCTTTTACACATACTTGGCACATTAGATACCGCAAGCTCAGGTAGCGCTAAAATTAAAAACCAAGAAGTTGCAAAACTTTCGCGAACAGAGCAAGCCGCATTTAGAAACCAAAATTTGGGCTTTATCTATCAATTTCATCACTTATTAATGGAGTTTAGCGCAGTTGAAAACGTGGCTATGCCATTATTAATTAAAGGCTTGAGTGCAAAAGAATCCAAAGCTCAAGCGCTCGATATGCTCGAAAAAGTAGGCCTTGCACATCGCAGCTCGCATAAACCGTCTGCGCTTTCTGGTGGAGAGCGCCAACGCGTGGCTATTGCCCGCGCACTGGTTACTAAACCTGCGCTTGTGCTTGCTGATGAACCAACCGGTAATTTAGATAAACAAAATGCGATTAAAATTTACGATTTAATTAATGAGCTTAACCAAAGCTTAAACACGAGTTTTGTGGTAGTTACACACGATTTAGAACTTGCCGATAAGCTAGGCAAAATAGCTTATTTAGACGATGGAAAACTAGCTATTAAAGAGTCGCAGCATGTTGCTTAGTGCATTTTTAAGTAAACGTTTTAGAGCCTATTCAGGCCACAAAGATGAAAAAAACGGCTTTGTTAGTTTTATCGCTAAAGCGTCGACTATTGGTATTTTATTAGGTGTCGCGGTTTTAATTGTGGCGCTGTCGGTAATTAATGGTTTTGAGCAGCAACTAGTACATAGATTACTAAGTGTTGTGCCGCAGGTTGAATATGTAGCACCAAGTAGACCCATTGCAAATTGGTCGCAAAAGGTTGAGGATTTACAAACACAACCGCATGTAACAGGGGCTGCGCCATTTATTGCCGTTAACGGAATGGCGCAATATAAAAGCCAGCTAAAAGCGATAGAAATTCGAGGTGTTGAGCCATCGCTCGAGAGTAATGTATCGGCGGTAAATCAGTTTACCAGTGGTAAATTAGTCAGCCAGCTAGGCCTTGACGATGTAATTTTAGGTAAGCAAATAGTAAAACAGTTAGACGCCAAAGTAGGCGATAACATTACATTACTTATTCCGCAAATTAGTCAAAAAGGTCAATCATTATTAGCGCCTAAACGCGTAACACTTAACCTTGCAGGTGTTATAGAAATGGGCGGACCGATTGATAGTACCGCTGCATTTATACATCTTAATAAAGCACAGCAAACATTGGGTTACGATGAAACCCAAGTAACAGGGCTGCGGTTAAGTGTTGATGATGTGTTTTCGGCGCATCAAATAGCGCTAAAAGTAGGGCAAACTATTGACGACTACGTGTATATTTCTAGTTGGTTTAGAACCCAAGGCAGCCTTTATCAAGATATTCAAATGGTGCGTACCATTGTTTATATTGTGGTGTTTTTAATTATAGCGGTAGCCAGTTTTAATATTGTATCGTCCTTGGTGATGGAAGTACGCGAAAAACAAGGCAATATCGCAATTTTAAAAACCATGGGCGCGAAAGACAGTACTATTTTAGCCACCTTTGTAATGCAAGGCTTAATGCAAGCATTTGTAGGCGTGGCACTAGGAACACTAATTGGTGTGGTATTAGCGCTTAATATAAGTGAGCTTTTTACGTGGATAAGCCAATTATTTGGAGCCAATCCACTTGAGGGCGTTTATTTTATAGAGTTTTTACCAAGTAAATTAGTACTCGAAGACATTGGTATTACAGTGATTGTTACGTTTGTGCTTGCGATACTTGCCACTATTTATCCTGCATGGCAAGCAACGCGCGTAGATCCTGCCAAGGTGCTTGGTAACTAGGTATAAGAAGCTCAGATAAAAATTAATAGGGTGGTATTAGTAAACCTGTTAAACTAGGCGCTTATTTAAAATTAAGCAATAACTGCTTGGTTGCTATACCTCACTTTGGGATTTACTTTGACTAATAACGATATTTTACGCCGCATTCGCTACACTTTTAACTTAACTGATACTGCTATGGTCAATGTTTTTGCATCAGCAGAGCATACGGTCACCAAAGAGCAAGTAATTGCATGGTTAACTAAAGAAGGTGAAGAGGCTTTTACCCCAATAAGTGATACTGAGTTTGCTAGCTTTTTAAATGGGTTTATTAATACCCAACGTGGCAAACGCGAAGGTGAGCAACCAGAGCCTGAGAAAAAGCTAAACAACAATATTATCTTTATGAAGCTACGTATTGCTTTAAATATGAAAGCAGAAGATGTCATAGCAACACTTGCACTTGTTGATTTTGACTTAAGTAAACATGAGTTAAGTGCATTTTCTCGTAAAGTAGATAACAAACATTACCGTGTTTGTAACGATCAAATATTACGCTTGTTTTTAACCGGTGTACAAAAGCAGCATCGTCCAGAAGAGTCTGCTGAGTAATTGATTTTAGCTAATTAGTTTTTAACTAATTAGCTTTTAGTTAATGGGCTTGTGTATGTGCAATGCTACATAAAGCCTATTATCAATGGTAAACCCCAACACTTAATAATTAAATACATTTATAACAACACCAAGTTACTTATTGGTTTACTTGCGTGTAAAAATTATATTGCCCCTGCACAAATAGTTCATAGATTTACGCTAATTTTGGCAAAATAAAGATAATAATTGCATTCGTAAGCTATAACGCTGTAAAGCTCGGCCATAACAGCGTAGGATCAGCTTACTTTCGAATGAAAATTAGGTTTGCACTTTAGGTGCATTAACATATAAAAAATTATGCAACTAACTGCAAAACCATCACTTCCTAATGCGTTACTTATTTCTATTAGCACACCACAATTTAAAGGCGACGAAGCAACAGAGTCGCTTGCAGAGCTTGCTCGTTTGGTAACTACGTTAGGCTTTAAAGTAGTAGGTACGCAATCGCAAAAGCAAAGTTCTACCCAAAAAGTTAATGTACTGGGCTCAGGTAAACTAGCTGAAATAGCACACCTTACCGGTAATAAAGGGATGGTTGAAAACGAGCAAGAAGATGATTTACTCGATGAAGACCCTTTAACCGAAATATCGTCAGAAATTCCATCAAACGATTTAGATTTTGCATGTGCCGATGTAGTGGTATTTGACTGCGATTTAACGCCTTCTCAACTACGTAATGTTGAGAACCAGCTAGGTGTAGAAGTATTTGACCGCACTGGTATTATCATTGAAATATTTAGCCGTCATGCGCGTACTAAAACTGCAAAATTACAAGTTGAAATAGCTCGCCTTAATTATGTCGCGCCACGACTGCGTGAAACATCAACAGGTGATAAAGAACGCCAAATGGGTAAAGGTGCGGGTGAAACCACACTTGAGCTTAATCGCCGTAAGGTGCGCGATCAGTTAGCTGAATTAAAGCGCGAACTTGTTAGTGTTCAAGATGTAATGATGGACAGACGTACGCAGCGCTCTGAGCTATTCTCAGTGGCTTTAATTGGTTACACCAATGCGGGTAAATCGTCAATGATGCGCGCAATTACTGGTAGTGATGTAGAAGGCGAAAACAAACTTTTTGCAACGCTAGATACCACTGTTCGCGCGCTGTATCCGATTACCCAGCCTCGTATATTGGTGTCAGATACAGTTGGTTTTATTAAAAAATTACCTCATGATTTGGTTGCTTCATTTCATTCAACGCTCGCTGAGGCACATGATGCATCGTTACTGTTATATGTTGTAGATGCTTCAGATCCTTCTTTTCGCTCACAGCTTGAAGTAGTACATAAAGTACTGGCAGAAGTTGGGGTAGAAGGTAGCAAAAAATTATTAGTACTGAATAAGTCAGACCAATTAAGTACTGAGCAGCAGCAGTCTCTAATGGATGAATTTCCTGATGCGATGATGACCTCTACGCGTAATCCAGATGATATTAGTAAACTGCACAAATACATTATTGGCATTGCTCAAGAGGACATGATTGAAGAAGAGATTGTTATACCGTACACAGCCAAAGGTATCGTGGGCGAAATCCGATCGAGTATGAGTGTTGTTAAAGAAGAATATGAATACAGCCACATTAAATTAACAGTGCGCTCGAGTGCGATTGATTTAGAACGTTTAAAAAAGAGAATGTTGAATTTATAATAAATTCAGTACATAAAAAGCACAGCCAATTGGCTGTACTTTTTAGTATTAGTCTTAACATACGTAAATTTAACGCTGCTAGCTCTAAATATATAGCTCTGAGATAAATTCCCTAGCCAGAGCCTCAGTTACTTAAAGACAAAACTAGGAAAAAGCGTTGTCGCTTAGCTCTTCATGCATTTGCTCACGCATTTTAAATTTTTGCAGTTTACCTGTTACTGTCATTGGGTAGTTTTCTACAAAACGGATATGTCGTGGCATTTTAAAGTAGGCTAGTTTGTCTTTTAAAAAGTCACGAATTGCTTGCTCATCAAGTACAGCATCTTCTTTTGGTTGGATCCAAGCGCACACTTCCTCGCCATACTTTTCATCGGTTATACCAAATATGGCAGCATCTTGAATGCCCGGGTAGGTGTAAAGTACTTCCTCTATTTCTCGAGGGTAAATGTTTTCGCCGCCGCGAATAATCATATCTTTTATACGCCCAACAATAGTGACAAACCCTTCTGTATCCATGACACCTAAATCGCCAGAGTGCAGCCAACCTTCGTCATCTATTGTGGCTTTTGTTTTAGCTTCGTCATTCCAATAGCAGCGCATTATGCCTGCACCTTTACTACACACTTCGCCAGGTTGACCAATTTTTTGAATGTTACCCAGTTCGTCAATTATTTTAACCTCGGTATGGGCAAGGGCGCGGCCAACTGTCGTTACTTGTCGCTCTATAGGAGAGTCTGTTTCGGTAATGTTGTTTATGGGGCTGCACTCCGTTTGCCCGTAAGCAATCAGTACTTGATGTATGTTCATTTGTGTTTGTACTTTGCGCATTACTTGCTCTGGGCATGTAGAGCCTGCCATTACACCCGTGCGTAAAGTACTTAAGTCATAATCGTTAAAATTACTTAGCTCAAGCTCACTAATAAACATAGTAGGTACACCGTGCAGCGCTGTACATCCTTCTTGTTGAACTACATCTAGTGTGGTCTTTGCATCGAACGAATCACTTGGGTAAATGGCTGCTGCACCTTTACTAACACACAATAAGCTACCCAATACCATTGCAAAGCAATGATATAACGGGATAGGGATACATAACTTGTCATCGCTCGTAAAGTGCATAGATTCGGCGACGAATAGCGCATTATTTAAAATATTTTTATGCGTGAGCGTTGCGCCTTTTGGGTTGCCTGTTGTGCCTGATGTAAATTGTATATTGATGTCTTGCTCAGCATTTAAGTTTTCACCTATTGCTTTTAATTCCAGCTCATGAGCAGCTGTTGGCAAGTTAATAACATCGTTAAAAGAGTGCATACCAGGTGATGCTTCATCGCCAATGCGGATTATATTTTTAAGAGTGGGTAGTGCTTTTAAATTAAGTGTGTACTTATCGCAAGTTGCAAGTTCTGGCGCTAAACCATTAAGCATTTCTAAGTAATCACTGCCTTTAAAATTTGATGCTGTGATCAGAGTAGAGCATTCAACACTATTTAAAGCATATTGTAATTCGTTAGGACGATATGCCGGGTTGATGCACACCATGATTGCGCCAATTTTTGCCGTTGCAAATTGGGTTAAGCACCACTCAATATTATTAGGAGACCAAATACCAACGCGCTCACCTGGTTTTACGCCAAGGGCAAGTAACCCCATAGCAAGCTGATTAACTTCTTTTTGAAATTCTTTATACGTTAATCTAATACCTTGGTGATGAACTACAACAGCTAACGCCTCTGGGTTTTTGTCGACAATAAAGTCAAAGTACTCGCCTATAGTTGAATTTGTTAAAGGTGTGCTTTGTATACCTTTAAAGTAGCTTTGAGATAACGGCAAGTGATTTATTTGTTCTACTTCTTTTACCACAATAGTGTGTGTGCATTGCTCTCTCCATGAAAATGTGTGTGAGTTATTAAACTACAAAGTTAAAATAAACACATATTGTCGACAAAGAGAAGTGCGGTTAGACTAATGTATTATTCGATTAATAAAAGCTAATACTACTTTTTAGACATAAAAAAACGCGTCTTACACTGTAAGTACGCGTTTTTAAAAGAGTAATGAGTTTACATTTCGTCGCTGCGGTATGTTTTTTTCATGATGTAAACGTAAGCGTTTACAAAAGCATTTTCTTGGTACTTTTTAAGGCCTGTTTCTTCAAAATCAATAGGGATGGGGTTGCGTTTTAACTGCTCTTTAACTTCAGTTGTAGTAAATAAACGTACATCTAAGTTGTCGATTAATTGAATTGCAGTTTCCATTTTAAAGCCTTTTGCACTGCCAGCAAACTTACCTTTAGGCTGACGCTCACGAATTGCAACAGAATCAATTTGGTAATCTTGCATTAGTTTTGCAAAATCGAATTGAAATTTACGCATTACTTCAGTGTCGTTACCGTTACCTAAGGTAAAGCGTGTTTGGCGCACATCGCGAATATCAAATACGTCATTATCTTTACTTAAAATACAAAGTAGTACATCACTACCGGTAATTTCTACACCACATGTTCTCATGTCTATTCTCTAAAATAACTTAATTACGCAGTATTATACGCAACGCACATTAAAATGCGAGTGCGGGTATAGTTGTAGGCGCGTAATTAATGCATTGATGCTTTTATATTTTAATAAAATGATTTTTTTGCTTTAAAAGCTACATTTTGTGGATAAAACGGGTGGATTTCACCCCTTTAAACTTGTAATTAAATGCGCGGCACGCGACAATATATCTTTGTAGTTGAATAGACTCCTCATCTACATATATTAGTCAATGCTTATTCGTAAAAGCGTTGTCGAGTCATTCTCATTTAATTTATTAAAAATACACGTGATACATTGTAGGTGTCACCACTGTAGCAAGGATTTATAATGCCAGTTATTACTCTTCCAGACGGAAGTCAACGTAGTTTTGAAAACCCTGTAAGCACGCTTGATGTTGCAAACGACATTGGTCCTGGTTTAGCTAAAGCGACCATTGCGGGCCGTGTAAATGGCGACCGTGTTGATGCATGTGATAAAATTTTTGAAGACTCTCGTCTTGAGATCATTACCGCTAAAGACGATGACGGCCTTGAAATCATTCGTCACTCTTGTGCTCACTTAATTGGTCATGCAGTTAAGCAACTTTTCCCCGACGCAAAAATGGCAATTGGTCCTACCATTGATAACGGTTTTTACTACGATATCGATATGGAACATTCATTATCACAAGATGATCTTGAAGCAATTGAAAAGCGTATGCTGCAACTTGCAAAAACCAACTACGACGTAGTGAAAAAAACAGTAAGCTGGCAAGAAGCACGCGATACATTTGAAGCGCGTGGCGAAACATACAAAATAGAAATTTTGGACGAAAACATCGCTAAAGATGACCGTCCAGGGTTATATCATCACGAAGAATATGTAGACATGTGTCGTGGACCTCATGTTCCTAACATGAAATTTTGCCAAAACTTCAAAATAATGAAAGTGGCGGGTGCGTATTGGCGTGGTGATTCAGAAAATAAAATGCTACAACGCATTTACGGCACAGCGTGGGGCGATAAAAAGCAACTTAAAGCGTATTTAAAACGCCTTGAAGAAGCTGAAAAACGCGATCACCGTCGTATTGGTAAAGCGCTTGATTTATGGCATTGGCAAGAAGAAGCGCCAGGCATGGTATTTTGGCACAACGATGGTTGGAGCATTTACCGCGAGCTTGAAGAATTTGTACGTGAAAAATTACGCGAATATGAGTACGAAGAAGTAAAAGGTCCAATGATGATGGACCGTTCACTTTGGGAAAAATCAGGTCACTGGGAAAAATATTCAGAAGCAATGTTTACCACTGAGTCTGAAAAACGTGAATACGCAATTAAACCAATGAACTGTCCTGGTCACGTGCAAATCTTTAACCAAGGTTTAAAATCGTACCGTGATTTACCACTTCGTATGGCTGAATTTGGTTGTTGTCATCGTAATGAACCATCAGGTGCACTACACGGTTTAATGCGTGTACGTGGCTTTACACAAGATGATGCTCACATTTTCTGTACTGAAGAGCAGATAATGGACGAAGTATCAGCGTGTATTAAGATGGTTTATGATACATATGAAACATTCGGATTTGAGAAGATTGTCGTTAAGCTATCTACTCGCCCAGAACAACGCATTGGTGAAGACCATATGTGGGATAAAGCAGAGCTTGCTTTAGCTGATGCACTTAAGCTAAACGATATTGAATTTGATTATCTTCCGGGCGAAGGCGCGTTTTACGGTCCGAAGATTGAATTTACTTTGTACGATTGTTTAGACAGAGCGTGGCAGTGTGGTACAGTGCAATTAGACTTTGCTTTACCGGGTCGTTTAGGTGCTACTTATGTAGCAGAAAATAACGAACGTCGTACCCCTGTAATGATACATCGTGCTATTTTAGGTTCTATTGAACGCTTTATTGGCATTTTAACTGAAGAGTACGCTGGATTATTCCCTACGTGGCTTGCACCAAAGCAAGTGGTAATTATGAATATTACCGATAAACAGGCTCCTTATGTTAAGGAAGTTGTACAAAAATTAAATAAACTTGGAATTAGAGCCGCTGCTGACTTGAGAAATGAGAAGATTGGCTTTAAAATCCGTGAGCATACACTGAAGCGTATTCCATATTTACTTGTTGTTGGCGATAAAGAAGTTGAACAGCAAGAAGTAGCAGTGCGTACTCGCACAGGTGAAGACCTTGGCAAATTTAATGTTGATGATTTTGTAGCTAAAATTAGCGAAGAAATTAAAAATCGACAGTAAAAACCGAGCGTGTAGGGCATTAACAAACAGCCAATTACACGCTTATATTATTGATATTCTTGGAGGAACGTACTATTAGAGGCGGCAAGAAAGGGCAACAAACAGCTCAAAAAAATCGTATTAACGAAGAAATTACAGCGCAAGAAGTTCGTTTAATTGACATTGAAGGCGAACAAGCTGGAATTCAGTCATTACAAGACGCGCAAACTATGGCCGATGCAGCGGGTGTTGATCTTGTTGAGATCAGTCCAAACGCTGAGCCGCCTGTTTGTAGAATCATGGACTACGGTAAGTTCATCTTTGAAAAAAGCAAAGAACTAAAAGAGCAGAAGAAGAAGCAAAAGCAAATCCAGATAAAAGAAATCAAATTCCGTCCAGGTACGGATGAAGGTGATTATCAGGTTAAGCTTCGCAACTTACGTAAGTTCTTAGAAGCTGGCGATAAAGCTAAGATTACTATCCGCTTCCGTGGTCGTGAAATGGCTCACCAAGAAATTGGTATAGAATTATTAAACCGTATCAAAACCGATTTAGAAGAGCTTGCTGTAGTTGAGTCTTTCCCAAATCGTGTTGAAGGCCGCCAAATGGTTATGATGATGGCGCCTGTTGCTAAAAAATAATTTTTAAGCGATAATACGCACCGAAATTAGCTCAGGTCTGCAAGCAATATGCGAATATTCACCTGAGTTAACCGGTTTTAAAGTAAGATTGCGGCATTTATGTTGGGTCTTCACCGGAACATGGCAGTAAGTCAGGCCTAAAAGTGGAGCTATAGCAATATATCTCACGCCTGCTTACTAATTTAAAAGCAATACAATTGGAGTTATTGCAATGGCTTATAAGCTAAAAAGTCACAGTGGCGCTGCTAAGCGTTTCAAAAAGACTGCTTCTGGCGGTTTCAAGCGTAAACAAGCGCATCTTCGTCATATTCTGACTAAGAAAACTTCTAAGCGTAAGTTACACCTACGTCCTAAGATGATGGTTCATAAAAATGACCATGGTCTAGTTTCACGTATGTTACCGTTCGCTTAATAGGGGTTTTTAGAAATGGCAAGAGTTAAACGCGGCGTTGTCGCACGTGCACGTCACAAAAAAGTTTTAAAACAAGCAAAAGGTTACTACGGAGCACGTTCACGTGTTTACCGCGTAGCTTTCCAGGCTGTTACTAAAGCGGGTCAATACGCTTACCGTGACCGTCGTGCGAAGAAACGTACTTTCCGTCAATTATGGATTGCACGTATCAATGCTGCTTCACGTCAAAATGGTCTGTCTTACAGCCGTTTTATCAATGGTCTTAAAAAGACTTCTGTAGAAATCGATCGTAAGATCCTTGCAGATATCGCTGTTTACGACCAAGTTGCATTCGCAGCGCTTGTAGAAAAAGCAAAAGAAGGCCTAGCCGCTTAAGCTTTTTTGTATAAGTATTAAAGAGGAGCCTATGGCTCCTTTTTTTGTGCCTGCTATTTAGTAGCTTTATTTCAATTTCAATTACAAATACCTATCCGTAATAATATTTGCTCAAGTTGGGAGATTAAACCAACCTGCATAAATCTTTGAGTAATTTAACTAATTATACCAATCCGCAATAATACCTAATCAGTTTAAGGGATTAAATTTGACGTTAACTGCGTTAAAATATTTCTTATATAGAACAACTGTATAACGAAATTTTTGCCTAGCTCTAGCGTAATTTTCTTAATGTTATATAGACCCATATATGAGCAGATTGTTATTAAACCTAGCGTTAACGGCGCTAAAAACTCTGATTCAGTTCAACAATGAAGAAGAGTTTGAACCAGTTGTTTTTTTAAAACTTTATATCGATTATTCGTTAGCGTAATAAAGCCTTAAATTTCAAACATAAGTGAGTCATATGCTATTGGCTGCTTTTTTTTGTTGAATCACCGCAGTTTTCTCATTATAAAAAATTAAGTTGATATAATTTATATAATTAAGGCGTTTGTTAGAGAATTTTATGTTTGCAAGTTTACTCGTTTTATCTGCAAGTGTGGCGTATGACGCACATTTACCTCCACTCATTGAGTGGCAGGGAAAAAGTGTAGAGCTTTTACAAAAACAGGGCCCATTAACAACCGATTTTGAGTTGTCTAACGGTGAGATATCGCCTAATTATGCAGATACTATGGCATTTGTTGATAGGCTCGTTGCAGCAAACCCTACTCAGTTTCAATCTCAAACTATTGGCTACAGTAACAGCAAACGTGCAATTAAGATGTTGATAGCGAGCGAGCAAGGTTTTTTTGAATCAGGACAAATGGCTAATAGCACTAAGCCGACTATTTTTATTCAAGCGGGAATACATTCTGGAGAGATAGACGGTAAAGATGCCATGTTTATGCTGCTCAGAGACATAGCCACGGGTAAGCGTCGTGACATTTTAAAAAAGGTAAACATATTATTTATTCCTATTTTAAATGTAGATGGACACGAACGTAGCAGTGCATTCAATCGTATCAATCAGCGAGGCCCTACAAAAATGGGCTTTAGAACAAATGCTAATAACCTTAATTTAAATCGTGATTTTACTAAATTAGATACCCCAGAAGTTAGAAGCGTTTTAAAGGTTATTAACGACTACAACCCAAATTTATACATTGATGTACACGTAACCGATGGCGCAGATTACCAATACGATGTGACTTATGGTTACAATCCGGTATTTTCAAGCGAATCGCCTGCGGTATCTGATGCTTTAAATCAATTTTTTAAACCCCTAATAGATGAGACGCTAGCTAAACAAGGACATACGCCAGGGCCACTTGTTTTTGTTATGGATAAGCGAGATTTTAAAAAAGGGTTAGCGGGGTGGGTTGCTACGCCGCGTTTTTCAAATGGTTGGGGGGATTTAAAGTCATTACCGACTATTTTAGTAGAAAATCATTCATTAAAGCCATACAAACAACGTGTTTTAGGAACTTACGTATTTTTAGATGGTGCTATTAATGCACTATCTAAACATGGTCATGAGTTAACTAATGCAGTTAAAAAAGAACAAGAATTTGTTCCTAAACAGTTAATAGTCAAGCGTGGCTATGCCAAGCAGGCTGATACGATTGCACAATTTAAAGGTATTGAATATTCATCAAGCATGAATGCGCTCTCGGGCCAAAATGAAGTTAAGTATTTAGGTAAAGCACATACATATACTGACTTACCTATTTATTGGCAAAAAGATGTACAGCATACAGTTGAAGTACCCAAAGCGTTCTTTATTCCGCCTGTATACATTGATATTATAGAAAAGTTGAAACTACACGGTGTCTCTATTAATAAGCTGGAAGGTGAAAATACACAGCCTTTAAAAGTAGCAAAGGTGGCAGAGTATACGTTTGACAAAGCGCCATTTGAAGGTCGTTTTAGAGTATCAGCGAGTTTTGATTATATCCCTGCAATTAATGTTGATTTAGATGGTTGGTACCAAGTAACAACTCAACAAAAAGCAGGTGAGCTTGCAGTGCATTTATTACATCCTGAAGCGCCAGACTCATTTTTTGCTTGGGGGGAATTTAATACAATTTTTCAGCGAACAGAATACATGGAAAATTATGCGCTCATTCCATATGCTCGTCAAATGCTAAAAGATAATCCGAAACTTGCACTCGCGTTTGATAAAAAAATCAATGACGATAAGACGTTTGCTCAAGATGCGGACGCGCGTTTGAATTGGCTATATGAGCAAAGTCCGTTTTACGACCAAGCTTATTTAAAATATCCGATACTCATGTCGTTTGAAGAGAAGGTTGCTATACCGGATCAAAAGAATAAAGAAATATAATACGCCCTAGGGCGTGCAATACACAAATACTTGTAGGGCATAATAGGTGTGTTATGAAAATACTAGCTCATTTATAATTGGCTAGTATGGTTGACTTTTTACTTTGATGATTGAAATAACATATAAGTATAAAAGATAAAAATAAGCAGACTGTTTTTTAAAATAGCTGTATAATTTAACCAGTTTATTTGATAAATAAGAAATAAAATGTCTCTAAATCACGTAGATCGCCAAATTTTGGCACTTTTACAACAAGATGCCAGTTTATCAACAGCTGAAATTGCTGATAAAGTCGGCTTGTCACAATCACCTTGCTGGCGACGCATCGCTAAACTTGAGCAAGATGGATACATAAAAAGCAAAGTAGCTCTTTTAGATGAGAAAAAACTAGGCTTTGATATGCTTGTATATGCACATGTGCGGTTATCAAATCATGGTAAGAAAAACCTTGCTGAGTTTGAAAAGCTGATTATGAGCTACGACCAAGTGACTGAGTGTTACACTATGGCTGGAACAATGGACTTCATGCTACGTATTATTTCACAAGGCATTGAAGGCTATGAGCACTTTGTCCGTGATAATTTATTAAGCTTAGAATACGTACAAGAAGTACATTCTAATGTAACAATGACATGTGTAAAACGTAGTACTTCTCTTCCTTTATAAAAGCACTTTCTTTTTAAAGCTAAACTGCTTTAGTTTAGCTTAACCACACAATGACAATTGTTAACTGAGCGCTGATTTGATAGAATTTAGCGCTTTTTTTACACCCATTATACCATTTGAGGAACTCAATGTTTAACTTACTCAGTAGGGCGCCAAGCTCTGCTAAAAACGATATACTGTCTGGATTGACTGTGGCGTTAGCCTTAGTTCCAGAAGCTGTTGCGTTTGCCTTTGTAGCAAATGTAGAACCTTTAGTTGGTCTATATGCCGCGTTTATCGTTGGTTTAATTACGGCAATATTTGGTGGCCGTCCTGGTATGATTTCAGGTGCAACCGGTGCCTTAGCTGTTGTTATGGTAAGTTTAGTACTTGATCATGGTGTAGAGTACCTATTTGCTACCGTGCTCTTAATGGGGATATTGCAAATACTAGCGGGGATATTTAAGCTCGGAAAGTTTATCCGTATGGTGCCTCATCCGGTAATGCTGGGTTTTGTAAATGGTTTAGCAATTGTTATATTTTTAGCCCAGCTAGGGCAATTTAAAGTACCTGACGGTATGGGCGGGCAAGAGTGGATGACAGGCAGTCCATTGTTTATCATGCTGGGATTAGTGGCATTAACAATGGCAATAATTCACTTTTTACCAAAACTGACTACAGCGGTTCCTTCGTCATTAGTTGCCATAGTAACAGTGACAGGATTAGTGATTGGTTTTGATTTAGAAGCGCATACCGTGCTTGATTTCTTAAAAGGAATGACGGGCGACGAAGCGGCAACAATAGCCGGCGGTTTACCAGAATTTCATATTCCTATGGTGCCTTTTAACTTTGAAACACTGCAAATTATTTTTCCGTATGCACTTATTTTAGCAGCCATTGGTTTAATTGAATCGTTATTAACGCTTAGTTTAATTGACGAAATAACAGAAACACGCGGCCACAGCAACAAAGAATGTATAGGTCAAGGCGCTGCAAATATTACCTGTGGTATGTTTGGTGCAATGGGGGGCTGTGCAATGATTGGCCAGTCTATGATAAATATAAATTCAGGTGGGCGCTCTCGTTTATCAGGGATAAGTGCTGCGCTTATGTTACTTGGTTTTATTATTTTTGCCTCAAGCCTAATTGAAATGATCCCATTAGCTGCACTTGTTGGTGTAATGTTTATGGTTGTACTGGGTACATTTGAATGGGCAAGCTTTAAAATGATGAAGCGTGTACCATTATCGGATGCGTTTGTAATTGTGCTTGTATCAGGTGTCACGGTTATTACCGATTTAGCAATTGCGGTGTGTGTAGGTGTTATCGTCTCAGCACTTGTATTTGCTTGGCAACATGCTAAACAAATATATACAACTAACTACATTGATGAAGAAGGCGCTAAAGTCTACGAGCTACATGGTCCGTTATTCTTTGGTTCGGTTAAAAACTTTTCTGAGTTGTTTGACGTAAAAAATGATCCTAAAAATGTGATTGTTGAATTTAAACATAGCCGAGTATCGGATCACAGTGCAATAGAAGCAATTGATACGCTTGCTGAAAAATATACAAAAGCCGGTAAACAACTTCACTTGCGTCACTTAAGTAAAGACTGTACTCAGTTATTACATAAAGCTCGCGATTTGGTTGAAGTGAATGTGATTGAAGATCCAACTTATAAAGTTGCTTCAGACAAGCTTGCATAGTTACTTATTCAATAAATAGCATTAAAAAAGCGAAAGGTTACGGCCTTTCGCTTTTTTATTATCAGCGGTGCTGAACTTTGCGTTAAGGCTCTTAAAAACTAAGACAGTTGGCAGTGCTAAACATTCTTATAAATCGATATAATGTGTAAATATAATTATTATTAAAAGTTAATTTTACGCTGTTTTTTATTATCAAAATAAGAAAATATCAGGCCAAGCGAAAAGTTGATTTTATATAATTAGGCTTTAACACTGTGGAGTAAAAGTAAATTTTGAACTGGCAATCGTTAGTTGATAACCGACAACGCTTTTTTTGGCTTTTGCAAATTGCAGGCTGGATTGGTTATGCACTGGTAAATTACATCGGCTCTAAAGTATTTGAAATGCGTGATATTTACGTGTTTGTTATTTTACTCAATGCTTATGCCGGCTGTTTAATGACAGTGCCACTTCGTTATATCTATCGCACAATATGGAACGCCTCCCCTTGGGTGCTTATATTGGTGGTATTTGGTGCCTCTTACATAACCGGTACTTTGTGGGCGGTGGTTCAAAAGTTCAATCTATGGGAAATTTACCGACACGGATATAGACCTGAAGAGTGGTTTTATTACTTACAACAGGGTTTAGATTCAGTTTATATTATACTGTGTTGGAGTGGTTTATACTTTGGCGTTAAGTATTATCAATTGCTACAAGGTGAACGGCAAAAGGCGTTAAAAGCGACAACCATGGCACATGAAGCGCAATTGAAAATGCTAAGATATCAACTAAATCCTCATTTTTTGTTTAACACACTTAACGCAATTTCTACATTGATTTTGGTGAAAGAAAATAAAGATGCTAATTTAATGGTCTCTAAACTTAGTGACTTTTTGCGTTATACATTGAATACTGATCCGATTAAAAAAGTTCCGTTAGAGCAAGAGCTTCATGCGCTTATGTTATACCTTGAAATTGAACGTGTGCGATTTGACGAACGATTAAAAGTAAACGTTGAAGTAAGCGAAGAAGCTAAGCAAGCATTGTTACCGAGCTTAATTTTGCAACCTATTATAGAAAATTCAATTAAGTACGCTATTGCACACTTAACAGAAGGCGGTGTGATTGATATTAAAGCGCAAGTGTTTGCTAATGAGTTACTGTTAGAGGTTGGCGATAATGGTCCTGGAACAGAAATAAAAGATGGTCAACTCGTCAATGCCCAAGGGGTTGGTGTCGCAAACACAAAAGATAGATTAAAAACGCTCTACGAAAATAATTATTCGTTTGTATTATCACATAATACGCCAAGTGGATTAAAAGTTAATCTGCGAGTACCGTTTGAGAAGGCTGTGAAGAAATGATAAAAATAAAAACACTTATTGTTGATGACGAACCATTAGCACGTAAAGGTTTAGATGTAAGGCTTGCAGAATTTACAGACATTGAAGTAATTAAATTATGTAGCTCTGGTGCTGATGCAATTGAAACATGTAAAAACGAAAAAATAGATTTGGTATTTTTAGATATTCAAATGCCAGGCATGAATGGGTTTGAAGTCGCACGAGCACTTAGCGAAAGTACGAAAGTATTACCTGCGATTGTGTTTGTAACTGCATTTGACCAATTTGCAGTGAAAGCGTTTGAGATTCATGCATTAGATTACATTTTAAAACCCGTTGACGATAACAGACTAAAACAGGCGGTAGAGAAAGTGCATACCTATTTAAAAACGCAGCAAGACAACGCCCATAAGAAAAAACTAGCGAGTTTTGTAGCCGGTATTACAGGTAATAATTGCGAAGAAATACTTAAGAAGTTAGCCACTGGCGATACATTGACAGACAGACGCTACCCAGAGTCGTTAGCCGTAAAAGAGCAGGGGGAAATTATTCGCGTTCCGGCAGCAACAATCCAATGGGTAGATGCAGCTGGCGATTATATGTGCCTACATTGCCAAGATGGACAAACACATATTTTACGTAAAACAATGAAAGAGCTAGAGCAAGAGCTAGATCCTCATTTGTTTGTCCGCGTTCACCGAAGTGCCATTGTTAACACAAAACAAATTAGTAAATTGGTTACACAAGTTAGTGGTGAGTACTTGTTGGTGCTTGAAAATGGACAAGAACTAAAAGTAAGCAGAAGCTACCGAGATAAAGTAAAAGCGGCATTAGCAAGTTAAAGCCAACGTTTTTATTACAGGCACAAAAAATGCGAGCTAAGCTCGCATTTTTTATATTTAGTAATTATACAACAGTTACGATTTTCATTGTGTTAGTTGCGCCCACGGTTTCCATTGAGTCACCGTGAGTAATGATCACTGTATCGCCAGATTCTAAAGAGCCTTGAGCAACTAAAGTATCAAGTGCTGCTTTTACCATACCGTCTTTTTCAGTTTTTGTAGAATCAAAAAATACTGGGTAAACACCACGATAAAGTGCCGTTTGACCTAACGTACTTGCATGACGTGAAAGCGAGTAGATTGGTAAACCAGAGCTAATACGCGACATCAGTTTAGCCGTACTGCCAGATTCAGTTAGTGTGATGATTGCTTTAACAGAATCTAAATGGTTTGCTGCATACATAGCAGAAAGGGCAATTGATTCAGCATTATTAGAAAAGCGACTATCTAAACGATGTTTAGAAACGTGTGTTTCTTTTTGAGATTCAGCACCTAAACAAACACGTGCCATTGTAGCAACTGTTTCTTCAGGGTAATCACCAGCCGCTGTTTCAGCAGAAAGCATTACAGCATCTGTTCCATCAAGAACAGCATTTGCAACATCCATAACTTCTGCACGAGTGGGCATCGGGTTATCGATCATCGATTCCATCATTTGCGTTGCTGTTACTACAGTACGGTTTAATGAACGAGCACGACGAATAATTAGTTTTTGCTTGCCCATTAGTGCAGCATCACCAATTTCAACACCTAAATCACCACGAGCAACCATTACAGCGTCAGACGCTAAGATAATGTCATCAACCGCTTCTTGTGTTTCAACGGCTTCAGCACGTTCAATTTTTGCAAGTAGTTGTGCTTTTGAACCAGCAGCTTCAGCTAGAGAGCGAACGTAGCGCATATCATCACCACTACGAGGGAATGAAACTGCAATATAATCTACGTCAATTTCAGCTGCCGTGATTAAATCTTCTTTATCTTTTTCAGTAAATGCTGGAGCAGTTAAGCCACCACCTAAACGGTTAATACCTTTATTGTTAGATAAAACACCGCCAACAGTTACAGTACAATGTACTAAGTGCCCAGCTACTTCATCAACACTTAGTTGGATAAGGCCGTCATTTAGTAGGAGTAAGTCGTTAGGGCTAACATCGTTAGGTAATTCTTTATAATCAATACCTACAGAGTTAACATCGCCTTCGCCTTTTTCCATTTTTGCATCAAGAGTGAACTTTGCACCCACAGCAAGCGTTACTTTACCTTCTTTAAAAGTAGAAACGCGGATTTTAGGGCCTTGAAGGTCAGCAAGGATGGCAATATGCTTGCCTAATTTTTTTGCAATATCGCGTACAGCTTGCGCACGGTCTTTATGATCTTGTGCAATACCATGTGAGAAGTTTAAACGTACAACGTTGGCGCCGGCGCGAATAATTTTTTCTAAATTGTTATCTCTATCGGTAGCAGGCCCAAGGGTAGCGACTATTTTTGTGCGTCTTAGCATCAAATTCTCCTGTGTGCTTAAGATGTAAGCGGGTTAACGGTTGTTTTGTTATTTAAAATACAAATACAAAAAGGTAAAAATATTTTTAGTTATGGACAATGTTTGTATTATTGCCACTATTTTATACAAAACTATTGTGTCATCATTATGACACCGGTGTCAGAATGCGTCAATGTTCTTAAATTTTAAATAGCATTGCTTTTTGTCACCCTGAGAGCACTGATGTTTGATATAATCGCGTAGCTTATTTTATCTATATTAAAAAAGCATGTTGTATTAGTTATGTGATTAGTCTTTTATGACTGTATCAGTATAATGCACACGGTATTATTTACATTCACTAACCAAATAGTTGTTACCGAGGAGGACACTAAATGCAAGTTGCATTAGTCGGGTTAGGCGTTATGGGGAAAAATCTTGCTTTAAACTTGATTGAAAAAGGGATTACGCTAGTCGCTTATGACAAAAATCCGCATGCGGGTGAAGAGTTATTAAGTTGTGCTAAATCGCAAGGTATGGCCGATAGACTGCATATTGTTTCTGATTTAAGAGACATGGTAAAGCGTTTAGAAGTACCTCGTTCAATCTTACTGCTTGTTCCTGCTGGTGAGCTAGTTGATACAGTTTGTAATGAACTGGTGGATGCGGGCGTTGATTGCAATGACATGATTGTTGATTGTGGTAACAGTAATTATAAAGACGGTATAACGCGTAAACTTAAGTACCAAAATAAATTTGAATTTGCCACTATGGGTATTTCTGGTGGTGCAGAAGGCGCTCGTCATGGCCCTGCAATGATGGCAAGTGGTTCTGAGGGTGGTTGGGAACGTATTGAACCTTGGTTTGAAAAAGTAGCTGCAAGCTATAATGGCGACTCATGCTTTGCGCGTGTAGGCCAGTCTGCGAGTGGTCATTTTGTAAAAATGGTTCACAACGGTATTGAATATGCACTGATGCAATTAATCGCTGAAGTGTACCAATTGCTTCGTTTAGGCACAGGCCGTTCACCCAAAGAAGTGGCTGCTATTTTTGATGATTGGTCAAAAGGTCAATTAAATAGTTACCTGCTTTCGATTTCTAGCCATATCTTATCCCTTGAAAATCAAAAAAATGTTCCGCTTGCGGACTTAATTGATAATAAAGTTGGCGCCAAAGGGACCGGTCTCTGGACTGCGCAAAATGCACTCGAACTTGGTATTGCTGTCCCTTCACTTGTTGCTGCTGTGCAAGCTCGTCATTTAACCAATGCATGCGATACAACTGCCGCACAAGAGATGACCTATGCAACTAAATCAACCAACAACGTTGATATTGATTTAGAAGAGCTAAAAGATGCATTTACGCTTGCAAGCTTATTGGCTTATCGCCAAGGTTTAGCGCTTATAAAGGGTGCATCGCGTACACATCAATGGAAAGTTGATTTATCTAAAACATTACAAACTTGGCGCGCAGGTTGTATTATTCGCGCCGATTATTTAGATAGCGTAGCGCAAGGCGTTGAATTTATTGATTCTCTTGATAAAGAAGCTGCGGCACTTCGTAAGGTAACAGGCCAAGCAATTATGTCTGGCTTAGCGTTTCCAGTGCTTAGCTCATCGCAAACTTATTTAGCGACGTTAACTACACCAAGTAATGGGCATTTAGTACAAGCCCAGCGTGATTACTTTGGTGAACACGGTATTAAAACCCACAGTGGTGAAATGTGCCATTTAACAGATTTAGTAGAGATAGACGCTAAAGTTAGATAATAAGCAGTTGTTTAAAAGTTTAAAGGCACGCTTATTAGCGTGCCTTTTTGTTTTTAGTTGTGCGTTATTATCTGCTTAATTCACCACGTAAATTGTCTTGCATTAAATGGCGAATAGTCTCAATTTCAAGCTTTTGACTAAATAAGTAATGCAACTTAGTTAAACAGGCTTCTAATGTCATATCATATCCACTAATAACACCAATATTTAATAATGCGTTACCTGTTGCATACCCCCCCATGTTTACATGACCTTTTAAACATTGGGTTAAATTAACGATGACCATTCCGCGCTTACTTGCTTCACTTAGCACCGATAAAAATTCTGGATCTTGAGGTGCATTACCCACTCCAAAACTAAGTAAGACCAAGGCTTTAATATTGTCGTTTACTAAGCTTTTAACTACGTCTCGGCTAATACCTGGGTATAAATATAGCACCCCGATAGGTTGAGGCGTTATAGGCGTTACTTGTAGCTCGTTTTCAACGTAAGGGCTAAGCTGACCTTTAATAAGTTGAATACTAATACCAGATAGCGCTAAAGGTTCAAGGTTAGGCGATGCAAATGCATTAAAACCGTCAGCATGGGCTTTTGTTGCTCTATTTCCTCTAAATAGCTGGTTATTGAAAAACAAGCTTACTTCAGCAATCGGATAGTTTGCGGCTAAATACATTGCGTTAAGCAAGTTGACTTGTCCGTCTGAGCGCAATTGTGAAAGCGGAATTTGCGAGCCGGTTACAATCACAGGCTTAGTCAGATTTTCAAACATGAACGAAAGTGCAGAGGCGGTGTACGCCATTGTGTCAGTGCCGTGCAGAACAACAAAACCATCGTATTGTTGATACTTACTTTTAATATCATCAGCAATAAGTTGCCAATGAGCAGGCGACATATCAGACGAATCAATAAGAGGACAGTATTCGTGAATATCAAATAAAGGCATTTCATCACGATTAAATTCAGCGTTGTTGACCACTGTCTCAGTTAAAAAGCCTTCGGCCGGAATGTAACCACGGCTCGATTTTTTCATCCCTATAGTACCGCCAGTGTAAGCGATATAAATGCGTTTGCGTTTCATAAAAAAAGCCCAGTAAAAAAACTGGGCTTAGTATAACGTTAAGCAGCTTCAAATACAGCTGATTAGACGAAGCGATGCACTTTTATTGTGCAACGTCACACACTAGACAGCGTGCATATACACCTTGTGGATCGTTGTAATCTTTAAGGTTTTCAACTTCAGTACTTAATTGGTTAATAACGCTTTGCAAGTTAGCTTGCGTAGCGAGCACTGATGTTTTTTGTGATTGTAGGCCTAACATTGATTTAATCGACGCATTTCCAAAGATATCTTGCATCATTTTTTCTTGCGGGCTTAAATCATGCGTCATTGTTTTAACTTCGTAGTGATTTAGTTTTGCAAGAGCAGCTGCAGCATCAATTGCATTTTGTTTATTACCAAGCTTATCTACCAAGCCTAACTCTAGGGCTTGCGAAGCAATCCATACGCGCCCTTGTGCTATTTTATCAACTTGCTCTGGGGTCATATTACGTGCTTCGGCCACAACATTTAAAAAGCGACCGTATGCTTCTTCAACACTCATTTGAATTATTTGACCCATTTTTTCGTCTAGTGGGCGAGTGATGGAAAAACCTGCCATTTCAGTTGTTGCAACACCATCTGAATAAACACCAATTTTAGACAAGGTTTTTTCAAATGTCATAAACGTACCAAACACACCAATAGAACCTGTTATTGTACTCGGTGCTGCCCAAATTTCGTTTGCTGCAGAGGCAATCCAATAACCGCCCGATGCTGCTACAGAACTCATTGAAGCAATAACCGGTTTACCCGCTGCCTTTAGTGCGAGCACTTCAGCACGAATAACTTCAGAGGCGAACATGCTACCACCACCAGAGTCGATACGAAGTACAACTGCTTTAACTTTATCATCAAGGCGTGCTTTACGAAGAAGGGCTGCAGTAGAGTCGCCACCAATTTCGCCAGCTTTACGTTCACCGTCAACAATTGTGCCCTTTGCAACAACAACGGCTACTTTTTCAGTTAGTGGATTATCAAATGCAATAGGTGGTTTAACTAAGCTTAAGTATTCACGAAATGATACTTGCTTAAATGTTTTACCATCTTCTTGTGTGCCAACTAAGTCGATAAGTTGTTGGCGGATCTGTTGACTTGTTTTTAACGAATCAACCCATTGATGATCTAGTGCATATTTACCAGCGTCACCATTTGCGGCTTGCATTTTTGCTAAATACACATCCATTGTTTCGTCAAAGTTTGATTCATCAAAAGGGCGTACTGCAGCAACATCTTGTTTGTATTCGCTCCAAAGAGCGCCTAACCATACACGGTTAGCTTCTTTCGCTGCATCAGACATGTCATTACGGATAAAAGGTTCTACTGCCGACTTGAAAGTACCAACACGGAAAATATGCTGCGTTACTTCAAGTTTTTCAAGTGCATCTTTGAAGTAAAGTGGGTACATGCCATATCCCTCAATTGCAACGCTCCCGTAAGGGTGCATAGCAATTTCATCAGCATGCGATGCTATATAGTATTGCGCTTGCGTGTAGTAATAGCCTGATGCTATAACTTTTTTACCTGTTTCTTTAAAGCGGTCAATGGCACTTGAAATTTGCTTAAGCTTATTCAAATGTGCTTTAGGCATTTCTTGTAAATCAAGAAGTAACACAGTAATGCGTTCATCTTTAGCCGCTTCATTAATTACTTCAACGATATCATCTAGTAAAATTTCACTTGGTACTTCTGAACCTGATGTCACATCGCTGATAGCTGCTTCAATTGGATCAATGTATGTTTTTTCTTCTACGATAGGACCATTAAGATTTAATCTTAGGACAGAACCATCTTCAATAATTATCTTATCGTCATCGCTCGATATACCCGCAATAAAAACAATTACAAGTAATAAAAACAAAATGTTAAGTACTAATCGACGAGAAAAGTTAATCCCAGCCCAAATACCTTTAAATATTTTTGCTATCAAAATAGCTCCTTAATTTGGTACAGCTAATACGTTTGTCCCATCTTATCCTAGAATAAAAAAAAATTTAACTGCTAAATCGTAACGAAGTGTTTATGAATGTGTTTAAGTGCCCATAAATACAGTATTTTTGAAGTATTTAATAATTTTTTTGCATCAAATTAATGCGCATTAAAAATTAGTTAATTATGTTAAGAGGTTCACAATTAAATGCAGTCAAATATTGCTTATTACTTGCCATTGAAGCAGAATTAGCTAATGTATACAGGTTAGACCAGTTAACGGGGCAGAGGATGTTAGAACAACAACTACAATTAAAACACACACAATTACGTAACCGCTTAGTGATGGGCTCAATGCATACGGGCTTAGAAGAAGGCTGGCATAACCGAAAACGCCTGCGTGCTTTTTATGAAGCACGTGCCAAGGGCGGTACCGCAATGTTAATTACGGGCGGGTACAGCCCTAATTTACGCGGTAAATTGACACCTATTTCTTCCTCATTTAATAGTTATTATGACGTATTTAAGCATCGCGCATATACAGATGCTGTGCATAAACATGGCGGGAAAATTTGTCTGCAACTATTACATGCTGGACGCTATGCATATCATCCATTCAATCAAGCGCCAAGTGCCATACAAGCACCTATTAATCCTTATAAACCTAAAGCTATGTCATTAGGGTCTATTAAAAAAACAATTAAAGACTTTGCGCACTCTGCCTATATGGCTGAAAAAGCAGGGTACGATGGCGTAGAAGTGATGGGTTCTGAGGGTTATTTAATTAATGAATTTATGGCGCCTCATACTAATAAACGCGAAGATGAGTTTGGTGGTAACCTAGAAAACAGAATGCGACTTGCGCTTGAAATAGTTAAAGCAGTGAGAGCAAAAGTATCTGAAAAGTTTTTAATCATTTTTAGATTATCAGTAATAGATTTAATCCCAAATGGCTCAACACCCGATGAAGTGACAATTCAAGCTATTGAACTTGAAAAAGCGGGCGTTGATATTTTTAATACAGGCATTGGCTGGCACGAAGCGCGTGTACCGACTATTGCGAGTATGGTGCCACCTGGTGCATTTAAAGAAGCTTCAAAACGCTTAAAAGATGTAGTTAGTGTCCCAGTAATTGCTGTTAACCGAATTAATACACCTGAAATTGCTAATGATATTTTAACTGCCGGGGAAGCAGACTTAATTTCAATGGCTCGTCCGTTATTGGCTGACCCTGAGTTTTTTAATAAGTATGTAAATAAGCAATCTAAGCAAATCAATATCTGTATTGGGTGTAATCAAGGTTGTTTAGATCACGTGTTTAAGAATAAACGTGCTACCTGTTTAGTTAATCCACAAGCTGCATTTGAGCTAGATTACCCATTAGAGCAAGCGACTAAAGCTAAAAATGTATTGGTAGTGGGGGCCGGTCCTGCTGGTTTATCGGCAAGTTGCTATTTAGCGCAAAAAGGCCATCACGTCACGTTAATTGATCAAAAAGAGCAGATGGGTGGCCAATTTAATTTAGCTATGCAAATACCCGGTAAAGAAGACTTTAACCACACTTTAAATTATTACACTAATGAGTTAGCACGTTTAAATGTGAGTGTTAAATTGGGTAAAGCTTATAATGACAGTATGCTTGAAAGCTATGATGATATTATTTTTGCTACAGGTGTAAGACCACGTGAAGCAACGATTAAGTGTAATGATGGTAAACGTGTTTTTGCCTACGACGAAGTTATTCGTGGCGAAGTAGAGCTGGGTAAATCAATTGCAATTTTAGGCGCAGGTGGCATAGGTTTTGATATGGTCGCATTTTTAAGTGAGCACAAATCACAAACTATTAGCGATTTTAAAACGCAATGGGGCATTGAATGTGAGCCACAACCACATAAAGATGAACGCCAATTATACATGTTAAAGCGAAGTGCAGGGCGCTTTGGTAGTGAGTTAGGCAAAACAACAGGCTGGATACATCGCCAAGTCGCAAAACAACATGGTGTTAAGCAAATTGCTGATTGCCAATATAACAGTTTTGATAAAAATGGTTTATCCATAACTGTTGCAGGTGAGACACAAACCTTACCAGTTGATACTGTTATTGCCTGTATCGGGCAGGTATCAAATAATGAAGTGCTCAAAAATCAACTTGATAATGCTAAAGTACATGTCATAGGCGGTGCTAAACTCGCTTCAGCAATTGACGCTAAGCGCGCGATATTTGAAGCATTGCAAATTGCCCGCAGTATTTAACGAACATAATGCTATATTTGTGCAGTGAAATACTTTTTGTTTTAGTGCGGTCTTGGTTGTTTATAGTCTATAACTAAATAAACAATGAACGAACAGGACACACATGAAAAATAAAATAATTGGTATTTACGATACAATTTTGGGTAAATTATCATTTTTAGATTGTTTACCCGCTTTACTATTTCGTTTGATTTTAGCGCCAGTAATGATTATTGCAGGTTACAATAAACTTGCGATAAGCGGTGAAACCGAAAGTTTTTTTGATAACTTTTTAGCCTCTCCCGACGTTGTTCAATGGTTTGGCAATAGTGAATGGGGATTAGGATTACCTTTTCCCGATTTACTTGCTTTTTTAGCGGGGTGGAGTGAGTTCTTAGGCGGCTGGTTTTTACTGCTTGGTTTGCTCACTCGCTTAGTTAGCATTCCGCTGATGTTCACGATGGTTGTAGCGGCAACATCAGTGCATTGGCATAATGGTTGGTTTGCAATAGCACCTACAAACCCTGATACCAGTGCAGCACAAGTACTTGATTGGCTATCTGTTCCAGGTGCCAAAGAAAGCCTCGATAACTCTTTAGAAGTACAAAACCGAATCGGGATAATTCGTGGATTAGTCGAAGAACATGGTTCTTCCGATTACTTATACGAAAAAGGTAAACCATCGATTTTAAACAATGGCATTGAGTTTTCAGCAATCTACTTTGCTATGCTATTTAGCTTATTTTTTATGGGCGGCGGACGTTTTGTCAGTATTGATTATTGGCTAAAGCGAGTTGCTCTAAAAGAATAACGACTTAACATGTATTACTAACGGCTACTTAAATTATTATTTATGTAGCCGTTTTGCGTTTTAGACTTTCAATATTTATTTTTTCAGCATTAAAATGCTACCCTAACGTTTTTAATTTTAAGGAAATAGCTGTGAACGCAATCGAGCTTCTACTTACCCGTCAATCTGATCCAAAATTAACTGATCCCGCGCCAAATGAGGAGCAACTTGCAATTATTCAGCAAGCAGCATTACGTGTTCCTGATCATGGTTGTATAGCCCCTTGGCAGTTTATTATTGCCCAGGGTGATGCGCGCCATAAATTAGGCGAAATTTATCATCAAAGTGCAGTGACAGAGCTACAAGAAGAAAAAGTAATTAATCGTGCTAAAGAGCTTCCATTTCGTGCACCTATGATTATTATTGCGATTGCAAAATACCAAGAACACCCAAAAGTCCCTCGAATAGAGCAAATACAAAGTGCAGGATGCAGTGTATTGGCAATGCAACAAGCCGCATTTGCACAAGGTTTAGGTGGCGTTTGGCGTACGGGGTATTTTGCACAAAGTCAGGCTGTTAAAAAGGCACTTAATTTGCAAGAACACGATGAAATAGTGGGCTATTTATATATAGGTACGCCGACTGTAGATTGCAAAAAATCGGCTCGCCATAAACCTGAAAATTATTTTAGTTATTTGTAAAATAGTATGAACTTTTCCTAATTCTAATAGTCTTAAATCATTAATGTTGTATATTGCTTAGAGAAAAAATTAATGGTTCGGCTGTGAGAAGTGCTTGGAAGCATAAAGTATAATAATTCTTCTTCAGTTTGTTTTTTAATCGGTTGTTTTTTGATAATGTATGGAAAGTCTTAATAAAAATAACGATAAAGAAGACGAAAACGATGGGTAATTTATTTTTACGTGAAAAAGAAAACTGGTTAGCATGGTCAATCTGGGGTGTTTTGGGAGCTCTTGTCACACTCTATGTTGCTATGAGTACTAATATAGCGCATTTTGCGGCAGGTTCGGCTATTGGTGTATTAGTAATATTAACTTGGTGGATGCAACAATCTAAACGATTTGATTTTGGTCGGGCATTTAAAATATGTTGCTATGTATTAATGTTAAGTCTACTACCCACCCTTATCCTTGTTGTGATACCCAGTGGTGATTTAAATCAATTTGATATGATTTTTCAAAGCATAACGCTATTTGCACTGAGTTTGTTAGCATGTTTGATTTGTTCGTTTATTGCACGAAGACCAAAGCAGTATTACTAACAAGTAGATTATTAATAAATATATTTAATTTTTTACTCACTAGAGTGTATTAGTTCTTTACAAGCAATGCATTTCACTCTATTATCCGCGCCGTACGGAGAGATGGCAGAGTGGTCGAATGCACCGGTCTTGAAAACCGGCATGGGTTTATAGCCCATCTAGGGTTCAAATCCCTATCTCTCCACCATTATTTAAAAAACCGCCTTATTGGCGGTTTTTTGCTATGTGGAACTAAAAATGACAAAACAAATTCAATCAATCCCACAATTACTAATTAAACATACTTTACTATGGACGGTATTTGGTTACTGCTATCAAAGTGCTATTAGCTTATTAGTAAAAATGGCTATAGACGCTCAACCAGAATACCCATTAATTACCGCTTTAATTTATGGTGTTGGTTTTAATGTTTTAGCTGCCCATCTTATTACTAAATACGATAAGCATTGGCCAGTTATTGGCTCTGTTTTTATCGGTTGTATAGGGCTGCTTGTCGTGCCATTTTTACTGCTTGGCGAATCAGGATTACTAACAATGCCTCTACTTGTTGGAATTTTATTCAGTTTGCCGCTTTGCAGTTATATTGTTGGCCTAATTAAGCTAAAACTCAGCAAAAACTAGCCCCAAACGCGGTTTATTTTGTGATAGCATAGTCGCGTCTTTTAACTAACAAAACGTGAAAAACACATTATGTCAGATAATTTTACTACAGATGCTGAAAAAGCAAGTTACGGTATTGGCTTACAAATGGGTGAGCAACTTAAGTCTAATCCTTTTGAAGGCTTAAACCTAAATTCAGTATTTGAAGGCATGAAAGATGCGTACGCTGGTAGCGCATTTCAAGTTGAGATCCCTGAGATCCAAGCTGCATTTGAAAAAATCAACGAAGAGATTCAAGCTCGTCGTGAAGAAGAGTCTAAAGTACTTTCTGCAGAAGGTATTTCATTCTTAGAAGAAAACGCAAAACGTCCTGAAATCACAGTAACTGAGTCTGGTCTTCAATACGAAGTACTAGCAACTGGCGAAGGCGAAAAGCCAACAGCTGAGTCTACAGTACGTGTTGATTACCACGGTACACTTATTAACGGTACTGTGTTTGATAGCTCATACGAGCGCGGTGAACCAGCTGAATTTCCAGTTGGTGGCGTGATCAAAGGCTGGACTGAAGCATTACAAATGATGCCTGTAGGTACTAAATGGCGTATCTACGTTCCTCATGAGCTTGCTTATGGTGAACGTGGCGCAGGTGCTGCAATCGCACCTTTCTCAACGCTTGTATTTGACGTTGAACTACACGAAATCATTTCTTAATTTAAATAAATTTTAAAATTAAGAGTTTAAAAAGCCGTATTCGATCTGAATACGGCTTTTTTGTATCTGTAATCTAAGCTTTTATACCAATTCGATTAATTAAGTGGTCTATTTTGCGCTAAGAAAATTGTGTCCATAACAAGGCAAAAATTTCTTTAATTAATTGTTATCACTAATTGCTCCTGCATTGCTCTACCTCCTACATCCATGCAGTCGTATATCAGAATTTTTAACACAGTTAGAGTAAGATTTAATCCCTTAAATTGATTAACTATTATTACGGATATGTATTCTAACAATAAAAAAACCGCATTAATAAAATGCGGTTTATAAATATATAAGCTAAAACGATTTTTGATTATTAAAAATAACCACGAACACCAAAGCGAAAGTTTCTGCCTGGAAGTGGGGCGGTATCTTTAATAAAAGAGGTATGCACAAAGCCTAACTCGTCAGTAATATTATCTACATTTAGATAAAGTTGTGCATCTATTGCGCCGAATCCTAATTGGTAGTTAGCCTGTGCATCGAATAATGTATAACCATCTGTTTTAGTTTCAAAGGCCGTTATATCACTTTGATCAAAGTAATGCGTGCCAGTAAGTGTCAACTGTAAATCACCTAAAGTGTATTGCAGTTCAGAACCTAACTTATTAGCTGGAATACGCGGTAAATTACCTTCATCGTCTTTTAATTTAGCGCGAGTCGAGTCGCCAAATACTTTTACCATAGCGCTTGGTGTTATTTGGTAATGTGCATCAAACTCAATTCCATAAAGCTCAGCGTCTTTACTTGTGAACTGATAAACGGCAACGGCATCGTCATGGGCACCAATAGCTGATTCTAAACCATCCTCTTCGTCAAATACTAATCCTGTATTTTCTTGAAAGTAAAAGTTTTTAATATCGTTATAGAAAAAGTTAACGGTATAACCAAAATCGCCACTAAAACGTCTAAAACTTAAATCTAAGTTTGTTGAGGTTTCTTGTTTAATATTTTCTGGTTCGAAATGTGCTTCATTACCTTCAATGTTATACCCAAGACCTAGCTCATACGTACCAGTGGCAATGTGTAAGCCATTGGATAATAATTCAGCAGAGAGTGGTGCACGTTCTGAATGAGAAATACTCGTCGCAATACTATGGCCTGGTTTATATTGCCAAATAGCGCCAGCAGATACACTTACATTAGTAAAACTTTTGCTGTAACCGATTGTTTCTTCATCGTCATGGTCATCTTCAACTTCGTCGTGATCATGGCCGTGTTCAACTTCTGAAATTTGGCTTTTTATTTTATAATCTTCAACACGTGCGCCCAGCTCTACTGTCACATCACCAAATTCACGTTCTTCTAATAAATACACAGCGTTAGTTGTTGTTACGCTCGCTGGTGTAAATGCTTCTTCACCAATAGCATCGTAATCAGAATCACTGTAATGATAACCAACCATACCGTGCCAATCAGCAAATTTATGCTCTACATTTAAACGTGCTTCTGTCGTTTTATTTGTAAAGGTTGTACCAATTGCACCGTCTTCAATTTCGCTATGCGAATAATCAGTGTAGCCAACACGTAATTTGATTGTTTCAATCCAGTTATTATGCAGTGCGTAACTTACAAGTCCTTGCCAGCGGTCTTGCTCTAAATGAGCATAAACTGGGTCTTCAGCCGTTTCATCTTCATGCTCAGCATGCTCTTCTTCAGTTTCGTCTTCGTGATCATGTTCGTGATGATGTTCATGCCCCGGAATACCGTAATCAGTTTCTATATTGCCATATGAAAAACCAACCGTTAAGTGCTCCCCAACATAGCTAGTACCAAAGTTAACTGTTTCACTATCGATAAAGGTATTTTCTACTGAGTTTTCAATTTCTACATCGCCATCTTCATCAGAGATAGTAAAAGTAGGTGTTTGATAATCATCACCTGTACGTTTTGTACCATCAAAATGAAAATTAAAATTGTTATAACCGCTTTCTAATTTTGCAGCATATGTATTAGTGTTTGATACAGTGTCGTGACTGTATTCTGCCGCGCCCGTTAGTTCATCAATGTTACTAGTAGGAATGCGGTTATCTACTACATTTACTACACCACCAATCGCACCCGAGCCATAAAGTAGGGTACTTGGGCCGCGTAATACTTCTATCTGCTCTGCGGCTAAACTATCGCTTGATGTTGCGTGGTCTGGACCAATACGCGACGCATCACTGCTATCTAAACCATTTTGCATGATTTTAACGCGAGGGCCACCTAAGCCACGAATAATAGGGCTTGAAGAAACAGGGCCAAAGTAGCTGGCGTTAACACCTGGCAAACCCTTTAGCGTTTCACCAAGTGTAGGTTTAGATTTATTTCTAAGCTCATCACCAGATAAAACACTCACTGGAGAAATCATTTCTAGACTATTTTTATGAAGCGCTGAGGCATACACAACAACAGTTTCTACCGAGGTTGGTTTAAGAGAAACGGTTACATTGTTAGATAAACCTGTAACATCTATTCGAGAATCAATGTAATTATTTTTACTTATATGCAGTTGGCTTGCTGTATCAACTTCGATAGAGAATTCGCCAAGCTCATTACTTTTTACGCCTTGTGTCTTACCATGTATATGAATAGTCGCATTTTGAATTGGTTGATTTTTATTATCTGTTACTTTGCCATTAATTGTGGCAGCCAGTACTGAATGAGAACATAAAACAGAAAAAATAGCGGAGGAGATTAATGTTAGCTTTGTCATGGATATATTGGTTCGCGGTTATTATGTTGTGATATAATATAACACCGAGAAATAAACGAATCAACAATGTTATACCATAACTTTTATTTTTGCGTTAAATAGGCTAAAAACACCGATAAACAGTTTTATGAACAATCAAGTATCTATAAATGTAGTCAGTACATTTAATTAATTCGCCTAAAATTATTTATATTTAAATCATATAAACTAATTCATTTCAACAATAAAAAATAAATAAGATATTGTTTATTAAGCACTTAAAAAGTGATTTTCGAACTTTTTATAATCAGAGTGTATCTTTAGATTTACCGTTATTGTTAACAGTTAATTGTTTTGGTTTCAGTGTTGTGTAATTATCCTACCTAGTTTTAAATGCTTTTAGCTTTGCTACTTTAAAGCTCGCTATTAAACCAACACAATAATAGGCACAACATGAATCACATACCTAAAGACGTAAGATTGACACTAATGCTTTGCTGTTTAATAGGACTTGCAGGGTGTAATAATGGAAAAATATCAGAAAAAAAACCGAACAATACAGTCGTTGATTTTAAGAAACAGCTTGTTATTTTTGATTTCGAAAAAAACAATTACAGCGATAATATAAATACCATTAATGCTTCTACTAAACTTGTTGAGCAAAGTGGCAATCATAAATTACAAGTAAATCTATACTCTAAATCACACACCGAAAGCGATTTTGAGTTCGTTAATCCACAAGGTTGGGATTGGCAAGCTATTGGTAACTTTGCCCTTGCGATTGATATTCAAAATCCTAATAGCGCATCCACCCATATTTATGTGAAAACTACCGATAAGTCAGGCAAGTCACAAACACGCAGTGTCGTTGTACCCGGGCACTCAGAAAACACTTATTACATCGAGCTTAAAGGCGCTAACCTTAATATAAACTCAGGCATTCGCTCAAATCCACCCAGTTGGCATAGCGGTTATACACCTATTATTTATAGGGGTGGGCAAAAAAATATAGATGTAAGCAGCATTGTAAAGGTGTCGCTTGGTGTAAAGGGCTTACTTGAAGATAAACGTTTTTTAATTGATAACTTACGCTTGATAAAACCAACTAATTTTGATGTAAATTACCTCAAAGGGTTGGTGGATGAATTTGGACAGAATGCAAAGTTAAACTTTATTAACAAGGTTACGTCAACTGAGCAGCTATTAGTTATCTCACAAAAGGAACAAGCTCAGCTGCAAGCACAACCACTGCAAGGGCGCTCTAAGTTTAGCGGCTGGAAAAATGGCCCGCAATTAAAGGCTACAGGGTATTTTAGAACCGAAAAATACAAAGGTAAATGGAGTTTAGTCGACCCAGAAGGTTATCTGTATTTTTCGACCGGTATCGATAACGTCCGCATGGCAAACACCTCAACGATTACAGGCTACGATTTTGATCAAAGTTATATTAAACAACGCGAAGCTGGCGACTTAACACCCGAAGACTCACTTGGATTAAACCCAGCGCCTGTAGCTGCTTGGCCAACACGTTATCAAAGCTCAAAGCTCAGAGCTGAGATGTTTAACTGGCTACCAAAACAGGACGATCCCCTTGGCGATAATTATGGCTACAGACGCGAAGTACACAGTGGAGCAGTTAAAAAAGGCGAAACGTTTAGCTTTTATCGCGCTAACTTAGAGCGAAAGTATCAGACACATAACAACAATGAATTAATGAAACAATGGCAAAAAACAACCGTTAATCGTATGTTGTCGTGGGGTTTTACATCGTTTGGTAACTGGATAGAAGAGCAGTATTACCATACTAAAAAATTACCTTATTTTGCTAATGCATGGATCATTGGTAACTTTAAAACAGTAAGCAGCGGTAACGATTATTGGAGCCCACTACCAGATCCATTCGATCCTTTATTTGTTGAGCGCGCCGATGTAACACTTGCAAAAGTAGCTCAGCAAGTCAAAAACAGTCCATGGTGTGTTGGAGTGTTTATTGATAACGAAAAAAGCTGGGGCATGATGAATTCAGATACCACACGTTACGGCATTGCCATTAATACACTTAAAAATAATGCCAAAAATAGTCCAACTAAAGCTGAATTTGTACTTTTAATGAAAAATAAATACAGCAAAATAAGTAAATTAAATAAAGCATGGAATACAACACTCTCATCGTGGGATGAGTTTGCAGAGGGAGTGAATTTAACCCAGTTTAACGATCACGTTAATATCGATTTATCAGCGATGTTGTTCCATTATGCTAATCAGTATTTTGCAGTGGTGGATGAAGCAATTACCAAACACTTACCAAATCAGTTAAATATGGGAGCGCGTTTTGCCGATTGGGGAATGACTCCTGAAATTAGAGCCGCCAGTGCAGCTCACGTTGATGTAATGAGTTACAATTATTATCGAGAAGGCTTAAACCAAGAGTTTTGGGAGTTTTTGTCGGATATAGATATGCCAAGTATTATTGGCGAGTTTCATAATGGAGCTCTTGATTCGGGTCTGCTAAACCCTGGACTAATACATACTCAATCGCAGCAAGAGCGCGGATCAAAATACCAAAATTATATGAATAGCGTAATTGATAACCCTTATTTTGTCGGCGCACATTGGTTTCAATATATAGACTCACCTTTAACAGGGCGTGCATACGATGGCGAAAACTACAATGTGGGTTTCGTAAATGTGGCTGATATTCCTTACGAACCACTCGTTAATGCAGCTAAAAATGTGAATAAATCTTTATATGAGCGCAGGTACCGCAATGATAAAAATTAAACACATTATTAACGTTCTAACTGCTTTGTATTTAAGTGCTTTTGGTTTAACGGGGATAGCATTAGCCGAACCAACCGAAAAACCATTGTATGAGCAGGGGCCGTATCAAATATTTAATGAACAAGCGCTTGAGGTACTCAACTTAAAGATGCCATTGCAAATACTTGCCTCTGGGTATGAATGGCTAGAGGGACCCGTGTGGGTAAATCAAGGGGGGTATTTGTTATATTCTGATATACCTAATCATCAAGTATATAAATACACGCCAGGTAAAGGTGTTAGCCTATATCTAGCGCAAAGCGGCTACTCAAATGGCTTATTGGTCAATGCACAAAACGAGCTTGTTCTTTTGCAATCTCGCTCTCGTGTTGTATCTAAAATGAAAGCGCCTTTAAGCGCCCCAAAATCTGATTACTTACCTATAGTAAGTCACTTTAATGGTCAAAAGTTTAATAGTCCAAATGATGGTGCATTTAATAACAAAGGCACACTTTATTTTAGTGATCCACCTTATGGACTTCCTAAGCAGCTAAATGACGAAAATAAAGAGTTAAGTTTTCAAGGTGTGTATTCGGTTAAAGATACAGGAGAAATAACGTTATTAGACGACGAATTAATTTATCCTAATGGTGTTGCGTTGTCGAATGATAACAAAATTTTGTATGTAGCTGCATCGAATGAAAATAAACCCGCTTGGTACCAGTATTATTTAAATAGCAATGGAGGTGTTACTAGCAAATCACTGTTTTATCAGCTGCCACCAATTGCAAAGCACGGCAAAGGATTACCTGATGGTTTAAAAGTACATAAAAGCGGGATTATCTTTGCTACAGGACCCAATGGTTTATGGCTATTTAATAAAAAGGCTGAACTATTAGCTAAAATTACCACGCCAAATATGAGTGCTAATTTGGCATTTAATACTCAACAGAACCGTGTTTATATAACCGCGCATACACAGTTATTAGCGCTTGATTTAAAGTAAAAATAAATCATAAGCCTTTGAATTGTAGTGTTAATTGTTAGTGTTTGTTGGGTTGTTTATATGGGGCAACAAGGCGATACTTTTATATCTGTTAAACAGATCCGGCTCAAGTAAATATACCTTCAGTAAACTGCAAATTTATTTTTGACATTTTGCAGTTTAAAACAATTATCTTTAAAAAGTCTCACAAGTTAATTTCATTTTATTAATGACATGACCTTTACAATAATTCAATCGTGTTGTAAATTGTTAACAATGAACAGTGTTATGTGAACTAATTCGGTGGTTTAATGAAAGTATCATCACAAACAATAAAAAGTGTAAAAGTAGAGTATTACCAAATTCCGCTAGCTGAAGTATTAAGTGATGCTAAACATGGCGATCACACTCACTTTGAAATTATTGCATTACATATAATGACCCATGACGGCTTTGAAGGTATGGGTTACACCTATACTGGTGGAAAAGGTGGACGTGCAATTTATTCACTCCTTAATGACGAAATTAAACCGGGGTTAATTAACCAAGATTCAACGTCAATTATGGCAATCTGGGATAAGTTACAGTGGGATCTACATTATGTAGGCCGTGGTGGTTTACTTAGTTTTGCTATTTCAGCAGTTGATATAGCGCTGTGGGACATTAAATGTAAACGTTTAAATGCACCCTTATGGCAAGTTGCTGGGGGCAGTAGTGATAACACAAAATGTTATGCAGGTGGAATAGATTTAAACTTTAGTGAGCAAAAACTACTTGATAATATTGGTGGTTATTTAAATCGTGGTTTTAACGCCGTAAAAATTAAAGTGGGTAAACCAGATTTTAAAGAAGACATAGAACGTGTAGCTGCAGTACGCAATTTAATTGGTAATGACAAAATACTCATGGTCGATGCTAATTACTCGATGAGTGTGGAGCAAGCAATTCGCTTTGCAAAATCGATTGAAAAATATGATATTACATGGTTTGAAGAGCCCACCATACCAGATGACTACAAAGGTTTTGCTCGCATAGCACAAGCAACCTCAATACCGCTTGCCATGGGCGAAAATTTACACACACTGCATGAGTTTGGCTATGCAATTGACCAAGCTAAATTGGGCTTTTTACAACCAGATGCATCAAATATTGGTGGTATAACAGGGTGGTTACATGTAGCCAGTATGGCATATACCCATAACTTACCTATTTGCAGTCATGGTATGCATGAACTGCATGTATCACTACTGGCATCTCAGCCACATGCTGGTTTTTTAGAGGTTCATTCTTTTCCTATTGATGAATACACAACGCGTCCTTTAAAACTTGAAAACGGCAAAGCGTGCGCGCCAGATATAATAGGTACAGGTGTCGAGTTTGACCCACAACTCGTTAAACCACATTTAGTTAAGCACTCCTAGTAAAAAATAAACGAGTCGTTGTGCGGCCACAAGAGCAGTGAAGTGATTATTTAACAAGGAGTGATGAATAATCCATCATAAATTAAATCTTATGTGCATTGCCCTTGTGGGCGCCTTTATAAAAATAGTTACATTATTTACAGTGCAAGCTGTTGATATTAAATCCACTATAATAGGAGTATTTAACGTTAAAAAATTGTTTTCTAAAGAGGCAATATTTTATATTTAATTATTCAGAGATTTATCTGAATTGGCATTTACCACAACCCAAATTGCAAAGTAAGTGGTAAAGCTTTAGATTGCTATAAAGGAATGCACTCTTTGCTGAATAAGCAATACAAATTAAATTAGTTAGTAACTCTCACATCCCCACTAAAAGCCAACATAAACTGTTGGCTTTTTTATGCTTTTAAATTGTATTAAAAAGCATGAAACTACCATTTTTAAGCAAAATGCGTGTATTTCCATCATAAAGTTGCCCTTAATATGTTGTATCTAAATTCATTTATTACAGTGTTAGGTTTTATTATGACGTCAAAAATAATAGGTGTGAGCGATTTCCCTGATGCATTTTTAACAAAACGCACAGCAAGTGGCATGGGACAAATGGACGATCAAAACGATCCCGTCAATATGATATTAGGTCTAAAAGATGTACGTAAAGCGGCGCATAATTGTGCTGTTTTTCAATCAGGAGCTAAACCAGGGCGTATTGTAATTCCATCAGAAGTCGCAATACGTAAAACACGTCAAATCCCATTTGAAGTAGACCCACCTGAGCACGGCGGTTTTCGTGAACTATTAAATCCATGGTTTAAGCGTCCATTAGATGAGGGTTACCAAGCGCGCTTACAAGCTATTATTGATGAAACAATAGACAATGCCTTCAAAGCCGAGTCGTTAGATGTGGTGTCACAATTTGCACTCCCGCTGCAATCTAAAGCATTAACGCTGTTACTTAATACCTCAATGGATAAAGCACAAACATGGATAGATTGGGGTACGCACGTATTTAGAAGTGAAGATAGTGACCTTGATAGCGATAAAGCCAATATTCTATACGATTACATTGATGAGCAAATAGAAAACGCCATTGCAATCCCGGGTGATGATTTATATTCAGTGCTTTTAAATTCAGAGGCGAACGGTAAAAAGCTGAGTAAAGAAGAAGTAAAAGGTGTGATGATCCTGACCTTTGCAGGGGGGCGCGACACCGTTATAAACGCGATCACAAACTCTATTGCCTACTTTAGCGAAAACATCAGTGATTTAAAGCGTATTGATGATGAGCCTGAAATATTAAACAGGGCCGTAGAAGAACTCATTCGCTATTTTTCGCCGCTTACGCAAATGGGCCGCGTCGCTACGCAAGACACAAGCGTATGTGAGCACGCTATAAAAGCCGACACACGAGTTTCGTTATGTTGGGCGTCGGCTAATCGCGATGAAAAGGTATTCAAAGATCCCAACAATGTCGACTTCGACCGAAAGGTTAACCCGCATATTAGTTTTGGTTTTAGTCATCACAATTGTTTGGGCGCAACGCATGCTCGCCAAATTCTGCGTCAACTAGTGTTATCACTTGCTAATAAAGTTGCTCAAATAGAGACAATAAAAGCAGATGAAAATATTGAAAAACTAGGTGAGTTTTCAAGAAAGGTAGGCTTTAACAGTCTGCACGTTAGCTTTAAATCAAAATAAAAACACCGTACAAAATAGTTAAATAAATACAGTAACAAGTAAAAGTAGAGGATTAATACGATGGCGAAAGTAATATTTATAACCAAAACAAATAATGCAGTTGAAGTTGAGGGCGACAGTGGCTCGCTAATGGAACTAGCATCAGCAAATGGTGTTGCTGGTATTGATGGTGATTGTGGCGGTGTATGTTCGTGTGCAACGTGTCATATTTACTTAACACCGGATGACTTTAAAAAAGTAGGTACACCCGATGAGATAGAAAGCGACATGCTAGAGCTGGACGATAACGTAACGCAATACAGCCGTTTATGTTGCCAAATTGAGGTGTCTGACAATATTGAGGGCATGACCTTCAGAGTAGCCAATTAAAAGCGGGTACAGCATTATGCAAAACACACATACAGAACCAAATCTACTTGAGCAAAGCGTGGTGGTTATTGGCGCAAGCCATGGCGGGGTTAACTTTGCTTTTACCCTTCGCCAGCAAGGTTGGCTGGGTAAAATTACGTTACTCGACAGCGATCCAGAGCTGCCATATCATCGGCCACCTTTGTCTAAAAAAACGTTGCAATCGGATGATGTAAAATCGACTCCATTAAAAGTAGAAAAAGCTTATACCGATAGCAATATAGATTTATGCTTGGGCCAGCGTGTTACTGCAATTAATAAACAAAGTAAAACAATTACGCTGAAATGTGGAAAGCAAATAGCCTTTCATAAATTAGTCATAGCGACGGGATGTTCGCCCTTTATTCCGCCTATTAAAGGGCTTATTGATACCGTTGACGATAAAGGGAATGCACAATATTTTGCGATGCGAACACACGCAGATGCAGTGGCAATAAAAACAGAACTCAATAAAAGTAATGATAAACAGGTAGTCATTATTGGTGGCGGCTACATTGGCCTTGAGTCGGCGTCATCGTTTATAGCGTTAGGTGCAAAAGTAACGGTAATTGAAAAGCAACAAAGCATACTCTCGCGTGTTACATCAGCTGTTATGTCTGACTTTTTAACTCAATTGCACATAAGCAAAGGGGTAGATTTGCAAACAGCAAAAGATGTTGTACAAATAAAGCACACAGCTAATAAACATTATGTTGTATGCAGTGATGGCACTCAATATCCCGCCGATTTTATTTTAGTGGGCGTTGGGGTAAGGCTTAATACCGAGCTTGCAGTGACTGCAGAGTTAGCGCTCGAACAAGGTATCAAAGTAAATGATGTATGCCAAACTTCACACCCTGATATTTTTTCTATCGGCGACTGTACCTCACATTTTAATAAAATTTATCAGAGATGGATAAGACTTGAATCGGTTCAAAATGCCGTAGAACAAGCCAAAACAGCTGCACAGTTTTTAGCAAAAAATAGTGAACCGGTTCCTGCTTTACCTTGGTTTTGGTCAGATCAATACGAGTACAAACTACAGATAGTGGGTTTATCACAAGGGTATAACGAAATTGTCGTACGCGAAGAGTCACCGGAACAATTTTCGCTTTGGTATTTTATTAACGACACATTGTTGTGTGTAGAAGCGGTTAATCATGCTAAAGCCTACGTACTTGGTACACAGGCTATAAAGCAAAATATAAAGGTTAATAAGCGGATATTAAGTGATTTAGCAACACCGCTTGCAAAGCAACACCTACTTGAGACGTAGCTGCTGGCGATACTGGTGAGGGGTAACTTTAAAATGGTGCTTAAACTGCTTAATAAAATACGACGGGCTGGAGAAACTCAAGTCGTAAGAAATATCAGTTACCGAGGCATCACTTTGCCCAAGTAGTCGTGCGGCATTATATAGCTTGTGCTGAATAAGGTAGTCGGAGTACGGCACTCTAAAATGCTTTTTAAATACTCGTGAAAAATACGAAGGTGATAAATAACAAAGTGCTGCGGCTTGCTCTAGCGAAAGATTGAGGCCATTTTTTGTTTTTAGCTCATTAACAACGGGTGTTAACTTTTTAAAGCTAGCTGAACCACTCAACGGTTTTTGCTGGTTAGATAAACTACTTTTACCGTATTCGCACACCATGGTTATTAAACTATTAAACAGTTGTTTGCAGGTTTTACTTTTTGGGTTTTCGTTAAACTCGCTCAACATCCATGCGAGTAGTTTATGGATTCTTTTTTGTAGTTCAACGCTAAATGTTAGATGTAAACCGGTTTTCAATAGATCGAAAAACTCTTGTAGGGCTGGGTCGTTAAGGCGCTCAGGCATAAACTGCACAATATACCAAGATTTAGGACGTGGGTTTAAAGCAAAATCATGCGTTTCCATTGCAGGCGTAAAAACGGCCTCAAAATCAGACAGAGTTGATTCACCCTGATGGTAAAAATACGTGCCATCAATTTGTTCAAAAAATATAAATTCGTGCACCTGATGAAAGTGCATAAAACATGAATAGCTATCGTGCTGAAGATAACTTACATGATGAATTTCGAAATCGTAACCGTCTTTTATACAAAACGGTTCACAGTAAATTGTCGGTTGCTTCATAACATAATACTTATATTTAGAGACTTAGGAGTCTACATGTACAAGGCAAAAGCTGCAATTGCAGATGGAAAAGGCGGTTTTTTCTTCGATACCGTTAATGTCGGAAAACCAAGTACTGGCGAAGTAAAAATTAAAATAAAAGCCTCAGGTATTTGTCATACCGATTGGGATTCAATTACAACGTGGAATAAAAAATTTATCATTGGTCATGAAGGCGCAGGAACCGTTGTTGAGTTGGGCGAAGGTGTAACGGAATTTACTATTGGCGATAAAGTAATACTAAATTGGGCAATTCCGTGTGGTGAGTGTTTCCAGTGCCAAGAGGGTAATTTACACATTTGTGAAGTAAATAGCCCCGTAACTGGCAATGGTTTATGCGGACACGCAGGTAAACAAGCGTGTGAGCATAATGGCAATAGCTTAGAGCGCTCATTTCATTTAGGTACGATGAGCGAATACACCGTCGTAAAAGCTGCTGCAGTTATAAAAATACACAGTGGCATTCCTTTTCCAAGTGCAAGTATTGTTGGTTGCGGTGTAATGACCGGTTACGGATCAGTGGTTAATGCCGCTAAAGTAAAAGCAGGTTCGTCAGTGGCCGTATTAGGCTGTGGAGGCGTAGGACTAAATGCAATACAAGGGGCTGCAATTTCAGGCGCCGCTAAAATAATAGCAATTGATTTGTCACCGGAGCGATTAACACAAGCTAAAGCATTTGGTGCTACACATACTGTACTTGCTAAAAAGTATGACCCTGATTTAGTTCATATGATAAACGAAGTTAAAGCGCTAACAAATAGTCGCGGAGCCGATTATGCCTTTGAGTGTACAGCAGTGCCGGCACTTGGTTCAGCGCCATTAGCATTAATACGCAGCGCGGGCGTTGCGGTGCAAGTGAGTGGCATTGAGCAAAAAATAGATTTTGATTGCGAATTATTTGAGTGGGATAAAATTTATATAAATCCGCTCTACGGGCAATGTAATCCTAAGCGCGACTTTGCTCAAATACTAGACCTTTATGACGCAAAAAAGCTCAAGCTCGATGAGCTAGTCACAAAAACTTACTCGTTAGATGAGTTACAAACAGGCTTTGACGACATGCTAGCAGGGCGTATCGCTAAAGGTGTCGTCGTGTTTGATGATTAAAGGAGCATAAAATGGCAATTCATCGTTTAGAGGTATCAAATAACTGTTACACCGCTGATAACTTTGTAACGCTAACCGCGTATAGCAGTCACTTAAAAGGGCGAGGTGATATAAGCATTTACCAAGAAGCAACCAGTAATAAAAATGTACCTATAATTGTATTACTGCATGGTGTGTATGGTAGCCACTGGGTGTGGAGCCAGCTAGGGGGTGTACATAAAGTGTATCAGCAGCTTCGTAGCAGTGGCCTTAACGAGTTTGTATTAGTGATGCCATCAGATGGCGCACACGCTGAGGGCAGCGGGTATTTGCCACTTAAAAATGCAGATTATGAAGCATGGATAGTTGATGATGTGATTAGCGCTGTTATTCAAACTCAACCAATGTGCTCGAGCTCATCAAATATTTATATTACGGGCCTTTCAATGGGAGGGTATGGAGCATTATGTTTAGGTGCAAAGCATCCAACTATTTTTAGCGGTATATCAGCGCATTCATCAATTACTGAGCTTGACGACTTTAATCACTTTGTTGATGAACATACTCTAAAGCCACTAAAAAAAACCACTGATAAGTACAAAGGCGACGTGTTTAAAACATTGATCGCGAATAAAAAGACATTACCGCCACTGCGATTTGATTGCGGAAAAGACGATGTACTTTTTAGTGCTAATACTGCGCTTGCAAAAAAGCTAGTTGATGAAAATGTTCCTCATACGTTCGATATTTTTGCAGGCACCCATTGCTGGGAGTATTGGCACGAACATGTAGCTAAAACTATGATCTTTTTTGCTCAATTAGAAAGCAAAACTCACACACAATTAAAATAAGGAGATAACACATGAAAGTCATTAGCTCACTTTTAATTGCATTTGCATGTACTGCATCATGCAATTTAGTCGCGCAGCCAGAAGTATCCGTAAATTTAAACGTAAAGCGAAGTATTGACGGCCTATCAACCTTTGATAGAAGCAAATACATTGTTATGCATTCGATGCTAACAACAACCGATTGGAAGGGGGAAGAAGATAAGCTTGACTACTTACTTAACGACCTTGATGTGTACTTTGGTCGCGATAATGGTTCTATGCCGTATTACGCGACTCAAGTTGAGCAAAACTCAAATAACCTAGGGTACGCAAGCCCTGAGAGTATCGCTGCTTATGGCAAAACTGCTCGCGAAGATTATTATGGTAAAACGTTGTCGAAGCTTCATAAATACGATAATAAAGCCCACGTAATGATAGGCGGGCAAATTAATCAGTTTTGGATTGGTAATCATAAAGGCAAAGGCGAATGGAGCTTTGCTAATACCGATGCTGTGGGTCAATATATGGGAAATTTTGTAAATGAATTTTATCGAAATGACAACCAAGGACCGAACAAAGGCCCAGCACGGCCACAATACCTTGAAATACTTAATGAGCCACTTTACGAACTTGTTGATGTACATCACGGTAAGCCTATCGATACATTTATTTTTCATAACGAAGTAGCCCAAGGCATACGAAAAGTTAATACAAGTATTAAGATTGGTGGGTACACCACTGCCTTTCCATGGTTTGACGATAACAACTTTAATCGTTGGGATGAGCGAATGAAGCTATTTTTAGATACCAGCGGTGAATACATGGATTATTTTTCGATTCATCTTTACGACTTTGGCTATTTAAACCGCGATAAAGGCGTTGCTAACTTTAAAGGAGCCCGTATAGAAGCCACTATGGACATGATGGAGCAATACGAAAAGCTTAAGCTAGGTAAGGTAAAACCTTTCATGATTTCGGAATACGGCGGGCGTGACCATAAAACAGAAGCAACGCCATGGACTGCAATAAATGACTGGCAAACTATGAAATCGTTTAGCCCTATGATGATGCAATTTATGGCTAAACCTAATCTCATACTTAAAGCCATTCCATTTAGTTTAGCAAAAGCAGAGTGGAGTGGTAATGAGGGACGCGATTATGCTTGGCGCTTACTACGCCACAATGACGAAAAAACAGGTGAAACAGGCGATGAATATGTATTCACCGACATTATTAAATTTTATCAATTGTGGTCAGATGTAAATGGCACACGTGTTAATACTGACTCAAATGAAGCCGACTTATTAGTAGATAGTTACGTAAACAAGAACAAGGCATATGTAATTATCAGTAATTTAGAAACAAGTGCTAATAGCGCCTTGCTAAATTTAACAGAGCTACCAAGCAATCCGATTAATAACATTAAAATTAAGCACTTGCACTTTGCTAATGGTGAGTCAACACTTACAACAACATCACAAAATATTGGTGTAAAAAATGAGTTACCAAAAAGCATTAACATAGGCGCAGAAGCCACAGTAATTATTGAATATACGTTCAGCAACAATATAAAAATTACTGCTGAGTCTGACGAGCATAAATACTATGCAACAACCTACAAACAGCCAATTAAAGCCAATACAGCGCTTAAATTTAACATTAACGATGTAAAAACAAGTGAATATGGTAAAGGTATATTGCGTTTAAGTTTTGGTAGAGAGCACGATTTAGCTCAACAACCTATCGTTAAAGTAAATGGCACTTTAGTTACTGTACCAACCGATTATGCCGGTGATGAGCAAGTATTTCGCCCACAAGTATTTAGCATGCTAGAAATCGAAGTTCCAAACGAGCTGTTAAAAACCAATAATACGATATTAGTTACATACCCAGATGATGGCGGATTTGTTAGTAGCGTGACGCTTCAAGCGTTTGAGTACAGTGATGATATTTAATTTAAAAAACTAACTATTTGTTATGTTATAAAAAGCAAGGTCACTAATTATTAGTGGCCTTAGTTGTCACAGAAGTCTTATTAAATTTTAAAAATAGATGGCATAATTCGTATGCATTAGTGATTGATCTTAATGTGTATTATATTTACTTGTGCTATTGGCCGAAAAGAAAACAGATGCCTTAATGGTCGGCGGAAGCTTATGTTATGTCTATCCCGCACGGGGTACCAATATCAATTTTATTAAAAAAATTTAATGTTTTTAATTTACCTATGGTTCTTTTAGCGAGTGTAACCACATTTATTGTAATTATTTCAATAGGTTGGGTTGAGCCTATAGGGCCCTTTTTTTTAATTTTCTTTGGCTCTATTGTAGTTGCTATAGGTTGTTGGTATACAGATTTACTCTTTTTTAAAAATAAAAACTAACCAATAACCTGTTGCAGTTTAAAAGAGAATTATCGACTATCAATCATAAGTATATCGAGTTTATGTTGAGCTCTGGTTTGATTCTTTATGTCGATAGCTTCAATCATCTCGCATTCGTCTCTGATCATTTCAGGAATGAGGCTAGGGTAGTGGCGACAGTCCTCTGGGCGGTCGAGATAAATACTGCAGGTGTACATGTTTTTAGCCAAAGGATCTTTTTTAGGCGCAATTTCTAAAAAAGGGCAAGCATCTAGTCTCAATCCTGTTTTTGGGTCAAACCAAATTTCGTCGTTTTTCACGTATTCATAGATTTCGGGGTTAAAAAGCTCCCATAAATCAATTTCTTCTTTTGATGCGCTTAAATCGCCACCACCGTATTTAATACAGCACTTACCGCATTGATTACATTGTTTCATAATTTGCTAATTGAATTGGTTGTCAACGAGTTTAAGTTAGCTGTTAGTGTAGCACTGAATTTATTATTCGCTGTTTGCTTAATTAAAAAACCATCCCTTTAATTTGTGTGTACACAGTAGTTACGGCATTAATCTAGATGAAAAATCCCTTGTTACATTTTATATAGTGCAGACATTATTAAATGGTTTACTCTAAAGGTAGTTAAAAATGTTATGAAATCAGTTTGAGTAACTTGTGGTTGTTACAATTACTGTACAAAAATATTTGATCAGGAATTATCATGAAAGAAGCTGTTTCAAAGTTAAAAACAGAATTTAATGCAAAGTTATTGTATTGGAACAATCTTAAAAGTAACAAAGCTAAAGCGCTAATTCTCTTATTGTTTATAGCTGTTATTGCGCTTAAGGTATTTACAACCATCTTTACCTTCGATTGGCTTGCGAGTTTATTTCGCATTTAAGGTTACAAGCAATAATTTCGGTAAAATTTTAATCACAAAGTGTTTAACGCCTACCCGATGTTTATTATTAATGTATTATTACGCTATAGACCAAATTAAATAAATCAGTTGTTAAAACATGTTTTGTAATGGCTGAATGCTATATTTTGGCTAAATTGAGTGAGTAATTGAGTTTAGCTGCATTAAAAGGTAACACGTAATGATGAACACAAAAGTATACAAAGCGGTACACGACTTAGCAGAAGAGCTAATGACGGCTGCTAATAAAAATGATCGTGAAAAGTTTGAGTCTTTATTTGCTCAATTAAAAGCTATTTGTATGGAAAACGAAAATACGTCTAAAGATCACCCAGTGCAATGGGAAACCCTAGCTGATTTTACCGAAGAGCTAGAAGAAGCGATCACCACTTATGAAAAAGCGTTAGAGAAGTCAATTGCAATTAATAACAAAGATCATATGTCATCGGTTGCTTTTTCAATGGCTACGTTACAGTTAGAAATAGGTCAAAAAGACGAAGCGATTAAAAACTTACAAAACGCTAAAGTCAGTGCTAATAAAATTGAAGATAAAGAGCTTAAAGCTGAAATACATGACTTACTAGAGTCACTTATTGAAGAGGAAGGTTAAGTATTTAAAAGTATAATTAGCCCCCATTAAATGTGATTTTTGTGGACTTAACTTGATATTAATAACGCGCTGGTGGTTTATACCCTCAGCGCTTTTTTATGTTTACTATAAATGACAAAAAGAAATGCTTTATTTTTGAGCCAGTTTACTCATAAAGTTTATATTTATTAATCAGCCTGTTACTTATTAAATTCTATTCAGCAAATCTATAGATTACTTTTTATGAGTGAGTCCCACTAAAATAAGTTAACCAATGTGGTCATGAGTCATCTTCCTTTTGAATGAATAACAACAAATTGTTAACACTGAAAAACGTCTGAAATAATTAGAATGTAATTAAAAGTCACACATAAAATATTTTTTATCAAATGCTTGGGTTCTGGTTTGGCTAAAAACCAAGCATGCTGCAGCAAATTCAATCTCAAAAAGTTAACACTCTCTAAATACCTAGTTGTAAATAGGGTGTTCAGCTTGTTCATTTACGGCGTTAACTTAGTCCCGTTAATTACCACTAAAGTGTGAAATTTGACCAAAACTTTAACTAATCGTTGCATTTTGTTAATTGTTAACATTATATTGATTGTGAGTTCCATGCCTTTACACAAAGGATTAATTTTTACACCAAGATAGGTAACAGTTATGAAAAAAAGATCATTGTATTGTGCGGTTTCGAGTGCGCTATTACTTTCAAGTACCTTTAATGTGCACGCTGTTAAAGTGCAGTTTAATATTGATACAAAACATGCTGTAGGACAGTTTGATAGCTTCGATCGTCGTAAATTTATTACGTTACATTCATCAAATACCGAAAGTGACTGGTTTGGAAATAACGCTCAAAGCTTAAATGCGCCTAATGCTGATCCTGATTTAATGACCCATTTTTTAGAAGATTACGATGTGTACTTTGGTCGTGATACAGGGGGCATGAAATATCAACTAACACAATTACCAGAAGATTCAGCAAAACCAGGTTATGCAAGCGCGGCAACCGCAACAACAAATGGCGGCGGAGTAAAATGGAATTATACCAATATTACAACAGCTCAAGCTAAAACAATGCGAAAGCATGAAGGGCGTAACAGCGATTTAATTGTCGCTGCACAGCAACATCCTTATTATCCTGATGGCACTAAAATTGGTAATCAAAATTGGTCTTTCTCACAAAGAGATACTGCGGCTGAACCACTAGGTACAGCCATGGGCGACTACATGGCGCAGTTTTTACAAAAATACTTTAAATCAGGCCCATCAGATAGCCTTGGTCAAAAGCGCCCAACGTATGTTGAGGTAATGAACGAGCCACTGTTTGAACTGCACGACTTTCCGCATACCGGTTATGATAAAGAAAGCCTCTATGACATTTTTAGATTGCATAACTCAGTTGCTGATGTGATTAATGCTAACCCTGCACTGAATGATGTGAAAGTAGGGGGCTTTACGGTGGCGTTTCCTGATTATGAAAAAGGGTCACAATTTTTCGATAACTGGAAGCAACGCGACAAGGCATTTTTAGATATTGCAGGAAATAAAATGGACTTTATTTCGATGCACTTATATGACTTTCCAAATTTCCCAGGTGGCCCTGGTGGTCAGCATCAAATACAGTACCGAAAAGGCAGCAATATGGAAGCGACCCTTGATATGGTTGAGCAATATATGGCTTATAAATGGGGAAGTATTAAGCCGTTAGTTATTTCCGAATATGGCTCTCAATTACAAGGCTCATTTGGTACTAAATGGACACCGCAACGTGACTGGTTATGTCTAAAGGCAATGAGCTCTATGCTGATGAGCTTTATGGAAAGGCCAAACCGTATTGATAAAGCCATTCCGTTTATTCCATTAAAAGCAGAATGGGGCCGTATAAGCGACACTATTCCCTATTACTGGCGTTTACTGCGTCAAGCTAAAGAAGGTCAAGGTGAAACCGGCGAGCAATGGGTTTACACCGAAATGGTTAAGTTTTACCAGTTATGGTCTGATATAAAAGGGACGCGAATAGATAGCTGGGCAAGCGATATGGATATTCAAGCTGACGCGTATGTTGATGGCAAAGATGTTTATTTGGTATTAAACAGCCTTGAATTTTCGCCGACCAATATTGATTTAAGTGTTTTAGGCAAGGGTTCTAACAACGTAACGGGTGTAAATATTAAGCATTTATATCCTAATGCCCAAGGCAAACCAGTATTGGATAACAGCAACAGAACAACACTACCAAGCTCTGTTGTATTAGGCTCTGAGTCAACCATGATAATTAAAGTGAGTCACCAAAAAAATGTTGTTATTAACAATATTAATCAAGAGACTAAGCATTACGCAAGTGCAGTAGTTAAAAATATTGCAGCCAACGCGACCCAGTTCTTTACTATTAACAATGTAGATAAAGGGGCTAATGGCGAGGCTACATTGCGCTTAGGTGTTGGCCGCCCTCATGGTAAGTCGTTAACGCCAGTTGTAACTGTTAATGGGAATAGAGTCGCTATTCCTACTGATTTTAGAGGATATGATCAAAAAAATGGTGGCCTTGGACGTGAGCGTTTCTTTGGTGTTATTGAAATTCCAGTGCCATATAATAACATTAAAAAAACTAACAATATTGAAGTTACATTCCCTGACAGTGGTGGTGCAGTTAGTTCACTAACATTACAAAACTTTAAAATGAGTAAACGTATTACTCGCTAAAAACGTGTAATAAAGGTTTAGTAATAAACAAACTGCGGGTTTATCTATATGATAGCTTCGCAGTTTTTTTATTTGTATCGCTACTACTGCCTAACACAATACAAATAAACTAATACTAAATATGCTGGGAATGGCTTTAGGTGTATTTTTGCTGTTAAGCCTGTGAGTTTTATGCTTTACAATGAGTACAAGGTACTCATTATTAAAAATAAACACTATTCTCAGAGCGTTAAACTTAGCATGACTGTTTTATTAATTTAATTGGGTATGTTTTAGAGGAGTTCCACTGACCTACATATAAGTTGTCGTCTTGATCTACGCAAATACAATGCACGTGATTAAAAATGTCCCCGTTACTTTGCATCGGCTGTAGTTCTCCATTTATATACTGCGGTTGCGGTGCCCCTAAATTAGCTATTAGCGTGTTACTTTTATCAAATATACTAATAAAACCAGAATCGTCAGCATTTTTATTGTCAATATGCGACCAGCAAACTGGTGCATAAAATAGTTCACCTTTGAACACGGGACCGCCAATATATGCCCCATTAGCGCTAATTCTATCAAGGTACTTACCATCAAACGAAAATACTTTTAAACATTGCTCAAAACGAGAGCTTACTATTAATGTAGGATTTAAGGGATCACGTAAGTCTACTTCAACCCCATGGGTGTTGTGTAAATTGTAATTTTTGTCTTCATTATGGTGACCGCCCCAATGGTTTATATAGCGACCTTGTTTATCATAATGCAGCAAAAAGTCGCTGCCATAACCATCGGTGACATATAAATCCCCATTGGGGGCAATGGCAATGTCAGTAGGGCGAAAAGGTTGCTCGGGTTTATAAGCACCGCACGTTTGTGGATGGCCGATACTGTATATTAGTTTGCCATCTAAGGTCATTTTGGCAATAAAGCCAGCCTGTGGAATGACATTGTTAGTAGGGCTATCCCATTGCTCTGTGCTGTGACCATCCCAGTGGCGATTAACAATCCAGCCACTATCTACAACGTATAGAAATTCTTGCTCGCCTTCTTTTACAATTTTTATAGCGTGTCCAGCAGGAAAAGAGCTTCCAAAAGCGTCAAGTAATTCACCGTTTTGGCTATACACTAAAATATTATTAGTCGTGTTATCGGTGATCATAAATATTCTCCCTTGTGAGTCCATCACCATCGCATGACAATTTTCTATAGGGTATTTATTGGGGTTTAACTTTCCCCAGTGGGCGTCTATTTTGTATTTAAATTTACCTTGGCCAATTATTTTCCCGTGTGGGTCTTCGTCATTTTTAGGAGTAGCGTGAGGTATAAGGTGTTTTTGCTCTGAGGTTAACATACAGAATTTTCCATATAAAAAAACCAGCTTATGCATTGGGCTATAATGCATAAGCTGGTTTAGGCTAGAAGGTTACTTTAAGTGCGTTCTTTTGCTTTAAAATTTAAAATAGCATCATCGTTAACGCGATTTAATGGATAATAAACAGCTTCGTTTTCTTTAAATGGCTGGTTGCTAATCGCATTGTAAGCACTGATCATTGACCAACGAGGTTCGGCAGCGCGGTTTTGATTTGATTTATGCAGTAAATTACAGTGGAAAAACAGTACATCACCTGGTTCAAGTTCTACATTTATAAGTTCATGGTACTTCATTGCTTCTTCTACAAACTCTAAACAGGCGCCTTTTTGGTCACCGGTTTTACTGTGATCCAATCGTCCCAAATGATGTGAGCCTTTAAGTACTTGCAAGCAACCATTTTCTTGCGTCGCTTTATTAATGGCGACCATACAGCTAATTGATTTTGGATAAAGCATGTAATTATCACGATGCCAGTAGCCAAAATCTTGGTGCCATTCCCAGGCGCCACCTACAAATGGTTCTTTCATCATAATTTTAGTGCTGGTGTGGTACACCTCTTCGCCAATAAGTGTTTCGCATACTTCAATTAAGCGACGACCGCGAGAAAACATACTGTATAAATCGTCGCCTGTTTTTTGCCATAAACAGACTTTACTTACAGCGCCATCGGCGTCTTTTTTGTCCCATGCTCGTTCATAGAGTGTATCGTCATTAAAAGCAGTTTGTTGTAGTAGCTCAATTTCATCAGCGCTGTAGTAATTTTTGACAATAATATAACCATCACGGTGAAAATCAGCTATTTGTTGTGGTGTTAAATAAGTGTGTGACATAAATGTAGTTCCATTTTCTCTTGCAGTTGTATATTGTTAACAATGGTTGCTCGGTTAAGCATCTAGGTCAAGCGTAATTTATATAAAAATATAGAATTCATATACGAATGAGTTTTTTTTCATTAAGCTATTGATTTTAAACCATTATTAAAAATTTAAAGCTAAAAAAAAGTTTTAAATTTATATATAAACAAACATATTGTTTATCAATTTTAAAAGGCATAAATAAGTACAAATGAACGATAAATCAAAAACTAAATATGCAGTTCCTGCTTTAGATAAGGGGTTGGATATATTAGAATTTTTAGCAAAAAATAAAAGGCCTTGTACACAAAGTGAGATAGCGGCTGGTATTTTAAAAACACCTAACGAAGTCTATAGAGTACTTGTTGGGCTTGAAAAACGCGGTTATCTAATTCGCTCTGAAACCTCTGGTCGATATCATTTGTCATTAAAGTTGTATAATTTATCGCGAAGTATTTCACCAATGGATAATGTACTAAAATCGGCCTTGCCACATATGGAAGATCTAGCTGTAAATATTGAACAGTCATGTCATCTAAGTATGCTTTATCAAAGCCAAGCTATGGTGGTAGTGCAAGCGCGTAGCAAAAGCCCTATGCATTTGAGTATTGCAGAGGGGGCTTTATTTCCACTTAGTAGCTCAAGCGCTGGTAAACTGCTTTTAGCCAACAGTAATGACGAAGTGCGGCAAATGCTTATCGAACACGATGAAATTTACAGTGCTAGTAAAGACGCCTATAAAGTATTATTAAATGAGCTAAATACAATCAAAGTGCAAGGGCACATAATGCAAAGCAATCCACTTATCGCCGGAGTACACGATTTTAGTGTCTTAATTGGCAGGCCTAATGCAAATTTAATAGCTGCATTGACCATTTCTTCTTTTGACTCAACCCTAAACACTCACGCTAATAAACACAGTGTAATTAGCGAGCTTAAAAATACCGCCCAAAAAATAACCTCATTATTAGAGCGCTAATACCAACTAGCGCTTTTGTAGGGAGCAACCCGCTCAACAGTCATGTATAAGTCTCAGTACTTTACTGCTTGCTTACAATATCGAATAAAAAACCAACGCTAACTGTAAAATAAATGGTCAATTTGTTTGACTTAATTAGCTAAACTAATTTATTGTAAAGTTAATTGTTAACAATATTATAATGACAATAAGCATCCCGTAAATAATCCGTCAACGATTACACGTAATAAACACAATATTTAGGTGCAAAAATGACTAACACACAATTTAAATTAAATGCGATTTGCGCAGCAATGCTGATAACTTCTCCTGTAAGTTATGCCGCGCAGGAAAACGAGACAACTGTACAAAGTGATGTTGAAGTTATCCAAGTAACAGGTATCAGAAGCGCATTAAGTAAATCTGCTTCAATAAAGCAAGATTCATCAGGCGTAGTTGATGCTATATCAGCAGAGGACATTGGTAAGTTACCTGATACTAACTTAGCTGAATCGCTGCAACGTATTAGTGGTGTATCAATCGACCGTGCAAACAATGAGGGCAACCAAGTTAGTGTTCGGGGTTTTGGTCCTGGCTTTAATTTAGTAACCTTAAATGGTCGTCAAATGCCAAACTCTTCGGTTTTACAAGAAGCGGGAGTTTCTCGCAGCTTTAACTTTAGAGAAATCGCGGCTGAAAGTGTGTCGGGTGTATCAGTTTATAAAACGGGTAAAGCGAATGTAGCCTCAGGCGGTATTGGCGCAACCATTAATATAAATACAGCAAAACCATTTGATTTTGACGGTTTTAAAGCATTTGCAAATGCAAAGGCAATTAAAGACACCAGCTCAGAGAAATCAAACGTAACACCAGAAATTTCGGGAATGGTTAGCCAAACATTCGCTGATGATACGTTTGGTGTTTTACTTGCGCTGTCGCATTCAGAGCGAGAAAGTGGCCGAGAGCGCGTAGGCACATCGCAAGGTTGGGTACGTAACCGAGCAAATGCTGCCGGTGTTGATAGCAGTGCAATTGATACAACAGTTAATCCAACGAGTACTTATTGGGTACCTTGGACGCCAGAAATGGAGCGCTTTGAAACTAAGCGAGAACGCCAAAATGCGCAGTTGGTTTTACAGTATGCTCCTAGTGACAACTTAACGGCTACACTTGATTACACTTTATCGCGCTTTGAAGAAATTAGTAACACAAATAAAATGGCATTTTGGTTCGATAACCCAACAGGCACCGCCGATGAAAATGGCACTTTAGTCGATATTAAAAATGCAAATGATGAGTTGAATTTTTGGGCGTGGGAGCTTTACGAAGAAAAAGAAAACGATTCATTAGGCTTAAATTTAGCATGGCAAGCAAGCGATTCATTGAAACTTACGTTTGACGCTCATAACTCTACATCACACTCAAACCCAGATGGTGATACAGCTGAAACAATTGCAAATTTAAAGAATGTCCCAGGTTTGGTTAAATCCATCAGTGCTAACTTCTCTGGTGACATTCCGAGTATTGGGGTTGATGATTCAACATTGGCGGGTGGGGCTTACAACCCAGCTAATATTGTGTCAGATTTATATCAGCGCCGTGGTTATGAAATGAAAAATACCATTAAGCAGTATCATGCAAGTGGGCAATGGGAGAATTTGAAGAGTGGGGCACTCAGCGCTATAAATTTTGGTGTAATGTATACCGATTACCAAATTGATACTTATCTTTCTGAGCAGTTCTCATTTGTGGATATTCCTCTAGACAACCTAGGGCTAACCTTTGATGAACAAGGTGACTTTGCTGATGAGTTTTCAGGTTCGGATCAGCTATTTCCGTTTATTCCACGTTACAGTGCCAACGATTTTGTAGATATTGTCAGAGATGAAGGATTATTTATTGAGCCAAATATTTCTACAAATGGGGTTGAGGAGCAAACGCTCGCGATATATGTATCATTTGATCTTAAAACCGAATTTAACGATATTCCAATTGATATGAATGTCGGTGTGCGCTACGAAGACACCGATGTAACAGGTTATTCAGTCAAGCCTGGGGTTGTTGCTTTTAACTATCGTCATGCTGAAGAGCTTCGCCCTGTATTTGCTGCAACAGCAACACCGCAGGAGCTTGAAGGCGGTTATACACGTATATTACCAAACTTTGATATAAGCGCCGACTTAGATGACGGCTTTAAAACTCGTTTTTCATATAGTCGTACATTAGCTCGTGCAGGTATTGGTGGTATGTTCCCATCAACTACCATTAACGCCCGTCCTGAAGGACCGTTTAATGCATCGCAAGGTAACCCTAACTTATTGCCAATTACGTCAGATAACTTTGATTTCTCAGTTGAGTGGTATGGAGACGACGGAAGCTATGCATCAGTTGGTTACTTTAAAAAGTTTGTTGAAAACTTCATTGGTGCAGGCGTAGTGCAAGGTACGCTAAATGATGTAAATGGCGAGCCGTTACGCGATCCAAGTGTTAACCCCCGCCCTGGTTGTCCAGATAGTTCAGATACACCTAACCCAGCATGTTTAAGCCAAGCGACAGACCCGATTGTTACATTTGATATTGCAACGCCAGATAATTTACAAAATCGTGAAGTAGATGGTTGGGAATTAAATGCGCAGTACATGGTGCCTGATACAGGCTTTGGCGTGGTTGCTAATTATACGATAGTGAATAGCGATGAATCGTTTAAACCGTATGATTTTGACCAAACAATTGCACTAGCAGGACTAAGCGATTCAGGTAATTTGGTCGGCTTTTACGAAAACGATGATTACCAAGTACGTTTAGCCTATAACTGGCGCGATGATTTCTTACTGTCTTTGGGAACTGAGCCTACATTTACAGAGGCGTATGGTCAGCTAGATTTTAGTTTTAATTACACCATTAACGACACCTTGGGTGTTAGCTTTGATGCACTTAATTTAACGAATGAAACAACACGCCGCCATGGTCGTTTTGCAGAGCAATTAGTATCTGCTGAGCAATATGGTCCGCGCTTTAGCATTGGCTTAAGTGCTAAATGGTAAGTTAGTTTATTGACAAATAATACAAAACGACAGCTCAGCGCTGTCGTTTTTGCCTTTTAACTAACGAGGTTGCTATGAACGATGATATTAAATCAATAGTAATAGTTGGCGGTGGAACTGCAGGATGGCTAAGTGCAGGAATAATTGCGGCGTATTTGCAAAAACATCACAGCAAAAAAATAAATATAACGCTGTTAGAGTCCTCAGATATTCCTACAGTTGGCGTTGGAGAAGGAACTTGGCCTACAATGCGCAGAACCCTTAAAGACATGGGTATTCGTGAAACTGAATTTATTAAAAAATGTAATGTGTCGTTTAAGCAAGGTGCTAAATTTGCTAAGTGGGTAACCGGAGAAAATGATGATTACTATTATCACCCGCTTGAGCTACCTACGGGGATGTTTGAAAATAATTTAGCCACCAGTTGGCTTAATATTAATAACGCACAACCTCCTTTTGCCCAGTATGTAAGTGCGCAGCAATCAATATGCGAAAGCGGATTAGCTCCCAAACAAATCACCACACCCGAATTTAGTGCAATAGCAAATTATGCTTATCACTTGGATGCAGGCTTATTCGCTACATTTTTAAAAAACCACTGCATTGATAATCTTAATGTTAAACACATTGTAGGCACTGTCGCCGGTGTAAATAATTGTACAAATGGCGATATTAAAAGCGTTAGCCTAAATAATAAAATAGAGATAGCTGGGGATCTATTTATTGATTGCAGTGGTTTTAAATCGTTATTACTAGGTGAGAACTTAGGGGTGGGGTTTAAATCTTGTAAAGATGTATTATTTGCTGATAGTGCGCTTGCCATACACATGCCATACAAAGATGACGAACCAATATGCTCGCATACTTTATCTACAGCACAAACATCGGGCTGGATTTGGGATATAGGATTACAAACACGCCGTGGAATAGGGCATGTGTACTCTAGTAAACACATTAGTGATGAAGATGCTAAGCAGCAATTATTTGATTACTTAAATATTAATAAAGATCAGCAAAGCGAATACAAAGTTAAAAAGCTTAGTTTCGAACCAGGGCATCGTGAAAAATTTTGGCATAAAAACTGTGTCGCAGTAGGCCTCTCAGCTGGTTTTTTAGAGCCACTGGAAGCCTCCGCTTTATTACTGGTAGAAATATCAGCCAATTTTGTTGCGCAGCAATTTCCGGCCAATAGGCATGTAATGAATATAACCGCCCAGCGTTTTAACCGTACATTTAGCTACCGATGGGAGCGAATAATCGACTTTTTAAAGTTGCATTATATGTTGAGTAAACGAACCGACAGCCCATTTTGGCAAGCGCACTGTCATCAAAATACTATTCCACAAAGCTTAAAAGATAACTTATCACTTTGGGAATTTCATACACCAAGCGATAACCACTTTGATCATTCACAAGAAGTGTTTCCAGCAGCAAGCTATCAATATGTGATGTATGGCATGGGGTTTACAGGCTCAAGCGAACTGTATGGCAACTCAGAAAGTTATTTTAAAAAGGCCATTGCGCTTGTTAATAACAACCAGCAATACACCCAAAAATTACTTAATAAATTACCTACTAATAAAGCATTATTAGCGCAAATTAATCAATTTGGTATGCAGCAAATATAGTTAAAACATAAGAGCGACACACTATGACAAACTCAGTATTACTCGATAAAGATACACATAAGCACACGCGCATTAAAACTGAACGCGGTACACAATACGGCGAAGCAGTAAACTACATTCCGGTTATTGCTGATGAGCTTGCTCAACTTGCATTAGACTACCCAGTCTATTTTATGAAGAACAATCAAACTGGCCAGTTTGAACTATATGCTTTAACTGGCTTTGATGAGGGGCAAAACTTATTTTTACAAAATGATATATGGCATGCCACATACGTACCTTTACACTTACAGCGACAACCATTTAAGTTAGGAATAGGAAATAAACTTACTAACAAGACCGAGCAAACAGATCTCGCTGTTACAATTAACGAACAACACCCAAGAGTAAATAATAGTGAGGGAACACGGTTATTTAACGAAACAGGGGAGCCAACCACATATCTAAATAATGTGAGTGAGCAATTGATAAAGCTTATGCATGGCGGCGAACGTACAACCGCTTTTATCAATACTTTACTAAAACACGATTTAATTGAAGCAATACAGCTAAACATCACTAAACCAAATGGCAAAACACAAGGCTACAATGGCTTGTATTCTATTGCCGCAGATACACTACAGCAACTACCTGCAGAAGCACTAAACGGCCTGCACTCAATGGGTTATATACAAGCTTGTCATCTAATCTTATGTTCAAGCGGGCATGTTAAAAAATTAGTAAAATGGTTACATTGCAGTGATTGAACAGTAGTGTTGTTTATGTATTTCTATTAGCGTAATTTGATCATTAAACTATTTTAAAAGGAATTTGTATGATTAAGCTAACTCTATTTTTAGCTACGACGTTAAATGTAAATACAGCCTCGTTTGAAGAAGATATGGTAACTGCATTACTTGAAAGAACAACACATAACGTTACCTACGATGGGTCTTATCGCTCAATAACTTACCCTGGTGGGGATGTACCAAAGAATACTGGTGTGTGCACAGATGTTATAATTAGATCATATCGTCAATTGGGTGTTGATTTGCAAAAGCGTGTTCATGAGGACATGGTAAAAAACTTTGAGCTATATCCCTCTAAGCGTATTTGGGGTTTAACCAAACCTGATAAAAATATAGATCACCGACGAGTCCCTAACCTGCAAGTATATTTTAAACTGCATGGACAAGAGCTTACTAAATCTAATAACGCGAGTGACTACAAGGCAGGCGATATCGTCACGTGGATGCTGCCGGGTAATTTACCGCACATTGGTATGGTTATTAAAGAGCAAGATACACGTTCTGGTAGTCCGTTGATTGTACATAACATTGGGCGAGGGCCTGAAAAAAGCGATATCCTTTTTGCCTATAAAATTATAGGACATTATAGATTTGTGCCTGAAAAGTACACAAATTCATTTAATTAAGTAATCTATTTTTAGACAAGAAAATGGTGTTGTTAATAGGGTGTAAATTTTGTATCTTGGTTGTTGAGTGCTAAGTGTGGATTTTGCTTATGTAATTCTGTATTTGAGTAATAGATAATTACTATATTACATAAGTTTTTCTTTTACAGAGGTAAAACCTACTTTAACTGCTTAAAAAATTGATAACCTTCTGCATTTTTCAGCTTTTTAGTAAAGCTCATTCCTAAGCTTTTTAGCTTTACTGCATTATTATATGTGCTGATTTTGGATTTTAACTCACTCACGGCCTGCGCTGTTGCGCCAATGCTATCAAGTGCTAAAAAGTACAAGTAAGCGTATTGCACGTTGTTACTTTCAAGTGCCATTGCGTGTTTGAATGAGCCAACAGCAGCGGGTTTGTTACCGCTTCTAATAAGCGCCATACCATTTGCATAATGTAGCGGCGCAGAGCTAGGCACTGCTGTTAAACCATTATTAAGCACGCTTTGCATTTTTTCTGTTTGGCCAAGTCGGTAATAAATGTCGGCTAGATTCACATAACTTGCATCAAAGTAAAAATCAACGCTAATGCCTTTTTGTAACGATTCAATGGCGCCGTTTATGTCTTGCTTGTTAAGCGCGAGCATACTTTGATTGATGTTACCTTCACCGCGCCATGTATTTACGTTATTAGCGTGTGCAAGCTCTATAATTGATTGATTAAGCCCGCTTATTTGCGTTGCTGTTTGGCTTAGGTTTTGCGCTGCGGCAACACGCACCGACTTTAATTTGTCGGTTAATAGTTGTTTGTAGCTTTTTAAGCGCTCTGCTTCGGGCAGTAAAAAACCTACTTTAGCAATCGCCAAGCGAATAAGCGGAAGCGGTGAATTAACCCAACTTTTTACTGTGGCATCGTTTAGCTCAGCTCCTGAATTGCCTAAATAAGAAATTGCACTGGCGCGATCTATTTCGTTTAACGAAAAGTCATTAATTAAGCGCATATGTGCATTTTGCGATATGGCTTTGAGTGAGCGTAACTCAAGCATACTGTGCTCACTTGCACTTAATGCCGGTGCTTTACCATGCCATTTTTCAAGCGTGCTTGCTGCCCATTCGTTTGTTTGACCGTCGTGGCATTGCACACACGCATTGGGTGTATCGTATTTTATTGATATATCAGGGCGAGGAATTTTAAAGCTATGGTCGCGCCTATCATCAACGCCCATGTACCTAGTTGTAGGCATATGACAGCTAACACATTGTGCACCGGTTGATTGTTCTTTATGACGATGATGCTCGGGTTTGTTGTATTCACTGGCACTGTGACACTGCAAGCACAGCCCATTTGTTTTTGTTTTAACTTTCATAGTGTGTTTATCGTGGCAGTCAACACAGTTAACACCGGCTTTGTACATTTTACTTTGTGCAAAAGAGCCAAACACATACACTTCTTCTTTAATTTGACCATCGGCGTGATACAAATTAGGTTCTAAAAATGAAGGACTAAATTGGTCCAAAAACGCTTGGTTGTTATCAAAACCATCAGTAAGCGGGCTTCTAAGCGAGTGGCACGCATAACAGCCTTGCATAAAGCTGTTATCGCGGGGCTCACCTTGCCAAGTAGCAATTTTATTATCGCCGATAATTTTCCACTGCGACATATTGGTTGGGCTTGTTTGAGCTGCCTTTATGATTTTTTTAGTTTTATGTTCGTCCGTTATATTATTGTGGCAAGATTTACAGCCCACATTTATATTTGAAAAGTGCGTATCAAAGCTTTCTTTTTCAGTATTGTAATTACGCTTTAAATTATCCGAATGGCAATCGGCGCACATCCCGTTCCAGTTTTGCAGTGGTTGCAGCCAATGTAGACGGTCGTTTGGTTTTACATCTTCGTTAGCGTAGTTTGCATACCAACGCTGCCCGCCAAGTGCTTTGGCGCGACTATCCCATGCAAAAGGAAATACTTGGTACTTACCTTTTTCAACTTCAATTAAATACTGTTGCAGCGGGTCAAAGCCAAATACATAATTTACGGTGTACGTTTTTTTAGTACCTTGCTCGGTTAAATTAACTAAAAAGGCATCTTTTTCTTTATAAAACACGGCTTTTTGGGAAAAGTGGGTCGCCGTTACATTATTAAAATCACCAAGCACGGTATCTTTATTGGCTAAAGCCATTGAACTTGCATGGTCTGATTGTTTCCAATCGCTGGTTTGTTTTTGATGACAAGATTGGCATTCATCGTTTGCACTAGCTGAAAAACAGCTGCATAAAAAAAGAATAGCAAAAAGGCTGTTTTTTATATTTATCATTTTAGAATCCACCTTTAATAGCACACGAATGCATACTTAAAATTAAATAACGGGCCGCAGCTAAGCACTTAATAAATGGGCTTTACCTTTAAGCTGATACTGTTATTAGGCTTAAGTAATAGTGAGAAATTGAAAAATTAATTTTAAAATATCATACATCATATGTTTGCAATATTGTTATGTTTTGTTTAGTGTAGCGATATTGTGATTTATAAACGCATTATTTACAACTCAACCATAAAATTAACTAGCCGTAATAGTCTAATATAACCAATATGTTAGCTATGGTGTAATTAATATTTTTTAGCTATGTGCTTAACTATTATATTAAATAGGAAACTGTGATGAATAAGCTACTTGTTCTTCTTTCTGTATGTTTAGGCTTTTGCGTTAGTGCTAATGCAATGGCAAAAGCACAAACAGAAAAACCTAATATTGTTTTAATTTTTGCTGATGACGCAGGTTTTGGTGATTTTGGCTTTCAAGGTAGTACGCAGCTTAAAACACCTAATTTAGATAAACTCGCCCAAAGCGGTGTCCGTTTTACCCAAGGTTACGTGAGTGATTCTACTTGTGGTCCTTCACGCGCAGGTTTAATGACAGGTAAGTACCAGCAACGTTTTGGTTACGAAGAAATTAATGTACCTGGTTTTATGAGCGATAACTCGGCACTTAAAGGTGCAGATATGGGCTTGCCATTAGATCAAAAAACAATGGGCGATTACCTTAAGGAGCAGGGTTATAAAACAGCGGTATTTGGTAAGTGGCATTTAGGTGACGCCGACAGATTTCATCCTTTAAAACGTGGTTTTGATACCTTTTTAGGTTTTAGAGGTGGCGACAGAAGCTACTTTAACTATTCAGAACAAGAAATGAAAAATGGAAACAAACATTTTTTTGATAAAAAATTAGAACGCGACTTTGGTAATTACGAAGAGCCAAAAGAGTACTTAACCGATGTGTTAGGTAAAGAAGCCGCTAAATACATTGAACAAAACAAAGACGAACCATTTTTCATCTACTTAGCTTTTAATGCAGTACATACTCCGCTTGAATCAGATCCTAAAGATTTAGCTAAGTTTCCAAACTTAACGGGTAAACGTAAAGAACTTGCTGCAATGACCCTAGGTCTAGACAGAGCCAGTGGTTACGTACTTGATAAACTTAAAGAGCTAGGCTTAGATGACAATACTATTGTAGTTTTTTCAAACGACAACGGTGGCCCATCTGATAAAAACGCATCAAATAATGCACCACTTTCAGGTACTAAATCAAACCAGTTAGAAGGGGGAATTCGTGTACCATTTTTAATTAGTTGGCCAAAGCATATTAAACCAGGTTCGACTTACGACTACCCAGTAAGCACACTCGATTTACTGCCTACTTTTTACAGTGCAGCTAAAGGTAAAGCGTTAGGTAGTGATATTGATGGCGTTGATTTACTCCCTTATATTCAAGGTGAAAACACAGCACGCCCACATAAAGTGATGTACTGGAAAAAAGAAAACAGAGCTGTAATACGCGATAACGATTGGAAACTTATTCGTTACCCAGACAGACCTGCAGAGCTATACGACCTAAGCTCTGACATTAGTGAACAAACAGATTTAGCAGCAAAAAATCCTGAACGTGTTAAAACTATGTTTAAATCATTGTTTGAATGGGAATTAACGTTAGAGCGCCCGCGCTGGTTATTAAAAAGAAAATACGAAAAATATGATATAGACCGCATGGATAAATACCGTTTACCAGCAACTCAACCTTAATAACGCATAGGTAATAATAATGAAAATAGAATCCGTTGAAGCGCTTTTAGGCTGCGTAGGAAAACGTAATCAGCTATTAGTAAAAGTAGTAACCGAATGTGGCATAGTTGGCTGGGGCGAATCGGGTTTATCAAATCGAGAGCAGGCAGTTATTGGTGCAATACAGCACTTTTCGGGTTTTTTAAAAGGGCAAGATCCGCGTAAAATAGGCCGTATTTGGCAAGAGCTTTATCGTAGTCATTATTTTGAAGGGGGCCGTGTAATTACGGCTGCTATTTCGGCAATTGATATTGCACTTTATGATATTTTAGGTAAGTCATTACAAGTGCCTGTTTATCAGTTGTTAGGGGGTAAACAACGCGAGCACATAGCGTGCTTTGCGTGTTGTTATACAGAAGCAGATCCTGATAAATTTGACGATTTAGTTAAAGAAGCAAAAGCGCTTATCGCGCTCGGCTGGACAACAATAAGAGTCATACCGAGTCGTTTTGACGACCCTGTTTTTTTTGAACCACAAGAATCTATAACGCGCACAGCTCGCTGCTTAAATGAGCTGCGTAAAGTTCTTGGGCCTGATATTACACTCGGTATTGATTACCATCACAGATTAAGCGTGGCTGAGGCCGCTTCGTTTTGCCAACGTTTAAAGCCCGACACACTCGATTTTATTGAAGAACCTATTCGTCATGAATCTCCTGATGCCTATAAAACACTGCGTACTTTAACGCATATTCCTTTTGCAATTGGTGAAGAGTTTAGCTCTAAATGGGCAGCTAAGCCTTATATAGAACAGGGACTTACTCAGTATTTACGTGTGGATGTGTGTAACATTGGAGGCTTAACAGAAGCAATGAAAGTGGCTGGTTGGGCTGAGGCACATTATATAGATGTTATGCCACACAACCCGCTTGGTCCCGTGTGTACAGCAGCAACAAATCACTTTGCAGCAGCACTACCAAACCTAGGCTTAATGGAAACACACCAAGGTCCGTTTAGTGAATTTGGCGCCCATGATCCACTTCTTTTTCCGAAGCAGCATGTATTAACAGGCAATAAATTTACTATTCCTGAAGTACCAGGTTTAGGTGTTGAAGTGAACGAAGCCGACTTTAGATTGGCAACCCCAGTAGAAACCGAAGCGCCGCATTTATCAAAGCGTGATGGTTCACATACCAACTGGTAACTAGTTAGAGAGTTAAATGAATACACTTACAGCGACTGTTTTTGATAACACACTAAATTTTGTCGGCGAGGGCCCTTTGTGGCACCCGATCACACAAACGCTTTATTGGGTTGATTTTCCAAACCATATTTTGTACAGCAAAAAAGGCGACCATAAAGTTGGGCAACGCTTAGATGATATGGTTACCGCTCTGGCTTGGGTAAACAAGGAAACCCTATTACTAGCAAGTGATAAAGGCCTAAGTGCCTATAATACCAGTACGCATAAGCAAACTTTCTTGTGCAGTGTTGAAGCAGATAAACCTGACAACAGAAGTAACGACGGACGTGCCGATCCGTGGGGTGGGTTTTGGATAAGCACAATGCATGGCGATGCTAAAGAAAACGAAGGGGCTATATATCGTTTTCACAACGGAGTACTTACTCAGGTTGTTAGTGATTTAACGATACCCAACGGTATTTGTTTTGATAAGTCGCGTGCTAAAGCTTATTACGCAGATTCGAAAACGCAAAAAATTTACCGATTTGACGTCGACTCACTTACGGGTTCGCCAATAGGGGAGAGTGTGTTGTTTTTTGACTATTCAAGTTCAGCTGTATCACCTGATGGGGCTGTAATTGATAGCGAAGGCAACATGTGGATTGCACTTTGGGATGGCGCGCGTGTAGATTGCATATCACCCGAAGCAAAGGTAATTGAAAGCTTAGCGACTCAAACACCTCGCCCTACCTGCCCAGCGTTTGGCGATGACGGTACAACACTTTACGTAACGTCAGCACAATGTGGCCTAGAAGATACCCCATTTGATGCCATACCTCACGGCACTACGCTTGCATTTAAAAATGCGGTAAAAGGCGTGTTTGAGCCTTGCGTTAAAATAGACGGCTTTTAATTTTAAGTATTTACTTTAAATATTAATTTTGTGTTTTTCCTCTTACATTAATTAGATGTGAGAGGAAAAACACATTGCACAGATAAACATCATATGTTTATATTGTTTTTACTAATTCTATCAATGTTATTCTTTTATATGTTGTAGAGCACTCATTACCAACACAGTAAAAGTATAAAAATAAAACTAAGGGTAATACATTGAAAGACACACACACACAATCAACAAAAGCAATTAAGTACTCCCTCATTGCAGCATTTGGCGGATTTGTATTTGGCCTAGACGCGGCCAATATATCGGGGGCGTTACGCTATGTTAGCTCGCAGTTTGAGCTAACCAGTTTGCAAACAGGTAATGTTGTTGGTTGCGCCATTGTTGGCGTAATCATCGCACTGTTTTTTACAGGTACTTTATGTCAAAAATTTGGTCGTAAAAAGGTACTTATTGGCATTGCTTTAACGTATTCACTCTCTACGGTTATTTCTGCTTTTGCAGTAAGTTACCCCATGCTGGTTGTTGGGCGTTTTATAGGAGGGGTCGCATTTGCCTCTATAACTGTCTCAGCCATGTATATTGGTGAAATTGCACCCGCTAATAAACGAGGCCAATTTGTATCATTTAATCAGTTGCTTATAACATTAGGTAGTTTATTTGCGTTTGTTGTTAATTACTTTTTTGTTAAAAACATGGGCTCAATTGAATGGTTAAATGAAGCCAATATTTGGCGTTATATGCTTGGCTTTGAAATTGTGCCTAATATTATTTGGTTTTCGTTATTAATGACGATTCCTGAATCTCCGCGCTGGTTAATAAGCAAAAAACGTGATGAAGAAGCACGCGCCGTATTCAAAGGTATGGGAATCAATAACAACGATACCGAAGTAGTACTTAATGATATTAAAGCAACCATTCAAGAAGATTCAAAAAACAGTGCGCTTGAACAACTTAAAGTCTTGTTTAGTAAGCCTATGCGTTTTGTTGTATTACTTGCTGTATGTTACGCAGTAGTGCAGGGCGCAACCGGCATGAACGCGGTATTGTTTTATGCACCTACGGTATTTGAACAAATAGGTATGAGCGTCGAAAACTCATTCTTGCAAACAATAGTACTTGGTGCGGTATCTGTATTATTTACATTGGTCGCCATATTTTTTGTTGAAAAACTCGGCAGAAGAACATTAACGATTACCGGTTTACTGCTTATTGCTGTTGCGCATGTATCAATTTGGTATGGCTTTGAAAATGCCACGTACTCACTTAACAGTGAAGCAATAACCAAAGTTGCAGAGCAAAAAGTAGATATTACAAAGCTGCACGTTTTCGAAAATAAAATATACAGCACCGATGTTGCTCTAAAAGCAGATCTTGCCACTATTTACAGTAAAAAAGAGCTACCAGTTGTTACGGGTGCAATTATTAATGCTTCTATAAATATTAGTCCTGCGTATGTTTTATTTGGACTATTTGCATTTTTAGCGGCTTTTAATATGTCGATAGGGCCAATAATGTGGGTGATATTTTCGGAGATATTTTCAAGCCGAGTACGCAGCGTTGCGCTACCATTTGCTGCCTTAGTACAGAGTATTTCTAGCTGGAGTATTCAGCAGTTTTTCCCTTGGCAATTAGAGAACATGGGCGCAGCAAACACGTTTTTATATTACGGAGGCGTCGCTATTGTAGGCTGTATTGTTATGGCATTCATACTTCCCGAAACTAAGGGCAAGTCTATTGAGGCCATTGAACGCGATTTGGTCCCTGGGTTCAATAAATAAGGAATATGACTATGTCATCACGATTATTAAACGAAGTTGCTATTGTCACTGGCGCAGCCGATGGTATTGGAAAAACAGTTGCACGCGTATTTTGTGAGCAAGGTGCTAAAGTGTGTGTTGCTGATATAAATAAAGAAATGGGTGAAAGTCTTGTAGCAGAGCTAAAAAGCAAAGGTTTTGATGCTATTTTTGCTCATACCGATATTAGTGATGAAACGGCTATAAAAAGCATGGTTGAAAAAGTAGTTAATGAACTCGGCAAGCCCAGTATTTTAGTTAATAACGCGGCTTTAATTAGCCCCGGGCGCAACGTAGATGACGTTACTCCACAAATGTGGCGGGATAGCTTTGCGGTTAATGTTGAAGGTATGTGGCAGTGTGCTGTAGCTGTACTTGAGCATATGAAAGACTTAGGCCGTGGCAGTATTATAAATGTAGGTTCAGTACATTCTTATAAAATTGTACCGGGATATTTTCCATATGCGGTAACTAAGCATGCGGTTATAGGGTTAACTAAAAACTTGGCCGTTGAATACGCAAAGCACAACATACGAGTAAACGCACTTTGCCCAGGCATGATAGAAACACCTATGGCGTTTAAGTCGTGGGAGCAAACAGACGATCCGCAAGCTTCACGCAAAGCAATGGGCGATGTACATCCTTTAAAACGAAATGGAACAACTGAAGAAATCGCTTATCCAGCCGTATTTTTAGCCAGTTCAGATTCGAGTTTTATGACAGGGCAAAGCTTAATTATTGATGGTGGCCGTTCTGTAATTTATCACGATTAAAGTGCTTAATTTAACACACTGTAAAGCTCATGGGTTTGAGGCTATTTTGCTAAAAAATAGTGAGCTTGCTATCACAGTCATTCCTCAGTTGGGTGCAAAAGTCATCTCTATTGTGAGTTTAAATCACAATAGAGAGTGGCTTGCACACGATAAACAAATTACTTTAAAACCTTCAAAAAACAATGATTTTTCTGAGCATGATAGTGGTGGCTGGGATGAATGTTTTCCGAGTATTTCTCCTCAATTGTATGATTATATCCCCGATAAAGCGCATTTTTCACATGATCATGGGGAGTTGTGGTGCCAGTCATGGCAGATAACGAATACCCATATCAGCGATGAAGAAATAATACTTAGTTTACAAGCTGAGGTTTTTGACTCTACTTTTACATTTATAAGAACGTTTACTTTAAAAAAACACAATAAGCGGCTGCTTGTTGATTACCACGTAAAAAATAACACAACTCATAATCTCCCTTTTATTTGGTCAGCGCATCCTATTTTTGCCATAAAGCCAGAGATGCGTATTTTAATAAATAACAAACAGATGGAGTTTAAAGTTGATGAAGGGCTTAGTCGTTTTTATAACGTTAATAGTGTGTTTGTTGACTGGAATGAGTGTTCAACTAGAGTCCCGCCGCTAAGCAAAGTCATGCCGTATAACAGTGGTTTTGCAAGTAAGGTTTTTAGCAAACACTTAAATACGGGCATTCATAAAGATCAAAATATAATTGTAAAACTGGTTGATGATAAAGCCCGGCAAAGCTGCGGGTTTGAATTTTCATCAGCAAGCATAAGTCATTTAGGGCTTTGGTTTAATTACAATGGTTGGTCTGCCAATGAGCATCTTCCACCTTTTGTGCTTGGGATAGAACCTTGCATAGGCAATAACGATTCTTTACACAAAGCCATGGCGAGTGAAGAGGAGGGCTTAATTAGAGGCAATGCTCATAAATCTTGGCATATGAGTTTTTTTGTTAATTAAATGTATTTTGTGTTTGCTCAATCAAACATCATATGTTTAAATAGTTATTATGTATTGAGGCCAAGTGTCTTACTTTAATCATTTAGCCCTTAGGGTGTTGTAGATAATAATGGAGCGACAGAATGCTTTCTAAACAATTGTATATTGGTGGAAAATTAATAACGAGTGACGCAACGACTGAAATTATTAATCCTGCAACACTCGAAGTTGTAGGCGAAATTTCGGCTGCAGGTATTGATGAGGCAAACATGGCCTTAGAGTCTGCGCAAGAAGCATTTTTAAGTTGGTCTACAACGCCTGCAACAGAGCGTGCTCAATGGATGCTTAAACTGCGTGATGCGGTAATTGCAAACGAGCAACATTTACGTGAATGTGTGCATTTAGAAATGGCTAAACCATGGCAGTCAACAGTTGACGACTTTCAAATGTTAGTTGATAGCCTTAATTTTTACGCTGATGCCATTGTTAATATCGCCGATGAAGAATTAACAGATAATGAAGGTACGCACAGCCACGTTCTTTCGCGTGAACCTGTTGGTGTGGCTGCAGCATTTTTAGCATGGAACTTTCCATTATTAAACTTAGCTTATAAATTAGGGCCGGCCATGGCTGCGGGCTGTCCGCTTGTAGTAAAGCCGTCAAGTAAAACGCCTTTGTCTGCTTATGCAGTAGGCGAATTATGTGAACAAATCGGATTGCCAGCTGGTGTGGTTAATATACTTTCGGGCACGGATAGCACCGTAGGCGATGCTATTTCAGCATCAACTATCCCCTCTGTACTTACTTTAATTGGTTCTACAAATGTGGGTAAACATGTAATTGCAACCGGTGCTACGTCAATCAAGCGTTATTCAATGGAACTTGGTGGTAATGCGCCTGCCATTGTATGCAGCGATGCAAATTTAGATAACGCAGCCGATGTAATTTGTGGCGTTAAGTTTGCCAACGCAGGGCAAATTTGTGTTACTCCAAATCGTGTATTTGTACACGAAAGCGTTGCAGACGAATTTATTGAAAAAGTACTTACTCGTGCAAAAGCAGTAAAAGTTGGTTTTGATAAAAATGATGCTATTGATATGGGCCCGGTTATGGATGCTAACTCATGGCAGCGTATTGATGAGCTAGTTAAAGATGCTCAGCAAAATGGCGCACAATTGCAATTGGGTGGTAAAAAACCTGCCGGTGTTAATGGGTATTTTTACGAACCAACCGTGCTCACAAATGTTGATTCGAGCATGAAAATATACAAAGACGAAATATTTGGCCCCGTTATTAGCATTATTACATTTAGTGATAACGAACAAGTGCTTAGCGATGCAAATGATACGGACGCTGGTTTAAGTTCATTTATTTTTAGCAGTAACGAAGACACTATTTCTTACTTTGCAAAAAATTTACGCTTTGGCGAAGTTCAGGTTAATGGCATTAAATACAGCATTAATTTACCTCATTTTGGTATTAAGCAATCGGGCGTGGGTGTTGATTGTTCGTTGTTAGCTTTAGATGACTACCTTGCATATAAACGTGTTTCTCGCGCGTTAAAGGTTTAGGGAACAGACTATGAAAATCACACAAATTATTAGCCACGTTTTACAATATGACCTAGACGAAGAACTTGGTTATTCGCAGCAATATTACGCTAAACGCACTGCGCATTTAGTTGAAGTTCGTACCGACATAGGTATTACAGGTTGGGGTGAATGTTTTGGCGGTGGTGGCGTTGCGTTTGCCAATAAAACCATTGTTGAGCATGTGATTCAGCCTATGATTTTGGGAATGGATCCTCTCGACAGAGAAGTGATTTGGCATAAAGTTTATAATTTACTACGCGATCATGGCCAAAAGGGAATGCCTATTCAGTCCTTATCAGGGGTAGATATTGCTCTGTGGGACATTGCAGGTAAGTTTTTAGATCAACCCGTTTATAAGTTACTAGGGGGAGCTTTTAGAGACCGGATTCCTGCTTATGGTTACGGAATGATGCTACAAAAGTTTCCAAACCTAGAAGAGCGCTTTACCGAAGAAAGCCAACGTATTAAAGAAATGGGCTTTACGGCAATGAAAATGAAAATAGGCCTTTCACCAGATCGCGATATAAAGCTTGTTGAAGCTGTGCGAAAAGGCATTGGTCGCGATATGCGGCTAATGGTTGACGCTAACCATGCATACACCGCGCGCGAAGCTATTCCGCTAGGTCGAGAGCTGCAAAATTTAGGTGTGTACTGGTTTGAAGAACCGGTCGCACCAGAGGATCATCAAGGCTACCGCGATTTATGTGAAGCACTTGATATGAGCATTGCTGGTGGCGAAGCTGAATTTACTCGTTGGGGCTTTAGAGATTTAATTAAAAATCGCTGCGTTGATTTATTACAACCAGAAGTATGTGCATTAGGTGGAATAACCGAATATCAAAAAGTATTAGCGATGGCGCACGCGCATTTTGTGCCTGTTATAAACCATGTGTGGGGATCGGCTATTGCGGTAGGTACTAACCTACACTTATTGGCTGCATTACCTGATTTACCAGGTGCTGCTCACCCAGTACAGCCTATGCTTGAATACGATACAACGCCAAATTTATTTAGAGAGCAGCTATTGCAAGAGTCTCTAAACATTAACGAGCAAGTTAAAAATAACAACGGCACTGTTGCGCTACCACAAGGTCCAGGCCTTGGTATTGAGCCTGATCTTGATTTTATTAAACATTACGAAGTATCAATTTAATAATTAAGGGCAGAGTTCATGAGTAATAACAAAAGCAACTTACCAGCATTAATTATTGTTGACTGGGGAAGCTCCAACTTTAGAGCTTTCTTAGTCGATAACAAAGGCATGATTTTAGATACTGTCAATGGTGAGCAGGGCGTATTTTCGATTAAAAATGGTTGTTTAGAAACCGTATTACTTAGCTATATATCAGATTGGTTATTAGAATATAAAATGCCGATTATTATGGCTGGAATGGTAGGCGGCGCAATTGGTTGGCAAGATACAGGCTATGTAAATACGCCAGCCAACCTTGACAGTATGAGCGTAAGCCTTTGCAAAGCAAATAATAAAGCAGATCTACGAATTAGCATTGTGCCGGGTATTAAATACGTTATGGAAAATAACGTATGTGATGTAATGCGTGGTGAAGAAGTACAAGTATTTGGCGCCGTTTTAGATGTAGAGCAAACAGCGGGTGAGCTAAGTAATCAAACCTTGGGTGAGACTATGTTTTGCTTACCAGGCACACACTCTAAATGGGTAGAAGTTGCTAAAGATACTCAAAATAAAACAGTAATCACCAGCCTTACCACCTTCATGACCGGTGAAATGTTTGATTTATTGACTAAACAAAGCATTTTAGGTGAAGGGTTAGAGTCACTAGTTAGCACTCAAACAGACATGCCCAGCTTTTTAAAAGGCGTTGGGGTTAGTCAGGTTCAAAGCAGTTTATTAAGTGCATTATTTAGTGCGCGTACTTTGAAGTTAGATAAACAATTAGCGCTACAAAACGTCCCAAGTTACATATCTGGTTTACTTATTGGCGCTGAGCTCGCGGGTATTAGAAGTAAGTTAAATGACATTAAGCATGTTTATTTGATTGGTAACTCGAGCTTGAACACTCTCTATTGTGAAGCGTTAAAAGAACTTGGCTTTACTTCTTCTATTTTAAGCAGTGCAACAGCATCAACTAAAGGCATGTTTACGCTTGCTATAAATGCGGGTTTAGTCACTGAAAAGGAATCTCAATTATGTCATTAATTTCGTTAACTCACGCTATGAAACAATTACCACTGGTTGCTATTTTACGAGGTATTACTCCAATCGAAGTGCTTGATTATGCAGAGGTACTTATTGATATTGGCTACCGCGTAATTGAAGTGCCACTTAATTCTCCTGATGCATTTAAAAGTATTAAGCTATTAAGTGATAAGTACGCAGATATAGCCATTATTGGCGCAGGTACGGTTGTTACCAAAGACGAAGTTAATCAAGTAATTAAAGCGGGTGGCCGTATTATTATATCGCCGCATAGCGATGTAGAGCTAATCCGTTTTAGTAAATTAAAAGGACTGTATTGCGTACCAGGATTTTATACACCGACTGAAGGCTTTGCCGCACTTCATGCTGGTGCAGACGCACTTAAATTTTTTCCTGCAGATACCGCAGGTCCAAAAGGTTTAAAAGCGATTACCACAGTACTTTCCAATATTGATATTTATCCTGTCGGTGGCGTGTCGCCTCAGAATCAAGATGAGTTTGTTGATGCAGGCGCATCAGGGTTTGGTTTAGGGAGTGGTTTATATAAAGTAGGAATGGGTTTAGAAGAGTTTACGGCTAATGCTAAAAAGTACGCTGCATATTACCTTTAGTTAATTTGAATTTATAAAAAACGTTGTTGTGTTTGCATCGCTAGCTCATCATTCCTCTCACTTTAAATGATGAGCTAGCGGTGCTATTTAGAATAAATTAAATATCCATTAACTTAGCTAAATTGGCTTTAGCATCAGCTAAAAGCTTTTCGGTAAGGGCTTGAGCTTTTTCACTATTACCCGTAGCAATAGCATCAAATACTTCTCTGTGAAATGGAATTGAAGCATGATTACTTTGTGCACTTTGGTTCGTTACTTTAATACTGACAAGTAACGCTGAAAAAATAACGCATTCCATCGAAATGAATAATTCATTATGAGAAGCCCGTAAAATAGCGCCATGAAAATGTGCATCAGCAATAACAAATTTATCTAAATCGCTTACCGAACTTTGCATTTCATTTAATGCATTTTCAATTGCTTTAATATCCTCAGGCTTTGCGCGTTGGGCTGCTACACTGGCTGCTTTTGGTTCAAATGCTAATCGAAATTCCATTAATTGAGTTAAAAACTCGGGGTTAAGTGGGGCGCTTAAATGCCATGCAAGAACATCATCGTCAAGTAAAGCCCAGTTATCACGCGTTTTTACACGAGTGCCAATGCCTCGGCGGACATCTAAAAGTCCTTTACCGACAAGAATTTTTACTGCATCACGAACAACAACTCGACTTACTTGAAAGCGTTCAGCTAAACGGTTTTCATCATCAATTAGCGAGCCAGGAGTATATGTGCCAGCAACAATTCTACGGCCTAATTCTTTAGCTACCTGCACCGGTAAGCTGGGTGACATGGCGCTGCTGCGTCTTAGATCGTAGTACGTTAATTCGCTCATAGTATCTTAGTGTCCGTATTATTTATTTATACATACTATTTATACGAATTTGCGACAATAAACAATGGCTATTTGCTATTTACTGTAGCAGAAAGACGAAAGCTGGCATCTTTGAGGAGTTTTTCGGTGAGTAATTCGGCTTTATCGGCATCTTTTGCAGCAATTGCTTCGTAGACTTCACGATGAAATGGAATGGATGCACCGTTATCGCGGGGGTCTTTATTTGTTACTTTAATACTAACTAAAAGTGCAGAATAAATAACGCCTTCCATTGAGGCTAAAAAGCTATTTTGAGCTGCTTTTATAATGGCTTTATGAAATAAAGAGTCAGCAATAATAAAATCTTCTGCGCTATTATCTGTTTCAGCCATGCGATCGCATGCAGCTGCAATTTCAATTAAATCTTCGGGACGTGCGCGTTCTGCAGCCCAGCGAGCAGCTTTTGGTTCAAAAGCCAAACGAACATCCATTAATTGCTCTAAAAACTTACGATTAGGTGGTGCTGACAAATGCCATGCTAATACGTCATCGTCCAGCATGTTCCATCTATCTCGAGGTAGTACACGCGTGCCAATACCTCTGCGTACATCAAGTAGACCTTTGCTTACTAAGATTTTTACCGCATCGCGTACTACCACACGGCTTACTTGGTAGCGTTTAGCGAGTGCATCTTCATCATCAATTAAACTGCCGGCTTCAAATGATCCAGACACAATGCGTCTGCCAATTTCTTTAGCCACTTGAACAGAAAGGCTCGCTGCCATTCCTGATGTTTGTTTTAGGTCGTAATATATAAGTTCGCTCATACCTTCAATATAAACATATTATGTTTGGCTGGTCAATGTAATGTGTACAAAATAGGGGGGGTAACTAATTTTAAACGTTGCATAGTGGGAATATAATAAAGATCGCTGATGAACGATCTTTATAACAATTTGGGTTACTGCAATAAAGCGTTAAAACTTAGCGCGTAAACCTATACGGTAGCGCGGACCAGTATATTGGGTATTAATTACACGCTCTTTTACATCGGCATATTGGTAGGTACGTTCATCAGTTATATTTATTGCTTCGCCCATAAGCGTAAAGTTATCGTTAACCACATAAGACATACTAAAGTCGAGCTGACCATAGGCTGCAGTATGCTCTGGTAATCCACCACTGCGTATACCTGCTCGGCTACTTAAAAAGTCATCTCGCCAGTTGTAGGCTAAACGCGCTTGAAATGCATTTTTATCGTAGTAGGCAACAATGTTATAAGAGTTTTCGGCAAATCCCTCCAATTTATCACCAGGGTCGGTGACACCTGGAAGCTCTATTTTTTGTGTGTTTTTATTTGTTGTATCAGCCCATGTATAGTTTGCTTGCACACCTAAGCCATTTAAAAAGCTCGGTAAATAATCCATGTTATGTTGTACAGCAAGTTCTACCCCACTAATTGAGCCGCCTGATTGGTTTTGCTTCGTATTAATGGTTTCGTTTACATTGCCGTATCCATCAATACTTACTGATGAATCAATATATTGCGACCCATCCCAAATGTCGGGTGTATTATCTAAATAAGTTATTTGTGCAATTGTGCTAGATATATCCTTTTTGAAAAAGTTAACTGCGTAAGCATCGCCGCTATCACTATAATATTCAAAAGATAAATCGTATTGATTAGCCTTATAGGGTGCTAAATAAGGATTGCCACCTGTTTGAGAAAAGCTACCTGCTTGCATATCTGTATACGTTGTTTGTACACCAATGTCGTCAATGGCAGGGCGCGACATTACTTTAGCAGCTGCGGCTCTTACCAATAAATTATCACTTAAATTAATACTAAAATTAACACTAGGTAACCAGTTAGTGTAACTATTTTTTGCTTTAAGGCTTCCTGGGTCTGTGTAATCAACTACTAGTAAAGGTTGGCCATTATCAAGTTCACCGGTATAACCTAAACGTCGTTTACCGTAACCACTTGAACTTGTATCAGTTTTTACGTAACGAACTCCTACATTACCGCGCCAATCGTAATCACTAATTAAGCCGCTTAGGTTCAACTGCGAATAAGCACTTATTTTCTCTTCTTTCACACTTGATGATGCAATTTCGTTATATTGCTCGTTTGGCCAATTTGGGTTTTTGGTCATATCACGAATAGCGCTATGGTATTTATTTATATCAGCAAACAAAAAGTCACGCGGAAAATTACCCGGCTCACTGCTTAAAAAATCTGAATAGGGACTTGCTGAAAATATGTCATCAGGCATGTCTCTAAGTTCGCCACAAATATCGGCATCGGGTGCTACTAAGCCACAGTTATCTTCATGGAATGTTTCAAAGCGATCTCTTATTTTTTCACGATCTGAATACGCAATACCAAAATCGATTGAATCTAAGGTTAGGCTTTTAGTGAACTCTAAGTCGAGTAGGTATTTCCCTTTTGTTTGTAGCTCCGTAATCGTGTCTTGCAATTCGTAATGTGAAACTTGATTCCAATGTGCTCTTACGCTTGTCGGCGAAGCATAATCAATGGTTGTGTCTAAATTAACGGTATCAGTGTTTCTAAAATCAAAATCTAAACTGTCGTTTCGCTCAGGTGAGATATAATTAGGAACTAATAAGTCATTTCGCGGCGTTGATTTAGATGTTGAATGGCTTATATCAAACTCAAGCGTTAATACATCAAACTCTTTTACAGAATTAAATCCAAACGCCTGTGTTTTTGATTTTGATTCAAGCTCTTGAAATAAACCATCAATTCTAAAATCTACATTGTCACCGGTTCCGCCCAGTGTTCTTCCCGAAAACTTAGTGCCTGATAAAATTGTACCCTTGTCTGACACGACCACATTTCGCCAATTAGGATATTGTAAACCGGCTTGTAAACCTTGAGTTTGAGTTTCTACCGAGAGGTCGGTATACATGTAATCAAATGTATTAGTGAAACTTGAATCTGGTGCCCACTGAAAACTGGTATTAATACCAATACGTTCGCGATGCTCTTGTCCTAATGCGTACTCAATTCGACCTGCATGGCGAAGCATGCTCGGCGTCACCACATTTCCATCTAAATTATGAATGTCGCCTTCAATAACACCTGGCTCATTATTAAGTAATAACCAGCGAGTTGTACCCATTGAATCGTATCGGTTATCACTTTTTTGTTGCGAAAGAGCAATATTAAAACCGAATGTTTCATCAGCAAACGTATTGCTAAATAATGCAGAGTATTCAGGGCTTGTTTCGCCAGAAAGCTCACTGTATTTAGCGTTTATAGAGCCCAGCACATGCAATCCTGGATTATCTAAAGGGCGTGCTGTTTTAACGTTAACATAAGCACCAATACTGCCTTCAGGCGTTTTAGCGGTGGGAGACTTAACTACATCAGCCCCCGAAATTAGCTCTGCTGCTAATACTTGAAAATCAAATGAGCGACCAATTTCAGAGGTTGCTAATGTACGTCCGTTTAAAGTAACAACGTTAAATTCTGGGCCGAAACCACGAACTGTTATTTTTGAGCCCTCACCATTTACACGGTTAATTGAAACACCTGGAATACGCTGCAAGGATTCGGCAACGTTTTGATCTGGAAACTTACCAATATCTTCAGCAACAATACTATCTTGAACACTATCGCTGTAACGTTTTAATGAGGACGCGGCCTCTAAACTTGAGCGAACGCCCGTAACTACAATTATTTCAGTGTCACCTTTACCTTCGCTTTGTGTAGCCGCTTGTGCAAAAGAGCAACTTGAAAGGGTAGCTAAAATAGCAAGCACAATCTTTTTCTTATGATACATAGTGATCTCCATATTGGTGTGTAGTTGTGTCAGATTAAAGGTATTTACTAATGACCCCGTATATTTGATAAATAAACTTAAAGCAATGTTACGTCATACGAATCTAAACATCACATGTATTGGCGTCAAGTTAAATTTGTAAAACACATTTTGTATTCGCGATTTTAGTTCCCACATGCTACTTAAACACAAAATTAAACTGGCTTATTTGTGTTATTTATATAAACATAATATGTTAGTTAATTGAATACATAAAAGGTAGGGTAAAGTTTGATAGAAAACCTATTAACGTGGGATATATTTATGCGTTGTATTATTCCGTTATTGGTAGCTAATATATTTTTTATGGCACTGGTTTACTTCTCTCTCGTACGTAAACGTTTTGGTACTGCCTATAACTATTATGTAATATTTTTTATTACATTTATTTTTTATTTGTGCGGGCCTTTACTTAACGCACTTCCTATTGAGCATACTAAACCTTACCTGCAGCTCGGGCGTACTATTTTATTTTTTTGGTTCGGACTTCCTTCTTTATTGGTTGCCCTTTTTAGACAATCAGACATATTGCTGCCCCATGCAGTACAATATTTCAGCTACGCTTTTGGCTTTGTATTTTCACTTAGTTATTTGGTATTAACTGATTTGACTCACCCTAAAATAAACGTGCTTTTAGATTTTGGGGTCGTTATTGGACCTTTTACTTGGCTGGTAATAAACCATGTTTATTACTTACAGGTAGTGGCTATTATGATGTTATTAATTTTGCCATGTGGATATTTGCTTTTGCATGGGAAAAATCTGAAAAACCATGGCTATATATACAGTGCATTATGTTTAGGTGTTGTCGCTGTGCTAGGGAGTGTTTACCAGCATTGGGTATTCTATTATGCGGGTACAAGTGTTTGTGGTCTAATTTGGGCTGCAGCAATATTTAAAGATATATACATTACAAATAACGCGCTTAGGTTAAATACTGCGCCAGCGTCACTCTTTAAACCTGAAAAAAATCATACATTGGATAAAAATAAGTTTATAAATAGCTCTCTTTTGCTCAAGAATAAGCTTAAAAAAGCTAATTTAATAGTATGTTTCGGCGTCGTAAAATCACAGCTAAATAAACGTTACTTAGCCTCGGTCTTTAAATACGTTAATAAATATTTTTCCCAAGTTACTTACATTTTTCTATCCGACAAACATTTAGTAAAGCATAACACTAATACCAAAGGGGTTAGTGTTAATGAAGATGTTGTAAGAGCTGCGCAGCGATATATCGACAAAAATTACTCTAAAAACATTAACATTGACATAATTGCCTGTGCCATTGGAGTAAGTCGTTCTTACTTAATAAAGCAATTTAGGCAGGCAACAAGTAATACAATTAACAATCAAATAATTGATATACGAATAGAAAAAGCAAAGGTTATGTTGCTTGAAAAGTCCGTAACAGAAACGGCCTTTGAGGTTGGTTTTAATAATTCAAATTATTTTGCTACGGTTTTCAAAAAAAGAACAAACTTTACCCCGAGGCAATTTAAAGATATTTTTACTGGGAAAACTACAACTAAATAATGGGTAAAAGCCGTTTTTAGAGAACTTAGTACCCATATTTTGAGGTTTATACCATTATTTTCATATTAAATTAGCTAATCGGCCATGTTGCATTCGTGCAATTTATCGGCTGATGTTAGGCATTAAATTATGCAGTTAAATAACCTTGTTTCCCTGTGTAAATTAATGCCTGACCACGCAATTCTGTACACAGTTTTTATGTGTTTACAGATTCGGTTTATACTGACAACTAATGGATAAATAATGAACCTTACAAATACAGTAATTTTACCGGTATCAGCGTTAGGTATGCTACTAATAAGTTCAGCATCCCAAGCAGACATGCAACCACCTATAGCAAAACCTGGCGAAACATGGATTTTACAAGTTAAGCGCTCGGATGAGTTCGATGTAAAAGACGCGACTAAGTGGAATTTTCAAACTGAAAACTACGGTGTTTGGTCTTGGAAGAATGAAAATGCAACCGTCTCCGATGGAAAATTAAAGCTTACAACTAAGCGTGAAACGCATCAGCGTAACTTTTGGGATGGATGTAATCAAAAACAACTGACTAATTATCCACTTTATTATACATCAGGGGTAGCTAAGTCTAGAGCTACAGGCAACTACGGATATTATGAAGCGCGCATTAAAGGCGCAAGTACGTTTCCTGGTGTTTCACCTGCATTTTGGATGTACAGCACAATTGACCGCTCTTTAACTGAAGAAGGCGATGTGCAGTACAGCGAAATAGATGTAGTGGAGCTAACTCAAAAACGCTCGGTAAGAGAGTCAGACCATGATCTGCATAATATTGTAGTAAAAAATGGCAAGCCTACTTGGATGCGCCCTGGTACATTTCCTGATACAAACCATAGCGGCTACCACCTACCTTTTGATCCGCGTAATGATTTTCATACCTATGGAGTTAATGTAACTAAAGATGACATTACGTGGTATGTAGATGGCGTTGTTGTAGGTCAGAAAAAAAATCTTTATTGGCATCGCCAAATGAATCTAACTCTATCGCAAGGTCTTCGCGCCCCGCATACCGAGTGGAAGTGTAATCAATTTTATCCATCAGCTAATAACTCAGAGCAAGGTTTTCCAACGTCTATGGAAGTTGATTATGTTAGATCATGGGTAAAAGTTGGGAATAATACAAATCCAGATGGAGGGGATTCTCAGGGCGGGAATTCATGCCCTGATACGTGGGTTGGTGTTAACAGTGTGAGTATAAGTTCACCAACACAAGCGTTGAGAAAAGGCCAGTCAGCAACGATTGAATCGACGGTGTTACCTGCCTGCGCAACGAACAAAAATGTTATTTATTCTACTAGCAATAAAAATGTAGCTACCGTGAATAATGCCGGAGTTGTTAAAGCCAAAAATAAAGGCAGCGCGACAATTACGGTTAAAACTAAAAATAAAGGCAAAATAGATACTTTAGTCGTGAGTGTAATATAAATTAAAACTAATTAGCCTCAAAAGGATTTGAGGCATGCTATTTTCAAGTCGCAGAGCAATGATTTTAGGGACTTAATAATATGACGAATACAAATTTACGCCGCTTGGGTCTTACTTTTATGTGCTTAATAATAGCTTGTGTATGTATACATTTGGCAAATAGCCCTAATGATAAGCCAATAGAAGATGGTAGTATTAAATTTTATAAAGTAGACGTTCCCCCACGTTTTACAAAAAAAATACTTAATAGCAACAGTGCCTCTAAGTCTATAGTTAAAAAGCCGCAATATATAATTATGTTGAATAAAGCGTTATTAATAGGCGCTCAACAACAACGTATAGAAAAAATAAGCGACATTTTAAAAATGTGGATAAAAAAAGCGCCTTATTCTTGTTTGAGTTGGCTTAATCAGCAACGTGCTACTAAGGAACGTACGTTATATATCAGTAAAGTAATGCGTATATTAATCTCAGAAAATTTATCAATAGCAAGTGACATCATCTTAAGTACACAAGAGTTTTATTCAAATTTGAATATTGTTAACGAATACTTAAATGCACAGGCGAAAGTAAATCCTTATTATGCAATTGATTGGCTAAATGCATTAGATAATTCCAATATCAAAAAAGAGGCTGAACTCAGCTTGTTAAAAGTGTGGGCAAAACACGATCCTATTCAGTTACTAGAATACCTTGAAATAAATACACAAATAAAAGCGAATGATCGTAAACTAATTCAACATGAACTAGCGCTACAATTAACGAGTCAAAACCCACAAAAGCTACAAGATGAATTTTATACTTACCCATCATTATTACAGCCAGATTTAGCGTACTCTATTATTAGTCAATGGCCAGAAGGTGAACTTAATAAGGCACTAGAATGGATACATATGTTAGAGGGTGAGGAAGCAAAATTTTACGCGATACAGAGCTATATTGACTATACAGGCTCATCCATAGTTGGCCTTACTCCGCTAATAGAGCAAATTCACAACCCAACATTGCGTGCCCGTTTGTTTGATAAATTGTAATAAACCTATAATAAGCAAAGCTAAACAATACACTTAATGTATGTAAATGTAGTATGTTTTGGTGTGTATGTTGCTGCATGATTATCAGGAAATACTTAATCTAAAAGCCGTACTTTGAATAGAAAATGCTTAGGTCGTGTTGAACTTGGGAGGTTGAATTTACAGCAATTTGTTTGGTTTTTAGGCGGCGCAGAGCCTGTGTAGTGTGGTTATTCCCAATAAATAGTTGATAACGCAGCATAAATACCAAACATTCGCGCCCTTGGGTTCTTTCTAGGGATGATTAACTCTTTGTTGCTTATATTGATGCAGATAAGGGGCGTGAGCAGGACACGGAAGCTTTACTCGGTCTTACATGAATGTAAGCCAGTAGAGTAACGCAGGAGCAGTTATCGAGCTCACTAGGTTACAAACTTCACGCCGTGATTAAGCCTTGTTATAAATTGATTTAATAGGAATAAAATGACTAACTCATCAAAGTTTACCAGTATTGCAAAGTATTTATTGAATAAAAGAGGGCACAATAATGAAGTTTCAGATTTCCCTGAAAACCTGACTATTAGCTCAATGAATGACGTAATTAATGTACAAAAATTAATGATTAAGCTAAATAATAACACGGTTTATGGCTGGAAATGTATGTTGCCATTAGACAATGGTGCATACATTTTAGCTCCTCTTCTTCACATGCCAATTAAATCGATCGAACATTGCGAGCTTATTACAAAGAACGATAAAGCATTAATGGAGCCTGAAATTGCCTTTGTGTTGAATAAAAATTTAGATATCTTTAAAGAATATAAAAATGAAGAGGTAGATAATGCAATTGGTAGTGCCCACCTTGCTTTAGAGCTTATTCAAAATAGATTCACAGACGATTATTCGGCTACACATTTCGAAAAATTAGCGGATGGTTTGTCTAATCAAGGTGTTTATTTAGGCCCTAAAGTAGACATTAAAAAAGTATATGAGAGCAGCAACATACATATTACTGTTAAGCAAGGCGATAGGGAGTCAAATCATATTGGTAAACACCCAGCTCACTTGCCACAGGAGCCACTTTATTGGGCTATAAATTTCTTAGCGGCTAATGGCTTTGAATTAAAAACAGATCAAATTTTCATTACCGGTTCTTATAACGGTGTGATGGAGTTAGATATAAATGAGGTAACGTCAATTAAATATGAAGGTTTAGGCGAGTTTAAAGTCGAATTTGTTTCTAATAATTAGAGCAAATCCTAAAGCAGAACCTATGGGTAGTGCTTTTTTTGGTTTTTTATTACTTTGAATTGGTACGACTGAGTGGATTGGAACCATCGACCTTTGGAGCGGGTGATCAAGAGTGGGTAGTGTTTTTTTGGTTTTTTATTACTTTGAAGTGGTACGACTGAGTGGATTCGAACCACCGACCTTTGGAGCGGGTGATCAAGAGTGGGTAGTGCTTTTTCTTTTAAGTGTGTTTATTACTATTAATTGGTACGACTGAGTGGATTCGAACCACCGACCCCTACCATGTCAAGGTAGTGCTCTAACCAACTGAGCTACAGTCGTACAATTTTTGAGGTTTAACTTAAATAGATTTACTCTTTAAGTTAAGAATAAATGTTGGTACGACTGAGTGGATTCGAGTTACTGACCCTTGGACCGGGTGGTCAAGAGTAGGTAGTGCTCTTTCCTTCAGATGTACTTTTATTTATTTTACTTAAACGTTGGTACGACTGAATGGATTCGAACTACTGACCTTTGGACCGGGTGATCAAGAGTAGGTAGTGCTTTTTCCTTCAGATGTACTTTTATTTATTTTACTTAAATGTTGGTACGACTGAGTGGATTCGAGTTACTGACCCTTGGACCGGGTGGTCAAGAGTAGGTAGTGCTCTTTCCTTCAATTATACGTTTCATCAATGTTGGTACGACTGAGTGGATTCGAACCACCGACCCCTACCATGTCAAGGTAGTGCTCTAACCAACTGAGCTACAGTCGTATTACTGTTTAAGTAAGTTGTTAATTACTTAACAACGGCGGCTAATATATAGCGTGGCGGGTGGTGAATCAAGCAAGTTTGTTATTTTTGAGTTTATTTGCCGTTTTTTTATTCATATTGGGCTTATTTCACACGTTTTATAAAATTTTTGCCACCAAACTACATGATCTACTGCTGAGCCTTTTAATTGATTTAGTAAATTGTTGGGTGAGTTTTCGTCTATTAAATAATTAATTTGCTTAACCGTTATATTTTCTTCAAACCAAAGTCGGTTGTAAAGTGGTTGTAATACTTCAAGGTATCCGGTCAGTTGTGCTTGGTATGGCTGAATTTGTTTTAAATAATATTTTTGAAATACATTACTTATTATTTTAGCTTCTTTTTTATTTTTACCCGTAGGGCAAAGATCGCCGAAGCTTATTGTTTTTACAAACTGAGTTGCGCTGTTGTTGAGTGCTATTTGTTGCCTAGCGGATTGAATAAGCGCTTGGTTAAATCTGTATTTGTTGAGTTGCTCTAATGCATTAAACAGGCTGTCAGTATTAACTTGACTAAATTGCTGAGATTTTATCTGTTTTTTTATAGTAACAAGTTGCGTAAGCGCCTCTACAGTATCGCTATACCCTGCAGGTTGCATTGAAAGCTCGTTTGATGTGAGTAACCAAGTACGGTTGAGCTCAGGCTCTTTAAATAGCATGGTATTAAAGTAGTGCATTAAGTGTGCTTGCTTTTGATTTTTTGCGTCACTTATTTTGCTATAAATAGCGGTATTGTCATCAAGTGTATTTAAGCAATTATCAGCGTTTTGAATGAAATTTATTTGGTACTTTAGTTGGCTCGCCGCAGTTGCTGTTTTGCCAAGTTGATTATTGTGCTCGCTTATAAGTACATTAAGCCTACAGCGGGTAAGTCCAGCAAGTTCAACTATGCTTAGGGTAATTTTGCTTTCGCTGAGCACTGACGGTTTTGTTAGTTTTAATTGCTCAAGCACTACCGGTGTAATGGGTGAGGTGTTAAGTGTGTCACTTAAACGCGTTATGTAGGTATTATTTATTGAGCTAGGTGCTTTACTGCAACTAGTTAGCGTAAAAACGCTCACTAGCAGCAATATAACGACTGGTAGTGAGCGCTTTATTATTAATTTACTCGGTAATGAATGGTTCACGTTTAAAGCGCTTATTTACTGTGAGCATCAACAATACGGCGGCAACGGTTAGCCCGACTATTATTCCGACCCAAAAACCGTGTGGCCCCATTGCTGGCACTATTATGTCTGTTCTTGCCAATACGTAACCTAAGCTAAAGCCGATTAACCAATACGATATAAAGGTGATATAGGAAATAGGTGCTGTGTATTTTAAACCCCGTAATACACCGTTTGCGGCTACTTGCAGAGCATCAGGTAGTTGATAAACACAGGCTAAAATCATAATTGAGGTAGCAAGGGCAATTACTTCGGGACTATCTGTGTACAACTGGCTAATTAAATCACGACCTGTAAATGTAATAAGTGCTAAAAACAATGCGATAACAATCGCTAAAATATAACTGGTCGACACGGCGACCCTTAATTGCTTTAAATGATTTTGACCATATAGATTACCAATACGGATACTAATAGCGATAGAAAGGCTTAGCGGCATCATAAACAATAATGTAGTTACACTGGCTGCTATTTGATGGCCTGATACAGCCACAGCGCCTAAATGCGCTATAAATAGAGGAATACAGGCAAATAAGGTTACTTCAAAAAAGGTGGCTAATGAAATTGGAATACCTAATTTTGTAATCGTTGCAATGGTGGCTAGGTTAGGTTTTTCAAATGGAGTAAGTAGGCCTTTGGCGTCTACTTTTTTACTTAGTTGGCAGTAAGTCACTTGTGCAATTGCCATAACAGTTAAAACAATTGCTGTTGCAATACCACAACCCGCGCCGCCGTAGGCAGGTAAACCAAATAAACCATTTATAAAAATATAATTTACCGGAATATTCACAGCTAAACCCAGCAAGCTTATGTAAAAAGCGGGTTTAGTCATGCCCATGCCTTCGGTCATGTTTCTATAAGTGGTAAAAATTAAAAAGCCGAATACACCCCATTTAACAAAATGAATGTAGTCAAAAGCGAGGCTTGCAATTGCTGGGCTGGTATCGAGCCTTAATATAATTATGTCGGCTAGATAAGTGATACCGAACCCTATAGCACTCAATAGTACGGTTAAATAAAGGGCTTGTTGAAAATAATGGCTAATACCTTTTTTGTCATTCGCACCTGCACACTGAGCAATGATACCGGTGAGCGCTAATAAAATGCCTTGTAATGCAAGTAACAAAGGATTCCAAATACCTGTGGCAATAGACAGTGCCGCTAAATCTGTAGGACTTACTTGACCGGCCATAATAGTGTCGACCACCGACATTAAAACAAGGGTAACTTGAGCTAAAAAAACAGGAAGAGCAAGAGAGAGTAAGCGTTTAGCTTCCCAATTACAAAAGGTCATAAAAACAGCTATTTAATAAAACAGAACGCAATTGTAGTCTATTGTGTTTCAAATAAAAATCTCAGTTGTGAATGATTTTATTAGTTGATACGTTAAACTATCACTTTGTAATAATTTTAAGTGATTTTATGTTTACAGGAATAGTGCAAACGCAAGCAACAGTGGTTTCTAAAACTAAAACAGCCGGCGTTCTACGTTTAGTTATATCGGTAAGTGATGAATATGTAAAACACCTAGATTTAGGCGCAAGTATAGCTATTAACGGGTGTTGCTTAACTGTTGTGCAAGTTGAACTAAGTAACCATGATGTGGTGGCGCAAGTACATTTTGATGTGATTGACGAAACCCTAAAGCTAACTAATTTAGGGTTGCTTGAGCTAGGCAGCTTAGTTAATTACGAGCGCTCAGTTACGTTTGGTACTGAATTGGGTGGGCATATAGTGTCTGGGCATATTCATTGTACGTCACAAATCTCTCAAATTGTGAAGCTTGAGAATAACTGTAAAATTCAATTAAGCTTACCAAAAGAGTGGAAAAAGTATGTGTTATATAAAGGCTTTGTTGCTATAAATGGCGCAAGCTTAACCGTGGGTGAAATTGACGAGCAAGGATTTTGGTTACACCTTATTCCCGAAACGCTCGCTATTACAAACATTGGTGCAGCACAAGTAGGTGATAAGCTAAATATTGAAGTAGATCAGCAAACTTATACTATTGTAAACACGGTAGAAAATTACTTACGCCATCAGGTTTAAATTAAAATATTTGTTCGTCGTCGCTGTCTACGTGTAGCTCTAATTTATTGTTAGCATAGTCTATATGCATGTTTAAATGAATTGGGTTACAGCAGGCTGCACAGTCTTCTATATAATCTTGATCGCCCATACTTGCATCTAAGTCTAAATGAATGTGGTGTCCGCAATGTGGGCAGGCGATTCGTTGTGACAAAAAGTCTTTCATAATCACTCCAGTTATAAATAATTAAGTGGTTGCAAATAACTCTAGCAAAAACTTAATGGATCAAAGCTGAACTCCTTACTTTACTAAATATAGTCGGTCTGGAGGATTGTGACACTTATTTTACATTGGTTGCTGTGAGCATTTCTATATGTTGTTTTGCTTCAGTGAGATAGTGTCCAGCAAAAATGTTAGCGTGATTTAAAATTGGGTATAATTGATAAATCAATTTTCGTTTTTGATAGTTTTGCGAAAGCGGATATTGCTGATTGTAGGCAGTATAAAAATTTTCAGGGAGCGGGGCAAACAACTCGCTCATCGCAATATCAACTTCCCGATCACCATAATAACAAGCTGGATTAAATACGGTTGGAAGCATATTGATAAACCCCATGTTTCCGCGCCAAAAATCACCGTGCAGTAATGATGGCTTTACTTGATGGCTATGGAGTTGTTCTTTTATCGTATTTATTAAGCGTTCGGGTTCAACAAAGTTAATGCCTTTTTCAGCGAGTAACTGTAATTGCCAGCCGATACGTTCTTCGGCATAAAATACGCCCCATTTTTTATGCCAGCGGTTAGGTTGTATGGTTGTAGCTAAATAATTGTCTACATCAAAACCAAACATAGCCTGTTCATGTATGGTGTGCATTTTAGCCAAGTTTTTACCCATAGAAGACCACGTATCATGAGGTTGTTTATCAAGTACTAGCCATTCTAAAACGATAAACGAAAATTCTATGTTTGCACCTGTTACAATGCAATCGGGCACCATAAATACACTATTTTGTGCTAAAAGTTCTAAACCGATAGCTTCACTTTCAAAACGTTCGAGTTCATTTTTTAATGCTACTTTTACTAAGTAGTTTTGTGTACCGTTACTTAAATGAAATAGTTTATCGGAGCTGGAACTTTGTAGTTGGCGTTTGTGGGTGTGTTTAAAATCATAATGAATAGCTTGGCTGATGTGCTCGTTTACTGTTTTCCACATAACAATTGCTCACCTTTTAAACAGATAGTTAAACTATGGCAAAAAGGAATTAATTTAACAATCTAAACGTTGTAAAATTAACGGCTATATTGCATAAAACTACATTTACTGTAATGGAGTAAGAATGAACAAAAGTTTAATAACCAATTCGCTAGCAGGTTTATGTGTTGTTGTAGGTTTTGTGTTTAATCAAGAAATTGTGCTATCTGTTGGTTTATTTGCACTTTCTGGTGCGGTAACTAATTTATTGGCTATTCATATGTTATTCGAAAAGGTTCCGTTTTTATATGGCTCAGGCGTTATAGCACTTAAATTTGAAAGTTTTAAAGTGGCCATAAGAAACTTAATATTAACGGAGTTTTTTTCAGAGCAAAAAATTAATAATTTATTAAATAAAGCACAGCCAAATATCGACTTTGAGCCAATAATTAGCAATGTTGATTTAAACCCTGCTTTTGACAATTTGTTAGAAGTAATAGAGCAATCTCAGTTTGGCAGTATGCTAGGAATGTTTGGCGGTACAGCGGCAATAGAGCCAATGCGTGAAAAGTTTATTGAAAAAATGCAACTGTCGCTTGGTGAGATCTCTCAAACTGACGATTTTAAAGCATTAGTAACCCAAACACTTTCACAAGGTAACAGCGCAGAGAGTTTATATAAAACAGTGCTTAAACTAGTTGATGAGCGCTTAGATGAGCTTACCCCTAAGATGGTGAAAGAGATTATTCAAACTATGATCCGCGAGCACCTAGGCTGGCTTGTTGTGTGGGGCGGTGTATTTGGTGGTTTATTTGGCTTAATAGCGGTGATTATCTAACTTAAAATGAATTAAGCAAGCGGTTTAACAGCCTGCTTAATTGCTTTTTAGCTGCCATTTATTTAGGGCTTGTAATAATAGTTACTGTAGGCATGTTTACTTTGGCTAAATCTTTAATTGATGTGCGTGTTGTCGCTTCAATATTTAGATAATTAGCGCTTTTATCTAAATTATAAAGTGATACAAATTCTGTTATTGGTAAGTTATTACATTGCAGTTTGTTGATGGCGGCTTTACTGGTACGTAAATCACGCAGTGTTGCACGCAATTTATAGGCTTTATTAGACGCAACAGCCATACAAGCCTGTGTACCTGGGCTTGTATCAGCAGCAACAAATTTTGCTGCTAAAGTTGGCGTTGTAATAAGTGCCGCGCTTAATACTAAGCCAGTATATAAAGTTGCTTTTAATATGTTCATAATTTATTCCTCATTATTTGCGGGTGCAGGGTAAGTATTAAACGAATTGAATAAAAAAGCTGTTAACCAAATGCAACAAGCTGTAAGCAAGTATGTGATTAATACACACTTATAATTAGATGTATGAATTAATAGCAATTTAAGTATGTTTTTTGACACACTTATATAAATTTTTTTATTACAGCTGATTTATTTTTTCAGGCTGTTATTATCGCCCCCATAATTTAGTCGTGTTTTTTTAGGAGCAACGGTGAGCAAAACGTTAGCCAGTTATTATCAGCAAGCATACGCTTGCGATCAGCAGCATTTTAACCAGTGTTTTTATTGTGGTTGTGAAGCAACAGAGCGCGACCATTGTCCACCATTGCATATGCTACAAAGCATTGTTGATTTAGGTGAAGAGGCTGACTTTATCTCTATCCCTGCGTGTTATGAGTGTCATGCACTTTTACATAACGAAAGACTGATGACGATTGATGAGCGTTTTACCAAGCTTAAAAAAAAGCTCTCAAATAAATATGCTAAACCACTGCGCGTTTATAACATGTGGGAAGAAAGCGAACTTGGCGACATTAGCGACGAGTTTGCCCATAGTATTCAAGCGGGTATGAAATTAGGAAAAGAAGCCGCTGAGCGTTTAGCCTTTACGGGTTTTAGCTATGCCACAGAAGATGCCAAAGTAGCTGTGCGTGAAAAAACGAAAGAGTTTGATGTAGAGGGCATGATATTTACCGACTTTAAAGAAGCGCTAAATTACTGCATTAATGATTTAAACGTACAAAAAAGTGACTTTTATAAAATTTTGGTTGAAGACTACCAAGGTGATTTTAATAAAGCATTGAGCCAGTATCGTCACCGTCATGACAAAGTAACTGCAGCTAAAGACGGTAATACACTTATTAAAGATTTTTCAAAGCTACATAAGCAAAACTCTGATTTTGTGACGCGTACGGTAAAGCACTTTATAAGCAAAGACCCCTCGCTTACCACCGAAGGTGCGCTTGAAAAGTTGTATAACAATTATATAAAGAAATAATTACAGATATTCATCTTAATTAACTGCGTTTTCACCTGTTTTTTTGGCTTTATTCCTTAGCTTTCGCTAAAGTAGCAAAAAAACAGGAGATCCAAACAACATGCAAAAATTTGCACCTTCTTTATTAGCAGTGGGCTTAGCTGCTGCACTTGTAGGTTGCCAAGAAAACGGCCCGCAAGACGATAAAATAACAATTAACAAAAACCCTTACCCAAGTACTTATCAGCCAGTTTCTACATCTAGCACATTAATTACCAATGCCACCGTTTTAACAGGTACTGGTGAGCGTTTAGATGAAACAGATGTATTACTTGTTGACGGCAAAGTACAACAAGTCGGTAAAGACTTAACAGCCACTGCTGATATTACAATTGATGCACAAGGCAAATGGGTAACACCGGGTATTATTGACGTACATTCACATTTAGGCGCATACCCAAGCCCGTCGGTTGAATCGCATCAAGATGGTAACGAAATGACCAGCCCTAACACTGCAGAAGTGTGGGTTGAGCATTCTGTCTGGCCACAAGATCCAGGCTTTAACCGCGCCCGCGAAGGCGGCATTACTTCTCTGCAAATTTTACCAGGCTCAGCTAACTTATTTGGTGGTCGCGGTGTTACGCTTAAAAATGTACCTGCACACACTATGCAAAGCATGAAATTTCCTGGCGCGCCGTATGGTTTAAAAATGGCATGTGGTGAAAACCCTAAACGTGTTTATGGTCGCAAAGGCGTGCTGCCTTCAACTCGTATGGGTAATATGGCTGGTTACCGTATGGCATGGGCTGAAGCTGCTCAATACAAACGTGCATGGGATAAGTACGATGCCGATTACGCGGCAGGTTTAAACCCAAAAGCACCAGTACGTGATATTAAACACGATACGCTACGCGGTGTGCTTGAAGGCGAAGTGATGATTCATAATCATTGTTATAAAGCTGAAGAAATGGCAATGATGATTGACCTGTCAAAAGAATTTGGTTACCACGCGGGTACTTTTCATCACGGTGTAGAAGCATATAAAATTGCTGACTTACTTGCCCAAAATGGTTCGTGTGCTGCACTTTGGCCAGACTGGTGGGGCTTTAAAATGGAAGCCTACGATATGGTACAAGAAAACGTGGCTATTGTTGATGCGGTTAAAAACTCGTGTGCAGTTGTTCACTCAGATTCAGATACTACTATTCAGCGTTTAAACCAAGAAGCGGGCAAGGTTATGTACCGCGCTAACGAAAATGGTTTTGATATTTCTGAGCAACACGCTATTAAATGGATCACGTCTAACGCTGCTAAATCGTTAGGTATTGATGACAAAACAGGTTCACTAGAAGCCGGTAAGCAGGGCGATGTTGTTATTTGGAATCAAAGCCCATTTAGTGTTTATGCTAAAGCTGAACAAGTGTTTGTTGATGGTGCAAAAGTTTACGATAGAAACGACAGCGCGTATCAAGCAGTAAGTGATTTTATGTTAGGTCAACAATAAGGAGCACCCAGAATGAAAAATTTATCACGTTCGTTTTCGCTTTCTCTGGTTGCTGCAGGATTATTAGCATCTGGTGCTGTAAGCGCACAATCGCTAGCAATTATTAATGCAACATTACATACGTCATCTGATCAAGGTGTATTAGAAGCGGCAAGCATTGTAATGACAGATGGTAAAATCACCGCGATTAACCCAACTGAAGTGAAAGCCGATAAGGTTATTGATGCAAAAGGTCAAATTGTAACCCCTGGCTTTATTGCAAGTATTAATCAACTTGGTTTAGTTGAAGTAAGTGCAGTTGCGGGCTCACGCGATGCAGGCGAGGATAAAGCCGGTATCGATTTTGACGTAAGCTTGGCTTACAACGCTCATTCAAGCTTAGTGCCTTATGCTCGTAAAGGCGGCGTAACACGCGATGTAATTACTCCACATGGCGGCGATAGCATTTTTTCAGGCCTTGCGAGTGTTGTTGATTTAAGTGGTAGTTTTGACAGCGACATACAAAAACAGGCCGCTTTAATTGTTTACTTAGGTGAGCGCAGCAAAGGCTCTCGTGCTTTTACTTTGCAAACACTGATTAATAAGCTTGATGAGCACAAAACTAAAGCTGGTAAAAAAGCCAAAAAAGATGATGACAAACCAAGTACTGAAGATAAAGTCATGGCAAAAGTACTCACTGGCGAAATGCCATTAGTGGTTGGCGTATCACGTGCGGCTGATATTATTGAGCTCATTAAAGTAAAAGAGCAATTTGGCATTAATTTAGTGCTTAACGGTGCGCAAGATGCTGTTGTAGTTAAAGAGCGCGTTGCTAAAGCAAATATCCCAGTGATCATTAGTGCAATGGATAGCTTACCAGGAAGCTTTGATTCGCTTCATGCGAGTTTAGATAATGCTAGTGTGCTTGAAAAAGCGGGCGTTAAAGTATTACTAACAGTAGGCGGCGATGCAAGCCACAACATTTATCAGCTACGTTTTGATGCTGGTAATGCTGTGTCGTACGGTATGAGCCAAGAAGGTGCGTTAAAAGCGGTTACATCAAACGTTGCTGATGTATTTGGTATTAATGCAGGTAGCCTTGAAGTTGGTAAAGCCGCTGATGTAGTAATGTGGAGTAATGACCCGTTTGAACTAAGCAGTCATGTGAGCAAAATGTTTATCAATGGGGTTGAGGTATCTACACAATCTCGTCAAGATAAACTGCGTGACCGCTATACGACAGATTCAAAAATGCCACGTGCTTATACCAACCCGCAATAATACTTAATCAATTTGAGGGATTAAATCTGACGGTAACTGCGTTAAAAATTTCTGATATAGAGCAACTAAATAACGAAATTTTTGCCTTGTTATCGACAAGATTTTCTTGCCTCAAAGTTGATCACTTAATTAAGCGAATTGGTATGATACTAAATAATTAATTAATTAAATAAATAAATTTAATTATTCAAAGGCCGCTATTTTATAAATAGCGGCCTTTTTTTAAAGTTTATACCAATCCGCAATAATACTTAATCATTTTGCGGGGCTAAACGTGTCGCTACCTGTGTTAAAAAATTCTCATTTACGACTGCATGGATGCAGAAGGTAGAGCAATGCAGGAGCAATTGCCGAGAACGACTAAATAGCAAATTTTTTGCCTAGCTATCAACACGTTTTTCCATCCTAAAAATAGATCACTTAATTAAGCGAATTGGTATCAGACATAAAAAAGCCGCTTACTTTTACAAGTAAGCGGCTTTTAAATTTAAACCAATATTTATACTAATTTAGCAAGAATATCGTTAAATGTAGTGCTTGGACGCATCGCTTTAAACGCTGCATCATCGTTAGGCTGGAAGTAACCGCCTAAATCAACTGCAGGGCCTTGCGCATCGTTAAGCTCACTTACGATTTGCTCTTTATTAGACTCAAGGTCGCTAGCAATTTGAGTAAACTGTGCTTTAAGTTCACTGTCATCACTTTGCTTAGCAAGTTCTTGTGCCCAGAATAAAGATAGGAAGAAATGAGAACCACGGTTATCAATTTCTTTCACTTTACGTGAAGGAGACTTGTTTTCAGCAAGGAATGTGCCTGTCGCTTTGTCTAGTGTATCAGCAAGTACTTGTGCCTTGTTGTTACCCGTAGTTACGCTAAGGTGCTCAAGTGATGCAGCAAGTGCTAAAAATTCACCTAAAGAATCCCAACGTAAGTGATTTTCTTTTTCAAATTGTTGAACATGCTTAGGTGCAGAACCACCCGCGCCAGTTTCAAATAAGCCACCACCGTTCATAAGTGGAACAATTGAAAGCATTTTAGCACTCGTACCCAACTCTAAAATTGGGAATAAGTCTGTAAGGTAATCACGTAATACATTACCTGTTACAGAAATCGTGTCTTTACCTTCTTTAATACGCGCTAATGAGAACAATGTTGCTTCAAGCGGTGCTAAAATTTGAATATCTAGACCAGCGGTATCGTGATCTGGTAGGTATTTGTTTACTTTTTTGATTAGCTGCGCATCATGTGCACGGTTTTCGTCTAACCAAAAAATAGCTGGAACGCCTGTTGCGCGTGCACGATTTACTGCAAGCTTAACCCAATCTTGAATTGGTGCGTCTTTAACCTGACACATACGCCAGATATCGCCTTGCTCAACACTGTGCTCAAGTAATGTATTACCATTTGCATCAACAACACGGATAGAACCGTCCGCTTTTGCTTCAAATGTTTTGTCGTGTGAACCGTATTCTTCAGCTTTTTGAGCCATAAGGCCTACGTTTGGAACGCTACCCATTGTTGTTGGATCAAACGCGCCATTTTCTTTACAAAAATCGATAGTTGCTTGGTAAACACTCGAGTAACAACGATCAGGAATTACAAAGCTAGTGTCTTGTAATTTACCATCGTTATTCCACATTTGACCGCTTGAACGGATTGCTGCAGGCATAGATGCATCGATGATCACGTCACTTGGTACGTGTAAGTTTGTAATACCACGGTCAGAATCAACCATAGCAATAGCAGGGCGGTTAGCGTAAACAGCTTGAATGTCTGCTTCGATTTCTTCGCGCTTAGCATCGTCTAATGTTTGAATTTTAGAATATACGTCGCCTAAACCATTATTTACATCAACACCTAGCTCTTCAAAAAGCTCACCGTGTTTAGCAAACACATCTTTGTAGAATACTTTTACAGCATGACCGAAGATGATTGGATCAGATACTTTCATCATTGTCGCTTTCATGTGAAGCGAGAATAAAACACCTTTTTCTTTAGCAGCATCAATTTCAGCAGCCAAGAAAGCTTGAAGCTTAGAAGCGCTAATGCTTGATGCATCAATTACTTCGCCAGCTAAAAGAGGTGTGCTTTGTTTAAGAACAGTAACGTCACCGTTAGTTGCAACATGTTCAATACGCACATCAGTGGCTGTATCTACAGTGACTGATTGCTCAGACCCAAAGAAATCACCTTCGCTCATGCTTGCAACGTAAGACTGAGAATCTTTGCTCCACGCACCCATTGAATGTGGGTTGTTACGTGCATATTCTTTTACAGAACCTGGTGCGCGACGATCAGAGTTACCTTCACGTAGTACTGGGTTTACTGCACTGCCTTTAATTTTGTCGTAAGCGGCTTGAATTGCTTTTTCTTCATCATTTTTAGGTTCAACAGGGTATTCTGGAAGCGCGTAACCTTTTGCTTGAAGCTCTTTAATTACAGCACGCAGCTGTGGAACAGATGCACTGATGTTTGGTAATTTGATGATGTTCGCTTCTGGTGTTTTAGCAAGCTCGCCAAGTTCAGCAAGTGCATCGCCAATGCGTTGTTCTTGTGTTAAATAATCAGGGAAGCTAGCAATTACACGACCTGCTAATGAAATGTCGCGAGTTTCAACTTCAACACCGGCCGCATTTGTATATGCTTGGATGATAGGTAGCAACGAGTAAGTTGCTAGTGCCGGAGCTTCGTCCGTTTTTGTATAGATAATTTTTGATGTCATCATCATTCCTAGATAGTCGACCGATAAGGTCTTATTCAACAATGCAAAGAAAATCATTACTAATGAGTAAATATTATTAAACAAGTTAATAAACACGTACGCTCGTAATGAATAGTTTGTTAGGTGTTGGTACTCAGCGTTGCTTTTTTATAAAAGCAGAATAGTCACACCTGACGAACTAGAATTGTATTTATAGCTAAAAAATCAACAAAAATAAATCAGCCTTTAGCCTAGTACATTTAAAACTGGCAAAAGTATGATAACTGTTGTGTTAATGCGCTGTTCTAGCATTAAGAGTGTAACAAGCTTAAATAAAAAGGGCCAGAGTATGAACGAGCTCAATACTCAGTTAAACAATTAACTCTTAGAACATTGGGGTATATAAAATAAATTCAAGGAAAAGGGTTGAATTTGGGCAAAAAGGGGCAATAAATAAGGGTGAAGAGATAAAAAGTATGCTTAAGGAATTAAGCGAGGATCTAAAAAGGTCACTCGCTTTAGTCGAACAGAACATTGTTCACTCTATAATGTCGCCATCAGGGGCAATATTTTTAGCGTGGAGGCCCTTAGGCCCTTGTTCTAATTCGAAAGTTACATCTTGACCAGCTTTAAGTGTTTTATATCCGTCCATTACAATAGTTGAGTAATGAGCGAAAATATCATTCTCGCAGCCGTCTTCTACGATGAAACCAAAACCTTTGGCGTTGTTGAACCATTTAACTTTACCGCAAGCCATACTTCTACATCCTTCAATAAGTTGACTAATTTAGTTATTCTAAACCGTATAATTTGCTAGACTGATTAAGGTTTAATCAATCTATGTTTGACTGTAGTTTATTTAGCCAACCAGTCAAGTGTTTTGAGTTATTTTTTTAACATTTTATTTATTTTTTATTCAAGTTTGCTTGAGTTACAAAGACAAGACTATATTTAATTATGAGTGGTATGAAAGATTCAGGTGTAATTGACACAGTTCGCGACAGTGAAAAGCAAAAGCTACAACCACCGCGAAAATATAAAGTTGTTTTAAATAACGACGACTACACGCCGATGGACTTTGTAATAGAAGTTTTAACGACGTTTTTTAATATGGATAGCGATAGAGCAACCGACGTGATGCTTCAGGTTCATGAAAAAGGTAAGGGTATTTGCGGTGTTTACAGCGCCGATGTAGCCCATACTAAGGTTGAACAAGTTAACCGCTACGCGCGTGATAACGAGCATCCACTGCTTTGTAGTTGTGAGCAGGAATAAATACCAATTAGGGTGATCAAACATCCGATTGTTGTGGTATAAATTATTATCTCAGTAAGGGGTTGCCAATGCTAAACAAAGACTTAGAACTCACATTAAATGCCGCGTTTCGTGAAGCGCGCACTCGCCGTCATGAGTTTATGACCGTAGAGCACCTTTTACTTGCGCTGTTAGATAATCCTTCAGCAGGAGAAGCCCTAAATGCGTGCGGTGTTAATCTTTCTGGCTTAAAAACCGAATTATTAGAATTTATTGACGAAACAACACCCGTCATCCCAGATCTAGAAGAAGAACGTGAAACTCAGCCAACGCTTGGTTTTCAGCGTGTATTACAGCGTGCGGTGTTTCATGTGCAATCGTCAGGTAAAAATGAAGTTACTGGCGTAAACGTGCTAGTTGCTATTTTTTCTGAGCAAGAGAGCCAAGCTGTTTATTTACTTAAAAAGCAAGATGTATCGCGTTTAGATATTGTTAACTTTATTTCACACGGTATTTCTAAAGCCGATGATGAGTTAGGGGATGACACCGATGATATTCATGAAGAAGTGCAAGAAGTACAAAATGAAGAAGCAAGCAAGCTAGACAGCTTTACAACCAACTTAAACGTTCAAGCACGTGAAGGCAATATAGACCCTTTGATTGGACGTGACAGCGAAGTAGAGCGCACGGTACAAGTATTGTGTCGTCGCAAAAAGAACAACCCATTACTAGTTGGTGAAGCAGGTGTTGGTAAGACAGCAATTGCCGAAGGCTTAGCGTATCGTATTGTTAACGAGCAAGTACCAGAAGTCATTGCTGATGCAGTTGTGTACTCGCTAGATATGGGGGCATTGCTTGCGGGTACTAAATACCGTGGCGATTTTGAAAAGCGCTTTAAAAGCTTATTAAAAGAGCTACAAGCACAGCCTGGGTCTATTTTATTTATTGATGAAATACATACCATAATTGGTGCCGGCGCAGCGTCTGGTGGCGTTATGGATGCATCAAACTTGCTTAAACCACTGCTTTCAAGTGGAAAGTTACGTTGTATGGGTTCAACAACTTACAATGAGTATAAAAATATTTTTGAGAAAGATCGTGCACTAGTACGTCGTTTTCAAAAAATAGATGTGCTTGAACCAAGTGTTGCCGATACCACCAAAATATTAAATGGCTTAAAAGAGCGTTACGAAGAGCACCATGGTATTCGTTATACTCAAAAAGCATTAAAAGCAGCAGCAGAGCTAAGTGCTAAATACATTAATGAACGCCACTTGCCAGATAAAGCAATTGATGTAATTGATGAAGCCGGTGCAAGTCAGCGCCTGCAACCTAGCTCTAAACGTAAAAAAACCATTGGCGTGGCAGATATAGAACTAATTATATCTAAAATGGCACGTATCCCAGCGCAAAGCGTATCGTCAACAGATAAAGAAACGCTTAAAAACCTAGACCGTAATCTTAAAATGCTTGTGTTTGGGCAAGATCAATCTATTGACGCGCTTACATCAGCTATTCGTTTATCTCGCTCTGGTTTATCAAGCGAAGAAAAACCAGTTGGCTCGTTCTTATTTGCAGGACCTACCGGTGTGGGTAAAACAGAAGTCACTAAACAGCTTGCTAAATGCATGGGTGTTGAGTTTATTCGTTTTGATATGTCTGAATATGTAGAGCGCCATGCTATAAGTCGATTAATTGGTGCTCCACCAGGATATGTTGGCTTTGAGCAAGGTGGTTTATTAACAGAAGCTGTTATTAAAAACCCACATGCAGTTGTACTTTTAGATGAGATTGAAAAAGCGCATCCAGACATTTATAACATCCTACTACAGGTAATGGATCACGGTACGTTAACCGATAATAACGGTCGTAAAGCCGATTTTAGAAATGTAGTTGTGGTAATGACAACTAACGCTGGTGTGCAAGAAACCACACGCAAGTCGATTGGTTTTACAGAGCAAGATCACACGCATGATGCAATGGGCGAAATTAATAAAGTATTCTCGCCAGAATTTAGAAACCGTTTAGATAACATCATTTGGTTTAATCACCTTGAACGTGAAGTTATTTTAATGGTGGTTGATAAATTTATTGTGGAACTGCAATCCCAGCTTGATAAAAAATCGGTTAACCTTGAGCTTACGTCTAAAGCACGTGAGTGGTTGGCAGATAAAGGCTACGATAAAGCAATGGGTGCACGACCAATGGCACGTGTTATTCAAGAAGAGCTTAAAAAGCAATTAGCTAACGAAATACTGTTTGGTGAACTTGTTGATGGCGGTACGGTTAAAGTATCGGTTAAAGACAAGAAGATTCGGTTTGATTACGAGAGTAGCTTAACACCAGCGTAAAACGTTAATTAAAAAGTTTAGTTAAATAAAATGGCTCGCTACATAATAGCGGGCCATTTTTTTGCCCTTTTTATAGGCAACAAAAAACCCAGTAAAAACTGGGCTTTTTGTTTATTAAATGTAATTGCTAGTCAATGTCTATCAATTACATTTAATAAACGCTTAAAGCTAGTAAAACACTAGCCAAAAACTAAATCTCGTTTACGCACTTACTTAGCGAGCACGGAATACGATACGACCTTTCGATAAATCGTAAGGAGTCATTTCTACCGTTACTTTATCGCCGGTTAAAATACGGATATAGTTTTTGCGCATTTTGCCTGAAATATGAGCCACAACTACGTGACCATTTTCTAGCTCAACTCGGAACATTGTATTTGGTAAAGTATCAAGGACTGTCCCTTGCATTTCGATTACGTCTTCTTTCGCCATGTTTAGCGTAACACCTCTTTAATAGTTAAACGCTGCAGATTTTGCCCAAAATACACCAATAAGTAAAGGCGCAGGGGCTATATTTGCAAATTAAATAGCCACCCACTCATCATTAAGCTGTTTTTGAGCTGGTAAAAACTGAGTTTTGTACTTCATTTTGTTGCATTCATCAATTTGATAGCCCAAGTACACGTATTGCTTATTTTGCTCTTTTGCAAATCTAAGCTGCTCTAATATCATCACAGAGCCTAAACTATAGTGTTCAAAATCGGGGTCGAAAAAGGTATAGATTGCAGAAATAGCGCTATTCATACAATCAGTTACGGCAACTGCGACTAAAGTATCTTGGTGCCATAGTTCAATAAATGTGATTTTGAGCCAACTGCAAAGTAAAAAGCTTTGAAACTGTTCTTTTTCAGGAGGATACATACTTCCATCCTGGTGACGCATTGTTATGTACTTACTATAAAGCGGATAGTACTCAGGTCGCTCTTGCGTCGAATATTTCACTTCAAACTGGCTTTTTGCTTTGTTTAGTTTACGTTTTTGCGATTTTGAGGGGATAAAGTCTTGTGCTAATACACGTACAGAATTACATGCACTGCATATTGGGCAATGCGGGCGGTATATTTGGTTACCACTGCGACGAAACCCTAAACCTAATAATGACTCAAATTTGTCGGTACTGTAGCAACTAGGATCTAGAATAACTAAAAGTTGTTCTTGTCTGTTGGGCAAATAACTACAGTCAAACTCTTGGGTTAAACCAACACGTGCAGGAAGTTGTTCATTCATAGATTGCGTCAAGTTCTTGTGGCTCCCACATAATAGGGTTAACGATATAGCTATGTGCAGCTTTTAGTTTAGTCAAAAATGTTGAGCGAGGAATTACTTGTGCACCGAGGGTCATTAAATAAGGGTTTTCTAACTGGCAATCAATAAAATGCGCATTGTGACGTTTAAGCCAATTTACCAGTGCCCACATCGCAAGCTTAGAGCAATTGGTTTGATGATGAAACATCGACTCGCCACAAAATACACCATTTTGCATAATGCCGTATAAGCCTCCTGCAAGCTCTCCGTTACTCCACACCTCTAAACTATGAGCAATGCCCGCATTGTGTGCATTAACGTAAGCGTTGAGCATGTCAGAAGTGATCCAGGTACCATCGGTGTCAAGGCGTTGATCGCGACATGCTTCTATCACCTCTTCAAAGGCATTATTAATGGTTACTCTCACAGGGTGCTTTTTTAAATGCTTACGCAGACTCTTACTTATATGAAAATCATCCAGTTCAAAAATCCCGCGTTCGCTCGGCGACCACCACATAATAGGCTCATCTTCACTAAACCAAGGGAATATTCCGCTTTTGTAGGCATTACTTAGGCGAGGTAAACTTAAATCTCCGCCAATTGCGAGTAAGCCATCAGGGGATTCTAATGCGTATTCCGGATTGGGGAATGCTATATCGTTTTCGCTTAATTGGTATAGCTGATTTCTCATACAGTACTTATCTTATAATTGATCGTAAAAGTGTAACTATATTTTAGGCATAAAAAAAGGGCTGAATAATCAGCCCTATAATAATTTATTTAATTGCTTATAAATTATCTAAGAAACGTTCTGCATCAAGGGCAGCCATACAGCCTGTACCCGCTGATGTGATTGCTTGACGGTAAATGTGGTCAGATACATCACCAGCAGCAAAAACGCCTTCTACACTTGTTTGAGTCGCGTTACCGTTCAATCCAGACTCTACAACTAAGTAGCCATCTTTCATTTCTAGTTGGCCAACAAACATATCTGTATTTGGCTTATGGCCAATAGCAATAAATACACCGGCTAAATCTAGTTCTTCAGTTGCATCAGAGTGTGCATCTTTAATACGAACGCCTGTTACACCCATTTGGTCGCCTAATACTTCGTCAAGCGTGCGGTTGTAATGCATTACAACGTTACCGTTTGCTGCTTTTTCAGCAAGGCGGTCTGCAAGTATTTTTTCACTGCGGAAACTATCACGACGATGAATAACATGTACTTCGTCAGCAATGTTAGATAAGTAAAGCGCTTCTTCAACCGCCGTATTACCACCACCAACAACCGCTACTTTCTGACCTTTATAGAAAAAGCCGTCACATGTAGCACATGCCGAAACACCACGGCCTTGGAAATTAGTTTCAGACTCTAAGCCTAAGTATTTAGCAGACGCACCCGTTGCAATGATTAACGCATCACATGTGTAAGTACCTTGGTCGCCAGTTAGTGTGAAAGGGCGCTTAGATACATCTACTTTATTAATGTGATCAAACACAATTTCAGTTTCAAAGCGTTCAGCGTGCTCTTTCATACGATCCATTAATGCAGGACCTGTTAAGCCGTGTGCATCACCAGGCCAGTTTTCAACTTCAGTCGTGGTTGTTAATTGGCCACCTTGTTGAATGCCTGTAATTAAAACAGGGTTTAAATTTGCACGTGCTGCATATACTGCGGCAGTATAACCAGCTGGGCCAGAGCCTAAAATTAGTAGCTTACAATGTTTTGCTTCAGTCATTATTTTTTCCTAAACGTTTAATACGGTCTTTAATGCGCTCGATTCTAAGAAAAACAAGGCAGAAGTAAACAAAATCCGAGATTATTTTTTTTAGCAAATCGAAAAGCTGTGCAGTATTGTGTACTAGAGATTGTGGCTTTTACGTTTAATAAAGTAAAGTAGCTCAATAAATAGACTAACAGGCAACAAAACAACGTTAATTCATGACCACTTTGATTTTTTTTGTTATGTTTTACCTAATTTTATTTGTCACTGATAAATCATGTGACCCAAGTGAATAGGCAACTATGTTATTTTGGCAGGAAAAACCCGCATTCGGGTTGACTTCAAAAGACGTTAACGTCTTAACCAATGCGCAAGATTACCGAACGCAATTGCTACGTTTGATCAGTAGCGCAAAAAAACGAATTTATATCACAGCGCTTTATTTACAAGATGACGAAGCAGGTCGCGAAATTTTAGAAGCTTTGCACCGTGTGTCATTAACAAACCCAGCACTTGAAATAAAAGTGCTGGTGGATTTTCATCGTGCGCAACGTGGTCTTATTGGTGCAGAGAAGTCTGACGGCAATGCAAGTTTATACTGTGACGATTTAGAAAAGTTTAAATCGAACGTACAAGTTTATGGCGTACCTGTAAAAGCTAAAGAATTATTTGGCGTATTGCATTTAAAGGGGTTTGTCATTGACGATACCTTACTTTACAGCGGCGCAAGCTTAAACAACGTGTATTTGCAGTATAACGAACGCTACAGACTCGATCGTTACTTTTTAATAACGCAGAGGGAACTGTGTGAATCAGTGGTTGATTTTATTGAGACAAAGCTAATTAGCTCCGTTGCTGTGCCACGCATAGACACACGACCGCTTAAACGTTTACACGACTTCAAACTTGACCAAAAGCAATTAATGCGTGATTTAAAGGCCGCCAGTTATAACGCAGCAGAGCAACTAAATACGCAAGCATTAGGTATTCGTTTATTTTTGGGGCTTGGCCGTCGTAATAACGAATTAAATCGTTTAATAAAAGCGTTATTTGATACCACAGAGCAAGAGCTTGTGTTGTATACGCCATACTTTAATTTTCCGGCGCCGCTTATGCGATCACTGCGCCGTTTATTAAAGCAAGGCAAACAAGTGACTATTGTGGTAGGCGATAAAACAGCAAATGACTTTTATTTACCGCCAAGTGAGCCGTTTAGTAAAATAGGGGCACTACCTTATTTATACGAAACTATTTTGCATAAGTTTGTAAAAACGCAAAAACGCCATATCGATAACGGCAATTTAAATGTGTATTTGTGGAAAGATGGAAGTAATTCGTTTCATTTAAAAGGTATTTGTTCAGATAGAACAAAACATTTACTGAGCGGGCATAACTTAAATCCGCGTGCATGGGGCCTTGATATCGAAAATGGTATTTTAATAGAAGATCCAGAGCAAACAATTATGGATGCCATTGATAACGAAAAGCATGAAATTTTACAACACTGTCGCCGTTTAACAGGCCCAGATGATTTAGAAACGATGGATGATTACCCGCAGCCAGTTAAAAAACTACTTGGCCAAGCTAAGCGTGTAAAAGTAGATTTTATAATCAAGCGTTTTATATAAATTCATTTTAAATCAGACACAAAAAAAGCAGCTAATTAGCTGCTTTTTTTATGAGTTGTAGTTAAGTTACTATGTTATTTAATACCAACCTAACTAGAAAACGCTAAATTATGCGTTTTCTACCGCTGTGCGTGGGTCAACATATTCCATGTTGAACGCTTGTGCTACTTCTTTGTAAGTTACTTGGCCTTTAATTACGTTTAAGCCTTTTAAGAAGTGAGCGTCATCTAGTAGCGCCTTTTTATAACCTTTATTTGCAAGGTTAATGATGAAAGGCAATGTTGCATTGTTAAGTGCAAACGTAGATGTGCGTGGAACAGCACCTGGCATGTTAGCAACACAGTAGTGAACAACTTCATCAACGATGAAAGTAGGATCAGCATGCGTCGTTGCTTTAGAGGTAGCAATACAGCCACCTTGGTCGATTGCAACGTCAACAATTGCAGAGCCAGGTTTCATTGCTTTAATGTGCTCTGCAGTGACTAGTTTAGGTGCAGCTGCACCTGGGATTAGTACGCCACCAATTACTAAATCAGCTTCTAGTACGTGTTTTTCTAGTGCATCAGCAGTTGAGTAAATAGCTTTTACTTTATTACCAAATTGCGCGTCTAGTGCACGTAATACGTCGATGTTACGATCAAGAACCACAACTTCAGCACCAAGGCCAACAGCCATTTGAGCTGCGCTACGACCAACCATGCCGCCGCCAATTACAACAACTTTAGCAGCTTCAACGCCTGGTACGCCACCTAGTAGCATGCCACGACCGTGGTTAGACTTTTCTAGCGCTTGTGCACCAGCTTGAATAGACATACGACCAGCCACTTCGCTCATAGGCGCAAGAAGCGGTAAACCACCGCGTGAGTCAGTTACAGTTTCGTATGCAATACAAATAGCTTTGCTTTTTACAAGGTCTTCAGTTTGTGGAAGATCAGGTGCAAGGTGTAAGTAAGTGAAAAGGATTTGGTCTTCACGTAGCATTGCACGTTCAACAGCTTGTGGCTCTTTTACTTTTACAATCATGTCGGCTTTAGCGAAAACATCAGCAGCAGTTGCTAAAATTTCAGCACCTGCTTGTGTGTAGTCTTCGTTAGTAAAACCAATCCCCATGCCTGCATCAGTTTCTACAATCACTTGGTGACCGTGGTTTACTAATTCACGAACACTCGCAGGAACCATACCTACACGGTATTCATGGTTTTTAATTTCTTTAGGTACACCAATAATCATAACATTTGCCTTATTAAGAACGGATTAACATTTTTCACTATTATATTCATCATAAGCCAGTGTGTCTCACCTTTTTTAAAGTGGATTCTAGTGTTATTATCTAAATAATAAAAATAAACAGCATAAAAAACTAGTTGGTACTATGCATCAGTTATTAGATAGAATTGACCGGAAAATTTTGATGGAATTACAACATGATGGACGCCTTTCCAATGTTGAACTGGCCAGACGAGTTGGCCTAAGCGCCACGCCCTGTCTCGAGCGGGTAAAAAAACTAGAACGAGAAGGTTACATATTAGGTTACAAAGCAGTGGTCGACCCTGCTAAGCTTGGGCAAGGTTTATCAGTGTATGTAGAGGTAACAATTACCAAAACATCACCCGATGTATTTGATGAGTTTAGTGCTGCTGTAAAAAAGCATGAAGAAATTATAGAATGCCATTTGGTGTCGGGTAATTTCGACTTTTTACTTAAAACACGCGTAAATGATATGTCAGAATACCGTGGCGTATTAGGCGACATACTATTGAAACTTCCAAATGTAAGTGAAAGCCGTACTTATGTAGTAATGGAAGAAGTAAAAGGTGAAGAAGGTGTAATTATTCGCCCGTATATTGCTTAACAGTATTTATAATAGGCTGACATTTGCTTTTATCTGCCTAAATTATAAAAACGTGTTCATAATCAGGCCATCAAGGTTAAGATAAAGTGCAACAAATTGCATTTCCTGCTAAGGTATTTCACTGCTAAGTAAGTGTGAATAAAATAGAATAATAAAGAGGAATAGGGAACTATGCGCCTAAACGGTGTGCAAAGACTATTAGAAACAGGGCTGATTATCAGTACCTTTACAGCAATATTTATTTTATGTGCCTTAATCAGCTTTGATCCAGTTGATCCTTCGTGGTCGCAAACTGGTGAATTTAGAAACGTAAAAAATATTACGGGCACAGCTGGTGCATGGATAGCTGACATTTTATTACTTACTTTTGGTTGGTTGGCTTATTTAGTACCTGCTGCCATTCAATTATTTGGCTACTTGTTATTTAAACAACCTCACCGCATTTTACAGCTTGATTACACTACTTTAGCGCTGCGAGTTATTGGTTTTGCTTTATTTATTACCTCAGCTACCGCTATTAGCAGTATCAACTTTGACGATATTTATAACTTCTCTTCTGGTGGGGTAGTGGGCGATGTTATTGCATCAGCCATGATGCCTGCATTTAACTTTACCGGTACATCTATATTATTGCTGTGTTTCTTTTTTGCCGGACTAACTCTATTAACGGGTGTATCGTGGGTTGATTTTGTTGATTATCTTGGCGATTTAATGGTTAGGTTTTATCGTTTTATCGTGTCGTATGCAAAAGGCTGGATGCACCGAGAACACGCTGCAGGTACAGTAAATAATAACGATGAAGTAGACGCCCATTTTGAAGACGATATAAAAGAGCAAATAGAGCTGCCTGCATCGGCTAAAAAAGCAGATAAACAAAAAGCAATTAACAAACCGCAAACGCCATTTAGCGAGCCACAAATTAGTGACGACTTTATGCCGTTTGATGAACTCGACGATATACTCGATCAAGAAATTGGCTTTAGCGCCATAGACGACGAGCCAATGGACACGGCTGCTGCATTAAATGCACTTGATCAAAGCCAAGTTGTAGAACCTGAAAAGCCAGTTACAACGGTTGTATCGCCAGCAAGGCCAATGCCTAAGCCAAAAGCAGCCTATCAGCCACCACCAACAGCAAAAGAAAAATTTGAGCAATTATTAACGCAAGAGCCACCACCGGGGCCATTACCGTCACTTGATTTACTCGATAGACCGGACAAAGCTAAAAACCCAATTTCGCAAGAAGAACTCGATACAGTATCGCGCCTAGTAGAGACAAAGCTGCTCGACTTTAACGTACAAGCAACTGTTGTAGCGGTATACCCAGGCCCCGTTGTTACACGTTTTGAACTTGATTTAGCGCCAGGTATAAAAGTGTCTAAAATTACGGGCTTGGCTAAAGATTTAGCCCGTTCGCTTTCGGCAATTAGTGTACGTGTTGTAGAAGTTATTCCGGGTAAAACCTATGTTGGTATTGAACTTCCAAATAAACACCGTGAAATAGTTCGTTTATCAGAAGTTATAAACGCCCCTAAATTTGAGCAAAATCCGTCGCCACTTACCATGGTGCTTGGTAAAGACATTGCCGGTCAGCCGGTATGTGCTGATTTAGGTAAAATGCCACACTTATTGGTGGCCGGTACTACTGGTTCAGGTAAATCAGTGGGCGTTAATGTCATGATAGTAAGCTTGCTGTACAAATCGGGTCCTGACGATGTACGTATGATCATGATTGACCCTAAAATGCTTGAGCTTTCAGTATATGAAGGCATTCCGCATTTATTGTGTGAAGTAGTGACCGACATGAAAGAAGCCGCTAACGCACTGCGTTGGTGTGTTGGCGAAATGGAACGTCGTTATAAATTAATGTCAGCATTGGGTGTGCGTAACTTAAAAGGTTACAACCAAAAAGTGCTTGAAGCCAATGAAGCGGGTTACCCAATTCTTGATCCATTATTTAAAGACACTGATGGCATGAAAGAAGGCCCCGACGAGCTAGGTAAATTACCAAGTATTGTTGTAGTAATAGACGAATTTGCCGACATGATGATGATTGTAGGTAAAAAAGTAGAAGAACTTATTGCACGTATAGCCCAAAAGGCACGTGCGGCAGGCATTCACTTAGTGCTTGCTACGCAGCGTCCGTCGGTAGATGTAATTACTGGCTTAATTAAAGCTAATATCCCAACACGTATGGCGTTTCAGGTATCGAGCAAAATAGATTCACGGACAATACTTGACCAACAAGGCGCCGAAAACTTACTAGGTATGGGTGACATGCTTTATTTACCGCCAGGCACTAGCGTACCAGAGCGTGTGCACGGCGCATTTGTAGACGACCACGAAGTACACGCCGTAGTAAACGATTGGAAAGCGCGTGCTAAACCAAATTATATTGATGAAATACTCAATGGTGATGCCAGTGAAGATATTTTATTACCAGGTGAAGCTAGCGAAAACGCAGATGAAGAATCAGACCCGTTATACGACGAAGCTGTGTCGTTTGTAATTGAAACCGGCAAAGTATCGGTATCGTCAGTGCAACGTAAATTACGTGTTGGCTATAACCGCGCAGCACGTTTAGTAGAACAAATGGAAACATCGGGTATCGTGAGTTCACCAGGTCATAACGGTGCTCGCGATGTATTAGTGCCTAATGGAGCAAATTCATGAAAAAAGTTAACGCCTTATTATTAGTATTAGGCAGCGTACTTGCCGCACCAAGCTTTGCTGACGACAGCCAAGCATTACAAGACAGACTTGCCACTTTAAAAAGTTTCAAAGCGCAGTTTGCACAAAAAGTAACAGACAAAGAAGGCCAGGCTGTTATGCAAGGCGAGGGCACAATAGCGCTTCAACAGCCTATGATGATTCGCTGGCAGCAAACAAACCCAGACGATACGTTATTTGTATCAAACGGTGATAAAACTTATTACTTCGACAGCTTTGCTGAGCAAGTAACGATTATGAAAACCAGCGGTTTAATCGATTCAACACCGTTTGTGTTACTTACCTCAAAAGATCCAGCACAATGGGAAAAGTACAGCGTACTTGCAACAAATACAGGTTTTAGCGTAACACCAAATAAAGGCGTAGAAAGCCAAGTTGAGCAACTTGATATAACCTTTGCAGGTAATGAGCAAGGCCTTGCTAAACTAGTCGTTACCGATAACTCAGGGCAGCTATCGTCATTTACGTTTAATGATGCACAAGTTAATGCGCCGCTTGATAAAAGCACGTTTGAATTTACGCCTCCCGAAGGTGTTGAAATAGACGATCAGAGTAACGGTGAGTAATTTAGGTTTTAACTTTGGGCCTGATGTACGCCCACTTGCCGCGCGTATGCGCCCTACAACGCTTGATGAATATATTGGTCAGCAGCATTTATTAAGCGCTGATAAACCACTGCATCAAGCCATTGTCGCAGGGCGATGCCATAGTTTAATTTTATGGGGCCCGCCCGGTGTTGGTAAAACAACGCTTGCGCAAATAATTGCCAACCATGCTGATGCCTCACTTATTCAAATGTCAGCGGTAACCGCAGGCGTAAAAGATATACGCGATAGCGTAACGCAAGCGCGGGACAACCTAGAAAGCCGTGGCCAACGAACCCTTATGTTTGTTGACGAAGTTCACCGCTTTAATAAATCCCAACAAGATGCCTTTTTACCGCACATAGAAGACGGCACCTTTATATTTGTAGGTGCAACCACAGAAAACCCATCGTTTGCCCTTAACAACGCTATATTGTCGCGAGCACGCGTGTATGTTTTAAAATCGCTTGCCGATACCGACTTATATACCGTAATAGAACGCGCACTTAAACAAGACGAGCAGCTAAGCCAAAAGCACATCACTATTGCTGACAACGCTAAAAAGGCACTGTGCCAAGCAAGTGGCGGTGATGCGCGTAAAGTACTTAATTTACTTGAACAAGCAGTTGATTTAACAACCGAGCAAAATGGTCAATACAACGTAGACGAGCACGTACTTAGCCAAGTGTTACCAACGCATTTAGCTAAATACGATAAAGGCGGCGATGAGTTTTACGATTTAATATCGGCCTTTCACAAATCAGTACGAGGTAGCTCCCCCGACGGCGCACTGTATTGGTATTGCCGAATTTTAGCCGGTGGCGGCGACCCTTTATATGTAGCAAGGCGATTACTTGCCATTGCAACAGAAGACATTGGCAACGCCGATCCGCGCGCAATGGAAGTGGCCTTAAATGCGTGGGATATATTTCAACGTGTTGGCCCAAGCGAGGGCGAGCGTGCAATTGCACAAGCCACATTGTATTTAGCCAGTGCACCTAAAAGTAATGCGGTGTATATGGCGTTTAATCAAGCCAAAGCAGACGCTCAAAACGAGCCAAGTTACCCAGTACCAGAGCATTTACGCAATGCGCCAACTAACTTAATGAAAGACTTAGGGTATGGCGCTGAGTACCGTTATGCGCATAACGAAGAAGGCGCATTTGCCGCAGGTGAAAAATATTTACCGCCAGAAATGGACGGCAAAGAATATTACTTACCGAGCGAGCGCGGACTTGAGCAAAAAATTAAACAAAAACTCGATTACCTAAAAGAGCGCGATGCGCAAAGCCCACTTAAACGATATGAAAATGATTAAACTTTATATGATGATCGCCCTTGGCGGAGCCTCAGGTGCGTGTTTACGGTTTTTTATTAGCGAAAGCATGCTAAAACTCCTCGGTAGGGGATTCCCTTTTGGCACGTTGACGGTTAATATTCTGGGTTCATTGTTAATGGGCATTTTGTACGGTTTGATAGATAAAGAAATTATCACCGCAAGCCCCGCCAAAACCCTTATCGGTATTGGCTTTTTAGGTGCATTAACCACCTTTTCAACATTCTCAATGGACTCCTTGTTGTTATTACAACAAGGTCACTTTATTAAAATGGCCCTCAATATCATCTTAAACGTGATGGTGTGTATTTTTATGGCTTGGCTGGGCCTTCAGCTAGTAATGCAAAAAGGTTAAAAAACTAACATGTTAGATTCTAAATTTTTACGTCAAGACATCGAACAAACTGCAGCACGTTTAGCGGCGCGCGGTTACGAACTCGATGTAGCGACGGTAACGGCACTTGAAGAAAAACGCAAAACATTACAAGTAAAAACGCAAGAACTTCAAAGTCAACGTAATGCAAGCGCAAAAGCAATTGGTCAAGCCAAAGCAAAAGGCGAAGACGCACAGCCATTACTTGATGCAGTGGCTAACTTAGGCAGTGAGCTAGACGCCGCTAAAACAGAGCAAGATGAAGTATTAGCCGCGATTAACGACATTGCGTTAGCAATTCCAAACTTGCCAGACGAGTCAGTACCTGCAGGTAAAGACGAAGACGAAAACGTTGAAATTTTAACGTGGGGCACACCTAAAAAGTTTGATTTTGAAGTTAAAGACCACGTAGATGTAGGCCAAGACTTAAACGGCTTAGACTTTGAAATGGGCGTTAAAATTAGTGGTGCACGCTTTACCGTAATGCGCGGCCAAGTTGCGCGTATGCACCGTGCACTAACGCAATTTATGCTAGATACACACGCAGATAAAAACGGCTACACAGAAATGTATGTACCGTACCTAGTAAATAGCGCAAGCCTTTACGGCACAAGCCAATTACCTAAATTTGCGGGCGATTTGTTCCACACATTAGGCCTTGTAAACGACGATGGCGAACAACAAGCCGGCTTTAGCTTAATTCCTACAGCTGAAGTACCGCTTACAAACAGCGCCCGCGACGAAATTTACGACGAAAGCGATTTACCAATTCGCTTAGTTGCTCACACTCCGTGTTTTAGAAGTGAAGCAGGCAGTTATGGTCGCGATACACGTGGCCTAATTCGTCAGCACCAGTTTGATAAAGTTGAATTAGTACAACTTGTAAAACCAGAAGACTCAATGGCAACGCTTGAAGAGTTAACAGGTCACGCAGAGCAAATACTACAAGCGCTTGAACTTCCGTACCGTAAAGTAATTTTATGTATGGGCGACATGGGCTTTGGCTCAGCTAAAACATACGATTTAGAAGTATGGTTACCTGCGCAAGATACATACCGCGAAATTTCATCATGTTCAAACATGGCTGACTTTCAGGCGCGTAGAATGCAAGCACGTTTTCGCCGTGAAGGTGTTAAAAAGCCAGAGTTACTACATACACTAAATGGTTCAGGCTTAGCCGTTGGCCGTACACTAGTAGCTATACTAGAAAACTACCAACAAGCCGATGGTTCAGTAGTTGTACCAGAAGTATTACGCCCATACATGGGTGGACTTGAAGTAATTGGTAAACAATAAAAATCAAGTTTAAGTTAAGCAAGCTTTAAGCTTGTAAATCTTAAGACGAAAGCCGCTGTTTGTAATAAACAGCGGCTTTTTTGTTTTAGATTAAAGGCAAAAACTTAAAGAAAAAATTCAAGTTATCATTATTAATAATATCGCTTACACCTATTTTCATGGCTCATTACTTTTTTGTCCGATATTACTGATCTCTACCATTTTGGGGTATTTCTACATCAAGGAAACTTAAATATCGGCTAACTAATTGTTTACAAGTCCTTATTAGCTGGTTAAATTAGAACCTTTGTAATATTTGGACATTTGTCGGTTTATAAAGCGACAAATGTCGGATACAAAGTTGTTATGTTTTCATCATGTTGAGTTATAAATTAAGGATTTATATGTGAATTTATTAGGAACCCCATATTTTCTCCAGTTTGGAGTCCCACTTATAACTGTTGGGTTGTCCATTTTTATTAAATATGTCACAAGGAATGATCGACACTCAGGCTTTAAAAAAGAAGATACAGCTGTTGGCTTAGATCTGGCTGTTACGGCGTTACTTATATTTATTACGGGGAGTGCAAAGCTTGCTGGTGATTTACCTCCGAGCAACCCTCCTGCTGATATTGTTGAAAAACTTGCAGCTGTCCCATGGATACTAATGGCATTTATCGTAGGGATTTGGGGCGTGTCTACCTTAGTAAGAAAACTCGGCTGGGAAAGTGACGATAAGTTAAAAGTATTTTGGGGAATAATAGTTCCTGATGCATTCGGTTTATCTGTTCTTCTATTTGTAGTTAATTGGATATAATTGCCATGAAAAACTCTTTATTAAAAGAAAGTTTCAGGTTGTCAGGTGTGATTATTCCACTGGCAGCAACATTATTATCAGTGATAGTTTTACTTTCACAATTAGGAAATATTGAATACTTAAAATACGCTATTAGCATCGCTGGAGCGGGCGTTGGTGCTTTAGCTGTTTATTTGTATGCGAGAATCAGGTCTGCATTTAATGCACCTAAAGTTTATATATCCTATTCATTTCAAGATTCAGAATTAGTAGGCTTAATCTGCTCTCAACTGGATCATATCCAAGTTGAAATCTTACTAGATAAACATGAGCTTACCGTTGGTGATGATATAAACAAAAAATTGAACTCACTTGTTGAAGCTAGTGATTACATTATTTACGTAAACTCGCATAATAGTTTAGATTCTGATTGGGCAAAAAAAGAATTAAGAAACGCATTGTCGCTCGATAAAAAAATATTACCAGTGGTGCTCGATGATACTCCATTACCCGATGAGATTAAGCATTTGATGTATGCAGATTTTAGAGAAGATCCTTCTGAAGGTGTAAAAAGTTTAATCAAAGTATTTTCGAACATAAAACATAACAAGCCAATTAAGCAGGACTAAAAACAGTTTGCTGTTTTCGTTCTTCAACATTTTAGCAAACAATTTTTAGCCCCTTATTGGGGCGTTATACGAATCTCGAGGGTAGAGTTTAATTATGGATGGTTATCTCCAAACAGGAATAGGTATCGCGGTTTCGATACTATTGTTTTGGCTTAGCTACCGACAAACAATCGGAGCTAAAAAAGAACGAACTAAAAATGCTAATAAATCATTACATCGAGCTGTAATGAGACGGATGGTATTAGAAGACTACAGCCCTCAATATAAAGATATATCTCGTATTATTGAAGGGAAAGCTAGAGAATTTAATACATCTTCAAATGATATGCTGTCCGAAGAGCAACTATTAAATAGTATATATACTGAGGTATTCGATAGTGATCTTATCTCACCACCTCAAAGGGTAGAAATTGAGTCAAGGCTAGATAAGCTCTTTAATAAAATAGAGAGCAAACCTTCAGCTCCTTCCGTGCAAGAATTTAAGCAAATGAGGGAAGAGAATAAAAGAAAGAGAAGTTCATTAGCTTTGCTTACTGCTAGTGTTTCAATGGTTGGTGCAACAACTTCTGTAATGTATAGCTATTTCAAAGATCCTGGTTCTTTAATTGCGTCCAACTCTGAATGGTTATTATCAGGAGTTGGTGTATTCATAGCTAGTTTTGTAACGCTTACCTTTTTATCAATTATCAGGCGAGAAAAAGAGGAGGTAATAACGGTAAGTCGTAATACATCTGCAATTTCTGCCGTAGCTTTTGAAATTGAAGTGGCTAAAGCAATTGAAAAATCAGGTTATCACTATAAGTCTGAACCACGTGTAGGAAATCATAGACCAGACTTCATTATTGAAGCTGGAGGCAAAAATATTGCTATCGATGCAAAAGCTTGGGGGGATGTGGTTCCATTAAACAGTATTAAGCGCACAATTTACAGGTTGGAATCTATGGCTAAAGAAGAGGCAATAGACAGCGTATATTTAGTTACTAAAAAACCAACTCCGTCTAAAGGTTTTTCAAATAATGATAGTAACGTTAAGGTTGTTAGTATGAACGAGTTCGTATCAATACTTAAAAACAAGCAAGTTGCATAATTCGTATAACACTAATACTAATAATAGTGACACCCATCCTATTTTTTTGCAGTTTAGTGAACTAAGTACTAGGCTTTTATCAGTGTAAAAAGCAAGCAGGGTGTCTTATGGCAATTGCAAGAAAGCGTCAAATAAGTTTGGTTGATACAAAATACTACCACTGTATTTCACGTTGCGTACGCCGTGCATTTTTATGTGGGGAAGACCGTTTTACTGGTCAATCCTACGAGCATCGACGAGGCTGGGTTGAAGATAAACTGCTTGAGCTAGCTAAGGTATTTTGTATTGACGTCTGTGCTTATGCCGTAATGAGTAATCATACGCACTTAGTGTTGTATGTTGATGACAAAAAAGCGAATCGGTTGAATGATAAAGCGATTATTATTCGCTGGCATAAACTCTGTAAAGGCACCGCTCTTACACAAAAATACATCCAGGGCGAAAAGCTAAGCAAAATAGAACTTATCTTTTTTAACCAAACAGTTAAACAATACCGAGAGCGCTTATCAAGTATCAGTTGGTTTATGCGGTTATTAAATGAAGACATTGCGCGCAGAGCAAATAAAGAAGATAACTGCACAGGCCGCTTTTGGGAGGGGCGCTTTACGTCTCAAGCATTATTAGATGAAGCAAAATAATAGTGACACCCATCCTAAATTTTGCACTTCCAATTAGAATCTAGGGACTGTTTAGTTTATATAATTAGAGTGGCTGTCTAGTTTAATGTAGTTTAATGCGAGCTTTGATATCACGCGTAAACATTCAACAATCGATTGTACCCAGATAGAAATCCGGCTATGGTTTGTTTATCGAGATAAATAAACAAGCTAATTTACAGGTTCGCTAAGTCTCACGAAGGTTTTATCGCTCTATGAATGTTTTTCTAATAATTGCAGGTACATTAAGTGCTGTTGTAGCAACTTTGCATTTGGGTTGTATCTATTTTGGAGGTTCTTGGTATCGGTTCTTCGGTGCAGGAGAGCAAATGGCATTACTTTCTGAGCAAGGAAGTATTAAACCAACTCTTATTACTAGTGTAATTGTTCTGATTCTATCAACTTGGTCATTGTATGCATTTTCAGCCGCAGGTGTTATTTTTAAACTTCCATTCATCCGCCTAGCTCTTGTATTAATAACTTTTATTTATTTAGCCCGCGGTGTTGCAGGGTTCTTTTTAATAAATAACCCTATGGGGCGTTCGCCTGAGTTTTGGGTTTGGAGTTCTATTATTTGTTTATCTTTTGGTATTGTTCACCTTGTTGGTTTAAAACAACAATGGGCAAGCTTGTGAGTAGAGTGTAATCTAATAAAGAATCAAACAAGGGCTATTACAATTGGCTTTTGGTAAAGCATTATATTTATAGTTAACTACTTCTCACCAATAATTGACTGAACAAGGAATATTAAAATGGATAAAATGTCAGTTCACATAAACTCTAGACCTTTAGAAATTTACCCGCAAAAACAAACTTTAAAGGTGGTAGCTGATGAAGTAACCGAAAAAGCGACTGTGCACAAAGTAGCTGTTCAAAGTGACCAAGTGGATATATCCGAAGAAGGAAAAGAAAAAAGTCTGGAAGATCAAAATCGAGAGGCGTTACGTAAGTTATCAGGCAATGAAGATGTAAATCAAGCATCGCAATCTGAAGGAGATCCTCTTGATGAACAGATTGCTGAAATACGAGAAAAAATTGAAAAATTACTACAGGAAACTGCATTATTACGCAGTAAAGATGATGAAAAGTCACAAGTTAAAGTGAAGGTGCTGGAGGCCGAAATTACAGGGCTTAGCACTCAACTTATTGAGTTATTGAAACAGCAATTAGAATCGGGTAAATAACAAGCACAGTAAGTATATGGTACGCAGTTGAAAACTTAAAAACGTTATTAAGTACGTAATAAAGCCGCTACCTTACTCTAAAAGCCTAGCGGCTCTTATCTCCTTTGTGAATTAATTTGATGTTATCAACATTAGCTTTGCCTCTTTACCGTCTGTTAATACCGCGACGTTACCTTTATCAGTTATAAACACATCTCTTAACCTGCCTGCGGCTTCTGGAAATATATGAGACTGCGTAAATTCATCACTTGCCAGATTAACGCTGTAGAGCTTTTTATCAACAAGGGTAGTGATAAGCACATGTTGTTGCAATGAAGGAAAAGCTGCATGTTTAGAGCCGTAATACGCCATGCCTGATGGCGCTATTGATGGCGTCCAATTAACACTTGGTTTTTGCATGCCTTTATATTCGGTAAAGGGTGAAATACGCGCTTGCGAGTAATCTTTGCCATAGGTGATTACCGGCCAGCCGTAATTAGTCCCAGCGGTTAAGTAGTTTAGCTCGTCACCGCCTGCAGGGCCGTGTTCGTTGCTAACAATTTGCTGCGTATCGTAATCATAAACTAAGCCTTGAGGGTTACGATGACCGAGTGAGTAAACAGCATGTGCACTTAGGTTTTTGTGATTAATAAATGGGTTATCTGTTGGAATGGTCCCATCTAGGTTTATACGTAATATTTTACCAAGTTGGCTGGTTATAACTTGTGCTTGCTCTCTAAAGTCAAACCCATCGCCCGTTGAAACTAATAGCGTATTGTCGGGTAGGACAAGGGCGCGTCCTGCGTAATGTTGCGGTGTGTTTTTATCAGTCGCTACTTTATAAATAACGTTAGGCTTTGAAAAGTCAGTACCATTAAACGTGGCTTTGGCAACAACAAGCCTGTTTGCGCTTGCATCACCTTGGGCATAAGTAAAAATAACTTCTTTTGAGTCGTTATAATTTGGTGATAAGACAATGTCGAGTAAACCACCTTGGCCTGCAACGTATAAACCTGTTAGGTTTAATTTTACTCTTGATTGCGCATTGTTTTTAACTATAACGACGTGACCATCACGCTCTGTAATTAACCACGTGCCGTTTGGTAGTTTAACCATACTCCACGGAGACTGTAATTGCGTAGCCAGTGTTTTTGTACTGTATTGCTCCTTTGGTAACGCAACATCGGCATTAACAGAAAACGAAAAAAGCGAAAGCAAAGTAAAAAAAGAGATACATTGTTTACGGGGCAAGCCTTTGCTAGCATGGCCAGTATAAGAAAAAAGCTTTATTTTAAGTTGAGATAACCATGTCGTTTTTAACACGTATATTGCCTTCATTTTTAGTTTCTTGGTTACTTACATTCACACTTGCTAGCTTGTTTCATAGCCAATACGTTGTCAATCAATTAGTTAATGTAGGTGTGGTGGTGGGCTTTAGTGATCGTGCTAGTTTAACCCTTGATGATTGGTTAGGCTTATTACCTACCTACGGCGCTATTATTGCCGTAGCACTTGCCATCGCTTTTTTTGTTACCGTAAAGCTTAACAAAAAGGTTCAAAAATACAGTACTCAGTTATTTATTATCGCTGGCATTGTGGCATTTACTATTGTGTTAATTTCCATTGAATCAATTATGAATATTCATATTATAGCGGGCGCAAGGGGCTGGGGTTTTTATGCTCAACTGCTTGCAGGCGCAGTAGGGGGCTTTGTTTTTGCGATGCTTACTAAGGCCCTAAAAACTAAGGCAATAAAAGAGCCTCAACCTTCTAGTTAATAAAGCTAAGTGGCCTTATAGTAAGTGGGGCTTATAAAATGTGATTAAAGCCTACGATAGTAGACTCTCACCACAGCTTTATAAATTCACGCCATAACTGCTTTAATCGCTTCTAAGCCTTTTTTTAGGGTATCTGCATCGGTAGCATAGTTGATACGAATACACTCGTGCTTGTGCGCCCAATCATCGTCAATACCAATAAAAAAGTTGTGACCTGGGATCACATACACGTCTTGCTCTTTAAGTTGTTGATACAGTACCTCGCTTGTTATTTTTGCATCTTTAAACCACAGCCACATAAAAAATGCGCCTTCAACTTTGTGTAAATAAACAGGTAGTTCGGCAAATACTTCATCAAACAACTCAATCGCTATGTGTGCTTTATTGCGATAAAAAGGCAGTACAACGTTGCGGCACAGTGGGAGTAGTTCGTTGTCGTTAATTAAGCGTGTCACTAAGCTTGGGCCAATACTATTTGGCGATAAAACCATGCTGCCGTTTACGCGGCCAATTGCTTTAATAATCTCATTATTGGCAACCACAATACCGCTGCGTAAACCCGGTAGGCCCAGTTTTGAAAGTGACATACATAAAATAATGTTTGAGTTCCACGTTAGGTTTGCATCGGTGTAAATACAACCTGGGAACGGATCGCCATATGCGTTATCAATAATGAGTGGAATACCATATTGCTTAGCAAGCAAATCAAGGTGTTTTACTTCATCGTCAGTAATTACATTACCTGTTGGGTTGGTAGGGCGTGATACGCACAGCGCGCTTATGCTGCTGTCGTTTGCTAATGTGTTTTCAACCGCTTTAAAATCAATGACGTATTTAAACTGTTTTGATGTGCTACCTGTATTTAAAATTTCGATATCAGGCTTTATGGCAACAAACATATCAGGCGATAAACCTTGGTCGGCATAACCTATATACTCTGGCGCGAGGGGGAATAAAATCTTTTTGTGGCTGCCATCCGGCATTTCGCCTGCCAACATATTAAACAACACAAAAAAGTTAGCTTGGCTGCCATTGCCAAGTGCTACGTTATCGGCGCTAATATCCCATGCGTGCTCTTTACTTAGCTGGCCTGCTAATACAGCTCTAAACTCGTCGTTACCGGTTGGGCCATCGTAAAGCCCAAATACTTGCGATACTTTATTGCTGGCAACTAGTTTTTGTAATTCACTTAAAAAAACCTCATTTACTTGTGGTACTAATGCGGGATTACCGCCACCCAGCATAACAATATTAGGATTGTTGCTGTTTTTAGCACCGCCTAAATCTTCCATTAACTGAGTAATGCCGTTGGGTTGTGTAAATTTAGTGCCAAAGTTTGAGTAGTTCATAATGCATAGCGTTTGTTAATAATGGGGAGGGCAGTATAGCGTAAATATAGGGCTTAAATCCGATGATGAGAATAATTCAATGCTTAGCTTTGTAGTTGGCTATGACAATGTAATTTCTATAAAACAAAGGCTAAGTTAAGGTTTTTTAACGCCGTATAGAAACTCTTCGCCGCAGTCCATATACAAATCAAATTTGGTCATAACTTTTGTAAACATGGGGGCGTGTAAAAACTCGTTTAACCATGCGCGTACATGCGTGTATTCACTTTGTAAGTACCAGTGTTTATCTACACGGGCAAACTGCCTAATAAATGGCAGTAATGCGTAGTCGGCTAGACTTTTTTCATCGCCTATTAAGTATTTATGCGTGGTTAGTTTTGCTTCAAATTGCTTAATAAACTCTTCGCAGGCTTTTTGGTAATAAAGGTGTGCCATGTCTTTTGTGCGAGCATAAAATTTGTACTTTTCGAGCACGGGTTTAAATTGCGTGTCGTTTAGCTTAATTAACTCAAGCATGTGCTCAAGTGCTAATGGGTCTTGAGTATGCAGTAAATTATGCGGATCGTTTTGCTTTAAAGCCCAGAGCATAATGTCTAGGCTTTCATCTATAACTTGATTATTCGGCAGTAATAAAACAGGCACCGTGCCTTTTGGCGATATTTGCAAAAGATGCGGTGGCTTGTTTTTAGTTTTAATAGCGCGTAGTAAAACGGGTTGCTCTGCCATTAAAATACCCATTCGTGCACGCATTGCGTATGGGCAGTGTTGTAATGAATATAATAATGGCAGTGTCATTTTAATACTTACCTTAGCTGTTTAAGCCTTCAACATATTGCTGACGCGTTTTTACTTTTACCATGTGATTTAACTGATCAGCAGCGTGTGTTTGCCCGCTAATTAAATCTTGAAAATGGGCAAGCAACACGGCTTTGTCTAGCTTTTCTTTATCGCCTGAGCCAATGTCGGTTAAATCAATCATAAACTCGTCAAACTTGTCGGCGTAATCGGTTACGATATCCATGTTTAAAAATTGCTCATGGTTATAAATGCTCGGGTAGCCACCTTTTTGTTTATCAATAGCAAAGCTAATGCCTTTAACATTGGTAACGGTGGTTTCTTTTTTACAGCTCAACATACAGCTTGCGTCAATGCGTGGTTTTTTACAGCCAACGGTTTGCTGGAAAAAACACTGTCGGCTGGTCATCATTAGTATTGGGTGATAAATGCTGTACATCACTTTAAAGTTGTTAGGGCGTTTAATACTACGCATTTGCTGTTTGTTTATTTCGTTTGAAATAAACGCGCCTTTTGCGTTTAAATCTTCTTGTAGGGTTAGTAACGCGTAAGAGTTTGTGGTGTTTAATAATGGGCCTGCAATCCAGTCAATGCCCATTTGCACTGCTTTAAATGCTACGCCTGTGTTGTTACTAATAATAAGCTTAGGTTTTACAACCTCGAGTAAACGTACCGCTTCTTCAAAATCTTTACCAATTAACACCGCCGGAAACCACGGAATTAACTGTGGGTGCTCTAAAAATACATTAATGTATTTATCGTTATCGGTTCTAAAGCTCTCAGGTAATTTAAAGTAAACATCGCCATCTGTTAAATCACAAAGGTGAACGTCTTTTATGTCCGATATTAAAATAGACAGTGTTGTTTTATTCTCTGCTTTTTCGTGGTTTACTAGTTTTGGTAATTCAACAGGCGCGAGTACGTCTTTGCCTTCGTTTAATAAAAACGCGACTTGCTTTTTAATGCGCGCTAGCTCTTTAAACGGAATGCTTAAGTTGTTGCCTAAGTTTGAGTAATCCATATTTTTAATTTCAAAATTGGCATTACTAAAGCTTTTAAAGCGTTTATCAATAGCAGCAATATCAACAACCGATTTATCGGCGGTTTGCATAGGCATTTGCGATTGAACTTCAAAGCGTAGAGGCTCTTTTTCGTTTTTACTCGAAAGCGTAATATCGTTTTTATCTTCAATAATTATGTTTACAGTGAATGGCTGATTTAATCGCCCTGTAAATTCTAATGTAAGCTCGCGTTTTGAAATATCTAAAAATTCAATTTTCTTTTTAACTAACGAATCAATTTCACTTTTTTGGGTAGAAAGCTCTTGCTGTGCATCGTAAATTTGCACGACCGAAATTGCGTTGTTTTTTTCATTTGCGTGATCAAAACTATGGTCACGCGGGTTATCGGTAAACATGTTTTTGGTCATGTCACCTTGCAAAAACTTATTAGTAAAATTACGGTTAAATACTTTATATAAGCTTGAATCGTCTTCAATTAAATTACCTGTTTGTACAAAGGTATCTATTTGTTTGCGCCAGCTATCAATAACGGTATGAACGTAGTTAGCACCTTTAATGCGGCCTTCTACTTTTAACGAGTCAACACCTGCGGCTACCAACTCAGGTAAATCAAAATAGGCTGAATTATCTTTTAAGTTTAACGGATGTTTGTTACCCATAGCCGTTGGCTCGTATTCATCACGACATGCTTGTGAACAACGACCACGGTTACCTGAGTTACCCACGCTTACTGAGCTTGAATAACATTGCCCCGAAAACGCAATACATAACGCCCCGTGCACAAATACTTCAGTTAATACATCGCATTTATGCGCTACGTCGGTCAGTATTTTAATTTCAGTTAGGTTAAGTTCGCGCGATAAATTTACACGTGTAGCGCCAATGCGCGCTAAAAACTCAACCTGTGATTCGTTATGCGTAGTTAACTGAGTTGATGCGTGAATATGCAAAGTAGGAAAGTGCTTTTTAACTATATTGAACAACCCTAAATCTTGTACAATAATGCCATCGAGCGTGGTATTTACGAGTTGGTTAAGTAGCTTAAATAGCGCGCCCATTTCGTGCTCTAATATAACTACGTTTAGCGTTAAAAATATTTCACAGCCGTATTCATGGGCTAGGCGAAGTGCGCCGTTAAGCTCATCAAACGAAAGATTAGACGCTCGGTTACGTGCATTAAAGGTATCTAACCCACAATAAACCGCATTAGCACCGGCTACAATGGCGGCTTTTACCGCGTTTACATCACCGCCTGGGGCTAATAGTTCAATCTTTCTACTCATGACAACTTCACTTCGCTCATATTTAATTGCCGCGAATTTTATCTGGTTAAGCACGTTAATGCTATTTATTGAGAGATATAATGATTTATGGTTTGGAAAAAGGTTAAATTCAGGAGTGATATTTAAGCAAGAAAGCTTAACATACTAACTTAAATGAAATTCGAACTAGATATATTATTAGTAAATAAATATTAGTAACATTAAAGTATAGTACCTTATTATAATTCGTGCAACGTCTAGTAAACCGTTGAATCAGAATGAAAAGTCAGATATGGTTGACTTTATAATAGTTATATAATTTAAAACAGCTATCTTATAGATGAATTGTATAATTAAGCACATATCACAATGAAACTGTATATAAGATTAAATAGCTATAAGGATGCAGATGGCTACTTTAGACGAAATTATTAGTACAAAGAGAAATTCATTAAAAACTGATAGATTAGATATGTCATTTGGTGAATTAATGAGTTTATTTGAAGAAGGTGATTTGTTTATAACTCCTGAATATCAAAGGGTATTTAGATGGTCTCTTTTTCAGCAAACTAGATTTATTGAGTCTGTTTTATTAGGTATACCAATCCCACCTATATTCGTCGCAGAAGATGATGATGGTAAATGGGAGGTTGTTGATGGGTTGCAAAGAATCTCAACAATTTTTGCTTTTTTTGGTGTGCTAGAAACTGTACCAGATAAAAATAACTCAGTTCTTTCTGAAGGGGAAATGGTCAAAGGTCTAGAAGGTAAAAGTATAAAAGACTTCTCACTAAAGCTAAAAACCACGATCAAGCGCTCTGTCTGTCGTGTTGAGATAGTAAGATGGGATAGTAAAGAAGATGTAAGATATGAGTTGTTCAATCGATTGAACACAGGATCAAGCCCTCTTTCCGAACAAGAAATTCGAAATTGTATCTTTCGTTCTTACTCTGTTGATCTTAATCAAATTTTACGTGATGTGGCTTTAATTCCTGAATATATAGAATTAATTAGTCCTTCAGAGAAGAAAAAAGAAGAAATGTTTTTGGAGGAATTAGTACTTCGCTTTTTTGCTTTTAAGCATCTTGAAGGTGATTTTAGAACTACTGTTGCACAGTTTCTAACTGAATTTATGAGATCCGTCTCAAAAGGTGAAAAAGAATTCGATATAAATAAAGAAAAAGACGAATTTATATTATTTATTAATTTTTTACTTAACAAGTTCGGTAAAGAAATTTTCAGACCAAAGGGTAATTTCGCTAACCATATTTTTGACTCTTTAGCTTTTGCCGTTCCTAAAACTTATAGTTCAATTGCTGGAAATGAGGAAAAAATTGAAGTAGCAATAAGAACATTATTAGATGACAATCAATATAATTCAATTGGTACAAGTACTTTTTCTAATATGAGAATCAGAGCTCGTATGGATCGTGCTATGGAGATTTTTGCCGCTAATGCATGACTTAGTTGAAGAGATCCAGGAAGAAAATAAATGGCGTGATGGTGAGTTAGCTATTTTTAAGCAAAATCCTTTAAATGTAGATACTAAACTTTGGAATAGAATGTGTTTGCCCATGATATACGCACATTGGGAGGGCTATGTAGTTAATTCACTTAAATTATTGATTGGTTACTTGAATGATTTGGAGCTTCTACCTACTGAGGTTTCTACAAAGTTTGTAGTTTTAGGTTTAGGTAATAGATATAACTCTTTAAGTGGAAAGCAATCTTTTGAGCAAAAAATTGAATTTACAGAGAAGTTTAAAGAACTATTCCAAAAAGCACTCAAATTTAAAAAAGATATTGATACGAAATCAAATTTAAACAGTAAAGTTCTTAATGAGTTATGTTCTGTGTTTGGCTTCAATTATATTTCTTTTAAAGGTGTAACATCAGATATCGATAGGATCGTAACATTCAGAAATAGAATTGCACATGGTGAGAATTCAATTATCCCTGAGTCCGAAGGCATTGAGAGTTATATAGTCTCAGTAACGGAAGCTACTGATATACTTTTAACGGAAATTGAGCACTTTATACGTACTGAAAACTACCGATTGAACAACGTCTAATAGATTAATTTAAACAAAATGTTATTGAGAAATTGAACCTTCGAACTATAAAAAGAATAATAGCTGTAACCGTTTGTTAGAAAGTTGTAGCCTTGAATTTATTTTGCTTAGACCCAACTTATTATTAACTTTTAAGAGGGCTAGTGATGAGCTTTCTAAAAGAGTGAGCGTGCAAATTTATGACCTCTTTACTTATATTCATACAGGTAATTTACGCCTGTACTTGGATTACAAACTCTAAATCGCATAGACATAAATTTAATCATTTGTTCACGTGATCAACAATAGTATTTATATAAATGTATGATAAGGTTTATGTTTACTTATTGACCTCATATAACACATGAAAAAATCGCTACTTTTTTTACTAATTATTATTATCTCTTCAGTGGTGAGTATTCAGTTATTTATTATTCCGCAATTTGAAAACAAGGTGAGGCATCCCACTGAAAAATGGGCGTTAGAGTTTTTAACATCGGGTTCTACCGATTTACTTGCCGAGCAACTTAAAGGTATACCTAAAAACGATAGATTAGCTTATTTAAACAATATACAGGCTAATTTTGGCTTTGCGCTTTCTTTGCAAGCATATAATCAACGTGATTTTTCGAGCGAGCAAAACACCTTACTTACAGAAAATAAAATTTTAGGCGACCCATTTGCTGATTTAGTTTATCGAAAAATTGATGACAGCCAGCTCTTAGTTATTGTTAAGCCAAACTCTGTGCCCAAGCATTTAGTAAATGAAGCACAGCGTTGGATGATGGGCACTTTTTATTTACTTAATAATAGGTTAATACAGTACCCTAAAAAAGAGTGGCCGCAGGTTATTGATTCGCTAAGCCATGAATTTGCATATCCTGTGATAATGAAAACCTTGAGCGAATTAAATTACACATCGCAGCAAATGGCTGAAATAGAACAGGGCGTGATGGTTTCTATATCATCAAACGATTCTGATTTTATAGGGTATCCCGCCGATATAGTGATTGTAGTGGTCAACTAATTTTGGCCACAGTTTTAGAATCTTGATATCTAACCTCAGATTCATTTGGCGCTAAACCGGCATTATAATGATGCGGCCTAACATTGTTGTAATATCCATTTATGTAATCACTTACGCTATATTTAGCGTCTATAAAGTTTCCATATCCAATCTTTGGCATCCATTCCGTCTTAAAGCTTCTAAAAAACCGCTCCATTGGCGCATTATCCCAACAATTTCCACGTCTACTCATACTTTGTGTGATTTTATAGCGCCATAAACGTTGGCGATATTTTAAACTTGTATAATGGCTACCTTGGTCTGAATGGAACATGAGTCCTGTCGGTTTCCCTCTGCTTTCATATGCGAGTTCAAGCGCTTTTAGCGTTAAATTAGTATCTGGTGACAACGACATTGCCCAGCCAACCACTTTGCGTGCAAATAAATCAATAACCACGGCTAAATAAGCCCAGCGATTGCCTGTCCAAATATACGTCACATCACCGCACCACACGGTATCCGGCTCAACAACATCAAACTGTCTATCAAGCAGGTTTGGGATTTCAAGGTGTTCATTACCACCACGTTTATATGAATGTTGAGGTACTTGGCAGCTTTCGAGCTTTAATTTAACCATTAGCTTAGCTGCACGATAACGGCTCAATTCAAAATCATTGTTCGTTGCTATCGCTGCGATTGTCCGTGCCCCTGCTGAACCACCACTCATCGCATGTATTGCTTTTACTTCAGCCTCTAATCTTGCTTGCTCAGGTGTCGGCGCTGTATCCCGTATGGCCCAGTACTTATAGCTGCTGCGATGCACATTGAATACGCTACACAGCAGACTAATTGGATAACGCTCTCGTTGATTTAACTTCTCGATTAACGAGAATTGTTCAGGGAGTCGGACATCAAGAGAGCGGTAGCCTTTTTTAATATATCCTTTTCTAATTCAATGCGTTGGATTTGTTTTTTAAGTTCGCGGATTTCAATTTGTTCGGGCGTCATTGGTGACGCTGATGGTGACTGACCATTGCGTTCTAGCTTTAATTGAGTAACCCACTTACTTACGGTTGATTTACCCACCCCCATAGCTTTTGCTGCGTCTTCTTGCGTATAACCTTGGTCTACTACAAGCTGAGCCGTTTCTAATTTAATTGCCGCTGAATATGTTGCGCGTTTTAATTTCGTCATTTTTTCACCCAAATTTGTATGCTTATTAGCATAACATTTCTTTCTTAATGGGTGGCCAAAATCACTGTACCACTACAGATGCAACGTATTGGCAATAGCGATCAGGTTATTGTGCTAGGCCCATTTAGCCCTGAGCTAAAAAGTAAAGTTGTGTATATGTTGAGTGTGTTTTATTTTATATTCGGCTTTTTTTTACTGATCCCTATTATTATTTGGTTAATTCCTGGGTGGCGTTCTATGCGATCTCTTAACAAGGTTGCTGCGCTGCTTGGGCAAGGTAAGTTTGAAACGCGGGCTAAGCTTATTCGTTTTAGTCATTTAAATAACTTATCTAAAACATTTAATATAATGGCCGAAAAAATACAGCGTTTAATTTCTTCACATAAAAATTTGGTTAATGCGGTGTCGCATGAGTTACGCACACCTATTGCGCGTATCGAATTTAACTTAGAATTACTTCGTGGCAGTACAACAAACGACTATCAGGTAGGGCAGTTAGATCGTATTGAAATTTCGCTAAATGAATTGAATTTACTTGTGTCTGAAATGCTTACCCACGCTCGCTTTGATAGAGAAGCCCCAACATTAGCATTAGAAACCGTTGAGCTTAATCAATGGATAAAACAAGAGCTAATTGTTTGGCAAGAAGCAAACCCAAAAAAAACAATTACGTTACTTGAAAATGCTGAGTGTGAAGCACTGTTTGATAAGTTTTATATGAGCCGAGCTTTAAGTAATTTGATTCGAAATGCGATTGCTTATGGGCGAGATGTTATTCAGATCAGTTATCAAAAAGTGGGGAAAGGTTGGTTAATATATGTAGAGGATGACGGCGATGGCGTTGCTAAATCAGCTCGAAGAAAGATATTTGAGGCATTTTACAGAGAAGATGAAAGTCGTAATTTACAAACAGGCGGAACCGGTTTAGGCCTTGCTATTGTGAAGCAAATATTAGATTGGCATGGCGGTGAGGCGAGTGTTGATGAGTCTTCTTTGGGTGGCGCACGTTTTATTTTTCACTGGCCTACTAACATGTAAGTCACGGATAGGTTTGCAATTAATTAAAATGATTAGACACATAACTCTGCTTAGTAAGAGATCAATCTTATAATCGTTAAACAGAGCCTGTATATAAGCCGATAGGTATGACATGGAATACGTTATGAAACCAAAAATTTTAGTTGTAGAAGACGATTTGCCGTTGGCAGAGTCTATTGATGAGTATTTAACGCTTGAAGGGTATGAAGTTAAAATAGCGGCTAATGGGGAGGATGCGGTTACAACTATTTTACAGTGGCAACCTGCATTAGTTATTTTGGATGTTATGTTGCCCAAAAAAGATGGCTTAACGGTGTGTCGTGAGGTTAGGCCTTTGTACAATGGTTATATTGTTATGTTTACCGCACGAGAAGAAGAAATTGATCAAATTGTTGGGCTTGAAATTGGCGCAGATGACTACTTACTCAAACCGGTAAAACCTCGTTTATTACTTGCTAAAATTAAAGCGTTTTTAAGGCGTGAGCAACCTATGCAAGCTGCTGGGATAAACACACAAGCTAAAGGTTTTATAAGCTTTGGAGAACTCGTTATTGCATCCCACAATAGAACGGTTACGTTAGGTGGTTTGCCAGTGCAACTTACCGATGGTGAATACGACCTTTTAATACTGCTGGCTAAAAATGCTGGCACGGTTTTGTCTCGTAATAGTATTGTTGGACAGTTAAAAGGTTATTATTATGACGGTATTGAACGTGGTATAGATAACCATATTAGTCAGTTACGCAAAAAATTGGGCGATGATGCGCGTAATTCTTTAAAAATTAAAACGGTACGCTCAAAAGGGTATTTGTTTGTTGTAAGTGCATGGTAAATAATAGTGTTTGTAGCAGTAGCATATTAAAGCTACTGCATTTAAGGCGCTATAAATGTTATTCCTCAGCCATTACTCGTTTACCGTTTTTATCAATAATAAGTAAATAAGAAGCGCCAAAATCACCAGTGCATAAATCAATAAATTTATCATCAATTTTTAAACCATTAGCGCAGCTGTTAACGCTTAAGTAGTCGGTGATTTTGCCTTTTTCAGTGGTTATTGTTTTAGTGTTATCGATTAAAACAGTGTAATTACCGTTAGCAAATAAACGTACATTAAATACGTCTGCATTATTGTTTTGCTTTTTACTAATCACCGAAACAGTTTGTTCGCCCGATGCTTTCAAGGCAATAACCCATAGGTTATCGTTATTGCTTAAAGTTTTGGTTATACGCTCTTCTTGGTTTGTGGTAATGCTGTTTTTAACACCTAAATTGATCATATTGTTAATTGCTTTATAGCTGTAACGATAAGTTGTGCTTACTGTGTTACTTGCTACATCGGCTGAAATAATAGTATCGATATCAAATAGGCCGCTATAACCTGTGCTAATGTTCCTTTTTTTAAGATGAAGATCGGCCATGTAGTCTAGTGAATTTACAAAAGATACTCTTGCCTCATGAGTTAATTTATTATCTAGCTCATCTGAGCTTTCACCACAGCCACTTAAAATAGTTGCAAAGCCAAACAACAATGAAATACGTAGTCCTTTATTACTGGTGTTCATAATAATCTCCATAATTTTTAGTTTTATTGCATTTAGTAACTGATTCTAGAAATGAGGTATTTAAGTCGTAAATTTATAGCTCAAAGGCTAACATATCAGTAGACATGTAATTCTCAGGGCTTGTCGGGTATTGTCATGAATTGTAAGAAGCTGTTAATTTTTTATGTGTTTATCAATTTCGCAGTGGGTTACTTCTTATTTTTATTAATTTTATACAGGCTAATTTTATCAGTAATCTTCCCCCGTTATGTACGCAAGAAAGTGCAAACTCTATTCCTGCCATTGAGTCAGAAATCATGAACACCCAACTAAAAATAGCCACATTTAACCTGTTTAACTACCTTGAGCCGCCCAATGCATACTATGAATTTGAGAAAATTTATACCGCGCAGCAGTGGGCTAAAAAACAGCGTTGGATTGTTGATTACTTAACAGCGCACGCGCCGGATGTGATTGGTTTTCAGGAAGTGTTTAGTATTGATTCGTTAAAAGAGCTAGTTGCTGAGCAAGGTTATAATTACTTTGCAGTAGTTGATACGCCAGAGGTGATTGATGACTTTATTTATAAACGGCCAGTAGTAGCGATTGCCTCTAAATATCCCATAGTTGAAGTAGCAGCGGTTGAGCATGACAGCGAGCTTGCAAGTACGCTTGGCCTTAATAGTGAGTTTACTTTTAGTCGTAAGGTATTGAGAGCGACCGTTACTTTGCCGCATATAGGCAATACTGATTGTTACGTGGTGCATTTTAAATCTAAGCGCCCAATGATTAATGTTGATGAGCATAATAAAGAGCTTACACCCGAGCAAAACATAATTGAAATTTTAAAAGCGAACGTAGCGGGTGGGTGGGGCTCAACGATTCAGCGTGGCAGTGAAGCTACATTACTAATGATAAAAATGATTGCCCGCCGTGAAGCTACGCAGCAACCCATGCTATTAATGGGGGACTTTAATAATGAACTTGCGGATGGTGTATTAAGCCATTTACTGACGAGTACGCTACGCTTTGCACCTGCGTTTGACGCTAAAACCTACCTTGCTAAATATTGTTTAAATGATTCATGGGATTTGTTTGTTAAGTCGCAGCTAAGTAATGATGAAGTGATTAGCGATGAAGCAATAACAAACGATGTACAAAGCGATTGTGATAGCAGTAACAGCCAAGTAAAAAATATAAACATAACAAAAGCAGCACCGTTAAGACCGGCAACACATTATTATGGCGTGAGCAGCTCTGTGCTTGATTACATTTTATTGTCGTGTGAGTTTGATGCTAGTTACGATGACAGCTTTTTTGAAGTCAGTGGTTATAACACTTACGACAGGCACTTAATAAATCCCGAGTATGATCGAGACGATCTAAGCACCGACCACGGTGTTGTGTTGATCACACTAAAATTAAGGTCTTAAAGGGTGTTTTTATTATGAAGAAATTAATTACATTCTTGGTTTTTTTTATGTTTAATTCTTTTGCTGCAGAATTTCCTACCAGTGCACGTTCTGAAAAAGCGATATCAATGGTTGCACCCACTTTAAAAAAGCAACTATCTGATAAAGGGCTTGAATATGGTGCACCTATATTTATTCGAATATTCAAAGACCCAGGTATTCTAGAAGTCTGGCTGGAGTCGGATGATGGCACATTTATACACTTCAAAAATTATGAAATTTGTACTTTTTCAGGTGATCTTGGCCCTAAATTAAAAGAAGGCGACAACCAAAGCCCTGAAGGCTTTTATTATGTTGATGCTAGTGGGCTTAATCCTTGGAGCAATTATCACTTATCATTTAATTTGGGCTTTCCAAATAAATATGACCGGACACACAACCGAACTGGCAGTGCACTGATGGTGCATGGCAACTGTGTTTCTATTGGCTGTTATGCGATGACTGATGAATATATAAATGAGATTTACGCGTTGGGTGCTGCAGCGTTAAAATCGGGGCAATCTTTTTTTAGGGTTCATTCATTTCCGTTTATGCTTGAGGATGAAGTTTTATCAAAGCATAAAGCAAACCAATGGTACCCTTTTTGGCTTAACCTTAAAGAAGGTTACGATTACTTTAACAATTATAAAAAGCCACCAAATGTTGAAGTTTATAAAGGAATGTATACGTTCGAAAATAGATATTAATGGTAAAAAATATACGTAAATAATCGGGCTGTTTAATTATATTTTTTGTCGTTTAAAAATATTAACCGTTTTGATTGGTTGTTAGCTTATTTGAAATCTTTATTATTGAGTTGAATGTTTTTTGATCTGCATCAAGCTTATAAGCGGCGGTAATGATAGATTATTAATAGGGATACTGACATTTAAAATTCATTAAAATCATCTACTATCGTGAAGTAACAAAGTAGAGTCACACCAGTGATAGTTAATACCAAAAATAGTGCAGTATTAGCCTAATCTTATGAAATAGGCCAAGACTGGCTACATTTACCTACTTTTATATACATGGAGTTTTACCGCATGACGATTAAATCGACACTCAAATCTCTCAGTACAATCGCTGCTGTGATCATATTGGGTGGGGGTGGTTGGTATGTTTGGCAAACTCAGCAACCCGCACTGCTATCTGAACAATTGCCAGAGAGCGTAGCCTATGGAAATGGCCGCATTGAAGCGACCGAGTACGATATTGCAACAAAATTGCCGGGGCGCTTGATTGAGGTTTTAGCACAAGAAGGTGACATGGTCGAAGCCGGTCAAACATTGGCGGTTATTGATACTGACGATTTAAATGCACAATTACGTGAGGCTAATGCTGGGTTACGTGTTGCTACTGAGTCACGTAAATATGCTTTGGCAATTGTAGAACAACATAAAAGTGAACTTACTTTTGCAGAAACCGAGTTACGTCGCTCTGTAGCACTGCTCAAACAAGGGCATATTTCAAAAGAAGTAGTTGATCAGCAACGAACAAGCGCTGCAACAGCGCAAGCGGCTTTAAAAGCGGCAAATGTAAAAGTGGTGCAGTCGGATGCAGAAATAGACGCAGCACAAGCGCGTATTGAGCGATTACAAAGTAATATTGCCGATAGCACCCTTAAAGCGCCTATTAGTGGCCGAATATTATATAGATTAGCAGAGCCAGGTGAAGTGCTTGGCAGTGGTGGGAAGGTTTTTTCTTTGCTTGATTTAACCGATGTGTACATGAGTATTTATTTGCCAACAGCGCAAGCTGGCAAAGTAACAATAGGCTCTGAGGCACGCATTGTAATAGATGCAATTGCGCAATACACGTTACCCGCTAAAGTTACTTTTGTATCAGCGCAAGCACAATTTACGCCTAAATCGGTAGAAACACGTAACGAGCGTGACAAACTGATGTTTAGAGTAAAAGTGAAGCTAGATTCAAAATTATTAAGCGATCATATTGAACAAGTTAAAACAGGCGTGCCTGGACTTGCTTATGTTTTATTAGCACCAGAGCAAAATTGGCCTATGCAGTTGCAGGTTAGAGTGCCTGAATAATGGCTGATGAAAACAATGGCAAAAAGCAGAGCAACAAAGCTAAAAAGCCTTTTAGTGTGGTTAAGCTTACTCAAGTTACGCATCGCTATGGCAATAATTTAGCGTTGGATAATATTAATCTGGAGTTACCTGCGGGCAGTATGGTGGGTTTTATAGGCCCTGATGGCGTAGGTAAGTCGAGTTTGCTTGCACTTATTGCAGGAGCACGTGCCGTTCAAAATGGTGACGTTGAAGTGTTAGGGGGCAATATGCGTAGTAGCCGCTTTCGTACTTCAACTTCGCCACGTATTGCTTATATGCCACAAGGATTAGGCAAAAACTTATACCCGACACTCTCTGTTTTTGAAAATATTGATTTTTTTGGTCGGCTTTTTGGGCAAGAAAAAAAAGAGCGTCAGCACCGAATCAAAAACTTATTAAAAAGCACTGGACTCACTGAGTTTGCCGATCGTCCTGCAGAAAAACTCTCAGGCGGTATGAAACAAAAACTCGGTTTATGCTGTGCGTTAATTCATGACCCTGAGTTATTAATTTTGGATGAACCAACAACGGGGGTCGATCCGCTTTCTCGTCGCCAATTTTGGCAATTGATTAACCATATTCGCGCTCAGCATAATGGTATGAGTGTACTCGTTGCTACCGCTTACATGGAAGAGGCAGATGATTTTGATTGGCTAATCGCCATGGACGATGGCAAAGTTATAGGTACTGGTAGCCCAGAGGAGATTAAGGCTCAAACAGGGAAAAAATCCCTTGATGAAGCATTTATATCATTGCTACCTGAAGAAAAGCGTCATGATCATCACGTACTTGTGGTTCCTCCTCGTCAGAATAATCTAAAAACTGATGAAGCCGCTATTCAGGCTACAGCGCTTAGTAAAATATATGGCGATTTTACAGCGGTTAACAATGTTAGTTTACGTATTGAACAAGGCGAGATTTTTGGCTTTTTGGGATCAAATGGTTGTGGTAAAACCACAACTATGAAAATGCTGACAGGCCTTCAACCGGCAAGCAGTGGCGAAGCTAAGTTATTTGGTCAAGTTGTTGATGCTAACAATATAGAAACTCGTAAGCGCGTTGGTTTTATGTCGCAAGCATTTTCACTTTATAATGAATTAACCGTTGAGCAAAATATGGTGTTGCATGCGCGCTTATTTCATTTACCAACAGAGCAAATTGCGCCGCGCGTTAATGAATTAATTATACGGTTTAACCTTAAAAAATACCGTGATGATTTTCCTGTCGATTTACCGTTAGGTATTCGCCAGCGTTTATCGCTTGCGGTTGCGGTAGTGCATAGCCCTGAAATGCTTATACTTGATGAACCTACCTCGGGCGTAGATCCTGTTGCACGTGATGACTTTTGGGAATTACTTATTGAGTTATCGCGTGAGCAGGGCGTTACTATTTTTATTTCGACTCACTTTATGGATGAAGCCGCACGCTGCGATAGAATTTCGTTGATGCATGCAGGAAAAATACTTGCCAGTGATACACCCGCTGCACTTTGCAAAGCGCGCAGTGCAGATACGCTCGAAGATGCCTTTATTGCTTATTTAGAAGAGGCGGTGCTTGAGTCTCAAGCGAGTTCTGCTTTGTCTACAACGACGGTCGATGAGCCTGAACCATTACCTGAGATTGAACCTAAAATACCGCCAATTGGTAAAAAGAAAGCGAATACCGCTTTTAGTTTTTTACGCTTGTTTGGCTATGCTCATCGCGAAACGCTGGAGCTATGGCGCGATCCTATTCGTTTAACCTTTGCGTTGCTAGGCTCAATTATTTTAATGTTTATTTTAGGTTATGGGATTACCTTTGATGTTGAAGATTTGAGCTTTGCGGTGATGGACCAAGATCAAACCCCCGAGAGTCGCGATTACGTTCAAAATATTGCCGGATCGCGCTACTTCATACAAAAAGCTGATATTAAAAGCCCTTCAGAGCTAGATAAACGAATGCGCAGCGGCGAGTTAAGTGTGGCCGTTGAGATCCCACCTAATTTTGGCCAGCAATTGAAACGCGAGCGCACGCCAGAAATTGTAGTTTGGATTGATGGTTCTATGCCTTTTAGGGCAGAAACTATATCGGGTTATATGACGAGTTCGTATTACAGTTATCTAACTGACTTATCATTGCGTACTTATGGAGTCATACCCAATTTAGTACCGGCGAATATTGAATCACGCTATCGTTATAATCAAGACTTTAAAAGTATTGAGGCCATGGTGCCTGCTGTTATTCCACTTTTGTTAGTGTTTATTCCTGCAATATTAATGGCGTTGGGTGTTGTACGTGAAAAAGAATTAGGTTCAATCACTAATTTATATGTTACACCGGTTACGCGACTCGAATTTATTATTGGTAAACAACTGCCTTACATTTTAGTTAGTATGGTAAGTTTTTTTGGCTTAGTTGCCCTAGCTGTCACTGTATTTGGTGTTCCGCTAAAAGGAAGTTTATGGGCGTTGAGCTTGGCTGCTTTATTGTATATAACAGCAACAACTGGTGTAGGGCTGTTAATTTCGGCTTTTACTAAGACACAAATATCGGCATTAGCGGCATCAACTGTGGTTGTATTGATGATTGCTGTTAATTTTTGCGGGTTGATTGACCCCGTTTCATCCTTAGAAGGCTTTCCTGCAATAATCGGAAAACTATTTCCAACTACATACTTTTTAGAAGCATGCCGTGGTGTGTTTAATAAAGCACTTAATTTTTCTGATTTATCGGCGCAGTTTTTACCTTTGCTTACTTTTATACCAGTGCTGACGTTAGCCAGTGTATTTTTACTTCCAAAGCAGGATAAATAGCCATGCAATGCCTTAGTAATATTCTTAATTTAGGTATCAAAGAACTGCGTAGCTTATGGCGCGATAAAGTGCTGTTATTATTTGTGTTTTTTGCTTTTACAGGATTAATTTATGTTGTGTCTTCGGCAACTTCCATTGAGTTAAATAATGCACCTATTGCAGTTGTTGACGGCGATCAATCACAACTATCTAAGCGTATAATTAATGCATTTTACGACCCTTACTTTAAAACGCCTGACGTTATTGCGTTAAGTGCAGTGGATCCTTCGCTTGATAACGGAAGTTATACCTTTGTGCTAAATATTCCGCCACACTTTGAGCGTGACGTTCTTGCAGGTAAGCAACCTACATTACAAGTGAATATAGACGCCACACGTATGTCGCAAGCATTTATTGGTGATAATTATATTCAAACAATTATTAGTGCTGAAATTAATGAATTTGTTCAAGGCTATCGAACGGTATACACACTGCCTATTAAGCAATCGGCGCACATAATGTTTAATCCCAATATGACCAGTGTGTGGTTTGGCAGTGTGATGGAATTAATGAACGTTATTACCATGATTTCGATTATTTTAACCGGAGCTGCGGTGATACGTGAGCGTGAACACGGTACGCTGGAGCATTTATTAGTAATGCCATTAACGCCATTTGAAATTGTAATTGCTAAAATTTGGGCCAATGGTTTAGTTATTTTATTACTGACCACTTTTTCACTTTTTATTGTAATTGAAGGCTTTTTACAAGTGCCTATTCATGGCTCAGCAGCGTTGTTTTTATTGGGCGCCGCCATTCATTTATTTGCGACAACATCATTGGGAATATTATTAGGAACGCAGGCGCGTACCATGCCGCAATTAGGCTTACTGATGATCCTTATATTATTGCCATTGCAAATGTTGTCGGGCGGGGTTACCCCTCGCGAAAGCATGCCTGATATAGTACAAAATATTATGTTATTTGCACCTACGACTCATTTTGTAAAGTTTGCTCAAGCCATCTTATATAGAGGAGCGGGGTGGGATGTAGTTTGGCCTTACTTTTTGGCTTTATTCGTAATCGGCAGTGTATTTTTTATATTTGCATTATCGCGGTTTCGTAAATCAGTCGCGTTTGGATAATAAGGTTTATCTAGTCGGTAATTTTTATAAAAAAGGTGGAATTACTTACATTCATAAATAGTTTTACTAAATTAAACTTATATTTATCAACAAACTAAGTGCGACCTAAAACTTGCTGGATAATACCAATTAAAAACACAATAAGGGATTTAATAATGACTGAAGTTACACTTTCGGCTTACTTAGCGTTTTACCTGTATTTAATTATGTTGGTTGTACAATGGGCAGTGGCTACGTTTAGTAAAGCAAAAGAGCCTAATGCGGTGCCAGGTAAAATTGATGAAGATTTATCGCACGACAGCTTTATATTCAGGGCGCATCGTACATTTCATAATACGCTTGAAAACAGCGCATTATTTATAGGTACTGTGTTATTTGCATTTGTAATTAATTACCAAAGCCCAATATTTGCAATGTGTATTTGGGTGTACTTAATTGCGCGTTTAATTCACATGGTACTGTACTACGCTATAGCAACAGAGAAAAACCCAAGCCCGCGTAGTTACTTCTTCTTAATTGGTGTGATTGCAAATGTGGTTATGCTAGTGATGATTGGTTTGAGGTTAATTGTATAGCTTATCTATTAAAGTAATAAATATTGTTCATCACAATATCTATAACCAAAGCGAAGTGATTTTATAATTACTTCGCTTTTTTTGTAAAGGGAGTGGGTCTCATTAAAATGATAGGGCTATTTTTAACCATGAGCATTTTGATTAAATTTTATTTACCTCTGTTTATGTGTCTTTGGTGTTAATTTAATGTATTTATTATATTAATTGACGCGTGATAAATAGGCAGGCAATATCTAACTATCTAGTAAATTATTTACACTACCTTTAAGTATTATCCAGGCAATTTACTCTTTGCTGTTTGGTTTTTACTTAGCCCGCGAGGTTACAAATCTTACGCCGTGGTTAAATCGTCTCAGATAGAGCAAATTTAATCCAAAGAGCTGAACAGGGCCTGCATAAAACGTATTATTTACGGTATTAAAATTGGTATAAGGAGGCACTTATTAAAATTAAAATAGTTTTAGCTTTGTCGATTGCCGCACTATTTGTTTTTTATCTACGTGCCGAGTTTTTTTTGCTAAGTCCAGATGCCTCTGATACTGATGACTCACCCGAAAGTGAAGTTACTTTAGAGACAACACGCTTTGTTTCAACTAAGGCGGAACAGCACTTGGGAGTTGTGTTTGATAGCTGTGATACGAAATTAAGCGATATGAAAGTCAATGATGAGTTTTCTATTTGTATTGAACTACTTCTTATTGAATTACGTGATGAAACGGTAGAGATTAAACTTGCAACAACGCAACCTCTTTATTTGGCATGGATTAAGGTAAATTGGCCATCAGCCTTAGAGCATATGCTTGGGCTGGATACCATAATGCGTAATCGCTTACTAAATAGTGTTGTTCCTGTCATTGGTCAATATGATCTACAAAATTTGTCTGAGTGGATTCAAAATAAAGGATTTGATAATAGCACTCAAGTTGATTTAATCACTGTTGCATACTCTTCGCTTATGGATGAGAGCCCCATTACAGCCATTGAAGACGTAAGATTTTCTTTGAGCCCTGCCGTTAAATCTGGTGTGATTGATAAACTGTTAAATCAATGGAGTAGAAAAAATGCTGGCGCAGTGATGGAGTGGTTTAGCCAACAGCCACGCCCAGATATGTATGCGCATTTAATGGGTTTTGTTTTGATGCAATTAATACAGCAGCAACCAAATGATGCTGAAAATATAATTTCAGAATTGCCTAACTCTCAATTAAAATTTGAGACCATTAAATTTTACACAAAAAAACTCGCTTCAGAAAATTTAGAACAGTCTTTGAACTGGGTTAATAGTATTGAAGATGAAGCAAGTAGGCATGTAGGAATAGTGCAACTACTGAAATATATGGCGACTAACGAGGAATATATAGGTCGTTCGTTTGACGTGGCATTAGCGCAAGAAGATCCTTTTTTCCGTGATAAGCTATTAAATAACCTTAGTATTGATATACCTTATAATAAATTAGGTATGTTGATTGATTTAGCGCCCACACTGCCAGTTTCTGCTAAAAAATGGGTAATGAGCAATATTGGCTCTCGTTTAATTGAAAATGATCCTGATATGGCACGTGATTGGCTGAAGTCATTAATGCCGAGTAATGAAGCTAGTTACGCAAAACGTATTGTTGGCGAAAAATCTATTGAACGTGATTTACCTTTTGCTACAGAGCTTGCTAATGATATATCGGATCAAGATGAGCGAATGTTATTAATAGAATCAATATTAAAATTTGTTTACGGACAAAATGATTTTGATTTTGAATTATTATACGAAACATTAAGATTGTCATCGAGTGAAATAGATCAAGCGAAAATAAAATTTTATAACGCTGATACACACTAGCGCCTGCTTATCTTTTGAGGTTAAATTTACAGCAGTGCGTTTGGTATTTAGGCAAGGCAGAGCCTATGTAGTGTGGCTATTCCCCAATAGGTGACAACTATACATAAAGAACACACGCGCTGCCCACGGTTTCTTTCATCGTTGCCTGTTGTAGGTAAGAAGTGAGTAGGACGCAGCAGCAGTTACCGAGCCTACTAGATTACAAATCTCGCGCTGCAATTAAATTACCCCTGAGTTGAACAAATTTAATCCTCAAAGATCAGCAAGCGCTGCTAGCGCCATAAAGCTGTTAGCTTAATGATTAAGCCGACAAAGTATTTATGAACAAATTTATTTTTATGAAGATAATAGTAGATGCCGATTTTTATTTTTAATTAAATAGAGGGGTGGTGATGTATTTATTTTTTGAGATTAATTAATCTGAACTTTGGTCAAGATTCTTGCTAACACATTGAATTGTAAAGATATTTAAATTTATTTTCTCTAGCCTGAGGTTTTCAGTGAAAATAAGGCGAATTCACGCGTCAATAGCTGCTCGAGATAGATTTACTATCCAGAGTTCAGATTAATTATACTTAATGCGGCTGTAATAGCCGCATTAAGTAGTTTTGGGGAGCTTAAATTTTATTGCTCCGTGTCGTATAACGAGAAGTAATAAAACCTAGTATTACAAATATTTTAGAATGACTTAGTTTGCTTTGTAAACACGTACCCAATCAATCCAAAATATACTTTTGTTTGAATCAGCTAGCTCGGTTGAATTTGGTTTTACATCACGCCAAGGCTGATGTTCCATATCTAAAATGATGTGCATTGGTTTATTTAGCCCTGTGCCGCCTGTATAGCCTTCAGGATCAATTATATTCGGACCCGAAACGCTGCGAACTAATACACCATCAATATAGTAATCTAGGTTCCATGCGTCCTTCCAATGTACACCGTAGCGACGAAATTTATTTCGGTATGTTTCACCGCTATTGTATACCCATGCGCCTGCGTCTTTTGGTTGGTAATCTTGAAATGGCTCACGTATAAAAACATGGTGACTTACGTGCATACGTTGGTCAAACCACTCTTGCCCTACACGATCACTGCCGTAGGACTCCATTGCATCAATTTCTTGAGTTGAATCAGAGCTCAGCATCCATACGGCATTAGCCATAGTGTTATTACTCGGTTTTACCATTGCCTCAAGATAAAGTGGGTATGTAAAAGTTGCTTTTGAAGAAACAATTCCTGCAAGCACTTTATTTGTTCCTGCTTTTTCAGTTGCCTGAAGGCCTAACGCACCACCAGTAGTGTAGGAATGACCTGAACTGAATTCAGTATCACCAGGCCCAAGCCAAGCATTAATATACGAAGCATTCCAACGATTGGTAAATGCTGCCGGTTTATTTGAAGTACCGGCTTGGTAGTTAAATTGGTCGGAAACAGTTTGTAATTGCCATGTTTTACCTGATCCAGCAGAAGCCGGAATACTATATGCGTCCCAATCTGCAGCATGTGTTGCTGTGCAGAGTATTGCGCAAGTAGAACAGGATAGTAGTTTTAATATATTCATATAAAATCTCCATGCAAATTAATGTAGATATGCTTCTTTAACTAGTGCGAGTGACTTTTGTGAATTTAATCATCGAAAGATAAACAGGCCCTAGATGAAACAATCTCTTTTGTGTGTACCTTCTATTATTTGTATCCATATTCAAACTCAAGCTTATGAAAATACCAGCATAAGCACACCGACATGGATACGTTTTAATAAAAGTGAAATAGTGTGTAATGTAACTTTGTTGTACTGATTTTAAAGTAACACCAAAGCAACTGTTTAATATTTACACAATTACACATTGTTAACAATAGATAGTTAAATATTTATTTTGTTAATAATTAAATTACACCTGTTAACATTGTTTTTTTGCTTAGGCGAGATGTTTTTTTCTGTATCAATCAGTTTAACTTTTATCAAAATAGAGATATTACTACTGCTAATAAATACCTAATATTGGAACTAGAGAAATATTTTTAATGAAGCAAGGTTGGATTGTTTTTATAACTTGATGTATAAATTGAAAAATAATTTATTTTTACAATTTTTATTTAAATCTATAGTAAAGAGCTATGCTAGGGACGTTGAGTTATTAATATTTTAACAATTAGAAATATGAAGTGAATGAACGTTTTACAAAGCAGTGAACGACACTAATATTTAGACAAATGTTTCATGAAACAAAAAATTTACATTTAAAGCGAAGAGCCTTGTAAGCAGCTTCGCTTTTATGTTTTTAGTTGCATCAAAATAAAGGCTAATATCTAGGGTCTTATATGATCAATCTACTCCTATAAATCCGCCAGTTTGGTGAGTCCAAAGTGCAGCGTAAATTCCGGCTTTAGCGATTAGTTCCTCGTGAGTGCCTTGTTCAACCACGCCCCCATCATCGAGTACAATTAATCTATCCATTTGCGCAATGGTTGAGAGCCTATGCGCTATGGCAATAACTGTTTTGCCTGTCATTAAATCATCAAGACTTGCCTGAATTGCAGCTTCTACTTCAGAGTCGAGTGCGCTGGTGGCTTCGTCGAGTATAAGTATGGGGGCATTTTTAAGTAGCACACGTGCAATAGCAATACGTTGGCGTTGACCGCCCGAAAGCGTAACACCGCGTTCGCCCACCTGTGCATCAAAGCCTTTATTGCCTTTGCTGTCGACTAAGTCATTTATAAACTCAAGTGCTTTAGCTTGTTTGGTGGCGTTGAGCATTTCATCGTGGGTTGCATCGGGGCGACCGTACAAAATGTTGTCTTTTACTGAGCGATGAAGCAAGGAGGTATCTTGCGTTACCATGGCTATATATCGGCGTAGGCTTTCTTGGCTTACGTCTGTGATGTTTTGCCCATCAATTTTTATTGTTCCTGAGTCTGTATCGTAAAAGCGCAGTAATAAGTTAACAAGTGTTGATTTACCCGCGCCAGAGCGACCGACTAAACCAATTTTTTCGCCAGGTTTAATATTTAAGTTTAAACCGTTCATTACTGGGCTTCGATTAGTTTCGTTTGACGCTTTACCGTAGTTAAAGTGTACGTTGTTAAACTCAATGGCGCCTTGGCTTACGTTAAGTGTATCGGCGTTTGGTTTATCGGCAACTTCGATAGGGTTTGACAGTGTTTTCATACCATCGGCTACGGTGCCAATGTTTTCAAATAAGCTACTTATTTCCCACATGATCCACTGCGCCATACCGTTTAATCTAAGCGCTAAGCTAACAGCAACTGCAATGGCTCCGGCGCTAATTGCGCTAAGCGACCATAAATAAAGTGATACAGCGGCAACCGAAAATACTAATAGATAATTTAAGCTTTGAATAACAAAGTTTAAGCTGGTTACTAAGCGCATTTGCTTGTACACGGGCTGTAAAAATACATCCATGCTTTGTTTTGCGTATTGCTCTTCGCGTTGGGTATACGAAAACAATTTAATGGTAGAAATATTAGTGTAGCTATCAACAATACGACCAGTCATTTCTGAGCGCGCATCGGCTTGTGAGCTGGCAATTTTTTTAAGGCGCGGTACAAAATAAAGCTGCACGCAGATGTATAAAGCTAACCAAACCAGTAACGGGATCATTAAGCGCCAATCGGCTTCGGCAACTAAAAATACCATAGAGCCAAAATAAACCACGATATACATTAATACATCGAGTAGTTTAGTCACTGTTTCACGAACGGCTAAAGAAGTTTGCAGTACTTTAGTGGCTATTCTTCCTGCAAATTCATTTTGATAAAAGCTAACACTTTGGCGCAGTAAATAACGATGCGCTAACCAGCGGATAGACATAGGGTAATTGCCCAGTAATGCTTGGTGTAAAATAGCAGAATGAAAAAATACGACGATGGGCAATACTAATAACAGCATAACAGCCATTTTAATAAGTTCAGACTTTTGCTCTATAAACAAGGTTTCGGGAGTGTAAGCCGTTAACCAATCGACAAGTTGGCCCATGTAGCTAAATAGAGAAACCTCTAAAATAGCAAGCATGGCGGCGCTGATTGACATAAGTAGTAGCGACAGCTCCATTCCTTTGGTGTAGTGGCGACAAAAAGCAAATAAAGTAGAAGGCGGCTGAGTGGGTTGGTCCTCAGGAAATGCTTTTGTCATTTTTTCAAATAATCGATACATTTTAAAAACTTAAATGGCAAATAATGGCGAGTATCATACCATTTAAGTATTTTTAAATGCAGGTTTGTAGGTCATTAATTATGAGTATTATTCTTATCTATTGCGTTGGGTTACTTAGATTTATTCCTTCGCTCATGTATAAATCATCGTATTTGAGCCCACCATTACCGTAAGGCTTTTTAATTGGGCCTGTATTACAGTTTGCTAAAAAATATATAAGCGGTTGTTCGCGCTTCATTCTAAATTGTGCATTTTTATATGCTAGAGTTTGCTTGCTAAATTCACCGCCTTTTACATAAACATCGTATTGTTGCCCTTGCTCTGAGACTGCTGCGTTATTAACAACGTACCATACGTCGTACCAGGTATTTGTTTGCAGAGGCTTGGCTGATTGCTTACTAGTGTAGTTTTGAATATTGCTATACCCGCTGTCGGTTTTAACCATTAATGCGCCATCGTTTACAAGCCCGTTTGATTCTGTTTTATCGGTTACGCGAAGTGTTGGCTCAAATGCATCGTACGCATGTTTATTAATTAACTCCGGAGTAAGATTACTCAGCCCAAAAGCGTGATTATTGGGAAACGCAGCGACGTTTATACGTATATAAAATGTGTAGGTTTGACCAACTTCAACCGCTAGTGGAAGTTTTGTATAAGAAAGCGCTTTACGATTTCCTAAAATGCCTTCAGCCGCAGGCTTTTTTAGTAAATAATGATTAACAGATGCGATTGCTTGTTCTGGTTGTATAATTGTTATTTGTGGATTTTTAACTTGTGGTTTGGTTTCATTTTGAGTATCAACACTTTGCCACTTGCTAAGTGAATGTTCAAAGTTATCAATAAGCAGCCAATCGCTCGATGTGTTTTTTTGAATGGTTGAACATGCTGATAGGGTGCTGAATAAGCAAAGAAATAAAATGTGTTTAGAAGACATAATTGGCTCTCGTAATATTAATGATATTTGGTTAACCAATTTTAATTTCGGCTATGGTTTTTATTAAAAGTCATATAACCAATTTAACTTTTTTATGTCAATCACTAAAACATTAGTTATGGTTTGATTGAGCTTGAAAAATGTAATATTGTCATTGTATTCAATCAGCTCAGCAAATTTTAGCTGAGTTGAAATTAATTAAATTATTAGGACGTTTTATGTATACGGGTTCGTGTTTGTGCGGTGAAGTAAGTGTTGAAGTATTGGGTAGTATAACCAGCATTATTCATTGCCATTGTTCACTATGTAGAAAAAATAGCGGGACTGCATTTGCAACTAATGGCTTTGTAAATACAGATGACTTCACAATAACGAAAGGGCAAGAACGACTCAGTGAATATAGTTTTAAAGCAGGGCGTACGCGCTATTTTTGTAAATGTTGTGGCTCTCCTGTTTATAGTAGTAATGCAGATGACAAAAGCAGAATACGAATTCGTCTAGGTATATTTGATAGCGATATTACTGAACAAGTATTGTCGCATAACTTTGTTACATCTAAGGCTAACTGGGAGCTGTTAGAAACAAGCTTACCGTGCTATGAAAAACATGAACCTGGGCGGTAGGACGTTTTATTCAATGTGGTAAATGCTGTTAATACTTTTATAAAGGTCTGGCGCAAAATTTATAAACAAAGGTGAGTTTTGTATTTCATCAACGTTAATATGCATCAACGTATGTTGGCACAATATCAATACTATATTTTTATATTCATTAAACTCTATTAGCGCCAAGCATTTAAAATGTTGCCTTATCAGTACCAAAAGGGCTTGTAATTCTTGACCTGTTTGCGGGTTTAAATTAACGATTACTTGAGTATTTGGCTCACTACAGCGATTTATGTTTTGCCAAAAGCTGTCATTGGTTAAAAAAGGCTGATGATGTTCACCACTAAAAATATCAATAGTAATTACGTTAAAGTTAGCTGTGCATTTTGAAATATACTGCTCAGCGCATTGTAAGTGGATATTGTGGTTACTTGGTAGGTTAAATAATTGCGTTGCAATAGAGGCTATATTTGGATTTATTTCGATTGTACTAAATGTATTAATGATATTTATGTAAGGCGTATGGTTTTGCAGGTGATACATGATTCGCTCAAACCCTGCGGTTCCTAAGCCTAAATTTAATATGTTTAGTGTATTTACAGGTTTAAGTAAAAAGAGCAACATGCATTGATTTACAGGGACGATTACTTGTTCTGGATGCACAAGGCACATAACACCTTGAATAGTAATATCTTCATCTTTTTTTTGTGCAAGTGTTAGCCAACGATACTGTTGATTTTGAAATACAGTTATAGGGCCAAAATCAGTTTGTTCTGATTTGATTTGGTTTGCTTCAATGGTATCGTTTTTTAGCTGACGCATAACTTAAACTTTTTTATAAACACGTTCATAGTGTGCCACGAAAAATAAATTTTTAAATAGATTATTTTGCAGAACACATGTAATTTTACTTATTACTATAATAGTGTATTGGCAATTAACTGCTTAAGTATTATTCAAGGATTGAAAATGGGATTAATTCTAGGGCCAGCTGTTTTAGTATGGTTTGCAGTATTTATTTATTCTTTACAATTAGGATATGCGCTTATTTATAAAAATATGAGTGTATTAACGACAGTATCTACTTTTTTAATTAGTATTATTGGTATGCTGGCTTTTATTACGTATGGATATAGGCAGTTTGTAAACAATACCTCTGTTTGGGCATTTGAGATCCCAAGTTACTTTTTATTTAACAAAATTGCTTTTATAGGTGTATTAAGTGGTTTTTTACTTAACTACTATATTAATCCTGCAAATAATTCTGATTTTTTGAGCTGTTTAGCATTTGTATTAATATTTATGTTTTCTGTTGGTGTGCTTGCAAGCTTAGGAGGACATAAGGCGTTTTTAAAAGAATTTGGTATTAAAACCACTCATTAAAGTATACATAATCAGTTTTGGCCCAGTATCTATTGGAATTAAATAGCTTTTACTATCCGCGTAACCTCTTGTAAATGCGCTTTAGCGTGCTCCTTTCTACATCTACCTCAAATGTATTGCCATAAAATCTTAGTTAAGTAATGGTTACACTATAATAATTAGGAGCTACTAAATGCTTAAAACATCTTTGAAAATCACAACAACGTTACTTAAATTTACTGCAATTGCAGGCGCCTGCACACTTGCACTATCAGCACATGGGAAAACACAACTTCAATATACCGAACAGCAAAAACTACATGATATAGCAGCTAAAGTATCAGCCGAACGTATTGGTAGTGATATTCAAACGCTGGTGGATTTCGGTACTCGCCATACGCTTTCAGAAACTAAATCGGATACTCGAGGCATTGGTGCGGCTAGGCGCTGGATAAAAAAAGAATTTGAAAAAATATCCGCACAGTGTGGCGGTTGCCTAGAAATTATTGAAGTAAAGGACACTATATCGGGCGAAAAACGCATTCCTAATCCTATTGAAGTGGTTAATATAGTGGCTATTCAACGTGGGTCGAGCGAGCCGAATCGCATGGTGATGATGTCGGGTGACATAGATTCTCGTGTAAGTGATGTTATGGACTTTACGAGTGATTCACCTGGAGCAAATGATAACGCATCAGGCGTGGCAGGTGTAATAGAAGCTGCTCGTGTTTTAAGTAAATACAAATTTAATGGATCGGTAGTTTACGCGGCGCTTTCGGGCGAAGAGCAAGGTTTGTTTGGTGGGAAAATATTAACGGCTTACGCGCAAAAGCATGACTGGCAAGTTCATGGCGTTTTAAACAACGATATGATTGGCAATATTACCGGTATTAATGGGGTAACCGATAATACAACTGCACGTATATTTTCAGAAGGTACCCGTGTTGTAGAAACAAAAGAGCAAGCTAATACTCGCCGCTTTAGAGGTGGTGAAGTTGATTCTGCGAGTCGTAATTTAGCGCGCTACATAGATACTATTGCGGATAGATACATTCCTAATTTAGATACAATGCTTGTATATCGATTAGATAGGTTTGGCCGTGGTGGGCATCATCGTCCATTTAACGATGCAGGTTTTGCCGCAGTGCGTATTATGGAAACTAACGAGCATTACGATCGCCAGCATCAAGATTTACGCACCGAAAATGGGGTTGAGTATGGTGATACTATTGAAGGCGTTGATTTTGACTATACGGCCAAGTTAACTTCACTTAATGCGGTAACGATGGCATCAATGGCGTGGGCACCTGCACCGCCAAAAGAAGTTAAAATAACAGGAGCAGTTACAGCCGATACGTCGTTTTCATGGCAAAAAAGCAGTGATGAAAATATTGCGGGTTACAAAATTTATTGGCGTTACACGAGCGAGCCGCAATGGCAGTTTAGTAAATACGTTGGCAGGGTTTCAGAGTTCACACTTAAAAATGTAGTGATTGATAATTATTACTTTGGTGTAGCCTCTGTTAGTAAAGACGGTGTTGAGTCTCCAGTAGTTTTTCCGGGTGATGTAGGTTCGTTTGATCACAATATAAAATAGTAGTTTGGCTGAAAATTCAGCAAACAGAGCGCTTGAAGGTGTAAACGGCCATTTTATACTTGCACCTTATTTACTAAGCCCTTAGAGTGTAAAAAAAGAAGTAAAAGGTTATTAAAAATGCAGCAACAAGAAAAAAAACCGTTAACAGCACAAGAGCAAGCTTTAGCTGAGCAACAACGTGTTGCATGGCAGCGTGAATGTTTTCAGGCAGCGCAAAAGCACTTAGCTGAAAAGGGCATTATGCCAAAGTCAGTAGTTGATAAAGATAGCCGATTTTTAGCGCCACTTTGCGCAATGTGGAAATTTAAAGCACAAAATGGTAAAACATATTGGGTGGTAACAGGGCGGTTACCTACAGATCATGCTGAGGTTAGTGCGGCTACAGATGCCCGCGATGCAATGCGTTACTTTTCTTTGCAGTGGCAATTAAAAGCGGATCAAATTATGAGTACAGGCGCCCGTGACAAAACGCAGGTAGATTTTGCTAACTTACTTATAAATAGAGCACATGGCTTGTACGAAATGTATGAAAATGAACCTCTGTGGGCAAATGAGGCAAAGTAACTACAGCTTGGGTTAAGTAAAAAAGTAGAGGGTGATGGTTTATTTATTGCCCTTTTCTTAATCTAATGGACAAGTGTGAAAGGCGTTGTATTAAACGCCGAAACAGAGCATTGCATACGTTGCCTAGGAATTCCCGCCTCCATAAACACATTTCCTTGCTGAATAAAGCCATTTCGCTTAAAACGTTCTACTTCATCTAGAATACAATTAATACTGACAGCTTCTATCCCCTGATTTGATGCTAAATCAATAATGAAATTGAGAAGCGATTTATATACATTGCGGTTTCGGTGTGCGGGTAGTACAGCTATTCGACCAATTAAGCCATCAGTACATAATCGGCCTGTAGCAACGGGGCAGTGAGTGTCGTCTGTAACAAGTACATGCAACGCAAATTTATCTAGGCTATCAAATTCTATACGTTTAGGTATGTGTAATTCATAAACAAAAACACGCTCACGAATTAGTTGAAGCATATCCTTACGTATAGCCCATTCTACTTTATCAACTTGATAGCCCATGGCAAACTCCTAGTTAAACCAAATTCCCTCATTAACGAGTGTAGTAAAGGTTTGAATAAATACTAGACTAGGTTTTAAAAATTTTAACTGCGAGGCTTCAAACTCGATATCGTCAGTTAGTAGTTTCACCGCAGCTAAGTCAGTTAATAACACTGTGTAATTTTCGCCGTTTACACTTAACAAAATGTTTTCTTCAAGCAATTGATAAATAGCGCGTGTGCCACCTAAGCGTTCAAACACAATGGTGTTATTAGTTAATGCATTCGTTATTTGCTCAGCTGAAAATGGCTCTTCAGCAGGCGCTAAGTCCATTTCATGTTTAGGTTGGCTTAAGGTTGTTCCTAGCCATTGTTTGAATAACGTGTCGTTTTCAAGCAGTCCTTGCATTAATGTTTTAACTTTAGTGACTTCAATATTATTAAGCTCACCTTTAGATTCTCTGAGTGTGAGATTACCATCGGTGTAGCGTTTTTGACCGCTTTCGGTATCAATAATATGATCGGCGAAGCTCGACAATAAATCTTGTTGATTAGGGGCTCTAAAACCAACTGAGTAATTGAGTGCATTTTCTACAGCGTAACCTTCGTGAGGACACCCAGGTGGAATATATAAAATATCGCCGGGCTCTAATATGCAATCTATTACGGCTTCAAATGCTTCTACTTGCAGTAATTTTTTGTTTTGAGCAAACTGCTTAAGTGTCGGATCAGGCAGACCTACACGCCAATGACGTTTGCCTTCGCCTTGAATAATAAATACATCGTACTGATCTAAGTGTGGGCCAACACCACCATTAGGCGTTGAATAGCTGATCATTAAATCATCTATGCGCCAGTTTGGAATAAACCTAAATGGCTCTAGTAGTTGTGCAGCTTCGCTATGCCAGTGATCAACTGCTTGTACTAGCAATGTAGAATGATCGTCTGTTAACTGCTCAAAGTCTTCAAATGGACCTTGGTACGTTTGCCAATCGTTTTTATGATTGGTAATAATACGTGACTCTATGCTTTCTTCCATTGCGAGGCCGGCAAGTTCATTAGCATCAAGTGGGTCTTGAAAATCTGCAAAACCTTGTTTGATTAAAAGCGGCTTTTTTTGCCAAAAATGGCTTAAAAACTCTTGCTCAGACAAATTATTTATTTTTAATTGATACATACATCATGCCTACTAGTTAGTGCAATGGGGTTAAAACAAAAAAAGCGAAAGGATGAGCCTTTCGCTTTTTAAAAGAGTAATTTAGTTTTTAAACTAAGTCATCAATAAACTCAACAGCACGGCCAATGTAATTAGCAGGTGTTAGTTTTTTCATTTCTACTTTAGCGTGCTCTGGAAGGTCAAGACCATCGATAAAGTCAGCCATTATTTCTTGATTTACACGTTTACCGCGTGTTAAATCTTTAAGTTTTTCGTATGGCTTTTCAATACCATATTTACGCATCACTGTTTGAATTGGTTCTGCGAGTAATTCCCAGTTTTGATCAAGCTCGTCAGCTAAACGTTGCTCGTTTACTTCAAGCTTGCTTACACCTTTAAGTGTTGATTGGTATGCAATGATCGCATAACCCATACCTACACCTAAGTTACGTAATACCGTTGAATCGGTAAGGTCACGCTGCCAGCGCGATACTGGTAATTTTTGTGCAAGATGAGCAAAAATAGCGTTTGCTAAACCTAAGTTACCTTCTGAGTTTTCAAAATCAATTGGGTTAACTTTGTGCGGCATTGTAGATGAGCCAATTTCGCCGGCAATTGTTTTTTGCTTAAAGTGATTAAGTGCGATGTAACCCCACATGTCACGGTCAAAATCGAGCAAAATAGTGTTAAAGCGTGCAATTGCGTCAAACAACTCTGCAATATAGTCATGCGGTTCAATTTGTGTCGTAAATGGATTTAGTGTTAAACCTAAGCTTGATACAAACTTATCTGCGTGTGTATGCCAGTCGTAATCTGGGTATGCGCTAAGGTGAGCGTTGTAGTTACCAACAGCACCATTAACTTTACCTAACATTTCTACTTGTGCAATTTGCCCGCGTTGACGCTTTAAACGCATGTATACGTTAGCAAACTCTTTACCCATAGTTGATGGTGTTGCTGGTTGTCCGTGCGTACGAGTCATCATTGGGATTGCTTTGTACTCAATCGCTTTTTCTTTAATTGCGCTTAAAAGTTCATCGCAATAAGGAAGTAAAACGTTTTTACGCGCTTCGCTTAGCATTAAACCATGAGATAGATTATTAATATCTTCTGAAGTACAAGCAAAGTGAATAAATTCGTTAATTGCGTGAAGCTCACTGTTATCGGCGACTTTTTCTTTTAGTAGGTATTCAACCGCTTTAACATCGTGATTTGTCGTACGTTCAATGTCTTTAACGCGCTGTGCATCAGCTTCACTGAAGTTATCTACAATGGCGTTTAGAAGTGCATTAGCTTCTTCGCTAAATGCAGGCACTTCTTTAATATCGCTTGCTGCAGCTAACGCTTGCAACCAACGCACTTCAACAATTACGCGGTATTTGATTAAGCCAAATTCGCTGAAAATACTGCGCAGTTCAGTGGTTTTGCTGCCGTAGCGACCATCCACTGGAGAGATAGCCGTTAACGCTGAAAGCTCCATAATAACTCCTAAATTTTAGTTTGAACGATAGTTAAATTTTTGTTTTAGCAATGGCGAGTATTTTTCTTTTTGCAAAGAAAAAGTGACGGCGTTTACCGCCCATTTGTCGCCATAATACTGCACTTCTAATGCCGGCTAATAATAACGCACGGATTTTATTTTGAGTGAGCTGCTGTTTTAATAACTCGGGTTTACCATAAACCTGTATTCGGTGCCCAAGGGGGCTCAGCACCGACGAGTATATATCTGCTAAACCGGCAACAACGCTCTCGTCGGTAATAGCAAAGTGATCTAAACGACGATGAATATCATCAATTCGTTTACCTAATTCGTTTAAGCTTTTATCGTTTGCACTTAGCGCACGCTCAAGCTGCATTAAACCACCTACGTATTTTACTATTTCAACATCTTTTTGAGCGCCTGCGGTTAGCTGCGCCATTAATGTTTTATAGCCATCACGTAAGTTGTCAGTACCTTGGTAAACATCTTCTGGCGAAGCCGGTGATGTTTGAATAATGCTTGAAAGTAATACTTCTAAGTCGTGCTCATTATTACTGCCGTACTGGGCAATTTTTTGAACTTGCTTAGCTACTTGACACATGGCGGCAAGCGCCATGACTTGGTGTTCATTCATTACTTGATCACCGAATCAATAATACCACCGCCTAAACACACATCTTCTGCGTAAAATACGGCAGATTGACCAGGTGTCACTGCTTTTTGTGGCTCGTCGAACAATACGCGGGCCATGCCGTCTTCACCTACAAGTAGGGTACAGCTTAAGTCTTCTTGGCGGTAACGTGTTTTTACTGTGCAGCGAGTGGTACCTTTAGGACCAATGCGATCAACCCAATGCAATTGGTTTGCATTAAGACCATTACTGTATAGGCGAGGGTGATCTTTACCTTGGCCCACAATAAGTACGTTACGTTCTAAGTCTTTATCAACTACGTACCATGGTTCGCCAGAACCTTCTTTCATACCACCAATTAACAAGCCTTTGCGTTGTCCAAGTGTGTGGTACATTAAGCCTTCGTGCTCGCCTACGTTATTACCGTCAGTGTCTTCAATAACGCCAGGTTGTGCTGGTAAGAACTTTTGTAAAAAGTCTTTAAATTTACGCTCACCAATAAAGCAGATACCTGTGCTGTCTTTTTTATCGTGCGTGATTAGGTCTTGCTCTTCTGCTATGCGGCGTACTTCTGGTTTTTCGATATCGCCTACCGGGAATAACGTTTGGCCAATATGTTCATGGCTTAGGGTATATAAGAAGTAGCTTTGATCTTTATTGTTATCAAGTCCGCGACACATAACGTATTTGTCATCGCGAAGCTCACGGCGAACATAGTGACCCGTTGCAATAAAGTCAGCACCGAGTGCTTGAGCCGCAAATTCTAAAAAGGCTTTAAATTTAATTTCTTTATTACACATTATGTCTGGATTCGGTGTACGACCTGCTTTGTACTCTGCTAAAAAGTACTCAAATACGTTGTCCCAATACTCTGCTGCAAAGTTAACAGTGTGAAGCTCAATACCTAATTTATCACACACAGCTTGCGCATCTTTTAAATCATCAGCGGCGGCACAATATTCATCATTGTCGTCTTCTTCCCAGTTCTTCATAAACAGGCCTTCAACTTGGTAGCCCTGTTGTTGTAATAAATATGCAGATACAGAAGAATCAACACCGCCGGACATGCCAACAATGACTTTAATGTGACTATTTTCGCTCATGAATAATTTCGCTTATACAGATTGCTGTTAACTTGGAAAGGCCGCGATTATAGCATGTATTTTGTTTGTGCTTAAAGAGCGTAGGGCAGCAAAGACATAATTTGTCACTATTTTATTTGTATAACAAATAGCAAACTAGCCTTAAGAGCCGTTTGAGCGGACATAACTTCACGCATTAATTAGTGCCTGTTTACCTTTCGCGGTTGAATTTGAAACAGTAAATTGATTTTTAGGCAAGGTAACGCTTATGGTGTGTGGCTATTTCTTATAAATAAGCCATAACGTTGCATAAATACTAAACATTCGCGCCCTTTGGTTTGTCCGTGGGCAATCTACTCATTGTTAACGACGGATGTAGTATGTACGGTAACGATGGAGTAGATAACGCCTACTAGGCTAATACTTCGCGCGCTATTTAATTTCACTTATATAGAACAAATTTTAATCCTAAAGGTCAGCAGACACTAAGATTATTAGTTTTTTTCATGCAAATATTGAATTTTATTAATAGTATTTTCTTTTAAAACTACTTGGGTAAATATACACTTAGGAAATAGTAAATAGTTGATATTGTTTAAATAGTATCAGTTTTAGGGACGTTACCTATATAGTCAACGGAATGAATATATGAATTATGCTTATCAAATAAATGAGATAAAATCACTCGTAGAGCATTACACTCTAAAGTCTAGTTTTTCACCAAATGATTTATCAGCAAATACAAATACTGAATTTAAGAAAGCCGCTTATCATCTTTTCTATGAACTTATAAAACTAAAAAGCCTTCGTATTTATCAAGAACCAAATCATATAACTGAGTTATTCGGCCTCATTAAGCAATCATCTTTTCAAGATCGTATTGAAAAAAAAGCATTGGCTCACGTTGAATATTGGTGGCTTGAATGGTATTTCGCGTTAGAAATGGATGAAAAGATAAATACTGAAAAAAATAATACGGCAATGAGTTATTTATCGCAAAGTACACAGCATCCAATGCGTAAACATGAACTTAGCCACTACGCTAAATTATTCGCAGCATTACCTATGCCAGTGTGTAATGTATGTGCAAGAACTGGCGATATTTTAAGAGTAAATCAACGCTTTGTAGACGTTTTTGGTTATACGGTCAAAGATGTCCCCAACCTAAATGTTTGGTGGCAAAAAGCTTACCCAGATATCAAGTATAGGGAGTTCGTTAAAACACTTTGGGACAATTCTTTGCAACTAGCCCTGAAAAATAACAACGACATTCCAGCTAATAACTACCGAGTGTCATGTAAAAATGGTTCTCAAGTAATGATGGAGGTATCAGGAATTGATATTGGGGAAGAATTTTTGGCTGTTTTTAAAGATGCTACTGAGCGTTTACAAGCAGAAGATATACTCAGAGATATGGCTTTTTTGGATGCGCTGACGAAAATAGCGAATAGACGTCGATTTGACGAAAAGTTAACACATGAGTTTGAGCGTGCGAAGGCGTACGAAGGTTCATTGTCATTAATCATCCTTGATATAGATCACTTTAAAGAATTTAATGATTTATACGGACACGTAGCGGGTGATAGTTGTTTATATGATGTGGCTCAAAAAATAGCATCAACAGTGAGTCGCCCTGAGGATTTTGTTGCTCGCTATGGTGGGGAAGAGTTTATAGTTTTATTACCACAAACGGACAAGCAAGGTGCTTTGTTTATAGCTGAGCAGATACAAAAAGCGATAGAAAATTTAGCCATTGCGCATGAAGGTAGTTTTACCGGTTTTTTATCTGTAAGTATGGGTATAAATACAATAGATAAATGCACAGCTAGTGATGAGCTAAATTTTATAAAAGCAGCCGACAGCGCACTTTATTATGCAAAGAGACAAGGCCGCAATTGTATTGCTTTAAGTGCTAATTAAATAACCTGCATATTATTTTGTTTGGTATTTATGCTGCATTAGCGCCTATTTATCGGGGATAACCACGCACTACAGGCGCAGAGATACCTAAAAACTAAACATACGGCTGCAAACTTAACCTCGAGAGATAAACAGGCCTTAGGCTTAAAATAGTTTAAGCCTAATTGTATATAGTTTCGAGACTTAATATTGGCCGATTTAGACTATCATCAATACACTTTAAAACTAAGGGACTTCTGAGCGGTAGTGATTTTATTTGCTCATAGGTGTGCCAATTCGCGCTAATAATGTTGCTATCTAGCGGTTTTGGGACTGGTATATTCTGAGGTGCTTCAAATAAGAAGCAGAACCGTAAATAGTGCACTGCGTTATCGGCATGCAAATTATACACACCTAAAAAGCCAATAGGCTCAAGCGCTAAGCCTGTTTCTTCAAGTAACTCTCTGCTTGCAGCTTGTGCAAGTGTCTCATTTTTCTCTAAATGACCCGCAGGTTGGTTGTAACAAATTTGCTTTGTAAATTTATCGCGCTCTTTTACAAGTAAAAACTCATTTTGCTTTTTTACTATTGCTGCAACCGTAACATGCGGTTTATGCATCAACTACGCCCTTAATTACTTTGTATTCACCACAATTAATATCATCCAACGTATAGTTACCAATGCTATAGCGAATGAGGCGAAGAGTAGGGTGGCCAATATGCGCCGTCATGCGGCGGACTTGTCTGTTTTTACCTTCGTTAATGGTAATGCTTAGCCAAGTAGTGGGGATTGCTTTTCGTTCACGTACAGGCGGATTACGCGCCCAAATCGTAGGTTCATCAATTATTTTAACGTTAGCGGGGAGTGTAAGCCCGTCTTTAAGTTCTACGCCATTACATAAATCATTAATTGATTCACTCGTTGGTTCACCCTCAACTTGTGCCCAGTAGGTTTTATTCGTTTTTTTATCAGGAGCAGTTAAGGTGTTTTGTAATTTCCCACAGTTTGTTAAAAGCAATAAACCTTCACTATCTCTGTCTAACCTTCCTGCGGCGTATACTTCTTTAATCGGGATAAATTCTGCAAGCGTTTTTCTGTCTGCGTCATCTGTAAATTGGCATAGCACATCAAATGGTTTATTGAATAACACAATTTTTCTGTCTTTAGATGCTATTTGCGGCTTTATTTCTCTTTTACCAGATGGCGTTTTATTAAGTGCACTGCGAGAATAAGTACGCCCAGTACTTCTTTTAGGCTTGGCTTGTGTTGTTTGATTATTGCCTGATTTAGCTCTCATTATATGCACCTAGCTGGTTTTGGTAATCCAGCAATTTTTGTTGCTTGTTTAGCTGGGCCTTTAGGAAATAATTTATATAAATAAAGGCTATTACCTTTGTCCTCACCGAGTGCTTTAGCCATTGCTTTTACAAGCATTCTAATTGCTGGGCTGGTGTTATATTCAATGTAAAAATCACGAACAAAATTGATGACTTCCCAGTGTTGCTCACTAAGTGTGATGTTTTCTTGAGTAGCAATTACAGGCGCCAGCTCCTTTGACCATAAAGTATGGTCGAGCAAGTAGCCTTGTTTGTCGGTTTCAATCTGTTGGTTGTTAAATTCAAGCATGAGTTACCACGTAATTGATTGGTTAGTTGATAAAGTGAGTGCCACAAAGTCTTCATAGCTAATTGCTTTATCGTTATCTGCTAATTTTATTGCACGTACTTGCGCGTCTTGTTCAAGTATTAACAGTGTATCTGCAAACTGCCTAAATTGTTTTTTTGCAAAGCAGGCATCACCAACCAGCAAAATGCTATCGGTTGGTAAAATTAAATTTTCTAATTGATTTGCACAGTAGTAGTTAAGCGGCTTTGAAAAAATATGTAACGTGCTCATAGATTCACCACATGCTGCTGGGCTTTAATTAATGTTTGTTGTTGGCTAAAGTTGAGTGCTTTTGCCTCTATGAGTAAATCATGTTTATTTAGACCATAATCAAGCAATGATTTTTCACACACGTAAATGTTTTCAACATCGTAAATTTCGAGTGTTTTAATATTTTTAAAAAAGTCTTTTAAGCCAATATCATTTGGTTGCTGATGCTTTTTTAAAGCTAAAACGGCGGGGCCGCTAAACAACCAACTTACATTTTGGTCAACAGCAGCAAATATCAATGTCATATCAAGTGCATCACGAATATTTAAATCGTCAAATGGGCTGCACTGACTCATTACTAATACGTTTATCATTTAAATTGCACCCATTTATCTGCGTCGCTTGCAAGCATTGCAAATTCAGCTAACCCTGCGACTTTAAATACACCTGTGTTTTTAATATCCAACCCGCGCTTTTGCGCGGCGGTAACACACAGCATTAAATTTAGTTTTTGATCAGCGATTTGCTGCCAAAGTGCTGAAATTCGAAGTTCGTCTGAGGATAAATCAAAGTGTGTAGATGCATGATAAATACCTTGCTGGTATAAAAAAATAGCATCAATGGTATGCCCTTGGGCTAAACATGCATTCGCAAATTTAACTATGCGTTGCGTGGTATCGTGATCGGATGGTGGTGTATGTAATGAAAGAACAAAGCGTGCCAAAACAATTCCAATAAAAAAGCCCCAATAAAGGGGCTATTTTAACAGAACTATTTAATTAGTCATCACTTGCGCCAAGTAGAGCAAGCAAAGAGGTAAATAAGTTATATACGCTTAGGTATAAAGATACTGTTGCACGAATGTAGTTAGTTTCGCCACCGTTTATGATTCGGCTTGTATCAAATAAAATCAAACCAGACATAATCAGTACAACTGCTGCATTAATTACCATAAACATCAATGAACTGCCAATAAAAATATTAACGATGCTTGCTACAATTACAACGATTAAGCCAACAGTTAAAAAGCCACCCATAAATGAGAAATCTTTTTTAGTATTTAGTGCATAAGCAGACAAACCAAAAAAGATAAGCGCTGTAGAACCTAAGGCTTGCATAATAAGCATTGGGCCATTAGGTAATGCGGCATAATGGTTAAGCAATGGACCTAAGCCAGCCCCCATTAAACCTGTGAAAGCAAACACCCAAAATACACCAGATGCTGTATCTGCTTTTTTATTTACAACAAATAATAAACCGAACGAAACGAGTGTAAACACAATTCCCATAAAGTAAGGTAATTGTAGTGCCATTGAAATACCGGCTGTAACTGCGCTAAATGCAAGTGTCATAGCTAGTAAAAAGTAGGTGTTTTTAAGTACCTTGTTTGTTTCAATGGTAGACATTACCGGTTTCGCGGTATTGTACGATTGATTAAACGCCATTGTAGAGCTCCTTTAAGTGAAACGTGTGTGTTTCGATAATTTAACTAAAATTAGATTACCAACTCTTATATGTTTGGGCAAACCTTTGTAGATCAATAGAGTCAAATATTTAAATAAAAGTTCATTAGCGATTAAATTAAAAACACTTTGTCTTAACTTTAAACAAATTAATTGTTTTTTAAGCACTTAAACAATTAATTTAAAAAAAAGCTTCACAAAAGGGATGGGTTTCCCTATTATGCAGGCCGTGCGGAGAGATGGCAGAGTGGTCGAATGCACCGGTCTTGAAAACCGGCATGGGTTTATAGCCCATCTAGGGTTCAAATCCCTATCTCTCCACCACTTATTTAATAAGTGTGTGGTAATTAAAGTATCATTCATTTAAATAGTTATTAGTACACTCTTACTTTTAACTTAGCAGTATCGGAGAGATGGCAGAGTGGTCGAATGCACCGGTCTTGAAAACCGGCATGGGTTTATAGCCCATCTAGGGTTCAAATCCCTATCTCTCCACCATATAACAAAATAGCCCGCTAATTTAGCGGGCTTTTTTGTATCTATAGAAAACTAATACCAATCTGCTTATATATGGGGTCTATTTAACGTTAAGAAAATTACGCTAGAACTAGGCAAAAATTTTTATATCTAGTTGTTCTAAATAAAAAATTTTTAACGACGTTATAGTGCAATTTAATTCGTTAAATTGATCAAAGATTTATGCAGGTTGGTATAAAATTCATTATTGTTAAATAGAGTCTATATGGGCAGATTAGGGCCTTTTTATCTTTCGAGCTTGAATTTACAGTAGACTGTTTGGTTTTTGTTCAAGGCAGAGCCTATGTTATGTGGTTATTTCCCCATAAATAGGCGATAACGCAGCTCAAATGCCAAGCGTGCGCTGCTCTTGGGTTTGCCTACATATAGGATGTAGGTAAGGGGCGTGAGCAGGACGCGGATGTTTTACTCAATTTTTACTTATTTTTACATGAATGTAAGCCTGTAGGATAACGCAGGAGCAGTTACCAAGCCGACTAGGTATAAAAATTCGCCTAGTTATAGCGCAATTTCTTTATCGTTAAATAGACTTCGTATATAAGCTAATTGGTATTACTTATCATTTTATATTTACTGAGAAAATGAAACCAGTAATTAGCGATGAATTTGTGGTATTTTATTAGCAAGCGAGTTTTTAAAGGTATGTAAAATATGACGTTGTGGCTTAAAGATGATTTAGCGTCAAGAAAGTTGGTTGTATACAGGGCAATTTTATTTTCGATAGTAACTCTATTTATTCTATTCGTATTCCAACCTTTTGGTACAACCAACGATACTGAACCTTATAAATTACTCCGCCTTTCAGGTTACGGCTTAGTCACGTTTTGCGCTTTATTGCTTTCGGGTTTTATTGAGATCTTTTTAATTCGGTTAAATCTTAGCAATAAATTTCGAATAATAGTGACCCCCAGCCTTTATATTTTAATTACTGCTTTGTTTAACCACGGATATTTTGTTGTTGCTATGTTAGGGGCTTGGCATTGGCAAAACCAAATACTCTTCATTGTATATACATTAGCAGTTGGGTTATTCCCGATTAGTTTCATATTTGTTGTCAATCGTCATGCAAAGCATATGGTCTTAACAACTGAAAAAATACCGGTTGTTAAGACTAAACAGCGTGCTTGTGAAGAGGTAGAAAAAAATAATGTCCCCCCACACCGTCTAATAACACTTATTGGCGATAATAAAGGTGACAAGCTAACAATTGCGCTATCAGATATATTGTTTATTAAGTCAGCCGATAATTACTGTGAGCTCGCAACGATAGAAAACGATGTTGTTTCTCATAAATTGCTGCGTATAACGTTAACTGGTTTATTAAAACAATTACCCCAAAATACATTTTTATATCGCTGTCATCGGTCTTATGCAGTTAATTTACAATTAGTCGCAGTAAGTAAAGGGAATGCCGGAGGATTACAGTTATCGATGAACTCATTTGATTTCACAATTCCAGTTTCGCGAACTTATGTTGATGTCATTAAACAAGCCTTGTTGTTAACCCCTGATGTTTGTTGATGACCCCAAAAACATGTAGTTAGCACCTAAAAATGAAATTTAGCCCTAATTGATCGATTTCATAATTAGTGATTGCCATGATTAAGTTGAATTTAAAATTGTAACTTAAGAAGGTACGTATGAAACATACAATTAAAGCACTGCTACTAATCACCACATTTATAGTTTGTCATTACATGATGAAAGAGTTCTGGGGGGATAACTGGGTAAGTGTCCTATCTGACCTTGATCAACAATCAGCCCTTTTGTTATTTCCTGCTAAATACTTGTTTATTTATGGGCCATTGTTAGTTGTGGCAACATTATTATTTAAACATGAGAGTTGGTACAACGTTTTAGGTGTCGACATTGAAGGTTTTCAACGTTATTTACTCGCAGCGGTAGTCTGTTGCACACCTATGGTGATAGGTTACGCTTATTTGAGTAACGCGCTAAACCTTTCAATTACGGGGATAATTACAGGTTCAATATACGCGGGAGTTTTTGAAGAAATAATTTTTAGAGCTGCTTTGTTCGGCGTGTTATTTCGTTTTTGTCGTTGGGGGTTTATTCCCGCCGCATTAATTAGCTCAACGATATTTGGTTTGGGTCATATTTATCAAGGACATGATGCTATTTCAGCTGTGATGGCTGTTGCAATTACAACAATCGCAGGAACTTGGTTTGCGTGGTTATTTTGCGAATGTGGATACCGTATTTGGTTTCCATTATGGATGCATATATTTATGAATGCGGCTTATGGCATATTTAGCATGTCAGGTGGTGCAGCAGGGGATTTAAAAGGCAATTTGTTCAAGGCAACTGCAATAATTTTAAGCATACTCTACGTAAACTTACTTATCCGTCGTGGTAAACCGCGCCAAATAACACTCTCTACACTATTTAAAAAACGTCCAGGTTTTTCGTCTCAGCATTATAAATTAGCAACACAAAACACTTGAAGGAGATAATAATGTTTGAATTATTTTTAATTATAATGATTTTTTTGTCGCCTTTTTTACTTTTAGTGCTAATTAAAAATTACTTTACCTATAAAACGACTACTAAAGAAAAGTCACTTTTATTACAAGATAAAAATCAGAAAAATACGATTGTTATGCTGCAAAGAAAGTTAGACGTTTTAGTTGAAAGAGTCATAGTGCTTGAAGAGTTGGCGATAAATAAAAATATCGATTTATCACAAAAAATAGCTCAGTTGTAACTACTGAGCTATTTGTTATTTCTTTTAAAAACTGGGCTTTTATTACTTTATTAAATTACCTAGCTTATATGTTGTATGTTTTATCATCATAAGTTACGACCATAGTCTCTATTTCTAAGCTTTAGATCTTGGTGCATGCTTAATACATTAAATTTTATACGCTGTATTAAGGATTATTAGATGAAACATCAACTTGCAAAAAGCGTCGCGCTTTCATTATTGTCCCCGGTGATTGTTGGCAGTTTATTAGGTTTGTATTATGCACTAGCGTTGCAGGGTGATTTTCTATCAGTGTTCTTTCAGCTATTGATGACAGCCATATCAAATGCACATATTGTAGGTTTAACAATGGCGGCTTTTGTTGTGCCGGGTTATTTACTCATGTTTAAGTATTCAAAAGTTAATTATTCAGGTGTTTTAACACTTGGGTTATTAGGTGGGGCTATTTTTAGTTATCTATTAAGTGCTTCAACAGGCGAGATATTTTTAATTAATAGTGTGATGTCTGGATTCGCCGCAGGACTATTTTTATTTGGCCTTCGTAATTGTGCAAAAAAATAATCGCAGAATTATTGACCAAGCGCGCTGATAAACAGCGCAATTTCCTTTTTTTTACCCTTTAAAGGTTCCAATTTTTAACGACAAAGAGTACCTTTAGCTACTGTCTGTTTAATAAGAAGTAGTTTGGTATGCAAAAGTACGATTTTTACCAGTCATTAGTTAAGCAAACTGAATCACTAATAGCTGGTGAATCTAATGTAATTGCCAATTTGGCAAATATAAGCGCGTTATTATTTACCTCTTTAGAAGATGTGAATTGGGCGGGTTTTTACTTTATGGATTCTCCTACTGAATTAGTACTAGGCCCGTTTCAAGGTAATCCTGCATGCATTCGTATTCCAGTAGGAAAAGGAGTATGTGGAACTGCTGCGGCAACCGCAGAAACACAATTAGTTGAAGATGTTCACGCTTTTGACGGTCATATTGCCTGTGATGCGGCGTCAAATTCTGAGATTGTTGTACCTATCTTGAAAAATGGTAAAGTATTTGCTGTTCTTGATATCGATAGTCCAAGTGTTGGTCGATTTGATACTGACGATAAAGCCGGACTTGAAGCGCTAGTGAAATGCTTAGAGGCGAGCCTGTAATGAAAGATTTGCTAAATGTTCAAGACTACCTGTTTGCTGTGCAAGATGTTGGCGACTGGGAAGGCGAAGAAGAACATGTAGCGGAAACGCTCAATGATTTGATTCATATTGCCTGGGATCGTCTTCCGGACGATTCTGAATGTGAATTTATTGATGAAACGATTAATGGTATTTGGGAACACCTTCGAGGCGATATGGCTGTAATAGAAGCCGACTTTGAAGAGCTGGTCGACTGGGTAACACACTACGTCGATTCGTCCCTTGATGAAAAGATGTGAAAAATAGGTTCTAAAATGGAAACCACAAACAAGCTAAAAGATATTAACGAAGTATTGGAATTTTTGTATCAAGAATTCCCACAATGTTTTAAACAAAAAGATGGCATCAAGCCGCTTAAAGTAGGTATTTTCAAAGATATCGCTGAGCGTATTGAAGGCTCTGACAAAGTAAGCAAGACTCAAGTTCGTCAAGCGCTCAGAAAATACACGTCTAACTGGCGTTATTTAGAAGCGGTAACTAAGTCAGAGTTTCGTATTGATCTTGATGGTAATCAAGGTGAAAAAGTTGAGCAAGAGCATATCGACCATGCACAAAAAGCATTGGAAGAAAGCCGCGCTAAAATGGCAAAACGTAAAAAACAACAACGTCCACGCCAAGACTCAGATTCTAAATCTTTTAAGAAAAAACCAGCGCATGCTAGTAAAACAGGTGATAAAAACGCTTCTGCAGCTAATAAACCTGCCAAAGCAGCGCCAGTTAAACGTTCAGGAAAAATTGAACCTTTACCAGCTACTGAGGTCAAGGTTAATAATAAGGTTAAGGTTAAACTTGGCCAAGCACTTGTAAATGCAGTAATCACTGAAGTGAACAAAGATGACGTTCATGTTGAATTAGTGACAGGCATGCAAGTTAAAACCAAAGCTGACAGTTTATACATCGTTTAAACTGTAAATAAATTAAGGAGTTTGTATGAGTAAAAAGTTTACGCTCATTCCGTTAGTTGCTGCCCTGTTTTCAGGTTCATTATTTGCTGCTGTAGAAGCCGTCACTATTGACGATTTACCACTGCTCAAGCAAGAAAGTCAACATGGTACTGCCAGCAAACGCGTGGCTAGCTTATTTACTCGTTCACACTATATCCCGGTTCGATTTAACGATGAGCTTTCTAGTAAAGTGTACGATCGTTATATCGAATCCCTTGATTTTAATAAAAGCGTATTTTTAGCAAGCGATATTGCTTCTTTTGACCAATACCGCGATGACTTTGATAACGCTATAACTACCGGCAAATTGGGTTTCACATTTGATATCTTTAATTTAAGCCTTAAACGCCGTTTTGAACGTTACGAGTATTCCCTAGCATTACTTGAAAAAGAAATGACCTTTGATAAAGAAGATGAATACTTTTTTGATCGTGAAGATGCTGCGTGGCCTGTATCTCAAGCCGAGCTTGATGAAATTTGGCGCGAACGTGTTAAGTACGATGCACTGCGTTTAAAAATGACAGGTAAAGATTGGGAAGGCATTAAAGAAGTGCTGACCAAACGCTATAAAAATGCAGAAAAGCGTTTAGTGCAATCAAATCCAGAAGATGCATTTCAATTAGTATTAAATTCTTTAGCACGCAGTATTGAGGCGCATACGTCTTATTTATCGCCGCGTCGTGCTGAACAATTTAAAATGGATATGGACCTAGAGCTCGAGGGCATAGGTGCAGTATTGAGTCCAGACGAAGATTACACAGTTATTCGCAGTTTAGTACCTGGTGGTCCTGCGGATAAAACAGAGCAAATTAAAGCCGATGACAGAATCATAGGTGTTGCTCAAGATGGTGAAGAATTTGTTGATGTTATTGGCTGGCGCTTAGATGACGTTGTTGATTTAATTAAAGGCCCTAAAGGTACTAAAGTACGTCTTCAGTATTTAAAAGGCGCTGATGCTCACGGCACACCAAAAGTTGTTGAAATTACCCGTGATAAAATCAGATTGGAAGACAGAGCCGCTAAATCAGAAGTTTTTGAAGCTAAATATTCAGATTTAACAAGCAAAGTGGGTGTGATTGAAATCCCTGGCTTTTACAATAATCTTTCGAAAGATGTAAAAGTTGAACTTGCTAAGCTTAAAGAGCAAAAGGTTGATGGGATTATTATTGACCTACGCCAAAACGGTGGTGGTTCATTATATGAAGCTACCCAGCTTTCGGGATTGTTTTTTGACCAAGGACCTGTAGTTCAAATACACACTTTAAATAACCGTATTGAAGAACAAAGAGACCGCGATGGCATTACCTATTATGATGGTCCACTTACGGTATTAGTTGATAGATACAGTGCGTCAGCATCAGAAATATTTGCAGCGGCAATGCAAGATTATGGCCGCGCAGTTATTATTGGTGAGCAAACCTTTGGTAAAGGCACGGTTCAACAGCACAAAGGCTTAGGCCGTGCTTATGACTTGTATGATAATGCATTGGGTAGCGTGCAATATACAATTGCTAAATTTTACCGCATCAATGGTGGTAGTACGCAACACAAAGGTGTGATTCCAGACATCTCGTTTCCATCAGCAATCGATCCTGCAGAATGGGGCGAAAGTAAACAAGACAATGCACTGCCTTGGGATAGCATTGTTAAAGCGAAATATAAAAAACTTGGTAATTTAACGCCAGTTATTACCTATCTTGAGAAGCAACATGAGGTACGAATTAAATCAGAACCTGAGTTTGGTTATGTATTTAATGATATTGCCTTATACAACGAAGAGAAAGATCGTAAAACGATCTCTTTAGTTGAAGCAGACCGCATTAAAGAAAAAGACGAAGGTGAGGCACGTGCACTTGTACGTACTAATGAACGTCTTAAGCGTTTAGGTAAAGATCCGGTAGAAAACTTAGATGATTTACCTGAGGTTATTGAAGAGCTTGATCCATTTTTAGAAGAAGCCGCTTTAATTACCCAAGATTATATTAACTATGGTCGCATAGCTAAGAAGTAACCGCTGGTTTTACCTCTATAAAAAAGGCGCTTTTGCGCCTTTTTTGCTACCTATAATTTACTAAATTGTTATAATCTCCCATTACATAAAGTTGAGCTAGATTATTAAAGTTCAATTAATGCGCTTTACGTGCTAAAAATAATAATTAAACACACATTGAGTGTGTAGGAGTCTCTACTTTGAAGCCATTGGAAGATAAACCAATCAAGCCTGCCTCGTTTTTTGATGCATTAGTTCCTATCTCTGTATTAATTTGCCTACTCGGCGCTGCCGTATACTTATTTGGTGATAATTCTTCATCAGGTCCTAACCAGATTGCACTTTTGTTCGCAACTTTTGCAGCTGCTTTAATTGGTCTTAAAAATGGTTATACTTGGAAAAAGTTAGAGCAAGCAATGATTGAAGGCATAACGCTTTCACTTGGTGCTATTCTAATTTTACTCATGGTAGGTGCATTAATTGGTACTTGGTTACTATCAGGAACTGTACCGACCTTAATTTATTATGGCTTACAGGTTATCAATCCGAGCTGGTTTTATGCAGCTAGCTGCTTAATTTGTGGCATTGTTGCAATGAGTATTGGTAGTTCGTGGACTACGGCTGCAACAATAGGTGTTGCTTTACTTGGCGTAGCAACCGGTCTTGGGCTTGAACAAACAGTAACAGCCGGCGCGGTTATATCGGGCGCGTACTTTGGTGATAAGTTAAGCCCACTGTCAGAAACTACAAATCTTGCACCTGCAGTTGTTGGGGCTGATTTATTTGAGCATATCCAACATATGTTATGGACGACAGTACCTAGCTTTGTTATTGCACTGATTATATTTATAGTTATGGGTTTTAATGCAACGGCTTCAAGTGAAGCAGGGCGTATTGACGAAATTACAGCTATTTTACAACAAAATTTTAATATTGGTTTTGAAATGCTAATACCACTAATTGTATTGTTAGTTTTAGCAATTAAAAAAATGCCAGCCTTTCCTGCTATCTCTATTGGTGCTGTTGTGGGCGCTGTTTGGGCCATGTTGTTTCAATCTGATTTAATTGCTAGCCAAATTGATGTCTCTCAAGGACAGTTAGTAGGCTACTTTAAGCTTGTTTGGACCACTTTTTTTGACGGTTTTAGCATAAACACCGGCGATGATAAAATGGACTCGCTACTTAGTGGTGGTGGTATGGCTGGAATGCTTACAACGACCTGGCTTATTATGACCGCACTTATGTTTGGCGCTATCATGGAAAAAACAGGTCTTCTTGATATTTTTGTTAAAAGTATTCTTAAAATAGCTAAAAGTACGGGATCGTTAATTGCGGCAACAATAGCAACGTGTATTGGTACTAACGTGATAGCTGCTGATCAATATATTGCTATTGTTGTACCCGGTCGTATGTTTAAAGATGAATATAAAAAACGTGGTTTGAAGCCTGTTAACTTATCTCGTACATTGGAAGATGGCGGTACAATTACCAGCCCATTAATTCCGTGGAACACTTGTGGCGCTTACATGCAAAGCGTTTTACTCATAAATCCGTTTGACTATGCACTGTACGCTTTCTTTAATTTAATTAACCCTGTATTAGCGGTTGTTTATGCCTATTTAGGTATTAAAATTTTACGTATCAAACCAAAACAATCGGCCTAATTTTAAACAGCTCTTTTAAATTTAAAGGAGCTGTTTTGGAGCATCTATGACTGAATCAAGTAAACCTCAAGCACAATATCTTAAAGACTACAAAGCCCCAGACTTTTTAATTGACCACACTGAGCTAACATTTGACTTACAGCCATTAACAACGAAGGTAAGTTCCTTATTAACACTTACACGAGTAGGTGATAACAAAGCACCCTTAGTGCTTGATGGTATTGATTTACGCCTGCTCTCTTTATCAATTGATACTGTTGATATAACGGATTATGAAATTATTGGCGAGCAACTAATAATTAATAATCTACCGGATAGTTGCCAATTAAGTATTGTCACCGAGATATCACCTGAGACTAATACTTCACTAGAAGGTTTATATTTATCAGGTGGTGCGTATTGCACGCAATGTGAGGCTCAGGGGTTTAGAAAAATAACCTATTACATGGATCGCCCCGATGTTTTATCTACATTTGATGTGACCGTAATTGCAGATACAAAATTTTCTCAGCTCCTATCTAATGGTAATCAAGTAGACAGTGGTGAAACTCAAGATGGGCGTCATTTTGCTAAATGGCAAGACCCGTTTAAAAAGCCAAGTTATTTGTTTGCTTTGGTTGCTGGTGATTTTGATGTATTAAAAGACAACTATATTACTCAAAGCGGTAAAAATGTTGAACTTGCTCTATTTGTAGATAAAGGTAATTTATCTAAAACACCACATGCTATTGCCTCACTTAAAAAAGCAATGCAGTGGGATGAAGCGCGTTTTAATTTAGAATATGACCTAGATATTTATATGATTGTAGCCGTTGATTTTTTCAACATGGGTGCAATGGAAAATAAAGGTTTAAACATATTTAATAGTAAATGTGTTTTAGCCAACCAAGAAACAGCGACAGATAAAGACTATCATACGATTGAATCTATAGTAGGGCATGAGTATTTCCATAACTGGACAGGTAATCGAGTAACGTGCAGAGATTGGTTTCAGTTATCGCTTAAAGAAGGTTTAACTGTATTTAGGGATCAAGAGTTTAGTAGTGACTTAGGCTCTCGTGCGCTTAATCGAATTGACGCTGTAAAAGTAATGCGCACACACCAGTTTAGCGAAGATGCTGGCCCTATGGCTCATCCTATTCGTCCAGAAAAAGTTATTGAAATGAATAACTTTTACACGGTTACTGTGTACGATAAAGGCGCCGAAGTAATCCGAATGATGCATACATTATTAGGCGAGCCAAACTTTCAAAAAGGTATGGCACTCTATTTTGAGCGCCATGACGGACAAGCTGTTACTTGTGATGATTTTGTAAGTGCAATGAGCGACGCATCAGGCGTTAACTTAGATCAGTTTAAACGTTGGTATAGTCAAGCAGGTACATCTCGTTTAAATGCTATTCAAAACTTTGATCTGGATTCAAATACATACAGTTTAACAATTGAACAATTTGCACCGCTGAACCAGCAAAGTAATGCACCTTTGCACATTCCATTTGCAATTGAACTGTTAGATGTAAATGGACAAAGTATTGAGCTTGAGTACCAAGGCGAAAAAGTTAACCACGTTCTAAATGTAACTCAACCATCACAGACATTTCACTTTGATAATATGACTGCTAAACCTGTTGCAGTATTACTTGAAGACTTTTCTGCTCCATGTATTTTAAACCAAGAGACAGATGAACATGAGCTACTTCATATTATGCGTTTCGCACGCAGTGACTTTTCTCGTTGGGATGCACAGCAGCAGCTATTTATTAAAGCAATGAAAGCGAATCTAAACAGTGTTGAAAGTGTTGGGCTTAGTGATGAGATAATTAATGCGCTTCGTGGATTAGTTAATGAAAAACAGGGCGATCTAGCGCTTATTGCAGAGCTATTAAAATTACCAAGTTTTGATACGTTGGCTGCTGAATTTGAAGTAATTCCAGTAGATGTAATAGTCAATATTGCTGAGCAATTTGAAAGGCAAATAGCGGATGAGTTAATTAACGAGTTTATAACGTGTTTTGAATCGTTAATCGATGATGGCAGTGTAAATGCAAGCGCCGTTGCAATTCGGTCTTTAAAGCAGCTATGCCTTCATTACCTTGCTAAAACTAATGACCCGCACGCTGCTGATTTTATTAAACATGCTGCAAGCTCAAAAAATATGACGAATGTTTTAGGTGCACTAAGTGCCGCTGTTAAAGCGTCACATGAGCTATGTGAAGAATTGTTAAACTACTTTGATAGTCAATGGCGTCACGATGTATTAGTAATGGATAAATGGTTTGCTTTGCAAGCGATGCAAACTGGTGACAATGCAATTGATAATATTAAGGCGCTTTACGAACATCCGTGTTTTGATTTTTCAAACCCCAATCGTGTACGAGCACTTGTAGGTAGCTTTAGCCATTTCAATACGTCTCAGTTTCATCGCCTTGATGGTAAAGGTTACGCGCTCTTAGGTGATTTACTCATTAAATTAAATGCTATAAACCCTCAAAATGCATCTCGTATGCTAACGCCGTTTATGTCGTGGAAGCGATACGATAATACACGTTCAACAGCAATGAGACTGCAACTAGAACGTTTAGCTAATTTAGATGGGTTAAGCGCCGATTTATTTGAAAAGGTTGAAAAAGCACTTAAGTAAATGATCGAATATTATTTTAATTTAAGATTGAGCTACAGCGAATGCATGGATTACTACCATGGTCGTTTTAGCTCATTGCAGGTTGTCGAAGATGGCGGGAAAACAGTGCGTTTTTCTGCTAATCACTTAAGGCCATTTATTACTAGCTTAGGTATAAGAGGGCGTTTCAGAATGTTACTAACCCTTGAAAATAAATTTATTCGTATTGAACGAGTGGCTTAGTACGCTGTTTTTATGTTATAAAATCATAAAATATTGTCTTTTTGTTAATTTCAATTTGTTCTATTGTTAAATTACGTGTATAAATTATCTGGTACGACGTCTTACCAATACGTAAACGTCAACCAGAATGAAAATATATAACAGATTGAATGCGACTATTTGTAATTTATCCATTTCGCTTCTATCGTTACGATTACACTAAAAACAATAACTTGATCACACAAAATGACCCGCGACAGGGGGGAACCAAAAATGATAAGAAGATCGCTTTTTGTTAAAAATAAAATCGCTATAGGTTTAGCAGTCGCTAGCCTTGGTTTATCAACAGCTAATGTACAAGCTGCAACATTTGAAGCCGGAGGGTTTGATATTACCTTCGATTCAACCTTTTCATATGGGCAAAGTGTCCGTGTAGAAGACCGAGACTTTAGCTTAATTGGTAAAAGTAATAACCCGGCGTTTAACTGGGCAGGTTACAATCCTGCGTTAAGTAATACCGTTTATTCATCTCAAGATGTGTGGGCTCAACCAGGCTCTTACTCAAATAATGGTGACGCGGGTAATTTGAATTTCGATAGTGGTGATTCATTTTCTAAATTATTAAAAGGTACACACGACCTTTCAATAAATAAAGACAACTACGGTTTGTTTACACGTTTTATGTATTTTTATGATTTTGCCTTAATGGATGGCAATCATGCATATGCTAATCCTACATCAGGTCAAGGTGTTGACCCATGTGACGATAAAGATACTAAAGCACAAAGTTGCGCCGACATTCGTTTATTAGATGCGTTTGTTTGGGCTGATTTTGATTTAAATGACGGTAACAACCCATTATCAGTACGTTTAGGTCAGCAAGTTGTTAACTGGGGTGAAAGTACGCTTATATCTCATGGTATTAATGTAAACCCTGTAGATATAGATCGTTTAAAAGCACCTGGTGCTGAGCTTAAAGAGGCATTCATTCCGGTGGGCATGTTATGGGCTTCATTGGGTATAACAGACAATATTACGCTTGAAGGTTTTTATCAGTATCAATGGCAAGAAACGCGTTTGCCTGCAGCAGGTACTTACTTTTCTACTAATGACTTTGCGGCAGAAAATGGTTATCAGCAAAATGTTCAGTTAGGTTTTACATCTAACCCTGATATTGATGTTGCATTTTTAACTGATAGTCTAAACAACCTAACATCTGACTTTGCTTTAGCGGCAGCTGCACAGGGGATTGATCCATCTAGTGCTGAAGGCAGTGCTTTACTTGCTCAAATGTACCTTGCTTACCCCACTAAAGTTGCACTTAAAGGTAAAGGCGGTAACGGTAAAACAGAACCTGAAGATGGCGGCCAATACGGTTTACGTTTAGGTGTATTTTTGCCTGAATTTAATGATACTGAAATTGCACTGTATCATGTGAATTATCATAGTCGTCGTCCGCTTATATCTGGTCGTGTATCAAACTTTACTCAAGCAGCTATTGCACAAGATTTAGCAATGATTATGGCAACAGAAATTACGTCTGATAATGTTGCTGATTTAACTGCTTTCTCTAAAGCGGAAAACGATTACCCTGAAGATATCAAATTATACGGTTTAAGTTTTAATACCACGATAGGCGAAACAGCCTTTGCCGGTGAATTTGCTTTTCGTCAAGATGAACCACTGCAAATTGATGACGTTGAATTACTCTACACAGCAATGCCTGAACAGTTAGCTGTTGCGGGTATTCGTCCTGATTTTGCGGGTATTTCGCAAATGAGTTTTGGTGATGCTATAAGCTCAGTTGGCCCAGGTGAAGTTGCCCAAGGTTATATTGAACGTGATACATCACAGATTCAGTTCACTGCGACCCATTTATTTGGCCCTTCGTTAGGTGCTGATAGCTGGGCTGTTGTTGGTGAAGTGGGCGCTGTAAAAATTCACAATATGCCTGAATACGATGAAATGCGCTTAAATGTATCTGGCACTGGCCGAAGTGGAACAATTACGGGTCCAGGTACTACCGATTATTCAACGCTACAGCTTGGTTTATCAAATGGTGCTGAAGAAAAGTCTTTTGCAACCGCTTCTTCTTGGGGTTACCGCTTAATTGCTAAAGGTGATTATTTTAATCTCTACAATGGTATTAACTTTTCACCACGTTTTGTTTTCTCTCATGACGTAAATGGTAATACACCAGATCCTATGTTCTTGTTTATTGAAGACCGTAAATCTTTAGGTGCTACCATGAACTTTAATTACCAAAATGCATGGTCACTTGATGTGAGCTATAACTCATTTTGGGGCGGCGGTGGTGTTAATACATTCTCAGACCGCGATTACGTTTCTTTCAATTTAAAATATTCTATTTAGGGGTAACATTACCATGATTAAAAAACCTACCCTCATTGCTACTGCTTTTTGTAGCTTGTTTGCAAGCAGCGCGGCATTAGCCAAATTAAGTGCTGATGAAGTTGCTCACTTAGGCCAAGATTTAACGCCAATGGGTGCAGAAAAATCAGCCAATGCTGATGGTTCTATTCCTGCATGGAATAACGGGATTACATCTGCGCCAGCAGGTTATGAACCTGGTATGCATCATCTTGACCCGTTTTCAACAGATAAAGTGCTTTTCACTATTGATAAAAGTAATATTGAAAAATACAAAGCAAATTTAAGCCCTGGGCAAATTGCTTTATTTGAAGCGTATCCAGACACGTTCAAAATGCCAGTATACGAAACACGTCGTTCTGCTTCGTATCCTCAATTTGTTTATGATGCAACGAAAAAATTTGCAGCAACGGCAGAGCTAGTTGAAGGTGGTAACGGGATTAAAAATACTGCAATTGGTATCCCTTTCCCTATCCCTAAAACTGGTTTAGAGGCAATTTGGAATCACTTATTGCGCTATCGTGGCCAATCTATTGAGCGTTTTGGTGGACAAGCTGCACCAACCGCATCAGGTTCTTACAATTATGTTGGCTTTGATGAGCAATTATTAGTTAAATATTCAGACCCAAGCGCAACACCAGCTGAGCTACAAGACTCAAACATTTTGTTTAAGTTTAAACAAAAAGTAACAGAGCCTGCTCGTTTAGCGGGTACAGCGTTATTAGTTCATGAAACGATGGACCAAATATTAACACCACGCCAAGCTTGGACGTATAACTCAGGTCAACGACGTGTTCGTCGCGCACCTAACGTGGCATATGATGCACCAGGTACTGCAGCGGATAGCTTACGTACTACCGATGACTTTGATATGTTTAATGGCTCGCCTAATCGTTACAATTGGACGTTAAAAGGTAAGCAAGAATTATACGTACCGTATAACAGCTATAAGCTACATAGTGACAAACTTGAGTACGATGATATTTTAATGCCTGGCCATATTAACCCAGAACATACACGTTACGAAAAGCACCGTGTTTGGGTTGTTGAAGCTAACTTGAAAGATGATACACGCCATATTTATAAAAAACGTGTATTTTACATTGATGAAGATAGCTGGCAGGTACAGGTCACTGATATTTATGATAACCGCGACCAACTTTATCGTGTAGCAATGGCTTATGGCCTTAACTATTACGAAGTACCTACACAGTGGAGTACGCTTGAGGTTTACCATGATTTGAACTCTCGTCGTTATTTAGCAATTGGTTTAGATAACCAAGAAAAAATGTACGATTTTTCACAGTCATTTAACGATAACGAATTTACTTCAAGTGCTTTACGTCGCGCAGGTAGATAGTATTAAACTCGGCACTTAACAATATGTTAAGTGCCTTTTCCTTTCTCATCGCGTTTGTCTTACAGCGCGCAACGCACTCCCTAGTAAAAAGACAAACAACTCTCTCGTACAAGGCGATTAAAATTTATGAAGTATTTGGTATATGCCAGCCTGATAATAAGCGGTGCGAGTGTTGCACAAGAAGCCCCTAACTATGCAATCAGTGCAACAAATGCAGCTAAAACCTTACTCACCGATATAACTAACACGGGTAATGGCTTAATTGCTGTTGGTAAACACGGTACTGTTATTAAAAGTACATCGGGTGATTCATGGCAACAAGCTGAGCTAGTTCCAACTCAAGTGCTCTTAACTGCCGTTGATTTTAGTAACGAAAATAATGGATGGGCGTGTGGCCACGATGCAACAATCATAAATACTACTGACGGTGGTCTTAATTGGCAATTACAACAAGTAAAACCTGAATTAGATAAACCGTGTTTAGATATTTTATTTGAAAACGATTTACAAGGCTTTGCCGTTGGCGCATATGGTATGTTTTACCACACCACAGATGGTGGAAAGCATTGGCAAAAGCGTTTTTTAGACTCTTTGTTATTTAGTGATGATCGCGATTATTTAAATGATTTAAAAGAAAATGATCCTGAAGGTTATGAGGCTGAAACAGCTTCAATTTTACCGCATTTTAATCGTATAGAAAAAACGACTAACGGATTAATAATCGTTGGTGAAATGGGGTTAATGGCCAGAAGTTCTGACAATGGTGTTACTTGGGAACGTTTAGAAGAAATTTACCCTGGTTCCTTTTTTGCGTTTAATTCAGATGAACAACAAGAGGTTGTTGCAGGTCTACGCGGTAACGTATTTACGAAACAACGAGGGGAGCAAGAGTGGCAGCATTTAGAAAATGTAAAAGCTGCAACCGTTAACAGCATCATTAATTATAACAATGAACAATGGTTAATGCTGGCCAACAGTGGAGTTATTTTTCATTTACAAGATGGGTTACTTACTCACGAGCAACTCGCTGATGGTAAAGCAATACTTGATGGTGTGATTATAAATAATAACCTAATCATGGCTACAGAAGATGGCATTAAAGTGAAGGAGTTGACCCCTTAATGCATAAGATTTTAGATTTAATAGAAAAAGCGATTTTTAGACATCGCTTAATCATGCTTATAAGCTTTGCACTCATAACGTGCTTACTTGTATTTAAAGCAACGCAAATTCAACTTGATGCATCGTTTAATAAAAATATCCCGTTAAACCACGATTATATGAAAGTGTATACCAAGCATGAAAAGCAGTTTGGTGGTGCAAACAGTATTCTTATTTCAGTCTGTGACGACAGTGGTAATATATTTAATCCAGAATTTTTTACTCAGCTAAAAGCGGTTCATGATCAGCTTTATTTTATACCTGGAGTAAACCGTCCATTAGTAAATTCTATATTCTCCCCCAGCGCTCGTTTTGTTGAAGTAGTAGAGGATGGCTTTGCAGGTGGTCCAATTATTCCTGCAAACTTTAAAGCAGATACGCGTGGTTTAGGTGTAGTAAAGGAAAACATTGAAAAAGCAAAAGTTGTAGGGCGTATGATTGCCAGCGATTATTCGTGCGCGATGGTAACGGCTCAACTTTTAGAAACAGATCCTCAAACACAACAAAAATTAGACACATTAGCTTTTGCACAAAAGCTAGAAAGTGATTTAAGAGAGCCTTTAAGTACAGACAAAGTAAGTATTCATATTATTGGCTTTGCAAAAATGGCCGGGGATATAGCTGAAGGCGCAAAGGGGGTGGTTGTATTTTTTGCCATTGCTATCGCCTTTACTTTTATTATGGTTTGGCTGTTTTGTGGTAGTTTAAAGCTAACTATTTTGCCTATTGCGTGTTCCATCATTGCTGTTATTTGGCAGCTAGGCCTGCTTTCAAGTTTAGGGTTTGGCCTTGATCCTATGTCTATTTTGGTGCCATTTTTAGTCTTCGCTATTGGCGTAAGTCATGGTGTGCAGATGATCAATGCAATAGGCAAAAAAGTAGGTGAAGGGAAAAGTACTAGGATTTGCTGTCAATCAAGTTTTAGAACGTTACTTATTCCAGGTGGTATTGCACTTTTATCAGACACTGTTGGCTTTTTAACATTATTGACCATTGATATTGGTATTATCCGTGAGCTGGCAATAACAGCCAGTTTAGGTGTTGCGGTTATTATATTTACTAATTTAATTTTATTGCCTGTTTGGGCTTCTTACATGAAATTTGAAGGCAGTGTGCATATTCAATCAGGTGATGCGGATAAACCAAATCTGCTTGATGCGATTCGTGACATACTCGTTAAAGCAACCGATCCTAAAATTGCTAAAATTATTATAGGCTTTACTTTGGTGTTATTTGCTTTGGGCTATTGGCAAGCAGATAAAATGCGCATAGGTGATTTACATGCCGGAGCGCCTTCCCTTCATCAAGATGCTCGCTATAATCAAGATACTTTCTTAATATCAGATAAATATACAATTTCATCTGACATTTTAAAGGTCATTGTTGAGGCCTATCCTGCAGCGTGTACTGAACATGATGTTATGGAGCGTATTAGTCGCTTTCAATATAAAGTTGAAAATGTAGCCGGCGTGCAATCAGTTGTTAGTTTGAGTTCCGTTGCGCAGTCAGTGAATGCAGGCTATAACGAAGGTAATCTTAAGTGGCAAAGTCTTCCACGAAATTCTGCTAGTTTAGTGCAATCCACTTCAAGAGTAGAAACGAGTACGGGTTTACTCAATGGTGATTGCTCTGTTATGCCTGTTATTATCTTTTTAGATGACCACAAAGCACAAACGATTGACCGCGTAATTGAAAACGTTAAACAATTTTCAATAGAAGAAGGCACTGATAAATTAGCCTTTAAATTAGCATCTGGGCCAGTTGGGGTAATGGCTGCAACAAATGAGTCAGTATCTGAAGCACAAATACCAATGATGATATACGTTTATGGTGCAGTAATTATTTTATGTTTACTAAGTTTCAGAAGCCTAAAAGCAACAATAGCCGTGGTATTACCACTTTATATTGTATCAACACTTGCACAAGCACTTATGGTTCAACTAGAAATAGGCTTAACGGTTTCTACATTGCCGGTGATTGCTTTAGGAGTCGGTATTGGTGTTGATTATGGCATTTATATCCTGTCATCAATGATGGGGCAGCTTAAACAAAACGTGCCACTGAGTGTTGCTTATCGCAATGCATTGGTTGAACGTGGTAGTGCCGTGTTATTTACGGGTATTACGCTTGCAATTGGTGTTAGCACATGGATTTTCTCTGATTTGAAATTTCAAGTAGACATGGGAATACTACTTACCTTCATGTTTTTAGTAAATATGTTAGGTGCAGTACTGTTATTACCTGCGATTGGAAGCTTACTCTGGACTGACCAGAAGAAATAAAGTGAATAATTTTGCTCCTTAATGGCCAGTAATGGCCATTTATATCTATAATTTGTGAATAGATGACCAAATAGCTGAAAAGCTTAAAATGTTTTCATCGAAAAGGCTGTTTATTAGCTGTAAAAGGGTTAGAATTTAACTGACTCCACGCTAATAAATGGCTGTACAAATATTCTGCCACTAGGCAGTAATAGATTAAGGAACATACAATGACACGAAATGAAGGCCAAGCCTCGGTTATCCTAGATAATGTTTGTAAGCTGATCCAAAAAAAAGTTCACGCTGATAATGTGTTACTCGTTGAAAAATTCGCCAAAGCCTTGTACAGCAACATGTCTAAAGAGGATTTGGCTAATCGTAACGATAGTGACTTATATGGCGCTGCACTAAGCCTTTGGAATTCGCTAGAAAAGAATACAACTGATAATGCTGTTATCCGCGTTTTCAATCCCGAAGTGGCTAAAGATGGCTGGCAGTCATCGCATACAATTGTTGAAATTATTGCTAAAGATATGCCTTTTTTAGTAGATTCAGTGCGTATGGCCATGACTCGTGAAAATATCGCCTCTCACTTATTACTTCATAGCCCACTTAAAATTCAACGTGACAAAAACACGAAAATATCGGGTTTATCTAATTTAAAAGCAGAGCAAGAATCGACGTCGACTAAAACGGTTTTCTTTATTGAAATTGATCGTCAAACAGATTCTTCTGTAATTGAGTCTTTCAAAAAAGAATTAGAATCAGTACTCGTTGATGTATCCGTTGCAGTTGAAGATTGGCAGCCTATTCGTAAAAAATTAATTGCGGTCACCAAAGGGCTACCTAAGCGTCGCCACAATAAAAATGAAAACGAAGTTGCCGAAACGGTAGAGTTTTTAGATTGGTTAGTTAAAGATAATTTCACACTAATGGGTTATCGCGAATATGAATTGAGCCCTGTGCAAGGTGACTACCAATTAAAAGGCAAAATGGACACTAGCCTTGGCTTGATGAAAAATTCAACTGAAGAACACACACGATTATTATCAGAATTACCAGAAGTAGCACGCCAAGAAGCGCGTAGCAGTAATTTATTAATTTTAACAAAAACCAATTCACTTTCTCGTGTACATCGCCCCGCTTATATTGACTATGTTGGTATAAAGCGTTTTGACGATGAAGGGAATGTAATTGGCGAAGACCGTTTTATTGGGTTGTTTTCTTCAAGTTTTTATAATAATAGCGCCGCGGATGTCCCTGTATTAAAGAGTAAGATTAACCGCATCATGGAGATATGTGACTTTGCTAAAGGCACGCATGCTTACAAAGCGGTTTTAAATATTTTAGAAACCTATCCCCGCGACGAGCTAGTTCAAGCGCGTGAAAACGAACTACTTGAAGTTGCCATGGGGGTTTTACAAGTACAAGAGCGTGACATGTGTCGCTTATTCGTTCGTAAAGATGCTTACGGCCGATTTTTCTCATGTATGGTTTATGTTCCTCGAGAACGTTACAACACAGCGCTTCGTCGTGAAACGCAAGATATTTTAGGCAACGCATTTAATTCTGACAACAAAGTCGAATTTACTACTTACTTTTCTGAGTCAACACTGGCGCGTACCCATTACACTGTTCGTGTGACCGATAACAATATTGAATATAACGTGAAAGACATCGAAAATAATTTAATAGAAGCTGCGCGTACTTGGGAAGACAAGTTGCAGTCTGCGCTTTTAGAATCAGCTGGTGAAGCACGCGGTAACGATTTAAACCGTAAATACTGTAATGCGTTTGCACGTTCATATAAGGATGAAGTGCTTCCCAGTGCCGCAGTTGTAGATATTGAAAAACTAGAATTATTGACCGACGAAAATAAACTAGAAATGTTGTTTTATCGTCCACAAGAAGAAGCTAATAGCAATATTGTACGATTAAGCTTATTCCATAAAGATGAGCCAATTCATTTATCTGATGTTATGCCAATGCTTGAAAACTTTGGTCTACGTGTTGTTGGCGAAACGCCATATTCAGTTAAAACCAGTGATGGTCGTATTAATTGGATCATGGATTTTTCTATGCTAATAGACAGCAAAGGAATGGCTGACTTTGATAAAATTTCAGCACGTTTTCGCGCTGCATTAACAAATGTTTGGGGCAACCGTCTAGAAAACGATGGTTTTAACCGTTTAGTTTTAATGGGTGGCCTAGCAGGTCGTGAAGCTTCTATTTTACGTGCTTATGCTAAATATATGCGTCAAATTGGTGTTACGTTCTCGCAAACGTATATTGAAAGTACTTTTGCTAATTACCCAAATATTGCTGCGCAAATAGTTAATTTGTTCGCTAAAAAGTTCTCAATTAAAGCCCCGGCTAGTGCTAAAACACTTGAGAAATTAATAGCACAAATTTACCTAGAACTTGAAAATGTTGCCAACCTTGATGATGACCGAATTATACGTTTATACGTTGATATGATTGTTGCAACGCTTCGTACTAATTATTATCAAAAAGATGCACAAGGTCAGTTTAAATCTTATGTCTCATTTAAGATTCAACCTAGTCTAATTCCTGATGTACCATTGCCACTTCCTGCATTTGAGATTTTTGTTTACTCCCCACGTGTTGAAGGCGTGCATTTACGTTATGGTAAGGTGGCTCGTGGTGGACTTCGTTGGTCTGATCGTCGTGAAGATTTCCGTACAGAAGTCCTTGGTCTGGTAAAAGCGCAACAAGTTAAAAATACAGTAATTGTACCTGTTGGCTCTAAAGGTGGTTTTGTATGTAAACAGCTACCGACTGAACGCGAAGCGTTTATAAAAGAAGGCCAAGAATGTTATAAAATATTTATTCGCGGCTTATTAGATATTACAGATAACATTGAACGTGGTGAAATAGTGCCAGCTCGAGATGTTGTTCGTCATGACGAAGATGATGCTTACTTAGTAGTTGCGGCTGATAAAGGGACAGCCACCTTCTCAGACATTGCAAATGGTATTGCGAATGAATATAACTTCTGGCTAGGTGATGCGTTTGCTTCAGGTGGTTCAGTTGGTTATGACCACAAGAAAATGGGTATCACTGCTAAAGGTGCATGGGAATCAGTTAAGCGTCATTTCCGTGAAATGGATATCGATTGTCAAACTACCGACTTTACAGTGGTCGCCATAGGCGATATGGCAGGGGATGTGTTTGGTAATGGTATGTTGTTGTCTAAACATATTCGTTTACAAGTTGCATTTAATCATATGCACATTTTTATTGATCCTAACCCAGATGCAGCGACATCTTACCCAGAGCGCGAACGTCTATTTAATATGCCACGCTCATCTTGGGAAGATTATAACAAAGACCTTATTTCTGCAGGTGGAGGTATTTTTTCTCGCGCGGCTAAATCAATAACATTAAGCCCTGAAATGAAAAAAATGCTTGGCACTAAAAAAGCAAGTATGACACCAAACGAATTAATGAAAGCATCATTAATGATGAACTTCGATTTACTGTGGAATGGCGGTATCGGAACGTACATTAAAAACTCTAAAGAAACTGATGCAGATGTTGGAGATCGTGCAAACGATGCACTTCGCATTAATGGTAATGAGTTGGGTGCAAAAATTATAGGTGAGGGCGGTAACTTAGGCGCAACTCAACTTGGCCGTATAGAGTTTGCAGCAAAAGGCGGGCGTGTCAACACTGACTTTATCGATAACGTAGGGGGTGTTGCGTGTTCTGATAACGAAGTTAACATTAAAATTTTACTTAATGGCTTAGTTGCGGAAGGTGATTTAACCCGTAAACAACGTGATGAGCTACTTTATTCAATGACTGATGAAGTCTCTGAATTAGTGCTTAAAGATTGTTATCGCCAAACGCATACGATTTCAATTACGCAATCGAAGGGCACGTCTACTCTTAAAGAAAAAATACGTTTTATTCATGCGCTTGAAAAAGACGGCAAGCTAAACCGTGCTATCGAGTTCATTCCTAGTGATGAAGAATTGGCAGAACGTGCAGCCGCAGGTAAAGACTTAACTCGCCCTGAGCTTTCAGTGCTCGTGTCTTACGCTAAAATGGTATTAAAAGAGTCTTTAGTAAGTGATGAAATTACTGAAAACCCATATTACCGTCAGCTGCTTGTTAAATCGTTTCCACGGCCATTACGTGAGAAGTTTAACGATGCGATGAACAACCATCCACTACGTAAAGAAATTATTGCAACTAAACTTGCTAACAATATCGTTAATGATATGGGTTTAAACTTCATGGTACGTATGCATGAAGAAACTGGCGCAAGCGAAGCTGAAATAGCTATGTGTTATTCAATTGCCAGTGAAATTTTTGAAATGCGCGATACATGGTCTTCTATAAGCGCATTAGATAATAAGATTCCAGCAGCTGTACAAACTGAGATGCTTTACCAACTTCGTCGTACTGTGCGTCGAACTACACGTTGGTTCTTACGTCATCGTAATAAGGCGCAAACGATTGAGCAAGGAATTGAGTATTTTGCACCAACATTCAAAGATTTAAGTGAAAACTTAAATACTTATATCGTTGAGAAAGAAAATGATCGCATAGTACAAGAAGCTAATAAGCTAATTGAAAGTGGTGTACCGGAAGCTATTGCTAAGCGAATTGTGGCATTATCAAGTTTGTTCTCGGTAATGGACTTAGCGGAAATTGCGAATAGTTCGGGCCGAGGTATCTCAATGGTATCTAATACGTACTTTAAACTTGGTGCGCGAATGGGTCTGCATTGGTTCTTAGATCAAATTACCCATCAACCGGTTGCAAACCATTGGCAAGCGCTTGCTCGTTCTTCTTACCGTGAAGAGCTAGATTGGCAACAACGTACGTTAGCTGAAGTAGTATTAAATAGCTTTGAAGCTGATGAAAAAGATGTTGATAGTCAAATAGATGAATGGATGGATAACCAAGAGTTATTATTACTTCGTTGGAAACAGATGTTGGCTGAATTTAAAACTTCACAAAGTCATGATTTTGCTAAGTTCTCTGTAGCACTTCGTGAATTAATGTTATTGAGCCATAATTGTAATACTTCAGGAAAATAATTTAGCCTTTCATTTGTTTTTATTCCACAAAAAATAAATGAATTGATTATTTTGTTATACAATACCTCAGCCTTGTCTGAGGTATTTTTTTGTCTGTATTTTAATAGAGGATTATATTCATGTTTTACGATTTAGCTCGCCGTTTTATGTTTACCCGTGATGCGGAGTGGGCGCATGAGTTTGCTCTAAGTAACCTACGTCGCTTCGCTAACACACCGTTAAGTGCCGCTTGGTCGCAAAGTATTGCAGACAAACCAGTTAATTTTTTAGGCCTTGAATTCAAAAACCCAGTTGGGCTTGCTGCAGGGCTTGATAAAAATGCTGAATGTATAGATGCATTTAGCCAAATGGGCTTTGGTTTTATCGAAGTCGGTACGGTTACACCGCGCCCTCAAGTGGGTAATGATAAACCTCGTATTTTTAGGTTGCCAGAGTCAAATGCAATTATTAATCGCATGGGGTTTAATAATAAAGGCGTTGATAACTTAATCGCTAACGTAAAAGCGGCAAAGTACAGTGGGATACTCGGTATCAATATTGGTAAAAATAAAGATACACCTAATGAGCAAGGTAAAGATGACTACATTTATTGTATGCGTAAAGTATTTGAGCATGCCTCATACATTACGGTAAATATTTCATCACCAAATACCCCTGGACTTCGTGATTTACAATATGGTGCAGCGCTTGATGATTTACTGCAAAGCCTTAAAAGCGAGCAACTTGATCTAGCAGCTAAACACAATAAGCAAGTTCCGATGCTGATAAAAATTGCGCCGGATCTGGATCAAATACAAATAGAGCAAGTAAGTGAGTCACTTTTAAATAATAAAATTGATGGTGTGATTGCAACTAACACTACACTTGAACGAGCTGCAGTTATGGGGCAGCAATATGCAGAAGAGGCCGGCGGTTTGTCAGGTCACCCTGTTAGAATGCGCTCTACAGAGGTCGTAAGCGAATTAAAGCGTTTAACACAAGGTAAGTTGCCAATCATCGGAGTAGGCGGTATTGACGATGCTACATCTGCAAAAGAAAAGTTAGATGCAGGCGCAAATTTAGTTCAAGTTTATACTGGGTTCATCTACAAAGGTCCACAATTGGTAAAGACGATCGTTAACGGCTTATAAGGATCAGTTATCTAAGCTTTTGATCGTTCGATAAATGTTCTAAAAAAATATTTAAAAAATGGTCAGAAGCCGTTATACTCTAAGCATCGTCTAATTATTTAATAAACCCAAGGAGGAGTAAATGTTACAAGCATCAAAGCAATGGCAGTGGATTGCTTGTCCTGATAAAAACCGTTTATTACTTGATTTAAATGACGATATGCAATTATGTACGCCTTATAAGTTAAGACAGTTAACGGATTCTGTTTTTAAGAATCCACGCTTTAGCCTCGAAGATGCGGCATTTTACGAGCAAGTTTATAATTACCTTGATGGGTTTGAATTGTGGTCTGCGGCTCAAGTTTGTCAAATATCGCTAAATGCGACCGCTGTTAAGTATCACTTAAAGCCCGTTTTAGCAAAAAGTTGGTTTTTTGAAGAATACACCGGGACAGAGCCAAGCGTAGAGGCAATAGTAAAATTAACATCTAAAGCGCAATCGGGTGATTTCTTAATTGTAGAGCACTGCTCTGATGCATCTATTTGTTTGAATCTAAGTGAAACCTTTAAATTGGACGAAAACTTATCTTTAGCACAATTTGAAGTAATCCGTATTTTGAATAATCGAGTCCACCCCATCCTAAATCAGCAATACCAAAGTCAAACCGCCTAAGGTCTGCTGATCTTTGCGGATTGAAATTTGTTCAAACTAGGGGCTATTTAATCGCGGCGCGAGATTTGTAACCTAGTGGGCTCGGTAACTGCTCCTTCGTTACCATACTGGCTTACATCCATGTAAGAATAAGTAAAACCGAGCAAAGCTTCCGCGTCCTGCTCACGCCCCTTACCTACATCCACTTAGGCAACAAAGAGTAAATAGCCCCTAGGAAGAACCGTTTGGGCAGCGCCTGTTTGGCATTAATGCTACGTTATCGCCCATTTATGGGGAATGACCACACTGCATAGGCTCTGCCTTGCCTAAATACCAAACAGACTGCTGCAAATTTAACCTTGAAAGTTCAACAGACCCTCATCAAATTTAAGTTTTTAAGCGTGTCTTTATGGCGTGTATGTCACTCAACCTATGTTATAATCCTGCGCAATTAGCTATTAAGGGTTATTACTTTGCAATTTATCGCACTTACTTCTATCGGAATCGAAAATTTATTGGTTGATGAATTAACAGAACTTGGCGCAACTGTGTCTAAGCAAACTGTTGGTTCTGTTCGTTTTGAGGCTGACTCATTACTGGCGCAAAAGGTTTGTTTATCAAGTCGTTTTGCAACGCGTGTGCTTATGCTTATTGAAGAAAAAGAAGGCGTAGATGACAAAAGTAGCCTGTATAATTTTGCGCGATCGCAACCTTGGCAAGAGTGGTTTGGACCTACCCAAACATTCGCTGTCGACTTCAACGGTACCAATGACTCATTAAAAAACACACAATTTTCTGGTCTTGTAATAAAAGATGCGATTGTTGATTATTTTAATGATTTATACGAGCAGCGTCCCAACGTTGATAAGCAAGACGCTAACGTACGTGTTGTTGCACGACTAAATCGTTACGGCGTTTCTATGTATATTGACTATTCTGGCCCTCGTTTGTCTGAACGTGGTTACCGTCAAGGCCAAGGTAAAGCTCCAATTAAAGAGCACCTAGCTGCTGCACTAATTAAGCGAAGTGGTTGGCTTGATAATGTAAAACAGCCTTTATTCGATCCATGTTGTGGTGCGGGTACTATTTTAATCGAAGCGGCCGGCATGGCACGAAACGAAGCGCCGGGATTATTCCGTGAAGGCTTTGCTTTTGAACGTTTACCCAGTTTTAGAGCCGCTAAGTTTAAAGAACTTAAAGAAGAGTTACTTGCTAACATTACCGACCCTAAATTGTGGTTAATTGGCCACGATTACGATGAACAAGTTTTAAGTAAAGCGATTGATAATGCCAAACGGGCTGAGCTTGATGATGTTATTAAGTTTAAGCAAAGTGATGCCACTAAGCTTACAGCCGTTGCTAAGTTACCTGGTGTGGTAATTTCAAACTTACCTTATGGTGAGCGTATTGGTTCTATGGCTGAGCTTGTTGATTTACACCGTAATTTAGGTGTTGGCTTTAAAAAGCACTTTAATCATTGGAAACTTGCCTTACTGGGTATGGACGAGAGCTTATTTAAACTTTTAAAACTTGTGCGTCTTAAGCGTTATAAGTTTAAAAATGGCCCACTTGATGTTGAACTTAACTTATATCAATTAGATGATAAGCAAGTAAGTTTGACCACCGATGATAAAAAAGCGCTTAATTTTGAAGGCTCTACGTCATTCGCAAATAGATTGAAAAAGAATAAGCAAGGCTTAAAAAACTGGCTTAAACAAAATAAAGTAGACGCTTATCGTGTTTATGAAGCGGATATCCCTGAGTACAATGTTGCTGTAGATATTTACGGTGATTCAGCGGTTATTTTTGAATATGCAGCGCCTAAAGAAATTGATGAAAAAACATCAGAAAAACGCCTGCAAGACGTAATAACATTGACTTCGCAACAACTTGATATCTCACCTGAAAATATTGCTGTAAAAGTGCGTAAAAAGCAAAAGGGTGAAGACCAGTATACCGCTATGTCTAAACAAAACCGAACTATGATAGTTGAAGAGTTTGGTGCTAAGTTTAAAGTTAATTTATTCGACTACTTAGACACAGGTTTATTTTTAGATCACCGTTTAATGCGTCGTTATATTCAAGAAAATGCAAAAGATAAACGCTTTTTAAACTTGTTTGCATACACAGGTACTGCCTCTGTGCATGCTGCACTTGGTGGCGCTAAAGCAATTACAACAGTTGATTTATCTAAAACCTATTTGAAATGGGGCCAAGATAACTTCGATTTAAACAATATCAGTAATACACGTTACCGTTTTGAACAAGCAGATTGTTTAAAGTGGTTAGAGCATGCAACAGCACAATATGATTTGATATTTTTAGACCCTCCAACGTTCTCAAACTCAAAACGTATGAAAGACGCGTTTGATGTGCAAAGCGATCACATTAAATTATTAACGTGGGTTAAAAAGATCTTAAGTCCATCAGGTACTTTGATTTTCTCTAATAACAAACGTGGTTTTGTAATGGATGAAGTTGGCCTGATTGGTTTAGGCTTAAAAGCCGTTAATATCTCAGATAAAACACTATCACCAGACTTCAAACGTAATAAAAAAATCCATAATAGCTGGCTAATTACGCATGGCTAAATGGGTTTTATATCATACTGATGGTTGCCACTTGTGCGAGCAAGCTGAGCAACTTATCACTGAAGTACTTCGTGATGCTAGTGAGTTATTACTCATTGATATTATGACTGATGAGCAGCTTATTGCTGAGTATCAAATTACTATTCCTGTATTAAAAAGTGAAAAAGGCGAGAAATTATATTGGCCTTTTACCTTACACTCTGTGCGCGAATTTTTAGCACAAGCAGAATAAGAGCAAATAAGAACTATGGATTTAATTAGAATTTTAAAAGCACAACTTGCTTTTGGTACACATGCTTTGCTTAACAAAGCAGATGCGGTTATAGAAAGTGGCGAAAGAGTGTGTGTTGTTGGTCGAAATGGCGCGGGCAAGTCAACGCTGCTAAAAGTACTTGATGGACAAGTTGTTTTAGATGATGGCGAAATAAATCAACTCGGTGGCATTCGAATTTCTCGCTTAGAGCAAGATCCACCAAAAGGTGCAAGTGGCACTGTATTTGATTACGTTGCGCAAGGTATGCCAGAAATTGCTAACTTACTCATTGACTTTCATCATGTTAGTAACGAATTGCAAACACAGTGTACTGATAAGTTATTAAACAAGCTTGAACGTTTATCAAACCAACTTGAAGCCGCTGATGGCTGGCGCTTTGATAGCCGAATTCAATTAGTCTTAACACAATTAGAACTAACGCCAGAGGCTAAACTTGAGTCCCTTTCTGGTGGTTGGTTACGCAAAGTGGCACTTGCGCGTGCACTTGTAAGTGAGCCTGATTTATTGCTACTAGATGAGCCGACAAACCATTTAGACATGGCAAGTGTCATGTGGCTTGAACAGTTTTTAAAAGAATTTAAAGGCGGCATTGTATTTATATCACATGACCGTGCGTTTATTCGTGCTGTTGCTACGCGTATTTTAGATTTAGATCGCGGTAAACTTATTTCGTACCCAGGTGATTACGCGACTTATCTAGAGCAAAAAGCGCATGATTTAAAAGTAGAAGAAGCGCAAAATGCATTATTTGATAAGCGTTTAGCAGAAGAAGAAACGTGGATCCGCCAAGGTGTTAAAGCGCGTAGAACACGTAACGAAGGGCGTGTTAGAGAGTTAAAGCAGCTACGTAATGAGCGTAAACAACGTGTTGATCAAGTTGGTAAAACTGACTTTAATATTGAAACAGCAGACCGCTCTGGTAAATTAGTATTTGAAGCTCAGCACCTTTGCCATGCATTTAAAGACAAAGTTATTGCTGATGATTTTTCGACACTTGTTATGCGTGGTGACAGAATCGGCTTAGTAGGTCCGAATGGTATTGGTAAAACAACACTATTAAAACTAATGTTTGGTGATTTAGAACCAGATAGCGGCATAACTAAGCAAGGTGTTAATTTAGAATTTGCTTACTTTGATCAGTACCGTGAAAAACTTGACGAAGAAGCAACAGTTCAAGATAACGTTGCCGAAGGTAAACAAGAAGTGATGATGGGCGGTCGTTCACGTCATGTTTTAGGTTATTTGCAAGACTTTTTATTCCCGCCAGCACGCGCTCGTACACCGGTTAAAGCACTCTCTGGTGGTGAAAAAAATAGACTGCTATTAGCTAAACTGTTTTTAAAACCATCTAATATACTTGTTCTCGATGAGCCAACGAATGACTTGGATATAGAAACATTAGAGTTACTCGAGGACATTATTAATCAATACCAAGGTACAGTGCTGATTGTAAGCCATGACCGAGAATTTATTGATAATACATGTTCTAGTGTATGGGCATTTGAAGGCAATGGTAAAGTAACAGATATCGTTGGTGGTTATAGCGACTATGAAGCCTATGTTAGTTACTTAGCTGAACAAGAAAAAAAAATTCAGCAACAACCAGTAAAAAAAGTTGAAAAAGTAGTAACTCCAGCTGCCAAACCTGCAGCTAAGACAAATAAACTCTCTTACAAATTAAAACTTGAATTAGAGCAACTACCGAATAAAATGGAAAAACTAGAAGCTGAAATTGAAGCTCAACAAGCTGTAGTGAGTGACGCAGACTTTTTTAAACAAGAGAGTGATGTAACAACTAAAGCATTGAACCATTTAGCACAACTTGAGTCTGACCTTGAAGCTGCCCTTGAGCGCTGGGAAGAACTTGAAGAATTACAGAATCAGTAGTAAGGACTAAAATGAAATATAAATTACTCGCTGCCAGTATTTTAGCGACATTAAGCACTTCAGCAATAAGTGCGACATATCAATTAACTGAGTTAGGGTCTTCTGAAAACGCTAAACACTCTTACGTTACCGATGTTAGTGAAAGCGGCCATATTATTGGTGTCGCTAATGGTTTATATAATTTACCAATTGATACAAGCTATATAGATTTTTCAGAAAGTATTATCAAGAATAGTTACAGTAATACAGAAGATGCATTTGAGTTAAGCGATAAAGTAATTACCTTTACGCTTGATGATATCGAAAACAATGATGCTGTTGCGACTAACTCTGACGCTCATAGTTTTATGATTAGCTTTTTATCATCGATTTCTACAAATTTTGAGTATCAGAAAATAAGTTCATTAATAGGCGTTAATTTTAATGATTCTACTTTAACAGAGCAGCCTTTATTTGATATAGCTTCAGTTGATTACGATGGATTAACGCGCTCTACTACGAATTTGTATAATGCTGTTAGCGAAGATGGTGTTTCAGTTGGTTGGGGCAGTGCACCCTACGATAAAGTTTTATTCACTCCTGATGGAGATGACGAAGCTGAAACATGGTTCACTCATGAATTTATTGAACGAGGCATCGTAATTGGCGCAGATGGTTTACAAGTTCCGTTAATCCCTGAGTTTAATGAACATGGCGGTACAAGTCGTGCTAACGATATTATAAAGACAAACAGCGGATACACGGTTGTTGGAAATATATCAATAGATATTCCAGCGGATAGGTTAGAAAATATTGAAGATAGTTGTGATAATGAAGATGAACCTATATCAGTATGTGTTAATTTATTAAATTCTAATATATCACGAGGCTTATTTAATAAGCGTGCTGTAAAATGGGAACTTGATGAATCGTTAAATATTACTTCTGTCGAAGAGCTTGGTTTAGCACTGACACCTGATGAAGGTGAAACTGAAGATGATGCATTTATAAGTACTGCACTTGCGGTTAATAGTAATGGTGTTGCTGTAGGTTCATCGCATACGCGATACTACAAAGATGATGACATTATATTAACCATGCCCGTTTATTATAAAGATGGTGCGGTAGTTGATTTTATAAATCAAGAAGATGATTGGCAAGGCGGTAAAGCATTAGCAATAAGTAATAATGATGTTATTACGGGTTATGCTATTAAACGAATTGAAGGAACACTTCGAAATAAGTTTTTTTATCATGATATAGCAACAGGCAATACGGTATTTCCTACTGACTATTTTTCTAGTTCAAGTTCTTATGGTAATGATATAAATAGCCAAGGTTATATTGTTGGGGAAGGTGAGGTAGGTGTTTCAGATAGCTCACGTCGTAAAGAGGCATTTGTATATAAGATTGGCGAAGATAAAATAACCAACCTAAATGACTTATTACCATGCTATGAAACTGATGGTGAGACAAATTATGCTTATACAATGGCTGAAGCTAAAGTAATTAACGAAAATAATGAGATTTTTGGTGTAGCAACCAAAACAGTTGAAAAACGTGATTCGTTAGGTGGAATTGTTACTGATATTGAAGGCAATATTGAATTTGAAAGTGTCGCAGTTGCAGTAAAGTTAACTCCTATTGCTAATGGTGAAGTTGAAAACTGTGCACCTCCTGAAGCAGAAGTTTATGAACGTAACTCTGCGAGCTTTCCTTGGTTCACATTATTATTACTCCCCTTAGTTGGCATAAGACGTATATTCCGTTTTTAATTAACTAAAGTGATTCGCATAAAAAAATCCCAACTTCATTAAGTTGGGATTTTTTTCGTCTATAGTAATTAGAGCTTATAAATATTTGGTTATTTGTTGCGTGTTGCCCACGCTTTGACTACCGAACGTCGCCAAATAATATCTATACTAAAGTAAGCAATTATGCTCGCGATAGAGGCGCATACCAATGAGCCAATTAAAAAAGCGGGTCCAATAGTTTCTATACTTTCTAGAAACCAAGCCCAGCTAGGTTCAAAGGCAAAGTGTTGCTCTGGCTGGTTTAAAATTAATGTACCAACTAAATACGAACCGTAGAATATAGGGGGCATAGTTAATGGATTTGTAAGCCAAACTAAAGCAACCGAAATAGGTAAGTTAACTCTAAATACTATAGCTCCAGCTGCGGCTAAGACCATTTGAAAGGGAACAGGGATGAAAGCAAAAAATAGCCCAACAGCAAATGCTCCTCGAGCGGACCGTCTATTTAAGTGCCAAAGATTTGCATCTTGCAAAAGGTGCCCAAAAATTCTTAGATATTTATGATGTCTAATTTTATTTGGATCAGGTAAAAATCTTTGGATCGTTTTTTTAGCCATTTAAAGCAACCATTTACATCAGTGTGGATAAGTCTTGGGTTTGTAATTGGCTGTATCGCAACCGTATTTTATTATCAAACTCTCGAATTTATAATATTCACAATATCAGTCCTTATTGTGAGTTTGTATTTTAAGCCGTTTTTAAATGTATTGTTAGGCTTTATTTGCGCTATTTGTTGTGTATCACTGCATTATTATACTTTTTATAATTTTGAAAGCCCAAAACAGGATGAAAAGTATGCATATGCAACTGAGCTAATTGTCGAAGATATAATTTCAAATAAGCAACCTCAATACATAAGAGTAAAAATAATAGAATTTGATACTGCTCAATACGCATATTTTAGGGCACCGAGTGCAATGCTAAGTGTGAATTCTGAACAAATACTTTTTGTTGGTGATACTTTTAAAGCAACAATAGCTATAAAAAACTTTCGAAGTACTAAAAATTTTAATGTATTTGATAACGAGAGATATGCTTTTACACAACGGATATTTTTTAAAGGAAAAATACTCAATAAAGAACTTATTGTTGCGCGTAATAAAAAACACAACCACCTTATAAATTATAGGGAATATATAAAAAGGACTTACAGTAATACAAAACTTAGATGGCTATATTATGCACTATTAACGGGTGATAAGTCGTTAATGAGCTTTACAGATAAGCAATTAATGCAATCATTGGGGTTGAGCCATTTACTGGCAATATCCGGATTACACATCGGGTTAATATTTGGTTTTTGCTATGTAATTACGCGATTTTTATTTAAACAAATAAAATACGCTGGTGAGCAGACTAAAAACCTGTCTGTTGTTTATAGTCTAGTTGGCTTTATTGGATCGTTTTTCTATGTATATTTGAGTGACTTTTTAGTTTCAGCTACACGCGCCTTAATCATGCTTGGGTGTTATTTAGCACTCTACTTTTTGGCAAAACAACCATTACGTTGGCGAAGTATTTTATATGCACTTGTTATTCTGCTTATAATTAATCCTTTTAATGTATTAAACGCTGGGCTGTATTTCTCGTTTATTGCTGTGGTTATTATATTTCTAGTTGTTAAGCAAATACCGATTTTTAATACATCATTTCTAAATAAGGTCGTTGCATTAACTGTCGTTCAAATTGCTTTATTTATTGGTTTATTACCAGTTTCATTATACTTCTTTAATGGCGTGAGCTTAGTTGGTTTAGTACTGAACTTAATTGCTATCCCATTACTTTCTTTAGTCGTTATGCCTTGTCTAATTATTATCACATTTATTAGCAGCTTACTTGATATAGGCATGATTATTAGTGTTTTTGATGAAGGCTTAAGTTATTTATTCGAATGGCTATTGAAAATACCTAGTTATATTCGTTGGTTAAATATAGGTAATATTGACGCTATTGTTGTTGTTTTTTCATACATTACTATTTCGATTTTTTATTTAGTCCCATATAAATGGCTAGCAGGTGTTCCATTAAGTGTCATATTGTTTAACTACTTAATAGTGGATAAGCCAAAATGGCAATTACATGTTTTTGATGTAGGACATGGATTAATGGTGCTAATAGAAAAAGATAAACATGCACTAATTTATGATTTTGGGCCTAGTTATTTCAATCGTTTTAGTCGTACCCGTAGTATTTTACTGCCCTTTATTGAGTCAAACAATCTTACTGTATCAACAGCTATTTTAAGTCATGAAGATAACGATCATGCGGGGGGGTAGAGCATTTTATAAAAGCAGGCTACGAAACTCGTTTTACCACATTTCATCCCCATAACTTACAAGACACTTGCAAAGTAACCAAAATAGATATTTTTGGCCTTCAAATTGAAAGCTTTAAAACGTTAAACTTCAAAAATGAGAATGATGATTCATGCGTTATTCGTGTTGCTGATAAAACCCACAGTGTTTTATTAACGGGTGATATATCTAAACAACGAGAGTTGCAATTATTGCAAGAGAACTATTTTTTAAAAAGTACCGTTATGCTAAGCCCACATCATGGTAGCGATACATCGTCTAGTAATGAGTTTATAAGTGCTGTAAATCCTAAAATTGTTATTCATTCTAGTGCTTACAAAGGACAATGGCACTTCCCGAAGGAGGAGGTTGTTGATCGTTACGAAAAAATAAATGCAACTCAATATGTGACAGGTCAACAAGGACAAATAAGTATTGAATTTTACAATGATAATGTTCGAGTAAAAGCGGCTCGAGAGGATGAAAGTTACTGGTTTATCAAAAATTGACGTTTTGTTTTAGTGTCCCTAAGGATACAATAGAGTCTGTAATTGTATGAAGAGAGTGTTATGGATCAAAGTACTACACAAATTTATAAACGGTTAATTTCTTACGTCGGTGCATATAAGAGTGTAGCCTTCGTCGCTATTATAGGAATGATTGGCTATTCAGGAATGGATGCGCTATTTATTCAATTAATGAAACCATTTATTGATGAAGGTTTGAACCAACGAAACAGCGATGTATTAAAGTATGCTCCATTTGTTGTTATTGCACTGGTGATTGGGCGTGGTATTTTTAATTTTATGTCATCGTATTGTTTAAGCTATGTAGGTTCACAAGTTGTACGATCTTTACGCCAAGAGTTATTTGAGCACATATTGCATTTACCCGTTTCTTTTCATGACAAAAACTCTACGGGCGATTTAATTTCAAAAATCACTTTTGACACAGAGCAAGTTCAACAAGCAATAACTAAAGCGCTACTTATTGTTGTACGTGAAGGGGCCTTTGTCGTCTTTTTACTTGGTGTAATGTTTTATACCAGTTGGAAGCTCTCACTTATATTTCTAGTCATCATCCCTCTTGTCGCTATTATTGTAGCGGTTGTATCGAAACGTTTTCGCCATATTTCTAAAAGTATCCAATCAGCTATGGGGCAGGTTACACGTAGCTCTGAACAAATGCTTAGCGGACATAAAGTAATTCACGGGTTTGGTGGACAAGAGCAAGAAATAAATAAATTTTCTAAAATTAATAATCATAACCGTCAGCAGCGCATTAAAATGGATGCGACAAAAGCCTTAAGTGTATCCATTATTCAAATACTCGCCGCAAGTGCTATGGCTGTTATTTTATGGGTGGTATCGATGCCTTCTATGATTGATACTATAAGCTCTGGGGATTTTGTTGTTTTGATATCATCAATGATGATGTTGCTGCGCCCACTTAAACAATTGGCTAATGTTAATAGCGATATGCAACGTGGCATTTCTGCATCTCAAAGTATATTTTTAATACTTGATGAAAATGTAGAGAAAGATACTGGCACAGTCGCTGTTGATAAAGTTAAAGGGTTAATTGAAGTTAAAAATGTAACCTTTAAGTACCCAACTAAAGATGAAGCCGTATTAAACGATTTGTCGCTAACGATTAAAGCGGGTGAAAGTATTGCCTTAGTAGGGCGCTCAGGCTCGGGTAAATCAACTATTTCTAATTTATTACCACGTTACTATGATTTAGATCTGCCGAGTGAAATATTACTTGATGGCATAGCCCTGCAGGATTATAAATTAACAGATTTGCGTCGCCAATTTGCTTTGGTTTCTCAGCAAGTCGTGTTATTTAACGATACGATTGCTAACAATATTTGTTATGGCATAAAGCATGATGTAACTAATGACGAATTAGTACAAGTAGCAAAACAAGCGCATGTTTGGGAGTTTGTTAAAGATCTTCCAGAACAATTAAACACCATGGTAGGTGAAAATGGCGTAATGCTTTCTGGTGGTCAACGCCAGCGTATAGCGATAGCGCGTGCAATATTAAAAGATGCACCTATTTTGATTTTAGATGAAGCAACATCAGCACTTGATACAGAGTCTGAAAAGCTTATTCAGCAAGCGTTAGAAACGCTAATGAAAGACAAAACCTCAATTGTTATTGCGCATCGCTTATCTACTATTGAAAACAGTGACCGAATTTATGTTATTGATAACGGTCGTGTAATAGAAAGTGGCGATCACAATAGTTTATTAGCAAATGACGGTACGTATTCAGCCCTTTGCAAAATGCAGTTTGGTGATCAGGCGTGAGCAAAATAGAACAAAGTTGGTATAAACCATTTGGTCTAATTACTTTATTGTTATTACCATTGAGTGCTCTGTTTTGGATTGTATCGACATTTCGAAAATGCTTGTACAGCGCTAAAATAATTAAAGCGTTTGAGTGTAAAACGCCTGTTATTGTAGTCGGCAATATAAGTGTAGGCGGCAATGGTAAAACACCTTTTGTTTTGTGGTTGTATGAGTATTTGACCGAGCAAGGTCTATCAGTGGGTATTATTAGTAGAGGCTACGGTGGGCAATCAGATAATTACCCGCTGTTAGTCACTTCAGTTGTTAACGCCCAACAGGCTGGAGATGAGCCTGTACTTTTATACCACCGTTTAAAATGCCCAATAGCGGTTGGTCCTAATAGACAACACAATATCGATTTATTAGAAAATAACTATACGCTAGATGTCATTATTTCTGATGACGGAATGCAGCATTATAAAATGCCACGTAGCATTGAGTGTTGTATTGTTGATAGTGAACGCCGTTTTGGTAATGGCTTTGTTATGCCAGCAGGGCCACTTCGCGAAACAACTAAACGCTTACAAAATGTGGATATAGTAATTGAAAATGGTGGTGAGGCTAATAATAGCTACACGCTAAAAGTAAGTAACTTACGATTAGTTAATTCAAGTGATGATGTAAAACACACAGTGACTCATGCACATGCAATAAGTGCAATTGGTAATCCTAAACGGTTTGAAAACTCACTTGAAGCACAAGGCATTACGTTATTATCGACTCATCATTTTAAAGATCACTATGCTTATACAGCCGATGATTTTGCCCAGTTTGGCGATGATTACATTATAATGACCGAAAAAGACGCCGTTAAATGTCAGCCCTTTGCCAAACTTAATTGGTATTATTTACCAGTAGATGCACAACCTACCGATAGCGTTATAAATAAACTAAATTCATTATTAAAAGAAAAAGGAATACTCAATGGCCTTTGATACAAAACTACTCGAGATAATTGCTTGCCCAGTAGGCAAGGGTAAATTACGTTTTGATAGAGAAAATAACGAACTAATTAGCACGGCAGCTAAACTTGCTTATCCTGTAAAAGATGATATTCCAGTATTGCTTGAAAATGAAGCGCGTGAGTTATCTTTAGAAGAGGTTGAAAAGTGGAATTCGTAGTTGTTATACCTGCGCGTTTTGCATCAACCCGACTACCAGGAAAACCACTTGCCGATATATGCGGTAAGCCAATGGTTCAACATGTTTACGAAAAAGCATGTTTATCAGGTGCTAGCAAAGTTATTGTAGCAACCGATCATCAAAAAGTATTTGATGCAGTAAGTTTATTTACTAGCGACGTAGTAATGACTCGCGAAGATCACCAGTCTGGTACTGAACGGTTAGCAGAAGTAGTTGATTTACTTAAACTTGATAACGATACAATTGTGGTTAACGTACAAGGCGATGAGCCATTACTTGCACCAGAAAACGTATCTCAAGTTGCTGCGCTATTAAGTGATTCAACAGCACCAATGGCAACGTTAAGTGTTGCTATTGAAGAGCGTGATGAAGTATTTAATCCTAATGCCGTTAAAGTGGTGAGTGATATAAATAAAAATGCCCTGTATTTCTCTCGTGCAAGTATACCGTTTGATAGAAATACAATGATGGATGATAGCACGGCTCTTAATTTATCACCGTTCCAACGCCATGCAGGTATTTATGCGTACAGAGCGGGTTTTATTAAACAATATATAGAACTGAGTGTATCACCACTTGAATTGCTTGAATCGCTTGAGCAGTTACGTGTTTTGTATCATGGTTATAAAATCAAAATAGAACAAGCTCAAATAGCTCCCCATGCAGGTGTCGATACGCCCGATGACTTAGCTAAAGTGATAGCGCATATTAAAAGTAAAAACGTGTGAGTGAGCAAGTAAGTAAGATATTAAACGTTGTTTATACACATAACGATTTTTATATTTTAGAAAAGCCAGCAGGTCTTAATTTTCATTCAGAGGAGGGGCCTGGTTTTGTTGTGTTAGCCGAACAACAATTATCGCAAAAGCTTTATGGCGTTCATCGTTTAGATAAAGTGACATCAGGGCTTATTATTTTAGCAAGAAACAAAGCCTCTGCAGCCGCCTTTACTGTTATGTTTACTGAGCATGCGATTAATAAATTTTATTTAGCGATTAGTGATGCTAAACCTAAAAAGAAGCAAGGGTGGATAAAAGGCGATATGGCTAAATCTCGCCGTGGCTCATTTAAGTTACTAACGAGTACACTTAACCCTGCAATCACCCGATTCTATTCTCTGAGTTATAAGCCAGGATTTAGAGGGTATATTTTAAAGCCTTATTCAGGAAAGACGCATCAATTAAGAGTGGCACTAAAAAGTGTGGGCGCAGCTATTTTTGGCGATGCAATGTATTCAGGCACGCCTTCTAATCGTACCTATTTACATGCATATGCGTTAAGCTTTTTATGGCAAGGTGAACAAATACAGCTAACTTTATTACCCGATAGTGGTGATGAGTATTTGGCGTTAATTAAACATCAAGATTTTCAAGCATGGCAATCGCCATGGCAACTGGATTGGTAAATGAGCGAAAAAGTTACAGATATACGTTTTGGTGGTATTAAACGTTTATATGGTCATCAACAGTTTGATTGGCTTCAAGAAGCACACTTTTGTGTAGTAGGTATTGGTGGTGTAGGAAGCTGGGCGGCTGAAGCGCTCGCGCGTACTGGTGTTGGTAAAATAACATTGATTGATTTAGATGATATTTGCGCCACTAACGTAAATAGGCAAATTCATGCGTTAACGGGCACTATTGGTCAAGCTAAAGTCGATGCAATGAAAGCGCGCTGCGAGCTTATTAACCCAGAATGCCAAATTAATGTAATAGATGATTTTATTACACTTGATAATATTCAAGAACATATTCAAGGTTTTGATTATGTGATTGATTGTATTGATGCGGTTAAAGAAAAGGCGGCATTAATAGCGCATTGTAAACGTAATAAACTCCCTATAATTACAACCGGTGGTGCTGGCGGGCAAACTGATCCTAGCCAAATAACGTTTGGTGATGTAGCTAAAACTACGCAAGACCCATTACTTGCAAAAGTGCGCTATATTTTGCGCAAGCAGTATAATTTTAGTAATAACCCTAAGCGTAAGTTCAATATTGATTGTGTTTACTCAACAGAGCAATTGGTTTACCCAGGAAGCGATGGCAGTGTATGCCATGCTAAGCAAAGTGCTGATGGCTCGATGAATATGGACTGTAATAACGGTTTTGGATCTGTGACTATGATCACAGGAAGCTTCGGCTTTTTTGTTGCGGCAAAAGCTGTTCGAAAATATTTGGATAAAAAGCAGCGTCTACTTACAACGCTTGATTGTGATAGAGCTTAGAGCACTTTTTGTTGTGCCATGGTTTTTATTTTTTCAATCATGGCTTTAATTCCATTGCCACGAGAAGGGCTTAAGTGACTAATTAAGCCTAATTTTTCAAACTCTTCATACGCATCAATTTTAATTACCTGCTCTGGTGTTAAACCGTTATACAGCGCTAATATTAAGGCTAGTAAGCCTTTTACAATACGTGTATCTGAGTCACCTATAACGACTAAAGAGCTCTCTGTTAAATCAAACTCTACAAACATCCACACTTTACTTTCGCAGCCTGGTACAAGGGCATCATCAATTTTCAGCGATTCTGGTAATATAGGTAATGTTTTACCCAACAGCATTATTTCACGATATTTTTGCTGCCAAGCGGGTGCATTTTTTATAGATTCAGTGACTTTTTTAAACGTATTTGTCATGAGTTATCCTAATTAATTCTATTAAAGTGACGTTTAATCCAATAAAGCGATACATTTTTTAAGCGAATGGATAAATATATCTACATCTTCAAAGGTATTGTAAAAGGTTAAACTAGCTCTAACTGTTCCATTAACGCCTAAATGTGCCATTAAAGGTTGTGTACAATGATGTCCGCTCCTTACTGCAACCCCATATCCGTCAAGTAAAGTTGCCAAATCGTAAGGATGTTCATTATTAAAGTTAAAACAGAGCGTACCAATATTGTCAGATAGGTTGCTATATATTGTAATACCCTCAATCATTACCAATTTTTTTGCTGCATAATTAAATAATTTTTGCTCGTAGCGCTGAATTTTACCGTGGTCTAATTCATTTAAATAGTCTAATGCAGCACTAAAGCCTAAAACGCCGGAAATATTCGGTGTGCCGGTTTCAAATTTTGCAGGTGCTGGGCGATATGTACTGTGGGTTAAATATACTTTATCGATCATTTCACCGCCTGATTGATATATATCTAAGGCGTTTAATTCCTCATATCGACCATAAAGTACACCTAAGCCTGTTGGACCAAGCATTTTATGGCTTGAGCAGACATAAAAATCACAGTTTAATTTCCGTAAATCAGGCTTTAAATGCAGTGCACCTTGCGCACCATCGACTAAAACAAGTGAATTTACCTCTTTTGCTACTCTAATCAATGGCGATAAGTCAGTGATATTACCAAGTGTGTTAGATACTTGTGTAATAGCTAATAGGGTAGGCCTTATTTGTTTTATAAATTCACAGCATTCTAGCGTGTTTAATGTGCCATTTTTATTAAGCGGCAGCGATACTAACTTAGCTCCTGTTTGTTGACTCACTATTTGCCAAGGCACTATGTTTGCGTGATGCTCAAGTGGAGATATCATTATGGTATGACTTTTATCTAAACGCTTTTTTAAGCCGTTAGCGACCAAGTTTATTGCCTCTGTAGCGCCTTTTGTCCAAACAATCTCGTTGCTGAACACATTAAAATACTGAGCCATTTTATCTCGTGCTTGCTCGTATAAATTAGTAGCTTGTTCGCTGAGCGAGTGACGGCCACGGTGTACATTTGCGTTTTGAGAAGTATAAAACTCAGTAATTGCATTAATAACTGATTGAGGCTTTTGCGAGGTTGCAGCTGAGTCTAAATAAACAAGCGGGCAGCCGTTTATAGTTTGATTTAAGGTAGGGAAGTCACTTCGAATTTTATTTATGTCGAACTCTAAAACAGTCATTAGCTTCATCAATGTAGTCATTTTAAGGCGAGAATTGTAGACACTTTTTTATTATTCTCAAGTAACAAATAATAAAAAAGGCCGCAAAGCGACCTTTTAAAATATTCAAACAATACTAAAGCGGATTAGCGCTTATCAGTTGATACGTAGTCACGTGCTGTGTAACCAGTATAAAGCTGACGAGGGCGGCTTATCTTATGACCAGGTTGAGATAACATCTCGTCCCAGTGAGTGATCCAACCAACAGTACGTGCCATTGCAAAAATAACAGTGAACATGCTTGTTGGAATACCAATCGCTTTTAAGATAATACCTGAGTAGAAATCAACGTTAGGGTACAATTTCTTCTCTACGAAGTACGGGTCTTCTAGCGCGATTTTCTCAAGTTTCATTGCAATATCAAGCAATGGATCTTGGATATTAAGCTCAGCTAAAACTTCATGACACGTTTGACGCATTACTGTAGCGCGTGGGTCAAAGTTTTTGTAAACACGGTGGCCAAAGCCCATAAGGCGGAACGGGTCAGCTTTATCTTTAGCTTTTGCTACATATTCATCGATACGGTCAACAGAACCGATTTCTTCTAACATGTTTAAACATGCTTCATTAGCGCCGCCGTGAGCAGGGCCCCAAAGAGAAGCAATACCAGCAGCAATACAAGCGTATGGGTTAGCACCAGACGAACCTGCAAGACGTACTGTAGACGTTGATGCATTTTGTTCATGGTCAGCATGAAGCATGAATATTTTATCCATTGCTTTAGCTGTTATAGGGTTAACTTTGTATTCTTCAGCAGGTACAGAGAACATCATATGTAAGAAATTTTCTGCATAACTTAAATCATTACGTGGGTATACAAACGGTTGGCCGATGTTTGTTTTATAAGCCATTGCAGCAATAGTTGGTAACTTAGCAACTAGCTTAACTGCGCTTGTTTTACGTTGTTCTGCATCAGTAATATCAAGGTCTTCATGATAAAAAGATGATAACGCACCCACTACACCACAAAGCATTGCCATTGGGTGAGCGTCAAAGCGGAAACCTTGGAAAAAGTTAGCAATCTTCTCGTCAAGCATAGTGCTTGTAGTGATTTCATTCTTAAAAACTTCGTATTGCTCTTTAGAAGGTAATTCACCATTTAACAGTAAATAACATAACTCAATGTAGTTTGAGTCGTCAGCTAATTGTTCGATTGGGTAACCGCGGTGAAGTAAAATGCCTTTACCACCATCAATGTAGGTGATTGCAGATTCACAAGAACCAGTCGACATGAAACCTGGGTCATAAGTAAAGTGACCATGTGAACCTAACGTACGTACGTCGATTACATCTTGGCCAGCAGTGCCTTGATAAATTGGAAGTTCGATTGGATCTAGCCCATCAATTTGGACTGTGGCTTTTTTATCTGCCATCGTTATGTATCTCCTATTAAGATATCTATTCTGATTTTTAGATTTTTAAAGTTCTGAAATCTGTTTTAAGCACATCTTCGCATTTTAACGTGAAAGAGGGGTGTAAAGTCAATTTTTATAAACATTATGCATATATGTATAATAAATATTCTGTATTAATTAAATATAATACCATTGGCTAATTCGCAAACATCTATAAATAAACAAGAATTGTAAAAAGCCCTGTGGGTATATATACTAACAGTGGTTTTAAACCGCATTGTATTTGGGTAAACATTTTTTTACAGCTTAACTTTTGCTTAAATGTGAACTTTAACTGTTTTAATACGTTTACTTTGATAGTTCCACCAGTAATATTTGGTGGGTTTTTAGAAAAGCAAGTAGATGAGCTCCACTGCGAGCAAGATGGGCAAGTAACTGTGAAAAAGCAAAGACCTGTAAATCTAGATCTAACAACTATATCTATGCCGGCAACGGCTAAAGCGTCAATATTCCACCGCGTCACCGGTGTTGCATTGTTTTTTGCTTTAACGTTTGTCATTTGGGCTTGGTCTGAGTCTCTCTCTTCAGCTGAAAGTTTTGAATTCGTCAAGGGTCTGTTTAACGGATTCATTGCCAAATTTATAGCTTGGGGCACTGTTTCTGTATTAGGTTATCACCTTATTGGTGGTATCCGTCATATGATTATGGATATGGGACATTGGGAAGAACTTGAATCAGGTAACCTCAGCGCTAAAGTTTCAATGGCTCTTGGTGTTGTGTTTGCCGTATTGGCAGGGGTGTGGATATGGTTTTAAATCAAGCAACTCTTAAACGTGATGGTGTACAAGATTTCGTATCTTTACGTACCACGGCATTAATAATCAGCGCGTATGCGATTTTTATTATCGGCTATTTTTTAGCGACGCCAGAAGTCACTTTCGAAGCCTGGACAGGCCTCTTCTCTAACCTAGCAATGAAAGGGTTTACATTAATTACCCTTGTGTGCGTTATGGTTCATACCCGCATTGGCCTTTGGCAAGTTCTTACAGACTATGTTAAGTGTGCGAAGTTACGTGCTGTTTTAGGTTTTATATTAAACCTAATGGCCGTTGCGTACGTAGCTATTGGTCTAATTGTATTATGGGGTGTTTAAGTGAAATATTCTGTTCGTGAATTTGACGCCGTAGTAATTGGTGCAGGTGGTGCAGGTATGCGCGCTGCTTTAGCAATTACTGAATCTGGCAAAACGTGTGCATTAATTTCTAAAGTATTTCCAACTCGCTCACACACTGTATCTGCACAAGGTGGTATTACAGTAGCGCTTGGTAATTCACACGAAGACAACTGGGAATGGCATATGTACGATACCGTTAAAGGTTCCGATTTTATCGGTGACCAAGACGCTATTGAATACATGTGTCAAACTGGCCCAGAAGCGATTACCGAATTAGAAAACATGGGTTTACCATTTTCTCGTTTTGAAAATGGCCGTGTTTACCAACGTCCTTTCGGTGGTCAATCGAAAAACTTTGGTGGTGAACAAGCCGCACGTACTGCAGCAGCTGCTGACCGTACTGGTCACGCGCTATTACACCTTCTATATCAACAAAACGTTAAAAACAAAACAAATGTATTCTCTGAATGGTATGCACTTGATTTAGTTAAAAACGATAATGGTGATGTGGTAGGGTGTACTGCAATTGAGATTGAGACAGGTGAAGTTACCTTCTTCAAATCTAAAGCTGTTGTATTAGCTACTGGTGGTGCAGGTCGTATATTCGCATCAACCACTAATGCTCACATTAACACTGGTGACGGTGTTGGTATGGCAACACGTGCTGGTATTTCTATGCAAGACATGGAAATGTGGCAGTTCCACCCAACGGGTATCGCAGGTGCTGGTACGCTAGTAACTGAAGGTTGTCGTGGTGAAGGCGGTTATCTTTTAAATAAAGATGGCGAACGCTTCATGGAACGTTACGCACCAAACGCAAAAGACTTAGCGTCTCGCGACGTTGTTGCACGTTCAATGATGACTGAAATCCGTGAAGGTCGTGGTTGTGATGGTCCTTGGGGTCCACATCTTAAGTTAAAACTTGACCACTTAGGTGAAGAAACACTTAACTTACGTCTTCCTGGCGTATGTGACCTTGCTAAAACATTTGCTCACGTTGACCCTGCAAAAGAGCCAATTCCAGTAATTCCAACGTGTCATTATATGATGGGTGGTGTTCCTACTAATGTAAATGGACAAGCGCTACAAATCGATGCTCAAGGCAACGAAACAGTAGTTCAAGGTTTATTTGCAGTAGGTGAGATTGCATGTGTATCTGTACACGGTGCAAACCGCTTAGGTGGTAACTCATTACTTGATTTAGTTGTGTTTGGTCGTGCTGCGGGTAACTTCTTAGGTAAGTACCTAAATGACGTTGAAATATCTAAAGCTGCTTCAGAATCAGACTTAGAAGCGTCTCTTGCACGTTACAATCGTTGGGAAAATTCAACGGCTGGCCAAGGTGAAGATCCAGTTCAAATCAAAAAAGACCTACAACAATGTATGCAGCTTAACTTCTCGGTATTCCGTGAAGGTGACTCAATGGCTGCAGGTCTTCAAGAACTTAAAGAAATTCGTGAACGCCTGCAACATGCTCGTCTTGATGATAAATCATCAGACTTCAATACGCAGCGTATCGAATGTCTTGAACTAGATAACTTAATGGAAACAGCTTACTCAACTGCAGTAGCTGCAAACTTCCGTACAGAAAGCCGTGGCGCACATTCTCGCTTTGACTACCCAGATCGTGATGACGAAAACTGGTTATGTCACTCAGTATTTAATCCTGTAACGGATGAAATGAGCAAGCGTGATGTAAACTATGCGCCTAAAACGCGTGAAGCTTTCCCACCTAAAGCACGTGTTTACTAGGAGATAGACGATGGCACAAGTACAATTTTCAGTTTATCGTTATAATCCAGATGTTGACAACGCTCCTCGTATGCAAGAATACACCTTGCAAACTGAGGAAGGTCACGACATGATGGTGTTGGATGCACTTATTCTTTTAAAAGAACAAGATCCTACATTATCTTTCCGTCGTTCATGCCGTGAAGGTGTGTGTGGATCTGATGGTGTTAACATGAATGGTAAAAATGGTTTAGCATGTATTACTCCTTTATCTACGCTACAAAAAAATGGCAAAGGTAAAATCGTAGTACGCCCATTACCAGGTTTACCTGTGGTTCGTGACCTTGTTATTGACATGAGTCAGTTCTACACTCAATACGAAAAAGTAAAACCTTATTTAATTAATGATCAGCCTGCTGCAGGCGAACGTCTTCAAACCATCGAAGAGCGTGATAAATTAGATGGGCTTTATGAGTGTATTTTGTGTGCATGTTGTTCGACATCGTGTCCTTCGTTCTGGTGGAATCCAGACAAGTTCATTGGTCCAGCAGGGCTTCTTCACGCTTACCGTTTCTTGGCTGATAGCCGAGATACAGCAACTGAAGAACGTTTAGCGGATTTAGACGATGCGTTCAGTGTGTTCCGTTGCCACAGTATCATGAACTGTGTTAGCGTTTGTCCTAAGGGTCTTAACCCGACTAAAGCAATTGGGCAAATCAAATCTATGTTATTAAACCGAGCGGTTTGATTACTTAGTAAACGTAAGATGGCTAATACAGATTATTAGCCATCTTGTTATGATAACTATTAATTTCTGCGCTAAAGAAAAGGGCTTATAAATGCACGAAGGTGTGATGAAGGCATGGCTAGAATCTTCACATTTAAACGGCGGTAACGTTGCTTATGTAGAAGAGCTTTATGAAGCGTATTTAGACGATGCGACTTCTGTGCCAGAAGAATGGCGAGAAGTGTTCGAACAATTACCTAAAGTTGATGGTGTGGATGTTGAAGTAAAACATTCAGAAGTTCGAGCGCAGTTTGCACAGCTTGCCAAAAACAAGCATAGAGAAGTAGTGGTAGCAGAGGGTAGTGGCGGTGACCTTAAACAGGTTAAAGTTCTACAACTTATTAATGCTTTCCGTTTTCGTGGACACCAAAATGCAAACCTAGATCCATTAGGTATTTGGGAACGAGAACGTGTACGAGATTTAGAGCTAGATTACCACGACTTATCAGCAGCTGATTTTGACCGCGAATTTAATGTAGGATCGTTTGCCGTTGGCCGCGATACTATGCCTTTAGGTGAACTATACCAAGCACTAAAAACTACATATTGTGGTTCGATTGGCGCCGAGTATATGCACATCACATCGACAGAAGAAAAACGTTGGTTACAACAGCGTTTAGAATCTGTTCAGTCTAGGCCTAAATTCGAAAAAGAAGAAAAGCTGCGTATCCTAAAAGGATTAACGGCAGCTGATGGTCTTGAAAAATATTTAGGGGCTAAGTTCCCAGGTGCTAAGCGTTTCTCACTTGAAGGTGGCGATGCATTAGTTCCAATGTTAAAAGAGCTTATTCACCGCGCTGGTGAAAGCGGCCAACAAGAAGCTGTCATTGGTATGGCTCACCGTGGTCGTTTAAATGTGCTTGTGAACGTACTAGGTAAAAATCCATCAGAGTTGTTTGATGAGTTTGCTGGTAAACACAAAGAAACATTAAGTTCTGGTGATGTTAAATACCACATGGGTTATTCATCTGACTTTGCTACTAAAGGTGGCAATGTTCATATGGCGCTTGCGTTTAACCCGTCTCATCTTGAAATTGTAAATCCAGTAGTTATGGGCTCAGTTCGTGCTCGTTTAGATCGCTTAGGTGATAGCTCTGGTATTAAAGCGCTACCAATCACAATTCATGGTGATTCTGCGGTTACAGGTCAAGGTGTTGTACAAGAAACATTTAATTTATCACAAACTAACGCGTTTAGTTGTGGTGGTAGTATTCGTATTGTTGTAAATAACCAAGTTGGTTTTACTACATCAAAACAAGACGACGTACGCTCTACTGATTACTGTACTGATATTGCTAAAATGGTTCAGTCACCTATCTTCCACGTTAATTCTGATGACCCTGAAGCAGTTGCATTTGTTACTCAACTTGCACTTGATTTCAGAAACCAGTTTAAGCGTGACGTAGTAATCGATTTAGTGTGTTACCGTCGCCATGGTCACAACGAAGCTGATGAGCCTAATGCTACGCAGCCTTTAATGTACCAAAAAATTAAAAAGCATCCAGTTCCACGTTTAATCTATGCCGATCAACTTATTGCTGAAGGTTCTTTTTCTGAACAAGAAATAAAAGCCTTAGCCGATGAGTATCGTAACGCATTAGATGAAGGAAATTGTGTTGTTTCAGAAATTCAGCCAGAGACATCACATTCTTCAGATTGGGCAAAGTATGTTGGCCATGAATGGGATGTTGATTACGATGCCAGCGTACCTGTTGAAGAGCTTAAGGCACTTGGTGAGAAAATTGCTTCTTACCCTGAGCAATATAAAGCACAGTCACGCGTTAAAAAGATTTACGATGATCGTAAGTTAATGGCTTCTGGTGAGAAGCCTCTTGATTGGGGTATGGCAGAAACACTTGCTTATGCAACAATTGCAACTGAAGGTACTGACATCCGTTTGACGGGTCAAGATTCAGGTCGTGGAACATTCTTTCATCGTCATGCTGTTGTTCACAGTCAATCAGATGGTGCTACTTATACACCTCTACAGCACTTAAGTGAAGATCAAGGTACTTTCCAAGTATTCGACTCTGTTTTATCTGAAGAAGCTGTCGTTGCTTTTGAATATGGTTATGCAACAGCTGAGCCTACGTCATTAGTACTTTGGGAAGCGCAATTTGGTGACTTTGCCAACGGTGCACAAGTTGTATTTGACCAATTTTTAAGTTCTGGTGAGCAAAAGTGGGGCCGTTTATGTGGTCTGACAATTTTGTTACCACATGGCTACGAAGGTCAAGGTCCAGAGCATAGTTCAGCACGCTTAGAGCGTTTTCTACAACTATGTGCTGATCACAACATGCAAGTCTGTGTTCCGTCTACTCCGGCACAAGTTTACGCTATGCTTCGTCGTCAATCAGTTCGACCACTTCGTCGTCCACTGATTGTTATGACGCCTAAGTCGTTACTGCGTCACCCTCTTGCTACTTCATCGCTTGAAGAGCTTTCGCACGGTGTTTTCCATAATATGATCGACGAAGTTGATGATATTAACCCTGAGAAAGTAGAACGTGTTGTATTTTGTAGTGGTAAAGTTTACTACGAGCTATTACAAGAGCGTCGCAAACTTGAACAAGATAATGTTGCTATTGTTCGTGTTGAGCAGTTATATCCGTTCCCACACGACGAAATGCAAACAATTATGGAGCGTTACCAACACGTAACTGATTTTGTATGGTGTCAAGAAGAGCCACAAAACCAAGGTGCATGGTACTGTTCACAACATCACTTTATTGATGCAATCCCACAAGGTGCTAAATTAAAATATGCAGGGCGTAAAGCGTCTGCATCACCAGCGTGTGGTTACATGTCAGTACATACTAAAGAACAACAAGCGCTCGTTGCCGACGCGCTTACTATAGAAAATAAAGGATAAGCAATGAGCACAGAAATTAAAGTTCCTGTTCTTCCTGAGTCGGTTGCAGATGCTACCGTTGCTACATGGCATGTAAGTGTTGGCGACAAAGTAACTCGCGATCAAAACTTAGTAGACATTGAAACAGATAAAGTGGTTTTAGAAGTTGTTGCACAGCATGACGGTGTAATTACAGAAATATCACAAGAAGAAGGTGCAACCGTACTTGGCGATCAAGTTATGGGTTTACTTGGTGATGCTGATGCAGCGCCAGCAAGTGAAGGTTCATCTAAAGAAGAATCAGCACCCGCTAAATCAGAAGACGCGCCAGCGGCGCAATCAGCACCAGCACCAGAAGGTAAAGAAGTGGACATTAAAGTACCTGTACTTCCAGAATCAGTTGCAGACGCAACAATTGCTACATGGCATGTACAACCAGGTGACGCAGTAACACGCGACCAAAACTTGGTAGATATTGAAACAGATAAAGTTGTTCTTGAAGTAGTAGCTCAAGAAGATGGCATCATGGGTGATATCATTCACAACGAAGGCGATACTGTACTAGGCGAGCAAGTAATTGGTTCGGTTAAAGCAGGCGGTGCACCAGCGGCTCCAGCTGCAAAAGCAGACGCAGCGCCAGCAGCAGATTCAAGCGAAAGCTCTGATGTGTTAACACCATCAGTTCGTCGTTTAATTGCTGAGAAAGGCCTAGACGCTTCTAAAATTAACGGCACGGGTAAAAATGGCCGTGTAACTAAAGAAGACGTTGATACATTCTTAAAAGCACCAGCACCAGTGGCTAAAAAAGCAGAAGCTTCAGCTCCTGCAGCACCGATGGGCGACCGCACTCAAAAACGTGTTCCTATGACTCGTTTACGTAAAACGATTGCTACACGCCTTCTTGAAGCTAAAAATTCAACTGCAATGTTAACAACATTCAACGAAGTGAACATGGAACCAATCATGAGCCTTCGTAAGCAGTACCAAGAAGTATTTGAAAAGCGCCATGGTATTCGTTTAGGTTTCATGTCTTTCTACGTGAAAGCGGTAACTGAAGCACTTAAACGCTTCCCTGATGTTAATGCATCAATTGATGGTGACGATATTGTTTACCATAACTATTTTGATATCAGCATTGCAGTATCTACTCCACGTGGGCTAGTTACTCCGGTACTTAAAGATTGTGACAAACTATCTGTTGCTGAAATCGAAAAGGGTATTCGTGAATTAGCACTTAAAGGTCGTGATGGTAAGCTAACGCTTGCAGATATGACTGGCGGTAATTTCACTATCACTAATGGTGGCGTATTTGGTTCATTACTATCTACACCTATCATTAACTTGCCACAGTCTTCAATCTTGGGTATGCATAAAATTCAAGACCGTCCAATGGCTGTAAATGGTAAAGTTGAAATACTACCTATGATGTATTTAGCACTTTCTTATGATCATCGCATCATTGATGGTAAAGAATCTGTTGGTTTCTTAGTAACTATTAAAGAGTTACTTGAAGATCCAACACGCTTATTGCTAGATGTTTAATCTAGTTGTATGAAATGTAAGCTGTGAATGAACATTCACAGCTTTTTTTTTGCGCCTTTGGTCGTACTGGGGTTTTCATGTTAAGCCTTGGGATCTATACTAGGTGCGCAATTTGGGATAGTTGTTTATTTTCAAAAATATTCAGCTCTTTTAGTATAAAAAATTGGATAAAGCATCATGAATTTGCATGAGTATCAGGCAAAACAACTTTTTGCCGAATATGGTTTACCAGTTTCTCAAGGTTTCGCTTGCGATACACCTGAAGAAGCTGCAGCAGCTGCTGAAAAAATCGGCGGTGATATGTGGGTTGTTAAAACTCAGGTTCACGCAGGTGGACGTGGTAAAGCTGGCGGTGTAAAGCTAGTAAAAACTATCGACGAAGTAAAAGCGTTTGCAGCTAACTGGCTGGGTAAAAACCTAGTTACTTACCAAACAGACGAGAAAGGCCAGCCAGTAGCTAAAATTTTAGTTGAAAGCTGTACTGACATTGCTAACGAATTGTACCTAGGTGCAGTAGTTGACCGTGCATCTCGCAAAGTAGTTTTCATGGCGTCTACTGAAGGCGGCGTTGAAATTGAAACTGTTGCAGAAGAAACACCAGAGCTTATCCACAAAGCTGAAATCGACCCGTTAGTAGGTCCTCAAGCTTACCAAGCACGTGAACTAGGCTTCAAATTGGGTCTTAACCCAGTACAAATGAAGCAGTTTGTTAAGATCTTCATGGGTCTTGGTAAAATGTTTACTGATTTTGATTTCGCACTACTTGAAATCAACCCGTTAGTAATTACAGACGAAGGTAACCTTCACTGTCTTGACGGAAAAATCGGTATTGATGGTAATGCACTTTACCGTCAACCTAAAATCCGTGAGTTCCACGATCCATCTCAAGAAGATGCACGTGAAGCACACGCAGCAAGCTTCGAGCTTAACTACGTTGCTCTAGATGGCAATGTTGGTTGTATGGTTAACGGTGCAGGCCTAGCAATGGGTACTATGGACATCGTAAACCTACACGGCGGCAAACCGGCTAACTTCCTAGATGTTGGCGGCGGCGCGACTAAAGAACGTGTTTCTGAAGCATTCAAAATCATTCTTTCTGACGACAATGTTAAAGCTGTTTTAGTTAACATCTTTGGCGGTATCGTTCGTTGTGACATGATTGCTGAAGGCATCATTGGCGCAGTTAAAGAAGTTGGCGTAAACGTACCTGTAGTTGTACGTTTAGAAGGTACTAATGCTGAACTAGGTCGTGAAGTTCTAGCTAAGTCTGACCTTAACATCATCGCTGCTGAATCACTAACAGACGCTGCTGAGAAAGTTGTTGCTGCTGCGGAGGGCAAATAATGTCTGTATTAATCAATAAAGATACAAAAGTTATCTGTCAAGGTTTCACTGGTGGCCAAGGTACTTTCCACTCTGAGCAAGCGCTTGAGTACGGTACACAAATGGTTGGTGGTGTAAGCCCTGGTAAAGGCGGTCAAACGCACCTTGGTCTTCCTGTATTCAACACAGTTCGTGATGCTGTTCAAGAAACTGGCGCAACTGCTTCAGTTATCTATGTACCAGCTCCTTTTTGTAAAGATGCAATTTTAGAAGCTATCGATGCTGGCATCGAGCTGATTGTTTGTATCACTGAAGGTATCCCTACACTTGATATGGTTGACGTTAAAGTTAAACTAGATCAAACAGGTACTCGCATGATCGGTCCTAACTGTCCAGGTGTTATTACTCCTGGTGAAACTAAGATTGGTATCATGCCTGGTCACATCCACAAACCTGGTAAAGTAGGTATTGTTTCTCGCTCTGGTACTTTAACGTACGAAGCGGTTAAGCAAACTACTGATGCTGGTTTTGGTCAGTCTACGTGTGTTGGTATTGGTGGTGATCCAATTCCAGGTACTAACTTTATCGACGTTTTAGAAATGTTCGAAAAAGATCCACAAACTGAAGCAATCGTAATGATTGGTGAAATTGGTGGTACTGCAGAAGAAGAAGCTGCAGAGTACATCAAAGCTAACGTAACTAAACCTGTAGTATCTTACATTGCTGGTGTTACTGCACCAGAAGGTAAGCGTATGGGTCACGCTGGCGCAATCATCGCAGGCGGTAAAGGTACTGCTGATGAGAAATTTGCTGCATTAGAAGCTGCGGGCGTAAAAACTGTACGTTCACTTGCTGAAATCGGTAAAGCACTTAAAGAGAAAACAGGCTGGTAATTGCTTGTTCCCTCTGAAAAGGCCCGCTTATGCGGGCCTTTTTGTTATTGGGTTAAATTTAGAATGGATAACTAATGTGCTGAAAGAAGCGCACAGACAAATCTTGTCGTTGTTTATTTATAGCAAGCTCTTCACATAAAGCGTGAACCGTTTTTTCTACTTGGTTCATGAAGCGCCCATACCCAATCTCATGCTTATCTTGGTTTGTCGCAACGACAACGAAATGGATGGTTTCTACTAGTTTAGTTTCATCATAAAAATATTTAATCTGACTTTCATTTGATTCAACATCAAAACTTAATTTCTGCAATTCTACATTGCCTTCATTTTTATCTATTTTACTGTTACGGATAATTGGTATTGCACCATTGGCAACCATTGCGCCATGCGTTAGTTTATTAATTTCACATGCGCGTTTAAAGCTATCAGCAAAGTAGTCATAAAACTTTTTAAAATCCTGATCGTTTACCATTGTTTGAAACTGTGTTTTGATTGCACGAGAAATTGGAATAGTAAAAGTCGTGTAAGTCATTTCAGCATGGTCACCCGGTATATTGCATTGCCTCGACTGATAACGAGGGTAGAGGCTTCTTAGCTTATAACCATAACTTTCTTTATTGCCTTTGTCTTTAGCAAACAAATCGTAAGTAAGATGCTGGTGATCGCGAAGTTTAAATTGAGGTTGATTTAGAAATAATTGCTCTTGTAAAAGGGTCAATACTTTTTGTACTTTATTGTGAAACAAAGCTGAATTCGCACGTAAGTCCTCACCGGTGGCTAAAAAAAGTAAACGTATTTTTTTACTTTTCGTGTTTGGTGTGTAATAAAGTTTATGCGCTTCGTGATAGCGAGGATTATAAAAAAACAGCATCTGCTTATCCGTTTCTAACTGGTATGACTCATCATGAAATCGTACAACCGGTAGCTTATCGTTGGCAAGTAAATGTACATTATGAAGCTCATATTCATCACAACATGCAAATAGTTGACGCGCAATGCGTTCATAGCAACAATCTATAGTGGTAAAACTACTGTAAAACGCTTCACTAGGTGTTATTTCAGCCAATAAATAGTGATTAGCGCGTGCGTTTGTTGGAATATATACGCGGTGTTGATTAAGTGTAGCCATCTTCGGATCCTTATAAAGTAGGTTATTCGATTACTATAATCGGTTTTGATGACTTAAATATTGCGTTAAAACAAATTTTATTCATAAACAATGGAACCTGTGGATTAAAGTTAATCAATATCTAAAATAAACCTTAATCTATTGCTGTATGTTAGTGTATGTTTTTGTAATAATGCATTAGTTTTGTTATTACGTAATATTAGAGGATCACACTCCTATGGCGGAAATTGAGAATCGCCCAAGTAACTTTATTAGAACCCGAATTGATGAAGACTTAGCAAGCGGGAAACATGCTACAACGCATACACGTTTTCCACCTGAACCAAATGGTTTTTTACATATTGGTCATGCAAAATCAATTTGCTTAAATTTTGGTATCGCAAAAGACTACAACGGTTTATGTAACCTACGTTTTGACGATACAAACCCTGAAAAAGAAGACATTAACTACGTAAATTCTATTAAAGAGGATGTACAGTGGTTAGGTTTTAATTGGGATGGCGATATAAAGTATTCTTCTAACTATTTTGATACTTTATATGGTTACGCAGTTGAGCTAATAAATAAAGGCTTAGCGTACGTTTGTTTTTTAACTGCAGACGAAGCGCGACAGTACCGTGGTACATTAAAAGAGCCAGGTAAAAACAGTCCATATAGAGACACGTCAGTTGAAGAAAACCTAGCGTTATTTGAAAAAATGCGTGCTGGTGAATTCAAAGAGGGTGAATGTGTTCTGCGTGCTAAAATTGATATGGCAAGCTCATTTATGGTGCTTCGCGATCCAATTATTTACCGTGTGCGTTTTGCTCACCATCATCAAACAGCTGATAAGTGGTGCATTTACCCTATGTATGACTTCACGCACTGTATTTCTGATGCGCTTGAAGGTATTACACATTCGTTATGTACATTAGAGTTTCAAGATAACCGCCGTTTATACGACTGGGTACTTGATAACATCAGTTTAGAATGTCACCCGCAGCAAATTGAGTTCTCACGTTTAAATCTTGAATATACAATTATGTCTAAGCGTAAGCTTAGTGATTTAGTGGTTAATAACCATGTAGAAGGGTGGGACGACCCACGTATGCCTACAATTGCAGGTTTACGTCGTCGTGGCTATACACCAGGTTCAATTCGTGAATTTTGTTTGCGTATTGGTGTAACAAAACAAGAGAATATGGTCGAAATGGGCATGCTTGAAGCGTGTATCCGTGAAGACTTAAACGAAAATGCACCACGTGCAATGGCTGTACTCAATCCTGTTAAAATAGTTATTGAAAACTACGATGCAGACAAGGTTGAAATTTTATCTGTGGCTAATCACCCAAATAAAGAAGAAATGGGTCGTCGTGATGTACCGTTTACGCGTGAAATTTATATCGAACGTGAAGACTTCAAAGAAGAAGCAAATAACAAATTCAAACGTTTAGTACTTGATAAAGAAGTACGCTTACGTGGTGCTTATGTTATTAAAGCGCAGCGTGTTGAAAAAGACGAAAATGGCGAAATCACAACTATCTTCTGTACTTACGACAGCGAAACACTTGGTAAAAACCCAAGTGATGGACGTAAAGTAAAAGGCGTTATTCACTGGGTTTCAGCACCAGAGTCTATCACTGCAGAAGTGCGTTTATACGACCGTTTGTTTAGCGTACCAAACCCAGCAGCTGCTGATGAGTTCGAAACAACACTAAACCCAGAGTCATTGGTTGTTTTGCCAAACGCTAAATTAGAGCCATCGCTTGCTGATTCTCAAGCAGAGCAGGGCTTTCAGTTTGAGCGTACGGGTTATTTCTCTCGTGATTCTAAATCAGAGAACGTTGTATTTAACCAAACAGTGGGTCTTCGTGATTCATGGTCTAAAACACAGTAGCTACGTTTAATAATGAGCCTGTATTTATACCGGCTCACTATATACTATCGTAATTTAGACACAAAAAAACCTGCAATTAGCAGGTTTTTTATTGCTTTAAAAAGCGCTATTAGCTGTTTGCGTCGCTAAACTCTTTACACGCTGCTTTATCATTACACTCACCGTATAAATACAAAGAATGATTTGTAAGGGTAATCCCATTTTCTTCAGCAATCTCAAGTTGACGACGTTCAATCATATCATCTTCAAACTCTACAACTTTACCACATTTCAGACATACTAAATGATCGTGGTGCGTGCTTCCTGAAAGTTCAAATACTGATTTTCCACCTTCAAAGTGATGACGGCTTACAATACCTGCATCATCAAATTGGTTAAGTACGCGGTATACAGTCGCAAGACCAATTTCTTCACCTAGATCCAAAAGAATTTTGTAAACATCTTCAGCACTGATGTGTTGGTTATCTGGAGATTGTAAAATCTCTAATATTTTAATACGCGGTAAAGTTACTTTTAAACCGGCTTTTTTAAGTTCCAAGTTATGATCAGTCATTAAATCTGTCTCAATTTTATTTGGTTATACTAGACATCTTGCAAAGATGTACACGACACATTAGCAATAAACAGGATAACGTGCCTAAGCGTTAAGTGCAAAGAACAATTGATTTATATTGCTATTAAAGCTTAAATCGCTAACTGTTTGATAGTTATTTAAACAGCTCGCGATATATGTAGAAAATTAGTCAGCTAATTCACTTAAACACATTTCTTCATACACTTGAGCCGACCATGCTTTAACACGTTGCTCAGTTAGCTCTGGTTGACGGTCTTCATCGATACCCAAGCCTACAAAGTGCTTCTCATCAGCCATGCCTTTAGACGCTTCAAAGTCATAGCTTTCGCTTGGCCAATGGCCCACAACAATAGCGCCACGCTCAGTAACTATATCGTTGATCATGCCCATTGCATCTAAAAAGTACTCTGCGTAATCTTCTTGGTCTCCACAACCAAAAATAGCCACAAGCTTACCTTCGAAGTCCACTTCCTCAAGCTCAGGGAAAAAGTCGTCCCAGTCACATTGCGCTTCGCCGTAGTACCAAGTCGGAATACCGAATAAGATTAAATCAAATTCAGCTATCTCTTCTTTAGAGCTTTTTGCAATATCATGAACAGCCACTAGCTTTTTACCCAATTCTTTTTGGATCATTTTTGCTACGTGTTCTGTGTTACCTGTGTCACTTCCGAAAAAAATGCCTACACTTGCCATGGATTTAAAACCTTTTATGTATCAATAGCCAATCTTTCTTGTAAAATCGTTTCAATCAGCGCACTGCGGCTAATATTTTGTGCATCTGCCATATCACTTAATGCTTGATATAACTGTGATGAAACTTTAAATTCAACACGTTTTAAACCACGTGCTTTATCTCTTTTTATTTGATTACGTTTATTTACCTTTAACTGCATATCCCGTGAAAGGGGATTGGTTTTAGGCCTGCCTGGGCGTTTTTCGTATTCAAATAAATCGAGTGTAGTTCTATCTGTTTCTGACTTCGCCATGCTTAACCTACACCTGCGCCTTGCCAAAATACTTGAATAAGCCCTTTAGCAATAAAGCCTGAACAACCTAAAAAGAGCACGCCCCAGACAATGTATTGTCCGAACTTTGGTACATTACCACTTTTTAGTACGTCTTTAATTGCCATGCCGATGAATATGAAAATACCGGCTAAGCCAAAATACAACCCTAGGGTATCAAATTCGTTAATTAACTGACTGACCATCAACGTATAACCTTTAAATTAAACGGCGCGTACTATAGCATATAAATATTGATATATTTAGTGCGCAGAATCAAAAACACGCGATTAAAATTACTTTAAATCGCAGTTAAAAAGTCATTTATCGCTTTATTAACAGCAAGGGGCTTTTGAGCATGAAGCCAATGACCTGCTCCATGAATAATTTTAGCCTTGGTGTTTTTAAAGCGTGTTGTAATTGCAGTACGATGTTCGGGCAAAATATAGTCAGAATCGTTGCCTTTAATGAAAAGAGTATCGCATAAACAAGAATTATTTTCATTAACATTGGATGTGATTGTCGAATATTTTTCATTGAGCACATTTAAGTTAAATCGCCACGCAAAACGACCTTCTTCATTTTTAGCGAGGCTTTTAAGTAAAAATTGTCGAACTCCAAGCTCTTCGATAAAAGGCTGCATAATTGCATCAGCTTGTTTTCGATCGTCGATTGATTGTGCTGAAACTGCTTTTAATGCTTGCAGTATTTTTGTGTGGCGAGCGGGGTAACTAACAGGTGCAATATCAAGTACAACCAATTTATTTACCAGCTCAGGATGGGTAAGTGCTAATTCCATTGCCACTTTACCACCCATAGAGTGGCCAACTAAATGGGCCTTATCTATGTTTAAACGGGCTAATAACTCAACAATATCTTGTGCCATTGCTGGGTAATTCATTTCATCGCTATGAGGTGACAGACCATGGTTACGCAAATCAACGTTTATAACATTAAAGTGTTCACTTAATGGCTTTGCAATAACATTTAAGTTTTCTAATGATCCAAAAAGCCCGTGGATCAAAATAACGTTAGGACCTTGCCCTTGTTGCTTGTAATTTAACTGCATACTAGCCTCCTGAAAATTTGGCCATAGTTTGCCGAGCATTGCTCTAAAAAGCAAAAAATACAGCGACTATTTATTCAATTGGGCTTTTGTTTGTTAAATCAACAACAATCAAGTAAATATTAATATGTTTACGGGAGTGCTTGTTGTAACTCGCATTTCTGATTGGTTTGGGTATAATCACACGGGAGAAAGAAATGTGACCCGTAATGACAGGAATAACATGAAACAAATCGACATAGACGACGAATTATATCAATATATTGCAAGCAATACGCAAAGTATTGGTGAAAGTGCATCCACTATTTTACGTCGTTTATTAAATCTGAGCGGCGAAAAAATTCTAACCGCAAACGTAGAACTAACTCAAAACAATCAAACTGCGACTACGTCCACTGCTACATTAAAAAGCTCAGACCCAACGGCTGCTGAGACTACAAAAAAACAAACACCTGTAGCTCACGCACCTGTGCAGCAAAAAAGTGATAATATTTTTAATGTACTAAATAAAGAAGAGCTGGCAATGCAAAAGGGCGTTGTTGGACGTTTTTTGTTTATTTTAAGTGCATTTTACCGTACACATAAAACTGACTTTTCGGCTGTATTAGATATAAAAGGCCGCGACCGTGTTTACTTTGCTACCAGCAAAGAAGACTTAGTTAATAGCGGCAGTAGCATGAATCCTAAAAACATAACTGATAGTGAATATTGGGTTATGACGAATTCTAATACAACGCGTAAAAAAATGATGCTTCATGAAGTGGCTCTTTGCCTTGGTTACAGTGCAGAGCAAGCTGAAAAAATTCGCGATTACCTGTAAGGAAATATAATGGCTATTCACTCAGGCGCAGGTAAAACTGCTCCACAATCGGCACTGGTTAATGTTCCAAAATTAGTATCTGCCTATTATTTAAATGAACCAGATCTTGAGCAGAATCCTGAGCATTGCGTTGCTTTTGGTACATCAGGCCACCGTGGGTGTTCTTACGATGTTAAATTTAACGAATCACACATTTTGGCGATTACTCAAGCTATTTGTGATTACAGAAAACAAAATGATATTTTTGGTCCGTTATTTTTAGGTAAAGACACACACGCACTGAGTGAGGCTGCATTTAATTCAGCTATTGAAGTTTTAGTTGCTAACGAAGTGCAAGTGATAACGCAAGAAAACGGTGACTTTACACCAACACCTGTAATCAGTCATGCCATCGTTAGTCATAACAAGCTACACCCAAATGAGCTTGCAGACGGTATTGTAGTTACCCCGTCGCATAACCCTCCTGAAGATGGTGGCTTTAAATACAACCCACCTAATGGCGGGCCTGCTGATACCGACGTCACTAAATGGATTGAAGACAGAGCAAATCAACTTTTATTAGAAGATTTAGTTGAAGTTGAGTTATTCCCATTCGCCAAAGCTTCACGTTCAGGTTTTATCCGCTACGAAGATTTAATGACTCCTTATATTGATGATTTAGCAAATATCGTTAATTTAAAAGCAATTAGCGATGCAGGTATCAAAATTGGTATCGATCCACTTGGTGGTTCGGGTATTAATTTTTGGCCTGTTATTGCTAAAAAATATAATTTAGATTTAACCGTTGTTAATGATGTTGTTGACCCACGTTTTGCTTTTATGCCACTTGATAAAGATGGCAAAATTCGTATGGATTGTTCATCACCTTATTCAATGGCGAATCTTATTGCATTAAAAGATGATTTTGATGTGTCTATTGGTAACGACCCTGACTACGATCGCCACGGTATTGTAACGCCAGATGGTTTAATGAATCCAAACCACTTTTTAGCAGTGGCAATCGATTACTTACTTAAACACCGTGATTGGAATGAAACCGTAGAAATTGGTAAAACATTGGTTTCTAGCTCTATGATTGACAAAGTAGCTGCTCGTAACAGCCGTAAAGTTAAAGAAGTACCCGTAGGCTTTAAATGGTTTGTTGAAGGCTTAAGTAAAGGCAAACTTGCGTTTGGTGGCGAAGAAAGCGCCGGTGCGGCATTCTTACGTTTTGATGGCTCTGTATGGTGTACAGATAAAGACGGCTTCATAATGGGGCTACTCGCTGCAGAAATACTTGCTGTGACAGGTAAAACGCCATCAGCGCTTTATAAAGAATTAGAACAAGAGTTTGGTTCTCCAATTTATAAACGCCTAGATGCACCTGCTACAAGCGGTCAAAAATCACGTTTAAAAGCATTGAGTGCTTCTGATGTTAAAGCAGATACACTTGCTGGCGAGCCTGTTTTGCAAAAATTGACTCATGCACCAGGTAACGATGCGGCAATTGGTGGTTTAAAAGTGGTCACTGAAAATGGCTGGTTTGCAGCGCGTCCATCGGGTACTGAAGATATTTATAAAATATACCTTGAATCATTTAAAGGTGAAGCGCATTTAGCGTTACTTGAAAAAGAAGCTAAAAAGCTTGTAGATTCAGTTATAAGCTAACTTAATCTAATAATTTTAAAACGGCTGATTTATTCAGCCGTTTTCGTTTCTATACCTTGTGTATTTATAAAAATATATGCATAAGAGTCTACTCTCACATTATTTTTAAAGGGCTTATTATATGTCAGCCAATCCATCTTACTTAAATGAATTAAAACAAACTGGCGATTTTTTAACGCTTAGTCGTGACAACGAATGGCATTTAGATGCAGGTGAGTTTGTTTTAGATAATGGGACTCGTGTAAATATACACGATACCGGTGTAATTGAGTTTCAACCTGCTGTTAAAACAAGCAAAGATGTAATTTATTCAAGCGCTGTACACGGTAACGAAACTGCGCCAATTGAAATTTGTGATACGCTCATTAAACAAATTATAAAAGGCGAGCTGATACTTAAGCAGCGTGTTTTGTTTATTTACGGTAATCCACAATCAATTAATATTGGCCTGCGTTTTGTAGAAGAAAACTTAAATAGATTATTTAATGGTCACCATACAGTTGAAGGTGTACCAATGAATAATGAGCGAAACCGCGCTGCAAAGCTTGAGCAGTACGTAAGCGATTTTTATGCCCGTGGCGAGCAAGGCAGCAGCCGATGTCATTACGATCTACATACTGCTATTCGTGGATCAAAGAATGAAAAGTTTGCCGTGTATCCATTTTTACATGGTAAGCCATGGAAAAAGTCGCAGTTACAATTTTTATTGAGCTGTGGTGTAAATACCGTGCTTATGATGAAATCTCCTGCAACAACATTTAGCTATTATTCGTCATTTGTACATGGTGCAGACTCGTTTACAGTAGAGCTTGGACAAGTTAAGCCATTTGGGCAAAACGATATGACACGTTTTGAAAAAACAAAGCAAACACTGACTGCATTAATTAGCCAAACTGACGTTGAATACCTTAAATTTAATGCAGAAGATTTTGAGTTGTTTTCAGTGCATAGAACAATTAACAGGACACAGGACAATTTTAGTTTTCCTTTTTCTGACGATGCCGAGAACTTTATTGGCTTTGCGAAAGGTGAACTACTTGCAACCGACGGTGATACAGCGATTTACGCTGACGTTGAAGGAGAGGCTATTATTTTTCCAAATGCGAGCGTAGCATTAGGGCAAAGAGCACTCCTTACTGTTATTCCAATGGATATTGATAGTAATTTCATCTAATTTGACTCATCAGACCACTAGTAACTTAAAGTTAACTATATGATTACTATTAATTAAAGTAGCCGTATCGTTAACTTGCCACTTATTTAGCCAGTATTTGCTTTTGTTTTGTCCCAGATTTGTTGAATAACACTTTACGTTAACGTAAAGTGTTGGCAGCTTTAATTAAAGATAGTGCAGATGTTGCAAAGTTTAACCAGCAACAATCACCCACAATAATAATTTAAAGGGGCACTGTTTTACCGACAACAAAAGAAGGTAGGTTATGAGTAATCCAAATAACGTATCGCTGAATATTAACCACGCGCTTGAATTTATTGATGGCCAAGCACTTAATATTCCAACCCTTAGTATTTTAACTGAGGACGGCGACATCCATCCTAGTGCAACCGCACCTGACATTTCAAAACATACCGCTATTAAGTTATATGAAACAATGCGTTTTATACGTTTGTTAGATGAACGTATGCAAGGCGCGCAGCGCCAAGGCCGTGTTAGTTTTTATATGCAATGCCTAGGCGAAGAAGCCGCAGTTACAGCCTCTGCTGCTGCACTTGATCAAGACGATATGATCATGGCGCAATATCGTGAACAAGCTGCATTGCATTACCGTGGTTTTACACTTGATCAATTTATGAACCAAATGTTTTCAAATGAATTGGATTTAGGCAAAGGTCGCCAAATGCCAATCCATTATGGCTCTAAAGCGCTAAACTACATGACGATTTCATCGCCATTGGGTACGCAAATACCACAAGCAACGGGTTATGCATATGGCCAAAAAATAAAGCACATCGACGCTAAAACAGGCGAGCTTGCCAGCACAATTGATAATGTGACTATTTGTTACTTTGGCGAAGGTGCTGCATCAGAAGGTGACTTTCATGCCGGTTTAAATATGGCCGCTGTTCACAGAGCGCCGGTTATATTTTTTGCACGTAATAACGGCTATGCAATATCAACCCCTGCTGATGAGCAGTTTAAAGGCGATGGTATCGCCTCGCGTGGTGTTGGTTATGGTATTAAAACAATTCGTGTTGATGGCACAGATGCACTTGCAGTGTATGCAGCGACCAAAAAAGCACGGGAAATAGCCTCAACACAAGGTGAACCTGTACTTATTGAATCAATTGCTTATCGATTAGGCGCGCACTCTACATCAGACGATCCAAGTGGTTATCGCTCTAAAGATGAAGAAGCGAATCATCAAACGTGTCCTATTGATAAATTTAGAAAATGGCTGGTCAAGCAAGACTGGTTAAACGAAGAAGACGACATAAAAGCAAAAGAGTCGATTCGTGAAGAAATTTTAGCAGCGCTAAAGCGTGCTGAAGTTGTTGCCAAGCCTGCTTTAGAAGAATTGGTCTCAGACGTTTACGATACACCTATTCCCTTATTGCAACGCCAGTACGAACAATTAAAAGAACATATAAAGCAGCATCCAGATGCTTACCCAGTAACCGCAGGGAGAATTAAGTAATGGCTAAAATGAACATGCTTCACGCAATTAACTCTGCCCTGGATATTACGATGAACGAACACCCTCAAGCCTGTATTTTTGGCGAAGATGTTGGTTACTTCGGTGGTGTATTTAGAGCAACATCAGGCTTGCAAGAAAAGTACGGTAAGCATCGTGTTTTTAATACGCCTCTAACCGAGCAAGGTATTTTAGGCTTTGCTAATGGTTTAGCGGCATTTGGTGCACCTGCATTGGCAGAAATTCAATTTGCTGATTATATTTTTCCAGCGTTCGATCAAATAGTAAATGAAGCTGCTAAATTTCGTTACCGTAGTGGTAATGAATTTAATGTGGGTAACTTAACTATTCGTACGCCTTATGGCGGTGGTATTGCAGGCGGTTTATATCACTCGCAATCACCCGAAGCTTATTTTGCGCATACACCGGGCTTAAAAGTGGTTGTACCGCGTAACCCTTATCAGGCTAAAGGTTTATTACGTGCTGCAATTAAAGATGATAACCCGGTCATATTTTTTGAGCCTAAGCGTTTATACCGTGCATCAACAGGCGAAGTGCCTGAAGAAGATTATAGTATTGAATTAGGCACGGCTGAAGTAGTACAAGAGGGTACCGATATTACGCTTTTAGCGTGGGGTGCTCAAATGGAGATTATTGAAGAGGCAGCACAGCAAGCAAGCGAGCAAGGTATAAGCTGTGAAGTAATAGATCTTCGTAGTATTTTACCATGGGATGTTGAAACGATTGCTAAATCGGTTATTAAAACCGGCAGTTTAATCGTGAGCCATGAAGCGCCCATAACTAATGGCTTTGGTGCCGAGATAGCAGCAACAATACAACAAGCGTGTTTCTTGCATTTAGAGTCGCCAATTTTACGTGTATGTGGCTTAGATACACCATACCCGTTGGCACTTGAAAAAGAATATGTACCGGACGCACTAAAAGTGTTGGCTGCAATTAAACAATCAATGGATTTTTAGGGGTTACCATGGCTAAAGATTTTATATTACCCGATATTGGTGAAGGCATTGTTGAATGCGAAGTTGTTGAGTGGCTAGTTCAAGAAGGCGATACCGTATCTGAGGATCAGCCAATTTGTGATGTGATGACAGACAAAGCATTAGTACAAATTCCGGCAGTGCATGATGGTGTTATTACAAAGCTATATTATCAAAAAGGTGAAATTGCTAAAGTACATGCCCCTTTATTTGCTATGGATGTAACTGGTGATAGTACGAGTAATGAAGTAGTAGAAGAGCTAGTACAAGCTGAAAATCAAACTTATAACAATGCATCTGATGTAGTTGAGGACTTTATACTACCAGATATAGGTGAAGGTATTGTCGAATGTGAGATTGTTGATTGGCTAGTCGCAGAAGGCGATGAAATAGAAGAAGACCAAGCGGTTTGTGACGTAATGACCGACAAAGCATTAGTACAAATTCCGGCAAAATATACAGGCACAGTGCAAAAGTTATATTACCAAAAAGGTGAAATAGCAAAAGTACATAGCCCGTTGTTTCAAATGACAATTGCAGGCAGTGCAGTAAAGCCAAGTGTTGATATAAACCAAGCGGTCGTAAAGGCTCAAACTAATGCCGTCGCTGAAAAAGTTGCCACTGTTAAAACAGAGCAAGCTGTAAAAGTTATCAATCAAAAAGCGGTTGCATCCCCCGCGGTTCGTCGTAAAGCACGTGAGCTAGATGTTGATTTAACGTGCGTTCCAGGTAGTGGTAAAAATGGTCGAATTTACAAGCAAGATATTGAAGAGTTTGTAAAAGGCGAAGTGCCAAATACTATTGATACTTCACCGCTTAATAGCGATGCTTCTCAAAGTGCAGTACAAAACCAAACACAGAATCAAAGCGGTGGTGTACGAGTAGAGCAAATTAAAGGCATTAAAGCGGCCATGGCCAAGCAAATGGTGGCATCGGTTTCAACTATTCCGCACTTTACGTTTAGTGATGAAATAGACTTAACACAGCTTATAGCTTTGCGCAGCTCCTTAAAAGAGCAGTACAAAGCACAAGGCGTAAAGCTCACCATGATGCCATTTTTTGTAAAAGCACTCTCGCTAGCAATGAAAGAGTACCCTGTACTGAATTCAAAAGTGAATGATGATTGCTCAGAGCTTACCTATTATAGCGATCATAATATTGGTATAGCGGTTGATTCAAAAATTGGCTTGTTAGTGCCTAATATTAAATCGTGCCAGAGTAAAAGCATTGTAGATGTAGCCAATGATTTAACTCGCTTAACTCATTCAGCGCGAGAAGGGCGTGTTGCACCGGATGATTTAAAAGGTGGGACGATTAGCATCTCTAATATTGGTGCAATTGGCGGCACTATCGCAACCCCTATAATTAATAAACCAGAAGTGGCTATTGTTGCGCTTGGTAAACTACAGCATCTACCACGTTTTGACGAAAGTGGGCAAGTTGTGAGTAAAGCTATTATGCAAGTGAGTTGGTCTGGCGATCATCGCGTTATTGATGGCGGGACTATTGCTCGTTTTAATAACCTATGGAAATCGTACTTAGAAAATCCTTCGGCAATGATGATGGCAATGAGTTAATAACTCAATTGTTAATGTGTAATAAAAAACCAGCTTTAAGCTGGTTTTTGTTTTAATATGAACTGTTTTTAATTAAGATACAATTGTTACTAAAAAGTAATTGAAATCAAGCCCATTAGGGAATATAAAAAATAACATTAAGGAATATTATTATGGAATATTATATGGATGCGTTGCGTAGCTACGCAGATTTTTCAGGTCGTAATCGCCGCAAAGCTTTTTGGATGTTTTATTTGATTAACTTTTTAATCGCTTTAGCATTATCAGTAGTTGATGAAGTACTTGGTATAGCTCTTATTGGCACTATTTATAGCCTTGCACTATTAATTCCTCAATTAAGCGCCGGTGCTCGTCGCCTTCATGATACTGGCCGCTCTGGTTGGTGGCAGCTACTTTGGTTAGTACCTATTATTGGTTGGATAGTTATAATTATCTTTTTAGCGCAAGATTCTCACGAAGGTGAAAACGATTTTGGCCAAAACCCTAAAGAAGGTTTTGTGGCAGCAGAGTAAGTTACTATGTTTTAGCAAAAAGCTCAGCAATTGCTGAGCTTTTTTGTGTTTATAATTTACAGTATATCTTTAGATATCAACCAAAAAATAGAGTCCATAGCCTACAAGTAAAGCGGGAATAGATGTATAAAGCGTAGCTATCACTGCAGCTCTAGGAGCCATTGCTATTGCTGGAAATAACGCATCACCATCGTTAGAAATCGCGTTTCCTGCTAAAGCACTAAAGGGAATAATGCCTTGAATATACAATGTAGTGACAATTATTTGCGGGCCACAGCCAGGTAAAAACCCAATAACAACTGCAATAAGCGGTGCTAAATAGGCGTAATGTACAAACCACGTTTTTAAGTTCAGTCCTGCAATATTGACTAAAATTTCAAATAACATAAAAGAGGCTACTACCCATGCAGTTACAAAGTGTGTGTCTTGTAATACTTTAATTATTTTAGAAGGAGGATTGCACGTATCATCTTCTGAGGTCACTTCTTTATAACTTTCACCCTTTGACGAAAATGCCCAAATACTGACAACAAAGAGTGCCATTGCGGCACCAAAAAAACTGATCATAGTATCTATATTTGTGCCAAATTTTGTGAAGTCGACATTAAATGCAATTAAGAAAGCAATGATTAAGCTAGGTACAATTGTTATCATCCACACAGGTTTACTAATTTTAATAATATTAGTGGGTAAAATTTTAATTTGATGTTTTTGTTCTTGCGCTGTTGGGCGTAAAAAATCTTTACTGTGCATTGCATTAACAAGTAATCCACTTACTATACCGACAGTTAATCCTATCCCCATAATAATTAAACCTTCAGTAGGGCGTGTGGCAAGTAGCAAAAAAGCAGCATCGCCCATCGTTGCTGTTAGCACCGCAACAATAGAGCCAAAGCTCGCTTGACCTTTAGTAAACTGCGTAACAACTATAATAGCGCCACCACAGCCAGGTAATGCACCTAAAACAGCAGCAAAACTAATTTCTAAAATAGGCGACTTAGCACTTAAATAACTCAGCTCTAGTTGAGGTAAATGCTCTATAGCGTAGTAATAAATCAAAAGGGTAGCAGCAACAAACACACTCACTTGAAAAAAAGCATCGCTTAACGCAATCACAGTAATTTCACGTAAGGTAGGTAATGCTAAGCAAACCAATATAAATAAAGGTAGCAATAAACGTTTGTTTTGGCCTATAAACTGTCTTGACGCGGGAGTTATTAAACCAAAGTGAGAGAGTAGAATCATACAATGCGACCTAATAAATTATCTAAGTCACACTGTATATTTTAATTAAACGATAATCAATATCATTTGCATTAATTAAGTCGAATGCTTGTTTGAATTTCCGATTAAAATAAAACAATGTGCGTATCCATTTATGTGTCAATATCACCTACTTGTGGGTTATAACCACAATAGGCTACCTAACCTAAAAATAAAAAACACATCGCTGTAAATTTAACCTTTGATGGTAAACACGACTTATATTATTTACGTTGAAATTCTGAATTTGTATTCCACGTTGGCCATTGCTCTTGCTCAGAAATATCAAAACCTACTTTATAAAACAATTGTAAGTCTTGAACAGCACCCGATAAATCCCATTCATCTCTATAACGATCACATGGTTGATGGTAACAACCGCGAAGTACTAAGCTCATACGTTTACGGTAATTAGCCGTTTCTTCATCAGCAGCTACTGTGCCGCCACCGGCGTACATGGCTGGAATACCCATGTTAGCAAATGCAAAGTGATCAGAGCGGTAATAGCCACCAGATGACGGTTTAGGATCGCCTGATATTGTTCTGCCTTGCTCTTTAGCTGCAGTTGCTAAAAACTCATCCATTTGTGATTTACCAATACCAACCACATTCATGTCTTTTACCTTGCCTAATAAATTTAAGCTATCCATGTTTATGTTAGCGACTGTTTTATTCGCAGCAATCACTGGGTTTGCTGCATAGTATTTAGAGCCAAGTAAACCTTGCTCTTCAGCAGTTACCGCTAAAAATGTCATTGAACGGCTAGGATGCTTAGGTAACTTAGTAAAGGCTTCAGCTACTTCAATTAGCCCAGCTGTACCCGTTGCGTTGTCATGAGCACCGTTATAAATTTGATCGCCTTTACGTGTTTTATCCGTACCTAAGTGATCCCAGTGAGCTGAGTAAATAACATGCTCATCTACTTGCTCGCTTCCTGGTAACGTAGCAATAAAGTTATACGACACTGATTTTTTAATCGTATTTTTAACATTAACAGAAGCAGTTAAATCGCCCATATCAACATGGTAAGCACCTTTAGCAGCATTTGTTTTAACGGTATCAAAATCTAAACCTGCTTTAGTGAAAAGCTCTTTTGCTACGTCAGTTGTAACCCAGCCTTCAACAGCTACACGATCCATATTGTTGTTTTCTTTTTGAAAACCAAACTGCTCACCACTCCAAGAGTTTTCAACTACTGACCATGGGTAAGATGCAGGTGCTGTTTCATGAATAATAATTGCGCCAGCTGCACCTTGTCGACTTGCTTCTTCATATTTGTATGTCCAACGACCGTAATAAGTCATTGCATCGCCAGTAAATAAAGCAGGGTCTTTTGTTGCAAAGCCCGGATCGTTAACCAGCATTACAACCGTTTTGCCCTTAACGTCTAACCCTTCGTAGTCATTCCAATTGTATTCAGGTGCATTAACGCCGTAGCCCACAAATACAAGTTCAGAATTTTCTATGCCTTCTTGTGCGCTAATGCGGCTGCTACCCATAACCATGTCTTTTTTATATTGATAGTCTTTACCACCAATACTAAGCACCATGTTCGAATCAGCTTCTAAAGAAACTAATGGCACTTCTTGTAAGTAACTGTCGCCATTGCCTGGTTTTAAACCTAAAGCTTTAAACTGCGCAGTTAAATAATCAAGCGTTAGCTTTTCGCCAGGTGATGAAGGAGCACGGCCACCAAACTCATCCGATGCGAGTACTTTTACATGTTTAGCCAGTTCATCAGCTTGAATACTGTTATATCCATTTGTTACATCAGTAGGGGTAATACTTGTTGTTGCGCAACCTGCTAAAACAGCAGTAGCGAGGAGTGTGAGAGAGAAATAATGTTTCATGTCAGCTCTTTTTTGTTTTAAGTTGTGATTAGTATATTAACTTCTATTAAGCAGAACCAGTTTTTGCGGTAAACTTCTCGTAAATTATAGGCATAAATTGTTAAAGGTTTAAATGAAGCGTTTTACTCCCCCAGAGCAGTGGCAAATCAGTAGTTTAGAAACAGGTGCATTTGCGCATTTACGTGAGCTATTTAAAGTTAACGAACTAACAGATTGGCCGGCGCCGCAGTGGTTTTCTCCATTTTTAACTGCTATTAATGAGAATAATATTCCTATTACTTTTGAAGATGATGCAAAGGTAGAGTTTGGCGATCGCTATTACGAGCAAGTAATTTTTGAAACGGGTGTTGTACCTACACGCAGTGAAAATTGGCATGACTTATTTGGTGGGTTTGTATGGTGTTTATTTCCAAAAACAAAAGCGTTAATAAACCATCGACATGTGCAAGATATAGCTGAGCATGGACTGCAACAGCGTACCAAGCATCGTAATGCACTAACGCTTTTTGATGAATGTGGCGTTGTATTGGCTATAAGTGAGAGTAAATGGCAGCAGTGGCTTTGCGATCACCAATGGAAAACTGCATTCGTTGAACACAGACATGAGTGGGGTAAAACAATAAAACCTTTTATGTTTGGTCATGCTAATTATGAAATGCTAACAAAGCCTTATATAGGTTTAACGGGTAAAGCGTTATTTGTTTGTGTACCTAATGAAATATTTTGTAAAGATTTAGTAACTCAATACCAGTACCTTGACCAAGCCCTTTATGAGATGATTAATACAGATAACTGCTTAGCCGATAACAAAAAGCTTTCACCACTGCCTTTATTAGGTGTGCCTGGCTGGCATGACGAAAACAAAGACGACTCTTTTTACAACAATACAGATTATTTTAGAGCGAAACGAAGGATGCGAACATGATAGAAGTTGCTGGGCTTAAAAAGAAATTTAAGCTAACTAAAGATCACAAAAAAAATAAAATAGATGACATCGATCCTCGTGAAGATAAAGACTACTTTCACTCAGTACGAGACGTTAATTTTAGTTGCGCTAAAGGTGAGGTACTTGGATTGCTCGGCCCAAATGGTGCGGGTAAAACGACGACACTTAGAATGATTTCAACCGCGTTAAAGCCCGATGAAGGCTCAATAACGATTGCCGGAAACGATATTGTAAAAAAACCGCTATTGGGACGTAAGTCTATTGGTTTTTTATCAGGCTCTACAGGGTTGTATGGCCGCTTAACTGTAAAAGAAAATATAGAGTATTTTGCAAAGCTTCATGGCATGAACAAAAGCGATATAGCAACGCGTTGTGATGAGCTATTTACATTGCTTGATATGCACAAATTTGTAGATAAACGGGCAGAAAACCTTTCAACAGGTATGAAGCAAAAAGCAAATATAGCGCGTGCAGTTGTTCATCGCCCAGCAGTTGTGGTACTTGATGAGCCAACAACGGGCCTTGATATAATGACAACACAAACAGTTATTAAATTTATCAAAGGTTTAAAGGCGCAGGGGACACCTGTTATTTTCTCAACCCATCATCTAGATGAAGTAGCCCTTTTATGTGACCGTGTCGCTGTAATTAACGAAGGTATTAGCTGTTTTGACGGGACAGTAGAAGAGTTTAAACAAGCAGGCAATAGTGATGAGCTTAACCAGGCGTTTATGAATATATTAACGGAGAAACATGATGTTTGAGGTATTTAAAAAGGAATTAAGAGAGTTATTACGCGATAAAAAAACGCTATTATTTGTAGTCGCGCTCCCTGTTGCTATATTTCCGTTATTGTTTGCCGTAATGGCATTTATAAGCTCGCAAGCTGCAATGGACGCTGAGCAAAAAGTAAATACTTACGCGATTATCAACGGTGAATACGCACAAGAATTTACTGACAAAGTGTTTTATCACAAAAGTTTTGAGCTTTATAAAGGGGATAAAACCTTTAACAATATTGATGAGCTTAAAGCAGGCGTAATCGCTGGCGATATTGATATGGGTATTTATTTACCAAGTCATGCTGTGCAAACATTGGACGATGGAAAACAAAGCCAGTGGCAGGTTGTTTTTAACGATTCAAAATCTATCAACTTTTTATTCGAACGCGTTAAAGAACTCGCAAAAGAATACAGTGACGTGCTCCAAACTCAAAAGCTAATCAGTTTTGGTATTGAAGAGTCTGTTCAAAAATCTATTCTTAATCCGATTGAAGTCATAAAAGTGGATACAGCCGATAAACGTGAAAACCTTGGCGAAAAAATTGGCGGGTTTTTACCTTATTTACTTATTCCATTAGTATTGATGGGGGCAACTTATCCCGCTATTGATTTAGGCGCTGGCGAAAAAGAACGTGGCACGCTAGAAACACTCCTACTTACACCTATTACGCGTACAGAGCTGGTGCTTGGTAAATTTATAACCTTGTTAACTACATCCATTGCCTCCACAACCATAACGGTCTTAAGTATGGGCTGCTGGATAGCACTGGCGCTCGCATTTGCCGATCTTGATTTTATTAAAGCGGCATTTAGTACATTAGCAGTTACCGACTTACTGATGATATTTTTACTATTATTACCGGTTGCAGCTATATTTTCGGCCTTAGCTCTGGCTATATCTATCTATGCTCGCACGTTTAAAGAAGCGCAAAACTATATGGCACCACTTAGTATGGGCGTATTTTTCCCGATTATTATTTCAATAATGCCAAATATGGAACTCACTGCTAAAACAGCATTTATTCCAGTTACAAACGTGGCTTTAGCGATTAAAGAAATAGTAAAAGGGACTGTTGATTACACATTCATAGGCTTAATATTTTTAGCCACTGCAATCATTGCTGCAGGGCTACTGGCCTTTTGCGTTAAGTGGTTTAATCGCGAAGATGTACTTTTTAGATGATATAAAGTTATCCTGGCTTTGGTAATTTATTACCAAAGCCAGTAATCGTATATTTAAGTTTTATAGCAGCGTTTAGCTGCTATTTTTATATGTTGATTTTAATTATGGAAATCATCAATAATACCAATACCCTTAATTACGTGACCTATTTTGAAGTAAGAAAATTATGTTGATAACAAAGCAAAAATTTCTTTATTTAATTGTTATCACTAATTGCTCTACCTCCTGCATCCATGCAGTCGTATAACAGGAATTTTAACGCAGTTAAAGTCAGATTTAATCCCTGAAATTGATTAAGTATTATTGCGGATTGGTATAAAAAACCTTTTAAACAGCTGTTTACGAATGTTGCTCTCATGGTCATTAGTTCCCAATGTTCAGATCTGTTCAGAACGTATTAACGTACTCTATGCTTATAATTACCTCGGTGTTTATTAATTTAGGTTAGGCGTGTTGAACTTTTGTGGGTGAAATTTCAAAAATAGACCTGTTTTTTAGTCAAAATACAGCCTAAATAATGTGGTGTTACTTATAAGAGATTATTTATAAATAGGCGATAGCGCAGCATAAATGCCAAACATACGCTGCCAATTGCATTCTCCCTTATGACTTATGACTCTTTGCCGCTTATATTGAGATAGGTAAAGCGCGTTAGTAATCTGCAGACATCTTACTTATTGTTAATGTAAGTCAGTAAGGTAACGCAGGAGCAGCTAGCTAGCCCAAAGGTTATAAACCATGCGCCGCGATATAGCCCCTTGACGGAACAAGTTTCAATCTTGAATGCTGAAAACTTATACGTAAATAGTTACCCGTTACTAATAAAGTAATTGCAAAATTAGTACATAAAATGGATTTACGATGCCATCTCAGGTTATCAATCTTTAAGTAACTAAAAGCTGAATATTGAAAAATTAGCCCTTATAGGCCTGTAAGTTCTGGTTGCTAGGATATTTAATTTTTCAATACTCTATACTGTTTAGTAGCTCAATTTAGTGGCGAAGGTAAATGTTAAAAAAGAATATTTTTTTAAGAAGCACAAAAAATAACAAGCTGATACTTTTGGTCGTAATAACATTTATAGTTATTTCATTACCCTCACTTTATTTATTTGAGGAAAAAGTAAGAAGTGACGTTTATCATACGGCTCAAATTGAATTAAAAAGAGAATTAGAAACAAAAACGCTGTCTTTAAAAAAGCACTTTAAAGACAGCGTTACTGCTATCCGATTTCTAGATGCTACACCACCAATCCAAGGTATTTCTCGTGCCTCAGAACATAAATTGATAGATCCACTATTGGGTACGCCAATTGCGGTCTGGCAAGAACGACTAGCAAGTATATTTTCGGGTTTTATGCGCACAGACGAAAGCATATTACAGGCACGTTATATTACACTAGCAGACGGTGGCCGAGAAGTTGTTAGGGTCGATCGCACTGAGCTCGGCAGCCTAGTTAGGCTCGATGGAGAACAATTACAACAAAAAGGACAACGTGACTACGTAATTAAAGCCAGTATATTAGATGCAAATTCAGTTTACATTTCCCCTATAAATTACAATCGAGAAAATGGCGAAATACAGCAGCCTTACATTAGTACTTTTCGAGTTGCTAAACCTGTTTTCGACGAACATAAGCAAGTGTTTGCAGTACTAGTCACTAATTATTTTGCAGACGAATTATTTAAAAGCTTAATTGTAGAGTCTCCAAAGGGCATTGCTATTTACTTAATGAATAATGAAGGTGAATTTTTATACCATCCAGATACTGACTTACGATTTGGCTTTGAGTTTAACCAAAGTAGGACTTGGGATGATGAATTTAATGAAGCCGAAGAAATGTCTGTTGGCAATACACTGCCAATAAATAGTTACCCTCAACAATACTACTTAAAAAAACGGATTTATTTTGAAGGAGATATCGCGATGCTCCCTCTTGAATTAGCTGTTAGCTTAAATACTCATGATTTATTATTGAAAGTGAGTGAAAGGCGACAAAATTTCATTATTTTACTCGTAGTGTTTTTTAGCATATTTTTAATAATAACCTCTATATATCAAAGATTCATAAACCGTAAATTACTTATACATTCATTGAAAGAGCAAAATAACAAAGTAATAGAAAATTCTTTGGACGCTATTTTTACAATTGAAGAAACGGGACAAATTGTTCATTTTAATAACACGGCTAAAAATGTATTTGGCAGTGCTCTAGAGGACAAAGAAAACGATTTCATTTCACTATTCAACTTAAATAAAGCGGATATTAATTGTATTGAAGAAACTATAATTGATGGGGCAAAAATGCCCTTCGAAGCTATTTATACTGATGCATTTGGTAACAAGCAATTTTATTCGATAACACTCAGTAGTATTTTTGATGTGTATAACAACCGCTATCAAGTTGCTGCGATTTTAAGAAATATTACTTCACTGAAAAACATACAATCAGAACTTGAAGGTTTAAATAGTACTTTAGAGCTTAAAGTATCCCAAAGAACCATAGAACTAGAACGCGCTATAGATCAAGCCCTAGCAGCGAGCCAAGCAAAAAGTGACTTTGTTGCTAACATTTCTCATGAAATTCGTACCCCAATGAACGGCGTATTAGGCATGCTAGAAATGTTAAAAGAGGAGGGGCTATCTGAGCAACAGCATCATTATTTAAAATTAGCTAACAGCAGTGCACATTCATTAATGAACTTAATTAATGACATCTTAGACTTCTCTAAAATTGAAGCCGGAAAACTCGATATTGATAATCATACTTTTGATGTTGTCACCGTATGCAGTGATATGATTACTTCTTTAGCATTGCAAGGACAACGAAAAGGACTTGAAGTTTTTTTAGATACAAAAGACGTTATCGACCGGATGGTGATTGGTGACAGTCACCGCTTAAAACAAATTTTGATAAACTTAGTTAATAATGCCTTTAAGTTTACCCACAAAGGTGAGGTTAGCTTAACAATTGGCTCTAAGTACATCACCAATTCTAAACTGTTAATGAGTTTTACGATCAAAGATACCGGGATTGGTATTGCTCCTGAAAATTTAGATAGATTATTCGAGGTGTTTACACAAGAGGATTCAAGTACGACTCGTCACTTTGGTGGAACAGGTTTAGGTTTATCTATTTGCAAAAAGTTAGCCCAGTTGATGGGAGGTAATATTACGGTTACTAGTAAAAAAGGGATTGGCAGTGTTTTTATTGCTACGGTAGAGTTGCATGTTGCACAGCAGAAAAAGTTAAATACCAGCATTGAATTAGCGACATCAATTAACGTGGCAACATTAATTGCGCGTGATAACGTATTTAACAACGTCACAAATTTACTAGTACACGCGTGTAAAATAGATAAGGATAAAATTGTCCGCTTAGATTATTTTAGTGGACATAGTGCATTTGATGCCGACTTATTAATTATAGATGATGAGCATCCACAAATTGATGCCCTCATTAGTTTTTGTAATCAATATGATAAGAAATATGTGCTGATTTTACGTGATATGGTAGTAAACAAGCAGTCTACGATAGTGGCCGAATATAGCCATATTTTAAATAAACCACTTACCCAAGATCAGTTTAGCTACAAGTTAGCGAGTTTATTCGGCGCAAATAATGAACTTGTGGTTGCAGCAGCTAACCATTTTATTGAAGAACCTATAGAGCCAGACTTATCGAATTATAATGTATTATTAGTTGATGATAATATGATCAACGTTGAAGTTGCTAAAGCTATTTTAAAACATACGAAAGTAAAAATAACCACCGCATCAGATGGCTTAGAAGCATTAGAGGTATTAAAACTACATGAGGGTAAAACCTTCGATATTATTTTAATGGATTGTCAAATGCCAAATCTCAACGGTTACGATACTACTAGCGCAATAAGAAGTGGTAAAACGGGAAGTGAATATTCGTATGTGCCAATTATTGCTATGACAGCAAGTGCGATGGAAGGCGACAGAGAGCGCTGTTTAGCTGCAGGGATGAACGATTATATTACTAAGCCAATAAAGCCACAAACGCTAAAGAGTAAGCTATTAACTTGGTTAAACTGAATCACATCCATTGTGTAAGTGTTCAGCTGCTATGCAGCTGATTTTTTTGGTTTAGCTTCTACTGAGCTGACTATCGGTGCAGCTAGTTTTGTAATATCAGCACTGTCGAGCACGGTTTGCGTATCTGACCAATGTAATAACTCAATTTTTCCATCTTTTTGCTCTACAAGTGCCGTGCAGCTCTCAATCCAATCCCCATCGTTGCAATACATAATCCCATCATCCACTTTTATTTTAGGGTGATGAATATGTCCACAAATAATACCATCTACTTTTTGTTTTTTAGCTTCGCGGATAGCGGCATCCTCAAAGGCTTCAATAGCTTCACGGGCTTTGTGTACTCGCGCTTTGATCCACGCGGCAAGTGAGTAGTAATTCCCACCAAATACTTTACGTATACGATTTATCCAACGATTTAAAAATAATAAAAAGTCGTATCCGGCATCACCAGCTATGCTAATTAGTTTGTTATAGCGAGTTGCGATATCAAATTCATCACCATGAACAAGCAAGAATCGCTTATTAGCTTTAGTGGTGTGAATAAACTGTTGATGGACCTCAACACCGAATAAAGTTTGATCAACGTAGTTACGAAACGTCTCATCGTGATTACCGGGAATATAAATGACGCGTGTCCCATTAGCTGCTTTTTGTTGTATAGAATTTAATACTTGATAATGTGAAGAGTGCCAATAAAACTGACGTTTCATTGACCATAAATCGATAATATCACCGACTAAATAAAGTGTATCGGATTCTACCGAGTTTAAAAAATCAAGTAAGTAATCAGCTTTACAATCTTTGTAACCTAAATGAACATCAGATATCCAAATGGCTGGATAATGTTGTTTTTTACGCAGTTGATTGTTTGTCATGCCCGTCATCCATAGTGTAATAATTAAACACTGTAGATAAATCTAATGACACTTATGAGACACTTTAGCGAAGCCTCCATGACAATTTATACCAAGGCACGTAATTAAAAGATTTCTACAAAGCTAGAAAAGGTGAGTCATTGAGCAGCTATTATTATGCATTGCTATTATCGCTCATCAAAAAGGCCGCATTTTAAATGCGGCCTTTTAGTCTATTTTAAGCGTGCGTGTTATTAACCTTTAACAGCCGCTTTAATTGCATCAATTGCTGTGTCGATATCAATCATTAGCTTTTCACCGGTGCGGCGGTTTTTAAGCTCAACTTTGTTTTCGTCAAGGTTGCGCTCACCAATTACTAGCGTAAATGGCACACCAATAAGTTCCATATCGTTAAACATAACACCAGGGCGCTCTTTACGGTCATCAAATAACACATCAAGACCTGCATCTTTTAAACCTTGGTAAAGGTCATTTGCAATATCAGGAATACGATGCGATTTGTGCATGTTCATTGGCACAATTGCTAAATCGAATGGCGCGATTGATTTTGGCCAAATGATCCCGTATTGATCGTTGTTTTGCTCTATAGCAGCAGCAACAATACGTGAAACACCAATACCGTAACAACCCATGGTCATTGTTTGGTTTTTACCGTCTTCGTTTAATACGCCCGCTTTCATTGCTTGTGAGTATTTAGTGCCAAGCTGGAAAATATGCCCAACTTCAATACCACGTTTAATTTGTAAAACGCCTTGGCCACATGGGCTCATATCGCCTTCAACAATATTACGGATATCAGCAACTTCATAATTAGTTACATCACGATCCCAGTTAATGCCGCTGTAATGCTCGTCATCTTTATTAGCACCGGCAACAAAATCAGCAAGTACGTTAGCCGTTCTATCAACAATAATTGGCATCGACAGGCCAACCGGGCCAAGTGAACCAGGTCTTGCACCAATAGCAGCAACAATATCTGTCTCTGTTGCCATTTCTAGCGGAGAGTCTACTAACGGGTGCTTTTCAGCTTTTAGTTCATTTAATTCGTGATCGCCACGCAGTACTAAGGCTACAAGACCACGTACTTCGTTTTCATCAGGCGTACCATAAACAATTAACGTTTTAACACCGCGATGTGGCTTAACGCCGTAGTGTTTTTTAAGCTCGCTAATCGTTTTAGCGTCAGGAGTTGGAAACGCTTTAAGCTCTTTTGATGCTTCAGGGCGTGGATCGTTTGGTGCAAGCGCCTCTGCTTTTTCAATATTAGCGGCGTAGTCACTGCCATCACTAAATGCAATGGCATCTTCACCTGATTCAGCAAGTACATGAAACTCATGCGATACGCTTCCGCCGATAGAGCCTGTATCTGCGATAACAGGACGGTAATCAAGACCTAAGCGCTCAAAAATATTACAATATGCCTTGTGCATCGCTTGATATGTTGCATCTAAACATTCTTCACTTAGGTGAAAAGAGTATGCATCTTTCATTGTAAATTCACGAGCACGCATCACACCAAAGCGAGGACGGCGTTCGTCGCGTACTTTAGTTTGTACTTGGTATAAAGTAACTGGTAACTGTTTATAGCTATTAATTTCTTTACGTACGAAATCAGTAATCACTTCCTCGTGCGTTGGTCCAAGTGCAAATGTACGGTTATGACGATCAGTAAAGCGCATTAGCTCAGGACCAAACTCATTCCAACGACCAGACTCTTCCCACAAATCAGCCGGTTGAATAACTGGCATTAGCATTTCAATGGCGCCAGCTTTGTCCATCTCTTCACGTACAATGTTTTCTACTTTACGTAGTACACGTAAACCAGAGGGTAACCAAGTGTATAAACCCGAAGCGACGCGACGGATCATACCGGCTCTAAGCATTAACTGATGCGATACGATTTCAGCATCTGATGGCGTTTCTTTAAGTGTTGCGAGTATATATTGGCTTGTACGCATGTTTTTTCCGAAATAGAGTAATTATGTTCTTTTAATAGAGCTTAAGTTTAACAGCGGATGCTTTTACACTAAAGCGCTAAGTGAGTTATTTAGTTTTTTTCTATGCTTGTTACTAGGTTATGCTCGCCATTGACTTGCCAGCGAATATTATAATTGTACAAAGTCATACCGTAGCTTTGCTCGCCATCTTTTTGTTTTTTATAGGCAGGGCGGGGATCTTGTTTTAAAACATTAGCTATAAAATCATGTAAATCTGGGTACTGTGTTTGCGCATTAACAAACTCAATTGCCTGAGGGCTAAATTCAACCGTCATTTGTGTTTCTGGGCGTGTATCTGCAAAGCCAGCACTGGCGTCAAACATAGCATCTGAATAAGGTAAGTACGGTTTAATATCGATAATGGGTGTGCCATCAAGTAAATCAATGCCAGCGAGTAATAAACTAAGTTGTCCGTTTTTATACTCAATACCTTCGAGCTTTACTGCGCTCATACCAATCGCGTTTGGTCTAAATGTAGCGCGGGTAGCAAATACACCTTTTCGCTCATTGCCACCTAAACGAGGTGGGCGAACCATGGCAGAATAACCTTTATCGGCCGTTTCATGAAAACGAAATAACAACCAAATATGAGTAAATTCATCTAAACCACGTACAAACTCTTCGCGATTAAAATCAGGTGCAAAAATAAGTTTTGCCTTGGCTTGTGGCACTAAACGAGGCTGCCTAGGTATAGCAAACTTTTGTTTATAAGGGGATTCAATGTGGCCAATAGCCGAAATGGTATAATCGCTCATAGTACTCGGATACAAATAAAATAGAGCGCTATTCTACCTTTATTTAGCGGCTATGGCATTAATGTGAATAAGTTTATTATTTATAGACTGCTTGGTTTATATGATGAAAATTAGCAGGTCTTAAAACAAAAAAGGGTAAGCTCTTAAGCTTACCCTTTTAATACATGTTAAAGACTCATTAAAACATGTATTGAACTGATACAGATGCTACATCCATGTCTGGATCAATATCATCGTCAAGTTTGTAACGTTCATACTCTAAACGAAATTGAACATTTGTTGTAAGCGCATATTCAATACCTGCACCGTAAAACGCATCTCCACCATCTGTAGAGGTTGATATACTTCCTACTGGTAGGTCTTGTGTGTAGTCTGCGTCCCATTCAAGCCAACCACCTTTTGCGTATACAGTGAAGCTTTCAGATAGAGGAAGCCCTAGGCGTGCGGCAAGTGATACGCCATCAATCTCAGCTTTACTGTCTATGTCACTAACTTCATCAAAGTTTTGGTAAGCAAGCTCTAAGCTTAAGTACTCGTTAAATTGAGTACCAACATACCCTTTGAGCATTTGTGCATCGTCGTCAAAGTCAGTGTCGTTGTCACTGTCTTCAAACTCAAAAGAATATTGACCGTAACCGATACCAGTATAAATACGTGGAGAATCAAAATCAGAAATATCAGCGTGTGCTGCTGTGTTAAAACCCAGTGTTGCTAATGCAAGTGCAGAAAGAGAAAGTGTTTTAATCATTGTGAATAGCTCCTTTACAAATTAAAAATTAATGTTCGATTAAGTCAATCAAACTTCAATTTAATAAGTGCAGTGAACATGCCAATTTTAAAAACAAGTAAAAACCCCTCATAATACCTACTTTAGTACTGGTTATCGCAAGGGGTTGTTTGGTTTTTAAGCAACGCGAGCTTTTGTAGTGATTTGTTTTCTAAACAGTTTTGTACGTTTTACAAAACAACATGAGTTTTTTACACAGCTACATTTTGAATTTACAGAACAGCTAAAAGTTATACATTGTGTAACAGGTTTTCAGTTTCAATTGCTATTTCTTTCATTTTAATAGCGTAGTTTTCTAATTTTAAATCTTCGTCTGTCACAGCTTTAAATTCAGGCACTTCTACTGGATAACCCGTTTCATCCATTGCGACAAAACTTATAACACAGTGATTTGTTTCAACCATATTTTGTGTTTTTGGATCGCCACAACGTACTTGAATAAATATCTGCATACTTGTTTTACCGGTATGCGCTATTTTAGCTTCTACTTCGACAATTTGCCCTACTAATATTGGACGTCTAAATTTAACCCCAGCAACTGACACAGTCACACAATAATGACCACTCCAGCCAGCTGCACATGCATAACCAGCTTGGTCAATCCACTTCATGACGACTCCACCATGAACTTTACCACCAAAATTTACATCGGTAGGCTCTGCTAAAAAACGAAAAACAACTTTTGACGACGGCATAGATATTACTCATTTATTAATACTGCATATGAGCATAGCGCAAAAAAGGGGCCGAAGCCCCTGCAATTTAGGATATGTTTATAATTTATATGTAAAAAACGTAGTTATATAACTATACGACGCATAATTTAGTTACATATTAGGGTAATTTGGTCCACCAGCGCCTTCAGGTGTTACCCACGTAATGTTTTGGCTGGGGTCTTTAATATCGCAAGTTTTACAGTGCACACAGTTTTGGGCATTAATAACAAACTCTTTATTGCCTGCTATTTCTTGTACTTCGTAAACGCCAGCAGGACAATAACGTTGTGCGGGTTCATCAAATTTAACTAGGTTTACGTTAATAGGAATTGACGCATCTTTAAGTTTTAAATGACACGGCTGTGATTCTTCGTGGTTAGTATTTGATAAAAACACACTTGAGAGTTTATCAAAGCTAAGTTGTCCATCTGGTTTTGGATACGCAATTTTGTCAGCAGCTTTTGCATCAACAAGGGTAGAGTGATCGGGCGTATTATCTTTAAATGTAAACGGTAAACCGCCATTAAAAATATTTTGATCAAGCGTGTTATACGCACCACCTATAAACTTACCAAGTTTGTGCATTGCAGGGCCAAAGTTACGAGATTGATATAGCTCTTTATATGCCCACGATTGTTCAAACGCTGTCTGGTATTTAGTTAAATCGGTATTTGCTAACTCATTTTGCAGCGCTTCGAAAATAACCTCAGCGGCAATCATTCCCGATTTCATTGCTGTGTGATTACCTTTAATTTTTGCAAAATTAAGTGTGCCTGCATCGCACCCTACAAGTAAACCACCAGCAAAATGCATTTTTGGTAATGAATGCAAGCCACCTTTAGCAATAGCACGCGCACCGTAAGCAATACGTTCAGCGCCTTCAAGTACGTTTTTAAAAACTGGATGGTGTTTCATTCGCTGAAACTCATCAAACGGACTCAAATGTGGGTTTGCGTAATTTAAATCAACAATTAAACCAACAACGACTTGATTGTTTTCACTGTGATACATAAATGCACCACCATTAGTATCGCCGCTAAGTGGCCAACCTGTACCATGAACAACTTTGCCAAGCTCATGTTTACTTTCATCAATTTGCCAAATTTCTTTAAAGCCTAAACCGTAATGCTGCGGCGATGAACCTGCATCAAGTGCAAACTCATTAATTAATTGTTTACCTAAATGACCACGGCAACCTTCTGCAAAAATAGTGTATTTTGCACGAAGCTCCATGCCTGGCATGTAACCGTCTTTTTCATTACCGTCTTTGTCGACACCCATATCGCCAGTAATAATCCCGTTTACTGCTTTATCTTCAATTATTAAAGAGTGTGCGCTAAATCCTGGAAAAATCTCGACGCCTAAGTTTTCAGCTTGCTCTGCAAGCCATCGACACACGTTACCCATAGATACAATGTAGTTACCATCATTATGAAATGTTTTTGGTGTAGCAAAGTGGGGGATTGATGTCGCTTTTTGCTCGTTGTTAAACCAATAAATTTCATCGTTAGTTACTTTGGTTGTAACCGGTGCGCCAAGCTCTTGCCAATTAGGTAGTAGTTCATCCAAAGCTTTGGTTTCAAAAATAGCCCCAGAGAGTACATGTGCACCTACTTCCGAACCTTTTTCGACTACGCAAATCATGCACTCTTGTTGTTTTTCTTGTGCTAATTGCGCGAGTTTAATTGCACTTGAAAGCCCAGCAGGGCCTGCACCAACAATTACTACATCAAATTCCATGGTTTCACGTTCGACCATAATAACCTCTTTATCTATGACGGACTTATTTGAATGTTTACTACGCATTTAAATAAGGTGTACAGCCTATTTTTAACCTTGCAAATTAAACGTTACAGACTGTGAATAGTTAAAGGTTATTTTAGGTTGACGTTTACGTCAACAGGAAGTAGTCTAATTTCATAAAATAAATAGGTTGACGTGCACGTTACCTTGTAGGTTTAAATAATTATGGAGTTCCTATGAAAGTTCTCGTACCAATAAAAAGAGTGATTGATTACAACGTAAAAGCACGCGTTAAAAGTGATAACAGCGACGTTGATTTAACCAACGTAAAAATGGCAATGAACCCGTTTTGTGAGATTGCCATAGAAGAAGCAATTCGCCTCAAAGAAGCCGGCACAGCCAGTGAAGTGGTTGCCGTAACTATTGGTCCTAAAGCATCACAAGAACAATTACGCACAGCATTAGCATTGGGTGCTGACAAAGCCATTCACATCGAAACCGATGAAAAGCTCGAGTCACTTCATATTGCAAAGCTACTCGCTAAAATTGTAGAGCAAGAAACGCCTGAACTTGTCATTTTAGGTAAACAGTCAATTGACTCAGATAATAATCAAACAGGTCAAATGCTCGCTGCGCTTACTAATCGTGGGCAGGGTACATTTGCATCAAAAGTGGTTATTAAAGATGGCAAAGTAAACGTAACCCGCGAAGTTGATGGCGGGCTGCAAACGGTGGCACTGAATTTACCGGCAGTTGTTACAACCGACTTACGCTTAAACGAGCCTCGCTACGCATCACTGCCAAATATTATGAAAGCCAAACGTAAGCCGCTTGAAGTAATAGCAGTAGATTCGCTTGGTGTTGATTTAACACCGCGTATTCAATTAATAAGTGTTGAAGAGCCAGCTAAACGCACCGCAGGAATTATTGTTGAAGACGTTGCACAGCTTGTAGAAAAATTAAAAACAGAGGCAAAGGTGATTTAAATGAAAACACTCGTAATTGCAGAGCACGACAACGGTGCCTTAAAACCAGAAACCTCAAAAACTATTAACGCCGCAGTAAAAATGGGTTTTCCTATTGATATACTAATTGCAGGTAACAACTTAAGCGCAATGAGCTCACAAGTTGCCAGCATTGATGGCGTAGCTAATGTTTTAGTTGCTGATAATAGCGTTTATGAACATCAATTAGCTGAGAGCATGAGCGATTTAGTGTTATCACTTAGCGACACCTACAGCCACATTGTTGCAAGTGCTACTACAACGGGCAAAAACTTTATGCCACGTGTTGCCGCGCTATTAGATGTTGCGCAAATTTCTGAAATTATCGCAGTAGTGGACGCCGATACATTCAAACGACCTATTTATGCAGGTAATGCAATCGCCACGGTTAAATCACTCGACAGTAAAAAAGTAATTACCGTACGTGCCAGTAGCTTTGATTTACAAGGTGAGCAATCAGCTGTTGCTATAACAAATATTGATACAGTATCAGATTCGCAATTAAGTAGCTTTGTAAGTGTAGAGCAAACAGAATCAGAACGCCCTGAGCTTACAGCAGCTAGTGTGGTCATATCGGGTGGTCGCGGTATGCAAAACGGCGAAAACTTTGCATTACTAAACGGTATTGCCGATAAACTCGGGGCAGCTATTGGTGCGTCGCGCGCAGCAGTTGACGCAGGCTTTGTACCTAACGACATGCAAGTAGGGCAGACCGGTAAAATTGTAGCGCCTAACTTATACATTGCCGTGGGGATTAGCGGTGCTATTCAGCATTTAGCGGGCATGAAAGACTCAAAAGTAATCGTCGCGATTAATAAAGACCCCGATGCACCTATTTTTCAAGTCGCTGATTACGGTTTAGTGGCTGACTTATTTGAAGTACTGCCACAGCTTGAAGGCGCTTTATAACGCTTAATCGAGCAAAATTTATTCTGGTTGAAAGCCGTGGTGCTCTTTGAGTGCTGCGGCTTTTTTATTCGGTTAATTCAAGACACAAAAAAACCAGCCAATTGGCTGGTTTTTAGTATTTATAAACATCTTACTAAATATTAGTAAGTTGCGCTGCCTTTAGTACGAGGGAAGGCAATAACGTCACGTACGTTGCCCATACCTGTTACATAAGCAACTAAGCGTTCAAAGCCTAAACCAAAGCCTGAATGTGGCACGCTACCGTATTTACGTAAATCGCGGTACCAGCTGTAATCTTCTTTGTTTAAGCCCATTTCTTCTAAGCGTGCATCAAGTACATCAAGACGTTCTTCACGTTGTGAACCGCCAATGATCTCACCAATACCAGGTGCTACAACATCCATTGCGGCAACGGTTTTACCGTCTTCGTTTTGGCGCATGTAGAATGCTTTAATATCACGTGGGTAGTTTTTAATAACTACCGGTGCTTTAAAGTGCTCTTCAGCTAAGTAACGCTCGTGCTCAGACTGTAAATCTACACCCCATTCAACAGCGTACTCAAACTTTTTGCCACAGTTTTTAAGGATTTCTACAGCGTCTGTGTAATCAACTTGTGCAAAGTCTTTATCTACAAACTCTTCTAAACGCGTAATTGCGGTTTTTTCTACACGTTGTGCAAAAAATTCCATGTCATCACGGCGCTCTTCAAGTACCGCTTTAAACACATACTTAAGCATGTTTTCAGCCAGTTTTGCTATATCTTCTAAATCAGCAAACGCTACTTCAGGCTCTACCATCCAAAATTCTGCAAGGTGGCGAGATGTATTTGAATTTTCTGCGCGGAATGTAGGGCCAAATGTATAAATTTTTGACATTGCAGACGCGTAAGTTTCGCCATTTAACTGACCAGATACAGTAAGGAATGCTTCTTTACCGAAGAAATCTTCGCTGTAATCAACATCGCCTTTGTCTGTAAGTGGTAAGTTTTGCATATCAAGCGTTGATACACGGAACATTTCGCCAGCGCCTTCACAGTCACTTGCCGTAATAATTGGCGTGCTGATCCAGTAAAAGCCTTGCTCGTGGTAAAAACGGTGAATAGCTTGTGCTAAACAGTTACGTACACGAGTTACCGCGCCAATCATATTTGTACGAGGGCGAAGGTGAGCGTGCTCACGTAAGTACTCAATGCTGTGGCGTTTTGCCGACATTGGGTATGAATCTGGGTTTTCTACCCAACCTAACACAGTCACTGAGTTAGCTTGAATTTCGTAAGATTGACCTTGGCCAGCAGATTGTACTAAAACACCAGTAACCGACACAGAACAACCAGCTGTTAAGCTAGTAACTTCATCATAATTATTCAGTGAATTAGGAACTACCGCTTGAATAGGATCAAAACACGAACCGTCATGAACGGCTAAAAATGAAATTCCTGCTTTTGAATCGCGGCGAGTACGGATCCAGCCCTTAATTGTTACTTGGCTGTCTACCGCAACATTGCCTTTTAATAGCTCTGAAATCGCTAAATGGCTCATCTTCACTCCAATGATATAAGTTGCCTAACTATTTTATTTTAACTGTGCGCAACACTCGGGCATTAATTGCACATAAACGGCGCTGCACTTGAACCCTGTATCTTACCTAGTAAAGTTAAATAAAAAAACTATTGTGGGCAACTCTTTAAAAGTTTTTATGCATGCGGTTTATTTTTAAGCAGTTTTAGAGGGTTTATTACTTCTAATGTTATTTGTTACTCTCAAATTTAGTGATTTTGTGGCATTATTAACAAACTAATTAAATTTATTTTTATTCACACTTAAAAAATCGATGCTATGAAACAAGTTTTTATATTACGTGGGCTACCTGGAAGTGGTAAGTCTTATTACGCGCAAAACCTTGCCGACGAATTAGGCGGCGCTGACGAAAGCCAGTACCTAATTTGCTCAACAGATGATTACTTTATTAATGAGCAAGGCGAGTATCATTTTGACAAGTTTAAGTTGCCGCAATTTCACAATTTAAATTTAGCGCGTTTTATAAATGCACTTTCCCAAGGCACGCCTTTGGTAATTGTAGATAACACTAATATTAAAAAGTGGGAATTTGTAGCGTATTCGCAAGCGGCTATCGCTTTAGGTTATCAAGTAAAAGAAGTGATAGTGGGTGAAGTGAAAGACAAATCAATGCAGCATTTATACGCTAAACGCAACTCCCATCACATCCCACTTAAAACGATTAGCAAAATGGCGTACATGTTTGAGTGGTAATCACTTAGAGATTAGATAAGGCTTTTATATCGCATTGTGTAATGGCATCTAAATGAGCAGTGATTTTTTCATTGCTCCAATCCCACCAAGCTATATCTAGCAGCGTATTTATTGTTTTATCGTCAAATCTGGTTTTTATCACTTTAGCGGGATTTCCACCTACAACGCTATAAGCAGGTACATCGCAGGTAACAACTGATTTACTGGCAATAATAGCGCCGCTGCCAATTTTTACCCCGGGCATAATTGTAGCGTTATAACCAATCCAAACATCATGACCAATTTCTGTATTGCCTTTAAAGGGTAAATCATTTGATTTTGGTACAAACTTTTCCCAGCCATTACCAAATATAAAAAATGGATAAGTAGAAAATCCAGAAGTTTGATGGTTAGCGCCATTCATTATAAAAGTAACGTCTTTAGCTATCGCACAAAATTTACCTATGATCAGACGATCCCCAATAAAATCGAAATGGTAAAGCACATTTTTTTCAAAATTCTCAGGGCCATCAGGATCGTCATAATATGTATAATCGCCTACTTCAATATTGATAGAAGTAATATAGTTTTTTAAAAAACCTACTTGAGGAAAACCTTCCATTGGTGAAGGATTATTGGGGTTTGGTCCGTTCATGAGGTTTCCTCTTAATTTTGAGTTAGGTATAGATATTAATCTATAGATTTATAAACGGCTAGTGGGTGCGATGTGCTTAGTGATACATGCACTTCATCGCCAAGGTTTACCACAACTTCATGGCTTACTCTGCTAGTTACCACCGTAGAACACGCAAGTTTTACAGCGCACAAGCGGCTGCCACCTTCAAAGCGTACCCAAATCACTTCGCCGTTATTACCAACACTGCTTTGTACAAGCAATACATCGTCAGGGCGTAGTAGTACATCAACGTCGCCACTTTCACAGTCAACGCCATGAGCTGGCGCATTACCAATTGAGGTAGTGGCTTGTCCTTGGCTAAATTGGCCGCTAATAAAGCTGGCTTCACCTAAAAAACGTGCTACAAAGCGATTGTTTGGGGTACTAAAGCAGCGCTCGGGTGTATCGATTTGCTGAATTTTACCGCCTTTAAGCACACCAACACGATCGCCAACTGAGAGTGCTTCTTCTTGGTCGTGTGTTACCCAAATCGCCGGTACGCCAGCAGCTTTAAGTGCGTTTCTAATATCCCAACGAAGCATGTCTTTAAGGGCGGCATCTAAGTTTGAAAGCGGCTCATCAAGTAATACAAAGTCAGGTTGGTGGGCAAGGGTGCGCGCAAGTGCTACACGTTGCTTTTGTCCGCCAGAAAGCGTTGCTGGTTTTTTATCTCTAAAATCGTTCAGTCCAAGTAGGTTTATCCAATACTCAGCAGGGGCTGTATCTTTTAATCTAAAGCAAATGTTTTGCTGTACGGTTAAGTGCGGAAATAACGCAAAATCTTGAAACACCATACCTACACTGCGTTTTTCAGGAGGTAGTGTTAATTTGGGAGTAGCGCGCCATTTACCCGTGTTTATTTCGCCTTCGCTAATAGGTATAAGGCCAGCAAGGGCTTGTAAAATTGTACTTTTACCACAACCTGTTGGCCCTACAAGCATAAGGATTTCGTTTTCACCCAGCGATAAGTTTAAATCGCTTACTACGCGGTTACTGCCATAATCTATAGACAACTGACTTACAGATAGCATTGTTTTTTAAATCCTTAATGTTCAAACTGGTTGCGTTTTTCGCCAGACATCATAATAGCTAACCCGCAGGCAGATATCACTACTAACAATAATCCAGGAATAGCGGCGCGACCAAAATAGCCCGCTTCGTATACACGCCATAAATAAGTAGAGAGTGTTTCAAACCCTGTTGGGCCAAGTAGTAGCGTGGCTTCGAGTTCGCGCATTGACTCTAAAAACACCAGTGCTGCACCGGCAATAATACCGCGCATAGTTAAAGGCAGTGTTATGCGAGTAAATACTTCTCGTGGGCTTGCCCCTAATACGCGCGCAGACTTTACTAAGCTTGGATCTAAGTGTTCAGTGCTTGTTCTAACAGAGCCTACAGCAAGTGGTAAAAATCGCAGCATATAAGCAATAATAAGCAATCCCAGTGTTTGATATAAAAACGGTAACTGCAAACCACCGTAAACAAGCGCTGTGCCCATTACTATGCCCGGAATACCAAAACCAAAGTAAGTAACACGCTCCATTATACGACCCGCTTTTCCACTCAGTGCAGCATGTGCAACGGGGATCGCAACGATAACAGCTACAATTGCCGCAATACCCGATGCATACGTAGAGTTCCATGCAATGTTAAAATCAAATGAGCTAAAACCATCGCGAGCTAACCAAAGCGAAAATATAGCCAAAGGCAAGCCAATAGCGAGTAGTAAAACAGGTGCAAACGTAACAAACATCGCACTTAACTGTAATTTACTTGGAAATAAAATTAACGGACGACCATGGCGCTCAGGCGCTGTTTTTATTTGTGATTCAACTAAAAGTAAAAAGCCAACAATAACCATCAGTTGAAGTGAAAGCATGGCAGCTCGCCCTAACGCAAAGGCGTTGTATTCAACATAAATTACGCGGGTAAAGGTATCTAAGCGCATCATTGCCGGCGTGCCAAAGTCTGATAACGTATAAAGCGCGACTAACAATGAGCCTGCTGCAATACCGTTAACTACGCGCGGTAATATAACTCTAAATATACTTTGCGTCATCGACATGCCCAGCGTACGCGCGGCATTAACCATGCTTGCATCAAGGCTCAGTAAAGATGAGCGAGTTGTCATCATTACAAACGGGAAGGTATAAAGCGTCATTACAATGGCGGCACCTGTTAGGCCATACATTGATGGTGTCTCTATTCCTGTTAAGGTGTTTATTTCGCCACCGGGGCCAAAAGCAGCATAGAGGGTAAATGCGCCAATATAACTGGGAATTGCCAGCGGGGCTGCAAATACAACCAGCCAGAGCTTTTTAAATGGTAAATGCACATACGCGCTAATAAACGCAAGTGGCACACCAATTAAAATAGATCCGAGTACCGTTAAACCCATTAACGATAACGTGTTACCTAAAATTTGCAGATTGTGGGTGTCAAACACTGAGCTTGCATCGCTTGCAAGCACAATTAATACATAAACAGGTGTTAGCGCAACAAGCGCTGCAAGCAGCGCCATTGGATAAGAGGCAGGTATTTTCATTACAATACGCCGCTGCTTCGCATCAAATCTATAGTAGGGCGTAAATCAGCTAGCTGTGTTAAATCTACTTCAGGTGGAGAAATATTAGCAAGTGACGGTAAACCCTCTGGTTGGGTAATACCATTTACTAACGGAATTTCGTACGCTTCACTGGCTAAGTAACCTTGTACTTCTTTACTTAGTAAGTAACGCATAAAGTTAGTAGCAAGCGGATCGTCGTTAAGCGCTAATACACCCGATGCATTAACTAAACAGCCCGCATCATTTTGTGTAAATGCTAAATCTAGCTTGGCATCAGGCTTACCTGATTTTAAACGCAAAGTGTAATAGTGATTTGCAAAACCAATATCAACTTCACCGCGCTCAACGCCCATAACAACACCTAGCTCGCCGGCGTATGTTTTAGCACGTTTTTGAATCTTTTTAAGCCACTTAGCGGTTTTGTCATCGCCTTCTAAAATTCGCATTGCGGTTACAAACGATTGAAAAGAAGCGTAGGCGGGCGCCCAGCCAATACTTAAATCGCTGTCGGCAATTTCCATAATACTTGTTGGAATTTGATCTTTAGTTAAACGCGACGTGTTATATGGCAATGTACGAATACGGCCAGTTACTGGTGCCCATTCTTTATATCTAAACTGTGGTTGTAACTGAGCAGATAAATCACCAGGGATAGGTTGTGCAAGGCCAGCATCGGTTACTAAACCAATCGCGCCTGAATCAACCGCCCAAAATAAATCAGCGCGGCGAACGCCGGCTTTAGCTTCTGCAACAATGGTATTTGCTAAAGCAGCAGTAGGACCACGGCGTATACCGAGTTTAAAGTCTGGATTTTTTTTCTGGATTGCTTGTAATACGTTTTCATACAAACCACCTTCGCCTCGGCCTAAATAAAGCGTTAACTCGCCTTTAAGCTTTGGTAAATCGTCAACAGAAACAGGGTTTGCTATATCAGCGGCTAGCGCACGAGAAAAAGGCAGTGGCAATGAGCCAACCACCCCTAACGCAGCTAGGCCTTGAATAAAGGTCCTACGCTTCACTTAAAATACATCCTTACGAGCTTTTTCGGCTTTTTCTATTAAAACCTTAGCGCGGTCTAATTTTGTTTGCATGTCACTGATCACATCGCGTACTTCGTCTACGCTTTTGCTGTTTTTAATGGCTTGTGGCAGTGTTACGTTAAAGTCTTTTTCCAGCACTTCAACTAGTTTTGCATCTTGTTCAATAAGAGTACCTTCAACGCCTTCAAACAGGTGCAGATAAGTATCGTGAACAATTTCAGTTGCTTCGTCTCGTAAACGCTCAGCAAATTTAGCTACTACACGGTCTAATTTGTGCTTAATTTCATCAATTGTGGCACTTTGTGTCATTTGAGCTGTAGCGGTTGCTTTTACAGTGTCTAACAAGCCTTTTTGCTGGAATTTTGCAGCAAGCTTAACAGCCCCAAGACCTTGCCACAAGGCTATGTTCATCGCTTTTTGCTGTTTACGAACTTCCTCAGCAGGCTGTTTATTATCAATGGCCATTTTTACGCCATAAAGACCCTGCCAAATAGAAGCGTATACTGGTACAAAGTTAGTTTCTATTGCGCTGTGAAACTTAACTGATTCCCAATATTCAATTAAATCATCAGTTTTTACAGCTTTTGCGCCTTTAGTATCGTAGTCGCTTACCATGGTATCAACTTTGCCTACCATCCATTCTACTTCTTCTGCGTAACTTTTAAGGTTAGCTTGAAGATGATTAACATGCTCGCCAATAGGGCCGTTAGCTAATACTGGTTGAGCCATAAACGCCGAGGCGAGTAAAAGGCTTGCACCTAAAGTTTTGGCTGGTTTAAATAATAAATTCATAGCAGAAAAGTCCAAAAAGAGTAATTGTAAATGATAGCCATTATCATATAGCTTATGGTTAGTGAGATCAATAACCACAAACTCGCTTAATAGATAAAAACACTAAATGTAGCGGTAGGTTACAGCAAATAGCGCTATAACCAGTATTAGGATTAGTTTTTGAGACCGACTATTAAGCGTAATGCTTGCCTTTAATGGCATTATAAATGGCATCACACAGTGTTTTTATACTGGTGTCGTCACTTATATACGGTGGCATAAGGTAAATTAGTTTACCGAATGGGCGTATCCATACACCTTGCTCTACAAAATAAGCCTGAATTTTAGCAACATCAACATTACCTGCAGTATCGTTTAGTTCAACAACGCCTATTGCTCCTAAGGTACGCACATTGGCAACCGCATCTAGTTCACTGCATTTATTAAGTTGTTGTAGTTGGGTGTTTATTTGCTTTATTCGTTGTTGCCAGTTTTGATCAAGTAACAAATCAATACTTGCGCAGGCCGCAGCACAGGCAAGCGGGTTGCCCATAAAAGTTGGGCCGTGCATTAAAACGCCTGCTTCACCTTCGCTTATGGCAATGGCTATTTTATCGCTAGTGATAGTGGCCGATAGCGTCATTGAGCCGCCAGTTAATGCTTTACCAATACACATTATATCGGGCTCTATATTGGCGTGCTCTACAGCAAATAATTTACCTGTACGGCCAAAGCCTGTGGCAATTTCGTCGCAAATTAACAGTACGTTATATTGGGTGCATAATTTACGTACGCAGGCTAAATAATCAGGGTGATAAAAGTTCATACCCCCCGCGTTTTGTACTATTGGCTCAATTATAAAGGCGGCTACTTGGCTGTGGTTTGCTTTAAAGTATTCTTCAAGCTCTTGGGCTTCTGCCTGGTTAAACTCGCCCCCAAATTGACTAACCGGTGCAGGCACAAAAACGTGTTCAGGTAAAAAGCCTGAATATAAATTATGCATTGAGTTAACTGGGTCGCATACGCTCATGGCTGCAAAGGTGTCGCCATGGTAGCCCTTGTAAGGCGTCATTAGTTTTTGTTTTGTTGTAATGCCTTGGCTTAACCAATACTGCAGCGCCATTTTTATTGCTACTTCAACACTTACCGATCCGCTGTCGGCTAAAAACACTTTAGTTAAACTAGGCGGCGTTATATTTACTATTTTTTTGCACAGCTCTACCGCGCTGTTATGCGTAATACCGCCAAACATAATGTGGCTCATATTATTAATTTGCTCAATCATGGCGTTATTTATAACAGGGTGATTATAGCCATGTATTGCGCTCCACCACGAGGCCATGCCATCGATTAATTGCTCGCCAGTTTCGAGGTGAATAATATTGTGATTAGCATGTGTAACGGGGTATACCGGAATTGGCTTGGTCATAGACGTATATGGATGCCAAATGTGCTCACGATCAAAATCAAGGTCAATCGCATTCTTTTTAATCATATGTAAACTTTAACTTGGTGGACTTCGTTGACAATGGTACTTCAACTCGTAGACTAAGCCAATATCACCGTTATGAAAAAAAATAAGAGAGTATTATGGAACTTGCACCTGTTCGTCACGATTGGACCCACGCTGAAGTTAAAGCATTATTTGAAATGCCATTTAACGATTTACTTTTTAAAGCCGCATCGGTTCACCGTGCTAACTTCAACCCAAATGAAGTGCAAATTTCTACGTTGTTATCAATTAAAACAGGCGCTTGCCCAGAAGACTGTAAGTACTGTCCGCAGTCGGGGCATTACCGAACAGATTTAGAACGCGAACGCTTAATAGAAGTAGAAAAAGTAGTAGAGCAAGCACGCCTTGCAAAACAAAAAGGCGCTACCCGTTTTTGTATGGGGGCTGCATGGTCAGATCCAAAAGACAGAGACATGCCATACATTTCGCAAATGGTTAAAGAAGTAAAAGAGCTAGGGCTAGAAACCTGTATGACGCTGGGTAAACTCACAAACGAAAAAGCGCATGAACTTAGAGACGCTGGGCTTGATTACTATAATCATAACCTTGACACGTCACCTGAGTATTACGAGCAAATTATTTCAACCCGTACTTTTGAAGATAGATTAAATACCATTGACCACGTACGCGATGCCGGTATGAAAGTATGCTCGGGCGGAATAGTCGGTATGGGCGAGCAAGCAAGCGACCGTTATGGGTTACTGATGCAGCTAGCTAATTTGCCACAACAGCCAGAAAGCGTGCCTATTAATATGCTCGTTAAAGTTAAAGGCACACCGCTTGAAAACGCAGACGATTTAGATCACTTTGAATTTGTACGTACCATTGCAACAGCGCGCATTATGATGCCACACAGTTATGTGCGTTTATCGGCAGGGCGTAACGCCATGAACGAGCAAATGCAGTCAATGTGCTTTTTTGCAGGCGCTAACTCAATATTTTATGGCGACAAACTTCTTACCACCGAAAACCCAGACGCTGATGCCGATATGAACCTAATTAAAAAATTAGGTATGAACCCAGAAAAACGTCACGACTATTCAGACGAAGCAGTTGAAGCCTCGCTTTCATCGCAAGTAGCCGACAAAGCAACCTCTGAATTATTTTACGAAGCGTAGGCTTTTATATCTATGCCTTTTGATTTTATAAATACGCATCTGCAGGCTCGCCAGCAAGATGCGTTATTTCGTAAACGCCACGTAGTACAACACGCTACAGCGCGCACCATAACGGTTAATAATAAAACCTACCTTAACTTTGCCAGTAACGACTATTTAGGTTTTGGTGATGTGGCTGTAAATCTTAATGACTCCCATGCATTAGGGAGTCACAGCTCAGCATTGGTTACAGGTTATCAGGCGCAGCAAAAAGCGCTTGAACAATATTTATGTGAGCAATTTGGTTATGGCGCAGGCATGCTATTTAACTCAGGGTTTAGCGCTAATAGCAGCGTAATTAAAGCATTGTTTCAAGATAAAGCGGCTGTGCAAAACAGCGCTGTTTTTCAAGATAAGTTAAATCATGCAAGCTTGATTGACGGGGCTATGCACTCTAACGCCGCATTAGTGCGTTTTAATCATAACGATTTAAACCATTTACGCTCACGGCTCGAAAAATCAAAAGCACAAAACAAGCTAATTATTAGCGAAGGCGTATTTTCGATGGATGGCGATACCGCGCCATTAAAAGAATTACTCACCTTGGCAAAGCAACATAATGCCTGGTTAATGATTGATGATGCCCACGGCTTCGGCGCTTTGGGTAAAACAGGGCTTGGTAGTTGCGAAGTACTTTTAGAAGAGGGTATTACACTTCCAGATATTTTAGTTATTACCTTTGGTAAAGCCGTTGCCAGTAGTGGCGCGTGTGTATTAGGCAGTAAACTGTTTATTGATTATATGCTGCAATTTAATCGCGATTACACCTATTCAACCGCTATGTCACCGCTTATGGCAAGCCACACACTTGCGCGTATTAAAAGCATAAAAACAGCTGATGATAAACGCGATAAGCTAAATGCTAATATTGCATTATTTAAGCAACTCGCTAAAAGCCATAATATTGCTGTAATGGAGTCAAACACCGCCATACAACCCATAGTATTAGGCTGCGCTGAGCAAACGTTGCAAGCGGCAGATAAACTTAAACAACAGGATATTTGGCTCACTGCAATTAGACCGCCAACGGTTGCATATAACACCTCACGTTTGCGCATTACTTTAACCGCCGCACATACCGAGCAGGACATAACGCACTTAGTTAAACATTTAGTAGGTGCAATAGCATGACTGCTCAGCCAGTATTAAAAACAGACCTAGTGCAAACACAACTTGTAAAACCGTGCCTAGTAAGTAGCGATTCAAATAAAGAATTAAACAAGGATTTAAGCAAGGAGCTAAGCAAGGAGCTTAAAAAGTCTACACAAAGTAAGTTTTCAAAGGCGGCGGCGAGTTATAACACCCATGCAAATGTACAAAAACATGCTGCGAGCGATCTATTTGCGCTAATAAAACCAGGCATTAATAAAAATAAGCTTTGTGTTGATTTAGGCGCAGGCCCGCTTGTTAATACGCATACCTTACAAAGTATGTTTACAAGCGTTATTGCCATGGATTTGAGCATAAACATGCTGCAAAGTAGTAATTTAACCGCACCAAAAATATGCGCCGATATGGATAACTTACCGCTACAAGCAAACAGTGTTGATGTTATTTACAGTAACTTTGCAGTGCAGTGGTCTGCTAATTTTTCGGCTTTAATGCAATCACTTTACAGTATATTAAAACCAGGCGGGCGGGCGTACATAAGCACTGTGGTAGAGGGCTCACTTAACGAAATAAAAACAGCCTTTGCCGCGCTTGATTCAAACAGCCACATAAATACCTTTAATAGTGAATTGCATATAAACCAATCAGTCCAAAATGCAGGGTTTATTATTAACAGCGCTAAAAAACGTATTTACACCGATGAATACACAACACCTTTAAAAGCTATTGCCTCTATTAAGGCTATTGGGGCTACCACACAAAATCATACCAATACGCGTCAAGGGCTACTTACTAAATCGGCGCTACAAAAAGTATGCAGTGCGTATCCGCTTATAAATAATAAAGCATGTGTGTCTTATCATGTGGTGCTGTTATCATTACAAAAACATTAAATAAGCCCAAAGGCATTAAAGGCAACGCATGAAAGAATTTTTTATAACAGGCACCGACACCGATGCCGGAAAAACCCACGTTACCAGTTTGCTATTAAAGTTACTTGCCCAACATAAAAAACAAGCTATTGGCTTTAAGCCCCTTGCTGCTGGCTGCGAAATGGCGTTCGATCAACTAGTAAACACCGATGCCCTTATACTAATGGAAAGCGCAACAGTGAGCGCTAAATACGACGTAGTAAATCCGTTTGCGTTTGCACCCCCTATTGCGCCGCACATAGCTGCTGAGCAAGTTGGAGTTAGTATTACTATTGATAAACTAAGTGATGCTTATAAAAACGTAAAACAACAGGGCGCTAATTACATACTTACTGAAGGCGCTGGTGGCTGGGCATTACCAATTAATAAAAACGATTATTTATACGACTGGGTTAAAGCAGAGCAACTGCCGGTAATACTCGTTGTTGGTATGAAACTAGGTTGCTTAAATCATGCGTTACTAACCGCTGCGCATATGCAAAGTATGGGTATAAACTGCGTTGGCTGGATTGCAAACCAAGTTGATAAAAACATGGACGAATACCAAGCAAACCTTGATTCACTTAAAGCACGTTTACCGTTTCCAATACTTGCTATAAGCCCATACAGCGAGCAAACTCCTAAGTTACAAATATACAAAAGCTTGCTTAGTGCGTTATCTATTAACACTTAAGTGGTTTTAAAAAAGTTACTTTTTTAGGTAAATCTTGAAATAGACAGCCTTAGTACACATATAAACGTTTATAAATACATAGCTTGCTCAAAAACAATGTTACTAAGGACATAACGACTATATGACGCACCCATTTATTGAAAGCTACGCCCCAGATGCGCACGTAAGCGCTGAGCCAAAAGCACTAAACTATGGCTTACCTAAAAAACGCGTAGGTATAATAGGTGGGGGCACAGCTGGCGCCACAATAGCCATTAGGCTTGCTGCGTTAGGGTTAGAGACTTATGTACTTGAAAAGAAAAAGTCGTTAATTGATGGCCCACCAATGTGCCATTTGCATGCAGGTGGCAACTTATATCGCGAAATACCCGACGAAGACTGCATAGATTTACTCAAGCAATGTATAGATATTGCGCGCCTTTATCCTCACACCATCGATGTTCGCCCCACAGTATTTGCAGTGCCTAAGCGCGATGACGACGCCCCGGAGGATTTATTTCCGCGTTTAAATAAATTAACACAAGCCTACAGCGAGCTTGTAGAGCAAGACAGCGCTAATAAAGTATTAGGCGAGCCAGAGCATTATTATCAGTTATATAGTTATGAGCAAATGCTAAAGCTTGCTAAACAAAAACAAGTAGCCAAGCCCACGTCGTTAGATGAGTGGATGATACCCGTGGCTAAGCATTTAGATTTAGATAAGTTAAAGTTCCCGCTCATAGTTGCACAAGAATATGGTTGGAATATATTTCGTTTATCGGCCAGTGCACAACTCGCCCTTGCACAGTACAAACACGCTCATGTTTTAACAAGCACCAGTGTTAAAAATGTATCGCCAGTTATAAATACCAATAAAGATAAGCAAACACATAAGTGGTGCATTGAATACCAATCAGAGCCAAGCCTTGATGAACAATCTGATACACAAACCATTGAGGTAGATTACCTAATTAATGCGTGTGGTTTTCAAACCGGTATTATTGACGACCTGGTTGGTGTAGATGTAAAACGCATGGTCGAATTTAAAGCCTCTTACATTACTCATTGGCAAGGTGCTGGTGGGCAAATACCCGAAATAATTATTTATGGTAACCGTGGTACGCCAGAAGGTATGGCGCAACTAACGCCTTACCCTAACGGGTATTTTCAAATACATGGTATGACTAACAACATTACATTGTTTAATGATGGCTTAGCTGATGCAACGCCAATGAGCGCACAGCCTAAAATTCCCAATAAATACCTGCACTGTATTAAAAATGGCTGGGATGAAGGAGCTTTGCAAACACGCACCCAAACAGCAATTGAGTATGTAGCCGAGTTTGTCCCTGCATTTAAAACTGCTAGCACACAAAATAATGCCTTGTTTGGCGGGCAACAAATCCCAGGGGATGACGACACTTTGCGCGTAGCCGATGTAAGTTTATATTCGCATATTAATTATGCACGGGCCGAAAATGTTAAAGCATCGTCAACGTTAATAGCGGCAGATCAAATAGTGGGTGAGTTTATAAAATTAGGAATAATAAGCAGCGATCCTGCTGTAAATTATCACCGTAGTACACACCAATGGTCGTATCTTAAACATAATAGCGGTGACAAAATTGACGAAGTTGCACACATGTTGGCACACGAGCGTGGTTTTCCAATTGATATGGCAGAGCTAAATAACAGCTTGTAAAAAGCTGATCTATAAGTAAACCTCATACTTAAATTTGCTGTAAAACGCTTTCTAAAAAAATTATCAATAAACACATAAATAACACTTGTGTTATGACATAGTTTGTCACAGAATAGCGTTAACGTTATGACATAGTGTGTCATAGCGCAGTGATTGCTTTAACCTAATTTAATTTTATGTTCGGTGATCAAACCTATTTTTGTGAGGACAATATGAAACGTATATTTTTGTTTTTATTAACTAACCTAGCGGTTATGTTGGTATTAGGTGTAGTGCTTTCAATAATAATGAGTGCGCTGGGCTTAAGCCATCGTAGCCTAGGCGGAATTTTACTTATAGCCACCGTATTTGGTTTTGGTGGATCGTTTATTTCGTTATTTATGTCGAAATGGATCGCTAAAAAATCAACAGGCGCGCATGTAATTACGCAGCCTCGAAACGAAACCGAACATTGGCTTGTACAAACGGTATCTGCGCAAGCACAAAAAGCAGGCATTAAAATGCCAGAAGTGGCTATTTACGACAGCCCAGAAATGAACGCGTTTGCAACGGGCCCAAGTAAAAACAACTCATTAGTGGCAGTAAGCACAGGCTTAATGCACAACATGACCAAAGATCAGGCCGAAGCCGTACTTGCCCACGAAGTATCGCACGTGGCTAACGGCGACATGGTAACGCTTACGCTAATACAAGGCGTGGTAAACACCTTTGTAATATTTGCCGCAAAAGTACTGGCAGGCATAGTTGACAACTTTTTAAGTGGCGATGAGGAAGAGGGCGGCAGTAGCTGGACATACTTCTTATTCGATATGTTATTCCAAGTATTATTTGGTGTGCTTGCAAGCATAGTGGTGGCAAGTTACAGCCGTAAGCGTGAATTTGCAGCCGACAGCGGCGCAGCTAAATTGGTAGGTGCTGACAAAATGCGATCAGCCCTTGAGCGATTAAAGCAAAACCATCCTTCGCAATTAGAAGGCTCAATGATGGCCTTTGGTATTGCAAGTGGCAAAGGTGTTGCTGAGCTGTTTTCATCGCACCCACCGCTTGATGCGCGAATAGACGCACTACGTAAATAAGGTAACTCTTATTTACAAACACAAAAGCCAGCGTAATAGCTGGCTTTTTAGTGTGTAGTAAGCTGGTTATTTACCAAAAATAATATCGGTAATGCCTTCTGGTGAGAGTATTTCTATCCAGTAGCCGTCAGGGTCTTTTATAAATGCTAAGCCCTTCATTGAGCCATCGTCTGGCTTTTTCACAAATTCTACATCGTACTTTGCAAAGCGTTCACTGGCTGCGTATACATCGGGTACACTAATACCAATGTGACCAAAGCCTTTAGGTTCTTGGTTACCGCTGTGGTAGCCCTCAAAGCTGTCGTCGTTTTCTGTGCCCCAGTTATGGGTAAGCTCAATGAGTGCAGGGCGACCAAATACCCATTTAGCTTTGGTTTTATCATCACCTTCTGGCTGCTCTGGCTCGTAGCCTAAAAAGTACAATGTAAACTTCATTTCAGGAAAGTCATACTTACCTAACAGCTTCATACCTAATACATTTTGATAAAATTCGAGCGACGGTTTGGGATCTTTAATACGCAACATAGTTTGCTGCATCACATAGCCTTTAGTGGCTTGTTCAATTTGCTCTGGAGATTCGTTATAGCTAGACATGGTAATCCTTTGTATAAATTAAGAAGCGAAAATAGAGATATAATGCTTAAGCTATCATAATCAACCATAAGTTAAATTTAAACTGCTTTAACTCATTACTTACCCTTTTATTCATATAGTTTTAATTTGTATGCGTGTACGGTTTAACTAAACGCTATAAGTAATTTTAAATACAAGGAGCCACTATGTTTTACGATGATATTCAGGGCTTATTACGTGTACTTACAATAGGTGTACTGGGTTATATTGCACTGGTGTTTTGGCTACGTATATCGGGTAAACGTACGCTTTCAAAGTGGAACGTGTTCGATTTTATAGTCACCATTGCGCTGGGCTCTATATTGGCGTCTGTTATTATTTCAAAAAGTGTTCCGTTAGCTGAGGGCATACTTGCCTTTGTCGTATTAATAGGGCTGCAATATATTATTACGTGGCTTAGTGTGCGCTCGTCAAAATTTGCAGCACTTATAAAAGCAGAGCCCACGTTTTTAATGAGTGATGGTGAATACTGCGCTGCTGCACTTAAATCGCAGCGGGTAACTAAATCAGAAATTCGCGCTGCTATTCGTGGTGCAGGCATATTAGCCATTGAAGATGTAGCCGCAGTCGTGCTCGAAACAGACGGCAGTTTTAGTGTAATAGCGCACAATAACAGTGGCTCTAAAACTGCGTTAAAAGATGTTTTTTAGCTATTTAATCGGTGACAAATACCAATAATTTGAAGATTTAAAATAACTGTAAATAATATTACTTGTTGCATGGTTTTAATTCTGGAACGTATAATAACAAGTGTTAACTAAATGGAATTTGCGTAAATCGCAGCTTAAGCAGAACAGGTGGATAAATGAACAAAGGATTGTTAAAGTCGTGGAAAACCGACAAAGGTTTTGGTTTTATTAAATCAGACATCCTAGAGCACGACACATTTATACACATATCAGCGCTCAAACACATGAGCCGCAAGCCAAAAGTTGGCGACACTATTTACTTTGACGTTGCAACACAGTCCGACGGTAAAAGCAAAGCAGTTAACTGCCGCATAGAAGGCGTTGCAGAGCTTAAATTACTAAAAGCACCTAACCAAAAAAACAATAACCAGCCGCATCGCATTGCCAAATCTAATTTTGCCAGTAGCTTTTTAGGCAAAGTTGCCTCAATTAGCATTATCGCCGTGCTTGGCTTTGTCGCAGTAAATAAATACACCCATTATCAAAGTAACGAGCAATTTAATAACCACACTCCCGTTATTACTAACGCAGACTTAGCCACCTTTGACGAGCAATACCCAAAAGTCGTTATTCCTAAAAACACGCAAAATTTTACGTGTGATGGCAGGCAATATTGTACTGAAATGCGCTCACGCGAAGAGGCTGTATTTTTTATTAATAATTGCCCTAATACAAAAATGGATGGGGATGGCGATGGAAAACCTTGCGAGAGTGATACAAGGTTTGAAAATGAGTGGTAATTTTATAACTCGATTAGTTAAATGTTAAGTTTAAGATAGGTTTTACTGTTCGCTGTATAAAAATACAGTGGTACGCAATTTGCCCCATAACATTATTAAAAGTCGTTATGGGGTTAAATAACGAAGGCCATTAAATAACCCTTGTAGTTAGTTCTTACTAGTTATTTAGTGTAAATATCGAACAATGTAATATACGCCGTTTTTGGGTGTTATAACCCACCAAAGTGGGATTCAATAAACTGTTAGCACTACCAATCATAGTCTGCTGTTAACCTCCAAATATTTATAGGATTCATTGGATGAAACTTGAAAAAATTAAGATTAAAAATTTTCGTTGTTATAGAGAAGAAATAACTATTCCTGTCACAGAACTTACAGCGTTAATCGCAAAAAATGATGTTGGTAAGTCTAGCGTGCTTGAAGCCGTTGATGCTTTTTTTAACTCAGACAGGCTTGAGTCTGGTGATCGTTCTTCAGGGTTAAGGAATAGCGATAATGTTGAAATAACTTGTGTGTTTGGAGATATCCCTGAAAGTTTGATAATAGATACAGATAATTTAATTTCTCCATTAAACGAACATCTATTAAATTCAGAAAGCAAGCTTGAAATTAGAAGAGTATATTCTGGCGCAGCATTAAAATGTGAAGAAATCTACCTGAATGCTGTTCATCCAACAGCAGAAAATTTTAACGATTTATTTTCGCTATCAGTAACACAGTTGCGTAGTAGAGCAAGACAGTTAGAAATTGAACTTGATGATGTAAATCAAACCATCAAGTCAGCTTTACGCCATGCTATCTGGTCAAGTGTTCCTGTGAATGCTCTATCAAAAGAAGTGGTAGAACTTGAAATTAAAGCCAAAATCTGGAAACCACTACAGAACATCTTACCTTTATTTCAATTATTTAAATCTGATAGACCAAGTTCAGATCAGGATGCAGAAGCTCAAGATCCTATAAAGTTTGCAATTAAAGAAGCGCTTAAAGAAAAATCAGTGGATTTAGATGCTATAGGTGAGTTTGTACAAAGGCAAGTTGAAGAAGTTACTAACTTAACTATAGACAAAATTAGGGAAATGGACCCTGAATTAGCGAGTCAACTCAATCCAAACTTTTCAAACTTCAATTGGAGTAAAGTGTTTTCTGTTTCACTAACCAATGAAGATCAAATCCCTTTAAATAAACGTGGCAGTGGTGTTAGACGACTTTTTTTAATTAACTTCTTTAGAGCAAAAGCAGAACAGTTAGCAAGTGAAAGAGATGTTCAAGATGTTATTTTTGCTATTGAAGAACCAGAAACATCTCAACACCCTAATAACCAATTGTTGTTACTTGATGCTTTGAAGGAGCTTTCACTAGAAGATAATCATCAAGTTATTTTTACTACACACAACCCGATTTTAGCAGGGAGAATAGATCGAGACTCTATACGTTTTCTTGATAAAGCTGAAGATGGTACAAGACTACTTGCAGATAATGATGAAAATACATTTCTTAAGATCAAAGATAGTCTCGGTATGTTTGCCAACCACAACATAAAAGTGTTTGTTGGCGTAGAAGGACCTAATGACATTGAATACCTGAGTAATATATCAGCTTGTCTTTCAGCTACAGATGACAATATTGTCGATCTAAGACTAGCGGAGCAGAATGGTGAATTGGTTTATATACCAATGGGTGGTTCCACATTGGAACTATGGACGAATAGACTTGAGGGGCTACAGGTTCCAGAAGTACATGTTTTAGATAGAGATATTGAACCACCTGAAGCAGCAAAGTATCAAGCAGCAGCAGACAGAGTGAATGCAAGAGGAGATCATTGTTGCTCATTTATTACAAATAAAAGAGAAATGGAAAACTATATTCATTTTGAGGCTATTAATGAGGAATTTGAAATTACTTTGACAGAAAATTTCCAAGCATTTGATGATGTACCAACCTTAGTTGCGCAAGCAGTTCATGAAGCTTCAGAATCAACCGTTCCTTGGGATGAGGTAAGTGATAAAAAGCAAGGGCAAAAAGAAAGTAAGGCTAAAAAACGATTAAATCGAGGAGCTATAAATAATATGACTCCTGAGCGTTTAAGTAACATTGACCTTGATGGTGAAGTTTTATCTTGGTTAAATGAAATAAGCAGGCATTTGCGTATGTAGTGCTAATCGGGTAGCCGGAGGTCTCTAACCTCCAGCCCCTACACCACCCATCATGCGGGTCCGCAATGGGCGGTTCATCTCCCGTAATGAATATTGATCCAAATATCTCTCAATGACACTAAACCTTGTGACGCTAAGTAGTCATTGCCTAGCGCAATGTTAATTCCTTTTGTTTTTGAGCTTCTACAAGGGCCTTTACTGGTGATACCACAGGCTATGGCGAGTCGTTCGCTAACACCCAATTTCATTAAACTGCGTACTTTGGTGCGAGGTTTACGCCATTGCCGCCAGTAGCACATTCTTATCCTACGGCGGATCCAGTGATCTAAATCCACCGTTAGCTGATAAGCGTTGGCTATTAGGTAGTAGTGTCCCCAGCCGCGTACACCGATTAACAATGACACCCATCCTAAATTTTGCTCTTTTCGAAATTTAGGACTACGTTTTAGTTAGTGCAAAAAACGAGCAGGGTGTCTTATGGCAATTGCAAGAAAGCGTCAAGTAAGTTTGGTTGATACAAAATACTATCACTGTATTTCGCGTTGCGTGCGCCGTGCATTTTTATGTGGCGAAGACCGTTTTACTGGTCAATCTTACGAGCATCGACGAGGGTGGGTTGAAGATAAGCTGCTTGAATTAGCGAAGGTATTTTGTATTGATGTATGTGCTTACGCTGTTATGAGTAATCACACCCACTTAGTACTGTATGTTGATGATAAAAAAGCGAATCGATTAAACGATAAAGCGATTATCATTCGCTGGCATAAGCTCTGTAAAGGTACTGTACTTACGCAAAAATACATACAGGGTGGAAAGCTAAGTAAAGCCGAACTCATCTTTTTCAATCAAACAGTAAATGACTACCGCGAGCGCCTATCCAGTATCAGCTGGTTTATGCGATTATTAAATGAAGACATTGCCCGCAGAGCAAATAAAGAAGATAATTGCACAGGCCGCTTTTGGGAGGGGCGCTTTACGTCTCAAGCATTATTAGATGAAGCAGCCCTTGCTGCCTGTATGGCCTATGTTGATTTAAACCCCATTAGAGCAAAAATGGCAGAAACGCCCGAAGAGTCAAACCATACCAGCATCAAGCAACGCATAACACACGCAAAAGAAGGTAAGCAACCAAAACCACTACTGCGCTTTGCAGGCAAGCCTCGTCAAACAATGCCAAAAGGGCTGCCGTTTGAGCTTAAATCGTACCTTGAGCTTGTTGAATTAACAGGACGAATAATACGAGAGGATAAACGCGGGTATATTGATAATATGAACCTTCCTTTGCTTGAAAGGTTAAATATATCCCCAGAAAACTGGTTAAAGCTTACAACCCAATTTACGCGCGTATTTCATGGCGCAGTAGGCAGGCCAGCCTCACAAGCAAGTTACTGTGAAAATTTAAAGCGTAAACGGCGATCAAATATTAGCAATTGCGAAAAGCTACTTGCATAAAGCTTAAGCTACTCAGTAAAACTATTCAGTAATAAATCACAACTGCATTATGCAGTTATTTTCATGCGTGTAATTTAGGTTTAATAGGGCTAATGACTTATTTAACGGATGAAATAAAGTGACCCAGTTATAAAAGATAAATTCTTAACCTGAAGAGCGAATTTTTTGGCATTGTTTTGTTTGTTCAATTAAAGTGGCTGTCTAGTTTAGTTTAGTTTAGTTTAGTTTAGTTTAGTTAGTTTGTGTAAAAGTTGAGACATTTTAAGTGCATATGATGAAAAACTACTACGAGACAACAATTAGCTTTAATAGCATTGAATTTTTGCCATATGTGCTTTTTATAGTTATAAGTTTAATCTTTATTGGGAGGCTCAAAAAATTATACGATTTATATATTAAACGGTTTTTTAAGTTTAATTTCTTCGTCTTATTTTTTATTTTTATTCTTTACAATCTAGTTTCTATAACTTCTTTATATTCAAAAATGCAATATATAGCTAAAATAAAATCGCATGAGCAGAGAGTTGTAACAGGCGAAATTGAAAAATTAGTAGAAAAAGAAGGGGCAAGTCGAACACAGACTTTTTCAGTGTCAGGAGTATTTTTTAAATATAATAACTATCAAACAGCGCCATATTTTTTTGCAAACCGGAAATATAACGATAAGGTTATTTTTGATGGAGGTTATGTTGAAATACATTATATCCAAGATAACGGCAAAAATTATATTACCAAGTTATTTATAAAAAATGATTGAGCATTTACATCTAAAGAAATCGTCTACCGATATAAACTTTGATTCAATCTATTATCCCCTCTAAAAGCGCAGCGCCTCATACCCACTTTGTGAATTAGTCTTAAAAAATAAGATGGCTGTCACATTAAACGTAAAACATCGGCGAATTAGCACTCTAATACACGCCGATGTTTATAACTTATTTAAGTAACTACCTTACTAATAAGGTATTAGCCTTAGTCTTGTTTACGGTAAAGGCTTATTAAGCATATCGCCAAAAGTAACGTTGCAATCATGCCCGAAGCGCCAGCAACACCTGATGGGAGAAATCCATCACGGCCAAAGGTTATTAAAATACCATTGGCTAACATTGCAACTCCGCCAGCTAAGGCTGTAAGGCCTCCAATCGCTTTGCCACCTTTAGCAATAAAAGACAGTCCAAAAACAAGTGCTGCTAATCCCAATAATACTTTGGCTGCGTAGTAAATCATGAAAGACAAAGAAACCACGCCACCAATTAAAGGTTGTGCGCCTTCTACGGTACCCGCAACTTTTCCAAATGTAGAAAACAAAGTTAGGCCAATGCTTACCTGAACTATGTTAAGTACTGCACTAAACGCGATAGCCGACCATCCCAGCTGAGAATTTTTTGCTTGGACCATGGCAGAACCCGCAAAGGCAACAAGTAAAGTAAAAACGAGTGCTTCTAGTCCCCAAGCAAACTGTCTTGAAAAGCTAATTTGAGCACTGTAAAGGGCAGAAAAAATAGCCTGTGATATCGCTAACACCAACAATAAAGATGCTGTAATTAGGATGGTGCGTTTATTCGTAAATTCCATTTGGACCTCTTATAATTTTATATTTAATGCTTTTAAAAGCTGTAATAGCTCTCATACTTGGGTAAAAGACAGGTAAAACGAGTTAATTATTTCACGTAAACCTATAAAAGTATTAATTAATAAAAAATAGCCTAAAGCTATGACTTTTTGAATCAAAATTTAATTGGCAAAATCGTTTTGATTCAAGCAATGTGTGGTCTAAAAGCGCAGCGCCTCTTGAGTATGTGGTTAAACGGCTTATTACTTAAAACGTTATGATAAAAACGTAAAATGAGACCAGTCACTTAACGCTGTAATAGTTTGCTTTGTAGGAGGGGCAACATAGATTAAACCTGCAATGGCAATAATTGAAGCTAGCGTAATTAATTTATTATCAAAGTCAGCTATTTTTAAAGCAGTGCCGAAAGAGCGTTTAATGGTGACATTACTTAAATCGACACTGTAAATTTCATCCAGCAATAAATGAATTAACCCGCCGAGTAAAATAAACCCACCTGTTAACCAAGCAAAGACGGCTGCTTGTGTAGTTGATTGGTCATTTAGTTTCCACGTTACTTGAGTTGTTAATAGCGCGCATAACAGTATAAATAGTAAAGAGTGGCAACTACCTCTGTGTACTGTGATCCATTCAAAAATGGGTCTAATAATGTATTTCATAAATCCGTAAACCAATAAGGGCACTACGATTAACTCAACAAAGCTAATTTCAATAATGAGCTTGGTGGTTATGTAATGCAGTACCAGTAATACAGCGCTGAGTGCAAATAAGTTAAAAATAGTATCGAGTGACGTGGAGTTATCTGAATCTATGTCGGGTAATAAGCCGCCAATTGAGCCTAAAAACCATAACCAGAGTGCGCCCTTTAAATCAATATGGCCTGCAGATAATAAGGTGGCAGAGCATAAGCCTGTGATGATTACGGCAGTATTAAGATGAGTATTGAAATTTGCCATTGTATCTCTTGATAATAAAATAGGTGGGCATTCTAACAATTGAAAAGTTTATTGTTCACTATTCTTTATAGATTGGTCTTTAAATATGTTTTATCACTTTGATTAGTTGCTGCTTTTTACAATTCTTATTCTTTATCGTGCTTAGTTGTTCCACTAAATGGTAATTTTGGATAGAACAACTTTTCGTTAATTAAACCCAGCACGATGTATCTATTGTTAGCTATTAATATGTTATAGTGTTGCAATTGGTATTTGATATAGTATAACATTGACGGTATTCTAATTTCCCCTTAATAGAGTTTGAATGTGACAACATCAACAGCAATTAATCAAAGATCACCAATAGAACCTCAACGTATGGAACAAACACGTAATAAAGCATCAAATACGACCCAAGCCACTAAAAACGAAGCAGTTATTGAAGTAGACTCGTTAAGTTTTAGCATTAAAAACAACATCATTTTAAAAAACTTAAGCTTCAGCGTGGCGTCAGGTGAGGTTTATGCGCTACTAGGAGGAAATGGTGCGGGTAAATCTAGCACCTTAAAAACGTTATTGGGTTTTAATAAGCCCACTAAAGGCTCTGTAAAAGTCGTGGGTAAAGAGGTGAGTAAAGCGCTTGATTTTGTACGAGGTAAAACCGCGTATTTGCCAGAGTCGGCTACGTTATATCCCCATTTAACTGCTCGTGAAAATGTTGAATATTTTTTATCACTCGCTGATATTACAAAATCGTTTGAGCAAATTAACGCGGCTTTTAATCGTGTTGCACTGCAACAAGATGCGTGGGATCGCAACATGCAAACTTATTCAAAAGGCATGAGACAAAAAACAGCGATTGCACTTGCGATACTGCGTGAAGCACCGATTTTTTTACTTGATGAGCCAACCTCAGGCCTTGATCCAGTTGCTATTGATGAATTTAATCAACTTGTACGTGAACTTGCATTAACGGGTGCGACTATTTTAATGGTAACGCATGATGTTTATGGTGCTTGCCAAGTTGCTAATCGCATTGGTTTATTAAAAAATGGCGAGCTGGTAGGAGAATTTAATGCCCCTGAGAATGGGCGTATTAATACCGAACAAGTTCATGCTGCCTTTGGTGATTATAAGAGCCGAGGCAATTAATGAGTATAAACAACGTTTCAAAAGTAGTGCTAATAGCCAAGGATGAATGGCGTTATTGGCTACGCTCTAAATTGGCAGTCACTGTGCTTGCTATTGGTTTGATCCTCACACTTTCTTCGGTAGTTGTAACGGCCATTACCATGCTGGAATTAAGCCATACTAGGCACGAACTGCAAACAACAAGCGATAAAAGCTTTGTTGATCAACCCGACCGACATCCTCACCGAATGGTGCATTACGGGCATTATGCGTTTAGAACGCCTGCGCCGCTTAGTACGCTCGACCCCGGTATTGACGCTTACACAGGCAACTCTATATTTTTAGAAGGGCACAGACAAAATAGCGCAATGTTTGCAGATAGTCGCCAAGGGACTGCATTAACTAAATTAGGCAGTTTAACGCCTGCCTTTATAGTGCAAACATTAGCGCCGTTATTACTGATTTTAATTGGTTACAGCGGTATTAGCCGAGAGCGCGAATCGCAAACGCTTTCGTATTTGTTATCGCAAGGTACATCGGGTGTAACGCTAATTGCAGGTAAAGGATTAGCGCTACTTTCTGTTGTGGGTTTAATTTTGACTCCGCTTACGGTATCGGCTTTATTCACACTTGGTACAGATGAAAGCTTACTGGCAGTTGTAAGTTTTGTTGTTGGCTACGCTTTATATTTAACTGTGTGGGTATTACTTATTTTACTGGCCTCTAGTGTGTTTAGTAAAAACAGTGGAAGTTTTACCGCACTTGCCTTTGTATGGATTTTACTGTGTATTGTTATGCCACGCGTAGCGAGTACGACAGCAGCTATAGTTGTGCCATCTGCCGGTAAAATAGAAACAGATTTTGCTGTAAAAGCCGAGCTTAGAAAGCTAGGCGATGGCCATAACACTAACGACCCTGCCTTTGAGCAATTTAAACAGTCACTTCTTAAAAAGTACAACGTAAATAGCATTGACGAGCTGCCGGTAAACTTTAGAGGGTTAGTGGCAAGCGAATCAGAGGCTAAGCAAACTGAAGTACTTAATCAATTTGCCCAGCAACGTATGCAAGCTGAGCTTAAGCAAACGCAGGTATCGCGTTATTTTGGTTGGGTTTCGCCAATGGTAGCGATTCGCTCGCTCTCTATGATTGTGGTTGGTACAAGTATAGAAACGCATCATCGCTTTTTACGCGAAACCGAGCAGCTACGTTTTGATTTTGTGCAAGGGCTTAACAAAGTTCATATTGAAGAACTTGATTACCAAGACGACATGAACCGCAATGCTGATGCCGCAGCCACTAAAAAAGCACGTGTTAGCGCTGATAATTGGAAAATACTGCAAAACTTTACCTTTCATAGCGATAGTGCGTTGGTGCGAGCCCAGCGAAGTACATCTGCATTTTTACAGCTATTACTGTGGATTGCAGTGTTGGCCGGCGGTATTAAGTTTGTAGGGAAACGTTTGTTATGAGCTATTTATTTTTACACCTCAAGCGAGAATTTGGCTTTTTACTTCGTCAAAAATATTTAGTGGTGCTTTTACTTTGTACATTTGCTGTGTCTGCCTTTGCCGTTATCAGTGGGTTGAGTGAAGTAAGTCAGCAACGCGAAACTATTGAACGTTTAAAATCAGCTGATCTAACCGAACGATTAAATGTGCAAACGCAGCAAACTGATGCAGGTATGTTGGCTTATTATACTTTTCATTTAACGTATTCAGCGCCTTCAAATTTAGCGTTTGCTGCTTTGGGTGAACGCGATATTTACCCATGGAAACACCGCGTAAACTTACTCGCTCTGGAGGGACAAATTTACGAAAGCGATGCGCAAAACCCTGAGCTTGCCCAAGCAGGTAAAATTGATTTTGCGTTTGTGTTAAGTGCTTTGGCACCGCTGATAGTGATTTTGCTGTTCCATGATTTATTTGCCAACGAACGTACCAGTGGTCGTTACGATTTATTAGTCACAACGTCGAGCTCTTACTTTGCTTTATGGGGCGCACGCATATTGGTGAGGTTTATTTTATTACTCGTGTGTTTAATGTTGCCATTCTATGGTGGCGCTTATGTAGCTGGTAGTTCAATTTATGATGTTTTATTGATAACAACTATGTGTGTTGCCTATCTAGTTTTTTGGGCTGCACTTTGTATTTGGATGGGCAAGCAAGCAAGTAGTGCGCCGCGTGTTGCCTCCGCTTTAATAGGTATATGGGTGCTAGTTGCTTTTATTATTCCTATTTTAGGTGATTTAGCGATTAACAAAATAGTGCATTCACCTAAAGGTGGCGAAATTGTACTTACCCAGCGAGAGGCGGTTAACGATGCATGGGACTTACCAAAACAAATTACAATGGATGCTTTTGTAGCGTCAAATCCACAGTGGAAAGATCATGTTGATATGCAAAGCGAGTTTGAGTGGAAATGGTATTACGCCTTTCAACAAGTAGGGGATGAAAAAGCGGCTGAACTTTCGCATGCGTACCGCGATGCAGCACGCAAAAAGTATCAGTTAGCTGGAATGGTATCGTGGTTTTCGCCTGCATTATTGTTACAACGCAGCTTAACGCGAAAAGCCAAAACAGATGCAATAGCGGCATTTAGATACGAGCATCAAATACGAGGGTTTCATAAATGCCTAAGGGAATTTTACTACCCTTGGTTATTTATTAAAGGTGAGCCCACTAAAGCTGCGCTTAACAACATGCCTAGTTTTAGTAAAACAATACTGAATGAAAAGGATGAGCCTGAGGTCATAGGCGTTCAGTTAAAATAAAATTTATGAGTCAACTAATTAACAAGGTTTATAATGAATACTAATAAAAAAGGGCTGAAACTTACTTATTTAAGCACATGTTTAGTGAGTTTATTTAGCAGTCAGGTAATAGCAGCTGATAAAAGTGAGCAAGTTGATAGTGTAAATATGAGTGTTATTGAAAGGCTTGCTGTTACTGGAACACGCCAAGCTTATCAAGGAAATTTTAGCCCTTTAGAAACGCCGCAGTCAGAATTAAAAATAGATTTAGAAGCACTTGAAAACGCGGGTGCGATAAATTTAAATCAAGCGCTTGATTTATCGGCGTCGGTAGCGCGTCAAAATAACTTTGGCGGACTTTGGAATAGCTTTGCGCTACGTGGCTTTGTCGGCGATGAAAACTTACCAAGTAACTACCTTGTTAATGGGTTTAATGCCGGGCGTGGCTTTGGTGGCTCACGTGATTTGTCGGGTATTGAATCGGTTGAGGTGTTAAAAGGTCCACGTGCTGCTTTATTTGGCCGTGGTGAACCTGGCGGTACGGTAAACTTAGTAACTAAACGCCCAACGTTTGATACGAGCGGCGAGCTAAAGCTAAGCGTAGGAAGCTTTGATACCTACCGCGCTGATGTAGATTACACAACCCCCCTTAATGACGACGTAGCAATTAGGCTGGTTGGTTTTTATGAAGATGCCAAAAGTTTTCGAGATACGATAGAAACAACAAAAAAGGGCTTTAGCCCTTCAATTACATGGAACATTAATGACAACAGCCAATTAATATATGAGCTTGAATACAGCGACCAAGAAGTTCCTTTTGATAGAGGCGTATTAGCAATAGATGGCGAGCTTGGGCTTATTCCTGAAAGTCGCTTTTTAGGTGAGCCAGGTGATGGTCCAATAGAGGCTGACGTACTGGGTCATCAATTGGAGTTTATTCATGACTTTAATGATAATTGGAGCGTATTACTGGGCGCTAACTACCGTGATACGTCGCTTGAAGGGTTTGCTACCGAAACCGGTTTTGCGGGTGTAGTTGATGCAGAGGTAAATCGCTTTAGACGTTTCCGTGATTACGATGCAAAATATCAGGTGTTTAGAGCAGAAGTGACGGGTAATTTAGAGGTTGCAGGATTAGAACACCGCTTAATAGTAGGTGTTGATTCTGATAAGTTCGAAAATGATCAATTTGTTCTTCGTGTTCGTGGCGATCAGTATATAAATGTTTTTAATCCTGTATATGGGGCGTATGAGTTACCTACGCCGACGGCCAATACCGATAAGTTAGAAGTTCAAGAGTCGTTAGGTGTATTTATACAAGACCAAATAAGCCTAACCGATAAGCTTGATATTCGCGTTGGTGTACGTTTTGATGATTACGAACAAACACTCAATAATCGTTTAGCTGATACGCAATCAAAACAAAATGAGTCACGTGTTAGCCCCCAGTTGGGTGTTGTGTATGAGGCGAGCGAGTTTGTATCTGTTTATGCTGCTTATGGCGAAAACTTTAGGCCTTTATCGGGCACTGATACAAATGGCGATGGGTTTGAACCAAATCAATCTACTTCAACAGAGTTGGGGGTTAAATTTACTTTAAACGATGGCGCTTTATTTGGCACCATTGCGATGTTTAAAGTGGAACAAGACAACATGCTGGTGGTTGACGATCCTACTGCCTTTACTTTTGCCGCAATCGGCGAAGCAAAAAGCAAAGGCATAGAAATTGATATAAACGGTGAGCTAACGGATGATGTAAGCCTATGGCTATCGTATGCGTATGTTGATGCAACTATTGAAAACTCATTTTTTGATGCTAACTTTGGCTATACCGTTGAAGCGGGTAGTTCTTTATTAAATATTCCTAAGCATCAACTTAGTTTACAGCTTGTTAAATCAGCCGAGTTATATGGCAAAGCAATTAAGTTTGGCGCAGGTTTAGTTTATGTAGACTCTCGAAACGGCTTTTTTGGTACCGATTTTGAGCTACCAAGCTATTCAACAGCACGTACATTTATAGATGTTGATGTAACCAAAGCAATTGGCTTGCGTGCAGAGGTAGATAACCTGTTTGATGAAACCTATTACACTAACTCATTTGCTGATGCGTGGGTTCAACCGGGCACCCCCAGAAGTGTAAGGCTATCTGCAACGTATAAATTTTAAACGTAAACTAAAACGATATTAACAAAAAGGCTGCTTAAATTAAGCAGCCTTTTACTTAGTTAAAAACTCGATTAAAACGGTGCATACCCATCGTTAGTTTTTTTAGGGTTAATCCAGCGCTGTTTAGCATCAATAGGAATCCGTGGTGCCCCTTGTGCTGGTAATCGACCGCGCTCTCCATACAGCCACAATACAAAGTTAGTTCGCTCACCACTGGTAATAGGTTTAGCTGTGTGTGCAATATTGCCACGATGTAACATGGCAGTACCTGGCTTAAACGTAAGTGATTTAATGTCACCTGTGTACGGGTGATAAAAGTCAACTTCTGACCCTGTAAACTCTTCACTTGGTAAATTTAAGTTAATGTTAAGCGTTACAGCTGATGCGTCGGTATGTGGGCGAATTGACGCATCTGTACTTGGCTCATAATAAATAGAAAAACCAAATGTTTGTGTATCGTAGCCAATTATTTCAGGAAACAATAAGCGCGAAATAGGGCGCATATAAGTGTTTAGTATTTCGTTATAAAATGCCTGAAAGCTTGGCGCGGCTAAATAACCTTCTGATCGGCTATCAAGCATGGCACCACGGCGATTTAACACTATGCCGTATGGCGGGCGCATAGGAATTTGCGAATTCCATACTTGTTCTAAATATCCGCGTAATACTGCTAGGCGCTCAGGATCAAAAAATTGAAATTGAAACACATCAGGCGCAACTTCGTGTAATAACGCTTTTACGGCCAGCTCTTTTGATGGATCGTCCCATGCTTGTTTTACTGCTTCACGTAGGTTTTTATCAAGTAGTGTGTCGTCAAGCGTAAACGTTGAGCTATCTATTGATGTTGTTTCCCATTCGATCCACGCGTTTGTAATTAGGTCGGTGTTGCTATTCCAAAAGTGTTGTACTGATTGTTCACGGTAAAGCATGGCTTGTCGTGTTGGTAATTCTAGAGCACGCGCTAGCTGTAATTGGTTGGCAAACATTTTGTGTCACTCCAGTTGTTTAATTTTGTTTATATCAATCTAGGAGTGCAATTTATTGCATTTGATTTAGTAGATAAACAGCCTGCTTTGGGAAACAGAATATACTATTTATTGATAATGAAGGTTTGTATACTTATTTGAAACAGAGAAAGCTAGTTTTGTAGATAAGTAAAAGGCTGCACAATATGCAGCCTTTTGTTGGTGTAATTTAAGTTGCTTAATAAATACTAGTGAGTTGCTCTGTCGCCCCAAATTTCTTCTAGGCGGCTGTCGCGACCACAACGCCAACGATAAGTGTTGTATCTGATTGGGTTGTTTTTGTAATAATCTTGATGAAAGCTTTCCCTACCTTTAATAGGGTAAAAGGTACTTGCGTTTAGTATAGGTGTAACCACAGTTTGATTAGGAAACTCGGCTACAACAGCTGCTTTTGTTTTTTCAGCTAATTTACGTTGTTCGTCGTTTTGTACAAATATAGCGCTTAAGTAACTAGGGCCTTTATCGCAAAATTGGCCTCTTGCATCAAAAGGATCAATATTTACCCAGTAATGATCAAGTATACCTTGATAGCTTACTATGGCCGGATCGTAAGTAATTTCTACGGCCTCGTAATGGCCTTTATGATTACCATTGTATGTCGGGTTTTTAAGTTTACCGCCAGTAAACCCCGAAATTACATCGGTTACACCTTCTAGCTTTTCAAAATCACTTTCCATACACCAAAAACAACCTCCAGCTAGAACGGCTTTTTCGGTTTTAGCTGCATGAGTAAATGTACTAAACAAAATAACGGCAGATGTTAATGCTAATGCGAGTGATTTTTTCATAAAATTATCCATCTGTACTGTGAGTTTATAAATACTTATAAAGTTAGACCCGCTAAGTGCTAATACAATTTCATTGTAGAGGGCTGGCCAACTTATCTATGGTGAAAAATATTGTGCTTTGACAAGTTTTATAGGGATAAGGCTAGCAACAAGATCACTATTTAAGTTAGTAGCATGGTTTAATTGGGTTAGCCAAGTATGCGTTATTTAATGGGGTGTTGAATTATGTTTACGTGTTCATTAAAGTGACAACATTCGTGATATAAATTAGCAGGTGATAAATGAACCAGTTAACAGAAACTTCAATAAGCTGCCCTTATTGTGGAGAAAGTATAGAAGTATTACTTGATGCAGCAGATATTGATGAGCAATACATAGAAGACTGCCAAGTATGCTGTAAGCCTATTTCGTTTGTGGTATTTGAAAATGATGACGAACTAAACGTTAATGTTTACAGCGAAGACGATGCATTTTAACTCGTTAATTAGATAGTAGGCTGCAAAATTGCAGCCTTTTTACTGTGTATGTGTATGGTTAGCTATTTTGCTCACGCGCTAATTGGTTAGGGAGAAGTTCTTCTACTATTTCGCGTGCTGGAAGTGTATAGCGTGTGCCGTCAAACATTACTGAGGTAAACTCGTTAATATTAGTAATGCCTGTTAAGGTCCAGCCTTCGCCGCGCTTTGGGCAATATACTGTGGTAGTGGGTTGTATTACTTTAAAATCGTCACTCATTACGTTATCCACTCTTTTTGCTTAAAGATAATGCTTGTTAATGGGGTATGGTAAGTTAATAATGCGTGCCCATAAAGAGCTAATTTAACTAACCACTTAAATAAAATGTTTAATACCACAAAGCTTGAACGCGTTACGCTGCGTTTAATTACCCACAAACACGCTGCGTGTTTATTTAATATTTTAAACCACCCGGATGTGTCAGAATTTAACGACTACGAAACACCGCTTAGCAAAACACAAATCAAACAATTAATACAAGATGATATTAGTGCCTACTACGAAAGCGAAGTGATTAGAGTCGCAATTGAACATAATACATCAGGGAAGTTAATGGGTACTTGTGGGCTTTATAATTTAACGCCGTGTAAAAGTAGTGCCTTTATAGGGTTTGAGCTGCACCCCGACTTTTGGGATAAAGGCATAATGTTTGAAGTAGTGAGCGGTTTTATTGAAACCCTAGTTAAGGATATTGCGCTTAAACATTTGTCGGCTGAGGTGAGTGCACACAATGCACGTTCCCATAATTTACTTATTAAGTTAGGTTTTAGCTTAAGAGAAAATTCTATTTGGCATAAATCACTTTAACTCAAGACGGCAATTATAAGTGCTTACCTTTTTTCAATCCTCAATCCTTAAAGCTCAGTAAATAAAATACAAAAAATAGCGGCTTTCTATTATAGTTAAGCGTAAGCAAATGAATTTGTTACCCGTGTTTTATTAAACATTTACGCTTAACAAGGATTTTATATGCTAGAAAAACTCTCTCAAGATGCGCTTGTAATTTGGGCGACCATTGACCCAATAGGCACTATGGCGCTGTTTGCTGCGCTTACTTCTCATTTAACTGATCAACAACGCCGTAAAACTGCATTTAAAACGGTACTTTATGCCGGGGGCGTATTATTGGGTTCTATTTTAATAGGGCAACTAATACTTAATGCGATGGGAATTAGGTTGGTGTCGTTTCAGTTAGGGGGCGGAATTATATTGTTTTTGTTTGGCCTGCAAATGATTTTTGGAAACGATTCTAACAAAGCCAAACAAGACCCCGATCACGATATAGCCGTGTTTCCGCTTGCTATACCTGCAACGGCGACTCCTGGCGCTATTTTGGCGGTAATACTACTTACCGATAACCACATACACCCAATTACTACTCAAATAGGCACAGCGCTTGTTACACTTGGTGTGTTGGGTATTACCTTAATACTGTTGCTGCTTTCGGGTAAAATTATTAAGCTAATTGGTACTGGCGGCGCGTCTATTTTAACGCGTGTGATGGGGATGATTTTAGCCGCGTTTTCGGTTGAGCTTATTATGACCGCGCTGGAAATAAAGCAATGGGTTAAGCTCGATTAAATAACTCCTAAACATTGAAAGGAATGCCGTATGGCAATAAAAATAACAAAACACTCTTTTATTAATTTAAGTTTAGCCGTAGTCATTTTTGCTATTGGTATTTTAGCTATACGTTATTATAACCATTATGTATCGGCCTATACAGATGTAACAATTAACTCAAGCGTGCTTAATGAGTCGCGCAAAGTGTTTATAAGATTGCCCGCTAATTACAATCCTAAAAAAGCGTATCCGTTAATTATTAAAACCGATGGTAACTTTAATTTAGATACATGGGATAAAGCACTTACAAAACAAGCTAAGAGCGAAAAAGGGGATAAGGCTATATTGGTGTCTATTCCTAATTTGTTTTTTACAGATACACGTAATCGCGATTTAGTGCCCCCTTATGCTCGCCAAGATGTAAATACACAAGCGCGTCCAGAGCATGAAACACTTATTGAACCAAATGGTGAAGCCGACAAGTTTTTAGCGTTTATTGAAACTGAGTTACTCCCTTATTTATCAGCAAAATATAAGCTTAGTAATAACCGTGTATTAAGTGGTTTTTCGGCAGGTGGTAGCTTTGTGCTTTATACACTGCATACAAAGCCTGAATTGTTTAATGGCTATTTTGCTTTTAGCCCAGCGGCTTGGTATGACGATATGACCGTAGTTAATAATTTAGAAGCGTTTTTAAGTGCTCAAGATAACAAAGTTAAATCGTCTACTTATTTATATCTTTCGGTGGGTGGGGCAGAGCATCCGTTAATGTTAAAAGCGTTTAGTAATTTAGAGACTGCTTTAACAGCCAACCCTAATAATAACCTTGTGTGGCAAAGCGCTGTAAATGAAGGTGCTGAGCACTCAGATAATCCACCACTTAGTGTAGCTAAGGCATTAGCTGGTATAGTACGTTTATTAAAAAGTAGGTTAGATTGATTTAAAACGTTAACTGTATGCATATACAGTTAACGCTGTTCTGTGTATTTAGAATGCTTAATTAGCTTTATAGTACTTTACTTAGTTTAATATTATCAACGGCTTACAAAATTAAGCTGATTTAAATTATTTTTGTCAGGAAATACGCGAACTGTGTTTATATACAGTGCATGACTGTTGAGTTAGAATGCAGTCAGTACCTATGAGCATATACACATCTATTTGTTACTGCTTTTAATCAGCCTTTCGCCTTTGTGATCAGCAATAAGCAGTGTAAGTACTTTGCAAGTTCAATATAGTTTCAGCATCTTTTTATACTCTTAATGCAGTTAATATAAGTTGGCTGGTGGCTTTATAGTAAAAGAACACATCATACTAAGTATTATTTTAACTCTAAACTTAGCAATAAAGTTAAATTATAAAAAGTAATCAAAGAAGTAGTCAAAATAATAAAGCCTGCGGTAACTACATCCACTAAAAATATAAATGCCGAGTGTGGACTATGAGTGATTAATTAAAGTTTTCTTCGCTCATTGTAATGAGCAGCAAAACGGTAAACGTAAAAAATAGGGGCATCGTGAATGGTGCTATTACAAATTAAAAATCTGATAGCAATGCGGCTGTTAATGTATTTGTTGAAATAGCCTTAAATGCAAAATTCAGTATTGAAAAAAGTATGGCTGAATAAAAAAAGCCCAGTTAAAAAAGTTAAAAGGGCTAAAAGGGTTGTGCTTAGGGAAGTTATAGTCTTTTTTTAAACTTATATTTAAAACTTATATCTAAATCCAAATGCTATACCGTCATCTTCCGACTGCTCCATTTGTGCTTGTTGATCGTCGTTATCGCTTTCAAAGTCGCTAAAGTCTTTACGCGCTTCTACGTAGGCAATAGTGTCTTCGTCAATTAAGTAGTGAAGGCCAATAACAGCAAACTGACGTTTAAATATATCGTCTGGGTCGGCGTTAAAGTTTGGCTGAATTACGTAATCATCACCGGCATCAAACACGTTGTAGGCAATAAAAGGGCGAAAATCGTTATCAAAGCGGTATGATGCAAATGTTTCTACACCGATTGCGTCTTTAATTAAGCGACCAATGTTATCTGTGTCGTGGTTTTTGTTTTTATTTACGTTGGCTGCAACGTATAGGCCGGGCTCATCAATGTTGCCCCACATAATACCTGCACCATAAATTAAATCTTCAACATTACGAGTAGAACCATCGCCAAACGTTAAATCAAACTCACCACGGTTAACACCTGCTGTAAGTGTTAGCATGTTAGTTGGGGTATAAGTTACAGACGCACCAAATGTGTAATTAAATTCAACTTCTTGGGCTGCACTATCGCCAGAGTTCCATAGCGCTTCACATTCTTCTTCTGAAATGTCGGTTACGTCACAGGTATAGAATTCGCTGTTCTTAAGCTGCGCTTGTACTGCAAAACTAAAATCGTTATAGCGATTGCGGTACTGCACTAATTTATCTCCACGGCCAGTGCCATTAACAGCGCCATCGTCTTTGTTATAGGTGTAAACACCAGCCGCATTACCATCCCATACAAAGCTATTATTTGTGCCGTAAACCACGTCATACCATGCACCCCATTGTTTACCAATAGTTAGTTGCCCGTACTTTTCGTGCGAAAGGCCTGCGTAACCTAAACGGTTATACAAAAACTCGTCCTGAATAGACTCAAAACGATTGTTATAAATAATATCACTGCTGCCAACAGGGTTTACACCCCATTCCACGAGTGCAAGGGCAGTCCAGTCTTTCTTAAGCTTTCGGGTAAATCCAAAGTTGATGCGCGAAGTACCGTTAACAACTTCGGTTTCGTTTTGTGTATTAATTACACGTACATCAAGATATCCACCCACTTCAACAGTGTTTTTATCATCTTTGTATAACTCTACTGCCGAAACAGCGGGTGCGAATACAATACTTGCGCTAATAAGTGTTGCTAATTTTTTGCTCATCTTGTGTGTTGCCCTGTGTAAATTGGTCAGTTTTTTACGTAGGTAAAAATTCAGATTCAAAGGTTAACAAAGCAATAAACAGCTCAAAAGTGAAAAATACTCACTAAAATTAAGCGTTAAACTTAATAGATATTCACTAAAGGTTAATTTTGTTTTTCAAGTGTTGCTGAGGTTTGTTTTTTTAGTTGTTTTGTAGGGAAAAAGGATTGGTAATAAGTGGTGTGTTAAAATTATAATTTGAATTAATTTCATCTTGGTTAAAAAATATTAACTAGTGCAAAAGCTCTAAAATCGCTTTATTTTCATAAATATAACTTTTTATTCTTATAGGTTGCAGCAAAATGAGTTAAGTAAACACACAAACACGTTAAAAGTGCTTTTACTCTAATCTGTATAACTATTTCTAACCCCTCATGCCTGTTTATAAAAAATAATTTTTGGATTTTAATTTGCATAAAAATTAACGAAACCATTAAATCTAATCCGTTATTTTAGCTACCAACTACATAGTCATAATAAATGGCTAAAACGTAGTGGTCTGCCTTTAAACTTTCATAGAAAAACAGGCCATTTTGGTTTAAACTGCGCGCAATTTAAATACATCATTACTCCTTTGGAGGGTAGCGCTATTATTAGTACAGCTAATGTCACCATGCAATTTGGTGCTAAACCATTATTTGAAAATATCTCAGCAAAATTTGGCGATGGTAACCGTTACGGTTTAATCGGTGCAAATGGTTGTGGTAAATCAACATTTATGAAGATTCTAAGTGGTGAGCTCGAAGCGTCTTCAGGTAATGTAAGTACTGATCCAAATGAACGTGTTGCTAAACTAAACCAAGACCAGTTTGCCTACGAAGAATACTCAGTAATTGATACTGTGATCATGGGTCACAAAGAGCTGTGGAAAATAAAACAAGAACGTGACCGTATTTACTCTTTACCAGAAATGAGTGAAGAAGACGGTATGAAAGTAGCCGATCTTGAAACTGAGTTTGCTGAAATGGATGGTTACTCTGCTGAATCTAAAGCAGGCGAGCTTCTGTTAGGCGTAGGTATTGGCACTGACCAACATTTTGGCCCTATGTCAGAAATTGCACCTGGTTTTAAACTTCGCGTGCTACTTGCACAGGTGTTGTTTTCAGACCCAGATATAATGCTACTTGATGAGCCTACCAATAACTTGGATATTTACACCATCAAGTGGTTAGAAGACGTGTTAAACCAACGCGACTGTACCATGATAATCATCTCGCATGACCGTCACTTTTTAAACTCTGTGTGTACTCACATGGCCGATATTGACTACGGTGAGCTACGGATTTACTCAGGTAACTACGACGAATACATGTTTGCAGCAACGCAAGCACGTGAGCAGCTACTTAGCGAAAACGCGAAAAAGAAAAACCAAATTGCTGAACTTCAACAGTTTGTTTCTCGCTTCTCTGCTAACGCATCTAAAGCTAAGCAGGCAACATCGCGTGCTAAACGTATCGACAAAATCCAATTAGACGAAGTTAAAGCATCTTCACGCCAAACGCCGTTTATTCGTTTTGATCAAGAAAAGCAGTTATTCAGAAACGCACTTGAAATGACAAACTTAACACAAGGTTTTGACGACAATACGTTGTTTTCTGGACTTGAAGGTTTAGTAGAAGTTGGCGAACGTATTGCTATTATTGGTGAAAATGGTGTTGGTAAAACAACATTACTTAATACATTAGCAGGGCGCTTAGCACCTAAAGCTGGTGAGTTTAAGTTTTCTGAAAACGCGAATATTGGTTACTACGCGCAAGATCACGCTGATGAGTTTGCAACCGACATGAACTTGTTTCAGTGGATGGAGCAATGGCAACAAGAAGGCGACGACGAGCAAGTGGTTCGTAGCTTCTTAGGCCGTATGTTATTCTCTCAAAACGATATTAAAAAATCAGTTAAAGTAATTTCAGGTGGTGAGCAAGGCCGCATGTTGTTTGGTAAAATTATGATGCATAAACCAAACATATTGCTAATGGATGAGCCAACCAACCACATGGATATGGAATCTATTGAAGCGCTTAACTTAGCCCTTGAAGCTTATGAAGGTACATTGATGTTTGTCTCGCACGACCGTCAGTTTGTATCATCGGTTGCGACCCGAATTTGGGAAGTTAAAGACGGTAAAGTTATCGACTTTAGAGGCAACTACGCAGAATACCTAGCGAGTAAAGAAGCTTAATTAGCTATTTACCCGTTAACTCTAAAAAGCCATGTTTAAACATGGCTTTTTTTGTTTTTGTGAGTCGCAATTAAACTTGGTTTGGGTATAATACCCGCCTAAAACCGGACATAAGTCCGCTATTTTTAAAATACATTACTGAGGAGTATTTATGACTGTTGGCATTATTATGGGTTCTAAATCAGATTGGCCAACCATGGAACATGCAGCACTTATGCTAGAGCATTTTGGTATTAAGTACGAAACCAAAGTCGTGTCTGCACACCGCACTCCTCAATTACTTGCTGATTACGCAAGTTCAGCCGCAGAACGTGGTATTAAAGTTATTATTGCTGGCGCTGGCGGCGCAGCGCATTTACCAGGTATGGCAGCTGCTTTTACGTCGCTTCCTGTACTTGGCGTGCCTGTAAAATCAAAAGCATTAAATGGTGTTGATTCACTTTTATCTATTTGCCAAATGCCTAAAGGCGTTGCAGTAGGTACGCTAGCAATTGGTGAGCCGGGCGCAGCAAACGCGGGGTTATTAGCTGCACAAATTTTAGGATGTCAAAATCCAGAAATTTTTGCAAAAATTGAAGCGTTTCGTAAAGCGCAAACCGACACTATATTAGCTAATCCAAACCCTGCAGAGTAATAATGAATATTTTAATATTAGGTGCAGGGCAACTTGCACGTATGATGAGCCTTGCCGGCGCGCCGCTTAATTTAAACGTTGTGGCGTACGATGTAGGCAGCAAGCAAATTAAGCACCCACTAACAGGCGATGTTTATAGCACGTCGCTTGAGCAAGCTATATCAAACGCTGATGCCATTACTGCCGAGTTTGAGCATATTCCTGATGACGTACTAACACTTTGCTGTAACAGCAATAAGTTTTACCCAGGTAAAGCTGCAATTAAAACCGGTGGCGATCGCTCGCTTGAAAAAGCATTGCTTGATAAAACAAACGTAACTTGTGCGCCGTACCAATTAATTACTGAAAAAGCGCATTTAGAGCTTGCCGTTAAAACCCTAGGTAAACCACTTGTAATTAAAACATGCCAAGCGGGTTACGATGGAAAAGGCCAATGGCGTTTAAAATCGGATGATCAAATAGACGAAATTTGGTCACAAATGGCTGATTTTATTGCATCAGGCACGCAGCTTGCGCCACATACGATAATTGCTGAAAAAATGATCCCGTTTGATCGTGAAGTATCTATTATTGGTGCGCGCGACAAACACGGTAATGTTGCTATTTATCCGCTAACAGAAAACGAGCACACCAATGGTGTATTGACGCTCTCTATTGCCGGTAAAAATAATCAAAATGTTGAAGCTCAAGCAAACAATGCATTTACAAAAATAGCAAACGAGCTTAACTACGTTGGCGTATTGGCTATAGAGTTTTTTGATGTTCAAGGCACATTACTCGTTAACGAAATTGCACCGCGCGTACATAACTCTGGCCACTGGACGCAACAAGGTTGCCATTGCTCCCAGTTTGAAAACCACATGCGTGCTGTTGCAGGTTTACCGCTTGGTAATACAGAACTTAAACACGTTACAGCAATGATTAATGTATTAGGACAATCAAGTATACCGAGTGAAATTTTACATATAGCGAATGTTACAAGTCATTGGTACGGAAAAACAGCAAAGCCAGGGCGTAAAATGGGCCATATAAATGTATCGGCTACAAATATAAATGAACTCGCCGATAAGCTTGGCGAACTTTCAGAATACCTACCTGAACAAGAGTACCCTGGTATTTTAAAAGCAGCTGCCAATTTAGTACTCAGTGAATAGTTATCATACCTTTATATAAATACCGGCTTAAGCCGGTATTTTTTTGTCATAAAAATGGGCTTTGAATATGTAATACTGTTAAAGTCTAATTTTAAATTTGTGAAGTAAAACAATGAAACTAAAAACAATATCTGGCGTGCTAGCCATTACTGCATTATTTAGCTTAAATACATTTGCATCAGACTCTCTTCGTGTTGCTACTTTTAATGTAAGTATGGATGCAACTAATCACACACCTAAAGGCGAGCAAGTTAAAAGTGATGCCTTAGTTAACTCACTTAAAGCAAACCACCAGCAAATTAAGAACATAGCGGAAATTATTCAGCGTGTTCGCCCTGATATTATTTTACTTAACGAATTTGATTACATCCCAAAAGAGCAGGGCATTGAATACTTTAATAAACATTATTTAAATGTAGGTCAGCAAAAACAAGCCGCTATTAACTATCCTTACTCTTATATAGCCCCAGTTAATACAGGCCTAGCCACCGAGTTTGATTTAGATAATGATGGCAAAAAAAATGGCGTGATGGGCGATGCACAAGGCTTTGGCTTTTTTGAAGGGCATTATGGTATGGCTATTTTGTCAAAATACCCAATCGATTTTGATAAAGTAAGAACCCTTCAAACTTTTAAATATAAAGACATGCCAAATGCTCAAATGCCTGTAATGCCTAAAACAGGCGAAAACTGGTATAACGCACAAGAATGGCAAGCGTTAAGACTCAGCTCTAAATCGTTTTGGGATTTACCTATTAGCGTAAACGATAAAACCATTCATGTTATTGCATCTCACCCAACACCGCCTGTATTTGACGGTGAAGAGGACAGAAACGGCAAACGTAACCACGATGAAGTAAGGTTAATAGCCGATTACGTTTCAAATGCTAAGTATATTTACGACGATAAAGGCGAAAAAGGCGGTTTAAAAGCTCGCTCTCGTTTTGTTATTTTAGGCGATTTAAACGCAGCCCCAGAGGGCGATAAAGCCCGTACAAATACCACCGACCAATTACTTAAAAACCCATTAATAAATGCTCACTTTGTTCCAAAAAGTGAAGGTGCTAAAGAGCAGTATGATGTGCCTTATGCACAAAATTACAGTGCTAATTGGCAAGCCCGTGTTGATTACGTTTTACCGTCAAACTATGGTTTAAAAATTAAGGACGGTGGGGTGTTTTGGCCAACTAAAACCAGTAATGAATACCGTTTAATTAAAGACAGAAACGCATCAAGCGATCATCGACTGGTGTGGCTTGATTTAGTAATTGAATAACGTCTATTACAATTAGTAAACTGAGCTTTACCCTGTTTAATGGCTATTTATCTTAAATAATTGCAATAACTTGAGTGCTTCTGCTTAAATACGGCCTAATTATAATAACCGTATAGAAGCACTATGATTTTTAATTTTTCTTCATCTAAAACATTAGTGGCCTTAGCCGTTGCCTCAAGTATCATGCTTGCAGGTTGTAGCGCTACCGCTAACACCTCTTCAACACAGCAAAGTGCTTTACCAGCAACCAAGGTTGCTGCGGTTGTAAACACACCAGCCGATATCGGCTCACAAAAAATAACGCTAGAACAAGCAATGGCCGATCCCGATTGGATGGGTAATCAGCCAGAGAGCGCTTATTGGGCAAGCGATTCAGCTACTATTATTTATGCTCAAAAAGAGCAAGGTAATACATTACGCAATTTATTTAGCCAATCTGTTAACAGCCAAACAGCAGAGCAGGTAGCACTTAATAAACTTCATACTGTGGGTTCAAATAAAGCTGTTTATTCTAAAAATAAAACAATGGCGGCCTACACGTTTAAAGGCAATGTATTTGTTAAAAACCTAAAAACAGGTGAACTTAAACAAATTACAGCGACATCAACAAGTGAGTCTAAACCACAATTTTTAAACAATGGTGATTTAGTTTACCGCCAAGGTAATGTGTTTTTTAAAGTTGATTTAAAAACAGGCTTAACCAATGAACTTGCTAACTTAAAACTTACTGATAAGCCTAAAGGGATTGAAGAGCCAAGCACGTATATTGCTAAAGAGCAGCATAAACTGATTAAATTTGTGGCGCTTCAACAAAAAAATAAAAAAGATAAGCAAGCACGCAATGAGCAAATTAATGAACAAAATGATTCAATTGCTAACACGGCTTACTACTTAGGTAACGGTAATAAAGTTGCAGAGGCACAGCTTTCGCCAAATGGTGATGCGTTATTAGTCGTAGTTAAAGAAAAAACTGATTGGCGCGCAGATGGCGATATTATGCCAAATTACATCACTAATGACGCAACTATTGAGCCTAAAAAAGCACGCCGCCGTGTTGCAGATGCTAAAGAAGAAACCTCACAGCTTGTCTACATCAATTTAACTAACAAAGAGCAAACATCACTTAGCTTTAATACCTTACCAGGTTTTGATGAAGATGTTTTAGCCGCAGTTAAAAAAGAAAATTATGCACGTGATGGTAAAACATATAAGTCTAAAAAGGCGCCTCGTGGCATTAACCTTATTATGGACTGGGGTTTTGAGCAAAGCCCAATAGTATGGAACGACGACGGCTCACAAGTGGCTGTCATGCTTGAAGCGTGGGACAACAAAGATCGCTGGCTTGCGAACGTTGATTTTGAAAACAACAAACTTGTGTCGCAACACCGCCTACATGACGATGCATGGATTGCTTACGCATTTAACGACTTTGGTTGGTTACATAACTCAAACACGCTTTATTACCTTTCAGAAGAATCTGGTTACAGCCAGCTTTATAAAAAGCCAGTCAATGGTAGTGCAACTGCGCTTACACAAGGCCAATTTGAGGTTTCTAACTTAACACTTACCAGCGACGACAGCGCAATTTATTACAAAGCGAATGTTGAACACCCAGGCCTGTACGAAATTTACCGTGTTAACCCACAAACAGGTAAGAGTGAGCAAGTTACTGATTTAAACGGCATGACTGACTACACGTTAAGCCCAGATGAAACCAAGTTACTCCTTAAGCACTCTACTATTACGATGCCTAATGAGCTTTATGTAGCAGACGCACAAGCCAATGCAAAAGCAACGCGCTTAACGCACACAGTGTCGGATGAGTTTTTAGCTAAAAAACTAACTGCACCTAAAATTGTTGCCGTGCCATCGAGCCATACTGAACAACCTATATACGCAAAAGTATACTACCCAGCTGATTACGTTGAAGGTGAAGTAGGTAAAAATCGCAAAGCGGTTATTTTTAACCACGGCGCGGGTTACTTGCAAAACTCACATATGGGGTTTTCGGTTTATTTTCGTGAATTTATGTTTCATTCATTGCTCGCTGATGAAGGTTATATAGTAATGGATATGGATTACCGCGCATCTAAAGGCTACGGGCGTGATTGGCGTACTGCGATTTATCGTCAAATGGGCACACCTGAAACACAAGATTTAGCCGATGGCGTTAAATGGATGGCGCAAAATGTCAACGTTGATACCAAAGCAGTCGGTACTTATGGTGGCTCTTATGGCGGCTTTATGACCTTTATGGCATTGTTTACTGCGCCTGAGTTATTTCAATCAGGTGCAGCACTACGCCCTGTTACCGATTGGGCACATTACAACACGGGTTACACGGCTAATATACTAAACCATCCTGATGTTGACCCGATTGCGTATGAGCGCAGCTCGCCAATTTATTACGCTGAGGGTTTAAACAAGCGTTTACTCATTAATGCCCCCATGGTTGACGATAATGTGTTTTTTCAAGACTCAGTGCGTTTAGTACAGCGCTTAATAGAGCTTGAAAAACAAAACTTTGAAACAGCTATATTTCCTGTTGAACCACATGGTTTTGTACAGCCTTCAAGTTGGTTAGACGAATACCGCCGTATTTATAAGTTATTTAAAGAAACGCTTTAATTTTTACGCTTAAATTGTAAAAACAAAAACGCCGCATTGGTTGACTAAACTAATGCGGCGTTTTTATTGGATTGAACAAAATCTAACTTTATTTTTTATTTTTAAAGTTCTTTTTAAAGAGCTCTATAATCAGTGGTATGGCAAGCAGAGTCCCGCCAATAACACCAATTAAATGTGCATCAATAGCTACAGTTGAGTTAATAAGCTTTCCTATATCAGCATTAGGGCCGCTAAATTGCTCAAACGCTATTTTAATCCATACGCCTATAAATAATAAATACCCCGACTTAAGCCCTACAGTTATATCTTTAACTGCCCCCCAAATAATTACGCCATGCAGCAGAGCACTTAATCCGGTATAAATATGTATGCTTGGGCAAAACCAATACACGCCAAGTCCACACCACAGTGCCAGCGCACTTATATTAACGGCGTAACGAGTAGGTGATGTGTATTCGCCATGCAGTAACCAAATTAATAAAACACCACTGGCATTTAATCCCATATGAGCCCAATTAGCATGAACAAATTGGCTAGAAAAAATTCGCCACAGTTCGCCTTGATTAATTAGCTCTCGGTTAAATTCAAGTAAATTATTTAAATCAAATGCAGCAAAAATGGTACTAAAAAGCAGCAGAATAATAGGCGGTAATATATAACGAGGTTGAATAGGTAAATTAAGCATTTTATTGTAATTTTTTAGTATAAATTTTTGCATATTGTGCCCGTTTAACTTTAAGATGCCAATTACCTTATCGTTATTAAGTGTTTTTAGACTTTTTATGCATTTTAAACTTAACTCATTATTTGCTATTGGACTGTGCGCAATAACATTGCCTTCTTTTGCACAGCAACCGATAGAAACTCGCGAACCAGAAGCAGCAACGGGCCTTAGTCACAAGCAAGTTGTGGTAGGTGACAAGTACATGGTTGCAGCGGCAAATCCGTATGCTTCAAGAGCCGGTCAACAAATTTTAGCCCAAGGCGGCAGTGCCGTTGACGCTGCAATAGCAACTCAACTAGTGCTTACTTTAGTTGAACCGCAATCCTCTGGTATTGGCGGTGGTACATTTATGATGTATTACAACAAAGCTAACAATAAATTGACTAGTTTTGATGGCCGCGAAACCGCACCTGCAAATGCAGATGAAACGCTGTTTTTAGATAAACACGGTAAAGCCGTTAAATGGATTGAAGCCGTTGTAGGCGGACGCTCTGTTGGTGTACCCGGTATTTTGCATGCCTTTGCAAGTGCGCATAAACAATACGGTATATTGCCATGGGAAGCGCTTTTTAAACCCGCTATTGAACTTGCTGAGCAAGGCTTTGTAGTTTCGCCGCGTTTACATGGCTTATTAGCCCGCCAGTTAAACCCCGGTGTAATGAGCATGCCGATAATCAACGAATACTTTTACCCAAATGGTAAACTGATTGAAGCGGGCACAATTAAAAAGAATCAACCGCTTGCAGATTTATACAAAGACATTGCAAAGCAAGGCATTGATGCATTTTACAAAGGCGAAAACGCTAAACAAATGGTTAATGCTGTACAGCGCTCTAAAATTGCCCCAGGCAAATTAAGCGTACAAGACTTAGCAGATTACAAAAGCAAAGAACGCGATGCGGTATGTATACAATACCGTGCCTATAACGTGTGTTCTATGGCGCCACCAAGCAGTGGCGGTGTTGCGGTACTGCAAATGCTAGGCTTACTTGAACATAAAGATATGAGCGCACTTAAGCCAAACGGCGAAAAGGCGATTCATTACTTTAGCCAAGCTTCGCGCATAGCATTTGCCGATCGCGATATGTACATGGGCGATCCCGATTTCACCCAAGTACCTACAAAAGAGCTACTAAACAAAGATTACATTGCCTCGCGCGCTAAATTAATTACAGAAACAGATCAAAAAGCCATAGCTGGTAATCCTGTAGGGTACTTAAGTTATGCAATGGATGATTCATACGAATTACCTTCTACCTCACACGTATCTGTTGTAGATAGTAAAGGCAATGCCGTTTCGATGACCAGTTCAATTGAAATGGCGTTTGGCTCTACGGTTATGGTTAATGGTTTTATTTTAAATAACCAACTAACTGACTTTTCGCTTTCGCCACGTAAAAACGGCAAGCTTGTAGCAAACCGTGTAGAGGCTGGTAAACGCCCGCGTAGCTCTATGTCACCAGTAATGGTATTTAACAAAGATGGCAGCTTACGTTTAGTTGTGGGTTCTCCTGGTGGTAGTCGCATTATTGATTATGTTGCGCAAGTGGTTGTTGGCGTTATTGACTGGAACTTATCAGCGCAAGACGCTATAAACTTACCACGTACAACAAATCGTAACGATTACACCAGCCTTGAAAAAGGCACAACGCTTGAAGCTATTGCACCTTTGCTTGCTAAACGCGGACACAATGTACGTGTTCTCGATTTGAACTCAGGCTTACATGCCGTTGAAATTAAAAATAACAAATTGTATGGCGGCGCCGATCCGCGCCGTGAAGGTGTTGCATTATCTGATTTAACTGATAATCACGTCACTATCAAATTTTAATTTATGTATAATACAGTTGCAGGCAGTGCGGCTTGCAAGTGTTTTTCTCAATGGTCTGACCAACTTAATTGTCATTGCAATTAAACTTCTAACAATGATAATGACAGATCATAACTTAAGACTCCGTTAAAGCTTGGAAATATGACAACAAATACTGATCCTAACTACTTATATATTCATCATTCTGGCCCTGGCCTAATTGAAACGCCGCTATTAAACAAAGGCAGTGCCTTTAGTAAAAAAGAACGCGAAAATTTCAATCTTGCTGGTTTACTTCCTCCACGCTTTGAAACAATTGAAGAGCAAGTGGAGCGTTGTTATCAGCAGTATTCTAGCTTTACCGAAAATTTGAATAAGCACATTTACCTGCGTGCAATCCAAGATAACAACGAAACACTGTACTACCGTTTAGTGCGTGACCATCTTGAAGAGATGATGCCTATTATTTACACGCCTACAGTTGGCGACGCTTGTGAAAAGTTTTCAGACATTTATCGCAGTGCACGTGGCTTATTTATTTCGTACGAAGACCGTTTTCAAATTGATGACATTTTACGCAACGCTACCAAAGGTAAAGTAAAAGTTATTGTTGTTACCGATGGCGAACGTATTTTAGGCCTAGGCGATCAGGGTATTGGTGGCATGGGTATCCCAATTGGTAAATTGTCACTTTACACAGCGTGTGGTGGTATAAGCCCAGCATACACATTACCTGTAATGCTTGATGTAGGTACTAATAACGAAAAGCTTTTGAACGATCCTATGTATATGGGCGCACGCCATAAGCGTATTGCTCAAGACGAATACGATGAGTTTTTAGATTTATTCATTAAAGCGGTTAAACGTCGCTGGCCAAATGTATTGCTGCAGTTTGAGGATTTTGCACAGCCAAATGCAATGCCATTACTTAAGCGCTACCGCAATGAAATTTGTAGCTTTAATGATGATATTCAAGGTACGGCGGCTGTAACGGTTGGTTCTTTACTTGCTGCGTGTCGCGTTAAAAATTCAACACTGAGCCAGCAAAAAGTGGTATTTGTTGGTGCTGGTTCTGCTGGTTGTGGTATTGCTGAGCAAATTATTAGCCAAATGGTTTTTGAAGGCATTACAGAAGCACAAGCGCGTAGCCAAGTATTTATGGTTGACCGTTTTGGCTTGCTTAGTGAAGGTATGGAAGGCTTACGCGACTTCCAACAAGTACTTGCACAACCTAAAGGCTCGTTAAGTGATTGGACTTACAGCGGTGAATACGCATCACTTCTTGATGTGATGCACTGTGCAGAACCTGATATTTTAATTGGTGTTTCAGGCCAACCAGGTTTATTTACCGAGCAGGTAATTCGTGCAATGCACGCAGGTTGTGAGCAACCTATTATTTTCCCATTGAGTAACCCATCTAAGCAGGTAGAAGCATACCCAGAAGATGTAATTAAATGGACTGATGGTAAAGCGCTTGTTGCAACCGGTAGCCCATTTGCACCCGTTGAGTACAATGGCGAAACGTTCCCAATTCCACAATGTAACAACAGTTATATATTCCCAGGTATTGGCTTAGGGGTTATTGCCGCTAAAGCAACGCGTATTACGGATGCAATGTTAAGTGTGTCTAGTGAAATGCTTGCAGAGTCGTCGCCGCGTGCCAATACAGGTAAAGGTAGTTTGTTACCTGCGCTTACTGAAATTGAAACGCTAAGTAAACGTATTGCATTTGCTATTGCTAAAAAAGCGATTGAAGAAGGTGTTGCACTTGAGATCACTGATGATGCTTTATGGGCCGCAATAGACAAAAATTACTGGTTACCAAAATACCGTAACTATAAGCGTTGTAGTGTTTAATTAGGTTTATACATAATTAAAAATAAATAACGTTGTAGGCACAGTTACAATGCTTAACAAAAAACAGGCAAATGCCTGTTTTTTTGTGCTTGTTCATATTTAATTAACCGCGTACGGTGTTTACTGGGTTTAACAAAATTAAAGGATCGACTTAATGAAAACTCTTACCCTTGTTTTAGGTAGCGCGCTGGCTTTAAATGTACTTAGCTTTGATGCACTTGCTGCAGCTACTCCAGATGCCCCTCATATTTACGTAAAGGGCGAAGCCACTCTTACCACAATGCCGGATTACGTACAGCTTAGTGTAGGTATTACCGAAGTTGATAAGGACTTAATTGCAGCTAAAAATAAAACCGATTTAACCATCGCTAAAGCAATTAAGCTCGTAAAAGAAGTAGGGGTTAGAGAAGGTGATATAAATGCTGGGCAAATTTCAATAAACCGTGATAGTCAATATAACCGCACAACCGGTAATCAAGACTTTAAAGGCTTCAAAGTTTCTCGCACATTAACAGTAAAACTCAGCGATATAAACAAATACCCAGAGTTACTACAAAGCTTAGTTAACAACGGAATTAACGAAATTAACCAAACGCAGTTTTTAGCAAGTAACTACAACGAACTACATAAAAAAGCGCAAAAATTAGCAATAAAAGATGCACGCGATGCAGCAAAAGAGTTTAGTGAAGATTATGGCGTTGATTTAAAAGGTTTGTATAGCGCATCACTAAGTCCACTCAATGTGCAATCACAGCCTTATATGCGTGCAGAAAAAGTAATGATGGCTGATAGCGCACCAAGTAATTATGTACCTGATGCCTACCATGCTGGAGAGATTAAAGTAACAGCTTCAAGCTACGCTGTTTACTACATAGATTAAACTTTATTTTTGGTGGTGCTCAAAACGTGCCACCAACTTCTCACCTTGCTCTTCGCTAATGCGGGCAATTGCATTGAGCATATTAGTTATTTCTCTCCTGTCGTATTCATTTGTGACATGTTCATTGATGTCATCAACAATCGCATTTAAATAATTAAACAAGCTGGTTCGTGCATCAGTGTCTTTGTGTGCAATAAACAAAATGTTTTTAAACGCCTCAAGCACGTTTGTCATTACGTATGCATCGCCTTTTGCGTAATTACGCAGTGGTGTAAAGTTGTCGTGTAATAATTCGTCAAAGCTTGTTTCATGAAGGTATAGCAATGGGGCATTGTCACTGTGCTTAAACGAGTAGTTAATATCGTTAATTGAAAGCCTTTGAATAAGTAAAATGCTCAGCATATCAATTGATTTAACCGCAGTACCTGGATCGTTTATGCCTGGGCTCATTGCTTTAACCGCAATTTCTGATATTTGCGTCAACCCATAACGATAATGATCGCTAATGTATTCTTCTATATAAAAAATAAAGCAGTTGAGAATTTTATTTATCAGCGCTTCATCGTTTGCTATATCTTTATTACATTTTAAAAACGGGTAACCTTTAACGGTAAAATAACCTTGGTTAACAGAGATATATACCTTTATATCTTGCTCTGCCAAAATAGCACACAGCTTATCGGTATGTACGCCTTTATAATATCCCTCTGTTTTACTGACAACAGAGTGCCACTTGCTAAAGTCTGGAAAGTCTTCAACGGGGTTATCTGATTGCCTTTGTATTATTGTTTTAATTTCGTTTTTAGTTTGGCTAAATAAGCCATTTAACACATTATCAACCTGAATAGCACGAGAGATTGAATGTATAAAAAATACAAATAAACCTAATGAAATCAAGCCAAAAATAAGTGCGAACAACACACCAATTGAAGGAATTGCCGTACTGCCACCATCAAGCTTATTAATATTTATAAGCATAATAATTGAGTAAATTATGCTGCCTAAATAAAAACCCAAAACCATTTGGTGTGATTTACGCGTAATAAGCCCTGGCACTACGCGAGGCGATAAACTCGCACTGGCCGAATTTAAAACAACCATTACCATCGAAAAACTAAACACGGTAAGCGAAATAATACTGCCTGCTAAAGTGCTTAAAATAGTACGCGCGTTTTCGGCGCTATCAACAAGTACAACCGATATAAACGATTTTAGCTGCTCAATAGGGGCTAAATATTCAACCGACATAGTTATAATGGCAAATACTAAAAAGCCCACTGAAAGCATAGAAGGGTAAAAGCCAATACTGTTAATCATTTCACGGTAACTGTCGGCTACTTTGCGAGGTACAAACATAAAATCCTTATGTAATTTTCTACTTACTTAATACCCTTAGCTTAGCATAGGCATTTATTAAACTTCTGATAATGCTGCTCAAATTTATATGTTATTATCACGCCCACAATAATAAAGCGCATGCTTATGCGATAAAATAACAGGAAAACGCCATGATCATTTCAACTTATGCTGCATTACTTGCATTGTTTTACATTTATTTGAGCTTTAACGTAATAAAAGTGCGCCGCGCGGAGCAGATATCACTTGGTGATAACGGTAACGCAACGCTGCAACGTGCTGTGCGTGCCCATGCTAACTTTATGGAGTACGTGCCAATTGCGTTAATTTTACTTTTTTTGGCAGAATACCAAGGGCTTGCTAGCCATTACTGTCATATATTAGGTGGTGCGTTATTAATAGGGCGTGTGTTTCAAAATTTGGGCATAGTAGAAAAAAGCCTGAAATATCGCCAAATTGGTACTATTGCAACATTTTTAGTGATTATTGTTAGCGCCTTTGTATTGCTAGTGACACGTGGCTAATTAAAGAAAAGTTAATGAGCAAAATATTTATAATAGGTTTACCGCGTACCGGCACAACCAGTGTGTGCCACGCATTTTTAGAGCTTGGTATTACAACGGCGCATACCGCGTATACTAATGCTTGCTTTGAAAATGCCAGCGCAATTGCCGACACTCCCATATTTAACGATTTTAAAGCGCTTGATATTCATTATCCAAACTCTAAGTTTATTTATTTAGAGCGCGAATTGAGTGCGTGGCTTGCATCAATAAAGCAGCTTTTAACGCGTATGCACACTAATTTAACGCGCGGCGACGGGGGCTTTAATATTCATATAAAACGCTGTTATTTAAACACATTTAGTGAGCTTTCGCTTAATAATATTAGCGACGATAGTTACTTAACTCACTGCTATAAAACACATTTTAATGACGCTCAAACGTACTTTAATAACCGCGACAACGATTTTTTATCCATTGATATAGCAAAACCAGAAAGCTACAAAAAGTTATGCAACTTTTTAGCATTAAAAAGTGATAAAACTGATTTTGAAAAAATGAATATGGGCGGTAAAGTCACCGCATGGAACGATATTAAACACCAGTTAAAAGTTGAATCTACGGCTAAAGGGCGCATAGATAAATTACTGCCTTACAAGATTTTTTAAATCAAATACGTTAAAATCCCCCGCATTATTATTTAAGTTGTACAGAACATGTTTGAATTAAAATATCACACCCCATTTGAATGGACCGAAGTTGTCCTTGATGACTTTAATACTTTTTTACAAGATCACGCCGCTGCAGAAAAAAAAGCATCGGGTATGGCTATGTCTATGCTTTCGCATTACCCAGACAAACGTAAATTAGTAAAAGCTATGACCGACTTAGCGCTAGAAGAATTAATACATTTTAAACAAGTACTTAAATTACTTTTAGAGCGTGATGTAAACTTAGGCGATGACAAAAAAGATCCGTATATAAAACAAATTCGTGCACTGTTTAGACATGGTCGTGATGGTTTTTTAATGGACCGATTACTGGTTGGCGGTGTAATTGAAGCAAGAGGGCACGAGCGTTTTTCTTTAGTTGCACAAGCACTTCCTGAGGGTAAAGAAAAAGACTTTTATGTTGCTATCGCTAAATCAGAAGAAAAGCATAAAAATCTTTTTGTTGAACTTGCTTACGAGTACTTCGAAAAAGAGGAAGTGGATATACGTTTAGAAGAATTGCTTATAGCTGAAGCAAAAATCTGTGAAAGCATCCCGTTCACGGCAGCACTGCATTAAAACTATTTTAGTTAAACTTTAAAACATAGATAATCAAGTCTGTGTTTTACTTCCTATACAGTAAAAACACCCGCCTTTCTGAACCTCACGGATAACAGCTTAATAAAATTAATTTTGCATCGCAATTTGCTAATCACAATTAAAAATCTTATTGAGCAGTAAATAAGTTACTAATTTTAAACATAAATTACTTGGGCCAATAATTGCTTTATATAAAGAACAGTGGTTATATATTATTAAGTAAATTCTTCAAGCTGCCGATATATACCTACATAGTAAGTAATTAATTTTATATAAGTTACAAACTCAAAAAATACTAGGAGTAAATTATCGCTGCCATTAAATATTTTAAATCATCAAGTAAAGAACCACTAGTATTAGCCAATAGAGTAATATCAATGTCATCAGAAAGTAATGTTAAAGAGTTTGTAAAACCAAAGCCAGCTAATAAGGCGATGCCGAATAACATTTCCTCCATAACACAAAGCCAAAATAAACTTATCAATGTATTGTTGGTAGATGACGATCTTTTAATTGAGATTGTTATAAAAAAAATGCTTGAAGATGAATGTTTTAACGTTGATTTTGCTTCAAGTGCGGCAGAAGCACTTATTATGGTTTCACAAAATAATTATGACATTATTTTAATGGATATAATTATGCCTGAATTTACGGGCACAGATGCGATGCTAAAAATAAGAAAGCACATTGATAAAACCACAACAAAAATTATTGCACATACTTTTAGTGAAAATAAATATATTAATTTAGGTTTTGATGGCCAATTATTAAAACCAGTTAAAAAAAATGTGCTTATTGAAAATATTAAATCCTTATTGGACTGATTTATAAAAAACAGTAGGGCGGTTCACTGTTTTTATCTATAGCTTACTAAAAACTTAAATTTTAATTTTCAAAGCGCTAATATTTATTTAGCGCTTTTGTGTATATTAAACCTTTAATTTATTTAAACTTGTAAAAATCCTTTAATAACAATAATTACTTCAAATTATTCCTTCAAAGTATTAGCAACTTCGCTTTTGTAATTGTTGCAAATATAAGAGCAAACGTTTCACACTTCTTAAAGTGGTTTAACAATCACAATTATCAAACTCTATAATAATAAAAACAAATAAACTTACTTAGCCTTAAGCCCAGGTATCGCAAGGGTTTGACTTTAAATTATTATAATTTTTTAATAACTAATAAATGCTCATCTTGGGATGGAATTTGCTTTATAAGGCTATATTCCAATTTTATAGTTTAATAAACATTATAATTTTTTAAATTAACGAGGCACAAGCATGAGCAAAACACAGTACGTTACAGTAGAAGGTCATCAAATTGCTTATCAAGAAATGGGACAAGGAACACCTTTATTATTGATACACGGAATACCAACCAATAAATTTTTATGGCGAAATGTGATGCCAAAACTTGCATCAAAATATCGAGTAATAGCGCCTGATTTACTAAACTTTGGTGAATCTGATATGCCAATTAACACCGATGTTTCTATAAATGCGCAATGTAGAATAATGTGTAAGTTTATGGAAGAACTCGGTATTTCTAAAGTTAATATTGCTGCACATGATATTGGTGGTGGTGTTGCTCAATTAATTGCTGTAAATCATCCGGAAAAAGTAAACGGGTTGGTTTTAATTGATAGTGTATGTTTTGATTCTTGGCCAATACCAAAATTTGAACCTTTGCTAGAACCAGGTGTGGAAGAAAAAGCAACGGTAGCCGAATTTGTGGATACATTAAGAGATTTCATGCCCAAAGGCGTTTATGACTCAAGCGTGATGACTGAAGAGTTGATGAAAATATACTTAACACCATGGAGTAATGAAAAAGGAAAAGCCGCTTTATTTAGTAACATGCGTAGGCTCAATAAAGAATATACCGAAGCTATTACAGGCGATCTTAAAAGCTTACCTCATGAAACACTCATAATATGGGGTAAAGAAGACAAGTTTCAAAAGCCAAAGTATGCACCAATGTTAGAAGAAGCAATTCCAAATTCGTCATTGGTTTGGATAGATAAAGCCGCACACTGGGTTATTGATGAACATCCAGATAAAGTGTCTGAGCTTATTAGTGAATTTATGAATGATAAAACATTCTAGTAAATTAGTAGGATAATTTAAAAGCCATTATTTTCAATGACTTAGATTTAATTAGGTAAGGTAGCTATTAGGTAATCATTGTTTATACCGCTTGATAATATTAATAACCAAGCGGTATTTTTATATGTTCAAGAAGCTAATACCGTAAATGGGTAAGGCACTAACTATTAAGATAAGTAGGTTAATGCTTATTAAACAGTCAAAATATCGCGTTTATACGTTAATTAATGAAGGTGAGTAATTTAGGTTTGTATTTATTTACCTTATTTAACATAATATAAATTATAGGTAGTTAATGTATACATAGAAAGAGCGCTTAAATGCGCCCTTGCTATGTCCAATACTAGACGGTATCGGACATTAAGTGGTTTTATTACAATAACAGGTATTACTAATACAGATACTTTATTTCTCAATTTGTTTAATCAATACTTAATAAACGCTCAGCTGTATATTCGTTAGTGATTAATCCACTGATCATGTTTGACCTTACTGCGCCCAAAATGGCTAACACTTTTTCTTCACCAGCAGCTATCGCATAAATCTGTTTGTTAGCATTTGTTTTTAATGGCGTACTTGCTACACGCTGATTAACTGTGCAATCTAAAAGCTTACCGTTTTTATCAAACACCCAACTAATCATTTCACCAACAGCACCAAGATCTTGTAGCTCTTTAAGTTCTTGCGCATCAATAAAACCATCTATATGTAATGGCGACTTTTCACCTAAGCTACCAATACCCACAAATGTTACATCGGCATCTTTAGCGAGTTTTAAATTACCGGTAATATTTTGTTGTGCGTGTAATTGTTCTTTTTCTTCAATGCTTCTTGGTAAAACTGGCAATGGCATTGGATAATGTTTTGCATTGGTGTGTTCGGCCATTCTTACTACAACATCATAAGGTGAAGCCGATCCATCCAAAGCCATATTACCTAGCATTGCTACAATTTTATGTTGCGGACAATCAACAGTTCTTAGCTCATCTACACATGAACGTAAAACTCGACCTGTTCCCATAGCAAGTACTTTGGGTTGTTCTGATTTTAAATGACGTTCTATTTCAGCCGCGCCAGCTTGAGCCAAACCTAGTGTAGATGAAGGTTCAGACGGATCACTCGGTACAACTTCACACGAATCTAACCCAAAACGGCTTTTTAATTTTTCGGCCAAATCCATACATTTGGCAATCGGGTGGTCAAGTCTAACTTTAATTAATCCTTGGCTCACAGATAATGCGACCATTCTTTGTGCAGATTGACGAGATATATTTAGCTTTTTAGCAATTTCATCTTGTGTGTTACCGCCAACATAATATAACCACCCTGCTCTGGCTGCATCATCTAGCTTTCTAATTTCTGTATTTGATAGCTTTACCACGTAAACCTCTTAAAATAGAAGGAAAACTAAGTCCTTATTTTCATTACATAATTTCAATTATATGTGCTGCTATATAAATTATTTTATTAATTTTGGAGTATCTATTTATTAATAACGTTTTTGTTATTTATAGTTGTAAATATACCATTCCTTAATAAAAAATACCTAGGTTTCATAGGATTATGTAATTAGAATTTAGTTAATAGCACCCTTATAAAGGTGCTATTTAAGGTAATTAAAGATTGGCTCTAGCGAATTGTTAAACCGTTATTATCAAACTTTAATACTTTATCAGCCGGTGCGCTTAGGTAAATACTGTCGCCATATTTTAACGGACAATCACCATCTGCTTTTACTGTTACGGTCCCTTTGCCTTCAATATTTATATGTAAAAAGCTCTCCGATCCTAAATGCTCAATTACACCGACAGTACCAGCCCACGTTCCTTGCTCAGTAGAGAGTGTTATATGCTCTGGTCGTATACCAATACAACTAACATTCGTATCTTCATTTTGTGGAGCATCTATAAAATTCATTTTTGGAGAGCCAATAAAACCAGCTACAAATTTGTTTACTGGTTTTTTATAAAGCTCTAAAGGTGTGCCTACCTGTTCAATAATACCGGCATTAAATACCGCGATTCTATCTGCCATTGTCATAGCTTCAACCTGATCGTGCGTAACATAAATCATTGTTGTAGCTAAACTTTTATGTAATTCAGATATTTCTAAACGCATATTTACACGTAGTGACGCATCAAGATTTGAAAGCGGTTCATCAAATAAAAATGCCGAAGGCTGACGAACAATTGCGCGCCCTATCGCTACACGCTGGCGCTGACCGCCCGATAATTGCCCAGGCTTTCGGTCTAAATAATCGGTCAAATTAAGAATTTTAGCGGCGTTAGCAATTTTACTTTCGATTTCTGCAGGGCTAACTTTGGCTCTTTTTAAAGGAAAAGCAATATTGTTACGCACTGTCATATGCGGATACAACGCGTAGGATTGAAACACCATTGCTAAGCCTCTTTTTGCAGGCGGTGTTTTTGTAGCGTCAATGCCGTCAATTTCTATATTACCACTGGTGGTATCTTCAAGCCCTGCTATCATACGAAGTAATGTCGATTTACCACAGCCCGACGGACCAACAAAAACGATGAACTCACCGTCTTTTATTTCTAGATCGAGTGGTTTAATTACGTTAACTTCATCAAAGTTTTTAGTGACTTGTTTTAGTGTGATGCTGCCCATGTGTATTCTCCTATTTTACTGCGCCGAAACTTAATCCACGCACTAATTGTTTTTGACTAAACCAACCAAGTATTAAAATTGGCACAATGGCCATGGCAGATGCTGCCGATAACTTGGCGTAAAATAACCCCTCAGGGCTTGAGTAACTGGCAATAAATGCCGTTAAAGGTGCAGCATTTGCAGCGGTTAAAATAAGTGTCCAAAAAGCTTCGTTCCACGACAAAATTACATTTAACAATAGCGTTGAGGCTATACCCGGTAAGGCTATTGGTAATAAAACATGGAATATTTCTTCACCAATTGTTGCGCCATCCATACGTGAAGCTTCAAGTATTTCGTTTGGTATTTCTCTAAAGTAGGTGTACAGCATCCATACCATTATTGGTAAGTTAATGAGTGTCATTACAATCACTAAACCTAATTTTGTATCGAGTAGCGCAAAGTCTCGAAACAATAAATAAATCGGAATAAGTACCCCTACTGGCGGTAACATTTTGGTTGAAAGCATCCACATTAATAAATGCTTTGTTTTTTTAGTTTGTACAAAAGCCATAGACCAAGCAGCAGGTACAGCAATTAATAAACCCAGCAAACTTGAACCTAACGATATAACCACAGAGTTCCAAAAATGGTTAAAGTATGGCGAACGTGACAGTACATCGCGGTAATTTTCGAGCGTCCAATCAAACGCATATAAGCTTGGGCTTGCTGAAATTGCTTCTGCTTCCGTTTTAAAGCTGGTGATTAACGTCCATAAAATTGGAAAGAAAATCATGCCGCTTATTGTCCATGCAGCAATGGTATAAATTAGTTTGGAACGACGGCTATCTTTTATAGTCATAATTAACCCTCCAAGTTTTTGCCAATTAAGCGCATTAAAAATATAGCGACTATATTTGCAATAATAACTGCAACTATGCCCCCTGCCGAACCGCCACCTACATCAAATTGAAGTAGTGATTGCGTGTAAATTAAGTACGTTATATTGGTCGACGAATAACCAGGACCACCGCTGGTTGTAACTAATATTTCAGCAAAGATTGACAGTAAAAATATAGTTTCGATTAAAATAACAGCGGTTACAGCGCGCGATAAGTGCGGCAAAACGATGTAAAAAAACTTACTAAATGGCCCAGCTCCGTCTAAATCAGCCGCTTCTAATTGTTCACGATCTAATGACTGTATTGCTGTTAGTAGTATCAATGCTGCAAACGGTAACCACTGCCAAGACACAATTATGATGATTGAAAATAACGGCATTTGAGCAAAAAAGTCGATAGGTTCAAAGCCAAGCCAAATCGCGAAATGTGCAAATAAGCCATTAACTGGGTTCATTAGCATGTTTTTCCATACCAATGCCGACACAGTTGGCATTACAAAAAATGGGGCTAGTACCATAATGCGAACGTAATTTCGTCCCCATATTGCTTGGTCTAGTAAAATAGCTAAGCCAATACCACCACATATAGTGATAAGTAAAACCCCAGTTACTAGGTAAAGCGTGTTAAAAAATGATTCAAAAAAAGCCGGATCAGTTAGGAAAAATTCATAGTTTAAAAAGCCTACAAACTCTTTATCCCCAGGAACGAGTAAGTTGTAATCAATAAATGAGAAATACAGTGTCATACACAGCGGAACTATCATCCAAGCAAGTAATAAAATTACACTAGGAAGAAGCATAAACCGAGCAAGCGTGCGCGAGTTAGTTGTTGCCATAAAGGTGACCTTAAAAAAGCCAATTCTATTTACTTGTTAACTATCAAGTGAAAATCAGAAACCCTTGATAGTGTTTATAACTAACAAGTAAATAGAATTGACATAAAATATTGGGTAAGTTTGAGTACTTACCCGCCCATTACATGCTATTTAGGATAGCGAGCTCTACGCATTGTTCGCTCAACAAGTTGCTGAGACGTACTAAGCGCTTGCTTAACGGTCATTTGGCCAGTTAATGCTGCTGAGAATTGTTGCCCAACAGCTGTACCAATTCCTTGAAACTCAGGAATAGCAACAAACTGAATACCTACATAAGGCACCGGTTTAACGGTTGGATTTTTAGGATCTGCAGATTGAATAGAATCTAAGGTAATTTGCGCAAACGGTGCTGCGTCCATGTACTTTTGATTACTGTAAAGTGATTTACGTGTACCTGGCGGTACTTTTGCCCAACCTTTCTTGTCGGCTACAAGTTGAGTGTATTCTTTAGATGTTGCCCAGCTAATAAATTTCATTGCGGCATCTGGTTTTTTGCTGCTTGCCGGTACGGCTAAAGTCCAAGACCATAACCAGTTACCGCGTTTACCTAGACCGTTATCTGGTGCAAGTGCAAACCCTACTTTATCGGCAACTTCTGAGTCTTTTTTGTTAGTAACAAATGCGCCTGCAACGGTTGCATCAATCCAAATACCACATTTTCCGGTTTGGAATAGTGCAAGGTTTTCATTAAAACCGTTTGCAGATGAACCAGCAGGACCAGATTCTTTCATCACATCGACATAATACTGAAGGGTATTTTCCCACTCTGGGGTATTAAACTGTGGCTTCCAATTTTCATCAAACCAACGCGCACCAAACGAATTAGCCATTGATGTTATAAGCGCAACGTTTTCGCCCCAACCTGCTTTACCACGTAGACAAAGGCCATAAACACCTTCTTTTTTATCTGTCATCGCTTTAGCAGCTTTGCGTATAAAGTCCCATGTTGGGGCTTTAGGCATTGTCAGCCCTGCTTTTTCCATTAAGTCAGTGCGGTACATAACCATTGAGCTTTCGCCATAAAATGGCGCAGCATAAAGTTTGTCATTAATCGTTAAACCGCTTCGAATTGCCGGAATTAAATCGTCTAAATCGTAGTTTTCACCTAAATTATCCAGCTCTTTTAGCCAATTTTGCTTGCCCCAAATTGGTACTTCATAAGTACCTATGGTCATAACATCGTATTGGCCGCCCTTTGTTGCAACATCGGTAGTGACACGCTGGCGAAGAATGTTTTCCTCTAGAGTGACCCATTTTAGATCTATATCAGGGTTTTGGCTGGTAAAGTCACTGCTTAATTCTTTCATGGTGATCATGTCACCATTGTTAACAGTCGCTATTGTAATTGTTTCTTTTGCCGCAGCGCCCATGCTTATAAAGCCACACGCGAGCATAATTAATTTATTTTTCATCGGGTATTCCCCATACACGTTATGTTTTAACAAATGCTATTAAATTGCAATCTATTACCAATTCTATTTATGGCAGTTTTAACGCATAAAACTGCCCGCAAAGTGCCTTTTTAGGTCCTTTGTTTAAATAGTTAGACTAGTTTGGATAATGATTTAAAATTTAACAGATATTTCAGAAGTGAAGCCGTCAAATCCTTTACCGATTTGGCCGCCCGAATTAACACCTTCTTCTTGGTTAACATACTCAACTTTTAAAAGCGTTTTATCGTTAAACCAGTAACCTGCGGCTACTTGAATACGCTCTACTGTGTTGTCTGTTTGTTCAATTAAGTCGGAAGTGTTTTCGGCTTCTGCATAACGAGCCGCTACATATAGTTTTTTAGGGATTAGATATTGTTGTGCTTCAAACACGAAGTACTCAACCGATGAGTCGCCTTCTATTACACTGTTTGAATCAAAAGTAGTGCCATTTTCATCAGCTATGCCGTTTGTACCAAAGTAGGTAATACCGGCAACTGCATTACCAGCGGCATCTGCAAATGTGTAGTCATCAGATGATTTACCAACCATAAAAATTAAGCTAGTTTCGTCAGATGGTTGATAAGCTAAGTTAAGCTGGATGATTGATTGCTCAAGCCCTGGCATTGCACCAACGTGAGTGTCACGCTCATTCGAAGGTGACGCTGAGAAATTATAGTTTTCACCATCGCCAAAGCGATAGTTTGTTGTGGTTACACCATCAAGACTTGCTACGCCATTTTCAAAACGTAACTGGTCGCCTTGATTCGCTTTTAATAAGTTTAAACCTGCTTTAAAGCCACCTTCAAATTCTAAAGTACCTTGAAGTCGGTAGTTATAACCTCTGTCTTCTTGAAATGCTTCACCGAAACTTGAAGTCGTAATGTGACCTGTAACATTATACGCACGTACTACACCACTATCGAAAGTTTCGCTGTAACTTAGCTGTGCACCGTTTTCTGCGGTTGCGTAATCGGTAATACCATTACCAATAAGAGCATTACTTTGGTTATCTGCGCCGTCTTGAAAACCTTTAAATTGAAAAGGCGATCCACCAATGTTACCTAAACGCAGTGTTAAATTTGCGTTTTCTTTTGGTGTGCCATAAAGGCCTAGTAAGTCAAATTCAACACCTGCAAAATCGTTGTGAAATGAAAAGTCACGATCTTCACCACCAAAGTCATTAGGCTCTTCTGCAATATCTATATCGGCAGTGATGAACTCGTTAATATGAAATTTAAGCATTAGATTTGCTCTAATACGGCCAAAACCTGATTCTTGTTCTTCATCTTCTGGACGAAATGCGCCGTCTTTAGCCTGAATTGACTGAAAGTTTTGCATTAGTAAAAAGTCTACGTCAACGCGATCTAAATATTCAGAAATATCAGCCTGTGCTGGAGCCGATGTAGCCATAGCTGCCGCTATGAGAGGAATTGCAAATTTAGTCTTTTTATTATTCAACATAATAAGCTCTTTATTGAGTGTGGTGTGTGATGCCAACTTTATTAAATTGCATATTCATTTAATGAAATTGGTATTAATTCAGTGTGTATAGATGAGGCCAATTGAGCAAAACATTAAATAGTTAATGAAATCGCACTTGTGAGCATAAGCCCATCTTGTGAGCATAATCACAGAATGAATTTAGAAGGTCAACGATTTTTTATTACAAAACGTTTACAAAAAATCGAATCTATATGTAAATATTTTTGAATCAATAAGTTAAGTAGCAAATTTGTTACATCAAATTTTGAGGAAATAAGGTTCTGGATTAAGGAATTTGTTGTAGATACATCATTATTGCTCAATACAATTCATGTAAACATAAGTTAGTAGAAGATATAAAAGCAGGTGATCCTTTTAAAATAGGCTGTTGGTCAGACCTATAAACTGTTTATTTATTAGTGTTTTTTAAGTAACGTTCTTGAGCTTATGAAGGGCTTAGCTTAGTATTAAAGCACTTAGATGTATTCAAAATAGAAGTAACCTACATATGGAATTTGTTCGCCCGCTAGAGCCCATCCTCATCATTGACGATGTTAAAGAAATACGTGATTACCTAAACCAGATTTTAACCGAACTAGGTTATGAAGATATTTTAGAAAGTGTAGACTTTAGTTCAGCTAAACCGGTTATTGATGAAAAATCGCCTAACGTAATATTTTTAGATGTAGATTTACCTGACTCTGATGGCACAGATATCCTAGAGTTTATTAATATTACCTACCCTCACGCACACGTTGTAATGTGCTCTGGTCATAACAGTTTTGAAAATGTGCAAAACACGTGGGAGCTAGGTGCTAAAGGGTTTATTGCGAAACCATTTAATGCAAAAAAAGTAGACACCGTAATGAAGCGCCTCGAACTAATAGAATAATAATAAGGTTAGCATGCAAAGTACTGTTACTGCGATTATAGAAGATCTTTCGAGTGTTATATTTGGTAAACAACAACAAATAAAACTGGCACTTACATGCTTATTTAGCGAAGGGCATTTACTCATTGAAGATTTGCCTGGCATGGGAAAAACCACTCTTTCTCATGCATTGTCAGCTGTGTTAGGTTTATCGTATCAGCGTATACAATTTACCAGTGATCTTCTGCCTGCTGATATTCTGGGTACTAATGTATTTAACTCTACCGAGCACAGTTTTACGTTTCATAAAGGCCCTATTTTTAGCCAAGTTGTTTTAGCTGATGAAATAAACCGCGCGGGACCTAAAACACAAAGTGCGTTGCTTGAAGCAATGGAAGAGCAACAAGTAACAGTCGATGGTAAAAAATACTCGCTGCCAAATCCATTTTTTGTGATAGCAACACAAAACCCGCTTTATCAATCAGGTACCTACCCGTTACCTGAGTCGCAATTAGACCGATTTTTAATGCGCATTAGCTTAGGTTTTCCACCTAAAGAAGCCGAAAAACGCTTAATTTTGAATATGCAAAAACGAGATTACAGCCAATTACCTAAGCGTATTAACCAACAAGAGTTAGCGGCAATTCAAAGCCAAATAAACCAAATCACTTTAAGTAGCCCGGTTATTGACTACATTATAGAGCTTGTTAATTACACACGCACAAGCAACGCTTTTGCTGCATCGTTATCACCTCGAGCCAGTATGGCTCTGGCTAAAGCGGCTAGGTCGTGGGCCTTTATTGATGGTCGTGATTTTGTAATGCCAGAAGATGTTCAAGCCGTATTTGCAAGTGTGTGTCAGCATCGATTAGGTTTGCATAATGAGTCAGGTGAAGCGCAAGTAAACGATATTTTAAAAAACGTTTTAGTTCCGGTATAAATTTTTATGCCAAAAAAAACAGCTAAGCGCCCTTCTTTATTTAAGTCATTTAAGCAAAGTGTATTTAATAAGTTATTAAGAAATAAACATTTAAAAAACTCAATTACACTTGAACACAGAACAATTTATGTACTGCCATCGTCCCTAGGTTGGTACTTTGTAATTGTGGCTATTTTAAACTTTGTGATGGGCATTAACTATCAAAATAATTTAATTTTAATAATGTCTTATCTTATGTTTGTGGTGATGATTATTGCTGTATTAATGGGCTACAGTAACGCTAAAGGCTTAACGGTTAAATTTAAAGATGCATTTAACAGCTACGCTCCTCAAAAACCGAGTATTGTATTTGAATTACAAAGCCCTTCTGTTACCCAATCTATTAATTTAACATATCAAGGTAGTGAGCAAACTCACAAACATACCGGCCAAGTTGATAGTAAACCTCAGTTACTTACACTCAACTTACCCTACAGCTCACGCGGTAAGTACTCAGTGCAACGTATTAAAATAGCGAGTAACTATCCCTTTGGCTTAATAACTGTTTGGAGCTACATTCAATTACAAGAAGATGTATTTGTATATCCGTCGCTTGAACAAGTACACAGTGATGCGAATGTTTCTATGCTTGATGAGCAAGCCGATAAAGGTATTTCTACACAATCCGGTAGCGAAGAGTTTGAGTCTCTTATCCCACACTTACCAGAAATGGGCTTGCAAAGAGTGTCGTGGAAGCATTACGCAAAAACACAGCAGTTGTTAGTTAAAGAATTTGTAGACTTTAAAACAGCGAATGCGCTCTTCGATTTTACGTTAATGAATGGAGATACAGAGCAGCGCTTAAGCCAGTTATGCTTTTTAGTGTGTGAAGCAACCGACAAAAACACCCCTTTTATGTTAAAACTACCGAATAAAACAATAAATACAAATACCGGACAGCAGCATAAGCAGCAATGCTTAGAATTATTATGCTCATTTAATGGTGATGTGTAATGGACATACTTAAAAACGAAAAAGTAATAAATTATTCGCTGTCTTTTATATATGCATGTTTGATTGTATTTTTTGTATCACATTTACCGCTTGTTTTTGTTGGTGTACTTTCACTTATTTGTGCCTGGAATTTTTACATAACGCTGAGTAATAAACCAAAGCCAAATGCTTGGCTGGCAAATATACTCGCAGGTGTGTCATTAGGTTTAATGCTCTACACAGTAGGCATGTCGGATACGGTTATTTTATTTGTGGCCATGCTGCTACTTGCTAGTTTATTTAAGCTGCTGCAGGCTAAAACCAAAAAACACTATCACGTAATTACAACGCTTACGTTTTTTTCACTCTCATCGGTGTATTTATTTAACCAAAGCATTTTAACGACTTTAACTGTAAGTAGTTTATACATATTAAACTTTGCAGTACTTGGCTTACTCGAGTCCAAACATAATTTAAAAATCGCCTCTAAGCAAAGTGGTAAATTACTACTCTTAGCACTTCCTTTAGCTATATTTTTACTGCTTTTTTTACCAAAAATGCCCGCCTTTTGGCAGCTTCCTGGGCCTAAGCTTGCAAAAACAGGGCTTTCTGAACAAGTCGACCCATTCGATATTGCAAAGCTTTCAAACTCAGATGAACTTGTGTTTAGAGTTAAATTTAACGAAGAAAAACCTGTAGCGCCTTATTATTGGCGAGCAATAGTCCATGATGAGTTTAATGGTAATGCGTGGCTTACGTCTGACTTTTTAAAATACAATAATGTAAAAACAAATACACAGAGCGAAAGTGATGAGCAACTTATTGCAAGCTACTCAGTTATTACAGAGCCTGCTACACAAAAATGGCTCTATGGTTTAGCCTATTCCAGTAGTAACTCACAAAATGTTGAAGGTAATTCGCTAGGTTTATTACGTAAAAAAAGTCGCCAAGCTAAAAACTTACAATACGATGTAAATAGCTTTAACTTCACAACTTTACCGCTTGGCGAATTTGAAGAAAAACGCTACAAATACCTCGCTTATAAAAAGAATGTAAAAACATCATCACTTGCTAAAACCTTAAAGCAAAATACACACTCTGATCGCGATTTTTATAACCGATTATTACAATACTTTGCAGGTACGGGATTTACTTACACATTAACACCCACTCCTATGAGCGGTGATAATACAATTGACCAATTTTTATTTGAAAACCAACGTGGCTTTTGTGGCCACTATGCCAGTGCCGCCGCGTACATTTTTAGAACCGCAGGTATACCCGCTCGACTAGTAAGTGGCTATTTAGGCGGTGAATTAAACCAAGATAATAATACGCTCACTGTTCGCCAGTACGACGCACATGCATGGGTAGAAGTATATTTACAAAACGAAGGTTGGGTTATTTTTGATGCAACTGCTGTTGTCGCACCAGAGCGTTTAAATGGCTCACTTTCGCAAAACGAAGAGCTGAATGACGAATTTAAAAGTAACCTTGATTTTGGTTTAGTGAGTTTAAGTAATTTCCCTGCTATTAATTGGTTAAGGTTGGAACTTGAAAATCTCGATTATCAATGGTCTAGCTGGGTACTTGGTTTTGACGAAGAAAAACAAAATGATTTTTTAAAATCAATTTTTGGTAGTAAAAATATTTGGCTTGTACCATTAATGGTTTTACTAACAGTTGGTTTTTGTTTTATATCTTATTTTATTTATTTAAACTTGCCAAAACGCCCGTCTAAATTAGCGCCTATGGTTAAAGAGTTTTATGAAGTAAAAGCATGGGCGAAAAAACAAAAAATAAACACACCCGATAATTTAACACCGAGTCAGCAGTTACATTTTTTTGCTGATCAACTTCCTCATTCTGCACAATCTATAAACACTTTTAGGCAGTTATTTAACCAAGTACGCTATGGTAAAAAACCTTTTACGAAAGAGCGTAAAACTCAGGCTAAAGATCTGATAAAATTAATTAAAATTTCCAAATAGAGAATACTATGAATGCTGTTGTTATAGGCGTTATTTTAATGCTCGGGCTATCTCTGGCTCGCGTTAACGTCATTGTTGCCATGATAATAAGCGCGTTAGTTGCAGGTCTTACTGCAGGCTTGGGTATAAAAGAAAGTGTTGATGCATTTAACTCTGGCCTTTCTGCCGGAGCTGAAATTGCACTAAGTTATGCCATGCTCGGTGCATTTGCCGTTGCGATTTCTAAGTCGGGTTTAACACGCATTCTCGCTGATAAGTTACTTGCTAAAGTAAATACTAAAGGCAGCGGGAATGAAACGTTTTTAAGTTACTTCATTTTATTAATTATTTTAGGTTGTGCGATTTCTTCGCAAAACTTAGTACCCGTACACATAGCGTTTATTCCTATTTTAATCCCGCCGTTACTCGTTGTTTTTAATCAGTTAAGATTAGACAGGCGTGCTATAGCGTGTATTTTAACATTTGGGTTAGCAACGTCTTACATGGTGCTACCTTATGGTTTTGGCGGTATTTATTTATACTCTATTTTGCACAAAAACCTGGTCGATAACGGCTTAGAGATTGTAAATACACAAGTTCCTATGGCGATGATAATTCCTGCATTAGGTATGTTTATTGGATTACTTATTGCGGTATTTATTACCTACAGAAAACGTCGCGAATACACCGAGCTCCCATTAACAACTGTGAGTAAATCAGCTGAAGTAGAAAACCCTAGAAAAGTAATGATTGTCGGGCTTTTTGCAGTACTTGCCTCACTTGTTGCACAAAACCTAAGTGGCTCAATGATTTTAGGTGGCTTAGTAGGTGTAATGATATTTAGTGTTTTTGGTGTAGTTAAGTGGGAAGAAAACGGCGACGTATTTAGTAAAGGCGTTGCGATGATGGCCATGATTGGTTTTATTATGATATCGGCACAAGGCTTTGCATCGGTTATGCAGGCTACTGGCGACGTAGCGAGCTTAGTACACAGCTCAGCCGCACTTTTTGATGGTAATAAACCTTTGGCCGCCGGTGTTATTTTGTTAGTCGGGTTATTAATTACAATGGGAATTGGTAGCTCGTTTTCAACAGTGCCTATTATTGCAACTTTGTTTGTTCCTTTGTGTTTAGACCTCGGGTTTTCTGTTATGGCTACCGCTGCACTTGTTGGTACTGCGGGCGCCTTAGGTGATGCAGGCTCCCCTGCTTCAGACTCAACGCTTGGCCCAACATCAGGTTTAAATGCAGATGGCCAGCACGACCATATTAGAGACTCTGTTATTCCAACGTTTATTCACTTTAACATTCCACTACTTATATTTGGCTGGATTGCAGCAATGGTGCTTTAAGTAGTATGTATGCATGTAAGTATTCGTAAATTTAATTAAAAGCTAAATGTAACTAAAAAGGTATGTTTAAAGCATACCTTTTTAGTATCCAAAACCAACAACTCTCACCCCTATCAATTTCCCCCAGTTTGATTACTCTTTTTAGTTAATATTAACTGAGCTGTTGAGGTTATATTTAATGAATGTTTAGTATGATGTGTTCTTTTGCTGGTTTTATATAAGCACCTTAATTGGTGCTTATATAAATTTATTTTAGCGCGTCTTTAAAGCTTTAAGTTAATCAAAACCATAAATCATTTTGTCGCATACTACCGGAGTCGGTCTGTGGTTATCATCAACTGCAACAAACGTAAAGCTGCCACTAATGGCTGAATGTTTATCGTCTTTGTGCATGGTTTCTAATAATATATCTACATCAACTTTTAAGCTGGTGTTACCTACATGAACTACTTTAGCGATTAACTCTGCAAAAGTACCTGCTGGTATCGCTTCTTTAAAGTCGACTCTATCTGAAGATATGGTAACCAAAGGTTTACGACAAAAACGCGTAGCTGCTATAAATGCCACTTCATCCATCCACGCCAGTGCATCACCACCAAATAAAGTATTGTGATGATTGGTACGCCCTGGAAACACAGTTTTAGTTACCGATGTGGTTGAGTCTTCAATACGCTGAGCAATTATTGCATCGCGATTTACGTCAGTCATAATCTCTACTTTTTGTTTGCTAATATATCTTGCATTAGTAATGCAGGATCAAGGCGTTCGCCTTTCCAGTTAAAGCGCCAATCTAGGTGAGGACCCGTTACACGCCCTGTTGCACCAATTTCAGCCACTTTGTTACCTTGCTCAATTTTATCACCCACTTTTACATCAAGCTTACTTAAGTGAATGTAAGTTGAGGTAATACCATGGCCATGATCAATAATTAATGTACCGCCAGAGTAGTATAAATCAGGTTCAGCAAATACCACGGTACCACTAATAGGCGCGTAAACAGGAGAGCCTGTTTTATTGGCAATGTCTAAGCCAAAATGCGGACGACGTGGTTCGCCATTAAAATAGCGCTGACTACCGTAAACACCCGATATGCGCCCTTCTGCAGGCTTTAAAACAGGGTCTAAAAAGTACAATAAATCAGACTCTACTTCTCTGGCTTTTCGTACCGCAACTGCTTCGCGGCTTATACGCGCACTAACTTCTTTTGGCGGAGAGACATATTTTTTAGCTACGCCGGTAATTTTATCAATTTTATATTCGCGCTTAGTGATAGCTATTGGCTGTGAATGCGATTTACCATTGTTATCTACCCATTTTAAAGTATGAGTCGTTTCAGCGTCACGACCAAAACCAAATACAAAATCACCCTTTGGTGAAAGTTTTAAGCTTTTGCCATCTAAGCTTACTGATTTAGCGTTTTCTAGCTTTCCAGTAACTAAACCGCCTTGTGTTAAGTGCCCTTTTAACTCAAGCGCCATAGCACTAAAGCTAGCAGAGGCAACAAGCGCTGTTGCTAAAAGTGTTTTAAACATAACTAATCGATCCTTTTCCAACACCTTCATAAGCGGTTACTTTCACTGCTTTTTCTGGGTATTGGACTTTAATTTGGCCAGCTACATGTTCTGCAATACATTCTACAGTAGTATCTACTGGCAAAATGTCGCAACGAGACTCGCTAATAGCCATTTCAAAATAGCCTTGTGCCGATGTATAAGCAAAACATACGTCACCCGCTTTGGCTGTTATGTGTTTTAAATCAGCTGCATTAATTTGATCTTCACTGGTGGCTAAGTAAATATCTTCCCACTTTTGAGACCATTCTTTTTGCAAGCGCGGCATAGAGATACCATCTAGGCTAATACCAATTTGAGAACGATGCCCATGAATAATACGCTGGCAATTACCGTCATGTTTTTTAAGGCCATGGCTGTAATGATAGTAAAAACTTTGGCTGTGTTCAGGCTTAAGAGACAGCTCAATTTTTTCAATGTTATCTGGTAGCTTCGGTAAAATAGTCGCAATTAAAAATTCGGTAACCGATTCAACAGTTACTTCGTCTGCGTTAATCATGCAATAAGCTTGATGAGGAGCGCTCATAGCTAAGTGATTATTTTCACCAAATGTACAGTCGAGTGTTTTATGCTCGTCAAATTCAGATACAGTGCCATTAAGGCCCGTAGGAATTGCTAATCGGTGATCAATACACTCATCTATAATGCCTTTAATTTGCTTTTTAACTAAACCAAAGTCTAAAACCATAGACTCTTCGTTAAGTTTACCGTGCAAAGTTAAATCAACAATCCAGCTCTCGCCAACGGCGCCGCGTTTGTTACATAAGTAAGAAAAATCAATCACAGTTAGTGAGTTAACAAAAAGGATCATAAACTTCCTTTAGACTGGTTATAAGACAGCGTTAATTATAATGATTTCTGATTGTAATTGCGCGGTTTTATAGTGCAAAAACCAATCGCGTTGATTGATTGATGATTTAATATGCAATATTTTGATTTTTTAACTGCTCCGAGTTGTTTAGCGTACAAGTGTACGCTAAAGTACTTGGCAATTTCTAAGCGAAGATAAGTGTTATGGAACCTAAAAATAGCTATACAAAAGAAGAGTTGATCCTGTGTGGTCAAGGTGAAATGTTTGGTGAAGGCAACTGCCGCTTACCAAGTGACAACATGTTAATGATGGACCGCATTACCTCTATTACTGCTGATGGCGGTATTCATGGGAAAGGCGAAATTGTTGCTGAGCTTGATATTGACCCTAGCCTGTGGTTTTTCGATTGTCATTTTAAAGGCGACCCAGTAATGCCAGGTTGTTTAGGCTTAGATGCTATGTGGCAACTAGTTGGTTTTTACTTAGGTTGGTCTGGTGGCCCTGGTCTTGGCCGTGCGCTAGGTGTGGGTGAAGTTAAATTTACTGGCCAAATTTTACCAACTAATAAAAAAGTAACTTACCGCCTTGTAATGAAACGCGTAATTAAACGTAAATTGTTCATGGGCGTTGCAGATGGCACTGTAGAAGTAGATGGTCGAGTAATTTACGAAGCAAAAGATTTAAAAGTGGGCTTGTTCCAAGACACTAGCGCGTTTTAATTTTTAAATGCGTACAAAAAGGCCTCCAACATGGAGGCCTTTTTGCTTAAATTCGATTATTGATTTTAGGTTTTGTACATGTTGCGGTTTTCAATCGCTTCACGCCAACCTCCTAACCACTCTGATTTTGGATCTACTTGTTGATAAGGGCATAGCTCTTTTGAGCGACCTGCTAAACCTGCTTTAAAACCTTGAGAATGAGCTCTTTCTAAACGATCTCTTTTCTGTCTCTTCATCGGTAATATCCTCACCTTTTTATTTATATATTGTGTAGCATTAGTGAAATCTACATTTAATGAATAGTTAATAAAAATGTAAAATTCAAATCGTAAAAGCAATTAAATTGTTTGACTTTAACTAAGCTGCTGATGCAAAAATGAATTAACATTTAAAAAAGTAAGTGGTCATACAACATTTAATTTGACCGGTTTTATGCTAAATAAAATGCGACTCAATAATCGCTAAAAAGCACTTATGTGCTTTAATTGTGACCGACTAATATTGACTAAGTTCCAAACAAAAATGTAATCGTGACACTTTTATTTCATTAATCTTAAATTAGTAGCCCGCCCCTAACTTGAAGTATTTTTAAACAATTTGAATTTATACTTGATTATTTAAAGTCGATCGGTCTAATATAAGCTCATGAACAAAAATACATCAACACCAATACGCCGTGGTCGCCCACCTAAAATAGCCAGAGAGAACGCCGATACCAAAGCGTTACTTATTCGCACGGGCCTAGAAACCTTAACTGAATTTGGCTTTAGCGCCACGGGACTCGATACTATTTTAAAAAAAGCGGCTGTACCTAAAGGCTCTTTTTATCATTACTTTAAAAGTAAAGAAGCCTACGGCATTGCGTTAGTTGATGCATACGACAGTTATTTTATTGCCAAGCTTACCCATTACCTACAGCAAGAAGATGTTCCCCCACTTGAACGAATCGTTAATTTTACCCAAAGCGCAATTAAAGGGATGAAAAAATACGATTACAAACGTGGCTGTTTAGTCGGTAACTTAAATCAAGAACTTAACCATTTAAGTGAAGAGTTTAAAACCAGATTAATGCAAAGCTACACTGCTTGGCAAAACCAGGTAGAGGTTTGCTTAAACCAAGCTAAGCAACAAGGCACTATTGCAAGCCATGTAAATACAAAATTGATGAGTGAGTACTTTTGGATTGGTTGGGAAGGTGCTGTTATGCGCGCCAAGCTCACAAAATCAAATACTCCACTTACTTTGTATACAGAAATGTTTTTACGCGCATTATTAACCTAATGCGTTTTTACTTACCAATTAAAAGACGATCGGTCTAAAAGGATATCCTATGAGTAACCCAATTAAAGCCATTGTTATTAATAAAGAAGATAATAACTATAGCGCTTCATTATCAACTATCGAAAATAGTGATTTACCAAACGAAAACGTCTCTATCGACGTGCTATTCAGCACACTTAACTATAAAGATGGTTTAGCAATTACTGGTAAAGGCCCCGTTGTACGCAGTTTTCCTATGGTGCCAGGTATTGATTTAGTGGGTACGGTTACAAATTCCACCAGCGATGAATTTAAAAACGGCGATAACGTAATATTAAATGGCTTTGGTGTAGGTGAAAAAAATTGGGGCGGGCTTGCTCAAAAAGCGGCACTTAATAGCGATTGGTTAATCCCCTTGCCTGCAGGTATTTCACCAAAACAAGCAATGCAAATAGGCACTGCGGGTTATACCGCTATGCTAAGTGTTATAGCACTTGAAAAACAAGGTATTACGCCTGAATCTGGCGAAATACTGGTAACCGGTGCCAATGGTGGCGTAGGCAGCTTTGCTATTTATTTATTGAACCAGCTTGGTTACAACGTAACAGCAGCAACAGGTCGATTAGATCAAAGTGAGTATTTAAAAGAGTTAGGTGCTAAACAGGTAATTGACAGAAATGAGCTTTCAAACCCTGGTAAGCCTTTACAAAAAGAGCGCTTTGCAGCGGCAATAGATTCTGTAGGTAGCCATACACTTGCCAATATTTGTGCATCATTAAAATATGGGGGTGTAGTAACCGCCTGCGGACTTGCCCAAGGTATGGATTTACCTGCCTCAGTTGCCCCATTTATATTACGTGGTGTGTCACTAATAGGCATTGATAGCGTAATGCGTCCTAAAGCCGACAGAATTGAAGCGTGGGATCGTTTAGCTAAATTAGTAAGCGCCGATTATTTAGATAAAATTTCAACTGAAATATCACTAGAACACGCCATTGATAACGCAGAGCTACTTATGCAAGGCAAAATTCGCGGTCGTGTTGTAGTTAATTGTCAAAGTTAAGCTATTTACACTGTTAAAGCCCCGTTATTAAATTTATAATGCAATTTGTATTTTAATAACGAGGCAACACCTATGAGCAACCAAGAACTTTTCAGTAATAACCCACTGCAAGGCGTTAAATTAGAACAAGTGGTTGAAGAGCTGGTTGAACAATACGGGTGGGAGCTCCTACACGCTTATTTACAACTTAACTGCTTTAAAAACAATCCTGATATAAAGTCAGCGGTTAAATTTTTACGTAAAACACAATGGGCACAAGAAAAAGTAGATAACTTTTACCTTTATCGCCTTAAAAACTTACCTAAGCCTGATGATGTTCAATACGAATTACCGCCACGCGATCGCGTGATCCCAGCTGATCATAAACCGGGGGAGCCGTGTGAACTTAGTTTTGTTGATGCTAAACGTATTATAGAAAAAAAAGCATCAAAGCAACGTGCTCGCGATCGTAAACAACGCTCTAATTCTAGTAACCCTTGGGGTAACTAAACACGCTAATTTAATTTTGTAGAGCTATTTTAAATGGCTCTACAATTCTCTTTTATTAATTTTTATTACATCCACACCATATAGCTAACAAATAGAAATCAATACCCTCGGTTTTTCCAAAAATCTGTTTCAGTACGCTCTACCTCTAATGCCACCTTAAAAGTTTTATCAGCAATAATTTTCCCATTTAGCTCAATAGTCATACGCCAATCACCCAATTTATTCTCTATTGGCAACCAAAGCGTGTCGCCTAAATAAAAGTGCCAATCACTGTTTTTAACGTATACATCGCCTTCAAAGGGGTCCATTACATCACCTTCACTGTCTGGAATATCTGGATGGTATATACAATAGTGAAGCTTTTCGCCTTTACCCTTTTTAATATTTACGATTAAGCCAAACTCAACATCTACCTCAGCTATTACATTTGTTGTAAATTGCTCTATTTGTGGCAATGCTTTACTTTCGCTGTCCCACTTAGAGTAAATACCGTGACTTTGTAACGTCACTTCAGGTTTTGTTTTAGCCATTAAGGTAACCTTTTATATTAGCTATTTTTGCATTAGTTTAACTTTTTGAAATTTTAAAATAAAACACAATCCAATAAAGTTAAATCTCAACTTAGCTTTAATACTTCGCCTATTTACATCATTGCTAATTTGTCATCATTGTTTACACACTATTTGCACAATTGCTGATTATTGTTTGAGTAACTTAATTGATCAGGTATGCAGCAATGAAACTACACGCAGTTAATATTAAAAACTCAAATCGGGTAAATGCTATAAAGCTAAGCACCTTGGCTCTAGTTGTTTCATCGTTAGTTGCTTGTGGAGGTGGAGAAGGCATAGTTGATACCTCAACAACTACAGATTCATCACCAACCACCTCAGATAACGGTACAGGTACGAGTAGCTCAACCCAAGGCGTGCTTTGTGAATATAGCTACAGTGAATATAACGAGTCAGAATCAGTACAAGCCACCAGCGCTGCAGATTGGTCATGCACAGGAACTACACGCGACTTAGTCGCTAATGGCATACCTGATCACGAAGTAGGTACATTCCCTAATGCCGATAACCCAAATACTATTTCTGAACAATCAGTAAATGAAAGCTACACACTTGAGCCTGTAGAGACAACACAAGCAACCATGCTTGGTGGCCCTCGCGGAATGATAGGCGTTGTACTTAACGGCATTAAAATAGACGCCGGCACAGGCGGAAGTTGCGATGATTCAGGCACCGATTGCGATTTAGGCGACAACAGCGGTAATTGGAATATAGAAGCCTTAAGCCAAGACACGTTTAGTTTTGGAACAGACGACAACAATGCACACGTACAACCCGATGGCACATATCATTATCATGGAATGCCTGAAGGCTTTGTAACACTGCGAGGTGGCAATAGCTCCACTATGACTCTAATAGGCTGGGCAGCAGACGGCTTTCCTATTTATGCACGTTACGGCTATTCAGACTCAAATGATGCAACTTCAGCGCTAACCGTAATGACCGGTAGCTACCAACACATAACATCTGTAAGCGCAAACCGCCCTTCTACCGATATATACCCATTAGGTACATTTGCACAAGATTGGGAATACGTAGCAGGCTCTGGTGATTTAGATGAATGTAATGGCCGCGTTGGCGTAACACCTGAGTTTCCTCAAGGGATATACCACTACTACGCAACAGACACTTATCCGTTTTTTCAACGCTGCGTTAAAGGCGAAGTTTAATTAGGAGTAAGTTATGCCTTATATGAAAAATTATCTGTTAAGTGTGTCCACATTGGGCTTATTGAGTACATCAACATTAGCAAACGCGCATTTAATGGTTGCAGAGCACGGTACGCTGAATTTTGTTGATAATAAGGTGTTTATTGTGCTTTCAATCCCTATGTCGGCTTTTAAAGGGGTTGATGAAAACAAGGATGGCAAAGTGTCAATAATTGAGTTTAACGCTCATAAAAAACTAATAACTAAGCGAGTTAAAAAGAACGTCTATTTAGCGGATCATCAGTATAAATTTACTATTGACGGACTTTTGCTAAACCCAGAAGCGTCGCATAAACATAAAAGCGACAATATAGACCAAGTAACTATTACTGGGCGCTACTCTTTGCCTAGTAAACTAACCAAAATTAACTTTAACGTTAAGCTATTTAGTAACAATGAGCACAAGCAGCACTATCAAATTACAGCGACTAATAAAACGCAAAAGCTAACTCACCAATTTGAGCTATCACCAACGTCGCCCTTTAGCAAGGTGTTTAATAATTAGTAATACTTACCTAAATAATTAAGTGGCAAAGAGTACAAGTTAAACCAATTTGTGCTCTTTTTATCTTTGTCTTCTTATTTAACACTCTTTAGTGAAGGGTTCTTTCTATAAAGATACAAGCTTGGGATTTTTAGGAAAGTAATGCTCTTGTTGCTGCTCACATAAACTAAACTCACGGGTGTTTTTATATGGGAGTTTCATGAAGCCCGCAACACCCACGTCCGTAATATTTACCGCGTATTGCATAAGTTTATTTAGCAAACGTTTAAACTCAATCTCTTTGCTCGAATCGAGTAAGCGGTAGTAATGGTGAATCTTCATTCTGTCGGGCAGTGCTTCAAAAATAATACACCCTGTATGATGAATTTGGTTAAGCTCAAATACGCACTTAATAACTTTTTTAGGTAGCTGTAGTTGCTCATCAGGGTCTTTGCCGTCTTCAAAGTATGAATGCGGGCGGGTTATGTCGTTTGCTTTCATGCTTACAACTTCGTATTCAAGCTCTGGTAGGCTATCAAACTTAAATGCACCGGTGCCATCTCGCTCTAGTTGAATGGTTTTACGGGCATCAAACAAACAACACTTAAATAACCCTTTTTGATTAATCGCTTGGGCTAGCATTACCGTGTTATTTATAGCATCACTAAAGGCATCACCCAATGATTCGTCATGCATAATTAAAGACGATTCAACAAACATCGACTCATCCTTCCAATGAAAACTAAGCCCACCTACTACAGGGTACTTAGCTAATCGGCTTATTGATGCTAAAAATGCTTTTTCGGTATCGCCTGTATCAAACAAAAACTCTTTATAATAGCGGTCAAGTTGCGCGTCGTTTATATCAAGTAATTGCTGGTTATGATCGGCTTGGCGTAAAAACTGTTTTCGTGAACTATATACCACCGTGTCGGGCTGCTCGTCGTTGCCATACCAAAAAGGGATATCTGCTTTTTTTTGTTTTTTATCAAGCTCAGGTAAATACATTTTGGCCATAGTTGTAATGTTACGCATAAAGTAATCACCAGCACCATCACGTATGGCCTTACTTTTTGACAGCATACCATCAATCACCTTAGCCAGCTCTTTTGGGAGCCCTAAGCTGCTTGCAGGGATGGCTTGTGCACCAAAGCGGCACGACTGCGCCGACGCTAGCGCATACAACGTAGCGGCTACACCTTGCTCGTCGAATCGTGGTGATGATTGCTCCCCCGACATTTGCGCTTCACCAATAAAATATACATCGCCCATACGAGCATTCGTTGTGCTTAAATCACCCGACATTAAATCCATAAAGTTACTCGCAACAGGGTTACCATCACTATCGAGCTGTGCATACACAGAGCTGCCCCAATCAACTAACGAAAGCGCGTCAGTGTTTGCATCCCAAACAAGGTTTGAAGGTTTTATATCGCCATGCACTATAGGTTGTGGGCTAATGCCATTTTTGTGGTTGCGTAAATCAATTAATACATTACGTAACCTAACAGCTAACGCCATTATTTGCGCGGCACTAAAGCGCCCTGTTTTAAGCGATACTTTTTCAAGGTCCTCTCCAATGGCGCGCGCCATCATTAAAATCCCTTGTTTTTTAATTCGCTCAAATGCATAAAAGGTAGGGACTAAGGGGTTATTAATTTGCGAAAGCATATACGCTTCGTCTTCTAGGCGGTCGCGTACACTTTGGGCAAGTGTAATACGCGAAAACTTAAATACCCAAGGTAAACCGTTATCGTCATCACCTGCAAACACAAAACCAAAAGCACCCGAGCCAATCATTTCAACGTTTTTGTAGCCAAGCAGTGTTAGCTGCTTAATACAAATATTAAGCCACTGGCGGTGTTTTTTAGCATCGCGGTGCGAAAGCAAATAAACAGATTGCTCTTCGTTGATATAAAAATTGCGGATTTCTTTGGCTTTCAATACAGGTACTCAAATTTATAAAACTAACTAGGGCGTGTTGATCTTTGTGGATTGAAATTTGTTCAATCTAGGGGCGATTTAATCGCGGCGCGAGGTTTGTAACCTAGTGGGCTAAGTAAAAACCGAGCAACAAAGAGTTAATTGTCCCTAGAAAGAACCCAAAGGGCAGCGCATGTTTGGTATTTATGCTGCGTTATCGCCTATTCATGGGGAATAACCACACTACATAGGCTCCGCCTTGCCTAAAAACCAAACATACTGCTGCAAATTCACCCACCAAAGATCAACACGCCCTAATTATTAGTTTTATGTAATGAAATTACAATAGGTTAAATAGGAGTTTTGAAATAGTGGAATAAAACAGCGCTAAAGTAGCGCCATAGCAGTAAATTTAAGTGTAAACGTTAAAGCTCAAAGTAAGCTTTCACAATGCACTGTATATAAATACAGTGCATTGCTTTTTGCTAACTTTCAATAACACTAAGCTGCTTAATTGATGACACAGTGATGTGCGTTTGATAATAATATTTATTAGTGGCTCTACCACGGCTCATAAAATCGATAGTTACTCGTTTAGCTTCGCCTGTTACTTCTATTGTTTTATCAATAAAAAGGTGTCTGCTGGTTGTCCGTATTTACTTTGAAGCTCTGCTACCACATTAGGCTGTATTGATACCGTAATAGAACGCCTGTCGCGATAATCAGTTTCTGTATTTAAATACAACCAACTCCCCTGAGCACCCGCCGCTTTAATATGAAACTGGTAAGTACCAGCAACACCCTTTGGTGCACTTTGCTCAGTTAAAGCGATAAGGTTCATATTTGCAGCTGTACTTTGGCTCATTTCAATTTTATGGGGAACAGAACTACATGCACTAAGCGTTAGCACACTTAGTAAGGCTAGAAATTTCAAGACACAATTAGTTAGCGGATATTAAGGCGCATTGCGCTGAGAAGGATCTGTTTTAAAGCTTTTTAGCAAACTTTGTGGGTCAACCACCTCTGTATGCTCTCTAGCAGCCTGCGCCCACCATATTAGTTGGCCAAACGTGCGTGAGAAATAATTAAACCACGATGATTGACTCTCTCCTGCAACAGGTTTGCCATCCTCACTAAACACATCTTGCGCTTTTGGCACGTGGATCATAGCCGATACCGGCAAACAGCCAAGTTCAGATAAAAACGTGCGCATACTAATGGCCGCTCTTACACCACCCCACTGTCCTGCTGAGTAAGTAACTATTGCACTTGGTTTATACGAAAATAGTGAGCTACCAAAATGATTAAGTAAGTCAGCGAGGGCTGGACTCATGCTGTGATTGTACTCAGGGCTAATCATTATATATCCATCCGCGGCTTTAATTTTATCAGCTAATAGAGTGAGCTCTGTAGGTGCATTACTTTTAGCATATGCAAAGTGCGGTTTAAATACGTTTTCGCTAGGAAAGTCCAACGCATCAATTAGCTCAAACTCATGACTGCCAAAATGCTCTGTTAAGCATTCTATACAAGCCCTAGAAACCCTTAAGCCTAAGCGAGCTGGTTTTGGTGGAGTGCTATCGCGTACTGTGCCTAAAAATACTAAAAACTTCATATGTAATTCTCAACTTTTTTTAAACGATAGCTAAACACTAACATTTTTTAGTTATTGTGTATTACACATACGCATTGTTTATTGATTCAAAGCATAATAATAATTAAATTTAAAACTGAGCTTTAGTAACCATTGGTCTGTTGATCTTTGTGGATTAAAACTAGCTAGTGAGTCAAGTAAGCCATAAGGGTAATCAGTGCAACATAAAAACCAAAACCTACTAAGAAGGTTAAGTCGACTCTTCTAGCTTTACTCGCTTTATAAGATGCAAAATCTTTAAACTCGCTTTTATACAGCCCAAACGTAACCACTTTTAATAACAGCCAACCGGTCGAGTAAAATAAAAAGCTCAAGCCAGTATCAACTATTAGCCAAATAAAAATATCAAATGCAATACTCATTAACTATGTCCATTAGTTTGTAATAGAAAAACTATATCAGCTATGTGTTTAAAATACAGCCGGATTAGTTAATTAAGGTGTAACAGTAAATTTCGTTAAACCTATTAACTGTCCTGATTCGGTGACTACTTTTACCTGCCACTTACCAACAGAGTCGCTAGGAAAATTTACCTTGTGGGTCCATGCTCTGTAACCAAGCTCTCTCCCGCCGTTTATATTTAACGTGATCCGATCAACTTCTTCTTTATTATGAAGCCACACATGAAATATTTTTTCATTTAAGCCTCTTGGCGCTTTAACAGCGGTCCAACTATATAAACCTTGATGATGCAGTGTATAAGAGTCTAACTGTTTGATACTCCCTACTGGCTTTTTATGCTGTAAATCAACTTCATGAGCTAACGTAATATCGGTTAATCGCAGCGCTGCAGGAGGCACATAGCTTCTTAATTGCCACACAGCAGTGCTCAAAGCACATAAAATAAATACAAGAATAGGAAAACGCCACCAGCGTGCATTAGGCATTAAATTGTTTAAACTCGGTAGAGTAACCACTACAGACGTTACAAGGGCTGCGGCTAAACTTTGGCTTGTTGTAAGGTTTAACAAAATAGGTAATGTAACGAGTAAAACAACGAATAAAGCAAAGTTATGAAACACACTAAATAACGTACGGTTTCTAGCAAGTTTTTTGTAATAAAAGGGGTCTATTACCGATATAACCGCACATAACACAATGAGGGAGGTAAAAAATGCTTGAGGATGATCCCACTGTGTAACCACTAAAAAAAACGGCAAAGCAAAAAATAGACTTTCTTGTTGCACCATTTGCAGAGCAAAACGCATTACATTAGGAGATACAGCCACACCAAACTTTTCTTCTACTTTCTCACGTAACCAATTATCAATAATTAGCCACAACCAACTAATAAGCAAAAATATCGCAATAACTTGCGAAAAAGACTCTTTTCTATCTACAAGTGCAAAGCTAGCAACGCCCGACAAAAATGCCAACACAGCCAACAATCCAGGTCGCTTTTGCATCGCGCTTATAAATTTAGCGATTATATTTTTACAGTAATCCATGTATGAGTGTTTCCGTACGGGTACGTACTTTATTATTTTTATTCAGAGTATGATTAGTTTAACCAAGTTTAAATGAACAACAGATAGACGGATGGATTTAAACGCGCCATTTAACAGAACATCAAACTAACCATTTTTAATTAAATAAAAGCTCGGCATAGCGCGTCATTGGTACGTTTATTAATTTTTGTAACGCGTGAGCCTTAGCAAGTAATTCATCCTCACTAAGTACAGGCATTTTATTGTTAAAAGCAAAAACAATTTTATTGCCGCCTTCAATAATAAAACTAAAAATCTGTCCTGCAAATTCTTTCGCAAGAAGTTGATCGAACGCTTCCCTCTGTCCAACTTTGGTATGGCAAATATTAAGTACTAAAACACCATCAAAAGTGAGCGCATTTTTACAATCGCGTAAGTAGGATGATTGCACTTGATCTGATTCCATCCCTTCTGAGCTATATAAATCAGAAAAAATAACATCCGTTTTTATCTGCGTGTTTTTCATGTAGTTTGCCGCATCATCAATATGAATAAACAAACGTTCTGACACAGGAACTTTAAAATATTTTATAGCCATATCAGCAACGGCTTTACGGTATTCAACGGTATGTATAGTTAGTGCAGGAAACGCATGATAAAGACTTTTTGCTATAGAGCCCGCCCCAAGTCCCATTATCATCGCGGTTTTTAAATTGGGTATAAAAAAAAGCGCAGCCATCATCGCTTGCGTATAAGCTAAACTTAACCCGTTAATATTATTTAATTTAATACAGCTTTGATAAATTTTTCCGTCAAAGCTGAGAATTAGATTCTTTTTTGTTTGATATACATAAACAGGGCCATGCTCATCAATAGTTGATGCAATACAAGTGCCTTTGATATCCACGAATACTCAATAGGTGAGGTGATGAAAAACGAGTATAACTTAGTTAACGTACTACCATTGCTACTAATATGGCTAATAACGCTTTTATTAATTTACAAGCATTTATACGTACTCAAAAAAGTCGGTTTATCATTTAGGTTAGATGAGCTGAAGTATCTGCCTTTATAGCTAATTAAAACTTATCCAGTGATGAATTTTAGTATAAACAACGACGCAACATGCTAAAAACTTGGCTAATGTACTGTTATAGCTATAAAAAACCCCTTTGAATATTCCTCATGTTCAACATGAATAAAGTGCACACTCAAATAAGGGAAGTCTAAACGGCTAAACATCTATCCTTCGTTTTTATCGATTTATGCCTTTTTTTCGTCAATTACTACGTAATCGAATTTAACAATAATGATTAATGAATATGACTCATGTTTTATGTGAAATTAAACCGTTTTTCTTCATATAGCAATCAACGTATAAATTACTCATCCCTTAGCGCTAAACACTATTTAACAACTTAAAGCTGCTGAATACCTAAACCAGCTAAGCCAGCTAAGTAAGTTGCAAGGCTAATAGAGCGCAGAGCATCAATCAGGTTTAAATTATAAAATTGGATATAACACGATGAAAAAAGATTTTACATTTAATATAAAGAGCGTTTCACTCGACGAAAATTATCATCCATCAACTAATACGCGTATCACAACCAACTTTGCTAATTTAGCCAGAGGTGAATACCGCAAAGCAAACTTGCGTAACGCCTTAAACATGATTAACAACCGTTTTAATGCCCTAGCCCATTGGGATAACACCAAAGGTGAGCGTTATGCTGTTGAGCTTGAAATTATCTCTGTTGAAATAGGTATTGAAGATGGCGGCGAAAGCTTCCCATCAATCGAAATATTAAAAACAAACATTGTTGATCATAAAACTAATAAGCGCATTGAAGGCATTGTAGGAAACAACTTTTCATCGTATGTGCGCGACTACGACTTTAGCGTACTCCTACAAGAGCACAATAAAGGCAAGCCTCAATTTAGTATTCCTGATGACTTTGGGGTTTTACATGGCAAGCTATTTCAGTCATTCGTAAATTCGGATACATACAAACAAAACTTTAAAAAACCACCGGTTATATGCCTAAGTGTGTCAGATAACAAAACCTACAACCGCACTGAAAACCAACACCCGGTACTTGGCGTTGAATACGAACCAAATGAATCGTCTTTAACTGAGCAATACTTCAAAAAAATGGGCTTGCAGGTACGTTACTTTATGCCGCCAAATAGTGCAGCGCCTTTAGCACTGTTTTTCTTTGGTGATTTACTTAATGATTACAGCAATCTTGAGCTTATAAGCACCATTAGTACGATGGAAACGTTTCAAAAAATCTACAGACCAGAGATTTATAACGCCAACGCAACAGCGGGAAAATCATATAAACCAAACTTAAAAAACTTGGATCATTCACTAACGCAAATTGTGTATGACCGAGAAGAGCGTGGCAAGTTAGCAAATGAGCAAGGCAAGTTTGCACAAGAGCATTTTATCAAGCCGTATCAAACGGTTCTTGAGCAATTCTCTACTAGCTATCTGTCATAACAACTAATAGTAACATCCAGTAATAACGCGCTTAACGATACGTTTAATAATTAACTAAAATATACGGCATTATTTATTATGAAAAAATTACTACCTACATCTACCGCTGGCAGTTTACCTAAGCCTATATGGCTTGCAGAGCCAGAAACACTTTGGTCACCTTGGAAATTACAAGGTAACGAATTAACCCAAGGAAAACACGACGCCCTACGCTTGTCATTATTCGACCAACAACAAGCAGGTATTGATATTGTTAGCGATGGTGAGCAAACAAGGCAGCATTTTGTAACTACATTTATAGAGCACCTAAACGGTGTTGACTTTGAAAAACGTAAAACAGTAAAAATTCGTGACCGATACGACGCAAGCGTACCTACAGTTGTTGGCCCTGTTAGCCGTCAAAAGTCTGTGTTTGTTGAAGACGCTAAATTTTTACGCAACCAAACCAAACAACCTATTAAATGGGCATTGCCAGGCCCAATGACAATGATTGACACGCTTTACGACGATCATTATAAAAGCCGCGAAAAACTAGCGTGGGAATTTGCCATAATTCTCAATCAAGAAGCAAAAGAATTAGAAGCCGCAGGCGTTGATATCATCCAATTTGATGAGCCCGCGTTTAACGTATTTTTTGATGAAGTGAACGACTGGGGAATCGCCTGTTTAGAGCGCGCAATTGAAGGGCTTAAATGCGAAACCGCAGTGCATATTTGCTATGGCTACGGCATTAAAGCCAATACAGATTGGAAAAAAACACTAGGAAGCGAATGGCGACAGTACGAAGAAGCATTCCCTAAGCTTCAGCAATCTAATATCGATATTATTTCATTAGAGTGCCATAACTCCCATGTACCAATGGATTTACTAGAACTTATTCGCGGTAAAAAAGTAATGGTAGGTGCAATTGATGTAGCAAATCACACTATCGAAACGCCAGAGGAAGTAGCTAATACGCTACGTAAAGCACTGCAATTTGTAGATGCCGACAAACTTTACCCGTGTACAAACTGCGGCATGGCTCCACTACCTCACCATATAGCTAACGGCAAGTTAAATGCCTTGAGCGCTGGAGCTGAAATTATAAGAAAAGAGTTATTAAAAAAGAACTAAAAAAGTAGCTTTGAAATACAAATTGTAAACAATAACAGCTGTCGCACCATGTCATATTAAAATCCATAAACATGGTGCGTTAGATAAAATTTAAAGCACAAAGTTTAGGTTAGTTATTTAATTTTTTTATTAAAAAGCTCCAACCTATTTTTTGAAAAATCGATAACTGCTTGGTATTGAGTAAAAAAGGGAGAGCCTAACAAGCCATGTACTCCCTTTTCACCACCCGCTACCTGAACATGGTCAAGATTAAGTGACACAAAGCCTGGACTTTCAAACAGGGCATTTCCAAACTCAATTGAATGAACTTCTATATCCCCCATAGCGTGATCCGAAGTGCCCAAGCCTGCTGCATTCTCAATATTGAGTGCTTCTTCAATGCCTAACTTACTTAGGCATCCCCTGTCTAAAACAGATGTTCCAGCGCCAGTATCTAAAATAAAACGTAACAATTTACCGTTAATTTTAGCTTCAACAATTTGGTGGCCTGTTTCTGATATTTCAAACTCAATTACAGTTTTGCCTTCAGATAAATTCATATACGTTCCTTGCTATAAAGTTTTTAAAATCTTACTTACTATTTTCAGCTTCCCACAATTAATAGCCAAATTTTACTAGTCGCCCACCTCAGCGCGTTTTGTTATATGGCTATTTTCTATCTAACCAGCATTTTTCAAACACTACTTGGTTTGAGTTAGAAACAATTAACTTATGAACAAAACTCAAGTCATCCAAGAGAGCAGGATCATTGCCTACCATGTAAGTAACGCTTGATGAATTTACCCAATTACCATTAATACTAACTGACGCCTCATTTTTTAATAGTAATCCCTCGAATAGCCCTTGATATCCAGCCATAACATGAATGGCTTTACTCAACTCTCGTCCTTGCAAGCCATCTGTTGGAATTAAGAGGTTTGAGTGGTCTATAAGTTTGTTTTTTGGCATTTTAGATAAGCTTTCAAGTATGTAAGCTTTAGCGTCTTTTAAATATGCCTTATGGTTTGCCATATTATTTTTAACAAAGTCTATCGCTTTTGATACAGGTAAAATTACCTTTGAATAATTAGTTTTGTAGAAAATGGCTGGAAGCTCATAAGATTCGGGATGCACTAATTCAGATTCCCATTTAACTGGGTATTGGGTTGACTCACAAGGATCAGATTCTGCTTTCACAAAACCAGAAACTAAAATAACCGCTAAAACTAAAATTTTCTGCATACTTTCCCTAGCTATAGTCCAGCTTAGTTGGCTTGTTATGTGTTTATACCACTTTGTTTTTATTAGAAAAGTGACTGAACAAATAAACTATACCATACCAAGAAATACAACCAACAACATATACAACTATTTCGCGAAAACTGTAATAAGGTATAGCTCCGCTCCTTAAATCACCTATTGCGCCAATAAATAAACCAACTGAAATTAATGAACCGATGGCTAAACTTATGGAAGTATTGAGGAGCTTAGAAAATAAAAATGTAATGCATGCTGAAAAGAAACCTAAATAAATGATTATATGAAGCTCAATATAGTAAATGAGTTCAAGTTCATGCTTTTCACCTGCAAAGGGATAAAGTGGTTGTGGCGGTGCTAGAAAATAACCTAATAGCGCTCCTAGTAAAGTAGCTACAGGGATTAATAAAACTTTAAATTTACTCATAGTTTGAAAAACACATAACGAGCCTGTAGATTAACTCGTTTTTTTATTTGTTTTATTGATAAACAAACCATAGCTGAGTTCCTATTTTGGTTCAATCGATTACTGTATTTTATGCAGAATATAAAGTGGGAGTTTGGTGTTGTTTTAATTGGCGTTTTGGACGGGATTACGGGTACTTGAGTGGCTTTTATTTAGGGTAAAAGCGCTTACCCTTCTTAATGCATCGTGTTTTGCAGCTTTTCTATATTATGAACAAGGCAATACAGTTGCCGCAGCATAAACTAAAGGCATTCACTTTCGCTTGACCCCGTAAGGTCAATTTATTCATGCCTTTGTTCATTGTAATATTCCGCTAAAGAAATTTAAAGCAAATGTAAGAGAACTCACTAACCGCAACTGGGGGATCTCAATGACCCTACAAATTCATAAACTCACGCAGTATTTACGCGGCTGGGGACACTACTACCTAATAGCCAACGCTTATCAGCTAACGGTGGATTTAGATCACTGGATCCGCCGCAGGATAAGAATGTGCTACTGGCGGCAATGGCGTAAACCTCGCACCAAAGTACGCAGTTTAATGAAATTGGGTGTTAGCGAACGACTCGCCATAGCCTGTGGTATCACCAGTAAAGGCCCTTGTAGAAGCTCAAAAACAAAAGGAATTAACATTGCGCTAGGCAATGACTACTTAGCGTCACAAGGTTTAGTGTCATTGAGAGATATTTGGATCAATATTCATTACGGGAGATGAACCGCCCATTGCGGACCCGCATGATGGGTGGTGTGGGGGCTGGAGGTTAGAGACCTCCGGCTACCCGATTATAGCGCTATATATCCAAGCCATCCATTGGGCACAATATTTCATCTTTAATATTTTCAAGGTTCGCATTTTTCAGAAAAAAATAAAATGTAGAGTCGACTATTTTTAACTGCCTAGAGTTTGAATCGTATGCGATTACCGGCGGACGGATACCTTTGCTAGATTGCAATTCAGTCAACCCTTTGAGAGCTCTAGTCAATAAAGCACCATTTAAAGTGTCTTTTCTATGGTGTATTTGCTTCAATGCATGCAAAAGTGCTTCTTTGCTTATACCTCCGTTAACACCATGAAAACCTAGCTCCAAAATATGCATGACAATATAATAATGTAAAAAGTATGGCATTGGTTTATCTACAGAGATAGCGACGCCATTGCCACATGCCATAGATTCTAAATTTCTTAAATGTCGGCCTGAGTACTCTTCTGTTTTTGATTGAATTGCTTGGTCGTAAAACTCAATGTTATCAATAAACTTGTTTTCTAATTGTTTATTGATAACACCGCTTTTTATGCATGTGTTTTTTAAAAGCTCTTGGAATACACCTACACTCCCGAATGCATTTTCAATGCAACTCATCAAAATCACTGTTGAAAATGTAATATTCAGAACCTCTGAACCTTTAGTTGCAATTGCTTTAAAATCGTCTTCAAGCCATGGTTCAACTGGAATCTCAAAAATCCTATCTTGAAGTTCATTATTAAATTGCGCTAACCTATTCGCTTCTTTCCAAACACCCAAAATTATGAACCGTACCTTTAAATCTTGGAATGTCCTTAAATCATATGCAAATGTCCTTTGCAGTTCTTCAGGGAGGTAATGAAAGTTTTCTAAAATGATAACTTTTTTATGCCCAACTCTATGAATTAAATCAGCAACATCATCAGGCAGCTCCAAATTAAATTCTATTTCATCGAATTGATCTTCAAGTTTCGTATTTTTAGCTTTATCTAATCCTACTTCCACCTTGCCTTTTAAAACCATAGCAACTGCACCTTGAATAGAGGCTTTCGACTTTATTTTGGTGGAGTCACCAGTTCCTTCTGAGAAAGAAGTTTTTAGAACCACATCAGATTTTCGTAGTATAGATTGGTAAATGTCTTTAAGGGTTGTTTTGGGTGATAAACTAATAAGTATATTTTCTTCATACTTAATGTATTTTTTGACTAAAGCTGTCTTCCCTTGTTTGGAAGCACCATAAACAATAATTTGCTTATCGGTACGAAGTGCATCTTTAAATTTATCGTCAACTTGTTCCCTTTCAACGTGACTTTCAACTTGCTTACCACTAACTCCAAATACTTCTTCGACATTCACTGATACTACTTCCCTTTATGATGATACGACCAATTCTGATTGCGCTATAACGAGCCTGTAGATTAACTCGTTTTTAAATTTATTTTTATTGATAAATAGACCATAGCTGAGTTCCTATTTTGATTCAATTGATTACTGTATTTTTCATAGAATATAAAAGCTGGTTTGGTATTGTTTTAACTGGCGTTTTGGAAGGATTTACGGGTGTCTCAGTGGCTTTATTTTGGCTTAAAAGGGCTTCCCCTTTTTAGTGCATCGTGTTTTGCAGCTTTTCTATATTATGAACAAGGCAATACAGTTGCCGCAGTGTAAAGTAAAGGCATTCACTTTTGTTTGACCCCGTAAGGTCAATTTATTCATGCCTTTATTCACCGTAATATTCCGCTTTATATTTAAAGGAGAGCCGGTTTGATACAGCCAAGTCGTTTGCCATTCTTTAATAAACTGACGTGGTCAACTAAATTCAGTCACCCTAGTTAAGAAACCATATCTAATGTTTCGATTCGTTCTTCAAAGTCATTTGGGCTTTGATAATTTAAGTACGAATGTAAGCGACGACTGTTGTACCACATACAGATGTAATTCATTACATCCTGTTGAGCCTCATAACGCGTTGGGTAGTTTTTCCAATGCACGCGCTCTTGCTTCAAACTACCGAAGAAGCTTTCTGCAACAGCATTATCCCAGCAACAGCCTTTCTTACTCATGCTACCAATGAAGTCATTTGACTTGAGCAATTTACGATATTGGTGGCTTGCATATTGAACCCCTTGATCTGAATGGATAATTAACCCTGTTTTGGGCTGGCGTTGCCACATCGCCATAGTCAGTGCGTCACAGACAAGCTGCCCTTTCATTCGTGAGCCCATGCTCCAACCAACGACTTTGCGCGAATATAAATCAATCACTACCGCCAGATACAACCAACCTTCTGCAGTCCAAACATAAGTGATATCTTGTACCCAGGCTTGATCAGCTGCTTCAACGTTGAAGTTTTGCTCAAGTACATTGGGATAAATAGGCTTATTATGCTCACTATTCGTTGTCACTTTGTATCTCTTTTTATAACGCACCCAGACATTTGCCTCTTTCATTAGCTGTGCTGTTTTGTAACGACTCACCGGAAAACCGAGTGCATTTAAGACTTTCTGAATACGCCTTTCACCGTAAGTATTATCACTGAAGTGCGCTATGTCCTTGACACAATCAATCATTTCTTGATGTGTTGGATCCTCTGATTTAGTTGAGAATCGCTTTTGATAACTATAGTAATTGTTACTTTTTACACCCAGTATTCGGCACATTGTCGCCACAGGCCAGGTCTTCTTGTATTGGGTTATGAACGAATATTTCACTTCGTTTCTTTGGCAAAGAAGACCGTCGCTTTTTTTAATATTTCACGCTCCATTTCTAGGCGTTTCACTTGCGCTTTTAGCTCTCTGATCTCTTCTTGCTCAGGGGTTAAATTACCGTTCCCTCTAAAAGCATGCCCATCATCATTTTCAGCTTCTTTTATCCAGCGACCAAGCATGTTGGGATTTACCCCTAAATTTCTAGAGGCTTCTGCTTGTGAGTAGTTTTGCTCAACAACTAATGCGATAGCATCAAGTTTAAATTCTTTGGAATACTTTTTACGTTTTGTCATTATCGATCTCCAGTTAAGTTGATTATCTCTTAACTGGGGTAGTCGAATCCATTAAACCACGTCAAACAGCTATCGTAGCTCGATTGGGCTGTCTATTATTACTTTTATTTTTGTCTACATAGCTCAGCTTTTTGGGTGATTCATTATTTATAATAATGCACTCTTCATACTGTTTTTGTTGACATTTTTCACATTAATTAGGATGGGTGTCATCCTAATTTCCTTGGCGAAGCGAAACCTAACCCACTGTTTTATTTCCGTTTTAAAGCGCTTTTTACATTTTTTCTCGACTAAATAACAATTGTTCATTAATTCTAAACATTTCAGAATAAGAACAACCGAAATTTACATAGGGTATTAATTTATATTCCTCATCATGAACTCTTAGAAAAACAATATTAATACCCAATTCTTTATTAAATTTAAAAGCTAACGACTTTAACTCATCGTTTGAATTGCAACCAAGATATATACACTTAATGCTATCTAATGGGACGTCAGATACGTAAATATCGTTATTCATCGCATCTTTTACACCTATGTTGTTACACTCAGAAAGGCTTTTAGTTATTCTGATCTCATTTTCATAATCCCATACATCGGATTTGAAATATAAGTCATCGATAGCTACATATTCGTTCTCAATCAATAGCTTAGCATCAATAATTGGCCTTCGCGGATAATAATGTACTGGTCTTGATTTAAGGATGTATTTACTCTCAGGCTTAAATTCAATTACTAACCCCTGATGGGATTCAGCGTAGTGCGACCACATTAAAAAGTTGCTAGGAATTATAGTATCCGCCTGGGTAAGGCATAAGATCCCTATCTGATCATTAAGTTGCGAAAAGATTTCCTTACCATTTAACTTTTTCAATTGGGTAGCTATCGAAGGTTCTGTAATTATATATTTTTCAAAGAAGGATTCGTGTCCATGTATAACAAACTTACAGGGCCGTTCTTCTCCTTCATTAAAATTCACATCTGTCACATGAAATTCTGGCTGGAGTTCAAATGGGTCATTAAAAGCTTTCGGTTGAGATAGCCTAATTGTCTGCTCTTTAAGAAAACATTCAGATGCTATTTTTCCTAGATATTTATAAGTCTTCACCAAGCCTCCTATATAACACCATGAAATATAACAGCTTATTGAACACCCCAAAACGGTGTATATTACATAACTCAATAATTCCACCAAACAACTTTAATGTAAACAAGTAATTACGTATGTTATAAAATTACCATTGTTAAAATACGCCAAAACGACTTTTAATAATGTTATTAGACAAAACACAAACAACTGTCTATGCAAACAGTGCAGGTTTAAAGAGCTTATGTATAGCAAGCGGTTTACAACAAATTTATAAAAGGAGTTATCAGCCCTTTTTCAAGATTATAAACTCCCCGATTTAAAACAAAAAAGCATAACCCAAAGAGCTATGCTTTTAATCAACCTTAATCCAGTTCGGTTTACAAACGAATGCCGCCGTCTATTTCAACCACGCGGCCGGTAAAAAAGTCGTTTTCGATTATGTATTGTGCAGTATGGGCAATTTCGTCGCTTTCGCCTAAGCGCCCTACTGGCGTTACTGCGAGCATACGTTGTTTGGCTTCGGGCTTCATGGCGTCGGTCATGGCGGTACTTATTACACCTGGTGCAATAGCGCCTACACGTATACCAAAACGACCTAGTTCTTTAGCCCATGTGGTGGTAAGTGCCACTACGCCTGCTTTTGATGCTGCGTAATTTGTTTGGCCTATGTTACCTGCTCGCGCTACGCTCGACATATTAACTATAACGCCGCCTTTACCAGATTCAATCATGTGGCTTGCAGCTTCCCGCCCTGCTAAAAACACACCGGTCAGGTTTACATCAATAACTGATTGAAATTGCTCAAGAGACATTTTTTTAACGACTTTGCCGTCTTTAGCCTTTATAAACATGCCGTCGCGTAAAATACCGGCGTTGTTTATAAGCACACCAATGTGGCCAAAATCGCTGTTAATGGTATTAAATACGTTTTCTACTTCGCTCTCATTTGTTACGTTTGCGGCATAACCTTTAATATTGCTGGTTACACCTTCAAGCTGCATTAATTGCATAAGTTGCTCGCATGCGGTGTTTAATAAGTCTTGTGCCATATCTATTAAAGCAATGTTGGCACCCATAAGTGCAAACTTTTGCGCCATTGCAAAGCCTAAACCTTGTGCGCCTCCGGTTATTACTACCGTGTTATTTTTAATTTCCACGCGTTGCTCCTACTTAGAAAACAGTTTAAAAATGGCACTAAAGTCATCACTACCCGCACCTTGGTGCTGTAGCATAGTGTATAAATTTTTAGCCATTGAACCCATAGGGGTTGATGAATTACTTTGCTGCGCGGCTTCCATGGCAAGGCCTAAATCTTTAGCCATTAAATCAACCATAAAGCCTGGTTTGTAATCGTTACTAGCAGGGGCTGTATCCATTACACCTGGGCAAGGGTTGTAAAGTTCAAGCGTCCAGTTACGGCCAGAACTTGCGGTCATTATGTCGCTAAGTACTTTAGGATCGAGGCCGTTATTAATACCCATTTGCAGTGCTTCGCTGGTGCCTGCCATTAAAATGCTAAGTAGCATGTTATTACATATTTTTGCTACTTGGCCTGCGCCAATATCGCCTGCATGAAATATGTTTTTACCCATATCACTCAGCACTATATGTGCTTTATCAAACGCGGCTTTTTCGCCGCCTACAATAAAAGTAAGTGTGCCTGCGGTTGCGCCTGCAACGCCGCCCGATACCGGTGCATCTACAAAGCTTATTCCTTGTTTACCAAGTACGCTGCCTACAGTGCGTGCTGATCCTGCATCTATTGTTGAGCAATCAATTACTAATGTATTTTTGCTCAGCACATTAATTAAGCCGCTGTCGTCGTTATTTCCTAAATACAGCGATTTAACATGCTTGCCTGCAGGTAACATACTAATAAGTACATCAGCGTTAGTTGCGCACTGCTTTGCATCAACTGCGGCTTTTGCGCCTTTGCTTGCAAGTTCATTTACGACCGACTGGTTTAAATCGAACGCACTCACAGTATGTCCAGCTTTAATTAAGTTAGCCGCCATTGGGCCGCCCATATTGCCTAAGCCGATAAAACCGATATTGAGTTTAGTCATCGTCTTTCCTTTATTTGTGTATCGGCGTGTCTAAGCCATTGAGTGGATGGTTTTCGCCAAAGCGATTAGCAAAAAAGCTGTCGATTATTGTTTGTGGTACATCACTAAGTGTTTTGTACTGCCAATTAGGCGCGCCGTCTTTATCTATTAATAGCGCTCTTACGCCTTCTTGAAACTCACCTACTTCGCCAGCGCGAACCGACATACCCAGCTCCATTTTAAAACACGCTAATAAGCTTTTGCCTTTACTTGTTTTTAATTGCTCACTAACGAGTGCGCAGCTTAGTGGGCATCCGTGTTTTAGTGACTTTTGGGCGCGTTGTAGCCATTTATCGTCAGTAGCTAACCCTAAAATATAATCAACTTGCTCCTGCAAGGTTGTAAATTCACCCAGCTTTTGAATCGTTTTTAAATTAGCTTTTATATTGCCTTTTGGCATACGCGCAGATTGGTTGTCTAAATCGGTTAATAACTTAGTTAAACGCTCATGATTTAAGCTTGCGGTTTTGCCCCATTTAGCTGCTAAAATTTGCTCAAGCATGGAATCATATTTAGTGCTGTCGATAAAGTGATCACTAAGTGATACAAAACGCGCGTCGTCGCAGTTAATTGATGCCGACGTTAGCCCTAAAAAAAGCCCCACACTTTGTGGCATTTTATGTAAAAAGTAACTGCCGCCTACATCAGGGTATAAACCTATGGTTTGCTCTGGCATGGCAATGCGTGATGTTTCAGTAACAACGCGGTGGCTAGCACCGGCCATTAGCCCTAAACCGCCGCCCATCACTATGCCGTTACCCCAAACAAGGATTGGTTTATCAAAGGTATGAATAAGGTAATCAAGCTTGTACTCAAGCGTAAAAAACTCTTCAACTAAGCTTGTTGGTTTACCTTGCGCCATTGCATGATAAAGGCTTACAACATCGCCACCAGCACAAAATGCTTTATCGCCTGCGCCTTTTAACAAGACCATCGCAATAGCATCATCGTCTTGCCAAGCTCGCAATTGCGGTTCAAGTAATTTGATCATCTCAAAATTAAGTGCATTTAACGCTTTTGGCGCATTGAGTGTAATAAGCCCAATTAAACTGCCATTTTCTGCGGTTGCGGTTTCAAATACCACGGGCTCATCGGCGCTATTTAATAATGTTAAAGCACTCATTAGCCATTTACCCAGTTAGCGCGGCGTTTTTCTAAAAAGGCGTTTACGCCTTCTTGTTGATCTTCGGTATCAAATAAACCAACAAATAACTCGCGTTCAAGAGGTAATACACTTGCCATTGGTTGATGGCGCCCTTTTTGAATCAATGTTTTACATGCTGCAACTGAGGTGGGGCTTTGATCGGCCACTTGGTTGGCAAGTTTTAGTGCTGCCGCAAAGCTTTCACCTTGTGGTACTACTTCTTCTACTAAGCCAATTTGCAAGGCTTTATCAGCTTTTAAGCGCTCGCCGCATAAAATCATTCGTTTTGCCCAGCCTTCGCCTACCAGCCAAGCTAAATTTTGTGTGCCCCCCGCACAGGGTAATAACCCAACTTTAGCTTCAGGGAGCGCCATTTGTGCTTGCTCTTCAGCTATACGTATATCGCACGCTAGGGCAACTTCTAGCCCGCCGCCCATTGCATAGCCATTAATGGCTGCAACCGACACGCCTCTAAAATTAGTCAGTGCTTCAAATGCTTCACCAAATACACGCGACATATCGGCGGCTACGCCTTTATCGCCACCAGCAAATACATTTAGGTCGGCACCCGCGCTAAAAAACTTCTCGCCTTCACCAGTCAGTACTAATGCATAAATATTTTTATTATTATTAAGCTCATTAACGGTATTTTTTAAATCAACTAGGGTGTCTTTTGTCCAGGTGTTTGCTGGCGGGTTAGACATAGTTAAAATAGCAACATGACCTTCGGTTGTAAGTTCAATACTCGGATTAGATTTAGATTCTGACATACATTGCTCCTTATAAAACGTCGCTTGCAGACTCAGCCAAAATACGGCGCGCAATAATTACACGCATAATTTCGTTAGTGCCCTCTAAAATTTGATGAACGCGTACATCACGTACATGGCGCTCAAGCGGGTATTCTTTTATGTAACCGTAACCACCATGAATTTGCAGTGCGTCGTTACACACAGTAAAGCCAACATCGGTAGCAAAACGTTTAGCCATGGCGCAGTAAGTGGTTTTTTCAACGTCGTTATTATCAAGTTTAAATGCAGCAAGCCTAACCATTTGGCGCGCAGCTACAAGTTCGGTGTTCATATCGGCAATTTTAAATTGCAATGCTTGAAACGCAGCCAATGGTTTACCAAATTGTGTACGTTCTTTTAAATATTCACGGGCGGTATTAAGCGCCGCTTGCGCTGTACCAATTGAACATGTGGCAATGTTAATTCGGCCGCCATCAAGGCCTTGCATCGCAAATTTAAAGCCTTCGCCCTCTGCGCCTAACAAGTTATGCGCAGGAATGCGTACATCTTCAAAGCTAATTAGGCGTGTTGGTTGTGCGTTCCAACCCATTTTTTCCTCAGCTTTGCCGTATTCAACGCCTTTTGCGTCGGCAGGCACTACAAATGCCGAAATACCCGCAGCGCCTTCGCCGCCTGTACGTGCCATTACAACTAGCACTTCGGTTTCGCCAGCGCCCGATATAAACATTTTTGAGCCGTTAATAACGTACTCATCGCCCTCAAGCACGGCTTTTGTTTTAAGTGATGCGGCGTCTGAGCCCGATCCAGGCTCTGTTAAACAGTAAGAGGCAAGTAGCTCGCCCATTACTAATTGCTCTACGTATTTGTCTTTAACGGCATCGGTACCAAAACTTGCTACCATCCAGGTAGCCATATTATGAATGGTTAACATAGCCGTTGTTGCGGTACAGCCCATAGCAAGTTGTTCAAAAATAATGCTCGAATCTAAACGAGATAAACCAAGGCCGCCTGCTTCCTCTGGCGTGTATAAACCACAAAAACCAAGCTCGCCCGCTGCTTTAATCGTGTCTTTAGGAAAAATATGTTCGCGATCCCATTTTGCGGCATGGGGCGCAAGTTCTGACTCGGCAAATTGGCGTGCTGTTTGAGCAAAGGCTTGTTGATCTTCTGATAAGTTAAAGTCCATGGTAGACCTCTTTAATTGTGTTAGTTGTGTTGTTAGTGTTTCCCGTCACAGGGATAGTTTGTGACGAGCGGCGAAGGCTTATGTGTGTGTTGTGTGTGAAGTAGCCTTCGCGCCCATCTTTTTTATTAATTATTCTTTTATTTACTCATTTTTTAATTACGATTATTTTAAGTTAATACTCATGTTTGGACCCGACGCAATGTCGTCTTCAAACCAACGTGATGTAATCGTTTTAGTTTCTGTATAAAAACGAATACCTTGTTTACCGTACGTGTGAGTATCGCCATAAAATGAGCCTTTCCAACCAGTGAACGAAAAGAACGGAAGTGGCACCGGAATTGGCACATTAATACCTACTTGGCCTACTTCAATTTCGTGTTGGAATTTACGAGCCACTGCGCCGCTTGAGGTAAATAACGAGGTGCCGTTACCGTAAGGGCTGTCGTTAATAAGTGCGATTGCCTCATCAAGCGTGTCTACAAACATACACGCCAGTACTGGACCAAATATTTCTTCTTTGTATAAATCCATCTCTTTGGTTACATCGGTAAATAACGTTGGGCCAACCCAGTTACCTTGCTCATACCCTTCAACCGTAAAGTCAGAACCATCAATTAAACAAGTAGCGCCTTGCTCTTTACCACCAGCAATGAGTGATAAAATACGTGCTTTTGCTGCTTTTGATGTTTGTGGACCGTATGCCGCGTTTGCATCATCCCACACGCCTGGGCGTACATTTTTAAAGCCTGCTTTAATTTCATCTACCCACTGACTTGCTTGACCTACAAATACAGCAACCGAAATACCCATACAACGCTGGCCAGCAGCACCTACTGATGCGCCTACTAGGTTGTTTACAACGTGCGATTTACTTGCATCAGGCATAATGACCATGTGGTTTTTAGCGCCAACACACGCTTGCACGCGTTTAAGATTTTGTGTGCCTTTAGAATAAATATAAGCACCTACACCACACGAGCCAACAAACGAAATAGCACGCACTGCTTTATCTTCTAGTAAGCGGTCTACTTGTGGTTTTGTACCATGAACAACCTGTAATACGCCTTTTGGTGCACCGGCTTCAATAAATAGCTCTGCTAAGCGCATAGGTGTAAGTGGGTCTTGCTCAGACGGTTTTAAAATAAAGGTGTTACCACACACAATAGCCAGCGGGAACATCCAAAGAGGGATCATTGCTGGGAAGTTAAACGGGGTTACGCCCGCGCATACGCCAAGTGGCTGCATGTAAGAATACGTATCGATTTTACGCGCTACGTTCTCCATTGTTTCACCCATCATTAATGATGGTGCGTTCGCTGCTTGTTCTACTACTTCAATACCGCGCCAAACATCGCCTTTTGCATCTTCAAACGTTTTACCCAATTCGTGGCAAATAATGGTAGCAAGCTCATCATGATGTTCTTTTAATAGCGCAGCGTACTTCATCATAATGCGAGCACGTTCAGTAATAGGTACGTCTTTCCATGTTTTAAACATCTCAGAAGCTGAGGCTATTGCCGCGTCCATTTCTGATTCTGTGGTACATGGCACTTGTGCAAGTACTTCTTGAGTTGCTGGGTTTATAACATCGATAAGCTCTTTTGATGCTGATTGAATAAATTCGCCATTAATAAGTAGTGGTACTTGGTGCATGATTAAATCCTAGTGTGTGAGTTGTGTGTTCTCTTTTAAAATTGGTAGCGCCGCTTTGTTAGTATTATTAGTGCAGCGCTTTTATAGTTATTCGTACAGCTTTCTTATAACTATTAAATACCTAGTTAATATGCTTCTACGGCCATAGCAACCGCTTCACCGCCACCAATACATAAAGACGCAATGCCTTTTTTAAGGCCTCGGTTTTTAAGGGCATGAATAAGCGTTACTAAAATACGCGCGCCGCTTGCACCAATTGGGTGGCCAAGTGCACATGCACCGCCATTAACGTTTACTTTGCTTTCATCAAGTTTTAACTCGTTAATAGCCAGCATGGTTACCATGGCAAATGCTTCGTTAATTTCCCAAAGGTCAACATCGTTTACAGCCCAACCTGCTTTTTCAAGCACGCTGTTCATAGCCCCTACTGGCGCTACTGTAAATTCACTTGGTTTTTGAGAGTGCGTGCTGTGCGCTACAATTTTACAAAGCGGTGTTAAGCCTTGCTCTTTTGCTTTTGATTCGCTCATTAATATAAGCGCTGCGCCACCGTCTGAAATTGACGATGAATTAGCCGCTGTAATAGTGCCGTCTTTTTTAAAAGCAGCACGTAAGGTAGGAATTTTTTCTGGGCGGGCGTTACCTGGTTGCTCATCAATCGATACTGTTACATCGCCTTTGCGTGTTTGCATTGTATGGGGTGCAACTTCGTTATCAAAGCTACCATTTTGTATCGCGGCTTTAGCTTTACTTAATGAGCCTAATGCAAACGCATCCATTTGCTCACGACCAATGCCGTATTCGTCGGCGGTGTCTTGTGCAAAACACCCCATTGCTTTGTTGTCGTAAGCATCTTCAAGGCCATCGCTCATCATGTGATCTTTTATTTCGCCATGTCCCATACGCATTCCGCCACGCGCTTTTGGAATAAAGTACGGTGCGTTTGTCATGCTCTCCATGCCACCGGCAATAGCAGATTGAATAGAGCCTGCTTTAATTAAATCGTTTGCAAGCATGGCCGCTTTTAAACCAGAGCCACATACTTTGTTTATTGTTGTAGCGCCAGTGCTAAGTGCAAGGCCTGCTTTTAACATTGCTTGGCGTGCGGGTGCTTGTCCAAGGCCTGCTGGTAATACGCAGCCCATAATTACTTCGTCTATTGCATCATTAGCTAAACCAGTTTGTGCAAGTGCGCTGGCAATGGCGGTTGCGCCAAGCTCGGTAGACTGCGCATCACTTAACGCTCCCATAAAACCACCCATTGGGGTGCGTTTTGCTGCTACAATTACCACTGATTCTAAAGTCATAACTAACTCCATTGTATTTATATGCAAATAGTTGTTAGTATATTTGCTCTATTAATTTAGTATTCATTTATTATTTATTACCCTTACACAATACTAACGTTTACGCCAACGTCAACTAAAAACAGCTTAATTTTTAGTTTTATAAGTGTAAGGATTATTTTCCATCGGTTAGACTAAACTGATAAAATAAAATTAACCCATTGAATATTAATAATATAAATCAATACCTCGCTTAAACATCCCTTTATAAATAGTTTCAAATCACACCAAGCTTTACCTTTACGTAAACTTCACTTATATTGGAGTTATTCGAATGAGGTAAATACAATTATGAAACCAGATAATCAAACAAACTTTGCAAGCTCAGCCAAAATGCCGGCCAGTAATGAACAAACATTTAGCATTAGCGAACTCGCTAAAGAATTTGACATTACAACCCGCTCTATTCGCTTTTACGAAGACCAAGGGTTAATAACGCCAGAACGTAATGGTCAAACCCGTATTTATTCAAAACGCGATAAAGTGCGTTTAAAACTAATATTACGTGGTAAGCGCCTTGGCTTTACATTGGCCGAAACCGGTCGTTTGTTTGAACTGTACGACGCAGATAAATCAAGCGCTAAGCAGTTGGTTACTATGCTTGACCTTATTTCAGAAAAAAAAGCAGACCTATCTCAACAAATGGACGACATTAAAGTTGTTCTTATGGAGTTGGTGACGGCCGAGCGCCGCTGTAGAGACACGCTTAATAAAATAGACAAGTAAGTTTATTTTTAAAATAAAAACACACTGACAACACACACGTCACACAGGAATGAATCATGAGCACTATTTCACTATATAAAGAAATGAACTTTGGCCTTGGCGAAACCGCCGATATGATCCGCGACCACGTAAACAGTTTTGCGAGTCAGGAGATTGCCCCGCTTGCTGAAAAAACGGACTTAGATAACGCTTTTCCAAATCAACTTTGGTCTCAAATGGGCGAAATGGGCGTACTAGGTATGACCGTATCTGAAGAACTTGGCGGCGCCGGTTTAGGTTACTTAGAACATGTTATTGCTATGGAAGAAATTAGCCGTGCCAGTGCCTCTATAGGGTTAAGCTATGGAGCACATTCAAACCTGTGCGTTAATCAAATTAACCGTAACGGCACACAAGCTCAAAAAGAAAAATACTTACCTAAGCTTATTAGTGGCGAGCACATTGGTGCCCTTGCAATGAGCGAGCCTAATGCGGGCTCTGACGTTGTATCGATGAAACTCAAAGCCGAAAAAAAAGGCGATAAGTACATTTTAAACGGTAATAAAATGTGGATCACCAATGGCCCAGACGCGCACACGTTAGTAATTTACGCTAAGACAGATTTAAACGCCGGCGCTAAAGGCATTACCGCATTTATTGTTGAAAGTGACTTTCCTGGTTTTTCAACAGCGCAAAAGCTCGACAAACTGGGCATGCGCGGCTCAAACACCTGTGAGCTAGTATTTGAAAACTGCGAAGTGCCAGAAGAGAATATTTTAGGTAACTTAAACGAAGGCGTTAAAGTACTTATGAGTGGCCTTGATTACGAACGCGTAGTACTTGCAGCGGGCCCGCTTGGCATAATGCAAGCGTGTATGGACATAGTGGTGCCATACATTCATGAGCGTAAACAGTTTGATACCCCGATTGGTCAATTTCAGTTAATTCAGGGCAAAGTAGCCGACATGTATACACAAATGAATGCTGCGCGTTCATACGTATACACAGTAGCTAAAGCGTGTGACCGAGGCGAAACAACCCGTAAAGATGCAGCCGGAGCAATTTTATACGCAGCAGAGCTTGCAACTAAAATGGCACTAGATGCGATTCAAATTTTAGGTGGCAATGGCTACATAAACGAATACGCAACAGGTCGCCTACTTCGTGACGCTAAATTATACGAAATTGGTGCAGGTACATCAGAAATACGCCGCATGCTTATTGGCCGCGAACTTTTCACAGAAAGCCGTTAAGGATTAAACCATGACTATTTTAAAATCGAGCGTTAATCCTCACGACCCAACGTTTGTGCAAAACCATAAAAATATGTCAGCGCTGGTGGATGATTTACGCGATAAAGTAGCAACAATTAGCCAAGGCGGAGGCGCTGCATTAAAAGAGCGCCACGAAGGCCGTGGTAAATTATTTGTACGCGACCGCATAAATACATTAATTGACGAAGGCTCACCGTTTTTAGAAATTTCGCAATTTGCAGCCTTTGGTGTGTACGAACAAGCAATACCTTGTGCAGGCGTTGTAGCCGGTATTGGCCGTGTTAAAGGCGTTGAATGCATGATTATTGCAAACGATGCCACGGTTAAAGGCGGTACATATTTTCCGCTTACCGTTAAAAAACACTTACGCGCACAAGACATTGCAGAGCGCTGCCACTTACCATGTATTTATTTGGTGGATTCGGGCGGTGCTAACCTGCCTGAGCAAGACGATGTATTTCCGGACAAGTTGCATTTTGGTCGTATTTTTTACAATCAAGCCCGTATGTCGGGTAAAGGCATTCCACAAATTGCCGTGGTAATGGGATTATGTACCGCAGGTGGTGCGTACGTACCTGCAATGGCCGATGAAAGCATTATTGTAAAAGATCAAGGCACTATATTTTTAGCAGGTCCGCCCCTTGTAAAAGCAGCAACCGGCGAGGAAGTAACAGCCGAAGAACTAGGCGGCGCCGATGTGCACTGTAAAATTTCGGGTGTTGCCGATCACTACGCTGAAAACGATGCTCATGCGCTGTCTATTGCGCGCCAATGTATTGAGCGTATTAATTACACACGCCCTACAGCCCCTCTTCTAGATGATGTAAAACCACCCCGTTACGATATAAACGAGCTTTACGGCATTGTAGGCACCGACCTTAAAAAGCCGTTTGATGTACGCGAAGTAATAGCTCGCACAGTGGACGACTCATCATTTGATGAATTTAAACGTTACTTTGGTGAAACGCTGGTCACCGGTTTTGCCAGTATTTACGGCAATCCTGTTGGCATAGTGGCTAATAACGGTATTTTATTTAGTGAGTCGGCGCAAAAAGGCGCGCACTTTATTCAACTGTGCGCTCAGCGCAATATTCCTTTAGTGTTTTTACAAAATATTACCGGCTTTATGGTGGGTAAAAAATACGAAGCCGAAGGTATTGCTAAGCACGGCGCTAAAATGGTGATGGCGGTTTCGTGTGCTGATGTGCCTAAATTCACTGTACTTATTGGCGGCTCTTACGGCGCAGGTAACTACGGAATGTGTGGCCGTGCATTTGAACCAACCATGATGTGGATGTGGCCTAATGCCCGTATTTCTGTCATGGGCGGCGAGCAAGCAGCGGGTGTAATGGCGCAAGTTAAACAAGATGGTTTAGCACGCAAAGGCCAGAGCATGAGCGAGCAAGAAATTAGTGACTTTAAAAAGCCAATTATTGATCAGTACGAAGAGCAAGGTCATCCGTATTACGCAAGCGCACGCTTGTGGGACGACGGCATTATAGACCCTGCCGATACGCGTAATGTATTAGGGCTTGCGTTAACGGCTGCGAATAACGCACCAAAACGTGATTCGAAATTTGGCGTATTTAGAATGTAACCGGAGCGCAAAATGTCAGTAACACTACAAATAACAAAATCTAATGTGGCTGTACTTGTGTTAAGCCGCCCAGAAAAAAGAAACGCATTTAACAGTGAAGTAATACACGAGCTGATTCAGTGTATTGAACATGCAAATACGCTTGATATTCGTGCTTTGGTTTTAAAAACAGAAGGTAAACACTTTTCAGCCGGTGCTGATTTAGCCTGGATGAAGTCGATGGCGGATAACAACTACGCCGATAACCTAGCTGATTCAATGCAATTAGCTAAATTAATGCAGGTCTTGGCAAGATCCCTTCATCCTACAATTTGCGCTGTGCAAGGTGCTGCTTTTGGTGGTGCTCTGGGTTTAATAGCCTGTTGCGACATAGCCCTTAGTAAAGACGATGCACAATTTTGTTTAAGCGAAGTAAAGCTGGGTCTTATTCCTGCGGTTATTAGCCCGTATGTAATTAAAGCGATTGGTGAGCGCGCTGCTCGCAGGTACTTTTTAACGGCTGAAGTGTTTGATGCACATACTGCTAAGCAACTTGGTTTAATTCATCAAGTAACCGGTAATTTAGACTGTGCACTCGATAATATGCTGCAAACACTGATTGATAACGGACCTGTTGCAGTAAAAGCCGCAAAAGCATTAATTAACGATGTAGCAAATAAAGAAATTACCGATGAACTCATTGAGCTTACCGCAGAGCGTATTGCAAAAATTCGCGTATCTGAAGAAGGTCAAGAAGGGCTAAGTGCTTTTTTTGATAAACGCCCACCCGCTTGGCAACTGTAGGATTGATTATGAACACACAACGATTACAAAAAATACTGATTGCCAATCGTGGAGAAATTGCGTGCCGAGTAATGCGCACTGCAAAACAAATGGGCTTAACCACGGTCGCGGTTTATTCTGATGTAGACAAACATGCCCAGCATGTAAAAATGGCTGACGAGGCTTACCATATTGGTGCTGCGCCAAGTAAAGATTCGTATTTAGTAGCAGACAAAATTTTACAAGTTGCCAAAGACTGCGGCGCTGATTGTATTCACCCAGGCTATGGTTTTTTATCTGAGAACAGCGAATTTGCTAAAGCCTGCGAAGCTAATAACATTGCTTTTGTAGGACCACCAGCAAGTAGCATTGAAGCAATGGGGTCTAAAACCCGCGCTAAAGAAATAATGGCAGCTGCTAATGTGCCATTAGTACCAGGTTATTATGGTGATAAACAAGACCCTGCTTTTTTACAAAGTGAAGCTGAAAAAATTGGCTACCCTGTACTCATCAAAGCGGCCTTTGGCGGCGGCGGTAAAGGCATGCGTGTGGTTGAAAAAGCACAAGACTTTATGAGCGCATTACAAGGTGCGCAACGTGAAGCCATTGCCGGTTTTGGTAACGATTTAGTATTACTTGAGCGCTACGTTAACCAGCCTCGCCATGTTGAAGTGCAAGTATTTGCAGATAACCATGGCAACTGTGTTTATTTAGGTGATCGTGATTGTTCTTTGCAACGTCGTCACCAAAAAGTAATTGAAGAAGCCCCTGCTCCGGGTTTATCTGACGAACTACGCAAAGAAATGGGCGAAGCAGCTGTACGTTGTGCACTAGCTATAAATTATAGAGGCGCAGGTACGGTTGAATTTTTACTGTGTGGCGATGAATTTTTCTTTATGGAAATGAATACGCGCCTACAAGTAGAACACCCTGTGACCGAAATGGTAACGGGCGTAGATTTAGTCAATTGGCAAATTAATATTGCGGGTGGGCAAACATTGCCACTGACACAAAGCGATATTCAATTGCAGGGTCATAGCTTTGAAGCGCGTATATACGCAGAAGATCCAGCTAACGACTTTATCCCGTGCTCGGGCACTATTGAAGCACTACACACACCGCTTAACAGCGAATTTGTACGCATTGATACAGGCATTGCACAAGGCGACGAAATCAGCCCGTTTTACGATCCGATGATTGCAAAACTTATTGTGCACGATGACAATCGCGAACAAGCACTGAGCCGTTTACAACACGCTCTTGAGCAATTTCATTTAGCGGGTTTTAGCACTAACATTGGCTTTTTACATAATTTAGCAAGCCACCCTAAGTTTAAACAAGGTGCGCCAAGTACACACTTTATTGCTGAGCAAGGTGATTCGTTAGTTGCGGTTGACAAATCGTTATTACAAGCAAGTCAGCTTATTGGTGCTTTTGCGTATTTAGAATCGTTAACTAATACCAAAAATGCGCAAAGCAGTGCAAGCCCGTGGCAACAGCTGAATGGTTTTACACTCAATGCACCACAAGTAATTAAAGTCCCTTTTGCCGATTTACAGCTAAGCGCTATAAAAACCACAGCGGGCTATAATATTACGCATAACGAGGATGTATTTAGTTTACAAGGCACATTAAATAATAATCTTTGCAGTGTATTTATTAACGGTGAAAAACATAGCGCGCACGTAACTACTGTAGGTAATAATACTGTTGGCAATATTGTCACTGTTATGAATAAAGCACTGCAAACTAAGCTTGAACTAGTTGATAAACATTATATTAGTTCGCATGAAAGCGAAGCACTGCCACTTGCCGCCCCACTCAATGGCACGGTAGTTAAGCACTTAATTGACATTGGTAGCACAATTACCAAAGGCGATGCGGTTGTAATTATTGAAGCCATGAAAATGGAATACACGCTTAACGCACCACACGACGGCATTTTAAAAAGCTACTGTTTTGGTGAAGGCGAATTAGTAACGCACGGAGCCTTACTTGCTATTGTCGAAGATACAACAGAGGAAGGTGCATAATGAGTGCCTTTGCAAATAAAGTACGTATTGTTGAAGTAGGTGCGCGAGACGGCCTACAAAACGAAAAAACAGTAAGCACAGCCGATAAAGTAGCGCTTATTAACGCCCTAAGTGCTGCAGGTTTGAAAGATATTGAAGCTGGCGCGTTTGTATCCCCAAAATGGGTGCCACAAATGGCAGACTCAGCGGATGTAATATCAGCCCTTAATTTACCCGATGTAAATTTAAGCGCCCTTACACCTAACTTAAAAGGTGCACAAGCAGCGCATGCTGTTGGCATTAAAGAGTTTGCTATATTTACCGCTGCGAGTGAGTCGTTTTGTCAAAAAAACATAAACTGCTCAATAGAGCAAAGTATTGAACGCTTTAGCGAAGTCATGGCGTTTGCTAAAACGAATAATATCCGCGTTCGTGGTTATGTAAGCTGTGTGCTAGGTTGCCCCTATGAGGGTGAAATTGACCCGCAAGCAGTACTCAAGGTATCGCAAAAGCTGTTAGATTTAGGATGTTACGAAGTAAGCCTTGGCGATACCATAGGTGTTGGCACCGCTAAAAAAGTAACGCAGTTAATAGAGTTACTTTTAACGCACATTGATAAAACCAAGTTGGCCGTGCATTTTCATGATACATACGGCCAAGCGCTCACAAATATTTACGCAGCTTTAAGCCTAGGTATTGCAACGGTTGACGCGGCAGTTGCGGGCCTTGGTGGCTGTCCTTATGCTAAGGGTGCGTCAGGAAATGTTGCCACCGAAGATGTAGTTTACTTACTACAAGGGCTTGGCATTGAGCATGGAATTGATTTACAAAGGTTAAGTGACGCTGGCTGGGAAATAACCAAAGCACTTGGTAAGCAACCTGTGAGCAAAGTATCTGTGGCACTACACACTAAATAACCTGAGCTCTGGATAATAAATCTATCTCGAGCAGCTATTTTCAGCACTAACTGCGTTGAATTTACTTGCAATAGGCCAGCTATTGACGCGTAAATTCGCCTTGTTTTCACTGAAAATCTCTGGCTAAAGAAAATAAATTTAAATATCACCCTAATTCAATATGTTAGTAAATCTCTTAACCAGAGTTCAGGTTAAATGGCTATCTTATAAAATGATGATTAAAGATAATTAACAACAAATAGCACACAATGAGGAGAGACTCATGGCCGGTTTTGATAAGGTAGTTTCTAGTTACGAAGCTGCAATGGAAGGATTAAAAGACGGCGATACCATTATTGCCGGTGGTTTTGGTTTATGTGGTATTCCTGAGGGCTTAATTAAACAAATTAAGCAGATGCAAACAAAAAACTTAACTGTAGTATCTAATAACTGTGGTGTTGATGACTTTGGTTTAGGTATTTTATTACAAGACAAACAAATTAAAAAAGTAGTTGCCTCGTACGTTGGCGAAAACGCCCTATTCGAGCAGCAGTTATTAAGTGGCGAAATTGATGTAGAGCTTACGCCTCAAGGCACACTTGCTGAAAAAATGCGAGCTGGTGGCGCGGGTATACCTGCGTTTTACACCGCCACCGGTTACGGTACTCCTGTGGCTGAGGGTAAAGATGTAAAAGAGTTTAATGGTCGCCCGTATATTTTAGAAGAATCTATAACGGGTGAATTTGCTATTGTTAAAGCGTGGAAAGCCGACCGCTTTGGTAATTTAGTGTTTAGACACACTGCCATGAACTTTAATCCAATGGCTGCAACAGCAGGCAAAATTACCGTTGCCGAAGTAGAAGAAATTGTAGAACCGGGTGAGCTTGAGCCAAGCCAAATTCATACCCCAGGTATTTTTGTAAATCGCGTTATTAAAGGCAGCTTTGAAAAACGCATTGAACGTGTAACAACACGAGATTAAGCAGGAGCATAATTATGGCATTATCACGTGAACAAGTTGCAATGCGCGTTGCACAAGAACTTCAAGATGGTTACTACGTAAATTTGGGCATAGGAATTCCGACACTCGTTGCAAACTATGTACCAGATGATATTGAAGTTATGTTACAGTCCGAAAATGGCCTTTTAGGCATGGGCCCGTACCCCACAAAAGCAGAGCTAGACGCCGATATGATTAACGCGGGTAAAGAAACCGTGACAGCAGCCAAAGGTGCAGCCATATTTAATAGTGCAGATAGTTTTGCCATGATACGGGGTGGTCATGTAGACTTAACCGTTCTGGGTGCATTTGAAGTTGACCAGAACGGCAACATCGCATCGTGGATGATCCCTAAAAAGCTGATTAAAGGCATGGGTGGCGCGATGGATTTAGTCGCTGGCGCGAAAAATATTATTGTAACTATGACCCATGCAAGTAAGCATGGTGACTCTAAACTATTAGAGGCCTGCTCTTTACCGCTTACTGGCGTTAATTGCGTAAAAAAAATAGTAACAGATTTAGCCGTATTAGAAGTTAAAGACGGCGCATTTCATCTATTAGAACGTGCTCCGGGCGTATCTGTTGATGAAATCATTAGTAAAACAGCAGGTAAATTACTTGTTGACGGTGAAGTTCCAGAAATGGTTTTTTAGGCTTTAGCTTAAAAATAACGCTTTACCCTGTACCGCCCTCATTCCCAGTGCCAATGGCGCTGAGTTACCCAAAATCCCTCGCAAGAGGGATTTTTTTTGTCCTTTTGCATTCTTTTTAGGCTAATTCATACATCTGTAGTAAATTTTTATCTATAATAGTTGCATAAATAGATGATTAGTTAGCTAGAGCATTTGCACTACTTTGTTGTTATCATGCACCACTTTTGTGAACTTGCTCTATGAGTAATTTTAACTTGTTGAAATTACTAACATTACTAACTGGTTCGATTTTTGCCTATACTAGGCTATATAAACAACTTAATACTGGAAAACATGCAAACTCCTATTCGTGGCCTTCGATCTTTTTGCTTTGCAGCAAGAAGCCTAAGTTTTAAGCATGCAGCTAATGAGCTGTACTTAACACCTTCGGCAGTAAGCCATCAAATAAAACAACTTGAAGAACAGCTTGGTATTGAACTTTTTCAGCGTAAAACACGTTCAATAAGTTTAACAACAGCTGGTAAAAACTTTTTTGATGCCGTATCTCCTATCATTACCATGTTAGAAGGTACCATTAACGAGTTTAGTCAGATGCAACAAAACACTAATTTAACAATTACCTTGCCTGAGTTTTTTGCAAGCGAACTACTTATGCCTAAATTAAGCGAGTGGACGACAGAGCATCCTAATATTAATTTACAAATGGATACGCTTAAAACACGCAAAGAAATAACACGGCATAGCGATTTGTCTATTGTATTGTCCTCTAGTAAACCTACTGAAGGCTTAGTAACTGAATTATTTAATCTTGAATATATCCCTGCGTGTAATGAAAAACTGCTCAATCAGTGGAAAAATGATCATCGTAAAGCACTAAACCAAGTTCCGCTAATTCTACATAAAGCGCGTCCTTGGGCGTGGCATCAATGGGCTGAAAAAGCAGGCATTGATGACTTTTCTCCTTCGCAAATTATCCAAATAGACAGTATGTTTGGTGTAGCACGTGCTGCGCAGCAAGGCATGGGCATTGCGCTTATTCCACTGCCAATTAGTCAAAGTTGGTTAGATGAGAAGTGGCTCTATAAATTATTTGAACAGCCTTTAACAACTAAAGATAAATACTACTTAGTACAACACGAATCCAACATACCTAATCACCCACTTGATTTATTTGCGAAGTGGGTTGTAAATACGTTTAGAAAAATCCAAGAATAACCCCCGATTAGACGAGTTCAGTAATACAACCTACTGTGTGTTGTATTACTGAACTCGTCTAATACCAACCTGCATAAATCTTTGATCAATTTAACGAATTAAATTGCACTATTACGTCGTTAAAAATTTTTTATTTACGACTGCATGGATGCAGGAGGTAGAGCAATGCAGGGAGCAATTGCCGAGAACAACTAGATACAAAAATTTTTGCCTAGTTCTAGCGTAATTTTCTTAACGTTAAATAGACCCCATATATAAGCAGATTGGTATAACTCCCTGCAATTTTGAATTTTTATTTAAATACATAAGCTTAGCAACGCACATTAGACTAAAGTCTATAGTTTAATTTTTTTCACTCATTGGTTTCGTTTTTATCGTTTGTCGAGAATAAGGTTAAATACTAAAGTTACATTATCAGCTCGAAACAATTTAATTTAACTGTTTCATAAAAAGTAATAAATGCAATTTTTTGGGTTTTAGTTTCTCAAATGTTGCAGTGAAAAGAATCTTATATTGTGTGTGTAAGATGTTGTCAGTGTGAAAAGCAGTTCAAGTTAGGTGGTGACTTAGCTTGAACTGTTTTTATTCTTGGTTCATACCACATGATTTGTAATACAAGACTACGAAATTTTAGCAAGCAGAATCTTTATATTGTGTGTGAAGATATTGTCAGTGTGAAAAATAGTTCAAGTTAGGTGGTGACTTAGCTTGAGCTATTTTTATTTACTTGCAACTACATAATATATATAGAATATAAGTTAAATACTTTAGGAACTGTTATCTCTAAAGGTTTAATTTCCAACGGCATGTTTTTTTTAGGCAAAACAAAACTTATAATGTGTTGATATTAGCCATACATAGCCGTTCACAAAGTATAAATACCAAACCTTGCGCCGCGATTCCCCCCACTAGATAGAACGAATTTAATCCTAAAAGCTCAACAGCTCCTATTAAAACCCTAGTAAGTTAAAGCTTACTAGGGCGTGTTGACCTTTCGTGGTTGAATTTGCAGCAGGCTTTTTAGGCAAGGCAGAGCCTATTTAGTGTGGTTATTCCCCATAAATAGGCGATAACGCAGCATAAATACCAAACATGCGCTGCCCTTTGGGTTCTTTCTAGGGGCGATTAACTCTTTGTTGTCTACATGGATGTAGGTAAGGGGCGTGAGCAGGACGCGGAAGCTTTGCTCGGTTTTTACTTAGCCCGCTAGGTTACAAACCTCACCCCGCGATTTAATCGCCCCTAGATTGAACAAATTTCAATCCACAAAGATCAACACGCCCTAATATTTTTTTGAAAATTAAATTATGTCTGGAATAATTTTAATTTAACTTTTATCTCGCGGTACAAAATCAAGTACGGTTGCGTTAATACAATAGCGATCGCGCCCTCTTGGACCTTCACCTGGGAACAAGTGCCCTAAGTGTATACCAGTACTTTTTGAGCGAAGCTCAATGCGAGTCATACCCCAACTACTGTCGTCATGCTGTGTTACATTGTTCTTTACTGGATGAGTAAACGACAACCAACCAGTACCTGAGTTAAACCTATCGCTTGTATCAAATAGTGGCTCACCACTTAATTTATCTACAAAAGTACCGTCAGGTGTATTTTTAAACTCTTTGTACTCTTTACAGTAAGGTCTATCTGTTCGCGCATCAAATGCAACTTTGTAAGCATCGCTGTTACCTAATTTAAAAGCGCCTAATGCTTTATAAAACTCTTCAGGCGTTGCGTAACCTTGACGGCCATATACCTCAACGCCATTTTCTAAAAACAAAATGGTCGGTGTTGCCCACGTGGCTGACTTAATAGTTAAATCATCAAGTTGGTCAGCATGGCGAAACGACATTGGTATTGTCCCTTTGTAGTCATTTGCGACTGCTTTTTTGAATTTTTCACAGTATGGGCAGTATTCACGTGAATCTAAGACTACGATTTGCTTTCCTGCTAATAAAGCAGTGTTATCTACTTTTTCTACGGGTGTTTTATTAAAAACAACACCGGTAGAATGATCTGGGCAATAGCCATTAGGGTTCTTTTCTAAATAATTTTGATGATACTCTTCTGCCGATACAAAGCCTTGAAGCGGTTTAATAACTGTTTCAATTTTGCCGTAGCTCGCATCAGTTAAAAGTTGCTGATATTTCGACTTAACTTGCTCTGCAACTTTAGCCTGCGCATCGGTAGTCGTTAATACGATTGAACGATATTGCGTACCGATGTCGTTCCCTTGGCGATTTTTTTGCGTAGGATCGTGACTTTCAAAATAGTTTTTTAATAGATCTTCTGCTGAAATTATATTGCTGTTATACATAACTTGTACAACTTCAGCATAATTGTTCTCGTCAAAACGACGAGACTGATCAGTAATGTTTCTGTACGTTGCTTTAAAGCCTTTGCCGTCAGCGTAACCCGACTCAGCATCTATAACGCCATTAAGCGCTTCGTAGCGTTTTTCGGCTCCCCAAAAACAACCGGATCCAAGTACAATAGTTTCTACATGCATGGTTGCTTCGACATTACTGTGCTCAACCTTTTCCATAGATAAAGCAAAACTGCCTGCGCTAAATATAATAGCAGCGCCTGATAAATATAATAAATGCTGGTGTTTCATAAAGTACCTCATAAACAAGTGCGTGCTAATTAAGACCTCCTTATCTTAATTTTCATTTCAAGCTAATTACTTATTTAGTACGAAGCGTATTAAGTTTTAGTCCTCAATAAGTTAAATACGATTAATTGAATATAAAAATACTCTTAAACTAAGCTGAGCAAATAAAAATAACCACTTAGTCGCAATGGTGTAAATAAATTAATAAAACTGTGTTACGTTTAAATTATGTTGTACAAATAGGTTTATTTAATGAAGCCAGCTCCTCATATTTATGCATTAACAAACAGTAGCTTACTGTTTGATGCATCGCATTTAGACGCTACAGATAGACTCTCTATTCAAAAGAAAATTTGGGCTTTAACTAGCCACTGTAAAAGCACTGATGAATTTAGCGATTTGGTGCCCGCCATGAACTCGCTCACTCTTTATTTAAAATCAGATAAACACTTAAAACAGTGGTTACAAGTGCTACCTTCGCTGTGGAATGATATTAAAACGAGTACATTTAAGGGGCAGCATCACTTAATCGAAACAACCTACAAGGGTGAGGACATTAATTACGTGGCTCGCTATCATAATTTAAGTGCCGATGAGGTTATTAATATTCATAGTAAAACCAAGTACCACGTTTTATTTTTAGGCTTTCAGCCCGGTTTTGCTTACCTACATGGCTTAGATGAGCAATTACATACGCCAAGGCGTGAAGAGCCTCGCATTAAAGTTCCTAAAGGTTCTGTTGCGATAGGTGCTGCACAAACCGGAATTTACCCCGCAGATACCCCTGGTGGTTGGCACATAATAGGTCATACAGACACTGCTTTGTTTGATTCGACCTCTGAGCAACCTTGTTTAATTCAACCAGGCGATACGCTTGAATTTGTTCCGCTCGTTAATAAAGGAGCAAATCATGATTAAAGTACTTAAAAGTGGTGTATTGCTTACAATTCAAGATTTTGGCCGTGAAGGCTACCGCCATTTAGGTGTAAGCAAAGCGGGTAGCTTGGACCCTATTGCACAAATAATTGCTAATAGATTACTTAACAATAACGACAATGATGCCGTTTTAGAAATAACCGTTGGTTTGTGCGAGCTTGAATTTACCTGCGACACAGTAATTGCACTGCATGGTGCCGATTTGCAAGCAACCCTCGATGGACATGCAATTTATCCTGGCTGGACATATGCAGTAAAAAACAAACAAGTACTGAGCTTTGCTACTGGTAGAGCAGGCTTAAGAGCTTATTTAGCAGTGAAAGGCGGTATACAAAATACTGAGGTTATGGGCTCTAAATCTACAGATTTAAACGCGTGTTTTGCTGGTATTGAAGGTAGAGTTCTCACCACTGGTGATGAAATACCTATTACTCCTTATTATGGAGAGTTTATAAAAGTAGGCGCAATGGCTCCCGCCCAGCGCAAGCTTATACGGCTACATCGAAGTCCTCATGCTAATTTATTAGGCCAGCCTTTACTTAGCAACTTTGTATCTACCGCATTTAAAGTTAGTAGTAACAGCAACCGAATGGGCGTAAGGCTTGAGCATAAAAATAATTTGGCACATTCGCACTCTTTGCCATCATTAGGGGTGAGTCCTGGGAGTATTCAACTACCACCAAATGGAGAGCCTATTGTGTTACTAAATGATGGCCAAACCACAGGTGGCTATCCGCTTTTAGGCACTGTTATTGAAGCCGACTTACATCAATTTGCACAATTTAGACCTTTAGATACTGTTGAGTTTAAATATGTAACGTTTGAAGAAGCAGCAAAGGCGAAGCAGAAACTTTACGGACACCTGCATCAATTGAGCCTTGCACTTAAAAATAACCTATAAAAACATTCTAAAAATAAATAGGAAAACTATGTTCGATTTAAATTATTGGCCGCTTATTGGCATTCCTGTTGTAGTTATCGGTTTTGCACTGCGCTTTAATCCTTTACTAGTGGTTACCTTTGCAGGACTTGCGACCGGCTGGGCAGTCAATCTTGATTTTATCAGCTTGCTGCAAACGTTTGGCGAAAAGTTTATGAACTCGCGCCAATTAGCGAGCTTCATTTTAATTTTACCTGTTATTGCACTGCTTGAACGTTATGGATTACAACAACGTGCACGCGATTGGATTTCACAAATTAAAACAGCCACCAGTGCGCGTATACTCGCTCTTTATTTTATTGTTAGAGAATGCTCGGCTGCACTTGGTTTACTCTCACTCGGTGGGCAAGCACAAACTGTTCGCCCTTTGCTTGCTCCTATGGCATTAGGAGCTGCTACAAATAAATATGGCGAATTGCCTAAACCCGTAAAAGACATGATCAGCGCCCATGCGGCGGCAGTTGATAACATTGCAGTATTTTTTGGTGAAGACATATTTATAGCCTTTGGTGCTGTTTTACTTATGGATGCATTTTTAAAAGAAAACGGTATAACCGGTATTGAACCACTGCATATTGGTCTATGGGCAATCCCTACCGCGCTATGCGCTTTAGTTATACATTTATTTAGACTAGCTCGACTCGAAAGTAAAATTGCAAAAGCGGTTCAAAAGTACAATGCACCGGAGCCAATACTATGAGTAAAGTAATTGACGCCGATGTATCGCACTCAAGCACTGCACTCGTGACTATTGAAAACATATACCTGCTTATTGGCATCATGGTAATGTTTTTAGTAGTACGTACCCTGCAAGACAAAAATCATCCCAAAAGGCTTACAACCGCCCTATTTTGGTTTTTATTTGGCAGTAGTTTTTTATTTGGTGATTTTGCTATTGCAACTTTTGGTGCACAAATAACGTATTTAATGGTGGGCATTAGCGTATTACTCATTGCTTTATTAGCCGGCTTAAATTTAGTTTCTATGGGAAGTTACTCTATTCCCAGCGAGCAGGTTCAAAACCAAAGCGCTAAGACTCTAGGTAATAAGTTATTTATTCCCGCTTTAATGATCCCAATTGTTACCGTAGTCTTTACTGTACTATTTGATAATGTTGCTATAAATAATGTTTACTTACTTGATCAACGCCACTTAACGCTCGCCTCCTTAACCATTGCATGTATTTTTGCATTACTTGTTGGCTGGAAAATAACCGGTGGTAGCCCTGTTCAAGCCGTGAGCGAATCACGCCGTTTAGTAGATTCTATTGGTTGGGCAGCCATTTTACCGCAAATGCTAGCCATGCTTGGTGGGGTATTTATTGTGGCGCAAACAGGCGATTCCATTAAAGAACTGGTTACTTTATTTATAGCCCCTGATAACCGTTTTATGCTGGTTGTTTTGTATTGTGTAGGTATGGCATTTTTTACCATGATTATGGGTAACGCGTTTGCTGCATTTCCGGTGATGACTGCTGGTATTGCGATGCCATTTTTAATTGAAGGACATGGCGCAAGCCCTGCACCTTTAGTGGCGCTAGGTATGTATAGCGGCTATTGCGGTACGTTAATGACGCCGATGGCAGCCAATTTTAATATTATTCCTGCCGCTCTTTTAGACTTAAAAGATAAGTACCATGTAATAAAGGTTCAAATTCCGACGGCAGTTACCTTACTCGCCGTTAATATTATTTTAATGTATAGCTTGGTGTTTAATGACTAAATCAACTTCTTCAATGGCGTGTGTACTAATAACCGGCTTTGCGCCTTTTGGTGGCGAAGCTATAAATCCTTCTTGGCAAGCAGTGCAAAAGCTTGATGAAACTATCATCATGAAACACAAAATATGCACACTAGAACTTGCCTGTGAATTTAATACGTCTATCAGTCAGCTTATAAACGCCATTGAGTCGCACAATCCGGCGGTTGTTTTGTGTATAGGCCAAGCCGGTGGGCGCAGTGAAATATCAATAGAGCGAATAGCAATAAACGTTGACGATGCACGTATTAAAGACAATGCAGGTAATCAACCTGTCGATACACCAATAGAAAAAAATGGCCCTGATGCCTATTTCACAAACTTACCAATAAAGCGCATGTTACAAGCATTGCACAACAGTAATATACCAGCTGCCATTTCGAATACGGCAGGCACGTATGTGTGTAATCACGTTATGTATGGTCTTATGCATTACATAAATGATCACTGCGCTGTAATGAAAGGTGGCTTTGTGCATATTCCTTATTTACCAAGCCAAGCTGTGCACCACAATGGCGCACCAAGCATGAGTGAGGAAACCGTTATTAACGCTCTGAAAGTGATGGTTGCGCAAGCTTTGAACAATAGTAGTGACGTAAAAATAGCAGCAGGCACCACACATTAACCACTTTGGTGCAGTTAAATATAACTTGGTGCATAAATTATTCTTAATTAATTGTAAAAGCTATGTGACTTGAGTAATTTTTTCTGATAAAACAAGGTTTCGCAGCACAGCAAATTGGCTTTGCTGCACACATAATAGGAATGAGGAGTTACTATGTGTTCAATTTTTGGGGTATTAGATATAAAATCTGATCCCACTCAATTGCGTACCCAAGCAATTGAAATGTCAAAGCTGCTTAGACACCGGGGTCCAGATTGGTCTGGTGTATACGCATCTGAAAAAGCTATTTTAGTGCATGAGCGTTTAGCTATTGTTGGTGTATCAAGCGGTGCACAGCCTTTATACAATCCTGAAAAAACAAATATTTTAGCGGTTAACGGCGAGATTTATAATCATAAAGAACTTGCAGCAGAGCTAGATGTTGATTTTACTTTTCAAACTCAATCAGACTGTGAAGTTATTTTAGCGCTTTATAAACAAAAAGGGCCTGACTTTTTAGATGATCTAAATGGCATTTTTGCATTTTGTTTATACGACGAAGAAAATGAAGCCTACTTAATTGGCCGTGACCATATTGGTATTATCCCGCTTTACACGGGTCACGACGAGCACGGTAACTTTTACGTTGCTTCTGAGCTAAAAGCACTTTCTCCAATTTGTAAGCATATTGAAGAATTTCCACCTGGGCATTACCTGTACAGCAAAGATGGTAAAATGACGCCTTATTACAAGCGTGATTGGGAAACGTTTGATGCAGTTAAAGATAACAGCGCACAAGCCCAAGACGTTAAAGATGCATTAGAAGCAGCCGTTAAACGCCAGTTAATGTGTGACGTGCCTTACGGTGTATTACTTTCTGGTGGTTTAGACTCATCAGTTATCTCTGCTATTACCCAGCGTTTTGCTGCCAAACGTATTGAAGATAACGATGAAAGCGATGCATGGTGGCCTAAGTTGCATTCTTTTTCAGTAGGCCTTGAGGGTTCACCTGATTTAGCCGCGGCCCAAAAAGTAGCTGACATGATTGGTACTATTCACCACCCTATCATTTTTACCATTCAAGAAGGTATTGATGCATTACGTGAAGTGATTTACCACATAGAAACCTACGACGTAACAACAATTCGTGCCTCTACACCTATGTACTTAATGGCTCGCCAAATTAAAGCGATGGGCATTAAAATGGTGTTATCTGGCGAAGGTGCTGATGAGCTATTTGGTGGTTACTTATACTTCCATAAAGCCCCTAACGCACAAGAGTTTCATGAAGAGCTAAACCGTAAAGTATCAAAACTGCATATGTTTGACTGTTTACGTGCTAATAAATCAATGGCAGCATGGGGCGTAGAAGCACGTGTACCGTTCCTTGATAAAGAATTTGTTGATGTTGCTATGCGTATCAACCCTGAAGCTAAAATGTGTAAAGATGGCAAAATTGAAAAACACATTTTACGTGAAGGCTTTGATGGCTACTTGCCTGATGAAGTTTTATGGCGCCAAAAAGAGCAATTTTCAGACGGTGTTGGTTACAGCTGGATTGATACGTTAAAAGAGTTTGTAAACGAGCAAGTAAGCGATCAAGAGCTTGCAAATGCTAAATTTAAATACCCTATTAATACGCCAGATTCAAAAGAAGCTTACTACTACCGTACTATTTTTGAATCGCATTTCCCTGGTGATGCATCAGCTAAATGTGTACCACATGGTAAATCGGTAGCGTGTTCGACTCCTGAAGCACTTGCATGGGACGCATCGTTCCAAAACAATGCAGATCCATCAGGTCGTGCTGCGGGCGTTCATAACGACGCGTATGCAAGCAAAGGTTAACACTCTTTGTTTAACGAAGCGTAAGCCCAAATGGCTTGCGCTTCGCTTTATAAAACTCACTTCCACCGAATCTGTTTTTTATAGCCCTGCAAATAACTTAAAAGGCTCTAGTGCTTTAATTGTTATTTATAAAAATGGGTTAACATCAAAAACAATGCAATATATTGCATCACAATCAAACCACCCTGCTACCGTATTTTTAAATCAAAATGAGATAACTAAACGCCATTGTAATATTCGCTGGTTTAACCAAACAAGTGAAATTAAACGCTGTGGACATGGCACTTTAGCGGCCGCTAATTTTTTAATAAAGCATTTTGGTTATTGCCCAGAAGTACTTACATCAATGAGTCATGAGCGTTTTACTATAAAAGTAAAAAAACAACGCGCCCAGTTATTACTAAAAAGCATAGAGCCTAAAAAAAGCGAATTAGCTGCAGGTGAGTTAAAAAGTGTGTTTTCATCAGCAATAAAAGCAGCCTACAGTACCGGCGATAAAAACGGTTATACGGTTGTATTATTTAATAAAGAATTTAGTAAAGACGTTGAAAAAGACGATTTTAAAAGCTTACACGTTGATTTTAAAGCTTTGAGTAAACTCCACAAAAATGCAGTAATTGCCCTTAGTATAAAAAATAAAGACAAGAAAAATGCCATAGCGCATTTTAGATACTTTGCACCCCAGTTTGGAGTAAATGAGGACAGTGCAACGGGCTCAGCAATAACTGTTATTGCCCCTCTGCTATTTAGACTACATGGTTTAAATAAAGTTAAGCTTATACAGCAATCAAATAATGGCGCATTGCTAAATTATGAGTTTAACAATGCTAAAGTTGTCATTTACTAGGGCGTGTTGACCTTTGCGAATTGAAATTTGTTCAATCTAGGGGCGATTAAATCGCGGCGCGAGGTTTGTAACCTAGTGGGCTAAGTAAAAATCGAGCAACAAAGAGTTTATCGCCCCTAGGCAGAACCCGAAGGGCAGCACATGTTTGGCATTTATGCTGCGTTATCGCCTATTTATGTGGAATAACCACACTTCATAGGCTCTGCCTTGCCTAAAAACCAAACATATTGCTGCAAATTCAACTATCAAAGATCAACACGCCCTAAACATATTAAGTAAACGTTTATAGCGGTCTTAACAAGCACAATGCAAAATAGTTACTATCGTCTTGCCATGTTTGATCTAACTTTAAATTAGCTTGCGCTGCTAGCTGCTTAAACGACTCGAGCGTGTACTTGTGAGAGTTTTCTGTATGGATACTTTCACCTTCTATAAAGTCTATTTGCTGATCATTTATAATCACGCTTTGAGTGCAATTACTTACTAAATGCATTTCAATACGGCTATGTTGCTCGTTAAAGCGTGACTCGTGGCTAAAGTTATCTATATTAAATGTGCCGTTTAGCTCGTTATTAATACGTTGTAGTAAATTTTTATTAAATGCGGCGGTAACTCCCGCTTTATCGTTATATGCATCAAGTAACACTTGGCGCTCTTTAACTAAATCAACCCCAATTAATACATAACCGTTTACACCGCATAAGCGATGGAAATTATTCATAATCTCGATGGCTTTAACTGGAGAAAAATTGCCAATAGTCGAGCCCGGAAAGTACACCAAATTGGTTTGACTATCTAAAGCGGTGTCTTTGGTTAGCTGTTTAACCATTTGATTATGTGTAAAGTCTCCTAGTAATGGCGAAATTGCCAAATCTGGAAATAATGGCGACAAATGTGCAAGTGAATAACTGAGCATCTCCTCAGAAATTTCAAACGGTACGAAGGTTTTTACGTTTGCCATATGCGCTAATAAATACGCAACCTTTTTACCCGAACCACACCCAGGCTCAATAATAGAGAGGTTTTCAGGTAGCATTTGAGCAATCGACTGCGAGTATTGCTCTAAAATAGACAGCTCAATACGTGTAACATAATACTCTTGTAAGGATGTTATTTGCTCGAATAATGCAGCACCTTTATCATCGTAAAAATACTTACACGGCAGCGTTTTTTGTTGTTGAGTTAATCCGCTTATCACGTCGTTTAAAAATTCAGTGTCGGTTATGTTACTTTTTTTAATCGCTGTTACTTGGCTCATACTATATCCTTAGCTAGTCTTATCCCGCTGCACATCCACGCTTGATGTGGGTAATAAAAATTTCGGTATGTTTGTCGTAAATGGTTTTGAGGGGTAAACACACACCCACCACGTAACACCATTTGGTTATTCATAAATTTACCATTGTATTCCCCTGCTACTCCTTCAATAGGTTTAAAACCGGGGTATGGTAAATATGCACTGTTTGTCCATTGCCAACATGAATCCGTTAACTGGTTTATTTCGGTATCATCTTTTGCTTGTTGTGGTGTTAAGTAGTTATTATTAGTGTCTGTTAAAGATGTATTTTTAGCTGCATATTCCCATTCGAACTCTGTAGGCAAGCGAGCCTTTACAAAATTAGCATAGGCGCTGGCCTCAAAATAACTAACATGGCTGATGGGTGCACTTAAATTTAAAGGCTGCAATCCGTAGTGTGTAAACTCAAACCATTCGTTATTTATGCAATGCCAATATAATGGATGCGTTAAACGAGTGTTTTGAATATGCGCCCAACCGTCGCTTAACCAATATTGTGGATTGCTATATCCACCGGCATTTATTAAGTCTAAATATTCACCATTAGTGACCAATCTATTAGCAAAACTGAATGGATGAATTAGTACTTGGTGTTTGGGGCACTCGTTATCATATGCAAATTCATCGTCGGCATTTGTGCCAATATTAATAATGGCTTGTTCAAAATTGATAAAATTAAGGGGTTTAATATCAGCTGATTTTTTTTGGCTATTTAAAAGCGATGTTTTATATTGAGGAAACAATGGATTTACTGAAAAGTTATATTTAATATCCATAAGCATTAGCTCTTGATGCTGTTGCTCGTGGTGTAACCCAAGTTGAATAATATCTTTAATGTGCGGGTTAACGTCAGTCTTAAGTAATTCAATCACGCGGCTATCTACATGTTCTCTGTAAGCTAGCACCTCCTCTAAACCTGGCCTAGATAAGCTTCCTCTGTTTGCCCGTTTAAATTGCTCTCCAATCCCATTGTAGTAAGAATTAAAAAGCATTTTATAGTGAGGGTTAAACACTGCGTACTGTTTACAATGAACACTAAGTAAAAACGTTTCAAAAAACCACGTGGTATGCGCTAAATGCCATTTAGTAGGACTAGCATCTGCCATAGCTTGTAATTGACAATCTTCTACAGTGAGTGGTTCGATAATAGCTAGGCTTTCGTCTCTAACGCTGCAAAAGCGTTTAACAAGTTCGTTTTGATTGGTATCGTTTGTAACGCTTTCACGCATAATAGTAATAATCCTTTGCCTATCTATTTATAAAATATAGCTTAGGGCATGCTGAGCTTTTTGGATTGAAATTTGTTCAATCTAGGGGCGATTAAATCGCGGCACGAGGTTTGTAACCTAGTGGGCTAAGTAAAAACCGAGTAACAAAGAGTTAATCGTCCCTAGAAAGAACCCAAAGGGCAGTGTATGTTTGGTATTTATGCAGCGTTATCGCCTATTTATGGGGAATGACCACACTACATAGCCTCTGCCTTGCCTAAAAACCAAACACACTACTGCAAATTCAATCGCCAAAATTCAATCGCCAAAATTCAATCGCCAAAATTCAATCGCCAAAATTCAATCGCCAAAATTCAATCGCCAAAATTCAATCGCCAAAATTCAACATACCCTAATGTTGTGTTAAATCATATTCATATTACAACTTGATTAAAGATGCTTATCAGCTTATAAATTTATAATAGCCTTGAAGAAAAATTTGCTCCTTGCTAGCCGGCTTTTGATTATTTTTACGTGCATGCAAGCATGAGAAATAACGCATAAGCTGTTACCGAACCGCTAAGCTATAAATCTAGGAGCGATTAAATTGCGCCTAAATTAAACAAATTTCAATCCTAAAAGACTAACAAGCCCTAATATTTAAGCATTAATTAAGATACTTAAAAATGATCTTTTTTTACTTAACCAAGTAAATTAATACTTTTAATAGCAAACTAAATTTTAACGTTCACTGAATTTTTAAATTTAGGGCTTTTAAATGAAAGAATCATGAATTTGGCCATATAAACAGCGTTTTAAATACAAATTCATTTACATTTAATATTTAACTCATACACTACTAGCTGTATGATCACTATTCAAATTAGTTAGTCTTCAAATAATTACGGTATTACTTTTTACTTAATATTTAAAGACTAATGTAATTCGATATGACGCCGAATTTATTTTGGCTTGTTAGGACAACTAAAGAGGTATTGCATGAAGGAAAATCATGACAAATATAGTATTGACAACACGGATTACACCGTAGGTCAGGACAACGTACAAAAGTGGGGTTTTGATATACACAACCCTGTTTTTGGAACTAGTGCGGGCCTGATTGTCATCTTTTTAATCGCCATACTTGTTACCGACCCACAAACTGCAAAAACAGCGCTTGATAGTATCAAGACCGATATTATTAATAATTTTGATGCCCTATTTATGTGGGCTGCTAACTTCTTTGTACTCTTTTGTTTAGCACTTATTGTTTCTCCTTACGGTAATATTCGCCTTGGTGGTGATGACGCTAAACCTTCTCACTCTCGCGTTTCATGGCTTGCTATGTTATTTGCTGCGGGTATGGGTATCGGCCTTATGTTTTGGGGCGTTGCTGAACCAGTTGCTTACTTTACTGGTTGGTACGAAACACCGCTTAATGTAGCCGCTAACACACCAGAAGCTGCAAAATTAGCAATGGGCGCAACTATGTTTCATTGGGGTCTTCACCCTTGGGCTATTTACGCTGTTGTTGGTTTATCTCTTGCGTTTTTTACCTATAACAAAGGTTTACCGCTTTCAATTCGTTCTATTTTTTACCCTATATTAGGTGATAGAGCGTGGGGTTGGCCTGGTCATATCATTGATATCTTAGCTGTACTTGCTACGTTATTTGGCCTTGCAACATCTTTAGGTTTAGGTGCGCAGCAAGCTTCTGCAGGCATTAACCACGTATTTGGTACAGAAGGTGGCATTGGCTCTCAAATTCTAGTTATTGCGGGTGTAACACTTTTAGCCATTGTCTCTGTGGTTCGTGGTATTGACGGTGGTGTGAAACTGCTAAGTAATGTAAATATGCTAATTGCGTTTTCATTATTATTGTTTGTTTGTTTAGTAGGCTTTGCTGTAGCAATGGGTAATGTACCAACTACCGTAATGGGCTATGTAGAAAATATTATTCCATTGAGTAATCCTCACGGCCGTGAAGACGAAACGTGGATGCATGGTTGGACTGTGTTTTACTGGGCTTGGTGGATTTCCTGGTCTCCGTTTGTAGGTATGTTTATCGCGCGTGTATCTCGCGGTCGTACAATTCGTGAATTCTTAATTGCGGTTTTACTAATCCCTACTCTAGTTACTGTTTTATGGATGTCTATTTACGGCGGTATTGCGATTGATCAAGTAGTTAATGGTGTTGGTGCGTTAGGCACTAATGGTTTAACTGAAGTACCTTTAGCTATGTTCCAAATGCTTGATGAATTACCTCTATCTAATATTTTATCGTTTATTGCAATTTTATTAGTGTTGGTATTTTTCATTACGTCATCTGACTCTGGTTCATTAGTAATTGATTCAATTACAGCTGGCGGTAAAATTGATGCACCGGTACCACAACGTATATTTTGGGCATCGGTTGAGGGCGCAATTGCAGCTGCTTTACTTTGGATTGGTGGCACACAAGCAATTGAAGCACTACAAGCAGGCGCTGTCTCTACAGGGTTGCCATTTACTATTGTATTGTTGTTTATGTGTTTAAGCTTAGTTTTAGGTTTACGAACTGAGCCTCGCCCAGTTAAGTAATACTTTTAGTAAGTAACACTTTTAGCTAGTAACGAAAGCGCCGCAATTTTGCGGCGTTTTTTTTGTTTAATAACTTTAAATTGTATGCGCTTATAGCCATAACTCTGAAATGGGCGTGTCTACACGATAATGGTGACTCAGTTGCGCTTGTAAAAGCTCAGCTGTAGCAAGTGCATCCGTTAGCGCATTGTGATTTTGATATGCAGGTAGAGAATAACGCGCACGGCAATCTGTTAGTCTAAGAGAACCTAATTTTGTGTTAAACAGCCGCCCTAATAACCCTTGCCTTGCTTTTAGTGCTCTTTTTTCTATTTCCATTGTATCTACCAGTGCAAACTCAATCCCTTCTTTAAGTCTTAGTAATAAAGCATTGTTTAAAAAGTGGCGCTCTATTGCAGCGTAATGCACCACGACAACTTTACCACTGAGCGCTTCAAGTAAAGGCTCTATAATTTGATTAAAGTCAGGGGCCTCATTTACCTCAGAGTGCGTTATTCCATGTATTAAAATAGACTCTTCATGAAGATTACGCCTAGGCTGCACAACCCAATGCCGACTGTGCTTACAATAAATGCGCTCTAAATTGAACGGCACTAAACCAACACTCACTATATCGTCGTTTTGGCTATTTAAGCCTGTTGTTTCAAAATCCATTGCTACAAAAGGTACGTCTTTTATTGCAGCTTTGTCTTGATTATAAGCACCCGCATAAAAGTGTTTTAAGAGTTTATTTTTGGTGCTATTTGCAAGCTCGTTATACCTAGCTTGCCAATTAATTGCTTTATGATTACGCGGATTCATAGGCTACTTCATACCAGAGTTTGCTGTGTAGCTAAATTTTAAATAGCTTTGTGCTTTTTCTAAAATAGCGAACGCCTCTTTTAAGTTTCGTTGCTCGAACGGAGAAAGTAAATGTGGGTCTAAGTCGTTATCGGGCTCTTCGCCCTTCTCTATTTGCCACGCTTGATGGCGAATTCGCATCATGGCAATGTACTCAAGTGCATCACGTAAATCTTGCGCTTTGCCCTGTGGTAAAAGTTTTGCGTCAATAATATCTTCTAATCGCTCAAACGAGTTTTGTTTGCGTGAACCAATGGCTAATGCGTGCACCCGAATAACATCAGAAAGAGGTGCAGTCCCTCTTCGCTTTAAGTTCATTGAACGCTTATGTTGGCCATTATGCTCCATAACAAAGCCTTTAAAGAAGCCAAGTGGAGGTGTTCTGTTGCGTGCATTTGCTGCCATATTAGCTAAAAACACGCGATTTACTTTACTTTGTTTTGCTATAAATATTTTAAGCTCGTCGGCCCACTTAGTTTTACCCCACACACCGTCTAAATCAAAAAATATAGCGCTATTAAGCAGCGCTTGTGGTTTTGGCTGCGCTATCCAATCTGCAAATTGATCGAACCACTGTGAGCGAGTTTTACGCCATTTTTTAAACGACGCCATAATTTCTCCATCACAGTAGGTGTAACCACACTGCGCTAAGCCATCACACACAAAATCGGCAATATTTTGAAAATACGCGTTATGTTTTTCGTCGTCGTAACTGTCATCTAAAATAAGCGCGTTGTCTTGATCGGTTACAATAAGTTGCTCGTCTCGAGCCATTGAGCCCAGAGCAATAAAACAATAAGGCACAGGGGGTGGTCCAAACTTTTCTTCTGCTAATACAAGTAGTCTTTGTTTAAATGTACGCCCTATAACAGCCATGGCTGTACCAACCATGTGTGAGTTTGCATCTTCATTCACCATACGAACAAACACATTGGGCAATTGGCGCGCATAATGCGCCAAATCCTCTATTGTTTGTTGAGCCAGTATGCCACGCACTAACAGTAAGCTGCTTTGGGATTCATAACGCAAAATATCAGAGAGTGAGATAACTCCAATTGGGCGTCTTTTCTGTACGACTGGCAAATGATGTAAGTTATCTCTAAGCATGGCAAGTACAGCTTCGAAAATATAGTCATTAGCATCTAAAAGCACTAAGTTAGTGGACATAATCTCTTTTGCTTGCGTGTTAAAGGCAAGCCCTTTAGCCACTACTTTAGTGCGTAAATCCCTATCAGTTATTATACCAACTACTTGTCCATCATCTTCTTCTGGGTCATCATTTATGGGTTTATTTACATCGGTTACCAACACTGACGATACCGCCTCTTCGGTCATTAATTTAGCGATATCTTGTATTGTAAAAGTTGCATCTACGGTGACTACATCTCTGTGAATTAATGATTTTACCTTCGCGGTTGTCAGGTCATTACCATCGGCTTGCTCGACAATAGCTTGATGCAAACGCACGTTACCGTCTGTTTCGAAGTAATCAGCAAACGCATCAAACTCATCACAGTAACGATTAAATAGCTCAACATTTATGCAATACACTAACGTATCTTCCAGAGCAGTTGCAGGAAAACGCACCTTACGGTTCATCAATAAACCCATTTGACCAAATATACCTGCGGTAGCCAAACGATTGTACAGCTCGCCATTTCGGCGATACATTTCTACAGAACCACTTCTAATTACATACAAATCAGAAATATCTTGTCCAAAACTCAAAATATCTGTTTTTGCTCTAAAATAAGCCACTTCTACTTGTTGAGCTAGCTCATTAAGCGCTTTTTGAGGTAAGTCATCAAAAGGAGGATGTTGTGCTAAAAATTGTGCGATTTCAACTTGTTCGGCTTGCATAAATCCCTTCCTGTATGCGCATTAAAATGACTAAATCTATTTTGCAGACTAACACTATCATCGGGGTGTGAAAACAATTACTGGACAATTTGGGGCACAAAAAAAGAGCCTAAATAGACTCTTTAAATGTAACACTTATTGTATAAATTTATTTACCGCGCTGAGCGTCTTTTTGGGCTTTTTTAGCTTCTTTACGTTGCTGTAAAACAGCTTGTGCCTCATTACCGATATGGCCCTCACCGCGCGCTTGCGCTAGTTCTATTTGCTTTTGGCGCTCTGCAAAACGTGCGCGTTGTTCGTCCGTTACTTCTTCAATACAGTGATGACAAGAAACGCCTTCCATGTATTCAGGCTTTAACTTTTCGTCTTCTGTAATTGGCATACGACACGCGTGGCATTGATCATAAGAGCCTTTTTGTAGGTCATGATCAACCGCAACGCGATTATCAAATACAAAACACTCGCCTTCCCACATGGTTTCTTCTTTTGGCACTTCTTCTAGGTATTTTAAAATACCGCCTTCAAGGTGATAAACTTCATCAAAACCTTGCTCTTTCATGTAGGCTGTCGATTTTTCGCAGCGGATACCGCCAGTACAAAACATCGCCACTTTTTTGTGTTTTTCAGGGTCTAAGTTTTCTTTTGCCCACTGTGGAAATTCACGGAACGTTTTAGTATTTGGATCAACCGCATTTTGAAATGTACCAATTTCAATTTCATAATCATTACGTGTATCAATTAAAATTACTTCAGGGTCAGATATAAGTGCGTTCCACTCATTTGGCTTAACATAGCTACCCACAACTTTAAGCGGATCTACGCCTTCAACGCCCATCGTTACAATTTCTTTTTTTAGTTTTACTTTAGTGCGGTAAAACGGACATTCATCGTCGTAAGATTCTTTTGTAACGATGTTTTTTAGATTTGGTTGCTCATCTAGCCATGCTAATAAGTTGTCTATCCCTTCACGTTTTGCAGAAACAGTGCCGTTTATACCTTCGGCAGCGAGCAATAAAGTACCGCGGACTTCATTTGCTTCCATCACTTCTAGTAATGGCTTACGGATAGCTTCAAATTCAGGTAAACCTACAAACTTATACAGCGCACATACTACAAAGTGATCGCCCGTTACATTATCTTTATGAACAACAGTCATTATATTTCCTATTTTGCCTTGTTAGCCAATATTGGCGTTTACCGAATCGTAAATCCGGCGCATATGGGGCGCGTATTTTACGCTTTTTTAGTTTAATTGCAAAAAATAGCGCTATAGATTGGTTTTTACTGTTAGCGACCTAGCTGTGTAAGCTATAATGCGCTAATAAATTTATAGAGTTAATTTGCTCATTTTGGAGAAACACACATTGCAGTTTACTGATCTTGGGATTGATACACGCCTTGAAACACAATTAGCACATCAAGGGATCACCCAGCCCACCGATATTCAAGCGCATGCAGTGCCTACCGCACTTGCAGGGCATGACATTTTCGCTCAGTCTAAAACTGGGTCGGGCAAAACCTTGGCGTTTTTATTACCTGCTGTACAAAGGGTTATGAAACAAAAAGCACTCAGTAAACGCGATCCTCGTGTACTTATTGTTGCTCCTACGCGTGAGCTTGCTACGCAAGTATTTACTCAGCTACGTTTATTAATTGCAGGCACAGCCATTAAGGCCGTAAAAATACTTGGTGGCGAAAACTTTAATGACCAAATAAAAGCACTTAGAAACGACCCACAATTCGTAGTTGCTACACCAGGGCGTTTAGCTGATCACATTACAAAACGTTCATTACAATTGAGCGGACTAGAACTGCTTATTTTTGATGAAGCCGACCGTATTTTAGATTTAGGTTTTACTGAGCAGTTAAAAATGATTAACGAGCAAGCTAATCACCGTTTACGTCAAACGTTATTGTTTTCTGCAACACTTGACCATGCACAAGTAGATGCTCTATCACGTAACCTATTAAAAAAACCAAAGCAAATTACGCTAAGTGCAGCAAATGAGCAACATAGCGATATTAAACAAACGTTATACCTTGCCGATCACCTTGATCATAAAGAAGCGCTATTAGAGCACTTTTTAAACCAAGATGATGTTGGTCAATGTATTATCTTCACAGCAACGCGTTCTGACACGAGCCGTTTGAGTGAAGCGCTTAATGCTAAAGGCTTCAAATCTGTAGCGCTTGCTGGTGATTTAACGCAAAGTAAACGTTTAGATATCATGGATTCGTTTAGTCGCGAAAACTTTAAAATATTGATCACCACCGACGTTGCATCTCGTGGTTTAGATTTACTAAGCGTAACGCATGTTATTAACTTTGATTTACCAAAACACGCTGAAGAATATGTACACCGCATAGGTCGTACAGGACGTGCTGGCTTTAAAGGTAACGCAATTTCATTAGTTGGCCCAAAAGATTGGGCAAGTTATTTAGCTATTAAAGCATTTTTAAATGACGAATTAAAATTTGCGAGCGTAGAGAGCTTAAAAGCTAAGTTTAAAGGTTTAAAAGAGAAAAAACCTGAGGCAGCGTGGGACAAATCTAAAGAAAAAGCCGCCGCTGTTAAAAAGCCTGCATTTAAGCGCAAAGCTAAACCTAAAAAGCCTACAGCACCAATTAAAGCACCGATGAACATTGATGGCGATACACCAATGCGCCGTAAAAAAAAGCCTGAGCAGGAATAATTATGAGTTACCTAGGAACCACACAAACATTATTTGTAAAAGAAGTGAGTAACGAAGGTGCTTACTTAGACGGCCATGATTTAGGTGAAGTATTTTTACCAAAACAAGAAATAAAACATGAGCTTGAAGCGGGCGATAGTATTAGTGTATTTATCTTTTTAGACAATGCTAATTTAGCCACAGCAACAATAAAGAAACCACATGCTCAAGTAGGCGAGTATGCCCTACTACGCGTTAAAGAAATAAATAGTATTGGGGCATTTTTAGATTGGGGGCTTGAGAAAGATGTGCTTGCACCTTTTAATGAACAAAAGCCACGCATGCAAGAAGGCCATTCTTATTTAGTACGTCTGTACCTTGATAATGCAAGCCAACGTATTTGTGCCTCAAACAACTTTAATCGTTTCCTGTCAAAAGATGAGCCGCAATATACTCACTTACAAGAAGTGGATTTAATTGTTGCTGGAAAAACAGATATTGGCTACAAAGTATTAATTGAAGAGTCGCACTTCGGTGTTGTTTTTTACAATATGGTATTTAAAAGCTTATTTGTGGGTCAAAAGCTTAAAGGCTATATTCAAAAAGTACGTGACGACGGAAAAATTGATGTTGTACTAGAAAAGCCAGGTATGGGAAAAGTAAGTGACCTTGGTGAAACTATTATGCAAAAACTTAAAAACGAAGGCGGTGTTATTCCACTTGGTGATAAGTCTGATCCTGAAGCAATAAAAAAGATGTTTTCTACCAGTAAGGCTAATTATAAAAAAGCAATTGGTGGCTTATTTAAACAAGAGTTAATAGATATTGAAGCAAAATCAATCCGTTTGAAGTAACAAAAATGCGTTTAGTGTACTTACTAAACGCTTTAATTTTTTAGATTAGTTGATTTGAAAATAAGGTTTTTATCGTTTATTAAACCTAAAATATTAATGAAAGTGTATCAACCTAAAATATACTTATAAGGTAAAGTGCATTGCGTATATTGCCTGGAATAATCAAGCGCATCTTCTTTAGTTTCTAGATTAAGTGGTGCTAAACGAAATACCTTTTTGTCACAGTCTTGTTTTCGCTGATCGTGATTATCAACACATTCACTTATACTAATATTATGGTTACTTAAGACGCTTTCATTTTTATAACATAAATGATAAGCATAATCAGCCATCGTCTTTTTAAAATCATATACGTTAATAGGGTAGCTAGAAATAATATCTGTAACCTTTGTCACGCCATCATAAGCTTTACTTGAAAGAACATACTTGTTAACTAAAAAACCCGCAATAATAATGAAAACCAAACCAAAAAACGACTTCAAAATAGATCCCCTACTGAATTTTGATACTATTAATGTAGCATAATATACCAATTAAGTAAGGGCATAGCACTTAACAACTACTTTTTATTGAATTAAGCAATGGACTTGTTAATATCAGTTAATACTCTCAAAGGGTTTTCAGATTGCGTTATAGGCCGTCCAATCACTAAATAATCACTACCAGCATCAATGGCTTGCTTAGGTGTCATGATACGCTTTTGATCGCCTGCTGCACTCCCTTCTGGACGAATACCTGGAGTGATAAGTTTAAAGCTTTCCCCCAGCTCGGATTTAAGTACCTCAGCTTCTTGCGCTGAACATACAACACCGTCAAGTCCAGCCTCTTGAGCAAGTTTAGCTAAATAGATAACTTGCTCTTTCGCCGGCTTATCAATACCTAAACGCTCAAGCTCTTTTTCATCCATGCTTGTTAAAACAGTCACAGCAATTAGCAAAGGTGCTTTATCACCAAATTTTTCTAGGGCCATTTTAGCTTTATTCATCATTTCAAAGCCACCAGATGCATGTACATTAACCATCCATACTCCCATTTTTGCAGCTGCAGTCACAGCCTTTGCAACTGTATTAGGAATGTCATGAAACTTTAAGTCTAGGAAAACATCAAAGCCTAAATCAATTAGTTCTTTAACAAAAGTAGGACCAAAATAAGTAAACATCTCTTTGCCAACTTTAAGGCGACATGTCTCTGGTGAAAGTTGCTTAACAAAGTCTAGAGCTATTTGTTGATCGTCGTAATCTAATGCTATAAGAATTTTTTTTGAGTGTTCAAAAGACATAACTATCCTAATGTATGGCTATAAAGTAACTATAAATAGATCTAATGCGATATCTTCAGCAGGTGATTTTAAGTGTTGATAAATGAAATTTATATAGACTGTGTTTTACAAAAATTTCAACTAAGTAAACACTCAGTTTAATTTGCTAAAATGATCATCTTTAAATCCAGTATTATTAAAGGGGTTATTAAAATCCGTCTAATCCTCTGCTTGGAACAATAGTTTCCCAATGTTTACAAGAAGGGCAATTCCAATAAATCGTGTAGCTAGTAAAGCCACAGTGCTGACATTGAAAGTCAGGTTTAGTCGCTATGTAAGAAGTAACCAATTTATCAATTTGATTCAGTACTTCTTTTGTGTTTTTGTTTTGATCACCCATCAATTGCAGTAAAAAACTAAAACCACGAATAGTAGGTTGACGTTTTAAACTATCAGTTAAAAAATCAAAAGCTTTTTTTGTATGCCCTTGCTCAAGCAAAGCTTGGCAGTGTTTTATTTTTATTAATACACCGCCCTTTTCTAACAAGTCACCTACTAGCTCATGAAATTGATGCGTTAAATTTAATTGTTTATAACTATGTGCGAGCTGATCAATAAATAGAGGAGCAAACAAAGTAAATTGAGTAACAAGTTCACGCCAGTAATAAATTGCTTTAACGTAGTCTTCTTTTATATAAGCCAATAAACCTAATTCGTAAAGAGGACGCACTGCTTTATAATTTAAGCTAATTGCTTTTCTCATTAATTGTGGATTATCATCACTCAGAGCAGATTCGCAATAAAAATTAGCAATAGCTTTGAATTGCTGTTCTTTAGAAAATAGTTCGCTATGGGCTTCAAACATATTAATACCTTTTTCCCATTCGCGAGTTTGCGAATACAAAGTTATAATAGGTTCGAGCGCTTCAACATGCCCTGCTTTAACTAGCCAGACTAAATGTTCTTCAGCACCATCAAGTAAACCAGCCATAATATAGTCTTCAGCAAGTTCTAAACGGCTTGTTGCAGCTTGTTGTTCATTTAAGCTTGGGTGTTTTAAAAGTAGTTCATGGATTTTTATTGCGCGGTCTAGTTCACCTCGACGGCGAAACATAGTGGCAAGTGTAGAATAGTGCTCGACTGAATCAGCCGAAACTTCAAGCAAGTTAATTAAATGCTCTAAGCCCTGGTCTTCTTCTCTATCGAGTAAAAACTTTAAGCCTTTACTGTATTCAGAGGTAATCTGACGATTAAGTAAGTGAGCTTGGTTTTTAGCACTGTTTTTCCCCATAATCCAACCGTAACCGGCTGCAACAGGGAGTAATAAAAACAAAAGCTCAATCATAATTAAATGTCTTTATTAGCAGCAAGCTTTTTTTTATCTTCTTCAGGTACTAATAACTTTTTCAACCGATAGTTTTGCCACTTCAATTGTGAAAATAACTTAAAGCTAATAAAAAAACCGATCAAAACACCTAGTAAAAAGCAAATACTTATTATTACAGCTAAAGGTAATGTATTACTGGCAATAATATAATTAATTTGTACTAATTGTGGATTTTGAGAACCCAATACAAATGCGCTAATTAGGCATAGCGCAACCAGAATAATTTTTAAGACCTTAAACAAGTAACTACTCCACTAAGTTAACTAGGCAATACTTTCATTCACGCGGTCGCGTAATTCTTTACCCGGTTTAAAATGAGGTACATGCTTTCCGTCAAGCTCAACTGTATCGCCAGTCTTAGGGTTACGACCTGTGCGAGGAGCACGGAAATGCAAAGAGAAACTACCAAAACCTCTGATCTCAATACGATCTGAAGTAGATAATGAGCCGGCCATTTGTTCAAGAATTTCTTTTACAGCATTCTCAACATCTTTCACTGGAACGTGTGCGTGTTGTTCCGCAAGTGTTTCTATCAATTCTGACTTAGTCATATCGTTTCCTTAAAAAGAAATATAGGAAGGGCAAAAGATGCCCTTCCAACTAAAACTAATTATATATTAGTCTTTTTGTGCATTTGCGAAAGCAGCTGCCATTGCGTTTTCAAACACTGGCTCTTCTTTCTTAAGCTTCTCTAGTACTTCTTTCTCTTCTGCTTCGAAAAGAGCTTTTACAGATAAGCTTAAAGTGCGGTTCTTACGATCAACACCAACGTATTTAACTTCAATTTCGTCGCCTACAGAAACAACAGTAGTTGCATCTTCAACGCGTTCTTGAGCGATATCAGCTACACGGATGTAACCTTCAACGCCTTCGATAAGTTCAACAGTTGCGCCTTTCGCATCAACTTCAGTCACTTTACCTTTAACAATAGCACCTTTTTTGTTTGCATCAAGGTAGTTATTGAATGGGTCAGCTTCGATTTGCTTAACACCTAGAGAGATACGTTCACGCTCTGGGTCAACTTGCAATACGATAGCAGTGATTTCGTCGCCTTTCTTGAATTCACGTACAGCTTCTTCGCCAGGTGTATTCCAAGAAATATCTGAAAGGTGTACAAGACCGTCAATACCACCGTCAAGACCGATAAAGATACCGAAGTCAGTGATTGATTTGATCTTACCAGTAACTTGATCGCCTTTGTTCTGTAGACGAGCAAATTCCTGCCAAGGATTAGCAATACATTGCTTAAGACCAAGAGAAATACGACGACGTTCTTCGTCAATTTCTAAAACCATAACTTCAACAGTGTCGCCAAGGCTTACAACTTTTGAAGGATGGATGTTCTTGTTAGTCCAATCCATTTCAGAAACGTGTACTAAACCTTCAACGCCTTCTTCGATTTCCACGAAACAGCCGTAATCTGTAAGGTTAGTAACACGACCAGAAAGTTTAGAACCTTCTGGGTAACGACCAGCGATAGCTGCCCATGGATCTTCACCAAGCTGTTTAAGGCCTAGAGATACACGAGTTTTATCTTTGTCGAATTTTAGAACTTTAACTGCGATTTCGTCGCCAACATTAACGATTTCTGAAGGGTGTTTAACACGCTTCCAAGCCATATCAGTAATGTGTAGTAGACCATCAACACCACCAAGGTCAACGAATGCACCGTAGTCAGTAAGGTTCTTAACGATACCTTTAACTTCTTGACCTTCAACAAGGTTAGCAAGAAGCTCTTCACGTTCTTGTGAGTTTTCAGATTCGATAACTGCACGACGTGAAACAACAACGTTGTTACGTTTTTGATCAAGCTTGATTACTTTAAATTCAAGCTCTTTGCCTTCAAGGTGAGTTGTGTCACGTACTGGACGAACATCAACAAGTGAACCAGGTAGGAAAGCACGGATTGAATCAACTTCAACTGTGAAACCGCCTTTAACTTTACCGTTGATAACACCGGTAACAGTTTCTTGCTCTTCACATGCTTTCTCAAGACGGATCCACGCTTCGTGACGCTTCGCTTTCTCACGAGAAAGGATAGTTTCACCGAAACCGTCTTCAATTGCATCTAGTGCAACATCTACTTCGTCGCCAACAGCAACTTCAAGTTCACCAGCAGCATTTTTGAACTGCTCTGCAGGGATAGCACTTTCTGATTTAAGACCAGCATCTACAAGTACAATGTTATTCTCGATAGAGATTACTGTACCTTTAACAATAGAGCCTTGCTCTGCTTCAAAACCCTTTAAGCTTTCTTCAAATAACTGCGCAAAATTTTCTGACATACGAATATACGTCTCATATATTAATACCAATAAGCAACCATGCTGCATGGGGTTGTTAAAATAGCACTGGCATCCTGCTGGTGCATAAAATGTGTTTAGCTTCGTTTAGGAAGCTTACCTTCAGATATTGCAACATCTAATAAAGTCATAACTTTATCAAACACTTGCTGAGCATTGAGTTCGCTAGTATCGAGCTCAATAGCATCGTCTGCCGGCACAAGCGGAGCAACGGCACGATTCATATCGCGCTCGTCACGAGCTTGAATGTCCTGTAATAGACCACTCAGTGTAACATCAAGGCCGCGCGTATTCAACTCAACAAAACGCCTACGAGCACGCTCTTCTGCACTTGCTGTTAAATAAATTTTTAACGGCGCATCTTGAAAAACCACAGTCCCCATATCGCGACCATCGGCAATTAAGCCACTTTCAGTACGAAACGCTCGCTGGCGACGTAATAATGCTTCACGAACGCGAGGTAATGCTGCAACCTTTGATGCCGCAGCGCCTACTTCTTCATTACGAATAGTAGTCGTTACATCTTCGCCTTCTAAAATAACTTTTCCTGCATTAGTTTGGCTATCTACCAAAAACTGCACATCTAAATTTGCAGCAAGAGGGACAAGCCCTTCTTCATTGTCTAATGCAATTTGGTGATGAAGTGCAGCTAAAGATAAAACGCGATAAATCGCACCGCTATCTAATACATCCCACCCTAACTTGTCGGCTAACAAGCGACAAACAGTTCCTTTACCTGAACCACTTGGGCCATCAACGGTGATCACGGGCATTAATAACGCCTGCATTTAAACCTCCTGCAATGCACACCTAAATAAACCGCCATATTATACGCCAGTTATAAAAATATATCTGCTATTAGTGTGTAACTTTTTATAATTAGTTATAAAAGCCCTATTCACTGACTGACGCTAAAACATTGAAAAATGTAGGAAATGTCTTATAAGTACACTTTGGATCATTAATCGTTATAGGTTTCCCGCCAACAGCAACCATGGCAAAGCACATGGCTATACGGTGATCGTCGTAGGTATCTATTGCTACATCATTGAAATGTTCAGGTGGTGTAATTTCTATAAAATCATGCCCTTCTACAACTTCTGCACCTACTTTTCTAAGCTCAGTTGCCATTGCATATAAACGGTCTGTTTCTTTTACTCGCCAGTTATAAATGTTACGAATGGCAGTTGGACCTTTAGCAAAAAGAGCAACTGTTGCGAGTGTCATAGCTGCATCAGGAATTGCATTAGCGTCAATATCTACGCCTTTTAATTCGCCTTTGCGAACAACTAAACGCTCATCATACCAATCGATTTTCGCGCCTACTTGCTCCATTACTTTGGCAAAGCCTATATCACCTTGAACCGATTTAGCACCTACACCTTTAATCTCAATTTCACCACCCGCTATCGCAGCTGCAGCAACAAAGTAAGAAGCAGAAGACGCATCCCCTTCAACCATAATTCGATCGAGTGATTGATACTGTTGACCACCTTTAACTTTAAAAGTTGCATAATTACTGTGTTCAACATTAACACCAAAACGTGCCATTACATCAAGCGTAATATCAATATATGGTTTAGAAACCAAGGTACCTTTAATGGTTATATTTGTATCACCACTAAACAAAGGTGCAGCCATTAGTAATGCAGTTAAAAATTGACTTGAAATACTACCGTCAATTTCAACTGAGCCGCCCTTAATTTGCCCACCCATAATCTTAAGTGGTGGATAGTCTTTATGTTTAGTATAAGTAACATCACCACCCAATGCTTGAAGAGCATCAACTAAATGCCCTATTGGACGCTCTTCCATGCGCGGCTCGCCTACTAACTCATATTCACCAGTAACAGCAGCAAGTACAGCCGTTAAAGGTCTGTAAGCAGTGCCGGCATTCCCTAAAAACAATGGCTCGCTAGGCGTTTTAAATACCCCACCAACGCCGTTTACTGTCGCGACTGTTCGCTCATCATTTAAAGTTACATGCACACCTAATAATTTTAAAGCACCTAACATATGGCGTATATCATCGCTATCAAGCAAATTTTCAACAACGGTAGTACCGCTTGCCAGTGCTGCTAAGAGCAAAATCCTATTCGATAAGCTCTTTGAGCCTGGTAGGGTTACCGTGCCATTTACTTTTGTAATTGGTTCTAAACGAAGCTGTTCCATTAACTGTGCTCCTTAGCAAAGGCAGCCATAAAGTCTACTAGGGCTTGAACACCTTCAAGTGGCATGGCGTTATAAATACTCGCACGCATACCGCCTACAATTCGATGCCCTTCAAGTGCAAGTAAACCCGCATCATTGGATTGAGTTACAAACTGCTCATTTAAGCTTTCATCGTTTAGCCAAAAAGGAACATTCATACGTGAACGACAATGCTTAGCGACTATATTTGAGTAAAAGTCAGAATTATCAATAAAATTATACAGTAGCTCAGCTTTTGCAATATTTTGTGTTTCCATGGCTTTTACGCCGCCATTTCTCTCTAACCATTCGAAGACTTCAGCAGCTAAATACCATGCAAAAGTAGGTGGCGTGTTAAACATGCTGCCCTGTTTTGCTTCAAGGGCGTAATCTAAAATACCAGGCTTTGCTAGCCCTTCACGCTCAAGTAGTGTTTTACGAACAATAACGATTGAAATACCCGATGGACCGATATTTTTTTGCGCACCAGCGTAAATTAAATCAAATTTGTTCACGTCTATTTCGCGAGACAAAATAGTCGATGACATATCAGCAACAATCGGCGCAGTTGGGTGACTCGGTACATCAAAAATCTCGAGTCCATCTACCGTTTCGTTAGGGCAATAATGAATGTACGCCGCATCTTCTGGTAATTCCCAGTCAGCAACGTCTTTAATTGAAAATTCACCATCAGCATCATTACGTACATCCGTAAAAGACGTTTGAGTGAACTTATTCGCTTCATCTCTGGCGCTTTTCGACCACACGCCATTCTCGCAATAAAACGCTGTTTTGCCTTCTTGGTGCAAATTTAAAGGAACAGCACTAAATTGGCCACGACCTCCACCGTGCATAAACAACACTTCAAATTCATCACTGATATTCATTAAGCGGCGAAGACTCGCTTCACACTTTGCAGTTAATGCTAAAAACTCTTTGCTGCGATGGCTCATTTCCATTACAGAAACACCCAAGTCTTGCCAATCTAGAAACTCTTTTTGCGCTTTTTTCATAACCGCTTGCGGAAGCATAGCCGGTCCCGCACAAAAATTATATTTACTCATTACCTTTGCCTCATTCCAGTAATTTAACTACTAAGCATGAACGTATAATCCCCATCCACTCAACCTTACGATTTTAATGAATGAATATAATTTCACACTCTATTAATTTTTTTCAACAACATTAAAAAAAGCGGCCAAGGCCGCTTTTTCAATATCAATTATTCTGAAGGAGGATTATCATCCGCTACTTCATCAATAACCGTATCTACAGTTTCAACGTCTTCAATATCAATCAAGTCACTTTGAGTAACTTCAATCTCTTCTATACGTTGTAAACCAACTACTTGCTCTTCGTCAATAGTTCTGATCAAAATAACACCTTGAGTGTTACGTCCAACCGTAGAAACTTCATTAACACGAGTTCGTACTAAGGTACCACGATTTGAAATAATCATTATTTCATCGTTGTCGTCAACTTGCACAGCACCAACAACAGCACCGTTACGTTCACTCACCTTAATTGATACAACACCCTGTGTTGCACGACTCTTCGATGGGTAATCTTCAAGTTGCGTACGCTTACCGTAACCGTTTTCAGTTACCGTCAGAATAGCACCGTCAGTTTTTGGTACAATTAACGATACTACGCGTTGCTCATCTGGCATTTTAATACCACGAACACCTGTAGCAGTACGACCCATAGGACGAACACCTTTGAAGCGAATCTCAGGGTTACCTTCTTCGTCTAATACTGGATTACCGTTTTCATCAACAACCGTTGTTTCTTCAGCTTCTTTAAAACGTACAACTTTACCTGCATCAGTGAACAACATAATTTCGTTGCTACCATCGGTAATATCAACCCCAATCAGGCTATCGCCTTCATTTAAGTTAACAGCAATAATACCGCTTGCACGTTGACGACTGTAAGCCGTTAATGGTGTTTTCTTAACTGTACCAAATGCTGTTGCCATAAAGATGTATTTATCTTCTGCGTACTCGCGTACTGGCAATATAGCGGTAATTCGTTCATCAGCTTCAAGTGGTAACAAGTTAACAATTGGCTTACCGCGCGCTGCACGACTTGCCAGTGGTAACTGATATACTTTAAGCCAATATAAACGCCCGGCCGTAGAGAAACATAAAATAGTATCGTGCGTATTTGCAACGAGTAGACGTTCAATGAAATCTTCATCTTTCATCTTCGTTGCTGATTTACCTTTACCACCACGGCGTTGTGCTTCGTAATCAGACAATGCCTGATATTTCACATAACCTTCGTGAGAAAGCGTTACTACAACGTCTTCTTCGGTAATTAAATCTTCTAAGCTAATATCGTGAGCCGCTGCATTAATTTCAGTACGACGTTCATCGCCGTATTGTGCTTTAATTTCAACTAACTCATCACGAATAACTTCCATTAAACGCTCTGGCGTTGCCAAAATATGTAAAAGCTCAGCAATTAAATCTAATAGTGTTTGATATTCACTCAGGATTTTTTCATGCTCAAGACCTGTTAGCTTGTGTAAGCGTAAATCTAGGATTGCTTGGGCTTGTTGCTCTGAAATAAAATACTGACCGTCGCGAATACCTAAATCAGCAGCGAGCCAATCTGGACGTGCAACATTATCTTCGCCTGCTTTTTCAAGCATTGATTTTACATTACCTAATTCCCACGAACGTGCCGTTAAAGCAACTTTAGCTTCTGCAGGTGTAGGGGATTTACGAATAAGTTCGATAATAGGGTCAATGTTTGCAAGCGCAATAGCTAAACCTTCTAGCATATGTGCACGATCGCGGGCTTTGCGTAAATCAAATACTGTACGACGAGTTACTACTTCACGACGGTGAATAATAAACTCTTCTAGCATTTCTTTTAAGTTGAAACACTTAGGCTGGTTGTTAATTAACGCAACCATATTCATACCAAACACAGTTTGTAACTGAGTCTGCGCATACAAGTTGTTTAAAATAACCTCGCCTACGTCACCTCGTTTGATCTCAATAACGATACGCATACCGTCTTTGTCTGATTCATCACGTAGTGCACTAATACCTTCAATTTTTTTATCTTTAACAAGCTCAGCAATTTTTTCAATTAAGCGTGCTTTGTTAACTTGATAAGGAATTTCGTGAACGATAATTGTTTCACGGCCTGTTTTTTCATCCGTTTCAATCTCAGCACGTGCACGCATGTACACTTTACCACGGCCAGTTTGGTATGCTTGTTCAATACCTTTCTTACCGTTGATAATTGCAGCGGTTGGAAAATCTGGGCCCGGAATATAATCCATTAACTCAGTTATAGTTAATTCAGGATTGATTATAAGCGCTAAACAACCATTAATAACTTCTGTTAAGTTATGTGGTGGGATATTTGTAGCCATACCTACCGCAATACCTGATGATCCGTTAACTAATAAGTTAGGGACCTTTGTTGGTAAAACATCAGGGATTTGTTCTGTGCCGTCGTAGTTAGGAACGAAATCAACCGTTTCTTTTTCAAGATCAGCTAATAGCTCATGCGACATTTTTGCCATACGTACTTCTGTATAACGCATTGCCGCAGCTGAATCGCCATCAACCGAACCGAAGTTACCTTGGCCATCTACAAGCATATAACGTAGTGAGAATGGCTGAGCCATACGAACTATCGTGTCATAAACTGCACTGTCGCCGTGTGGGTGGTATTTACCGATTACGTCACCGACCACACGGGCCGATTTTTTGTAAGGCTTGTTCCAGTCATTACTAAGCTCGTTCATTGCAAACAAAACGCGGCGATGAACAGGTTTTAAGCCGTCACGTACGTCTGGTAATGCACGTCCTACAATTACGCTCATCGCGTAATCTAAGTAGGAGTTTTTTAACTCGTCTTCAATATTGACTGGCAGAATTTCATTGGCGAGATCAGTCATTTGATATCACATTCCTTCAGTATCAGCTCTCAACGACCCGGTATTGGGGATTAAGAGTATTGTTATTATTTCTAACAGCCATGCTATCACAATTAATTTTAATTTACAGGCGCAAAACTTTGCGATTTATCAATTTAGCCCTATATAATGGCCTCAGATTGACGAGGAAGTATTTTATGACCGAACATCAAAATGTAGATCACGCAGAAATAGCAAAATTTGAAGCCATCGCCGAGCGTTGGTGGGACCTAGACGGAGAATTCAAACCTCTTCACGAAATTAACCCGTTACGTTTAGACTTTATAGCAAACAAAACGCAAGGCTTATTCGATAAAGAAACACTCGACGTTGGCTGTGGTGGCGGTATTTTAAGCCAAAGCATGGCGCGCATGGGCGCAAAAGTAACTGGCATCGACATGGGGCAAGAGCCTTTAAGTGTTGCTAAGTTGCACAGTTTAGAAACTGGCGTAAATGTAGATTATATAAAAGTGCCTGCAGAAGAGTTTGCTTCACAAAATCCAGAGCGCTTTGATGTAATAACCTGTATGGAAATGCTTGAGCACGTTCCCGACCCGGCATCTATCATTCATGCCGTAGCCGCACTAGCCAAACCAGGCGCAGACGTGTTTTTTTCAACCCTGAACAAAACACCTAAAGCATACTTATACGCTATTGTTGGTGCTGAAAAGCTTTTAAAAATGGTGCCTGAAGGTACACACGACCATAAAAAGTTTATAAAACCTGCACAGCTCATTGCATGGGCAGAGCAAGCGGGTTTAAAAGTTCGTGCAAGTACAGGCCTTTCTTATAACCCACTATCAAAGCAATATACGCTTAATAACGACGTTAGCGTAAATTACATACTTTATTTTGAGAAGTTAGCTTAATGGCTAACTCTCAAGCCCCCCACCCCCTTATTGAGTACGATGCATTTTTATTTGATTTAGACGGCACCCTACTCGACACTGCGGATGATTTAGGTGCCGCTTTAAACGCGGTGCTTATTAGCAATAAAATAGAGCCTGTTAGTAGTGATATATACCGTCCTGCTGCATCTAACGGCGCTGGCGCATTATTAGAGGCTGGTTTTAAAGCGTTATGGGACAAACAACCCCAAAGCGAGCTTATAAAGCAATTAGTTGACGAGTACGCTGCAAACATAGCAAATCACACACGCTGCTTCAGCGGAGTTGAATCGTTACTTATCGCCCTAGATCATAAAAAGATCAAATGGGGGATCATGACTAACAAACCAGGGTTTTTAACCGATCCTTTAGTTGCAGCTATTCCTGCTTTAAAAAATGCCAGTGTAGTAATAAGTGGTGACACTTTAGCAGAGGCTAAGCCATCACCTTTACCACTGCTACATTGTGCAAAGCTTATGCAAGTACAGCCAAAGCGTTGTTTATACATTGGTGATGCACAGCGTGACATACAAGCAGGCAAAGCAGCAGGTATGCATACCGCGACTGCACTTTGGGGTTACATTCCCAGTGAAGATGAGGCATTAAGCTGGAAAGCCAATTTAAACTGGCTAAGTCCAATTGATGGTTTTAACCATATATAGTGCTATGTTAATTAATAAACACTATATATTGTGATTGTGTTAGTTTTTAGGCAAAGCTTGCTGATAAAAAAAGCAGTCAAAATTTATTTTTTAAATGCGTAAATTTAGCAGATCATTAGTTGATTTTTGCATATTTCAACTTAAATGATTGTTCGAAGGTGAGTGTCTACTAACACAAATGCGTTATCCCAAAGTTATCCACAAACAGGGGCAATTATGTCCCTTGCAAAACAATGCAGACCACACTATCTTGTGATCTCTAAATTGAACAACACCAGATATTGTGGCCAAATGTTATTCAATTAAATTCACTAATTTGGTGAAACCTATAATAAATGAGCACTACACCTTGCTAATTTGAGGTGTAAACATTGGTCAAAATACATAATCCCCAAGGAATACAGGCAAAGCTATGAACCAACAGTTATCTGTAAGCAAACGTGACGGGCGTAAAGAGCCGCTTGATCTTGATAAGATCCATCGCGTTATTGAATGGGCCGCCGAAGGTTTAAATAACGTTTCGGTTTCGCAAGTTGAATTAAAATCACACATTCAATTTTACGATGGTATTCGTACCAAAGATATTCACGAAACCATTATTAAAGCAGCTGCAGATCAGATTTCAAAAGAATCGCCAGATTACCAGTATTTATCAGCGCGTTTAGCTGTATTCCACCTACGTAAAAAAGCCTATGGCCAATTTGAGCCACCACGTTTATTTGATCATGTAACTAAAATGGTTGAAGACAAACGCTATGATGCTCACTTATTAGTAGATTATACAGAGCAAGAGTTAGATGAGCTTGATGCGTACCTTGATCATTCTCGCGATCTTAACTTCAGCTACGCTGCTGTAAAACAGCTTGAAGGTAAGTACCTCGTTCAAAACCGTGTAACAGGTGAAATTTACGAAAGCGCACAGTTTTTATATATTTTAGTAGCGGCAAGTTTATTTGCTGACTACCCACGTGAAACGCGTACTAATTACATTAAACGTTTTTATGATGCGGTATCGTTATTTAAGATTTCATTGCCTACACCAATAATGGCAGGTGTTCGTACCCCTACTCGTCAATTTAGCTCATGTGTATTAATTGAATGTGGCGACAGCCTCGATTCAATCAATGCAACATCATCAGCTATTGTTAAGTACGTTTCACAACGTGCGGGTATTGGTATTAACGCAGGTCGAATTCGTGCGCTAGGTAGCCATATTCGTAATGGCGAAGCGTATCACACTGGTTGTATTCCTTTTTATAAGCACTTTCAAACAGCGGTTAAAAGTTGTTCGCAAGGTGGTGTACGTGGCGGCGCTGCAACATTGTTCTACCCGCTTTGGCACCTAGAAGTAGAAAACCTACTGGTACTTAAAAATAATCGTGGTGTAGAGGACAACCGTGTTCGTCACCTAGATTACGGCGTACAATTTAATAAATTAATGTATTCTCGTTTAATTAAAGACGATTACATTACGTTATTTAGCCCATCAGATGTGCCTGGCCTTTATGATGCATTTTTTGAAGACCAAGCAGAATTTGATGCGCTTTACGTCAAATACGAACAAGACGAGTCTATCCGTAAAAAGCGTATCAAAGCCATTGAGCTTTTCTCTATGTTTGCCCAAGAACGTGCAAGTACTGGTCGTATTTACTTACAAAATGTGGATCACTGTAATACACACAGCCCGTTCATTGCTAAAGTTGCGCCTATTCGCCAATCTAACTTATGTTTAGAAATTGCATTGCCAACTAAGCCACTTAATAACGTAAATGACGAAGAAGGCGAAATTGCCCTTTGTACACTTTCTGCGTTTAACTTAGGTGCAATAGAATCACTTGATGAGCTTGAAGAATTAGCTGAGCTTGCTGTACGTGCACTTGATAACTTACTTGATTTCCAAGACTACCCTGTACCGGCAGCTAAAAATGCAACTATGGGACGCCGTACGTTAGGAATAGGTGTAATTAACTACGCATACTACCTAGCTAAAAACGGTAAACGTTATTCAGATGGCAGCGCGAACGCCCTGACTCACAAAACATTTGAAGCGATTCAATACTACTTGATGAAAGCATCTAACGAGCTTGCTAAAGAGCGTGGTGCATGTCCTAAGTTTAACGAAACAACGTACTCTCAAGGCATTATGCCAACTGATACGTACAAACGTGATTTAGATAAGATTTGTGATGAACCACTTCATCTTGATTGGGATACATTACGTGCAAACATTAAAGAGCACGGCATGCGTAACTCAACATTAAGTGCGTTAATGCCATCAGAAACATCGTCGCAAATCTCTAACGCTACAAACGGTATTGAGCCTCCACGTGGTCATATTAGTGTTAAAGCAAGCAAAGATGGTATTTTAAAACAAGTAGTTCCTGAGTATGAACGCTTAAAAAATAACTATGAGTTATTATGGGATATCCCATCAAACGATGGTTACTTACAGCTTGTAGGCATAATGCAAAAATTTGTTGACCAAACAATCTCAGCAAACACAAATTATGATCCAAACAAGTTCGAAGGCGGTAAAGTACCTATGCAAGTCTTATTAAAAGACTTACTGAGCGCATACAAACTGGGCGTTAAAACGTTGTACTATCACAACACCCGTGATGGCGCATCAGATTCACAAGAAGACACTCCAGAAGTGGAAGATGATGATTGTGAAGGCGGCGCGTGTAAAATATAGTTACTAATTTTTATTTTAAGCGGGCATTTAGCCCGCTTTTTCTGATAGTTTTTTTGAGTGATAAACATGTCTTATACTACTTTTAGCCGAAACCATAATAACCAAATGCAAGAGCCAATGTTTTTTGGCCAAACAGTTAACGTATCTCGTTACGACCAACAAAAGTACCCTATCTTTGAAAAGCTAATCGAAAAACAATTGTCTTTCTTTTGGCGTCCTGAGGAAGTGGACGTAAGTAAAGACCGTTTAGACTTTCAGGCATTACCAGATCACGAAAAGCACATATTTTTAAGTAACTTAAAATACCAAACATTACTTGATAGTGTACAAGGGCGTTCACCAAACGTAGCCCTACTGCCTATCGTATCGCTACCAGAACTTGAAACATGGATAGAAACATGGGCATTTAGTGAAACAATTCACAGCCGCTCATACACACATATTATCCGTAACGTAACACAAGCACCTGAGCTTATTTTTGATGACATTGTTAGCAACGATAAAATTAGCGAACGTGCTGATGCGGTAACAAAATATTACGATGACCTAATTAACTCTGTATCACTTTACAATTTATACGGTGAAGGAAAACACGAAATTAACGGTAAAACCGTTATCGTGAATTTATTTGAGCTTAAAAAGAAACTTTACCTTGCAATGATGTCGGTAAATATTTTAGAGGCGATTCGTTTTTACGTAAGCTTTGCATGTTCGTTTGCGTTTGCTGAGCGTGAACTGATGGAAGGTAACGCTAAAATCATCAAGCTTATTGCGCGCGATGAAGCACTGCATCTTTCGGGTACTCAGCATATTTTAAATATTATGCAAGACGGTAAAGACGACCCAGAAATGGCGATTGTTGCCGCTCAGTGCCGAGACGAAGCAATTAAAATGTTTGTTGAAGCCGCAGAGCAAGAAAAAGAATGGGCAGAATACCTGTTTAAAGATGGCTCAATGATTGGTTTAAATAAACATATTTTATGTCAGTACGTTGAATACATAACCAACGCCCGTATGACTGCGATTGGCTTACCTGCACAGTTTGAAAACAACAGTAACCCTATTCCATGGATCAACTCATGGCTCGTGTCTGATAATGTACAAGTAGCACCACAAGAAGCAGAAATAAGCTCATACCTTGTTGGTCAAATAGACTCTCAAGTTGATGCATCAGAATTTGGTGATTTTGATTTATAATGAGTGACAAGTCTACTGCAAGCATAACGCTTGCAGAAAACAGCCAGTGTATAGAATTTAATACTGGCTGCCCTTCTCTTTTACACTGCTTAGAATCCATGAAAATAGACGTCGCATTCCAATGCCGTGAAGGCTACTGTGGAGCTTGCAGAGCTACTTTAGTGTCTGGCAGTGTTGAGTATAACGAAGAGCCACTTGCGTTTGTGCGAGAAGGCGAAATATTGTTGTGCTGCTGTAAACCCAATGGCGATATAAGTATTAATTTAAAGTAATCTGCTGACAAATAAAAAGCCAATAATGAAAACATTATTGGCTTTTTGCTCAAGCTGCATTACGGCTAAATTTTGGAATATTATTTTTCTTTCAAATAAACGGTTTTCTTCTCTAGATATTGCTCTAGACCAAATTTACCATCTTCGCCGCCAAAGCCGCTCTGTTTCCAGCCATTATGAAAACCTTGGTGCTGCTCACCCATACCACGGTTAATATAAACTTCACCCACTTCTAATTCGTTAATGGCTTTATTAATATCGAAAAAGTTTTGCGTAAATATATAAGCGCTTAAGCCATAAATACTGTCGTTGCAGTATTCAATCGCTTGCTCCATATCTTTAACTTTAACAATAGGGAGTACTGGGCCAAAAGTTTCTTCGTGCACTGCAATGTTATCTTGCTTAACGTCTACAAGTAACGTGGGTTCGTACCAACAACCGCCTTCAAAACCCTCAACAGAAGCAACTTTACCACCAGTGGCGACAGAAGCGCCTTGTTGAATGCTTTGTTGAACTATGTGATCAATGTTGTCTATTTCGCGTTGATTACATTTAGGACCCATTTGCGTATCTGGGTTCATAGGATCTCCAACACGAAGTGCTTTTACAGCTGGTATAAATTTAGCCATAAACGCATCGTACACAGACTCTTGAACATATAAACGCTCAACACAGGTGCATACTTGCCCGCAGTTAGCAAAACGACCCCAAAGCGCACCTTCAACAGCCTCATCAAGGTCGGCATCGGCCATAACAACCATTGGGGCTTTACCGCCAAGTTCAAGCATTACAGGCGTCATGTATTCTGCGCTAGTTTTGTAGATTTGCTTACCTGCAGCAGTAGAGCCTGTCATGGTGATCATTTTAGTAATTGGGCTTTCACACAATGCTTGGCCAACAACAGAACCTGATCCATTAATAACGTTTAGCACGCCAGCAGGAATACCCGCTTCGTTTGCTAAACGACCTAGCTCGGTGGTTGCTAAAGGTGTTTCTTGAGTAGGTTTTAATACAATAGAGTTACCTGTGATCAACGCAGGTCCAATTTTACGACCAGCCAATGCCAACGGAAAATTCCACGCAGTAATACCAACAACTACGCCTCGTGGCACTTTATGAATGTATATTTTTTCATCATCGTTATCTGAAGGTAAAATATCGCCTTCAATAGTAAGTGCATGGTCGCATGCATAGTCAATAAAAGTCGCTGTTACGTCGACTTCCATTTGTGCAACTGATAGTAATTTACCTTGCTCTGCAACAAGCATTGGCGCAAGAATATCTTTATTTTCACGAATTTTATTAGCAAACACACGCAATATATTTTGACGTGTGCGAGCTGTCAATTTAGCCCACTTTTTCTGCCCTACATTCGCTGATTCAAGTGCATACTGCGCATCTTCTATACAGCCTTTTGGTATTTCACCAATTTTTTTACCTGTAGATGGGCTTAATATTTCAATCGTGCCACTTGCTTTAGAAGCAACATATTCGCCATTTATAAAATTCACATTATTATGAAAGTTCATTGAACTATCTCCCCATCCATCCGCCATCAACCAATAAAATAGCGCCGTTTACGTAACTAGCAGCCTCAGAAGCCAAGAACACAGCAGGCCCTTTAAAGTCTTCAGGATTTCCCCATCGACCTTGTGGAATACGCGCTAAGATGGCTGCATTACGCTCTTTGTCATTGCGTAATGCCTCAGTGTTATCGGTATCAATGTAACCTGGCGCAATCGCATTTACATTAATGCCTTTGCCAGCCCATTCATTAGAAAGCGCCATAACCAATTGCCCAATAGCACCTTTACTAGCTGCGTAACCTGGTACTGTAATACCACCTTGAAAAGTGAGCAAAGAAGCCGTGAAAATAACTTTACCCTCGCCATGCTCTATCATTTGTTTGCCTATTTCGCGGCTTAAAATAAATTGAGCATTTAAGTTAACTTCAATCACTTTATCCCATAAATCATCGCCATGCTCAGCCGCAGGAGCACGAAGGATTGTACCTGCATTATTGACTAAAATATCAATTTTTGGAAAATCACTTTTTACATCATTAATAAACGAATAAAGCGCGTCACGATCACCAAAATCACATTGGTAGGCTTTAAAATTTCGGCCAAGGGCTTTAACTTCTTTTTCTACTTCAGATCCTTCAAGCTCTAAGCTTGCAGATACACCAATAATATCAGCGCCAGCCTGTGCTAAACCTAGAGCAATACCTTTACCAATACCGCGCTTACAACCTGTAACAAGGGCTACTTTGCCCTCTAAACTAAATTTTTCTAACATATTATTCATTTTCATACCTTTATAATTTTTATTATTGTGGGTTACATTCAACAAGCGCTTTCATACCTTCTGGATTTCCATCCATACTCGCAAATGCACTACCAATATCAGTTAACGAACTAACCGAACTAATAAAAGGTTTAAGATCTATTTGGCCCGATGAAATTAATTCGATAGCCCAATCAAAGTCGGCCGCTTCGTATACACGTGCACCTAATAACTCCAACTCTTTCCAAAAGAATTGAAATAAATCGATTTCAGGTTTAACACTGTGAATAGCCACCATGACTATACGACCCCGGCGCCCTGCTATTTCAGTCATAGCCTCTATTGCGGGTTTTACGCCTGATACTTCAAATACAACATCAGCACCTTTTGTTTGCGTCCAGCTATCTACATAGGCAGCTAAATCTTCTTCAATGGGATTAACCGATTTAACACCTAGCTCATCGGCAAAAGCACGGCGGCTTTCGTTAGGCTCAGACACGAGTACTTCTGCGCCAACACTTTTAGCAACCGCAGCAACTAATTGCCCAATTGGCCCACCACCAAGCACAACAACTTTCTCACCCGCTTGTAAGCGCGAGCGTCGTACATCATGGCACGCAACCGATAACGGCTCTATTAATGCGCCTTGTTTTAAATCAACGCCTGCTGGTAATTTATGCAAAGTACGCGCTTTAACTGTCCAGCTTGACTGAAAAGCACCTGGCGTATCTATTCCCATAAACTTTAAGTTTTGACAAATATGCGTATGCCCTGCATTACACGTAGGACAATCGCCACACCAATCTAGTGGACGTACTACTACGTTTTCGCCGACAGCAAAGCCTTCAACGCCTTCACCTATTTCTGCAACAACACCTGATATTTCATGGCCAATTGTTTGCGGAATAGACACTCGTTGATCCATCACACCATGGTATATGTGCATATCAGTACCACAAATCCCAACGTATCCAACACTCAATCTAATCTCACCCGCTTTAGGTTTAATAGATGTGCCTTCAACAATGTTAAATGACTTGTTACCTATATATTGTGCAGCTTGCATATTTTTATACCTTCAAGAATGTTTAATTAAATAGTGACCAAGTAATGCATCATTAAAACAATGCCGATACGAGGAATATCAAAGTGAACTATCATATCTTTGATATGGTTTATTGTTAACAATTTACACCTAGGTATGTGATTTGTAAAGCCACTCTTAATATTTAATATAACTTCAGAGCAGTAAAGCGAGTCAGTTAAAAACATTAAGGCTTGGGTAATAAAATTTACTTGTATGTTTTACTTTCAATCTATATTGTCAACAATTAACACAATGTAAGGAGGCACAATAGTGATTAAAAACAAAAAATCAATTTTTGGCTTAGTGATAATTAGCGCTATGAACTTAGCGGGATGCAGCCAAACCACACAAACGCCCAGTAGCCAAACAAGTAACAACGTTGTATTTTCTGATGTGTCTGAACAAGCTGGCTTAATAACACAAAAAAACTGGAAATATGGCGGCCCTACCATTGCCGATATAAACAGTGATGGTCATTATGACCTGCTGCTAACAAATCACGACACCACTCCTATTCGTTTATTTATGGCAAATGGAGATGGCACATACACACTACAAAACGATATTTTTCCACGAGCAGATCTACACGGTATGTCGGCCGGTGATTACGACAACGATGGTGATCTCGATGTACTTATTGCACTAGGTGGTGGAAATGGCACTACACCTCAACCCCAGCGACTACTTAAAAACAATAATGGTAAATTTGAAGATAAAACCGTCGAAGCTGGCTTATCTAAAATGGGGGCTCGCGGGCGTTCTGTGCGCTGGGTTGATATAGATAGCGATGGTGATCTTGATTTTATCCAAGTAAACGCCGAAAAATTAATTCACGAAAACTCCCCTCGTAATATCATTTTTGAAAATATCGGCAATGGAAAATTTACTTATCACCCATCAGCTACTTTTGAAAATATAAAAGCCGAGCGTGTATTATTAACCGATTACAATAACGATGACATACTCGATATTTTTGCTTTTGATGGATACAACAATTTAGCTATTTATCAAGGTAATAACGACTTTACCTTCGCCAATACGACTCAAGATCTATTAGGTGCAAATAGTGAAGCCTACAAAGGCACGCTCGCAGTTGCGCAAGCTGATATAGATAACGACGGCGATATGGACTACTACCTTGCTCGCGGAAAGCTAAGCTACACTATCGCTAATAACAGTCTATCGTTTAATAAAGGCAGCAAACGACTAGACCTGCGTGATGAAGGTAATAAAAGTCACGATGGCATAACACTCATTACCGACAACACAAACTCAGGAAGCCTTATACTAAGTGACTTTTATCACTTCCCGCGTGCCAAGCTATTAAGCCATATGGATGTATACATAGGCGAGAAAAAAGAATTAATAAATACACCCAATAAAAACACAACCATTAGCCAGAAAAGAGCGCGCGGGTTTCCAACTAAGCTTGATAAAACTGGCTGGTACATTGGGTATTTAGGGAATAATAGATGGCGAGTAGAATGGGTACTTACCGATAACCTTGCATGGGATGTACGCGCATCATTCAAAAATGTAAAAGGCTATCAAAGCGATTGGCAACCACAAAATCTCGCACTTCCTGATGTATTACTACGTAACGATAATGGTAAGCTAGTTGATATTTCATCTAAATTACCAGCATTAACAAACAGTAATAACTGGGGAGTTGTACCTGGCGATTTTAATAACGACACAAAAATAGACTTTATGGTCTATCGCTTTGGTGAACTAAAAGAGCGAGTTGCCGATATTTTACTCATTAACCAAGGTGATTACAACTTTAAAGCAACAATCACTCATAACGCCGATACCGAACGTGGCTTAGACTCACACGGCGATATGGGAGCCGCATTTGACTTCAACCTAGACGGAAAACTCGACCTACTAAGCGGAGATGAAGATAACGGCCAATGGCATTTATATAAAAATACCACAGAGTTAAGTCACGCCCACTTCACCCTTATTCGAGTTGGGTACTCAAAAAGTGGGGTTGATCCATATGGTGCAAAAGTACAAATTAAAACAGCAACTGCGAGCCAATATCAAGTTATTGGTTCACAAAGTGCTACCCACTCGCAAAGCTTACTTAATATTGTACATTTTGGATTAGCACAGGCAGATTCAATCTCATCAGTTATTGTTACATGGCGAGATGGCAGCTCTGAGCATTTAAATAAACAACCTACAGATCAATTGATAAGTGTTGGTAACTTAAATAACTAATCCATAGCCGCAACTCTCATGCCCCCTTAATTAAGCGAATAACGACAGGGGGCTTATTATATTTACTTGATAATGTAATTTGGGGTTTGTTTTGCCTGTTCAATATTCTGCTTATTTAACTGCTCAAAAAACTTATCTATTTGTGCTTTGTATTCCCATGATTGCTGCAATACATTATTTGTATTGTGCTTATTCCACTCATTCCACAGCTTGGCTAATTTCGCTTGTTCAGCGGGTAATGTATCAACCAAGTTATGTTGCTCATACGGATCCGCTTTCATATCAAAAAAACTACGGCCTACATTCGGTAGTGGTTGGTTCATATATTTATAATCAGCGGTACGTACAGCATAAATATTCGGTGCCTCTTCTAAGCGCCAAAATAACGCCTGATGTGGGCTGCCTTGTTTAGTGCCTTGTAAAAATGGCAGTAAATTAACACCATCTAATTTCTTATTATCAGCACCCGCTAGTGCAACTGAGGTTGCAGCAATATCAAGTGACGATACTAAACCAGTAAACTCTTCGCCTTTAGGAATTACCCCTGGCCAATGAGCGATAAAAGGAACGTGGATCCCGCCTTCTAGTAAAGCCACTTTACCTCTTCTAAAAGGTGAATTGTCAGCCCAATCGCTAGTCGGTTGCCAGCTTTCAGGAAATACCCCGCCATTATCCGATAAAAAGATAATAAGTGTATTATCTAACTGATTTATGTCTTTAAGTGCATCGACTACCATACCTATTCCTTCATCCATAACATCAATCATGGCTGCATAAACACGTCGGTCTTCATCTTCAATATGCTTATATTTTTCAATATATTCAGCGGGTGCTTGTAGTGGCGTGTGAGGTGCGTTGTAAGATAAATACATAAAAAATGGTGATTCTTGCTGTCGGTGAATATACTTCACGGCATCACGACTAAGCGCTGTCGTTAAATATTCATCAAATTCGGTCACTTGAGTGTTACGCATCAGCGGCAGTGAATAACCATCTCCGCCTACCGTCACTTGATCAGGCATATAATTATGCCCGCCATCTAAAAAACCATAGAAATAGTCAAAGCCACGCTTATTAGGCTGAAAATGCGGTGCGCCACCCAAGTGCCACTTACCAAATACCGATGTATGATAGCCAACGTCTTGTAAACGATTAGCAAAGGTATTTTCAGATAGTGGTAGTCCCATATATTTATCTTGTGGCATATAACTTACATTGTTTTCCATACCTAAACGCGCTTGATAACGCCCAGTCAGTAAGCCTACACGTGAAGGACCACAGTAAGGGTGTGTCACATACGCATTTTTAAAGCGGGTGCCATTACTCGCTAATGCATCAATATTAGGTGTTTTAATCTCTTTTGAACCAGTAAACCCTAAGTCACCATACCCTAAATCATCGGCGAGGATCACCACTATATTTGGTTTTTGCTCGCTGGCATTGACATTAAAACTGTTTATACTCATAAACATAGTTATCAGTATCAATAACACGTGTCGTCTCATTATTTAATCCTCTTTTTAATTATTTTTTTGATGTATGCGATAGCTATCCATACGTGTCATTGCATGACCTTCGTATTCACGCTTTAATTGCCATAAAGGTCTTTCTAGTGTTAGTTCCCACTGGAATAGTTTTTTCATCAAGTTCGCTACTTGGTTTGGCTGCGACGATGCCAAATTATGGTTCTCTGATACATCGACAGAAAGATCGTACAATTCAGCGGGCCGGTCAGGAAAACGCAGTAGCTTTAAGTCTTTGTCTCGAATAGCGGCTCGAGATTCCTTTTTCCAGTACAAGGTTTGATGAGGTCGTTGTGTGCTCTTTGATAATAAAAATGGCATCAAATCAACGCCATCGAGCTGCATCTGCTCAGTCACTTTGCCATTAGCAGCATGAATAAAAGTCGGTAATAAATCGAGTGAACTCACCGGATACGTGTAGCGCGTATTATTATTTGAAAGCCTTTTTGGCCACTTTAATAACATAGGTACTCGGATCCCGCCTTCAAGATGATTGGCTTTAGTACCACTTAATGGATAATTATTGGCATAATTTTGATCAGTCGGTCCGCCATTATCATTAATAAACACCACTAGAGTGTTATCACTAATTTTAAGTGCGTTAAGCTTATCTAATACGACAGCAATAGCGCGATCCATAGCGAAATTCATCGCAGCTAATATTTTTCTCTTACCTGTTAAATGTGGAAATTGAGCTAAATCAGCATTCGTTGCTTGCATCGGCGCATGCACCGCTGAAAACGATAGTACTGCAAAGAAAGGTTGTTTATTGACGACGGATTGACCAATAAAATGACTGGTTTGAGTCGCCAGTTCATCTGTTAAGTACCCTTCGTGTTCAATATAGTGTTTAAAGTCTCGCTCCATCTTTTGGGAAGGGTAAGCTTGTTGTTCCTCATTACTGTATGCAAAATAACCACGCGCACCTTCACGAAAGCCATAAAAGTTATCAAAGCCACGCTTAGTTGGATGATAATCATCGTGATTACCTTGATGCCATTTACCAAATAATCCCGTGTGGTAACCCAGTTCTTTGAGGTGATCGGCCATAGTAATTTGAGTGAAAGGTAAGCCCATTTTGTCGCCAGTGAAGCCTGATTTACTCATATAACCTGGCACATTATTTTCTTCAAAACCGAATCTTTGTTGATATTTCCCCGTATACAAGCCCGCGCGTGAAGGCCCACACACAGCCGCTGTAACATAGGCTTGCTCAAATACAACACTCTGACTTGCCAACTTATCGATTGTTGGCGTTTGCATTACTTCACTGCCCTGAAAACCAAAGTCGTGATAACCCGCATCATCCGCAATAACCAGCAATATATTAGGTTTTTCCTCGCCGTAACATACATTACTCAATACACTAAGCAGCAATAACCAATAGACAGATTTTAAATTAATACGCATATAGTCCCTTTATAACAAACATCTAAATTGATATTTAAATAATGCGTTACTTTAAATTAAGTGTTGGTTTTGCTGCATTCAATATCCTCCATAACGAGTTATAAAATAATCTTTTCATTATTAATCAACAGACTAAAAGAGGGGTAATTTAAATTTACCATACTAAAAAAGTAAATTGTTAACAAAGCTTGACTTGTAACCCCCATCACCACTATTGTTTTGGTTCTTGCCTTATAAAAATAAAAAATAGCTATGTATTACACCGAATTAAACTGGGATATATTTTTACGTACGGTGATCCCATTTGCGGCTGCCAACATTTTCATTATGGTACTCATTTATTTTACGCTTGTGCGCGAACGCATTGGTGATGCCTACCCTTTTTATTGCGCTTTTATAATCTGTTTTATTCTTTTTTTATGCGGCCCAATTATTAATGTAATGCCACTTAATGAAGGGAAAAGATGGTATGATTTTTTTAGAAACATTTTGCTTTTTAGTATTGGCACCCCCTGCTTACTTTATGCACTATTAACACAAGCTAAGTTGCAATTACCAAAAACCTTATTAATAGCACCCGTTATACTAGGGATTGCATGGTCGTGCTTTTTCCTTTGTGCAGCCCCCTTATATTTTTACAGTCCCAATGAGCTACCTTGGTTAGTTAAGTTAGAAAACATAAACGCACAGCATATTTACTCATCCCAATTGCTTTTAATCAGCGTGCAATTATTGCTCCCTTGTATTTTACTATTACAAACAAATCTCAAAGCGTATGTTGCAACCCATGTTTATGGCGCGCTCACACTGAGTGTTTTTATGTGCATTGGTAACGCATTTGAGCTGTGGGTGATTTACTATGTTGGTGCAAGCTTAAGTGCACTAATTTGGAGCTGGGCGGTTTATAACGATATTCAATTTACTAATGATAAAATTAAACAACACACAGAACACCAAAATGCACTCGCCATAGCGCAATTTACAGCAGCTAATAATCGCGACTTTAGCCAATATTACCTAGACAAATTGAATAAAGCATATCCACTGAAAGAGCGTGCTGATCTACTTGAGATTATCTGCACTGCTAATCCACATTTAACAGCGACCAAGTTAGACGAACTATTAGTTAAGCTAAAAATTTACTGTGACAATTCGTTAAGCTGTTATCAGATCAGGGCAAAAGAAATCGCATTTATGATATTTGATAGGGTCATTTTTCATTGCGGAAATAGTAAAGCATTACTTGGTGAACTGGAGAATATCGGTAATCACCTTGATGATGCTAACACTATCATCAATATTGATAGTGCCCTGCATCAAGTGATCACAGTATTACACCACGCAATTAATCAGTTAAATAGTAACACCCCTGACATGCAGCTGGTTGATAAAGTAAAAGCGTATATTATTGAGCAATACCACCATGATATATCCATTGTAGATATTGTCAGTGCTGTGGGTGCGAGCCGTTCTCACACAATGAAAATTTTTAAACAATTAACGGCAACAACGATTAATCAATATCTAGCTGATGTGAGGATAAACCAAGCTAAATTACTCTTGTTAACTAAAACAGTCACCGAAACAGCCTATGCGGTAGGATTTAATAACTCAGCGTACTTTTCAACAGTATTTAAAAAACACACCGAGTTATCACCAAAAGAATACCAACAACAATGCCAATTAAAATCATCAATGAGGGCTGCTAAATGAGTTTATTTAATTTTCACATCACCATAACGCTGCTGATACAACGATTTATGAACTTGTTTAGCCGCTTCAACTAACTCTGGATAGGGAATGTCTGTTGTTGTTACAAATCCAACATTATAATTTTCGCCATCATACGCCCGACCGGTAATTGGCGAATCAATATATTGGAACCAGTGAGCACCAATTAAATACGGATTATCAATAACCGTTTTCATATAGGTTTTGTACATATCAGCACGATCGCGTTGATTAGCAGCATGGATAATGCCTGGATTCGGTTGACCAGTATCACCTGAACCAATGTGAAATTCCCCAATAATCGTAGGCATATCTAGTTCTTTCAACATATCCCATGTCATTGGGTCTAGTCCTTCACGATAATAATTATAACTGATCACATCGGCATACTTCTTAGCAGACCAGCGAGCTTCTGGCGATGTCCCCCAAGAAGTAAACCTCGCGCCCATATATAAATGGTCAGGCAATACTGATTTTAAAGAATGGTTTACAACCTTAAAATATTCATCGGAGAAACGAATTAACAACCACGACAAATCGGCAATCATAGTGTTATTAAAATTACTGTCTTTTTTATAGTTAACGCCAGTATTATCAAATACCTTCCATGACTTAATATTTCTATTCCATGCCTTATTTAGCTGGCTAATGGTTTTATACTTTTGTTTTAACATATCACTGAACACTGATTTGGTCGGGCTATTCCCAGTCGTTTTAGATAGTGCATCAAGTACAATGCCATAACGTAAGGTTGTTGAGCCCTCTCCTCCCCAGCTCATTTCGTTATCAATAAACACCCCAATACACCAAGGGTTATTTTGTACTTCTTGGGCAATAACTTGAGTGGTTATGTTAGCTCTTTTAACAAATTCAGGATCGAAAGGGTCAGGCATGGCTCCCCAATAATCAAAACCAGAACTCAACCTTTTAAAGTCGCCGATGATCCACCCATTCGCAAAATAGGGAACTTGTTGATTATTATAAAAACTAGCATCGGTCCAATTCCCAAATGAAGTAAAGCCCCAATCTTGCATTCTTTTTAAGGTTACTTCGCGCCATTTATCAATATAAGAATCTGGGTATTGCTGAGCATAACGACGTTCTAAATTTGCTTGGTAAAAGCTAAAAACTTCCCCATGTTGGATTGGTCCAAGATGAGATGAGCGCTTGTAACTATAGTGATTTGCCAACTTATCATTATACTGTGGTAGCCAATTAAACATGGCTCTTCGGTCTGGATAAGCGATGTAGGCTGATTTTTGATATTTAGCTAAATTACTATTTAAGCCCTTTGAATCTTCTGGCGTTACATCATCAGGGTCACGCGCTCTGACCGCATCATCGCGATAATCTACACCTGTAAATGTTGTTGTGTTAGCCATTCGCGCGTTGGCAATGCCTGAGGAAAAAAACAAATAACCTTCGGGGTCAACTAACGCCCATTTGCCATTTACTTTTTCCGTACGAAAAAAACCTGTTGCCTTTAACTTAGGCCCTTGCTTCCAACCGCCAAACTTACTTCTATCCGCCCGCGGGGTTACTTTCGACAAATCATTTAACTCTTTATTTGCGATTGCTCTTAATTGTTGTTCAGAGCTGACCTTTAACGGGTAGTTGACCTGTGTAGATTGACCAAATTTATCGACGATGTTTGTTAAAAAATCTGGTTTTGCATCGGGTATCGTTTCGAATCGTAAATTATCGACGGTTACAGCCGTTGGATTTATTTGAGTTTCTGTATAGATAGCGATACTTTCAACTTGGCTAAAATCTACATTGAGTTTAGCACCTCTCAAGATCATTTTTCGTGCGGTTGTTTTAAAGCTAGCAGGAGTGTCTCTGAGTCCTGTATCAACATTTAAAGTCTGGGAGTTGAGCTCAAAATATAATGTAGCGTGCTCGTTAGTTGTTAGCCCAATTGTACGTCTTTGGACTTGTTTATCTTTACCTGTGATATTCACACTGAGCATCACTGGAAAGTCGCTTACGTTTGAAACATCGAAAAATAAAGCGCTATTGCCCAAAACACTCAGATCCCATAACTTATTCGGTTTGAGTGTGATCCCAGAGAATTTATGCTTAGTGGAAAACGAAAGCTCTAATGCTTTATTTTTATTTTTAATTACTTGTGTCGTTTTTATATTTTTATTTGTTAGTTTATAACTGTTACTAGCGTGCTCAAAATCGTCAATTAAAATAGTCTTGTTATCGTGTTGCAAGTCAAATTCCCTTGCCACACCTTCACCGCTTAAAACTAACGTTGAGTATACAAAGATAGATAAGCATCTAATTATTTTATTCATTTTATTACCTTATACTTTAACGAGTAATAGGTAATGTTATGAAAACGCACTCTGACACATATTTTTATTCATTTAACTGGTTATGAGTCATTAGTTGAATTATTTGCTGTTGATTCAACGCCGCTTCTACTACATAAAGCTCATCGAGTCCGCCTTTAAAGAACATTTGCTTCTCATGTATTGCGCCTTCTATGTAACCAATATTTTTTCCTATCGTCAGTGGCCGAGAAGCTGGGTGCTGTAAATTTGTTGCGACTTTAGCGATTGACTTTTTCTGCGTTTTTTCAAGCTTACCATCAACATATAGCAAAACATGTGTCGCTAAGTTACTCTTTAGTCCACCGTATAAAACCACTGCAATATGGTGCCACTCATCATCTCGCAAATCGGTATTACCCACAATTTGAGCATTATAGGTCCCTATTCTGATCCTACCTAAAGGCCCGTCAATTAACTCTGGATTAGGGGAAATTTGCCACGCTGAATAATCTTGCTGTAATCCCCAGCTCACAATGCCGTATGCATTTTCTGGTAAAAAATCACTAGGCACTTTGAGCCAAAAGGCGACCGTTCTGGGGTTATCACTGCCAACACCTGGGTACTGTGTTTCTAACCAATTATTTTCACCATTAAAGCTAATTGCCTTATCATATACACCCGCTACCTCTGTTAACGGTTCATCAATGGGTGATTTATCTTTGGCTACATACTGCTGACCATCAATACCACGGCCGCTGGAGAGATAATTATGTTGCTGCTTATCATCAAATGACCAATGTAATAAGTGAGGCTCTTCTATTGAGTCTCCAGGTAATACACGCATAAAATCAGAAGGTACGCTAACAAAGCTGGTAATTTGATGATTTAAATCAAACGCTAATGCCTGATCTTTTTTCACATGTTGATAAGACTGCGTTTTATTGCCACGCGCTTTTATTTCACCATCGAGCACATGTACTTGAGATTCACCGCTATTAGACACTTCGACGCCAAATTCTGTGCCTAAATCTATTATCTCTGAACTTGGGGTATCAACTCTAAAGCCAATTGCATTTTGTGGTACTCGGGCCACTAACTTACCATGATGAAGCGTTACTTTATCTCTGGATTGCAAATTCACTTTAACCGGCGCTTCTAAAACGAGTACCACGCCATTTTCGAGTGAAATTTCACTGTAACCATGCTCAAGAATAATATCTCCTTGACCTAATTGACTGCCAACAGAAAAATTAGCGTTATGCGAAGCAGTCATTTTTGTGACTTCAGCAAACTTATTTGTGTAGTCCAAGTGCTCTGCCAAAAATATAACGCTGACAAAAAGCATAATACTTGCAGCAAGCGAATACGGGCTTGAAAACCAGCTCATTGTACTTTTCGGCCAAATCGTTTTTTGTTGCTCGCTTAGTTTTGCCATTACACTGCGGGTAAAATTGTCTGGTCGCGTATCCGATTGATGATGTGCTTTTAATAAACGTTCACTCGTCACATATTTACTCACTTGTGCAAGTAAATTAACATCATGCTGACAGGCTTCAAGCAATTCGTCGGCAACATCTTCGCCAGCCAAATACGCGGCTAATAGCTGTTGTTGGTGCTTCGTCATTTGTTCAGTCATGCTCATCGTTGCTGCTGCTGTATTCTTTTATCAATACATGTTTTCAATGATTGACGAATTCTAAATAAGCGCATAGTCATAGTAGAATGTTTATCTTCATATTTTCGACATAGCTCAGCCAATGAAACGCCTAATGTGTAATGTTCAGTTAATAAATTGCGCATTTTCTCGCTTAATTTTTCAAGGCAAATAGTTAAATTATCAAACATATCAAGCTCGACCCCTTCATGGATATTTTCATCAATGTGTTGATTTATTAAGTGCTCTAACTCATCAGCGCTGCCTAATGCCACAGCTCGGTGTTTACGTTGATGGTTTTTTAATAAATAAGCAGCAATCCCCCTCAACCAAGCTAAAAAGGAACTTTCACTGTTAAACTCAGCGATTTTTTTAAAAGCAATAATAAAGGTCTCTTGTGCTAAATCTTCTGCTTCGTGAGGGGTATTTAGTCGAATAACTAAAAAGGCCCTCACAGCAGACTGATAACGCTCAACTAACAGAGAATATGCAGCAACATTGCCTTGTAATATATCGTCAATTATAGAACCATCACTTTTACCATCTAACGATATTATATTTTCTTTCAAATCAGAGTCCTAATTGAAATAACTGACGTAAGATGGTGCGTCAATTTGCAATTGACTTTGAGTCGTAAATAACTTCCCAGATGCTAAATCACGCTTAATAATCACAACATTATTACTATATTGATTAGCCACTAATAACTGCTTTTGTGATTTTGAAAAATTAAAATCACGAGGATGTAAACCGCCACTTGAGACTTTATTAATTAATTGTAGTCGGGTTTCTGCCATTAATTGATAACCATAAATTGCATTCTCACCGCGCACAGCCACATAAACATGGCGACCATCCTCAGAAATACGAATTGCCGATGCAAGGTTTTGTTGCTCGCCAACTTTTGCGGGCATTATATTTGTTTTTGAAACGTGTAATAACGCACCATTTTGTAATATTTTGAAGATACTAATACTGTTACTCAATTCATTTAAGCTAAACACTAATTTTTTAGCCGGATGAAAAGCAAGATGGCGAGGCCCATCCCCCGGCGTTAATTCAATGCGGTGTACTGGCGTAAAATCACTTTTTAAGCTATCAAAAACAATAATCTCGTCTGTACCTAAATCCGTCAAATACAGATAGCGACTTTGCTTATCCCACCCCGAAAAATGTAAATGAGCACTTCGTTGTCTGGGCGTAATACTACTTCCTGTATTAGTAAATTGACCCCGTGATACTAATAATCCTGCCTTATTAATATTAAACAGTTCACTATTACCTGTCGTGTAATTTACAACAGCTAACTGCTGGCGATCATCCGAAATATTAATATGACATAGCCCTTTTCCTTCAATCGGGTACGTTTTAAGCTTTGTAAACGCGTTACTTTTCCAGTCATACACGTTAATAACAGATTTTTTATCAAGCCCTCTGCCAATGCTATACAATTTGTTTATTGTCGGTTGCCAATTTAGATAGCTTGGATCGGTTGTCGATACAACGACGCGTTCGTTAATTAATAGATCATCACTTTCGTTATAAGAAACTAAATAAACGCCCTGATCAGGCTCATTTGTGTAGCTGCCGACTAAAAAATAATTAAGTCGAGATTGTTCATCGCTGATACTTTGACAACCACCAAGGCAAAAAATAAAGGATATAAAAACAAACAGCTGAGCGCACTTTTCAAGTCGTATAAGTAATCCTGTTAGCCATAAACTCATTTATTCAATTCCCTTTACTTAATTTGAATTTCAAACAGTGCTGCAGGCACATTTTTAGATGGATGAGCGAATTCTAGAATCAAGTGTTGCGTTGTTATAGGCTCTACTAAATCGATTTTATTAATACTTTGATAATTACCCGTAACGTGTGCAATTACCTCACCAGAATCTGTTTTAATTGTATAGGTTTGCACACAATAAGGTACCTGGTCTTCGTTATGCTCCATTAATACGGTTTCTAACGCATGGTCAAAGTCACTATCAAAATAAAGAACTATTTGCCTCATCGTTACTTTTTCTGGCCATACTAACCTTAGGGTTGGCGATGGTTCTGCTAAGTCAGCAACCCATGCATTCGTTTGTAGCCAAGGCCTCACAAAGCCGTTAATTATCTGCGTCGCTTGGTGATTATGAATGGCGGGAGATATACCGATTGCCAAATTTTGACCGTTTGGCCGCCGCGCTGGTGTCCAAAATTCAAACTCTTCAAGACCACTATTTTCAGGTACTGTTTGTTTGCCTTTATTTGATACCGCTTTGTGAACTTTATTGAACACAACCATAGTGCCCGTAATAAGCTGCTCTGTGGTAGCAAGCTCTATATCACTGTTTTGTAAAAAACAAATGAACCCGTACTGCATCTCTAAGCTGCAATCGCTAAAATCAAACTCGAGCGTACTTTCGCCCGCCGTGACAGACAAACTGATAGTTTTATTTATAACATCTGGCGTATAGTTTTCATGCTTGATACTAGTGCGTAATTGGCACGTTAACTCTGTCTCTTTATGAGCAAAAACCGTTATGCTAATTGTTGGTCCTTGGCCTTTTGCAAAAGCAACCAACTGTGCACACGATGAATCTAATTGCATTCTACGGCCGCTAGGTTGAAAACCATTGAACACTAATTCACTCGATGCAGTAATAGAGGCTTGGGCTGCTAAATTATTGTGCTTATTTAAACGGATCCCAGGGATACTTTGGCCATTTAGATTCAGGTTTTGCTGTAACTGTGCTATGTGTTCTGGCTGTAATAGCTCTTTGGGTGTGATATTGAGTTTATTACACATAGCAGCAGCTGCCCCCACCGCTTGTCCGCCGTGTGCGCAGGTGATCATAACTCGTGTTGAACCAAACGCCATATGTGTTGCGCTGATTATTCGTCCTGCATAATATAAATTTTCTATATCACGGCTAACAAAGCAGCGGTACGGTATTTGGTAAACCCCTTTTGAATGATATTGAGAGCAAGGAGGTCGTTCGCTGTATATGCCTTCAGCGGGGTGAATATCAATCGCCCATCCACCAAAAGATACAGCATCATTGAACTGGGTTTGCTCAATAATATCTTGCTGTTTTATCATATATTCCCCTTCAAAGCGCCTGCTTTCGCGTTTGCCAGGAATTGTGCCTACCCATTCTAAAGTTAGATTTTCGACATCATCAAACCTGCCGCTATTTTTTATATAGTCCCAAATTCCGTAAACGAGTTTCCAAAGCTCCCATTTAATATCCTCCGTTTCATAAATAGTATCGCGTATTCCGCCAAATTCTATCCACCAAAACTTACAGCCAGAGTCACTTCCGGCAATATCTTTACAGCGAGGTATCGCCTCTATTTGTTCATACGAGTAAGCAAAATCAGGGGCTTTGTAACTAATAGGCTGATCCATTTTTTTACTGTAGAAAAATAATGTATGACCAAGTAACTCCATGTTCTCTTCATCAGATGCTAACAGCTCACCAAACTCTGCTTTTGATTCAGCACCAATTCTGAACCCCGCTCCAGCATTAAACGCAACAAGGCCATCACCGGTCGCATCACAAAATAACGGCGCACTAATAATGTAATGAGTAGAATTTTGACTGCAAAATGCCTCTACACTGGCAATCTTAGTGCTGTGCTGTTTATTTACATCAAACACAGAGGTATTTAACAACAAGGTAATATTTTTTTCGGCAATCACTTTGTCGAGCAAAATGGTATCGAAAATTAATGGGTTACCGTGTCTGTTTAACTTAAGATTGTCCAGCATGATTTCATCAATAACCCCACCCTCGCGTGACCAGCGATTATTGTTGCCCATATGCGATGTTGCCCCCAACGCCCATAATCTTACTTCGCTTGACGCATTACCACCGAGTACGGGACGATCTTGAATTAACACAACCTTGCTACCCGCTCGCGCCGCACTGATTGCTGCACATGTACCTGCTAAGCCACCACCGGCAACCACAAACTGAGTATTTAATTGTTGTTTCTTATTTTCGCGTGCAGCTTCATTAAAGTTTTGCTTAATCATAACTCTTGATCTCTTTTTCTTGTTTTTGATATGAGCGTTTATTTTTTAATTCTGGGCTTAATGACTGCGCAAAATAAACACTAGGCTGGTGAGGTACATCCGTGACTTTTAATTCTTTTTCAAGCTCATTTACCATTAAACTACAATCAAATCTGGCTAAAAAACTGTGTTTATTGCGCGCTTGTTTGTCTGAAAAGTGGCACAAGCCCCACTCAATCCCGTTTGCTTTGCTTGCACAGTCAAATGCATTGGCAACATAAGGACCTGCTGCAATTGGCATGAGGGAGGTCACTGCGGCAATCGAAAAGTTCACCCCATCAGGTGAATATTGAATGGTGTTACTTTCATTGCCATTTCTGATAGTAAAAGCAGCTATTCCTGATTTAAACGGAAAATAAGTAGTTTCGTGGCCTGAGTTTAAAATAGGGTTCAGAGGGTGTTTTTCAAAAGGCCCAAAAGGATTATTCGCGGTTGCCAAGCCATTACCCACTAAGTAATCAGGTCTATCTCCGTAGGCGGCTTTATAGTATAAATGTATTTTTCCGTTATAAATTAATAAATAAGGGTCATGAATCGAGAATTGATCCCAACTTCCCGGCTCACCATTTTCAATAATAACCTCACCATGTGGCAACCACGGTCCATCTGGCGTATCGGCAACTGATAGTGTTACCGGACAATGATCACCTTTTTTACCGCTAGCTTCATTAAAGGCTTGATAATAAAGATAATATTTATTTTCATAAATCAAGATATCTGGTGTACTAACCGAGCGCCAACCTAACTGCGGGTGCTTGGGCCTGGTGACGGCGATACCTTGTTCAACCCAGTCAAATCCATTAATACTAATGGCATAGCCAATTTCGGATAAATCCCAATCAGTGGAGGGAGTCAACTCGTTACAGTGCTGCGCCCCTTTTGGTGGGAATTGAGTGCACCGTTTTGTGTACCAAACATAATAAAGACCATCAACTTTTATAATTTTAGATGGGTCGCGTCTTGAAATAGTCCCATCATTATTATGATAGCTAAACCCAGTGAGCTCAGTGTACTTAAAACTAGTAAATAAAGGATTGTCTTCCGGACGAGGGGTTAAATAGTTGTCATACAACCTCGACATTGCAGCACTCAATTCTCGTGCTGGTTTTTTAGCTGGAATATCCCATGGGTAACTTTGCTGCTTTAATTTGTTATTGCTATTGCTCATTGATACGTACCTTTACTGCCTTACTTCTAAACTTAAAAACTAAAACACCCCCTAATATAAAAATGCCACCGCTTATTACTGTTATTTCGATTTTTCCGGTGGTTGCAATTGCGGCCAACGAAAGCATAATCGCGCCAGTAGAGAGAATACCAAACCCTAAAACTCGAATACCATGATTGTTATCCGCACTTTTTTCTGGAGTTATTAATTCGGCCGTCGGTTTAATTTGGCTTAATTCGACTAAATAGTTTTCATAACACGCAGGTGTTTTTCTTTGTGCTCTTAAGTACAACTCAAATACAGTTAGCATCAATACAGGAAATAACACCCCCATCATCATCTCCTGCGCTCTATCTAAGCTAAAATCAAATAACCAAGGACTCACAAACTTAAAAAAAGCATTCACCAGTAAACTAAAAATAGTGGTTATTAAAATCGTTTTTCCAGTTTGATAACGAGAAAAAAGCAACCAAATGGGTGGTAAAAACAACGGTCCACCAGTGAGTGCAGCCATGGTCATTACCACTTCAACTACACCACCAAGTAAGGGAATTAGTAACGCAACAATAATCGTAATTAGCCCGAGTACCCCAGTTGCAATTCGACCGACCTTAACTAGCGTAGCTTGGGAAGCATCTGGTTTTATAGTTTTATATATGTCATTACTGATAACACCTGCGGCGATGTTTAAAGACGTGTTAATTGAGCTTGATGTCGCAAATACCATTCCTGCTAGCATTAATCCAAGCATCCCTACTGGCAATACTTCTTTGCACATTTGCAAATAAGCTCCTTCACTTTCAAACCCAACTAGACTGGGGTTCATCGTTCGGTAAATCATTGGGGCTAACATCCAAACTACTGGGCAAATAAGATAAAGAATCGCAAATAGTCCCCCAACCTTTTTTGCATCCTTTGGTGTTTTCACACTGGTGAAGCGTTGAATATAAGACCAGTTACCAGCAATAAAAAATAAGTTATAGAGCCCAAAGGCAAAGATAAACTCCCATGAATACTCATCATTTACTAAGTTAAAAAAATCATCAGGTGCTTTGTCGATAAAGTTCTCAATGCCGCCAATCGCCTCAAATGATAGCGGTACCACAATTAATACCGCTGCAGTGAGCACCACAAATTGCAAAATGTCGGTAATTATCACCGCCCATAAACCGCCAACAGCGGTATAGGCTAAGATCAATAGTCCTAAAATGATGACGGTATATTCAAGAGATAAACCCGTAGCGACTTCAACTATTTTTGCCACTGGATATAAAAAAGCACCAGTCGAAAAGCTCGCAATTAAGAGAAAAATATAGGTATAAGTTCTTTGTACATTTAAGCCAAGGCGCTGCTTAATAAATTCGGCTGCGGTTAATACACCGGTTTTCTGCCATTTAGGCGCAATAAATAAAGCAATCAAGACCCCTGCTAAACACATAGTCCATTGAATAGTAATCGCCACCCAGCCATGCTTATATGCAATAGCTCCCCATACAACAAATGTACCTGCCGAGAAGAAACTCATAAACAATGACAACCCGCTCATCCACCAGGGTAGCGCACCTCCCGCAGAGAAAAAGCTTTTCATATTCTTTCCAGCAGCAGAAAAACTTAAACCACACCCAATGATCAATAAAGAAAATATAACGACGACACTTATATCAATAATATGCATAGCCTTAGTCCTCGCTATTTTCTTTTCGGGTGTAGTACCTAACCCAATCTATCGCCATGCTGGTACCATCAATATCATCACTTACAGGACCTGCAATCGCCGCTTTTAAAATAGCTAAACTAAATAACATCGTTGTTTCACTAAAGCAGACATCATTTCTCATGGTGTAATAGAGTTCACCGTCAAAATAAAAATTAAAGTAATCTTTATCCCATTCAAGCCCATAGGTATGAAACTCTTTTGAAAAATCAGCAACGTTAGCGGCATTATATGAAGTGATTTTTTGCCAATTTTCTCCATCGTGATACTCGATGTTGTAATCGGAAATTAAATTGCGATAAGCACCTTTATCAACACCATGCTCTTGCAACCAACCATTTATAAATTGAATAGCGCCAATTTCATGCGACTTATCCCAACTGAGTTCTAAAAACTTTTCACCATGCTTTTCTGACACCCAGCGTGTTTGCGGATTACCATCAATAGCAAAAGACTCTTCTGATATTAACTTATTAAATAACCCATTCGTTTTTATAGAAACATCGTCAGCTTGCGCTAAATTGCTTATATTCTTTATTTTTTCTTCGTCAAATGCATCAGGGTATTGAGCGCTAGGCGCAAAGACTCTAAATTCAGAAATATGAAGAGACGTAGGATTAGTCGATGTTAATCGTATTTTTTTAGTTTTAACTGGCTTGTTAAACTCAACAGTGTGATCAGGCTTGCCGATTAAAGTGTGGTGTAACTGGTTATCACTGTGAGTAACACGGCCATTTGGTAGTGTATAAGTATCAGTCCAGTTATGTACGTTGGTATTAATTATATTAGGGAAATGCCCTTCATTAATATCAATCTCGCATGCCTTTAAGCCATCTTTAACCCCTTGTTTTGGCCAAAACCAAAATGAGTTATTCGTGCCATAGGCACCAGCATATTTAAAGCGAGCTTCAAAATAGCCATAATGAAATGAGCGTTTTGACCAAATATTACCTGTCGTCCAGTCTTGGCCACCTCGAGGTTCTTTCTTTGCTAATAAGTGCAGTATTCCGTCTTTAACTTGTGCATTATCGCGCCAGCGACTACTTAATACCCATGGGTTTTCTGTCGGCCCATTTTGAGAAACCCAGTTTTTATCTAATTCAGCATTTGCATAATTAAACTCATCATTCCACTGTAATTGCCATGTTGAGGAGTCAAGTTCGCGTGGTTGATCAGCACCAGCAAAAAACGATGTGACAACTATTGTTGCCAGCGTACATTTAGAAAATACTTTAAACATGTTTTACCCTTTCTTGTTGTTTTATCTAACGAGTTATAAGTTTTATTTCATGCTAGGTATTGTCTTGAGAAATCAAAATGACACTATTTTTATTAAAAAATAAAAAAGCCCGCAGTAATACTGCGGGCTTTTTCATTATCTTATCGTTTTAGAAATTAATACGGGCATTAAGTCTAAGTGTTCGGCCAGTATGGTATTGATAAACCGTACGCGACTTGGTTGCTTCGCCTTCAAGTGGACTCCCTTCAGAGAAAGTCTGACCACCAGCGGATAAGAAGCGACTAGTAAAGTACTGGCGTACGCCCTCATCCGTTAAGTTTGCTACTTGCAGTGAAACCGTCATTTTATCATTTACTTTATAGCTTGCTGAAAAATCAAGCGTCTGGCGTCCCTCTTCCCACAAAGAACCATTTTCCCAAGAGCGTTGTACTAACTGATCAGTTGTACCTTGGTATGATAGACGAAGTTGATGACCGTCCTTTTCCCAAAAACCTGTCAGGTTGTAGCTATGCTCTGGTGTATAAGCAACAGCAAGCGATGGTAGCTTAACATTGCTATCAATTGATGATACTTCTTGGTCATACTCACTATCTTGATATGTGTAGTTAGCTTGTAGTCCCAAACCAGACCAAATACCTGGCAAATTGTCGTAAGTTTGCATGTATTGTAGCTCTAGACCTTTGATCGACGCGCCTTTACCGTTTTTAATACGCGTAGTATTGAACTTGGCACACAACTGTTCTAAATCATCAGAATATAGCCATTCTTCTTGGTAGTCTGTACTGCCTTGAAAACGTCTAGGCATACATCCTTCAAGGCTGTCTTGTCCTGAAATAAGTACAAGATCATTCGGGTCGTAAGTTTCACCTTCAGTTAAACCTATACCACGTAAATCATCCATATAAGTCACAATAGTTTCTGACTCTTCAAAATTAGTCATATCTTTGTAAAACAAAGTTGCAGCTAACAGACCAGACTCATTAAAGTACCACTCATAAGAAATATCTAAATTAATTGATTCTAATGGATCAAGTTTAGGGTTAGTGAGCGTGATAGTATTATTACGATTTTCACCACCCCACTGTGTTTCTCTTACCTTGAAGCCTGGGCGCAACGAGTCTATTTGAGGGCGAGCCATTGTTTTTGAGGCCGCAAAACGGATTATGGTATCTTCATCATACAAATAATTAATATTTAAACTTGGCAAGAATAAATCATAGTCATGCTCATCTGTCACACTGAATGAACGAAGGCTTCGATCCTCAGTTGGTAATAAGTTGCCATTATCATCAAACTTGCGTTCGCCATAAACATAATTTTTTTCTGTTGATACATCAGAATGGCGCCATAACCACCACTCAGATTCATTTGGATTCCCACGTACAGCATTAGGATCGTGACATGCACCTTGGTCAGCTAACGCAGTATCATCTCTTAAGTCTTTTGTAGCATTTGTGTCGTAGCCCAAACCGTCTACACGAGACCAACGTGTTTCTGCATTATAATCAGTACCATAGAATAAAATTGGCGCACATTCAGGTAAACTCGTATCGCGTAGCTCTGCCAGTTTAAATGGGTCCATTAAACGAGCTGCGTTAGATGGGTCAAATGCAAACTGTACTCCTGATGCACCTTGAACCTCTACTGTGGTTTTAACATAACGAACGCCAAAATCACCTGAAATCTTACCATCCATCAATTCAAAGTTTAACTTAGTGTAAAATGCTAAGTTGTCTAGTTCAGTATTGCGTGTATTCGAATCATCCGTATTAAAAGCAACTTCGGTACTACCTTGGGCAACTTCAAATGCTTTAAATGCTGAAAAACGGTTCCAACCATCTGTAATGCTATCACGAGCATAACCAAGACCAGCCATAAAGTCATCAACTGGAAACTCTTCGCCATCAGTTATCAAATCGCCAGAAATATCGCGCAATCCACTGCCCAATACAGCCGGGTTACCAGTGTAAGGGTTTGTTACCACAACGCCCTCACCCACTGAGCTGAATGTACCAATTTGCGCATCAACGTATTTTGTACGGTTTGACCATTTAGCACCAAACTCAATCGATCTAAAATTATCGAAATTAAGAGCGTAATCAAAATCTACAAATAATGATTTTTGGGTATCTTCAACTTCATTTAATGAACGGCTCATATATGAAAGATGTTGAGCCCTTAGTTCATCAGGATTAAAACCTGTTGTACTATAGTTATCCCACACATTCAGCGGATCACCAAAATTGTCATTAGGGCCATAATCAATTAAACCCTGACCCGCAACTAGCGTACACACGGAGCTGCTAGTACAATCATAACCAACAGGCTCTATATCTTCTGGCGGTACATTATTGATTATCCACGCATTAATATTTCCAAAGTTTTGTAATGCAACATAAACTGAGTTATTAGGTATTTGCTGTGTTTTTGAATAGCCAACACCTGCTTTCATCGCAAATGAATCGGTAAAACTATGATTCATATCTAATGACAGGATCTGATTTTTATTTTCAAAATCGCCTTCAGATTGCACAAGTCCACCATTACTAAAACGGTTTACAAATTTTGTAAACGTATTCGTTTCAAGATCAATAGTTAGCCAACTTGCTTCGGGATCTGTAAATAATGCAGGGCCTGTACCGCCCAAGCCAGGGTCAACACCTTCAATTAAATTTCCATATTGAGATGAGCGCGTGTTAATACCATGCATTGAGTTATTTATATCTTGCTTACCCAAAATAGCATTAAAATTAAATTCAGTATTCTCTGATGCTATCCATTGCAAACCAATATTAAAATTAGTTCTATCATTTTCACTTTCATGATATTGATACTGAACATTACGAGGGGCTATACCGACAACGTTTTCAACAATATTACCGTTTGTATCTGTAGCTAGAGGCGACTCTAATGCATACCACTCCGTTGCTGAAAATTGGTCTTTACGATAAGTATTTGTTTCTTTAACTGCGGTAACCACCACACCAAACGTATCATCAAAAAACTTTCTTGAAAAAGTACCTGATACTTTGTAGTTATCTTCTTCAGACAGATCGTTATAACGGCCTTCAAGTGTTACCGTATTTATTTCATAATTTAAATCAAGTGGCTTGGTTGTACTAAGGTTAATATTTGCGCCCAACGCACCTTCTTCATGATCTGCACTTGGGGTTTTTACAACCTCTATCTTAGATAAGATATCTGAAGAATACTGTGATAAATCGACACCTTGGCTATAGCCAGTTGAGCCCAATTGCACCCCATTCATACTAATATTGTTTTGTTGTGAATTAGCGCCACGAACAGTTACCCGTGCGCCTTCACCATCAACAGTTTGTACAGATACCCCTGTTACGCGTGAAAGCGCATCAGCGATGTTTTGATCAGTGGACTTACCGATGTCTTCAGCGTTTATGGAGTCAACAACGTTTTCAGCAAAACGTTTATCATTAATGGATTTTTTAAGACTCGCCGCTAAACCGCTTACTTCAATTATTTCAATATCGGCTTCTACTTTCGTTTTTTCTTGTGTGCTTTCGTCTTGCTTGGCATACACCAATTGTGTTGCAAGTACTGCGGCCGTAATCGCGCTCAATTTGAACGCTTTGTTGATGATTGTCATGTGTGTGTTCCCTTTCTAAGGTTTTATTATGTTGGCAGGTTAATCTTTTGTAAACAATAATATAATAACCAAACAATTGTCAACTGTATTTTGTTAACAATATTCGTTTAATTATAAAAAATATTTAACGTATGAACATTAGGGCGTGTTGACCTTTTGTTATAAACATTTTTCAGTAAAAATACATTGAGTACTATGAATCAATATAACCAGTGGGGTTATTACTTTGCCAACGCCATGTGTCGATCATCATATCTTCTAAGGTAAACGTGCACTGCCAATCTAGTATCTTTTCAGCCTTGGATGAATCTGCCCAAAATGCAGCTAAATCACCTTCGCGTCGCTTAACAATATCAAAGTCGATATTAATGCCTGTGTGGCGTACAAATGCATTAACTATTTGTAATACCGAATACGGTGTCCCTGTGCCTAAGTTAAATGCTTCATATAATGAATGGCTTTGATCCTTTAACCATTTAAGCGCTTTTATATGACCATGCGCTAAATCGCTTACATGAATGTAGTCGCGCTCGCACGTACCATCTTTAGTTGGATAATCACCACCAAAAATAGCTAATTTTTCACGCTTCCCTACAGCAACTTGAGCAATAAAGGGCATTAAATTATTTGGAATACCTAATGGGTCTTCGCCAATTTGACCACTAATATCTGCACCAATTGGGTTAAAGTAGCGTAAGCTTGCAACTTGTAGTCCCGTCTTAGAAGCCACTATTTCTTGTAGTATTTGCTCAATCATTACTTTTGTTTGCCCATAAGGGCTAGCCGCGCGACCAAGCGGTAAATCTTCGGTGTAAGGTACTGATGCGCCTTGCCCATAAACGGTGGCTGATGAGCTGAATACTAATTTATTCACGCTAAATTTGAGCATGCACTGACATAGGTTTAACGTAGAGACCAGATTGGTGTAGTAATATTCCAACGGTTTTTCTATTGATTCACCCACCGCCTTTAAACCTGCAAAATGAATGACCGAATCAAACTGATGCGTTGTAAATGCGGCGCATAACTTATCGTAATCAAGTAAACTGGCATGAATAAATTCAACTTTACGTTGCGCTAAAGCTTCAACACGAGTTAACGATTCACGACTCGAGTTACTTAAATCGTCAATCACAACAACGTTATAGCCATCTTTTAATAAGCTTAAAACAGTGTGGCTACCTATATAGCCTGCGCCTCCCGTAACCAGTACTTTTTTCATTGAATTTTCCTCACGTTCTTATGAGTGATACACCAGCAGACGGTAAGCTGGTATAAATAGACTCTTTCAAGCCTGTTAAACGCTCGTATTGCGACTCAACAGCAGCAATAACATCTTTTACCAGTATATTGGGTACAAATGCGACGACACACCCGCCAAAGCCTCCACCAGTCATTCTTACACCACCATTGTTTTGTATTACTTGGCTAATAATATCCACCAATGTGTCTATTTGCGGTGTAGTTATTTCAAATAAATCACGCATAGAGCCATTGCTTTGAGCCATTAATGTACTAAGTTTCGTTATGTCGTTATGAGTAAAAGCCTGCATAGCTTCAAGGGTGCGGAGATTTTCATAAACAATGTGCTCTACACGTTTAGCAACGTCTTTATTTAGCATATGTTTTTGCGATTCATACTCCTCAATACTCACCTCACGTAAACTTGACTTTGAAAAAGCTTTAGCGCCGCTATAGCATTGCTCGCGTCGAAGGTTATACTCGCTATCGAGTAAGCCGCGTTTAACGTTGGAATTAATCATTAAAATGGTCATAGCAGGGTCAATGCTCACTTCCACTAAATCAAGTGAGCGGCAATCTATCCCTAGTGCTTTACCTTGTGTACCACACGCCGATATAAGCTGATCCATAATTCCACAGTTACACCCTACAAAGTTGTTCTCTGCTGCTTGTGCTATTTTTGCAATCTCTTTACGTTCAATAAACAATTCACATAAATGATTAAACGCATAAGCAATACCTACCTCAAGTGCAGCCGATGAGCTAAGACCAGCTCCTTGCGGGACATTACCTGTGATGCATATGTCGCAGCCACTGAGTTGATGATTTCGTTTTTGCAGTTCATCAACTACGCCGCGAACATAATTACTCCACGTTTGCGTACTGTGGCTATTAAGCGGTTTATTTACTAAAAAGTTGTCGGTTTGGTTATCGCAATCAAGTGCAAGTACATTTACTACATCGTCAGTTCGAGGTGACACTGCAATGTAAGTAGCGTATTCAATGGCACAAGGCAGTACAAAACCGTCATTGTAATCGGTGTGCTCACCAATTAAATTAACACGCCCAGGGGCTTTGACAACAAAGTCGGCATCGCGTCCAAAGTGGTTTAAAAAAGCTAACCGTGCGCTTTGTTCAACATTCATTTAGTGTTCTCTTTATAATGCGTTAGTGATTGTTTTTTCAAAATAGTGGCAGCTTGCTCAGGTGTTATATCACGCTGTGCTTCGGCCATCATTTCGTAGCCAACCATAAATTTTTTAACACTGGCTGATCGTAGTAATGGCGGTAAAAACTGCGCATGTAATTGCCAAAATAAGTGGCTTTGACCATCATAAGGCGCGCCATGCCAGCCCATAGAGTAAGGGAACGAGCACTGAAATAAGTTATCGTAACGAGTCGTTATATTTTTAATAATTTCAGCTAGAGTACTTTGTTGAGCGTCTGTCAGCTCTATCATTTGAGTAACCGCAAACCGAGGTAATAGCAGCGTTTCAAATGGCCATGCAGCCCAATAAGGAACAACCACAAGCCAATCATCGTTTACACATACTACGCGTTCATTTAATTCCATCTCACGTTTTGCGTAATCGAGCAATAAACTACTGCCATACTGTTTATAATAGTTACTAAGGTTTGTATGTTTACGTGCAACCAAACTCGGTAATTTATTTTGTGCCCAAATTTGACCATGTGGATGCGGGTTAGAGCATCCCATTACAGCACCTTTATTTTCAAATACCTGAACCCAGTTGTAAGTTTTTGATAACTCTTGGCATTGCTCTTGCCATGTGCTTACTACATTTGTAATTTGCGAAACACTGAGCTCTGGTAGTGTTTTTGCATGATTAGGCGAAAAACAAATAACACGCGCAGTGCCACGCTCTGTATGCATGCTAAATAGGGGATCGGTTTGCTCCACATCAGGCACACCTTCACGTAAGGCGGCAAAGTCATTAGTAAACACAAAGGTGTTTTTGTAATCTGGATTTACTTCGCCGTTAATACGCGTATTGCCTTTACATAAAAAGCAGCTTTCGTCGTATTCTGGTTTAACCTCAATATCTACACTTTCTTCTTGACCTTGCCATGGTCGTTTAGCCCTGTGTGGCGACACCAACACATATTCATTTAATAATGGGTTTAAACGCCGATGTGGATGCTCTGTCGGGTCAAATTGATTTTGTTGCTCACTCATTGTTTACTTTCCCTAGTTACTGTTTTGAAAGGTACCGGCGTCGAGCACTTGCTTACGAGGAGTAAAACGACAAATATAGTTCCAGTTCCAACTGGCATCGTATTTATGGCACAAGCCCCAACTAATGCCTGGCGCTGGGTTTTGATCAAACCCTTGTGCAGGTCTATATAAGCCAATTGCTTCTGGACCGCCTTTTATATGCGCCATAATTTCAAAATTAATACCGTCCTGAGCAAATTGAATAGTATTTTTTTCAGGGCCATCGGTTGTTAGCAAACTAGCAATACCACCTTTGTAATTCCAAACAACGACCTCATGACCGCTATTAGAAATAGGGTTGTAAGGCGATTTAACATAAGGTCCTAATACATCATCAGCAATAGCAACACCGTGTTTGATTTCACGACCACCAAAGTTCATTCCCTCACCTTGGGTCTCACCTTTGTAATACAAGTAAAATTTGTTATTAAAAAACACCAAACACGGATCGTGTACTTTATGGCTATCAAAACTACCTTTAGTTGTTACTGCGAAGCGATTATCTTCATCACCGTGCCATTGACCATCTTTACTTGGGCTAACAATAGGTTCAGGTGATTTAATCCAAGGACCAAAAGGGGTATCGCAATGCGCTATGGCAATATGCTCATATTGGCGATTAGTGTACGGTGTTTGTACCGTTTGATACACCAAGTAATACTTACCTTGATGCGCAAATACTTCAGGGGTAAAAATAGCGCGATCGTCATAGTTACCAGCGTCGCCTCGACTCACAGCGATCCCTTGTTCTTGCCACGTTATGCTATCTTTTGACGTTGCATGCCAAACTTGCGTTAAATCCCAAGGAAACACTTTTGCACTTGAGTCTTGTGCATTAAAACCAACTGTTTCTCCCTCACCTTTGGTGTACCAACAATGATAAACACCATCAATGTATAAAACAGATGAAGGATCGCGACGTATAACCCCTTCTTCATAGGCAAAATCACCCAGCAAAGGTTCTACATCAAATTCTGTCAGCCACTGCGGGCCATATTTATCGTAGCCACGCTCTATTGCACGCTTACTTGCTAAACTTAATTTTTTATCAGACATGTTAATTCCTTACTTACCTAGGCTTATATTTAGCGACTGGTATACGTCAAGAGGTAAAATCGCGCCTTGATGCTGCACAACTTGTGAGGCAACATTGTCAGCCATTTCTAATGCATTTTGAGGGTTTTGGGCGCACATTCTGGCGGCTAAGTAGGTTCCCGCAAATGAGTCACCTGCCGCTGTACTATCAACTTGCTTTGCAGCGGGTGTAAACGGACATGACGCTTTAAGATCATCTTTGCAATAAACTTGCATCCCGGCACTACCAGCTTTAATAACAATTTCGTCGATATCAAATTGTGTACAGTACTTAACAATCTCTGCACTGCTTGAATGACCGAATAACACACGGTGATCATCAAGACCTGGTAAAACTACATTACTAAGCGCATAAGCACGCTCTAGCCATTCAATAGCGTGGCTTTTTGATTGCCACATACGCGCGCGATAATTAGGGTCGAACGCAATTGTGCAGCCTTGTTTTTTAAAATCAGCTAATAATGTGAGTAAACCTTGTTTAGATTCATCATCTAAAATACCTAAACTAATGCCACTGAAAAACACCCAGTCTGATTCTTTCAAACCTAAATTAAATGGCTTTTGAGTATATAAACTCATCATATGCTTCGCTGCTGATTGATTACGCCAATAATCAAAGCTTCGCTCACCATCAGCATCCGTTGAAATAGCGTAAATACCCACGTTATAGTCTGCTGTTGTAATCACGTTTTGCGTGCTAATACCTTCTTGTTGCCAACATTTGAGCATATTGGCACTCAGTACGTCGCTACCTACAGCTGTAAATAGCGCGCAATTTAGTGTGTTTGCAAAACGCTTTGCATACACAAGAGCATTGTAAGTATCGCCCGCAAAAGACTGCTTACATTCGCTAATACCTGTTGGTACTAGCTCGACCATACATTCGCCAATAGCGAGTAAAGTACTCACACACCCTCCTGTACTTTTTTAGTGTGTAGACCTTCTAGGTAGACTTCAATTTCTTCTATCGATTTATTTTTAGTCTCTGGCATAAACTTAAATAGCAATGCAAAGCCGGCAACACCCGATACGGTATAAAGTAAAAAGATGTTTGCAGCGCCTAAATTACTTAGCTGCCATGGGAAAAACTGCTGAACAAAATAGCTAATTACACTGGCAATAAATGCGAAGGTAGGAATGGCCACACCTCGAATACGAGTCGGGAATATTTCAGAAAATATCACCCACATAATTGGCCCAATCGAAAAGTGAAAGGCTGCAATAAAGCCCGCTATACCAAATGATATAAGTGGCGCGTTTATAGTTGCTGCGCGTGAAATTAAATCGCTTTCAAATAATTGCTGTTGCGAAGCAGTAAGTACGCTCGCTAGTGCTTGCTTAAATTCAATATCGCTGTGATACACAGTACCAATTATGTGCTCCAGTCCTGTAATAGAATTTAACGCTGAAAACGAGGCTATATCCTCAGCCGACAAACTATATTCTGCCTGGCTAAAGCCTAAATAACACATAAACAAACTAATTGTTGCAGCTGCTAATCCCCAAATAACAAGGGGTCTGCGGCCTAACTTATCTATCAAAGCAATAGCTACCACAGTAAATACAATACTGACTAAACCAATTAAAACAGCGTTAAAAAAAGCCGCATCAGTGCCGACTCCCAGTTGTTCAAACACCGTTGGAGCATAAAACATTATGGCGTTAATCCCCGTCACTTGCTGCACAATAGCAATAGTAAAAGCAATAATGACAGCGGCGCGAACACGACTTTCGAGTAGTTGTTTAAATGAAGAAAAATACCCACCTGTTTCGCTGTAATCAACCAAGCTCTCTTTAATACTCTTAAGTTGCTCTTGGGCCAATTCAGTATTTTTATTTAAACGATGCAAGATAGTTATAGCGCGTGTTTCGTTGCCTTTCATAACTAACCAACGCGGGCTTTGAGGAATAGTAAATAATAATAAAAACCATAAAATAGCAGGAACAATCTCAACGCCTAGCATCCAGCGCCATAAATTATCTTGCACATTCCACTGTGTTACCCACTCAAAATTACTGTGAGCTAAATCAACAAGTAAGTAGTTAGCAAAATACGCTGCGGATAATCCAACAACAATATTTATTTGAATCATAGACACTAATTTACCACGGTACTTAGACGGTGCAACTTCACCTATATACATAGCAGCGACCGATAAAGACGTGAATGCTAATCCACCTATAAAACGAGCAGCAACTAATAGCTCGTAGCTTGGCGCGAAAACCGATGCAATTGCCGACAGTATGTATATAAACGCAATGCCTATTAAAGTATTTTTTCGGCCAAACATATTGCATATGTAACCGGTAATGACTAAAGCAAATAGCACACCAAAACCAGGTGCACTCACGACTGTGCCAATTTGAATGTCTGATAAATTGAATTCTGCCGATACAAAACGAACCGTACCTGAAATAAGAGCAGCGTCTAATCCAAATATAAAGCCACCAAAGGCGACAATAAATGCAAAGAAAAACACATTACGTTTACTACCATTCATACTTCAATCCAACTTTGTTGTTATTGTGTGTTACTTTATGTAGAGAATAAAGTAAGGGGTTGTGCTAAATTATATATTGTTAACAATTAACCATGAGTGTGATTTCGAGAGTATTTTAAAATTAATATACTTGCAACCTATATTTTAAAGAACGTTACTTTATGTTCATTTGTTTTGTAATAAATATAAAAAAATAATTAAATAAAATCATTACCTTACTGGTGTATATTCTAAAAAGTCAAAATTGCACATTGTTAACAATTTTCAAATTTGTTTTTTTAATGTATGGTATGTTAAATTGTAATTAAAGGTTAAACAGCAATGACATATAAAAAGAACATACTCCTCACATCGCTCTTGCTTGCGTTAAGTGCCTGTAATCAAGAAGACGTTAAAGTTGATCGCCCCACAACAGATGCCGTACAGATTAAATCTACTAATACATTAATGTATTTATTTGCAGATGACACTCACCATACAGCGACGTCTGTTGATTACCAAAGTAATTCCGCTATAGTAAAAAATGAAAACTCGGTTTTAAATGTACAGTTTCAATCTAAGAAAAACTCGTACGCTAGTATTGTTTTTTCAGCGGAAAAACCTTGGGATTGGAGTGAATTTAATGATTTCAATCTTGCCTTTGAATTGGCAAACCCGGGAACACACTCTGTACAAATTTATTTAGATATCTCCGATATTGACGGTGCTAACTATACGCGTAGCGTTAATGTGCCGGTAGGTGGATACAACACGTATTACGCAAAACTTGACGGCCACGACCTTGCAACGCCCGATGGCAAAGAAAATGTAGAACTTAACTTTACTTCTGGTCTTCGCTCTAACCCAGATACGTGGGAGTCTGATGAGGTACAGTTTATTTCTATGTGGGGTAAAAAAAATCTCAACTTAAAAGGCATCGCTAAAATAGCAATTAGCGTGCAAAGTACATTACATGACAAAGAGCTGGCAATAAAATCTATTTCACTTCGTAAAAACCCTCAATTTAATACCGCTTTTTTAACCAAAATTGTTGATGAATTTGGCCAAAATGCAAAACAAGAATTTGCAGGGAAAGTACATTCAGAAGCCGAGCTATTGAGCGACAAAAAACAAGAAGCAACACAGTTACTTTCTAAACGCCCTACTAATCGCTCACGCTTTGGTGGCTGGGCAAAAGGTCCAAAATTAGAAGCGACTGGTTATTTTAGAACGGCTAAATACAATGATAAATGGTCATTAGTCGACCCTGATGGCTATTTATATCTTGCAACTGGCATTGATATTATTCGTCTTGCAAACTCAACAACACTGACGGGTTACGATTTTGATCAAGCGTTGTTAGCTAAACCAGCTGATGCCGGTGTAACACCTGAGGATTCAAAAGGTTTAAACCAAGTAAATAAAGAAGCGCTTAAAAGCCGCTTTGTAGCGTCACAAGTGCGTAAAAATTTATTTGAATGGCTACCTGATTATAGCGATCCACTCGGTAAACATTTTGGCTATCGTAAAAGTGCGCATTCGGGTCCGTTAGAACACGGTGAAACATATAGCTTCTACGCTGCTAATTTAGAACGCAAATATGGTCAAAATAATGCAGATTACATGCAAAAATGGCGAGAAGTTACCCTCGATAGAATGATTACATGGGGCTTTAGTTCATTAGGCAACTGGACAGATCCGAGCTACTACGATAATCAAAAAGTGCCCTATTTTGCCAATGGTTGGATTATAGGTGATTTTAAAACCGTATCAAGCGGCAACGATTTTTGGGGAGCCATGCCGGATGTATTCGACCCTGAATTTACAGTGCGTGCTAACGAAACCGTTAGTGTTGTTGCAAAAGAAGTTAAAAATTCGCCTTGGGCAGTAGGTGTATTCATTGATAACGAAAAAAGCTTTGGCCGCCCTGATTCTGTTAAAAGCCATTATGGTATTGTAATAAACACATTAGGCCGTGATGCTAAAACAGTGCCTACTAAAGCTGAATTTTCTCGCTTAATGAAAGAAAAATATACTGATGTCGCTAAACTTAATAAGGTATGGCACTTAAACTTAGCCTCATGGGTTGAGTTTGACAAAGGTGTAACGGTTGATATAAAAAATGAAGAGCAGCTTGTCGATTTTTCTATATTACTCACCGCCTATGCTGATAAGTACTTTAGTGTGGTAAATGCCGCCATGGATAAATACCTACCAAATCATATGTATTTAGGTGCGCGTTTTCCTGATTGGGGCATGCCTATAGAAGTTGTTAAAGCCTCGGCTAAATATGTTGATGTAATAAGTTTTAACGCATACAAAGAAGGTCTAAGGGATGACAAGTGGGCGTTTTTATCACAATTTGACAAACCCGCTATAATTGGTGAGTTTCATGTTGGTTCATCTGATTCAGGATTATTTCATCCTGGGTTAATACATGCTGCTAATCAACAAGACAGAGCAAATATGTATACCGATTATATGAACTCAGTGATCGACAACCCCTACTTTATAGGTGCTCATTGGTTTCAGTATATAGATTCTCCGATTACAGGCAGAGCTTACGATGGCGAAAATTATAACGTAGGCTTTATAAGTGTCACTGATAGACCCTACATTGAAATGATTGAAGCCGCTAAAGCGATGAATGAGTCTATGTATGAGCGACGATTTAAAAAATAATTGCACATTCATCATTTAATTGTACATTTATTGGTCTGTTGTAATGTGTTAACAATAGACCATTCCTTTTTTTTTATATACACTGAGATAAGTACATGATCTTAACTCGAATAACGACTATTTTTTAACCGTAGCTAAGGTCACATAAAGTAAATTAAATCTAGGAATAAATATGGCTGGTAACAGAGCAACAAAAATTTTGTCTGTAAAAGATCAAATCGCTGAACAATTACGTTCAGATATAATCTCTGGTGAAATGCCACCACAAACTAAGTTAAATGAAAAAGAGCTGGCAGAGCGCTTTGGTCTCTCCAGAGGTCCAATTCGAGATGTGATTTTGCAGTTAACAAAAGAAGGTCTGTTGATTTCGCGAAACAATTGTGGCGCATCAGTCAACAGCGTACTAGAGCCTAAGCTACAGCGTTTAATGATTAAACTTCGTCGCAGCATAGAAGAGTACGCAATCACAGAGTTAAACGGTAATTTAACTGATCAAAACATTGCTGAACTTGAAAGTATTTTAGTCTCACTGCAAGATGCCCTCGACCGCGAAGATTACACCGAAGTAACTAAAATCGATATATCATTTCACCAATATTTAATTTATCAAGCGGGTGGTGAAGAGTTAGTTAATATTTGGTACCCGTATGTCATGCGTATGCGTTTAAATTATAAACGCATCACCTCAAGCTCTGAATGTGTAAATGAGCATCGCGCTATTTTAGAAGCACTAAAAGCACAAGATAGCGCCGCAGCAATTAAAGCCGTAAAACATAATATTAAGTGATGAAATAAACTTTATGCTTAATCAACGCCACTGCAAATCGAATTTAAAGTCAGTAGTAATAAATTAACTAAGCTGAATCTTGTTTAAGAAATTGAACTAAGTGCCTGTCCCGAGCTCCGAACTTTCGCTCAAGAGTGATTGGATAAACAAGGAATAGGCATGATTAAAACTGTTGAATTAGTTTTCGATGTCGATGTCGATGTCGATGTCGATGTCGACGATTTTTGCAAAATACTGCCCTCAATGAAACAAACAATTACTCGACGATCACACTCAAAAATGTCAACGACCAGTGAAGTTATGACCTTAGTTATGTCTCACTTATATAAAAAAATGAATTTTACAATTTAGTCAGCTATACCCGACTATTAGCGTTTATGCCTAAGGTCATTATATCGATGTAACTTAATAACTTATAAAGCTGCATCGCTGTGTTATCTAACATCTAATTACTCTTAAATATTAATGCTAATGAAGTTTAATATTTGATGTCTTTTTGTTATTGTTAACGATTGACAATCATGCTTTTATCAATGGTCAATATAAATCTCCAACTCGAACTAATTAATATTAAGGGTCGTACTATTTCAAATCACGAGGAATAGAGTATTTGATAAGGGTTGCAAGTGTGATCAGGATTTAAAGCACCAATAAATATGCAAATAAAACCACTAATATTATAAAGTTTCACTTAAAAATAACTATTTTAGTTATACAGGGCTTGATAACGGCGAGTCTCACTTTCAACTATTACCAAGACAAGCTCTGTTGATTGCAATGAAATACATGAATAAATATCAAGCGAGAATTTAATACTTGCTAATATAAATAAAGACTATGGATCGAGTCCAAAATGATAAATATAATAAAGAGCCTCTTTGCTATTCTTTTTTTATGCAGCTGTTTTTCAGCTAGTGCAAACGATGAATGCCAATCTTGTCATCAAAAACAAACCAGCGATTGGAAACAATCAGACCATGCAAGTTCAATGGCTTTAGCCAATAAAGATACCGTGCTTGGTGATTTTAATAATGTAACGGCGACCCACTTTTCCCAAAAAGCCGTGTTTTATAAAGAAAAAGATGCCTTTTTAGTTAATTTAACCGAGCAAGGTACTAAAAAAACGTACACCGTAAATTATGTATTTGGCTTTGACCCGCTGCAACAGTATTTAATTGAAGTTGAAAAAGGTAAGTACCAAGTATTTCCTTTTGCATGGGATAGTCGCGCCAAAGCACTTGGCGGGCAGCGTTGGTATGCAAACTACGCTAACGAAGATGTAAAACCAAACGACCGTCTACATTGGCTGCAACCACTGCAAAACTGGAACGGGATGTGCGCCGATTGCCATTCGGATAATTTAAAGCGTAATTACAATACTGAAAAAGAAAGCTTTGATACGCACTTTTCAAATATAAATGTGGGCTGTAAATCTTGCCACAATAATATAACGGACGAACATAAAACTAAAAAAATCATAAAGGCAGCTCAAACAAGCCCAACCAATATGTCGCAGTGGAAAATTATCGGCGATAATAAAATTGCTACTTGGCAAGGTGAGCCCCGCGATAACAGCTTTATGCAAGGCTGTTATGCGTGCCACTCGCTTAGAAGCCCGCTTACTGATGGTTTTGATAACAACCAAGCGTTTTTGGACCAATTTAGTCCTTCATTTTTAGAACCTAATTTGTATCACGCCGATGGTCAAATTAAAGAAGAAGTGTATGTGTTTGGCTCTTTTGCACAAAGTAAAATGTACAAAGCCGGTGTTAACTGTGTTGACTGCCACGATAAACACACTATGAAAGTTAAAACAAAAACAAATGGGCTGTGCTTGCAGTGTCACAGTGCCAGTGAATACAACAAACCCGAGCATCATCGTCATAAAGAACAATCAACCGGTGCACAATGTGTTAGCTGTCATATGCCTACAACTAGGTACATGGGCGTTGATGATAGGCGCGACCATAGCTTTAAAATTCCTCGCCCTGATATATCAATAAAATACGATACACCCAATGCGTGTGTGCAATGCCACGACGGTCAAACAAACGAATGGGCAGCAAGCACGCTTGAAAAATGGCATGGTAAAGCACCGGCATTAAGTGCAAGTGAGCACAGTATGCTTGAGTTACGCTCACTCAAAGCCATATCGCAAAATGCACATATGCGCTTAATTAATGACTTTTCGTTAAACGAAATAGATCGCGCCAGTGCAATTTCTTATTTAGGCAATTCAGGAGCTGAGCTAAACGATGCCACAGTAAAAAGTTGGGTTAATTCACCGCTTCCGCTTATTCGCTTGGCGATTGCTAAAGTAGGTTTTTTACTGCCCGAAGCAGAGCGCTTAAAAAGCTACAAACAACTATTAACCGACAAATTAAAGTCGGTGCGTGTTGCCGCAGCGCAAAACCTAAGCCAAACAGCAACGCAAATAAGCGGGCTTAATCAATCAATTATAGAGCTTGCACACGCTAATAACGTAAATACATGGCGCGGTGAAGGTAACATCAATCAAAGTATGCTCGCGCTTAACAAGCAAGACATAAACGGCGCCATTGAATCGTTACAAAAAGGCATTAGCGTTGATTTTTACTTTGATGCAAGTTATGTGAATCTAGCCGACATTTATTACCGACTTGGCCAAACAGAAAAAATGCAAAGCGTGCTTAATAATGGTTTAACAGCAGTGCCTAGCTCTGCGCCGCTACATTATGCAAATGGTATGGCGCTTATTAGAAGCGGTAACAAACCCGCTGCTGTTGGCTCATTCAAACACGCAATGGCACTTGAAAGTAACAACGTGCAATACGCTTACTTGTACTTTTTAGCACTTGATAGCATTGGCGCAACAGCGCAGGCCGTGAGTGAGTTAAAACTTAAAATTAGTACTTATAATAACGCGCAGCAGCTCAAAAACTTAGGGATGAGTTTTGCTCAAAAGCTTAAAAATGCTGAGGATTACCACTTTTTTTCTCGTTTAAAATAATTTTTTGAAAATAAATTATTTTTCACTCTGAATCTGTACTTTAGATTAGAGATTAAAATTCAACCACTTAACTTAATAATCTTGTGTTACTTAAACGGTAATACAAGGTTATAACCTCAATATTATAAGCAACATTTAATAAACAAGTAATCAACACATTGCACTTGCAAACATCATATGTTTAAATTGTTAGAATGAATCATTCCTGATTATTTACATTTCTTGATTGCTTATAGCTTTATCGCAATTAAGGATCGCTGTTTAATTAGCCTGATTCTAAATAACAGATACTGCCGTTGCATTATCTGCACACACAGTAATTATGAAGAAACGGAGTGGTTAAAATGCTTAAACACAGTAAATTGCATACAGCAATATTACTTGCATGTTGTTCTTTATCAGCTTTCACACACACTGCATATGCACAAGAAGAAACAACCGCAAAGCAAGCTAAAAGCAATTCAGACGATTTTGAAGTTATTTTAGTAAGCGCACAAAAACGCGATCAATCACTAAAAGAAGTACCGTCTTCAATTGAAGTACTTAGCGGTGATTTAATTCAAGAAATTGGCATCGATAATGGGTTTGATTTAGTCACCTACTTACCTGGCTTTGGTATTGATGACAGCAGTGAAATACGAACTACAACATTAAAAACACGTGGTATAGGCACTTTTACAAACTCCATTGGCTTACAGTCTTCAAACTTAGTCGTTATAGATGGCGAAGTGCTACCACGTCAATCAATGCTTAACTTACCAATTTCAGATGTAAAGCGTGTAGAAGCGATGCGCGGGCCGCAAGGCACTTTATTTGGCCAAAACACATCAACAGGCCTATTACATTATGTAACTAAAAAACCTCAACTAGATGACAGGGTTTCAGGTACGGTTAGAGCACAAGTTACTGAGTTTGATGGCACTGATTTTAGCGGTACTGTAAATGTACCACTTAACGAAAACTGGGCAGCTCGATTTAATGCACAATACAGTGATATTGATGGCTGGATAAAAAACACCATGCCTGGTGAAGAAGACTACACTATTGGCGCGCAAACAACAAAAGCTGGTCGCGGCCAACTTTTATACGATAACGGCCAAGAATTAAATGTTCTATTTCGCTTAGAATATTCAGAAACAGACACAAACTGTTGCTCTCTTACTCGTTTAGGTGGAATAAACCCAGATTTTGGCCCTCGTCCAATCGTTAATGTGAAAGACGATGGCACTATTGAAGGTACCACTTATAACCGTGTTAATCCTGAGTCTACTTTTGAAGAAGCCGGCGGCCCGGTAACATCACGTAATGCTGAAGGTAATTTTGGCAGAACAGAAAACTTTGGCTTTTCAATATCTGCTGATTACTACCTAAATGATGAAGTTACGCTTAGCTATAATGGTAGTTATAGAGACTTTGATTTATATAACAGCTCAGCATTTTTCACTATTAATTTCCCTGTAGAACGTACCGCCTTTGGTGGAAACGAATCAGTTGATGTACTTCAGCAAGAGTTTCGTATCTCATCGTTTAACAATGAAAGGTTTGATTGGGTATTAGGTCTTTTTTATCATGATACCGACGGCCAACGCTCAGAGGTACGCGATGGCTGTATTGCAGGTAACCGAGGATTTATTGAAGGCGGCGAATTAACTGGTTGTTATTCAAGACAGTCAACAGATGCTTTTTTAGCTAACTATGCAGCCACTGGCGATGACGACCGCTCATTATTGACGCCATCTCGTTTACTAAATGGTGGTGATTTTACAACTGGCTTTGAAAACGTCGCTATTTTTGGACAACTTGAATATCAAATAACTGAGCAATTAGATGCTACTTTCGGTTTTAGATTATTACACGAAAAAAGTAATGCGACCTTTGCTCGTACAGATTTGGCAACACCTTCTACGGGTGTTGGAATGGAAACATTCAATGAAGTATTAGAACTTGCTCAAACAGATCCATCGCTTATTTTACGCCAAGACGCGCCAACTAAGTTTGATAACTCAGACACAGCCTTTATTTACAAAGCAGTTGTAGGGTATGACTTTACCGATGATATTCGCGGTTATGTAAATTATTCTACCGGCTATAAAGGGGCTTCTTACTTTGTAACAACAAATACAGACCCTGCTGATGCAGACAACTTCCCTACCGATCCTGAAAACTCTTCAAACTTTGAAGTAGGCCTGCGTTCAGCGTATTTTGATAACGATTTACTGTTTAACTTTACCTACTTTGATATGAGAGTTGACGATTATCAAGTACGTGCCAGCCGTGTAATAGATGAAGAAAATAACATTATTTTTGCAGGCTACGTGAACGCAGCACAAGCGCGTTCAACCGGTATTGAAGCCGATGTAGTGGTTAAAATATCAGATAAATTGAAGTGGTCATTTAACTACGCTTATTTTGATGCACGTTACGAAGACTTTGCTGATACACCTATAAATTGTCCTGCTGGTGATGGTGGTTTACTTGCTTCTCGCTGTACTACTGATTCAACAGGTCGTCAGAGCTTTGATCAAACGGGTTTATCTTTCCCTAATAATGCTGAGCAACAATTTTTAAGTACTATTTCATACAATACACAAATTGCTGATACTGGCTGGAAAGCAAATACTAGTGCAGTTTGGCGTTATAATGGTAGCCATACGCAATCAATTAATGAACTTGCCTTTGGCGAATCAGCTAACCCATCGTCAAGCATTTGGGATGGTTACTTGAGTGTAAGCAAAGATAACCTTCAGTTTAGTGTATTCATTAAAAACTTATTTGATAAGTCGTACACTACTCGCCAACGTATAAACTCTGAAGGTTTCGGGGAAGCATTCTATCCTCGTGACTGGAGTCGTTATGTGGGTGCAAGTGTTCAATATAGCTTTTAATTAAAGTATCAATACAAAAAAATAGCGCTTAATAAGCGCTATTTTTTTCTTCATTTTCTTACTTACACTTAATTACTTACAACGGCTCTTTTCTACCAACTAACTCCCCGTTAGCATCATTTATAACCGCATTACTAATATCTATATACTCATTATTATTCCAACGAACCGATACATTATTTATCTGTGTACACGTACCTAAACCAACGTGTAGCTTGTTATTTTCACTTTGTGAAAAACCTGCACCCGTTGCGCCTACAACACGCTTATAAGTATGCCCACACGCTTTTATAGTAGCAGTAGCTCCCAATGCAGACACGCCAGCGTTAGGTGAGTAACCAATATTAGTGATCAAAAAATTATGCTGTGCATCTAAAACACTGTTATTAGTAAATAGGTGCCAACGGCCCCGCTCGTTTGAGTAGATTAAATCAAGGTCGCCGTCATTATCGTAATCAAAGGCCTGTGCACTCCCCCCGGTTGCTCCAAGTTCAGTTGAAATAAGACCATGATTTTGTAAAGCCTCAAATCCTTGACCGTGCTGATTTAAATACAGTACCTGCTCGTTAGCTCTTGCTGGATTACCATAACGTAATACAATTAAGTCGCTCCAACCATCGTTATTAAAATCCCCGGCTACTGCACTGGTTGTAGGCTCGCTAAGATTAATATTTAGCTTGGCTGTTGCATCAACAAATTTACCTTGCTGGTTTTCTAATAATACCGCTGGTAATGGCTCAAGCCCTTTTACGTTAGGTGAATTAATCACTCTTTTAATAACACCCGCTGTAGGCGATTTAGTATCCCCCGCGACGCGCCAAGTATCATTACCTAAGTAACCTATATATAAACCTTTTTTACTTAAATTTTTAGGCCAGCCGGTTGCTTGCTCTTTTGTTACATGTACCGTACGTTCACTGCCGCCGTGCCCTTTTAATGTTAAAGGTGCGCTATTTTCTCCAATAAACACATTAAAATGAGGGTAAGCCATTTGCAGGTTTTCTATTTCAAAGTCACCCGATATTTTAAAGTCTTCAAATTTAAATGCTTCGTTACGAGCAAAAAAAGCAAAGTTTTGAGATTGAGCATCGTAAAAGGTTTGTTGTTCAAATTGATGTTTAGCGCGCGTTAAAAATAAATCAAAATCACCGTCATTATCAAAGTCGATTTCGGTCATGCTACTTACATGACTAATATTACGGTTATTTCCTAATACAGCCTTACTTTTATTTTTATAGCCTAAATCAGATTTGCTCTGCACTGCAACAATGTCATCTCCACCGTAAAAAAATAAATCATCGTGCCCGTCATTATTAAAATCACTTACTAAGGTTTTATAACCAAGCCATTTAGCATTAGGTAAGTAATCGACAAACTTAAAATGATTATGTCCTTCGTTTTTGTATATATGGTTCGCTCCCTTTTTTTGCCTATTTAATGGAAAAGCAGAAAGTACTAAATCTAGTACGCCACTGTTATTACCATCAACTAATTTAACCGCACGTCCGCGTGTACGTTCAAAATCATCAAACGTTTTTCCGCCTTCAACAGTGCGGTCATGATTTATTTGAAACGACACAGGTAAACGAGGTTTTAAGCCACCACCACCTCCTTGGGCAATTATTAAATCCATACGACCATCTAAGTCGTAATCAGCAACAGCAACACCATGTGTGTCGCCTTTAATAATTATCTGTGGTGCTGAAAAGGTATTATCTTTGTTATTCCAAAAAATTTTTACTGCGTGGGTATGCTCAGTAATTAATACATCTTGATAACCATCTTTATCAAAGTCTGCAATCAGCGCGCTATCCCACTTACGGCGCGATAGCGGCTCAAAAGGTATAATGTTTTGCGATTCGCTAAACATTAATTTATTACTGCGGTTGTCGCTTAGTGTTTCATTGCTTACCCTTTGAGTAGTGTTACATCCACAAAGCAGAATACTTGTAGCAATCAGTGATAAACAAAATAATGTGCTTGCTGGCTTAGTATTTTTTTTCATTTAACCCACTCCTTACTTAACTGACTGTATTGGTTTTTGCTGCCAAACACGGATGTATTCAATTTCAAAGTCGACTACACCATCATCTTTTTTACCTTCAGGGCTATTACGTTCAAGCTCTTCTTTACTTTTTGGTACGCCATGCCAAGGAAAAGTCTCCTGATCAAGCCATAAAAACAGTGGCTTAGTGGCTACATAGCCTGTATCAACCCCACGATGCTCTTTAGCCCAGGCATCAGCTTGTGCTGCAGATACTTCGCTAAATAATTTACCGTCAACATAGTATTTAATTCCATCAGCCCTCCAATCGATTCCATACACATGAAAGCCATCAGCCACTCTAAAACCTAAGTCTTTTCGCTCTGTATAAGTGGGCTTGCCCATCACCTTTTTATTCCAATCGCGGATTGACCACCATAATTCACTGTCTATGTGATCTTTTTTAGGATCAAGCGAGTCGCCAAATAATTCAAAAAAATCAACTTCTAACTTTTCACCCATCGACCAAAATGCGCTGCTTATTTGCGCATCAGCGGCTTTACTTTTAATTTCTATGTACCCGTACTGAAATGACTTTCTGCCAATAAAGCATGCCGTTGTCAGGTTTTCGTATTTAAGTGCATCGCCAAACACGGGCTTATGTATTTTTTCTTCAAATGGAAAGTCTGGCTCCCAACGTGTTTCAAGCTTTAACTTACCATCTTCTAAACGGTAGTTATTACCCGAAAATTGCGAAGGTGCTCGGCCTTTCCATACTTTTTTATTTGGCTTATCTGGGTGCTTATAAACGGGTTTACCGTTTTCTAGTTTACCCACAATGTACCAACGTTCTTCATCGATAGTGCTGGCTTCAAATTCATCACTTACTTGGGTGTTAAGTACCCATTTACCAGTATTTTGCGGATCCGTTAATGGCAGTTGATTATTTTTAGTTTGGGGAAGCTTTTGCATATTAGTCGTCGAATCGCTGCTACAACCGCCAATGGTTATTACCGACAATAATGCTGCTGTGAGCGTCAATTGATGTGTTTTTATATTTTTTTGTGCGTTGTTCATGATGTCTCATCATTTTGTATGTAAATTTGTGTGAAAGTTAGAAGTTGGTGTATAAATAGATTTTTCATCGAGGCTTATAAGCAAACAAAGCGACTTTAAACTTATTTAGTTTAAAATCGCTTTAACAAATACTATTTTGTACACGTGTTACCTAAATGTCGGTACGAATAACAGCATAATCATCTATTAAAAGTGAATTCCCTGTTGGTAATCCATACACTTCCCAAAGAGTAAACACATCGGTTACTGAGCTCCACGTTGCTGGAATAGCCCATTCACGTGTACTAGTTGAATCCTCTTCAAACTCGATATATTGCCACTGCGTAGTGGCTGCGAGTGCTGCGCTAAATAAGCCGGCTTCTGAGTAACGACCTGTAAATCCATTTGCATCCTCAGGTATGCCGTCATAAACCCACGGTACAACAACATGACGTAACGTAACGGGTTCAACTGGCACTTGATTTAACTTAACCCACACGGCATAACGGTATGTTTTACCAACAGATTCAGCACCACGCCCATAGTTGGCGCTATACCAGTTACGTTGTTTATTCCATACTTGCTGAGTTGCAAAAGAGTACGGTGTATTCGCTTCACCTTGAGTAGCAGTGCCCGCTGTAATTTCAAGCGATCGACCATTACCCGACACAGAGGTTGCCGATACGCTATAAGTGGCATTGCCTTTATAAGGTGCGCCTTCACCATTTAGGTTAAAGTCAGTGTTAAAGCCTGCTTCGTGTTCAGACACACCCGGCTCACACATTTGGTTATTAACAGTATTAACCGTAATACTTTTTTGCGAAATGAGTGATAAAGGTGTGCTTGCTGTATCGCCATCAATAAGTTCAACCGTTACCGTATTTGAGCTGTCTATTGTTGTAGGTGCTTTAACGGCAAGTACTTCTCCAAAGCCACTTTTAGCGGTTAAGCTTTTCGTAAATGAAACCTCATCACCAAGTGTCCAATCAAAAGTATATTCGCCACTTAACTCTGCGTTTAGTAAAGCAGGCTGCACTTTTACACCACTGGCCACACAGATTGGAACGTCCTTGTTACCTGAAGAAGCGCCTAACTCGTTTTTATCGTCGTTTGTTATTGCAAGACTAAAAGCACCTGTCACTGTAAGTGTGGCGTTTGCTGAAGCTTCGGGGTTATCAACACTTGTGGCTGTAATAGTCGTTTCACCGGTATTTTTAGCGCTAATAAGGCCATTTTCATCTATAGTTGCGATATCTTCATCTGCAATTGAATAAATAAGTGCGGGGTTACACGCGTAACTTGGTATCGCTGATGCGAATACACTTGCTTGGCCACCAGCAGGGATTTCAATCGGCGAGACGCTGACCTCAGTTACAACATCATCAATCGCATTGACAGTTAATTGTAATGTACGTGTAGGCAGTGCTCCGCCCGCAGCAATAGCTGCACCATTATTGATAGAATATGTAATGTTATAAATAACTTGGCTCGGAAAGTCTAAGTTACCATCAGCAATAGGGTTACCTTCGCCATCTAAAGCGCCTCTTATATCGGTTTGGTCGCATTGTCTTAATGCCGCCGAAAACGCATCGGTATTTATAACTAATTTAGTGCTATCACTTGATTGCGTGAAAGGTGAAATTCGGTGTGACGCAATGGTATTAGCGCTTGTTTGTGGGGTAGTGAAATTATTATTAACCACAAACTCTAGCTCACTTACGTTTATGGTTGCTCCTGACTCAGAGGCTGGTTTACCGTCGATTGTTACGCCTTGCAGTAAATCAATTTCTTGAACTCCGGACTCTTCATTTAATGTGCTCGTAATCACTGCGGTATCGATTACAAGTACTAAATCAGATTTAAACTGCGGATCGTAACCTTCATCCGTTCCGCCGCACCCTGTTAATACTGAAAATATAACACTGCTAATTGCTGTTTTTATTAGTAAGTTATGTTTCATCTTACTCTCCAAAATTTGTAAGGCAGCGAGCATAATGTGGCCCGCTGCTAATAGTTTCTCAATTAAAAGGTGCCGCGAAGACCAACACGGAACTGACGGCCTGTTTTCCAAACTGATGCTGTACGCGAAGTAGTTACACTGCCATCTTCAATTGCGTTGCCTTCATCAAGCACAACCTCTTGCGAGTTAGCTTCAAACGCATTGCGCGTAAATGAACTGGTGTAATAAATTCGGTTAGTTTCATCAGTTAAGTTAAGTGCCTGAAAAGTTAAGCTAAAGTTTTTATTAATTTTATAACTTGAGCTAAAGTCCAAACGATGGGTTGCCTCTTGCCATGTAGCACCGCCAACTAAACCTCGGTTAACTAATTGCTCCCCGGTATAGCGACTCGCTAAACGTAATTGAATCCCTTTTTGTTCCCAATACAGTGTTGTATTTAGGGAATGCTTTGGAGTGTAAGGTTGTGGTAGTGGTTTTAAAAATATATCGGTATTACCTACCTGCTGACGATCAGATTCTGAATCTTGATAGGTATAGTTCATGTTTAAACCTAAGCCACCCCAATAACTTGGTAAAAAGTCATAGTTTTGGTTGTAACCTAGTTCAACACCTTTGATATCTGCGCCTTTGCCATTGGTTACTGTGGTTACGTTTACAACGTCACATTCAATGCGCCATTGGTCAAAAAAGCCCGCAACTTGCCTAAGTGGCATACAATCTTCTTCGCCACCTGGTGTTCTATTCTCATCGTAATCAAGTAATAAATCGGCTGTTTGTAAATCGTATTCAGTCCTAACGTCTTTGTAGTGATACGGAACCACAACCGTTTCTTCAAAGTCTTTCATATCCTTGTAAAAGAACGCTGCCGAGAGCAAGCCTGAATCACTAAAGTACCACTCATAAGACAAGTCGAGATTGGTTGATTTAAGCGGTTTTAAATTTGCATTTCCTGCTGAGCCATTAGCAGAGTCCCATTGTTGTTCAAAAATTTGTGTACGTGGGTTTAATGAATCAAAACGAGGACGTGTCATTGTTCTACTAACAGCAAAACGTGCAATCATTTCTTCGTTAACTGCATAGTTTAAGTTCAAGCTAGGTAAATAAGCGTCATGTCCGCCTTTTTTAGTTACCCATGCAACGCGGTCTTGTACTTCACGTCCGCTACCTTGTGTCCCTGTAAATGAGGTTGTTCTGTCTAAAAACGGCCAAATTTGTCCGTTGCTTGCAAAGTGTGCCCACGCATTAGCTGACGTTGGAACTAAATTTCCGTTGCTGTCGTAAATTAAAGAAGGTAATGCATTGTTAGCTATAATGTTGCCATTTTCATCTACAAACACTTGCTGATTTACACCCAGTCCGGTGTTGCCATCAGCCCCAGGAATTACAAACTGACCCGTTTGCGGATCAACAGGGAAAGTAGCCGGGTTTGAGCGGTTATACGCATGGGTGATTTGCCATGCCCAACAGTTTTGTAGCTCAGCATCGTTTGCTGGTGTGTAACGATGATCAGGCTGACCCGTGTCAGATACCCCCATAACAGCTGCCGGACAGGCATCTAAATTTGTATTTGCTAAACCGCGCTCAACTAACAAATTGTACGCATCAACCATTTGTGGAAAACGCGTATAGTTAATACCGCCTACACCAGTTGCTGTTGTGTCATCTTTTACATACCTAAGGCCTAAGTTACCTGTTAGCTTGCCATCCATCAGCTCAAAGTTTGCTTTAAAATAAGCGGCTTTTGTTTCGGTTTCAATATTACGACTGCCTGTAATGGTTTCGCGTATACCTACTTCACCTGCATCTTTGCCTGAAACAATTTCAAGCGCTTTTTCGGCATCAAGTAACGGCCAGCCATTAAAAAACTCTGCAGAGCGGTCTGATTGAATATCTTCACCAAAATTATCGTAAGGATAGGCACTATCAGCGATTATATCGGCTAAGCGAATTGTACCAAGCCCACGTACTTCAAAAGCTTGATCAGGGTCTTCTAAATCTATTAAGTCACTGCCATTTGTGGTTGCTCTATTTTGAATAGAGACATCTTTTTTACGATTTGTCCACTTAACTCCAAACTCGATCGATCTGATAAAGTCGCCATCAAGCGCATAGTCAAAATCAACAAACAGTGATTTGTTTGTATCCGCTAATTTATTTTTACGCAGCACTAAACTACCTAAGTGATTGTGCTGCATGTCATACGGATTAAAACGGCTGTATACCGCATTAGACGTACCATCAAAGGCATCAAACTCACCTGGAGTAACGCCAGTTGAGTAACTACATTCTCCACTGCCGCCACAGTCATAGCCAACCATTTCGTGGCTGCCATCGGGCATTGATTCAACTATTTGACGACCTGCCGTGCCCCATGTAGCTGTACTAATAGAGATAAAACGATCTTTCTCATCATCGTCTGGTGTTTCATCTGTTGTTTTAGAAAAACCAGCTCTTACATTCATATTTAATGAATCAGTTACCTGATAATCAATATCAAGTGACGCTACATTAGTATCAATTTCTCTAAGTCCGTAGGAGCGAACAAAGTTACCGCCTGTAGAGCGGCTACTTGATTGCTGCAAGGTATTGGTCGATAAATCAACCCCGTTTAGTGCTGTATTGTCATCACCGGCATAAATTAAAGGTGTTACAGGTCCCATGTTTAAACGCAATCGTTGACTGTCGGTTAACACATCTTGCTCTGTATGAGTTACATCTAGCTGAATATCAAGTGACTCTGTTGGTTGGTATTGAAAACCTGTAGATACTGACAAGCGATCTCGTTGGTCATTATTTAATGTAAAATCAATAACCTCACGCGCTAAAACAAATAAATCACCTTCATGTAATATTTGCGTTTCAGGGTCGTAATTATTAAGTGAACTCAGTGGGTTTAATAATGCTTCTCCATTCTCACCAAAAAGCTTATTTCCATCAGCATCACGTTGATTGCCAAGTACCCTAATTGCTTTGCCTGTAAAGGTGTCATGTGCTGTACGGCCTGTCGCATCATCTAAATCAACGATAGGAATTGCGCCGTTAGCCCAATCGGTATTGATACGATCTTGTCGTGTTTTTTGTGTATCTTTAGAGGCGGTGATAATAAAGCCAAAGGTGTCGTCAAAGTATTTATCAGAAAAGCTAAAATTAATGCGTGAGTCACTTTCATCAGAAAACTCGTTGTAGCGCCCTTCAACCGTAAAAGAACGACGTGGTTTGTTTAAATTTAGCGGTTTTACAGTTCTCAGTACAACACTTGCGCCGAGTGAGCCTTCATCGTTATCAGCAGAGGATGTTTTAATTACATCGATAGATGACAATATATCTGACGAAAAAGAGCTTAAATCTACACTGTTATCGTTAGTAGCGCCCGCACTAGAGCCATCGGTACTTAGCCCGCCGGTAAGCGCTACACCATTCATTGATATTTGATTTAAAGAAGGTCCGGCACCACGAATTGATATACGTGTTCCTTCACCGCCTTCTTCTTGAATACTCACCCCTGTTACTCTAGATAGTGCATCAGCGATGTTTTGATCTGTTGATTTACCTACATCTTCAGCATGAATTGAGTCACTTACGTTGTCGGAAAAGCGCTTTGCGTTTACCGCTTTTCGTAAGCTACTTTTGATTCCTTGGACTTCAATTATTTCGATATCTTTTTGTAGTTTTATTTTCTCTTTTTCTTCATCTTCTTGTGCAAAAGCAGATGATGAAATAAGCGAAACAATAATAGCTGCAGAGACTGCTGATAACCTAAAGTTATGCTGCATTGTGTGCTCTCCTGTTTATCGGCATCCTTTTTCTCAATGCCAGTGTGTGATGATGTTGTCTGTTTTTATTGTTAGTTAAGCGCCACAGATAAAATGAATCAACGTCCTGGTATCCTAATTTCGTTTCATAGTGTTGCTTAACTTGCGATCAAGTTAAACATATGATGTTTGTATTTACAAGTTGTTTACTTTGCTTTTTACATTTTTGTTTCTTTTTCAAACGAATAAATTTAAGTTATTGTTTTAAATAATTAAAATTCATTAATATTTAAGTAAAAGTGGCGTAGATATTTTATTTTTTTATACAAAGCAAAAATAAAGAGACAGAAGCCCTATTAATAAATAAAAAATGTTGTTCAAAATGACCAAAATTGAGTTGTTTAGAAGAAATTTATAAAGGTTTAAACTATTAATTTATGCGGATTAGAGTGTTACAGCTACCAAAAGCTGCCAATTAGTAGCTTTTGATAGCGATAAACCAAATGTATTGCCCATAAATCTTAAGCTCAGACATTACATGGCAATACACACGTTTTTAATTTACAGGTAATTTAAAGAGATAGCTTAGAAGCAAATTTATGGTGCTAACCTAAAGAGTAACTGTTATTGATCGTATAACTTAATTTCACTTACTGTATAAGGCTTACTATGCCCAGTATTGGTAATGCCTGGGCCTGTAAGCAAGTCAAAATTCGACATAAGCAAAGAGCCTTTATAATAAATAATATCGGCAGGTTGGTCTAACTCGCCATTTTCTGAATTGTTATCGGGGTACGATGCAATAACGGTTACATTTTGGTTTGTATCAATTTTTATAACTTGATTAGTTAAAAAACCTGCAGCGTATAAATTACCTTGAGGGTCTATAGTAAGGCCATCAGGTCCGCTTCCTTTTGGAAGTGTTGCGTAGGTACTTTGGCTAAGCAGGTTATTGTTTGCATCAAGCGTTAATTTATAAATTAAGTCGTCACCTAAGTTGGTCACAAACAAGTTACCCTGTGCGTCAAACACTAAGCCATCAAGTCCAAATTTACGTTGCTTATTAACAGTTTTAGCTAAAAACAATAAATGTGGATCATTTATATTGTTTGTCACTAATATATTCGTATCTGTGGCCTTAAAACGATATATCCCACTGAGAGTCTCGGCCTTATTTTTACTTGGCACACGCAATTGAGTTACGTAAATATAGCCATTTTGATAGCGTACACCGTTTGGCGAACTCATGCCTTTGGCAACGACTTGAGTGTTAATAACTGCATTATTCTTTAAGGTAAGTTTAAGTAATCGGGCTCTGCCAGCGCCTTGGTTATCGGCTACAAATAACGAACCATCGGGGGCATAGGCAAGGCCCATAGGACGACCCTTCCCTTTATTATTTGGCCCCGATAACTGGGCTATTTTAGTAAACGTGTTGTCATTATTAATATTAACCAGCACACCCGCTTGTAGCCCTTTATTGGCATAGTTAACGCACGATAAAGTAAGTTCTCCTGTAGGAGAGACAGCAAAAGCGTCTGGGGTTGGGCAATAATCAGGGAGTGATGCAAATAAACTCGCACTATTAAGCATTGTATTAGACGTTTTAACAGACGCTAAAGATGCACTTACTTCCCCTTTATTTATGCTTTTATTATTGCTTTGAGCCATGTGAGTACTGCAACCAAACACAGTAAATAAGCACACTAAACCCGCTAATTTATTTTTAAGATGAGTGATGTTGTTTTTATTCATTATTGCTCTCTTTTGCTCTTAATTTTTGCGAAAAAAAAGCAAGGCTTGTTACCAAACCTTGCTTTTTACCTCTCATAGTTAACTCTTTTGCATTAAAGATTGGTTACTTTATCTATACCAATCTTAGATTTACTTATCACTTCGCCATTGCTGTAACGCACACTCACGTTATCTATTTCGTTGCACTGACCCAAACCAAAATGAACCACGTTATCAAATGATTGTGTATAAGGTGCTGCATCAGGCGATACTCGCTTTGTTAGGGTTTTACCACAGCCTTTAAGTGTCGCTATAGCACCAATTGGGCTTGTATTATGCTTAAGTGAATTACTTATACGCAGTAATGCATAGTGATTACTGTTATTGGCTTGATTACTAAATAAGTGCCACTGACCTCTGTCGTTATTCATAATAATATCGATCTGGCCGTCTAAGTTGTAATCAAATACATTTGCGCCTGAACCAATGGTACCTAAGGTATTTGTAATTAATCCCGAATGAGTAGCTTGGCTAAATGTATTATCGCCATTATTTAAATACAGTATTTGCGACGTGGGGGTTACCAAGTTACCTTGTTTAACAACAAATAAATCTTGATATCCGCTGTTGTTAAAATCACCTACACTCACTCCCGTGGTATTTAAATTGGTTTTAACACCGGCTTTATCACTTACATCAACGAATTTTCCACCTTCATTTTTTAATAACAAATCTGATGGTGCCACTGGCTTTTTATTTTCTGCATAGTGCTTAACACCGGTTACCACTCCCGTAGTCGGTGAAAACGTATTACCCGCCATGCGCCACTTATTATTACCTATATAACCAACATAAAGTCCTTTATTAGGTTGAGTATCAGGCCATCCTAAGCCGTTACTGCTAACAATATTAACGTTTTGACCGCTGTGCCTTTCACCTTCAAATTTGTATTTATAGGCACCTTCTCCTACAAACACATCTTGATTCGGATAAGGGGATTGGTAATTAACTATATTGAGCGTGTCGCCAATAAGTAAGTCGTTGAATTTAAATGACCCGCGTTTAGTATAAAAACCAAATGTTTTGCTTTTAGCATCAAAAAACGTATCGCCTGCTTGTAATGGGTTAGCACGACTTATATATAAATCAAAGTCACCATCGTTATCAAAATCGATTTCGCTAACACCCGTCGCATCCATTATTTTATTAGGTAAAATGTTGCCGGTTACGTCACTAAAGGTAAAGTCGCCATTGCCTTTTAAAATACGTAAAGCGCCGTCGCCGTAAATCACTAAATCGTCAACTTTATCGTTATTAAAATCGGTAATAAGGACTTTTTGACCGTCTCGATTAGTTTTTGGTAAATCAGTTGCGTGGGTTATATTGCCAGTACCATCATTTTTATAAATAAAATTACTGGTTTGTTTACCGCTATTAGCCTGCGGGAATCCCATTAGTAATAAATCTAAGTGGCCGTTGTTATTGGCATCAAAAAACTTACTAGTGCGCCCACGTAACGTTGGCAATTTGGGTGAAAAATCACCGCCTTCAATAATTTCTCTTTTGTTAAAGTGAAATAACTTAGCATTACGCGCGTTATCGCCAGAGCCACCACCACGCGAAAGCAAAATGTCCATTTTGCCATCTTTATCGTAATCGCCTACGCCAATACCGTGCATATCACCCACAATAAGATCGCGCCCTTTGTCGTAAACGCCTTTATTGTTCCAATACAAACGAATGGTATAACCATGATCAGTAAGTAATAAATCAGGGTAACCGTCTTGGTCTAAATCGCTTATTAATGCGTTATCCCATTTACGGCGGTTTTTGTTTTCTAATTTAATTGCTTGGTGTTGCTCAGTAAATAATGTGCTGCTAGTTGTTAGCTGAGCGCCCGCTAGGGCACTCGCTCGTTGACAACCTAGTAAGCTTGCGCTCATGCATAATAAAGAAACATGCCATACAATTGTTTTTACTTTCATAAAGCCTCCTTGAATTTGATGAAACTTACTTGGTTGTCTTAAACGTTTTATCAAATCGTGGCATGGCATCTAATCGCCAACTCGCACCTTCAGTAGTTTCGTGAAACCATTTTGGCTGTTGGTTATCCCAGCTCCATTTTTCCATTTCGCGAACCATGTCGGTTAACAGTGCCTTGTTAGATTTACTTACATCATGTTTTTCAGAAATATCGTTTTCGATATTAAATAACTGCCACGGTTGCTGGTTAACTTTTAATGCTTTCCACTGGTTCATACGAATTGCAGCATCGCTGTAACCTTTACGATGGCGAAGTGCATAAATAGGCTCATCTTTATGTGGGTTTTCATTTTTAATAAACGCAGGCCACATATTTGTACCGTCTAAATGTTGGTTTTCTTCAACTTTAGCGCCCGCTAAAGCTGCAAATGTTGGGTACAGATCAAGTGCCGATACAGGATGCGAAAAGCGTTTGCCCGCAGGTACATGCTTAGGCCAATGAAACAACATAGGGACTCTAAAGCCACCTTCTTGTGTACTGCCCTTACCTGCTTTAAGTGGGAAGTTATTAGCACCTTTACTTAATTTGCCACCGTTATCACTCATAAATACGATAAGCGTATTATCATATTGATTATTTTTTTTCAGGGTTTCTACTAGTTTACCCACGCCGCGGTCAACTGCGTAAACCATACCTGCGTAGGTTTTACGGTCTTTATTTTTTATATTAGGAAACATCGCCATATCTTCATCCTTAGCTTGCAATGGCACATGCGGTGCGTTGTAAGCTAAATATAAAAAGAATGGATTTTTTTTGTTCACTGCTTTGTCTACAAAATTAACGGCTTCGCGCGAAAGTGCATCAGTAATGTACTGCGTTTCTTTTACTTCTTTGCCGTTGTGCTCTAGCGGTGTAATGTACTCAAAAATATTTTTTAAGCCTTGTGCCTGTTGCTTTTTATACTGGGGTTGGTACTGATCAGGAAAGTAATTATGCCCACCCCCTAAAAAGCCATAGTATTCATCAAAACCACGTTTATTTGGATGATACTGCGGCGCATCGCCCATATGCCATTTACCTAATGCACCGGTAAAATAGTTGTTTTCGTTTAGTAGTTTACTAATAAACTTGGCGTCAGTAGGCACGCCTACGTTTGAGCCGCGTGTAGGTAAATTAAATTGTGAGCCAATCTTATGTGGATAACGACCGGTCATTAATGCCGCTCGGCTTGGGCCACAGAATGGGTGCGCTACGTAAGCGTCTGAAAAAGAGGTACCCGATTTAGCAAGATCATCAATATTTGGGGTAATAATGTCCTTAGAGCCATTAAAACCAACATCTGCATAACCTAAGTCATCTGCAACAATAAGAATAATATTGGGTCTTTGTTCACTTGCGTGTCCCCCCGCAGAGCCAATTAATAATGCAAGCGATGATAAAGCGCTCAATAATTTTGTGTGTGTTTTCATAGTGCCAATCTCAATTTTGAAAATAAAAATAGTAGGCCAATTATGGCCTACCAAAGGGCATTACTCGGCTATAAAAAAGCTTTCATGTGGTGGTTAAATTTTGTTAATGATGGGTCGTCAATACGGTTTAACTCTCCCGCCATTTTATGCACTAAATCAGTAAGCTGTTTTTTGTATTTAGGATTATCTATTTGGTTTGTGATTTCGTACGGATCATTTTTTAAGTCGTATAATTCATCGCGGCTATCACCTGGATTCCATACAAATTTCATTTCAGGGGTACGTATAGCTCTAATACCAAACCATCCGCCGTTGTACCATTCGTAGGCATATAACGAAATATCATCTTTACCAGCATCCGCACTATCACCTTGTTTCATTAATGGTAAAAGTGAACGCCCATCTTCGTCGCCATCAAGTGGTAGTGTCATCCACTGGCGAAGTGTTGGCGCTATGTCGAGCATAGACACTTGGCGGTTAATTATTTTAGGCTCAAGGCTAGGGTCACGAATAATAAGTGGCATACGCATTAATTCGTCATACGCATATGGGCCTTTGTCATAAAGGTTATGCTCACCTAACATACTGCCCTGATCGCCGACTAAAATAATGTGCAGGTCGTCGTATAAACCTTCTTCTTTAGCCGTATTAATAAGCTCGCCAACTGCGTGGTCAATCATGGCAATGGCACCATAGTAAAAACTATGTGCTTTGCGCCAATCGGTTTCACTCATATGACTTACGTCATGCCAAGGCCACCAAATATCATCTTGCGCCATTGGTTTATGTTTACGTTTTATACCAAAGTTTTTGGGAAGTTTTATATCTTTGTAGTCGTACATGCTGGCGTAAGGCTCTGGTACTCGGTACGGTGGATGAGGTTGTTCAAAGCTAACAATACCAAAAAATGGCTTGTCTGATTTAGCCGCATTTTGCAGCATTAGTTTGCCTTCGTTTACTTCTTTAGCCGTTACTGTATCAGCATATGTACCCGCAAGTGTTTTGTAGTAATCATGCTTTTCGCCATTTTTATCACGTTCTCCTGCGTTCATACGGGCTACATTTTTTTGCGTTTGATAAGGCGTAAAAGGACGGCCGTTACGCTCTTCATCTTTATCGTGCCCCCACATAAAGTTTGCACCGCGCAGTGCTGGGCCTTGTGCACCTAAATGCCATTTACCTACATAGCTAACATCGTACCCTATGCTGGTTGCACGTTTAATTACGCTGCCTTCACTAAGTGATAACTCCGAAAGACGAGAGTGATAAAGACCTACGTTATCGTCAAGACCCGTTTTATGTCCCCAGCGCCCAGTAAACATAGCCGCGCGCGAAGGTGAGCATAATCCAGTAGAAGTCATCGCTTGATCAAATCGCGTGCCTTCGTTTGCTAATGCATCAATATTTGGCGTTGAAACTGGCCCATTACGGTATGAAAATGTGTCAAAACGCATATCATCAAACATTAAAATAAGCACATTAGGTTTTTTGGTTTCTGCTCGCTTATTTTCAGAATTATTTGCATATACATTAGGTGCGGTTAGCGCGCAGCACCCGATAAGCATCAATAACTTTATATTGGATACTTTCATTGTGTGTGTCCTTTTATGCTGAAAGTTATGCTAAGCCTATATGCTTAGCCCCGTAGGCTATTTAAAAAACAATATTGTAATGAGTGTATCTATTCGACACCAAATTGATAAAAACAATATAAACATATGATGTTTAGTCTTGCAACAAAAATACCTACTACGTTAAAAGCAATGATTTATGAGTTACAAAAAAACCAGCATATAAAATATATACTGGTTAATTTTCACTTGCTATTTAGCTGTAACTTCTAATAAAAGCACACCCTCTGAAGGGATATCGAACGTGTTCTCTAATTGATTACTCGTCATTAAATTTTTAACTGTAATCGCTTTGCCGTTTGTAAGTGATAATTTTAAATTTGCTGTTCCATGGCCCAAATTTAAAATATTAACCAGGTAGCTGCCGTTGTCTTGCTTAACCGTACGCCATGTTGTGGTTTTAAATGACTCACCATTGTCTACTTTTACAATAACATCAGGCGTGCTGCTCGAAACCTCTGCTAGTGCAGTTTGTTTAATGGCTTCAACGTCTGCACCTTTAGGCATAACAATAAGCTTACCTTTATTGGCTAACAACTTAGCATTACGCGTATGTCCGTACTCATCTAAAGACAAGCTTTTCGCTGAGTCTAAAATAACGGTACCACCTTTATTTAAGTACCCTTGAAGCGCACTAAACTCTTCATCTGTAACAAAGTTATTGCGATAAACCAGTATTGCATCCCAATTGTTGTTATCTTGCTTTTCAATTACATTTTTAGTGACAAAACCAAGTGGGAAACCTTCAAAAAATAGATTTTCGTAAAGCTTATAACCCTTCGTCATATAGTCATTTGTATTGATCGCTGTTGTTTCAGAATAAAACAATCGAAGAGGACGACGCTGCTCTCTAAGTTCTATAATTTCCTCAGAAAAACTATTAAGATCAAACATCACTTGAGTAACTTCGTTAGTTACATGTGGCTGCATGTTATTAGAGCCTGCAAATGCACCACCAAGACCTGGGTCAAAAAAGTCGAGATCACCTTCTAAGCGATCCTCAGGTGAACCATCTGGATCACGCGCCCAAAACCAACCCATATTGGCATCCATTCCAAGTAGAGTTGCAAGCCAATAAACACTTCGAACATAACTTGTACGTGTATCTAAATCTCGCCACTGACCCGAAGATAAAAAGTGAGATTCTGAATTTACATTAATTTTATTAGGTGCAACTGATTCCATAAAGTCATGAAACATCGTTACAATGCCCCAATTGTAAGCGTATTTCTCAATCCACTTAGAGGACTTACCAGGACGGATGTTTTCGCTTCCAAAAGACTTAGCATCGTGCCCTACCATAGTTGTTAACTCGGCCAATGCTTCTGTATCAATACCACCAGAACGCGAATCATCCATAAACATGCGCGGCATAATTTTTATATGGGTATCGGCGTTTTCATTTACAGAATGCAGCTCATTTTGAACGTAAGTAAACCAGTCAGTACTTCTGTCCATATTATAACGTGTCCAGTCGTACCACTTAGGCTCGCCTTTAATCGCAGGATCGATAGGTATCTCAATAGCTATATCTGAAAATTGACTAAAATGCGTTCCCCAGTTTTCATTTAACTCGTTAATATCACCTTGGTACTTTTTATCTAACCAGCTTCTAAACTTGTTTAATGTGTATGAAGAAATACTGGTCATTTCTTGGAATTTTTGTGTCCAGTGGCCTTTTTCAGCATACCAGTGTGGTTCATTAGCTAACACAAACCCTACTTCAGTTACTTTTTTACCTTTAGTAAGCTCGCCCGTTTTACGGATTATTTTACCCCAAATATCTCGCGCTAATGGGTTATCAATATCGAATCCAGTAAATAACGAGCGGCCTTTTCTAACTTCTGGTTCTTGCTCTTCAACCCACTTTGGAATGCCCATTAACCAATAAACCAAAAAGCCAATGTTGGTATCAGGGATGCGCGTTAGCTCTTTCATTAACTCTTCGTCAAAGGTGCCATCTTCACGTACTAAAAATGAATTAATAGCGCGGTCATGATCCACCGGATACAAATCTTCACCACCATGGTAAAGCGCACCTAAATGATCGTTATAAACATCTTTATTAGTAAGTGGCTGGCCAACACTCTTTGAAAAATAGTCATATAAAAAAATAGGCTTATCATTACTAACAAACATATTGTCTTGTGCTTTTGTGTTTTGCCAATCAACCTTATTTACAGGGCGACGTTTAATTTCACCTGAAAGCTCTTGCCCAAGCTCTTTAATGCCTTTATCTAAAATTTGGATGACTTTTTCGCGCTCAAAATTTGGTAACTCTTTTGCTAGTTTTTCTTTGTCGGCAGCGTAATGACGCTCGTAGCCAAATAACTTTACAACTGCGTCGTAATTATTTTCATCCCAGTTAGCAAATTTTAAGAACTGTTCTGCAAACCAGATAATGCTCTGCTCACGCGTTACATCAATTTGCTTACTTTGTGCTTGTTGCATCATTTTTTTTAATTTTGCTATTTTTAGAGTCGCAGTTTGCTCGTATTTATTTTGCGTTGCGCTTAGCGTTTCATTGTTATCAACTTTAGCTACGCTTTCTTGCTGCGAGCATGCTGTTGTAAGCAAAAATAAGGGGGCTAGTGTGAAGCCTAAAAGATGTTGTCTCATATTTTTCTCCCGTTGAGGTCGTTATCTGTTAACAGGTTTTTGCACTGTTGTTATTATTTAATATCGACAACATACATCATATGTTTATATTTGTAATTCCTTTTCTTTGCCAAAAGTAAAATATTTCATGGTGGGATCCCACACTTATTTATAATAAATATTTAAATATGAAATACTTTATATCTAATTTATATATGAATACTTTTTGTATTTCGATTGGCACTCTAGTTGATGATAAATTAGGGCATTGATAGAGAGAAGTTTATCTGGGCGCTTATATTTTCAAGGTCATTGGTGCCATCTACATCAATCTTTTTTGTACGTTCGTAGGAGAATCGACCTGAAGATCGAATGCTCAATTTGGTTTTTCACAAAGTACTGTTGTAGTGATAATGTAATCTATAATGGTATTAAAATTTAAGGACAAATAAATAGTAGTACGAACTTAATTACGTGGTTCATGCGCTACTTTGACATGGTAGAAAGTGGCAATTCAACCTACTCGAAAATACAAAGTAGTCATCAACTACTTAAAATAACATTCTGAATTTAAGAGTTTAATATCGACTAACAAACACTTCGCCTTAAAATTACTTGCATTAAAACGAAGTGCACACCCCTAATTAATCTATGGTCTGTTGATCTTTGCGGATTAAAATTTGTTCAAACTAGGCGCTATTTAATCGCGACGCGAGATTTGTAACCGAGTGGGCTCGATAGCTCCTGCGTTATTCTAATGGCTTACATCCATGTAAGAATAAGTAGCTCCTAGAAAGAACCCTTTAGGCAGCGCCTGTTTGGCATTAATGCTACGTTATTGCCCATTTATGGGGAATAACCACACTGCATAGGCTCTGCCTTGCCTAAATACCAAACAGACTACTGCAAATTTAACCTCTAAAGTTCAATAAACCCTTATGTAAAATTAGATTAGAGATAAATTTAATACCAGTTCGCTTAATTAAATGATCTATTTTGAGGATGGAAAAACGTGTTGATAGCTAGGCAAAAAATTCGCTATTTAGTTGTTCTCGGCAATTGCTCCTGCATTGCTCTACCTTCTGCATCCATGCAGTCGTAAATGAGAGTTTTTTAACACAGGTAGCGACACGTTTAGCCCCGTAAAATGATTAAGTATTATTGCGGATTGGTATAATCATTGTGTTATTACGTTATAAGGGTAAATATTTTCGCGGTTTTGGAATGCCAAAATTGCCGTATTTTTAATTATTCCTTGCTCAATGTTTATTGCACGGCGAATGGTTTCATCTTTTTGCCACTGCAAAGCACCTTTGAGTATCGTTTGTAAATATACAATGAGCGCCGCAGAGATTGAACGCGTCGCGCTTTCCCATAAATAACTCGGTGTATGATCAACGCCATAATAATCCGTGTTGTTATATCGAAATAAAGGGTTTTTAAACGTTGTCGGCTTTGCAAAAAAGAATCCCATCCCCTCATCACAGCTAACATCAATAATTAAGCTGTTTGGTTTTAAGCACTCGGCTTCTGATTCAATGACAAAGTTAACCGGATGAGCTGTTTCTTGATAAGTCCCGTTCACTATAATATCGGCTTCGCTAATAAGATCGCTAAGTGGCCGATTAGTCCCATCATGCTCAACAACCATCATGCGAGACTCTCCTTCAATACCTTCTCGTACCTTAACATAGTGACAATCTAATATTTCTTCACGCACTTCGTGATCAGGACGCTGAATACAAATTGTAATATCTCTAAAGCCATGCGCTTTAAGAGCGTAAATAGCGCCTCTACTCACTGCACCAAAACTAAATATAATCGTTTTACGTTGATCGCCATAATGACCATCAATACCCTTAAGTTGCAAAGCATGTATTACTGCGCAATACCCTGCCATTTCATTGTTTTTATAAAAAGTATGGCGCCCTACATTTCCGTTTGGTGACCACACATACATATCTTCAAAAGCAATTAAGGTAAGTTTACGTTCAATTGCCGCTTGTGTTATTTCATGCTGTTGAACGCAGTGGGCATAACCCCAAATAGTGCCTCCTTCGCGCATTTCTTCTAAATCAGCAAGTACAGGCTTTGCAATAATGGCCGTTCCAATATGGGTAAGTATTTCGCTGCGCGATGCAATGCCACCCGTTAACGTTGCAATATATTCATCGCTAACATTAAAAGCGGTGCCATAGCCTTGTTCAAACACCATTTGTTTTCTAAGGTTTTCTGGAATTCGTAATAAGTGCTCTGGGTGAATAGGATACCGTCTTTCATCTGTCTTGCGGGATGTTCCGATAACGCCGATAGTTAATTCACTCATGCTAAGTCCTGTTTATAAAGTAAGTACGCTTGAGTTCACCAACGAATCATCATACTTCGCCAATAAACTTAGGCGGTGTTTTTATGTACGTTTTTGGCTCGGATGAACCAACTCTATTTTACAAAGGTGTAATTTTGGCAATAAATAATGAAGAGCAGTGAGTTAACTTGCATTAAGTTGCAAGCTGAAGACTATTACCTTTTGAGTAAAAGTGCTGACTGAGTATATCAGAAATAAGTACTACTAACTTGAGTATCTCAAAATGAAATATAGAGAGTACTAGCCTGTAGAGCAGATTTAATCCACTTTAAATTGGGCTAGCTGAACGTTCAGCTTTTATATCAACTTCGGCTATGCCCATGAGCGAACGGTGGCACCAAAGTCACTTGTTATGTGATTTTTATCTTATATCATTGCTCTTCTTAAATTTTTTTACTTTAGCGCGCATATTTTTCATTGGTGATGAGGTATTAAGCTGGATCATTCTACCTAATGTATATTTTTTATACCAAGCAACACCGTAAAGATCATGCTCACTTAATGAACTAACTAGCGACAAAATATTATTTGTTGTTATTTTAAACTCAGAGATTAAGTCATTGTAGCTCCAATCACGATACTCAAAATAAAAACTTTGAGCTAGCCTTCCTAGTTCATTCCATTTATAACCAGTTGCAGGAAGCTCCACACATTGCTTAGCTGACGTAAGTTTATTCCACTGAATTACTAGCTTTCCCCAACCAATTAGATAAGCAAGCGTATCACTAACACTGATTTCTGTTCCTTTAACATTCCCTTCTACTCTAACAGTTCTAGATAGCTCTTCAGGAATGCTTGAGTAGTCCGCTAGAATTTTATCAAATATTAGTTGAATTGCTTGTTCCAATTCTTGTTTATTTTGGGGGACAGATGACAAGGGTGACTCCATTAACATAACGAGGCCGTAGAATAACTCCAACAGCCAAAATTAATTAAAAAACGAGCCCCAGCAATTAACTCTAAGCATTTTTAGAGCATTAGGTAATCCATTTGGATCCCATAAAACAGGCTGTTTTACTTCCATTTAAGTGCCTTGTTAACTGCTTTTTACTACGATTGCTAACGCAGCCACAATTAACGACGCAATAGCTGTAATCCAAGGGCCTAATTGCGCAATTTTATTGCGCCGTTCTTCGGCGGCCTTAAATATTACAAAGTCTAAAAGCTTAGTTAAATACTCCACTTCAAGCGGAGGTTTTTTAGAGTCTTCATTCTCATCGTCAGTTTCGTTTAGCCACTGTTTAGCATGCCGAATTTGTAAGCTATAAAAATAGTCAGCAGTTTTTTTGCTTTTATTCTTCGATTTCCTAAATAGACCTTTAAAAGAACTAAGAACTACTTCAATTTCATCTTTATCTATTGATAGTGCTTTTGCTAAATTTGATGGAGTGCGTGCAGACCAACTGCTCATTGATAAATGTGTAACCAAAGCAATTAATGATTCTTGATGTTCTGAATATTTGGGATTCTGACTCATGGCTACCCTTGGCAGTTAACGAGCCTGTAGATTAACTCGTTTTTTATTTATTTTTATTGATAAATCAACCATAGCTGAGTTCCTATTTTGGTTCAATCGATTACTGTATTTTTCATAGAATATAAAAGCTGGTTTGGTATTGTTTTAACTGGCGTTTTGGAAGGGTTTACGGGTGTTTCAGTGGCTTTATTTTAAGTTAAAAGGGCTTACCCTTCTCAATGCATCGTGTTTTTCAGCTTTTCTATATTATGAACAAGGCAATACAGTTGCCGCAGCGTAAACTAAAGGCATTCACTTTCATTTTGTCTACATAGCTCAGCTTTTTACGTGATTCATTATTTATAACAATGCACTCTTCATACTGTTTTTGTTGGCTTTTTAGTAATAATTAGGATGAGTGTCATCCTAATTGGTGATTTTGTTCAAAATTTAGGATAGGTGTCTTGTTAATTTTTATACATGTTGAATAAAAGCTTGATATCCTGACAGAGGGAGCCAAGCTTTTAAGATTACTTTGGTGAGTACAATTTATTTCTTGGCGTGATAGGCTTTTGAGATTGCGTAGCTATCCTCGAGCCAGTTCCAACTTTTAACCTTGCCATCCTCAACCTGAACGCGTACCGCCCAGCTGAATTTGCCAGTATCTACACCGGAATGGTTAAGAATTGCGCTCATGGTGCCCATAAATACGGCTTGGTTATCGTATGCAAAGCTGTAATCAGTCGTCCAGCTAGTGGTTTTAAGGGCTGCTCCAAATTCGGGAAAAAATTTATTTAGAACTGTGTCTTTTCCTTCCCAATTACCAATCCATGGCAATGACTTGTCGCCTTCGTTATGCCAAACAAAGTCATCGCTCATTAACGACTTAATTTTTTCCATATCACCAGAGCCCGCAGCCCATAAAAATGCTTGGGCCGTTTCAAGGGTTTTTGTTGAGTCAACAGTCTTTGCATCGCCTGCCTGTACAGCTGTTAGTTGGAACAAAGCAAAGAGGCTAGCGAGGCCAATGAGTAGTGTTTTTTTAGTCATTCTCTTTCTCCTGGTTGTCAGTATTCGAAGTCGAATGCATGAGAAGCAGGAACTTTTCGTCGCGTATGCTTAGGTTTCGCTCTCGCTCATTGCATTTGTCTAATAACTATACCTGTGCTAAATTTTAATAAAACTCGCTAATTAAACACATTAAGTATGCAAAAATGCACAACATAAGGTGGGGGGACCTTCAATACCTTCTCTCAGTTGCAAATGAGGGGTCGTTGTCTGCTGCTGCCCGGTCACTTGGGGTAAATCACAGCACCGTTTTGCGCCGGCTCGACACTTTTGAGCATCGCCACAAGTTAAGGGTATTTCATAAGCTTCCTACTGGATACAAATTAACGGTTGAGGGACAGAAACTCTTGGAGTCAGCAGTTGCGTTAGAGTCGACCGTGAAGGAGTTGGAGCGCAAGATTTTTGGACAAGAAATGAAGCTGGAAGGCTTGCTGCGCATAACCACAACAGACGCACTTTTCCGCTTAGTATTGGGTAATCATTTGGCTGCTTTTCACCAGCTTTACCCAAAAATTCAGTTAGATCTGAGTCTGACGTCACGTCGATTAGATATAGCCCATTTGGATGCAGATGTAGCGATACGCCCAGCTAGCGAGCTGCCAGATCCCTTAGCTGGTATGAAGTTGTGTGAGATTGCCTTTGGTGTATATGGAACTCCAAATTACATAAACAGCCTTCACGGTAAGCATCTGCTCGACTCAGCATCGTGGTTAGTCATGCACCAAAGTAAAGCATCGCTGCAGTTTTTTGAGCGCATATCGGAAGAAAAGATAGTGATGAAAACGGACTCTTTCGAGCCTCTGCTAATCGCGGCGGAGCAAGAGATGGGGCTGGCGTTCCTGCCCCGATTTATTGGTGATAGTTCTGGCACTCTGCAAAAAGTTGATGTGGAAATAAAACAGCAAAGTATAGATCTTTGGATTATGACGCATCGCGATCTTAAGAAGTCTGCCAGAGTAGAAGCATTTTTTGATTTTATGAAAGAAGCAATTAAGCCAGATCATACTCGTTTGGCGGGTTTCGGCACTTAAACTCCGAGATTTCGGCACTCGATAATTTTTAACGTGTGCCTGCCCTACTTATTCAAGATTCGACGTCTCCCCGTCTTCAGTAGCAGATGGCTTTAGAGTCCTGGGTCAATGTAGCGGCTTTCGAGGCCAGTAGCTCTGTATAAGCCGATGGGATCATTTTAAAGCTCCTGTAAGTGTGCCACTCATCACTTGCGGCCTAACGAGGCTGTAGAATAACTCCAACAGCAAAATCCAATTAAAAATCGAGTTCCTGTAATTAACGCTAAGCGCTTTTAAAGCATTAGGTAATGCATCTGAAAACCATAAAATAAACAAGACAGCCACTTTAATTAAGCAACAAGATTGCACCATTAAATTCAATTTTTAGGTTAATAATTTATCTTTTATTACGGTAAAAATGGTCAAAAATAACATTAATACCTATTGACAGAGTTAAGGCTCATATATGATGTGAGTTTAGTTAGCAGTAGCCCCTAGTTTTGACATATCATAAATCCATTTAATTCTAGACTCTTTAGTAGAGCTTATAATAGGGCCAATCATTTTACTTTTCACAGAACCAAAACCAACGAATTTGAGTGTTGTTGTCTTTAATTGTTTGATAGCTGGTGTAGTGGTACAGTGATTTTGGCCACCCATTAAGAAAGAAATGTTATGCTAATAAGCATACAAATTTGGGTGAAAAAATGACGAAATTAAAACGCGCAACATATTCAGCGGCAATTAAATTAGAAACGGCTCAGCTTGTAGTAGACCAAGGTTATACGCAAGAAGACGCAGCAAAAGCTATGGGGGTGGGTAAATCAACCGTAAGTAAATGGGTTACTCAATTAAAGCTAGAACGCAATGGTCAGACACCCACAGCTTCACCAATGACGCCCGAACAAATTGAAATCCGCGAACTTAAAAAGCAAATCCAACGCATTGAATTAGAAAAGGATATATTAAAAAAGGCTACCGCTCTCTTGATGTCCGACTCCCTGAACAATTCTCGTTAATCGAGAAGTTAAATCAACGAGAGCGTTATCCAGTTAGTCTGCTGTGTAGCGTATTCAATGTGCATCGCAGCAGCTATAAGTACTGGGCCATACGGGATACAACGCCGACACCTGAGCAAGTAAGGTTAGAGGCTGAAGTAAAAGCAATACATGCGATGAGTGGTGGTTCAGCAGGGGCACGGACAATCGCAGCGATAGCAACGAACAATGATTTTGAATTGAGCCGTTATCGTGCAGCTAAGCTAATGGTTAAATTAAAGCTCGAAAGTTGCCAAGTACCTCAACATTCATATAAACGTGGTGGCAATGAACACCTTGAAATCCCAAACCTGCTTGATAGACAGTTTGATGTTGTTGAGCCGGATACCGTGTGGTGCGGTGATGTGACGTATATTTGGACAGGCAATCGCTGGGCTTATTTAGCCGTGGTTATTGATTTATTTGCACGCAAAGTGGTTGGCTGGGCAATGTCGTTGTCACCAGATACTAATTTAACGCTAAAAGCGCTTGAACTCGCATATGAAAGCAGAGGGGGTAATCCCCCCGAAAAATAATAGATGCCAAACGTAGAATTTTCTCTTATTGTAAACACAGGAGAAAATTATGAAAAAAGCACATTTTACAGACAGTCAGATCCTTGCCATTTTAAAACAAGCAGAAAGCGGCGTGCCTATTCCTGAGCTATGCCGCGAACATGGTATGGGCAACTCAACCTTTTATAAATGGCGCGCTAAATACGGCGGCATGGATGCGTCTTTAATGACACGAATGAAAGAGCTTGAAGATGAAAATCGCCGTTTAAAGAAAATGTATGCAGAAGAGCGGCTGAAATCTGAGGTCATTCAGGAGGCAATGGCAAAAAAGTGGTAAAGGCTTCTGAGCGCAAAGTCTTGGCTCATGAAGTCGTTAGCACAAATAAAATGAGTATTGCCTTAGCCTGTCGTACTTTCATGATAAGTGAAACATGCTATCGCTATACGCCAAAACTGTCTGATGAAAATGAGAAAATTGCAGCGTTGCTATTGGATTTAAGCCAATGTCAGCGTAATTGGGGATTCGGTTTATGTTTTTTATATTTACGCAATGTTAAAGGCTACACATGGAATCATAAGCGCGTTTATCGTATTTACCGTGAGCTTGAGTTGAATCTGCGAATAAAGCCTAGAAAACGTCTAACAAGGAAGAAGCCTGAACCATTGGCTGTCCCTGAGGCCATTAACGAATGTTGGTCAATGGATTTTATGCACGACCAATTATCTGATGGCAGAGCGTGTCGCTTGTTCAATGTGATTGATGATTTCAATCGCGAAGGACTCACAATAGATGCTGACTTATCACTCCCCGCTGAGCGTGTTATCCGCTCACTCAATCAAATTATAGAATGGCGTGGTAAGCCAAAAGCTATCAGGTGTGACAATGGGCCTGAATATATTAGCCATAAATTAGCAGAGTGGGCGTTAAATAATAATATTGAATTACGATTTATTCAACCAGGTAACCCGCAACAAAATGCTTATGTAGAGCGGTTCAATCGCACGGTTAGGTATGACTGGCTAAGTCATTATATTTACAGGGATATTAGTGAGTTACAAGATAAAGCAACCGATTGGTTATGGACTTATAATAATGAACGCCCTAACATGGGCATAGGTGGAATAACACCCATACAAAAACTGGAAAAGTTAAACAACGAAAATTCTACAGATAGCCTCCATTAAAAATGGGGGGATTACCAGGGAAACCGACAGGACTCATGTTCCATTCAGACCAAGGTAGCCATTATACAAGTTTAAAATATCGCCAACGTTTATGGCGCTATAAAATCACACAAAGTATGAGTAGACGTGGAAATTGTTGGGATAATGCGCCAATGGAGCGATTTTTTAGAAGCTTTAAGACGGAATGGATGCCAAAGATTGGATATGGAAACTTTATAGACGCTAAATATAGCGTAAGTGATTACATAAATGGATATTACAACAATGTTAGGCCGCATCATTATAATGCTGGTTTAGCGCCAAATGAATCTGAGGTTAGATATCAAGATTCTAAAACTGTGGCCAAAATTAGTTGACCACTACATGGGGCACCTTGAATCCAAAAGTAATACCATGGTGGGGTATCCATCGTCATCACAATTCGGGCTGTTTTCCCTTTAAGTAATTTTTTGGGAATAGATTTACCTTTCTCGTATTCAAATGCAAAACCAGGCAGAAATGTTCGATCAATAAGTCCTTTTAATTTTGCAGGTACTGCCCCCCACCAAATGGGTGTAAAAATAACTAAATGATCGCACCACTCAATATAGGCCTGAAATGACTTTAACGTATCTTCTAAGGAGGCTTTTTCATCATATCCGCTGGAAAGATCGATGTTGAACTCCATATCTGATATTTTTATCAGCTGGACCTCGTGTTTATTTTTAGCTGAATCTAAGTAAGCCTCAGCTAAAGAACTTACAAAACTATCTTTCTTAGGATTTCCCACCAGAACTAATACCCGCTTACTCATCTCATTATCCAATAATTAATTATGTGAGATGGAGTTTACCGTCTCCCCATTAGGGGAGAGTCAAATGTTTATTTAGGGATTTATCTGGTTATAGCATTTATCAATATTATTGACTTGCTTATTTATATCCTCAATTTTGCTAATTAATTCTTTTCTTATCTCGCTTAAAAATTGTTTAATTTTTTTCCAGTCAACTTTGTTATCATTGTAAACGATAACGCCTCTAAGTTTAGACAGCGTTATTCCTAAATCCTTTGCCTCTTTAATTAATATGAGAAGCTCTATATCTGTTTCATCATATACTCTATAGCGGCCTTTTCTTTCCGGCTGCCTTATCAATCCTTTTTCTTCATAGAATCGAATTGCCTTAATAGATAATCCTGTTTTTTTTGATGCTTCACCAATGTACATATAATACCGACTTATAACGAGGCCGTAGAATAACTTCAACAGCCAGATTCAATTAAAAAACGAGTCCTATAATCAACTTTAAGCATTTTTATTGACGTAATGCCGACTATCTATAAGACCTACTAGAAGCACTACTAGCCTCTATTTATTCTTTCACTTTACCTTTAGGAGGCCAAAAATGGAGGACACCTTCCCTATTTTAGCGCGAAAATATCCTTATTTTATAAGTTTTTATTAATACCAAAAAGTATAAGCTATTGCTATTAATAAATATTATGCTTGGGCTAGATTGTTTTATCATGTAAAGGTGAGTAAAGTTTCATTTAGCTAATGACAACTAATCCTCAATGACCGCTATTCGCTGAAGTACTACTGGGTGCCATTAGTGGCCATAAAAATCTTAGCCACTGGTTAGTTACCTTTGCTTTATTTAGAAATAGCTTTTTGAAGACCATAGGTTAATAACACTGCAAAAGCACTGCGGTGAGACAACCCTGCTAATACTTTGGATTGGATACTTAACCCTCGACAATTTCGTGACTTTAACTGAGTCTCAAATGCTAGCATTTCTTCAACCATGCTGCCCTCCTCACTACCAATGTATATAAACACTTGTGCTTTCATGGCCTTATTGCTTTTTGCATAGTTACTTTCCAGCCGAAACATCGCTTTATTGTCATACCAGAACGATGGACTACCTAAAATGTAATACTCAAACAATTCAGGATGAGTGATCAAAATGTTGGCGCCAAGCAACCCGCCATATGAGTAGACAACAAATATCTTTTTGTCCGGCTTAATTCGGTACATATGGTTAATAAGAGGTAAAACTTCATCTGAAATGAAACTTATGTACTGGTTGGCTTGACCAGAATGCTTTTGAGGTTGGAGCGAGTGCCCCCTTCATTTGAGGCATATGTTGGTGTGTAGTCACTTGTACGACTAATCAAAAGGTCATGTCCTTTGGAGTATGAAATCCCGACTATAATGACATCCTTAAAATATCTGCCCCCATTAGATGTACAATGCCACTCGCCGCTGCAACGAAGTAGCCCGTGTCTTTCAATAATACCAGAGGGTACTTTTTATTGCTTTGTGAATAATTGTTGGGCAAGCGTATATAAAGCTCATATTCTAATCCACTTTTTTCAGATTTGATTCAAGGTATGCGTATTTCGAATTTTAACTTCTGTATTCTTCTTCGCACTTAACGCTATAGAGCAAAAAACAACAGCAAAGGCCAGCTTAAAAACATTCTTTCTTTTCCTTAAATGTGTAAGAACTAAATTTTTTGCTGCTTTTTATTCGAAAGATTTCTAATTTTATTTGCAATAGGCCTTTCGAAGAAAACATACGATACATACGCAAAAAACACACTTAAGCTCAGTGATAACAACAGCTTAAGTTCATTGTTTAAATTTAATTTATTAACTATTCCGATAATAGGCATATGCAATAAATAGAATGAGTAAGACACCTTCCCTAAAAAGTCACCAATTTTATTTGCTAAAACAATATTGTTATTTGGTACTAAAAAAACAACACAAAAGAATACTGTGCTCATAACAAATAAAACTTCATAACTAAGCCACATCTTTTTTTTGTCGCCCTCGTTAATAGGTGAAAACTCAGGATACAATAGAGGTATTAAACATAAAGCTAATATAAACCAGTTACTTTTCATATAACTTGGCACTTTAAGTGATTTGTAATGCAAACCAAATATAACGCCAATAAAAAAATACGGAAACGTTCTTAAAGTACTAAAAAAGTTGTAAGGAATACTTTCAATTTCACCAAATAACCTTGGGAAATCAGCTAAATACCAAAACATCATAAAGGCTACGATTAATAAATATATATACCCTTTCCTTTCGCCTGCTAAAGACCAGAAAGCTACAAATATAATATAAAATTGTATTTCTGGTGGAATTGACCAAAGCACACTTTCGCCATGTATAAACAAAAGGTGCCCTATTAACGAATTAAGATCAGTTATGTTGTATAAAATATCATAGTTATTTTGTGTTAATAAGTAAGAGCTAAATAAAATTACAAGGTATAGGGGTAAAACTCGGCCAGCTCTGGCTAATAAGTATCGTTCAATATTTGCTCTGCTAAACTTAGTGTCTAAATAAAGAAGTGACATTAAAAACCCACTAAGAAGGAAAAATAACATTACACCATAGGCTCCAGAACCACCCCCTAGAGAGCCATTTAACCAATGAGTTATATCTGAAAAGTGGGTAACAAATACAATAAGGGCGGCTAAAGCTCTTAAAGAGTTTAATTTTCTAATTTCCATGAAGTTGATTTAATCCTTAGCTTATTACTTTTTAAGTTGTTCAAATTGAATTATCGGCTGTATGATCTTAGATCTTATACAATACTACTGAGGCTTTTTACGTTTTAACCAGGCTTTAACGGGTACTATCCATTCTTTTCTGGGGATAAAAAAAGCGCCATGTTCTTTACCCGTTGAAATCGAAACTTCTTTATAAGAACTAACAGTGCCAAGATTCCTAGCAACTACATTGTCACACGAACCAACAGAATCAGATGTTTCATATACTGATAATAAATGACCATAAATAGCGATTTCTGCTCTTTTAGCTAATCCGCTTGTACAAGCCGCTAAGATTACAAAGTTAATATCCATGTTTTTTAAATTACTCGATGCAATTGCCGTGATAAACCCACCACGGGAAAAGCCAACTAAGGTTATGTTACTTGCAAGTACGCCATTTTTTAGTAATTTAGTTACTTGTTTAGATAGCTGTTCAGCATATTTAAAAGGATGGGTTTTCGCTGGTCGATGAGTAGCAATTAAATGATAGCTTGAGTCACCAAGTTCCTTTTTAATAGCTGGAAAATTATATTGCCCCCAGCGCTCATGGACAGGTTTAGGATCTATGCCCTCTACAATGAATCCGTGAGAATAAAAAACATATTTATCAGATGAATTTATTGTGTCTGGGAGGCTATCAAATATTTCACTGCCATAGCTAAATGAACTAAAAAGAATAGTAAAAATAATAAAACATTTTTCTTTAAACATATCATACCTTTATAAAGCTATAAGTGCCTGAAATAGAAGCTATTACCTTGTAGTTTTAGCGCCGAGCACTAAACTAGGATCAACTCTTTGATTGTCTTTAATTACTTCAAAATGAAGATGAACCCCTGTCGCTTTACCTGTATCACCAATAACGCCAATAACCTGCCCAGCTTTAACCCAAGAACCGACTTTGGCCTTACTCGATTCTAGATGTGCATATAACGTTTGGTAGCCATTCTTATGTTGAATGAATACAGTATTTCCATAGTTCGAATGCAAGGTTTTGTTATCTGAAATAACTATTATTCCATCAGCAGCAGACAGCACAGGGCTACCTCTTTCTCCAACATAGTCAACACCACGATGTGGCTTATAATCTCTAACCTTGCTGATGCTACGAAATGTTGAGCTTATCGTATGGTTATCTAGTGGGTGCTGCCAAGTTAGATTGCCTGTCATTGCGGAATCTTTTAAAAATATATGCAGACTAAAAATAACAAGTAACATTAAAAAGAACTTTAAAGTTAAAGTAAGTCGGCTTTTATTCGTTGGATAAGCAATGTGTGTAAGCCTCGCTTTGTAATCATCAGCGCAAAGCGCACCAGAATTAAATTGAGCGACTGGATTGTTGTTATCAAATTGAACGCTTTTTTTTAATGATTGCAACAGTGCCTTGGCATAATCATGTTTGTTAAAATTAAAGCGACATATTGTCAGCCTGTCACACTTGTGTTCCATAGCGCGAATAAACTGCCATTCCATCTTTTTAACAAATGGGTTTATCCATAAAAGGGTGCTTAAGACCCTCCATAAAAGAATTGTAATATGATCTTTGTTTGTAATATGCGTTAGCTCATGTTGGATCAAAATGTTTTGTTGATCCTTTTTTAGCGATGAAAAATAGTTAGGTAGCACGATATAGGGCGCCGCTATGCCAATGACAAAAGGGCTATGGTTTAGCGAGGAAATTACAACCTTCACTTTACTAGTCGACAGCTCATTTATTAACTCAGATGCTCTTGATAAGCTTTTGAGGTTTTGCCAAACAGCTAATAGTTTAATTAATTTTAAGCAGGTAAAACCAAAGTAACCAACAATTAGCGCTGTTGCGATTAAATCTACTTTCTGCAAACTTGCATGAGTAATACTGGCTTGTTTTACTATTTGTACACTTTCTAAGCTTGAGTTTATATAATCCAAATCAGCAATAGGTATATTAAGAGTGCCAAGAGACAAAGAGATAAAGGGTAAAAAGCTAGCTAAAAGCGCTGACCACCAAATACTTGGCGAGGTATTATCGTACTTGGTTATATAAGATGAGCAAGCATAAGCAAAGCCAGAAAATATAAGCCAAGGAAAAATACTATTTACTATGAATTGAATAATGAAAGAGTCCACTACTTTTGTTTTTCATCCTTTGAGAGTTGATTTAATAGTTCCTCTAATTCATCGATTTCTGCTTTATTTATTAAACGGCTATCAGCGAACATAGTGACAGGTAGAGGTTCATCTAACTCTAAGACATTGGTTGCGAACTCCTGCATGTAGGATGCAAGCGTCGGTATTTTCTCAATTAATGCCTTAAAGGTTTTTTTGTTGCCTGAGGAACCTACTTCTAAAATTCCCTTATTGCCCATTCTTTCCAAGGTTTTACGTGTAGATGAGTATGACCATCCATACTTTAATGCCAAGTGTTCATGGATTTCTTTGGCTGTGCGTGGCTGCTTTTTCCAAAGTAATTTCAGTATTTCTAACTCTGTTGAATTTGGCTTCATATAAAAACTTAAAAAGTGTGACTTGTGTCGCACTTTAACATTCGGTATGTTACAAAGCAACTTTGTGACACATGTCACACTTTGATTTTGGAAATTTATGAAAATTTATTTTAAAAATGTGATTTATAGCTTCCGTTTGAATTTTTGTAACCCTTCACTCGGAAGAATCAACTTCGAACAAGTTTTTGCAGACTGATTTAACTACTTTTTTAATCGCTAGATATACGGCTAAAAATTCCAATATTAAACTTATAAAGCAAAATTAAGGAAAAATATCAGATGAAACTGTTTTTTGTAAAATGCTTAACTTTTATTATTATGTTTAACGTAAGCTGCGACAATGCAGCAGTTGCTGAAGATCGTAGTTTTGAAATTGCTAGCAGCAAGGTTGTGACGATTGACTCTGAAGTACTGGGCAAGAAATATGATTTATTTATCAAAGTGCCCCGTAGTTACTTCTTGGAAGGAAATAAATCATTTAAGTATCCTGTACTTTACTTAAATGATGGTCCTTATACCTTCAAAGTTGCTGCTGGTGCAACTCATATGCGAAACATGGATAACGTCATTGTGGTTGGTATTTCATTTGCTCATGGAGAAAATGGCCAATTCAGTCGAGTTAGGGATTTAACCCCTGTAGTTAACAAGAGCTGGACACAATACACAACCGGTGGAGCAAACAAGTATTTAGAGTTTATTGAAAAAGAAGTCTTTCAATACATTGATCACAATTACCGAGTTAACGCTAAACAACGAATATTGTCTGGGCAATCATTGGGAGGTTTATTTGGTGCTTGGGTACTGTTAACTAGGCCGGAGCTGTTTTCTGCTTACATCTTAACTAGCCCTTCGCTTTGGTTTAAAAATGATTGGATATTTGAATTAGAAGATAAGTATGCCAAGAAGAATAAGTCCTTGAAGGCCAATGTGTTTATGGCAACTGGCGCATTAGAGACTTTAGATAATGGTATGAAAGAAGATATGGTCGCAGGTCATATGAAGTTTGCTAACCGTTTACGATCACGCAATTACCAAGGATTAAAACTAGAGGATGAAGTAGTAAAAGGAACAGATCACTACTCAACTTTTCCTGTTGGACTTTCAAAAGGGTTGGTACTATTTTACGAATCACAAAAATAACGCTAGTGCGATAGTCTGCTTTTCACTGCAGACTATTAGCTTTATGTGCTTTTTAGTTGCTTATTACACAAACTGCGCAACTACGTCTTTTTACAAAAACTACGTCACGTCTAATGTTATTCATTTTCACAACATGGCCGAAAGTTGATAACCCAGTTAACAACCAAAAACAATAAACAAAGCAGTCACTCTAATTACTAAAACCCTCACTTAACAAGCGAATTCAATTCTAAATTAGGGTACGGAATGACAATTAAATCCCTACAAAAGTATTGATTCAGATCATGGTCGCATAAAAGAAAGGATAGTGACTTCATGCAACCAAATTGATTGGCTTATTGAATGGTAACAACTATATATCATAATTTATTCACTGCGATAAATTAAAAATCACTCTATTTTAGCTGTTTGTTAAACATCATGAAACGATTTAATGATAAGTATTAAGAAGGTGTTAGCAATTTGATTGCTAACACCTTTTATTTTTTCAGATTACAGACTAAGTAATAAACCTTTTTTAATTACAAATTGTGCCCGTAACATTTATTGCTGGTGCTGCTGAACTACTCGTAGACTTAGAGTTCTGTGTACCAAACTCAATAGATTGTCCTGGTTGTATCGTGCTATCCCAGCTATTAGGTGTTGCTGTATATGGATTTGAACCTGTAACCGTTCCATTCCAGCTATTAGTAAGACCGTACCCTGAAGGATATGACCAGGTAACAGACCAATTGCCTGATACAGCAGTATCACCATTATTGGTTACTTTAATATTACCTGAAAAACCTGAATTCCAATCATCCCCTAATACAAATTCACAAGTCACACTGTTGCTTGGAGCTGGTGTAGGATCTGGATTAGGTGTAGTACCACCACCATTTTTAATGAACTTAAAGTAATTCACATTAAATAAGTAACCGCTACCCGTAAAATTAGTCCGAATAGTTTGATTACCCGCAGCTAAATCAACTGTTGTAGAAACCGTTTGATAGGTCTGCCATCCGCCAGTGTTTGATACGTTAATAGAACCAATACTGTTTGTTCCATTTAGTAAATACGTTAATGTACCACCATTAGAATCAGATGCTACACGCGCTTCAACGGTATAAGTACTCGCCTCTGCAACATTAACAGCAAAGTCTAAATAATCACCATTTTGAATATAGCCGACATTTAAACCACCACCTGAATCACCAGTATCTTCAGTTTTCGTACCACTTTCACGTACAAACGCTTCAGCTTGAACAGTTCCTGGAATAGAAAGGCGATCTGTTGGTGTAATGCCACCACCATCATTAGTAACACTAACCGTTACGGTTGCGTTGTTACTTGTTGTTGTACCATCGGTTATTGCATAGGTAAAGCTATCAGTACCGGTATATCCAGTATTTGGCGTATAAACTAAACTATTACCATTTTGGCTAACAGAGCCATTACCCGCTTGTGAGTAAGTAGTAATACTGATTGAATCACCATCTGCATCACTATCATTTGAAATCACATTTTTAGATACATTGGTATTTTTGGTTGTTGAAATTGAGTCGTTGTTGGCTACAGGTGCATTATTACCACCGTCTCCAGGTCCTGGATCAATTACGCTACCTTCACAGCCGTTATTTGGACAATAGATTCGGTAGTTACCACTCATCGCTAACATACCGAACATATATAGAGTTCCGTCATAATAACGATACTTTCCCTCCGGCACAGGTGTATTCCAAAATGCATCAACAAACTCCCAAGCATCTGACTTATTAGACGCTAAACTTGCTATCGCGTTCATAGCAACTAAACCGGGTGAATGGTCGGTATTATTTGGATCATATAATGAACCATTTAGGTTATATAAACCTGCGTAGGTATCAATCCCCTTGCCTTTAAAGAAAGATTGTAAACGTGTTGCCCACGTAACTTGCCACTCATCTTTTTTAAACCACGAATAATCCATTGCGGCATTGCTAATAGTACGCCATGCATCATATTGAAAAGTTTCTTTCCATTTTTGGAAACTGCCATGTGGACTACCATCAAAGTTGGCATAATCAGGTGATAAGCCGGTACTAGAATTTGCAGTTGTCTTAAAAAATTTACGACTTTCAACCGCCATTTCAGCCCATAAGTCATTATTATTATCAGCCCATCGAGCCCACAATTCATAAAAGGCAGGTAAATGATATGAAGGGTCGGTCCAGTTACGGTCAGTAGGGGTAGATGGCGAGAATACGATTTGTTTGTTCGCTTTATCAATTAAGGTATATTGTTCTAACTGCCCTTGATTGTTATAACGTGTTTCACCATTACCAACCATGTCTTTTAATATTTGGTTTGCGTGTGCTTCATAGTTATAAATACCTGAGCCATTACCCCATCGGTTAGCAGCAAAAAATAGTGCTGTTACAAAGTACTCTTCACCATCAGGCGCCGGCGCAGCATCTTGCACTTGGCCACTTGTACTTACTTTCCATGCAAAATAACCTTTATTGTTGCCTGATTTATTTAAAGAATAAGTATTGGCCCATTTCCATAATTTATTAAAGTCATCTTGGCGATCCATTTGAACAGCCGCCATCATACCGTATGACATACCTTCGGAGCGTACATCGTTATTACCCACATCCCAAATGTAAGCCATATCATTACCAGTAGGAATGAAAATCGCTTTATTAGCTGTATCGGTAGAATGGAATAATTGGTCATAAACTTTATTTAAACGCGCTGTTACTTCTGACGAAGAATAACCAAACTCTTGGAACATACTACGATATTGACCAGAGTCGAATGCTCCTTGGCTTGGTAACGTAGGCGCTGCAGGCGCTGCAGGAATGTCGCCAACACGGTGTAATTCATAAAAATCTAAAAAGGTGTCATTGCCACCATTATCAGATTCTAAAACAAACTTAAGTTTTGTATTACTGGGTTGACTCGATAATTTAAAATCTATACTCGATACGCTAGCAGATGAACCACTAAAGCTGGTTGCGCCCACTTTTTTATCGCCAAGGTATACACTAATACCGGCAGCGCTGTTATCGGTACTTGCACCACGAATATCTAAACGAAATTTCCCCGGTATGCCACTCACTTGGGTATTTACTTCTACGCCATCATTGTTAGCAAATGCCGCGACACCGTTAAAAGGTGTATCTATAACACTAGAATAACCAGGTAGTAATGTACCGCCTTCTAATTCACCACTTGCCAATTGTTGAGCGTAAGTACTTGTTGTTAATATACTTATACCTAAAACCTGCAATAATAATTTATTAATTTTCATAACAATCCTATTTTTAATATTTGATTACTTTACGATCCATATTTTTTATTATTTAGAAATACATGAATGTAGAGCTACTTGCTAAACACTTGTAATAAACTCGTAAAACACTGCGTACAACAATCAACTCAAATATCACAACCAGCAAAACCAGATTTCACATATCACCTAGTTTATTTATGTTGTTTTTTTGAATAATTAACAATCAATGCACAGATGATTATAGATGTTAATGTCATTTTGACAATAACATCTTAAATAAATAACATTTTTGTCATTAAATATTAACAATTAAGGGGGGACGGCGATGCAAGCAGATTAAATAGGAATAATAAAAATTGAAAAATGATGTTAAACGCTATTGCAAATCGTGATATTGGACAAGCGACTCACACTTTACTTAAGTGCATTAGTAATTTAACTATTGAGAAATGAGATAGTTGCTGCGAGTTTATAAAGTGTTTGGGTTTAGTAAAAAAAAAGCTTAACGAGTGAAGCAGTCAACAACGCCAAAACTATTGCTTTAGTTCTATTATTCTAGTTCTATTGCTTTAGTTTTGGCGCTTATTAAAGGGAGAATATTTACCCTTTCATTTGTTCAAGCTCTTTGCCTTTGGTTTCGTGTAAAAACTTAAATACAAATATAACTGAAACAAACGCGCAAAATGCGTAAAAACCATACGCCCCAGCTAAACCAATGCCTGTGAGCATAACAGGGAACGACCAAGTAATTAAAAAGTTAGCTATCCACTGGGCAAAGCCGGTAACTGCAAGGCCAGAGCCACGAATTTGGTTAGGGAACATTTCGCCTAACATAACCCACATTAGAGGGCCCCACGATAAGTTAAAAAAGAACACATACGCATTAGCGGCTATTAAAGCAACTATGCCCTGCTCTCCTAATTCTAAGTTGCCTGTTGAGCCAATATCTGCATTTAAAAAGGCATAAACAATAACCGAAAGCGTCACCGTCATACCAATTGAGCCGGTTAACAAAAAAGGTTTTCTGCCAATTTTGTCTATAAAATACATGGTAATAAACACCGCTAAAATACTTACAAAGCCGCTTATTATATTAATGAGTAACGCGTCAGATTCAGTAAAACCAGCGGCTTGCCAAAGTACCGCGCCGTAGTAAAAAACAACGTTAATGCCGACTAATTGCTGAAATGTAGCTAAGCCAATTCCTATCCAAACAATGGGGCGTAAACGTTTTTTAGGTTTATCAATAAGATCAGATAATTTAGGTTGGTGTTTATCGCCAGCAAGAGACTCTGCTATTTCATTTAATTTAAGAGCGGCAGTTTCAGCACCATATAATGACGATAAAACACGTGCAGCAGCGTCTTTTTTACCAGCCATAATTAGGTATCGCGGGCTTTCGGGGATAAAAAATAAAGCGATTAGAAACAAGCATGCAGGTAATAATTCAACCCAAAACATCCAACGCCATGTTTCAAAGTCGAGCCAAAATATAGCCGTAGAGCCACCAGCTGTGTTGGCTAAAAAATAGTTACTCACAAATGCGCTAAATAAACCAAATATAATAGCCACTTGTTGCAGTGTAGAGAGCGTGCCTCTGTATCGTGCGGGGGCAATTTCGCTAATATAAGCTGGGGTCATAACCGATGCAGCCCCTACAGCTAAGCCGCCTAAAATGCGATAAATCACAAATTCAAACGATGTGACTGACACACCCGAACCCCAAGCACTTATAATAAATAAAGCAGCGGCAAAAAGTAAAATTAGACGCCGACCAAATTTATCAGCCAACCGACCTGCGCAAAACGCACCAATGGCACAGCCAATCAGCATACTCGATACGTTAAATCCCGTACCTGCACTACTGGAGCCAAACGCCGTTTGGAGTCCATCAACAGTGCCGTTAATTACGCCGCTGTCAAACCCAAATAAAAAACCGCCAATAGTCGCAACAAAGCAAACCAGTACTATTAAAAGTACATTTTCTTTCTCGTTCATAAGTATCCATATTGTGTGTTGTTGTTATTTTATATAGATTTTGAAGCTCAAAAGGGTGTGCTTATTTAGTTATTTTTATTGGTTGAGCTTGATTCTCTTTCTATTAATTCAAAATCTAAAATATGTCTTAAGTCTAAGCTTTTTACATTGCTTAAATCGTTATACTGACCCGATGCAAGTAAAGTAATCGCAAGCTCAGCCATTTCATTAATGGGCTGTTTTACCGTAGAAATATTTGGCCAAACTATGGTTGCAAGTTGCGTGTCATCAAAGCCAACAACCGACAGTTCGCTTGGAATATTAATACCTTGTTTTTGAGCTATTGAGATTACAGCGGCCGCCATATCATCGTTAGCTGCAAAAATAGCTGTTGGTTTATCATCAAGCGAAAGTAATTTTATTGCCGCTTCCATACCCGATTGATAAGTAAAACTGCCCTGCTCTATATACTCAGGTGGCGTTATTATTTTATTAGAGCGCAGCGCATCTAAATAACCTTGGTAACGCAAACGGCTTACACCCTGTTTGGTGTCGCCAATAATATGTGCAATTTTGCTATGCCCTTGATTTATTAAATGCTCTGTAACATCAAACGCCGCTTGGTAATCGTCCATGCATATATAAGGGGAGCGATTTAATTTTGTATCTGGCGTTATTCTTACAAATGGTACTTCTGCTTTAGTAAGCACATCTAAAACCGCTTCGTTATCGCACATAGGAGGCAGTAAAATCATGCCATCAACCTGTGTAACATCAATAAGTTGCTTTACCGATTCAATTGTTTTGTCAATATCGGTATGCGCTTCGTCAACAACTAGGTGGTAGCCCAGTGCGCGGCATTTTTTAAGCGCTGCTAACAAAAACTGGCTTATGTAAGAGTCACTTGGGTTATCGTATAAAAGTCCTAAAAAGAATGACTTAGTACTAGCAAGGCGCCTAGCAGACACATTTGGCCTGTAATTTAATTGCTCAACAACCGCCATTACTTTTTCGCGGGTTTTGTCGCTTACTTTTTTGTCTTGGTTGAGCACGCGCGAAACCGTCATCATTGATACACCAGCCTGCTCGGCTACATCTTGTATTCTTGCTCTTTTAGGATCGGCCATTACTGTTATTACCTACTCACAATCAGTGGATTGTTATAATTAACTTTCTTAATTTTCATTATACATAATTGTAAAGCTTGATATTGTTTACAGCGCGTTTTAAATGATTACTTATTGACAAAGTCTTATACTACACTGAAAATGTTAGCGCTAACAACAAATTTATAATACTCACACCCAATAATATAAAAAACTTAAAAAGGCCTATATTATGAGCATGCTGCAAAACCCAATTCTAAGAGGCTTTAACCCAGATCCCAACATTGTCAGAGTTAATAACGACTACTACATAGCCACCTCAACCTTTGAATGGTTTGGCGGTGTACAAATTCACCACTCTACAGATTTAGTAAATTGGCGAGTTATAGGCCAAGCACTTAATACCGTAGAGCAACTCGATATGCGAGGAGTGCCCGACTCTTGCGGCGTATGGGCACCGCAACTTAGTTACAATGATGGCCGTTTTTATTTGGTGTATACCAATGTAAAAAGCTTTGATGGCCCTTACAAAGACACACCAAACTATTTTGTATCAACCACTGATATTACCGGTAACTGGTCACAAGCGACTTACTTAAACTCTAGCGGTTTTGATCCGTCTATTTTTCACGATGATGACGGTAAAAGCTATTTGCTAAACATGCTGGTTGATCACCGCAACAACGCACTATTTGGTGGCATAGTAATGCAAGAGCTTTGCCTAAAAACCAATAAATTAATAGGCGATGTTAAACCTATATTTTCAGGCACAAAACTTGGTTGCACTGAAGGCCCACATATTTTAAAACGCGGCGATTACTACTATTTAATTACCGCTGAAGGTGGCACTGGGTATGAACACTGCATTAGTGTAGCGCGTGCTAAAAACGTATTTGGCCCTTACCAAGTACACCCGCACAACCCCGTTATTACAGCAGCCCACGAGCCGAGTAATACGCTACAAAAATGTGGCCATGGAGATTTTTTTCAAACGCAAGCCGGTGATTGGTACACGGTATTTTTAACATCTAGACCACTGACTGAGCGTGGCCGCTGCATTACAGGGCGTGAAACAGGGATTGAGCAAATAATCTGGAAAGACGATGACTGGCCTTATGCCAAACACACAAATAAAGCCCCGAGAATACACGTACCCGTTGAAGGTTTAACGCTGAACCCACAGCCGCAACCCTCAACACATATTGATTTTAGTAACGATGGGCTTACTGTTGATTTTCAGTCATTGCGCATACCTATGTGCAAAAATTGGGTGTATAAAAACACTCAAAAAGCATCGCTTACCCTAGTAGGTAAAGAGTCTTTAAGCTCATTGCATCAGCAAAGTTTTATTGCCAGGCGTGTACAGGCTCATCATACTGTTAGCAGCACATGCGTTGATTTTGCACCAAGCAGTTTTCAGCAAATGGCGGGGCTAGTATGTTATTACAACACCGCGCATTACTACTATTTGCATATAAGCGGCGGCGATGTAGGCGATGAAACCACACCGCGTTATTTAAATATAATAAGCTGCGATAAATACCAAACAAGTACGCCTGTTGCACCGCTTTTGCTTAAAACAAACAAACCTGTTTACTTAAAAGCTGATTTTAATGGCGCGCAGCTACAGTTTTATTATGCTACCGAGAAAAACTGCTGGATAAAGTTTGGTCCAGTGCTCGATGGCAGCATTTTATCTGATGATTACGTGCAGCAATCACCGCAAGGGTATCGCCCGTGTTTTACCGGCGCTTTTGTTGGTATGGCCTGCCAAGACTTATCGGGACAAAATAAAGAAGCTCACTATTCATTTTTTAATTATGACGAACCTAGCGGCGAATAAATCGCCGCCAGTTAAGTTTATTATTTGGTTGAAAGCTTTTTGAAACTGCTTTAAAGCTCATTCAAAACTCTTTTAAAGCTCTATTAAAGTTCTCTTAAAACTATTTTAAAACAGGGCTTTAATACGCTCCATTTGTGATTGTAAAAGTAAACTTTGAGAGTGGCTCATAATGTCACTCTCTCGTTTGTTTTCGCTCAGTAAGCGCCCTACTTCTTGCGCTTCAAAGCTATAACCTTGTGACTGCCTGCCATCTTCAAAATGCTCAATTAAGTCATCAAGCTCATACAAAGAGCACTCGTAAGCCCTAAATGCATCGGGTATTTTTATATAACCTTTGTCGCCAATAATATACGCGCCATTTCCCAATCGACATTGAAACGACGTTGCTAAGCTCACCATTACATCGCCACAATTAGCAGTAATAAGTACATCGTCTTCCACGCCTTTGTAGCGAATATTTGCTCTTACGTGTAAGTTTTCAAGGTCGTTATTTAAAAAGTAATTGGTAATGGCAAGCGGATAAATTCCCATATCGAGTAAACAACCGCCCGCTAAATCTGGGTTGTATTCACGCCCGTCGGGGTTAAAAGGCACAGGGTAACCAAAGTCAGCTTTAACATGTTTAATAGTGCCAATTCGCCCTTGCTCTACCCATTGTTTTGCTTTTTGTATTGCAGGTAAAAAGTACGTCCACATGGCTTCCATTAAAAATACGTCGTGCTTTTTAGCCAGTAAAGACAACTGCTTACACTCTTCAGCCGAAACCGTAATGGGCTTTTCGCACAATACATGCTTACCTGCTTTAATAGCATCGCTGGCATTTTTAAAGTGAAAGTTATGCGGGGTCGCAATGTAAACTACATCAACGTTTTTATCGTCAAATAATGCCTGATACCCTTCGTAGGCATTGGCCGCACCATACTTGCTCGCAAAAGCGGTTGCATCATCCCCATTTCTTGCTGCAACTGCGTACGCAACACCATTATTTGTATGTGCTAAGTCTTCACAAAATTGTGCGGCAATTCGGCCACAACCAACAATACCCCAGTTTATTTTTTTCATAGTGTTTCCTTATGATCTTAAAAAGAAATTTAAGTGAACTCCAACAACCAAGCAATAAACTTGCAAATTAATTGTTAAACATAGTTTAAAACTAGCTTGACTTAACAATATCAAATCATTAATGTTAGCGCTAACACTAAAACAACATTAAGTATCACATTTATGTTCCTTGGTATCGATTTAGGCACTTCAGGTGTAAAAGTAATTATTTTAGACGAGCAAGACCAATTGCTTGCTCAAGCAAGTGGCTCTTTAAGCGTTTCACGCCCAGCACCACTTTTTTCTGAGCAAAACCCTACAGATTGGTGGCTTGCTACCTGTAGTGCAATCGAGGATCTTAAAAAGACTCACCCTGCATTACTAAAATCGGTAAAGGCTGTGGGCCTTTCTGGGCAAATGCATGGCGCAACGCTGCTTGATAAAAACAATAATATTATTCGCCCAGCCATTTTATGGAACGACGGGCGCAGTGCTGCACAATGTGTAGAGCTTGAAAAACGCGAACCAAATTCTCGTAATATTACCGGCAACATAGCAATGCCTGGTTTTACTGCACCTAAATTGGTGTGGTTAAAAGAGTTTGAACCAGAAAACTTTGCAAAAGTAGCCAAAGTATTATTACCAAAAGACTACCTACGCTTTTTAATGACCGGTGATTTTGCATCAGACATGTCTGACTCAGCAGGCACACTGTGGCTAGACGTAGAAAAAAGAGCATGGTCGCAAAAAATGCTTAGCGCCTGCGACTTAACAGAGCAACACATGCCTACCCTTTTTGAGGGCACACAAATTACTGGCAAATTAACAGCCCAAGTTGCTGCTAAATGGGGTATGGAACAAGTACCTGTTGTTGCAGGTGGTGGCGATAATGCCGCAGGCGCTGCCGGTGTTGGCGTAGTAAGGCCTAAACAAGCGTTTTTGTCATTAGGTACTTCGGGCGTTTACTTTGTAGCTAACGATAAATACCTGCCTAACCCAGAAGGTGCTGTACATACTTTTTGTCATTGCATTGAAAACACCTGGCACCAAATGTCAGTGGTGTTAAGCGCAGCAAGCTGTTTAACCTGGGTCACTAAATTAACCGGTTTTAAAAACGAAAGCGCATTGCTTGAACAAGTAAGTAAATGCGATTTTAGCAAACCAAGCTCAGTGATATTTTTACCTTATTTAACTGGCGAGCGTACGCCGCATAATAACCCCGATGCCAAAGGCGTATTTTTTGGTTTAGATAGCGATACCGATGCAGCAGCCCTTGGCCGCGCAGTACTCGAGGGCGTTGCTTTTGCTTTTGCCGATGGCCAACAAGTACTGCTTGATGCCGGCGCACAAATTGACGATGTAACCGTTATTGGTGGTGGCGCTAAAAGCCCACTGTGGGGAAAAATCATCGCAAGTGTACTCAACCGCACTCTAATTTACCGAGAAGGCTCAGAAGTTGGCCCCGCATTTGGCGCAGCAAGACTTGCCCGAATAGCAGTAACACAACTCCCTGCACAACAAGTGTGTGTTAACGGCAAAGTAACGCAAACAATTGAGCCAGACCCAGTCATGCAAAACTTTTACGCACAGCAATACACAACATACAAAGCACTTTACCAAAGTGTAAAAACATACTTTTAATACACTATTATAAAATTAATGGAGCACATTATGAGCGAACAATTTTTTACAAACGTTGAAAAAATTAAATTTGAGGGTGAAAACTCTAAAAACCCATTTGCATTTCGTTACTACGACGAAAACCAAGTAGTGCTTGGCAAAACAATGAAAGAACATTTACGTTTTGCAGCCTGTTACTGGCATAACTTTTGTTCTACAGGGTTTGATATTTTTGGTGAAGGTACGTTTGACCGTCCTTGGATCCAACCTGTAGGCAATCAATTAGAACTTGCTGAACAAAAAGTAAAAGTAGCCTTTGAATTTTATGAAAAATTAGGCGTTCCTTACTTTTGTTTTCATGATGTTGATATTGCCCCTGAAGGCAAAACACTACAAGAAAGCCACGATAACGTAACGCACATAGCTAACATTATCGAAAAAGAAATGCAGCGCACAGGTGTAAAACTACTGTGGGGTACTGCTAACTTATTCTCAAATCAGCGTTTTTGTGCCGGTGGTGCAACAAACCCTAACCCTAATACGTATGCATATGCAGCAGCACAAGTTAAACATGCAATGGAAATTACGCATCGTTTAGGCGGCGAAAACTACGTACTTTGGGGTGGGCGTGAAGGTTACGACACGCTACTAAATACAGACCTTGCACAAGAAAGCGAACAGTACGCACGCTTTTTGAAAATGGTTGTAGAGCACAAGAAAAAAATTGGTTTTAAAGGCACATTATTAATTGAGCCAAAACCACAAGAGCCAACTAAGCACCAGTACGATTACGATACAGCAACGGTTGCAGGCTTTTTATACAAGCACGGCTTACAAGACGAAATTAAAGTAAACATTGAAGCAAACCACGCAACACTTGCGGGTCATAGCTTCCACCACGAAATTGCAGTTGCTTGCGCAGAAGGCATTATGGGTAGTATTGATGCTAACCGTGGCGACATGCAAAACGGTTGGGATACTGACCAATTTCCTAACGACGTAGCTGAGTGCACACTTGTTGTTTACGAAATTTTAAAAATGGGTGGTTTTACAACGGGCGGCTTTAACTTTGACACTAAACTTCGTCGTCAATCGTGTGAGCGAGATGACTTATTCATTGGCCACATTGGCGGTATGGATACGATGGCTAAAGCATTACTCAATGCAGCAGCAATGATTGAAGGTGGCGAGCTGACTGATTTTGTTGAAAAACGTTACGCTGGTTGGAAAGAAGACCTAGGTCAAAGCATTCTAAATGGTGAGCAATCACTTGAGAGCCTTTCAGCCTTAGTGCACGAGAACAACATCGATCCTAAGCAAGTTTCTGGTCGCCAAGAACTGCTTGAGAATATTGTTAACCGCTACGTATAAGGACATCGCCTCGGTTTTAAAGCCGAGGCGTACATCATTATGAACTTGTTAGAACAACTCAAAAAAGTAACCACAGTCGTTGCCGACAGTGGCGATGTAGAGTCAATCAAAGCCCTACAACCGGTTGATGCAACAACCAATCCTTCGTTAATTTTACAAGCTGCAAAATTACCTCAATATAAACATTTAATTGAAGACGCTATAAGTAAAGCTGGCAACAACGTTGACGCTATTTGCGACCAACTTATTGTTAACTTTGGCTGTGAAATACTAAAAGTAATACCTGGGCGTATATCGAGCGAAGTAGATGCGCGTTTATCGTTTGATACCCAAGCAAGTATTGCTAAAGGGCGTAAGCTTATTTCACTTTACGAGCAAGCGGGTATTTCAAAAGACCGCATACTTATTAAACTTGCTTCAACATGGGAAGGCATTAAAGCCGCCGAGCAGTTAGAAAAAGAAGGCATTAAGTGTAACTTAACGCTGCTTTTTTCGATGGCTCAAGCCATTGCGTGCGCACAAGCTAACGTAACGCTTATATCTCCGTTTGTTGGGCGTATTCTTGATTGGTACAAAGCCCGCGATAATAAAGAATACACCCCAAGCGAAGATCCTGGTGTGCAGTCGGTTACAGGTATTTATCAGTACTATAAAAAGTACGATTATAAAACCGTGGTAATGGGTGCAAGCTTTAGAAACACCCAGGAAATAATCGAACTTGCTGGCTGCGATTTACTGACTATCTCGCCATCATTACTCAATGATTTACAAAGCCAAGAAGGTGAACTGGTTACAAAGCTTGACGCTGCAAACATTGCCAAAGCACCGCAAAGCGACATAACCCCACTCACCCACGAGCAATTTTTATGGCAGCACAACGAAGATCCAATGGCCAGCGAAAAGCTCGGTGAAGGTATTCGTAACTTTGCCAAAGATCAGCGTATTTTGGCTAAATTGGTTGAAGACTTACTAAACTAATTTCCCTCAAGCCTGCTACATAACGTGCGGGCTTTTTTAATTTTATTTGAGGTAATACATGACTCAACTTTCTTCTCGTGCGCCTTTTGCTAATGCCATTCGTGCACTCAGTATGGATGCGGTACAGCAAGCAAACTCAGGGCATCCGGGCGCACCTATGGGTATGGCCGATATAGCCGAAGTACTGTGGAACGATTTATTAAACCACAATCCAACCGATCCAAATTGGCCAAACCGAGACCGCTTTGTACTTAGTAACGGTCACGGATCTATGCTTATTTATTCTTTATTGCATTTAAGCGGGTACGAACTACCACTTAGCGAACTTAAACAATTTAGACAAATGCATTCAAAAACCCCAGGTCACCCTGAATACGGTTACACCCCAGGTGTTGAAACAACCACAGGTCCGCTTGGCGCAGGTTTATCAAATGCCGTAGGTATGGCTATTGCCGAAAAAGCCCTAGCAGCACAATTTAACAAAGAGAGTTTTGATATTGTAGATCATTACACTTACTGTTTTATGGGTGATGGCTGTTTAATGGAAGGCATATCGCACGAAGCATGTTCGCTTGCAGGTACATTAGGCCTGGGTAAACTTATTGCTTTTTGGGACGATAACGGTATATCTATCGACGGACACGTTGAGGGCTGGTTTACCGACGACACCGCAAAACGCTTTGACGCTTACGGCTGGCATGTAATAAAAGATATAGACGGCCACGACCCAGAGCAAATTGCCAGCGCCATTGCGCAAGCGAAACAAGTGAACGATAAACCTACTCTACTTTGTTGTAAAACCGTGATTGGTTTTGGCTCGCCAAATAAATCAGGCTCGCACGACTGCCATGGCTCGCCATTAGGTAATGACGAAATAACTGCTGCACGTAAATTCTTAAACCTCCCAAATGAAGCATTTAGTATCAGTGATGATATTTACGCCCATTGGGACGCTAAACAAAGCGGTGATAAAAAACAAAAACAATGGCAACAACTGTTTAGCGACTACACCAAAAGCCACCCAGAGCTTGGCAAAGAATTTGAGCGACGCGTAATTAAACGCACCCTTCCTGACAACTTTGAAGCTATTGCAAACAACTATATTGCACAGTGCAACAATGACGCCGCTAACATTGCCAGCCGAAAAGCCTCGCAAAACACCATTGAAACCTTTGCCCCGCATTTACCAGAATTACTGGGTGGCTCTGCCGATTTAGCCGGTTCTAACTTAACGCTGTGGTCTGGCTCTAAAGGCATAAGCGCAGATGACGCCAGCGGTAATTACCTGTTTTATGGCGTGCGCGAGTTTGGTATGAGCGGCATTATGAATGGCATATCACTGCACAGTGGCTTTATTAATTACGGTGCTACGTTTTTAATGTTTATGGAATACGCCCGTAACGCAGTAAGAATGTCGGCACTTATGGGTATTCAAAATATATTTGTGTATACCCACGACTCTATTGGCCAAGGTGAAGACGGTCCAACTCACCAACCTATTGAGCAACTAGCCAACCTACGTATGACGCCAAACCTAGTCACATGGCGCCCGTGTGACGCGGTAGAAACTGCAGTATCGTGGAAAAACGCGATACAAAATCAGCAGCAACCTACGGCGCTTATTTTTAGTCGCCAAGGGCTCAACCACCAGCCACGTACCGCTCAGCAAATTAGCGACATAGAAAAAGGCGGCTATATTCTTAGCGATAGCAATAAAGTGCCTGAGCTTATTTTAATTGCAACGGGTTCTGAAGTTGATTTAGCAATGCAAGCCGCAAAAGAGCTTACAGCACAAGGCGTTGCAGTGCGTGTGGTATCAATGCCAAGCACCACATTGTTTGATCTACAATCAGACGATTACAAGCAAAGTGTATTGCCAAACTCGGTAGCAAACCGTATTGCAATTGAAACATCACACCAAGATTACTGGCTTAAATATGTTGGCTTACAAGGCAAAGTAATTGGTATGAGCACTTTTGGTGAGTCGGCGCCAGGTAACGTGTTATTAGAGCATTTTGGCTTTACCACCAAAAATGTAGTGAGCACCGCGCAGGCGTTAATTAAAGCCAACGCCTAATACATTTTGTACGCGTAATGCGCTAAATAATCCAAACTTTATCCAATTAATGCGCTAAGCCTTTCAAAGCTCGGCGCATTTTTATAATTAACTAACAAAGGTGAACTATGAAATATTTACTATTAATTATGCTTTTTAGTGCAAGTACTAGTTTTAACGCATGGGCAAGTGACGAGCAAAATGATGAACTAATGCTAACGATTTTTTTAAAGCACGACCAATCAAAAAACCTCTCTGAAATAAAAGAAATACTAAACAACGCTAACTTTTACAAACACTTCCCACCAGAGGGCGCTACAGTAGAATCTTGGAAAGTAATGATGGGCATAGGGCAAGTTGTTACCTTGCGCTTTCCAGCAGCGTTATTACCAAAAGTAAATTTATCGATTGAACGTTATGGTTGGAAAGCTTACAGCACTGAGTTTTATCCAACATACGATTTGTACCCAATCGTAAAAGAAGAAATTAAAAAAGCTAGAACGAACAATTAAAAGAGTAACCAACATGACAACTTCAATTGTTCAATACACACTAAGTAATGAAGCAAACGACACTATTTCTATTATTAACTACGGTGCCCGGCTTACCAGCTGGATTACCCATGTTGATAATAAAAAACGAAATATTATACTTGGCTATTCTAATATTAATGACTATTTAAACGACACGTTTTACTTAGGTGCTGTAGCCGGTCCTTATGCAAACAGGCTAAGTAACGCCCAAATAAACATTGATGATAAAGCCTATGCACTTAATAAAAACGAAGGCGTAAACCAACTTCACGGCGGCCAAAAAGCATTAAGCGACTTATTTTGGCAGCTCGATTATCATCAAAAAAATGCGCTAAGTTTAAGTATTACTCTACCCGATGGATACAACGGCTACCCCGGTAAAACTATATTTAACGTGCTGTATACCTTTACCACTAACAGTAAAAACCAAAGTAATCTTGATATTAAATTTACGATTACCAGTAATAAAAAAACCATTGCAGGGCCAACAGCGCACCCATATTTTAATTTAAATGGCATTACTAACAGCGCACAAGGGCATACATTAAAACTGGCCGCCGCGCATTATACCCCCGTAGATACAAACGTCATTCCCACAGGTTTAATAGCCCCTGTAACAAATACAACTTTTGACTACACAAATGCGCGGGTGCTTAATAAAACCGATAAACTCGATCATAACTTTTTAACCGAGCAAGTACTTAATCTGCAAGCCAATAAGCAACACGCAGAGCTTACAAGCGCCGATGAAAAAGTAATGCTGAGTGTGCTTTCTAACTACCCTGCTATTCAAGTGTACACGGGGCAGCACTTAAAAAATCCGTTTAACCAATTTGACGGTATTTGCCTAGAGCCGCAATTTTGCCCCGACAGCCCTAATAACCCACACTTCCCATTTAGCTATTTAACACCACAAGTGCCTTTACAAACACACATAAGTTATTGTTTAACTACTATGTAAACCAAAAACGGATCGCTATTAAGCGATCCTTTGCGGGAGGTTAAATGTTTAGTGCGATTATAAATCGCTTACAAAGCTTTTAAGTTTTAGCTCACGGTCAATTAATAATGGGTAATCGGTGCGCCCTTGCATTGGCCAATCGTTGCGCCAAGTACGTGCATCGCTTATACCCCAAAAAGTAACACGGCTTACTTTATCGTCATGATTTTTAAGTATGTCAAACACAGCTTTGTAGCGCTCGCCTAACTGGGTGTTTACTTCACTAGGTAAACCATTCGGGTATCGGTTAAATCGCTCTTGCAGCGCAATATCTAACGAAATATCAGCGCCTTGCTCTTCACCTTCAGGGAACGGTAATACCGAAATATCAAGCTCGGTTATCATCACATCAATACCTGTGGCTGCGTATGCCACAATAGAGTCTTCCATTAACGAAAGCTCTGGGTTATCAAGCGAATAATGCGCTTGCATACCAATACCATCTATTTCAATGCCTTTGCTTTGTAAATTTTTAATAAGCGCAATTGCACCGGCTCTTTTTTCTGGCTTATATAAGTTGTAATCGTTGTAGTATAGCTTGGCATTAGGCGCTGCCTGCTTAGCGTATTTAAAAGCATATTCTATAAAGTCGTCACCAATAATGGTGCTCCATTTAGATTCACGCAGTGTGCCGTCTTCGTTAAGTGCTTCGTTTACCACGTCCCATGCAAAAATGCGGTTTTTATAACGCCCTGCAACAGCATTAATATGGTTTTGCATGCGCATAAGTAATGCATCGCGGGTTAGCGGCTCGCCTTGTTCGTCTTCAAAAACCCAGTCAGGCGTTTGCGAGTGCCACACTAATGTATGCCCAACTAATTCTTGGTTGTTCTCTTGTGCGTACTGAACTAACGCATCAGCGGCTTCAAAATCATAGGTTTCTAGCTCTGGGTGTATACGCTCCCATTTCATTGAGTTTTCTGGCGTAAAGGTATTAAATTGCGCTTTAGCTACGTTTAAATCTTCAGGCAAAGCCCCTAATATTTGGTCACGGCTAATCGCTGTACCAATTTTAAAGTGGCCTTTAAATTGCGCTTTTAGCGTTAATTGCTCCGGCGCTTTTAATGTTGGTTTACTTTGCTCTGCTGAGCCATTACAGCCAAGTGCAAGGCTCGACATTCCTAATAAAATAGCAATCGTAAATTTATTTTTATGCATGATGTACCTGTTGTGTGTTTTTTAGTGTGCAACGTAAACTTAACACCATATGGTCTTTTTGACAACAACGTTTTATTAAAATAGACTGAACAAAAATAACACTTTTAACTAGCACGAAAATTAGCAAGGACACACATGAAAAATATAACAACCACCTTATCATTAATAGCAGTAGCCATCTTTGCATTAACTGTAAACGCAGCTGATAAACCCACTCAACTTACATCAGCTATTGTGAGTCAAAAAGATGCGCACATTACTCACTACGAAGGCGGCGATTTTCATACTTACTTTTACGGCGATACACCACTCACCAAGGGCGCTATTACAGGCGTTGCGGTTATTAAACCTAATAACGAAATACACCCCGCCCACCAGCATCCTGATGAAGAATACTTAATGATTTTAGAGGGTTCAGGTACCTGGACGCTTAATGGCAAAAGCCAGCCTGCTCATACTGGAGATATCTTATTTGCAGCCCCTAACGACGTACACGGCATTTATAATAACGGCGATGTGCCGCTTAAGTTTGTGGTAGTAAGATATCAAACTAAGTAGGTTTTAGTGGCTTTTTTAGGGAAGTAATTTAAATACGTTTTTCACATATATGTAATTGTTATATCTGATAGTTTTTAAATTGCTCCCACACGGCCTCTCCTACAGGTCCCAACACTTCTCCCCTTTTCTTAATAATGTAATATTTTAGAGGCGTTATATTTTGCACATCACTAAGTGACAGCATTTTCAGAGTATTATTTGCAATACCTTCATCAGCTAAATAACCTGGTAATTTGCCCCAACCCATTGCACTTTCGATAAGCATTTTTTTAGTTGGAAAGTCATTTACATACCATCGTCGCTGACCTTGCTGTACACCCCACTCTATGTTTTTTGAACCAGTGCCTGAGTCCTGCACAATTATTTGGTATTCGTTCAACAAATCAGTGGCTTGCCTTAGGTTTGGATTTCGCTTTAATAACAAAGGGGAAGCTACATTGATTAATGAGCCGCTATTTAACAAATGCTTTTCAATTTTCTCTTCTTGTACAGAAAATTCCATTGTTGGTGTTATACACAGATCGGCACCGCCATCAAGTAAGGCTTCAATTGCACCTGTTATGTACTCTTGCCTGATTATTATTTGAGTTTCAGGGAACTGATTTTGCATATTTTTTAGTAATGGTAAAATACCTTTTAAATTAAATGATGCTTCAATTGCAATCGTTATACTTACCTCGTTCCCCTGTGCTATGTGGTGTGCAACTTGTTTAAGTTGTGCTGCATCATCTAGCAATTTCATAGCCTTATGAAACATAGTTTTTCCTGCACTAGTAAGCTCTAACCGATAACCATTACGACTAAATAAGGCAAAGTTAAGGGTATTTTCTAGTTGCTTAATACCTTGGCTTATAGCTGGTTGAGTTTTGTGTAAAAGAGCACTTGCTTCACTCAATGATCCAACCTGAGCAACAGTAACAAACATACTAAGCTGTTCTAATTTCATAATTTACGCCAAACATGTAAAGCTAAAGTTTATATCTTATAAAAAAACATTCAATATTAATTAATAAGAACTGTGATTATTCTAACGTCAAAAGCTAAGCATCTGCTTAAATCACTCTTATTAAAATTGGGAATAACATGAGCACAAAAGTAAAAATAATTTTTATGTATACATCACTAGGATTAACAACACTTGCCTTTATAGCTGCAGGCTCTGCAAAACTAGCAGGAGTTGAGCAAATGCACTTATCTTTTGCACTCATGGGTTTACCTGCTTGGTTTGGCTATTTTATTGGTGCAAGTGAACTAGCAGGTGCTATTGCTATTTGGATAAAAAAACTAAGCATTTTAGCTGCAAGTGGTTTGTTAGTTATTATGGCTGGTGCAACATTTTTTCATGTAGTTTACGACAGTGTTGCCAATGCAATACCTGCCGTTATTTTATGTGCTTTTTTAATTAATATCATAATTAACCGAGTCAATGATATAAACGCCTTGGATAGTAAGTAACCTAGAGCTATTTTCAATACAATGAATAACGATATATTCGCTTCTATCGTTATTCAAACCCTCATTTACAAAATGACAAATGCTTTCACATCTCTAATTTAGCCTAAAGATAACAAACTCGATCTCTAAACAAACAAAGGCTAAGGTTGTTTTATTCATTAAATTTTAATTTTGAGTTCATACCCTGTATTTAATAATTAAATAGACGACGTACTAAAGTTTATTACTTGGGCTTTTAATATGCCTAATTAACTAAGGTGTAAAATATGAAAAAAACATTTTTAGGCATTTTCTCGATTACAGTAATAACTTACTTACTGAGCGGCTGCACAACGTCAAATAACGGTAATATTACAAAATTGAGTGAAGATAAAATAAGTACTAGATTAAATAAATTACCTTCCTCGCTAACCTCTAGTGATTTGTTCAATACCACTGTTGTTGAACCCACTCAGCTATTTGATAACCTTTATTTTGTAGGATATATCAGCGTAGGCACTTTTGTTATCACTACAACTGAGGGCATTATTTTAATCGATACCATGTGGACCCCGCACGATGCCAAACATGTGATTGTTCCTGGACTAAAAGAGTTAGGCTTAAATCCTGAAGATATTAAATACGTTATAGTTACTCACGGCCACAGCGACCATTATGGTGGCGCTCACTACTTTGAATCACATTATGGCGCTAAAATTTTAATGAGAAAAAATGAATGGGACTACATCCATAATCCAAATGCACCTGTATTAACTGATCCTTTCGGTAACTTTTCTACCGAAATACCATTACCTAGCACTTACACCCAAGTTATCGATGGCGAAAAAATAAGTTTAGGTAAAACTAATTTGACGGTACTTGCTACACCAGGGCATACGCCTGGTGGGTTGTCTTTGATAATACCTGTTACAGATAATGGCATACCTCATACAGTTGCACTTTGGGGAGGTACCGGTTTACCGGATACTAAAGAAGCAAATCAAACTTATTTGCACTCTTTAAATTATTTTCAAAAAATTGCAAACAAAAACGATGTTGATGGAAGTATCTCAAACCACCCGTTTTCACATGATCTAATTAATCAAATTAATACATTAAAAAATCGTAAATCTGATCAACGAAACCCCGTGGTAACCGGTAATAAGGCATTTAATGAGTACATAGACGATGTATTACGAAATAACGTTCAAAAGAAACTTTCGTCATTTGAGTCAAACTAATATAGCTTTTCACGCACCGGCGTTATCGCACCGGCGTTATCGTGCTAATGTATTTATAATGACGGTATATGTCGCTTTAAAGCGATACTCATTACTAATATAAAAGCATAGTGCACTTCTTTTTATGAAAGCCCTCAAAAAAATAGTCTGTATAAAAATACAGACTATCAAATGTGGGGTTAATTACTTTTAGTTTGGTTTATTGTTCTACCAAAGTGACCGATACGTCGTCTACATAAAAATCAGCAGTCAGTTCGTTTGACTCAACATAAAGTAAAGCGGCGCTTTCCTCGGTTGTTATTGAATGGGTATAAGTGCCCGAAAGCTGTACCCAATCGCCTGCAACTACGTTTTTAACAGTGGTTAGCTCGAGGTATTCAGTGCTCGCATGCTCAATTTGCAGTGTGAGCTTAACTCCTGGCGATACCGCTGCGTTATCGTCAGATAACTTAACCCACGCAGATACATTATAGGTTTTACCTGCTGTAAATAAGCCTTTTGCATCTTTTTGTAACCCATTCCACGTTTCAGTTCGCCCTTGTACTAAAGCACTATTATTTCCGCTGTGAGCTTGGGTTGTTTCAAGTGAAATAGTAGCACTGCCTCGTGATTGCCATGAATCAAGACCGGCTTCAAAGTCACCATTAGTTAGCAGCTCTGCTGAAGGCTCTGGCTCTGCTACTTCAATTAGCTCTTGCAGCGCATCGGCAACACCTTGCAAAGCCGGTTTTGGTGTATAGTCATTAAAGAATAACAGTGGCCATTCAGTTGTCGGTTCTGGCCAAGTTTGTAACCAACTATCACCATCAATTACACCCCAAATAGTAATACCACCGCGCTGATCTTCAGGTACCGTTTCTAGGTAGGTTTTAACAATATCGTAATAGTACTGCTTTTGTTCATCCGCTCTTTCACTTGTTAAGTAAGTTAGAGGAATGCCGCCTTCGTTGTTCATACGAACATCTAGCTCGGTAATTTTCACTTTTATTTTAGGGCGAATATCGACCACTTTTTGAAGGTGTGCCTGAATGGTTGAAATGTCAGGGCTGTTAAGTGAAATATGAGATTGAAACCCTATGCCATCAATAGGCACGCCGTTGTTGTGAAAATCGTTAACCATAGATATAACGGCATCTAATTTATCGGCGTTCCAAATCAGGTTATAATCGTTGTAATATAAATCAGCATCAGGGTCGGCCGCTCTTGCTGCTTTATAGGCTAACGGTAAAAATTCGGCTCCTATATTTTCAAACCATACAGATTCATCGGCGCTGTCGTTTGTGGTTTTTTCACCACGATATTTACCATTTTCCATAAACGCTTCGTTAACTACATCCCAGCTAACTACGGTATCGTTATCGCCTTCTTCTTCAAAATGAGTGGCAACTTGAGTGATGTGATTTTCCATCATGGTTATCCACGCGGCTTTATCACCTTGAAAACTTTGCATCCAAGGCGCAATTTGCGAGTGCCAAACAAAAACATGGCCATGTACAGTAAGTGAGTTGTCTTTGGCGTAGTTAACTAGCTCATCAGAATCATCGTAAAAAAATTCGCCTTGGGTTGGTTGTAAATAGGTAGGCTTCATAATGTTTTCAGCAGAGAGCTGATTAAAGTGTTGTTCAATAATCGCTTTAATCTCTGGTCTGTCTATTATGCTGTTACCAAAACCACCCGCTGGCACAGCCACACCAATATTAAAATTAGGTGCTAATGCTTTTAAACTTTGTGCAGTTACTTCGCTGTATTGAACATCGGGTATTTCTTCTGCTGGGACATCGTCTAAAATAAAGCCTGAAAATTCGTCTAGGTATATAGGCTTGTTAATGTTCTCTTTTTTTGAAAAGTGAATTGCCAGCCTAACTAAGGAGTCAGCTTAAGCTGTTGCGGCTGTTAATGTTATTTTTTGCCACTCGCCTGTGAGTGTTTCTTTTACTAGGCTAAGTTGACCATAATCTGGCGCAGGTGTTTGAATCCAAAAATCGGCACTGGTTCCTTCTTCCCCTTTGGCCCAAACACTAAACTCGTAATTTTTACCTCCAGTGATAGGAAGGTCTTCATAAGCTATTTCAATTCCCCAAGGGTTGTCACCCAATGTATTAACAATAACCTCAGCTGCTTTGGTGCCTTTGTAAGTATTAACGCCTTCTTGCGATTCAATTACCTCTATAGTAGAAGTAGCGCTTGATTCTTGATCTGGTCTAAATACCCAATTCCCGACGGGCGTTGTTTGCCCTGAAGTGTCTTCTTCAAACCCACCATTTGTTATTTCAGCTGCTATTGGCGCTTCAGGCGCTGGAGTATCAGGGGCTACTACTTCAGGTATGGGTTCAGGCACTGGTGTATCTTTATTATCCCCCCGCACGCCATTAATAGTGATACTAAGGTCACTAATCCGGTGTTACGAAAAATCGATTTATTCATTTTTTATTCCTTAGACTAAAGCAATAAATGAGTCGTTTTTGAACTAGGTGCAGTAAAGCCATTTGAGTGAATAAAATATGATAGAGTCTTTCTACTGCACCATAAATTATATTATTCAATATGACTATAACTAATTATAAAAACAAACAGTCATTTATATTTATTATTTTAATATCTCTTCAAACGTTAATATTTACCTTGTACAAGAGCACAAATATAAAATTAAAATCATCGAGTTATAGTTAAGGTTTAAATTAAAATTTATTGTTTTATATTGTGTGTGTGAATATACAATTATTAAATTAACCTAAAACCAACATTGTTATAGTCTATTCAACAATAAGTATCAAGGCTAAAATTTAACCCGTTGCATATTGAGTATGCTTTGAGTTTGAGAAAAATAATTAAATAGAAGGTGTAAGTGATACTTGTGCTTGTATTACTTCGGTAAGATCAAGGTTTACCAGCTCATCGCTTAGTAAAATGACTTTTATTAGCCCCTATGTGGAAATTTGCAAACAAAAAAAGCCGAGTATTTAAAAATACTCGGCTTTGACTACACAATGCGGTTTACTGAACTACATCAGCAATTGTTTTAATAACTGGCTTAGGGTTTAAATTACGATCCCATAGTAATGGGTAGTTTGTTCTGTTTGGGATTGGGTAGTCGTTTTTCCACGACATACCATCGTGTAATCCCCAAAAGGTTACGCGGTCTATCTTGTCGCGCTTTGCATAAAACAATTCAAACAAGGCTTTATAACGGGCGTTTAGTTGCGCCTCTACATCGCTCGGCAAGCCATTTTTGTAAGGGTCGAGGTAGGTTTCAAACTCTTCTAACTGAAACTGTGGTTTCATCATATCGGTGCCGGTAATCTGCCCTTCTTTTGTTAAAGGCAGCACGTCTATATCAAGCTCAGTGAGCATCACTTTTATACCCAGCGCAGCGTAGGCGTCAATGGCTTGTTCAATGTATTGCATTTTAGGAAAGTTAAGCCCCCAGTGCGCTTGTATGCCAATGCCATCGATTCGAATACCTTCTTTTTGCAGCATTTTGATCATACGTATAATGCCGTCTCTTTTTTCTGGTCGCCATGCATTAAAGTCGTTGTAGTAAAGCTCGGTATTAGGTGAATACTGCTGGGCGTATTTAAATGCGGCTTTTACCATGGTATCGCCATCACCTACACGGTTAACCCACACAGTTGGGCGATAAGAGCCGTCATCAGCAATTACTTCGTTTACTACATCCCATGCATCTACTTTGTTTTTATAGCGCCCTGCTACCAGCTCTATGTGTTTGCGCATTTGCTCAAGCTGCTGTGCTGGGGTATTTGGCTCATTTTTGCTATTTGTAAAAAACCAGTCGGGCGTTTGGTTATGCCACACTAAGGTGTGGGCTACGGTAAACATGTTATTTTGCTTGGCAAAATCTATAAACGCATCTGCACCACTAAAATCGACCTTACCTTGCTGTGGGTAAATTACTTCTGCTTTCATGGCGTTTTCTAGGGTGACTGTATTAAATTGCTTAGCAATAATTGACTGCGCGGCTGCGTTTTTGCCTGTCACTATATCTTGATTTACAGCAACCCCCATTTTAAATGAGTCTACAAAGGTGTTTTTAAGGCCTTGGTCTTGTGCTGCGTTTACGCTTAATGATCCTGCAAGTAAAAGCAGGCTGAGTGTGTGTTTTTTATGCATGTGTGTGCTCCGTTGAATCGTTATTATTTTCGATAAATATCATACAACGAAAAAAATAAATGATATAGTCAAAATGACCATTAATTATAAATTAAACAAACCTGAGTAAACGTCTATGCTAAAAACACACAAAAAAACGCTAAGCTTAGTTGTATTAATGCTCTGTTTTAATAAAGCAGCGCTGGCACAACAACCTGAAAATACACCTTTGTTAAACACTGTAAACAGCCAAAGCAATGAGCAGTCGCCATTAATAAAGGGCGTAACACCCACACTTGTTAGTGACAATTTATTATTTTTAGAAGGCCCAACGTGGTCAAGCCATGACAATGCGTTTTATTTTTCAGAAATGAACTTTGCAAGCTCGCAAGCACTTGGCCCTGATTCGACCATTTATAAATTAGTGCTGCCCAATACCCTCACCACTTATTTAAAACACAGTGGTACAAACGGCTTGTATGCCAAAGGAGAGAACCTCTATACGCTTAACCATAGTACGCAATCGCTTTCTAAAATTAATATAAAAAGTAAGACCAATACCGTAATAGTCAATAAGTTTGATGGGTTAAGCTTTAGCTCGCCAAACGATATGACTATGCATAAAAATGGCGATATATTTTTTACCGATCCTAATTGGCAACTAGGCGAACGCACTCAGCAAATACCTTATACCGGTGTGTATAAGTTAAGTAATATGGGCGTACTTAGTTTAATTGACGCTACGCTTGAAAAGCCCAACGGTGTTGCACTATCCCCAGATCAGCATACCCTTTATATTGGTGATTTTAGTAACCGCGTAAGCAAATACACTATTGATGAAAACGGTGATATTTCACCACGCGAAGACTTTATTAAAGTAACCTCCCCCGATGGTATAAAAGTAGATTCTGCTGGCAATATTTACGTTAGCAGCCACAGTAAAGGCGTTATTAATATTTATACGCCAGAAGGTGCATTCATCGATAAAATTGAACTGGGCCCTAATGTAACTAACCTTGCGTTTGGTGGTAAAAACCGAAAAACATTATTAATAACTACCGCTAAGGGATTGTTTACGCTTGATGTAAAAGTAGCGGGTTTGGCTAATTAGCTAAATTAGTTAAGCAACGTATTAAAGAGAAAGTTAAGCTCACTCGTTAAGCACAAAAACCGGTGTAACTTAGTTACACCGGTTTTTTATTATTTAAGTTATTGCTACCTAAGCTTTAGCCGCTTAGGTTTTTGCTACTTAGGTAGTGTTATTTTAATTAAACGTGTTGTTATAAAACTTAAAATTGCCCGATACATGCAGCATAGCTAACATATATAACGAACCATTATAGTAACGGTAGTCACCCGTTGGTTGCGATAAAGACCAAAATTCGTTAAAAAACTCATTTGCTTGCCCAGCGTTTGTTGAAGCAAGTAACGCTACTGCATTCGCGGCTTTTTGACCTTCGCCTGCACAGCCTTTGTTTTGCGCTCCACCGTACGAATACACTTGCTCGTAACAGTTATTGCTGTTGTTAGTTTTTGCATAACTTAAAAAGCCCAGTGCTTTATTTACTGCACTTTTATGCCACGCTTGAGCACCCATTAAATGCGCGTCTAAACCCACATTCATAATTACGCGCCATGCATCAAATTCATACCATTGACCTGGGTTTGCTTGGCCGTTAAAAATGTAGCCAATAACAGGGCTGCCATCTAAGCGCGATAAAAATGTAGGTAAGTTCCAATGCGGGCTACCACTTACTTTTGTAAAATGGTTTTTAAGTAAGGTTCTACTTTTTGTGGCTACTTGTCGCCAGTAATTTTTGTCTGCTTGGTTAGTTACGTTATTTGCAAAGTAGTCGTAAAACGCAGGTATATGGTAAGAAGGGTCTGTTAGGTTATCAATGTAAGGTGAAAAGCGGATTATTTGGTTTTCCATCAGCTTATTTTTAATTGTGTTTAACATGGTAATGGCATCGTTGTAGTAGTTAAACTCACCCGAATTCCCCCAACGAGCAGAGGCATTAAGTAGTGCAAACGCAAAGTACTCTTCGCCATCAGGAGCGGGGCCCTCATCCACTTTATAAACAAAGCCGTTTTGATTAAGCTTTAGTTTCCACGCGTAAACGCCTTGTTTTTTAGCATCAGGGTGATTGTCTGGATTTTTTTGATACGCTTTTGCAAAGCGCCATAGGTTATCAAATTCTTCTTGTTTATTAAGCATGACAGCGGCGGTCATTCCCCACGATTGCCCTTCTGTTCTTATATCATCACCTTCGTCTGGGTTAATTGCTTTTATGTAGTGTGCTTTATAAACACCGTTTTCGGTGTACGGGTAGTAAAGTTGTTGAGTGTTGTTATAGCCAAACATATTGTCAAAAGTACTATTCACCTTTTGCTGTATATTTGTTTTACCCATTTCTTGTGCGAGGTTACGGTAAGTCCCTGAACTGTCGGCGCCTACACTCGATGGGTTATTATTAAATGCAGCAAGTGATTGATAGCTTATTAGTGTTAACAATAAAGTTGTTATTTTAAAAAATACTTTCATGTTTATCCTCTTTATTTGAATTATATCAGCGTGCAAATTTAATATAGTCCTTTTGACCATTTGATCAAGTGATTCTCAAAACTATTTGTTTATTTTATAAACCAAGTGAAATGTGTGAGGTGTTTAATAAGTGCTTAAAAAATATAAAAGGCCGCTTAAAAAGCAGCCTAAATCGACATAAATAATGTTAAAAGCGTATTTATTGGTTATTTATTAATTGCTGCTTTTTTAAGCCTTTACCCGTTGCAGCCCAATAAATTCCGCCATAAATATGCTCGGTTAAAAATTCACTTTTATACACTGCATTAGTATGCCCAAGGGCTGTGTAAAATGATCGACCACCATCGTAATTGTGATACCACGAAATAGGATGAAACGCCCCCATACCTGAGCCTGTTTTGTTATTACCCCAATCGGCATTTGGGTTGTAAGTTTGCTCATCAACCGTGAGTAAGTAGTTTAACTTAGTTAGCTCGGGCCCAAACTCGTACCACTCGTCGGTCCAAAGCATTTCCTGCGGCATATGGTTTAAGCCAATAAAGACAGTATTCGGCACTTTACGTAGTACGCCAGTTTGAATAACAGGATGAATGTTAAAGGTGCGCCCCACCAGCTTTTGGTACCAAGGCCAGTCGTATTCGGTATCTGATGCGCTATGAATGCCAACAAAGCCTTTACCTGCTTTTATAAATCGCTCAAGCGCGGCTTGCTCTTTTGGGTTTAAAATATCGCCTGTGGTTGATAAAAACACTACTACATCAACATTTTTTAAGTAATCGTCGTTAAAGTAATGGCTCTCTTCGTGCCAAATTAAGTTGAAAAAGTGCTTATCGGCTAAGCCTTCTAGCGCTTTAACACCTTCGGTTTGCGACTTATGGTGCCACCCTGCGGTTTTTGTAAATAGCAGCACATTAAATTGCTTTTTAGGGAGGGTATCAAACCCTGTAGCATGACTTTTTTGCACTGTTGCCATACTCAGCGCCAATACAACAAAGCTTAATAGCCAACCTTTATATGCGAATCTAGATAAAGAAAAAGACATAGTATTCCTATTTAAAATGAACAAACATATTAGCCGTTAGCCGCCCTGTTTGTGGACACGACGAAATATCGGTAGACGTGTTAAGTAAACTGGTGTGCAGCAAATACCCAGGAAACACAATAAGCCTATTTGGCTTATATTCTATGTGCTTGTAGCACTCAAACTCACTGTGCTGCGTGGTGCAGTAACTAGGCTTTACCTTACTGTGTTCAAGGATGTGTTGAGCATACATTAAATACGTGTTTTTGCGCTTTGTGCTTATTGTTTCAAACCCTGTTTTTTTATGCCTAAAAAACCCAGTGCCGCCATGCTCGCCTTCGCCAAGGTAATGAATAATGGCAATTAGGTTAGGATCGTTGGTATCAAAGTGTGGCAAGGTTTGTATAGGTGATAGCTGCTTCTGCGTTTTAGTAATTAACGATAAGGTATTATCTTTTGGGTATGGGGTAAGTGTTTGCCCAATATTAAATACGTTATAAAACCCCTGTATAAGCGGCTTTAGGTAATCAACCACACATTGCTTTGGCAGCGGCATGCGTAAACCTGGGTATTGAGTGAGTTCGTCAGGTTTAAACTCTCCCTGATTTTGCGCATGATTTTCATCAGCACTTTGCGCTAAGTTTATAAGTTTTTGCGGCTCACTCAGGTAGTCGTCAATTATAATAATTGGCGTTTGCTCTTGCCCTATAAACTCATACTGCGGCTGTAAATTATTGCCAAGTGTTAGCATATTGCTTACTTAGCCTTGCAATAATGATTAATAAAATCAATGTGACTCGGTAAGCTATCTGCTTTTTTAGCAACATGATTTTTTATTGACTCTAAAAAGTGCTTTAACTCATCATCGCTCATGCTATCAACAATCGGATGATAATTTTGCGGCACTAGCCCTTGCCCTAACATCACTTGTAACCACGAGGCTTCACCAAATAACTCTTGCTCTGCTTTATAAACATGCCCACTTTGCTTAAATAGCTCAATGCGTTTGGCAAGCGACTCTGGAATTGGCATGTTTTTACAGTAGCGCCAAAAGTCGCTATCGGTGCGCTGTGTTACATGGTAATGAAGTACAATAAAGTCGCGAATGTTTTCGGCTTCAAAGCGCATTTTGTTGTTAAAGTCATCTTGATAGCACGACTCGATTGCTTTGGTTGGCATGTTTTGCATTAATCTTATAATGCTTTGCTGAATTAAATGAATACTGGTTGATTCAAGCGGCTCAATAAAACCACTTGCTAAGCCAATAGCAACACAGTTTTTGTTCCAATGTTTACGCCGTGTACCGGTGCGGTATTTAATAACGCGCGGCTCATTAATAGGTTTGCCTTCTACGTTATTGAGTAGCGCTGTTTTTGCCTCATCATCGCTCATGTATTTACTACAAAACACTAAGCCATTACCACGGCGGCTTTGCAGCGGTATTTGCCACTGCCAACCACATTTATGTGCCATTGCACGCGTATATGGCACTATTGGGCTTACTAATTCGGTTTGTATTGCCACTGCGCTGTCGCACGGGAGCCAATGGCTCCAATCTTCGTATCCGGTGTGTAGCGCTTGCTCTATTAATAAACCTTTAAAGCCGGTGCAATCTATAAATAAATCACCCTCAATAATTTGCCCGTCACCTAAAGTAAGCGATTTTATAAAGCCATTAGTGGGCTCTAAATTAACTTTACTTATCATGCCTTCTATACGTTTAGCGCCGTTTTGCTGTGCAAAATTACGTAAAAACTTAGCGTACAAACCGGCATCTAACTGATAAGCATGGTTACGGTCTTGATTCGGCACTACGGCAAATTTACCCAAGCGACTTGCTACGTGCTCTGTGCAATAATCACCAATATCGGCAGCTACACCTTGTTGCATACCTTTTAGCCAAAAGTGCTGAAAACCTGCAGCCCAACAACCTTGCCCCACATAACCAAATGAGTGAAAGTAGCTTTGCTGGTTTTGTTTCCAGCCCTCAAACGATATGCCTAATTTAAACGTGGCATTAGTGGCTGCCATAAATTCTGATTCGCTAATTTTTAGTAAATCATGAAATATATGCAGCGTAGGAATAGTAGATTCCCCGACCCCTACGGTAGGTATTAAATCGGATTCAACCAAGCATATTTCAATATTTTTACCTAGTAGCTTTGCCATTGCAGCGCTGCACATCCAACCGGCGGTACCGCCACCTGCTATTACGATTTTTTTAATTGCATTTTGATTCATAATTCAAACCTTACAAGTCGCCTAGCGTCTTAATTTATTTTGTAATTCGGCTCTTAATTTACGCGCTGTTAGCTCATTCATTGGCTTTGTTAAAATTGCCTGTGCGGGCTCTGGTATGTGGGTAAATTCGTTATCAGCAAATACATAGTAATTAAACAAACGTTGCCATGCTGCGCGCTCATGCTTTGGTAAATTACGTATGTTTAAAATAGCAAGGTGCAACGCATTAGTAGGCTGCCCATACACCGCTGGCGTATTTTTAAACCAATAATTAAACAGTATATTTAAACTGCCAAGCCCCTCTACTTGGTGCCACCACATGCTGGGTAATATAAGGGCATCGCCTGCTTCAAGATCAACGGTAATTGCCGCTTTTATTGCCTGCTCAAATTTAGGGTATTGCGTGAAGTTGGGCGCAGTTGTGGTGGTTAAGCTTATTGGCTGACCACCGGGTGCTTTATCAAGCGGACCTATGTATAAATTATCTATTTGATCGGGGGCAAATAAAGTAAAACGCCTTTTACCTGCAACGCAACATGCTAAATTTTGCGCTACGTCGTAATGTGCTGGTACGGTAACCTTTCCGCCTGCCCATACATTAAATAAACAGCCTTCGTTTAATGCGTTAACGTGGCAGTGATTAACCAAACCAGGTAAGCACTGTGCAATGCTAGTAGAGCCAATGTATAAGGTGTCTGCTTGTGGGTTATTAGCAGTTTGCGTTATTTGCTCAAGCGTATTGATAAATTCCGCTTGCTGATTAGTAAAGTTAAAACCGCTCATATCGCTGTTATACCCAACAACCCCATTTTGGCTGGCAGGTATTGTGCAATTGTTAACTAAAAAACCATTGTAAAACGGCGTTAAATAATCAATTGCAGTTGCATCAGATTTTTTAGCGGCAATAACTAGAGGCCAATCGCTCACAAACCCTTTTAGTACAATAGGCACAGGTGAGTTTAAAAGCTCCTTGGGTAACGTGCTGGGAGTTAAGCCACTTAGCGTTTGAATATTATTTGCTAAATTTTCCATTGTTAAGCACTTATACCGCGTGCTTTTGTAGCTTAAGTTGCTCGTTTTTAAGCGCCACTAAATCACGCACATGTACTTGCGATGCAATGATCATGTATATACACGCTAAATACCCTTGTGAATGCAGCTCTGCAATTGCATCGCTACTTAGCTGGTTAAGTGAGTCTTCGTTGATGGTATAAAAACCAAGTAAGTTATGTTTAAGCCCGTTTACTAAATCAAGCTCTAGCGATACTGATTCAAGCAAACCATGTTTAATCAAAGTTTTAATAAATGGCTGATTTTCTTGTAAACCATGATGCAAGTTGTCGAGCACATTTATTATGTTTTCGAGGTAATCGCTATTCCCGCCGTGTTCTAAAAATAAGTTAATACCCTGCTTTGTTGACACTTTTGGCGAGTCTAAATCAATGCTAAGCATGCGCTCTTGCGTTGCCACACCGTTTTGCATTGTATTTTGAGTCGCGATAGCAAAAGGCAATCGCTGCATACTTAGTGGAATATAGTGTGCTTGCCATTGCTGGTTTGCTAAAAATAAGTTTTCATCTTTATTTATGCCGTACAAACACACCGGCGAAAATGTATTTGTTGTATCGTCTTTGGTAAAAAATATTGGGTAATGTGCTTGAGCGACTCTAAATTCGCTCACAAATGTTTCGCTATACCAAACCCCATCACCTAGGTGTGTGCTGCGTGCAGGGTTTATTTTTAAATGCTGATGTTCAACATTATTTAATAATGCATGATTGGCCATGGATTGTGTGCTCCAATTGTTGTTGTGTGCCTTTAACTACTTCTACACATAGAATGTAACAAATAAGTTAAATTCATATTGACTATAACAGCTGGATATTATTATTACTAGGTTAATTTAGGCAAATATAAAAGCCGCAAAATGCGGCTTTTATAAGGTTGCTACAAGGGTGATTTATTAAAAATTATAACGAACACCTAAACCGTAACGAGAGCCTGTTTGAGTGATGTTATAAATCAGCTCTTGCTTACGCCCGTACGATGTTACGTACTCGTCGGTAATGTTTATACCTTCAATAAATACAGTAAGTCCCTCTACTGTGGGTACTTCGTAACTTACGTTAAAGTCTATTTGGTAATACTCATCGGTGTAAATTGGTGCGGTTAAATCGCCATTTACACGACGCTCATTTAAAAACGAGTCGCGCCAGTTATACGCAATTCGTGCTTGTAAGCCTTCTTTATCGTAAAAGAACACCACGTTTGCAGTATCACTTAACCCTACAAGTGCTTCTGTATCCTCTAATGAGTCGTTGTCGTATTCAAGACCCGAGTCAACCATGGTGTAGTTAAAAATACCGCCAAAGCCTGACTCACCAAATAAATGCTGAATATTAAATTCAAAGCCATCAATGGTGTATTCTTGGTCGCCATTTACAGGCACGTTTATTCTAAAGTTAATTGGATCATCTGAGTCTGGGTCACCAACAATTGTGCCGCCGTCTAACTCGCCATCTTCATCAAATTTAGGTTGTACATTTGGATCATCAGCAAAGTTTTCAAATATATAGGTTCTGATATCTTCGTTAGATGCATTAGCGCCAAGTGCCGCTGTAGCAGCTCTAAACTTTTCACCATTTAATGGATCAGCTAAGTTAAATATATTTGAGTCGATAGTACCTGTAGTGATCCAATTTGTTACGTCTTTTTTAAAGTAACCAAACGAAATATAGCTACCTTCGCCGTAATACCATTCACTAGATAAGTCGTAGTTAATTGATTCAAGCGGTTTAAGTCCTGGGTTACCAGAGCCACCCGAATAACCACTTAAGCTACCACCGGTATTAATCGTTGTACCGCCTTGTAGCTGGCCATAACCCGCTCTTGAAATAGTTTTGCTCGCTGCTGCGCGAATCATTACATCTTCAACAACTTCAATATTAAAATTAATATTTGGCAGGAACTGGCTGTAATCTGCCGACTGGCTTAGCGTTTCAATACCGGTAACACCGGTTACTGATGTAGCTGTATCTTCGTTCCACTCTACACGGCTGTAACCGGGTGCGGTTGCTTTAGAAAATACGTCTGTTTTTTCGTAGCGTAAGCCAATTTGCAGGTCGAAGAACATGCCACTCAATTCGCCTTTATAATTTACTTGTGCAAAAGCAGACTGCGTTTTTTCTTCAGTAAAGCGGTTTGTTGCTGCATCCCAGTCAGTTGAGGCACAAAATTGTCCTTCGCCGTTTGGTCCTGCTGCTGCGCCGTCGGCTGCTTTACAATCACCATAAAGGTTATCTACGTTAGCAATAGGATCTGCGTACTCTGCTGCATTTACAATCGCATCAAAGTCGGCAAAAAAGATTGTATTAAATAAATCGTATTCGCCTTGTGATGCAGTGCCTTCAAAGTTACCCGCTTTAGCTTGAAACTTATCTAAAATAGTATCTTGGCGCCAATCAATATCAGCAAAGTCACCCTCAACACCAACACCACCCCAATCTGGGCGCTGTACTTGCGTATGACGGTAATGGTTATTTACTTTATTAACCGCAACACCAAAGTCAATGCTTAGGTTGTCGTCAATGTAGTAGTCGCCCGAAATTTGCGTTTGATCGATTTCTGAATCGTATTTATCGTTTGCAAACCAGCTACCCGATAAACGCATAGTACTTGGGTTAAAGTTTTCAATGTTACCAATTGCAATACCTGGTAAGTCGCCTGTTAAATCAAGCCCTGAGCGCGAACGTGTGTACGACGGTAACTGAATATTGTTACGTGTACCGTGGCGTGGATCAGTTGCTTTCATTGATGCTTTTGAACTGTGGTGATCAAACTCTAGGTTAAGCTGATCAGACACCGCCCATTCTAGATTAAAGCCTAATGAATCTGTTTTTTCTTCGCGACCCCAAGAACCTACCGTAAGCGACGTATCGCGGTAATCGGCATCACTTTGAATGTCATAAATTTCTGAGTAAATAAGTGGATACGCGTTAGGCTCGCCCGCCCAAACAGATTCACTTCTATCGCCTGCGTAGTTAAACCAAACTGACGCATCAGTGTGCTGCTCTTCAACGGTTGTTCTAAACGTAGTGTAGTCAAGAGTTGCTGTAATGTTTTCAACAGGTTGATATTGAAAAACTAGCTGGCCATTTACACGTTCACGTTGGCGTTCTTCAAACACATAACGTGGTTGTTGCGGGTTTGAATAAATACCTGATGTAGGTCTGTTTGCTCCGCCCTCTGCGCCTGCAGGTACACCGCCCCACCCTGTATTTGTGTAATCAGATGCTCTGTAGCCTTGATCTTGAATAAACTGTTGCATACCGCTTTCACGGTCTTGGTAGCTACCTGAAATAGATATACCAAATTTATCGTCACCAAATGTTTGCGAATATAAACCACTTACCTCTGGTGTAATACTGCCCTCATCAGTTGATTGATCGTCTACAGCTTTTACGCCAAACGATGCTTTTATACCTGGGCTATTTAAAGGCCTGTTTGTTGTTAAGTTTATAGTTGCGCCAATGCCACCTGAGGTAACACTTGCGTCTGATGTTTTATAAACTTGCACGCCCGATACGCTTTCAGATGCCACATTAGCAAAATCAAATGTACGGTCACCTGTTGTATTTGGAAGTTGGCGGCCATTAATAGTAATTAAGTTATTAGCAGGTCCAAATCCACGTACTGTTACGCGGCTACCTTCACCGCCCGCTCTATCAATTGATACGCCGGTAATACGTTGCAGCGATTCAGCAAGATTAGTATCAGGAAATTTCCCCATATCCTCAGCCGAAATAGCATCGACAATACCAGAAGAGTCGCGTTTAACATCCATAGAGCGCTGCAATGAACCTCTAATGCCTGTTACTTGTATTATTTCTACATCTTCGTCGACAACGGTTTCGGCAGCGTAGCTTTGGTGAGGAAGCGTAACGGTACCCATTGCAGCGAGTATGGCTGTTGAAATTATCTTTTTCTTAAACATCATGATGCCTTTTTCTTATTTAATTATTATTGACGTACTGCAAGACTTTAAGAATTACTCGAAACATAATTGTAAACTATTTGTTTCATTTTACGGTCAATAAATAATTATTGTGTGTGTATGTTTTAAACGTTTTACAAAGACCACAACCAGTTTTAAACATGTGCTACTTAACTAAAAACCATTAAATAACAGCACGTTTATGCTAATTCTTTGTGCTAATTTTTGCTTTAAAATATTTTCATTTTGTCATATGTCCTCAGCTTCCTCTTATTTAGACCATTAACAAAATAAATTAATGGTCACATTGACTATATCTTTTTTGTGCAAATAAAAGCTTAAGCGGTGCTTACGCAGATAATTTGCATTGTTTAAAACTATTTTTGTTAAGCGTGTTCATATGGGCTTATTGTTTGAATTTTTCCGTTTGAGTCGTGCTCAAGCTTAGCCATTTTCATACTGCGTAAATGGGTTTGCCCGCCCGATAACGTACTGTCGTGATAAAATAAAAACCAGTCGCCATTGTGCTTAACAATTGAGTGATGCGTGGTCCAACCAAGTACAGGGTTTAAAATAACACCCTGGTAAGTAAATGGTCCGTAAGGGTTATCGCCCGTAGCGTATACAATTTTGTGTGTATCGCCCGTTGAGTACGAAAAGTAATAAACACCGTTGTGTTTGTGTACCCAAGGGCCTTCAAAAAATCGGCGGTTGTTATCGCATACTGTAATTGGCGAGCCGCTCTCATCTAATACAACAACCTCTTTTACGTCTTCGCTTAGGCTTATCATATCTTCAGATAATTTTGCTACGCGCGCAGGAATTGCAGGTTCACCATTTTTTGGATACGTGCTTTGTTCATTAAATTCGTTAGTTTGCCAATTTTGTAATTGGCCGCCCCACAAGCCACCAAAATATAAATAATGGCTTGAGTCGTCATCTTCAAATACAGCAGGGTCAATACTAAACGTGCCTTGAATGTAATCGTCTTCTGCTTTAAATGGACCTGTTGGACTGTCACTTTTTGCAACGCCAATTCTAAAAATACCTTGCTGATCACGCGCCGGAAAATAAAGGTAATACTGACCAAGTTTATGCGCAGCATCGGGAGCCCACATTTGCTTGCTTGCCCATTTTACGTCGTCTACACAAAGTGCTACGCCATGGTCTATGGCTTTGCCTGAGCTTTCGTCAAGCGAAAACACATGGTAGTCGCGCATTGCAAAGTGGTCGCCGTTATCATTAATTTCATTTTTTGATTCAATGTCGTGCGAAGGATAAATATACACTTTGCCGTTAAACACATGCGCAGACGGATCGGCGGTATACATGTGATCAACTAACACATTGTGGTTTTGTATTAACGAGTTGGCTCGTTGTAGGTCTTTTAACTGTTTAAGTTCAGCGTCACTTAACCCATTAGATGGGGGTGCTACTTGCGCTGTATTTTGCATTTTTACTCCTAGTATTGCCTGCCCACTTTGCGCTTTTAAAAAGGCGCAAAGTGGGCTGCTAAATTAGTTTATGGTTTTGTTATCAGCCAGCTGCGTTTGAATGCGCTTTACTTCAGGCTCGGTAAGTTTGTAACGTGTTATAAAAATTAAACATGCCACGGTACAAATTACTGGAATGCCGGCAAAGGCGAGTAAAATGCCTGATAACGTGTATTCTGATTGCTCTTGATTAGGCACGTATGCATAGCCAGATAATATCCACCCTGCAATAGCACCGCCGATTGCAAAGCCTAATTTTATTGCTAATAAATGGCCCGAAAACGTAATAGCGGTTAATCGGCGACCAATTTTTAATGCGCCATAGTCAACCGTATCTGCCACCATCGAAAACATAATTGGGGTAATTATCATGTGGGCAAAGTTAGCAATAAAGTAGACGATAAAAATGGTGACTATGGCGTCGCTCTCAAGTACGTAAAACATGCTGTGAGAAATAATTACGACCACTAAAGCGACTATAAATAGTGTTTTCTTTTCAATAAATTTGGTTAAAAAGTTGGTAGACACAGCGCCTAGTACTGAGCCAATTGCTGAAAGTGTTAAAAAGTTAGAAGTAAGTGAGGCTTCTCCTACGTAGTACTTAATATAATGCGGTGCTACTGAGGCTCTAACGCCAATTAATATTAAAGTTGCTAGACTTATAACGGCTATTACAACCCATTGATCGTTTTTAAATAAGCTTAAAAACTCAAGAAAGGCATTCTTTTTACTTTGCGCGGGTTTAACTTGTTTGGTTTCTTTGGTCATTTTAAAACACAGTAAAAAACAAGCCGCTGCAAGTCCGCCTAAAAACACCATGGCTAGCGGGTAACCTACTACATCGTCGCCGTCACCAAAAAAAGCAACCAGCTTAGGCAGTGCCCATACAATTACAAGCAGTGCTGCCATTGCCATTGCAAATCGGTATGACTGAAGCGATGCACGCTCTTTAGGATCGTTTGTCATTACTGCACCAAGTGCGCCGTACGGTATATTAATGGCGGTATAACACGTCATTAAAAGCCCGTAAGTAAAGTAGGCATATATAAGCTTGCCCGTAGAATCAAAATCTGGGGTTATAAATGCTAAGCAAGCAAACACACCGTAAGGCACGGCTAAAAATAATATATATGGGCGGTAAGAGCCCCAACGGCTGCGCGTTCTATCGGCAATACTGCCCATTATTGGGTCGGTAATTCCATCAAATAAACGAACCGCTAATAATAAGGTGCCCGCAGCGGCTGCAGATAAACCGTAAACATCGGTATAAAATATCAACATAAAGTTAGCGACCATTTGAAATACAATATTACTGGCTGTATCACCAAGGCCGTACCCTATTTTTTCTTTAATTGTGAGTGTGTGTTTTGTGTTGTTCATGTGTGCTCAATTTTCAATGCAAATCGATATAGTCAAAAATACTATATGCATTTTTGGCGCATGTAAACATTTATGTTACATTTTTAATCTACTGGTAATTTATTTAATACATGGCGCTAATTAAGCGTTAAATTTACTAACATACAAAGGCATTATTCGTTCAATAAAAAACCAATACCAAACCTAAGTCGAATATCGGCGTTAACGCGTAAAAACAGGTACAGTGTATAAAGTGATTAATTAAATAGATGTGATTGTTTTAAATAGGAATTATAAAAGCTTTTTATTTGCGCTTTACCCACCTTTTATATACCCTTAATAGTCTTTATAACAATATCTCCGTATAGCTTTGGCTGAGTAATTTATGCACTATAAAACATCAAACATTTCTAACAACATCGACGAAGAATCGATTCCTGATGACTGCATTAGTAATCTAACCGTAGATAATATTGTATTTGCTATTCATGAAGGTAAGTTAAAGGTGTTGCTGGTTAAATATAATCGAGGCCTTGCAACAAGCCAATGGGGTTTAATTGGTCATTGGGTTCGTAAAGATGAAAACTTAGACCTTGCAGCTTTACGTGTTGTTAAAAGTACGACCGGTGTTGAAAACCTTTATTTAGATCAGTTAGGCGCGTTTGGTAACGTTGACCGCTACCCTGCTAGACGTATTATAACCATTGTTTACTATTCGCTCGTACGCTTTGAAGAAACCAATCTTGTGAGCGGCGACAATGCTTTAGAATGTGAATGGTTTGATGTAAATAACGTCCCCCCTTTAATGTTTGACCACGCCGACATTTTAAAAAGTGGCTTAGATTACTTACGCTATAAAGTAAGGCACGAGCCGATTGGTTTTAGCTTACTTCCAGAAAAATTTACCCTGCTTGAGCTTCAAGAAATATACGAGTCGATTTTAAATAAATCACTTGATAAACCTAACTTTAGACGTAAGTTTCAAAAAATGAACTTACTAATAAACTGCAAAGAAAAACAAACAAATGTAGCTCACAGAGCCGCGACTTTGTATCGTTTTGACATAAACGTGTATGAAAAATTAAGAGAGTTTGGTTTTACGTTTGAGTTTTAAGTATGCAAATATTAGTCAAAGCAATTAATTAAACAATCTTGATAAATTCTCTTAGGGAAATGAGCTTTGAATAACGACCTAATAGCTTTGTTATTCATTGCTTTGTTCAACAGGGGTAAAGCGCCACCCTTTGAAAACTAACTTACTTGCAGATCCATTACCACCAGATGAAGAACCACCAAAGCTTGCTTCATTTAATGCCGTGTCAAAGTGAATACCACCGGCGCCGCTTACAATAACGGTGTCTCCTAAGATAGACCCTTTAAAACCGACAGCCGAAGTAACTTTTACTTTTGTAAGTGGTGCGTATATAACAGCGTAAAGCTCTCGTGTACCGCCTGAAAACTCTATCCCAGTGTCATTTCCATTGTATGAACTATAAATACTAAAAACGGGTCGGCCTTCATTTGTAACTCCATTGTCAGGTACGTAAACTTGTGCCCCATTTCCTATCTTAAGCTTTCCTTTAATTATGATAGTTAAGCTACTGTTATCAGGGATCGTTAGCGAACTTGCGCCACTCATTGTAAAATCGCCAGCAACAAACATAACTGCATTATGATTACTTTTTACCTGCATTCGCCCTTTAATTGTCACATCATCAAAATAAAATATTTGAGTTGCTGAATCAAGAAAAGTAGCAGTTTTAGCATTGATGGCACCATTTGGAGTGCTACCAAAATCTACTAAAAAGTTAGCCGTGTTAGTTTCTAACTCGAGTAAGTCACCAGCTCTGCTATTGTTATTTATAAAAAGGTCAGGGCTTGTTGTATTAACTGACACGCCATCAATTGCTGTTGCAATACCAAGTGGATCACACGCAGTTAACCCTCTATTATTTTCACTCTCTGGTGTTATTTTTTCAACCGGCTCAATAGTTGGCATTGATATTTCTGTACTTGATACCCTGTAAGGTGAAAAAGCATATTCAGGAGTATCACCTTTAAAAGAGCCACGACCTGCATACCTTAAATCTTTACCTGCAATAGTGCTGCCCCACTGTTTAAGCGTCACATTGCCTTGAACACGCACTCCACCGTAGACACTGCCACCTGTTTGCTCATAATTACCTGATGTATAAACGCCGTTACGTATTGTTGTTTGATTAAGAGCGACTAAATCATATGAGCGAACAGTTCCCTGAATGGTATTACCTGTAATAGAAATTGGACCTGATGAACTAATATCACCACCAACCTGAGTTTGCTTTACTGATATAGATTGGTTTGCTGAAATACTACCCGAGACAGTACCACTACTTTGTGTGAAGCTTAAATATGCTGATGCATCCCCCCAATGACCACGCCACCAGAGAGTATTAAATTTCCATTACTATGAATATTGCCTGTGACATCTGCGCCTTGCCTAATTGATAAGTTACTAGAGGATAAAACATCACCTTCAATTGTACCGCTACCATTTAGAGTAATATCACCAGTATCGTTAACTGTATTGACGAAAGACTCTTCTGAAGTATTTTTACTGCCATCATCTAGAGTGTCGTTATAATCCCCTAAAGACGAATCATAACTATCAATTAAGCCACTACCAGTAATTGCAACACCAGAGCACCCTGTAACCCCTTGGGAGAAAACAGAATCACTGGTGGTTCCGCCTTGACCTGCAACAAATTCGAATATGGCTTGCATTTGATCCTCGCCTTCAAAGCGAGTACCTTCACTTGAAATTAGTACATCACCGTTGCCATCAATTTTGATAGTTGCGTTATAAGTACTAGATTCAAGTGAACCAGTGCCTGAAACTTGGGTATTGTTAGCAATTAAATCATTAATAGTTATAGTAGGGTCTGCAAGTATTTCTGCTTCAAGTTTCTCTATGCTTGAAAATACCCCTTTTTCAGACATTAATCTTGCGTTTAGTTTTTTTTGAAAGTTACCACTCAAACGCTCTTGAATAACACTATCCCTAATCGTGCTCAGTACAACAATTGAAGCCATTGATGTTAAAATAAGTACAGTAACAAGCGTAAAGCCGGATGTGTTTTTCATTTATTGAAACGCCTTATTCATTACTATCTGTGAAAGAGATATATCAATAACTAAACGCTTATTAAATTGGCTTGGTAGATTTATAGGCTCAACAAAAATGCTCACCATATTATTATCAATTGCATAGCTAATTGTATTAACGCCTTTTAATATTTTGACCTTGCCGTTGCCAATATCGCAAAATAATGAGTCGTTTTCGTGGCTATATTCTTCGGTAAATGCAGCATTAATTATAGAGCCTGTGCAAGCAAGTACACCCGCTTCTTGAGTAACTTTTAAAATTTTATTGCTATAAGTAGGAATTGAGTTGGTTTGCTTTAAACTTCGTGTAAATATCTTGCTGCTAAATCGGATCACATCTAGCGAATTTTCTAAGTCTTTCACCGTCGTGGTACTATTGTTAATTGAAGAATAAGCCAAACTCACACCGCCTAATAAAAACATACCAGCAGCAAGCGCGACCATAAGTTCGATTAAAGTAAAACCCCTGTGCTTATTAATTAACTGTTTCATGGAGTACATCCGGCGGGTAATGTTGGGAAACTGCCCGTAATTACAACGCGATTTTCTAAATTATCAGTCAAGCGCTTATCTTGCCATGTTACTTCAACCGACAGCTCATTTGAAAAATTAGCAGGTAAAGTGAGTGTATATGCATCAATTTGCGGAGATAAATAGCTTCTAAAACCAGCGTCATTGTATAAATCTGGATTGGTTTGTTGCAACTCACATAAGTGAGGCCGAATGCGCTCTAAAACATTATTAGCTTCAATGATGGACACCGTATAATTAAAACTATTTGTAATATATTGCAATGATTTTAATTGCCCTGATGCTAATCCTAATAAAGCAATGGTCGCAACAATTAATGCAATCATAACCTCTAAAAGAGAAAATCCTTTGCTGTAGTTTGTTAGCATATTTCAGGGTCCTCAGCTAACCAACTTTGTCCACTTTGTAAAATACATAGAACAAAATCGGCAGTTGTACTGTCGCTATCGCTCACCAAAATTTGATACGTTTTATCTAATTCACCTGAGTTTGTAACCTCAATATCTTTTAAATCTACAGAAATACTACTGTGTGTAATTTCAAAAACATTTAAAGTAGTTTGCGTCGAATTAATTGCCGTTTTTGCCAGCCATTGATTATTCTCAACTTTAAGGAAAGTAGTTTGGTCTCTCTTGATTGCCTCACTGCGTGCAAATTTAAAAACACTGTGCAGTTGATTCGAGTTTGTAACTAGTCTATCTCGCTTTATAAATGTAATAAACGAAGGAGTCGCAACTGCTGCTAAAATGCCGATTATAGTTATTGTTATTAAAATTTCGAGTAAAGTAAAACCAATGTTTTTTTTACCAACATTGGGATTTACTCGCTGATTTAGTGCCGCTTTGGTTTACTGATAACTTGCCACACTCATCACCACTTTGCGCGCCTTTAGGTGTAACTTCTATTATGAATTCAGAACCATTTGAAGCGCCTTTACTTGCATCACTTGTATATTTAAATGAGTAATAATCTGAAGCCGAAAAAGTAAAGGTAGCAGGATAGCCACCAACACGAGTGTACTGTCTTTCTAAAACAGCCGTTTGCTGTAATAAAACCTGTTGAACATCGGCTCTGCGACTTTGTTGTATATAGCTCGTATAACTTGGAAGTGCAACTGCGTATAAAATCCCAATTATTACAATTACTATCATTAATTCAGTAAGGGTAAACCCACTATTTTTTTTTAGCCGCTGCGTTTTCAATTATTTCATTCCATTAATTTACAGTCAGGATACCGTTCTTAAAAATAAAGATGTGCGTATATTTATTAATACTTAGTAACTTTTATTTGGTCAATTATATAATAAGTTTAATTTTTTAGAAGCTTCAAGATAACTTTAGTCATGCCGTTATTTAATGAAACAACAAAATCATCCAATTAGTGTGAAGCCCAAAAGAGCTTACCACATATAAACCTCCCGTTGAGCTTGTTATATATTAACAAGCTTCTGAAAATTGTTATCATTTAACAATATACATCACTTATTGATATTTGCAGCAACATGTTTAATCTTTAGGCAAGGCAGAGCCTATGCAGTACGGTTATTCCCCATAAATAGGCGATAACGTAGCATAAATACCAAACATGCGCTGCCCGAAGGGCTGAGGGATCCCCACTTTATCCAGCGGCCTCTTTTTGATAATTAAAAATAAAGTTTTTTAAACTTTTTTCTATATAGCTTTGTGTAATACGTCTCTTACATAGCTTTATGACTTGCTTGGCTAAGGTTAAAAATGAAAGAACTCGGCGATTCTTAACACTATTTGCTTGAAAGTTTATATGCCACTTTCTTTTTTCTGCTTCACACCCTATAAACCATAACGCAGTGCTCGCTATTGTGGCTATCAAGCATAATATTCCTATTCTATTTATGCCGGTGCTTTTACTAAAACGCCACGAAAAACCATATCTCAAACTTTTGTCATCGCGGAAATTTTGCTCTATTTGCATTCTTTTACTATATAAACCAACTACTCGCTTACTCGTCATTGTATTGTCTGATGTCGCGAGTAACCATGGCTCTTTCGCTAAGTTTTGATACATTTTTGTATCTTTCGTAAATCTGCTTTTTCCTTTTCTTCCTTTATTTTTTCCATGATATACGTGTAAAAATGCATCGCATGCTGTCGGGCTGGACTGAGTTAGTCTTGCTTGACCTAACGCCTTTGGTATATCGCTGGCACCAGCCCTAAGTTGTTTTAATGTATGCCATTGTGATTGCATGGCTAGTTTACACTTCATTGAGCCTCTTAATCGACCTATCATATGCCAACCAAGTTCGCGTACTTTACTATACCAAGGCGTAAGAAAGCCGCCGTCTGTTACAATATAGACACTAGGATGTCGTCCAAGTACTTCATAAAGTTCATCTAAAAACAGGCTGTTGGTTGCTGGGCTATCAAAATTCTTCTGCTCAACAATCATGTTATAAATCACGATAGAGCGCCCATCCACAAGTAAGCTTGCTCGCAGTAAGTGATAGTCGTGACCACAGGCACCGCTCCAGTCAACGGCAATTGCAAGCATTGGTAAAGAGTCGATAATAGGATGAGCTAATGCTTTATAGATAGCGACCCTTTCATTGTAGAGGTGAGTATTTTTTAAGAAGCGATCAACGCGTTTTATTTTATGTTTTACATCCACAGCGCCAGACAAATTTCTGCCGATTTCAGTTAAGGTAAGTTTATTGCCCGAAATTAATGCATTACTGCAGCTTAGTAATGTTTTTACTCTGGCATTATTGAATGGCGCTAATGCATGTTTAAAGTACTTATGGCAAACTGATGTGTCAGGCATAGCAGTTGTGACTTATGTGGGTTGTGGTGATTTACATAAGATCATAAATTGCTGTGCCTGTCACGTTTTGGGGATTCGTCAGCCCGATGGGTTCTGCCTAGCGGCAATTAACTCTTTGTTGCCTACATGGATGTCATAGGTAAGATCTTAAGAAATTGAGTTGAAGCTCAATTCATGATCAAATGGTTGTTACCACACAAACCACAGAATCAAGAAAAGAGCTTCAAATGAATGCTAACATTTTTATTAATAAGTTAAAAAGTATCCTAAGTGAAAAAAAACTGAACCGACTTGGTAAACAAGTAGCATTTACTAAAAGAGAAAGAAATATTACCGCATTTCATATGGTTGTTAGTCTTGTTGCTGCGCTTGGGGATAAAAAAACGATCTATTTATCCGAAATATTAAGAGTTTATAATCAGCTAACAGGGCAGTCTATTAAGTATAAGCCTTTTCATAACCAGTTAGTTAAACCTGAACTAGCTGAACTAATGCGAGAGGTAACAAATAGAGTTTTTAATTGTTGGATAAATGATGCGCTTAAGTACACGAAAAAAGATTTGTTCAAGTTTGAGAATATTTTAATTCAGGACGGTAGCTCTATTATGCTTCATCGTTCTTTAAAAGATGTTTTTCCTGGGCGATTTTCAAATACGTGTCCAGCAGCGATTGAATTGCATGCTACTTTAAATTTAACGCAAGGTTGCTTTGAAAAAGCAGGCATAACACCAGACAGTTACTCTGAACGTGAAGAACTTCCAACATTTAAAGAGTTGAAAGGACAGTTGTTACTTGCTGATAGAGGGTATTATTCAGGTAGTTATATTCATGAATTAGATAAAGCAGGAGGATTTTACGTATTAAGAGCGAAGGGGTTAAAAGCAGTCAGAGTACATAATGCTTTTAAGCAAAATGGACAGGAATTAACAGGAAGTCATTCCCCAAAGTTATGTGAATTGCTCCCCGAATTACCTAAAAATGATCTTATTGATATGAATGTTAGCATAAAAAACAAGCTAACAAGAGTCGTTGGGTATTGGTCAAAAAAAGAAAAACAATATACATTTTTAGTCACTAATTTATCTATTGATGAATTTACAGCGACTGAAATAGGCAAATTATATAGGTTGACATGTATTAGTTCAGACAAGATCTGACAATTCAACTTGAAAAAGTGAGAGTTACCCGTTTTGATAAAGGTGTCGAATCTTTAAATCAAAACAAACAAAAAGGTAACTCTCATGTTGCATACTAACAATCCAATCATAAAACACAAAGCTGGTTTACTTAACCTTGCCGAAGAACTAGGCAATGTATCAAGAGCCTGTAAAGTCATGGGCGTATCACGAGATACATTTTATCGTTATCAAGAACTCGTTAATGAAGGTGGTATCGATGCATTAATCGAAAAGAACCGCCGTACACCAAATATAAAGAATCGCGTTGACGAAGAAACAGAGCAAGCCGTCATTAACTATGCAGTTGAATATCCTGCTCACGGTCAACATAGAACCAGCAATGAGCTTCGTAAGTTAGGCGTGTTTGTCTCAGGTAGTGGTGTTCGTTCAATCTGGTTGCGTCACGATTTAGAAAACTTCAAAAAACGATTGAAAGCATTGGAAAACAAAGTCGCTAATGAAGGCATTATTTTATCTGACGCCCAAGTTGCTGCGCTAGAAAAGAAAAAACATGACGATGAAGCCTGTGGTGAAATTGAAACAGCGCATCCCGGTTATCTTGGCTCACAAGACACATTTTATGTTGGTAACCTTAAAGGTGTTGGTCGTATCTATCAACAAACCTTTGTGGATACCTACAGTAAAGTCGCCTTTGCGAAGCTCTACACAACGAAAACGCCAATTACAGCGGCTGACATGCTCAATGATAAAGTATTGCCTTATTTCGAAGGTCACAAATTGCCTATGCTTCGAATATTAACTGACCGAGGAACTGAGTATTGTGGGCGAGTTGAGCATCATGATTATCAGCTATATTTGGCAATTAACGACATCGACCATACAAAAACGAAAGCAATGTCCCCGCAAACAAATGGTATCTGTGAGCGTTTCCATAAGACGATTTTAAACGAGTTCTATCAAATCACATTCCGCAAAAAGTTGTACGATTCAATGGAAGAACTACAAAAAGATCTGGACGAATGGATGGATTACTACAACAATGATCGGACTCATCAAGGAAAAGTATGTTGCGGTCGAACACCACTTGAAACATTACTGGATGGAAAAACGGTTTGGGCAGAAAAGAATTTAGCTCAAATCTAAACTAACAGTCACCATTAGAAAAATGGGTAACTGTCAGATCAAGTCTGAGCTAGTACAGTTGACATGGTCAACTAAATTCAGTCACCCTAGTTAAGAAACCATATCTAATGTTTCGATTCGTTCTTCAAAGTCATTTGGGCTTTGATAATTTAAGTACGAATGTAAGCGACGACTGTTGTACCACATACAGATGTAATTCATTACATCCTGTTGAGCCTCATAACGCGTTGGGTAGTTTTTCCAATGCACGCGCTCTTGCTTCAAACTACCGAAGAAGCTTTCTGCAACAGCATTATCCCAGCAACAGCCTTTCTTACTCATGCTACCAATGAAGTCATTTGACTTGAGCAATTTACGATATTGGTGGCTTGCATATTGAACCCCTTGATCTGAATGGATAATTAACCCTGTTTTGGGTTGGCGTTGCCACATCGCCATAGTCAGTGCGTCACAGACAAGCTGCGCTTTCATTCGTGAGCCCATGCTCCAACCAACGACTTTGCGCGAATATAAATCAATCACTACCGCCAGATACAACCAACCTTCTGCAGTCCAAACATAAGTGATATCTTGTACCCAGGCTTGATCAGCTGCTTCAACGTTGAAGTTTTGCTCAAGTACATTGGGATAAATAGGCTTATTATGCTCACTATTCGTTGTCACTTTGTATCTCTTTTTATAGCGCACCCAGACATTCGCCTCTTTCATTAGCTGTGCTGTTTTGTGACGACTCACCGGAAAACCGAGTGCATTTAAGACTTTCTGAATACGCCTTTCACCGTAAGTATTATCACTGAAGTGCGCTATGTCCTTGACACAATCAATCATTTCTTGATGTGTTGGATCCTCTGATTTAGTTGAGAATCGCTTTTGATAACTATAGTAATTGTTACTTTTTACACCCAGTATTCGGCACATTGTCGCCACAGGCCAGGTCTTCTTGTATTGGGTTATGAACGAATATTTCACTTCGTTTCTTTGGCAAAGAAGACCGTCGCTTTTTTTAATATTTCACGCTCCATTTCTAGGCGTTTCACTTGCGCTTTTAGCTCTCTGATCTCTTCTTGCTCAGGGGTTAAATTACCGTTCCCTCTAAAAGCATGCCCATCATCATTTTCAGCTTCTTTTATCCAGCGACCAAGCATGTTGGGATTTACCCCTAAATTTCTAGAGGCTTCTGCTTGTGAGTAGTTTTGCTCAACAACTAATGCGATAGCATCAAGTTTAAATTCTTTGGAATACTTTTTACGTTTTGTCATTATCGATCTCCAGTTAAGTTGATTATCTCTTAACTGGGGTAGTCGAATCCATTAAACCACGTCAGGTTACGCTGGCAGGTTGAATTACTTTTTAAGGAGTGTAAGTCTTATAATAATTTACGCGGCTTTCAAACATCAAACGCAACCTTACAAGAGACGCTAATTTATGTAAGTTTAATAGTAACCACGCTTAAAAGGTTTTTAACTGGCTGTATTGAAAAGATATTCAAAACTGAAATGTCTACAATGACAGTAGCAAAAACAACGGGTGTTTGGTGGATTGGCATATTAACAGCGATTATTAGGAAGCATAGGAAAGGATTGTTAAATGCAGTTAATGGAGCATTTGACTTTCTGAGGAAAAATGCAGCTAGGGCGCACCCCAAACGCGATCGAAAAACAGGAGTATTTCAGTATGGGGTAGAGCCAAATTTTTAAGGCTGTACTTAATATTTTTCTTAAGTACCTACCTATGACATGGATGTAGGTAAGGGGCGTGAGCAGGACGCGGAAGCTTTGCTCGGTTTTTACTTAGCCCAGGTTACAAACCTCGCGTCGCGATTTAATCGCCCCTAGATTGAACAAATTTCAATCCACAAAGATCAACACGCCCTGCCAATATATTCATGACTAAAGTAAAAAACGAGCCAAATTTGGCTCGTTTTTTTATTTTTTTAATAGCTATACTTGGCGATAGTCTTTAAAAAAGCGCTTCATTTTTAACATCGCATCGGATAAATCATCTTTGCTTGGTAAAAATACCAACCTAAAATGATCCGGCTCGGGCCAATTAAACGCCCTGCCATGTACAAGTAATATTTTTTCGGCTTTTAGCAAATCGTACATCATCTTTTCATCATCTTTAACGTTAAAAAGTGCTGTATCTACTTTGGCAAACGCATAAAGCGCGCCTTTAGGTTTTTTACAACTAATGCCTTCAATAGCGTTTAACCCGCGCCATGCTATATCGCGCTGCTCGTATAAGCGCCCGCCTGGGTTAATCAAATTATCAATTGATTGCACGCCGCCCAACGCTTGTTGAATTGCATATTGCGCAGGTACATTTGCGCACAAACGCATAGATGAAAGTATTTCAAGACCTTTGCGTAAATCATCCATAACTGAGGTACGACCGCTTAGCACCATCCACCCCATTCTCAGCCCCGCTGCACGGTAAGTTTTAGCTAAACCGTTAAAAGTAATGATTGGTACATCATCACAAAGTGAGCCGATTGAAGTATGCGTTATATCATCGTATAAAATCTTTTCGTAAATTTCATCGCTCAATAGCAGTAGTTTATGTTCACGCGCTATATCAATTAATTGCATTAGCAAATCGTCACTGTAAACCGCACCTGTCGGATTATTAGGATTGATTAATACCAGCGCTTTAGTTTTAGATGTTATTTTGCTTTTTATATCTGCAATGTCCGGAAACCAATCTTGCTCTTCATCACATAAATAATGCACCGGATTACCACCCGATAACGTGACAGAAGCAGTCCAAAGTGGATAATCTGGAGCTGGAATAAGCACTTCATCGCCATTATTTAATAGCGCTTGGGTGATCATTTGAATAAGTTCGCTTACGCCATTACCAATATAAATGTTATCTACATCTAAATTATGTAATCCACGTTGTTGGTAGTGCTGATAAATAGCCACGCGGGCTGAATAGAGGCCTTTAGAGTCACAGTAACCTTGGGCTGAATATAAGTTGCGGATAATATCGCGGTGCATATCTTCTGGCATATCAAAACCAAAAGCAGCCGGATTACCTATATTCAATTTTAATACTTTTTGACCTTCGTCTTCCATTTTTTTAGCTTGTGCTAAAACCGGCCCACGAATGTCATAACATACACCTTCTAATTTGTGACTCTTTTTAATATCAGACATTTTTACCTCTTTAGGGCGTATTGACTTTATGGATTAAATTTGTTCAACCTAGGGGCGATTTAATCGCGGCGCGAGATTTGTAACCTAGTGGGCTAAGTAATAATTGAGTAACAAAGAGAAAATAGCCCCTAGGAAGAACCCTCTGGGCAATGCGTGTTTAGTTTTTATGTGTTGTTATCGCCTATTTATGTGGAAAAACCACACTGTATAGGCTCTGCCTAACCTAAAAACCAGACACTCGTTGCAAATTCAATCCCGAAAGATCAACACGCCCTAGTGAATCTTTAGACTAACCTAGTAAAGGCGTAAAATGCCAGTGTATTTGATTACTTAATACTGAAATAAATTCACGTTTCAGCTTCGATAATTAGCGAGATGCTAACCATTCATTTAGCTTAGCTTGAGAGCCTGTTACTTGAGCCATTAAGCTATTAGATGCGTCGATAGCTTCAGCTAAGTTATCTACGTTTAAATTTTGCTCAATAACACGCGATACTTCAGCAAGGCTTGAAGCGCCAAACTGCGCCGCGTTCGATTTTAAACTGTGAGAGTGACGAATAGCCGCTTCTCTGTCTTTACCAATAGTTGCTAAAACTTCAGAGCCTAAACGTTCAAACTCTGCGCAACAAAAATCAAGCGTGTCAGCAAACTGCTCACCCAATAACGATTCCATACTCTCTAACGCCGATGTATCAATATTTATCTCTGTCATATTTTAAGCCCTTAAAACAATCCATGTAAGTTACAGTTTAATAGTACTACTTTATATTGATGCGTAAAAAAAACCAACTTAATTACCTTATAAATGTATAATTGCGAGGATCATACTGGCAACAAAAAGTTTATTAAATGGCACGCACACTTTGTAATCATTGTAACTTTTCACTAAACACCTGTATTTGCAACGCAATTACAAATATAAACAACAAAGTTACGGTTATTATTCTACAGCACCCGAGTGAAGAAAAAATAGCAAAAAATACCGCTAAACTACTCAATTTATGCCTAACTGATTGCCAAATAATCAAAGGCGAAAATAATGATGACTTTTCCATACTAAAAACACTGCCAGTAAGCTCAACTGTTTTACTCTACCCTAACGAACACGCTATAAATTTAGACGATAGCGCTGAGCAGCCTAGTATAAAAAACATCACCCATTTAATCGTGGTTGATGGTACATGGAAAAAAGCCTACAAAATTTTGCAACTCACCACATTACTTAATAAATTTAAAACGGTCAGTTTTAAACAGCTACCTAAAAATCGTTATGCTATTCGTAAAGCCCCTCGGGCCGACAGCCTATCCACACTTGAAGCTGTAGCGCATAGTTTGTTTTTAATAGAGCAGCTAAATCCCGCACCACTTTATAATACGCTTAATGAATTAATACAAAAACAAACCCAACACATGCCTGAGCACGTAAAAGCACGTTACTTAGATTAAATTTGGCGCCATAAACTTTCATGCGTAATTATCCCAACAGATTAAAACGAGGCTTTACTCGCCAAGGCCCCGACTATCGCTTTGACGACCAAGTCGACTTTAGCGATATAAGAGATACCTTCGGCTTTAGGTCAATGGTCGTTGGTAAATGGGTAACCAAAGAAGAGCGCTACATTAGCGCCAATTTAATTTACGATGCACTGGCGGATCTTGCGCAAATACTGCATTTACCGCCCAAAGCTATTGGCCTGCGCGGCAAGCTTAACTTTGCATTTGGTCATGGTGGTCAAAAAGGCGTGCAAGCGCATTATAATGCAGCCTCTCAAACACTTGCTCTTGCAAAAAATGCAGGCGGTGGTGCACTTGCTCACGAATGGTTCCATGCGTTTGACCACCATATAAGCGAGCATTTATTTGCAGCAAAACCACGCTTTGGCTTTGCCTCAAAATTGTGGTTTTCAAACACGCCTAATTTATCCCACCCACTTAATAACGCTTTGAACAGTTTTTATAAACATGTATTTCTAGATGAAGATGGTATTGATGCAAATAACTTTGTACAAACGTGTATAGAACACGATAAAGCCCACAATATGAATTATATGAGTATGCCTGAAGAATTAGCAGCGCGCTGCTTTGAAGCCTGTATTGAAGGCCACACATATATAAAAAATAGCTTCTTGGTGGGAGGCTTAAAAAGTAGTAATTTAATATACCCAAATAGTGAGCATATTAATAAAGCAAATAAAGCGCTTAACCAGTATTTTGAGTTACTTGGCTATGCGCTTCATAAAATAGACGAGTGATGTCTATATTTGGTGATTATTTATCGTCACTAATACGACTTGCTACTGCGCTGCTTTGATCTTTATATTTTGCATCTTTACGAATATTGTATGGGTTTTCACACGGCCCCGATAACATTTCAAAGCTCATAGCCCCAATTTTCATCAGTGGGCGAAGCGCCAGTGGTAATTTACCTGAGTTGTAAAACTCTAAAACAATATTACCGCTCCAGCCTGGGTCTATTCGGTGCGCGGTTACATGCACCATTAAACCCAAACGCGCAAGCGATGAGCGTCCATCTAACCAACCTACTATATCTGCTGGCAACGTTACTTTTTCATGGGTAATAGCCAGCGCAAGTTCACCTGGGTGTAAAAAGAATGCTTCACCTTCATCAAGCACTATTTCTTCACTCATGATCGATTCCATGGCCTTATTTAACTGATCTTTTGGACCACTTAAATCGACATATGCGGCATTATGCGCATTAAAAGTTCTAAATTTATTACCCAAGCGTAAATCGGCAGTCACGCCTGAAATCATATCACTTGTTGGTGCAGGCTCAATAACAATGCGGCCATCGCTTAGGTATTCTTTAATATGTGTGTCTGAAAGTCTCATTATTTATTAATCTTCTGTAATCACAATTTCAATCGCATTGTGATGCTGTTGATAATAGAGCGTGCTGGCTATAAGCCTCGCTGCTGCGCTGTATGTTTTGCTTATTGTTGCGTCGTTATAGTTTGCAATAAGTTTACCTTGCTCAGAATACTCACGTATATCTATTGCAAGTGGAATATGGCTAAGTACAGGCACGCCGTGCTTGTGCGCCAACTTTTGTGCACCGTCTTTACCAAATACGTGATTTGCCTCACCGCAGTGGCTGCAAATGTAGTGGCTCATATTTTCTATTAAGCCAAGCACCGGTACGTTTACTTTATTAAACATAGCAATGCCTTTTTGCGCATCGGCTAGCGCTAAATCTTGCGGTGTAGTGACAATAACAGTGCCGCTAGCGGGTACTTTTTGGCTCATTGTAAGCTGAATATCACCGGTGCCAGGTGGCATATCAACAATTAAGTAGTCAAGCTCGCCCCAATCGGTTTCGTTAAGTAACTGGCTCAGCGCGCCTGACGCCATTGGCCCGCGCCATACCGTGGCATCATCGCTTGGAACTAAAAAGCCAATTGACTGCGCTTTAATGCCATTTGCATCAAAAGGCTGTAGCTGTTTGTTATCTTTAGTGACGGGCTCTGCGCCCACTAATCCTAAAAGCATTGGGATAGATGGGCCATAAATGTCAGCATCTAAAATACCCACCTTTGCGCCTTCATTTTTAAGCGCGCCTGCCAAGTTAACAGCAGTAGTCGACTTACCTACCCCACCTTTGCCTGAGGCAATAAGTACAATATGTTTAATCGCTTTAAACTTAGCCGCCTCTTTAATGATAACCTTGGCGCTAATTGTTATAGGCACATTTAAGCTTTCACTTACGTGTTGCTCAACTAAAGGCATTTCTGATTGCCCAGCAAATGGCAGAGTTAATTTAATGTGTAGTGATTTATCGTCATTTTGAGTAATAGTATCGATAAAGCTTTCGTCAATACCGACAGCAAAAGCCGCACTACGATATGCCGCTAAGGCAGTTATAATCGGTTGTTTTTGCACCGATTTAGAAGAGAATAGTTTCGACAGTCCAAACATAGCAATTAAATAGCGTTTCTTTGATGAAAAGTGCCACGGAATTATGTAACATTCAGGGAATTAACACCAGTCAATTAATAAAAATCCATAAGCTGTGCGCACTCTAAGCAGATAGCTTGTAGATAAATTAATGATAATTGCCGTTTGTATAATAAAAACGGCGCTTTATCCTCAATTCGGAATGATTATGACGCAGCGAAAGATCCTGATTACCAGCGCATTACCTTATGCAAATGGCCCTACTCACCTAGGTCATTTATTGGAATATATTCAAACTGATATTTGGTCACGTTTTCAAAAACTACAAGGCCACGAAGCTTATTATGTTTGCGCAGACGATGCCCACGGCACGCCAATTATGCTTAATGCGCAAAAGCAAGGGATCACGCCTGAAGAAATGGTAAAACAAGTGAGCATAGAGCGCCAACGCGACTTTGCTGACTTTAATATCAAATTTGATAACTACCACAGCACGCACAGCCAAGAAAACAAAGAATTAAGCGAACTTATTTATAACCGCCTAAACGATGCCGGTCATATTAAAAAGCACATTATTTCGCAATTATTCGATCCAGAAAAAGGTATTTTCTTACCAGACCGTTTTGTAACAGGTACTTGCCCAACGTGTAAGTCTGAAAACCAAAACGGCGATAGCTGTGATTCGTGTGGTGCTACATACAGCCCTACCGAACTCATTAATCCGCGTTCTGTAATGTCGGGCGCTGAGCCTGTACTTAAAGATTCTGAGCATTACTTTTTTGACCTGCCAGCATTTGAAGGCATGCTAAAGGAGTGGTTACACTCGGGCACTATTCAACAAGAAATGGCTAACAAGCTAGACGAATGGTTTACCGATGGCCTGCAACAGTGGGATATTAGCCGTGATGCGCCTTACTTTGGTTTTGAAATTCCAAATGCACCAGGCAAATATTTTTACGTTTGGTTAGATGCACCTATTGGTTACATGGCGAGCTTTAAAAACCTATGTGACGAAAAAGGCCTCGACTTTGATGCGTTTTGGGCTGAAGGTTCAGACGCAGAGCTTTATCACTTTATTGGTAAAGACATTATCTACTTCCACAGCTTATTTTGGCCAGCAATGCTAGAAGGCGCTAATTTTAGAAAGCCAACTAACGTATTCGCTCATGGTTTTGTAACTGTGAATGGCGAAAAAATGTCTAAATCAAAGGGTACGTTTATTAAAGCGCGTACTTATTTAGATAACTTAAACCCAGAGTACTTACGTTACTACTACGCAGCAAAATTAAGCAGCGGTATTGTTGATCTGGATTTAAACCTAGAAGACTTTGCGCAGCGCGTAAATTCAGACCTAGTAGGTAAAGTAGTCAACATAGCGAGCCGTTGTGCTGGCTTTATTACTAAAAAGTTTGATGGCAAGCTAAGCAGCACTATTATGCAACCAGAGCTGTTAGCAGAGTTTCAAGCTGCTGCACCGAGCATTACAACACACTACGAGAACCGCGATTACAGCCGCGCAATTCGCGAAATAATGGCGCTTGCCGACAAAGCAAACCAATTTATTGATGGCGCAGCGCCTTGGGTATTAATTAAAGACGAAACTAAGCAACAAGAAGCACACGAGGTCTGTTCTCTTGGTCTTAACTTGTTCCGCGTTTTAATTACTTACTTAAAACCCGTGCTACCAGGAATGGCAGACAACGTACAAGCGTTTTTAAATGACGACCTTGCATGGGACGGCGTTCAAAATGCACTAGTAAGCCACCCTATCAATAAATTTAAACCGTTAATGCAACGTGTTGAAATGGATAAAGTAAATAAAATGGTTGAAGAATCTAAAGAAAGCTTAGCACCAAAAGTAACAATTGACCCTAACAGCCCGCTTGCGAAAGAGCCAATTAGCGACGAGATTGAGTTCGATGATTTTGCAAAAGTAGACTTACGCGTAGCTAAGATTGCTAAAGCAGAGCACGTAGAAGGCGCAGATAAACTACTTAAGCTAACACTTGATTTAGGCGGCGAAACTCGCCAAGTGTTTGCAGGTATTAAATCGGCTTATGCACCTGAGGATATCGAAGGTAAGCTAACCGTTATGGTTGCGAACCTTAAGCCTCGTAAAATGCGCTTTGGTATGTCTGAAGGTATGGTATTAGCAGCAGGTCCTGGCGGAAAAGAAATTTATATTCTTAACCCAGATGACGGCTCAGAGCCTGGTATGCGCGTAATGTAATATTACTCATACAATAAAAAAACCGCTGATATGTCGGCGGTTTTTTTATGGGCTAAAGTAATGTTTAGTCGTATATTAAATACCGAACAAGAGCGTAGTGTTCTTACCAAGCTTGTAAAAAAATATATAAGTAAACTGCCTAAATAGGCAGTTATATTTTAACTATAAAATTAATTATCTTATTTAATTGAGCTTTTTCAATACGCGATCTTTTCTTGGTAGGTAATAGTTATCGTAATCAAGAGACACTATAACGCGCTCTGCTTTTCCTAATAACTCATTACGCGGAATTAAACCTATTACACGCGAGTCAGCGCTATTGTCGCGGTTATCGCCCATTGCTAAATAATAATCATCAGGAATTGTAATTGCGTCAAAGCCCGATAAACGTGAAGGAATATTTGCCACTCTTATCGAATGCGCTAATCCGTTTAAATCTTCGATTTTATCAAGCGAGTCTATGTTGCTTTGCTGATCTGCATAATTAAGTTTTTTACCATTAATAATGAGCTCATTATTTTCAAGCGCAACGGTGTCTCCTGGCACACCAATTACACGTTTAATTAAACGGTTATCGGCAGCTTGTGAGTCAAAAACAATAATATCACCTGTTTGTGGGTCCGCTAGTTTAAGTAGTTTTATATGCGTAAATGGGACACGAATATCATAGGCCATTTTATCGGTAAGTATTCTGTCACCTTCTTGAATTGTAGGTTTCATTGAGCCTGTTGGCACTTCGTACCAATCGGCTACAGCGCTTCTAAATACGCTCATTAGTGCAATAAATACGATAAGAGAGCGGTTGTTTTTCCAAAACTTATAAAGCGGTTTCATGTTATTTCCCTGCGTTAATTAAGTATTATTATGACTAACTAAATGCTGAGCAGTTCAATGTAGAGTGTAACAAAAAGTGTGTGCTTTACGGCGGGTATAGCAAGGTAGTTGCTTACCTTGCTATATGATCAATCTAAAAATTAGATTATCAATTACTGTTGATTTAGTTTTTCTTTCGCTTCTTTTACTTTTTCAAAATCTAAACCAAGTTCGTCAGTCGCTTCTTTAATAAGATGCGGTTGAGTCATCACGACTGCCATTAATTGTTGTAACTTTTCTGGCGGAATACCAAGCTCTTGAACAAGCGCCATTGCCATCATTGGATTTTGAGTAAACGCTTCAAACAATGCTTTTACTTTTTCGTCGCTTACATTGTGCTCTTTAAGTATTGCTAGTATTGGATTCATTATTAAACCTTAAATATTTTTTATAGGGCTTAGTATATGGGCTAAACCCTAAAATTAAAGAGTTACTCTACAAGTAAAACCACTTTTCCTGCGTTTTCATTACGCTCTAAAATAGCATGGGCTTCGTTTGCGTCGCTCCAAGGCAATGTTTTATACAGGTTAAAGTCGTACTTTTTAGTGGCAATATCATTGTAAAAGCGTGCTACAAAGTCGTCGCGCACCTGGCGTTTAAACTCAATACTACGATTTCTAAGCGTTGAGGCATGAAACGAAATACGCTTTTGTAAAAGCGCCGCAAAATCAACTTCTGCAAAACGTCCATCTAAAAATGCAAGCATTACAATTTGGCAATCCATGGCTGCAATAGCGGCATTTTTATTTAAGTAACTACCCGAAACAGGATCTACAATTGCATTTGCTGTTAACTCATTTGCTTTCATATATTCTACAAAGTCGGTGGTTTTATAGTTAATTGCATGATCGGCACCGAGCTCTTTTGCGTGTTGGCATTTGTCATCCGTACCAGCGGTAATAACCACGGTAGCACCTGCGCTTTTAGCCATTTGAATTGCTGCACCGCCTACGCCACTAGCACCTGCATGAATAAGCGCTGTTTGCCCTTTTTGTAATTTACCAAGCTCAAATAATGCGCCAAATGCCGTTAAATACACTTCGCTTATTGCGGCGCCCTCTGCCATTGTTACATCATCGGGTAATTCCATAAGTTGTTTTGCATCAACGGCTACATATTCGCTATAAGCACCACCTGAGCACAACGTGAAAATACGCTTGTTTAGCCAGCTTTTATCTACATCTTTTCCAAGCTCAGTAACTGTACCTGCACACTCTAAACCTAAAATAGGACTATCTCCCGCAGGAGCCGGGTATTTACCTTGGCGCTGCATACTGTCTGCACGGTTTACACCTATTGCTGCAACTTTAACAAGTACTTCATGGCTCTTTAAAACCGGCTTTTCGGTTTCACTAAATGCAAGATTACCATCTTCATGAGAAATATATTTCATTGTTGCTCCAAGTTTAAAAACTGTAATAACATATAGATGGGGATGAACACAGATTCAAACAACCTCAAAAGCGCCAACTTTGTTTATAAGGGTAAACATCAGGTAAATAACCGGCTTTTACTTGTTGCTGACACTCTTGCCAAAATGTCGCTAAAAACAAGTTACTGTGCTCATTATTAAAATAGTTAAACGCAATATCATTGGCACTAAAAAACACCTTAAATTGGCTCGGAAATATATCGTTTTCAGCTATATCAAAATACGAGTTACTACTTAGCTCTTCAAGTGCATTTTGGGTTTGTGGCACCTCTCTAAAGTTGCAATCGGTAAGCGGGCAAATTTCGTCAAAGTCGTAAAACACCACTCGCCCCCATCGCGTTACGCCAAAGTTTTTCATTAGCATATCGCCCGGAAATATATTAGCGCCCGCTAACTCTTTAATTGCTTTACCGTAGTCATGCATCACACTCTCTAAGGTTTTGTTATCGCATTGGTTAATATATAAATTAAGCGGGGTCATTTTACGCTCAACATAAACGTGCTTTAAAATGAGTGCCTTGCCAGATATAACCATGCTGCTACCAATTTGGCTTTTCATCTGCTCAAGAAGTTCATCACTAAAACGGCTTAAATCAAACGCTAAATATCTAAATTCGTGTGTGTCTACCAAACGACCAACCCTATCGGCTTGTTTTACAAAGTTATACTTTTCTTTGACTTGTGCTTTGGTGGCTGTTTTTGGCGCACTAAATTTGTCTTTAATTACTTTATAAACGTAATCTAGCCCTTCAATAGTAAATACCAGCATTACCATACCCGGCGTACCTGGCGCTTTAACATACTTAAAGTTGGCTGGGCTATTTTTAGTCGTATCGACCTTATGCCGATAAAACTCAGTTTTGGCGTGCTTTATAAAGCCAATGGCGTTAAATAACTCAAAGCGTTGTTTGTGTGGCATTAACACACTTAAGTAATCTACATAACGAGCGGGTTTATCGGTATCAACCATAAAATAGGTGCGTGCAAAACCAAATAATAAACTTAATTGATCGGCGCCCATCATTACAGCATCAAGCTTTAGTCCCTCATCGGTATTTAAAATAGCGATAGCAAAAGGCATATTGTCGCCATTTTTAGCAATGCAGCGCCCAATTAAATAACAGGCTTTGTTTCTAAAAAATAATGAGTTGGCGTATTCAATATACCCGTCGTTTAAATTTATAAGTTCGTACACCTGTTTGCATTGCTGCTTAGCGCCTTGCATTAACGTACTTTGTAATGTGGCTACATCGCGTTCTAAATTACTAAATGGCACTCTAAATACTTGATTAGTGATAAGCGTTTTAACGGCGTTATTAAACCCATTGTGTAGCGATACTCTACTTACTAAGCTTTCATAAGAGCGCGGCTCACTACGATACTTTGCTTTTAATACAAACAAATGCACAGTACGAATTTTTTTATCGTCCCAAATTGCGCCAAACGTTGAATTAAAAAAAGTATGCGCAATAGGTTTGTTTTCGTGATTTTGTACCATATCGCCGTAAATATTTTTAGCTAACTGCCACGTTTGCGGGCAAGTAAGCTCAGCATAAGCAATAACTCTCACGGCTTCACTCACGTTTTTCACTTCGCGCTCATACACTTGCAAACGTTCACGCATAGCACTTTGCACACTATGGTACTGTCGTTGTTCAAAACGGCTTTGTGCACCCAGTGTAATATTTAAAAATTGCGAAAACATCACCTCAAATCCAGCAAAAACAGATCGTGCAAGCTTACCGGCAATAACGTTTTGCAGCGTATTATTAGATTGATTTGTTAGCCTATTTTGCATAAATACAGCACTTATATTGATGCCAGTTATGGCGGTTATTTTTTATTAATTGTTTACACCTTAGCAAGCAGGCTTTAATTTAGATAATTAATACAGCATATAAATAGCATTTATTGGGCGTATTGACCTTTCGAGGTTAATTTTGCAGCCGTGTATTTGGCTTTTAAGCAAGGCAAAGTACATGTAGTGTGGTGACTCCCCATAAATGAACTTTAACGCTGCATAAAGGCCAAATACACACTGCCCATAGGGTTCTTTCTAGAACGATTAACTCTTTGTTGCCTACATGGATGTAGGTAAGGGGCGTGAGCAGGACGCGGAAGCTTTGCTCGATTTTTACTTAGCCCACTAGGTGGCAAACCTCGCGCCGCGATTAAATCGCCCCTAGATTGAACAAATTTCAACCCTGAAAGGCCAACACGCCCATATGAATATAAGAAACGTCGATCTTAACCTTCTCGTTTACTTAAATGTACTCATCGATGAAAAAAGTGTGTCGAAAGCTGCCAATAAACTCGCGCTTACGCAACCGGCTATGAGTAATGCGCTAAAACGTTTGCGCGATTTATTTGACGACCCGCTACTTGTGCGTGCTGCAGGCTCTATGACGCCAACGGCAAAGGCACTTGCATTAAAGCCTGAAGTTGAGGCCCTATTAAAAATGGCCGAAGCAATTACGCAGCCTAGTGAGCAATTTAACCCTACAACGGCTGAAGTTACGTTTAGAATAATGGCAAACGACTACATAGAGTCGACCCTAATAGCCCCTTTTATAACGGCGCAGCTTAGTAAAAACCCCGGTATTAATTTTGATGTGTTAAGTCCAAGCGACGTAAACCTACAAGATATGGAAAAAGGCACTATAGATTTAGCAATAAATCGCTTTAATGGCCTGCCACGCTCGTTTCATCAAGCCAGTGTTTGGCGCGATAATTACTGTTGTTTAACCCATCCTAAAAATACATTTTTACAGCAATCAGGGTTAGACGACTACTTACAAAAAGAACATATTTGGGTAAACCGTGCCGGCTGGGGGCCTGAAGCCGCTGTTACTAATAAATCAGGAAAGCAAAAATTAGGCTGGGTAGACGAAGCACTTTGGCAACTAGAACAAACCCGTAAAATACGAGTTTTTACTCGCCACTATATGGTTGCAAGCCTGCTTTGCCAATCAGAGCAACTTATTGCCACCCTACCGCGCAGGCAAGCTAAGTTATTAACCTCTCATACTGATTTAGTAATCAGCCCTGTACCATTTCAAATAGTGCCTATTGAAGTGAAAATGATATGGAGCCCACTGCTGCACCATGCGCCAGCGCACCAATGGTTAAGGCGTGAGTTATTAGCGTTTGCTAAAACGATTGCAGATAGATAAATTATTATTTTCATCACATCAAGCACCAGGTATTTTACTATCGCGTATAATGTCCAAGCTTTACTTTCATTAGAAGAATATAATGATAAGCAAACTTAATAATAAGAATAACGATACTGCAAATATAATTTTTGCTGTCTTTCAAAAGTCCTACGCTATAGAGGCTAAACTGATCGGCGCGCATAACTTTCCTCCTTTAGCGCGTAATATTAAAGGTATAAAAAAATCAGAAACAACCTTTTATGGCTACAGCGAAAATGAATGTTTAGCAGCCGTTATAGAAGTAGATACAAACAACGAGTATTTAGATATTTGTAGTTTAACCGTTGATCCTAGTCATTTTAAAAAAGGTATCGCAAGTAAGTTAATAAGTTATGTTTTAGCAATGGATGATTTTTCTCATGCAATAGTGGGGACTGCGGTTGCTAATACTCCTGCAATAAATTTATATAAAAAGCATGGCTTCGTGGAATTTAAAAGATGGACTCCTTCACATGGTATTGAAAAGCTGGCTATGTCGGTCGTAATTTAAATCAGTATTTCAAAATAGGTAATTTACAAATGGATAGTGCATCAATAATTGCGTGGAGTGTTTTGTTTGGTGGCATTGGTATTGGCTACCTTACTTACGGGCGAAGAAAAAAAGCCGTAGTACCACTTTGTATTGGTTTATCGCTATTGGTATTTCCGTATTTTATGAGCAGTGTTAGCATGCTGTTGATTGTAGGCGCTATTTTAGTGGCTATTCCCTACTTCATTAAAATTTAACATTACTATTGTTACGACTAAATAAAATACACGCGAAAAATAAAAAGCGCCGTGGTATTCAACTTTGGGAAAATACCATGGCGCTTTTGGAAATCGTCGATATAGGAGTCTACCTACAGTGTATGATTAGCAAGCTTAGTACCAACTTCATAAAAAATTAAAATTCAATAAAAACAATTAACTAATAGTCCATCTTTATTCCTCAATGACTCCCCTTGTTCCAGTTTTGTGCACGTTTTTACCACTCTGCACCAAATTAATTAGTATAATTTAGGTATGTTTTCTATTTTTTATTTAGTTTTAAAACTTACTATTGATGAAATCAATATCAGTTATTGAAAACAACAATTTCATTAATAATACACTTAGCGCTAGAGTGAAGTTAAGCCAACAAACTAAGAGTAATTATTATGACAACATCAAGCTTCACACAACAAGACGGGTTATTTATTGATGCTAATTTACATCAGTTTATTGAAGAGCAGTTATGCACTAAAGCTAACACCACTGAGACTTATCAAGCATTAGCTACTTTAGTTGATGAGTTTGGTTGTAAATGCCGTAAAACAAAGCACCAACCAAATGATGTATTAGAAGTGGATACATTGCTAAACGCATACCAACTTAAAAACCACCCACTTTGCCATGTTGATGCACAAACGACAGAAGCCGTTTTAGACGAATATTGCTGCCAGGTTCCTGCAATTATTGTTGTTGCGTTAATGGATACGCTTAGTGGTACGCAGTGCGATGAACCTCAAGCACATGAGATTTACCATCGTGCAGCGCAGTTAACCAACCGCCCTTGCATGCACAGATTAAAAACTGCCTCAGCAGCTTAATAATGAATGTGTTTAAAAGTGCTCGATAACCTTCTTTGCAAAGCCAGTACAAGTTAAGGTTGTCGAGTTATGAATACTTGAGTTATCGCGCTGCTCTTGCGCTAAATCAAAGGTTACTTCACCACTTTTAAATGTTCGCTCTAACGCACTTTCTATCAGTAATGCGGCCTCCTCCCATCCCATAAATTTAAGCATTAATACCGCACTTAAAATACTACTGCTGGGGTTTGCTTTATTTTGCCCTGCTATACGTTCAAACGTGCCGTGTGTGGGCTCAAAAAATGCAACATCATTATTTAAATTAGCTGCGGGCATTATGCCAACACCGCCAACTTGTGCGCTTAGCATATCCGCTAAAAAGTCGCCGTTTTGGTTAGTCGTCACCACTACATCAAATTGCTCTGGATGCATTAAACATTGTTGCAGCATGTTGTCAGCTATGACTTCTTTAATAATTAAGGGCGCTTGGTGTCCTCGCTCTATTTGCAGCCAACGCCCATTTTCATGTGCGGTGGCATTAAACTCGCTTTGTGCAAGTGCAAACCCCCAACGCTTGAATGCCCCGTCGGTAAATTTAAGTACATTGCCTTTGTGCACTAGTGTTAAGGATTCACTATCGTTTTTAAGTGCATACTTAATTGCAAAGCGCATTAGTCGTTCAGAGCCTTCTTTGGATATATTTTTAATGCCAATACCGCACTCTTGTGTAAACCTTAAGCGCGTTACCCCCATTTCTTCGCATAAAAAGTCGAGCATTTTTTCGCTTTCTACACTGCCTGCTTGCCATTCAATACCTGAATACACATCCTCGCTGCTGTCGCGCAGCACGGTTATGTTTGTTAAAAAAGGATTTTTTAAAGGAGAAGGGAGTGCACTAAAGCCTTTTATAGTGCGCATATTTACAAACAAATCCATTTCTTGCCTGAGGGCTACATTGAGTGAGCGAAAGCCACCACCCAGCGGCGTTGTTAACGGCCCTTTTATGGCAATTTTACAGGCGCGTACTGCGTTAATTGTTTCTTGTGGAAACCAGTCACCGTCATACAGTTTCGCGGCTTGCTCGCCGTTATAAACCTGCATCCAATGTATTTTTCGAGCGTTTTTGTAACAATGTTCAATTGCACTATCAACAACGTGGCGCATTACCGGCATGATATCTAAACCCACGCCATCGCCATCAATATGAGCAATGATAGGTTCTAACGGAATTTGCCACTGACCGTATTGGTCTATCGTGATATTTTGACCTTGCGTTGGCACATTTATATGTTGGTACTGCATTGCTAACACCTACAAAGGTTCTATAAATATGATTAAAGCATGCTAATTAAGGCGTGTCTGTATTTGTACTTTTATAGTTACTATCATTTAAAAAAATAGCAAATTAACTGTGACTATTTACGTCATGAGTTGGTCTTGTTTAATTAGCCTTATCGTATTAGCTATTAAATTACAGTGGAACACTTTAATGAAACTCTTTTTTATATTGCTACTATCAATCAACTCGTTTAAAACGTTAGCCGTTGAGGTAGTAATACACAACCTCAATTCACTCTCAAGTAGTGGTCAAAGGACGGTGTCTACTTGGGTGAATCAAAGTGTTGAAAAAACACAAAATACGTTAGGGCCTCTAAAACAAAGTACCTTACCTATTTATTTAAAACCGCAATATTTTGCTTTTGAGCCAGTACCTTGGGCTACTGTAAAGCGAAATAATCCCGATGGGCTAGAACTACATATAGATCGTTACGCCAGTTTAAAAGCATTCACTAAAGATTGGACGCTATACCATGAACTTTCACATTTATATTTGCCGCTATTTCCCTACTCCGGTTTTTGGCTAAGCGAGGGTTTTGCCAGTTATATGCAAAACGTAATAATGCGTGACAGCGGTATAATCACCCAGCCGCAGTTTGTACAACGCTTAAATGCAGGGTTTGATCGTGCCCGCCTGCAAACCAAAACTAAAACACAGCCACTTAATAAGCTCTCTGCCGATATGTGGAAACAACGTGCTCAGCAACGTGTTTACTGGACAGGCGCAGCTTTTTTTGCCCAAGCAGATCTAGCATTGCAAAAACAAGGGCAAACTTTGGCAAGTGTTATAAAGGCGTATCAATTATGCTGTAGGCCAGCACGCTCTAACGCTAAAATGTTTATAAAAGAGCTTGATAAACAATCTAGAAGCAGTGTTTTTTCTACTCTATACGCACAATACAATAACCGCACTGACTTTCCTAATATTACAAAAGCGCAAATCAATCAGCTATAACGCTACTTTTAAGTAATGGCTAAAATAGTTATACGCTTGCTCATTAAAATTGACTGAGTGCTCGTTCATAAAACCATGTAGGTAGTTTGTTTTATTACACTTTACTGCGGACTTATTATTTAAAATGGCTATCACTTCATCAACATTAAAATGTACCTCATGTTTAGGAAAAATAAACTCACAGGGTACGTTTGCATCTAATGCTAAATAATTACGAATTTGTGATGGGTAGAACCCTATTAACTTTTTAAGGTGTGTATTGCCTGTTAATAACTGTGCGCGCCATGCTGCACTTGCCCCTGCGCTAAATGCGATACAAGTTGTTGGTGCTTGCAAATGCGCAAAACATTTTTGAAGTTTGTCGGTGTATTTATCATGCCCGCATTTCTGTATGAATTTATTGTAGTTATATTCTTCACTATCAATAGGTTGTAACTCATTATCATAAGGATCAATAACCGTTACCTTAGTGTCAAACCCCTCTGTAAACTGCGTAAAAGCAGGTGTTAAACCAAAAATATCGCTCGCAATTAGGTAATTCATACTTATCCTTTAGTAAATAAAATTGGAGGCCATAGGCAGTTGATAAAATGTATTATAAATAAATAAAAAAATAGCTTGCACATAATATACATATAAGTTACCTTCCCTCTCTGGTTTAAAGAAACCGCCGCGGTTAACCATTTACCCTGATCCAGTAAGCCCCGCAAAACGTATATTTGAAAGCTAAGTTATTGTACGGCGAGAACCCCTTAAATAATACCGAGATGAATTTTATTATCATCGCAAAAGTGTCATAAAGATCGTCAACACTGTAATGAAGCTAAACACAACATCGTTTATTTATTGACTGCACGAAGCTATAAAATATAGCGCAGAATAAATAACAAGAATAAAGTGAGTTTTATTATGTCTTATAAATATAATGGGTCTATGATCCAAATTGCACATCCAGTGCAATCAATTTCAGTAAACAAACATCGTGTAATTTTTAGTGATACACAAGGTTTAAAAAATGCATTATTTCAAAAAGCGAGTGATGCACGCCAATTTGTTAAATGGCTAAAAGCTAGTTAAACAAAACTTTAATTGCTTTTTATTATTGCGATTATTGAAAATATATTTTGCCAGCCTCGTTGCTGGCATTTTACTTTTTAGCCCTTTAATGGTTACAATAGTTTTACAATAATAATTATTGGCAACTGCTGTAATGCTCCGTTTATGTATACTTTTTTTAATGTTTTGTTTTTTAAGCCCTGTAAGTAATGCTAAAACCATTAATTGGTTAACGCACGACTTTGCACCGTACTACATTTTAAATGGCCAATATCAACACCAAGGCCGCGATGAAAGCATTATATCCCTACTTGAAAAACAACTACCCGCTATTACCTTTAATCAAATTATCATCCCTTCGGGAAAAGTAATCCAAGAGCTATCAAATACGTCCAATAATACTTGCGCATTATCTCTTTATAAAAATGATTACCGAAAAAAGCATATTTACTTTACAGACGAAAGCTCAACTACAGGACTATCACCTTCTGTTGCTATGCATAGCAAGCTTGCAGACGCACTTGAATTGCCTGATGCGACTGAAGTGTCATTATTAGATTTAATACGTGATAAAAAGCTAACACTCGGCATATCAATGAGTCGTTCTTATGGAAAAGAGATAGATTCGGTTATAAACACAACTCCCGATATAGATTTAGTAATAAGACCTACTCGCGACAGCTTAGCGAGCCTTACTTATATGCTTAATTTAAAACGGATTGATATTTTATTGGGTTACCCAAGCGAACATTATTATTTAGCTAAATTAATGAATTTTGATAAAAACTTAACACAACGACCGTTAATCGAATCCCCTGCGTTAAGTTATGGCTTTATTGGTTGCACTAAAAATGAGCAAGGTGCAAAAGATATAGCAATGCTTAATGAGCAGCTCAAAGTAATAAAAAAAACACCAGCTTATAATGATGTGCTAATGCGCTGGTTGCCAGAGCATTTAAGGCCTTTATTGCAAGAGCGTATAAAAAAATAAGTATTTATAGAAAAAAACGCCATTAAAAATGACGCTGTTTATTGTTTATAATTAAGTATTTTATATATTACTGACGAATACCTTCAATAAATAAACCTATATCTACATGGGTAGAGGCTGGCCCTAAATTGTAATCAATACCGTAGTCGGTAAGCTTAAGACTTGTTTCACCTTCAAAGCCTACACGGTAACCACCCCATGGATCTTTACCTTCACCCACTTTATCAATTTCAAAAGTAATGGTTTTGGTTACACCATGCAGCGTAAAATCACCTGTTACTTGACCTGAATCGTCTTCAAATTTAATACTGGTGCTTTTAAACGTCGCTGTTGGGTATTTATCAACATTTAAAAACTCTTTACCACGAAGGTGTTTATCGCGCTCGGCATGATTAGAATCAAGGCTTGTTGTATCTATATTAACCATAATTTGCGACGCATTAGGGTTTTTAGCATCGTAGTTAAATTTACCATCAAAGGTATTAAAACGGCCATGTAACCAGCTGTAACCTAAATGTTTAATTTTAAAGTTTACAAATGCATGCGCACCCTTTGTGTCAATTACGTAGTCGGCTGCATTAGCAGTTGTTACCGATAACATCATTGCAGCCGAAACGGCTGTGCTTACTAATAATTTTTTCATTTTAATCATCCTTTAATGGTTTTATCATTCTAATTAAGGTTTTATCTTTATCGATAAAGTGATGTTTTAACGCCCCTAGTGCATGCAATACTGCAAACCCGATTAATGTGCACGCGCCGTAATAATGTACTTTTCCTGCAATATCGGCTTGGTCATCAAAGGCAAAATCAAGCGCTGATACATTAAATAAAGTAAATACTTCTATTGGACGCCCGTCTGCGGTTGATATTAAATACCCTGCAACAACAATAACAGCCAAAATAATATACATAGCAATATGCGCAGTATGTGCTAATTGGTTCATGCCTTTACTTTCACCTAATGGTTTAGGTTGTGTAGATAAAGCACGCCATAAAATTCTAAATAAGAATACGGCCACAAGCGTAATACCAATGCTTTTATGTAAATCGAGCGAGCCTTTATACCAACTATCGTAATAAGTAAGCTCAACCATATATAAACCTAAACCAAACAGGCCAAAAATAGTCAACGCCATGAGCCAATGTAAAATAATGGCGACAAGTCCGTAAGATGAAGGTGTATTTTTAAACATGTGTAACGTCCTATAATGCTATGACGTTACAATATAGTGCATAGCCTTAAATGAAAATAACATTTACAAACACTTTACGTGCGTATACGCACAGAACTTTGATAATTAAAGTCAGTTTTAGAAGTTGAGGATTAAACAGATAAGTTTATAGAGTGGATTGCTCGCTCAAGCTGACATAAATTAAGCTCTCTGGGCTTACTTGCAAACAAGTAACAAGTCCTTCTTTAATGAGTTCAAGCATGGCTATAAAACTAACTACCACACCACTACGCCCTTCATCAGGCGTAAAAAGCGCATTAAATACCACTGCTGAATTTGCTTTCGATAGCTGTTGTAATATTTGGCTCATTCTCTCTCGAGTTGAGAGTACTTCGGCAGTAATTTGATGATGTTCAAACGTTTTTGCTCGCGCCATTACATCACTCAGCGCCAGCATTAAGTCTTTAAGTTCAATATCGGGGAGGTTTTGACTTGTGTCTTCATTTATTGGCATAGCGGCATGCGCTATAAAAATATCACGCCCAACACGGGGGATATCATCGAGGTTTTCGGCGGCTTTTTTAAATAACTCATATTCTTGTAGACGTTTAATAAGCTCAGCGCGAGGGTCTTCTTCCTCTTCAAGCTCTTCGTGTACAGGAAGTAATAAGCGCGACTTAATTTGTGCAAGTAACGCGGCCATAACTAAATATTCACCGGCAAGTTCGAGTTGAAACTCGGTCATCATTTCAACGTAACTTACATACTGCTCTGTAATACTAAAAATAGAAAGGTCGAGCACATCAAGCTTATGCTTTTTAATTAAATAAAGCAGTAAATCGAGCGGGCCTTCAAAGGTTTCTAATATTATTTCGAGCGCATCGGGCGGAATATATAAGTCTTCTGGTTTATCTACAACCGCTTTACCATGCAAAAAAGCCAGTGGCAGCTTTTGCTGCACTGGCTTTTCACTACTTTTTGTATCAGCAGTATTTTCGCTCACTTGTTATTACTCAAACGGGCTTGTATCACCACAGCCAACACGTAATATTTGAACTTCATCTTCTGACAAATCGATTACTGTGGTTGCTTGCTCTGGCAAGTAACCACCGTGAATAATTAAATCAACGTGCTTATCTAATCGCTCTAATATTTCATCAGGATCTGATTCTGTAAATTGTTGCCCTGGTAAAATTAAAGAACACGACATTAGCGGCTCGCCAAGTTCGGCAAGTAACGCACAAGCAATTGGGTGTTCAATTACACGCATGCCAATGGTTTTTTTCTTGTCGTTTAATAAACGCTTAGGGACTTCTTTTGTGCCTTTAAAAATAAAGGTATAAGGCCCTGGCGTATTATTTTTAATTAATCTAAATAGCTGGTTATCTACACGTGCATAAGTAGATAGCTCCGATAAATCACGGCAAACTAGCGTAAAATTATCGTTTTTTTCAATACCACGAATACGCTCTATCCGCTCTTTGGCTTGCTTATTACCAATGTTACAGCCAATGGCATAGCCCGAATCTGTTGGGTAAACAACAACACCGCCTTGTTTAATAATATCAACGGCTTGACTAATCAATCTTGGTTGCGGGTTATCAGGATGAATATGGAATAATTGACTCATGTTAATGCCCCTTCTTGTCCTTCCCAAACTTGCCAAACACCTTGGCAGTCTTTCGGTAAGTATAAATTTTTGCCAAGCTCTAAATAGCTTGTCGGAAAATGAAAATCAGACCCTTGCGAGCAAAGTAGTTCGTACTCACGGCTGAGTTCACCTAAAAATTGACGTTCGCTTGGCGCCTGTTGAGGTTGTGCAACTTCCATTGCGTCTCCTCCTACACTTTTAAATTCTACTAATAATTTGCGTAGCCACTTGTTTGACATTTGATAGCTACTTGGGTGCGCAAGTACAGCAACACCACCAGCGGCATGTATTGCTTCAATAGCGGTTTGCATAGTGCACCAGCAACTTGGCACGTAACCTGTTTTACCACGCCCTAAGTACTTTTTAAAAACACCCGGGAAATTTTTAGCTACACCGCGCTCAATAAGGGCGCGTGCAAAATGTGCGCGCGTAATTTGCGCATCCTTTGCCAGCTCTTTAGCTTGCTCGTAAATGCCATCAAATCCATTTTTTGCAAGGCGTGCGCCAATTTCTAGCGCACGCTCTTCTCGCTTTTGCTGCTGAGCTGATAATAAAGAGGTAAGGTCAATATTATTAATATCAATATTTAAACCTACAATATGAATTTCGAAGCTTTCCCATTTGGTAGACACTTCGGTACCCGTTATTAATGAAAGCGGTAAGTTTTCTGCTTTAATAAATTGCTGAGCAGGCTTAATAGCTGCCACAGTGTCATGATCGGTAATAGCAAACACATCAATATTTTTATCAACAGCGCGATGCAATAATTCTTCAACCGTTAAACGCCCGTCTGAATGTGTGGTATGGCTATGTAAATCATATTTTATCAAAAGAAAACTGCTTAAAATTAAGGGTTACTGGTGTTTATGTAAGTATAACAACTTTTTTGACTAAATTGTTTTAAATAAACACTTGACACAAAAGCATAAGATACGTTTTACTGTAGCCACTTTCAGACACATTAAGAATTAACAATAATGATCAATTCAAACTTAAACACTATTTGGTGGTGGCACTCGTAATTTTCGGGTGATGAATTGTCGTGTCTAGCAAAAATTCAAAACCCGCAACTATGCGGGTTTTTTTATAACTAAATTTTACGAAACATATACGTTAAAAATATTTAATAAATTTTGAGGCAGAAAAACATGAATAACGGTCTTACTCTTACACATCGTTGGTGGTGGCGCCTGATATAGCGGGACGGTAATGATCTGTTTGTAATTTAGATATCGTTATTCAAACCCCGCACTGCTAACGCATTGCGGGGTTTAATTTTTTGAGGGAATGAGGTTTGATTTTTAGTCATATAACTACCACACCAGGCGAAGTAACAAGCATTACGCAAGTACGCGACTATATTAGTAGCCCTCTTGCATTATACGCGGCACTTGATAAGCCTAACTCACTACTGCTTGAATCGGCTGAGATTGATTCTAAAGACAGTGTAAAAAGTTTAATTTTAGTCGACTGTGCACTGCGCATCGTATGCCAAGGTAAAACAGTCACTATTAATGCTCAATCTAATAATGGGCAACAACTACTTAGCTACTTGCAGGCAAATGTTAAAAGCTGTGATGCCACTTTGGACGGCGAAACACTTACCCTTTGTTATTTAGACACTAGCGGCGATACTGACGAAGCGAGCAAGCTCATTGCTGATAACGCATTTAGCGCACTACGTACGTGTATCAACAGTATTAAAAGCACAACTAACAATCCATTTTCGTTATTTTTAGGCGGCGTATTTGCTTACGATATGGTGGCAAACTTTGAGCAATTAAGTGATGTACCTGATGGTGAAAATACCTGCCCAGATTACGTATTTTACTTAGCCGAAACCTTAGTTGTTATTGATCATCAAAAGCAAACAACTGAGCTCATTGGTAATGTATTTAATGGCCCAGACGTACACGCTAACTGCTTTGAAGTAGGTGAAGAGTTAGAACGATTAAATACACTTTGCGATAACGCAGCAGAATTTAGTGCGGATATGCAAAGTGGCGAATGTGAGGTAAGCGTTGATATAGACGATGACACTTACTGCGAGCAAGTTGTTAAGCTTAAGAAGAACATTGTAGATGGTGATATTTTTCAGGTAGTGCCGTCGCGTACATTTTCACTACCTTGCCCTGATTCTTTACATGCGTATAGCCAGCTTAAAAAGCAAAACCCAAGCCCTTACATGTTTTATATGCGCGATGAAGACTTTGCATTATTTGGCGCGTCTCCTGAGTCGGCCCTTAAGTACGACGTAAGTAATCAGCAAGTAGAAGTTTACCCAATTGCTGGTACTCGAGCGCGCGGCAAATTTACTAACGGGCAAATAAACCCAGACCTAGACAGCCGCATTGAGTTGGAACTAAGAAACGATCAAAAAGAGCGCGCCGAGCATTTAATGCTCGTTGATTTAGCCCGTAACGACGTAGCACGTATTAGTGTTGCAGGTACGCGTTTTGCCAAAGAGTTATTAAAAGTAGACCGCTATTCACAGGTAATGCATTTAGTATCACGCGTTGTTGGCACATTAAAACCAGAACTTGATGCACTACACGCTTACCAAGCGTGTATGAACATGGGCACCCTTGTTGGTGCACCAAAAGTACGTGCTGCTGAGCTTGTACGTCAAACAGAAGGGAAACGCCGTGGCAGTTATGGCGGCGCTGTTGGTTACTTAACCGGTGATGGCGCAATGGATAGCTGTATTGTTATTCGCTCTGCTTTTGTTAAAAATAATATCGCGTATGTACAGGCTGGTGCCGGTGTGGTGTTTGACTCAGATCCTATTTCAGAAGCAAACGAAACTCGCGCTAAAGCACAAGCGGTTATCACCGCCATAAAATCTACGTATAAGGCGGTATAAAATGAGTAAAGCGAATCCTATTAAAATCTATTTTTTAGATAACTTTGACTCATTCACATATAACTTAGTTGATGAGCTAACGATGCTTGGCTGCGAACTGGTTGTTTACAGAAACAACATTAGCGCTGAGGTTATTTTTAACAAAATGCGCCAAGAGCAAGGCCAAGTGCTATTAGTACTTTCGCCTGGCCCCGGCACACCAAGCGATGCAGGCTGTTTAATGGAGCTTATCGAACTCTCTAAAGGCCACTTCCCAATGTTAGGCATTTGTTTAGGCCAACAAGCGTTAACACAAAGCTATGGCGGAGTAATCGGTCACGCGGGTGAAACCGTACATGGTAAGTCTTCAATTATTAATTTAGGCGAACATCCTGTATTTGATGGTATGGGCAATACAATGCCTGTAGCACGTTACCATTCATTAATGGCAACAAAAGTGCCTGATAATATTAAGGTTATTGCCCAGTACGAAGATATCCCAATGGCTATTTATCATCATGATGACAACACATTGGGTTACCAGTTTCATCCAGAATCAATACTGACGCCAAACGGCGCAATGCTACTTCAGCAAAGTGTCGCTTACTTAACACGCGCCAAATAAAAGAGGACATTATGAGTACACAACCAGAACAACCCATAAATGTTCAACACGCTATTGAACAACTAATTACAGGGCAATCATTAAGCTACGCAGACGCCAAAGCACTGTTTGATGAAATAATGCAAGGTAACATGAGCGAGATTGAGCTAACTGCCCTACTAATAAGCCTTAAAATTAAAGGCGAAGTAAGCGATGAAATAGCAGGTGCTGCAGCCTCAATGCGCGAAAACGCTGTTGCTTTTACTACCAGCAGTACACAACTTGCCGATAGCTGTGGCACTGGCGGCGATGGTTCAAACACAATTAATATAAGCACAACAGCAGCCATAGTTGCCGCTGCTGCCGGCATTAACATGGTAAAACATGGTAATCGCAGTGTATCGAGTAATTCAGGCTCTGCCGACTTACTAAAAGCGCTGGGCATTAATATAGATATGAGCCCAGAGCAGGCAGCAAAATGCCTTGAGCAAACCAATTTTACCTTTTTATTTGCACCGCACTATCACAGTGGCGTACGCCATGCGATGGGCGTGCGTACAGCGCTTAAAACACGCACTATTTTTAATATTTTAGGCCCGCTTGCTAACCCAGCAGCACCTGATGTGCAATTGTTAGGTGTGTATAACGAAGCGTTATGTATGCCAATGGCACAAACACTTAAAACCCTTGGCACAAAGCGCGCTATGATTGTTCACGGCTCGGGCACTGACGAAATAGCTCTACACGGTCCAACAACGGTAGTTGAGCTAAATAATGGCGAGCTTACACAGTACACGCTAAACCCAAGCGACTTCGACCTTGCAAACTATTCACTTGAACAACTCGCTGGTGAAGGCCCACAATACAACGCAAATGCTAGCCTCGCCATCTTGCAAGGCAAAGGCACAGATGCACATAATGCTGCTATTGTGGTTAACGTAGCTGCCCTTTTATACCTAACAGGTAAAGCAGAAACGTTAAAAGAAGGGGCAAAACAAGTACAAACATTATTAAGTTCAGGGCAAGCCATGAACACACTAAATGCAATTATTGAGGTAAGTAATGGCTAATGTATTAGACAAAATTGTTGCTGATAAAAAATTAGAACTAATTGAAAGAAAAGCTGCACGTCCGCTTGAAAGCTTTAAACACCTTGCAGTGCCTACAAGCCGTAGTTTTTACAAAGCATTAGCAGCCCCAGGCACACAGTTTATTTTAGAGTGTAAAAAAGCATCGCCCTCAAAAGGGTTAATTAGAAAGCCATTTGATTTAACCGAAATTACCTCAGTTTATAAAAAATACGCCACCTGCATGAGCGTGTTAACTGATGCTAAATATTTTCAAGGCAGTTTTGACTATCTTGAATTTGTGCGCAGCCAAGTAGAACAACCGCTTATCTGTAAAGACTTTTTTATAGATGAGTACCAAGTATATATGGCGCGTATTTATGGCGGTGACGCTATATTACTGATGCTTTCAGTACTCGATGACGAGAGCTATAAGGCACTGCACGCAGTTGCCGATTCTCTGAATATGTCGGTATTAACCGAAGTAAGTAATGAAGAAGAAGTACACCGTGCACTTGCGCTTGATGCACAAATTATTGGTATTAATAACCGTGATTTACGCGATTTAAGCACCGATTTAGCCACTACCGAAAAGCTACGCAAACTTATTCCGGCTGATAAAGTGGTTATTTCGGAATCGGGGATTTACACCCATCAAGACGTAAAACGTTTAGCCCCATTATGCGATGGTTTTTTAATTGGCAGCTCACTTATGAGCGAGCGTGATTTAGAGCAAGCATGTCGCCGTGTTATTTTAGGTGACAATAAAGTATGTGGTTTAACACGTAGCCAAGATGCACAAGCGGCATATCAAAATGGTGCTATTTACGGTGGTTTAATTTTTCATCCTAAATCGCCACGCTATGTTGATTTAGATTGCGCAAAAGAGCTTAGCCAAAGTGCCCCGCTTAATTTTGTGGGTGTGTTTGTAGATGCCCCAATTGATCAAGTTGCTCAATACGCAAGTGTGCTAAAGTTGGCGGCAGTTCAATTACATGGTCAAGAAAGTGACGATTACATCGCTCAGTTGCGTACACAGTTACCTACCGGCTGCGAGATTTGGAAAGCCCAAGCAATAAAAGATGCATTGCCAACGCCTGTAAATGGCGTTAACCGACATCTTTACGATACACACAGCGATACACAAGCTGGCGGTACAGGTAAAGCATTTGATTGGTCGGTGCTTCATGATGCAACCACTCCATTTATGCTCGCTGGAGGCTTAAATCCAGACAATATTAAAGATGCGCTTTTTAAAGGTGCCTTAGGCCTTGATTTAAACTCAGGCGTTGAAGAATCTGCGGGTAAAAAGTGCCCTAACAAATTACATAATGCTTTTACAAGCATCAGAAATTATTGAGGTTAAAATGCAAAATCCAGCTTATTTTGGCGAGTTTGGCGGTATGTTTGTACCCGAGTTACTTGTCCCTGCGCTTAAGCAGTTAGAAAACGAATTTAACAAAGCACAAAAAGATCCTGAGTTTCAGGCTGAGCTAAGTAAATTATTAAACGAGTATGCGGGTCGTCCTACCCCACTTACTTTAACGCGCAATTTAGTTAAAAACCCAAAAGTAAAACTGTATCTAAAGCGTGAAGACTTATTACACGGTGGCGCACATAAAACCAACCAAGTACTTGGCCAAGCGTTACTTACTAAGCGTATGGGTAAAAAACAAGTAATTGCTGAAACAGGCGCAGGTCAACACGGTGTTGCAACAGCGCTTGCATGTGCATTACTGGGTTTAAAATGTCGTATTTATATGGGCGCAAAAGACGTTGAACGTCAGCAACCAAACGTATTTAGAATGAAGCTAATGGGCGCAGAGGTTATTCCGGTAACAGCGGGTTCTGGCACATTAAAAGATGCAGTAAATGAAGCCCTGCGTGACTGGTCAGCAAATTATCAAGACGCGCATTACCTACTAGGCACAGCCGCTGGTCCTCACCCATTCCCAACAATTGTACGTGAGTATCAAAAAGTTATTGGTGAAGAAGCTAAACAACAAGTACTTAAAGCCGAAGGTCGTTTACCTGACGCTGTTATTGCCTGTGTTGGTGGTGGTTCAAACGCAATTGGTATGTTCACTGACTTTATTGACGAGCCAGGCGTTAAATTAATTGGTGTTGAGCCTGCAGGTAAGGGGCTTGATACAAATGAGCACGGTGCAACAATTTGTAAAGGCACTAAAGGTATATTACACGGTACTTATACGTACATTATGCAAAATGACGATGGCCAAATTGAAGAGTCTTACTCTGTATCAGCAGGCCTTGATTACCCAGCTGTTGGTCCTCAGCATGCATTTTTACACGAAACTGGTCGCGCTCAATATGTGGGTATTACCGATACAGAAGCGCTTGATGCGTTTCAGTCGCTTGCTAAAAATGAAGGGATCATTCCGGCGCTTGAATCAAGCCATGCGTTAGCTTATGCGCTTAAATACGCAGAAGAGCAAACCGAGGAAAGTGTTATAGTGATTAATTTGAGTGGTCGTGGCGATAAAGATTTAGCACACGTTCACAATGTACTAACTGAAAGAGGTCAGCTATGAGCCAAGTAAAAACGGATCGTTACGGTAAAATGTTTGCAGCGCTTAACGAGCAAAAACAAGGTGCGTTTGTACCGTTTGTAACAATTGGCGACCCAGGTAAAGAGCAAAGTGTTGCGATTATTAAAAGCCTAATTGACGGCGGCGCTGATGCACTTGAGCTTGGTATTCCGTTTTCTGACCCGATTGCGGATGGTCCTGTAATTCAAAAAGCTAATATTCGCGCACTTGATGTGCACATTAACACGCAAGATTGCTTTGATGTCATTAAAGAAATACGCGAGTACAACGCCGATATTCCAATTGGATTATTACTCTACTCAAACCTTGTTTTTAAGCGCGGCATAGAAGCATTTTACAAAGATGCAAAAGCGGTAGGCGTAGATTCTATTTTAGTGGCTGACGTGCCTTTGCATGAATCTAAAATATTCAGAAAATCGGCAATGGATAACGGTGTAGACCCAATTTTTATTGCAACACCTAATGCAGATGATGACACACTTCGCCAATGCGCCTCTTACGGTCGTGGTTATACGTATTTACTATCGCGCGCTGGTGTTACCGGTACCGATGCTAAAGCACAAATGCCAGCGGGTAATATTGTCACTAAATTAAAAGAATACCATGCAGCTCCTGCTCTTTTAGGGTTTGGTATTTCAACACCAGATGATGTAAAAGCCGCACTTAACGCAGGCGCAGCAGGTGCTATTTCAGGCTCTGCTGTAGTTAAAATTATTGAAGCTAACCTTAACGATTTAGACGCAATGACAACGCAGTTAAAAGCATTTGTTAGTGAAATGAAAGCCGCAACCGCATTATAAAAAGTGTAAATTTACACATTAAAAAAGGGCATTTAAATGCCCTTTTTTGTTTTTGAAAAGCAAATTAGTGAGCTTGGTGTTTACCCTCTAAAATCTCTTCAATAAATTTAGCATTAAATGCTTCCAAATCAGCTGGGCTTCGGCTTGTTACTAAACCTTTATCTACACATACTTCTTGGTCAACCCAATTAGCACCTGCATTAATTAAATCGCTTTTAATACTAGGGAAAGAGGTAATGGTACGGTCGCGCAATTTATTAATTTCAGCTAACAACCACGGCGCATGGCAAATAGCAGCAACGGGTTTGTTTTTTTCTGCGCCAAAAAAGCCATCAATAAATGCTTTAGCATCTTTATCTTGGCGTAAACTGTCTGGGTTAAATAAACCACCAGGAAGCATAAGCGCGTCGTAATCAGCAGGATCCGCGTCTGTAACTAGTTTATCTACTGTTACTTTATCGCCCCACTTGTCTTCATCCCAGCCAGTAATTTGGCCTTCTTTAATTGATACTATTTCGATGTTTGCACCAGCATCAAGTAATGCGCTGCGTGGAGATAAAAGCTCACTTTGCTCAAATCCATCAGTGGCTAAAATTGCGATTTTTTTGCCTTGTAAACGTGTGCTTATTTGTAATGTACTCATTGAGATCTCCTTATTTTCTTAAAAGTTATATTTAAAATACACAATTAAAAAAGCACGATGCGTGCCGATAACAAGCAATTGAAAATAAAGGAGTAAATTTAATTAGGATTTATAATGCCATGTAAATTATTTAGAGATTATGAATAATGTACATAAGTGCGACTTTATTTCCAGCTCATGTAATTTTACACCACCAAAAGCGAGGTATAAAACCTCACCTACAGCATATTTCCCCATTGGTGCGCTTACTTCGCGCTCATGTAATTTAAAGCCATTAAACGCGACGTGTAATCCTGATCTACAGCATATACCCGTAGGTGCGAATTTACTTCGCGCTCATGTAACTTATCTATCAATACGAGGTTAAAACCTTAAATAAATTTAAAGCAGGTTTTTTAAAGCCTTAGCAGGTTTAAAAACCGCTTTATTTGCGCCTTCTATTTCAATTGCAGCCCCTGTTTGTGGGTTACGCCCAGTACGCGCTGGGTAATAACTTAGCGCAAAGGTACCAAAGCCATTAATTTGAACTTGATCGCCCTCAGAAAGCGATTTAGTAATGACTTTTTGCAAGCTTGAAAGTGCCGCTTGAGAATCTTTTTTTGTTAATTCACTTTTGTGTGCAATGGCTGCAACGAGTTCTGCTTTATTCATTTTAGGCTCCTAAATACACGCCAAATCAGTGTTGGTTAAGCGTGGGAATATGATGATATGAAAAATACCAAACCAAATTGGTAATAAAGCCACGCAGGCTAAGGGTTACAGGGCAACAAGTCAACCTTGTAGTTGCTAAGCTTTATGTGGTAAAAAGCCTTTGACTCTTTTTTGTATAATTTAGGTAGACTATGCACGCATTAATTGAATACATTCCACTCATACTGTTTTTTGCAGTGTTTAAACTCGTCGATATTTACTGGGCTACTGGTTTATTAATGGCCACTACGCTCATTCAAGTTGCTTATAGCTACTTTAAACATGGCAATGTGCCTACTCGCCATTGGATATTTTTTGGCATTGCTGCCGTGTTTGGTACGTTAACGCTGGTACTTCATGATGAGCAATACATTAAATGGAAAGCAACACTCATATATGCAGGTTTAAGTTTAACGTTACTTGTTAGCCGTTATGTACTTAATAAAAATCTCGTTAAAAAAGCGCTTAGCTCAATCCTCGAAAACGCTAATGATACAAAACAAGCCATTGTTGTCCCAGAACCGTTATGGGATAAGCTTAATTTAATGTGGGTTGTAATTACTGCTGGCATCGCAGCACTAAACATTTATATTGCATATAATTTTTCGCTCGACTTTTGGGTTAACTTTAAAGTGTTTGGTTTAATGGGGATTACCTTTGTAAGTATTTTTGCCACTATTATTGCCTTGTACAAATACCTCCCTGATGAAGAGGAAACAGCAAAGTAACCCCCCCTCGTCATAAAAGTGTCGTCTTAGCTTGTTAGCTTATTAAAAAAACAAGTTGAGACGATTTTGAACGCTAATCAATACCGCTGGTTTGAATTTACCCTCATTTTTGTATTACTGCCTATATTCGGCTTTGGATTACGTGAGCATTTAGCTAACTGGCTTATCCCTGCGCTTATTATACTTATGAGTGTGTGTTGTATGTTGCTACTAGGCGACCCCCATTTTAAACGGTTTAGACTCACAAGCCTTGGGCAATTTTCTGCTGTTAAAAAGCGTGTGTTTAGCTTCTTTTTTTTAGGTGCGCTGTTCTCAGGCATGTTTTACGGGATTATTTATCAAGGCAACTGGTTTACCCTTCCCCGTAACTCGTTTAATGATTGGCTTTTACTGTTGGTGCTCTACCCAATACTGTCGGTTATTCCTCAAGAATTAATATTCAGAACGTATTTTTTTCATCGTTATAAACGCATCATGCCAAAAAAAGCAGTGCGTATTGTAGTTAGTGCGAGTGTATTTGCGTTGGCGCATATTGTGTATGCAAATTGGATTGCAGTAGCCTTAGCATTTTTAGGTGGCTTACTGTTTGCTTATACCTACGCAAAAAGCCGCTCAACCTTTGTGTGCGTTATTGAGCATAGCTTATGGGGGCTTTGGATGTTTACCCTTGGCATTGGCAGCTATCTCGACTCAGGCGCATTTAATTAAAGTAACCTTTATTTAAATTTACATACAAAAAAGCCGCAACAAGTACGGCTTATATAATTGGGTCTGTATTTAAAAGCCAAATATTTTTAGAGCAAAAAACTTAGTCGCGACTGTATTTATAAATATCACCGCTAAAATAATTGGAATAAACGTTGAAAGTGAAAAATTAACGTATTTTTCCATTAAGCTACCAGCATAATTAGGCGAGCCTAAGCTTAGCTCTTGTGTTAAACGTGCTTTTTTCCAGCGGTACATTACAAACAAACACACCATTAAGCCGTTAAGCGGTAAAATTGTGTCGTAGAATACATCAACAATAATATCAAAAAAGCTCTTATTTACACCGCCATAACTGGTAAACGAGGTAAGGCTGTCAATCATACCAAACGACATAGTACATAAAATAGTTAGCACGCCAGTTGTAAGTGTTAAAATACCCAATGCTTTTTTACGGCTAATTCCTTTGCGGTCGCTTAATGTGGCTGTCGGTACTTCAACAATAGATACCAATGACGTAATTGCAGCAAAAAATACCAACAAGAAAAACGAGAATGCTACAATTGATGCGCCTACGTATCCGATATCATTTTGCAGTGCTAATAATATTTTCGGCAAATACACAAAAATCATCGAAACTGACGAGTCAGAAAGTGCTGATGGGTCTGTGTTTGGATCAAAACTAAATATAGCCGGTAACACCATAAGACCTGCGACAAAGGCGACTAACGAGTCAGTAATTGCTACCATTTTTGCACTACTTACAATGTCATCTTTTTTAGATATATACGACGCGTAAGTCATTAATATACCCATACCTAACGACAACGAGAAAAATGCTTGGCTTAGCGCCCCATTAAGTACGCTTGCACTCATTTTAGAAAAATCAGGGATAATATAATATTTAACACCTGCCATTGCATTATCAAGTGTTAATACATAAATAACTAAAGCAAGAAGCATGACTAGAAGTGCTGGCATCAGAAATTTAGCGGCTTTTTCTATGCCTTGCTTAACACCCCCTAATAAAATTAAGTTAACAATAATTACCACTACCGCCATGTAACCAAAAACAGTGTAGCTGTTAATAAAAACACCAAAATGGCTAGGTTCAGCGAGTAAATCTAAATTCCCCAAACCAGTTTGCATTAAGTAGCCGAAAATCCACACTGTAATTACCATGTAAAACACTGCAATCATAAATGGTGTAAGCACAGCTAAAAACCCTGCAAACTTCCACTTTTTGTCATTGTTTGCCAACAACTTGTACGAGCCGAGTGGATCTTTTTGAGCATTACGGCCCATTGCCATTTCAGCCATCATGACAGGTAAGCAAATGAATACGACAAATAAAGCATAAATTAATAAAAATGCGCCACCACCATTTTTGGTAGCAGAAACAGGAAAACCAACTAAATTACCAATACCCACAGCAGAACCTGCTGCCGCTAGTATGAATCCGAGACGGGAACTAAATCGCTCTCTATTATCGCTCATGCATAAAACCTTTTTATTATTTTGTATATTTCAGCGACTCTACCAGTGTTACACAGATATTTTCAAGCAAATACAGTGTAAAAATAAAATCGAAGTGTAAACCTGCCTAAATACGCTTTTAATTCACCAATTTTCAACGCTGTGATAGTATTGCGTTAATCAAATTTAACAATTTTTATGAGATTTCTTATGTTGTACATGATTCACTCAACAGATGTTGAAAACAGCTTAGAGCTTAGAAAAGCAGCACGCCCAGCACACTTGGAACGTCTTAATGAGCTTGATTCACAAAATCGCTTATTTACTGCAGGTCCTTTTCCAGCAGTTGACAGTGAAGATCCTCAAGAGGCTGGTTTTACCGGTTCACTCGTTGTGGCTGAGTTTGATTCAATAGAAGCCGCGCGTGAATGGGCTGCGGCTGATCCGTATGTTGCCGCAGGCGTATATGAAAATACTGTTGTTAAACCATTTAAAAAAGTGTTCCCTGCTTAACTATAAATAATCGCTTATTAACATAGTTCAGGGTTTGTTCACGGGTTTTTAATTAAAATTGTTAAAGTAAAAGCTAATTTAGTGTTTTTACTTGAATTTTAGTAACTTAGTTAATTAAACTAAGTGTGTTTGGTCTAGGGGTTCTATCATGCGCATATTATTAAGTCTTACTTTTATTGCTTGTACTAGCTTTGCTAGTTTTTCTCAAGTAAATACAACAGCCACAAATCCAACGGCTAAAGCTGAAGTAAGCAAAAAAAAGGCTGTAATACTCGCAAAAAAAACCATTAACGGTAAAACGCTTAAGATTTCTGAACAAACTGACTTTTATACAGTGCGAATACTCAAATCTGACGGCCATGTCGTCGATTTACATATAAATAAAAAAACTGGCGAAGTAAAAAAGGATTAACCGATGCGAATTTTAGTTATAGAAGACGATTTACATTTAGCAGATAACCTACGTAATGCTTTAGAAAAAGAACGTTACAGCGTGGATTTATGCCACGATGGTGAAGCAGGTCTTTTCCATATTACTGAATATCCGCTTGATATGGCCGTTGTTGATTTAGGTTTACCTAAAATAGACGGTATCGAACTGATTAATAAAGCACGTGCACAAGGTATTACTATCCCTATTCTAATTTTAACAGCGCGTGATCGCTGGCAGGACAAAGTAGAAGGTTTAGATGCTGGCGCAGACGATTATCTTACAAAACCATTTCACGTTGAAGAGCTTATTGCACGTTGTAATGCATTAATTCGTCGTAGTGCCGGTAAGGCAAACCCAGAAATGACAGCAGGCCCAATCAAAATCCATACACGCTCGCAGCAAGTTTGGGTTGATGATAAAGAGCTCAGCCTAACCGCTTACGAATATAAAGTGCTTGAATATTTAATGGTAAACCCGCAAAAAGTAATCTCAAAATCAGAATTGACTGAGCACATTTACGATCAAGATTTTGACCTTGATTCAAATGTTATCGAAGTATTTGTACTGCGTTTACGCAAGAAACTTGACCCTGAGGGTGTATTAAACCCAGTAGAGACACTACGTGGGCGCGGTTACAGGCTTAAAAGTCAGTGGTAATACCGCAAATATCGTTAAAAATAAGGCAAGGATTTATCCTTGTCTTTGTTTTATTAGTCGCACTCCCAATCCTGTTTTATTCAATTGGCAAAGCGTATTACGCTTCACTTGTTGATGCGACAGAAAAAACTCTCGAAGCACAGCTATACTCGCTTATATCTGAAGTCGACTTTACTGAGCATGGCATTATTATGCCAAGTACAATTTTAGCGCCTGAGTTAAATAGACTAAACTCCGATACTTACGCAATGATCTATCGTGACGATGAACCCATTTGGCATTCTGAATCAGCTGTTAACGTTAATTTTGTACCTCAGCAGGTAGAAACAAAAGCAGGTGCAGCGGACTTTAGACGAGTTGAATATAAAAACACTGCGTACTGGCAACTTAGCCTTACTGTTATTTTAAACAACATAGATCAATCAGAACAGGCACGCTTCATATTAGTTAAACGTAACGATGCCCTACTGCGTTTAATGGACGGTTTTAAGCAAACACTTGTTGATTGGATGTTTATAATGGGCATTGCAATCGCGGGTCTTATGGCGGTTGGTTTTATTTGGAGTGCACGGCCACTGCAACGACTTGATAAAGAAATAAAAGCGATCGAGTCTGGCGATATCCAAGAAATTAAAGGGTTATACCCCATTGAGTTGCAAACTATTAAGTCCGATTTAAACTTACTCCTTGATTCTCAACAACGTCAGAAAGAGCGCTACAGAGCCTCATTGAGCGACCTTGCACACGCGCTTAAAACACCACTAGCTGTTTTGAAATCAAGCCCGCTGGCTAATGATGCAGATGCACAAGAGCAGCTTGACCGTATTAATGTGATGATCGAGCACCAATTAAAACGCGCAGCAACCGGTGCCTCTGATACTTGGAAGAAACAAACGCCAATTAAGCCAGTTCTCGATTCTATTTTAAGTGCTATGGCAAAAGTGTATCGTGATAAAGATATTATTTTTAGTTGCACAGTAACAGATAAAGACTACTTTTTAGGTGATCAAACCGATTTAATGGAACTATTGGGTAATTTAATTGATAACGCCTGTAAAGCATGTCGTTCACAAGTCGAAATACAAGTAGCCCAAAGTAAAACTCTGTGTATTGGTATTAGCGATGATGGTCCTGGTGTACCAGAAGACAAACGCGAGTCTTTACTCACTCGTGGTACACGCCTAGATACATATGAAAGCGGACACGGTGTGGGTATGGCAATTGTATCTGATTTAGTTAAGTCGTATCACGGTACTCTCACTATCACTAAAGCTGATAACTTGGGCGGTGCTCAATTTATTTTAGAGTTTAATTATAATGATAAAAAGTAATAATTTATTAAGGCTAACTGCAATTGTACTGTTAGTAATTAGCCAATACAGTTTTGCTGATGAAGCGTGTACTTTAGTAAAAAAAGCAACCACGGATGAAGCTAAGCGTTATATACAATGTCTAGATGCACAAATAAATAAAGCAAAACTAGTGCAAGGCAGTTGGATACAAAAGCGTAAATACGAACTCACTACATCACAAGAAAGTACAGGTAATACCCAAATACTTCCATTATTTATGCGCAGCATTAGTAATAATGAAAAATACATAGAAAGCGCTTGCCAATGGCGTTATTTATTAAAACTCCCTAATGCAACAACTGCGGCTATTAGTTATAAAATCTGTGAAATCCAACTTATCAACCAATTTACTGATGCACTTAAAAAACCATTTTAAAACAAGCAATCTACTAATCGATTGCTTATAGGTAATAAAATGATTAAACCTGTAATTATTATAGGTGGCGGGCTGGCGGGCTTATACAGTGCGTATCAGTTGCAACTACTTAATGCCCCATATTTATTATTAGAAGCTAAATCGCAATTAGGTGGCAGAATTTATTCGGCGCAATCACCAATAAATAGTGGTGTTAGTTTTGATTTGGGCCCTACGTGGATATTTCCTCACCAACCAAAAATTCAAGCGCTAATCAAGTCACTCAACTTGAGTCTATTTGAGCAATACACCAAAGGCGATGTTTTATACCAATCGCCACATTCAGAGCAACCACAACAAATTGCAGCCGCTGGAGAGATGCAATTATTTAGGCTCAAACACGGTATGAATACCTTAATAACTGCATTGTATGAGCAACTTAATCCAGATTTTGTATTGTTAAACCACAATGTCACTGAGCTTAAAAAGAGCGGTGATAGCTGGCAAATTACAGTGAACCATTTAGGTAATATAAAACACTTCAATACGAACAAACTAATGTCAGCAATTCCTGCACGCATGGTGACAGCCCATTTAACACCTGAACAATGGGCTACTCCAACACTCATAAGCCGCCTCAACAGCGTACCGACATGGATGGCAGGACAAGCCAAGTTTATAGCTACTTTTGAACATGCATTTTGGCGTGATAATAACTTATCAGGACAATGCTTTAGCCGTGTCGGCCCTATGGTCGAAATTCACGATGCCAGTGCTGAAGATGATAATTACGCCGCATTATTTGGTTTTATAGGTGTGCCCTACTTATCACGAAGCGAAGTAACTAAAGAGCAGTTAATTCAAGCCTGTGTCCAGCAGCTTAGCTACTTTTATGGTCAGGATGCTAAAAAGGCAACAGGGTACTTTATTAAAGACTGGGCAGAGGATGAGCTTGTAGCCAATGAGGACGACCGTACTCAGTCTTCACAACACCCTGAATTTAATTTTTCAGGCTTGGGTGAGCAGCTAAGTAACCTAAATATTCATTTTGTAGCGAGTGAATTTGCAAAACAAGAAGCAGGATACTTAGAGGGTGCAATAAATGCAGTTGACGAAGCTATTAATTCAATCATTAGTCTTTAGCAATCAAGAGCTGTAATTTATCCAGCCCTTGATAGTTACAGCGACTAGTTATTTTTGGCGGCGTCTTCACCACTGCCCAATAAAGTGGCAACCCACTTACCTTCGGCACTGGCTTCTAAGCCTATTTTTACAATCATAGTTAATGGCACAGATAAAAGCATACCTACAGTGCCTAGTAACCAACCCCAAAATATTAATGATAAAAACACCACTAATGTTGAAAGACCCAGCCCTTTACCTAAAAATTTAGGTTCTACAATATTGCCCATTACCGTATTTATCGTTAAGTACCCTGCAGCAACAAGTCCTGCCACTAATGGGCCTTGAGTAATAAGGGCAAGTAATACCGCAGGTACAGCTGCGATAATTGATCCAATATTAGGAATGTAATTAAACATAAACGCTAATACTCCCCACAGTACAAAATAATCGATATCTAAAATCCATAAATAAAATGCAGCGATTATACCGGTGGCTAAACTCACTAATGTTTTAATAGCAAGATAGGAGTTTATCGATTCTAAGAAGCGGTCTATTTGTTTCATTTTACTATCGGGATCATCAAGGGCCATGTGTATTTTATTACTCAGCATCGGCCCTTCAAACAGCATAAACACAACCGTTAAAATAATTAAAAACATGTTGGCCATTACCCCACCTAAACCAGTGAGCATATCCGTGGCTACATCGACCATTTTTCCTGGATCGAACATATTGATTAACTGTTCTTTATTAATCAATATGTTGTATTGAGATGCTAAATCGACCAGCCATACAAACTCTTCTTTAAGCTGTGTTTTATATTCAGGAAGCTGCTGCGAAAAATCGTTTATGGACTGCCCAACAAGCCCACCTAAGCTTACGCCTAAACCAACAATAATTAGTACCACTAACATAACAGCAATACCTTTGGGAATTCGATATCGCGCGAAAAACTTAATAAATGGATTACAAATAATGGCAATAAACGCCGCTAGAATAAATGGAATAATAATTACACTTGCTGCTTTTATACCCGCAAGTACAACGACCAAGGCAGCAAAAACTATTAAACTTTTATTCACTCCAGTTAAATTTGCCAACTCACTAATCCTTTTATTAATTATATTGTCCCAGTGTAAGGCAAAAGCTAATGAAATGAAATAATTACCAAGTGATCATAAAAGTATGCTTTACGTATAAATTTGCAAAGCTGTTTGCTAGCGAGTATGTTTTTTAATCACTTGCTACTATTTTATTGTAAGGATTAATAATGCATATATTTGTTACTGGCGCGACCGGATTAATTGGTAAGCACTTATGCCCTTTTTTACTTCACCATAACACGGTTACTGTGCTTAGCCGAAACCCGACTAAAGCAAACGTATTATTGGGCCATAAAGTTAAAGCCGTAAGCAATGTTAATTCAGTGGATTTTAACAGCGTTGATATTGTTATTAATCTAGCTGGCGAACCGATTGTTAATAAACGTTGGAGTGACAAACAAAAACACATAATACGAGACAGCCGTATTGGTGTTACACAGCAAATTAGTGAAGCAATTAAAGCCAGTAACACTCCCCCACATACTTTTATATCAGGTAGTGCCGTTGGTTTTTATGGTCGACAAAATAGTAACCCTATTGATGAAACTTTTGAAAACCCACACGACGAATTTAGCCACCAGCTTTGTAAAGAGTGGGAAAATGCAGCTTTACTCGCGCAATCAGAACAAACCAGAGTGTGCCTTTTACGAACGGGTATTGTTTTAGCTAAAAAAGGTGGGGCATTAGGTAAAATGCTACCCGCTTTTAAATTATGCTTAGGCGGCCCGATTGGTAACGGAGAGCAAGGTATGTCGTGGATACACATTGACGATATGATTCAGCTAATACTCTTTATAATTAAGCATCCAGAAATTTCAGGCCCAGTTAACGCAACAGCACCAAACCCGGTCAGTAATGCCGAGTTTAGTAAAAGCTTAGGGAATGCATTGTCGCGGCCTGCATTTATCGCTATGCCAACCGCAGTACTTAAACTGCTAATGGGTGAAATGTCAGATTTATTAACCACTGGGCAATTTGTTATCCCACGTAAGGCGCAAGCTCATAATTATCGCTTTCATCACCCTGATATTAAATCAGCCCTAGAAAGTTTGACTTAGTCATTATAAATAAACTGCGCCAAAATTAAGCTAGATTTTGTATCTAGTTGTTCTAAATTAACAACGTTTAAGAATTATTTAATTCGTTAAATTACTCAAGTATTTATGCAGGTTAGTATTAATCCTCTACATAAAAAAAGCCCTTCAACAGAAGGGCTTTGGTAAACACACAATAGAGTTAATAAACTATTTACAAGACAGCGTAGCCTCGTCCGCTTTATTTGGTACAAACTGAATATTAGCTACAGAAATTGATGCTTTACCATTGCTGTGTAAGCTAAATGGGCTTGTTAGGTTTGCAAAATTAACACCCTTATCAGCAAAGCAACCTAAATCAATTGATACAGACTGCCATTTATTTTCAATAGTTTTATCAACTACGTTTGCCAAATCAATGCTTGCACCACATTCACCTGAGCAAGTCATAGCAAGTGCTATATCGCTCGTTAGTACTTCGTTTAATTTAATATCAAAGCTAATCACACTGTTTGCTTCAACGTAGGCAATGGTATCTTCTGCAAAGCTTGTTACTATTTCAACGCTGGCTTTTTCTGCACCACTGAAGTTAAATTGGCGCGCGTCTTCTTGTACTGTTTTGTCCTCAGTACGGTATTTAATTGCACCAAATTCATGGGTACTACTCGATACATCTAAAAGCTCATCGCCCGATTTTAACAATAAGCGCCATGGTGCTACAGGTGCCCCAACAAGTATATCCATACTTGTAAGCCCTGAGTTATCAAGTTTAGAGTCTTCATCAAGGTCGTCAGCTAGCACGTTTTTATCGCCATACGTTAAACCAAAACCATAAGGAAGTAATGGATCGTAATTTTCATCGCCTTTATTAACCGCAGTTTGTACCGCCGATTTAGGCCAAGAAAACGATAGCTTACCTTTAAAGTTATTTTGGATGGTGCCGTCTGCCGCTTTTAATAAAACATCAGCAATACCCGCACCTTCTGTACCAGGTAACCATGCAGCTAGAAACGCATCAGATGCGTTAAGTTCGCTGTTCACCCACATAGGTCGACCTGAAATAAACACAGATACAACAGGAATGCCTTGCTCTTTTAGCGAGCTTAAAAGTGCTAATGACTTTTTATTTCCGCGCTCAAACTCAAGGTTATCTTTATCGCCGTGCCCTTCTGCGTAAGGTTCCTCACCAAATACGACAATGGCAACATCAGGACGTTGTTCAAACGTACCATCAGCACTTAAAGTAACACTTCCACCTGCTGCAGATATTTGCTCTTCAAGCCCTTTGTAAATTGACGTTGCTCCAGGGAAGTCTGCATTTTTATTATTAGTCCCTTGCCACGTAATACTCCACCCACCCGACTGTTTACCTATGTTATCGACACCATCACCTGCAACAAGTACGCGTTGATTAGCTGCGATAGGTAATAGGTTATTTTTATTTTTAAGTAATACAAGCGACTCGCGCACAGCTTGACGTGCTACTTCGCGATGCGCTTGCGCGCCAATAAGCTCTGTTTTACCCGAGTAAAGACGCTTAGCCGGACTTGGTTTATCAAATAACCCAGCGCGTAACTTAACGCGTAAAATACGTGCAACCGCATCATCAATGCGGCTCATACTTATTTTACCTGCATTTACTTGTGCAATTGTATTTTCATATAGCGGCTTCCACGCGCCTGTTGGCACCATAAAAATATCAAGGCCAGCATTTACCGCTTCTGGGCAGCTTTCGTTAGTACAGCCTTTAATTTGCCCATGGCCGTTCCAATCACCCACTACAAAACCATCAAAACCCATACGTGTTTTTAATACATCTGTAAGTAAGTATTTATTGCCGTGATTTTTAACGCCATTCCAGCTATTAAAAGACGCCATAACAGATTGACTACCCGCCGATAAACCACCTACGTAACCTTGGGCATGAATATCAAATAGCGACTGCTCGCTGTCTATATTATTTCCCTGATCATCCCCATCAACGGTGCCGCCATCGCCAATAAAGTGCTTAACCGTGCTAATAACGCGCTTATCACTTAAAAAGTCGCCATCGGCTTTACCTTGCAATCCATTTACAATTGCTGCTGAGTAATCGTGAACAATTTTTGGATCCTCAGAATAGCCTTCGTAAGTTCTGCCCCATCGGTCGTCTCGTACTACTGCTACAGTGGGTGCAAATACCCAATCTATCCCCGTAGCCATTACTTCTACTGCGGTAATAGACGCTATTTGCTCTATTAAATCGGGGTTATTAGCTGCGCCTAAACCAATGTTATGTGGAAAAAGCGTCGCGCCAATTACGTTATTATGACCATGTACTGCATCGGTGCCCCACATAGTTGGAATTTTACTGCCATCCACTGAGTCATCAATAGATGCTTGATACATTTTTTCTGCAAGTGCAACCCAATCCTCTGGCGTTGCATGCTTATCGCCATTAGGGAAAGCACCACCGCCATTAAGGTAAGAGCCAAAACCATATTTACGCATGTCTTCAACGGTAATATCACGAATTTCTGGTTGAATCATTTGCGCTACTTTTTGCTCAAGCGTCATATTTTCTAAAAACGTGACAATTTGAGCTTCAATAACTGGGTCTTTTTTCACTGCAATTGAAAGTTTTGGCCAAATTTTCTCAAGCTTTGATTGCGCTTCAACATTTACTTTTTCAACATTGCTTTCGTTAGTACATCCGCTTAGTGCAGTAACACTTCCTACTAACGTTGCAATTGCTAATGCATTAAGTTTAAAAGTCGTTTTCATTATGATGGCTCCTTCACTAATACTGGTTTGCTGCCTCGTAGGCCGTAAAAAACAATAAATATGTAACATAAAATAGGTAAAACATACGAAAGTTGAACACCCACACTATCCGCAAGTGCACCTTGTAAAAGTGGCACTATTGCACCACCTACAATCGCCAAACACAAAATACCAGAGCCTTGAGCTGTATGCTTACCAAGTCCATTTAACGCTAAACTAAAAATAGTGGGGAACATAATAGAATTGAATAAACCAACCAATAGTATTGACCACATTGCTAATTGACCCGACGTGCTCATGGCAATAATGACTAAAATAATAGCCATGGTTGCGTTAAAACCAAGTACTTTACCAGCGGGTAGTTTTTGCATTACAGCAGCACCAATAAAACGCCCAACCATAGCACCACCAAAATAATAAGTGATGTAATGAGCTGCAACATGCTCTTTTAGCCCTGCTATATTTTCTTGTGCTAAAAAGCTTACTAAAAAGCTACCAATTGCCACTTCGGCGCCTACATACATAAATATACCCACAGCACCTAATACAAGATGGCGATACTGCCAAGCACTGCCTTCAATTGCTTCTGATTTTTCGGCTTCTGCTTTTTGCTCGCTCATAATGTCTGGTAATTTAAGCCAAGCAAAAATACCTGCTAGTAAAATAAGCATCGCAGCTAAAAGGAGGTAAGGAAGTTGAACTGACTCTGCATTTTGAGCCGGTGTTAAAAAGGCATCTGACGCTGAGTCTAGAATTAACAGAGCACCAAATGATGGCGCAACAGTAGTACCTAAGGCATTAAAAGCTTGGGTAAGCGTAAGTCGAGACGACGCTGTTTTTGCTGAACCCAACAAACTTACATAAGGATTAGCAGATACTTGCAATAACGTTATGCCGCTGGCAAGTACAAATAAAGCGAATAAAAATACAGGATAACTATGTAAAGACGCTGCTGGGTAAAATAATATACACCCGACTGCTGCAATTAATAATCCAATCACAATGCCTTTTTTATAGCCCACCTTTTTAACTATATAGCCACTTGGAAGTGACATTAAAAAGTAAGCGCCAAAAAAGCAAAACTGAACCAACATGGCTTGTACATACGTTAGGTTAAACACGGCTTTTAAGTGTGGGATTAAAATATCATTTAGGCAGGTTATAAACCCCCACATGAAAAATAATGTTGTTAATGAAGTTAATGCAAAACTGTAATTTTTATCCTGATAGTTTTGCGACTGTGTGTGTGTTGTCACTGGTGCTGAACTTGCCATGTGTTCTCCGTATTTTATTATTATAAATCTATTCTTAAACTGCTCTGTTGCAGTTTTCAGCTGTCTTTAAACCATCCAGAAGCATTAAAGAGTTGACCTAAGAATTAATAAACACTAATCTTAAATATAAGCGCTTTCATATGCAATTAAATACGAACAAGCTGTATATTTCAACACTTTTTATTTTTTGTACCACGCATACAGCATTAATTAAGTAAAAACACAGGGCTGATCTCTCTGTAAATGACCAACAAAAGGTTTGTTATTAATGACAAAATTATCACTACCGCCCCATTCACCGCTTTTATCTAAAAACTTTGTGTACGGCGTGGCCACGGCTTCTTTTCAAATAGAAGGCGGATCACAAGATCGTCTCCCATGTATTTGGGACACTTTTTGCGATACGCCCAATAAAATAGTCGATAGCTCAAACGGTCATATCGCGTGCGATCACTATAACCTTTGGCGTGATGATATAGACCTTATTGAGTCACTTGGCGTAGATGCTTACAGGCTTTCTATTTCATGGCCGCGCGTGATGACCCAAGACGCAAAGTTAAATCCTGTAGGCGTGAAGTTTTATACTGATATTTTAGATGAGCTAAAACGTCGCAATATTAAAGCCTTTGTTACTTTGTACCACTGGGATTTACCGCAACATCTTGAAGATGAAGGCGGATGGCTTAACAGACAAACAGCTTACGCTTTTGAGCATTACGTAAATTTAATTACTAAAGCCTTTGGCGATCGCGTTCACTCTTATGCCACACTGAATGAACCATTTTGTACTGCGTTTTTAGGTTACGAAATTGGTATTCATGCGCCAGGTAAAGTGGGTAAAGAATATGGTCGTAAAGCAGCGCACCATTTATTATTAGCCCACGGACTCGCTATGAGCGTATTAAAGCAAAACTCGCCTAATACTTTAAATGGCATAGTGCTTAACTTTACGCCGTGTTATAGCCTTACTCAAAGTGATGAAGACTTAAAAGCCACTGCATTTGCAGACGACTATCTTAATCAGTGGTATATAAAACCAATAATTGATGCCCAATACCCCGATATAATTAATCAATTACCATTAAACCATCAGCCTGAGATTCTTGAGGGCGATATGGAACTAATTTCTCAATCTATTGATTACTTAGGTATTAACTTTTATACCCGCCAAGTTTATAAAGCGCACCCTACTGACATTTATGAGCCTATTGCACCTACGGGCCCGCTAACTGATATGGGGTGGGAAATTTATCCGCAATCGTTCACTGATTTGCTCGTATCGCTTAATAAAACATACACCTTACCGCCTATTTATATAACCGAAAATGGTGCAGCAATGCCCGATACGTACAATAATGGTGAAGTTAACGACTTAGACCGTTTAAGTTATTATAATACTCATTTAAACGCGGTTCATAATGCAATTGAACAAGGTGTTGTTATACATGGCTACTTTGCTTGGAGCTTAATGGATAACTTTGAATGGGCTGAAGGCTATTTAAAACGTTTTGGTATTGTGTATGTAGATTATAAAACCCAGCAACGCACTATTAAAAACAGTGGCTTAGCTTATAAAGAACTCATCTCTAAAAGATAAGAGCATACCCATAACTAAAAACAAGTATAAAGCGGGATAAATAATCATGGTCAGTGTAAAAGAAAAAATAGCGTATGGCTTAGGCGACACCGCCAGTAATATTATTTTTCAAACAGTTATGATGTTTTTAATGCTGTACTACACAGACGTAGTGGGTTTATCACCCGCTGTTGTCGGTACTATGTTTTTAGCAGTACGTATTTTTGATGCCGTAACCGACCCATTAATGGGCAACCTTGCTGACAAAACACATACGCGCTGGGGGCACTTTCGCCCCTACCTACTTTGGCTTTCACTTCCTTTTGCCATTATTAGTATTTTAGCGTTTACCACACCTGATTTAGAAGGCACCGATAAAATAATTTACGCCTTTACTACTTACACACTACTTATGGTGGCTTACACCGCTATCAATATTCCTTATTGTGCACTGGGCGGTGTACTTACAAGCGACGCAAAAGAGCGCGTGACTATTCAGTCTTACCGCTTTGTATTTGGTATGTTAGGCGGCGTAATAGTAGCGGGTTGTACTATGCCAATGGTTGAGTACTTTGGCCAAGGCGATGCAGCTAAGGGCTATCAATACACCATGACTGCAATGAGCATTTTAGGCTTTGTACTATTTTTACTTTGTTTTTTAGGCACAAAAGAGCGTATTCAACAGCCAAAAGAGCAAAACATTCCTTTTGCCCAAAGTGTTAAAGCATTAATTAAAAACGATCAATGGCGAACACTTTGCTTAGCTGCGTTTTTTTTACTTACCGGTCAAGTATTAAGGCTTACGCTTGCTGTTTACTACGTAAAATACTATCTAGGTCGAGACGATATAATCACCTTATTTATGACACTAGGCGTTGCAGCAAGCATGCTAGGGTGTGCTTTAGCTCAACCGCTTGCAAAGCGCTTTTGTAAAATAAAAGCCTATATAAGCTTACAAGTTATTGCTGCCGCTATTTGTGGTTTTAGCTACTTTATTAGTAAAGATCAATTAGTACTCGCATTTACTGCCTTTATTTTATGGAAATTCTTTTTAGATATGGCAACCCCGTTGTTATGGGCAAAAATGGCCGACACCATAGATTACGGGCATGAAAAAACAGGTGTACGCATTACGGGTTTAGTTTATTCAGGCGTCATATTTTTTATTAAAATGGGCGTGGCGGTAGGCGGCGCAATTGCAGGCTGGTTGTTATCTTTTTACAGCTATCAAGCCGATTCAGTACAAACACTTGATACTCAACACGGTATTTTACTTTCATTTACTGTCTTACCTGCTTTTGGATCTTTATTTGTTGCCTACATAATGAAAAAATATACACTGACTAATCAGGTTGTTGAAAATATTCAATCTAAACTAACAACTAGTTAAGGATAAGCGAGTGAACAAATAACATGGCAACAATTTATCAAGTCTCAGAGCTTGCGGGCGTATCGTTAGCCACCGTTTCTCGCGTGATGAACAAAAATACCCGTGTAAGCGATAAAACCAAAAAAAAAGTGCTTGATGCCATGGAGCAGCTTGGCTACAAGCCTAACTCAATAGCGCAATCTTTAGCCTCTAACTGTACTAACAGTGTCGGTATTTTAGTGTCTGAGTTACATGGTCCTTTCTTTGCCCAAATGATGGCAGGTATTGAGTCGGAGCTTCGTGCTGCGGGTAAACACGTTATTATTACCACCGGGCACAGTGAAGAAGACAAAGAACAAGAAGGCATTGAGTTTTTAATTAGCAGACGCTGCGATGCTATTATTTTGCACGTTGAAGCCGTTTCAGACGACTACCTAATAAAACTAAGTAAAGGCTCTACGCCCGTTTATTTAATGAGTCGTTACGTAGAACAACTAAAAGATAACTGTATCAGCCTAGATAATCAATTAGGTGGCTACCTAGCCACTAAATCGATATTAAATCACGGCCATACACAAATAGCGTACATTGCAGGCCCGCAGTTTAAAGCCGATGCTTTTAACCGCTTAGAGGGTCATAAACAAGCACTCGCAGAGGCTGGTATTAAATTTGATCCTGCGCTTTTTTATATTGGCGATTTTAACGAAACCGGTGGTAGTAAAGGCTTAAAACATTTTATTGATGAAAAGCTCAGCTTTACTGCACTGGTGTGCGCCAATGACGAAATGGCTTCCGGTGCTATGAAATATGCTCGAGAGCACGGTTATAATTTACCAAACGATTTATCGATTGTTGGATTTGATAACGTTATTTTTGCAAACTATCTGTACCCTACACTCACGACCATAGATAATCCGGTCGGGAAAATGGGCGAAATGGCCGCTAAATTAGTGCTTAAAGATGTTTATCAAAATAAAAACCTTGTTATAAATCGCTTTTTTGAACCCACTTTAATGCAGCGCGATTCATCTGCACCACTTATTAAATAAAGACTAAAAGCAAATACTAATTTTGGTACAAAAAAGCGGCTAAATGCCTAATGCCGATCAGTTAAGAAAATGGCCGGTTGACCGATCCAAACGATCATGCAAAATCCGTAATAGGAAACTAACTACGGATTTTTTTGTGAATATAGAACAAGCACTGCAAGCAACACTTGAAGAAAGCAGCCGATACCATACCTTTGAAAAATTATCAGAAATTCTTGACCCTGAAATCATTGAACAAGGCTTTCAACAAGCAGGGATTGCAACCGTTCGTAAGCGAAGATTACCGCTTTAGGCCGTTTTGTGGTCAGTTATTGGCATGGCATTGTTTCGAAAAGAATCGGTTTGGAATATCGCTAATAAGCTAGATATCATGTTACCTGGCAAGAACCAACTCGTTGCTCCAAGTGCGATGGTACAGGCGAGACAAAGGTTAGGTGATGATTCCGTTAAACACGTTTCCAATAAATCTGCTCAATCAATGTATAAGCAACAGTCATTCGAAACATGGAATGGTTTGAACCTATTAGCTGTTGACGGTGTTGTTTGGCGAACAGCCGACACGCCTGATAATCGTAAAGCCTTCTCTTCTGGTAGCAACCAATACGGTGATACAGCCTTTCCTCAAATACGCATGGTCTGTCATATGGAATTGACCAGCCATCAACTGCTCTGTAGCGAGTTTGATAACTATAAAACCAACGAGATGAAATTAGCTGAGCGTTTAATTGAACGTACACCAGATAATTCACTGACTATATTTGATAAAGGATATTATTCTTTAGGCCTGTTAAACCGTTGGCACCAAACTGGGAAGATGAGGCACTGGCTGATACCAGCAAGGCCCGACTTACAGTATGAAATCATTTCCAGCGCGGGTAAAAATGACCATGTCATTGAATTGAAAACAATAAAGGGTAATCCCCCCCCCAAAATAATAGATGCCAAACGTAGAGTTTTCTCTTATTGTAAACACAGGAGAAAATTATGAAAAAAGCACATTTTACAGACAGTCAGATCCTTGCCATTTTAAAACAAGCAGAAAGCGGCGTGCCTATTCCTGAGCTATGCCGTGAACATGGTATGGGCAACTCAACCTTTTATAAATGGCGCGCTAAATACGGCGGCATGGATGCGTCTTTAATGACACGAATGAAAGAGCTTGAAGATGAAAATCGCCGTTTAAAGAAAATGTATGCTGAAGAGCGGCTAAAATCTGAGGTCATTCAGGAGGCAATGGCAAAAAAGTGGTAAAGGCTTCTGAGCGCAAAGTCTTGGCTCATGAAGTCGTTAGCACAAATAAAATGAGTATTGCCTTAGCCTGTCGTACTTTCATGATAAGTGAAACATGCTATCGCTATACGCCAAAACTGTCTGATGAAAATGAGAAAATTGCAGCGTTGCTATTGGATTTAAGCCAATGTCAGCGTAATTGGGGATTCGGTTTATGTTTTTTATATTTACGCAATGTTAAAGGCTACACATGGAATCATAAGCGCGTTTATCGTATTTACCGTGAGCTTGAGTTGAATCTGCGAATAAAGCCTAGAAAACGTATAACAAGGAAGAAGCCTGAACCATTGGCTGTCCCTGAGGCCATTAACGAATGTTGGTCAATGGATCTCATGCACGACCAATTATCGGATGGCAGAGGGTGTCGCTTGTTCAATGTGATTGATGATTTCAATCGCGAAGGACTCACAATAGATGCTGACTTATCACTCCCCGCTGAGCGTGTTATCCGCTCACTCAATCAAATTATAGAATGGCGTGGTAAGCCAAAAGCTATCAGGTGTGACAATGGGCCTGAATATATTAGCCATAAATTAGCAGAATGGGCGTTAAATAATAATATTGAATTACGATTTATTCAACCAGGTAACCCGCAACAAAATGCTTATGTAGAGCGGTTTAATCGCACGGTTAGGTATGACTGGCTAAGTCATTATATCTACAGTGATATTAGTGAGTTACAAGATAAAGCAACCGATTGGTTATGGACTTATAATAATGAACGCCCTAACACTTTAGTATTTATGCGACACGCAGTTTGTGTTGCATAATCGCTTGTTGGACTGAGGCGCTACCTGCTCGGTGTGTCAGAGTTGGTGTTGTTTATGCTATGGGAATTTGCTTTTTAGAGGCTCTAGCTAAATCAGCTAATTTAATAAGCTTACCTATTATAATTTAAGCTTTCCCTGCATTGCTCAGCGTTTATTATCTATTCATTAAACCGAATGTTTAACCGTTAAGCAAGGATATTTTTCGCTCGCACAGTCGCTATTAGCCTGAGCAATTAAGCAGGTTAACTTATTGATTTGATGCAGCAAGCAAGGCTGCTAACTCGTTCGCGCTATTTTATTTGTCGCCTCATCTAAATTCATCACACCAATAAATCGTAAGGTACCCGTCTTGCATGACTGGCAAGACCAATGGGGTATTAATCGTTCTTGCTCTACCTTCGGCTTCACCGCTTTGCATGGGGTTGCTGATACTTGAGCCTTTATTAACCCTAACTTTCGCTTGCGACACGCATTAGCTAAAAAGCCATAGTGACGAATGCGCATAAACCCTTTGGGCAATACATGTTGTAAGTAGCGCCGTAAAAATTCATCACAACTCAGAGTCATGACTTTATCGCGGTTGTTATCTGCATAATCGCGGTATTTAAAGCTCACTGTTTCTTCAGTCGCTGACACTAATCGCGATTCTGACATCACGCCTTTTCGGGTATAACGAGCAAGGTAACTAACTAGCTTTTCACTGTACGTTAAACAGGCTTTGCTATACACGCACCATTTGGTTGGTGTGCTTACCTTCGCGAATGAACTATCGCATTCATTGAGCGCCGCGAGCATTTTCCCTCTAAACACTGTTGATAATGCTTTAACGGGGTATAAATAGCCTTTTTCTATTTCATGCCAGTGCGCTTTATCAAGCGCGCCTGCGGGTATCAAGCAATGCAGGTGAATATGCTGACTTAAGTTCTGCCCCCACGTATGCAGTACGCTTGTCATGCCTAACTGGCCATGCCTCTTTCGTTTCGCAAATTTGTTCAGCGTTTGCCATGCGGCTTTAAATAAACAGTGATACAACGCGTTTGGGTTGTAGTGCGCAATGACATTTAACTCATGGGGAGCGTAAAAACAAGGTGGAAATACCGACACGATAATAAATCCTCTTGTTGTCTTTGCACCCATTTAGCCGTTGCCATACCTTGGCAACGTGGGCAATGCCGATCTCGACAGCTACATCCAATTTGTTGTACTTCACTACAGTTATCACATTGCCATGCTTGATAACCGAGCTGACCCGTTCTGCATGATTGAAGGTGTTGGCAGACTCGTAACTGCTGATAACTCATTATGTGGTGCTGCCGATAATTCCCAAGGCCAGAATTTAAAATATCAGCGAGGTGCAAGCCGCTCATTGGTTTCCCCAACTTGCGAGTAAATCAATACCACCATGCCCTAATTCAGGTAACCAGTGTAAGTAACTTTGCGTGGTTCTAATGTCACTGTGACCAAGCTGATGTTGAAGTTGATGAAGCGGCATCCCTAACTCAAGTTGATGTGTTGCATAAGCATGGCGTAATACATGTGGATTACAGTGCTTTAAACCACACATTTGTGCATGTTTTTTCAATGCCTTTCTGAAGCTTGAGGGTGACATAGGTTTATCCATTAACCATCGTGAATAAAACATCCAGCCCGTTGGATGATACATTTTCCAATAGCAACGTAATTGATTTAGCACGCTATCTGATACAACAACATAGCGTGACTTATCTCCTTTACCCTGTTCAATTAAAATGGTTTTACGCTGTCCATCGATGTCTTGCACTTTGATGCGCAGCAGTTCGCCAATACGCAAACCACATCCATAACACACCACTATCAATGTTTTTAAGCGCATATCCGTGCAACTTTCTATAAGTCGTCGAATATCATCACGCGATAAATAAGTAGGTGCCCGAGGTTTTGCTTTAGGCAAGGCTATGTCTAAGTTCAGTGGGCGGTGTAAAATATTCTTAAACAAAAACCAAATACTGTTTATTTGTATTTTTTGACTCGCTCTGGAGAGCTTGCGAATGGCGGGATCTTTAAAAAAGATATTCAGCTCATCATCAGTAATTAAATCGAGTGGTTTATTAAAATAATGGCTGAGTTTAAGTAAATGCTCGCAGTAACTTTTACAGGTACTTTGTGAATAACCACGGTAGGCTATTTCAATTTTGACTTGTTCAATGAGTGTATTCATGACTTACCTCCAAGTTATGGGATAACCCCAAGGTAAGTGTGGCTCAAATGGTCAGAATAGGATCTCCGCGTAGCGGCTTAGTTCAACATGGGCATAGGTGGAATAACACCCATACAAAAACTGGAAAAGTTAAACAACGAAAATTCTACTGATAGCCTCCATTAAAAATGGGGGGATTACCGTTCCACCCCTGCTCAAAGCCCGATTTACTAAATTTAATTACGGTGTTGTCAGCCTCTTCTACGCTCATTTCTTTTCTTTTATTAGGCGCTTCGTTTGTGTTAAGCACATTGCGCTTAATACTGGAGGGTCCAAATGCTTCCGAAAATATATTTTTATCCTGCACACCGAGCAATAACAGTTCGTTATATACGTGCTGCATAAACGCATCAGGTCCGCATAAAAAGAACTCGTAGTCATCAAGTGGTAAATAATACCTAAACACATCCGCATTTATGCGCCCTTTTAAATCAAAGCTTTCGTCTTTTAAATTAGAGCCATTGCCTTGTTTTTCATCAAGCTCAGGCTGAGATAAAAGTGAGTAATAATCAATTGCGCCGCCACTCGTATCTGCTAACGTTTTTAGCTCGTTATAAAACGCACGCTGCTGTTTATTTTTAGCACTGTGAAAAATATGCAAAGGGCGTGTATAGCGGGTTCTCAACCCTTCATTGGCAATGTGTTTAGCCATTGAAACCATGGGTGTAATGCCTATTCCGCCACCAATGAGTACCGCTGGTTTGGTACTGGTTGGGTCAATAAAAAACTGCCCTTGTGGGTATTTAGCTAAAATAACGCTCCCGAGTTTTACGTTATTATGAAAGTAGTTTGACACCTCACCGCTAAGCTCTTTTTTAATCGATAACCGATAAAACTGCTCATGCGGGCTTGATGACACCGTGTAGGTTCTGATAACGGGTTTGCTATTACAGCTATTACCACTACTTTTACTTGGTATTTGTACAGTTAAATGCTGCCCAGCTTTAAACGGTAACAAGGTTGTATTGTTATGCCCTTCTAAATAAAAGGAGGTAATTACATTACTTTCTTTAATTATTTTGGTTACTTTTAAAGGCTGCCAAGTATGTTTTAGTTTTTCGGCTTGTTTGTTTTTATCAGCCTCAAGCCACGTGCCCGTCATTTTAGTGTTAGGGGAATAAGCATCAAATTTAGCACTAAACGGGAGTAAGTTTTTTAGCCACATTCCTTTAGTGAGGGTAAATTTCCAGCCTCGGTCTGCGCCAATAAAGCCCTCTAACTCTGGATGCCCGTCCCATAAAATTTCAACGCTGCCGGTAAGCATTAATACATTACCCGTGTCAAAATCAGGAAATAACAAACCTGCTTTTGGGTTTAATAAAAAGTTGCCCAAGGTATTAAAAAAATTGTTACCTGCGTAATCAGGAATCGTTAATGTATTGCCTTCTCGCTTTACAAAACCCGGCAACCCACCACGGTGAGAAACATCAACCCCTTCAATTTTTGGATTGTTTTTTGCGGTTATAAAACTCGATACAAAAAATGTATCGGTTGTGTCAATTAACGCACTGGCTACGTTATCAAGTGTATTAAATTCAACTTTTTGTACTGCACTACTTTTAACTAAAGGATCTCTATTAAACGTTAAGTCGCGCGTTTGAATATACTGCGGGCAATTTCCAAAGGATTGATCAACATTAAAACTCACCTTATTATCGTCAATTGCCTCACCCACGCGCACATTTAAACGGTTACGCCTGCGCGTGCCTAGCTCAATGCCTAATAAACCAATTGGCGAGCCGGCAATATTTAACGTGTTATGTAGAGGGTCGTTTTTATCAACCGCGTGGGTCATTAATAACGACGTAGGCGTTGGGGCGCTTAAAAAGCCTGACTGCCCTGAAACAATAGATACCCACGGATTAGCGTTTTCATCAACACTGCCTGCAACCACAAATGGTAACTGCTCAAAAAATGCTTGATGCTGCTCTGGCATAAATGAGCGCACGGCACGTTTACCAAATGCTGCCATTATTTCTCGTTTACCGAGTTTGTCTTGTATTGCCAGCTCGCCTTCGTGAAAAGGGGAATCATCTATTGAGTTTGTGTTTATCATTTTGCTTGTAAATTCGTGTGCGTATTTCATGGGCTAAATTTAACGCAATACACAATAAATGATAATGGGTGTTTTATTGACTGATAATGCACAAAACAATGACAATACTTGCACCCTCTTAGTGCCAGTCGCGCACCAACATATGTCAAAACGGGTTTTTCATTCACTCTAAAAAAACATTAAATACAATTTAAACAATAACTTAAAAAACTGGCTGTATTTTTGCAAACACTCTGTTAACAAGCCCGTTTTACTTACGGCAAAAATTTAGGTTGTGAGCACAATAGCTATTAGCAACCATAGGCAAAGAAGCCCGCACACAGTTATGCATATTGCGTATTTGTGGCGGGCTTTTTTGTTATTTGTATTTAAACCGTCACTTTAAGGAATGCCCTATGCAAACCTCGCAAAAAATACTCATTATTGGTAATGGTATGGTCGGACACCACTTTGTTGAGCAAATGCGCCAAAGCGATGCCAACGCAAACATTACCGTACTTTGCGGAGAAGCAAATCTTGCATACGATCGCGTGTACTTATCAAGTGTATTTGATGGCAAAACAGCCGCTGATTTAGCACTTACAACTCACGACAACTATAAACAACTCAATATTAATGTGCATACCAGCCAGTGGGTTGAAGGCATTGATAGAACAGCAAAAATAGTGACCACATTAACCGGTGAGCAATACCCGTACGACAAACTTATACTCGCGACAGGTTCGTTCCCATTTGTGCCGCCTATAAAAGGTAACGACCAACCCCATTGTTTGGTGTATCGCACATTAGAAGATTTAGAACAAATAAAAGCCAGTGCCGCTGTAAGTAAAAGCGGTGTTGTTATTGGTGGTGGTTTGTTGGGGCTTGAAGCCGCAAATGCGATTAAGCAACTAGGGCTTGATACCCACGTAGTTGAATTTGCGCCACAACTTATGGCTGTTCAACTTGATGGACAAGGCGGTACGCTACTAAAAAATAAAATAGAAAAACTCGGCGTAACGGTACACACATCAAAAGCAACCAGCGAAATAGTAAAAGGCGAAACCAGTCGCTTTAGATTAAATTTTTCGGACGAGTCATTTTTAGAAACAGATCTGATTTTGTTCTCTGCCGGTATTCGCCCGTATGACCAACTCGGCAAAATTGCTGATTTAGAACTGGGTGAGCGCGGCGGTATTATTATTAATAACCAATGCCAAACATCTGATCCTGATATTTTAGCCATTGGCGAGTGCGCCCTGTGGGACAAAAAACTATTTGGCTTAGTTGCACCGGGTTACAACATGGCGCGCGTTGCAGCAAGTCAATTAAGTGGTGGCGAGCTTGAGTTTTTAGGTGCCGATATGAGCACAAAACTTAAGTTATTAGGCGTAGAAGTAGGCTCGATTGGCGACGCTCACGCAAAAACGCCAGACTGTAAAGAACTTATATATCAAGATGCTATTCGCGGCTGTTATAAAAAAATCATACTAAGTGAAAAAGGTAATAAATTACTGGGTGCTGTACTTGTTGGCGATACCAGCGATTACGATACTTTACTGCAGTACATGCTTAACGACATGGACTTACCAGAAAACCCTGAGTGTTTAATTTTACCAGACAGCGGCGGCGCGCCGTCGTTATCGGGCAGTGCCCTACCCGACACAGCCACTATTTGTTCGTGTCACAATGTGAGTAAAGGCGACATTGTAGGTGCAATTGATGGCGGCTCGTGCGATTTAGCCTCGGTAAAATCATGCACTAAAGCAGCAAGCGGCTGTGGCGGTTGTGCTGCGTTATTAAAATCAGTTGTTGATAACGAATTAGCAAGTCGCGGTGTTGAAGTAAACAACCATGTATGTGAGCACTTTGCGTATTCACGCCAAGAACTACTGCACATGGTAAAAGTAGAAAGCATTAAAAGCTTTGATGACTTACTAACTAAACACGGCAGCGGTCATGGCTGTGAAATATGTAAACCTGCCATTGGCTCTATTTTAGCTTCAACATGGAACGACTTTATTTTAGAACCCGCTCATGTTGGCTTGCAAGACACTAACGATACATACCTAGCAAACATGCAAAAAGATGGTTCGTACTCTGTAGTACCGCGTATTGCTGGCGGCGAAATAACCCCCGACAAACTCATTGTAATTGGACAAGTAGCCAAAGACTTTAACCTGTACTGCAAAGTCACTGGCGGTCAACGTATTGATTTATTTGGTGCGCGCTTAGAAGAGCTTCCTGTTATTTGGGAGCGACTTATCGAAGCCGGATTTGAGACCGGTCATGCCTATGGTAAGTCTCTTAGAACCGTTAAATCGTGTGTGGGTAGTACGTGGTGTCGTTATGGTGTGCAAGATAGCGTTGGACACGCAATAGAAATAGAAAACCGCTACAAAGGGTTACGTGCGCCGCATAAATTTAAAATGGCGGTATCGGGTTGTACCCGCGAATGCGCCGAAGCACAAAGTAAAGATATTGGCATTATAGCCACCGAAAACGGCTGGAACTTATACGTGTGTGGTAATGGCGGTATGCGCCCTCGCCATGCTGATTTATTTGCGACCGATTTAGACACACCTACTCTTATTAAATACATTGACCGCGTAATTATGTTTTACATTAAAACGGCTGACAAATTACAACGTACATCGGTATGGATGGAAAACCTTGAAGGCGGTTTAGACTACCTTAAAAGCGTAGTAATTGACGACAGCTTAGGCATTTGCGACGAGCTAGAAGCGCAAATGGAGTTAATTACACAAACCTATGCGTGTGAGTGGAAAAAAGCGATTGAAAGCCCTGATGCAGCCAAACGATTCCGCCAGTTTGTTAATAGCCCCGAAACCGACGATAACATTTTGTTTGTACAAGAGCGTAACCAAATCCGCCCTGCTACAGAAGCCGAAAAGCGTGAGCAACGTAATACACAAAACCGTATTCCAGTAATGGAAGTTGAAGAGGAGCAAGCTGATGTCTTGGCATAATATTGGAACAATCGACAACCTAGTGGCTAATAGCGGCGTATGCGCATTAGTTAATAATCAGCAAGTGGCTATTTTTTACATTCCGCAAAACCCAACGGCTGTGTTTGCCATTAGCAACTACGATCCTATTGGCAAAGCTAATGTATTATCGCGTGGCATTATTGGCTCAATCGACAATAAATTAGTTGTTGCATCGCCTTTATATAAGCAACACTTTTGCCTAGAAACAGGCGAATGTTTAGAAGCACAAGCAATACACTTACCGGTTTTCAATGCAAAAATTGAAAACGGCAGTGTATTTATAAGCTCTGAACCAAAAGTTACAATAGCTGTGGCTTAGGGGAATAGTATGAGTGTATTGTCTTATTTTTCGGGTATTGAAAACGTGTGGCTAAATAAGCTCGTTACTAAGCTAACAAGCACAAATAGTCGAAGCGTCAAAAGCGGCAACGTTTATATAATTGGTGCCGGCCCAGGAGACGCAGAGCTAATTACAGTAAAAGCGCAGCGTTTAATTAATGCCGCCGATGTTGTTTTATATGATTGGTTAGTAAGTGATGATTTGTTAAAAACGCTACCTAAAAAAGCGCAGCGTGTATTTGTAGGTAAACGTGCGGGTAAGCATTCGATGACCCAAGCTAACATATGCGAACTACTGGTTAAATACGCGCAACAAGGCTTAAATGTAGTGCGTTTAAAAGGCGGTGATCCGAGTATATTTGCACGTATTAACGAAGAAGCCGATGCGCTTAGTAAGCATAATATTAATTTTGCTATTGTTCCGGGTGTCACAACGGCTTGCGCTACTTCCGCTTATACGGGTATTCCGCTCACTGCACGCGATGTAGCGCGTAGTGTTACATTTTTAACGGCGCAGTTTGCCGATCCTAATAAGCAACCTCATTGGCAAAATTACGCGTTTATGCCTGCAAACAACAACCCAACTTTAGTGGTTTATATGGGGCTTTCGCGCTTACAAACGCTAAGCTGCGGTTTGCAATCAGTGGGTTGGCCAAGTAATACACCCATTGCACTAATAGAGAATGCCACTACCACTAAGCAAAAGGTAATTACCAGTACGCTTGAACTGATAGTAAATGAGCATGCTAAACACAACCTTCAAGGCCCTACCCTAATTATGATTGGTGAAGTAATAAATCATAAAATGGCAATTAGTCCTGAATTACTAAATAGTGTAAATATTAACGCATGATACAAAATGAATAATGCACTTTTCGCGCTTACTACCTCCCCAGGAGTAGGCGCTTTTTTTGTTTTTAATTTAGGTTCAAGTTGTGTGCAATAACATGCTTAAATGCACCAAATAAGTTAAAAGTAATGGTAAGTTAAATTATAGAAACACAGTGATAAACAAAAATAACACTTTAAGCAATTGTATTAGCTTGATTTTAAATTCAATGATGAAATTTATTAATGATTGGAACAGTGGTTGCACTTTAAAAACAAAAAAGTGTGGAATAATACCAATGGCGACAAGTAATCCTCTCACAAAGCAGTTTTTATTAGCGGCTAAGTATCAAGAAATACACGCGCTAAAGCAATTACAAAACAGTTGTGCCTCGCTTACTAAATTAGGCGATTTTGTACATCAGTTACAAAAAGAACGTGCAATGAGTAATATATTTTTGGCTTCAAACCGCGAACGATTTAAAACCCAATTACAAGAGCAAATTCCTTTAAGTAGCAGCGCACAAACTGCATTTTATGATTCTCTAAAACAAACATTTATAAAAGACAACGCCGATACTGGCCATACTCGGTTATTTAATTTAATTACCTATAGCCTGCAAACACTTGACGCATTGCCCGACCTACGCAATCAAATAGCACACCAAAACATTAGTGCAGTGCATGCTACGCAGTCGTTCACGCAGTTAATTGCTAGTTTACTCAATATTATTTTAGAAGCCGCAGACGGCGCAAGCGATCCTAAAATAACCCGCCTATTAGTTGCATTTTTTAACTTTATGCAAGGCAAAGAATACGCAGGACAAGAGCGAGCATGTGGTGCACAAGCATTTGCAGCGAGTAAATTTACCACTGAGCAAAAACAACAACTCGCGCATTTTGTACAAGAACAAAACCACAGTTTTGACTTTTTTAATGAGTACGCCGATGCGCACCTTTTAAAATGCTTTGCCACATTAACAACACATCAGGTTAATAATCAGGTAGAGCAACTTAGAAGTTTACTGCAAAAACTCGATGACGAGAACGCCCAACCTCTCTCACAACTGAGTGAAGTATGGTACGAAGTAACCACCACGCGCATAGATATAATGCACAAAATTGAACAAAATATAGCAGATCAATTAATTGATACCGCAGCAATGCAAATAGCCTGTGCTCAACGTAGTTTAAATACAAATAAGCAAGTACTTAACAATATGGCAGAGCAACACATAGCCCCGACTTTTGGGCAATTAGCCATTAAGCAACCAGAGCCAGAAGTAAGCCAAAATATAGCGGCCGATAAGCTCAATAGTAATAAAAGTATGTATGATTTAATTATCGAGCAAAGCCAGCATATAAAACAAATAAACCAAGCGTTACTTGACGCTAAAAAAGTTATTAGTGAGCAAAAGGTCATTCACCAAGCCAAGTACATACTTATTGAGCAATTAAAACTCACTGAAGAACAAGCCCATAAACAACTTCAAAAGCAAGCGATGAATTCACATAAAACGTTATACAGCGTAGCGCAAACAATTGTGGAACTGAGTGATTAAAGTAATAAATAATCTACTTTCTGGTTAATAAAATGGTCAATACTACAATTCAAAAATTTTACTTAGGCTGAATTGTAAGTAGCATTAGCTTTGTTCAATTTTCACTAAACCCAAACTTAGCCGTGTGATTAAACTTCATTAATTTAAAGTTTAATTTTGCGAGCTTAACACGTCCTATTATACCTTTTCTGATTAAACTAATTATGACCAACTCCCTTAATTAAGTGAGCTACTTTGAGATAAGAAAACCTGATAGATAACAAGACAGAAATGTCGTTATTAGTAGTTCTCGACAGTTGCCTCTGCACCCATAGTCGTAAACCAGTAATTTTAACGCGGTTAGCGTCAGGGTTAATTCTCAAATTAATTAAGCATTATTGCGAACTGATATTAAACCGCATTTTGAAATGCCTGTGTAATTGCTTTTAAAAACCTAAAACACGGTGTATTTAAATTAGGTAAGCTTTTAATTTAAAAAGTTAATTTATAAAAATAGATTATTTAAGCAAACTCATAATAATCAACTACAATAAGTTAATTGCTTGTTACATAGCGTTTTAATGTGAGGGCATTTTATATTAAGGCCTGTTCATCTTTCGAGGTTGAATTGGCAGCAAGCTGTTTGGTATTTAAGCAAGTTAGAGCCTATGTAGTGTGGTTACTCCCCAAAAATAGGCGATAACGCAGAATAAATGCCAAATATGCGCTACCTAAGGGTGATTGACTCTTTGTTGCTCGGTTTTTACTTATTCTTACAGTGGTGTAAGCCATTAGAGTACGCAGGAGCAGGTGCCGAGCCCACTAGGTTACAAACCTCGCGCCACGATTAAACAGCTCTTAGATTGAACGAATTTCAATCATGAAAGTTCAACAGGTACTAGTTAAATGATTAGATTGAAGGAAGTGTTAATGCCTAATGTAGGACGCTATATTGAGAATATATTACCAACAGATTCGAATTTTTTTGTTGATAACGACATTCAAAAAAGCTTAGAGCACATTGTTGAACTAATCTTAAATGTTTTTGATGCTACGGCATGCTCTATTATTGCAAATTCACCACAGGGTCAAATTGAGTTGTACCAATATGGTTCGAAAATAGCCATAACCACAGAGGCGCTAAATAGTGAAGTATTTAATGAATCTATTATCGAGGGTAACTCAAAAAGCACTTCAAATACTCCCTTAAATGTAAACTCCAAAATGCGTAGGGTTATATCACTCATTATTTTACCATCGAACTTAAAATTGGGTTGGTTGATATTTGAACGAAAAAGTGAATCCGCATTTACAGAAAAAGATAAAACGATATTAGCCACCATACAAAAAAATATTGTAAATCAATTACTCCAACTTAATTTTATATTTAAAAAAGAAAAAGATGCTGAACTTCATTCAATGATTTCTGAGCTAAATAGAGATTTTGTTTTTATAAAGGACGAAAACTTTAAAATTGTATACGCAAATGATGCCTTCAAAAATAGTTATCCAAAAGAAATGCAAAACAAAATAATCGGCTTTACTACAATTGAACACTACGAAGAAGATGCGGCTACTGCATTTTTAGCGCAAGACAAAATTGCTTTAGATTGCGGCATTAGTAAAACAGTCGAAAATTTAGCAATGCCTAATGGCATGCAGATTACTGTAGAAACTATAAAACAACGCTTTGAAGATAAGTCTGGTAAATATTATATTTTAGGTGTGTGCAGAGACATAGCTGAAAAAGAAAATTTAATATCTAAATTACAAAAAGCAAACAGTGAACTTGACGAGTTTACCAGTATTGCTTCTCACGATTTAAAATCGCCATTAAATGCAATTAAACGTTTACTTGAGTGGATTTCGGATGACTGTAAAGATCTGCTTCCTGAAGAGCATTTAGAAAACTTTCAGTTAGTAATTAATCGCACTAATAGAATGCAGGTATTACTAGAAGATTTACTGAGCTATTCGAGAGTAGATCGCTGTGATTCTACCCGCTCTGACTTGTCTTTAGAAAATGTCTATCTTGAAATCGCTGAATGTTTAGAGATCCCAGAAACGGTAACTGTTCATATAGATGCAAATGATAAATTATTAAACATACCTGTAGTCCCCTTCAAAACAGTCATTTTAAACCTTATTAGTAATGCTATAAAACATAACGATAAAGAGCTTGGTGTTATACACATTTCTCTGCGGCCTTCTCATCATTATTATCTTATTGAAATAACAGATAATGGCCCTGGAATAGATCCAAAGTATTTTTCACTCATTTTTAAATTGTTTCAAACTCTGCGATCTCGTGATGACGTAGAAGGTAGTGGTATTGGTCTTTGTGTAGCAAAAAAGCTCATTATTAATTATGGCGGTAAGATTGAAGTAGCATCTGATGGAAAGCTTGGCAGTACATTTACTATTTTTTGGCCAAAAATTTAGCAATAAAATTGTTTTATTAATTAAAGATGAGTATTGGCATAGTGCTAAACCCTTAAGGAACTTATGTATATTTTAATAGTTGATGATGACTTAGTAGATCGTAAATTAATTAAAAAGATACTTATTTCAGATGGCTCTCAACTTCATGATATTACTGAAGTAACATGCGTTTCTGAAGGTTTAAGCGCCATTGAAAATACGCATTTTGACATAATACTACTCGATTATAATATGCCTAAAGAAGATGGTATCGAAATGCTTCTTGAGATGCGAGCAAAGCCAAAACTTGGTAATACTGCAATAATTATGATTAGTTCATCAGAGAACTCAACCCTCGCAATTGAGTGTATAGAAGCCGGTGCACAAGATTTTTTACCTAAGGGTGATATTACACGTAGTAGTTTAAATAAAGCACTTATATACGCTAAAAAACGCTTTGAAGCTGAACAACGCATGCATGACAGTTACCTCGCTGTAAAGCATATGGCAGAAAGGGATCAGCTAACGGGTTTGTCAAACCGATACCATTTTGAAGAAATATTAAAAGTAATGATTGCCAATAATAAACGGACTAAAAATAGTGTCGCGCTTTTGGCATTGGATTTAGATAATTTCAAACATATAAACGACACATTAGGGCATAATGTTGGCGATCAGATTTTAATACAAACTGTAACAAGAATTAACCACTGCCTAAGAAGAGACGAAGGGTTTGCTCGATTAGGGGGAGATGAATTTGCTGTTATTATTGGTGGTATAAGTAATATTAATCAAATAGGTATGATTGCAAATAGAATATTAGCTGAAGTGTCTAAGCCCTTTTTACATGAAGGTAGAACGATTAACTGTAGTGTGAGTATTGGCAGTGCTATTTACCCTCAAGATGCGACGGAGTCACATGAACTGCTTAAATGTGCTGATATTGCAATGTATCGCTCTAAGCAAAACGGTAAAGCAAAAATTAGTTTTTATAAAGAACAATATCAATACGAGTTTAGTCGTCGCGTTGATATTCAAAACAAAATTAAAGAAAATTTAGAACAAGAAAACTTTCGAATATTTTACCAACCTGTTTATTGCTCTAAACGGCAAAAAATATCAGGTGTAGAAGCTTTAATTCGTTGGCCAGATACCGATATTAGTTATACTCCTGATGAATTTATACCCATTGCAGAAGAATGCCGATTAATTGTGACGCTTGGTGAGTGGATTATTTCAACAGCTCTACAGCAATTATCATTATGGCAAACTCGTTTTAAAATTCCGCTAAATTTATCAATAAACATTTCCCCAATACAGCTTCAGAGTGAAGGATTGCTCGCTTATTTACTCGCAGCTGTAAAGCAATATGATGTGAATGTTAATAGTATAATTTTAGAAATAACTGAAACAGCCTTTATCAAAGATAACGAAGAAGTTACTGATATATTAACCACCTTATCTAATAATGGCTTTAGAATTGCTTTGGACGATTTTGGTATGGGCTATTCATCTATATCTCATCTTATATCTTACCCCATTGATATTGTTAAGTTAGATAAAAGCATGCAATCATCTGATGGTGAAAAAGGGAAACGACTAAAAGTAATAGAAGGGTTGTCTCTGATGCTTAAAAAATTAGATTTTGATATTGTCGCCGAAGGTATTGAAACCCAAGCACAGCACGATTTATGTAAACAATTAGAAATAGACTATTTACAAGGCTTTTTATTTTCAAGGCCCATGCCTGCAAACGACATAGACTTATTACTCACTAAGAACGCCGACGATTCAATCTAGAAATATTACCTATATTGAAATCGTCAAAATAAAATAACAGAGGCTGTATTTTGCTAAACCGAAAAACACCTAAAACTCTATTTTCACTCAATATAAACTAATAATATATTGAGATCGTAATAATTTTTAATCTCCCTGTATTGGAGTATCAATAACAGACAGTACCTTCTCTTTTAGATCTTCAGCCTTAAAAGTTCCCTTAACTAAATAGCCTTTAACAAAATCATGCGCCATAATAATTTTTTTCTCTTCTTCTCGTTCTGATGAGCTGAACATCATGACTACGCAAGAACTTATTTCAATGACTTTCCTGAGCTTGGCAAACTCGTCTAAAAATTGAATACCATTAACTCTGGGCATATTAATGTCTAAAAAAATCAATATTGGGGGAAAGCCATCTGGGTGTTCTTTTCTATTCGCTTCATAATTTTCGAGAAATTCTAACGCCTCTTGACCATCTTTTTTTTCAAAAATGGTAAGCTCTAAGTTAGCTTCTTTTATTAATCTTTTAAGGATATACCGATCAACTTCATTGTCATCGATAATTAATATAGGTGGTTTTACTTTTTTCATCTTAATTTATCCATAGGTATTGTTATTTTGAATGTTGTACCGCTATTAGAACTTTGCAATGATATTTCTCCATCTAAATACTCTATATGTTTTTTAACTAGTGCCATACCCAAACCTGAGCCGCTACTCGTCTCAACATGAAATCGCTTGAACATATCAAACACTTCGCTTTGATGCTTATCAGGTATTCCAATCCCATTATCGGTAACTGTAATATTGAACGTCTCTTGTTCGTTAAAAATATCGCAGTGAACATAAGGCGCATCCTTATTTGTGTCGTAATATTTCAACCCATTTGATATCAAATTTTCGATGATTTGAGCAAAACGCGCTTTTTCTGATTTGATAGGTGTCGATAAATTAATATTCGTTGTTAATGTACAAGGATTATCTTTCATTAACCAAGCCAGTCGTTCTTCCATATCAGTAATTAACTGATTAAAATCAATTAATTCTTCGTTTTCATTACCTATATCTGCTTTTGCTAATAATAAAATATCAACAACAAGTGTTTCTAACTTCTCCATTTGTTGGTAAATAATTTTCGCATTTTGACAGGCCTCTTTAATATCACCAGCTTCTATATCTTGAATAACAAATTGAGCCAAAGATTTAGCGCCCGATAACGGTGACTTTAAATCATGTGATGCCCGATAAGCAAACTGAGCCAGTTCATCATTTGCCTGCTGCAAAGAAGCTGTTTGGCTGTTTACAATAGCTTTTAGCTCTATACTATTTTCTATGTTTAATAAATCATCTTTGATACGCTGTCTTGCTGCTATTACCAATGCTTTTAATTCACCCGTGGTATTTTTATCAAGTTCGTCATCTAAATTAGTACTATCTTCAGGTTTACTAGTTAAAAGAATGGTTAAATTGCGTATAGAGCTAGATATGGTACGTGACAGGTAACTGATTAAAATAATATTAAAAAGGGATATGATTAAAACAAGTGGTATTAAAGTGATCAATATAAACGACACTGTTTTTCTGATTGGTTCTTCAAACATTTCTGAATGTTGATTGAATCCATCAAGTGCAACATTAAGGTTTAGTAAAAAATCATCTCTACTGAGTTCACCTTTCTTATATTGAGTAACTGACAGTAGTGCTTTATCCGCAATTTCTATATCATTTTCGCAAATAGTTAAAGCTTGATCAGTCTTAATGACTTTCATAATAACACGGTTTAAATAATTAACTTCATCAAGACAATCAATAGGTTGCTGCTTTATAGCCAATATATCAAACTCTATTGTATTTATGTCTACAGGGGTGTCGTTTTTTATTTTTTTTACTGTCTTTGTTAATTGGTTAATATACTTTAAATGAAGAAAATTAAGCTGATGAAACTTAGCGCCTTTAGCTATTTCAAAGGCAGAAAAAACGGTAATACTTACTTCGGCTGTCGTTAAGATTACTATAAGCATCAATTTGTTAGTTATATTCATATACGAAGCCTGTTTTTCTATTCGCTATTGGTTAATAACCGTAACACTATATTTATTATGGTTTTTCTAACCTTAGTTATAGCAGGCATTCTTTTTTTTACTAGTTAATGTATAAGTTTTGCGCTTATTTAGAGAATTTAATTACTGCATAAAAATTGCACAGCATTCACTTGGCCGATTCAACTTTAATAGCAAGTTTCTTTTTTAACTTTTCTTGCCACTCTCCAGCAAGCTCTGGCAAAGTTAGGGCCTCTAAAAGTACGTCTTCGTAACCTACGTATTTTTTGTCAAAAAACGCCTGAAACAGCTTTTTAACTGAAATATTATGCGCCGCTTTTTTTTCTATAGTGACTGTATCGCCTGTTTTGGCAACTCCTTGCTCAATGACTCTAAAATACACACCCGTGCAATAATACTGCGTGAACAGTTTAAGGCTGTTTTTATTATTAAGGGCGATAGCCAATTTAAAACAGGGCACACGAGGCTGGCTTACTTCAAGCAGTGCAGTACCAATTCGAATATGATCGCCTATATGTATATTCGCTTCATCAAGGTCAGAAATTGTGAAGTTTTCACCAAATATGCCACTGGTTAAATCCTCGTTTGCAAGCGTTTTCTTCCAATAGTCATAATGATTGTGCGAAAAAGCATATACCGCTTTATCTACGCCGCCGTGGTAAACTAAATCAGCTTGCTCATCACCTATAATACTTAGCTTTTCAATAGTTACCGGTTCGTTAGTAGCCGTTTTAAATATACCTGTTTTAACTTCTTTGCCGTTATGCACAACCGTTTTTATTTTAGAGATATTTGTAGAGATTATTTTCATTAAGACTCCCATTTACCTAATGCTTGTCTGTCACTTTGTTTAAACTCAACCCAATTTGATGAGTCTTTAAAGTGCTCTTTTTTCCAAAACGTGGCGTGGTTTTTTAAATAATCCATTATAAATTGTGCGCCTTCGAACGCGGCTTGGCGATGACGGCTGGTCACGCCTACAAATACAATTTGCTCGCCAAGTGCTAAGTAACCAACGCGGTGAATAATACATATTCGCGCCAGTTGCCAGCGAGTTTGTGCTTGCTCTGCAATAGATTGAAGCAGTTGCTCGGTCATACCAGGGTAGTGTTCAAGCTCAAGTGCAATAACATTATCGCCACTGCTGAACTCTCTTACCAAACCTGTGAAGGTAACAACAGCGCCATCGCTTTTATTATTACTACAAAGCGTATTGTGCTCGTCACCTACATTAAAATCATCGGTTTGTACTTGAATATGTATGCTCATTAGCCACCTGTAACCGGCGGGAAAAAGGCAAGCTCATCCCCTGCTCTCACTATTTCGTCGCTTGATGACATAGCTTGGTTAAGCGCTGCAAGTAGCTCACGCTCCTCCAGCCACGGTTGCCAATGCGGGTATTGGCTCACTAATCTTAATTTAAGCTCTGAAATAGTAAGCGGCTGCGTAATCTCAAGACTTAATTTACTGCACTTTAACCGCTCTTTTAGTTGCCCAAAAAACAATAGCTCTACTTTCCCGGCGCTAGATATTGCATCGTTTGGATTATTAATCGCGTTGCCAACTACCATTTTTGCCCCCTGCTTTTTGAGTAACGCGCATGCCGCTAATTTCCATTAGTGGGTCGGCTGCTTTACACATATCAAACAAAGTAAGGCTAGCCACAGATACCGCTGTTAACGCTTCCATTTCAACCCCCGTTTTACCGGCAAGTTTGCAGTAGCTGGTTATTTTAATTTGGCTGTTTGCTTCATCAAGTTCAAAATCAACAGCGACTTTACTAAGTGCAAGCGGATGACAAAGCGGAATTAAATCAGCGCATTTTTTAGCGCCTTGAATACCTGCAATGCGTGCCACGCCTAGCACATCGCCCTTTTTGTTTTGATTAAGCATTACTTGCTCAAAGGCAAGCTTGCTCATGCTAATAAAGGCTTCAGCTGAGGCATCGCGCAGGGTTACGTCTTTGAGCGATACATCAACCATATTAGCTTGGCCGTTTTCGTCAACGTGACTCAACATACTATTGCTCACGCGATTCACACTTTTTACCAAAGGTAATGTGCGGTACAAAGTTACACGGTTTATGCATTGAGTTAAGTTGATCTTTTATTATGCCTGTCCACGCAGTTTTACATGCGCCTGTAGAGCCTGGCATACAAAAAATAACGGTGTTATTAGCAAGTCCTGCCAATGCACGAGATTGAATAGTAGAGTTACCAATTTCGCCGTACGATATGTGCCTAAATAGCTCACCAAAACCGTCTACGCTTTTATCAAATAGCGGCGCAAATGCCTCTGGTGTTGAATCGCGCTCAGTAAAGCCTGTACCGCCAGTCACTAAAATAGCATGAATGGTGTCATCGGCTATCCACTGCGATGCCACTGCACGCATTTGGTAAACGTCATCTTTAACTATGTCTTTATCAGCTAAGTGATGACCAGCTTCAGTTAGCGCTTTAATTAAGTAATGACCTGAGGTGTCAGTAATTTCATCGCGTGTATCGCTTACCGTCATTACGGCAATGTTTAATGCTATTTGTGACTCAGTTGTGTGACTCATAATGTTCTTCTTAATTGATTAATGCTTTGGTCAAAATGCTCATTTACAGCTTTAAATTGCGCCGGTGTATTGGTGTTTATTAATGCATGCGCTTTATTACATAAAAGCGTTTGCACACCAATACTTTGGGTAAACTGTTTTATTGATTTATGACTGTTTGCGTTTGTGAGTATGTGCTTTAAATGATTTTTTACACTGCTTGTATTACGAATATACAGCGGTAGTGGTTCATTTTCAAAGTGCCAAGCATGTATTTGTGACTGATTTAATTGATTGCTCACACTTTGTACGTTATTTGACTGAGAAGCCAGCACAATTGTGCTTAACAAACTACTCGTAAGTAGAGGCATATCTACCGCAGTAATGAGTAAGTCATGCTCGGTGGTTATTAATGTTGAATAAATTCCGCCAAGGGGTCCACTATTTGGGTATATATCTTTAACGTACTTCTCTGAAGGATAATCGCTCGGTGAATATTGGCTCGATGATTTAACTGGATTTGTAACGTTGCGACTTATAAGTATGTTTTTAGCGCCTACGTCTTTTAATAAATCACACGCATTGTGCAATAGCGTTTTGTTTTTTAAAACTAAATCGGCTTTGTCTGTGCCCATTCTTGATGACTTACCACCAGCAAGCACAACGCCTGTAAAATCTCGCTTAGCTTTTACTTCCATATTAACCGCCTAACATGGCTAAGTGAGTTGTCGCACCTGTTAAGCGTTTATCTAGCTCATGGCTTATTTCTTTATTGCCCATAGCGGCTCGAATTGCCTTTACGGTCGCTGCAGTATCGTCCTCGTTTAGTAGTTCGCGTAAATCTATACCTTGCTCGGCAAACAAGCATAAGTGTAATTTACCCAGCGCCGACACTCTCAAGCGATTACAACTTTTACAAAAATCTTTACTGTACGGCATTATTAAACCAATACGACCATCGTAATCAGGATGACAAAATTCCTCAGCGGGTCCGTTTAATTTCCCCCTAACTACTTGTAACCAGCCTTGAGCTAAAAGCTGGGCTTTAACCGTTTGCCCACTTAAGTGATTTTCTTCAAAAAAGGTCGCGCCGTCACCTGTTTCCATTAATTCTATAAAGCGCACTGTAACTTTGTGGTGTTTTACCCACGCTAAAAAATCCTTTAATTGGTTTTTATTAAACTGCTTGGCAAGCACCGCATTTATTTTTATATCTTTTATGCCCAGCTCTACCGCGCGTTCAATCCCTTTTAAAATAAGGTTAAGTTTGTCGTGCCCTGTTATGAGTTTAAACATACTCGGATTTAAACTATCAATACTTACATTAAGCGCATCAAGCCCGGCTTCAGCAAATTCATCAATTTTTTTTAATAAATTAAACCCGTTGGTAGTAATGGCTACTTTTTCTATACCAGGCGTATTTTTACAGAGTTTTATAATATCGGTTACGTCGTTTCGCAAGCACGGTTCACCACCTGTAATACGCACTTTTTTAGTACCTAGTTCTGCAAACGCATTTACTAGCGTGCTAATTTCGCTTTTATTTAAAAAATTACGCGGCGTATCGCACTGATATCCGTTTGGTAAACAATAACTACAACTAAAATTACATACATCGGTTATTGAGAGGCGCAAATAGTTAAACTGCCGACCAAATTGATCATTAAGCATATGCTTCCTTTTTTCTTTACATTACAACCGCAACATCAATGCTGCTAGAACCTGCTTTGTAATGTTGTTTTATTAATTGGCTTAATTGTGTTTTACACGAACCGCAGTTCGTCCCACATTTAAGTTCAGACCCCAATTGCTCGACTGTGTTTGCACCGTTTTTAATGGCGTTTATAATCGGCTGCTCTCTTACTTTAAAGCAGCTACACACTTGCACGCCTTGAGTAAATTCTTCATCGGGGGTTGCATAAAGCAAAGACTGTAACTGTGTAAAGGTCAGTAATGGCTCTGCAAATAAATGGTTTATCCACTCAAGTGATATTTCTTTTTGCTCGTTAGAAATAACACCAACAAACGCTAATTGATCGTTTTGAATACACTGCACATGCATGGCTTTTGCCGTATTCATAGCCGACCACTGCCCTTGTAAACCGGTTAAGGTTTGGCAGTAATACAGTAAATCACTTTGTGGCTCATTAAGCGCCAATTGGTAATTAAAGCAATTGCTTGCATTAACTTTGAGCCAAAAATCACTGTTTATAACAAGTTCGTTTTTAGCAAACAGCTGCATATATTGCTCAAAGGGTGCTTTAACTATATTAACAGCGCCGTGTTTACACTCAGCCTGACCAGATAGAGGGTCAACTACCGATTGATACAACCCACTTACTGTTGCTGATGACGCAAATTGCTTATTCCAATGAATAGGCATAAAGCATTCACCTTTTCGAACCGAATCGGTTACTTTTGCATGCGCGGTAACGTGTCCTGTTTGGGCAATTGCACTTATTAAATCGTTTTGTTTAATTGCTAATTTACTGGCATCAAGCGGATTAATTTCAATGTACGGGCGTGTAATATGCGATGAAAGCGCAGTGCTTTTACCGGTGCGGCTCATGGTATGCCATTGGTCGCGTATACGCCCTGAGTTCATTACAAACGGATAATCACTTGATGTTTGTTGCACAGGTAATTGCGGCGTTATAGGTATAAAACGCGCCTTTTTATCAGCGGTGCTAAATTGGTTATTTGTAAAAACCTGACCATTTTTATAAGGCTGATTTTTAACAACAGGCCACATAATGGGTTTTAAATTATCATACTCATTTTTTGTGAGCCCAACTAAACCAGAGAGGTTTAATAATCGGCTGCCGTTATTTTCAAAGTCGGTTAATTGTGCCCATTCTTCAAAAATGCCACTTGGATCTGTAAAATCAAAACCTTCAAAGCCCATTTTTTTAGCGACTTCACACATAATTTGCCAATCGTTTTTAGCACCCGAATAAGGCGCTACTAACGGGCGCTGTCTTGATATTCTGCGCTCTGAGTTAGTTACTGTGCCGTTTTTTTCGCCCCATCCGGTTGATGGAAAGGCAACATCGGCAAATTTTAACGTATCACTTTTTGCAATACAGTCAGATACAACCACCAGCTCACAGGTCTCTAATGCTTTTTTAATAGCGGCGTTATTGGGCAAGCTCACCATTGGGTTTGTTGCCATTATCCACACTGCTTTTATTTTGCCTGCGGCTATTTCATCAAACATATCAATAGCATTGCTGCCTGCTTTGTTAGCAATAGTTGGCGAGAGCCAAAAGCGTTGTACAAGTGATTGATGCGCTTCGTTTTCAATATCTAAGTGCGCCGCTAACTGATTAGCCAAACCACCTACTTCGCGCCCGCCCATCGCATTGGGTTGCCCAGTAATTGAAAACGGACCACTGCCTGGCTTAAGTAATTTACCTGAGGCTAAATGCGCATTAATAATGGCGTTGCATTTATCTACACCCGAACTTGACTGATTTATACCCATTGAATAAAAGCTAATCGCACTTGGGCTGTTAGCAAATAGCGCGTAAAACTCAGTGACTTGCTCAATTGCTATATCGCAAAAGTCGCTAACTGCCTCACAGCTCCACTTTTGTGCCTCTTGCAATGCGCTTTCAAAGCCGTTTGTGTGCTGAGCAATAAATTGCGTATCGAGGTGGTTATGCTCATTTAAATAATTAAGCAAACCGTTATAAAGCGCAGCGTCACTGCCTGGTTTTATATTTAAAAATGTGTCGGCAAGCTCAGCTGTGTCGGTTTTACGCGGATCAATAACCACCACTTTCATATTTGAGTTAAGCTGCTTTGCACGCTCCATTCGCTGATACAAAACCGGATGAGTCCATGCGGCATTAGAGCCAATTAAAATAAGCAGCTCAGTTTGCTCTAAATCCTCGTAGGTACACGGCACTACGTCTTCACCAAAAGCGCGTTTATAACCTGCCACAGCAGATGACATACACAGGCGCGAATTTGTATCAATATTGCCTGAGCCTATATAGCCTTTCATTAATTTATTAGCAATGTAGTAATCTTCAGTAAGTAACTGCCCCGATACATAAAATGCCACCGCATCGGGTCCGTGCTTTTGTATTACGTCGTTAAATTTATTGGCAACGTGGTCAGTTGCTTCATCCCACGTGGCTGCTTTATTATTAATGAGGGGCGACGTTAAGCGATTATCACTGCCTGTTGTGTCGAGCAAATGGGTGCCTTTTACACATAAACGACCAAAGTTTGCGGGGTGTTCTCGCATGCCTTCAAGCTTGGTTGGCACATTATTAAAAAGTGAAATATCAACACCGCACCCTACACCACAGTAAGCACATGTTGTTTGTTTTAAACTGGTTTTATTTATAGTTGGTGACGTGTTTGCCGTTGTCATACTACTGCTCTCTTTTAGTGTGCTTTAATTTATGCAGGCTGTTTTACAGGCTCATTAATGGTAACTACGTTAATAGTGTTACTTGCTTTAGCGAGCACGCTGTTTATTACGTTTTGAACGAGCTTTTCACACCCTCCACAACCTGTACTGGCTTTGGTGCTTTGCTGCACACTTGCCAAATCTATGCAGCCGTTAGAAACTGATTGTTCAATGGTGTGTTTGGTTACTTTATGACACGCGCAAATAATGGCGTCATCAGGCAAGTCATCGGCGCTTAGCTCTGCCATGTCGCCGGCAAGGGGCATAATGAGCGCTTCGGGATCGGTGGTAAGTTCAATGTCGTTTAAATGATATTGCAGCAAATTGTCGTAATCGCTGGTATCGCCAACAAGTACCGCGCCAATCAGCTTATTACTTTGTGAATTAGTGACTATTTTTTTATAAATACCATTGGCTTGGTCTTCAAAGTAATAGCTTATTGCGCCTTCGCTGCGTGCATGCGCATCGCCGATAGAGCCTACTTCAACACCCATTAATTTAAGCTTAGTGCTCATATCGGCACCGCTAAATTCATCGGCTTTATTGTCTAAGCCAGTACTTTGTAAACTACCTTGCTGCGTATCTTGTAAAATATGACCAACTGCTATTTTAGCCATGGCGTAACCAGGTGCCACTAAGCCAAAAATAAAATTATTCCACAGTGCACATTCACCAATAGCGTATATGTTTTTATCGCTCGTTTGGCAGTGGTTATTAATTACAATACCGCCGCGCTCGCCTAACTCTAAATTAAACTCGCGGGCCAAATTATCATAAGGGCGAATACCCGCCGAAAATACAATCATGTCGGTTTCAAGGGTTTTACCGCCCTTAAAACACATTTTGTAACGGCAACTTTCACCTTCTACTATTTCCTCCGTTGCTACCGATGTATGCACAGTAACGCCTAAATCCGTAATTTTGTTTTTTAGTAGCCGACCGCCACCAGCATCAACTTGTACACCCATAAGTTGCGGAGCAAATTCTATTACGTGAGTATGCAGACCCAATTGCTTTAATGCGTTTGCAGCTTCAAGCCCCAGTAAACCGCCACCAATTACCACGCCTACTTTGCTGCCGTGGGCTGAATTTTTTATTGCGTGTAAATCGTTAATGGTGCGATAAACAAGGCAATGCTCGCGATCTTTACCCGGTATAGGCGGTACAAATGGGAATGAACCTGTAGCAAGCACAAGTTTGTCGTATTCAAACAACTCCCCTTTAGCGGTCGTTACAGTTTGCATATCACGATTTATATCAACCACTTTAGAATGAGTATGAAAGCGTATTTGCCAATCGTCATAGGTTTTATTGCATGTAAGTGCGAGGTCGTCTGCGGTTTTGCCTTTAAAAAAAGAGGATAGTTGTACACGGTCATACGCTAAACGGTCTTCACCGCTAAGTACCGTAATTTCAAATTGCTCATCAGCTTGATTTTGAGAAACTAGCTGCTGCACAAAATGGTGCCCGACCATTCCGTTTCCTACCACTACAACACGCTGCTTGCTTAACATTTACCCACCTTAAAGTGATACCTATTTTAGTAATTGACTAAAACTGACATCGAATAATTTGTTATAGGTTTGTTATAGCAATATGTAAGCCAAATATATAAGCACTTAAAATCAACAAGTTACCTACATTGGTGCAGAGGTGAAAAGCATAAAGCCCCACAAGATGGTGCAATTGCACCATCTTGTGTCGCTATAAATTACAAGTGAATATTAGAAGATAATGAGGGTTAAAATTTAGCGCTCATCCATACCCACAATTTTTGAGTATCGACTTTATTAGCAGCAGTATCGCCCGCTGAGTAATCAGCGTATTTAACACCCACTGCGTATTGTTTATTAATAGGTTTAACGTATTGTACGTTTAGTTCAGTACCCAAATCGTCAACCCCATTTGATTGCTCATTAGCATCAAAACTGTGATAAGCCACCAGCCATTTTCCGTCAAACGCTTTACCGTTTAAGCTTATGTAAGTGTCGTCCAAGCCTTGTGTGGGTGTATTTAAAAACGTATCTGTCCAACCATTAAATTTATGTAACGTGGCAAGCGGTGTTGCAAACCCGTAATCGCCATTGTCAGAGCCAAGTGACTCTATGCCGACTTTTAAAGTTACTGTTTTTATGCCCAACCCATTTAAATCCACAGCGCCTTCAAGTGCATAGTAATCAGCATCAAAATCACTCACGCTTGTTGACGCAGACTGCGTTGCATACTCCGCTTTGTAATAAAATTTTATGTCGTTTAGGGTTTTATTACCGTTAAAAAAAACGCCATAAGTGTCTAAACTGTCGTCTTGTAGTGCATCGTCACTTAATAAGTAACTGTATAAAACCACTTTACCGTAGTCTGTTTTAAAGCTTGCATTAATTAGATGATCGGACGATTTAATGTCTTTATCGTCAGCAAATATGCGGTTACGCTTATTTAAATAACTGTACTGTAAATCTATGTTATTAAATGCGTAATTAATGGTTGCTGCATCAAAGGTTTGCCTGTCTTGGCGCCAACCTACGTGCCCAACAAAACGCTGCCCATCAAGGGCTATTACTTGGCGTCCTACTTTTAGCGATAGACCATCGCGGGCATATTTAACAAAACCTTGATCTATCTCAGTGTTTTCTGGGTCTGCAATAACAGAGTAATTAGTATTTTTCCCCACCGTATTGTTGTAATCATCTACGCCCAATAGGCTGCGAGTATCTTCTACTTCAATAAGGGCTGAAAAACCATTCACCTCATCTGTTTGATGCGTTAAGCGGGTTCTAAGTGTTAAGCCGCTTGCATCTTTTAAGGCATTTTCTTGATCAACGCTTTCAAAACGCAGTCTAAAATCAAGATCAGTTTGCGAAGCTTGGCTTATTGAAGGCGCAGTGAAGCAACCCAGTATAAAAATAATAGGTAAGTTGTTCTTGTAATTAAGCATTTTGGTTCTCTAAGTTTTAATTATTAATACACATACCAAAGCAATAAATAAACACAGCGAAATACATTTCCACACCATAACTGGATCGCGTTTCATTATTGAACTTTTATTAGCGGTACTTTCTAAATAAGGATTAGGTTTGTTGATATCGTTTATAAACTCAGAAAAAGCTTGGTATCTGAGCTCAGGTTTAGGGGCAAGCGCCTTCATAAGGGCTTGATCTAACCAAAACGGAATATCGGCTCTGTATTTACGAATACTTGTGTAATGCCAATGGGTGTAATCTTTTGGCGCTACGTGGTTAAGTGGCAGTGGTTTATAAGGCAATTTTGAGCACAATAACTCATATGCAATCACGCCAAGTGAAAACAAATCACTTTTAAAATCGGCGTGCATAGTAATAAGTGTTTCGGGTGCGGTGTAGTCGGCAGTACCTTGCGGGCAATCATCCGCAATTTGTTTAACCGACTCGTCCATAGCCGCAACACTTACTGTGCCGTAATCTATGAGCGTTACTTTACCGTGCGCATCTATCATTACATTATCGAGTTTTAAATCGCGATGTACCATATCGAGTCGCTGAAACGCCCTTAGTGCATGTACTATTTGTTCAATAATACTGCGTACTTGGGTTATTTCTGGGTGCGGCACGTCGTGCTTCCAATCACTGAGTGTTTGCCCGTCCATGTACTCACAAATATGATACAAAAAACGACTCTGCGATTGCGTACTCAGTACTTTCATCACGTTTAAATGGTTTATGCGTTGCCCTACCCAGCCTTCTCTTATAAAGCCTTGAAGGTAGTGCACATCGTCTTCAAAATTAACCGAAGGTGCTTTTAAAACCACTGGCGGTATATCGGGCGCTTGTTGCACTAAATAAATGTGTGAGCGACTACTGGCATGTAATTTACGAATAACCGTGTAGTCATCAATTTTTTGCCCAACATTAAGCGCTGGTGGAATTTTTCGTCGTGTTAGCGAATGGTAAAGTTCATCTAACTTTTGCTCGGCAATATTTTCTACTTTTACCAGTAAACAACTTACGTTGTCGTCACTGCCTCGTGCTAATGCAAGTTCGGTAATTGCTTTAGCTGCATTTTCTAAATTAGTGTACTCGTTAATTAATTTAGCTATATCACTACTTGGGAGCACATCGTGTACGCCATCGCAGGTTAATATATAAATATCGTCTGCTTTTAGGTCAACTTCGTATACATCTATTTCTTGATGAAGTTGTGCGCCAAGTGCACGCGTTAGCGTATCGTTTACTTTGTGATCCCGTGTTATTGCCTCTATTTTATTTCCTCGCAAGCGAGTAATACGCGTATCACCTAAGTGAAATATATAACCCGTTGCCGACTTTAAAATAAGTGCTGTAAAAGTCGTCATCCAATCGGCTTGGCGCTGACCTAAGTGATTGTAATTAACCGATTGCGAATAAAGCCACTGATTTAAACTTGCTAACACCTTCGACACTGACTTTTTAACCGCCCAACTTTCGGGGGTATTTAAATACTCATTTATAAAATGAGTAACCGAAAGTTGAGACGCTTGTTTAGCATTTTTTGCTGATGAACACCCATCGGCTAAGCAGGCAATAACGCCTTTAGACTCTTTTTCTTGCGCTTTGGTATTAAGAGCTGCAAACGCATCTTGATTTTCTGCTTTTAACCCTTTAGCACTGTGCCCGCCAAATGAAACGTTGAGTTCATTTTTTAGCGATTTAGCGTGGAGTGTTTCATCAAACATAGTCAATAATGCCTTAAGTCACTGAAATAAGTTCAACGGTGCCGTCTTCATTTACTTCGGTAATATGGCCATCTGGTTCTTTCATAAAAAACAGTGCAGCTAGACCAAGTAATGCACTACCCGCAATAATGAAAAAGAAAGTTTGATAATCAACAAGTGACAATGCCGTTAAGTACACTACTGCACCTACATTACCGTAAGCACCTGTCATACCTGCAATTTGCCCAGTTAAACGACGTTTAATTAACGGTACTGCCGCAAATACAGCGCCTTCACCAGCTTGCACAAAGAACGAACACGCCATAGCTGCAACAACTGCAAGCCATAAAGGCCAAGAAGCATCAACCAAGCCCATTACAAAATAACCAACAGCAAGACCCGTTGTAAGTACAATAAGGGTAATACGACGACCTAATTTATCTGAAATCCAACCGCCACCTGGGCGAGATGCTAAATTCATAAATGCATAAGCAGAGGCTAAAATACCCGCGTACACCATATCAAGCGCAAACACATCCATAAAAAATAGCGGTAACATAGATACAACTGCAAGCTCAGAACCAAAAGTTGTAAAATATAAAATATTTAAAACAGCCACTTGCTTAAATTCATAACGATGAGACTCAGGTACTGGCTCTTTAAAAATATGACCATTTACGTCAAAGGTTTTATACACTTCGTAAATATAAAGCAGAACTAAAAAAGCATACACGGCAAGTACAAAGTTAGCCGAAATTAGGTTAGCACCGGTTGGTGAAAGCTTCCAAGTAAGTAATGCTAGAGCACCATACATAGGAATTTTCATAATAAGAAGTAATACAAAGTCGCCTTTACTGGTTACTTCCATTGCGCCTACTTTTTTAGGCTTAAAGTATGTACCGCCTTTTGGTGTATCGGTTACATTTAAGTACCAAATAATACCAAATATAACGCTTAATACACCCGTTAAACCTACTGCGTAACGCCAACCATCTTCGCCACCAAACATAAGTGCAATAATTGGCAATAACATAGCCGCTGCTGCTGAACCAAAGTTACCCCAGCCGCCATAAATACCTTCTGCTATGCCCAGCTCGTTAGCAGGAAACCATTCACTCACCATACGAATGCCCACAACAAAGCCAGCACCAATAAAGCCTAGCGCAAAACGCGCTATAGCGGCTTGTTCAAATGTGGTTGCCATAGCAAACATAAAACACGGAATACTACAGGTAATAAGTAGCGCCGCATAAACAATCCGGGGACCAAATTTATCGGTCAGCATACCCACCACAACACGGGCAGGAATAGTTAACGCTACATTTAAAATTAGTAATGTTTTAACTTGTGCCATGGTAATACCAAGCGAGCCCGCAATTGCACCCAATAAAGGAGCATGGTTAAACCATACAAAAAATGACACAAAAAAGACCATCCAACTTAGATGTAATACTTTCATTTTTCCTTTAAAGGATATTAAGTTAAATCCAGAACTCGGTTGCATGTTTATTTCCTCGTAAACGTATTATTATTTTATAAATGCCCCACTCTTTTATATGAGTAGCAGCCCAAACTTTGTTAAATTTTAGTTAACCCAATACAGCAATTACTGAGCCACTAATTAAAAACCATATATTTCAGTTGGTTATATGCATTTATTATTTTAATGCGTTATAGTTGCACTATATGAGTGAGGGGGTATGGGCTGTTACAGTGCAAATAAAAAGCGTTACTGCTTGCTCTAGGATTTAACAAATTGGTATTGTTCAAAAAAAGTATGAGATGTTTAAAAATGCAAAAAGCACCGTTAACGTACCAACAGCAACTACGCTATTCTCGGCACATTATGCTGCCGCAGCTTGATATAGACGGACAAGAGAAGCTATGGCAATCGCATGCTTTAATTGTTGGTGTGGGTGGGCTTGGATGTGCGGTAAGTCAATATTTAGCGGCATCTGGCGTTGGCACGCTTACCTTAGTTGATAACGATGAAATAGACGTAACCAACCTACAAAGGCAAATACTGTATAAAGAAAGCGATATTGGTAGCTCAAAATGCAGTGCTGCAAAAAAACAGCTTAACGCACTTAATAGTGAAATAGATATAAACACCATTGAGGCATTTTTTGATGTAAATACCTCTACAAAACAATTATTTAATAACATTGATATAGTGATTGATTGTTCAGATAACCTAGCAACGCGTAATGCACTTAATAACGCCTGTTTTAAAGCTAAAGTTCCGCTAGTGTCTGGCTCTGCAATACGTATGGAAGGACAAGTCGCGTGTTTTACTATGGATGAAAACAGCCATTGTTATGGTTGTTTATCGCAATTTTTTAGTGAACAAACACAAAGTTGCTCCGAATCTGGTGTGCTTTCTCCTATTGTGGGGCTAATAGGCAGTATTCAGGCTACTGAAGCGCTAAAAATGCTTGCTGGTTTGCCAAGTGGTTTAAGCGAGCACTTACTGCTGGTGGATGGTTTAAGCATGGAATTTAATCGTTTTAAAATAGCTAAAAGCAGTCAATGTGCAGTGTGCAGCATTTAGTTATTCTAGATTACTGATTGTTGTATAAAGCACATCGCCCACTTTAAAGTCGTTTTTGTCCCACACTCGTCTTGATGCCAAACAATACAATGTTTGCCCATCTACATTGAGCGTTAACTGCCACTTATTATTAATAAGCTCAGCCTGAGTTAATACCGACTTTAAAACATTGCTATGCGTTGTTTGCTCAGGCTTTAACGCACTAAGCGACATTTGCTCACTTTCTATAATTAGCTTATTACTGCTATCTACAAGTGCAGGAAGCACAAAAAGCGGTTGCTCACTTTGCTGTAATTGCAGTTGATATAGCCCGTAGTCTTCATCAAATTTAACCACATCGTAATTAATTAAGCTCAGCGGTGTTTGCCTGTCGTTTGCGTAAATAGCTTTTGCAACGTGCGCACTTGCACCTTGGTTTATCACCTTACCTTTATCAAGCTGAATAAGGGTATCGCAGCAAAATAGCAGCTCTTTTAATGAGTGACTTACTATTATAAATTTAATATTAAACTTAACGGCTAACTCATTGAGTTTAGTGAGCGTTTTAAAACGCAATGACCAATCAAGCGCACTAAAAGGCTCATCGAGCATTATAAATTTTTGACCGGCAAGCAAAGTGCGCGCAAATACTACACGCTGGCGCTCGCCACCCGATAAGCTTTGTACATCACGATTTAGTAAATCTTGTAATTCAAGTGTTTTAACAACGTATTGAAGCGTTAAGCTGGTTTGCTTATTTCCGCAGTGTTTTTGTGTAAACGCTAAATTACCTGCCACATCTAAATGAGGAAACAACGGACACGATTGCAACTGAAGCGTTATACCGCGTTTATCACTTGGCAACTCATGCACTGGCTGATTATTAATATGAACACTTTTTGCAGGCTCTAAACCACTAATACAACGCAGTAATGTTGACTTACCTGAGCCTGAAGGCCCGTAGACACCCAACACATTAAACGACTCAAGCTCAAGGTTTATATCTAAATCAAAATTATTGAGTGCTTTAAAAAGGCTTAACTTAATCATTTTATTGCTTAACCCCTACAATGCTTTTATTAAACTTAAATAACAGCACTAAACAGGCAAACGAAATAGCCAGTAAAATAAGTGAAAGCTGATGCGCCGCCGTATAATTTAACGATTCAACATGGTCATAAAGCGCAATAGACACCACCTGTGTTTGCCCCTGAATATTACCGCCAATCATTAATACCAAACCAAATTCACCCAATGTATGCGCAAAACCTAAAGCAAACGCGCTACCAATACTGGGTTTTAAAAGCGGAATGATTAAATGCACAAAGCGTTTAAACGGGCTCAACCCAAGCGCAATGGCAGCTTCGTTATAGGTTTGATTAATATGTTTAAACCCAGCCACAAGCGGCTGCATTACAAAAGGCAGTGAATAAAAAAGCGAGCCGATAACCACGCCCTGAAAACTAAACGCAAGCTGCGTACCCGTTAGCCAAAACCAAAACTGCCCAAAAGCGTGATCAGGCGAAAATAAAACAAGTAAGTAAAACCCTAATAATGTAGGCGGTAGCACTAAAGGCATTGCAATTAATGCCTCTAAAAATGGTTTAAATTTACCGTTATAGCCAGCGAGCTTGTATGCCAGTGGAATACAAAAAACAAGAAGGAGTACTGCGGTTATAAAGGCAAGTTTTATAGTTAACCACAGCGCGGTTAAATCACTTTGAAGCATTGTTGTCCTTTATTCTGTAACCTAATTCAATTAACTGCTGCTGCGTAGCTTCTGCCATTAAAAATTGCATAAGTTGCTTAGCGCTAGCATGCTTTTTAGTCGAGCTAATAATAACGCCTTGTTGAATTATATCGGGATATTGATTGGTAGGCAGCACGGTGTACTCTAAATATTTTTGATCTTGCGTGTTACTGTAAGCCGCCTTTAGCGATGAAACAGCCACCAGCCCTACTCCTACATTACCGCTTTGCACAAACTGAAACGCATGCGTAATGTTATTCCCGTACACATAATTTATTGGTTTTTTAAAATGGTTACTAGCGTAGTGCTCTGAGGCACGCCCGTAGGGTGAAAAACGCGGATTAGCAATGGCTACTTTATCATTTACTTTTTCAGCTTTGGGTTGCCACAAAGCAAGCTCACCTAACGCGTAAGTGATTAAACTGCTTTGCTCGGCATAGCCTTCTTTAATAAGTGATTTCGGTCGAAAATCGTCAGCCGATAAAAACACATCAAATGGCGCGCCATGCACTATTTGCGAATATAAAACACCGCTAGAAGCTGCTGATATTTTCACGTCAATATTTGGTAATGGAGATTTTTTTAGTAGGGTTTGCAATACCGTTTTAAAATTACTCGCCACGGCTACTTGCAGCGTTTCTTTTGCGTTTACGCTGCACGAAAACATGCATATCACACACAAAAAATAACCCAACCATGTATTGTAAAGCTTTGACATTATAAGTATTGTTTCAAAATAAAATGATTTAAGTAAGCAATATATATGAACGATGTTTGCAATGCACCCGGTTTATTGCCAATTGAAACTGCAATACAGAATATACTTGGCACAATAACGCCTGTTAAAGACGTTGAAACTATTTCTATAATGCAAAGCGTTGATCGCGTTTTAGCAAGCGATGTTAAGTCAACTATAAACGTACCCGCTCATAACAACTCAGCAATGGATGGCTATGCGCTGTGTATTTCAGATAAAAGCTTAACCTACACACAAGTAGGTAGTGTGTTTGCAGGTCAAGTTTTTGAAGAAACGCTTACCCCAGGCCAATGCGTAAGAATAATGACCGGCGCCGCCATTGCACCAGGCGCTAACGGCGTTGTAATGCAAGAAAATGCCTCGGTTGATGGTGATAAAATTACGTTTACCGCGCAACCAAAACTAAACGAAAACGTGCGTTTTGCTGGCGAAGATATAGCAATCGACGACGTTATTTTAAAAGCAGGCGATAAACTAAAAGCCGTTGATGTGGGGTTACTTGCATCTTTAGGAATTGCCAATATAGACGTAGTAAGAAACTTAAAAATAGCCGTGCTTTCTACAGGCGATGAGCTAATAGAACCTGGTCAGCCTCTTGAGCAAGGCGCTATTTTTGAGAGCAACCGCGCTGTTATTATTAGTGCGCTGCAACAAAAAAATATAGACGTGCTTGATTTAGGAATTATCCCTGATGACAAAGAACTCATCACTAATGCATTTTTAAAAGCGAACGAACTTGCCGATGCCGTAATAAGCTCAGGCGGTGTATCCGTTGGTGAAGCCGACTTTACAAAAGAAGTGCTCAACGAAATTGGCAATATTCACTTTTGGAAAATAGCCATGAAACCAGGCAAACCTTTTGCCTTTGGTAAATTAAGTAACAGTTACTTTTTTGGCTTGCCAGGTAACCCTGTGTCGGCTGCTGTTACATTTAATCAGTTAGTAGAGCCTGCACTGCAAAAGCTGTCGGGTCTTGGTGACGTAAATCCTAAAATGCGTTTTAACGCTATTACTACATCCGTTATTAAAAAGCGCCCAGGAAGAGCCGACTTTCAACGCGGTACTGCAACAACTAACGAGCAAGGTGACTTGGTGGTTGCCCCGTTTAATAAACAGGGCTCGGGTGTACTTTCGTCGCTTAGTAAAGCTAACTGCTTAATTGTAGTGCCAGCACAAAGCGGCAATATCGAAAAAGGTGCAACGGTAAGTATTGAGTTGTTATAAATACTTAATATAGACATAAAAAACCAACTAATGTTGGGCTTTTATGTCTAATATTTAAGTCAATTAATTAGAACAACGATTCAAAATCGCCATTTGAAAATAAAACCCCGGGGATGCCACGAACGGCAGTAACGTCAGCTATTTTAGTATCACCAAAATATAAACCGCCACTGTAATTACGGCCCTTTTGTTTTACATCTAACCAACGGCCATTTTCGCCTTTCGCAATGAGGTTAATATTGCCACTAACATCACGAATACGTAAATCTAGCGCGCTATTTTTTACACTAACAAATATATCTGTAGAAGTAAGTTCAGATAAATTTTCAACATCACCTACGTATGCAAATTTAAAGTCGCTTGCTCCACTTAATGGAAAATCTAACTCAAAAGTAAAGGCTAAATCATCATTGTCTTCGCCAATAAAAGGCGAAGCCTCTACTGCTGTGATATGAAATGCAGTGTTTTGAATGCCGCTTACGTAATTACCATTAAAATCAAAGGTAGATAACGTAGTTGACTCCTCACCTAGTGAATTAACAAAACGATTTAAGTTTAATGATAAGTCACCTTCTAGTTTACCCGCTGTTTTATTGATAATTACATTGGTCGTGATCTGCGCTATACCTGTATCAGCTTCTGGGTTTAATTCACTTTGAGCATCTATACCATCAAATTGAATAACCAGCTCACTCACATCAACACTTAATACCGTAGCGCCATTTGTGACAGTTGCACTCATTACACCTTCAATTTTATCTCCCAGTACACCACTTACCCTAAATGTTGGGATTGATAAATCAATTGCTATAGGTAAATCATCATATGTGCCAGTAATAGCCCATGTATAAGGTGATTGGCTATAAATGATATCCAAATCACGAAGCTTATATTGTCCTGCTGGCGTAGAGCCTTCTGCAAGTGGAGAATAGTTTGTAATAACTTCATTTAAAGCATTAGTAAGCGCACTAAGAGTTCTTTGTGTGTCTTCATCAAATGCACCTTCAAGCTCAGTAAATTTTGCGTCTAATTCATCTGAGTAAGCTTTTTCTTGAAGTCTTGCAACACCTATTATATTTCGCGTATCAACAAGTAACTCTCTTGAATCTAAGCTTTGTACTTCTGCTGAACGAGCCTGCCAATTTGTGAATGTAGTTACGCTCGCAATGGTTTGCTTAACTTGACCAGCGACATTTTTCAGCAAAGCATTACCTTGGTCGCTAAATAAGTTATCTGTAACATACTGCACTGCTAAATCGCTGTAATCTTGCCACGCTTGCTGGTCAGTCTCCAAGTTAGTAAATGCATTAAAAGCACTTACAACGCTAAACGTACTATCAGCAACACCAGCTAAAATTGCCGCGTAAGTAAATGCGTTAGTAACCATTTCTGCTTCAACACTTGCATTTAAATTACTGTGCGTTAAATGATAAAAAGGCGTGGCTGATAAACTAGCCTGTGTAGCACCAAAACCTTCGTCAGTAATTGCTTTACTCAATGGCGATAAATAAACCGTATTTACACCAGGAGCACTAAAAGCAGCTGCTTTGTAATTAAGAGTAACGGCTGTTAATTCTTGATAGTCGATTAAACGGTTCGCGTTTAAGTCATTTGCATCACCACGAACTGTTCTGCCGCAACCGGTAAAGCGTGGGCAAGGTAGCGTTGTATCACTAGGTATAAACTCAAAGCTATTAAAAGTAAGTGGAGTTACATTTATACTCGCAGTATTGATGTTTTCGACTTCAATTGATTCTTTCACCACCCCATCACTATCTAAAACATTAAGCGTTCCCTGTGGTGATTGCCAATTAGATACATAAAAATTTACAGAAGAAGATGTTGAAGCTTCACTCACTGCAACAGATTCTGAACTGTCACTGTCTGATGAAGAACCACAACCTACCAATGCAATAGCGACCCCTAAAGGTATAATTTGTTTTAACATCTTCATTCCTTAAAACTTAATGTTCACGTACCAATTCACATTCGCATAATAGGCTTTATCTAAATCTAAGCTATCTGTTTGTAAATTAAGACCAAAATATTCACTTTCTATACCAACCAAAAACGCTTCACTTTTTGTTTCGTAGCCTGCTTGTACTTTCCAATGATCCCAAAAGTGAATGCGGCCTTTTAATTGGCTAAACGTGTCTTTATCGTAACGTTTTAAAGTTAGTTGGGTTGAAAAACGCTCGTTTATTCTGTAATCGGCAAATGCTTGTAGTCGCATTTCCATCTCAAAATCATGCGATTCGGTATTTCCAAATGCAGACGTTTTTAATGATACTGTTGGCTGGGTAGTAATGTCGCCGTTGTCATTTTCACTAAATGGAACTTCTGTAGTTTGGCCTTTAACAAAGCCACTATCGTCGTAATCTGTTTTATAGAGTAAATCTTTTACACTAAAACCAAGTTGTAGTTCATCATTTACTTGCCAATCAGCAAAAATATCTAGGCTATAGCCTAGGCCTTCAGGTTTCTGGTCTGGTGTGAATTTTTTAAATAAAATATCTTTTGAAAAATTGTAATCAACAGTTACAGCACCTTCAACTTCATCGCTATAAATTTCGCCATTTACAGTAGCATCTTGAAAATGCGTACTCGAAAAAACGGATAATTTAGGTGTAATTGTTAATGAATTTTTATCTAAAAACTTAAAATCGTAAGATACAAAAACACCATTTGAAGTCGCTTGTTTTGCATCTAAATTATATGTATAAAAACGATCCTCAAACTCTAAATCATTTTTTTCAGTGTGAGTGTATTTGGCCGTATCTGGATCAAAATTAAGCACGTAATCATAGCGACTTTGTAAACCAACCTTAAAATTCCCGAAACCCACACCGACTTCAAATATATTGTAAGTAAATGCACTGTCTCCCGATTTTAGTGGTGCATCGAAATCATCGACAAAAGCTTGTACTGGCTGTGCTTCGGTGTAAATCTCTGCGTCAAAATGTGTAAATACTTGAAATTGGTTATCTGCGGAAACAAATGGAGAAATAAGAGCTGTTGAAAATCCTAACAAGAGAATTTTTTTTTTCATAATTTAATCGCTTTCTATAAAAAAAGGGAAAAGCGCTAGGCTTTTCCCTTTTATAGTTTAAATATTACTTAGATGAATCAATTAAATCAACATCAGTGTAATCAACCACGTCACCATCGATATAGGTTATTGAAATACCATTAGTAATCTCGGTTACTGTACCAAAAGACATCATAGCCTCATTGTACATAGCCATAACGCTACCTATGTAATCCGCACTTTCGCCATCAGTAATAGACAATGTGTAACCCATAGCATCATTCACAGTAATATCTAAGGTACTGTCAGAGCTCATTACTTTAAAGTCTACATCACCAGATACACCTTCTAATGAAATAGAACTTGAATCTGTTTCTTCATCAGCTGTAATGCTTAACACGCCGTTAAAGCCAGAATCGCCATCCATAATTTCAATATGGTTAGTCGTTTCAGTCATTATGATTTCTGCATCATCTACATTATCAGCCGTCACCGCGCCATCAAAAGTAAATACTAAACATGAATCGATTTGAGTAGCATCAATTGTACCTGCTGCAAATTCAACACAATCTGTCAATGCTGCTACTTGCGTATCAGCAGTTACAAGCTTAATAGATGCATCATTTTCGCCTACCAGCGTAGCACCCCAAGCAACAACTAGCTTATCACCTTCATAAGAAGCCGCTGCGTTAATCATTTCACCTGTAGTAGCATTGCTAAGCATAAGTGTAAGATCATCTAAGCTGTAATTGTAAGCCCAGTTAGGGAAACGTGTAGATGTACCCGATGCAGAATCACCCATACCAGAAACTTCATCGATTACATCAGCTACAATTTCAGCAGCATCAATAATAGCATCACCACCAGTACTCGTTAGCACTGTCATAGTCGCTAATGACTCTGACGTAGCTTTAACAGAAGCTAGTACAGTTAGTTTAGGAAGCGCTTCTTCTGCAGCAACTTGAAGCGCTAACGCAGCTGTAAACTGCTCTGCTGCTAATTCAGCTTTATCAGTAGCAACTTTAACCATTGCATCAGCATCATCAACTAATGTTTGTGCTGCGTCTTTATCTTCATCTGTTACAGCAACATCTAAATATGCTTGTGCAGCTGCTTTAGCTTGCGCTATAGCAATTTCCAATGCATCTACAGTTGTAGCAAATTCAGATGCGGCAGAGACTGCTGCTGTTGCAAGCTCTAAAGCAGCCGCTGCATTAACAGCGGTATCGATCGTCGCGTTTTGTGCATCAGCAAGCGCTGAAGTAGAAGCAGCTTCTGCTGTCATTGATAGGGTTTGCTTCGCATCTGCAACATCTGCTGCATCAATAGCAATAGCTTTAGCCGCCGTTACTTCAACATCAAACTCTGTAACAGCCGCATCAACAGCAATAACTAATTCAGCAAGCGCTGCGTCAAACGCACTTACTTTGTCAACTTCTGTATTTGCATCAGATAGTAGATCTTCTGCATTATCAAGAATTTGTTGGTATGTATTATTTTGGTCAACAAGTAATGTTGCTGCTGAAACAAGACCTTGAGACTTAATAAATAATTTATTTACTTTATTTGCTAAATCGGCAGTTTCAGCTTCATTAACAAGTGTAGCTACTGCACTTGCAAATGCGACAGCACTTGCTGCATCAGTAACCGTTTCTCCACCTAGAGATTGAGCATCTGCTAAGTTAGTCTCAGCTGTCACGACTAAAGCTTGTAAAGTAACAAGTTCAGCTTCTGATGCTGTAACCTCTGCTGTAACAGAAACAGCTAATTGAGCATAAAAATTGTCATCAGCTTCACAGTTATCTGTACAACCTAACTTTTCTAATGCTTTTTTAACTTTTTTAGCAATAAGAGCTAAACTAGCGTCAGTTGCTGCGCCATTTTTAATAGCTTTATTTTTTGCTGCTTTTGCTTTAGCAGCAATGCCAGCCGCTTGTAAAATAAATGCATCTTTTTCAGCATCTGTTGCATTTGGATTAACAACATTGAATGCATTTATAATTGCAGCTTCAATAGCATCATCATCACCAGTAGCAATGGCTAAAAAAATGTTAGATGTGTTTGTTACTGCTTGTTGAAGTTTAGCCGCTAACGCTGCAATTTCAGCATCATCACTACCGCTTAACTTACCATCTTTAATGCCTGTTTTTAATTTACTTAGCACATCGCTGATAGAGTCTAAACCTTGAATAGATGACGCTATTTGAGAAATTGCTAAAATACCTTCGCTTAACTCTTCTTCACCGTCTACATCACTTAAATCAACTGCACCACCAATTGAAGGGTCAGCAAGTAACTCTGGTATTTGAAGTGTGCTATCAGGTCCCATTAATTGGAAAAAACTGCGTAAACTTACTTCAGCAATAGTAGGAGGACCAACCTCTCCTCCAGCTGTAATAATTAACTGAGAACCGATAGTCGTAAACAATGTTGCATTAGCTGTTAAAGAACGAGATACACCTGGATCGCCTTGAGCTCCACTTGCACCTGACGTATCAGCTGTAATTGCTGGGACAAATTTGATTACTGAAAGTTCTAGATCAGTTTTGTACCATTCACCAAATTCAATTGCAGTATCGCCATCATTTACATCATCAACTTCTGGGGCTGTTGCGTAAGAACCACAACCTAAGTAAGCATCACATCTTAAAAAGCTCTCATCGCCTTCTTCTGACGTTTTAACTGTGATGTAAACTGGTCCAGTAAAGTTATCTTCTAAGAAAATGCTGTAGCGTCCGCTTTCATTTGTTAGAACATCATCAGGGTTACCTGCAATTTTGTTTGCTTCTAAATCAGCATCGGCTGCATCTTGCGATAAACCTTCTCCAGAGAAAGATTCAGCTTCAGAAGAGGCTTCTAATCTAAATGCAACAGGTACACTTTGACCAGTTGCATCTAATGTAGAAACGCTTACTACCGCGTTCATCATTGCGCCTTTAACAGCTTTACCAGTTACTTCAACATTAAATTGAGCATCATCTGATGAGCTAAAAGATTCAACAGGAGGTACGTATACATTCCTATCGTTATCAGAACCACAAGCTGTTAAGCCCAATGTAAGTGCAACTGATGCTGCAATTGGTGTAAATTTGATCATACGCTTCGACATTTATTTCTCCTTGATAGCTTGAAATGAGTATCAGAAATTAGTTTAGTCACAATTTGCATTGTTCAAGTTTACAAAAATAATAAACGAACACGCAATACTAACCTTTGTTACTAGAATTCTAAAAATACCATTAAGCCATATATTTTTGCTACATATTTATACATTTTATTAAATGTATTTTGATTTTATCTACATACTATTTCTTTATGACCCTCAGTAATCTAATTAAAAATCATAAAAACTCAGGACGCTAAAATATAGTATATCCATTTTGTGAATTGAATATTACATTTAATTTAGTTTGTTAATATTATTCTTCAAGTAAATGCGATGAATCGAAGAAAAAAGCGGTTTTTTTACTGAACTGGAATGAAAATTAACTAAAAAAATATGACTATGACAACATTCAAATTTTTTCAATCGCTAAGCATTGAGCCATATATTTGGTTTTTCTTTTTATTACCTAAGGCAATTTAATCGCGATGCGAGGTTTGTAATCTAGTGGGCTCGCTAACTGCGTTGAAAATAGCTGGCTAGAGAAAATAAGTTTAATATCATCATGATTCAATATGTTAGTAAGTCTCTTAACCAGAGTTAAGGTTAAGTAATAACCGAGCAAATAGTCCCCAACACGAACCCAAGGGCAATGCATGTTTGACATCTATGCTGCGTTATCGCCTATTTATAGTAAATAACACCATAGGCGTTGCCTTGCCTAAAAACCAAACATACAGCTGCAAATTCAACCTCGAAGATAAATAGACCCAGATATTGAAATAATTACTACATAGAAAACCCCACTGCATAATCACAAGAGGGACTTTATTTTAATAAGGAACCCTTACAACCCCTTCCATTAATACTCGTGCACTGCGGCTCATACTTGCTTTGGTAACTAGCCAATTACCTGCAGTATTTTTAGCTTCAGCACCTACTTTTAGCGTGCCCGACGGATGACCAAAGTTAACTTCACTCAATGCGCCGCCACCAGCGGCTATATTTACGAGTGTGCCTTCGATTGCTGCGGCCGTGCCAATAGCAACAGCCGCTGTGCCCATCATGGCATGGTGCAGTTTACCCATCGACATAGCGCGCACTAATAAATTGATATTTGCAGCTTCAATAAGCTTTCCGCTAGACGCTTTGTAATCTAAAGGTGATGCAACAAACGCAACCTTTGGCGTATGTTGGCGAACTTGCGCTTCACTAATGTTAGTGATTAAGCCCATTTTAACAGCGCCATAAGCACGAATGGTTTCAAGCTTTTCAAGCGCTGCAACATCGTTATTTATATCGTCTTGCAGCTCTGTGCCGGTATAACCAATATCAGTGGCTTTAATAAATACAGTAGGAATACCTGCATTTATCATGGTTGCTTTTAAAGTACCAACACCTGGAACCTCTAAGTCATCAACTACGTTACCTGTTGGAAATAACGCGCCATCGCCATCAGCGGGGTCCATAAATTCAAGTTTTACTTCAGCTGAAGCAAAAGTAACACCATCGAGTTCAAAGTCACCGATTTCTTGCACTTCGCCATTTGTCATAGGGACATGCACTAATATGCTTTTTTTAATATTAGCCTGCCACACCCGCACGATAGCAACACCGTTATTAGGTACTCTGCTTCTATCGACTAAACCATTACTAATGGCAAAAGCACCGACTGCTGACGTTAAGTTGCCACAGTTACCACTCCAATCTACAAAAGGTTTATCTATAGCCACTTGACCAAACAAGTAATCAACATCGTGTTCGGCTTGCTCACTTTTACTTAAAATGACGGTTTTACTGGTACTTGATGTAGCACCGCCCATGCCATCCGTTTGCTTAGCATACGGATCGGGGCTGCCAATAACACGCAGTAATAAATTATCGCGCGCCTCGCCTGCTACTTGAGCAGGCTTTGGCAAATCAGTTAAATTAAAAAATACACCTTTACTGGTGCCGCCACGCATATAGGTTGCAGGCACTTTAATTTGCGGTTTAAACATAATGCTTGCCCTTATGCAGATTGTGTTGCTTCTAAAAAGTCTTGAGCAAAGCGCTGTAATACACCACCAGCTGCGTAAATAGAAAGCTCTTCTTGGGTGTCGATACGGCACTTCATAGGCACAGTAAGCACTTCACTGTCTTTACGGGTAATGCTTAAATTAACGGTGGCGCCTGGTTTTAAATCACCCGTTACATTGTACGTTTCACTGCCATCCAGCTTTAGAGTTTTACGCGTTGTGCCTGCTTTAAACTCAAGCGGTAAAACCCCCATACCAATTAAGTTAGTACGGTGAATACGCTCAAAGCCCTCAGCTGCTATTACTTCAACGCCTGCAAGTCTTACGCCTTTTGCAGCCCAATCGCGCGATGAACCTTGACCGTAATCGGCACCGGCTACGATAATAAGCGGTTGTTTACGCTCCATGTAAGCTTCGATTGCTTCCCACATACGGGTATTAGTACCTTGTGGCTCTAAGCGTGCGTAAGAACCTTGTTTAACGTCGCCGTTTTCGTCAAGTACCATTTCGTTTAGCAGCTTTGGATTGGCAAAGGTTGCACGCTGCGCTGTTAAATGATCGCCCCGGTGCGTTGCGTACGAGTTATAGTCTTCCTCTGGGACGTTCATTTTGGTCAGGTATTCGCCAGCAGCGCTGCTTGCCATAATTGCGTTTGATGGCGATAAATGATCCGTTGTAATGTTATCGCCAAGAACTGCAAGCGCACGCATACCGGTCATTGTGCGCTCACCCGCAAGTGCACCTTCCCAATAAGGAGGGCGACGAATGTAGGTGCTTTCTGGGCGCCAATCGTAAAGTGGGTCGTTATCTTCACCGTAATCTACGGTTAAATTAAACATTGGCTCGTATACTTTTCTAAATTGCTCAGGCTTAACGCTTTGCTTAATAACTGCATCAATCTCTTCGTCAGATGGCCATAAATCTTTAAGTGTAATATCGTTACCTTGTTGATCTTGCCCAAGTATTCCTTTTTCAATATCAAAGCGAATAGTACCAGCAATGGCGTACGCAACAACCAAAGGAGGTGACGCTAAAAATGCTTGCTTAGCATAAGGGTGAATACGCCCATCAAAGTTGCGATTACCCGAAAGCACCGCGGTAGTGTATAAATCGCGATCGATCACTTCTTTTTGAATAACAGGGTCAAGCGCCCCGCTCATACCATTACAGGTAGTACACGCAAAACCAACAATGCCAAAGCCAAGTTGCTCAAGCTCTGTTAGTAAGTTTGCATCTTCAAGGTATGATTGCACTGCTTTTGAGCCCGGTGCTAATGAAGTTTTAACCCAAGGTTTGCGCATTAAACCCTTAGCATTTGCGTTACGGGCAAGGAGTGCTGCAGCTATTACATTGCGTGGATTACTCGTATTAGTACAGCTAGTAATAGCAGCAATAATACACGCGCCGTCTGGCATTAAGCCCTCTTCATTTTCAACAATACCCGAAATACCTTCTTTAGCTAAATCGCTTGTTGATACTCGGCGGTGTGGATTAGATGGACCTGCAATATTGCGCCCCACGCTTGATAAATCAAACGTAAGCACACGCTCATATTTTGCGGTTTTTAAGCTATCGCTCCAAAGGCCTGCTGTTTTTGCGTAGTTTTCTACAAGGGCAATTTGTTCTTCTTCGCGACCTGTTAAACGCAAGTAATCTATTGTTTTATCATCAATATAAAACATGGCTGCAGTTGCGCCAAATTCAGGCGTCATGTTCGAAATGGTTGCTCTGTCGCCAAGTGTAAGCGCGTCGGCACCTTCACCGTAAAACTCTAAATAAGTAGAAACAACACGTTGCTCACGTAAAAATTCAGTAATGGCCAACACAATATCGGTAGCGGTAATACCTGGTTGGCGCTTACCTGTTAGCTCAACACCAACAATATCAGGTAAGCGAATATAAGAAGCGCGGCCCAGCATTACGCTTTCAGCTTCAAGCCCGCCTACACCCACCGCAATAACACCCAGCGCATCAACATGAGGCGTGTGGCTGTCGGTACCTACTAGTGTATCTGGAAATGCAATGCCATCTCGGTTTTGAATAACCGGCGACATTTTTTCAAGATTAATTTGATGCATAATGCCGTTACCCGGTGGAATAACGTCAATATTTTTAAACGCAGTTTTAGTCCAGTTTATAAAATGAAAACGGTCATCATTTCGTCTGTCTTCAATAGCGCGGTTTTTTTCAAATGCGTCAGGATCAAAACCGGCATGCTCTACCGCTAGTGAATGATCCACTATTAACTGCGTAGGTACTACCGGATTCACTTTAGCCGGATCGCCGCCTTTTGCTGCAATTGCATCACGAAGCCCAGCTAAATCAACAAGTGCTGTTTGGCCTAAAATATCGTGGCACACTACACGCGCCGGATACCACGGAAAATCTAAATCTTGTTTGCGCTCAATCAGCTGATTAAGTGCATCGGTTAACATGGCAGGGTCGCATCGGCGTACTAGGTTTTCGGCAAATACACGCGATGTATAAGGTAGTGTGGCGTATGCACCTGGCTTAATTGCATCTACGGCTTCTTGCGTATCGTAATAGTCGACATTTGAGCCCGGTAGAGGTTTACGGTATTGGGTATTATTAATTATGGTCATAATAAATTCGCTAATTGATGACGGTGTTTGCTCACAGCTAGCGTGTTTAATGAAAAGTTGAGAAAAACTGCTCGCTAGTGGCTATGTGCAATAAAAAAGTGAGCACATGCGTGCTCACCCATTTTTTAACGTGACTCTATTGGTGTGTAACTACGTGCATCGGGCCCTGTGTAATCGGCACTTGGGCGAATAATACGGTTGTTAGCACGTTGCTCTTTTACATGGGCAGTCCAACCAGTAACACGGCTCATTACAAATATTGGCGTAAATAATTTAGTTGGAATATCCATAAAGTGATAAGCAGATGCATGGAAAAAATCAGCATTACAAAACAGTTTTTTCTCGCGCCACATAATCTCTTCACAACGAACAGACACAGGGTAAAGCACGGTATCGCCTACCTCTGCTGCTAGTTTTTCAGACCACTTTTTAATAATTACGTTACGCGGATCCGATTCGCGATAAATCGCGTGACCAAAGCCCATTATTTTGTCTTTACGTTCAAGCATGCCCATAATTTCTTTCTCAGCATGTTCAGCGCTTGTAAAACCTTGAGTCATATCCATTGCCGCTTCGTTAGCACCACCATGTAATGGACCACGCAGCGTACCAATCGCACCAGTTACGCAAGAATGAATATCAGAAAGCGTTGATGCACACACACGCCCTGTAAAGGTAGAGGCGTTAAACTCGTGCTCTGCGTACAAAATTAGTGATACATTCATTACCTGTGCAAACAATTCACTGGGTGCTTTGTCATGTAACAGTGTTAAAAAATGTGCGCCAACAGAGTCGTCATCTGTTTGTGTTTCAATGCGTACGCCATCGTGTGTAAAGCGGTACCAGTAACAAATAATACTTGGGAACACAGCAACCATACGGTCGATTGCATCATTAGCTTGGCTAAAATCAAGCTCCATTTCAAGGTTACCCAACATTGAGCAACCCGTGCGCATTACATCCATTGGGTGCGCGTCATTAGGAATATTTTCAAGCACGGTTTTAAGCGCATCAGGTAAGCCGCGTAAACTTTTTAGTTTTGCTTTATATTCTGCCAATTCGCTTGTGGTTGGTAACTCACCACGTGAAAGTAAAAAAGACACTTCTTCAAACTGCGCTTTTTCGGCAAGTTCACTAATATCATAACCACAATACGTTAAACCAGAACCACTTTGTCCAACAGTACACAATGCTGTTTGACCAGCCACTTGTCCGCGTAAACCCGCGCCGCCTAATGCTTTATCTACCATGATTTTCTCCTATCTTAAATTTGTGTGTGATTTTAATAATTATTATTTGTCAGATTTTGATGAAAAAAGTGTGTCGAGTGTGTTCTCGTACGTGTGGTAATCTAAAAAGTCGTAAAGCTCAGAACGCGTTTGCATATTTTCAATTTGGCTTTGTTGCGAACCTTCATTTAAAATTGCTGAATACACGTTTAGTGCTGCTTTGTTCATGGCTCTAAATGCACTTAGTGGGTAAAGCACCATTTCAACACCTACATCACTTAACTGCTCTTTTGTGTAAATAGGTGTTTGGCCAAACTCAGTAATGTTTGCCAAAATTGGAACGTTAATCGCTTTTGCAAACGCTTGGTAATCAGCAAGGTCGTGTACGGCTTCTGCAAAAATAGCGTCAGCACCGGCTTCAACACAAGCAGCTGCACGGTCTATCGCGGCGTTTAAACCTTCTTTTTGAAATGCATCGGTACGCGCCATAATATAAAAATCGCTATCGGTTTTTGCATCAACCGCCGCTTTAATGCGGTCAACCATTTCACCTTGGCTTACAATTTCTTTATTGGGACGATGACCACAGCGCTTTTGCGCTACTTGGTCTTCAATATGAAAACCCGCCGCACCGGCTTTAGTCATTTCTTTTACTGTGCGCGCAATATTAAATGCCCCACCCCAACCGGTATCGGCATCAACAAGTAGTGGTAAGTCGCTAGCACCTGTAATACGACGAATATCTTCAAGCACGTTATCAAGGCTTGTCATACCTAAATCTGGCATACCAAACGAGGCGTTTGCAACACCGGCACCTGAGAGGTAAATAGCTTGGTGACCCATTTTTTCAGCCATCATCGCTGTGTAGGCGTTAATAGTACCTACCACTTGTAACGGGCGGTTATTGGCAATAGCGTGTTTAAATTTTAATCCTGCTGACATTACTTTCTCCTCACTTTGAACGGTTGCTACGTGGAGTAACTTATAGTTTTAATCTGTAATTATGACTGTTTAACTGCTCTTGCTAGCTTTTAGCAGCTTATGCTTTTTGCTTAGCTAATAAGTCGAATTTGGTTTGAATATTTGCTTGCGATGCGCTTATGTGGCGCTTCATAAGCATTTCGGCCAGTTCGCCGTCGTGGTTTTCAATCGCGTTAATAATAGCTAAATGCTCATCAAACGCTTTTGATACACGCGGCCCCACCATGCCCATTTGTACACGGTACATGCGTATTAATTGATAGAGCTCATTACACAGTAAATGAATTAAATGCGCGTTTTTACTGCCTTGAATAATACGGTAATGAAAATCTAAATCGCCGGCTTCTTGATAGTAAGACTCGCCCTCTTTAACACGTTGTGTTTGCAAATGCTGATTAAGTAATTGCTTTAAGCCTTTTATCTCTTCGGGTTCCATATTGTCGGCAGCCAGCCTACATGCCAAGCCTTCAAGTGAGCTGCGAACTTGATAAACTTCAATCAAACGCTCAGCGGTAAGGGCAACTACTCGGCAACCTACGTTAGCTTTACGCTCAACAAGGTAGCAACTCTCTAAGCGATTTAACGCCTCTCTAAGCGTTGCACGGCTTACACCATAACGCTTTGCAAGTTCAGGCTCTGATATTTTACTGCCTTGGACTATACTGCCTTCAACAATCTCACGGCGCATATCTACAAATACTTGATCTGATGCGGTAGTTATAGGCGCTTCGTTTAAAAGTGTGTGTGTCATAAGTTATTTTTTAGATTGTCGACAATTAGTGTGATTACTATGAGCTTATTAAAAAATCATGTCAACCCTTAAACCTATCAAAATGGCTAAAAAACACGCCCATTGTCGACACTATTAACCTAAAGTCGCATAAAAATGGTTTTAAAATGGACTAAAACAATGAAGTGTCGACAGGGCAATAAATCAGATGTTACGTCTTTAAGCGCTGAAAATGCATTATATAAATGCTATTATCGCGCTTTATTTTTATAGTATGAGCCAACGCGTGAACGCCAACACTTTTATTCCTGAGCACTTTATTGATGACGTAAAAACCTATTTACCAGCGCATCTAAACTTAGATGACTTTTTAAATGCGTGTCGCAGGCCACTCAGAAAATCTATCCGCGTTAATACATTAAAAATTAGCATTGAAGAATTTGTAGAACGTGCAACTGAAAAAAATTGGCTGCTAACCCCCATCCCTTGGTGCAGTGAAGGCTTTTGGTTAGAACGCCCAAGCGATGAAGAGCAAAACCTCGCTCTTGGTAATACTGACTTACATCTAAGCGGTGCGATGTACGTACAAGAAGCAAGTTCAATGCTGCCGCCTATTGCCTTAAAACAAAGTATTAAACTCGCTAACTCGCAAAATAACACCGTGCTTGATATGGCATCAGCACCGGGTTCTAAAACATCACAACTTGCAGCACTTATGGATAACCAAGGCGTGCTTGTTGCAAATGAGCTTTCGTCATCTCGTTTAAAGGTACTTAGCGCCACCTTAAAACGCATGGGGGTTGGTAACTGTGCGCTCTCGCACTTTGATGGCGTTATATTTGGCAACTACATGTTTGAATGCTTTGATAGCATATTGCTAGACGCGCCATGCTCTGGCGAAGGTACTGTGCGTAAAGACGCCGACGCACTAAAAAATTGGTCAATAGAATCAAACATACAAATAGCCCAAGTACAAAAAGACTTAATTAAAAGCGCATTTTACGCATTAAAGCCAGGTGGCACGTTAGTGTATTCAACCTGTACACTTACTCCGCTCGAAAACCAGCAAGTATGCGATTATTTACTCAGTGAATTTGGCGACTATATAGAGCCACAATCCCTAAGTGATTTATTTGAAGGTGCAAGCGAAGCCACAACTAATGAGGGCTATTTGCATGTTTGGCCGCAAACATTCGATAGCGAAGGCTTTTTTATTGCAAAATTTAAAAAGCAAACAAGTTGTAATAATCCAAATCAAACTGTTAAAAAAGGCGCGTTTCCGTTTAATGAGTTTGATAAAAAGCAAAGTGCCGCGTTTATGCAGTCGCTTAAAAAACACTTTGAGTTAACTAATCTTCCTGGCAACTTAATGCAGCGCGACAAAGAGCTGTGGTTATTTCCACAAGGGTTTGAAGCCCTGCAAAATAAAATTAAGTACGCACGCTTAGGTATTCAAATTGGCATTATTCATAAAAATGGCGTAAGGCTAACCCATGAGTTTGCAACCGTATTTGGCAATGAATGCAAAACTAATATTTACGCGTTAAATAACGAGCAAGCAAATGATTATTTTCAAGGTAAAGATATACGCTTAACTGAGGCAACTCAAACAATTGGTGAAGTAGTTTTAACACTGTGTGGGTGCCCTATTGGGCTGGGAAAATGGCAAAAAAATAAGATTAAAAACTCACTGCCGCGAGATCTCGTGCAAAATACGCAGTTAATAAGCTGGGTATAAAAAATGGATAACCATTTTAAACTGCACATAAAAAATCTAAGCATTTGTTATTAAATATAACTAAATGCAAAATTTAGTTATGCCTTTTATTATTACTTAACTACACTTTTAAGTACTTTCTTCTTCTCCCTAAGAATCTAGAAAGTTTTTTTAGTTAACGCAAGACTCAACAGAGAGTCATTCTAAAGCCCAGAGTTTTCCTAATTACTCTGGGCATTTTTTAATTTTCAACTAAATCAAATTCGGTTAATTCCCCAGAGCCATGAATCAATTGATAACGCGCTAAATTGCCTTGTTCGAGTGTTATTAAACTAATCGCAGAGTCACTTACTAAATACTTTTGCCCTTCGCCCTTAGTTTGGTGTTTATCTACTTCCATATGCCAACGTTTAGTAAAAAAGTTAAGTGGGCTTTTTGGTCCATATAAAATTGAATCTAGTTTATCGAGTACGTTTATTAATTTACGTGGAAATTCGTTTTTAATACCACTGGCGGTAAGTTGCCAAATTCGGTTGGGGTGATTACCAAAACGTTTTTGCACTGAAAAGCAAAATGAATAGTGCACGTCTCCCGATAAAATAAGCGTTTCGTTTGGTGTATCAGTTCGCCTAAACGTATCGAGTAGTTTTTTAGCCGATCCTTCGTGTGCCATCCAGTTCTCTACATCAACCATAAGCGGTTGCCCGCAAATATTAAACATGGCTTGAATAGCTTCTATTGATTTAACACCAAATACGGGGGCTGGCGATACAATAATAACCTGATCGTGGCTTAATAGGCTTTCTTCAAGCTCTGTTAGGCGTTCCCAATCAAGTAGACCTGAAGGCTCGTTAAAATTTTGCTCATTTCGCCAACGGTGCGTACGTGTATCTAGCACCACTACTTTTGGGGTTGTAGTTAACTCGTAATGCCAAAAACTAAAATCATTTAGTGGTTTATCAAATGCTTTAAACTGCCATAAATTATTAGCAGTACGGCTTTGCTTAAAAGGTGTTAGTAACTCGCCTGTTTTATTTAGTGCATCGTTCCCCATTCCTTGGAAAAGCCAATAACTAATTAACCCGTTATTAATGATTCGTTTACTACTTGGATTTTCATTTATAGCTTGCTCCCACCCAGCGGTGAGGTTCCAATCATCGGTTACATCGTGATCGTCAAACATCATTAATGTCGATACATTGGCAAACAACCGCTCTACTTCACTTAAGCCTTTTGCATAATCAATCAGTGCTGTTTTTTCAGCGTCAAAAATAGTTTTGTTTTGCTTGTTTTGACCTGAATACGTTGTATTTTGTATATCAACGCATTGCCAAGCAGCAGCACTAAAATTTAATAAATAAAGCGCTATGTATTCTTCAAAATGGATAAGGTGATTGTAGGCTTTTACACTTGAAAAGTGAGGTTCGTCTTTTTTTAGCCAGTAACCTATACCTAATTTTGAACGTTTTTGCCAAGGCGTTTTTGGTAAATACAAATGACGATTATAAAGTTGCTCTTTTATATCGTCCGGTAACTCAATGGCAAGTGGTTGCTCTTTATAAATACCGAGTTGCTTAACTAACTGATGAATAGCTAATAACATGGGGCCTGCTACGTCATCGGCGTAAACCTGATCGCCACTGAGCAAAAATAGTTGTGCACCTTCGTTATTGTTGGCACGCTGGGTATTTTGCCAGTGACTTGCAGACACTAAGCTATCTTTTGCTGGATGATGTGCATTACGGCACGAGCCATGCAAAATATCACTGAGTTTATCGGGGATTACAAATGCAGGCGTTGTTTGACTGCTATAGCACCAAGGCGATAAATCGATTACTGTATCGTCAATTACAAGCTCATAGTTTAATAAGCTATCTAGAGGGAGTTTGTTGTCTATTGGCTTTATAATGACGAAATGCAGATACAAATGTTCCCCTAAAGAAACAGTGTGTTGATCACTATAACACTCAACATTTAATAAGTTTATTTGGCAGTTTGCAGACTTGCTGGTAGCAAACTGAATACAGACTCCAGTTTGCTCTGCACGGCGCACCATTGGCCCCATTAGTAAAATAGGAAGGTTTGCCGTGTTAGTAATCATGTATTTAGCCTTTAGCTGCTAATTTAAATAAAGAATAAAAGTTTTCGGTAGTCGCTTTAGCAAGTTCATTAAAGCTAATGCCTTTAAGTTCGCTAATGTAATAAGCTACATCTTCTACGTACGCTGGCTGGTTTGTTTGCCCACGATACGGGACAGGTGCTAAATAAGGCGAGTCGGTTTCTATTAATAAGCGATCAAGTGGGATTTGTTTTACGACTTCTTTTAGTTCTAAAGCATTTTTAAAGGTAACAATGCCGGAAATCGAAATATAAAAGCCCATGTCTATGGCTTTTTTAGCCATATCCCAGTCTTCAGTAAAACAATGCAATACGCCACCGCAATTTTCCGCTTTATGTTCACGCATTAAATTTATGGTGTCGACACGTGCATCGCGAGTATGAATAATTAACGGCTTTTGTAATTCGTTAGCTACTTCAATATGCCCAACAAAACTGGCTTGCTGTACTGCATGTGTATCTTTTGAATAATAATAATCAAGGCCTGTTTCGCCAATAGCGACTACTTTGTCGTGCGATGCTAGGTCAATTAACTGCTGCTTGTTAAGTGCGTCTTTTTGATCAAGTGGATGTACGCCACAAGAAGCTGATACATCGTCGTAATGCTGAATTTTATCAAGCATACTCGGGAACTGATCAAGTGTTACACTTACACATAAAAAATGCTCAACCTTTTTAGCACGTGCTTTATCAAGCACTTGGTCAAGGTTTAAATCAAGTTTATCAAAATCAAGACGGTCTAAATGGCAATGCGAATCTACAATCAAAATTGGGCCTGTTTTTTACTACATGGTGTAAGTCGGATTACCGGAGTTTAACATAGTCCCCAGTAGTTTTTCGATCTTGGAATTAAGGTTTGTTTTATCATCTAAGAAAGTAATACCTATCCCTGGTGGGTTAGAGCTTTGTGCACCTTGTGGGGTGATCCACGACACTTTACCCGTCACTACATCATCTTCTAGTGCATCAGGCAAGGTAACTCTAAGTGCCAATGAGTGCCCTACTTCGTAACGCATATTAGTGGGTACAAATAAGCCACCTTTTTTTAAATAAGGCATATAACAACGATATAATTCATCTAGATCATCTATATCAACTAATAGCTCTTGCATGTTTAATCCTTTTTATGAATTACGTAATATGTGCGCTAATCGCGATACTGCAAGCGGTAAATTAAGCCCAAGGATTTTTGTGTTATTTTGCAAAAATTCACTCAGAGCCTGTTGCGCAATCTGATATGCATCAAAGCTCATGCCTTGCATTAACTGCTGCTTTAGTTGCTCACTTAAGAACAAAGTAAATATGCGAACAAGCTCAGGCTGTTTATTTATAATATCGACTAACACTTTAAAATTATGACTTTGTTTAAACTCAGTTGCAAACTTATAAAGCATATCAATACTTTGTAACTGACTTTGCTCTTGCCAATGCTTAACTTGTAATGGTTGGCTATAAAAAAGTGGCAACCAGCTATAACCTTTAATTTGCAATGACTCAAGCCATTGCTGGGCAAGTTGTGTGTTTATTACTTTTATATCTGTTTTAGCACACCGGCTTAATATCGTGGCCGGAAGCTGTGCAGCTTGGCTTGTTGTAAGTATCAAAAATCGGCTATTACTTGGCTCTTCTAGCGTTTTTAATAATGCATTTGCTGCGGCGGTTGTCATTTTTTCACAATTTTTAATAACAACTACTTTGTTACTATTTTGCGCCGCAGAGTGATTCATAAAATCACTGATCCCGCGTATATCGTCTACGCCAATACTTTGCCCATCAACCTGCGTTAAACGTTTATCAGGGTGCGTGCCTGCAAGTGTGAGTAAACAACTTTTACAGTGGCCACACGGTGCTAAAATACTATTAGCAGCTGCTGATTGCTGTACTATATTTTGGCACAATAAGGCATTAGCTAACTGATCGCTTAACTCGAATTTACCAACGCCAATGGGTCCACAAAACAACTGTGCATGATGAAAACGCTGGCCACGAAAGCTCTGCGCTAAGCGTTGCTGTGTATCGTGTAGCCAAGGCAGTACCATATTATTTTAGCCCTTCAAAAAATGTACGTAGTACGTTAGTTATATCGCGGTGTACTTTATCGATGTCTTGGTTTGCATCAACTGTTTTAATTGAGCTGTCGTCGTTAGCAAGCTCAAGGTAACGCATGCGAGTGCGCTGAAAAAACTCAATAGCTTCTTGCTCTATTCTATCAAGTTCGCCTCGCCCTTTTGCACGTTCAAGGCCAATAACAGGGTCAATATCAAGGTAAATAGTTAAATCGGGCTTCAATCCTTTTAATACCATTGATGATAACGACGCTAGTGTATTTGAGCTAATACCTCGTCCGCCACCTTGATATGCTTGAGATGATAAATCATGGCGATCAGCCAATATCCATTGACCTTGCTCAAGCGCAGGATTAATGACGTTATGCATTAACTGCGAACGCGCCGCATACATGATCAGCAATTCGGTTTCAAAGGCAATTTCTTCTTCATGCTCTGCTTTTACAAGTGTGCGCAGTGATTCGGCTAGTGGTGTTCCGCCTGGTTCACGTACATTTATAAAGTCGATCTGTTTTTTGTTTAAAAAATCTTGGCATAACGAAATAGCGGTTGATTTACCAGCGCCTTCTAGCCCTTCTATTACTATAAATTTTGGTTTCATAAAATATTAATTCTTTTTATTTAATATATACGTTTTAACTGCCGCGTTATGCTGTTTTAACGTGGTTGAAAACTGGTGGCTACCATCGCCTTTTGCGACAAAGTAAAAGTATTCACTTTGCGGCGGATTAACTGCAGCTAAAATAGCGGCTTTTGATGGCATTGCTATAGGTGTTGGCGGTAAACCATTAATACGATACGTATTGTAAGGCGTATAATCGCGCAAATCTTTACGTTTAATATCACCATCAAAATCAGCGCCTAGCCCGTATATTACGGTGGGATCGGTTTGCAGGCGCATATTGGTGTTTAATCGATTAACAAACGCTGATGCAATTAACGGACGTTCGCTGGCAAGGCCTGTTTCTTTTTCAATAATTGAAGCCATTATTAGTGCTTCGTATGCTGTTTTATAGGGTAGATTAGCAGCGCGCTGCTGCCAAGCATCATCTAATGTTTGCTGCATTTTTTGTGCTGCACGTTTTAATACACTGCTTGCAGTATCGTTATTATGATAGTGGTAAGTGTCGGGGAATAACCAGCCTTCTAAGTGCGTGTCATTACCCAGTATTTGAGTACTTAGTTCATCACTTTTTAAATCGTTTTGTAAATTATCGGCTTTTTTAATAGCACTTAGTACTTCACGTAAGTTTTGCCCTTCAATAATGGTAAAACTAAAACTGACTTGCTGGCCTTGATTAATTTTTTTTATATTACTGATAACACTATCGGCTGTTAGCTCGTAAAGCCCCGCTTTTAAGTCGGTGAGTGTGGGATCTAATTTGGCAATTACCTGATAGCGCCAGCAACTTTCGACCCAGGTATTAGCTTGCCATTGATGACATAACTTATTAAAGCCAGTGCCATGCTTAACTTCAAATTGTGTGTTTTGAGCTAACTTTAACGGGCTATTTATTGTTGCTTGTAATTGCTGGTAACCAACAGCAGTGGTTATAACAGCTAAAAAGAGTACCGATAAAATAACTTTTAACACTCAGCCTCCTTGGCTAATAATTTAGTTAATAATGCGTGGCTGTCGTCTGTATTAAATACCTGTTGTTCAATACGTTTTACTGGTACTGCTCCCATTAAGCTATTACACACAAATACGGCGTCTGCTTGGATTAGGTCTTCTACTTTCACGCGTTTAAATTCAACTGGTAATTTAGCACATAACGATTGTAGGTAAACGCCCTTTATTCCGCACTCATCAAGCAATGGCGTAAACACACACTTATTTTTAATCGCAAAAATATTAGCTGCTGAGGCTTCAATTATATTGTTATTGTAATCAAGCACTAACACATCGTCGCAGTTTTGCGTTTGCATTGCTTTTTTAACTAGTACTTGCTCAAGCCGGTTTAATGTTTTAAGACCCGCTAAATGAGGTTGTGCAGCTAATTTAATTGGGCTTATTTCGAGACTTACACCCTTTTTAGTAAGCGCACTGTAATTACTAGGGTAATCTAATACACTCAATAAAATAGTAATATTACACTCACTTGGCAGCCCATAACCACGTCCGCCTTCGCCTCGCGTTACAAGTATTTTAAGCACGTTCAGTGGTGCAGCTTTTATATACTGAGCAATTTGATTTTCAAGGCTATTAAAGTCTAACTCAGGAAAACCCAAACGCTGTGCACATTCAATCAAACGCGCTTTATGGTGAGCCCAATACTGTACTTGCCCATCAACAACTTTAGCCGTTGTAAAAAAGCCGTCACCGTAATTTAAGCCTCTGTCACACGTGCTTAAAGTGCTGTTTTGATCTACTGCTATTATTGTTTGCATTTTATTTGGCATATAAAAAAAGCCCAGTTAAACAACTGAGCTCTTATAATTTGATTCGTTGTTAAAAAAGATTATACCTTTTTAAACAGCAACGAGCCATTAGTACCACCAAAACCGAACGAGTTACACAGTGCAAAGTCTAGCTTTGCATCACGTGCAGTGTGCGCAATATAATCTAAGTCACACCCTTCGTCTGGGTTATCAAGGTTAATAGTTGGCGATACTTTTTGATCCGTTAACGATAAAATCGAAACGATTGATTCAACAGAACCCGCAGCACCTAATAAGTGACCCATCATTGATTTAGTCGAACCAACCATTACATCTTTAGCTGCATTACCAAAAATAGATTTAACAGCGGCAGTTTCGGCTTTATCGCCAGCATGCGTTGATGTGCCGTGTGCATTAATGTAGCCCACTTGCTCTGCATTTACTTGCGCATCGTTTAATGCATTTTGCATTGCAAGGGCAGCGCCTGCACCGTCTTCTGGTGGTGATGTCATATGGTACGCGTCGCCACTCATGCCAAAGCCTACAAGCTCAGCATAAATTTTAGCACCACGTGCTTTAGCATGTTCGTACTCTTCAACTACGACAACACCAGCACCGTCAGAAAGCACAAAACCATCGCGGTCTTTATCCCAAGGGCGAGAAGCCGCTTGTGGATCGTCATTGCGGGTTGATAGTGCACGTGCAGCATTAAAGCCACCCATACCAATTGGTGTACAGGCTTTTTCGGCGCCACCGGCAACCATTGCATCAGCATCGCCATAAGCAATCATACGCGCAGCATGGCCTATGTTGTGCAAACCTGTTGTACAAGCCGTTACAATAGAAATATTTGGGCCTCGAAGCCCATGCATTATTGATAAATGACCTGAAATCATATTAATAATGGTAGATGGCACATAAAATGGCGATAACTTACGCGGACCACTATTTAATAGTTTAATGTGGTTTTCTTCGATAAGCGTTAAACCACCAATACCTGAACCTACAGCCACACCTATACGTGTTGCATTTTGCTCTGTTATCTCGAGGCCAGAATCTTCAAAAGCTTGAACACCCGCTGCAATGCCGTACTGGATAAATAAATCCATTTTTTTTGCATCTTTTGGTGACATATAAGCCGATGCATCAAAGTCATTAATTAAACCAGCGAACTTTGTACCAAATTTTGATGTATCAAAGTGGGTTATTGTTTGAATACCACTTTTACCATCTAATAAGCCTTGCCAGGTTGATTGAACATTATTACCTAGCGGCGTCAACATTCCTAAGCCAGTTACGACGACTCGACGTTTAGCCACGGTTTGCCTCCAATAAGGGATATTTTTATAAGGTGGATGATCATACCCAAGCTACCTCAAAGTGCTAGTCCCAAAATAGATTAAAAACGCATAACACTAGCAAAAATAATTTTTAGTTAAGATTGGGAGTTAAGGTTTGTTTTTGAATCACGAACTTTGAGGTGGTTTGGATATATAGATTAAGGGCAGCGAATGCTGCCCTTAATTTGCGATTAATTACTCAGCGTGAGCTGTAACGTAATCGATTGCAGTTTGAACTGTAGTGATCTTTTCAGCTTCTTCATCTGGGATCTCAGTATCAAACTCTTCTTCAAGAGCCATTACTAGTTCTACAGTATCAAGAGAATCTGCACCTAAGTCATCTACGAAAGAAGATTCATTTTTAACTTCTTCTTCTTTAACACCTAGTTGTTCAATGATGATTTTCTTTACGCGTTCTTGGATATCGCTCATTCTTCTTTCCTTTATTAAAAACGCCAATGCGTTATTTTCAGATTGCGGCGTAGTTTACGCCGCATAATTCTCTGATTCAATGATTTGGCCATAAATAATTGTCTGGTCAAACCTCTGAGTGTAAGTTTTATCTTTTATCGCTTATTTTCACAGCAATTTCAAGTATGTTTAAAGCAAGTTCACAAATAATTCAATGTTTTTGAGTTAACTAACTTAACTTAATTTTATTATTTAGCCGATATTATGACTACTAAACCATGTACATCGCACCATTTACATGCAAAGTTTCGCCTGATACATACGCAGCTGCGTCAGATGCTAAATAACACACTGCAGCAGCAATTTCGTCTGGTTGACCTAAACGCCCTGCTGGAACATTGGCAAGCGTTGCTGCTTTTTGCTCATCAGTTAAATCATCAGTCATATCAGTTTGAATAAAACCAGGTGCCACTACGTTAACTGTAATACCACGAGATGCAACTTCGCGCGCAAGTGACTTAGAAAAACCAATTACGCCCGCTTTAGCCGCCGCATAGTTAGCTTGCCCTGCATTACCCATAGTGCCTACTACTGAGCCAATATTGATAATACGGCCTTTCTTTTTCTTCATCATTGGACGAAGTACCGCTTTAGATAAACGGAAAATCGAGCTTAGGTTAGTGTCGATTATATCGTCCCACTCAGTCTCTTTCATACGCATTAATAGGTTATCACGTGTGATACCTGCGTTATTAACAAGTACGTCAATATCGCCAAAATCAGCTTTTATTGCGGCAAGTGTCGCTTCAATAGATGCAGGATCCGTTACATTTAATGCATAACCTTTACCACTATCACCCAGGTACTCACTGATTTTAGCAGCGCCTGACTCGCTTGTAGCAGTGCCTGCAACTTTTGCACCTTGCGCAACTAATGTTGTTGCAATTGCTTTACCAATACCACGGCTAGCGCCAGTAATTAGGACAATTTTGCCCTCTAATGAAAATAAATTAGACATTTTATATACTCTTATTTAGCTGCAGCGATTGAAGCGGCATCGTTTACTGAGCCACAGATCATTGCTCTATCAATTCGTTTAGCAAGTCCTGTTAATACTTTACCAGGACCAAATTCGTAGCTTTGTGTTACATCTTGCGCAACCAAGGCTTGTACTGTTTCTGTCCAGCGAACTGGGCTGTATAGTTGACGTACTAGTGCATCTTTAATTGCATCAGCGGTCGATTCAGCTTTTACATCAACATTATTAATTACATCACACTTAGGTGTATTAAATGTTAAAGCGGCTAAGTCTACCGCTAGCTTATCCGCTGCTGGCTTCATTAGTTCACAATGTGAAGGTACGCTAACCGAAAGTGGTAATGCGCGTTTAGCACCAGCATCTTTACATGCTTGTGATGCTCTATCTACTGCCGCTTTATGCCCTGCAATAACAACTTGACCAGGAGAATTGTAGTTAACTGGAGATACAACCTCACCTTGCGCTGAGGCAGAACACGCCACTTTTATTTCTTCATCGCCTAAGCCAATAATCGCAGCCATTGAACCTACGCCTGCAGGCACAGCTTCTTGCATGTATAAACCACGGTTTTCAACAAGCTTAACAGCTTCACTCAAGCTTAGTACGTCGCTACATACTAGTGCTGAATATTCACCTAAGCTGTGACCGGCCATAACAACGTCGGCATCTGGGTTTGCTGCAAGCCAATCACGATAAATAGCAACACTTGCAGTTAATAGTGCAGGTTGTGTACGGTGAGTTTGATTTAATTTTTCTTCTGGGCCATTAAGAACTAGCTCTGCTAAGTCGTAACCCAATGCATCTGATGCTTCTGCAAATGTTGCTTTAACAATGTCAGAACTCTCTAGTAGCTCTTTTAACATACCAACGCTTTGCGAGCCTTGACCTGGGAATAGAAGTGCAATTTTTTGTGCCATACTTTGCTCTTTTTAATTAAACAAATAAATAATGAAATACACGGCACATCAATTATTGATTAACCGCCGTGTTTTTAGAATGTGTTTTTTCGAAAATAGCGGCTATTTTATCAGGAAGTTGACGTTCAACCTCTTTTACCGCTTCATCAATTGCTGCTTGAAATGCTTTAGCTGACGCATTTCCATGACTTTTAACGACAATACCGCGCAATCCTACCAGAGAAGCACCGTTATACTGGTCGGGGTTCACCCTTTTATAGAGTTTTTTTATTATTGGACGCAATATAAACGCCATACATTTATATAAAAGGTGCTTTTCGAGCGCAACTGTAAACTTATTCATAATAAGCTTGGCAATGCCTTCGCATGTTTTAAGTGCAACGTTACCCACAAAACCTTCGCATACAATAACATCAGCCTTGCCAGAAAAAATATCGCTTCCTTCGCTATAACCAATGTAATTAATATGTGGGCTTTGCTGCATTAATTGTGCAGCCTGTTTAATATCATCGTGACCTTTAATATCCTCAGCGCCAATATTTAATAAGCTAACGCGAGGGTTATCGCAGCCAAGTGCTTGGCCAGCAACTACAGAGCCCATAATGCCAAACTGATACAGCATTTGCGCATCGCAGTGCACATTAGCACCTAAGTCGAGTAAATATACTGGGTTTTGGCTTTCTGTAGGAACAGATGAAATGAGTGCGGCACGTTTAACACCTGGCAGCATCTTTAATACATAGTGAGCCATAAAAAATAGCGCACCAGTATTACCTGAACTAACACACGCTTGAGCTTCGCCTGACTTAACTAAATCAAGGGCAACACGCATAGATGAATCTTTTTTTGAACGCACAGCAATTGCAGGTTCACAAGCATTAGTGACTATTTCACTACAGTGACGAATTATGAGTCTAGGATGAGGTAAGGAATCGAGGGATTCGAGTTCTTTAGATATAACGTCTTCATTGCCACATAAAATGAGAGTTAAATTGGCATGAGCGTTTACTGCGTGAACGGCAGCAGGAATAGATGAACGGGGGCCGTAATCGCCCCCCATCATATCTAACGCTATGGTTAGATCATTCAGCATATAAGTAATCTCTTATTTAGAAATTACTTGAACGCCTTTGTAGTAACCATCTGCAGTCACATGGTGACGACGATGAGTCTCACCAGATGTTTGATCTACAGTTAAAGTTGGACCACTGATCGCATCGTGTGAACGGCGCATGCCGCGTCTTGCACGAGACTTTTTGCTTTTTTGTACAGCCATAGTCTTCTCCTAAGAATCTTTCTTAAGTTGTTTCAAAATATCAAATGGATTAGGTTTATCATCTTCCGCCTTTAAAACACCAAAGCTGGCAGGCTTTGCTGAATAACTGCATGAAGCTTCGTTGTGGGTAGCTACTAATGGAATTGCTAAAATTAGTTCGTCTTCAATTAAATCAAAAACGTTAACTTCACCATTTTCATCAAGCGCTACTTCATCGTAGTCTTCTGGAAAAATATCTAACTCTGTATCTTCACCTACTGGTGAATATGCAAAGTCTTGAACCAAATCCAACCCTAAATCACCATTACAACGTTGACAAATGACAGTAACGTGTGTGGACAAATTGCCTCTAATCACAGCGAAACCTTGATCATCATTCTTGCAATGTATTTTTACCGCTATTTCACCTACTTCTTCCTGCACAACTTTCTCTAAACGAGTAAGTTTTTCAAGCGGTACAATTCCGTCATACTTTAAACGGTGCTGCGCTGCTTTGCCTGGATGAAGAGTGATGGGAATTTTCACCTTTTGCATAGGGGCTGCATCATATAGATAGTTAGTTTGTTAGTCAAAGTAAAAAACCATTTTTACTTGGTTTTTAACGTGTTTTACTCTCGGATCTGATTTATCCTAACTCAATCTGAATTATCTTAGGGAAACAGTCCGTGAAGCACCCACTTATTTTAGCGTCAAGCTCGCCTTTTAGGCAGTCTTTATTACAAAAATTTAATTTATCATTTGATACATTTTCACCAGACGTTGACGAGTCAGCACTTGAATGCGAAACACCTACCGAACTGGTTAAGCGTTTAAGTGAATTAAAAGCCTCTGCAGCTAATAAACACTTTAACAAAGGGTTAGCTATTGGATCAGACCAAGTCGCTGTGTTTAACAATCAAATTTTAGGTAAACCACACAATAAACAAAATGCCGTAAAACAACTAAATTTATTTAGCGGGAATACTGTAACATTTTTAACTGGGCTTTGTGTTTACGATATTGTAACTGGCACTAAAAAAACCTGTGTAGAACCTTTTAATGTGACGTTTAAAACACTCAGTGATGCACAAATTAGTGCTTATTGCGACGCAGAGCAGCCTTATAATTGTGCTGGCAGCTTTAAAAGTGAAGGGTTAGGTATCTGTTTATTTGAAAAACTAAGCGGAGACGATCCTAATAGCCTAATTGGATTACCATTAATTAAACTCAGCCAATTACTGGCTGAGTTTGGTATTGATGTACTTACTGCTCAAAACAAGTCCTAGTTAAATAAATTAACCAAGCAAAACCTGTTGTAATTGCAGATAATTATCTACCATTGCAACAGGGCTAAGCTCATTTAGCTGCTGTGCGTTATGTACACCCATTGTTACGCCAATTCTATCCATGCCTGCAGCTTTTGCCATTGTCATGTCTATTTGGGTATCACCAATCATTACAGCTTCTTGAGCGCTTATTCCAAGCTCTTCAAGTAATTGATACAACATATCTGGAGAGGGCTTTGATTGCGCTTCGTCACTTGTACGTGTTGCACTAAAAAAATGTCTAAGTTGGCTTTGATCAAGCAAACGCTCTAATCCATCCCTACCTTTACCTGTGGCAACAGCTAAAACAATGCCCTGCTCTTTTAAGGCACCTAAAACGCTAACAACATTATCAAATACAGGAGTTGGCGTGGTATCAACACTATATTGGTGTTTATACCCCTTAATTAGCGTTTGATGCTGCGCGGCATTATCGGGAAATAAAACATCAATTGCTTTTTCAAGCGACATACCAATAATGTTTTTAATGGCTTCGTCACTTGGTGACACTAAATCAAGTGACTCAGCACTACTACGAATACAGTTAACTATTTTAGTGACTGAATCCATAACGGTGCTATCCCAATCAAAAATGACGAGCTTATATTTTTTAATTGGCGTCACTGCAATCACTGTTTTGCGTCTCGTAATTTTAGTAATGTATTTTTAAGCGTTTTATCAAGGGGCGCTTCAATACGCATCGTTGTTTCGTTTTTAGGATGATAAAAACTTAAATCGTGTGCATGTAAAAATAATCGGTTTAAGCCAACTTTACGCATAGATTCATCAAACCCTTGATCGCCGTATTTATCATCACAAGCTATTGGATGACCTTTACACTGCGTATGCACACGAATTTGGTGTGTACGACCTGTAACAGGCGACGCTTGTACAAGCGAGCAATCATTAAAACGTTCAAGTACTTTAAAACGCGTATGCGAAGGCTTGCCCTCAGTGTTATCTACACGTACTACGCGTTCACCCGATTTAAGCGTATTTTTACGCAGCCCTTCGGTTACATTTTTAGTTTTAGAGTCCCACTGCCCTTCAACTAGTGCCCAATAATTTTTTTCCATTGTTTTTTCACGAAGCTGTTCATGCAATGCTGTTAACACCGAACGACGTTTTGCTATAAGTAAACAACCCGATGTATCACGGTCAAGCCTGTGAACTAGCTCAAGACTGCGCTCCTCTGGGCGAAGCGCGCGCAAAGCTTCAATTAAACCATAACTTAAACCACTGCCACCATGAACAGCCATGCCTGAAGGTTTATTTATAACGATAAGGTATTTATCTTCAAATAAGATATCGTTTTCAAGGCGAGTTACTTTATCTAGTTTTGATGGTACAAACTCTTCACGCTCAGCAACTCTAATAGGTGCAATACGAAGCACATCGTCAAGCTGTAGTTTATATACAGGCTTAATACGCTTTTTATTAACGCGTACCTCACCTTTGCGCAAAAGTTTATAAATAGCGCTTTTAGGCACCCCTTTTAAATGGGTAATAAGAAAGTTATCAATACGCTGACCTAAATGGTCTTCATTGATCGTGACATAAGTTACTTGTAAGTCGTTTTTTTCTGACATTGCCTAATCACTAATTTAAGTAAAATAATTTAGTTGCTAACACTGTAATAATAGTGGGATAATCAGCAGCGCAAATATTTAGTATTTGCAAATAACAACGGTGCTTTTTAACACATTAAAACATTCGTGATGCACATTCTGGGTAGCCGATCATACAGATCCGAGTTAAGTTTTCCAAAGCTTTTATACATACCTAGTCAACACGTGCGATCAATTAACGGCAATGCGCGTAATATATTGCTGGTTAAGTTTGAACATGAAGTGGTTTTTAATGCGATTGAGAAAGCAATGAACAGATAATTTGTCTGATAGTGACGACGTAAAAACACGTCGTTCAGCATTTGCTCAATTATTGTAGTACCGTACAGCAGCTTATTTAGAACTAAAAAAATCTAATAAATAAGCGTTCATTAACATTGGTAGCAACTTTTGCTCTTAAAATGGATATTAGTGATACATAAATATGTATTACTCACCAACTTAATGAGCCCTACGCACCTAATATGAATGACATTTAGTAAGATTGATATGACAGGCCAACTTCTGGGTAAAACATGTAAACGTAGCTGAAAAGCCGACTGTTTTAACACCATTTAGAATTTAATAACGGTAATACACGTTATTGTTTGCCAGCATTTAAAATACTGCGTACGAAAATACAGAGCCGTTCCGTTAAAGACCCAGTCGTGAGGCTGCACATTCTAAAAATAGGAACAACTGAACAGGCGATAAAAACATCGTCATGTCAGCGACATAAATAAGTAGAGTAACAATATGAAACGTATGCTAATCAATGCAACGCAGCAAGAAGAAATGCGCGTAGCACTGGTTGATGGCCAGCGCCTATATGATTTAGATATAGAAAGCCCAGGTCACGAACAGAAAAAAGCCAATATTTATAAAGGCAAAATAACCCGCATTGAACCATCTCTTGAAGCAGCATTTGTTGAATACGGTGCTGATCGCCATGGTTTCCTCCCTTTAAAAGAAATAGCCCGTACTTACTTCCCTGCAGGTTACACTTTTCATGGTCGTCCGAATATTCGCGACGTAATCAAAGAAGGTCAAGAAGTAATAGTACAAGTTGATAAAGAAGAACGAGGCCAAAAAGGCGCAGCGTTAACTACTTTTATCAGCGTTGCTGGTAGTTACTTAGTTCTAATGCCTAACAATCCTCGTGCCGGTGGCATTTCTCGCCGTATTGAAGGTGATGAGCGCACTGAACTTAAAGAAGCACTAGGTCGTTTAGAATTACCTAAAGGTATGGGCTTAATTGTTCGTACTGCTGGTGTTGGTAAGTCATTTGAAGAACTAAACTACGATTTAAAAGCATTATTAGTACACTGGGAGGCTATTGGCCAAGCAGCCGACAGTGCTAAAGCGCCTTTTTTAATACACCAAGAAAGTAACGTAATATTTCGCGCCATTCGTGATTATTTACGTCGCGACATTGGTGAGATATTAATTGATAAACCACGTGTTTTTGAAGAAGCTAAAGCGCACATTGAGCGTTTTCGTCCTGATTTCATGAGCCGCGTTAAGCTTTACCAAGGCGATACGCCATTATTTACACATTATCAAATTGAAAGCCAAATCGAGTCAGCGTTTCAGCGTGAAGTGCGTCTTCCATCTGGTGGTTCAATAGTTATTGACCCTACTGAAGCATTAACATCTATCGATATTAACTCGTCTAAAGCAACAAAAGGCGGTGATATTGAGGAAACAGCACTAAATACTAACTTAGAAGCTGCTGATGAAATTGCACGTCAGTTACGTCTTCGTGACCTAGGTGGTTTGATTGTAATCGACTTTATCGATATGACCCCTCCACGTCATCAACGTGAAGTAGAAAATCGCTTAAAAGATGCTGCTCGCCCAGATCGTGCTCGTGTTCAAATTGGCAAAATCTCACGCTTTGGTTTACTTGAAATGTCGCGTCAGCGCTTGCGTCCTTCATTAGGTGAAGCAAGCCAAGGCCCATGCCCTCGCTGTAGCGGACAAGGGACTATTCGTTCTAACGAATCAATCGCACTTTCTATTCTTCGCTTAATTGAAGAAGAAGCAATAAAAGACAATACGACACAAGTAAATGCACAAGTGCCTGTTGCTGTTGCCGCTTATTTGTTAAATGAGCAACGACGTAGTGTTCATCGTATTGAAAAACATCATAAATGTGATGTAGTGATTATTCCTAATCAACATATGGAAACACCACATTACGAAGTTATGCGTTTACGTAAAGACGAAACACTTGAAACGGTAAGTTACGGACAAGTTATTGCGCCTGAGCCTGAAGTATTTGAGATGTCTAAATCTCCAAGTACTCCAGTACGTGAAGAACCAATGCTAAAAGGTGTAGTAATGCCTTCTACACCAGCTCCACAAGCAGCGCCTGCACAAACAGCTAAGCCAGTGACCAATGAGACTAAAGCTAATGGTGGCTTATTTACAGCAATCACTAAGTGGTTTAAGTCGTTATTTGCTACTGAAACGGTAGAAGAGAAAAAAGAAGCCGCTGAAAAGCAGCAAGAAGAAGCACGTAATAACCGCAGAGGTAACGATAACCGCCGTCGAAATAACAATCAACGTCGTCGAAATAATCCTCGCACTAAGCCTCGTGCTGAACGCAGCAATACTGATCAAGATGAAGCTAAAACTGATTCACCAGTAACTAACGAGAACCAAGAAAGAAACGAAAATCGCAACAAGCGCCGTCGTAATCCTAACTCTCGTAAGCGCCCAGAGCATAAAAACCAAGAAAAAGATCAAGTTAAAACTGAAGCCCCTGCAAAGCCGGAAGTAGAAACTGATTCTAAACCAGCACAAGCTGCAGAGCCTAAAGAGCAGAAGCCTAAAGTTCGCCGTCAACGACGTAATTTACGTAAAAAAGTACGTTTACAAGACGAAAATGCTGAACAAGCAAAAACAGTAGATAAAATAACAGAACAAACTGTGGTAAGTGATGAAAAACCACAAGTTAAAGAGCAAGTTACGCCTACTGTAGAAAAGCAAACGCAAGCTCCAGCAGAAAAAACAGCGCATATTAAAGAAGAGAAAGTTGACGTTGTTGATTCTAACGATGAAACATCTGCATCTGATGAAGAACAAGAGCAAACACGTACACGTTCACGCCGCTCTCCTCGTCATCTTCGTGCATCTGGTCAACGTCGCCGCCGACCAGAAGGTGAAGGTTCTGAAAACAAATCAGACGAAACACCTGCATTTGTACCAGTAGCAGATCAAGCTGCAGCTGAGTATGAAGCTGAACTTAAAGCTAAATCGCAAGAAACCGCTGTTGATGCTTCTGAAAAAGTTGAACAAGCACTTGCTGTAGAAGACTTGGCTAAAGTTGAAGCGGTTAAAGAATCAGCTGAAGTTGAAGCCCCTGTAGTGACTGAGCAAGCAGCTGAAATTGAAGCACCTGTAGTGACTGAGCAACCAACTAAAGTTGAAGCGCCTGTAGTGACTGAGCAACCAGCTAAAGTTGAAGCGCCTGTAGTGACTGAGCAACCCGCTAAAGTTGAAGCACCTGCAGTGACTGAGCAACCCGCTAAAGTTGAAGCGCCTGCAGTGACTGAGCAACCAGCTAAAGTTGAAGCACCTGTAGTGACTGAGCAACCCGCTAAAGTTGAAGCACCTGCAGTGACTGAGCAACCTGCTAAAGTTGAAGCGCCTGTAGTGACTGAGCAACCAGCTAAAGTTGAAGCACCTGTAGTGACTGAGCAACCAGCTAAAGTTGAAGCGCCTGTAGTGACTGAGCAACCAGCTAAAGTTGAAGCACCTGTAGTGACTGAGCAACCAGCTAAAGTTGAAGCACCTGTAGTGACTGAGCAACCAGCTAAAGTTGAAAAATCAGTACAGCATGTTAAAACCGTCGTTTCGCAAGGATCTGCAAGTGCGCCAATGGCACAACCTACTCCTGTAGCTGATAGCGAAGTAAAACATATCTCTGTTGCAATGGCTCACGACAAACGTGAACTAGTACCCGACAGTGGCTTACGTGCAGGCTCAATCAAACCTGCTGGTCGTGCAAGCTCTGCAATGACTAAAACAATGAGTGCTGATTAGTAACTAACGCTCATTAAAAAGCCCCGCTATTTACTCAATAGCGGGGCTTTTTTGCTTTAAGTGCTATGTAAAGTGCTTCTAACGTGAGCAAGCTCTACAAGTAAACACCAAACGTTAAATCCTGCTGGCGTTTAAAAATAACGTTTTTATCAAAATTGTTAACTAGCAGTACCTTTTTAATGCATTGCAATACATTAAGACTCACCTCACCATTTTTAATTCACCATTTAAAGCTTTGAGAAGCTGCGCTTCTAACGTGAGCAAGCTCTACGTCTACAGGTAAACACCAAACGTTAAATCCATAAACTGTATGTTGGCGTTTAAAAATAACGTTTTTATCAAAATTGTTAACTAGCAGTACCTTTTTAATGCATTGCAATGCATTAAAATTCACCTCACCTCTTTTAATTCACCATTAAAGCTTTGAGAAGCTGCGCTTCTAACGTGAGCAAGCTCTACGTCTACAGGTAAACACCAAACGTTAAATCCATAACCTGTAGACGCACAGCTTGCTGGCGTTTAAAAACGACGTTTTTACCAAAATTGTTAACTAACAGTACCTTTTTAATGCATTGCAATACATTAAGACTCACCTCACCTTTTTTAATTCACCATTTAAAGCTTTGAGAAGCTGCGCTTCTAACGTGAGCAAGCTCTACGTCTACAGGTAAACACCAAACGTTAAATCCATAAACTGTATGCTGGCGTTTAAAAATAAGTTTTCTCATAAAAAAAACGCGGTCTACTTGCCGCGTTTTCAATAAAGCTAAAACATTATTTATGTAACGTTTATTCTTGCTCTTGTTCCATAAAACGTTGTAACTGATCTTTTAAATTTGGCGGAATACCTTTAATCACTAAGGTATCAGTCGCTTCATTATAAGTAACGCGCTCACCTAAATGTTTACGCTCAAAACTTACACTTACGCCACCACCTAGACCTGAAAACTTAACCATACTGGTTACCGTTTTTTTATCTACAGGGAAGGTTTCTTCTAAGTCATAGCTTTGTTCTTTACAAAAACTGTCGAACGGGCTGTCATCGCCTTTAGTGAGCGTTGCTGAAAGCTCGCTTACGCTGGCATCTTCGCCTGTAGTTACGCAATCATTACAGTAATCAAATACTTGTTTACGTAAGTCGTCTTTTTCTGATTTATCAAACTGTTGCTCTGATAAATAATCCTCTACTGCGCTAAGCATTACTTGGCTTTGCTGTTTTGAATCAATACCCTCTTCACAACCTAAAAAGTCTAAGAAAAAGTCAGCAACTTTACGTCCAGCTCGTCCTTTGATAAATGAAATATAACGGTTGTCGTCAGCTTGTGTATCCCACGCTGTTAAATCGATACGAGCAGCAAGTTGCATGCGTGATATGTCTAAATGACGAGAAGCGGCTAAATCAAGCTCTGAAGTCATTGAATAATGCTCTTTGATGTTAATCATCGCAATTAGCATGTAATCGGTAGCAACATACTGATAATGACAAAATACTAAATAACCTGTTTCACTAAAAGCATACTTATCAAGCTCTTCTTTTAAGACTGTTGAAGCTTGCTCTGTCATATGCCAAAAGCCCAACTCATCATTACGGTAACTTTGCATTGCTGATGCTACAATACTGTTTTTATCTCCACTGAAAGCACAATAACCTTTACCAGGTTTACCGTTGTACGCATGATGTAACTGCTCAATGAACACGGCCACTTTATCGTTGATGATCATTTCATCATTTCGAAGGTGAATTTGCGTATCGTCGTCTTTTTTGTCTACATAATGAACGACTAATTTTTTAACGTCTGTTGTCATCTTTGTTTTTCACGCCTCTAGTGTTAAAATACGGGAATATAACTATTTTATTGAACCAACTGATGCCAATCTTATCAAAATACTCTAATGAAGAAGTAGAACAAATCGTCGATCAGCTTATTGATGTGCTAACTAAACATAATGCACCGGTTGATTTAAGCCTTATGTGTTTAGGAAATTCTATCACGCATATCTTAAAAGAGCATGTACCAACAGGGAAAAGACAAGCCGTAACTGAGAACTTTGCAAAAGCATTGTCACAGTCGGTTAAATAAACTCTATGAACTTATCGCAGCACAATCAGTTTTCATCAAAAGCGAGTCAGTTATTAAGCTGGGGGCATTGGTTCACCTTTGCCAACATCGGCTTAGCGCTATTTATTAGCTTAAGCTATTTATTTGCCGATTCGCCACCAACTAGCTTTATGGGCATAACTTATATGCTAGTGACATGGCTTAGCCACACTAGTTTTATTGCCTTTTTAGCATTTGTGCTGACGGTATTTCCGCTTAGTTTGATTTTCCCCTATCCTAGGCACATTCGTGGAATGGCTGCTGTAATTGCTACGTTTGGCGCATCACTGCTTACTCTTGATGCTTATGTGTATGTTAATTTGGGCTATCATTTAAGCACTTCCGCTTTGCCTGAAATCATCTCACTGCTGTGGCATCGATTAACAAGTTCGCCTGCTTTAACAACTCTTTTTGCCGGCGGTATTGTTCTGCTAATCTTAGGTTTTCAACTCGTTGCCAGTAATCTTACATGGCGGCATTTAGCGCGTCTAAAACAGTTTAAATTTGCACGTTACGCAAGCTCATTTTTAGTTATATGTTTTGCGCTTAGCCACAGCATTCATATTTGGGCAGATGCTAACTTAAAATTTGATGTAACAAAGCAAGATAATGTTTTACCACTTTCATATCCTACAACAGCTAAAAGTTTGTTAGCTAAAAATGATTTACTAGATATCGAAACATATAAACAAGCTCATAGCGTTAAAATTAATAACCAAAATATTAACTACCAAATACCAACTCCTCTTGAGAAATGTGAAGATTACACTCAGGCTAATATCGACATTTTTGTTTTTGAAACCGACCAACAATTAGCCGACTTTATTTCAGAAAATAAAGGTCTACATAAAACAGAGCAATTTTTACAGCCAACTAATCATAGCGACATGCTATTTAGTTTGGTATACGGTTTACCTGCCTTTTATAAAGTTGCGATAATTGAAGAGCACACTCTTCCCGCATGGCAGAGCCAACGTCGCAGTATTGAAGTAAGTGGTATTGACGAGCTGAGTTTTATTAATGACCAAGCTCACACTAACAGTGCGATTAGAGTTATTAGCGGCTCAAAAGTTGTATCCCCACGCGATAACGCAACGCAAATATTTGCTTTTAGCTTAGTAAATGATACTCAAGAAGTGGTAAGTACATCAACCTTATACAGCTCAGATAAAAGAATCTCAAAAGTTGAAGGCTTAATTCAACCAAGTGATTTAATTGCGACTAGTGTCGGTCAGTACTTAAATTGTAAAGCGATTGCCAAACAAACAATGTTAGGTGTTAACTTATACAAGAAAAAAGACAATATGGGTGTTAATTACTCCCAAGGTGTAGTCATAGCATACAAAAAAGATAGGATCACATTAATAGACTCTGATGGGAATTTTAAAAACATCTCTGCCGCTGAAGGGTTCTCTATTGAGCAAGGTTTAGATATTCCATTTTTAGTACAAAGCATTAAGAAGTTAAAAACTTTCACTCAATAACTGTAATCCTGACCTAGCTTGCTATAACGTCAAGCTAGGTTATAGTTTTTATTTTGGAACTGCGTTTTTAGCAACGCAAAATAAATTCATGGATGCCCTGCTATGATTAAACTTGTTAGTTACTTATTTTATTCACTTTGCATCTTTATCTGCTTTTATAATAACGCCACGACTTACTACAAATGCGTGACAGAAAAAGAGACTGTTTTTTCTCAGTTTCCTTGCGATCATCGCGCAACTACATACAAAGTAAATACCACAAACATACTGCAAAATGTCCCTAAAGTTGATTATAGAAAACAACTAAACGATCTTGAGCGAGAAAGGCTTTTGGCTGGGTTACAAGCTGAACTTCGCAGCAACAACCATAAATTAACGATACTCGATCGTGAAAAAGAGCGAGCTGAATACAAGCAACAACAGCGCCTTAACCATATTTTAGCCGACGATGAGAGAAATAGAATAACTAAAGATATTACCAAGAACATTAAACGAATTAATAAAGAATATAAAAAAGAAGTATCTGCTATTGCTAAAAAAATTAAAGAACTAGAAAAAAAAATATTAATATACAAATAAAACGCTCATAAAGCATTATGAGCGTGTTCGTAATTTAGCTTGGTTTTAAACTTAAAATAACATACCCTTAACACAATAGAGTATAAACTCTAACGTATACTAAGGAATGCTTATGCAGCCACATCGTATTGCTGAACTAATTTTAACTGGCTTTAAAAAGCACTATAAGCTATTTCAAAAAACCACGGCAAAAGCCCCTCTCGCTTTTGCTAATAAAGATTGGCAAGCAATTAACGATATAAGCCGCTTACGTATTAGCTATTATGATGATCGTGTTAACGAAACGACACAATTTTTAAAAATAGAACATCCTACAGATACCCTTGATGAGTCTCTTTGGCTTGCAGTAAAAAAAATATATCAACACTTTTTATGCTTTCATCCACAAGCAGAGCTTGCCGAAACATTTTATAACTCTGTATTTTGCCGTCTTTACCATAGACGTTACTTTCATAATGACTTTATATTTGTACAAGCCACATTAAAAGACGCGCCATCTGTACCGGTTGAATCCGAGTATAGAAGTTATTTTCCGGTAGTTGATGGTTTAAAGCCTACGATAAAACGTATTATCAATCACTTTGATTTTAAAGCCCCGTTTGTAGATTTAGAACGAGATATACGCTTGCTTGTTAAAGCATTTTACAAACAAGCCCCCGATACTCACCACCAACCTTGGCAAATGCGCTTTGATATATTACATACTGCATTTTATCGTAACAAAGCGGCGTATATTGTTGGCCGTGTAGTTTCTCAAAGCGGTGTGCAACCTTTTATTATTGCAGTACTACATCATAAAGATAAAGGCTTATACTTAGACGCCTTGCTCACTAAATCATCACAAATGCGTGTTATTTTTGGCTTTGCGCGTGCTTATTTTATGGTGGAAACTCATGCACCTTCAGCGTTGGTAAGGTTTTTAAATCAGCTAATGCCAAACAAAACAATTGCAGAGCTATACAACGCGATCGGTTTTCATAAACAAGGCAAAACTGAATTTTACCGCGAGTTTTTAAGTCATTTAACGCATTCAAGTGATGAGTTTACAATTGCACCTGGTACACCGGGCATGGTGATGATGGTATTTACCCTCCCCTCTTTTGGTTATGTATTTAAAGTCATTAAAGATAAGTTTGGTGAAAGCAAACCATTTGGTCGCAACACCGTTTTAAAGCGCTATCAGCTCGTAAAGAGTCACGATCGCGTTGGGCGTATGGCTGACACTATAGAGTATTCTAATGTCGTATTTCCTTTGGCTCGTTTTGATAGTAATTTGCTTGAGCAATTACATAAAACAATTGGCTCCTCTATGATAATTGAAGGCGATTGGTTGATTATAAAACACCTTTACATTGAACGGCGCATGACACCACTAAATCTGTTTTTAGAAAACGCTGATGACGAAAGTGCAGCAGATGCAATAGAGGAGTACGGCCAAGCACTTAAAGAAATGATTGCCGTTAATATATTTCCTGGTGATATGCTATTAAAAAACTTTGGGGTAAGTAAGCATAAACGTATTATTTTTTATGATTACGACGAAGTACAATACCTTACAGATATGAACTTTAGAGAATTACCTAAAGCTAAAAATTACGATGACTATTTAATGAGTGAACAAAGTTACTCTGTCGCTCCACAAGATGTTTTCCCGGAGCAGTTATGTACTTTTGTTACACCTAACCCAACTTATAAACAGTTTTTATTAAGTACACATCCCGAATTAGTTGATGTTAGTTTTTGGAAGCAAGCACAGCAAAACATAAAAAATGGGCATGTGAGTCATATTTACCCATACCCGACAGCACAGCGCTTTATTCACCATTGGTAGGCGCTAAAGGACACACAATGAATATAAGTAAAATAGATTTAAATTTACTGGTTTACCTCGACACACTACTACGAGAATGCAACGTAACACGCGCTGCAAACCAGTTGAGTATTACACAACCTGCAATGAGTAATGGCCTTAAACGTCTTCGTAACCTATTTAACGATCCTATTTTAGTTCGTACCAGCGATGGTATGGTCCCAACTGAGCGTGCTTTGGAGTTACAACCTGTTATACGTGGCATATTAATGACTCTCGAAGAAACTCTAGCACCTAATCGAGAATTTGAGGCAAGCCAAAGTAAACGTGTGTTTAGGATTATGGCCAGCGATTACGCTGCAAGTACCCTAGCGCCTAAACTGCTTAGTAAATTACATGACGAGGCACCCGACACCACATTAGATATACTTACCCCAAGTGATGTGACTTTTCATGATGTAGAAAATGGTAAAGTTGATATGGCTATCAATCGTTTTGAAAACTTACCACAATCTTTTCATCATAAGCGTATTTGGAAAGACAGTTTTTGCTGTTTAGTAAAAGCCGATAATCCAATAATTGAAAGCTTTAGCCTTGATAGCTATTTAAAAGCACGCCATATTTGGGTAAGTAAAACAGGTTTTGGTGTTGGTGTAGGAATGGATCCAAAAGACGTGCAAAAGCTAGGGTGGGTTGACGAAGCCCTCGCTCACTTTGGTAAACACCGTAATATCGCTACATTTACGCGTAATTACCATGTAGCGATTCATTTAGCAAAAGAGAAAAACCTTATTGCCACTCTACCATCTAAAGCCGCTAATATTTATGTCGACGATCCAGGACTTAAAATACTAGAACCTCCTTTTCCTATTCCTCCTTTTGAACTTGATATGATTTGGAGTCCACTGCTACACCGAGATGCGAGTCATATTTGGTTGCGCCAAAAAGTAGCTGAAGTTGCCGAGGAACTAAAGTAGCTTTATTACATAATACCTTGTAAAAATTGCTAGGCTAATAGAAAAAATTAACCTAGTAATTTAAAAATAAATAACAAAGCAATTAATATCAAATGCTTATACATGAAAGGCATTATGGAATGACCTTTGCTTTTATTAGATTGAAGTTTATATTCATTTAATTAAAGAGGTCATTATGAACACCCATCAAGGATCAGAAGTAAATCATATTACAGATATCATTCAAGTAATGAACAGTGGCATCGACTTTTATGAAAAAGCCCTAGAAAAGATTGAAGACCCTGCAATTGGCGCTCTTTTTCAGCGCATGATCGATGCACGTAAAGTGAGTGTTGAGCGCTTGCAGCCCTATGCTATTAATGAAAAAGGTGAACGCGAAGATGGCTCTTCGTTCGCTATTGAAGCACGCCGTGCATACACTGGACTGCTTACAACATTTAGCTCACACAACGATAGCACCTACGTGAAGGAGCTAGAGGAAGTTGAGGATAAAACCCTTGAAGAAATTAAAGCCGCGATGGATAAACCACAACCTGCTGACTGTGAAGCTGCTTTGGCTAAAACACTACTAACAATGCAGAGTTGCCATGCAGAAATGAGTCGCATGAAAAACCATTAAACTTGATTTTGACGCCAAGCACCCAGCCATAGCGCTGGGTTTTTTATTGTCTTAAAGTATTCATTTATTTTATTTTACATATAACGACATAATTTATACAAATATTTAATATTATTAGAATATTTAATTAACTACATTTTATTTTAGCTGTGCTAGTTTTATTAATAGGATCCTGAAATCTTGCTGTGGCGCCGCAGCTTTAAATTATAAATAAGGTCCCAATATGAAAAAAAAACTAGCTCAACTGCAAAATAATGCTGATGTAGATATGACTCCGATGTTAGACATTGTATTTATACTACTCATTTTCTTTATTGTTACTACTTCATTTGTTAAACCTGTGGCCATTGAGTTAAATCGTCCGCTCGATAGCCCTCAAATAGATAAACCGGTTAAAAATGCTTTATTTAGTATAGATGAAAGTAATGGGGTTTATTTCTCAGGTAGGTTGATTGACTTAGAGCAAGTGTCGACTAACCTAGCAATGTTTGCTGCAAAATATGAAATAAGTTCAGTATTGATAAAAGCTGACGAAAACAGTAATCACAACACCCTAATGAACGTGATGAATAATATTAAAGAGTATGAAAACTACTCCATTTCTTTAATCTCGAAATAATACTAAGCGGCTTAAATGTGGTCTATTTAACGATAAGAAAATCGTGTCGATAACCAGGTAAAAATTTCGTTGTTTAGTTGTTCCATATCAGAAATTTTTAACACAGTTAGCGACAGGTTTAAGCCCTCAAATTGATCAAGTATTATTGCGGATGGGTATTATACCAATCTGCTTATATATGGGTCTATTTAACGTTAAGAAAATTACGCTAGAACTAGGCAAAAATTTTTGTATTTAGTTGTTCTAAATAAAAAATTTTTAACGACGTTATAGTGCAATTTAATTCGTTAAATTGATCAAAGATTTATGCAGGTTGTTATTAGATATAGGATAACTCTTTAAAGTAACAAAAAAGGGCCTTGCGGCCCTTCAACTTTAAATAACAATAGGAGAGTTATTTATTAAAAACGATATTCTGCGCCTATGTAGTAATAAGCACCATTAAAACCAAATGGAGCTGAACGGCGAGAGTATTCAAATACACCGGAGCTGCTTACTACAGTGTTACCGTTAGCATCAACGATTGTGCCTGAACGTGAGTTACCAATTTTGTTTTTGTCTGGGTAAACGTCGAACAGGTTATTAGCACCAATATTCACAGATAAATCTTCTGTTACGAAGTAATTAACTTTAACATCCGTTAAGATTTCTGCCGAATAAGTTTGGCTATCACCATCCTCTACGGTGTATTCACCAAAACGATTCAGTGATAAATTAACCGTCCAGTCATCACGTTGATAAAGCGCGCTTAAATTAATGCGATCCTCTGGTTGCCACTCTTCGATGATTGAAATCTCTTGTTCCGAGAATACATCTTCAACCGGCACAGTTTCTAAACCAGAACCTGATGGCGTAAATAACGATACAACATCAGTTTCAGTAAAGTTAGCCGCAAGTGTAAAATCAAGCGTACCGCCTAAGCCTTCTGTATTCCATGTTGCAACAAAATCGATACCACGAGTTTCTGTATCTGCACCATTTAAGAAAAACTGACCAGCGCCTGCACCTGAGCTAACTAAGGCCGCATCTAAGCTTGAAGAAAGCCCTTTACCCAAACGGTTACTAATAACAATACGGTCGTCAATATCAATTGAGTAGTAATCAACTGTTAAGTTGATGTTATCTGTCACGTTGTAAACGATACCTAAACTACGGTTTTGAGATTTCTCTTCTTTGAGTTTTGGAATACCTAAACTTTGTGCAAGTGTTGAGTCATTTCTAAATGTCCCTACTTCCTCAGCAACTAATGTACCATTAGGGCCTGTCACGAACTGCGTACTAATATTGTTAAAGTATAGTTGTTGCATAGATGGTGCTCTAAAGCCTGAACTTAATGCACCACGTAATGAAATATCATCTGTAACCGACCAGTTACCCGCTAGTTTAAAGTTAACAGTATCACCAAAACCTTTGTAGTTATCGTAGCGAAGTGCGCCAGATATAATAACATCTTCAATAAAGTAGGCTTCTGCATCCATATAAAATGAAATAACATCGCGTGACTCGTCAACCGACGATGCTGGAGATGAACCACCAAAACCTTGTGTGCCACCAGATGCATCTTCACTGCCTACACCACCACTTAACCCATCGTAAATACTTACGCCATTGTTTGTATCATAATCTCGGTATGCATATTCATTACCTTCTAGGATACGGTATTCGTCAGTACGAATCTCAGCACCCATTGCTAAAGAATAATCATCAAAGTTTTGTGTGAAATCAAGATTGATTGTTTGTAGTGAGAGCTCCATGCCATAAGCGTATGCATCTCGTGGAATAGTTGTACGGATATCAGCTGCACTTAAGCCTTGGTCGTAACGTAAAAAATTAGCGTATGAAGCATTAATTGTGTCACTTGTCGTGTAATCAATGCTGTTTTCGCCGTAAGTGTAGGATAAGTCTAAGCTAGCATCGTTATCAAATTGTGTCTTATAACCAAAGTTATATGAAATATCATCGATCGTTGTGTTGATTTTTGGTAAAAAACCTAGCGGAATCGTCGCATCATTATCTTGTAGTACTGGGTTGCCACCCGCATTTGCATTGTGACGAAAAAATGCAGCTGATTCGTTATCACGCGTTGAATAAGTAATAAAGCCATAAAGCTCGCCATCGCCTAACTCATAACCTGTATTAATTGTTAAACCAAACTGTTGAGAGTCGGCATCACCAATTCTAAATGTATCTCTGTCTGCGGTCACTTCTCGTGGATCGCCAGCCAGTAAAGTACCGTCACTTAATTCTGTACAACCGTAAAATTGGCATGAACCATGTAAACCAGCACGGTTAGTAGGTGAACGGTCGCGATAGTTAATTGTTGCATTTAAATAACCGTCATCGCCTAGTGCAAAACCTTTGTTAAAATCGACGTTAACTGTTTCGCCATCACCTTCTGAATATTGACCATAATTGATAGCCGCTTTACCGCCTTCACTACCATCTTTAAGTACAATATTAATTACACCGGCAATTGCATCAGAACCATACTGAGCCGCAGCGCCATCACGCAGAACTTCAATACGTTTAATAGCTGACGCAGGTATTGCATTCATGTCAGTACCCGCAGTACCACGTCCTACTGATGTATTAATATGAATAATACTTGCTTGGTGGCGACGTTTACCATTGATCAACACTAACGTTTGATCTGGACCTAAACCACGAAGCGTGGCAGGTCTTAATGCATCGGTACCATCACTAATCGACGAGCTTGAAAAGTTAAATGAAGGGGCAATAGACTGTAACATACGGCCAACTTCTGTTTGGCCCGTATTTTCAAGCGCTTCTGAACTTAGAATATCTACTGGAACGGGTAAATCTTCAACTGAACGTCCCGCTACACGGCTACCGACAATAGCAATTTTTTCAATTTTTTCTTGAGCAACTTCTTCTGCTGCATTCACACCTTGCGAATTTGCCGCAAGTAACGCTGGTAATATAGCTGCACTGACCGCTGAAAGCTTCATCATGTTGTTATCATTCCTGTTGATTTGTTTGAATTTTATACTCAGTAATCCATTTTGATCAACAACCGCATCGAGCTCAGTTCCACCTAGTAATGCCTGTAAAGCATCAAGTTGGGTATAAAATCCATATACCGAATTTGCATCATACTGCTTAGCTAACTCATAAGAAAACACCACGGTTTGCTCTGTTTGCTTAGCAAATTCAATTAAGGCTTTGTCTGCTCGCTGCGCTTTTATATCAAATTGCACCATTTGCCCAGTGGTTTGCGTCGCGGCTTGTACACTGATGCTAAAAATAGCGGGGACAAGCACACTTAAACCACCCAATAAATACGTATGGTTACTGCGCAACTTATATAAACAGCTGACAAACAAAAATCCTCTATGGTTTTGTTTCTTTTTTTTAATCTTTTTTTTACGTGATATCTTTATAGGTGCAACTTTATCTAACATTAGCTTGATTTGCATAGCTGCTACTTATGATTCTGTATGGCGTTTAAGACTAACTACATGCTCGCCTAAGCGTTCATGATCAATCGAAAAATTAGTTTGTAAGCTCTCAAGTAAGCCAGCTACATCGCCGGCTTTAAATACACCAGCCACTTTAATACTAGCAAGTTCAGCTGACGACAATTCAAAACGCGTTGCGGTATAACGGCTTACTTCATTTAAAGCATCGCTTAATTGTTCACCATTGAAAATTAACATACCATTTTGCCATGCTAAATCGCGCTGAACATCGCCCGCAGAAAGTTGCGTTATCGGCTTTGTTATACTTTGCTCAATAATCGCTTTCTCGCCCGAAGTAACAATATTTGCATTAATTTTGCGAATTTTTTGCGTACTATTATCAGCAAGTTGATATGCTTTAAAATCATTAGCATCTACAGCAACACTTGGGTCGGTAATCATCACTTTACCTTCGGTAACCACAAGTTCTAAATCTGATGAAGTATTGCGTTGCACATTAAATACCGTGCCTAACGCGGTAAAGCTTTTATCACCAGCCATAACACTGAACGGACGCGTCGTATCTTTAGCCACATTAAATCGCCCTTCTCCACGACTGAGTAATAGCTGCCTGCGCCCTTTGCTGTAAGCAACTTCAAGTAAACTATTGGTATTTAACTGAACAATCGTTCCATCGGGTAAAACATAAGTAGCTTGCTCACCTACTTTCGTTTTATAAATTTTAGTATAATTAACTTTAGCAAGTTCTTGGTTATAACCATTTTCTAAATTGATCAGTAAATAGCTACACACCATTAATGCTGCAAATAAACTGGCTGCAATCGAGTAAGAAAACATCCATCTATTTTTAGACTGTTTGCTACTACGGTGCGGGAATAAATGACTTAATTCGTTTAAAACAGATATTTCATCCCAAAGCTGAGCAAGTTCATATACAGCATCTTGATGAGCAGTGCTTTGCATCATCCACAATTTAAATTGCTCTTTTTCGTCAGCACTTAAGCCGCGATCTATTGCACTTATCCAATTACAGGCTTTTTCGAGAATTAAATCTTTTGAGGTAAATTGATGTACGTTGCTCATTTTGAAACCCTCTCTAGGGGTAACGATTGCACTGACATAATACTTGCATCAGGAAGTTCGTGGGTTTTGTCATGCTCTCGCATATACAACATAGTCTGTAGTAATCCTTTGGCAATGTGCTTTTCAACCGTACTTTGACTTAATTGCATCTCGCTCGCTATCTCTTTTTGGCTCATGCCGTATACTTTTTTTAATATAAAACATTTACGAATTGATACACTTAATTGCTCTGTGGCTTTACAAAAAAGTAAAAAGCGCTCTTTAGATGTGTATTCATCTTCTAGCTGCATTGATTTAAGTAATACAGGCAACTCACTGTCTTGCTCAAGGGATTCGTTAAATTTATTATCCCATTTAGCAATATGATTAAGTGCTAAATGCTTTGCTGTTTTAAGCATATAACTGCGAGTAAATTGAATATCTTGCTTTAAGTCAGCTTCATAGCTTTTTATAAATGTTTCTTGCACAATGTCTTCTACGTCATCGGGCTGAACTATTCGAGAGACAAAGCGCTTAAGTTGACTTGAAATATCAACAAATGTTGACGTAAACGTTATTTTTTTCGTCATCCTTAACTAGCACCTGTTGTTATTTTTATTACCTTTAGATTACGAGTTTTGAGCATAAAAACAAGCAAAATGTTAACTTTGGGTTATTTATATGTATTGTTTTTAAAAAGGAAAGTTTATGAGTAAACTTTTAGACTATATACGATTAAGTTTTTTTGCGTGTGGTTTACTTTTAGGTGTGCAAATTCCTGCATTTGTAAGTGACTTTGGCCAAGCACTATCAGCCCAATTAATTGAAGCTAATAATGCCGTTGCGCCTTTTAAAAGCGACGCAACTAAGTATTTCAATAATGATTTAAATAAGCTAATAAAACACTATCAAAATATTGATGATGAAATTGTGAACAAAGGGGCAAGTAATATCAGTACTCTTTACGAACGACAGCAAGATTTACAGATAGCCGTAAATAGGTTTGAGAAATCTCCGTATATATTTACTATGATCAGTGGCATGAGCGATATAAAGCAACAAGTATGGCAACGCTTTGAAGGTCAAATCATTTTAAAAAAAGACTCTATTATAGCCGCCATTGTTGCAGCCATAATAGTAGCCTTGCTTGCAGAGCTTACTGGTTATTTGTTTTTAACTGGAGTAAAACGCTCATTTAAACGCTTATTCGCAGCTCAAAAATAGTGATTTCATAAAATCATAAAATACATCGGTTTTACGGGTTGTTAAACTATTTTGCGGACGTAAAAACCAAACCGGTGCATCATCTTGTGCCATTACACCTGGCATTACTTCAACCAAAATACCGTTTTTAAGATCTTCATTAATCGCTATTTTTGACTTAATAGCGATACCATGACCTGCAATAGCAGCTTGTGTCATATTATCGGAGTTTGAAATAGTAAAACGTGTTTTAGCATTAAAGGTATGGATTTTTTTGTGTTCGTCAAAAAGCTTTAACTGGCGTTGCCACGGCAGGCAAACCCAATAATGTTCACTCAATTGCGTTAAATTTTCAGGCATGCCGTACTTTCCTATATAGCTAGGGGCTGCACACAGTATGCGACTATTGTTTACGATTTTACGAGAAAGTAATCCTGAGTCATTTAATTTTCCCACCCTAATTGCAACATCTTGAGCGTCATCAACCACATTTACAAAATGATCCGTTATTAAAAAATCAAGCTTTAGTTCAGGGTAAGCTTGCTCAAACTCATTGAGTTTAGGCATTACGTATTTTGAAAAAACCCATGGGGGCATTGTCACTCTTAGTAAGCCACTTACCGATGAGCTACGCGCACCAATACTATGCTCAGCATCGCGTAAAGCTTCTATTATGGCGCCAACTCGGGTGTAAAATATTTCTCCAGCGGGAGATAACCGTACTCGTCTGCTATCTCTAAAAACAAGCACTGTAGCAAGCTCTCGTTCTAGTTTACTTAAGCGATGGCTCACTGTTGCTGGCGATAAACGCTGCTCGCGGGCAGCAGCAAGTACTCCCTTATTTTCAACTACAGCTATAAATGTTTCTAGGTCGCTCAAATTATACACAAACTTGCCAATCTCTATTTTCAATGTTTAACATTTTCGAATGAAGCTTTTAGTTTTGCAATGTTTATTTAAATAACTGGAACACTATAATTGTAGATAGTTTAATTATTGAGGTTCAATCATGAGTTTAAAAGCGCAAATAGATGCCTATAACGTACAAAAAGAGGCCAAGTTACCAGCTGACGTTTTAGCATTAATGAACACTACAAACGAAGAGCTTATTGCACAGCATATTAAAGACAATGCGTTGCAAATTGATCAAAAAGTAGAAAATTTTAGCCTAGCCAATCATAAAGGCGAAAACGTTGAGCTTGCGGATTTATTAAAAAAAGGCCCAGTAATTATTAGCTTTTATCGTGGTGGCTGGTGCCCATATTGTAATTTAGAGCTAAAAGCACTTAACGACTACTTACCACAATTTAAAACTCAAAGTGCTCAGTTAGTCGCAATATCACCACAACTACCTAATGAGACTCTCTCAACTGCACAAAAAAACAACCTTGAATTTGACGTGCTTTGCGATGTGAGCAATAAAGTAGCTGAGCAATTTGGTTTATTATTTACACTTGATGAGCGTATCCAAGCGTTATATACACAATTTGGTATTGATTTTGAACACTACTACGGCGATAAAAGCTTTAAATTGCCGCTACCGGCTACCTATGTAATAAACCAAGAAGGTGTTATTACATACGCATTTTTAAGCGAAGATTACACCCTACGCGCAGAACCTATTGATGTTATGGCAGCACTTGAATCGGAGAATAATTAATGTCTATTTTAAAATCGTTAAAAACACTCACTCTTTCACTACTTGTGGGCACAAGCCTTGTATCTGGTTACGCCGTAGCTGATGAACCAAAAGAACAAGCAAAACCTAAAGTGCTTATTTTTGATGTAAACGAAACCCTACTTGATTTAACGTCAATGCGCACCTCTATTGGTAAAGCATTAGGCGGACGTGAAGATTTATTACCACTGTGGTTTTCAACTATGCTGCACCATTCATTAGTAGATACAGTAAGCGGTAGTTATCATGACTTTGGGCAAATTGGGGTGGCGTCACTCCTCATGGTCGCTCAAAACAACAATATTGATATTACTAGTGAACAAGCTAAAACAGCTATTGTTACACCTCTTTTAACGCTTCCTCCACACAGCGATGTTAAAGAAGGACTGGCGAAACTCAAAGCACAGGGCTATAAATTAGTGAGCCTTACAAATTCTTCAAACAAAGGTGTAAAGGCACAGTTTGAAAGCGCTGGTTTAATATCTTACTTTGATGCACGTTACAGCATTGAAGATATTAAAATTTACAAACCAGACTTACGTGCTTATGAGTGGGTACTTAAAAAGTTAAATGTAGATCCAAATGAAGCAATGATGGTAGCAGCCCATGGCTGGGATGTTGCTGGTGCTAAAGAAGCTGGCTTACAAACCACTTTTATAGCACGCCCGGGTAAAGCACTTTATCCATTAGCTAAAAAACCAGATCACGTTGTGAAAGATTTACATGAATTAGCCGCTCTACTTAAATAAGTATGCGCTGATGAATCAATACCCAAGCGGCCAATGTTAGGATGACATTGGCCGCTTTTTTATAACTCCTAGAGCGTGTTGAACTTTACGGTATTTATTCTCATAATCAGCATGTTAAAAAATTGAATGTAAACAAAGTATTTAGCCCGCTATGCGTTATTTTATCTGCTAGCAATTTAGTACTCACAACGCTACTATTAACTAAATACGTGGTGGAGAGTGTAATGAAAAGTCAAAGATTAGGTGAGTTTGAGCAATACTTTCAAATTGATGAAAGTATTAGAGTGAATTTATTAGCTGTGACAAATAAGCAAGTCCCTAAGTCACAACTTGAGCTTGAAGACGATATTCCTCCATTATTTAAATTAGCCAACGAAGTCAGTGAACTCGAACAAAGTTCTTTGCGTCCTCTGCGTAACTTAGGCGATATAGCGCAAGAGTTAGCCGCTTTTTTACAAGCGCAGTCACGTAAAATAGATTTAATAATGAGCCATATCTTGGCCTCAGAACAAGCCCAAGATAACGCAATCCAATGTGACAGCTATGGCGGTGGCGGTATTCGCTTTACATCACCAGAAGTACACTCAATTGGCCAAGCATTTAGAACAAAACTGTTTTTACATCACGAAGCATCTGCTGTGTACTGTTATACTGAAGTTGTGGCAGTAGAGAAACAAGATAGTGAACATTACCAATACACCCTGCTTTTTACCGCAATTAGAACCACCGACCAAGAACTTATTGTTAGAGCGAGTTTACATGCTCAAACCCGCCAACTTAAAAAACGTCAAGAACTTGAACCAAACCAAGGCGACCTAAACAGTGATAATTAGCTGACATCTTTATGTAAAATGCTAAACTAGCGTCATCTTAATTAGTATATAAAATTCATGAACTTTAGACTTTTACCAGAATGGGCCGAGCAAGACGCCGTTATGCTTACGTGGCCTCATAAAGACACCGATTGGGCCGACAACTTAGCACGTGTAGAACCTGTATATATTGAGCTTGCTAAACACATAACAACGCAGCAACAGCTTGTTATTGTGGCGCATAACAGTGCCTTAAAAGTGCATATTACAGCTTTACTAAATAGTGCTAACGTCTCTCTTAATCGTGTTCATTTTGTAGTAACGCCTACTAACGATACATGGGCGCGCGATCATGGTCCGCTTACTTGCGCCGCTATTGATTCACCAGAGCAATTAAAAGTATATGATTTTACTTTTAATGGTTGGGGCAATAAATTTGAAAGCGCATTGGACAATCAAATTAATCGTACTTTGGTAAAAGAGCTAAGTAGCACAAACAACCAATATCAAGCGCTCGATATGGTACTTGAAGGTGGCGGTATTGAAATAAACGAGCACGGTGTGTTGCTAACAACCAGTGAGTGTTTGCTTAATAAAAACCGTAACCCTGATTTAAACCCAAATGATATTGAAGCACTTTTAAAAGAGCACTTAGGCGCGACCAGTTTTTTATGGGTTGAACATGGCTATTTAGCGGGCGATGACACCGACAGCCACATTGATACTTTAGTGCGTTTTGCACCAAATAATACCCTTGTATATGTGCAGTGTGACGATAAAACTGATGAGCACTTTAGCGCACTTGATGCGATGGAAAAACAACTAAAAACCTTTAAAACTGCCGATAACACCCCATATAACTTAATTGAGTTACCGTGGCCAAAAGCCGCTTATGACGATGAGCAAACACGCTTACCGGCTACCTACGCTAACTACTTGATTATTAATAATGCTGTGCTTGTGCCAACGTATAATGATGCCAATGATGAGCGTGCTCTTGCGCAAGTTCAAAAAGCATACCCACAACACACTATTATTGGCGTTAATTGCCAACCAATAATTGAACAATTTGGCAGCCTGCACTGTATTACAATGCAATTACCTCGTGGATTTTTAGCTGGAGCAGCACAATGACAAGCCCTGCAAAATTAACCGTTGCGTTAGTGCAACAAAGCAATACCGATAACGCTCAGGACAATATGGCAAAATCAATGAGTGCCATTCGTGAAGCAGCTCAAAAAGGTGCAAAACTGGTTGTACTTCAAGAGCTACACCGAAGCCTCTATTTTTGCCAAACCGAAAATGTTGACGTATTTGATTTAGCCGAAACCATTCCAGGCCCTAGCAGTAATGCCTTAGGTGAGCTTGCTAAAGAGCTAAGCATTGTTATTGTGGCCTCTTTATTTGAAAAACGCGCTACGGGCCTTTATCACAATACTGCGGTTGTATTAGAGCAAGACGGCAGCATTGCGGGTAAATACCGTAAAATGCATATTCCTGATGACCCAGGTTTTTACGAAAAATTTTACTTTACCCCAGGTGATATCGGTTTTGAGCCTATTCAAACCTCGGTGGGTAAATTAGGCGTGCTAGTATGTTGGGATCAATGGTTTCCTGAAGCTGCACGTTTAATGGCAATGGCAGGCGCTGAGATATTAATTTACCCAACCGCTATCGGTTGGGATCCTAACGACGACATTGCTGAGCAAACTCGTCAAAAAGATGCGTGGGTTATTAGCCAGCGTGCTCATGCTGTTGCCAATGGTGTACCGGTAATTAGTTGTAATCGCGTAGGCCATGAAAGTGACCCAAGCGGACAAAGCGATGGTATTTCGTTTTGGGGAAATTCGTTCATTGCAGGCCCACAAGGTGAACTATTAGCAGAGGCGAATAATACTGATGAGCAAATTTTAGTAGTAGAAATTGATCAAAAACGCTCAGAAAACGTAAGACGTATCTGGCCTTTCTTACGTGATAGACGAATTGATCACTATAAAGACCTAACAAAAATATACCGAGACTAAGTAAACTTAACTCAAGATGGCTCTTACTTGCTAAGAGCCAACTATAAATGGAGTAATAAATGGCGTTTGAGCAATGGGCAGCCTTGCCTTGGGTAAAATCTCAAAAAGATAAAATTCAATGGGGCCAGCTAAGCGGAAGTGGTTTAAGTATTGCCATTGCTGAAGGCGTTAAACAACAAGACAACTTAGTCTTGATTGTTACGCCTGATACACCAAGCGCACTACGCCTTGAAACAGAATTAGAATATTTATTACCCGATAACCCAGTCATGGTATTTCCTGATTGGGAAACTCTGCCATACGATCACTTTTCTCCCCATCAAGATATTATTTCAGCCCGTTTAGCCACTTTAAATACCTTAAAAAAAGAACAACAAAGTGTGTTAATTGTGCCTGTATCTACTCTAATGTTGCGCACAGCCCCGGCCTCATTTATTTACGGTTCAACAATAAACTTTAAAGTAGGCGACAAACTAGACACTCATAACTTTCGTGACAATTTAGAGCAAGCCGGTTATTTAAATGTTCAACAAGTAATGGAGCACGGCGAATACGCTATACGCGGCTCAATCGTTGACTTATACCCAATGGGTAGCCCACACCCATTTAGACTCGACTTTTTTGATGACGAACTCGATACCATTCGCTTATTTGATGTAGAAACACAGCGCTCTGATGAAAAAGTAGATAAAATTGAGCTACTCCCAGCGCATGAATTTCCTACTAACGACGCTGATATTGAACGTTTTAGAATAAGCTACCGTGAAAAATTTGGCGCAAGCTCGCAGCAAGATTCAGTATACATGCAAGTAAGCAAAGGTAACTGGCCTGCAGGTATTGAATACTACATGCCGTTGTTTTTTGAAAAGCTAGCGACTATTTTTGACTACCTGCCAGATACAACAACCGTTATGCAGCTGGGTGATTTAGAGCATGCGGCAGATAACTTTTGGCACGATGTAAATGTACGCTATGAAAACCGCAGAGTTGACCCACTTCGTCCATTACTTGAACCCAATGCACTTTATCAGCCTATTGAAGAGCTGTTTTCTAATTTAGGCAATTTTGCACGTATTAGATTATCCCTTGCAAAGCTTGGTACTAAAGCAGGCAATAAAAACTTAAGCGTTAGCGAGCTGCCTACTATTCGAATCGACCATAAACAGCATGAACCTTATGGCGCGTTTATAAATTATGTAGCAGAACAAAAAAAGAAAAAAGGCCGTATATTACTCAGTGTTGAATCAGATGGTCGTCGTGAATCATTGCTGAGCATTTTAAAACCAAGCGGTTTAAAATTTAAAGAATTTGAAACACTCGAACAATTTACAAAAAGCGCGAGTGACGTAGGCTTAATAGTAAGTCCGCTTGAGCAAAGTGTAGTACTTGGTACTAAACCAAGCCTTTCTATTATTACCGAGCAAGAACTGCTTGGTATAAAAGTATCTCAGCGCAGACGCCGCAAGCACAAGTACGAAGCCAGCCAAGATGCGCTAATCCGTAATTTAGCTGAGCTTAAGGAAGGCCAACCTGTTGTGCATCTCGATCATGGTGTTGGCCGTTATCAGGGTTTGCAAACAATTGATGCTGCAGGTGTAGTTACTGAATTTGTAACAATTACTTACGCAAGTGAAGCTAAACTTTACGTGCCAGTATCTGCATTGCATATGCTTAGTCGTTACTCTGGCGGTGAAGAAGCTAGCGCCCCGCTACATAAGCTTGGCTCAGATGCATGGGAAAAAGCAAAAAAACGTGCGGCTGAAAAAGTTCGTGATGTAGCAGCAGAATTACTCGACATTTATGCACAGCGCCAAGCAAAACCTGGTAATAAATTTACCCTAGACGCCCCTGCATATCGCCAATTTAGCGATAGCTTCCCGTTTGAAGAAACAGACGATCAGCGCAACGCCATAGAAGCCGTATTAGGTGATATGCAATCAAAGCAAGCCATGGACCGCTTAGTGTGTGGTGATGTAGGCTTTGGTAAAACAGAAGTGGCCATGCGCGCTGCTTTTGTAGCGGTTAACGATGATAAACAAGTGGCCATTTTAGTACCAACTACCCTGCTGGCTCAGCAGCATTATGAAAACTTTAAAGACCGCTTTGCTGATTTTCCTATTGAAGTAGGTGTACTTTCGCGCTTTAACTCCACTAAAGAGCAAAAAGACACACTTGAAAAAATGGCCAACGGTAAGCTCGACATAGTTATTGGCACACATAAACTTATTCAACAAGACATTAAATTTAACGATTTAGGCTTACTTATTGTTGATGAAGAGCATCGCTTTGGTGTTCGCCAAAAAGAGAAAATTAAAGCACTGCGCGCTGATGTAGACATACTCACACTGACTGCAACGCCAATACCTCGTACACTTAACATGGCCATGAGCGGCATGCGCGATTTATCAATAATCGCAACGCCGCCTGCTAAACGTTTAGCAGTAAAAACCTTTGTGCGTCAACGCGATGTAGAACTAATACGCGAAGCAGTACTGCGAGAAATTAAACGCGGTGGCCAAGTTTACTTTTTACATAACAACGTAGAAACTATTGAGCGTGTTGCACAAGAAATTAGTGAATGGGTACCTGAAGCAAGTGTGACCACAGCTCATGGCCAAATGCGCGAGCAAGAGCTTGAGCAAATAATGACTGACTTTTATCATCAAAAATACAACGTGCTAGTATGTACCACAATTATCGAAACCGGTATTGATGTGCCTACGGCCAATACCATTATTATGGATAGAGCAGATAAACTCGGCCTTGCGCAATTGCACCAATTACGTGGGCGAGTTGGTCGAAGCCACCATCAAGCGTATGCCTACCTTCTAACAGGTGACCCTAAATCGCTTTCTAAAGATGCGAGCAAACGCTTACAAGCAATCGAATCGTTAGAAGATTTAGGTGCAGGTTTTGCCCTCGCTACACACGATTTAGAAATTCGAGGCGCTGGTGAGTTACTTGGCGATGATCAATCAGGTCAAATGCAAACCATCGGCTTTAGTTTGTATATGGAAATGCTCGAACAAGCAGTAAATGCGCTGCGCGAAGGTAAAGAGCCAACGCTTGAAAACTTACTTCAAAAACAAACCGAAGTAGATTTAAAACTGGCTGCATTATTACCTGATGACTACATACACGATGTAAATGCACGCTTAGGTATGTACAAGCGCGTTGCTAGTTGTGCTAACCTTGATGATATGGATGAACTACAGGTCGAGTTGATAGACCGTTTTGGTTTGCTGCCTGATGCTGCTAAAAACTTATTTAGCCTGCAGCAACTTAAAATGCAAGCCAGTAATTTAGGCATTACAAAAATTGAAGCGAACCCTAAAGGCGGTTACTTTGAGTTTAGCCAAGATACTAAGGTTAACCCTAGCTTCATCATTGGCTTGATACAAAGTGCGCCTAAGGTGTACAAAATGGATGGCGCAAATAAACTGCGCTTTGCAATTAGTGAGGCAAATGCCCGCGAACGCTTAAAAATGGTCACTGCAATGATTGCAGATTTCGAAAAAAAGGTTAGCCATTAATGTTGCTAAAAAAATCGCTTGTTGTTTTATGCTGCTTATTTAGCAGCACTGCATTTGCAGAGCGTTGGTTTGAGGTTGAAGTACTCGTTTTTAAACAACTCCCCTCCCCTTACTTACAAGAAGACTTTAGCCTTAAACACAAAGCTATTGAAGATAAGAACACCCTAGACTTACTAACGCCTCTTTATAAAGAGCAAGCAATGCAGGCCTGCATAGATGGCGATGAGCGTTTTCAAAAACGCTCATTTACCGACTCTTTAGTTAATCTAAATCCACAGTCGAATGTGTGTGACGATAGTATTGACTATATACAAAGCTACGATGAACTCCCGGTAACGCCAATTGCTGAAACGCAAGAAACTATGGAACAAACCTATCTCTTATCACCTGAACAATTACAGTTTAAAACTCAATACACAGAGCTTGTACGAAAAGGATTAACACCTATTCTGCATACTGGTTGGCGCTTTGAAGAAGCGAGTAAGTCCCGTGCACCAAGCGTGCGCTTAATTGCAGGTAAACATATAAGAAATAACATAAACACCATTCCTAGCTACTCAAACCCCGATTTTATCAGCTTACTAAACTCCCAACCTAAGCTATTTAACGATCCAGATAAACTAAACGTTAATTGGGAATTAGAGGGCTTATTTAAAATCCATCTACGTCATTATCTCTACATAACAGCCGATTTTGATATCAGTCAAAAGCTAGAAAATGGCGACATAGAATCAGCCCGCTTTTCACAGTTTAGACGTGTGATAAGCAGCGAGATTCATTACTTTGATCATCCTCGTATGGGAATGATTGTACAAATAAGAAAATTTAATCATTAATCGTATTTACCAAATAGGAAATAACAATGAAAAAACTCCTCATTATTGTGGCTACACTTAGCCTTGCAGCTTGTTCAAAAGTAAGCTTAGAGAATTACGAAAAAATAGAAATCGGAATGGATAAAACTGAAGTAGAAACACTATTAGGTAGTGCGGATAACTGTGTAGAAAAAACACTTCATACTAATTGCGTTTGGGGTGATGAGACTAAAAATATAGAAATCACATTAGTATCAGATAAAGTAACTTTATACAGTAAGCACGGTTTAACTAAATAGACGTATACTTATAAAAAAGGAGGGCAGATTTAAATCTGCCCTCCTTTTTTATACTAATTGCATTGAATTAGTGAGTTATTTAATTCGCTAGAATGATCATGTTTTTAATAAAAGGCGTATTATTTTGTAGAATAAATAAGTTCTATATTAACTATTTTACTGCGATTAAGGGTGATTTTATAACGTTGGTAAAGCTTTTTATCCTCTTCAGTTAACACCAGCACCATGTTTAATTGATAGCGCCTTTCTACTGCCTGCTTAGAAATTTTATTACTGTCTAAATGATATAACTTGCCCTCTCCCCGCTTTAAGTAACGTGCAAACGGTGCAAGGTTAAAATGTAATGTTTGCTGTAGCGTATCGTAACCTGGTAAAAATTCTTTTGCGCTTACACGCGTTTCACTTGCAAAATGCAACCACTGAGCCGCTTGTTTATTTTGCTGACGACGTTTTGAAAAGATAGATTTAACTTCTTTAGGGATTTTTTTAAAACGTGTGTATTCGAGCCAAATAAACTGACTCGCTATTTTATCTTTAGTAATGCTATTTTTAAAACTAAATCGCCATTTAGGTCTACCCTGCACAATAGCCCGCCAGATTACACGTGTTATGTCTTCTTTAAATATTTCTCGTAAGCCATAGATCAGCCCTAAAATCAAAATAAGGGTTGCAGTTACTTCTGTAAAACTTGAGCGCGCGTTTAATATTACCACCATCACAAAAGCCATTATAACGGCCGTCACTGTGCCTTTAACCAAACGTTTTAGATAGCTATTCAAAAATCGCGTTTGCCGCTGTAATATAACGCCATGCTCAATTAAGCGTTGTAGCAAGCGCATCTTATTCGTTATTCGATTAGCATCTTGCATGGTGGTTTCAGAATTATAATTTTTATCAGCGCGGTACGTATTTTCATTTTTACAAAATTGCAGTAACTCATTACGTTCTTTTGCATAATCGCTGCTACGTGGACCTTCATCTAAAAGCTTTAAAAAAGATTGCTCAACATGCCAACTCAAGTAATTATCGGCATTGGTAAAAAATGGCAGTAACTTTTCATCATCAGGCGTATATCGACGCAGCTTTTTTAAAAGTCCTTCACTTTGTTCGTACACTTCATTGGCGCGTTTATAAAAATCATCAGCCTCGCTAATTTTTAACGCATCTTTTATATCGGCGTCGAGTGCTAAACGTACTTGGTAAGAGAATAAATTAAGATTTTGCCGGTAATCTTGCTGTTCGCCTTTGTTTTTACTAACGAAACGACTTCGCACCAAGGGCAAATGAATATTATTAGCGTTATACGCTAAGTGCGATTTAAAATGGTTATTAAAGTAGGATTCTTCAGTGAGGGTTTGCGGATTAATCCCCATTTCGTTCGGAATCGAAAAGTACAGATCAATACGCTGCTCAGAACGGGGGTTCAGTTCTGGTTCAATGACAAAAGATAAGTTTTCGTCTTGTTTTAACAATCAGCTCTCCTTCTAATTTACTCTTTAAGTGTACTTGCCTCCTTCGTTTTGTTCAATAAAAAAGGCCCAGTAAATACTGAGCCTTAATGAATTTATATTGCTAATTAAAGTTTAATATTAACACCAGCAAATAAACGGCGACCTAGTACATCGTATGTAAATGGGTCAGTGTTTGAGTCATTGTTACCTGAGTAATACGGTGGCTCTTTGTCAAACATGTTATTAACACCAGCAGAAACGGTCAATACATCATTGATCATGTAAGATGCGCTAATGTCGTGGTATACAACTGATGGTGTAGTTGGTGCATAACAGCTATCATCGCTAACACATGCAAAGCTATCCATACCCGCTATGTAACGAGCTTCATAAGTAGCATCCCAGTTATCGCCTTTAACTTTTAAGCTAAAGTTTGACTTAATGTCTGCGTAACCACCTGAACCACTCGTAATTAATCCTGAATAATCTACGATAGCACCAGTATCAACAACATACTCATCTAAGTAAGTTGTATCTAGGCCTGCTTTCCACGCTAAACCTAACGCATCAAATGAGTAGTTAAGGTTTAAATCGATACCAGACGTTTTCTCTGAACCAATGTTACGTAGTTGGTTATTGAAAACAATACGGCCATCAGCTTGGAATACGGCTGAAGTACTAGTACATACATCATTAGAGCTACTATTTGCATTACCAATACATTGGTCAACTACAAATTGGTTGTTGTAAGTAGAAATAGCATTTTCGATTTCAATGTCGTAGTAATCTACTGTCATTGAAAAACCTTCAAACCATTCTGGCTCATATACAACACCAAATGTAAGTGTATCAGCTTCTTCAGGTGTTAGGTTTTGGTTACCACCAACAGTTACTTCTGCTTGGCTATCAGCACCAGGGTAGCTTACTTGTTCATAAGATGGCTCTTTACCTGAATAAAGCTCATCTACAGTTGGTGCACGGAATGCTGTGGAACGAACACCACGTAGCATTAGTTCATCATTTACACGCCAAGTTAAGCCTAGTTTCCAAGTTTCATCTGAACCGAATGTGCTGTAATCAAACGCACGAATCGCTGCACTTAGTTCGATAGAATCAGCAAAAGATGCATCAGCTAATAAAGGAATTGCAAATTCAACAAACGCTTCATTTACATCAAAGCCACCGCTTGTTGGATCTACACGAGGGTCATTACCTAAACCTTGTGCTGCAATTGAATCAGGTGTGTACCAAGCTTTTTCTTGACGGTGTTCAACACCGGCTGCGAATGCTGCATAGCCAGCAGGCATTTCAAATAGTTCACCTGAAAGCGATGCCGCTAGAATAAATAACTGGCTGCCACCTGAGTTTTGTTCTGTGTAAATATACTCTTGTACATTTGACTGAGCCCAAGCTGCTTCATCTAACGGATTAAATGTACCGGCTACAATTGCAGAATTAATTGCAGAAACATTGTGTAAGTTACTCATTTTATCTACAGAGTCGTTACGACCAAAGTTTGCAGAAAAATCCCAAGAGTAATCGCTAATTTCACCTTCAGCGCCTAGCACGATACGAACGGTATCAACCGTTTGAGATAAATCACGCGTACCACTTTCAGCCATACGACGACGGTAGCTAATCTTGTCATTGTAAGCGTAGTTAGTTGCTGTAGTTACGTAATTATCATCTGCATCTTTTACAAATGCATTATTAGCAACTTGACGTTTATCATAAGTTTGGCTTAATAAACTATCACCCATGCTATCAGCATAAGTAAAACCAAAATTAATAGGTTGCGGTGCTAATTGTTGCTCAGACCAACGCTTGGTATAAGTAAATTCACTGAAAAGCCTAGTATCATCACTTATTTCATATTTACCAACACCTGTAATGTTTAAACGTTCCATAGGTGTGTATAAGTAGCTCTTTGCTGCATAGTTATATGCATCAGCTGCATCGGTAAAGCGATGTAAGCTACCACCAAGTCCGCTTAAGCCGCTATCATTTGCAACGCCTTGTTGTTCTATTTCGCCATCACTGTTTACTATGCCAGCAGTGTTTACGTTGTAAATGTGTCCGCCTTCGCTGAACGAAGAACCACCACAGTAAAGACCGTTGTCGCCTTCAAATAATGGGCAATTTGAAAAACCACGATCAGCTTGGCTTGCTTCTCCACGATTAGTGTACTGCGCACCAAAAACGATATTACCTTTATCGAATGAAGTACCTACAGTAAAGTCAATCGACGTTTCAGATGCATCATGTTTAGATGTCATTGCTGAATTAACGTTTAAATCTAACCCTTCAAAATCATTTTTAAGAATGATATTTACTACACCTGCAACCGCATCTGTGCCGTATACAGCTGAAGCACCGTCTTTAAGCACTTCAATTTGTTTGATCATTGATACCGGAATAGTGTTCAAATCAACAGTTGATGAAGCGCCAGTACCTGAGTTGATCATACGACGACCATTTACAAGCACTAAAGTACGCTGTGAACCTAAGCCACGAAGATCAATAGATGCATTACCGCCTGAACCATTGTTCACGCCAGGATTAGTCATTGCACCGCCAGTGGCTGTCATTTGTTGAAGCACACTGTCTACAGATGTTGCGCCAGAAGCTCTGATTTCATCTGCGCCAATTAGCGTTACTGGGCTAGCGGTTTCCATGTCAGAACGCTTAATGCGAGAACCCGTAATTTGAATCTTTTCGATTGATTTTGCTGCTTCGTCAGCCGCTAAAACTTGCACACTTGAGAACATCGGGATTGCTGCGATTACAGCTAAACCAAGAGTTGATTTTTTCATGAAAGAACCCTACTTGTTGGAAATTTACCGTGATTGGTAATGCTCACTTGTTATAAGAATAGTGAGTCAGGTCGGCAACTTAGGCGCTTTTAACTGAACGAAAACTTAACGAGCGGTCAGATTTTAATTTCCGTAAAAATAGAATAACCAGTAAAGGTACACACGTTACAGATTGTTTCATTGTTAATTAATAAATACACATAAAAATCAGTTGTTTATATGATCTATGATACATTCAAAAAACACCTGAAATCAAAGTGATTCACTTTGTAATCAAATGTAATTAGTAGAAAAATATCCCGATATTTGATTAATTAACAAGTTAATCACAGCGCATTATTAAAACCGCAAAACTAAATGTTAATTACTAACCATATTTATGCAGAATGAGCGATTAATTAGTCTTATTTAGCTGCTTAGGAGGCGTTTAAGGAGAAATTTTTTATTCAGGAAACATTAAAAATTGAACTTTTTAAAATCACATCAAAAGTAAATATAATTTTAGCCATGGCTTACTTTTAGATATTTATTTTAAAAAGCATACATTTACTTTTTAGCTTAAGTAAAAGCCTGTTTCGTACCGTTACTTTATAGATAGCTGACAATAATTATTAAACACTAAATACTCGCTGTTCAAAATATCTCTTTAAAATGTTTTTTGCTGGCCTAGTAGTTACAAGTGATCAGAACTGGGCTTTGCTTAACCTGAAATCGGATTACTTATTCTTTAGTGTAGGACTGTGGATATAAACTAGGAATGGCTATCAACGAGGTTAGGTCATAAATTGCGTCATCACTTTAATAAGTTCCTACCCAATCAATAAAAACTTAATACGTGCTAATTTATGTAAAAGCTTTAAGGACTGTTGACCTTGCAGAATTAAGTTTGTTCTACGTAATGGAATTTGATCACGGCGCGAGATTTGTAACCATGCAGGCTAAAAAAGCGAGCTACAAAGGGAAATCGCCCCAAGGTCTAATTCATAGGGCGGCACATGTTTGGCATTTATACTGCGTTATCACCGCTTGGTTGAAATTAAAATACTGCACAGGCGTACGCTGCCTAAAAACGGTGCATTCTGCTGAAAATTCAATCTCGAAAGATAAACCGCTTCTGGGTGATCTAATTAATTTAAATATCGTAACTTTATATGTTAGTACGTTACATAAAAATTATAGTTAATTACTTGTTCTACCGAAGATGTTTGATTAAGTATTGTGAGCTCCAAGCGCCAAAGCATATTCTTTTCAGAGCAAATACCGACCATAGTGTTGCTTTGCCAAAGTTCACCCTTTTTTATGAACTGTTGAGGTATGTACCCCATATACATAGTAACGCCTTTTAATTTTGCGTCTGTAATGTGCAATCCGTTTGGTAGCTCACTAAAAATTGTAAATGGAGTTTCGGGGGAAAGTGTAGAATTACTTAACCATACTTTAACACCACTTGGGAAAGTACATGGTAAATTGGCATCACATTGCGTTGTTTTTAGAAGCTGGGCTTCATTTTTTTCAGAAAAATCACATGCTATTAATAAAAAAAACGCTACAAAAAATATGGGTAATCTATATATAAGCATAACAATCTCGCTGTAAATAAAAGCGAATACTAATAATCGGGTCTATAAATAACAAGTGGGAGTGTTACTATTAGTCGAAATATGGCACAAACTGTATCAAAAAATAAACAACAAGCTCACAAAGTTTGATTGATGTCATAATATTACGTAATTGACCTATCTTTTTTAGGTCAAAAAATTTATCATTTCACCCGCAAAAATTAAGGGTTTCTCGAGTTTGTTTTCTGAAGCATTCATGCTTTGAACGTTTTAGGTAACATGCTTGTGAAGTAATAGTAGGCCCCACTTTTTAAAAGTGGGTAATTCATTTCTAAACGCATTTATTGCAGCGGAAGCCAGAAAATGAGCCAAACAGTAGCATCACAAACTGAGTATAACTATAAAGTTGTACGCCAATTCGCTATTATGACAGTGATTTGGGGCATCGTTGGCATGAGTATTGGGGTTCTGATTGCTGCCCAATTAGCTTGGCCAGCACTTAACTTTGATACACCATGGTTAACATACTCTCGACTACGTCCGTTACACACGAACGCAGTAATTTTCGCATTTGGTACTAGTGCACTTTTTGCGACGTCTTATTACGTCGTACAACGTACTTGTCAAACGCGTCTTTTCTCAGACAAACTCGCCGCCTTTTCATTTTGGGGCTGGCAGCTGGTTATAGTATTAGCAGTAATAACGCTTCCTTTAGGTATTACTAGCTCAAAAGAATATGCAGAACTTGAGTGGCCAATCGATATTTTAATCGCTGTGGTTTGGATTGTTTACGCCATTGTATTCTTTGGTACTTTAATCAAGCGTAAAGTGTCGCACATTTATGTTGCTAACTGGTTCTATGCTGGCTTTATAATTACTGTTGCAGTGCTTCATATTGTAAACAGCATGGCTGTGCCTGTGTCGTTAACTAAATCATACTCAATCTATGCAGGTGCGGTAGATGCGATGGTCCAGTGGTGGTACGGTCATAACGCTGTAGGTTTCCTATTAACTGCTGGTTTCTTAGGTATGATGTATTACTTTGTACCAAAACAAGCAGGTCGCCCAGTTTACTCATACCGCTTATCGGTAGTTCACTTTTGGGCACTAATTTCATTATATATCTGGGCAGGTCCTCACCACCTTCACTACACTGCGCTTCCTGATTGGACGCAAAGTTTAGGTATGGTTATGTCTATTATCCTATTCGTGCCGTCTTGGGGTGGTATGATTAACGGTATTATGACCCTATCAGGCGCGTGGCATAAACTACGCACTGACCCAGTATTACGCTTCTTAGTTGTTTCATTGTCTTTCTACGGTATGTCTACGTTTGAAGGTCCTATGATGGCAATTAAATCTGTAAATGCGTTATCTCACTACACAGATTGGACAATCGGCCACGTACACTCAGGTGCGCTAGGTTGGGTTGCTATGATTTCAATTGGTGCTATTTACCACTTAATTCCTGCGTTATTTGCGCAAGGTCGTATGTATAGCGTTAAATTGGTTAATACCCACTTCTGGTTACACACTGTAGGTGTTGTTTTATACATTGTTGCAATGTGGATCTCTGGTGTAATGCAAGGTCTAATGTGGCGTGCAGTGAATGCTGACGGTACATTAATGTACAGCTTTGTGCAGTCTTTAGAAGCGTCGCATCCTTTCTACATCATGCGTTTTGTAGGCGGTGTATTCATCGTAACAGGCATGTTAGTTATGGCTTATAACGTTTTCCGTACAATTTCAGCTGAGAAAGAATCTCTGAAGTTAGACGCGCAAGCACAATTAGCATAACGGAGTGAGATGATGAGCAATAAAAATTCACAAAATAAACATGAGATAGTAGAAAAAAACGTTGGCCTTATGGCTATTCTGACTGTTTTTGCTATCAGCTTTGGTGCATTAGTTGAAATTACTCCGCTAATGTTCCAAGACGACACAACTAAACCAGTAGAAGGCCTACGCCCTCTTAACGCTTTAGAAATGGAAGGCCGTGATATATATGTACGTGAAGGTTGTTATAACTGTCACTCACAAATGATCCGCCCTTTTCGTGATGAAGTTGAGCGTTACGGTCACTACTCTGTTGCAGGCGAATCAGTATGGGATCACCCTTTCCAATGGGGTTCTAAACGTACTGGTCCTGACCTTGCTCGCGTTGGTAAACGTTACTCGGACGATTGGCATTATGCTCACTTAGTTGACCCACGTGCCGTGGTTCCTGAGTCGAATATGCCAGGTTTTCCTTGGTTAGCAGAGGATAAGGTAGATACAAGCCTGACTCTGAAAAAACTACAAATTTTCCGTGATACTTTTGCTATTAACCCAGAAAACCCTAAACACCCGGGCCTAGGTTATGGCAGCGACGAAGAACTTAAAGCTGATGTTGAAAAAGTTAACGCTATGAATAACGGCGAAGGCGCAACAGAGATGCAAGCTCTAATCGCGTATTTACAGCAACTTGGTACCCACTTGAAGTAAATTATTATGGATTACGGAACATACAGAGGCATTTTGACTCTGGTAATTTTAGTATTGTTTATTGTGATTGTTGTATGGGCATACAGCAAGCGTAGCAAAAATCGTTTTGATAGCGCTGCTAATGCCATTTTCGAAGATGAAAAAAAACATAACAACACACTCTCTAACGAGGAAAAGGAGTCTGAAAAATGACTAGCTTTTGGAGTATTTGGGTTATTGTATTAACCCTTGCATGCTTATGCATCATCTTTGGCTTATTAGTTTGGAACTTAAAAAACTATGCTGGCGTAAAAGAAGGTGAAAGCTGTGGACATGAATTTGACGGCATTGAAGAGCTAAATAATCCACTACCAAAATGGTGGACTTACATGTTTTTCGCAACTTTTATTTGGTCAGTATATTACCTTGCAGCTTACCCAGGTTTAGGTAACTGGGAAGGTTTAGGTAAATGGACTAGTTCTAATCAAGGTATTACGTCTTTAGCTGAGTCTAAAAAAGCAGTTGCAGAGGCCAAAGCTGAAGGTCGTTTTGTTAAACTCGATAAAGAGTACGAAGCCGCAGAAGAACGCTTTGGTCCTATTTTTAACCGACTTGCACAAGTGCCGGTTTTAGATTTAGTTGATTCTAAGTTTGAAGGTGACGCAGCGCAGCAAGTTGCTCTAAAAAATGGCGACAAACATGAGCAAACAGATGGCCAATTAGCCATCGAAATTGGTCAGCGTTTATTCTCACAAAACTGTGCGCAATGTCACGGCTCTGATGCGCGTGGTGGAACTGGCTTCCCTAACCTAACTGATAAAGATTGGTTATATGGCGGTACACCAGACAAAATTAGAGAAACTCTGCTTAATGGTCGTATTGCAGCGATGCCTGCTTGGGGCCCAGCTCTTGGCGAGCAAGGCGTTAAAGAAATGACAGCACATGTGCTGAGCCTTTCTGGCCGTACTGTTAACCAAAAAGATGCAGCAGCAGGCGCCGCTAAGTTTGCAATGTGCGCCGCATGTCACGGTGCTGATGGTAAAGGGTCGGTTGCACATAACCTACCATTTGGCGCACCTAACCTGACTGATAACATTTGGTTATACGGTGGCTCTCAACGCGCTGTTGAAGAAACGCTTAACCACGGCCGTGCTGGTGTAATGCCTGCTTGGAAAGACATTTTAGGTGAAGATAAGATTCACTTATTAACAGCCTACGTTTACAGTTTATCGCAAGATAAATAAGCACGCGGTTAATAAAATGTTTATAAATTAATTTATTTAATTCAATAGATTAATCCAGATCAAAAAAGCCTCCACCGTGAGGCTTTTTTTTAGTCTTTTACGTATAATTCCTATAAAATAACGCTTCCTAAACTAATTTTAGAGACACTATGCAACCTACTCCGTGGTATAAAAATTTTTGGCCTTGGTTTTTAATCTTTTTTCCGTTAGTTGCCATTATTGGCTGTATTAGCTTGTTTATTACGGCGATAGGTAACGGCCCAGATATGGTTGTTGACGACTACTACAAAAAAGGGAAAGCAATAAACTTAGAATTAACCAAGTTTGAAAAAGCAAAAGCACTTTATTTACACGGCGAATTAAATGTTACTAATGAACGTGTAAGCTTTAAATTTACAAAAGGCGATAGCAGCAACGTACATGTTTTAAAACTTTCGTTTTACCACCGTACTATTAAAGCGCATGACTTTGAGGCAACACTTACGCCTAATGCCAATCAAGAGTTTACTGCATTACTTAATGAGTACACATCGGGTGCATATTCTGTATTTATTGAGCCAATTGATGGTAGTTGGAAACTAAAAGAGAACATTGTTCTACCGACGGCTGAAACCGTTTTAGTTAATCCTAACTATAAGTAGTCATTACTATGTCTAACTTTTGCTTTCATTGCCTTGAAAGTGTGCCAAACGGATTTAGCGCAAACGTTATCATTGACGATAAAGCCCAGCCGATGTGTTGCATTGGCTGCCAAGCAGTTGCGCAAAATATTGTTGATCAAGGCATGACTGATTATTATAAATACCGAACCGTTCGCGCTGGAAAAGTCGAACAGCTAGTACCTGAGCAACTCGCATTTATAAAAAGTTACGACAACGAAGACATTCAAGACGAATTTATAGCCACTAACGATAATATCTCAGAAGTATTGTTGAGCGTTGAAGGTATAACCTGCGCAGCATGTGCATGGCTAATCGAAAAACAACTTTTAAATTTAACCTCAGTAAAACGTGTTGATGTAAACACATCTACCAATCGCGCGATGATCCAATGGGACAAAACTAGCACCCCATTAAGTGAAGTTATTACTTCCTTAGCTAAAATTGGTTATAAAGCCTACCCGTTTCAATCAGATATTGAAGCACAACAAAAACAGCAAACTGCAAAAGCCTATATTCGCCGCTTAGGTGTTGCAGGCTTAATGACCATGCAAGTTATGATGTTTGCGTTTGCCATGTACTTTGGCATGTTCTCCGGCATGGACAGCAATTTTGAGCAGTATTTTAGATGGATCAGCTTAGTACTAGCCTCTCCGGTTATTTTATACAGTGCACTGCCCTTTTTAACCAATGCTATAAATGGACTAAAAGCAAGACAGCTCAATATGGATTTACCCGTATCACTGGCTATTTTTGGTGCGTTTGGTGCAAGTTGTTACGCCACATTTATGCAAGTCGGCGAAGTGTATTTTGAATCTGTGTGCATGTTTACCTTTTTACTTTTATTAGGTAAGTACCTTGAATTTAGAGCGCGTTTAAAAGCGAGCGAATTTACTGCCAACTTACAAAAATTATTGCCATTAACAGCCCGCACCATTAACGAAAGTGGCGAAGAACTTATAATTGCAGCAAAAAAACTAAAGCTTAATGATGTAGTGCTTATTAAAGCCGGTGAAACAATTCCGGCCGACGGCGAACTTATTAAAGGTAAAACTACGGTTGATGAATCAATGATGACGGGAGAACACCAGCCTGTCACTAAATTTATTGGTCACAATGTCTACGCCGGTTGCGTTAACCACGACGGCGTTATTGAAATAAAAATTAATAAAATTGGTCAAAATACGCTTTTAAACCAAATTATACGCCTGCAACATAACGCTTTAACCAAGCGCCCTAAACTGGTTGAAATTACAGATAAAGTTGCGCAATGGTTTATTGCGTCTTTACTTATATTTGCTTCACTTACAGCTATTGGCTGGTACCAAATTGACCCTGAACACGCATTTTGGATCACCATTTCGGTTTTAGTTGCTACCTGCCCATGTGCCCTGAGTTTAGCGATACCAACCGCACTTACATGCGCGGTTGCAACACTTACTCGTAAAGGCGTGTTGATAAAACAAGCGCATGTGCTCGAAACACTCTCACAAATTACGTTATTTGCGTTTGATAAAACAGGCACGCTCACCCAAGGTAAATTTAGCCTTGATGAAGTGGATATAATCGATAAGCAATACACAAAAGCGCAAGTGCTAGATATGGCAGCTATGTTAGAGCGTTATTCTGAACACCCTATCGCCAGTGCTTTTGATGAAATTACCCCTGCTCACCACAACCTTGATAACGTTGAAGTACACCCAGGTCTGGGAATTAGCGCACAAGATGCAAACAATCATTACGCAATTGGTAAAAGTGGTTGGTTTGATAGCAAAAAATCAAATGCACAAGCAAGCTTGTATATTAATAAGCAAGTTGTTGCACGTTTTTACTTTATTGATAAAGTGAAAAACGATGCTCAAAAGCTTATAGGCTCACTTCAATCGCAAAATTTAACGTGTCATATGTTAACTGGTGACGCATCAGATGCTGGGCAAAAAGTAGCTAAACAACTCAACCTTGAAAGTGTGCAATCTGGATGTTCGCCACAAGATAAACAAACAGCCGTTGAACAATGGGCGTCACAAAACGAAGTAGTTGCAATGGTCGGCGATGGCGTAAACGACAGTCCTGTATTTGCCAGTGCACACTTATCCATTGCAATGGAAACAGGTGCTGACATATCAAAAAATAGCGCCGATGTAGTGCTTCTTAATAGCGATTTAGCTTCAATCGATCATTTACTCAATGTGGCAAAACAAACAAGACGTATTATTAAGCAAAACCTTGCACTGTCTTTATTGTATAATGCGTCCATATTACCATTGGCGGCATTAGGCTTAGTTGCTCCGTGGATGGCTGTTATTGGCATGTCTGCCAGCTCCATTATTGTGATTAGTAATTCACTAAGGCTATTAAAGTTATGAGCATAATTTACATTTTGATCCCCATTGCCATTTTGTTTGTCATTATTGCTATTGGCGTGTTTTTTTGGGCCGTAAAAAGTGAGCAGTTTTCTGATTTAAACAAACAAGGTCATAGTATTTTGTTTGAAGACGACAAAGAGCAACACAACAAAAGTAATGATTGATCCTCTTTATACCAGTGCATTTTTAATGGGGCTAATAGGTAGCGGCCATTGCATTGCTATGTGCGGCGGTATTGCAAGCTCATTACAACTGGCAAGCGATAAACGTAAAACATTTACCTATTCATTTGCTTATAATATTGGACGCGCACTTAGCTACATGGCAGCAGGCGCGCTTGTTGCTGGTATTAGCAGTCAATTTGCTAGGCAAAATACGTCTTTTTCTTTAGCCCTTTCATTCATTGCAGCTATTTTTATGCTCCTAGTCGGCGTATATATAATGCGCTTGGGCCCTACGCTGCAGTGGTTAGAGAAAATAGGTAAAACCTTGGTATGGCAACACATTGTTAAGCTAAATAAATATTTAATGCCTATTAACTCTCCTTTTAAAGCCCTAGGTTACGGTGCATTGTGGGGCTGGCTGCCTTGTGGACTTGTATACTCAGCGCTTACATGGGCGATGACTAGTCCAAGTGCTTTAGATGGCGCTTTAGTGATGCTTTGTTTTGCTTTAGGTACTTTTCCGGCAATGATCACTCTAGGTATCACCGCACAAAAGCTAAATAGTATTATTAACCATCCATGGACTCGCATTGTATTAGGCAGTGTTATAATTTGGTATGGTATCTACTTATTGATTATTGCAACCGACAAGCTGGTACACTAATCTAGACAACGTCGTGCATAAAAATTAAAAACGGATTAAAATATGGATTTCTCTCAAAGTCGCGCTAAAAGCAATTGTGCTATTAGCTGTAATAACTGCAGTATCAGTCAATTGTGTTTGCCATTTTCACTCAATGGCCAAGAAATGGATAAGCTTGACGAAATTATTGAGCGAAAAAAACCACTCCATAAAGGCGACTACTTATTTGAATCAGGTGCCCCTTTACAAGCTATTTATGCAGTACGTTCAGGTTCATTTAAATCTTATACACTATCAGAACAAGGCGATGAGCAAATAACCGGATTTCATTTAGCGGGCGATTTGGTGGGCTTTGACGCGATAAGCAAAATGGCGCATCAGAGCTTTTCGCAAGCACTCGAAACGTCAATGGTATGCGAAATTCCATTTGATACACTTGATGAACTTGCTGGTAAATTACCAAAACTTCGTCAACAAATTATGCGTTTAATGAGCAGTGAGATTACATACGATCAAGAAATGCTGTTATTACTTAATAAAAAATCAGCAGAAGAACGCTTAGCTAGTTTTATTTATAACCTGTCAGAGCGTTTTGGTGAGCGTGGTTTTTCGCGTAAAGAATTTAGATTTACCATGACTCGTGGTGAAATAGGTAACTACTTAGGCCTTACCGTAGAAACTATTAGCCGCTTATTAAGCCGTTTTCAAAAAGCTGACTTAATTAAAGTAGAAGGTAAATTTATTACTATTTTAGATAACAATGCATTAGCTAAAGCCGCAGCAATTGTTAAATCTTGCTAAATAAAATAGTTTGATTTAGAACAACAATTTATGTGCTACCCCTTTAACTGTTTTGTATTTACGTTACACTAAAAATACACCCGTTAAGTAAATGGAGTAGCACATGGACACTATTAAACGCATTATTGCAGTTATTGACCCTACCAAAGACGATCAACACGGTTTAGCACGTTCAATAGATTTAGCTAAGAAATCTGGCGCAAGTATTACCGCCTTTATGACGGTTTATGACTTCTCTTATGAAATGACCACAATGCTCTCTGGCGATGAACGAGAAGCTATGCGCGACGCTGTTGTTAAAGACCGCGAACTATGGCTAAGTGATTTGGTTTCTCCCTACAAAGATATAAGTATTGAAACTCAAGTTGTATGGCATAACCGCCCTTATGAAGCTATTATTGATGCCGTAATTGATGAAAAGTACGATTTAGTAATTAAAGGCACACATCAACATGGTGCACTTAAATCCGTTATTTTCACCCCTACAGATTGGCACTTAGTACGTAAATGCCCAGCTCCGGTATTGTTTGTAAAAGAAATGGCATGGCCAGCAAACGGAAATATTTTAGCTGCTGTAAATGCAGTTAGTGAAAACGAAGAACATGTAGCACTTAATAAACGAGTTATCAAAGATGCACAATTTTTATGTGGACTCGCCAATGCAACACTCAATTTAGTTAATGCCTACCCTGCAACCCCCGTTAATATCGCTATCGAAATCCCTGAGTTTAACCCTGGACTTTATAACGAATCAGTTAAAAAACATCACCACGAATCAACCAATGAACTTGCCGCTGAATTTAATTTAAGCCAAGAACAATGTTTTATTGAAGAAGGCTTACCAGAGGATGTAATTCCTGATGTGGCTAAGCGATTAAATAGTGAATTGGTTGTTATTGGTACTGTAGGTCGTACAGGTTTAAGTGCAGCACTTGTAGGTAATACTGCAGAGCATGTAATTGATAGCCTTGACTGCGATGTATTGGCACTTAAACCCGATGGTTACGTAAGCCCGTTGGCAAAAAAGCTAGATTAACCAAAAAATATTTTAGCAAATAACAGCACGTACCTTACTTGCTAAAAATACCGCGTTTAATTACATCCTAAACTCGCATATTCAGGTGGTTTGGGTATAATACGCCCCTTTATTTTTAGCAAATAACTTTGCTGCATTGTTTTACTAGGGGGCGTAATTGTCACACTCAGATCAAGCTAAAGCTCAATTTAACTTAAATAAGCTGCAAAAGCGTTTACGTCGCCAAACTGGTCAAGCCGTTATGGACTTCAATATGATTGAAGAAGGTGACCGTATAATGGTGTGTTTATCAGGTGGCAAAGACAGCTATACAATGCTTGAAATGCTTCAGCATTTAAAACGTGTTGCACCAATAAAGTTTGATCTAGTTGTTGTAAACCTTGATCAAAAACAACCAGATTTTCCTGAGCATGTATTGCCCCAATACCTTGATAAATTAAATGTTGAATACAAAATTGTAGAAGAAGATACTTACAGTATTGTGACTGATATTATTCCTGAAGGGAAAACAACCTGTTCACTTTGCTCTCGTTTACGTCGTGGTATTTTATACCGCACAGCAAAAGAGCTAGGTGCTACAAAAATTGCGCTTGGCCATCATCGCGACGACATGATTGAAACCTTGTTTTTAAATATGTTTTACGGCGGTAAACTAAAGAGTATGCCCGCTAAATTAATGAGTGATAACGGTGAGCACATGGTTATTCGCCCGCTTGCATATTGCAGAGAAACCGATATAGCCCAATACGCATTTGCACAAGGTTACCCTATTATTCCTTGTAATTTATGTGGCTCGCAAGAAAACTTACAACGTAAACATACAAAAGCGATGCTTGCTAAATGGGATGCTGAGCACCCAGGACGTATAGAAAGCATTTTTACTGCAATGCAAAATATAGTTCCTTCGCATTTGGCCGATGCTGATCTATTTGATTTTAAAAATTTACAAACCGGTGAAGTAATTAATGGTGGTGATATCGCCCTTGATAAACCCGACATTCCTAAAGTGCCTGTTACTAATGAACTTGATGAACAAGAAACGCCAAGTGTTGTTACTATAAATCTAAGCTAACTAATTTAAGGGTTTGTATTTATATACAAACCCTTAAAATTTAACAACTTAGTATTACGCTCTATTTTCAACTTTCAGCTAAGCCTTGTAAAAACTCCAAGCTCAGCTTTTCTTGTGCATTAGCCTGATAGGGTAATTGCTGCAAGCTATCGTACGAAAAATCGTTAATATCAAATTGACTTATTTCACTATTTCCAAAGCTGTTTCGCTCACCTGGGCTTGGTGACATTCTCTCAACAACAAAGTCACTTAAGCGCATTTCTGTAATACCTTGTGGTAATACAGACCAGTGAGCTTTTAGATTAAGTGTTTGATTCCCCTGCGTTAACCTCTTCTTTGATACTAAATGAGCTAGTGGTGTATCACCATTATATAAATTAGCTCTCACCCGATATAAACCGCTTTTTATGACGGTTAGATTTGCTGGTATAAGCATATTTTCATTTTGTGCATAAGCTGTATTAAAGCCAATTAAGGTTGCACTTGGTGGCATATATTGAATTTGCGCAACTACGGGTACTTTTTTACCTGCCACATCAGCCTCTACAAACAATTGTAAACTACGAGGATAATCTTCTTTAGCTTTAAACGTTATACTCGCCTCTCCTTCGTGTGCACTGCCAGTATGAGTATTTAATACCTCTTTTGTGTCTGTATTTGCCAGCTCAACCACCACTTTACCGAGCCCCTGCGCGCTTACATTTAACCTTATTTCTTCTGGGTATACAAAACGATACTGCTCAAGGCTTAACGTAAGCGCAGAGCCAGTTTCGTCAATTGGGCTCGATACCGGATAAAACTGGTTTGGCTTTAGACGATCCTCATCTAATGTGCTCAACGGTTGAGAATAAGGAGGAAATTTAAGTGCACTTTCGTATTGCATAACTATTTGTTCAGCTGCTTTTGTTAAATCTTCATTAAAAGCAATTTGTTGTTTAGATGGTGTTTTTTTTACTTTAGGTACATCAATGGCTATTACTTTTACAGGATCTGTATTTGGGGCGCTAAGAGACTTTGATATTGGTTTTTTTTCTGTCTCATCCAGTTTTTTTGAGTCATTATTATTTGTAAACCACAGCACAAATAAAGCAACGCTAATGATTAAAGTGATCAGATAAAATTTTTTCATAGGCTATATTCATATCCTGCATAAAGCGTGCAGTTAGTAACTGCACGCTTTTATATTATGGAATCACATTATAAATAAGCGCCGATGCACTTAAATTATTAGAATCCTTTATGTACCGGTATTGTTTTTTCCAAAACCAAGTACCTGTTGATTCATCAAACGTATTAAAACCTACGTTTTGGCCATCAACATTCACATTATTCATCGCAATAGTTACATTACCTTTGCGTTGTGCATTATGAATTTCATTGTGGCTATAGCTATCACTCATCATCATAGGATAATGGTTTGGCATAAAGCTTGTTACTGCATCGCCTTGTGAATCTAACTGTCCATCTGTATCGATACTGCGGCTACAGCTTCCAAACGATCCTACAGAACTTGCCCCACATGATGAGTGTGATGCTACAACGGAGTCATCGTTACCTCTTAAAAAACCACCCGTTAGGCCTAAGTATGCATTACCATCAGCAACAAAACGTAAGCGTGGTGTGCGTGCGTCAGGAAATGGTGAAATTTTACGTGCATTATTTACTTTTAAATCGTGTAATACACCAATTGCTTGCGTTACATCGCTGCCTAACCACCATTTGAGTGCAGCATCTATCGCAAAGTTCCATGAAGCACCGGTTAATGCACTCACTGCAATATCAGCGAGCTCACTTCCACCGCCAGCCCCTGCCAAATCAAACGTAGCAACAATATTAAGCGGTTGTAGCCCCGCGTTTTCTAACCAGTTTTCTTGATTATCAATAATATGGCGTGCAACTAAGTCACCTGTAGAATGAGTTACAAGCACACAGCCATCGTTACACAAATTAGAACGCGAAATTTGTTTCAACTTAGGCCAAACCCAATCAGTGGCTATTTTACCCTCTACACGCTCGTATGAAGGCCAATCAATGCGTTCGTCAGCGCGATTATTCCAGTACGATTGCCAATATGTTTCACCATCATTGACAACATCACTGCCTGATTTATTTGTTATTTGCGACACTTGTAAGCCATGAATTAATATAATTTTGTAATCTTTACTCGCAGCGGAAAAACTCATTAACATAGCGAGTCCCGCACCAAGTAAATGGCTTGGTTTTATTAGTTTGTGTGTGCGTTTGTTGTTGTTCATACAATTCCTTAATGTGGTGTGTTTTATATTTACTATTTAACCTCAACTCTAACTAATAGATTTACTAACATATTGAACCACAATGATAGTCAAATTTGTTTTTCTCTAAGCCAGCGATTTTCAGTGAAAACAAGGCTAATTCACTCGTCAGTAGTGGATCTGTTGTAATCGCAGTTGGCGCTGAAGTAGCAGTTTGAGATAGATTTACTATCTAAAGCTCAGGTTATTTATATTTAAGGTATTCATGTTCAATGTACTTGAGCTTGTCAGCTCAGGCATTCAACAGTATTAGGAACAAACCACTAAAATGCAACATTTTATTATCATTTGTGTTGGAAAATAATTTATTTCACATTTATTAATGGGTTAACAAAACGATAATTGTTAAATTTGAAATTATTGGACTGATTTAAAAGATTACACTGAGGAGTATTAAAATTAAACTAATTCGGTTAGCTTCGTGTTTATGAATGCAAATGTGGCTAAGTTTTTCTAAAGCATTTAAACCTTTAATGTTTAAGTGCTTTAGGAAGGCCGGCTTTAAAATGAGGAGACAATTAGGCTAACCATTGGCTTTAAGTTCATTAGTAAATTGCCCTATAGCATTCACAACTTCTTGCGCACCTTGCTGAATTTCCTGCATCACATCACCTGACTCTTTAGATAATGCTAAACCTTGCTCTGCTTTCTCTTTACCTTTCTCGATTACAGCCACCGTATTTTGTGTCTGTGATTGATTACGCTGCACAACTTCAACAATTTCTTCTGTTGCTTTTGAGGTACGCGATGCAAGCAACCTTACTTCGTCTGCAACAACAGCAAAACCTCGACCTTGCTCTCCAGCCCTAGCTGCTTCAATTGCGGCATTCAACGCTAATAAATTTGTTTGTTCGGCAATACTGCTGATACTTTGTACAATGCTCGCAATTTGTTGTGACTGCTGATCGAGCGCTGATATTTCACTAGCAGCTTGCTCCATGTTAACGGCCAACTCAGTCATAACAGCGACTGTATCTTGTATAACAAGCGCACCTTGCTCTGCTTTTTTATCGGTTTGGGTTGAGGTGCCATGAGCAATTTCGGCCGCTTGTGATATTGCTATTTCTTGATTTACTTGCTCTGTAATAACTGTCGCGAATTTCATTACTTTATAAAGTTCATTTGCATCATTTGAGATTGGATTGTATGACGCTTCTAACCATACAATATTGCCATGTTTATCTACGCGCTTAAAACGTTCCGCAATAAATTTTCCTTCCCGCAACTTAGTCCAAAATTGCAAGTACTCTTGAGAGTTTGCTTCTGATCCCTCACAAAATGTACGGTGGTGCTTGCCTATAATTTCACTTTCTTTATAGCCCATAGCTACCAAAAATTGATCATTAGCTTTTAAAACATGTCCTTCTAAATCAAATTCGATTACAGCCATAGAGCGATATATTGCTTTAATAGTGTCGCTTTGCTCGCGAGAAGCTGTAATTGTTTTTGTAAGTACACTCCCGAATATAGAAAAATAGAGCAGCTGGTCTTGCTCACCTTTTACTGGGTGTACTATTAAACGTAACCATTCAGCTTTACCATCACCGCGCGCAATTTGTAATGCACCTCCCCAATGTCCTTCTTTTTTTATAGCTTGCTGTAGGCTTTTAAATTCTGAAGATTGACGAGACGACTCAGTAATAAAATCATCAAAAGAGTTATTAGTAAGATCGTCTTCGTTGTAGCCTAAGTTTTCTAAAAACCTATCATTAGCGTGCGAAATTCTACCATCATAAAGAATGTTTAGTACTAACATCTCTCGGTAAAGCCCTTCCCACACTTGTCGTAACGGATAGAGTTCTGCTTTTAAAGAGGCTATTTCATTTTGCTTATTTTTAGAAAAAAACATTAATATCCTTACTAGGGCGTGTTGACCTTTGTGGATTGAAATTTGTTCAATCTAGGGGCGATTAAATCACGGCGCGAGGTTTGTAACCTAGTGGGCTAAGTAAAAACCGAGCAACAAAGAGTTAATCGTCCCTAGAAAGAACCCAAAGGGCAGCGTATGTTTGGTATTTATACTACGTTATCGCCTATTTATGGGGAATACCACACTACATAGGCTCTGCCTTGCCTAAAAACCAAACACACTGCTGCAAATTCACCCACCAAAGATCAACACGCCCGAATACATTCAATATAAAATTAATTTTAGTATAGAAGACATTTATAATAACGCGATAAATAACAAGTAGTTTGAAGCTAAATTATTAATCAAAAATACAAACTAAGCTTAAAATTGTAACCTTTCATATAAACCAGATGCTCTTGATACGCTCTTATTCATTGCAAGTTGCAGTACTTTTTTGTCAGCCACCAGTTCAAACTTATTTTTAGCGCGGGTTATCCCCGTATACACCAATTGCCGGTTAATACCCATACGCGCTTGTTTTAGCGGTGGCAATACCATAGCGGTGTAACTAAACTCTGAGCCTTGTGATTTATGAATAGTCATTACGTATACTTTATCGTGCGCAGGGAGTCGTGCAGGTGAAAATGCTCGTTGATTACCTTGCTCATCAATAAATATGGCTTTGAGTTGATTACTTTCATCAGGCATTAAAATACCAATATCACCGTTAAATAACTTAAGCTGGTAATCGTTTTGGCTCACCATAATAGGCATACCCGTATAGTGGTGAGTATTAGGGCTAACTGTTATTAAACCTTGCTGTTGCAATACGCGCTCTATTCGCTGATTTAAGCTATGCACGCCGTAATCGCCCTCTCGTACCGCAGCTAAAAGCTGATAACTAGCAAAAGCAGCATGCACCTGTGCAACATCTGCACCTTGGGCAATTAAGTTAAGGTATTTTGCATAATGACTTGCTGCACTTTTAACAAGCTTTTCAATCGGTTTTGCTACAAAGTCGTAATCTAAAATTACATCGTTAAAACGCCCTTCAGTACTTTCTTGCTCAACGTAATTTAAAATACCGGTGTTATTGGTGTTTACCGCAAGTGCGAGTTGACCAATGCCGCTTTGTGCATCAAATCGATAACTGTGCTGTAAAAAGGCAACGCAATCTGCGAGTTTAAATTCACTCACGCTTTGCGCTACGAGCTTAGGCTCATTATTAAAACATAAGCTATTTAGCTCATCACAACGTGCTTGCGAGTAGCTTGGCGTTTGCTCAAGTATTAAACCTTGGCATAAATCGCTCATTACGCTGCCGGTATCTACCGAGGCAAGCTGATCTTTATCACCTAGGAGTATTAATCGCGCGTGCGCAGGAAGTGCTTCTATTAATTTAGCCATCAGCGATAAATCGACCATACTGGCTTCATCAATAATTAGTACATCTAAATGCAACGGATTGCTTTTGTTATGTCTGAATTTATTAGTAAACGGTTTTACGCCTAATAAGCGATGAATAGTTTGGGCGCTTTGCGGTATCAGCGTTTTTATATCATCAGGAATCGTTGTGAGCATATTTTTAGCGCCCAAAATAGACTCACTTAAACGTGCAGCGGCTTTACCAGTCGGTGCCACCAGCTTAATGCTAAGCGGCGCGGTTTTATAAAGTGACTGTAAAATAGCCAGTAACTTAGTCACTGTGGTAGTTTTACCTGTCCCAGGACCACCCGTGATCACGCTAAAGCCTTTGGTGGCGGCAATCGCACATGCCACTTTTTGCCAATCAGTTTCAATTGCAGAATCTGCAGGAAAATAGGTATTTAAAAGTTCAGCCAATACTTCATTGTTAATATTGAGCTTTCGCTCGCTCATACTTAGTAATCTATCCGCGAGTGTTTGCTCATAACCGGCAAGGCGCGCAAAATAAAGTCGCTCGTTAAACAGTTGCAGTGGTTTATTTTCGCCTACGCTTTCATGGCTTTGTAAATAACTAAGCGCTGTGTGTACGTTAAAGTCATCACCAAACGGGCTTAGCGTACTGGGTACATTGCCATCGAGTTTATTAAAGTCACTATTGCGCAAGTTAAAAGGATTATTCCAATCAACCTCATTTAAAGTTAGGCAGCTATGCTGACTTTGCTGCGATAAGCAAAGTAATAAAATAATATAAAACAGCTCATTATGAGTTTGCTCAATGTCATTAGCACACAGTAATTCTGCGAGTTTAACATCAACCACACGTAGTCGATTTTGCGCTAATAAATATTCAAGTAACGGGACTTCGATAATCGTATTATTTAACACAATGTCCTCTAATGAAGCATCTTGTGCTACATTTTTTGAAGTAAGAGGCTCTACGGCTTCATTATTAAGTGTCTCGTCTATATCGTCAAACAAGCCAGGTTGCTCATTTAAATCGCTCATAGCATGGCTCCTTGGCTAAATAAGCCATCTAAAATAATCACTTGTTCTTCAGTTAGCTTTTTAAAGTACACGCCTTGCCCTGCGGGCATCCCACGTAAAAACGTGTAATACACGCCGCCTAAATGGGTTTCTACCGAGTAATCAGCTATACGTTGTTTTAATAAACGATGCAGCGCTACCGTGTAGATTAAATACTGTAAATGATACTGATGACTGCTCATCGCTTGCTCAAGCATGTCGCTCTCGTAATCCGCTGGCGTGCTACCTAAATAATTAGACTTATAATCTAAAATATAATATTTGCCTTGGTAGCAAAATATTAAATCGACAAAGCCTTTTAACAAGCCCTTTACTTGCGAAAATTCAAGCTTACTTTGTGCAAAACCAAAATGTTTAATTAGCATTTCGTTTAGCCTAGGTGCACTTAAGCTCTCAAGGGGTAAATTAAACTCCATTTCGACTAGGCAATCATTGGGTGTAAGCACACCCAATGAAAGAAGGCTGTTATCTAGGGGACACGCAAGAACATCAAGCACCCATTTTTCAGCCACTTCTCGCCATTGCTCACCTATGTGGTACTTTTCAAGGCTGCGCTTAACTACCTCAGATAAGTTTTGCTCAGTATTAGTTGGGTGAACTATTGGGCTAGTAAAATCTATTTGTTCAAATATTTCGTGTAAACAACTACCAGGCTTTGCCCCTTTAGGAAAACTATAAGGTGATGGTAGTTCGTCCTCTTGCACTGCAAACTCGTCTTTTTCGTGATCTTCATCACTTCGCCCTGGGGCTAATTGGTCGCTGTGCTTTTTAAAGCTCAACGCACTAAAGCTGGTTGCTCGCCAGTTACGCTCAATATTTGCCGTTACTTTATTAACACTTAACGTTTGCTGCGCACTTTCACTGTTATTAAAACAAAGTGTTCCCTGCTCTAATAACGTTTGTGAGGTAAACTGCTGATAGCTCATCGCGCTGTTAGCGTCGCAAAACTCACTTAAATGCGTGCGCCATGTTTGGCTACTGGCAAGTTCAAGCCCTGCAAATAAAACATGCCCAAGTGCACTACTTTGCATAGCCAAGCGGCTACTTTGTCCTTGCCCTATGTTATAAACACCAAGCGCACAAAAATGCACAGCGCGAGTAAGTGCTACATACAGCAGGCGTAAATCTTCAGCAAGGCGCTCTTGCTCTGCTTTTTGAAGGGCATCTTCGTCTTTACTTAAATCGTAAATTAGCTTGCCATTATTATGATAAAGCGCTTCTTTTGTTTCGCGATAGCCACTGGCAAACGGCATAAATACCAGAGGGTATTCAAGCCCTTTTGAAGCATGCATAGTGACAATTTTAACTAAGTTGGCGTCACTTTCTAGGCGTACCTGTACTGTTTCACCATCTTGTTGGCTTATCTTTTGTGCAAACCAGCGCAGCAAACGCAGCGTACCTTCAAGCTCTATTTGTTTTTGCTGAAGTATTTCGCCCAAGTGCCTAAAGTCTGTCAGCCAACGCTCTACGTTATACCCTAACCCTTGCCATTTAGCGCTAAGCTGGTTGTGGCTCATTAAGCGCTCAAGCATGGCCATAGCGCCTTGCTTGTTCCAAATGTGGCTAAGTTGTGCAAAAAAGTTTAAGTAGTCTTGCCATTTATTTTCATCATCAGCGAGTGCATGTATTTCGTTATAACTTAAACAAAATAGCGGACCTGCTAAAACACCGCGCAGCAATGACTCGTCATATTGACCATGCAGCGCTGTTAAAAAGTTAAGTAGGTGATGGCTAAGCTCTTGGCTAAAAACGCTTTCTCGCGATAAATACACGCTGGCTATTTTGGCATCATCTAGCGCTTTTTTCATTATTTGCGCTTCAACACGGTCGCGCACTAATATACAAATATCGGCAGCGCTTACAGGGGTACTGCCAATACACGCATCCCCTTGTTTTGCTTTTTCAAGCAGGGTGACTATTTTATTAGCAAAGTGAGTGGCTAAATGCGCTTGCCCTATACCTTTATTGGTTGGTTTGTTTTTTTCGTCTGCGGCTTCATCCACAAATACATTAAATTCGAATGCGGTCGCGGGTTTGCCATCAATTAAAAAAGAGTCTTCCGCTTTTTTACCTTTAGCAGCTACTGCGTTAAACGGTATAGCGTCGTTATAAATAAAGCTGTTAGCGTGTTTGCCAAATAAACTATTAACGCTATTTACTATATCGGTGCTTGAGCGAAAGTTAGTACCCAGCGTAAATTGCTGATCAGTCTGTACTGCCTCTTTTGCGCCAATATACGTAAAAATATCTGCGCCCCTAAAGCCATAAATAGCCTGTTTGGGGTCGCCTATCATGGCAAGCGTGGTATTTTTTTGCCCATAAATTTTACTAAAAATACCGTACTGAATCGGATCGGTATCTTGGAATTCATCAATCATGGCAACCGGAAACAACTGCGCAATTTTTTGCGCCAGTACGTCGCCTTGCTCGTTATTAAGCGCACTGTGTAAATTGGTCAATAAGTCATCTGGGGTGATCACGCTTTGCTCTTGCTTGCGCTTAACTATTGCGGCTTTTACCCAGCGTGCTGCATGTTGTACAACCGCTATTTTGAGCCCTTGGTTTATGGTGTTATTAAGTGCGGCAAGCTCGTCAAACTGACTCAGTAATGGATGCACAAATAATGGCTGATTTTTTTTATAATTGCCTGCATCGCTTAGGTTTTCTGTACTCCACACTTCAAACGAATACTTGTTAGTGCCAAATTCAAAAAACAAATCGCCGCCTAAACAAAATGCCTCAAGCGCACCAAGGCTGCCTTTTCGTGCTGGCGTTTTAGACCCGCTTAAACCCGAGCTTTTAATAGCACCGATAAACTCTTGCTCTAACACCGCTTTTTTAAATGCAGGTACACGTGTTATGTACTCGTCACGGGCTTTCCATACATCATCTAAATTTATTTGTGGCGTAATGTGCGCATTAGCTTTGTTTAAAATGCTCGCCACTTGAGCGAATAAAGCCTCTGGTGCGGCAAATACATCTAAAATAGCATCGGTGCGTTCTTTATTAAGTGGGTATACAAATGCCCGCCAAAAATCTTTAATAGTTTCGAGTAATATGTCGCGCTCATCTAAAATAAATTCGAGATTAAACGCCACACCCGACTCAAACGCATGTTGCTTTAGCATCCGCTGACAAAAGCCATGAATAGTAAAAATAGCGGCTTCGTCCATTGATTTAGCAGCTGCATCGAGCAAATCAAACGCGCGGTGCTTATCATCAATTTTGGCAATTACGCCTTCAATAAGTTCGTCATTTGGGTCTTGCCCAAGCAGTGCGTCGCGTGCAGCAATAATTCGGCTGCGTACGCGGTCTTTAATTTCTTGGGTGGCGGCGTCGGTAAAGGTTACAACCAAAATTTGCTCAACACTGAGCGGCGTATTTAACTCACCTTCTATTTGCATACCTAGTAAGTAACGTAAATACAGCCCTGTAATGGTATAAGTTTTACCAGTACCCGCACTGGCTTCTATTAAACTTTGACCAATGAGCGGCATAGTAAGAGGATTAAGCGCTTGCATGGTCACTCTCCTTTGCGTGTTCAAATAAAGGCGTGAGCAATTTATCACTCCATTTTATAAATTCTTCTTGGCAGTCGTTTAGCGATTGCACCGTTAAGCGAATATACGGATTTTCGCCCTCGCCTCGCCCTATGTATTGCGGGCTAAATTTGCTCATTGCTTTTGTTATATCGCCGCCGCTTTTAACGTATTCATAACCACTTACCGGAAAAAACGGCACAGGCTCCGCGCGCAGCGCTTTGTATAACTCAAACCAATCAAGTAACAATGCATCGGCATCAGCTTTATTAATTGGCGCAAAGGTAATTTGCTTATCAAGCCCAAGTAACAATGTTTCTACTTGTTGATCCATACTTTGCGCTGCGAGGTGATAAATAAAGCCTTTAATTAAATCTTTCGCTTTAATACTCGCACTGCGGTAAAACACTTGTTTTTGCAAATACACATGATTGAGCCAGCCCTCTATTTTAGTGCCTTCAATGGTAAGCAAAACTTCTATCGGCTCACTTTTTCCGCCTTTAATCTGCTCTTTTACTTGCCCTGCAAGCGCATCAACTCGGTGCTCCATACTCTCAAATATGAGGCTGCCTACATTGGCTTGAGGTAACTCACCTCGCTGCAGTATTTGCTCGGTACTCAGTGGTTGCTCGTTTATGTTTGCTTCGAGTATTTCATCAAGGTAAAAATAACGGCGCAGCGCATCTAAACTAAAGGGTTCTTCGTCTTTTGCTACTTCGTTAAATTGTGGCAGGCGCAAACCTAATGTTTGTTGATAAAAGCTCTCTTGTGCGCTGCACACGCTTCTAATAAACACATCGAGATCTAGCTGATCTGGCACAATCACATCAAGCGCAATAACCGGCTGTGGTTTTATTGACTCACTTGGCAGCCAAATTGGATTGTAACTGTGGTTGCTCAGTACAGTATTTGCTTGCTCATCGGCTAAATAGTAATGGCTATTAAAGGGCTGTAAATGCTGTTGATTAATTAGACATGCGGGCAGCGTTTTTTCACTCTTTTCGCTTAATACAAAACTACGCCCAATATATTCTAACAGCTCGCTTACAAGGGTTGATGGCATGCGCGGTTGGTTATCAAAACACGAGCGACCAATGTAACTCATGTATAAGTTGTCGCGGGCACTCAGTAGTGCTTCTAAAAATAAGTAGCGGTCATCTAATTTACGTGATCGGTCACCTTTTTGCTTTTTAGAGTAAGGCACTAAGTCAAAACCAATGGGCTGTACGTTACGCGGGTAGTCGGCATCGTTTAACCCCAGCATGCATACCACTTTAAATGGTACGGCGCGCATGGGCATAAGCGTACAAAAGTTTACTTGCCCAACTAAAAACCGCTGCCCTACGCCTTTTTCTTGAATGCCTTGTTTAACTAAATAACTAACAATACGCTGCGAAACCGCTTTACTGTAATCGCCGTTGTCATGGTGTTTTTGTAACTCTTCGAGCACGTTTTGAAGTACTAATAAATCCCAGCTGTCGTCGCTTTCACTTTCGTATATAGCGTTTAATAGCTCGCTTAAAATATGCGCTTTATTAGTGAGCGTGTCATCCGGCGTTAGCTGCTCTTTAAAGCTTTGCAGTACATCAATAAAATGCACGAGCTTGTTGAGTGTATCAAGCGCCATGCCTTCTACTTCATCAGCGCTGTAAATACCGTTAAACGGGCATTGTTCGTTGCGCATGACTATACCAAGCAGTAAACGGTTGAGCCCATGTTGCCAGGTATTTAAATCGATAGCGGGTAAATCAAAGCTGCTTTTATGCGCTGCGTTTATACCCCATTTTACCCCTACACGTTCAAGCCAGTATTGAATTTGCTCGTATTCGTGTGCTTCAAGCCCAAACTTTTCGGCTATTTGCGTCACTTGTAATAAATCGAGAATATCCGACACACCAAAGCGCGAAAACGGTAAGTTAGCTAAACTCGCAAATGAGCTAAGTACGGGCTTTTCTTGCTCTATGGCTAAATCGGCCAATGCATAAGGAATAAAGCGGCTGCCTTGTGCCCCGCCAAATACGGCTTCAATGTAGGGGCTGTAAGTACCTACATCGGGCATCATGACAATTATGTCTTTGGGAGTAAGCGTTGGGTTTTGATTAAATAAGTTAAGTAAGTAGTCGTGCAAGCGCTCAACTTCTCTGAGCGGTGTATGGCAATCGCTGAGCGTAATGCTGGTGTCGTTTGCACTGATTGGTAACTTACCTTCGTCGTTTATAAACCACTCTTTGTTATCGGTCAGTGATTCGCCTTTAAACGCAAGCTGATAAATCTCGCTTTGTACTTGCCCTAGTAAGGTGTCGTCAAACACATCAATAAAGCCATCAATCCAACGGGCATCTAGCTGTACAAGTTGTTCAAAATAGTCGCGACCTAATTTACCCCACGACGATAACAACGGATTACCTATAAAGTAGTATTCTTCATCTGGGTTGGTGTGTTTTTTTTGTTGCGCTTCCACCAGCGGCATTTTGGCGTATTTAGCGCTTATTTTAGCTGCTGTTTTTTCATCAATAATATCGCCCCAGTAATGCTCACTCGGGTTAAAAAAGAATAATATAACCTCAGTTTTTTTACTCAGCGCTTCAAACACCTCAAGCTGGGAGCTGGCAATCGCCGATATACCAAATAAACTAATGCGTTGTGGCAGTAAGCTATTGTCCATGGTCTCAAGTGCTGCAAGTAATTGCCCTTGCATGTTAGCGCGATGAAATTGGCTTTGCCCAAGTTCTTGGCTTAGCTTTACAATGCGTCGCCATAAATCAGGTTGCCATGGGGCAATGGCTACATCTACGTCATCAAGCTCATCTTTGCCGCTATCCCATGTGGCTATCCAGTGCGGTCGGTACATTAAATATTGGTCGTACACATCGGCTATTTTTTCGCACAGCGCAAAGGTTTTTTGCCCGTCAATATCGCCCTCTAAATAGGTTTTTAGCGGCAAATAAAGCGGTTCATCAATGCAGGTTGGTAAAATTGCAAACAGTTTCCAAGCAAGGTTGGGCTTATTAAATGCCGACTCTTTAGGGACATTTGGCAGTAATTGCTGATACAACTGCCAAATAAAGCTCGACGGCAGCGGAAAATCTACCTGCGCTGCAACCCCTAAATTTTCGCTCAAACCTATTTTTAACCACTGCGACATACCCGGCGATTGCACTAGCACTACTTCTTTATCGAACGGGCTTTGCAATGGGTTTACTTTTAACAGCTGGTGGAACTGCGCTTGCAGGGCTTCCATCCGGTTTGATTGAATAATATTTAGCATATAACACTGACCTTGCTTGAGATAAAACCAGTGTAAGATATTTTCAATATTAGGGGTAGCGCAAACAGGTAATTGATATTAATAAATCAGAGAGTTAGCAAGTAATTTAAACGCACAGCATTAATTTTGATCACTGTGCGTTTTTGTTTATAGAATAATGTTATTTATAAGGGCTAATACTTGATAAACTAAAGTCACTTTGCATTATTACTTGGCCATCAATGCCTTTTAATTTAAGTGAAATAGTGGGATCAGTTTGCTGCCAGTCTATGCTTAAATCACCGTAATTTACGTTATGAGTAAAATTCCCTACTCGGTGCTTGTTAGGGCTTACGTCTTTCCATTTTTCAGTTAAGCCAGAGCTGGTCATCTCAATCAATGGGTAATCAAGGTTTTGCTGATACTTTGATATTTCACCCCAGTGCGTATCGCCGCTGATGATCACGACCCCATTTACTTTATGCTTTTTAATCAATGCAAATAAACGGTTTCTATCTTCAGGAAAGTTTGCCCATGACTCCCAACCTGTAAAATCGGGTAAAAGCTGTAAGCTTGAGGCAATCAATTTAATTGCAGCAGGCTTTTTAAGCTCTTGTTCAAGCCATTGCCACTGGGCTTCACCTAACATGGATGCACCCTTCACTTCACTGGGACTATACGGGCCTTGGTTATTTAACTTACGTTTAGTGTAGTATTCAAGCTCACCTACATGGTTTAGCGCATCACGATTCCAACGTAAATCAGGCATTATTACTTGTATGGTTTGCTCATTTTCACCATACATGTACGAGGTATAAATTCCATCAGGGCGAGTGCGACGCGCTGAGTTTACAGGTTCATCCCAAAAATTAAGCATAATTTGGCGTGATTGCTCTTTATGCGGATACTCTCTACCTGCATCGTTTTGGCCATAATCGTGGTCATCCCACATAGCAATGATAGGCGTTTGCGCTTTTAACGTTTTAAAACCAGGCTTTGCCCCTAAACGTTGGTACTTATCGGCAAGTACATCCATATCGTTGGTATCGCCGTAGATATTGTCACCCAAAAATATAAACAAATCGCCTTTCTCTTTGTTAATTGCATTAAATATGGGTATCTTTTTATCTTGATGCCCACACGAACCAAATAGGATTTTAGATGGCGCGGCAGTAACACTCGCGCTAATAACCAAACTCAACGCCAAGGCAGTTAGGGTTAATGGTTTTAATAGGTTCTTCATTTTAAAATCTCGCTAATAGCAGGCGCCATATTTGAATTTATTTCATTTGGATTCTGCCCAAGCGCCTTTAAAACGGTCGCCGCTATTTGCGCTTGTTTAAGCTCATTTTTGGTTTTAATTAAGCCACTACCTTTTATTGCGGGGCCAATGGCTGCAAGCCAAATATGTTCAGAGCCGATAATTCCTTCTGGGTAGGTATTTTCACCTAACTCTAGCTCAGCAAGTGCACGTTTAGAGCTGTGATGTTGCCAATCGTTGGCATTATTGCCACGGCCGTGATCAGTAGTAATAATTAGTGTGGTGTTATTTTTATAACCCGCTGTAGTTTGAATGGTTGCCCATAAGTCTTTTATAAACGCGTCACTTTGCCTTGCCGATTTAAGGTATTGATCGTAATGACCATCATGCGCAAAGTCATCGGTTTCGCCTAAGCTTATCACTAACAACTTAGGCTTTTTAGCCAACATATACGCTTTAGCAAAGCGGTATGTAAAACTGTCTAGTCGTACGTTATACCAAGGACTGGGGATTTCGTTTTGTAGCGCATTTAATAGTGGCGCATCTGTGAATAAATTCTCTTCAATTGACATAAAACCTGCATTTACATACACGTTACTGCGCTTAGTATTTACAATGTATGGGAACACATCCCAACTACCAAATAAGGCTGTGCTATCTTTAAACTCAGGTAACTTATCTAAACGCTCTAAAATAGTTTTATTTGGGTTGAGCACTTTGTTATTACTATTTATATTTTCGTCAACTTCACCGGTGAGTATTTCGTTATAACCAGGGTATGAAAAATACCACGGGTTACTTACCGACATAGTAGAGCCGTTAGCTCTATCGCCAATAATAATCCCTTTTTTAGCCACTACTTGCGTTAAAAAAGGCATTAGTAATTGCTGGCGCTCATTTGCTGTTTTTGCCCAAAACTGGGTCTTTAATTGCTCTGGCTTTTTAACAAAATCAGTATTATTAATTAAGCTATTATCAGCCCCATAAAATACTTCTTGCCAGCGTACTCCATCAAGCGTTACCAGCACTACATTTTGCGCTGCTGTTGCAAAGTTACTCGCTAATACACTTAAGCTAAATAGTGTTACTTTTATAATTGTTTTCATCGCGTTTGCGCCCTTTCATATAATAAAGCCCATCAATGATGGGCTTTATTTTAATTCAATTACTAAAACTTAATTAAAAGTCAGCGGTAAATGTAACTGCTGCAGTGCGAGGCGCACCAATGTAATAAGTAGCGCCGTTACCAGTACCACCTGCTAAGTAGCTTTTGTCAGTAACGTTATAAACAACAAACGATACGTCAATGGCTTTAAACGGACCTGCATCTACGTCAGTTGAATAACCTGCATTAAAATCAAGTACGGTGTAGCCGTCTACTTTATTACGCGTGCGAGTGTCTTCGTCTTGCCATGCACCTAAGCGCTCACCGGTGTATTTAGCCGATAAACCAACACGAAAGCCATCGCTAAAGTAATCGGTAGATACCACAAATAAATCTTCTGATGAATCGATTATGCTGTCGCCTTTTCTAAAGCTCGGTGCTACCTCATTACCACTTTCATCTCTTAATATTACACCCTGTGAATCGTATGCATTTGGATCATCCGACGAATACTCAGAACTGCTATTAGTATACGACGAGTACACGCTCCAGCTTGGTGTTAACATATAGCTTGCTGCAAGCTCAAGCCCATTTGAGTCAATACCCCCTACATTTACGTACGAGCCATTTGTACCAATGGTGTAATCAATCCCATCTGTGCCACTACCAGGGGCAATAAAGGTAATGCGGTTATCAAACTTAACACTGTAAGCCGTTGCTGTAAGGGTTAATCTGTCGGCTTGGTAACGTACACCAAAGTCGATGTTGTCGGCAGTTTCTGGCTCTATGTTTGTAAGTGTTGAGCTATCTCGCTCAAGTACACCGTCTTTTATTGCTGAAAAATTCTCGCTGTAACTAGCAAATAATTCTGTGCTGTTATTTAGCTGATACAATACACCACCACTAAATAACACGTCTGAGTCGCTATCTACTTTATCTGATCTTTCGTTAGCAAAGTGGTCGTATTTTTGTAATTCAACTAAATACTGTTTTGCACCAATATTTAATGTTAAGTCACCAAAATTAATCGAGTCTTGTAAGTACCATTTGAATGTATCGGTATCAAAAGTGTTTTTGTATTGTGTCCAGTAAGGCGTGCTATCAAAGTGATGATAAATACGCGCGTCAATTACTTTGTGCCAATCACGCGACTCGTCACGCTCGCTTTGCTCATACCAAAAGCCCGCTTCTATATCGTGATCACCAAATGTAGCTTGGTAATTTGCCGTTACACCTAAACGATCTTTGTTGTAATGCGTATGGCGGTAAGACATAACCGGCGTTGCTGTTGCATCGTAACACGCAGGATTTAAACCAGGACCCGACTCCCATGGCCAGCTCAAACTTTGCGTACAATCGGCATTGGGTGCAAGCGGGTTGCCTTCACTATCAGCAAAACCATAAGAGCCTGCATTAGTGCCACCCTCGGTTGTTGGGTCGCCATTTTCATCAACCGGCGTTGTTAAATAAGGTGGGATCCAATCGCCGCGACCTGAATTTTTATGATAATAAGGGCTAACAGTTAATAATGAAGTTGCTGAAATCGCGTATTCAAATTTTAAATAGCCTAAGGTATTTTCACGAAGCGTTCCCCAACCTTCTGCAAACATTTGGTCAAAGTGCGGAACTCCCGTCCAATTCCATGTTAGCTGATCCCAATCGGGTGTTTGTTCAAACTGCTCAAGGCTTACGCTGTTATAGTTTGTCTCGCTTACATCATCGTAAGATAAACGACCAGTGAGCGTTAAATCGTCAAAATTAGATACAAACTTAAGCTCAGCGTGTTGGTTGTCTTTGCCCCCATTACTGCCTGAACCAATCCAGCGGCTTGTATCTGTTTGCGAGTAACTTACGTACGCTTGTGTGTTATTAAAAACAGTGCCTGTTTCGTGTTTAATATAATAACGCGTGGCATCGTGACTGCCTGATGTATAAGCAAAGGTAGTGCCTTTTTCAAGGCTTGGGTCTTTACTTACAAAGTTAAATGTCCCGCCTAGTGCTTCAAGTGAAGCCGACTTAATATCAGAGGTACCTTGACCTACTTCTACTGTTGCTAAATTTTCACTCTCCAAGTAACGGTTAGCTTTAGCACCACCGCCGTAATTAGAGCCACCATTGGGAATGCCATCAACGGTCATACCTAATTGTTGTTGGTTTCCATCAATACTAAAACCACGCATAGTGATTGTAGTAGACCAATCGTCGCCACCAAATGCATCACCTTCGTTTATGCTAATACCTGGTAAGTTATCAATAACCGATAATATACTCGATACCGAACTTTGCTGCTCAAGCATTGCAGGCTCAATAACATTGTTAGCGTAGCTCGTTGGTTTAGCTACAACGGTTACTTCTTCTATGGTGCTGTCGTTAGCATAAGTAGATGTTGATACAGCCATGGCAACTGCCATGCTCAATAGCGATTTGTTTTTTAAAGCGTACATTGTTGTCCCGTTTAGTTTTAATTATGAAATATGAAAACGCGGACAGTATGAATTTTAAATATGACAACGAGGATGAACTTTATTTACATAAAGGTTAAACAAATATGGAAGATTTATGGCGGGAATATGTACAAAAAAAGACGCCCAAAGGTTTAGCTTTGGGTGCCTTAATTATTTTCTAGAACTTATTACAAATAGTAATTTATTTCAATTCAGCTAGCATTTCATCGCTGTAAGGTACTAACTCTTCACCGTTTGCAATTTTGCTAATGTAATCTGGGTTTGCGATAAGTGGGCGACCAATAGCGATTAAATCAAACTTAGCATCGTTAATTGCCTCTTTTGCTGACTCAAAACTATAGCTGCCTACGCCTACTAATGTACCTTTGTAGCCTGCACGTAAAAATTCAGACGTTGTTTTACCTTCAAGCGATTCAAACGTTGTACTGTCGTCAAAAATACCACCGTGTAAGTATGCTAAATCTCTCTTCTCAAGCTCTGGTAATAAGTAATCAAATACCGCTTTATCACGGTTATCTTCGCTCATATTAAAATAAGCACCCGGTGTAACACGTAAAGCAGTACGCTCATTACCTACAGCGGCGATAACTGCATCGGTTACTTCTAGTGCAAAACGCGACATATTTTCAGGCGTTTGACCGTATTCGTCGTTGCGTGTATTTGCAGCGTAATGTAAAAACTGGTCAATCAAATACCCGTTAGCACCGTGAATTTCTACCCCATCAAAACCCGCTTTAATCGCATTTTCTGCCGCTTTTGCGTAATCAGCTACAAGGCCCTTAATGTCATCTATAGTCGCTGCTTTTGGTGTGATGTATGTAAGCTCACGCATACGAGGTACAGAGCCTTCAACGCCAATTGCCGATGGTGCCAGTACATCGCCATCAAAAAAGTGAGGATGTGCAACACGGCCAACATGCCAAAGCTGTGCAAACATTTTGCCGCCATTAGCGTGCACTGCGTCTGTTACTTTTTTCCAACCTTGAATTTGCTCACTGGTAAATAAACCCGGTGTATTTGGGTAACCTTGCGCATCTGGACGAATAATAGTTGCTTCGCTAATAATTAAACCGGTTTCGGCACGGCGAGCATAATATTCAACCATATCTTGTGTTGGCACTAAGTTATCGTCAGCCATACAACGCGTTAATGGTGCCATAAGTACGCGATTTTTAAGCTCAATCGTATTATTTAGTTTAAACGGAGCAAGTAGATCAGTAGTCATTTTTCAATCCTTCATTAAGTATATGCTTACTACAATGTGGCCTTTTTACAAACATTCAAGCTTATTTTGAATGATCGCTCAAATTAGTTGTGACTTATACTGTTCAATATACAAATTAGATCTGCATTGCTGAAATTAAATAGCAACTTTTCAACACTCTGTCATATAACTCGATATACTTGTGTGCATATAATTTAGATATAGTAATTAAGAGTGAGCTAATTATGACAACGCCAAATTTAAGCGAAGAACAAGCAGTAATTTTAGGGCTTGGGGCAAAAAAACGCCTAGCCTATATGTTCGAAACCGTACAACAATTTAAACAAGTATGGATTTTAAACGACGATGATGGCTGCGTTATGCTTGCCAACGAAGATGACGACTGCGTGCCAGTTTGGCCAACTCGTGAATTTGCAGAAGCATGGGCAACTGGCGAATGGGCTGGCTGCAGCGCTAAAGCAATTCCACTTGCAGACTGGTTTAGTCGCTGGACACCAGGCCTTGAAGAGGATGATTTACTTATTGCTGCCTTTCCTACTGAGGAAGACGACGGCACGATATTGTTTTCAGATGAGTTTGAAAAACAATTAAGAGCACCGAAGAAAAAATATTAAACCTAATTACTAAATTTAAAACGCGGCCACTGTAAAGTAGGCCGCATTTTTATACGTTTATGTCAGTGAATCAATTTTATTTAACAATTCAACTTTATACTCATCTGTTGCATCAGCACTAAAAGTAATAAACATACCTATCAGCACTTGGTTTTTGTACTGCTGTAAATCAATATACCCGTTAACCCAATCTTGGCGAGCTAGTCGCTGACAACCAAACAGCTGCTTTGCTAACCATTTACTATCAACAAGACCATTCAAAAAGCCTTTTTCTTTAGCTGAAATACATAGCTGCTCTGCTATTTTTAGCGATTGACTAAAAATGCCTGTCGGTTGTTTATGTTCAAATAAATTACTACGCTCACCAGCAACAAACGCAGCTCGGTAAAACGCTTCATCTTTTTTAAATAATTCGAGTAAGTTATCTATAAACGCAATAGCGGCTTCTATTGGGTTTGTCATGTCGGGCTGTAGTATAACTTTTTCAATGCGAATGACCATTTCTTCGACCAGCACTTTGAAGATATCATGCTTTTTACCAAATAAATTATGAATAGTTGGTATTGAAACACCTGCAACAGTGGCTAATTCGCTTAATGTAAACGCATCAAAGCCTTTAGAGGCAATAAGATTTCGGGCATGCTTTAGTATATCAACCTTTCTCAACTCTTTGTTTTCTTGTCTTTTTTTATTACCCCGAGCGATATTTAGTTGCTCCATTTATTTTCTCCATAGAAAAACAGCTTGACCACAGTTTTTATTGTAGGTTAAGTTTTACTTGCGATAAAAACTGTGAAATACGTTAAGGACACATTATGACTAAAAGTATAACAAGATCGATTGATGCATGCGCCTCACATTACGGTGAAAATGCCAATGAAATGCGAGAATATTTACTTAATGGCGAAAAAAATGCTTTAGCTATGAATAATAGAGGCCCTATTGAGTTTGATGAATATGGTGATTTAGCACAAAACATTAAAAGCCAATACCAAGAATACGGCTTTTATATATTCGAAAACGTAATTGATAAAAAAGAGCTCGCCGAGATAGAAATAGAACTAGCCCAATTAAAAAAAACCTTCCCTTTAGAACCGTATGGAAAAACAACCGCAGATGGAAAACCAGCGTTAGGTGCTGATAATCAAGCACCTAATTTAATTTGGTCAAAATCACTTGGAGATCCACTTGGCGGAACCGCAATCGCTAATGGCCGACACCAAGTAAAATTATTTGAACCTGAAGCTGCTGACGATCTGCCTGCGTTTTCGCCTTTTGTATTGCTTGGCTCACTGCAGTTTTCTGAGTCATGCTTAAGAACGTACGCGCACCCTCAATTATTAAAAGTGGCCGAGGCAATAAATGGTAAAGATTTTGCACCATTTCATGAATGTCTTTTTATTAAAGATCCTGGCGTAGGCGCTGCCGTTTCATGGCACCAAGATGGTGATACTCATTGGGAAAATGGAAATTTTGATCAAGACATACACGGCTTTAACTTTATGGCGCAAGTTTTTGGCAGTACTGCTGTAAATGGTGTGTGGGTTTTACCTAAAAGTCATAAGGTTGGTAGGGTTGATATTAAAAAAATGGTTGCCGAAGCAGGCAGTGAGCGCTTAATTGGAATGGTGCCTTTAATTTGTAATCCCGGTGATGTTGTTATTTGTAATAGACAGCTTTTGCATGGTTCATTCGCTAACTCTGGATTTGAGCCTCGCGTTACTATTAACTTTGGGTTCCATAAACGTTCATCTGTATTAGGTGTCATGGGCTCTGGAATGCACTGTGAAGCTAAAGTTTACGATGAGTCACTTATTGAGCAGAGATCAAAAGTACTTGGCTATGCAATAGATGCTAGAAAACAGCACTTCCCTGACGAAACACCTTATCAATATCAACCTTTTGCTGAAGCCAATAAAACCTTTGATTGGGATGATCTGGCAAAACAAGAGATTAAAGATTATAACTTACTTGATTTAAGTATATAAAATCACTTAGCTCCTAATAATTTTAGGAGCTAATATTTAGTTGGATATCAATATGACTATAAAAAATGGAATATACCCAGTGATCCACACTCCCCTTTTAGAAGATGAGAGTATCGATTTTAAAGGGTTTGATAAATGTTTAGGTTATTACCTAGATACAGATATACACGGCTTAACAATTTTAGGTAGTGGTGGTGAACTCCCTTATTTTTCTGATCAAGAACAACTTAAAATTGTTCAGTACACTTACAATAAAGTGCAAAATAAAAAGCCACTTATCATAGGCGTAAACGCATACAGTAGCGCGCAAGCAATTGAAAAAATTACTGCTTATAAAGATTACTCGAGTTATATATTACTGTTATTAACTCCTTACTATAAATCAAGCTTTGAAAACTACTTAAAAGCGATTAAGAACATAGCGCAGCATTCAACTTCACCTATCCTTTTTTATTATTTCCCTCAGATTACAGGGCATTATTTTTCAAACCAACAATTAATAAAACTGCTAAGTATTAAAAATATTATAGGTATTAAAGATAGCTCATTACATCTAGCAACAGCGCGCACCGTTTTAAATAAATTGCCTGATACTCGTTACTTTAGCGGATTAACTTTGGTGTACGAACATATAGCTGCCCATGGTGCTGCGGGTGCAATTTGTCCTATAGCAACTATTTTACCCATGCAGGCTGCTGCATTTTTTGAAGATTTAAATCTAAATAACACTAAAGAGATAAATAAACATCGTACAGTATTAAAATCTGTATTACCGATTGCTAATAATTTGAATATTTCAGTAAGTGTGCAAAACTCACTGCTTAATATTTTAATTCGTAGTCCTAAACCACTAATAAAGTCAGTAACCAGCCCTCATGCAAATATTAAAGAAGCACTCAGCCTTTTGGGATTACCAATACACGCAACGGTAAGAAGCCCTTTAGCGCCTATCAGTTATGAATCAAAAGAAAAAATAGCTAAAATTTTAGCTTCTATAAAAATCTAAATTGTACTAATAGTTAATTTCTAAATGCCAAGTAAGCCTGCGTAATTGCATCTGGATTTTCTACTTGCGGATAATGCCCAAGCTCTACAAACTCTTGTACGCGCGCATTGGGGACCAGCTTTTTATAATGTTCAATCATGTGCTTACCAGAGATGGGATCTTCTGCGCCTGCTATAAACGTAAGTGGTATATTGCTATTTATGATGGCACCAACCCAACGCTCTCTGTTTTGCTGCCTCTGCTTTATATAACTGATAAGTTTAGGCATAACGGCTAAACCATCTTTATAAATTAGCAACTCCCAAAGTGTGTCTACCACTTGTTTTGAAGGCCGTGTACTTTTACTAAAAATAGTCACTAAATTATTGGCAAATTTTTGTTTATTCATTAATTTTGGCACTAGCCAACCAAACTTAGATAATAATAATTTTTGTATAAATAAGGGTTTATGCACTTCAGGAAACAGTCCACCATTTAAAAAGCAGACACTGTTTATTTTAAAGTCACTTTGGCTAACTACTTGCTTTGCTAATAACTCTTGAGCCACAGTATCGCCATAGTCATGAGCTAAAATATGTATATCATTAATATTTAACGTTTTTAAAAATTGAGTATATAAGTCGGCTTGTTCAGTAATTTTATAGCCTGCATTTTTAGGTTTATCTGACAAACCAAAACCTAGCATATCGAGTGTAATTACAAAATAATGTTCACTAAGCGCTTGCCACATACCTTCCCAGTCCCAACTAGCACTTGGAAAGCCATGTATTAAAAGCAGCGCAGGTTTTGTTACATCGCCGGCTACTTTTGTAAATATTTGATGACCATTAATTTGGGTAAATGAACCCTGAGACTGCCACTGCTGTAGGGAAACCATGTATTAGCTTAATTTTTATTATTTATTTGTGTAGTTCTATCATAAGAGTGATATGAAGAGGTAATAAAATTGATATTTAGGAAAAATTTTAATCCGAAAAAATCAACAGCTCCTAAATAAATTTAAAAAGCGGCTAACTAAACAGTCAGTCGCTTTTTTTAACTATAAAAAGTTTATTAGCACAAAACCTTATACTCTTTTCGTATTTATAATAAATTTTTAAATAAGTAGATTAACGACCCAAGCTGATTTATTTTCTTTTTTAATTAGAACACATCTAAAAGTATGAACAAACCACGATTACAGCGCCTTAAATAACACATACTAAAACTTCAAATAATACTTTATAACTATATTCAACTACGTAGTCACAAATCAACTGCCCGAATATTAAACGATTGACATATTTATTAATGAAGTGTTAACGTCATAAAACACAAATGCCACCGGTGGCAACAGGCATCTAAGTATCATTTTTGTTACACACAACGCTCTTATATAAAGGAAAAATCATGAAAAGCATGAGACTCAGCACAATAGCAGCTGCATTATTATTAGCCCTTCCCTCTTATGGGCAAAGCTCTTCAACCGCTGATGAGCTTAACAATAAAGAAAAGCCGATCTCTAGTGCATTATCGAAACAAGAAGGTAAACCTCAAACACCAGAAGATGATATTGAAATTATTAGTGTTACCGGTATTTACCAAGCTGATTTAAAAGCACGTGCACTTGAGCGAGACAGTAATGCATTTAGTTCAGTTATTGCAACTGATGACATGGGCAACTTTGTTGATCAAAATGTAGCAGAGTCATTAAGAAGAATGCCAGGTGTAACACTGGAAAGAAGTGAAGGAGAAGGGAAATACGTAGCTGTTCGTGGTTTAGGACCTAAGTTTGTAGCAATAAATATGAACGGTGCTGAGTTATCTGGCGCAGGAGATGACCGAAAAGTAGGTTTGGACGGTATAACGAGTGATTCTCTTGGTTCCATTGAAGTTTTTAAAACACTGACTCCTGACATGAACCTAAATTCAATTGGTGGTGCTGTAAATGTTAAATCGATCTCTGCTTATGATCGAGGTGAGAATACCCTAAAAATAAAAATTCAAGACGCTTACAATGAGCTGCGCGAAAAACACTCTCCTAAATTTAGTATTGATGGGACTCAATTGTTTCTTGATGACACCATTGGTATTGGGTTTGCCTTATCTTACGAAGATCGTAAAACACAAGTGGATGAAAATAGGCATCACAGTACCCGTGATTTAAATTTTTTAAAAGGTGGAATAGGCCTAACTGCGGAAGACATTGAAAGCGCACCTGAAATTTTAGCTCCTGCGCAATTAGAAAACCGCCGTGAAATAGCAAATAGGGAAAGAACTACCGCAACGGTTAATATCGAATTTAAACCAACAGACTCTGGTTTCTACTATTTACGTGCCAATTACTCAAACTATACAGATGAAGATATAGCACTACGTGAATTCTATAATTTTTATAATGGCGACCAAGATGACGAAGTTATTTATGTAAATTCAGAAACTAAAGAATTTGCACTGTCTGACATTGATGTAATGAACCAATATTTTGTTCAAGAAGGCGAAAAAACCACTATTAATATGAGTATTGGGGGTGAAAATTACGTAGGTGATGACTGGAAAATAAATTATGAGTATGCATATTCAAAAACAGATGATGAGTCTGTAGGTGACCGTCGTGTGCAATTTCGTGAAAGAGAAAATATTGTCTACGGCAAAGCGTCTAAAAACAGTATTGTGGCACGTGTACTTACTCCCGCAGAAGCCGCTGAGTTAGGCGGGTTTGCATTAAGTGACGAAGGCGATGTATTCAACGGTGAAGCTGATGGAGATTTAAGCAATCTTTCCAACATGGAATACGATAACTTGTTTATGGAGGACAGCACTCGTACTGACGAAATTAGTAGCTTAAAATTAGATTTAACCAAACAGTTTGACTCGGAGTATATAAATTATATCAAGTTTGGTGGTACCTATAATGAACGCGAGCACTATAACAACAAAGATCGCTGGAGTTATAGCATTGATGATAGTGACTGCAATGGGGATGAAACTTGTATTACTGTTGCGAACTCTAATATAACTAACTATGACTACGCAATACCTAATAATAGTGATTTCTCTTATCCGTTTGTATCTCGCTCGCAAATGGAGTACATGGTTGATGCAACATCAATTACGCGCGAAAGTGCCACCGGTGGTGAAACGTCAATTGATAGTACTAAAGAAGATTATACATTAAACGAAGATACTTATGCCGCCTACGTAATGACTGAGCTACGTCTAGCGGATAACTTAAAAGTAATCACTGGGGTACGCTATGCGCACACTGAATTCTCATCCACTGGTTTTATGTCACTTGAGAATGATGATTGGAAGTTCGATGGTATAAACACACTCGATCTAGCTGTCCCCCTTCCCGAAAGTAGTATCACTTACAGTGAATATTTTCCGAGTATGCATATACGGTATGAGCCATCTGATACGGTATTAGTACGTTCATCACTTTGGACTAGTTATACCCGACCTTCGTTTAAACAAGCACGTGGTTATGCGAAATTTGATAATGACATTAGCTTGTGTGATCCAGCCACCGATGACTGTTTTAACTCGCAGGATGGCCAAAGCGCACTTGATTTACAAAACTATGTTTTAGGCCCTGATAACGCATTACAAGTAGGTAATCCAAACTTAGTTGCAATGAGCTCAACTAACTTCGATGCATCAATTGGTTGGTATCCTTCAAAAGAACTCTTTATGGAACTTGCTGTTTTTTATAAGGATATTGATAATTTTATCGTTGATGTTTCAGGTATTCAAATGCGCTTGGATGAATTGCCTTTAACATTGCCCGTTAATCAAGTTTCTGAGTTTGCAATTTTACAAGACTTACAACTAAATCAAGTAGATATCACACTCAATGGTGACACTGCCAATGTATATGGTATGGAATTGAGCTTTAATCAATTTTTTGAAAATGGTTTGTTTTGGCAAAGTAATATGACGGTAGTAAGCAGTGAAGCAACGCTAGACGATTCTATACGTGTAGATAAAATGCCACTACCTGGACAAGCAGATATTACTGCTAACATCTCTTTCGGTTGGGAAGATGACGATTTGTCACTTCGTTTAATCAGTAATTACCGTTCAAAAATCCTTGAAGAAGTTGGTGCTTGCCCTGCTTCTGCAAATATATCTGATCCCCACGAATGTAAAAAATGGGCGGATATATATCAAGACGCAATTACTACCGTAGATTTTAAACTCAAGTATGACTTTAGCAAAAACCTAAGCGCTTACTTTGATGCAATTAACATAACCGATCAATCTGATCTTCGCTATTTCGCAGGTAATGAGCTATCTGGTGGTGCTGTCCTGTATCAGCGTGAGAACTATGGACGAACCTTTCAACTTGGTATGAATTATAAATTCTACTAAATAATCTGAACTCTAAATAATAAATCTCTTAACCAGAGTACAGATTAAATACACAAAACTAAAAATTAGCACACTCTACGTGTGCATCACACACTGCCAACACAGACGCTAAAAAGTTCATCCTTGGAGGGATGTATGAAAACAAAAATAAGTGTAATCACCACATTATTACTCAGTACAATATTAACGGGATGCCAGGAAGAAAGTTCAATTAACGTTAAAGAAGCACCCGCCCCTGCTATTCAAGGAACCTTTGTAGATAGCCCTGTTGCAGGCTTAAGTTACACAAGTTTATCAGTACCTGATGGTGTAACCGATGCCAACGGTCAATTTAACTATTTTCGCGGCGAAGCGATTACGTTTGCAATAGGAGATATTGCGTTTCCATCTATTGCGGCAAGTAATATCTTGTCACCTTTAAATTTATTTTCAACCGATACTGTATTTCATCCTGCTGTTGTAAACAGCTTGCGATTATTTCAATCACTTGATAGTGATGGCGATGTGAGTAACGGTATTACCATTAGTGCCACAACAGCCGATGCAGCAACGATCAACTTATCAGAAGGCCAAACAATTACCGATTATTTTAGTCGTAGTGAAGATGAATTTGCGGCAGATGTAAACGTTTGGCTAGCAAATGCAGGCACACCAACAACGGAACTCATTGATGCTGATCAGGCTATATTACATTTTGTTGATTTTGTGTATAAGCAATACAACAGTACACAGCCTAATGCATTTAACTTGTCACTATTTACCGGTGATGTATACAACCCTTTGGTAAAAGGCAGTACTGCCGGTATTGAAATACTTAATTTTAGCCCCGCTGATGATACTAACTCCACGGGCACATATACTAGAACAGCTGATGGTGAAATTATTGGCAACGGCAATTATAAATTTATATTTGGTGATCGCGTACTCGCTTTTACAACTGCTGTTAATGGTGAGTCAAATACACAATACCTAATTTCACGTTCATTTAATACGGTTGATAGTGTGTATAGTTTGTGCCACCAATCTGATGACGCATCGCTTAGCGACATGATTGCAAAATGCGATAGTAACGACGATGCTAAAAATAACGTTATCGTATTTAGTGAAGAGCAAGCTGCCATTGAGCTTGAAAACCTCAACAATTTAGCAGAACAGAACAGCAAAGCACTTATTGAAGATTTTAACACCACCACTGAAGACTTCTTTAAGTCTACCTATAAAAGCGTAAGTGATGAGATTGGCAGTGCTGCTCTTTACTTCAAAACCGGTGGTAGCTTAGAACTTGATGCTGAAAATGGCAATATAGTGCTTGAAGGCGACCGCTTTAGTATTGGTAACACACTGCCAGGCAAAGAAACAAGCCCAAGTGACACATTGGGTAAAGGTATTTATAACTTAAGTGAAGGCTTTACAATTAGCTTTGATGTTATTGCCCATAATGATGCGGGTACTCTGTCATTGTATGTTGACAATAATACGACTGGCCAAGACAACTCAGTACATGGCAAAGCATCTAAATTTTATTCAAAAGCTATTACAGCTGAAAATTTACCTCAAGGTCAACGCTTTACATATACCTATAAACCAGGTGAAGACGTAGTAACAGGCCCTGATCTGGACAGCGAAAGCGCGCAAGGCGTATTAAATGCAGAGATTAAAAACTCATTTTTACAGATTCGAACTGATAGCGCGGCATCAATTACGTTAGATAATTTAGAGTTAATTACGGTTGCCACAGATGTACCTGAAATTGAAGAGCCTACTGATCCAACCACACCACCAACAGGGGGAGACACGACAACGCCATTCCCATTTGTTACTGATTTTACAACGGTAACAGGTGATTTATTTTCAACTGATTTTTCCGCGATTACAGCAGCTGACGGCTCTATCGTCCCTATGTTTAAAAAGACAGGTGGATCGGTTTCTGTTATTGATACCGGTTTAGAAATTAATAGTGGCCGCTTTACAATGGGTAATACAACGCCAAATGTAGAGACGACCGAAACAGATCAAAGTACAACTGGTAGCTTTGATTTATCGCGCCCCTATCAAATTTTGATAGATATCGTGAGTGTGAGCGATCCTGATGGTGATAATAACTTCCAAATTTACGTGGATAACAATACCTCTAGCAGCTCAAAGTCAATTCATGGCTCTAGCTCAAAATTTTACAATGAATTAATTAACACCTTAGTACCTGACACTACGCTAGTTGTTGAAGGTAAAGTTGCAACAGCAACTTCATTTTTACAGCTGCGTACTGAAAATGGCGGGACGGTTGTTATTAAAAATCTACGTATCGAATACTTAGACGATCCGAGCGTGTTTAAATGTAATAGCTCTCCTGAGCTGTATTTTTGTGATGACTTTTCAGCAGGCGATTTGTCTAACTGGAAAATTATTGCAAAACCAGATAACACAGCGGGCGCCGTGGGTGAATTTGATATTTTAGATTTAAGTGGTAACAACGTTATGCGTTACACCGCCGGTGGTGTTGGTGGTGAACTCATTTTAGCCACTGAAGACGCATTACAAAATGTGCCAGATACCGGTAACTACTTTTTTGAAGCTGATATTCGACCACGTCAAAACAGTACAACAGCGAGCAAACAGCTCTACTTAATGGCTCGTTATGAAAGTGAAGGCAACTGGCTTGCTGGTGGCTTAAATGTACAAAACTCAACAAGTAGCACACAAGTAGAAGTGGCTGTGACTGTTGACGGTTCTATTTCTCGACCTGTACAAGCTAAGTCTCCTATCTTATTAGGTGAAAAAGGCGGTACAACTGATGGCGTTTGGTATACCACCCGCTTTGAAATGATAGACTCAGAACTTACCGCATACCTGAATGGTGAAAAAATGGGCACAATTAGCGACAGCACGTATAGCGCTCGTGGCCTAATTGGTTTGTTTACTAACAACCGCTCATTTGAACTTGATAACGTTAAAGTCGGCGATCCAAGTATTAAGCCAATTCAATTAACCCTTGATTATAAAGATCCTGCATGGGATGCCAGTACAACAACTGATCCGCTCATAATTAATGTGACAGCAATTAAAGACGATGGTGTTACACCCGATACCTTCAGCGTTACATCGAGTAACAAAGACGTAGTGTCTGCTGATGTCTCAGGCGATGTAGTTATGTTAAGCCCGCTCAGTGCTGGTGAAGCAACGATTAAGTTTGTATCAGGTTCTGATGAAACAATAATCAGAACGATTGAAGTAAATGTTGTCGAAGGCTTTGTGATGCCAAGCACCGATTATGGTGACCTAAGCGGTAAGCTAATGCCTGAAAAATCAGCAGACAATCAATTTGTTGATACGTTAATTTCAATTGATTTTGATACTACCGGTGTAACACCAACCTTAGGTAGTCTTGGCGAAGTTAGGATTTATAAACAAAGTGATGACACTTTAGTTGATACCCTAAAAGTAGGTAAGAACATCGATGTAATTGGTTACCCTGGGCAAGATCGCATACGTGCTGTAAATTACTTCCCTATTAGCTTAGAGGACAATACATTAATCATTAAGCCTCGCAACAGTGTGCTTGAGTACGGCCAAACTTATCGTGTAGTTATCGGTGACGACGTTGTTACTGGTGCTAAATTAAATGACATGGATTTCGCTGGACTTGGCAATAACAGTCAGTGGACATTTACAACCAAAGTAAATATCCCAGCAGGAAATGAGCTACTCGTTGACGATAATGACGTTGCTGACTTTAGAACCGTGCAAGGCGCACTTAATTTTGCAATGCAGCATCTTGATAAAGATGAGCAAACAACGGTTTCAATAAAAGACGGGACTTACAATGAGCTGCTATTTCTGCGCAATAAAAATAATATAACGCTACAAGGTGAAAGCCAAAACAACACTATTATTCAGTACGAAAACTACGAAACACTTAATAGCGGTTCAGGTGGTAGCGCAGCACTTGGCAGTGGTACTCCAAACGGTGGCCGTAGTGTATTTTTGGTTGAAGGCACAGATATGCTGGTTATTAACAATCTAACGTTAAAAAACACGCACATTCGTAGTAACAGCGTATCAAATCAAGCTGAAACTATTTATTTCAATAGCCAATATCGTTTAGTTGCCAACAACGCAAACTTTATTAGTGAGCAAGATACCCTACTACTAAAAGGCTATACTTGGTTTTACAACACGCTAGTTGCCGGTAACGTAGACTTCATATGGGGATACCCAGTTACTTCGTTATTTGAAAATAGCGAAATACGTACCCTAGGTGATTCTAAAAATGGTGATCCAACCCAAGACACCAAAGGTGGCTACGTTTTACAAGCGCGTGTACCGGTAGAAACCGATCCTGGCTTTATTTTCTTAAACAATGAGTTTACCAATGGTCCTGGCCCTATTGGTAATGGCGTACTAGACAATTCAACATATCTTGCCCGCAGTAGTGGTAGCTCTTCATACTTTGATAATGTAACCCTTATCAATAACAAGTTTGATACCCACATTGCAACTGTTGGCTGGGCTGTTCAAGGTGTTGAAAATCAACCAGCTCCAAATCCAGAAGCACCTTCAGTAACAAGCGGCTGGCGTGAATACGGCAGCATGGATATGCAAGGTAACGCACTAGATTTAAGCACCCGTAATGGTGGTTATATTTTACAAACAAGTGAAGTAGCTCAACTGCTTGAACGTGATAGTATTTTTGCAAGTTATGGCGATGGCGCAGGGTGGACCCCAACCCCTTTACCAGTGCCAGTGTTACCTGACGAACCTGTAAAAGTAATACCTGTTAACGTGAATTTAGGATTTGCTGGTTATAACTTTGATGTGACCGGTGGTACTAATGGCACTGTGGTAACTGTAGATAATGGCTCATCATTAAAAGCAGCATTAAGTGAAGCAAAAGCAACCAGTACACCTATTATCATTTATGTTGATGGTGTTATTACTGATGCGAACAGTGGCGGTGATGGCTTATCAATTCAGATAAAAGATATGGATAATGTGTCTATTGTGGGCGTAGCAGATCGTGGTCATTTGGATGGTATTGGCATCGAAATTCGCAGAGCGAATAATATCATAATTCAAAATTTAAAAATTAATCAAGTGCTTACCGGTGGTAAGGATGGTATTTCAATTGAAGGTGATGAAAACGGAAGTACCTCTAATATCTGGATTGACCACAATGAGTTATATTCATCGCTAGACTCAGATCAAGATTTTTATGATGGCCTAATTGATTCTAAATCTGGCGCGCAAAACATCACAATTTCTTATAACTACTTACACGATAGCTGGAAAACCTCATTACACGGTCATAGTGATGATGACACCAGTACCAACAAAAATCGCTTTATTACTTTTCACCATAACCGATTTGAAAATATTGTATCGCGAGTACCCTTATTTAGATTCGGTCGCGGCCATGTATTTAATAACTACTACAACAACATTACCTCTAGTGCCATAAATTCACGTATGGGGGCGGAGCTTCAAGTAGAAGGTAACTACTTTGAAAACACCAAAAACCCAGTGATCTCGTTTTATTCAGATACTATTGGCTATTGGAATACATCGGGTAACTACCTCAGTGATACCGTTACCTGGGGTGAAGTACCAGACGGTGACGTAGCGGGTGAAGTAACCGAAAATGGAATTACACCAACAAGTAGCTACCAAGTGCCTTATGAGTACACACTAACCCCTGTTATGGCTATTAAAGATCATGTTATTGCGCATGCAGGTATTGGTAAAATAGATCAAAGTGATTTAGATATCCCAGCGATTGAAGAGCCTACAGAGCCGCCGATTCAAGAGCCGTTAGGGCTACCATTTACTGAAAATTTTTCTGCAAACAACGCTGATGAATTTTTCAGTAATCGTTACCGTGACTTATCAGGCCTTGCAGGGAGCAACACCCCCCTATTTCACCGTGTTACAGGCAGTGTTCAGGTAAGTAACGGAAAACTAACCATGACCGGTACACGTATTAGTATTGCAAATACAACACCGACCATTAACACCACGGGTGACGATACGCAAACAAGCGGATTATTAGACCTATCAAATAACTACCAAGTAACGTTCAAGGTGGATGCTGTAAGCGGTAATACAGCTAAAAGCTTTCAGATATACGTAGACAACAATACCTCAGGAAGTGCTAATTCAATACATAACGGTAGTTCTAAGTTTTACTCTATAAAGCTGGAAGAGCTAGTACTGGGGCAAACCTATACTGTTGATGGTTTTGTTGCCACACCAACCTCTTTTATAACTATCCGTACAGAGAGTGAGGCAACTATTACGATAGATGAACTAACAATTCAGTAACCTTCCCAAGTAAAAAGCCCTTTATGTTGATTCTATGGGGCTTTCATTTTTATATCTTTAATATAAAACTACATTTTTAGTTATTTCTTATTACACATAAGTCCAGCTCAAATAACACAATAAGTAACAACTTAAGATTAACATATTACCTCGAATTCAAGTCGATACAACTCTATAAGGTATTGTCCATTATATAAATTACAAAAAAAGCCTAAGTTGTAACATTCAAAATAAGTGCTATATTTAGTCCGAGCATAAGATACTAAACGCTTATATAAGTACATATAAAAGGACGAATGAATGCTTGCAAAAAGCAGGATTAATAATGGGCTTTTACTACAAGTAATCATCCAAATTATTATCCTCATTATAGGTGCTACTTTCACTTATTCTCAGCATATTCAATATCAACGCGAACGTAATGCTGTTATTTCAACGGCTCTAAACAACCGACTTTCCTCATTATCCACAGGTATCATCAATAGGGTTAATTTATATCAATATGGGCTATTCGGCTTAAAAGGATTTATACACGGTATTGGCATTGATAATTTAAATTATCAAGCGATGCAAAACTACTCAAATAGCCGAAATTATGCTTTAGAATTCCCTGGTGCAGATGGTATAGGTTTTATTAAAAGAGTATCACCAGCGCATTTAGCTCAATTTTTAGAACACGCTAAAAACGAGCGGCCCGATAATACCTTTAGTTTAAAGTCACTCAAAGACGACAACGATGAGCATTTTATTATTCAGTATATTTTTCCTGAAAAAAATAATTCAAAAGCACTTGGTCTTGATATTGGCTCTGAGAACATACGCCGACAAGCAGCACTCAACTCAGCAATAAACAATAGCACCCAATTATCGGCGCCAATTACCTTAGTACAGGCTGACAAAAAACCACAGCAAGGTTTTTTGATTTTACTCCCTGTATATCAAAAAAATATCGTGCCAAAAAATACACAACATCGCCTAGACAAATTGGTAGGTTGGGCTTATGCCCCTTTATTAATTAACAATATTTTAGAGTCACTTTCTCAAGTAGACGAAAATAGTTTAAGCATCAGTGATTTAAATAACAGTACTGAATTTACCTTTTTTAATTACGGTTATAAGAATAATAACACCGCGTTTCAAACTTCTAATACTATCAATATTATGGGACGAAGCTGGAAAGTAACACTGTATGGTTCTCACTCTTTTATCGCCAACCTCCATTTAGCTAATAAATATCAAGCACTCGTTGATGGAGTCTTTTTAACCGTCTTCTCAATGTTTTTTATATTCGCTCTACAGCTATTTTTTTATCGCAGGTCACAAAGAATAAAACTCAAAGTAGAAGCCGCTAAAAAGCACGAACAAATACTTGAACAAGCAAATTCAAAACTAGAAATTGAAGTAAAGTTACGCACCCAACAAATAGCCGATATAAGTACTTTACAACGCAGTATTTTAGACAGTGCGAGTTACTCTATTATTGCTACAGACAAAGACGGCTTAATTACTGAATTTAATCCTGCTGCAGAGAAACTACTTGGCTACAAAGCCAGCGAAATTATTGGTATTAAAAACCCGAGTATTTTTCATGTAGAAGATGAAGTAGTTAAAAAAGCGCAGCAATTAACAAAAGAATTAAACAAACCTGTTAAACCTGGCTTTGAAGTATTTGTCGTTAAAGCAACCCCCACCGAACCTGATATAAACCAATGGACATACATAGATTCTAACGGTAAGCATATCCAAATTAATTTAAGCATTACCTCATTGCTTAATAATAGAGGTCAAGTAGTTGGTTTTTTAGGTATCGCATTTGATTTAACACAGCAAATAAAACATGAAGAAGCACTTGCACAAGCAAAAGAATTAGCAGAGCAAAGCTCTAAGGCTAAATCAGAGTTTTTAGCAAATATGAGTCACGAAATTCGTACTCCAATGAATGGTATTTTAGGTACTTTGCAACTACTACAAGAGCAGCCACATAATGAAAAATCACAAGAATATTTAAAAAAATCATTATACTCAACAAGAGCATTAACAACCATCATCAACGATATTCTCGACTTTTCTAAAATCGAAGCCGGTAAATTATCATTAGAAAGCATGCACTTTGAACTGAATGAGTTGATAAACCATTTAGAGTCGGATCTCGCACTTTTTGCTAATGAGAAAGGCATTTACTTACGTTTCATATCTAATATTGATCACAACTATTGGATAGGTGATCCGGTTAGGCTGAGACAGATTTTCATTAACTTAATCTCTAATGCCATTAAATTCACCCACGAAGGTGGTGTAACCGTTGAGTTTAAGTTAACTGACGATAATAAAATATACGGCATTGTTTCAGATACAGGCATTGGTATATCACAAAATGCAATTGATCGATTATTTGAACGCTTTGAGCAAGCAGAAACGTCTACTACCAGAGAATATGGTGGAACAGGGCTTGGCTTACCAATAACAAAATCGTTAATTAGCCTCATGAAAGGTGAAATTAAAGTGACCAGCACATTAAACTCTGGAAGCCAATTTTGTGTTTATTTACCACTGAAGAAAGCAAATATAAAAGCAATAGATCTAAATACAAAGTATTTAGAATTTCCTGATTTATCAAACAAAACAATTTTAATCGCAGAAGACAACAAAATTAATCAACTGGTTGCAACTGCAATGTTAGAGCCGACTAAAGCCAATATTGTAATAGCTAATAATGGGCTTGAAGCAATTGCATTATATGAATCGTTGTTACCTGACATTATTCTTATGGATATTCAGATGCCGAAAATGGATGGTTTTGAGGCCTGTAAAAAAATAAAAAAAATAAATAGTAAACAAGTCATTATAGCCCTAACGGCCAATGTTTTTACTGAACAAAAAGAATTGTATAAACAACTTTTTGATGGCTATATTTCTAAGCCTATTGAAAAACAAGAATTAATAAAAGCACTACATATGAATAATACAGAGGAAAACATTTGATATGCCTCAACAAATCAAGTTTAAGTAGATTGAATTAACAATATACTCCAAATTACTTTGTCGCGCCTAAACAATAGTTGAGCAGAGTTTACTTTACATTAAAAAGCCCAGTTAAATTAATAACTGGGCCTTAAGAATAATGGTGGAGGGAGAGGGATTCGAACCCTCGTTAGGGATAAACCTAAACACACTTTCCAGGCGTGCGCCTTCAGCCACTCAGCCATCCCTCCACAGTGTTGCAATTGTATAATGCAACGGCACGCTATAGTATGAAATAGGCCCACAAGGTGCAAGGCATTTTTAAATATCAACCTTCAAGTGCTTACTTATCAAGCAATAACTTACGTTTAAGTATAAAAAACGGCTAAATTCAAGATTTAACCGTTTTTAATTTAAACTTTAAAATGACTTAACCTGAACTCTGATTAAGAGATTAACTACGTATTGAATATGATGATATTTAAATTTATTTTCTCTAGCCAGAGCTCAGGTTACTTAGCCATACTCGCGGTAAATTCAAGCATGCGATTAAGTGACTTAAGTGCGCCTTCGCGTAAATCCATATCAACAAATACTTCTTTGCCTTTCGGGTCAATTAGGGCTTCCTCAATCGCTTTTAAGCCATTCATTGCCATCCAAGGGCAATGAGCGCAACTTTTACATGAAGCGCCCTCACCTGCCGTTGGAGCCGCGAAAAACTCTTTATCTGGGCATAGTTGCTGCATTTTATAAAAAATACCGCGATCGGTTGCAACAATAAATTTATTGTTGGGCATTGTTTGCGCAGCTTTTATGAGTTGGCTCGTTGATCCTACAGCATCGGCAAGTGCAACAATCTCTGCTGGCGATTCTGGATGAACTAATACGCCTGCATCTGGGTGTAGCGCCTTCATATCTTTTAAAGCTTTAGTTTTAAATTCGTCATGTACAATACATGCACCATTCCACATAAGCATATCAGCACCGGTATTTTTTTGAATATAACTACCAAGGTGCTTATCTGGTCCCCAAATGATTTTTTCGCCTTGCTCATCTAGGTGCTCTACAATTTCAAGTGCACACGATGACGTTACAATCCAATCGGCACGCGCTTTGACCGCAGTAGAGGTATTTGCATATACAACAACTTTACGATCTGGGTGCTCATCACAAAACGCAGAGAAATCGTCTATCGGGCAACCAATATCTAACGAACATGTTGCTTCAAGCGTTGGCATAACAACCGTTTTATTAGGTGTTAATATTTTAGCTGTTTCGCCCATAAATTTTACGCCCGCGACGATAATCATATCTGCATCGTGACGTGCGCCAAAACGTGCCATTTCTAGCGAATCGGCAACGCAGCCGCCAGTTTCTTCAGCAAGTGCTTGAATTTCAGGATCGGTATAATAATGGGCAACAAGTACTGCATTTTTATCTTTTAGTAATTGCTTTATACGCGCTTTATATTCGCCTTGCTCGTCTTGTGTTAACGGTGCTGGCTTAGGGGGAAAGATATAACCTTCAGGCATAATAGTTTGAGCTAGACTCATGTTCTCGACCACTTATCTACAGTGCATTAATTAGGGCGAATTATACGAGAATATCAAAGCAAATAACAGCAAACTAGCGAGGCTGTTTATAAAAAAGAAAGTGGGAATTTAAAAAAGAATATAAAGGAAAGTATTAGAGAGTGGTGGGTCATGATGGATTTGAACCATCGACCAATTGATTAAAAGTCAACTGCTCTACCAACTGAGCTAATGACCCGCTCTAATATAAATCTGCTTTGTAAAAAGCTGCGTAAATCCGCCGATTAAAACTTTCATAGAATGGTGGGTTATGATGGATTTGAACCATCGACCAATTGATTAAAAGTCAACTGCTCTACCAACTGAGCTAATAACCCGCTCTATGTACTTATTCAGTTAAGAATTAAGTTTACGTAAATCCGCCGACTGATGCCAAACAGTATTCACAAGGAATAAAGAATGGTGGGTCATGATGGATTTGAACCATCGACCAATTGATTAAAAGTCAACTGCTCTACCAACTGAGCTAATGACCCGCTCTTATATAAATTTTCATAGAATGGTGGGTTATGATGGATTTGAACCATCGACCAATTGATTAAAAGTCAACTGCTCTACCAACTGAGCTAATAACCCGCTCTATGCACTTATTCAATTATGAATGAAGCTTACGTAAATCCGCCGATTGATACCAAACCGTATTCACAAGGAATAAAGAATGGTGGGTCATGATGGATTTGAACCATCGACCAATTGATTAAAAGTCAACTGCTCTACCAACTGAGCTAATGACCCGCTCATGCGCCTATTTAAAATAAACAAGCTTACGTAAATCCGCCGATTGAACCAATCTTATTACATGTAATAAAGAATGGTGGGTCATGATGGATTTGAACCATCGACCAATTGATTAAAAGTCAACTGCTCTACCAACTGAGCTAATGACCCGCTCTGATATAATTGTCTGTACTAAAGTCTAAGTTAAACCATTATATTATTTATAAATATAAAATGGTGGGTCATGATGGATTTGAACCATCGACCAATTGATTAAAAGTCAACTGCTCTACCAACTGAGCTAATGACCCGCTCTAACTTAACAACTTTAAATACTACGTAAATCCGCCGATAAAAGACCATTTTAAAAATGGTGGGTTATGATGGATTTGAACCATCGACCAATTGATTAAAAGTCAACTGCTCTACCAACTGAGCTAATAACCCGCTCTTTTTGCCGCATTTCGAGTGGGGTAACCATTCGTTTGCTGCGGGCGCTTATAATACTTATTTATAAAATGAGTGCAACCGAAATTGTCTCTTTTTTTAAGTTTTTATGTCTAGTTGACCAATTTTAGACCGCTTATGACAAAAAGCAGTCTAATCAAGCCGATTCAATTATTTTGATAAGCGATCTGTGGCCAATTTTGCAGCAGTTGTACTTGGATACTGATTAACAAGATCATTCAGAGTTTTTAGAGCTTCCTCTGCTAAACCTTGCTCTTGCAAAAGTGTTCCTAGCTTTAACATTGCATCTGGTCGTTTATTTGAATTAGGAAATTCATTAACGACCACGCTAAAGTGCTCTATTGCTTTTACTGGCGTATTTTTAATCGTCAGCAATTGTCCAAGCCAATAATGTGCATTAGATGCATAAACTGAGTTTGGGTATGACGTTAAAAAAGTTTGAAACTCAGGAATTGCTTGATCATAACGCTTATCCTTCATTATAAGCGCTACAGCACGCTCGTATGCTTCGTTTTCAGATAAATCGTTACTGTATGTCTGTGCATCACTTGGTTGCGTATAATCAGCTGCAGGCGCTACAGCAGGTTGTGCATATGCTTGGCTTACGCGATTTTCAATTTCTTGATAAAGTTCGCGTTGACGCTGTAGTACTTTTTCAAGCTTATAGCTTTGTTCTTCAGTTACGCCACGGATTTGACTTACTTCATCTTGTAATAGATTAAGTTGTTGCTGTAACTCTACTTGTAAAAAATTACGCGACTGCATCATGCTCTCTAATGATGCTAAACGCTTCTCAATACTTGATTGTGAACCTGCAGCTTCTGAAACAGGAGCGGGAGCAGCCATTAACTGGGTGCTCCCGCTCAATATCATGGCTGCCAAAATAAGTTTCGGCTTCATAATATCTCTTATCTTAGTAAACGAGTACCGCACGGCGGTTTTTAGCGAAAGCTGATTCAGTGCGAGATTTAACCATTGGCTTCTCTTCACCGTAGCTTACTACTGACATTTGGCTAGCTGAAACACCTAAACTTTGTAAGTATTTCTCAACCGCTTGGCCACGGTGCTCACCTAGTGCAATATTGTACTCTGGCGTACCGCGCTCATCTGCGTGGCCTTCAATTAGTACTTTAACTGATGAATTTTGAACTAAAAATTCAGCATGAGCACGAAGTAAGTCAGCGTATTTGCCTTCAACTGTCGCTTTATCAAAATCAAAGTAGATTACTTGCTCTTGGCGTAGTGCTTCGTATTTTTGACGAAGTTGCTCTTCTGCTTGTTGCTCAGGAGAAATTGTAGCCACTTCAACTGTGTCTGTATTTGTCGATTGCTCAACAACAGCTTCATTTGTTTGATTTGCAGCACCTTCATCAATATCCGAAGATGAGCTACAAGCTGCTAATGTCATTACTGGCACAGCAATTAGCAGGCCTTTAAGTATTTTGTTAAGTTGCATTAAGTAGATTCCTATTTTGAGTAAACCAGTAATATTACTGTAAATATGGCGACCAAGCTGGCGCCTTTACTTGTCCGTCAAGCACAGGTAAACGAGCTTTAAAGCGACCGTCCATTGATACCAGCGCGAGTACCTGTTTATTATTATGAAGCGTGCTATAAATAATCATCGAACCATTTGGTGCTATGCTCGGTGATTCATCTAGGCGAGTTCGCGTTAATACTTGAAACGCGCCCGTAGCAAGCTCTTTCTTAGCAAGATGGTACTGCCCGTTGGTACGGTTAACCATCACTAATTCTTTACCGTCTGGTGTTATCGAACCCGCAAGGTTCATATCACCATCAAAGGTCAATCGCTGTGACCTACCAGTTTTTAAATTTAACTTATAAATCTGAGCATTACCACCCCTTTCAGAGGTAAACACTATATCTTGACCATTTGGATACCAAGATGGCTCAGTATCTATACTACGATGTCGCGTAAGACGTGTTTCTTTGCGTGTTGCCAAGTCTAATAAGTAAACTTCTGTAGCACCCGTTTTGTCTTTAGAAAGCACTAAAAGAAGCTTTTTACCATCTGGCGAAAACTGCGGAGCACCGTTAATACCGCGATAACTTGCAATAACTTCACGCTTACCGGTATACAAATCTTGAATATAAATTTGGCTTTGACGGTTCTCAAATGTCACATACGCTAATTTTGTGCCATCAGGTGACCAAGCCGGTGACATTAGTGGCTCTTTCGAACGTAGTAACACCTGTTCGTTAAACCCGTCATAATCTGATACAACAAGCTGATAAGGCTTATCATCACCATCTCGTACAATTACGTACGCAATCTTGGTTAAAAAAGCACCTTTCTCACCCGTTAATTTCTCATAAATGACATCACTAATACGATGTGAATAACGACGGAAACCACTTATGCCAATAACACTATCTCGTGCTTCTAAAATATGATCTTGGCTTTTAAGTAACTTACCATTACTCATCATTTGCGTTTCACCACCCGTGATTTGACCACGAATAACATCGACTAACTCATAACGTACTAAATAACGTCCATCAGTCTGTTGCTCAACCTCGCCAACAAGTATCGCTTCAACACCTTTATTAACCCAAGATGCATAATCAATGTCAGCATCTTTGTTTGGTTGTTGCGGCATTTGCATAACATCTACAGGCTTAAACTTACCACTACGCATGAGATCTGCAGCAATAACATCACTTATTTTTTCAGGAATTGGACCAACACCATTGTATTTAAACGGCACAATTGCAATAGGTCTTGCACCATCTACACCTTCTGTTATTACAATTTCAAGGGCTGCGTTAGCAATGCCCTGAAAACCAAATAACAGCACTAAACAGGCAATTTTTACTTTGTTGAACATATCATTCCTTTAGAATTCTGGCTTGATTGTTAAATTAATATTCTTAAGTTGTTCGAATACGTCTTTGTCTTTAGATACCGGTAATGTGTCAGCCATACGAACAGCCCTAAGTGCAGCCTCACAAACTAGTTTATCGCCGCCTAATGATTTAACTTGTGTTACTAAACCATTAAAGCCTAAACGAATATTTACTCGGCACTGCTGATTTTTCATTTTCTCGTCGATCAGTAAGTTCTGCTGAATACGCGCCATAATTAGAGCGCGATATTTATCAACTTCACCCACGACCTGTTGTTGACGTATTTTACTACGCGCAGCCTGCTCTTTAGCAAGTTGTTCTTGTAACATTTGTTCTTGTAGGGCCTGTTGACGCTGTTGTTCAGCCTTTTTAGCACGTTCTTTAGCCTCTTCATCACGCTTTTTACGTTCATCTTCAGCTTTTTTAAGTGCTTCTTCCTCAGCTTTACGCTTATCGGCAGCTGCTTTTGCTGCACTTTCAGACTCTTGCTTTTGTTTTTCGGCTTGTTTTGCTTTAGCACGTTCCTTTTGTTCTATTGCGCGTGCTTTTTTAGCTTGTGCTTGCGCCTCGGCTGTTTCTTTTTCTTTAGCCTTACGTTCTTGCTCTAATTTCTTAATATGACGGGTTTCTGACTCGCGCTGTTTGCGCGCATTTGCAGCTCTGCGCTCTAAATCACGGATGCGTTTGTCTTCTGCCTTTTTTTTGTCTTTTTCTTGCTTTTGGAGTTCAGCTATTTTCTGCTCAACCATTTTTTGGTCAACTGTCACAGCTGACACCGCTTTATCAACATCAGGTATAGCTTTATTAAGCGTTACTTCCATAACCTTTGGTGCTGGCGGGTGAATGTTTGCCGATGCATATAAAAAACCACCCAGCGCCACATGCAAAACTACTGATTTAATTAATGAACTACTCATACCGTTATTTTGTCCCTTCGAAGGATTCTGTCATTAATCCAACTGACGGTACACCGGCACTTTTTAAAAAGTCCATTAAGAGCAATACCTCTTGGTATGATACTTTTCCAGATCCCTTTATCATTACAGGTACATCAGGATTTTTCATTAGCTGTAACTTAATCACAGCCGCTACATCAAGCGCCTCCATCGGAGCCTCTGGATCAGTCCCTACACTAACGTAATATTTACCTTGTGCGTCAATCGAAGCAATAATTGGTGGCGCATCTTTAGTATCAACTAAATCTGACTCCGTCATTTTAGGCAAGTCGACTTTTACACCATGTGTAATAAGTGGCGCTGTTGCCATAAATATAATCAGTAGCACCAACATTACATCAATGTAAGGAACTACATTAATTTCTGCGACCGGACGGCGCTTCTTACGCTGATACATTCGCTTGGGCCTCTATTTGTGTAGCTGCTTGACGGTGTAAAATATTAGCGAACTCTTCCATAAAATTAATGTAGTGAGATTCTAGCTTTTCAACTTTATTAGAAAAACGGTTGTAAGCAATAACAGCAGGAATAGCTGCAAACAAACCCATTGCTGTGGCAATAAGTGCTTCTGCTATACCAGGTGCTACCATCTGCAACGTAGCTTGTTTAACTTCACCTAATGCTATAAAAGCATTCATAATGCCCCATACAGTACCAAACAAGCCTATATATGGGCTAATTGAACCCACTGTCGCTAAAAATGATAAGCTTGACTCTATTTTCTCTATTTCTCGAGAGAGTGCCACGCGCATAGAGCGGTGTGTACCTTCCATTACAATACTCGCACTTTGAAAGGTGTTTTTCTTATGTCGTGCAAACTCTTTAAAACCGGCTGTAAATAGAGCTTCAATACCTTCAGATTGACCGTTACGTGATGAAATTTCGTTATATAGTTTACTTAAATCAATACCAGACCAAAATTTTTGTTCAAACTTTTTAGCACTTGCTAACGCATCTGATATTGCTTTTTTACGCTGAAAAATAATTGCCCATGACATTACAGACATAGCAACTAGCCCTAACATTACTAGTTGAACAAGCAAACTGGCTTCTAATATTAAATCCAAAAAATTAAGCCCTGATCCCACGTGAAACTCCTAAATAGTATCAAAATACGTCAAATTGATTGATTTGTGTAAATATGACCGCTCGTGCAGCCAAAAGTTGCACATAGTGTATCGAGTCCATTTCAAACTGACAACGATATTGCTATGAATAAGCAACAAAAAACGTTGAAATAACCTTTATTTCGCAATTATCTAGCAAAAGAATTTAAAGCCATTTCCGCTATTTAATAATGTGCTCAAGATATGCTTAAATATACAAGCAAAACATCATAAAACGCCTCATTTATTCAAAATCACTGCATAAACACTCAAAAAACTTAAACAAAATCTAAAGGTAATAGTAAAACTAATAGCGACAAGCAGTGCAAACTCAAACTTAATCACTAATTTTCATTAACTTACAAACAGAAAAAAACATTAATGAACAAGTTTTAAACAACCAGAAATTTCATTGCATTAGTTTTTATAATCCGAAATTATAAATTTTCTAGTTTGAATAATAAATATATATTGCGTATTATCTCCCCATACCGAGCTGGCACTGAGTGAAATAGCTTCATTAAGCAAAGTTCTTAGTAATAGGATATTTTATCGTATTACATTGTTTTACATTTTTAGGATAAAACCTAGTTGTGTAAAATGTAGTTCCCCAAGATTACTTCCTTCAACTTGTTGTTTACCCGCATTTTTTGCGGGTTTTTTTTGCCAAAAAAATTGAAATCATTTAATACCAATTTGCTTAATTGAGCGATCTATTTTGAGATAAGAAAATCGTATCTATAACAAGGCAAAAATTTCGTTATTTAGTTGTTATCACTCATTGCTCTGCATCCATGCAGTCGTATATCAGAAATTTTTGACACGGTTAACGTCAGATTTAATCCCTCTAATTGATTAAGTATTATTGCAAACTAAACAACACTGTAACAGCCTAATACGATAACGGCTATGCAATATACTCTATCTATCTAATAGCCCGCAGCATAGCCACGCAAGTCTTAACGCTCTGTGAATTAAGCGTTAACTGATTATATAGTGGGTAAAATTGTAATAACTTGGTTTAGAGTAACTATGTGAAAATATGGTGGGTAACATTATAAAATTAGGTATACGCGCTTGCTGTACATTTACTTATGCAAGCGCAAGTGATTAATTGAAATTTAGATTAAGTCGTCTTTTTTGGCATTAATCCAAAGTGATGGTATGCACTGTCAGAGACTATTCGCCCGCGAGGTGTGCGCTGAATAAATCCTTGTTGGATCAAAAATGGTTCTATCACATCTTCTATTGTTTCGCGCTCTTCGCCAATAGCAGCCGCTACATTGTCGAGCCCTACTGGGCCGCCCATAAATTTTTCAATTATAGCGAGTAAATATTTACGGTCCATATAATCAAAACCACTTTTATCTACGTCAATCATATCAAGGGCTTGCTTAGCTACATCGGCGTTTACTGTGCCGTCAGATTTTACTTGAGTGTAATCGCGTACACGGCGCAATAAGCGGTTTGCAATACGTGGTGTACCCCGCGAGCGCTGCGCGATTTCGGTAGCGCCATCATCACACATTTCTAAATCAAGGTAATGTGCTGAACGTCCTACTATGTGCGATAAATCTTCTACAGAATAAAACTCTAATCGCTGCACAATTCCAAAACGGTCACGCAGTGGCGATGTAAGTGAGCCTGCTCGTGTGGTTGCACCAATAAGTGTAAATGCAGGTAAGTCTAATTTAATAGAACGCGCAGCTGGGCCTTCACCAATCATTATATCAAGCTGGTAGTCTTCCATTGCGGGATACAGTATTTCTTCAACTTGCGGGCTTAGCCTGTGTATTTCATCTATAAACAGAACGTCGCCTTCTTCTAAATTAGTCAGTAACGCAGCTAAATCGCCTGCTTTTTCAAGTACAGGGCCTGATGTTGTTTTAATGCTTACGTGTAATTCGTTGGCTACAATATTTGCAAGCGTGGTTTTACCAAGCCCAGGTGGGCCAAATATTAATAAATGATCGAGCGCTTCACCACGGGTTCGGGCAGCTTCAATAAAAATTTCCATTTGCTGCTTAACATGAGGCTGGCCTCTGTAGTCGGCTAAAAGTTTTGGTCTTATTGCACGATCTATAGAGTCTTCATTTGTTTTTTCAGTCGCATCAATTAAGCGATCCGCTTCAATCATGGGTTACTCACAACATAGATTTTAAAGATTCTCTAATAAGAACCTCAGTAGACATATCGGGTTTACTTATCGATTTTACGGCTTTTTGAGCTTGTGGCAATTTATAACCTAATGCAAGCAGTGCCGATACGGCATCATCCGCTGCATTATTAGCAATTGTCGCATCGCTCATTGGCTCTATTACTGCGCTGTCGCTAAATGGCGTAAATAAATCATTACCCCAATCTTTTAGTCTGTCTTTCATTTCGAGTACTAAACGCTCCGCTGTTTTTTTACCTACACCGGGTAATTTAACAAGCGATGTTGAGTCTTCGTTATTTACACAACTTACAAATTGTTTTGCCGACATGCCCGATAAAATAGCTAAGCCAAGCTTTGGCCCTACGCCATTTGCTTTTAATAGCTCTCTAAACAAGGCACGTTCAACTTTATTATTAAAACCAAATAATAGTTGAGCATCTTCACGCACTACAAAGTGCGTATAAACAATCGCATTTTCACCAATTTTTGGTAAATCGTAAAAACAGGTCATTGGCATTTGTACTTCGTAACCTACACCACTTACTTCGAGTAATATTTCTGGTGGCTGTTTTTCAACTAAAATACCATTTAAGCGGCCTATCATAATTATTTCCTTAAACGTCCTCTAACGGTTTTGCTTGCGCTGCCCGCTAGTTTAATTAAATTTTGTTCTGAGTGGGCGTGGCAAATCGCAATAGCGAGTGCATCAGCTGCATCGGCCTGTGGCGTACCGGGTAGTTTTAAAATATTTTTTACCATGTGTTGCACTTGTGTTTTATCTGCGCCACCGTTACCTACTACTGCTTGCTTAATTTGCCTAGCTGAGTATTCAAATACGGGTAAGTCGGCCATTGCAGCGCCAACAATCGCAGCGCCTCTAGCTTGGCCTAGCTTTAAAGCTGAATCGGGGTTGTGCGCCATAAATACTTTTTCAATGGCAAAGGTTTCTGGCGAAAACTGCTCAATAAGCTGTGTAATGCCTTGGTAGATCATTTTAAGCCTAATCGGAAAAGGATGATCCGCTAACTTAATACAGCCACTGCCTAAGTATGTAAATTTAGAACCTTGATGGGCAACAACACCATATCCGGTCAAACGTGAACCAGGATCGATCCCTAAAATAATGGCCAAACAGCGCTCCATTGTTATTATTTTTAAATTACGCTAATAATGCCAGAGCACTGTATAAATTACCAGTACAAAGAAAAACAAAAATGCCCACAAACTAGGTGGGCATTTACAGGAGCATGTTAGTTTAGCTTACCCTAGGGCACGCACTAATCCTTGGGTGTTTTGTTTAAGTGTTCGGGCAATCATTAAATAACCTAAACCTGCCACAAATACGCCACCAGCTACCGGCCCAATAACCCATATATGCGGATGCAACTTACCTGCTAGGTCAAACATTTGTTGCTGCACAATCAAAAGCGCTATATCGCTAAAAAATGCGGCAACTAAACCAGCTAAGCCACCTAGTAATAAAAACTCATACAAGGTCGCGTTTTTAATTAATCGGCTTTTAGCGCCAAGCGTTCTGAGTATTACAATTTCTTGCATACGCTCACCTAAACTAGCTTGAACTTGCGATATAAGTACAAGCGCGCCACACAGCACTACAATTGCAAGTACAAAACCAATTGCGAGAGAGACTTGCGAAATAGTTGTTTGTATTTGCTTAACAAAGTTATCAATATCAATGGCTGTAATAGTAGGGTAAGTACGTAGCAACTCGCTAAAGTCACGTTTTTGATCTGGGTTTATACGTACCGACGAAATATACGTTGCGGGAAAATCTGCAAGTACATCTGGGCTTAAAATAATAAAAAAGTTAGGTTTAAGCGTGGCCCAATTTACTTTGCGCACACTAGTGATTTTAGCGTCGAACGACTGCGAACCAATTAAAAATGTAAGCGTATCGCCTATCTCAACATCTAAACGCTCAAGCATCGACTCCTCTACTGAAGCTTCAGCCATCGCATTTTCACCAAACCACGTGCCTTGTGTTACTTCATTTTGGTCAGGCACATCTTTAAGCCATGTTAGATTTAGCTCACGACCAATACCTGCACGTGCTTCTTCGTCTTTTTTCTCGTTGTCTTGCAGCGATACAGAACGTGCTACCAACTCGCCGTTTACCGCATTTACGCGCCCACGAATAGTTGGATAAAACTCTGAGACCTGAATATCTTTTTGAGCTAAATACTCATTAATTGGCTCAAGCTCATTTTGCGTAATATTAACCAAAAACGCATTAGGCGCGTCGCTTGGAAGTTGCGACTGCCAATCAGATATCATGTCGTTTTTAAGTACCACCAAAAACAGCAGTAATTTAATCGCTAACGAAAAACTAATTAACTGTACCGCGTTCACATTTGCACGCTTTTGAATAGACGCAATTGCAAGCGACCAACTATTACCTGGCTTTAATCCTAGTTTTCGACCACCACCAAATATTAATTTAGATACTAAAAACAGCACACCAATTAGCGCAAGTGTTGATATAAACAAAATAAGCGTTATTTTTATGTTGTTACTAAATAACCACATTAATAAAAACACGGTTAGCGCACTCATACCTAAATGCACACGACTTACTACCAACTTGTCACCTAAGTTACGGCGCAGTACTCTAAGCGGCGGAATATCAAATAAATCAAATAATGGTTTAATAGAAAACATAACAGCACAAATTACGCCGGTGCTTATAGCCACCAGCCAAGGTTTAAAGCCACCTAAGGGTAACTCTGTGCCCATACTTTTTGATAAGTAACTTGTTGCTATTTCTTGCAAACCATAACCAATTAACAGCCCTATACTTACCGCCATTGCACATACAAGCAATAAATGCAGCATGTATATTTTGCGGATCATTGAGCGGCTACCGCCGAGCGTTTTCATCATCGCTACTGGGTCGTATTGGCGTTCACAATAACGTTTTGCTGAAACAGCTATAGCCACTGCAGCCAAAATAATACCTAATAGGCCGGCAAGTAATAAAAAGCTCTCTGCGCGGTTTAAACTGTTTGAAATGGGTGATTGGCGGTCTTTAACGCCATACCATTGTTGGTTTTCTTTCATTTGTGGTTTAAGCCACTCGTAAAAGCTATTTATGTCGGCCTCACTACCTGCATAAAGTTGGCGGTAATAAACACGACTACCTGGCTGCACAACTTCGGTTTTTGCCACATCGTCAATATTAATAAGCACACGACGGCTGCTTGAAAATACATTAAATGGCGCGTCTGGCTCTTCTACAATAACTTTTGAAACATTAAATAATGCAGCGCCAAGCTCTACTTGCGCGCCTATATCAATATTTAAACTGTAAAATACCGATTCACTTAGCCACACATTACCCGGCGTTGGTCCGCTATTAGCAACTTTAGTTTCACCGGTTAGGGTATCTTTAACTTTTAACTGCCCTTTTAGCGGGTACGCATTAGATGCCGCTTTTACTGAGCTAAACTGCATTTCATCATCGGCAAACAACATAGTGTCGAAATACACCATTTGCGCTGTTTTTAAATTTTGGCTCTGTGCTTGAGTAATAAAAGCGGTGTCCAGAACATGATCGCTGGCAAGTACACGGTCTGCTGCAATAAAAGCACTGCTTTTTTGCGCAATACTTTGCCCTATTCGCTCAGTAACCATCGACAATGTAAGCACGGTTAACACAGCAAGAGCGATAGCTGCGCTTATAACTGTTAGCTCACCACGGCGAAATTCTCGCGAAAATAACTTAAGCGCTAACTTAACCCACATCGGCAACGTCCTCTACTTGGCTTTTTACCAGTAAACCCGCTTCTATTTGAATAATATGCTCACATTTTTGTGCAAGCCCTTCATCGTGAGTAACTAAAATAAGCGTAGTGCCATGTTGAGTATTTAAATCAAATAATAAGGATTCAATCATTTTACCGTTTTTGCTGTCTAAGTTAGCCGAAGGCTCATCAGCAAATAGTATTTTAGGTGTACCAATAAATGCTCGCGCAATAGCAACACGTTGCTGTTCACCGCCAGAGAGTTGCGACGGGTAATGATCAATTCGATGGCTCAAGCCTACTTTTTCAAGCAAAGCAATTGCTTGCTCTTTTGCATCACTTTCGCCAGCAAGCTCTGCTGGCAGCATAACGTTTTCAAGCGCCGTTAAGCTTTGTACTAACATGAACGATTGAAACACAAATCCAATTTTAGCCGCGCGCAGTGCAGCACGCTCTTCTTCATCTAAATTGTGTAATGGCTCACCATCTAAAAACACCTCTCCGCTGCTGGCGGTATCCAGCCCTGCTAATAAACTGAGTAACGTAGATTTACCAGAGCCTGACGTGCCAACTATAGCAACAGACTCACCATGCTTGACATTAAAGCTGATGTCGCTGAGGATGGGCAGCTCACCTTCAAAGGTAGAGACTATTTTAGATAAACCATTAACCTGAATTATATTTAATTGAGAAAGCGCTGACATATGACTCATTCAATCCTTCGTTTAGTATTCATTTTATTTTTAGTTATCAAACCGCTGAGCGCAGCAGCCGACAACACGATTTTAATACTCGGTGACAGTTTAAGCGCAGCCTACGGACTTCAACAAGAAGAAGGCTGGGTAAAATTGTTACAAGATAAATACGATGACGAACACGCCGACATTGAACTTATCAACGCCAGTATTAGTGGCGAAACATCTGGTGGAGCCCTACGCCGTTTAGATGCATTGCTTGAGCAATACGAACCCACTCATGTACTTATTGAGCTAGGTGCTAATGACGGTTTACGTGGTTTCCCAGTTAAAAAAATGCAAACTAACTTAACGTCTCTTATTCAAAAAAGCCAAGCAGCTAATGCGATGACCGCCTTAATGGAGGTTTACATTCCCCCTAATTACGGCCCGCGTTACAGTAAAATGTTTACTGACACTTTTTCGCGCGTTAGCGAAGAGACAAATGCGCATTTAATGAACTTTTTTATGCTAAACATTGCCGGCCAACCTGAATTAATGCAAAACGATAGTTTACACCCTAACAAAAAAGCTCAGCTATTAATACGCGATGAGATGTATGACTCGATCAAAAAGTGGTTAAATAAAGACTAGCCAATTAGTACATCGCAAGAGTGCTATTTTAGCGTTCTTGCGCAATAAACATCCAAACAAACAATCGTTTATTGATTTTTAAAAAAATACACGTACTATTGCATACAAATCGGTATGTGGCGCAGCTTGGTAGCGCACTGTCATGGGGTGGCAGGGGTCGAGAGTTCGAATCTCTCCATACCGACCATTTAAATTCTATTTATTTCAACTTGTTATAAATTAAACTCTCTTCTTTATCGCACTATTAAATTATTAGCAGGACTAAATTGAACTCAGGTGCATATTTTGAAACTCAGATAGGTTTTGCTTTAGTTCAGCTTTTGCCTATTTTCCTGATAGCACTGCTTTTATTTATATTATTTAAATTTTCTGACGTTACTCAATATATTTCAGAGATTTTAAAAATAAGTAGCAACAAATTTCTTTTGGGTTTTGGTTTTTTATCTTGCGTTTTGGTATCGGATAGTATCTTTGGTTACTTTAAAGTTTCACATTTACGCCAAATCATTGATGAGAAAAAGTATCAGATGGTAGTTGGATGCGTGAAACATTACAATTCTGAGACTTCACCAACAAACTACCGTACGGAAACGTTCGTAATCGAAAATACAAAATTCCAATTTAGCAATTACACTCAAAGTTTATATTTTACTGGCGATGATCATACCGATAACTTCATCACTGAAGGCCAGTGTATGGAAATCAGTTATGTCAGAGACGGTCAGAAAAATCACATTTTTAAAATCGTCCCGTTAACGAGGCGTGACTAATGTCCGCAATTGGGACTAAGCAGCGGGTTGACCTGACCCGATAAAGTAGACATTGAGTAGCTAGTTGATTTAACTCGTACCATCTAAGTAATATGATAAAAGAAGTTTTTTAGTTTTTATATAAAAACAATCTCCGCTTCTAATAATACTCTTAATTAGCAATAACTTACCCTTTTACTATTAATAGAAAATACTAAAATAAGAACGCTACCACGTTAAGGTAAAGAATGACCTCTGATAAAGCTGTTACATTCACTTGGCCTTTATAAGCAAATATACCTTCATTGAAAAAATTAAATAAGCTATTGAATAATATTGGTTTTCTTTATTAAATTGCAAGCAGCTGTTATATGTAATACCATTGATTACACGTGTAATCTCTGTATGTTTTTTATTTACAGATTTATTTAATGATTAAGGGAACATAGTTTATGGGAAAAAATATATTTTTTTGTCTTTTTGTAGGATTGTATGGAATAAAAGCAGTTGCTCAACAACACAACTTTGCTGAATTAATGCAGTGCCATAACTCTTCAGAAGCTCCTGGCATGGTTGTTAGATTAGAACATTCAGGTAAACATATTTATAGTGGTGCGGTTGGTTTGGCAAATATTGATACTGAGAGACCCCTCAATGTAGATGATATATTTCAAATAGGTTCTGTCACGAAAACATTTACGGCTGCAGCGATCTTGAAACTATCGGAAGAAAAAAAGCTATCATTACAAGATACATTAGCGCGATTTATTCCTGATATTAACCCTGAGTTTAGGTATTTAACGATTGATAGAATTTTAAACCATACTTCTGGTCTGCCAGATTACTTAGGGGATCCTTCAGTCAGTAAAATTTATGATAAATATGCTTCTATTGATCAAGTTATACAAAGTATAAGTAAACAACCCCTTAACTCTGAGCCTGGTAAAAAATATAGTTATTCAAATTTGGGTTACGTCTTTCTGGGAAAAGTAATTGAAGTTGCTTCTAATACTCCGTATGACCAGTTCATGTTAAACACATTTTTTAAACCTCTGAAAATGGATAATACTTTTGTTATTACGAAAGGAACATCTGCTGGGAAAGTAAACGGCTACACTACTAATCGTAATGAGCCTAAAAAGTATATTAACCCTGAAGATTCAACTGAAAGGCAATGGAATGTTGACCGTAGTTGGATCTATTCTGCGGGCGCTATTGCTTCTACACTTGCTGATATGCACCTTTGGCAAAATGCATTAAAGTCAGGGCATGTAATTTCAAAAGAAAACTATAAACTAATGACCACCAAGGCATTATTAAATAATAATTCGCATGTGGGTTATGGATATGGCTTAGATATATACAAAATAAGTGGATTAGATAGCTTTAGCCACCAAGGTCAGGTTCCCGGATTTTTTGCTTGGCATGTCTATTTCCCGAATGAAGGTTTAACCGCTACAGCTTTAACCAACATCGACACAAAACACCCAGGCCCTGCTCTATTAGACATGATAGCGCTACAACTAAATTTATCTCCTAAGCAAGTAAATAGTCAAAAAGCAAAGGCCCTAGCAGCATCTTTAGTTGGAAGTTATCGTTCTTCCGATTCGAAAATTTTAAATATTTCGTTCGAAAAAGGTACACTTCATTCTCAATATGAAGGTGAGAGTAAACTAAAAATCATACCCAGGGAAAACAACTCGTACTCTTATGAGTGTACTGAAAATTACTTTCAGCTTAGAGAAAATAATGGGAAGCATGAAATCGTCCCAGTGCATTTATATCAAGGTGAGCAAGATGCACTTGTTAAATTAGAATTATGAAAAATAGGCTAAGGTTATCAACGGCTGCTCTTGGCACTAAGCGGTCGGGGAACTAGTCCTGAAAGTTCTAAACCTTATTGTCTCAGTTTCATATTTTGCTGTTTAATTTTAATCTAAGTGCCCTGTCACATTATGCTATCCAATACCTTTTATGTTCTTAAACTAAGACTGGTATAAAGTACAGCAGCCTGTTGAGTTGGTTTGTCGCCCGTTTCTTTGGTTTTTTTAACTGCTTTTTAACAAGCTGCTGCGAATTACTTCGCTTTTTAATCGCAGTGTCTGTAGCTGCTTTTTTCTGCCTCCCCTTAATTTCATCACTCAATGAATTAACTTTTGACCACTACAGCACTTTGCAAACCTCCTTAGCAGGTAAAAGGTGGAGTTTGAAGTCATACCCACAACCACTCGTACCACAACTATGAATTAACTCGGTAATGCACTCGTTTTAGATTTTTTATAAACAGTTTTACCCGCAGATACTAGTCCTACTTTGCAAATAGGTTGTGTGGAAATGAGATTGTTCTTTTTCGATAAATATTGTTGCTTATTGGGTACGGAAAAGGTTAAACCTTCAAAATTAGGTAATGGTTTAACTGTGATTTTTTTAATAAATCCTCTTTATCACTCCCAATCTCATTGAAGGTAAGATTAACTTCGATTTCAACCGTCGGAGATTCTTTGAAGATTTCAATTAAAGATTGACGATCCATTAGGGCAATTTCATTTAGTGGGATGGTTGATTCATTTGCTGAAAGACAGCCTGAAGCTAGTACTGAGAGCACTGCTAATTTATAAAGACGCACTTCTGTATTCCTTTGCATGATTTGTAAATGAGATTTAAATTATCAAGATTTAAGGCAGCCATTTAGAAAACTAAGTGTCTTAAGGGTTATTTTTTTAATGGTATCAAAGCATATAACCATTAAGAGGTGAGGTAAATGAGTTTTACTATCATTAACTAAATTAGACAGCCTCATTAATTAAGCAAACCTATGCACTAAATTTACTTTCTTGGGTTGAGCGTTGGTAATCTCCATTTCTAACGGAGGCCGCAGAGCTATATGTAATTAATTTTAAATCTTATATAACTTTATTTAATTGCTTCACTTGGTGATCAAAAATATCATTCATCTTTGACATAGTCTCAGTTGCGAGTTCAAAGTACTGATTACTATCTATCGCAACTTTAGCTGCACCAACTAATTCTGACGTCATCACTTCTATTAATTTATTCATACTTTCAGTCGCTTTTTTCACTAGATTAGTGTGAGTATGTTGCTCTTCTGGTAGGTGTGATAATCGTTGTAAAGTATCAATAGTGGTTTTTGCCATTGTTTGAATTAAAAAATTTAACCTGATTTTATCAACACTTGAACAGCATTGTTGAACAGCAACGCTAACTCCGATGGCTCGTGACTGGCCTATATTTTCTGTCGTTAATATTAACTCGCGCCAAACATACCCTATATTATTTATTTTTGGTAAAAAATCGGCCGTTAAATGCGAGCTTTCAGCGGTATCCTCTAATAAATAGGCTAAGTTTTTAATCATCATCGTATGCTGTTCAAAACTATTGCTGACCGATGATTTATTGTTAAAACTAAGAAGTCTACCCCAATGATCAGTAAAGGCTGCCCAACGCTCATTTTTAGCAACAGGTGAAAGCATTAAAGAGTTAATTTCTTGAGAAATTAATTTTTTAATACCAGTCAATTTAGCCTCTGCGTTAGTATCGCCATTTAACCAAGCAGCAGTGAGTCCTCGGTGTTGTTGAGCGAAAATAATTATCCTTTTGATCTGGCAAATATGTACAAGTCCGTCTTTTTGTATTTTTTTATTGTTGCTTATTTTCATTTTTTTTATCAAAAAAATAATAAGGATACAAAAAGTAGCTGTAGTTAAGGTTATCCATTGCATATTACACTCCTTAATAAGAACGACTATTGCCTTTGGGTTAATTTACGTAAATGATTTGCAACTAATTGAGATTGAACCGCTATATCTGAATTAGCTTGTGCACCAAGAACAACTTGCGCAATATGTTCAGAAATCTCATGGGTTGCAGCTGCCTGCTCGGTTGACACATTACTCACTATTTCCATTTGATGCTTAACCTGCTCAGTTGCTTTTTCGATATCGTTAAATGAAATATCGACCTCATTAACTTTTTGAAGGCAAACATCAGTTTGTATAACGACCTCACTCATCGTGCTAACAATCTCACTGCTTTCTTTCAATACATCATCAATATTGGCCACAATACTGTCCGTAGAATTATGTGTACGTTTAGCTAAAGCTCGAACTTCTTCTGCAACAACAGCAAAACCTAAACCAAACTCTCCTGCTCGAGCCGCTTCAATTGAAGCATTAAGCGCTAGTAGATTTATTTGTTGAGAAATTTGTTGTATCGATTCAGTGATCTTTTCAACATTTATAACTAATTCATTCAACGAAACCATACGCTGCTGGGTTATTTTGGCCCTTTTATTTACGTTGGTTACCGCATTACTTAGTGACACTAAAGTGTCTCTACCCTGATTAGCTATTTCTGAAGCTAAACATGAAGAGTGATGTGTTTTAGATATTTCGTTATTGATCTCGCTTAGTGAATGGCTCATTTGTGTCACTGCTGATGCTGTTGAATTTATAGCGTCGGATTGAAGCAAAACATTATTTTTTACTTCCGATGAAATTTCAATAACCTGAATCGCGGAATACTCAACCTCTTTATTTTTTTCATTATGATGGGTAATAACTCGACCTAACTCACGATATTTTACTAGTAACTCCTCAATAAATTCTGAGTTTGCCAAACTGTTAAAATGAATATCGCGGTGATCGAAATTTTTAGTATTAATGTGTTCAATAACACTCTTTATTTGTTTTAATTGTGAACTTGCAATACAAGCAATGCCCGATAGAAGATATAAAAGAACGACAAAAACAAAGATTAACTTCACTATTGGAAAATAAAATAAACTTACAAAAAAGCCAAAGAAGATAGTTAATGTTATCCAAAAATAAATTTTTAATCCTAAATTTTTTATTAATAAAGTTATAGGTAAAAATATTATCAAAATAGTGTGGCCCAATTAAGAATGCGGATGATTTTTAATTGCAAGATACGAACCAATATTTAATAACCTGATTTTAAACAGTATTTTATTTTTTAATTTATAAGTAATTAACTATTATGATGATAACGAAAAATAATGCTCTCTTTTGGTGCATTTACTTCTATATTTTATTAATTCCCTTTAAAAGAAATATTCTTACTTTTAAAACGGTATGACAGACATGCTTTAGTACCCTTGTGGGCTAAGTAAAAACCGAGCAAATCGATAATAAATCTATGTTATTAAATATTTATATCAGAGTTCACATTGGTTATTTTATGAAAGGAATTTTTTGATAGTTTAACTTTAAGCTAAGATGACAAGCTAAGCATTTATTTTATAAAAACTAAGTTATAAAAGCGCCTAAAGGCGCATCTATAATATTTAAAAGGTGCTACTTTAGTGCTTACGACCTACACCATTTCGTACCATGTCTTGCCCTGTTTGGAACACGTCTTCTGTAATCATGCGTGCTAAAAGTAGCTTTTGATTATCGTCAAACACAGCAACAAAACGGCTGCCATCTTTGTTATTAGTAGCCATACCAACACCGGCAACACCTTTAAGTCCAAAACCACCGTTTTCGACATCTATTAAAAAGCTTTCTAGTTCGGCTAGACTAGAAATTACATCATTTTCTTTATTCATTTTAATACTCTTTTAGTAAGGCTTTTAAATCATTATGGTGGCTATTTTATAGAGAAGAGCCAAAAACTTAAACCCTTGGCTCAGGTTAGTCACTAAATCGACTTTATAGCTAACTCTAAATTGCTTAGCGCACAACCAAACTCTTTTGCATTGATGCGATGATACTGTGTGTCATTCGTTGCTGTGAGGCTAATTATAAACTCGTCTTGTTGGGCTACCGCACTTTGCTCTTGGCTTAGGCACATAGCTTGAGTTAGTGAGCGCAGTTTTGAATTTGTTAAAATTGCACCAAAACGCTGCACAGGCAGTGGAGGTATTTTTATAGCCGGTAACGCTTGGCTTATAGTGCGATCACTTAGAGTAAACGTGTTATTGGTAATATCAATTACACTGCCTGTAGGCCAGTAGGAGTAGCTATAACTTTTACTATTTGGTTGGGCTTTACCTTGGTTAGCTAAATGCACTACACCACTTTTGCCTATTACGGTTATTAAACTACCTTCTGGTGATTTAATAACAACCAAAGCCGTATTTTCATCAATACCAAAACCATGTTGAATCTCTGTTTTAATATTTTTGACTTCGTTTTTATTTAGTACTGCTGCAAGCCTAAATGTACGGTTTTGTTCGCTAAATTGAGTATCTAGTACACCAAAGTTAAAACTGCCCAGCCCACCAGCATTAGCGTTAGTTTCACTTTTACGAAGTGCCTCAAGGCTTGTCGTATTTGTAAGCATGCCCGTCACTTTACTTTGGATTGCAGCACCGGCTCCTTCACCTACAATTACTGGGCGAGTTTGCAATGCTTGCGTCCACGGGTATGGGTTATTGTTTTGATCAAATAATACCTTATGAGTTAATGCTGCATTACCGCTATTAAACATCACACCGGTACTATTTTTAATAAGTGATACAAGTGCATTAGTGCCATTTTTACATAAAGCGTATTCGGCCTTTGTGCGATCGGGATAAATCACTTCACGGTTATACACATTCATTAATGTATTTCTGAGCGCTGGTAATTTATCGCACGAGTTACTCGTAATCGCTTTAGCAAGCGCGGGCGTTAGTGCTAACCATTGAGTGTTTATATTTGATTGTGCCAAAAGACTTTGCGCTACATCTGCCGACTCATAAGGGTCGCGGCTCGATGCCGTAATAGCAAGCATTGTAGGTTTTGCGTTATTAACTTTTAAACTGCCCGACACAAATTGTAAAATATTATTAGTCGCGCTCTCGTTATTGAGTTCAGTGTTTACTTGTTCTTTTAAACGCTCGCCATCATTATCTAATTGATGTGTTTCTAACATATCAAACAAAAAATCGAACTCTTGATCTGTCAAACGACTTAGCTCTTCGTTATTTATATCACGCCATAGCCAAAGCAATTCAGCTTTAGTCATTGGTGAAGTACTTTTAGGATGTAATGCGGTCAACGAGTTAAACGTTTCCAACTTAGTTACGCTGTTATTATTGGGCCAGCGTGAGTTAATTTGATTAATTTTAGCGCTTGTGATTGTAAATAAACGATGCTTTTTACCTAGAACTTTCGTGTTATTTTTACAACTTTTTAAATTCGAACTAGAGCATACCGAAAATGTGCTACCGGCTAAAACCAACGTTTGGCTTTGCTCTTTACAAGCTAAGTTTGTTGAAAATACAACCATTAAAAATATGGCAAAAGATTGTGTTAATTGCAGTTTTTGGCAAAACAAAAATACGTATTTCATAATATAAACTCTAAGGCCTGCTGACCTTTCAGGATTAAAATTTGTTCTATCTAGGGGCGGTTTAATCGCAGTACGATATTTTTAGCCTCGTAGGAGTAAGTACTTAACCTGAACTCTGGATAATAAATCTATCTCGAGCAGCTATTTTCAGCGCTAGCTGCGTTGAATTTGCTAAAAGTCTCTGGCTAGAGAAAATAAATTAAAATATCAAAATCATTCAATACGTTAGTAAATTTCTTAACCAGATTTTAGGTTAATTTATATAGTAATGGTTAGTAAATTGAGCCGTTCAGTTAAATCTAAAACATCAACTCAATAAAGTAGTCGCCAATTACTACCGGAATTAAAAGACTTGTTTTTCATTATTTTTAGCAGCTATAAATTTTGTTCCGTGTTTATTTATATGAGCCTCATAATTTTTAACCGTAATAGGTTGTGCAAAATAAAAACCTTGGAACTCTTTACAACCCATTTCCGCCATAATAGCAACTTGTTCTTGCGTTTCAACACCTTCGGCAACACATTTTATATCTAATTCTTCGCACATAACGAGTATCGCTTTCACTAAACTCTTTTGACGTGAAGAATGAGTAATTTGACTGATAAGAGAACGGTCGAGTTTGAGCTTATTTATAGGATAATGGGCAAGACGAGCAATATTTGAGTATCCGACCCCAAAATCGTCAACTGATATTATAAAACCCCACGATTGCAATGTTTGCATTAGCTTTAATGAATGGCCTTGATTTGCTTCAAGTGAGGTCTCAGTAAGCTCTAACTCTATTTGCTGCGGCTTTACGTTAAAATCAGCTAAAGATTTTACTAGTTTTGAAATAAAGTCAGGCTGGCTGAAATCAATTAAAGATATATTTATTGCTATAGGCACACTTGGCATATCTACTGTAGACCACTGAGCAATTTGAGCACACACTTTTTGAATAATCAAATCAGTTAACCTACTGATCATTCTGTACTCTTCTGCAATAGGTATAAATACAACTGGTGATACGTTGCCAAGTATTGAACTATGCCACCTCGTGAGTGCTTCGAGCCCTATGCACTCTCCTTTAGCATTCACTTTTGGTTGGTAGTACACCGATAAATCACCTTGTTGAAGCGCTTCATCGAGCAACATTGATATTTCGTATTTTTCTATAAACGCTTGTGATTGTTCTTCACTATAGCTGCAAATAGGAGAATTACTGTTTGCTAATTTAAGTGCTTCGCAGGCATTTGTTAACACTTCAGCACTACTTTTCCCATGATTTGGGTAGCGCGCAAAACCAAATAAAAAAGTTTGCTGACACTTATTTCCAAGTACATTATATGCTTCGTCTAACGTGTTTTTTATATTTACCAAAAGTTTATCTTTTAGTTCGTTTGCCGAATGTGTTCCAACAATAAAAGCCAGTTTCCCCACTCCTACATGCGCACACAACAAAGGACCTTCTGGCATCTTTTTTAAACGCTTAAATGCACTAATTAGCAAAGCTTGTGAATCAATTTTAGTAAACTTTAAATTTAAATACTCACTATTAGCCGTTTGTGTAACCACAATATAAAAGCCTTTGTGATATTTAATGGTTAATCTGTTGCACTGTGTTTCAAACCATCCTCTATTTGGTAGCTTTGTTTGTGGATCTCTAAAGCGTAAGCGCTTGTTTTCTTGCTCCATTATAGTTAAGTTTTGTTTGATTAACTGTTCTTGAGTACAATCATAAAAATCATAAACACGATAATTAGCACTCATTACGTGCTGGTAGTTAGTCCGAAAAAAACTGTTTTTGTGTTTAACAATTTGATCTTGAGCATCAAGCTCATCAACATCAAGCGAAGGTAATAAATTGAATAGTTTAACGCCATGTTCTTTTAAATGTTTTTTAATATCAAACATATCAATAGCATGTTGATTAAAATCTGTAATCACAAAATTTTCATCTACAATAATCTTCGCTTTGTTTGATTCAGTAAAAAGAGCCCTATAAAGATCGTTTTTATCTTTGAGGTAAGTATTAGCGCTCTTCATACTTTTATTTAAGCGTTTTGCCGCAACAATAGTGCGAGCAAAAGCAAGTGGAATACAAACATTTAAAGATAAAAATATAAGGCTTGTAATATACAGCTTTTCATCAGAAAGTTTAGTTGAGACACCAGATAAAGAAGATAGATTTATGTCGTTAACTATAATATAAAAAGGAATTATATTTAACACAGCATAAAAAATGGCCGTTCTGCACCCTATTAACATTAGTGCGATTAAAGGGCACGAAAACATATATATCGAGCCAATTTTTGCCAGCTCTAAATCGGTCACGAATAAGTTAATACACAGACTTGCTGCAACTATAGAGAGCAGCAGTGCATGCGCACAAAATATATAATACCTTTTGCTTGCTGCTAATAATAAGGTCGTTATAAAAAAGAAACTAACGCTTAGTCCTACAAAGTATAAAATATTAAATTCAGCAGCTTGTTTAGATTTATGAAGCGATATAGCTAGGCATAATAAAATACCGGTTGCAAAAATAATACGTAAAGCACTCACACGCCAATTAGGTATTTGCCCTGTTGGTAAATGATGGTCTTCAAGCAAAAAAAATCGACTGAAAAAGTGCATGGTAATCAATAATGAGACTCAGGTAGCATCAATTAAACATTGATACTAAATAAAAGCAATAAAATACGACTAATTACAATTTAAGTACTACTTTAAGATTAATTTAAATAGGCTATTCATGTAACAGTTAGCTTTCGAGTGTTTTTACAGCTGTCTTCTTTGAGCTCAAAGCCACTGCATCCTAAAAATTCACCATGCTTAGATTTGCGTTTCCGCATTTCACGCCCACATTTTTCACAAATTGGATGCTGTGTTTTACATTCTATATTTACACATTGTGAATACGTGCTTTTATCAACCGATGGGCTACTACAGCTTTTACACACTCGTAGTTTAGTTTCGCAAATTTGCGTGTTAGTACAGCTATAATAATTACCATACTGACCCGTTTTTGGCACAATTAATCCGTCGCTGCATGTATTACACTCTCTTTGCTTTAGTTGCGACTTGTTAAACAACGTTGAAGCGATTTGAATAGGATAATCGTCATTTACTAGTTCTTTTACAAACGCTGAGCATGCATAAGGGTCTGCAATTAAGTACGCTTTATGTTTAGCACGTGTAATGCCTACATAAAGCAAACGCCTTTCCTCTGAGTGAGTGAATTCATCTTGCTCTGGTAATAACGACTCCACCAGCACGCTATTTTGATTATTGCTAGGAAAGCCTAATTTACCTTGTTCAAAACCAATAATAATACAGTAATCGGCTTCAAGCCCTTTAGCACTATGTAATGTCCAAAAATAAAGAGAGTTTGTATGCTTTTTATCTTTTAAATGCTGCTGTACGCTATTTAACATGTATCGATATCGACTAAGTATGGCAATACTCGCTGATACATCGTTTTTTTGAATCGTGCTTATGCTCTGCTGCACTTTTATTTCTATCGATTTAGTACCTTGGTATAAATCGTCTAATAAAATAACGTGTGGTGTGGTTACTTGTGTATGTGTGCTGATCAGCTTTTTATATTGCTCAGGGTTTTGCATTACAAAACGCCCTGCTACATCGCTAATACTGTTGTTATATCTAAATGTTTTTTGCAACATAGTAAGTGAGTGGCCACCCACCAGCTCATTAAAACGCGTTGTAAACGCTAAATTACCACCCGAAAAACGATAAATTGCCTGCCAATCATCACCTACGGCAGTAAAACGTACACTTTTGCCCTTGTTAATAAGTGTGTTTAAAAAGGCCATACGCGCACCTGATATATCTTGAAACTCATCAACTAAAATATGGCTCCAAGGCACACTAAATTCACCTTTTTTTACAGCCTTTGTTGCATGAATAATCATATCGTCAAAATCAATGGCGTTTTGCGTATGTAGCTCTTGCATATAAGCATTATGTATAGCTATAAGCATTGCGGCATAACGTTGATGGTTTTTGAGTCCACTTTGTTTTATACGTTGTTTTATTTGCGTATTAGTGAGCTGCTCAGCTCTTATGGCTTGCAAGCACTTTAAGTATTTTTCAACCCCTTGTTGTAACAGCCCTGAGTTATTTAACGTGCTAAATACTTCATCGTCATTTAAAGGTACAAGCGCCACACTATGTTGCTTTAAAAGTTTACTTAAGCGCTGCTCTAACTTGCCTTCGAACCAATTGTAGTGAAAAGTCTCAAGTAAAATAGTGTTATTATTTTTATGCAGTTTTCGCTTAAAAGCTATTTGCTCGTTATAGCGTTTTTTATTTATATCGGCGCGTGTATTACCTTGCCTATCAATGTCAAAGTGCTCTAGATAAATATTGTATTTTGATAAGTGAAAATTGGGATTATATTGTGCGTTTAGGGTTATGTCTTCTGCTGAAATCTCTAGCTTATTTTTGTAGTGAGGCTCGTACTTGTGATCAACCGAATGTAAATATAACCAGTTTGAAATAAGTAGCTCTTGATAACTTTTAACTTTAAGCCCTGCAAGGCTTCTATATTCGTTATCTCTGAGGTAGCGCTCATACTCAGCACTGCTTTTAAAACTAAAAATATCGACTGGTTCGTGAAGTAAATCAACAACGTTTTTCAAAAATGTAGAGTCGGTCTGCATTTGCTTATAAAGCCATGCGGTTAACCATGTTTTTTGCTGTATTTCATCGGTTGCAAATGTAGAAAGCTTCGTTGATTTTTTCGCGTCTTGTAATAGCTTTAATCCTAGTGCATGAAACGTTAAAATGGCAGGTGGTTTAATACTTAAATTGGCGTGTGCTGCACGTTTAATAAAGCGCTCTTTTAATTCCTGTGCAGCCGTTTTATTGTAAGCAAGTACCAATACCTGCTCTGGCAGTGCTATTCCACGTGCGATTAAATCAAGCGATTTGGCAACCATAACTGAGGTTTTTCCTGTGCCGGCTGCTGCAAGTACTAGATTTTTATCGTTATCGCGTATAACCGCTAAACGCTGCTCTGTAGTGAGCGGGTTAGACTCAACATTATTATAAAAGTTATCTCTTAGGGTAAGCTGCTTTTGTTCATATTTATGGCGTAATTGCGCTACAGCGTCTGCTGTTTTTGGTGTACTACTTAAAATACTTAAAAATTTTACGCTAATAGGCGATAAATGCTGTTGCCACACGGTTTGATTATGTGCGTAATTTTTACTTAAAGAAAAAACAGCTTTATTTAAGATTTCAATGGAACTGTCGCGTAAAAATTCATCAAGGGCATAACGCTTTAAAAGCGTTTTCGCATTGTTCACTTTTTGTTCTAACGTATTTGAAAAATATTTATTTAACGCTTTATTAAGCACATCTGCTTCGGCTTTTTTTAAAAAACTAACGCATGTGTTATTAGGATCACATAAATAAATTTTTGCGCTAAACAAGCTATTTTTCAGCACAGAAAAGTTACTGAAATCACTTAATAAAAATTGCTGTTTAGTCATATCTCTAAAGTGGACAACAAGCACGTCTTGCTCAATACTTACCCACTTAATACGGGTAAAAAAACGACCTAACCAACTTGGTGTGGCAACATACTGCACCATAATACTCAATACAAAAGCAGACTATAAACTAATTGTAACATACTCTTTTATAATAAATTTACTCACAATACTGGCCGTTATTTTACTAAAAATAAAACAACACTGCCTACCAAGATCTTTTATTTAAAATTTATTTTACAGTTGTTAACAATTTTAAACATCTAAAAGTACTTTCTTGTGTAACAATACGCTCACAAATAAAGGAGCTAACATGTTTAAAAAAAGCTTTTCCCTCGTGGGCATCATATTAATGCTGTGTGCTTGCACATCAGAAACAGCATCAGATCTAATTAAAACGAAAGGTATTTGGGCGGGTTTTGAGCTTGTGTCTGACGGAAGTCGTACTCGTATTAATGCAGAGCTAAATGCAGGTGATATGAATGGGTCTAACATCGTATTAAGCGATAGCGACACATTACAAGTAATCGTGCGAGGCACAGCTGTTGAACTTAGTAAAGATACAGATTTTTTAGATGTAGATTACCAAGCCTACATCAACATAACTGATGATAACGAGCCGTTTGATATATTGTTTAACCGTGATGATGAAATAAGCACACGCTCAACTGTTGAACTTCCTCATAACTTTATTATTTTAACACCAAGTAGCGAGCAAAACTTTAGCATAACAAACACAATAACAGTACAACTTGATGGTATAGATACCAATAGCGCCAGCACAATTGAGTTAAGCAGTCATTGCACCACAAATAACAACTCTACATTAATACAATCTACGTCTTCATCTATTACATCGTCGAGTTATTCATTTAATCTAAATAATTTGATAATGTTTAATGATACGCAAATAGATAAAAGTAAGGCATGCAATTTAACTATTTTGGTTGAGCGGGTTCGCTCTGGCGCTATTTCAGGGGAGTTTGCTAGTCAAAGTTATATTCAAGCTAAACAACAGCGCACAATAAATAATATGACTTTAACGTTTTAATTTGCACGCTAATTTACTCAGCGTTAAGCTACGCCTTTATTAAGTAATTCTAACAATTGTAATTGCTTACTTTTTTATATGGGCTAATAACAATTGATATAAAGGTTTATTATGACTAACAGCACATACCCTATTGGCACACCTGGCAAAAAATGGAATAACAACGATAAAGCCTTGTGGTTAGCACGCCAAAACATTAAACGCAGTTACCAAAACGAAGTGGTAACGCTAATTAATGACCTTAAAAGCACCTTAGATATAGAGCAATACGGTCAGCTTAATTACGCCGCTGGCACTTACCCATTATATATATTAAAAACGCCTAACTTTAATGCTAATAAACCAACAGTTTTAATCACCGGAGGTGTGCATGGCTACGAAACCAGTGGCGTACATGGCGCACTTAGGTTTGCTAAAACATCGGCTATGCAACACTCAAAGCAGTTTAATATTATTGTTGCGCCCTGCATTAGCCCTTGGGGATATGAGACTATAAACCGCTGGAACCCTGATGCTATTGATCCTAACCGCTCATTTTACGAAGGCAGCCCAGCTCAAGAATCAGCAGCCATTATGGCGTTTGTAAAATCACTCGATATAGACTTAGTTGCTCATATTGATTTACACGAAACAACAGATAGCGATAACAGTGAATTTAGACCCGCACTTGCTGCCCGTGAAGGCACTACAAACACTAATTGGAACATACCTGATGGGTTTTATTTAGTGGCCGATACCAATAAGCCTGAGCCTGAATTTCAAAAAGTAATTATCAAAGATGTGGCAAAGGTCACGCACATTGCCCCGAGCGATGAAAACAACCAGCTAATAGGCATCCCTCAAGAGCAATTTGGCGTTATTAACTATGCGGCACGTGAGTTAGGTTTGTGTATGGGCTTTACTGACGCGCCCTATGTAACCACAACCGAAGTGTACCCAGATAGCCCAACAGCCACAGATGAAGAATGTATATTAGCTCAAGTGGCCGTTATAACAAGCGCACTCAAATATATAAATGCAAACACATAATAAAAACTACAGATAAAATGCCCAAGAGGAATATCTACTTGGGCATGTTGTTTATGAAATTTTATCAATCTTAGTTTTTATAAAACTGGCTATCTTTAGTTATGGTTATACTGGCGTCTTCTTGCGCTGTTACTACAAATTGTAACTTGCTAACTTTACGCTCAATATCGTAACCATCTGCAGTTACAGTAACGGGGACTCTTTTCATCACACCTGGCTGTATAAGTGTAGAACTTGGACTTGAGAGTGTTGCTTCTGGCAAGCCCTCTATGGCAATGGTGTAATGCAGTGCTTGCTGCGTTTTATTAATAATAGTAAGTGTATAAGGGTTTTCTACCAGGCCCTCGTAGTTCACTCTATAAAGCGCATTCCTATCTCGTAGTACTGAGACTTCTATTGGTGTGCGTTGTAGCATCCATGCAAACATAGAAATTATTAACAAAGCCGTTAATGCGCCGTATCCTATTAGTTTTAATCTAAATGGATTGGTTTTTTTACCCTCCATTTGTTTTTCGCTGGCGTATTTAATTAAGCCTTTTTGATAACCAAATTTCTCCATGGTATCGTCGCAAGCATCAATACATAAGCCACAGTTTATACATTCATATTGTAAGCCATTTCGAATATCTATTCCTGCAGGGCATACCTCTACACATAAGTTACAGTCTACACAGTCACCTAGGTTAAGCTCTTTTGGATCGGCTTTGCGTTTACGTGGTCCTCGGCTTTCACCGCGCTTGCTATCATAGGTAACAAGCAACGTATCTTTATCAAACATAACAGCCTGAAAACGAGAATACGGGCAAGCAATTGTGCACATTTTTTCGCGTAAAAACCCTGCATTACCGTAGGTGCAAAAAGCGAATAAAAACACCCAAAAGCTCGTAATACCTGACCATTCAAACGTAAGTATTTCCATATACAAACTTTTTGCTGGGATAAAATACGCCATAAACGAGGTGGCGGTTAAAACTGAAATAACAATCCACGCACTGTGCTTAGTAATTTTTTTGCGCCAAGTGCTCAGCGTCCACTGCGATTTATCTAATTTAATACGCTGATTTCGAGTGCCTTCTATGCGTTGTTCTACCCACGAAAACATGAGCATCCATATTGTTTGCGGGCACGTATATCCACACCAAACCCGACCAAGCCAGTTAGTTACAAAAAATAATGCAAAAGCCCCCACCATAAATAGCAGGGCTAAAATCATAAAATCTTGAGGAAGGAGTGTTAGACCAAAAATAGTAAAAGTTTGCGTTGCCACATCAAGCAGCACAGCTTGTTGACCGTTATATTGGATCCACGGTATTGCAATAAAAGTTAGCATTAGCAGCCAACCTAAATTACGGCGTATGCGCTGAAAAAATCCTTTTTGCTCGCGGATATAAATTGGCCCTTCGGTGTTATAGGGCTTAATGATCATGTCTTCTTCTTTAATATCAAACTTCATAGTACTTGCTTCATAATGACGGGTATTAAGCAAGTACTTGCAACTTTCAGACCAAGCTGAAACTTTAATTACTTCATTGATATTAAACAGATTATTTTAAAAACAAAAAACCAACCTCGCGATATAAAGCGTATTTCGCGATATATCACGAATCCTTAGCAATCCCTAACTTTCGCATTTTTGAGCGTAGTGTACTCTCAGGTAAGCCCAATTTAACTGCCGCCCCTTTATCACCCGATATTTGCCAGTGCGATAACACAAGAACAGAGGTTATATGCTGCTTTTGCGCTTCATCGAGCGTAAGTGAAGGATTAATAACGACTTCACCACCCGCTTGCAAAGGCTGGCTTAGCTGAAGTACCGCTTGATTAGATAAAATAGCTTCGCGTTCAAGTACATTTTGCAGCTCTCTAATATTGCCTGGCCAATTGTAGGCTTGCAGCTGCGTAATTGCTTTTTTACTTAGCCCTTTTAAGTTTTTCCCGAGCCGCTTATTTAGCTGCGCAATTAAATTAGCGCATAAATAAGGAATATCTTCTTTTCGATCTTTAAGGGCGGGTACTTTTATAGGAAATACATTGAGCCGATAATACAAATCAATTCTAAACGTGCCTTTTTGTACCATTTCCCACAGGTCGCGATTAGTCGCTGCAATCACTCTAATGTTTACTTTTAGCGTATTACTGCCACCCACACGTTCAAACTCTTGTTCTTGCAAGACTCTCAGTAATTTACTTTGCGCCTCAAGTGGAAGCTCTGCTATCTCATCTAAAAACAAGGTGCCTTTATCAGCAAGTTCAAAGCGCCCTTTACGACGTTCATTGGCACCTGTAAACGCGCCCTTTTCATGGCCAAACAATTCCGACTCTAGCAAGCTCGGGGTAAATGCAGCGCAATTAACTTTTATAAAGGCCTGTTCGCTACGTTTGCTCAGCCTATACAAGTTACGGGCTACCAACTCTTTACCCGTGCCATTTTCGCCAAGTATAAGCACTGTGCTGTCGGTTTCACTTACCAGTTTTATTTGATCTAACATGGTTTGAAATATATGGCTTTGTCCAACTAGCCCTGAGTCTTGCCAGTCTTCGTTGAGCTCTGCAATTAAGTAGTTGTTTTCATCTTTTAGCTGCTCACTTAAGTGCTTTACTTGAGTAAGTGCCTCTTGCAGTGCATTTTGTGTTTGCTGTTGCAGTGATATATCGCGAAATACCGCTACAGCACCAATTAACTTATCATTTTGATAAACCGGTGTTGAGGTGTATTGAACTGCAAATGAGCTACCGTCTTTGCGCCAAAAAACTTCATTTTTAACTTCACGACGTTTTCCGTCAAACATGGTGCAGTAAATTTGGCATTCATCAGCGGGATAAGGTGTGCCATCAGCATGAGTATGGTGATGATATTGATGTATTTTTTTACCTAATAGTTCCTCAGCGCACCAACCTGTCATGCGCTCAGCGGCAGGATTAACAAACACCGCATTACCCGACAGGTCAAAACCGTATATACCCTCACCGACTGCGTTTAGCAATAATTTAGGATCGTTTAAAAATTGTTTTATCATAAATACACCTCGCGAAATATCGCGAGTATTATGGCAATTTTATACGCTAAGTGCACTTATTACTTAAAGCGCACTTACGCGTAAATTAAAAAGCTATAAATAGTGCTTAAATAACGTTTTTACATCTATTTTTGCACCTAGCCTTGCGGCTATTAAGTAAAGTCCTGCAAGTTTTCGGTGAATAAATAGCGCATCAACGGGCGGTGTATGCCATTGCTGAGATTGCCCACTAAGAGCAAGCCCTGCATTTTTAATTTTGAGCGCGAGTTCGCTATTTTTAAAATCAAATTCCCCTTCTGCTCTTAGTGGCTCGCACGCCATTAAAAATAAATCAATGACGTTGTTTTTATACTCATCAACTAAGTCATTTTTAAAATAACCTATGTGTGATGCCGCTTTAAGTACACCTTCTCGGTTGTTTTCACTACCCGCTTTAAATAAGGCTAAGTACGCTAAGCTAAGCTCGGTTGATATTTCTCGCGTTGCACCAAAATCAAATAAAACAATTTTTTGTGTATCAAGCTGATAATGAAAGTTGGCAAAGTTAGGGTCGGTTTGAATTAATTTAAATTCAAACATTTCTTTAAAAAATAAATCAATGAGCTGCTCTGCAACAAAGCTTTTTTGACTATCAGGTAGCTCTGTAATGCTCTCAATGGGCTCTGCTTTTATATATTCCATAGTTAGCACGTGTTGTGTGCTGTGCTCTGGATATACGTTAGGCACTTTAAAGTGTTCGTTCTCTGCTAGTGCATTTTTATAACGTATTAAGTACTGAGCCTCCCGTTTATAATCAGCCTCGGCTAATAGCTGCGCTTTAGCCTCACTAATAAGTGGTTTAATATTAAGATCTTTTGGCAATAATCGAGAAATCGTTAATAAAGAAATAACGTTATCGACATCACTTACTACACTTTTTGCAATACCAGGGTATTGAATTTTAACAGCAAGCTGATCGCCATTTTCTTTATAAGCTAAATGAACTTGCCCTATAGAAGCCGCTGCAAAAGGTCTTAGCTCAATGTGAGAAAAACGCGCTAGCCACTCATCCCCCCATTGCTCTTTTAACACTTCAACAAGCTGCTTATGAGGCATTGGGTTCGCGTCTGAGCGCAGTAAAGCAAGTAACTGAGCTAATTCAGGACTAAGTAGATCACCGGCATCCATTGAAAGCAATTGCCCCAGTTTCATTGCTGCACCACGTAAATGTGATAGCTGTGTGGCTAGCTTTTCAATATTTTTAGGTTGTAGTAGTAAGCTTTTATTATCCCAACCTTTACCCGTTAACGCACTCTTAGCGCCATCAACTAACATGTTGGTAGCAACACCTGTTGCGAGTGAGCCTAATTTTGCAAATCGAGAAAGCCGAGAAGTGGGAACAGTGCGAGGAGCCGCCATAATATTAAAACCTAATTAGCCTGAAAGTCAGGCTAATCAATACGTATATTGTAAGTAGGTCGATCTACTTATAGACGAGGTACTAGCTTAATTGCGCCTTCAACCACTTTCATATCAAGTGGAAGTTTACTAAGTAGCATCATTTTAGGGTCATCCATGTTTAGAGTATAAACTGGGTTAACCGCTAAAAAAGCATTAATAACATCCATTGCTTGGCTATCAAGTGCACCTAAATTACCTTTAAAACCACCGGCATCTACACTCGAATCAAGTAATTTAATATTACGTAAAAACACCGCTTTTTTCTCACTGTCGTAAAATGGGCTTCCTTCAATTTGTAGCTTTAAACGCACTGGGTATTTAAGTGCGAATGCATTAATTTCAGCGCTCGAATCCGCACCAAGCACAACAACATCGCGGTTATCAGGTCCAATGTTGACACTTAAGTCGTTTACATCAAACTGAACGGGTAAACCCATTAAGCTTACTTTTTCACTTAACTTTGGTAATTGCTTACCCAGTACAGATTCAACCTCAGAGTTAGTAAATGAATATACTGATATGCCTTGCGTGGTATTACAGGCAGTTAAAAATAACGCTGCAATAATAACTAAAATTCTCATGAGAACCCTTTTGTTTATGAATTAGTGATACATAAAAAAGCCGCTATTAAAGCGGCTTAGTAAAATAGTAACCAGCACATATTATGCTGGTTCTAGGGCGTGTTGACCTTTGTGGATTGAAATTTGTTCAATCTAGGGTCGATTTAATCGCGGCGTGAGGTTTGTAACCTAGCGGCCTAAGTCAAAACCGAGCAACAAAGAGTTAATCGTCCCTAAAAAGAACCCAAAGGGCAGCGCATGTTTGGCATTTATGCTGCGTTATCGCCTATTTATGGGGAATAACCACACTACATAGACTCTGCCTTGCCTAAATACCAAACAGTCTGCTGCAAATTCAACCACGAAAGGTCAACACGCCCTAGTGTATTAAGCTGCAAGTGTCGCTTTAAGTCGCGTTAGTGTGTCAGGTTCAACTGAACCGTCACTGAGCGCTAATAACTGTTTTAAATAATAGTTTAAATCAGCATGATCGCCACGATGTTTGTCATCTAGCATGGCTACTTGTTCTGCCATTCTAAGTGACTTATCGATTGAACTTACGTTCGCTAGTATTTCCATGCGCGTAATAAGCTGCTCGGTATTTAATGCTGTTTTAAGCGGTGCTTGATACTGACTTGGTAATGCTTCATTGTTCTCAAGTGCAGTAATTAATGCATCTAAATTAGCTTGCTCTGATTTACTTGTTAGCAATGCAAGTTTATCGTCAATAGCGGCTAGTAGCTTAGTAACCTTTGGCGCTAACGATCTAAATTGCGTGTACCCTTTCACTTTTGTTTCAAGGTCGTGCAACTGCGCTCTTTGATTAACATCACTCAATGCTGCTTCAAGCTCAGCAAGTTCTGCAACTGCTTGCTTATCTGACTCGTTTTGCTCAAGTTTTTGCTGCTCGAACTCACTGCTACGCTTGGTAAATGTTTCATCGTTAAACTGACGAAACTTTTGCCATAACGCATTTTCAGCTTTCAAACCTGCAAAACCGATAGCTTGCCATTGTTGTTGCATTTGCTTCAACTCTTGGCATGCAGCCGCTAAATCATCACTTTGTGACAATTGCTGCGCTTTTTCTATTAGTTCGTTTTTAAGTGTGGCATTAGTTTTATGAAATGCATTTAACAAAGTCAGTACTTGTTGTTGCTCATTTTTATAACGATCGTTTAGTGTACGGTATGTTTTAGGGTCAACTTTACCCACACTGCGCCACGCTTTATTTAAACGATTGTATTGGCTTTCATATTGCTTCCAATCAAAGTCATCCTCAGCAGTTGGCTGTAAATGGAGCGCATGCATGTCGTTAATAATACTTTCACGTTGTGCTTTTGATGCTTCTCGTTGTACTTCTTGCTCTGCGAAGTAACTACGGCAAGGCGCAAATAACAGCTCGATTTGTTCATCAAACTGCACGCCTTGTTGCTTTTCTTCATCTGTATCTAAACGACCTAACTCATTCCAACGTTTACGTAGCGCTTTTACTTGCTCTGCGCGTTGTTGTGGGTCGGTGCATTCTTCGCTTACTAATGCACTTACTTCTTCTAATAAGGCTTCACGCTTTGGTGCTGCTGCGTATTTTTGCCAATCTTTAGCATCTGCAAGTTGCGCTTCAAGTTCCGCTTTTATGTTTACAAGCGGCTGTTGATATTGCTCAGTAAGTGTATTAAATAACTCTTCAAAGCCTTTAAACACACCAAAAGCAACATTAAAACGACCTTCTTCAATTAGGCGTTTAACATCACGCGCTTTGCGCTTTGCTTGGCTTTGGTTTTTTTCAAGTGGCTTAACTAGCTCATTCATTGGTGCTAAAAATTGCTTTTTATGCGCATTTAACTGTGTTTTAAAGGTACTTTGTAGTGCGCCATCTAAAATATTTAAATGATTACGCGCTGCTTTAAAGCCATTATTAAATTCAGTTAAAGTTGCATCGTATTGTGCTAAATCTTCTGCTGGCGTAATTTCGCATAGCGCTGCAAAAGCGAGTTTGTACTCTTTAATAGCCGTTGTTAACTCAGGTAACTTAGCAACTTGAGTAAATAGTTTTTCTAACTTGCTTACAGCGAGTTTTGATTGTGCGTTATTAGCAAGTTCTGTTTCGCTAATAGCTTGCTTAGCTTGCGCTACTTTTGCATCAAGCCAATCTTGTTGAATTTGCTCTGGCGTTTCAAGACCAAGCTGTAAGGCATTTTCAATTTCTTCACCCAAAGCTTCAAGTGTTGCAAGTGCTAATAATTGACGCTGTTGTTGCGCTAATTGCTGCTGCTCTTTGTCATGTACCGCTTTTAGCTGTTCAATGTGTGCATCTAACTTAGTGGTGATAGAAGTATATTTTTCGTCAAGCAGCTTAACGCGCTCATCACTTAACCATTTAAGCTCAAGTGCTTGCCACTGAGCGATTAAATCGCTCGCTTGTGGATTAACAATACCAAAATCTGTTTTTTCACGTAAAGCATTTAACTTAGCTAAAATAACACGTGTTGCATTTTCAACTTCAAGTGGCATTTCAATTGCTAAACGTTCATTTTCAATATGCGTTTCAAGTGCTGCTTTTGCACCACCCTTTGCATGCTTTACTAATGATTTAATTAATTGATGAGTAATAACAAGTTCAACTAATTGAGTTTGTAGCTCTTCGCTACCTTCTTTAAATGCTTTTTCTACTAGTTTTGGATTTGCTAAACGTTTCAGTAATTTAACGCGTACTTGCAGCTCTTTTTCTGCAAACGCTAACTTTTCAAGTGTTTTAACGGGTGCAAAACGCTCTATGTATTCGTTTTTAATTTTTGCTGTTAGCGTACTTTCGCTATTTAAAACAGCATTAGATATTTGTAGCTCGGCTATATCTTTTAATGCTTGATCTTGTTTATACGCTTTCCACCAAAGTGGTAAGTCGTTCACTTTTTGGAGCGCTTTACGGCGTATTTCAGCGGAGCTATCTTCAAGTGCTAACGTGTTTAATATGGTTGCATCACGTTCAATGTCTAATTTTTCGATAGCATCAAGACGTACTTGTTGCTTAGGGTGTTTCCATTTTGGTGTAAAAAGGTGCTTAAAGATCATGTTCACTAAACCTAGCTATTTCGTTGTCTGATTTAAATTCTTTTTGTAGTTGAGCTTTTGTCTTTTGGATCATCTCACCATTAGCACCAATCGTAAATTGCTCGTTTGATTGAGCCACTTTTGCTTGATACAACATAACCAACTGCACTGTTTGTTGCTTTTGCTCATCTGATAAAACGGTACCGTCTGGCCATTTACCAGTAGAGGCACCGTATTGTAAGCGTTCGAATAATTCGGGAGTAATATTTTGTACAAGATTGTCGATGTTCATGTCATTTTTTCTTTTTTAGAGTCACTAAAACAATACGGTTTATAAGATACCAAATACACCCTACGCCAATTGCGGCGGTGTAAGCGTACCACTGCAGTGTTTCTTCTTGCGGTTGTAGAAAGTACAAACAGAAAAAACCACCTAAAAATAAGATAAGCGCCAAAAAGGAGTGATTTATAAACATCTGCTTTTTTTTAATTCGCTGTTCGCGCTGAAGTTGTAAAACTTGCTCGTCGTTTAGCTCTGCAATGTTGCTTTCGCAATGCGGACATTGCTTATGTTTATCTGAAATTGATTTTGCACATTTTGGGCAACGAATAATCGCCATACTTCTCTCCATACTACGCATAAAAAAAGCGCCTTTCGGCGCCTTTATTGTACGTGTTTTATTTCTCGTTGTCTTTTTTGAATTCAAACCAATAACTAATTTAGGGGCGATAATTTTCCAAGTTGCCCACTAAGTTTAATTACTCTGCGTCTTTTGACTGCTTTTCTAAGCGTTTTTCCCAGAATGTGGCGTTTTTTATACCCAATTTAACTGGATCAAATATGACTTTTCCGCCTTTTTTCTTTTGTTCTTCATAATCGCTCAAACATAGCAAAGCAGGCTTAGCGACAAAGAAAATGGCTAAAATACCGAGTATGTTAATCCAAGCCATTAAGCCAACGCCAATATCACCAATAGTCCAAATATAACCTGAATTATTTACCATGCCGTATGCAACCATAAACATAATTACAAACTTCACAAGAACAAGCGGAATACTGCCCTTAAAATAACGATTTAAGTAAGCAATATTAGTCTCTGCAATAAAGTAATAAGCAAGTATTGTGGTAAAGGCAAAGAAGAATAATGCAATACCGACAAATGCTTGTCCAAAGCTACCAAATACACTAAATAGAGCCATTTGAGTAAAGGCTGCTGATCCCACTTCAGTGGCTGCATCAACATTTTGTACAATAAATTGCCCTGCTGGTAGCTCACCCACAATGTTGTATTGCTGCGTTATTAAAATCATTAATGCAGTTGCAGTACACACAAAGAGGGTATCAACATAAACAGAAAAAGCTTGTACTAAGCCCTGTTGAGCAGGGTGATCAACTTCTGCTGCAGCTGCTGCATGAGGCCCAGTACCTTGGCCAGCTTCATTAGAATATATACCACGTTTAACGCCCCAACCAATAGCAGCACCAAAACCTGCCTGCGCAGTAAATGCATCACTAATAATTAAATAAAATATATCGCCCACTTTATCTAAATTTAAAAATACCACGATTAGTGCCAGTACTATGTAACCAAGCGCCATAAATGGCACTACAATTTGCGTAAAGTTCGCAATACGTTTTATACCGCCGAAAATAATAAATGCCAAAACAATAAGGATAATTGCTAAAGCGACTAATTTAAAGCTGCCTACATCACCAAAGCTAGTAGAAACCATGTTGCCATTGCCAAACACTTGGGTAAACGCATTACCTACCGCATTTGCTTGTACGCCAGGCAGAAAGACACCACATGCTATAATTGCCGAAACAGCGAATAAAATAGCCAACCATTTTTGTCCTAAACAACGGTCAAAATAATACGCTGGGCCACCACGGTATTGCCCGTCTTCTTCTGTTTTATAAATTTGACCTAAAGTAGATTCTGCATATGCGGTACTTGCGCCTAGAAAAGCAACAACCCACATCCAGAAAATAGCGCCTGGTCCGCCAAAACCAATAGCCGCTGCAACGCCAGCGATATTACCGACGCCTACTCGTCCAGACAACGAGACTGCAAGGGCTTGAAAAGATGAGATACCTTTATCAGACGTGTTAGGACTAAATAATAACTTACACATTTCTTTAAAATGTCTAACTTGAGCAAATCGAGTTAATACTGAATAAAACAAGCCTGCGCCTAGGCATAAATAAATGAGTGCATTACTCCAAACAACATCATTAACAGCGCTTACAATAGCTTCCATGGATATCCTCTATAGTTATATTTATTATTTTTAGTTACGAGACTCTGCTTTAGCTACTACGCAACATAAGCTTTACGAAATAAGGTTTTGCCTCTCCCGTCCCGACTCATGATTTAATTAATCTTAACTTAAGTAACCCAACTTTGTTAACACTTAATTTTCAAAATATCTAATTACGTAGCTATTGCAAGGCACTACATCTGCAGTATTTAAAGGAAAGTAGATTGATTTGTACCGATACGGTGATGATACGCAGCGAAGAAACGTTAAAAACGTTTTGGAATGAAGTTGCTATATGATTATTATTTTTTGTAAAAGGGGTTTTACTAAAAACAAAAAAGGCATCAAAACTATTGATACCCTTCAAATAAATGTTTTATCTTAAATTATCAACAACATTAACAATTGCCGCTAACGTATCTTGACCAAATTGATACGAACGACGGTCTGACCAGCCATAGTCTGGATCAGGTAAATCGTTATTATCTTTAAATGGCATTTCAATTGTGTACGTTAATGCTTTAAATTCTTCAGCGGTTGCTGCTGAACCTACCGTTAGGTTAGCTTGGCCTGGCTCATCTTTTGGATAGCCATGCTCATCTTGAAACTCTGGAGTAATCGTTAAAAGCGCGGCTTTAAAGCTATCTTCAAGGCCTTTTAGGCGTGCATCGTAACTTGGAATACCTTCACTGCCTGCCACAAAGTTATACGGAATCGCTTCATCGCCGTGTATGTCTAGGTGCATATCTAAGCCAGCTTCGCGCATTTTATTTAGCACTAGGTAAACCTCAGGGCTATTTTCCATGCTTGGTGTTTGCCATTCACGGTTTAAGTTAACGCCTTTAGCATTAGTACGAAGATGTCCGCGTGCGCTACCGTCTGGATTCATATTTGGCACAACGTAAAATACTGCTTTTGATAGAAGCGCAGCTGCATGTGGGTCTTCGTCATCAAGAAGTTTGTGCAATAGACCTTCTACATACCACTGCGCCATTGTTTCACCTGGATGTTGGCGTGCTGTGATCCAGATGTTTTTCTTGTCTTCACTTGGTTCACCAATTTTAAGCACACTCATATCACGGCCATCGAGTGTTTCACCAAGCGTTATTAATTGGCAAGCGCCTTGGCTTTGTGCCCAAGATAATAAATCTAAATGGCGGTCGTAACTATATGGTGCAAAGTAAGCAAAATACACACTGCCGCACTCTGGTTCAATTTCAAAGCTTAATGTGCCATTTTCATAGCTTGATGGTACACGAAACCATGTTTGGCGGTCATATGATGCAACGGCTTGATACCCTTCCCAACCATCGGGGTAAGCTGATTTATCAAGCTCATTAATATTTAACTTATGCAATTGGTAAGGTGTTGTTTCAAGACGAAAGTGAAACCACTGATAAAATTCAGACTGATGATCTTTATTAATTTCTAATTGAATATTTAAAGGATCGGTGGCTTCAATAACTTTAATATTACCACTGTCGAAATTGCTGCTGATTTTCATGGAAAAACCTTTAGGTTGAATAAGTTTATCTGCTTTTTACTCTGCAGAACTAACACTACTGGTATTAAATACACGTAGTAAAATATTGCAATACTAATAAAAACTGAGCATTGCTAACATTTGAATAATTAAAGCCTATCACAAGGCATACGCTTTAAAAATAATACACGACCAAAAAAGCCAGCAACATGCTGGCTTTTACGTCACTGCAAACAAATTAACGAGGTAAGCTTGGGAATGACACTTCGGCCATATCGCGCATACAACGTACTACTTGGCAGCTGTAACCAAACTCATTGTCGTACCATACATATAAAACAATACGGTTATCTTCAACAATTGTTGCTTGTGAATCAACAACACCTGCGTAACGGCTACCGACTAAATCGGTAGATACAATTTCCGTTGATGCAGTGTAATCAATTTGATCACGTAAGTCTGAATGAAGTGCTGTATCGCGTAAAAATGCGTTTAGCTCTTCAACAGAAGTACTTGTTGCTAAATTAAGGTTTAAAATAGCTAACGATACGTTAGGCGTAGGTACGCGGATAGCATTACCTGTTAACTTACCTTCAAGCTCTGGTAATGCTTTTGAAACCGCTTTTGCAGCTCCCGTTTCAGTAATTACCATGTTAAGTGCTGCGGCGCGGCCTCGGCGCTCTGCTTTGTGGTAGTTATCAATAAGGTTTTGATCGTTCGTGTACGAGTGTACAGTTTCAACATGGCCATTATTAATACCAAACTTATCGTTTAATGCTTTAAGCGTTGGTGTAATTGCATTGGTTGTACAGCTTGCTGCACAAACAATTTTATCTTCAGGTAAAATATCTTTGTTATTCACACCATATACGATGTTTTTGATATTACCTTTTGCTGGTGCTGTTAATAATACTTTTGCAGCGCCCTGACACTCTAGGTGTTGGCCAAGGCCCGCTTCGTCTTTCCAAATACCGGTGTTATCAACGATTAATGCATTGTCGATACCGTATTGGGTGTAATCAATTTCGCTAGGAGAGTTAGCGTAAATAACTTGAATGTAGCTACCGTTAGCTTTAATTGCATTACGTTCTTTATCAATCGTGATTGAGCCATTGAATGGACCGTGAATTGAATCGCGACGCAATAAGCTTGCACGTTTTTCAAGATCACCATCTTTACCACCACGCACAACAATAGCGCGCAAACGTAAATCTGAATATGGACCTGATTTTTCAATTAATAAACGCGCGAGTAAACGACCAATACGACCAAAACCATACAACACAACATCGCGTGGTTCTTTCGCTGGTAAATCAGCTATTTCTGCAAGTTCGTCTTTAACAAACTCTTCGACTGAACGACCATTTGCGGCTTCAGTGAATAAATAACTATATGCAAGCTTACCAATATCAATACGTGCAGAGTTTAATTCCATTTTGCTGATAGCTTCTAAAAATGGGAAGCTTTCGCGCAAACGTAATTTAGTGCCTTCAAACTGAGCAACGGTTTTGTGAGATTTGATAATATCGATAGTACTGGCATTTACGAGAGGACGGCCATATACCGCAATTTCAATACCACGATTACGGTAAAGCTTACCAATGATTGGTTGCATACTTTCTGCGTAATCTTGGCGCTCTTGCCAACTATTTGTGTATTCTAACTCGTGAGATGAGGTCATTTTATTTACCTAAGTTAAACATTTTGAACGGATAGCCCAAATGGGCACTGCCATTCTAATTTAATCTGACGTTATTCTCTACTGTTAGGAGTTAAATGATTGAGCTAGAATAGGAGGGTATATATTCATTTGGGGTTAAGGGATGTTTCTAAAAGCAAGTGTTTTACTAGGGTTGGTAGCCCTAACTGGGTGTGGAGATCAGTTGACACTCTCAAAGGTATGCAAAGAAACACCAGGGTTTTGTGCCGATCTAAATAAAGATAGCCACTGTAAGGAGCCTCGCGCAGAGGTTATTATAAAACGCTACACAGAATATAAAGACCCGACAGATGAAAATAAATACCAATTACTTAAAGGATTTGAAGATTACAATCAATGCATAACATTGGCTGCAAAAATCGAGCACGTAAAACTCAAAGAAAAAACAACCTCTCGTATTGATGGGCAACTAACTAGTATTAAAGAAATAACACGCTTATATCAAGATACTAAAAATACTAACCACCCAGGTTTACTTTATTACCATTGGTCGCGCAATAATAATCAAAGTGCACTAACTAAACTTCTTTCGCTAGAAAACGAAACGAGTGTGACACAAAGTGCTGAAATGCAATTTTTCTTAGCGTCGTATTACATTAAATTCGATGATGAAAAAACCATTGATTTACTCTACAAAACATTAGAGTTAAATAAAAAAGACACCGTACCTAACCCCGAAGTCCTTACCTCATTAATTAGCCTGTTTTATAAACATGATAAATTTAAGCATGCATATATATTTTCTAAAGTGGGCCAAATGTTCGGTATTGAAAATATTGAACTGCTGCCAATAGAACATCAACTAATTAGTAGCGGTAAAAGCTTAGACAGCTTAGATATACTTGCAGAGCAAACATATTTGCAAATACAAAACGGTGAGTTTGTATCACCTAGAGAGTTTTAATTTATTAGTATAAAAATAAGCTAACTTTTTAGTTAGCTTATTTATGTAAAATAAAAAGGCAGCTTACGCTGCCTTTTTTTATTTTGCTTTACTTGTGCCCACTTCTACGCGGGTTTTAAGCTTTTGACCTGGTCGAAAGGTCACCACACGACGCGCCGAAATAGGAATATCTTCGCCTGTTTTCGGGTTGCGGCCTGGTCTTTCTTTTTTGTCTCGAAGATCAAAGTTACCAAATCCAGAGAGCTTAACCTGCTCGCCTTTTTCTAGCGCTGAGCGGATTTCTTCAAAAAACGCTTCAACTAAATCTTTGGCATCTTTTTTATTGATCCCGAGCTTTTCAAATAGGTGTTCAGCTATGTCGGCTTTAGTAAGCGCCATATCTAGTCCCTCAACGATGCATTAAACTGTTCGGCCAATTCGGCCACCACGTTATCAACTACTAGATTGATATCTTTCTCTTCGAGTGTTCTATCAACCGCTTGCAGTGTTAGAGCAATCGCCAAACTCTTATAATTTGGCTCAATACCTTTGCCCTTATACACATCGAATAAGTTTAGGTCAACCAATTGATTTCCGCCAACTTTTTCGATCACGCTTAAAATGTCACCCGATTTAACGCTGTCTGCCACTAAAATCGCGATGTCGCGGCGATTTGAAGGGAATTTAGACACCCCTTCTGCTTGCGGTAAATTTCTTTTTTCTATTGCTGACATTTCAATTTCAAAAACAAAAGTTGCGTTGTTGATATCTAACAACTTTTGAGCTTGTGGATGTAAAGCGCCAAAAAAGCCAACCTTTTTACCATCAACATATATTACTGCTGATTGACCAGGGTGAAGCCCATCTGACTGCTCTGCTTTAATTTCAAAACGAGTAACGTCATTGGTAATTGCAAGTAAGGCTTCAACATCACCTTTTAGGTCATAAAAATCAACATTACGTTTCTCTTCAACCCAATGTTCACCATTTACAAGACCAGTAATAACACCACCAATAACCGGTACTTGGTAAACACCGTTTTCTGCACTTTCGTCGCTTATAAATTTAAGACCATGTTCGAATAAACGAATACGAGGTTGTTGGCGATTTTGGTTATACGCTACAGACGCTAATAAACCCGGCATTAAACTTACGCGCATTGCCGACATTTCAATTGAAATAGGGTGCGGTAATACCATTGCTTTACATTCTGGATGCAAAATAGCTTGTGCCTTAGGGTCTACAAAACTGTATGTAATTGCTTCTTGGTAACCACGAGTCACTAACGTATTGCGGAACTTGCTAAGCGCAATCGTTGCTTCGTTATGTGTCGTCATTTTAAGTTTTGCTGTAGGCGCAACATTAGGAATGCTGTTGTAACCGTAAACACGTGCTACTTCTTCAATTAAGTCTTCTTCAATGCGAATATCAAAACGGTAGCTTGGTACATCAGCACTCCAGCTATCATTTTCTACTTTTACATCAAGTCCTAAACGCGTAAGAATATCGGTTACTTTAGCATCTTCAATATGATGGCCAATAACACGGTCTAAACGTGCACGACGAAGACGTACTTCAGTCACTTTTGGTAGTTTGTCAGCTGCGACAGCTTCGACAACAGGACCTGCTTGACCGCCTACTATTTCAAGAAGAAGTGCTGTCGCACGTTCCATTGCATCGTGTTGCAGAGCAAAATCAACACCGCGTTCATAACGGTGTGAAGCATCAGTGTGCAAACCGTAGCTACGTGCTTGGCCTGCAATTGCAACAGGATTAAAAAATGCACTTTCGAGTAAAATATCAGATGTTTTATCTGTAACGCCTGATTGCTCACCACCAAAAACACCCGCAATTGCAAGTGCTTTGTTATGATCGGCTATCACAAGTGTTGTGTCGTTTAATTTAGCGGTATTACCATCTAATAAAACAAGTTCTTCACCTGCATTTGCACTACGAACTTTAATACCACCTTCAATCGCATTTAAATCAAACGCGTGCATTGGATGACCAAGCTCAAGTAATACATAGTTAGTCACATCAACTACAGGATCAATTGAACGTACACCACTACGACGTAGCTTTTCAACCATCCAAAGTGGTGTTTCTGCATCAAGGTTAATGCCTTTGATCACACGGCCAAGGTAACGAGGACATGCATCTTCGTTAACTAGCTCAATTGATACTTTGTCATCAATTGTTGGCGTAACCGCAGGAATATCTAATACACTTACGTCAATGCTGTTTAAAACACCTACTTCACGTGCTAGACCTTTTATACCTAAGCAGTCACCACGGTTTGGCGTTAAATCAACATCTATAATGTTGTCATCAAGACCTAGGTAGTCACGTAAATCAGTCCCTACTGGTGCATCGCTTGGCAATTCCATAATGCCGTCGCCTTCTTCGCTAATACCTAGCTCAACAAAAGCACATAGCATTCCGTTTGAAGGTTGACCGCGTAGTTTAGCTTTTTTAATTTTAAAGTCACCAGGAAGTACAGCGCCCACAGTTGCAACAGCAACTTTAATACCTAAACGACAATTTGCTGCACCACATACGATATCAAGTAGCTCATCGCCACCTACGTTAATTTTGGTAACACGTAGTTTATCTGCATCAGGGTGTTGCCCACATTCAACAACTTCACCCACAACTACGCCATTAAATTTGGCCGCAGCAGGCTCAACGCCATCAACTTCTAGACCAGCCATTGAAAGCTGTTCCGAAAGAGCTTGCGTATCAATAGCAGGATTTACCCACTCTCTTAACCACTTTTCACTAAATTTCATTTTATTATTTCACTCTTAACGGAACTGGTTCAGGAATTTTAAGTCATTTTCGAAAAATGCACGTAAATCGTTTACGCCATAGCGCAACATAGTTAAACGCTCTACACCCATACCAAAAGCAAAGCCGGTGTATTTTTCTGGGTCAATGCCCACAGACTTAAGTACATTTGGATGTACCATGCCGCAGCCTAGTACTTCTAACCACTTACCGTCTTTACCCATAACATCTACTTCAGCTGAAGGTTCTGTAAATGGGAAGAATGAAGGACGGAAACGAATTTCCATATCTTCTTCAAAAAAGTTACGTAAAAAATCATGCAAAATACCTTTTAGCTCAGTAAAGCTAACATCGGTATCAACCATTAAACCTTCAACCTGATGAAACATAGGTGTATGTGTTTGATCGTAATCGTTACGGTATACACGTCCAGGTGAAATGATGCGCAGTGGTGGCTGCTCAGTTTCCATAGTACGAATTTGCACGCCACTTGTCTGTGTACGTAGTACTAATTTAGGATTGAAATAAAAGGTATCATGATCAGCACGTGCTGGATGGTGCTCTGGAATATTTAGCGCATCAAAGTTATGAAAATCGTCTTCGATTTCTGGACCAGATTTAACTTCAAAACCTAACTCACCGAAAAAGCTTTCTATGCGCTCAATAGTGCGCGTAACTGGGTGTAAACCGCCAGTAGGCATAGCACGCCCAGGTAGAGTTACATCTATAGTTTCAGCAGCTAGCTTTTCTTCAAGTGCTTTACTTGCTAGCAATTCACGCTTTTCGTTGATAGCAGCTTGTACATCTTGTTTAGCTTGGTTTATAACTTGGCCTGCTTCTTTACGTTCTTCAGGTGCTATTTTGCCTAGCGTTTTAAGCAAGCTTGTGATTTCGCCTTTTTTGCCAAGGTAATTAACCCTGATTTCTTCTAACTGCGCGATTTCACTGGCACTGGCTACCGCCTCAAGTGCTTGCGCTAATATGTTTTCTAAGTTCATTCGATACCTGATCTTTCACAGAAGGTGATTGCTGTTAAGTAATAGCTTATGATAACTGAAAGCAGGGTCTAGATTCTAGACCTACTACAGCTTTAACGTTGATTTTATAAAAGGAATTGTTAATTTTCTCTGTGCAGCCATTGACGCATGATCTAATTTGTCGAGTACATCGAGCAAAGCACGCATATCACGGCTTAAACGCGTTAATAAAAAACGTGCACATTCATCACTTAATTCAAGGCCGCGCATATGGGCGCGCTTAACAAGTGCTTGTGCTTTATCGTCATCACTCATAGAGCGAATTTGAAAGGTTGTTCCCCACGTTAAGCGAGACTCTAAATCTGGCAACGTAATATTAAGCATGCTAGGAAGTAAATCGGCAGTTACTACTAACATTTTACCGGGTTCGTTAAACCGGTTAAAAAAGTTAAATAGTGCTTTTTCCCATGCATCATTCCCTGCGACTAAATGCACGTCATCAATACATAAAACATCAAGCGCTTCTAAACCGTCTAGTACCATAGGTCCAAAATCAATCACTTCGCGCATAGACAGTAGCATATTAGACAGGCCACGCTCTTGAGCTTTAATGCAGGTCGCATACAAAAGGTGAGACTTACCCGAGTCACCTAATCCACATAAATAGGTATACTGAAACGTTTTTGCTAACTTCGAAAAACTATCTTTCAAATGATTAACTTCTAACGAATCTTCTCCACCAAAGTACGATGCAAATGTTTCGTCATCCGGTAAAGTAACCGGTAATGCCATTTGCATCGGCTCAGAAGTTAGCATTATGGCGTTATCCATTGATACTCTAAGCTATTTTTATCAACAACATGATAAAAAGCGCGTGGATCCTCATAATCTTTAAATGAGGAGTCTAACCCTAATCCTTTTTTAAGATCGCTTAGGTTACCAGTATGGTTTAGCTTAAACTCTACAAACTCCGGTGTTTTACGCACAATTTTAACTTGAGTAACAACGCTTAAACTCAATAACCTTCGTTTTGCTAATTCAACATCAATAAAACTTTGCGTGCCCTTTAGCGTAAGCATAGCAGTAGCTTGTTCATAATAAGCATTTGGATCAATAGCGTACTCGCTTGCAAGACCTTGTGCTAAGGTGTCAATCATCTGGCTCACTATTTGCTGCTTATCACCCGTTAATCTATTTGAATCAAATAAATCATCATTTGTAAAACGCCAATCTAAAATCCAATTTTCGCTATCCGCTTCTTTATACATTCTTGCCGTAATACTTCGCTCAGCACTGTAGCGTTTAGAAGCCTCTTCTACTGGTTCTGAAAAGTTACCCCATACTTCAGGGATACCTACTAAACGTCTATCTTGTAAATCAAGTAATGGCACTACAACGGGTAGCCCCCGGCGTCCTGCCTTGTCATAAATTAACTGCTCTAGCTGCGGGTAACTTTCTTGTGTTACTAATTCTCTGCGCCAGTTGTCTTCAATACCTAACCATATTGCAACTAATGGGCGCTGCACTCCCCATAAAGGTAAGTTTAATTCTTTGATTAGCGCGTTGATCTTTCGAGCTTCAAATTTAACAACGAGTTTCAATTGTCCATTTGCTCTCTCGTCATATTCAAACTTAAGCATATAATCAGAAATATCTTTAGTGCGTTGCTGTGCTAATTTATTTTGATCCGCAGTTTCATCACCGCTTACTTTCACTAAGACATTGAGCAAAGCTTTACGACTCGCCGCTAATCGAGTGTCTCGTGTTTTGTCATCCACTTTTAAAATATCTTGATATAGATCAGTTACTTCAACTGCCGTTACAGAAAAACAAAATAAAATGGATATGGCACTAATTAATAATCTATACACAGGCTATTAGTTCTTGGTTTTAAACTGATTTGATCCTAAATCAAAGACAGTAACAAAGCAAAATTAAATTTGTTATCTAAGGAAATGAAAGTAATTGGCTTTTGTAGAAAGTAAAAAAGATTAAATATAAATAAGTGCGTAGTACGCTATTCACCTACCCTTAACTTTATTGCAGACGTAAAAAAGCCCGAATCGTTAGATTCGGGCTTTCTACAATTTGAGGTCGGTGCGCTACGCAGTAGGATGTCGTAGTGCCCACAGCGGTGGAGAGCCACATAACAAATGCTACACTATCTTTGTGCGTCGGGAGTCGCTACGCTCGCCCGACTTACGTGATGGGAGGTGGTGTGAGTGTGTGTTAAGTGTGTGTTAAGTGTGCACATTTCACTTTTCTGCAGACGTAAAAAAGCCCGACTATTTCTAGTCGGGCTCTCTACAATTTGAAGCCTGGTAATGTCCTACTTTCACATAGCAAATGCTACACTATCGTTGGCCGGGGCTCGCCTTCGAGCTGTTTTGTTTCACTACTGAGTTCGGCATGAGCTCTTGGCTATTTGTTAAATCCCAAACAGCAAAAAACCCGTCACATTGCTGTAACGGGTTTCTTTAATTTGAAGCCTGGTAATGTCCTACTTTCACATAGCAAATGCTACACTATCATCGGCGCTGTTTCGTTTCACTACTGAGTTCGGCATGGAGTCAGGTGGGTCCAAAACGCTATTGTCACCAAGCAAATTTGGGCGTTAATACGTATTTCTGCGCACTAACTGAATTTGGAAAATATCTGATAATATTTTTTAAGTCTTTCTTTAAGTAATATCTACTTTAGTTATATTAACTTCTTCGCGTGTTTCACTATCACATAAAACGCGTTTGGCGTTGTATGGTTAAGCCTCACGGGTAATTAGTACAAGTTAGCTTAATGGCTCACACCACTTCCACATCTTGCCTATCAACGTTGTAGTCTTCAACGGCCCTTCAGAGACTTTAAAAGTCTAGTGAGAACTCATCTCGAGGCCTGCTTCGCGCTTAGATGCTTTCAGCGCTTATCAGTTCCGAACGTAGCTACCGGGCAATGCCATTGGCATGACAACCCGAACACCAGCGGTTCGTTCACTCCGGTCCTCTCGTACTAGGAGCAACCCCTCTCAATTCTCAAACGCCCACGGCAGATAGGGACCGAACTGTCTCACGACGTTCTAAACCCAGCTCGCGTACCACTTTAAATGGCGAACAGCCATACCCTTGGGACCGACTTCAGCCCCAGGATGTGATGAGCCGACATCGAGGTGCCAAACACCGCCGTCGATATGAACTCTTGGGCGGTATCAGCCTGTTATCCCCGGAGTACCTTTTATCCGTTGAGCGATGGCCCTTCCATTCAGAACCACCGGATCACTATGACCTACTTTCGTACCTGCTCGACGTGTCTGTCTCGCAGTTAAGCTGGCTTCTACCATTACACTAACCGTACGATGTCCGACCGTACTTAGCCAACCTTCGTGCTCCTCCGTTACTCTTTAGGAGGAGACCGCCCCAGTCAAACTACCCACCAGGCACTGTCCGTAACCCCGATTCAGGGGCCAACGTTAGAACATCAAAACTACAAGGGTGGTATTTCAAGGTTGACTCCACAACAACTAGCGTCGCTGCTTCAAAGTCTCCCACCTATCCTACACATGTAGGTTCAATGTTCAGTGCCAAGCTGTAGTAAAGGTTCACGGGGTCTTTCCGTCTAGCCGCGGGTACACAGCATCTTCACTGCGATTTCAATTTCACTGAGTCTCGGGTGGAGACAGCGTGGCCATGGTTACACCATTCGTGCAGGTCGGAACTTACCCGACAAGGAATTTCGCTACCTTAGGACCGTTATAGTTACGGCCGCCGTTTACCGGGGCTTCGATCAAGAGCTTCTCCCTAAGGATAACCCCATCAATTAACCTTCCGGCACCGGGCAGGTGTCACACCGTATACGTCATCTTGCGATTTTGCACAGTGCTGTGTTTTTAATAAACAGTCCCAGCCACCTGGTCACTGCGGCTCCCGTCCGCTTAGAGAGCAAGTCTCATCACAGATAGGAGCGTACCTTCTCCCGAAGTTACGGTACGATTTTGCCTAGTTCCTTCACCCGAGTTCTCTCAAGCGCCTTAGTATTCTCTACCTGACCACCTGTGTCGGTTTGGGGTACGATTCCATATAATCTGAAGCTTAGAGGCTTTTCCTGGAAGTATGGCATCAGCAACTTCATCACCGTAGTGACTCGTCTCGTGTCTCAGGTTTAGTGTTCGTCCGGATTTACCTAAACAAACGCCCTACTCACTTTCACATAGACTACCAACGCTATGCTTGCTTAGCCTGCTCCGTCCCCCCATCGCAATTATATCGAGTACAGAAATATTAATCTGTTTCCCATCGACTACGCCTTTCGGCCTCGCCTTAGGGGTCGACTTACCCTACCCTGATTAACATGGGATAGGAACCCTTGGTCTTCCGGCGTGGGAGTTTTTCACTCCCATTATCGTTACTCATGTCAGCATTCGCACTTCTGATACGTCCAGCATACCTCCCGGTACACCTTCAACCGCTTACAGAACGCTCCCCTACCACTCAGAATAAATTCTGAATCCGCAGCTTCGGTGCATAGTTTAGCCCCGTTACATCTTCCGCGCAGACCGACTCGACCAGTGAGCTATTACGCTTTCTTTAAAGGATGGCTGCTTCTAAGCCAACCTCCTGGCTGTCTGGGCCTTTCCACATCGTTTCCCACTTAACTATGACTTTGGGACCTTAGCTGGCGGTCTGGGTTGTTTCCCTCTTCACGACGGACGTTAGCACCCGCCGTGTGTCTCCCGGATATTACTTTACGGTATTCGGAGTTTGCAAAGGGTTGGTAAGTCGGGATGACCCCCTAGCCTTAACAGTGCTCTACCCCCGTAAGTATTCGTCCGAGGCTCTACCTAAATAGATTTCGGGGAGAACCAGCTATCTCCCGGTTTGATTAGCCTTTCACTCCTAGCCACAGGTCATCCCCTAACTTTTCAACGTTAGTGGGTTCGGTCCTCCAGTTGATGTTACTCAACCTTCAACCTGCCCATGGCTAGATCACCGGGTTTCGGGTCTATACCTTGCAACTAGTCGCCCAGTTAAGACTCGGTTTCCCTACGGCTACCCTATTCGGTTAACCTCGCTACAAAATATAAGTCGCTGACCCATTATACAAAAGGTACGCAGTCACCCAACAAGTGGGCTCCTACTGCTTGTACGTACACGGTTTCAGGTTCTATTTCACTCCCCTCACAGGGGTTCTTTTCGCCTTTCCCTCACGGTACTGGTTCACTATCGGTCAGTTGGGAGTATTTAGCCTTAGATGATGGTCCACCTATATTCAGTCAAAGTTTCACGTGCTCCGACCTACTCGATTTCACTTAAAATGTCTTTTCATGTACGGGACTATCACCCTGTATCGTGGCGCTTTCCAGCAGCCTTCCATTAACACATAATAAGCTTAAGGGCTGTTCCGATTTCGCTCGCCGCTACTTTCGGAATCTCGGTTGATTTCTTTTCCTACGGGTACTTAGATGTTTCAGTTCTCCGCGTTCGCCTCGTTAACCTATGTATTCAGTTAACGATACCTGCAAGCAGGTGGGTTTCCCCATTCGGAAATCCTAGTCTCAAGCGCTTTTTACTAGCTTGACTAGGCTTATCGCAAGTTAATACGTCCTTCATCGCCTCCAACTGCCAAGGCATCCACCGTGTACGCTTAGTCACTTAACCATACAACCCAAACGGGTCTTTGTTTTGTGACAGTTTAACTTCGCCAGAAGTCAATATTGAATACTAAAGTAGATACCAATCAATCAACTCATAAGAGTTAATTAAATGGCACTCAATGGTACTGCTACCATTGTTTTTTTACTTTTGAAAACTCTTGATAAATACAATGTATTCATCAGAATTTTATTATCAGCTTTTCCAAATTTTTAAAGAGCATATTAATTAGTTATCCCGAAGAACAAGCACTAATTAACAATCATCTGTGTGGACACTACGAACAAATAAGTTCTAAATCGTATAAGGAGGTGATCCAGCCCCAGGTTCCCCTAGGGCTACCTTGTTACGACTTCACCCCAGTCATGAATCACTCCGTGGTAAACGTCCTCCCGAGGGTTAGACTATCTACTTCTGGAGCAACCCACTCCCATGGTGTGACGGGCGGTGTGTACAAGGCCCGGGAACGTATTCACCGCGTCATTCTGATACGCGATTACTAGCGATTCCGACTTCATGGAGTCGAGTTGCAGACTCCAATCCGGACTACGACGCACTTTAAGTGATTCGCTTACCTTCGCAGGTTCGCAGCACTCTGTATGCGCCATTGTAGCACGTGTGTAGCCCTACACGTAAGGGCCATGATGACTTGACGTCGTCCCCACCTTCCTCCGGTTTATCACCGGCAGTCTCCTTAGAGTTCTCAGCATTACCTGCTAGCAACTAAGGATAGGGGTTGCGCTCGTTGCGGGACTTAACCCAACATCTCACAACACGAGCTGACGACAGCCATGCAGCACCTGTATCAGAGTTCCCGAAGGCACCAAACCATCTCTGGTAAGTTCTCTGTATGTCAAGTGTAGGTAAGGTTCTTCGCGTTGCATCGAATTAAACCACATGCTCCACCGCTTGTGCGGGCCCCCGTCAATTCATTTGAGTTTTAACCTTGCGGCCGTACTCCCCAGGCGGTCTACTTAATGCGTTAGCTTTGAAAAACAGAACCGAGGCTCCGAGCTTCTAGTAGACATCGTTTACGGCGTGGACTACCGGGGTATCTAATCCCGTTTGCTCCCCACGCTTTCGTACATGAGCGTCAGTGTTGACCCAGGTGGCTGCCTTCGCCATCGGTATTCCTTCAGATCTCTACGCATTTCACCGCTACACCTGAAATTCTACCACCCTCTATCACACTCTAGTTTGCCAGTTCGAAATGCAGTTCCCAGGTTGAGCCCGGGGCTTTCACATCTCGCTTAACAAACCGCCTGCGTACGCTTTACGCCCAGTAATTCCGATTAACGCTCGCACCCTCCGTATTACCGCGGCTGCTGGCACGGAGTTAGCCGGTGCTTCTTCTGTCAGTAACGTCACAGCTAGCAGGTATTAACTACTAACCTTTCCTCCTGACTGAAAGTGCTTTACAACCCGAAGGCCTTCTTCACACACGCGGCATGGCTGCATCAGGCTTGCGCCCATTGTGCAATATTCCCCACTGCTGCCTCCCGTAGGAGTCTGGGCCGTGTCTCAGTCCCAGTGTGGCTGATCATCCTCTCAAACCAGCTAGGGATCGTCGCCTTGGTGAGCCATTACCTCACCAACTAGCTAATCCCACTTGGGCCAATCTAAAGGCGAGAGCCGAAGCCCCCTTTGGTCCGTAGACATTATGCGGTATTAGCAGTCGTTTCCAACTGTTGTCCCCCACCTCAAGGCATGTTCCCAAGCATTACTCACCCGTCCGCCGCTCGTCAGCAAAGTAGCAAGCTACTCTCTGTTACCGCTCGACTTGCATGTGTTAGGCCTGCCGCCAGCGTTCAATCTGAGCCATGATCAAACTCTTCAATTAAAAAGTTTTATGTCTTTCGACAGCTCAATGAATTCTGAATTTTTTAATATCTTTCGATATTGAATTGACTGTGCCGAATAATTACCGAAATAACTATTCTGTTGGTCACTCAGTTTTCAATTGAGACTCTAATTTGTTTGCCTCGTTACTTGCTCAATAAAGAACGAAGTAGTTTGGCTGTTAGAACTCAATCTGTACGAGTGCCCACACAGATGATTGCTTTATATTGTTAAAGAACGTTTTGAGTCGCTTTAGCGACTCAAGGGATGCGAATAATACACCCTTTATTTTTCGAGTCAATACTTAGTTTTAAACTTTCTTTTTAGAAGATTTAAAACCGAAGTTTTATTTAACTCTCTGAGAAGTTCGTGCCTCGCTATGCGTTGGCGTTTCCCGTCTCAGTGGGGTCGCATTATAGGGAGCGGCGGATTTTACGCAAGCGTTATTTGCATAAAATAGTAATTAAAATTAAGCCCCAAGTAAGCGCACATGATAAACACAAGTTACCCATAAAACCCTGTTGATAACTCTGTTTTTGAACTTTAAAACTAAACACTTTTATCTTGATGTGATAAGTTGCGGTCACTTTTTTTAACTCATGTATTTAGGCAGTATCCATGACAGACATAATAAATAGTATAAGTGCCCTTCTATGGGGGCAAGTTCTCGTCTACTTATTAATAGCAGCGGGCCTCTTCTTTACTTTTCGACTAGGCTTTATTCAATTTGTGCAATTCCCACATATGTTCAAAGTTATGTTTGGCTCTCGTAAATGTGCCGACAACGAAATTTCATCTTTTCAGGCTTTTTGTACTTCATTAGCTGCACGTGTTGGCACGGGTAACATGGCTGGCGTTGCTGTTGCTTTATATTTGGGTGGCCCAGGTGCTATTTTTTGGATGTGGACTATAGCCTTAATTGGTATGGCTACAAGCTTTGCCGAGAGTACCTTAGCACAAGCTTATAAAACAAAAGACGCCGAAGGCAATTTTAGAGGTGGCCCTGCTTATTATATGCAAAATGGTTTAGGTAAACGCTGGATGGGCGTTTTATTTTCGTTATGTTTAATTTTAGCCTTTGGTTTAGTATTTAACGCCGTACAGTCGAACTCTATTGCTGCAGCATTTGAAGTCGCGTTTGATGTACCTAAGTATATAGTAGGCATTTTCTTGGTTATTGGTTCTGGCATCATTATTTTTGGTGGCCTAAAAACCATTTCACGTTTTGCTGAAATGGTTGTGCCATTTATGGCATTAGCTTACCTGCTGGTTGCTCTTTATGTATGCGCCACTAACTTTACTGCTCTACCAGATGTGCTAGTGCTTATCATAAAAAGTGCTTTTGGTATTGAACAAGCTGGTGCTGGTGCTATTGGATACGGTGTCACACAAGCGATGATCCAAGGTATAAAGCGTGGCTTATTCTCAAACGAAGCCGGTATGGGTAGTGCAGCTAACGCCGCAGCTACTGCGACGCCTTACCCTCCTCATCCTGCATCACAAGGTTATGTGCAAATGTTAGGTGTATTTATCGATACTATTGTTATTTGTACAGCGACTGCTTCTCTTATTTTACTATCGCAGCAATTAGTACCTGAATCTGGTGTTATGGGGATTGAACTTACACAAGCAGCATTACAAGAACACGTCGGCGACTGGGGTACTTACTTTATTGCTATTGCTATATTGTTTTTTGCTTTTACTTCTATTGTGGCTAATTACTCTTACGCTGAAACAAATTTAATGTTTTTAGAGCACAACTCTAATAAAGGTATGTTTATCTTTAGACTGGTGGTTTTAGGTATGGTGATGTTTGGTGCTGTTGGTGAGCTTGGTTTAATTTGGACGCTGGCAGATATATCAATGGGCTTAATGGCCATTGTCAACGTTATAGCGCTATTTATGCTTTCAGGTGTTGTTGTATGGCTTTCAAAAGACTATAACGAACAACACAAAAAGGGCTTAATACCCACCTTTGACAAAAGTAAGCATCCTAAACTTGCTAAAGAGGTCGATCCTGAGGCCTGGAAATAAACAACAACCAGCGAGCTACGGCTCGCTTTTTTAGTTCTAAAATAAAAAGCACTTACATTAAGTCACTCTACCCTTTATAAATGAAAAGCAGTTACGGACGATATGTACTATATAGATATTATCTAATTATCAGCTTAGATAAGACAACCTACAAAAAATAGGTGTTCAATGCCAATAATTCTGCATAAGTGCTTTATTGATTGCCTATTTTGAGTTTTCACCATAACTCTAGACTTACTATTACCCGTGATTTTTAACTTCCAATGAACATGTATTACTAACCAATTCGATAATTATACCAACCTGCATAAATCTTTGAGCAATTTAACAAATTAAATTGCACTATAACGTCGTTAAAAAATTTTTATTTAGAACAACCAGATACAAAAACTTTTGCCTAGTTCTAGCGTAATTTTCTTAACGTTAAATAGATCCTATATATAAGCGGATTGGTATTACTTTATGCTATCAGTACATGAGTGCGTGATCTTTGCTTTCAAGGCTGTTTGCTCTAGATATGTAAATTGCTTTACTGTTTTAAATTATCTAAAGCTCACGGTCTATTTTATGGGTTGACATCATAAGCCTATGACGATTAGCCCAATTCAAAGTGCACAATTAGTATTAGGTGCCACGCGTCACTAAGGGTTGTGTGGCTGGTTTATTTGAGACGTTATAAGATTGGGTTTAGAGATATTACATTATGCATATCAAGATAATATAAATCATAGAAAACATAAAAATAGTAAATCAGGTTCTTGCTGGATATTTTTTATATATTAGAAGGTGTATTAAATGGTTTTTAAGCGGAGTTCTTAATATAAAGATGGTGCCCGAGGCCGGACTTGAACCGGCACGACTTGTTAGTCGAGGGATTTTAAATCCCTTGTGTCTACCAATTCCACCACTCGGGCATCGAGTTTGCTAATTAAAGCGTGTGGAGTAAATTATATGGAGGCGGAACCCGGAGTCGAACCGGGGTAAACGGATTTGCAATCCGGTGCATGGCCACTCTGCCATTCCGCCTAAATGTTTCCAAATAATTTGGAGCGGTACACGAGGCTCGAACTCGTGACCTCGACCTTGGCAAGGTCGCGCTCTACCAACTGAGCTAGTACCGCAAAATACTATTTTATCAACTTTAAATTATCTTGGTTAAAAAATTTAAAGTGGTGCCCGAGGCCGGACTTGAACCGGCACGACTTGTTAGTCGAGGGATTTTAAATCCCTTGTGTCTACCAATTCCACCACTCGGGCATCGAGTTTGCTATTTAAAGCAAGTGGATAAAACTAATATGGAGCGGTACACGAGGCTCGAACTCGTGACCTCGACCTTGGCAAGGTCGCGCTCTACCAACTGAGCTAGTACCGCATCATATTAATTCTAAATTAACCATTTTATAAATTACACTTGGTAATGCAATTAAACCACAAAGTGGTGCCCGAGGCCGGACTTGAACCGGCACGACTTGTTAGTCGAGGGATTTTAAATCCCTTGTGTCTACCAATTCCACCACTCGGGCATCGAGTTTGCTAATTAAAGCGTGTGGAGTGTTGAAATGGAGGCGGAACCCGGAGTCGAACCGAGGTAGACGGATTTGCAATCCGGTGCATGGCCACTCTGCCATTCCGCCCCAGTACGGGGTATTAACCTTAAGATAAACTTGGAGCGGTACACGAGGCTCGAACTCGTGACCTCGACCTTGGCAAGGTCGCGCTCTACCAACTGAGCTAGTACCGCATTTTATTTATCAGTTATTTGAATTAGCACATGATGATTTATGTGAAAATTCAGGTAACTGATTAATTACCGTTTCGTTTATCTCGGGGGCTATGCCCTCTCAACACGGACGCATTCTACAGAGATTATTAAACGCGTCAATACAAAAAATGCTAGTTTTGAACTGTTTGCTTGTTTTTTATCTAAAACGGTGCGTTATTATACATTTAGAGTTAATTTTTAGTCAATTCACCCCATGCTGCACGTAAATATTGCATCATAGAACTCAAGGTTAAAAAGGTCGCAATGTACAGTAGTCCAAAACTTAAATAGTTCATCCATGTATCATATTGCCAAATCAAACCGATAATGGCTAACATTTGTGCAGCCGTCTTGATTTTACCCATGTTTGATACAGCGACATTACCACGCTTACCCTGCTCTGCCATCCATTCACGAAGTGCAGATATGATAATTTCACGGCTTATTATAATAAGAGCAGGTATAGTCATGTACATTGACTGGTACTGATCAGATAACGCTACAAGTGCGGCACATACCATTACTTTATCAGCAACGGGATCTAAAAAAGCACCAAAAGGGGTTGATTGCTCAAGCTTTCTTGCTAAATAACCGTCTAGTATATCGGTGATTGATGCAAGCCAAAAAATAAAGGCGGCAGCAAAAAAAGCCCAGCTATAAGGCAAATAAAATATCACCAAAAAAACGGGGATAAGAAAAAGTCTAAATGTTGTGAGTGTGTTTGGAATATTCCACATAACTACTTGGATATGTCTTTTTTGCTATATTCGCATGTAGGGCTAGCCCTTGTCATGCAAATGGTTAAATATCTTCTCAGCCATGTCAGGGCTGATCCCAGGAACTTTCTTTAACTGTTCTATATTAGCAGCTTTTACTCCCTGCATGCCCCCTAAATATTTTAATAATGTTTGCCGACGCTTAGAACCGACTCCATTTATTTCTTCTAGTAGTGATTGCGTACGTTGTTTTTGGCGTTTATTACGATGCCCTGCAATTGCAAAACGATGAGATTCATCACGTATATGCTGTATTAAATGTAGCGCAGGTGCATCTGAATCCATAGGAATGGTTTTTCGACCACCGTCAATTAGTAGTGTTTCAAGACCGGGTTTACGGCTAGTACCTTTAGCGACACCTACTAATAAAGGCATTTTTGTATGTGGCCAGTTAGAAAAGTACTGCTCCGCGCGCCCCAGTTGCCCCTTACCACCATCAATAAAGATAACGTCTGGAATTTTGTCTTCATCTACTAATTTGTTGTAACGCTTATTAAGTGCAAACTCCATTGCAGCATAATCATCACCACCGGTTATACCCGTTACATTATAGCGCCTATACTCTTTTGTATTTGGGCCTTGTGAGTCAAATACAACACAACTTGCAACAGTGTTCTCCCCCATAGTGTGGCTTATATCAAAACACTCCATTCGGGTAATATCATCAAGTCGCAATGTTGCTTTTAATTGTGCATAACGTTTATTAATAGAGTCTTGGGTACTTTGCTTAACTGCAATACTGTTTAATGCATTTTTATTGGCCAGTTGTAAGTATTGAGCACGCTCACCACGGGTAACTACTTTAAGTGTTACTTTGCGCTCACTTATTTGTGTGAGTGCTTCACCGAGTGCCCCGCTCTCTTCTATTTCAAACGGTAATATGATTTCTTTTGCAATACGCCCTGTTGCTCCAGGCGCTAAATAGTACTGTCCTAAAAATGAGGTCAATATTTCTTGCTCGCTTGAATCTTTAGGTACTTTTGGAAAATACGTTTTACTACCCAATACTTTGTGATCGCGGATCATTAATAAATGAATACCATTTAAACCATTTAAATGAGCAAAACCAACTACGTCCATTTCAGCAAAATTACCTGATATAGACTGTTGCTCCTGCATTTTACGAAGTAGCATTATTTGGTCGCGAACTTTTGCCGCCAGTTCAAAATTTAATTGTAGGCTGGCTGCTTCCATTTTTTTTATTAAATCAGCAATAACTTCGTGAGATTTACCCGTTAAAAACTTACGGACATAGTCAACTTGCTCGCTGTAATCATCATCCGTGACTTTATTTACACACGGAGCTGAGCAACGCTTAAGCTGATATTGCAGGCATGGGCGGCTTCTTGCGCGGTAATAAGCATCTTCACATTGACGAACAGGAAATATTTTTTGCATTAAGCGCAAGCTTTCAGATACAGCTCCTGCACTAGGGAATGGCCCAAAGTATTCGCCTTTAATTTTACGACTACCACGATGAAACGCTAAACGAGGGTGTTTATGGCTCGTTAGTAAAATATAGGGATACGACTTATCGTCGCGTAATAATATGTTATAGCGAGGCTGATATTTTTTTATTAGATTATTTTCAAGCAGCAGCGCTTCGGTTTCAGTATTAGTAAGTGTGACGTCAATATCACAAATATTACTCACTAAAACGCGTGTTTTACTGTCGGTAATGTTACTTCTAAAGTAACTGCTGACACGCTTTTTTAAATGCTTGGCTTTACCAACATAAATAACTTGGCTATCACTATCAAGCATACGGTAAACACCAGGCTCGCTTGATAGCGTTTTGAGGAAATGTACGTGATCAAATTCAGACATAAATTATAGGTTAGTACGACACGTCTATATCAATCATTTTATGACGAATAGCTAAGTGGGTAAGCTCAACATCACCACCTACATTAAGCTTTTCAAACATACGGTAACGATAGCTATTTACTGTTTTAGAACTTAGGTTCAAACGTTCAGCTATATCTTGTGCTTTTTCACCTTTGGTGATCATAAGCATAATTTGCAGCTCACGTTCAGATAAGCTCTGAAAAGGGTTTTCATCTGTACGGCCGGTCACTTGCGCTAGCGCTATTTGCTGCGCTATTTCAGGAGCTATGTATCGCTGACCTGCATGAACACAGCGAATAGCACGCACCATTTCGTCAGAACCTGCACCTTTAGTTAAAAAGCCATGCGCGCCAATTTGCATTACTTTACTAGGAAATGGGTCTTCGCAATTAACAGTGAGCACAATAATTTTTACATCGGGACAGTAACGACAAATCTTTTTAGTCGCTTCTAATCCGCCCATACCTGGCATGTTCATATCCATTAATACGATGTTTGGCGCATGCTGACGGCAAAACTGTACAGCCTCTTCGCCGGTTTTAGCTTCGCCAATTACTTTAAACCCTCGTACGTCATCAAGAATGCGCTTGATGCCTGTTCGTACAAGTTCATGGTCATCAACTAAAAGTACATTAATCAATGGAACATCCTCATTTACCTAACAACATGCAATTTAATAAATTAATTTGCCACAGTAACATATATAAAGCGAGACAATAACTAATATTATTGTCTCAATCTAATAGTTTAATATGATTTTTTATCGCTAAAACGATCAACCCATAATGCAATGATACCATCACCGGTTACATTACATGCAGTACCAAAGCTATCTTGTGCTAAATAAAGAGCAATCATTAATGCAACAGCTCCTTCATTAAACCCAAGCATGCTTGTTAATAAACCAAGCGCCGACATAACTGCACCACCTGGAGCACCCGGTGCTGCTATCATAACGACACCGAGCATCATAATAAATGGCAATATCCCCATTAATGAAGGTACTTCCATGTTTGGCGATAAAAACATAACAGCCATTGCACACGTTACAATAGTAATAGTTGAGCCAGATAAATGAATGGTTGCACACAGTGGTACGGTAAAGTTTGCTACATCTTCTTTTACGTTGTTTGCTTTACTTGATTGTAGCGAAACTGGAATTGTTGCCGCACTCGACATTGTCCCCAGTGCAGTAAAGTAGGCAGGTAGCATATTTTTAACTAATTCGATTGGATTACGTTTTAACAATATACCTGTCGCTATATATAAAACGCTTAACCATAACCAATGCATAACAAGCGCTGCAATTAGTACTACACCAAATGTTTGCAATGTATCTACCACTGTGCCTGCCACCGTCATTTCGGCAAATACACCTGCAATGTAAAATGGTAAAGCAGGAATAATTACCTTTGATAGAAGCCCATCAATAACATCACGCCCCTGATCAGACACTTTTTTCAGTGTACCTAGCTCTAATTGGCTCATGCCAATACCAAATACAAAAGCAGTTACCAACGCGGTCATTACCCCCATCAATGGTGGAATTTCTAAATCAATAAAGCTACCTATTTCAGTAGCAACTTCTGCTTCAAACGTAATGCTTCCACTTAAAAAAGGAATAACGGCACTCACTAATAAAAATGCAAGTGTACCGGCAATAATTGTAGAGCTATAAGCAAAGCCGACGGTTTTGCCAAGTAAGTGCCCTGACCCTTTTGGTAGGCCTGCAATACCCGATGCAATAAAAAATAAAATAATAAGTGGAATGGTAAAGGAGATAATTTGACCAATCAGCTCTTTTACTGTGAATAAAAGTTCAACACCCGTTATAGGTACGTAAAGTCCGACTAAAATACCGGCCACAATACCGGCAATTAATTTTAAGATTAACTTCATTGTGATTGCTTAATTGAATTTAGATACGTGTTTTTATCATGTTTTACCTAGCTTGTGTCATAAAACTGTTCAAGTGAAGTTCATTTGCACAAATAAACATCAATTGCACTTATTTTAAGTTAATTTTTAACTTAAATTGCTCAACTAATCATCTCTCACTTACTTTAAAAATTTAGTACACACCTTTAATAACTAAAGTATCAGCTATTGTGGATTTTAATTTCACTTAGTTATAAGCTCAATAGATATATGTTATAGCCAAACTTTACTTTAGTTTTTTTAAACTCTCAGTAAAGTGTGTCTATATAGTTAGTGGCAAAGGCTATTAACACGTTGATCAGATTGTATCCAAAGGAACATTATGTCTACTATTTTTGAAGATAACTCACTAAGTATTGGTAATACGCCGCTAGTAAAACTTAACCGTGTTACAGGTGGGAATGTATACGCTAAAGTTGAATCTCGTAATCCTAGCTTTAGCATCAAATGCCGTATTGGTGCATCAATGATTTGGGAAGCTGAAAAATCAGGTCAGCTTGTTGAAGGTAAGGAGCTTATTGAACCAACATCGGGTAACACCGGTATTGCACTTGCATTTGTTGCAGCAGCACGCGGTTATAAGTTAACGCTTACTATGCCTAATACTATGAGCCTAGAACGTCGCAAGCTATTAAAAGCATTAGGTGCAAATCTAGTGCTTACCGACGGTGCTAAAGGTATGAATGGCGCAATTGAAAAAGCAAAAGAAATTCAAGCAACGGCACCTGATAAATATATTTTATTACAGCAATTCGAAAACCCTGCAAACCCTAAAATTCACTTTGAAACAACAGGTCCTGAGATTTATGATGCGCTTGACGGCAAAGTAGACTTTTTTGTAGCGGGTGTAGGCACTGGTGGTACTATTACAGGTGTTAGCCGCTTCCTTAAAACAGAAAAAGGTGTAAACGTTAAGTCTATTGCTGTTGAGCCAACTAACTCTCCTGTTATTAGCCAAACGCTTGCCGGTGAAGAAATCAAACCAGGCCCTCATAAAATCCAAGGGATTGGTGCAGGCTTTATTCCTGGCAACTTAGATATGGATTTAATTGATGGTGCAGAGCTTGTATCTAACGAAGACGCAATAGCTATGGCGCATCAATTAATGAAAAAAGAAGGTATTTTGGTGGGTATTTCATCAGGTGCAGCCGTTGTTGCAGCTAAACGTATCGCAGAAAAACCTGAAAACGCAGATAAAAATATTGTTGTTATCCTACCTAGTGCAACTGAGCGTTACTTATCAAGCCCAATGTTTGATGAAGAGTTTAGTGAACAAGAGCTAGTACAGTAATCTACACATGTTTAAAAAGGATGCTTATGGCATCCTTTTTTATTATTTATCGAAAGATCAGCCCTTAAATATTGCCTCCCTCTTTACATATTCATAATTTAGCCACACACTTTAAAAAGCTTAATCAACAACAATAATGATAACAATGAAAAAACTACTAACTATTCTAAGTGTCATAACTTGCCTATTTATTGTAGGTTGCGGCGACGATGCCAAAATATCTAGCGATAGTCCAGGTGATACAGCAACCGCTTATTTTGATGCACTTTATAACCAAAAAGACCTTCAAAAAGCCAGCAAAATGGCAACACCTAACCTAACTCGCATAATGAAATCTTACGGAACAGCTAAACAATTCTCTCGTAACTTGATAAACATGCAATATGATGAGGTAGTTATTGAAGTCGACATGTCAAATATGAGTTTACGAGAACAATATGGTGATAAAGCTAAAATAAATTTGATTTTTACTGGCACCCTAAATGGCGGGAAAATTGATGAAATGCGCAGTGTTAAAATGCTTCGTAAAAAAGGAAAATGGTACGTAGATAAAATAGTTGCCGACCCGTACGCTCGTTAAAATAAATGTATTACACATAAAAAAGGCCTTACATTTGTAAGGCCTTTTTCGCTTTAGCTAGGGCGTGTTGATCTTTGTGGATTGAAGTTTGTTCAATCTAGGGGCGATTTAATCGCGGCGCGAGGTTTGTAACCTAGTGGGCTAAGTAAAAACCGAGCAACAAAGAGTTAATCGTCCCTAGAAAGAACCCAAAGGGCAGCGCATGTTTGGCATTTATGCTGCGTTATCGCCCATTTATGGGGAATAACCACACTACATAGGCTCTGCCTTGCCTAAAAACCAAACAGCCTGCTGCAAATTCAACCACGAAGGGTCAACACGCCCTAGTATTTAAAGTACTGCGCTACAGCTCACCTGGTTGAAAGTTATCAACTGCAATGGCTTTCATTCGTAACTTATTAGCATGATGCATAGCATCAGCATCCGTTTGCTCTAACAACTTATTTTCAAGTGCATAATTTATAGCGCCTTCAATATCAAGCGTTGCAGGTACACTGCCCTTACGCTGCCATTGTTTTAGGTCTTTAAACTGCGCTTGCATATCATGCATAGCTAAAAATGCACTTTCCATTACCCCTGTACCTGCATTTTCATCTACATAACATAAATGCGTTAAGCGGTTTCTAAATACTCCAGGTTGAGTCATACGCTCGCAAATACTTTGCGCTATTTCATCACTTGGTCTGTGGTAATGATTTCCAAGCGGGAACACGATACGTTTAAGGGTAAAATTAACAACCGGATTTGAAAAGTTTTTAAAGAAGCCATTAAACGCTTGGCCAATTTCAAATAATGAGTTCTCAATTGCATATTTTACAAATGGTAAATCAGCTTGTTGGCGCCCTTCGTCTTCATAACGTTTTAAAACAGTTGATGCTAAGTACAAATGACTTAATACATCACCCAAACGTGCCGATATCATTTCTTTTCGTTTAAGCTCACCGCCAAGCATTAACATAGCCACGTCTGTGCAAATAGCTAAGCCTCGGCTCATTCTGCTCAGTTGCTTATAATAAACAGCCGTTTCACCACCTACAGGCGCTTTAGCAAAATAACTACGTGTTAAGCCATGCACAAATGCCATACCTGCATTACTTGCTGCAAATATTATATGGTTCATTAATAAACCATCAAATTGTTCAAGTGCTGCGTCGTCATCTTCCATTGCAGCGGCTTCCATTTCTTTTAAAACAAATGGATGACAGCGTGTTGCACCTTGGCCAAATATCATTAAATTACGCGTTAAAATATTCGCGCCTTCTACCGTAATTGATACCGGAATCCCCATATAACCATGCGCCAAATAGTTATTAGGCCCTACTTGAATTCCTTTACCTGAATGAATATCCATTGCATCGTTCATTACCGTACGACCCATTTCAGTCATATGGTATTTAGCAATCGCTGTTACAACCGACGGACTTAATTTTAAATCAATCGCACCTGCGGTCATTAATCTGCACGACTCCAGTGTGTAAGTTAAACCACCAATACGCGCAAGTGCCTCTTGCACACCTTCAAATTGCCCTATAGATACACCAAACTGCTGGCGTACCATGGCGTATGCCGATGTCATTTTTGAAGCTAAGTGCCCGGTTGCTGCACTTAATGCTGGTAGCGATATACCACGCCCTGCACTTAAACACTCAACAAGCATTCTCCAACCACGTCCTGCGCACTCTTGTCCACCAATAATCCAATCGAGTGGTATAAATACATCTTTACCGTACGTTGTGCCATTCATAAAGGCCATATTAAGCGGATAATGACGCTCACCCGTTTCAACACCCGGATGATCGGTTGGTATAAGCGCACACGTAATACCCAGCTCTTTTTTATCACCTAATAAAGCATCTGGATCATACATTTTAAACGCTAAGCCTAGTACAGTAGCCACTGGTGCAAGTGTAATGTAGCGCTTTGACCAATTTAAACGCAGGCCTATTACTTGCTCGCCATTGTGCTCCCCCATACACACCACGCCTGAATCAGGAATGCTGCCAGCATCAGAACCCGCCTCTGGGCCCGTTAATGCAAAACAAGGCACATCTGTGCCATTAGCTAAACTTGGCAGCCAACGATCTTGCTGCTCTTTAGTACCATAATGAAGAAGCAATTCGCCTGGACCTAAGCTATTAGGCACCATAACAGTGACGGCGGCAGTTAGACTTTTAGTCGAAATTTTTGACACTATCGTTGAATTAGCAATTGCGGAGAACTCACGCCCCCCAAATTTTTCAGGAATGATCAGTGCAAAAAAACCTTCTGTTTTTAGGTAATCCCACACTTCTTTTGGTAAGTCTTTGTCTTTTTGTACAATTTGATAATCATCAAGCATCGCCAATAAGGTTTCTACTTGGTTAGCCATAAATGTGTTTTCTTTATCGCTAAGCTCTGGTTTAGGAAAGCGGTGCAGTTTTTGCCAGTCTGGGTTACCACTAAATAACTCACCATCCCACCAAACATCACCTGCTTCCATCGCCTCTCGCTCTGTTTGCGATAGCGGCGGAAGTACCTTTTTGAACATTTTAAACGTGGGTCTACTGATCAGATTAAGGCGTATATCTTTAACTGCAAAAATAACCACCACCACAACCAGTAAAATAATAAATACTGACATGCGCACATTCCTTACACATTGAATTAAATAGTAGCTCAATTATGACCCATCTTAGTTTAAATACAATCCTTGCGCAGTGACTCTATTGCCTCAACGCATTCATTCTATTATTTAAAAATTCACTACTATTATCTTTGATCTAAATAAGCTGGGTTATGGATAATAAATCTATCTCAAGCAGCTATTTTCAGCGCTAACTGTGTTGAATTTACTTGCAATAGGCCCGCTGTTGACGCGTAAATTCGCCTTGTTTTCACTGAAAACCTCTGGCTAGAGAAAATAAATTTAAATATCACCATGATTCAATACGTTACTAAATCTCTTAACCAGAGTTCAGGTTAAATAATAAATTAAGGAATATCATAGATACGAGAGATTCAACACAAATTAAAAAGCCGTAACTGCTTAAGATGCAAATGCATTTATAATAAAAAACAGAAAAAGAACTGAACCGTGCAGTGCGATACCAATTCCATTAAGTATGTGATCTAAATTTTACGCCGAAAAATAATTCAGTTCTAGGCGTAAATTGATGTAAATGGTTGTTCCCTTTGCGAAATTTACAACAAAGAAATGGGTTGTTTTTAGCAAGTAAAATAGATCAGCTATTTATTGGAATTGGTATGAATATACGCAAACTTGAAAAACTCAAAAGAAGTACACGCGAAGCAAAATGAAGGCCGTAACTGCCGCTGATAAATAGTGCTAAACGCAAAAGCCCGCTCAATTGAGCGGGCTTTTAGTATTATATTACTAATTTACAGCTGAATTAGAACTGTAAGCTTACATTTGCAAAGTAAGCATCATAATCAGAATCATCCCAGTTATTGCCATAACCTACTTCTAAACCAACATTGTTGTTGAAAAAGTGTTGAGCACCAAGAGTGTAATCATCATTTTTATTAACTGTAACAAAAACCGATGTTGCTTTGCTGAAATAGTAGTTAGATGCTAATTCCCAGTTACTTGAACCGCCATCAACATCTTCAAATTTACCTTCAACAGTTAAGTAGTTACCTTGTTGTAAATCAACAAAGTACTTTGCTGCTACTGCACGGTAATCAAACTCATCATCTGATGTTACTGTAAAGCCGATGTAATCAGTGCTGTTTAATTCGTGGTTATATGCTAAGTCAAACATAAAATGATTGTCAGCATCTTCGAAATCTACAAACGTTGCTTTTAGTACAAGGTTTGGATTAAAGAAGTAACCAGCAGAAAGTTCAATTACATCCGTGCTTGAGCCAAAATCACTATCGATATTATTGTACTGTGCACCTAATACAAAATCTTCTACAAAATACTCACCGCCAACGCGAGTAACATCTCCAAAGTCATTATCACTGTATGCACCATAAACATTTGTTTGCTTATTGATGTACTCAAATTGATCGTAAGGACCTAAAGTCGCTTTTGGAGAAAAATAATAAGTTGAGTCAACGCTCACCGTGTCATTACCATCAGTGTCCATGTATCCTACATGGCTGATTGATTGGTAAGTATCTGCGGCCATTGCAGTGGTTGCAGCGCTTGATAATAAAATGCTCGAAATAATAACGGCTAACTTTTTCATTTTTAATTTCCCTATGTATATTACTTTTTACGCTCTAGCTGTGTTGCTAAAGTCGGGGCACATCCTAGCGCCTAAAAACTGAATCAAAACTGAACGGCAGCTCAACTAACCACCTGTATTTATTAGATAAATTATAAATTATTGTTACTAAATGTTAACTTAGAGTAGTTGCTACATTTAGTCAACAACTACTTAAAATATGCATCAATGAAAAAGCCAATAAATACAATGCAATTTGTACCTAAAGTGCATGTTGACTAATAATTCGATAAACATCATTAATGTTATCGCCAGACTTAAATTCTTTACTAATTGGTGTAGGATCAGAGCCAACCCATATTTTTAGCTCGGCATCTAAGTCAAAATGGCCTGCACTTTCTTTACTAAACTTCGTTATTTTAGAGTAAGCAATGCTCACCATTTCCATTTTAGAGCCGGTCATACCTTGCTTATCAATTAAAATTAAGCGCTTATTAGTAAAAATAAACATATCACGTACTACTTTATATGCTTTTTCTACTTGCTCGCCGTCAATTAATGTATTGGCGAGGATTTTTTCTAAATCAGAATCGTCAACTTCACTTGCATTACCCATAAGTCCGCTAAGTAAACCCATTATACTTTCTCCTGTTTAAATATTTGATTCTCTAATGTATGACCATTAACTAACTGCCTGTACTGCCAGTGTTGTTGATGACAAAAATTCAGTAGTGCAATATCAAGTGGATCGCTCGTTGGCTGATACTCAACTACATATTCTTTATGTTGGCTCATATACACACGACTCACACCTGCAATTGCTTGAAGCTGTTGCTCAACATTTTGATAAGCCTCGCTTAGCATTAATGTATAAAAGTGTTTATCTGTATTATTAGTTTTTGTTTGATGCTCGCTTAGTACGCCTTTATCTAAATGAAGTACCTGTGAGCATAGTCGCTCAAGCTCTGTTAAATCGTGAGAGCTTAAAATAAATGTAGCCTGCTCACTTAATTCAGATACAAGCTCACGTACTTCTCTGGCATGAATCGGATCAAGCCCTGCGGTTGCTTCATCAAGCATTACAATTTGTGGCGCGCCAATAAGTGCTTGCGCTATCGTAACGCGCTTGCGCATACCGTGCGATAAGTCCCCTGCACGCTGCTTTGCAATTTCTTTTAAGCCAACCAAATCAAGTACACGTAGCGCCTCAGTTTGGCTTTGCTTTGCCCCCATACCTTGTAGCTTTGCATAAAAGGCGAGTTGCTTGTCTATGTTAAAGCGGGGGTCAAGTTGTGCGTCTTGCGGTAATGCACTTACTTTATTAAATAAAGCAGCACTACCAGGTTTATGCCCTAATATTTCAAGGCTGCCTTTACTTGGTGCTATATAGCCGCACAACAAACTAAATAAGGTAGTTTTACCCGCACCATTTGGCCCAACAAGCGCCACTGGCGCGCCTTTGTTAATTTCAAAGTCCACATTATTAAGCGCAAGTTTTGCACCATACGATTTACTCAAACCGCTAGCTGTAATTAATGGTCTCATAGTGAGCTCCTTGCAAAAATACGTTGAGCAACGCTTAGTAGCACTGCAGTTTGCACAAGGGGAATAGCCACAGCGCTCAATAATGGTAAATTTTGCCCCGCTAATAGCTCTAATTGCACACCCGGAAATAAATAATCAAGCAAGCCTAATGCGGGTATTTGCCATTGTAGTATTCCCACAACAATACCGCCTGCTGCAAAATATAAAATTGCCAATACAATAGATAAACGCGATGAGCGAGCAAAGGTATTAATTAACGTCATAAGTGCTACAAATGGGCACAGAGTAATCACTAATATTAAAAATATAGAAAGCGCACGAGCAAAACCACCAGCCAGTAAACTTGGATCTCTAAACCCTAGTACCGCGAGCGTAGCCACAAGCGTTATACCCACCAAGCAGGCTAATACTCCTAGCTGCCCTAAAAAACGGCCAAACAGTATTTCAAAGCGAGTGGAGCGCAGTGATAAAAACCTTAGTGTGCCGCGCTCTCTGTCGCCTACCGTTTGGTCGCTACAAATAAATAAACCAAAAACAGGAAAGCTATACAGGGCTATTAACCAGTACATAGCAAATTCGGCCTCAGGCCAATCCAATAATTTACTTAAACCAATAGAACCTGATATATCACGGGCTATTTGCTCAAAATCGGGCGCACTTACAATGCCTACTGCCTGCCCTATTGGGTAGCGCAGTATTATTAGCCACACCAATGCAAAGGCAGCTAATGCAATAAGTCCACGTTTAGTTAAAAACATACGTACAAGCTCAAATCCCGCTATTTGCGTTAATCGCCCTACGTTTATCGGTAATGGTGTTGCCATTGACTATCCTTAATGACTTTTTATTTTCTGTGTATTTATCCACACTAAGTGTAAACACCTTGAATTACCAGCAAAAAAAAGCTCACCTGTGGTGAGCTTTGTAACAATACATTTAAATGTAACAACATAAATTGCGATATAAATTATAAATACTGCTTATAAACCTCAAGTGCTTGGCTTAAATCGCTAATTAAATCTTCAACATCTTCAAGGCCAATATGCAGGCGAATAACGGGGCCTAAATCCCAACCTGTATTTGAGCGCAACCCTTTCATAGTTAAATTAGCCGTTACTAAGCTTTCAAAACCGCCCCACGAAAAGCCCATTTTAATATGCTCAAGGCTATCTAAAAATGCATCAATCGCTTTTTGATTGCCGGTTTTCATAACAAATGAAAACAACCCATTACTGCCATCAAAGTCACGTTTAAAGAACTCATACCCTGGGCAGCTTTCAAATGCAGGGTGTCGAATATGATCAACAAGCTCATGTTTCTCAAGCCATTTAGCTACTTCTATTGCTGCTTTTTCATGTTGATTTAAACGCACAGCCATTGTACGCAGGCCTCTAAGTGCTAAATACGCATCATCGGCACTGGTACATTGCCCTAGTAAGTATGAGTTTTCGCGTAAGGTTGGCCAATACTTTTTATTAGCAACAGCCACCCCCATCATCACGTCTGAATGGCCAACAATATACTTTGTTGCAGCTTGAATACTAATATCAACACCGTGCTCTAACGGGCGATAATGCAAACCGTTACCGTAGGTATTATCAAGCATGGTCATTACGTTGTGCTCATTGGCTACTTTTACCATAGCGGGCACATCTTGCACTTCCATCGTAATAGAACCTGGAGATTCTAAAAACAACACTTTAGTATTTGGCTGAATGTAATCTTTAATACCTGCGCCAATGGTTGGCGGGTAATAGGTTGTTGTAATGCCCAGCCCCACTAAAATTTTATCGCAAAAATCGCGAGTTGGTTCGTACACGTTATCAACCATTAAAATATGATCACCGGTTTTTAAAAACGATAAAAATACTTGGCTGATCGCCGCAGCGCCACAAGGGTACAATGCACACCCTTCGCCGCCTTCAAGTTCTGTAATCGCTTCTTGTAGCGCAAAGTGTGTTGTTGTTCCTCGGCGCCCATAAAATAACGTTTTATCGCCACGGGTTTTAGCTGCTTCTTTTAAATCTGCTACGGTATCAAATACAATGGTAGATGCACGCTGTACAACGGGATTTACTACGCCATGTGTATAGGCTTTTTTTCGCCCTGATGATACTAGCTGAGTGTTTTTATTACTTTTACTCGACATTGTTAATCCTTAAGGGTTTGTGCGCCAATGCTCAATTAAATAACGAGAGATAGAATCGGTTCTAGGCAGCTTTAAATGCTCGCCTTCTTCGTGCCAATTACCAAATTGCTCTAAGTCTTCACGGCTAAACCATTTTGCATCGTCTAGCTCTTCTTTATCTACGTTAATTTGCTCAGATGTCGCCTCTGCAAAAAAGCCAAGCATAATTGACGATGGGAACGGCCATGGCTGAGATGCAACATACCTTACGTTATCAACCTCTATGCCTGCCTCTTCTTTAACTTCACGCGCAACAGCTTGTTCCAGTGTCTCCCCTGGGTCTACAAATCCAGCAAGCGACGAATACATACCAGTGGGCCACGCAGCTTGGCGACCTAATAAACAGCGTTCTACTCCGTCAGCAAAGACTTTAGTAACGACCATAATTACCGCAGGATCGGTACGCGGGAATGTAGGATGCTTACAGTTTTCGTTTTCACATATACGAGAATGCCCTGCTTCCACTGAACGGTTTTTACTACCGCAGCGCCCACAAAAGCGGTGCGTGGCATGCCAATAACATAACCCTCTCGCAAGGGCTGCTATTGAGGCATATTTAATGGTTACTTGAGGCCCATATTGGCGAATATCAAAAAACTGAGCGCCCTCTATTAAAGGCGAAAGTACGCTTTCATCCAGATCAGAAACATCCAATGCAAACACACCATGTTTAGCATTGTTTAAACCAACAAAAATAGCACTCGTTAAATCTAAATGCGCCACTTGCTGATACGTTAAATAGCTTACTTTAGGGGTATCTTTAATAAATAGGGTTTGATTATTTTTAACTAAAACCCATTTACTTTGCGCCGACATTTGCGCTTTAAGCCACGATGGGTCTTTACGAAAATTTGAGCCTCTATCTAGTGGCATGTTGCTATAATGAAGCATGTAAGTCCTTGGTAACTCGTTATGCTTTAAAATTACCATAATCATCTAGCAAACCCAATTGATTACAGTAATAAAAAAAGCCTATATAAGGCTTAATTCATCTATTACGGCTTTGTATTAAAATCTCTCATGTTGCAGGCACTTAGCTTGCACTTTTTTAACTATTTTTTACTGTTAAAGTAGCAAAGTATTATCAATTAAATGAAATTGCTCTGCGCTTTGTTTTAATACCTCAGCAGTTAACCTGTCAGCACCGTATACATCGCACGGTACATTATATTGATTTTTTAAATGCCCAAGTAACAAAGCAAAGTCACCATCGCCAGAGAGCAAAATAACTTTATCAAGATTTTTACCCTGCTCTAACATGTCTATTGTTATGCCTACATCCCAATCGCCTTTAGCACTTCCATCACGGCGTTGAATAAATGGCTTTAGCTTTACCTCAAAACCAATCGCACGCAAAATATTTTGAAACTGATTTTGCTTTTCATCTCCTCGATAAATTGCATACGCAAAAGCACACTCAATATTGTATTGCGCCTCCATCATTCGCCAAAACGCATTGTAGTCAAAATTTTTCCCGTAACTCTCACGGCACGTGTAATAAATATTTTGCACATCAACAAAAATACCGACCCGTGGTTTCGTGCTTTGCTGCTCGTTTTGTAAAGTCATTTAGTGTCCTAGTGAGGATTAATAGCAATAGAAGTAACGTTATAAAATAAGTGTACCTTGCAATTTATATTTAAGTAACCTAAATTAGTCACATACCCTTATGTAACCAATATTGGTTACATATTAAAAAGTAACCATTTTGAGATTTTTATGATTGGTGTGATCAGCGGCGATATTATTAAATCGCAAACAATCCCTAAGCAGCAATACGATGCCATGCTTTACCAACTAGAGCAAAGTTTACGAAATATTTCGGGGGAGCAAACACTTTGGAATATATACCGAGGCGATGCCTTTCAGTTACAAGTTAATAATCCTCAGCTCCTTTTTAAAAATGCCTTACTTGTATATTTACACCTTAAATCGTCAGGTTATGAACTACGACAAAGCTTAGCGCTTGGGCAAATAGATAACCCACGCAGCGATATAAAAACAGCAACCGGTTCTGCTTTTACTCTTTCGGGGCAAGGCCTTGATAAAATAGGCAATCAACGCTTTGTTTTTAATATTAACGAGCAGCAGCTCGATGAAAGCTTAAATCTTAATTTAGCTTTTGCCGACGTATTGCTCACTAAAATCACACAAAAACAAGCAAATGCCCTGTATGTCTATTTAACATCACCAGACAACAGCCACGCGGCATTGGCTAAAGAGCTTAAAACAAGTCGCGAAAATGTAACCAAACTACTCAATTTAGCGCACTACCAACTTATAGAGCGCTTTATTAAGCACACACAACACGTTATAAAAAATATAATTAAAGGAGGTGAATAATGGAATTTTCACTTTTACTGGTCGCGCTTATTATTGGCCACTTACTCGCTGATTTTTACTGGCAACCTATGAGTTGGGTAAACGACAGAAATACCCGTCACTTTAAAGCCAGTAAGCTTTATTTTCATGTACTAGTGCATGGTGTAACAAGTGCACTAGTACATGGTGTAACAAGTGCACTCATTATTACCGTGTGGGAATACACATTCGGGTGGCAGCAACTAAGCAGTGTTTTAATTGCCACGGCGAGCATTATGCTGAGCCATTACTTTATTGATATAGCTAAATCGTATTCTAATAAAGGCGTGGTGCCTTTTTTACTAGATCAAATAGCGCACATACTCGTTATTATTGCGCTCAGTATTTGGCTAACTGATAACAATAGCTTTATGGCTGCAATTAATAATATGCTCACTGATCCCAAAATACTGTGGGTGGTATGCGGTTATTTAATTATTTTAAGTCCTAGCGCCGTATTTATAAGAATGATGTTAGAGCGTTTAACAAGTAACTTTTCAAGTACTGGTAGCTTACCGCTTGCAGGGCAAAGCATAGGTATGCTTGAGCGCGTACTTATGCTGAGCTTTATATTGCTTGACCAATTTGCAGGGCTTGGTTTTTTACTTGCGGCAAAGTCGGTATTTAGGTTTGGCGATTTAAGTGCAAGCAAAGATAAAAAACTTACCGAGTACGTTATGCTTGGCACACTACTTAGCGTAAGTGTTACTTTATTTGTAGGCTTGGGCATTAACTATTTAATCAGCTAATGACAAATTACAGGCAATAAAAAACGCGCTGCTTCTATTTATTCAAAAGAAGAGAGCGCGTTTTTTGTATCAGCATTTAACTAAATTAATTATACCAATTCGCTTAATTAAGTGATCTATTTTGAGGGTGGAAAAACGTGTTGATAGCTAGGCAAAAAAATCGCTATTTAGTTGTTCTAAATGAGAATTTTTTAACGCAGGTAGCGACACGTTTAGCCCCGCAAAATGATTAAGTATTATTGCGGATTGGTATAAACGCCAATATGATCATTAATCGTTATTTGTGCGACGACGGCGTTGGCCATTACCGCCAACAGATTCACGCTTTGCCCATGGGTTTTGCGCGCTGTCATCTGTTTTAGCTGCTGGCTTTTTAGAACCACCACGGCGTGGGCCGGTACCATTTCCACCATTGTTCGGCTTTTTGCTGTTAGGCTTGCTGCTATCAGATTTAGGTTTATTAAAAGGCTGCTTTTTCTTAGGCTTTTTAGCCGGTAGAGGGCGAGCATCTAATGCGCGCTCTGCTACTGGGTTAATAGGCTCAAAACCATCTTCTTCAGCACGTGGAATAAGCTCACCAATAAAGCGTTCAATACCGTATAAATCAACAGCATCATCAACCGTTACAAACGAAATCGCATGACCCGACGCTCCAGCACGGCCTGTACGGCCAATACGGTGAACGTAATCTTCATATACATTTGGTAAGTCGTAGTTAACAACATGCGGTAATTCAACAATGTCTAAACCACGTGCAACAATGTCTGTTGCTACTAGTACGCGTACTTCACCACTTTTAAAACCATCAAGTGCTTTAACACGTGCGCCTTGTGATTTATTACCATGGATAGCCGCGCCTACAATGTCATCGCGCTCTAGTTGTTTAACTAAGCGGTTAGCACCGTGCTTTGTACGGCTAAACACTAATACTTGTTGCCAATCGTTAGTGCGAATCAAGTGGCTTAGCAATGCTGTTTTACGTGTTTTATCTACCGCGTAAACGCACTGAGTAACACTTTTAGCTGTAGTATTTTTTGCAGCAACTGAAATTTCAACAGGATCATTAATTAACCCTTTTGCTAGTGCACGAATTTCATCTGAAAATGTAGCCGAAAACATCAAGTTTTGACGTTTAGCAGGCATTTTAGCAATTAAGCGTTTAATGTCATGAATAAAGCCCATGTCTAACATGCGGTCAGCTTCATCGAGTACAAGCACTTCAACGCTATCAAATTTAACTGCATTTTGATTATGTAAGTCGATTAAACGACCCGGCGTTGCTACTAAAATATCAACACCTTTACGAAGACGCTGCATTTGTGGGTTAATTTTAACGCCACCGTAAACTACAAATGAGCTCACATCCGAATGCTTAGCGTACTCTTCAACGTTTTCGCTTACTTGCAAAGCAAGCTCACGCGTAGGCGTTAAAATAAGCGCACGTACGTGATTACTTTTAGCTTTAGGGCCCGACGACAAACGCTCAATAAGTGGCAATGTAAAACCCGCTGTTTTACCTGTACCTGTTTGCGCTGCTGCCATAACGTCACGGCGTTCAATAATTGCAGGAATTGCTTGAGCCTGAATCGGCGTTGGCGTTTCATAGCCCTTTTCTAAAACCGCATTAACCAAAGACTGTGATAAACCTAAACCTTCAAAACTCATATAAACTCTCTTTTAAATAAGGCTACATTAGCCAGTTGCGCGCATTATACCTGTAGTAGCTAAGAATGCATGCCATTATTTACGTTGCAGGCAATTGAGCATAGTTTATTAAAATTAAACCTGTGATTAAGTTGCTTAAAAATGCAAAAAACGGCCATAGGCCGTTTTTTTGTTTATACTTAATTACTCTAAGTATAAGAGTTACTTAACACCGAGCTCGCGCAAGCGTTCTTGCAAGTAGCTATCTGCCGTGTAGCGCTCTGAAAGCACAACATCTGGATGCGGGTGTAAAAATAACGGTAATGAAATACGCGATTTAGTAGATGCTTTACCCGTTGGGTTAATTACACGGTGAATTGTCGATGGGAAATACCCGCCCGACGCTTCTTGTAGCATGTCGCCGATATTAATAATTAAGCTGCCAAAATCACATGGCACGTCTAACCAACCGCCATCTGTTTTTTGAACTTGTAAACCAGGCTCATTAGAAGCTGGTAATACAGTTAATAAATTAATATCGCCATGGGCTGCTGCGCGAATAGCACCAGGCTCTTCATCACCCGTCATTGGTGGGTAATGTAGGATACGTAACAATGTTTGCTCAGAATCGGCAATCATGTCTTTTAAATCAATCGAAAACTTAGCACGTACATCAGCTGGTGCTTCAGCCTGAACCCAGCTTAATAATGTGCCAGCAAATTCACTTGCTAAACGGTAGTATTCACGTACATCAGCTTCAAGCTGGGCAGGAACGCGACCTTTAGGGTACACATGAAAGTACTCTTTAATGTCTTTTATTGTAAAGCCTTTCGCTACTTCTGATACTGAAGGCGGAAAGTAACCGTCTTGAGTTTCTTTAGAGAATAAAAAGTCGTGCTTTTGCTCTGAGTTAAAAAAGTCTTGCCAATTTTTGTAAATAGACTCAACTAAAGACTGTGGGATTGGGTGGTTTTTTAAAACGCCAAATCCAGTATTTCTTAACGATTCAACAAATTGTGCAGCCGCATCGGGAGCTTTATAATCAACAGTAGGTAATTGCATTGTACGTTCCAGTGAATAGGTTGTGTGAAGTGAGTTGCTTTTAATAGTGCTAAATTACTTATATAAAGTAGCAAAGCCTTCATTATAGCGCTATGTGAGGATAGACAAATGACCTCAAAAACATAAGGACATATGTCCGCAAGGCATAGTCACTGTCACTTTGCTTGATCAAGATCAACTAATAAAAAAACGTTGAATTTGCAAGGTTTAGTAACTATCTCTGATCTACTAGGGCGTGCTGACCTTTGGTGGGTGAATTTGCAGCAGACTGTTTGGTATTTAAGCAAGGCAGAGCCTATGATGTGTGGTTGTTCCCCATAAATAGGCGATAACGCAGCATAAATGCCAAACATGCGCTACCCTTTGGGTTCTTTCTAGGGACGATTAACTCTTTGTTGCTCGGTTTTTACTTAGTCCACTAGGTTACAAACCTCGCGCCGCGATTTAATCGCCCCTAGATTGAACAAATTTCAATCCACAACGGTCAACACGCCCTAATATAATATATTTTATTTGTGTAAATAAGGCTCCCCATGCGACAAAAAGTATCTTTTAAAAGCGGCGATTTAGAACTTGCCGGCCAACTTGAACTTCCCTCTGGTGACGTTAAGTTTTACGCGCTATTCGCACACTGCTTTACATGCAGTAAAGACATTGCAGCAGCTACACGGATTAGCCGTGCACTCACACAACAAGGTATCGCCGTACTACGTTTCGACTTTACCGGTTTAGGTAATAGTGATGGCGACTTTGCTAACAGTAACTTTTCATCAAACATTCAAGATTTAGTATCTGCGGCAAATCATTTACGTGAGCATTTTGCTCCGCCGCAACTACTCATTGGCCACAGTTTAGGCGGCGCTGCGGTACTTGCTGCTGCTGAGCATATTCCTGAAGTATCGGCTATTACAACCATTGGCGCACCGTCAGATGCGCAGCACGTAGCGCATAACTTTGAAGCACACCTTGATGAAATTAACGCAGCAGGTGAAGCTAAAGTTAACTTAGCTGGTCGTGAATTTACCATTAAAAAGCAATTTATTGACGATATAGCCAAGTACGATAAAAGCCACATAAGTAAACTTAAGCGCGCATTATTAGTAATGCACTCCCCTATTGATGCGACTGTAAATATTAGTGAAGCTGAAAAAATTTATGCATCAGCTAAGCATCCTAAAAGCTTTATTAGCCTAGATAACGCCGATCACCTTTTAACAAATAAAAACGATGCCGACTACGCTGCACAAATAATTGCAACGTGGGCAAACCGTTATGTTAAGTACGACAAAACTAAATACACGGCAAGTTTAACGGGTGGTAATGTACTTGTTGAAGAAAAAGACCATGTATTTACTCAGCACGTAAGTACAAAAGATCATACTTGGCTTGCAGATGAGCCAATAAAAGTAGGCGGTAAAAACTTAGGTCCCGATCCGTATCATCACTTATTAGCGGGGCTTGGTGCCTGTACGGCAATGACATTGCGCATGTACGCTACACGTAAAAAATTACCACTGGAGCATGTTAAAGTAGAGCTTGATCACACTCGCGATTACAACAAAGATTGCGACGATTGTGAGCAAACAGGTAACCTTGAAGCCATTACCCGTAAAATCACCTTACGTGGCGACTTAACTGAGCCAGAGCGTCAGCGTTTACTCGAAATAGCCGACAAATGCCCAGTGCATAAAACACTACACAATAACCCAGTTATTGTAAGTGAACTGGTAGAATAACTGCCGTGAAATTAATATAGCGCAGGTAACACTGCGCTATGCTTTTAAATATAAGATTGATTAAAATTTATTAAAGAATTGTATAGCTTCAATATTAACCAAAGCTGTAGGATCACACGTATACTCAAATTCTTCCATCTGCTCAGTACTGTGCTTATTCGGTGATGAGAGAATTGCGGACTCTGGGGCATAAGCTTTTAAGAGAACACCTCCTGATTCAATTGCGTTTAGACCACTACCAAACATCTCTGCAACACTTTGCAAAGGAGTCCAACAGAAACCAATCTTATTTTGATCATATAAAAATTGGCACTCACCACGATATAGTACCAATGCTTTCCCGGTGTATTTTGGAAGAGTCAACTTTAAGACACTGAGTAAGAGTTTATCATTTGAAAGCTTACGCCTTAATTGCCCTCCGTTCTCAGTCCAAATAAGATGAACTTTATCTTTTTTAATATGTAACTCGTCATATGATCTTAATATAAATTTAAAAGCTTCTGTCCAAATTGAACCTTTGAGATCACAAGTATAAATGCCAGTTACAAATTTACGGCCTACTTGCTCATATAATTCCATTGTTACTCGCTCCTAAAGCTTATTAGTATCTAAAAACGCCTCTACTTCTTTACTCATTCTATCCACCAGCCATTTTGGTCCACCATCGTACATATCGTTATGGCGCGATTTTTCTATTAGTGTTTGTGTAACAGGAAACTTATCCAGCTCTGAATCATTTAACAGCACATCCGCATCAGCTGGGTAATCACTACCGCGTAGAGTAAGTACGCGAATGTTTTTATTGCGCGGGATCAACATGCGGCGATGATCAAGCGTAATAATTTGGCTAACTTCGTTTGGATAAATAGAGCCATATAATGCGGAAATATCCCCGCCGTTTGAGTGCCCAAATAAGGTGAGTTTTGTAAAGTCGTATGCTGGGTATTTACTCGATAGCTCATTAACTAAAAACTTAAGCGTTACTACGCCACGATGCCAGTTTTCCATGCGAGTTGTTAAGTAAGGCTGCTCACGATTAAGGTCAGGGTCGGTTTTTAATTCATGTGCAACTGCTACTGTTAAGTATCCGCGCTGACTAAACGCATTACTGGCAAACGTATACCCGTTATGGCTAATCCCGTAACCTGCGTTAATAAACGCTACAGGGCATTTTACTTGTTCAGTGCACTTAGCATTGTTACTTGGTAGTGTGATATTGATAGGAATAGTGCGATTACGGCTTTCATCAGTTATAACACCATCGTTTGCATAGCTTGTTGCGCCTATTACTGATGTACTTAGAGCTAGTGCGCTTAATATAAAAAGCTTTTTAAGTGTTTTTTGCATATTTAAATTTATATAAATTATTGTTTTTAATTAAAAATAACTTTTACTTCATAGGTTTGCATTCTCTATTGTCAAACTATGCGATAATAGCTGCCATTGTTTAAATATATTTAGTAAAAGATCCAATAAATGAAATCATACAATAGCATTCAAGAACGTATAGAAATTTTAGAAGACAAACTAACTGCAATACATGACGAAATCGAAACACTAAAAACCCCTGCTAAAAACAACAATGAACGTATTATTTTTAAGTTTATTGAAACAGGCAGCACAGGTAAAACGAAGGATTTTGTTCGTGAGTTAGGTATTAAATCACCACGTGACGGTTTGTTTTCGTCAGGTGACGTTACAAAACTAATTAAAGATGGCGCTGAAGATATTTCACCAGCGTTATTAGCAATCGCAAGACAGCTTGCCAGTGCACGTAATAAAAATGGCCCTAGCCGTTAATTACGCAGTCGCGCAGTATCTAGAAGCCCAGCCAAGCTGTCGCTTCTAGATATGTAATCATATTAAACTAAATTAATCACATAGTTCTATATTAAGGCTGGTAAGCAAATTTAGTGCTTCGAAGCGATCAAACTTAGCATTCGCTAAAATATTATTATTTAAATCTATATTAAATGCTGTAGCACCTACAAAATCACATTTTGTTAAGTTAGTTTGAAAAAACTCACTATCGCGAAAATCTGTTCCTGTAAATTCACTACCGCTTAAATCTGCATGTCTAAAATCAACATTTTTGGCAAAGCAGTGTGTTAGTTTGAGGGCTTTGAGGGTTAATTCAAAAAAAGAACTATTACTGAGCTCGCAATAATTAAAACTCACCGGTGCGTTAATACTAAGCGCTGGCCAATCTACGTCAGTCCATTGCAGACTATTTAATTTACAGTGGCTAAAACTTACATCTTCAAGCGAGCTGTAGTTCCATTTAAGTGACGATAAATTACAGTTTTTAAAGTTGCACTGTATAAATCGGCAATTTTTAAACTGCCCGCCTGAAAAGTCGCAATCGGTAAATGTGCACTCTTCAAACTCAGAATTTTCAGTTAGTTGCTCTTCGTGCAGCAAAGCATTAAATTGCTCGTCGAAGTAGTGATTATTATTTGAAATTGACACTATTAACCTAGTTTTTAATGGGCATAGACGCTATTTTTAGGTAAATCTTTTTTAAGCGCAAGCACTGCAATAAAAATCAAAGCAAATAGTGGAAATAGCGCTAAACAGCCACCCACAAAAGCTAAAACCCCCGGCATAGTACTTTTACGCTTACCTATTTTGTAGCTAATTACAGCAAAAATAGGAATACTCAGCACAATAAAAAAAACTAAGAACTCACCAAATAAGGTTGCATTGATCGACATAATAATTCCTTTTTCGTCTGTTCGGTTAAAATACACTCTGCTGCAAATTTAACCACAAAAAAACCCTTAAGCATATAACTTAAGGGTTTTTAAATTTAGCTCAATAAGCTAAATAAAAATTACTCTTCGCTAGGTATCGCTTTTTCCACAACACTAATTGCAAGCTCAGCTAACGAATCCATATTAGGCTTACTAGGCGCGTTAGTTAATAAACACGACGCTTGTGTTGTTTTAGGGAAAGCAATAACGTCACGAATGTTATCGGTACCACATAAAAGCATTGCTAAACGGTCAAGACCAAATGCTAAACCAGCATGTGGTGGTGTGCCGTATTTAAGTGCATCAAGTAAAAAGCCAAACTTGTCTTGTTGCTCTTGCTCGTTAATACCTAAAATTCTAAATGCAGTTTCTTGCATATCTGCATTATGAATACGTACCGAACCGCCACCCACTTCGTAGCCGTTCAATACCATGTCGTAGGCATCTGAAATAGCCGCAGCAGGGTTTGCTTCAAGCTCACTTGCAGTAATATCTTTTGGTGCAGTGAATGGATGATGCACAGCATGTAATGTGCCTTCGTCATCTTCTTCAAACATTGGGAAGTCTACAACCCAAAGTGGTGCCCAACTATTAAGGTTAGTGATTTCTAAGTCAACACCAATCTTAACGCGCAGTGCGCCCATTGCTTCATTTACTGTATTGCGCTTATCGGCACCGAATAAAATAATATCGCCAGACTGTGCATTAGTACGCTCAAGTAATTTTGTGATTACGTCTTCGCTTAAAAACTTAGCCACTGGTGATTGAACACCCTCAGCGCCTGCAGTGTGGTCGTTTACTTTCATCCACGCCATGCCTTTAGCGCCGTAAATACCAATAAACTTAGTGTAATCGTCAAGCTGTTTACGAGAAAGCTTAGCGCCACCCGGTACAGTTAATACAGCAACACGACCTTTTTCGTCGTTAGCCGGACCTGAGAAAACATTAAACTCTACGTCTTTAACTAAATCTGCAACATCAACTAATTTCATTGGGTTACGTAAATCTGGCTTATCAGAACCGTAAAGGCTCATTGCCTCGCTGTAAGGCATGATTGGAAAATCGCCTAAATCAACGTTTAACAATGTTTGCCACATCTCGCGGATCATTTTTTCAGTCATACCACGTACTTGATCAGAGCTCATGAACGAGGTTTCTATATCTATTTGGGTAAATTCTGGTTGACGATCGGCACGTAAATCTTCATCACGGAAACATTTAACAATTTGGTAGTAACGGTCAAAACCCGACATCATCAACAATTGCTTAAATAACTGTGGAGACTGTGGTAAAGCGTAAAAACTACCTTTATGAACGCGGCTTGGCACTAAGTAATCGCGTGCGCCTTCTGGCGTTGCTTTAGTAAGTACAGGTGTTTCGATGTCTAAAAAGCCGTTTTCATCTAAAAAGCGACGAACAAAGCTGCTTGCTTTAGCACGTAATTTAATACGGTCACTCATTTCGAGACGACGTAGGTCTAGGTAGCGGTATTTTAAACGACGCTCTTCTGAGTTTACTTGGTTAAAATCAAGCGGTAATGGCTCAGAGCGGTTAATAATTGTAAGCTCAGTACCTAAAACTTCAATTTCACCTGTTGCCATGTCTTTATTTACTTGGCTATCAGGGCGTGCACGTACAGTACCTTTTAGCTGAACACAAAATTCTTGGCGAAGTGTGTTAGCTGAACTCATTAACTCTTCAATGTCAGAGTCGAATACAACTTGTACTAAACCTTCTCTATCGCGTAAATCGACAAAGATAAGTCCACCAAGGTCACGTCGTTTGTTGATCCAGCCACATAGTTCAACTTCTTGATCTACGTGAGTTTTATTTAGCTGTCCGCAATATATAGAGCGCATAGTTTTCCTGTCAGATAAAAGGCTTAAACGGTTATATTTATTTGTTTTAAGGCGTGTGATTTAAAAAACAGGTCACCACAATACAAATAAAGCCGCTAGCAATCTAAAAATAATCAAATTAAGCCCTGCATTATACCCAAGTAGTATTAAGATGCTAGGGCGTGTGCCGCTTTTGCCCCTGAATTTACAGCAGCTCGTTTTGTTATTTGCTACACTATCGCCACTTTATAATAAGGCGCTAGTTTGTATGTTATATATTGGATGCCCGCAGTGGTCGAGTAATGCATGGAAAGGCAATTTATTTTCAAGCCAATGTAAAAACGCCGATATGCTTAGCCAATACGCCCAACACTTTAATTCTGTTGAAGGCAATACCAGCTTTTACGCTGACCCTTCGCCAAGCACCGTATTGCGCTGGGCAAACAGCGTACCCGACGATTTTAAATTTACTTTTAAGTTTAATCGTCGCTTTAGCCACGAGCTGCACCTAACTAATGTTCAAACCGAGCTCACTGATTGGCTTAACTTGTTCTCCCCTATTTTAGAAAAAACCGGGCAAATCATGCTGCAATTACCTAAAGCATTTGGCCCTGGTGACTTACCCAAACTCGCCCAATTTATTAGCCTGTTACCAAAAGAGGTTAATTACGGTGTAGAGGTACGTCATACTGCGTTTTTTCAAAAGGGTGAAGCCGAAATAGCGCTTAACCAATTATTAATGGCAAACAACATAAATCGTATATCGATGGATACTCGCGCCCTATTTGCGGTAAAACCAACAACCGAAGCGCTAATAGATGCACAGCAAAAAAAGCCCCACTTACCGGTACATGCAATAGCTACTGGCTCAGAGCCTATGGCGCGCTTTGTAATAGCCGATTTACAAAACGACTATAAACCCTTTTATAAACCGTGGCTAAGTAAAGTAAAACAATGGCTTGATGAAGGAAAAACGCCCTATGTGTTTTTTCATACGGCAGATAACCGAGAAGCGCCATTATTAGCAAGGCAGTTTTGCAAAGACCTTGGTTATGATCACAAAGCATTAAACCCATTTACTGGCGAAAAAGAAGCCCACCAGCAAGCACTTTTTTAAAAGTAAAACGACAGAGAAACAATAATGAGTGAATACGCACGTTACTTTACCGGCTACCCAGCTAACATTGTTGAGCAAGTATTAAGCCTTATAAATAACAAAAAGGTATGTGACTACTTACTTAAAAAGTATCCGCAAGCACATACTATTACCAGCGATAAACTACTTTATAGCTATGCAACCGAGCTTAAAAAACAGTATTTAAAAAATGCACCACCGTTTGGGCGCGCAGCATTTAAAAAGCAAGGCGATATGGTCACCAACGCACTGGGTACACATACGTATCGAATGCAAGGCAAAACCCGAAAGCACGATTTAGCCATAAATAGCGACTTGCTGCGCGCCCCCGAGCCATTATTAAAAGCGTTAGTGGTACATGAGCTCGCCCACTTTAAAGAAAAAGACCATAACAAAGGCTTTTACCAACTTTGCTGCCACATGGAGCCGAGTTACCACCAATTGGAATTAGATTTAAGGATATTTTGTGTGGTTGTGGCGATGGGAGAGAATCCTTATTTATGAGTACTCTTAGATGCTTTAGCTGGACGTTGGCTAGGAAAGTGATTGAAATATTCTTTTGTATGTTTCAAAGTATTTTGATATTGAAATGAATTTTCATAATTGATTTGGTTAATAATAGTTATATCCAATCCAACGAACATAGGGTGATTATAATCAACCGAAGATTTTAAAACAGACAACCGCGGATCATCAATATACATATGAATAACAAGTCCATCATGATAGAAGCGATATATATTCTCACCTCCATTAATATCCATCTTGTGCTTAAATGGTGCTAAATTGACTGTATGACCTTTTGTAGATAACTGAACCAAGCTAATTGGAAAAATAGCTCTATTATCTTCCTTCTCACCAACTATAATCTGTCTAAGAAGTTCAATGTTTTTTGCATTTAAATTAACTTCACTAAATGCCGAAATTTTTGTTACTGCAGCTCTCCACAAAAGGCTAAGAAAGTATTTTCTAATTAATTTGGGTCTTTGAAATTTTACTAGTCTGAGGCTATTTAGCTGTTTGGCAGAGTTTGCTTTAAATAAATGACTAGACCAAACCAAACCTAAACCTCGAAGCTCCTCAATAGCTAAGGTATCTAAATACGCTAAAATATCTTCACCTTTTTGGGTCACTATATTTGGGTCATACCAGCTATCACTTGCTTTGCCATAAAAGGGTCCGCGATTAGTCACTTTCTTTTCAATAAATTTATTCCCTGAAATGTTTGGCCTAGTTAGGGATTTCGGTATTATGTGCGACTTTACAAACCTCCCAACTTCTTTTGTAAGCTTGCAATCACCGTTTTCCGTATCAGTCATTTAAAATATCCTTACTAATACTAAAGAGAATTTATATTTTGGTTAATAAAAAACGCGATATCAAATCGCGTTTTTATGGGTCGTATCAACCTACTAAAAGCTGATAGCGAAGAGTTGATAGAGCAAACGTTGGGTTTCGTTTCACTCAACCCAACCTACATAAATAAACTTAAAGCCCTAAGCCTGCCATGAAGTCGTCATCGTCGTCATCTTGTCCAGAAGACGCAGCTGCTTTAGATTTTTCAGCTTGTTGTTTGGCTTCATTTTCGATAATGTCATCAGGGTCTATAGCTTCTACAATGTCAAAATCATGTAGTTTAATAAACTCAGTTTTATCCATAGCAAGTTCTAGGTAAAAGATATTTTGCTTACTGGTAGTAAATGTCACGCGACGTGCTTGTGGGCGATCCATCGTGGTATCTACCGATATTTGCACTTGTTTGTTAATTGCCATCATTTTCGGCTGGTTTTGCGTAATAGAAGTGTGTAATTGTTCGCGTACTTTAGATGTAAAGTCGCCAACAATTTGGTTCATTAACTCACCTAATACGTTAGACACATCGTCTGATAAATGGCTATGCGCTATTTCTTCTTCTGGCATCCCCATATTACGCATATAATCGCCATAAATTTCCATTGCTGCTTGCGAGGTGAAGTTAGTAATTACCAATCCGGTAAAACCACCATCAAACAAAACAAAGCAACCAATATCTGGGCGCATACATGTTCGCGTTATTTTTTGTACCATTGCAGAATAGCTAATGCTGTTGCCGCTGGCTGAGGTAAGTACGCCTGTTACAGAATGACACAGGGTTGCTAAAATATCGTCGGTACTAATCACCTTACTTTTACTCATTTAATAATCTCTTTTTGTGCTTATTATTCATAATTCTAGTCAAGCTACTGAATTTATCACTGACTATCCAGTATAAAATGTTAAAATAACACTATTATTTTAAAAGAGACTGCTTTCGTGACCATAAAAGACAGTATTTATGCCTCTGAGCAACAAGTAAAAGATTTTAGCTTTGACCAAAATGTAGTCGAAGTATTTCCCGATATGATTCAACGCTCAGTACCGGGCTACGCAACTATTGTCAGTACAATGGGTAAACTCGCCGGTGAATACGCGCAAAGTAACTCAAATCTTTATGATTTAGGCTGCTCACTGGGCGCCGTAACACTTAGTATGCGCCGTAATATTCGTACCGATAACTGCCATATAATAGCGGTAGATAACTCTCAAGCAATGGTTGAACGTTGTAAGGTACATTTACAAGGTTTTAAATCAGATGTGCCTGTTACTGTTACTTTAGGCGATATTAACGAGCTTGAAATTCAAAACGCCTCGGTAGTAGCAATGAATTTTACGTTGCAGTTTATTCCACACGCGCAGCGCCAAGCTGTGCTTGAAAAAATATATGCTAATTTAAAACCTGGTGGTGTATTGCTGCTAAGCGAAAAAATTAAAGCTGAAAATGAGCAATGCGACAATTTATTGATTGATTTGCACCACGACTTTAAACGACACAATGGTTACTCTGAGCTTGAAATAAGCCAAAAGCGTACCGCCATCGAAAACGTTATGCGCCCAGATACACTAAGCGCTCACTTTACTCGCTTACAAGATATTGGTTTTAGCCAAACTCAAGTGTGGTATCAATGTTTTAATTTTTGCTCAATGGTAGCAATTAAATAAAGAGAGTCATCCATGTCTCAATGGTTTAACCAATTTTACGCATCTATTGCACAAAGCCCACTTAGTCACTGGCTAGAAACACTGCCTGCACAATTAAAACATTGGCAAAACGAGGCTAGCCACGGTGATTTACCTAAATGGCAAAAAGTACTTAAAAACTTGCCTGAGGTTTCAACAAGCCATGTTGATATTTCTACTAAGGTAGAAATTGGCGCACCAGGGGAGATGAGTGATGGCGAGCAAAAGCAAGCCATGCATTTATTAAAACGCATGATGCCATGGCGCAAAGGCCCGTTTAATGTGCACGGTATTGAAATAGATACAGAGTGGCGCAGTGATTGGAAGTGGGACAGACTCCTGCCTAATATTGAGCCATTAAAAGGCCGCACTGTTTTAGATATTGGTTGTGGCTCAGGTTATCATTTATGGCGTATGCGCGGTGAAGGCGCAGAGTTTGTCGTGGGTATTGATCCATCTGATTTATTTTTATGTCAGTTTCAGGCAATTAAACACTACAACCCAGATGAAAACGTACATTTACTACCACTTGGTGTTGAAGCATTACCCGAGCTTAAAGCGTTTGATACGGTTTTTTCGATGGGCGTACTTTATCATCGTCGCTCACCTATCGACTTTTTAGCGCAATTAAAAGCGCAGCTACGCCCAGGCGGCGAACTTGTGCTTGAAACGCTAGTAATTGAAGGTGACGAAAACACAGTATTAGTCCCAACTGATCGCTACGCTAAAATGCGCAACGTTTGGTTTATTCCAAGTACTGCAGCATTAAAACTGTGGATGGAACGCGTTGGCTTTAAAGATGTGCAAATAAAAGATTGCGCTATTACCACGCTTGAAGAACAACGCAAAACCGATTGGATGGAAAACGAATCGTTAATCGACTTTTTAGATCCAAACGACACAAGTAAAACAATTGAAGGTTACCCTGCTCCACTTAGAGCAATATTAACTGCAAAAGCATAGCGGTTAATTTAACGCCTTAAATACTAAAAAAACGCCTGCGGGCGTTTTTTTGTTTATTTAAACAACAAGCAGCGGACAAGTGTCCTTGTTTATTATTTCAAAATTACATTTGCGCTAGCCGCGACCTTGCAATTGTTGTAAAATACGCGCGTTTCTAAGCAACCCAAAACAACTATTTTGAGGAAAACCTGTGAGCGAACAAAAACAGTCTCTAAGCTATAAAGACGCGGGCGTAGATATCGACGCTGGTAATGCACTTGTTGAGCGTATTAAAGGCGTAGTTAAAAAAACTCGTCGTCCTGAAGTAATGGGCGGAATTGGTGGTTTTGGCGCACTTTGTGAAATTCCTGAAGGTTACAAGCAACCAGTATTAGTTGCAGGCACAGATGGCGTTGGTACTAAACTACGTTTAGCAATCGACTTAAAAAAACACGATACGGTTGGTATTGATTTAGTTGCAATGTGTGTAAACGACTTAATTGTTCAAGGTGCTGAACCCCTGTTTTTTCTAGATTACTATGCAACGGGTAAACTAGATGTAGACACAGCAGCTGACGTAGTGACAGGCATTGGCAAAGGTTGTGAAATTTCAGGTTGTGCCCTAATTGGTGGCGAAACAGCTGAAATGCCAGGTATGTATGATGGTGAAGACTACGACATGGCAGGCTTTTGTACAGGCGTTGTAGAAAAATCAAAAATTATTGATGGCACAAAAGTAGCAGCAGGCGATCAGCTTATTGCACTTGCTTCAAGCGGTCCTCATTCAAATGGCTTCTCTTTAATTCGTAAAGTACTTGAAGTGTCAAACGCTGATACCAGCGCTGACTTTGAAGGTAAAACATTAGGCGAAACTCTACTTGAGCCTACGCGTATTTACGTAAAACCTTTACTTGAGTTATTCAAAAACGTTGACGTACATGCGCTTTCGCATATTACTGGCGGCGGTTTTTGGGAAAACATTCCACGCGTATTACCCACTTCAGCAAAAGCTGTAGTTAAAGGTGATAGCTGGCAGTGGCCACCAATTTTTAATTGGTTACAAGAAAACGGCAACATTACTACACATGAAATGTACCGTACATTTAACTGTGGTGTAGGCATGGTTTTAGTCGTCCCTGCAGACAAACTTGAGCAAAGCTTAACAATGTTAAAAGACTTGGGCGAAAATGCATGGCACCTTGGTGAAATTCAAGATGCAGCAGCTGGCGAAGAGCAAGTTGAAATTGTAGGTGGTGCTAAGTAATGGCACCGACTCGTCTGGTAGTTTTAATCTCAGGTAGTGGCTCTAATTTACAAGCCATTATAGATGCCTGCGAACGTGGCGAGATAAACGGGCATATAGCGGCTGTTATTAGTAATAAAGCAGACGCTTATGGCCTAGAGCGTGCAAAACAAGCAGGTATTGCTACAAAAGTGCTCAGTCATAAAGATTTTGACTCGCGCGAAGCATACGATGCGCAATTAATGAACGTTATCGACTCTTTTATGCCAAATCTAGTTGTATTAGCTGGATTTATGCGTATTCTTACTCCTAGCTTAGTGCAAAAATATGTTGGAAAAATGTTGAACATTCATCCATCTTTGTTGCCTAAGTATCAGGGGCTGAATACCCACCAAAGAGCAATTGATGCAAAAGATAATGTTCATGGCGTAAGTGTTCACTTTGTTACTGAAGAGTTAGACGGCGGTCCCGTTATTCTTCAGGCGCAAATACCTGTACTCAAGGATGATACAGCAGAAACATTAGCAAAACGCGTGCATGAGCAAGAGCATGTAATTTATCCTTTGGTGGTCAAGTGGTTCAGTGAACACAGACTTACTATGGAAGCAGATTATGCAGTTCTTGACAAAAAACAACTTCCTGCACACGGCGCGCACTACTCACAATAAAAAAATAAGTGCCCTGTTATTATGTGCGGGCGCTTTACTTCCAACTAGCCTAGTTGCAGGTGAATTGACTCAGTATCAAGCTAACTACGATATTTTACGCAAAGGTAAAAATCATGGCGAGGCTGTTCGTGAGCTCAAAAAAATAAGTGACGACACTTATCAACTCACATACCACAGTAATATTGAGTGGATGATTTTCTCTGACTCTCGTGAAGAAACATCACAGTTTACCTTTAAAGATGGCAAAGTTACTCCGCATCATTACAATATGATCCGCACCGGTACCGGCCCAGATAAAGATTATAAAATTGATTTTGATACTACAAATAAAGTAGTGACTAGCAGCGCTAGCGAATACCCACTTAAGTGCGAATGGACTGATGAATTTCAGGATGCTATTTCATACCAAGTGCAAGTGCGCGAAGGTTTGAAAAAAGGCGAAACGAGCTTTTCATTCCCGCTTATAGACAAAAAAGGTAGCCGCCGCGACTACAACTTTGAAGTTGTTGAAAAAGAGATGATCTCCCTACCTATCGGTAATATAGAAGCCATTAAAGTAAAACGTTTATACGATAACGATAAACGCCAAGCAATTGCATGGTTTGCGCCAGAAATGGATTACATGCTGGTGCGTATGTGGAAAGGCGAAAAAGGTATGGAGCAGTTTGAAGTTCAAATGAATTCATTTACTGTTACATCACCTACAGCTATTGCGCCTGCAACAGCACAACAACCTCAAGAAGCTAACTAAATTTAATTAAACCAAAGTTAAGCTAATATTTAAAATAGGTGGGCTAAATTAGCTCACCCATTTTAAATAATGCAAATTCCCCCGGCTCCATTTTTTGCCAGCGCTCATCATTCGTCAAAGGCCTTGTAGCTATAACTGTTACTACATCGTTTGGTGTGGTCTCTTGTTGAAAATCAACCACCATGTCGGCATCAATCAATGTTGCTTTACCAAATGGCGCACGGCGCGTTATGTAATGTAAGTTATTAGTGCAATACGCTAAAACAAACACCCCGTCGGTCAATAACATATTAAACACCCCTTTTTCACGCAGAGTTTGCGAAAGCTTGGCCGCGTATCTAAAAACCGACGCCATATTACTTGGACGCTTTGGGTATTTTTCGCGAATTTTATCAAGCAACCAACAAAAAGCTAGTTCGCTATCGGTGTTACCCACTGGGCGATAGTACTGCGGTTTTAAATCATGATAATTAGATAGCTGCCCGTTATGAGCGTAAGTAATTTCACGCCCCCATAACTCTCGCGTAAAAGGATGAGTATTTTCAAGGCACACTCTCCCGCGGTTACCTTGGCGTATATGGCTAATAACCGAGACACTTTTAATGGGGTATGCTTTAACGAGCTTTGCAATTTCAGATTGATAACTCGGCTGCGGATCTTTAAAGGTTCTACAGCCTTTACCTTCGTAAAACGTAATACCCCAACCATCTTTATGCGGGCCGGTGTTTCCGCCACGCTCTAAAAGACCTGAAAAACTAAAACAGATATCAGTAGGCACATTGGCTGACATGCCAAGTAATTCACACATTAATAAAATAACCCTCAAAAACCATACATTAAAATAAATAGCGTTATATTTGTGTATTAAGCGTACACTAATTTGCAGCCCACTATAACGGCTATATTTACTTAAAAAGTGTCATTTTACTATTAGATTTATTTATTTTTACGTTAACACTGCTTACGGCTAATGCTTTGACTATACGATAGTTATTAAGCCTTCCTCTATCGGGTAAATAAATATCGTATTTAAGTTACTTTCTACTACAATTTAACATCGTTATGTACTTGAAAATTACTGTGACTAGCGCTACTCTAAGTGAGGTGGTCTGACCTCTATTAAGGAATAAAAATGACACTCATATTTACACTCGGTTTAATCGTGCTGCTTTGCACAGCGATTTACCACAGAGCGAGTTGGAACACAGCACTTGGTGTTTCTGCCGCAACCCTACTTATAGGTACCTTCGCCGGTGCTTTTGGTTTAATTAGCTGGTTGATCTTTTTGATCATCGCGGTTCCTCTTTCTGTTACTGGCCTTCGTCAGCAATATATCATCAAGCCTATTTTTGCTGTGTTCAAAAAAGTAACGCCAAGCATGTCTGATACTGAAAAATCAGCTATTGATGCCGGTACAACTTGGTGGGAAGCTGACTTATTTTGCGGTAACCCAGATTGGAAAAAACTTCACCAATACCCAGTTCCTAAACTTACTATTGAAGAGCAAGCCTTTGTTGATGGCCCTGTTGAAGTAGTATGTGGCATGTTGGACGATTGGGAAGCAACGCACGAACTAACCGACCTTCCTCAAGATGTATGGCAATATCTAAAAGATAATAAATTCTTTGCCATGATCATCAAAAAAGAATACGGCGGTTTAGAGTTTTCTGCATTTGCACAGTCTTGTGTACTTCAAAAACTAACAAGTAAATCAACATTACTTTCGTCAATTGTGGGTGTACCGAATTCTTTAGGCCCAGGTGAATTATTACAACACTATGGTACAAAAGAGCAAAAAGATCATTACTTACCGCGCCTAGCGAGCGGTCAAGAAATTCCATGTTTTGCGTTAACTTCGCCAGAAGCGGGTTCTGATGCAAGCTCAATTCCAGACTACGGTGTGGTATGTAAAGGGCAATGGAATGGTGAAGAGGTTGTGGGTGTTAGTTTAACGTGGAATAAGCGTTACATTACACTTGCTCCAGTGGCTACCGTGCTTGGACTTGCGTTTAAATTACAAGATCCAGACGGCCTAATTGGCGACAATAAAGAGCCAGGCATCACCTGTGCACTTATTCCAACGGATACTCCTGGAGTTGAAATTGGTCGTCGACATTTCCCGCTAAACGTACCATTTCAAAATGGTCCTACTCGCGGTAAAGACATTTTCGTACCACTTGATTATATTATTGGTGGTCCAGATATGGCTGGTCAAGGCTGGCGCATGCTGGTTGAGTGTTTATCGGTTGGTCGTGCAATTACATTGCCGTCAAATTCTGCTGGCGGCATTAAAATGATTGCCGTTGCAACGGGTGCGTATAGCCGCATTCGTCGCCAGTTCCGCTTACCTATTGGTAAAATGGAAGGTGTTGAAGAGTCACTAGCAAAACTTGCTGGTTACGCTTACAGCTCTGATGCTGCGGTTAGTATGTCTACAGGTGCGGTTGATTTAGGCGAAAAGCCATCAGTTGTTTCTGCCATTATTAAATACCACCTGACAGAGCAAATGCGTGATGCAACTATTCATGCAATGGATGTACTTGGCGGTAAGGGCATCATGCTTGGGCCAAATAACTATTTAGGTCGTGGCTATCAAGGTGCACCTATTGCCATTACCGTTGAAGGTGCAAATATCTTGACCCGTAATATGATTATTTACGGTCAAGGTGCAATTCGCTGTCATCCATTTGTACTTACCGAACTAGGTGCGTGCGAAATTGAAGACCGCGAAGAAGCGCTTAACGTATTTGATAAAGCGCTAATGGGTCACATTGGTTTTACTATGTCGAACCTTGTACGTACTAAATGGCTTGCACTTACCGGCGCTCGTTTTACAAGTGTGCCGTACAACGACGAAACAGCTGAATTTTACCGTATAGCGTCGCGCTTTAGTGCATCACTTGCTCTTATGTCTGACATTAGCATGGCAGTATTTGGTGGCTCACTTAAACGTAAAGAACGTATTTCAGCACGTTTAGGTGACTTACTTAGTTACTTATACTTAGTGTCTGCAACGCTTAAGCGTTACAACGACGAAGGCCGTAAAAAAGAAGATTTTGCTCTAGTAAAATGGAGTTGCCAAGATCATCTTTACCATTGCCAACGTGCACTTGCTGATTTAATTAATAACATGCCTTCGGCTCCACTACGTGCCGTGTTAAAAGTATTGTTATTCCCGTTTGGTCGCCCTGTTCGTAAACCAACTGACCAGCTTGAGCATAAACTTGCACAACTGCTACAAGTACCTAGCGAAACGCGTAACCGCTTAGCAAGCTATGTATACTTAAAAAATGAGCCGCTTAACCTTGTGGGTCGTCAAGAGCAAACGCTTAAAGACATCCTAGACGTTGAGCCATTATTTGAAAGAGTATGCAAAGAGAAAGGCCTTAAACTGCCATTCTTCCAGCTTGATAAAGTAGCGCAAATGGGACTTGAAGCCGGTATATTAAGCCAAGCAGAGGCTGATAAACTAGCTGCCGTTGAGCAATCTCGTTTAGATGTTATTAACGTTGATGACTTTGACCCTGCTGATTTACTTGCAGGCAAAGCAGCACGAAATAGCGTTAAAAAAGAAGCTGATGCGGCTTAACTAAGTAAGCATTTGAATACTAAAAGCCAGCGCCTAATACGCTGGCTTTTTTGTGTAAAATAAATTCTTATATATCAAATCGCACATTTCAAGCAATCAAATACTCGACGAAAAGTGTAAATTAGCGCTTAGTTATCAATCGCTTCCATGCTAAAACTATGCCTGTATACACTAAAAAACATGCGAGCAATGATGCCAAACCAGCTAATGTTTGCCCTAAAAAACCAAAGTATTCACCGGTATGTAAAAATCGAGATGTTCCCCATGCTTGATCACCTCGCGTCCAATCCGATTTTTTTAGCGTTTTAGTTACATCCCCCGTGCGAGTATCTAAAAATAATGAATACGCATATTCTTGACGATTCCCTATACTGGTATCAATATAAAAACGTGCTTCGTGTTTTTTGTCACCTAATTCTAACCACATTGAATACCAATCAGCGGCACCATTGTTAATTGCATGTACTTTAGCTTGTTGAAATAAAGTATCGTACAGTACTTCATCTGCCGATAAATCGAATACTGGTAGATGCTTTTCTCGCTCGGGTACGTTTTGCCCAAACGCGCCATATAACGCTTTATTCGCCCAGTCAAAATGAAACAAAGTAGCCGTTAATGACAAAACGAGTAAAACCGGTAAACACCAAATCCCAAAAACTAAATGCCACTGCCTATTTCGATGATGTGATGATTTGTAACTCTTTGCTAGTAATAAGTATCCTTTTAACGCAGAGCGGTTAAATCGCTTTGGGAACCACAGGTAAGCACCCGATAGTAATAAAAAGATAAAAAATAGATTAGCGTAGCCATTTATATTTTTACCAATCACCTGCGAAGCGCCATGCAGTAATAAATAACGATGTATATCAGTTACAACGTGAAAAAAGTCAGCCGCCAACCCCTCTCCTTCACGAAGCACGTCTCCTGTATAAGGGTGTAATAAGTAGCTATGCTTTCCAGCCCAGGCAGGAATGGCAGCCCCTTCTCGATTAACCCAACGAATATAAATATGTGATTGACTCGGATGCGATTTTCGCAAAATATCCACAACATCATCAGCCGATAGTCGCTGTTGAACATAGGTGTTATTTACAGTAAATCGCATTTCATCTAGCTCAACAATCTGTCGTTCATAGGTTAATAGAAAACCCGTGAACGACATGCTAAAAATAAATAAACCGGCGATTAGACCTATAATTAAGTGGGCCCAAAAGACCCACTTTTTAAATAGTTTTAAGAACATAAAATAAGTTACTTATTCTTAAAACTGGTAGGAAATCGATAAGCGAATATCGCGCCCAGATTCGTATGGACCAACAACAGTACCAAATACTTCACTGTAATCACCCACACTTGAATGATCGATATATAACTCATTAAATAAATTAGTAACAGCAACATTCAATAATAATGAATTCGTCACATTCCACTGTCCATATAGATCAAAAGTGGTATAGCTTGGTTTATTTAGGGTATATAAAGAATCGGTCCAACCAAGATCAACGGCTTGATGAAGAGTATCAATATCAAGCGAATCGACTTTAGTTACACTAAAACCAACCTTTGCATCGGTGTTAACATCGTAATCAACGCCGGCAACCCATGTATTACCTCTGCTATTACCTAAACCGACAAACTCATAACCATTAATATCAATTGCATCATAGCTTACAGTATATAGACCATTACGAGGGTCAAGCTCTGTATCAGTAGCTGAAAATCCAATGAAGAAATCAAATGAATTTAAGCGATATGCTAGGTCAAACTCAAACCCTTTAGTATCTAACGTGCCTATATTGTTATAAACCGAGTCTCCTTCATATCCTTCAAATATCACATCATCTAAAGAAGAATTGTAAATACTGGCCTTAGCGGATAAATTTTCACTTGTGTACGTTATGGATGCCTCAATATTGGCGACTGTCTCAGGTACTAAACTTTCATCCGCCACGGGAATATCTGAGCCATCATATAAATATCCATCGATGGTAAAGCCATCGCCTATTTGTTTTCCACGCGCAGCTTCAGCATACCCAAGCCCTACTGTCCAAGCATCATTTATGTCGTATGCTAAACCTATATTAAAACTTACTTCACTATCGTCTAAACTCGATGCACTTTCTGTAATTGCAGTGCCATAATATTCATCTAATAAGATGTCTTGTTTAAACTTATAACTATCAAAACGCACCCCATAGCTCAGTAAAAGTTGTGGGGTAATATCACTATAACCTTGCGCATAAATCCCAAGTACACTGCCTTGTTCTGCATTTTCTTTTGTACCTGCTGCAGATCCGCTCGACACCTCATCGTTTCTATAATCAACACCATAAATAAATTTATGTTCATCAATAATACTTGTATTACGAATATCTAAGCCATATGTATCAATGTCAGCAAGCCAAGCAAAACGACCACCATTAAAAGATGATTCGGTTTTGTATGCTGTCGCCTCTAAATACAATAAGTTATTGTGAGAAAATATATAATTAGCAACGTAAGTATCTCGTTTTGCTTCGCTTGGGTACAAAGCATCACCTTCTTGCACCGCCCAGTTAGGACGTGCCGAAAAATCCCCTTCTTCGTCGCGTTTTTCAATACTTAACGATAAATGATGATTATCTGCTAACTCACCACTGACTTTAATAAACATCATATCTTGATCAGCAGCTGTACCATAAATAGTATCGCCATCACCATCTTCCATGTTATCGCGATCCACAGTACTGAAATATCCTAATAACCCCCATGTATCACTTAATTTACCGTATACACTGGTACTGAAACGCGTGCCGTCATTTGAAAAATAACTTGCTTTAACACGCCCACCAAATTGTTCACCTTGGTTAAGTAGGTCTTGTGCGTCTTTAGTTTTAAAGCGTATAGAGCCACCAATCGCACCAGGACCACTTGTTGCTTCACCGGCCCCCGCTTGTACATCTATTTGTTGCAGTAGGTCTGGATCTATTGTTACACGGCCAATATGATGAAATAACGTTGATGTTTGTTGTGCACCATCAACCGTTATATTTAATAAAGAATCTTCAACACCACGAATATAGATCTTTTGCGCAACGCCTACCGAGCCACCCACGCTAACAGAAGGTGAATGTCGAAAAATATCAGCCAGATCACTTGCTTGATATTGTTCTATTTCTTCAGCTGTAATACTCAAATTAGTTGCAGAGCCAACTACAGATATTTTTTCAACAGATGCTTTACTTTTAGCAAGTTCTTGCGCGGATATAGGTGAACTGAATGATGTACAAATGGCACTCACTAAGGCTAACTTTTTCAAGGGGAACGTTCCTTCTTAATGGTAAATAAGAAGGATTATCATTTTCTTTTAAGAAAAAGCATAGCAACTTTACATTTGTTACATTTAGCGTGAATAAAACACAGAAATGAAACCTACTTAAGCTATAGGATTAATTAAGATGCTGATTTAATTATTCATTAATTGGATGTATTAACAATAATAAATATAATTTTATACACCTTTAGGTACTGTTACCGTCATGATTAAGCCACCGGCAATGCTATTTGTAGCAAATACTGTTGCTGCGATCGCGTTTAATTGTCGCTGTGCTAAAGCAAGCCCTAAACCAAAACTATCACTGTTGCACGAACGGGCTGAATCAATCCGAAAGAAAGGCCTAAAAATAGTATTTAAATGCTCTTTAGGCACTCCAGGGCCTTGATCTGAAATAATAATTTGATATTCATATTCATGATCAATGAGACTAACGCGCACTTGTTTATTAATGGGTGTGTAACGTAGTGCATTTCTAAGTATATTCTCAAGTGCTTGACCTAATGCCCTATGATTACTGTTTTCAATATGAGCTTGATTAGGTAAGTCAGCAGAAATCAGTTTATCTGGGTACTCAAAACGTCCATCTTCAATGAGGATTTCGAGTAAATCGACTAAGTCCAAAGGTTCAATACGTAACTGAGGTGATTCATTATCTAACCAAGACAAAGTTAGCGTGTCATCCACTAACTTACGAATGTGCTGTGACTCTTTATGAATACGTTCTAATTTAATTTGTGTGTCCTCTACGCCCTCCTCCCTGTGAGAGAGTAAGTTATCCGTTGCGATATCTAAGCGTGTTAAAGGTGTTCTCAACTCGTGGGAGAGATCCGTTAATAATACACGTTGGTGCATAATTTGCTCACTGATCCGCTCAGCCATTAAATCAAATGTTTCAGCTAATTGAGACAGTTCGTCGTTACGTGAGCCCAACTGCTCCCGAACCCTGACGCTAAAGTCTCCTTTACTAAATGCCCTACTTGCTAAGTCGAGTTCTTTAATTGGATGCATGATATGACGATATAACACAATAGATAAACATACCAATATAGACATTGGTAATAAAACTTGTAACGACAAGCGTGTTAAATTCCAAAGCGACCCCGGACGCATTCTTTGCGGCAACTGCACAACAAGGCTAGTTGTACCATCTTTAAAAGGTAACTGCATAGCCGGTGCACGGTCGAAGTACAGATGGATTTTCCAATCAATGCTACGCCCTAAATTATACCCGGTATACTCATAACGATGAGAGCGATTACCAGCTAACTCAACCACATTCGCTTTGGCAATTACAGCCCAAATATTTTCTTGTTGCTGCAAGTTATCGACCCAACGCTCAAGCTCGCTCATATCGCCTTGATCAAATATAATCTCAGCCTTTGTTTGCCAATCAGTTAATTCTGTTCGGCTTGAATCACTTAACATACTCATATCATTTTCAAAGTGATTAACCGCGACATTAATTAAATAGAACATCGCAACAACACCGGTACCAATAATTAAGCACAGCTTCCAAAATAGACGTCGTGTCATTTAATACAGTATCCTTGGCCATGCACTGTGTGTAAACGACTGCCATCCCAGCCAGCATTATTTAACTTTTTTCGAATACGACTCATATGCATATCTAAACTACGATCGTACTGGCTAAAACGTTTGTTTAGCACCACTTGATATAAGAAAGGTTTTAACAGTATTTGTGCTTGGTTTTTCATTAAAATTTGCAGTAAGCCAAACTCAATAGGCGTAAAAGTTAATAGCTCACAATGTAGAAAAACCTGTTGATGTAAGCTATCTATCTCAAGTCCATCAATATTAGCAATATAAGGAGTATTAGTGTCTTGTTTAAAAACACGTCTTAGTACTGAATCTACGCGTAATAATAATTCTTGGCTATTAAAGGGTTTCGCTAAATAATCATCCGCACCGGCTGATAGACCTAGAATGCGCTCTTCTTCAGCATGTTTTGCCGATACAATTATGACAGGGGTGCTATTACAACTACGTAAAATATTGAGCACTGCCAAGCCGTCTTTTCCCGGCAACATAACATCTAATAAAATAAGGCTAAAGCGCTGAGCAACTGCTAAATCAAGTGCATGATTACCATCAAAACACTGTGTAACAGAGTACCCTTGGTTAGCTAGTAATTCAGTAATTTGATCATTAAGTAATGTATCGTCTTCAACAACTAAAATATCAAAATCAAATTTGTTGCGTTGATAGGCCTGTGGTGCAGACATAGAAAGCCATAATTTTTATAGTATTAAAACAAATTAAAGCAAATGGTAATACAAATCAATATCAAAAATGGTGCGCAGGAAAAAAGTTAACTATTTGAGTGTTTTGAGTGTTTTGAGTGTTTTGAGTGTGTTGAGTGTGTTGAGTGTGTTGAGTGTGTTGAGTGTTTTGAGTGTTTGAAATCATAAACTTGTTATTGAGGAAATAACAAGTGGCGGAGTGGACGGGACTCGAACCCGCGACCCCCGGCGTGACAGGCCGGTATTCTAACCAACTGAACTACCACTCCGCAGTGGTATGTGCATGGGGTAATGCACTTACTAATTTTAATCATGATATCAAATGGCGGAGTGGACGGGACTCGAACCCGCGACCCCCGGCGTGACAGGCCGGTATTCTAACCAACTGAACTACCACTCCGCAGAGATATCATTATACTTGTTATTACTTAATTTGTTGGCGGAGTGGACGGGACTCGAACCCGCGACCCCCGGCGTGACAGGCCGGTATTCTAACCAACTGAACTACCACTCCAGCATACAAATTTTGTAATATAACATTGTTTAAATAGTTGGCGGAGTGGACGGGACTCGAACCCGCGACCCCCGGCGTGACAGGCCGGTATTCTAACCAACTGAACTACCACTCCAGCATACAAATTTTGTAATATAACATTGTTTAAATAGTTGGCGGAGTGGACGGGACTCGAACCCGCGACCCCCGGCGTGACAGGCCGGTATTCTAACCAACTGAACTACCACTCCAGCGCATATTTAAACTGTTATTTTTTCTTATTGGCGGAGTGGACGGGACTCGAACCCGCGACCCCCGGCGTGACAGGCCGGTATTCTAACCAACTGAACTACCACTCCATAATAAGAATATGTTTTACAACCATACGTTGTGTAAGTGTTGGCGGAGTGGACGGGACTCGAACCCGCGACCCCCGGCGTGACAGGCCGGTATTCTAACCAACTGAACTACCACTCCAGCTTTTACTTACAATTTTTCGAAAATGGCGGAGTGGACGGGACTCGAACCCGCGACCCCCGGCGTGACAGGCCGGTATTCTAACCAACTGAACTACCACTCCATATTTTCGTTGCTGTTTAGGTCTCCCTGACAGCGGCGTGAATAATACGAACCAACCCCTATTTCGTCAAGGGCTTTTTTGTTTTTTTATAGGTTTTTTAGTCATCTGTCATCGAAAGGTTTAAAATTTCACCTGATTTGTCACTTTTTGAGCCATTTTTACCGACTTGATTTTTTTCTGAGTCAGTAACGTCATCTTCACTTGCTTTCTTTTTCTTTAAAAAAGGCAGCCTGACGTTAAATTTAATCGACTTTTTCTGAACAAATATACGAATTAACAGCCAACCAACCAATAATATGAATATATTACAGCCGACAATCAAACTAATTATTGTTGATGTGGTCATTTTTCCTTCATCAGGATCGCTTTTAATCATTTCATCAGGCGTAATAATCGTTGCAGGGTCAATTTCGGGCACCGCTTCTATGGGTCGTTCTATCTCAAATTTATATGTGGGTAGCGTTGCCATAAATTCACGATCATTTATATTAGTGCCAAAAACAGACAGTTCAACACTATACCGACCCCAGTCATAATTTTTTATCGTAAGCTGGCGTGATACATTTGCCATTGCATCAATCGTAAACATTTGTTCTTCATTATTGGGATAATATATTTTGCCCTGAATTATCACGGTTTCAGGTTTAACAATGTTTGCATCAATAGTTATAGCTAAAATATGATCATCAAAATCCTCTTTAGCTAAAGCTATATCAAACTCAAAAGGCGGCTCATGAATAATAAGTGCTTTTTGGGTTATACGCCTTTGTAGCAAAGGAGTCGCAATGTAAAGTTCTGGTGTCCACTCTCCTGCAGGGAAATCTAATTTAAATTCACCGGTAAATACACCATCTTTTGGTCGTTCATCAAACCCACGACCATCATCTTTAAACTCAGCAACTTCTTGTATACCAGCACCGAAATTCGCAAAACTCTCGTTGTTAGTACTGACAAAATCGACATGTAAACTAACCACATCTTTAAATAAGTTAGCATTAATTGGTTCGCCATCATTTAATACTCTACCCGTAACCTTTACAGATTCGCCTCTAAATAACACCGATGGTAACGACTCTGCCTGCAACGACACCTCACCTAATACCACGATTCGACTATCTGGTAATATGCTGCCTATAACTTGCCAAGGCCCAGGCGTTGGCTTTTTAATTGTAACGAGATCGTAGTTAAGTTCATCAAACCATTCAATGTTAGGATCTTTAACTGAGTCGGGAGCAAAGTATTTACTGCCATCTGGCCTTACTAAAATAACAGCAGGTGTACCTGCCTTTCTAAAAAAAAGTAACGTTATTTCATCAATTTGACTATCTATACGAAAACGATTTTCTAATAAAGGTATTTCATTTTGTTGGCCATCGCGTTTAAGTACTTCCACTTGCTTAGCGCTATAAGCATTATTTGTAAAACAGCTAACCGCTATTAGCACAGTTACAAAACACATCGTTTTCATATTATGGCCTTATTCAGCGCGCCATAAACATTGGCCGCCTTCTTTATTTACAAGATCTAATCGGGCTTCGTGTGCGCTTTGCTCAGCATCGCTTGCTCGCAATACAACTAGTGGGGCTCTGTCACTATTTAAACGCTTTATACCCCCCTTTCGCTGCTCGCTGCCGTCATCTTTGTTTTGATTCAAATTTAGTTTTGTTTGACCGCCCGTCATGGCAAGGTAAACATCAGCTAAAATCTCAGAATCCAGTAACGCACCGTGAAGCGTTCGCTTGGCGTTATCTACATCGTAACGACGACATAAAGCATCAAGATTGTTCTTTTGACCTGGATGCAAGTCACGCGCCATTTTAAGCGTGTCAAGAACTTCACAAAACGTACTCGTTTTAGGATAACCCTGATTAAGCAACGCAAATTCGTTATCCATATGACCAACATCGAACGGCGCATTATGAATAACTAGTTCAGCCCCTTCAATATAGTCGAAAAACTCTTGCGCGATTTGATGAAACAGTGGTTTATCACGTAAAAATTCGTTAGTGATACCGTGAACGTCGATTGCTTCTTCTTCGCTTGGGCGTTGTGGGTTTATATAAACGTGAAAGTTATTGCCTGTTAAACGGCGATTTACTAACTCTACACACCCAATTTCTATAATACGGTGCCCTTGTTTAGGGTCGATGCCGGTGGTTTCTGTATCTAAAACTATTTGTCTACGTGCCATATCGAATTTAGCCTGATTCTGGTATCTTTCTATAATCACTTTATTGTACATAAGATCAAGGTAAAACAGTGCAAAAAACCGTAGAGATTTACACCGATGGCTCATGTTTAGGTAATCCAGGCCCCGGCGGTTATGGTATTTTTATGATTTATAACGGTCACGAAAAAGAAATGAGCCAAGGTTATAAACTCACAACGAATAACCGAATGGAAATGCTCGCGGCTATTGTAGCCCTAGAATCACTCACTCGAGAATGCGAAGTAAATCTAACAACCGATAGCCAATATGTTAAGCAAGGTATTGAATCGTGGATCACTAACTGGAAAAAACGTGGCTGGTTAACATCAGCTAAAAAGCCGGTTAAAAACGTCGATTTATGGAAACGCCTAGATAAAGCCTGTAGCGAGCACAATGTAACCTGGAAATGGGTTAAAGGGCATAGCGGCCATAAGTACAACGAAATAGTTGACGATTTAGCGCGCGATGCCGCAGGCAGTAAAGATTTACTAGAAGATGTAGGCTACCAGCCTTAAATTTATTCTAAGCTAGGGTCTGTTGATCTTTCAAGGTTAAATTTGCAGCAGTCTGTTTGGTATTTAGGCAAGGCAGAGCCTATGTAGTGTGGTTATTCCCCATAAATGGGCGATAACGTAGCATTAATGCCAAACAGGCGCAGCCCAAAGGGTTCTTTCTAGGGGCTATTTACTCTTTGTTGCTCGGTTTTTACTTAGCCCACTAGGTTACAAACCTCGCGCCGCGATTAAATAGCCCCTAGTTTGAACAAATTTTAATCCGCAAAGATCAACAGACCCTAGTTGTTATACCAATTTTATTAAAAACATGTTCATTCTATCGCATTAAATAACTCACTAACTGCGTTAAAAATTATTCATATAGAACAACAATATGTCACAATTTTCGCCTTGTTAATGTGCTATTTTCTTAGCGCTATAATAGCTCACTTATTTAATGCAATTGGTATTATTTTTTTGCTCGCACGATTTAAAGTGTTGCTTTGACGTTTGTCTAAGCCCTGCCCCTTTTACTGGTGCAAATTGCGGCCTAGCATGCCACTTAGGTTTTATTGGCGTAAGTGGCGCAACTCTTTTTCGTGCCACCAGCATATAAACACTGCCCATTGGTTTTAAATACTGTTTTGCAAAAGTCCGCCAAAACTCAAATCTTGATAACCTGTTACCTCTTGCCAGTGATGAATAAATAAAACGTTCGTCACTTACAATTTCAAAACCCAATAAATTTAGCCAATCTTTAACCCTCGCAGGGGTAAAAAAGCGCCCTGTCCATGGTAATTTCTGACCACTAAAAGGCAGCATTTGTGCAAGCCCGCACAAACTAAACGGATTAAAACCAGTCACGAGTATATAACCGCCTGGAATAAGCGTGCGATGTGCTTCTCGTAAAATATGATGCGGGTCTGAATGATACTCTAAGCAATGGCTTAGTATGCAAGCATCAATACTGTGCTCGTAAAATGGCAGTTCATCTATGTCAGCAACTACCCCGGTGTAAGGTCCTGGCTCTGCAACACACACTTGATGTTTAATCGTACTTATACTTGTGTTTAATTCGCCACTTAAATTACCCAACTTAAGCATATGATAGCCAAACATACGCGGCAGCCATTGCTCCATTTTGCGTTCAATATCTGCACGCAAATAATCCCCATGAGGAAACTGCTGCCACGACAGTGGTTTGGGTCCTTCTTGAAAACTAAGGGCTGGTTTCATTTTTTGAGCTCGTTATACTATGCGATAAGTGTCACTTTATAGAGCAATTTACCATGGTGCAAGTCAAAGCAATTAAAGCCTTTTCTGATAATTACATTTGGTGTTTAACTACCGATAACAGTAACCAAGCATGGGTAGTCGATCCAGGCCAAGCACATCCCGTATTAACGTACTTAGCTGAGCATAAACTAACGCTTGGTGGCATTTTAATTACGCATCATCACTACGACCACACCGATGGCGTAACTGAGTTAGTTGACGCCTATCCAGATATATCGGTTTATGGCCCTGCAAATAGTCCATTTAAAGGCGTCACTCACGCACTCACTGATGGACAAAGCATCAGTGTGCTTAATATTAACTTTACTATTTTAGCAACTCCCGGGCACACGCTTGATCATCTTTGTTACACAAATGATGAACTTGCTTTTACCGGCGATACATTGTTTAGCGGTGGATGTGGGCGCTTATTTGAAGGCACGCCAGAGCAAATGTGGGAGTCTTTTAATAAACTAAGAGAGCTGCCTGCAAGCTGCAGTGTGTATTGCACGCACGAATACACGCAAGCTAACCTTGCCTTTGCCAAAGCCGTTGAACCACGTAACCCAGAACTCCTTGCGTACAGTAAAAAAGTAGATGAATTACGCAGTAATAACCAAATCTCCCTACCCACTTCTATTGGACAGGAGCTAAAAATAAATCCATTTATGCGTAGCGATTTGCCAACCATTACAGAGTTAGTGCCAGAAGAGTTTACCTCGGTTACAAAAAACAATGAACCTTGGGGGAACTTTGCTAGTCTGAGGCAGTTCAAAGACAATTTTTAATGCACAAACTAATACTTTAACATTTATTTTATTAGAATCATTAACTTAAGATATAGTGATGATTCTATTTCTGCGTTTTAAAAAGTCATTCAGTGGCAATGTTAACTCATAACAGGTAGTATTCGCCGAGTTTTTTACCCGATGTATTGGTATTTATGAATAAATCTCCCCTATTAATAGCCTTGGCGTTAGCGCTAAGTGGTTGTCAAACTGTGACAACTTTAGACTCAGACTCTCAAGTCGCCACGCAAACAAACCAACAACTCGAAGGCGCAAGTCCTAACGACATTAACAATGCATTGATGGTAAACGCACAATATCAGCAAGTCGACCCTGATGAGCAAGAAGCTCCCGTGTTTGATGATGTGTGGGAGCGAATTCGCTACCAACTTTCTATCGAAATACCGCAAAACCGCCCTGTTGTTACTGAACGTAATTATTATGCTCGCCACCAAGCCTATTTAGATCGTATTTCTAAACGTGCAGAGCCTTACTTACACTTTATTGTTGAAGAAGTAGAAAAGCGCGAAATGCCAATCGAAATTGCACTACTGCCTATTGTAGAAAGTGCATTTGACCCGTTTGGTTATTCTAATCGCAGCGCATCGGGCATTTGGCAGTTTATGCCTGCAACCGGTGAGCGATTCGATTTAAAACAAAACTGGTGGTACGACGGTCGTCGCGACATAGTGCAGTCGACTCGCGCAGCACTTGATTACTTATCGTATTTACATAAAACACTTGAAGGCGATTGGCTAAATGCGATTGCTGCTTATAATTCAGGTGAAGGGCGTTTAATGCGCGCGATTAAAAAGAATCGTAAAAAGCATTTACCTACCGATTTTTGGTCTCTTGATTTACCAAGCGAAACAACAGCCTACGTACCAAAGTTATTAGCACTTGCCGATTTATTAAAACGCTCAGATGATTTTAACGTTACATGGCAACCAGTAATTAATGCACAAGTGGTTGAAGTGGTTGATGTTGGCTCGCAAATAGATTTAGCACTTGCTGCTGATATGGCTGATATGACGCTTACTGAGCTATACAGATTAAACCCCGGTTTTAATCGCTGGGCAACTGATCCCAATGGCCCACATTCTTTATTATTGCCTGTTGATAAAGCAGAGGAATTTAGCCAAAAACTAGCAAACACTGATGTTAAAAACAGATTACGCTGGCAGCGTTATATTGTGGCTCGAGGCGACAGCTTATCGGTAATTGCCAAAAAGTTTACAACAAGCTCAAGCGCAATCCGATCGCTTAATAAACTCAAATCAAATACGATTAAAGTAGGCCAAGAATTATTAGTCCCGCTTACTGATGGCGCTATAAATAGTGAGCATTTACCAAAGCAGATGCGTTTAGCTGCTAATAAAGCAACTCGCACAAAGCTTTCGCACACAGTTAAAAGTGGCGACACGTTATGGGACATTAGCCGCGAATATGACGTAACTATGGATGAGTTGGCTAAATGGAATAAACTAAAGAAAAACTCTGTATTGCGCCTAAATCAAAAACTAACTGTTTATAAGTCAGCTAATAAACCACAAGCAACGGCAAGCACCAACCGTACTATTACATACAAAGTACGCCGAGGTGATTCACTTGCACGTATTGCGTCTAAGTTTAATCTAAGCGTTAACGAAATTATTAAGTGGAATAATTTAGCCGGTCAAAAATACTTACAACCTGGCCAAAAGCTAAAACTTAAAGTAGATGTTAGAAGTAGTTAATTTATAAAGCTATAAAAGCAAAAAGGAGCGCATGCGCTCCTTTTTTAATACCTTAAAGTTAAGGATTAAGCAGGTAGTTTTTCTAGCCATACTTTTAACCAAGGCTCAGTTACTGGCCATGGTTCAAAATCTTCACATGCATCTATTTCTAGGCGGTTGCCCACAGGCTTTGCTTGTAAATCGCGTAGTAGCTCGTCAAAGCTTCGCCCTGCGCCACAAAATGTATCGCCGTAGCATCTGTCACCCATTGCAATTACACCAAACGGTTTATCGGTAAGCATTGGGAAAGTGCTATTCATTGCAAAGTACAATCCTGCCAAATTACTCGGTACATCACCTTGCCCTGTTGTGGAGGTGACAATTAAAATATGCGATGCATTTTTTATATCATCAAGTGATGCTTCAGTAATTACTGTAGCAGTATGACCCGCTTGCTCAATTGTGGCTGCAACTTCATCGCTTAAACGCTCAGCACCGCCATTAACGCTGCCTACAAAAATACTAATATGTGCCATTAATAATCCTTTTCTTGCTCTGGCCAACCTAGCTGCTTACATATTTCAAGCATGTCTTCACCTAGTGGCGCTTTAATTTTTATTGATTCATTACTATAAGGGTGCACAAAACTAAGCTCTGTTGCAAATAACATTAAGCGTCTTAGTTCAAAATGCTCTCTAAAAAATTGATTATGCTGATTATCACCGTGATTTACATCACCAATAATAGGCAGTGATAAGTGCTTTAAGTGTCTGCGAATTTGATGCTTGCGCCCGGTTTTTGGAAAACACTCAACTAACGAGTAACGCACTGTTGGATACTTACCTATAGGAATAGGCAATGCAGCTTGGTGCAAGCAATTAAACTGGGTTTGCGCTTCTTGCGGTGCTTTATCTTGATCTGCAAACTTATCGGCTATTTTATCAAGTTCTTCTTTAAGCGGTTTATCTAAAAATACTGACTCTGGCGCAAAACCGCGCACTAAGGCTAAATAGCGCTTAGCAATAGTACCTTCAATAAATAGCTGGTTCATATCGCGAGCTGCTTCCGAGCTCAATGCAAACAGTAATACGCCCGACGTAGGTCTATCGAGCCTATGTACTGGAAATACATGTTGCCCTAGCTGGTCGCGCAACATTTGCATAGCAAACTGGGTTTCGTGTTTATCTAAAAACGAGCGATGCACTAATAAACCTGAAGGCTTATTTATAGCCACATAGTTTTCATCTTGATACAAAATAGTCAGCTCGCCATATTCAATAGGCGCTGGACGCTCACTCATTTGGTTCTCCTAAAAAGGTATCAAGGGCTGTTAGTAATTCAATTATTTCATCGCTTCCGGCTTTATTCACAAGTGTCATTTGCGCCATAGGGGCAATAGCAAAGTTACGCGGCAGTGGTTGCCTATGTGTTATTAATTGCTGTATTTTTTCAATAAATACAAACTGTAACCACTGCTCAAATGCCATTGTATCGTGACAAAAAGGAGTCTTTGAAAGCAGTGCCTCAGCGTCTATTGGCCCACTTTGCCAAAGCGCGTGTTTTTGTAAAAGTGCCGTTAGCTGCACTAAATAAGTTTGGGTTTGCTGGTACATAACCACCCTCTTTTATATATGTAATGCAATTATACCCTGTTCCCTCATAGGCGGCTATGACGTATAATTAATGTAATTTTGCAGTAAAAACAGTTGAGAAAACAATGAGTGATCAAATAGCTACATTAGGTCAGCTTTTAGATGGTGCGGGTACTCAGTGGCGTGCTTTTGATATTGGCAGGCACATTACTAAGCTTGATAAAAAACAATTTTTAGCTATTGAACAAGCTCAAGTGCCTTACCCTTACCCACTTGCTGGTCATGCATGGCTCGCTATTCAATTTTGGGATACTAAAGCCAGTAAAGAACCTTACGTATGGTTTTTAAAGTTTCCACTTGATGAGCAAAGTATGCTGGTAAGTGCTAGTCGCGATCACTTTGCTGATATGGTTATTCAAGCGCTAGGCACTGAAATTACAGGCGAACAAGCCGATGGAAAACTTGATAATAATCCTTATGTTTTTACGCCAAACGCAAATAAATTAGCGGCATTTAACGCCCAAGTAAAAGTACTATTAAAACAGCCTGCGTCACAGTATTACGAGCATGCACAGCTGTACTTTAGCGGTAAAATTGGTTTTGATAATTGGCAAAGTGTTGCACTGCAGGGTATTGCCGATTTTGCACTACGCTTGGGCAGCGATACAAACTTATGTAATCTGCAAAAAGCATGGGCGCATATACCTATTGAAGTACTGCAACCACTCAGTGCCATGCTTGAACACGTTGAAATACCAACATCAATGAGTGAGTTACTTGTTGATTACACGCAGGGTGCAATTAGCAACAACGATACAGTGGCTATAACCGCAGCACTAAGATCAGTTTCAAAAGGTCAAGCTCAAGGGTTATGCGCTCAATTAGTTGATACTGTACTAAGCTCACCTGCAGGGCAAGATTCAGATGTGTTATTAACGGTAGCTGGGCGTTGTTTTAAGCAATTAGAAAACCCTGAACGCTTGCATGTATTTATGGATAATTGCGCGCATCATCAAAAAATTGAAGAATTGTTTCCAAGTATTTTTGCTGATTTAGTTGCAATACCGACTATTCGCCCGCATTTATTAGGCTTATTACGTAAAGAAAATCGCAGCGAAACCCTCGCGCGTGCAATTGGAAGGTTATTCTCTTAAATGGCAAGTTTATGGACGTTCATACTTATTGGTAGTGTAATTTACTTATTTTGGCTTAACCGAAAGGTGGCAGAAGCTGCGAACGTTCATGCTAAACGCCAAAGTGAGCAACTGCAGGTGCAGTTGATGAGTGTTGCTTGCACAAAACGCCGCTTTGGTTTTTTAAAGAGCGGCAAGCCTGGCATCAAAAGTGAATTTATATTTGAATTTTCAAGCGATGGTGAAAATGCTTATCAAGGTGTGTTAATTATGGAAAATGAGTTTTTGAAAAGTGTGGTTGTTCCACCACATAAAATATAAATGGATTAAATTTAGGGCTAAATTAAATTTACTCAAACACAAAAAACTAAGGCGTAACTAAAGTTACGCCCCAATTGGACTGCATCCTGCTAGATATCCGTTATCTATTAATCCGTATTATCATCCCCTGAACGAGTAAACAGCCTTATTTACCCTCACATTGCATCCTGCAATATCCATAACCATCTTGGCAAATCCACGCAAACTAACGCTTAGCTACATCCTGTAGCATCATCCCTGGTAATCCTTTGAAGTAGCTCCTGCCACTTTTGCATCCTGCCATGTCCTCTCGCCACCTTGGCCTATGCGTAATCTAACGCTTGGCTATATCCTTTAGCATCATCCGTGGTAATCCTTTAAGTAGCTCCTGCTACTTTAGCGCACCTTGCACTTCCTATTCGTCCTTGCTTTCCTTGTTAACTTGTCCTTTTTGCTTCCTGCTAGCGTCCGCTACGTTGCCTATTCCATATCCTTGGCAGTAACTCAATCATTGAGCTATGTCTTCTTGACAAAGTAAAGTTTAAAGCAAACGAGTGTGAGTAATAGGACTTAACATTAAATAAATAAGCGTCACAAAAATGAAAAAACAAAATAAACATTTAATAACAGCAACTTAAATTTAAAAAAGCCACTTAATAGTAGCCTTAAACTGATTATGCTCACAACAATGTAAGAGATGTCTCACGGCCTTATGTCCGTTTGGGCGCATTGGCTTACATTATAATTTTAAATAGCTGGCTCAATTATTGATTTAAACAGTAATTCGCCCTCTACTTGGTTAAAAGTAAGGTGTTTAAATGCTTCAAACTTTTCAGTTTTAAAAAATTCAATGTGCTCCTTACGTGTTACAAATACAGCCATCCCTGTTGACTCAGCGTTACATTTAACTAAGTCATCCAGCCCACGTAGTAAGTAACGGCCAAATCCTTGCCCATGAAAATGCGGATCTACGGCAATAAAAGCTAAAAAATAGTAATTACCTTTCTGTTTAAGGGCGTCTCTAATTGTTTGTTCTTTATCTATTAATTGATTTGTTTGCAAGTAGCCCGCACTCAGCATTAATTTTAAACGCCAGTGCCAATAACGCTGCGCTTGTAATTGGCTATTAGATTCAAATACACACGCTACTGCTTTTAATTTATCGTTGCGGTATAGGCCAATTAGTGGCTGTTTTTCTTGCCAAAAACTACTGAGTTCTTCGCGAATTAATGATCGTAGTTTTTTTTCGTAAACTGATTTATTTTCATCACTGTAGCTAAGCATGTTTAGTAATACAGGATCGTCATGATAAGCCTGATAAATTAGGCTCGCTGCAGTACTAATATCTTCTGCAGCTAAATACTGTACGCTGAACGTATCAGCTGGTGTGGTTACACTCATTGTATTTCCTTTATTATTTTAGCTATAGGCTGTTTAACTTTAAACCTAACTATATACCTAAAATTATTAACCGTAAATTCAGCGAGAGTTTAACTAGCAAGAGGTACAGTTAGGCACTAGTATGAGTTTTCATTCATTTAAAGGAGCAATATCATGGATACGACAAAACACGACATTAACACACTTTTTGCACAGCTTGGATTACCAAATAGTAATGAGCAAATAGATGCGTTTATTGCCTCACATGAATTAGAAGACACAACACGACTCCAAGAAGCTTCTTTTTGGGATGAAGCACAACAGCACTTTTTAGCTGAATCCCTTGCAGAAGATGGAGATTGGAGTGAAGTAATTGACGAGTTAGATGTACGCATTCGTCAAAGTAAGTAATTTTATTTAATGTACCCTCCCTTATTTATTGCTAACATAGCATTTGCGCAGCATTTATATGCTGCGTATTTATTTTATTAAAGAGTTATATATCTAATGAATTCAGTTGTATTTGATGCAATCAAAGCCCTTCTCGATGAAGGCAAAACCCCTACTGTAGCACTAACTAAAAGCCGTTTGGCGCAACCGGTTCCAATGCCGATGATTATTGCAGCAGTAAGCCAATATAAAAACAATCCTGATTCAATTAATAACTTCATGAGAAACCCACAGCAGTCAGATAATACTGAGCTTAAAACAAGTCAATTAGATAGAATTGAGCAAAAACTCGATAAACTTCTTGCGCTGCTAGAACAAAAATAATTTGAGACTATAAATGTTCGTTGTTGATTTAACTTTTGATTGCTACCAAGACACCACCCTAGAACAAGCCGAACAAGCAATAAATCGCTTAGTAAATGCACTGCGTTTTAATGGTCAAATAATGGGGGAAGAATTTCCAACCGTTTTAAAAGACGGGTTTTTTATTACCCGCGTAATGTGCCCTACTGAAGATGCAATGCACCCGCTAAATAACAGCCCGTTTGTTAAGCACAGTATCGAAAAGTTACATAGTGCTGGGCTACTTGCGCCAAAAGTAAAAGTGATTGGACAAGATATTCACTCCAACGGCGCTGATTGCTGCAAAGAACCATCAAGTTATATTTTATATACAACCTATGTGCATACGTGCAGCCCGCTTTATTGTGGTGATGACTTTTTGCCTGTGCCGCTATTTCGTATTCCGGCAATTGCTAATGGTGACTATAAAACGCTTATAAGATGGCAAGAAGATTGGCAAGCCTGCGATCAAATTCAAATTAATGGCGCAACCCGTTGTGAGTTTCCGGCGCTTGAAGAAATATCGAGTGTCCAAAGCGACCTATATAGACGCGGAAAAGACATAACAAAGCGAATTAGTTTTTTAACTAAAAAGCCAACCTATTATTATTTATACCGTGTAGGCGGCGTAGATAAAGCGTCTGAACTTGAACGAAAATGCCCTAGTTGTAATGGCGACTGGAAATTACCTGAATCGTGGTTTGGGTTATTCGACTTTAGGTGTGAGCCATGTGGCTTAGTGTCTAATATATCGTGGGATTTTCAATAACCACTTCAATGAGTGTTTAATAAATCAGCTTAGTGATGACGCTAAGCTGATTTATTAAATGCATTTTAAACCTCTAATGCCTTTAAAAAAGCATTAATGTTAGGTGCAAGTACATGGTGTGTTTTTTTGCCTACGTGCTCTAAACATACTTCACCAGTGTGCACCAATACACTTACTAGTAAATCATCTTGATCAGTTAAACCAATAAATACTGTTTCTGGTTGCTTGAGCTTGCGTTTCATTAAAACGTGGCCCGTTATATTTTGCTGTAGCAAATTAAAGTCTTCTTCGTTCCATGCTTGTAGTAATTCAACCTGATGCCCATCAATACTTGCTAAAATACTTCCACCGTACATATGTCCGTATAGCTCGCTAAGCGCTTTTGGAAACTCAAGTTCTAGTGCACTGGCTAAATCATTAAGCGAACCTGCAGGTTGCTGACGCATCCCCTGCCATTGAATGTTTCCTTGCTCGTCAACCTCACCAACTTCACATGGGCTTGGCCATTGTTCGTCGTGCGCAATAAGTGGGTACTTTGTAGTGTTTTTAAGGGTATTTTCGCTAAATGTTTGATGAAGTTGTTCTATAAGCAATGCAACAGACATACTGTGAAACTCATTTAAATTAGATATAATGTCCCTATTGTAACTATTTAAGAGCAAACATGACAGATTACAGCAATTCTCCAGACCTTAAAGGTAGCGTATTAGGCCAATCTACTGAGTATGTAGATGTGTACACGCCAAGCTTGCTTTTCCCTATTGCGCGCAAACTAAATCGTGATGCTTTAAATATTGACGAAGCAGAGCTTCCATTTAAAGGCCAAGATATTTGGACAGGTTACGAGCTTTCATGGCTAAACAATAAAGGTAAACCGCAAGTTGCCGTAGCCTTATTTACCTTTGAATGCCAAAGCAGCCATATTATTGAGTCAAAGTCGTTTAAGCTTTACTTGAATAGCTTTAACCAAACCCGATTTGAAAGCATTGATATAGTAAAACAGCATTTAATTGATGATTTATCAAACGCGGTTAACAGCCCTGTCAAAGTGACTTTATACAATCCTGACGATTACAATTGCTTACCGTGTACGGCGCTGCCAGGTGAATGTATTGATGATTTAGATATTGAGATTAATAATTACGATATTGATGCTAATTCACTTAAAGCAAAAAGTGATAACGTAGTTACAGAAACGCTCTATAGCCACTTACTTAAGTCGAACTGTTTAATTACCTCTCAGCCTGACTGGGCAAGTGTAATTATACGATACACAGGCGAGCAAATATGCCGTGAGTCGTTATTGCGTTATTTAATTTCATTCAGAACACATAACGAATTTCATGAGCAGTGTGTTGAGCGTATTTATAGCGATTTAACAACACAACTTAATATTAAAGAGTTAGAGGTTTACGCGCGTTATACTCGTCGCGGTGGGCTTGATATAAACCCGTATCGCTCTACGCATTATAACGATACGCCATTTGCAGTTAAAATTAATCGTCAGTAGGTTATTTTTAACTGGAACATGAGTATTAAAAAAGGAGCCTAGGCTCCTTTTTTCATTCTTTAATTAATACCAATTCCATTAAGTATGTGATCTAAATTTTACGCCGAAAAAATAATTCAGTTTTAGGCGTAAATTGATGTAAATGGTTGTTCCCTTTGCGAAATTTACAACAAAGAAATGGGTTGTTTTAGCAAGTAAAATAGATCAGCTATTTATTGGAATTGGTATAACTTCGCGCTTAGTGGGTATGGGCATACCACACACATCAACGTAGTTATGTGCTTTAACAAACCATGGTTCAACACGGTTTTTACGAGCATTGATTAAGTTTTTAAACACCGATGAGTTTGTTTTCATCACTTTAAATATACTTTTATCGCTTTGTACATCGCCAAGCACTTGTATATTTGTAATTGGGTTAAATGCTTTTCCTTCAGTTGGTGTGCGCGCTAAACGGTTAAAATGCTCTATACCTTCAAGCAATCGACCAAACACCGTAATGTTTTTATCAAGGTAGCGCGGGCCTTGCCCTATCGTTACAAAAAACTCCGTGCTCGCACTATTTATATCGTTGTCGCGCGCCATTGCAAACACGCCACTACAATGCACTTGCCATGTTTGCGTATGGGCTGAGTTTTGAGCTACTGCAAAGCCGTTTAAAAAGCCGGTAACTGGTGCATACCCGTCGCCATTTAGCTCAGTAATTAAAAGTGGTTTGTTTGTTGTTAAATAAAACTCAGCAGGGACTGTTTTATCCGCTATCTGTATTTTTTTACTACCTGAGCTGTCGCCACCTTGCGCCACAAAACCCTCAACAAACCGATAAACGCTGGTATTTTTATAAAACCCTTCTCGCGCTAACTTTTTAATGTTTTGAGCGTGCTTTGGGGCAAGCAGTTCATTAAGCTCAATATACGCATCGCCCGTTGGCAGTGTTATCTTTAAAACATTTTGAGCGTCCACTACTCGCCAGTCATTATCTGTTGCACTAGCAATTACCTCACTCGCGCTCAATAAAGGTAGCTCTTGATTAGCAACATCATCACCGAGTTGTTGAGCGCAACCGCTTAATAAAACACTAAGCAGAGCCGGCAATATAATTTTTTTCATCGCTTATATCCTTATAATTATTATAGTTTTGGTTATTCCCAATCAAACTTATATAGCACATCAACATTTTGATATAGGCCGCTTGTTATTTCTATGTATAGCTGTGAAAGTAACTGATATCGCACAGCCACTTCACTGAGCGAATCAAATACACCCACGCTATATTTAACTTGTAAGCTGGGTGCTACATAACCTGATATTTCTACTTTGGTGCTATCACCACTACCTGATGAGCTTAAACTTACATCTGACAACCCAAAGGTTTCACCTACCTTAGAAACAACCCCTTCGCTGCGACTAACACCTTGAGAGAGTAATAACTGTGTGAGCATAGCATCGCTTGACGAACTTTCTCCATCACCTAAAGGTTGGCCATTAAGTAAATATGCGAGTGCTTGAGCTTGATCCATCGCAGGCTCAGAAAATATTTTAAGTGTTGGTTGTTCAACATTACCCGTGAGCGTAACCCCTGCAATGACACCATTTGCAGTCGTATCGGGGTTACGTATTGCTTTAATATTTAAAAATGGTTGTTCAATTGAACCGCTAAAACCGACTTGCCCGGTGCTGATTATTAAATCTTGCCCAAAGGCTAAGTAAGTACCTTCAATCAAGTTAAGCTCACCTGTGGCTATAATTGGTGCACCTTGACTCATTTTTATCGCTAAATCACCCGCAACTTTTGATTCCAAGCCAAACGATTCTACTTTTACATCGTTTTTAACAATCACTTTTAAATCTATGTCGAAATCAAACGGGACTGTTTCGGTGGCCTCAGTTTTTTGATCAACAATAATTTCATCATCGCTAACTTGCACCGCGCCCTCAGGAAGCTCTTCAATCATTATACGACCGTAAGGCACAACTACCTCACCAGCAAGCTTGAGTGCATTATTAGCCAAGCCTATTTTTAAATCCGGCGATACTTTAAAAGTGACCCCTTGCTGCGCGCGTACATAAAACTGCTCACCAACTACCGCAACATTTACAGCAGGTTGTGCACCTTGCCAATCAACGTCACCGGTTAGATTTATTTTACCGCCCTGATTGTCGTTTAAGTTGCCTTTTATTGTGGCCGTTGTTTTATCAAACAATACGTTTATATTTGATTTTTGCAGCGCTATAGGTAGTTGCTCGCCCTCTAAACTAATATCGCTCACATTAAGCTCGCCATTTAATAACGGATCTTTTAACGTACCTGCTAACGCGACTTTTCCGCTAATATCACCTTTTAACTGCTCAAGGGTTTCAAGAAATGGTTGTAAGTCTGAAAGGAGTATTTTATCAATATTAATAGTGCCGTTGAGCGCTTGCGTATTTTGTATATCATCGATATTAATGTGTGTGTTTATTTTACCAAGCACACTTGATTCTAAATTAGCTTCAAGCTTGCCAATTTGAGAATCCGAAAACGCACTAATAGTTAGAGTTTCGATTGGTAATTTAAAACGATCTTCTTCCGAGGTTAGCACTGCTTCTAAGTCGCTAGAATCGATATTTGCGCGTAATGTTTTAAGCGCACCGCTTTGCCAATTAAGTGCTACATCGCCAGCTATATTACCGCGAGTACGAATGCTATTAGGTAAAAAGTGCTTAAGCTCCTCAAGTGCTAAGTTGCTTAGTTTAGCATTTAGCTGACCGAGGTTTTTTGATTGCGCTAAGGTGTCTATACATAATTCACTTTGCTTAGATGCCCAACAATGTGCACTTATATCAAAGTCGCCACTTTGCGTATTAACCATAATGGCAATATTTCTAGTGTTACTAAAACTAAGCTTTTTATCGCTGAGCGTTACATTACTAAGCTCGCCATTCCAAGTCGTATTATTAATTTTGCCATTAACTTCAAGCTCTACACTGCCTTGCTCGGCATCTATAGATGCCGTAAGTTGGTGATCTGTTTTGTCGCCGCTAATATCAATTTTAACGCTATTAATTTGCTGTTCGGCTACAAGCGCCGAACCAACACTTACCGAAACATCGGTTTGCCAATCGGCTGCGGTATCTAACTGCCCTTTTACTGATAATTTATTAATATTTATTTCATCAAAAATAAAGCGATCTAGTATTAGTGCTAAATCAACAGAGGGCGTTAACCTTTCCCCTCTCACTTTTAAATTTGCGTTGCCGTCGGCAGTAAATGGAATATTAGCTTTTTCATCACTTTTTAGCGTTACTTTGCCATCAACTTGCCAAGTATCATCAACTTGCCCGCTTAGTGCTAATTTATTGGTGCCGCTACTTAAATAAAAGCTATCAATATTAGCTTTTAACGTGTTGTCGAGCTTAAAATTTGAGGCAAATTCTAGTGGCACATTGTTAAGTAACCCGTTTAGCTTTGTATTATTCATTTGTAGCTGCCACTTGTCGTCAGCTGCATTAAACGAGCCTTTAAACTGTCCTGAAATATCACTGGTAGCGGCATCAGTTAAATACTGCGCTTTTAAGTTAGCAAGCGTGCCATTAAAGTTAGCCTGTATGCCTTTTTGCCAATCAACATTGGCTTTTATAGTTGCACTGCTTTCGTTTGCTTTAATGCTTAGCGCTTGTAAAGTTGCTTTGGTGAGACTGCCTTTTAATTGGGTATTTAAGTCAACAGCTGGGTACGCGCCTAATTGGCTACTCCCCTGTAGGCTAAGCTGATAATCGTCGGCATTACCTTGTGCGTTAAGGCTTACATTTCGCACTTTAAGCTCATTACTTTGTGCATCAATAAGCCATTGCTTAATTTTTCCATTTAACTCAAACGGATAGTTTTTTTGCTTAAAATTTGCCGTTGCCGTTAAACTAAGCGGATATTGCCCCTGTGTTTCTAAATTTAAGTTTAGATTTGATAAGTCACCATTCAACTGTAAATTGGCTTGGTGCTCATCACTTTGTAAAACAACATCCCCTTTCACGGGCAAATTCCCTGCAAGCTCAGCGTTAAGATGCGTATTAAGCTGCCACTGTTCATACTTTGCTGAGAATGACTCTAAATTAATAACCGCATCTTCCACACTTAATTGCAGCGAGATGTTTTCAATAACATGTTGGGCTTCGTTTTGCTCAATCGTAATTTTAGCAATTTCAAAGTCTTCAACAACTAAATCAAGTGGCGAAGTAAATTCTATATTAGGCAATGCGGGTAGGTGCGTTAAAGGCGCTTGAGTATTTTGCGCCGTTTGTGTTTTCGCATCTTGTTCTTGCTCTTTTAAGGCAACAAGTATGGTGGGAATGTTCAGGCTTTTAACCGTCAGCTTTGAACCCTCTGCTTTTGCTGAGAGTTTAAAATTATTAACGCTTACGTTTGCACTTGGATGCTCTAGAGTAAATTTATTGATCGCAATGTTTTTTACAGCAATATTAAAAGGTAAGCTGATTTTTTCAAGCGGCTCTGTCGGGGCTTCTTCTTGTGACTCTGCAGTTTTTGGTAATGTTAAATTTATAGATTTAGCACTTAAGTTATCTATACAAATTCCATCGCACTGCCACCAAAACAAATCAATTTTCAATTGTTGTGCATTAAAGTCCAATCCGTTGCTAGCAAAGCGTACATTAAAGGCATCATTATAAATAAAACGACCATCTTTAATTTCAATATGTAGTCCATCTACCGCTTTGTTTGCACTATAAGCAATAAATTGATTACCGGGTGCGGTAAATAACAAACAAAATAGTGCAACAACTAACGTGACAAAAATAGCACTTACGGCGGCTGTTATCTTTTTTAATACTGACATTAAATTTCTGGCCCTATGGTAATACTTAAACGTGTGCTTTTACTTTCTTTTGTTAATCCCCAAGCGTGGTCTATACGCACTGGGCCAACGGGTGTTAAATAGCGAAAACCAAAACCAGCACCTACTTCAAAATCATCAGAAAAATCATTCGTCGCAGTACCACCATCAACAAATAAAGCTGCTCGCCAATTTTTAGCAAACTGGTAGTTATATTCCATCGTGCCCGATAGTAAATACTTACCACCTATTAGCTCGCCGTCATCGTTCTCAGGCGAAATTGATTGGTACGCAAAACCACGAACACTTTGATCGCCACCTGCGTAAAACCGAAGTGAAAATGGCACGTTGTTAATATCATCAACAAGCATTGCCCCCACATTCGCTTTTAAAAACACCAAGTGGCGGTCAAAATAAGTGCGTAGCCATGCATGTTGCATTTGCACCCTAATCAGATTAGTACTCGAAAGCACATCATCTAAGCCAAACTCAGCAGATATAAGCCACTGCTCTCCCCAATAAGGAGTCGTGCCGCCTTTTGATTTTTTGCGCGCGTAGCTAATGCCAGGCATTAACATTTCGGTACTTTCTTCGTCTTCATCACCAATACGGTAGGTTTCTTGGTCGCGGCGTAAAAATGCAGTACGCACCCACTTATTTTCGGTCAACCATTGGCGCTGAACTTGCCCTGTTAATATTTCACTGTAAGTGTCGTTTGTGAGCTCATCTTCTAGCTTATAACCGACAGAGAATCGCCATAAATCATCATTAGGATTATCAACCGGAATTGTATAAGCCATGGAAATATCTTGCTGCTTTTGTGCCACATTTAAATTAGTTTCGAGGTAATGGCCGTCTTCTGTGATCCACGGTTTACTCCATTTAAAACGCACCTTAGGCCCTAAGTCAGTACTAAAACCACCGCCAATTTCATAGCTGTTAGCTGGCTTGGGTAATACTTCAACTTTAATCGGTACTTGGCTGTTTTTGCGCGCTGCAATGTCAGCATAAACACGTACACTGGCAAAGTAAGGGGTACTTGATAAATCCAAGTTATAGTCAGCAATATGTGTTGATTTATAAGGTTGGCCCTGCGAGAAAGGCGCTATAGAGCGTATGTATTTTTCAGCGGGTGTACTACTGGCAATTTGTATATCGCCAAACTCATACCTAACTCCGGTATCAATTATGAAAGTAATAACAGCACTATTTTTTTTAAGCGATACTTCTAATTTACGCGCTGGCCACTTAGCATCAAAATAGCCAAGCTCCAATAGCATAGATTCTATTTTTTTATGAGCAGAGTCATATTTACCATGATTTAAAACATCACCTTGCTTTAAGTGATTGCTTTTAATCAATGCCTGTAATTGAGTATCACTTTGACCATCACCGTTTAGCGTAATATTAATTGCTTCTATGCGAGTTGCAGGCCCCCGTTCAACTTTAACAATTAGTTCGCTGTCGTCTTTATCATAAATAACCTCGACGGTCGGGCTATAATAGCCAAGTGCTTTGATGCTATTTTGTACTTGTTTTTGAGCATAACGGCGAAGTGTACGGGTTGGTTTCTCGCCAATTAACTGCTTAAGGTAAAGAGCTACGTTATTTTCTAAATCGCCACTTAACCCTTCAATTTCGTAATCTTCTATGACTTTTTCTGCCGCATAGCTATTTGTCGCAATAAAAGCACTCACAACACACATGCAACGTAAAAACTTAATAAACAAGTAAATATCCTTACTTTTAATATCTTACAAAAAACTGGCTAATTACACGCATGTTAGCATAGCCATAATGAGCAACACATTAACTTAATAACAATCTAACGCGTAAATTTAACTTTGAATAAATATCAGCATAATTAAAATTAGTACGCGTTAAGGCAATATTTTAGTTACAATAGTGCCTACGAATAAAAAATTAATTTTAAATGAGTTTTTAATGCAATTCCCTGATGATGATAACGGCCAACTTTTAGCCGAAATAGCCGCTGCTGGCATTGATTTAAATAAAATGCACCAAGTCGATTTTTTTATTTTATTTGAACAAGAAGCCGATGCTGAAAAATTTGCTAAAGAAATAGTCTCTGATGCATTAGTTCAAAAGACTGAACTTGAAAAATGTAAAGACACTGGCGTTTGGGAAGTAATCACTCAAGTACAAATGGTGCCAGAGCACACTCTTTTAGGACAAGCAGAGCAATACATTGAAAGCATTGCTAATAGCTTTAATGGATACGGTGACGGCTGGGGACTAATGGACGGTGAAGAAGCTTAATTGCCTTTTAGTTCAATGTACTCTATCAGTTAAGCTTAGCGGCTTAACTGATTTGCCTTTCTAAAACCCCCTTTATAGTCAAATAGCTTATCAGCTACTTTCCAACCATATTTTTTGCTTTTTCGTGCAATAACAAAATCCGGTGGTACTAATTCAAATTGTGCGTTTACTACTTGCTCTGCAGTTTTAAAATTAATAGGTGTTTGCCCAAGCCCCACACGTTGACCAAATTGCTTATTAAATATAAATTGCCCGCCTTTATTTGCGAGATTATATACTTCATCGCAACTTGCACCATCTTCATCAAAATACGTTACTTTAATAAGCTCATCTTTAATTTGAGTTACCGATAACCCACTACATCGAAGCACAAGTGCGTCTTTTAAGTTTAATGCATTACGTAACTTATCATCAGGGTCGGCCATTACCGCGCCGCAATCATGGCATTTACGTGCAGCAATATCATTTTGGGCACCGCACTGCTCACACTCTTTAAACCTAAAACGATAATCGCACTGCTCTTTATGTCCATCATCATCTTCTAATAGGCCTTGGCAACGCCTGCCAAAGTGCTCTATTACTTTGCCAGTGGAGTCTGTTTTACCCCAAAATATATTCGCAAACCCACAACCTGGGCAAAGCACTTGTACAGGCTCGTTATCACTATCGCCTTTTTTGTCACCTACTTCAGGGTGAAATAAATTAAAACCATTGCCGGCATAATCTATTACTAAGCAATCCGTTTTCGATTCAGATAACCTTAAACCTCGCCCCACAATTTGTTGATATAAACTAACCGATTCTGTAGGTCTTAAAATAGCTATAAAGTCGACATGTGGCGCATCAAATCCTGTAGTTAATACCGAAATATTAACTAAATACTTTAATTGCTTAGCTTTAAATTGCTTAATGATTTTATCGCGCTCAGTGTTTGGCGTATCACCTGTTATAAGTGCACTTTGATGAGCTGGTAGGTAGCTTAATATTTCCTGAGCATGCATTACCGTAGCGGCAAAAACCATAACACCTTCGCGCTCTTCACTGTATTGAATTACTTGCTGTAATATAGCTTTCGTTGCGCGCTCACTGTTTTTTAAAAGCGCATTCATATCATCAGTCGTATATTGCCCAAATGCATTGCTATCTAAGGACGAAAAATCATAATGGCTAATTGCTGCATCAACTTCGTTTGGCGGCGTTAAATAATTATGTTTGATCATATACCTGAGCGGCAATTCAAAAATACAACTTTTAAACGGACTTTCTTTAGTCCCTTTAACAAAACCATGATAATGGTGGTGGTATATCCAACCCATTCCTAACCGATAAGGTGTTGCTGTTAAACCCAATACTTTTAACTGAGGGTTATACTCTTTTAAACTGCTTATTACTTTTCCGTACTGGCTTTTTTTATCCCCATTTACCCTGTGGCATTCATCAATAATAAGTAATGAATAATGCTCATTTAATTTATTTAAATTACGGGAAAGTGATTGCACACTGGCAAAGGTTACTTGATGGCTTAATGATTTTTCTTTTAAGCCCGCTGAAAATATACTCGCCTCTAAACCAAAACTTTTATATTTTTGCGAATTTTGCTCTACAAGCTCTTTTACATGAGCAAGCACTAATATTTTTTGCTTAGCAATACGGGCAAGTTCAGCAATAACCAAACTCTTACCTGCACCGGTTGGTAGTACAATAACGGCAGGATCATTGCTCTTTCTAAAGTGTAAAACGGTGCGTTCTACGGCTTCTTGCTGGTAAGGTCTTAGTTTATAGCTCATGGGAAAACAAATAGGTTTGAGTGAGGAGATTTTAGCAAATAATAGCTAGGAGTTTTAAACTTTAATTATATTTTATTGAGGGGTAAACAAAAAAGAGAAGCCGAAGCTTCTCTTATATTTAGCTTTAAGCTAAAAACTTTTCAAGCTCAACACCTTCAAACGCTTTAGGACGACGGCCACGGCCAGTCCATTCAATAGTCTCACCATTCAGTTCCATGCGGTACTTAGGCTTAACTTTGGTGCGTTTGTCAGATGCTCCATCTTGTAAATCTTCTAGCGTAAGTCCTTTTTCTTTTAAAAGTTCCAAAACTTCCTGTTTTGCTTTTTGTTGCTGGGTATATTTTGAAATTGCATCACCAATCAACTGCTGTGCTTTCTCAAGCTCAGCTAATGATGCAGTTTTAATAAAAGATCGGACTTCTTTCATCTATATCTCGCTAAATTTATTTGGTTAGATTTACTTTAATATTCTGTTTTAGTATAGGCGGATTCTTTTGAAATGACTATGGTATAAATTATTTGCTATCAACAATATACACAAAAGAAGAAAATAAAAAAACCGCGATAGATATCGCGGTTTCAAATTTTAACAATTAATTAAAATTTAGTAGTTAAATTTAACTGTAAGTAACGACCTGTTACATCATAAGCTTCTGATACTGTGTTAATACCTGTACCACCATTTGATGAACTTTGGTTAGCAACTGGTGGTTGCTTATCGAACAAGTTACGTACTGTTAATGTAACACTTGTACTATCTGTAAAGTTATAACCTGCTGATACATCATGATAAACAACTGATGGGAAGTTATTATACTTCTCTAACGGTGTAAAATCAGTGTAGTTAAAGTTAGCACCTTCAACACTATCTACAGAACGATCCCAGTAGCGCATACGCCATGAAACGTTTAAGTCTTCCATACCATAAGTTAGGTTTAAGTTAGCTCTGTTATCTGGTGTGAGTACTTCACCAGCGTATTCAACTGTTTCCCCGCTTTCGATACCAGTTGTATCGTATTTACTTAAGTGGTTCCAAATTAAGTTAGCACCAAAAGCACCATACTCTGTGTCTATTTTATATGCTAATTCAATATCAACACCTGAAGTTTCGATATTATTTTCATTACCAGTACCTGAATTAACTTCTACTAATGCACCTTTCGCATCACGTAATGCATTACCACCACAAGATGGGTCAAAGTTAGCTGAACTAACATCAAAACAACGATTTAGTACAGTAGTACGGCTAGTGGTAGATATTGCATCCTCAACAGATATATCGTAGTAATCGACAGTTAAAGAAAGCTCTTCTGTCATCTGCCAGATTACACCCACGCTGTATGTATCAGCGGTTTCTTCTTTAACATTCTCGTTACCACCAACAAAACCACCTGCGCTTTGCGCTTCTATTTGCGTAAGCTCAAATTTACCATCAGCTGCAACACGCGCAGCAACTTCAGGAATAGACAGACAGTTTTGGGCTGCATTACCAACATCAGAAGCAGTTACACCGCTACAAGGGTCCGTAACACCAGCAAATGTTTCACCACGTCCACCAAATAAATCTGCAATATTTGGAGTACGGATAGCTGTTGCTGCTGAAGCACGGAATTTTAATGTCTCTAACGGAGAATACTGGATACCTGCATTCCATGTTGTTTGACCGCCAACAATTTCATGATCTGAGTAGCGAGCGGCTAAATCAACCTCAAGATTGTCAAGTATTGGTAGAATAGTTTCAGCGTAGTAATCGTTTGAATAATAGCTACCATCTGTTGGTAGTGACTTATTAGTACTAGAAGCACCTGTTTGAGCTAAATCACCTGGGTTGAAGAAACCACTTTCTAAACGATGCTCTGCACCAAATGCAACACCTACAAAACCACCTGGTAGTTCTATTGGTAATTGACCAACTAATGATGCTGAAACAATGAACTGTTCAGTTTGACCAGCGATTTTTGCAGGAACTTTAATATAATCAACAGCTTCCTGAGTCACAGTGCCTGCACCAAACAGGTTAAGCGGCACACAACCTTGTAGAATAGCAAGGTCGTCAGCACATTGAAGTGTACCGTCTGCATTCTCTACCACATCAAATGCTTTCGCAGCTCTTTCAATATTTACTTGACCACCACTGTCTTGACGTTGATCTGTTTTACCCCAAGAAACATAAGTATTCAAAGACCAATCGTCATTTATAAACCAGTCAAAGCCAGTTGCAATACGGATAGTATCTCGTTCTAAATCTGTCGAACGAGCACCAAACTCAACCATACGACGAACCATATTTGGAATATTACTATCCATTGTTAGATCAGGGTCAGCAGCCATTAAGTTTTGACGTAGCAAATCAGGAATCATAGGGTTGCTTAGTTTTATACCGCCTACCCCACCTCGCTCTGGGATAAACACATCGTTAGTCGCGAACGGTGTTGGTTCAATTGTTGAACCGTAAGTTTTTGACGAGTTCCAGTTCATTTCAGCAAAAAAGCGAACCTCATCATTAATGTCTTGCTTTATATTTAAAGCTGCATATTTTCTTTCTAGAGGTGTAACAAGTTGACGAAAAGCAGCACGGTTGAAAGCTTCACCCCCAGCTAAACCTTGATAAGCTGTACCGTCACCATTAAAAGCACCAATACGCCCTTGTGGTGGGTAAGATGAAAATACTTTATCTACATATTCGTTACCATTATCATCTAATAAAATTGCTTCATCAAACTCAGAGAAATCACGGTCAGCTGGCTTTAAACCTTTGTCATCATCGTAACCAAATGATGCAGTTACATTACCTGTGTTCCAGCTATTACCAGCAGTTAAACTTAATGAATATTTTTCACGGTCGCCTTCAGATGAAATACCTGTTTGAGCATTAACTTCAACACCCTCCACGTTATTTCGAGTAATGATATTAACTACACCTGCAACAGCATCTGTACCATAAACAGCAGAAGATGCGCTTTTAAGTATGTCGATACGCTCAATCATTGATGCTGGAATAGAGTTTAAGTCAACTGCGTAACCGCTCGAAGGTGACCGGCCAGATACAAAACGACGACCGTTAACTAGTACTAGAGTTCTTGATTCGCCCAGGTTGCGAAGTGATGTTGTATTAAGACCAACGCCTGAAGTGCTAAATGATGAATTAGATTGGTCTGCACCAGCAATTGTTACAGGAGACTGGTTTAAAATATCAGAAACATTAATTGCGCCCATAGCTACGATATCAGCACGTCCAATAGTAGTAATTGGAACTGTGGTTTCAATGTCAGTACGTTTAATACGTGAGCCTGTAACTTGAATACGTTCTACTTTTTCTACGCCTTCTTCAGCAGCGATTGTACTTGCTGAAAATGCAGCTGTTGATGCTGCACCAAAAGCAATCGCTAAGCGAACAGCTTTTGTTACTTGATTATTTAACATTTGATTCTCCCAAGAATACATTTTATTAATTATAATTTTCAATCTAGCGTGGTGGCAAAGTGTTACCAAACGCTACAATTGTGTGATGAATGATAATACCAGTGAAACAACAACGTCAACAATCAATTAACCTTAAACCCTTTTAAATTACAAAAAAAGCTTAGATACACAATTAAATATCAATCACTTAGAAAAACACAAAGGCATAACCAACTGTTTTAAAAGAAGAAAAAAATAAGTAAAAAGGTTCAATTTAAATTACATAAAACAGGAAATTATTAACAAAACAACATGAGGGAATCATAAATTTTAACAAAAAAAGAGAAAAACACTTCATCCCACACTAAATCAGATTGAATTTCATACAAAAAATATGACTATTTAAATACGAAAACTGTAAAGTAATTATAAAAATGAAAGTTGAGCCCCTTGATATTCAATTTCTTTCAAATTCAAGGCATCAAGTACCATTTCGGCGATAGGAGTTAGCTGTTTTTGTATGTAAACCGAATAATTAAAATTATTTGAACCATTGTATAATTGCGCCCCATCATCAGAATAAACATATTCAATAATTTGACCTCGTTTAATTTCAAAATCAGGATTACTAGCTTTATACTTTTTAATCGCTTGCACTTGGGGAGGAACATTTTTTACGTAATCATTTAGATTTTGTCCTAACTTTTTACGGTATATTAACTTTTCATCGAATTCACCTGCGAACAATCTTTTGGTGTAGTCACTTATAATCTCGTGAAGTTGTTTTATTTCAAATTTTTCATTAAATAAAGTTTTGAATAACTCTTTTTGAAACTCTTGTGCAAATTCGGTCCAATCGCTGCGTACGGTTTCCATTCCTTTAAATATAAGTTCAGGCATCCCATTTTTTATAATTTGTCCTACATAGCGTTTTTTTGAACCTGTTTTTTTACCTCTTATTGTTGGCATAAAAAATGGGCTATAGTGGGTTTCAAACTCTATTTCTAAATAACTAGTAAGCCCAAAACGGTCTTTAATATCGCAGCTCCATTTATTATTAATATAGATCGTTAAATCTTTGCCTATTTGATTGCAACTCAGAGCACTTAGCTGATCGTCAGCTTTTACAAAAATAGAGTCTGTATCGCCATAAATTACTTCATAACCTAACGTTTCAATCCATTTACGGGTTGTTTGCATAATTTCATGCCCACGTAATGTTATTGAACTCGATAATCTTGGATCATAAAATCGACACCCTTTAGAGCCAAGTACGCCGTATAAGCTGTTCATTATTATTTTTATAGCTTGCGATAACATTGGCTGATTTGTGTCTTTTGCCCTTTGCCGTGTATGTGTTAAATGCTTAATTAACGACGGTAAGTGGTGTTCATTTCGTGAAAAAACGGCTTCATTAAACCCTTCAATTGCATTTTCAGGTGAGTCTAACCCTTTAATAAGCCCAAGAGGGTCAATACAAAAAGTTCGCATAATTGAGGGATATAGGCTTTTAAAATCTAAAACAAGTATATTCTTATAAAGCCCAGGCACTGACTCCATTACATAACCACCGGGGCTTTCAAAAGATAAACCGTGATCGCCTAAATTTGGCGCAACATACCCGCTGCGATGTAGTAATGGCAAATATAAGTTAGTAAATGCTGCAACCGAGCCGCCCATTCGCTCAAGCTCAAGACCGGTTAACTGAGTCCTCACTATTGCAAATTCAAAGAGTTGTAACTCTGCAAAAATCCTCTTAACGAGTATACAATCTTGTCGGTTATAAGCTGCTAAGTTGAGCTTATCTTCATTAAATTGACGAACAATTTCACTTAAACGATTATCCGCCTGAATTAGTTTGGATTCACCAAGGACTTTATAAGAAATGTTCGCAAGCGAATAGTTATCAAAGTGATAAGTGGCATTTTTTAAGGTATCAATGCCATCTATAACGCTTCGCCCAGGTAAGGTGAGGCGAGTGTAATGCCCTGCTTTTATATTTAAAGGCTGCTGATCCCGGCCAAAATTAAGCGTTATCCCTAGCGCCTCTGCCCGAGAGTTTAACACTGTAAAATCAAATTCAATGACATTCCAACCCACAATAATGTCAGGATCATTATTATTGATATACTGCCGTAGCTTTTGTAGTAGATTAATCTCGTCAAAGCACCAATCAATATTAAATGGCTGATTATGCTGTTGAGGCTCACCAATCATTAATACAGTATCAAGGCCATTTCCTACCAGCCCAACCGAAAACAATACGCCCTCACCATTACACTCAATATCTAATGAAAGCGATTTCAGCGAGGGTGTATATTCAGGGCTCGCTTTTAATTTAGCATTGCTAATTAAAATAAAGCCATTTTTTTGAGATACTTCACCCGTAACCCATACCCCACCTTTAATAAAACGTTCCATTAAAAAGCGATCGCTGTGGCGTATATCCGCTTCGTATATACTTATGTGCTTTTCAAGTAATGTGCGTGCTTTGTAAAGGTTACTTACATCATTAAAATAACAGCCTATGCACACAACACCACTAAAATGGCGCATTTCTACCGTTTTAAAATTAACACTTATATTTTCTTTATTTAATATGCTTTGTGCAAAATTGTGTTCATCTTGTGGGATAAAAAAAACAGCTTGCTGGTTTTCAATTAGTACTTTAATTGGGCCATTGTCAGATACGAGCCAGTAGCAAAGCGTGATCCCACGCTTACTCTTAGGCGAGTATTGTTGCCTTGATAAAATAAAGCCCTGATAGATTGCTTGTGTCAACGTACGATCCCACTTAATATATACACTGTAATTATATACATACTTTAGGTAAATCATCCCATGCTTTCTGACTCACTAAAAAAAACAATTAGGCAAGTACACCAGCATGTGGCTAATAACCTAACTGATTACCGTCCGCGCAGCAGCCAAAACTACCTTGTTGCCGAAATAGCAAAAACACTCGCAGGCGACTATCACAAAAAACAACGTATATGCGTTATTGAAGCAGGCACCGGTACAGGTAAGTCTCTTGCCTATTGTTTAGGTGCATTACCACTGGCCTTGGCACAAAAAAAGAAACTGGTTATTTCGACTGCTACCGTTGCACTGCAAGAACAATTAATAGCAAAAGAGCTCCCGTTTTTTAAAAAGCATTCAGGCCTCGACTTTAAATTTGATTTGGTAAAAGGTCGTCATCGTTATATTTGCGCTCACAAATTGCATAATGCTGTAAACGGCGATAGCCAAACACAAATGGACTTTATGCCAACACTTACTTCACCATTGAGCGCAATGGAAACCAAGTGTTTAAATGAGCTATATAACGCCTATGTGAATAAAAAGTGGCAAGGCGATAGAGACAGCTGGGCCGATACTGTACCCGATAGAGTGTGGAACTTAATAGCGTGCGATAAACATTCGTGTCAGCGCCAAATGAAGGCCCATCAAACGTGTCCGTTTCAGCTTGCTCGTAATCAATTGATGCAAATGGACGTACTGGTAATTAATCACTCATTACTACTTGCCGATTTAGACTTAGGCGGCGGTAAAATTTTACCAGAGCCCGACAACACCATTTACGTTATTGATGAAGCGCACCATTTAGCACATATAACACGCGATTTTTCATCTGCTGCTGCCACAATAAAAGGTACAATAGAATGGCTTGATAAGCTCACCAAGTTTAGCGGGAAAATGGCGAAGGTTTTAGTGGGGCAAAGAGCTATTGGCCAAAACTTTAAACTTTGCGACAGTATTAACGACGCGAATAAAGATTTAAAAGTAGTTCGCGATATTCTTGATAATGCCGACTTTGAATACTCAAAAGACGATACTTACCGCTTTGAACACGGTGAAATTCCAGAATCGCTGCACAGTAAAGCAAAAGACATAAGCGAAGCCACGCAAGATGCGCTGCGCTGTTTAAACAAAATGCACGACACCCTTACCCAAGATGTAAGCGACGGCGACATAAAACCTTACGTTGCCGACCCAATACTAGGCGAAAGTGGCCAATACATAAACCGGTTAGAACAACTAAACAAACTATGGTTTAGTTACGCAAAAAAGGGGGAAGGTGCTCCTCATGCACGGTGGATAAAACGCCTTGAATATAAAAGCCATCACGATCACTTATTAAGCGACTGCCCTATCGAGGTCGGTTATTATTTAAAAGATAAATTATGGCGCGAATGCGCAGGCGCTGTTTTGTGCTCTGCTACATTAAGTGCACTGGGCTCGTTTGATCACTTTGCTTACGAAACAGGGCTTGCCAAAGAAGAAGGCGTTAAATTTATTAAAGTACCTTCTCCTTTTGATTACCCCAAACAAGCGACTTTACGTATTCCGGTATCTAAGGTAGAACCAACCGACAAAGACTTTAGTGATCACTTAGCTAAAACTTTACCAGAGTACCTAAATGATAAAAAAGCGAACCTTGTACTATTCGCTTCTTACTGGCAAATGGACCATGTAACAAAGTTTCTTAGAACAAAAGGTTTTAACTTATTAGTACAAGGTGAGATGTCGCGAGAAGCGTTGCTTAAATTACACACCAAAAGTGTAGACGAAGGCAAAGGCAGTATTTTATTTGGAACCCAGAGCCTTTCAGAAGGTCTTGATTTACCTGGTAAATATTTAGAGAACTTAATAATTACTAAAATTCCATTTGCTGTACCTACTTCGCCAATAGAAGAAGCGCAAGCAGAATTTGTACAAAGCAAAGGCGGTAACCCGTTTTTAACGATTACCGTGCCAGACGCCGCAAAGAAATTGGTACAAAGCTGTGGTAGACTGCTGCGAAAAGAGAGTGATGAAGGCTGTATTACTATTCTCGATAGGCGCTTAGTTACTAAGCGATACGGTAAAGCCATGCTCGACACCCTACCACCTTTTAAAAGACAAATAGATTATTAATGTTTGAACTCGCACTCGATCCAACAACCTGGGCTGTTTTATGTGCTGTTGCACTTGCCGCAGGTTTTATAGACGCTATCGCCGGTGGCGGTGGCATGTTAACTGTACCCGCTTTATTAACTGCTGGTTTACCTCCACATTTAACATTAGGCACCAATAAACTAGCAGCAAGTTTTGGCTCGTTAACGGCAAGCTATACATACTATAAAAAGAACTTATTTAGTCCTAAGTTTTGGGCTGCCTCTATTATTGCTACCGCAATAGGTGCATTGATAGGTACTGTTATTGTTGATCATTTAAGTATCGACTTTTTAAACAAACTACTTCCAATTATTATTATTTTAGTTGCTGGCTATAGTTTATTTGGTAATTTAAGTACCACCGAAGGTAATAAACTTCCTAAACTAAACAAAGCGATGAAAATAAAACAATGGCTACAAGGTTTAGCATTAGGCTTTTTTGATGGTTTAGCAGGCCCAGGTACGGGTACTTTTTGGACTGCTTCTAATGGCATGCTTTACAAAATGAACCTGCTACTCAATTGTGGCTTAGCGCGTTCAATGAACTTTGTGTCTAACTTTATATCGTTGATAACCTTTGTTGCACTCGGCCATGTAAACTTTTTACTTGGCATAACAATGGGCTTTTTTATTATGCTAGGCGCATGGTTTGGGGCGCATTCAGCAATACGTTTTGGTAGCAAATTTATTCGTCCAGTCTTTAATACTATGGTTATACTTTTAGCATTAAAACTAATTTACGAGGCTTACTTTTAATATGCATTCAATGGCTTTAGATAAACTACGCCAACAAGTTGCAACGCTAAAACAACAAGCTGAGCAATTTGATAAAGCTAAACTTTTTTCTAAAAATCGTTACATGCAAGCGCAACCTAGCTTGTTTGACCGCGCAGTTTTTAGCACAAAGAGCATGAACCTAGTCGATTACGTAATAGAAATAGAAGACGAAGTGTCAAGGTTACCGCCAAGCGAACATCGTCATGCATACACCTACGCACTTGAACGTATTGCAGCTCAAGTACAAGCCGTATTCAACGTTATTAAATCAACGCCTATTTGGGTTAAAGAAAATAAAAGCCATTATAAACCTCGCCCTAAGCAAACCGTTTACAAGCAAGCTGTGCAAAAAATAATGCAATCGTCGCATGAGCTTTACGACGAATTAAAACAAAACCATGAGTTTGAACGCCGTTTAGTGCTCATGATTGAAGAGCGAAAAATGCAAATGGATAAAGCCTCGCCTGCTAAAGCACAAAAGCTTAACCTTGAAATATTAAGCACACACGCTCGATTAGGCCGCTGCAGAAAAGCAATTTCTGCCACCGAAGATAAAATTCAACAAGTCGAAAAACAACAATTACGCTAATGCAGCTTTTTTACCACCCGCTATATTCTGCTTTAACGCTTCCTGAGCGCCATCGTTTTCCAATACAAAAATACCAAAAGCTTAAAGCAGAAATTGAAGGACTAGGCTTAACTCCCAATAATTTTACTTCACCTATAAAAGCAACGCCTGCTCAGCTTTCGCTTTGCCATAATCAAACTTATATAAATAACTTTTTAAACGGCACGCTTAGCAATAAAGCCATAAAAAAAATGGGCTTTCCTTATTCAAATGAATTGGTAGAGCGCACATTACTATCAGTTGGGGCAAGCATCCAAAGTAGTGAACACGCGCTAAAACATGGTTTTTCGGCTAATTTAAGTGGTGGCTATCATCATGCATACAGTGATTACGGTAGCGGTTTTTGTATTTTTAACGATCTAGCTATTGCAGCAGCACATTTAATAAATACAGAGCAAGCCGACACTGTTTTAATTTTTGATTGCGACGTACACCAAGGCGATGGCACAGCACAAATCACTCAAAATCATGACCAAATTATTACCTGCTCAATTCATTGTGAGCAAAATTTCCCTCGTAATAAACAGCAATCCACTTACGATTTTGCATTACCCGCTAAAACAACCGACGCTGAGTACCTCACTACATTAAAACAAGCACTCGATTTTTGCGTGCGTATTCATAACCCCGATATTATTTTATATAATGCTGGCGCAGATATTTACGAAAAAGATGAGTTAGGGTTATTAAATGTATCGCTCAATGGCGTATATAAACGTGACTTTTTTGTTCTCAATTTTTGTAAACAACAGAAAATACCAATCATGTGCAGCCTTGGCGGTGGTTATCAACGTAATTTAACCTCATTAGTTAATGTACATAAACAACTATTTAAAGCCGCTATCGATTTATAGTAAGCCTTGGTATAAACTCAATTAAATGGATTAACAAAGAGTGATAGGAATATGCGATTACATGACGATATACACAACTTTTACGAAAAAATTGTTCTAGAAGAAATAATTAAAAGAAAACTTGATAGACAATACAACGAAGATGTAATGGCTGACTTTTGCTGTACTGTACTAAACCAACTGCCACCAAGATATATTCGCTATGACGTAGACATGGCATTTTACTTACCACAAGCCGAACGTACACATATGGAAGAACGCGTACAAACTGCGATTGATGTGGCTATTAGTCAAATTTCTAAAAAGAAAAAGCACCATGACCAACCCACTTGATCAAGCTCCAACATATATTAAACTTGCAGTAGATTTAATTATGATATTAGAGCAACACGATGTTGCTCCAGAAGAAGTACTAAAAGCACTTGAAATAGTTAAAAGCGACTTTGAAAAGAAGCGAACCGAAAGTTAACTTTATTTAGCATGCTCAATTGGATAGGTAGTTACAGTCTCTTCGTATTTCTCACAATTAACTTTTCTTTATTAACCTTGGTTTATTATTTTTATGTGTCAGTTCCGAATATGGCTTACACCATTTATAAACCCTGTTACTCTAAAAGCTAACCAGTATAATTAAAGTACTATCATGACCTTAGCAAGCTTACTACGATTGTTTTTTTTGGCCGCTATTTGGGGCGCTTCTTTTTTATTTATGCGAATGGCAGCTAACAGCTTGGGGCCTGCAGTATTAATTGAGTTTAGAGTAGGCTTTGCTGCAGTTACTTTATTTATTGTTGCTTTGTATTTAAAACGCCGTTTAGCGTTTATCCAGCATAAAAAACACTTTTTTATTATAGGCGCGTTTAATTCTGCTCTGCCGTTTTTATTTTTTGCCTACGCAGCCCAAACTATTAGTGCATCCACACTCTCTATTTTAAATTCTACAACACCAATATGGGGTGTTGTAGTTGGAATTTTATGGACAAAAACAAAGCCCACAAAAAGTATGGTGCTTGGTTTACTGCTTGGTTTGATAGGTGTTGCAATACTTGTTGGGCAAAATCATTTTGTATTAAATAGCCAATCAATTTTAGCCATAGTAGCAGCATTAAGCGCATCACTTTGCTATGCCATTGCATCGCATTTCACTAAAAACGCGCCTAAACTGGCCCCATTTGATAACGCCCATGGCTCAATGTGGGCTTCAAGCTTTATGGTATTACCGCTTATCTTATTTATGCCAATACGAGAAATACCAAGCACCAACGTTATGCTAGGTGTACTCGTATTAGGAGTAGTGTGTACCGCACTTGCTTATATTTTATTTTTTAAATTAATCGACGATATAGGCCCTACATCGGCGTTAACAGTCACGTTTTTAATTCCACTATTTGGCATTTTTTGGGGACATTTAATTTTAGATGAGCAAATTGGGCCAAATACGTTACTCGGCGCATTATTTGTAATTATAGGTACGATGCTTGTAACTGGATTTTTACCACGAAAAAAAGCACTTAGCTAAAGTAAGCTAAGTGCTTAAAATTGCATACTACTTCTTGCGTCAAGATTTACTGCTTATTCACTAATTTGGGATTGCTGAATAAGTAACAACAACTCAGCAGTAGCGGTTGCATCGGCCAATGCGCGGTGATGGCTCGTTAAATTTAAATTAAAATGCGATGAGAGATTGCCAAGCGAATACGACTTTAAGCCTTTAAACGCTTTGCGCGATTCAACCACGGTGCACATTTTTGGCATTTTAAAAAAGTGCCCTGCAACCTCGCATTCTTTTTTAATAAAGCCGTAGTCAAAGTTCACGTTATGGGCTACAAAAATACTGCCTGCGAGTTTATCTAATAGCGGCTTAACTATATCGGCAAATACAGGCGCGTTGTAAACCATACTGTCGCTAATACCGGTTAATGACGTAATAAAGCCAGGTATATGGCGCTCGGGGTTAACTAAGCTCGTCCAATTATCAATTACTTTACCGTATTGCACTTTTACAAGGCCTATTTCGGTAATACGGTTACCGCCTTTTAAGCCGCCTGTGGTTTCTATATCAACGATGCTGTAAACACGGTTTGGATCTACAAACCATTTAACCGCAGCAATATGTACTGTAAAGCCCACATTTTTTAAATTATCAATAGTTGTAAGTTGGTTGCGCCTAAGCTTATCGCCAGGGGCTTTTACCTCTTCAAAATGTACTTGGCCATTATTAATGACCATTAAGTCGGGATAGCCGTCTTTCAGCTGTAAATAATGTTTGCTCATGGCTGTTAAGTGCGCAATTAGCGCCTTAATAGGGCTGTTTAAAATAAGCGCCTCTAGTGGCTCTAATAAATTGCTGCGCCATCTGAACAAACCGTTAGGTTGCTCAAAGTATTGCGCTGCATGTTTGCATACTAGATTAAGTAATGCTTGCGACGTTTGGCACTGCGCTAAGCGCTCATTTATCTGTGTTTGCTGCGCTTCATAAAAATTACCAAGCCTTAATACTTGCGGATAAATATCAAACTCATTACATGGCGGATAAGGCGACTCCACAAATAACTCGTGCCAAAATACTAAACCAAACAAACTTTGCCAAAGCGTGTTTTCGGTATTAAATACAGCCATACCTTGGCGAGTATAATAATCGTTTACGCCCTGCTCTACTTCACCTCGGTACAGTTCATCTATTTCTAGCACGCACTGAGTATCGGCAAGCATGGCACTTAAACGCGAACGTGTTTTTTTATTAAACTTACGCATTAAAAAATCGTCAGCAAAATACAGTAAATCGTCGGTGAGCGGGTTTTCAATAATGGCTTCTAATCGAGCTTTTACCCACTCTTTATTACCAAGCCTGTATTGCTCTCTTATTTGAATTTCTTGTGCTTCGCTATCATCCACGCACCCTTCAAGTAAACTAAAAGCAAGTTCGCTATGAACTGTTTTTAGCTGCCTATAAAGCCTAACTAATAATTTATTTTTTAATGTAACGGCTATTGCACCATGTGCAGCTTGCACTAAAACCTGCGACGCTAAAGCAACATAGTCGCTCTCATCTGTTATATTTTTAAATGCTAACCGGTAACGGTTTAGTAAATAGTTTGATTGCGCTTCGTCAAGTGCTTCAAAGCGTGACAAGCTCTCGCTATGTCCTTCGCGTGTAGCGGTTAAGCCTAAGTCTCGCATTACAAAACGGTTTTGATGATTCACATCTCCACTGCTTAGTTTGCCTGCAAATAAAAACTCAAAATACTCGTAGTAATCACTGCGGTTATTAATTACATACTGGCTATAAAGTGGCGCAAGCTCTTGTGGGCACGCTTTAAAAAACTCACGTGCAATATCCACCAGCGCGCCTTTAGCGGCGCTCTTTTTAAAGCTTATTTGCTCACTGTAATTACTTAGCAACTCAACCAAAGAAGGCTTAGTTAAGTGCGCTAAAAGCTGCGAATAATGCTGCTCGTTTGGCTCAAATAAAATACCCGCTTTTTTTAGCGTATAAATAGCCTGATGCGGCGAGGTTATTTCTTCATAATTAAGCGATTGCGCCTGCACTAAATAAGGCTTTCGCGAGTACACACGCGCCAACATGCATTGGCTTTGCTCATCTAGCTGATTAATTTTACTAATAAATTCACTATGTTTAGGCTCAAGTAAATGCATACATTTACTTGTTACAAACTCAATAAGCTCTCTAAAATGCGCTAAATAGTATTTTGCTGGTAATTCTTTTTTCATAATATCGCCATAACTGTATATAAAAACAGTATCTAGCATTTGTGCTTATTATTCAATCTTAAACTTGTAACTAAAACACGCTATAGTGAGCGTATAAAAGTAAATTCATTAAAAAGAAAGGACTTACCATGAGCGCACACCCGTACGATGTTTTATCACTCAACAACGGCGCAAATATTATTTTTACGCCTTGCCCTGGCACAAAAACACAAAACTTAGCGGATTCAATCGCCACATTAAAAGCCGCTGGCACTCACATGCTGCTTTCGCTTATGCCGCAAAAAGAAATTGAAAAAAACAACGTACAAACAATTAATAGTGAGTGCAATAAGCACGATATAACCTGGTTTCATTTACCTATAAATGACGACGAAGCACCAAAACAACCTTTTACATCAAGCTGGAACACCCACAAAACCGACATATTACAGGCCATACAACACAAACAAACCATTGCCATACATTGTAAAGGCGGCACTGGCCGCACAGGGTTGGTCGCTGCGCTTATTTTAAATTCGGCAGGTTACACAAAAGAAGAAGTATACAGCCTAGTACAAGGCATTCGCCCTAAAGCACTCACTATAGAATTGCAAAAAGAGTACTTTGAGAATTTTGAGGTGTAAGACAGAAATTGGGGAGGATTTAGCACTATAAATAGTGCTAATAATTCTATTTATAGCCTGTAATGAATTAGCACTGATAAGATTGATCACTTGTTATGCAACTCATTTAAACTTTGCCAAGAAATCATTTTTAATACATGCCTTAATACAGAAACTACTATAATTGTTAAAACGCATTAATTGCCAGATGACACCTTGTCCAAAGTCCAAATAAACTGGTTTTGTTGCTTTAAACCAAACATATCTAGGCCTTTTCCACTCAAAGAGGAAGTGTCCTACATGCGTGGATTTAATTATTCCATCTATTTTATCTGAGCTATGTATTTCTACTAACTCATTCGGACCTCGATACTCAGAAATAAAAGAATAAACGAAATGAGTTTTATGATTACTTGAATGAATAGATATATCTTCCATTGATTCATGCAGAGGATCAGGAAGCATCGCACTTAATTTTATGTTTTTCGCTAGATTACGACCATTTATTACCCAAATCATATCTCCGTAGAAATCCTCTCTTGATTTCAACTCAGCTTCAGACATTGGGGAGTTTTGAAATTCAATTACAATATTCTGCTCATTAACAACATCTGCAATATGCTTTTCACCACTTTTATCAAAGTATACTATTTCTTGATTATGATCTTCCCAATGATTTTTCCAATCTCGATGCCATTGGGATTCATTATCCCACCAAGGATCACAACTACATTTTACCTTGTGCGCCCAATGCCATCTAATTTTTGAACCACACTTTGCTACGGTTGGGCTACCACAATATATACAAACTCCTTTCATCTTAGGCAGAGGAGCTTGCTTAAATCCGTCAACTAATGAAAATTTCATAAGTACATAACACTCGGTTGTATAATGCCTCAATCAGCCGCTGCTGGATTGGCTTGTTATATTTATTTAACCAATTCAGGAGCGGGTAAAGTTTTTGTAATACTTTTATTTAGCGAATGATTGTCAAATGCTATAGAAACCATTGAAAGTTTCGCCACCAATTTTTCCCCCTTAAATAGAGCTAAATCCGTTCCTAATTCTGCACCATCAAGATCGGAGAGTGGAAAAGTTTTGTCAATTTTTTTCCAGCCAGATAATCCTTTAAGTAGGATTACTTCACTGTCTATTTTGATTTCGTATTGCCGAAAGCTGAGTACCATCCACCAAGCAAAAATAGATGTTGTAACCAAAGCGAGAATTAACGCCAAAAGTTGTTCATTTGGCGATAACGAAGTATTGCTCTCGCTAAGGAATAAAATAGCGCCAGCATATATTGCAAAGAATCCGATACAGTTAAATGATAGTAAAAAAATTGATTTAAAAATGATTTGAAAAACTGAGCTACGAATTACAGACATGGTATCTCTATAAATATGACAATTTAATCGACGACATTTGTCGTTTTGTAAACCGACAATGTTCCTATATTCAATGCATTTACCTTAACCACCAAATAATCACTTGTAAACAATTACCTAACTTCAGAACAGGCTACGCAATTGCAAAAACACACCCAAATGGGTGAGAACAGTAATATTGGTCCAACAAATACTCCCCATACAAAACATATTATTTTTTTGAAAATCAATCGGTGTTATTCAAAAAAGGCGGTTACTTAATTTTAAAGCCTTTAAAAATGGCTCAATTTACACCCGCACAAGCGTATTCAGCCATAGCGCTTTACGATATCATGCTCTTTTAAATTTAAATTAACTTTCAGGGCATATAATGACAACGCACACACCGCCTTCCCACTCAGCCAACACAGTTGAACACACCTCTCTTTTTTACGTAATATTTATATCGGCTGTGGCTGCTATTGGTGGCTTTTTATTTGGTTTTGACTCGGGCGTTATTAACGGCACAGTGTCGGCACTCGGTAATGCATTTAATTCTAGCAGTGTAGCTACGGGCTTTAATGTAGCGTCTGTGTTACTTGGCTGCGCCTTAGGTGCGCTTGCTGCGGGGCCGCTGGCTGATAAGTTTGGTCGCCGTGCAATTATGATCATCACCGCGATTATTTTTGCCATTAGTGCATTTGGGTCGGGCATTAGCGAAAGCTCTGCGGAGTTTATTTTTTACCGTTTATTTGGTGGTTTAGGTATTGGTGCGGCATCGGTATTAGCGCCAGCTTACATTGCAGAAGTTGCGCCACCAGCACTACGTGGTCGTTTAGCTACACTACAACAACTCGCTATTGTACTGGGTTTGTTTGCTGCGTTTTTAAGTAACTATTTAATAGCTGATGCAGCAGGTAGTGCGCAAAATATTTTAATGCTTGATATAGCCGCTTGGCGCTGGATGTTTTGGGCTGAGCTTGTGCCTGCTGTGTTATTTTTAGTGGGTGTTTTGTTTATTCCGGAGTCGCCTCGTTATTTAGTGGCGCAAGGTAAAGTGGATGATGCAAAAGCGGTATTTAGTAAAATTTCGAACGACAACCTTGATGCGCAAATAAGCGATGTTAAAGGCTCTTTGCATAGCGATACAAAGCCAAGCATTCGCGATTTATTTATTGATAACAGTAAAAAAGTACACCCAATTGTTTGGGTGGGTGTTGCGCTGAGTGTATTTCAGCAATTTGTGGGTATTAACGTGGTATTTTATTACGGCTCTGAGCTTTGGCAAGCCGCTGGGTTTGACGAGTCGCAATCGTTATTTATAAATGTACTCGCAGGCACTACTAATATTGTATCAACCTTTATTGCCATTGCCCTAGTTGACAAGATTGGCCGTAAACCACTGCTATTAGTAGGCAGTATTGGTATGTTTATCAGCTTAAGCGCGCTTACTTATATATTTGGCAGTGCAGGCCTTGATGAAGCAGGCAAACTTGCACTTAGCGATAACATGGGTACGTTTGCGCTTATTATGGCTAACTTATTTGTGGTATTTTTTGGCTTAAGTTGGGGCCCAATTGTGTGGGTATTATTAGGCGAAATGTTTAATAACCGTATTCGTGGGGCAGCGCTTGCTGTTGCGGCTAGTGCGCAGTGGATTGCTAACTTTGCCATTACCATGACCTTCCCTATTATGCTGGCCAATATTGGCCTTGCTGGCGCTTATGGCTTTTATGCGTTATCGGCACTTATAAGTATATTTTTTGTTGTTAAATACATAAAAGAAACACGCGGTAAAACGCTCGAATCTATGTAATATCAATCTACATAGTCAGTAATGGCGAGGCTACTCGCCATTTAGCTACGAGCTTTAAAACTCAAATAATACACCCAATTGAGTTGTTTCATTGCGGCCGAACTCAACTTCAGTACTCGCATACGAAAGTGAAAGTAAAACCAGATCACCCAGCGGTACTTCAAATCTTACTTTATAAGTAAAATCAGTTCCTGAAAATTCCTCTTTTGCCTCAGGACCTGGGTTTAAAAAAAACCCTTGTTTAGTGTCTAATTCCCAGCGCGATAACCCAACCATTGGCACAACCCTAAAGTGTGTTGCTAAATCAAATGAATACCCTATCATTGCCTTAAATTCATACGTTTCGTAACTATCAAAAGTACCAAATAATACATCACTTGATGTATAGGCTAAATTAGCCTCTGTGACTACATTGTTTTCAAACTTATAACCGAGTATATAACCAAGCGAAAACCCGTCGGTGTCAAAATCTTCTTTTAAAATTGCAAAATCTTTATCTACTTTTATTTTTCCTGTACCAAGCTCAACGCCCATTCTTACTTGAGCCTCATTGGCATGTGTAGTAAAACTACTCATTAACAATGTAAATGCACTAAGTGTGATTATTTTTTTCATTTTATTATCCAATATTGAGTTGACCTTAAAACGACACTTTGTTGCTCCAAGGGTGTGTTCAATATATGATATTAAGCGTACCCAAATTAATCCACGGACATAACCGGACATTTTATGTATTGCGTTAGGAAACCTTTTGTCAAAATTGAAATCCCTCCTAAGCCGTAAAATATTTAATACCGACTTACAAGAGTGAAAATTGAACAATTCAAAAACTGCCCTTCTAAATCGAGGGCAATTACAGCAATATATAATAGAGCAATCGATAAAACATTTATGGCTTGCCAATCAAATAGGTGTAAGCGAAAAAACCCTTACCCGATGGCTTAATGGCTCAGTTACAAGAATACGTCTGAGTAATTTAAATAAGCTTGCGAGTGCTTTAAATTGTGAAAAAGGAAGCTTGATTGCCCGTTCAGAAGTGGATATTTACCCGAGTGAAGAGAACCGAGATATTTTAGTAAATGAATTGCATAACGATGGGCTTTTGTATGAACTAATGATGAGCAGTAAAATTAAGCTCGCTATTTCTTTAATTAAATCAACATTTCACTCCGCATTACCAAGCGCTATTGTGGCCAACTTCTATATTAAACTTGGTTATGCCGCGCTTATTCATCGTCAATATGAAAAAGCACTACAATATTTTGATAAAGGCCTTAATAAAGCAATTAAAGTGAATGATCTTCCGTTAGTGTTTTCTGCTAATTTAGGCACTGCAATTACTTTACTATTCTCTTGTGAGTTTAAAAGATCACACCATTATTTAGTAATATGTAATGCCACATTACAACACGCGAACCAAGAAAAGGCTCACTATTACAGCACAAATGCACTTTTCTATTTATATTCTGGTGATATAAACGCTGCAATCCAATCAGCTAATTTATGCTTAAACGAATGTGATATAACAACCGATTCAATAGAAAAGAATCTATTTAAGAGTACCGCTTTACAGCTGCTCGGCGCGTGTTATTTGTTACAAGGCGATATTGAATTAGCGTATACACTTTGCGCTGAATCACTAAACGTAGCCAATCTATCTGGGTATAATCGCTGTGTTGCGGTATCAAAAGGATACTTAGCCGCTATTCATTGCACAAACGCAAACTATGTACTTGCAGAGCAACTTATAGCCCAGAGTATTGCCTTAGTAAGTGACGAAGATATTGCACTACCGAGCTTGTTGTGTATCTCATTATTTATTTACCGAAAAACTGGGAACAGTTCAAAATTCGCGGTTTCTTTAAACGCACTAAACAAAATTTGTAACACCGCTACAGTCCCTAACACCTTTGCTATATATCAACTTTATTTAATAAATATAGAGCAAGGTGAGATGCACAAGGCATCTGAAAAATTAACTCATATCGAAAACACACTAACTCAGCTCTCACTCCCGCTTTGGCAGCCATGGTTAACTAAGCTAAGCTAGTATATTTTCAATATGATAGTAAATCTCTTAACCAGAGTTCAGGTTATGTAGTTTTATTGCACTCATTTGTAAAAACTCACTTATTAGCTAGCTAATTTAATTAAGCTGCCAAGGCTTAATAAATTTTTCCAGATCCGCTTTTGTGACTGGTTTTTGTAAATAATGCGTAATGCCTTTTTTAAATAATTTTGCTATTTGAACATCATCTGTGAGACCCGACAAGATAGCTTTTGGTGTATCAGTATTTAAAGTACTTTTGCTTACTAACTGCTGCGCTACATCACTGCCAAATATTTCTGGCATACATTCATCTAAAAGCAGTAAATCAAATTGATTATTTAAAGCTAGCGTTAATGCACTAGCACCGTTATCTGCACATGTTACCGAACAACCGAGCATTTCAAGCATCACTTTAGTCGCTACTTGACTTGGTAAGCTATCGTCAGCAACTAATACAGACAAGCGTTTTTGGGCAAACAATGAAGTTCGAATAGCGACCAAGTCTGTATCAAAAAAGGGCCATCCAAGCACATTGCCTGATAATTCTATGTCTTTATTTAGTTCATCAACTTTACCAATAGCATAAAGTTTTATACTGTTTTTTAAAAAGTTAGTATCCAGCTTTCGCATTAGAGAATGACTATTTAAGTGTCGTAAGTCCTCGAGTTGTAGAAATTCATTACAAGTATTTTCGTATAATCTAAAATTAAAAGCATACAGCTCATGAGTGTGCGCTGACATTATTGAACAGCTTTTAAATAATGTTTCGCAATCAGTTAAAACACCAACATTTTGATTAAGCTTAAGTGCTAAATCAATAGGTTGTTTGGTAACTAACAGACCATGCACATCAAATGTATTTTCTTGGTTAGCATCATCTATCCAATAGCAAACATTAACTCCTAAGGTATTCGCTCTAACTTTTAGCACAAAATTATCATTTACTGACTTCAAAGCAGGAATAATAAATTTTTCGCATTGCGCTAAAACGTGTTCATAAGGCGCATGTAAACATACGTAACTGCATTGCAGCTCATTGATTAAAGTAATTGACATATACCGCTCTTGTGTTTCGCAGTATTTACCTATTACCCCTTGGATAATCTTTAAAATATGGCTTTGAGTATTCATATATATCTTATGTAACTTTGTATACTTAGCTTAAATCAAGTTACATGCCACATTTATAAACATTCTTTATTGACTATATTCAATAACTTAAAAATTAATATTAAAAACACTTTAGCCGCATTCGCATTTTAAAAATCATAATGCGAAGCATATTGGGGTGACTTCCTGTATTTATGCTTTATTAGAACAGTCCAATCGATTTTTTGCGCTTTAAAATATTTTTTAATCATTTAAACTGATATCAATCAAATAAAGGAGAGCATTATGCTAACAGTAATTTTTGGCCGTGAAGGCTGCCCATTTTGTGTACGCGCCAAAGACGTAGCAGAGCAATTAACAAATGAACGTGATGACTTTAAATTTCGTTACATCGATATAATTAAAGAAGGCATTAGTAAGGCCGATCTTGAAAAGTCAGCAGGCAAACCTTGCCCAACAGTGCCGCAAATTTTTGTGGATCAAAATCACATTGGTGGATTTACCGAATTTGAAGCTTACGCAAAAGAAAACCTAGGCTTGTATAAATAAGCTTTGTATTAAATATGTTAACCAGATCAATAAACCCAATATTGAGCTGGTTAAATTTCGACCAACATCAAACACATAGAAATTAGTTTCAATTTATACAAGCATTTGCCTCGCGAATCCTATATAATGCGCGCCTCTTTAAATTCGTTGAGGCGTATTAATGTCAGAACCAGTCACGTTTGAATCTCTAAATCTTTCTCCTGCAATTTTGAAGGCAGTTGAAGAGTTGGGTTACAAGACACCATCTGAAATCCAAGCTCAATGTATACCGTTATTGCTAGAAAGAAAGGACGTACTGGGACTAGCTCAAACGGGTACAGGTAAAACCGCAGCATTTGCACTGCCATTACTAAATAATATTGACCCGTCTGTGAAACAGCCACAGATCCTTGTACTCACACCAACACGTGAGCTTGCGATCCAAGTTGCTGAGGCATTCGAACAATATGCTAAACATGTTCGTGGTATTGAAGTATTGGCACTCTATGGTGGCCAAAGCTACAGTATCCAATTAAGCGCACTTCGTCGTGGCGCTCAGGTTATTGTTGCAACTCCAGGTCGTTTAATCGATCACATTAACCGTGGCACTATCAAGTTTGATGCTCTACAAGCACTTGTACTTGATGAAGCCGATGAAATGTTACGTATGGGCTTTATCGATGATGTAGAAAACATCATGGAAAAAACACCGCGCGAAAAGCAAACATGTCTTTTCTCTGCGACTATGCCTAAGCAAATTCAAAACATCAGCAGCAAATATATGAACAATCCTGAACAGGTTCATATCTCTGCGCGTAACTCGACAGTATCATCTGTTGAGCAAGTGTTTTGGAATGCAAGCGTACATAAAAATAAAGCAATTGTTCGCTTCTTAGAAGCTGAGCAATATGAAGGTGCTATTGTTTTCGTTCGTACACGTAACGATACAGTACAACTTGCTGAGTTATTAGAGCGCGAAGGTTTCTCTGCTGCTCCACTTAACGGTGACATGAACCAGCAAGCACGTGAACGCACTGTAGATCGCTTAAAAAGTGGCATGCTAAACATTGTTATTGCAACAGATGTAGCGGCTCGTGGTCTAGATGTTGACCGTTTAAGCTTAGTTATCAACTACGATATCCCACAAGATTCTGAAGCCTACGTTCACCGTATCGGCCGTACAGGTCGTGCTGGTCGTACTGGTAAAGCAATCTTATTCGTAAAACATAACGAACGTTATTTACTTAAAAATATCATTCGTCATACGAAGTCTGAAATTGCTCAAGTTGAATTACCAACAGCAAAAATTGTTGAAGAAAAACGTATTGAAGCGTTACAAGCAAAATTAACTATTGCGCTTGAAAACAAAGACATCACGTTCTTCAATGAAGTAGCGACTAACATGGCTGAAAAACTTGACCTTCCTCTTGAAAGCTTAGCGGGTGCGTTACTGTGTTTAGCACAGCAACAGTCGCCAATTAAAGTTGAAGAAGTTAAGATTCAACCTCGTGAACGTAACGAGCGTAACGACCGTAATTCACGCAACGACCGTGGTGACCGTGGACGTCGTAACGAACGTGGCGGCGAACGTGGTGGTGAACGCGCTGAGCGTAAACCTCGCGAACGTAACAGCCGTGATGCAGGTCCTATGGATACTTACCGTATCGAAGTAGGTCGTGAACATGGTGTTCAGGTTAAAAACATTGTTGGCGCTATCGCTAACGAAGCTGACATCTCAAGCAAGTTTATTGGTGATATTCGTCTACACGACAATCACAGCACGGTTCAATTACCGCAAAACATGCCTAAAGATGTACTTGATCATTTCCAAAAAGTGTTTATTTGTAAACGCCCTATGGGCTTAACAATTACCACTGATCAAGGCCCTGCTGAACCACGTGGCGAACGCTCTGAGCGTCCAGCTGGTGATAAGAAACGCAGCTTTAATAAAGATGACGGCGCACGCGGTGATAAGCGCAGCGGTCCTCGTAAAGAACGTCGCCCTGTAAGCTTCACAGCTAAATAAGCAACGACTCTTTAATAAAAAAACCTTGCCACGAAAGTGACAAGGTTTTTTTGTTTTTAAGCTGCTACAGTGAAAAAAAAGTAAACTTCCGCGTCAATTCAATAGCGGCTTGAGATAGTTTTTTTAGCCTGAGTTCGGGTTACTTAATGCCTATAAATACATTTCTCTGATTTTTAAAATAACAAAAATTCTGTAAACTAGACAAAGGCTATAGTTCACGGACGAATTAAAAATTGAAAAAGATTTACGACAACTTGCTCCTTGTAGCAATAATACTCCCCATTTTATTATGCATCACTCTTCCTATTTTAATGGACTTTACAGATCCACCATTCATCTCAAATGAACTATACGACGTTGTTTTCTTTATAACCCTCCCTATTATCTGTTGTGCACTATTTATCTATTTAAATATACTTATATTCAATAAATATAAACGCTGCAGTAAATATAGAGAATCACTTAAATACAATTTCTCAGATACTAAAATGAAATTAGCATTCATTTTCATGTACCCATTATCCCCTTTATTAATCTTTGGAATACTCTATGTTTTTATCTCTGATCCTATTAAATTATGGGCTTACTACACGCAAGGCGACTATTGGTATAAAGAATACATCCTGACCGATGTACAAGAGTGTGGCACTGAGTATGAAAATAGCTGTACTCGTTTATACTTCAAAGACCCTAAAACGAATAAGATTCATGATTTTAGGTGGTATGACAATAAGTCTACAATAATGAACAACAAAAATGATTATGTGTATATTGTTGGAGAGGCCAGCTTATTTGGCTATATAGTGAGAGATTTAGAAAGGTAACTTAGACTCATTTTTACATTACAGGACTTTTATTTAAAAACCTCACTCAAGTGAGTGAGGTTTTTAAAGGTTTAGGTTAAGGCAATGCTGGATAAATGTAGCTTGCATCTAAACCTAAAGGAATACCAAGTGCCCAATAACCTAATAAAAAGATACTCCAGCCAATCATAAAGGCGATTGAGTACGGCAGCATAATAGCAATTAAAGTGCCTATACCGGTACCTTTGACATACTTTTGACAGTACACAACCACCAATGGGAAGTATGGCATTAACGGTGTAATAATATTAGAGCTTGAGTCACCTACACGATAAGCGGCTTGAGTTAAGTCTGGCGAAATACCAAGTTGCATTAACATCGGTACAAAAATGGGGCCAAGTAACGCCCATTTTGCTGAACTTGAACCTACAAACAAGTTAACAAAGCCAGTTAAAAAGATAATGCCCACAACCGTTACTGCACTTGGCAATTCCATCGCCTTTAATAACTGCGCACCTTCAATTGCGAGCAGTGCACCTAAATTTGATTTACTAAATGCAGCAATAAATAGCGAACAGAAAAACGCCATAACGATATAATACGCCATGCCGCTCATCGCTTTACTCATTGCATCAATCATATCTTTTGAAGTTTTAAAGGTACCTACCGTAAAACCATATACAGTGCCTGGAATCCAAAAAAGTAAAAATATTAATGGTACAATTGATTGCATTAAAGGAGAGCTAAAATTAGTAAGGGATCCGTCACTACTGCGCATTGCAGAATCGTCTGGAGCAGAGACAAATGCTAATAACGCAAGTCCTGCAATCATCACGGTACTGGCTATATAAAAGGCACGTTTTTCATCACTACGTGCATCTTCAAATACAGGTAAATCCTCTTTAGCACCATCAACCGCTGTTTTTTGTAAACGTGGTTCAATAATTTTATCGGTAATGTACCAGCCTAATGCCACAATAAATAAGCTAGATGCTGAAGCAAATGCCCAGTTATTTAATGGGTTAATTGCTATTGCAGGATTAATTATTTGCGCCGCACTTTGGGTAAAGCTTTGTAGTAATGGGTCGATACCCGATGGAATAAAGTTAGCCCCAAAACCACCACTGACTCCTGCAAATGCAGCTGCAATACCCGCAAGCGGATGGCGTCCTGCAGCATAAAATATAACACCTGCAAGTGGAATAACTAATACATAACCTGCGTCAGTAGCGGTATGGCTCACAATGGCCACTAAAATGATTGAAGGCGTTAATAGCTTTTTAGGAGTAACTTTAAGCATTAACTTAAGACCAGTATTAATAAAGCCCGAATGCTCTGCAACACCGACACCTAACATAGCTACTAAAACAACACCTAAGGGAGCGAAGCCAGTAAAGGTTTTTACCATAGAGGATAAAAAGGTAGCAAGCGAATCACTTGCCAGCATATTATTAATAATAATCGCTTCACCGGTACGTGGGTCTATTGCATCAAAACTCACGCTTGAAAACCACCACGACAAAAACCAAATTAATAACATTGCAAATAGAAATATTACTGCTGGATCTGGAAGCTTATTTCCTACTCGCTCAACAAAATTTAAAAAACGCGCTACAACCCCTGAAGGTAAAGCATCTTGATTATTATTCATTCTTATTGTTCCTAAAATTTATTTCAGTAACAATACCCCACAAAAATGAAACAGTAAATTAACATTGAAATTTACTTTAAAAGTTTTGGGCACAAAAAAACACGATAGTGATAAACAAATCGTGTTTTTTGCCACTTAGGGTTAAGCGAGGGCCTTAACTTCTTCCCACAAGCGTGCAACTAATGTTTTGTCTTCTTCGTTAAGCTCGCCGTTGCGATATGCTTTTACTAAGCTTTGCTCTACTGTTTCGTTTAGCTCATCGATACTAATTGTTAGCTTTTCTACTTCGGCATAGCCTACTGCAAGATCATAGTGTCCTCGTAAATAGCCGCCTGCAAATAACTCATCGTCAGTTGCTTTTATTACTAAATCATCGAAGTACTGCTGGGCTGCATCGATATAGTTCACTAAACTCATTTATTAATCTCCTAGTTTTGCAAAGCACCTGTATTTTCAATGTTGTGGTGCCCTACTGCATACATAATATGGTCGTTAAATCCGGTGGTTACTTTAATATAACCCGTTAATTCATCATCTAATTCGCCATCGCCTGTATCACAAATAAGGGGGCGGCCATTAAGCGCTTGTAGTTTTGTTTTTGTTGCTACTACAATAATATTTTCTTTGCCAATTGCGCGTATAAGCACAGGACTCAATTGCTGGTTACCACGGCCAAATATATGCCCTTGCCCGCCAATGAGCGTAATGACTAACTTAGTACTTTGATCATGTGTAAGCTCAAGCAATTGCTTAGCCGTTAAATCTTGGGCAACTAAGGTTTGATCTTTTATTAAATCAACGCCAAGTAACGTATTTTCAAGACCCATTTCTTCCATTATGGCTTCAACCGTTGAGCCGCTACCCATAATATAAAATGTGTCTTCATCCATTTGCGATACAACATGCGCTGCAATGTCGGCAAGTACGAGTTCGTCGGTTTCTTTACCGCCATTTTTAACCGCTTGCATATAGCGTACTTCGCTAGGTGTTTGCATTTCGCCGTAGCGTTTGGCTTTTACTGTGCCTTGCCTGAAAGCATCTTCATCTATATCCATTACATCTGCATCGGCTAAGGTAACTAACTCACCCTTAACCAACATTTCGACTACGCGCCCTGCAGCCTTTGGCGTAATAGCGTAAACACCAGAATGAATTTTACAACCTGCGGGGATACCAAGTACAGGAATGGTATCCTCTATTGCATGGCAAATGTTACGTGCTGTACCGTCGCCTCCGGCAAATAAGACTAAATCAACACCAGAGTTTTTAAGTATTTTTGCTGCTTGTTCTGTGTCATTTGCGGTTGTTATTGCTGCAGTGTTATATACAACCTCTACATTAAAGCCCAAAGCTTTTGCTGTTTGCTCACCCATGTCACCGTTAACAGTGTAAATAGTTAAGCGTTCTTTATAAGGTAATAGCACCTCAAGCGCTGCTTTTGTACGGCTATTTGCTTTTGGCTCTGCACCTAATTCAATTGCTTTAGCGGCTGTGTGCGCGCCATCACTGCCTTTTAAGGCAACTGTGCCGCCTAAACCTGCTACAGGGTTTACAATTAAGCCTAATTTAAACGCCATTACAAAGCTCCTTTGGATGTTGCCAATTAAATTGCTGCGCTGTTAAGGGCCACGTTGTATTGTAAAAATCACACAGTGCTTTTAAAAGTGACTCTGTACGAGAGTTAAAGCCATTTTCGATTAGCGATAATACCCGTGCATGTACTCGCTGCTGAAAATCAAACCGACATGTTTGCTCGCCGTTTAAGTTATCCACCGACACATTAAAATTAAACCCTGCTGCGGTGCTTAATAACCACTCTATAGCTTGGGGCTTTATTTCTACCTTTTCAAACTCAGCTTGTTTTTGTTTGTCGCGCCCGTCTGGGCAGTACCAGTAGCCGTAATCTTCTAATAACCGACGTGCATCACCGGCCACCAGCCAGTGTGCTATTTCATGTAATGCACTGGCATAAAAACCATGCGCAAATACAACTTGGTGATATGGCACCTGCTCTGTTGCTGGTAAATACACAGGCTCACAATCGCCTTTTATCAGTCGTGTATTGTGACTTTGATAAAAAGTGCGCTCAAAAATTGAAATTAGATCAGCTATTTGATGCATAAAAATTGATTAATTCGTCTCGGTTACAGCGCCATATTAGCGCACTAAAAACGAGACGAATTGTACGGGCTTTTACAACTAAAGTAAAAATAAGGCGTGATAGTAAAATATAAGCGGATTAATCTTTCACTTTATTGATATTTTTAATAATACCAAAACAGTAAAGCGTATTGGCAAGTTCTTTACGCTGTGCTTTTTCGCTTGAGGTTTTATTGGCTAAGCTAGTTAACATATCGTACCGTTTACGTAAAGTTAGTATATATCTGGCATGCTTACGGCATTCAAAACAACGTGTACAGTGTGAATCGACCCAAAAATCAAGTACCTCAAACCAATATTGCTGCTCTTGAGCAAAAAAAATAAATGCCTTAGAGCAACTTTCGCACTTCTCTTCAATATCAACATAAAGTGCCCGAGGGTCAATGGCATAGTTTTGCTTTTTTATATCAGCCAATATTACCGTATTAGGGAAGTATTTAAGCCTCGAGTAACGCCAGTGCGCATTCTCTATCGCCTCTATTGTCACTGAGGTATTGGTAGATATCGGTTTATTGCCATACCTTAGGTGATTTAGATACATGAGCTGCCTAGTTTAAAACTTATGATTTTAAGGCATAGAACATGCCATATGAAAAATAATAATTATACAGGCGTTCCTGCTTCATCACACTCTACAATATCGGTTTCGGTTAATGCCTGAGTGATCCATACTTGCAATACTGGGCAGCGCATAACAAAGTCACAATATTGTTGCGCCTCTGGCGATAACGTAATTTGATAGGTTTTTAAGCGCAGTACAACAGGCACATACATGGCATCAGCAATACTAAAGTCACCAAAAAACCACTCATTTGGAAACACATCTTGTTGCTGTGCAAATATCTCGTCTATACGGGCTATGTCTTTTAGTGCTTCGCTCGATAGGTCTACTTTACGGGTAGCTCTTATATTCATTGGCATTTCGCTGCGCAACGCCATAAAGCCTGAATGCATTTCAGCGCTTAGCGCACGCGCTTTAGCTCTTTGGGTAATATATTTTGGCCATGCAGCGCCAGATAAGTAAGCATCGTTAATATATTCACAAATTGCTAGTGAATCCCAAACCTGTAAATCACCATCGATTAACGCTGGAACTTTTTGCAAAGCAAAGGTCTTTTTTAGTTCATTGTAAAAGTCGGGGGTGTCGAGTACCAGCTGGGTTTCTTCAAACGGTATATTAAATTTACTCATCAAATACCAAGCTCGGAGCGACCAACTAGAGTAATTTTTGTTTCCAATAAATAAATGCATTTAAATTTCTCACTAAGTAATACATATTTGGGAAAATGAATAACCTGAACACTGGAAAGATCTATCTCAAGCAACTATTTTCGACTAACTGCATTGAATTTACTTGCAATGAACTAGCTATTTACGCATAAATCTGACTAGTTACTATTAAAAGTGCATAGCTAGAGAAAAGTAAATTAAAATATCATAATGTACTGGCTATTGATTTAGCAAAGATGTTTTTCAAGTATGTAAAGCACCTTTTCCTGACAACATAATAGTTAACCTGAACTCTGGGTAATAAATCTATCTCGAGCAGCTATTTTCAGCACTAACTACGTTTACTAACAAAACGGTCAGGAGAGCTTACGCACTAATAAAAAATAATTATGACTACAAAACAGCTGGACCAGGGACATAAAAAGCAATTAGAGCTATACATAAGTGCTCATCTAAACTCTATTGTGTAGAACGAATTGATTAATTATGTGAATCCATATAATTGTACTGGAGAAACTTCCCTATTCTAATGTTTTATTAAAGCGCAATGAAGCAATAATTAACCCAACGAAGACAAATACCCCTAACCAAATAGCATCATATTCTAATATTAAAATACTTGCATCTCTCAATACAATAGCACGGATAATTCGCATGAAGTGAGTTGCAGGAAGCGCCTCAGCAATCCATTGTGCAACAATAGGCATCGCCTCATAAGGAAACATAAACCCTGATAGCAGAATAGAGGGTAGTAAAATAAATATAGTCATTTGCATAGCTTGCAATTGCGTTTTTGCTATCGTTGAAATCATTAACCCTAATGTTAAACTTGCTGCAATAAATAAAATAGATCCTACTAGCAAAGAAAGTATCCCTCCATGAATTGGGACAGAAAAAACCCAAAAACCAACGCTTAAAATAATAACAACTTGTATCAACCCAACGAACACATAAGGAGTTATTTTACCAACCATTAACTCAATCGGCCGCACCGGAGTAGTTATTAAAAACTCCATATTTCCCTGTTCTTGTTCACGAACGATTGCCGATGAAGTAAACAAAATCATTGTCATTGTCAAAATAACAGCCACTAAACCTGGAACAATATTAACTACTGTTCTTTGCTCTGGATTAAAATACTGAACCACAGCAAAACTGGGAGCCTTTTGAATAATAGGCCGATTACTTATCTCATCCAACGGCATATTACGTAGCCCTCTAATTGCAGATGAAATAACCGTATCAGAACCATCCACTATCCATTGCCCAATAGGTCTAGTCATTGACGAATTAATTTGTTGATGATTATAAAGAGAATGATCAAATAGCCGCCGAGTCAAATCACTTGGTAAATATAATACCGCTTTAATTTTGCCTTGTATAATTGCTTGCTCAGCTTCTTCGATTGAATTATATCGTGCAACAAAGTTAACCGATTGAGTAGCCGTAATTGCTTGTTCAATGGCTCTACTTTGTGATGTTTGGCTAAAATCCACGAGCGCAACCGGGATATGCCTTGCATCAGTATTAATTGCATAACCAAATAGCATTAGTTGTACTAATGGGATCATCAAAATCATAGCAAAAGTCATTCGGTCTCTAGATAGTTGTTTTAATTCTTTAATAAAAATCGCATAAATTCTAGTCCACATTTCTACCTCCAGTACAGGCGACAAAAACATCCTCAAGACTTGGGCGAACGATTAGTGCTTTTCGATTGTTGCTAAATTTTGCTATAAACGTTAATGGGTCTTGTACACAATGTTTTACTAATACTCTAAGGTGTGCACCAATTTGAGCCGCTGACAAGACGTTAGAGTTTATAATGAGTGTATGCTTTAACTCTCTTAATTTGTCTCCACTTACTTCGACAACATGCGCTGGCATTGCATCCATTAATGTTTGAGGGGAACCATCAGCGCGCTTTTTACCTTGTTCTAAGATAGCCAGTGCATGACAACGTTCGGCCTCATCCATGTAATGCGTAGATACCAAAATAGTGGTTCCTACATCACACAAATCAAATAACCGCTCCCAGAACTCACGTCGATTTTGAGGATCGACAGCAGAAGTTGGTTCATCAAGAAATAAGAGTTCAGGGGAATGTAAAGTTGCACAAGCAAGTGCTAAACGTTGCTTCTGTCCGCCACTCATAGAGCCTGCAAATTGATTTTTCTGTTGTTCTAAGCCATATAAGTGGAGTAACTCTTGAACCCGAACTTTCTTACGCTGTCTTGAAAAGCTGTAAATTGAACCAACGAAATTTAAGTTTTCTTCTACTGTTAAAGTGTCATATAAGGAAAATTTTTGCGTCATATAACCTATACGCTTTTTAAACAACTCTTCATTACCTAATAATGGCTTTCCTAGAATAGTAACGTCTCCCTCTGTCGGCGTTAATAAACCGGTTAATAGACGAATACTGGTCGACTTACCACACCCATTAGGTCCTAAAAAACCATATATACTTCCTTTTGGAATATTTAAATCGAGCTTATTCACAGCTAGTTTATCACCAAAACGTTTACTTAAACCTTTAGCTTGTATTGCATGCTCAACTGTTTCAGACACAATATTTCCATAGTTACTCATGGTATATGCACCTCAACAGCAAGCCCTGTGGGTAAGCTTTCTGCTTGCAAAAGATCAATATCAGTCAAGTACATTAATCGCGCTCTATCGCGTTCATTTAAAGCATAAAATGGAGTGTAGGCAGGTTGTGAACGAATATTGCGTACTCGTCCTTTAATAGGTGTATTAATTCCATCAGCAAATACATCAATTGGATCACCTACCTTAACCTTCATCAATGCTGATGCAGGTAAGTAAACTCTGGCATAAGGCTTAGCAATAGCTAAAACACTCATTAGTTCCGTCCCTGTAATTACACGGTCACCTTTATACCAAGGTAGGCTGTCAATAATGCCATCGACAGGTGCTTTAATAGTTAGGTCTTCTGCTGTTTTTTGTTGCCATAATAAAGCCGATTTTGCAGCGTCCACTCGAGCCTGAGCTTGTGACAAATCTTGCTGACGCGCGCCATTTTTTAACTCTAACCACTGCGCATGAGCAAGATTTTGTTTAGCTTTGGTACTATTTCTCTTTGCTTTTGCTACATCCATATCAGCAGTACCAACAGCATGGTTTTTATAAAGTTTAATAATACGTTGATACTGATCCAGAGCTTCTTTACTGTCTGAACGTGTAGCATCTAGGGCTGCTTTTGCCGCATTTAATTGCTCAACACGAGTACCAGCATTTAGTAAACTCAATGCCGCACTTACTTGTGCTAGTTCGGCATTTCGTTGAGAAACCAGTGCATTCGCACGCACTGTATCAAGCTGTAATAAAATATCTCCTTGATGAACAACAAGCCCTTCGTGTACCTTTATATCAACAATCTGCTCTGACGCAGGGGATGAAAGCTTAATTCTGTCGCGCTCTACAGTTCCCATTGCATAATCAATATCTTGCGTATCGCAACCAGATAGAAAAAGTTGACCTATAAATAACAATAACAAGCACATTTTCATAATGATCCGCCCTCCTCATTGTCATCACTTTGGTTATTTGGAAAGTTAAACAACCCCTGTTCTAAAAGAGTCTGATTATGTTCCGCCAGTCCCATTAACCAGCGTTCTCTTATCTCAACACCTAGTTGCTTTTGTACATATTCAGGAGCTAGTAACGGAAACACCATTAAACTCATAAAGCTTAAACGTATAAAATCTGTATTAAGGTTTGGATTAAGGTGACCCTGCTGCTCAAATGCTTTTATCCAGCTTTCGGAACACCGTAAAATGTTATCAAAAACACTAGTTAAAATAGCGAAAGTTTGCGGATTATCCTTTTGCCCTAGTACATGTAAAATCAGTTTTGGTAGCATCGGAGTTGCTGCTATCATCCGGTAATAGGTCTGCATTAGTCGTAATGGGTTGAGCTGTGCATCTGGAGTCAAATCTTGCTGAAATTGCGCTATCACGGGCGCTAATGTATCTTGCATTACGGCTTCAAACAAACCTGCTTTTGAACCAAAATAATAGCGAATCATTGCAGCGTCTACATTCGCTTCTTTAGCTATCTTTCGCGTTGAAACGCTATCAAACCCTTTTTCTGAAAAACAAATTTTGGCGGCGTCAATCAGGCTTTGTCTGGCTGATTCTTGGTTAGGGTCATCTTGTTTGGGTCTGCCTGCTTTGGCTGTCATAATGCTCTCTGCTTATTAATTCATCTATTGATGAATATAAACCACTTTAGCATTGCTTGATATGAAGATAATTCCTCAAAATAACCCTTGTTGAAGAGTTTAATAAATCAATTGCGAAAAAATAAACTCATTAATGAGAAAAACTTCTAAACATTGACGATTTATTCTATAAGTTGTGTATATTTTTTTGTAAAAAACTAATCGTTTATGATTACGTCTTAGGAATAGCCGCTACATTTTGCTGCCAATATGTTACAGGCAAGTGAATGGACAATACGTAAGAAAAGTTATCAATTTTATTTAAATTTTTAATATAAACAGCTTCAACGCGAAGCTCATATTCTGAATACTATATTAAGTTAATTTCATATTTTTTTGATATGATTTTTTAACAAGCAGGTGTTACGCGTATTTGCTTTAAAAAACGCATCAAATATATCGCCAAAAAATGGCACTAAGCCGCCCACAAAATCAATGAGCATATTAATGATCATCTTAGTCTTTATACGTTTACTCACACCTAAACGCTGCGCTTCTATAAGCACATAGCTTGATAAAATTAGCCCTGCGGCATCACCTATAACAGGGACTAAGCCAATCACAGCCTCCAAACCTATATTAAATTTAGTAAAAGGAATGCCAATGCTGCTATCTGTAAAATGACTAAACCTTTCCAAACGTTTCAGTGTTGATTCATATTCAGCGGATGTGAGCGTAGGTTGAATATTTTTACTCATAATAGCTACTTTTTATTTAATGTTGTTATATATAAACACTAGGGAGTGTTAATACTAAATGAATTACAAAACTAATAAATTGGTACTTAAAGTTGGCTTTAAGATCAAAATCGTTAGCAAGCCCGCATGATAAGTACATGAAAATCGATCCAACAAATAAAACAACCTCGAGATCAATAATCAATACAAACTATGCATATAAATGGAAACTTTGAGAGAGATTACTTATTTGCAATAGCTATCAAAGCACTTTATAAAAACAAGTCCCCCTCGCTTTACATACATTTTTTTCTTAGTTAAAATCCAGGGCAAGATCACGAACTTTACCTTGACTTAAAAGTATGATCTTATACTCCTTTTTTAAGGAGCATCCCCATGTCTAACATTCAGCTATTTAAATATTTCGAATCAATCGACGACCCTCGCCAACAAGGTAAAGTTGTTCATAAACTATTTGATATCATATTCTTAGCTGTTAGCGCTGTTGTTTCAGGCTGTCAGGGCTGGGAAGAGATTGAAGATTTTGGTCATGATAGACTAGATTGGCTCAGAAAATATGTTCTTCTTGAACAAGGGATCCCTCGCCATGACACAATTGCTCGTGTAATGAGCCGTATTGACATGACGCAATTCCAAGATTCCTTTTCTTCTTGGATGAAAGCCTGCTCCAAATTAACTCAAGGCGGTGTAGTTGCTATTGACGGTAAACGATTGAAAGGTTCATTTAATCAGTCAGATAGACGCGATGCGCTTTATATGATCAGTGCATTTGCATGCGAAAATGGTGTTGTTTTGGCACAATGCCCTGTTGATAAAAAGTCGAATGAAATAAAAGCGTTGCCAGAGCTGCTTGAATTATTAGAGATAAAAGGCTGCTTAGTAACGATTGACGCTATGGGGTGTCAAAAATCAATTGCAAAAAAAATAGTTGGTAAAGAAGCCGATTACTTACTTGCGGTAAAAGCAAACCATAAAAGGCTACTGTCACAAATAGAAGATGTGTTATTACCTGAGGTAGCACGACAAGCATCTGATGGGCTCTTGTTTAACGAAGCCGATTATCAAAAAAATAGAGAAGAATTTAGGTGCTGTGCAGTGAGCCATAACGTGAGCGGTTTATCAGAAACGATACACTGGGAAGGTGTAAAAACAGTGGGTGTTATTGTTTCTTATAGAAAAGAAAAAGGTAAATTAAGCAATGAGTTATGCTATAGATACTATATTAGTTCAGCGAATTTAACAGCGGAAGAACTCGCGAGAGGAGCACGACAACATTGGCAAATAGAAAATGGATTACATTGGCGTTTAGATGTAGGATTTAAAAAAGATGAGTGTCGAATTAGGCGCGAAGGTGCAGCACCTGTATTTGCGGGGCTGAGACACATCGCATTTAATCAGCTAAAAGCAGAAAAAAGTTTTAGTAAAGGCATGCCCGCAAAACAGAAAAAAGCTATGCGCAGTACAGCCTACCTTGAAACGGTACTGAACGCATAGACTTTTTTCATGCTCTTGCCCTGAGTTAAAATCTAGGAAATTATGCAAGGATTGCCTATGAATAAATCTATTTATTTACCTCGATTCGCCATCTTGTTAATTCTTATTTGTGCTATTGTTTTTCCAGCCCTTAGTCAAGGAGAAGATATGTTTAGCTGGTTCAGAAAAAAGAAAGAAGTATTTTTAAGTCCTGATGTCAACGGCATCGTTACAGAAAATGGCATGCCAATTGCTGACTTAGAAATAATACGCTCATTAACATACATTGATGGCGTTGAACGACTTGATTCCGTAATAACAAGTGATGACGGGCGCTTTCATTTACCACGAAAAACTATACTTTCTTCTATCCCTAATAAATTAATTTCCGAAGATCGCGTCCACCAGAAGATTTTTATTAGGAAAGGTAACAACTTAATTATTGGTTTGTGGGGGGCTACACAACCAGGCATTTCAGAGCTACCTGAATTCACCGAAAAGCTTAAGTTTTTAAAGTGTGAAATAACTAATCAATTAGTCAGATTTGAATTTAAAAATAATACCAACAAATTTCTCAATAGAACCGCGACAAGTATTTGCAGATGGGATGAAGATTACAACCCAACGTGGGTTATGGAAAACGGTGAAGAAAAGTACGAAGTCCATAATGGCGATTTGAATGATTTAACAGAACGTTTCACAGGGAAGAAGGTTGAGCTATGAATAAAACAATATCACCAAGTACGGCAGCTTCTGTCGCAAATAGAGTTTATGACATAAGAAAAAGCTATGACTTCAGCGGGGAGTTTCATAATGACTTTGTCAGAAACTTTAAAGTGACTAACAATCAAATTCAGGGCGTTAGTGGTGGGTTAATAAACCAACTTATAAACCGTACGACAGGCTTCGCTCTGACTGCTGAAGGTGCTTCACCACAATTCAAAAATCACCATATTATTGCTATTCGTGGTACTGTTTTCTCATCTTGTGCAGATTGGCTAACCAACTTAAATGTTGCAACAACCCTTGGCCCTAAAAACTTGGAGGTACATTCAGGTTTTGAGAAAGCTTTCATTAGTATGGAGCCTATGTTTAATTCTTATATAAAAAAACATAAACCAGAATTTTTGCATATTGTGGGGCACAGTTTAGGTGGTGCTATTGCTCAGCTTACGGCTATCTGGGCTAGTAAAAAAGGTATACCTACGAATTTGTATACTTTTGGTGCGCCTAGAGTAGTATTAAATAATTCAATACACTCAGCAGCAACTAATATCGGTCAATATCGAGTTACTCATGGCGCCGATCCTGTACCTTGTGTACCAGCCTGGCCATTCAGCCATACCTCTAATGAATATCAAACAGCTATGAATGAAGGATCCTTTTTCAGTCTTGCCGCACACTCTATGGAAAAAGTCAACCTGGTTACGTTAATACAGTTGCTGCATACAGTGATTATGCAAGTATGGAAAATTCTTTGAAGACCCTACATCATAATCATACTGTTTTAAAGTATTCATCTCGTTACAACGTAACCTTTTCACTCAAATGGCAACGAATAATTACAGACGGCCTAATAACTTTTTTAAAGAAAACAGGACAGTACGCTTTTATTTCAGTCCAAGCAGGATTAGGTCTCGGACTAACTTTCTATGACACCCTTGCCCGATGTTTATTTGATTCTGTAGTCAAATTTGTAGAATTAACTGAAGAATTAAAAGGCTTAATTGGTCATATGCTTGCGTTTGTGGGGAAAAAAACTTACGAAGTTAAGGAGCTAAGTAAGCAATTCATCAGATGGGTGCTCGGTTTGATGATCAAAAAGCTTTACATGGTTGCAAAACAAGCTATTGATCTTATTTAAATTAAAAGGAGCGCGGCCGCCTCATAAGGTTTAACCGCGCTCATAATAAACACTTACACTGAGCCGTTAATTGGCCCGTGTTCGTGGTTTACATGTGGATTTTGTCCGCGTTGACGCAGTAAATGGTCCATTAATGTAATAGCCATCATTGCCTCAGCAATCGGGATTGCACGAATGCCAACACACGGATCGTGACGACCTTTAGTGATCATCTCAACCGCTTCATTGCTTGTATTAATGCTGTTACCTGGGATGGTAATGCTCGAGGTTGGCTTTAGCGCAATAGAAGCAATAATGTCTTGCCCTGTCGAAATACCCGCAAGTACGCCACCTGCATGATTTGATGTAAAACCTTCAGGGGTTAGTTCATCACGATGCTCAGAGCCTTTTTGCTCAACTACGTCAAAGCCATCACCAATCTCAACGCCTTTAACAGCGTTAATACTCATTAATGAATGTGCAAGTTCGGCGTCAAGACGGTCAAATACTGGCTCTCCAAGACCAACAGGTACATTGCTTGCCACTACTTTTACTTTAGCGCCAACTGAGTCACCTTGCTTTTTAAGGTCACGCATATATTCGTCAAGCGCTTCAAGCTTACTTGCATCAGGGAAGAAGAATAAGTTATTTTCCACTTCATCCCAGTCAAACGTTTCCGCCTTAATAGGGCCAAGCTGACTTAAACATGCTTTAACTTCAATACCATGAAATTGCTTTAAGTATTTTTTAGCAATAGCACCTGCCGCTACACGTATCGCGGTTTCGCGTGCAGATGAACGACCGCCACCGCGATAATCGCGCAAGCCGTACTTATGCCAATACGTGTAATCGCCATGACCTGGGCGAAATACATCTTTAATTTTGCCGTAATCTTGCGAGCGTTGATCGGTATTTTCAATCAATAAACCAATGCTGGTACCTGTGGTTTTACCTTCAAAAACGCCTGCTAATATTTTTATTTGATCGCTTTCACGGCGCTGCGTTGTGTAACGGCTTTGGCCTGGTTTTCGGCGATCTAAATCAATTTGTAAGTCGGCCTCTGTGATTTCAAGACCTGCGGGAGTACCATCAACAACGCCGCCTAATGCAACGCCGTGGCTCTCACCAAAGGTGGACACTTTAAATAACTGCCCAATGCTATTACCTGCCATTAACTTTCCTCATTCCTAATGACTACCAATAGCCAAGCACAGGGCTTGGCTATTCATTTTTTACTTATACCAATTCAAATAAATAGCTGATCTATTTTACTTGCTAAAACAACCCATTTCTTTGTTGTAAATTTCGCAAAGGGAACAACCATTTACATCAATTTACGCCTAGAACTGAATTGTTTTTTCGGCGTAAAATTTAGATCACATACTTAATGGAGTTGGTATTATTTTGCAAAATACTCATCTAGCTGCTTTTTGCTAATTACAAATACACCTAAGCCGCCTTGTTCAAATTCAATCCATTCAAACGGCGCGCCCGGATACAGTGCATCCATATGTACCATAGAGTTACCAACTTCTACAAATAACAAACCGTTATCTGTTAGATGATCACTCGCTTCGCTTAATATAGTACGGGTTACATCTAAACCATCGTGGCCTGATGCAAGCCCAAGCTCTGGTTCATGATGAAACTCACGTGGCAGGTCAGCCATATCTTCTGCATCAACATACGGTGGGTTTGCTACTATTAGGTCGTATTTTTGACCTGGTACACCGCTAAATACATCAGATTGAATCGGTAACACGCGCTCAGTTAACATGTAATCGTTAATGTTTATGTCTGTCACTTCAAGCGCTTCATACGATATATCTACCGCATCAACTTGTGCCTGCTCAAAAGCTTGCGCAAGTGCGATTGCGATACAACCCGAACCCGTACATAAATCTAATATACGGTTAACCGATTGTGGCTCTTCAAGCCAGGGTGTAAAACGGTTACTGATAAGCTCAGCAAATGGTGAGCGAGGTATAAGTACCCGTTCATCAACATAAAATGGCATACCCGCAAACCATGCAATGTTTGTTAAGTAAGGTACTGGCGTGCAGTCGTTAATACGTTCTGCAATAAGACCCGCAAGTCGGTTTTTTTCTGTGCTTGTTAAACGCGCGTGCATTAATTCTTTTGGCGCATCAACAGGCAAGCTAAGCGCAGGCAGTAATAAGCTTACAGCTTCATCCCATGCGTTATCTGTACCGTGTCCAAAAAATATACTACTACTTGCAAATTGGCTTGTAGTCCAACGTAACCAGTCATGTAAAGTTGACAGTTCTGCAACGGCTTCTTCGAGTGTTGCTTCTTCTATTTGTAAATCGCTCATATATTTTTACCTGTATTAGCTTACTGACTGTTTTGAGTCTTTAAGACGATTGCATTGCCTATCTGCGCTGGGCAAATTACAATTGCCCCCTCATTTAAGTATTGTACCGCCTTTTGCGCTGCGTTTTTACGTTTTTTTGTTTAGGTAATAGTTATGAAAAAAGACACTCCATCACATTCGTCCCTAAGCAATGACGACATAAGCTTATTTCGTCAAACGATCACAGGCGCTAAAGTATTTAAACAAGATACTCATCGTTTTGATACAAAACCTAAGGTGTCACAAGCTAAGCAATTTGCCCAGCAAAAAAAGCAGGCTCAGTCTGAATTTTTTTTCTCAGACGTTTATATTCCCGATATAGACACCCACGGTACGGTTAAATATGTAAAACCTGGCCAAGATAGCTTCCTAGCTAAACAGCTTCGCCGTGGTGACTTTGCACCCGATTTGACGCTAGATTTACATGGCTTAAATAAAGAACTTGCTAAAGATGAACTCGCTGGACTCATTCACGAGTGTAAAAAGCAGCATTATTATTGCGCATGTGTAGTGCACGGTATTGGCGGCGGTGTACTAAAGCACAAAGTACCGCAGTACTTAGTACAGCATCCTGACGTAATAGCGATGCACCAAGCCCCTCTCGAATATGGTGGAAGAGGCGCTGTACTTATTTTAATTAATTTACCGCAAAGTGATGAATTTAGACGCTAACTTTAGCCATTACTAGGATGTAACTACGTGCATATTTTTTCAATTATTTTTCCGCTCATTTTTATTGTTGCGTTTGGTTATAGCTGTTGCCGATTAAAATTTTTCGACAAGCAGCATATCGCAGGCCTGAGTAAGTTTACCTTTTATATTAGTTTGCCTGCTTTTTTATTATTAAATATGTCGCAAATTAACTTACAGCAAAGCATTAGCCTTTTTGCATTTTTGAGCTTTTACATACCTGTTCTGAGTGTATTTGGGGTGGGTATTTTAATTGACCGCTTTCATTTAAGTAAAAAACATTTAAAAAATTACCAACAACACGGTGTATTTGGACTTGCTTCTAGCTATTCAAATATGGTGTTAGTGGGTATTCCTATTGTTATTGCATCGCTTGGCAAAGAGATGATAGCCATTGCGTTTATGATCATTACTTTTCATAGCACTTTGTTATTTGCACTTACTTTTTTAATAGGCGCTAAAGGTAGTAGCGATAAATTTTCGTGGTCGCACTTTGGAAAAAGTATGGTGTTAAACCCAATAGTACTGAGTATTGGATGCGGGCTTATATTAAACATATTAGGAGTAACACTGTTTACCGACTTAGCAAATAGTTTAGAGCTATTAGCTAAACCAGCAATTGCCTGTGCGCTATTTGTACTTGGTGCAAATTTAGCTTTTTATAAAATAGCTGCAAATTGGCAACCGGCGTTAATAGCATCAATTTTAAAAATATTTTTATTGCCTGCGTTAGTTTTATTGGTAGGTACTTATGTATTTGAGCTAGACACGCAAATACTTAATGTATTGGTACTTTTAAGTGCGTCCCCTGTTGGCGTAAATGCTTATCTTATTGCAAGTCAAATAAAGCAGCATGAAGCTACTCTTGCTGGGGCAGTCGTACTTTCTACTATCTTAAGTGTTATTAGCTTTACGTTTTGGCTAGCTTTATTACTTTAGCTTACAAACCGCCGGCTACATCAACAAAGCTACCCGTTGTAAAAGAAGCGTGCTCCGAAGCTAAAAAGTAAATTGCTGCAGCAACTTCCTCGGGTGTACCGCCTCTGCCAAGGGGTAATTTACTTTTAAGGCGATCGACTCGGTTTTTTTCACCACCATCGCTATGCATATCAGTGTAAATAAGCCCTGGTCTAACCGAGTTAACACGAATACCTTTACTTGCCACCTCTTTTGCCAAGCCAATAGTAAATGTGTCCATTGCACCTTTAGATGCTGCATAATCAATGTACTCATTAGGAGAGCCCGTTTTAGCAGCCCTAGATGATACATTAACAATACTGCCGCCATTTCCCATTCGCTTTATAGCCTCACGGCTACATAAAAAAGCACTGGTAATATTTGTAGTCAAAACTACGTTTATGCGCTCAGAACTCATTTCTAACAAAGGCATTTGTGGCTTTAAAATACCAGCGTTATTTATTAGTACATCAAGCCGACCAAAGACTTTATCTATATGCATAAATAAAGCTAAAACGTCAGCCTCTAGTGATACGTCACCTTGAATTACTTCAGCCTCAACGCCTAATCGCTTTACTTTTTCTGCCACCAACATTGCACTAGCTAAATCAGCTTTATAGTTAATGCAAACATTATAACCTTGCTTTGCAAAATATAGTGCGGTGGCTGCGCCAATACCTCGGCTAGAGCCTGTGATAAGTACAACGGGGGAGCGATTCATTAAAGCTAGTATTCTTTTAAAGCTGCAACTACTGAAATCTCAACAAGCAGTGCATCACGTGCCATTTTAGCTTCAACGCAGGCACGTGCTGGTGCATAACCCTCGGTTACCCATGCATCCCATACTGCATTCATATCAGCAAAGTATTCCATGCTCTTTACATAAATAGTCGCGCTAAGCATATGTTCTTTTGAACTTCCCGCTTCATCAAGCAGCGCCTCTACTTTATCAAGCATAGTTTGAGTTTGTTCTTTGATATCTTTTTGCGCGTCGGCGCATACCTGCCCACATAAATACACAGTGCCGTTATGTTTTACAATGCGGCTCATGCGCGCACCGGTTTGAAGGCGTTCAATAGTCATTTCTTCACTCATATTATTAATTAAATTTATACATTATCGGGAGCATTGATACTCATATACTGGCTGCGTTGAGTTCTTTCATCGTAACTTATTACAGCAATGGCACCCGTATTAAAAATAGGCATGTTACCAGGGCATAATTGATCAACTAAATAACTCACAATTGGCATATGTGCTACCACAAGCCAAGTGTTGCATTGGGGGTGTGCTGCTATAAGCGTTTCGAGATAATCCGCTGCTATTTGCGGTTTTCCTTCAGGTACAATATCACTGCATGTTTCGCTAAATTTAAACTCTGCATTTTTAGCAACGTTTTCTGCAGTTTGCTGAGCACGAATGTAAGGGCTAACTAACAAGGCATCAGGTGGGTAGTGTTTAGCAAGCCATAGGCCCATTTTCTCGGCTTCAGTATGACCCGTTTGAGTCAAATTTCTAGCCGCATCATCAGCCTGCATCGGTGTTGCTTCGCCGTGGCGCATTATTAGGATTGTTTTCATAAAAAATCAACCGATTAAAGAATATAAAACAGTAGCCAATTTGCCCATTTGTCCGCTATATTAAAAACATAAACCTATTTTTTTCTAAAATAGTTCTTTCGTGATATTCAGGTAAACCTTTTAGTCGTATTCCACTTTCCTGAAGTTATCATCTGTTGTTAACAAGTAAACGTTTAATTTCAGGAGCATCATTTGAATATCAGTCGCAATGATAACAGAGCATATAAAGCTCTTACACTGGACAATGGTCTAAAAGTACTACTTGTGCAAGATAAAGATTCAACAAAAGCGGCTGCATCTATGGCAGTAAATGCTGGTCATTTTGACGATCCTCTTGATAGACAAGGCCTCGCACACTTTTTAGAACATATGCTTTTTTTAGGTACTGACCAATTTCCAGACTCTGGTAGTTTTAATAATTATGTATCTCAAGCCGGTGGAAACACTAATGCGTGGACTGGCACAGAGCATACCTGCTATTTTTTTGATATTAATAATCAAGAATTTAAAAATGCATTAGAGCAATTTAGCCGCTTTTTTATTGCGCCACTTTTAAATTCAGCCGAAACCGAAAAAGAACGTAACGCAATTGAAGCCGAATTTAAACTAAAAATTAAAGACGATGGCCGCCGTATTTATCAAGCACATAAAGAAACGGTAAATCCAGCCCACCCTTTTGCTAAGTTTTCAGTTGGTAATCTACAAACGTTGGCAGACAGGGAGCGCTGTATAAGTGACGAACTTCGGGATTTTTTTAATGCTTTTTATCAAGCCCAGTGGATGACGTTAGTTATTTGCGCCAATGAAGAGCTCGACACCTTACAAAGCTGGACTAATACATATTTTAACGAAATTAACGGTAATAAAAACCTTAAAAAACCAGAGATCAGTGAGCCACTTTACCGTAAACAAGATATAGGGAAAGTGCTGCATATTGAGCCGCACAAACATATGCAAAAACTGATTGTCAGTTTTGCGATGCCAAATATTGACGACTTTTATCGCCATAAAACGGTGAGTTTTATTGCCCACTTACTTGGCTATGAAGGCGCGGGTTCTCTTTATTCTATTTTAAAAGAACAAGGTTGGATAAATGCGCTCTCAGCTGGCGGCGGTATTAACGGCAGTAACTTTAAAGATTTTAATATAAGCATGGCGCTCACTGACGAAGGTATTGAATATTTTGAAGACATTATTGAAATGGTGTTTGAATATATTTGCTTAATTAATGCCAATACAGAGAAGTTACCTCGTCTTTATCAAGATAAAAAAAACCTATTACAAATTGCTTTCGATAATCAAGAAAAGTCACGTCTAATCGATTGGGTCAGTAATTTAAGTATAAATATGCAACATTACGATGAAGTCAATTATGTACAAGGCGACTACTTGATGGAGGGCTTTAAAAAAGCCACCCACGAAATCGCAATGCAATGGTTAACGCCGCATAATATGCGTATTGTTCTTATCCACCCTGATGTAGAAGCAGAGCACAAAACTGCATGGTATAACACCCCTTATAAAGTTGAAAAAATATCACCCAGCTGGCTCGATGCTTTAAGTGATATAAATAAACCACTGAAAGATATGCTACTGCCAACGGCAAACCCTTACTTAACAAAAAATGTGGTGCTATATGATGTAGAAAAACCACAAATAAAACCTGAACTTTTAGTAAAAGAGCCCGGTTTTGACTTTTGGTTTAAGCAAGACAATACTTTTAGAGTAGCAAAAGGCCATTTTTATTTAGCCTTGGACTCTGACTTTGCAGTAAAAGACGTAAAACACATGGCACTGACTCGCTTATTTACTGATTTATTTATGGATAGCGTAGGTGAACAATTTTACCCAGCGGAGCTGGCAGGGCTAAGTTACCATTTAACATCTCACCAAGGCGGTTTAACACTGCATACAGCCGGATTATCGTCTAGCCAATTAGAATTAGTTGATGAGCTTCTTGACGCCCTATTTAATGTCGACATTTGTGCAAAACGTTTTGCTGAGTACAAAAAACAACTTGTCAGGCACTGGCGAAATAGCAACCAAAACAAACCAGTTAGTGAACTGTTTAGTATTTTAGGTGCTAAAGTAATGCCTTGGAATCCACAACCAGACCAACTTGCATCAGCATTAAAAAACACAAGTTTTCAGCAATTTAATGAATTCAGACAAGACTTTTTTAAAGCACTACATGTTGAATCATTTTTACATGGTAACTGGCAGCAAAGTGATGCAATAGCCTTTCAAAAAAAGGTCGCCGAACACTTAAAAAACGCAGCCATAATAGATGATTTAAGACGTCCGCTATTTGAAATTGAAAAAGTAACACGCTACGAACTAGAGCTGCCTTGCAGTGACCATGCAATGGTTGTGTATTATCAAGCAAAAACTGATTGTGTAATCGAAAAAGTTAAATTAATGGCACTTAATCATTTAATGAATCAAGACTACTTTAACGAGTTACGAACCACACAACAGCTAGGTTATTTAGTTGGGGCTGGTTATGCTCCTTTTAACACTCGTGCGGGTATTGCTTTTTATATACAATCGCCAAAGTTTATCGCAAAAACATTAATGCATAGACATAACAGCTTTGTTAATAAATATTTAACCAACATCGATGAGCTTAATGAAGAAAATTGGCAGCAACAGAAACATGGCTTAACGACCCATATTGCTGAAAAAGATAAAAACCTTCGGTTACGCTCGCAACGTTTTTGGCTTGCAATAGGCAACAGAGATCATGAATTTAATATGCAGCAAAAGTTACTTAATGCATTAAACGCATTAACACTCAAAGATATAAAAGAGTATGCCGTCATCCTATTTGATGAAAATCGACCAAGATATGAGCTTTTAAGCTCAGCTAAAGACAATAAACCTCAAAATATGCCTGTTTATTCGCATTCTCTTTGACTCTTGGTTTAGCTTGTTTTAGATTATCATTTGTAAATTTGAAGTAATAAAAAAATGATAATCAAAATAATAACAAAATTAAGCTTGTCAGTTGTATTACTTGCTTACTCATTTAAGCTTTATGCTTTTGAGTCATCATTTAATTACAATTCAGATACCATCCTTATTTTAGCAAGCGCCATTATAGCGCTTGCTTTGCCTTATCTGTTGTTTGTCATCCACAAACTTAAGCGCTCACGTCGACAACTTCGTTTATCCGAAAGGCGCCTTAAAAGTACTGTTGAAGGCAGTGGTGATACTTTATGGGATTGGAACATAAAAACGGGGGAAGTTATTCGAATAAACGACAAATATATGATGAACTCAACTACGTTAATAGGTTTCCCTCCAAATAAAAGTCTCATTCACCCACTCGATATTACAAACGTTGAACACTTACTTAAAAAACACTTTGCAGAAAAAACCGTTTTTTTCGAAGCGACTTATCGTATTAAAGATACCTTTGGCCGTTGGCATTGGGTACTTGATCGCGGCAAAATTATAGAAAAAGATACCAACCTATCACCACTAAGAATGACGGGTACTGTACGAGATATATCACAGTTAAAATCAACCGAAGAGCGTTTGAATCTCTTTGCAAAATGTGTTGAGTCGCTAACTGATGCGCTGGCTATTTACGACAAAAACTTTAAGTTAGTTGATATAAACCCTAGTTTTTTAACCCTCTTTGGCGGTGTGCGAGAACAATACCTTAAAAAAGACTTTACCTTACCGGGTTATGAACAAGGCTTCATTGATACAATTATCGAAATTGTACGTGAGAATGAACATATTCAACGAGAGGTAAAGCTACGTAATAGCGAACGCGTTTTACTACCATTTGAAATTTCAATTGATGAAATTAAAAATGATCAAAACCAAATTACAAATTACGTGATTGTTTACTCTGACTTAACTGAACGTAAAAAAGCAGAATCACAGCTGCATAATTTATCAAATCGCGACCGTACAACAAGCCTGCCTAACCGAAATTTATTTTTTACCGATTTACATAAGTTAGTTAAACAAAATTCACACCATGCGCTGCTTGTATTCGATTTAGATAACTTTAAAAAGATAAACGACTCATTAGGACACCAGTTAGGCGATAGCCTGCTTGCAAAGCTCGCTATGCGCTTAAATAAACTAACCCGAGAGAACGATGTATTTTACCGTTTAGGGGGCGATGAGTTTGCTCTAGTAATGTCTGATACCAATGATATTCATGTGATCACCCGCACGGCTAAACAGTTTTTAGCCGCTATTGCTACACCTTTTAAAATGGCTGGTCATGAGCTCGCGATTACTTCAAGCGTTGGCATTGTACTCTTTCCTGAAGATGGTAATACACCAGAACTACTTTTGAAAAATGCAGATACGGCCATGTATCACGCTAAAAAGAAAGGTAATAGTTATCTGTTTTTTAACGACACGATGAACCGCCAAGCAGTTAAACGCTTGCAAATAGAAAACCTTATGCGTTTTGGCCTAAAAGAAGATCATTTTGAGGTTTACTATCAACCAAAAATGAATATTCGCACCGGAAAGTTAACAGGGATGGAGGCGTTGGTTCGCTTTATAACCCCTAAAAAAGGCATTATTAGCCCTGGTGTATTTATACCTATAGCTGAAGAAACAGGTCAAATAATTGAAATTGGTGAAGTGGTATTAAACAAAGCTTGCAGAGATGTTAAACAATGGCTTGATAGCGGTCTATTTAGTGGTCGAGTCGCCGTTAATTTATCAGCTAAACAATTCAGCCTACCCGATTTAACATCTCGCATTGACGTTATTTTACAAAAAAATGAACTACCTTCATATTTCTTAGAGCTTGAAATTACCGAAGGTACTGTAATGGATGATCCCAAAGAAGCCATTGCGATTATGCGCTCATTAAGTGCCCGAGGGATTCACTTAGCAATGGATGACTTTGGCACCGGTTACTCTTCCTTGGCGTACTTAAAACAATTTCCGCTTAACACGTTAAAAGTAGACAAGGCATTTATAGATGATATGAAAAATGAACGTGGTCGTAATATGGTCGACTCAATTGTGACGATTGCACATAACCTTGATTTACATGTCGTTGCCGAAGGGGTTGAACAGGCTGAACAAATTGAAATACTAAAAAAATTGAATTGTGAAACAGTACAAGGTTACTTTTATTCTAAGCCACTCTCTAAAGACGAGTTTACTGATTTTTTGAAACAACAACAAACTAAAGCTGCGCCTAGTCTAATTAGAACGGATACTGAAAATATGGCATCAATAAGCTAACCAGACTTCCAGTTAATACCAATCTGCTTAGGTATGGGGTGATTTAATTCGTTAAATTGTCCCAACACTTATTCAGAACGGTATAAATTAAGGGCGCCATATACATGCTTTGATCCCTACATTTCGTACCAATGCGCGGCGATAATGTAAGTTAAACAAGCACCATGCTACCGGCCCAAGTAAACCAGCCAAAATAAGCCATCGCTTAATTGGCATGCCTTTTTTAATCGTTTCCAAATACATCACGGCTATAAACACACAACTTAGTAAAACAATAAACAAATCTACACCCTATACCAATTCGCTTAATTAAGTGATCTATTTTGAAGTAAGAAAATCGTGTCGATAACAAGGCAAAAATTTCGTTATTTAACTCCTGCATTACCCCGCATCCATGCAGTCATGCAGTCATGTATCAGAATTTTTAACGCTGTTAACGTCAGATTTAATCACTCAAATTGATTAAGTATTATTACGGATTGGTATTAAATAGCCTAAAAATAAGGCGTGTATTCTAGCGTTATTTTGGTTGAATTTACAGCAATAAACCTCTTACATACAAAAAAGCCGAGCCATCTAAATTAAGGCTCGGCTTTTTTAAAGTTTATAACTTACTTTTCAGCACGGCCCATGAATTTATGTTCAACAGTATTTATACGAATACGGTCACCTGTTGAAATATGCTCAGGCACAGAAATATTTAAGCCTGTAGACATACGTGCAGGTTTTGAACGAGCGCTTGCAGAAGCCCCTTTAATTGAAGGGTCGGTTTCTTCAACAACAAGCTCAACACTTGATGGTAAATCAAGGCCTACTGGTGCACCGTCAATGACAATAACATGCACACCTTGGGTTTCTTCATTTACAAATTGAATCTCTTCGCTAATAGCATCTTTATTTAAGTTATATGGCGTGTAATCTTCGTTATCCATGAAAACATACTCGTCGCCATCAATATACGACAACATTGCTTCGCGACGTGTTAAATCAGCAAGCGTTAGCATATCGCTGTCTTTAAATGTTTCATCCACTTTGCTGCCAGTTACTACATCGTATAAACGCATTCGATATAAACTGCCACCAGCACGGCCTTGCGGCACAGAGCGCACAATATCTTTTACAACTAGCACTCGGCCATTAAAATCAATAGCAGTACCTTTTTTAACATCACTCGCCTTTGGCATGTGTGAATTCCTATTATTTTTTTGATTGCGAGAAACATACCACGAACTCAGGATTCTTCAATAGAAACAAAACAACTTAGTGATACTTTTTGAATAATACTTAAAATCAGCGCCCCTTAATGGCGCGCTGATTTATTAAGAGTGACTTTAAAAGCGGACTTTAACGCCAGCAGATAGCTCACTTACATCGTTTTTTGACACTTTATAGTAGCTATACTTGAGTAGTAACTCGGTATTTTTATAAATCGAATACCCAACTGAACCACCCGCATAAAGCTTGGTCGTATGCTTTTTAGACTCTAGCGTTGCACCATTGGTTATATCACTTTGTATTTTATATTGATGGCGATAAGCCCCCAAAAACAACTTAGTACTAAATGATTCAGCAGGCATAAATAAATAACCGACTTCCGTGGCAACACCTTTTGGTAAGATTGGAGCATAACGCGCGTAGTCATTATGAAGGTCATTTGGTGTTGTTGTATCCGCTGTTAATTCAACACGTCCTTGCCCTAAATCAATATACCGTATTGCAACTTCCCAATTAGGAGCTAGCTCATAGTAAGCGCCCACTGACCAACTAGTATCTTTATCATCAACTGAAATGGTCTTAACATCACTGTCCGTTATTGCCAAAGAATGCTTAGCTTTAGCTTGACCTACAGTTCCCTCAAAAGACCATGCATCAGCGAGTGCACTGCCACTTATTAAGCAACTTGTAGTAATTATCGCAAAACTTGGAAACAATGACTTTCGACGGCTAAATACCAACATTGAAATCAGCAACAACCCAACGCCTCCCATACTTCCTCCCGATGACTTATTACTAATAGAAACTGATTTTACTGCACTAACGGTAATTTCAACTTGTGCCGAAGATTTAGCTCCTTTACTGTCTTTAATTGTATAGTCGACAGTATCAACACCTTCAAAACCTACCTTTGGCATGTATTGTAAAGTGCCATTAATATTAATTGATACAGTGCCATAAGTTGCCGCTGCACTAATAATAAATAATTCATCCATATCAATATCAGTATCATTACCAAGTACATCAATTTCTATTGATACGCGATCGGTGGTGCTAGCTGTATCAAATATTGCTGTTGGTGCATTATTTGCCACCAAGTTAACCTTAGCATTATTGTTAGATGTTCCTCCTTGTCCATCAGTAATGCTGTATTCAATGGTCGCAATACCGATAAATGATGTAGGCGGAGTATAAAGTATCTGATTATCAATAATACTTACTTGCCCAAAATCAACCGTCGCACCCGTCAGTGTTAATGCATCTCCATCTATGTCTGTGTCATTTTCTAGCACATCAATAGTAATAGATTCACCTGCACCTATCGTTACTTCATCTTGATTTGCTTGTGGTAACTGGTTCGTTGTACGCACAACAGCAACACCGCCAGGATCTACAATAGAGCCATTTGCTTTTCCATCATCATCATTTGGACCACCGTCAACAATTTGTAGTTGCACACACCATGCGCCTTCCGCTAGGCCTTGCGTCCATTCACTGCTTCTTGGTGGTGGGCAATAACCTGGTTCACCCGCAGCAGATAATATTTGGTCCTGTGCTGTAGATACAAAATCAACCCATTGGCCTTCTTTAAACTTCCTATAAGTGGAATTTTGTGAGATTGGCTTTCTTTGTGGAAATACAATACTGTAGGTATCTCCAGGGTTTGGAAGCCCTGTCGCAATAAAGTCAAATACTCCACCAATATTTAATGCGTTAGCGTCGGCTGGTAATTCACTCTCTAATAATTGAACCCCTCCTGTCACATTTTGTACAACAGTCACGCCCTTTCTAACACAGACACCTGGCTCGCCTTCAACTAAAAACTTGTCACTGTCTTTGACTTGACCTTGTACCACATTACATTGACTAATAGCATCTAGGTAATCTGGTATGCCGTCATTATCAGTATCAGTAAAGCCTTCTTGATCATCCGGTATTAGATCGCCATCAGAATCACCCGAATCGAGGGTAGCAAGAGACTGCACTACTTCAACATAGATTTCTTTTGTTGTTGATAAGTTTGGTTCACCGTCATCTTCAGCCGTCACTGACACTTTATAAATACCCGGAGCAAGTGATTGTGTTGAAAAAACAAATTCCCCCTCATTTGTACTGGTATTAGTTAACTGATCATCTTGTGATAACCAATTTAGTGTTACGTTATCACTTGGGTTTATATCCTCTGCGACCCCAGTAATAGTGACTAACTCCTCGCCTATCGCGACAAGCGATCTAGCTTCCTCATTTTGCTTAATCGATGTAGAGATTGTAGGTGCTACATTATCTTCAACAATCGTAATATTAACCGTTGATCTCGCACCCAGATTTAACGTATTCGCTAATGAAACAATAATTGTTTCGTTGCCTTCAATTTCTGAGTCAGCAAAAACAGTAAAGCTTACTTGCCCCTGGACGCCACTTTCAATAACTAATTCACTTGATGTTAAATCGTGGTCAGCACTGTTGGCCGTACCTGAAACAGTATAAGGAATTGTTACTGGATAGGTCGGTGACTCGCCATTTAAAAATACATTAAAGCGATATGTTTGATCCTCTGCTACTTGGCTATCTTTACTTAAAGAAATAAGCGGATTAACATTAATGCTCTGTGTAGCAATTGCTTCAAGCCCATTACTGTCAAAAGCCTGCCAATAGACCAAATGACTTCCAGGAGTAAACAGTGACGTTGAATCAACGAGTGATACTGCCAATCGGTTACCTTGATTGTCAGTAGCAAGCGGTACACCTAAATCCACCTTAGTGAACAATCCTTTAGCATTAATATCCAAATCAACCGGTGTTTCAATCGTTGGCACATCATCTGTTTGTTTATTCAACGTTAATTTAGCAGTCGTTCTACTTCTTGCTTTATCTGGATCTTCAATCAGGTAACTAATCTGAATAATCCCTTGTGTACTCGCTTGCGATTTATATGCAATCACACCATTTTCAATTGTTACACTACCCACGCTCGCGCTTGCACCGATAATACTCAATGGTTGTTCATCAGCATCGGTATCATTGGCTAATACATCCAATAAATACGTGTTTTCCTCATTTATATCTAATGAGAATACATCAGGATTTGCAACCGGTCTGTCATTCACTGAAATAACATTCAAGCTTACAGTAGCGATTGCAGATTGTTCTGTACCATCGCTTACAATGTACGTAAAACTGTCAATACCAAAGTAATTCGCATTTGGTGAGTACGTAAACACATTGCCTTGCTTACTTAAAGTACCAAATTGAGGCTGCGATATGGCTGTTACCGTAAGTATATCGTCATCAAGATCTGAGACATCTGGAGCAAAAGTAATGGAAGCGTCTTCAAGAACATCTAACATCATACTTTGCGACACTGGGGCTTTATTTGTGTTATTTACTGTTACTGTAAATGCAGGTAAGCGTGCTTCAAGTTGTCCGTCAGTTACTGCAATAACAATATTAGTAAATTGACCTGCATTTTCTCTTACTGGTGTGCCACTAAGTTGCCCTGTTGCGCTATTAAAGCTAGCCCAACTTGGCTTATTACTGATACTGAAGGTTAATGCATCCCCATCCATATCTTGTGCACTTGGTGTAAAGCTGTACGACTCTTCTTCATTAACCTGTGCTGTCGGCGTACCCGTGATTGTTGGTGCGTCATTAGTATTAATAACCGTAATATTAAATGGCGCTAAACTTTGAGTCACTGTTGCATCATTAACACTTATAACGATGTTACTGTAGCTACCTACCTGCGCATTGAGTGGCGTACCACTTAATTTTCCGGTTTCGCTATTAAAGCTCGCCCAACTAGGTTTATTACTAATACTAAATGTCAGCGTATCATTATCCATATCGCTTGCTATCGGGATAAATAAATACTCACTGTCTTCGTTCACTGATGCCGCAGGTATCCCACTTATCAACGGTGCATCATTAACACTGTCGACCGAAATCGAAATACGTGCAAACTCTGAATCAAGCTCACCATCATTAGCCACAATGCTCACAGAGTCACTGCCATTAAAGTTACTGTTTGGTGTATAAATAAGTATGTTACCGGTTAAGGTCGTACTGCCATTAGCAGGCTCAGTTACCACTCGATAGCTTAGAGACTGCTCTTCAATATCATTACCCGATAGAGTAACCGTTAGCGCTGTATCTTCATTTGTTGAAAGTACTTGCCCAGCGACCGTAGGTGCATCATTAATTGCATTGATAATTAACGATACAGTGACTTCATCAGAATCAATTTCACCATCGTTGGCCACAAACGTAAAGCTGTCTGTACCATTAATGTTTTCATTCGTCGTATAAAGCCAACTATCGTTACTTTGCTGTACCAAAGTTCCTTTGCTTGGCGTATTGACTATCCGGTAACTTAACGTGTCTTGATCTATATCTGTTGCAACTAACGTCAGTAGTATTGAGCCATCTTCATCCAGTGATTGCGATTGCGCAACGGCAATCGGTTTATCATTCACGGGAGCGACACTCATAGTCACTGTCGCTATATTTGATACAGCTGCGTTGCTATCTTCAACCGTATAGGTAAAGCTATCATCGCCAAAAAAGTTCGCTTGAGGCGTGTAAACAATTGCACCAGTTACTGATACGCTCACGGATCCATTTGCAGGGTTAGTAACAATCGTTACAGAGCTCGCGTTAAGGCTATCACCAATATCAACATCACTATCATTACCCAGAACATTGACCTCAAACTGCCCTTCTTCTTGTAACTGTGCAGTGTTATCAACGGCAACTGGGGCATCATTTATCGCCGTAATACTCAGTGTAACTGTAGCTGGTAGCGAAGTAAGTCCTTCACTGTCAGTAACGGTGTAAGTAAAACTGTGAACCCCATTTATATTTGCTTTAGGGGTAATTGCTAAACTACCATCAAGGTTCACGCTTACGCTGGCAAAATCATATTCACCTGCACCATCGCCTTTATTTTCTAACAGCACATTTGCGCCATTAAAACCTTGGTCTTCTACATCTGAATCATTCGCTAAAATAGCCACACTGGTTGCAGTATCTTCATCGGTCGTCACTGCATCATTAACGACAACCGGACGGTCATTCACCGCACCTATAGTTACAGTCACAGAGGCTGTATTTGATGCCAAACCATTGCTGTCGGCTATCGTATAAGTAAATGTATCGCTTCCGTTTTCATTGCCTGTAGGTGTATAAATTAAAGTACCGTCATTTTGATCAACACTCACTGACCCTTTGGATGGTTGTGCTACAACACTAATATCACCCGTTGGAATAGTATCTTCTATATCGGTAGCGTTGCTTCTAATTGAAAGTGCAGAAGTTGGTGTATCTTCATCGACCATCTCATTAAAGTTAATAGCAATCGGCGCATCATTCACTGGGGTTATAGTAATCGATACAGTCGCTTTTTCAGATATTAAACCCGTGCTGTCTTTTACTGTATATGTAAATGAATCTGTACCAGATACATTACTCAATGGTGTATAAGTTACGATTCCATTTGCAATACTAGCTTGCCCTTTAGTCGGTGCGTCCACTATCGCAGCAGAAGATACAACCATATTATCTTCAGCGTCACTGTCATTACTAACAACACTAAAAGTAACAGGAGTATCTTCATCAGTTGTTATAGAGTCGGCAACCACAATAGGGGCATCTTCTACTGGCGTAACGGTAAAGCTTACCGTCTGAACTGCTGACTTGTCTCCTGCGGCATCTTCTACCTGGTAGGTGAAACTATCAGACGTGCTTTCACTGCCATCATGTTGATAACTAAAGCTACCGTCGCTATTAAGCGTAACCGTACCCGATGACGGGTTTGTCACTTTCACTGCAGTGAATGTATCACCGCTATCAAGGTCATCATCAGTGGCATTGCTTAATACACCATTAACAGGGATGGCTGCAAATAATGCCCCTTCATCTAAACTAAATACAAAGTTTTGACCTACAGGCGCATCATTGGTATTTTTTACTTCAATATCAAATATCATCGCTGCGCTATCTTCAGTACCATCGGATACCTTTATACTGACATTCGCTGAGGTACCTACATCTTGATCGGTGGGTGTTCCTGACAGTAAACCTGTGGCCGTATCAAATGTTGCCCAACTTGGCTTATTAGTAATACTAAACGTATGTATGTCGCTTGTATCCGGATCAGTGAGCGTTGCGGTAAAGCTGTATTGAGAATCTTCATCTATTGTCGCCAATGGCGTACCTGATAGTACCGGTTTAATGTTGTAGCTTTTAACAATTGTTGCCGTTACATCGCTGGCTTCATTCCCAGCGGTATCTGATACTGTCACCGAAAGTGTAAGTGTACCTTCATTTAAAGTGGTTACATTAACACCCGTAACCTGAGCTGAAGCTCCCGTTATTGCTCTAGAATTACCTATAATTTCATTAGAGCCATCAGTCACTTTGTAAGTAAATGAACCGCTGCTTTCAAGCCCATTTAGAGTAAAACCTAACGCGGCTTCATTATCTCGAGTAATCGTATCTTGAGTTATTAAAACGCTGTGCCCTGTCGGTGCAATATTATCAGTCACCGTTACTGTGAATGATTTTTTAAACGATGACGAAGCATCATCCGCTTGCACACATACTATATAGGTGCCTGCTGAAATGGCGGCTTGAGTTTCTAGCACGCTCCCATTAATTTGAAAGCTACTGTTACCACTATTTGATGAACACGAACCACTGGCTGATGAACTAGGAGCTACCAATGTGTAAGTATGCGTACTATCATCAAGATCCGTTGTACTTAAAGTCCCAACATCAGCGCCCAAAGACACTAAAGATTGATTAATGTTTGTTGCCGATAAAGTAATGTCTGTTGGATCATCATTTACACCCACTACTTTAACCGTAGAAGAACCAAAACTACCTGTAGATCTATCAACACCACCATTAGATGTACCACCGCTATCTTTTATAGACGTTAGCGTTACAACTCTATCTCCTTCTGTCGGTGATTCACTCGTATTTTTATAAGCTAAGAAAGGAACATAGTTCTGCCATACGGCCGCAGTGTCTGAGGCGACAATCGTTACCGTTGCCTTTGAACCGCTAAGAGTGACAACATAACTAAAATTAACTGACCCCGAATATGTACCGGATGCATTATTTTCTAGCCTAATAACATCAGTGCCAAATTGAAGGAACTCATTGCCAATATCTTTTACATTACTTACCGTCAGTAATATTTGCTCAATATTTTGTCCGCTTTCAATAGCATTAATAGAGGCTGAAGAGAAAATACCAACTTGTGAGCCATTTTCTGTAAATGTTGGATTAGCCCCGACTGCTGATACAGTAGGCGCATCGTTAACCGAGGTAATTGTAACTGATGCCTGATTAGTACCTGTACTATCTACGACACCATCATTAAAGGTATAGTCAAGCACAGTTGCATTTAGAGGAATATCTGAGTTATTGGCGTAGGTAATTGCTTGCGCAACAGAGTCTACAATTGCAGAAGTAGCATTGCTATTAAATGTTAGCGTTAAAGTACCTGCCGAGTTTGTGGTAACAGTCCCTACATTATTACCGTTATAACTAAATGTATTACCTTCAGTTAACGTCCCTAATAGCCCCGAATGACCAAATCGATCTTCGGCACTCGCACCGCCACGTCGGCGAATAGTTAAGCTAGCATTGTTGTAATCCCCTGCGTTGCTGTTAAGTGCATCAAGTTCAGCATCTGCAATTGTCATATCGCTATCAATGCTCACAGCACTTAAACCTTCGATAAACGTAGCACCGCCATTAAGCGAGCTAAATGTAGGCGCAGAATTTGCTGAAACAAATGTAATAACGGAATCTGATCCGCTATCAGCAACCGTAAAAGCTAAATCATTGCCTGGCGCATTAGTAAGAGAAAGAGTAAGTTCAGAAATATTAAAATCAGTGGCGTTGGTATCTACTTCTAATGTACTTGTGCCATTAAAACGCACGTTACTGGCTGAAAGCCCTGTGATACCAGTAATTGTAATGCGATCACCTACGGCTAAATCGGTAATTGTGTCCCCTGATAATTGTGATGAGCTACCTACAAAATTATCATTACCTGCATTGCCTGTTAGCGTATCTATACCAGCACCTGGGCGCAAAGTATCGGCGCCAGAGCCACCTTTAAGTACATCATCACCATTAAAATCTGATGAGGTCATGGTTAAAATGTCGGCGCTAAATGCACTTGCATCCAGGGTCACTGCGGCTGTAATTGCACTGCCACTAACATTAGAAAAAGACACAACGCCAGCATCAGTATTAAAATTATCGGTTAAGGTGATAGTCGTGTTGTTATTAGTGCCGATTGCCAGGTTTTCAATACCCGATACCGTGGTGCTGGAAAAATTAAAAATACCACCATCCATCAGTTTTAGTGTATCAGCGCCAGCAGAGCCTGTAATTGCAGTATTAAAATCATTAATATTATTAACATCAATTGCTACTGTTGCTGCAGAGGCTAAGCTTAATGTACCAATATTAAAGAATGAGCCAGAAGTCACGTCAGCACCGTCAGTAACACTCACCTTATCTGCAGCATTTAGCTCTGAGGTTAATGAGCCACTAAACCCAGCGCCACCAAGTGCAAAGGTCATTGCTGTATTACTAGATCTATCTATTATACTTTGAGTCGCTGAGACTATCGTAATTGTTCTACTGTTTGAAGAATCATCAAATACGTTGTAAGTTTCAACATCACTGAAAGTAGAAAAATCACCATCGCCATAAACATCAATTGTTTCAGAACCTATTGCAGATATAGTGCCTGTAAAACCGGCGTGTTGCGAACGCGTCATTGAAACCCGTGCACCACTGCTAAGTGTTAGGTTTTCAATATTGGAAACTGTTGCTCCAGTAATATCCCCCGTATTACTGATAGATAGCGTATCATTAACGCTTGCTTCACCTGTTATTGTTCCAGTAAACGTTAATCCACTGACATCAAACGTATTTGCATCGGTTGTTGATGCGCTTGTCACATTGACAGACGAAGAACCTAACGTAATTGTTCGTGTATTTGTTGAATCATCACCAACGTTAAACGTTTCAATATTGCTAAGTGTTGTAAAGTTACCATCACCCGAAACCGTAATCGTCTCAGCGCCAGACGCTGTAATAGTGCCTGTAAATGTACTCACTTGCGCTGCAGATAAAGCCACCGATGAGTTTGTTGCAAGGGTTAAGTTTTCAAAACTAGACACTGTAGCACTTGTGGTGTCGGCACCTGTTGCCATGCTTAATGTATCGGTACCACCATTTGCATTGAGTGTACCTGTAACCGTTAAACCTGCAATATTTACCGTATCATTGCCCGTGCTGCCTGTTATATTTTGTGAGCCATTTGATAAGGTAATTGTGTTTGCACTACCGAGCACATACGTTTCAATATCATTCGCAGCAATTAAACCATTAGTTGCGTCTGAAATGGTAATTTGATCTGTACCTGCGCCTGAAATTGTAGAAAACGCATCATGCTGCGCTTCTTTCATCGTGACAGATACGCCGCCGCTCAAATTAAGTGTTTCAAAGTTCGAAATCGTTGCCGCCGCTAAACTCGCGCCATTAGCTAGCGTAAGTGTATCTGTGCCATCCCCACCATCGAGAGTTCCTCGGTACGAAAAGTTGGAAATATCGACTGAATCAGCTAAATTACTGCCTGTAACAGACTGGTCTCTGTCTACAAGCGTTAATGAAACTGGTGTATTTAAAACGTATGTTGCGATGGTGCTATTTGCCGTTAAATTTGCATCGCCCCCACTGCCTGCTGTAATCGTAAAGACAGGAGCCCCGCTCCCCGAAATCGTTGTAAATTGCTCATGCTGCGCTTCACTTAACGTTAAAGTGACGCTGCTAGGCACTGATAATGTTTCAAAGCCTGTTAATGTAGTAAAAGCCGTTAAATCGGATCCAGTCGGAACGTGAATGGTATCTGTACCAGTACCACCGTCAGCCACTGAACCTGTAATATGTGATGGATTACTTATCGTTAATGTTTCGTTATCACTACTAAACGTAATTGCCGGATTTAAATTTGTACCATCTAAGGTACTAAAACCCGCCGCTGTAGAACTAGCCGCTGTAAGGTTAGCCACTGAAGTTGTCGCTGTACGGCTAATACTGTTTTCAGTGCCATCATTGATAACAACTGACACTGTACGCGAAGTTGTGTTGGGTGTTGCACTGGTATTATTATACGTTATTGCTTGTAAAAAGGTCGTCACTTCAGCAACGGTTGCAGATGCACCCGTTATCGAAATTGTATCTTGCAGAGTAATGTCTGAGGCACCTGATATACCACCAAGTGCATTTTGCGCAGCCGCTGAAGCATTAAGCCCTTCTGAGGTGCCATCTTGATCGTTTGTTAATGCAACGGTTATTGTTGTTATTGTATCGCCATCACTATCAGCGGCACTAGCATCGGGCGCAATATTTACAGCACCACTGCCTTCAGAAAACGCCGAAAAACTCCCTGTACCTGGAGTCATTGTGCCATTTAAATCAACAACAGGCGCTGAGTTTGTAGAAGTACCTGTGGCACTCAAAGACACATTATACATACTCTCATTTGCATCAGTGTTGCTAATTCTTAAATTACCTGATATCCCACCAACCGTTGTCGTTTGTACAGTAACAAGTATCGTACATTGCATACCTGAGCTTAATGTTTGACCATTCGTAGCACATGTACCGCCTGTAATTGAAAAGTCGCTACTACCACTTGTTATAGAAACAGCCGTAGTCGTTAAATTACCAGTGCCTTCATTTTTTACCGTAAAGGTTTTTGTTGTAGTTGCTACTCCATCTGCTGCTACACTGCCAAAATCTTCACTTACAGTTGTCGCTCCACTTTCTTCAACATCTATTTCTGGAGATGACCCACAAGCACCAACACTGCCACCTCTCAAGGTACAGCTAGAAGAACTTACAGTGGTACATGCTCCGCCAGGTAGTGTACAGTTTGCACTTGCAAACACCTTTCTTATTAGTAAGTCACTTTTTACCTGTGTATTATCGCCCGTAACAATACTTACTTTTTGTTCATTAGTTTCGAGTAACCCCTGCTCTTTTAAAAAGTTTAATGTATTATTTATATCTGAGTTTACTAAGTGTGATTGTGCTTTTTCCCCTCGACTAAATGCCGAAAAGGGATTTTTTGACTCTACATCAACAACTATTTCACCCTCTGTTTCTAATGCTGATTTTTTTGAAAATTGTTTTAAATCTACAGCTTCAGTTACTGTTTCTGCATAAGCTCCGCTAGCAATTACGGCAGAGATTGCAACGCCTAAAAAAGTTTTATTTAAGCTCAAATGTTTCATAATACTTACCCTCGACAAAATTCAAAAATATGGCTAGACAACGCGTCTGAGCTTTGAAATAGCTCTGGCTTTATGCTATTCGGTACAACCGCAATATCGTAAATTTGCTTTACTTCACCCGAAAAAGTTAAATTACCAATCACCTCACCTGTATTTACATTCACTAACCATATTGCGCACACACTTTTCCCATCCAATAATCTTGGGTTTGCTTTAAAGCGAATATGCTCTTCTGACTTACGTAATGTACTCGTACCGACAAGCATCAAGTCACCAAAAAACGTCATCCCTCTTGTAAAGCCTTGCAACTCACATAAAACTCGACTAGTACCTAATTTTGGATCGTAGACATGAATATCGCCATCTCCAGATGCACAATAATACACTTTACCTGCGTGGCACCTTGGCGAATGCGGCATTGAGATACCTGATTTGATGACCTTATTTTCAACGACATCAATAAGTACCCCTTTCTCTCCTAGTTCTTCACGCCAGCCCTCCGCTGTATCGGATTCACTAAAGGCCGTAGCATAACGAGGCACACCATCTAACAACGCCATACCATTTAAATGGCATCTATTTTCTGGTTTCAGATCTGAAATAAACGACGGCACCCAAGCAGCGATAAAACTATGGTCAGGGCTTAACTTACTTAAACAAGAGAACATCGAGTTAACTACCCACAAGCCATCATTACCCCAACAAATATCATGGATGTTAATCATACCGGTTGATAACGTCGCTCTTTCAATAAACAAACTGTCGGCTGCCTTTACACTTTGGACTTGTTCATCCCACTCTTCACGAAATTTGGCTATATCTCGCAGTTCATTATCTTGTAATTTTTTTGGTAACTCTTCATAACTATCAAGGTCGCCATTAATGACATCTGCATAACCATTTGGTGTTCTTTGAAAGTCGATTACTTGATTTAGTGTTCCAAGCGTGATCCTATTTTCGTCAGCATAAAGCCCCATAGGTCTTGGAAATGCTTTTAATTTTGTTTCTAGATTGCCATTATTAGAGCGCACTAAAATGACACGTTGTGATTGATAACTTGTCACAATCAACGATATCCCCAACTGAGCCAATATTTTGGGGAAATTGTCACTATGCGTGCTGCTAAAATCTAACTGTTCCGTTTCAGAACTCATTAATCTCACTACCTTCTAATCTAGCCAAAATTACACTCTTTATATTATTTTTTCTTAATTTTATGAGCTGCATAAATATTTTCAACCATTGTTAATTTTGTTAACGGGTGTTCAACTCCGCATGCTTTTAGCTGTGCCACGATACCTGAAACAATAGCGGCAGATGACGAGGTCCCGCCGAAATTTGCATACCCGTTCCGTGACGTTGATGCAATTGAAGAAGGAGCATAATAATCAACACATTGTCCATAATTAGAAAACGGTGCAATCCCTCCATTTTTATTTATTGACCCTACCACAACCACTGAACCTAATGCAGACAACTGATTAATTTCACAGGCTTCTTTACCAGAATTTCCCGCAGAAAAAACAATAATAGGTGCATTTGATGCTGAAGCTACATCCTCAATAACCAGTGACGTAATACTAGATAAAAACGGTAAAACCCAACTACAATTGATAACATCCGCTTTCATCAACTTAGCGACCTGAAATGCCAATATTAAAGAAGATGACCATGTCGAAACCTGCCTTATAGCAATTATTTCACTGGTCGGTGCAAAGCCGTCAACCCCTACATTATCTTGCTTTGCCGCGATAACTCCAACAACGCGTGTACCATGGTAATCAATTGGATTTTTAGCACTGGCTGCTAATGTTTGTTTATCAGGGTCATATTCGAACAATACTGTTAAATCATCAAACTCTGGGTGAGTGAAGTCAAAGCCATCATCAATAATTGCAACCCGAACGGTATTCTTTGGTTTATCGCACAAAGGGGCATTTTGTGGTGTAAGTGTATTGCTAGTCGGTACTCTTGTACCTGAAGTGATTAACTTTGTAACAGGTGCGATATCAGGTTCGATTTCTAACACATCTTGATGTTTGCTTAACGCTAAATAAACATCAAAAAAAGATTCGGTTCTAGGTGTTACCCAATAAACCAATCTATTTCCTATACTAGCGATTACTTGAACTTGTTTTATTTCATCATGTAGCTGTGAAATTTCATCTACTGATAGCAAAGAGAGTATTATTATTTTTTTGTTAAATGCGTACTTTATACCTCTATCATCAATCAAAAAATCACTGTCATACTTGGCAAATACAACACTACCTTTAGAGCTTTTAAATTGCAGCTTGTCTAAATTCGCCTGAGCAGATACATCTTTTGCAAATAAGCACACAGCTATAATTAAACAACTGAAAACAATATGCCAATTAAGGTATTTCAACATAAGTAAATTACAACCAACAGAGCTCTTTCAAACAACATATAACTTTTCCCTGCACAAACATAATCGTTTTTTCATCATATGTAGAATACAGATTGCAAACTAAAACCTGTATTCTCATACATCAATTTCTTGGTGGATAAATCCCGTCCAGCGCAATACAAAAGTTTAGCGCTAAGCTAGGTTGCATATTCTCATGTGGCTGCCCAGCACCAGCGGTAGCAAAACTTGAGTCATCCATTAAGCCTATATCACTATCAAGGGGTGCGGTATATCTCAGTGTGCCGCCTGTTGCCCCAGTGTCAATTGACAGCTTATTGTTAGTTGGCTCTGCGGTGTCACCTGACTGACGTACTCCTGAAATACTGTGTGTGTGCTCAGGTAGCTGAGATGCGACCAATGTCTCTTTAGTTGACCCGCCAAAATAAGAGAATGGACGCAAAGATAGGCCAGGGGCTTGCCCTGCATGCATAGGTGCACGGCCAGCTAAATCGGGAAGGCCAAATGTTGCTCTACCATCACCTCCAAAATTAGTCCCTAATAAACTAAAGACTGCTGACATCTGTCCAATGCTTACAATTTGGCCATTACAAATTGACCAATATCGAGGACTGAACGTTGTGCCAAAAATACGAATTTCTCCAATAAATGAGTCTGCCATCTCTTATTCTCCTCTAGTTTCTTGATGGAAAAATGCCTTGGAGGCAAATAACAAAGTGAATGGCCAGATAAGGCATCATATTATTATGCGACGCATTACCTCCGGCAGTTCTAACAGTTGACTCGCTCATTTTTTGTACTTCACCTGTTACTGCTCCATTTAAGTACGCCAATTCACCTTGAGGGCTTTTTGCAAGCACATTACTAATCGCAGTAGATGCGTTTGCACTGTTCTTGCTTGCCTGTAAGCTATGAGTATGCGAAGGGATTTGACTCGTTTGTAAGGTAACGTCCTCTACACCCACTTTAGCTGTGAGTGGATAGTTTTGTAAGCCCGGCCCTTGACCAAAATGAACGGGGATACGCCCTCTCATATCAGGTAGCGCAAACGATGAGCGTCCATCTCCCCCGTATTGCGCACCTATAAGCGCAAACAAAGGCTGGTTTTGATTTACCGCCATAATGGTGCCATTACACATTGCCCATTTCCGCGGTGCAAAGGTCGTGGCCATCATTTTTATTTCACCAATAAATGATTCAGACATGCTTTCTCCTTATTAATTTCTTGCTGGGAAAATACCGTCAAGCGCAATACAAAAATTCAGTGCTAACAAAGGCTGAATATTAGTGTGCGACTGACCACCACCCGCGCTAGAAACAACGTCTTGCGCCAGCCCAGTCAGATTTACCGCTGAGTTATACGTAAATGGTTCAGTAGCAGTACCTTTGAGATCTTTAGAACTTGCAAACACTCTATCTGTAAAAGCTGGGATACTTACTGCCTCGGTACTGGTCGCTTGCACACTGTGAGAATGGCCAGCCATTTCAGCGACACTGATCGTGACATTTTCCACGCCATACTGATCACCTGCCGTGAATAGTCTACTTGGCTCACTTTTCATAATTCCTTGCCCGATTGGCGTTCGCCCTCGTAGGTCCGGTAATTTAAAATTACTCACCCCATTACCACCAAACTGGGTGCCTAGTAATGCAAATAAAGCGGCATTTTGGGTAGCCTGTATCTCTTGCCCATTGCAAAATGCCCAATTTTCAGGCGCAAAATTAAACGCAAAAGGCCGTATTTCTGACGTAAACGGATCAGCCATATAAATCTCCTTACTCACTTTTTTAAACGGATAATTTACTTAATTAATTGACTTAACACGCCAACTATCTCTTTTGAGCAATGTGTATCTCATACTCAGTTTCACTATTTGGCGATAAAAACAATTCAGCTTCACCAAAGGCCTCATTCTCGAGCTTATAGGTACCTTGGCTTAGAGGCTCATTGGCCTTGCCGTTTAACAACACACTAAATGCATTCCATTCGTCACCATCAAGTTTTGATTTTGTAACCGATGAAACTTCTAACTCTACTTCACCATTTTGGCCTACAACTTTGACAACTGACCCTTGTGCACTTTCAACATTTTCAAACGTAAATTTTTCCATATTAAACCCCTATGCTTACTTTTACTTAGTTACACACCGCTCATTAATTTCACTGGGTGCGGGTACCACGCCATAAACTCATATGGCGGGCTAATTGATTCAACTTGAAACCCTAAACGCGCATACAACTGCTTAGCAGCAAAATTACGCTGCTCAACGGTCAATGTTAAAGGTGCACCAGATTGTAGTGCAGCACTTTGAAACGATTGGATTATCGCTGAGCCAAAACCATGCCCTCTCGCACTTGGTAAAAAGCCAATATCGACGATTCGAATTTCATTTGGGCCAAAATCAATTGTTGCTTTACCTATCGCCTCATGATGCTTTTCAATAACGAAGTACATTGCATTGGGGAACTTATCTCCATACCCTTGGGTTTGTGCTTTAAACTGCATTTCTACAATTGACTCTACAAAATCTTTCTCACCGTCAATTAACTGTAAATCTTGTCGCATTGAACTATGCAGTTTTTCTAAAAATGGTTTATCTGCTGCATTTGACGGTCTTATGTTTAGGCCTTTTGGGATATTAAGCTTCATCATCTATTTATCTCCTTAGCTTGATTTGTACAGCAATATTCTTTGTTTTTAGATTCTATGATTAAACTCAATAGCCACTCATTGACATTGCAATCTATTACAAGGTTGATTCTTGGTGTATCGCCGTTATTTACTACAGAATGTTCTGCATCGGCATTTATATACCAACAGCTGTTCTGACTCATTGGAACTTCTAAACAATCTACTAAAAACTCAACATGTTCGGATGCCTCTAGAGAAATGTGAATACGTGCTTGAGCAGATAGGTCAATACTCAATCCAAGGTCTCGATGGGGTTTAATCAAAGAGTTAGGGGAAAGACGCATAAGCCGTGCAGATAAAATATCACATTTAAATTGTGACAATAATTCACGAACATAAGGTAAATATTGAAGGTGGTCGCCATCGATAAAATCTGAGCTAGGTTCAATTGCGAAAGATTGCAGAATCACATGTTTATCAGCGTGCTCTACAGGGACTCTTAAAGGCAATACATCCCAACTGCCCTGATAACATTGAGTGTTAACATGTTCAACCCATTCCAATTTTTTTGCTACAACTAAATCGTCTGCCATATTTTTTATATTATAAAATATATCAAGCTGGGCAAACAAAATGACTGGAGAGGTTATATTTTCATCGGCATTAACAACTTCAGAAATAAATATGTCATCATTCATTATTTATTTCTTCCCAAACAAAGAGAATGAACAAGTATTTAATCTTAAAAAAAGTGTGTACAGGGTGGGTATGAAATCGATTTCTGTATTTATATTGTTGCCGTATGTTGATCTATTTTCACTTGCTATAACGGCTCTAGCACATGACTCTAATTGCATTTTAAATAAAGGCTTTAAATGATTGATTTTTGGTTTTGTACGCCGTGAGCACGGCGTAAGCTGTAGACTATGTTTTTTCATACTTAAACATTCCTTTGAGCTTTTATTACAATATAAAATTATGTCATTAATTAACACTAGATTCAGACAACATAATAGTCCATAAGGTATAGAACGCAACTTTTACGGCTATATTTCTTTAAAAATCAATGCCTTGCGGTAAAAACCTAAAGCCAATCAATTTATTTTTAACAAACTACCTATAAGTTTGGCACAAGTTAAAGATAAAAAATATTACACTCTATTACACTGCATTATTTATTACTCATAGCGAGTCTTTAGCTACTTATTTTTAATGGCTTCATGTTTATATATTGTACAATACGAGGCCTACTTCCCTTATTTGGACAGCTACCGTGAGGTAATGTATTTCGCCAAACAATTAAGCTACCTGCTTTTGCCGCTAATGGAGTGCTGTTGCATTTATCGAAATTAAAAGAGTGTGGATTAGTATTTTTAGGTAGGTTAGCTAGCCAGTCATCTATTTTTTTATGAAAGCCAGGTACACAACTAAACGCACCTTGCTCAGCGGCAACGTCAGTAAGGTACAGTAACCCTTGCGTTGCAAAGGTGAGTGGTTTATTAAAGTCTATATCCCAGTGAAGATTTGGCCCAGGAAACTGCCAACTTTCTGTCTGCGGTGGATTAAAACTAACCCTATCAGTGCTTACTATTAAGTTTTTTCTCCCCCAAAGTTGCTCAAAAACATCTCGAACTTGAGGAAGAGAACGTATAACTTGCATGGTTATATCATTAAATATTTGTACCATAACCCCCTGTTTAAGCGCATGACAGCTATACCATGAAGCGGGGTTGTTTTTATCCATTTTCAAACGTTCATAAAGCATATTACAAACGTCTTCACATAATTTTTTTGACACCAACTCTGGAATAATAACATAACCATTATCATCCCAGCTTTGCCAATGCACTGGCGTTAAAATATAGTGACGAGGCGTCTCTACTAATACTGTTTCATTTTTTATGTCTGTTTTCTCAAAAAATGAAACAATGTTTTTATTAAGCTGATTTATTTTTGCGTTTGAAATAGCTCTACCATGCGTTTTTTTTTACCCAACTTTCAAATTCGAAAAAACTATCACTCGCAAAAATAGACTCTATAGTCGGTGTGGCCCTAAGCCTAAAGTGTCCATAATCATGACATCAAGCGACCATTCATCTTCTATTATTTTTTTATCCGCACAGCCTTTTTTTGTAACTGTACTTTGTGCCACATTCGCTTTAATTGAAATAGACCTAAGCGCCCAGTTTCTTTATAACAAGGAAGTGTACTCTGCGTTATTGTGTGCGGAGGTGGCACTTTTACTATCAACTCATTTTGCATAATAACTCCTTTTCCTTACCTGATTTTAGGCAAGTAAAACTCCTTAAATTGATTTATTAACACAATCTAAACTTTATTAGAATAGAGTGCTATATTATTGCGAGCAACGATTTTTTTAGCTAAATACAGGGAGCGATATGGATACTGAGTTACTGAACAGATACCGTAATGCGGTTACACATTTGCTAAATGAGCCAGCCGATGCGGGGTTGATGAAGCCTTTTATCAACGATTTAAAAAATTACTTAGGGAATATTACGTCTATTTCAACTGACTTAGATATGAATGACTGGAATGATGAAAATACGTCCCAAGGCGTTGCAATTTCTCCTGTACAAGCAGCTAAATGCACTGAAGAGACTCTTCGCACACAAATATTTATGCAAGGTATTAAGCTCGCCATTGAAGAACGTTTAAAGGCAAAGACTGATGATATTCATATTCTTTATGCTGGTACGGGGCCTTATGGCACGTTACTTATTCCTTACTTAAGCCTTGCCACAAACTCACGTATAAAAGTCACACTCATTGACATTCATCCAGAAAACATCAGTGCAATTAAAAAGCTAGTAAAGCACTTTACAATCACCCAAAACATTGTTGCAATTACGTGTGATGACGCAACTTGTTGGCAAGCGCCCCCCTCTCAGCAATTTGACATCATTATTTCAGAAACTATGACGGCGCTATTAAAGCGAGAACCTCAAGTGTTCATTTTCTCTCATTTATGCCAATACTTGCATAATTCTGGCACCTTGATCCCACAAAGTATTTCTTTAAAGGCATGGCTAACACCTTTTAAATCTTTAATGTCTATAGAAGGGAGTACTACCACTGACATACTCCTAAAAGAGTTTTATTGCTTAAACATCGACGAAGCAAGGCGTTTAAATGCAGGGGATACATCCACCTTTAAAGGCAGTATGCTGATCCCAAATGGCGTTGATACTAATTACAGACTCAAGCTAACAACCGACATTCAAGCATACAAACACCATAAACTAACGGAAAATCAATGTAGTTTAAATATACCGCTTATTTTTTTACCTCATGATGCGCAGCTTCGTGGTGGTGAAGCTATTCATTATGAATACATAACACCTAACAGTGCAGACTTTATATTTACATTCCCAATAAAAAGTATCATTAAGACGGTAACTGAATTGGCAAGATTTACAGATCTCAATAACTTGGGATTGCCTGGTGTAAAGCGTATGTTTGAGCGTGCACAAGCAACTAAATCCGGTCACTCATTTAGTATTACCGACGATGAATGGGCATTATGGACAGAGCTATTAGATTCATTAACGCTGCCATACCATGAAACAACTGCAGCACTTTATCAAAGCCAAAGTATTGAAGAATTTGAACATTGGCTAGTCACTAACAGTAATCTCAAATCATTATGACTATTAGCACTGAACACAATACAGATAAGCAGTTAACTGAGGTTGAAAATATTTTAGCCTTTCTTACTGATATAGGTATAAACCACCGGTATGAAACGTTACACGAAAAGACTTTTTTACCCGGCCTTAAAATAGAACAAGGCACTTTATTACTTGATTTAGAAAAACTGTTATACCCAGGTGATATTCTTCATGAAGCAGGTCATATTGCAGTTACTTCAGAAGCGACAAGAACTTGTTTAACAGGGGATATGAAAAACCATGATCATCAAGCGGCCGAAGAAATGACTGCAATAGCTTGGTCGTGGGCAGCAGCTTGCTATTTAAATATCGCCCCGGATATTTTATTTCATGAACAGGGTTATAAAGGGGCATCTGATAACTTAATCGAGGCCTTTACCAACAGCACTGGTTTTGGTTACCCTCTTTTATATTCATGGTTTATGTGTGAACAGCCCAATCACCCAAACGGTTATCCAAACATGTTAAGGTGGCTAAGAAATGACGCTTATACACAAGCTCAGCTAAAATAGTCGCAGTAGATTTTATAAGGAATATGAGTGCTTAATAACAGCCTTACGCCAAAGCAGCTAACTATGTTGTGCAACGATTTAGCACAACTTAGATTAATTGCCGATTTAACACTTGCGCCTAAAATGCCTTATTTTGCCAATAAACCCTACCCAATAGGGCGTTGTAGAGAAATTCGCGATGAAGTGTTTTCATTATTGCAAACACAACTACCACAAACAGATAAACCGGGTCTGTGCTTATTAAAAAAGCGTATTAACCAAGGTACCGATTTAAAAAAAGCATGGGGGTCATTACGAGATGAATACTTTCAAAACGCACTCATATTCGGGCCATGGTATATCGATGTTGCCAATGACACCGTTAATGCAAATAAGCCAAGAGTCGAAATTTTACCTTTGGCAACATCCAAATTTACAACAATTGAAAGTTTTACTCAGTTTATAAAAATAGCCCGTCCATACTGGCAAGTCGAAATATACAAAAATGATGTGTGCCCAGCTCTAGCACCTTATATGCCATTGCTTTGCGTAGGTAATAATGGATCTAGTTGGTTGGCGGCTGCTAACGATGACATGCTGAATGTAGCAATTAATAGTAATTTTGAAGAATCGAAACGCATTTTAAATTCTTTACCAAGCGCCCCCGATTCAATTACAAAGCGTTGGAAAGAAGTTCTATTACAATTCACTCATGAATATTACTTAACAGCCAAAGGGGATCCCACAGAGTTTTGCCTTCTTTATGGTAACAATACAACTAAACCAGATCTCGCTCAACGTGATGCCGCTGTCATTGCCTATTCGTCTTTACCTAAGTCAGTTTAGCCTATTAAGTGGTTTACTTTAGGTAAGCAAGCCTTGTTGGTAACAAGGCAAAGATTCATTATTTAGTTGCTCTTTGTCAGAAGTTTTTAACGCCGTTAACGCCAGATTTAATACCACACATTGATTAAGTATTATTGCGGGTTGGTATAATATCCCATAGGCTGATTTTTGTATTTAGAAGGTTTATCTCTGTATCAGTATAAATAACTTCCAATACTTCAGTGTATTAATGCTAAAAAAAATGAAGACAATCGATATTTCGTATCACAAAACTAATAAAATAATGCTATGGTATGTGTACCGAGTATGACTTCAAGGAATGGATCATGGACCAAATAAGAGTGCATGAGTATTTAATTAAAAAGCCACTTGTTCAAGTTACAAAACCGTTTGCTCAAGAGGTTGATGTTTATAAAGTTAATCATAAAATGTTTGCTACTCTTGCCGTTGGCAATGATGGTGAAACAAATGACGATGGAGAAATTATTTGGTGGCTTAATTTAAAGTGCGATCCCGATGAAGCACTTTCGTTACGCGACATTTTCCCTGCAGTGATCCCAGGCTATCATATGAATAAACGGTTATGGAATACTGTTATTTTAGATGGTTCGATTCCACAAGGCGAAATAGAACGAATGATCGACAATTCATTTAATTTAGTCGTGGAAAACATGCCAGAAAAAGATCGCAAAACAATAGAGCAGCATTTGTAAACGTCTACTTCTATTAGGGGCTAGCTTTCTAGCCCAATAAACCCACCTAACGTTGTTAACCTTTCAAGATTAGAATCTTCCAGTCTTGGGCTGTTTAATAGCCTTGATAAATTTATAACTTAGAATGTTTAACGCTGTTAGCGCCAGATTTAATCCCTCAAATTGATTATGTATTATTGCGCATTGGTATTAGACTTTGAGTGTGTAAATTAAATCATCATAACGCGTACCAGCAATAATATGTGATTGAGGTATAGCATCTGTCTGTGTTAATCCGCATTTGCTCAATACATTTTCTGAGCTTGTATTACCCCGTGTCACCACAGCTTTAAACTGTTTGATACCACATTCTTGCCACGCCCATTCGATTACGGTTCTTAACGACTCAGTTGCGTACCCTTTAGAGAAGTGTTTTGGTAAAAATAAATACCCTAGTTCAGCAGTTATTCCATCATAAGTAAAACCAGTAACACCTATAACCTCCTGTGTTTCATTGTTTATAACAGCAAAGCATAATGGATGGCGAGAGTCTGGACCCCAAATAGGTAAGCGCTGCTCAAACCGCTGTCTCACAAATACTTCTTTTGGCATGTCAAAGCAATATTCAAGCACGTCGGGTTCACGATGGAGCTGCAAAAAAACAGACCAATCAGCATCACTCAATTGCCGCATTTTTAATCGTTCTGTCAATAACTGCATAGGCCCTCTACAAATGATTATTAATAAAAAGCACGAAAAACAATCGCAATAACTTATAAATTCTTAAGTAAAAAGCCGCTCACTTATAAAGTGAGCGGCTATAAATTATATAAAAACTAAGTAGAACCAATTAGCCTTTATATTTGCTCATTACTAAAGTCGCGTTTGTGCCACCAAAGCCAAAGCTATTTGACATAACCGTATTGAGTTCAACATCACGACGTTCAGTAATAATATCTAAACCAGCCGCTTGCTCATCTAGGTCATCAATATTAATTGAAGGCGCTACAAAGCTGTGCTCTAGCATTAATAATGAAAAGATTGCTTCGTGAACACCCGCAGCACCTAGAGCATGGCCTGTCATAGCTTTAGTGGCACTGATCATTGGTGACTTACCACCAAACACTTCTTGAATTGCACCAAGCTCTTTAACGTCGCCTACAGGTGTAGATGTACCGTGAGTATTTAAGTAATCAATACTGTCTACATCTTGCATAGCTTGGCGCATACAACGTGCCGCACCTTCGCCAGATGGCGCAACCATGTCGTAGCCATCTGATGTTGCACCGTAGCCAACAATTTCAGCGTAAATGTGTGCGCCACGCGCAAGGGCATGTTCAAGTTCTTCAACTACAACAATACCGCCACCGCCAGAAATAACAAAACCATCACGGTTTGCATCATATGTACGAGATGCTTTTTCGGGTGTTTCGTTGTATTTAGTAGAAAGTGCGCCCATAGCGTCAAATTCCATTGCTAATGTCCAGTGTAATTCTTCACCGCCACCAGCAAATACAACGTCTTGTTTACCAAGTTGAATTTGTTCTACCGCGTTGCCAATACAGTGCGCAGATGTTGCACATGCTGAGCTAATTGAATAGTTAACACCTTTAATTTTAAAAGGGGTTGCTAAACAAGCAGAAGTTGTACTTGCCATAGTACGTGGCACCATATAAGGCCCCACACGTTTTACGCCTTTTTCACGTAAAATATCAGCGGCTTCTACTTGCCATTTAGACGAACCGCCACCAGAGCCAACAATAATACCCGTGCGCTCATTAGATACTTGTTCGTCAGACAAACCTGAGTCTTCGATTGCTTGTGTCATCGAAATATAAGAATAAGCAGCAGCATCACCCATAAAGCGCATTGCTTTGCGATCAACATGGGCTTTAACATCAATATCAATTTTACCCGATACGTTACTACGTAACTTATAATCAGCAAATTCTTGGTTAAAAGCGATACCGCTCTTACCTGTTTTTAGCGATTCTAATACTTCTTCTTTGTTGTTACCGATACTTGATACAACACCGATACCTGTAATTACAGCTCTTCTCATGGGTAATTCCCTTAGCTTAATACTCAATTGTGTTCTATTTTACGCGAATTTAATCACCTAAGTGGTCAGCTTTCTAGCGTACACTTGTACTCTGAACCGCTAGCTTATAAATAACGCCAGACTATTACAAAGAAAACACGTAAAATAATTAAAAATATTATTTGTAAACCTTAATAAGTCATGATCAAAAACGCGCAAATACACTTTAATCACTCAGGTACTCCTGTTGCCAGCGACTTCAATGATATTTATTTTTCTGATGGCAATGGCTTGGCCGAATCCCATTATGTATTTTATGATCAAAACAATATAGATACACGATTACAAAATCATGACCAACCACATTTTGTTATTGCCGAAACCGGCTTTGGTACAGGTTTAAACTTTTTAAATACATGGCAACGCTTTACTGACCACCTTGCACGTCAACAAGTTCAAAATCAATTAGATAATGGTGTTAAACGCTTACACTTTATTTCATTTGAAAAATATCCACTGCACATAGACGATTTAAACAAAGCACTACAGGCATGGCCATCATTAAGCGCCTTTAGTAACAAATTATCTAAACAATACCCAATTAATTTAGAAGGATGCCACAGACTCGAATTTGACAATGGACTGGTTGTTCTCGATTTATACTTTGGTGATGCACTTGAATCAATACAAGCTATGAGCTATCCGCAAACAGGAATTGTTGACGCTTGGTATTTAGATGGTTTTGCGCCAAGTAAAAACCCCGAAATGTGGCAGCAAAGTTTATTTAATTCTATGGTCAATATATCAAGGGCAAGTGCAACCTTATCAACATTTACTTCAGCAGGTTTTGTTCGCCGTGGATTAATTGATGCAGGCTTTAATACTAAAAAAGCCAAAGGCTTTGGCCAAAAAAGAGATATGCTTGTTGGCCAACTAGAGTGCGTAAATGATGCTCAATCAGCTCCTGCATATTTTCATCAAGATAGCAGCGCTTTAAAAAATGTAGCGGTCATTGGCGGCGGTATAGCCAGTAGCTGCATTTTATACAGCTTAGCTAAGCGTGGTATTGCAAGCCAATTATTCTGCCAAGATGAAAAGCCCGCAATGGGCGCTTCGCATAATGTACAAGGTGCTATTTACCCTCACCTACAAGCTAAAAATTCACCGCACAGTGAATTATTCGCACATAGCTTTTTATACGCAAAACGTTTGTATAACCAGTTACTCGGTAGCGGCTTTAGCTTTGATTACGATTGGTGCGGCGTATTACAACACGCAGTAAAAAAGCCTCTGGCCGATAAACATGAAAACTTAGCACAAAAACAGCTGTGGCCAACCCAGCTAATGCGTAATGTAACAGCCGAGGAAGGTGATGAAATAGCGGGTGTAAAAACAGGTTATTCGGGCGTATTTTTTGAACAAGGCGGCTGGGTTAACCCTCCGCAATTAGTAAACGCCATGTTAAGCGCTGCAAATAGCATAAACCCATTTAAAAGCCTATTTAACTGTAATATTGAACAGCTTAAAAAAACCGAAGACGGCTGGTTTTTATTAACTAATAGTGAGCAATTAGGTCCTTTTAGTGACGTAATTATATGTGCGGGTGAACACAGTGATTCATTTGAGCAAACAAAAGCGTTGCCTATTGTAGGCGTAAGAGGTCAAGTTTCGCATGTTCAGGCAAGTAAGCAATCAAACAAACTAAAAACAGTACTATGCCATAAAGGCTATTTTACCCCTGCTTATTTAGATCATCACTGTATGGGTGCCACATTTGAAAAAAACACCAAAAGCCGTCAAGTTACCGCGCTCGACAATCAGTTAAACCAAGAGCAACTACTTAGCTTTTATCAGCAAAGTGAATTTGCAACAACGCTTGGCACTATAACTTCTGCAAAAGCAGCTGTGCGCTGCACATTTATCGACCACCTGCCAATGGCAGGACAATGGTGTGAACAAAGTGATTACACTATGGCTTTTGCTAACCTACGTTTAGGTAAACGCTATCAGTACGAGCAACTTAATAAGCCACAACAAGGCCTACATATTTTTACCGGCTTTGGCGCCCGCGCTTTATGTAGTGCCCCACTCAGTGCAGAGCACCTTATTAGCTGTTTAAACAATGAGCCTCGCCCGTTAAGCGAGCGTGTTAGCCAAGCTATTCATCCTGCCCGCTTTATAGTTCGTGATTTAATACGTAATAAAATATAAAGGCATTTATGAAAGTATTATCACTGAGTATATTATTTTTAATTTTTGCAATATTTAGCAGCCCTAGCCAAAGCGCCATTACATAATAAAGGAAACAATACCAATCGAACCCTTTTCTATAACTACCAAAAACACAGTGTAAGAATAAGTTTGTACCAACGTGATTATGTGACCAGAAATCAGTATTATTATTGAAAAATAAACGTAAAATAGTCATTTTTATCATGCTCTGTTAAGTATCCAATTTAAACCACGTTATTTTATTTAATATTACTAATTAAACTCAAATTTACCCTTTAAAAATAAACGCCTACCCCAAGGTCTGTTTACACAGCACATTACTTTTCAATTTATTTATACCAACAGCATTAAATTAGTGATTTATTATAACGATGAAAAATAGCTTAATAACAAAGTAAAAATTATGACATAGAGTGATCTGTATAAATAATTTTAACAACGTTAGTAAGTTACTATCTTCGCCAGAATATTCACTTTTTAATAAAATTGGTACTAGTTAAGAAGGAATTAATTATGAGCAAGACCTTAATTATTGGCGCAAGCGGTAAAATTGGTAAAATGACCACTGAGTTATTATTAAAAAATGAACAAAATGTGGTTGCCCTAGTGCGTGATAAAAACAAGCTAAGTGATTTAAAAAGCCCTTTTTTAAGTATTGTAGAGCAAGATCTCGAAGGCGACTTTAGCAACGCGCTAAAAGGCTGCGATCAAGTTATATTTGCTGCAGGTTCGGGCGGTAGTACTGGCGACGACAAAACCGTTTTAATTGATTTATGGGCAGCAACTAAAGCCGCAAACTACGCCCGTGAACATTCAACAAAACACTTCATAATGGTTAGCTCTATTGGCGCAGACGATCCCGACTCAATAGATGGCGACTTGAAACCATACCTTGTAGCTAAGCATATGGCTGATGAGCATTTAATTAACAGTGGCTTAAATTACACAATTATTCGCCCTGCTACATTAACCGACGAAAAAGCATCGTTAGCAGTAACAACCGAACGCCCTAAAGATAGTGACAAAGCTAAAATCAGCCGAGAAAATGTTGCTAATGCATTACTTCATATTGCAACTAACAGCCCAAATAGCAACCGTATTTTTGAACTGTTCGATGGTGACAAACCTATCAAATCCGCTGTTAAATAAACGCCAACAAAACCACAAAATTAGTACAATGTAATACCAATCCCTTAACCAGAATTCTGGTTAAGGGATTTACTAACATATTGAACCATAATAATATTTAAATTTATTTATCTCTAGCCAGAGCTTTCAGTGAGAACAAAGTAAATTTAACGCAGTTAGCGCTTAAAATAACTACTTGAGATAGATTTATTGCCCAGAGTTCAAGTTAATTAAATATTACCTCAAAGCCCTGCCAAGCTAGCTGTAATGCCAGTAATGTTAATATGCATTTAAAAATACACTTAAATTTTTCTGTCGGTATACGATGCAGTAATCGAACACCCAACCATGTACCTAATGCACCACTTAAAATCATTGCTCCAACCAAAGGCAGCCATTGCCAAAAGCTAAAACCAACCGCTGCATACACACCCGCTTTAAATAAATGTTGAACCGACATAATGCCAGAAAACGTCGCCGTAAATCGCAGCTTGCTGTAATTGCTCATGTGCAAGCAACTTCCAACGAGTGGCCCACTTGCCCCAACAAACATAGAAATAAACGTGGTAACAAAGCCGGAAAAAAAACGCCACACGACCGAACTGCTTTGTAACGCAGTGGGGATTTTTCCCCACAATAAATAAATTACAAAAAGCCCCGCTATTAATTTCATAGCATCAAGTTGAATATCGACAATAACAAAACTCGATAATATAGCCCCTGCACTCCCTCCAAGCGTAAAATAAATAAACATTTTTTTGTCTATATGCTTAAAAGTGAGTAATAACCGATTTGTGTTCGAACCTAATTGCACAAGCCCATGTACAGGCACAACCAACGTCATTGGCATAAATGATGCCATTACAACAAGCAACATCAACCCGCCGCCAGCACCGAATGCAGCTGAAAAAAATGAAGTAAAGCCCGCTAACACAATAAAAACGCTCGCCAACAGAGGCGAAATAAGATCGGTGGTAAATAAATCCATCTGTAAACCATGCTTTTAATAGAGCCATAATAATGGCGATTAAATATACCAAGGTCTACTGCTATTTTTCATCAACCTGAACAGCCATTTTACCTGCGTGTAATGTTACTTAATTTTTGCGCTTTATTTGCACATTTAACAAATACCCTATACCCCACTTCATTATTTGGATTAATCACGTGATAAAACTAAAATCAGAGTTTTTAAAGCTTGTTTTCATGAGTGTAACAGCCATTGGGTTATCAGCATGTGGTAGTGGTAGTGGTAGCAATAACGACAAAGACACAACTGAAACAGAAGCGATTATTATTGATAATACTTCACCCAATACAACAACGACTACAGTAATAGAAGTAGACCCTTTTAATTTCGAAGGTGGTGCATTGGTATCAGCTATAACAACTCAATTGTGTACATTGAGTAATGGCGATGAAACATCATGCTATAAAATTGAGATTGCAGGTGCACCTGCAAATCATGAAATAGGTACTTTTTGCCCAAACACGATTACCTCAAATGCTGATGAAGCGGGTATTTGGTTTGATGGCAATGGCGAGGTATATGACATTACCGGTGATTTTATTTTAAATTTACCCGCACTATATAATGATAGCCACTGGCAACTTTATGACGAAAGCACAGGACAAGTAAATATCACAAATACGTATGCATCATGCGATGGTGCGGCAAGGCCCAATGTAGAAGAACAATACCAAAACCACTGCGTAGAATGTTCAATAGAGTATGTAAATGGTGGTATCTCGCAATCATTTTTAATACCTATAACCCCCGTAACCGCAAACCAAGCAAATAGTGTTGGTAGATCAAATATAGGCATCGCGCTTAATGGAGTTGTGTTAGCTGCTCCTGCCCCTGTAGATGCCATTTTAAGTGCCTATACCATAGCCGCATTTGATGATTGTGCAGGCCACATAAACCTTAATGAAGGCTACCACTATCATGGCGAAGCAGGTTGTAGCCAAACGCAAGCTCAATCAGACGGACATGCTGCAATGGTAGGTTATGCATTTGATGGTTTTGGGATCTTTGCCATGCTAGGGAGCAATAATACAGAACCAACTGATTTAGATGAATGCAGAGGACATTACGACGACACACGCGGCTATCATTACCATGCAGCAAGCGTCTCAGAAAATATGTTTATTGGTTGTTACAAAGGCGAAACCGCACAATAAAAAGGACAACAACATGAAAATGTTAACTATATCAAAAATGGTTATTGTGATTTTTACATTAGGCAACTCATTTTATGCGTTTAGCCACGCAGGCCATGGTAATACCGCACCTTGGCATGCATGTGAAAACAAAAACCTTAACCAAACGTGCACCTATACAACACATAATCAAAAAGCAACCGGTACTTGCCAAGCAATGAATAATGTACTTATGTGTGTACGTACTCAACCTCTCGAAAACATAATAGAAAAAGCCACTAAAAAGACGAAAAATGAAGTGACTCCTCAAAGCTCTGCTTATAAGTTAAGTAAACAGGCTACACATTAATATTTTAGCCACTATGACTTTCGAGTTACCCTGAGTTGAATGCAGCCTTGATTATTATGGTACAAAGACCACACATCATTTGGGAAAGCATAAAAATAGCCCGAGGAGCTAATCTGTAACGTCTTCGAGTTTTTTTGATAATGCGAGAGAGGTTCATACTGATGAGGGTGCGGACTACCATCGTTTGTAACCGCCTGCGCTTTACCAGAATCGTTTGCGATACACCCAACAGCAATAAACCATCGCATATGCTCTACCCGTTTAGTTCCCCAAAAATCGGTAGAGCGATTCTGCGTTGCTTGTTTAAATTTTCGTTCAGTCATTCCCAACATAGACGATGCAAATCGAATAATGTCGCCCGCCGTTAATTTTCCATCCTCTGTACCAAGCCAATCACATTCATCTTTACTATCTTGCCACTCGCCTTCAGAGTCAAAAATATACCGCTCACCCTTATTCATGTAAATATACGTTGGAGTCCAATGTTGCTTAGCAAATACATTAACAACCGTCGATTCCCCAACCTCTAATTTTATTGTTGGCCAATATTCAGGATGTTCAATAGGCGATATTTCTTGACGCTTAAATACACTCTCGTGGAAATTTTCATTATTTGCTGTAATCACACAATCCACATTGCGCGGACGAGATCTAAACTTAGCAAATATTCCTTTAAATGAATTATGAAGTACGCCACAAGGATTTGGATTAAGCTGATTTAAAATGTTATCCCGAAAAAATAAACCGCTCTCCTGCGCTTCCTTTATCATCCACTCAAGTGCAATATCTGATAAATCTGTATCATAATACCCGCCACCGACATCGGAATGTACGCCCGGAAACCACATTTCTTTAACGTCTCGATCAACTAAATTTTCACTCCAGCGAGTAACACAAAAACTACTTCGCTTCTCATCCATTGCCATTGCGTGCCTAGCAATACTTATATGTTTTCCCAAACTAGTATCGTGAAAACGCCATGACGCAGGGTTATCCAACAAGTTAAATAGCTCCATGTCATTTGGTATACCCAATGCCCCACCGTTTCCCATACGCCTATAAAATGAATAGGTAAGCTTTTTTTATTGTTAATATATAAACTCTTAGGGATCCTCTCTAGTTTTGACTTATAGTTTTCAAAATGTCCGTGGGTCTTTTCCCACCGCGCTTTGTTATTTTCAAGCTTATTAAAATCAAGTAGCCCAAGCCCTAACAGCCCACCTAAACTCCTCGCCGTAAATGCTCCTCGGCTAAACCCAAAAATAAATACTTTGTCGCCTTCGTTGTAGTTACTCGCTAACCAATGATAAGCACTACAAATATGCCTTTTTATACTTTTACCTAAAGCTCCATCAATTATAGAATCTTTTAGCCCCGTTTCTTCGCCCCCAAGACCTGGGTGGTAGTACAACTTTTGTGTGGCTTCTGAATTATCTTTTTTCGCTAGCGCGTGGTAGAGCTTGACGACATTGGTTGGTGCGGGAGCACCATTGTCTTCTTGTTGAGGATTATTCCATGTGCCGTCACAGCAAATTACTAAGTTAGCCATAATTAACTTCCTTGCATCAATTAATGTTTATTATATCAATTCGCTTAATTAAGAGATTATTTTGAGCTAAGAAAATCGTATCGATAATAAGGCAAAAATTTCGTTATTTAGTTGTTATCACTCATTGCTCTGCATCCAGCATCGAGATGTAGTCGTATATCAGAAATTTTTACGCCGTTAACGCCAGATTTAATCCCTCAAATTGATTAAGTATTATTGCGAATTGGTATTACTTATTGTTACTTGAATTCAAGTATTAAGTGACAAACGTTAATTAGTCAAAAATAAAATCCTAAAAACGAAGATCTGTAGTCTAAAAACACATTGTTAATGATGCTCTAAAATTGGCAGGTATTTTGAAATATTACAGACAATAAAAAGCAGCTGATTTTTATAATTTGCGGGTTGATAGTATCTGTTTTGATATGATAAAACCAAATTGATAGCGTAGGAAGTTTACCCTCGCCCGAAAGCCTCACCAACCACACATCCACAATAAAAACAATAACTTAGCTTGAAGATGGAATGTTATTTACTCTTAGTAGCTTATACAGTCTTGTCTAATTTATTGGATTTGGGCATCATATGGACATTTATTTAATTTTAAAATAATGGCTGATTGAGCTATTATCTACTCTCATGTTAAGAGAAACCAACACAGTGAGCATTTTTTATTAACCGGCTTTTGTTACTTGGCTCGCCAAAAAGAAATAAGCTCCCAAAAGCCCATAGCTTTAACATTTATTTGCTCTGCTTCAGCTCCTGCTTTCCTTGCATCTAACGCCTTATTCTTATTTTTTTCTTTTAGATAAATTAACTGACCCTCAAGCTCCCTTACTTTAGTTTGAAGTGCTTCCTTATCTTTCTTTGTCAATTCTAATTTTGAGTTATGTCTATTTACAAGGCAACCATTCTCCTCTCTTAATTCATCATAAGAGGTTTTTAGCTTCTTACAATCATCATTTAGTTTTTTGTAATTTAACCTCAAGTTACTCATTAAACTTTTATGATGCCCTATAGAAATAGGATCTGACAGAATTGATGCAAATACTTCACTACTAAGCTTTTTATGAAGATAGTCATAGTAACTTTTCAAATCTTTTGACGTATAAGTCAACTTTCTACTTCTACTTTGCCCCTTTCCCTCTCTGTAGAAACGCATACTATCCCGCACTTTAACTTCAAGGATAGCTATATTATGGTCTTTAAATTCAACAAGTTTTACTTTTTCACATTGATGGGTTACGGTGACTTCGATAGCTACTTTACCTCCCCATTTTTCGTGATAAGGGTTATCATCACGAGCTTTAAAACGTCCAACAAGGTCTGGATAATAATAGCGACCCTCTCCAAATTGAACCTTTAAATTATTCGATGAAATTTCTTCAAATTCAAATGGATATATTTTATTGCCAATTTTAAAATTTACGACTCCTAACTCTTCAAGAACCTGAATAAACATCTCATGTGAAACAAGTTCACTATCTTTATTGGTTACACCAGCAGAAGTTGCTTTGGACTTGTAAGCAAATGAACCTGGCAACCTAGCAGTCATTTCAACCTTAGAATCAAATATGCTCACGTAAGTTAGATTTTCTTTTTTAAACTCAAGAGGAAAATTGTCACGCTTGTCTAAGACGTCCCATACATAGTGAACCTCAGGCCTACCTGTATGGCTATTTAATATCAAATTCCCTTCTGAACATTTAGCATGAGCTTTAATTTTCATATGTCACCACTGTATTTATTAACAGTATCAGTTTGCCGTAGCATAGAAGTTTATGCAAGTGTACGATTTCGTGTGAATAAGCTTTACACCCTCCCGAAAAATGAGCTAAACAGCATATAAGACCGCCACTATTTACCACGGGAATTACAAATAGACGGCCTAAAATAGACCTCACTTTTGAATAACAAGCTACATTTGAAATTAGAATTTACTTACTGATAAATGTTTTTAGAAGCCAATTTTCGGCCCTAGCCTAATTGCATCTTCCAAATGACTTAGTGCAAAGTGCGCGTAAACCATTGTTTGCTCAATCTTTGCATAACCAAATATTTGTTGTAACAGTAAAATATTCCCTCCGTTCATCATAAAATGACTCGTGAAAGTATGCCTTAAAGCATGGCTACATTGCCCCTTTGGCAAGTTAATATTGGTTTTACTTACTGCGCTGTACAAAGCTGAAATAGCAGCTAAGGCTTAGTTATTACAAACGTTGAACAATCATTAATAATTAAATTATAAGCATAAAAAAACCCGCAAATTTGGATTAACCAATTTGCGGGTTTCTTATGGTTTTCGAATAACGAGTTCAAAAACCTTTATTGGGCTGGGGGGGGGTGTGAACCCCCGTCCGAAAATCCTCAATTGTTACAGGCTACCAATAAAAAAAGTACTTATTTTAAAATCAAAAATTTAGCTTCTTATGGTGTCCTCTAAAGTCTTGTGTAATCTATTAAGTTTGGGCGTTATGTGGACATTAAAAAGGTATATCGAAAGTATCAGATATTATTTCTCTTCTTTCTTCTGCTGTTATTTCTTTAAAGGCCCTAAAAGATTTATCCAAATCATTCTGGTACTTGAAGAACTTTTCAACATTGAAAAGATGTGCTTCCCGTCTATTATGAATAACTCTGCCTTCACCTTCGAACTCATGTATATCCCCTCCGAATATTAATTTCATAAACTCTAACCAATCATCTGATTTATTAAGCATTTCTTCAATATTTTCCACAATATTCATATCATTAAAGTGGATTAGGCACCGCTGTGCCCCCTCAGCTGCACTTTCAAACAAATGGCCAAAATGCTTCGCTTGAGGAAGCATTTCAACATTATTTATTTTTGAAGAAGCATTTTCATCTGTTGATTCTAGTAATATTTTTATTAATTGCTCTGACTTTGAGGTTGTAGTGGTACAGTGATTTTGGCCACCCATTAAGAAAGAAATGTTATGCTAATAAGCATACAAATTTGGGTGAAAAAATGACGAAATTAAAACGCGCAACATATTCAGCGGCAATTAAATTAGAAACGGCTCAGCTTGTAGTAGACCAAGGTTATACGCAAGAAGACGCAGCAAAAGCTATGGGGGTGGGTAAATCAACCGTAAGTAAGTGGGTTACTCAATTAAAGCTAGAACGCAATGGTCAGTCACCATCAGCGTCACCAATGACGCCCGAACAAATTGAAATCCGCGAACTTAAAAAACAAATCCAACGCATTGAATTAGAAAAGGATATATTAAAAAAGGCTACCGCTCTCTTGATGTCCGACTCCCTGAACAATTCTCGTTAATCGAGAAGTTAAATCAACGAGAGCGTTATCCAATTAGTCTGCTGTGTAGCGTATTCAATGTGCATCGCAGCAGCTATAAGTACTGGGCCATACGGGATACAGCGCCGACACCTGAGCAAGCAAGATTAGAGGCTGAAGTAAAAGCAATACATGCGATGAGTGGTGGTTCAGCAGGGGCACGGACAATCGCAGCGATAGCAACGAACAATGATTTTGAATTGAGCCGTTATCGTGCAGCTAAGCTAATGGTTAAATTAAAGCTCGAAAGCTGCCAAGTACCTCAACATTCATATAAACGTGGTGGTAATGAACACCTTGAAATCCCAAACCTGCTTGATAGACAGTTTGATGTTGTTGAGCCGGATACCGTGTGGTGCGGTGATGTGACGTATATTTGGACAGGCAATCGCTGGGCTTATTTAGCCGTGGTTATTGATTTATTTGCACGCAAAGTGGTTGGCTGGGCAATGTCGTTGTCACCAGATACTAATTTAACGCTAAAAGCGCTTGAACTCGCATATGAAAGCAGAGGGAAACCGACAGGACTCATGTTCCATTCAGACCAAGGTAGCCATTATACAAGTTTAAAATATCGCCAACGTTTATGGCGCTATAAAATCACACAAAGTATGAGTAGACGTGGAAATTGTTGGGATAATGCGCCAATGGAGCGGTTTTTTAGAAGCTTTAAGACGGAATGGATGCCAAAGATTGGATATGGAAACTTTATAGACGCTAAATATAGCGTAAGTGATTACATAAATGGATATTACAACAATGTTAGGCCGCATCATTATAATGCCGGTTTAGCGCCAAATGAATCTGAGGTTAGATATCAAGATTCTAAAACTGTGGCCAAAATTAGTTGACCACTACATCTCGGACCTAACTTAATAGCATCCTCTAAATGACTTGGTGCAAAGTGCGCGTAAACCATTGTTTGCTCAATCTTTGCATAACCAAGTATTTGTTGTAACAGTAAAATATTCCCTCCGTTCATCATAAAATGACTCGCGAAAGTATGCCTTAAAACATGGCTACACTGCCCTTTTGGCAAATTAATATCCGTTTTATTTACTGCACTGTACAACGCTGAAATAGCAGCTAAGGCTTATACCAACCTACATAAATCTTTGATCAATTTAACGAATTAAATTGCACTATAACGTCGTTAAAATTTTTTATTTAGAACAACTAGATACAAAAATCTTTGTCTAGTTCTAGCGTAATTTTCTTAATGTTAAATAGACCCCATATATAAGCAAATTGGTCTTAGTTATTACAAACTACAAACGTTAAACAATCATTAATAATTAAATTATAAGCATAAAAAAACCCGCAAATTTGGATTAACAAATTTGCGGGTTTTTTATGGTTTTCGAATAACGAGTTCAAAAACCTTTATTGGTGGAGCTGGGGGGATTTGAACCCCCGTCCGAAAAGCCTCAACCGTCGGTACTACATGTTTAGTATCGTCATTTAATTAACCTTTAAATCTCGGACGAACACGATAGATAAAGGCGAGGCCGCTTAGTTTTAACGCTTCAACCCCGGCCAGGGTTTCCGTCGCGATCAGGTGTTAGGGTGACACTCCAAAATCCAGTCCACAAGAATACATGGAAGGAGCGCTAGCTAGCCTAAGCTGCTAGAGAGTAGTTATCGTCGTTTGCGATTACTTTAGGTTGCGGCTGTTTAACGAGGCAAACCGCACCTCGACATGCACCTTGGGCGTCTTGAATTCCGTCGAATCCTAATCAGCCCCTGAATCAGTAAACTCATTCAGAGCGTGCGAGCAGTATAACTGAGTAAGGCGCTGATACTCAAGAACTAACTCGCTTTTATTTTATCTGTTAGGACTCGTTGACCTTTTAGGTTGAAATTTGTTCTATATAGAGGTGATTTAATTGCGGCGCGAGGTTTGTAGCCTAGCAGTAGGTAGTAGGCTAAGTAAAAATCGAGCAACAATGAGTAAATAGCCCTTGGAGCGAGCCCAAAGGACAGCGTATGTTTGGCATTTATGCTACGTTATCGCCTATCTATGGGGAACAACCGCACAGCATAGGCTTTGCCTTGCATAAAAACCAAATACACTTCGGCAAATTTAACTTCAAAAAATAAACAGCCCCTCATACTAACTGCCTATTAAATAATCATATTTTTATAAATAGCTGCATAGTTAAACAACATTTACTTAACACGAGACTCTAGTTGTGCTCCAATAGAGTGCTGGCTTTTTTGATCGGATTAAAAATGCACCTTAAAGCAATAAAAAATATAACAATTATAATAACAGGCACATTAAGTAGGGAATAAATAAATGTCGGTTTTTTCATTTAATGAAGAAACGGGGTACTTATCTTTAATAGCACACCCTGTTGATAGTGGTTTTCCAATAACTGCAACGCAGTTAATTGAACTGCTAGAACAATCTGACTACTGTGATTTTGACGTTATTTCGGCCAACATTGGTAAACTTTTTTCTCAAAGCAAAGATTATAAAGAAGAGTCGTTAATTATTGCTCAGGCTGTAAATGCAACTGTTGTTATTAATATCGATGAAAAAGGCATGGTAGCAGAAGCAACCATTACCACTACAAAAGGTGGTTTATTATTATCGATGGAAGGTGCGCAAAAAGCACTGGCTGATGCCGGTGTTAAAAAAGGAATAAGCCCTCGCGCGCTTGATTCCTTTTTAGGTCAACAGTTTGAACAACCAGCTGGAAGCTCTTACAGTGCAATAATTGCTCACGGACGTAACCCTAAAGATGGCAAAGATGCTAGATTTGTCCGTTTATGCTCAACAGCCCAAGATCGTGTGCTTAGCCCTCAAGCAACTCAAGGGGGTAAGGTTGATATGAAAAACCTTGGCGCAATCATCACGGTAAAACCTGGTACACCTCTTATGCAGCGCATACCCGCCACTCGCGGTGAAGATGGCTACACTATATTTGGTGAAATTATTCCTGCAACACCAGGAAAAGAGCACCAATTACAACCTTTCGAAGGGACTAAAATAGACCCCAACAACCCAGATATACTTATTGCAGATTGTAAAGGTGTACCCGTTGCTTTGCCTCGCGGTATGCGTGTAGATGATGTTTTATGCTTTGATAACATTGATGTAAGTACTGGCCATGTCGATTTTGACGGTAGCGTAATAATCAGCGGTGATATAAAAGACGGTATGCATGTTAAAGCAAACGGCGATATTACCGTTATAGGGTTTGTAGAATCAGGTATTGTTGAGAGCAAAAGTGCTGTAACAATTATGCAGGGGGCTATTGGTCGAAAACGCGAAAACAATGAAGCATTTACATGTCATATTACAGCTTTGCGTACTATTTCAATTGGCTACGCTCAATATTGTAATATAAAAACAGAACAAGATTTATTTATTGAACGCCAAGCACTGCATTGTGATATGAGTGCAAGGCGGTTAATACGCGTTGGTAAAGCAGATAAACCTCGCGGTAAAATTATTGGTGGCAATATTTTAGACGCTATGCGTATTGAAACCGGCGAACTCGGTGCACCAGCGGGAACAAAAACTCGTGTGCTTTTAGCACAAAACTGGTTTGAACTTCGTGACAAGCAGATCCAAATTGCTGATTTTGAAAAAGTGCTTGCAACTAAAGTAACTGCTTTAAAACAAGCTCGTAAAAAAGCGGGACAAGTTGCAGAGCCCACTCAGCGTCAGCAGTTATTGAATAAAATAACCGAAAATGAACAACATATAAAAGCACGTACAGAGCATGTTAATCGTCAAAAATTGTTGATTAAGCGAAAAATCACGCAATTGCTTTCAAGTTGCCGCTTAAAAGTGAATGAGTTAATGCACCCAGGGGTAGAACTTAAAATAGCAAAAGATTCAAAACAGTTTTCGCGTATTTATCCACCCCATTTATTAAAACTAAATGAAGGAAAAATTACTCAGTCATTTTAGTTTCGGTGCCATCTTGTGTATCCACTTCGGCGTCACTATCATCTAGTGGCGCTAACGGCCAACCACCTAGTTGCTGCCAACGATTTACAATTAAACAATACAGCTCAGCGGTACGCTCGGTATCATAAAGTGCTGAATGTGCTTGGCTGTTATCAAATTCAATACCGGCAGCGCGGCATGCTTTAGCCAATACAGTTTGCCCTAACGCAAGTCCTGCAAGAGTGGTTGTATCAAAACTTACAAAGGGATGAAATGGTGTTCGTTTTATATTATTACGCTCTATAGCTGCATTTAAAAAGCCATGATCAAACGCTGCGTTGTGCGCCACAATAACAGAGCGTTGACACCCTGCTGCTTTTTGAGCTTTGCGTACCACTTTGCAAACTTCTTTAATAACGTCTTCTTCTGGCACTGCGCCGCGTAATGGCGAAAAGGGATCGATACCATTAAACTCAATTGCAGCTTGCTCTATGTTTGCGCCTTCAAATGGCTCTACATGAAAGTGTACGGTATGATCTATGCTGAGCAATCCTTCGTCATCCATTTTTAAAACTGAAACGGCAATTTCTAGTAAAGCGTCTGTATTTTTATTGAAGCCCGCTGTTTCAACATCAATTACAACCGGAAAAAAGCCACGAAAGCGTTTTGCGAAAAGTGTTTGCTCAGTATTTGCCATAGTATTCTTGGTTTATAGGTATAAGCCCACTATTATGTCAAAAGTGAGTACCTTTCGGCTAGTGCATTGCTAGATTAATTGCGCCTTAAATTGTAGGCATGTAATTTGCTTTAAAGTTTAAGCTAGCTAGGTGTTATTGACCTTGAAATATAATTACTCTGTATTTTGCCAAATTATTGGCATGAAAGATGTGTTGGAGCATGCCCCATGAAGTTTAAGTTGCTATTAATTAGCCTGAGTATCACCAGCGCACTATGCCACAGTAGTGCCTATGCTGCTATGCGCCAATATACAGCTAATCAAGATAACTCTAACTGGGAAGTGGTTAAAACAACAAGGCTACAATGCCAATTAAATCATGAAGTTCCTTACTATGGAGAGGCTATTTTTAAAGCTTCAGCAAGTAAAAACAAAAATCTCAGCTTTCATTTAGATATGGTTGTCAGGCCTGAAAATTATGACATAGCGGGTTTAAAAGCAGTCCCCCCTACTTGGCGTGCGGGCTTACCTACACGCGATATTGCCAATATGAAGTTACTCAAAAAGTTTGACGGTGAGCTAGACAATAAAACATCATGGGAAATGCTAACCGAACTTGAAAAGGGCTTTTACCCTACCTTTTACTATCAAGACTGGCAAAACAGTGCCGATAAAATTGCCGTTGGTATTTCAAGTGTTAATTTTAAACAGGCGTATTGGGCATTTTTACAGTGTCGAGATGAATTACTCCCTTATAGCTTTGAAGACATTTCATTTACCATTATGAATTATCAATCAAATAGCAGTAAGTTAACTAAATCTTCGCAGCAGCGTTTAGATAAGATTGCCGAGTATTTAAAAAACGATCCGAGTATTGAATCCATTAGCATTGATTCGTATACCGATAGCTATGGTGGACGTTGGAATAACCTTGACCTTTCACGCAAACGTGCAAAATCAATTAAAGATTACATGGTTAGTTTAGGTGTTGATGAAGCAAAAGTGCAAACAACTGGTTTAGGTGAAAAACGCTTTGTGGATACAAACGAAAATATTTTAGGGCGTAATAAAAACCGTCGTTTAGTTATCCAAATAGCTAAAATGTGATCACACTGAGGGCGCTTTTAGTCTTGGGTTTTTAATTTGTCGATTTCAAAAATTTGTCTCCAAATTGAAAAAAACCTAAACTAATCAAAATAATAACAGCGCCTATCAGCAACTCTCGACTAAGCATTTCATTATTTAGCCATGCACCTAACCCTAAAGCAAAACTGGGGGTAATTAAGGTAGTAAGTGCTACTGTACTTGCATTTAAGTTTTGTAAAACATGAAAGTAGGCAAGCGCACCGATCAGTGATCCAAACACGCCTAAATACCCAATAGCCCAAAGTGATTTTGCGCTCCAATTTGCAGTATTCAACTCTCCATCGAGTAACCACCACGCTATAAAAAATAGTGGCGTTACAAAAACTAAAGCACCAAAGGTGGTCGCCATTGGGTGAATTGCTATTTGTACTCGCTTTATCATTACCCCACTTAAGCTAAAAAAACACACAGCCATAAACACATAAAGTAGGCCTATACCTTGGGTTTGTGAGTGCTGCACTTGATTGTAACTAACAAAATATAAACCGATTAATGCACATGCCAGTGCCGTTAACTTAATTGGGCTAAATTTGGGTTCGTTTAGTAGTTGCTGAGCGAGTAATCCCGACAAAATCGGCGCTAGACCAAACATGAGTGAGATAATTCCTGAGGGAACCGTTTTGGCAGCCATATAGCTAAGTAACATGCCACCAAAAATACCAATGCTCGAATAAAAATAAAGCAAGCACGCATTTTTACTCCAAGGTACTCTAATATTCGTAATAGCAACTATTAAGCCGCCTATAAACAATCCCACAAGCATACGCATGAGGACTGCAAGTGTTGGCGATACGCTTTCGCTGCTCCACACTATCCCTAGCGGCGTTGTAGACCATATGAGAACCATTAAAAAATACGAAGCTTTAACAGGCACGTGCCATCCCTATGCTTTTTATAAATGAATATATTAAAGAATAAATTATACGCTCACTACTGTATTTTAGTACTTTTTAAACACTAAATGCCTTAATAAATACAGCTGTAAATTGTAAGTTACATTTTAATTGCAGCGTTTTATTATAAAACTATTTAAGTTTTAGGTAACTAGTTATATCGTGCATGTATATTAATAATAATTAAGGTAATTAAGTGCTTAAAAATAAAACAATAGGGAGCATGTTAATTGTTGCAGGAACCACTATTGGTGCCGGAATGCTAGCATTACCGATTGCTTCTGCCGGTCTTGGTTTTAATACCGCATTAGTGCTAATAGTCGCGAGCTGGATGTTAATGACTTACACAGCGTTGCTTATGTTAGAGCTTCATCAGTACGCACCACGTGATGCTACTTTAAATACTTTAGCTAAACTTTGGCTTGGAAAATGCGGGCAGTATGTGGCTAATTTTTCGATGATTTTCTTATTTTATGCACTTTGTGCCGCTTATATTGCAGGTGGCGGAGCACAGCTCCAAGAGCGTATAAATATAGGTTTAAGTGTGAATATAGCACCACAACTTGGTTCAATTGTATTGGCGGTCATAATTGCGAGCGTTGTAACACTAGGCACCAGTAAAGTAGATAAATTAAACAGGGTGTTATTTACAATAAAAATCATTGTACTTGCTAGCTTGTTCTATATGTTAACGCCCTACGTTCAAGGTAAGCACTTATTAGAGATGCCAGTAGAGCAAGGCTTAATATTGTCAGCGATCCCCGTTATATTTACCTCATTTGGCTTTCATGGCTCTATTCCTTCTATTGTTAAATACGTAGGCCTTGAAATAAAAGTACTGCGCAAAGTAATGATCGCGGGTGCTGCTCTGCCTTTAGTGATTTATATTTTTTGGCAATTACTGAGCCAAGGTATTATGAGCCAAACTGATTTACTCAACAGCCAAGGCCTTAATGGGTTTGTATCTAGCGTGGCAGGTATTGCGCATAATCCAAGCGTAGCCACCGCCGTTAAGTTATTTGCTGATTTAGCCCTTGCAACATCATTTTTAGGGGTGAGTTTAGGTTTATTCGACTTTTTTGCCGATGCATTTAAAAAAGGTGACAATAAAACAGACCGAATTAAAACAGCCTTAATTACGTTTATGCCGCCACTTGGCTTTGCATTATTTTATCCTCAAGGCTTTATTATGGCTTTAGGTTATGCAGCAATAGCACTTGTTGTTCTTGCTGTATTTTTACCCGTGGCAATGGTTTATAAACAGCGCCGTTCTTCTTCAGTCAAAGCGGGTTATAAAGTCCGTAGCGGAAATGTAGGACTTGGAATTGCAGCAGTGTGCGGAGTTACTATTATTACTGCGCAGTTTATGCAAATGGCGGGGCTAATTCCTGCTATCGGTTAAAGGTTACTGCTTTTTGTTTAAATTTAGATAATAAAAAACCGCACATCATTATGATGTGCGGTTTTTTATATTAACTGCGTTTATTTACAAACGTCAGCTACAGCATTTGAAAAGTATTCAATATTTGACTGGCTAATACCCGCAACATTTACGCGGCTTGAACCAACAATGTAAATACCGTATTCTTTTTGTAGGCGAGCAATTTGCTCTTTATTAATACCTAAGAAAGAAAACATACCGTTTTGACGTTCAATAAATGAGAAGTCTTGCGCAATATCTTTAGTTGCTAAGCTTTGTTTAATTAAGCTACGTAAACCGTTTATGCGGCTACGCATTTCATCAAGCTCAGAGTGCCATAATTGTGTAAGCTCTGTACTGCTTAAAATAGTATTAACAATATCAGCACCGTGTGCTGGCGGCATTGAGTAAATACTACGCACAACGCTTAGCATTACAGAGTTGGAAATATCTGCTGTTGCGCTGTCTTTTGCAACTAGTGAACATGCACCAATACGCTCGCGGTATAAGCCAAAGTTTTTAGAACATGAAGAACAAATAATTAGCTCTTCTACTGCATCAGCTAAAATACGTAAGCCACGTGCATCTTCTTCAAGTGAAGCACCAAAGCCTTGATATGCAATATCAACAAGTGGTGTAAAGCCAACTTCTTTTGCAAGTTCAGCAACTGTGTTCCACTGTGTTTCGTTTAAGTCCATACCGCTTGGGTTATGACAACATGCATGCACTAAAACCACATCACCTTTAGGCACTTGTTTAAGTGTGTTGATCATTTCATCAAACAGTAAGTCTTTATTTTCGTAATCGTAATACGGGTATTCTTTTACTGTTAAGCCTGCCGCTTCAAACAAGCTAATATGGTTAGCCCATGTTGGATTAGTTACCCAAACAGTCGCGTCTGTATTACAACGCTTAATAAATTCAGCTGCAACACGAAGTGCACCCGTACCACCAGGAGCTTGCGCGGTACGTACGCGGTTAGCTAGTAATACTTGATGCTCACCTAATAGTAACTGCTCCATTTTTTGGCAGTAATCTAAGTTACCCGCTAAACCAATGTAAGATTTGCTCATTTCGTTTTCAAGACGAAACGCTTCAGCTTTTTTAACCGCTTTAAGAACCGGTGTATTGCCTTGCTCATCTTTGTAGACACCTACCCCTAAATCAATTTTATTAGGGTTTGTATCTTGTTTATAGGCCGCCATAAGGCCAAGAATAGGATCTGTTGGTAATGGTTTTAATACTGAGAACATTGGCTATCTCTTATCGTTATTTAGGGGTTAGCTGTTAGCCTAAGCTTAACATAAAAGCACATCACATTGACTAGTGTTATTTACACTAGAAAGTGAGGAATTTTAATACAACACGCAATTAAAACGGCAAGTGTCTTGTCATCAAAAAAGTCATTTTTAAAGGCTTCTGCATCTATAATCCCAACGCATTCATTTTGCGCGTTAAATAGAGGTAAGCAGGTTTCTGATTTAACTTTAGGGTCGCATGTGTAGTATTCACCACCTTGTGATAAATACGCCTCGACGTTATTGATAATACGACCATGGTGAGATAACGCTACCTGTACATTGTTGCTACCAGCAGCAAAAGCTTCTGTTAATGGAAACAACGGACGACTTGGCACCCCATGATAAGCCAATTTGAGTAATTGCTTACCTTCACTGGTATTGGTTGATTGATAAATACCATACCAGTCGACACCTGTTTGCTGCTCAATATAGCTTACAATACTTTGTAGACTAGCTAGCTTAAACTGTGTTTGCTCATCACTTTTAAGGTAGTCAGTTAATTTGAATGGCTCATCTTGTAGGTAACCAAATAAACTACACGCACCGCCCTCGCCAAGCTCAGGTATTTGATACTCCCAACGCACATCAGGCAAAATTGTGTTTGTAAGATGCAACTCAAGCTTTTCAAGCTCTGTTGAAATCAAAGTAGGATTTGCACTTAGTTGTGCTTGTTTTAGGTAAGAAGAAATCATTTAGCCATCCATACATCTAAAGTTTTCAGGATAATAGCATGGATATTTTTACAGAGCTAGCTCAACTTGTAACACATTTCTACCTGATTACCACTGGCATTGTAAGTTACTTTCTCGGCTATCTCTTTAAGTAATGACAAACCTCGGCCAAATTCACTATTCGTCGCAGAAAGTGCACTTTCACCACGATTAAAACCTCGACCCGAGTCGCAAATAATAAAATATAAACTTAATGTATCTGGGCAATAACGCATATCTATAATAATCATCGCATCTGACAACGCTGCGAGGGCTTTTTCTCTCATCTCATAGTATTTAAAAAAACCATCTTCTTGTAGTTTAATGTTTGAGTCTAAACCCAATACGCCATGGTCAAGTGAATTATTATAAGCTTCAGAAAGTAATAAAAATATATTTGAACGATGATCTTTTAATCCGCCTACCCCGCTTAAAATATTAACTAAATCGTATACGGGATCGGTTTGCTTTATTTGCTTAGCATTTAAACTTAGCGACAAATTAAATGCTAACGTTGAAAACGTCTCTCTAACCTGCTCTTGCGAAGCAAGAGGCAAACAATTAAGTAAAACAATACTGACATCATCTTGTTGCTCGCTCCCATCCGCAAACTCACTCACATATCCAACTATGTTTTCACAGCTAACCATGGGTTTGCTTTTTAACGTTTCTAAAAAGCGTTCTTCACCAAAAAAAACATCATTTTTATTAGTTGTTTCTATAATCCCATCTGTTGCAAATGCTAAACGAGTTTCATGATCTGTTTCAAAATGAATAACTTCGTGCTCAAACTCATCTTCATCTAAAATACCTAATGCCATATGTTGAGATTCAAGAACTTGCTTAACATCACCATTTTGATCAATTAAATACGCATCTGGTAATCCGCCTAACCATGCCGATATGCTTTTCCCAGAAGAACTAAGCTCTATAATTGTTGCCGCACAAAACATATGACCAGGTAGTAAGTTATAAAGTAACGTATTAATTTCAGAGGCGACGTCGTTCACAGCCATACCTTTACTTACCATTCTATAAAAGGCACGCGAGGCAGGTAATGCACCAATAGCAGCAGCTAAACCATGCCCCGTAAAATCGCCAAGCATACAGTAAAGGTTACCAATGGGGCTTTGTGCAACTAAAAACATGTCTCCATTAAACATAGATGCAGGTGATAGGTTGAAATCGAGGTGGTCTTTAAATTTATCTTGATTTTCGAGTGAGTTATTAAAAATATGTTCAATAATCTCATGCTCTCTTTCGTTTTGGTTGTGATGATATTGAAGAAGTTCTTTTTGTTGATTGGCTTTTTTACTTAATTGGCGAGTGCGGCTGTGCGCTTTAATTTTTGCATGCAAAATAACTTTTTCAAAAGGCTTTTGAATAAAGTCATCTCCGCCAACTTCTAAACAGCGCTCAAAACTACCTTGATCATCCAAAGAAGTAATAAAAATAATCGGTAGGTAAACTTCATCAAAGCGTTGTTTTATTTTTTGAGCTGCTTCAAAGCCATCCATTACAGGCATTATTACATCAAGTAAAATAATATCTATATCTTGTGTTTCAAGCACTTTTAATGCTTCAAGACCGTTATACGCCATCGATATTTTGTAGCCGTCCTCCTCAAGCATCTTACTTAATAAGATTCGGTTAAGCGCCTGATCATCAACAATAAGCACATGGATCATCAGCAAATATCAAACTTTTTATCAAAGCGCGAAATTTGTAATATTTTTCGTAACTGTGGCTGACAATTACTTATCTCAATTGTACCTACTTGGCTTTCTATTGTTTTTTTCATATTAAGTAACATGCCTAATGCCGAGCTATCCATGTACTCTGTTTCTCTTAAATCAACAATTACTTTTACTATATTTGCATTTATTTGAGCGTAAGCTTGTCGAAAAGATTGCACTAAATTAAAGTCAAACTTACCCTTAATTTGTATTGTTAAGGTCGTTCCATCTGCTGATGTGCTCTTAGTTAAGTTCATATATGGGTTCCAATAATATTTCCTTTAAACTAAATATAACCTGTTAAAACTAATTAGCAAAAAGAAAAACACACTAGCGCAAATTTGTTATCATTTGAGCCATTGTTTAATTCATTTTATCTATGTAGGTTAGGTATGAGTGATAATCACTTAGTATATTCGACGGATTCTGGGCGCATTAGTCAGCCTAAACCAGAAAAAGAAAGTACCGGAAAAATTTTTAAAGATGGTTTTTTGCGTATTGAACGTCAAACAAAAAGACGTAAAGGCAAAGGAGTTATGCTGGTTGTTGGAATAGATGCAAAAGATCATGATTTAAAAAAGCTGGCCAAAACAATTAAAAGCAAAATGGGCCAAGGTGGGGCAGTTAAAGATGGCACTATTGAAGTTCAAGGTGATGATCGAGACAAGCTAAAAGCGATTCTCGAAGGCTTAAAATTTAAAGTGAAAATTGCGGGTGGCTAAACCCGCATTTTACTACTCACTTTGTAACGCTTCAAAGTCAGGTATATCCTTTAACCTATCAAACAATTTTGGTAACTCAGCCTCAGTAATTGGTGGGCTAAAATAATACCCTTGCACTATAAAACAATTATTATTTTGCAAAAATTGTATTTGTTCTATCGTCTCGACACCTTCAGCAACCACATTAAGTTTTAACTTTTGCGCCATTGCAATAATTGCAGCCGTGATTTCCATATCATTGCTATCCTCTGGAATGTCTTTTACGAATGAACGATCAATTTTTAATATGTCGACCGGGAATCGTTTTAAATAACTTAAAGACGAGTAACCTGTACCAAAATCATCTATAGAAATCGAAACACCTAATGCCTTAAGCTCATGCAACTGCGTTATTGCTGCTTCGACATTTCCCATTAGCATGCTTTCGGTTAATTCTAAATGCAGATGCTTAGCAGACACCCCTGATTTAATAATCATTTTACTAAGCATTGGTACTAAGCTAGCATCTTTAAATTGACGAGCAGATAAGTTAATCGAAATATTATTACTTCGGCCTTTCTCTTGTAATCTAACTGCAAAATCGCATGCTTCTTGAAGTACCCAAGCACCCAACTCAACAATTAAACCTGTTGCCTCGGCAATTGGTATAAACTTGGTAGGAGGAATAAGCCCCTCTGTTGGGTGAAACCACCTTAGCAAAGCTTCATAGCCAACAACATGCTGATTTCGGCTATCGACTTGTGGTTGATAGTAAACAGCAAATTGTTTTTCTTTCAATGCTTGTCGTAGTTCGTTTTCTATAAATAATCGCTCATTTGCCGCAGAGTCCAATTCTTGGCTATAAAAGTGAAATGTATTACGCCCTTTTGCTTTGGCTTCATACATGGCCAAGTCGGCATGTTTTAACAACTGATCTTCTTCAAGGCTGTCGTAAGGGGCCATTGTAATACCTATACTGGCACTAATAATAACTTCATTACTGCCAAGTTTTATAGGCACATTTAACGTTTTTTGAATCGTATTCGCAACATCGGTAGCATGCTCTTGATGCTCAATACCACTGAGTAAAACCGCAAACTCATCTCCGCCTAATCGAGCAATGGTATCTTCTGCTCTTAAACGTTTTTTGAGCCTATTTGCCACCTCTATTAACAACTGATCCCCAGCATCGTGCCCTAGTGTGTCGTTAATACGTTTAAACTCATCTAAATCGAAGTAAAATAGTGCAAAGGCATAATGCCCTCTTTCTGCAAGTGCCATCGATTTGCGTAACTGCATTCTAAAAAACGTTCTATTTGCTAAGCCAGTCAACGTGTCAAAATAAGCTAACTGCTCCATTTTACGCTGACTTTCTTTTACAAATGAAATATCTTGCGCAGACGCAACATAACTTGTTATTTTTCCACCGTCCTCGCGAATTGGAGAAACACTTAGCGAAACCCAAATGGGTTGTTTATCTAAAGCTTGAATAAGTGTATCACCACGCCAATAGTTACGACTTCTCAGATCAATGTCTATGTCTTCAACCAAAATGGCCATTTCGGAGGCAATAATACTTAACAATGGCGCTCTACTAAAGTGGCTTTCTTGATACCCTGTCATCTCAAGCATTTTAGGGTTTACATATTCTATAAAGAAGTTTTCATCGGTGATCACAACACCAGTCCCAGAAAATGCAACCGCTTTGGATAAACGATTAGCTGCTTTTTCTGCTATTTCTTTTTCTGTAATACGCATATTGAGGCCATCAATGAGTTTGCGTATTTCTACTGCCATATCTCTAAATGAGCCGTTCAATGTGCCAATTTCATCTTTATTTTCTTCAGGAAATTCAGTTGTTAACTTCCCTTGGCCAAAGTTTGTCACTGCATAAACTAAAGTATGAAGGCGACGAAGAACAAGCTGATAAAGTGCTTGATGTAGCAATAAAGCAACTAAAATCGCATATAGAATGAATAACCCAAAAAACTTAAGCTTCAGTTCTTGAAGAGCTGAGAGCGTCGATGAACGTTTTTTATAGACACCAATATACCAATCTAAACCTTCTACTTTACGGATATTAATAATATGCGCTTCACCATTTTGCTTAAATGAATTCGCGTATTCAGGTAACTTCCTTTTAGTTGCATCACTAATAATCGATTGTAGTTCTTGGTTAACAAAGTCGTAGGTTTTAAGTACTTTACCTTTACTCCCGTAACTGGCTAATAAGCTCGAACTTACTTCTGGGTGCGCTAACAACTGCCCTTTGCTATCAAATACTAATAAATGTTTTTCTTTGTCGCCCACAGGCAACTGAAATATAAGCGTATCAAGCGCAATATCATTGCCTGTTACACCTAAAAACTCATTATCGACATAAATCGGAACTAATAAACTAATAACCCATTTATGCCAAACTTTATCGTAGTAAACATTTGACCACGTTGGTTCACGGCTTGGGTTAGTTTTTCCTTGAACATAATTAAATGTAGGCCCTTTAGTGAACTTAAATCCGGCGGGTGCATTTAGTGCCCAATTAGGCGGAGATATCCGTATAAAGTTATCTTTAGTAATTAAGTAAAAATTAAAAAAATCATTAATAATTGTTGGGGAGATAATTCGCCATAATGATTCTGAGTCGTTAATTAATTGCTTATAAAAAGGTGAGTAACTCTCTTGCGGTAAATAAGCTGCTGATAAACCATCAGCAGACGCACTTCGGATTGTACCATCACTGTTAAACTGTAACTGAGACCTGTTTTTAAGATCAATTGAAACTTGTGTAGAGAACAGCTGCTCTGCAACAACTTTATTGGCCTGCTCTGCGGTATTAACTTTGCTTTTAATCAATCCATCAAATTGCTTAACAAGTAACTCTGTTGAACCTTTAAGTACTTCGTGCTCTTCAAAAACAAGTTGCTTTTCTTCTGACTTGAGCATTAAGGCAGCCGCACACACGCCCGCAATTAAACAAATTGCAGATATTAGCAATGATAATTTTACACTTAGTGAGTTAACACCAAAACGCGATGGAGGGCGTCGATACACCACAGGTCAACCTTATTAGTAATTGTTATTATTTTTAACCAGTAGCCGAAATATACCAGATCCGCTTCGTAATTATAAATTTTTTATAGTTTATCTCTAAAAAAATAGAACGATAAATATTAAATTTATAGTTAACTCATTATTTCGCATAACTGTCTGTTGACATTAATGGTAACTCTCCATACATTGTAATGATGAATATTATTTGTTCTCACACTACCTTTTCGTTTTTTAGCTTCTTTATATAAAAGAGGCTGACCTGTTTGTGAGATAAAATCAATCGAATAGTAAAGCCTCCCAACCGGGAGGCTTTTTTATTTCTGCTGCATAATAACAGCTTGTTTTTTGGAATGAGGAAACCAAAATGACCAATGATGTATTAAATACATTAAGACACGACATAAATGAAATAGATTCAGATTTACTTGTGTTGCTCGCCAAGCGCCGCCGCATTAGCCATGGTGTGGTTGAATACAAAATTGCTAATAATAAACCAATTCGCGATGAAGCACGTGAACTCGCACTTTTAGAGAAACTGATTGGTTATGGTAAATCACTAGGTTTAGATGCTTATTACGTAAATAATGTTTTTCAAACTATTTTGGAAGATTCTGTTTTACACCAACAAGCTATGCTACAAAAAAACCTTAATCCAGATGCCCTTAGTGAAACACATCGTGTAACTTACTTAGGTGGTCAGGGTTCTTATAGCCAGCTAGCATGTCATAAATACTTTAGCCGCCGCCCTGGTAAATTAGTTGAAATTGGTTGTACATCGTTTGACGAAATAACAGGTAAAGTAGAAAACGGCCAAGCTGATTTTGGTTTATTACCTATTGAAAATACCAGTTCGGGTAGTATAAATGAGGTGTTTGATTTACTCCAACACGCACAAGTATCTATTGTTGGTGAAGTAACACACAGCGTTGAACATTGTTTATTAGCGACACCTAATACAGAACTAAGCCAATTAACAAAAATATTCGCCCACCCTCAACCATTTGCGCAGTGCAGTCGTTTTTTACAAGGCTTAGGTGAGTTACAACACGAAACCTGTGACTCAACGTCAAGCGCGCTGCAGTCGGCACTAAATACGCCAATGAGTGCTGCAATTGGTTCAGCGCAAGCAGGGAAAAACGTAGGGTTAGAAGTTATTAAAACTAATCTTGCTAATCAAAGTGAAAACCATAGCCGCTTTATTGTCGTTGCTCGCAAACCACTGCAAGTTTCGAATCAAATTCCAACTAAGACCAGTTTGATCATGTCTACAAAACAACAAGCGGGGTCGCTTGCTGACGCGTTAATGATTTTTAAACAGCATAAGATTAATTTAGTTAAACTGGAGTCTCGCCCAATGCCTGGTAACCCATGGGAAGAGGTGTTTTATGTCGATTTAGAAGCAAATTTAGCGGATAGCCAAGTAAAAGAAGCGCTAGAAGAACTTAAAGAGCACACCCAATATGTACGTATTTTAGGATGCTACCAAAGCGAGTCATTGCAGGCAGTAAGCGTGAATACTCAATAAGCAATTTTATAAATCAAAAAGGGCCGATATAGGCCCTTTTAGTTAACCAGTGCTAATCTGTATAATACCAACCCGCAATAATACTTAATCAATTTGAGGGATTCCCCCCCATATCTAAGCAAACGGTATAACAAATATTAATCTAGCACTTTTGAATCATTCGCTTTATTTAATAAGCTTCTGCTTTGCGTTAAAAAGTGTTCTGTCGAGTCAGAAAAGTAAACTTTAGCCTGCGCAAAAGAATCAATAAGTCCTGCTTTATCTCCCGCCTTTAATTTTGCTAATGTGTTAGCAAAGGTATCTTGATACTGCGCGAGTAAAGTCTCTACATCATCAAACTGCGCTAACATAATATCAGAGTAAAGCTCAGGTGATTGAGCAAATAAACGCCCTACCATCATTAATTCAAGTTGATAAATAGGTGATGAACAACTACGTAGTTCCTCAAGTGTATGGCTTTGTTTTGCTAAAAACTGTCCGTAGACAAAGGTTGTTAAATGACGCATTACTTGAATAATTTGCATTGCTTCATCGTGTTTTTTTGCGTCAAGCTCAACAAGCTGACAACCCCAAACCTGTAATTGCTCTAATAATCCTTTTGCGGCTTGGTGGTCTCGCCCTTCACATACAACGACTGTTTGTTTTACCCAGTGTGATATGTCGGGGCCAAACATAGGATGCAAGCCAACTACAGGGCCACTGTGCGCGGCTTTTAGTGCTTTAATAGGCGATTGCTTTACCGATGTAATATCAACAAGTAAGCAATCATCATCTAGTTTAGGTAACTTAGCTACTACAGCGCCCAATGCGTTAATTGGCACACTGATCATTACTAGCTTGGCACCCTTTAAAATATCTTGCGCTTCGTTTTGCTGATCTTTATCTAAAATTTTAACGTTGTAACCTGAGCGAATAAACTGCTGAGCAAATAACTGACCCATGGCACCTTGGCCGCCCACAATAACAATAGGTGAAAGCTCTGGCGCAGCACATGCAAGTTTTGCTTGTTGGTTTTGATAGGCTTCTCGCATCATGCGTCTTAGTATATCTTCAACAAGATCTGGGCTTACACTTTGATTGATCGCTTCTTGTCGTCTTGCTGCTAATAGCTCTGCTTCACGTTCAGGTGCATGTAAAGGCGCGCCTGTTTGTTGTTTTATCTCACCAATCTTTTGCGTAATACCGTTACGTTTAGCAAGTAAGGCAACAAGTTGTGCGTCGCATTCATCTATACCCTCTCTTAGCTGTGCTAAATCACTTATGTCAGCCACGTTCATCCCACCTTAAAAAACAAATAACGTAAATATAAATTTACATAAAAGTAAACTAATCAATACGATAAATACTAACAGGATCAGGTAACTGAGAAAAGGCTAAAGCGGAAATTTTACTAATGAAGAATTGAGAATTGAGAATTGAGAATTGAGAATTGAGAAAATAATATTCTAAAACCAAAACGGGTTGCAACCCGAAGGATGCAACCCGTTTTTTTGCGTTGATAAACAGCGCGTATTAGTTAAGTTTTTCTCTAATACGTGCAGATTTACCAGAACGCTCACGTAGATAGTAAAGCTTAGCACGGCGAACTGCACCGCGACGCTTAACTGTTACGCTATCAATAAGAGGGCTGTGCGTTTGGAATACACGCTCAACGCCTTCACCGTTCGAGATTTTACGAACTGTGAATGCTGAGTGAAGACCACGATTACGCTTAGCGATTACAACACCTTCAAAGGCCTGTAGACGCTCTTTAGCACCTTCTTTTACTTTTACCTGTACAACCACTGTATCACCAGGGCCAAATGCAGGTACGTCTGTTTTAAGCTGCTCATCTTCAAGCGCTTTAATAATATTTTGGTTTACTTTTGCCATTATGTTTCTCACTTTCCTAGGTGTAACTGTCTTCTAGCCACAAGCTTTTTGGTACTCTTGCTGAAATTTCGCGAGTAATACCGCTTGCTCCTCAGTCAGAGCTAGGTTATGCAACAAGTCAGGACGTCGTAACCAAGTTCTGCCTAATGACTGCATAAGCCGCCATTTTGCTATCTCTTGGTGGTTACCACTGAGTAATACAGCAGGAACCTGTTTGTCGTCCAATGTTTCTGGTCGTGTATAGTGTGGACAATCTAACAAGCCATCCGAAAATGAATCTTGTTCCGCTGACTGGTTATGACCTAACACACCCGGCACTAATCGCGCTACTGCGTCAATTAATGTCATGGCAGGTAGTTCACCTCCACTCAAAATAAAATCACCAATCGACCATTCTTCGTCAACATATGATTCTATTATTCTCTCATCTATACCTTCATAGCGACCGGCAATCAAAATCAGTTTTTTAGCGTTAGCGAGTTCGCTAGCGCCTTGCTGATCAAGTTTGCGCCCTTGCGGGGACATATAAATTACTTTAGCACCATCACCAGCAGCTTTTTTAGCTTCGGCAATCGCTTTTTTTAATGGTTCAACCATCATTAACATACCCGGTCCGCCCCCGTAAGGACGGTCATCTACGGTTCTATGCTTATCTAAAGCGTAGTCTCGCGGATTCCAGCAGTTAAAATCAATTAAGCCATTTTTTACTGCGCGACCGGTAACACCTTGGTCTGTAATAGCGTCAAACATGTCTGGAAAAAGGCTTATCACCCCTACCCATAATGAACTAGTTTGCGTCATTAAAACCCAGGATCCCAGTCTACGGTAATTTCTCTTGCGTCGTATTTAACTTCTTTAATAACTGAATCAGTTAAAAAAGGAATCAAACGCTCAGCTTGACCAAATGCATCTTTACTATTTGCTTTCACAACTAGTACATCATTTGATCCTGTCTCCATCAGGTCATCAACAATGCCTAAGCTATAACCTTTATCAGTTACAACCGACATGCCAATGAGATCTCGCCAATAGAACTCACCTTGCGGGAGTTCAGGTAATTGCGCTGAATCCATCGAAATTTCTGCATGAGTATAAGCCATTGCTTCGTCTCGATCGTTTATTTGCGCAAATTTAGCGATAAAGCCTTTGTTGTGGCGACGCCAGTCGACCACTTCTAAGGACTGCCATTTACCTTGCTGCCCTATCAACCACGGGCTGAAATCGAAGATCCCTATGGGATCATCAGTAAATGAATGTACCTTAAGCCAGCCCTTTATACCATATGGGGCACCGAGCTTTCCTACGACAATTATTGATGAGGTGTTCTCTTGACTCATGGTTACACTTACGCCTATTAAGCCGCTTTACGAGCGTCTTTTACTAACTTAGCTACGCGATCTGAAAGAGATGCGCCCTGACCTACCCAGTGTTCAACACGTGGTAAATCTAAACGAATTTTTTCTTCTTGACCTGAAGCAATTGGGTTAAAAAAGCCTACTTTCTCGATGAAGCGACCGTCACGCGAGAAACGGCTATCCGCAACCACAATTTGATAGAAAGGGCGTTTTTTAGCGCCACCACGTTGCAAACGAATAGTTACCATACCGTCCTCTATAAAGATTGACTGTTTTCATTAATAAGATTTACTCCCCAGAATGGGGAGCTGGGGAATTGTACGAGTTTTTGGCAATAACGCAAGTAAGAAGTGCAGCAAAAAGGCAGTTTAGTAGGTTAAACCGTGATCTCAACTGAAAATTAGAGCTTATGAGGTATTACGCGCATAATTTATTCAATAAAAAAGGAGCTATTTGCTCCTTTTTTGTCGTTTATTTATTCTTTCAAAAATAGCTAAAGGCTAATATTTAAAATTTAGGGCCGCCGCCCATCATTCCAGGAGGTAACATGCCTTTCATACCGCGCATCATTTTGGTCATGCCGCCTTTGCCTTTCATTTTTTTCATCATTTTTTGCATTTGCGTAAATTGCTTAAGCAACTTATTAATTTCTTGTACCTGTGTACCTGAGCCAGCTGCAATACGTTTTTTACGCGAACCTTTAATAATTTCTGGGCGTGCACGCTCTTTTTTAGTCATCGAGCTAATAATAGCTTCCATTTGGATAAATGTTTTATCACCCATTTGACCTTTAACTGCATCTGGTAAGTTAGACATACCAGGGAGCTTATCGAGCATCGACATCATGCCACCCATATTTTTCATTTGCTTTAGTTGATCCGCAAAATCATCAAGGGTAAAGCCTGCGCCTTTAAATACTTTTTCAGCAACTCTGGCTGCTTGCTCTTTATCTACTTTCATCTCGACTTCTTCGATTAATGAAAGTACATCACCCATGCCTAAAATACGTGACGCTATACGGTCAGGATGAAAAGGTTCAAGTGCGTCAGTGCGCTCACCAACACCCATAAACTTAATAGGCTTACCTGTGATATGACGAATAGATAAAGCCGCACCACCACGTGCATCACCATCAGTCTTTGTTAATATAACACCGGTAAGTGGTAATGCCTCGTCAAATGCTTTAGCTGTATTTGCCGCATCTTGACCTGTCATTGCATCAACAACAAATAATGTTTCAATTGGGTTGATTGCTTTATGAAGGTCTTTAATTTCGTCCATCATGTCACTATCGACATGTAAACGCCCTGCGGTATCAACAAGTACTACATCAATGAATTTCTTTTTTGCATGAGAAATAGCTGCTGTTGCAATATCTACAGGTTTTTGCGAGATATCACTTGGGAAAAAATCAACATCAACTTCAGCAGCAAGCGTTTCTAACTGCTTAATTGCCGCAGGACGGTATACGTCGGCACTCACTACTAGTACAGATTTTTTCTTACGCTCTTTTAAAAATTTTGCAAGCTTTGCGACACTGGTTGTTTTACCTGCACCTTGAAGACCAGCCATCATTACAACCGCAGGCGGTTGCGCGTTTAAGCTTAGCTCTTCGTTTGCTTCACCCATCGCTTTTTCAAGCTCTTCGCGTACTATTTTTACAAATACTTGGCCTGGGCTTAAGCTTTTTGTAACTTCAACACCGACTGCACGTTCCTTTACTTGCTTTACAAAGTCACGAACAACTGGCAACGCCACATCGGCTTCTAAAAAAGCCATACGCACTTCACGAAGAGTGTCTTTAATGTTGTCTTCAGTTAGGCGGCCACGACCACTGATATTTTTTAAGGTTTTACCTAATCGTTCTTGGAGGTTCTCAAACATGTATCGGTTCCGATAAGACGTTATATCAATCTAATTACACAGCTTTTTTATTTAGCCATCCAATTAAGGATATTGATATTATTAAATTTGAATTAAAAACAGTATACCGTAAATGGTGCCGGACAATACAGTGTTCAAGTGCCGCTAGTTGAGTTTCTTTTTTTAAGGTCTATCCATTTGCTTTGCTATAAAATACAATGCCAATATAACAACAAGGATTTTTTGACTCAAATTAAGTGGCCCAAGCACAATGCTGATTATTAGTTTAACTATTATTGCCAGTTTATTTTATGTGTTAGCAACGTCTCACGTGCTATCACGACTGTTTCATCAACAAGGCCCTAGCCAGAAAGTAACTGTAATATTAAGTACGGTTGCTATATTGGCGCACATGCTGCTGTTAGTGAATTCAGTGTTTCGATCCGATGGTCAAGATTTAAGTATCGTTAATGTCTCTTTACTTACCTGTTGGGTTATTGTTGTATCTGTCACAGCCGTGTCATTAAAGTTTCCGGCGACCCTATTACTTCCGGTTGTTTACGGTTTCGCAGCACTTCTAACTATCGCTAGTTTATTTATACCGCACCATCTTTTGTTGCAAAGTATAAATGTTGAAATAGGTTTAGTGACACATATCTCTATTTCTTTACTCGCATACTGTATTTTGATTATTGCTACCCTATATGGCGTACAGTTTTACTTTATCGATAAGCGATTAAAACGAAAAGATTTAGCAATTGTACACAGTCATTTACCCCCTCTGATGGTTGTTGAGCGCCAGCTCTACCAACTTTTAAACTTAGGGACAATCCTTCTTACTTTTGCATTGCTGTCAGGGTTTTTATTTCTTGATGGGATGTTTGCTAAAGAGTTTATCCATAAAACGATACTGTCGTTAATCGCGTGGGTAATTTTTGCTGTTGTTGCATTAGGTCATATGAAAAAAGGTTGGCGAGGAAAACCGGTCGTTATTACAATTATGATTGCTGCATTTATCCTCACACTTGCTTATTTTGGCAGCCGTTTCATACAAGAAGTAATACTAAATAAGTTTTAACTTGACTCTGCTTGCTCACTCTAGCTTAATACGCATTGATTTATAAGAAAAGGATCCATCGTTGGACGACATATCGACAAGTACCCTATTTATCATTTTAGGTTTTTTGGTGCTTTTTTCTGCTTACTTTTCCGGCTCAGAAACCGGAATTATGTCAATCAATCGTATACGCTTGCGACACCTCGCTAAAGAGGATCATCGTGCAGCTAAACGAGTCAGTAAATTACTTAGCCGTCCAGATAGGCTCATCGGTTTAATCTTAATCGGTAACAATCTTGTTAATATAGCAGCAGCCCAAGTGGCTACGATTATAGGCATTCGCCTTTACGGTGACCTTGGTATTGCTATAGCAACGGGTGTGTTAACTTTAGTCGTGCTTATATTTGCCGAAGTAACTCCGAAAACCCTTGCTGCCCTCTATCCTGAAAAAGTGGCCTTTCCAAGCTCAATAATACTTAAAGGGTTACTAAAAATTCTATTCCCTTTTGTCGTTGTTATTAACTGGATGACCAACGGAATACTGCGATTATTTGGTATTAGCGCCGCTCAAATAGACGAACACAGTATGAGTAAAGAAGAATTAAAAACCGTACTCAATGAGTCAGGCGCACTTATTCCTGCACGCCACCAAAGCATGCTCACCTCAATTTTAGACTTAGAACAAGTAACCGTTGAAGATATCATGATCCCACGTAACGAAATTGTGGCGATAGATATAAATGATGATTGGAAACTAATTAGCCGCCAGTTAACTCATGCACAACATACCCGTGTGTTGTTATACAGAGATAACATAGATGATGCCGTCGGTTTTATTCACTCACGCGATGCGCTTAGGCTTCTTACAAAAGAGCAGTTTGATAAACCTTCGCTGCTACGTGCTGTACGTGAAATTTACTTTATTCCTGAAGGTACGTCCCTTAATACTCAACTTTTAAAATTCCAATTATCTAAAGAACGTATTGGCCTCGTCGTTGATGAGTACGGTGATATTCAAGGCCTAGTAACCCTTGAAGATATTTTAGAAGAAGTGGTTGGCGATTTTACAACAACACAAACACGCACTCCGAGCGAAGAAGTAACAACCCAAACTGATGGTTCTTGTATTGTGGATGGCGGTGCTAACGTACGCGATTTAAATAAAGAAATGGGTTGGGATTTCCCACTTGACGGTCCTAAAACATTGAGTGGTTTAATTGTTGAATATTTAGAAGATATTCCTGATGCAAATATTAGTTTACGTATTGCGGGATACCCTGTTGAAGTACTTGAAGTAAAAGAGAACATGATTAAACAGGTAAAAATACATCCCAATAAACGAACTCGTTAAAGTAAAAAGGAGCCGAATTGGCTCCTTTTTTAGTAATGAAAATAATTAACCTAAACTCTGGTTAGGGGATTTTCAGTAAATTCAATGCAGTTAACGCTGAAAATAGCTACTCGAGATAGATTTATTATCCAGAATTCAGATTAATTAGCTAAATAATCGCTCTAACCACCCTTTATCAAGCTCTTCTTCACAACGCTTTAATTGCGCGCCATAGCGACTAGCTCGGTGTTTAACTTTATTTGCGACGCCCATTAGCCATTTTTTCTTTTTATAAGTACCACGCTTATATCCGCCCCAGCCTTCGTGATAATTAAGATATTGCGCATAAGCATCCCATTTAGAAATACCATTCACTTTATGCGTTTTATAAACAAACCATGCCATAAAATCTATTGCATCATCAAAATCATCTCTATCAGCACCATTATTACCTGTTTCGCGAATATAATCTGCCCATGTAGGAGTCTTAGCTTGCGAGTAACCATAAGCGTCACTGGCACGCCCAGTTGGAATTATCCACAAAAAGTATTCCATTGGTGGCGCTGCATCGTGTTTAAATGAGCTTTCTTGATACATCATGCTCATTAATACATGCTTAGGTGAACCCCACTTTTCTTGAGCGTCTCTTGCATCGAAATACCAATCGGATTTTTCCTTAAAAATCTTACAAATATCATTCGGTTGCTTTGGTGGGGCTGTAGCGCACCCCGCAAGAGTAATAGCTAGAGATAACATTAGTGCATTTTTTTTCATGTTTTTAGATCTCACTGAACTTTTATAAAAAGTGTGGGTCTGATTTTATAATGCAGCAGTACAGCATTGTTTCATCCCTGAAAAGTATTTACGCAGCCAACTTGGGCTGCGTTTTTTTTGTTTAAAAATAGTGGGCATTAAACTTACTTACTGGCAAAATATGCATCTAAGAATGCTTTGAACGATTGCGTATCCGCTTGCTCAATTGCCACTTGTGCCTCATTAGACTCTATAACTTGTTGTTCCAGCCAAGGCTTTAAAAACTCACTATAGTCAGTTTCAGCATGATTTTTTTTATACTTATTAGCTAATGCTAATGCGAAGTGCCCGTTATCTAAACCAGATTCTTTTAGTTGTGAAACGTAACGCCCCGAGTAAGTCAGTGCGGGGTTATCAATCCACTTTGCCATACGCTTTATAGTATCTGAGTAATAATTAACACCGTAAGCATTATCCATCCATTTAGCAACATCCGTTAGCTGGGTAAATATTTCGCCGCCCCACGACTGCAGGCTTCGTTCTTCGTTATTAAAGTTAAGCATTAGTCCTTCTTCTCGACCTTGATTTACTACTGTGTCGAGGTTTTCAGTACTACGCGCTTGTTCTTTCCAATCCATTGGAGCTGAATCTTTTAATAAACAATATGTTAAAAATACATCTAAAAAGTGAATTTGCTCTATATCAATACCCACTTCGCTAAAAGGGTTGACGTCTAATGCGCGAATTTCTACATACTCAATGCCAGCTCTAAGCAGCGAGTCTGTCGGCGTTTCACCATTTTTAGCATTTCGTTTAGGGCGAATTGGTGAGTAAAATTCATTTTCTATTTGCAAAATATTTTTATTAAGCTGTTTAGGAGCTTCACTCGTATAATCGTCAATATCGCTATAGATTTCAGATGGGGTATTGATCGCTTTTTTCAAACCCGCTACATATTCATCTAGTGAATTATACATTACGCGCAATGATGACTGTGCGCTATTTGTATACCCCAGATTACCTAAACGAAGTGCAGTACCGACTTCTAAATAAAGTGTACCTTTCCCTAATTTTTTAAATGGCAAGTCGGTTTTGCGACCTTGTAAAAATGAATTACATAGCGCCGGAGATGCACCGAACATATAACTTATTAACCACAGCTCGCGTTTAAAATTACGGATCAGTGCTAAATAACCATCAGAGATAAAATCTTGTAAACTGGCGTTACTTTGTTTTAGTGAATGAATTGATTGCCAAAGTGTGTCAGGAAAAGAAATATTAAAATGTACGCCTGCAATTGCTTGCATCATACTACCGTAACGATTTTTTAACCCTTCACGGTATAATGTTTTCATTTGACCAGTATTTGAGCTGCCAAATTGTGCTAATACAATATCATCTTGATGTTCAATAAAGCACGGCATGCTAATAGGCCACAGTAATTCATCGCCCATTTTTTCTAAAGTGAATTTTTGCAAATCTTTTAATTGCTTAAGTGTCTGTATAGACGATTCGCTAACAGGGGTAATGAACTCAAGCAAAGACTCAGAAAAATCAGTGGTGATATGCCCATTAGTTAATGCACTTCCAACCCCTTTAGGATGCCCTTGAGCTGATATAACACCATCGTTTTTTATTCTTAACGACTCTCGCTCAATACCACGCTTAATGCCTTTAACTGCGTGTTTATGCTCATTTGCTGATAACGCGTTTAGCGTATTTGTTAAATCATGTGTTGTCAAAAATGCTTCCTCGGGCCACGTGGCTTAATCATAGGGTTATGGGGGCTAATTACCTAGACTCAAGATTAAATTGCTAAGAACAAAACAATTTCTCAAAATTAATTATCATTTATCCAATTTGGATATGCGTTTGATATGGCAGGCATCATACAGTAAACCCTAATATTGCCACCGCTCTTAGTATTATACAATTTTTTTGCATGGGTATTTAACCTAAAAAACGGAAGACTCACACGACTCAAAATCTCTCATTGCAGTACTTACGGTGTTGAATCTACTTGCAGTCGATTCATTTTAATCTGCGTTCAGAGTAAAGATTAAATTTCATCAATAAATAGACCGGCACTTACACGATATTGGCTCACCTAACTTTTAATAATCAGCCTAACAATTCAATTACTTGATGTAGATCATAAAAATATGAAATTTAAATTATAAGTACTAAAGAAATACTTTGTTTTTTTGCTTTGTAGTTAACAAGCAATATAATGACGCCAACGATAAAGGATGATAAAAAATACAATGCGCAATAATAAAAGCTTAAAAAATGAAGAAGTCCATTTTGATGAGTCACAAGAACTTGTTTCTACGACTGACCTAAGGGGAGTAATAACTTATGTTAATCAAGAATTTTGTATCATCGCTGGATACACCTCAGAAGAACTCATAGGAAAAAATCATAATATAGTACGTCATCCTGATATGCCTAAAGCAGCATTTAAAGAAATGTGGGAGATCTTAAAACAAGGCCATTCTTGGCGAGGTATGGTAAAAAATCGCTGTAAAGATGGCCGCTACTATTGGGTTGATGCATTTGTAACGCCTATTTTTGAACATGGTCAGCTTATTGGCTATCAATCTGTAAGAACAAAACCAAGCCAACAACTAAAACAACAAGCACAAGACTTATATAATAAAATAAATGCGGGTAAGTCACTATTTAGCCTCAAAGAACAAACAACAAGAAGACAAAGCATCAGCTTTGTATGCGTATTACTATGGCTAATTTATATTGCTCTATTTGGTTCGCTAAGCATTGCCTTAATAAACTTATTTATTTGCTGTTTAGTCATTGCTCTTAATTATGAAGAGCTAATTGTGACACCTAAAATATTACGTGATCAAAAAGCTAAGTCTGATTCGGTATCTCGTTATATTTATAGCGGCTATAACCCGCATAGTATAAGTGATTACAGAGAACAAATGATCAGTGCAAAATTACGTACTGTATTGGGTCGTATGAAAGATTCAACATTAAGCTTTAATAACATTGCGACCGACTTAGATAAACAATCCGCGATGACTGAAAAAGGTATTGCGGCACAAGGTGAGCGTTTAGAACAAATAGCATCAGCTATGGCACAAATGAGCTCAACAATTGGTGAAATATCAAATAGCACCACAGAAACAGCAGATAAAGTAAACCTCACTCACCAAAGCTGCTCTGATATTAAAAATCATATTGCCGAAAACAGTATCATGGTGTCTGATTTAGCAACACAGGTGGAACAAGCCGCGACAACCGCAAGCAGCTTAGCTTCTGAGGCTGATAAAATAGGTCAAGTGATGAGTGAAATTGAAGGGATTGCGGATCAAACAAACTTACTGGCATTAAATGCAGCAATAGAGGCAGCAAGAGCAGGCGAACATGGCCGAGGCTTTGCCGTTGTAGCAGATGAAGTAAGAACCCTGTCGTCAAGGACTCAAAATGCAACAACACAAATCCATAGCTCAATTAAAGAAATACAAGATACCTTATTTAGCTGGTCTAAAGTAATGCAGAGCACTAAAACTCAAGCCGATACTTGCGTAGATACAACCGCTAAAACTCAGATCGAACTTGATGGTATTTTTGTTCAAATAAGTGAGATTTCTCAGCTAGCAATTCAAATATCGACTGCAGCAGAAGAGCAACAGGTAGTTAGTAATGATATTGGTAATAATGTATCGCAGATTAAGGGGTTTGGTGACGAAAATCTCAATTTAAGTTTTAATGTCGCAAAAGGTGCAGCAGAGCTGGTTGAAGGTTCTCGTAAAGTAAATGACCTTTTACTTACGTTTAAAGTTTAAATTAGCACCTATAAAAAAGCCGCTGATTGAAGTGGCCCACAATAATTGGAATGTCCAACTATTGGGTGTCACTTTAGGTAGCGGCTTTATATATTTAACTTCTATTGATTAGCGATTTGTAAATACTAGACCTTCATCGGTTGCATCAATAATGATAACACTGCCAGGTAGATAATCACCACTGAGTAACTTTTGCGCGAGTGGATTTTCAATGGTTTGTTGAATCGCACGTTTAAGTGGACGCGCGCCATAAACGGGATCAAAACCACTTGCTGCAATGCGTTCAAGCGCAGTGTCTGTTATTTCCAGTAAGTAACCCATTTCAGTTAAACGCTCACGTAATTTCATTAACTGAATATCAGCAATCTCTTTGATATGTTCGTTAGCTAATGGATGAAATACCACCGTCTCGTCTATACGGTTTATAAATTCAGGCCTAAATTCATTTATTAATACATCCATCACTTTAGCTTTAAGTGTTGTGTAATCATTATTTCCAGCCTGCTCTTGAATAATATCTGAGCCTAGGTTTGAAGTCATAATAATAACGGTATTTTTAAAATCAACGGTTCTACCTTGTCCGTCGGTTAGACGACCATCATCTAATACTTGCAGTAAGATATTAAATACATCAGGGTGTGCTTTTTCTATTTCATCAAGCAATATAACTGAGTAAGGTTTACGACGAACAGCTTCTGTTAAATAACCGCCCTCTTCGTAACCCACGTAACCAGGAGGTGCTCCAACTAAACGCGCAACTGAATGTTTTTCCATAAACTCAGACATATCGATACGCACCATGGCATCTTCAGTATCAAACATAAAACCAGCCAGTGCTTTAGTTAGCTCTGTTTTACCAACCCCCGTTGGGCCTAAAAATAAAAATGAGCCAATCGGACGGTTAGGATCAGCAAGTCCGGCACGAGAGCGGCGTATTGCGTTAGAAACAGCAACAACAGCTTCATCTTGGCCTATTACCTTACTGTGTAACTTATCTTCCATTTGCAGTAGCTTTTCACGCTCACCTTGTAGCATTCTCGATACCGGTATACCGGTCCAGCGAGAGAGTATTTCTGCTATTTCATCCTCACCGACTTGGTTTTTAAGCAGAGTCATTTCTTGCATTTCGGCTTGTGAGGCTAAATCAAGTTTTCGTTCAAGTTCAGGGATACGCCCGTATTGCAGCTCTGACATACGCTGTAAGTCACTTGCCCTTCGCGCTACGTCTAAATCTAATCTCGCTTGTTCAAGCTCTGCTTTAATTACTTGCGTGCCTTGAAGTGATGCTTTTTCAGCATTCCATATCTCGTCTAGCTCACGATATTGCCCATCAAGGTCGGTGATCAACTCTTGCATTTCAGCTCGGCGTTTTTGGCTTGCTTCGTCTTTTTCTTTCGCTAGTGCATTATCTTCTAACTTTAGTTGGATAATACGACGTTCGAGTTTATCTAATGACTCTGGTTTTGAATCAATTTGCAAACGAATTGAAGAACCCGCTTCATCTATTAAATCAATCGCTTTATCTGGTAATTGACGATCACTAATATAGCGGTGAGATAACTGCGCCGCAGCAACAATCGCGGGATCTGTAATTTCTACTGAATGATGTAACTCATATCGCTCTTTTAAGCCGCGTAATATAGCAATGGTATCCTCGACTGAAGGCTCTTCAATGAGTACTTTTTGGAAGCGACGCTCAAGTGCTGCGTCTTTCTCTATGTATTTACGGTATTCATCAAGCGTGGTTGCGCCAACACAGTGTAATTCACCTCGCGCTAATGCTGGTTTTAGCATATTGCCCGCATCCATTGCGCCGTCACTTTTACCTGCCCCCACAATGGTGTGTATTTCATCAATAAATAAAATGACTTGGCCTTCTTCTTTAGCCAATTCGTTTAATACTGATTTTAAACGTTCTTCAAATTCGCCACGGTATTTAGCACCCGCAACTAACGCGCCTAAATCAAGTGATAGTACGCGTTTATTTTTTAATCCTTCTGGTACTTCACCATTAATAATACGCTGCGCTAAGCCCTCAGCGATTGCTGTTTTACCAACGCCAGGCTCACCTATTAGTACAGGGTTGTTTTTAGTCCTGCGCTGCAGAACCTGAATCGTACGGCGAATCTCATCATCACGGCCTATAACAGGGTCAAGCTTACCCTGCTCAGCGCGTTCAGTTAAATCAATGGTGAACTTTTCTAATGCTTGGCGTGTTTCTTCTGCATTTGGATCATCAACTTTTTGACCTCCACGAATCGCCTTAATCGCACTCTCAACTTTGGTGGCAGTTATATTTAACGCTTTAAAAATAGTCCCAAGCGGGCCTTTATCATCACATGCAACAAGTACAAATAATTCACTAGAGATGTATTTATCTTTACGCTTTTGCGCATATTTATCGCATAAGTTGATAAGCGACACCATGTTATTGGACAGTTGAACATCACCGCCGACCCCTTCTATTTTAAATAGCTTTTCTATTTCTTGGGAGAGCTTGGTATTGAGTTCGTCTGCACTTATGCCTATTTGGGCAAATAGCGCTCGAACACTTGACCCGCTTTGCTGAAGCAATGAGTACATTAAGTGTACAGGTTCAATAAATTGATGATCGCGGCCAAGTGCCAGCGATTGCGCATCAGAGAGCGCAGATTGAAATTTACTTGTAAATCGATCTAAACGCATAAGGGTTTACCTATCAAATAATCTAATTGCTTAATTAATGGGTATGTTTAGGCGTTTGTTCAAGGTGTAGCAGAAAATATAATCACAACAATGATAAATTACTTGCGCCAGATCAAACTTGCCATGCGTCCAGTTTGGCCATCACGACGATAAGAAAAAAACAGGTCTTTGCGAGAAACAGTGCAGTACTCTCCCCCTGTAATTTTTTTTATACCTGATTTATTTAGTAATATACGAGCAATATTATAAATATCGGCAAGGTATTTGTGGTTAGTTTGTAGTTTAAACGCTTCAACAAAAAGAGATGATTGTGCTTGAAATAGCTCAAAAACGTCTGAGCCAACTTCGAATTTATTTGGACCAATAGCAGGACCTAACCATGCATTGATATCCTCATGCTTTGCATCAAAACAATCAAGAGTACTTTTAATTATACCCTGCTCTAACCCTCGCCACCCTCCGTGAATGGCCGCAACTTCATTGCCATCATTACTACTTAATAATATGGGAAGGCAATCAGCAGTCATAATAGCAAGTGGTTGATCGATTAGTTGTGTATAAAGAGCATCAGCATTATGTAACTCAGTGAAGTCAAAATGCTCATCAACAATAACAACATTGTTACTGTGAACTTGATTTAGCCATACCGCTGGTTTTGGAATATGCGTATTTAACAATGCGCGATTTTTTAATACGTACTCTTTATTATCACCAACATGAAGTCCAAGGTTTAAACTTTTAAATGGGACTTGAGAAACACCACCTTCACATGTAGTACTTAACGTACCTACATTATGAAGGTTTTGCCATGTCGCTGATAATAAATTCACTATCTATCTATATCAGGATTAGCTTTGGTGTCTTCGCGTAGTGCTAGCGTCATAGCAACCATATCATCAGGTATAGGCGCTTGCCATGTCATCATTTCACCCGTAATAGGATGAGCAATGCTTAATTTAACCGCGTGGAGAGCTTGGCGTCTAAAACTACGAAGTAACTCAAATAACTCAGGAGTTGCACCTTTTGGTGGACGCGGACGGCCGCCATAAGACTGATCACCTATTAATGGGTGATTTAAGTAAGCCATATGAACACGAATTTGGTGTGTACGACCGGTTTCTAAGCGCAAACGCAAGCGTGTATGTGCGCGAAACTTTTCAGCCACACGGTAATGCGTAATAGCAGGCTTGCCCATTTCATGAACAGCCATGTGTGTACGCTGTGTCGCATGGCGACCAATAGGCTTTTCAATCATGCCACCAGCGGTCATGGTTCCATTACAAAGCGCTTCATATTCACGCGTGAAGTTTTCACGTTTTTGCAATGCTGTCACTAAATGCGTTTGTGCAGGGATAGTTTTAGCTACAACCATTAATCCTGTCGTATCCTTATCTAACCTGTGCACAATACCAGCTCGCGGAACATTGATAATTTCCGGGTAGTGATGTAATAGCGCATTTAATACTGTGCCATCAGGATTACCCGCCCCAGGGTGAACCACAAGCCCCATTGGTTTATTAATTACCAAAATATGATCGTCTTCATAAACTATGTTCAAATCGATGTTTTGTGCAAGGTATTCTCGCGGTGCTTCAATAGTTGTTTCAACATTAAGAAGCTCACCACCTAATAACTTAGTACGTGGTGTGTTTAATATTTCGCCATCAACAGTAATTTTATCATCCAAAATCCATGTTTTTATACGTGAACGTGAATAATCAGGGAACAATTGCGCTAATACTTGGTCTAGACGTTTACCACCTAAGTCAGTTGGAACCTCGGCTTGAAGAGAAATTTGCTCTGTCATTAGTAACTTTACCCAATTTACCAGTGCAAGCTTTGCTCGACTGGGTTAGAATCGCTTTTAATAAAAGCATAATATAATACGTATAGTTTACTCGGTTTTACCGACTTGGCCTAGCCGAAGACATCGAAGGTAACAAATAAAATGATAAATAAAATAGGGAAACGTGCATTTGCCATTGTTTTTTCAGTTTCTGTACTTAGTTTAGGCGCTTGTTCGTCTGCGCCTGACCAAGAAGATATTCAACGTGTACCAAACAGATCAGCACAAGCTTTGTATGAAGATGCAAAAGAAACACTAGATTCTGGTTTATATGCACGTGCAATTGAGCTTCTAAGTGCAATAGATTCTCGTTATCCATTTGGCCCGTTTTCTAAGCAAGTACAAATGGATTTAGTGTATGCGCATTATCAATCGGGTAATACAGAGCAAGCATTAGCAACAGTCGATCGCTTTATACGCCTCAACCCAAATCATAAAGATTTAGATTACATGTATTACATGCGTGGTTTGGTAAACATCAAAGCAGACAAAAATGCATTTCAAGAATACTTTGGTGTAGATAGAGCTGACCGTGATGCAAACCGAACACGTGTTGCATTTACCGATTTATCAACATTGGTTAAACGTTTTCCAGATAGTGATTATGCACCAGAAGCTAAACGTCGTTTGGTGTGGCTGTTAAACCGCATGGCACGTTACGAATTAAAAGTAGCGACTTACTATTACGAACGTGAAGCTTATTTAGCAGCAGCTAATCGTGGTAAATTTGTTGTTGAGCATTATTCACAAAGCAGCTATTTAGACCCTGCACTTGAAATGATGGAAAAAAGTTACGACAAACTAGGGTTAACTGAACTTAGCAAACATGCAAAGCAAACGCGAAAACTGAATAATAGAACCAAATAGAAAAAGCGCTTGTAAGCTGCCTCTTATACACAAACCCCTGCTAAGTAATTAGCTGGGGTTTTTTATTAGGGGTGTGTGCAGGACACGGGATCTTTGCTCAATTTTGACTTGTTTTCTCACGGATGTAAGCCAATAGCATCAAACAGGGGCAGTTACCAAGCCCACTAAGTTACAAACCTCGCGCCGCGATTAAACCCCCTAAATAGAACAAATTTTAAACCTGAAAGGTAATACCAATCTGCTTATATATGGGGTCTATTTAACGTTAAGAAAATTACGCTAGAACAAGGCAAAAATTTTTGTATCTAGTTGTTCTCGGCAATTGCTCCCTGCATTGCTCTACCTCCTGCATCCATGCAGTCGTAAATAAAAATTTTTAACGACGTTATAGTGCAATTTAATTCGTTAAATTGATCAAATATTTATGCAGGTTGGTATAAACAGGCCCTGTATTAATTAAAACGTTAAATCGCGTCTTCATCTTCTTCTGCTGTTCGGATCCGTACGACACGCTCAACATCAGTGACAAATATTTTACCGTCACCTATTTTTCCTGTTTGCGCTGTTTTAACGATAACTTCTATAGCACGTTCAACATCATCATCACCAAGTACGATGTCTAATTTTACTTTTGGCAAAAAATCAACCATATACTCCGCACCACGATACAGCTCAGTGTGCCCTTTTTGGCGACCAAAACCTTTAACTTCACTTACGGTCATTCCATTGATACCTACTTCAGACAATGCTTCACGTACATCATCAAGTTTAAAAGGCTTAATAATTGCTTCTATTTTTTTCATGTTAACTACTTTTTTAAAGCTTCAGATGCTTCGATTTTAGACAATCATAGAGTTCATAGCAAACAAAGCAATTGAATGACGGTGATAAAACAATCAACCATGGTATAATTTACCAAATAAAAATAGCTATACTTAAACAACTCGCAGTAATGAGATTAATATGAACAATAAACAAAACGGATTCACCCTTCTAGAATTAATGGTCACTGTTTCTATTGTGGGTATTATTGCTTCTATTGCCTTTTGGAACAGTAGCGACATGCTTGAAGAAAATAGGGCTGAAAATTTTTTGTTAGAGTTGAAAAGAAATATTAGCTATGCACGTTCTCAAGCAGCAAGTACTGATGAAATAATGGTGCTATGCCCTGGACCATTAAATAAGATAAGCGAAAATAAATTCTTTAATTGTCAAAACACATGGCAAGGCGATTCGGTAATAGCATTATTTGTTGATAAAAATAACAATGGTAAATTTAATAGAAAAACAGACACTATTTTTAGAGCAATGGAAAAAATTAGTTCTACAGATAAATTAAAATACACTGGAAATGAAAAAATGCTGCGCTTTAATACCAGCGGTCGTATCACGACTAATCCAGGCGACTTTATCTTTTGCCCCAATAACGGTACTGAAAACAATAAAGCGCTCAGAGTTTCTCAATCAGGAACAGCCTTTTATCTAGGAGATACCACAGAAAAATGTGATTAAAAAACACACTAATTAAATTTGTCATATTCTGATTATTTACTAGACTAAATTAATCATTTAGATTGATTTAAGGCTTCAGGGATGAGGTTTAAAACACGTTCAAACAAAATATTAGGGATAATTCTCATAGAGTTAATGGTGGCTTTATCAATCATTGCTATCATCAGTCAGCTTTCAATATGGTTCTTTTCAGATTTTTTAGCCTTAAATCGTGCCGACAATCAAGTTAACCTATTACATCGTAATATTAACTACGCACGGCTGTATGCAATCGAAAATAGCACCTACGTTACGCTATGTACGTTAAAAGAAAAGGAATGTGTGAAAGATGATTGGGACGGTCGAATCTCTTTATTTATCGATAATGATAAATCCACTACACTAAATAACGATGAACTACTTTTGAGTACATTTGAACATACTCATGATGCAGATAGCTTAAAATACCCTCGTGATGCAATAACTTTTAGGCCTGACGGTTCACTAAATGGCTTTCAAAATGGCACTTTTATCTATTGTCCAAATAGCGACAAGGCAAATCTTGAAGGGCTTGCCTTGTCAGTAAGTCAAACGGGTCGAATACGAATTAAATCAACCGATATATGTCAAAAAAGTAACTAACCTGAACTCTGGTTAAGAGGTTTACTAACGTATTTAATCATAGTGATGTTTAAATTTATTTTCTCTAGCCAGAGATTTTCAGTGAAAACAAGGCTAATTTACTTGCAATAGCTGGCCTATTGCAAGTAAATTCAACGCAGTCAGTACTGAAAATAGCTGCTTGAGATAGATTTATTATCCAAAGTTCAGGTTAACTAATAATTACCGACCCCAACAATAGTCAACGTCAGTAGCTCCTTTAGTACCTTTTGCACCCTTTAAGCCAATATCAGTAATAGATAGTTCAGTACAATCACCATCACCTTTTACTGCGCCACCTATGGGCTTTGCTTTAATGGTAAACGTATTCGTTTGTTTCACTTCGATACTGAGTTCAAAATGTTTACTTTCTGTTTTATTATTAATACCAAGGTTATCAAACGATTCTGTGTATTCCCTATTATCAACAAAAAACTGCTCTTCTTTATTTGCCGCATCCAATAATGCCGCAGCGGCTTCAGCACGCGAAGTGCGCTTAACATACTCAGTGTAATTAGGTAATGCTATTGAAGCTAATATACCAACGATAGCAACAGCTATCATTAGCTCAATTAACGTAAATCCACCTTGTTTATTGCTCATCTATTTTTCCTTAATTTTTGATTTCGTCATTTTCTTCACGCTTATAAATATAAGTTTGCTGCGTTTTGAAGCCAAAGCCGATAGGTTGAACATCATTAACTAACTTAATCTTACCATCAACAACATTTAACCCAGGCCCTACAATCTCGACTGGTTTCATTGGATTTTCAGCATTTTCGCCTTTGATGCCAGGGCCAATTAAATAGAACTGACTTTCCATTTTAACATCTATGTCTGTATCAATGATATCTGGTGGTGTAGGGTCATTTTCATCCAGAATAGGCTCTGCATCACATTTACCATTGTTATTTGCATCCACACAAGATTCTCCTTCGCCAAAATAAAGCTGTGCTGTATCGGGTACATCATAACTCGTGGAAAATTTTAATTCGTCATACACTTTCGTCCCGTAGTGTAAATGGAATGCATATAAAGAACCTCCTCCCCCACTAAGCGAGCATTGGTTTTCAGTTGACGTATCTGAAGCTGGCTTAAATGATGAAAAATAAGCAACACCACCTACAACGGCAGCTGCAGCTAACGACTTTTCACCTGTGCCTAATTCATAGTGCCAGCCCTTGAATCCAGCTAAATCTACTTCTAAGTCGACAAATTTATCAACATCATTTAATGCATTACCAAAAGGGTCTAAATTCATCGGCATTAAATCAGCTAGTTTAATCGCATCTGGTGTATTTGTTGTAAACGTTCGTGTTACCGTGTTTTCATCTCGAATCATTAACAATTGATCTTTTTCATTGGTATCATTCGGTTTCGAACGATTACCGCTCCCTAATACCACAGCATCAAAGGGTGTATCTAGCCGAGTTATAACTTTTTTACCATTTACAGTCACTTCAGAAACTTTGCTAAACATCGTTCTTACTATTAATGGGTTATAAAAAAAGCGTCTATCTTCTGTTGCTTGACTACTTCCCAATTCAGCAAACTTAAAGTGACTAAATTTATTTACATCGTCTCCTGGCATATCAATACGCCATATATCTCCTCCAGTATCAGATGCGTAAATTCTATCAATGTATCCATCGTAATCAGAATCAAGTAAAGAAACATTAGCAGCAATACTGTGTTCGCCCTCAAATCCATTAATATCAGGGGTGAGCGCCCATACTCTTTTTCCTGTTTCAGCTTCAACAATATAAATACCTCTACCTATATTATCTTTACTTCGAATAGCCGCATCCTTATTCGTATCATACCCTGCACCAAACACAAGTAACGGCTTATCACCAAATGCTTTTATGTAAGCAATCTGTGGCTTTGACCACGTTTGAGCTAATTCTTTAAAATCGCCTTTACCACCTTCGATTGGCTGTGCCCACAACTTTTTTGGCTCACTAGGGTCTGAAATATCAAGTGCATAATAGTTTTTACCACCACGTCGCATACCTGCTACAGCCCAGACTTGATCACCTTGACTTGCATCAATAACACCATCATTTAAGCCATTATCATTTAGGTTTTTATTATTAAAATAAACACTAATCGGCCCATCCATACCATACAGTTTACCGGTTTCATTATTGCGAAGAGGTTTAATAATGTCATATAGATCAGAAGGTATAAATGCCCAACTTTCGCTCACTTCATTATTAACATCATCATCTTTGAACATATGCAGAAATCCAGCATTAGTGCCTATTAGAATACGAATATCATCATTGCCGTAATCTATCGCTATCGGTTTAGAATGCAGGGGGTCACCAAAAATATTACCTCTTTGATCTGTTCTATCGCCATCACCGTTTTCATCATCAACATCAATGCCCATAGACCATTTAATATCAGAGCTACTTAAAGTAATCGGATTGTCATCTAATGAATCAAGTATCTCGCTTACAATCGTGGTGTTAAATTCAACAATACTTCCTTGCTTATTTGTATAAAGATTCCGCCTTTTTAAAGCATCACTGCCAGTGAGTGAGCTTAAGTGATAATTTACACCACCTTCTGCAACCAAACTTCCATCAGCTGACTGATCACTTGGTAACCAATAGGTTTTTGCATCATCATCAATCAAACCATCCGAATCAAGCGCCGCTTTATTCGTTGAATCAATAATACGGCTACCAGAAACTTTTAATTTTTTTAAGTTTCCTTTCCACCTAGTACCTATTTCAGGATAAAACATAGCGAAATAAATAGCATTTCGACTACGAGTTTGATCGACGTTATTACTCGCTACAGATGGCGATGAAAAGCTATCATTTACTTCTCGAATTTTAGAAATTGCTTTATTTAGTGACTTAGATAATTCATCTGGGGTACTGGCTGGAAAGTTTTCGCCACCACCTAATGACGAAGCTTTAACTAAAAGCTCTTGCCCCTTAGCACTCATTCCAGAACCAAAACCTATTGTGTATAGACGCCCTGTCTCGTGAATATCAGGAGTCGCTGGATACAAATCTACTTTTACATTACTCGTACCATGAATAACTTTAGCCAACTGATGTAAATAGCTACTGTAATAACTATCAGTACTCCAATTTAGGCCTTGCCCAAAGTACTTCTTATGCTCATCACTAATTACGCTATCACTATCATTATCTCCTGACGGATCACCATCAGTCATATAAATAATATTTACTGAGTTATCACAACGCTTCGCTTCCTCTACGCTGTCATTAAATGGAGAAACATACGTATAAGTAGTTTGTGTATCATAATAGTTATAACAAACCTCTCTGCGATTTCGCCCCCAACCAGTCCAATAGCAATGCTCTTTTTCTATCTGAGTCGTTACAATATCTTCAACACTGGTATCTCTTTCAACTTCGCTTGCTCCCAAACCATAGCTCACACTTTGCCCTGTAATATATAAATAGGCTTCCCAGAGTGTCTCTGTTAGCGGCGTTCCACCATCCGCTGGTAAATTTGCGATTGACGATTTAACCACAGAGGGGTCTTTCCCCAAGCCATTTATAATATAACCGCCATCAGTCTCTTTAAAACGCATTAAACCAAAGTCAATATTATCGTTATCTTCTATAACTTTATTCATCGCATATTGTGCCGCACCTAGGCGACTATCCGAGCATAATATATAGCGTCTTAGATTATTACTGTACCCACAATCATTACCCGAACTTGATGAAAACGCCATACTTCCCGATGTATCAAATATAAGCAGCACACGTGGTTTTTCATCCACGTTAATATTATGATTCACGTAGAGCTCTATATCCTCAGCGGTAGCCGGTACACTCATTGTTAACCCTAGAGATGCAGCAAATAATTTATTTAATTTAAGTCTCATTTTAAATTCCTTTGCCTGTACTAGCCATTTGTTGAGCAATACCGGTAACAATGGTTAACTGATGTTTGCTTTTAGAGCCATACTCTATTGTTGTTGATACTTGCATCATATTGCAAGCAACCCCTTTTGTGCAGCTATAGCACCTCGGACACTCCAGATTAAGTGCGCCTTTATTTAAGTTAATCATTTTACTTGGCATACCATTATGTTCAGCAATAAGCATTCCGTCGGTGCTTTCGTCAGCTATTTTAGTGACTTCCTCGGGTGACAAGAAGAACTGATTAGCCGCACCTTTATTTGCTTCCTCAGCAATCACGCGAAGTACTTCGCCTATCAATTCATTTTCAGCTACTTCGCGCTCTTGTGCTGCATTCGTAATTTTAATATCAATACTGCTACTGCTCATTAATGTTACCGCAATACCCGTGACAGCAATTACCATTATCAAAGCAGTAATCAGTACAACACCTTGTTGCTTGATTTGTGATTTCATTAAATGCGCCATAAATTTTCCCCAACGTTATTTAATCGAATAGTCGTTGTAAAAACAGTTCGCCTAAAATTATCTGTAAATTGTAATTCTCTATTATCTGCATCTTCGCCTAACGTGTATGTTTGATTTTTAATGCTAAGGTCTGCATCAGGTTGCAGGGCCCGTATCAATAAAAATACTTGCACAGTTAAAATTCCTTTGCGATTTTCCCAATCGGCTGGAGCCATATTATCAATGCTCTTATACATATCTATTCGACTATCATTTGTTGTGTCTAAGCCAAAAACAAAACGCATGTTTTCGACCCCTTCCATTATTGTTTCGGTTTTCATAGCATCGTCAACCAAACGTTTACGCATTAATGCAGGAACCGTTAACTTATTATTATTTACCGTATAGGTTTGATTAGAAATATAATAAACATGGTGACTATACGGCCACACTGTCGCATTAACATTTAGCGTCGCTGGATCAACAATATTTCGCACAAATTGTGCACGCTCTTGCTCTGCTATAAAGTAATTTTCTTTATTTTGTGTTTCATTACTGCCCGCTTTAACTGTAATTGGATCACCCTGTAAAAACTTAAGCTGCAGGATATCCGTTCCACCTATTGGATTAGTTACGCAATTAAGCTCTTTTACGGCTCCCGCTGTTTTGGCATAAATAGTGCGAAAGTTAGTGGTACTGGAAAGATCTGGGAAACTGCCGTTATTTAAGCCTTCAAGGCAATCGTTTGCTGCATTAGGTGTTGCTAATGTCGTCGTGTTCGCTGATGAAAATGAATCATCATAAAACGTTCCCCAAAACCCAATTTGCTCAATATCTCGTTGCATTATATTTATAGCTAAGCGACCTGACTCTTGCAGCTCGCCTATTGTCATAGTATCTCGAGTTGTTACTTTCATACCTATGTAGGTAAACATGACACCACCAAGTACAAGACCACCAATAAAAAGAGAGATCATGACTTCTATAAGTGTAAACCCTTTTTGTTTCATGCTTAGCTCCTAAGATAAATATAGCTGGTCAAAACAACTAGACGGCGTCGTTTATCTGCTGTCCCGCATTCAATATCGCCCGTCGCTTTATTAGCGGTAAATTCTTGCCTGCCTTGCCACGAGACAACAACCTCTAAGTTGAATGCTTTACCGCCTGAGCCACCAATAGCTGAAGGGTTTATACATACTGTGGCCCCATCCAGCGTTCCTGTATTTTCGCGAGCGCGTATAGCTCGTTTCCACTGTTCAATATCCAACAGCGCAATTTGTGCTGAACTGCATGAATTACTAAAACAAGTAGTTGTCGATTTCATAGCGGTTTGGCTATTAAACGTTTGTTTATAGAGTGTGCCTAATTGAGACGTATCATTAGCACGAATACGTTGAATAATATCGTTGCCAAGCGCTACAGCCGCAGCGCGCTGCATTGAATCAAAACTTGCTTGCTTTGCTTTAGCTTGTAGTGCGATAGCACCTAACAAACCAAAGCTAAGAATAATAAATGCAATAAGCACTTCTATCAGTGTGAAACCTTTTTTGGAAGAAGGAGAGTAAGATTGCATAAAAAAACCAAATGAAAATTATCTAATTATTAGTTTATCTGCTAAATGGTAATGTTCAATCAATACTACGATAGGCGGTTAAATTTGTTGATAAGCGGTTAACAGAATATATTTAAGAGGTATAAAATCAAAGCGCGCTTTTGACAGCCTTGAGCTCACGACGACTAACAGGCAGTAACTCGCGACTCCCTTTAAGTTCAATCATGTGATGACTACTCCCTTGCGAATGCAAAGCAATAACCCTTTTTTTATTAACTAATGTATTACGATGAATTCGTAAAACATACGCTGGATAGAGTAATTCTAACTGCTTTAAACTTTGTTCTAGTAAAGCTTCTCCAGTTAAAAATACCATTTTGGTGTATTTTTCTTCTGCACTAAAGTACAAAACATCTTTTATATCAACGCTACGTAGAGTACCAGCTAGCTGATAAGAAATTTTTACATTTTGCTGTTTTTGAATATGCACTTTGTTTAAACGCCCGACTTGCTTAAGCACCTTTTGCAATGATTGCTCTGAAATAGGTTTAACTAAATAACCCGCTGCGCTTAATTGTAAAGCATCAAAGGCATGCTCAGGGTGAGCAGTTATAAAAACAATTGCTGGAGGTAGAATTAAACTATTGAGCTCATTAGCAACTTGTAAACCATTCATTCCAGGCATATCAACATCTAAAAAAATTAAATCTGGCGTTTGCTTTTTAGCAAGTATTAGGGCTTCATTACCATTACTTGCCTCACCTTGTACAACTATACTTTTATCGTGTGCTAACAAACGAATTAAGCGCGATCTCGCAAGAGGTTCATCATCAACAATGAGTACATTCATACACTGCCCTCAATTAGCTTAGGGATCACGACCTTGACCCTAAACACATCATTTTTACTAGTAATTGTTAGCTGCGCTTTATTTTTATAATAAATATTTAACCGCTGGCGAATATTTTCAAGCGCCATGCCGTTATTAGGCCTAGTTTGAGCATTAGAAATTATTATGGGGTTAGATACAATCATGGTTATATAGCCGGTAGTAATATGCAGCTCTACTTTTATTTCTGCACCATGCTCACTTGTTTCAACGCCGTGGCATACCGCATTTTCAATTAATGGCTGCAGTGTTAAACAAGGAATACTCAATGCAGGTAGTTCATTGGGTATTTGCCAATCAACTCTTAAGCGGTTACCAAAACGCCATGTTTCAAGTGCTATATATTGCTTACTCAGTGTTATTTCATCGTCAAGAGATACATTTTTTCCTGAGTGCATTGCAGCCTGCGATAAGGCGGCTAATGCTAAAATGGCTTGCTCTGCCGCATCGGCATCATGATGGGTAAGCTCTGCAGCAGTGTTTAAACTATTATATAAAAAATGAGGACGTATTCTAGCTTGTAAGGCATCAAGCTCAGCACGAGAGAGCGCCTTAGTTTGTTGCGCTTTTTCAAAATGAATTAATAAAAATTGGACGAATAAAGCCGCCAGCAAAGCCACTATAATGCAATTGCGAAGTGTAAAATAAATTAGGTTCTTTGTATCATCTATATCAAAAGCAAAATGGGAAAATAAGATACTAAAAATGCATGTAGATAATAAAAAAGAGGCAAAAAATAGACTTAACTGAAAAGCTTGAGTACGGTTCTGTAAAAAAAAACGACAAAAATATAAAGAAGAAGTGCCGACTAAAACAATTAAATGTAAAAATAAACTAATGATCCCAAGTCGAAGCCAAATATCGCCTTCTACATTGGGTGCAAAGGCTAAAACAATAGCAATAACTTGAGAAACAATAAGCGAAGCTAGTACGCCTCGCTCATTAAAAAGAGCCGAAAAAAGCAAACCATCATTTTTTAGTGACTTGCTCATAACGACTCTCCTATAATCTAAATTTTAAATTAACGTAGCTCTACAGGAACAGCAAATACAATATTCTCTTCTTCGCCTGGATTTTCAACAACCTGCGTACCACCAAGATCTTTTAATCGGCTTATAACTTGTTGTACAAGTACTTCTGGCGCAGAGGCTCCCGCAGTAACACCAACTGATTTAGAACCCGAAACCCACTGTTCTTGCACATCAGTTGCATCATCAATTAAATAAGCAACTGTGCCCATTTTATCTGCAAGTTCACGTAAGCGATTAGAGTTAGAGCTGTTTTTAGCGCCAACAACTAATAGCACATCAACTTTGTCTGCTAAGTCACGAACAGCATCCTGACGATTTTGCGTTGCATAGCAAATATCATCTTTACGAGGTCCGTCAATTGATGGAAACTTATTGCGTAGTGCATCAATAACATCAGCGGTATCATCAACAGAAAGCGTCGTTTGGCTGCAATAAAAAAGGTTTTCAGCATTTTTTACATTAAGCGCAATTACATCGTCAACAGTTTCAACAAGGTAAATACCACCGGCTGAGTTATCATATTGTCCCATTGTTCCCTCTACTTCAGGGTGACCATGGTGTCCAATTAAAATACACTCAATACCTTTTCGACTGGCACGTGTAACTTCCATATGTACTTTAGTTACAAGCGGACACGTTGCATCAAATACTTTTAAGTCACGGCGTTTAGCCTCGCTGCGAACAGCTTGCGATACGCCATGTGCGCTAAAAATAACAATGCTGTCGTCAGGTACTTGATCAAGCTCTTCAACAAAAACCGCACCACGGCTTTTTAACCCATCAACTACATAGCGGTTATGAACTACTTCGTGGCGAACATAAATTGGCTTTTCAAAAATATCGAGAGCGCGCTCAACAATACTAATAGCACGGTCAACACCAGCGCAAAAGCCGCGTGGATTAGCTAATAATATTTCCATTAACCTTCTACCTCAATAATATCAACTTCAAACGTTAAACGCTGACCAGATAAAGGGTGATTAAAATCAATCGTTACCGACTCGCCTTGCACTTCACGTACTAAACCTGGAAGTTCAGTCCCATCAGGTTGAGTAAACGCAATAATTGCACCTACCTTAGCTGGTGTTTCTGGGCCAAACTTACTGCGATCAACGTAGTAAATATTATCAGGGTTTGGCTGGCCAAACGCATCTTCAGGTTCTAATTCAAACGTTTTACTTTCGCCTGCAGTTAGCCCTAATAAACACTTTTCGAAGTTTGCCGTTAAGCTGCCATCGCCCATTGTTAACTTAGCAGGTTTATTGTGCACCTTGGTAGAGTCGGCGGCAGAGCCATCTTCTAATTTAATAGAAAAATGGAAAATAACTTGCGAGTTTTCACCAATTACAGCTTGGCTCATGCTTTATGCTCCTTCGGACTCTCACCGGTAAAGGCGTCAAATAACAATAATGCTGCGCCAATACAAATAGCGCAATCAGCAATATTGAATACAGGAAAATGTGAGTCTTTATAAAATACGTGAATAAAGTCGATTACATAACCATACGCAATACGATCGTATAAATTACCAATAGCGCCTGCAAGTACCAACGCATAGGCACCGCATAGTACTTTGTTTGTTGCAGGTAAACGTTTTAGCCACCACACAAGCAAAGCACTAATAGCAATGGCAATTGCACTTAAAAACCAACGCTGCCAACCACCCGCTTCACTTAAAAAGCTATAAGCAGCACCATAATTATGCACATAAGTAATACTAAAAACAGGGAGTAAATTTATCGACTCTTGATAAGCCATTGTCCCTACAACAAGTGTTTTACTGGCAAAGTCTATTACTAAAAGTAATAGACTCAACCAAAGCCACACTAAACCACTTTTTTGGGCTAGTTTGCTCACTAAGAATAACTCCTAAGCGAATTGACGCTTTTCACCTTCGCCATCAACATTACTTACACAGCGACCACAAATTTCAGGATGAGCAGGCTCAACACCTACATCTTCACTGTAATGCCAACAACGCTCACATTTAGCAGCATCTGTTGCAGCAACACTAATGAACAAACCTTCAATTTCGGTAGCTTGTGTATCAGCAGGCTGGCTATCAACTTCAGTAACATTTACCGCTGATGTTAACAATACAAAACGCAGTTCATCACCAAGCGCATTTAACTTAGCGGCAAGCTCTTTACTCGTAAATAAATTAACCGTTGCTTGAAGTGTTGCACCAATGACTTCTTCTTTACGTGCAGCTTCTAATAAGCGGTTTACTTCGTCACGTACTGTTAGAATTTCTAACCAGTCATCGTTACTAAATTGGCTATTTGTTGGTGCTTGTAAGCCATCATACCAAACTGATGTAAATACGTAGTCACTACGCTCACCCGGTAAAGCTTCCCAAATTTCTTGTGCGGTAAAGCTCATAATAGGGGCCATCCAACGCGTCATTGCTTCTGCTATATGATAAAGCGCTGTTTGACAAGAACGACGTGCATGGCTGTCGCTCTTAGCTGTGTATTGACGATCTTTAATAACATCTAAATAGAACGAACCAAGTTCACCCGTACAGAAGTTCATTAGCTTTTGCGTTACTAATAGCATTTGGTAGCTGTCGTACGCGGCTAAAATCTCGTCTTGTAACTGAGCAGCACGGCCAACAATCCACTTATCAAGCTCAACCATATCATCAACAGCTACTTGATCAGTTTTTGGATCAAAACCATTTAGGTTAGCAAGCAAGTAACGGCTGGTGTTACGAATGCGACGGTAACGATCGGCTGAACGTTTAAATATTTCATCCGACACAGTCATTTCTGCCGTGTAATCGGTAGAGGCAACCCATAAACGTAGAATGTCGGCACCTAGTTTATTCATCACATTTTGTGGTGAAATAACATTGCCTAGTGACTTAGACATTTTGCGGCCATTTTCATCAACAGTAAAACCATGAGTCAATACTTGGCGGTATGGCGCATGACCATTAATAGCAACAGATGTCATCATTGATGACATAAACCAACCACGATGCTGATCAGACCCCTCAAGGTATAAATCAGCTGGACCAACTAGGTCTTCACGTGCGTCTACAACACAAGCGTGCGATACACCTGAGTCAAACCATACATCTAGCGTATCTTGCACTTTCATGTATTGCTTGGCGTCTTCTTCACCAAGTAATGTAGCTGGTTCTAAATCGTACCATGCTTGAATACCAGACTTTTCAACAAGCGCTGCTGCTTGAGCAATTAGCTCTTGTGTATTTGGGTGAAGTGCCCCAGTGTCTTTGTCAACGAACAACGCGATTGGCACGCCCCAAGTACGCTGGCGAGAAATACACCAATCTGGGCGGCTTTCAACCATGTTAGAAATACGGCTTTCGCCCCACTCTGGTAACCATTGCGTGTTTTTAATTTCTTTTAAAGAATCTTGACGTAAGTTAGCCTGATCCATGCTTACAAACCATTGTGGTGTAGCACGGAAAATGATTGGTGTTTTATGACGCCAACAGTGTGGGTAACTATGCGTAAGCGCATGATGATGCATAAGCGCACCGTGCTCTTTTAATACTTCAATTACGCTCGCATTCGCCTTAAATACGTGCTGACCTGCAAAAAGTTCGGTATCTGGTAAATAAACACCATTTGCACCAACAGGGTTAGCCACTTCAAGGTTGTAATTTAAACCAGCCACGAAATCTTCTTGACCATGCCCAGGTGCGGTATGTACAACACCAGTACCTGAATCAGTCGTTACGTGTTCAGCAACAATCACTGGTACATTAAAATCATAAAAAGGATGGGCTACTTGCAAGTTTTCAAGCGCAGCACCTTTTACATACCCTAGTACGTGAAAGTGATTAAAACCAAAGCGGTCCATAGCATCTTTAACGAGCTCAGAGCCTAAAATTAGACGTTGTTGTACGCCTTCATCTTCAACCTGTACCAACGCATACTCTAAATCGGCATGCACAGCCACAGCGCGGTTTGCAGGAAGCGTCCACGGTGTTGTTGTCCAAATAACAGTACCAACACTGCCTTCACCTTTATGACCATCAGCCAAATCAAATGCACTCACAACAGCATCTTGATCAACAAATGTAAAACGCACATCAATCGCTGGAGATTGCTTATCTTGGTATTCAACTTCTGCTTCTGCTAATGCAGAACCACAATCTGTACACCAATGCACAGGCTTAGCACCTTTATGCAAATGACCTTTTTCAATAATACGACCAAGTACACGAATTGCATTCGCTTCAAAGTCAAAGTTCATTGTTAAGTAAGGCTTATCCCAATCTGCAAATACGCCTAAACGTTTAAAATCAACTTTTTGACCTTCAACTTGTTTTTTAGCGTATGCACGGCATTTTTCACGAAACTCGCTCGCGGTTACTTTTACGCCCGGCTTGCCTACTTTTTTCTCAACCATTAACTCGATTGGTAAACCATGACAATCCCAACCTGGAACTAATGGTGAATCAAAGTCAGATAATGTTTTAGACTTAACAATAATATCTTTTAATATTTTATTAACTGAGTGGCCTAAATGGATATCGCCATTTGCATACGGAGGGCCGTCATGCAAAATAAAGGTTTTTTTACCTTTCTTAGCGCTGCGAATTTGACCGTAAAGGTCGTCCTCATACCATGCTTTAAGCATTTTTGGTTCACGTTGTGCCAAATTGCCACGCATTGGAAACGGTGTTTCCGGTAAGTTCAAAGTATGTTTATAGTCGCTCATTTATCCTACATTCCGTCTCTATCGGCTACCTGATTTAAACCAAAACACTGCTTAGCGGCAGCAACATCAGTTGCTATTTGCGCCGTTAATTGTGTTAATGTCTCGAATTTTTTCTCATCGCGAAGTTTTTTTATTAACTCCACATGCATAAATTGTCCGTAAATATCCTGTGCAAAATCAAAAAGGTGAACTTCTAATAATGCACGAGTTCCATTGAATGTCGGCTTATTACCTACATTTGCAACTCCAAAAATCTGTTTTCCTGCAATCGTTGCTTGCACTGCAAACACTCCGTTAACAGGACACACTTGGCGTTTTAGGGCAATATTTGCCGTTCTAAAACCGAGTTCGCGTCCTCTTTTCCAGCCATGTATAACACGCCCAGAAATAGCATAATCGTGACCAAGCATTATTTTAGCACTCGCTAAGTCACCGGATGCTAAAGCATCTCGTATTAAAGTGCTGCTTACTCTAGCATTTAATTGACGAAAGCTCGCGGTGCTTTTTACATCCATGCCCGCTTGCTTACCCATGCTAGCAAGTAAGTGAAAGTTACCTTGGCGTTGCTTTCCAAACTTAAAATCATCACCAACAGTAAGTGCTTTAACACCTAACTTTTTAATTAAAATCTCATTAACGAATTGCTCAGCATGCATGTTTGCAAATTGCTGATTAAAGCTAATGCAAATAACTCGCTCAATACCTAAATCACTTAACAAACGTAGCTTATCTCGCAAGCGCGTTAGCCGTGCTGGGGCATTATTTTTAGCAAAAAACTCTTGTGGCTGAGGCTCAAACAGCATTACAGTGCTAGGCAAACTATGTGCTTTAGCATCAATAAGTAAACCTTTTAATACTTCTGCGTGGCCTAAATGAACACCGTCAAAATTACCAATAGTTAACACACAACCAAAATGGTGCGGGCGAATATTGTGTATACCTCTAATTAACTCCATGCCACCTAATGCCTTGTTTAGCGAGTTATTAATTACGACTAAAAATTAATTAAAGTCGCAGAGTTGCCGATTATAATCTTTTTTTTAATTTGATTCAGTAATTGCTACACTTTTTATCGTATTTAGTCTAACGCCCATTAAAAATAGCATTGCAAAGTAACTAATACCTGCCAAAGCCACTAATGCTATCAATAACATTACCTGATGTGTAAAGCTCCATACAGCCCAATAATAGTAACTGCTCACAAACCATGTAACAGCTCCCATAACCGCACTTGCAACAACACATTTAAGTGTAAAACGTATACTCATTGATGAGAACTGGTATACATTTTCTTTTTTAAGCTGCCTGTATAATAAAAATGCATTGCAGCTAGCCGATAACGAAGTAGCAAGTGCTAACCCTAAATAACCAATGAAAGGAGCCAGCATAATGTTAAACACCATATTAAGTACTAAGGTGATAATACCAATACGCACCGGCGTTTTAGTGTCTTGGCGAGCGTAAAAGCCAGGAGCCAGTACTTTAATTAGCATAAAACTTACAAGCCCTACTGAATATGCTACTACGCCTAGGCTTACTGCTTTGACATGATCAATACTGTCTTCTTTAAACGCACCGTGGTCGAACAATACGGTAATAATAAGTGGACTGATGATCATTAAGCCTATCATTGCTGGTAGGCCTAAAAATATAACAAAACGCACTCCCCAATCGAGAGTCTGCTGAAAGTCGCTACTTTTTTTACTGCTATGTAGTTTAGAAAGCGCCGGTAAAATAACTGTCGCAATACCAATACCAAATAAACCCAGCGGAAATTCAATTAAGCGGTCTGAATAATAAAGCCATGCAATTGAGCCCGTCATCAGTAATGACGCAATCATGGTATCTAGCAACAGATTAATTTGACTAATAGAGACACCAAACAAAGCCGGTAGCATAAGTTTTCGTACTTTTTTTACGTTTTCGTCTTGCCATGCCCAACGCGGACGCGCCAACATTTTTGCACGGTATAAAAATGGAAGTTGAAACAAAAGCTGTACAACGCCACCAATAAATACGCCAATTGCGAGAGAATAAGCCCCGACGCTAAATTTATCATGTAAAAAAATTGCACATGTAATAATAGAAACATTGAGTAGAACAGGTGTAAATGCAGCAACAGCAAAACGGTTATACACATTCATGACTGCACCACTAAGCGCCACTAAACTTACAAAAAATAAATAGGGGAATGTAAATTTAAGTAATGAACTTGCAAGTTCAAATTTTTCGGCATTAGGCCTGCCCTGCCACCAATCTATAAACCAACCAGTACCAAATAATGCTGCAATAACAGGGGAGGCAACAACACCTATAATGGTGACAATCAATAAAATGGTTCCTAATGTACCCGCCGCTTGTGCAACAAAAAGCCTGACCTTGTCGTCACCTTGTTGCTCTTTAATTTCACTCAACACGGGTACAAATGCTTGTGCAAACGCCCCTTCTGCAAATAAACGACGTAGAAAATTAGGAATACGGTTAGCAAATAAAAAAACATCAGCCGCTGCACTTGCGCCTAACAAGTTAGCAACGACTGCATCTCGAACGAGCCCTAAAATACGCGATATCATAGTCATACAACTAACTATCATACCGGAGCGAAATAAACCTTTTGACACCTTAAACCTACTCAAAAATCCCTAAGAGAGGCGATTATGCCACAGTCTTTTTTATAAATCGCTTTAAAGCACTAGGCTGGGGGTCTGTGCTTTGTTACAATGTCGGTATTAACTGCTAAAGCGGCAAATTGATGCTCGTTATATGGTGCAGTTTTTCTTGGATTGTTAAATTTAAATTGACATTCATGATTGAAACAGGCATATTCCACGGCCTTTAATTTAAGCTTTATTTTAAGATTGTTAGGAGCAAACCTTGGCTAACATCAAGTCTGCAAAAAAACGCGCTATCACAAGCGAAAAAAACCGTCAGCACAACGCAAGCCGTCGTTCAATGATGCGCACTTACTTCAAAAAAGTAATTGTTGCTATTGAAGCGGGCGATAAAGAAGCTGCACAGCAAGCTTTTTCTGTTGCTACACCTATCCTAGACCGTTACGCAACTAAGGGTCTAATTCACAAAAACAAAGCAGCTCGTCATAAGAGCCGTATAGCAGCTAAGATTAAAGCTCTATAATTTGTTTTTGATAGAATATAAAAAACCGGCTTTTGCCGGTTTTTTTTTATTTAAAATTTAATTATATAATTACACGTTTTCTAAATCTGGATAGAACTTCTTAAGCATTGCCGCTATTTTTTTAGGAGTGAATGGCTTAACCACAAAACCTTTAGCGCCTTTATCTATCGCATCTTTTACATTCTCTATACCCGAATGAGCCGATACCATAACAACATTAGTTTCAGGGCTTAATTCATTTATTTGTGCAATTAATTCTTTGCCATCACCATCAGGTAATTCAATATCTAAAAAGATGATATTATATTTTGCAGCGCGGCACTCGCTAATACACTGTGAGGCGGTAGATGCTTCCTTTACGTTATCTATCCCTAAATGCATCAGCGTTTGACTTAAAAAGCTGCGTACAGTGCTAACGTCATCTACAATTAAAATTGATAGCTGCGTATTCATCTTCATTCCTCATAGGCTACAAGCCAAGTTTACGTTATTATATTGGTATATAAATTTATTCATTTAATTATAGAGACCTACACCAAAAAGGCCAGATCTGCTTTATGTCAAAAACACAAAAAAAACAAACACTACTTGGAAAAACGCCTGCCAAAAAAAAGCAAGTACAACAACGTAGGCCTCGTACAGCATCGCAAGGCGCAATAAGTGAAACTCAAGGTCCGACTATTTCTAGCCAAGGTGGCAAAGAAACTAAGTCAAAAAAAGGTTTAATAATAACTTTAAGCATTGCTCTATTAATAATAATAACGTTTCCAAAGCCGACATTACTCACCTATAAAAAATTAGGGATGGTAAGCGAAAGCATTTATTGGCCTGGTGTATTTGGCTACGGAGCTACCATTATAGATTCAAACTTGCACCCACAATTAGATTCTAGACGAAAATCCCTTTATTTATGTACTAATCCAGAAAGTTTAAATAACTGTCAAAAGTATCAAGTCATAGCAGATCATGGTTTATTTGCAGCGATTGGAAGTTATTTTAAGCATTAAAAAAACTAATCTGAAAATTTAAAATTACTTGGTTGAAAGGTGCGCAAAATATCAACATAATGGCGCTCCTTTTTTCTACAACTGAACTATTGAAACGACCATGCTAAACGAGCTAGATTGGCTTTTAAACACGATACTACTTGCACTAGGTTTAGGTGCATTCTTTATTAACCAGATAACACTGCTACGCGTTGCCGCGATTAGTGCATGTGGTTTGTTATTTTTATCTTTTAGCTTAGATCTTATGTCGTCGAGTGTTATTTCAAATATGAGTTTGGTGCTGATAAATACTTTTTACTTGTTCAAAGTTTATACATTTGAACAGTTCAATGTAACTCAAAGTTAACAACTTTCCCTTAGATTATTTTATAGCCCAGCATTGCTGGGCTTTTTATTGCAAAAATAGAAAGGTTCTCGGAAACATCATAAATTTAGAAAAATTATTGTCATTAGCGAAATTTTGGGTGAGTAAGGCCGTGTTTACTCTTTTAAGGCTGAATTTGTATATTGGATTGCTTGCTCGCCCACATCCAACGCTCGATTCAAAAATTAGACGATAAATTTTTTATTCTTATACCTATTAGCTTAATTAAGTGATCTATTTTGAGGTAAGAAAATCGTGCCAATGACAAGGCAATAATTTCGTTACTTAGTTGTTATCACTAATTGCTCCTGCATCCGTGCAGTCGTATATCAGAAATATTTAACGCAGTTAGCCTCAGATTTAATCCCTAAAATTGATTAAGTATTATTGCGGATTGGTACTACCTAGATGTGAGTGGGTAATTCTAAGGAAATAACGTGACCTAAATAACTTGGCTCTGGATAATAAATCGATCTCAGGCAGCTATTTTCAGCGCTAACTGCATTGGATTGACTTGGAATAGGCCCGAAGGTTTCAGTCGGTTAAGTAATCTCTTAACCAAAGTTTAGGTTAAATAGTATTTATGGAAACGATAAAAAAGCAAAAATTTAGAAATAACCACAGCAAGATTAAATAATTTACTGTGGCATTGTGTAATTACAGAACAGTCGGTTGATTAAACCAAGCAGATACACCCAATACAATAATCGAAATAACTATTAAACTTAACTTCACACCACCTTGATTAGTCTTCATAACACCCTCTTTATTGTTTTTATTAATGAGAATACCTAACAACAATAATAAAAATTACAAGTGTTAACAAGTAGTTTGTTAAATTATTTAACTATCCATTAATAACCTTTCGTTCTATCTATTAGATTATTAAGTTTACTACCTTGCCTTAAACATTCAATATTTTCTGCTATTTGCTCAATAACACTTCTTAAATCAGATAATGCGGCACAGTGAGGCGTCAGTGTTATTTTTGGGTGCTGCCAATATGGGTGGTCGATTGCGAGTGGCTCTTGCTCAAAAACATCTAAAGTAGCTACTCGTAAGCTATCTGTATTTAAAGCATCTAATAAATCTTGCTCAATAACATGCTCCCCACGGGCAACATTAATGAGTCCTGCATGGACTGGAAGCTTTGATAATAATATGCGATCAATTATACCGGTAGTTTCTTGTGTAAGTGGCAATAAACAAATTAGATAATCTATATTAGGAAGCATTTTATTAAGGCCTTGTTTAGCATAAAACATTTCAACATTAACTGCCTTTTTCTCTCTTTGCGCCCATGCACTTACAAGAAAGCCATTACTAACAAGCTTTTTTGCACACGCCTTGCCCAACTCACCAAATCCTAAAATACCAACATTTTTATAGCTATAAGCACGCTTTGGCTGCCAACTTTGCTGGTTTTGTTTAATAAAATACTCTTTAAAACGTAACTTTTGCGCTAATACATGAGCAAGTACATATTCAGCCATATCCTCTGCCAACTGAGTATCAACAATGCGCACAACCTCAACATTACTAGGTAATAATGCTAAATCGATACTGTCAACTCCAGCACCAAAAGACGAGACAACTTTTAAATTAGGAAGTTGTGACCACATTGTTTGCGGGGCTTTCCAAGCAAGTACAAAGTCGACTTTATCCAAACTCTGGCAATTTGGCCACTCTTCTATGCATACATTAGGTAACCGTATTTTTAATTGCGCCATTAATTTTTTGTTATCTCGCCCTGTGATAGCAACTAATACAGACATCTTTATTTCCAAATAAGTTTCGAGTTTAACTAATTATACTAATCGAGATATCTTTGCCTAGGGCCTACTGACCTTTTAGATTAAAATTCGTTCAATCTAGGGTATTTAATCGCGGCGCGAGGTTTGTAACCTAGCGGGCTCGGTAACTGCTCCTGCGTTACCCTAGTGGCTTACATCCATGTAAGAATAAGTAATACCAACCTGCATAAATCTTTGATCAATTTAACGAATTAAATTGCCTAGATTCAAATTGTAAGTGCATAACTTGTTTTGACTAGATTAAGTGGTCAGTTGCTCATAAGCTAACTGCTTTTTCTCCGGCAAGAGATTTTACAATGAGACATTACAAACAACTGACCTATGAGCAAAGATGCCAGATCGCTGTTCTAAAGAAAAGCGGTTTTACGCAACAAAGTATTGCTGAGCTAACTAATTTATCGCAATCTACGATTTCAAGAGAGCTTTCTAGAAATACAGGCAAGCGAGGTTACAGATACAAACAAGCTCATGAGCGGGCTTTGTCTCGCCGAAGAAGTGCAAGAAAACCACTTAAGATGACACTTGAAATGATGGCTTTAATTACCCAGAAGCTTAATGAGAGGTGGAGTCCTGAACAAATAACGGGATGGTTGCGCAAGGAAAATAAACAATCTGTCAGTCATGAATGCATTTATCTATATATCTGGGAAAATAAAAAAGCAGGTGGTGAGTTATACCTACATCTACGCCGACACGGTAAGAAATATCACAAGCGCAGTCATGGTAAGACAAACCGAGGACAAATAAAAAATCGCGTTAGCATTGAAGAACGTCCACAAATAGTTGATGAGAAAGGCCGTATCGGAGATTGGGAAATAGATACCGTCATAGGTAAAGGCCATCGAGGCGCCCTTGTTACCATTGTAGAGCGGGTCACCCAATTCATTGTATCAACTCAGGTGGCAGGAAAAACAGCACAAGCCGTCACTGCGGCGACGATAGAACTATTAAGGCCATATAGGTCAGCGCTTCATACCATAACGGCTGACAATGGAAAAGAGTTCGCTTATCATGAGCAAATCACAAAGGCATTAAGTGTTCCTGTTTATTTTGCTCACCCTTATCACTCATGGGAGCGCGGATTGAATGAAAACACGAATGGATTACTACGCCAGTATTGGCCGAAGAGCACAGATTTTAAGGCGGTAACACCAGCGCAAGTTATACCAGTACTTGAGCAACTTAATAATCGTCCGAGAAAGACACTTGGATTTGAAACGCCTACAAAATTGATGCAGGATCACTTGGCGGCTAAAGCCGCCTAAACGTTATGCACTTCAGATTTGAATCCGCGTTGCACTATAACGTCGTTAAAATTTTTTATTTAGAACAACTAGATACAAAAATTTTTGCCTAGTCCTAGCGTAATTTTCTTAACGTTAAATAGACCCCATATATAAGCTGATTGGTATAAAAACCGAGCAACAAAGAGTAAATTGCCCCTAGGCAGAGTCCTACGGGCTGCGGATGTTTAACCTCAAAAGATAAACATGCCTTGGCTCAATTCGCACTTTAAAAAGTCACACAACTGCAAAGTAACTGTCACACCCTTTTTTTATTCTAAGTAAATGGTAAACATGCCAATGCGTGAAAGAGGTTTATATGATTAGTATTGATAAAGTGATTGCAGCAAATTTACCACAATTAGAAAAATCACCAAAAGTAAAAGGCCTTGTAAAAAAAGGGCTAGGGTATCTGTTACATGAACAGGAGTTTGTTGCCTTTGGTGATGCTTACCCTCACTTGCAAGGTTTAGAGTTTGTTGAACAGGTATTAGATGAGCTTGATTTTGATACACGCTACAAACCTAAACAAATTGAACATATCCCCAATGAAGGTAAGCTGGTTATTGTTGCAAACCACCCTATCGGCTCTTTGGATGCACTTGCACTTATTAAAGTACTCTCAACTGTTAGACAAGATTTAAAGGTTGTAGCTAACCGTATGCTGATGTCGGTTACCCCCATGCATGAACTGTTACTACCCGTTGATAACTTATCTGGAACAAGTAAAAAACAAGAACTCAATAATATCCACCAACACTTAAAAAACGAAGGTGCACTACTTATATTCCCTGCCGGTGAAGTCTCTCGTTTGAGCCCCACAGGCATAAAAGATTGCAAGTGGAATAGCGGTTTTTTACGTATGGCAAAAAAAGCCAACTGCCCCATTTTACCTGTTTTTATAAAAGCTAAAAACAGCCCTTTATTTTATGGCACATCAATGATTTATAAGCCTCTAGCGAGTTTACTACTGGTCAAAGAAATGTTTAAGCAACGTCAAAAGTCATTGGAGTTTGAAATTGGAGCTTCAATTCCGCCTGAGTCTTATTTGATAGAAAATCTAAAAGATAAAGAAGTTGTAAACCTTATTCGTAAGCAGCTTTATAGGCTAACGTCTAAAAAGCCGTTACCACTAAAAACACAAATGCCTCTTGCTATACCTGAATGCAGAAAAGAGCTAAAAAAAGCGATTGATCAATGCCAGTTGCTGGGTAAAACAATCGACGATATGCATATTCACCTTTATCAATATACCGGTAGCTCTGCGGTGTTTAGAGAGCTAGGTCGATTAAGGGAAATTGCATTTAGAGCAGTGGGAGAAGGCAGCGGTAAGCGTCGAGATATAGATAAATATGATATGGATTATCAACATCTTGTATTATGGGATCCTACTCAATTAGAACTCGTTGGTGCATACCGATTAGCTTGTGCGCAAGATATAATAAAAAAACACGGACGAAAAGGGCTCTACACTGATAGCTTATTTTCCTATACAGAGGCCATGACCCCCTACTTACACCAAGGTATTGAGCTTGGTCGCAGCTTTGTACAACCAAAGTATTGGGGACGTAAAAGCTTAGACTATCTTTGGTATGGTATCGGCGCCTTTATTAAAAACTACCCACAATACCGTTACTTATTTGGCGCTGTAACCGTACCTAATACCCTACCAGAGCAGGCAAAAGCCATGCTTGTTTATTATTATCAACATTACTACAAAAACAATGTGCAACTAGCAATGCCTAACAATGAATTTAGACTAAGCGATCAACAACTAACACAATGCCAAACAGTGTTCAGTGGCAACAATGTGAAAGAAGATTTTGTAGAGCTTAAGCACGTACTAGCCAATATGGGAGCGCAAGTCCCCACGTTATTTAAACAATACACTGAGCTCTGTATGCCCGGTGGCGTACAGTTTTTAAGTTTTAGTATTGATCCCGACTTTAACAATTGTATAGACGGCTTGGTTTTAGTCGACCTGGAAAGCGTAAAAGAGAACAAAGCAAAACGTTACTTAAAAAATAATAACTAGTGCAAAAACTAGAAAAATTTATTACAACATGTGTTTGGCATTCATGTTATCTCATTGCCTATTTATGCACAGTAACGGCATTGCATAGACGTGGCCGATTAAATAACCTGAACTCTGGATAAATCTATCTCAAGTAGAGTTCAGGCTAAAGGGTTCTTTCTAGGGACAATTAACTCTTTGTTGCTCGGTTTTTACTTATTCTTACACGGATGTAAGCCACTAGGGTAACGCAGGAGCAGTTACCGAGCCCGCTAGGTTACAAACCTCGCGCCGCGATTAATCGACCCTAGATTGAACAAATTTCAATCCACAAAGATCAACACGCCCTAGCTATTTAAAAAAACCTGCTCGAGCAAAGAGCTATAAATTTCTTCTATTTTTACTAAATCACTTATAGGTACATGTTCGTTTACTTGATGTATCGTATTATTACGCACACCGCACTCTATAACTTGAGTGTGGTTATTTGCAAAAAAACGCCCATCGGATGTTCCACCGCTGGTACTGAGCAGTGGATAACTGCCTGTTTGCTTGTAAATAGCCTGCTCAACATGAGAAAGTAAACTCCAGTCATGAGTGTCTGCTGTATAATATGGCTCACACGGACGCTCCCACTCTATTGTAAAGTAATGGGCAAACTCACTAAGCGATTGCGTCAATAACGCTTTAATCGCCTCGCTGCTATATGCATGACTATAACGCACGTTAAAAGTAACCTCACAATAAGCTGGCACAAGATTATCAATAACGTTATCAATATTAATACCCGTTACTTGCAATGTGGTTTTTGAGCTTTGTTCATCAAGTTGCCACGTTTGTTCACTCAAGTAATTAACTATTTTAGCAGCTATAAAAGCTGCATTGATCGTATTATCAGGATAAGCCACGTGCCCAGCCTTACCTGTTACCTTAATACGTGCAGAGAGTGCACCTCTTCGCCCATTCTTGATAGTGTCACCTACGCACATATGGCTGGTTGGCTCTCCAACAATACAGCCATCAAGTACAACACCTTGCTCGGCCAGTTTATTAACGATTACTTGAGAGCCAAATTCAGCCTCGCCTTCTTCATCAGATGTAATAAGCCAATACAATGTTCCTTGCTTATTCTCGCTATTATTAATCAGATTATTTGTTGCGCTAAGCATTGCAGCCACACCACCTTTCATATCTGCAGCGCCTCGACCATACACTGAATCACATACAATATTCCCTGCAAAAGGTGGGCTTAACCATTGCCCTGTTGCTGCTGGTACTACATCTATATGTCCTGAAAAGCCGACGCATGGTCCGGTTCCAAAACTAATTGAAGCGATTAAATTACTCACGCCGTTTACATTAATATGCTCACACTGGAATCCCAAGTCACTCAATTCTCTAGTAAGCCAATCAATTGCTCCAGCCTGATTAGGTGTAACAGATTCAAATCGAATAAGCGTTTGTAAATATGCAACAACGTCGCGTTGGAACTCTCTTTCACTGATTGCTTTATCAAAAATAGTGATAGCCATATCAAACGCCCTTTATTGCTTAGCCCTAACTTTAGTTAAGAGACTCACGAAAATATTGAGTTATTATTAAAGCCTGAATTTATGACTAAGCGATGTCAGTATTAATACACAGCTGTGACTATTTTTTATATTTTATTATTATGAGCGGTTTAACTTTTGAGGTTAAATTTACAGCAAACTGTGTGGCAATCAGGTAAGGCAGAGCCTAATCATGAAAAAAAGAGACGTCGTTTTCTCGATTCTGGTTAAGGGGGATTTATAACTTTTGCTACCTAAAAACCTGAACTTGCACGCACTAAACACATTCAGAACAGCGCTTTTAGCTATTTAAGAAATCAAGAGTCAAGTATCTCTGTCGCTAATCAACATCAAAATTAATCTAAATCAATAAAACACTTCACAACGTTCAAACATTTTTGAAACTTTGATCTAGGACAGGTTTTGAACATTTTAAAACTGCAATAATAGCGTCAATCAAAAAGTAGTTCTTGGAGAACAACATGAAAACCACTATTAGTATTGCATTACTGACTTCTTTATTAGCACTTTCTCCTGCTGCACACGCCAATTTTAGCGTAAATGTGGGTGCTATTAACATTAACCCTGATAACAGCAGCTCAAAAATTAACGAAGCACCGACTTTAGGTCTAAAAGGTGATTCTGATACGCAACTAGGTATTACGCTTGACTACGCATTTAACGACCAATGGGTGCTAGAGCTTATTGCAGCAACGCCATTTTCGCATGATGTTAATGGTACTGGTGGGCTAGCGGGTAATAAAATCGCGAATATAAAACAACTCCCCCCTTCACTTATTGCTCAGTATCACTTTTTAGATACAAGTTATGCATTAAGACCATTTGTGGGTATTGGAGTTAATTATACAACATTCTTTGATGAGCAACCGTCGCAAGCGCTTAAAACAACGCTTGGTACAAATGATGTAGAAGTAAAGTTAGACGACTCATTTGGATTTGTAGCACAAGTAGGTGCTAATTATAAAATTGATGAAAAATGGGGTTTACATGCAATGGTATCAATTATGGATATTGATACTGATGCAACAGTATATGCTAATGGCGCAAAAGCTCTCACTTCAACCGTTGAACTGGACCCAGTAGTCGCCATGTTTGGGGTTAGGTATAATTTTTAAAAATGCTTTAATGCATGTGTGTGCAAAAGGCCGAAAGGCCTTTTTTATTTTAATTAACTAATCATTTGGGTAAGTTATTTGCTTTTTTCTGTTCAAGCATTTCTTTCCAATGCATAACTTCACTCGGTAGTATCGGTGTTTTACCTTTAAAACTAGCGACTTCAAGCATTTCTTCGATACTTACAATGCCTTTTTTACTTTTAAACACACCGCGTACATAAGCAATAGCATGTAAGCCTCGTGCTGAATGAAATTTTTGTTCTATATAAAAATACTTATGATCCCAACCAACTAGTTTTGTACTAATAGTGTAGCGTTGCATTGGTTTAATATCACGGATATACGTGATAGCGGTAGCATTAACAATAGGAAACCAACGGCGTTTCAAAATTTGCTTAAGCAAACCCACTCGTTCCGTCATCCATGTACGTGACAAATCCATCATGGCTAAATAACGTGAGTTTGTTAAATGCAGATTTATATCGCAATCAGTTGGTAGTGCTTTGTAATCAATATCTACTGTATCAAGTAAGTCTTGATATTGATGATTACGCTTAATTTTAAAAAATAATAAAAGAAGTCGAATATATAAGTTCACAGCAAAGGTCTTACCAGTTCAATTTACCTGAGTGTAACACAGGCACTTGCTAAGACGAATATTCTGCTTTAATCTGAAGTTATAAATACAACTAAAAATTTACTTATGAATTCAAAATTAAACATCCTTATTGCTAGTATATTCTTAACAGTGAGCCACCACGCGTTAGCCGATTTTAATTTCCCCGGTAATGGCTCTATTACTTACTCTACAGGGGTAGAAAAATCGTTTGAATTTGGTTTTGCTTGGCAACAAAAATTTAAGAAGTTTACTATTGGCTCAAAGAGTTATGAAATGGATCAAATTCCTAGTTCCTACTCAGTCGCCATCACGCTTGCAAAAGACGGCAGCCAAGTATGGGTTCAAGAATTTAATAATGGATTTATAGAAGCGTTTGATTGGACAATAGGCAAGCACACCATCACTCTAAAAAAACAACAGTTTAGTGATCAAGTGAAAGGGAATTATGTTATTGAGTTAGATGGCCGAAGTTACTTTTTTGCTCGTAATAATGCCAGTATTGTTATGAAATTTGATGAAGATGGTATAAAGACGATTGCCATTGATGGTGTCAAAAAAAATATGGGCACTAAAAATTAATTAGCGCCCTATTTTAAATATTGCCGTATTTTAAACTTTAACTGTTTTACGGTTAATACCGTAATCTCGTAGTTTATTTGCAACTGCTGTATGGCTAAGACCTAAACGTTTAGCGAGCTGTCGTGAGCTTGGATAAGCTGGATAAAGTTTGCGTAATAATGTTGCTTCAAAACGTTTTACCGCTTGATCCAGTGAACCTTCAAAATCAGATTCTAAATACCCTAAGTCATGCGTAAACGTAGGTAACTGTAAATGCTCTACTCGTAACTCACTATCATCTAATAAAGATACCGCACGATAAATTGCATTTTCTAATTGGCGTACATTTCCAGGCCAAGGATACTGTTGTAAAAAGCTTAAGCACTCTTGAGATAACAGTGGCACCGCGTGACCATTTTGCTGTGCATATTTTTGAATAAAATGCTCTGCGAGTGGCCCAACATCGGCTTTGCGATCTCTAAGTGGTGCAATATCTAATGTTAATACGTTGATTCGATAGTATAAATCCTCTCTGAACACGCCCTCTTGCACCATAGCAGGTAAGTCTTTTTGAGTAGCTGCGACTATACGAACATTAACTTTAACTTCGTTCTCATCACCCACTTTCCTAAATGTGCCATCTTGTAAGAAGCGCAATAACTTAGTTTGCAGTTGAGTCGACATTTCGCCCACTTCATCTAAAAACACAGTCCCACCATCGGCTTGCTCAAGTACGCCGCGTTTAGGTGCTGCATTTTCTTCATAGCCTGCGTAGCCAAATAACTCAGATTCAGCAACATCATCAGGAAGTGAAGCACACGACAGCGCAATAAAAGGCTTCACTGAGCGATTAGATGCGTAATGACACGCCCGTGCTAATAGCTCTTTACCGGTTCCTGTTTCACCCGTAATTAGTATTGGTGCTTCTAACTGAGACATTTTACGCGCTTCGCGAACAACACGACGCATAGCAGTACTAAAGTTATGAATAGTTGCAAAGCTTTCTTGTCCGTAACGTCTAAATGCACTAACTTGTTGACCTAATCGGCTTTGTGATTTTATATTAATAACAGCACCGGCAAGTACATCACCTTCACCACCTTGCGGCACAGCAATAGGTAAAATATCGGCTATAAAGTCTTCACCAGCGACTTCCACTCTGGTGGTTTGCCCTAATACTTCTTTACTTTCTAACCAGCGAGTAAAATTAAAGCCTTTCAGCAAATTATTGATATTTGCACCAATAACCTCTTTTTCACTCAATTGTAAGTCTTTACAAGCCGCATCGTTACATAAGCGTACCCAACCCTTGGCATCAATAGAAATAACACCATCGGGCAATGCTCGAAGCAATGTGTTTAGCTCATTATGCTCACGCTCAGAGGGTAAAAAAGCGGTTGTACGTACATCATGAACACCATCAATTAAACGAATTGATGGCATTATTTTCTGGAACTGTTCAAACTCAATTTCAGGGAAACTTACATACATACGACAATTAACTGAATCAACCTCTATTCCTTTTAGATCAACACTGTAATTAACTAAAATATTGAGAATTTCTTGGGCGATACCGATTCTGTCAGCACAATGAATATCTAAACGCATACATCCTCTAAGGAAGGAAAACTATATTAATTGAATAATACGCTAAGTGGCTATGAGAAGGTAGTTTATTGTAAACATTTTTGGACAATACTAGTGTTTATAATAAATGAGTAGATACATGGATTTATTCACGCAATAACAGCAATAACATATTTACTCCATGAAATATGCCACTACTGCTATTGCAGTTCTTAATAAAAATTAATCACCTTGTGGGTATTCAGACCAATCACCGCCATCTAATTGTATGTATGGTCGTTGATTAACATACATCATTATAGTATCTGCATTTTCAGCAACTTTTGGAGCTTTCGGTAAATTATCTAACAAATTTGCTATACTATTTTTCCCACCAAAAACATTAGTTTTCAATGTTTTACTCACTAATTCTGACAATGAAAAATAACTGATTGAATCATCAATTACAATTTGGGAATAGTTTTGCACATCAGGGCCAATAAATTTAATTGCAACTGGAACTGATACAATAGCTGGGCTTGGTATTTCTCGCAAACCAGCAAATTGTACTTTGTCTCCTTTTAGTGCAGCACCATGCTCAGGTACTACCATCAGCATTACATTTCTACCACGTTTTTCTAGGTTTTTAATAAAGCCATTAATATCAGAAAATAAGTTTGCATGCCTAAGAGGATAACTTTGCTGGCTATTCATGCGGGCTCTATTAGCAAGTTGATTACCATCGTGTAAACTCGTGGTATTGTAGTACATTGCACAAGGCTTACAGTCTTTAGCTTGTTGGTCAAGCCAGCCGTTTAGAACCGCACCATCTGAATAAATAGGGCTATTATCAAACCCATACTGAGCAATAGGCATAGAATCAATATTAAATGGCTTGCTGTCTAAGCCACCATATCTATTTATTAGGCCTTTAAATTCATCAAAATGCCCATCGTGATTCATCACTACGTTGTTTTGATAGCCTAGTTTTTCTAAGTTCTTAAATAAATAACACTGTTCTGGCGCATCCTTGAACAAAGACGCTTGGTTTGTTTGTCCACAGCTTGCTCTTAATAATCGAATGGCTGCTGGACCACTATATGATGTGGCTGAGTTGAAATCAGGAAACACCACATCAAAATCTTTATACATGTCTGTAACGCTAATACCTAAAAAATTTAAGTCAGCAACTGCCATAGAACAAATATTTAAAATAATAACGTCAAACAACTCGCCATTGTATTCCTTTGGAAAGTGACTTGTTAATAAGCTTTGTTGTTGATAAAAATCACTAAGCTTTTGGTCGGGCGATTGGTATTGGGTTGTTACAACAGGCGCCTTACTTTGAGTTGCAATACTACTGTTATTAACCACTGTAGGGCTTTCATTAATATCTAATGAGTTACTTTGACCTTGCCAGCCAATAAACGCCAAGCCAATAATAGTCACTGTAGTAAACCGAATCCATTGAGAGCTGTACCAAAATAAAACAACAATAATGAATAAGCCGAGTAGCATATCGACATTAACTACCCGCCCAACTAGTTCGATAAAATAATCAAAGCTAAAATCTTGAACGTTACCAGCCTGTTTAATTAAACGATTAATGGGAGGTAACCACGAATCTTTATACAGTAAAATCACAGCTATAATCAGTGCGATAATGTGTTTAACCTTCTCAACTCGCGCATTTTTAAATTGTATTACTAACAAAGCGGCCAACGCAGCATTGCTCAAAAAACTAAAATCGATTACGCCGTAATAATACAGGGCAAATTTAACTAAAAAATAGAGATTCCAAACCCCTAGACCAGACAATTTCACTTACGTTCCTTATTTTTAGGTGTATAGGGTTCTAACACTTCGTGCTTAAATGTCATTTTGTAATAATACTTTTTTAATTTAGATACTATGTAAGAGCCAATTAGGCACAATAAAACACCAAATAACCCCGAGATTAATGCTGTAATTAAAAGTTGATTAATACTCATATCACAGCTCTTTAACTTTCATTGTAAAAGCTTTTGCATCAGGGCGTTCCTGAGTGAAAAATTCAGGCGTAGCAATATCAATACTGGGATTTTTTGCTAAAGCAGGATCGAACTTGTAACTGTCATTTTCTTTTAGTTGATTTGTAAAATCACTCACATCTTTATCTCTATAATATCGGCGTAATTGTTTACATTCTTGCTGAATATAGAAGTGGTCCGAAATAATGCTCTGTTGAGCAAAAAAATCACTGGTTTCTAATTTGAATAAATGTTTAATCGCATTCATTACATCATTTTCTCTACAAGCATGTAGATACAAGTAAACTTTGTTTTCAGCAACACTAAATACATCACCTTCACGTTTTATGTGAAATAGATGAAGTGGGTGAATAGGATCTATTCTTGGTAATAACTCAAGTACAACCAGTACCCCACTGACACCTAAATTAACCGCCGAGTCACTGTGCACTTCAACTTGGCGAGTAAAATCAATAAATGGTAAGTAACCTTTTGAAAACGTGTTTTCAGTATATCGTAATACATGCTCAACAGATGGAGGCAATGGTCGAGAAAATTGAAAGCCTTGGATCGACTGAATTTGCGATAACAACCGAGAAGGTTCGGAAAAGCTATACAAAATAAGATTAACACCCAGCGTTAAAAATAAGCACTCGTCTTGGTGCCTGATAATCCCATCTACATTTTGAATCACGAGTTTTAACCAACGACCACAATTTTTTCTCAATTCAAAACATTGTTTACCCAACTCAGATAAGTCGGTATAGCGTGTAACCGAAAATACTAATGTTGCGGCTTCTAGCTGAGGACCTTTTTCAAATAAATCGCTGTTACTTTTTACAACATGATAATTTGCAGGCAGCTTTGTTCCCTCTGGTACTGAGTTTTGTACTAACCACACAACATCTTCATCATTAAAATGTTTATTGCTAAGTGTTTGGGTTTCTATTTTCCCTTCTTCTACAACTAACCGATCATTTTGCAAAATTAACTGATAGTGAGTATTTGATAATACCCCTGTGCTGTGTCTCCAATAGTCGTACTCAAGTACTCGTGCAGCCGAATCATTATCGACAAACACAACGCCGCTAAAGAGTTGATTTAAGCGCCTTACTAAAAATCGATAATTAGCAACTTCAGGACCTGAGATTAAAAATAGAAGACTAGTATTTGTATCAATTAAAAATGATTTATATTGCTCAATAAGCGTTTCAAATTGCTGTTCAGTGGTATCACGTAATTGCTGAGTACTAAAATGAACAACGATTAGAGCATTTTTTATATTTTCATACGCACTTAACTCTTTAATAATCCCTTTATTTATGCGTTTTGCATTCCACTCACTAATTTCTTTTGTAAATGAAAAAGAATGTACTCGGCCTTGCTCACTAGCATCAAGTAGTAAATTCGAACAAGAAGATTCAAAGAATGACTCTATCTGAGAAGAGACTATAAAAATATTTTCTTTCACATCATTGGGGCTTATTGAATGCAATATAAACTCAATAGAAAAATTGTCTAAAGGCGCTAAAACAGCATAAATTGCAGCAGGTTTTATTTCTTCAGCTGCGGGGTCTAATCCCAAAATGTTAAACTTATGCACACAAAACACCTTTCAAAAAAATACTTTTTTACTAGTTTTAGCCGCTATTCTATATATAATAGTCAAATAATGTCCATATATTATAAAATAAAACATACTGATACAGGTAGTAATGCAAAACTTAATTTCAAAAAATCCTCAAACACTCACATCTAACGATATAGCAAACTTAGCTCATCGCTTTGGCGGTAAAAGTGAAGATTACATTGAAATAGTGAATACGCAAAAAAACATGCAAACTATAAATAAATATGCGTTATTAAAAGAAATTGATAACGAACTTGCGTCTATTACTAGCCGTTGAAACTATAGGTAACCCCATCACGTGCAAAGAATTTTTTTAAAAGGTATAAAAGGTGGTACAGGTTGTACCGCAATTGTGGCTAATCTTGCCTGCGTGCTGAAAAAATCCGGTGTACACGTAATTGCGGTTGATTTAGACCCAAAAAGTGATTTAGGGCTGCATTTTGGTTTGCCTTGGAAAAATACACAAGGCTGGAGCGACGCTGAAAATTTCAACGATATCCTGACATGTTTTTACCAAGATAGTGACGGCATCATTTTTTTACCCCATGGCGAAAAAACACCTTCTAATACCGCATTAAACGAACTGATTGATAATTGCAATAAACTGGACAATGTTCAAAACGCTTGGGTACTCTTCGATTGTCCAAGTCATATAGATATCAGTAACTACACCTTACATAAAGACGATATTGTCATTGAGTTAGTCAATTGCGATGCGGTATGCCACAGTCTTATTTATAGACGTTTGCAAAAACTAAAAAAGACAGAAAATTCGTGGCATCACTTTTTTTTAGTTAACCGATACAATTCATCCTCTGAATTAGAATTCGATTTATTCTCACTTTGGCAGTCAACACTCCCACTTATGGCACCTTTTTTTATAAATAGTGACGAAGTGATTAAAGAGTCAACGGCTTATCGTAATGTGGCACTAAACTGTGCACCTTATAGCATTGCTAACGACGATTTCGAAACGCTGGCTGGCTGGTTGGTAAGTAAAACAGCATTATGATCTCATTTAAGGCACTTCATAAACACCCTTTTCAAAACACCTTTCGACTGGTGCTGAGTTTATTGTTTAGCGAAAAATTAGTCCGTTTGATTCTGTTTAAGTTTCACGGCTACTTCAATCAACACAGAATGAATGCGATTGAAGCATTGCTGATGCCATTTCTGATTATAGTAAGTTCTCTATTTGTAAAAATTAGCGTTCATAAGCGTAATATTCGTGAATCGATAAGCGTGAATTATCCGCATTTAAGACAACCGTATAGAAACCATCCTTATTCAAATTCAATACGCTTTATTTTACAAAGCGTTTTTTTGACGTTCGTTAAAAAAACGACAAAAAAAAGGGCGACGAAAGAAAAAATATCACACCATTTCTATGACTCAGTGAATCGTCTCTTTAGGCAGTTTAGGTGGTTTGATTTAAAATTAGGTAAGTTACTAAGGCGTATACTGTCAAAAAGCAAAAAAAAACCTAAACAAAGTGCTTTTTACTCTATTGCCGATGCGCGTGTTTGGCAAAATAAATATGTAAAATACATTGTGATTGCATTCATATTGTTTTTATTAACGATTTTTATCACTATTCCTTTCAGTCTAGAAGCGCAAGCCATTTTTATAAGCTTCATTTTATTAGTCGCCTATTCACTTAAGCGAATAAAAGGCCAGATGGCAACGATTGTAATGATCACTTTATCGGTAACAACGTCCTCACGTTACTTGTGGTGGCGTTACACTGAAACACTCAATTGGGATGATCCTCTTGCTTTAGCCTTAGGAGCCGGACTACTACTTGCTGAAACATATGCTTGGCTTGTTTTAATACTTGGTTTTTTCCAAACTATTAATCCACTCGAACGCAAGCCCATACCATTACCTAGAAACACTGACTTATGGCCTACGGTTGATGTGTATATCCCAACTTACAATGAGCCATTGAGTGTTGTAAAACCAACTACATTAGCAGCGCTAAGTATCGATTGGCCTGAGGACAAGTTAAATGTGTATATTCTCGATGATGGTAAACGTCCTGAATTTGCCGATTTTGCAAAAGAAGTTGGCGTAGGGTATTTAACGCGTCCGGATAACAATCATGCCAAAGCTGGCAATATGAACAGCGCTATGCGCTATACCCACGGTGAGTACATTGCTATATTTGACTGTGACCATGTTCCCGCGCGTTCTTTTTTGCAAACAACCATGGGCCAATTTTTAAAAGACAGTAAAGTCTGTTTAGTGCAAACACCACATCATTTTTTCTCTGCTGATCCGTTCGAAAGAAACCTTAACAATCACAGCCAAATCCCAAATGAAAACATGTTATTTTACGGGCTTATTCAAGACGGTAACGACATGTGGGATGCGACTTTCTTTTGTGGTTCTTGTGCGGTATTAAAACGAGAAGCGCTGGATAATATTGGTGGTTTTGCATTTGAAACTGTAACCGAAGATGCTCACACAGCACTGCGCATGCAACGCGCAGGCTATAAAACAGCTTATATCAACATTCCACAAGCCGCAGGACTCGCTACGGATAGTTTATCGGCGCATATTGGGCAACGAATTCGTTGGGCACGCGGTATGGCGCAAATTTTCAGACTTGATAACCCTTTAATGGGCAAAGGGTTAAGTATTCCTCAACGCTTGTGCTATATAAACGCAATGTTACATTTTTTATCGGGAATACCTCGTATTGTATTTTTAACAGCCCCTTTAGCACTGATCTACTTTAATGCCTATATTATTTATGCGCCTTTTTTAGCTATTTTTATTTATGTAGTACCTACGCTTATTCAAATTAAAGCGACTAATTCACGTATTCAAGGTAAATACAGGTACTCATTTTGGGGCGAAGTGTATGAGTCGGTGTTGGCTTGGTACATATTGAAACCAACCACTGTTGCCTTATTTAATCCTAATAAAGGTAAGTTTAATGTAACAGAAAAAGGTGGGCTAAATGATGAAGAGCATTACGACTGGGGAATTTCGAAACCCTATCTCATACTATTAGCAATTAACCTTCTGGGCATCGTGTTTGGGGTACTGCGTTTGATCTTTGGTGACCCTTCTCAAATAGGTGTGTTAGTGATTAGTATGGGCTGGGCGCTCTACAACATGATTATTCTAGGAGCCGCTGTTGCTGTTGCAGCAGAAGCGCGTCAAGTAAGGCACTCACACCGAATAAAAGCCAACTTTCCAGCGGGTATTCGCTTAGCGAATGGGCACACATTAAAAGTTAGAATCACTGATTACTCAGATAATGGTGTCGGTATTGAGACAGAGCATGCCCACCTATGTAGAGTAAACGATAAAATTGAGTTGTTAATGAGTCGAGGAGACAAACAATTTTCGTTTACAACTCATGTGTGTAATACCCGTAATAAACAGATAGGTCTGACACTTAAAGATTTGTCGCTCGAAAAACAACGTGCATTTATACAGTGTACTTTTTCTAGAGCAGATGCTTGGCTTGATTGGCAAAATAACTTTAGGCATGATCGCCCGTCATACAGCTTCAAAGAAGTACAAAAGACTAGTTTAAGAGGCTTTAGTAATTTACTATTTCATGCGCCTAGGCCATTACAACCGACTATTAAACTGTTAACTCGTTTAGTTATGTATATAAACTCATTCATTCCAAAAAAACCTATAGTGCAAAATAATTATGATTAATAAGCTACTTAGTACACTCGTTATATTTTTACTCATGAACATTGCTTGGCAAGCTAATGCTATTGAGCCCATGAGTGATAAGACCATATTCAACAATGGCTACCCTGAGAGTGCTCAAGTTACTAGCTTACGTCTTGATTTTGAAGCTCTCGGTTTTAATAATTATAAGCTAGACGCTATAAATAACGATTCAAATGTCGACTTCACTAATCGCATTGATAAGTTGAGTAAAAATTTGATGTTGAATTTCTCATACACAAACTCCCCTTCATTAATTGCCAACGTATCGCATTTAAAAGTGTATTTTAATGAAAATTTGGTGACAGTTTTACCTATAAATGAACCTTCAAATATTATTAAAAATACCGCTGAACATAATATAGCGCTCAACGCAAAATACATTCAAGACTTCAATCAAATTCGCTTTGAGCTTGTTGGTTATTATAGTACGTCATGTCAAGACTATTTTAGCCGTGCTATTTGGGTAGAAATAAACAAATCAAGTAATATAACTCTCGACCAAACTTCACTGGCTATTGATAGTAAAATTGAGTATTTACCTGAACCATTTTTTGATAGCAAAGATTACAGTAAACTAACTCTTCCGTTTATTTTTTCCGGCACACCAAATAAAGAAGCAATAGAAGCCGCTGCAACACTTTCGAGCTGGTTTGGTGCTCAAGCTGATTGGCGTGGCGCTAACTTCCCTGTTGTACTTAATCAATCACCTAATCAACACAGTGTTGTATTTATTACAAACGCATCTAAACCTGCTTTTTTAGCCGACTACCCTGATGTAGAAAAACCAACAATCGAGATTATTTCCAATCCAATACACCGTTATAAAAAAATACTCCTTATATTAGGACGTGATGAAAAAGATTTAAAAACCGCAGTAAACGGTTTAGTGTTTGGCCATAAAGTAATGACTGGCCGAAGTGTAAGTATTGAAGGCATGAATAAGATTCCACTTCGCAAAGCTTACGATGCACCTCGATGGCTGAGAAGCGATCGCCCTGTACATTTTGATGAGTTAATTGACTACCCAACTCAGTTACAAACTACAGGGCTCAATAGCGGTCCTGTTAAGTTGAATATTCGCTTTGCGCCTGATTTATTTACGTGGCGTGAAAAAGGGATCCCGATAACGTTGCAATATCGTAATACGCCAGAAGATGACACACTAAGTTCTAGGCTGAATATGCTGATAAACCAAGAGTTTATTAGTGGCTTTTTATTAGAAAAAAATGACTCTACTGTAAGTACAACAAAAACACTGTTACCGTTAATTGCTAATACAGATTCAACTCAAAGTACTGAAAACTTTTCGCTTAATGGTATTAGCTTGGCTAAACGTAATGAGCTTAATTTTGATTTTCGATTTGACGTACTAAAAAATGCAACATGTACTGGAGCTCCTCTTGGCGGCGAATATGGTGTTATAGACGGTAACTCTCATATTGATGTAAGTAATTTTAATCACTATATCGCACTACCAGATTTAAATGTATTTGCTAATAGTGGATTCCCGTTTACAAAATACGCCGATTTACAACAAACATTAGTTATTTTGAATGAAAACCCAACACCTAAAGCACTTTCAATGCTCTTTAATTTAACCGGTCATTTTGGCGCTATAACAGGCTACCCTGGTCACCGTTTAACAGTAAAATATTTAAGTGATGATATAAACTACAACGATAAAGACATACTGTTTATAACCAAACCAAGTACGCGCAGTGACAAGCTAAAAGAAGATGAACCAAAAAACATTTTGCTTAACAACAATCAACGTGCAATTAAACTCGCTATTTATAACGGTGCTTATGACGATAATAAAGCTGAAAAAATACAAATAAACGTAAAGAGTAGCGGCAATATGGCGGTGATTACAGGCTATCAGTCCCCCTTTAGCTCGCAACGTTCTATAGTATCGTTAACGGCAACAACAAATGAAGCGTTTGGCCTATTAGATAACGCACTGATGAACTCGCAAAGTCGAGAACAAATTAAGGGCAGTGCAACAATAATTACAACACAAGGGATCGAAACAATTAAAACAGATAAACAGTATTTTGTTGGTCAGATCCCTGTTCATACCTTAATTTGGTTTCACTTATCAGATCACCCATTTATATTAGCGTTATTATCTATTTTAACGCTACTGATGATCTCATTTATTCTATGGCGATTATTACAAGCACTTACATACAAGCGTTTAGCTGAAGGAGATAAATAATGAAGTCACTTATAAAGGTAATCTGCATTGCTGTGGCATTATTTGCTTTTAATACGAAAGCACAGATAGAACAGTGTCAACCGTGGCAAGCATGGCAAGTATTTAAAAGCCACTTTATAAGCCCAGATGGTCGTGTTATTGATTTAGGTAGTAAGCAGAGTATTACAACATCTGAAGGTCAGTCTTACGCGTTATTTTTTGCTGTAATAGCAAACGATAAAGCAATGTTTGATTTAGTACTTGATTGGACCGAAAATCATTTATCCGAAGGTGATTTAAGTACGCGTTTACCAGCATGGCAATGGGGTATAAATGAAAAAAATGCAGGAGCAATTTTAGATTCAAACCCTGCCTCTGACTCTGATTTATGGATAGCTTATAGCTTATCACAAGCTGCTATTCTCTGGGATGACCGTCGTTATAGTATATTAGCGGCCGTGCTAGCTCAGCGTATAATACGAGAAGAAACAGCCTATATTTCCGGTCTTGGTTTGTCATTACTACCGGCCCCAGCTGGCTTTGACTTTAAAGACGAACAATATAAATTAAACCCTAGTTACTCACCTTTATTTATATATCAACAATTTAAAAAACTATATCCTCATTCTCCTTGGGAACAACTACATGAAAGCTCAGCAAAGTTAATTCTAGATACGGCCAAACAAGGTGTTAGCCCTGACTGGGTAATGTACGACACTAATAATGGTTTTTATTACGATAAAAAAACAAGTGACGTAGGAAGCTACAACGCTATTAGGGTTTATTTATGGGCCAGTATGATGGCAAACGATGCACCTTATAAAAAAGAATTGTTAGCACAATTTAATCCATTTTTAAAAACAATTAATGACCGTGGTTATGTGCCATTAAATACGTTTTCGAAATCAGGTAAATCAGAAAAAAGAGGCCCATTAGGCTTTAATGCAGCTTTACTACCTTTACTTGCAATACAAGACGATGATTCCTTAGCGATGACAATTCAGCAAAAATTAATGGTTGATAAGTCATTCACTCAAACTCGTTACTACGACAGTGTATTAAATTTATTTGGTACAAGTACTTTAAATAAACGTTTTGCAATTACAGCGGATGGAACATTACAACCTAAATGGAGTACTGAATGCAGCTAAAGGTTGCCCTACTCTGCGTATTAATACTGAGCCCAATGCTAAACGCAAAAACAGTAAATGATATTGATACGCGATCTGTTGAGTGGTTACTAAGCCAAATAAATATTGGTGAAGCACAAAAAAATAAAAGGCTTATTGAAGATAGCTTGAAAAAGCTGGTCGCGATTGCTCCAACCCGCATAGAAACACAGTGTGCTCAAGCGCATTACAACTTTGTTAACGGTGATTTAGATGGAGCAAATCAATTACTAAGCAAATTAAATAACGGACTTGTTAAGCAACCCCCTTGCATTGAAAAACTCAAAGTCATGTCTCGAATTGAAGGCAAAGATAAATCGGCTATTCAAGAAGCTAAATTACTAGCTCGCGCAGGTCGGTACGAACCTGCACGTCAAATTTATAATAAAATATTTAATAATGTATACCCAACACTCAATTATGAACTAGAACATTTAAGCTGGTACGCACAAGACAGCTCTCAATGGCAAAGTGTTAAAAATGGTTACGAAACATTATTGCAAAGTTACTCTAATATAGGCCAAGTTGAGATTGCTTACGCGAGGCATTTACTCAGACGTAACCCAAGTGACAAGCACGCTATTCGTATTCTAAGTAAATACGGCTCAACTTCTAGCTTTAGTAATGAAGTAGAAGAGATTTGGCTCGGTTCGCTAGCAAACATGCCAATTAGTGGTGCCACTGATAAAGAGTTTCAAACCTACTTTATGCTTTACCCGTTTAGTACTAAAGGTGAGTTACAGTATCAGGATTTCAAAAAAGATTTAACAGCACGTCAAACCTTAATTGCAGATCCAGCCTATCAGCTCTGGGTTAGAGGCGATAAACTCCTTGAAAAAAACAAATTAAAAGCGGCTGAACCGTTACTGTTAAAAGCGATAAGTGGGCGACCTCAAGACGGTGCAATAATGCGAAGTCTGGGTATTCTTTATTTACGCTTAGGTGACAATCAAAAATCCTATGAGTACTTTACACGAGCGCAACAGCACACCGCCGATTTTGCACAAAGAGAAACCTTAAAAGGATTAGCTAAAACAGCAAAGTTTTGGCTTTATATACGCCAAGCCAAAGATGCAATTAATAAGAATGAATTTAAAATAGCAAAGCTAAAATTAGACTTAGCTGATGCATTGGAGCAAAACCCTAATGCAGTTTTATATAACAGAGGCTTGTTACAATTTGCTCAAGGGCAATACTCTCAAGCAGCACGAACCTATCAAATTGTTTTAAAGAATGCCCCTCTCAATAACAGCGCCTTATTAGGTTTGCTTGAAATAGCTGAACTTGAACAAAGTGAACAAGCTTTAACGTCTTTTTATAGCCGTTTAACATTTGCTCAAAAGGAGCAAATTAAGCAATCCTATTCAATATCGCTTAGTAGCCAATATCGAGCAAAAGCAAATACCCTAGCGCAAGCAGGTGATTTAGAGCAGGCTGAAAAAGTGTTGCGTGAGGCAATAGATATTGCACCAGAGCAATCTTGGCTATATTACGACTTAGCTTTTATATACCAACAAAAAGGGCTTACTGATAAAGCTCGTACGTTGTTTAATAACGTATTGTGGCAGTTCCCTTTAAACCCTCAGCTGCGCTATAGCCACGCGCTTTTTCTACGATCTATTGATGACTACCAAGGCGCTATTGCAACCTTGCAATATATTCCCTTTAGAGCCAGAAATGCAGATATTGTTACGCTAGAACAACAGCTACAACTTAACGAATCTTTAACTCAAAGCGAGCGCCATCTTGATGCTAAAAATAAAGCAACGGCCATCTATCATTTAAGCGCCTTAGAAGCACAAAACTTAACTCCCGTAATGCAAGCCGAATTAGCACGTAATTGGTATCGAATTAATGAAAAGCTATACGCTGTTAAACTTATAAATAAAGCATTAACGGCACAACCTACACTTTCTGCTTATTGGCATATGCTTTATGGCGAATGGCTATTAGAACAAGGAAATGAGCAACAAACTAAACAATGGTTCACCAGTTATGCTCTTTCAGAAAATGCATCTAAAAATGATGTTAATCAATATGTACAGTTACAAAACAACTATATTAACCAGTATTACAGCGGCAGCGATTTAATTGCGAAACTAAATCAACTAGACCAAAAATATAAAAATAACGCAGCAATAACCACAGCATTAATTAACGCAAATTTAGCGCTTGAACAACGCCAAGCAGCGATTATCTTATATCAGCAAAAAGTACAAAATAAGCAAATTATTGAGCCACAAGCTTTACTAGCGATTGCTAAAGCGTACAGAGAGCAAGGTGATGATTTTCAAGCCAAAGAAGTAACACAACAAGCTATAACGCAAACTTCATCACAGGAAAGCTATTTACAACGTCAAATTATGGCATCTCTTAATGATTTTAACTACTCAGGTGACGCACTTGGTTTAGCTACAGAACTCATTACTAAATCGCCAAATGATACAGAGTTACGTTATTTGGGCGCCCAAGTGGCCAGCAATTTCAATGAAACAGAACAAGCTCAACTTTGGTACACACAAACACTCTCGCCTAACCGCACATTAACTGAAAAAGAGCTTTATAACTCGCTTTCGCTAATAAATGAAAGCGATGAGTGGTATATAAACGGCGCAAAGCGTGAGCTTATTAATGAACAAAACAAAAACCAAGCTTACATCGCTATTGGTGTTAACTTTAGTGGCCAGACAAGCACTGAAAGTGAAGCAACCCTTGGGGCTGGTTTAGTGCCTATTGAAGCTTATTTCCCACTTTGGCAAGGTCAAGGCTTTGTAAAAATAGACCCGACAACAATTAGTGCGCAAACAACACGTTTTGATGAGCAATTTGCGGGAAGCCGTTATGGCCAAGGTGCTTTATGTATATTTACGTGTTCTCTTGATGAAGTAAGCCCGAAAGAAAGCGGCGTAGATATTGGATTAGGCTGGCAGAATGAAAACTGGCGTTTAGATATAGGTACAACCCCTTTAGGGTTTTTAATTGAGGATATTGTCTGGGGCGTAAATTACGCCGATGATATTGGCGACTTTGGATACAGCCTTGAATTAGAGAAGCGTCCTGTTACCAGCTCAGTACTTTCTTATGCGGGTCTTGAAGATATAAACACCGGTAAAATATGGGGCGGCGTACGTTCTACAGGCCTTACTGCAAATATATCACACGATTTAGGTGGTAATTGGGGATTTTGGTCTAGTGCTGACTTTACCTCATATAAGGGCCAAAATGTAAAAGACAATCAGCGATATCGTATTATGGGTGGCAGTTATTATCGCGTAATTAGCAATCAAGAACGCGAATTCACTGTAGGAGCAAGCTTATTACATTGGGCATACCAATATAATTTAAGTGAAGAAACTTGGGGGCATGGTGGTTACTATAGTCCACAAAATTATGTTGGTTTATCAGTACCGCTTAGTTATGACGCACGTTGGGGCAATGATTTTGTTTATCGTTTGAAAACGGGCGTTTCATATTCACAAACTAAAACCCAAGCAATTGACTTTTTCCCTAACGATCCAGACTTACAAGCAGAAGCGTTTATTCGTCAGCTTGAAACAGGAGCAAATCCAGCGTTTGAGGGCGACACAAGTTCAAGTATCTCTTATAACCTAGAGGGCAGCTTTGAATATAGAATAACGCCACACTGGTTTTTTGGTGGTTACCTGGCAATAGATCGTTCAGACTTTTACGAGCCTAACTTTGGCCAATTGTATATGCGATACTACTTCAACCCTGTATATGGCACTCTTGAATTTCCTGGCACTCCAATTGTACCTTATGCCGAGTTCTAACTCGGCATAAGGTGATACACCGCGCAATACTTCCCCTAGCACTAAGGTATATGTATACTTGTGCCCAATTGTAACTAGGATAAGGGTGTGCCTCTTACCTTGTGGTGTTATTACCCTATAGCAAATCATTATCTTAGCTACAAATACTATACTGATGGTCGAGCATTCTAGTAAATACAAATACTAAAATAGCTAAAGCAAAAAATTATAAGGCCATTACAACAATTCTTAAAGTTAGGAAGTAAATATGAGTTCAGCTCCAGATAGTGGCTGGTTTGGCCACCCTAAAGGACTTTCGACATTGTTCTTCACTGAAATGTGGGAACGAATGAGTTATTACGGTATGCGAGCTATGCTCGTATTGTTTATGACGGCAAGCTTACAACAAGAAGGCCTTGGCTTTACCGTTGCATCAGCTGCTGCAATATATGGTTTATACACAGGCGCAGTATACTTTTTAGGTTTACCTGGCGGTTGGCTAGCCGATAGACTATTCGGTGGTCAAAAAGCGGTTTGGTATGGCGGTATTATTATTATGTGTGGCCATATTATTTTGGCAGTTCCACATGATTATTCATTTTTTATTGGCTTAATATTTGTAGCGACGGGTACTGGTTTATTAAAACCAAATATCAGCGCAATGGTTGGCCAGTTATACAGTGATGCCGACGAACGTCGTGATGGTGGTTACGCTATTTACTACATGGGTATTAACCTAGGTTCTTTGATTGGTTACTACGTTTGTGGTTACTTTATGGAAAACGTAGGCTGGCACTGGGCGTTTGGCGCAGCAGCTGTTGGTATGGCTATTGGTTTAGTGCAATATAAGCGCTCACTTAATAACTTGCCAGAGCATAGCGTTTTACCAGCCAACCCATTAGGCCCTAAAGGTACTTCCCGCGCATGGGGTGGTATTGCTGCGTTTGTAATTATAGCTGCAGCAGTGACTACAGCTGCAATGACCGGCGCAATTGTAATCAATCCAACAGTGGTTGCAGGATACGTAGCTGTTGTATTCACTATTATCTTTTTTGTTTATTTTGGTGTTATTTACTTTACAGGTAAATTAACTGATGCTGAAAAACAAAGAATGTGGGCGCTATTTTTAGTATGTATTGCATCAGCATGTTTTTGGTCTGGTTTTGAACAAGCAGGTTCATCATTAAACTTATTTGCACGCGATTATACTGACCGCCTTATTGGTACTTTTGAAATCCCTACAACGTGGTTTCAATCGTTAAACTCGCTGTTTATTATTGCCCTATCACCATTTTTTGCAGCGCTTTGGATTAATTTATCTAAAAGTCTAGTATCACCTAGCTACAGCGTTAAGTGTGCGCTTGGTTTAATTATCATGGCGTCAGGCTTTTTAGTTATGTTTATGGCGGCTCATTACGCTGCTGAAGGCTTAAAAGTAGCGCCTTACTGGCTTGTTACTACCTATTTTTTACATACAGTAGGTGAGCTTTGTTTAAGCCCTGTAGCATTAAGTGCGGTAAGTAAACTATCGCCTAAACGTTACACTGGTCAAATGATGGGTGTATTTGTATTAACTTACTCAATCGGTAACATCATCGCAGGTTTACTTGCTGGTAATTTCGATCCGAATAATGTCCAAGAAATCCCTAACCTATACCTACAAATTGCATTATTTAGCATTGGTGTTGGTGTTGTTTTAGTACTCATGACATTTAAAGCTAAAGTATGGGAAAAACAAGGGTTAGAAGAAAAAGCTTCTTAATTGTTTTTTAAATAATATAGCTAAAAACCAATCCCTCATAACCGCTATGAGGGATTTTTTTATTCAACTTTGCCGCACCACTGTTAACTGATATTATAGCCTGATTGATTAGAGAATAGACTCAGGGAACAGCTGTATATGCAATCGTTAACGATATTACATGCCACAATTTTAGCATTTTTAATTATGCTTTTATCAGCTTGTGGCGGCTCCAGTGACGAGGTTACACTCAATCCAAACAACCCAGTTGAACCAGAGCCAAGTACACTCACATTATCAAGCTCGACTGGTTTAGACACGACATTAGATGAAGGTAATTTTATACTAACCGCTCCTGCTGGTGCGACTTCTAGTAATACAGAGCTTACTTACGAGAAAACACTATTAGATGAAGCAAATGAGCAACAAAATATAGTTTCAGATTTACATAGTCTTACACCAAACTCGCTGACTTTAATTACCCCCATCACTATTACAATAAAAATCCCTGTGGACTATGCATTAGGCGGGCAACTCTTTATAGCAAAACTATCAACCAATACATGGGACATAATCGAAAACTCAACCGTGTTAGATGGCTTCGTTAGCGCGCAAGTGAACACATTAGGCACCTACGCAATACAAATGCAGCGTAATGAAACTTTTGCCAATATAGGCCCAACTTGTGATGCGAATGCCACTAAACAATCAGTGAGGTTTGTGCATGTTGCCGATTTACATGCTCGCTTTGGCTACCAAGAGCAATATTTCAGCCGTATTAAAGCCTACTACAACCAAGTAGCAAGCCAAACTCCTCATACCTTATTTACAAATGGTGGTGACGACTATGAAAAAGGCACCGTCGCAGAGCAACTATCACAAGGTACTGCAACAGAAGAAGCAATTAAAGCGATGCAATTTGATGTTCGTGTTGTTGGAAACCATGATTACGCATGGGGCCCAGAAAAACTATTAAGTTATTCACAAGACGAGAATGCCATCGTACTGGCGAGTAATACACGGTATGAAGGTGAGCAACTACAAGATTTTGCAGGCGTTGGATTTGCAAAAATACAAGTAGGGTGTGTCACTTTAGGTTTGTTTGGTATGACTTCTGTGCCATGGAATGAACTTGATGAACCAATTGAAGATGAACCAATCCCTGATTTCATAAAACAATTTAAAATGAGCTGGCAATGGCAACAAGTGGCGCAAAGCATTGTTAGTCAATATCGTGACGACGTAGATTATATGATCATGCTGAGCCATTTAGGTGTCGGTCTTGATACTGATATGGCAACTAACGTCGCAGGCATTGATTTAGTGCTTGGCGGCCACACGCATGGTGGTGAAAGTTTCGAGACACTAGACAACGGCGCGATTGTTATTCAGCCAGATTTTTATGCTAAAGGGATTACTGATTTAACGCTTGATTTTGATTTAGCGGATAAATCATCTCCGGTTGTTGATTACAAAACAATTGAAACCGACTCTATTAATGAACGAGATGAAACGACTAAACAAGCTATTGATGAAATTATGGGTCGTTATGCTCCTGACGCTGAAACAGAAATAACTATTTCAGAAAATTATCCAACTACTTTACAATTAGCTGAAATAACTGCCTTAGCCGCAAAACATTCAAGCACAATTAGCGCAGCATTACTTAACCCTGAACTAGTACAAAAGCGCTGGACACCCGGCACACTGACTCAAGAAGACTTCCATAAAGCTTTTTATGTAGAAAGGCAGCCATCAAATACGCCTGGGTTTAATTCTATCTATAAAGTAACAGTATCGGGAAGAGACTTAGCAGCGATGTTTGCCAGTCAACCTGATTGGTTTTTACTTAAACCTGAAGATATACAACCCACAAATAATTACGAAGTTGCGCTATTTAAAGGCGCGGCTTTAAATCCTGATTTATTTTTTAATAGTGTGACATTCTCAAACATAGAGCCAATAGCCGAAGCTTGGTGGCTACTTGATAAATATGCTCGATTTAGAACAAGCCAATGCCTACATTTGGATACCGACACTGAGCTTTACTCGTGCAGTAACGTAGCAAATGTAACTATATGGAATTTTGAGGATGCTAACAATCCGTTAGCGGCTGATTTTGGGCCTTCAGTACTTAACTATTTCGATCCAAATGAAACCAATTGGGGCACTGATGAAACCCAATATAACACCACCACTCAGTTAAATATTGATGATTTAACTGACGGCCCTTCGGGTGTAATGGCATTTTCGCGCCACTCCCCGACAGAAGGCTTATTAATTGAATTAAACACCCCTGCAAATGGTGATTTTGCAAACGAAGGAATGGTATCTGACTACACACTTGTTATGGATTTATATTGGCCTTCAGAAGGCAAAGATATTTATCGTGCAATAATGCAAGCAGAAACAAACAGTTATCTGGATGACGATGCTGACATATTTATAGACCCAAGTGGTGGTTATGGTAAATCAACAAGCGACAGTGGCTACTTTGGTAATACTCAGGCAGAAGCATGGCACCGTGTCGCATTTGTTTTCTACACAGCACCTACAAATGGGGTATTTGAAGTATACATTGATGGTGAATTAGCTGGCGTTAAAGAAGACGGCGAAATTGACCGCCAATGGGCACTCAATAAAACGGTGCTTTTATTTACCGATAATAATTTTGAAACCGTAGCGGGTTACTTGAATGCATTGCTTTATGCTGGCCGTGCTATGACCCAAGATGAAATTAAGCGTATGGGCGCTGCACAACAAAAATTAACATTTGAGCAATCTACACGTACTTTAAACCAAACAATTGAACGTCACTACAAAGCAGCTCCAGCAATAAAAACTAACCCATGGCTAGAGCAGCGAAACAAGTTTTTTGGCAACGCCTCTCAAAGTGTAAACAATTAAGTACGAAAAAGCTTTTACTTATTAATTATAAAAGGGGGTTTAACGCAGGTTAAACCTCCTTTTTAGTATTTAAATACAATAACTTAAAAACAAGCACTCCCACTTGAATTTATACCATATAACTTCATTTTACTTAACTGTATTACAAACACGTAACTTTATAATAACCGTCCTATAAAATTTACACATGCACTAGACACTAAATAGCGCCCTCCTCTTCCCCAAATTAAAAATCTGGTTGATTATCTACTGCAATATGACAACAACACATAATCGCAGTGCTTAATTGCGGGAGTAATAATAATGAGTGAAGTAAATAACTATTTAGGTTTAGTCGGTATTGAATTTACCGAGTACGCAACACCTGATGCTGATTATATGGATAAAGTATTTACTGATTTTGGCTTCTCTAAGCTTAAAAAATTCAAAGGTAAAGACATTGTTTATTACAACCAAAACGATATTCACTTTTTACTGAATAACGAGCGTGAAGGTTTTTCTGCAGAATTTGCTAAAAGCCATGGTCCTGCTATTTGTTCAATGGGTTGGCGTGTTGAGAATGCGCAAAAAGCATTTGAAACAGCAGTAGAGCGTGGTGCAAAACCAGCGACCGACTCAACGCATAAAAACATGCCCTACCCTGCAATTTATGGCATTGGCGACAGCCTAATTTACTTTATTGAACAATTTGGCGACAAAGGCACTATTTATGAAAGTGATTTTGAAGACTTAGAAACGCAAAATGTTGTAGAAGATAAAGGCTTTATCCGAATCGATCATTTAACCAATAACGTTTATAAAGGCACCATGGAAAAATGGGCTAACTTTTATAAAGACGTATTTGGTTTTACTGAAGTACGCTACTTTGACATTAAAGGTCAAAAAACAGCGCTTATCTCGTATGCACTTAAGTCCCCTTGTGGCACCTTCTCTATTCCAATAAACGAAGGTAAAGGTAACGATAACAACCAAATTGATGAATACCTTGGTGAGTACAACGGCCCAGGCGTTCAACATTTAGCGTTTTTAACAGATGACTTAGTAAGCTCTCTCGATAAGCTTGATAAATCAACAATTGCAACGTTGGATATTATCCCAGAGTACTACGATACTATTTTTGACCGTGTACCTTGGGTTGCTGAAGATAAAGAAAAAATTCGTCAGCATCAGATACTCGTAGATAGCCAAAGTGAAAATTGTTATTTATTACAAATTTTCTCTAAAAACTTATTTGGTCCAATCTTTATAGAAATGATCCAACGCGTTGATGATGGTGGCTTTGGTGAAGGTAACTTCCAAGCATTATTTGAATCAATCGAACGTGACCAAGAGCGTCGCGGCGTTTTATAAAATATTTGAGTAAATTAAAAGCAGCGAACTTCGCTGCTTTTTGTCGTTTTAATATTTAAAAAGTATGGCGCCAAGTACAAGTATGATTAAATAAACTATACCTTGTCGCCATACAGTAAAATCCAAAGGAAATGTAATGAGCCTAATTAACGAAACCCACGATATTAATTTAACCAGCTGGGTAGAATCAGCTAATGTTGATAATTGCGACTTTCCAATTCAAAACTTACCGTTTGCAGAATTTCGTCGTAAAGGGTCTGATGAGGCCTTTCGTGGTGGTGTTGCAATTGGTGACCAAGTAATCGATTTAGCAAAACTAAGTAAATTAAACGTTTTAACAGGTGACGCTAAAACAGCCGCTGATGCAGCAAGTGAAACAACTCTAAATACATTTATGGGTTTAGGGGGGCAGTATTGGTCAGCCCTTCGTTTGGCCCTTTCAAAAGCACTAAGAGCAGGCTCTGAGCACCAAAAAGCGCTTAGCGATACATTGGTTGCACAGTCTGATATAGAGTTTTCTTTGCCTTGTCGCATCGGTGATTACACCGACTTTTACACTTCTATTTATCATGCTACTGCTGTGGGTAGTTTGTTTCGCCCTGATAACCCATTACTACCTAACTATAAATGGGTACCTATTGGTTATCATGGTCGCTCTTCATCTATTGACGTATCGGGTCAAACATTTCATCGCCCTAAAGGTCAAACCAAAGCGCCAGACGCAGAAGTGCCATCATTCGGTCCGTGTAAACGCCTTGATTACGAACTAGAGCTGGGTATTTACTTAGGTAAAGGCAATGCACTGGGCGATGCAATCGCTATCGAAAATGCTGAAAACCACGTATTTGGCTTTTGTGTATTTAACGATTGGTCAGCACGTGACTTGCAAGCGTGGGAATACCAACCGCTTGGTCCATTTTTAGCTAAAAACTTTGCCTCAACGGTATCGCCTTGGATTGTAACAACCGAAGCATTAGCGCCTTACAGAACAAGCTGGACACGTGATGAAAACGATCCACAGCCTATGGACTATTTAGAATCAAAAGCGAATCGCGACCAAGGTGCTTTTGATATTCAAATGGATGTTAAAATTCAAACGCAAAAAATGCGTAGCGAAGGCCATAACCCAACGCGCGTATCAACATCTAGCTTTAAGCACTCTTACTGGACTGTGGCACAAATGGTTACTCACCACACAGTAAATGGCTGTAACTTTATGCCAGGTGACATGCTAGGTTCGGGCACTCAGTCGGGTCCAACGCACGAAGAAGCAGGTTCATTACTTGAGCTTTCTCGTGGCGGTAAAGAAAAAATTACGCTAAGTAATGGCGAACAACGCAGCTTTTTAGAAGATGGCGATAACATTATTATGCGTGGCTGGTGTGAAAAAGAAGGCTATGCACGTATAGGTTTTGGCTCTGTAGAGAGTACAGTTCTGCCTACAAAATAATACGAGTATTAAATAAAAGGGCTGCTTACTAAAAGCAGCCCTTTTTTATTAATTTTTGAACAGTTACAATTTTTCTCTGGCTTTTTTAACTCAAATTGCTATCTTAATTCGGTTAATAGCCAATGTTTATATGCCATGTCAGTATTTATAAAGTCTTTTTATCAAAAAACATTTCCAGCCCGTCAGTTGCTTATTCGCCAAAATGGTGAAGTTAAGCATGTTGTTTTGGCGTCTTGGGTTCAGCTTACTGTTGCAGTACTTGTTTTTGCTACTTTAGCTTGGATCAGTATTTCTACATTACGTGTTTATTCACAAACGAACAAAATTTCCAACATCAAGCAAAACCAATTGAATAAACAACTACTTTGGCAGAAAAAAGTCAGCGAACAAAATGCACTTTATACAAATCAGTTAGAACAGCTGGCTATTCTTGAACAAAAACAGGCTTTATTGCAAAGCATGATAGAGTCATTACCAGCCTCGATTAGCAAAGATTCAATACAGCTTGATAGTAATCTCGAGTCACCAATTAGTGAACGAAAAGAAGAATTTCATGCTCCACTACTTGATGAAGAGCCAAACAATAAGCAAGTGAACTTAGTTACCCCGCTTACTTTTTCAGCAAGATACCAACATTTAGCACAAGCTTATCAAAAAAACTTTGCATTACTTGATAGCCAAATAAATAAACGACACGACGATATTTTAGCAATGCTTAAAGGCGCAGGGCTTGAATCGGCACTTAAACAACATTTGTCACTAAGCGAACAAAAAACAGCACAAGGTGGCCCACTTGATGTTTTTGATGAAACAAAAATTCCGACCCAATTTTTACTTATTGCCGATAAACTACTCTTATTAAATAACCTTGAGAACTTTTTAACAGAGCTTCCGAATTCTTTACCTTTGCCTGCTGCAAAATATTACATTTCAAGTAGTTTTGGTCTTCGTAAAGATCCGATGAATAATCGTCGAGCCTTTCATAAAGGAGTCGATTTAGCTGGTTGGCATAAAACCGAAATTTTTGCCCCTGCTGACGCTATAGTTCTCAGAGCCGGCCGCAACGGTGGTTACGGTAACTTTATTGAGCTTGAACATAAAAATGGCCTCGTGACTCGTTTTGGCCACTTAAATAAGATTAAAGTGAAGAAAGGTCAACTAATTACTAAAAATGATGTAATAGGTTTAATGGGGAGCACCGGTAGAAGTACCAGTACTCACTTGCATTATGAAGTATTACTTGATGGCAAACATGTTAATCCTCTAAAAATAACAAAGGCGCTTTCTCATGTTCGGTAGAAAGAAACAAAAACCAGGAAGCTCTAGTTTAAAAAGAGTAAATAACACTCCCTCTATTATTTCACAAGATGTTCGTCTCACAGGCACCTTAGTTAGCCAAGGTGAAGTACAATTAGATGGTCGTATTGATGGTGATATTAAAGTAAAACATTTAGTTATTGGCTCAACAGGTATTATTGAAGGCATGGTTGAAGCACAAAATGTAATTGTAAAAGGCAAAGTTATTGGCTCAATAAACGCCAGTGAAGTAAATGTTAAAAGCGGCGCACATGTTCATGGCGATGTATTCCACGATACCTTAAGCATAGATGCCGGTGCGATTATTGAAGGTAGTTTAAAGCAACGTTTTGAAAAAGATGCAATTGAGCTTATTAGTGAAGAATTAAAACCAGTCAGTGAAGTTAAAATGTTGTTAGAGGAAGACGACAGCGGCTTGTCGTTTGTAAATAAACAAGCCACAGATAAAAACTAAATCAACTCAGTTGACTGTCCATTATTTTTTTTCAGTGATATACATAGTAATATCAGCGGTGAATACGAGTTCATCGCGGGTATTATAAAGTTTAACCGGTACTACTAGGTCCTCTTTATCAGTCCACTTATGTGGTAAATCAATTTCAGCGACAGCTCGTACATCTGTGTCTACTTTAGCTAAATACTGCACTGTCATTCCTTTTGGGATCCAACGATGCGTTTTAACTGGCACTGTTGCATCAACCATTACACCTGCACACAGTTCAGCTAAATTACACTGCGCAATAGCATGAATAGTTCCAATATGATTATGAACGCTGCGACGATTTTTAACCACCGCACTACAATGGCCCTCTCTCAAATCGAGTACGTAAGGTTTCATCGAACCAAAATATGGCGCTTTAAAGCAAACAGCTTTAGTAAAAAGCCAATTCCCAAAAGGTAGGCGCTTAAATTTATGCCATATTTGTACAAGTGCAGATTTATTACTCATTATTATTTTCCATCAACAGTTACTTTTTTAAAATTAACACATCAGACCAGTTTTAAAAAGTGCATTTATGCTGGCTTTTTAGCTTAATCCAATCAAAAAGTAAGAATGACAGCCTATGCAGGGGTCATAAGCCCTTTCTTTTTTATGAGTGCCCACCTAAAATACTCGACAAAAGGAGACTCAATGCAAACACAGCCCGCTAAACCTAATATGACCTTGTTACTTATCTTAGCGTTACTCGTTATATTTTGCCCTATGGCAATCGATATTTACCTACCTGCTTTTCCAACTATTGCAGAACAATTTGCAGTTACTGAACAACAAGTACAGCAAACCGTTGCTATTTTTATGCTAACAGTAGGTCTAGGCCAATTAATTGCGGGCCCTTTGGCTGATAGATTTGGCCGAAAACCAGTGGCAGTAGTGGGTATTAGTTTGTATGCAAGCTCTGCATTACTCGCATACTACTCGCCTTCTTTTGAGATATTGCTGATAGCACGTGCTTTTCAGGGAATTGGAGCCTGTGCCACGTTTGTTGTCGCATTTGCGATAGTGCGTGATAAATATGGTAGTGAACGAAGCGGTCAGATGATCACCTACCTTAACGGGATTGTGTGTTTCATTCCGGCAATGGCACCTATTTTAGGGGCTTGGCTTACCGTACAGTTTGGCTGGCGTATGAACTTTATGTTTTTAACCGCGTTTGCCATTTTGGGCCTTATTGTTACGCTATTCTTTTTTAGAGAAACTCGCCCTGCTGATAGTCATTATCAAGGGCATATTTTAGATTTACGTCGCTTTACACCGATTATTAAAACACCGGTATTTTTGTTTAATAGCCTAATTTGTATGGTCTCAATGTCGGCCATATTAGTGTATGTAACGCTCGCTCCAGGCTGGCTTATTACACATTTAGGCGGCACCGTAGCCGACTTTACTTTTTGGTTTACGTTAAATGCCGTAATAAGTATTGTCGCAAGTTTTATTTTACCAACCTACATTAAACGAAATAGCCAACGTGCTTTGCGTGTCGGTGTGAGTGTACTGGTTTTTTCAGGCATTTTAATGTTAGCCCTTAGCGGTATAGAAACAGCATTTGCGCTTATGTTACCTATCTTAATTGCTGCATTAGGGTTTGCTTTAAGTTTAGGCTCTGCAGCAGGAATGTCTCTGTCTAGCTTTCCTAAACAAGCAGGCACAGCCTCTGCATTACTCGGTGCTATGCAAATGAGTGGCGCTAGCATATTGGTAGTATTGACCCAGTATTTAGGGCTAAGCACACCATGGCTAATTGCTTTTCACTTATTATTACTAGCTCCGCTTTGGTTTATTTTAATGAGCAAAAAAGCCCATACTTTACACCCAGCTAAAAGTACTCAATGATCAATCCTGACTTTCTAATCTCATTTTTATTAGCCAGCTTTTTAATGGCAGTAGCGCCAGGGCCATCAAATGCATTTTTGATGGCGCAAACATTTGCTAATGGTCGAGGCGCTGGTATGCAAAGTGCATTTGGTTTTGCATTAGGTGGAGTTATTCATACGCTATTTGCTGTTGTAGGCCTAAGCGCAGTACTAAAAGCCTCTCCTAGTGCTTATGCCGCAGTGCAATACGCAGGCGCAGCATACTTATGCTATTTAGGGTTTATGATGATTAAAGGCACGCTAAAGCAGCCAGAGCAGACACCTGAGGGCAAGCAAACCGATAAACCGCATATAAGTACCAGTAAAAAAAGTAATGTCATGTTTCAGGCGATGATGACTGAAGTACTAAACCCTAAAGTAGCATTATTCTTTATTGCATTTATTCCGCAATTTGTAGATCCAACGCTTTCATCGGCTACTTTTCAGCTCGCTTTTTTTGGCTTACTTTACCCTCTTTTTGCTTTTCCAATTGACTGCACGTATATTTATTTTGGCGACAAAATTGCACAGTTTTTTAGACGTAACCCAAATAGCCAACTTTGGATTGATAGGATCACTGGCATTGTATTTATTGCCCTTGCTATCAATCTATTATTTTAACTAACCTGCACTTTGGTTAAGAGGTTCATTCTTCCGAGTTTAGGTTCATCAATAAAAAGAATTAGCATGGAACAAAAAACACAATCTCTTCCCGCACAAAAAAATATTGCTTTAGTGGCGCACGACGGTAAAAAAGCAGCATTAAAATTATGGTGTGAAAAACACAAAGAAATACTAAGTAAGCACACTTTATATGGCACAGGTACTACGGGGCATTTAATTCAAAAAACGACGGGGCTTGATGTAGTTCAGCTTTTAAGTGGTCCTATGGGCGGCGATCAACAACTTGGCGCTAAAATAGCAGAATATGAGATACATGTTTTAATATTTTTTTGGGACCCATTAGCATCACAGCCTCATGACCCTGATGTTAAAGCACTACTGCGTTTAGCAGCTGTTTGGAATATTCCGGTGGCGTGTAATGAAGTGAGTGCAGATATGTTATTAAGCTCACCGCTTATGGACGTAGAGCTTGAACGTACATTGCCAGATTACGAAAAATACCTCGCAACCCGACAAATAGATCTTTAAACCTCAATTGTAATCTAGGTTATTTATAAAGCATGCTGGCCCATTTAGTCAGGCCAGCGGTTACACTACCAAAGTGATCCCCGTTAACCATTTTTATATCGCCTAAGTGCTCACTTAAAGCCGCTTTAATCAATGGTGATTGTGCACTACCGCCTGTTAAGTAAATAATGTCTGGCGTGGTCGCAGCGTCGCTGATTGCTTGTTTTGCTAAAGTAACTATTTGGCTAATACTACTCTCAACGGCAACAGCTAAATCGCTTACAGATACATTTTTATTCAGTCCACTATCTAAAAAGCTTAAATCACAATCAAACGCACTAGCTGATGAAAGTGCTATTTTAGCCGCTTCACCTTGTTGCACTAATTGATGGCCTTGCTTGTTTTGCTGTAAATGTATTAAACGCTTATAAAGCTCAGGCGCACTTACATCACGTAATTGTGCATTTAGCTCTCGGGTATGGCTTTCACTATAAAATTGGCTTTGTAAGTTTACATCGTTAATTTTACACGCTTGCCAAAACGCTTGATTAGGCAAAGGCAAACCCGATTTAAACGTACTGCCTAAACCCAATAACGGCATTAAACCATGAAAGCTCAAAGCAATATCTAAATCATTTCCGCCAACACGTTTACCACTGTGAGATAAAAAATCGCTATCGCGCTGGCTATTTCCTCTAAAGCTTGGGCCCATTTGTACAAATGAGCAGTCACTTGTACCACCACCAATATCAATAACGAGTACTTTTTGATCCTGAGTTAAATCACTCTCGTAATCGATACCCGCAGCAAGTGGCTCATATAAAAACTCTACGTCTTTAAAACCAGCACGTTTAGCAGCACGCTCTAAAATACCGACCGCTTGTTGATTTGATTGATCGCCACCCACAGCTTGGAAGTTTACTGGGCGACCAATCACTGTTTGTGTAAGTGTTTTACCTAAAGAGCGCTCAGCGCGTTGCTTAATTTTTAAGATCATCGCGGTTGCGATATCTTCAAAAAAGTTAATTTGACCTTGCTTTAAACCTGTTGCACCAAAAAATGATTTAGGGGACTTAACAAAATAGCCTTCTTCAGGAAACTGCACGTACTCGCTAATCGCTTCACGACCAATAAATAGGGTTTCATCTGAAGGTTGTAAATCAAGGTCTGACTTAATACGAGGTAAGGTATTTAATAATGCTTGGCGCTGCGTTAAAAAGTCATGCTCATGGGCTGTGCCATGTAAATGCTTAGCAACAAAATCAACAACCAACGCACTGTGATGAGTGTAAAGTGTAGACGGTAAGTAATGTTTTCCTTGCTCTAGCGGTACTAATTGAACATTACCCTCGCTCATTACACCCATAGCACAATTAGAACTACCGTAATCAAAACCTACAAACATACTTCACCACACATTACCAAAAAGGCCGCGCAATTTAGCACACTTTGTAAAATTTATAAATGTTATAAACTATCTCTGACCCGTAAAAAACTAGCAAAACGCGGTAACCCATTTTTTGTTAAGCCATGAAATCGGTACGTTACAGTACTACCAATTTCCGGTGGAATGGAGCGCTGTGCATCATTAAACCCAGTACCAATAGAAAATACCTGCCCCTGCGCTGTTTTTACCCTTAATGCCCCTAACATTCCTTGATATTTACCTTTGCCTGGTAAGTGTGCAATTACAACCGCTTCTGCATCTAAATAAGGTTTTAATTTTAGTAATGCATTACTTCTTCCATTGCTGTGCTTCGCGCTGGCCAAATGAAGCATTACACCCTCGCCGCCCTGCTTAGTTATGCTGTCAAAATACTCTGTAAGCTGCTCATTATTTGTAAAGCTATATTGACCTACTGCACTAATGTGCGGCAAGTTTAGGCTAGTAATTAGCTCATTATAGTTTTTATAGCGAGTGCTAAAAGGCAGATTTTTATCTGGCATATCAAATACTTTATAAGTAATAGTTTGCCAATCATGATTATTAGGTTTTTTAGTTCTGACTATGCCACTCAGCGCAGAAAAGTGCTCACGTTTAGTCCACAGCTCACCATCAAGCCATACATTTGGCAATGGCGCTGTAAACCAACTTGGCGCATTGATAATATTACCCTTACGAGTTAAAAACTCCGTGCCGGTCCAGATAGCTCTTACGCCATCATATTTTTCACTGACTAAATACTTACTTACATCATAATGCTTAGTTTTGTCATATACTTTAGCCAGTAAAACAGACGGCTGTGCTGCACTTATGCATTGCGTAAAAAGTACAATAACAATTAAAAGCAGGTGTTTAATAGTAAACATTGGCGCATCCAAGCATGTAAAAGTTGGCTTAAACTATAGTTGAGATTGCGCCCATTGCCAAAACTCATCTAAGTTGCTCATTTGATAGGTAGCTTGGCTAAAATCGTGATCTTTAGTATGGCTATTGGCAATGGCTACCACACGTAACAAAGCATTGTTGGCCGCCGTAACGCCGGTAAATGTATCCTCAACAGCAATTGCATTGCCTGCCTGTATATTTATCTGCTCAAGTGCCAGTAAATATGGGTCCCCAGCAGGTTTAGGATTACTTACGTCATCTTTTGTAACCACCGTATCAAACAGCTCATAAAACCCTAAACCTTTAAGTATTGGCATAGCTTCACTTTTAGCACTGCCTGTTACTAGCGCCATTTTTAAGCCACTCTCTTTTACAGCTTTCAACGTTTGCTCTGTAAATGGCATCAGTGGCGGTAAATGTGTTACTACATATCCACCAAATAAACGGTATTTTTCATCTGCTAAAAATTGTGCACTTACCGATAAGTTATGCTCTTGCTTAATTTCGATTGCGGCTTCTAAAGTGGGCCGTCCCGAAAAGCGCTGACAAAAATCATTTTCTAAATAACTAACACCGTAAGGCTTAAGTAGTTTACTCCAGCATACAAAGTGCATACTTTCTGAATCAACTAATGTGCCATCCATATCAAATAATATTGCTTGTAAAGTCATCCTCATTCCTTATACCAACCTGCATAGATCTTTGATCAATTTAACGAATTAAATTGCACTATAACGTCGTTAAAAATTTTTTATTTAGAACAACTAGATACAAAAATTTTTGCCTAGTTCTAGCGTAATTTTCTTAACGTTAAATAGAACCCATATATAAGCAGATTGGTATTATTTAACCTAAGCTAAATTTTGACAATAAAAAAAGGCGCCTTAAGCACCTTTTATATAAATACAGTTATTGCGTTAAGCCTGCTGGCGGCTCACCCGTTGCTTCCTCACCCGTATCAACATCAACAAGCTCATAGCCACGCGTTTTGCGCATAACTTTAAGTACAGGTTTTTCAAATGCTGTTTTTAAACGCTCTGAGTCATCTTTTAATTCATCTAATGTTGTACCAAAAGGGGCTGCGCCTGTTTCTGACCAGTTAGTTACTTTGCCGTTCAAGTTATATTCCACTTCGTGTATTTGATATTGCGCTGCTTCATCTTTCGTTGCTTCACAAAAAATTACACGGTAATTCCAAAATCCAGCCATCTTTTTATCTCTTTAAATTAATTAACGCTACTTTACCAGCTTTATAAAAACATAAAAGCCTGCACAAGGCAGGCTTTTAAAAATTAATATAATTTAAGGTTATCTTTAGAAGAAGTTAACTTTAAACTCAGCGCCAACATAGCGTTCTTCATTAACCATTGCTGTGTTGTTATTAAAGTCGATTGCACCAATAGCAACTTGCTCATCAAATAAGTTACGAGCAAAAACAGCTACTTCGTATTCATTATCATCCTGAGCCCAAGTATAACCGGCGCGCACACCTACTTCTGTTAACGGTTTACCTTCAAACTCAACCGCTTCATATAAGAAGAAGTTAACTTTACTGCGGTACGATACATCGGTGTAAGCGTAAAAGTTACCATCGGCTAGTTCTTTTGAATAACGAAGTGTTATGTTAGAAATAAACTCAGGTGCATTAGGTAAGCTATTACCATCAATGATTGCTCTGCCATTCACTGTCGTATCAGTAATATGCAATGTGTCACGATCTGGTACAGGAATGGTAATGCTGTTATCTTTTAACTCTGTTTTGTTATAACTAAAGTTAAACGTGGCATTAAGCTCATCAGTTAATACCCACTCGGTATCAAGTTCAAAACCATAACCTGTTGTCTTATCTGCATTGAGCAAACTTGTGGTATTTGCAGTCCCACCTACAGCAGTTAATTGCTGATCATCCATAGTAAAATAATAAATACTCGCATTTACACGCCCGCGACCATCAAGTACGTCTGATTTGAAACCTGTCTCATATGAAGTAACAGTTTCAGAGTCAGCTGTAGTAACCTCGTCAGAGAACGTGATACGACCTTGAATACTAGGAGCGCGGAATGTATTTGCAACTCGTGCATATAAATTAACATCATCATTTAATTTATAAGACGCTGAAATATCCCAACTTACATGATCATCACTTACATCAGTTGTACGGGTGATATCGTTTTTACATTGTATCAAGTTATTTAGGCAGTCATCGCTAACTATTTTACGTACTGCTTCAAAGTCTTTTTCATCGTCAGAGTAACGAAGGCCAGCCGTTAGTTTTAAATCATCAGAAACAGTGTAATCTACAGAACCAAATACAGCCCAAGCTTTAGTATCTTGCTGTTGATTAACGTAACCGTTTAACGCGCCCCCAGCTAACGTATTGTAGCCGAAGTTTTCAATCGTTACTGATTCATCAAAATAAAATAAACCGGTTTGAAAATTAACATCGCCGTCAAAGTTACTCGCTAAACGTAATTCTTGCGTGTATTGGTCGTGATCTGGTAAACCACTTTCACTTTCTGATGGGAATGGAATTGAACCTGGACCATGAAACTCACCTAAAAAGTCAGCACCATAACCACCATCAATATCGCCACGCGAGTTTACTTCTGCGCTTTCCCAACCTGAAATTGAAGTAATTGTATAATCATTAAAATCATATTCTAGCTTTAAGCTTAAACCTTGTGCATCAACAGTTTGCTTTTCACGTGCTGCTGCATCGTGGTAAACAACTTTATAATCAAAGTCATCAACTAGATCGTTAGTGCCACTTTTAATTGCATTCGCACGAAATGGAATAGGTGTGCCATCCATATTACGTACGTGATAATTAAGTAAGGCTGAAAAATCATCTTTTTCATATAAAAATTGGATACGTGCAGCTCTATCGGTGTAACCACCTAGTACATCATCTTGCTCAAAACCTGGCGCACGGTTATCAATAAAATTATCTTTGTCTTGCCAAAGAACAGAAACACGTGCTGAAAGATTATCAGTTAAACCACCACCCACCGCGCCTCTAAAATCAACGGCACTGTCTGTGCCATATGATACTGAGCTAAAACCTTCAAATTCTTGGCTAGGTTTAACCGAATCAAATTTTACAAGACCAGCCGGTGTATTACGGCCAAACAATGTACCTTGCGGACCACGTAAAACCTCTACACGCTCAACATCAAATACAGGGAAACCTTTTAGAATCGCATTTTCTTGAACGATATCGTCAACAACCAGTGACACAGGTTGTGATGCATTTAAATCAAAGTCGGTATTGCCTAAACCACGAACATAAAAACGTGGAAATGTACGGCCATAAGAAGACTCAATCGCTAAACTTGGAATTTTCGCATTCATAAAGCGAATATCCATACCAGCAGAGCTATACACATCAAGGTTATCACCTTGTAATGCAGATACTGCCACGGGTACTTCTTGAGCGTTTTCGACACGTTTACGAGCGGTTACTTGAATAACTTCTAATTGGTTGCTTTTTTTAGCTGTTTCTTGCGCAGCTAAAGAAGAAAATGAAGTACCTGCTACTGCAGAGAACAACGTTGCGTTAATTAGGGTTGCTAACGTAGATCGTTTCATTGCTTTCATGTTGGGTTTAACCTTTTGTGTGCACTCTTATTCAACGGTTTATGTGTTGCGCAATTTATACCATGGAGGTAGATTGCGGGTTCGACCAATTTTTCGCGTCTTGCTATAGGCTGCGCGGACCTTATTATCGAGAGTACAAAAACGATGTTATAAGGCTGAACGAACGATCGATATTATACCACCACGTAATAATTTTACTGCAAAAAGATGAGCAAAAAAGTAAACTCTTTTGCAACATTTAACTACACGTTATGCCATTTTTATACATTTAAAGGCATAAAACACAACAAATAAGGACATATGTCCTTATAAAAAAACACCAAACAAAGTAGCCATTTGCACTTTTTAAACAAAAATGAAAAAACACGAACATAGTTTGAAAATAAAAAAGCTGCACACGGCAGCTTTATTTTTTATGGATTCAGATAACTGAATGTTTTTATTTGATACGCTTAAGTGCAATTTCACCATCTATATGAATATCACGCTGCGGGAAAGCAATCACTACATCATGCTCTTCAAATACAGCGTAAATACTAAAGCGAATATCACTGCGTACTTTTCTAAGCATAGTCTCCGACTCTGCGCACACCCAAAAAATAGCGTTAAATACAAGTGAGCTATCTGCAAAGTCATCAAATAGTACTGACGACTTTGGATTAGCCAATATAGCTTCATGGTCATCAAGTACTTGCTGAATTAGCTTTTTAACCAGCAGTACGTCCGATCCGTATGCAACACCAACGCTCACCGCTGAACGCGCATTACCATCAATTAGTGTCCAGTTAGTTACTGTATTTTCTAATAGCTGGCTATTGGGTATCAGCATATGCACACCATCGTTTCGGCGTATACGTGTTGAACGTGTATTTATTGTCTCTACAACCCCTTTTGCATCACCCACTTCTAAAAAATCACCAATACGAATTGGTCGCTCCCACATAAGTATCCAACCACTTATAAAGTTGTTGATAATATTTTGTGCACCAAAACCAACGCCAATAGCAATAGCGCCCGATACGAATGCAAATGCAGTAACGGGGATACTAAGTACTTCTAAGGACGTAAAAACTAAAATCGCAATGCTTATAATAAAGTAGATACGAGTGAATAAATGCACCGCGTCTTGGCTTAACTTTTTTGCTAGTAAGGTTTTTTTTATCAACTTACCAATACGCGTAACAACAAACCAAATAGCGAAAAGTATTAAAGGTACTTTAATGATTTTTGCAACGGTAATATGTACATCGCTGTAACTAAATACAACAAAGGCAAGAATTTGGTTTATGTGTTCTAACGTCATTTATTTTCCAATACAAGCAAGGAGCGCTTTAAAGTTAAATCGCTATAGAGTGAAAGTGATTCAGTGTTGGGTAAGTTTAGCACGTCATAATATAACTTAAACACACTGTTAATAAGTTCAATATGCACTGATTTAACTCTTACTGCAGCAAGTCCCCTCTAGTTATTAAAAAGTGGCGCGAGGTTTGTAACCTAGTGGGCTCAGTAAAAACCGAGCAAAGCTTCCACATCCTGCTCACGCCCCTTATCTACATCCTGTAAGCAACAAAGAGTTAATCGTCCTTAGAAATAACCCGACGGGCAGCGCATGCTTGGTCTTTGTGCTACGTTATCGCCTATTTATGGGGAATAACCGCACTTCATAGGCTCTGCCTTGCCTAAAAACCAAACATACTGATGCAAGTTCAACCACCAAAGTTCACACGCCCTAACCTACATTTTAGAGCATCGCAATAAAATAGGGTGTCTACTTGCATAGCAAGAGTAAATGTATAAACAGCGCCTCTTTTGATACTCACTGTAGTTAAAACGATGTTTTAGAGCTGTATTTACCTACCTAAATGCCTGTTATTAGCTAATTTGCGTTCAAATCCCGCTTAATATCGATAAACTTTATTGTATATAAATCAGAATTTGGTAAGTTAACTGGGTTTTTAAACTCATAAAGCCTATTCCGGCTAATCTTTCTATGGAGTTATTATGCGTAAGACACTGATCGCCACTACTATTGCTAGTGCCCTAATACTATCGGCCTGTTCATCAGATGAAACAACAAAAACGGCAGAAGAAGGCGCAGCACAAGTGCAAGACATGAACGCAAACAATATTTTATTTAAACCAAGCCCATTGCAATATATGGCGCCAGAATTTGATAAATTTGGCACAAAAGACTACGAAGCAGCGTTTGATGCTGGTATTGCACAGCACACAGCGCAAATTGAAGCTATTGCTAATAACCCAAAACCTGCAACATTTGAAAATACATTAGTTAAAATGGAGCTATCAGGCGAGTTATTGAACCGCGTATCGGCTGCTTTTTACAACTTATCGGGTTTAATTTCAGATGACGAATACCAGCGCATTGATGAAAAAATGGCGCCGGTATTATCAGCTCACTCAGACGACATTTACTTAAACGGTGCATTATTTAAGCGCGTACAAACAATTTATGACAAGCAAGATAAATTAAATGCTGAAGATCAACGTCTAGTTGACTTTTACTACAAGCAGTTTGTAAAAGCAGGTGCTAAATTAAATGACGCTGAAAAAGCTAAAATGCGTGAAATTAACTCAGAGCTAGCTCAACTGTCGACCGCGTTTTCACAAAACATTTTAAAATCATATAAAGAAGACGTCATTGTCGTTACTGATAAAAGCAAATTAGCCGGTCTTTCTGAAGGTGAAATTGCAGGTCTTGCAGCTTCGGCTAAAAAGGCGGGTAAAGACGGTTACATGATCACGTTAGTAAATACAACGCAACAGCCTATTTTAAGCAGCCTTGAAAACCGCGACCTGCGTGAGCAAATTTTTAAAGCTTCTGCAAATCGTGCTGCAAAAACTAACGGCCCTATTATAATTAAAGAAACCAACCTACGCGCTCAAAAAGCAGAGCTTTTAGGTTATAAGGATTGGGCTTCTTATGTAATGACATCGCGTATGGCGCAAACAACTGACAATGTATATGGCATTCTAGACGACCTTGCGCCAAAAGCAGTTGAAAAAGCCAAAATAGAAGCAGCCGCTATTCAAAAAGTGATTAACGATTCAGGCGAAAGCTTTGAGCTTAAACCATGGGATTGGACTTTTTATGCTGAAAAAGTACGTGCAGAAAAATACAACTTAGACCCAGTACTTGTTAAGCCATACTTTGAAATGCAGTCGGTAATTCACGACGGTTTATTCTTCGCGATGAATAAACTATATGGCATTACGTTTAAAGAACGTAAAGATCTTCCCGTTTATCATGAAGATGTAACTGTATACGAAGTATTTAACGCTGATAACAGTGCTATCGGTTTATTTTACTTAGACCCATATGCACGTGAAGGTAAACGTGGCGGTGCATGGATGAGTGCATACGTAAGCGAAAGTGGCTTAAAAGGTACTAAACCAGTTATTTACAATGCGCAGAACATTCCAAAACCTGCTGCAGGCGAACCTACGCTAATGACGTTTGACGAAGTGTCTACTATGTTCCATGAATTTGGTCATGCTGCACACGGTTTATTCTCAGATGTTAAGTACCCAAGCTTAGCGGGTACTGCAACGGCGCGTGACTTTGTTGAATTTCCGTCGCAAGCAAACGAAGATTGGATGATTGAACCAACGGTACTTGCTAACTACGCTAAGCATTACAAAACAGGTGAGCCAATTCCACAAGCCCTACTTGATAAAGTACTTGAATCGCAAAAATTCAACCAAGGTTACGGCACTACTGAATATTTAGCCGCTGCACTACTTGATATGGAATGGCATTCATTTGGTTCTGATGAAAAAATTACTGATGTTCAAAAGTTTGAACAAGACGCGCTAGAAAAACACGGTATTGCTTACTACCCTGTTCCACCGCGTTACAAATCAAACTTCTTTAGCCACACATTTGCAGGTGGTTATTCAGCAGGTTACTACGCGTACCTATGGACTGAAGTGTTTGCAGCAGATGCCTTTGCACATATGGAAAACAACGGCGGCTTAACACGTAAAAATGGTGACAAGTTCCGTAAAGAAATCCTATCAAAAGGTAACAGCCGCGACTTAATGCAAAGCTACATTGAGTTTAGAGGTCAAAAACCAACTACCGACGCATTACTTAAGCGCCGTGGTTTAGTTGAGTAAATAACTTAATTTATTAAGCTCACTTTTATAAAAGCCCGCTTGCGGGCTTTTATTGTTTATACCCTCACATATAACAGATAAACTTAGCCCAATATTTATTAAAAGATGATGGTTATGCAGTACTTATTTACAGTCACTTTGCTATGGGCGTTTTCGTTTAGTTTAATTGGTGTGTACTTAGCAGGACAAGTTGACGCTTGGTTTAGCGTATTAATACGCATAGCACTGGCAACACTGATTTTTTTACCTTTTTTAAAGCTTAAACAAACGCCTAAACCTTTAGCCTTAAAGCTTATGCTGATTGGCGCTATACAACTTGGTGTTATGTATAGCTTTTACTACCACTCATTTTTATTTTTAACCGTTCCTGAAGTACTGCTATTTACTGTAATGACCCCTATCTACATCACCCTATTAAACGATGCAATTGAAAAAAAATTCAACCCTCGATTTTTTGTAGTCGCACTTATCGCTGTTTGCGGCGCGGTTGCTATTCGTTACAAGAACTTAAATAGCCACTTTTTGATTGGCTTATTACTTGTACAAGCAGCCAATATTTGCTTCGCAACTGGGCAAGTAACTTACAAGCGTTTAATGGCAAACAATACTCTTGATGATAAGGCTCTATTTGGGTGGTTTTTTATCGGGGCACTAATTGTCGCCATTGTATGCTACGTTTCATTTGGCGATGCAAACAAACTGCCAAGCACATCAACCCAGTGGGGGGTACTTATTTATTTAGGTACTATCGCCTCTGGCCTTGGCTATTTTGCATGGAACAAAGGCGCAACCCTTGTCAATGTTGGAGCACTGGCAGTTATGAATAATTTACTCATTCCGGCAGGTATTATAATCAATATACTTATTTGGAACCGAGACGCTGATATTATAAAACTCAGTCTAGGTGGTACGATCATCTTATTGGCACTCGTGCTTAATCAGTATCTAGATAAAAAGTCGGCAACACCTAAGCACTGACCTGAAACTGTCACTAAAGGTAATTAACCTGAACTCTGGTTAAGAGATTTACTAACATATTGAATCATGGTGATATTTAAATTTATTTTCTCTAGCCAGAGATTTTCAGTGAAAACAAGTCGAATTTACGCGTCAATCGCTGCTCTATTGCAAGTAAATTCAACGCAGTTAGCGCTGAAAATAGCTGCTCAAGATAGATTTATATTACTCTAGGGCGTGTGATGTTTCGAGCTCAACATACCCTAGAGTCATTGATCTGTTGTGGTCAACTAATCCTCTTCACACTCAGTCCACTCATAAAATAAGCTTGATTGGTTAGCTGTACGCCATGTTTCATATACAAAAGTGATTTCAGGAATTTCTTTAATTCTGAATGAGAAATGAAATCCTTCTGATGCCTCTTCGTTACGAACACACGTTACCACTGGTAGTAACGTTTTAAACTCAACAGACTCACCTTTGGCAATAACTTGTCCTTGCATTAAGTTTTCAAAGCGAGGTGTTAAGCTTTCTAAATCACCATTGATATGACTAACATGTAGGTTTTCGATGGTGTAATCTGCATCAGTTGCAGTTAACGACCATCTTACATAACCTTCTTCAAGAAAAGGCTTAGAGCTTGCATAAAAGTCATTCGCAAATGGAGGGATATTTTCATATGGTAATGGCTGCCATAAGCTTTCATCATTGTCATTTAAACTACGTAAACGAACACCTTTCGCCTCAGCTATTGGGTCAACTTTTACTACAAAATCATACTGTGGAGCATCATCAATTAAGTCTGTTGCAGAGTATCTAAATGTGTACGTTCCTGGTTTAGTAAATACTTGGCCTCGGGTGTTAGGACAGTCGGCCTCACTTGGGCTGCTGGTAAACTCGCCGCCTTCAGGTGCACTGATCAGCTCTTCATGCGTGAAGACTTCATCACCATCGGCATCAATTGTCACAGGGCGATGCAATAACGACATACATGTAAGAATTTGATAATAGTCTTCACCTGGGCTTAAGCGTCCCCAGTTACGTGCCCACACAACCGAGCGGATCTCTGGTGTTGTATTGGTTAATTTAGCTAAACCATTATCTTGCGCATATGTTTTGGCAAATAAACCACGGTCATCTTCTACAATCAAACGTGCGGTATAAGAGCCTGGCACATCGGTGATCACTTTTGCACGGCGATACTCTTGACTTTCTGGCTCGATCACTGCTTCAATTGTGGCATTACTACCATCTGGTTTGTCTGTTAGCTCCCAATGAAAGGTAATTGGGTCATCATTAGGATCACTACTTGAAGCATCAAATACTAACGCATCACCAACCAACACTGATTTTGATTGTGCACTAACACCACTTGTTGAAGGCTGACCATTAACGTTACCTACTTTTGCTTCCATCGTAGCATCAAGTGAAATTTGATTTTCGCCGTCAGAAATCACCATTCGAACTAAATAAGTACCGGCTATATCTAACTTTTGGATTTTTTTACCCATCGGTTTCCAAGAGCCAATATCAACAAGCTCAGCAACACTACCTTCAGGTTTTTCAACAAGTGTCGCGTCGATAATTTGCAGTGCTTCGCCTTCTGGATCATAACCGGTAAAGTTAAACTCAGCGCGAAGACCAACTTCTTGCTCACCAATACTGTAAGACGGATAATAACCAGTTGCTGATAACTCACCAATAGGTGCCGCATTGGTTGTCGCTTCAGGGTTTTTATTGACTGTGACAGTTATTTCTTTTTCTTCACTTTTTCGAGTACCATCAAATACAAATAGCATGACTTTATAACTTGCTACAGCTTGTGGAGTAAAACGCACTTTGGCGGTTGTTGCACCGTCAAGTTTTGGCAAGGGTGCATTATCAGGTTCCGTTGGGCTATAACCCCATTGCCAGCGATATTGCAGTTTCTCACCTTCTGGATCAATACTCGATGAGGCATCAAGTACGGCTTCTTCACCTAAGATAATAGTAATGTCATCTGCTTTAGCAACTGGTGGTGCATTACCCTCAGCTACACTAACCGTAACATTAACGGATTCACTGGCAATGCCATTATAAGTCACTATAAATTGCAGTTTGTAATCACCGGCCAAATCAACAAATAAAGTACTTTGACTTTGATCTGCATTGTTTAAATAGCCAGTACTATCTATTGGCTTTTCAATAAGCTCCCATTGGTATGCTAATGAGCCGGTTTCACCAGTCGGTGTTACACTTTGACTACCATCAAGACCAATGCTATCAGTGCCCAAATTTACACTATAAATTGACTCAGTAATTGCAATTGGATAAGGGCTGGTTGCAGTGAGCGTAAAACGAACAGCTTCGCTGTTGTTGGTGCCATCGTTTACGATTAAGTTCACTACATATTCACCGGGGAAATCAGCTGTAAATTCAGTTATTACACTGTCTGCACTGGTAATATCTGACTTACTTGCAGCTGGTCGCTCAATAAGCTGCCACGTGTAAGTTAAGCTAGTACCTTCGGCACTGGTACTTGTATCAGCATTGAGTGTTACTTGTACTGCGCCAGCTTCTAGTGAAAATGTTTGTTCCGTGGGCGATTGTAACTCAATGACAGCGATTGGCTTTTGCTGCGGGACTTGTACTTCGGTGTCGGCTTTTTTATCACTACTGCCGCCACAGGCCGACATAGTGAGTGAAAGTCCGATGATGGCGATTACGCAAAATATTTTTTTCATGCTTTTATTCTCCTGTCTGATAGGTGTTATCAGTTAAAATTGTAAAGTTAAGCTCAGTCGTGCTGTTCTTCCTGGTGCAGGTAATAAACCCAAGCTCAAGGCATCGAGGTAATAACGATCTGTGACATTGTCTACGGTGAAGTCGAGTGTCGTATCATCGCTAAATTTATAACTGGCATAGATATCCAGAAGGTTATAACCGTGCCAAAGGACGGGTTCATTAAACCCTGCTGGAGCGTTGTAGCGAGGGATTGAGTTACGTTGCCCCATGAAAGTGCCTCTGAGTCCCGCTTCTAACCGCTGTTCAAATAAACGCACACCAAAGTGAGCACTTGCATGCCAATTTGGCGGGATCATGTTGTTTATATAACTCTCAGGTAGGCCCCAATAATTACAGTAGTAACGTACGTAACTCCCCACATTGCACACTTCAATATGGGTGTAATGCGTACCGCTTAATTCTACAAGCCAGTATTTTGTGTCGTAGCTAAAATTAAGTTCCCAGCCATTTAGATCAAGACTGTCGATATTTCGCATTCGGAAGAAGTCGAGACCACCTTGCTTTTGCTCCCATGCATTTGGCTGGGTGCGGGTTAAGTAGTCATCAACGTGGTTTTGGAAATACGCGAGCTTGAAACCTACTTTATAATCATTGGTCAGTAATGAGTCGTTTAAATAATTTAAGCCAACTTCTTGATTCGTTGCATGTTCAGGTTCTAAAGGGATATCTAATACAGGGCTTACAGACCAACCTGAGGTGCTTTCAAATAAGCTCGGCATGCGCAGTGCTTCGCTATGGCGAAGGTAAAATTGTAATCCTTTAAATGCTTGCCATTTTATAGCAACTAACGGCGCAGTACCTGAATGACTATTTTCATATTGCACTTCTAAGCAGCCACCTGCATCGTCAGATATACAGGCGGGATCATTCGTGTTTATAACAAGGGGATTGTTGTCTTTAGAAGAAAAATGAGTAAAACGTAAACCTGCTTCTAGTGACCATGCTGATGAAAATTGCCAATCTATTGCACTAAAAGCGCTGAACTCTTTACGCCACCCGCTGCGTGAACCCACATAAAAGCCTTCGGTTTCAGGGGTGTTAGTGTCCATATTTTCATACTGTCCAGCAAAGCCATAGCTTAGTTCTAATTCGCCTGCTGAGTAAAACATCATGCTATTACTTATATCAGTTCCAAAACGTTGATAGTCATCACTGCGAGCGACATTATCAGCAATATCTACTGAGCCAACACCTGGGGTATTTAACTGAGTAAGTGCATCGGTATGCCAAACATTGGCTTTAAAATCAGCCCAGTCATATTTAATTGGCTGCCAACGGTATCGCAATGTGTAAGTTTGATTGGTTACTTCGCTATCAAGCCATTGTCTTGCTTGACCAAAAGAACGTATTTGTGAAGGCATCATTTCGCCATAAGCGCTGTTATAACGTATATAGCTCATTTCTAGACTTTGATCATCGGGCAGCAGTACGTTACTTTTTAACAGCCAAGATTCACTCGAAAAGTTAGTATTGGGGATACGCTCATTAGCACGAAAACGTGACGCGCCTTGCATTGATACTTGCGTTTCAGTGTACCAAGCAAGCTTGTCTGGTTCGCCGTAAATGACCTCTGGTGTAGGGCCATTACTACCTGCGTAGTAGTTACCTTGCTCTCTTCTTGCATAGGCGCCAATAAGGTCGCCCCATTCGAAATGTTTAGCTGCTGCTAAACTACTGGCATAACTACCAAATTCAAGTAAGCTTGGTCTCTCCATGCCTTCATCAGGTGCAAAGCGCTCGGGCATTAAATATTGATCGCTACAGTAGATCGAAAACCGACATTCAGAGCGGTACGCATTACGTGCTAAATAATAACCCGCATAAGTCCCAGGATCGGGTGCATTTGAGCTATTTCCAATGGCGCTAACACGCAACCGATAGCCTGTTAACTCGCCTTCTTTTACAATATCATCGGCGTTTAATGTACTTACACTCACCAAGCCACCAGTCGCGCCAGTGCCATCAGCACTCATTACCGGGCCTTTACTAATTTTAAGTGATCCGATTAAGTCAGGGTCAATGTAGCTACGACTTGACACCCCAGAGTAACCGCGATAAACCGTGGTTTCTTGGCGACTGCCGTCGATCACCACAGGTACTCTGCCCTGTCCTTGCATACCTCTAATATTTATATCGAGGCCACCAGAGTTGCGATTTTCACTGATCAATACACCCGGCGTGCCCTGAAAAATATCGCCAACACTGGTTCCTCTAAAACGTTGAATATCTTGCTGAGTGATCAAGTTTACTGAGCCAGCTTCGGTGTAGGTTTGATCTTTTAGATCAACGTTACGGCTTTGCACATTAATAGTATTTAGGGTTATTAAATCTTGTTGGTTTTTTTCTTGTACTAACCATGCACTACTACTAATTGGTAAGGCCTGTAAGTCAGTATTTTGTAATAGCGTCAACAATGCTGATTCGGTGCTGTATTGACCTGACATTGCAGTAACTGAAAAACCACGTACAGTCCGCTCTTCAAATGACAACGTTACACCTGCTTGGCGCGAAAATAATCTAAGTACATCCCCTAGTTCACCCGCAGGTAGATCAAATTTGATCATTTTTATTTGTGATGTCGTTGTTGCTTGTTCAGCTAAACTTGCAGTGGATGTGATAACCAACAAACAAGTTACAACAGATAATAAGTGTAGTGCAGCGCGGGGCATGAATGATTTCCTATTTCTTTAATGCATACTTATATGACGCATGAAAATAGAAACCCCGTAAGGTTAAATGATAATTATTTTATATAACTCTATTAAACTGGGTAACTAATTGAATAATTAAGGACGTATTTCAGCCCACCAACGAGTCATGTAATGCACTTTAGCGCGAGCAGTGCGAGCAAGAGTTGTTAAAATGAGGTTGGTATCATTTAATTGAAACACCCCAGATATTAAGTAATCATCTAAACTTGGCGCACATTTTACAAACCCACGGTGATAACGTGATAACTCCGCTAAAAAATGCTTTATGGGCATGTTCCGCACAGAAAGAAGCCCTTCGGTCCAACTACTGTAATCAAATATATGATTATCTAACTGCTGCACTGAATTTGAGGTTATTTTATAAAGGGCTCCTGCATTCATTACTTGGTTAGTACGTAAAGAATTTGGCTGCTGTACAACAATATTGCCCTGCATAACTTTAACTAGCGCATGGTCATCTTCATGACGCACAAAAAACTGTTTACTATCACTTATTAGCACTCCATGATTAAGTTTTATTTGGAGCGGCTGTGTGCTCACTGAGCCGGTATATTGCATTTCTCCACGCGTTAAATGAATGCGTTTATTTTGGTTGTTAAAATTAAGCTCAACGGTACTGCCACTATTAAGCCAAAGCTGACTATTATCGGCTAACGTAAAAAGTTCACGTTGATTAGTGGTTGCATAATCTGCATTAAGATATTGCCAAGCGCCTTGTTCATCAGCTAACCAACTAACACTTGCTAAACTAAGCGTGGTACCTGCTATTTTCTTTAATGCTTGGCGGCGGCTCATGCTCTGTATGTCACGATCTGTTTTTTGTAACGTTGAATGAACTATGCTGGCGCTTTTTTGTGTCGCGTTTGAAAATGTTGATTCTAATAACTCAATCCGCTGCCATGCCAGTTCGTGCAAAGGATCAGCTAAGCGCCAACGTTGGTACTCATCAAGATCTTTAGATTGTGCGTTGCCTGACTCGAAACAAATACGCCAAGCAATCGCTTGTTGCACAATTTGATCAGTTAAAGGCGTGTGTTTTGATTTTTGCACAACAGTGGTATCCATCTATTACTTTTAATCCGAATAAGTGAGGGTATAACACCCAAACATAGCTTTAGCGATGTACTTTTCAATAGATGATAAGCTTACATCGAGTTGTTTTGCCACTTCTTTATAACTGAGCCCATCGAGTCTAACCATTAAAAATGCCGTTTTTTCAATTGGCCTTAAACCACTTAATAGTCGGTCTATTTGTTCTAATAACCTCAACAACTGAAATTGCTCTTCCGGTGAGAAATAAGCTGTTTCTGGCATGCTTTCTAAAAAAGCGACATAGTTCTTTTCTAAAATCTTGCGCCGTATGTCATCAGTTACTAAGTTACCAGCAACTTTTGTAAGCCACGCTCTTGGGCTACGTATTTCGCTATATAAAGAGGGTTTATTTAATAAACGCATAAACGTATCTTGAGCAAGATCTTGTGCACTATCAGTGCTGTAGGTACGCCGCGCAATCCACCGAACAAGCCACTCATGGTGTTCCTGATAAAGCGTATTAAACCCTACTGAGTTAGCGGTATTGCTAGTCAAAATTTAGATATTCCTGTAGCATATTTCCCGAGAGTATAAATGATTTTCATTCCCATTCAAGTATATTGCGATATTCTGTTTAGTTTAATAATAAAAAATTTGTTATTCATTGATGGAAATAGATTCTCGTTCGGCATTAGTTATAGAACCAATAAATTGTTCATCAAAAAGATGCACACATTGACATAGTTTAATGGTGATACACCGTTGAATTTATGGATCATATTTAAAGATTAGGAATAAAAATGTTTACAAGAGCCATGCTGTTGTTGTGCTTGCTTAGCGGTGGGATTGTGCAGCTATCTATGACAGTACACGCCACAGAGCAACCCCTCTCGATGGTGAGTACTAGTGAAGTAACACCTGAACTTACACCAGTTGTAGATACAATTGTTGAGCAACCCGTAATCGTAACACCTAGTTCTGACGCCATTAACGCCACTGATACAGAGCATGGATTTACCGAGGCCGCTTTTGATGCTCATGACTTATCGCCTTGGGGAATGTACAAAGCAGCTGATGTTGTAGTGAAAAGTGTAATTATAGGGCTGCTTATTGCCTCGTTAGTGTCATGGGCTATTTGCATATTTAAATCTGTACAGCTCAATGTTGCCAAACGACATGCTAAAAAATTACTTGCTCATTTGATCCAAAGCACAAGCTTTGCAAAGGCGAGCCATGACCTAACACAGCAAAAAAGCGAAGCGTTAATACTTTTAACTGCAACTCAACATGAGTTATGCCTTAGTGCGGCAGGACCGGCTACAGACGAAGCGTTAAAAGAGCGCTTAATTGCTCGTTTAGAACGAGTACAGACCTCTCTTTCTGCAAATATGAATAGAGGGACTGGCGTGCTGGCAACGATTGGATCTGTAGCACCATTTGTAGGTTTGTTTGGTACCGTTTGGGGTATTATGAACAGCTTTATTGGCATTGCTAAAACGCAAACAACGAACCTTGCTGTAGTCGCACCAGGTATTGCCGAAGCATTACTAGCTACCGCTTTGGGTTTAGTGGCGGCAATTCCAGCTGTTGTTATGTATAATCATTTTTCTCGATCAATTGGCAGTTATAAAGCCATACTGACTGATATTCTTACTGCCACCATGATATTAATTAGTCGTGATCTTGATAGGAAAAACCCTCAGGCAAAGCCTTTAGCTAACTTACTTAATGATGATAAAAAACCTGTTAACATCATATCTAAAGAGTCTTAAATCATGGCGTTTAGCACTAAAAATACCGATAACGATGGTTTAGATGAACAGCATGAAATTAACGTTACCCCCTTTATTGATGTGATGCTGGTATTGCTGATTATTTTTATGGTCGCAACACCGCTTGCTACAGTGAGCGTGCCCGTTAAGCTTCCTGCTGTTGCAGCCCCTGCGCAACCAGAGAGTGATGATCCTACCTATCTAACGTTACAAAAAGACTTAACCTTAATACTCGGTGAGGGCGATGTCATTCAACAACAAAATTTGGCTCAAGAGCTAAATCAACGTGGAATTGAAACTGAGCAACGTATTTTATTGCGTGCTGATAGCAAAGTTGAATATGGGCAGTTTATGACATTAATGAATCAATTAACCAAAGCAGGCTATTCACAAGTTGCGCTAGTGGGCTTAAAACACGAAACGGACGTTGCCCAGTGAGTATGTTTGCAGGCACCACTAAAAAAGCTTCTCGCTTAGTATCGTGGCAAGTAATTACCGCTATTTTAGGGGCTGTTATTTTACACCTTGCTATTGCCAGTTATTTTTTATTACCAAAAGAACGCAATAACAATGTGCCTATTCAAGCATCGCCACAGGTCTTTGAGGTAAGCGTTGTTGCTGCCCCAAAATCTGAACAATCAGCGCTACCAGTTGGGCCAAAGCAACAAGAATCAGCGCCAATGAAGCAGCAACGCAGTGAACCTGAGACTACAAAAATAGAGCCTTTAGTAAAGCCAATTATAGAAAGTAAATCTGACTTTACCATCAAAGACAAACCAATTAAGCCTGCGCTAAGTAAACCATTAAAAAAAACCGCTGAGAAAAAAACAGACGTTGCACCAAAGTCTCAACCTAATAACACAGCGGCAACTGGAGCGAGTGAACAATACGTAGAGCAAACGAGTGCACCTGCAGCGTTACCAGTAAAAGAAGCCAAAGTGGCATCTGGGCCTGTAAAAGGTGCTTTGAGCGAACAAGAAAGCTCAGCTAAACAGCTTTGGCAAAGTGCGTTGCAGGTGCATTTAGAAAGGAAAAAACGTTACCCACGAATGGCTAAATTACGTGGGCAACAAGGTATTCCATGGGTAAGTTTTACCATGGACAGAGAAGGTAATGTACTCGATATTGCTTTATTTAAGCCCAGTGGAATAGCAGCATTAGATCAAGAAGTCATCGAATTAGTTAGGCGTGCAGAGCCTTTGCCTGCACCACCAAAAACAGTAACAGGAAACCCAATAAGCATGGCCGTTCCTGTTGCATTTTTTATTCATTAACAGCGATACCGCTGTGTTTATATAACCATTACTAACTACATGACAAGTAGTTAGCTAATATTTAAGGATCGCTCATGATTGAACAGTTATACGTTAACGAAGAAGTTAAAATACTCACTTTAGCCCAAAAGCTAAAACTAGACACCACAACCACACATGACAGCCTAGATAAGACAATTATGACAAAGCGGCCTTTTGCAGACTTAGACCGTTACGCTTTATTTTTAGCGGTACAGTATCGTTTTCATTTAGCCATAGCGCCACTGTATTGTAATCCTGGGCTATTATGTTTATTTGCAGATTTACCTGAACGAGCGCGTCTTAGCCATCTTGAAAAAGATCTTCTAGATCTCAATGTTGACCTTAATGATATGAAAGCGCAGATCCGTTTGCCAGACATTGGCTACCCTGCTTCTCTTGGCTGGCTTTATGTCTGTGAAGGCTCTAATTTAGGCGCGGAGTATTTATTGAAAGCGGCAAAACGTATTGGTTTGTCTGAAAAGTTTGGCGCGACCCATTTAGCTCCTGCCGCAATCGGTCGTGGACAATCATGGAAAGCCTTTACAACAGCTTTAAACGCTATTGAGCTCACGCATGAAAAGCAAATCCTTGCTATTGATGGAGCCCGAGATGCTTTTAGCCTAGTACGTAGTGCCGTTGATAGTGTATTTGAATAACAAGTAATGTAATTATTTATATGATCTGGCAAAAAACGAAATGGTAAATTATGAAGTTTATTAATAAGACTAACCCTAAATTAGTTACAGAAAACTTAAAGAAAATAGCTTATTTGCTCAGTGGTTTTTTACTTACTGGGCTGGGTATTATTGGTGCTTTTTTGCCTGTCATGCCAACAACTGTGTTTCTTATTGGTGCTGTTTTTTGTTTTAGCCGCTCATCACAACGATTTGAGTATTGGCTACTTAATCACCCTCGCTTTGGTAAAACACTGAGGAATTGGCAAACGTACGGTGCAATTTCTAAGCCAGTAAAGATCATGGCAAGCCTTGGTATGGTCATAGGCTATGGATTATTTTACTTAGGCGCGCAACCCTCTTTATTATTAGCCTGTGCTGTAGCGCTATTTATGGCTGCGTGCGCGTATTATGTTGTTTCACGGCCTTTGCCGAAATAGGGATGCTAATTTCAAATTCACCTCATTTTTTAAGTCATCAATTTAAATTGTGAGGTGAACATATTATCTCTGCTAAAAGATGTTTTTCCTGGGCGATTTTCAAATACGTGTCCAGCAGCTATTGAATTGCATGCTACTTTAAATTTAACGCAAGGTTGCTTTGAAAAAGCAGGTATAACACCAGACAGTTACTCTGAACGTGAAGAACTTCCAACATTTAAAGAGTTGAAAGGACAGTTGTTACTTGCTGATAGAGGATATTATTCAGGTAGTTATATTCATGAATTAGATAAAGCAGGAGGATTTTACGTATTAAGAGCGAAGGGATTAAAAGCAGTCAGAGTACATAATGCTTTTAAGCAAAATGGACAGGAATTAACAGGAAGTCATTCCCCAAAGTTATGTGAATTGCTCCCCAAATTACCTAAAAATGATATTATTGATATGAATGTTAGCATAAAAAACAAGCTAACAAGAGTCGTTGGGTATTGGTCAAAAAAAGAAAAACAATATACATTTTTAGTCACTAATTTATCTATTGATGAATTTACAGCGACTGAAATAGGCAAATTATATAGGTTACGCTGGCAGGTTGAATTACTTTTTAAGGAGTGTAAGTCTTATAATAATTTACGCGGCTTTCAAACATCAAACGCAACCTTACAAGAGGCGCTAATTTATGTAAGTTTAATAGTAACCACGCTTAAAAGGTTTTTAATTGGCTGTATTGAAAAGATATTCAAAACTGAAATGTCTACAATGACAGTAGCAAAAACAACGGGTGTTTGGTGGATTGGCATATTAACAGCGATTATTAGGAAGCATAGGAAAGGATTGTTAAATGCAGTTAATGGAGCATTTGACTTTCTGAGGAAAAATGCAGCTAGGGCGCCCCCCAAACGCGATCGAAAAACAGGAGTATTTCAGTATGGGGTAGAGCCAAAGTTTTAAGTGTACTAGCTCAGACTTGATCTGACAGTTACCCATTTTTCTAATGGTGACTGTTAGTTTAGATTTGAGCTAAATTCTTTTCTGCCCAAACCGTTTTTCCATCCAGTAATGTTTCAAGTGGTGTTCGACCGCAACATACTTTTCCTTGATGAGTCCGATCATTGTTGTAGTAATCCATCCATTCGTCCAGATCTTTTTGTAGTTTTTCCATTGAATCGTACAACTTTTTGCGGAATGTGATTTGATAGAACTCGTTCAAAATCGTCTTATGGAAACGCTCACAGATACCATTTGTTTGCGGGGACATTGCTTTCGTTTTTGTATGGTCGATGTCGTTAATTGCCAAATATAGCTGATAATCATGATGCTCAACTCGCCCGCAATACTCAGTTCCTCGGTCAGTTAATATTCTAAGCATAGGCAATTTGTGACCTTCGAAATAAGGCAATACTTTATCATTGAGCATGTCAGCCGCTGTAATTGGCGTTTTCGTTGTGTAGAGCTTCGCAAAGGCGACTTTACTGTAGGTATCCACAAAGGTTTGTTGATAGATACGACCAACACCTTTAAGGTTACCAACATAAAATGTGTCTTGTGAGCCAAGATAACCGGGATGCGCTGTTTCAATTTCACCACAGGCTTCATCGTCATGTTTTTTCTTTTCTAGCGCAGCAACTTGAGCGTCAGATAAAATAATACCTTCATTAGCGACTTTGTTTTCCAATGCTTTCAATCGTTTTTTGAAGTTTTCTAAATCGTGACGCAACCAGATTGAACGAACACCACTACCTGAGACAAACACGCCTAACTTACGAAGCTCATTGCTGGTTCTATGTTGACCGTGAGCAGGATAGTCAACTGCATAGTTAATGACGGCTTGCTCTGTTTCTTCGTCAACGCGATTCTTTATATTTGGTGTACGGCGGTTCTTTTCGATTAATGCATCGATACCACCTTCATTAACGAGTTCTTGATAACGATAAAATGTATCTCGTGATACGCCCATGACTTTACAGGCTCTTGATACATTGCCTAGTTCTTCGGCAAGGTTAAGTAAACCAGCTTTGTGTTTTATGATTGGATTGTTAGTATGCAACATGAGAGTTACCTTTTTGTTTGTTTTGATTTAAAGATTCGACACCTTTATCAAAACGGGTAACTCTCACTTTTTCAAGTTGAATTGTCAGATCTTGTCTGAACTAATACATTTTAAGGCTGTACTTAATATTTTTCTTAAGTACCTACCTATGACATCCCTGTCTCTTGATCACAACTTTTCTGTCTGCTGAATTGATATTAACAATTCGGCAGATTCGACCATTTCTGCTAATTTCAACCACCCCTTCCAGAGTGCTTTTACGCCAACTCGACCATTTCTTTTACTGTCATACCACCCTCCCAATTTCGCTAAACTATAGTATAGCCAATGGAGAGACGGTACTTTATCCGGCAACACATCCTTTTCAACCTTTGCCCATAGTAATTTCCACGTCATCTCTTTAACACAAGTTGTACATCTCACTTCTTTGTCTAATTCACTCCTTTGCGCCATATTTTGCAGCTGTAATAACCTGACAGCAATAAACGCTTTAATGATCGCAATTCGTAAAATATTATCACTGTGCTGCAAACGTAAATCTTCTACTTCGGTTCCATCTGTTTTCCATGTTTTATGAAACTCCTCTACACGCCAGCGAAGTTCATAGTATCTTACTAATTTCTGGGCATCTTCTGCTGTGTTTACGGGCTCTGTCGTATATAAAATCCAACATAATGGATTTTTTTGCGTACTTTCTTTTTCCTGACAGACAATGACATTGACGCTCAATGTCGGTGATTCTTGCCCTTGTACTCGCTTAGGCTTGGCGAGTGTTATAGGTTGATAGCTCAATGTAATTCGGGCCTGACGCGCTTTTCTTCCCGCACGTTGCGCTATATTAATAGTGTAACAACACTGACCCTGCGCTGTTTCTATTAACTGATTGAGATTGCATTGAGGCTCTATTAATTTTCTATTTTCTTTTGCTCTGACTAAAAATCGATGCCCTTCATCTTTTTGGTAAGTCATGTACTCATAAATGTCAGCTTCTCTGTCGCAGATGTTAAGTATATTTGATAATTCACCTGTACGTTTTTTTATATCCATTAATGTTTGTTGCCAGCGATAGCTTTCTTTCTTTTCGTAAGGGCGTTGCTGTTGTTGATCTTTAGTCCCTTTAACCTTTGATTTCCTAAACCAATAGTACTGGTCGAGTAAACCAATAACGTGCTCCGTATCTGCATCAATTGCTAAAGTTGAATGCGCATATAGCGTTCTTGTTTTTGATGGTTTTCCTAATGTATTTGCACAGTTCACATCGCCTAACCCTTTGCAAACACTGTGTTTAAATGTCAATCCTGTCGTATCTTGGATAGCGAGAACCAAAGGCAACTGCTTTACCGCTTCACTCGTTTGTGAAAATCCTGAATCGGCAATCGCTTGAGGGGATATTTTCTCATTTCTAATGAAACGATAAGCGGCTTCAATTTTTGCGGGTGTATCAGAAACCTTAACAATTGAGCTGTCTGCATTCTCAGCCATATCGCTTGCTAGTAGAGCTAATCGTCGGGTGCGTCTCGGATCTCCTAAATTAGCATTACCAAAAATTAATTGAGCCCATTCTTCAGAAGTGTTTGTGTGCATATGATAAATCTATGAGTGATGATGATCGATTAGATCACAGACTTAACGATATTCAAAGACTTGTGTATAAGAGACAGATGACATCCATGTAGGCAACAAAGAATAAATAGTCCCAGGGCAGAACCCTTCGGGCAGTGTCCGTTTGGCATTAATGCTACGTTATCGCCTATTTATGGGGAACAACCAAACTACTTAGGCTTTGCCTTGCCTAAATACCAAACAGACTGCTACAAATTTAACCTTGAAAGGTAAACAGATGTATGGACTCCCACTTCCCTCAGGAGTTACGTAATAAGCGACTAAACTTTTACCAAGGAGCCCATACATGTTTGATTGTAATGTAATCGCAATTGATTTAGCAAAAAATTTATTCCAAGTTTGTAAAACATGATAAGAATGGAAATGTTATTTATAACAAAGCAATCACAAGAGCTAAACTTAAAGAATTGTTAATTAAGGAGAAAAAATCTCTAGTTTCTATGGAGTCGTGTGGCGGAACACATTATTGGGCACGCTTTGCTAAACAGGCTGGTCATCAAGTAAAAGCAATTAATGCACGACAAGTAAAAGCATTTCGTCAAGGGCAAAAAACAGATGCTAATGATGCGCTGGCTATTTCTGTTGCCGCTCGGCAACCTCATATCAAAGAAAGCCGATTACTTTCAGTGCAGGAGCAATGCCTGCAAGGCATTGAATGTATGCGTGATTTATTGGTCAAACAAAAAGTAAGTTTAAGTAATCAACTCAGAGGCTTACTTTTGGAGTTAGGGTATCCAATAGCTCAAGGTGATACCCCGTTAATTCACGCTATACCAGAGATACTAGAAGAGGCCGAAAATAGTTTAACAGCCTCCTTTCGCTTTTCAATTCACCTCCTTTTTCAACGCTTTAAGGAGACAAGTGAAGAAGCAAAGCTGATTGAAAAACAATTGCATGAAATAATAAAAGAAGATAAAACCTGTAATCGCTTACAAGCCTTAGAGGGAGTTGGTCCAGTCTGTGCAATCTTGATAAAAATAGCGCTAGGTAATGCGACACATTTCAAAAGTGGTCGAGAAGCCGCTGCATGCTTTGGTCTAGCACCAGTGCAACATAGCAGTGGTGGTAAAGAGAAAATAGGCTGGATATCTAAAGTGATAGGAAATAAGAAGCTGCGAAGTGCTTTGTATTAAAGAATCGGCCGCAAGCGACCGAGTTTAAAGGAGTCCTAACTGAGCCCCGTGTTTTTCTTTATTGTCTAATTCGGTTAGCTGGTTTTGCACATACGCTCTGATCGTATCTTCGTTTGCATTTCCTATCGTTTCGACAAAATAACTCTGAGTCCACAGCTTACCCCCCAAAAGTATCGCCTCTTTACATCTGGATAAAGTCGAAAAAATTCTCTCGCCGAAATACTCTTTACTATCTGCATTATTTTACTAGGTGACATTTTCGGTTCACTTCGAACTACGATATGAATATGATCTTCTGGTATTTCTAACTCAATTATATCAATGTCATAGTCGTAACCAATCTTTTGAATAATTGCTTTCATCTCTGTTCTATAAGGCTCTGAGAACACTTTATGTCGATATTTAGGTATCCACACAAAATGGTACATGATCCTAAAAACGTGATGCGTATTTCTTTGAAGTTCCATGTGTTCGATAGTATAGACTGGGACAAGCCCAGTCTACACTATCCAGCACGGGGGCTTGCCCCCGAGATTTTCGCTACGCTCTGTTAAAGGTGCATTAGCGGTTGTTTCCCAACTAGAAAAAAGAGAAAGTCGCAGTGAAAAAGATGTATGGTTGAAAGCATTAACCGCGCGTCGAGGAAAGAAAGTAGCAGCCATTGCTTTAGCGAATAAAACGATAAGAACGGCTTTTGCAATGCAAAAGCATGATAAAGAATACCAGCCACAATTACTTGCGGCTTAAAATTTGTCAATAAGAGCGCTTAAAATAGGTAAGACCAACCTTCAATAGACTGTTAGGGCCTGAAGTTTCATAAACTGCTCAACAGAAAAGTCATGAAGGTGCGAATACATAAGAGGCCAGAGGTAGCACCTCAATTTGAGTCCGTATATAAGCTAGCATCTAAATTTATTTTAACTTTTTCTTTTTGACATTTACGGGGAGTCCATATAGGCCCTAGCTGGCTTTTGTAATATAACTGCAAATATTGTGAGATATTATCTTGTTATAAGCTTTACTAACAGTAAAAAATACTCGCACTAAATTCAACATAACCAAGCTGGTATTTTTAAATTATGCCTGTTCCTTATCTATCCAATCACTATTGGTCAAAAGGTCGGAACCGTCACTAAGTTCATTTATTAAACAAAATTAAAGTTAATTTATAAATTAGTGGAATAAAAAATGAAACATGCAGTCCCTTTAATTGGCTTGGCATTAATTGTATTGTCAGGCTGTGATGACGATGTAGAAATAGTAGAAAAAGAAGTGGTTGTTACCAACACCGAAGTGGAAATTGTTGAAGTACCTACGCCCATTGTTGTAGAGGTTGCTGAAGGCGCAAATATTCAGCTAGGCACTCGCCCCGACTATTTAATTGATGATATGGCGCAAAGCACACTAAAAACAAAATTAGAGTCATGCAGCGAAGGGCCATTTTATCGTACTGATTTTTCCATTGGTCATCGCGGTGCGCCAATGCAATACCCTGAGCATACTAAAGAAGCCTACATTGCTGCAGCCAGAATGGGCGCAGGCATTGTTGAATGCGATGTTACATTTACAAACGACAAAGAGCTTGTTTGTCGCCACTCTCAATGTGATTTACACACCACGACTAATATTTTAGCCATTCCTGAACTTGCAGCGAAATGCAGTGTGCCATTTACACCAGCCGATCCTGCTAATGGTATTGCTGCATCAGCTAAATGTTGTACCAGCGACATAAGCTTAGCGGAGTTTTTAACACTTGAAGGTAAAATGGATGGTGCAAACACTAATGCAACTACCGTTGCCGATTACATGGATGGTACACCAAGTTGGCGCACTGATTTATATGCCACCAACGGCACATTGATGACCCATAAACAAAGCATTGCACTGTTTAATGAGCTGGGTGTAAAAATGACCCCAGAACTAAAATCGCCACAAGTAAGTATGCCATTTGATGGAATGACACAAGAGCAATATGCGCAAAAAATGCTAGACGAGTACACACAATTGGATGTGCCAGCCTCAAAAGTTTACCCGCAATCATTTAACCTTGATGACGTAAAATACTGGATTAACAACAACCCTGACTTTGCAGACAAAAGCGTATACCTAGATGGTCGCGACAGTGAAGCCGGTTTTGATCCAAGTAACCCACAAACATGGCAACCGAGCATGGATGAACTTGTTGCCGATGGCGTTAAAATTTTAGCCCCTCCTATTTGGATGATGCTAACAATAGATAGCGAAAACAATATCGTCCCCTCGCAATATGCAATTGACGCTAAAGCGGCAGGTTTAGCGCTTATTGCATGGAGCCTTGAGCGATCAGGCCCGCTAAATGAAGGCGGCGGCTATTACTATCAATCAATTGCTGATGTTATAGATAACGATGGCGATATGATGACGGTTGTTGATGTACTTGCAAAAGACGTGGGGGTTATGGCTATATTTTCAGATTGGCCTGCTACGGTAAGTTATTACGCTAGTTGTAATAAAATGCCTGCAAGTATTTAATACCAATCTGCTTATATATGGGGTCTATTTAACGTTAAGAAAATTACGCTAGGGCCTGTTTATCTTTCGAGGTTAAATTTGCATCAGACTGTTTGGTATTTAGGCAAGGCAGAGCCTATGTAGTGTGGTTATTCCCCATAAATAGGCGATAACGTAGCATAAATGCCAAACAGGCGCTGCCCAAAGGGTTCTGCCTCGGGGCTATTTACTCTTTTTTACTCGGTTTTTACTTAGCCCACTAGGTTACAAACCTCGCGCCGCGATTAAATGCCCCTAGATTGAACAAATTTTAATCCTGAAAGGTCAATAGGCCCTAGAACTAGGCAAAATTTTTTTTATCTAGTTGTTCTAAATAAAAATTTTTAACGACGTTATAGTGAAATTTAATTCGTTAAATTGATCAAAGATTTATGCAGGTTGGTATAAATACTCGACAACAAAAGTCGTTTATTTTATCGCGCTCAGTTACCATATCATTATATAATTTTATTTAACTGAGCGCTTTTATGATAATCCAACAACATAATGCTGACTTGCCAACACCTACAGGTTTAATGCGAACAACTGTATATCGCCCTCAAGCGCAAGGACAGTTCCCTGCTATCATTTTTTATTCTGAAATATTTCAGCAAACCGCCCCGATTGCACGCAGCGCAGCTATTTTAGCAAGCCATGGCTTTGTGGTGTTAGTCCCGGAAGTATTTCACGAGTTAAACCCTATAGGCACTGTGCTTGCTTACGACGATGCAGGTAAAGACAAAGGCAATGCCGACAAATGGGCAAAACCACTTGAGCATCATGATAGCGACACGCAAGCCATTATCGACTTTATAAAGCAACAAACTTACTGCACAAGCACCGTAGGCGCAATGGGCGTATGCATTGGCGGACATTTAGCTTATAGAGCAGCACTTAACCCTGAAATTAAAGCGGCTTTTTGTTTATACGCTACTGATATTCACAGCAATACATTACCGGCAAAACTAGGCAACAACTCATTCGAGCGTATGGCTGATATACAAGGTGAAATTCACTTTATATGGGGAAAACAAGACCCGCATGTACCAAAGGAAGGCCGCACTAAAATATACCAGCAATGCGTAAGCACTGGCATTAATTACCAATGGCAAGAAGTTAACGCACAGCATGCCTTTATGCGTGATGAAGGTGAGCGATATGACGCTGCCCTTGCTATTAATATGTATCAACAAGCGGTTGCATTATTTAGCCGTACTTTATAAGTGCTTTATAGATATTTTAAAAGCGAAAATAATTAAACGCCTTTCAGCATACCTAAAGCGGTATGCTGCTTTACAAAGTATGCTTTTAAGTAATCAATAAACAATCGTAACTTTTTAGATCCCGCAGCCCCTGGCGGAAATACTCCGTACAGTTCAATATCTTTGCTTTTATAATCATCTAATATTATTTCAAGCAACCCAGCTTGTACTTTTGGCCACGCATCGTAAAGCGGAATACGCCCGATGCCATGCCCCGCTTCTACAAAGGCAGTACGTGCGGCTGCGTTATTAGTACTTAGCCCGCCTTGCATTGTAATATCGTGTTTTTTGCCATCTTTTTGAAGTGTTAATGTTTTACTCCCGAGCTGGTAAACGACCCATTGGTGCTCTGCTAGCTCTAAGGGCGTTTTAGGTTTTCCAAAATGTGCAAAGTATTCCGGCGCGCCACAAATACAGGTGCTCATTGTAGTCAGCTTGGTTGCCTGCAAGTTGGAGTCACTCAGCGCCACACCCCTAATTGCAAAATCAAACCCATTTTTAATAATATCGATAACGTCATCCGTAAGTTGTAAATCAATTTTTATTTTAGGATATTGCCGTTTAAAGGTATTTATTGCAGGCACAATTAATTGCATTCCTACATTTACGGGGCAACTAATTTTAAGCAAACCTTGTGGCTCACTTTTTATATTTTCTATTTGTTGATTAGCGGCATTGGCTTGTTCGGTAATTATTCTACAACGCTCATAATAAGCAATGCCGGCTTCAGTGAGCGCCATGGTGCGGGTTGAACGATTTAGTAAAGTGATTTCAAGTTGGGTTTCTAATTTTTTTAAATGATAACTTGCCACGGCTCGCGTAAGCCCTAGCTGTTTAGCAGCAGCGGTTAAGCTACCCTGCTCTACAATTTGTGCAAATACCACCATACTTTTTAACTGCTCAAACGACACTTTCATAAACGCTCCACAATGTGTTTCAAATTCAACTCTTTAATTGTATCAATTATTAAATCAATAAAGTCAAATTTATCATCGTTGTTTAAAGGAGTGTTAGTGCATATAGTAATCGGTAAGCAAGATTACTAATTTAAATCATCAGAAGGAATATATTCAATGTCTAAAAAAATACTTATGGTTCTTACATCTCACGCAGAACTTGGTAACACTGGCGAAAAAACAGGTTTTTGGGTAGAAGAATTTGCAACCCCTTATTACGCCTTTGTTGATGCCGGCGTTGAAGTAACGTTAGCGTCTCCAGCTGGCGGCCAACCACCCATTGATCCGACAAGTACACTTGCTGATTTTCAAACAGATGCAACAAAACGTTATGACGCAGATAGCGCAGCACAAACATTAATGGCAAACACTAAAGTGTTGAGTGAAGTGAATTCAAGCGATTTTGACGCTGTATTTTACCCAGGTGGCCACGGCCCATTATGGGACTTGGTTGACAACACAGATTCAATTTCACTTATCGAAAGCTTTGTAAAAGAGCAAAAACCGGTTGCTGCGGTATGTCATGCAAGCGCGGCATTTTTAAATGTTAAAGATGCTGATGGCAATGCATTAGTAGCGGGTAAAAAAGTAACTGGTTTTACTAACTCAGAAGAAGCTGCAGTACAACTTACCGATATCGTGCCATTTTTAGTTGAAGACGAGCTAATTAAAAAAGGCGGCGATTATCAAAAAACTGACGACTGGGGAGTATTAGCACTAGTAGATGGTTTAGTAATTACCGGTCAAAATCCAGCAAGCTCTGAACTAGCTGCTAAAAAGCTACTAACTAAGTTAGGTTAATAGCGAGTAATAATTAAAATTAAGCACAGTATTTTATGCTGTGCTTTTTTAATTGCTTTTCATTAGCAAGTACAATTCCTATACTGGCAACTCTTAAAGTCAATTAGGGCAATTATATGGCAACCAAGCCAACCACACTGTCATTACTAACCAGTACCCGTTTCGCAATTTTTAGTATTGTTGTTATTTGCTTTGTACTACAAGTAATTAATAGCCTCCCTGGTATAAGCTTAAATGGTTTAGGAATATACCCACGCAGTATCCAAGGCTTAATTGGCATACTATGCGCGCCTTTTTTGCATGGTAGCTGGTGGCATTTTGCCAGTAACATGATCCCATTTGTAGTATTAAGTTGGCTAATTTGCCAATACAGCGTTAAGCGTTTTTATAATGTATTTATTTTTACCGCTTTAGTTGGTGGACTGTTAGTTTGGGCATTTGGGCGCAGTAACATACATGTTGGTTTAAGCGGTGTTATATATGGTTTGTGGGGATTTATACTTTGCTATGGCGTGGTCAGGCGTTCGTTAAAATCCATTATCATTGCTATTGCTGTTGCCATACTTTATAGCGGTTTTATATGGGGTGTTTTACCTCAGCGCTACCATGTATCGTTTGAAAGCCATCTATTTGGAGCGCTAAGCGGGTTGTTTTTAGGTTATAGATTAGCAAAAAACGATAAGCTAAAAGGTCGATGAGTTAAATATTAAACGAAACCTTTAATTAATTTTTTATGTCCCCATTTATGAGTAAGTATTAAACAATTCTATTTAACATTGAGGTTATTTATGAGTGATGAAAACGAGTATACACCACCAAAAGTATGGACGTGGGAAAGTGAAAGTGGCGGTAAGTTTGCTAGTATTAATCGCCCCGTTGCCGGCGCGACTCATGACAAAACTCTACCTATTGGTGAGCACGCATTTCAGCTTTATTCTCTTGCGACACCTAATGGTCAAAAAGCCACTATTATGTTTGAAGAGCTTTTAGAGCTTGGCTTAACTGGTGCAGACTACGACGCATATTTAATAAATATAGGTGATGGCGATCAGTTCGGTTCTGACTTTGTTGATATTAATCCAAATTCGAAAATCCCAGCACTAATGGATCATTCAACCACGCCACCGACTCGTATTTTTGAATCAGGTTCTATTTTACAGTATTTGGCTGAAAAATTTGATGTACTCATCCCTAAAGACTTAAAAGCTAAAACGCAGTGTCGTAACTGGCTGTTTTGGCAAATGGGCTCAGCGCCATACTTAGGTGGCGGATTTGGTCACTTTTATAGCTATGCGCCAAGTAAAATGCAATACCCTATTGACCGTTTTACAATGGAAACTAAACGCCAACTTGATGTGTTAAACCGTCATTTAAGCGAAAACGAATACATGGCGGGTGATGAATATTCAATTGCCGATATCGCCATTTGGCCGTGGTACGGCTCGCTAGTTCTAGGTGCTTTGTATGATGCAGCTGAGTTTTTAGATGTTGCTTCATACACTCACGTTGTACGCTGGGCTACACAGGTTTCAGAGCGTCCAGCTGTAAAACGCGGTCGTCGTGTTAATCGCACATGGGGCCCTGAAGAAGAGCAAATGGCAGAGCGCCATAAAGGCAGTGATTTTAAATAAAATAGCCACGCATCTTTGTATAAAAACCAGTAATATTTGCTGGCTTTTATACTTCAAAAAACACGCCATTTATTGCCAATAAATCAATTAAAGCAACAGCTTAATACAAATTAACTATTTAAATAATTTATTATAAAATTATTTTCTTTTAAAATATGAAAACGCTCCAAAATAAGCTAACTTTAATATAAATTATTAAAACTAAGTGTTTTTATGCGTATAACTATTTATCTCATCATCATAAGCCTCTTTTATACGGCCTCTTTTTCCTTTAGTACCTACGCTGAAAATATTAAAACACTGACTATTTATCACGATTCTGACTACTCTAATCATAACGAATCCGCCTATGCAATGAAAATGGGAGCACTTACAGCACTCGCCGAAATTAATAATAATGTACAAGGTTACCAAATAAATTTTATTGAAAAAGATAATAGAGGAAACTCTAATCGCAGCTTGCTGCATATGCAGCAGTTTTTAAAAGATTCAAACGCGTTAGTTTTTTTGGGGGGTCTACACTCTCCTCCCTATATTAAAAATAGTGATTTTATAAATAAAAATAAACTATTACTTTTAGTTCCTTGGGCTGCTGGTGGGCCAATTACCCGCTACCCTGACGAGAAAAACTGGGTATTTAGACTCTCTGTAGACGATACAAAAGCAGGCCATAGAATGGCCCAATTTGCAACGCAGACTCTTGGTTGTCAAAAACCCCAACTGTTATTAGAAAATACCCCTTGGGGTAAGTCTAACAATATTGCGATGAGCAAAGCATTGGGGAATATTAAAACTAAAGTAAATTGGTTTAATTGGAACATAAAAGCGAATAGTGCAAAAATAATTCTACGTGAAATCATAAGCGACCAAGCCGATTGTATTTTGTTTGTGGGTAACGCACTTGAAGGAGCTGAAATAATTAACGCTATGGCAAGTTTTGTAGAGAATAAGCGAGTACCTATAATTAGTCACTGGGGGATCACTGGGGGGGATTTTTTCACAAATGTTGAGCACGCAATAAAATCAAACCTCAACCTGCATTTCATACAAAGCTGTTTTTCTTTTTTAACTAAACCCCAAACAAAGCTTACCAAAAACGTGGTAAATCAAGCGCTATCGCTTTCCCCCCCTTCTATAGCACCAGAAAAGCTGGATTCTCCGGCTGGGTTTATTCATGCATATGATCTTACTAAAATTCTATTACAAGCTATTTCGCAAACAACATTAACCGACGATATACAAAAAAACAGGGCGAATATTAGGCTCGCACTAGAGAATTTAAATCAACCAATCGATGGATTAATTAAACAATATAAGCAGCCTTTTACTCAGTGGTCTAGTGATGATGCAGATGCACATGAAGCACTTGGGTTAGATGATTTATGCATGGCAAATTATAAACCTGATGGGAGTATTCATATATTAAATAATTTAGAAGGCAGTCCAGAATAATGCCAAACTCACTGAGTAATAAATTTAAACTGACAACAAACAATGCATTTTATACTTTTTTAGCATTGAGTTTAATACTTTCAGTAACAATAAGCCTTTTACTTGTTGGGAGCAGAGCTAATGATGCTATTTATGATTTACAGAGTAAAAGTATAGAAATTGAATCGGAGTTAACCACTAGCTACTTAATGCTTTTTATAGAAACCCGAGAACAGATCCTCAAAGATATTGCTCGCCAGCCAATTTTGTCAAATGCAATCATGGGCTCAGAGACATCTAAAGCTGCGCTATTAGATTACCTTGATGAATATAAAATTTTAGGAAAAACCGAAAAGCTTGTTATTACAAATATTCTCCAAGAAGTTGTGTATAGCAGTGACTCATCATTAGCTGAGGTAATTGCGACAGAACCTACTTGGCTAAATAGTATAATTAACAATCAAATAGAAAGCGCTGTTATTTTACGGTCATCACAATCGCAATATTTTTTTACCATTGCAGTACCTATAAAATATAACAACCTCAGTGAAGGGGTGCTAACAGTACAATTTAGCACACCGCTTAGGGAGTTATTACCTGCAAAATTTGTATTAAATAATCACAACATCATACTCAGTGGCCCTTGGGTCTCTTTTTCAAATTTAGATGAAACACAGCAGTATATTTCAATCAGTAAAAAACCGGTTGGCTCCACAGGCATTGAGTTAAATTATTTAATAAAAAACAGCTTGTTAGCTGAAAAAGTAACCGCCTTTATGCTAGATATAGCAGTAGCTCTTATTTTAAGCCTACTCCTTTCATCTGTTGTGTTATTAATTTTTGGTAGGCATTTACTATTAAACCCATTTAAGCAGCTTGAGATTTCAAAAAAAGCGATCAAATTAAGTGAAGCCCGTTATGAGTTAGCAGTTGAAGGCAGCAATGATGGTATTTGGGATTGGGATATCCTCTCTAATACAATATATTTTTCCCCACGGATTAGAGTATTACTTGGATACAATGAAAACGATATAGAGTTTTTACCTAATACAATTGAAACATTTAATAACCTAATTCATATTGATGATATAGATGAAAACCAAAAACAATTAAAAGCGCATTTAACGCAAAATAAACCATATAATATTGAATACCGCTTAAAGAATAAATCAGGTGTATACCGTCACTTTAGAGCGAAAGGCATGGCATTACGAGACAGCAATAATATTGCCATCAGAATGGCGGGCTCAATTACTGACATCACTGAACAAAAAAAATCACAAGAGGCATTAAAAAAAGCCAAAGAACAAAATGATTTATTAGCCCATGCTATAGAGTCTTGTAATGTAGGAATATCGATCGCAGATGCTAAAGTTCCTGGTCTACCTTTAGTATTTTTAAATAGCGAGTTTGAAAAAATAACCGGTTACAAAAAAGAAGATATGATCGGTAAAAATTGCCGTGTTTTACAAGGCCCCAACACAGATAAAAAATCAATATCGGTCATTAAAAACGCAATAAAAACATTAAAAACTCAGCGTGTAGAAATAGTAAACTACAAAAAGGATGGCACCGCATTTTGGAATAGTTTACAAATCTCCCCTGTTTTTGACGAACACTCTAAACTCACCGCCTTTGTAGGAATTCAGCAAGATATCACTAAACGGATTGCTGCCAATCATTCATTAATTGAAGCAAAAGCATTAGCAGAACAAGCGAATATAGCAAAAAGTGAGTTTTTAGCCTCAATGAGTCATGAAATACGTACGCCTATGAATGGAGTACTCGGTATGCTTAACTTTATTTTAGATAGCCCTCTAAACGAAAAGCAGCAATATCAAACACGTATTGCACTTAACAGTGCAAACTCTTTACTCAATATAATTAATGATATTTTAGATTTTTCAAAAGTAGATGCAGGTAAGCTTGAGCTAGAAGAGTTAGAGTTTAACTTGCATGCCATGCTAGGAGATTTTTTAGAAACAGTCGCAGCTCAAGCATATAGTAAAGGTATTGAACTTATTTTAGATATTACAGATATCAAATACCCTTTCGTTATTGGAGATCCTGGACGACTCAGACAAATATTAACAAATCTTGTTAATAACGCTCTTAAATTTACCCATGTAGGAGAAGTGCAAATTATTGCTAAATTAATCCCCACTAATGGGAATGAAATACGCTTTAACTGCCAAGTGAAGGATACCGGAATAGGCATTCCAGTAGAGCAACAAGCCAAGTTATTTAAATCATTTTCACAAGTAGATTCTTCAACAACACGGAAATACGGCGGGACAGGATTAGGGTTAGCCATCGTTAAGAAACTCTGCAATTTGATGCAAGGTGAAGTAGAGGTAAAGTCGGACGAAAATAAAGGGAGTAACTTTATTTTTGATATCACTTTAAAGAAAGGTAAAAAAACAGAAAAAGTAATGCCTCCTATAGATATTACTGGAATTAACATACAAATAGCGTGCAGTAACAAAAACCAAGCTAACGTACTTCAAAAGCAGCTTACACAATGGGGAGCAATCGTAACAATAAGCTCATCAGCAAAAATTGCGCTAAATACTTACGAGCAATTTTATACCCAACATGCTCATCCTTTCGACATTGTAATTATTGATACAAAACTTAGCGACAGTAACGGATTAACACTCGGTAAAACGATTAATGATCTAAATCTTCTCAGTACAGCAAACCTTGTATTGATGACCACAATAGATCAGTTTGAAACTAATGAACACTATAAACAAAATGGTTTTACTGCTTACTTTCCAAAACCGATGACAACTAAAGATATTTTTAACCTTCTTACAAAATGCTTACCCGAGAGAAACACTTTACATAGTGAAAATACCCAAACTTGTACCATAACCGAAAAACCACTTGGGCCGAATGATATTGTATGGCGTGAAGATATACGTATTTTATTAGCTGAAGATAATCAAATTAATCAGATTGTCGCCGCAACAACATTGAAAAAGATGGGAATTAGTGTTGTAGATATTGCGACCAATGGTAAAGAGGTACTTGATTACTTAGATCAAAAAAATACTATTGAGCCATACTCTCTTATTTTAATGGATTGCCAGATGCCTGTTATGGACGGATATCAGGCAACAACTTTAATTAGAAATAATGAAGCAAGAGATAAAGCAAACGCCATTACAATCATAGCAATGACAGCGAATGCTATGACGGGTGATAAAACTAAATGTTTAGATTCCGGAATGGATGACTATATATCAAAACCAATTGCCCAAGATATTTTATTTGAAAAGCTTTTAAAGTGGCTTCCTCACTCTGTAAAATAGATATTCAGCCACATTTTCTTACATATATTTAGTTGTTCTAAAATTAGTCGTTGGTACTATAAATTAATCTTGAGCAATACTATATTGCTCGTTAATTTAAAGGATTAACGAATGAATAAAATAATAATAACGCTATGCGCTTTAGCTCCTTGCCTTGTATCAGCACAAAAACTAGCAATACAAACAACACAAGCATTAATTACGACCGACTCCGCAACTGTATTTGCATATAACAAGACCCTAAAGCAGCTTGAGAGCATCAATTTACTAAGCGCAAAAAGCATTCAACTTACCCTACCCAATAATGCGATTGGTTTTGATGTAGCAACACTTGCCAATGCCGATACCAAACAAGCACTAATTTTAGCAAACGACGGGGTTTATAAAACCAATAGCGATAAAACAACATTATTGTTTACTTATGAATCAGTGCTTAATACATTAAAAGTAGATGAGTTTGAGAAAATTGATTTTGTTTTTGATGCCAATAACGATGGCTTAAGTGATATTTTTATCCCTAATTTAACAAGCAGCACCTTATATGTTCAAAACAAAGACGGCAGCTTTAAGCCCAACCAATTTATGCAAACACCTTTGTATGAAGGTCGTTTTTCAAGTAAAGGACTTTCGCTGGAAGTTAATATTAGCAATAAACCCGTCGTTATTGATTTTAACCACGACGGCTTAAACGACCTAGTATTTTCAAACGACTTTGGAGCAGATGTACTCCTTGCTAATTCAGAGGGCTTTGAGCAAAAGCTTACCTCAATTGACTTTGACATCGAGTTAGGCGAACTAAGTAATGGTGAAACTCGCAAAATAAAGCAAATTATTGATATTAATAACGACGGATTTCTAGATTTTACAACCAGGCAGTTTAAGCCTACGCAAGGTATGGATTCGTTAGATATAAAAATAGCACATACTTTATACCTAGGGAGCGCTAAAGGTTTTACTAATACGCCCATTACCTTATTTGAAACACAGGGCCCTAGTGAACTATTGCTCAAAACTGATTTTAATAATGATGGCTTAATTGATTTACAAAAAATGGACTTAGATATTGGCTTAGGTACTATCGCGTCTATGGCATTGGGCGGTGGCAGTACTGATGTAGATGTAGAAATGAATCTTTATAAACAGCAACCCGACGGCTCATTTGCCAATAAATCGAGTATCGAACTTGATTTAGAAATGGAAGTGGGAATGAACGGCAATGATTCCAAACCAGCGCTCTATTTAGGCGATATTAACGGCGACAGCTATATTGACGCGGTATACAAATACAGTAAAAAAACACTGTATATTTATTACGGAGAGCAAGATTCACTGCTAAATAAAAAACGTAAGAAATTAAAATTAACGCTGCCTAAAAATAACAAAGATATTCTGTTAGTTGATATAAACCAAGATGGTAAAAAAGATTTTGTATTTAAATTTACCGAAGAAGATGGCACCAGCAAAATAGAAACACGGTTAAATTAAGCCAATAAAAAAGCCCAACAGAATTAACCGTTGGGCTTTGGACTTAAGACTTTCGAGTAACAGTCAGCTTTACTCTAAGTAATAATACCTCAGCAGTTACATTTAGCAGCGAATCGCCTTCACTTAAACCAAATTTCTCTTGCACTGATGCAAGGATTGATTCTTTATCTTCACCTGACAACTGGTTTGAATACTCAGTTAAGAGCTCATCTAAATAGCTGACTACTTCGTCTGTATCGACTGATTCTAATGAGTTTTGCGACGGTGGCGGACGCTGGCCTTCTGCCCGTCCTGCATCACCAATACTTTTAGCATCAAATTCAAGTTCGCCCATTAAATCAGCAAGCTCTTTAGTGGGTGCAATATCTTGCTCTTTAAACGCCGCTTGAATACTTTGCGCATCGTCGCTAGTTAAGTTTTCTGCATCAAACTGTGCAAGCGTTTCTTTAATAAAATCGCTTTGCTCTGTTGTTAGCTTTGCTGTTTGGCTGCTTTGTTGCGACATAAAACTGGCAGAACTGCTGTTAATACTATTAATCATTTTAGGACCCTTTCAACGTTCACGACGAGGTGGTTTATGATCGCTAAGCTCTTGTTCACTAATTTCGCCATTACCATCGGCATCTATAGAATCAAAAATTGTTTGTGCATCGCCGTGCGGTGGTTTTTTAGCACTAAACTCTTCAAAGCTAATTACACCATCGCCATCAGTATCAATAGTTGAAAAATCAGGTCTTTCAGGAGGATTGTCACCGCCTCGTGCAGCTACATTAGCTGAAAAAGCAATAGATAATATTGCCACAGTGGCAAGTGTTGAAAAATGCTTCATAGTAATAACCTCGTATTTAAGAATTAAATTAAGATTACGCTTTAAAAACGCAAACAATGTGCAAACAATAGGGAAGTAGTAAATTATTTTGATAAAAAAATTAATTTAAAAAGTTATGGTTGATTGCATTGCAATCAATATATAAGCTAATAAAATAATACGATTAATAACTGACGAGCAGTTGCGTTACTGCCCTTAATTCTCAAAGCTGATATACTGCTTGAGCCAATTAAACAAACAAATACAGAGCACTTTCATAAATAATGATTAATAACCAACCCTACTTAGCAGGCAATCTGTGAAAATACCTAAACGCCTACAACCTCTTGTTGATGATGGCCTTATTGACGAAGTTATAAGCCGACTAATGAGCGGCAAAGAAGCCGATGTATTTATTGTGCGTTGTGGTGAACACATACGCTGTGCAAAAGTGTATAAAGATGCCGTTAAACGTAGCTTTAAAAAAGCGGCACAATACCAAGAAGGCCGAAAAGTACGTGGTGGACGCCAAGCCCGTGCTATGGGCAAACGCTCTAGCTATGGCCGTCAATTAGAAGAAGAGATTTGGCAAAATGCCGAAGTGGATGCGCTATCTCGTTTAGCCGGTGTGGGTGTACGTGTACCTGATACTTACTTTTGTATTGATGGCGTGCTGCTTATGGAGCTCGTGTCGGACGAGGATGGTAACGTAGCTCCTCAACTTGGACATGTCGTTTTTAGTGAAGAGCAAGCGATTGAGCAGCATAAACTCATGATGCATTATATTAAGCTTATGCTTTGCGCAGGTATAATACACGGCGATTTATCTGAATTTAATGTACTTGTAGATAACAACGGCCCTGTAATTATAGATTTACCGCAAGCAGTTAACGCTTCAGCAAATAACAGTGCACAAGCTATGTTTGCACGCGATGTCAATAACATACGCCGCTACTATGGTGAATTTGCGCCAAGCATACTAAAAACTCAATACGCTAAAGAAATGTGGGCATTATTTGAAGAGGCCAATTTAACGCCTAATTCAACGCTTACAGGTGAATTTGAAGACAGCGACGAACTTGCCGATGTAGATTCTATTCTTGATGAAATCCAAGCGGCAGAATATGAAGAGTTTGACCGTTTAGAGCGAATTAAAAATGCTGACGATGATGAGTAGCTCATCGTCATAGCTCACTAATCCCCCCTTACTGCGGGTGCACAAATCGGTAGCCAACCCCATAAACAGACTGAATAACACTTTCAGTTTGTGTCACTTCATCTAGTTTTTTACGCAACTTTTTAATATGGCTATCAATAGTACGGTGGCTCACAATACGCTGATCGGCGTACATAGTGTCCATTAAACTATCGCGCGAATAAATACGATTTGGGTTGTTAAACAAAGGTTTAAATAGCTGAAATTCAAAGTTCGTTAGCTCTATGCTGCTTGATTTGTATTTTACGTTGTAGGTGCTCTCATCAAGCTTCATTGTTGACTCTGTAACATCACTTGCGTTATTTAATCGCCTTAATATAGCTTTTACGCGTGCCACCAGCTCAGCATAACTAAACGGCTTACAAATATAATCATCAGCACCTAACTCTAGTCCAAGTAATCTATCTATTTCTTCTACTCTTGCCGATACCATAATAATAGGCACGTTTGAAAAGCGCCTGATTGCTTTACACAATTCAATGCCACTTTGGCCAGGTAACATTATGTCGAGTAAGATTACACTCGGGCTGTTAATTTCAAGCCAAGGTAATACTTCATTCCCGTGATGTATTTGATGAGTGATAAAGTGGTGGCTGCTTAAAAAGTCACTCATTAAGTTAGCTAGCTTTACTTCATCTTCCACAATCAGAATTTGTTCACTCATAGGCATCTCTGTAAGTAACCTCAACTTTATTTTTATAAACTAAATAGTAGGCAATCTAATAATAATGGCAAGACCACCTAAACTGGCTTTTTTAGCAGCTATTTCACCATTATGGCCTTTAACTATATGCTGGCAAATAGATAAGCCTAAACCAGAACCCCCCTCTTGGCGATTACGCGAACTATCTACTCGATATAAATACTCAAACAAATGCGATAAATGCGACTGCTCTACACCTACGCCATTATCTTCAATTATTAGCTCTAAGTAGGTTTGCCCTTTAATACTTATATTGCTAGCCGTTAATGAAATAGTTGAGCATTGTGCATAGTGTACTGCGTTCATTAAAATATTATCGAGTAGCTGCAAAAGGCGTGTTTTATCTGCTTGTACAGTTATGTGTTTAGCGCTATTTAGTAAATGAATTTTTATATTATTTTGTTCAAGCACAACCTGATATTTTTGCTCAATAGTATTTAATAATAACGCCATATCAGTAGGTTGCATAGTGTAGTGCATACCACCTAACTCTGCGCTATTGAGCATATGCAAGTCGTGTATTAAGCGTTTTAAATGCAAAGCTTCATCGTTAGCCGAACTTATATTTTTTGTGTTCGGTTCTCGTATACCAAGTAGCATAGCTTCAAGTTCACCGAGTAAAATGCTCATTGGCGTCCTAAGCTCATGAGAAATATTAGCAAGCCATCGCTTACGTACTTGCTCATCTTTAGCGAGTGTAAATGCAAGGATATTAAAATCTTCGCTTAATTGGCCTAATTCGTCTTTTCGCTCAAGCGTAAGTTTGGTCTCATAGTTACCTTGCGTTAAGCGATGCATACCGTTAGCAATTTGCTTTACTGGGCTAACTAAGTGGCGAGACAATAAAAAGGTAACCAGTAATGTAAGCAATACCGCAGCTAAAGCAATAAACCATAAGTAGTTAGTTTGCTGCTGTAAAAAATCAAGCTCATAACCATCAACCAAGTTATCTCTTTTGGAAACAGCTAAGTAACCCACTGTTTTATCGCCCACTGTAATTGGGGTTGTTATATATTTTAAATCACTGAGATATTTACCCACTACTCGCTGTTTATTTTCATCAAGTAATGCGTAGTGAGCAATATTGTCCGGTGGTGGGCGGCGATCCATCCCTAAACGAACATGATCTGGCGGCGGTCGTCGCATCATCCCTCCCCTGTGACCCGGACCTTTTGGTGGTCTAGGTAAAAACTGGCTATTTTCTAGCTGCGATTCAACAAGCTTTCTAAAATTTTCGCCATCGCCAACAACGCGTTGCCATGAGGGTGTTTGTTCGTATTGTTTTGCAAGTTGTACAACAAGTGGTTCAAGCGCTTTCACCTCTTTTGCATTAACAAAATCAATTACGCCTTGGCCTATACTCCATTGTATAAGTACTACTAGCCCTGCAATAACACTAAAGGTAAAACTAAATAGTATTAAAAAAAGTTTATTATGAATTTTCATTAATTCGTGTTTTCAACCTTGCTAGGAAAGCTTTCAAATCGGTATGTTATAAACTCTTTGCTTTGATCGCTAACATACAACGTAGCAACTATTTTTTTGCCTTGAACGGTCCAATACATATGACCATGATTATTTAAAGTAACCGATACGGTATTTATACCAGTTTTAAATAAGTTAGCAGGTAAATGCAACGCTTGTCCGTAAATTCGCTGTATTTTAACCCCATTAATGTATAAATGAGCATGACCTTGTAAAAAACCGGTGCCTTGGTTTGTTGTCGCAACCATCATTTGTTGCATGTTCATCGTGCCCTCTGGCGGCACAGACAAATCATAACGCTGTGTATCTAAAATTAAGTTATAACCCAACATACTATCTTTTAATAACTTAAGGCTTAATGCCGGGATTGGCGTATCATTTGGCACAGCTATAGGCATATGGCTATGATCCATCATTTCCTGCTGCGCAAAGAGCTTAAAACTCAATAGCACAGCAGTAGTTAGGATCAATGCGTATTTAAAATAACGCATAGTTACTCCTTACATTCCCGGTGGTGGACCCATTGTTTCGCCAGTGTCACAGCGACCAATCGAATTATCGGCTAATTGACCTTTAAAACGAGGCCCTATTTGATAAGGAAAAGAAGGCTGTAATTTACCATCACTGTCTAACGTTAGTGTTATATGGTAGTGATAACCCTTGCCATCATTAATATCGTGGCCGTTATGCTCATCTAATTGAGTACCGGTTACTGTTTTTTGTGCGTAGTAATAATCTTCAAAGTAATACCCATCGTCGGCATTTAATGTATTACCAGAGAGCGTCGTTACTTGTGCGCCAATAGCAGGACCTGCATCACTTGTTTGTGTACCTTGGCTAACATCGTATTGATCAACTAAGGTACAGCTTCGCTCGCCCTCAGTACCACAACCACCCTCACTTTCTGATGCGCCATAATCACGCATTTCCCAGCCACTTAATGCTAGTTGGCCGTTACTTTCATAAGGACCGTAAAGTGGATAACCATCAGCTGCAAACCCATAAATAGGTGAATGCGCATCGCCATCATCTTCAAGTAAATCAGCTAAGCAACTCGTATAAAAGTGATGATGATATTCCCCGTTAGCAGCATGTCCGCCACACACATCAACATCGTACTGCTCAGCAATGGGCGCTAATGTATACCAAATATTATTACCGTAGCTCATACCATCGCCCCAGTTAAATATACTGGTGCCATTAACCATTAAGCCAACTGTACCTAAACCTGTTTCGCAGGTTTCAGTGCCTGATAAGTCGGTCGGTGTTAGCGGAAAATACGCCTCAACCGCTTGTTCTGTTGGGCAGCCTGGTCCTGGAGGCCAATAACCTGCACCGCCCGTGTCATCACAGTTTTCAGTGCTGCTGTTATAGCCAATATCTTCACCAAACGAAATAGTTTGACCTACTGCTGCTGAGGTTACACCGTTATAAAAATCAGTAGCTGCACGCGGGCGATTATTTAACGCGTCTACTTGGTCTTGTGTAAGCGTTACGTCATATTTAGGAATGTCAGTTGTTTGCACGTACATGTATTCAACGTCAGCATCTTCCTCTGTAACAGTAACAACCTCAACTGATTGAACATCTTCAACCACTGCGCCATTGTTTTGTATATAAGTAGAGGTTGTATCATTATTAATTAACCAACTAGAGAGCTTTACACTGGTATCACCATCATAATCTGATGATGCAATTACCGTAATAGTAACGGTATCAATAACAACATCATTAGTACCGTCATCTGCACTGATTTCAAATACAAGTGCTTCATCGGTTAATACCTCAGGTGCAACAAACTCAGTAGACGTTGCGGTACTTGAAGATAAACTAACGGTAGTGCCTGATGTTTGTGACCAACTAACAGATACTTCGCCGTCATCTTCAACCGTTGAACTTAAATAAACGGTATCACCCGCATTAACAGTTTGGTCAATACCGGCATCAACCGTTGGAGCACTATTACTGACTGTTTCGCCGCCTGTTGTTGTGCTTGTTGAATCGCTATTACATGCGCTTAAAGCGATACAAAGCACACTTAAGGCAAATAATTTAGTTACATTAGAGGCTTTTATTTTAAGAAGTGTTTTCAATGTTTGAACCTTTACTTTAACGTTTAATAAAGCAAAGTTAACAAGTAAAAGTGCAAACAATGTGCACAAACAAAGGAAGAATCTACATAAAATTACAACTGTGGTCTTTTAAGCAAAAACTTATCTTTGGTTGTACTAAAGTAATCGCCGCCCATTTTGCCCACTGCATTTAATAATTCAGGGTCAATATAGTCACCACTCATTACTTCATCGTCTATACAAATACCCACTACATCCAACAACATCATTTTTCCGCCGCCAGGCTCATTTGAAATACTAATAACTTCGCGTAACTTACATTCAAACCGTACTTTTGAATCGGCAACGCTTGGCGCATTAACTAACTTACTTGGAGCTTGGGCGATGTTTGCTGCATCAAATTCGCTTATATCACTAGGATAATTTGCACAACTTTGATTCATTTTTTCAACTAGCTCTTGGCTGACAATATTAACCACACATTCTTTAGTTGCCATTAGATTATTGAGCGTATCTTTATTCGTTTTATCACTAGGGTTTACTTGCGTAACACTTAAAACAGGTGGCTTGCAACTAGCCACAGTAAAAAATGAATAAGGCGCAATATTCGCAATACCTTCACTATTTAATGTACTTATCCATGCGATAGGCCGTGGGCTTATACCACCGACTAAGTAAGAGTACACATTTTGGTTGGTATTTTCGGTGAGATCTAAAAACATACATTTCCTTTTAATACATTAAAACTAAATCTTAATTCAAGGTAGTTACGTATAACTTTGGCTAACTCAATTAAATAACAAGTTAATTTTTATTTCTATTTAAAGCAATAAACCAATTATATGAAAATAAACATCGTGTGGTTTAAACGTGATTTACGTCTTAGCGATCATCAACCATTAAAAAATGCATTTAGTAATGGCTTACCGACCCTGTTACTTTATAACTTTGAGCCATTACTGCTCGAAGATGCACACTACAATGAGCGGCACTGGCGCTTTGTGTATCAATCAATAGTTGAGTTAAATAATCAGCTAGCGCGTTTTAACGCCTGTGTTTATGTATTTAATTTAAATATGAGCGATTTACTTGAATCGTTAAAGACGCAGTTTGAAATAGTAAATATATTTAGCCATCAAGAAATAGGCTTAAACAATACCTTTGAGCGCGATAAAGCTATTAAAACTTGGTGCCAGCATAACCACATTAATTGGCAAGAGTCGCAAACAGGCGCGGTGATTCGCGGCAAAAAAAATCGTAATAATTGGAATGAACGCTGGCAGCAAACAATGCAAGCACCTATTGCTGTTCCTAATTGGAGGAGCATAAAAACAATTACCCTTAATAACTATCAAGCACCTGTTCTGCCAAGCGCTTACACGCAAGATCACGACAGCTTTCAACAAGGCGGCCCGCTGCATGCGCGCACTGTAATGCAGAGCTTTTTTGCCGAGCGTGGTAAAGGTTATCAAAAAGGAATATCGAGCCCAAGTTTAAGCCAAACCCACTGCTCTCGGCTTTCGCCGTATTTAGCGTGGGGGAACATTAGCCTTAGGCAAGTGTATCAAATGGCCATTGATGAATATCATTCAAAACACCCTGACAAAAGAGGCTGGAAGCGCCCGCTTGCTGCGTTTGTATCTCGCTTGCATTGGCACTGCCACTTTATGCAAAAGTTTGAAAGCGAGTGCTCCATGGAGTTTTTAGCCCTTAATCCGGGTTATCACGTATTTCCGTATCGTGATGATGAACGTGTGAAAAACGATATTGAACGCTGGGCGCAAGGTCAAACTGGTATTCCAATTATTGACGCTTGCATGCGCTGCTTAAAAGCCACCGGTTATATAAATTTTAGAATGCGTGCCATGCTTGTAAGCTTCGTAACGCATCATTTAAATATTAGCTGGCAGCAAGCAAGCTTTCCTCTTGCTAATTACTTTTTAGATTTTGAGCCAGGGATTCATTATCCGCAAATTCAAATGCAAGCCTCGGTCACAGGTATTAATACCATTAGGCACTACAACCCAATTAAACAATCAGAAGATCAAGACCCAACAGGTTCGTTTATTAAAAAGTGGTGCCCCGAGCTTGAAAAACTCCCTATTGAATATTTACATCAGCCTTGGGAGCAAACTCCGATGGAAGCACTCTTTAACGACTTTAAGTTAGGGGAGGATTACCCTGAACCCATGCTTGATTTAACCACTGCCTCAAAAGAAGCACGCGAGCGCTTATGGCAGTACCGTGAGCGAGCCGATGTTAAACGCGCCATAGGGAAAATTCTTAGAAGGCACGTAGCAATTACACCAAAAACAAGCCAAGCAAAAAATAAAAACAACACTAAAACTAACAGTAAGGCTAAGTAAGCATGGCGCACAAAAAACTAAACTTACCTCAAAAAATATGCCCTATTTGTAATAAACCTTTTACATGGCGTAAAAAATGGCAGCGCGACTGGGATAACGTTATTTACTGTTCAGAGCACTGTAGGCGTAATAAATAAGAGTAATAATTAACTGGCATCTATTTTTCAATATAATCAAATATTTAGTGGTTATGAAGAAATAGTCGAACAGATATCGCAACCGTGGAATAAATTTATCTTAGCTCCTGAAGCAGTTAAAAACATATACTCTAGTGACTGGATAAAATTGATTTAATCTTTATGCAAATTGGTGTAATTACACTGACTATGATAACTACGATAGATACAATCTTAGCTTTGTAGCCCAGTTTTAATAAACACAAAAAAGCCGCCTTGCTGGGTCTGCCCAGTTAACCAAGGCGGCTTTTACTAAACAACTATAACTTACATATTACCTAGCTCTATCATCATTGCTGTGTACATACGTAAATTCAGTTCAAGTTGCTCAAGTGTCATAAATTCATGCTCTGAGTGACCTGTGTAGCGCTTACCTGGCATTGAAGGGCCAAACGATACCGCATTATCAAACAGCTTTGCGTTAGTGCCACCACCTATTGATACAAAGTCAGCTTTTTCGTCGCCCGTAAAATGCTTGAAAATATCAAGCAGCTTTTGCGCATGCGGCGCGCTATCAAGTAGCATAGGTGTGCCAATAATTGTTTCTATGTTGGCAAGCGTTACATTGTTAGTGGCTTGCCAATTAGCGAGTGCATCATCAATTTGCTTTTGTAATACAGCTTCGTCTTTACCCATTGGGCGACGTGCATTTACAGCGAGTGTTAGCACATTACCATCGCGTTCAATAACTGTTGGTGCCACTGTCATTGGGCCCATAAAGTCGTGCTTGTAAGCTATTTCGCCAAACTGTTTACCATGAATATCTAAACCAATTAACTGATTCACAAAGTCGATTAGCTCACCGTCACTGTTATTTTCAAGCTCCACGCCTTTAAATAACTCAGCTAAATAAGCAATGGCATTTATACCCGACTCCGGCTCTGATGAATGCGCCGACATACCTTTAACACTTATTGCTAAGGCATCATTTTGCTCACTAAAGTTAAACTCAACTTTATTTAATGTTTTGGCTTTTGCTTTTAATGTATTAATAAGTGCAGCGTCTGCATTGTGAAGTACTAAGCTTGCGTCTTCTGGAATTTGGCTTCTAAACGCACCGCCAGTTACATCCTTTACATATAAACCCGTCTGTGGTGATGTTGCATTGAAAGTAGGTGCAATTAAGCTCCAGCCTTTCTCGGCAACCACTACAGGGTATGATGCATCAATCGTTACTGCATATTTTGGTTGTTCATACGTTTTCATAAATTTAGTAAGCGGACCCCAATCAGACTCCTCTGCAAGGTAAATCATCAGCTCAATTCGGTTATTAAGCGTTATGCCTTTATCTTTAATTGCTTTCATGGCGTAAAGCGCTGTTGCTATTGCACCTTTATCGTCTTCCGTACCACGACCAACTAATTTACCCGGTTCAGATGTATCAATAATAAAAGGACTTTGTTTCCATTTGCTAGCATTAGCAGGTTGCACATCGCCGTGGGTTACTACCGTTACTTTTTCGCTTTGCTCGCCCATACCAATTAATACGGTGTAGCCTAAATCTTGATAGTCAAAACCAAGCTCTGCGGCTTTCATTTTTAAAAGTGCTTTAAAGCCAATAAAATCGGGATTTTGAGGAGCGCTAATGTCGTTTTTATTAACCGTCGGAAAAGCCACTAAGTTAGTTAGTGTGTGTATTTGAGCATTTTGGTAGGTATTTACTGCGTAATCGGCAACGCTATCAATATTTTTATTTAACTGCGCATGAGCACCAAATGCAAATAAAGCAATACTGGCTAAAGCTAACTTTTTCAAAACAATTCCCATTTAATTAATAACTAAGAGCATTAATTATAACGCTATGGGAGGCTTACATATAGCAATTTGTGGCAGGCACACAGGTAACTTAAGGTAAATATTTATATAGCAGCTTTTATGAGGATGAATGTATAATGCGCGACTTAAAATTAACAGGGTCTTTAATTGTGAACCGTCGTAAAAAAATCGTCACTAAATTTCAAAAGAAAGATAAACGCACTAACGCTAAACTACACAAAAGCAACAAACCGTCTTATGTATCAAAAGCTGAGCGCGAAAAACTAGCTGAACAAGAAAGTAATGAGCCACAGGTAACCCAAGAGTAACTTTACGTTACCCGTTGCTTTGATAATTTAAAGTGGCAAAAGTAGCGACCACTTACATAACATATCACTCCCGTGGCAACTATAAGCTCAAACGTAGCTAAGTAATTAACTGTATCTACATATGATATTGCGAGGTTTATACTTTGCATCCAGTCTTTCATTTTAAATAATGCAGTTGCCCCAATAACCATTGGAAATGTAAAAGCAGCGTAGCTCGGCGTAAAAGGTCTACGTAATAACTTTATAAATAACACATAAACAATCAGTGTTTTTATTATCGCTAATATAAATAATGCCCCCACTATAACAAGTGATGGATTAGCTACAATATGAAAATACCCCGCTAATGTTAAACTGGCAGGCGCAGCTAAAATGGCAAGTGTTGGCTGTATTTCGTAGTCACTTTTTAATGCTAATAAAAAACGATAAAACATAATGGGCAGCATTATCGCGTACGTTGATATACCAATAACCAGCGCGCTATAAGCTAACCACGCTAATGTCGGATTTCCCGAAAAAGTAATATCTGCAATAATTATCCCTACTGGTGGCACAAACCAGCTGGGCGCCATATCCTCAAAGTTAAACTTTTTTGCTCGCTGGTATAAAAAACTCACCAAAAATGTGAGATGCAGCACAAAAGCTAAAACCCACATAATATCACCAGCCAATGGGTTAAATTGCCCAATTGAGTTTGAAATAACAAGATTAGCCATTGCAAATGTAGGGATCACACTTCCTGCAACTGGGTGTGCTAAATCGGCTTTTAATAAATGAGGGTGTAGTAAAAACTTAGCAGCCAAAAGTAAAACTAATACGCCAGCTAATACCGATCCCAAAAATTGCCCTTGAGAGTTTAAATTAAAAACGTTTTCCCATGTCCACCCCATACTAGCAATACCCAAAGCTAAACCGGCCATAGCTGTTGGCGCACCCATCACTTTATTTTTAAATTGCTTAAACACTGTATTTCCTAATCATTGGGTGATGAACAAGTTACTACTTTTTACTGCATTACCTTAAAATAACGCTGTAAAATTAATCCAAGCGTGCTTAATAGAACCCTTTTTGCATACAAATATTTCATAAAAAATAAGCTTACGGCTTAATTATTAAAGCGCAAAAAAGCCATAACATGGTTATGGCTTTTGCTTTATTTTAAATTTGAATATGAGGTTAATTAAAACGCGTAACTAACGCTTACATTAAATGAACGACCTTGCCCTGCTAATTGCTCAAACCCGTTGCCGCTATCTTGTTTAAGCGCTGCAGTACTTACACCGCCAAGGGGGAGCTGGTAATATTCATCAAACACGTTACTCACTTCTGCGCTTAGCGTTAATGCATCCCATGTGGCTTTAGAGCTTAAATTAACCAAGCTGTAGCTGTCTGTTTGGTTTTCAAAACGATTATTATCTACACGGCTTTTTGCATCTACCCACTGCCAAGATAACGCATTTTCAAATCGATTAATTTGCTGGCTAATACCTAGCTGGGTTTGCAGTGGTTTAATTTGGTAAAGCGGTTGGTTAGTATCGTCGCGCTTACCTCTCGTATTAGTAACATTAGCGTGTAACTGCCAGTTGCCTAAATTTTTAGATTCATAAATATTGGCTGTTAAATCTATTTTTGCACCATACAAAGTCGCATCTACATTAGTAAACTGAAAAATGTTACGCGCAGTATTGTCCAAGTCATAACTATTGAAGCTTCTTACAATATCAGCATCAATGTAGTCACTCACATCTGTATACCAAACATTGGTGCTTAATCGCCAACCATCATCTTTAGCCCGCTTAATATAAGTAGCACTTATTGTATGCGCTGTTTCAACATCTAAATCGGGGTTACCAATATAACCGTTACCATCGCCATACCAACCAATCATGGTGGTTGCCATAGTACTTACACCCCAACTGTATCGCTCATATAAATTAGGGGCGCGGTTTTTACGGGTAAGGCCAAATTGCAGCTCATCATAATTTGTTATTTGGTAGTTAATTAATAAACTAGCGTCAACTACAGTATCGGTTTTATCTCTGTCGCCAGCATTAAAATTCTCAGCGGCAATGGTATTATCTGTAGATGTATCGCTCATGGACATACTTTTCATACTACTCATGTCGCTCATATCCATCATACTCATACCATCGTTGTAAGATTGAACTTCTCCAACGTGGGTATTAATACTTTCAATACGTACGCCTGCGTTTAACCATAACTTTGTATTTATTTGGCTCTCAAATTCAGCAAATGCCGCTATGCGCTCTCGTTTACCGTTATTTATATTTACGTAATCGTCTGGTCCCATCATGGTTGAGCTTTCAATACCTGGCCACCAATCATCAATGCTGTAATTGTAATATTCTTGAGCGAGTAAGATACTGCTGTTTTTATCAAGCGCAATACGCCATTTAAGCTGCGTACTTATATCTTGTGCATCGGTTTTCATTGGCATGATGCCTGTTTTTTCTTGGCTAAAAAAACCCATTTCGTGCTTTACACTGTGCCAATTAACTTGCCCTTCAAGCTCGCTGTTTTCAAAGGAGCGTTTGTATTGAGCTATTGCACCGTAACTGGTGTTATCGGTCATATCCATGTACTGATTTGCAAACCCCTGATACGGGATTTTTTGATGCGTTAGCTTTATAACTAATTGCTGTTTATCATCGCGCATAGCTGCGGTTAAGCTATGATTTTGCGCTCGATACAATGTATCAAGCACTACATCGTCGTTACCGTCTTCATAACTATCTGCGTCACTAAACGAGCCCTGATAATTAAGGCTAAACGTGTCACTTGCTAAACGTGTACCAACGCCAAGTTTACGTCCGTTATCAACGCTACTGTACTTTGCTGACACATAACCTGAGTGCCAATCTAATTCACTGCTATTGCTATACTCTGGTGAAATAGAATTAACGCTTATTACGCCTGCAATATTATCGCCGCCCGAGCTCACAGGCGACACGCCTGCAACCACATTGTAAGACGTAATTTGATTAGCCGAAATATACGAAAGTGGCGGGTTCATGTGATTAGCGCATGCAGCGGTAACATCTGCGCCATCAATTAACACTTTAACTCTGTCGCCCATTAAACCATTTAAAATAGGGAGGTTAGATACGCCGCCCGCAGCTGAAAAGTCGACACCTAAATCACTTAATAACGATTCTGACGAACCAAGTGCTAAATGCTTATTTTGAGCATGTCCGTGTACTTCAATTACTTCTAAAGGTGTATCGTCGGCAAATGCAAACGGAGATAGCACACCGCTAATAAAAAGTGCGACAGGGGAAAGTAAGTAAGTTTTTTGAGTTTTGCTTTTATAAACCATTGTGAATTTATGCCACTGTAATAATTGGCGTAATTATAGTGTGAACTGCAAAAGCAAAAGCGCGACATATTGTCGCACTTTATCAATTAAGAATGTTGTTAAATTGCCCCTAGACAGAACCCTTCGTGCAGCGCGTGTTTGGCATTTATTCTACGTTATCGCCTATTTATGAGGAATAAACACTACATAGGCTCTGCCTTACTTAAATACCAAACATACTGCTGAAAATTCAACCTCAAAAGATAAGCAGGCCATAAATAAAGGATGGTTTTAATTACAAAAAAGAGCCAACAGTAAAACTGTGGCCCTTATATAAGAATGTATTCTTTAAATTTTATACATTTAGTTGCGACACAATTTCCGAAACCTTCTCCGCCCCAGCTTCAATGTCTTTTATAACGTCAGATACTTCTGAAATTAACTCTCGCCCTTTAACCGAGGAATCAGAAACAGATGTTATTTGCTTTGAAATATCATTGGTCAGCTCTTGATTGTTTTTTACAACCGTTGCAATTTCATTTGTAGAACTACTCGTTCTTGCTGCCAATTGTCTAACTTCATCAGCTACTACTGCAAAACCTCGTCCATATTCACCTGCTCTAGCGGCTTCAATAGCTGCATTTAAAGCTAGTAAATTAGTTTGATCGGCAATACTACTTATAGTAGAAACAATGGAGCCTATGACCGCAGATTGTTCATTTAGATTTTTAATTAACTCAACTGATTTAAGGACCTGATTTACGATGGCATCGGAATTTGCGATCGAATCGTTTAAAATACCAGAGCCTAGTACGGCGGTTTTAACCGTAGAAACGGCTGATTCGTGTGCAATCGCTGCGGCTTCTGTAACGGCTCTATTACGCGACATGCGCTCAGTTATATCCGAAGCAAATTTAATAACCTTTATCACGTTTCCCTTGTTATCTAAAATAGGGTTATATGTTGCCTCAAGCCAAATTATGTCTCCATTTGCTTTTACTCGTTTAAACTGTCCTGATTTGAATTGCCCTTTCCCTAACTCATCCCAAAAATGCGGGTTTTTATCGTAAAACTCGTCGGTGCAAAACATCCTATGATGCTCACCTGTTATTTCATTTAGCTTATAACCGGTAGCAGACAGAAAGTTGTTATTAGCTGTTAATATTTCACCTTGAGGGGTAAATTCAATCGTTGCCAACGCTTTGCTTAATGCTTCTGCAACTGCTTCTTGTGCTTTTCTTTGCGTGTAATTAGCCGTAATATCAGAGGCTATTTTAATTACCTTAACGACAACCCCATCTATTTCAACTGGAAAGTATGTTGCTTCTAACCATATTTTTTCGCCTTGGGAGTTATATCTTAAAAAAGACCCACTTACTGACTTACCGTCTCTGAGATTTTTCCAAAATTGAGTATACTCTTTCGATTCCGCATATGATTTTTCACAAAACATGCGGTGATGATGACCAACAACATCATCCTTGGTATAATCTACTGTGTTCAAAAATAATAAATTAGCGTCTAAAATAATCCCTTCAGCCGTAAACTCAATATAAGCAACATGCTTCGTTATTGCATTTAATACTGATTCTTTTTGAGCGACTTGTAACTCAAGTGCTTCTATTTTCGAGTTACTTTTATTTATACCAAACATATAAGCTGCCTTAGGGTAAATGTTTAATCTGAATGAGCTGTTTCTTTAAGCTCTATACTACAACTATAAAATTTAAATATAGGCAAAAATACAAATTTAATCTAATAAATTAGACTTTATGCGCCGCATCACACTAATTGACCGAAACTCTGGATAATCAATCTATCTCAAGTGGTTACTTTCAGCGCTAACTGCGTTTAATTTACTTGCAATAGGCCAGCTATTAACGCGTAAACTCGCCTTTTTTCACAGAAAATCTCTGGCTAGAGAAAAAACCTCAATCTGAGTTTAAGTTAATTATCTAGAGCCTGTTGATCTTCAAAAATTAAAATTTATTCTATCTTGGCCGATTAAATCGCGGCGTAGGTTAGGTAACTGATCCTGCTTACTCTACTGATTTACATTGACATAAGAGTGAGTAAAGACAGCGCATGCTTTGCATTTACGCTACGTTATCAAACGCTTATAGGAGTTAACCAGGGTACATAAGGCCACTGTGCTTAAAAGTAAACAAGTTCCTGTAAATTCAATTTCCAAAGATAAACGGGCTCAATAATAATCTAATTTTATATGTATAAAAATATCACTATTAAATGCATAAATCGTATATATCTTATTTAATTTCAGTTTGGCACATGACGCCGCGCACTTTTTAACTTAATATAACCACCTGTTTATCTCTAAATCACGTCATTTTTTCTAGGGTCTGTTTATAGATTAAAATTCGTTCTATCTAGGTTCGATTTAATCGCGGCGCGAGTTGTGTAACCTAGTGGGCTAAGTAAAAACAGAGCAAAGCTTCAGCGTTCTGCTCACACCTTTTACCTACATCCATGAGGGAATAATCACACTAAAAAGCTCTGTCTTGCCTAAAAAATATACTGCAGTTAAATTCAATCTCGAAAGATAAACAGAATCTAGCCTATATAATATTTTTACATATTTTACTGTTGCTTTTATCTATGTATTTCACATCAATTTCAAAGGATTTTTTATGACATCAGATGTAACGTCGGCATCTAGTCAACTTAACAGAACCGCTATTTTACTTGTATTAGCGCTCGGTACATTTATTTTAGGATTATCTGAATTTTCGATGATGCCTATGCTGCCACTGATTAGCGAAACATTTGGTTCAACGCCATCACAAAGTGGTTATGCAATTAGTGCTTACGCCATTGGTGTTGTAGTGGGCGCGCCTATTTTAATGCTAACAACTGCTAATATGAGAAAGCGCAAAGCATTGCTCATTTTTATAAGCTTAATGTTTATATCAAACGGGTTAAGCGCGATGGCAACGTCGCTTGAGCAACTTGTAATATTCAGATTTTTAAGTGGTTTACCTCATGGTGCATATTTTGGCGCAGCTATTTTATTAGCATCGGATATTGCCCCAAAAGGTAAGCGTGCTAGCTTTATGTCTAAGGTGTTTATGGGTTTAACTGTGGCTACTATTGTTGGTGTGCCCGTAGTTACACTTGTAGGTCAAAATTTAAGTTGGCGGTATTGTTTAGCCGGCGCTGCAGTGCTTGCATTTATTGCTTTTATTTTTGTTTATAAAGTAGTGCCAAATATCGATAACGCTAAACCCTCTAACTTACTAAACGAGTTTGGCGTACTTAAAAATAAACTGGTTTGGTCTATTTTAGGTATTGTAATTATTGGCTTTGGTGGGGTGTTTTGTATTTATACTTACATTGCCGACACCATATTAGTGGTAACAAAAACAGCCCCGTATACTATTTCTATCGCAATGGTAATGTTTGGTATCGGTTGTACGCTCGGTAACTATGTACTGGGTAAAGCAGCCGATAAATCTGCAATTAAAACCACTGGTCTTGCACTTGTATGTACCATTGTATTTGCCTTTGCTTATGTAACGGCAAGCCATAATATTTGGGCTCTTTATGCTGTGATCTTCTTTATTGGTTGCAGTGTGGGCTTGGCTACGCTGATTCAAACGCTTTTAATGGACGTCGCCCCCGAAGGCCACGCTATGATTGGCGCCTTAGTACAGTGCGCATTTAATACTGCCAATGCTATAGGCCCTTGGGTCGGTGGAATTGCAATAGCACAGGGTGCTGCACCTAATCAAACAGGTTACGTAGCAGCTGCATTATTTTTAGGTGGTTTGGGGATGTGGCTACTAAGTTACTTACAACTAAATAAACAGCAACCAACAGCGCAAGCCGCCAGTTATAGCAATCCACAATAATACTTAATCAATTTGAGGGATTAATTAGGCGAATTGATATTAAGCTGAGTTTTAAATAATAAACACAAAAAAGCCCAAACAACGTTTGGGCTTAATTTTATATTTTAACTAAACTGCGTTATTTTGTTAGCTCAGTATTTATCTCATTAATTAATGTATGAATGCGCTGTGCATTTTTGCCTAAATCACTACGTCCTACTCGCGACTTACTACGAATATCGACAAAACGTTCACTGCCTTCATCGTTAATGCGGACAACGACATCATCTTTAAAACCAAACCATGTTGTTGTATCAGTCGCTTCTACAAGACCTAAACTTGTATCTGTGTTAACAAGTTCCCAACCCAAGTTTTTCACTGCTTGCTCTGTAGCTTCAAGCAAATCAGTTTTAGATTGAGCAAAACTAAGCGTTGCAAGTTCTGGGTAAGCTTTGCGTTGTTCAATTGCGGTTTCTTCGCCTGCATAGGCAACTGGGTTTGGCGCATCAACACGAAGTGGTGCAATAGCTACAAACTGAGGGGGGTTAACTAAGTCGGTAGAAATATCATGTATTGGCGGCACACTTTTAGCTGTGTTCATCATATTTAAAGGCATTGCTATAGCCACTGCTGAAAATACAACCGCAATAGCTGCACTACCAAATGTCACGGTTTTGCGCATAAAGATTATCTGTATTAAAAGTAGCACAAGTGCAGCGCCACCTGCATAAACGCCAAATCGAAAGCCTGTAAATGCAGTTCCTAGTTCTACAATACCAAATTTGTACAAAGGCCCAGGCAGAACGACCAGCAAAAAGGCAATTAAACTAACTAAGCTCACTAAAATTTTCATTTTATGATTCCTTTATTATGTGTGATTTTTATTATTAAACAGATAAACGCTATTAACGAGTAGCTTATACTGCCTATAAGTGCTTTTAGATTACTATTAGCGACTAATTACACAAAAAAGTCCAATGTTGTGTGATCAAAGTTACTTAAATTAGGAAAAATATCAACAAGCTCAGAGCTCGGCACACCAAACCACTGAGCCAATGTGGCAAAGTACTGCTCATTTGCAACGCTTGGAATTAAACGCCCGCCACTGGTATCTTGTGGGCCATCTAAATGCTGAGTTAAAAGCTCACCATATATATCGCCACCCTTTACTGCGCCGCCCATTACTATTTGATTCCCTGCCCAACCATGATCAGTACCATCGCCATTTGAGGTCAACGTACGACCAAAATCAGACATAGTAAACGCAGTCACTTTATCTGCCATATCAAGCTCTTTCATCGCACTATCAAACTCACTAAGCCCTTGGGCTAATGTGCTTAGCAATGCAGGGTGAGTATCTAGCTGATTATCATGGGTATCAAACCCGCCCATAGACACAAAAAACACTTGGCGCTGAGTACTTAATTTTGACTGCACGCTAATTGTTTTAGCAACTGCTGCTAACTGCTCCGATAAACTTGTATCACTAAATGAAGTAATTAACGCTGGCGCTGTTTCTAGCGCATTATTCATCGCTTGGGTGTTATTAATCGCCGACTTGAAGCTATCAGCGTAAGCACTACTGAGGGGATGAACTGTATTACTCATAATCCGGTTCATTATAGTAGTTACATGTTCCATGCGCGGCTTATAATCACTAAATGCATTAATTTTACTTATACCGCTTTTATTAAGTGCAAATGCTTTTGTTTGATTACCCGTTTGCCAAAGGTTTGTACCATCAAGCGATATATTAGCGGCAAACTGATCTTGCTGCTCTAAGCGCTCAAGTAAACGTGCGCCCCACCCACTATTTAACGACTGTTTTTCACGCCCATACATCCATGATGCCTGCTGATCATTATGCGAGAACAAATGTTTGGGGATCGTCACTGTTTTATTTTTATAATCATCGAGAGTAGTAGGTGAGAGTAAAGTTCCAAGGCCGCCAACAAACGCTAGATTAGACGAATCAAACACCCTTTTAATAGGCGCAAGCGAAGGATGCAGCCCAACTCCACCAGCAAAATTAGTTGCACTATTAAGTGCTATAGGCGTCGAAACAGCAAGGTTTTGACGACTTTGTTCATACAAGCTACGTTGCTCACCTTCTAATGGTACTAGCATATTAAGTGAATCATTACCGCCATATAAAAACACACACACCAACGCTTTGTAATCCCCCAGCTCAATCGCATTTACTGACCCCGTTAATGCTTGCAGTTGTAAACTTGTTAGCGCGGCCGCCGACACACCGCCTTTTAAACATAACGACAAAAACTGTCTTCTATTTATGCTCATTATGTCTCTCCTAATACTGCAAATTAAATTCAGGTGAAATAGCAATTATGTAAAGTAAATACGATACCCGTTCTCGATATTCGGCATCATTAAAGTATGCATCTAAATCAAGCAATGCTTGGCGCGTATCAGCACTCATTGAACCTGCAAAATATAAAACATTATACTGTTCAAGTAAGGCACCTACCCCGTTACTTTTTAAAAAGCTCATATCGCTCTTGATATAAACATATAACTCTTTGGGATTTAAATCATCACGTGCTTCTGCAGTTCCCCATACTAAACCTGAGAAATGCTCGTTCATAGTGCCAATTAATGTAGTATCACCCGCTATTTGTAATTCCGGTGCGACTAACTCATCACTGCGTAATTGAGCTGGCTGATAATCGGGTCTAAAAAAGTTAAATACAGATGGCGAACGCATTGGCCCCTGCCCATAATTATTTATTAAATTCCATGTTCTATACTCCCCTTCTAAAGACCTTGCATCAAGGTTTCGCCAAAATTGTACTGTTTTTAGTAAGGGCTCCTTAACTTTTCCTTGATAGCTTAAAACACTGCCAAAATGACGAGCCTCGTCATCCAAGTAAATAGCTTTAATGACAGCCGCTAAATCCCCACGCACACCATCGCCATTATCGTTAAACACATTAGCCACTCGCTCAATATATTGAGGGGTTGGATTTGATGTAATTAATCGTTGAATTAGTTGCTTAGTAATAAATGGTGCTACATTGGCGTGATTAAATAAATTATCGAGTGCTATTTGCAGTGATTCCTCTGGCCCATAGCCCTCAGGGATTACTTCATTATTTAAAAGTACTTTTTGTTTACTTGAATGGTATTTGCTAAATGCTTGCATTGGTTTAATATAATCACGGCTTTTGCGTTTAAACGTTTCACTATCGGCAAACGTCCAACCAGTAAATACCCGTGCAAAGCCTTCAATTTGAGACTGCCCGTAAGTGGCAATGGTATTCCCTTGGGCATCAAGCTTTGCGCTGCCATCTTTATTTAGCTCTTCAAGCCCAATGGTAAATAACTGCATTACTTCACGTGCGTAATTTTCGTCTGGACGAATGTTAAGTGCATCATCTGCTTTTTCGTTACCTAAATGGCTTAAATAAGTCCCCATAATTGGCGAAAGCGTGACATCCTCTAGTAACTCCCGGTAATTACCAAATGCATTTTTAAGCAGTAAATCGTAGTAGGTAACCATTCCTTCTGGTTGAGAGCTTAAGCTGCTGTTGGCATCCGACACCACTAATATCTCGCTCAATGCAAATGCAACGCGCTGGCGAAGCTGATCGTCACTGCGCAAGGTCGCCTTCCACCAACCATCAATACGGTTGATATATCTAAAGTCATCTTGATCCGGACTTTTGACTAAATAACTTCGGTGGTATTCAATTGGCAATGCTATTTGGCTTTCAAGCCATTGCTGCTCACTTAACCCTTGGGCTTTGCGTATTTCATTAAGTGTTGGCCCCATACTACCTTGGTGTAGCAAACGTGCAGCAGCAAATTCATCCATCGCGTTTCTGGCAATAAAACTTACCGTTTTAACTGCAATAGCACCTTCGTTGTCCGTTGCAGTTACATTAAAGGCATACTCTTTTGGTGAATAACTCAATGCTGAAGGAATATTTATTATCACAGAGTTAGCAGCTATTGGCTCATCAAGTACCTTAAGACCAGCAGTTTGCTCCCAGATCACACTTGTTATTGTGCCGTCGTTATCGCTCGCTGTTGCAGTTAATTCAATAGTTTGGCTTTTGGTTATATCGCTTGGAATATTAGCCACAGATAAAATAGGAATTTCATTTCCGTTAATAGTTGGCGTATCATCTGAGCCTGAACCACCGCAAGCACTTAGTAGCAAAACTGAGCTTGCCATCAAAAAATATTTATAATGCATGAAAGTCGTCATCGTCTTTTAATAAAGGTACATTACCATGTACCGAGTTTGATGCATTTATTGAAACACAAAATTTACAATTTAACCCTTTATTTTTTGTAACCGAAACTTGACTAACCCTCAAAAACACAAAAAATACGGTGGTTTAAATTAGCCTGGGCTTTATTATTTATGAAAACAGAAATTAGCTATCGTTTTGAATCTTCACAAGTTGCCAACCGATTTTCACATGAACTAAAAAATTGGTCTGTTAACGATGTAAAAACTCGTCTTTTTAATGGTGGCGACAGTGTAAAAGTAAGCTATGAGTATGACGAAAATGGGTTTGATTACACTATTGCAGAACTTGATGACCTAGCTGAGCGACACGCAGGTAAAGAAATATAAGTAAACAAAACCCCTCTCATACGTAATTTATTAAATATAAATACGTTAATTACTTTTAACACGCTAGAGATGAGTCTGGCAGTGTTATTATGGGTAATATACAACGCATTAGAGTGCCCTTATTAAGCTCACTCTCAATTTCTATAGATCCCTTATGTTCCTTTAATACGTTATATACAATAGCCATTCCCATTCCAGTTCCCTCACCTACAGGCTTTGTAGTGTAAAATGGTTCAAAAATATGATTGACTGTTTTTTCATCCATTCCGCAGCCATTATCGGACACTTCAATGTAGATATTTTTCTCGTCTGAGAATAAATTAACAAGAATTTCTCCTTGCTGGTCTTGTACTAAATCACAGGCATATTTAGCGTTTAGTAAAAGGTTTACGAAGATTTGATTAATTGCCGACAAATTACAATAACTTAATGGTAATTCATCATCCGAACACGTTATGTTGCATGTTTTTAATTGATTAGCGAGTAACTTAATAGCCCCCTCTAGCGACTCTCTAATATTAGCCATAGCCATGGAATTATTTTTAGGTCTAGCAAAATTAAGTAAGTTATTAACAATTGCCGCAATTCGCTGTAATCCCTCATGCGTATCATTTAATAGTTCATCTAGATCATCTAAAATAAAATCAATATCACTTTCTTTATCAAGTTTTATTAGTAATGTTTCCATCTCTGCAGCAGATATTGATTTATTAATATATTGTTTTGCAACAGTCATTAATGCTATCAGCGTAGGTTTAAAAAATTTAATACTTTCAAGGTTACTTGTTACATATGCCAGTGGATTATTTATTTCATGGGCAACACCTGCCGATAGCGTCCCTAAAGTAGCCATTTTTTCACTTTGCATAAGAGTAACCTGCTGATTTTTTAACATGTTAAGCTTTTCTTCAAGATCTTGGTTTGCACAAAATAATGCGCGTGTTTTATCCTCAAGTAGCATCTCTAGTTCATCTCTTGCTGCTTTTTCACGAAGGTATGCTTTTTTGTAGTTGTGGGTATCTTCACTCATTGCCAATCTCATATTTAACTTCAATTACACATTTATCAAAACCATTATGCATACATTCAACATGATTTAGCGCCACCTCAATACCGTAATGAGATGCTGCACCAAAAATAAGCCCTTCAGCGCACATGCACAGCTGCCTTTTGGAATAGTAATGCATCAAAATAAATCCATCTTCAATAAGCTCTGCTTTAATTTCTGGTAAATTTGGCTCTTGATATAGTTTTGCAACTTCAACATGAATCACCTTATCGATACCCATAATTAAGTCCGCAAACCCATTAAAGTTTTCAACTATTGTAGGGTGCCGGCCCCTTAAGTGGCCAAATAAATACTCACCAAATGCCTTTAAAACATCAGGCATAGACATAGATAAAGCATCAGCTACATCTTGCGCCAACCCCACTATTTCTTCATCTGGATAGCTTTCTGCTGAAATATAAATACGATCACTAGGTGCATTTTTTTCAAGTAAATCATCCCACGCAGCCATGCCGCACTTTTCAATAACGAGGGCTTCAAGTCCTCTAAAAATAACACCTTTCATACATCCCCTCGTGTATCACTTTTTAAAACTTAAAAACCATTGTTGTACATCTTCTAGTATTTTCAAATCATCAATAAAGTCATATTCAGTTTGATTAAACTCAATTACTTGCTGGCAATAAGCATGCTCAACAATCATATGAATAACAGTTAATGATATCCCCTCATCCACAGGTAAATCATCCAGTAACTGCGCCCTAACAATTGACTTTTCAAACCCCCAAAGCGCTAATAAGTAGGCACTAAGAGCGTACTTAGGCACGTTTTCATCTTCGTTATCTTGCACAATACACATAGCAGCTAATTCACCAATAACACTAAGCAAACCAACTGCAAATGCAAACAACTGTGTTTGCCTATCTTGCTTTAAATACTTAGCGAGCGATTGCGCCATACTTGCTTTTTTATATCCTTTATTAATTAACTCATTAAGCGTCTCTTGCTTAGCCTTATTAAGTAATTGTTGAGACAATTCAGAAAAAACCACAATCGCCTTTAAACTAACTAAACCAATTCTTATAATCGCCTCTTTTAAGTTTGTAGTTTGACTATCAAACCCCATAAATGCGGAGTTGGCTACCTGCAAAACTTTTCCCGTTAATACAGGGTCGTGGCTAATATTATTTTCTAAAATAGAAATGTTTGGCTCATTTTTGTTTAACTCACTTAATAAGTTTTGAGTCACAACACCTAAAAATGGCAAGTCTGAAAGCTGCCCTAAAATAACGCGATGAGGAGCATGAATAGGAAGTAATTTTAATAACTTAGCGCTGTCTAGCACCGCTACTAAATGTTTCTGTGTAAAAGGTTTTACAAGATGAAAGTGGATTGTGTTGTTAACTTGTAGTTGATAGTTACTACTTAAATCACTGGTAAATAAACACCTTAAGGCTGTAGGACAGATCGCTTTAGCGTGCTCTAGTACTTTAAGCCCTGAAGAAAGTGGCATCATAGAATCACAAAAAATAATGTCGGGTGTTTTATTACTTCCTATGTAGCGTTCAAATTCATTAGGTAACTGTAAGCAGGCTACAGTTACATTTGCACATAAGCGGCTCAACGTTTTTGCTAGTGCACGTAATAGTAATTCGTCATCATCAATTAAAAGTATATTTATTTTTTGCTCATGCATTCACTATACCTTCGCTATAACGTATTAATTTCTAATCAAAGCGTAGTATAAATTCACAAATAGACATAAAACGAAAAGGGCCTAATCGTATTAGAGATTCATAGGATTAAGATAAAGCCATTGAGCTCTGATAGGATATACTTAATTACTGCACAATTAATGTTAAACCAGCCGGTTAAATAGATTGAATGAAAAAGATATTTTTAATAGCACCTTTTTTATTAGTTTTATAAACGACAAGCTTCGCCCACTGATTAATAAAACATACCGTTCCAACTCAACAAATACTTTAATTGGTCAATCATTAGCTGGTCTGCTTTCAAGCGATATTTTATTTAATCACTCTGCAACTTTTAATTATTACGTAATAATTAGCTCAAGCTTATGGTGGGCCGATAATGAATTACTAAATAGCCCTTTTGATCCACAATCGTTTCCTCAATCGGTTTATATTGGCATTGGTAAAGAAGGTGAATTAATGGAAGGCTTAGCAAGGCGATTGAATAAGGAAACAGCGCCTATTTTTGGTAATAAAAGCCAAGTGAAATTAGGCTATTTTAAAAACCTAGATCACGCCGATACTCTGCATTTAGCTGTATACGACGCTTTTACATAGATTAACTACCATCCAAAAAAGTAATTAATAAAAATGCTTATAAGACTTTAAGTATTATTCATGGTATTTGCGGATCATCGCCACTTTGCCGTTTTCAATTTCGATTACTTCCATCATTGTGGAGGTGTATTCTATTGGCTGCTTACTTTGTGGGTGAATACCTTTTGCAAAATTCTTATAACGAATAGCAAAGCCTGTATCGTTAAACACAAATGTATTAAGCAGTGTGCTTTCAAACAACGTGTGTGCACCTAAGTAAAAACTCATACCTTTGCGCATCTGCTCTTTGCCATCAGGAGTACGTGAGTCATCCGGTTGATACGGAATATGCTGATTACCAATATCATCGGTTAACAATGCAAGATAAGCCTCAAGCTCTTTAGCACCTGCGTTAGGTGCTTGTGTGGCGGTCATTGTTTTATAATACTGCTGCGCAAACGCATTTAAGTCGAGTGGCTTTTCAGCATTCGCCGAAAAAGCAGTTACTAAAGCCAAACCTAATGTTAAAAGTAACCTCATTGACTATTCTCTGTAGCTAAAAATATTTTATAGGTACATTACCTTAGTAAGTTCAATAATCAAACAAAATCAGTTTTAAGTGAATTAACACCTACATTTTGCTTTTCACTCTGTTGGTTGCAACGCTATTAGCGGGGTCGTCTGGCCAAAAATGTTTAGGGTAGCGACCTTTCATTTCCTTTTGCACATCGCGGTAACTGCTAGCCCAAAAGTGGGCTAAATCTTGAGTAAGTTGCAATGAGCGTTTACCTGGCGATAGCAGGTCCATAAGCAGTGGCAATTTACCGTTGGCAAGCTTAGGCGTACTGGTCAAGCCATAAACTTCTTGCATACGCACACTTAGCTTTGCGGGGCCATCAAGTTGGTATTCTATCTTTATATTTGAGCCACTGGGCACCGTTAAGCGCAGAGGTAATAAAGCTTTTAACGTAGTTTGTTGTTGCCAATCAAAGCAGTTTTGTAATGCTTCAAAGTAGTTAAACTTTTTAAGCTGCGTGAGCGTTTTAATATCTTCTAAAAACACGCCTAGCCACTGCGCTGCATTTTGAATAAGTTGTTGCTCGTTTATTTGCGGGAATTTATCGGGCATTAAATTACTTGCTAGGCTCATACGTATCAGCAATTGTTGCGCATCAGGTTGCTCGTTAAATAATGCAAAACCGTGTTTAGCAAATAAGTTAAGCCACGCTTTAGCGCGCTCGCCCTTATCTAGTTTTTGTTTACTAGGCTGGCTGCTGAGCGTTATAGCCCCGAGCTTTACTTCATCTTGATGAATAAAGCGCGCTGATTTTTCATCAAACTCACAACGAGTAAGTTCACTAAATAAATGCGGTAAAAATTCTTGTAACTCAAATGGGTTAAGCGCGGTGGCTGTAAATATACGCCCGCCTTTGTGCCCGCCCATGGTTGCTATAGCTAAGTAATCGTCGTTGTGCCAGTAATCTGCATTTAACTCAGCACCTGCACCATTGGCAAGTAGGTAACCATTACCGCGTTTTTTAGCGATGCGATCGGGGTATGCCAATGCCACTAGCAAACTAATATAATGCGTATTTAATTCGCTGTTTTCGTCTTTTACTTTTAAGCGGCTTTGCCAATATTTTAACTGTTGTTTAAATACCGGATGCGGACGTTGCTGCTGGCTATGCAGCGCTAAACTCAACTCGTTTGCGCTATTTACTCGGCTCTCAAGTAATGCCACTAAATAAATAGCGAGCCTAAAAATACCAGGGAGTTGGTCATCAAGTATTTGTGCTTTTAATAGCATATGCGCCAAACGAATATCAGCACCAAAACCTAACATTTTACTGCCAAGCGGTGTGAGCTTACCTTTGCTATCAATAGCTTCAAGCATATTAAGCAGGTTACTTGCTTGTTCGCATTGCTGCTCAGTGGGCTTATCGAGCAAGGTTAGCTCATCAATACTGGCTCCCCACTGCTTTGCCTCAAGCATAAGCTGGCTTATGTCTGATGTGAGTATTTCGGGATTGTCGTGGCTATTACGTCGCTCAAAGGTTTGCTTTGAGCCAATTCGATAAACAATGCCCGGCTCTATACGTCCTGCACGCCCTGCACGCTGCACAGCAGATGAGCGCGATATACTTTGTGTTGTGAGCTCTGTAACCCCTGTTTTTAAATTAAAGGTGGCTGCACGGCGCTTGCCGCTGTCAATTACAATGCGTATGCCTTCAATAGTTAAACTGGTTTCGGCTACATTGGTGGTTAGCACTACTTTGCGCATGCCGTTTGGTGCAGGAGCAATAGCAGCTTGCTGATTAGCTTTATCTTGCTCGCCAAATAGCGTTGCAACTTGGCAGTTACTTGGTAAATCGCTCAGTGCTTGTTGCACGCGTAGTATCTCAAACTGCCCAGGTAAAAACACCAATACGCTACCTGTTTGCTCATTAAGTGCTTGTTTTATTATGTTAGGAATTGCATCAAGCCAGCGGCTTTCATCTTTTATGGGTATGTATATTTCGCCTATTGGGTAGCTGCGACCGCTTGATTGAATTACAGGGCAGTCAAAAAACGCTGTATAACGCTCAGTATCAAGAGTTGCCGACATAAGCATAATGGTTAAATCTTCACGCAGCGCACTTTGGGTCTCGAGCGCAAAGGCAAGTGAGGTATCGGCTGCAATTGAACGCTCATGAAATTCATCAAATATCAGTAAATCAATATCGCTTAATTCGGGGTCGTTTTGCAACATGCGCGTTAACATGCCTTCGGTGACTATTTCGAGGCGCGTATTAGCGCTTACTTTACTCTCGCCCCTAATCCGCAAGCCCACACTTTGCCCAACACTCTCGTTTTGGCACTTTGCTAAATAACTGGCAATATTACGTGCAGCTAAACGGCGAGGCTCTAGCATTACAATACGTTTAAAATGCCCATCGCGCATTAGTTGCAGCGGCAACCACGTAGACTTACCCGCACCAGGCGGCGCTTGTAATAACGTAATAGGATTACTTTGTAATGTAGTAACGAGTTGTTGATATATGTCTTGAACCGGCAGCACAGCTATTTACCCAAAATTGCTTTGTGTGCATTGTAACAAAAACCAAAAATAAACGCGCCGCTAAAGCTGTGTGGTTATAAAGGATTTAATTAAGGGTTACATAATCAGAAATAATTACAGACTGCTCTGTACATTTTTTAAGGATGTGCTCACAGCATTAATTATTACTGCCTCAATAAAAACATAACACACTGATTATTAATATAAAATAAAGATTTAACTTGTTGGTACACGCTTTGCTCCTTTTATACTGAACGTTAATTAAATCTAAGTAAGGAGAAACTTATGAACAGCGATCGTATGAAAGGTAATTGGAACGAACTTAAAGGTAAGGCTCAACAGAAATGGGGCGATCTTACTGACGACGATTTAGACAAAATTGAAGGTAGCCGTACAGAGCTAGTGGGTAAAATCCAGCAGCAGTATGGTAAATCTAAAGAAGAAGCAGAGCGTGAAGTTGATGAGTTTGAAAAAACTCACTAATCGCTAACTTCTAAAAAAAACCGCCATTTGGCGGTTTTTTTGTTTAAGCTGTAGGTTATTTAGTTACGCTTTTAATTGGTTACCAATCGGTAACTGTCTAATACGCTTTCCGCACGCGGCAAAAATAGCATTACATAATGCTGGCGCATAAACCGGTGTAGATGGCTCGCCTACCCCCGCTGGAGGTGCGTCACTTTGTACTATTTCAACGTCAATCTCAAGAGGTGAGTCACTCATACGCGGTACGCGATAATCATGAAAGTTACTTTGCTGTACACGGCCTTTATCAAAGGTAATACCATCGCTGATTGCTGTTGTAATTCCGTAGATAGAGCCTCCTTGGGTTTGGTTTTTAACGGTGTCGGTATTTACAACCGTACCCGCATCAATGGCAACCCACGATTTAATTACGTTTAAATCGCCAGCATCCGATACTTCTACTTCAACTACCGTAGCTACGTAAGTTAAAAAGCTTCTGTGTGCTGCTATTCCTAAACCTCGACCTTTAGGAAGCTCTCGCCCCCATTTACTCATGTCAGCTACTTTTTCAATAACATGGCGCAGTCTGCCAATATCTAGAGGATAAACCGCTTTATCGCCACCGTAATTATCGTATGTGGCATTTTGCTCAGTTACATCAACAATACGACTCGGACCTATAGTGTCTAGTAAATAGTCTTTTTGGTCGCGACCGGCTTTGTGCGCTGCTTCGCCAATAAATGACTGAATAGCAAAGGCATGAAAAATATTTGATACAGAGCGCATCCAACCAATTCGTGCTTTGGCTTGCGCATCACCGTTTTCTAACTTCATATTAGGTGTGTTAATAGGATTATCGGTAAATCCTAAGCGCAGTTCAAAGCTCCCTGGCCTAGTCGCCCCTTCTGAAAAGGTAGAGGTAATTGGTGAAAACGCGGTGCGGTGTAAATACGATTCTATTGCGCCATTTTTATCTAGCGATGCGTCAATGTGCTGAGCCGAAACCGCATGGTAAAAACCATGTTGTATGTCGTCTTCACGCGTCCATTGCACACGAATAGGTTTGCCTACTTTCATTGAAAGGTAAGCTGCTTCTGCTGAAAAGTCAGGTTTTGACTTACGCCCAAAGCCGCCTCCTAACATGGTAACGTGAACATTAATTTTGCTCTCATCCATGCCAAGCATTGCCGCCACTGTTTTCATATCGGCTTGTGGATTTTGCGTGGCAGCCCATATATCAACACTGTCTTTGTTGTACATAGCTGTTGCACAAGGCGGCTCCATTGGTGCTTGAGCAAGATGCGGCGCGTAATAATCAGCTACGAGTTTATTGCTCGATTTAGCCAACACGCCCATGGCATCGCCTTTATCACGTATGTTTGCCTGTGGAGTTTGTACTGTTTGTAATAATGACTTTTTAAATTCTTTTGAATTGTAATCGCCATTTTTGCCATCATCCCACACGACTTTTAATGCTTTACGCCCTTGCCATGCAGCCCATGTGTTTTTAGCTATAATCGCAATGCCACCTTTTGGCTGAAACTGCGGCGCGCCTTTTGGTGCAGGTATTTCAATAACATCTACAACGCCGTTTATCGCTTTTGTAGCACTGGCATCAAATGACTTAACAACACCGCCTACTACCGGCGGGCGTTCAATTATAGCCACCAGCGCTTGTGGTTCGCGTACATCGGCTGCAAATATTGCTTTACCTGTTACTAAATCGGCTAAATCTATGTGCGCCATGCCAGTATTAATGTAGCGCCATTCTTTGCGTGTTTTAAGTGTTAGTTTGTCAGCTTCTGGTGGCGTTATTGTAAGCGCTAAGTCGATTAAATCTTTATAAGTAAGCGATTTACCTGAGCTGTGTGTAACAACGTGTTGATTGGCTGTACAGGTCTGCGGGTCAACTTTCCAATACTTAGCGGCAGCGTGCTGCATCATGTAACGCACACTTGCGCCCATTTCACGCAGGCGCTGCATGTTGTAGCGAATACTGCGCGAGCCATCGGTATTTTGATCGCCGTATTTAGGGTCGCCCTTACCCTGAATAACAATAACCTTATCCCACGCGGCTTCCATTTCATCGGCAACTATTTGTGCAATCGCGGTGCGAATTTGCTGACCCATTTCAGAGCGATGGCAGGTTATTTCAACCATGCCGTCTGGGCGCAGTGCAATAAATAAGTTTGCGCGCTTTGCTTGCTCAGATGGCTGTTCTAACACACCCGAAAATGCTCTTGGCGCACTGCCTACAAAATAAGTACCAAGTACCAATGCACCTATTGCGCTAGTTTTTAAAAACTTACGGCGGTTTAAATCAAAGTATTTGTTATCTTGGTTCATACTTCTTCCCCTTGTTCATTTGGGTCAAAATATTGAACACTCGCCATTGTTTTAGCAGCTGATTTAATTGCTTTATGAATACGCGGGTATGTACCACAACGGCAAATATTTCCCGACATATTACTTACTATTTCATCGTCGGTAGGGGTTGGGTTTGCTGCTAATAAGCTTGCAGCTTGCATCATTTGACCGCACTGGCAAAAACCACACTGCGGTACTTTATGCTCAACCCATGCTTGTTGTACTGGATGGTCGCCCTGCTCGCTTAACCCTTCAATTGTCGTAATTGAACGCCCTGCTGCTGCCGCAACAGGTAATACACACGAGCGCTGAGCTACCCCATCAATATGCACGGTACACGCACCACACTGCGCCATACCACAGCCAAATTTAGGCCCAGTTAAATTCAATTCGTCTCGGAGATACCATAATACTGGCGTTGACGGATCGCCAGAAAACTCATGTTTATTACCATTAATGGTAAGCGTGATCATACTAAACTCCTTGGCAAAGCGCTTTACAGGAGGGTCCCTTGTTGCGCGAGAACTATTTTTAATTACTTACTATTTTATACTTACTACTTTTAGCCTATCACTTAGATCTATTTTATAAAAATACTAATTATTAGAACGTTAGTAAAAATAGGACAACCAACTAACCACAATTTAGATAAAATTTAGGTAGCCGTAAACAGCTTGTTGGTAAAATTGAGCAACAATACGCTAAACCAAGAAAAGTAAATGAGTTGAGAAAGATTATTAATTTATAAGCATTTTAACTAAAGTAGTGCATCACTGTAGCTATCCAAAACTTTATAATGGATAAATTACTGTTCTGACAACCCACAATTGCCACCGGTGGCAATTGAATGTAGAATAAATTTAATATTAATTAATTTGGTAAAATCTATGAAAATCGCATTAATGAATGAATTTAGTCAAGCAGCAAAAAACCCTATTGTACTTGAGCAACTTAATACTGTGGCCAAAGCCCAAGATCATCAGGTATTTAATGTTGGCATGGATGGTGACAACGACCATAGATTAACATATATCCACCTAGGAATTATCGCCAGCCTATTGCTTAACTCTAAAGCTGTGGACTTTGTTGTAACAGGTTGTGGCACAGGCCAAGGTGCACTTATGGCTAGCAATGCTTTTCCGGGTGTTGCATGTGGTTATTGTATTGACCCTTCTGATGCATATCTATTTGCACAAATAAACAATGGTAATGCACTGGCTTTACCGTATGCAAAAGGTTTTGGGTGGGGTTCTGAGCTAAATATAAAATACATTTTCGAAAAAGCATTTACAGGTGAAAAAGGTCAAGGTTATCCAGCTGATCGTAAAGAATCTCAAGTGACTAACGCTGGTATTTTAAGTCAATTAAAGGTAGATATAGCTAAAGATTATCTCAAGGCACTTGAATCGATAGACCCCGACCTTATTAAACAAGCTATTGGCGGCTCACGGTTTCAAGATTGTTTCTTTAAGCATTGTAAAGACGAAGCAATAGCAGCATTTGTTAAAGCTAGAGCTTAATAATAAAATTGTCACATAGCCTGAGTTCTGGTTAAGAGATTTACTAATATATTGAACCATAATGATATTTAGATTTATTATCCAGAGTTCAGGTTACATACCTCTAATAGCAGCTTCTGCATCATCTTGCGATAACACCTACTCACGTCTTTAAGACCTAAAGCCAACCGGCTGTGATGTAATAGCAGCCAATAATGGCTACTGGTAGCACATAACTATAGCGACAATTTTTGAAAGTATAATGGTAATTCCCACCGCTACCCTCAAACGTAATATCGCCATTTAATAAAACCATGCTGGGCTTATCGCTAAGCTTTTTATTAATACCCCAAACTGCATACCGAAAATTATGTTCGCCTAAATCATCAACACGAATATGGTATTTAGCTGTTTTCCAATCGAGTACTGGTTTTTCAAAAGTATTAATATTTGCGTGCAAGGATTGCTTACCTTGTTCGATTAAGCTTTTAGCAAGTGCCTGCTCTTTAGTATTTTGTGTATTTACAGCAATAATTTTACCTTCGGTATCTACCCACATAACGCCGTTATTTAGCATAATGCCGCGCCAACCTACTTTCTCCCAATCAGTTTTAATGTTTGAACTGACAATAACGGCTACTAACTCATCATTAAAAACCTCATCAAAGCGGTTAATAAACTCAGCTTCATTTTTAATGTCGGGCAATGGATATTGCCTTTTTAGGGGTAGCGAATATGCGCAGCAATCGCAGTATTATCCTGCGTTTTAAAAGCAGCAATAACAGGTAAAACACTCTCGTTATACTTTTGCTCAAGCGCAAATATGTGTGATGTAAAAAGTAGTGATAAGCAAAAGAAGATGTAATTTAGATACTTCATGAATAGTCCTTTCAACCTTTAATAACCTAAGCTAGGTTTAAATTAGATATCATATTGATTCAATAACAATTAACCCAGTGCTATAGTCAATTCTCGATATTCTACAGTCCCGTATTCCTTTACTAATCAAATTATCAAATACCTCAATAAGCTTTATACTTTCATCAACCGTCAATAATCTTAATTGGCTCAAGTCATCGATTTTTAAAGTAACTTGTGATTTAGTCTTATGCTTCGTAGAAACAGGTGTTCTTGTATCACTCAAAATTACACACTTAGATATTATTCTTTTGGACAATGTATATATTTTTACTAAACCACTCGGCTCTGCGCTTAATAACTTTGAAAGTAGGGCTTCACCTTTAATCGGCTCTATAACTGACGAATATACATTTCTATGAGAATTTAGTATTGAAAAATAATTCAAATAAAAAATATTTTCTAAATCTGCTTTATTAAAAACTATGCTCTTTTTAGCATCTAACATTTCACACGACACATACGCAGTATTGTGATTTAACGGCAAAAAAAAGAATACAACTTCTCGGCTTTCATCTTTAAGATCTATCAGATATTTTTTGGGTAAAATTTTTAATGCATCAGAGATGTTTATTTGACGTTTAACAACAGGGTTGTCAGAGGTAACAAATGGAAATGGTGTGGAGTTATAAATAATTGCCGCATGCTGATGTACTAAGTCTCCTAAGTCTGTCGTAAGCAAGTGTTTTTTAGCTATGTTTTGGGATGCTAATTTATAATTGCCACCACCTTCAAAAGAGTCCATCCAACCAGAAATCTTATCCTCACTTTCTTGAAGTTGTTCAATGAAAGGCTCAACCCTCATATGTTGTAAAGTGACGAAATAGGATAGAAATGACATATTTTCATTAGTAAGGTTGCCTTTTATTACCTCTTTAAATACTTTAGGGTACTTACCTTCAACTGTTGATAAATAACTTTCAATGACCGGTTGTTTAGGATTATCTTCAGGTAAATTATAAAAATACGACTTTGTGAAAGTACTATGCCTAACTGATCTCAATTTCCAACCAGACGATAAAGTTTTGTCATTTATATATATTCCAGCCTCAAAGTTTTCTTTCAATTCCTGCCCTTCTAATAAAGGAGCTATAAAGTTTTTTAGATAACAAGCTGGAACGAGATGCTGTTTCTTTTTCTCTGGCATTAAAAAATATACCTTATATGCATGCTGTTTTTTTAACCTTTACTGAGAATAGAAAAAATTAATACAATTATATTAGAAATTACAAAAAATAGGCTATTAAAAGTAATATAAAAAAACGAGCCTAACTCGGCTCGTTTTTGTTTTACTGATCGCTGCTTTCTTACTCCGGATCATACCCCAAATTAGGCGATAGCCACCTTTCAGCTTCTTCAAGCGTCATATTGGTTCGTTTAGCGTAGTCTTCTACCTGATCCTTTTGCACAGCTGCTACGGCGTAGTATTTTGCCTCTGGGTGTGAGAAGTACCAACCTGAAACAGCAGCACCTGGCCACATTGCGTATGAGCTGGTTAGCTGCATGCCAATGCGTTTTTCGGTATCGAGTAATTGCCAAATTTTCTTTTTCTCAGTGTGCTCTGGGCACGCTGGGTAACCTGGCGCTGGGCGAATACCTTGGTAGTTTTCGCGTATTAGCTCATCGTTTGCTAGGTTTTCGTCTGGTGCAAAACCCCAATACTCTTTACGTACTTTTTCGTGTAAGTATTCTGCAAACGCTTCAGCGAGCCTATCGGCAACGGCTTTAACCATTATTTTGTTGTAGTCATCTTGCTGTGCGTCAAACGCATTTGCTAAATCGTCTTCTTCTAGGCCGCCCGTTACTGCAAACGCGCCAAAGTAATCAGGCATGCCTTTTGGTGCTATGTAGTCGGCTAGGCAGTAGTTAGCAAAGTCGATTTTTTCGGTTTGCTGACGTAAATGACATGAGGTAGTTAAGACTTCTTTGCGTGTTTCGTCGGTGTATATTTCTATGTCATCACCCACGCGGTTTGCAGGGAATAAACCAATTACGCCAAGTGGTTGCAAACTGCCTGCTTTTTCAAGGTCGTCTAACATATCGTTAGCGTCTTTAAATAAGCTTTGCGCTTGCTCGCCAACTACTTCGTCGGTCATTATGCGCGGGTATTTACCGGCAATTGACCACGTCATAAAGTATGGCGTCCAGTCTATATATTTACGTAAAGTCGCAATTGATACATTTTTAAACTCGGTCACGCCCAGCTTTTTAGGCACTGGTGGTGTGTAGTTATCCCAATCAAGCTTTGCTGCGTTATCGCGTGCGCGCTGGATTGTAACAGGCTTAGAACGTGGTTTTTTACGCGCTTGTTGCTCGCGTACTTTTACATATTCAGCTTGTGTTTTAGCTAAAAAGTCAGGTTTAATGTCTTTTGATAATAAATTTGAAACCACACCAACTGCACGGCTTGCGTTATTTACATACACAACGCCTTTGTCATATTGCGGCTCAATTTTTACTGCGGTGTGCGCTTTAGAGGTAGTTGCACCACCAATGAGTAGCGGCAGTTCAAAACCACGGCGTTTCATTTCTTTTGCTACGTGTACCATTTCGTCAAGCGATGGGGTAATTAAGCCCGATAAACCAATAATATCGGCTTTTTCGTCGATGGCGGTTTGCAGTATTTTATCGGCAGGTACCATTACGCCTAAATCGATTACTTCATAGTTATTACACTGTAGTACCACGCCTACAATATTTTTACCTATGTCGTGTACGTCGCCTTTTACGGTCGCCATCACTATTTTACCATTGGTTGAACCTTCTTCTTTTTCGGCTTCAATAAATGGGTCTAGGTAGGCTACGGCTCGTTTCATTACGCGCGCCGATTTAACCACTTGTGGTAAAAACATTTTACCTGCGCCAAATAAATCACCTACCACGTTCATGCCATCCATTAACGGCCCTTCAATTACGTGAATAGGCTTATCGGCAGCAGCGCGGCACTCTTCGGTATCTTCATCTATAAAGGTGGTAATGCCTTTTACAAGCGCGTGCTCAAGGCGTTTTGCAACAGGCCATGTGCGCCATTCTAAATCTTCTACTCGCTCGGCTTGCGCCATACCCGAGTATTTTGGTGCAAGCTCTACTAAACGCTCGCCTGCGCCTGAGTCGGTGTTAAGTATTACGTCTGTAACGGCTTTACGTAGTTCTTCTGGTATGTCGTCGTAAACGGCTAGTTGCCCCGCATTTACAATACCCATGTCCATACCAGCTTGAATAGCGTGATATAAAAACACCGAGTGAATGGCTTCACGTACGGGGTTATTACCCCTAAACGAAAACGATACATTTGATACACCACCAGACACTTTACAGTGCGGCAAATTTTGTTTAATGCGGCGTGTGCCTTCAATAAATTCTACGGCGTAGTTATCGTGCTCTTCAATACCGGTGGCTACGGCAAATATATTAGGGTCGAATATAATATCTTCTGGCGCAAAGCCAATGTCTTCTACCAATATTTTATAACTGCGCGCACATATTGCGAACTTACGGTCTGCAGTGTCGGCTTGCCCGTCGGTATCAAACGCCATTACAACAGCGGCTGCACCAAAGCGCTTTATTATTTTAGCTTGGCGAATAAATGGCTCTTCGCCCTCTTTTAGCGATATAGAATTAACAATAGCCTTACCTTGAATACACTTTAGGCCTGCTTCTATTACTTCCCATTTAGAGGAGTCGACCATAATGGGTACGCGTGAAATATCAGGCTCTGAGGCTATTAAGTTTAAAAACTTAACCATAGCGGCTTTTGAGTCCAACATGGCTTCGTCCATGTTTATATCAATAACCTGTGCGCCATTTTCTACTTGTTCGCGGGCCACTGTTAGCGCGGCTTCAAAGTCTTCTTCCATGATTAAACGTTTAAACATGGCAGAACCGGTTACATTGGTACGTTCGCCGACATTAGTAAATACTGCTATTTGTTGGGTCATGCTGGCTCCTTAATTTAAGTTACAGGCTTCAAGGCCTGATAAACGCATGCGTACTTCAAGCTCTGGTAGTTGGCGTGGTTTAACGCCCGCTAAACCTTTTGCAAAAGCGCGAATATGCGCAGGCGTGGTGCCACAGCATCCGCCTACTATATTAATAAAGCCCGATTTACCCCAATCGATAATTTCGGTTGCCATTTCAGGCGCTTCTAAGTCGTATTCACCAAACTCATTTGGTAAGCCCGCATTAGGGTGTACCGATGTAAAGGTTTCGCACACGCGCGACAACTCTTCTACATATTGGCGCAGTAAATCAGGACCAAGCGCACAGTTTAAACCAATCGAAATAGGCTTAATATGGCGAATAGAGTTATAAAATGCTTCGGTTGTTTGCCCCGAAAGCGTACGGCCAGAGGCATCGGTAATAGTACCCGAAATCATAACTGGTAATTTACGCCCTGCTTGCTCAAAGGCTTCTTCTACGCCAAACGAGGCGGCTTTTGCATTAAGCGTGTCGAATATAGTTTCGATTAGTATTAAATCGGCGCCGCCTTCCATTAATGCAAGGGTTGATTCTACATACGCAGTAACTAGCTTATCAAAGGTAACGTTTCGGTAACCCGGATCGTTTACGTCTGGCGAAATTGAACACGTTTTAGATGTCGGCCCTAAAACCCCGGCTACATAGCGCGGTTTTTCTGGCGTTTTAGCCGTAAATTCATCACAAATTGCGCGTGCTAATTTAGCCGACTCTACGTTTATTTCACGGCTTAGGTTTGCCATGTCGTAATCTTCCATCGAAATAGTGGTCGAGTTAAACGTGTTGGTTTCAATAATATCGGCGCCCGCTGATAAAAAACCACGATGAATATCAGTGATTAAGTCGGGCTTGGTTAGGCTTAATAAATCGTTATTGCCTTTAATTAATACATGCCAGTCTTTAAAACGCTCTGCGCGATAGTCTTCTTCTTCTAGCTTATGATCTTGGATCATGGTGCCCATAGCGCCATCTAAAATTAAAATGCGTTCTTTTAATGCGGCGCTTATTTCGGCTTGCTTATTATTTGTAGGAGCGTTATTCGGCATAGTTGTTAGTCCTCACGTCTTGGCTAACTAAATTAATATCATACGGTGTGGTTTGGTACACGTAGTAATTTAACCAGTTCGAAAAAAGTAAAAAAGCATGGCTTTGCCACGTTTTTGAAGGTTGTTTAGTTGCATCGTCATCCGGAAAGTAATTTTCGGGTTTTGGTGCATTAGGGCTTTTTTTACAATCGCGCTCGTATTCTGCTTTTAGCGAGTCGGCGTCGTACTCTGGGTGGCCGGTTATAAACACTTGGCTACCTGATTTATTTTTAAGTAAGTAAGCCCCTACTCGCTCAGAACCTGCCAGTACAACTAGCTCATCACAGGCGTTTATTTTATTTATATCAATGTGGCCATAACGTGAGTGCGGTACTAAAAAGGTGTCGTCGAATCCGCGAGTCAGTGCGCCGTGATCAAAGTAACATTGGTGAGTAAATACGCCACACAGTTTATCGTCTTTTAAATCGCGCTTTAAATTGTAACGGTGATATAACGCTGCATGCGCTGCCCAACACGAAAATAACGTAGAGGTAACGTGTTGCTCAGCCCAATCAATAATGACTTTTAGCTCATCCCAATACGCTACATCGTCGTATTCTAAATGCGCAAGTGGCGCACCGGTTACTATTAATGCATCGTAATTATTGTCTTTAACCTCAGAAAAATAACGATAAAAGGTATCAAGGTGCTCTTCTGAATTGCTGCTACTGCGGTGAGTGTCGAGGCGCAGTAGTTCTACGTTTACTTGCAAAGGCGAGTTGGCAAGCAAACGAATAAACTGAACTTCGGTTTCTACTTTATTAGGCATTAAGTTTAAAATAGCCAAACGCATTGGGCGTATTTCTTGCGTTTTTGCACGTGTTTTTGGCATTACAAATACGTTTTCTTGACGTAAACGTGCAATTGCCGGCAACTCGTCTTTTACTGTAATTGGCATTCTTAAAGCTCCTGCTCATAAAAACCGAGAGTTAATTCGCCCTTATTATGAACAGAATGCCAAAAATATCAACCTCTAGATGTATAGATGTCTAAATGAACTTTAAGATAGTAAACGAAATTTATAGAAGCACTTAAAATTATTAAGTAATACTTTTTGAGTTGCGCTACCAGAGTCAGTAGCGCATGCGGTTTTAAAAACGATAATTTATAGAAAAGTTAAGAGCATAGATATTACCTTCAATTGCATCAAAATACTGGTATTCTGCACTTGCCTGCCAGCGTTGGTTTAACATGTAATCAACCCCCGCCCCAAATGTTTTGCCATCTTTATCGTAGTTTTCCTCTGTAATGAGAAACTGATTTGTGTTTGAGCCAATAACTTCTTTTGCAAAACGGCTGTAATCATCGTTATAGCTCAACTTATTTCTAGCGTATCCTGCAAATAAAAATACACCAACTCGGGAAGAAACTGGGTAATTAGCTTTTAAAAATATGCTTGTTTGTAATTGTAAGCCGGAACCAACTTGAGTATGTACAGGTTCGGAAGTAATTTTTCCTGTTAATGGTTCTTGAGTATAAACATCCCCATTTAATGGCGTTGGCTCCTCATTTAAACCAATACCCAAACGCCCTTCTAGTGCAAAATATGGTGAAAACTGATAACCTACTTGAGTATAAATCGTTGTAAACTGCAGGCTATACCCTTCGTAAACATCGAATTCGGTAGAGCCTAAACCGAGCCCTTGATAAGGTCCATTCACTCGCATTATCTCAGCGTTACTCGCAACTGAGTACCCTCCCAAAATTATTGCGCTTACGCTTAGGGATACAAGCCATTTTAATTTCATAATTATTCCTTTAGTTTAGTATCTGGTGATATTTTAAATACCTTCTATAAACGCCTAAACGCTCAATATAAAAATTCAAGTTGTGTTACGACAAAAGTGAAACCAAATTGCAGCTCTAAAATTAAGATGTGCGCTTTCAAGAAAACGCAAATCAAGTTAGAGTTAAACTTATTCATTATATTTTTCTTCTAAACAACTGTTAACACTATGCAGTTATTTAAATACCCATACAATTGATCAATACAATATAAAACAATTTACTACACTTTCTTACAGCCTACTTATTTTTGAAAAACTACGCCATTCGTTGACTGTTTCACCTGAGAGCCACTACAATACAACATTGAAATTTTTATTATTATTTGAAGGCTCCTTTAATGGTTTTACCTGATAAATTTATATTCTCGATGAGTCGAGTATCTAAGGTTGTGCCACCTAAGCGCACTATCTTAAAAGATATTTCGTTGCACTTTTTTCCTGGCGCTAAAATTGGTGTGCTTGGTTTAAACGGTTCTGGTAAATCTACGTTACTACGCATTATGGCCGGTGTTGACCAAGATTTTGAAGGTGAAGCACATCCTCAGCCTGGTACAAAAATTGGTTATTTACCGCAAGAGCCAGTACTAGACGAAAGCAAAACAGTGCGCGAAATTGTCGAAGAAGCCGTTGGCGAAGTTAAACATGCGCTTAGCCGTCTTGACGAAGTGTATAACGAGTACGCAATGGAAGGTGCTGACTTTGATGCACTTGCAAAAGAGCAAGGCGAGCTTGAAGCGGTTATTCAGGCGCACGATGGTCACAACATCGATAACGTTTTAGAACGGGCTGCTGATGCACTTCGCCTACCAGAATGGGATGCTAAAATTGAGCACCTTTCAGGTGGTGAGCGTCGTCGTGTTGCTATATGTCGATTATTGCTTGAGAAACCAGACATGCTTATTCTCGATGAACCTACTAACCACTTGGATGCTGAGTCGGTTGCATGGTTAGAGCGCTTCTTACACGATTACGAAGGCACTGTTGTGGCGGTAACGCATGACCGTTACTTCCTTGATAATGTAGCTGGCTGGATATTAGAGCTTGACCGTGGTGAAGGTATTCCATGGGAAGGTAACTACTCTTCTTGGCTTGAACAAAAAGATGCGCGCTTACAGCAAGAACAAAAATCTGAAAAAGCACGTCAAAAATCAATTGCGCAAGAACTTGAATGGGTTCGTTCAAACCCTAAAGGTCGTCAAGCTAAGTCAAAAGCACGTATGGCTCAGTTTACTGAAATGCAGCAGTCTGATTACCAAAAGCGTAACGAAACTAACGAGATGTTTATTCCACCTGGTCCGCGTTTAGGCGACCAAGTGCTTGAAGTAACTAATCTTCGTAAGAGTTTTGGCGATCGCGTTTTAATTGACGATTTAAGCTTTAGCATGCCAAAAGGTGCCATTGTGGGCATTATTGGTGCGAATGGCGCGGGTAAATCAACACTGTTTAAAATGATAAGCGGTGAGCAAGAACAAGACAGCGGTAGTATCAGCGTTGGTGAAACAGTACACCTAGCTACTGTTGATCAGTTCCGTGACGGTATGGATGAAAGCAAAACTGTTTTCCAAGAAATATCAGACGGTCAAGACGTACTAAAAATTGGTAACTTTGAGTTCCCAAGCCGAGCGTATGTAAGTCGCTTTAACTTTAAAGGTAACGATCAGCAAAAGTTTGTTAAAGACCTATCTGGTGGTGAGCGTAACCGCTTGCATCTTGCTAAGTTATTAAAAGCGGGCGGCAATGTGTTACTTCTGGATGAGCCAACCAATGATTTGGACGTTGAAACCCTACGTGCACTTGAGAATGCTATTTTAGAGTTCCCTGGTTGTGTAATGTGTATCTCGCATGACCGTTGGTTCCTTGACCGTATTGCAACGCACATTTTAGATTACCGCGACGAAGGTGTAATTAACTTCTTTGATGGTAACTATACTGAATACGAAGAGTGGCTTAAAAAGACACTCGGTGCAGCAGCAGCTCAACCTAAACGTATTAAGTACAAAAAAATTGGCTAATCTTCACTGTAGCTGACTTATTACAGTAACACTAAGCCCTGCATTTATGCGGGGCTTTTTTATGCCACCAGCATTCTAAGCACTTATTTTCTAGCATGTAGAGAATTACCCGCTATGATTAATTTATTATAAAAACAATAAGGCTAAATTAGGATATGCAAAATCGTCGTCAGTTTTCTCGTGTATTATTTTCAACCGATGCACAGGTAATTTTTAATGATCATCAATACCCATGTAAATTGCTTGATATATCTCTACATGGCGCATTGATTAACAAATGCGATGCTTTGACAGGCTGCACCAATAACGATGCAATACTGCGTTTTACACTCCCTCAAAGCGACATAGAAATAAAAATGGAAGTAGTTGTGTGTCATATAGAAGCAGATCACATCGGTTTAAAGTGCCGTCATATTGATATAGATAGCATTACTTATCTAAAGCGATTAATTGAATTAAATTTAGCCGATGACGAGCTGCTGCATCGCGAACTCACTATGCTGATTCACGACGCACAATAATAGACTCATTTAGATTAGTTGATTACCATAGAGCAAATTTTTCAACGTGTGAATACATGACTTTAAATCCACATTTACCTTTGGTGTATCATCCTAACTATTCGTTTAGCTTTGATCCAAAGCATCGTTTTGCAATGAGTAAGTTTGCACATTTATATCAGCATGTTGAAGAGCTTGGTTTGATTGGCGATAACCTAGTTGAGCCAATATTAGGCACGCCAGCACCACTTGAGCTAATACACTGCGAAAATTACATACACGATTTGTGGAACAACCGCTTAGATGAAAAAGCCATGCGCCGCATTGGCCTACCTTGGTCAAAAAAGCTCATGGCGCGCACATTTACAGCCCCTCAAGGCACATTACAAACGGCTCGTTTAGCGCTAAAACATGGCATAGCATGTCACCTTGCTGGTGGGACACACCACGCACATACCGATTTTGGCTCAGGCTACTGCATGGTTAACGACCTTGCCTTTACCACGCAAACTTTAATTGAATCGGGTGAAGTAACTAACGTACTTATTTTTGATTTAGACGTGCACCAAGGTGATGGCACTGCGGCCATGTTACAGCATCAGGCATACGCTTATACCTGCTCTATACATTGTGAAAAAAATTTTCCGTTTAGAAAATCTGCTAGCGATTTAGACATTGGCTTAACCGACAATATGAAAGACGACGAATACCTCGCTATAGTGGATGAAACCTTAAGTTACTTACTCAAAGAGTTAAATCCGAGCTTGGTACTTTACGATGCTGGCGTTGATATTTGGCAAGGCGATGGTTTGGGTAAATTAGACATTAGCTGAGATGGTATAATTAAACGCGACCATTTAGTGTTAAAACGCTGCCTTGAACACAGCATACCCGTTGCTACAGTAATAGGTGGAGGTTATGATAAAGACCATCTTCGTCTTGCTAAACGCCACGCTATTGTTGTTGAGCAAGCCGCTCGCTTTTAGTGTGAAATAAAAATGTTAAATTCTCGTTCTTATTTAATACATACAATAAAAACGAAAATACTATGAAACAGTTATTTATCGCCATCACACTCATTTTGTTAAGCTTTACAGCACATGCGCAACAGGAAATAACAAATACCATCCACCCTAAATTACCTACATTAAATTTACAAATGGCCGACGGTTCTATAATTAATACCCACGATTTACTAGGCCAGCCTTATATTTTACATTTTTGGGCCACTTGGTGCCCATACTGTAAAAAGCTGCAACCGGCACTTCAAAAAATTGATGATATGGGCTTAAAGGTCATTGCAGTTAGTTTTAAAGAAGATGAAGATGCTGCTCCCGCCAAAGCTCTTAGCGACAGAGGTTATACTTTTAAAACAGCAATAAAGGCTGATGCGATAGCTAAAAAGTTAGGGATCAGAGGTACGCCTACTACATTATTTATAAATAAACAGGGCGATGTGATTTGGCTCACTAACACCTCAAATTCAGAAGATGCAAACTTGCATTTAAATGCACGTACGTTACTTCACTCTATGGAACTAAAAACAGAGTAATTTACTGCGTTTTTAGCTGACTTGGCGTTAAACCTGTCCAACGCTTAAAAGCACGCCGAAAATTTGGGATGTCATAAAATGCTAGACGCTCAGCAACTTGTTCATTACATTTAGCACGTAAGGTAAGTAGGTAAATTGCTTTGTGTTTGTTTTGCTCGTCAATTAGCGCTGAAAAGCCTACTCCGTTAATTTTCAGTTTTCGTTTAAATGTAGCTGAACTCATAGCAAAGTGCTTTGCGGTACACTCTAAATTAGCACTTGGGTGAGAGTATAAATACCTACAAACAGCTTCAATAAAAGTCATGCTAACTAAATTTTTATTATGTAATTGAGACTGCGCTTGCATAAATCGTAATTGACTAGCGCACGGGTTCTTAGCCCTTAACATGGCTTTATTTAATACCCAGCGAGTACATGGCCTATCAAAACTTATCTTTAGCCCTAAATTTTGTTCGTACTCTTGAATATGCCGAGGGCGCTTAAAAGCAAAGTCAAACTGACAATGCGGGTAACTTTCGCTTACTCGTTTGAGTAAACTATAAAAAGCGGTGCTGTATATTTCTAATACGTAGTGGTGCAGCTCTTCATTGAGTCCATGAGCAGGTTGTAAATAAATATAATATTGCCCGCTTTTAATGTATGTTTGGCTAAATAATAAAGGCGCTAACTGCATTCTTAAATGCGCTAATTGCTTTAGTACTTGCCCTAAATCAGCACTGTACATAAGCGCTTGTACTTCAACTCGCGTATCATTTATTAGCTGGCTACCAAGTAAAAAGCCACTGTCGGTACTTTTCATTAACAGTTTAAATTGTGCTAGTAAACGCACCTGCTGAGATAAACTAAACGCATGTTGAAAGTTAAATAAATCTTGCTCAAATATTCCCGTACCACGCAATAGTTTATGAAGTTCAATACCTCGACTTTGTGTTAATTCAACAATCGCAATTATAAGTCCTTGTGCACTTACAAACTTATCATCTTGATTAACAAAGGTGTGCACGTTGCGCTACTTTTTGTTGGTGCTTTTTTTGTTGTAACTGGCTATGCAATTGGCTTGTTAATGTACCTGTATAATTACGTTCATTACCTTGAATTAGAGCAGTTGTTACATGCTGAAACTTTGCTTTTTTTGAGCCTTCCACTTTAAATGCGCAATATCTCAATGCCCCTTTAATTTGCATCATAAGCTCTTTTGCTTGTTGTTCTGTGGTTTCTGGCATTAACACCATAAAGCAGTCTCCTGCATACCTGCACACAACATCACTTAGCCGGCAGTTCATTAGCAATAACTCGCTCACCTCACGCAGTAACCTATCGCCTTCTTTAAAACCAAATTCGCTATTAAAATGCGAGAAGTCGCGTATATCAATAGCACCGAGCCACAAAGGCTGTGTGCTTAAAAGCTGATTTTTTATGGCTAAATCTAAGTACTGCGCTTTATAAAGCCCTGTTACAGAACAAACTTTACTGTGTTCACGCAAGTTAGCTTCACGGCGGCGTAATTGGCGATTTAATACATATTGCTCTTGATGCCAATAATACAACCCCAAGCTAGTTAGTAGCATGCCTACAGGGGCTGGTAATGACTCAATCCAACTTAGCCATTTGTGTGCTGGGTGCATTAACCACTCATCGAGTAAATCTAAAGTAGCTGAGAACATAAACAACCCTACGCCAATCACTAAATAAGTTGTTACTTTACTGGGGGGCCTTGAAATTAATAACACCGTGATCCACACCAGAGCCATGAGTACAATACCGCCCTCGCCCATAATATCTAGCCATTGAATATCAACATACGTTTTAAGTACACCTAGGTAAGCGCTTAAAAAGCAGGCACTAAAAAACATCGCAATAATACAATTAACTAATAATCGGTGGCTGGTAAATGGGTTAAATCGCATTAATTAATCTTCTCTTTGTAGAGTCTATTTTTATGCTAACTCATATCTATATTTGCCAGCAGGGTCATATTAGCTCAACTATATGACAGCAAGATGATCACCATTTTCAAAACCATCTTACACCACACAAAAAACCTCACTTTATAAGGAGTGCTAGTAGCTCATAAAGCCTTTCATAACAGTAAAACACAGCTCACAGTATATGTTTAAAGTAACACCTGTCACATTTACGTCATAAAATAACTTTAGTTTGCTCGTCATGCCAAAAATCAATGCAGATTTTAACGTTAACAATAAATTAGATATTTCTATATTAGAATCAGAAGCAACTTGAAAGACGGATTTAGACTAGGGGCGAAGCAGCTTTGCTCAGCTTTTACTAAACCTTCTAGGTTACAAGCCTCGCACCGCGATTAAATTGACCATAGATAGAATAAATTTCAATCAAAAAGGTCAGCTGGCCCAAAATCTATAAAGCATGATTTTTAATAAAGAAAAGCTATTTATTACAACACTCGCTTCATGATTTTTTAGAAGAGACTGAGAAAATATAACGCTGTGTTCAGTAAAGGAACCATTATGAATTTTAGATTAAATAAAACACTTAGCTTACTTGCTAGCTGTTTAATGATTAGTGCCATAACCGCCTGTAGTAACGGTGCTGTAAGTGAGAATATAAGCATTGAGAAGCAAATAGTTAGCACTGTAGAGCTTGGTCCAAATCAAAATATGCAAGGCTCACAAGGCGCGTGGCTAAGCAATAATAATTGGTTATTAGCAAGTGAAAGCAAAGGGCTAGTACTTGTAAATAGCCAAACAGATACAAACCAAATAATTGCGCCCGGAAATTTTGAATCTCTTTCAGTTAGGGCTTTATCAAGCAACGCTTTTTTAGTGGCGAGTATTGATAACAACCAAGACAATGTAGCTATTTTTAAACTTCAACATGTAAATAAAACATGGCAGTTATCTGAGCTAACCCGAATCATATCACCACAGGCTCAGCCCGACACAGTTTGTTTATTTGCTAATAATATCACGCAGACAGTTACTGCATTTATAGCCGATGTTCGCGGCTTAATTACCGAAACGGCTATTTTTGATACAGCTAAAAATCAGCCCGTCAATGTCAGTATACGAGAATTCCCTGGCGTAAGTGAAGCTGCGGGTTGTGCTGTAAGTGATATTACAAGCACGTTGTTTATTAGCGAATCCAACGTGGGGATTTGGGCTATAAATGCAAATGCTGAATCGCAAGCTGATAAAAAACCAATTGCGCTTGTTGCACCCTTTGGCGAACTAAAAAATGAACTTGGCGCTCTCTTTGCCTCAAGTGATGGCATGATATGGTTTACAAGCACTGAAAATAGCCTCCTATATGCTTATAACCCAATTAGTAATAAATTAAAACACTGGAGGTTAAATACTAATTTAAACCCTGAATCAGCCGCTATCAAGTACACCAGTAATAATACAGCGACTGCGGTTATTTATAATGATACGACTGGGGCTTATATGCAAAGCCAACTATCCGTGAAAAAAATAGCGGTTCAAAAAAATAGGCAAAACATAACGCAAATACATGCAAATGCACAAACTACACCTGTAAACGCATTTGGTGATGCCGCCGACGATCCTGCTATTTGGGTAAACCCTAGTGATGCTGAAAACAGCCTTATTTTAGGCACTGATAAACGTCGTGGACTAATGGTATATAGCCTAAATGGCAAGCTTGAACAGTCACTTGAAGTTGGTCGTTTAAATAACGTGGACCTACGACAAAATAGCACCATTAAAAACAGTACCAATACATTAATAACAGCCAGTAATCGAACACTTAACGGTATTAGTGTATTTACAGTACAAGCTAATAATAATGTGAAGTACATTGCTGATATTCCTACCAATCTTGATGAAATTTATGGCTTATGTATGTACTCGTCAAATACGGGGAACTATGTTTTTGTAAATGATAAATCGGGGCTGTATCAGCAATATAAAATCAGTGAGAATAACGAAAAAATAACAGGCAAACTTGTACGCGAGTTTAACCTTCCAAGCCAGCCAGAAGGCTGTAGTGCAGATGATGAACTAGGACAATTATTTGTAGGCGAAGAAGATGCCGGTATTTGGTATATAGGTGCTGAGCCAAGCACCGGAACAACACCTATCATGCTACAACACATTAATAAGCAATTAGTTGATGATGTAGAAGGGATGGAAATTTATCATGCAGATAACGCACGTTATTTAGTTGTTTCAAGTCAAGGCAATAATAGCTATGTGTTATACGAAATAGGTAATATAACTCAAAACACTGAAGTGCCATCACTCAAATTTAGTGGTAAATTTAGCGTTATTGCTGATTTAAACTCAGGTATTGATGGCACATCAGAAACCGATGGACTAACTGTTACAGCAAAACCTTTACCAGGTTACCCTGAGGGTATTTTAATAGTACAAGATGGTTATAATCGAATGCCGCAGCAACCACAAAACTTTAAAATAATTGATTGGCGAGAAGTTAAAAAAGCCATCAGATAATACGCGCTACCTAATCATTTTATAAAGGCTCACTTGAGCCTTTAAATTGATCTTGTAATTAGATAAATATTACATACATTTTTATACTACAATTTAAACTCATAAATTAATTGAGATTATTATGCGCCTACTACTTACTTTATTACTAATTACTATAAGTGGCTTTGTAACAGCGGAAGAAGAGAAAAAAGTAGAACTCCCCCCTGTCGATCCTGCTTATAAAGCTAAACATCCAATGGTGTTAGTTAATAAAGGCTCGTCTATCATCGCGATGAATTTGCCTACCTATAATTCACCTCATGATGTACAAGTTGTTTATAAAATAGGTAACCCCGATGTGGCGTTTTTAGGCTTTGTCAGAAATGCTGAATTAATCACCGTAAAACCACAAGCATTTAATATTCAACATTTAATGCGTGGTGAAGAAATTACGATTATTGCCGATATTTTTGAAGGCGATTACCAACAAGGTGGTAGTTTAATTTACTCACAAAAAGAACTTGTACTAGGTAAACAGTTGTATGCCAGAGAACTAAAGGGGTTAAGTGAATCATCACAATGGCAAGACTACGACATAATTAACCTAGGCGGCACTGAGCGTATTTATATTCATAAAATTCAACAAGCGCCGAGCTATAACCATCTTATTTTCGTCGATTTAGTTAATGCGTGTATGCAAAAGTTCCGCACCTCAAAACGAGTTCCACCTGTAAATGAGCTTACCTATAAATTTGTTAATTGCGGGACACTCAAACCACTTTACTACAATGCAAATGATTTTAAAAAATAGTTACTTATAATCAGTTATAAGCTTAAGCCCCTGCTGCATAGCATCGATTGATTGCCCTGCAAAACCTAAACGAACATGGCTAGGTTGCTCGGGCATTAAACTTCTTACTGAATTAGCAAAATAAAATTCAAATTCTGCTTGTAAATACACGCCTTTACTTTGCATTGCTTGTTTTATATTACTCGTATTTTTATTTAAGTTAACCCACATTGCCATGCCGCCATCAGGCTTTTTATACTCTATTGGTAAACCCTGTGATTGCAGTAACGTTAACGTATTGCCCATTGCTTCATAACGTTGTTTATAGTGCTTAGTCATGCGTTTTAAATGGCGTTCAAACCCGCCCTCTTGCATAAAATGCGCTACAGCTAACTGCATAACAACATCATTTTTATGATTTACTAACTGCTTCCATGCGATTAACTGTGTTAATACTTCAGGGGCTGCGCAAATGTAGCCAATTCTAGCACCTGAGAACATAATTTTAGAAAATGTAGATAAGTAAATAATAATCCCAGCGGGATCGTTCCCAGCCATAGGTTGTAATGGCTGACAGCGATAGTGAAATTCGTGATCGTAATCATCCTCTATAATCAGTACGCCATACTCATAACATAATTGATATATTTGCATGCGCCGTGTAGGCGAAAGCGTAACGGTGGTTGGATATTGATGCAGCGGCGTTAAGTACAACATTTTTATTGGATATCGTTTAAGTTGCGCTTTTAAATCATCTACACACAACCCATATTCGTCTTGTTTTATATCTATTAATTGCGCACCACAAGCTGCAAACGCTTTACGTGCTGGCGGATAACCTAAGGTTTCGGCAGCGACAAAATCGCTTTTATTTATAAACGCCTTTGAAATTAAAAATAAAGCTTCTTGTGAGCCATTACATACAAGTAAGTCTGATACTTTTAAACTTCTAGTTTTATGTAGATAATTGCTTATCTGAGTTTTTAGCTCACTCACTCCACTTATATTGCCATAATGAAGTTTACTGGTGTCTAAATGATTAAATACATGGCTCATAGAGCGTTTAAATTCTTTATAGGGAAAGCTATTTAAATCAGGAAGTCCACCTGCGAAATTATATACGTAGTCTTTTAAATTCATTGCCGGAATAGGCACGGCTAACTCTGTAGCAAATTTATAAGGTTTTGGTGTTAAAACTGGCGTGTGCTCACAGTTAGCACTGCTTTGAATTGGCAGTGTTTGAGTGACGCTATACCCAGATCGTTCATGGGACTCTAGCCATCCTTCGGCTACTAGTAACTGCAATGCGTTCATTATTGTATGGCGATTTAACTGATACGTTTGCGCCATAAATCGAGCAGAACTAAGTTTTGCACCAGGTGCAATATCTCCCTTTACGATAGAACCGCGCAGAGCATCTGCAACTTGTAAGTACTTAGCTTTGTTTGAGTTATTAAATTCAATATTAAGCGGTTGCATGTTACCCCTTTATAACTGGTATAGCTAAAAAGCCAATTCTGGTTGTTTTTACCAAACCAAATTAGCGTACATTTATTGCTCGCAAATAGCAAAGCTTAGAGGCAATATGTTTACTCAACAGATGCATAAAACAAATAAGGTCATACTAGAGCCATTAAATTATGAGCATTTAAAAGGCTTATATAAAGCTGGGCAACATCCAAAAATATGGGAATGGGTATTAAGCAACTATACAAAAACACCTGAACTGTTAAAGGAATGGTTTACTACTAGTGCACAATTTAATAAAAAAGAACAAATTGTATTTGCCATAATAGACATAGCCAGCAAAGAGGTTGTAGGCACTACACGACTATTTAGATTAGATACACATAACTTAAGTGCTGAAATTGGTCATACATTTATAAGCCATCACTGGCAGCAAACTTATATTAATACTCACACGAAATATTTACTGCTTAGCTATGCTTTTGACGCGTTGAATTTAGTGCGAATAACATTTAATACTCACGAACAAAATCAAAAATCTCGAAATGCAATTACTAGACTAGGCGCCCGATTTGAGGGCGTAGCTTATAAAGACAGACTCCTTAGTGATGGGAGTTACAGAAGCACTGCAAAATTTAGCATTATTGACGAGCATTGGCAGAGTATTAAATTACAGTTAGAGGAGAAGCTTTAATGTACCCACCAATACATTTTCAAGAACATAATATTGAACGTTTGCAGGCTTTAGTAAAGCAATTTCCACTTGCAACTATTTTAATGCCCTGCTCGCAAAGTGACTTAAATAATATATGCCAAGTACCTGTACTATATGAGCTCTCACGTAATGTATTTATTGCTCACGTAGCAAAACATAACCCGCTAACGCAATGTGATAAACAGTCAGTAAAATTACTATTTAGTGGCGATAACTGTTATCTATCTCCCTCGTATAGTAATAATAAAACACTGCCGAGCTGGCTTTACTCATCAGTACAAGTAACCGCAAAAGTAGATATTATTAAAAGCGACATTGAGAAAGAAAAAATAATGCGGCAATTAACGAGCTATTTTGAGCAAGGCTTTACACCAATGTGGAGTATTGATGAGGTGCCAAAAAATCACCGTGAAGCTATGTATCAACAACTTAGTTTTATAACGTTTACTCCTATTCACTGGCAAGGAAACTTTAAATTAAATCAAAACAAACCAGTCGATGTAAGAGCAGCTATAAAAAACAGCTTAGCACGTGAAAATAAAGGTAGTATTGCAGCGTTATTTAACTAGCAAAAAACCTTGCTCGCATTCTAATAATTCTTGTTAGGGGCCATTAAAGAGCCCCTTAATTAAAAATCAAACTCAGAAAATTCAAGTAATCTCAGCTGAAATAAGGTTAACTTAAAATTATAATTTACATATCAATTAACCTTTAAACCCGAACTTAATCTAAACAATGAATAGTTAAATAACCCAATTATTAGCAATAGCATTTATTACTTAGGGCCAGACTCTCCATTCAATAGTGGCATTTGATAAGCATCATCCAATTGATAAATATACATACTCACATCAGTAAACACACTATTTCCAGTATCTCTTTGAGGATCAGTTGCAGACTGTGCAGCGTAAACATTGTTGCTCGCTTTCATATAGCCTGACACATTCCAATGTGGTCTTCTGCTATCATCAAAATAATTAGATTCAATAAGTGCTTGCGCCTCATTTGTCGTATTAATCGCGAAATAAGTAATTTCGAGCCAATAATTATTATATAAATGGGCACGTGTTTTACTGCCATCTAATTTAGGATTTCGCCCTGCAGTGTAATTCCAAAAGTTATGATGAAATGTAACTTCTGAATCAGTGACCGCATTAGTATACCAATGCTGGTTACCACATACGAATGGGTTATAGCCGTCAAATTCATTGTGACTTAGCGTAATATTTTTACTGTTTTTGATATCGACATAACCATCAGAAATATTAGAAAAATTAACATGGTCAATAACTATATGGCTTGAACTATTCAAACTGATGCCGTCTCCCCCCTCAACCAAATGAGGATTGATATTGTCAATATTGAGGTTTTTAACAATAATGTTTTTGCTATTGCTTAGATCTAATGTCGCGCCAATAATTTTAGCATTGTCACCTAAACCGATTAGGGTTTTATTTGATTTAACACTAATGGAAATATCATTACGTACCTTGTTTACGGTCGTATTTGTTGTACCACCTAATGATGTACAACTTTGCCCCGAATTAGGTATACGATAAAATATTTCTCCTGGATCCTGATACTCAGGACACTCAATAGCACATGCTGCTACGGTTGAACCTCCGGTACGACAATCAATGTGTGTATTATTTGGAATTTGGATAATTGTTGTGTTTGACGATACCAATGCTGATTTTAATGCACTACAGCTTGTTACCGTTATTGAAGACCCTCCTGCGCCTCCTGTCGTTGTTGCTAAACCATCACTGCCAGGAAGTGATGCAAAGCCCGTTACATCAATATTTGAATCGTTCGCGCTATCGCAGCTTCCATTGACTGGGTTTAAGTACCAACGTTGTGAACTAACATTTAAATCATCATTTTGATAAATATTTGCCCCATTATCACTCCCCGCAACCGTAATTGCCTTATCACTAAAAGCGGAACGAATACTAAATGCCCCCGTAGAATCTTGTAACAATCGCCATTGTTGATTTGATTGCCCAGACGCTGCCCACTGAATAATATTGCCACCATTAGCTTGAGATCGCTCTGATACATCCAAAAACAAATCACTATGTGAAGCTTTAATTGTCCAAAAACCATTCCCTAAATCATTAAAGATAAATTGCTGATTTGTTCCGCTATTTTTTGCATAAGAGATGATATTAGCACCAGACTCTCTTGATTTTTTATCAACATCAATCGCTTTATCTGAACTAAAGTTAACAATTTGATACCGTTGATTATTTTTTGGTAGAGCTTTACAGTTTTCTGCTTTTACCTGTGTTGATATTAAATTTAACAACATCATCGAAAGTGCAATTTTACTTACATTTTTTATATTCAAGAATTTCATAATTTTCCTCATACTTTTTGATATAAACGAAAACTTAGGCAAAGCAAGAAAATAAAAAACAATGCCACCGGTAGCATGTTTGCACAATAAAACCAAACGTCAACATTTTATTAACATTAACTGTCATTATATCTTTTTAAAGTTAGGTTTAAATAGTCAATCTGTACCCAACTATTTTAAACGCTCTTCTTAAATGCGAGTTCTTCCGAACGTGTGTTTTATTTATTCAAACTACGAGGGTCGTATTATTTAAAATGGTCTTGAAATCGACTTAAGGTGATACTTGCTCTTAAATTGAAATGATTGAAATAAAGTTCTAGCAAGTTTATTACTAATTACGCCTATAAAAACATGCTATAAATATAAAAAAAGGCCCTTTCGAGCCTTTGGATTAACTTTGGAATAGTTAAAAATTTTTAAATTAGGTAAGCGTTAATAGCTGTGGAGCAACGCTATGATAGTCAACAGCCATAGCAATACTTAACGCTGTAATATTAATAATTGAAAATGCGAACACTTTACGTGCCCAACTGCTCATATCAATATTACGACGATAACCACGTAGCGCCATTAGCAACCACCAAAAGCTGGTGATGCACGCAACAGCCATAAAGGCCACGCCGGTGTATCCACTAATAGGCAGTAACATCACCACTAAGGCGTATACAGCAATATAAAGCACAATGTGGCGCTTTGCTTTATCAATACCTTGCGCAACGGGTAATACAGGAATACCTGCAGCTTGGTAATCTTTAAAGCGAAAAATAGCGATAGCGTAAGAGTGCGGCATTTGCCACAAGCTAAACATAACAAGCAGTATTAATGCGCCCATATCGAACTGCCCTGTTACGGCGCAGTAACCTACTACTGGCGGTACAGCGCCTGAAAGGCTACCTACAAATGTGCCATATACTGAGTTACGTTTCATGTAGAGGCTATAAACCCCTACATAAATTACGTAGCCAAAGGCTGCAAAAAATACTGCGGCTTGAGTGGTGTAGGCGATAAGTAAACCAAAGCCCACAACACCCAATAAAATACCGTGACTAAGTGCAGCAAAGGCCGACATTTCGCCTGTTACTGTTACTCGCGTACGAGTACGCGCCATGGCTACATCTATATCTCTATCTATAACATTGTTGATAGCACAACCTGATGCAACCACTAGTGACAAACCAATTAATGTGGCAATCATTAACCATGGGTCTATATCACCGCGCGAGGCAAGTAAAAACCCACCCGCTACGCTGATCAAATTGCCCATAATAATACCCGGCTTTGTCACTGATAAATAACGACGAAACATCTTCAACTCCTAGTACATCATCATTGCGTTAGATTCATAAATGATCCAAACAGATAACCCAACAACCATTACGATGATCAGGGCACTGAATAGGAATGAGAATGTACTTGCACGACCATCTTCGGTGGTAAAATTAAGGTGTAAAAAGTACTTTAAATGCACCCAAATTTGTACGATTGCTAAAGTAACAATGCTCCAAAGCGTTGTTGCTTTTGAGAAGTCACCTTCCATAACCATATAAAACGGTATAGCAGTTAAAATTACCGATAGTACAAAGCCAATTAAGTAAGTTTTAACACTCCCATGAGATTCATCATGATGATCACTTTGCGTTTGCTTAAACGCATGCGTTTCGCTGTGGCTCATTACATTGCTCCCATCAAATAAACAACGGTAAATACACAAATCCAAACAATGTCTAAGAAGTGCCAAAATAGGCTTAAGCAGCTTAAACGCGTTACGGTTGCTTTACCTAAACCACGTTTAGCAACTTCTATCATCATTATGGTCATCCAAATCAGCCCAGCAGTTACATGTAATCCATGTAAGCCGACCAATGAGAAAAACGATGTTAAAAAGGCACTTTGTTGTGGGCCATTACCATGCACAATTAGGTGATGAAATTCGTATACTTCCATACCAATAAACACTGCACCTAAACAAAACGTAACAAATAACCAAGTCAGTGTTAGTGCCTTTTTTTGCCCTTGAGCGGCAATCATGGCAAAACCAAAGGTAATACTACTAATCAGTAGTGCTGCAGTTTCTACTGCTACAAAGTCGAGTTCAAAAATATCTTTACCCGATACACCACCGGCTGTGTTCATAAATAACACAGCGTAAGTGGCAAAAAATGAGGCAAACAGTAGGCAATCGGTCATTAGGTATAACCAAAAGCCAAATATCGTATCGCCAGATGTGTCGTGATGATCATGCGCGTGGGCATGAGCATCGTGTGATACAGAGTCTAAATTTGCAGAAAGTGTACTCACGCTTTTAACTCCTTAATGCCACTTGAATTATATGCAGCTTCAATGCGTGCAATTTCATCAGGTTGTATATAGTAATCAACATCGCTGGTGTAACAACGTTTGATAAATATGGCAATCCCGCCCACTAGACCAACAACAGCTAACCACCAAATATGCCAAATCATTGCAAAACAAAATACTGTTAAGCTTGCTGCCATGAACACGCCAGCTGATGTGTTTTTAGGCATATGAATAGGGCTGTAGTTTGCTTTATCTTGATATGCTTGGCCTTTTTCTTTCATGTCGGTCCATGCATCAATATCATCAATATGTGGAACTGTTGCAAAGTTATAAATTTGCGGAGGTGAACTTGTAGCCCACTCAAGTGTGTGGCCGTTCCACGGATCGCCTGTTGTATCGTCAAGCGCTTCACGGTCTCTAAAGCTCACATATAGTTGAATAACTTGGCTAATAATACCAAACATAATAATTACAGCACCGCCTGCGGCAATGTATAACCACATGTTCCAATCTGGGTTGTTAGTGTGGTTTAAACGACGTGTCATACCTAAGAAACCAAGTACGTACAACGGCATAAATGCAACGAAGAAACCGATAATCCAACACCAAAATGATGCTTTACCCCATTTTTCGTTAAGTTTAAAACCCATTGCTTTAGGGAACCAAAATACAAAACCAGCAAGGTAGCCAAATACAGCACCACCAATAATGGTGTTATGAAAATGTGCAATTAAGAATAAGCTGTTATGCAGTACGTAATCAGCACCAGGAATGGCAAGTAATACACCGGTCATACCGCCTACGGTAAAGGTAACCATAAAGCCAAGTGTCCAAAGTACCGGTACGCTAATACGTAAACGACCTCGGTAAATAGTAAATAACCAGTTAAACAACTTAACCCCAGTTGGTACGGCAATAACCATGGTCATTACCCCAAAGAACGCGTTAACGTTAGCACTCGACCCCATGGTAAAGAAGTGATGTAACCAAACAATAAAGCCTAAAATTGAGATTGCAGCGCTGGCGTAAACCATCGACTTGTAACCAAATAGACGCTTACCTGCAAAGGTCGAAATAATTTCAGAAAAAATACCAAACGCTGGTAATACTAATATGTATACCTCAGGATGACCCCATGCCCAAAACAGGTTGATGTACATCATGGCGTTACCGCCCAATTCATTGGTAAAGAAGTGAAAGTCGAGATAACGATCAAGCGTTAGCATTGCAAGTACAGCCGTTAAAATTGGGAATGATGCTGCAATTAAGATGTTTGCCCATGTACATGTCCATGTGAAAATTGGCATTTTCATTAGGGTCATACCTGGTGCACGCATTTTAAACACGGTTGCTAAAAAGTTTACGGCTGTTAGAAGTGTACCGAGCCCGGATATTTGCAAGGCCCAAATATAATAATCGACCCCCACCCCAGGGCTAAAGGTCAGCTCCGAAAGCGGCGGATATGCCACCCAACCTGTTTTTGCAAACTCACCAAACACAAGTGATAAGTTAATTAAAATTGCACCACTGGCTGTAAACCAAAAACTTAAATTATTTAAAAATGGAAAAGCAACATCGCGAGCACCAATTTGAAGTGGTAATACGATGTTCATTAGACCAATCATAAATGGCATTGCCATAAATATGATCATGATTACGCCGTGGGCAGTAAATATTTGGTCGTAGTGTTCTGGTGGTAAATAACCTGGCGCACCACTGGTAGCAAGTGCCAACTGCGCACGCATCATTATTGCATCAGAAAAACCACGAAATAGCATTATTAGTGCTAAAAGAATATACATTACGCCTAAGCGTTTGTGATCAACAGACGTGATCCAGTCGCGCCAAAGCACGCCCCATTTTTTATACTTTGTAATAAGCCCGGCAATAATAAGCCCAGCTATCGCAATAACCGACATCGTGAACACAAGAATTGGCTCATGAAACGGAATTGCGTCGAGTGAAAGATTACCTAATAACGACATTATTATTCCTCGCCTTGGCTGTGAGATGAAGGCATTGAGTGCTCACTCATTTCATGATGCTTTTTACTCATTTGCCCATGTTCACCCATTGCATGGTGTTTTTTGTTCATATCGCCATGCGCCTGCATGTATTTCATCACGATGGTATGAAATAAGGCGTCATCAACTTTTCCGTAATATGCTACTGGGTTATTTTCGCTTGCTTTTGCAAGCTCAACATAATTTGCATGAGTCAGGTTATTAGCGCTTGAATTCGCTTTCACATCACTCACCCACTTATCAAAGTCTGCTTGTGTAGGTGTAGCAATGGCATTAAATTTCATGCCAGTGAAACCTGCGCCGCTGTAATTTGCTGAAAAGCCTTTAAACGTACCTGGCTCATTTGCAATTAAGTGAAGCTTGGTTTCCATCCCAGCCATTGAGTATATTTGACTACCCAATTGCGGAATAAAAAATGAATTCATTGTGCTCTCTGAGGTGATTTTATATTCAACAGGTACATTTGCTGGGAACACTAATTCATTAACCGTAGCAATACCTTGCTCAGGATATATAAATAGCCATTTCCAATTTAATGAAACCACTTCAACAGTAAGATGTTCACCTTTACCTTCAATTGGTTTGTAAGGGTCTAGCTCTTGGGTAGACTGCCAGGTAATAACACCTAAAATGATTACAATAACAATAGGAACAGCCCAAACTGCGGCTTCAATTTTATTTGAATGAGCCCATTTTGGCGCGTAAATTTCATGAGTTTGCGTGTCTCTATATTTCCATGCGAAATACAAAGTCATCACAATAACGGGAACGACTACAAGCAACATAAGCACGGTTGCAATGATGATTAAATTTTTCTCATCTATGCCTATCTGCCCTTTTGGATCGAGTATCCCGCCTTTACAGCCTGACAACGCCAGCACTGTACTAGCTAAAGCAATATTACAAAGGTTACGAATTAACAAGGGAGTATCCTACAAACCTAGAGTTTCAATTTGCTGCTTAAAATAAAAACCAAAGCAACGATTTTTCAATAAAAACCCAAGTTAACTAGAATTAAATTATAAAAATAAGGGGGCTATTCAAAACCTAGAGCTCATGCCATTAATGACCTAGCAACAAACCCAGCTTTCTAAACGCATTTATATAACGTAATAAAAATTAACTTGGGTGAGTGGTGGTTGGCTGAAATGTGTTTAAAAAACACGGAGCTACTTTGTTTTAGCTAACCTTAATTATTTACAGCAAGAACAAATAATTAAAACCAGCAACAAGATGCAGCGTTACAGGCAACCTGTAAAGCTAGGTGGAGCACGACAACCATGTGAAGAGATCACAGGCTGAAGAACTTTAGCCTCGCTAAAAGCAAAGGCTGCTTTACGGAGGATTATGCCAGCACGACGTGCTGGACAAATATGGAACAATAACCAACAAAGGCCAATAAGTAACTGACTTGATATGATCGGATGAGCTAAAAATTGCGCAAGATTAAGTAACAGTGGCTCTACAATAAGCCCATCACTTAATAGCGCTTCAAGCTTGAAGACATCCTCTAATGCACCGCTTAGCAACATTACAGTATTAAACACTAATAAAGTTATAGCTACACACACGCCCTTGCCTGCTTTATTCAAGCGTTCACACGTCTGCGGCTCGCCAGAGGCAAGTTCCGTAGCTGTATGATGCAAAGAAAGTGTGTTCAAAGACATTAACCTACTAAAATGACTATAACAAAATTAGAGTAATACAGTTTGCAATGGAAAAATTTAAAAAAACATTGCTGTTGTAAACCCTAAAACCAAGTGCTAAATACAATCAAATCCAGCTAGCACATATTTACCTAGCGAAAATTGATCCGTATCAACCAAACTTTCAAAACTTACTGAAAGTTCGAACGTGAGTATAACAAAGAGAATTTTCTGTTCAACTAAAAATCAATTAATTTGAGTTAAGCTTTCGAAGCTATTTTGTTAATAAAAAATAACACGATAAAAAACATTTGGTTAGCTCAAATAAAAAACGATTTAAAGAGAAATATTTAATAGGATTATAGGTTTTCAGGAGGGAGTAATAATTATGTCGCACAAATAAAAACAGCCCAAATTCAGTCACCACCGAACTTGAGCCGCCTTTCACACTGACAACATCTTCACACACAATATAAAGATTCTTGGTTTACATTACGTGGCAATTGAAAGGAAATAAAAACAACCCAAATTCAGTCACCACCGAACTTGAGTTGCCTTTCACACTGACAACATCTTCACACACAATATAAAGATTTTTGGTTTACATTACGTGGCAATTGAAAGTAAATAAAAACAACTCAAATTCAGTCACCACCGAACTTGAGTTGCCTTTCACACTGACAACATCTTCACACACAATATAAAGATTTTTGGTTTACATTACGTGGCAATTGTAGGGAATAAAAACAACTCAAGCTAAGTCACCACCGAACTTGAGTTGCCTTTCACACTGACAACATCTTCACACACAATATAAAGATTCTTTTAAGCGAGGCTAAGTTGCCTCAAGCTTATGACTAGAGCCTTGCTCTGTGTCTATGATTAAACTTTAGAGTGTTAGCTCCAATTTGACAAACGAGAAAAATAAACCTAATAGGTGAAAAAAACTAAACTATATACCTTTGTCTAATACATTTAGATTGGATTGCTTTGGAAGCTATGATGTTGAGGCGTTTTACAGACACAAAAAAAGCGCTATAAAGCGCTTTTTAATATTTAAGACAGACTTAAATAATTTGGTTTTCTTTCCAGGCTTGCTCTTTTGCTAAACGGTTTTTGCGTTTATCACATGGATCATCGCAATCACAGGCTTTATCAATACCAACCGAACCTAAACCACCACAGCTGCTTGCCATAGATTTTTTTTGCACGATCATACCAACGGCCATAGCCGAAACTATCAAAATTAGTAAGCCAAAAGTAAGAAGAAAAAGTGACATTGCTTAGCCCCTATTGATCAGCAATAAATTAAGCTCAAAACATTGTTGAGCGACTGCTATTATATACTCAAATAACGTGGAAATAAACAAACCCGCACCATACTATAAATAAGGTTTAAATGCAGGGCTTGAGTAGGTTATTAAACCGTCTTTCGATTTACCTATTAAGTACACGGGTAAATCATGCTGCTCAGCATAAGCTTGCGCTTTATCCATACCCATAACAGTTAATGCTGTCGCAAGACCATCGGCAGTCATAGCACTTGAATGAAGCACGGTTACCGACACTAAGTCGTGCTTAATCGGCATGCCGGTCACGGGATCAATTAAGTGAGTATAAATTTCACCATCCATTTCATAAAAAATACGATAATCACCCGATGTAGCAATACCATTTGTACCTGGCGACAAAACACGGTGTACCTTACGCTCCCCGGGCTGTGCATCTGGTTGCTCTATTGCAATCTTCCAATCTTTATTATTTGGCTTCTCGCCTGCAATTCGTAGCTCACCGCCAATTTCAACCATGTAGTTGGTAATATTGTGGCTTTCTAATAACTGCGCCACCTTATCAATACCGTAGCCTTTAGCCGTTGCCGAAAACGATAACTCTAAGCCTGCCACTTTTTTAGCCAAACCTTGAGCTGTTAGCGTAAGCTTATCAACGCCTATATTTTTAATCATACTTACAAGCTCTTCATCGCTAGGACGATTAGTTGGCTTTTTATCTGGGCCAAACCCCCATAAATCAATTAAAGGCCCCATAGTGACATCAAGTGTTTTGGTTGACTCACCTAACCGAATAGACTCAGATATAACAGCCCTAAAATCTTCACTAATCGGCATAACCTGATTTGCTGGTAATCTGTTGAATGTATTTATCTCAGAGTCATCTATGTAAGTAGACATAGACTGATTAACATCTTTTAAAACAGCGTCTATTTGCGACTGTAACTGTGAGGCAGACAGCTGAACTTGCTCATCATAGTACTTAATATGATAAGTAGTGCCCATAGTCTTACCTTCTAAAAAGGTCTCTTTTGACTCTGGCTTTTCACCACAACCAGACAATAATAAAGTCAGCGTAATTAGCAAAAAGGCCATTATGCCTTGTGAAGTACTTACTCGATTCATAACTGTTCTACTTAATAGATTGATAAAATTAAAGAATAAAAAAGCCTCGTAACACAAGTGCTACGAGGCTGGTATTTTAACCAAAACTAAACTGTTTTGGTATTAGTGTTAGCCACCGAAGTCATCTAGTAAGATATTTTCGTCTTCAACACCTAAATCTTTAAGCATAGTAATAACTGCCGCGTTCATCATTGGAGGACCACACATGTAGTACTCACAATCTTCAGGCGCTTCGTGATCTTTAAGATAATTCTCAAATAACACGTTATGGATAAAGCCAGTGTAGCCTTCCCAGTTATCTTCAGGTTGTGGATCTGAAAGTGCTGTATGCCATACGAAGTTAGGGTTTTCAGCGGCTAAGCCGTCAAAATCTTCTACGTAGAACATTTCACGCTCAGAACGTGCACCATACCAAAAGCTCATCTTACGTTTAGAGTTCAAACGTTTAAGTTGGTCAAAGATATGAGAACGCATTGGCGCCATACCAGCACCACCACCAACAAATACCATCTCTGCATCGGTGTCTTTAGCAAAGAACTCACCAAATGGACCCGAAATAGTTACTTTATCGCCAGCTGCAAGTGACCAAATGTACGAAGACATTTTACCACACGGCAAGCTAAGGTTTCTTGGCGGCGGAGCAGCAATACGCACGTTAAGCATAATGATGCCTTCTTCTTCTGGGTAGTTAGCCATTGAGTAAGCACGAATAGTCTCTTCGTCTACTTTTGACTCCAGATCGAAGAAACCAAAGTGGTTCCAGTCGCCACGATATTCTTCAGGAACATCGAAATCTGCATATTTAACGTGATGAGGTGGCGCTTCGATTTGGATGTAACCACCCGCACGGAACGGCACTGACTCGCCATCTGGAATTTGCAGCTTAAGTTCTTTAATGAACGTTGCTTTGTTATCGTTAGAGATAACTTCACAATCCCACTTCTTAACACCGAAAATTGACTCTTCAAGCTCAATTTCCATGTCGTTTTTAACATTTACCTGACACGCTAAACGACAGCCTTCACGGGCTTCGCCTTTAGATATGTGATCAAGCTCAGTTGGCAGAATATCGCCACCACCTTCTTTAATGTGTACACGACACTGGCCACAAGAGCCACCGCCACCACATGCAGATGATACAAATATACCTGACTCAGATAGCGCGCCTAAAAGCTTACTACCTGCTGATGTTTTAATGGCTTTATCTGGGTCGCCATTAATGCTAATGATAATATCACCACTTGCAACTAACTGAGATTTAGCACCAATGATGACTAAAACCAGTAGTACAACGATAGCGATAAAAACACCAACGCCTAAGAAAATCTGATAATCCATGATTTATCCTCGCTACCTTTACAGTGAAATACCAGAGAATGACATAAAGCCAAGTCCCATTAAACCAACAGTGATGAAGGTAATACCTAAACCACGTAAGCCGTCTGGCACGTCTGAATACTTCATTTTCTCACGGATACCTGCAAGTAATGTAATTGCAAGTGCCCAACCAACACCAGCGCCAATACCATAAACAACAGACTCACCGAAGTTATAGTTACGCTCAACCATGAAAGATACCGCACCAAAGATTGCACAGTTAACTGTGATCAATGGTAAAAAGATACCTAATGCGTTGTAAAGTACTGGGAAGAACTTATCTAATACCATTTCAAGAATTTGCACTAGCGCTGCTATAACGCCAATGAAAGTTAAGAAACGTAAAAAGCTAAGGTCTGCATCAGGATAACCAAGCCACGTAAGTGAACCTGGTGCTAATACAGCATGGTAAACTAAGTTATTAACAGGTACTGAAATACCTAAAACAACGATAACCGCTACACCTAGGCCAATTGAAGTAGTCACTTTTTTTGATACTGCTAAAAAAGTACACATGCCTAAGAAAAATGATAACGCTAAGTTTTCAATAAAAACGGCTTTTACAAATAAACTAATATAATGTTCCACTGTGTGCCCCTTACGCTTTAGCTTCTACTTGGTCTTTCTTATAAGTACGAAGTACCCATATGAATAAACCAATGATGAAGAATGCACTCGGTGGTAATATCAATAGACCCATAGGTTGATACCAACCGCCATCTTGTACTAATGGGATAATATCAACACCGAATAGTGTTCCTTTACCGAATAGCTCACGAATGAAACCAACAGTAAGTAAAACAACAGAATAGCCTAAACCATTACCAATACCGTCAAGGAATGACATTAGTGGTGGCGACTTCATCGCATATGCTTCAGCACGACCCATTACAATACAGTTAGTAATAATTAGACCAACGAAGACTGAAAGCTCTTTAGCCGTAGCATAAGAAAACGCTTGCAGTACTTGGTCAACAACAATAACTAATGATGCAATAATCGTCATTTGTACAATGATACGTACTGACGATGGGATCTGGTTACGAATAGTCGAGATAAAGAAGCTCGAAAACGCAGTTACCAAGGTCAATGCTATTGACATGATTAACGCATTTTTTAAGCTAGACGTTACCGCTAACGCAGAACAAATACCCAGTACTTGTAGTGCGATTGGGTTGTTAGCTAAAACCGGACCAAATAGGACCGCCTTCATTTCTTTAGTATCAGCCATTATTTCAATGCTCCTTTACGTACTTTCGCAAGGAAAGGGCCAAAGCCGTTTTCGCCAGTCCAAAAGTCAACTGCATGTTCAACACCGTTAGACGTTAATGTAGCACCTGAAAGACCATCGATCTTATGCTCATTATCGCCCGCAGTACCTTTAACAATTTGAATTGGTAGCTCTTTACCTTGCCACGTAGCAGTCCACTGTGGATTTTGAATTTCACCACCTAAGCCAGGCGTTTCATTATGCTTGTAGAAAATAATGTTTTTAACTGTTTCGCCATCGCTTTCAAGCGAGATAAAACCGTACATTAAGCCCCATAAGCCGTAGCCCTGAATAGGAAGAATGATTGCATCAATAGAGCCATCTTCTTTTTTCGAGATATACACCGGTGACTCTTTAGTCACACGTTGAATACCAGCAATGTCTTTAACGCCTTTCTCTTGAAGAGAAACACTTAGCGCTGCATCGTATTTGCTTTTTTCAAAATCAAAGATTGTTGGGTCTGTGTCTACAAACTCACCTGTGGTCATATTTACAACGCGCGCTTCAATTTTAGCATTAAATGTATCAGATACATTTTCAACTTTATCGATGCCTGCCGCTGCTAAGATATTGCTTTGAATATCTTTATTTTTATTAGCTTGCTGTAAAGGACGAAGCTGTACAGAAGCAAACGATACAATGATTGCACACACTAAACATAGTGCTACAACAACTGCTAACGTTTTACCGATTGATTCGTTATTACTAGACATTACGTGCCAACCTCCGCTTGATATTAGCTTGCACTACAAAGTGATCGAACAGTGGAGCAAATAAGTTAGCAAATAAAATTGCTAGCATCATACCTTCTGGGAAAGCAGGATTCACAACACGGATAAGAACCACCATAAGACCAATTAGTAAACCGTATGCAAATTTACCTTTATTAGTAAATGCAGCCGATACAGGGTCTGTAGCCATAAAGAACATACCAAACGCAAAACCACCAAGCACTAAATGCCAATACCAAGGCATTGCAAATACAGGGTTAGTTTCTGAGCCAACAGCATTTAGTAAGAATGCCGTTGCTACCATACCAAGGAATACACCTAGTACGATACGCCAAGAAGCGATGCGAACGTAAATTAAGAATAAACCACCTACAAGTAATGCAAGTGTCGATGTTTCACCAACAGAACCTTGAATGAAACCGTAAAATGCATTCCACCATAATTCCATGTTTGAAAAATCAAGTGTGCCAACAAAAGCTTGGCCTAGCATAGTCGCACCAGAGAAAGAATCTACTGCAGTCCATACTGTGTCACCCGAAATTTGCGCCGGGTATGCGAAGAATAAGAACGCACGGCCAGCCAAAGCAGGGTTTAAGAAGTTACGACCAGTACCACCAAAAATTTCTTTAGCGATTACTACACCAAACGTGATACCTAGTGCAACTTGCCATAAAGGAATTGTTGCAGGTAAAATAAGTGCAAATAATACAGAAGTAACGAAGAAACCTTCATTAATTTCATGCTTACGCACAGAAGCAAAAATCACTTCCCAAAAACCACCTACAGCAAACGTGACTGCGTAAATTGGTAGGAAGAAACATGCTCCGTAGAACATTTTAGCGCCCCAGCCTGCATTAGCGGTTAATTCACCACCAAAGAACTGAAACAGACCAACCTGCCACGAATTTGCTAGTTCAAAACCTTGTGCTAAAGCACCTGCGGCCTGGTGACCGATGTTGAACATACCAAAAAACATAGCAGGGAACGTCGCCATCCACACTAAAATCATCATACGTTTTAGGTCGATATTATCGCGTACGTGTGTCTTGCCTTTATTTACATAGCCTGGTGTATAAAAAATAGTTGCAGCTGCTTCATACAGTGCATAAAATTTTTCATATTTTCCACCGGCTTCAAAATTCGGCTCGATATCTTCTAGATATTTTTTTAAACCCATCTCTCTAGCCTTCCTTCTCGATCGTAGTTAAGCAATCGCGCAGGATAGAACCATACTCGTATTTGCCAGGACAAACGAAGGTACATAACGCTAAATCTTCTTCATCAAGTTCAAGCGCGCCCAGTGAAATTGCACTATCTAAATCGCGTGCAATTAAGTCACGTAATAATAGTGTAGGCAAAATATCTAACGGCATCACGCGCTCGTAGCTACCAATTGGAACCATGGCACGTTTTGAACCACCTGTAGACGTTGTCATTTTAAATAAACGACTCGGTGTAAGGTGAGAAAGGAATGTACGCGTTACAGAGAATTTATCACTACCTGGTGCAATCCAGCCAAATAGTTCTTTTTCGCGACCTTCAAGTAATACAGATACTTGAACGTGGTAACGACCTAAGAACGCATTAACACCGTTTGAAGTAGCGCCAGATAAAACAGAACCAGAAATAACACGGTTATCACCGTCTTCTAATTCTCCAGCAACTAAATCATCCAATGAAGCACCTAATTGTGTTTTCACTAAACGTGGGTTTTTAACACGAGGACCTGCAAGCGAAACAACACGGTTTGTGTAAATTTCACCCGTAAGGAATAAGTGACCATACGCAATAACGTCTTGGTAACCAATATGCCAAACTTGTTTACTAGCAGATACAGGGTCAAGATTATGGATATGAGTGCCTACAAGGCCAGCAGGGTGCACACCACCAAACTCATGTACTTCTACTTGAGCGATAGATGAGCTAGGAACTTGACTGCCAACTTGCTTACAAACAAATACTTTTCCATCAGTCAAACGCGATATAACGGCTAAACCCGCTTCGAATGCTTGCGCATTATCAGCAATAACTACCGCAGGATCTGCAGCAAGAGGATTAGTGTCGATAGCGGTCACAAAGATAGAGCTAGGATTTGCATCCACAGCCGCAACTTTGCTGAATGGGCGAGCACGAAGTGCCGTCCACTGACCAGACTGGATAAGTACTTCTTTAGCTTTTTCACGATCTAAGCTCGTAAGCTCAGTGTCAGAGAAAGAGTCAAAGGTGATTTGCTCACTGCCGTCTACTTCAATAACAACAGATTGCAGCACACGTTTAGCACCACGATTTATTTCTTTTACAACACCAGAAGCTGGTGCGGTAAATAGGACGCCGGGGTTCTTTTTATCTTCAAAAAGTACCTGGCCTTTTTTAACTTGGTCATCCATACGGATATGCATGGTTGGACGCATACCAATAAACTCTTCACCTAGCACAGCTACACGTTTGACGGGAGAACCGTCGTGAATAACTTGCTGAGGTGCGCCCTCTATGGGTAAATCCAGACCTTTTTTTATGTTGATCATACGCACTTGCACTACATTAACGGAAAGAAACTGAAAAATCGTACCAACCACGTCGCCATTTGAGCTATCCCAAGTTATATCTATGTATACAAAGAACAACTTGCTATGAATACTAAACAAGCAACGCGGTAAAAACTCTTCACATATTGCCTTAATTTTAACATCATTGTGGGCGACTATGCGAGTCTAATTATGAAAATTATACGACAGAAACACTTATTTAGTTTTGTTATGTGTATTTAATAAAATTTAAGTTAGACCAAAGTGGTAGCTTAAGCAAAGAATGACATTTTTTAATCACAATTGTTCAAAAAAGCCCGCAAAACAAAAAAGTCGCACTCAGCGACTTTTTAATTACATATTTGCAAATATGGTTAATCAATCATATTTGCAATTGGTTTGACCGAATCCACATCTTGATCGTAATCAACTCCGTCAATACCAAAGCCAAATAAACGTAAAAATTCGTTATGGTAACCAACATAATCGGTTAACTCATCAATTGAGCTTGTATCTACGCTATCCCAAACAGCTTGAACACGTGCTTGCACATCGTCTTCTAATTCTTTGTAGTTTTGAAATAAGTGGCCACCTTCATCAAAGCGTGGGTTATCACCATATAAGTTCTCACTAAATAAAGCCTGAATTTGCTCAATTGTACCTTCATAAGTACCATCTGCTTTCATTACTTTAAATAATGCTGAAATGTATAAAGGCATAATAGGAATAGCCGAGCTTGCTTGTGTTACCACAGCATTAAGAGACGATACATAGGCTTCGCCATTTAAATCTTTTGTAGATTCTTTAATTGCAGCAGTTGCTCGGTCTAAATCTTCTTTAGCCTTACCAATAGTAGCGTGTCCGTATATTGGCCATGTTAGCTCTTTACCAATATAAGTGTAGGCCGTAGTTTTAAAGTTATCAGCTAATACGTCGGCTTCTTTTAATGCGTCAATCCACATTTCCCAATCTTCACCGCCCATTACTTTAATGGTGTTGTCGATATCGTCCTGGTTTGCCGCTTCAACAGTAATTTCATCAATTTCACGCTTTGACGTATTAAGGTTTTTAGTTGTAACTGCGTTACCAATCGGCTTAAGTGTAGAGGAGAACACTTCACCCGTATTTGGATCAGTACGACGAGGAGACGCCAAGCTATAAATAATACAATCTACTTTGCCCAAATCTGCTTTAATAGTGTCGATTGCTTTTTGTTTGATTTCGTTAGAAAACGCATCACCATTAATATTTTTAGACCAAAGACCCGCTTCGTCAGCTGCTTCTTGGAATGCTGCAGTATTGTACCAACCAGCAGAACCTGTTTTACGTTCAGTGCCTTCTTTTTCAAAGAAAATACCGAGTGTTTTAGCGCCGCCACCAAATGCAGCTGTGATACGCGACGCCAAGCCGTAGCCTGTAGATGCGCCAATAACTAATACATTTTTTGGTGCGTTTTTTAACACGCCTTGTTGTTTTACATAGTTAATTTGTTCTTGAACATGCTCGCTACATCCCGTTGGGTGTGCGTTGGTACAGATAAATCCACGAATTTTAGGCTTAATGACCATTGATGATCCTATATCTTTTACAATAAAAATTAGCGCTAGTTTAAAGGCTAATACTAAAAACACTGATCTGATCAGTTAATCACTAATCAGATACTTCAAAAAAATACTTAGCTAATTTTAGAGCCGCCCATACAATTAGGCGAATCAGGTGCTTCTCCGCCCTGCTCGGTATACTCATCCGGTGTATAAGTATGGATAGCGAGTGCGTGAATATGATTTGCTAACTCATCTTTTAATATTTCATTAATTTCACGATGGCGTTGTAATAGGCGTTTGCCGGCAAATTCTTCACTTACCACAATAACTTTAAAATGTGACTCGGTGCCTTTGCTGTGCATGTGACTTTCGTTAATTACATTTAAATGCTTACAGGCAATTGCGCTGCTGATTTTTTCTTGAATTTGTTGCTGCATTGACATAAAAACCATTTTTGTAGTTAAGTTATGTTGTTATCATAACAACTAGCCAAGCCTATTGGCTAACTAAAATTGAGCTTGCTTGATTTGCTTTATGCATCTAAACGTTAAGCTAATTCGTGGGTGAGCCAATGTAGTTTGCTTTGGGATTGCATGTTGATAATCACGCTGACTGTCGCCACTCATGACTAAACAGCTACCACTTTGCAGCTTTAAATCGGTTACTTTATTTGTCGATTTTTGTTTAAGCTTTAAAACACGCTCTGCTCCAAGTGATACACACACAATAGTAGGTTGATGGCCCAGCTCTATTTCGTCATCACTGTGCCAGCCCATAGTATCGTTACCATCTCGGTAATAATTAACTAATAAAGAATTTAATGGCTGATTTAAATGTTTTTCTAAGCGCTTACGCATTGCTAATAAAATATCAGGCCAAGGCTCTACTATTAGCTTACTATGCGAATAACCATATTCAAAATTATGCTCGCTAATAAAGCATTGAAGTCGGGGAATTGGGCCTGTTTTAGAATAAACGGTGACGTCGGGTTGCTGCCAAACTAGGTTTTTTTGTAAATAATAAAATAAATCGAGGCTTTTTTGCGCGCTAAGTGCCCTACTTTGATAAGAAAAGCCATTTGGTAACTGTTGGGGGTTGGCGTTTTGCCGTTGCATGTTAGAATTTACCTACATTAGTTTACTGATCAAATACCATTATGACGACGCAAGCCCAGCTAGGCGATAAAACCTTTACTCTTGAACGCTTTCCTTTGGATCAAAAAAACCGCAGTTTACAAGCGTGGGATTCAGCCGATGAGTACCTTATCAATTATGTTAACGAACATCACCCTGATTGTCGCTCACTGCTTATTTTAAACGATAGCTTTGGTGCACTTGCTTGTAGTTTTAATCAATTAACGGTTTGTTCAGTTAATGATTCTTATATTAGCCATCAAGCAGTGGCATATAACTTACAAATAAACAAACTATCCACGGCGCAATTTAGCCAAATAGATAGCCTGTCTGCATTGCCTGAAGACATAGATTTAGTGCTAATAAAAATACCGCGTAACGTAGGTTTTTTGCAATTTCAACTAAGTGAATTAAGCGAAATACTTGCACCTGGTACACCCGTAATTGCAGCCGGTAAAACAAAAGAAATTCATAATTCAACAATAAAATCGTTTGAGCAATTTATTGGTGAAACAAAAACAAGTTTAGCGGTTAAAAAATCACGTCTTATATTAAGCACTGCAAAAGGTGGGTATAAAGCAGCTGATTTCCCTATTACTTGGCCACTTGAAGGCACTGAATTTAATATAACAAATCATGCAAATGTGTTTTCACGTGATTCGTTAGATATAGGTGCTCGATTCTTTTTCAACTATTTACCAGAAACCAAGAAAGAAACTAGCATAATCGATTTAGGTTGTGGTAATGGTGTTGTAGGTGTTATGGCGCTTGCTCGTTGCCCTAAAGCATCTGTCACATTTGTTGATGAATCATACATGGCGGTTGAATCTGCACGTTTAAATGTAGAACAAAACATGCCTGAGCAGTTTGATAATTGCCAATTTATTGAAAACGATTGCTTGACCGACTTTGATCAAGACAGTGTGGATATGGTGCTATGTAACCCACCATTTCATCAAGCGCAAGCTGTAACAGACCACATAGCGTGGCAAATGTTTAAACAAGCAAAAGAAACCTTAAAACAAGGTGGCGAATTACGTATTATTGGTAACCGTCATTTAGATTATCACGACAAACTAAACCGTATGTTTGGGAACTGTAAACTACTTGGCTCCAACAAGAAATTTGTAGTACTTAGTGCCACTAAAAATTATTAGGAATTTAATGATTAAAATTACTTTTAGCCTATGTGCGTTACTTGTACTAGCTGGCTGTACTAGTCAGCCTAATCAAGTGATCCTTAACCCGGTTTATAAAAATGGCCAGATTAGTACAATTAACAGCAGTTTAAGTACCAGCGTGATTGATTTACGTGGTGACACTGCAACGCTTAAGCTGATTGAATCTGATAAAACTAAAACGTTTGCAAGTCAAGGTATTACAGAGTCAGTTAAAAGCGTTTTAGATAGCGCGCTGAGTCGAAACGGAGCAAGTATTTCAAACCTAGCGACTGTGCGTTTTGAAGTAGATATTCATGCACTGCAAGCTGTGGTAACAGAAAAACTAGTAAGCCACACCAGTGAAGCTCAGATAGAGCTTGGTGTTCGTGTTATTCGCGCTTCAAGCAATTTTAGTAAGGTGTACCGAGGTAGTGCTAATTTAGAAGGCCCATTTAGTCATGAGCGAGCAAAAGTAGAAGGCCAGCTCAATAAGTTGACTGAGCAAATGATTACCCGCATTGTATCAGATCCTGAATTAATAGAATTTTTAGAAGGTTAAACATGAAACGACTTTTTTTAATCTGTTTCGGCCTATTTTTTAGCGCAAGTAGCTTAGCAGCCCAAGAAGGCCGCTTTGTGCAAAAAGATAATATTTTTCCGCGCGTCGAAATCGTAACCTCAATGGGCAGTATCGTAGTCGAGCTTGATCGCTCAAGAGCCCCTATTACAGTCAATAACTTTTTAACGTACGTGTCAGATAAAAGTTACCAGGGGAGTGTTTTCCACCGTATTGAGCGTGATGTAGAAAATGATCGCGATTTTGTTATTCAAGGTGGCGGGTACGACAAAGACTACGATGGTTTACATGAAAACGATCCTATTTTTAACGAAAGTGGTAATGGCTTAAAAAATGACATGTACAGTATAGCCATGGCATATCAGGACAGAGAGCCGCATTCTGGTACTCGTCAGTTCTTTTTTAATATGGACAATAACGACCATTTAAATCCAGATAAAGACTGGGGATTTGCCGTATTTGGTAATGTAATGGATGGCTACGACACACTTGATAAAATAATGGTTGTCGAAACAGGCTTTAACGAAAAAATTGGTTACGATTTCGTGCCAAAAGTACCTGTTGTTATCTTAAATATAAAAGTCCTTGAGCAAGTACCATTATAATTAATGAGCTGTAGTTTAACTACACCCAATCGCCAATGAGGCCCTATGAGCAAAACTCTCTCTATTAGCGAATATTTTTCTTACTTTAAAGACAAACGCTTAATCAATATTTTTATATTTGGTATGAGCAGTGGTTTTCCTTGGGTTTTAATTGGCTCAGTGCTGTCGGCTTGGTTAAAGGATGAAGGCCTAAGTCGCAGTATGATTGGCCTATTTGGCATTGTATTTGGGGCTTACAGTATAAACTTTTTATGGTCGCCACTCATTGACCGGACCAAGCTCCCTATTTTATATAAATGGCTTGGCCAACGTCGTAGCTGGATACTATTATGCCAAAGCTTTATCTTAATTGGCACGTTACTATTAGCTGGACTTGATTTAAAAACTAACTTAGCGCTTGTTGCCGTAATTTGCTTATTAATCGCCATTGCTTCTGCTACGCAAGATATTGCAATTGACGCATTTAGAATTGACACTCTCAGTGAAAACGAATCTCATAAAGCTACGGCAGCCGCCGCAATGGCAACATCTGGTTGGTGGACAGGTTATGCGCTTTTAGGTGCTATTCCATTTTATATGGCTGATATCCCCTCGCTTGACTGGCCCCAAATATATTATTTTTTAGCCGCTATAATTTTGCTGTTAATGGGTGGAGCTTTGTTCGCAAAAGAGCCTAAGTCAAACAGAGAAGCCGTGCATGCTGAGCTTGAGCGTGTATACCTTGAAAAACTTTCATCAACAAAACAAACCCCACTTACAAAAACAGTTGCGTGGCTCGCGGTAACCGTTATTGATCCCTTTAGAGCCTTTTTCACTAAAAACGGCGTTAAAACTGCACTTGCGTTACTTGCATTTATTTTCTTATTTAAGATAGGTGAAGCGTTTTTGGGCCGCATGTCTATTGTGTTTTATAAAGAAATTGGTTTTAGTAATAGCGATATTGCTACATTTTCAAAAGTAGGCACTGCCGTACTTACCATTATATTTACCTTTGTTGGCAGCTTATTTAATCAAAAATATGGCATTGTTAAAGGTTTATTTATAAGTGGTATTGCAATGGCAGCATCAAACTTAGCATTTTCATGGATTGCTTTAGTTGGACCTGACTTAAGGCTGTATGCCTTTGCTATTGTTATTGATGGATTTACACAAGCGTGGTCGTTAGTGGCAATGGTCGCGTTTATATCAATGCTTTGTGATAGGGCATTTAGCGCAACTCACTATGCGTTGCTAGCATCATTAGGGAACTTAGGAAGAACGTTGCTTTCAAGTTATAGTGGTGTAGTAATAGATGATTGGTTGGCAGGTAATTGGTCGCTATTTTTTATTCTTACAGCGTTAATGGTTTTACCATCGTTACTATTTTTGTACTTAATTAGGCACAAGCTGTATGAACTTGAGCGAAATTATCATCAAAAAAATTAAGAAATATAATGCATCCCTGCATTAATTTACTGCCTAGAACATTTATATAACTCATAAATGAACTAAACAATCACATAATTAATCTACTTTCAGCAAATTTAATGCTTCATGTGGATCAACGTCTAGTGCAGTACAATAGCGAACAAATTCAATAACATCTAAACGGCGCTCTTGATTTTCAATTTTACCGATAAACGAATGAGGTGTACCTAGCACTTGTGCAAGGCTGCGCATTGTATGCCCTTTTTCATGGCGCTTACTCTTAAGCCACTTTGTTAGCTTTGCGTTTTCTTCTGAAGAAACGGTTTTGCCCATCATTTTACATCTCCTACTCGATGATTTGACATACCCATTAAAGCAGTAGCCTATCAATAGCTGTAGGTAAGTAAGCAGCGCTACTTAATTTCACTTCAATAGCAAGGTGTTGCAGTTAAGCACTGTTGCCACTTACTTCTACCCACTTAGCTAAAAGCTACGCTAAAAATGTGGTATAAGTTTGTTTTTATTGAGAATGAAATTTTGCCCGTCTCATTCTTGGATACATTATATACTATTAATACTTTGGTTGAATGATTAATTGCGTTGTTCGGTACAAAATTAACTTGAGCGAATGTTTATAAACACTGAATATCCATCCATTTTCATCAAAAATTGAATTTTTTATGATTTTGTTTCATTTTAATGCGACATGTTTATTATTGAGTCTTATTAATTTTAAAAGGTTGAGTCATGTTCAGGATACTATTTTTATTGCCAATTTTACTGTGCTTAGGTTGGTATCTTTTTTTGCGCAATAACGGGGTTCCAATTAAACAAGGTAAAAAAGGCTTTATGTATATTTTAGCTTTTTCTGCGTTTGTGCTCGGCTTTTTTATATTTATTATGCAAATAACCGAATACGCACCAACTGATTTATAGGCATTAAAAAAGCCGCAAAAGCGGCTTTAATCTATTTAGCGTTTGGCTGTTAAACGCTAAAGCTTGCACCACAACCACAGGTTGTTGTTGCATTTGGATTAGATACAAAAAAGCGTGCGCCTTCTAATCCTTCAGTGTAATCAACCTCACCATCAACCAAATATTGAATACTCATAGGATCAACAACTAGGGTTACACCATTTTTTACTATTTCTAAATCGCCGGGGTTTGCTTTTTCATCAAAAGTAAAACCATATTGAAAACCTGAACAACCACCGCCTGTGACATAAACACGCAGTTTTAGCTCTGGATTTTCTTCTTCGTCGATTAACTGTTTAACGCGAACAGCTGCTGCATCGCTGAACTTAATTGGTAATTCTTCTGACATTTTAAAACCCTCAATATCGTAATGACGTGATTATCTAATACCCGAGTGTTTTAATCAAGTATAGTAAAACAACTCTTTACCCTAATCTAATGTCGCATGTATTATGAACTTGGCGTAGCTTTAACCAAGCTAAAAAAATTGATACAAAACTGAGCTCTAAAAAGATCTAATAGACTGATTGATTTGGATTTTAGGAGCATTTTGACCTTTCCGAATTATAATTAGTTCAATTTACGAACAATTCAATTACAACTTAAAACTTCTGTTAGTCAATACTGCTTAGAAAGGGCTGCACATATTTGATATTTATGCGTCATGATCTCCTATTTATGGAAATAACCACACTACATGTATTCTACTCAGCCTAAAAATCAAACATACTGCTAAAAAGTCGATCATAACAGCTGCTATGATCGACTCCGTATTTTCAATGCTAATGCCTGTGTGCTACTTATTGAAATAGTATGATCTTTTATAAGCTATAAACATACCTAGCAAGATAAGTAGCATCGCTAATGAACCGCCACCACTACCGCTATCTGAATTAGCTTTTGCTGGAGTAATGATAGCTTTTACATTAACTTCCACCAGCTGTTCAGCTTGATCTTCACCATCAGAAACAATAAGTTTAAACACCAAAGTAGTATCTTGAGCTACGTCTGGTGCTGTAAAGTTAAGCGTATTTGTAGTTACCGAGTCTAGTTGAGTAAGAGCTCCCTGAACTTGTACCCATGAGTAGCTTAAGTCGCTAGACTCTTTGTCTGTGGCTTCAGCGATAATAACAACGTTATCACCTTCATTTACAGAATATGTACTCGCGAGTGTAATCTCTGGCAATTGGTTGATATGTAAAAACTTAACATTGTGCGTATACGTAAACTCTTCATAGCCATCATCAATAATAAGAGTAATTACACTATCAACACTTTGCGTTAATTCACCTACCGTAAGTGTCGCTATATCGAGTTCCGGTGTATTAATTGTCACGGCTTCGTTTGCAACAGACCAACTGTAGCTAAGTATATCTCCGTCAGGGTCAATTGTGTTTGATGCATCTAAATTAAACGTTTCGAGTTCATTCATTTGATCCGGTAATTCAAGCGCTAAAACAGGTGCCTGATTCAAACTTTCTTGTGCAAGTTTTGCAACTAATTCCACAAATCCATTCTTTTGACCATCTAAATCAAATTCGCCACCATCAAGTACTTCAAAAGCTGTGCATTGCGAGCATATTTCTTGATAAACATTCCCTGTTAACTTAGGCACCGTTTTCCAACCTGAGATTGAAAGTAACCTAACTTGTAAATCCGAGCTCAATAACGCGTTATCTAACTGTGGTAGAGCAATTTCAACATAATCGGCTTCATTTGCTAATTCTACGTTTAGATTAACTAAGTCACTTTTAGCTTGAAAATGTGGCTCAAAAATATCTAAATCAGATAAGTGATTTTCAAGTTGTTGCTCATCAATTGTCAAACTATGGATAACATCACTGTTGCTCAAACGAGCAATAGTGCCAACACGAATTGAATTGAACTCATTGACGCTATGGAGTACTTTACCCGATTCTAAAATACCGATATTCATTATTGATGAATTATCTAAATAATCAGGGATCCCATCTCTGTCAGCGTCACTCATACCCTCTTCTATATCGGGAATACCATCACCATCAGTATCTATTAGTGGATCATTAAATACTACTTCATCAATAACAGGGATTGTCTGTGTAGTTGTCGCAACAACATCATCGTTTATCGTCGCTGAAAATGACAACTCAAATACATCCGAGCTAATACTTTTTGAATCAAAAGTCATTTCCCAACTCGTATCACTCAGCCTATAAAAATCTAAGTCACTGCCAGTGTTTTCGTTCAGCTGCGCATATTCAGGTGTACTCCCCATTAACTTTACAACAACTGAAGTAGGCGAGTTACTTCGCTCTATCGATGTTACTACTTTATTATTTTGTTTATAAAGTAAAGAAATATAAGGCTCAATCAACTCGTCATGAAATAAAATTTTGCTTTGAGCTTTGTCGGTAACAAAAACGCTATAATTAGGCTCAAGCTCTAGCAGGGTTGAATTACCAATGAAGCTAGGATCTAGTTCAACTTCAATAGAGCCAGATTCATCTATACTAAATGATTTATAATTATTACCTGCTCGTAACTGAAAGCGAGCATAGCCTGTGGGGCTTTCGCCTGATATGTAAAGTTTAACAACTATTTTATGAATCGAATCAGAAAGCGTAAATGGTTGAATCGCGATCTCTGGGTATATTTGCACATTCACAACCCCGGATGCTTTATTTCCAGCTCCATCTTCAGCCGTAACAGCAACGTTAACTAAACCAGTACGAAAAACAAAATCATTATCTATTGTTACTGAACTCAGACCAGATACATTCTCACGAATGACATAACCGTTTAGTAGCTCATTTTTAATTCCATCAATTGTATTACCATAAAAATGAAGTGTACTATTTGCTTCAAAAGTCGGTGCAACGGTGTCAACAATGAAGACGGTTTGCACAGCTTGAGTTTCATTCCCAGCCCTATCACGCGCAATCCATGTAACTTGATGTTCACCTACATCAAACCTGCTTCCATTCGAAATGTAAACCTCTGGCGTAAAATAGCCATTGTCCACTACATCGGGTCTATAGAGATCAAGCAAATATGTGTATTCACGTTCAGCCTCAATCGTAACAGCGGATAAATCTGTAAAAGTAGGAGCTTGGTTCTCACCCTGAGTAGGGTCTGTTGGGGCACTATCTTCATTATCAATAACACCATCGCTGTCTGTGTCATTTGATTGAGGGTTTGTATTTAACTCAAACTCGATTAAATTAGTTAAGCCGTCGTAATCGTTATCATTGGATGCATCATAGCTATCAAGTACATTTAAACCATGCTCAAACTCCCAGTAATCGGGAATGCCATCATTATCGGTGTCTAGCGTCGGATCAACTTCAGAAATCCATTGCAATTGGTCTACAGCTAAAGCGAATTGTATATCGTGGTTTGGAATAAATGAGACTTTAATTATATTGAAACCGGCATTAATCGGAATTAGAAGTCTTGATTCATTAGTGAATAAATCGAGCTTATTACCATTGACAATAACTGCAAAGACGCCAGAGTAAGAGTAAGAATAATCTAAATTCAAATAGCCTTGTTCAAACACACCAGCGAGTGCAAACCCAACTTGCTCACCTTGTTTTACGTCTATGATTGAAATGCTTTGAGCGCCGTCAGTAAACCAATTTTGATAAGCACTCCACTCCTTTTGACTATTCGCAAGGGGTGTTAAATAACTTGGTAATGAATTACCTTCAAAACTTTCACTTAAATTAGAGAATGTCGAAGGAATTGATTGTGAACTATCTGCTCGACTTTGTGCATAAAACTCTTGGTAATTTGAGTAATCATCATTATCGGTGTCGAGTAATGCATCCGTTGAATCTAGAGGTAATAATCCATTATCTACTTCGTAACCATCACTTAGCTCATCGTTATCTGTATCACCAAGATTAGGGTTTGTGCCTAATTCATACTCTTGCAAAGCACTTAAACCATCGTTATCTAAATCTAATTGCGCATCAGTACTGTCAAGGCGATCTAAAGCATATTTGACCTCCCAAACATCGGGTAACAGATCACCGTCTGAATCACGCATATCATCTAATGGTAAATATACAAAATTATCAATCCATACAGTATCCTGACCATAACTAGCAGAGCCGTCTTTACTATATTTGAAACTAATATTTTGAACCCCCTCTTCAATCTCTAACAGCAGTGGGCCTTCTTTTAAAGAGGAGTCTGATGCAAATATTCGTTGTTCATTTACATACACATGTAAATTATCACAGCAACTTTCAGATTCTATTTTAAAATCAAACAGTAAGTAACCCGACTTAAATAACCCCGTCACATCAAATTGGCTAATTTCATTATCAGATAATACTCCTGATCGAATACTTTGCGCACCATCAGTCGCAAAAGTTGTATCAATATACCATGGTGAATTACTCTGTTCATTATCCACTAGCCATGATGGTAGTTCGCTGCCTTCAAATGAATCCGTAATATCTAAATGCAAAGGGAAAGAGCTTATATCTTGTGGGTTTGTACCACTTATGAATTCGATTAAATTACTAAAACCATCGCCATCGTGATCACTCGTCGCATCACTAGGATCTGTTAGAGATAAATCGTTGTAAAACTCCCAACCGTCCGGCATTTTATCGCCATCAGTATCTGCGTTATTAGGTAAGCCTTGGTTTTCAAATTCCTGTAAATTTGACAGCCCGTCTTCATCATTATCGAGTAGTGCATCACTTGAGTCATTAATATTTAAACCGTGTTGCAATTCCCAATAATCAGCGATACCGTCTGCGTCAATGTCAGAAAACTCGTCGCCAATATAAATATTATCTATAAATACGGCATCTGAATCAGTTGATACGGACATATCTTTACTGTAAACAAAAGTTAACTTATTCAAACCAGCAGAAATTGCATGAGTAAATGTTTCCCATTGCAGTGAAACACCTGATTTATTTAAAACCAATTCATCGTTAATATAAACAGTGAAAAAATCAAAGTTTTCTTCTGAATTAATGTTGTAGTTAAAGTTTAAAAATTTGTCACTATCAATAAGTACTGAATATTCAACACTCGTTTGCTGGGAGTCGCTTATATCATTATTAGTTAACACAAAACTATTGGTCTCAACATCCTGCATTACTAACCAAGGAGTAATAGGTACAGATGAAATAAAGTTTTCTGGTACAAGTCCGTCATCAAAATTTATCGTGGTAGTGGATGGAACATCTGGTGTTGAGCTAGCATCAGATGGGTCAGAACCGGCTAAATATTCAATCAGGTTGCTTATTCCATCCCCATCTAAATCTAGTTGGCTATCACTCCCATCTAACGGATTAAGCTGATATGTAAGCTCCCAGTTGTCAGGCATCGTATCTAAATCTGAATCTGAACTTATAGGATTAGTATTGTGTTCATTTAATTCAGCAAAATCAGTTAACGTATCCCCATCGGAATCTTCGTTGTTAGGAAGAGTATTTGCATTGTATTCTTCCAAATTAGTTAGACCATCATTATCTAAATCTAGATCTGCATCACCTGCTGAGCTGGGGTCTAAATTGTAAACACGCTCCCAGTTATCATCCATTCCATCTAAATCACTATCGATGAACTGAATGTTATTACAGATCACACCAACAGCATTAAATGCATTAACAACATCACCTGCATTGTAGCGAAGGTCTATTGCTGTATTTATTGCACCACATGCGGCATCAATATAATCCGATGAAGAAATCCAATAGTTTTGATTGGCTTTAAGCATAATTTCAAATGCTTTTTTTGGATCCCAACCTTCACTTGTCGCTAGTAAGAAAAAAGCACGATTAAATACGCCACTACTAAAGTGCACATCCATTCCGTAGTAAAAATCATTAGCATGATCAATAGAGACACCATCATTAGAAGGTGTTTCAAAGTAACGTAAAGCAGTCGCTTGTTTCGTTATATCTGCGCCAGATAACCAATCAGTCTCGCCTCGAACAAAAAACTCAGCTGTTTCTCCTGCCATATCAGAAAATGACTCATTAATACCACCCGACTGATCAAAATACATCAAGTCTGAATTTTGATTTGTGAAACCATGGCTTACTTCATGAGAAACAATATCTAATGACACTAAAGGGTGAAATCGATCTGCCCCATCGCCAAATGTCATCGCATAGCCATTCCAAGTGGCATTTTCCCAGCTATTATCTTGATGAACACGCATTAACAATTTAAATGTTAATGGGGCCGTATTATACCATTGCTCATACATATCAAAAACAGCGGTACCAAACGCGTGCGCATCATTCAAAGGAGAATATGCACCATTTATTTCTTTATGAGTATTTCTATCACAAAGGAACGAAAATGCATCGACAGGTTCTTGGCCTGACTCCATTGTCACCGTCTTTACTTTGTCGTTTTCTAAAAAGCATGTTGTGCCATTTTGAGTAACTTCTAGCGCAGGGAAATCTGTCCCATATTCATACTGGCCAGTCTTCGTATTACCACCAGGTCCTGAAGCTTGCGCTTGTTGAATATTATTCCATACTTTAATTAGAGAATAATCTGACTCATCAATTAACGCTGCTGGTTGGCTCTCCAATGACTGATCATTAACAAACAATTCTATAAGTCGAACATAGCGCGCTTTACCATTATTTATGTAGATGTAACGATCATTACTCGTGATATCAAAACGCGAAGCTATATTTAGTTTTGACTTTGCTAATATTGCTTTAGCAGCATCTTCAGGCTTGAACTGATTATTTTTTGTTTTTTTAAGCTGTTCATCGCTGATGTTCTTGGCAAAAAAACCACTGATATGGTTTGTTTTATTTTGTACACTAATCTGCTGCCCCCAAATAGGAACCCCAGCGTAATACTGTTGCATCTTTTTAGATTTTTTAGATCCATTAATCCCTTTAGATAACATACTGTTATTTTTTGATATTTCAGAGAAATAAACTGGATTTATATTTTTTGAATTGCTTGTAGATGAATTATTAAGAAGTGCCGTCAATTCCACTTTATTTACAGGTGTAATTCTTTCAACAACAGCGCCATGGGCTACCATCGAGTTAAAAACACATAACGCAGTAATCCCTGCAGTTAATCCTTTATACATAAATTTCCTATGCTTAACGCATTATAATTAGTTTTTAATACCTTATATTAACAAAAGTAAACCATTTAAAAAATAAAAACGACTCATTTTAAGTTTACGAATAGTATCAACGAACACCACCATAAATATTAAAACTAATTTAACCTGAGCACTGTTCAAGTGACACACTAAAAAATTGAATTATATGATATTTTAGTTTTTTCCCTAGCCAGAGACTTTTATTGCGAGTAGATTCTACGCAGTTAGCGCTAAAAGTAACCGCTTTAGATAGATTTATTATCCAAAGTTCAGGTTAATTTACATGTCAAAATATTTTTTCAGGCAAATTTTTGAAGGAAATAAAGTTAATTTAGTAGCAACTTCCTTATCAGTTATGTGAATCTATTTATGTTATTAATTTTACAAAATCACAAGGACTTAGTGGTTAGCATTTGCTAAACTGCTCGCTGAAAAATATGACGAGGAAATAATGCATGTGGCTTGAGCAACTCAGGCGTCGGCTGGCAAAACCTAAAACATCTGTACAATTATGCTTATTAGGCGTAGTTGCCGGATTGATTGCTGCATTTTTTATTATTTTATTTCGTTTAACTATTTTATTTTTCCAAAGCTTATTTTTAGAAACACCTGACGACTTTACTACCCTACCAACACTTGAACGTGTTTTAATGCCGCTAATAGCCGCACTATTAATTGCGTGTTTTGCTGCGTTTACTGGCTTTAAACATTATCGTTTAGGCATTCCTTTTGTTATTCACCGTATTAAGCGCCATTACGGACAAATGCCTCTTTATAATACGGTAAATCAGTTTGTTGGTGGTGCATTAGCACTTATAAGTGGTTTTTCGGTCGGCCGCGAAGGCCCTTCTGTTCATATGGGCGCCACTGGTGCAAGCATTTTAGCCGACAAGCTCCACTTACCTCATAACGCGATGCGTACATTAACGGGTTGTGGTGTTGCAGCTGGGATTGCTGCTTCATTTAATACCCCACTGGCAGCTGTTATCTTCGTAATGGAAGTAGTACTTAGGGAATATAAAGTACATATATTTGTGCCCATTATGCTTGCTGCGGTTACAGGTGCACTCGCTACTCAATTTGTTTTTGGTGAAGGCTCTGAACTTGCTCTTATTACAATAGCGCCACTTAGCGGTTGGCACTACCCATATTTAATATTGTGCGGCATGGCACTCGGTGCAATTGCATTTAGCTTTAATCAAAATTTAATGTTAATTATTAAAACATTTAAGCCTTTGAGTATGTTCCCTCGCCTATTGATTGCAGGCTGTATTGCCAGTTTAATTGCATACGCAGTACCACAAGCAATGGGGTCAGGTATGAGTGCAATTACCATTGCGGTAGAATCCCCTGAGAACGTAAAATTACTTACCACCATTTTAATTGCCAAATTACTTGCCACTTTATTTGCGATTGGTTTGGGTATTCCTGGTGGGTTAATTGGCCCAGTGATCGGACTTGGCGTATTAATTGGTACTCTTATGGCCTTTTGCGCACAATTTATTAGTCCTGGAACTGATATAGCAGGTACTTATGGGGTTTTAGGAATGGCGGGATTAATGGCTGCAACGTTGCATGCCCCATTAGCTGCTTTAACAACCGTTATGGAGCTAACATCATCGCCTGAGATTATTGTGCCTGCCATGCTTGTTATAACGACAGCCTATGTAACTGCATTACAATTTTTTGGAAATCGCTCCATATTTTTACAGCAATTAGATTTTCAGGGACTTCCCTATCATGTATCTCCAGCCACAGAAGCGCTACAAAAAGTAGGGATAATGGATGACATGGACGAAAATTTCAAATTGCTATATTCAGATGATAAAGAGCAAATAAAAAATACCCTTGATGCTATGGATAGCCAAACACCACTTATTGTATTTGATGAGGAGAATGGCTACAGGCTTGCTGAATACGATTTAAGTCTAATGTCTGATCAGGCCATCAATTTAAACTACATTAGCCTGCAGGGAATTAGTAGCCAAGCAACACTAGCCGATGCATTCGATATGTTAAAAGACAAAAGAAGTGGCGCACTGTACGTTTACAACCTTTTAGATAATCAACAAATTATGGGGCTTTTACGTTGGGACCAAATTCATCATATTTTGACCATTCGTAACAGCTTACTTTAAACAATAAGGATTATTATGAGCGCATTATTGATTTATAAAACACTCCACATATTTTTTATGATTGCGTGGTTTGCCGGTATTTTTTACTTACCTCGATTATTTGTATATCACGCCATGAGCGAAGAAAAGTCGTGTAACTCTATGCTTAAAGTTATGGAGCGCAGACTACTTTATTTTGTCACCCCATTTGCTGTTTTAACGGCTGTATTTGGAGTACTAACCATTGTTGAGTATGGTCGTGATTGGTTTAGATACAGCATGTGGCTACATTACAAACTTGTACTCGTTATTATTTTGTATATATACCACGGCTACTGTTTTAAATTATTGAGCGACTTTAAGCATGACCGAAATACTAAAACGGATCGTTTTTACCGAATTTTTAACGAGCTACCTGTTATTGCGCTACTCATAATTGTGGCATTAGCAGTAATAAAGCCTAGCTTGTGAAAACCTCTGGCTAGAGATGAATAAATTTAAATATTATTATTTATCAATGTATTAGTGAGCAACCCAATCAGAATTCAGGTTAAGTCACATTTTAATTTTGTTTTAATACGCGCGATTGCGTGCCCCATTTTTTGGATTATCGCGCCCTTTTGAAAAACTAGGAATAACCCCATGTTAAGTTTCCAAGGTGAAAATATACTGTCTGTTAGTCAACTAGACAGGGACTGTATTGAACGCATTTTTGCAGTTGCTAAAAAAATGGAGCCTTATGCTAAAAAACAAAAACGTACCAACGTACTTGAAGGCGCTATTTTAGCTAACTTGTTTTTTGAGCCAAGCACACGAACACGTGTAAGCTTTGGTACAGCCTTTAACTTACTCGGTGGTTTAGTTCGTGAAACAACCGGTATGCAAAGCTCGGCCCTTGCAAAAGGGGAATCACTTTACGATACCGCACGTGTTATTTCAGCTTATGCTGATGCTGTCGCTATGCGTCACCCAGATTCAGGTTCGGTCAGTGAGTTTGCTACGGGCTGTAGCGTACCAGTAATTAATGGTGGCGATGGCCCAAATGAGCACCCCACTCAAGCCTTACTTGACTTACTCACTATTGAACGTGAACTCAGCCGTTTTGATCAAAATATTGATGGTATGCATATAGCCTTAGTGGGCGATTTAAAATATGGTCGCACCGTACACTCGCTTTCAAAACTATTGTGCCATTATAAAAATGTAAAATTTTCGATGGTTGCTCCCGATGGCTTACAAATGCCTGACTACATCTTAGACGCAGTAGATAACGCGGGTCATAAAATTGAATTGGTAGACAAGATGGAAGGCAATTTAGCAGCCGACATCGTTTATCAAACACGTATTCAAGAAGAACGCTTTCCTTCACAAGAAGAAGCAAATAAATACCGAGGTGGATTTAGAATTAGCCAATCAATTTACAGTGCACACTGTAAACCTAACTCTGTTCTTATGCATCCACTTCCGCGTGACAGTCGTATTGAGGCCAACGAGCTCGATAATGACTTAAACGCTAACGACAATTTAGCTATATTTCGCCAAGTACAAAATGGTGTATTAATTCGTATGGCACTGTTTGCTTTAACACTCGGCGTAGAAAACAAAGTTGAGAAGTATGAAGTAGACGTACCTTGGTTTAGCCGCAAACGCGATAGCTAAGCCACTTTTAAGTAACAATTTATAGGATTTTTCATGACAATTAGCCAAGACTTATTTGAACGCGCTCAAGCCTCTATTCCAGGTGGCGTAAATTCGCCAGTTCGTGCTTTTAATGGTGTAGGCGGTACGCCGCTATTTATTACAAAAGCAGAAGGTGCGTTTACATTTGACGCTGATGGTAATCGTTACATTGATTACGTTGGCTCTTGGGGGCCAATGATTATGGGGCATAACCACCCTGCGATTAAACAAGCCGTTCACGAAGCAGTAGAAAACGGCCTCAGTTATGGCGCGCCAACTGAAGCCGAAATTTTAATGGCTGAAAAAGTAAAAGAGCTAGTCCCATCAATCGAAAAAGTGCGTATGGTCAGCTCAGGTACTGAAGCAACTATGAGTGCAATTCGTTTGGCACGTGGTTTTACGGGTCGCGATAAAATATTAAAGTTTGAAGGGTGTTACCACGGCCATGCAGATTCGTTATTAGTTAAAGCAGGCTCTGGTGCACTAACAATGGGCGTACCGAACTCTCCAGGTATTCCAGAAGACTTTGCAAAGCATACGCTTACGGTATCGTTTAATAACTTAGATGAAGTAAAGGCTATTTTTGCAAAATACGCAGACGAAATTGCTTGTATTATTGTAGAGCCAGTAGCCGGTAACATGAACTGCATACCACCTGTGCCAGGCTTTTTAGAAGGTTTACGCGATGTGTGTGACGAATATAAATCAGTACTTATTTTTGATGAAGTAATGACGGGTTTTCGAGTGGCACTTGGCGGCGCACAAGCTTATTACAACATTAAACCAGATCTTACATGTCTAGGTAAAGTTATTGGCGGCGGCATGCCCGTTGGCGCGTTTGGTGGTAAAACCGAAATAATGGATTACATTGCACCTGTTGGCCCTGTATATCAAGCGGGCACTCTTTCTGGTAACCCTATCGCAATGGCTGCTGGTTTAAAATCACTGGAGCTATTAAGTGAGCCAGGCCTGCACGATAAGCTAGAAGCAATTTCAAAAGCAATTTGTGAAGGATTTGAAGCAGGCGCTAAAAAAGCAGGTATTGCGTTAACGACTAATTACGCAGGCGGGATGTATGGATTCTTTTTTACCGATGCGGAAAAAGTAACAACCTACAAACAAGCAACTGAATGTGACTTAGAGCGTTTTAAACGTTTTTTCCACCTTATGCTTGAAGAAGGTGTTTACTTAGCACCATCTGCGTTTGAGGCCGGTTTTGTATGTGCTGCACACTCTGTTCAGGAAGTAAAAGAGACCATCGCAGCTGCCGAACGCTCATTTGCCAAACTGTAACTTAAAAATTACTTTTGTATTAATTAAACGCCTGTTTTTAATACGTATAATTAATATAAATGATTAAAAAAAGCCCAAAAGGGCTTTTTTTATTTGTAAAGTAATTTAAATGAATGATAATTAACCTTAACAAGGTCTAGTTAGCATTAATTCCCTATTCAATAATACAAGAGAGTCTTATGTCAGGATTACGACAATTCACAGCACCTGCCACCAGGCTAATGGCTAATTTAAAGTACAAAACAAAAATTAGCCTTACATTTGGTATATTGTTAGTTCCTCTTGCTATTAGTTTGTTTTTTCTAGTGTCGCGATTAAGTGATAGCATTAACGTATCTAAAATGCAGCAGCAAGGCTTAAAAGGTTATCAAGCCATACTTAATAATCAAATGCTTGGAACAAGCAGTAAAAATATAAAAGTTGCTCGCGAACTAGGCTTCACAATAAAAGATGGTCAAGCTGATGATGTGCTAGAACTTGTTTCAATTGAGTCTAATTTAGCACTTGATAGCCAACTTGCCAGTGCTTATGTAAATCGCGCATTAGTCACCCCGATCCCTGCACTTATAATGCAAATAAATTTAACGACCGAAAGCGCAAATACAGTACTAACCAGTAACCGATTTACACCCGATACATTTATTGCTCTCTCCAATCTTAGTAAGTCATTGCCTCTGTATGAAAAGCAATTAGAAAAAACTTTAACCGTAGCAACTGCAGCAGACAAATCAGTTAGTAAAATACTTACCCCTGCTCTACAGCAACTACAAGAAACTGTGTATGCATTCAAAAATGCGATAGACAAAAAGTTACTTGAGCCAGATGATATAGAACTAAGTAAAAGTAAATTTGAACAGCTAACAAATGATGTTAATAACAGTATCAGTACATTGATAAATAAGAGTATTCCAACTCTAGAATCTTTAGTTGAAAATAAACTGAAAACGCAACAATGGACACGTAACATTGTATTAGCTGCTTCAGTTTGTAGCTTAATTTTTGCCTTTTATTTAATGGTCGGCTTCTACTTTGCTGTGGTTGATACTATAAACCGCTTCGCTGAAGCCGCAAATAAAGCTGCTAATGGGGATTTAAAAGCAATTCTTCACTCAACTGGTAGTGATGAAATGAGTATTATTGCTTCGAGATATAATGCTTTGTTAAATGCATTCTCGCATTTATTGTCAGATGTAAAGGCAAGTACGGTAGAACTGTGTGATGCCACAAAATCACTATCGCATGCAAGTAGCCAAACAAGTGACGATGTTACTAAACAACAAACACGTGTAAATGCTATCCATAATGCTTTAAGTGATATGGCACAAACTGCACATACTGTTGAAGAGTCAGCTCACCAAGCGACACTGACAGCTCAAGATGCCGCTTCACATGTAAAACAAGGCTCAGACAATACAATGGAGCTGGCTAAATATATGCAAGACTTGCAAATTGAATTTGCAGAAAGCCAGCAAGCACTCGACAGATTAGCGCAAGATAGCCAAGAAATAAGTAAAGTAAGTAAAGGGATTAGTGAAATCGCCGATCAAACTAATTTATTAGCCCTTAATGCCGCTATTGAAGCAGCTAGAGCTGGTGAACATGGTCGAGGATTTGCTGTTGTAGCTGATGAAGTAAGAACCTTAGCGCAGCGCACACAAACACAAACCCAAGAAATTCATCAAATTATTAGCTCATTGCAACAAGCTTCTGACGACACACAACAGAAAATGCGTTCAAGTGTTGAGAAGATGGAACAATCAGTGAAAGCAGCCAACCAAACCAATGAAGTATTGCAAAGTGCAGAACAAAGCATGGGTGATATTAAACACCAGGGCGAAGTTATTGCAGAACGAGTTAAACAGCAATCAAATGCTACAACACAAGCATTAAATGACTCGCAAGCGGTCAGTAACTTAGCGGATCAAACCTTGATCTCGGCACAATCAACACTTCAGGATGCCCAGCAGTTAAGTCGTTTATCTAATGACCTAACTAAGTCTATGAGCTTTTTTAAATCATAATTAATTGACTTTAATTCACAACAAAGCCGCTAAATAAGCGGCTTTGTTGTTTAAGGTAGTCTTAGATTAACGAATACATTGTGGTCTTGGCTCAAACTCACTCGCTCTAAGCGGTAGCTGAATTACCTTGCCACATCCTGGTGGCGCTTGCTTACCCGTTTGCTCATTTACAAATGCCCAGCGTATTGATGGCGGACGAGTATCAGCGATTGCTTGTGGGTTAAGTGGCTTTAAGTAACGTATATAGGCTTCAAGCGCTCCCACACTGCCTGTTAACCCCGTACTTTTGTTGTCGTCTCGACCAAGCCACGCAACAGTCACTGTATTTTGATCAAAGCCTGCAAACCAGCTATCACGTAAATCATTACTGGTTCCAGTTTTACCTGCTAGTTGAATTGACGGGAAGTGTAAATTTAAGCGTTTAGCTGTGCCGTCTTTCGTTACGCGCTTCATTGCGTACTTAGTCATATACATTGCTGATTTATCAAAACGAGGCTCTGCATTTACTTTATGCTTATAAAGTACTTTACCAACCGAGTCAGTTAATGCCGAAATTGCAGTGAGCTTTTTATATTCGCCATCAGCAGCAATTGTTGTATAAAGCTGAGCGACTTCAAGACTCGACATTTCAACAGCTCCTAAAAGCAGAGACGGGTATTCGTCTATAGACCCGGTAGCACCTAACCCTTTTAATGTTTTTGCCACTTGATCAACACCTACATCAAGCCCTAAATTTACTGCAGGAATATTAATACTGTTACTAAATGCTTTGTAAAGAGGCATTGCACCACGGTATTGATGATCAAAGTTCTCAGGCTGCCACACTTTCCCTTGCTCATTTGTTACTTGCAACGGTGAATCATCAAGCAGTGTTGATAAATTATAATGTGGTAACTGAAGCGCCGTTAAATACACGGCAGGTTTTACCAGCGAGCCTATATTACGTTTTGTATCTAAAACACGATTAAACCCTGAGTAACGTACATCGCGCCCAGCAACAAGTGCCGATACACCGCCTTTTTCGACATTAACTGAAATCATGGCGGCTTCTAATTTTTCAGTTTTTGGGCGTTTTTCTAAATACGGTAAGCTCTTTTCAATAGATTCTTCCATTGCTGTTTGTTTTTGTAGATCAAAATAGGTAAACACCCTAACACCTGCATCTAGTGTTTGTTGATCTGGCAACAATTTATTTAGCTCCCTGTTTACTAACTCTAAATAGCCCGGATAGGATTTTTGCAAACTAGCTTTCATTGGTGCAATATCAATTGGACGTTTAAGTGATGCGCGATATTCTTTTGTACTAAGCAGTTTACTTTCAACCATAAGGCGAAGTACTAAATCACGGCGCTCCATTGTGCGCTCTTTGTAACGACGAGGATTGTAATAAGAAGGGCCTTTAACCATTGCCACCAGCAGAGCAATTTGATCGTACTCAAGCTCGTCTACAGGCTTTGAAAAGTAAAAGTCAGAGGCAAGCCCCATCCCATGAACACCTTGGTTGTATGACTGCCCTAAATAGACTTCATTTAAATAAGCTTCAAGAATCTGATCTTTTGAATAACGATAATCTAAAATAAGTGCAATGAATGCCTCATTTATTTTTCGCATTAAAGAACGCTCACGCGTTAGGTAAATATTTTTAGCTAACTGCTGGGTAAGTGTGCTACCTCCTTGCACTGTACGCCCAGCTCTAATATTAGTATAAAGTGCACGTAAAATAGAAAAAACAGATACACCATGGTGTTCATAAAAATTACGATCTTCAACAACGAGTAAAGTATCTTTTAACATTGCCGGAAACTTATCCAATGGCACAAATTCTCTATCTTGTTTAGAATCGTTACCAATGCGGGCTATTTGCACCGGTTCTAAGCGAGCACTATTTAAACGCCTACCAAACTTATCTTTAATAGTAGCCACTTTTTGCCCTGAAAAACGAAGTTCAATAATATGGGACTCTTCAAGGCCATCATAAAATTCAAAATCACGACGATAAATTTTGATGCTATTTGCAGTCTTAACAAACTGCCCTGTTCGACTCAGCCTATTAACTGATGAGTAATTTAAACGCTCTAGCTCAAACACTACTTCCTGACTTGATAAAAACTGCCCCGGATAAAACGCCATTGAACGAGCATAAACCTGCGCTGGTAACTGCCATTTATTACCTTCAAATATACGTGTTGTTTTTGAATCTAAATAAATTAAATACATTGCCATAGCAATGAAAACAGCCAAGCTTAATTTCCAAAACACTGACCATGTTTTTCGCATAAAAGAGCGTTTAACAGTGGATTTAACTGTTTTTTTACGCCCCTTTGAGGTGCTTTTTTTTGTTGTGCTTGATGATTTTCTTGCACGTTTAGCTGCAGGTTTGCTGGTAGGTGTTTTGTTATTGTCGGCCATTTAAGTATAATTTATTCCAAGGGTTATTCACGAGTGTGAGCTTAGCATATTGGGCATACCCTAACATCCGAAAAGTTAACCCCCCCTGAAACAAAAAAAGCCCTACCGAAGTAGGGCTTTGTGTAAACACACTATTATTTAAATAAACTATTAGCTATTTCGAACAGAAACAAATTCTGGGTAGGCTTCAATACCACAATCGTGTTGATCCATACCATTTAACTCTTCTTCTTCTGTTACACGTATACCCATCGTTTTGTTAAGCACAGTCCAAACAATAAATGATGCTACAAATACAAAGGCAAGAATACACACTAGACCAATTAACTGATTAACAAAGCTTGCATCACCATTAGTTAGCGGTACTAACATAATACCTAATGCACCACACACACCGTGTACAGAGATAGCACCAACTGGATCGTCAATCTTAACTTTATCAAGTGCTATAATGCTAAACACAACTAATGAGCCACCAAGTAAACCTAGTAAACATGCCATTAATGGAGAAGGTGAAAGTGGGTCAGCAGTAATTACAACTAAACCTGCTAATGCACCGTTTAATACCATGGTTAAATCTGATTTGCCCCAAAGTATCTTACATACAAACAGTGCAGCAATAGCACCCATTGCAGCAGCTGCATTAGTATTAAGTAATATTTGACCTACCGCAGTTGCGTTTTCTTTATCCGAAAGTAGTAATTGAGAACCACCGTTAAAGCCAAACCAGCCCATCCATAAAATAAATGTACCGAGTGTAGCAAGTGGTAAGTTTGAACCTGGAATTGGGTATATTTCACCGTTTTTACCATATTTGCCTTTACGAGCACCTAGGATTAATACACCAGCTAGTGCAGCAGCTGCACCTGCGCCATGTACAATTGCAGAACCTGCAAAATCTACAAAGCCCATTTCAGATAAGAAACCACCACCCCATGTCCAGTAACCTTCAACAGGGTAGATAAAGCCAGTAAGTACTACAGCAAAGCCAAGGAAAGCCCATAGCTTCATACGCTCAGCAACTGCACCCGATACAATCGACATAGCCGTTGCAACAAATACTACTTGGAAGAAAAAGTCAGATTCTAAAGAATGGTCAGCATCAGCAGCTTGTGTGCCAATTAAAGCGCCTATTGAAGGAATAAAACCACCTTCGGCATTGTCTACATACATAATGTTGTAGCCAACTAATAAAAACATCGTACATGCAATTGAATATAGCGCGACATTTTTAGTTAAAATTTCAGCTGTGTTTTTAGAGCGAACTAAACCCGCTTCTAACATGGCAAAACCTGCTGCCATCCACATTACTAATATACCTGATATTAAAAAATAGAAGGTATCGAGTGAAAATTTTAGTTCTATTATTGTATTTTCCATGATTCCCCCTTAAATCGCTTCTTCGTCAAGTTCGCCAGTACGGATACGGACAATTTGATCTAGGTCGTACACAAAAATCTTACCATCACCGATTTTACCTGTTGATGCAATTTTAGTAATTGCTTCAACAACGCGTTGACAATTTTCAGTACGAGTTGCAATTTCAAGTTTGATCTTAGGAATAAAATCTACTTGGTATTCAGCTCCACGATACAATTCTGTATGACCTCGTTGACGTCCAAAACCTTTAACATCAACTACTGTCATCCCCTCAATTCCTAAATCAGCGAGTGCTTCACGCACGTCGTCTAATTTAAATGGTTTTATGATTGCACTAATCATTTTCATAGCGGCCCCCTCGGACTCTTTATTGTTATCCTGTTAGCCAATACAATCCAACCTTTGTGCCACTATTTTATAGTATTATTAAACAATAACTTAACTAAAAAACCAAAAAAAAAGACAAAAAAAACGCACCATTTAGGTGCGTTTTTTTAACAAGCCAGCTACATTGGTGCATTAGATGATTCTGCACCAATTAAAAGCAATAATGCATTTATACAATACAGTTGCGTCCTCTATTTTTAGCTTCGTATAAAGCAGTGTCTGCAACGCGCATTGCATCGCTTAAGCTGGTGTTTTGAAATTCGGCTAAACCAATACTAGTAGTAATAGTGAATGACCGATCGCTGATAGAAAAATCATACATTGCCATTTTCTTTCTAAATGCTTCGAGATATTCGCGCCCTCTAGCTAGCCCTATATCAGGTAAAATAATGGCAAATTCCTCCCCCCCAACTCTCGCAACAGTAAAGTTAGCAAATGCAGAACGAATCAGTGCTCCTACTTGCTTTAACGCTTGATCACCACCTTCGTGTCCTAATGTATCGTTTATGTTTTTGAAAAGATCGATATCGAGTAAAGCTAAGGTGTTATTTTGATTTTTAGTTTTTAATAATTTTTCTGCATATTGATAAAAATAACGTCGATTATAAAGACCCGTTAAATGATCTCTAAAAGCACTCTCTTTGATATCTGCAATTAACGAAAGCTGTTCCATTGTTTGTAACACCCGACAATGAAACTCTTCATTCATAAACGGTTTTGTTAAAAAATCGTTCGCGCCATATTTGATAAAGCGGGCTGATAAACCATGTTTTCCAGCCCCCGATAATCCTATAATCGCTAAATCATCACGGCCTCTAAAATTTCGCACCGCTTTAACTAGTTCAAAACCATCCATTGTAGGCATTGCATAGTCAGTCATCAGTAACTTAATGTCAGGGTCTGCCTTTAATATATCAAGCGCTTGTTGGCCATCGTGTGCCGCTGTTACATCAAATAATTGCTTTTCGAGCATTTGCTTCATCAAGGAACGACTCAATACAGAATCATCTGCGATTAATGCTTTACACCCTTGGTTTCGCAGAAGCTGTGCTACCAACTTCACCGCGTAGTGGTATGAATCGCGATTATCTTTTATTACGTAATCGACAACCCCTAACTCAAGCATTTGCTGGCGTTTATATTCATCAATTTTTGAAGTCAGTACAACGGTTGGGATTTTTTTAGATAAGGTATATTTTGCAACTTCCCCGTTCGGTGCATCAGGCAACGTTAAGTCTACAAGAGCAAGTGAGTATTTATGTTTTTCAACATTCGCTTCACATTCAGCTAAAGACCAAGCGAAATCGACAGTAACATCTAAATAATGTGCAGTTAAGTGGCGTAGAACCTGCTGTACTACTTTACTGTCTTCGACCACTAATACTCTTTGCATAGACCCTTCTCTTAACTTCTGATTAATTTTGCGGTATAGCCGCAAGTACAAAATATCACCACTTCATTCTCACGGTATAAAATCATACAAAAGAGTCAATGATAAGCTGGCACGTAAATATACCGGATTTTTATAAGTAGCTAAATAAATAAATTATAAATTAACCTAAAAGCACATTATTACTTATTCAACCAAAAATATCGGTCACTAGTCTCAATATTTTTGTTATTTAGCTAGTAATTGCTTTTAATAGCCTATCAACAATAATAAGGATACCTCATGACGCTTTGTCGGATTATCAGTTTACCAATCGCTATTATCACCTTAGTCCTCAGTACTGCCTCACTTGCAGATAACCAACGCCGTATAGATGTCGACAGTAAAGTAATTACTCAACACAAAGCCAAAATTAACGGCCAACGTTTTGGCTATACAGTTGCCACAGGTACGCAACCTGTGTGGGATGATAAAGGCGATGCGATTGCAACGCTTCAATATACCTACTATACCCGTGACAAAGTAGACGACAGAACAACTCGCCCACTACTCATTTCTTTTAATGGTGGGCCCGGCTCTGCATCAGTATGGATGCACCTTGCCTATACTGGACCTAGAGTATTAAAAATTGATGACGAAGGTTACCCTATTCAGCCTTATGGCGTAAAAGATAATCCTTACTCAGTGCTTGATATTGCCGATATTGTTTATGTAAACCCGGTAAATACCGGTTATTCTCGCGTACTTGAAAATGAGAAAGGCGAACTCCTTTCTAAAGCAAAGCAAAAAGAGCTATTTTTTGGTGTAAATGCCGATATTAAATACCTTGCTGAATGGTTAAATACTTTTGTAAATAGAGCAGAGCGCTGGCGCTCGCCTAAATTTTTAATTGGCGAAAGCTATGGCACAACACGTGTATCGGGTTTAGCTCATGAGCTTCAAAACAGTCAGTGGATGTATATTAACGGTGTTGTACTCGTATCACCTACCGATATTGGTATTAAGCGCGATGGCCCAATAAAAGCTGCCAACCGCCTACCTTACTTCGCTGCAACTGCTTGGTATCACAAAGCACTTAAAGCCGATTTACAAGCTAAAGACTTAGACGAGCTATTACCAGAAGTTGAGCTGTTTACTGTAAATGAGTTAATCCCAGCTCTTGCTAAAGGTGGCTTTATTAATGCAGATGAAAAACGTCGTATAATTACAAAAATGGCGCACTATGCTGGCTTGTCAGAAAAATTTGTTGAGCAAAATAACTTAGATATTCCAACCCAGTTTTTCTGGAAAGAATTACTACGTGAACGTGGTCAAACTTTAGGGCGTCTAGACTCTCGCTATTTGGGGATGGATAAACGAGGCGCAGGTGAGTCTCCTGATTACTGGGCTGAACTTACGTCATGGTTACACTCTTTTACCCCTGCAATTAATTACTACTTACGTGAAGAGTTAAACTATAAAACAGATGTAAAATATAACTTATTCGGTAATGTTCACCCTTGGGATAGAACGGGTAACAATACTGGCGAAAACCTTCGTTTGGCAATGGCGCAAAACCCTTATTTAAACGTCATGATCCAATCAGGGTACTTTGATGGCGCAACCAATTACTTTGATGCTAAATACACGTTATGGCAGTTAGATCCTAGCGGAAAAATGAGGGAACGTTTGAGTTTTAAGGGCTATAGAAGCGGGCACATGATGTACCTTCGCCATGCTGATCTAGAAAGCTCTAATAATGACCTGCGTAACTTTATTAAAAATGCCTTGCCTAAAGAAGGCCAAGCCGCAAAATACTAATCTCTAAATTTACTAGAGGTGGCTCTTATTGAGCCACCTATTTATTTTCATATTGCTGACAATAACGACTTAACTGAGCTATCACAGCGTTAAAACATAACTCTAACTCTTCAATTAAGTTGCTTTGGACACTTTTATTTTCTGCCAAAGTTTCAACTTCCTGACATATATCTGCAAGTCGTATCGTCGCCACTGATTTTGATGATGATTTTAAGCCATGGGCCTGAAATGCTATGCCAGTAAAGTTATCGCAGCTTGCATACTCACGTATCAACTTAACTTGCTCCCCTGCTGTTTGCAAAAATGCATTAAATACCATGCAATGTACTGCGGGATCATCTCCGAGCATTGCACGCAACACGGATAAGTCGAGTTGATCAAACGAATGGGTCTCTGTTTCAGGCTTTTGATTGGTTTTAACCTCAGAATTAACCACTGTTTTTGTGTGCTTAATTAAAAGTGATTTAAGTTTCACTAACTCAACAGGCTTAGTTAAAAAACCATTCATACCTACTTTATGGCAATCGTCTAAATTCTTTTTAACAATATTGGCTGTAATGGCAATAATGATCAAAGGTTTGAAACGGCTATCTTTTCGTATTCTTGTCGTTAGCTCAAAACCATCTAAAAGAGGCATTTGGATATCCGTAAGTAAAACATCAAAGTGCTTGTTTTGTAATGTTTGCCAAGCCTGCTCTCCATTACTTACAAAAGTTGAGCGCACACCGAGTATTGTTAATTGCTGCTTTAATACTTGTTGATTGGTAACCTGATCCTCAGCAACTAATACATCTAAAATAGGCAAAGAGTTTGCTGAAAAGTTTTTCTCTTTGATTACGCAAGCATCTGAATTAGAAGAAAAACCAGCCTGTTCAAAAGTATTAAACGTCAAACTGAAGCACGATCCTTTATTTAATTCACTTTGTACTGACATTTTTCCTTGCATGCGCTCAACCAACTCCTTGGTAATGACCAGTCCAATACCTGTGCCATGGACCTTACTCGTTTCTGCACCTAATCGATCGAAAGGTTTAAACAATCGAGAAATATCATCATTTGCAAAGCCACACCCTGTGTCAGCAACGCTAATTTCACACTGCTGATTATTTAAAATTTTACAACTTATGTAAATCTCACCATTTTGTTTATTATATTTAATCGCATTAGAGAGTAAATTTAACATTACTTGTTTAAAGCGACGTTTATCAATATAAAAATTTAGTCCTTTAAGTAAATCGAACCCTTCAGTATACAGAGTCATTGACTGTGCTTTTGCTAATTCACTTACAAGCTCCACAGAATCTTCGATAAGTGGTTTGATAGGCACATAATCAAAATTAAATTGCATATTTCCAGACTCGATAGCCGTTAAATCAAGCACATCATTAATCAATAATAGTAAGTGTTCACCAGCTCGGTAAATACTTTTGGCGTTACCTTTTTGTATATTATTAGCAAATTCGTCATATTCATATAACTGAGCGAAACCTAAAATAGCATTTAACGGAGTGCGTAATTCATGGCTCATACTTGCCATAAAATCAGACTTTGCTTTACTTGCCGATTCAGCCTCAATGCGCAGCCTATTCAATTTTTGATGATTACTTTGAACTTCAATAGCCATTTTATTAAATGCATTGATAACACTGCCAATTTCATTCTTTTGTTGCCTATCAACATGACAATTAAAATCGCCTTTTGCGAGCTTTGAAAAAGCAAATTCCAGTCTGCGCAAAGGCGTTGTGATTCGATAATCAACTAACCAAGCAAGTGCCATGAAAAAAATAACGAGTATGGTAAATTGACTGTATATTAGTGTGTAATGCAGCTTTGAGGATTCATTTATTTCGTTAGTGAAATTAGCGACTAAAATAATTTTTGCTAGAGGTTTATCTAAAAATAAAACCTGCTGACTTAGTACAACATCACTACGCTCAATTGTGCCCTGCCAAGTGTCCAATGGATACAATTGGTTTTTTGTTACCTCATCTATAACTTGGATTCTTTTCCAATTCGGTTGAATTTCTAGCTGGCTATCAATCTGCTCGTAAAGTTCGGCATATTGGCGAGTAAGCAAAGGAGTTGTTACTGAAGTAGACAGTTGTTGCAGTGACCGTTGTGCGGTTTTAGAAAGTCCTTCGTTAACCCAACGAGCTTGCTCTGGTAGTGCGTAAAAAATAAAAAGACAAACCAATAAAAAACCAAATGTTATTACAGCAACAAAGCTTTGTACTCGCAGACTACGCCACCAATTAATTCTCAACATAAAATGCGCTTAGCCCCCATTCAGTTAATTGTTGATACTCCGCTAAGGTCGCAATACTGGGCTCTATAATTGGGATCCCTGCAAATAAATGTTTATGCTCATCACTTTCGCCTATATTTAAAAAAGCACGCTGTACCTTAAGCTGTATTTCACTTGCAACTCTCGGGTGAGCAACAATTGGATGGCGGCTAACTTCACGAGTTTTATAAATAACTTTGAGCTTTTGTTGTAAATTTTTAGGTTGCTGTTTTAATGTACCTAAAACTCCACCTCCTGCTTTAGTCGAGTTCAGTGCTACGTTTAAGTACACCGAAGAGTGTGTTTGTACATAAACGGGCTTAATTTTTAGTCCATACAGTAAGGCTAAATCGGCGCGCATTAACAATGAAGCACCTAGTGCATTTGGTGCAGGAAACGCAATTTCAGCTCCCTCTAACTGGCTTAAATTATCTATACCACTTTTTTTATTAACAACTAAAACACCTTGGAGTGATCGCCCTGCATCTTTTATTAAGGGTAAATAACCTTGTTTTTCATGTGCTACAACACTGTGCCAAGGGTTCATATAAGCAAAATCATATTCTCCATTAGCAAAAGCCTGTTCAAAAACAGGTATAGACTTAACCGTAATTAACTCAATTTTTACACCTGTTTGCTCACTCACTTGTTTGAGTAAAGGCTGCCAAATAGCATTCAATTTTTGCGATTCATACTGAGGTACAACACCAAAAGTATATTCTTGAGAAAACAACCATGAACTTTGCAATAAACATAACATAGCAACGACATACTTCATCAGCTCTCCTAATATGAGTGTGTTATTACTATTAGCTTAGTTAAAGACTGAGTAAGTCACCATAAAATTCTTATCTGTTCAGCATTTACCAGCTTTAATCAGAGGCGCTTTTACTTGATACCTCTGATGAATAAGAATGTCATGTAGATTGAGCAGGGTTTTGTAGGTACTTTTCAGACCTACTTTATTATTAAGCCAAGTAGGGATCATGCCTGCGGATAAAGCATAAACTTGATAAGCAATGCTTAAATTGTTGCCTTGCTGAGTTAATAACCACTTTGCATTTAAAGTTTTAATTCTGACCACATTTTTATAAAGTGGCAGCTCTTTTGGGCGCGCTTTAATAACTAGCTGGCTTTGATTTGGTGTTAATTGTGAATAACACGAATACGTGACTGCGTCTCTATTTGCAACAGGCCAAGGGGAGTCAAAATAGCTGTAAACGAGGTTTTCTGAGGGGCTCAGTATTTTAATAACACTAACTTTCGAGGCGTTCTCTATCCACTTTTGCGCCACTTGCGTATCACTAAGTAACGCTAAAAAATCCTCAGTGGTGACACCATTTACAACTAGCTCGCCTTTAACTTCAAACGTATCATCATCATGAATTTGATAATATACGCTTACCCCTTTCTCATTTTTGTACAAATGCCAAATCGGATTAGCATACGCATTAAAGGCTTGCATTAAAAAAAAGAAGCAAGTGCACTTTTGAATAAAGTTTGGCTTACAAAAGTGCCTTGTTATCATTTTTGCCAATACGGTTCTATATCAAATGACGCGAGTCGGCTTTGCTCCATCGCATTTACCAAATACTCAGATTTTTGCTCAAGCCACAACTGAATTTTAGCGAGTTGCTCATCTTCTTGCCCAGCACATAACTGCTTTAAATACTCCAATGTACTTAACTCATACATTCCATGGGAAATATCCAACCAAGGCAACCTAAATTCCAATCGCTCCTCTTTATCAAATAGAGCACCTAAGCAATTGCCACTTAGTAGGCTATTTTCAAGCTGTGTACGCAAGCTTAAATAATCAGTAATACTGAGAGTTTGCTCTTTTGGGAGCATATGATGCAAGTTTTTCCAATCTTTATTAAACAGACGATTAGCAATCGATGAAACTGGCTTTTCTGCAGCTTGAAGTTCAACCTGCCCCCAATCTTTACGCCAGTGCTTATCAATTAACCAAGTTGTTAACGATAATAGTAATCGATTATAGCGCGCACTATGAAACAGCGCATTGATATCATCAATACTGGGTTGAAGCTCTTTTAAGTCATTAATAACTTGTGCAAGTGCCGGCGCTGCATTTATTTTTCTATAAAAAGCATGGCGTTTAGAGGTATAGGTTTTAAGCTGAATTGCATTTTCAACCCATGCTAACTCACTTAATAGCCATTTAAGTTCAGTGCGAAGATGGTCTGTGCTTTCTTTAGATACAATATCGTCATACAACCAAAAAGTATGCCGAATTAAACTAATACCATCTGTTACTCTTTTCAGTGTTTTTAAACTTGGTTTATCGAAATAACATTGCTCATGTTTTTGTACAAACCGGATACCAAAATTCATTGCTGCAACTAATGCACTTTCTTGACTTGGTGAACTAGACAATTGCACAAAGCCAATGGATTTACTTGGTTTTAATGGTTTTTCATCAGCCAGACGATAGCCACGTGCCGCTTTAGAATATAAACCTAAACGAATACAGTTTTGACTCACCAACTTATCAGCTAAAGCAAAGAGTTCGTTGCGACTGCCTTCAACCAGCTCAATCTCAAGTTCGCTAATAATCTCTATTTTACCAGCCGCTGCAATTTCGCCTTTATCAAGTACGACTTCAATTTTGGCCCCTGTTTCAGTCTCTATTAACCAAGTACGGCGAATAAAGTTAGTACTGAAAATGGGGTATAAATTTTGTGAAATTGAATCAACTTGCATACCATGGGGCCAGATGTTGGCGTTAAATGCCATCAAATTAGGTCGATTTGATTCAAGTGGTAAATTATATTCAGGGCGTTGATGCAGCCCACCAACAACTTCACCTGCAAGTTTTATAGTTTGCTCACATTGGGTATCCGCACAACGCGTTCTAAACCCGATATCAAGCGCTCTAAGTTCACGGTTCGGTGTATCATAGTATGAGTTTTGCAAACTGCGTGAAGGCTTGTTTATAACCGTTTTTGCAAATTGAGTAATTAAAGAGGGGATCAGTGGAACTACGGCATCTGATACCAAAAACTTCAGTTCTATCTCAGTATCCATTTGGTCTGCGGATTACCTTTAAAATAAATAAGTGCTCAAAATAAACAAAGCGCATCCACAATGCAAATTTTTTAGTCTTATTTATGCCTAAAATCATGACTGGGTTACAATATCAGTCTTGCTATTAAGCGCTTAAATCCATACTATCTGGCTACTTATGTGAAATAAAAATCACGTTCATCATGGACGCAGTTAGATTAACAAGGTAGATAAATGCTAAAACACTGCTTATTAGGGCTACTTTTAACAGCCACCACATTTATGAGCCATGCAGAAGAAGCCCAAGCGGCAAATTCCACTGATGCAAAAACCGCTTATATCATCGATAATTTATATACTTTTATGCGCTCTGGAGCGAGTACAAATTATCGCCTTCTTGGCTCTGTAGATGCAGGAACAAAGTTAACTTTATTATCAGCTGAAGAAAATGGTTTTATCAAAATTAAAGACGATAAAGATCGCGAAGGCTGGATAGAAACCAAGTTTGTTACCCAAACTGCTGGTTTACATCAACAATACCAAACACTGAGTAGTGAAATGGGCACAATGCAAGAAAAGTTACGCCTAGCTCAAATAGAATTACCGCAGCTGCAAGAGCAGAATCAAAAATTAACAGATCAAAACCAACAACTTTCTGAGCAAATAACTAAATTAAAGAGCACACTGGAGATAGAGCGGACTCAAAAAGAAGCTGCCAGCTCTAAAGAAAAACGCCAGCTACTTACTTATGGTGGCGCAATTGCATTTTTAGGACTGTTTTTTGGTATTATTTTAACTATTGTGCTGTCGCGTCGTAAACGCTACGAAGGTTGGGCATAAACTCACAGCTGAATGTATACAAAAAAGCCGCTTTATAGCGGCTTTTTGTTCTCTGTATTTTCATGCAGTTCAAGCTTAGGTGCGCTCATACCTTTGAGTAATCGACCAAATATATCTGCGCCAGTAATAATACGCTTTTCATCACTCCACACTAATACAACGTCGTGATCAATGGCACCGTCAAACGATTTATCAAGTGAATGGTTTGCTCTTATTTTTAAAATAACTTCACTCAAACGCATGGTTTCATCTGTAACAATGATTGGCCTGTGGCAATAGTGATATGGGTCAAAAGCCTCTGATTCAAACAATGCTGAACGTAAAAAGCCATCTGCATCAACCACCAATAACGGCCAACCATCTTCATTAGTAATGATCACCCAGTTATAACCTGATTTATGTAACTTACGTAAAAATTCGTTATCGGCAGTCAACGTAAGATCAGGAAATATCGGTAAATCTAGTTTTGTTGGCAATGCAATTATAGAATCAGGGTCAATCACCTCACCTTCTTTGGTTACACTGATCTCATCTAAACTAAAAAAGTTAAGTGCGCCAATCCCTTCCACATGCTGAACATCAGCCTCTTCAGCTTCAATGTGTTTACGAATAATGCCTCTTAATTCGCTTTCAGCAAAGTACGTAATACCTTCTTTTCCAAGCCATGCATCAAGCACCAAAGCAGTTGGTTTAGCTACAACGTAAAACAGTATCTGGTAAAATTTTATAAGTGGTGACAACATACTCGCCATTTTAAGCGCATTACGCGAAAAATAAGCTTGGGGCGTAATTTCACCAATGATAGTAATTGCGATAGTTGAGAACAAAAATGAGCTTGCCCCCATTAATACCGAATCAGAAAGCAAAGTAAGTAATACGTTTATACCTACGTTACCCCACAAAATAGTCGACAATAAAAAATTTGAATCATTACGCAGCGCCATTACTTTTATAGCGGCTTCGTTACCTTTCGTACTTTCCATTTCAAGTTGTAATCGGCTTAGCGAAAAAAACGCCAAATTCAAACCAGAAAACATTGCGGACTGTGAAATACACAGTCCAATTGCACACCAAATCATGACATCAAAAGTCATTGTATTTTCCTATTAAAAAAGCTTATAGCAACAACAAGCTGCCTAAACCTAAAAAGGTTACAAACCCTACAATATCAGTAACGGTTGTTAAAATTACCGACCCCGACAATGCTGGATCTATTTTCATTTTGTCTAAAATAGACGGAATAACAACACCCGCTAACGACGCTGCAACTAAGTTTAATAATATTGCGACTGTAATCGTAATACTTAGCATAATGTCGCTAAACCATAAATAAGTAAGTGCACCAATAACAAACGCCCACACCAACCCATTTACAGCCCCCACGCGCAGCTCTTTTTTAAGTAACGCTTTACGGTTGGAGTCGGTAACCTGGCCCAGTGCCAAGCCGCGAACAATAACGGTCAATGTTTGACTTCCTGCAATCCCTCCCATAGAAGCCACTACTGGCATTAACACCGCTAACGCAACCACTTGCTCTATCGTTGCCCCAAATAATCCTATAAACCACGATGCTAAAAACGCCGTTGCTAGATTAATGCCTAACCAAATACCTCGGTTTTTAGCACTTTTTCGCACACTTGCGAACAAATCTTCGTCTTCTCTTAAACCACCCGCTTTAGCTGCCGCTTCATCGGTAATTTCTTGGCGCAATTCGTACGCTGAGGCAATCGTTAATCTGCCAAGTAACTTGTTATCTGCGTTTACGACTGGCATTGCCATTTTCTCTGAGTGAATAACGACTTCTGCCGCTTCATATAAATCATCATCTGCATGTAATGATGAGAAATCATGATTAGCCAAAGCTATTAAACTGTCAGTGTCACTCGCTTTTATTAAATCGTTAACAGCAACCTCACCTATTAAGCTCCCTTTTCTACTGACTAAATAGATAACTTCACTGTATTGTGGCAAACCTTTATGCAACAGCTTTTTAGCCCCACCAGCGGTTAATTTCTCTGATACTTTTAAGAAATCAAACCCCAACCAATGACCTAGTTGTTCAGGTGGATATTGCTGTGCTAATTCGTATTGTTTAATTTGCGCTTCGTCGAGTTGTTTTTTAGCATACTCAACAAAGCGTTCTGGAATAACTTCTTCTAGTTCAAGCAGCTCTTCTACATTAACTTCATCTAATAATTTAAATGCATCGTTATCATCTAACGTTTGCAGTAACCATAGACAGCTATCCTCACTTAAATTTACAAAAATTTCATGTTGCGTGTCTTCATCAAGCAATAGCCAAATTTCAAGGCGTTGCTCTTTTGGTATCGCCTCAAAGAGTAAAGATAAATGCTCAGTAGAGAGTGTTACCTGCGCATCAGCTAATAATTTATTTTTGCGTTCTGTTGTATCGCATTGAAGTAAATCATTTATTAGTTGTGGAAGTTGATCAACCGGATACTCAATCATTTTAAAACCTTAAAATTTAAAAATGCACGTTACTTACAGTTTATCCTGACAACAAAAATTTGCTGAGAAAACTTGAGTTTATTAAGCATGTACAGGCTATTTTTGCGCATTGTATGGGCAAAATAAAAACGGTACTAATGTTTATTTTAAAAAATTAAAAAAACAGTAAAAGGGATTATTTTTGAGGAGAGAGTCAACACAATAAGCAATCCAAATAGATTGCTTTTGCTACAAAAAAAGGCTCATATTAAAAACTAATATAGGCAAACAAGAATGAAATAGGTGCGTACATTTAAAGGCGGTCGGTAATGCTGCGTACAAGTTCAGAATCTAAGAATTGAGTTACCAAGGCAGCTCCCCAGGCATACGTCCGTTGAATTGGGTAACCTTTAAAAATCCAGCGTTTACGTACATGATTAAAATGCTCCAGATAATCTTGCTTAGCTTGGGGCATAGGGTGTTCAGCAAGTTTACTCCACGCCTTGTAGACACCCGACATATCTGAGCCTCGCATAAAGCGCTGTAGCCATCGAGGAAAACGAGCGAAGCTAATAGTTGACTGAAAGTCGATAAAATAAGGTTTACCGTCAGCACCACATAAAATATTACCCATATTACGTAAATCTAAATGCACTATCCCTTTGCGATGCATTTTTGCGACTTGACGCTCAAGCTCACTAAAAAAATCAACTGGAAGCTTTTTACCTTGATGAATTAAAGAACGAAGTGAGGTGCCCTCTATATAGTTATAAGCCACTGCAATCGGCGATAAACAGCAAAAACGATTTGCTACCGCGTCCAACTCAGATAATCGACTCAAACCTTTATATTCTTGGTTAACCGAAATACGTGCAAACGATTTACGAATAAACCAAGGACTTTGGCTAAAGTCTTTTATTATTAAATCAAATCCATCATCTTTATATCGATAAACAATAGCATTAGCAAAACGTCCTTTATGAACAACACTTAAACGATGTTGCACAAAAGTGTGCTCTGGAAATTGTTGCTGTAATTGCGCTAACAAATCATTTTCAATCATAACAAACCTCACAAGATAATAACCTTGATTGCCTAGGCAACTATATTATCAAAGTTCGATTTTACCTACAACGGAATCACATGTTTAGGGTCTTGATTTTCTATTGAAACAGTATCGCTATTTTATTGATAATCTATTTTTTAGAGGCTGTTTGAGGCAGTGATTCTAGGTTATTTATTGCTTTGAACAGCAAATCCATTAACTGTTTTTTTTCAGATTCTAAAAAACCAGTTAATGCCTGAGTATAGACTTCGTTTACTACTGGCATTATTTCTGGGTAAAGTACTTTTCCTTTTTCACTTAAACATAAAATGGTTGAGCGTTTATCAAACTCACATTGTGTTTTAGCTATTAAGTCTTTTTCTTCAAGACGGCTTAATAGTCGACTCATTGCACCTCGGTCATAAACCATATGCTCACAAAGCCCAGCAAGCGTATTAACAGACTCTTTAGCTAGCAACACAACAACTATGTACTGCGCCGAAGTTAAATCCATAGGAAGTAATTTGGTATCAATATGCGTAACCAGCGTTGAGCGTAAAAAAGATACCAAACGTCCTAGGTCTTTTTCAGGGACCAATTCATCGCGAGTACAGCGTTTAATTGATGTCATACTTTGCATTAAAATCCACTCAATTTAGTCTATTTACGATCTACTTTAAAAAATTGTAAAACTTACCAATAAGGTTAAGCCGCAGTTAGCGGCTTTAATAACGGTAAATACATAAGTACTAAATTTTAAACTGCCCAACTAATTGCCCTAAACTTTCACCTCTTCCGGCTAAGTGTTCACTAACTGATGACGTTGTTTTACTCGACACTGTAAGCTCATTAACTATTTCTTGGATAGCATATACATTGCGATTTATTTCTTCTGTTACACTACTTTGTTCCGTAGCGGCTGTCGCAATTTGCGTACTCATATCGTTAATTGATGTCACTGAATTGGTAACCGATCCTAAACTATCGGATATAGCTCGTGATGACTCAACTGAACGATTACAGCTTTGTTGGCTTGCTTGCATTGCACCTACCGCTGAGGACACTAGATTATGTAGTTCACTCAGCATTTCATTAATTTCTAGTGTGCTCACTTGCGTACGACTCGCCAAGCTTCTTACTTCATCTGCAACAACAGCAAACCCTCTACCATATTCACCAGCACGAGCGGCCTCTATTGCGGCATTAAGTGCTAATAGGTTTGTCTGTTCTGCAATACCGCCGATAACACTCAGCACACTATTAATTTTTTTAGACTGCTCGCTCAGTGAATCAACCTGTTCAGCAGCGACGTTTATTTCATCCATTAATTTTGATACTTCGCTGAGTGAAATATCAACACACTCTTGTGCTTTAGCAACTTCCTGTGTTGCAGCCTGAGTTGATACAGCAACTTGCGTAGTATTTTGTGCAACTTCATGTGATGTGGCAGACATTTCAGTAATGGCGGTCGCAACTAACTCTGTTTCATGATTATGATTGAGTAGCTTGCCCTCAATTAGTCGTGTTTGTTTATTTATATCACTGGATGCTGATTTCACATCATGTGTAACATCAACCACATTCGCAATAATACCGTGTAGCTTACTGACAAAAACATTAAATGCTTCACCTAATTGACCAATTTCATCATTCGTGTCTATCTCTAGGCGCTTAGTTAAGTCACCTTCACCTTTTGCTATGTCGTCAAGGCTCTGCACCATTCTTTGAATTGGCTTAACCATGGTATTCGCCGCAACCAATGCACATGCAATCGTTAAAACAACCCAAAATAAAGCAATTAGCAATAAGGTAATTACTTTATCATTCATATGCTCTTGCATCGTTACTTCGTATTTAATTAGCTCTGCTTCTATATCATCCATATATGCGCCAGTGCCAACCATCCAATTAGTTCCTGGGATCATGGCAGCATAGCCCATTTTCTCTACTAGGCCTGTCGTATTAGGTTTTTGAAAGTGGTAGTTAAATGCGCCACCACCTTTTTGAGCCTGTTCGAGTAACCCGACTATAATTTTTTTACCATTGGGGTCTGTCATCCCTATTTTATTTTGCCCTTCAATGGCATCACCTAATAACGCATGAAAAACACTAACACCGTTTGTATCGTAGATGAAAAAGTAACCCCCTTGACCAAAGGTTAAGTTTCTAAGCGCATTTTTAGCATCTTGGGCAGAGCCAGTATCTAATTGGTGACGAACAATTTTGCTCGAAATTTCGATTTCTGTACTTAATAAGTTCTGTTTATCTTTGATCAATTTAGTCTTAAATGAATCAAAATTTTGCTGCTGATTTTTAGACTCTAAATAATAAGAACTCAGCATTAAGCTAGTTAAAAGTAACATCAGTGGCAAAATAGCTAATAACAACAATTTGTTTTTTAAGCTTAAATTACTCATTATTTCTCCAAATCTAAGGCAGTAAATTTAAACAGCAACAACATAAAATAACAAAAGATACTTTTTATTTTATGCTCACTGATAAAGGTAAATTAGTTTATTTACATACCACTTAATATTTACGAAGCGTGTAAATATTAAAGGTAAATGTCGAGGTAAGAGCCAAACCAACCTTGGCGATTTTGTCCATATTATAGTTGTAAGGCATACATTTTAATACTTAAAACATTGCGACCTTAGTAGTAAGCAAAATAATGAACCTAACCAATTACTCCCACCAATAAGTAAAACAACGAAAAACAAAGATGAAACTTAGGAACAATCATGTAGTTTTTTTATTTTTATTAACATATAATCACCCTATCTTACTAATACGAATTACCTAGCATAAAATCGGAACGCACGTCATTTCTTATCTCTGCTTAATCCCAACCAAAATGAATCATCAATGAAGTACATTCTATATTTTACGCTTTTAATTTCTGCTCATGTATTCGCCAAGCCAATAAACAACAGCACTGCTTTTTATTATTCAGCACCGATGCCTCTTGCTGAAATGACATTTTATTCTCGTGTGGTAGTGCAACCAGAATTAATCACAGAGCATGAGCTTAATTGGCTTACGCAGCGTAACATTGCTGTTTATGCTTATCTTAGTGTGGGTGAGTCATTCGAAAAAAACACGTCATCACTTGTTGTTAATCCCAATTGGAATAGTCATATTTCCGATTTAACTTCTACGTATTGGCATAAACGCATAAAAAACAGCGCTAATGATTTAAAAGACCGTGGTTTCACTGGCTTATTCTTAGATACACTAGATAGCTATCAGCTATTAGATACAACAAGCAATAAAGCAGACCAACAAGCTGGGCTAATTTCAATTATTGAGGACCTCTCAAGCTCATTTGATAAACATTTAATACTCAATCGTGGGTTTGAACTACTTCCCAAGTTAAAAGGGTTCGCAACTGATTTAGTAGCGGAGGGGTTATATAGCCATTACAATCCTCTTGATAATAGCTACAAACTCACTGCCGAAAGTGATCAAATATGGCTAATTGCACAATTAAATACAGCAAAAAACTTGGGCTTTAATGTACAAGTGATTGATTATGCAAAGCCCAAAAATCGCCTTGCTATGGCTCAAAAAATAATAAAAAACGGTTATGCACCTTGGATAACTGACGGACACCTACAAACATGGGGAACGTCAAATATCACACCAATAGCTAGGCGTATTCTAATTCCTTACAATAGTGATATTAAGCCACTTATCTATACTACGGTGCACTTAAAACTTGCAACCATGATTGAGTATTTGGGGTATATCCCTGATTACATTGATGTAGCAAAAAGAGCGCTTCCTCTCATAGATCCAAGTTTACATGCTGGCGTTATTTCGTGGACTACCAGTGATGCTTTTTATACCCCGGCGATAACTAATTGGCTAGAAACAAATTTAGGCGCTGTCCCTTTGTTAGTTATGGGAGAATTACCGCTTTCGACTACACTACTAATCAAACTAGGTGTAGAAGCACTCAATGTATTACCTCCTGCTCCTTATGAATTAAATTACTTTGCCCCATGGTTCAAAGGTGAAGCCGCGACACCACCACCAATAGTAAAACCATATTTACTGAAACTAGCGCCAAATGCCACTGCGCTTATTAATATAAAAGCGGCTGATGGCAGCATTGTTGTGCAAAGTGCAAAAACAAAATATGGTGCTGTGGTGGTTGCCCCTTGGCTAATTGATACTTTTCCGATGGAAGGTAGTAAGTGGGTTATCGACCCTCGTACATTGCTGACAAAGGCGATGGAGCTCCCGCCTATCTTAGTCCCCGATACAACAACTGAAAGTGGTAGGCGCATGCTTACTCTACATATTGATGGTGATGGTTTTTCAAGTATTGCAAATTTTACAGGTAGACCTTATTCGGCAGAAGTGATCCGCGATGAAATAATTAAACGCTATAAACTCCCTTTAACATCATCAATTATTCAAGCAGATATTGAAGCTACTGGACTTCACTCAAAAGCGAGTCCTAAATTAGAACGTATTGCGCGCAGTATTTTCGATTTACCCTATGTTGAAATTGCATCTCATACTTATAGTCACCCTTATTTTTGGACCGCACTCTCTGGTCGGAAAAAAATAGATGAGGATGACACCGACTATGGTTTTCATCTTGATGTGCCAGGATACGACACTATAAGTTTAAAAAAAGAAATTACGGGCTCTATAAAATACATTGACGAAAAGCTGGCACCAAAAAATAAAAAAACAGTATTAATGCTGTGGTCTGGTGACGCAACACCTGGGCCAAAAGCACTTGAACTTGCCCGTGACGCGGGTGTATTAAACATTAATGGCGGCAACACCGATGCAAATGCCGATAACCCTAGCCTGTCTCATATATCGCCAATTGGGCGACCTGAGCGCGACCTGTTATATCAAATTTATGCTCCTATCTTGAATGAAAATGTATTCACTAATTTATGGCACGGGCCTTATTATGGGTTTAAACGTTTAACCGAAACATTTGAAATAACAGAAAAACCATACAGATTAAAGCCTTACACTATTTATTATCACTTTTATTCGGGGGAAATACCTGCTGGTCTCGATGCCTTAAAACACAATATAGACTATGTTTTAGCACGGCCAAATACACCTGTACATTTGAGTCATTTTGCAAAAATTGCAAAAGATTTTTATTTCTCTGCATTAGCAAAAAATAATGACGATGAATGGCTATTTAGCTCAAAATATATTCGTACTTTACGAATACCTAGCGATTTTGATATACCAAATATAGCCCAAAGTGAAGGGGTATCTGGTGTAACTCAAAAAGGCGACTACGTACATATTATCAATAATATTGCCCGCCTTAGCTTTGATCACAGCCAAAATAATAGTAAGCCTTATTTAGCTTCTGCTAATGTGGTTATCGATAATTGGCAGGTAAATGGCGCAGTAAGCTTTAAAGCTTGGGTGCCCGCTTCACTTGATTTAATGAATGGACGTAAATGTCAATTTACATCTCATTTGGGAGAGCACTTTAAAGGTATCACTCACGGTAAATTAACGCATTTCAAAATACCTATGGGTGACTTTTATGGCTACCTTAACTGTGCTGGGACTGCCCCATAATGAATTCTAATAAACGCCCTCAGTTAGTATCTATAAAAACAATATTAACGATATTAGCCGTAAGTTGCTTTGCACTTTATGCGTTATTTCCGCATACCTTATTTTTTGAAGATGATACGCTTTCACAAGATTATACTTTTGAAACATCGTACCTAAATGCAGCGCTTAATACTGACCCTGACAATGAAAAACTACGCGCTAAGCTAATTGAGCTACACATAGAGCTAAGCGAATACGCACAAGCGAAAATTGAGCTTGCAAAGTTACCTAAAAGTGAGCGCAAAGCGACACTTGAAATCAAACTACTTTACTCATTATGGTTAGCAAGTGGTGCAAATATAGATGATAGATTTGAAGAGTTATCTTTAAAAATAAAGGCCCATAAAAATTGGAATGAACAAGTGCTGAGCATAGCTAAAGCGCTTGGCTTAAATGTAAGTGTTGCACAGTACTACCAGCTAAAAAACAAGCCATTACTCGCCGCTGATTACTGGTTAAGTGCAGGCGAACCAGTTAAAGCATTAGTCATTTATAAAGCAGGTATACACGCAAATATAGCTGAAAAAGCAATTGAAACAGCGCTTGGCGCAAATGACCCTGTGCAAGCCTATATGTGGTGGAAAAAGTATGGCGACCAAGCTAACACTGAACGTACTCTTTATTTAGCTGACTTAGCCGGCAATACAGAAGATGCTGCAGATGCGGTAGAAGCTCTACTAAAAGCTACCCCTAATAATACACACTATTTAACTAAGGCAATGTATTTACGCTTAGCCAATGGTAATGCAAAAGGTGCCGAACAATTACTCGAAAAATTGCTAATAAAAAGTCCAAATAACAAAGAACTCCATTTACTAAATTGGAAAGTAAAACGTTGGCAAAATAAACCCAGCGAAGCACTTAATGAATTTAAGTGGTTAATGGCAAATCATGCAGTAACACCAGCCATGCTCAGTGATAGCATAAACGATGCAACCTCTCTTTATTTGTATCAAGATGCAAATGATATTTACGAATACAAAGCGCAAAATAGGCAGTTAAAAGGCAATGGTTTTGCTAAATGGATGCAAACCAATGAGTTCATCGGCAATGCAAAAAAAGAGCTAAATCATATTGAACGATTTGAACAAATTAGTGGTAAAAGTGTGTTATCACAATACTGGAAAGCTAAAGTACTGCACGATACTGGTAACTTAAAAGGCTTAAGGTCACTATGGCCAACATACCAAGGTCCAAAAAATGAAGAAGATCTATTATGGCTTGCCCGATCATTTTGGCTTATCGATGATTTTTCAACCGCACTTACCATTTTAAAGCAAAAACAACAAAGTACAGACACTGAATTTTGGACTGCACGCGTTGATATGGCATTGCGAGTTCAAAATAAAAAAGAAGAGCTTTATGCGTTCGAACAATTAATGACCATTAGTGAGCTCAGTGTAGGTGATATGTTGCACTATCAACAACTGCGCTTTGAGAATAATCCTCAAGGCCTTCTCGATTACCTATGGCAGCAACCATCGCTTACAATTAGACAATTAATCCAAGTTGCATTATTGAGTTCACACGTTGATGATGAAGAATCGATAAAACGTATCCACCAAGAACTCGAAAAGCAGCGCTATAATAAAGCACTTTATCCTGCTTGGTTAATACTCTCAAACTGGTATCAAAACAAAAGCGATTTAAATTCAGCCTATACCACTTTAAACCGCGCAGCAAAACTAAGTGAGTACAATCCAGACGTGGTGCTTGCACAAGGTTGGTTAGCACTGCAAATGCACGATACAGTAATGATAAAACGTATTATAGATAATCATTCAGAAGATGAGACTACTCACGGCTGGACGCAACTGTTAGCTAGCTTATCGATTCATGAAAAATCATATAATAGCGCTTACTTTTACTTACGAAAGTTAGCGCTGGCTGATCCAAACGACTTAACAACCCTGGTTAACTTAGCTGATGTAATGAAACAGCTTGGTTATTACGCAAATGCCACCGAACTTAATCATTATTTATTACAACATTTACCTAAAGATAAATACGCCTACCGAGGCTTAATGTACCGCTGGGCAGGTGCGATGGCTATTCCACATTTAATGCAACTTAATTCAATGGATGAACTAGCACCCGAGACAATTGGCGAGCCTCAAACAAACTGGTGGTTAGCACGACGAGCAGCACAAAAGTTAGCTCCTTGGCAAAAACTACAACTTTACATGACTAATGGCGAGTTTAATAAAATTAAACAGCTCATAACGCAAAATGCACTAACCGAGGAAGATAAGTTAAATGCACTTCTCTACCTCAGACAACCCTACGCAACAATGCAGCGTTGGTACGAAGAACTAACAACTGAGCCGAGCGAATCACAATTAAGTTTAGTTCGTAATGCCCGAGGCTCATACTTTAGAGCACTTGAAATTAATTTATCGCCTGAGGCCGGATTAAACAGTAGCCAATACGATGTAAATGTTTATTTTCCTTATGCCAATGGCCAGTGGAAACTAAGCCTAAGTAATCAGAAAAACTTTAATAATAATGGATTACTGTTTGCTGTAGAAAATAAAATGACATGGGGTCGCTGGTATTTCGATGCAAAAATTGATTCCCACCAAGGTCGTTTAGCAAATCGTCAGGGTATTAGCTTAGATTCTCGCTATCAATGGGATTCTCGTACACAAGTTGGTTTAAAGCTTGAACACAATGTTGAAAATCGCCAGTCAGAGGCCTTACTTAGTTTTGCGCAACTTAACAAAGCTACGGCCTATGTAAACTATAATATTGATGGTCGACAAAACATGCAATTATCGGCCGCTATAATGTCTTTTTTACGACGAAATAGTGGAAGTTCACTCATCAACGGGCAAGAGTATAACGCCCGATACCAATACCGTATTTTAAAAGATAGGCCAATTTGGACTGCTTATTTTAGCGCGCAATGGCAAGATTTTGAACAAGTGAACACGCTTATAAATACAGGTAACGATGCCCCATTAAATATAGAACTTCAGCCATTTAGACGCTTTGCGCTCGGTACCTCATTTTCCTCAACCAGCTCACTAGAACCGCCCTATTTAGGTACTAGCCCATCATGGCTATTTGATATAAGCACCGGTTACCAAACTATCAACGATGATATTGATGTGTCTGTTTCAAGTGGCGCTGGTTGGTCTATTTTAGGTGATGATTTATTTAAATTACAGCTGGGTTACCAAAGTAGTAATAAGGTTGGTAATTCAGATACACAGTTACAATTAGGATATTACGTACATTTTTAATGTTAGGAGAAAATATGTTTCGCTTAGTTATACCATGTCTAGTTTTATTACTATCAGCCTGTACAACGAGTAGAGTTGCTGATGATGTAGAAATAAACCCATCAACAACAGTTGCCTTATTACCGCTAGTAAATCATGCTCAAACACCTCTCGCTGGTGAGCGTGCTGAAGACATTTTAACAAGTATTTGGCAACAAAATAAATTACCAACGCTTCTTCGCGCACCCAGAAATAGCAATAAGGAGCTACCACCACTTGACGATCAATATCGTTTAGATAACGCCATGCAATGGCTAAGCACTCAACAAGCGGATTATCTACTCACCGGTAGCATTGAAGAGTGGCGCTACAAAGCTGGTCTTGATGGCGAACCCGTTGTTGCTCTTACTTTATCGTTAACTGCGAACGGCCAAACCACACCGATATGGACAGGAACAATTGCAAAAAGTGGTTGGGGACGCGATAGCATTGCAGCAACGGCACAAGATGTAATTGCCGACTTAATTTCTTATATAGAGGTTAGTGAGTGAAAACACATTTCTTTCGCCCAAGAGAAGTCCCTGAGCTACAGACATGGGCTGAGGTAATTATATTTACCACATTGGCTTTAGGCCTGCCTGTTCTGTTTAATGCCGAGGATCCTTTTTGGACGCAAGGAGGGTTTTCTTGGCCTGTATTAGGGCCTTTACTGGTTGCTTTGCGTTATGGGTTCTCTAAAGGTTTTATCAGCATTTTAACTTTACTCGTAGGCCAATTACTGTTGTTGCAAAGCGATATTTTGGCACCTCAAAGCGAATTCAATATCAACGCCATGATTGGCTATACTATTGTAATTATGATCGCGGGTGAATTTAGGGATGTTTGGGAGCGTACTAATCAACAACAGACTATTCAACTAGAGTATGTGTCTGATCGGCTTGAAAAATTCACTCGTCAATATCATTTAATTAGCTCTTCACACGATCGAATAGAACAAATGTTAGCTGGGCATACATTGAGTTTAAGGGAGTCATTGCAAGCTGTAAGAGCATCTATAGGCCAACTTAAAGAAAGACGTTTAGATAGTGCAGCGCAAGTGATTATCAATTTATTTGTAGAGTATGGAGCATTAGAAAAAGCCGGGCTATATAAAGTGGAAAACAATAATATAGTGGAGCCCCCTCTTGCTGTTATTGGTAAAATGACTTCGCCAATAACATCTGACCCACTAATCCTTGCTATGTTTGAAGAAAAAGAACTGGTGTCGGTTAAAAGCTCTAAAGTTTATTTAGGCAGCAGTAAATACCATATCGCAATTCCACTTATTGATGTAAACGATACCATTTATGGCGCTATTTTAGTCGAAAAAGTACAGTTTTTTGCGCTCAAAGAAAACACGCTTACTTTACTTGCCGTAATGGCCGGACACGTTGGAGACTTACTTCGACATGAGATAACCAACCCGATAATGACTAGCGAAGAATCTCCGTACTTTGTTCGCCAAGTAAAACGAGCTAACAAAGAAGCTAAACGTTACAAAATTCCTGCACATTTATTAAAAGTTAAAACATTAAATATTACCAACGAATCCCGTCGACTTATGGAGTATTTAACGGAAGCCCGTCGAGGCTTAGATATTTACTTATATGATGATGAGAAGCAAACTCTGTTAATACTTATGCCACTTACTGATGAATTAGAAAAAGACGGTTTTATAACGCGTATAAATGGGTGGAGTAAAGAACGTACAGGTAAAAATTTAGCTGAATTAGATATCGTTATTGAACAACAAATTGCTTTGCCAATTAGTAAAGATGCGATTAAACCACTGGTAACACTTCATGATTAGAATTGTCATTGCTGTAATAGTGGGATTTATATGTGAATATTTTGCTTTAATAGAAACACTTGATACACCCAATTGGCTTATCGCTATTTTATTACATGCTATAGCAAGTATGCTTTTTACTTTTGTAAGCTATATTGTCATTCCAGCTAAATACAAAAGTACATTATTTGGTGCCCTATTACTGTTATTTTCACTACTGTTTACGCTTCCTCTATTTGGTGTTTTAGGCGTTATGTTCGCACTCACGTTTGCTTTGTGTAAACCGCTTAAAAATAATGATATTGAAATACAAGAACACAAAATCCCAGGTCTCCCTTTTGAAGTTCGTAGTATTTCAGCTAATCCAACCTATTCGATGGGTGGATTAAAAGCGATCCTCAAGTATGCAAGTGAGCCAAACAAACGTCTTAGTGCAGTAATGGCTGCACGTCACATGAGTGATACGCAGGCAATTCCTATTTTAAAACTCGCCCTTAAAGACTTAGAAGATGATATTCGTCTGCTTGCTTACTCCACTCTCGATGCTAAAGAAACTAAGTTAAACGCAAAAATAGGCCTATATCAGCAAGAGATATTGTTAACGACTCAGCAACCAAAACTGAGTAACTTGCAACAACAATTAGCTGAAATATATTGGGAACTTAGTTACTTAGGATTGGCACAAGGTGCATTGCGAGAATACGTGTTAAAAAAAGCAGAAACACTTTCCTTGCAAAGCATCGAATATGTGAAAAAGCCTGCAACCTTTGTATTTTTGGGCCGGCTTTGTTTAGCTCTTGGTAAATATGAACTTGCACTTAGTCATTTAGCACAAGCCACAGACCTTGGTATGGCACGTCGTCATGTTTTGCCCTATAAAGCTGAAGTTGCTTTTTGTATGAATAAATTCGATGACTGTAAACGTTATTTAAAAGAACTACCAGAGCAACCAAAGGGTAGCGAGTTACGCCATTTACAGGAGTATTGGAATGCCTAAACCAAACGCTGATGTATTACTGCTTTTAGAAGGCACTTACCCCTATGTCCGAGGCGGCGTATCAAGCTGGGTCCATCAAATTATTGAAGGCTTACCACACTATAACTTTGAGCTGGTTTTTTTGGGCGGTGCACCTGAGCATTATGGTGAAATTCAATATACATTACCTAAAAATGTAACCAAATTACATGTTCATTATTTAGTTGAAAACAACGCCTCTGAGATAAAAGCAAAACATGGCGTAAAGTATAAAAAAGAGTTGTTCGAATTTTGGCAACAACTGCAAAACTATTTCCGTGACTCTAAAGAACCGATCCCTAGCGAGTTACTAAAGTTTGCTTTTAAAAAGCTTGCCCAAAAAGACGGCATAAACGAAGCCGACTTTTTGTATAGTGAATCCTCATGGCAAGTTCTCGCAAAATATTATTTAACCTACTGTGATGAATCATCATTTATCGATTTCTTTTGGTCGTATCGTAACTTATACAAACCGCTGTTTAAAATAGCAGAGATAGCTCGCGAATTACCTAATGTTAAACTTATACATTCAATATCAACAGGCTATGCGGGATTCCTAGGTTCTGGTGCAAGCGCAATTAGCAACACTGCGTATTTACTAACCGAACATGGTATTTATACCAAAGAGCGTAAAATAGACCTTATTCAAGCCAGCTGGATCAAAGAGTCAGAGCAGGTATTAGGTAAAAATTTAAATACCGAAATGGGCTTTATTCGCAGAATGTGGATTAGTTTCTTTGAGCAGATCGGCAGAACATCTTATCAAGAAGCCGATAAAATAATTTCTTTGTACGATGGTAATAGACAACGACAAATAAAAGATGGCGCCGCACCAGAAAAAACACGCGTAGTGCCAAATGGTATTAAAACATCGCGTTTTATTGAAGCACTTGCACAGCGTCCAAAAACGATTCCACTCACGGTAGGCTTAATTGGTCGTGTAGTGCCTATAAAAGATATTAAAACTTTTATCCGTGCAATCAAAGAGGTTCAGTCTAGTATACCTACAATTGAAGGCTGGGTTATTGGCCCATACGAAGAAGACCCTCAATATTACAAAGAATGTCAATTACTTGTCAGCAGTTTAGATTTAGAAAATAACGTTACGTTTTTAGGTATGCAAAATATAGCTGAAATACTGCCTAAATTAGGTATCGTTGCACTAACCTCTATTTCTGAAGCACAACCTTTAGTACTACTAGAAGCGATGGCAGCTGGCGTACCAGTCCTTGCAAGTGATGTTGGTTCGTGCCGAGAGATTATTGAAGGCGCAACTGACGAAGACAAAGCACTTGGCAAAGCCGGAGAAGTGGTATCAATCGCCTCTCCTAGCGAAACAGCAAAGCAAATATCAAATATCTTAAATAACGACGAAAAGTGGCATGAGTATCAATCGAGTGGTCTTAAGCGCGTAAAAGCGTTTTATGACGAAAGCCATATGTTTGCGCAATACGACACACTTTATAAGGATGCAATGTCATGGCCGGAATAGGTTTTGAGATACGAAAAATTCTCAAAAAAAACACCCTACTTTCAGTATTTGAAGCTTATAGTTACGCTGGATTAATTGGTTCTGGCCCGTGGCTACTGTCAATTATCGCGCTTATGCTGATTGGCATTTTAAGTTTAGGTATTGTGCTACCGAAAGTGTTGATCATTCAGTTCTTAACGCTTGTAACCTATATGATGGCCGCATCGCTTATTTTAACGGGTGGTCTGCAATTGATGCTAACCCGTTTTATTGCCGATTTATTTTTTACAAAAGATGATGGATTAGTGCTACCAAACCTACTTGGCGCACAACTAATTACTACAATTGGCGCCCTATTGGTCGGTCTTGCTGTTTGGCCATTTTTACCTTTACCCATTATGACTAAAGTGATTATTTTAGGTGCCTTTATTAGCTTATGTAATCAGTGGCTTGGCGCAATATTTTTATCAGGTATGAAAGAATACAGGGTTATTTTAGTCACGATGCTGAGCGGCTATGCTTTCATGGTATTACTGGCATACTTGCTTAGGGACTGGCAGTTAGACGGGTTGTTTTTTGCCTTTTTTGCTGGTGAAGCCTTATTATTTTTCAGTTTTCTATTTATGATTATTCGCCGCTACCCAGGTGAAAAACTTATAAGCTTTGACTTTTTAAGCAATAAAAAAGTGTATTACAGCCTATTTTTATGCGGCCTGTTTTATAACATCGCTGTATGGGCCGATAAAATCATTTTTTGGTATTCACCAAGTACATCAATCCAAATTATTGGAACCCTCAGAGCCAGCCCTATTTATGATTTACCTATATTTTTAGCCTACCTATCTATTATCCCAGGTATGGCCGTATTTTTAGTAAGGATGGAAACTGACTTTGTTGAAGAATATGACCGTTTTTACTCTGCAATTCGCGACGGCTCAACGTTACAAGAAATTTATCATTTGAAAGATAATATGATCCGCACTGCGCGCAGTGGTCTTTACGACATATTTAAAATTCAAGGAATTACTGTCGCTTGCTTATTATTATGGGGAGAGCAAATACTAACTTTTATTGGTATTGATCCAAACTATAAAATCCTCTTATTTATTGATGTAGTTGGTGTAGGCGTACAAGTTATATTTTTATCTATTTTAAACATTTTATTTTATTTAGATAAACGTATTACGGTAATGATACTGGCGGGTCTGTTTTTATTCACTAATATTGTTTTAACTTACTTATCAATTGCATTTGGGCCACAATTTTACGGTTATGGTTTTGCTTTAGCGACCATAATTAGCTCCGTTATTGGTTTATTTTGGTTGTCTAGACAATTTGAAAACTTAGAATACGAAACTTTCATGCTGCAGTAATATATTATATACTTAATAAGAGCGAGGATAGACTAAATCAGCACAAGCACTTATAGCTTAAACATAATAATGAAAAGGAAGTATTTAAATGGAAAAAGGAATTACAACACGTTTTAATATCTTAGCCACAATAGCCTTATGGGCTATAAGCTTTGTCTTTGCATTAACTAATTATAAAGTAGGAAGTACACACGAGTCAAATGCCCTTATAGATATGTATATTGACTCTTTGATTGTAAAAACGATATTACTTTTAGCAACATGGATCGCTAGTGCGTTAGTTTTATCAAAGTTATTTAACGAAATTTGGAATCGTTTATTTTCAGATATTTTTAATGTTCGCCAAATTAACTTTAGCGAATCGTACGCATTTAGCATCTTAATGACATGGGCGTTGTTATCTTAATTCTATTAGCTTTTGATAAGCTTGTCTCAAAAAGTGTTGGTAATATGAGTTTTACCAGCACTTTTTAAATATGCTAGGTGGTAATTGCGCTAATATATTTATTAATATAACTATTTACTCACCCAACGCGCTTTAAAGCCACGCGTATCAACATGTATAAATGCGCCTCTGTGCGACTTAGGCCCATAAATACCTAAACCACCTAATAAACCTTTAAATGATTCACGTCTAGCTAACGACTCCACTATATCGGCCATAGCTTTAGCGTCACCCATTGAATGCTTACCGTCATTATTTATATCATCCATACGGTAGTTGCCATCGTTATCTATAAAAATATCGGCTGCATCACCAAATACATGTCGACTAAGTTTTACATTGCCGATTGATTTGTTGTAGTACGGAGTTCTATAACCGCTCATAACCACCATATTACTAACCGGTATCCCTTCTAAAATCAGTTCTTTGCGTATTTTTTCTAGTTTAAGTAACAACTTATTTTGTAAAAATAAATACTTTGGGTGCTTACTTCGCTGCTTACTAACAAATTCTTTTAGTGAAAAGTGAGGTGATATTTTTACGTTTTCATTTTCAGGCGTTACCTTAACAAAGCCATCGGGCACTATGTAGTGTGAAACGTCTTTAATCTGTGAAGGTTTAGGATAGTGCCCAATGTGGTAATACTTGAGCTTTCCTCCTTCAACATTGTCCGCCGGTACTTTTACAAATACGTTGATTTTCATACGCTGTTTTTTATCGGGCGACTCAATAATTACCGTTGTTAAACCAGGCTCTTTGGGGGCTTGCCATTGCCAACGGTTGGTATCTGTAAGCTTAGATTTCCCTTGAGTGTTAATTAGTGTGTAAGCATTTTTTGATTGCGTAAAAAGCACTTCAAACTCAACTTGCTCTTTGGGCATTACAAATACTGAAAACACCGAATATGGCATAACTATATCGTTAATTTTTAGGCTAAATTCTGCATCTTCAAAGTTGGCTTTGTTTTTTATATCAACTACCTGATGCGCAGGCTTTGTAGGCGCGGCAGCAAATACACTATTACTAAATATAAGTGTGAATATGGCGATAGAAATATAATGAATAAATTGCATAAACCCTCTCATTATTTATTTTTTAACAAAGCAGCAATTACCGACTGCTTACTATTGTTTAAAAGTGCTTTTTTATCACGTTGATATATGTCATCTCTAAAGTTAACCAGTTTGTTTTCATCAACCCATGCAGTCCAATAGACTAAATGAATAGGAAGAGGCTCATCTAAATGAAACGTTTGAGTATTATTTTGGTCACGAGCGCTATCGATATGACTGAGTGTTTGCGCTTCTCCTTCGTGCTTAATAATCTCACGCGCTAACGAAAAAGGCTTTTCTATTCTTATACAACCATGCGATAAGGCTCGGTTTGCTTGGCTAAAACGGTGCTTTGCTGGTGTATCGTGAACATAAATTGCTTCGGGATTGGGGAATAAATACTTAACCTCCCCTAGAGGGTTTTGGCTCCCTGCTCGTTTTACTAAAAAGTGATCAAATTGGTACGGCTTAATAGAATCCCAATCAATGTTGCTTGGATTAACAGTTTGTGAATCTAGGTAACTGTTTTTTCTAATTTCAATATTATTTTTTACAAGGTAGTCAGGATCTTCGGCTACCTTTGGTGCAATTTCTTTAGTGGCAATTGAGGTGGGTATACGCCATTCAGGGTTAACTACAAACTTTTCTATTTCGTCGCTAAATGCAGGTGTTTCCCAACTTGGTTTACCTACAATTACGTTGTTTTTTAATTTTACATCGCCCGCTTTTACAAATCGTAAGCTGTATTCTGGAATATTTACATACACATATTGCTCATCACTTGCGCCTGCAAAGTTAGTTATTCTATAAAAGTTAAGTTTTAATTTATCGAGTTTTTGCTGTGCAGGCACATTAAGCGATGCAAAAGTACGCTTACCCACTCGGCCATCAACTTTTAAACCATGGCGACTTTGAAATTGCTTAACAGCTTGCTCTAAATCTTTATCAAACGTGCATATAGCTTCGTCGCACACATTAGTTTTTAAGTCACGCTCTTGATATAAACGCTGTGCAAGTAAGCTCACCTGATTATTATTACTGCCTAGTTCAAGCAATTCGTCGTTATATAAGTGTGTAAAACCACCTTTGTTAACTATTTCTTGATACCAATTAATTGCTTTTTCTGTACGTTCAATTAACTGCGCTGAATATTGGTCAAAGTAGTAGGTGTCATCAGCTTGCATGTACTTTTGTGAGTTGTAAGTAGTTAGTGAAGAGTTAGCGAGTACCACACTTTCAAGCTCATTAGCAGCGAGTGTTGGTGCTGAGCGTAAGCCGCCCATGCCAATAAACAATGCTGTTTTTAAAGTAATACCCTTTGCTTTAGTAAGCGCTTGATTTGAAAATGACCCCTTCACTGTGTACCTCCTCGCTAAATATCGTTGATAAATGCTTATGTACTTATCACTAAGTAGTGCTTTGAAGGTGCAACGGTAATGCCAAATTAAACTTTTAAATTAAACAATTGAAATTTAATGACTTTTTAAAATAACTTATTCTAAACGTTAATAAATAAAATTAGAGAATATGTAATTAATATGCCCAAGTGTGTAAAGTTGCTATGGCAATTAATCGTTTAAAAAAGCTAAAAAACCACGTTCATAACGACTCAAGTACTTCGTTTTTCGTGGTAATGAAAGGGACTCCCTCCACGCAGTTTGAGTATCTTCATCTTCTTTACACAGCGTAATTAAATCGGGATGCACATACGATTTACGTGCTATAGCTGGAGTATTACCGAGTTGCTGGGAGACACTATCAAGCATGTTTTTTAAAGTAAGCGCCCCTTTAGCTTTAGCTAATTGTTTGAATGCAATAACGCTTGCTCGCCAAGTTCTAAAGTGCTTTGCACTAAACTCCTCGCCCATTATTTGCTGAATGTATTGATTTATTTCACTTGATGTAACATTTGTGCGCTCACCTTCATTTATATACTGAAATAAATGCTGCCCGGGTAAATCTTGTAAGTCTTTTATTACATGGCTAAGCACCCTATCGGTTATATTTACTTCACGTTCCTTGCCTGATTTAGCACGGTACTTTAGCTGAATATTTTTACCCGTGAGTTTTGCATGGCGTGTGCGTAGTGTTGTAGCGCCAAAACTTTTATTTTGCTTTACGTTACGCTCGTTACCTACCCTCAACGCACCTAAATCCATAAGTCTTACAACTGCCGCTAAAGTACGTTCAATATTAAGCTCATCGCCTTGTAAGTCTGTTTCTAAACGCGCTCTTAACAAAGGGAGTTTATTACCAAATACTCCACATGCTTGGTATTTTTTTGCTTCTTGCTGTGCCCTAAATTCAGGATGGTAGCGGTATTGCTTTCGCCCCTTACTATCAAATCCTGTCGCTAAAATATGCCCGTTTTCTTCTGAGCAAAACCAGGCGTTTTTATAGGCAGGCGGAAACGCCAATCCATTCAAACGATCAATCACATTTTGCTCTTTTATTTGCTTACCGATTGGATCAAAGTAAAGCCAACTTTTATGTTTAAGTTTACGAGTGATCCCTGGTAAATTATCGTCTACATAAATTAGCTTCACTAACCCTCCAGTTATATTTAAGCATGTGTCGAAATATAAAATGTATCACTTTAAAATAACCTTAAACTGAACAAGATTATTGATATATAATAAAAAACCAACAACAATTATAAATACTTAATATATATTAATAATTCTATTTAGGTTTTCGTAAAGTAGGTCTAACTTACGCGCCAGCAACAAGTCTATTACGATTAAACTCAATGCACCTAGCGCTAAAAATAGCTACTTGAGGTAGATTTATTATCCTAAGTTCAGATTAATTACACTTTGTCCCCTGCAATTGGGGTGCTGTTTAAATGGAGAATTCAATGGCTTTTGATTATGGATCGATTGATCTTGGACTAAAAAACCCCTTCAAACTGGAAGGTAAAGTAACAGCATTAAGAGGACTCATTGAGTCTATAGCTGGTATTAGTTTACTTGTTATTGCTGCAGGCTCTGTGAAAGAAGATACAACCGCAGGTTGGATTTTAATGGTGTTTGGCATGCTTATTTTAGCATTCGGCATTCGCTCACTATCGGCAGGTATTTATGCAACACTTAAATACTTTGTAGGTAGAAACCACCCAACTTCACTTGCTTATAATTACAGCAAATCGCAAGCATCAACCGCTCAAGAAGAACAAAAAGAAGTAGCCTATACAGCGCAATCACTTGAAGAAATGCTGGTTGGTCGTAAAAACAGTACATTTAAAGAGCCTAATGGTTTTTTATCACGCTTACTTCACAGCTTAATCCCTAAGTTATTGTTTCTACCATATCCTATTCGTAATGTTGCCCAGCGATTATTTGGCTCATGGGTAAGCACCTTTGTCGCCCTTATTGCTTATGGCCTTGTTGCATTTGTGTCTTTGTCGGGCTTTACCGGTGAAGCTGGGGAATTAGCATTTCCGGTTTATAGTGCAATATTAATGTTTTACGTGCTTTTTTCGTGGCGTTCTACAGGTAAACCTATCTCTCGAAATGCAGAAAAGAATATTGAATCACTTGGAACTGGTGCGCTTGCAAAAATTATTTCGTTATCTTTTATTTTACCCATCGCTATTGGTCTTTCTATGTCATGGTTGATGAAAGAGCAACGTATTAGTAAACAAGAAATAGATAGCTGGCTTGAGCAACTGCCTAGTCTTCATGCTGGAATGTACTTAATTGTAATTATTATATTAGCGACTCTAAGCTGTGCGCTTGCTTTTATCATGATCAAAGCGCGTTTAAATTCAGTTACCCCTTCAGCTGAAGTATCTGAACTACGTGAAAACTGGCAAGAGTCTGTTCATCCAGACGAGATTTTCATAAACCTCGATAACCTAGTAATGGCTAATCGTCGCTATAAAGAAGTACCTAACAGAGTTTACAGAGAATTAGACCCTAAGCTTCAAGAACAAATAGAAGGTAAAGGCGGTTTTAAAGGTGAAATGATCCAAGAGATTCAGCCTAAACTGCACTCAATGGACTTAGGTAAAAACTTTACACTCGCGAGATTACTTGCTTTGGTGAGCGGTAACTTACTTTATATTGTAGCGTTAGCATTTACTGTGTTTTTAGCGTATTCGTTTATTAATATTTACCATTACATTGATGCGGCAAATATCAATAGCTTTAAACAAGCATTTAATAACCAACATGTTATTCAATTTAGTGAACTATTAATGACAAGCTTTCACTTATTGCTAATAGGTATACTTATTAAAGCATTTGCACAATTGCTAACAAACACGGCTCATCTGTTTTTTGCCGAAATGCAATTTGAATCACTGCTTGTGTACTTTAAATGCGAAGGTACCTTTACTGAGTCTAAAATATCAACAGGTACTGGTATTCACGATAGCACCCGCTCAGAAAATACTTTAGTACGCAGTAGCATAACGCCTTGGATTATTGTTTCTCGTGTTATTTCTACTACGTTTGCTGCAACAGGTATGAAAAACCTTGAGCATCCTCGCCATATTATGGAAATGCATAAAGACGAAGGACAATTGCAAGCAATCAAAAAAGACGTTATTGCGTTCTTAAAAGACCGCGAATCTATCGCTTCAATCACCAGTGAGCGCGATTTAGGTAATGCGTCACAAATACATCAACTAAACCAACAAACGCGCGCTATACCTACTCAGCAAGCGATAGCGAAAGATGATGAAGAAGCTGCCGGGTATTTAAGACAAGAAAAAAACTTATCTCCCGAGCCCAAGAGTTAATTAACCTGAAACCTAGATAATTTTTATTAATGCCACCTTGGTAACTTAGGTGGCATTTTTTTTACCCTCTATTCAATACTTTTTAACTTTATTACCTCTTTTGCACTCAACAACATGATTAATATTGGATTAGTTCACAAAGCCCTTGCTTTATGTGCCAAAACACAAATAATGAAAGGATTAATTACAGGGTAAGAATGAGGACAATGAGCTATATACTAACCACCCAATGTGCTGATGATGTAGGCTTAATAGCTAAAATCACAGGGCTTTGCCATAAAAATAATTTAAACATTACGCGTAACAACGAATTTGTAGATAAAGACGCGCAGCGATTTTTTATGCGTACAGAGCTTACAGGCGAGCCACAAAGCGACTTTTTAGATCAACTACGCGCATTGTTGCCAGATGGGGCTAAACTTGCGCTACATTGCGGCGCAAAAACTAAAGTAGTTTTATTGGCAACTAAAGAAGCTCATTGTTTAGGTGGTATGCTGTTAAAGCAATTTGAACAAACTCTTAATATTGAAGTACTCGCTGTAATTGCTAACTATGCTGATTTAGAGCCGCTAGCTAAAGGGTTTGGTGTGCCATTTCATGTTGTATCGCACGAAGGGTTAACCCGTAGCGAGCATGATGAAAAGGTAGGCGATTTAATTGCCAGCTACAACCCTGACATTATTGGCCTTGCCAAATACATGCGTATTTTAAGTCCTGAATTTGTGGGTCGATTTGAAGGTAAAATAATTAATATTCATCACTCATTTTTGCCAGCATTTATAGGTGCTAAACCTTATCATCAAGCATTTGAGCGTGGCGTAAAAATTATTGGTGCTACCGCTCACTTTGTTAATAATGAGCTTGATGAAGGTCCTATTATTTTGCAAGATGTAACCAGCGTTACACATGCGAATACCGCTGAAATGATGGCTAAAATGGGCAAAGATGTTGAAAAGACTGTGTTTTGTAAAGCACTTCAACTTGCCTCAGAACATAAGCTATTTATTAATGGTAATAAAACCGTGGTGTTTTCTTAGCATTATTCCAACTGCTTAATTATTCTACATATAAAAAATGCCAGCATTGTTGCTGGCATTTTTTTGCTCATAAATAAGCTAATAACTTTTTAAATGTAAATTATGCCTGCTCTATTGGTTCGAGCTTTAATTTAGCGGCAATTAAAACGGCTTGGGTACGATTGTACACACCAAGTTTTCTAAATATGGCTGTAATGTGTGCTTTTACTGTCGCTTCTGATATGTGTAGTTCATAAGCAATTTGCTTATTAAGTAAACCTTCGTGCAGATATTGCAGCACTCGGTATTGTTGGGGCGTTAATGAGGCAACTTGCGCTGCTATTTCTCTATCTTCACCTTCAATTTCAGCTACTTTGTTTTTTAACTCTTTTGGTAGCCATGTATCGCCTTCAAGTATTTGGTTAATTGCACTGGCAATATCATCAGACGATGACGATTTAGGAATAAAACCCATAGCGCCGTAACCCATTACTTTTGAAACGATATTCACGTCTTCACTACCCGAAACAACGGCTATAGGTAAGCTTGGGTATTCTTCTCGAATACGAATAAGGCCATATAAATCACCATTACCTGGCATGTGAAGGTCTAGCAGTAATATATCAAGATCCTCTTGCTCGCTTAACACTTGCAATGTGCTGTCAAAATCGGATGATTCAAAAACGGCTAAACCTTCAAATTTTGCGCTCAGTGCGCCTTTTAGTGCTTCACGAAATAACGGATGGTCGTCCGCTATTAAAAACTGACTCATGGTTCACTCCTAATAAATTCGGCTGCCAGTTAGGTTTAAAACCCTTACTGACAGCCGATATACTACGTTTAGAATCAACTTGTAATCAAGTTTTTAACGCACATTTAACGATTTAATCTGTTCTCGATTAGTTCATCGACAACTGAAGGATCCGCAAGCGTTGACGTATCACCGAGTTGTTGGTGCTCATTTGCAGCGATTTTACGTAAAATACGACGCATAATCTTGCCTGAGCGTGTTTTTGGCAAACCCGGTGACCATTGAATCATATCTGGAGATGCTATTGGGCTTAGCTCTTTACGAACCCAGTTACGTACCTCTTTGGTTAACTCATCGCTTACAGTTACACCTTCGTTAGGCGTAATATATACATAAATACCTTGGCCTTTAATATCATGCGGGTAACCCACTACAGCTGCTTCAGCTACAGCTTCATGCGATACAAGCGCACTTTCAATTTCGGCAGTGCCTAAGCGATGACCCGATACGTTTAATACATCGTCCACACGACCTGTGATCCAGTAATAACCATCTTCATCACGACGACAACCATCGCCTGTAAAGTACACTCCTGGGTAGGCGCTAAAATAAGTTTGTTCAAAACGTTCATGGTCGCCATAAACAGTTCGCGCTTGCGATGGCCAGCTATCTAAAATAACTAAATTACCATCTACAGCACCTTCGAGTGTATTACCTTCGGCATCAAATAATGCAGGCGCAATACCAAAAAATGGATGTGTTGCAGAACCTGGTTTTGTATCAGTAGCGCCTGGAAGTGGTGTGATCATTATGCCACCGGTTTCTGTTTGCCACCATGTATCAACAATCGGGCAATTAGATTTACCAATACTCTCGAAATACCATGTCCACGCTTCTGGATTAATTGGCTCACCTACTGAACCTAAAATACGTAAACTATCGCGATTTGACGAAGCTGTTGGCTCATCACCTTTGGCCATTAGTGCTCTAATTGCTGTAGGAGCGGTATATAAAATAGTCACACCGTGTTTATCAACTACTTCGCCCATACGCCCAGCTGTTGGATAGGTAGGTACACCTTCAAATACAACTTGAGTACAACCGTTTACTAATGGCCCGTACGCTATGTAACTGTGGCCTGTGATCCAACCTACATCGGCACTACACCAATACACATCATCTTCTTTTAAATCAAATACGTATTCATGTGTCATTGATGAGTAAACTAAGTAACCACCGGTGGTATGCACAACACCTTTAGGCTGACCAGTAGAACCTGATGTATACAATATAAACAAAGGATCTTCAGCATTCATTGGTTCTGGCTCACACTGTGCTGGTAAGTCAGCAACTAGCTCGTGCCACCATATATCGTGCTTATTCCAATCAACTTCACCACCGGTTAATTGGTGCACAATAACGTGTTCAATTGTGGTTACAGAATCTTGCGCTACCGCTTCATCAACGTTTGCTTTTAATGGTACGCAATTACCTGCACGTCGACCTTCATCTGAAGTAATAACGACTTTAGCGCCCGAATCCCTTATACGGTCGGCAATCGCTGATGGTGAAAAGCCACCAAATACAACTGAGTGAATAGCACCAATTCGTGCACAAGCTTGCATTGCGTAAATGGCCTGAGGCGTCATTGGCATATAAATAGCTACACGGTCACCTTTTTGAACACCTAACTTTTTTAAACCATTGGCAAATTTAGCCACTTCGTCATGAAGTTTTTGATAAGTAATGTGCTCACTTTGAGAAGGATCATCACCTTCCCAAATAAGCGCAATTTTGTCTGCTTTCGTTTTTAAGTGGCGGTCAATACAGTTATAAGAAGCGTTAAGGTAGCCATCTTCATACCATTTAATGCTGATATGGCCTTTATCAAATGAGGTGTTTTTAACTTTAGTGTAAGGAGTAGACCAATCGAGGCGTTTGCCGTGCTCATCCCAAAAACTTTCTGGATCGTCAATAGATTGCTTATAAAGCGTATTATATTTATTTTTATCAATGAGTGTTGCGTCTTTAATGTGCGCAGGAACTGGATAGATACTTTGTGACATCTTAGTCTCCATTAAAATTACTTGCCTTGGGCTCTTATCAAGGATTACTCAGCAGTGCTTTATTAAGTATTAGACCTTAGTTGTACACACCTTTAAATTCTTCAGTTGTAGTTTATAATTGGCTTGGTTTAATTATTTTACATAAATAATACAAGATGTTAAATGTAAGTAAATACAAACTACTCATGCCTTAAACCTTAGTCTTATAGACCAATAGGTAATTGAGTATATCTCGTACATATTTAACAGTGTTGCCGTACAATAATAAAACAATTTTGCTAAAACTTAACTAATCTATTATTTAACAAATAAAAATAGAATGTGTATTAGTAATGACAAGTCACGCAAAAAAGCACTTTTTATTCGTAAGTAATACCTTTAGCAAGTAATACAAAATAAATGAATAAAAAGTAATAAACAAGTAGCCTATAAAGGACACCAAAATGAAATTTACTCCATTAAAAACACTCGCAGCAAGTGCTGTTCTTTGCGCGCTTTCAAGCACAACATACGCAGCAACTGTTGCAAAGGTTGGTGATACCGAATTTACTTACGGCGGATACATTAAACTTGACTCTATGTGGAGTGATTATTCAGCCGGTGCACCAGCAGGCACAAGTGTTGGTCGTGATTTTTACGTACCAAGTACACTTACAGTTGGCGATGATAATAGCTCTGATGCAGTTTTTGATATGCATGCACGTCAATCTCGTTTTAATTTTGGTACAGCCACGTTATTAGATAACGGTAAAACGGTAAAAACTAAAATTGAAATTGACTTTTTAGCGTCTGCAGCCGGTGGAAACGAGCGCGTTTCAAATTCATACGCACCACGCATTAGACATGCATTCATCACTTATGACGGTTGGTTATTTGGTCAAACTTGGTCAAACTTTCAAAACGTAGGTGCTCTTGCAGAAACACTCGACTTTGTAGGCCCAGCTGAAGGCACTGTGTTTGTTCGTCAATCTCAAATTAAATACACAACTGGCGCATGGTCTTTTTCATTAGAAAATCCAGAAAGTACAATTACGACAGCGGGCGGCACACGTGTTGCCACTGATGATGCATCACTACCTGATTTTACAGCACGTTATACGCACAAAGCTGATTGGGGTAACATCGTTGTTGCAGCACTTGCACGTCAACTTACTTATAAAGCCGGTGAAATTGACGCTGATGAAACATCATTTGGCATTAGCGCATCAGGTATGGTTAAGTTAGGTGAAGACAACCTTAAATTTATGCTTACCCAAGGGCAAGGTTTAGGCCGTTATGTAGGCTTAAACGTAGCACATGGCGCTGTTCTTGATGGTGATGATCTTGATGCTATTGATTCTACATCAGGTTTTGTAGCTTTCCAGCATAAATGGAACAGTCAGTGGCGTTCAACGTTCTTATACTCTTTCTTCTCTGCTGATAACAATACCGATTTACTCGCTATCTCTGGTGATCCTACAGAATCAAGCCAAAGCTACAGCGCAAATATCTTATACTCACCCGTTAAACGCTTAACATTTGGCGCTGAACTAAAGCATGCTGAGCGAGAAACTGAAAGCGGCGTTGATGGTGATTTAGACCGTTTACAATTTTCTGTTAAATACTCTTTTTAATAGCTAAAAATCTAATTACTTCCTTAAGCGGCCTTGGCCGCTTTTTTTATAGCTCTATTTAAATTTTGCTATTTGCTTAATAAAGATCTTAATTTTACACCTATAAATTTATTGTAAGTCGCTAAAATCCCATAAAACAGCATGATTATGAGTAATAGCGGTAAAGCAAAATTGCAAATAAATACAATTTAAATTGAGTTATACACTTCATTCAAGTCCATTGAAAAATCTTACCGTTACCTAAAATTTTATACTTATTTAATCTAAGTCTCTAATCTTGTCTAATTGTCTAATTGTCTATTTACAGAAAAATTAAAAGAAAATTAATAGCGATTAAAAATAGTAATGCATCGCCAACACCATAAAAAATTCAAATAAAGCCCAGCAACCCATAGCCCACTTTATAAACAATATCGAATAATACTATTAACAGATTATTCTATCCCCATTAGTTAGATATAAACACGCCTGCAAATGATAATAGTTTTTGTTTGAGTTTGTTAATTCTAAATAGTAGAATATGGCTATTATTTAAATAAACTCAAATAATATTAAATATTAATTAAGGGAAAACATGAAACTCAATCGCACTTTTGCACTTTCTTCTTTAGTTTTAGCCATGGGTTTTTCAGCTCAAGCGCAAGAAACATCAACTAAGAATACAGTTGAAAATAATAATGAAAAAATGGAAGAAATATTAATAGTAGGTGTACGCCAAGATCGCGTTAGCAAAGGTGCTACCGGTTTAACGATGGAGCTTAACGAAACACCACAATCGATTAGTGTAATTGGCGCAGAGCAACTTCAAAACTTTGCAGCAAATAGTATTAATGATGCATTGAAAATGGCCACGGGTATTACTGTTGAACAAGGTGAAACTAACCGCACACGCTATACTTCTCGCGGTTTTGATATTAAAAGTACTCAAGTTGATGGTGTTGGTCTACCTAATAATTGGGGTCTTGTTACTGGTGCTATGGAAAGCTATGGTTATGAAAAAATAGAAGTTATTCGTGGTGCTAATGGGCAATTAACAGGTGTAGGTAATGCTGCGGGCACTATTAACTATGTTCGAAAGCGCCCAACAAATGAAAATGAAGGTGAAGTAGGTATCTCTGTAGGTACTTATGGTTTAAAGCGCTTACAAGCTGATTATTCATTTTTGTTAACAGATTCTGGTAGCTGGGCTGCACGTGCTATTGGTGCTGTAGAAGGATCAGATTCATACCTTGATGGTTTAGAAAACGATCGCACTTACTTCTCTGCAGTAATTGATGGGCAACTTACTGGTAATTCGACACTTTCATTTGGTGCTTCACATCAAAATGCAAATACAGATGGAACAATGTGGGGAGGATTACCGCTTTCATATGCCGATGGTACACAAGCAGAGTGGGACGTAAGTGCGAGCCCAACTCAAGAATGGACTAAATGGGACACTCTTAATACCACTGCTTTTATTGAATATACTTATGTATTTGATAATAACTGGGAAATTAAAACAACTTATAATTACCAAGACTCAGAAGATCAAAGTAAATTACTTTATCTTTATGACCCTTATGGAATGTTTGATAGTGAAACTAATTTAGGTTTAGTTAGCCTTCCAGGACGATATGATACAGAATTCTCTGCTGATTTATTTGATATAACAGCTAAGGGTGAGTACAGCTTGTTTGGTCAAGAACATGAGTTAATGCTTGGTGGAAGTATTTCGCAAAGTACATCTTACTCTTTTACCAACTCTTACGATGCAGCAACAACTGAAGCTTATGGCTTGGCGCCTGCTTTTCCATACGCATTAGATGCGATAGCTGAACCTATTTGGGGTGAACAAACCAAGTATGCTGATATTGATGTTACTTTGAAGCGTTTTTTTGGTTCTACTAAATTAAACCTAACAAGTGACTTATTTGTTATTGCAGGCTTTAACGCTATCGATTATGAGCGTACAGGCTTTAGCCAAGGCGTTGATATAAATAATGATGAAAGTGAGATAAGCCCTTACCTTGCAACAACGTATGCAATTAATGATGATGTTAATGTATATGTGAGCTATTCCGATATTTATCAGCCACAAGAGCAGTATGATTACGATGGTAACTTTTTAGATCCAAGCAAAGGTGTTAATTACGAAGTTGGAGTAAAAACTCAATGGTTTGATGATCAACTACTTGCAACCTTTGCAGTATTTAGTGCCAAACAAGATAATATTGCAACTTATGCAGGGCTAAACGCATCTGGATTTACTTACTATAAAGGAGCTGATCAAGATACCCAAGGCTTTGAATTAGAATTAACCGGACATATAACTGATGATCTAAATGCTGTATTTGCATATACATACTTAGATATCAATGATGACGCAGGCGATAGTTCTCACGAATGGGAGCCTGAAAATGTTGTTAATTTTTCATTGGATTATACGCTGCCTCAACTACCTGAGTTTCAGTTTGGCTTAGCCGGAAAATGGCAATCAAAAACAGCAAATATAGCCAGTAATGTTAAGCAGGATTCTTATTTACTTATGAACGCATTTGCTCGATGGGATGCGAGCGAAGACTTATCAATTCAAGCTAACATTGATAACATCACAGATGAAAAACATATTACTAGCTTAGCCAATGTTGGTTTTTATGGCTCCCCTATTAGCGGAAAAGTTAGCTTAACTTATCGCTTCTAAAGTTCTATTTTAATTAAGGCCCATTCTTTAACTATTAGGGCGTGTTTATCTTTGGTGGTTGAATTTGCAGCAGCATATTTGGTTTTCAGGCAAGGCAGAGCCTATATAGTGTGGTTATTCCCCATAAATAGGCGATAACGCAGCATAAATACCAAATATGCGCTACCCTTTGGGTTCTTTCTAGGGACGATTAACTCTTTGTTGCTCGATTTTTGCTTAGTCCACTAGGTTACAAATCTCACGCCGCGATTTAACCGTAGATTTTTATAGGTTAAATTAAAAACGACACATTTCTATGTGTCGTTTTTATCTTATCTACTTTAAGTTTTTAACAATAAAAAGCGCCAACCATTACTGGTTAGCGCTTTTTTAAAGCTCGGGTCAAATCAAGCTAAGAAACTCATTTTGATATAGCTTAAAGGTCTGCGTCATCGCCTAACTTATCTTCACCATCTTCTGGTTCAATAGTTGCTTTTAGTAAAAGCATTTCGCGTAACTTACCTTCAATCTCATCTGCAATTTCTGGATTTTCTTTCAAAAATTTAATTGAGTTAGATTTACCTTGGCCTACTTTGTTGCCACAGTAACTATACCAAGCACCTGCTTTTTCAACAATTTTGTGCTTAACACCTAAGTCAATTAACTCGCCTTGCTTAGAAATACCTTCACCGTACATGATGATAAATTCAGCTTGTTTAAATGGCGGCGCTACTTTGTTTTTAACAATTTTAACGCGGGTTTCGTTACCAACAACTTCATCACCTTCTTTCACAGAACCAATACGACGAATATCAATACGTACCGATGCGTAAAACTTAAGTGCATTACCACCCGTTGTTGTTTCTGGGTTACCAAACATAACACCAATCTTCATACGGATTTGGTTAATGAAGATACATAACGTGTTAGAGCGTTTAATATTACCAGTAAGCTTACGTAATGCTTGTGACATTAAACGTGCTTGTAGGCCCATGTGCGAGTCGCCCATGTCGCCTTCAATCTCAGCTTTTGGTGTAAGTGCAGCAACCGAGTCAATAATAACAACGTCTACCGCGCTTGAACGTACTAACATGTCACAAATCTCTAGCGCTTGCTCACCTGTATCTGGTTGCGATACAAAAAGATCGTCAATGTTAACACCAAGTTTTTGTGCATAAATTGGATCTAGAGCATGCTCAGCATCGATAAAGGCACATGTTTTGCCTTCTTTTTGAGCTTCTGCGATAACTTGTAAAGTAAGCGTTGTTTTACCAGATGATTCAGGACCGTACACTTCAACAATACGTCCCATAGGTAAACCACCTATGCCTAAGGCAATATCAATACCTAATGAGCCTGTAGATACAGATTCAATGTTTAACGCTTTGTTATCACCCAATTTCATAATTGAGCCTTTACCAAATTGACGTTCAATTTGTGATAGTGCTGCGTCTAACGCTTTTTGTTTGTTATCGTTCATTTTGTTCTCCAAATCCAGCTAATGGAACCAAGTATACTGTATGAAATCACAGTATCAAGCTAATTTTTTTATTTTATCTCATCTATTACATTTTTTAATGCAAATACAATAGCTTGTAACCTAACCTGAGCTCTATCACCAATAAATACTTGTTTAAATGTAAGCAACTTATCATTAATTTGTATGCCAAACCACACAAGTCCAACAGGTTTACCTTCAGTTGCACCACCAGGCCCGGCAATGCCCGATACAGCTATCGCAATATTAGCGTTTGTTGCTTTAATAGCACCTACTGCCATTTCTCGCACTGTTTGTTCGCTTACAGCACCATACTTTGCTAATGTACTTGCACTTACATTGAGCAAATCTTGCTTTGCTTGATTGCTATAAGTGACAAATGCACGGTCAATATAAGCCGAGCTCCCAGGGGTGTCGGTAAGCGCATAACTCACTCCGCCACCAGTACATGACTCAGCAGTAGTGATCCATAAGCATTTATCCGTTAAAATAGCGCCTAATTGCGCAGCAAGTGTTTTAATCTCTTGATGTAATTCCATATTCAGCCTTTGGGTAAATACATGTCGTTTGATCTTTATGCACCACACACTATAAAACAACAAACCCCTATGATGCAGCAGTATCTAAAAATAAAATCAGAGCATCGCGATATTTTATTGTTTTATCGCATGGGCGATTTTTACGAACTCTTTTTTGACGACGCAAAACGCGCCGCTCAATTACTTGATATTTCACAAACGCATCGCGGCAAAGCCGGTGGCGATCCTATCCCTATGGCGGGCGTGCCTTATCATGCGGTTGAAAACTACTTAGCACGCCTAGTCCAAATGGGCGAATCAGTCGCTATTTGCGAACAAGTTGGCGACCCTGCAACCAGTAAAGGTCCCGTTGATCGTAAAGTTGTACGCATAGTTACACCCGGTACAATTTCTGACGAAGCGCTTTTACAAGAACGACAAGACAACCTCCTTACCAGCGTTTGGCAAAGTAAAAAAGGCTTATACGGTATTGCCTACCTTGATATTAATTCAGGTCGTTTCAACATAGTTGAAGTAAACACCGACGAAGCCTTTAGCTCAACTATTCAGCGCCTATCACCAGCAGAACTTCTGTATAGCGAAAGCTTTGAAAACGTTCATTTAATTGAGCATATAAAAGGCGCTCGTCGTCGCCCAGAGTGGGAATTCGACTTAGATACGGCCCAACACTTATTATGCGATCAGTTTGGTACTAAAGATTTAGTCGGCTTTGGTGTTGATAAAGCCCACAGCGCACTTGTTGCTGCAGGTTGCCTAATGCAATACGTAAAAGATACACAACGTATTGCATTGCCGCATATTCGTGCAATTACGCTTGAGCACAACGAGCACGCAGTTATTTTAGATGCTGCAACACGTAAAAATTTAGAGCTTACCGTTAATCTATCGGGCGGGTTTGAAAATACACTTGCTCAAATACTTGATAAAACAGCCACCCCAATGGGTTCTCGCTTACTAAAGCGTCGTATTCATACACCAATTCGTAATAAAGATGAGCTCAATTCACGTTTAAATGCAATTAGCGCTATTTTAGATGTACAACTGTGTGGTGAATTGCACGAATCATTAAAAGAGATTGGTGATGTAGAGCGTGTTATTGCCCGCCTAGCTTTATGTACTGCTCGCCCACGCGATTTAACGCGTCTGCGCAGTGCACTACAAGCACTTGCACCACTGCATACTTTGTTAGGTGATACTAACGATCCTCGTATAACAGATATTATCAAGCACTCGCCTGAACTCCCTGATTTACAAGCATTGTTAGAGCAAGCTGTAATAGAAAACCCACCAGTACTTATTCGTGATGGTGGCGTTATTGCCCCGGGTTACAACAGTGAACTTGATGAATGGCGTAACTTAAGTAAAGGTGCAACCGATGTTCTTGATCAACTAGAACTGCGAGAACGCGAACGTACGGGTATTAGTACGCTTAAAATTGGTTATAACCGCGTACATGGCTTTTTTATTGAAGTAAGCCGCGCTAACGCGCACTTAGTACCAGCCGACTACATTCGTCGTCAAACGCTTAAAAATAACGAACGCTATATTATTCCTGAGCTAAAAGAGCACGAAGATAAAGTACTCGGTAGCCAATCAAAAGCACTCGCACTTGAAAAGCAACTATACGAAGAGCTGTTCAGATTTATCGCTCCACACATAGAACAACTGCAAGTGATGGCCGCGGCACTGGCTGATTTAGACGTATTAAATAATCTGGCCGAACGTGCATTTGCACTCAATTATGCAAAACCAGAACTGTGCGATAACGACAACATTAGCATTAAACAAGGTCGTCACCCTGTTGTTGAACAAGTAATGAAAGAACCGTTTATTGCCAACCCTGTTGAATTAAACAGCCAACGTAAAATGTTAATTATTACCGGTCCAAACATGGGCGGTAAATCAACCTATATGCGCCAAACAGCACTTATTGTGCTAATGGCCCACATTGGCAGTTATGTACCCGCTGACAGCGCTAAAATTGGTAATATTGATCGCATATTTACACGTATTGGTGCAAGCGATGATTTAGCATCAGGTCGCTCAACCTTCATGGTAGAAATGACCGAAACAGCGACTATTTTAAATAATGCCACGGCGCAGTCTTTGGTATTAATGGATGAAATTGGTCGCGGTACAAGCACTTACGATGGGCTGTCGCTTGCGTATGCAACAGCGAATCATTTAGCGTCAAAAATATCAGCTAAAACCTTATTTGCTACACACTACTTTGAGTTAACAGAACTTGCTGAACAAACAACAGGTCTGGTAAACGTGCACCTTGATGCAATAGAGCACAACGATACAATCGCCTTTATGCATACAGTACTTGATGGCGCAGCAAGTAAGAGCTTTGGCTTACAGGTAGCTGCTCTTGCGGGTGTGCCAAAAGCTGTGATTGCACAAGCAAAGCAAAAACTTAAGTTACTTGAAAATCATCAAAGCGTTACTGCACCAAATACAGAACAACAAGCCTTTACTTTTAATAACGAAATTGCACAAAGTACACCTTCAGAAGTTGAAGAGCAGTTAAGCGCAATCGACCCTGATAACTTATCGCCACGCCAAGCACACGATTTGTTATATAAACTAAAAGCATTGTTGTAATTTATGTCATCTAATTTACAAGCATAAAAAAAGCCGAAGAATAAATTCTTCGGCTTTTTAACACACATAGTCTTTTAAATTATTTAACTAACCTGAACTCTGGATAATAAATCTATCTCAAGCAGCTATTTTCAGCGCTCACTGCGTTGAATTTACTTGCAATAGGCCAGCTATTGACGCGTAAATTCGCCTTGTTTTCACTGAAAATCTTTGGCTAGAGAAAATAAATTTAACTATCACTATAATTCAATACATTGGTAAATCTCTTAACCAGAGCGCAGGTTAACTAGCTACGAAAACTGATTAAATAAGCTGTCTGTACTTAAACCTTCTTGTTGCAAAATGTCTTTTAAACGACGTAATGCTTCTACCTGAATTTGTCTTACACGTTCACGTGTTAAGCCTATTTCGCGGCCTACATCTTCAAGTGTAGATGGCTCATAGCCAAGTAATCCAAATCGACGTGCTAACACTTCGCGTTGTTTAGGATTTAACTCACCTAACCAATCTACAATGTGTTTATTTATATCATTCGTTTGTACTTGGCCTTCAGGGCCTGCACTTTTTTCATCAGGAATAATATCTAATAACACACTGTCATTTTCGCCGCCGATTGGCATATCAACAGAGGCTATTTTTTCGTTAAGACGTAGCATTTTTGTTACATCTTCAACGGGTCTATCTAAGCTCTCTGCAATTTCTTCAGCAGTGGGTTCATGGTCCAACTTTTGAGTTAATTCACGAGCGGTACGTAAATAAACATTAAGCTCTTTAACCACATGAATAGGCAAACGTATCGTACGTGTTTGATTCATAATGGCACGTTCAATTGTTTGGCGTATCCACCATGTCGCGTAAGTTGAGAATCTAAAGCCACGTTCAGGATCAAATTTTTCAACAGCGCGGATTAAACCTAAATTACCCTCTTCAATTAAATCAAGTAAAGCAAGTCCACGGTTATTATATCGGCGAGCTATTTTAACAACCAAGCGTAAATTGCTTTCAATCATGCGTTTACGAGAGGCGTCACAACCTTTAAGTGATTTTCGTGCAAAAAAGACTTCTTCTTCTGCACTCAGTAATGGAGAGAAACCTATTTCACCAAGATAAAGCTGAGTGGCGTCAAGGTTTTTTGTTACTTCTTCTTTGGCAAATATATCTTCGTCATCTACTTTTTCAAGTAACGATGTGTTTTCTTCAACGGTGGTATCATCGAACTTGTCATCATTCGTGATGTTTTTGTCAAATTTTGCTGCGTTAGCCATAAGCCTTCTCCCGAGCAATTATCAATACCTTAAAATTAGGGTAGGTATTTAGCAGGATTGACAGCTTGCCCTCGGTAGCGAATTTCAAAACGAAGTGCCGTAACCGAAGATTCTGAATTACCAATTTCTGCTATTTTTTGTCCAGCCTTAATTTTCTGCTTTTCTTTAACAAGTAATTTCGAGTTATGTGCATAAGCACTTAGGTAATCATCATTATGTTTCAATATGATTAAACTACCATAACCTCGAAGTGCGTTACCCGCGTACACCACCGTTCCTTGTGCCGCGGCTAATACTGAAGCCCCTTTTTTATTAGTAATCTGTAAGCCTTTGTATCCGTTTTCCTTATTAGAAAAGCGTTTAGTAATTTTACCTTTTGCTGGCCAAAACCACTTCACCTTACTACTCGACAAATACTTTTTATTACTAACTTTGTTACTGGCTTGTTTTTGAACATACTCTCGTTGTTTTGGCTGATCAAGCTCTTTCTTTAATTTTTTGTTATTTTTTTGTGTTCTTTTTCTAGACTTTTTACTCGAATTCGTATATTTTTTCGACTTTTTATTTTCTGACTGCAATGGTATTAAAGAGATATCTTGTCCAGGATATATTACATAAGGTGATGAAATAGAATTGTTTTTTGCTAATTTACGAAAATCTTGACCTGCACTAAAAGCAATTGAATATAAAGTATCTCCTTTTTGAACTTTATACTTATTACCACTAATGTTAATTTTATGATCTAAATAGTTAACATTATTATTTAGGCTGCTGACTGGTGCTGGAACATGACGAGACGAGCAGCCAAAAAGCAAAATACTAATAAATAAAGCAACATAACGCATAAATTGTTTATTCATTGTATTTAGCTCCTTATGTAAAAAAGTTATTTTATAAAGCTTAACGCAACAAAAAGTACGCTACTGCAATTAATACTACTAATCCCCAACCAAGTATTTCAATATATTGACGTAATTTTTGCTCCATCTTAGCTCCGCCCCACTTCATTAAAGCTGAAACTAAAAAGAATCGCGCACCGCGCCCGATGGCAGATGCAATTAAAAAAGGCAAAAAGGCCATTTGTAAAACACCCGCGCCAATCGTAAATACTTTATAAGGTATAGGTGAAAAACCAGCTAAAAAAACAACCCAAACACCGTAATCTTTAAACCAGTTTAATGCGACATCAAACTTTTCTTGCCAGTGCATTTGTGCAATTAATGGCTCAACAACGGGTTCAAATAACCAAAAGCCGAGTAAATACCCAATTATTCCGCCAACAACCGATGCGATTGTGGCAAAACTTGCAAAGCGCCATGCTTTTTTAGGTTGAGCAAGCGACATAGGCGCAAGCATAACATCAGGTGGGATTGGAAAAAAAACAGACTCAGCAAAGCTCATTACAGCCAAATAACGCTCGGCATGGCGATGCTTGGCCCATACAAGAGCCATATCATATAACTTAGTAAACAACTTCAAAATGAATTCCTATTCAATATCGCCAGGTACCAGTGGTACAAACCTAACTGGTGCAATAACATGTTCTGTGTAATCGTCGCCGTTGCGAATAACCATTATTAATTTTTGATCACTTTCACCAATAGGGGCTAATAACACGCCACCATCAGCCAATTGAGCAAGTAAATCTTTTGGCACTTTAGAGGCCGCAGCCGTCACTATAATACCGTCAAACGGCGCTTGTGACTGCCAACCTTGCCAGCCATCACCATGCTTCATCGACACATTATATAAATCGAGTTGATGTAACCGACGTTTGGCTTGCCATTGCAAGGCTTTAATACGCTCAACTGAATAAATTTTAGTGAACGTTTTAGCTAAAATTGCAGTTTGGTAACCAGACCCAGTACCAATTTCCAGTACTTTATTGCGAACACCCGCAAGGCGAAGTAGCTCAGTCATACGGGCAACAATATAAGGTTGCGATATAGTTTGCCCTTGCCCGATGGGTAACGCTGTATTCTCATACGCTTTATGTTGCAACACGTCATCAATAAAAACATGGCGCGGAATATTCGCAATAGCACTCAGTACTTGGGTATCTTCTACGCCTTCGCGCTGTAGTAAATCAGATAACGCTTTGGCGCTGCGCGTATAATTAGCGAGCACGGTTTATCTCCAAATCGGCAAGCCAGTCTCCTACCGCTTCTAAGCTATCTTTAGCGGTCATATCAACACTTAATGGCGTAACTGAGGCATAGCCATTATTGATTGCGTAAAAGTCGGTGCCTTCACCTGCATCACTTTCGGTGCCAAGCGATCCATACCAATAAATATCACGACCCCAGGGATCCGTTTGTTTGGTCATGGTTTCGGCTTTATGACGAGCGCCTAAACGTGTTACTTGCACCCCTTTTAATTCACTTAGTGGAATATCTGGCACATTAATATTTATTATTTGATCTTTTGGAAGCGGATGCGAAGCCAAGCCCTTAATAATATTGACGGTAACAGCAGCAGCTGTTTCAAAATGCACGCCTTTATGTGAGCAAAGCGATACCGCAATTGCAGGTAAGCCCAAATGACGTCCTTCAGTCGCGGCAGCAACTGTGCCAGAATACAGCGTGTCGTCACCTAAGTTGGCACCATGATTAATACCAGCAACAACTAGATCTGGTTTTTCATCAACCAACTGATTCACACCTAAATGTACACAATCTGTAGGCGTGCCATTAACCGACATAAAACCATTTTCGAGTGTCGTCGCTCGTAGCGGGTTCATTAATGTTAAAGAATTACTCGCGCCACTACAGTTGCGATCGGGCGCAACAAGAGTTACCTCTGCAATTTGTATAAGCGCCTGATATAAAACCGCAATACCTTTGGCATTTACGCCATCATCGTTACTTAACAGTATCTTCATTTATGCCATTATCCTTTTCTTTGCGCTCTCGTGGGCTTGCATCTGTATAATCCACCAGCTCGCGTAATAATGCGGTTGCAAAACACCCTTTAGGCAAACCAAAACTCAGCTTTAAACTCGTTTCATCTATGGTCTCAACCGTTAAGTTTTGCGGAATTAAACGCAGCATTCTGCGCTCATTTTTAAGGCCGAGTTCACCCAAGCCATCGCACCATGCTTGGTAAGGTGCAAGCCATACTTTTTCTTGCTCGGTTAAGCCTTTTTCACTTTTACCCACCATAGGTGCCGACATCATAATATCGCCAGTGGCTAATCGCTCAATGTTTTCATCGTTAATCGCATCTTCAAAAAATGCATTACTGCCGCTGAGCATAAATACTTCACGGTGCATTGTTTTAGCTAAACCATGCTCTTTTACACGCAGGCTCACTAACTGATTAAATACATGCGATCGTGCTGCTGAAATAATAATACCTCGCAACTTTTTATCGCGAATACGCTCACCGGCAAACATTTTTTCAGCCATAACTAAGTTATGACCACCATGACCAAAGCGCTGCTCGCCAAAGTAATTAGGCACGCCTGCGCGTACTGCGTTAATACGGCATAGAATATCAAGAGGCTTGGTTACATTACGAAGCGTAATAGTAAATTTATTACCTTTGTGGCAGCCCGTACGTAACTTACGGTCGTGGCGCTGTTGCGAAACAATAAAAATACTCTCGCTATTCAAGTCGCTAAAATCGATAGGCTTTTTAATCGGTACTTTTACACTAAACCACTGCGAGCACACACCGTGGCGATCTTTCATGCCTGCGTAACTTACGTCTCGCGGTGAAACACCCGCACGCTGCGCAATTAGCTTTGCAACGTATTGCGTGTTTTCGCCTTTTTTAACCACCTGCAAACACACGTGTTCGCCACTGCCGGTAAATTCTATACCTAAGTCTTCATCAACCATAAAGTCTTCAGCAGTGGTTTTAAAATCAGCTTTAGAAAGCGGTGCACCGTATAAATAATTTAAATCGCTCATGCGTTTTTTGTACTCGCAAGCTCTTTACTCATAATAACCACCGCATGGCTCGAAATACCTTCTTTGCGCCCTTCAAAGCCTAGCTTTTCGGTAGTAGTGGCTTTAACGTTAATTTGGCAAAGGTCACAATTTAAATCACTGGCTAAATTAGCACGCATAGCTTGAATATGTGGCAGCATTTTTGGCGCTTGCGCAACAATAGTCACATCGCCATTGCCAAGTACGTAACCTTGCTCTTTAGCTAAGCCCACCACATGGCGAAGTAAAATACGACTGTCGATATTTTCATACTCACTAGCTGTATCGGGAAAGTGCTTACCAATATCACCCATAGCAAGGGAGCCTAAAATAGCATCACATAATGCATGAATAGCAACATCGCCATCGGAGTGCGCTAAAAAGCCCTGTGGGTAATCAATTTTTTCACCACAAATAGTTAACGGGCCTTCGCCGCCAAATTTATGTACGTCAAAACCATGGCCAATTCGTATCATAATGCACTCTCGTTTTGTTGTTTATGTAATAAAAACCCAGCCAAATCTAAATCCTCTGGTGTGGTTATTTTAATATTGTCGCTGCGCCCTGCCACAAGCTTTACCGGTTTGCCCGCCCATTCAATAGCACTGGCTTCATCGGTAATAGTTGCCCCACTTGCTAATGCGTTTTGAAGTGCATTTTTAAGCTCGTCATATTTAAAAAATTGTGGGGTAAGTGCTTGCCATAAATCGTCTCGTGGCACAGTTTGTAGGGCATGTGTGCGGCCACGTTTTATGGTGTCTTTTACTTTGCTAGCTAAAATACCACCTTCGTCAGCACACATGCATTCATCAATTAAGCGTTCTATATCACTAATATTAACTAACGGGCGTGCAGCATCATGTACCAGCACCCATGCTGGAGGATTGGGCGCTAAAAAAAGTAAGCTATTGAGCACTGAATCGGCACGTTCATTTCCGCCACTGGCGCGAACAATGCGCTTATCAGCGAATGAAAGTTCGTCAAAATAGGGGTCGCTGTCGCTAAGAGCAACAACAATAGTGCTTAATTTAGGTAATTGAGAAAGTTTAGCTAAGGTGTGTTCTAAAATGGTTTTACCCGCTAATTGTATGTATTGCTTAGGCGCATTGTGCTGCATTCTACTGCCAACACCTGCAGCAGGTACAATTGCTGCAATAGTCTGTTTATTTGTCATATTGTTTGCCCGGTAAAACACGAATAAATGTTTCGTCCGGTTTAATCATTCCCAATTCGTTGCGTGCACGCTCTTCAATACCTTCTTGGCCAAGCTTTAAATCTTCTATATCAGCTGTAAGCACTTTATTTCGTTTAATAAGCTTTTCGTTAGTGTGTTGGTGTGATGCGACAGCACCTTTTAATCGCGTGTAGTCTTGTACGCCATTATGACCAAACCATAATCTATATTGCACAAACAGTGCTAAGCACAATAAGCAAGCTTGAAAAAATCGCATTTAACACTCCTTATTTTAAATCCCGAATACCTTAACTTTATTAAGCTAAAGGGCGCTTTAAATTGCGCCAATTAATACTACCCGCTAAAAGCATTTCGCGTAGTGATAAGAGCCGTGGTGAGCAGCGCTTTGAAAACTGCCATTGATGCCCACAACAAGCTGCGGTAAAACTTACCTTACTTGGCTTTATTAACTGAGCGTTTTGCTGCTCAAGCCCATTACCTAAAAAATCAAACCAACCTAGCTCGTTACAATGCAGCTTATTTTCATCTAACTGATCAATACTGTCTATTCTCAGGCGCACCTGATCGTAGCCATGCAATATAGCAGGCACTATTAACCCCACTTTGGCATGTGTTTGATAAAAAAGTTCATTAGCTTGAACATTCACATCGGGTGGTGTCGGTTTTTGTTTTTCAAGCCAAGACCCATTTTGCGAGTCCAACGTAAAAGGTGTGTCACCATTGGCAACTAACGTTGCCGCTCGCTCAATATAATAGGGTAGGCTTTTTAACTGCCGACGTAGCTTATCAGCATTAGGCTCTGCGACTAAACGCAAAACCTCACGCTGATAAAATGCATTGCACAATTGTGCATATAACACTTTTTGCGCATCAGTTTGCCAAATTTCAACTTGTTGCAGAGCACCAAGTGACTGATTTTTCGCTACCAATAGCTCTACTCAAAAACATTTAGGTAAATGTTTTATAGCACAGTACTGAATGCTTTTTAAGCATTACATACTAATTTAAGCGCTTGGCTTTTCACCTAATTTAGCTTTACCTGATTCTAAAAATTGCACAACCGTATTACGCTTTTTACCAATTAATAAACTGCCATCAGCTAAAAACATAAAGTTTTGCCAATTGCGTTTAAATACATCAAACGTCGTTTCGATAATATTATCGCGTGCCATACAAAAGTAAACCGTGGTGTTAGCTTCCCAATCTAAAAACGTTAAGATTGCTTCTGGTGGTAGCGCATCACCATTTTCCCACGCATCTTGCCAATCTACTTCTTGGCTAAAGCTTTTTTCTTGACCACACCAATCGGTGTCTTCAAAAAAATCAGGGTGATCAAACTCACGGCTCACCATGGTTGTCCAAAGTACGGCTGCGCGCTCGTCGCTCATAGGCTTTATTTTTGCTGCGTCTTCATCAGATACAGGTAAATCTTTGTGGCGAAAAACCCACGCCTTTTTGTAATCATCTAAAGAAATATAGTTCATAGTATTGGCAAATTAGTTAACATTAAAAGTGCAAAGCCAAATTATACAAGAGATCAAAACATGACTACAGCAATAAAACCACTTTCCCTAAAACCAGGCATATACCAACACTACAAAGGCCCGCAATATAAAGTTATTCATGTTGCCACCCATAGCGAAACCGAGGAACAACTTGTGATTTACCAAGCACTTTATGGTGAATTTGGTATATGGGCGCGCCCATTAAGCATGTTTTTAGAAACTGTTGAAAAAGACAGTAAAACTATACCGCGTTTTGCTTATATTGGACCTGCTGCTTAACTATGGCATTATAACAAAATAACTTACTGCTCAGACCAGACAAGGGTACACCGTGCAATTTAATTCAACTGACAATTACATAGCGAGTAGCGCGCTTAAACAAGCTGTAAATGCTGCCATTATGCTCGAAAAACCACTTTTAATTAAAGGCGAACCTGGCACAGGTAAAACTATGCTGGCTGAGGAGTTGGCTAAAAGCTTAGATACCACGCTTATTCAGTGGCATATAAAATCGACTACTAAAGCGCAGCAAGGCTTATATGAGTACGACGCAGTTTCGCGCCTGCGCGACAGCCAATTAGGTGACGAGCGCGTACACAACATTAGTAACTACATCGTTAAAGGTAAGCTTTGGCAGGCATTTACGTATGCAGAGCTTAACGGCAAACGCCCAGTACTATTAATTGATGAAATAGACAAAGCCGACATAGAGTTCCCAAACGACTTACTACTTGAGCTTGATAAAATGGAGTTTCATGTTTACGAAACTAATGAACGCATTGTCGCAAAAGAGCGCCCTATTGTGATCATCACATCAAATAACGAAAAAGAATTACCGGACGCATTTTTACGCCGCTGCTTTTTTCATTACATTGATTTTCCTAGCAGCGATGAAATGCAGCAAATTATTGACGTGCACTACCCTAACGTTAAACAAGATTTAGTACGCCAAGCACTCGAGGTGTTTTTTAACCTGCGCGAAGCAAGCGGCCTTAAAAAGAAGCCTTCCACCAGTGAATTACTCGACTGGCTTAAACTACTTATGGCAGAAGACATAGACGCTAAAACACTGCACGACAAAGCACAAAAAGGCGGTTTAATGCCCATGTTTGGCGCATTACTTAAAAATGAGCAAGACATAAGCCTAATCGAAAAATTAGCCTTTATGAGCCGCCGTTAAGATGTTGATTGCGTTTTTCTTCAAACTGCGTGAATACCGCCTACCTGTAAGCCTGCGCGAACTGCTCGATTTAATTAACGCCTTAAAAAAAGGCGTTATATTTGCCGACGTAGACGCCTTTTACCATTTAGCACGCACTATAATGGTAAAAGACGAAACGCACTTTGACCGGTTCGACAAAGCCTTTAGCGACTATTTTAGTGGTATTGCTGACCTCGATTTGCTCGAGAGCTTAAAGCAACAGCACAACTTACCTGAAGACTGGCTACGTAAAGAATTCGAAAAAAACCTAAGCGATGAAGAAAAAGCCCAACTTAAAGCTATGGGCGGGCTCGACGAGCTTATGAAAACCCTAAAAGAGCGTTTAGAAGAGCAACAAAAACGCCACGCTGGCGGCAATAAATGGGTGGGCACTGGCGGCACATCACCTTTTGGGGCATACGGCTATAACCCAGAAGGTGTGAGTATAGGGCAAGACGGCAACCGTAACCGCCAAGCGGTAAAAGTGTGGGACAAACGAGAATACAAAAACCTCGACACGGATCGCGAAATTGGCTCGCGTACTATTAAACTCGCCCTTAAAAAACTACGTAAATTTGCCCGCACTGGCGCAAGCGACATGCTTGATTTAAACGAGACTATTCGCGCGACAGCTAAACAAGGCGGCATGCTTGATGTAAAAATGGCGCCCGAGCGCCACAATGCAGTAAAAGTACTCATGCTGTTTGATATTGGCGGCTCAATGGATGACTACATTCATACCTGCGAAGAGCTATTTAGCGCCGCCCACAGCGAATTTAAACACCTAGAGTTTTACTACTTTCATAACTGTTTATACGAGCACGTCTGGCAAGACAACGCACGCCGCCACTCAAACGTAATCGACACCATGACGCTGATTAATAAATTTACCAGCGACTACAAAGTAATATTTGTTGGCGATGCCACTATGGGCCCTTACGAAATAGCTTATGCGGGAGGCTCGGTAGAACACTACAACGAAGAGCCCGGCAGTGCATGGTTGCAACGTATAACAAACCACTTTGATAAAGTCGCTTGGCTCAACCCACAACCCGTTGAACACTGGCCGTACTATCAATCGATTGGCTTTATAAAAGAGCTAATGAACAACCGCATGTATGCGCTGAGTTTAGATGGAATAAGTAGAGCGATAAAAGAGCTGAGTTGATAGTTAATATCAATGACAGCCCAGTGCCAGTGGCGGACGGTCGTAACCTTAGCTCCTTGTTATGTGAATGTACTGTGAACCATTTCAATATATGGAAAAATAGGTTCCACGATTGATATAAATAGCTCTTTGGCTTTTTCCCATTTATCAATAGTCGTAAGAAAGGTACCTATTACAAGTAAAAATGTAAGCCAAGCCATTCGTCTCTGAATTGCCACCTGTCGCTTTTGAATAATGTTTGCAGATTCATTGTTTTTTATGCTTTCTTTTGTAAGGGTAAAGTAATGTATGCCCTTTCCTTTCATTTTATACAATGGGTCATGTTCATTCTGATGCGAGATTTTTTGAACTTCTCCATCCTCAACGCAGGACTCAAGAATCCAATCTAAAGATTGAGATACTTGCTGATAAACTTTAAATTCACCTACATAGTGGTTACCAAATAATGATTTTGATAACTCACTTTTCCTAAATGTACCTCTCTGAAGAAAATCATCATTATTCATCAGAGCTTCATAAATTTCGAATTTACTTCTGAGTGGTGTTCTAAGGCGTCTAAAAACGGTTACTTTACGAAAATAAGTAAAGATTTTGTGTTTGAGTATACTTAAATATATTGCTCCGGTAGCCCTTAACAAAAATAACTTTATAAGCATATAAAGTGAACATTTCTGTTCACGAACATCCCAACCTTTAAAATAGTAATTCACATCAATTCGAGCATATCGGAGGTGATCAATGGACATTAAACAGTCTGAAAATTCAGAATCGTGCCTTCTCTTCATACGTCCTGCTAGAATACCTCCCCATCTAGCTGAATTTTTCGAAGGCATGAATTCAAAATTAATTCTTAGCGCCCCGCGGTTTTTAGATGGAATATTAGCAAGTTCTTTGATTTCCCCTTCAGGGACAAAAATATGCACTTCAAAGAAGTTGTATTTTTTCGTTTCATCAGAACTTAATGAAAAACGGTCTGGGCAAATATATTTTGAGAAATAGTTTATCAACCAAAATTTAAGATAGTCAGATATTAGTTTCAGAATGATGCACCGATTTATAAGGATTCATATAACAACTTTATCAGAGGACACTTTACCTATCTTAGCGTGAAAACATCCTTATTTTGTGAAATTACATTAATAGCAAATAGTGTAAGCTATTGCCAGCTATAAATATTAGGCTTACTGTAGGTTATTTAAACATGTGAAAAAGAAAAGTTTTCTCTTATGATTACTAATCTAATTACAACTCAGCTGAATGACTGGTTATCGCTCTTAGCTGCCGCAAGAAAGTAATAGATCGCGTCTTTCTTTTTGTCTTTTAAAATAATAAATAATCCAAAGGAACTTACAACTCAGCTATATGATTTAGCGTCTCAGGATGACGCTGCACAAGTTTTAGCAATATTATCGCTTGCCCATTAGGTGCACTGCGTCCTTGTTCCCAGTTTTCAAGCGTTCTTGCTGAGGTATGTAGAATGTTAGCAAACACACCACGCGACATATTAAATGTTTCTCGAATATTTACTATTTCATCCGATGAGATAGCAAGGTCGTTGATATCATTTACCTTATGAGAACGTAACGTAAGCTTTCCTTGTGAATGCGCTTTAGCGTCCATAAGTGCTGTAGTTAATTCTGAAAATAAATCACGTTTGCTCATTGCGCCATACTTTTGAAAGCTATCTAAATAATCTTTATATCATGCAGCAATATTTATTATTACTTGCTAATAAACTTACACATTCCGAGCCCTAAACCATCGCCATCACGTTTTAAATAACCATATTGTGTATAAAAGCTTTCTTTACCGTGAGCACTTAATAAACCTATAGTAGCGCCATTAGAGCAGGTGTTGTTTAGGTAGTTTTCAATGTGAGTCATAACTAAATGACCTATGCCTTGTTTTTGATAACTTGGCGCAACAATTACATCTTGAATATAAAAATACATTGCGCCATCACCGATTATTCTACCAGTGCCTATTAACTTATCAGTATCGTATACGGCAACCCAAAAAAGTGAGTTTTCAATGCTTGCTTTTAATGTTTTATCGTCAGGGTTTTGCCACTTTGCTTGTGCGCGTAAATTAGTAAATGCATCTAATCCTGGAGCTGTATGTTCAATTTTGTATTTCATAATCTCCCTTACTCACTTTTAAAGCGCTTTACTCATAAACAAGCTGTACGGATCTAACTCATAATCACCAAATGGTTCGCATTCTTTAAAACCAAATTGAGTGTAAAGCTTTTGTGCGGGCAAAAATACCTTTGCCGTGCCGGTCTCTAAGCTTAACTTTTTATAACCTCGCAAAGTTGCTTGCTCAATAATATGCGTGAGCAATTTAGCAGCGATGCCTTGGCGTAAATAGTTGCTTGATGTGCGCATTGCTTTAATTTCGCCATGCGTTGTATTTAGTGCTTTTAAAGCGCCAACACCCGCTAAATTATTATCAATCCATAAGCTATAAAAGGTTATATCGGGCTGAGTGAGTTTACTCACATCAAGTGCATGTACGCTCTCAACAGGTGAGTGTTTTAACATATCGTTATGATGCGCTTGTAGTAACTTTATAACGTGTGGGTTTGAAAGCTCACCTGTTCTAATATCCATTTATACCTCGTTTAACCCTAGAATTTAATGCTTTAGAGCTTTAATTAAAACCCTAAAGTAAGTGGCTCTATTTAGGCTGCTAGTTTCCATACTACAAAAGCGACAGCAAACCCAACTAAGTACACCAAACCTAACCACGTTAAACTACGTAGTAAAACGCTATGCTTTATAGCAGGCTCTGATCGCACGAGGCTAAAGTTAAGCCATGCAAATACAGGCGTTGTAACAAATGAAAGTGTCATCGCAAAGGTAAGCATGGGGCCAAGGGCTGATTTAAAAAATAAAATAACCGCCATGCCGGCAAGTGCTTGTAGTATTAACCAAATATTTAGACTGTGTTTTGATTGCCCAAAGCCAAGTAGTTTATGAGATTCGTTAAGCGTACGGGCGTAGCCGTCTAGCACGGTGAGTGTGGTGCCAAACATACATAAAAAGGCGATTGCTGATACAAGCGGCCTTGCCCACTCGCCTATTGTTAATGCATACATATCAATAAGCTGCTTGGCAAACGCGACACCGCCGAGTTCTATACTGCTGGTTTGCCCGTACTGCACTAATACACCTAAGCTAAAAAACACCAGTGCTAAGCCAGCTGTAAGCCAGTAACCTACGTTAAAGTCGAACAGGCCTTGGCTTTTAGTTACCGTTTGCTGGGCTTGTTTTTCTTTTAGCCATAAAGAGCTAAGAGCTGATATTTCTATGGGTGCTGGCATCCAGCCCATTAAAGCCACCATAAAGCTAAGCATGGCAAGTTCATATGGTGAAGGCCCTACATAGTCAGCAGGCGCCACTGGGCCGTTACTAAACGCGATAACTAACGCAATAACGGTAGCCAGTGTTAATAATCCCATTATGCCTTTGGCCACACTGTCGAGCGCTTTAAAGTGCCCTAACAATAATATGGCTAAGCACACTCCTAATAATATCCAACATAGCAGTGTTACCTCTATCACTACAGGCAGCGCGTAATGCAGTAAGCTTGCGGTAAGTAGTAGTACGCCGGCGGTGTTAACGACGGCGGCTACAATGTTTAAACCGATAAAGCTGTAAAAATAAAACGGGCCTTGACTCTTATAGCCCTCCACTAGGCTATTTTTAGTCGCGAGTGTGTATTCCATACCAAAGCGAAAAAACGGGTACTTTAAAACATTAACAACAAGGATTAGCCAAAATAGTTGCCAACCAAATATTGCTCCAGCTTGCGTAGAGGCAACTAAGTGAGAACCGCCAATAGCGGCTGTTGCCATGAGTATTCCAGGTCCAAGCGCACCTAGTCGATACTTCCATACTGCTTTTGTTGTGTGCATTAATTTCTCAAAATATGTGTGTTGTACGCTGCTTTTATTAATTCTTTTGATTAATAAACTGCAAGAACGCATAACTTACCTAAATTACAGGCAATAAAAAAGAGCCATACGGCTCTTTTTTATAATACTTTGGAACTAAATTTTATTTAAGATCCATCTCTTGGATGATCTCGTGTGCGATTTCAGGTGTCGTGCTAACAGGCTTTTCGTGTAGGTTTGCTTTTATCTGCCCTTTTCGATGTTTTAGTGCCGCATCGAGTTTTTTAGCTGCACTTGCAATGGCAGGGTACATAACTTCGTTTTCCCCTTTTACCGATATGCGCGTGCCTTCGTAATTAGTGCTAATTTCAGCTTGGATTTTATGATGCTCTTTAGACAATATAATATCGAGTGCAATAAGCGATGGAAAGTGGCTCTCGATTTTTGAAAATTTTTCGTTGATGTGCTCTCTAATAGAGTCAGTAACTTCAACATGGTGACCAGAAAGATTAATTTTCATAGGGTATCCTTTTATTTGTTACCTCATAAATAGTATTGGGGGCTATTTAGATTAACACAAGGAAAAAAGAGAGATATTTGAGGTTTATTTGCGGCTTTTGGTGATTTAAATCATGCGTTGTGCAAAGTTTATGCAAAGCCCATTGTACATGGGCTTTCAGACGTCTACTTAACTTAAACTAAGATTGGTTAATCTGTGTACGAACAACAGTAGTCAGCAAAATCAGATACTTTTACTTTAAAGCTTACATTTGCATCAACATTAAACGACTCACCCGCGTTAAATGTTTTCCACTCACTTGCACCTGGTAATAAAATATCCCATTGGCCAGCTAAAAGCTCCATGCATTCTTTTTGGTTTGTATCAAAAACAAACTCACCTGGTTGCATAAAGCCTAACGTTTTCGCTTCACCATCACCTAAAATAACGGTGCGGCTCGATACTTTTCCGTCAAAATATACATTGGCTTTTTTTACTACACTTACGTTATCGAACTTTGGCATTTTTAGCTCCTGCTAATTTTTATATTTAATTGCAGTCACATTGCCTGATACATAATGAGCTTGCAAGGAAGTGGAGCGAAAAACATTAAGTCAAAATATCATAACGGCAAACAACAACTTATTTTTATTGAATATTAGCTTTTAGAGGATATGTTAAATAATTAGAAGCTACGCTTCTCACGTGAGCAAGCTCTACGTCTACAAATAACGCTCCTTAACTTTTGGTGCAACTTTTTGTAAAGCTAGCTTTTCTTGTTTTAAAAGTAACTCTTTTACAAAATTTTAAACCAGCGAGATCGCGCAACAGAACTTATAATTTATTACAAGGAGGAATAAGAGACACTGCGCTTTCAAAAAAAGAGATAAGGCTCTGACAAAGTTAAACGCCCTGCGAGTTATCTGTTATTAAATTATCGTGGTCGGGGGGTAACTCAGTAAGCTTTATTGATTCCATAATCCGCTGTTGTGACTCAAGTGCATGCTTAGCCCATTTTTTATGCTTATCAGAGCGATCAATACGATGATTAAATTCAACCTCTAAAAAAGCATGTTCACTTAATGGCAAACAATAAAAATCTTGACAAGAGAGGCTATTATTTCTTTTTACTTGGTAGAACACCCACTGGCAATTGTTAAATATAACTTCTTTGGCTGCTGGTAGTGGTGGATATCCTCGAGTCTCAATACGCCCTAAAATTTCTTCTTTCAGTGCCTCACCTTCCCAAGGGTTTGCTCTTTTACTGGATTCTAACGTGGTATCATTTTTAACTTCGGTATTTCTGCCATCAGGTCCCCAATGGAAGTTATCGTATGATTCAATCACAAAACGCTTTAATTGCACGGTATCCAGTACATTGATTTCATTAGTTTGTTTAATCCTTAGTTGGCAACTAAGCATGCCATACTCACTACTTGGTAAATAGCTTACTGGTGGCAAGTACATCCAGTTTTTAGTAAGCATATGTACATATACGTGGTGGAAATAATCTTCCTTGTGCTGATTAAACCAACTTGTTGAATTATAGGGAAATGAGACATCAATTGTAGAAGGTACAGCAGCAACATTACTACTAGGCATATCAAGGGTTAATAGCTTACCTTCTAAAATAAAGCGATAGTAGATGCAATTTTCAAAATTAGGCCCCTCAATAAAACCACGATAAAACGCCTTGGCTAAATTAAACACTTTTAGAATTATCAGCAATTAAATTATCGTGATCTGGAGGTAAATCACTGAGCTTTATTGATTCCATAATCCGCTGTTGTGATTCAAGTGCATGCTTAGCCCATTTTTTATGCTTGTCAGAGCGATCAACACGATGGTTAAACTTTACTTCTAAAAAAGCATGCTCACTTAATGGCAAACAATAAAAATCGTGACGAGAGCGCCTATTACTTTTTTTTACTTGGTAAAATACCCATTGGCGATTATTAATCATAACCTCTTTAGCGGCAGGTAATGGCGGCTTTCCATAAGATTCAATACGACCTATAATTTCTTCTTTTAAAGCTTCCCCCTGCCAAGGATTTGCTCTTTTACTCGATTCTAAGGTGGTATCATTTTTGATTTTAGTGTTTTTTCCATCTGGGGCCCAATGAAAGTCATCGTACTCATCAATTACAAAATGTTTTAATTGGCTGATATCAAGCACATTGATTTTATTGGTTTGTTTAATCCGTAACTGACAACTGAGCATGCCATACTCACTACTGGGCAAATAACTAACTGGTGGTAAATACATCCAATTTTCAGTGAGCATATGTACGTATTCATGGTGTAAATAGTTTTTTTTATGTTGTTTAAACCAGCTGGTCGAATTATAGGGAAACGATATATCAATAGTAGACGGTACAGCTGCGACATTGCTATCCGGTACATCGAGAGTGAGTAGTCTGTCTTCTAAAATAAGACGATGGTGAACACAATTTTCAAAATTGGGCCCACCAATAAAACCACGATAAAACGCCTTAGCTAATTTGATCATAACCGTGCATCCGTAGTCGGTAGAGTTTTAATAAACTTTCTTACTACATCGGCCTTATCATTATAACCAAGCATTTGAAGTTGGTCAGCGTAAGTGACTAGACCTAAAAATGGTAAAGTATGAGGGCTGGCACCAGCATCATCACCTGTAACTAAGCCTTTAAATTTCATCGAACGGACAAGACTGCTTGACGATAAGTCATTACGGCCAGCTAGATTAGGTACTAAATCATAGGGGTTATTACGCACCGCAACAACTTTTAATCCGGTACTATGGGCAATGCGTTTTAAACGCTCGATATTTGAGCCTGAGCCATGCACGGCTAATTGTTGGCCTGTAAGTGACTTACCATAATATATACGATAGTGCTCCAGGGCTGCGCAAAAAATTATCGCGCCTTGGCTGTGCGCTAACCATTTAACCTGCTTACCTTGCTGGTTATTTTGTGCCAACACCGCTGCTAAATGTTGAGCGTTATGGGATTTAGTACCTAAGCGTTTATCAAACGCACATTCCACCAAATCTAGCTTTGGTCGATCTGTTGGGTTATGAAACAGCGTATAAGCTTTAATACCGTCTCCCTCATAAGCTCTATCAAGGTGGGTGCCCATTAACCATGTAGCTTTGGTAAGCTCATTTTGCATACCATTGACTGCTGCGTGTTGTGTATTGACTCGAGTCGTTGGAGTAACGTCTTCATCCCACGCTCCTTGTATTTCTTCTATCTCTTCCCTCTTCATGGCTTTATTATAAGTATGATTACTAAGCCTTTTTACTTCATAAAGCATCGTACGCTCTGCAGCAAAGTTACTTTTAGCTCCCTGCAATTGCCTATCGAAAAGTATATCTTCCAAATTGATAAAATTATTTTTAAGTGAGTATTCAATTAAAAAATGATAATTACGAAATGGGTACTTTGTTCGCCATAAACGGCGCAGCGGGTTACGGCTATGCTTAATTGAGTTTGTAGCATTAGGGTTCGCGCATATTTGAATAATATCGGCGCATACCATTTTTAAATCATAGTCATTGAGCTGCGATAGCATAGCAAGTGCTTGGCAAGTAAATTTAGCTTTACTAAATGGGAAGTTAACGGGGAGCTTAACACCAAAATCTCGACAGCTAAGCGCGTCAAGTGGGATAACAGAATGAGCATTGATAGTTTTATTGAGTTTAGACCAAGACATATTTCTTCCTTGTAAATGAGTCTGGGTTAAAATACTACGTTAAATTATTTATTAGAGCAAAAATAATTTAACGCAGTATTTTAATGTTGAATTACATCTTTCTGGCTCCATTGTAGGTCGTCATTTATGGCGTCATATTTTTGATTTACCTTTAACACCAACCTGCATAAATCTTTGATCAATTTAACGAATTAAATTGCACTATTACGTCGTTAAAAATTTTTTATTTAGAACAACTAGATACAAAAAATTTTGCCTAGTTCTAGCGTAATTTTCTTAATGTTAAATAGACCCCATATATAAGCAGATTGGTATAACGCGCTAAAGCACGACCTATAAACAAAAAAGCCCGCCCTGTTTTAAACAGAGCGGGCTTTTAATCTTTAAAGCAATCGATTAAAAAAGCTCGTTTGCTTTGCTTACAATGTTTGCCACTGTAAAACCAAAGTGCTCAAACAACTCATTAGCTGGTGCTGACTCACCAAAGGTAGTCATACCTACTACTGCGCCGTTTAGGCCTACGTACTTGTACCAGTAATCAGCAATACCCGCTTCTACTGCTACGCGGCGTGTAACAGATGCCGGTAATACGCTTTCTTTATACTCTGCGCTTTGATCTTCAAAGGCATCAGTACATGGCATAGATACAACACGTACCTTTTTACCTTGGCTGCGTAGCTCAGTTGCTGAATCTTGTGCTAGTTGCACTTCAGAGCCCGTCGCAATGAAAATAATTTCTGGGTTGCCGTCACAGCTAAGGATGTAACCACCCTTTTTAACATCGCTTAATTGCTGTGCGTCACGCGCTTGTTGCTCAAGACCTTGGCGAGTAAAGATTAACGATGTAGGACCGTCTTTACGCTCAATAGCTTGTTGCCATGCAATTGCCGACTCAACTTGGTCACATGGACGCCAGTTGTATAAGTTAGGCGTTAAACGCATGCTTGCAATTTGCTCTACTGGTTGGTGAGTTGGACCATCTTCACCTAAACCAATTGAATCGTGCGTGTATACAAAAATGCTTGGTTGCTTCATTAATGCAGCCATACGTACGGCATTTTTTGCATATTCAACAAACATTAAGAACGTAGCACCGTAAGGAATAAAGCCTTTATGAAGGGCAATACCATTCATAATTGCAGACATACCAAACTCACGTACACCGTAGTAAATGTAGTTACCGCTTGCATCGTCGTGTGTTAAGCCTTTAGAACCATCCCAAATTGTTAAGTTTGAGCCTGCTAAATCGGCTGAACCACCCATAAATTCTGGTAATAACGGACCAAATGCGTTTAATGCATTTTGCGATGCTTTACGAGACGCTGGGTTTGCAGGGTTTGCTTGTAATTGCTCAATGTACGCTTGAGATTTTTCAGCCCAATCGCCAGGCAGTTCATTATTAATACGACGTTTGTATTCAGCCGCAAGCTCTGGGTATGCTTTTGCGTATGCTGCAAATTTTTCGTCCCAGCTTGATTCAAGCTGCTGACCTTTTTCTTTGCTATCCCATTGTGCGTAAATATCATCAGGAATTTCGAACGCATCGCCGGTCCAACCTAAGAATTCGCGAGACGCTTTAATTTCGTCATCACCTAGTGGTGCACCATGACAATCGTGGCTACCAGATTTATTAGGTGAGCCGTAACCAATAATTGTTTTACAACAAATTAGTGATGGTTTATCGGTAACACTTTTAGCTTCTGCAATTGCAGAACTTATAGCATCGCTGTCGTGGCCATCAACACCACTAATTACATGCCAACCGTATGCTTTAAAGCGAGCTGGCGTGTCATCTGTAAACCAACCTTCTACTTCACCATCGATTGAAATGCCGTTGTCATCCCAAAATGCAACAAGTTTACCCAGACCTAATGTGCCTGCAAGTGAACCTGCTTCATGAGAAATACCTTCCATAAGGCAGCCATCGCCCATAAATGCATAGGTAAAGTGATCAACAATATCGTGACCTTCACGGTTAAACTGTGCAGCTAGCGCTTTTTCAGCAATGGCCATACCTACGGCATTTGTGATCCCTTGACCTAATGGACCCGTAGTAGTTTCGATTCCTGGTGCATAGCCGTATTCAGGGTGACCTGGTGTTTTAGAATGCATTTGACGGAAGTTTTTAATTTCGTCCAGTGGTAAGTCGTAACCACTTAGGTGCAATAGAGAATAGATAAGCATTGAACCGTGGCCGTTTGAAAGAATAAATCTGTCACGGTCAGCCCACTCTGGATTTGTTGGGTTGTGTTTTAGATAATCGCGCCATAATACTTCTGCGATATCAGCCATGCCCATAGGGGCTCCAGGGTGACCAGATTTGGCCTTTTGTACTGCGTCCATTGACAAGACGCGAATAGCATTTGCAAGTTCTTTGCGAGATGGCATGAATTCTCCTACCTTTATATGTGTATTTGCACGGGTATTTATTATTCGTTTATGTATCCAAGTTTATTGAATACTGTTATACCGACCATTCTTACTTATTGTGGGGGCGGTGTGCAATTAAAAACCCCATAAAAGGGAGCATTATGAATATTTTTTAAGACCAGAACGACATTCGTAATTTTATTTAGACGTCTAGGCGTAAAAACACTATGCAAGGTGTTTTGTTTTCGATAAAATACGCCCCTTAATTTTTTAGCGCTAATACCGACGTTTGTGAAGCGCAATATTTGTGAGCAGAAATACAATGGCAAAACATTTATTTACTTCTGAATCAGTTTCTGAAGGTCATCCGGATAAAATCGCCGATCAAATCTCTGATGCGGTACTTGATGCTATCCTAGAGCAAGACTCTCATGCTCGCGTAGCGTGTGAAACGTACGTGAAAACCGGTATGGTTATGGTTGGTGGTGAAATCACGACTAGCGCATGGGTTGATATCGAAGAAATTACACGTAAAACAATTCGTGACATTGGCTACACAAATTCAGACATGGGCTTTGATGCCGATTCATGTGCAATTTTAAACACAATTGGTAAACAGTCTCCAGACATTAACCAAGGTGTTGACCGTACTAGCCCTGAAGAACAAGGCGCTGGCGACCAAGGCTTAATGTTTGGTTACGCATGTAACGAAACAGAAGTACTAATGCCTGCTCCAATTACTTACTCACACCGTTTAGTACAGCGCCAAGCGCAAGTTCGTAAAAGCGGCGAGCTTAACTGGTTACGTCCAGATGCAAAATCTCAAGTTACTTTTGCATACGAAAACGGCAAGCCAGTAGGTATTGATGCTGTAGTGCTTTCTACTCAGCACAGCGAAGACATTTCGCAAAAAGATTTAGTAGAAGCGGTGATGGAAACAATCATCAAGCCGGTACTTCCGGCAGAACTTATTACAAGCGCGACTAAGTTTTTCATTAACCCAACAGGTCGCTTTGTAATTGGCGGACCAATGGGCGATTGTGGTTTAACAGGTCGTAAAATCATTGTAGATACATACGGTGGTATGGCTCGTCACGGTGGTGGTGCTTTCTCTGGTAAAGATCCATCAAAAGTTGACCGTAGTGCTGCATACGCTGCACGTTATGTTGCTAAAAACATTGTTGCTGCTGGCCTTGCTGACAAATGTGAGCTACAAGTTTCTTACGCAATTGGTGTTGCAGAGCCTACTTCTATCAGCGTTGAAACGTTTGGTACAAGCAAGCTAGAAGAAAGCCGTTTAATCGAGCTTATTCGTGAACATTTTGACCTGCGCCCTTACGGCTTAATTCAAATGCTTGATTTAGAACGCCCTATCTACCTTCCTACAGCGGCTTACGGCCACTTTGGTCGTGACGAATTCCCTTGGGAACGTACAGATAAAGCTGAAGCACTTCGCGCAGCTGCTGGCCTTTAATTGGTTAGGTAACTATCTAAATACAAAAAAAGCGCCAATTGGCGCTTTTTTTATGTATTATAAATAGCAGAATAAATTCAAACTTAATTAAAATAACGGTACATTAATAAAAATATTAAGGCAATTTACTCTTTGTTGCTCGGTTTTTACTTATTCTTACATGGATGTAAGCCAGTAGCGCAGCGCAGGAGCCGTTACCGAGCCCACTAGGTTACAAACCTCACGCCGCAATTAAACAGCCCCTAGATTGAACAAATTTTAATCCTGAAAGGCCAACAAGCCCTAATCCACAGACTTTATTTTGTGATCGCACAGAAAGTAGCTCATAAGTTAAAATAATTTAATTTTACATATGGATGCCTTTATAAAGGAGTTCGGTTTATACTCTTTTTATTAAAAAGCTTTAGGGGTACTTAAATGGCCGACAATTTTCGCGTTATATTTGCTGGACTTGCTGATGGAATAGACAGTAACGCTGCATCTATCAACCTTGCAGATAAACTAAAAACCTCAGAAGAAAAAGTAGCTCTTTTTTTTAAAGGAAAGCCACTGTTTGCACCGAGCCATAAAGACAAAGCACTAAAACAAGCCAAACTATTAGCTAGTTTGGGCATTAAAAGTAAGTTGCAGGCAGTTTCAAATGCAGCTAATACCTCAACTGAGCAGCCTCAAAGCAGTCAACGTGATGAACGTATTTTTGATGCCCTTGATTACATCACCAGTAGCTTAATTCGCCTTGAAGAAAAACTCGAAGAACTTGAACAACGCTTACCAGAAGAGCAATCAAAAAACCCTGAAATAGATGAGGATGACGATTGGCAAGACGACGATTTATTGCTTGATGAAGAGTTAGTAAGCACACCTAAAAAACGCAGTAATGTGCTTTTATATTCTTTAATAGCAACAGCCGTGACGTTACTTATTATATTGGCTGTATATTTGGCATTTCCTAGCTTATTTTCTTTATAATTGCATAGTGAAAGCATCAAATGAATAATAACCGTGCGCAGATAAGAAAATCTATCCGTGAAATACGTAATAACTTGTCAAAAAATCAACAAAATTTAGCGGCGCAATCGCTATATATGAATTTTATTCAACATTTAAAAAGTAAAAAAACGAATAAAACAGAGCATATAGCAATCTACTTAAGCAACGACGGAGAACTAAACACTTCATTGTTAATTAAAGAATTATGGAACTTAAACCACGTTGTTTATCTACCTATAATACACCCATTCAATGGCGCTAATTTACTCTTTCAGCGCTATGAGAAAAACTCACCCATGAGGGCAAATCGCTATGGTATCTTGGAGCCTAAGCTGAACTGCTCTCAAATATGCCCATTACCAGCGCTTGATTACCTCCTTATGCCATTAGTTGCATTTGATAAACAAGGTAATCGCCTAGGAATGGGAGGCGGGTTTTATGATAGAACACTGGCGCGTTTACACGAACAAAATTGGCAAAAACCGCAACTTATTGGCTTAGCACATGAATGTCAAAAAGTAGACGTTTTACCCATTGAGTCGTGGGATGTACCACTTAAAACTATTATCACTCCAGATAAAACCTACTGCTGGTAACACGTTAACTTGTATACTAGCAGCATACTTTTGATATAGATGAGCACACATTAATGACACAAGATGAATTAAAAAAAGCAGCTGCCTGGGCTGCACTCGAGTTTGTAAAAAAAGACACCATAGTAGGCGTGGGTACAGGCTCAACGGTTAACCATTTTATTGATGCACTTGGCTCAGTAAAAGACACTATTGTAGGCGCTGTATCAAGCTCTGAAGCCTCTACCGTTCGTTTAAAAGAATTAGGTATTGAAGTATTTGAGCTCAATAACATTGATGCTTTAGATGTATACGTTGACGGCGCTGATGAAATTAACGCTCAAAACGAAATGATTAAAGGTGGCGGTGCAGCCCTTACTCGCGAAAAAATAGTAGCGGCAGTTGCAAAACAGTTTGTGTGTATTGTAGATGACACCAAATTAGTAGAAACGTTAGGTGACTTTCCGCTTCCGGTAGAAGTTATCCCTATGGCGCGCAGCTACGTTGCACGAGAATTATTAAAACTTGGTGGTGACCCTGTTTACCGTCAAGGTGTAGTTACCGATAATGGTAACGTTATATTAGATGTATTTAACTTAAAAATTACCAATGCCAAACAACTTGAAACACAAATAAATTCAATTGTTGGCGTAGTTACCAACGGCCTATTTGCGATGCGTGGTGCTGATAAAGTGATTATCGGCACTAAAAATGGGCCTCAAATTAAATAGGATGAGGTTATGAGTAAGGTATCGTTAGCAAAAGACAAAATTAAAATTCTCTTGCTTGAAGGTGTTCACCAAAGCGCTGTTGAAACGCTAAAACGTAACGGTTACAGCAACATCGATTACGTTAAAACATCCTTACCTGAGGACGAACTAAAAGAACGCATTAAAGATGTACACTTTGTAGGCCTTCGTTCTCGCACTCATATAAGCGAAGCGGTATTAGATGCCGCTGAAAAGCTCGTTGCAGTTGGTTGTTTTTGTATTGGTACAAACCAAGTTGATTTAGATGCAGCACGCGAACGTGGTATTGCTGTATTTAACGCTCCATTTTCTAATACTCGTTCAGTTGCTGAACTTGTACTTGGCGAAATACTACTTTTATTACGTGGTATTCCAGAGCGTAATGCAGCGGCTCATCGTGGTGGCTGGTTAAAAACAGCAAATGGTTCGTTTGAAGCACGTGGTAAAACATTAGGTATTATTGGCTACGGTCACATTGGTACTCAGCTAGGTATTATGGCTGAAAATATCGGTATGAACGTGGAGTTTTACGATATCGAAGATAAGTTATCACTGGGTAATGCAACACAAGTTCATAACCTAACTCAGCTGTTACAACGCTCTGATATTATTAGCTTACATGTACCAGAAACACCGCAAACTAAAAACCTTATTGGTACAGCAGAACTTGCAGTTATGAAGCAGGGGTCTATTTTGATCAATGCCTCACGCGGAACTGTTGTTGATATTGATGCTCTTGCAGAAGCGCTTACAGAGAAAAAACTAAGTGGTGCAGCAATCGATGTGTTCCCTACTGAGCCAAAATCTAACGATGAAGAATTTGTATCGCCACTGCGCCAATTCGACAATGTTATTTTAACGCCGCACATTGGTGGTTCTACACAAGAAGCGCAAGAAAACATTGGTATTGAAGTAGCGGGTAAATTGGCTAAATACTCAGATAACGGCTCAACTATTACTGCGGTTAACTTCCCTGAAGTATCGCTACCAGAGCTTGCTAATCGTAGCCGTTTATTACACGTGCACCACAATCGTCCTGGCGTACTAACACAAATTAACCAAGCGTTTGCACAGCACGGTATTAATATTGCCGCGCAATATCTGCAAACAGATTCAGCAATTGGTTATGTTGTTATTGATGTAGATACTGATCACTCTGAAGTTGCACTTAAAGAGCTAAGCGCTGTTGAGGGTACAATTAGAGCACGTATTCTTCATTAATAATGAAATTGGCTCTTTGAGCAATAACTACAGTTTTATAAAAACACCGCACTTAATTTAAGCGCGGTGTTTTTTTATAAGCTGTGTATTTCTCATAAGTTACATGTTCGCGATGTAAAATCGCACCTACCGCTTGGGTATATATAATTTTGTAGGTGAGGTTTTATACCTCGCTTTTACATATTAAATACACGCGTTACATGAGCGCGATGTAACATCACACCTACCGCTTGGGTATATATAATTTTGTAGGTGAGGTTTTACACCTCGCTTTTACATATTAAAAACACGTTACATGAGCGCGATGTAAAATCGCACCTACTGTTTGGGTATATATAATTTTGTAGGTGAGGTTTTATACCTCGCTTGTACATATTAAAAACACGCGTTACATGAGCGCGATGTAACATAACACCTACCGCTTGGATATATATAATTTTGTAGGTGAGGTTTTATACCTCGCTTTTACATATTAAAAACACGCGTTACATGTGCGCGATGTGAAATCGCACCTACTGCTTGGGTATATATAATTTTGTAGGTGAGGTTTTACACCTCGCTTTTACATATTAAAAACACGTTACATGTGCGCGATGTAAAATCGCACCTACTGTTTGAGTGTATATAATTTGTAGGTGAGGTTTTATACCTCGCTTTTTAAACATTAAAGCGATATTGCACAAGCGCGAAATAAATTCGCACCTACAGGTTCGGTGTTTGTGCTGTTGTAGGTGAGGTTTTATACCTCGCTTTACATATCTAAATATATTAAATAACACCGTTTAAAATAAAAACCTCAAGGCACAAAAAAGCGCGAGTAAAACTCACGCTTAAATCATTTAAATTGAACTATCAACACCTTTTCGCTTCACTGACAGCTCAACGCGATTATTAATCACCTTTTACTTCTAAATTAATAAACTTAACGAGCTCTTCAGGTTGCCCTACTAGCATCATAATGTGTTGATTAACTTCCATCATGGTTTTACCTTCAGGTAATTTTGCAGATACGCTAAATGAATTCAAACCTTTAGCAAAGCTAGTTAAAGCCTCAGCTATGTCTTGCGTTACGGGAGCTTGTTGTAACTGCTGCTGTAGCATAAGTTCCATTTTCTCTAACGTCATACCTTGCTTTTCAAGCTCACTTGATAATAAATCTTTTAGCTTACCTTGATTATTTAAGGCAAAACTAACATTGCGCGGCTCCAGTTTGCTCATTGCTTGCATAACAAGTGTTTGCTGCTGTAACTCTTGTTCGTAAGTCAGAGGTTGATTACCGGCTTCTTGTTGCGCCTTACTAATAGCCAATGACGCATCCATTAATGCTTTTGAATTAGCTAAGCCCATATCCATATTAAAACTAACAATATCTTTTGCATCTAATTTAACAACCACATCACTGTTGCCCGACTGTTCGTCGTAATCAAGCGATGAGTGTAAGTCATAGCTTGCCGATGCTAACATTTCGTTCGTATCTGCTGGTAATTTTGCGGCAAAGTCTTTATCAAACTGGAAGCTTTTTACATCAAACGATGTATGAGGCGAAATATTATCCGGATCGTAACCCGTTATTTCAATACTTTGAATCTTAGCAACATTGTCACCCTCTGGGCTTATTACTTCCATATTTGTTATTTCTACGCTTTTTGAAATAACACTTGCTGATAAACCAGCATATTTAAATATAGCGCCCGTTTGCTCACTTACTAAAGCAAGTTGCTTATCTACTTCTGCACGTACTTCTTGTGTTGCTACATAATTTGCATAACTTACACCACCAACACCGGCTGCAACAATAGCGGCAACTATAACTAATTTTTTCATGTTATCTCCTTATTTAATTCTTAATATAAAATGGTCTTAACTCAAGAGTAACACTGATGAACATTACCGGTTAAGCGTTTTTGCTGGCTAGTTAATTAAACTAAGTAACTCATGCACTGTTTTTACTGGGGTAATTTTAGCACCCAACCCTTCCATGGATTTATGATAATTACGAAATGGAATAAATATTTCAGTAAAACCATGTTGTGCTGCTTCTTTAACGCGCGGTACACCACTATCAATTGGGCGTACATCGCCGTTCAAGCTAAGTTCCCCCATAATACACGTGGTACGAGGTACAACAAATTCATTTAAACTACTAAGTAATGCGGTAACTAACGCCAAATCAATACAGGTTTCTGATTCATCAATTCTTAAACCACCTACTATATTGAAAAACGTATCGTGAAATATTTTAGTTTTAGTGTGCTTGCGCAATATACCGGTCAGCATTTTTATACGATTCATATTTAAACCAACGCAAACACGCTGCGGAAATTCCGCCTCAGTTTCGGTGGTTAAACATTGAATTTCGAGTAATAAATTACGATTTCCTTTACGAATACAAGTAATTGTAGACCCAGGTGAATCGGTGGTTGAACCCGATAAAAATATTTCGCTTGGGTTATCAACACTTAACATACCGCGTTCGCACATTTTAAAAATGCCCACAGTATCAATATCACCAAAGCGATTTTTATTGGCTCGCAAAGTACGAATTTGCCCATCGTTGGTGTCAATATGTAAAAGCGCATCCACTATATGCACCAAAGTCTGCGGGCCAGCTATTTCGTTATTCTTATTTACATGAGCAATAATGAACATGGTGACATCATTTTGCTTACAATATTGAGTCAATGCTTGTGCGGCACTCTTTACTTGCGAAGGCGAGCCTGGGCTACCATTAGCGGTATCGGTTACAACAGCTTGAATAGAGTCGATTACAGCAAACTTAATTTTATTCTTCTCAAGCTCATCAATAATTGTTTCAACGCTTGTTTCTGAAAGTAAATAAAGCTCGTCCGGGTTGTAGTTTAACTTTAAACGGTTAACCCTGTTTTTAAACTGTGATAAAGACTCCTCTGCCGTACAGTAAAGTGATGGCATACGCTGTGACATCCTAGCCACTAAATCAGACAGTAATGTAGTTTTACCAGCGCCGGGGTCGCCAGAGATTATATTAACCGACCCAGTTGTGACACCACCGCTTAGCACACGATCGAGTTCGCCGATTTCAGTTAGCTGTTTTTCAGCCTCTGTTGTAGTAATGTCATTAATTTTTTTAGAGCCGCCACCAATACCACCAGCATAACCGCCTACACTTGCTCGCACTGCCGCTTTTTTACTTTGCCCTGCTGAAGGTTTAAATTCTGCTAATGTGTTCCATGCACCGCAGCGGCATTGACCTTGCCAACGTTGGTAGTTCATGCCACATTCAGTACAAACAAACTCTACTTTTGCCGCTTTTGCCATTAATAACCTTACCTACTATTCTTTAATTTTTAAAATGCTTACTATTAAATGATTATCTTGCCATTCCACGCTTTTTCTCAGCAACGATTTTTACCTGTGAAAAACCTAGCATCACAATCATTAAATACAATTCTGTTTTTATTCCCTGTAATTTAGGGCATACTTTTTGCTTTGAAATAATTTAAAGTAACTTGCCAACAAAATGGCATTTAACACATAATAACAAGAGCTAAACTGTAGTTACTCAAATAACCGTACCTATATTAATAACATAGAATGGTTTAACGTTTATTTTTTTCTAATAAATAGACTCAACAGTATACCTACTTTTTCAATTAGACGGTGATGGTTTTATAAATGGCTGATGACATAATGCTCAAACACGAAGACCTCGTGAATGAGCTAAAACAATATTTAGGTAACACCAAGTTTGACATGATTTTCAAATCAAAAACGGCAGAGCTTACAAAGCCTGAACAATTTTTGATGAAAATGGAGATGTCACGCTTATCTCAGCCTGTTGCCCGATTTGTTGATTTACGCGGTTTAGTTACCGGACATGTAAAGCCCTATGAGCACAATGGCAAACAGCACTTTATGGATGATACTGCCATTGAGGTTTTTGAAAAAGCTTTAGAACAACATGGTGAGTACACGTTAGCCGTTTACGAAGCAGTAATGAATACTGAGAATAATCATCGTGTGTTACAAAAAAAGGCTATAGAAAAGGCTGAATTACCAGGACTAGATGACTCGTTAGATACCGATGTCATTAAATTTGCCTCTTATGAGAGTCGCCGTGAAGAGCGGATGAACTACTCAATAAAAGTCACTATTACCTACGATGACAAGAAAAACATTGCGGCAAGTACCTCTGACATTTCTCTTAGTGGCTGTAAAGTAAAGCTCGTTACCCGCCATATTTTAAAGAAAGGTCAACTCATCGCAATGCGTTTAGTCGGGCTTGAGCAAGACTTTGAGCTAGGCTTAAAAAACGGTATTCAATACGAAGTAGTGGCTGTGGAAAATATATCTCGTGAATACAACCACATTCGTTTAAAGCGTACTTATGTAGAAAATAATGAAGCATTTGATCGCTTTTTAAAGAGCTTTATTCATGGCAATAAACGCCGTTATAAAGTCAACCTTGATAACACTCTTGATGCTGTCGTTTCAAAAGGCTATGAGCAATATTACATTCCGCGAGTAACTTCTTTATATGTATTTTTAAGCAAAAAAGATGATCACTATTACCCAAGCTTGAGCTTAACAACAGAAAATAATATTTTTATTCAGCGCTATTTTACTGACGAAAGAGCAATCCCTTGTTTGTACAATGTACTCAATCACCAGCGTATAACCCAATTGCTAACGCAAACAACGGCCGTTAAAGAAGATTATCTCTATACTTTTACGCATGTATCCTCAGGTAAAATTTACTATTATTCTGCAACACGTAGTGAACTTGAAAAAACGCCTGAGTTGAGCAGTTTATTTTTAAGTTTTGGCAGTCAAAAAGAAAGTTGGCAATGTTTTAAACTTCAAATCATGCCTACTCACCCAGACGATTCGTACATTCCACTTTCTTTACCTAATAGTGCGGGTGAAAACATTGAAAAGCTTAATAAGCCGCCTTCGCCTCGCGTTGAAGGGCTAGTAAAAGATGTAAAGTACATTGTTGTTTTAACAAGTATTGGTAATGCTGTAGAACAAGAGCAGTATAAAAAATTAAATTATGATAAAGCACTTGTTAATCAGCTTAAACATTTTGGTCATGCTAAACATCAAACACCACCTTATTTAGATATTGTTGCACTTGAATATGTAAATTTACGTTCGCATAAGCGCTATCTATATAAAACAGCAGCAAAAGTAACCTTAGGTGACATTACCTTTAGTGGCTACACGCGTGACTTTTCTGTAATGGGCTTACAACTTGAGTGCGAGCAACCCATCACCTTTAAAAAAGGTGACATTATTTTATTATCATTTCCTGACTTGCAAAAAATAACTAAAAAGCACCAACTTAGTGAATTAAAATATGAAGTAATGGCAATTGGTAAATCGTTTACTACCATTAACTTAAAAGCAAGTCGGGTATCTGACTTCCCTCATGCTGGCGTTACCTTTTTCACTCAGTTAATTGAAAACAACAAAGACAAACTTAAAGTATCTGAAGAAGCACCTAAAGTGGAAGGCTTATCTACCGCGCTTAGAAATATGGTTACAAAAAGCGTATGTCAATTTCCATTATACTTACATAAAGAAGCAGCTCATTTTAAAACGGGAGCCATTGGTTTTGGTTTATACGCTAGCCCGTTACATGTGATTTTACAAAACTTTGGGCTGCTGAGTAATAAAACAGACTTATCTAGTATATTGACCGATGAGCAAATAATTAATGTAATTTCGCCGCATATTAAAGATAGAAGCCGCCAAGATCCTCCTCTGGCATTTACAATCGCTATTAACTTTGATCCCCGCAAAGGAGATATCAAAGAGGCTATTACAAGCCAATGTGTACTAGGTGAAGACTACAGCGGCTTTGAGAAACAAATTAGCCAAGGTATTAAATCGGATCTAATTTTTGTGATGCGTTTATATTTATCACGTACGGGACGTCCTGATACCGATTACTTATCTAACGAATTAAAATATGTAAGCCAATACGCTATGCATAAAGCAAAAGATTTGGAAAAAGCATTATGGTCTGTAGCAGGCGTAGGTGACGTAGTAGATATTACTGAAGAAGCGCTTAGCCACCTAGACCTCAATCAACAACAAATTGAGCAAATGGGACGTCGTAAACTTATTTGGTTAAACCGCTTACGTTAACCGGTTTAACCTAATCTATTTAAAAAGTAGGCTCTTCTCCTAACGGAATAGCCAACATATACAACAATTGCAATAATGATCCTTGGCAAATAGCAGCTTGTGCCTGCTCAACTACTTTAGGTTTACCATGTACGGCAACACCTAGGCCTGCTTTAGCCATCATGACTAAATCATTTGCACCATCACCGATAGCAACCGTTTGTATTTTTTCAAGTCCTAGCTTTTGTTGAAGCATCTCTAAAACAACCGCTTTTTGCTGTGCATCGACAATTGTACCCAGTACTTTACCCGTTAGTTTATCGCCTTCAAATTCAAGTACATTAGCATGAACTTCATCTAAATGAATAAGCGCTTGTACACGTTCTGCAAACGGTACAAAACCACCTGATGCGATAGCTAAGTACCAGTTATGTTGTTTTAAAATTTGGCAAAGCACTTTAATACCTGGCATGAGTGGTAATGTATTTTTAAGCTCTTCAATCAAGCTTTTTTCAATACCAGCCAGTTTAGCGACACGTTGATTTAAGCTTTCGCTAAAGTCGAGTTTACCTGCCATCGCGAGTGCTGTAACCGACGCTACTTCGTCATACACATTGGCCAAACGCGCTATTTCATCAATACATTCAATGGTAATCGCCGTTGAGTCCATATCCATAACCAACAAACCAGGCTCATAAAGGTTAGGAGGTGTGGCTACTTGTACTAACTGGCAATCAAGCGTACTTGAAAACGTTTGAAGCTCTAACGGGTTTATAGCTTGCTCTGCATTTTGCGTATAAAAGCACAGTGCGGGGGCTAGCCCTAAATCAGGTTGATACTGGCATATAGCTGTAACTATTTGGTTATGCTTAGCTAAAAAATCAATAATGCTAGTCACATGGCTTGTGTTAAAGTCACCTGCAAATGCGATACTAAATAATCCCAGCTGTTTATTTGGAACATTATTAAGCGGTAAAAAAGTACAATCCTGATAACTAAACCATTGATTTAAAGTTAACATTGATAATGATTGCTCAGTATTGAGCTGTGCCATGCTCGTTTGCGCCATGAGATCTCCGTATTTATTTTTATTTTCCTGATATAAACTAATTGATGTAGGTATTATTAGCGCTAAATTCGCCATCAGGTGAGGTTTAAGGTTATAGTGCTAGTTGTAACATCAAATCAAAATCCTGTCAGCAGCATATACGGTGACTATGAAAAATAACCATCTTAAAAATCCTATATCGGCTTCTCAAAGAAAGCGGCTTGTGCGCCTGTTACTTGCGGCTGCCTGTTTTGTGTTGCTAAGTTGGGTTGCTGTCAGTAGCAGTTTCCAAAGCCACCAACTGCTTTATGATAGTGCCGATAGCACTGCAAAAAGTTTAACTAAGTTTATGGCTTTGAATGTAAAAACACCTTTAATCGAAAAAAACAAACCACAGCTAAATACAATTTGTAACGATATAAGCAAAGATGAATTTGTACTTTCGGCCACTATTTACGATCAACAAGGTATTTTAATAGCCAGTAGCGATAACTGGCAATCGCATCATATTTTTGGCCAACTTCCTGATTCAACACCAGGTATTAGCAAATTAAAAACCCCCTTTGTAGAGCCTGTGATAAGTGATGATGATCGTCCACTTGGGTTTGTGTCAGTTACGTATTTAACACGAGCAGCAATTGCCGACAGTCATAATCATTTTCATGATTTAGGTCGCCAAGTACTTTTAATGCTAGTGATTGCCTGCATTTTCACGTGGCAATTAGGGCGAGGCTTAAAACGTTGGCAGGTTAATCGCTACATGCAAAAAACATCTGAGCAAGAATCATAAAGCAGCTTAGCAAGCGTCTCTCTCTTACTGTGTGGCTTTAAATCACACAATGCATTAAACACATCGGGTATATGCAATGGCGTGTTAACTTCACCTTGATAGCCGCTTAAGGGCATTGAGGGAGAATCTGTTTCTAGCACTAAATTCTCTGGCTCGATAGCAGCAATAACAGCGCGTGTTTTAACTGCGCGCTCATAGGTAATAACACCGCCTACTCCTAGCTTAAAGCCCTGTTTGATATAGTACTGCGCTTGTTGGATTGAACCTGAAAATGCATGAATCACTCCCCCATTTTTTGGCTTACAACGTTTAAACGATTGCGCAATTAAGTCATGGCTTTGCCTATGATGCACAATGAGCGGCAAGTTAAGCTCGTTTGATAGCTCTATTTGCTGTTCAAATAAATAAGTTTGTTTGCAGAGGTTTTCAATACTTCTATCAAGCCCACACTCACCAATGGCCACCAGCTGATGCGTATTTGTAGTTGCAAACTCAAATAACGCTTCAATGTGCGATTCTTTATGTTGCTCTAAAAAATAAGGGTGTAGCCCTGCCGCTATTTTTATACTTGGATAGGTTGCTTTGAGCTCTATGAGGGCATGCGATTGAGCAAGGGTAATGCCTGGCACAATAAACTGATTAACTCCCTTTGCTACACACTCTCTTATGAGAGATTCACGATTTGAATCAAACTCACTAAAATCGAGATGGCAATGAGAGTCAATAAATTGCACAGTTACTTACTCATCTATTTATTAAGGATTTAAGCGCGTAATTTGCCAGCTATTATCTGCTTGGCGCTGATATATAAAGCGGTCATGTAAACGATGCGCTCCACCTTGCCAAAACTCAATTTTAGTGGGCACTACACAATATCCGCCCCAAAAATCGGGAAGTGGAATTTCACCTTTAGCAAACTTGTTTTTCATATTGGCAAAGGTTTCCATTAGTACTTTACGTGATGACACCGGACGACTTTGCGCTGATGCCCAGGCGGCTAATTGGCTTTCTTTAGGACGAGATAAAAAGTACTTTGCCACAGCAGAAGTTGGTAATGGTTTAGCCTCGCCATAAACAATAACTTGGCGTTCCATGTGATGCCACGGAAAATGCAAGGAAATTTTGTTATTACCTTTAAGCTCTTGCGCTTTACGCGAACCTGTATTGGTAAAAAATACAAAACCGTTATCATCCAGATGCTTTAAAAGCACTATGCGCTGTGAAGGTTGACCGGTTTCATCAACAGTTGCTACAACCATCGCAGTTGGGTCGGGTAGTTTGCTTGCTACCGCATGCTCAAGCCATGTTTCAAACTGCTTGAATGGGTCATCTTGCAAGTTATCTTCGCTTAACGCGTCTTGCAGGTATTCACGGCGGATATCTTCGAGTTTCATAACAAATCCTTTAAATAAAGCCTTAGAAAAGAGCTTAGAGTAGCGAGCTTAAAACATTAGATGTTGAGCAGTAACAAATATTAAGATTCAGGTGTATCGTTGGGTTTCGTTTCACTCAACCCAACCTACAACGTAAACTACACAACTCAGATATCTGCAAGTGTAGGAGTGCTAGCAAGGCGGTAAAACTATTTATGCCAAGGAGCATACGGTTTGTATGTGACTTAGGCTAAATAGTTTTACCAACGCAGCTAAAGCGAACTACACGCAGCAGATTACATTTGCTCCATAACTTCAATACCTAGCAAATCTAATCCCGTTTCTAGTGTTTTAGAAACCAAATTACACAACACTAAACGGCTATCGCGTACGCTTGGCTCTACGCCTTCTTTAAGTACTGGGCAAGCTTCGTAAAATGTCATGTATAAGCTTGCAAGCTCATATAAGTAACCACATAGTACGTGCGGTGTTGCTTCGTTGATCATTAAATCAAGGACTTCTTCAAGCTGTAGTAGCTTAAGTGCTAGTGCTTTTTCTTGAGGCTCAACAATTACAACATCTGAATTTAATGTAGTTGCATCAACGCCTGATTTACGGAAAATACTGCGTATACGTGTATAAGCATATTGTAAGTAAGGAGCGGTTGCACCTTCAAAGCTTAGCATGCTGTCCCAGTTAAAAATGTAATCGCTGGTGCGATGCTTAGAAAGATCGGCATATTTAACTGCACCAATACCTACTTTACGGGCAATCTCGCTGCGCTCAGAATCACTTAAATCAGACTCACGTTCAGCTAGTTTTGCGGCTGCACGGTTAATTGACTCTTCTAATAAATCAGCAAGTTTTACTGTGCCACCAGTACGTGTTTTAAATGGTTTATTATCGGCGCCCATCATGGTGCCAAACGGGCAAAACTCGTAGCTTGTTTCGTCTCGTAATAAACCAGCTTTACGCGCTGTTAGCTCTACTTGGTTAAAGTGTAGATTTTGACGTGCATCTACAAAAATTAAGATACGATCGGCACCTAATTTATTTGAACGGTAATCACATGCTGCTAAATCGGTTGTTGCATATAAAAAGCCACCGCCAGATTTTTGTACGATGAACGCTGATGGCTCGCCATCTTTGTTGGCAAGCTCATCTAAAAATACCACTTGCGCGCCTTGCGACTCAACGGCAATATTTTTATCTTTAAGTAGGCTAATAATATCGTTAAGCTCTGCGTTGTATGCGCTTTCAGCCATGATATCGGCTTGAGTAAGCGTTACATTTAAACGCTTGTATACTTCTTCAGAGTGTTTAACTGAGGTGGCTATAAATAGTTTCCAAAGCTTTTCACAGTGCGTATCGCCGCCTTGTAGTTTAACAACATAGTCACGTGCTTTATCTGCAAAGCCTTCTTCATCGTCAAAACGTTTTTTAGCATCGCGATAAAAGGTTTCTAAATCAGCAAGTGCTACAGAATCTAAATCAACACCTTGGCTAATTTGATCTTCTAAATGCGCGATTAACATACCAAATTGCGTGCCCCAATCACCCATGTGATTTTGACGTACAACCGTATCGCCTCTAAATTCAAGCGCACGCACAATTGAGTCACCAATAATGGTTGAACGTAAATGGCCTACGTGCATTTCTTTAGCAAGGTTTGGTGATGAATAATCAACAACCACTTTTTGTGGCTTAGCATGCTCATTTACAGCAAGCTTTGCATCACTGTTAGCGGCTTGTACGCTTTGCGCTAAAAACTCAGGCTTTAAATGAATATTAATAAAACCTGGGCCTGCAATTTCAGTCTTTTGAGCAATATCGCTTACATCAAGGTTATCTATAATTTTTTGCGCAAGCTCACGTGGGTTGCTTTTCATTTTTTTAGCCGCGCCCATGGCTGCATTAATTTGGTAATCACCAAATTGTGGACGTGTGCTTTGCGTTACTGCTGGGTTTGTATCTTCAGGTAAGCCTGCACCAACCATAGCTGCAACGGCTTTTTCGATTAAAATAGTACGAATATTCATATTTTTTACCTTTGTAAGCCCGCCAAAGCAGGCTTTCAGTTAACTGTAGTCAGTCGATTCTAGTTTTCGCGTGTATGGCTAAACGTTACTTCAGGGTAGCGCTCTACCGATAAGTTAAGATTTACACGGCTAGGCGCAATGTAAGTTAAGTTATCACCGCCATCGAGTGCTAAATTACTTTCGCACTTGCGCTTAAAGTCTTCAAACTTTTTCACATCATCGCTACTTACCCAACGCGCTGTATTTACGTTTACACCTTCGTAAATAGCATCTACGTTATATTCGGCTTTTAAGCGCGCTACAACTACATCAAACTGAAGTACACCTACCGCGCCCACAATTAAATCGTTGTTTATAAGCGGTCTAAATACTTGCACAGCACCTTCTTCAGAAAGCTGCACTAAGCCTTTTAATAATTGCTTTTGCTTAAGCGGATCGCGAAGACGAATACGGCGGAATAATTCAGGCGCAAAGTTAGGGATACCACTAAATTTAAGTTTTTCGCCTTGCGTGAATGTATCACCAATTTGAATAGTTCCGTGGTTATGCAAACCAATAATGTCGCCGGCGTAAGCGTCAGCTGCGCGCTCGCGGTCGCCCGCCATAAAGGTTACCGCATCAGAAATGCTCACTTGCTTGCCAATTCGCACGTGATTCATTTTCATGCCTTGGCTGTACTTACCCGATACAATACGCATAAATGCAATACGGTCACGGTGCTTTGGATCCATGTTGGCCTGAATTTTAAATACAAAACCAGTAAAGTTTTCTTCAGTTGCAACAATAAGTCTGTCTTCGGTTTCGCGTGGTAATGGCGTTGGCGCCCATTTAGTTAAACCATCTAACACGTGGTCAACACCAAAGTTACCAAGTGCTGTACCGTAATAAACTGGCGAAAGTTCACCGGCTAAAAACAGATCTAAATCAAATTCGTTTGATGCGCCAATAACAAGCTCAAGCTCATCGCGTAATTGCGCAGCTAAATCTTCACCAATGGCAATATCAAGCTCTGGGTTATCAAGACCTTTAATGGTACGAACTTCTTGAATCTTATGACCCTGACCTGTTTTGTATAAAACAGCTTCGTCATTATGAATGTGGTAAACACCTTTGAACTCTTTACCACAGCCAATTGGCCAAGTGATGGGGGCACAAGCAATATTTAGCTCTGTTTCAACTTCGTCCAGCACTTCCATTGGGTCGCGAATATCACGATCACATTTGTTCATAAAGGTAACAATAGGTGTGGTACGCAGGCGTGTAACTTCCATTAACTTGCGGGTACGGTCTTCTACACCTTTTGCTGCATCAATAACCATTAAACACGAATCTACCGCTGTTAATGTGCGGTAAGTATCTTCAGAGAAGTCTTCGTGCCCTGGAGTATCAAGTAAGTTAACAAGTGCGTTGTTATATGGAAACTGCATTACAGAGGTAGTAACAGATATACCACGCTCTTTTTCCATTTCCATCCAGTCAGACTTAGCATGCTGGTTAGAACCACGGCCTTTTACAGTACCAGCTCGTTGAATAGCTTGTCCGAATAACAATACTTTTTCGGTGATGGTTGTTTTACCAGCATCTGGGTGAGAGATGATAGCAAAGGTTCGTCGTTTATTAATTTCGCTAAGGAGATTTTGATCTGCCATTAAAAAGTTCTTTTAGTTTGTATACGGATATTATCCACTTTAAGTATGCTGAGCTTTCAAGGCTTAAATAATAACAATTGCATTAAATTAGTGATCTATTATAGCGATAAGTAAATAGTGTAATAACAAGGCGAAAATTATCACATAGAGTTGTTCTCTATGAATAATTTTTTAACGTAGTTAGTGAGTTATTCAATACGCTAGAATGATCATATTTTTAATAAAATTGGTATAAAGCAACCTCGAAAGCTCAACACACCATCAGAAAAGCCCTAAATTGGCTCTTCACATGCGATCCGTTATGTTAATCGTAATTGAAGACTATTTTCGCTGATCTTGGCCTTATAAACAATCAATGGTTAGTTATTAACTGATCTTTTTATTAAAGGCCGTTGAGTTCTAAAATAAAATGCAAAGCTCGCCTCCCCATCCCCTTATTATTTTACGTAAGTTTCTTTGGTTGGTTACAGAAATTAGCCATCAAGACACCTACAGGCTTGTGTAATATAGCGGTTACGCATATTATTGATAAATTGCATGGAGGATAAGTAGTTTGGTCATGAAAACCAGTAAGTTAAGCATTCGATTATTATGGTATATAACGCCGCTTGTTATATTGCCTCTATTATTTTTAGGGGGCTTCACGCTCACGAATGTAACTAACTCCACTCAAAAACAAGCCGATCTAATAATGAGTCGTTTTGTTGAGCAACAACAACAAAAAGTATTTAACTATATAGACTCTTTTCACTCAACTACAAAGCTGCTCTCGACTTCTCCCGTACTGAGTGACTTTTTAGCAAATGATGTACGAGCTAATGGCAGTTATACACGCCAACTAGGTGCCTTAATGGATGTATTTGCCAGTTATAGCGAAGCCTATCCAGATATAGTTAGTATTAATTTAGTCTCTGCAAGCGGAAAAAGCGACGCTTATTATTCAAACAATCTGACTACAGCCCCTAAAAGTTATCCCTTTTTAAATAAAGTACTGCAAAGTAATTTAAGCCAGCAACAGTTCATGGATCAAAAATCAGACGGAACAACCAGTTTGTATTTTATTCAGCGAATTTATAGTGTTGACTACTATTTAAAACGCCCTCAACAGTTAGGCTTTATCGTTGTCCATGTTGAGCCTTCAATACTCAATACCAGTATTTTAGAGGCGCCTTATAACAATACACTTAATTTACTACTCACCAAAGATGGTAAAATTTTATTTAGTTCCGATTACAGTATGCGCGGCCAATACATTAGCGAATACGAACTAAACCGAATACATGATTTAGCTGATATTGGCACCTTGTCGACTATCGAACTATCAAGTATAGATAAAATAGAGCGCATGATTTTTGCGGTACAAATGAGTGGCGGTTATTATTATGTTTCTACTATTCCTAAAGCTGTACTTTATCAATCTGGTAAGGCTATTAGTTTAATAACAGGCTTAATTGTTCTTATTTCGGTGATCACCCTGCCTATATTAATTTTTGTGGTTGTGCGTAACTTACTACTCAACCCTATCGAGTTATTAGGTGCAGCAAGCCACCGCGTTGGGGATGGTGATTTATCGGTGAATTTACCTGCGCATACAAATGATGAAGTAGGCATTTTATTTAACGATTTTAATCACATGGTTAACCAGATAAGACACTACCAACAACAGCTAGAAGATTATAAACATCACTTAGAAGATAAAGTAGAAAGCCGTACCAAAGCACTTGAAGCAATGAACAGCCAACTAGAGCTGGCGATTGCTCAAGCTGAACAAGCGAATCAACTTAAAAGTCGTTTTTTAGCAAATATGAGTCACGAAATACGTACACCGCTCACTGCTATTATGGGCTTTACAGAACAATTACTACACAACGATAAAATAGCGAACGATAAACAGCACCTCAGTACTATTTTACGAAATTCAAAACACTTGCTAGAACTAATCAATAACATTTTGGACTTATCTAAAATTGAGGCCGAAAAGCTTGCAGTAGATCAAGCGCCTATCAATGTAGTACAGCTCGTACATGATATTGAATCTATTATTGAACCCTTAGCAAAAGAGAAACAGCTTACTTTAAATATAAACTATGAATTACCACTGCCTCGTACCATATACAGTGATATTACGCGTTTAAAACAAATATTAATTAACGTTGCGAATAATGCAGTTAAATTTACAGAGCAAGGCAGCGTTTCTATTTGCGTACATTTTCATCAAAAAAGAAAAATGCTTGAATTTGTTGTCACAGACACCGGCATCGGAATGTCTGAAAATCAAATAAAGCGTGTATTTAAACCATTTGAGCAAGCTGATGCAACGACTACCCGTCGATTTGGCGGTACAGGGCTTGGTTTATGTATTTCCAAAAACTTGGCGCAACTACTCGGTGGTGATGTAGTACTAAAAAGTGAAATAGGTAAAGGAAGTAAGTTTTCTATTAGCGTGTCGTGTCATTTAACAGGCAGAAAACCCGCACTACAATTACTTACAGATAAAAGCCAACTAACGCCAGAAAGAGATCCACTACTATCGTTTGCAACCAACCACTTTGATGCCAATATTTTAGTGGCTGAAGACAACCCTGATAATCAATTACTAATAAAACTGCTTCTGCAAACGTGGGGCCTAGAACCCGATATAGCAAGTAATGGCGCACAAGCAGTAGAAATGGCGCTAGTTAACGACTATCAGTTAATTATTATGGATATGCAAATGCCGGTTATGGGCGGGTTAGAAGCAACTAAAATGCTACGCCACGCTGCGTACGACGGCCCTATCATCGCATTAACCGCAAACGTAATGAACCATGATATAGGCACTTATTTGGAGGCTGGTTGTGATAAAGCACTTGGTAAGCCGATTGATAAAGACGCATTAGAAAACGTACTCGTGAGTTATTTACACCTTGAAAAAGATAACCAAAATAAATGGGATAACTTATTAAAAAGTGAAAAATTCCAACAAATTGCAGACAACTACTTAGCTAATTTGCCGACTTACTTAGATGAAGTAAAAACATATCAACGTTCTGATGACTGGGAAGCACTACGAAATGTTGCCCACAGTATTAAAGGAAGTGCTGGGTGCTTTAACTTTGACGATATTTATCACAGCGCAGGCGCACTCGAAGATTCATTAAAAAGTGATAACAAAATAGTTCGCGATGATCTTATAGCCGACTTAATTACCGCTATTGAAAACTCTATAAATAATAAGCAAGTATAAACAACACATGCTCGCTGTTATTGGAAACCTAAACTTAATGCCATCCCCATTAAAATGGCATCTTCAAAGCCATTTTTAGCTGGGTTGTCGCTTGGGTAGTAGTTTTTACGCACTGACATTTCTATAAAGCCAGCGTACTCATACAGCGCAATTGCTCGCGTGTTAGATTCGCGTACCTCTAAAAATAAGTTTTCAGCGTTTTGTTGCTCACCGTATTCAATAAACTGAGCTAACAACTGCTTAGCAATGCCCTTGCCTTGATAACTTGGTGTTACGCAAATATCCATAAGCGTAAAATCAGGACCTGCTTTTTCACCAATATAAAAACCAACCATAGTCTCATTTTCAAACGCGGCTACATTAAAATAGCGCCCACCTAAACACGAACTCATTGTATTTAACGTCCACGGATGGCTATGGCATGCTGTTTCTATTGCCATTAATTGAGGTATTGCGGTTTCGTCTACTGGTTTAAAGTTTATCAAGGTGTTCACTCATTAAAGCCCATAAAGCGCGCTTATCGGCCGTGCTGAGCTGTGGTGTTGTAAGTACTAGCTGATCGTCATTTAATTGCATCTCAGCGCTTTGTACAACGCTGTTAATAGCAATTGGTAATGCTGCACGTTTAATATCTGCAAATAATTGTTCACAAAGCACTATAGGCTCAAGTACATTGTTTTTTGGTGCAGTATCAGGTGCATGACTACTTGCCGCAACACTATCTATTAAAAGATTATCTGCAGGAGGGCTATCCGCTGGAAATTTATCGGCTGGTTTAAAGTGTTTATTTAATTCGAGGTTTTCAATACCAAAAACAGCTGCGTACCGTGAATGCATAACGACTCGATGAAATTAGTAAGTAAGGTAATATAAGAATTAATAAATACGATGTAAAGAAGAAATGGCAGGGGCGGAGAGACTCGAACTCCCAACCATCGGTTTTGGAGACCGCTGTTCTACCAATTGGAACTACGCCCCTGCAATGACGACGAATTATAGAGAAGTTTCGCCAAAGGTAAAGAGAAAAATCACACTTTTAGTTCAACTGCTTTTTAAATAAACAAAACGGCGAATTAGCATGCTAATCCGCCGTTTTTAATCACTTTATTTTATCTGACTAAAACTAAAATTAATTATTCCCATTCGATAGTTGCAGGTGGTTTACCTGAAATATCGTAAACAACACGAGAAATACCGTCTATTTCATTAATGATACGGTTTGATACCACACCTAAAAACTCATAAGGTAAATGTGACCAGCGCGCTGTCATAAAGTCGATTGTTTCAACACAACGAAGTGATACAACCCAATCGTACTTACGTGCATCGCCCATAACCCCTACCGATTTAACAGGTAAGAATACAGTAAACGCTTGGCTTACTTTATGGTAAAGCTCTGCTTTGTGAAGCTCTTCGATGAAAATCGCATCAGCGCGGCGTAATAAATCACAGTATTCTTTTTTGATTTCGCCAAGTACACGCACACCTAAACCTGGTCCAGGGAAAGGATGACGGTAAAGCATGTCGTACGGTAAACCTAGTTCTAGGCCAATTTTACGCACTTCATCTTTGAATAATTCACGTAATGGCTCAACAAGGCCCATTTTCATGTCATCTGGTAATCCGCCCACATTGTGGTGAGATTTAATAACATGCGCTTTGCCTGTAGCAGATGCCGCTGATTCAATTACATCAGGATAAATTGTACCTTGCGCTAACCATTTTGCATTTTTAAGCTTTTTGGCTTGCTCATCAAATACATTAATAAACGTATGACCAATGGCTTTACGTTTATCTTCTGGGTCTGACTTACCCGCTAGATCATTTAAAAACTGCTCTTCAGCTTCAACTTTAACAATATTTAAGCCAAATTTATTACCAAACATGTCCATTACTTGTTGGCCTTCGTTTAAACGAAGTAACCCATTATCAACAAATACACATGTTAACCTTTCGCCAATTGCACGGTGAATAAGCATAGCCACAACCGATGAATCAACACCACCAGATAAGCCTAGAATAACTTCGTCATCGCCAACTGTTTCTTTAATTCGTTCGATAGCATCATCGATAATTTTTGCAGCAGTCCATAATTTTTCACAGCCACAAATATCAATAGCAAAACGTTCTAATAAGCGCTGACCTTGATGTGTATGTGTTACTTCTGGGTGAAACTGTACGCCGTAGAAACGTTTTTCTTCGTTAGACATTGCAGCATGTGGACAAGTAGATGTTTTAGCTGTTGTTGCAAAACCAGCTGGAATATCCATTACTTTGTCGCCATGGCTCATCCATACGTCGAGTATGCCGTTGCCGCCATCGGTAATGCTGTCTTCAATTGCATCAAATAATGCACAGCTGCCTACTTTTTCTACTTGTGCGTAACCAAACTCTTTTTTATCAGAGCTGTGTACACTTCCGCCAAGTTGAGCTGCCATTGTTTGCATACCGTAGCAAATACCTAGCACAGGCACGCCTGCATTAAATACATACTCAGGAGCGCGCGGGCTGTTTTCAAGTGTTGTTGATTCTGGGCCACCAGAAAGAATGATACCTTGTGGGTTAAACTCGCGGATTTGCTCTTCAGTCACATCCCATGCCCACAGTTCACAGTAAACACCAATTTCGCGTATACGGCGCGCGATTAGTTGAGTGTATTGTGAACCAAAGTCTAAAATGAGAATTCGTGAATCGTGAATATCTTTGCTCATGGAGTATCTCGTAAAGTAGATGCTAATGCTAAATGCCGTTTTGAATACCAATTTTATTAAACATTACTAATTCTTGCAGGCTAAATAACTCTCTAACCACGTTAAAAACTTCTTATTTAGAAGAAACTAAAAGTCGAAGTTTTTGCCTCGTTATTGAGCCATTTATCTGTTGCAATAATTGACCACTTTATTAATGCAATTGGTATTTATATAAACGACTAAAAAGAGGGCTTGCAAAGCAAGCCCAGTATATTAAATTAATTACGCTGCTTAACCTAAGCGGTAATTTGGTGCTTCTTTAGTGATTTGCACATCATGAACGTGCGACTCACCCATACCTGCTGAAGTAACACGTACAAATTGTGGTTTTGTATTTAGCTCTTCAATTGTTGCACAACCCGTTAAGCCCATAGCGCTTCGTAGGCCGCCCACTTGCTGATGAATAATTGTTGCAATAGGGCCTTTGTAAGCTACGCGACCTTCAATACCTTCAGGTACTAACTTGTCTGCTTCGTTTGATTTTTGGAAGTAACGATCTGATGAACCTTCTTTTTGATCCATCGCGCCCAATGAGCCCATACCACGGTAAGATTTGTAATAACGGCCTTGGTACAATTCAACTTCACCTGGTGCTTCTTCAGTACCAGCAAGAAGAGAACCCACCATTACACACGATGCACCAGCAACAAGTGCTTTAACAATATCACCAGAAAAACGAATGCCGCCATCAGCAATAACAGGAATGTCGCGACCTTTTAAGCCTTCAACAGCATCTGAAATAGCTGTAATTTGTGGAACGCCACAACCGGTAACAATACGTGTAGTACAGATAGAACCTGGGCCGATACCTACTTTAACTGCATCCGCTCCCGCATCAGCTAGTGCAATCGCACCTTCTGCTGTTGCAATGTTACCTGCAATAATTTGTAAGTCTGGGTACTCTTTACGCGTTTTAGTTACACGGTCAATAACACCTTGAGAGTGACCATGTGATGTATCGATAAGTAAAACATCAATACCCGCTTCAACTAATGCAGCAATACGCTCATCAGTACCCGCGCCAACACTTACAGCAGCACCTACACGTAAACGACCTTGGTCGTCTTTACATGCGTCAGGTTTGTCTTGGGCTTTTTGGTAATCTTTTACTGTGATCATGCCTTTGAGTTTAAATTCATCATCAACAACAAGGATTTTTTCAATGCGGTGTTCGTGCATTAAGCCTAAAATTTCTTCGCGTGCTGCGCCTTCTTTAACGGTAACAAGCTTTTCTTTTTTAGTCATAACGGTAGAAACAGGCTGTTCAAGCTTAGTTTCAAAACGCATATCACGGCTAGTAACAATGCCTACAAGTACATTATTGCTGTCGGTAACCGGAAAGCCTGAAAAACCTTTTTCGTGCGAAAGCTCAACTGCATCAGCAATTGTTAAATCGGCAGTCACCGTTACAGGGTAAGAAACAATACCTGCTTCGTAGGTTTTAACTTTACGTACGTTTTTCGCTTGTTCTTCGATAGTCATGTTTTTATGAATAAAACCAAGACCCCCCTCTTGCGCAAGGGCAATAGCTAAACGAGCTTCTGTAACAGTATCCATAGATGCTGAAATAAGCGGCAAGTTAAGTTTGATACCACGCGTTAAGCGAGTTGAAATGTTTGCCGTGTGTGGCAAAACAGTAGAATGACCAGGTACTAAAAGTACGTCATCAAAGGTAAGAGCTTCTTTAGCGATTCTAAGCATTTTGGCAACTTCTCACATGTGGAACTACGATAAGGAATTGCGGCCAAATTTTAACAGCGTTGTTGGCATGAGTAAATAATATTTCGTAAATATTTATGATAAACTTACCTTATAACTTGCCTCATAAATAGTTTTAGGTTGTTTTTTATGTTTTCGAAGCCTTCGCAGACGGTTTACACCGTGTCACGCCTTAATAGAGAAATTCGCACATTACTTGAGCAAGGCTTTGCCTCATTAGTATTAACAGGCGAAATTTCTAATTTCATTACCCCTGCATCCGGTCATTGGTATTTTTCGCTAAAAGACGATAAAGCACAAATTAAAGCCGCAATGTGGCGCGGCAACAACCGCAACCAAAGCTACCGCCCTGTAAATGGAGCACAAGTCACAGTAAAAGCGCGTGTATCACTTTATGAACCTCGCGGTGACTACCAGCTTATTGTTGAGCATATGGAGCCCGCAGGCGAAGGTCAGCTAAAGCAAGAGTTTGATGCGCTTAAAATGCGTTTGGCCGCCGAAGGATTATTTAGCTCTGCTCACAAGCAGCCATTACCGCAAAATATTAATCGTATTGGTGTTATTACCTCAGCAACCGGCGCTGCTATAAAAGATATTTTAACGGTACTTAAACGCCGTGCGCCGCAATTAGAAGTCATTATTTACCCTGCGATGGTGCAAGGCAAAGAAGCACATGCACATTTAATTAATCAAATTGAATTAGCTAATGCTCGTGATGAAGTAGACGTACTTATTTTAGGACGAGGCGGCGGATCACTTGAAGATTTATGGTGCTTTAATCACGAACAGCTCGCCCGCGCTATTTTTAAAAGTGAATTACCCATAGTAAGTGCGGTAGGCCACGAAATAGATACTACCATTAGCGACTACGTGGCTGATGTTCGTGCAGCAACCCCATCAGCCGCAGCTGAGCTTGTAAGCCCAAATACGCAAGAGTTACACAACAAAGTAACGCAATTAGTTAATCGTTTATCTAACGCGTTTAAGCACGGCATTGCCGATAAACGCGCGCTTGCCACGCACCTACAGCATCGCCTTAATTTGTGCCACCCACGTAATCAGCTTAATCAAAAAACGCAACGTTTGGATGAGCTAAGCATTGCATTGCAACAAGCTATGCGTAATCGCTTATACGAGCAAGAACGCACACTTAATAACTTAACACCGCGTTTAATACGCCAATCACCAGACAAAAAACTCGCTACAGCAAACCATATACTCACGCAATTACACGCAAGACTAAACCAAGCTATACAGCATCAATTGCAGCAAGCAAATAACAACTTGGCACTACAGGCAAGTAAATTAGACTCGGTAAGTCCGCTAAATGTTTTAGCACGCGGTTACAGCATTACAAAAAATGAAAAAAATAAAGTGGTTAAGTCAGTAAGTGATGTGAAAACCGGTGATGCACTTATTACCGAACTTGTTGATGGTGTTGTACATTCTAAAGTAGTGAGCAAGCACGCTTAACTAAAATAGGAGCACTTACTCTTTGGTGCTCACTATAAATTCTATTCGCTCGTCGTTTGAGCTTGATGAGGTGATTTTAAACTGTTGCCACCAAGGTGTCGTTGCCAACTTATCATTAAGTTCACGCCACTGTGCATGGCCTTGTTCATTATTCTTATCGGCTAGTAATTCAAATTTACAGATAGTTTGTTTACAAGTTAAATAGCTTAGCTGCGCCGTATTACTTAAATCACTGATGATTAAAAAGTCAGTAAGTGCCGTTTCTATTTCGAAGCTCCACTGCGTATTTTCACTTTCACTATCAAATTTTTCATCAAGCTGCTTAGCAAAATTAGTGCCTTCTAAGCGAGTTCGCTTTAACTGCTGCTGAGCAACTTTCAGCTGTTTTGTAGCTACTGACAATTCGTTATTTAGCGCACTTATTTTCGTAATGTACTCTTTTTCCAGCGGTTGTTGAAGTGCTTTAGTTGTAGTGTTTATAGGTGATTTTTGAACTGATTTATTACCGCTTACTTCAATAATAACATCTTGGCTAGCATGTATAAATTGAGCCGTTTTATCGTTAAACGGTTCATACAAATGCAAAAAGTAACCACTTGTTAATCCTACCCCCACAAAAAAGCTGAGTATCATTGCAAATAAGTTACTTTTATATGGCATTTATTTTCGCCTACTTTTATAGCATTGCACTTGTATGTGAAGCATTTTCAGGCTCAGGATTTGCTAAAAAGTTTTGGTTCATACTTTGCGCCGGACACTCACAATCCGGTCGACCAATAATTTTAGCGGGTACGCCAACAGCGGTTGTGTGTGCTGGAACATTGCTAAGTACAACAGAGCCTGCACCAATTCGTGCGCCCTCGCCCACTTCAATATTACCAAGTACTTTAGCACCAGCGCCTATTAACACACCGGCTCTAATTTTAGGATGACGATCCCCCTGCTCATTACCCGTGCCGCCAAGCGTTACAGATTGCAAAATTGATACGTTATCTTCTATTACCGCTGTTTCACCAATAACAATACCGGTTGCATGGTCAAACATAATACCTTTACCCACTTTACATGCTGGGTGAATATCAACCCCAAACACTTCAGATGTTCGGCTTTGCACAAAGCGCGCTAACTCTTTACGGTTTTGTTGCCATAAGCAATTTGCTAAACGGTGCGCTTGAATAGCATGAAAACCCTTTAAGTTTAATATCACCGTAAGGTAAGTTTCGGCTGCGGGATCTCTGTCTTTTACCGCTTTAATATCCTCAGCTACATAAGTAAGCATACGATCGCACTTTACAAATGCTTGATCGAACAACTCACGAATAGTAAACGCAGATACCACCGCGTCCGCCAATTTATTAGCAACAATAAAGCTCAATGCTGAACCCAAACACTCATGATTCAAAATACATGAATACACATGACTCGCTAAAAGAGGTTCACGGGTTACGACTTCATTTGCTTCAGTACGAAGCTGTTGCCAAATTTCATGACGCATAATACTGCACTGCCTTAAATTGATATAAAAGAGCCTTTTGCCAAGTCTAACGGATTTAAAGCCTAAGGTGTTAACCCCTTAGTTATTTGTTCTGGTTATTAGGTATAACCGTTTATTAAGTTTCATTATTAAATAACCTGAACTGTGGATAATAAATCTATCTGGAGCAGCTATTTTCAGCGCTAACTGCGTTGAATTTACTGAAAACCTCTGGCTAGAGAAAATAAATTTAAATACCACCATGATTCAATACGTTAGTAAATCTCTCAACCAGAGTTCAGATTAAATAATAAAAAAGCCCCAATACTTTAAGCATTGAGGCTTTTTCTAACACTTAAAAACCACTTAAATTATTGAAATACTTTATCGACTTTCATCACTTCAATATTTTTAGCAGGAATTGCTAATTTGTAATCAGCAATCACTTTATCTTCAGCCACTAATTCGGCAGGTTTATTCGTGTTGTAAATCATTGGCGATGTTTGCTGCGATGCTAAACGTTTTTGCATATCAGCGCCGTCACCAGTAATAAATACATAGTGAACATTGTCTGTTTGTAAGTTTTCTTTAATAACGCGATTAACATCAGCAAGCGTTAGCGTTTTAAGTTTGTTAGTTACGTAACTTACAAAGCTATCTGTGTTGTAAAATTCGCTATCAAGCGCGTAACCTAATTGGCGGTTTTGACTTGCCACCATTTGCGGCACAAAGTTAATTAAAAAGTTACGCGTTGCTTCAAAGTCGTCTTCGCTCATACCATTTTTAATGAGCTTATCTAGTTCAAACAAGGCGGTACGTGTTGCAAAGTGCGCATCGTTATTAGAGCGAAGCGGGCGTAACCACACTTGAAATATTTGCTCTGAGCGCCCTAGGTTTGCATCTGGCTTGGTTTGAAACATACCACGTGGAAAGTATTCAATGTATGCGTAATCGCCATAGTTCATGCCGCGAGTTTCACGAATGCGCTCATATAAAAAGCTGTTAGAACTACGGTGCTCACCAAAGTACGAACGCACAAGCCAAAGGGTTGTCCAGTCTTCGCTACTTCTTATTGTATCAATAGGGAAACCAAATGATACCGCAGTCGATTGCGCTGACTTTTCTACAATAGTTGCATGATGACCTTTAAGCGCTGGCGCATCAGGAATACTTAAACGGCTTTGCTCACCTTTTGGTAGCGTTGCAAAGTCGCTCATCATTTTAGCTTTAAGTTTTGCAGGCACAGCCCCAATTAAGCCAACCGTGAGTTTAGATTGCGTAAGCTCGCTGTTATAAAACGCTTTAACATCATCTAGCGTCAACGCTTCTAAATCCGAAATATCACCATAGTTGTAGCTTTCGTAAGGGTGATTTTTGTAAAGCGCACTGTATAGCACTTCTTTGCCTAGCTCTTCATCGTTAGATGCTTTTAAGCCTGACTTAATGCCATCGATCATTTCTTTTTTAAGGCGTTTAAAGTCGTCATCTCTAAAGCCTGGATTTAATAATTGATCGCTCACAAGTGTATACCACTGCGCTGCATTGTCTTTATGAATACGCCCTTGAAATGACAGCATTTCTTTATCTATTTGATAGCCAAAGCTACCCGCAAGCGGATAAAGTGCTTTTTGAATATCTTTATAGCTTGTCGCCTCTGAGCCACCTTGTGCAAGCATAGCCGCAGTTAACGCAGCAACACCTTTTTTGCCTTGTGGGTCGGCAGCCGCACCGGTATTGAATAAAAAGTTAACATCGATTAATGGCGAGCCATTGGTTTTATCAAGTACTTTAAATGCAGGCTTCGCAGGTGCTTGTTCAAGCTTTGCAGTAAGCGCATTTAAATCAACTTCTTGCTCAAACCCAAGCGCTTTATCAAGTGCCGACATTGTTAATGTGGTACGTGCGTTATCAGTAAAGTATTTATTAGCAACGGCTTTAATACCTGCGCTGGTGATGTTATCTGCCGATTTATACAGCTGGTTTATAACCTCAGGATCGCGCTCAAAATGCATGTAGCTGGCAAGGGTTGATGCAATCGCTTGCGACGAATCTAAGCCATTAATAAAGCTGTATTTAAGATTCGATTTTAAATCACTGAGCTTTTGCTCATCAACAAGCTCAGTGCGTGCTTTTGCATAAGTTCGGTTAATGGCATCGCGTGCAGTGGCTAAATCGTCTGCGTTTTCTACTTTAACAAATACGTGTAATAAACCCGGATCTTTAGTCTCTGGGTTATAGGTAAACATTTGGCTGGCAATTTGTTTGTCGACCACTAGCTCTTGATATAAATCTGAATTACTAGAAAAATAAAGCTGTGAGATTAAATCAAGTGCCGCTCTGTCTTTTTTAGCAGGCTCCCACGCAGCGCCTTTGTACGATACGAGTAACCAATGCCCTGGTAGCGCTTCATCTTGCTGGTGCAAATATTTTGGTGCTTGTTGAACAGGTTCTGCTTTAATGTCAGCAACATAGTTACCCTTTTTCCAGCTGCCCCAATGCTTTTTAACCATTGCCATTGTTGCTTGTGGGTCTACATCGCCCACAATGACAAGTGACACATACTCAGGTTTATAAAATTTAGCAAAAAATTCTTTACCATAGGCCATTTGATCAGGCATGGCTTCTATGTCTTTAAAAAAGCCCATAGTGGTGTGTTTATACGTGTGCTTATCAAACGCTTTTTCGCGTACAGCGCTTAATAATTTACGAATTGGGCTCGCGTTGTTTTTTAAGTACTCACCTTTTACCGTTTGTGCTTCTGTTCTAAATTGCTCTTCGGTGTAGGTTAAGTTTTGAAAAATATCAGCTTCAAGCTCAAGTACTTTATCAAGATGCTGCTTTGAAAAGTTTAAATGGTAATTTGTGTAATCGTTTGTTGTATAAGCGCGGTTATCAACACCTGAATTTTTTAATATGTCTGAGTAAACATCTTCAGGGTATTTTTGTGAGCCTTTAAACATCATGTGTTCAAAAAAATGAGCAAAACCTGTTTTGCCCTCTTCAACTTCGTTACGCGACCCAACCGATACCGGAATTTGCAGCGACACTACATCAGGGTAATCGGTTTTAACAACCATGACACGTAAGCCGTTTTCTAGTTCTTCAATTAAGTAATCTTGCGAAAAAACACGATCATCAGCTTTATTTACTTGTTCTTGTTGTGCTGTTGTTTGCGTGCTTTGGTTTTGTTGCATGGCGCAACCTGTTAACGCCAGCGATACCGCTAAGTTGGTTGCTAATAATTTAAATTTCATTGTTGTCCCTTTTTAAATTGAGCAAATTTGTTGTCAGATGTATTACTAACTCACCCTCGATTATGCCCCAAAGCCAATAAATATAAGACCCCCAAGGGGATTTATTATGTAAACAACTGTGTCAATTATAAATTATGGGAACAAGCCCTATGAATAAACATCATGTTAGTTGAAAAACTTTCATTAAATAAATCTATCTAGACGTCTAAATGGCTGCTATATTAAATCCATCAAAACAAACTTAGCTGGAATGAGGATTATGGCTTTATCACTAAAAGAGAAGATAGTGGACACCAATCAAGGTGTTTATCTTATTGGTACTACCCCGCCTAAAATTGGCACCGATAAAGCGCAATTAAAAACCATTGCAGAAAAGCTATTAGGTCGCTTACACGAAATTGAATACGACGGCGTGATAATTTACGACATTCAAGACGAAAGCAGCCGAACTAACCAAGACCGCCCATTTGCGTTTAAACAAACCGTTGATCCGCGTGAATACAGCCATTTACTTCGTAATTTATCTGCACAAGATGTGATTACTTATAAAAGTGTGGCGCAGCGTGGCGTAGGCGAATTTAAAGATTGGCTAAGTGAAACTAAAAACGACTACGATTTACGAAATGTTGTTTTAGTAGGTAGCCCATCATCGATAGGCGATATAAAGCTAAGCCTGCCAGATGCGTATAAAGCGATGGCTGAGCAATCAGATGATTTCTTTTTAGGTGGCGTTACGATTGCCGAGCGCCATTCAAGTAAACGAAATGAGCACGAACGATTAATAGAAAAAACAGCACAAGGTTGTCAGTTTTTTATATCGCAAGCTGTTTACGATGCACAAGCTACTATAGAGCTAATCACTAGCTACGCACGTACGTGTAAAGCACAGGGTATTACACCTCAACGTATTATATTAACGTTTACCCCGTGCGGCGGCGAAAAAACCTTAGAGTTTATGCAATGGTTGGGTATCTCAGTGCCAGAGGCAACTAAATGGCGCATGCTTGATGCAGACAATACATTAAGCGAATCCGTCCGTATTTGCCGCGAAAACCTCGACTTAATACTTAAAAGCTGTGCGCATTTAGATGTACCGCTGGGCTTAAATATTGAAAGCTTAACAAACCGTAAAGAAGAAATTGACGCGTCAATTAACTTATACCGTTTATTAAAAGCCATTATGGAATTAAACCTTGCGGAAAAGCTAATAGCTTAAAGGCTAGGTAAGAGCTAATTAACACCCTTCTTGGCAAGCCTCATGGCTTGCTTTTTTATGTCCGTTCTTTGAAAAATTAATTAATAAATACAAGTAAAGATTTGCAGCTTAAGCTATCAATGAAAGCTATTTTTGGTTATTACTCTCAAGCCTTTTTAAGGCAACCCCCATCGATGAGCACATAACACCAAAAATTATTCCCTCATTAGATATAAATCTAATGCTAGGGAACGTTTCAAATAAGCTTATTATTGCTAAGGAAAAAATAAAACCTATCGCAGAAAAAACTAGCCAAGTTTGTGTGGCATGAACCTCCTTTTATAATTGTGCTTTTTTAGCGAGCTTATACGCTTGTTTATTTTTATACATTGCCTGGTCTGCATCATTTAATAGTTTTTCAAATGACTGCCTTTGTTTGTCAGTAAAGCTATAACCAATACTGAGCGATAAATCGCAAACGTCTTCTTTGAGTAAGGCTTTTGAATACTCAGTCGAAATTTTATCCATAATGTAGCCAATCTTACTTTTATCGCTTACTTGCATTACCACAACAAACTCATCACCTCCGATACGCCCGACTATATCAGCATCTCTTAAATGGGTTTTTAGCGTATCTGCCAATATAATTAAGGCTTTGTCACCCACTTCATGACCAAAGGTGTCATTTAATTTTTTAAAGTCGTTTATATCAATAAATAAACAACATACATCAAAACCTAAGCGTAGCGCTAAATTAAGCTTTTGCTGAGCGAGTAAACTAAGTGCTCGGCGGTTATAGATATTAGTTAGCGCATCGAGCATGGCTATTTCGCGCATTTGTTCATAACTATAAATAAGCGCTAAGTCGTCTTCAATTAAATCGCGTAGTTGTTCTATAAGCTCAAAATATTCATTGGTATAAGTTGTTTTTTTAGTGTCTTTTAAGCATAGCGTGCCAAATACTTCGCCTTCTGGCCAATGGATTGGTAAACCTAAGTAGGATTCAACACCATCTTCAACAACCTCCGGTAGAGTGTTCCATGCATCATTATTACTTGCATTATTAACGTATAAGGTATTGTTATTCTCTGCTACGTACTTACAAAAAAGAGGTGTTTGGGGAGGAAGGATAGGATTGGTCTCAAAGTTAGAGCCACCTTCGTTATTTCTAATAACAACGCGATAGCCTTTGCTTGTTGCCTGAACTATATAACCTGACGGGGCCGAAAATAGCCCCGTGATAAGATCAATTGTTTTTTGCCATTTATGCAAAGATATTTGGCCATCAATACCAGAAAATGCCCACTTATCAATTTCAAACATTGCTTTACCTCAGCTACTTATTAGCTTCAGTATAGGCAAAAAAGCAAAGGAAAAGCTATTATTTACGACGCCTACTTGGCTCTCTTTTTCCTGTGATGCGTTTTTTATCGCGATCTTTTCGCGACTTGTTGGTGTTTTTACGATTATCTTTTGGCTTTTTATTAGGATCTGGCTCGTAACCTTCTAACCACTGCGGCGTTAAACGCGTATCGAGTAGTACTTCAATTTCTTCTAGCAGCCATTGCTCATCAAGACTTACCAGCGACATAGCAAGTCCTTGTTCACCAGCACGACCTGTGCGGCCAATACGGTGCACGTAATCCTCGGCAATGTAAGGTAGTTCAAAGTTAATTACGTATCTAAGTGTAGAAATATCTAAACCACGCGCAGCTACATCGGTTGCAACAAGTACGCGCGTAATACCTTCTTTAAAGTTTTGCAATGCACGGTCGCGTGCGCCTTGCGATTTGTCGCCATGGATTGATTCGGTTTTTAAACCGTCTTTACACATTTCTTTAGAAAGCTGATCAGCCATTTGTTTTGTGCGAGTAAAAATAAGCACTTGGCGCCAGTTTTTCATGCCAATCATGTGCGATACAAGTTCGCGCTTGCGGTCTTCATCTACAGCGTAAATAACTTGCTCTACTTCAACTGCGGCTGAGTTGCGCTTATCAACTTCAATTAGTTCTGGATTTTTAAGTAGTTTTTTACTGAGTTCAAACACGCTGTCATCAAACGTAGCAGAAAAAAGTAGAGTTTGGCGATCGCCTGGAATATGTCGCAATATACGTCTTATTTCATCAATAAAGCCCATATCAAGCATACGGTCTGCTTCATCAAATACGAGCGAATCTACACTTGAAAGTACCACACTGCCTTTAACTATATGATCAAGCAAACGCCCTGGTGTGGCCACGATAACTTGTGCTGTTTTAAGTGCTTTTATTTGAGGGCCAATACTTGCGCCACCATAGGCTAAAGCGCCATTGATATGAGTGCCTTGTGCGTACTTTTCAAAGCTGGCAAATACTTGCTGAGCAAGCTCTCGTGTTGGCGTTAAAATTACAATCCGGGCAAGGCCTTGCTCATCTTTTTTAGGGGTATTTAAAAGCTTGTGCAATAAAGGTAAAACAAAGGCGGCAGTTTTACCCGTACCTGTTTGCGCGCTGCCCATTACATCACTTCCGGCTAAAATAGGCGGAATAGTTTTAATCTGAATTGCGGTAGGTTGAGTGTAATTATTTTGCTCAATCGCTGTTAATAATAACGGGTCGAGATTAAGTGATGAGAACGTAGTGGCAGACATAGGCTTAGCTTTAAAATAACAAAGAGCGCTATTGTACGCATATTACTGTACTGCGTAAATTAACCAGTCCAGAAAAGTATTTAATCGTGATTGCTCACTTTCGCTTTAGCGCTAAAACAATAAAAAAGGCGCTAAATAACAGCTGTATTTAGCGCCTTTTATAATTTGCTGTAGCTTTAAGCTGGCTTTAGTGTCGCTTTACGTTCGTTGTAAAACGCGATTAAATCGTCAACTGTTGCTTGGCAGTATTCGCGAATACCCGAAACCACCATGTGCTTTTCACCACTGCCCACTTTAACGCCGTTTTCTAACAGGTTAAAACGTAGTGTAATTTTTCCGCGCTTACCGGCATACTCAAAACTAGGCTCTGCAAACTCAAGTTCTGGTGCTGTTATATCAAGATTATCAAGATTGATAAGCATTGATTCGTAAATTACCATCGGACGAGCAGGGTTTATCATTACCTCTTGCTTGCCCATTAATGGGATAATTACATGCGGAAAGGTAGTACCAGAAAACTCAACATAATTTTTTATTAGACTATTAGTTAGTGCTGGGCATTGGCTGGTTTTACCGCTGCGCTTTACCTTTAAAATAACTTTTTCGCCATTGGTAACATCAAACTCATCGGCTCCCTCAGGGAAATGTAGTTTGGTGTTTTCATCAACCATACCGGCAAAAGTAAATTCCATTTGTTCACTAATACCGTAGCGGTCTAGTACCAATGAAAAAAGTAAGTCTCCTGGCGCGCAAAACTTTTTGGCATCTTTGTCATGAAGTGGATTGTAATCATCAGCAACGCATTTAGCGAAGCGACAACCTTGCTCACGAGAGATAGAAACATAATCAGCGTGCTGCTGAAAAAAAGGACTTAACATAGTGTGTTCACTGCTTAAACTGCTTATAACCTGTCCATACTACCAGAAAAAAAATACTGAGAGGTCGAATCTGTTAGATTAGTTACAACCAATGCTATATTCCACTTTTAAAGCACTGCGTTTAATAGATCACTTTTAGTGATTTTTTGCCTATTTGAATAAACACAAACTAGGCAAGTCGGGCTCAATTACTATTCAATCAATTTGATAATCGCCTTGCTACCAATCTGAGTCAATCGAGTAATGCCTAACGATTGTGCGAAAAATATAAAAGTAGGCACCTGCTAATATTTAAAAAGGGACTGGAGAAAAGACCAATCCCGTCAACTTATTTCCTTAGAACGTATTTATTACAAACGCTCTATCAACTGATCTACTTTTGCTACAATAGGCCATGCTGAAGATTGAAAGTTACCTAATACCACTAAAATGTAACCTTTGTCTTGATACATATTTAGTCTGGCAGTCATACCTAAATGAGCACCATTATGACCCACTATTTTGTTATTATCAGCGCCTCTCACTGAAAATCCATACCCCCAGTTTTCTGCACCAAGTTCGGGCTTAGAAGTAAGAGCTTCTTGGGAAAGTTTACGACTAATTAAAGTTCCATTTTGCATTGCTAAAGCGAACTTATGTAAATCGCCTACTGTCGAATACCCACCTCCAGCGGGACCCCCTTTAACTGATTGAAACATTAAGTTTTCAGTAATTTCTCCAGTTTCTACTGAAAACCAATAGTTACGCGCAGTGTTCTTTATAGGCACATCCAAATCAAAACTACCACTATGTTGCATATTAGCTTTCTGATAGATGTTTTTATCAATGTATTTAAAATAACTTTCCTTAGTAACAGATTCAATCACCTGACCAAGTAATAACATACCTGTATTACTATATCGCCATTGAGAGCCTGGTTTAAACGTTGTTTCAATGGAGCTGTATAAGTGTTGAATATCTTCAAGTGAACGTACTTTATGCTGTATTTCGTCAAACCCAGCTATATTACTAATACCTGATGTATGACTTAGTAAGTGGTGAATCTGGATTTTATCAAAGTCTCCCTTACCTAAAAGGGTTTTATCAATGAACTTAGTAATCGGATCATCAAGCAATACTTTTCCTGCTTCAACAAGTTGCAAAATAGCGACGCTAGTAAACATCTTATTCATCGAACCTATTTGAAATTTAGTATCTAAATTATTTTTAACGTCATAGCGTCGAGAGGCTAAGCCATGCGCTTTAGTAAATAAAACTTTGTTACCTTTGGCAAGCAGTATTGTTCCTGAAAAAATGCCATTTATAGCAAGTAGATTGCTATAATTTTTTACCTCATTAACTAATTGTGACTCAGTTAAAGAAATCATATCAAGGCTTTTGGGATTTTCTCCAACAAACCAGCCCGTAACGGCTTGTTCTTCGTTAAAATCGATAACTATTTCGTACTGCATGTCGGTATTTTTTGAATACACTTTACTAATGTGCTGTATGCGGTTATTGGAAGTATCAAGCTCCGTTGAAAGTAGGCTTAATGACCCATGAAAAAGTGCTACGTTCATCGAATAACCAACATAACGATCTTTTCCTGTATTATCCCAGCGAGAAAGTGCATCCGGCGAAAAGTTTTTTACAATAAAATCTTCGACCTGTTTTAAATCTTTGCTGTTTAAAACAGATATAAACTCATCAGCTAGCTTATTGTAGTTTAGCTTATCTGCTGCTAGCGCTTGATTGCAGATAATTGTTATTAAAAATAATAGTGTTACTAAATATCGCTTCATAATGTATTCCTTTTGTAATTTATTTATTAATATGGCGCTGACCTTTCGATTCCTTTTTAACTGTTGTTACCAAGAGAAAGCGATGAATTAGTAATTAAGAAAACGTTAAGAAAAGCTTAAGGGATATATATCTATTAATAACAGTGGGATGGGAAAGGTTTGAGCGTAAACGAACTACCAAATAAATTTTATATTGATGATTTTTTAATTAATATCAAAACCGGTGAGATTATATATAAAGAAAAATCTCAGGTAATTGAACCAAAAGTAATGGCGCTTTTGAAGGCGTTGGCACAAAACCCCAAAAAAGTTATTGCAGCTGAAACGCTTTTTGAAATTGTTTGGCCTCAGGCAATTTACAGTCCAAACTCAGTTCGTAGAAATATAGCCTTGTTAAGGCAAGCGTTATCTGATGACAACAAACGCATTATTAAAACACATCCTAAACGAGGCTACAGCCTAGACTCCGAAGTTAGCTTTCCAGAAAAAAAAGCAAAAGCATCATCAAGAAAAAGCCCCCTTATAAAGTATTTAAAATTATCTTTACTCCTCATTCCTGTTTTCATCCTAATTAGCGTATTTTTTAATTTATCAGATACAAGCAAACAGGTTTCTTTGTTAAACCTAAAACCAATAACTGCAAGCAATGAACAAGAGCGCTATATGCAAATCAGTCCTGATGGACGATTTATGGCGTATATTCAAAATTCCAATCAACCAAACAAGAGAAAAATATTAATTAAAGATCTAGTAACTGGCTCAAGTTGGCCCTTAAAGGATACTTTAAACGCATATACCTACCTTGCATGGGATTCTCACAAAAATGCCTTGGTGTATTCATGCCAAGGTGAGAAAGGTATTTCATTTAATCGCTTGCTACTCGACGCACAATTAAAAGTAGTAAGTGAAGAGCTACTTTTTTCGCGTAGCGATATAACTTGGAATAGTTTATTTTTTATAGATAAGCGCCAACAACTTTATTATTTGGCCAATCAAAACAGTTCTGAGCATAGCCGAAACGTTAGTTTATATCGGCATAATTTGGAGTCAGGACAAACTGAAAAACTACTTAAACCAAATGACTACTTTAAGCCTTATAAGCTTGCTTTGTCTCCGTCTCAAACACAATTAGCGTTAGTCGGTTTTAATAAACAAGCATTATCAGAAGTAAAGTTGTTAAACTTAGATAGTAATGATGTTGTCTCAATCAGACAAATAGATCATAACTGGTACTTCTTAACTTGGTTTGAAAACAGTGAATCTTTATTGCTTAGTAATGGCAGTGAATTAAAGCAACTCTCATTAAATGGTGACCTCACAACGCTTAACTACAAAAGTTATAACTTTTTAGTTTATCCGCAAATTATTAAAGATAAAGTGTACTTTATTGAAGCTAAATCAGATCAAGACATTTTACTGAGTAAATTAAAACAGCTTTCACCTCCCCAAAAAATAATAAACTCAAATACAATTGATAAAGCTGCAGCGCTTTCAGCAGATGAAAAACACATAGCCTATATATCAACAAAAAATGGCTATCCTCAGATTTTTGTCAAACATCTTGAGACAGGCAAAGAACGAATGTTATTCGAAAATTTAAAGCAAGAACTTGCTTTAACCAAACCAGTTTGGCACTGGTCAGGAAAGCGTATAGCGAGCAGTGTAAATAACAAACCGTTTATTATTGAGTTGGAGTCAAACCTATTCTCGATAAAATGGCTAAACGTGATTATTGGTGAGCCTATAGCTTGGTACAACAAATCTGACGCTATATTGTATGTTGATAAAAAAACTCACAATGATGAACTAGTAAAGTTTAATTTTACAACTGATGAAAGAACGACATTAAAAATAAAACGAGCACATGATACATTCTTTTTAAACCATAAAGACGAACTACTGAGCTTTGTAAAAGGTCAAGTTATACCTCATGATTCAGATAACACTTTACTCAAAAGTCCCTATTTATTTACTCAAATATATCCCGAAAAAAATGGTTTTTATTATCAATACACACAAAATGGCAAGCCATTAATAAACTATTATGATTACGAGTTAGGTGTACAAAATTTAAGTAGTAAAACCGAAGAGTTTTGTGCGAAATTTTGTGATCAAATAACCGCAGTAAGTGACAATATAATCTTACTCAAAAGCAAACATAAATCGGCAGACATTTTGGTTTTAGATATTACTTCAAAAAGCACAAAAGTGAGGGGGAGTTTATAGTTTCATAGCAACCAATCCTCAATCGGGGATTGCGTTGCCCTCGCCCACTGGACTCACAATTATTTGCGACAAGCATGGATGGCCCCCTTTAGCTGCACAGGATACAGGGCCATAGTATTTTTAATATATGATTAACAAACTTATACTCTTTATCAGCTAATAAGTTAAGATGAGTGAAATAAATAACCAAATGATCCATTTTTATAAAAACAATGCGTTATAAATTTAATAATTTTGAATTTGATAGTACAAGCTGTGTACTAAAAAAAAATGGTGATGACTTAGCCATTCGACACAATGAAGCCAAAGTACTAAAACTATTGCTAGAGCATTCGAATCAAGTCTTTAGCAAAGAAGATATTTTATCTCATGTCTGGCAAAATAAAGTTGTATCGGAACAAGCTGTTTTTCAAAGTATTAGCAATCTAAGGAGACTGTTGGGTAACCACGCAATTAAAACCTTTTCAAAACGAGGTTATCAGTGGCAACTCCAAATTGATTCTAAACATTCTGATATTGAGGCACACTGCAACATCAGTCAAAATAAACCACTGCAGCATGCAAATACTTTATCAAAACCAAAAAACCGAAACCATTGGATAACCATTGCACTTACCGGTATTGCCCTTCTTGTATTTACTATCATTAATAACAGTACTGACCAACCTCAAACAGATGAGAGCTCAGTTATTAATATTTCTTATATAGCAATAAGCAATCAACGAGGGACGGAAACCTTTAAACTCAATGATACTGAACTCTTTAACTTTACCGAATTACCTCAGCTAAATACGGCGCATTTTCAGGTTTCAGCGGAGTTTGAATACCCGCTTTTAGCAAAAGAACACCCATTGATTTTATCTGGCACTATTCGCACACATCATAATTTGACATATATTGATTTTATATTAAAAGGCCCGTTTGCAGATTGGCAAGGGCAATTATCTGGAGTAAATCAACAAGCCGCTTTAAATCAGTTACAACAACATTTACAGCAGCCAGTTATTTTAAAATTACTTAATAAAGCCCAAACACTCGAACTCAAGCAAGCAAATTTATCCATTGCTCATCAGCAAGCACCACATGATCTCATTATCCTTGGTCATCTAGCTAATACTTATATAATGATGGGAGAACTTGATAAAGCGATGGTGATGGCAAATAAACTAGAAAAAATAGCTATTTCACAAAATAAGACACACCATGTAGGTAATGCTTTGCTCTTTCAAAGTGAGGTATTAATCCGTAAAGAGCTATTTGATTTAAGTAAATATAAGCTCAGTAATGCTATTAAGCAGTATCAAAGTATTAATGATTTACACAGACAAGCAGACGCGTGGTTTACGCAATCTTGGATAGACCATAACCAAGGCAATTACCAAGCAATTAAACAAAGCCTACTTAATTCAGTGCAATTAGCTTTTGATGCACAAGATAAACGACGAGAGCTAAGCGCCTTAACTTATCTATCTGTATTAGCCCATAAGCATCAGCAAGAGGATGATAAATACCTTTATTTACAACAAGCAGAAAATAAAATTAAGGATTATCAAATACCTAACTATCACTTTGCTATAGTACCGTATCACTATGCTATTTTTGCTAAAAGCCCACAAGATAAAGAGCCTCATTTAAAACAAGTACTAGAGCTTGCTACATTAACACCTGATTTTTGGGCTGCACAAAGCAGTCGTCAGCAATTGATGGAATATTATATAAATCAAAATAATCTGGCAGAAGCACAAAATCTTATTAATGGTATTACTACGGATAATGCCAAGAACTCCTACTTAAAAACATTGTTAGCTCAAGCACTGAAAAATGATGATGCATTTACAACTCATGCACAGCGCACTTTTGAGCAAGCTGAGTTGGCGGGTGATCTTTATCTCAGCTTAGATATGGCGTTACTAATTTGTAGCTCCCAAAGTATGCAAGATAATTATGATTTTTATTCTCAATATATTGATAAAAAAGGGACTGACTACTGGCGACGTAATAATGAAAAAAAACTGTTAGCATTAAATTTATAATGTTATCCAAAACTGGATTTAAAATAGTAAGAGACAGCAATACCACGGCCTCTTATTTTATACTTTACAGAAACTAATTTGGGTTAAAGCTTACCCAATTTAATTTCCAGTTTTTATCAAGTGATTTTAGGGTCAGCTTATTTTCACCTTGTTTCAGATAAAAATAAGTGGATCCTCTTTGTGTTTGCCATTTTTTATAACCACCTGTACTCGTTATTTTTTCTACTGCTAATTCCTTACCATTGATTACAACTGCAAAACCTTTTGTATCTCTAGGAGCCGCTACACGGTAGCTAAGGTTATAATTTCCTGAGTGTGCAACTTCAAGCTGATAGTTTATTATCGCATTATCACTAATTCCCTCCCCTCCAGTTAAATTAAATTTACCATCAATATCAGAGGTTCTTCCTATGCTAGCGTTACTGAACTTAATGGCAGATTCTGCTTCCACTCTGCCAGGTGCATGCACCCATGATGTCGGCGTTTTTACGACATTACTGTAATCACCTTGTTGGTTATGCCTTACCGCAACAACAGTATATTCATATTGATGGTTATCTATATTGGCATCTTTAAATGTAGTTTCAATTATATTTGCAGCCAATAGTTTAAACACGCCGCCAGTAGCTGCATTTCTATAGATTCGATAACTTTCAATATCACTTTGGGAACTTTTATCCCACTTTAAGGTAATAATACCCGCTTCTTTATCTAGTTTTAAGTTTGTTACAGTGGCAGGGTAAGGTAAAACAGCATCACGCCTTAATTGTTCACTGCGTTGAGCTGTTTTGAGCGCTTTGATAAATTTTACAGTGTTGCTAGGTATAGCTGGAGCAGCTCCATCTAGTGCAATTCGAAACCCCTCTACCGCCCCTACAAAATCCTCACCCACAACGCCCCTCTGGCTTACGGGAAAAGTATTCCAATGCCAACTACCTCCTCGTGCTACCCTGTATTTACAATCATTATCTATCCAAGCCTGACCATTATTGTGCGCGTTTTTATAATTATCTTTATAACAATCAGTAATGAACTCAACCACATTACTAACGATATCGTGCAATCCAAAAGGATTAGGTTTGTACATTCCAACGATGCTTGCATAAGCCGCGTGATCAACACAGTTCGATTTGCCATTAAAAAAATTGACATAACTCGTACTCGAGTCCCGTTGTAAAATATTCTCACCGGTTAAGTCGGCGGTGTTTTCGTATTCACAAACTAAGGCTTGTTCAAGATCGTCACCAAAGTAATACTTACTAGTTGTACCAGCCCTCGCCGCATATTCCCACTCTGCTTCACTCGGTAAACGATAAGGACGGCCAGTTTTTTTTGCTAGCCACTGAGTATACGCGTTGGCTGCGAGCCAACCAATGCAATTTACTGGTTGAAAATCACTAGTATTGAGAGAGTTATTCTCCCATGAACCATTGGTTTCTCCATAATTAAACCAACCATTTAACTGATGAATGCACTTGGTTGGCATTTCATAATCAGTTTCTTCAACAAACTGCCGAAACTCTCTTACGGTTACTTCATATTTCCCTAAACTAAACTCAGTTAGTGTCACTTTATGAATAGGTTGAGCATCTTCGTCTTCGGTGTTACCCATTTGAAAACTACCAGCAGGGATAGTTACCATAATGGGCTCAATTAGCTCACTGGCATTTTGATTAGCATAAAGTACAGCGCTATTTACTGATAAAAATAGGGGGATTATTAGTTTGTTTAGTTTCATTTACCTTTCCTTCTTAATGAAAGTGCCATCATGAAAAAATAAGCAAAATAAATCTTATGAAAAACCTAAACACTTATAAAAATAGAAAAAATATAGATAAACAAACCCTAATCACAAAACAACCTGACACAAAAAAGTCGAGCTTATTTTACTAAGTTCGGCTTTTAATACCTTTAAAAACAGACTATTGAGCCGTTATTATTAAATATTATACGCTTGGGTATTCGCGGTATGCGCGCTCTATATTTTTAGCCTGCTTTTTTAGAAATACCTAAATGAGTAAGTGCTACACGTAAACGAGTTAGAGTAGGTGTCTAGTTTAATTATTTTACGATGAATCAACTTACTTAACTGCATTGAAAAGTAAGGGATCACCGCTGTTAAAATTTGCGATGGAAAGTGAGCTTTAGCGCTTGCCGTCCACCTCAGGCCGTGTTGTTAGCCTTTTGGTAATAGCGGAACCAATATATCACTAAGAACAGATATGATTTTTAGCATATCTAAGATTATTAACGAAGCCATTAAAAACATAAAAACAGGGCCAATAAATGTAAACCACTTTCTCAGGTACGCATTAATAATGACAACTAACCTCTTAACTCCATTCAAATTATAAATAGTGGAAAGGTGCAAACGCGCAAAACAATAATCAACTCGAGCATGATTTTCTGAGTCGACTTCAATATCTAAATAACGGTTATGAAAGTCTTGATAACATGGTGATTATTATTATTTAGATCAAAGCTTAGCTGTCTTTGTAATTCTTTAATTTTATCTCCACATTGATTTAACTTCTCAGCTCTCAAACTATACTGTGCTTTGGTGTTTATTACAGAAAACACTAAAACAGAAACAGCCAAAAAGACTTGAATTACATTCATCAAAACCGTAGGAAAAGAAAACTCTAATCCCGCAATCTGCATTAGAGGCATAAAAATTAGAAGCATAGATAATAAGGTTGTTGTATGGGATGCGACTTCTCCTAAGTGCTTTAGTCTTGCTGAAGCCAGGTTGTAGTGGTCAACTAATTTTGGCCACAGTTTTAGAATCTTGATATCTAACCTCAGATTCATTTGGCGCTAAACCGGCATTATAATGATGCGGCCTAACATTGTTGTAATATCCATTTATGTAATCACTTACGCTATATTTAGCGTCTATAAAGTTTCCATATCCAATCTTTGGCATCCATTCCGTCTTAAAGCTTCTAAAAAACCGCTCCATTGGCGCATTATCCCAACAATTTCCACGTCTACTCATACTTTGTGTGATTTTATAGCGCCATAAACGTTGGCGATATTTTAAACTTGTATAATGGCTACCTTGGTCTGAATGGAACATGAGTCCTGTCGGTTTCCCTCTGCTTTCATATGCGAGTTCAAGCGCTTTTAGCGTTAAATTAGTATCTGGTGACAACGACATTGCCCAGCCAACCACTTTGCGTGCAAATAAATCAATAACCACGGCTAAATAAGCCCAGCGATTGCCTGTCCAAATATACGTCACATCACCGCACCACACGGTATCCGGCTCAACAACATCAAACTGTCTATCAAGCAGGTTTGGGATTTCAAGGTGTTCATTACCACCACGTTTATATGAATGTTGAGGTACTTGGCAGCTTTCGAGCTTTAATTTAACCATTAGCTTAGCTGCACGATAACGGCTCAATTCAAAATCATTGTTCGTTGCTATCGCTGCGATTGTCCGTGCCCCTGCTGAACCACCACTCATCGCATGTATTGCTTTTACTTCAGCCTCTAATCTTGCTTGCTCAGGTGTCGGCGCTGTATCCCGTATGGCCCAGTACTTATAGCTGCTGCGATGCACATTGAATACGCTACACAGCAGACTAATTGGATAACGCTCTCGTTGATTTAACTTCTCGATTAACGAGAATTGTTCAGGGAGTCGGACATCAAGAGAGCGGTAGCCTTTTTTAATATATCCTTTTCTAATTCAATGCGTTGGATTTGTTTTTTAAGTTCGCGGATTTCAATTTGTTCGGGCGTCATTGGTGACGCTGATGGTGACTGACCATTGCGTTCTAGCTTTAATTGAGTAACCCACTTACTTACGGTTGATTTACCCACCCCCATAGCTTTTGCTGCGTCTTCTTGCGTATAACCTTGGTCTACTACAAGCTGAGCCGTTTCTAATTTAATTGCCGCTGAATATGTTGCGCGTTTTAATTTCGTCATTTTTTCACCCAAATTTGTATGCTTATTAGCATAACATTTCTTTCTTAATGGGTGGCCAAAATCACTGTACCACTACATATATAGCGACTATAGCTTTTTTTCGAGTCATTATTGACTTGATAACTTTTAAACCATCCGTATTCCCATGATTCGAGGCATCACCTTCCTCCTCTAAACGAATGTCTACAACAGCAGCGCTAAAAGAGAATGTCTCTAACTTACCTTCTGCCTCAGAAAATGACTTTGCATACTCAGCATAGAAAATATACTTATTACCTGCATTAGTTGCTAATGCGTTAAATTGCTTTATTGAAGTTTGCCAAGATGTAATTTCCTCATTTTTATCTTCAATGATTAAAAGATTAATTTTTTTCATTGCTACTTTCCTTACTCACACTTGGGAACTCAATTACAAATTTAGTCATTTCTGCTTCTTTATCAAAATACATATCGCCATCACTATTTCTAATAGCCTCTCTTGCTATTACAAGTCCCAATCCGTGCCCATGTGTTTTAAGAGAAAAACCAGCCTCAAATAACTTTTCATGATGCATTTCATTTATTATTGGCCCATTATTTTCAATGATAAGTATAACTTTATTAGCTTCTACACGAGCTTGAACCGTTATAACTTTATCTGCCAATTCAATAATACCAAGCCAATGAGCTGCATTTATAATTACATTCATTAAAGCTGCTTGTAAGTCAGCATTAAAACCGTAACAAAAAATGTCATCAGGGCAGCTAATCTCTAAAACAACATCATTTTCTTTGCGAATATAATTAGTTAATCTTTGGGTATTCTCTATAACTTCCAAAACGTTAAAAAAAGATGGCTTTCCTCGTTTTCTACCAGATATAGGATCTATATCTTTAAATAATTTAGTAATACCTTGTGTGCCACCGTCTAGTACCTGTAGTGCATTTGGTAAATCTGTTCTTGCAATATCACCTAATTCATTATCTTCAATAAAATATGAACCAAATTGATTTAAAAACTCTTTAGTTTCATTAATTGAACTTAGGTAGGCTCTTCCTTCATGCAATAGCTCAGCTACGACATTACCTAATGCTGCCCTCGTTTCAAGAAGTTGTAAATATTCCTTCATCCCTGTTAAAACTTTTTCCATTTCATTCGAAGTTTTACTCACTTCAGCCTGGATAGCTTTTTTATCCTCTTTTGATAAATTTGCAATTGAATCTATGGCAGCATTAACTTTATTAAACTTTGCAATTTCAAAAGCTGAGTCAAAGTCTTTCTTTGGTTTTCGGCTTATGCCAGCTTTTTCTCTAAATGTATGGCGTTCTGCTTCTATATGCTTAAGCAGTTCATTTAACAACCTCTTGAGCCTTTTGAATGAGCCGTTCTCTTCTAAGCCCTCACGGCTACTTCTTTCAACTAAGCTAGACTGTGCTTCATCTTGTATAATTACTTCACCACCAATTTGGCCATGGCCAACACGAAAGGACGGGTTTTGTACTCTTCGTTTCTCCAGGTTAAGCCAATCGTGGTCGTGATGGCCATATGGCCGTACCCTAAAATTGTTCCTATAAATACCGATACCTGTATTTTGAGCTATAAACTCTCTTTTTTCTTTTACAGAAAAGCTATTTGTATTCAACCCCATTTGTGTAAATAAGCGTTTAAGTGACTCGGGTTCCAAGTCGAATAACTTTAAAGTTACTTCAGTAACACCACACGAAGTTTCATTAATTTTGTAACTCGGAGCTTCTAGCGTGATATCTTTTTTTTCGTTATCACCTCTTACTATTTGATAATAACCTGTAAAATGACCATCACTATCAAACGATCCTTTTACATAATAATCAGAATGCTCTCCTAAGGTATAAGGATTGATAATAAACTGATCTTTGTCCGATAACTCTTCATCGTCTAATAAACTATCTAAAGTACGATTGCACTGATCAAAAAGCTCTGCTCCGTCAAAATCATAAGGCGAAAAATCAACTTCTTTTGATTTTTTATTCTTCAATTTTAAATATTTAGCCCTTTCTTCAGAAAGTTTAAAGCTAGATAAATCAAGCTTTATATTAAATGAGTCGATGCAATATTTATCATGTTTAGCTAGCCTCCTTAATTCTTGAATTAGATCACTAATCTGTGTTTTATCCCAGATATCTTTTAAGTTTTTGACTTCAATTGTGAGACCTGGAGATATATCAGAGTCTAATACTTCTAGATCCTCAACTATAATATCTATATCTTCCAAGTAATTGGCCTGCTCGAATATCTCCCAATTAATAAAAAGTCTACTTTTCTGTAAGTTACCATTAACTTCAGCAAGTGAGGTTAGCTCAACAGTGTGACCAATTCTGGAAGTAGCAAACCTACCAACACCTTTGGCTCCTAATACACTTCTTTTACCAGATCTAGATTTTGAATTTTTTGATTTTATATCGGTTGCTGGCTCTAACCAAATTCCTGTAATATCATCTAAACTCATTCCATGACCATTATCTTTAATAGTGATTTTTCCACCATATTCTAGAGCTTCTTTTTTGTATTTACCTGGCTCTATTTTGATATCAACTTGTTCAGCATCAGCATCATAAGAATTCTTAACTAATTCCAAAATTGCCGCTACTGGACCACTAATTAACTTATCCCCAATAGATCTTATTAATCTAGCTCTTGGTTTAAACTTTGCCATGTAAACCTCTTATTGATTCATATAAGAGTAGTTGTTACTAATCTTATTTTAATTTGAATGACATTTAGAATGCCATTATCTAATATTAATTTTTCAATTTTAAATAATAAACTCGGTTGATTATAAACACCAATCTACCAACACACTCCAACTCCCCGTGATCACACCTGAAACTTAGTTAATGATGAGTAATTTACAGCATGGATGCTGTACAAAGCGTAGCTTGGCCATGGATGGCCTATCTACGCTGATTACGTTCACATCATTAACGTAAGTTGAAGATAAAGTGTGATCCTCGGGTGCGCCGTGGGTGACGAGTGACCGAAGCGAAGCTTCGCAGCACGAGGAAGTGGAAGCATGGATGCTGACAGGAACCCAGCTTCATGGACGAATTACCTCATACAATGTCAAAATATTTCTCAAATGCCGCCCTTTGGTTGCCATCGCCAACGCGATATAACCTCGAATAGAGGTTTTTTTAATCCTTTAAACCCACATCAAAACACCAATTTATGAGCGCGATATAAAATCGCACCTACACATTAATTACACCGAAGTTTAAAAGCTTCGCTTTTCGCGCGAGCAAGCTCAGCGCCTACAAGTTAAAGCGCGTGATAAACTCCCGCCTACAGCACGAACTACAAATTCTGCCTTACACGTCATACCTTGGCTTTTCTTCCGCTACTAAATCAAGCCCTGTACTTGGTTGCTTATATTTAAAACTAGCCGCTTCTTCAAAATAACCTTTTTTTATCCATAACTTTGCACTGTTAACCTGTGCAACCTGATATGCCCAATTACTTACTGCAAGTGACTTATCTGAATCACAATTAAAGAAATCACTAAGTTCATTTGTTAAATGCTGGCTATTAGTCACTAAATTTTGTTCTTGCCAGCGTTCGCGGTACAGTTGGGCGGCTAAAAAATCGCTTTTACTGTTATTACAGGTGCTATGTGCTGCCACAAAGTTATGACCTAAATCATTTGCGTAGCGGGAAAACGGTATAAAGTGATCAACCTCAATAGCGTTTTTCATTAGCTTTTGGCAATAAAAACAGGTGTTTGATTGCAACTCTACTAAAATAGGTTTGGCTTTAGTGAGTGCGTTACGGTCTACGCCAAATAAAAATTCGTGTAGTTGGCTTTGCGGGCCAATAAGCGCTTGGTTGTGTTTTATACTTTGAATTTTTTGCAGCCATGCGTTTTTTGCTAAATAAACAACTAGGTCGTAAAAACGCCTAAAGCAGCTAGCAATACCTGCATTTAACGTGATGTATGATTGGCCTTTTATATGGGGATACAAAAAACACTCTTCTTTGCCATTTAATTTTTGTAATAACCATAGCGGGCCCTCTTTAATGGTTTTTAATGTTGAGCTGCGTATATTTTTCCAACCTTGGCTCTTTTTTAATTGGCTAATTGAATTTATATTATTTAATTTTGCATCATGAAGCGTAGTTATAATTTTGGCTTGTTTACTGGAGTCGGTATTTTGTAAAAGTAGTTGCTCTGTATTGTTACCAGTTGCGCCAAATGGCGATGCTTGGTGCCAATATAAGGTAATAAATTTATCGACTAATTCATCAAATTTTATTTGTAACTGTGCTTGTGGATCAGCGTGATGTTTTTCGATACTAATATCAGCCAGTGCATGTAAAAGTGCAAACTTATAAGTAGCACTAAAATCACCTTCAACTAATAAGCGCTGAATATAAGCAATAAAGTCGAGCTGTTGCTGCATTGCTCCAATCATAAAACGTGCACTACTTTTATAAGCGCATTTAGCCACACTTCACTTTCGCGCTCTGGGCGCTTGTCAACGCTTTGCCATTGTTTAATCGCTTTTAACTGCGTATGACTAAGTAAATGCGTTAAAGCATTTTCGTTTAAATCGGTAAATTCACGACCATTATGCACACGCTCTGACTCGCCATATTTAAACGATACATACAAAACACCATTGGGTTTAAGCGCATTTTGTAGGTTTAAAAACACCTGCGGTAACTCAGCTTTTGGAACGTGCAATAAACTAGCGCAGCACCAAATACCGTCGTATTGATTTACACAATTTAGCTGTTGGAATGTTTTAACCGCTACAAGTTGTTGTAAATAACTGCTTGCCAACTCTGCCAGCTCTGGGCTTGCATCAAACGCACTTACAGTGAAACCCTGCGCTTTAAAAAATGCGGCATCGCGTGCACTGCCACAACCGGCATCTAAAATACTCCCGTGTTGTGCTACGTGCGGTAAAAACTCAGCATAAAGCGCCGACATATCAACGTTTAGTGTTGAGTCGCTAAAGGCTTTGGCATTTTGATTGTAATAAGTAAGTGTGGCGTTTGACACGAGACTCACCGCTCCTTGGCTAATCGTCTAACAGCTAAGGCACTGTTAATACTGCATTCATTATTTGTTCAATCTACAGGAACAAGTGCATTAAATACAGGTTTAATAAGTAGAAATTTTTAAATTAATACGCTGTTATTATTAAGCGCTGATGTGAGTACTAAGCGCGATATAAATCACGCTTAGTACTTTTTACGCGTTTAGTTATTACTTTTTTCTTAGCCAAAAAAGACTCGCGGGAACCGAAATCCATGCCTGTTTACCTAACGACTCAAGGTAAACACCCACCTCTTCTTTACTGCCTGGGCTGTAATATGGTGGCTGTTGTTCTTTTAGTTTTTCTTGCCCGGTGAGTATTTTGGTAAAGTGTTTATTTTGCTGCTGGAGCATTTTTTTGTAATCGTTTGCGGGTTTTGAATCGCCATGCATTACAAAAGCACTTAGCGCACGGCTTGCTGTTGCGTGTAGTTCTTGAAAGTCAAAGTCGGCTAATAAAGCCTCTAACTTCTCCCACTCTTTATTTATAATTAGGCAGTTCATTAATAAAAAGCGGTTTGCTTGATTATCGTTTGGGTTTAGCTTTAGTAACTCTTCGAGTTCTGATTGTGCTTTTACGGTATAACCATGCAGTGCGTGTATTTTTGCTCGATGCGCGCGAAGCATCATATAGGGGCGAGTTTCTTGTAGTCCCCAAAAATGCCCAGCATTGTCTTTAATAAATTGCTTAGTTATAAGCCCACCTTCCATGATTTCTAGCAACATTTGCATTGGCTCAAGCGCTTTTAGCTCTGTATCGGCGAGTACAAGTCCAAGTAATTCATCAAGCTCATCTAACTCATTTGGTTCTTCGTCTAAAAAGCTGTTGTTAAATACAGCCTCATCTTCGTCACTTAAAGTTAGGTCGTTACTAAATCGAAGTTCAAAAATAGCGTCGGCCATAAAATAAACATAATTACGTTTATATTCTTGGGCGTTATATTGGGCAAATTCACCAAATTCTTTTGCTGCTGCTTTTTCACTAGAAAATGCTTTTAAAACGCTGTTTAGGTTATTAAGGGCCTGTTTTTGCTCTGCATCGAGCATGCGTTTATTTATATGTTTAAGCGCCTGTAAAACCCCTTTACAGTAACTTGGTAGGGGCATATTAGGTTTTAGTGAATCACGGTAATCTTGTTTAGATAGGCTACACTTAGCAGGCATTTTTAATTCGTTTTGAATTACTTTTTCCATGCACTGGTTATACAGAGCCATTAAGCTTTCTAAGTATTTTAGTTCAGTCGCATTTTGAACATTAAGATCTCCAAATAGATCTGGTTGCCACTCACTAGGGTTAAGCATTTGTGGTAATACACCCAACCCCATTAAATAACCCTGAATAAAGTAATAATCTGGTTTTTTAGTGCTCAATTCACTGAGTTTTACAACATCGTTACGTATTTTGGTTGGCGACATAACTTGCTCTACTATTCATAAATTTATTTGTAGTGTACCGATTGATAAAGTTAGCAACAATATTTTTTCTTAAGTTTATAAAATAAGTGCAATTGTTAAACTTAAACGCTCAGCTACCTTTCTCTGCTTAGTGAGCTATTTACATTTTTACACAACCCCAGCACTAAAATGCTCAAGCTAGTTTATACTGTATTAAAAACAAACAATAATTAATTGTATTAGAGGCGTAATGAATAAACTAATAACCCTATTTATTTGCTTAATTTTTAACGTGTCGCCTACTGTGTTTGCTTGCGAAAGAACTTTAAGTGTTGCATCGCACGATGCATTTTGGCCGCCATATGTGTTAGGTATTAATGGTGAATTACAAGGCGCAGAGGTAGATGCACTTAACATTATATTTGCCGGCTCGCCTTTTTGTTTTAAGGTTGAATTACTGCCTAATTCAAAGCGCGCTTTTGTTGAGCTTAAACATGGCCGAATTGATTTAGGCTGGGCGGCTAGCTATACCGATAATCGTGCTAAATATGTTCATTTTAGTGAAAGTTACCGTACGGAGGTAATGCGTTTATACGAAAACAAAAACAACCAGCACAATGTTGATAGCTTAGAAGATATTTTTAAGCAAGGCCTTACTGTAGGCGCTAACTTTGGTAGTTATTACGGTGAAGAATTTGAACAATATAAAACAACGTATAAAAAACAAATTGAGTACACCAGCGCAGTGAGCAAGCGCTTCGAAATGCTTAATAAGCAACGTATTGATTTTGCAATTGAAGATGAGCTAGCGAGTGCTTATTTTATTAAACGAAGCTCAAACTTAGCACCGGTTAAAAATATCAAATTTATAAATAAAGACGCAATACATTTAATGCTAAGCAAAGATACGGTGTCGGTTGAAGAGCTTGAAGTAATAAATAAACACATAAAAAACAATCAAACGGCACTTAAGGCGCTATTTGAGTAATGTTTAATTGCCAGCTATAACCGCAAGCGCAATTAATTGGAGTGTAATGAAAACTATAATAGTCGTTTTTGCTGTATTACTGTTAAGTACCTTTAATACGCACGCATGTAATAAAACTTTTGAAGTTGGCACAAATGAAAATTACTGGCCACCTTATGTTGAGCTAAAAAACGGGGTGTTGTCGGGTATTGAAATTAACGTTATAAAAACGTTGTTTAAAGGCTCCCCTTTTTGCTTGAAATTTAGCGTATTACCTAGCTCTTTACGCGCACAAGAAGAGTTAAAGCAAGGCCGTATAGATATTATGTTTGCGGCAACTAAAACTAAAAAACGAAGCGAATTTGCGTATTTTAGCCAAAGCTACCGTGACGAGGTTATGCTGCTTTATAAAAATACGCTTTCCCCTAATTTAAGTTCAATTGAACAACTATTTAGCCAAGGCTTTAGTATTGCCGTTAATCGAGGTAGTTATTATGGCGCGCAGTTCGAGCAACTTAAAAAAGCATATCCTAAGCAAGTTGTGCTTATTTCGACCGCCGATAAGCGCTTTGAAATGCTTAATAAACAGCGGGTAGATTTTGTGATTGAAGACGCTTTGTCGGGGCTATTTTTTTTGAAACAATCATTAAATATTGAACCGGTTACTAATATGGCATTTTTTAATAAAGCCCCTGTGCATTTAATGCTGAGTAAAAAAACGGTTACGCTTGATGAACTATCGGTTATTAATCAATTAATTCAAAAAAATAAAAAGGCCACAGAACGTATTTACCAAACTTATTAACTGTTTTGAGCTGTAAAATCACTTATCGCTATCTGTTTTTGCTTTAATTTAAAGCGCCTTTTATCTTCCCTTCCTCTTGGCTGATCTGTATAATTCGCCAGCTAATTTACCCTATTGTCTGGTTCTTGTTTGTGGCGTGTTGCTGCAGCGTACTCCTGTCAGTACTTATCTAGGATTACCTTTTTTGATCTCCACCGCAAATATTACGATGCAGTTTGGCGCAGAGCCGTTGTTTGAAAACATTTCAGCTAAATTTGGTAACGGCAACCGTTACGGTTTAATTGGCGCTAACGGTTGCGGCAAGTCGACTTTCATGAAGATTTTAAGCGGGGCGCTTGTGCCAAGCGCGGGTAATGTATCTATTACTCCAGGGTTAAAAGTAGGTAACCTAAGCCAAGACCAGTTTGCCTTTGAAGAGTATAGCGTTGTAGACGCTGTAATTATGGGTGACGTTGAGCTTTGGAAAGTAAAGCAAGAACGCGAACGTATTTACTCTTTGCCAGAAATGAGCGAAGACGATGGTATGAAAGTAGCTGAACTTGAAAGCGTATTTGCTGAAATGGACGGTTACACGGCAGAAAGCCGCGCTGAAGAAATTTTGCTAGAAGCGGGTATCGATAAAGAATTTCATTATGGATTAATGGCAAACGTTGCACCTGGTTGGAAGTTACGTGTGCTTTTAGCACAAGCGTTATTTGCAAACCCAGACATACTGCTACTCGATGAGCCTACCAATAACTTGGATATTCATACAATTACGTGGCTTGCCAACGAGCTTAACAAGCGTAAATGTACGATGATTATTATTTCGCATGACCGTCACTTTTTAAACTCTGTATGTACACATATGGCCGATATAGATTATGGCGAGCTGCGTATTTATCCTGGTAACTACGAGAAGTTTTTAGAAGCAGCAGGGCTGCAGCGCGAGCAACTTTTAGCTGAAAATGCTAAAAAGAGCGCTGAAATTGACGAGCTACAAGACTTTGTTAACCGTTTTGGTGCTAATGCTTCAAAAGCAAAACAAGCAAGTTCACGCGCTAAAAAAATGGATAAAATTAAACTTGATGAAGTTAAATCGTCGAGTCGTATGAGTCCATCGCTTTCGTTTGACGAAGGTAAAAAAATGTATCGTCAAGCGCTTGAAGTTAACAAGCTTGGCCATGGTTTTGATGGCGAAAAGTTATTCACTGGCGGCGACCTACTACTAGAAGCTGGCGCTAAGCTTGCTGTTATTGGCGAAAACGGGGTAGGTAAAACTACTTTTTTACGTTGTTTAGTTAACGAGCTTAAAAGTTTAGAGGGCGAAATTAAATGGTCTGAAAATGCGACCTTTGGTTATTGCCCGCAAGACAGCACTAAAGATTTTGATAACGATTTAACCTTGTTTGATTGGATGTCGCAGTGGCGCACAGTTAATCATAACGATTTAATGGTACGCGGCATGCTGGGTCGTTTGTTGTTTACAGCTGACGATTCAAATAAAAAAGCGCGCAACTGTTCGGGTGGTGAAAAAAACCGTTTGTTATTCGGTAAGTTAATGATGCAAGACGTTAACGTTCTTGTTATGGACGAACCAACTAACCACATGGATATGGAAGCCATTGAAGCGCTTAACAATGCGCTTAAAGACTTTGAAGGCACGCTAATTTTTGTAAGCCATGACCGTGAGTTCGTATCGTCATTAGCGACGCGTATCATTGATATTAAAGATAAAAAAGTAATCGACTTCCAGGGTACGTTTGACGAATACCTTTCAAGTTGTGAAGAGAAAAAAGCGTAAATTTTTCTCATTACTTTTAAAAACGGTGCTAAATTTAGCGCCGTTTTTTTATGGGTGGTAAATAGTGAATTTGGGGATTTTTGCATAACCCCTGTAGACGCACAGCTTGCTGGCGTGTAAAAACGCAGTTTTTAGGGTATTAAGCAATGAGAAGCCTTGCTTCTCACGTGAGCAAGCTCTACGTCTACAAATCATATTCTGAAACTTGGGTATAAACCCTGTAGACGCACAGCTTGCTGGCGTGTAAAAACGCAGTTTTTAGGGTATTAAGCAATGAGAAGCTTTGCTTCTCACGTGAGCAAGCTCGACGTCTACAAGTCATATTCTGAAACTTGGGTATAAACCCTGTAGACGCACAGCTTGCTAGCGAGTAAAACGTAGTTTTTAGGGTATTAAGTAATGAGAAGCTTTGCTTCTCACGTGAGCAAGCTCGACGTCTACAAGTCATATTCTGAAACTTGGGTATAAGCCCTGTAGACGCACAGCTTGCTGGCGTATAAAAACGTAGTGAGCAAGCTCACGTTTACTTCAAGGTACACCATATAACTTGTTGAACAGTGCGTTTTATCTATATTTATAAAAACCCAATAAATTAAAATCTTTATGTATTCATCTAAAAAACTATTAACTGGGCGCTACACCTGCGAAAACCAATTTTACTCTGTCACAATATGTACTAAAAAAAGAACTCAGATATTCAAAAATTTTGAAAGTGCATGTATAGCAATAAGAGGATTGGTTTATATGCAAAACAAGGTAAATACTATTTGCTATACGTTAATGCCAGATCATTTACATTGGTTGTTTCAATTAAAAGATTTACCTCTTAATGATGTTGTGAGGCAATATAAAAGTATTACCACAGTGAATATTAATAAGTTTAATTATTCTAATGGGTCAATTTGGCAGCAAAACTATTTTGAGCATCAACTTAGAACTGAAGAGGATTTAATTAACCAGGCACGTTATATTGTTGCAAACCCTTTACGTGCTAAGCTTGTAAATGAGGTTGGAGAATATCCATTTTGGGACTGCGTATATTTATAATGGCATATTTAAGTAATGAGAAGCTTTGCTTCTAACGTGAGCAAGCTCGACGTCTACAAAATTCAAACCACACATACATTTACTCCTATATACAAAGCAATGAGAAGCCTTGCTTCTCACGTGAGCAAGCTCGACGTCTACAAATCATATTCTAAAACTTGGGTATAAACCCTGTAGACGCACAGCTTGCTGACGTGTAAAAATGCGGTTTTTAGGATATTAAGTAATTAGAAGCCTTGCTTCTAACGTGAGCAAGCTCAACGTCTACAAATCATATTCTGAAACTTGGGTATAAGCACAGCTTGCTGGCGTGTAAAACGTAGTTTTTAGGTTGTGTGATTCAATGATTAGAAGCTCTCGCTTCTCACGTGAGCAAGCTCGACGTCTACAAATATATGTTTGCCACTGCGTTATAAATAAAAAAGGGGGAGTAATTAATTACTTCCCCTTTTTTATGTTCATCGCACAGATTATTTAATATCAAACCTGTCGGTATTCATTACTTTTACCCATGCATTTACGAAGTCGTGAACAAAGCGTTCTTTGTTGTCGTCTTGCGCATAGAACTCAGCAAGTGCACGTAAAACCGAGTTTGAGCCAAATACTAAATCAACACGTGTTGCAGTCCATTTAGTTACGCCGCTTGTACGCTCTACAAGATTGTACAACCCTTTTTCAGTAGGCTCCCAGCGGTACGCCATATCCGTTAAGTTTACAAAAAAGTCATTACTTAAGGTGCCGACATTACTTGTAAATACGCCATGCTGACTGCCATTGTGGTTAGTGCCTAACACGCGCATGCCACCAAGTAATACTGACATTTCTGGTGCACTTAAACCCATCAACTGGCTACGCTCTAGTAAAAGCTCTTCCGCGGATACTACATAGTCTTTTTTCAGCCAGTTTCTAAAGCCGTCATGAATGGGTTCAAGCACATCAAACGATTCGGCATCGGTCATTTCGTCTGTTGCGTCCCCTCGTCCTGGCGCGAACGGTACGGTTACATCAACACCAGCGCTTTTAGCTGCTTGTTCTACTGCGGCTGTTCCGCCTAAAACAATTAAGTCGGCGATGCTAACTTGCTTGTTTAAACCTGCTTGTACTTTTTCAAGTGCAGCTAGTACATTTGCTAAACGTGTTGGTTCGTTACCTTGCCAATCTTTTTGCGGTGCTAAGCGAATACGTGCGCCATTTGCGCCACCACGGTGATCAGAACCACGATAAGTACGAGCACTGTCCCATGCCGTGCTAATTAAATCAGCAGCGCTAACGCCGCAACTAAGTAATGTTGCTTTTAAATCACTAATTTCGGCGTTTGTGAGTGTGTAGTCAACGGTAGGTACTGGGTCTTGCCAAATAAGATCCTCGCTTGGCACATCGGCACCTAAATAACGTGATTTAGGACCTAAATCGCGGTGAGTTAATTTAAACCAAGCACGAGCAAACACATCTGAGAAGTAATCAAAATCGTTATAAAAACGCTCAATAATTTTACGATACGCTGGATCCATTTTCATGGCCATATCGGCATCAGTCATTATTGGGTTTAAACGAATTGATGGATCTTCTACATCAACAGGCTTGTCTTCTTCTTTAATATTAACCGGTTCCCACTGATGAGCGCCTGCTGGGCTTTTTGTTAATTCCCATTCGTAGCTTAACAGTAGTTTACAGTAGTCGTTATCCCATTTAGTTGGATGGGTAGTCCATGCCCCTTCAATACCAGAAGTTACTGTATCGCGACCAATACCACGTGTTGTGGTGTTGTTCCAACCAAGACCTTGCTCGTGTACATCAGCAGCCTCTGGCTCTGGCCCTAGGTTTTCGGCTTTACCGTTACCATGCGTTTTACCTACGGTATGCCCACCTACGGTAAGTGCTGCTGTTTCTTCATCGTCCATTGCCATACGCGCAAACGTTTCGCGAACTTGTGCTGCTGTTTTAAGTGGATCGGGTACACCATTAACACCTTCTGGGTTAACGTAAATTAAGCCCATTTGTACTGCGGCTAACGGGTTTTCCATTGTGTCTGGCTTGTCTACATTGGCGTAGCGTCCGTCGCTTGGTGCGAGCCATTCTTTTTCGGCTCCCCAATATACGTCTTTTTCAGGATGCCAAATATCTTCGCGCCCGCCTGCAAACCCAAAGGTTTTTAAACCCATTGATTCGTATGCCATGTTGCCCGCTAAAATAATTAAGTCGGCCCACGAGAGTTTATTGCCGTATTTTTTCTTAATTGGCCATAATAAACGACGCGCTTTATCGAGATTGCCATTATCAGGCCATGAATTTAGCGGAGCAAAACGCTGATTAGCTGTACTGCCACCACCACGCCCGTCAGCTAGTCTGTATGATCCTGCTGAGTGCCATGCCATGCGAATCATTAAACCACCGTAATGGCCCCAATCGGCTGGCCACCACTGCTGGCTTTGCGTCATTAAGTGTTTTAAATCGGTTTTTAAGGCTTCTAAATCTAGTGTTTTAAATGCTTCAGCGTAGTTGAAATCGCTGTCATATGGAGTCGTTTTTGTATCGTGTTGATGAAGTATGTCTAAGTTAAGGGCGTTTGGCCACCAATCGGTATTTGGATTAGACGTTTTAGTATTACTACCATGCATGACCGGACATTGGCCTGCTTTAGGGTTGCTCATTCTGAAATCCTTATAGTACAAAAGTAACGGTTATTTTATTTAGTTGGTTTATAACTTAGTACACCGGCCTAAATACTTATGTGTATTTAATATAGGCTTATAAATTATGCTATACCAGCACCGAACGGCTGTTTAAAACGATTGCTGTCATTTATAATTTTGATGGATAGTTAGTTGTGCATACTTTTTACTGCACTTTCTAACTGTATTTAAAATACGAGATTAAAATATTTATCTTAACTTTTTTAGAAGACCTGTGATCGCACTGAAAAATTTCGGCGTATTGATAAGTGAAGGGCTCAAAAGTGGCTTTGATTTACTTAAGCGCACATTGGAATATCCCCCTTCACCATGAAATTATAGTTATAACGATAAAGGTGTATTACTTAAGCCCAATACACCTTTACTTTATAAACCAGATACCTTGTGTATCTTCTTATTTTAACTAACTGAATTGAGTTAAGTAATTGTTCAGCTAAATTCAGTTAGTATGCAATTTATCTCCTGTATTTCCCTGCAACTTTTGTTGTTTTAGCAGTTTTGGCCAGTTCACCTTGAACTGGCTTTTTTTTGTAAAATTTTTGGCTTCACTAGCTTTGTGCCTTTTAGCTGTGCGTGTTAAAGTTACACTCGTAATTAATTTAACTAGGCATACCAATGCGTTATTACATATCCTTACTTTTTGTTTGTTTTACATTTTTTTTGGCTACTGTGAACGCAGCAGAACAAAGGCCAGAAGTGCTCACTGCGCAAGAACAACAACATGCCCTTAGCCAACTAAAGGAGCCTATGTATAAACCACTTTTAGAACGCTACGTTTTAGATGAACTAAAAGCAGTACGACAAGATCAACAAAAGCTACGTGAAGATGTAACTAAACAAGTTACCCACGCCCAACTAGATACCGCTGATCGTGCGCTCACATACACAACCGATACCATTAATAATGTGTTTTTTATTATTACTGCCACGGCATCTATTTTGGTTTTAGTGGGTTGGAACTCGCTACGTGATGTTAAAAATAAAGTAGAAGATATTGTAAATACACGCGTAAGTGTAATTACGGATGAATACGAAGACAGATTAAAAATTCTTGAAGAAAAACTGCGTGTACGCTCTGAAGAAATACTCAGTAACCAAGAACGTATATCGGTTACCAACGAGGTTCATTCGCTATGGATGCGCGCCAATTTAGAAAGTGATTTTGCAAATAAAATTGAAATATTTGATGAAATTTTAAAACGTAAACCAGAAGATGTAGAAGCAATAGCTTATAAAGCTGACGCACTACTGGAAATTAACGAAACAGCGCAAGCAATTGAACTATGCAATCAAGCCATTGATATAGATAGTGATTATGGCTACGCATACTGGCAAAGAGCCTGTGCTTTTGCCCTAATACATGAGCATGCAGATGCCCTAGCAGATATTAAAATGGCACTAGATTACTCGCCTAATTTACGTAATGAACTATTACACGAAAGTGCATTTGCAAGCTTACACGATAACGAGAGCTTTAATACAATTGTGGCTGGTGAAGCGTCTGGAATACAATTAAATTTATAGTATGCTGCATGCAGTGCATTTTAACGTTTAAAATATAAATCTATTGCTTTAGCGAGCAGCTCGTCGAGCTGCTCTTCAAAATTATCTATATCAATATCAAAATGATTTAAGTACGCCTTAGCTTGTACTTGCGATAAGTTACGGCTATTTACACTGTATTGACGCTCATCTTTTTGTTTATCGTAACGAGGTAAAAAGACAAACAAGCCGTAATAAGGCGATTTAATATGCTTGTTAGCAAAACGGCAAAAATCTTCTATATGGTTAGCACCATCAGGCCCTAAGCAGCCTGGTTCAACTCGGTACATTAAGCGAATTTTTCTTTCGTCACTTATTTGCATAACAGTCCTTTAACGGAAAAATAAGACGCGTATTATTTTCCCGTCTTTAATTTGATAGCTCGAAATTAACTCTGAACGTTTATCTACAACGTTTTTATCAGTGGAGCATGTTTCTGATAACTCATGATCTATTACTATGTCACCATGCACTATGCGCTTAATTGGCGATGAGTGAATACATTTGAGTTTTTTAAACATTAGCCCATAACGTGCGATTAGTTTTTCTTTACCTTTAAATAATAGCTCATTTGGGAAAATATAAAACTCTACATCTTCAGAGTACACGCGAATAAACTCTTCAATGTTACGTGCGTTGTAAGCGTTGACCAATTGCTCAACCACGGCAAGTGACTCACGTGACTGCTTTGCCTTAGTTTGCTGCTTAGTAGTAAGTGCCTCTTTAGCTTGCGTAACTGCTTTTTCGGCCTCAGCAACAGCCACTGCTTTCTCTACTTTATTTTTTGGCTTTTCTACTGGCTGTGGTGCTTCGTTACCGAATACTTTTGAATCATCTGTTTTAGCGGTGTCGATTACCGGTTTTTTAAGTTCGGGCGCTTTGTATTCAAGAGTATTAATTTTATCGTTAGCATCTATTTCAGTTGCAAAGTTATCTGTGTTGGTATTTTTTGAGACTGAGTCACCTTTATTTGTAACAACTTGCTCTGCACTTTTGAGTTTTGGCTCGGTTACTTCAGGTTGTTGATCTGAGGCATAACTAATCAATGCAACTGTGGTGATTAATGAAGCTAAAATAATTGATAACGGTTTCATAACTTTCCTAATATGAACACTAAACGCGTAATGTGGTGCAACATAACAAATTTTAGAGTTTGCGGGTAGTCATTCAGCCACTTACCAGTACTGTTCGACTGTTATATGTCCAGGCTCTCTGCGCCTGTTACGCTTAAAGCTTTTCCCTATAAGAAGTTCGGTTGTGTCTTTTACCATTTGTGGATTGCCACAAATCATAAATTGGGCATTATTTGGTGCTGGATCTAATTTTACTTTATCAAATAGGCGACTACTTTGAATTGCATCAGTAATACGCCCATGTAAGCCCTCTAACGGCTCTTCTCGGCTCACAACAGGTATATAATTAAGTTGTGCTGGGTAAGCTTTTAAAAGCTCATTTATAAGCGGCTGGTAACTTAAATCACTATTAAAACGTACGCCATGCACTAAGTTTATATGCTGATACTTTTGCCATACCTCAGATTGTTGCAATATTGATAAAAATGGTCCGATTGCTGTGCCAGTGCCTAACATCCACAGCTGCTCACTTTGTGGAATTTCGTCAAGTGTAAAAAAACCTGTTGCACGGCGCTCAATTAGTACGTTGTCGCCTGGCTGTAGTTTTGCTAAGCGCGGTGATAAAAGCCCGTCAGCTACGTTGATAAGATAAAACTCTAGAGCTGAGCTATCGGGTGAATTAACGTATGAATATGCACGCGCAATGCGTTTATCATCCTCAATTATTGAAAGCTTAGTAAACTGCCCTGCTTTAAATGGCTCTACATCGGCATTAACCGTTAAGCTAAAAAGCGTTTCGTTCCACCATGTTACTTTTTTTACAGTTGCATCAACCCAATTAGACATATTTAACTCCACAATTTAGCGGTTAATCCAGTAAATTATAAAAATGTATGTGCTTTAAACACTAGCATTAACTAGGTAATAGTTATACAAAGCGCTGATGATTTTTATACAAAACAATATGCACCTTGTAGACGCGCAGCTTGCTGGCGTTTAAAAGCAAGGCTTTTAGAGTGATAGCTTGAGTATATTAAGTCATGAGAAGCTGCGCTTCTAACGTGAGCAAGCTCTACGTCTACAACAATAAGCCAAGTTTACCTTGTAGCGCGCAGCTTGCTGGCGTTTAAAGCAAGGCTTTTAGAGTGATAGTTTAAGTATATTAAGTCATGAGAAGCTGCGCTTCTAACGTGAGCAAGCTCTACGTCTACAACAACAAGCCAAGTTGCACCTTGTAGACGCGCAGCTTGCTGGCGTTTAAAGCAAAGCTTTTAATGTGATAGCTTGAGTATATTAAGTAATGAGAAGCTACGCTTCTAACGTGAGCAAGCTCTACGTCTACCACAAAAAGCCAAGCTTCCTATGTAGACGCGCAGCTTGCTGGCGTTTAAAAGCAACTCTTTTATTGAGTATATTAAGTAATGAGAAGCTGCGCTTCTAACGTGAGCAAGCTCTACGTCTACAACAATAAGCCAAGTTTACCTTGTAGACGCGCAGCTTGCTGGCGTTTAAAAGCAAGGCTTTTAGAGTGATAGCTTGAGTATATTAAGTAATGAGAAGCTGCGCTTCTAACGTGAGCAAGCTCTACGTCTACAACAATAAGCCAAGTTGCACCTTGTAGACGCGCAGGTTGCTGGCGTTTAAAAGCAAGGCTTTTAGAGTGATAGCTTGAGTATATTAAGTCATGAGAAGCTGCGCTTCTAACGTGAGCAAGCTCTACGTCTACAACAATAAGCCAAGTTCACCTTGTAGACGTGCAGCTTGCTGGCGTTTAAAAGCAACGCTTTTAGAGTGATAGCTTGAGTATATTAAGTAATGAGAAGCTGCGCTTCTAACGTGAGCAAGCTCTACGTCTACAACAATAAGCCAAGTTTACCTTGTAGCGCGCAGCTTGCTGGCGTTTAAAGCAACGCTTTTAGAGTGATCGCTTGAGTATGTTAAGTAATGAGAAGCTGCGCTTCTAACGTGAGCAAGCTCTACGTCTACAACAAGTTAGGTTTTGCCTTGTAGACGCGCATAAAAAAAGCCGCATTAGATGCGGCTTTGGAGGTTAGTCTCACTTCACTTTGGGCGTGTCTCCAAAACTTAGTGAATACGTTACCAAGGAACTGTTATGTATTATTTAAGCTATTGACTCTAATGCAATTTTAACCATTTCGTTAAACGTGCTTTGACGCTCATCAGCAGGTGTTGCTTCACCGGTGATTACGTGGTCGCTTACTGTAAATAATGCCATTGCGTTTGCGCCGTATTCAGCTGCAACGCCATATAAACCCGCCGTTTCCATATCTACTGCTAGCATGCCTAACTTGTCTAAATCTTTATAGAACGAGTCGTCTGCTTGATAGAAAGTGTCGGTTGTAAATACGTTACCTACTTTTGCTTCAATTCCTAGCTCTTTTGCAGCGTTTACGCCGTTTAAAAGTAAATCAAAGTTAGCAATTGCAGAAAAATCGTAGCCACGTACACGTGCACGATTTACGTTAGAATCTGTGCTTGCACCTTGTGCAAAAATTACGTCACGGATTTTGATATCTGTGCCAATACCGCCACACGTACCAATACGTATAATATTTTTAACGCCAAAGCTTACAATTAGCTCACGAGCATAAATAGACATTGATGGAATGCCCATACCTGAACCCATGATGCTTACTGGCTTACCTTTGTAAGTACCAGTGAAACCGTACATGTTACGAACGCCTGTAACTTGTACTGCATCATCTAAAAAGTTTTCAGCAATATATTGCGCACGTAGCGGATCGCCTGGCATTAATACTGTTTCGGCGAAATCACCAACGTTTGCACTGATATGCGGAGTACTCATTAATTGTTTTCCTTTTTATTTGGCATTGTTAGCTCATTTAAAAAGCTGTCGCCGTAATCAAGTGCAGGTAAACTAAACCACTGTGCTAGGGTTTGGCCTATATCTGCAAAACTGTTGCGTTCACCTAACGGTGTATTAATCATACCTGGTTTATATGCAATAACAGGTACGTATTCACGAGTATGCTCAGAACCTGGAAAGGTTGGGTCACAACCGTGATCTGCAGTGATCATTAATATGTCATCTGCGTCTAACTGATTTAGTATAGTTGGTAAATAGTCATCAAACTCTTTTAATGCTTTTGCGTAACCTACTGGGTTACGGCGATGACCAAATTTTTCATCAAAATCAACTAGGTTAGTAAAAATTAAGCTGCGATCTGGCGCGCTTTTCATTACTTCGCTGGTTTTTTCTAGCAAGTTCATAAGCCCAGGTGCTTTATGCTTTTGGGTTATGCCCTGATGCGCGTAAATATCTGAAATTTTACCAATACTAATTACTTCGCCGCCGTCTTTTGCTAATACGTCTAGCAATGTGGGTGCTGGCGGAAGTACTGAGTAGTCACGACGATTACCCGTTCGAGCAAAGTCTTGGCTATTTGAACCCAAAAATGGCCGCGCAATCACTCGTCCTATATTCATTTCATCAAGTAGCGCCCGTGCGATTTCGCAAACTTGATAAAGCTTCTCTAGGCCGAATGATTTTTCATGCGCGGCTATTTGAAACACGCTATCAGCTGAGGTGTAACAGATTGGTTTACCTGTTTTTACGTGTTCTTCACCTAGCTGTTCTAAAATGGTCGTTCCCGATGCATGGCAGTTGCCTAAAATACCAGGAATACCTGTGCGAGCTATAAACTCGTCAATAAACTCTTGTGGAAAACTCGGCTGTGTTTTTGGAAAATATCCCCAATCAAACAACACAGGTACGCCTGCCATTTCCCAATGACCTGATGGTGTATCTTTTCCGCTAGAAAGTTCTTTAGCGTAACCCCATGCACCTTGTGGTGTTTGGCGATCAGATATTAAACAGGTTTCTCCACCTGCAGCTTCACATGCGTCTATTAATCCTAATTTAGATAAATTAGGAAGCGACAGTGCACTGCCAGTTTCGTCGTAATATGCTTTTAGTAAGTGAGCAAATGTGTTAGCGCCAAGATCACCAAATTTATCTGCATCTGGTGCTGCACCGATTCCTAGGCTATCTGCCATTAAGATAATTGCTTTTGCCATTTTGACCTCACTTTGTTTCTAGGTGGTTACTTTATCCGCTCTTTGAATTTTCCGTACAGGACAAAAGTCCTGTTTCATAAAACCTAAACATTATAAATTTGCATTCTTGAGCGAAGCAAAAGAGATTAATCGTGTCTTTTTTGCTATTGTGATCTACCAACAATATATCCTTCTGTGTGGGTGAGAACTTTAGTGACACGAACTACTATTATAGCTATTGCAGGCGCGTCTGCGTCGGGCAAATCTCTTTTTAGCCAAACTATATACAATGAATTGGTTAACGAGCTTGAACCAGGCGCTATCGCCATTATTGAAGAAGATGCTTATTACAAGGATCAGTCGCATTTGCCGATGGCTCATCGTACGCAAACGAACTACGACCATCCTGATGCATTTGAACATGCGTTGATGCTTGAGCATTTAACGCAACTTCGTTGTGGTAACTCAGTTGAAGTACCAACCTATGACTATGCACAGCATACACGCAGCGAAAAAACTCGCCGAGTGCCTGCTGCAAAAATACTCATTGTTGAAGGTATTTTATTATTGAGTGACAAAGCGCTTAATAAAGAATTTGATATTAAGGTGTTTATAGATACACCTTTAGATATTTGCTTAATGCGCCGTATGCAGCGTGATATGGAACAACGAGGCAGAACTTTACAATCTGTTGTTGAGCAATATCAAGCAACTGTTAGACCGATGTTTTATCAATTTATTGAGCCTTCGAAACATAACGCCGATTTAGTTGTGACTCGAGGCGGTATGAACCGTGTTGCGATTGATATTATTAAAAGTAAGATAAAATATTTACTACAAGAATAACAACGGGAAACATTTGTATGACAACATTTATGAGCTTAGTTGGCATGTGCGTGCTGCTAAGCATTGCCTTTGCTGCGTCAACTAATCGCAAGGCAATTAATTTAAGAACCGTTGGCATAGCATTTGCGATGCAAATTGTTATTGGCGGTTTTGTTCTGTTTTTTGAAGCAGGAAAAAATGTATTAACGAGCATGTCAGCGGCCGTTTCATCGGTAATTGGTTATGCGAATGATGGTATTGGATTTTTATTTGGTCCACTTGCCTCACAAGATACATTAGGTTTTATTTTTGCAATTCAAGTTTTGCCCGTTATCGTGTTTTTCTCAGCATTAGTTGCTGTGCTATATCACCTTGGCATTATGGATTGGATTATTAAGATATTAGGCGGTGGTTTACAAAAATTATTGAAAACCTCACGTACTGAATCACTTTCAGCAACGGCGAATATTTTTGTTGGCCAAACTGAAGCCCCTCTTATTGTTAAACCGTTTATTGCAACGATGACTAAATCGGAATTGTTTGCAGTGATGGTAGGTGGCTTAGCCACTGTAGCAGGCTCTGTCATGGCCGGTTACGTTATTATTGGTATTGAGCTTAAGTATTTAATAGCAGCGAGCTTTATGGCTGCTCCAGGTGGTTTTTTAATGGCCAAGATGATTGTGCCAGAAACTGAAACGCCTAAAGATAACTTAGCTGATTTAGATTTAGATGACGAAGATAAGCCTGTAAATGTAATTGATGCAGCTGCATCAGGTGCGGCAAACGGCATGCATTTAGCACTTAATGTGGGTGCAATGTTACTTGCTTTTGTAGCGCTAATTGCACTATTAAACGGTTTATTAGGTGGTATTGGCGGGTGGTTTGATTACCCAACATTAACGCTTCAAGAAATATTAGGTTATGTATTTGCTCCTGTTGCATGGTTACTAGGTGTGCCATGGGATGAAGCAATTATAGCCGGCAGCTTTATTGGTCAAAAGATAGTAGTGAACGAGTTTGTTGCTTACTTAGACTTTATAAATTATCGCGATACGTTAAGCGCACACACACAAGCAATTGTTACTTTTGCTTTATGTGGGTTTGCTAACTTATCATCGATAGCCATTTTACTAGGTGGATTAGGCGGTATGGCGCCTAGTCGGCGAAAGGATATCGCGCGCTTAGGGCTCAGAGCAGTGTTAGCAGGATCTATGGCTAACCTTATGAGCGCAGCAATTGCTGGGTTTTTCCTCTCGCTAGCTTAGAAACTTATTGAGATGAAACCGGTGTTGCAAAACAAGAAGATAGCTGCTTTAAGGGGTTAAAGTACTATCTAACTTGAACGATACTTCACCAAGGGCCGCAAGGCCCTTTTATCGTTTTAGTACTTTATATTTCAAGTTATCAATCCTTTAATACTTCATACCAAGTTTAATTGGCATAAAAATTATGCGGGTTAAATCATTTTAGAACGTCGTTACACAGCCTCCTAGGCTGATTACTACAACGTGAAAACATAACTCAGCACACAATTCATATTTACACTCAAATTTAAATAAACCAATATCTTAGTCACTAATTTTCATGATTAATTTTTTGTATTTTCAATATTTTAAGCCACACTTATATCACTATATTTAACTGAATGACGATTCGCTATTGTGAAATATATTATTTATTTTCTTTTTTTTATTTACTCTGTGCATATTCAAGCAACAGAAACACTGCTTGTTGTTACAGAATTAGCACCACCGAATCAGGTATTGGTTGATGGTGAAGTAACAGGAGAAGGCACTCAATTAATTCGAGATATATTTGCAGAGGCTAAGCTAACACCTAATATACAAATGTATCCGTGGGCGCGTGCTTATAAGTTAGCAACCGAGCAAAGCAACGTTTTTATTTACAGCCTAGCAAGAACACCAGAGCGAGAAGAACAATTTTATTGGATTGCACAAGTGGGACGATTTGATTTGGGGTTTATAGCTCTCTCAGAGCGCACTGATATAGTTATTGAAGGTACCGAGCAAGCTAAAAACTACAAAATAGCGATGCAACGCAATGACTTCTCTACACAGACTCTTTTAAAACTAGGTTTTGAAGCAGTATTCACTAGCGACATTCAAAAGTCATATGATTTATTGCTCGCTAAAAAAGTAGACTTAGTTGTAGACGATCCACTTTATATGCAACAGCTAAGTGATTATTTAAAACTTGAACCCAACCATTTAAAGTTTGTATATAGAATAAACGAACTCACTGTAGGTGCTTACTTAGCAGCGAATAAAAAAACAGACGTTAATGTTGTTAATGCACTTCAGAAGGCGTTCACTGAAATGGAAAAAACAAGTGCGTTACCTTATGGAATTCAGGATAATTAATTTCTATATGGGATCTATTTAACGTTAAGAAAATTACGCTAGAACTGGGCAAAAATTTTTGTATCTAGTTGCTCTAAATAAAAATTTAACGACGTTATAATGCAGTTTAATTCGTTAAATTGCTCAAAGATTTATACAGGTTGGTATAGTGAGTAAATAAGTGGAGTTGATCTTATCTAATAAACGCAGGTAACTTTCATCAAAATTTAGACACAAAAAAAGCGCCTTAAGCGCTTTTTTTCATTTTACTTAAAAAGTAAAATTATACAGCTGTGATGTTATCAGCTTGTGGACCTTTTTGACCTTGTGAAAGAGTGAACTCTACACGTTGGCCTTCAGCTAAAGTTTTGAAACCTTCGCTTTTGATTGCTGAGAAATGTGCAAAAACGTCTGGGCCATTTTCTTGCTCGATGAAACCAAAACCTTTAGACTCGTTGAACCACTTAACTGTACCTGATACGATGTTAGACATTGTAATATCCTGATATAAAATAAAAAATATGCTCATAAGAGCGGGTGTAGCAAAAAATGAGATGGTACTTTAAAAACTTCAGGACGGTACTACAAGTATTACTTATACAACATCGAAATGGAGATTTATAGCTTACATGCTTTCTTTCTAGCTGCAGCCCACTATATAGATTTTTTAAAACATGTCAAGTACCCATCTATAATCAGAGTGATAAACAACCAAAACCGCTATCATTGGTTATTAAAATTCAAATTCTAATGCGAGCCTAAAACTATGATTTTTTTCTGATTGGCTTATCTCAGTGATAAAACCCGCTTCCCATTTTAACTGCTTTTGTCCATCAAAACGCTGCAAACCTATAAACCCTGGACCTATACCCACAAAGTCTTCACCTACGTAAACTTCAAGAGATGGCTGAAAAGCAGAACGATATCGATAGCGATATTGCGCTCTAAACTCACTTTCCCATTCATTTTGAATATCCTGCCCCCACTCGTACACTAAAAAGGCATTCATAGTTAAGCTTGTTTTACCAAACTCTTTTTCTATCACAAAACCCGACGTTGCTTCATACACATCTTCATTATGTTTTTTTTCAAGCTCAAATAATGCCCCCCAATCGGCCCATAATTTACCTTGCTCAATCAATTGCCAGCGTAGTTCAAGCTCATAAGCTTCTAAACCAAAGTCGCCGTTATCGTCTCGCTCACCAACTATATAACCTTCTAGTGCCATTGTATCGTTAATAGCACCGCCACCACCCAAACGCTGCGCTAGTATGTTGCCACTATCTGTTTGGTGCGACACCAACCGCCATTCAAACTCTCGCTCAAAAGGTAAAACATAGGGGTGATATACCTTATCAACAACAATACCATCGGCCTTAACTGGGATTGAGAATACCAACAAACAAAAAACGGTAAAGCTAAGCGCTAAATATAGGTTGAGTGCTTTCATACACGTTCCTTAGATATTGAAGCTGAAATAACATAACAAAGTGATAAAAATATCACGCTACTTGTACTATATATAAGTACACTCATTAGATCAGGGGTAGCCTCGTAACCAACAAGAGCACGCAGTACGCGGCCTAGCTCAGAGTTTTCGTTTAACAAATCACGTAAATCCCACACGGTTGCGGTGTTGGTAATTAAATCTATTTGGCTTGCCAAATCCAGTGCAACTAATAACTTAGCCGCGCTGTTAAAAGCAAGCAAAGTAAAAAGCGGATACATACCAAAACGGTGCTTAATTGCATTCATTAAAAAGTACAGCAATACGCTAAAACTTAAACAAATTCCAACACCTAATAAAGTGCCAATAAATAAGCTTTGCCCTGCATCATTACTTTGCCAAAAGCTGGTGAGGTAAATAATATAGTGGCTTAAATACATTGTTATTGTGCTTATAACCGCAATATAAAAAGCCGCTGATTTTTGCTTTATTGCAAATACTAATACAGCTATAAATATAGTAATACATAGCCCTATTTGTGAGTACTCTAGCCCTTGGTGTTCAAACCACTGGCTCACCCATGATGCACTTTGCATGTACAAAAACGACATGAGCGCGCCAATTAATAAAGCAGATCCTATTTTTAAAGCGCTTTGTTTTTTAACTACTTGTAGTAGCACTAATAAAATAGCCACAGGTAGCAATTGATTAAGGCTCATGACTAAACTAGTTATTAGCATGCTGCGCCTCCTCATCACCAACTATTACAACGCCCCTTGCTGTATTGGGCGAAAACTCACCAAAAAATTCGTAATGCCCTTTACTAAGCGGCCCTATATAAATAATGCTTTTACGGTTTGGGTAGAGTACTTTTTCTCTGTTTAGATCAAAGCTATCAAACTCTTCTGGTGTGCTATCTTGGTTTTCTATCAATAGTTTGACTTTTTTATTCGCGGGAATGGTAATTTGCGAGGGATAAAACAAATGATCTTTTAAAATAATAAGGTACTCTTTACTCGCCGCGTTAAACGACAAGAATAGCAAACAACAAAGGCACCGATTAAATAAACGTTTAGTCACTTTTTACTCCCGTAAAAGTAACCTTAACGGTTAGTCCGCCTAAAGGGCTATTCGCTAAATGAATAGTTGCGCCATAAATAGCAATTATGTGTTGAACAATCGCCATACCTAAACCGGCACCTTGCTCGCCTGATGGATGCTGATCGCCACCTACGCGATAAAAACGATTGAATATTCGCTCTTTTTGCTCTTCAGTCATACCCGCACCGGAATCATCAATTTGCCAACTAAAGTCGTCATTACTTGATACTAATTTAATTATAATTTGACCATTATTGGGGGTGTACTTTATGGCGTTGCTAAGTAAATTAGCGATGAGTGTGGTTAATGTAAACTCATCACCATTAAGAATAAAGTCATCGCCTTCAAGACTAATGGTTTGGTTTTTTTCATCTATTTTGTCGTATTGCTCCGATACGACTTGCTGAGTAATCGCTAGCAATGATTGCTCGCTAAACTGCCTCTGCCATTGTTCAGGCTGAGTGCGCCCTAAAATTAGCATTTGCTCGACAATATTACTTAAGCGATTAATGCCCTGCGACATAGCTTGTAATTCTTGATGGTCTTGCAGATTACTTTGTTTATTAGCCAAATTATGTACGTTAATTTTTAAACTACTAAGCGGGGTACGTAACTCATGGGCTGCATCAGAGGCAAAAAATCTCTCCCGTAAGTAGGCTGTTTCTACACGCTTAAATAAGTCGTTTAAACGATTAATAACCGGTTTAATTTCCTCGTCGGTTACTTGCCAGTTAATTGGCGTAAAGTCGTTAGCTTGGCGAGACGCTAACTGCTTAGATAATCGAGTAAGAGGGGCTAATGCGTATTTAACAAAAAAGCTAATAAAAATAGCAAGCAGAGGGACTGCCCATAGCATAGGTAACATTGCAGATAAAATAACGGCTTCAGCTAATTCAAAACGCTTTGCCATAGGTTCAGCAACGATGATTTTACGGGTGTTTTTACTCATCACAAATACCCGCATACGCTGCCCTGCTACATTGGCCGTTTGAAAGCCCTCGCTAAAACTAATTTGGTTATTCGTTAAACTCGATGAGCCACTAAGTAAATTATTATTTTGCCAAATTTGATACAACAACTGAGCGCTATTATTACTTACTTGTACTGCATCTGTGCTTAGTGCCAATGGTTGCTCAATTAAAACGCCAGCTACTATTTTAAGTTCATCATCAAGCAAACTTTCGCCGTGGTGCATACTTTTTTGATAGCCTTTTACTAATGCTAAAAAGCAAGTTAGCACCATCATTGAAAGTAAAATTAAGGTCAGACGTTTACGAATAGACATTTTCAACCTCGAAAGATAAACACGCTCTAGCGCTTGCCAACCACGTAGCCAATGCCACGTAAGGTTTTAATAAAGTCGCTAGGGAATTTTTTTCTAAGGTGGTGAATGTGTACTTCTATCGCGTTAGAGCCGACTTCTTCACCCCATTGGTAAAGTTTGTTTTCGAGTTGTTGTTTTGACTGCACACGACCTTGGTTTTCCATTAACGCTTTTAAAAGCATGTATTCTTTACGCGGTAATGTCAGTGACTCTCCATTGAGTGTCACCGTATGAGCAGAGCTGTCTATGACCACCTCCCCGCATTGCAGTAAACTCGATTGAGTTTGATTAACGCGTCGACTTGCCACACGTAGTCGAGCAAATAACTCTGCAGGGTCGAACGGCTTTGCAAGGTAATCATCAGCGCCCATATCAAGACCTTGCACTTTGTCGTCTATACTGCCGCGAGCGGTTAAAATGACCACTGGAATTACTTTTTTTTGTGCTTTAATATGCTTTAAAACCAGTGAACCGTCACCATCTGGCAACCCTAAATCGAGAATAACGAGTTCAATTTCACCACTAGAAAGGCATTCTAGGGCGTGTTTTACTGTGCCACTATGCTCTACGCTATAGCCCTCTTGGCGCAAAGAGCGAATAAGCCCTTGCGCCACTAAATGATCGTCTTCAACGAGTAATAAATGCATTGTGTCGTTTATCTTTTAAGTTTTTTGTCTACTTTTGCCAATAGCTGGCTTATTGCTTGTTGACGATATTTGTCTGCTTTAGCGCGAGTATCACGGATACCCGCAGCTTGGGCTGCTAGCAAACGTGCTTTCGCTTCTTTGTAATCGCCTTCATCGTACAAGTATTCACCATATAAGTAGTTAGTATCAATGCCTTCGAGATTAAAAGCGAGTGCTTGTTTAAATAATTTTTCAGCTTTGTCATCATCACCAAAACCAATTGGCCAACCAGGTACTTTACTGTAAAGCGTTGCAAGGCTTGCGTATGCTGAGCCATCGAGTGCTGTACCGTCAATTGAGAGCGCCTGTTCGAGTGACGTTTTTGCCTCTTTTGCTAAACCAAGTGCTCCCAACCCGCCTTTTGCACCTGCAAAACTAGCTAACACAATGCCATTCCAAATATGCGTTTGTGCCAAATTTGGGTAGTTTTTAACAAATAACGCACTTTGCTCACTTAATTGCGTGAACGCATCTATTTGCGCGTCATCTTTAAGTTCATAATTAGCGATAGCCCACTTCTGTTGAATAGCGACTAAATCTTGCGATTCGCCAGCATAGGCCGATGCAGGAAATATACTCGTGAATACTAAATATAATGCTAAGGTCATTTTATACATAATTTTATCCTCGTTGTTCATCTATTTTTAACTTAAAAAACGTTTTATTTTAGGTAGTTGTTTTGCAATGGCGTTATCTACAATACGTGGGAAAGCGCCATTAATGCGTACAAATAATTTTTCAGGAAAGCCGATAAAACGCCGTGTCTGATTAGAATCAAGAAGCGCAAGCAACTCTCTGGCAACTAATTCTGGCGAGTCCATTTTATTACCGAGCTCTTTATTCAGCGCACGGATTTTGCTGTTATTAATGGTGGTGTCAGTGGCTCTTGGCGCTAGGTAAGCGACTTTAACACCCGAACCGTTTAGTTCGCGCGAAAGCGCCTCTGTAAAACCACGTAAACCAAATTTACTCGCGCAATAAAGCGTTTGATACGGATATCCGATACTGCCAAACGATGATCCCACGTTAACAATGGTGCCTTTGGTATACTGCAACTGCCCCAAAAATAGCTGACATAATTTAATAGGCACCGACAAATTGGTACTTAGCATATTGTCTATTTGCTCAGAGCTTGTGTGCTCAAGACTTTGCATTGCATTAACACCGGCATTGTTAATTAGCAATTTAACGCCGCCTAATTGCTTTGCTTTTACAGCTAAATGAATGCGTGTTGTATCGTCGGTTAAATCGCCAATAAATATTTCACTGTCTGGGCATGTAGCACTGAGTTTTTCAAGAGCTTGAGCATTTCGCCCAACAAGGAGTAACTTCCACCCTTTTGCATATAGGGCTTTAGCAATTGCTTGTCCTATTCCACCGGTAGCGCCAGTTAATAAACACAAAGAGCTACTCATGCCTGCTTGCCTTGTATATTGGCTTTAAAAAAAGGCTCATCATCCAAACCACGAAATATATCGCCATATAAACGATAAAAGCGCTTTGCCCCATGGAGTATGGCTTGTTGATCTGCCTCGTCTGTTATTTGATTCATTAGGTTTTCAAAAAACTTTACGTGCTCTATATCAAGCGCACCATGGGACGTTAAATAACTAAATGCTTTTTGATGTAAGCCCACAGCGTTTGCAATATTTGAAGCGGCACCATCTGCAAGTGCAATGGACGTCCCTTCAAGCACATGTACCATACCAAAAAAGCTCAATGGGTTTTTACGAGCAATAGAGTCGTACGCATAAGACACCATCATTTCAGTGGCAAATTGTGGCTGACTACACCGTACGGTTTCTTTATCAAAACCGCAGGCTGCAATATCGTTAAGTACCCACTCTTGGTGGCCAATTTCTTCTTCAATGTATTCTGCGATCGCTTCGCGCAGCCATTCTTGAACGTCGGTTAATCGCGCACCAACCGACATCATTAATGGCACGGTGTGCTTAACATGGTGATACGCTTGTGCTAAAAACGAGGCGTATTCTTCAAGTGATGCTTCGCCTTTAAAAACACGCTGAATAATAGGCGCTGCAAGCAGGTAGTTTTGCTCTTGTTTAGTTTGCTCTTTAAGGGTGTTAAAAAAATCACTCATTAATTACTTCTCCAAGTCGGTAAAATTGATCAAATACAGCATGGTATTGCTTACTTATGGCATCTCGTTTTGGGCGATTATTTGTGGTTAATAATCCTTGTTGCACACTTAATGGGGCAGTTAAACGATGCCACTTTTGAATTCGAGCATAGTCGGGTAGTTGTTTATTAATTGCGTTAATGTATTGAGCTAACTCGGGGTTACATAGCTTTGAATCGGCGTAAATAATGGCACTGAGAAAAGGTCGCCCCTCACCAAACACAACCGCTTGTAAAATACCGCTTTGACTGAGTAATAGTGATTCAGGCCACTCGGCACTGATGTTGCGCCCCATGCTGGTAATAATTAGATTTTTTAATCGGCCTTTTATAAATAAAGTATTTTGACGCTGCTCGACTAGATCGCCGGTTGCATACCACTGGTTTTTATCATGCGGTGGGTGATTCAAATAACCTAAAAATATCTCACCTTTTATGAACAGCTGGCCGTCTTCAATTTTGGTTTGAAGGTGTGGAAGCACTGTTCCTGCACTGTGAAGATTATCGTTTGTTGGCGTGTTTAAGCTGACAACCGATGCGGCTTCAGATAGACCATACCCTTGGTACACCGGTAAGTTTAAGCTACGCGCTTTTACTATTAGCATTTCGCTGACAAGCGCACCACCTACTGCAATAAACTGTAACGAACTAGGCGGTTGCCACCCATCTTCTGCAAAAGTAACTAAGCATGCTAATAGTTCAGGCACTAAAATAAGCGTATTTGGCTTAACTTTATCAATCGCAGCTATAAACTGTGCGGGCTGTTTTAATGCAGTACCAACAAAGCCTAATTCATTTAACGGCATTAAATGCACTGTACCGCCACTTTTTAAAGGGGCATACACACCGGCTATATTTTCAAGCAATACAGCAAGCGGCAATAAACATAAATGAACAGGCTTTTTAATATTAATTTTATCGCACAGAGATTGAGCTACCTGCATTTGGCTATTTGCAGATAAACACACGCCCTTTGGTTGCCCAGTCGATCCTGACGTAAACGTTACTTTTTGAGTATCTGGAAAATAACTGACGGGGTTAGCTACAACGATTTCGTAAATATATAATGTGTAACACTCAAATAAAGTAATTGATGCAGTCGGCTCCCCGAGTAAAGGGTTTGGTGTGTCGCTCATAAATATATTAGCGCCGCATTGCGCTAGTACATATTGAGTTTGTTGCTCACTAAAAAAGTGAGCTATTGGCACAGCCACTTTATTAGAAACCGCAGTAGCGGCATCAATAACAAACCAAGCTGGCGTATTATCGAGCTTATAAGCGATACATTTGCCGTTAAAGCTATGTAGTATTTTTACTACTTTTTGTATTTGCTGGTTAAACTCACCACCGTTAATTTCAAGTGTTTGCTCTTTATTGTGGGCAATAATTAATGGCGATATTGCATGGGTATTATAGTAATTCATACATTCACCAACGCATTTACCAAAGAATTGATATTTGAGTGGTTTTGCTGCATCAAACTAAAAAGCATTGGGGTATTTAATACTTGTTGGTGAGCTTGATCTAAACTCACAACGCATACGGTAGGCTGATTAGCGTAGTAACTTCCCCAACTCAGCGGATGCTCAACAACAAAACTGTTTGCCACAGCAATTTCAGTACAATTAACGCCTAATAAGCGTAGCAGCGCACGTACTTTTTTAGTGGCGCAAAATACTAAATGTTTTGCTCCTACACTTTGCAGGGCTTCATTAACAACAATAAAATGCCCAAGCGTTGCTTTGCGATGTGTAGAGCATAGATTGCCAAGCTCAAATACTTTATTACGCTGTGTAGGCTCAGGTAAAAAATACTCAATGGGCTGTGCTAAGTATTGCTCTATAAATAGAGGTGCTGTTGCTTGCCTTAAACCCAATGTGCACTGCCCTTCGTTTGTCGTGTATTGGCAAAGTAATGGCATAAAAGAGGTAAGCGTGGCGTTATAAGCGACTAAAAACCCTTCTTTAACTGTGTTTTCTAACGCACTTCTATGCTCATCATTAATGCGAGCACTAACAAAGCGTGAGTTATTTTCAATATAAACGGGTGATGAAGGTAGGTGTGCTAATTGCATAAACATCGCTCATATAAAGTGTATGTTTGTAACTTAGCGAGCGAAACTTAAAGAAAACTTAAGAAAATAAATATTATACCAACCTACATAAATCTTTGATCAATTTAACGAATTAAATTGCACTATAACGTCGTTAAAAATTTTTATTTAGAACATAGATACAAAAACTTTTGCCTAGTTCTAGCGTAATTTTCTTAACGTTAAATAGTCCCCATATATAAGCAGATTGGTATTAATCAAATAAAAAAGCCCCTGAATAAATTCAGGGGCTTTTAAATAACGTTTATTTAAACTTATTTACTAACGTTTTTACGACGTCTGTTAAACCACACTAATGGGGTAAGTAATAAAGCAATAAAGCCAACACTACCACCGCTAGATTTCTTCTCGGTTACAGGTACTACAGGAACAGCTTCATTTTTTACCATTACTGTACTTTGCTGAGCTACAGTTGTCGTCCCATCACTTACCGCAACCTCAAATACAAGTTCTTCATCTGCATTTATAGAGCCAGGTGTGAAAGTCAATATTGCTGTATCTATACCCGACAGTGTTGCCGCTGTACCACTAACTTGCGTCCAAGCATAAGTTAATGCATCACCATTTCTATCTGTGGCAGTCGCTGTAATAGTGCCAGTGCCAGATTCAGTTATTTCTGCTGAATCACTCTCAACAAGTAACAATGGCATCGCGTTATCACATGATGTTGCAGCGTCTCCTGCGACTACTTTGGAGAATACAGGCGATAACACGTTAGACATTGTTAGATTATCAATCCACCAACCAAAATCAGCAACAGCCGAATCAGATGAAATACGGAAACGAATTTTAGCTTGGTTGCCATTTAAAGCATCGCCAAAATTAATTGTTTCGTAGTTGCCAAAAGCCCCATCGTCTTGAATATTACGTCCTGTAAATGTATTTCGCTCTTGGAGTGCTTGAGAGGTATTTTCAATTAGTGGGCCGTTATAACCAACACTAAATTCCCCACCCACTTGCGTTACATCCGTCCACTCGCCATCATTAACACTAATTTCTACAACACCACCATCCCAATTCTCTTCAATGAGGTAAAGGTGCCAAAATGATATTTCAAAATCACCTGAGTAACCTATTTCAAACGATTTAGACTCAACCGCCACATCAGTTTGGAAGCTATTGTTATTTAAAAACATTGCCTGAGCGCCTAAGGCAAAGCCCGCAGCATCAAAAGTGGTTATATTGCCACTGTTATCCATGCTCTGCGTACCGATAGCAGCATCCCCACCAAACATTACATTTTCGTTTAAATCAAATAATGAGGCAGCCGACACTTCCATATCATCTGAAACAGTAGCACTGACAGGTGCTTCATCTTCAAAATCTATATTTACAGTGAATGAAATTGAATCTTCTAGTGCTTCAACAATATCATCATCCGTTTCAAGCTCAGGGAAGGTTACTGCTATTTCTAATGTTTCAGCGGTGCCTGCATCATTTAAAGTAATAGTGATAGCGTCACTTGTTGATATTGCAAATGGTGCTGTTTCAGCAAAGGTAACTAACCCATCATTTTCAAGTGTTACATCATGATCGCTGATTACCGTTAACTGCGCTTTAGTCCCTGTTAAGGTTTCACTACCACGGTTAACAATGCTTACACTAATAGAACCTGTTTCACCTTTATCTAGAATATTATCGTTAGTACAATAACCAAGCTCAGCACCGTTATATGCGTTATTAACTATCACGTCGCTTAACGCGAATGTAGCAAGCTCAGATTTATCAGATTCAACAACCCCCGTTAAATCATCACTGAAACGCTCTGGCGATTCAGCTCCTAATCCCATGCCACGCTTAGCAAATGCTCCTAAAATTAATTTATAATCGGCAGGTTCAACAGCATAAGCAGCAGCTAAGATGGCATCACGCGCTTCAGTGTAAAGCGGAGCTACTGGCGTTAATTTATAGCCAGCAACAAGGTAGTCAGCCATGCGGTTTTGAGCTTCCTCAAAACCATGCTCGTTAATTAATGCTACATAACTTTCCCATAACATCGTTGCCCAAATTTCGCCTGCGGCATGTGGCGAAGCTACGCTTGTTGGTGTAATTCCAATATCAGCGCCTGCATTTTCTGTAATATGGCGGAATGATAATGCATTTACTTCGGTATCAGTTGAGTAAGGTACGCGACGAATACCGTAATAAAAGTCCTCTACAAATGTACCGCTACCATATGCCTTTTGGAATTTATCATTGCCTGTAATGTTAATATCATCAGCTTTAGCAATAAACATGAGTGAATGGAAGTCCCCCCAACCCTCGCCCATTGCGCGACCTTGGAAGTTAATTAAACCAGATGAGTTACCCACTAAACGGTTACTGATATAGTGTCCCCACTCATGAGCAATAATACCATTATCAAACGTACCATCTTTTAATGTTGCTTTAGTAAACATATCTACAGAAACAGTATCGCCCGCAGCCATTAAGTCATACATAGCATGACCATCAGCGTAATTTAATCCCATATTTGGAATAGTAACTGCATCATCTTCACCGCCCATTGGCGCTGGCTCATCTGTGTCTGGGTCATTATTCACAACAATTGCTGCTATTGCGCCCGCATTTTGTGCATTTTTTACTTTAATTGTGAAAGAACATGAGCCGCGATCGACTAACGCTATTTTACCTGCAAGATCTGCGGCATTTATAGCAGGCTCACACCCATCATTAATACTTGTTGAATCGGCTGTATTACCATCGTCTAAGCGAACAACATCCCCTTTAATATCACTAAATTGATATTGACCAAAGCCTGACTCTTGTGTTGAATCTAATAAACCTAAAGTCGCATGCGAAGTAACTGTAATACCAAAATCAACACCGACTTGTGCATCTTTACTATTGTATAAATACATTTGCATACGAGGGCTTGCACCATCTGCAGGTGTCGACATATTGGCATTGTTACGTCCTGAATTATCCTGCGCTTGTGCTTCAATTGGATCGCCTTCTATGCCTCCACGTTCAAAATTAGATAGCTGCGCAACATTTGATGTTTCATCAAAGCCGTGATCGTAGAAAAAATCATGTAAAAAGTTATTCATATAAAATAAATTAACAATTGCGGCTTTTCGATTAGCGTAACTATTAGCAACTTGATCTACTTGGTACGGATAATCAAATGTCAGATCGGCTGTGGTGTCAGCTGTAAAGTCGCCTTCACTAAAATCTTGTGGCGCAACAACATCAGCATAAGCAAATACATTGTTGCCCGATGTAGTCGTAGCATCATCAGCTAACCATGGATCCATTGTGCTTAATTTACTGTAATAAGATAACGCAACCATTGGCGCGTCTAAAATTTCAGTTTCATCAACTTGATCAGGCCCATCAGCTGGAATTACATCACCATGAGGGCTTTCCATTGGGTAGCCATCTTGATTAGCATACACGCGATAATTAAAGTCGGCTGCATGTGATTTCAAGTCTTTCTTAAAATAAACTTTGTTATTTTGAGTGCCAATTACATAGCTATAATAGTCGCTTTCAAGCGCATTTTTATCCGCAACTTCGACTTCAACATAATATGCTGACTCTAATTGTCCTGCGACTTCAAAAAATACTTTCTTCGCGCGGGGTTCACCTAATATAATTTTAGAATCATCACCTGAGGTGGCCTGATATTTAGCATATCCACCTTCTTCGCCAATCTTACGAAGCGATGCATTAATACCAGCCAATTCCAAAAGTGCAGATTGAATGCTTTGCTCAGCATTTACAAAGCCACTCAGAGCCGCAAATGATTTTTCAGCTGACGACGTATCCGCAAAATAACCAGAGCCAGCCACAAGGTTAAACTCTTTATCCATTATTAAGTTGAATTCACGATTAAAAACATCAATACCATGAACCTGCTGTTTATACTTTGCGACTATTGAGCCTCGCTTTTGCTCATGCAAATCAGTCATTACTGCTGATGATATTGTGCTTTTCTGACTGCTAATACCAGTTAGAGATTCTAAATAAAGATCCGCTGCATATTGGTTTCGTTTTGCAGGCTCAATAAGCGACATATTTGGCGCCTTTTGCCCCACCGCTTGCCATAAAAATGTGGCTTTACCCAATTGTTTGTCATAAATAGAACGATGACCAGATACTGTCGTTCGCTCAGCTAGTGCGCGTTGCTGCATTGCCGCTGGTGTTATTGCTTGAGTTTGAGAGTTTGCAGTTACATCAAAGTATTGCGCTGATTCAGCTGCGGTTAGTTGTCCTGCGGATAAAGTAGCTGCAACAATTGTTGCTACTGTGGTTAGTTTGAAATTAGACATAAAACACCCTGTTTATATTTTGTAATTTTTGTTTATTAAATGTATTTTAAATGTAATACCAAATGACAGTAGCAATAAGTCGTGTAAAAAAAAAGCTAAAAAACTCTATCTTGTATAATAAAAAGGTAAAAATATGAAACCGCCGTATTTAATAATTGCATTAATATTAACTGCTTCAGGCACTTTGACTGCCTGTAATAACAGCAAAGAGCCAGCTGCTGCAGCCGTACAACAGTCTGAGCCTCAAACTCCAACACAGGTCAGCATAAAAAATAAAACGGCAGTAGAAGATGTTAGCCAAAAAATACATCTGCAAGCAAATAGCATTATGTCATCAGGCGATAAATTGATTTTTAACTCAGAGGTATTGAAAAAGGGGGATATTGTTTTTAACCAAACGATGCAACAAAAAGGGGTCGTTACAGGAACACTTGTTCTTACGCTTGCATCTGATTTTGTACCAAAGGATTTAGCCAACAACTTTAATTTAATACGCTCGACTGCGCATAACTATATGTTACTAGTCACTCAAGACGATAATATAAAAGCCGTTGCTAAATCATTGAGTGCTTATTCTGATGTAAAAAATGTCGAAGTATCCGTAAATTACTCACCTATAGAAACCCAATTTTAAATACTGATGGTTCTATAAGTCGTTAATTTTTATCAGCTATTACACAGCAGTTTCGGCCGTGATCTTTAGCGTAATAAAGTGCTTTATCCGCATATTTGTACACTTGGTCTATATCGTTACTGTGCTCAGGCCAGGTTGCAATACCTATAGAAATAGTAATAAATCCAATAATGTCCATGTTTGTTGAGGCAACGGTTGTTCGTAGTCGTTCCGCTATTTTAAAAGCACTTTCGCTGTCTTCATTTGGTAATATGAGTACAAACTCTTCACCACCAATACGCGCTACAACATCATCCTTTCTGGATAGTTTTTTTATAATATCGGTGAGTGTTTTTAGTGCTTCATCACCTTTATGGTGGCCAAAGGTATCATTTACACGCTTGAAAAAATCGATATCAATTTCCAATATTGCAAATGGAATTTGCTTAAGCATAAGTTGATTAAGTAATCCGTTTAAACTTCTGCGGTTATGCGCCCCTGTAAGTGGGTCTGTTTGTGCATCATGGCGTAATTGGCCTATTTGAGTTTGTAAAATACTCACACCTTTTAACATGGCAAGCTTTAACCTCTGGCTTTCAAAATACCATGCTTTTATATTCTCAAAATTTTCAAAACTAGCCGGGTTATCAAGTGTATTTACTTTGTTTGCGAGTTGTTTAAGCGGCCTAGAAATAAAATGAGCAAAAAAGCCTATAAGTATAAAAGTAATAACCGCCATTGGTAACGTACGTTTGATAACTTCTATAATCAATGTATCAAGTGAGGCTAAGGTATTTTTAACTGGACGTTGCGCAATAACTCCCCAATGTGCTTTTTTTACTGGGGCGTAGCCTGCTAGCATCTCAACATTTTGGCTGCTTTTAACATTCGCAATCCCTCCTTTTCCATTAATAACATCATCTATAATTGCGTTATTATTTACATAGGTGCCGATACGAATATGATCCGGATGATAAAGTATGCGTTTATAAGAATCGACCACATATATATGTGTCCCTTCATCGTAATAATGTTGATCCAGTAAATCATTCAAAATGCTGCGCTCTTTTAAATAAAGAGATCCACCAAGATAGCCTAAATAATTCCCTGCATTGTCAAATAACGGATGGGAAATAAAAATTATCAAATTACCTGCGGCTGACATATAAGGTTTACTAATGAGCGGGCGCTTTTCTTTCAATGCTTGTATTGCGCCTGGAGAAGAAATTGTTTGCTCCATTATTTGCGGTAAAACAGGAGACGTCGCTGCAATAATACCGTTCTTGTTTATCACTACAGAATTAAAACTATTTGTTTGTAAATTTAATCTGGTTACTTCTTCTTTCAATAATTTTTCATTATTTATTTCTTGCTCTATTATTTTTGCTGAATAAGTAAGTTGCTGCATTGCAGCTTCTAAAAAATTATCGGTTGCCGAAGCCAACTTATTTGCATAAGCATAATTGCTTTTTAGTGTGTAATTCATTAACTGCTCTTTTTGCACTTGATAAGTAGAATAAAAACTACTTACTAGAGTGCTCAACGAAGCAGAAAATGCTAAAAGCAGAATGAGTAACCTTAGATTAAGTGCAGGTAGTAATTTGTACAGCAAATGTATATCGTCCACAGTACAAGGCAGTTAAAGCTTGCACTTATTATTGTATATAAAGCCTACAATTATACCCTCTTGAAAACTTATAATCTAATGTTTACAAAGACAGAAAAAATATATGTAAGTACTGATTTTCATTAAATTTAACGATATAAATTTTATCTATTCGTTACAATACGTTAATGGCTTTAGTAAAGAAAAACCATGTTTTGCAGTTGCACTAAAAAGTAGATAAGCTGCACACACTTATCTATTTTATTTAGCTTTGGAGTGTGTTTTGCTAAATAAGTATATTGTGTCGTCTATCGTTTTTTTATCTGGGTGCTTCATGCCAATACAATCCTCGTTCGCACAACCTGTACTTTCTCTTGAACAACAGCTTGGTCAAAAGCTCATGCTTGATTTTCGCTATTTTTGCGAACAAGGTACGAATAAACAATGCAGAACACCATTAACTCAATTACCAGATAAGCTTGCACACATAATTGCAAAGCATAACATTGGGGGGGTTATCTTGTTTTCTGAAAATATCCAATCAATAGAGCAAACTATTACACTGAATGCTCAACTGCAAAATGCAGCAAGTAAATCGAGTAGTAAACTACCGTTATTTATATCCATAGATCAAGAAGGTGGACGAGTAGCTAGGTTACCGCGTGATCTAGCTACTTCATTTACTGGCAACATGTCGATTGGTGCAACATATAAAAAGCACGGAACAAGCTTCGCTACAAAAACGGCAACGGTTATTGCTAAAGAGCTAAGTTCTTTGGGTATTAATGTAAACTACGCGCCTACTATCGATGTAAATATGAACCCAGATAATCCGGTAATAAACGTACGCTCTTTTGGAGAAGACCCTGTTTTAGTTGCCAAGCTTGGTGCTGAACAAGTTGCAGGATTTGAAAGCAATGGGGTTATTACGTCGTTAAAGCACTATCCTGGGCACGGCGATACCAGCGTCGATAGTCACACTGGTTTACCTATGGTAAGTCATGAAAAAGAGGTTATTTACGCTCAAGATTTAGCACCATTTAAATACATTATTGCAAAGCAAAATCCCGGTATGATCATGACGGCGCATATTCAGTATCCTGCGCTAGATAGTACAACGTTTGTAAGCGTTGATGGAAAAACCATGATAAAACCTGCAACGATGTCTCGTAAAATAGTAACCGACATTTTACGAGGAGAACTAAATTACCAAGGTGTTGTAATAACTGATGCGCTTGACATGGCTGGTATTAGCCATTTCTTTACACCCACTCAAGCGGTAATTAATACATTTTTAGCTGGTGTTGATATTGCACTAATGCCAATTGAAATTAGAACGCCAGACGATTTAATAACGTTGGATGAACTTATAAAATCACTTGCCGCAGCGGTTAAATCAGGGCAACTTGATGAGCAAGAAATAGCTAAATCAGCGCAACGTATAATATCACTTAAAAATAAGTTTAGATTAAACACTCATTTGGACCCTATCAGCGCACTTATAAATGCAAAACAAACAATTGGCAGTGCAGCACATCGTGAAATAGAAGCGCAACTAGCTGTGGAGGCTATAACGCTAGTTAAAAATAATAAAGACACTTTACCGCTTAGCCTTAAAACAGATCAGCATATTCATATTATTATGCCTGACACACGTAAGTGTATGGCAATGCAACAAGCCATTGAAGCTATAAGCACTCAAGTGCTTAACTATACTTGTAGCAGCCTGCAAGGTTTTAACCCGCAGCAAGCACATATCGATATAACCACTGCCGATATAATAATTGCAGGTAATGCGACACCAAACCAAAGTGCGGTAGAAATTGGCGGCATGGATGATTTAAAAGACGACGCTAATTTTGCACTCAATAATGCACAGCAGCCAAAAGCACTTAAATCATTACTCAGTTTTGCTAAAGCCAATAATAAAAATACCGTATTTATAAGCTTAAGAGCCCCTTACGATATTGCTGAATTTGGCAACTACGCACAAGCTGTACTTGCATCCTACGCATATAATATTGATGTCGATAAAAACGATGTTGTATCTGGCCCTGCTTTTACCGCGCTTGCAAAAGTACTACTTGGGCAGTCACCCGCCAATGGTGTATTACCTGTCACTATAAAGCAGCAAAAGGCGCACTAATATGAAACTTAACTGTGATTTAGGCGAAAGCTTTGGCGCATGGAAAATGGGCCTTGATAGCAGCGTAATGCCACATATTGATATGGCTAACATTGCCTGTGGTTTTCATGCCGGCGATGCCGATGTAATGGCAAGCACGCTCACTCTTGCAAAACAATATAACGTACAAATTGGCGCTCACCCGAGCTACCCAGATCTGCAAGGTTTTGGTAGGCGCTCAATGAATCTTAGTGCAAGCGAGCTAATAAACTGCCTACATTATCAAATTGCAGCGGTTGAAGGTATGGCAAAAGTGCAGGGATTAACACTTAGCTACGTAAAGCCACATGGTGCGCTTTATAACGACATGATGGCTGATGAAACAATATTAAACACTGTCATGCATGCCATTGCCATCTACCCAACCCCATTAAAGCTCATGCTACTTGCAACGGCTAAAGCACATAGCCATCAGCAACTTGCCAAAACATACCAATTAACATTAATTTTAGAAGCCTTCGCGGACCGTCAATATACCGATGCAGGACTGTTAGTGTCGCGAAATATTCCTGGTAGCGTGCATAATAAATCGGCACTGATTGCGCAAGTAAAACAACTGTTAACTACAGGCTGTGTAACAACTCAATCGGGAAAGGTATTACCTTTACATGCTGATAGTTTATGTGTGCATAGCGATAACGAAGCAAGCATTGCCCTTATTCAGGAGATCAAAGCTCTGTGCCAAACTCGTTAAACACTCAAAAACTAAGTAACCTGAACTCTGGTTAAGAGATTTACTACGTATTGAATCATGGTGATATTTAACTTTATTTTCTCTAGCCAGAGATTCTCAGTGAAAACAAGGCGAATTTACGCGTCAATAGCTACTCGATATAGATTTATTATCCAGAGTTCAGGTTAATTAATCATGCATATTGTACATTACGCAATGAGCTTAAGCTCAACAAAGGTCATAAACTTTACTTTATTTATTATATTTTTAACGTACCATTGAAGCGCTACTCTTAATTTTAGGAAAAATGCAAATAGCATATGGAACTTTCCCCTTATACGCAGTTTACACCCTACCTTAGCCACAGCACTTTTTGTTGTAAATTTGATAGTAACCACTTTATTGATAGTGACTTTTCGAGTTATCAGATTTTTTCACCGCTGCAACTTCAAAAAGCAGTCACAAAACGAAAGGCCGAGTATTTGGCTGGCCGATTTTGTGCGAAAAAAGTACTAAACGCACTCGGTATTTTCTCTTTTGATATTCTTTCTGGCAATGATCGCGCGCCGATATGGCCTGATAAAGTTATCGGTAGTATTACCCACACTCAAGGGATTGCAATGGCAATGGCAATGGCCTCTCAGCGCACAGATATCGCTGGCATTGGTATTGATATCGAACAGCTAATGAGCGCAAAACAAGAGCGAGAGCTACAAGAACAAATTTTACACCCTAATGACTATCCTCAGTTTAGATTGTTCGCAGAGCAGGTATCACACCCGTTAACCATTATCTTCTCAGCAAAAGAAAGTATTTTTAAAGCTTTGTACGCAAGTGTGAAACAATTTTTTGGCTTTGAAGCGGCTACGCTCATTGCCTTTAATGAACAACAACTGCAATTTAAAATAACCCAAGCACTTTCACCGCAAGTGCCTAAAGACACTTACTTAACCGTATTTTACCAATGTGACAAAAATATAGTGCTCACAGAGTGCGAATTCAAAAATTCCTAGTTATACCAACCTGCATAAATCTTTGAGCAATTTAACGAATTAAATTGCACTATACGTCGTTAAAATTTTTATTTGAAACAACTAGATAAAAAATTTGTCTGGGACCTGTTTATCTTTCGAGGTTAAATTTCAGCTGTATGCTTGGTATTTAGGCAAGGCAGAGCCTATGTAGTGTGGTTATTTCCCATAAATAGGCGATAACGTTGAATAAATGCCAAACATGCGCTACCAGTAGGGTAACGCAGGAGCCCTTACCAAGCCCACTAGGTTACAAACCTCACGCCGCGATTAAATCGCCCCTAGATTGAAATAACAGCCAAACCACCTCTTTACTGATTAACAATTAAGTTAAAAATACAACATTAATTAACTTTAGTGTTGTATTTTAATACAACCAAATGTAGTATTGAAAACAATTATCATTTACATTTACAAAAAGGAATACCTGTGAAATTTAAGGATGTTTTAATCCCCCTCGCAGCACTTACATCTACTACAGCTTTAGCTAATTCTGATAACAATGACGCAGTGGATCAAATGACCGTTATTGAAGTTACTGGAGAGTTATTATCAAGAAGTCTACTACAAAGTGGTAATAGCGTTGTTGTTTTCGATAGTAAAGAACTTGAAAGCCGCCCCGAGTTAAGAACAGTAAGAGACGTATTAAGCGAAATTCCAAACATCACAATGGTCACTGGTACTGGTAAAGCTCCAACAGTAAGGGGTATTGATGGTACTGGAGCCGCAGAAAACGCGAATGCATTTTTTGCAGGCAGCAGAGCACGCTTAAACTGGCAAATTGATGGTCGTTCAGCGACTTATAACGAAATAGTTTTTGGCGATTTAGGTATTTGGGATCTAGAACAAATTGAAGTTCTCAGAGGGCCACAAAGTACTTTAGCTGGGCGTAATGCAATAGCAGGTACAATACGCGTAGAAACACAAGATCCGACGTTTGAACAAGAGTTCACAATTCGTGCTGAAGGCGGGAATTTAGACCAAAAACGACTTTCAGCTATTTATAATCAACCTCTTTCGGAGCAGTTTTCCTTACGAATTGCAGCAGATCAATTTGAACGTAGTTCATCTGTTGATTATGAATCTTACCCTGGTGTTAAAGACCCTGCTGACATGGAAGGCCGTGCAATTAGAGGGAAATTACTTTATGAGGGCGATGACAAATACGGTACACGCGTGGTTGTCACACTAACCGATAACAAATACAGTGGTCCAAATAGTGAAATCATTGATTATCCATTTGATCAGCGTCGTTCTAACTTTCCGCAACAACCCGTTCATGTTACGCATACTAAAAGCTTAGGCATTGAATACAGCGCATCATTAACTCAACAACTACAGTTAGAAGTAACGGCTTCAGCAACAGACTTTAATTTTGAACGTAAATCTACGCCAGATGGTTCTAAAGCGAATATTGATAACAAAGAGTTTGTGATAGAACCTCGTTTACGCTATCAAGGTGATAACGGCGAACAATGGGTTATTGGTAGTCGCTACTACACTTCAAAACAAGATGATTGGATCCAATTCATTGTAAAACAAAGCTTTACTGATGATTCAGATAATTTTGCAATCTACTCTGAGGGTGCCCTCCCATTTAGTGACAAATTTGAGCTAACGGCAGGTTTACGCTACGAAAAAGAAAACCGCAAACGTGAAGGCGGTGATCCTGATAGAGCGATTGCAAAAATAGAATCCGATAACGACTACAGTGCCTTATTACCTAAGCTTGGGCTCAGCTACCAAGTAAGTGATACGCATATTGTCGGTTTACAATTATCTCGCGGGTATAATGCAGGCGGCGGCGGCATTTCCTTTGGCGCACCAATTGTTAACTATGAATATGATGAAGAGTACGTAAACTCTTTAGAAATCTATGGTCGTCAGCAATGGGCTAATAACAGTATAAGCACATCTCAAAACCTGTTTTATTCGCAATATACAGACATGCAACTACCTTTTGATTTAACACCTGAAAACTCACGTGATGAAGCTTATGTAGTTAGAAATGCAGACGAAGTAACTACTATTGGTTTTGAATTTAATGCCGATTGGCAGATTAATGATCAGTTCAATCTTTATGGTGGTTTTGCACTGTTAGATTCAGAGATCACTGATTATCCAAACTCAGGCCTAGAAGGGAACTCATTACTTACGGTTCCTTCTGCTTCTATGAAATTAGGGACCACATGGCAATCAAATAATTGGGTTGTTAACGTTAGTGGCCAGTACACTGATGGCTGGTATACCAGTATTTCAAACGATGAAGGCGGTAAAACAGACGCTTTTGCGACCTTTGATACAAGTTTGAACTACGTTATCTCTGAGCAAGCTAAAGTGTATCTTTCAGTACGTAATATTTTTGATGAAGATGCTCCTGTTGCATTGTATCCAGGTACAGCACCTGCTGATAGCAATGAACCTGATACTAACTTTGATACAGCAGTATTGACCCAACCAAGAACGATTAGTGCGGGCATACAGTATACATTCTAATCAATCAGATTTTTCCACGGCAAAGCTAAATTATTTGCTGTGGAAAATCTATAAAATCAATAACAAAGGTTATTAAGTATGACAACAATTAAATACGATAGCAGCCTCTGGCCATTAGCTGTAACAGTAGCAAAGGGGGAGTGCACGCTAGCAATGCACTTAGACTCTTTAATATCATGGGATCGTTGGTTTGATAGAGCTGAAGCATTTATTGTAGTGCGTGTTTATACAGATGAAGCATCCTTACAACACCCTAAAGGGGCGGGTCCTGCAACACAAGAATGGCTTAAAAATGGTGCGGCAGAGAAAATGCAACAACTTGTTCAAGCGATGCTTATCGTTGTTCCTGAGGAGCAATATCAAAAATTGCAGAATATGAGCGTTCAAAAAGCCTTTGGTATACCTGGAGCCGTATTTAAATCACTTGATGATGCTAAAACATGGCTACAGGCATCAGCCAAAGAGATAGCGATACCTGAAAATATTGAATTACAAGATGTAGCTACACTTGTCCACTCTCATTGCGGTAATACCAATTAGCTTAATTAAGTGATCTATTTTTAGGTAAGAAAATCGTGTCGATAACAAGGCAACAAAGAGTTAATCGTCCCTCAAAGGGAAGCGCATGTTTGGTCTTTATACTGCATTATCGCCTATTTATGGGCAGTGACCACACTACATAGGCTCAGCCTTGCCTAAATACCAAACATACTGCTGCAAATTTAACCTCGAAAGATAAACAGGCCCTAGTTACCCCTTTATAAAAACACTCAATAATATGTAATCGATACAACTTAAAATCATATATTTGTGAGTGTTTTTTCCGCCACCATAATGTGGGGAAGTACATCTTCAATATCTGTTTGCAGCTTTGCATTAATATTATAAACATTACTTAAATGGCGCTGTGTTAGTACTTCTTCAGGCGAGCCATGAGCAACAACTTTTCCTTTATCAAGCATGTAAATTCGATCTGCAAAGCTCGCAGCAAGTGATAAATCATGAAGAACAGCAACAACTCCCGCGCCTTGTTTTGCCGTTGTAACGGCTTGGTTCATAACTTCATATTGATGATATAAATCTAAGCTAGCAGTTGGCTCATCAATTAATAAATAAGCATTTTTTTGCTGAGTTAAACTTGGCTGTAATTGGCACAATACACGCGCTAATTGAGTACGTTGCTTTTCACCACCAGAAAGCTGAGTAAAGCATTGCTGTGCTAGGTGAGTAATCCCTACGGCTTTCATTGCATCATTAGAGCACTGTTTCAAAGTAGCCTGCGTACACTGTTCTTGATGACTAAAATGCGCCATATCAACAACTTCATTAACGGTGAAAGGAAAATCTAACTCGTAGCTCTGGGTTAATACCGCCCTTAATTTAGCAAGCTCTAGCAAACTATACTCATTTAACTCTCGTTGATTAATATTTATCGTTCCGCCACTTAACGGCAAATCTCCTGATAATGCTTTCATTAATGATGATTTACCTGCGCCATTGGGACCAATGATAACTACAATTTCATGTGGTTTTACATAAAAATCAATATTATCCAGCAACGTTTTATGTTTAATTTTTACGCTAAGTTGATTGCCAATTAACATAGTTCACTTTGCTCCTTGGTAAGTTTTTAGCAGCATAATCAAAAAGAATGGACCGCCAATAGCACTGGTTATTAGACCAATGGGCACTTCTGCTGGTAGCATTATGGTACGGGCAAATAAATCAGCAAGGCTAAGCATTAATGCTCCCCCTAACATACAAGCTGGTAATAAATAACGGTGATCTGGGCCTAATATTAAGCGCATAATATGCGGCACTATTAAGCCAACAAAACCAATAACGCCCGTAATTGCGACGGCTGCGGCAGTGCAAAGTGCCGTATATATAAAAACCTGCTTTTTCAATTTAGTCACATTAATGCCGACATGCTTCGCTTGAGCCTCTCCTAATAAATACACGTTAAGAGGTTTAGATAAACGTAATAAACCAATACAACAACCAATAATAATACCGAGTGTTGGCATTATCATCGCAAGGTGATTCCCCGCCAAAGAGCCCATACTCCAAAATGTTAAATCACGCAATTGTTGCTCATTACTTACCAGTGTTAAGATACCGATAATAGCGTTTACAATCGCATTTACGGCAATCCCTGCCAGTAGTAGACTAACGATAGTAAAACGCCCATTTTGCGCGCCCAACCGATAGATAAACATGCATACCGCTATACAACTCAAAAATGCCCCTACAGGCACCGCATAGTAGCCTAAGTTGTCGCTAAAATTAGCAAACAAGCTTGTTCCTAATACAATAGTTGCTACTGCACCTAACGCTGCACCACTGGCAATGCCAATCAAGCCAGGATCTGCTAATGGATTTCTAAATAAAGCTTGCATTGCAGCACCGCAGGTTGCTAAACCAGCTCCAACAACCATCGAAAGTAGAATACGAGGAAGGCGGATCTGCCAAATTATAGCGTGTTTAAGCTGATCATCTACCGGTTGGGTTAGCATTAGCATCGTCTCGCGCAGCGTTATCACGACCCCTCCCTGACTTAGAGCAATAAAAAATACCAATATACAAATAATAAACAAAACAGGAATAGATAAAACCCGTATCCGTTGTTGCGCTAATAACCTATTTCCTAACGCCAGCATAACTATCGCTCGTCCTGTTGTTTTGTGCTGTTTTCAGCTAATTTTAAAAATCTATATTGATAGCCATCTGGCAAGCGTGTTTTAGGATAAAATGCATGCGCTAGTTCTACGGCCGCTTGAGGCGTTCTAGGCCCCATACTTAACAAATAGAGCGCATCAAAATTGTAAATACGTGCATTTTTTATCGCATTTGAATATTTAAAAACAGATAATATTTCAGCGCTTGGTTGCTGATCATTGGCGCCAATTCCCATACTAATAATCACATCAGGATTTAGTGCCAATGCAGCCTCGCTTGAAATCGTCTGCCAGTTAACCATTGTTTGAGCCATCATATTCACTCCACCGGCAATAGTTACCAACTCATCAGCAGTCGTCTCTGCCCCTGCAACCATAAGTTTACTACTGCGGATAACCAAAACCTTAGGTTTAGTACTTGTTTGCTCTAAAATATATGACAAGGCCTTGCGGTCCGCTTGCAAAGAGTCTGCGAGCATATTGCCCTTACTCACAACATTTAATTGTTTGGCTATTTGCTCTATTTTATTTTCAATACGCCAAAAGTTGTCGTTTTCATGCAAGATAACCAAGTTAGCGCCAGTGAGCTTTAATTGCTCAACCATTTTTTTAGGACCAATATCTGATTCAGCGAGGATAAGATCTGGATTTAATGACAACACACCTTCAACGCTTATTTTGCGAACATAGCCAATTTGTGGCTTCTGAGTTGCAGCGGCTGGATAAACACTGGTGCTATCAACGCCAACAATGCGTTGTTGTTCACCAAGGGCGTAAATAACTTCTGTTATTGAGCCCCCTGCAACCACTATTCGCTGTGGATTAACAGGCTGCGGACTTGCATGTACATAGCTATTAGCAAGTAAAGTAACAAACATAATAAATAAAATAGATAAGGGTTTCATTGATGTTAAATTTAATTTGAAAACAAAAATACTAACAGTTTTCATTTACAACTTGTAGTTTTTATTATGATTGTTTTAATGACCTATAAAATTTAGTTTAGCCTCTTAGGTAATAAGGTATGTTAGCTTTTCAGAGTTAAATTATTTCAATTTAAAGGCCATTTAATCACGGCGTAAAATGTGTAACCAAGTCGCCCCATAACGGCCCGCGTTACTCTAATAGCTGTATCCTTGTGAGAATAATTAAAATAGTGGATGACAAAAGGGTTTCATCACCGAGTCAAACCTAAATAGCAGCGAGTGTCATCCATGTTTGTCATCGCCTACTTATGGTAAATAACCACACTACATAGGCGCTACCTTGCCTAAAAATCAAACACTCGGCTGCAAATTCAACATCGAGAAGTAAATTAAAGCTTATTTTTCCCCTATTTATTTAACCTGAACTCTGGATAATAAATCTATCTCGAGCAGCTATTTTCAGCGCTAACTGCGTTGAATTTACTTGCAATAGGCCAGCTATTGACGCGTAAATTCGCCTTGTTTTCACTGAAAATCTCTGGCTAGAGAAAATAAATTTAAATATCACCATGATTCAATATGTTAGTAAATCTCTTAACCCGTGTTCAGGTTACTTAGTAACTTTTTAAACACCGTAAAATATATATTTGTTAAATTTCCAAGCTCGCTAATATGAACTCGTTCATTTTCTTGATGGATAGTGCCGTTAGTTAAACCAAGTTCAACTACTTGCGGACAAATATCGCTAAAAAAACGGCCATCAGAAGTTCCTCCTGCAGTTGAGGTTTGAGGAAGCAAACCAGTACATTGATTAATGGCTGTTTTACACTCTTTTATTAGCGAAAGTTTATTTTTACTATTCTCTGCAGAGTAATAAGGGTTGCAAGCATGCGATGTTGTTAGTGAGAAATCATTAGTAGTTCGCGTTACAATATGAGTGACTAAATGAATTAGATCATCTTCACTGTAAGCCGTGGTATAACGAATATTTAAATTAATTATTACAGCGTCAGGTATGACATTATCGCTGCACAAGCCTGAATCGATATGAGTGACTTGCATTGTTGTACCAAGCTGATTGCTATCTCTATTATCCCAATCAAATTTCATTAAATCTTTTACAATGCTACAGGCATGATGGATAGCATTAATGCCTTGAGTCGGATAAGCAACGTGCGCACTTTTTCCATTAACTTGAATGGCAAAACTCAACGCCCCTCTGCGTCCAATTTTTAGCATGTCACCGCACTGCTTTATTGATGTCGGTTCTCCAACAATACAATAATCCAAGTCCTGTTTTGCATCTTTAAAATGTTTTACAATTTCACATGAGCCGAATAAAGCATCGCCCTCTTCATCGCTGGTAATTAAAAACCATAGTCGCCCAACAAAGCTCCCTTCGAGTACTAGCATCTCAGCTGCAACTAAGGCTGCGGCAATACCGCCTTTCATATCTGCGATGCCTCGACCGATCAGGTAATCATTTTTAATTTCACCTGCAAAAGGTGGGGCTTGCCATTTATTAAGATTACCTGCGGGCACAACATCCGTGTGCCCACAAAAACCTAAATCGGGTCCATCACCATTAGATATAACAGCAATTAGGTTACTCACCCCATGACTTTCAAATGTATCGATTTTTGCTCCCAGCATTGATAACTTTTTTGCAATCCATGCTTGGCAACCTGCGTCATCAGGTGTTACCGATTCAAATTGCAGTAATTCACGTGCATACTCAATTACTCGACTTTGGTATTCGCTCTTTAACTCAGCCGTTAAAGTAAATTGTTCATCGATGATAAGGCTCACCTCATAATTAAATAAAGGGTATTGAGGGAGTTTGTTTCATCAACAAGTTAAACAACAAACTCCCAGTAATAACTAATACTTTAAACGCACTACCAATCCACTATTAGCCACAATCAACATCATTAGCTTGCTTATATTCAGCAGCCAGCCATTGCGGTACATCCTCTGGTGGTGATTGCGCATCATTAATTTAATTCACACTGTTTGTATTGCTTGGTGTTGCTTATTAAGCTCAAGGTGAATTTGTGCAGATAATTTTTTACGAGCAATTTTACCTATAACGGTTAATGGGATATGTTCAACGTACGCCACTGTATCTGGCAACATATAGCGTGCAACACCTTGTGCCGCTAAGTATTGCCTTACGTCTTTGAGTGCTAACTTAGGCGAATTTGGGTCTTGCGAAACAATAACTGCGCATGTTCGTTCACCGAGTTGTTCGCAAGGTAGTCCCACAACAGCAACATCTTTTATGCCATGATGGCAGGCTAAATGAGCCTCTAATGTTTCAACCGAAATAGTTTCTCCACCTCGGCGAAGAACCTCTTGGATTCGGCCTTCAACAATAAGATGACCACTGCTTAGCCGCCTTACCTGATCCCCAGTACGGTAATAACCTTCAGTAGTAAATGATTTTTGATTGGCTTGCTCGTCTTTATAATAACCACGGATTGTATATGGACCTCTGGTCAACAGCTCGCCACACTTTCCCTTTGCAACATCCTGGCCTTGTTCGTCCACCACCCTAACTTCATCCAAATCAGATAATGGACGTCCTTGAGTCTTGAGTTTTAAAACACTAGGATCTGAATTACGAGTGAAATTAAGAAGTCCTTCAGCCATGCCAAACACTTGTTGTAAATTACAATTAAGTTCATTACCGATTCTGCGAGCTGTAGCTTCATCAAGTTTAGCACCGCCAACTTGTAATAAATCAAGACATGCCGCTGGAGGTGTTACTAATGCAGCATAATTAAGCCAAGTTTTCACTAAAGTCGGCACTAACGCTGTCACCGTAACCCCTGCTTTTTCAATATACTCAAATGCAATTTCAGGACTCGGCACTGGACACATAACGACACCAGCTCCCACTTCAATCGCACCTAAAATACCTGGGCAAGCTAATGGAAAATTATGCGCCGCTGGTAATGCAACAAGATAGCGGTCTTGTGAACTCAATTCACAAAGCTTAGCACTGGCTTTTATATTGTAGAGGTAATCTCTATGTGTTCTTGGAATTAACTTCGGTATTCCTGTTGTACCGCCTGAGCATAATAATAAAGCCATTTCAGCAGGATCCGCTGCGAGACCAGGAAACTCAAGTGCTGTCATTTGAGCTTCAGTTGCCTTAGTAAACCCTAGTAAAGATAATATTGACGGATGCGGTTTTAAATCTAGGCCATCCACAACAACATGTTTAAGTGTTGGGACTGTATTAAGTAGCTCATTGGCAAATGCATGACAATCGAAGCTAATCGATTGTTCACTAACAAACCAAGCACGTGCTTGTGTTAATTTCACAAAATGCAAAATTTCACGTTGTCCATGTCCAGGTAACGCCATGACAGGAATAACGCCTAGCTGGAGTAAAGCGAAAAAGGTTAATACAAATGCATTATTATTACCCATTTGCATCACCACTTTATCACCTCGTCCAAGACCAATACTGTGACAATGCTCTACTATATTATTCACGACAGCGCTTATTTCTTGGCCTGTCATCTGTTGCCATTCACCAGATTGAAGGTCGGGGCCGCTGAGCAAAATAACATCAGCATATTGCTTAAGTTTTGCAGTTAACCAATTTGCAAAGTTTTCATTTCTCCACACCCCCTGCTCTTTGTACTTTCTGCTTATTTCTTCTGGCCAAGCATATAACCCGGCTTCGGTAGGCACAAACTCAGTCACAGTGACCCCTCCATTTCCAATTCAGCACTGAGTGCGTCATCATCTAAATCTAAGATTTCACAATACACTTGAGCAATTTGTAATACTTCTTCAGCATCGCTCGAGTCAGTAATTGAAGCGGCAATGCCTGCAATAGAAGGTGAACTAAATAAGCTTTTCATGTCTATCGAATTGGATCCGAAGATTTCCCTAATTTGCGCGATTAACGAACTTGCTAAAACAGAATCCCCACCCGCAGCAAATAAGTTTTGATGAATATTACTACCATCCCCCCCGATCACTTCATGCCAAATAGAAGCTACCACACGAACTATTGGCATACTTAACGAGGTTTCATCATGTTCCACATTTTTAGTAATTACTGGCTCTTGGACCTCAGCAACGGCTCTATTTTTGGGTAACGTATCACCAATATGCGTATCCCAATAATCCGGCTCAGTAACAAGGTTCACCACGGTATTACTGAAAAAATTAAACATTGCATCGAGCACACCATCTACAAAAGCATCCTCTCGACAATCCCAGTTAATTAAAATACCACCATCAAGTTCAGTTACTTGCGCATCAAGTAATACCTGTGGCCCTTGAGAAATAATCCAAATAGGATCCCCAAATACTCGGCGCACATTTGCATCAAATAACTCACCTAAATTTAATGCGCTTGTAAATACAACAGGCGCTGTTACTTGCTGCCCACGTGCACGCCCTAAATCTCTTAAAACATGAACTCCACCGTAGTCTGCGCGCGCTGCTCCCTCGTGCATACTAGATTGAACATCACGCGCTCGTGTCACAAAAGTTGCAGTCGGGCCAGTATCAACATCGAGGAGTATTGAACTACTAAAGTCGCCTACCACCTCTTTAATATTAGGGCCTGCGAGTGGACGTTGAAATAAAGGAACATTAAGAATAAAACGCGGATCTTTGCTCCATCCAGCCAGGGTTTCTGCCAGCACGGTTGCTAACACCACTGATGGGGTTAATCCGTACTGACGACATTGCGCATATAATTGTGCTTTACGCTGCGGATCAATATTAAAATGGCGTCGTGTTGTAATAGGATGCTGCGATGAAGCTGCTTTTAAAGGCAGTAATGGACCATTGGGTAAAGAAGCTAGCTGTGTTTGCCACCACATTCCTGAGCTTTCTTTTATTGACTCCCAATTATGCTCAATGGCCATTCGGCAATCTTTATAACTCATTGCTAAATCAGCAAGTTCTACATCGGGGTCATCGTATAACAGTGCAAGATCACGCAGTAGCGTGCGATAACTAACGGCGTCTGCAGCTATCATATCAATGTCTAAATGCAGGCGACTGTTACCATTTTCTAATAAGCTTAAAGCGACCGCAAATACTTCTCCTGACTCAATATCTAACATTTGTGATGAATAGGTCGAGCGATACTGCTCTAATAACTGCTGCGCAACATCAGTAGGTTTATCTCGTAAATCATTAAAGATGACATGCACTGTATTATTACTTGGATTATGTATTTGCTGTCCGCTGGAACATACTTGTAAACGCAACGAGCTATTACGTTGAACAAGTTTCTCTATTGCTAGCGTCAAACGGGCTAAGTCTAATGGCTGTGACTTATCATTGATTGCCGACAACTCAAATTCACAATACAGATGCGCTGATACACCCCCAAGCGGTTGATTAACATCACGTCCTAACCAATAGGCATACTGCATAGGCGCAAGTGAAAAAGGCGCATGAGGAAGTTTCCCGATTTTTATTTTTGGGACCCCAAAGATAGTGTCTTGTGTATTATCAGCGAGGCTGGCAGCCGATACCCTAAGATACTCAACCCATGCCCCCACGAATGGTTTTTTAGCTAAATCTGCAAAGTTAATATCATAACCAGCCGCTCGCCAAGTTGACACTAAGTTCATTAATGTGATCGAATCAAGTCCTGCTTCAATTAGGTTACATTCTGCTGAGACAGCGCCAGGCTGTAAATTTAACGTATTACTAACGACAGCAAGTACATCTTCTAATAGCGAGGCTGAATTACTATTTTTATTCATTTGGGTAGTTTCCATTCTTAATGTTTGTCTTTACCAAATCATGTTGTTGACTTGGCGAGGATGTCTTGTTGCTTCAAACGCAGCAGCTCTAGCCGCTGTTGATGCAAAGAAGAAGTACTTTTTTGATTTGCTTGCCACTGCATAAGTAACGCTTTCTCATCCAGTTTTCCATTTACTGTTAGCGGGAATTTTTTAACAAATAGAAAGTCTGAAGGTAAATAGTGAACAGGGAGAAGCTGAGATAGATAATTTCTCAATGTTGCTATTGGTTGTGCCGTAAATGATTCCTCTGTCGCGATTAAAATAGCAATTAAGCCATCTGATAAACCACTGTCGAGGCATGGTTTTGCTATCACGGCTGCTCTTTGTATCTTTGCATGAGATTCTAAAACAACTTCTATTTCACTCGGCTCAATACGAAATCCCCTTACTTTCAATTGCCTGTCTGCGCGACCAAAATAAAAGAGTTGACCATCAATTTGCTTCGCTAAGTCACCCGAACGATACATCCGCTTCCCAGTGTGAAAAGGACTGGCAACAAATCGCATCGCGGTTAGATCAGGGCGATTGATGTAACCGAATGCCACTTGATCTCCTGCTACATAAATTTCACCAATTTCACCATCAGCCACTTTTTCTAAATTTTCATCAAGTAAAAGCACCTCCAAACTAGATAGCCCTTCACCTATTGGACTATTTTCAGTGCCACAAAGTGAATCACTTAGTGTTAGCCATGTTACGTGCACCGTTGTCTCTGTGATCCCGTACATGTTTATCAATTGCAATATTTCGCAAGGGTAAAGCTGCCACCATTTTTTTACTTTATCCAAATTAAGTGCTTCACCACCAAAGACCACTTTGCGCAAGCATAGTGGTTGCTCACTCATTTTTAGAGCCTTACTTTCTGCGTCAATTAAGGCATAAAATGCTGAAGGCGTTTGATTCAGAATAGTGACCTTTTCTGCTCTCAAATATTGCACTAAGGCGTCTGGTGACCAAATTACACTTTTTGGAATAATCGTTAGCTTGGCTCCTGTGGTCAAAGCTCCCCACACTTCCCACACCGAAAAATCAAAAGCCAGTGAATGAAACAAAGCCCAAACATCAGTATGTGTTGCATCTAATAAAGGCATTGCCGCATTAATTAAGGCCAGAACTTGCTGATGCCCTACAACAACTCCCTTAGGGTTTCCCGTCGACCCTGAAGTAAAAATAATATAAGCGAAAGCACCTGCGGCTCTGTAAACAGGTTTCTCGTGCTCATCTGGAACAAAGTTAAATTGGTCCTCGACAAACAACAAATGACTCATAGCTTTAGTAAGTGAATCGTTACCCCAAAGTGTCTTGCTCAACTCTCGCTGAGTAACAATTGCGCTAGGCTGACTACAAGCAATTATCCAATCGATCCTTTCTTTAGGGTAATCGGGATCAATCGGCACATAGCACGCTCCAAGTTGCAATATTGCTAACACGTGAATAATTTGCTCACAGTTTCTAGGCAGTATTAAAGCCACGCAGTTTCCTGTACGAACACCACTTGCATAAAGTCGATGTGATGCCAAATCAGCTTTTTGTTTAAGCGCTTTATATGTCAAGGAGCTATGTTCATCACTAACGGCGATGCGATTAGGGTGCATAACGACTTGTTCAGCAAAGGATTGATACAGGCATGCTGTACCTGCTGGCATCCCTTTGTTAATCTGCTCCATATTAATTCCCATCCATCTCTATGAGTGATTTAGGACGTAAATCTGTCCAATTATCATTTAGCCAACTCAAACAAGTATCACGTGTTTGAGGGCCAAAAACCTGCTCCCAACCAGAAGGAATAGTTAATACTTCAGGCCATAACGAATACTGTTTTTCATGATTGATAAGAACTACAAATGCCATTGATTCATCATCGAAAATATTTTCACTCATGATTTAACTCCAAAGAGACTGTTGATAGGGGGTTTAATTCGCTGTTATTAAGTTGCGCAGAATTTGCGGCTTCATGACTGAATTTGTTACAACTATCGACAACTTCTTGCAAATAGAACTCAAAATCAGTTAATAGCTGAGCGCTACGTTTTTGACCCACTGCATGCGGGTCAAAGCTCAAACGGATCTTGGTTGTTGCACCAGGGTAGATAAATAAAGCAGCGGCTTGGCCAACCGAATCTTGCCACTTAACATCCTTCAATCCTGCCAATGCAACTGGTAATGTAAGCCCTTGAGATGAATCGACTTGTTTAATTGGCTCTGCGGTTTGTGTATCCGCATCAAGGGCATTTTCAATAACTAATAAAGTATCAAAAAATTCACCAAAACGATGAGTCGCCTCCAAATTATCCAACCTAACCGGAGCTAACGCTTGCCATTCAAATTGCTCAGTTTGCAACTGCTGCAACAACGCAATTGGACTACTCAAAGGATCGGTCTTAATCCGTATTGGTACTAACTGAGTAACCAATCCAACAAGCGTTTCAATACCTGCTAACGACGCTGCACGACCAGAATCAAATAAACCAAATACGACATCGTCCTGATTAAGTGCATTACCCACTGTTTTAGCCCATGCCAATTGAAATAGCATGGCCGTAGATACATTAATCTTTGCAGCTAATGCTTTAACATCTGTGTTTACAGCAGCACAAAGCACACTAGATAATTCTTGTGAAGGAAATCGTTGCTGTCTTGTCGGGCACAATAATGAAGGGGCTTTGAAACCATTCAGCGCTTTATTCCAATATTGACAAGCTATTGTCGGATCTTGTTTTTGTAACCAATCAAGATATTGACCCCAATGTAAATTTGGATAAGCTAAAGTGGCTTCAGCACTCATTCCTCCAAGCCACTCTTGCAAAATTCGAGGGGCTGACCAACCATCAAGCAGTAAGTGATGACAATGAATCAAAATTAGCCACTGACTATCACTTATACGTATAGATAAAAATCGCATGAGTGGCGGAGCATCAAATTCAAAGCGATATTGGTACCATGCTGTGCGATGCTGCGCTAACAGTGCTTCATATTGCTCACTTGGTTCACCACGTAAATCTAAAGTTTCCCATACAGGCTCGAGTATATCGGCAGTAAAGGTAGAAAATGTTTTCACAAAAAAGCCTGATCTTAGCGCGTCATGACGGCGCAGAAGATCCGCGGCCCCTGCTTTTAAAGCACTTTCAGATATTTCTGGGTTGTGTTGATTAGAAAGAGTTATTTCCATTTGTGTTGTCCATGGATCTGCTAGTCCATGACAGTGGCGAAGCATTTCAACTTGCAGTGGCGTAGCTGGCTTAATTGTCAAATTATTACTATCAACAAGACCTTGCGCTTGTAGCTGTTGTTGTTCTTCAATAAAACAGTCGTGTAGTTGATGAAAAAGCTTATTTAACTCAGCTTTAAATCGTAGTAGATCACTATGGTGCAATTCGCTACTAGGTGCTATCGCATTAAAGTGAAGTGTTTTTATCCCTTTTTGTTGGCTGTAATAGGCTGTTAAATCTAAAGAATTTAGTAACGGCCAGTGATCGGAGCAAGCTTCAGTGAGCTGCTCAAGAAGCGGAGTTACTGACCATAAATCTGAATTGGAGGATAAATTTAAATCACCAAGAAAATTAAAACCGACTAACCATCCATTTACACCTTGTTGAGCAGGCGCGACACCACTTGATGATACAAAAGGAGAGTCTTGCTGAATAATTTGACCACACCATTTACGCAACACTGTTTCTATCAACTGGCTCGACATTTCGTCCGATTTAGTCTTTAAAACATCACTATTGAGAGCCACATAAACTTCACGGGCAAACCAGCCAATGGTCCTGCTTAAATCTTGTGTTGGTTCCTGTACTTCTCGACCATGCCGCTCTAGTACCAAGGTAGGGCAGCGATTATCTAGCGCTGGTTTTAATTTTGATGTAATAGCAGCTAAGCAACTTATAGCAGGTAATAAACTAGCCAGTGGAAGCCCTAACCTACGAGCGACAGTTAATGCAGGACATGTTTTATTATAAGGTTCCAAGCTCCAAGTTAATGTGTGAGCACTTGCCAACGTTCCCAAATTGGTTGAATTTGGCGCAGGTATATACTGCTGGCTTAATTTATTTATATGATTGGACCAACTACGCCATGATGTTGGTACAGGAGGTAATTCAAGTTTTTCATTACTCACTTGCTGATTTCGGACAATCGCAAGGTCTTCAGCCAAAATATGCCATGATGAGGCATCTATGACTAAATGGTTTATGGCAAACCAAGCCCTTTGGTTATTATTTTCATTTTCTTTAACTAACAATACGGCAACCATAACACCATTTTCAGGACTTAAATTACTGCATAGTTGTTTTGCCAACTCAGCTGCTGATAATACACCTGAGTTTTCTAAAGTGGGTAAATCAGCATTTTCAGAATACACTCTATACTTATCATCATCACACTGTTGATAAGTTTGCTCACAATAAATAGTTTGGGTATTTTCAACCGGAACATTTAGGGATAACTCCCCCGTACCCGATTGCACCAATTGAGCTCGCAACAACCCATGGCGATTAAGTAAAGCATACACAAGCTTTTTTAGTTCACCAGCCGTCATACTTTCAGGCACTACTACACTTGCTAGTTGTGCAAATCGATCAAGCGGTGTCGCTGCATTAAGGTAGCGCTGCATTAATAAAGTTGAAGTAAGCTGACCTTTATCATTACTATCGTGGTTAACCGTTTTACTATTTTGACTGTCTCCGAGGGGATCAACTTCGTGTAATTCTTTAACCAAATTCGCAATGCATTTTGCATTAAATACTTGACGAGGAGTAAGGTGGATCCCTTCTCGACGAGCGCGACTGACTAATTTTACAACTGAAATACTATCGCCACCCACTGCAAAAAATCCATCGTCAATGCCTATTGTCTCAATCCCTAAAACGTCACACACTAAATTACATAGCTTTTTCTCCAGTTCATTGCGAGGGGCTCTTTTGGCAATAACACCTAAATCTTCAGGTATCGACAGCGCTTTACGATTAATTTTTCCATTAGGTAACTTAGGTAGTTTTTTATTAATTACAAAATACTTGGGGACTAAGTGAGGGGGTAGAGCTTGCTCACATACATAGCGAAAGCGAGCTATTAAGTTTAAATTAGCCTCTTGATTATCGCTTAGTTGCTCTATTTCATTTTCAATATAACAAATTAACTCCATCGCACTTTGAGTAACTGCTCTGGCAATGACAGCGCAAGGACATTTAATTAACAGCTCAATGGTTGACTCAACTTCGAGCGGCTCAACACGAAAACCTCTAATTTTCACTTGCTCGTCTATACGGCCAATGTATTCAATATTTCCTTGAGTTGTCCATTTTACTCTATCACCACTTAGATAAAGTCTTTCACCTTGTTCAGCAAAAGGATTAGCAATAAACTTGCTTGCTGTTAAATCACTACGATCAAGGTACCCTCTTGCTAATCCAGCACCAGCAATTGCAAGCTCACCAGGCACCCCTAAAGGCGCTAATTGCAAGCAACTATCTAAAACATAAACTTGCCCTCCTGCAACCGGCCCACCTATTACCGGCTTTTCAGCGGCATTGGTTTTAGCAATCATCGCATCCACTGTTGCCTCTGTCGGGCCATATAAATTAAAGCCCAACGTACCAGGAAGGCTCTTTATACGTTGCCAAAGCTCTTGTTTTACCGATTCACCACCAAAACCCAATATTGCAGGTGTGTGAGGTTCAATAAATTGCCCATTTGTATCTGTAAGTCCTGACTGTAACCACGGTAATACTTCATCTAGCATACTGGGAGTTAACTCAATAAAATCCATTTTTTTAAGCATTATCTCTTTGGCAAGAGTGACCGCGTCTTGCATCGTATTTGCATCAAATAAATAGACTTTATGGCCTTCAAACATCCACAGTGTAGGTTGCCATGAGGCATCAAAAGCCAAAGACCAAGCATGGCCAACTTTTAGCTGATTATGTTCTACAAGCGCAGAAGCTTCGCTATAGAGATCGTGTTTATGACTAGCAATAAGGTTAACCAGCGAAGCATGTTTTACAACCACACCTTTTGGCTGCCCTGTTGAGCCGGATGTAAACGTAATACAGGCTGGATGAGATGGGCGCAATGGCCGGCATCTCTCTTCGTTTGTAAGATTAAGATCACTATTTTTTATACTTAATGCTTCATTCTCAATAACTAACAGACTGACTGTTTTAGTTTGTAATTCAGCCGCTTTAGCTGATTCAAATGAATGTGCATCACCATTATTAATTACTATATTTGGCGCCGCCAATGTAAGTACTCGGTTAATGTAATCCTCTGGATAATTTGGATCTATAGGTACAATAGCGGCACCTGCCTTGAGTGTACCAAGCATCACAACGAACCATTCCAACTGGCGAGGCATTATTATGGCAACCCGATCTTCTGGCCCAATCCCTTGCGATACTAGCCACCTTGCGACTCTATTTGCTCTTGCATTGAGCGTTAAAAAACTGAGGTCATGCAGCACGTTTTGTTGTTGCAAAACACTCTTTATCGTTTCACTGCCAACTAACTCAACGGCAGTTCGATTTGGGTATTTACTCACGGTATTCTCAAACCAAGCAACGAGCGTTGTTATTGGGCTTGCAAAAGCATCGCGTTGACCCCATTTTATTAATTGATTTTCATCGGGTAATACAGTGGTAATGTTAGCTAGTGCTATATCTGGTTCTTGGACACAATGTTTAAGTAACTGTAGCAACCGTTTCAAATGATTTGGTATGGTTTTTGGTCGATATAATGAAGCACGCCAAGTGGCTTGAAACTGAAGGCAGTTATCTTTTAATAATGCGTCAAAAGAGAGATCTGTTTGCGTTGTACCATTAAAATACTTTTCCCAATGTACATCTAAGTCATCTATTATGGGTGGAGACATCCCATGGCTTAAGAAAGTCACCATAGTGTCTAATAATGGGTTTTGCGATTCCCCTCGTTTTATTTGTAATTTTTCAAGTAATAATTCAAAGGGTAAATCTGCATGTGAAAAAGCAGCACGACATTGTGTCGCACAATCACGGATCAGTTCACGAAAACAAAGTTTATTATCAACCTTAATCCGCAGTGGAATAACATTCCCAAAATTACCTATCAGGTCACTCAGCTCAGGTAAATTACGATGCGAAGCCACTGTCCCTATCGTCACTTCTGAGGCCCTAGAAAGCCGAGTCATTAATAAAGCAATCACCGCAATAATGGCTTCAAAAGTTGTAACTTGTTCTTCTCGTGCTAACGTAAGTAGGGTTTGTGTTGTTGCTTGATCAAGATTATCACTGTGCCAGCCACCATTTTCATTTTGCTTCACTCCCCGAGGAAAGTCAGTTGGAAAATCAATAGGCTCAGGTAGCGGTGTAAGCTGCTTTTGCCAGAACGCAACCTGCTCTTTGCTTTGCTCGGAATCTTGTTGCCATTTTTCACGATGCCATTGAGCAAAATCTAAATACTGGATGGGTAAAGGAGCCCGTTGTTTAGATTCGCCGCTCTTAATTAGCCTATAGTATGTTGATAATTCATTAGAAAAAATACCAAATGACGCCCCGTCCCAAACAATATGTTGCCCTACCATAACTAAAGTGTGATGACTGTCGGTCATTTTTACGAGAGCAAGTCGAAGTGTACTCTTAGTTGCAAGATCGAAAGGTTCTGTACTTGCATGTTGTGCTATTTCTTTAAGACGTACTTCTCGCGTCTGATGATCTAAATCTTGTAAATCATATTCACACCACTGCAAAGGAAACTCATCAAGCACTTTTTGTCGAGCACCAACAATAGGGTCTGCATAATAGGAAGTTCGAAAAATACTGTGCCTGTTCACTAATTCAAAACAACTTTGCTGTAAAACACGCGCATCTAAACAACCTTTAAATTGCCACAAGACACAAACATTGTAAGCAGACGAAAGTGGGTCCAGTTGATTAAGTAACCACATCCTTTCTTGCGCATTAGAAAGTACATAACTGGTCTCATTTTTTGCTTTTGAAACTGTAAAGCTTTGATTTAATGTCGATAAAGAGTCCACATTATTATTCGGCATGATTATTTTTCGAGTTGCCGCCAATTTTCTCGCAAGCTTTAGCCTAAGTGCATTATCCATAAAACAGACCCTAAAATATAAACAATAATAATTTGCATTATTATTTACTGTAGTTATTATTGCAACACATTGATTGAAAATTAATCCCGTGTGTATGCAAAATGTATTTTGAAAAGGAGCATAAGATATTATGAAAACTAATTTTTCCAATGAAGGCACAACCCAAAGCGATGAGCAAAATTTAATCTTCGCACGAGCAGCCGCTCTAGCCGACAGTGGTATATTTAAAGAATATTTAATTTACGAAGATAACGGTGAATGTTGGTTTGCAGGGGGTATTGTTCGATCTATAACCGTATTTGCAACTCACATTGAATCTAATACCTCTGCAGGAAAAACTCAGCGCCAAGTTAACAGCGAAAACCTCTGCCAAGTCCTACAGCAAGAATTAAATACTTGGGATGGTGAGTGGCAAGCATGCGGATGGTCTAGTTTTGAATTCGCGTATGCCCTGAAATCACCAGAACTATTAACCGAAGAAGAAAAAGCAGGTCAAGAAGCGTTATTATTTATTTGTGAGCCAAAAATAACGGTATCCCTAGGGAAAAAACCAACACTCATTAAATCTAAATCCAGTGAACTTGAGCAGCAAGTACGCTTAATACTAGAAAATGCAGTTGTACGAGCACACGTTCCTTACAAAAATGTTGAAATACCAGACAATATTAATTATAAAAATGCAGTCAAAAAGTCTGTCGCCAATATTAAAAATGGTTTACTAGAAAAAGTCATACTCTCGCGTAAGGTTCCCCTACATTTTTCGCCCGATTACACTGCGACTTGGCTTCAAGGGCGTTCGATGAACACACCTGCTCGTTCATTTACAATGAATTTAGCTGGTTGGAAAATCACTGGGTTTAGTCCTGAAATTGTACTTTCAGTTGATGAAAACCGTAAAGTTACAACAGAGCCGTTAGCGGGTACTCGACGATTAGAAGGTAATCCAGAAACAGATCAAAAAATATTTGATGAGTTACTAAGAGATCCAAAAGAAACCCACGAACACGCAATATCTGTGAGACTTTCAGTTGACGAAATGAATGAAGTTTGTGAACCAGAATCTGTACATGTACCACAGTTCATGGTTCAAAAAAAGCGAGGTTCTGTGCAACATTTAGCTTCGAGAGTCTGTGGCACTCTAAAAACAGAATATAACGCTTGGCATGCATTCGAAAGCCTATTCCCTGCTGTTACAGCGTCTGGTATTCAAAAGCTGGCTGCTTTTTCAGAAATACGACGACACGAAGGCAGTAGCAGAGGGCTTTATGCAGGCGCAATTTTAAAACTAGATCACACAGGCGTTATTGACGCAGCATTAGTTTTACGCAGTGTTATGAGTAAAGGCGATCAGCACTGGTTACAGGCTGGAGCCGGAATTGTACTTGATTCAACACCAGAAAGAGAACTCACCGAAACCAGTGAAAAACTAGCAAGCATTTCACCTTGGGTTGTTGAAAAAAAAAGCTAAATTAACGTAATTCATTAAATAAGGATACTTAATGAATCCTTATTCAGCTAATACCCACTGCTACACATTTTTATAAACAAAAGTAAATTTATGTAGCAGATAAAAGTTGTTTTAAACGAGGAGTTTAAGCATGGCACAGCCACTAATACCTACATACGATATCATTGGTGTCGGATTTGGCCCATCAAATATAGCTTTGGCGATTGCCTTAGAAGAAATTAAGAGCAATTCCACCACACTAAATGCCTTATTTATTGATAAACAGCGAGAATATCAATGGCATGGTGATACTATTACTAACCAAAGTGGGCTACAAGTCTCATTTTTGAAAGATCTTGTTACATTGAGAAATCCAACCAGCCCTTACTCTTTCTTAAATTATTTACATTCACATAATCGTTTAGTGGACTTCATAAATTTAAGTACTTTCTACCCAAGCAGGTTAGAATTTAATGACTACCTTCGCTGGGTTGCGGGTCATTTTTCTTCTCAATGTCAATACGGCGAAGAGGTTACCTCTATTGAGCCGGTTATGGATAATCAAAAAGTAAAATTACTCAAAGTGACAACAGCAGATACAGGTGGTACAAGTAAGATCCGTTTTACTAAATCACTTGTTATGGGCACTGGCGGAACCCCTTTAATACCGGAAGTTTTTCAACCGCTAAAACAAACCCCGCTTGTATTTCATCATACTCACTACCTATCAAAAATGGCTAAACTTATTCCAGTAAAAACAAAAGATTTACGCATTGCTATAATCGGTGGTGGGCAAAGTGCTGCGGAAGCTTTTATTGATATTGATGATAATTATCCACACGCAAAAGTTGATTTAATTATGCGTGGTAATTCGATGAAGCCAGCAGATTCAAGTCCCTATGTGAATGAAATTTTTAACCCATCATCAACAGACTCTATATTCAGTAAAACGCAGCAAGAAAGAGAAGAGCTATTAAAAGAATATAAATACGCTAATTATTCAGCTGTTGACTCATCGATGATTGAGCAAATATATAATATTTTTTATCAACAAAAAGTTGCCATGATGGAGCAACATACATATTGCCCTAACAGTGAAGTTACTGAAGCATCTGAAAAAAATGGAAAAATAACGCTGTCTATACTTGATAGAAAATCAAATCAGCATGCTACGAATAATTACGATTTAGTAATTTTAGCAACAGGGTATCAACGACCTAAAATGGCGCCTATGTTAGAACCGATTAAAGCCTATTTAGGAAACATTGATATTGATCGAAATTATCAAGTTAAAACGGACGAACGTTTTCTTCCATCGTTATTTTTGCAAGGGCGTTCAGAATCATCCCATGGTTTAAGCGACACCTTACTCTCAATACTTTCAGTAAGGTCAGCAGAAATAGCACACTCATTACAGGCAGAGTTGCAAGAACAAGCTCAGCAAGCAGTTGCTTTAGCTTAATCCCTTGAAATGCATATTACTCAAATAAGTCATTATCTAAGTAATGTGCATTCATCGCAATCGGGTTTATTTTCAATCATTATTGCCTTATAACAGATGTGATACTGTTTAATAACAAGGAATAAAAATGAAGTTTATTGCCCCTTTTGCGCTTTTGGCAACAGTCAGTTTTTCAGGTTTTACGAGTCAAACAGAGCAAACGCTACAACTTGAAAACGTATTCGACCTTGAATATGCGAATCAGATAGATATAACCGAAGACGGTAAAACCGTTTACTTTGTGCGTAATCGTATGGATATAAAAACAGATCGCAAAGTGGGTAATATTTGGTTTGTTGATTACAAAACCAAACAAATGCAACCATTAACCTCTGGCGTGCATATGGATTATTCGCCAGTACTCTCTCCTGATGGTCAACGCCTTGCGTTTATATCAACACGTGATGGCAGCAGCCAAATATATATAAAATGGCTTAAAACAGGTGCTATGGCAAAAATCAGTAACTTAACGAGTAGCCCTCGTGCAATTACATGGAGCCCTGATTCTAGCCAATTAATATTTAGCATGTTTGTACCAAGTGCAACTTCAGCCCCCGTAAACCTGCCCGGTAAACCAAAAGGGGCAACGTGGGCAGAACCCGCTAAATTTATTGATGATGTGTATTACCGTTCAGATGGTGGCGGTTACACACAAAAAGGTTTTAGCCAATTATTTTCCATAGATGCTAATGGTGGTAATGCCAAGCGACTCACTCATGATGAGTTTGATAACGCCGGCGATGTAAGCTTTAGTAACGATGGTAAATCACTTTATTTTTCTGCAAACCGACATAAAAACAACCAGCTAAAATTCACAAATAATGAAATTTATAAACTTGATTTGGCCTCGCAAACTATAACCGAAATTACTAACCGAGATGGCCCTGATGAACAACCTAAAGTATCGCCCGATGGCCGTTACTTAGCGTACACAGGTTATGACGATAAACGCACTAATTACGAAAATGCTCAACTTTATATTCGTGATTTAAAAACAGGTAACACAACTAGTTTAACGCCAAATTTTGATCGTAGCGTTGGGCAAATAAAATGGAGTGCCAATTCAAAAGGTGTGTACTTTAGTTACGCCGATAAAGGCCAAACCGCCCTCGCCTATCAACCACGCAGTGGCAAGCGTAAAATAATAACAACCCAAATTGGCAGCGTTGCCTTTGGTCGCCCTTATTCTGGTGGCGACTTTGATGTAAGTGAAACTGGTGAGGTAGCCTTTACCCTTGCAGATACCCAGCGCCCTGCTGATATAGCAACAATTAAACGCGGTAAAGCGCAGCGTTTAACTACCCTTAATGCAGATGCATTGGGCGACAAAGCTTTGGCTAAAGTGGAAGAAATTTGGGTTAAATCAAGCCACGATGAGCTTCCTATTCAGGGGTGGGTTGCCTACCCGCCAGAATTTGATAGCAGCAAAAAATACCCGCTAATACTAGAAATTCACGGCGGCCCTGTCGCTAATTATGGCCCGCACTTTAGCGCTGAAATTCAACTGTTTGCAGCCAAAGGTAATGTCGTTTTATACATGAACCCACGTGGTAGTGATTCCTATGGTAAAGAGTTTGCACAAACTATTCATCATAATTACCCAAGTAACGATTTTGATGACTTAATGACAGGTGTTGATGCGCTAATAGCGAAAGGCTTTATTGACGAGTCTAAATTGTTTGTAACCGGTGGCTCTGGTGGCGGTGTGCTAACAGCTTGGATTGTAGGTCATACCGATCGCTTTGCTGCGGCTGTAGTTGCCAAACCGGTTATTAATTGGATCAGTTTTGTACTAACAGCAGATTTTTACCCGTTTTTTGCTGATTATTGGTTCCCAGGTAAACCATGGGATCACATTGAGCACTACATGAAACGCTCGCCTATTAGCTATGTTGGAAACGTTAAAACTCCTACTATGTTGCTCACTGGTGAATCTGACTACCGTACACCAATTTCAGAAACTGAGCAGTTTTATCAGGCATTAAAATTACAAGGTGTTGATACTGCAATGGTGCGAATTCCTAATGCTTCACATGGCATTACAGCTCGGCCATCAAACTTAATGACAAAAGTTGCTTATATTCAATGGTGGTTTGATAAACACACTAAATAATAAATTTATAGCTCAAATAAAAGCCACTTCAAATAAGTGGCTTTTATATTTACCACTATAGTATTCAAACTGTAAACCCCCTTTACACTTCTGTGACAGTTAAATATCGGACTTAGCTAAAACTTCAGTTAGTAAAATTTCGGTTTATAACATTTTTTGTAACTTGAGTTGGTAAAAAATCGGTTTGAGTCACTGTTTGTAGCCTTTCAGTTAGTAAAATTTTGTTTTATAGCACAAAGAAGTTAGTAAAAAATCGGTTTATAAATTCGTTTAGCTTGCCTATTAAAGCAAAAATCAGTCACTTACCCGCCTTTTAAAGTTGCCGTAAACGCTTTTTACAGCAAAATCACCCCAAATATACCGTTTTATGAAAGGTTAGTTAAACTCTGATCTGTAAATTGAGACAGGTAGTTAAATAGTGATCCAAAATGATTTGGCAAGGCCGTGTTGAACTTTGGTTGGTGAATTTGCAGCAGTATGTTTGGTTTTTAGGCAAGGCGGAGCTTATGTAGTGTGGTTATTCCCCATGAATAGGCGATAACGTAGCATAAATACCAAACATGCGCTGCCCTTTGGGTTCTTTCTAGGGACGATAAACTCTTTGTTGCCTACATGGATGTAGGTCTGTCTCTTGATCACAACTTTTCTGTCTGCTGAATTGATATTAACAATTCGGCAGATTCGACCATTTCTGCTAATTTCAACCACCCCTTCCAGAGTGCTTTTACGCCAACTCGACCATTTCTTTTACTGTCATACCACCCTCCCAATTTCGCTAAACTATAGTATAGCCAATGGAGAGACGGTACTTTATCCGGCAACACATCCTTTTCAACCTTTGCCCATAGTAATTTCCACGTCATCTCTTTAACACACGTTGTACATCTCACCTCTTTGTCTAATTCACTCCTTTGCGCCATATTTTGCAGCTGTAATAACCTGACAGCAATAAACGCCTTAATGATCGCAATTCGTAAAATATTATCACTGTGCTGCAAACGTAAATCTTCTACTTCGGTTCCATCTGTTTTCCATGTTTTATGAAACTCCTCTACACGCCAGCGAAGTTCATAGTATCTTACTAATTTCTGGGCATCTTCTGCTGTGTTTACGGGCTCTGTCGTATATAAAATCCAACATAATGGATTTTTTTGCGTACTTTCTTTTTCCTGACAGACAATGACATTGACGCTCAATGTCGGTGATTCTTGCCCTTGTACTCGCTTAGGCTTGGCGAGTGTTATAGGTTGATAGCTCAATGTAATTCGGGCCTGACGCGCTTTTCTTCCCGCACGTTGCGCTATATTAATAGTGTAACAACACTGACCCTGCGCTGTTTCTATTAACTGATTGAGATTGCATTGAGGCTCTATTAATTTTCTATTTTCTTTTGCTCTGACTAAAAATCGATGCCCTTCATCTTTTTGGTAAGTCATGTACTCATAAATGTCAGCTTCTCTGTCGCAGATGTTAAGTATATTTGATAATTCACCTGTACGTTTTTTTATATCCATTAATGTTTGTTGCCAGCGATAGCTTTCTTTCTCTTCGTAAGGGCGTTGCTGTTGTTGATCTTTAGTCCCTTTAACCTTTGATTTCCTAAACCAATAGTACTGGTCAAGTAAACCAATAACGTGCTCCGTATCTGCATCAATTGCTAAAGTTGAATGCGCATATAGCGTTCTTGTTTTTGATGGTTTTCCTAATGTATTTGCACAGTTCACATCGCCTAATTCTTTGCAAACACTGTGTTTAAATGTCAATCCTGTCGTATCTTGGATAGCGAGAACCAAAGGCAACTGCTTTACCGCTTCACTCGTTTGTGAGAATCCTGAATCGGCAATCGCTTGAGGGGATATTTTCTCATTTCTAATGAAACGATAAGCGGCTTCAATTTTTGCGGGTGTATCAGAAGCCTTAACAATTGAGCTGTCTGCATTCTCAGCCATATCGCTTGCTAGTAGAGCTAATCGTCGGGTGCGTCTCGGATCTCCTAAATTAGCATTACCAAAAATTAATTGAGCCCATTCTTCAGAAGTGTTTGTGTGCATATGATAAATCTATGAGTGATGATGATCGATTAGATCACAGACTTAACGATATTCAAAGACTTGTGTATAAGAGACAGGGATGTAGGTAAGGGGCGTGAGCAGGACGCGGAAGCTTTGCTCGGTTTTTACTTAGCCCACTAGGTTACAAACCTCGCGCCGCGATTTAATCGCCCTAGATTGAACAAATTTCAATCCACAAAGATCAACACGCCCTAGTTAAAGTCTGATCTGTAATTGTGCTTCAATGTTCTAACTTTATTTAAAGCAATAAAAAAGGGCCTATCGGCCCTTGAGTAACACTATCTAGTTAGGAATTAAAACTGGTTCATGGTGTTGTCTTCACCACCGGCTTTTAGCGCATTATCACCAGAGAAGTATTCTTTGTGCGTATCGCCCATGTTAGACCCTGCTAAATCTTGGTGCTTAACCGATGCTTGCTCACGGCGAATTTCTTGGCGTTGTACGTCACGTACATAAGCCAGCATACCCATATCGCCAAAGTAACCTTCTGATAAAATATCAGTGCTTAGCGCAGCTGTATGGTATGTCGGCAAGGTTATTAAGTGATGGAAAATACCGGCTTCACGTGCGCCATCGCGCTGGAAGTTTTGCACTAGTAAATCGGCTGCTTGCGCAAGCTCTGTTGCATCCATTTCTGGTGCCATAAGGCCTTTATTATCGCCAAGACTTGGGTAAGCACTAAGGTCACGGCCTGCCTCTTCCCACTCTTGATACACTTGCTCACGAAACTTAAGCGTCCAGTTAAACGAAGGCGAGTTGTTGTATACCAGTTTTGCATTTGGCACGTGTTCTTTTACACGATTTACCAGTTCTGCAATTTGTTTAACATGTGGTTTTTCTGTTTCAATCCACAGTAAATCAGCGCCCGACTGCAAGCTAGTAATACAATCTAGTACTACACGATCTTTTTCCGTGCCTTCACGGAATTGGAATAAACCGTTATCTAGACGAGTTGGTTTACATAACTGGCCATTAATTTTCATTGCCGTGTCGCCTTCATTTAAGTCATCAACACCGTTAATTGGCGTGGTTTCTAAAAATGCATTGTATTGGCTTGCTAAGTCACCTGGCGTTTGCGAAACAGGTACCTTTTGCGTAAGGCTGGCACCCAATGAATCTGTACGTGCCACAATAATACCGTTATCAATACCTAGCTCTAAAAAGGCGTAACGTACTGCGTTAATTTTTGCTAAAAAGTCTTCGTGTGGAACGGTCACTTTACCCGCTTGGTGACCACATTGTTTAGCGTCAGATACTTGGTTTTCTATTTGAATGGCACACGCACCGGCTTCAATCATTTTTTTAGCCAGTAAGTAAGTTGCTTCTTCGTTACCAAAACCTGCGTCAATATCAGCAATAATTGGCACAACATGGGTTTCAAAGTTGTCTATTTTATCAATAACAGCTTGAACATCGCCTCCGTTCGCTTTTGCTTCATCTAGGTCGTTAAACAAGTGATCGAGTTCACGTGCATCTGCTTGCTTTAAAAATGTGTAAATTTCTTCAATTAATGCAGGTACCGATGTTTTTTCGTGCATGCTTTGATCTGGCAGCGGACCAAATGCAGAGCGAAGCGCTGCAACCATCCAGCCACTTAAGTATACATAGCTGCGTTTAGTTGTTTTTTGATGGCGCTTAATAGCCATCATCATTTGTTGTGCAGTAAAACCATGCCAACAGCCTAAAGATTGTGTGTACTGGCTTGTATCTGCGTCATATGCTGCCATATCTTCACGCATTACGTCTGCTGTGTATTGTGCAATTTCAATCCCAGTACGGAAACGGTTTTGCAAGCGCATGCGGCTTGCATATTCAGGGTTGATTGCGTGCCATGCGCTACCTTGAGATTGGCAAAGAGTTGAGAGTGTGTCTGTTTCGCGTTGATATGTTGTCATAATAAAATCCTTCGAACGGGTGTGTAAATAATTTTAGTGTTGTGAGAGTGGCTACGTTGCTCATGCTCCGTAGCGCTTAAATCAACATTAGGCTCATTTTTTAGATTTAGTAAATTTATAGTTGTTATTACGGCTATATATTTTATGAATGACTAAAAAGCACTCAACATTGCTTTTTTGCGTTATTGTTGCCTTAACGCACAAGCGCACAACAACATCGCGACCGTTTAAGGAGGGCAATTATGTCCCACACTCTCACACACTCAGGACTCAGCGTAGACACACAACTCGCTGATTTTGTTAAAAGCCAATTACTCCCTGGCACTCACTTAAGTGAGCTGCAATTTTGGCAAAGCTTTGCACATATAGTTCAAACGCTTACCCCTATAAATAAGGCACTGCTTGAAAAGCGAGAGCTGCTTCAACAGCAAATAGATGACTATCATCTAGCTAATAAAACGTGGAATAGCGCCAAGTACCATGCCTTTTTACAAGATATTGGCTACTTGGTAAAAGAGCCTGCCAACTTTACAATTGAAACCCAAAATGTAGAGCCTGAAGTGGCCCTTACAGCAGGCCCTCAATTGGTTGTGCCTGTAAGTAACGCACGCTTTGCACTTAATGCCGCTAACGCGCGTTGGGGCTCGTTATACGACGCTTTATACGGTACTGATGTACTAAGCGAAGATGACGGGGCTGAAAAAGGTAATACCTACAACCCTGTTCGTGGCTTTAAGGTAATGGCCTACGCTCGCCAGTTTTTAGATAAAGCATTGCCGTTGACTAATGGCTCGCATATAGAAAGCACGAATTACTCAGTAGTAGATGGCGCACTTTTAATTACCTTGCGTGATAGCTCTCAAACCACATTAGCTGACCCATCTCAGCTTATTGGCTATCAAGGAGAAGCGCAAAATCCAACTGTAGTGTTATTAAAAAACAATGGCTTACATATAGAGCTACATATCGATCACCACCACATTATTGGCCAAGCTGATAAAGCAGGCTTAAAAGATGTAGTGCTAGAGGCCGCGCTTACCACCATTATGGATTGTGAAGATTCAGTAGCTGCGGTAGATGCAGAAGATAAAGTACAAGTTTATAAAAATTGGCTTGGGTTGATGCAAGGTAGCTTAGTTGAATCGTTTAAAAAAGGCGATAAAACTGTTGAGCGCACTCTGCAAAGTGATAAAACATACACCGCACTTGATGGTGGCACAGTTACTTTAAAAGGCCGTAGCATGATGTTTGTAAGAAACGTTGGCCATTTAATGACGAACCCTGCTATTACCGATGTGTACAATCAACCGGTATTTGAAGGCATTATGGATGCGATGTTTACTGCGACCGCAGCCCTGCACGACCTAAATAAAAAAACAGGTATAAAAAATTCAAGCGCGCAAAGTATTAATATAGTTAAACCAAAAATGCATGGCCCTGAAGAGGTAGCGTTTACTAACACTTTATTTAGCTTAGTAGAGGAAGCGCTAAGCTTACCTAAAAACACGCTTAAAATGGGTATTATGGATGAAGAACGCCGCACTTCTGTAAACCTAAAAGCCTGTATTTGTGCAGCCAAAGAGCGTGTTGTATTTATAAATACTGGATTTTTAGACCGCACAGGCGATGAAATTCATACCTCTATGCAAGCGGGCGTTGTACTTCCAAAAGCACAGATTAAACAGCAACCATGGATACAAGCTTATGAGGATCGCAATGTCGATATTGGCCTTGCTTGTGGCTTGAGTCATAAAGCACAAATAGGTAAAGGCATGTGGCCAATGCCAGATAAAATGGCATTAATGATGGAGCAAAAACAAGCTCACCCTAAATCAGGCGCTAATACAGCATGGGTGCCCTCCCCTACAGCTGCTACCCTGCATGCAATGCATTATCACGATATAAACGTATTTAATGAGCAGCAAAGCATAGCTAAACGTACTATTGCTAGCCTTAATAACCTACTTACACCGCCGCTAATGGCAGACCCAAAAACGCTTTCAAAAGAAGATATTCAAAGTGAGCTAGAAAACAACGCACAAGGTATTTTAGGTTACGTTGTACGTTGGATTGATCAAGGCGTAGGCTGTTCAAAAGTACCTGACATTAACCATATTGGGCTAATGGAAGACAGAGCAACACTGCGTATTTCAAGCCAGCATATGGCTAATTGGTTGCTAAATGGCGTGTGCTCACAGGCGCAAATAAAATCAACCATGGCTAAAATGGCCAAAGTGGTTGATGGTCAAAACGAGCATGACACTGCCTATACACCCATGGCAACAGACGAAGAAACCCTTAATAACAGCATTGCGTTTCAAGCCGCTACTGCATTAGTTTTAGAAGGCGTAACACAGCCTAGTGGTTACACTGAACCATTACTGCATAGCTACCGTATTAAATACAAGGCACAACATTGTTAATCACTCCAAATTTTTAACACGAGCTTGAATTGTTTTTTGAGTCAAACCAGCCTTCGGGCTGGTTTTTTATCGCCTAGAATTAAAATAGCAGCGCTTTTATGGCATTTTAAAAATATATATATTCAAATAAGCATAATACACATGAATATCTAACATTTATTCAAACGTAAAAAAGCGTGTTTTGCATACACAAAACACGCTTTTTAAAGCTTTTAACCGTTTACGTTTAATTTTTTACAATGGCATTGTGATAAATATTTTGTACATCGTCACAATCTTCAAGCATATTTATAAACTTATCGAAGTTAGCGATAACTTCTTCGTCCTCAATTTCAATATTAACTTGAGGAATAAACGTAATTTCATCTACTTCAAAGTTAATGCCTTCAAATGCGTCTTCAAGGGCTGTTTTAGCTTTAAAGTATTCTGTTGGCGGTGCAAATACCGATATTTTACCGTCCTCGGCTTCAACGTCGGTTACATCAACATCAGCCATCATTAATGCTTCTAATACGACCTCATCGTCATCGCCTGCAAAGCCAAGTACCGCATAATGATCAAACATATGCGCTACACAGCCAGGAGTACCAATTTTTGAGTCTGTTTTAGTAAATGGCAAACGTACATCTTTGATAGTACGGTTCGGATTATCGGTCAAACAGTCAACAATAACCATGCAATTACCAGGGCCATAGCCTTCGTAACGGGCAACTGAATAGTCTTCCCCTGCTCCACCGGCTGCTTTCTCAATTGCTTTTTCAATAACGTGTGCGGGAACTTGGTCTTTTTTAGCTTTTTCGATTAGGCGGCGTAATGTTTGATTTACTTCGGGATCGGGTTCACCACTTTTTGCTGCAACGTAAATCTCTTTACCATACCTTGAGTTTATTTTCGTTTTAGCATTAGCCGTTTTGATCATAGAACTTTGACGAACTACAAATGCTCTGCCCATTTTGTGCCTCTAATGAATACGTTACGTTTTGCAGTATTTTACCAATTCAAAACGTATTGGGCTAGTTTTGTAATTTAAATAGTGTACTACTTATTACTAATTAAATTAAGTAACACGCTATTTAACATAACTCTAATTTTCTGAGTAATTATCAATTAATCCAACTAGCTCATAAAAGTCATGTAAAACGTAGTCAGCTTGATCTGCATAACCAGGAGTCACATCAGGAGCATATAAACAAGCACGCATATCTGCGTTGTGTGCAGCTTGTATGTCATATAAGTAATCACCAACGTAGAGCAAATTAGCAGAACTAATATCCCAAAGCGTAGCAATTGCATTTAATGCACTTGGATCTGGTTTTGCGGGTGCGTCGCTTCGCGTTAAAACCGTGCTGATAGGTAATGGATTATTCTGAAGTTTTATTGATGCTGCTTTATCAAAGTTTCGAGTAACTATAGCCATTGGAATTTTTTTAGCTTTTAACTGTGCAATAGCTTCGCTAACACCTGGTAATAACGTGGCATGTTGAGCATCGAGTAACTCATGCTGATGCACAATATTCATAGCTTCTTCACGCATGTAAGGTGATGGGAGTTGCGCTATAAAATCGAGTAAGTCCTGCTCACAAGGACAGCCTATTTGTGCTTTTATAAGCGAAAAATCTAATTCAGACGATACCAATGTGCCATCTAAATCAAAAATAACACCATGAATAGCCTCTACCTGAGTCGTCATATCATTCCTTGGGTGTAATAATAATTTACTAAACGTACTTTAAACATAAAATGCTCTACTACTTATGCCCAAATTATGGGGAAATAACATCAACTATATTTAAATTAATAATGCGTAAACACATCAATCAACTGATAATAAAGAAAAAATAAAAACTTAGTAATTACCTTTAGATTGCGCGAAACAAGGTAAATATACAATACAAGTTGATTAATTTTACGGTACTTTACATAGTACAGATCAATTATGAATGTATCTTAAACAAAAGAAGAGAATACGCGCACATTAATTACAGTGCGCGTAGATTGGGAAAGGTTTATTCAAATAATAATTAATTTTGCTCGAAGCGGGCTTCAAGCCATGTATCATCTTGGGCAAAGTTTAAGGTTTTAATCCTACCTTTCCCCTCAACATTAACCATATTCACCTGAGTTGGCCATAAATCACGCAGTGCACCATTACTCATTTTAATCCCTTCAATCCCTTTTGGTATAGGTGCTTCTTGGTAAACCCAAAAAAACTTTCCATCAACTTGTGCACCTACAAAGCTAAGCGGTATAGATTCACCACTTAGTGTTTGTAGCGCAACGTGCGATTCAACATACTTAGCAAAACGTTGTTGATCGGTTTTATTACTAATAATATCGATTTTGCCTTCAAATAATGTTCCTACGGCATGTTCGGTATCATGTAAATAAAAGCGATGCATTAACTCAACATTATGCGTTCGTTTGTTAAAAAGCACCGTTGTAACTGACGATTTTAGTTGATGCGCTATACTTGGCGCAGCAACTAAAAGGCAAACAATAATAAGCAAAAAGCGCATTATTGCTGCTCCTCACCGTCATCCTTTTCGTCTTTTTTCTCATCGCTTTTAAGCTCAGTTTTAATATCTTGCATGATATCGCGACTCACTTTAGCTTTACTCTTTTCCTTTTTAAACACTTCAATACGTGAAGGAATAATACGGCGAGGGTAATTGTTGTTTTCAACATCTACATCAGCTGTTTCCCAACCTGGATCGACAGTCACTGATACAAGCGGCTTGTTTTTATCGGTAACAATCAGCTTTTGAACGTTTTTATAATTACGACGCCAAATTTCAGCAGGAATATAGCGTTCTTCTTTAGTGCCATCTTCATATGTTAGCTCAAGTAATATAGGCATTACCAAACCACCTAGGTTTGAAAATTCCATTACGTAATAGTTTTTATCTTCTTCTAAAGCGCGTTCAAGCGTTTTACGCTCCCACGGCTCTAAGCCTTTTAAAAACTTGTTGTACGAGTTGCGTTCTTTATTGGTTACAGTAAAACGGTCGTTTTCGTCATAAAAATCGGTAACATCAGGGTTTTTCTCAACCCATGTTTTTTTACCTTCTGCGCGGTTACGCTCAACAAATAATGAAGTAGGCTTGTCTGCTTCAATATCGCGTAAACGGCTGTAATCAATATCAGGGTTTTTAGTGTCTAAACGTAGTTGATATACTTTATCTAAAGAGATATCAACATGGTCTGTGGTGTAAAACCAGCCACGCCAAAACCAATCTAAATCAACACCAGAGGCTTCTTCCATTGTTCGGAAAAAATCAGCTGGGGTAGGGCGCTTGTATTTCCAGCGCTGAGCATACTCTTTAAATGCAAAGTCGAATAAGTCACGGCCTAAAATCACTTCACGTAAAATATTAAGTGCTGCGGCAGGCTTAGTATAAGCATTAGGACCTAAGCGTAATACGCTGTCTGACTGAGTCATAACAGGTACTTGGTTTTGTGACTTCATGTAGCTCACTATATCGCGAGGCTCAACACCCCAAGGAATAGTAGGATCCCATTCACGACCAGCAACACCATCTAAAAAGCTGTTTAAGCCTTCATCCATCCACGTCCATTGGCGCTCATCCGAATTTACAATCATCGGAAAGTAAATATGGCCAACTTCATGAATAACTACGCCAAGTAAAAAGCGCTTTTCAGCTTGAGAATAAGTACGAGTACCATCATCTTGCAACTTAGTACGTGGACCGTTAAAGGTGATCATTGGGTATTCCATACCACCAACGGGGCCATTAACCGACTGTGCAGTTGGGTACGGGTAATCAAAAGAATACTTAGAGTACACTTCCATTGTGTGTACTACCGCTTCAGTTGAGTACTTCTCCCATAAGTCACCACCTTCTTTAGGGAAGAACGACATTGCCATAACTAAAGGCTGAACGTCACCACCTTGCTGATAACCTTTTGCATCCCACATAAACTTACGAGACGACGCCCAAGCAAAGTCACGAACATTCTGTGCTTTAAAGTGCCACGTTTTAGTTTTGTCTGTGCCTTCTTTTTCGTTTTCTAGCGCTTCTTCTGCGTTAACAATAAATACAGGACGCTTAGATGTTTCAGCTTGCTTTAAACGTTTGCGCTGCGTACTTGTTAGTACTTTGCTCGCGTTATCAAGCTTACCTGTTGCCGATACAATGTGATCAGCAGGAACAGTAATCTCAACATCGTAATCACCAAACTCAAGCGTAAACTCACCAGAACCTAAAAATGCCTTGTTTGTCCATGCTTCGTAATCGGTATAAGCGGCTAAGCGAGGGAACCACTGAGCAATTAAGAATATGTCGTTGCCGTCTTCTTCAAAATGCTCGTAACCAGAACGTGCACCTACAGCATCTTCTTCAACAATGTTGAAGGCGAAGTTCATGCTAAATTCTACTTCTTTACCTGGTTTTAATGGCTCGTTTAAATCAACGCGCATTAAAGTATCAACAACAGTTACGCGCAGCTCTTTGCCGTCTTCGTCTTTAACACCACTAATAGTGTAACCAAGTTCGTTGTCGCTCATAAATTGCTGACGACGTAGCTCACCTAAACTTAATTTAGCAGGCTTTTGAGCTGGTAGGCTTTTTAAAGTGCTTTTAAATGTTTTTGTTGTTTCGGCAATAGAGTCACTTTTAAAAATATTTTGATCTAGCTGTAACCACAAATATTTAAGCGTATGTGGTGAGTTATTTTTATATTCAATACTTTGGCTACCCGTAATACGGTGCTTTTTTTCATCTAGCTTTACATCAATATCGTAATTAACACGTTGCTGCCAGTATTTTTCTCCTGGTTCGCCAGCCGCACTACGGTAAACATTTGGTGTTGGCAGAGCTTCGTCTAATTGACGAAACTTATCAACATAAGAACCTTTTGTTTGCTCAACTGAAGACGCCATAACAACACTCGACATTGCCAGTGGCAATACAAAAGCACTCAGCGTAAGACCTATTTTTTTCATTGTTAGTCCTGATAAATTTTAGTAAGGGTACTTTGACAAAATAACAGCTTAGCTTCAATAAATTATCGATAAAGTGCAGCTTTTATAAGGTGGTATTCACTAACGTTTTACAGCTTTTTATTATGTATAAAACTATGACTAAAATAAACGGGAGCAAAACTGTAAAGGGGGTTTACAAAAAACACAATTACTTAGTATTAAAACAGGAACAAACAACTCAATTTATAGAGTTCATCCCTAATTCATTACAACAAACTACAGTGTAGGTATATTTGTTAACTTACATTAACTTCAAATTACATTAGTAAAAACGGAGACTGCTATGAAATTTTATATTGTTAAAAAAGATCAGCAGCTCGAAGCTATTCCAGCTGAAGAAGAATTGCTTGAAAGTTACCAAAATAATAACTACAAATACGTAAATATAGTGTCGGCATGTAACAAACAGGATGCGTTAAAACGACTCCCATCCATACAAAAAAGTAATAAGAAACGCATTATTATTGGCGTAAATATTGCTGCAATCTCAATAATATTGGCTATTTATACGATAAATTAAAAATAGTTAATATTTTTATTGATCTTTAATGCTGTTTGTATTTAAAATCGCCCACCCTTTTATTTGAGGCAAATAAATTCGTCACATTTATCCTCAAATAAATATAGATTAGTAGCAATAAATGCGGTGGACTCATGGATTTTTATATCCTAAAAAAACAACAAGAACTAATTGCTATCCCGGCAAATGAGAACAACTGTAAACAGTATCTCGATTCTGGTTATTTTTACATTGATAAAGTAGCAGCATGTAACGAAGTTAATGCTTTAAAAGTACTACAAACTAAGCAAACTAAAACACTAAAGTACCCACTAATTATGGCATTGCTAGCATTACCGATTATTTTTGTAGGCTGGTATAGTTTAACCTAATCTTAAAATGGTCCTTAGGCTTGCATCTTTAATTACCTTGGGTATATTGGCGCTCTTACTGGTTTTTTAAGAGCGCGACATGAAAGTCCTCCACACCTCAGATTGGCACCTTGGCCAACAATTTTATGAACACGGCCGCCGTGTTGAACACCAAGCCTTTTTTACATGGTTATTAGCCACTCTTGTTGAACAACAAATAGACTTACTTTTAATTGCTGGCGATATTTATCATACCGCAACTCCAAGCGCTAGCGCCGAAAATCAGCTTTACCAATTTATTAAAGACGCCAAAAAGGCATGCCCACAATTACACATAGTCATTATTGCGGGTAATCACGACTCTGCGAATCGTATTTTGGCAGCTCAGCCATTACTAGCGCAATTTGATACACACGTAGTAGGGCGCTTTGATGTCGCAACACCCGATGAAACTGTTATTACCATAAATACCAATGGTAAACGCGCTGTAATCGTCGCTATGCCATTTTTACGTGCAAGCGATGTAAGTTTACTTAGCCAAACCGAAAGCGGCCCTAGTTATGCTCAAGGCGTTGCAAAAGCTTACGAGCTTGCACTAGAACAAGCTACTAATATAAACGAGCAAAACTCACCATTAATAGTTATGGGGCATTTACACGCAAAAGGCGGGGATATCTCAAGTGATTCTGAGCGTAACTTAGTGATAGGTGGTGAGGAGTCTATTTCAGCCAATGTATTTGGTAAACAAGCCAACTATGTTGCCCTTGGTCATTTACACAAAGCGCAACAAGTCGCTAAAAGCGATATTATTCGCTACAGCGGCACACCTATACCTATGTCGTTTTCAGAACGTAACTACACGCACCAAGTAAATGTTGTTGAGTTTATTATTGATGAAAAACAACATATTAGTACAACTGTAAACCCCCTTTACATTCCGCGCTCTGCCGATGTAATTGTTTTACCAAAAGGGGAGTGTGTGCCATTAAGCGAACTATGCGAGCAAATTAAAGCGCTCGACACCGCACAAAATACAACAGCGCCTTATTTACGTGTAAAGCTTAAATCAAGCGATACCGACACCACCTTCAGAGAACAAATAGAACAAGCACTTGAAGGCAAGCATATTAAATTTTGTGGTATTGAACGTGTACGTGAACAATCAGCGCAAAATGACGACAACACCGTATTTGAAGATTTAAGCGAAGTTGAAATGCTCAACCCGCTTAACTTATTAGAACAAGCATTTGCAAACGATAAAGACATGGCAGGGCAAAGTGTACCCGATGAGCTAAAAGCACTTTTAAGTGATGTGATAAACGAGCTTACGGAGCAAGAACAACTATGAAAATAACCGCAGTTCGTATTCATAATTTAGCCTCAATAGTTGATGCTGAAATAGACTTTACTCAAGCCCCATTAAAAGATGCAGGCTTATTTGCAATAACAGGCGATACCGGCGCTGGTAAAAGTACCTTTTTAGATGCGATATGTTTAGCCCTTTATACAAAAACAGCGAGGCTACGTGGCGATAAAGGTAACTTAATTGAGTTTAATGGCGACAGCATTAAGCTTAATGATGCGCGGAACCTACTACGCAGAGGTACATGGGAAGGCTACGCCGAGGTCGACTTTTTAGGGCAAGATAAACAGCTTTATCGTGCGCGCTATACAATTGCACGGACCCATAAAAAAGTAACAGGCAAACTTAAAGTAGCAGAGCACACCTTAGTAACCCTGCCAGACGAAACCTTAATAGCTGACAAAAGCCACACAATAAAAGAAGTTGAGAGCAAAATAGGGCTTAACTTTGAGCAGTTCTCCCGTGCCGTACTTTTAGCGCAACATGAGTTTGCTGCATTTTTAAAAGCCACTGGCGATGAGCGAGCACAACTTTTAGAGTGTTTAACAGGCACCGATAAATTTAGCCGTATTGGCGTGCGTATTTTTGAGCGCCATAAAGAGCAAGTAGCAAAGCTTGAAGCGCTTAAAGCAGGCCTTGAAAGCTATACTTTGCTAACACCAGTAGAACTTGAGTTACAGCAAACCAAGTTAACCGATTTAAAAGCGCAAACCGAACACACTAAAAAAGAGCTGACCAAAACCGAAAAAGCACTTAACTGGTATCAGCAAGCTACAGTGCTTGAGCAAAATTTATTGCAAGCACAGCAAACTCAGCAACAAGCAAGCTCAGCGCTTGAAAGTATCGTTGTTCAAAGCGAGCAGGCAAAACAAGCCAAGCAGGCACTTGAAATAAAAGATAACCGCAGCCGTTTTACTCAATTAACCGATCAAAATACGGCGTTGGATCAGCAAATAACATCACTTAAAAGTGTTGATCATTTAGCGGTAATTAACGAGCGTAATACCGCGCTTGCTAAGCATACCGAGCTACTTAATAACGCCAATGAGCAAAAACAAAATGCAGCGCCCGTTATAGCTAAAGCGCGAGAGCTCGACAGCAGCATTGCCTTGCAAACTCAAGCTGTAAAAGGTACTGAGTCGCAAATAACCAAAGAGCAATCTCAGTTTGATGAGCTCACACAGCAGCTTAAACAAAGCAATAACGAGCTTGATCTCGCTAATACCGACTCAACTAAAAGCCAGCAATGGCTTAATGAGCATGCACAGCTGCACGTTTTAGCAAAAGACTGGAGCTACTATCAGCAAAGCTTTAATACCTACTTAAATGCACAGCAGCAATTAACCGCAAACGCTGCGCAAAGCCAAACTCTTAATAGCGAGCTTGAAAATCAGAGCGATCTTTTAAATACGCAAAATAATAAAGTGCAGCAATGCGAGGTGGCACTTAGTGGCGAGCAATCAACTTTACAGGCATTAAATACTCAGCTTAATGAATTTAATGCAGAGCACTGCGACGCTCAGCTAAAAAGTATTGATTACTTAAAAGAGCAGCGAGAGCGTTACGGGCAATTTAACGCAGAACTAAAACAAAGCACTCAACGCCAACAAGTACTTAATCAGCAGTTAAATGAAAGCCAGCAAGCCCATGCTTTACTTAATCAGCATTTAATAACCAGCGAGCAAGCGCTTAAAGGTACCGAGTACGCACTTAACCAAGCGCACTTAAGAGCGAGCGAAAACGTAGAACATTTACGCACTGAGCTTCGCCCTAATGAGCCTTGTTTAGTGTGCGGCGCAACTGAGCACCCGTATGCGGTAAATCAAAATCAGCAATTAAATAACTTAATTACTGATTTTGAAAATGCTTTTAATACAGCTAAAAAGCAATTTGATCATGCACAAAGCGAGCTGCATAAGCACCAAACTCAACATGCCGTTTTAACTGCTGAACACGGGCAACTTGAGCAAGTAATACAAACGGCACTCACCAAGCGGCTTGAAATTGTCAACACTATGCAAGCAGCTCGCACAGAACTTTTTAGTTTGCCCCCTGATCAGCTTGAAGTAACTTATAAGCAATTAAACGATCAGAAAGCGCAATACTTTGAGCAACAAAAACGTCAACGTACACTGCAAACTAAAGTAAATGAGCTACAAGCAGCACTTAAAGCAGAGCAGCAAATACAGCAGCAACTGAGTAATAAACACCTTGAGCTTACACACCAGAAAAACCAAATAACGAGTAAGCGTAGCGAGCTAAGTGCACAAATTAACGAGCTGGGTACAACGCTCAATAGCCAATTTGAAAACAGTGATTTTTGGCAGCAACTACAAGCCAATACACTTGAACTTAGCGAGCTGCACGAGCGGGTTGCGCAGTATCAGCAAACTCAAACGCAACTTGAGCAAAGCCAAAAGCGCCAAGACACAGCTAATGAGCAAATAAAGCAGCTCACACCGCTTATAAGTAACAACGAGCAATCGTTAAAAGTACTTAATGAAGAGTTTGTAAAAGCTAAAGCGCTATTAAACGCGGTACAAAGTGAGCGCTCAGCTTTATTTAATAATGAGCAAATAAGCGCAGACGACTTCCAAGCAAAACTCACAAGTGAGCAAGAGCAGAAACAATCGCAGGTTCAAGCGAGTCAAAAAGCTTATGACGACGCTATAAAACAACGAGATGAGCACGCTATAACGCTTAAAAATGTGGAGCAACGCTTACTTGAAAACAGCCAAGAACTAGCAACACTTGAGGCACGTTATAACCAGTGGTTTACTGACTTTAAAGCGCAATATAGCAATGCAACGCACGAACAGGTCAAAATTTTACTAACGCTCAGTAGCGATACTATTAAAGCGCATTTAAATCAGCATGAGCAGTTAACTCAAGCGTTAACAGATGCAAATGCCGCATTAAAACAGCAGCAACTTACGCTTGAAAAACACAACAGTAGCGATAAACCAACACAAAATGTAGAGGCTTCAAATACTCAACTAAGTAGCTTAAACGAGCAACAAACGCAGCTGCAAAACGCATTACTAGCGACTAATACCGCTATTGAGCAACACAACCAAAACGCAAAGTCGCTTGAAGGTAAGCAGGCTGAGTTAACTACACTTAAAACACAGGTTGATCAGTGGCACTTGCTTAATAAGGTAATTGGAGATAAAGAAGGTAAAAAAATGCGTAACTTAGCGCAAACACAGACGCTAAGAATATTACTGCACTATGCCAACAGCCACTTAAAAACACTCAACAAACGCTACGAATTAACCGCCATAGCGCAAACGCTCGACATTGCAATTATCGACCGCGACATGGCCGACGAGCAACGCTCTGTTAATACGCTCTCGGGCGGCGAGTCATTTTTAGTATCGCTAGCGCTTGCACTTGGTTTAGCATCGCTTTCGTCTAACAAAGTACAAATCAATTCTTTGTTTATTGACGAAGGGTTTGGTACGTTAGACAGCGAAACCCTAAGCATTGCAATGGACGCTTTGGATTCTTTGCAAGCACAAGGCAGAAAAGTAGGCGTTATATCGCACGTAACACAAATGAGCGAGCGTGTAGCCACTCAAGTGCATGTAGCCAAAAAGCCAGGTGGATATTCCACAGTTGAAGTTTTATAAGCAACATTACTGAAAACAAGGAGATACAATGCCAACGTTTACAGGCGAGCAAGCAACACAATACGATAGCCGCATAACCCGTGTAGTTCCTGGTTATGAATTATTACATCAGCTCACTAATGCGCAACTACAAGCAACGCTAAGCGACAATGCACATATTTTGGTAGTAGGGGCAGGCACAGGCAAAGAAGTGCTTGCACTGGCTGCACTAAACCCTACATGGCAATTTACTGCGCAAGATACATCAGCCGATATGCTTGCTATCGCACAGCAGCAATTTGATGAGCAAGGCATAGCAAGCCGCGTCAATATTCACACCGGACCTGTTAATAAATTATCGGTTAAAGCCGATGCCGTTTTATGTTTATTGGTAATGCATTTTTTAGAAGATAACGGCGATAAAAAAGAGTTATTAAAAGCAATTAAAGGAAGCCTCAAAAAAGACGCAAACCTTTATATTGCAGATTTAATGCGCCCCGAAACTTCATTTGAGCGCGAAGCCCAGCTTACAACGTGCGCGCAATTGGGTTTAACTGAAACAGGTAAAACGCAAACAGGGCATGACTTAGAAAATGAGTTTTACCCGCTTGATAGAATGCGCTTTAGCGAATTGCTAAATGAGTGCAAATTTGGCATTCCGAAGCTGTATTTTAAAGCGCTAGGTTTTAGTGGGTATGTAATAAAATAGTTTTAAATTTAAGTAATATAGCCACATAAACACCGAGTATGCTTACTCGGTGTTTTATTTTATACATACATTTACAACTTCTCACAGCTGCATACAAAGCACATACATATTTTTTATGTTTTAAGATTTACTATTTCTATATCAACATAAGCAAATAGAGAATCAACATGAAAAAATCGTTAATTGCTGTTTTACTCCTCTCGGGTTGCGCATCACAAGGTGTTGACCGTAACGGTCAAAATCAAATAATTAAACGCTATTACGCCTCGGTAGAATCTATGCAACGTGTCACACTCTCATCAGAAGTGGGTACAGGCATAGCCGCAGGAGCTGGTTTTGGGTTTGTAGATAGCTTAGATGGCAATACAGAAGAAATGATAGGTGGGGCAATAATCGGCGGGTTAGTTGGAGGGTTATTTACCGCATTGTTTGAAGGCGGCAACGATGCATATCAGTATAATCTATACGCTACCAGCGAAGGTGAATTTACCGTAATTCAAAAACAAAAACTCGATCAAAACACTCAATGCGTAGTAGTAAATGCCGGTAAAAAAATTAAGCTTGAGCCAGTAGATAAACAATACTGCGAAAATAGTCCAAATGTGTACAAAAAAGCTGATGTTGCTCTATAGCAATATCAGCTTTTGTATTGTTGTAGGTCGGTTAAGCGAAGCGCCACCCGACGCACTAATATCCACGTTACTCAGATCATTACTGTGTCAGCAACCCTAACCAATCTCTTCAAGTGCTTTCATTGCGGCTTGTGCTTTATCTGTTTGTACAAAAATATGGTCGTGATAAAACGCAGCGACCACATTAGCGCTAATGCCATGCTCAGTCAGCTTTGCAGATACCGCAGCAGTTAGCCCTACGGCCTCTAAGCTTGAATGTACGTTAAGGGTAATTAAATTATATTTACCCTCGTAAGTAATACCTGCTTTATCGGCGGTTTCAGCTTTTAAAATAAGGGTTAGCCCTTCTTCTTCAACATAAGTGGCAAGTGGCTCTAAGTGAACATAATCGGCCAATTTCCCTGCTAAGCAACAAAAAATATACTCACCTTGCTTAAGCGCTGGCTGCATTGATTTTAATAATTCGTTTAACTCTAAAATTCCGGCCATGGTCGTTCCTTACAATGTGTTATTTTTTTAGCTGCGCGACTAGCTCGCTTAATCTCGCAATTTTTATATTACTTAGCTGCCTGTAATCAAAATATGGGCACACAATAATGTTGTTACTGGTGTCTATTGCAAACTCGTCGTCGAGCCAATCAAATTGTGCATGCAACTTACCCTGTTGTAATAAGTTTTTAGCGTGCGTACGCCCAGCAATTATGTGTAGCTGGTTTTTATTGCTAGTAGCTTTATTTGCACACGTAATAGTAATGTTGGGCGCGCTAAATAGCAGGGCGGTTTTACTGTTTTTTTGCAGTAAATACTCATCGCGATATTGTTGCCAAGTAGGGGCTTGTTTGGCAAATGAGTAATGCTCGCTTGGCAGGGAAAATAGCACTTTTGCATACACGTTAAACACTTTGCGCCAACCATTACCACAGTGCTGGTTTATGGTATTTATTTGCTCATTTATAACCGGTTCTAGGCATTCGAGTGTTTCAAAAAACGGCATTGGCGGCGCTTTTTCTACGTATACCGCCACGCTAAATTGCGTATCACCTAAGCCAACTAATTGTGTGTTCAAACTAGTTAGCCTTGTTTTGCGCTAAAATACGGTCGAGGTTATTTGCAAAGTTTTGGCGATCGGTTTGGCTAAGTGGCGGCGGCCCACCACTCATTTCTACGCCACTTGAGCGCATGGTATCCATAAAGTCGCGCACGTTAAGTATTGAGCGGATATTCTCGGTGGTATAAAGCTCGCCACGTGGATTGAGCGCTTGCCCGCCGTTATCAATTACTTCACTTGCTAGCGGAATATCGCCTGTAATAACTAAATCACCTTTTTCAACACGTTTTACTATTTCGTCGTCGGCTACATCAAATCCCGACGATACTTGAACGCGGCTTATGTATTTTGACGGCGGAATACGCATTGCGTGATTGGCCACTAAAATAGTCTCGATTTTCATACGCTCTGCAGCTCTAAAAAGTATTTCTTTTATAACAACAGGACACGCGTCTGCATCTACCCAAATTTTCATGCTATGGTCATTTTTATTGCTTTAGAATTAATATGATCCTATAGCAAATTTTTTTAATCGGCTAGCAAACTTTATATCCATCTATATTTAGATAATACGTACGATTTATGTAATTAAAAAAGGAGCTTACATGAAGGCTATTAAATACGGTTTACTTATTACAGGGTTATTTTTTCTTAGTGCCTGCACCAGCCCTCCGGAGGGAATAACACCCGTTAAAAACTTTGATATACAAAAATATAAAGGCAAGTGGTTTGAAATAGCGCGTCTTAATCACTCATTCGAAGAAGGTATGGAGCAAGTTACCGCGACTTATTCAATTAACGACGACGGCACAGTAAAGGTCCTTAACAAAGGGTATTTAACGGATGATAAAAAATGGGATGACGCCGAAGGCTTAGCCAAGTTTGTAGAGGGCACAGACACAGGGCATTTTAAAGTCTCGTTTTTTGGTCCATTTTATGGCGCTTACGTGATTTTTGAACTTGACCAACCCGATTATCAATATGCATTTATAACCAGTTACAACAAAGATTACTTGTGGTTTTTGTCGCGTACACCAACGGTTAGCAAAGAGCTTAAAGAACACTTTTTAACTAAAGCTAAAGAGTTGGGCTTTGCTACCGATGAAATAATTTGGGTTGAGCAATAAACAATGTAAAGCCCCTTTACAGTAGTCATAAAAGAGTCATCTAACAGTAAAGTAACTTAAATATATTATGGTTATATTGTGTGTACTTGCCGTGAGACAGCAAGTATTGGAAACACTGAATATCCCCTATTGTTGGCAAGCTATATAGCTTGCCATTTTTTTTGCCTAGGGCGTGTTGATCTTTGTGGATTGAAATCTGTTCAATCTAGGGGCGATTAAATCGCGGCGCGAGGTTTGTAACCTAGTGGGCTAAGTAAAAACCGAGCAACAAAGAGTTAATCGTCCCTAGAAAGAACCCTTTGGGCAGCGCATGTTTGGTATTTATGCTGCGTTATCGCCTATTTATGGGGAATAACCACACTACATAGGCTCTGCCTTGCCTAAATACCAAACAGTCTGCTGCAAATTCACCCACCAAAGATCAACACGCCCTAATATATAGGAAAATAACGGATCACGTTTTTACTAACTAAGGCTAGTTTAATGCTAAAAACAACCCACTTAGTACAACTAACACGCTATTTAAAACACTAAACCACTTTACGTAGTCTACTAAAAAATTATAAAAAACCATTATAATTAAGACACTTAGGCTCATAAATCCGCAAAATAGTAATGCACCATATCCATCTTGAGTAACTAAACAAAGCACTAAGCTTAGTAAAATACTGATCCAAGCAGCTAATAACAGCTTTTTACGTTGGGATTCTGTAGGGCGTTTTTTAAATACGTCTTTAAAATGATTATACTTAGCCAGCGCAAAACAGTTAAAACTGAGCAGGCATAGGCTAAAACCGAGTAAATCAATCATGGTTTTTGCCTTTTAAGGTTATTAGATTGACTAGGGCTGGTTATTTTTGAGTTGTTTTTAGCAGTACGTAATTTTTCGGTTTGTATAAAAAACAATATACTAAATAACAAAAACAGTGCATCAAAAGTAAATAAAGCCCACTGTTTGTGCATCAAATAGCTAACTAGATTACCGTTAGTTGTAAGTGCATTAATAACCGGTACGCTTAAACATGCAACAGCATTTATTACTGCCATAACTCGCCATTGCAGTGTGTCGCGCTTTATAAGTGCTAAAAGAGCAACCGCTAGCCATGTTAAAAAGAACGCGAGTATTTCTTTATCGGCGCGCTCTGCGGTAGTTGGGCTAAGTAGTCTGTTAGCAATAAAAAATGCACACGTTGCCAGTGGTAGTCCCATAATAGTGGCTAGGTTTAACCCTTCAACTAGTTTTAAACCAAACGAAGGTTTAACGTTATTTTTAGTTCGCTCGCGAATTCGTTTTGCCCACATAATACAGCCAGAGCCAATCATTACACAGCCTGCAATACCGCCTAATACGTATAACCAGCGCAACAACCACGTAGCTAAACGCCCTGTATGCATAGAATTAAGCGATTCGTAAAGCGCTTTGCTGCTAGTTAGCTCGTCATCAGTTTTAGCGACCATTTGCCCTGTAGCACCACTAAATATTAAGCGTGGTGCTTGGTCACGTAGTGTTTTACCTGCACTTACCAATACGGTAATTGTTGAAGCTGCCATATTTGGTTGGTTAACTTGTATGCGAGTAATATCTGCATGAGGCCACTTAGTATAAACCTGATCCAAAATGCTTTGAATCGGCACCATTGATGATTCGCCTTGAGCTTTATCGGTCATGGTGTTGCGAGGGGTTACATCGTTAAAAAAGCCACGCATGCCGTTATCGTAAGTTACTTTTGCAGGGTAGGGAAACAACATAAATATGAGCGTAATCATGCCAGTGTAGGTAATCATTAAATGAAAAGGCAGGGCAAGCACAGAGCTTAAGTTATGGGCATCTAACCACGTACGGCTACCTTTGTTACGCCTAAAGCTAAACATATCTTTAAAAATACGCTTATGAATAACCACGCCCGATATAATGGCAATCAGCATAAAAAAGCTAGCAAAGCATACAATCCAGCGTGCTGTTATTGCATCCATGTAATGTAAATCATAGTGCAACCGATAAAAAAAGTTACCACCTTTAGTATCTACAAAGGGCTCAAGCTCTTGCATGGTATTAGGGTTAAGCTGCGTGTTTTCAAACTTACTGCGGCGCTGGCCTGGTTCTTTTGGCTTTGCATAACCATAAATTAAATAAGGAATACGCGGCTCAGGTAATGTAATACGCCAGCTTGATGAGTTAGCTCCATGGTTAGCTAAGTAATCAAATCCGGTAATTATTTGTTGCTTTTGCGCTTCTATACGCTGTGCTTGGGCTTGCACATTATGTATGGCTGGTTGATTCCATAAGGTTATTTCGTCTCTAAAAAAGCTAAGAGTGCCAGCAAAAAATATTAAATATAATAACCAACAAACGAGTAACCCTACCCACGTATGTAGCCAGGTCATTGAGCGGAAAAAACTGTCTTTCATAGCCAACCCTTCAATACAGCTAATAAACAAATTTGCGCACTAGTCGTTAGTAAAATACTGATCCAAACTGTTTTTAACGATTTAATATAAAACGCATAAATAAAAACTAATGCATAAATTAGAATGCTTAATGATACACACAGCAGTACCGCATCTGATTTGGTCAGCGGTAATAAAAAACTCAGCAAAGCAGTGCTCGCAGCCGTAAAAGAATAGCCGCCAACAATGGCAATTAAAAAGCGTAAAAACACTGAAAAACGATAGCTAAAAATAGGTGATAGTTTAAAAAATTGCGATAACAACTCAATAACGCGTAGTTTAGTGGGCTGCGCATTCAGCGGGTGTGCCTGCATAATGAATTAATCTCTTATAAATACAGCGGGTGAAAAAATAAAGCATTATTATATAGTCTACAAATACAAAAGATAGTTATTATCATTCGTGATATTTAAGTTTATCCAACCAAAAAATTTATTACTCACCTGCTCTCTGATAAAGTAATTTTTTAACATATTGAACCATAATGATATTTAAACTCACCGCAGTTAACGTTGAAAGTAACTGCTTGAGATAGATTTATTATCCAAAATTCAGGCTACTTAGTAAAATAGTGATCTCAAATAACATCAGTATATTTGATTAGCAACTAACTAAGGTTTAAGGTTGTTTATTACACTTTAATAAGAGCTTTAATAACGATGAGCGATCACGAAAAACTAAATTATGTCGAGTTCCCTGCTTATGATTTACCTGCTACTAAAACCTTTTTTAGCAATGTATTTAATTGGCAATTTACAGACTACGGCCCAGAATACACGGCGTTTAGTGGCCAAGGGCTTGATGGTGGCTTTTTTAATGCGCCGCTTAAATCGCTAACTCAAAACGGTGCTGCGCTATTGGTTTTTTATAGTAACGACATTCACGCCACGTATAAAAAAGTACAACTCCATGGTGGCACAATATTAAAACCTATTTTTGAATTTCCGGGTGGTTGCCGGTTTCATTTTGCAGAGCCGAGCGGCAATGAATTTGCTGTATGGGCAGAGAAACATTAGGTTTTAAAGGGCCTGTAGAGCGAATGAGCTTAAAGATCACGATTTTACTAACTAACGCCCGTTTTAATTAAAATAAACCGATATTTTACCAACTCATTTGTTCTAAATGGCCATTTAGGATAAAAATTAAGCATTTAAGGCCAAGTAAACATGAATAGTCACCAATTAATAGAGCAAGTTAGTAAATGCGTGATCTGTGAACCTGATTTACCTTTAGGGGCTCGCCCTGTTATACAATTTAACCCAAACGCACGCATTTTAATTGCAGGCCAAGCACCTGGAATAAAAGTTCACGAAACAGGCGTGCCATTTAACGATGCAAGCGGTAATCGCCTACGAGAATGGCTTGGGCTAACAATAGATGAATTTTACGATGCCAATAATATAGCCATTTTACCTATGGGCTTTTGTTATCCTGGTAGGGGAAAATCGGGTGATTTACCACCTCGAAAAGAATGCGCACCTACATGGCGCGAGCAATTATTGGCTGCAATACCAAATATTGAGCTGACAATAGTGCTTGGTAAATATGCACAGGCGTATCACTTACCGGACACTAAAAAAATGCCACTCACGGAGTTAGTAAAATCGTGGCGTGAGTATTGGCCAAACTATTTAGTGCTTCCTCATCCCAGTCCGCGCAATAATATATGGCTTAAAAAAAACCCGTGGTTTGAACAAGATGTACTTCCAGAACTGGGTGAACGAATTGCGACTATTTTAAATAAGTAACACTTCTAGCATTAGGATTTATTGTAAAGGGGCGTTATACCAATCCGCAATAATACTTAATCATTTTGCGGGGCTAAACGTGTCGCTACCTGTGTTAAAAAATTCTCATTTACGACTGCATGGATGCAGAAGGTAGAGCAATGCAGGAGCAATTGCCGAGAACAACTAAATAGCGAATTTTTTGCCTAGCTATCAACACGTTTTTCCATCCTCAAAATAGATCACTTAATTAAGCGAATTGGTATACAGTTAACTTAAAAATTAACACTCTAATTAAAAACAATAACAAACGAGGTTACCTAATTTGAATGCATCTATATTAACTGAAGTAATACTTCCGCTCGCCCTTGCACTTATTATGTTTGGCATGGGACTTGGGCTCACTACAAACGACTTTACCCGGTTATTTAAAAGCCCACTCGCCATCGTTATGGGTTTAATTGGCCAACTTGTAGCAATGCCTTTATTGGCATTAGGCCTATGCTATTTACTTAACTTATCAACACCTATAGCCATTGGTTTAATGATATTAGCCGCTTGTCCCGGCGGCACCATGTCAAATGTAGTAAGCCAGCTCGCTAAAGCTAACTTAGCACTTTCGGTAAGCTTAACAGCCGCTTCCACCGCTATTAGTATAATAACCACACCGTTTATTATCGGCTTTGCTATGAGCCAGTTTGCGCCAGCAGATAACGCTAGTTTTTCTATTTTGACGACATCACTTGGGTTATTTTTTATTACCTTAGTGCCTGTTGCTGTAGGTATTTGGTTACGCCATTTTAAAAATGATTTTGCTATTAAAACAGAACCGTTTTTTAGACGCTTCTCATTGTTTTTTATGCTCATTATGATTGCCGCATTGGTAATAAAAGAGCGCGCTTTATTAGTTAGCTCATTTAACGATGTATTTTGGGCATGTATTGCACTGAATATAGGCTCGATGATTGTAGGTTGGTTAATTGCTATGTGTTCAAAATTAAATTTAACCGATTCACTAACTCTTTCTATTGAGGTTGGGATTCAAAATGCATCACTGGCTATTTTAATTGCGATTAGTTTTTTAAATAAACCAGAATACGCAGTTACTGGCGGTATTTATGGCCTGGCAATGTTTATAGGGCCACTGCTGTTAATTGGCGGATTAAAGCTTAAAAATAAACGCACCATGTAGTTATAGCTAAAAAGCAGGGCTTATTATTGCTTGTGTAAGCTCTGTTTATTCTTAAGATTTACTTTACACGGACACATTTCACTCTCCACGCTTGGACCTGTTAACCTTTGCGGATTAAAGTTTGCTCTATCTAGGGATTATTTAATCACGAGACTCGGTAACTGCTCCTGCGTCCTGATGATATCCCTTACCACCATATAGGCAATAAAGAGTAAGTCGCCCCAAGGACGCCTCCAAAGAGCAGCCGCATATTTGCCATGTTTATACTAATCTGCCTATATAAGCAGATTAGTATAAACATGCCCTAGACATCTACAAATATAAATTCATTATTAGACTTTGCTGTAGACTTAAAACAAATCCACTTGAGAATGATTTTTAAGTGTCGTTATAAGCTGTACTTAACGCTTAAATATACTTTCTACTTGGCTGCGTAGCCATATTAATGCATCGTCTTTATCTGTATTTTGGTGCCAATATAAGTGCTGATAAATAGTAGGCATGGTAGTTGGTACTGGACGCGCAATTAAAGTTTCATCAAGTAGCTGACTTGCCACCATGGAGGGCAAAGTGAGTAAAAATGGTGAATTTTTTATTACCTCTTTTGCTGAAAAATACGTTTGACAACGTATAGCAACCTCACGATTTAAGCTTAACTGTAATAATGCTATATCCTCAATAACCGTACCCGTTGGTCTGTTAGATACAGCTACATGTTTGGCCGTTAAGTAATTATCTATATTTAATTGGTTTTTAAGTGAGTGATCTTTTTTCATTAATACACAAAAGTGATCGCTCGAAAGTACGGCATGGCTAATAGGTGATTTAATTGCTCTGGCTACATCTATTGCTATATCAATTTGATGATTAGCCAATTGTTTGTGCATATCATCACGGTTCAATTTTACGCTGGCAAGCGTTGCCTTTGGCGCGTGTTCAGCAAGTATTAGTTGTAGTTTAGGCAGTACTATTGGCTCAATAGCATCGTGCAGCGCTATTTTAAAAGTTTGAGCGGTAGTGGCTAAATCAAACTCACCACACGCTTGTAATACTTGGCGTAACTTTTCGAGTAAATCTATTAGCGCAGGCGCCATGCGTTGACACGCAGGTGTTGGCAGCATTAATTGCCCTTGGCGTTCAAATAAAGGATCGTTCAATACGCTGCGCAGGCGTTTAATCGCATGGCTTACCGCTGAAGGGGTTATATATAAAACCTTGGCTGTTTCGCTCATGTTTTTCTCAAAGTACAAACTCTCAAATATTTTAAGAAGATTTAAATCGAGCTGCTGAATATTTTTAGCTTCTATCATTCGAGTTTACGCCCTTTAACTTATGAATATAATTCACATTTGATTGGTAATATATTTCATTTAATTCATTGGATCGAATGTTTTATGCTGAATTTAGGTTTTAAATAAACAGAGCAACCGTATGAACTTTGAGCCAAGCCAAAAGAGCCAAGATTACTTAAATCGTGTTAAAGCATTTATGCAAGATCACGTACTCCCTGTTGAGCAAACAGTCGTTGCGCACAACCACGCAAAAAATAGCACAAACGATTGGACAAGCTGGCAATTAGCACCTCAGATTGATCTATTAAAAGCAAGAGCAAAACAAGCTGGGCTTTGGAATTTATTTTTACCCGATAGCACGTTAGCACAAGGTTTGAGTTGCCTTGAATATGCTCCCATTGCAGAGCAAATGGGGCATTGTTTATTTGCATCAGACGTTTTTAATTGCAACGCCCCCGACACCGGCAATATGGAAGTGCTATATCACTTTGCAAACGATGAGCAAAAACATCAATGGCTAACACCATTATTAAACGGTGAAATACGCTCTGTATTTGCCATGACCGAACCCGAGGTAGCTTCCTCAGATGCAACAAATATGCAAGCAACAATAGATGTTGATGGCGACGACCTAATTTTAAATGGTAAAAAGTGGTGGACTACAGGACTTGGCCACCCTAATGCGCAAGTGGCTATTTTTATGGGACTTTCCAATCCAGAAAACGATAAACACAGTCAGCACTCAATGGTATTGGTGCCGCTAAATACGTCGGGTGTAAATATTAAACGTATGCTAAGTGCTTGTGGTGATTTTGACCCTCCATACGGCCACGGCGAAATGGAATTTAATAACGTACGCGTACCAAAAAAAAATCTTATTTTAGGCTTAGGTAAAGGCTTTGCTATTGCACAAGGACGTTTAGGGCCTGGGCGTATTCATCATTGTATGCGCGCTATTGGCGCAGCAGAGCGCTGTTTAGAAATGATGATTAAGCGAGGTATGTCGCGCAGTGCTTTTGGTAAGCAGCTTATAAAGCTCGGTGGTAACTTAGAGCGAGTAGCACAAGCGCGTATGGCAATCGATCAAGCTCGGCTACTTACTTTACATGCAGCATGGAAAATAGACACCGTTGGTGTTAAACACGCCATGACCGAAATATCGAGCATAAAAGTAGTGGTACCAAACATGTTGCAAATGGTGTCTGATATGGCTATGCAAATATTTGGGGGGGCAGGGGTGTCGAGCGATTTCCCTATCGCATCGTTTAATGCAATGGGGCGTATTTTACGCCTTGCTGATGGCCCCGATGAAGTACATATGGGTATGGTTTCTCGCCTCGAAATAAACAAATACCGCTAAGGCTACCACATGAAAACAAGACTCATAATAACAGGTGGAGCAACAGGGCTTGGTAAAGCATTAGCACTAAGTTATGCAAATAACTTAGGCGCCAACTTACAAATTTGTATTGCCGATATAAACGCCGAGCGCGCAGCAGCGACAATTGCCGAGCTGCAAGCATTAAAAGCCGATGCGTTTTATTACGCCTGCGATATAACTAAGCAAGCTGATATAGAGAGCTTGCGCGATATAATACAAACCAAATGGCAAGGCGTAGATATCGTTATTAATAACGCCGGCGTTGCTACCGGCGGTTCACTTGAGGGCGAGACAATTGAGCAATGGCAGTGGATAATGGATATTAATCTGCTTTCGGTGGTGCGTGTTTGTAAAACCTTTTATCCCGTATTTAAACAACAAGGTAAAGGTTACTTTATTAACATTGCCTCACAGGCTGGTCTTACGCCTATTCCGTTTATGAGTAGTTACAATGCAGTAAAAGCTGCCGTGGTTAGCTTTAGCGAAACCTTAAAGCTTGAATTAGTTCACGACAACATTGATGTGAGCGTTGTGTGCCCCAGCTTTTTTAAAACCAACTTAAACGAATCAATGCGCACAAGCGAGCCTGCTATGCGAACTATGCTTAACCGTGCATTTGAACGCTCCCCAATTAATGCCCAGCAAGTGGCTGATATTATTTACACGCAATCACTCAAACGGCCATTTTTAATTTTGACCCATAAATTAGGTAAACAGGCGTTTTTAATGAAAAAGCTCTTACCTGTTGAGTGCTACATTAAAAACATGCTGAAAAAAACACGTTCTATGCAGCGCTTAAAATCAAAATAATAAAAGGCCAACGATGAACACACAATTATTAGATCAAGCCAAAAGCGTACGCCAAGGCGAAGAGCTCGATATACAAAAAGTAAATGTCTGGCTTAAGCTGCACATGAGTAATTTAAGCGGTGAGCCAAGTGTTACGCAATATGCCGGTGGCGCGTCAAATTGGACCTACAGCCTTGACTACCCAGAGCAGTCGCTTATTTTACGCCGTGCCCCAAAAGGCACTAAAGCCAAAGGCGCTCACAATATGGGCCGTGAGTTTAAACTACAACAAGCACTAAAACCGGTTTACAGCTACGTGCCAACAATGAAAGTATTTTGCGAAGATCAGCGCATACTCGGCACCGACTTTTATGTAATGGAAAAGCTAACCGGCATTATTGCGCGTAGAAATTTCCCGCGCGAACTAACTACAACACCTGAGCGCACAAAACAGCTTTGCGAAAATGTACTCGACTGCTTAATAGAACTACACAAAGTTGATTACAAACACGCTAATTTAAGTCACTTAGGTAAAGGCGAAGGGTATACACAACGCCAAATTAGCGGTTGGAGTGAGCGCTTTATAAAAGCAAAAACATGGAATGTCCCCAGTGGTAAAAAAGTCATTAAGTGGCTTCATAATAATATGCCTGCCACTGAGCATATTTGTATTACTCATAACGATTTTAGATTTGATAACGTTGTGCTTGATGTCAACGACTACACCAAAGTACGGGGTATTTTAGATTGGGAACTCGCCACACTTGGCGATCCATTAATGGATTTGGGTAACACACTCGCGTATTGGGTAGAGCCTGGGGATGACTTTTTAGCGCAAGCTACACGCCGACAACCAACACATTTAAAAGGCATGCTGACACGAAAAGAAGTTGTGGCTTATTACTGTAAAAAAATGAATATTACAGTCGACGATTTCACTTTTTACGAAGTGTACGGCTTGTTTAGATTAGCAGGCATAGTTCAGCAAATTTATTATCGTTATCATCATGGGCAAACAACAAATCCGGCATTTAAAAACTTTTGGGTATTTGTGCATTACCTTTTATGGCGCTGTAAAAAAGCCATTAACAATCAAGGAAACGCCTAATGTGTATTTTATATTTAGTACGCCATGGGCAGGCAAGCTTTGGCGCAGATGATTACGATAACCTTTCGGTAAAAGGGCAACAACAAGCTACATTAGTGGGCGAGTATTTAGCGCAAAAACAACTCATACCCGATGTAGTAATTACAGGCACTATGCAGCGCCACAATCAAACCGCAGAACTCAGTTTAGCTTCACTTAATAATACGTCCGCTGTAATTAATGATGCGCGCTTAAATGAGTACGACCACGAGCATATTTTAGCGGTTTCTAATCCTGAGCTTACCACTCCAAGCCAAATACGTGCCGTGCTTAGTAAGCAAGCCGACCCAATGGAGTATTTTAAAACAGTATTTATTAACGCCATAGAGCAGTGGATGTTTAATCCTGACAGCACGATCTATAAAGAGTGCTTTAATGCTTTTTGTGCTCGAGTATTGGGTGCGCTTGAAAAAATAGCCAAAGAACATGATGGTAAAAAAGTCATTATTTATACGTCAGGCGGGCCTATTAGTATTATTACCAGTCATTTAATAGGATTAAAGCTTGAGCGCTTTATTGATATTAATTGGGGTTTAGTTAACGCAGGTGTTACTAAAGTTGTGGCGCGAGGCAGAGGATCAAGCCGTAAGTTAGGTATAAGCAGCTTAAACGAGCATCACTTTTTAGAGCAATACCCACAACAAAAATTAATTACCTATACCTAAGGAGCAAATATAATGCGCAAAAATATACTAATAACAGGTGCAAGTTCCGGCTTAGGAAAAGGCATGGCAAAAGAGTTTGCTAAAAAAGGCTGTAACCTTGCTCTATGCGCTCGCCGATATGAATTATTAGAGCTGTTAAAAGCCGAACTTGAGCAAGTAAATCCTAACATTGCCGTCAGCATCAAAGTGCTTGATGTAAACAACCACGAGCAAGTGTTTTGCGTGTTTAAAGCCTTTAATGAAGAGTTTAACGGGCTTGACCGCATCATTATAAATGCAGGAATGGGTAAGGGCGCATCTATTGGTACAGGCTATTTTACTGCCAATAAACAAACCGCTGAGACCAACTTTGTAGCAGCATTGGCGCAGGCCGAAGCTGCAATGGAGATTTTTAGAGCGCAAAACCACGGGCACTTAGTGACTATTTCGTCAATTAGCGCAGTGCGTGGTTTTAGACGCGCTATGACGGTATATGCAGCGACCAAAGCTGCAATAACATCACTGAGCGAAGGCATTCGCATAGACGTAATAAATACACCAATAAAGGTAAGTTGTGTGCACCCCGGTTTTATTAGAAGTGAAATAAACGAAAAAGTAAAAACAGTGCCCTTTATTGTCGATACTGAAACAGGCTGTAAAGCACTTGTAACAGCTATAAATAAAGAAAAAGCCAACAGCTTTATACCAACGTGGCCATGGGCATTTTTACATTGGATTTTACGTATAGCCCCGCTGACTACACTTCGTAAAATGTCTTAAATAAACTCACGCCCAAAAATTGTTGTGGGCTTAAGTTTATCATTGCAAATAACCTAGCAATATATTAACAAAAAGAAATCCTCTTGCCTTATATCTGTAAAAAAACATACTTTTTTTGCTTTAAAAACAACCACAAATAAATTAACCAACTTTTATTGCTAATGATTTTTTCTTATTTATCATCCTTAAAGTTGCATTTGTTAATAAAACATTTAAAAAATGCACTTCCTGTGTTTAAATTGGCGCCAATGGATTACGAGCTCTTAGAAAATGAGATTAAACAAGGACGTAATACAATAATAATTATTTAAATACGGAAAAATTATGAATAAAAAAATTTTTGCAGCAACCGCTTTACTCGCTATGACTTCGACTTCTTTACTTGCATCTAGCGAAACATTACAAGCAAGTGTAAATGGTTGGAGCGAACCAACTTTTTTAGAAAATAACAAAGTACATTTTGGTAAAATTCGTTTAGCTACAGGTTCTACTTGTACAATGGATAATGCTGGCGCAGTAACGGGCGATTGTGATGCTTCAGACGCAAACATTCAATTAGGTGGCGTAACTGTTTCAGGTTTGGCTCCAAATTCAGCAATGAACATCACTGTATCAGGCAGTACAAGTGCCAACCTTACTTTCGCTCCAGTAACGACTGCCACTGATGGTACTTCAACTGTAACAACGGCTGATACTGTTGCTTCTGCATTTACAACTGATGCAAGCGCAACTGATATCGTAATCGGTGTTTATGGTGATATGACAGTAGCTGCCGATCTTACTGCTGGCGCTGCTTATGAAGTAGACTACACTGTCGATGTATCTTTTCAGTAATATTATTTCTTATATTATTATAGCCCTAGGCTACTAATAATATAAATTGTGTGGAGCTTAATGCTCCACATTTTTGCTTTATCATGTTGTTGAGTTGTCTCATGAGTTTTAAATTTTTTCGCTGGGCAACGCTTTGCCTGACTCTTCTATTACCTCAAATTTGCAGTGCTAATCTTTCTCTATCTGAATATCGTTTATATTTTGATGGACGAACTAAAAATAATTCATTAATGATCAGAAATACATCTGATAAAAACCTCGACTTTAAACTTAGTATCACGCACAAAGACATGACCGAAGAAGGGTCACTAATAGATGCAACACCTAAGCAAGTAGAGGGTCGTTCTGCTGCTGGCATGTTACGCTTTTCTCCACGCCGTGGTTCTATAGCGCCAAAAGGCATGCAAGCTATAAGAATGACGGTACGAAAAAAAGCAGAATTACCCGCAGGAGAATACAGAGCGGTACTTAAAATAGTTGCGTCAGAAGCACCAGCCCCTAATGCAGAAGGAATAACCATACGCCCTAAAATATCTTACAGCGTTCCGGTAATTGTGCGCCATGGGCAGTTAGAAGCTGATTCGCAACTAATCAACCCACAACTAATTAGCCAAAATGGTCGACCAACCGTTACGTTTTGGCAAACGCTAACGGGAAATCGTTCGTTATATGGCAATTTTGAACTGCTAGACAGTAATAACTTATCTGTTGGGGAAGTAACAAACGTAGCCGTTTATACGCCTTTATCGCGTCGTAAAGTCTATATTTCGTTGCAACAGCCCGTTGTCGGTCCGCTTACACTTAAATACAAAGAAAATCCCCAATATGGTGGCAATATTGAGTTAGCAATACCCGTTAATATTCAATAACACGTGTTTAAGCTAAACGCATTGCGTTATGGCGCTTTAATTAGTTTGTTGCTCATTGTTATTGTGCCTCAAACATTAGTCGCTAATGAGCTAACGCCTCTTCATCAATGGACTATTGATGAAGAGGCGTTCGTGATCGTAAATGTAAAAGTAAATGGCCGTTCAGTGGTATCCGACTTAGAAGCTTACTACACGCCATCAAATAAGCTGTTGCTACCAATAAGTGTTCTTAAATCAACGATGGGCATTAACTTTAGCGTTACCGAAAATAGCTTAACTGCAACAGTTGACGCAACTGAGCTAACGCTAAGTTCAACTTTGCTAACAAAACAACCGGTAACACCAACAGCATCTTTTTGGGCTAAAGATGATTACGACTACTACGTAGACTTATCCGTTATTAATACGCTTTTAGAAACCGACTCAATATTTGATTACTCGCTCATGCAAGTCACCTTTATGAGCGATTTATTAAGCACCACAAATGATAAAAAAAGCATAACTGTCACACATAAGCAGGTTATAGCCCCGCAATATGATCACTTTATTGAAGATCAATACCGTTTACTAACATACCCAATTTCTGAGTACACGGTTTCATCAAGTGCCACATCTAAGCAAGCACGTTATAAGGGTTTAATTAGGCTCAACAGCTATTTTGATTTATTTCACCATCGAGCAGAGGTTCGGTTTAATAAAAATGAAAACAGCGATAATACGTTTTTTAAAATTAGCAAAGACTTTAGCTTAACCGATGAAGATCATTCATTAGCTCGCATTCATTATCAATTAGGTGATATTCAATCTCAATCAGATCAGCTGACGACAGCTTCAAGCCAAGGCAGAGGTATTTATATCTCGAATGCCGATCCACGCTCAGCACAAAATTTTTCGTCAATAACCATTGAAGAACCCGCTTTACCCGGTTGGCAAGCTGAGCTATATCGCAATGGGCAATTTTTAGCGACCACACAAGCAAATGACGATAATTTAGTTAAGTTTATCGATATAGAAACATTTTATGGCAATAATATTTTTGAAATAAAGCTTTTTGGCCCCCAAGGTGAGCAAATTACACGCACTCAAAAATACACGATAGGGCAGGATGCCCTATCACCAGGGAAAATAAGCTATCAAGTTGAGTTAATTGAAACAGATAAAAGCGTATTTGATAACAACCAAAATACTCAAAATACATTTAGTGACACGTTTAAAGCCAGTGTTTCATATGGGATCAGTGAAAATTTAACCTATGATGCACAAATCACTCAACTAGCATCTGATGAGCGCTCTCGCTATATATCATCAGGATTAAATATACTTACGGAGCATGGCAGCTATCGATTTTTATCTAGCAAACAACTCAATGCTGGCAGCGCTTATTATGCAGGCTTTAGGGGCTTGTTCTCTAATGATTTTTATAACGACGTAAACGTCAATTTAGAATATACCGCCTTAGATGATTTCTCGAGCGCATTGTTTTTACCACAAAATAATGTGCTTAAAAATAAATTATCGATTAGTCTAAATGGTCGTTCTGATTCGTTTGACTCTTTAAACTGGAATATGAAATGGCTTAACGAAAATCGTGAAAATAAATCAAACAACAATACATTTTCATTAGGTATCAATAAAAATCACATTGGTGGTACATGGGCTGGACGCCTTTTTTATGATGAGCAAGAAGATGAATTAACCAATCAACTTTATTCATCTATTGATATCGCTTCTTGGAAGTGGACAAATACACTCGATTGGCTGCCTATAAATGGGGGAAAGCTTGTTAGCCTGCGTAGTAATTTACGTTGGCCGCAAACACAACAGACCTTTAACCAAACCCAGTTATCGTATAACCCTGATTCATCAGCGACCGCGCAACTAAGCCATCAGTATACTTATCGCTATGATATTTTTAATGTTCAAGTCTCAGGCCAATACGATAGTCGTGGTGATTGGCGCGTGTCATTAGGTTTAAACGGCACATTTAGCTTTGATCATCTTGAGTTAGATATGATATTTGACACCCCACGAGCTCTTAGCGGCGGACAGCTTGAAGCATCTGCTTTTATTGACTGGAACGAAAATCGAGTATTTGATCAAGGTGATGAAGCATTAGAAGACGTTCGCTTTACCGGTAATTATTTATGGCGAAATAAATTCACTAACAATACAGGTAAAGCGCTACTGCCAAGTAGTCACGGCGGGCAAATTTTAGAGGTCGATTTACGCACTTTACCTAATCCATATTTGCAACCTGTACTTGGAAAAATAAAAACCTACGCTCACCGAGGAGGTCAGACTAAAGTTGATGTACCAATGGTTATTTTTAATGAAGTAGAAGGGACTGTTTATTTTGAAAATAACGATAAAAGTAAACCTGTTCCAGGCGTAACCGTTTTTTTAAAGCAAATTAATGGCGACAAAGAATACACAACAACTACCGAGTACGACGGGTATTATTATTTTTCTAATGTGAGTCAAGGAAACTACAAAATTGAAGTTGAAGCAAATACATTAAATATAAAAAACCTCGTTACTAAAAACTTACCAGAGCGCGTTGTTACCTCAAAAACAGGTGATACTATTATTCTAAAAGATATCGTTCTGCAACCTAAAAACAATGCAATAGACTCAATAGAGTTAGTTGATAAGTTATCAGAAAAGTCTTTTTTTGTTCAGCTTGGTGTATTTAAAAAATTTGAATCGGCAGTAATAGTAGCAAAGGAAATTGACTCAAAAGCGCATCCTTTAAAATTATATAAACATCAAACCCGCAACAGTTACTATTTAGTAACAGGCCCTTATGCAAACGCCCAAGACGCGCAAAAAACAATTAACGATGTCTACTCAACGCCTGCATTACATGGCAGCTTTATGGTCGACGCTAGACGTTATACATCTACAGATTGGCAACTAATGCACGCATGGGGAGAGCAAAAAAGTGATACGAAAGAGCTCTATTATTGTCAATATGCCGCGTATACCTCTAAAAAAACAATAAAACCTCAATTGATAAAAGCTGATTTTCCACTGTTCACTATCAACAGAAATATTAATGGTAAAAAATATTTTTTATTACTCTCAGGCCCACATATTGAGCAACCACAGAGCGCATGTAGCGCTTTAACTAGTCGGCAAATAAACGAAGGCTCTACACCAATAAAAAAATCCTGGAGCGACTTATACAAATAACCTTAAATTAATGAGTTATTTGGCGCTTAAAATACTCATATATTAATTAAAATTAGTATTATTGAGCTGTAAAGTATGTCGTTTGTGAGAGGCCATTTTTGTCAAGATGCGTTATACACCTTATTTCGCAGCGTGCACCCGCCGATTCTGCAATCCAATTGGATTGAGACTGTTTTTTTATATAACAAGCAGAATAAAATGCATCTTCTTTTTGTGCAGAAACAACAGCACAACGCGCATAATTACCAAGCTGCAATACTTTTATTGGAAATATTTGCTCCTGAGCAATAACTCCAGCACTAAAAGCTTGGGTTGATTTTGCGTACGTGGATACCGAAAAATACCCAGTAAAAATAAAGAATAAACCAATAACCACATGCCATTGCTTCATACATTACACCTAAAAATACAGATAATTAAATTGTAGAAGTAAATAAACTTTATGCATCTGTTTATAAATTATTTTAGGCATTAAAAAGGTGGCAAAAGCCACCTTTTTATAAAACAAAAACTTATAGAAGTGCAAAAAGCTTTTTAAGTTGTGGCATGTACTCGCTCACAAGCTCAAGGTTACTTTCGCTAACGACTGGCTCACTTGATTTAGCGGCACTTGATGCGTTACCTAATGAGCCCATTAGCGAGCTAGCGCCTTTGTCTTTAACACTTTTCATACTTTGAAAACCACCCATTAGTTTATCTGCTGTTTCTTTATTTTCAGTAGATAAGCCAGATTTAAGGTTTTCGATGTAAGCCATAGACACTTCAGAACCGACAGTAATTAACTGCTCTGGAGTAAAACCGTAACGACTCGTTACGCCTTCAAAACTTTTGTATAAGTCTTGCTCTTTAATCATGCTAAGCGCGCTGTTAGCTAGTGAACCTTGCTCTGATGTTGTTTGGTCAGCCGACGCACCTAACATGCTTCCTAGGTCCAGCCCTTTTAGAGAATCTTGAGCGCTCGCCCAACTTGTTACCGCTGGTAGTGCTTTCATGTAGCTTTGTAAATCACCTTCAGTGATATCTTTTGCAACACCAGAGAAGCTCATTGCTAACAAACTAAGTGATACGAGTATTTTTTTCATGCAGGCATTTCCTATTATCGTGGAGCTATTATTATATGAAGCCCTAAATAGATAGGGCAGTGCAATTAGAAACTAAATAATTGCATATGCCAATACATAATAATGTATTGGCGAATTTTACAGTACAATTCATGGGAGTTGACCTAAAGTACTACGATTTTAGTTGATTCACCCTAAGTCAATGTACAAATGATATAATGCATTTTTGACAACGAGAGCTGAACACAATGTTAACAATTTCAAATACAGTCACAATTGATGAGTGGGAACTAGAGCTTACAGCTATTCGCTCTCAAGGTGCCGGTGGTCAAAATGTTAACAAAGTAGCAAGTGCTATACACTTACGTTTTGACATTAATCGCTCTAAATTACCTGACTTTTACAAAGAACGCTTACTCGCTTTAAAAGATTCTAGAATCACTAAAGATGGCGTTTTAATAATTAAAGCCCAAAGCCACCGGACCCAAGAATTGAACAGAGATGATGCACTTAAGCGTTTAAAAGATCTTATTTTGAGTGCAACCGTGGTGAACAAAGCTCGAAGAGCCACCAAGCCAAGTAGAAATTCTCAGCGCAAACGCATGGATAAAAAAACCAAGCACGGCCAGAACAAAGCATTGCGTGGCAGTGTGAAAATTTAACTGCTAGGCGCGCAGCTTGCTGGCGTATAAAAACGCAGTTTTTAAAATAACTTAATAATTAGAAGCCTTGCTTCTCACGTGAGCAAGCTCTACGTCTACAAAACGTGCAACCTTGTTAACTGGTAGACGCGCAGCTTGCTGGCGTGCAAAAACGCAGTTCTTAAAATAACTTAATAATCAGAAGCCTTGCTTCTCACGTGAGCAAGCTCTACGTCTACAAAACGTGCAACCTTGTTAACTGGTAGACGCACAGCTTGCTGGCGTATAAAAACGCAGTTTTAAAATAACTTAATAATTAGAAGCCTTGCTTCTCACGTGAGCAAGCTCTACGTCTACAAAACGGTGTAACCTTGTTAACTGGTAGACGCACAGCTTGCTGGCGTGTAAAAACGCAGTTCTTAAAATAACTTAATGATTAGAAGCCTTGCTTCTCACGTGAGCAAGCTCTACGTCTACAAAATGTGTAACCTTGTTAACTGGTAGACGCACAGCTTGCTGGCGTGTAAAAACGCAGTTTTTAAAATTGCTTAATAATTAGAAGCCTTGCTTCTCACGTGAGCAAGCTCTACGTCTACAAAACGTGCAGCCTTGTTAACTGGTAGACGCGCAGCTTGCTGGCGTGTAAAAACGCAGTTTTTAAAATAACTTAATAATTAGAAGCCTTGCTTCTCACGTGAGCAAGCTCTACGTCTACAAAACGGTGCAACCTTGTTAACTGGTAGACGCACAGCTTGCTGGCGTGTAAAAATGCAGTTTTTAAAATGGCTTAATAATTAAAATTTATTTAATCAAAGGTATGATGGCGCGTTGCACTAAAGCGATTAAGTAAATGATGCATAACATATACAGCGCACAAGCTTAAAATAATCGCCACCGATACCGAACTAAATCGATACAACGCACTGTAAATTAAGTCTTGTCCTGGGCCCAACGACTGCCCAAATAAAATACCAAATGTGGTTAATACACCAAACCCGATACCAGGAATACCGCCGCCTAAAATGTGAAACCGTGCAAACACAAAGGATAAAATCCACAATATAGCAACCGGAAAAAGTAAAAAATCGCTATGGTTGTACAAAAACAACTGTGATAACAGCGCTGCATTGCAACCAATCAATGTACCAATTGCACGTTGCCAGCCTGCCATACCTGCTGCTTTCCAACACAATGAAAATAAAATAAGTACTGAGGCTGCTTGTGCTGAAATTGAATCTTGTAAATCAAGCACCTGAAAAACCACAAACGAAAGCGTTGCCACACTGGCGCAAAGTAGCACCTCATGGCGAATGCTTTCTTTAGGTTTAGCTGGCATTACTCGACTGGGCCTTGCGGTTACATCAGGAAACACCCCATGCATTATCGCGGCAATAATCACAGTTAGTAGGATAGCCAAACCGTTACTTAAAATCAGCGGATAAATACTACTGCCTTGATCAACATAGCTCGAAAAATGCAGTTGAATTGAAAGGCTAACCACGCCTAAAGCACCAAATAAAAAGGCGCTACCGCTACTCATTTTATGAAATAAAAAACAAAATATGCCAAATACAAGTAGCGTCATAACGACAGGCAAATGAGAAAATAGCCCCTGTATTACAAGCACTAAAAATGCACTAAAAGCCGCCGACGCTATAAATTGATTGATAACACCTCGGCTTAATGTAGGCACCATACCGAGTAACAACATAGGATAAACAGTAAAAAATATACCGTTTGGCCAATTCATCAATTTACTAATGGCAAAACCGATAGTACATCCGCCAGCGATACGCAGTGCTTGGCGAAGGCCATTAGAATCTAATTGTGGTCCTTGGCTAACAACTTGAGTCATACCTCCTCCATTAATAAATGTAGTGTAACCAACTAATAAACCTAATTTGCGCTGCGCCAAACCACTGCCCAATAGTTGACTCTGGCAATAATTGCACTGTAGCACGTGCACCACTTGGCATATTTTCAATTAAATTTTGGTTGTTAACTAATTTTAGATGAATACGTTGTCGCTGCGCATCGCGCACCCAGCGGTTACTGATCTCTGTAGTACTGAGCAAACCATTGGCACTTAACTGACCATTGCTTACACCGGCCTCAAACGCCTCAAGTGTTGCGTCATAAACCTCTCCAGGGCGACTATCAAAAACGACTTTTGCTAGGCTACCGCGCTTCATGTGCAGCAGTGATTTTTCTCTAAAATCGGCAACTAAGTCGGCTTTTTTAGCCACAATCGCTAATAACGGTTTACCTGCAACGGCATATGCACCATCAAGCAATTGTAAGTTAGCAACTATGCCATCACTCAATGCACGCACTTGCGTATACGATAAATTCAACTCAGCTTGCGCTAACTGATTTGCAGCATGGCGCATTGCTAAGTTTTTATCACCTGACTCGCCACGGGCTAAAATAGCTTCCGATAATTGCGCCTCATACGCTGCTACATTTGCTTTGCTTGCTTGATAATTAGCACGAATACTTTCAAGCTCTTGCTCTGATATGGAGTTTTGTTTGTAGAGCTTTTCGCCTCGGCTTTTTAATAATTTTTGCTCATGTTGTTTGGCTTTTGCAGCACTTATTTGCGCCTCAAGCGCTTTTACATTTGTATCGAGTCGTTTGTTTTGTAATTTAGCATCGTCAAGTGCCAGCTTAGCTTGTTCGTACGCTAAGTTGTAAGGTCCTTGGTCAATATGAAACAAAATATCGCCTGCTTTCACAGGTTTGTTATTACTTACTAATACACTAGTTACTCGGCCACTTATTTGTGGCGATATTTGCACAACAGGATGATACACGCGCGCTTGAGGCGTTACAGGTAAAAAAATATCAGCCATTAAATAGTAAATAAACACTAAAACAAACCCAATGAGGGAGAGTCTTACATAGCGGGCAAATTTTTGATCAGGTGTCATTTTTAGCCTTTGTTTGAGATTTAATGCAATTGAGTGCGTTTTCTTCCATTTTTACCAAGCCGTATGCCATTGCATCTAATTGTGCATGACTAAAACCATTATATAACTGCGCTTTAATATCTGTTATTCGCTCATTTAAGGTGTGTAAAATGCTGCGACCTTGCTCGGTAAAATAAAGCTTTTTACTGCGTTTATCGTGCTCATCTACGCGGCGCACAATCAGCGATTGCTCTTCTAACTGTTTGAGCGTGCGCGTAAGCGACGGCATCTCTATGCCTAAGCTCTGTGAAAGCGCTAACTGGGTAACGCCCTCTTTGAGCATATTTATATGCATTAAGGCAGTCCAGCGCGACTGTGTTAACCCTAAAGGCTCAACAGCAACAGTTACCGCTTCACGGCATAACCGATGCACACGGCCCATATTGCCGCAAAGTGTTAAATCAAGAGTTTCATAAAATGGAATGTTTTTAACCATAGCGCACTTAATTAGTTAGCAGGCTAACTATAATATCACTACTTAATAAACAACGTAAATATATTAGTTAAAAATGAATTAAAGATGTGCAGTAAGGCATAAAGCGAGGTGTCTCAAAATAAAAGCCGAATTTGTAGGTGCGAATTTACTTCGCGCTTGCCTGCAAATAAAAATATAAGCGAGGTATAAAACCTCACCTACCTAAAAATAAAAGCCGAACTTGTAGGTGCGAATTTACTTCGCGCTTGCCTGCAAATAAAAATATAAGCGAGGTATAAAACCTCACCTACATAAATAAAAGCCGAACTTGTAGGTGCGAATTTACTTCGCGTTTGCCTGCAAATAAAAATATAAGCGAGGTATAAAACCTCACCTACATAAATAAACGCAGTGCCTGTAGGTGCGAATTTACTTCGCGCTCAAGTAACTTATCTATTACTTAGCGCTTTATAAAAGCACCTTAAAAATTAAGTAAATTAGCGGGAGAATATTGGTCGGTAAGCACTTTCGTATCAGCAGGCCAATCTTGACCGTCTTTTGTAAAATGCATAAATTCGCTAATTGCTTTTATATCAATGCCGTATTTTGCCAAGCGAGGCTCAAGTATTTTAACCTGTGCCTTTATTTGCTCGTTAGTTGGCGGCGCTTTAAGTCCCGCTAAAATAATACGGTTACTACGATTTTCACGGCTTACATTTATAAAGTCGCCAAATACAGCGTGGTAAGTTGCCGACTCATGCTCATAAAGCTTACTACTTGAAAATGTATTTGCAGCTATAACACCACCTTCGGCCAATACGCTTTGTACCTCTTCAAAAAACTCTTTAGTGAGTAAATGCTCCGGAATATAGTCGCCGTTAAAGGCATCTAAAATTATCCAATCGTACATTTGCTTTTTAATAGCGGCGCGTTTTATAAAAATACGGCCATCTTGCACGCTTGATGTCACTAAGTCGTTTTCTATAAAGTTAAAGTAATCGCGTGCAACTTTAGTTACAGCGGGATCTATTTCAACATTATGAATTTTTGCTGTGGGGTATAGTTCATGAATAACATTAGAAAGCGTACCGCCACCTAATCCTATAATAAGTACATTTTTAGGGTTATCGGCTACTAAAAGGCTGGCAAAAGTAAGTTTAGTGTAGTTAAAAACAAGTTTGTCAGGGTCATTTTTGTACATGCAGCTTTGGCTTGTTTGGCTACTTTTAGTATTAAATTTAAGACAACGTAAGTCGCTAGTGTCTTCAACAATAATATTGCGATAAAGCGAGCGCTCTTCATGAATAACCTTACTAAACGCAACCCCCGAAAACACGATTAACGGCAGTAGTAAATATTTAAGCATGAGCAAGCTCCTTGTTATTCACCAAGCTATTAACAACAATAGCCACTAAACCAAGTGACCCAAGCGTTAAAGCAAAAGCGCCAATAATTGTATTTACGTCAAACGCGAGCACAAAGTAAAAAGAGGTGATAATAGTACCCAGCGCACTGCCAAGCGTACTTACAAAGTATAAACGCCCCGCTACTTGACCACTTTTATCGCTATCGGTTACCAATAAACGTACTGAGTAGGGCGAAATCATACCTAAAATAACGGTTGGAATAAAAAATAATGCAGTTGAAGCTAACAGCGAACCATAACGGCTATCTTCAATATGCGTGAATATAAACTCCATTATTGGCTGCGAAAATAACGTAATAGGCACCACCATAATGCTGGCGACTAAAAATATTAAACCATATTTAGTAAGCGATGCATTTTTAGTACTTAGCTTACCGCCAAGTAAATAACCAAATGATAAGCTGAGCATAAACACCGTTATTATGCTGCCCCAAATATGTACACTGCTCCCAAAAAAAGGCGCAAGTATTCGCCCTCCTAAAAGCTCAATCCCCATAATGCAAAAACCACTGCAAAAGGCTAAAAAATAAATTAATGCGTTTGTTTTTAAAGTCATGTAATTATCGTTTTGTAACTTAATAGAGTTCCATACTAACGTGATGTAAACATGCCCGCTAGTGTAAAAATCACTCAAGGCAAACCTTTTAAAAGCAAATTAACCGTGTTTCATATTAGCGGTGCGCAACAGAGTAATTTAGTAATAACCTAAGTTTATCGTGGTGAAACACGCAGCGCAGGCAAAGGTGACTCGTAGTAGATGTTTTAGAGTAATCGTTACTTAATAAACAAAGTACGATCATGTTGAGCTACCCAGCACTATGATCTTAAGCGATAACCAAACATTCAATGAGCTAACCTGCTTAATTGTTCAGGCTAGTAGCGGCTGTGTGTTTAAATAACCTAGTTGCTTATCAAACAAAATTTAGGTGTAATAACAACATAATAAACACTGTTCAATGCAGGGACAGCTCAGATACGACAGGCGCGCCGATTAAATAGGCTTAATGTAGTTGATGTCACAAAAAGCCTTTCTTTAAATGTAAAGTTCATAGCATAAACAACACCGAGCAGGTGGCGCCTCAGTCCAATAAGCGACACTGCAACACAAACTGCGTGTCGCATAAATACTAAAATGTTATGTGTTACTACAAACTAAGGAATATGAATGAGCTTCAAATCTTGGTTAAGCTATTCTGACTTTTCTGAAAAAGCGTGCTCTAAGCTAAGCTGCGCTACATTTTAGATAATGAGTCGAGTGAATTTCTAAATTCAATTAATGACACTTGTAGTGACAGGGTTAAAACCTTAAAAGTTGGTTCTGTGGTGTGGCGCGCACAAACTGGATGTGGTGAGGAGAAGGCTTCTGATAATGTAGAGCAAGAGTTCCATGTTGATAAGCGTATTCCTTTCCCATTCGAACGAATGAAGCCATTGACCAATAACGCCTCTGAGGGGAGGGCGAATTCAAAAGGGATTCCTTGTTTATATGTAGCAGCAGATGCGGAAACTGCGATACACGAAGTGAGACCTTGGCCTGGATTAACCTTAACAATCGCCCAATTGCATTTGACAAAGGATGTGAAGTTGATTGATTTTTCGGAGACGGCTGATGCTGAACAGTACCCATATTTCTCCTTCGACGAACCTTCTATTAATCAGAGAATTGCCGCTGTGTGGGCTGCAATGGATATTGCTTTTTCTTGGCCTGTAATGGGATCTGATTCCAAGTCAGAATATGTGCCGACGCAAATAATATCAGAGTTTATTAAATCGAAAGGGTATGACGGGATTATTTATAAAAGCTCTTTAACTAAAGGGCGTAATTATGTTCTTTTTAATTTAAATGATGCGGCTGTTGTTCAGTGTGACTTATTTGTAGTATCCAAGGCTAAATTTGACTTCGAGAAGTTGGATGGAAGCTCATCCTGACAGCTGAGCGTGGTAACACCTAATCGGGTAGCCGGAGGTCTCTAACCTCCAGCGCCCATACCAACCATCATGCGCTTTTTATTGGCAGGAAGTGCAATGGGCGGTTCATCTCCCGTAATGAATAATCTATAATCAAGACACCCGTCTTAATTACCATTCTTATGTTCTTTTTATAAGGTAAGTGATTTGAAAAACAATAACATGCATAAGCTAGGGTGGGTTTATCTATCTATATTTTTAATAGTCTTTCTAATGTTATGTACTGTTGGTTATTTTTACAATAAAGCGTCGGCTCCACCGACTTCAGCAGAGCAAACCTCTAATTATTTAACTGTATTACCTCAAAAAACTCCTGAAAAAGCAGTCAATACTGACTTACTGACAAACAAAAAGGTGACTAACAGTGCCCTTTCATCAAGGGAAGGTAAGTATCAGCGAGTTATTATGACCAGACCGCAATGGAAACTGCAAGGGGAGTTTAGGGAGCACTTTAAACGTTTACAAGCGGCAGCAAACGATGGTGATAACGAAGCAAAATATATCATCGCTACAAACTTAAGGTATTGTTTGTCGGCACCAATTGATGACAACGCTCTACAGGCTGAGTTAGAAGAGCTCTCTCAGTACAGTGATGTCGGCGAAGCCGCTGATAGAAAAATAGAAAAGTTTGATTATTGTAAGGGCATTAATAGTATTGAGCGTCACCAATTTTATGCGTATTTAGAAGATGCAGCGAAAAATGGGTTTGTCGCCGCACAAGAGTCATTTGTTAATCTAACGGCTGAGTTTTTTATGAAGTCGCAAGGTTTTTCGACACTAAAACGCGCTGAGTTCATTAAAAAAAGAGATAATTTTAATAAACAAAAAATAGTATTTTTAGAATACGCTGCTCAACATGGTAGTGAAAAGGCATTAATCTCTTTATCTAATGTGTATTATTCACAGCAGCTTGGTGAAAAAAGTTTTGCAAAGTCTTACGCGCTAAACCGATTAATTATGGAAATCACCGATAATAATGATATTTATAATCGCTATGCGTGGTTTGAGCAGCGACAGTATCCGCAACTTAGCGAAAGTGAACTTGCCAGTGCAAATGAAATAATAGAGCAGTGGAGCGCAATCATAAATAAAAACGGCACCGTATACCCTCACGATTAGTAAAAATAAAAGCGCTATAGCTGAAACAAAAAGGCTGCACTAATAAATACTGCGGCCTTTGTTTTTAGCTCAATGCTTTTAATAAGCGCCTGCGCTGTAAATTAGCTCGTAGCTGTGGCTGTAAATCTCAAGGATGTTGCCAAACGGGTCTTCCATGTAGATCATGCGGTATGGCTTTTCGCCAGGGTAGTAATAGCGCGGGGCTTGCATACGCTTTTTACCGCCAGCTTCTACAATACGCTCTGCTAAGCCTTCTACATCAGGGTCTTGAACACAAAAATGAAAGATCCCTGTTTTCCAGTATTCAAAGTTGTCTTTTGGGTTTTCTTGGTTTTTAAATTCAAAAATTTCTACACCAATACGATCGCCCGTTGAAAGGTGCGCTATTTTGAATTTTTCCCATTTTTCACCAAATACTTCGGTACACATTTCGCCAATGGGGCTTTTGTCTTCGGTTATTAAAGTGGGTTCCATAATGGTGTACCAACCCATAACCTTAGTGTAAAACTCAACGGCTTTTTCAACGTCGGGAACCGAAATACCAATGTGCGAAAAACTACGTGGGTATGTATGACTCATAATGCTTCCTCTTTAACTTGTGACTTATCTTGTGACTCGTTGATGGAGTTAGTTTACGAATCGACAAACATTAAGTAAAATTATCATTAATCATAACTTTGAGTACGTTTTGTAATGATAAATCCGACATGGTTAAACACATTTTGCACCTTGGTTGAGGTAAATCATTTTACCAAAACAGCTGAGCGCCTTTATATGACGCAGTCTGGTGTAAGCCAGCATATTAAAAAGCTAGAGCAACAAGTTGATTGTGCTTTACTTGAGCGCCACGGTAAGCAGTTTTCACTCACGCCACAGGGTCAAAACTTATATCAGCAGGGTAGCCAACTTATCAAAGACTGGCAGTTTTTAGAGCAGCAATTAAAAGATGATTCACCTTTTAGCGGAGCAGTAAAAATTCAATCGCCGGGCAGTTGTGGTTTAAAGTTTTACAATCAATTATTAGCACTGCAATGTGAGCATAAAGCACTAACTATTGATTACCGCTTTGCGCCAAATGTGAGTGTGGAGCAAGCTGTGGCAAATTACAGTGCCGATATTGGCTTTTTAACCCAAGCCCCTACACTTAGCGAAGTGATCAGTTATAAAATTGATAAAGAAGCGCTATTACTTATTACACCTGCGGGTATAAATACACCGAATTGGCAAACACTGTGTGAGCTGGGTTTTATTGCTCATCCTGATGCAAACCATCATGCGCAACTACTACTTAGCGAAAACTACGATGAATTTGAACATATTGAGCAAATAAAGCAGACGGGGTTTTCCAACCAAATTAGCTTAATACTAGAGCCTGTAAGTTTAGGCTTAGGTTTTACGGTATTACCTGCCAATGCGGTAGGTGCTTTTAATAAGCCTGAGCTTATTAAAACGCACTATTTAGCCAATCCCGTTAATGAGACTATTTATGCATGTCACCATCGAAATAGGCCACTGGCAAAACGGATGAATACAGTGATTGAGTTAATTAAGTCAAGTTAAGGTAAATACCTTATTTTTGTCTTTCGTCGTATTGAGTATTAAGCTGAATACCTTTTTCATAGCGCTGATTCATCGCAGTATCTGAACGGTTAAAATAATATAACCACTTCATGTACTGATTAGTTAAAGCCTGTCGATAGAGTCCGTTAACTTGAAAGCGTATCGCAGAGGTTTCGCTAATAAACGGTAGACGCTTTGCTTTACATTTGAGTTTAAGCCGTAAACATAGCTCTGTATCTTCAAAAATATCTATTAGCGGCAACATACCTACGTCGAGTAGAAGTTGTTTTTTTGCAAATAAACAATGGTCTAAATAATACACTCCCCGTTTATCACCGCGAATATAATTAGAATACCAAGAGGTAAACTGAAGTAATGGATGGCGTATATTAAATTTATGGGTAAAAGCCCCCACGACATCTGATCTGCGTTTTTGTTTAACGCATTCAACCCTGCAATATCAATTATGCTACGAGGGTGATGAAGCACAATTGTGTCAGCATTTGCTTGCACAATACCCGCATTGAGCCGGCCTGCTCGTGATGCTATATCGGTTTTAATTAAGCACACGCCCGCAGCATTAATTATATCGATGGTGTTATCGGTGCTTCCCCCATCCACACAAATTATTTCGCAGTTTTTTAAATGTTGATACGCCTTGAGGATCCGTTGTAAATACCCTGTTTTTTCTTCATTTAAAGTAGGAATAATAATACTTAACATACTTTTATAACCTCATAGTTCAGAATATTACTCATGAAAACTCACTTTAGCGAGCGAGAATAGATCATTAATTGTATGTAATAGAGCTTTACGTGCTGGGCGAGTATCTGACTGTAGATCAATAAATAATTTTTTAAGATCGCTGACATAATCAATATCGTAACCTGGTAAGCAATACTTCACCGATAATTTATTCTGCCTACACTGTTGTGATAATGATTGTGATAATTCATTCGTGCTCCAAGGTAAATGGGTTAGTACTGGCCAAGCTACTTTGTTAGCCATAATGATGACGCCACCATCATCAGCATGATGCAAAGCTACGTCATTACTTTGTAATGCACTAATCGTTGCCTCAAAATATTGATGGTTAAGTATTGGAGCATCAGTACCTATGAACACTAGTTGCTCATGCCCTTGTGCTCGCAGCTGATTATCAACATAGTTTAATCTATCGCCTAAGTTGCCTATCTGCCCAAGCGGTAATTGCGTTATTACGTGGGCATTACTTACTAAAGAATGCCCCCACTGAATATCGCTTTCGCTTGAACAAGCAATAACAACAGGCCCTTGCCAATTATTAGCATCTTCTATCGCGCATGCTAATAATGCATGTGCAATTTTAAGTGCGCATTGCGCATTCGAGCCTTCAGCAAGCCGCTGCTTACCTTGGTTGAGTTTAGGCCGTTTACAAAAAACAACTAACGTCGCTTGATTTATAACTAATCTAATTGTTTGTTTTGACGCTTTATTACTTTGGTTTATTTTATTCATTTTAATCACAGCTCACGTAGCACTAATAATTTTGTAATTCGCATTTATAACTAGGGCTTGTTTATCTTTCTAGGCTGAGTTTGCAGCCGTATGTTTGGTTTTTAGGTAGGGCTGAGCCTATGTGGTGTTGTTATTTCCCATAAAGAGGCAATAACGCAACATCAATGCCAAGCATGTACTGCCCTTAGGTCGTCCTAAAGACGACTTACTCTTTGTTGCTCGGTTATTACTTAGCCCACGCTTATTCATACTCACTACCTTTAAGCTGCGCTGTATTTTTAACACTGGATTGGCGAATAAATAACGTTGCAATCATGGATAAAATACCGATACCAGCTTTAATTGAGCCCATTACTGTGCCGCTAATTTTTGATTGTCCTATTCGCACTTTAGAGTCAACAGCGTATTCGCTCACTTGCATACCAAGAATGATCGCTTTAACCTGCATTTCTACAGTCCAGCCAAACGAGGTATCAGCCATATTTAAAGTGTGCAGCGACGAGAAGCGAATGGCCCTAAATGGCCCTAAATCAGTTATTTTTTGCTGCCAAAATAGTGTTATTAAGTGGCTAGATAGCCAGTTACCAAAGAGTTGTGGTTTAGTTAAAGCTCCATTTTCAATGGTGCCTAAGGTTCTTGATCCAATAGCAAGATCGTCACCATTAACAATCCCATTTAGTAATGAAAGGGCTTGATCTACAAAGCAAGAATCATCACCATCTACAAAAAGTACAATATCGCATGAGGGAAGCTTAGCAATAGCGGTTAAGCAGGCAATACCATAACCAGGTGTACTTTGATGAACAACTTGAGCACCATTAGCGGTTGCTACTTTTGCAGTGTTGTCTGTGGAACCATTGTCACAAACAATAACGTTATCAATAACCGCCTGCTCATCAAACATTAAAGTAATCAAATTTCTGACCACAATGGAAATAGCTTGCTCTTCGTTAAGAGCAGGAATAACAACAGCAACTTTATGACCTTTATACATTTTTAATCTCAATAATGTTAACGCCGCCACGTGATTTTTCAGACATTTGCACAGGGCTAGCTGCGAGTGTATCTTTTTTGATAATGGCGGAAGTTTTTCGGTTTATTTCAGCAAAAGACAATGTGCCTGTTGGGCAGGTTTGTACACAGGCGGAGCAACGAACGCATTGTGGATCGGTCATTGGTTGGCCTTTACTTGCAAAAGCCATAACATCAATGCCTTGATGGCATACAGTTGTACATTGATTACAACTAATACATTTCGATTTTTCACTAACAATAGCAAAGCGACCAAAGCGACTGTATATATGCATTAATGCCGCTAATGGACAAGCAAACCGACACCATGTACGCCCTGAATATTTAAAATAAAGGCCAAACCCTAAAATACCGGCTAATAAAATATCAACAACCCACTTATAACTAAGTGCGTTTACTAATTGGTAGTCCTTGTTCTCGCCTTTTAAAAACAGATTAAACATATGGTTCATCCATGACTCAGGATATATCCACCCTAAAACACGAATGACTAATAACACTGCCGCGATTAATAAAATGAACTGACCAAGCATATTTAGCTTATTCCACTTAGAACCGTGTGGCATTTTATGGCGTTGCAGATCTCCCATAGTTTCAGCCATAGCACCGCAAGAGCAAATCCAACTACAATAAGCGCCTTTGCCCCACTTCATCACAATAATTGGAATAATAACGAATGTTTGAATAGCCCCAATAACTAACCAAGCAACTTGGGGAGTGTCGGTAAATACGGTATACACACCTAACGGCCAAGCGAAGATAAAACTATATGCATGCCAATAAGCGCGTGGGTGTCCCCATTCAGGCCATGTATGCGTCGCAAGTTCTTGCGCTGAGATATAACTGGGAAACAACGCATCGGCAAAGCTTTTGCCTATTCCTGCATCAAATACACCGTTATAGCCAAGTAATGGTAAAATTATTTCTGGCAATAAAAATAATGGAAACAATTGAATCGCAAACAAAACTGACGTTTGTACTGTTACATAAGGTGTTTTGCGTCGTTTAATTCGTTGCCAACCAAAAATACCAATTAAGAGGGTATAAAGAACGGTGTAGTAAAACGAACGACTTTTTAAAGAAACCGCTATTGTGCCAATTAAGGTACTGCGATCATTCACTTGCAACTGCCACCATTCGCCAAAGCCTGCTATTAAGGTTGGCATTTGATCGGGATAAGAAAAAGCACTCCAAAATGAATTAAAAAAACCATAGCCTTTCCAATCGTATAATGCAGTTAATGCGACTAAAAACAGGGCAAAGAAAGCCCAGCCAGACCATGTGCTTTCACCACTGATATTGATTTTTGAACGTCTGAAGAAATCTAGCGGGGCTTCACGACCAGTCGCTAACAACACGCTATCGTTATCTAATATTTCATCTGTACCATCTTTATTTTTTAACTGCACAGACCGTGGTGAAATTTTACTGACTTGAGTCGCCATTTTAAGCGTCACTTTGTCATCTTTTACTAATTGAGTTACTTGTTCGACATTCTCTGGTTTTGCCCGGTTAAACTGAGTTTGTCGATAAGATAAAGTAACTTTAGCGCCTTCCTCTGCTGTTGCAATCGCGGCCTCTAATGCGCTATCACCTCCGCCAACGATTAACAGTTCTTTATCTTTATAGTATTGTGCGTCAATAAAACGATTTGCTACCTTTGGTAAATCTTCACCTTCAACATTTAATTTTCGATAATTTCCAGAGCGCCCAATAGCAACAATCACACGGTGAGCCACTAAGCTATCACCATTCTCTAAAGTAACACGTAGTTTGTTGCCCTCTTTATTTACATGGCTAACTTGCGCCAGTTTAGCTTCAATACTGTGGGCAGTAATTTGCTCTTTAAGTTCGCTCAACAGGTTTTCTTTATGACTTACTTTATTTGAAAATTGTAATTCGCCTTCAGGCTTCATGTCAGTGGGGTAAGTATAAATAGGTTTATTATTAGGAAAATTTTCAATCGTTGAAAATGGTTTATTACCTTCTAACAACGTAACATTAAGCTGCTGTTTTTTACCTTCAATAGCGGCAGAATACCCACTAACACCACCACCAATAACAATAATATCTACAACATCAGCTGTTTGCGTACGGGTACTAAAAGTAGTATCAGCAATAATGGAGCGAATAGCTTTAGCGCCCGTATCGCTGGAGAATTTAAGTAAAGGAATACCCGTTAAATCACCAACAACATACACACCTTTAATATTGGTTGTGCCATCGGCATTCACTAATGGTTGCTTTTCTACAGTGCGATCAGGCCATTGTCCGTGCAACCAGTGATAATAATTATTAATAATATTCAATTTGTATATTCCAATATAAAGTTTTATGTTTATGAATTATCAATGTGATTCAGCTTTGAAGTCTTTTTGATGCCGTGATAAATCAGCCTCAATAACGTTAACGCGTATAAAACACCTAAAAGTACAACAGGCCAAAGCGCAGGTTGCCATTGTTGACAGCAAAGGAAATTACCGAGCACTTCGTATGTCATGGGCATAAGTAATAACCAAGTAAGTAAATAAATATTTGGGCGCAAGGCAAGCAAGGGAACTAACGGGAGTAAATACCAAGGAAAAAGCACAGGGCTTAACATAAGAGGTAAAGCCAAGGCTGCTTGCATACAAAAATAAATAACCGATGTACTCATGTAGCGGGCTTTACTGTATCTAAAACTTGTATAAGCAATAAACAACACCGCAATAACTCCCATAACAAAAAGCGCTAAAACAACCTGAGAATTAGTTAATAGAGAATCAAGTGCAGTAAAAATAGGGGACGCATTACGCCATTTTTCAAAAAACACACTAATACTGCCTACGGGTACGTACCCAAGCGCAATGGTAGTACCATAAATTAGCGCGACAGTCGTAACCCAGCTGAGCACCAACATTAGAGCGGGTTTTAATGATTTTTGTAAAAAAAATAATGGCAGTAATAACATAACGGGTAAAATTTTCAGCGACATACCAATACCAATAGCGATACCGCAATATAAAAGTAATTGTCGCTGCCAAAAATAAATTGCGACAACAACTGCCAATGCAGAAAAAGCATCTATGTGTAACCCAACACCAGTTTCTAAAATCAACAGTGGCGACAACGCAACAAGTGCTAAATTATTTAATTTGTTGGCCTTTTTTAATACTAAAGCCGACACGTACACCGTTAATAACCCTGCAAGTAATAGCAAAAACCGCCATACCAACTGTGCCTTTTCAACTCCAAATGATGATGAAAAAGTAAATAAAGCCAACGCTAATGGAGGATAAATAGTGACATAAGCTGCATGCTCTTTAGGTGGTTGCCACTGTTCTCGCAATTGTGTTAATTCAATCGCGTCATGGCTGATGCTATAAGGGTCGTAGCCTTCATATGCTATTCGCCCATCAAATAGGTAACGACTTGTGTCATTAGAGGTATAAGGCTCAACGTCAATCAATACAATACGCATTAGAAAAGCGGTGATTAGTAGCAGCTTATAATTTTTTAAATAACGTGATTTAGGAGATAAAGACCAAGCTACCAACATAAAAAATGCCATTAAACAATATTGAATAATGGTATAAACTCCAATACTGCCAACAGGAAATTCAGTATTGCTTTGCGACGTATTTGCTAAAAAATAACTCGAAAAACTCAGGGCAATTAAACTAGCTAAGCTTATAAAATAAAGCCAAGATTTACTTTTAGTTGTGAAACTTGGCTTAAACAATTGCAGGTTCATTTTAAGCGTGTCTAGATAGCTGATAATGACTATAAAAGCTATTAACTGCAGACATAACAAACCCAAGAGCTAACAACGATACAAATGGCAATATAAACCAATATTGGTAAATAACAGCCCACACTAAAACTACGACATAGATAGCTGCAACTAAAAATTCAAAAATGGCACCTTTAGGAGGTAAAGGTTTATAGTGCGGCTTATTTTTAAAGCCCTGCGAAGCTTGATTTTCACTTTTATAAGTATGTTCTGCTTTTTGTAGTTCACCTGTTTTAGGTGTGCGGACAAATTCACTTTCTTTGCCCATTAAAGCTTCAAAACCAGCCTTAGAATTATTAATTGCCAACTGTATACCTAACAAGACTAAGTTAGGTAATTTTGCTAATGCACGTATTTTTGAGCGACCTAAAACTACTTGACCAAAATATAGGTATGCAATGTGTCCGCCTGAAGACATCAATAATAAGGCAATATCAATCCACCAAACGTTTATGTAATCATATTGCGCACGTAAATATAAGCTAGGTAATAAGAAAAATAATGTATCTAGCATCATGACTAAATAAGCTAGGTTATTTGATAAATGAAACGTTGATTCAAGTTTTTTAACAAGCGGTATTTTTGCTTTCCATACTGTTTTTAGCATTTTAAGCATGACTTGTACGCCACCTTTAGCCCAACGGTACTGCTGAGTTTTAAACGCATTCATATCAGCAGGCAGCTCACCTGGACATGTTATATGATTTAAATACTGCATTTTCCAACCAGCTAGTTGAGCTCTATAACTTAAATCTAAATCCTCAGTTAATGTATCAGCACTCCAATGGCCTGCATCAATAATGGCTGAAGTACGCCAGATACCTGCAGTCCCATTAAAGTTAAAAAGCATATCACTCGCACAGCGCACATGCTGTTCTAACCCAAAATGAGCATCGAGCATTACAGCCTGTGTTTTTGTTAATAAGCTACTACGACGATTTAAATGCTCCCATCGCAACTGCACCATGGCAATATCAGTTTGAGTGAAAAAATGAATACTTTTTAATAATGTATCCGGAGTAGGTATAAAGTCAGCATCAAAGATAGCAATAAATTCACCATCGGCCGTTGTCATTGCCTCTTTTAATGCACCAGCTTTAAAACCATGACGATTGGTTCGCTGTACGTGCTCAATATTTATGCCTTGTAGCTTATAATGCGATACACGTTCAGCAATAACCTCACTTGTATCGTCATTAGAATCATCAACAATTTGTATTTGTAAACGATCAGCCGGATACTCCAATAATACAATTGAATCAACAATCCTTTTGGCGACTAACCTTTCATTATAAAGTGGAATTTGAACTGTTATCTTTGGTAATTTCTCAAACATTTTAGGTGATTGAGGTGTAAAATTTCGATATTTAAACCATCGAAATACCATAGACAAACGGTGCAAACCAAATAAAGATAAAATAGCTAATAATAAAAAATGAACAACAAGTACTAACGAACCAATTAACGACATAATTTAATAAACCTTAGTAATACCAAATTGAATATTATTACCTTGCAGGATATTACTACCGTAAATTTCACGTGTAAAAGTAAGCTCAATACCAAAGCCAGCTAATGACGAGTTTTTATCAAAATTCCAACCTGTAGCCAGTTCAAATTTTCCTGAGTCAAACTCTAAAGGATTTGATAAATTTGCAGCATTGATTGAAGTTGACGAATCTGCATTTTCTGCACTTAGTATTCCGTCAAGTTTGGCACGCATATAAATGTTTTTATTAACGTTAAAACCATACTCAAGCAAGTATCTGTATTCGTCAGAAGGCTCTGCGGTACGAACTCGATAACCAACTTCAGCCCCAATATAACCAAACTTATCCAGCCCTTTGCCTAACAATATTTTGGCTTCGTAGTCTTCTTGGTTATTTCCTAACCCATCATCCTCATCATATAAAAAAGGGGTTTTAACTAAAAAAGAAGTAGATAGAACAAAAGGTTCTGCCTGCCATTGATATCGAATACCAACCTCGGTATCACCAAAACCGCTGGCGCTACTTGTGCCCGTTACAGAATCTTCTTGTTCATAGCTTTGATGTAATAATGAGCCATAAATAGAGAAGTTATTCCCTAAACCATGCTCCAAGTAAAGTGATGTATTTTGCCCTTCAAAACGCTCAAAGGTTGGGTTGTTTCCACGATATTTGCTCGACGTATAATCAGCGTAACCTAACTTAATATAACCACTTCCTTCTTCACCAACCCATGCCCCAGCCGACACGTTAACTGACGCTAAGCTAATAGATAGAGCGATGGCTGAAAAAGATATTCCCTTTAATATGTAACTTTTTTCATTGTGATCTTTTTTAAATTTCATTTTTATTTTCCACTAATTTATTAAATTTAAATTTTGAAGTAATTAACTAAATTTTTATCGTGATTTTCAATTAGCATGTTTTATTTCGCTTTAAGTTTAAAAAACCAGACGTTTATAAAATAAATAATGCTTATTTATGAAAAAAATCAAAAACTGATAATTTTTTTAATTAATCTAAACCTGTTGATATCAAGTAATGCTGTTGTTCTAAGCTAAAACCTAAAGTTTGTTATTTAATTTAGGAACATTATGGAAGGTAAGTTTCGCAACTGTGTCACGAATTAATCACAAAATTATCACATTTTATCAATAGGGAATGAGCGCTCTGATATCAGCTCTAATTTAGATGAAATAGAGCATTAATTGCGCTTATTAATACAGAGATTAAGTTAAGAGGGTAGGGGTAAAAAACTAGACGAGTAAATAAACACTTGCTAAAAAATATAGCATTAATAGTGGTTCAAACGTAAACCCCCTTTACACCTAAAATGCACAAACACCAAAGGTATAAAGGGTATGATTAAAATTAGTTAACGCTTTCTAATTTTACTTTTAAATCGAGTAAATCGGTTGCGATTGTATTTGGCTGTATTTCCCACGGATCGAAAATAGACTCTTCAGATCGTTGAATCCACGCTGCACGCATACCGTGCGATATGGCACCGGTTACATCAAACGGATTACTTGATACAAGCCACGTGTTTGCGCCTGTCGAATTGGTTTCGCGTAAAAAGTGGCTATAAACCCCTGGGTTTGGTTTAAAGGTTTTAACATCGTCGGCACTTACTACCCCTTCAAAAAGCTCACTAATGCCAGCGGTTTCTAATAAGGTATGAACTGCGTCGGCAGCCCCATTTGAAAATGCAAACAAACGGTAGTCTTTTGCTTTTAGTTGCTCAAGACCTGCTTTTACATCATCGAACGCAGGAAGCGTTTTATAAAGCTCTAGCAGTTGCTCTTTTTGATCTTCACTTAGCTCGGTTTTGTGCGCTAAGCAGGCGTAATCGAGTGCGTGTTTTGTACATAGCGAAAAGGGAATATAATTTTGCATTAATCCACGTCTAAATGAATACTCTAATTGCTTTTCGCGCCATGTATTTGAAAATGCTTGGGCGTTATCGCCAATCATGTCGTCGAGTAAGGACAGTACGCCGTGAGTGTTTATTAGCGTACCGTATACGTCAAATGCAAGTGTAGTTGCCATGTTTGCTCCGTAATAAAATAAATTAAGTTGGTTTTAGAGTACTTGCTTACAGCTTAACTTAATTTGAACGAACGCTCAATTTAATAAAACTTGTATGCATCAAGCGCTAAAATATCCATTTCGATGTCTTTATGTATTTTTTCAACTTGACCGTCACCACTACCAAGCGCAGCAAAAAGAGGTAAAAAGTGCTCTGCAGTAGGGTGGTTAAATAAAGCATGGGGTGCTTCATCTAAATAGTTAAGTAACGCTTGGGTGTTTTGCGTTATTAACTTTTGCTCAACCCAATGGGTAAACTCATTAACCATTTGAACACGGTTAGGTGTAGCGGGGCTTTTAAATATTTCACGTAGATTGTGACTAATACCGCCTGAGCCAATAATTAATACGTTATCGCTGCGCAGTGGTGCAAGTAACTGTCCGTATTTATACATCGCTTTAGTGCCAAGACGTGTATTAATAGATACCTGAACAATAGGGATATTAGCTGCTGGGTACATTAAGCGCAGCGGGATCCACACACCATGATCCCAACCTTGCTTGGCACTTTGCACGGCTTTAATACCCGCTTTGTAAAAGTACTCACTAATAGTATTAGCGAGCTTAGGGTCCCCCGGTGCTGGGTATTGAATTTCATACAGGGCCTTAGGAAAGTTATAAAAGTCGTGAATAGTCTGCGGCGCATCTCCCGATGTAATAACTATATCGTGCGCTTCATCAAAGTGGGCAGAAAACACCACAATAGCTCGTGGTTTACTAAGCGTTTGACCTAATGATGCAAAAAAATCTGACGTAGTAGATTGCTGTACAGCCATCATTGGCGAACCGTGAGATATAAATAAAGCGGGCTGAGTCATGCTAAAACCTTAAACAAATAGATGTGTTATTAAGCACTATATTAGTTTTTATTTTGACGATAAATATGGTATTTATTTATACATTATCAATAAAGTATTGTTAAAGATGGATAAACTCACCACCATGAAAACCTTTTTGGCCGTTGTGCAAGAAGGATCGTTTTCAAAAGCGGCCGATAAGCTCGATATTTCCCCGCAGTTAGTCAGCAAATATATTTCTGCGCTGGAAGATAATCTACACACGCGTTTATTACACCGTACAACGCGAAAAGTAAGTGTAACAGAGGCTGGGAATCAATATTATCAGCGTTGTCAGCAGGTACTTGTTGATATTGAAGACATGGAAAACTCACTAAATAACTTAAGCGAGAATGTTTCGGGTCTGCTTAGTATTAGTGCACCTATGTCATTTGGTACTAAGCATTTAGCAGGTTTGCTGGTTGATTTTCAAAAGCAGTATCCAAATTTAAAGTTAGATTTACGGCTCACAGACCAATATGTAGACATAGTAGAGCAAGGTATTGATATTGCGCTGCGCATTGGCGTATTAAAAAACTCAACGCTCATAGCTAAAAAAATTGCCCCTATACACCTAGCTGTATTTGCGTCACCCGACTATTTAGAACGCCATGGCACGCCACAAACGCTTTTAGATTTACAGTCACATAACTATTTACGCTATTCCCTTAGCGAGCCCACAAAACGCCTATTTGGAGTTAATGAGCTAAAAAGCGAGCTAAAGCTTGAAAGTAACTTTGTGGCTAACAATGGTGACTTACTACTAAATACAGCCATTGCGGGAGGTGGTATTGCTATGCAGCCCACATTTATTGCAGGCGAAGCGCTGGCTCAAGGTAAAGTAGTGCGCATTTTACAAGACTATGAACCCGACCCAATGGGACTCTACATGGTGTATGCTAATAGACAGTTTTTACCGAGCAAAGTGCGTGCTTTTGTTGATTTTGCGAGCGACTTTTATGGCGATACCCCATACTGGGACTTAGGGGAGTGATATGTCGATTACAAACGGTTGTATAAGTAGTTTTACTTGGACCTGTTATTTTTTATGCCACTGATATTCCATTTGTTTTGCTGTTAAGCAAGCAAATTCATCAGTGCTGCACAATGCGACTAATTGCAGGCTCATATCTATGCCAGCCGAGATCCCCCCTGATGTGATAAATTGATTATGCTGCACCCAACGTTTATCACTAATTACATTTAAATCAGGAAATAATAACGCCAATTCATTTTGATCTTCCCAATGCGTTGTTACATTTAAGCCATGTAATAAATCGGCTTTTGCGAGCAAAAACGCGCCCGTACATACAGACGCAACACGAGTAGCTGTTTTTGCACTTTTACTGATCCAATCAATCACCTGCTTTTTATTAAATTCGGCGGTGTGATCGCCACCTACCACAATTAATAAATCAATATGAGGGTGATCTAAAAAGTTGTAATGGGGGTTTACACTAAAACCTCCGCGCGCTATTACAGGCTTACTTTGCTCTGCAATAAAAAATACATTCCAGTTATTTTCAGCTAAACGCTTAGCGGTACTGAAAACTTCAAAAGGGCCTGAAAAGTCGAGTACTTCTGCGTTATCATAAATATAAATGCCTATATTCATTTAGGTCTCAAAAAGCTCAAATTAATATGAAGCTTTACCTTAGCCTATAAAATCATCATTGGTGTATTATTTTAATTTAAAAAACCCTACTTAGCCTCAACATTAAGCTCATGAGCAAAGCGTTTACGGTAACGCTTAGTTAATTTAACCGAACGTAGTTGGTCGCCAATTAAAGTAAATACTGGTGAGGCATTTATTTTTACGGGTTTGCCTTGGCCTATACGGCATATTTGTCTTTTAACCAGTGCCATAGTGGCAAGTCCTGCGAGGGTTTTATCTTGCCAAGTAACATTGGGTAACACGGCTAATTGCAGTGGCTCATTTTGCCATTTGTTTGGTAAATTTGGTTGGTATGCAAGCGCAGTGGCAATACCCACGAGGGCAACGCCACTTTCAATCACGTTGTTGGCAATAGATAAGCGACTAATACCGCCTGTAGTCATTATTGGGACTGATGAGCGTTGGCTAATCGCTTTTGCAAACTCTAAAAAATACGCTTCGCGGGCAAGCGTGCGCTGATCAGCTGTTTTTCCTTGCATGGCAGGTGCTTCGTAACTACCACCCGAAAGCTCTACAAAATCAACATTGAGTTTATTCAATAAGTCCACTACAACTTGCGCGTCACTGGGTTCAAACCCACCTCGTTGAAAATCAGCAGAGTTTAACTTTACCGAAACCGAAAAGGTAAGTGAGCAAGAGGCTTTAATACTGCGGGTTATTTCGAGAAGTAAGCGAGCTCTATTTTGTAAACTCCCTCCCCATTTATCGTCGCGCTTATTGGTTAGTGGCGATAAAAACTGAGCCAGTAAATAACCATGCGCTGCATGTATTTGTACGCCATTAAAACCTGCTTTTTCAGCTTGCTGCGCAGTTTGTGTAAAGCGGGTAATAACATCGTCAATATCAGTTTTCGTCATCGCTTTTGGTACGCCAAACAAGTGCGAGTGCTTACCCATATTAAGTGCAACACTTGACGCTGATAGAGCCTTTCCACCCATTTTTTTAAATACTTGCCTACCAGGGTGGTTAATTTGCATCACCACTTTGCAATTATTTTGCTGCGATAAACGAGCAAGCTCTGCAAAGGCAGTAATATCGGTACTTTTTTCAAGCACAAGGCCGCCTGGGCCTGTCATCGCTAAATGATCAATCATTACATTGCCAGTAATAATTAGCCCAGCTCCCCCCACTGCCCATGCGCTATAAACATTTTTGAGTATTTGGGAGGGCGTTTGATCCTCTTGCGCAAGGTTTTCTTCCATAGCGGCTTTGGCAATACGGTTTTTTAATACTAAACCACTTGGCAAGGTAAAAGGGGTAAATACAGGGTTACGCATAGTTATGGGCTAATTAAATTGACATTAAAGCGACTATAACCTTAAAGTTAGCTTGAAGGTCAACCTACTAAGTTTATGTAAAGTGGAGTTATTATTAGTTATGAAAATAGGCGAACTTGCAAAACTTACCAACATACCCGCCAGTACTATTCGCTTTTACGAAAGCAAAGGGTTATTAACACCAACCACTCGCAGTGCTAATGGTTATAGGCTGTACACCCAACAAAACTTAGAAAAATTGCAGTTAATTAAATTTTCACAAAGCTTGGGGTTTTCACTCAACGAAATACCTTTATTACGTAACGAAAACGACGAGCTAAACCACACAGTAATAATTGAACGTTTAGAAAAAAAACAAAAAGAAGCTGAAATTTTGATTGAGAAAATGCAGAAAAAGTCACAACGTATTGGCAGTTTAACTACGTTACTCAACTCTTATTGGGATAAAGGCGAATGCCTGCCAGAAGGCAAATTGAATGAATTACTAAAAGTGATAGATTACGAATAAATGAATACAGCTTACTAAAATAAGCTGTATTTTATATTACTTAAGCTTTTTAATGCCAATTAATACACAGATGGCACCGCCAATAATACCCGCCCATGCTTCTATTGGTGTATCACCACTGAATGCACGGCTTAACTGCGAAACCGCCGCATCATACACGTCATATCCCCACATAATTAAAGCGATACCTATAACGATTAAAACAATACCTATAATCTTATTACTCATAAACACCTCTAATCTCTAACGTACATTATTTAATAATATTTACTTAAGTGTGCTTTAAAACTTAAGGTAAGTTTTTATTTTAAGTCAAAACACTTAAAATAATTTAATCGAGCTCTAGCTGCGCACGTTCAACGCTCTCACTAGGTAACTCTTTTTGTACCGATACACCAAGCTCTTTAAACTCTGATGCTTGTTTAATTAAATTACCTTTACCTCGGTATAATTGCGAGAACGCTTTGTCGTAACTTTCTTTCGCTTTATCAAGCTGCTTACCTACGCCTTCCATACTTAATAAAAAACCATTGAGCTTGTTATAAAAACGCTCAGCTCGATTTGCCAACTCTTTTGAATATTTGGTTTGCTCTTCAAAACGCCAAAGCTGTTTAACAATATTTAAACTAGTCAGCAGGGTAGTGGGGGTGGCTACTAATATATTTTTTTCGATTGCTTGTTGGTAAATATCACTTTGATATTTAAGTGCTTCAACAAAAGCTGATTCTATTGGTACAAACATAACCACCACTTCTGGCGAGTTAATACCAGGCAAACGGTCGTAAGATTTACTCGCAAGCTCATTAATACGTGCTGTAACCGCATTTACATGCTCTTTAATCGCTTGATTAGCATCTAACTCATTTTCAGCATTTACGTAGCGTGTATAAGCATTTAATGATGTTTTAGCATCAATAACTAAGTGGCGGCCTTGTGGTAAGTACACAACTACATCAGGGCGTAAGCGGCCATCTTCAGTGTTAAACGACACTTCGCGCTTGTAATCAACACCTGCGCGTAAGCCTGCGCTATCTAACACGTTTTCGAGCATGAGTTCCCCCCAATTACCTTGGGTCTTCTTTTGCCCTTGTAGCGCGTTACTGAGCTTGTCGGCTTGATCTGTTATAGCTTGGCTTTTGGCTTGTAAATGCAGTAGCTCAGTTTTTAGCGCGGTCCGTTGCTTTATATCTTCAACGTGTATTGATTCCATTTTTTCTCTAAAGCCTTTTAGCTCGCCTTGAACTGGTTTTAATAATTGCTCAATGCTTTCTTGATTTAAGGTTTTAAAGCTTTGTGATTTTTCTTCTAGAATTTTATTGGCTAGATTTTCAAACTCTTTTTTGAGCATATTTTTACTTTGCTCAATTTGCGCGAGTTGCTCGCTAAAGCTTTGCTGTTTCTGCTCAAGGGTGGTGCGCATATTATTATACTCAACATCGCGTTGATTATATTGCTCACGAAGCATTGTAAGCTCGTCTTCGGCTTTGCGCCAAAAATGGTTGTATTGAATGCTTTGTTTTTCTTGTTCGCTAAAACGCGTTTTAAAATGCTGCGCCTCATCGCGCTGCTCTTGGTGAGTATGTTCGAGTAGTTCGTGATCCTCAAGTAAGGTGCTGTATTGTAGCTCTTTATTATCAAACTGATTTTGTAAGAGTGAAAGCTGTTGTTGTTGTTCGCTTATTTTTAGGTGTAGCTTTTTGCTAAGCTGCGCAGATATAACACCATAAAATACAATACCTAAAATAGCACCAGCGCCTGCACTTAACCAATCGATGTTAGTGAGTATTTGAGTGAGCATAAAAATAAACTTATAAAATTTAGAGACATGCCATCATAACCAATAACAAGCAATAGAAGTAGAGGAGCAAAGAAATTACAGGCATAAAAAAACCAGCTCAAATAAGCTGGCTAAATATTACTAAATTAAGTAATCAAAGGGAAAATCAACATGTACCCGAGCAAGCTGCAACTTAAATACGCATTTGCCAAAATAAATTACATTATTTGGCTAAGTTGTATAACAACAGGTATAACAGTAGACCGGTAAATGAAGTAATTAATTCAAAAATAATTTAATAACTTTAAGTGATACCAATCAGCATAAGTATTTGAACAACTGAACGAATTAAATCACTTCATACCAAAGCAGATTGGTACAAATTCGTTTATCTGAGTAGTGGTTGATTGGAATTGGCAAATTTTAGGCATAAAAAAAGCCAGTTCAAAATGAAGTGGCTTAATTATTACTAAAATTAGTAATTAAATAGGGGGAATCAACATGAAAACTTGTATTAACTGCAATTAATCAACAAGCATAATAGTAGACGCCTGTTTTTAAATTAAGTTCAGTAAAAACTCAAAAAATTTAAATAATATTTAAATGATGAATTTTGACCATAAAAAAAGCCAGTTCAAAATGAAGTGGCTTAATTATTACTAAAGTTAGTAATTAAATAGGGGGAAATCAACATAAAACTTGTATTAACTGCAATTAATCAACAAGCATAATAGTAGACGCCTGCTTTTAAATTAAGTTCATAAAAAAATAAAAAATTTTAAAATAAGTGCTTAACGCTAAATTTTAGACATAAAAAAAGCCAACTCAAAATGGGCTGGCTCAATCATTACTAAAATTAGTAACTAAATAGGGAAATCAACATTATCGCTTGTGTAAACTGCAATTTAACAACAAGCAAAGTAGTAGACGCACTTTAATTAATTAAGTTCAAAAAAGATTCTAGTTTTTTATTAATGACAACATTTGCTGTTCATCAAACTGGGTAAAACTCATTGATTTATCAGTAAATAATGCATCAACTAAAGCTTGCTTATCTTCTTGCATTTTAAATACTTTTTGCTCAATTGAGTTACTCATTATGAGTTTATATACAAACACAGGGTTAGTTTGGCCAATACGGTAAGCTCTATCAGTCGCTTGTTTTTCTACAGCAGGGTTCCACCATGGATCAAAGTGAATAACTGTATCGGCTTGTGTAAGGTTAAGACCTGTGCCGCCGGCCTTTAAACTAATTAAAAATACCGATGTTTTACCGCTAGTAAATTCATCAATTACTTTATCTCGATGGCGAGTTTGTCCTGTAAGTAGACTAAAATCTATATTTATTTCATCTAGGCGCTTAGCAATTAAGTCGAGTGCCGAAGTAAACTGGCTGAATATAATTACTTTACGACCAAGGCTCAGCATCAATGGTAAATGGGTCGTGAGCCATTCTAATTTAGCAGAGCCAGCTTGCGTATCAGGCTCTATTAATTTAGGGTGACAACAAATTTGCCTAAGCTTTAATAATGCTTCTAAAAAGGCTAGTTTACTTTTTTGAACACCTTGCTCTGCAAATAAGTCTATTAACTTTTCTTCAAGAGAGCGTGTAATCCCCTGATACATTTCTTTTTGTTTAGGTTCAAACTCAAACTCTTTTGTTATCTCTGTTTTTTCAGGTAACTCTTGAGCTACTTGCGCTTTAGTACGGCGCAATATAAAAGGCATAATCAACGCTTTTAACTGTTCAGCACGTTCCATGTCAGCTTCACGTTCAATTGGAGTTTGAAAATGTTGCTTAAAATGGGCTTGTGAACCAAGTAATGATGGCATAGCAAAATCGAGTAAAGATTTAAGCTCAAGTAAATTATTTTCGATTGGCGTACCACTTAAACATAACTTAAAATCAGCATTAAGTCGTTTAACTAAGCGCGATACTTGTGCTGTGTCATTCTTAATGTATTGCGCTTCATCGAGAATTATATTTTCGAAATATAATGGCGAGTAATATGCTATATCACGTTTTAACAGCGGATAAGTTGTCAGTATGCATTGCGATTGAGCAAGGTGCTGTAGTGGCTCGTTTCGATGAGAACCAAAAATAGTTGTCACTTTTAAGCCTTTAGCAAACTTAGTTATTTCATTTTCCCAATTACTTACCAAACTTGTCGGACACACGATTAAAGTAGGGCCAGCTTGCGGACGATTATACGTGCTAGTTAAAAAAGCAATCACTTGCAGTGTTTTCCCTAAACCCATATCGTCAGCTAAAATACCACCAAGCTTATGACGTTTTAAAAAGCTTAACCAATCAACGCCCTGTTGTTGGTATTCTCTAAGCTCTACCGACTCATTTAAGCCATGTAAAGATACCTTTGGCATAGCGTGGTCGGTATTATTTAGTTCTTGTAAGTAAAGCTCTAAAGAGTCGTCATGAAGCTCAACATTTATTGCGGTGTGTTTTACAAGCTCAGGCAAGTACGAAAGCGGAATATTAAATTCATCTCTTGTTTTTACAAACTCAAAGCGTTGCTTAAATTCAGTTAGTAAATTAATAGCTGATTTATTGATAACGCCAAATTGACGACCCATTGGATAGTAATGAAATAGCTCACTTTGACGATTTAATGATTGATAAGTTAAATCTTCATTATTAAAAAGTAGCGCAGCTTTTGCACCACTAAGTAATACTTTACAATGCATTTGATGCCCTGCGGCTCTATTCGCATAAAGTGTAACTTCGCTTTGTGGATTAGCAACTGTCATTTTGCTAATCGCTACTTTCCAACCGCGCTCTTTAAAACTTGGAAATACTTCATAGGTAAGCCAATGTAAATGAATAGGGGACTGCTTGGTAAAAACAAACTCACTTTGTAAACCCCCTTTACAAAACTCAAAACCTAAATTCACTAATTCATTTTTAACGGTATTTTCAAACGCATTGTTTATTAAGCTAGCAGGCGCAGCACCTGCTAAATAATTCTTGTTTTTATACTTAAATAACAATGAAAGCGTTAAGCCTTGTTCACCCGTAGTTACTTTTAAAACAGCATTACTAGCTGCTTTAGGTAGCGTTGTTTGTGAATTTGTTGGATGTGGTATAACGCCCGCACCAAAATTATCTGCTAACTGCTTATAAATTCGATCGAAGTTAGCACTATGTAAAGCGGGTATTGTTTGCAAATGTGCGATTTCATCAGCGCTTAATGGCGTACGTATACGCCCTATTTTTAAATAATCTAAATCTATGTATGTAGGTGGCGTTGTTTTAATCAGTGCCCAATTTTTGCTTTGCTCCAAATTAATACCCAACTGCGTTAAATCTTTTTCTTGTTTCCAATTAAAGTTCAGCGCTTGGGCACTTTGTGGCTTAATTGCAACACGAGAGCGTTGTAAAAATAATCGTTCTGTAGCAATAAGTTGTTGCAACGCATTAAAACCCCATAAACCTTTGAGTTCAATATTACCTACAGCATTTTGTGAACGGATCCAACTATAAAGTCTAAAATCACTTTCGAGTAAATCATTCGGGGTTATAAAGCTATTAAGTTGCTGATCGGTAAGGTTACGACCTAATGTGTAATTTTGATCTTTATCATAATTAGCTATTTTAGGTGATAAAAATACTTTGTTATTTTCAATATCTAATACAAAGAGTAAAACTTGCGACGGTATTGTTTGCTCGGCGCTTTTGAGTGCGCTTAACTCACTAAACCAATCATTAATAAAGTAATCTTCTCCGTATTCACCAGAGTGCTCTATTTTTAGTTTTAATAAAATTGCTGCTAGGTGACGGCATTTAGTTTTTATATTACACGTACAATGTGTATCAACCGAATAACCAGTTGGTATTTTACTGATCTCTATACGCTGATTGAACGGTGTACCGTTATCACCTAGCACAGTTGAATCAACAACAGAAAAGTTAGGAGTATGCTCTAACCAACTGATTTTTCCGTTTTTGTAATACTCTTTACCTTTGGCTAGCACATTGGGTCGAAACAGCTTATTTATAAAGCGTTCTGAAAGAGGAAACTGAGTAGCCTGCTCATTTTTAATTTCTTCAAAAATAGCCAGTAAATCATTTTTTGATAAGTTAGCAGACATGTCACTCTAAGGATTAGTTTTTAAAAATAATTCTGCCAGTATATGCCTTATGCGCTCTGAGCTAAAGCTATATTAACGCAATATAAACTGGTTGGAGTTGATTGGTTAGTAAAAAATCGGTTTATAACTAAATTTAGAATGGATTTTGTTGAATAAATTGCAAAATGTTGCTGATTCAAAAAATAAAAACAACTTAAACAATAGTTAGAGCGCTTTTAGATCAGAATTTTACTAACACTTTTTAAAACATATGGTGAATAGATATAAAAGAGGCGAATAGTTAGTAAAAAAATGATCTACGCAATAAAACAGGCTAAATAAGCACATTAACGGCGTGTACAGATCAGATTTATACTAACTAAATAATATTGCAGATCAATATTTAACTAACAAAACAAACTGGATAGATCGCTATTTTACTAACTAATTAAAAGCACTTAATAGCTTTGTAAGTTGCTCTAAGCGCTTGTCTGTCATCACTTTGTTGTTTATTTTTATAGAAACATCGCCACTTTTAAGATTTCGTTGAAGTGAAACAAAATCATTTTCGAGAACAGCTTCGCGTTTTACTGTAGTTTGCGGTTCAGCTGTTAAGCATTTAGTAACAGCCATTGCACGCTTGTCGTCGCTTGTAATCGCGTTAATGTCATTGTTACTTGCTAGCTCTTGAACCAACCTATTAAAGCTCTCAGGATCACGCTCCTTTGCAATAACAAGCTTTTTAGCAACTTCTCTGCCAACATGGTTAGCCGTAGGATAAAGCGCAATAACCTCAGCTGGTATTTGTTCATAGGCTTTAATTGCATCTGCAATGGCAGTATGCGAAACACCTTCAAGAGCAGCTATTTCTCGGTAAGATCCTTTTTTACCTTGTTCAATTAATTCATTTTTAGTTTGTTGATAAGCTTGTCCTAACTCCCATAAACTTGGTGCTATGTATTGATCAGATGAAACAGCTAAAATTTTTGCATCTTGTTCAGTAAAGTCACTTGAGCTAAGCACTAAATAATCAGCGTTACCTAGAATACAGGCCATACGACGACGTGAACCTGCAAGAACTAAACTTTTGTCACCTTGATCCCAAAGCAAAGCAGGGTGCTGATTTCGACCATCATCGCTAATTGCAGGAAGAATATCTGATACTGACTTTTCGTTAAGAAGTGCCTGTACGCGACGATTTTTGCCATATACACCAGTGGTAGATTCAATATCAGCATGTGCGATCACTTTACAAACAAGCGTAATTTGACGAGCAGGGTCGCTCGGTGCAGGCATTCTAATTACATCGCCAGCATTCGCTTGTTCTAGTAATGCATCAAGACTACTGCTGCCTACAGCTGTTGCAAATGGATCTAAGCGGGTGTCATTTTTACGTTTTTTAGCCATTTTTATTTAACATCCTTACTTAGGCGTATTTAATTTTGATTGTGTGGATTGCCAATTAGATCGAATTAGCATTTCAAGTTCGTCAACAACATCTTTAATGTTTTCTTGTGCACGCATAAGCGATTCACGACTGGCTAAACTATCAGACGCTTTTTGATCAAAAATAGTATTAAAAGATGAAGAGCTCGCTGTAATTGCAGAACTGTGGTTAATTGGGTAACTCATTACTTGGCGGCCAAATGCACTACGAACATCTTTAACAATATCGCGTTGTGAATGGTTACCTTTTACATAATTGGTCACAAGAAACTGCATAAAGTCCCAACCTTCATGTCCAAGCGCAGCAACAGTATGATAAATCTCGCCTAACCTTTTTAGATATTTATTGTTTGCATCGAAATCGACAGCTTCAGGATGAACAGGAATAAGCATCGCTGTAGATGCCATTAATGCATTATAAAACATAAAGTTAAGAGTTGGAGCTGTATCAATAAGTAAAATATCAAACTCATCTTGAACCGGCTCGATTACTTTTTCTAATAACTTATGATAATGGCGAGTTTGCTCATAATTTGAAGTATCTTTTAATAAAGTGGCAGTTTCGTGCTCAAAATAAAAGTCATCCATACCTGATGGTAAAACGCGAATATTTGGAATATGCGTAGGTAAAAATGAGTTTGATACAAATTCAGGCCATGTTTCGCCTTCGTCTAGATCTATGCAATCGCGCATTAAATCACCAACAGTAATTGGATCATGTTCGCTAGAGGGGAAGAAGCTAGATGATGATCCTTGCGGATCTAAATCAATAATACCAATGCGATAACGTTTAATATTGGTTGTGGCAAGTGCCGCTGCAATATTAACCATACTGGTTGTTTTACCACAACCGCCTTTGAGGGAGTTTATAACAATAACTTGAAGTTTGTCGTCGCTAGTGCGGTGATCAGGCTTGATATCCATAATATCAGCCATTGCAAAAATATTTACAAGTGTGTAAGCATAATGGCCATTTGCACCGCGTTTTATGTTTAAATCATCAAAATCACCATTATCATGGCGTCTTTTTAAGGTACGATTATTACAACCTAGTAAATCGGCTGCTGCTTTTTGGGTGTATGTTCTTAACTCTTTTTCTTCGGATTTAAGATGAGCGCGATAATGTTGAATACGTCCTTCTAATGACTTTTCTGCAACTTCAGCAGTCGCTTTTAAGAGTCGATAGGTATTTAGCGCATTATTGTTGATAGACATACTTTCCTTCCTCAAAGTTAGGCAGTAAGTATAATGTCCATTCAATTTGCTGTAAACAACTATTTATGGCGACATGCATTTTAAAAAGAAGACATCTAATAATATTTTTACATCATTAATATTGCTTAGTATAAATAAAGAAGTTTAAAGGTGGTTAAATATATAAGGTAATAAAGGTTAAGGGTGTATAATTAGCATATAACTTGATGATAAATATGAATAATATTAAAAAAAGCAGATCACCTTTATACTTGGTTAAGATCAGATCTTTATTAACACTCAGATCAGCTTTTTACTAAGGACTAATTGAGATATATAGTTATGCACAGCTTACTCATTAAGTTATGAACAAAAACACCTCTTGAGATCCGATTTTTACTAAGTAAATTATAAAGTTATGCACGGGTCTACTAGATAAAAGGGGCATTGAATTAGTATAGATCTGATCTGTAGTAAGTACAGATCAGATCTATTCTAACTCGATATTGCTTTATCCACAGGAGAATTACTTAAAAGCGTAATTTGTCGTGTTTAATTTAATAAAATATCAATTACACTGGACAAAATAATAGCTGAGTTAGTAAAAAAGAGATTTATAACTCACTTGTTAGTATAATAATGATCTGAAAACACCAAAAATTGACAACAGTTAGTATAAAAGTGATCTGAATGTTTTATTTAAAGTCAGATCACTTTTATACTAACTTAAACATTTAACTTTTCTTGTTTTATGTGTTGTTATTAACTGTCGCAATAAAAATGGAAATAAGAACAATGAGCCGAAAGGTCAACATCTCGGTAGATAACTTGCCTGATACACTAAGAGGCCAAATTCACGGGGTGGAAAGTGCAATTGATAACGAGAGTTTAGCACTATTTACAGATAATAAAGATGTTCGCATTTCTATTGAAAATGCTGCTCATGGATTACGTGCTTATTCAAATACGTTTAATCACTATGATTTATGGGGACGCTTTGTTCGTTCTGGCCATAAGAAATTGCCGCTTGAAGAAGCACCGAAAAAAACAATCATTACACGTAAAATATCAGAAAAAGTGGACGGTATTTTATACGATGGCGAAATAAAAATAACACCTGCTGTTGTGAGTACTCGTAAAGATGGCGAAGACGTAGAATATTTGGTTTGGCCATCAGATAGAGAAGAAAAAGTAGAGCGAGCCTTAATTCGTTTGGCTTCAAAAGGTAAAATAGTAAAAATTAATTTTAAGTCCGGTATTCAATATGCCGTGGTTTTTTCTATGAACGAGTTAGCGCAAGAACTCAAAGCGGTAGGGCAATCAATGCCGTATCCTGCAATTAAAGAATCACTTGAAGCATTACAAGGCTCTAAACTTTCGTTTAAATATTCGGCAACAGATACAAAAAACTCTGACATTGATGATTCCTTTTACGAATCAAACATGAACTTTTTATCGTCACTACATTTTAGTGGGAAAAAAGGTCAAGGCGGCAATGTTAAATGTGTAGCTTGTTTAAATGCATTTGTTCATAACATGATTGATAACCTTGAATACAAAGGGTATTACTTTAATAGCGCACAAGAATTAAAACGGGGATTGTCGCGTTGGATGATGCTTCGTTTGTACCATCTTTGGCGATATGCTGCTCCAGGTAAAACATATCATTTTAGATTGCTTTCTATTATGGAAAAGTACGGTTCTATTTATTCAACTGACAATATTACTGAGAATAAATTAAAAGCATTACGCCGTGATATGACAACAACAATGAAAGATTTGATTGAAAAAGGTGCGATATCAGAATACAGCATTACAAACGTCAAAGATGACAAAACTGGTAACATTATTGATTACACATACGAAATGCACCCGTCTGATCAGTTTTGTGACGAAATACTGACATTAAATAAGCATAACAAACGTATTGAGATTCAAGGTGGTAAACGCATTGTTGAAAATGCGGTTTTGATAGATGAAGATAAAATTGAAGAGATAGTAGAAAAATAGCAACGAATTTATTTTATTATCCAATAACTACCATAACTACCTAAAAGGCCACTTAATGTGGCCTTTTTAACATAATCATTTATCTACTTGTTCTAAGTAAAGTCTGTTGACTAAAAAGTCATAATCTCGTTTGCGTGGATGGCTTAATGGTTTTTCATAGTTTTGTAATATGCCAAGTTTTACATCGGGTTCCGGATTAATTAAGATAAATGGCAATGCTGCACTAACGTGATACCTATTTTGTGCCGTGTATCTTACATTTACTTGGGGACTTACGCGAGTAGGGCGGCGTATTCGTAGTTTTTCTTTTTCACCTAAACTAGCAACTCGTGCTTGTTCTTGAGCTACAAGTAATTGCCACTTTTGCTGATCGATCATTCTTGGGTTTCGATAACCGGCCGATTTATCGAGCATCTCTAGTGCCATTTTTTTAGTAAGTGTTTTTGTTGCATGTTTGTGCATCCAGGTAAACCTAACTGAAAATGGGGATTCACTCTCACTATGAATTTTACGATATGCAGCAAGCGTTATTAAATTTGGTATAGCATTGTGAACAGCTTCAAATCGCGCATCGTTGCTATCAATAGCTAAAATACATTCTTTAAATGTAGCTTTAGCTTTATTCACTTGGGCTATACGATTATTTAAAGCATGTTTATCTGCATTTTTAATAACAAGCAAGCCTGGGTGCCTTTTTAAAACACGACTGCTTAAGCCCGATTTTTTATAAATGTCAGAAAAGGAGTGAAGGATTGCTTTTTGAGCCGGAGCGCCCGATATTTTAGAAACGATTATAGATTCTGGAACTTTACTTTCATCTATACTACTAACATCAGGTAACTGATAGTACTCTGCTTTGGAAAATTCACACTCTTTCAGTTCTTCAATTAACCTTAAAGTTAACTCGTTCATTAAATCAAACTGACTTCTAATTTGTACCTTAGTTACCATTACCCACCTCAAAGAACACATCTTACTAGGTCAATATTATTACATGCACTTTGCTTTGTCTAAATAAATAATCAAATTCACTCAGCGCTACATATATTTATTAATTAGATTTAGTATGATGTGTTCTTTGTCTAAAGTGAAATCCCTAAACTAAGAATTAAACTTTTACATATTTGATCTTTGTATTACATCAACCAGTTAATGCGCTTAGTTCTGAATTGGCTGATTAACTAAGAGTAGGGAAAATGAGTTAAACGAACTTATATCGTAATTAGTAACACGGTAATGAGAGTAAATATAAAAGTTTTTAACTTCAGCATCATTCTAAAAATATCTCTACCATTTGGGTTTTTAATCATGATAAACACTATCGTGTTGGTAGAGAAAACGTAAATTGCGTACCACACTTTTACGTTTTGGCGCTTGTGAATCTAGTTCTTTTTGTGAATACTTTACCATGCAAATAAATGATTAACACATCCGCCTTATCATACATTAAGGCCTGCACATAGTAGTTGCTAACTATTAATTAAATTTCACTGTAAAGTTAAGGCTACATTACTTACCATTTAAGTATGATGTGTTCTTTATTAAGTTACATATAATAAACCCTTATGCTCTATTTATTCTCAATGCGCTAAAATTGCAATTAGCGCTCTATAATTGCTTGTATTTAAACACTTTAGTTTATTAAAGATAAAACTAAAGTGTATGTTATATAACCACATGGATTAAATAAGATTACTATTATACTTAACTCATAACTAAATAATTGGTAAATAGTGAATTTAGTCCTTGAACATAGGGGCCTGCATACGGTAATTTCTTCTTATCAGGTAATGTAGGAATGAGGAAAGAACATGCAATCGTGGAACCCAAATAGCTGGAGAGAGCTGCCAATACTGCAGCAACCACAGTACCCAGATCAAGAAATACTTAAATCAGTAGAAGGCCAATTAAAGACGGCTCCGCCTTTAGTTTTTGCTGAAGAAACAAGAAGCTTATTTAAACAACTTGAAGATGTGTGCGAAGGCCGTGCATTTTTACTTCAAGGTGGTGACTGTGCAGAGTCGTTTAGCGATTTTAATGCAGCTAACATTCGCGATACATTCAAAACAATTTTACAGATGGCAGTTGTATTAACATACGGCGGTAAATGCCCTGTAGTTAAAATAGCGCGTATGGCTGGTCAATACGCTAAACCTCGTTCAGCAGACTTAGAAACAATTAATGGCGTGTCTTTACCATCTTACCGTGGCGACATCATTAATAATATTGAGTTTACAGAAGAAGCACGTATACCGGATCCACAACGTTTAATGACGGCTTATCATCACAGTGCCGCTACGTTAAACTTATTACGTGCATTTGCACAAGGTGGCCTAGCCGATCTTCACCAGGTTAACCGCTGGAACATGGGCTTTGTTGCTGCAAATCCACTTAAAGAAAAATACCAACAACTTGCAGATAAAATTCAAGACGCACTAGAGTTTATGGAAGTGTGCGGAATTAACTCTACAATTGCGCCAAGCTTAAAAGAAACCGATTTATACACTTCTCACGAAGCTTTATTACTTGGTTACGAAGAGGCGCTTACTCGTCGCGACCATTTATCGGGTGATTGGTACGATTGTTCTGCTCACTTTGTTTGGATTGGTGAACGTACTCGTCAACTAGACCATGCACATATTGAATTTTTTAAAGGCATTAAAAACCCAATTGGTGTTAAAGTTGGCCCAGGTATGGACCCAGATGACCTAATTCGTTTAATTGATGCATTAAACCCAGATAACATTCCTGGTCGTTTAACGCTAATTACGCGTATGGGTGCAGACGTACTGCCAGAAAAACTCCCAGCGCTAGTAAGAAGAGTTCAACAAGAAGGCCGTAAAGTAATTTGGAGCTCAGATCCAATGCACGGCAATACTGAAAAAGCGACATCAGGTTACAAAACGCGTAACTTCGATAATATCATGCGTGAGATCAGTCAGTTCTTCGCTGTACACAAATCAGAAGGTTCATATGCAGGTGGTGTTCACCTAGAAATGACAGGTCAGCACGTAACAGAGTGTACCGGCGGTGCTTACGGTTTATCTGACGATGATCTAGCGCAGCGTTACAAAACACAGTGTGATCCACGCCTTAACGCCGACCAAGTATTAGAGTTAGGCTTTTTAGTCGCAGATTTACTAAAAGACGCACGTAAATAATATTTGTTAATACTAAAAAAACCGCTTAATTGCGGTTTTTTTATTTCAAATTTGATGAGTAAGTTAGTACTTACGTCGCTCCAAGTCTGTTTCTATAAGTATTTTTGCAGAAATTTCTTCAACAGAATGATGCGTAGAATTAAAGTAAGCTATTTTGTGACGCTTATACAACATTTCCACTTCGCGCACCTCAATACGGCACTGTTTAATTGAAGCATACTTAGAGTTAGCCATACGTCGATGCCTTATAGCCGCAAGCCTCTCAGGGTCAATCGTCAGTCCAAATAACTTATGTTTATAAGGGACTAAACATTTAGGCAAACCTTCATTATCTAAATCTTCTTCTGTAATGGGGTAGTTAGCCGCCTTAATGCCGTACTGCAGTGCTAAGTATAAGCTTGTCGGTGTTTTACCACTTCTGCTAACGCCAATTAAAATGATGTCTGCCTCGGAAAAGTTTTTAATATTTCCGCCATCATCATTCATAAGAGCATAGTTAACCGCATCAATTCTAAAATCATAACTTTTTTCGTGGATAGAATGCGTACGATGCATTTTTGGAACAGGAGCTACATTGAGTTCTTTTTCTATTTTTTCGCTATACGTAGTTAAAAAATCATACGTAACTGCATCAGCCGATTTTATAATTTCACTTAAATTGTGATTCACAAAAGTAAAAAACACGAAAGGCTTTTCACCTGTTTTTGCAGCAGTTGCATTAATTAAAGCTTTAATTTCGTGCGCTTTTTCTTCAGTTTCTACAAATGGAATTGTTTTATGATTAAAATCGATAGGAAACAACGACAAAGTCGCATGCCCAAACACCTCTGAAGTAATTGCTGTTCCATCTGATATATAAAAAGCAGTTCTCATAATTAACCTTTTTATTGCGTTTAAATCCCTAAAATGGGTTTCCCACGGTTTACGTGAGGACTGTTGCCAGTGTAGAATGATGACGACCTTTATAAAAGGTTTTCTTTCTTAACTCTCACAGTTAGACCTACAATTTGTTTTTTTTGGAGAAAGATCCGTGCAAGAATACGTTCTCTGGTATCAAAAGCTTGGTATGCAAGATGTTCCTCGAGTTGGCGGTAAAAACGCGTCACTTGGCGAAATGATTTCAAACCTCGCAAACGCTGGTGTACAAGTACCGGGTGGTTTTGCAACTACCGCAGATGCTTTTAATGAGTTTCTAGATCAATCAGGACTCACCGCCAAAATTCATGACATCCTAGATACACTTGATGTTGATGATGTAAATACACTCGCTAAAGTCGGTGCCGATATCCGCCAATGGATAATCGACACACCATTCCAACCAAACCTAGATCAAGCCATTCGCGACGCATATAGCCAACTCCATGGTGATACTGCAGCAGATGTTTCATTTGCAGTACGTTCATCAGCTACCGCTGAAGATATGCCAGATGCATCATTCGCAGGCCAACAAGAAACTTTCCTTAACGTTGTCGGTATCGATTCAGTCATGGTCGCTATTAAACACGTATTTGCTTCATTATTTAATGACCGCGCAATCTCATATCGTGTTCACCAAGGTTACGATCACCGTGGTGTTGCGTTATCAGCAGGTATACAGCGCATGGTACGTTCAGATAAATCAGCATCTGGCGTAATGTTTAGTATCGATACTGAATCTGGTTTCGAAGACGTTGTATTTATTACATCAAGCTACGGCTTAGGTGAAATGGTTGTACAGGGCGCGGTTAACCCTGATGAATTTTATGTTCATAAACCAACACTCCTTAAAAATAAACCTTCAGTAGTACGTCGTAATATTGGCTCTAAAGCCATACAAATGATTTACTCAGAAGACAAAGCACATGGTAAGCAAGTAGACATCGTTGATGTTGACCCTGAGCTTTCTAATAAATTTTCGATTACAGATGAAGAAGTGCAAGAACTTGCCAAGCAAGCTGTAATCATTGAAAAACATTACGGTCGTCCTATGGACATCGAATGGGCAAAAGACGGAAACGACGGCAAACTATATATAGTTCAAGCACGTCCAGAAACTGTCCGCTCAAACGAAGACTCAAACGTAATGGAACGTTTTCAATTAAATGGCACAAGTAATGTACTTGTTGAAGGCCGTGCAATTGGTCACAAAATTGGTAGCGGTGTTGTACGTGTTCTTGATTCAATCAAAGAAATGGACCAGGTACAAGTAGGCGACATTTTAGTTACCGATATGACCGACCCTGATTGGGAACCAATCATGAAACGTGCAGCAGCGATTGTTACAAATCGTGGTGGCCGTACGTGTCACGCGGCAATCATTGCACGCGAACTTGGTATTCCGGCAGTTGTTGGTTGTGGTAATGCAACTGATTTAATTAAAGCGGGACAAGAAGTAACAGTATCATGCGCCGAAGGCGATACCGGCTTTATTTACGAAGGTATTTTAGATTTTGAAATACTAACGTCACGCGTTGATAAAATGCCAGAACTACCAATGAAAGTCATGATGAACGTGGGTAACCCCGATCGCGCCTTTGACTTTGCACGCTTACCGCATGCAGGTGTTGGCCTTGCGCGAGTTGAATTTATTATCAACCGTATGATTGGCGTTCACCCTAAAGCGTTATTAAATTTTGATGCGCAAACCGATGCATTAAAAGCAGAAATTACTGACATGATTGCCGGTTACGAATCACCAGTAGAGTTTTACATAACAAAACTGGTTGAAGGTATTTCAACGCTCGGTTGTGCTTTTGCACCGGAGCGTGTAATTGTGCGTATGTCTGATTTTAAATCAAACGAATACGCAAACCTAGTTGGTGGCCAGCAATACGAGCCAGAAGAAGAAAACCCAATGATTGGTTTTCGTGGCGCCGCACGTTATATCTCTGAAGACTTCCGCGATTGTTTTGCACTAGAATGTGAAGCTATAAAACGCGTAAGAAACGACATGGATATGGCAAACATTGAAATCATGATCCCATTTGTACGTACCCTTGAAGAAGGTAAACGCGTAATTGAATTACTAGAAGAGCATGGCCTTAAACGTGGTGAAAATGGTCTTAAAGTAATCATGATGTGTGAGCTGCCTTCAAATGCATTACTTGCTGATGAATTTTTAGAAATGTTTGATGGTTTTTCTATCGGCTCTAACGATTTAACACAGTTAACGCTTGGTCTTGATCGTGATTCAGGTTTAATCGCACATTTATTTGATGAGCGTAACCCAGCAATTAAAAAACTACTTTCTATGGCAATTAAAACAGCTAAAGAAAAAGGCAAGTACGTAGGTATTTGTGGTCAAGGTCCTTCAGATCACGAAGACTTTGCAGCATGGTTAGTAGAGCAGGGCATTGACTCTGTTTCACTAAATCCAGATACAGTAATAGAAACATGGTTATACCTAGCTAAAAAATTAGCAAAGTAATAAATATGTAAGCTATAAAATATGCCAGCAATGTATTGCTGGCATTTTTTTATACCCAATTAAAAGTAAGTTAACGGGCTAATTTTTTATCTAAATAGGCACATGATTTAGTTAACGCCTTTTGACAAAATGATAAGTAATGTCGCGCTTTAGGATAGTAAAACGAAAAGCATAATAAACCCACCATAAAAAATATAAGTGAAGGCTAAGGGCGTGTTGATCTTTGTGGATTGAAATTTGTTCAATCTAGGGGCGATTAAATCGCGGCGCGAGGTTTGTAACCTAGTGGGCTAAGTAAGAATCGAGCAACAAAGAGTTAATCGTCCCTAGAAAGAACCCATTGGGCAGCGCATGTTTGGTATTTATGCTGCGTTATCGCCTATTTATGGGGAGTAACCACACTACATAGGCTCTGCCTTGCCTAAAAACCAAACATACTGCTGCAAATTCAACAACCAAAGGTCAACACGCCCTAGGTACAACCGCAAAAAATAATCCTAGCAAAATAAATAGCACGCCACTGATCTGTAATAGTAATTTTTTCATATAACACACCTCATTACTCGTTAACTTGAGTATAATTTAAGCTGCATTAAAATCGACTAAAAGAGTGTTACAAACTGTAAAATCTTCAATTTCTATTCGCCATCACCATGATATAATTAGTCAAATGCCCTAAGATATCGCCGTCATGATAGCAACAATTACACAGCAAGATGCCGCGACAGAACTTGTCGCAAATTACCTAAATACCATTGCAAGCCAAGGTTTTAGTGGAGATACCGATGCAAGTTATGCAACGCGTATTACTGCTTCAACCGATAACAGTGTGTATCAGGAAATACCCCAAGGTGTTATTTTTCCAAAAAATGAAAAAGATATTCAACTCGCACTGCAAACTGCATCTCGCGACCCATTTTTATCATTAACTTTTGGGCCTCGTGGTGGCGGAACAGGTACTAACGGTCAATCGTTAACACCAGGTATTGTTGTAGATTTGTCTCGCTATATGCGCGAAATCCTCGAAATAAATGTAGAAGAAGGCTGGGTACGCGTTCAAACTGGCGTAATAAAAGATCAACTTAATGACTTTTTAAAACCTTATGGTTTTTTCTTCTCGCCCGATTTATCTACCAGTAACAGGGCAACTATTGGTGGCATGATAAGTACTGACGCATCGGGGCAAGGCTCGTTAGTTTACGGAAAAACAAGCGATCATGTTTTAGGGCTTACAACTTATTTAGTCGATGGTACGCCTATGTGCACCTCCCCAATAGACATCGACAAAGCAAAAATTATAGCTAATCAAGACTCATTAATTGGTAGTTTATATAAAACAGTTTTAGATATTTCAGTTAATGAACGCGCAGCTATTTTAGCTAAGTTTCCACGGTTAAATAGGTTTTTAACCGGCTACGACTTAGAGCATGTGCTAAGTGATGACTTACTTACTTTTGACATGAGCCGGCTAATAACAGGCTCAGAAGGCTCATTAGGTATAGTAACTGAAGCTAAATTAAACCTAACACCGATTGCTGAATTTAAAACCCTTATAAATATCAAGTACGATAGTTTTGACTCAGCACTTCGTCATTCACCGTTTTTAGTTGATGCACGCGCAACATCGGTAGAAACCGTAGATAGCAAAGTTTTAAACTTAGCGCGTGAAGACATCATTTGGAATTTAGTATCGGACTTAATAACCGACGTACCAAATAAAGATATGCAAGGCCTTAACATGGTCGAGTTTAATGCAGTATCAAACGATGATATAAAAGACAAAGTAGACACACTTTGTAAGCTTCTAGATGAATGCGTAGCAAATCAAACTAATGGCGTTATTGGATATCAGTTAACCAGTGATAAAAGCGATATACTAAAAATTTACGCAATGCGTAAAAAATCAGTGGGTTTATTAGGTAATGTAAAAGGCAGTCAAAAACCACTCGCCTTTGCAGAAGACACTGCAGTACCCCCTGAAAATTTAGCAGATTATATTGTCGAATTTAGAGCATTACTCGACAGCCATAATTTACAATATGGTATGTTTGGCCATGTTGATGCTGGGGTTTTACACGTACGCCCAGCACTTGATATGTGCGACCCAGAACAAGAAAAACTACTTAGAACTATTTCAGATCAAGTAGTAAAACTAACCGCTAAGTACGGTGGTTTAATGTGGGGCGAACACGGTAAAGGTTACCGAAGTGAATACAGCCCTGAATTTTTTGGTGAGCATTTATATACGCAACTTCGAAAAATAAAAACAGCTTTCGATCCTAATAATCGTATTAACCCCGGTAAAATATGTACTCCTATCGATAGTGAAGACTCACTAGTTAGTGTGGATGGACAAAAGAGATCACACTTCGATAAGCAAATATCAATAGAAGTTAAAACCAGTTTTAACAATGCAATGACCTGTAATGGTAATGGCATATGCTTTAATTACGATGAAAATTCACCTATGTGTCCATCGTATAAAGTAACTGGCGATCGTCGTAATTCACCAAAAGGACGCGCAAGTTTAATGCGCGAATGGCTTCGTTTACAAGAGTCAAAAAATGTAGATTTACTCGAAGTAGAAAAGCAACTTAACAAAGGTGAAGTAATCACCTGGTGGGAACGTTTTGTTCACAGCCGCGAAAAACGAAAAGGTATTTACGACTTTTCTCACGAAGTAAAAGCGTCAATGGATGAATGTTTAGCATGTAAAGCATGTACAACTGCTTGCCCAATTAAAGTAGATGTTCCTACTTTTCGTTCGCGCTTTTTAAATTATTATCATAGTTACTATGCACGCCCGCTAAAAGATTACCTTGTTGGTAACATAGAAAACAGCGCGCCATTAATGGCAAAGTTTGCAAAAGTTATAAACCCAATTGTTAAAACATCATTAGTAAGCAATGTTATTAAAAAAACAGTTGGTTATGTTGATACACCACAGTTAAGTATTCCTGCACTTTCAAAGCGTATTACTAAAACACAAAAATTTGATTTTGATTTATTAAATAAATTAAATGCAGAGCAACAAAGTGAATATGTATTAATAGTACAAGACCCATTTACGAGCTTTTACGAAGCCGAACTAGTAGAAAGTTTTATTACTTTAATAACCCAACTTGGCAAAAAACCAATGCTATTACCTTTTAAACCAAATGGTAAACCGCAACACGTAAAAGGTTTTTTGCATGAATTTAAAGTTACAGCTAAAAATGCAGCCGAGTTTTTAAATAAATTAAATGATATCAATGCACCGTTAGTCGGTTTAGATGCCTCACTCGTTATGTGTTACCGCGATGAATATAATACAATTTTAGAAAATAACCGTGGTGAATTTAACGTGCAACTTGCCCATGAATGGTTAGAAACACAATCGTTTAAAACACTCAGTGCAAAACAAAATACAGATACCGAATTTACATTATTGAGTCACTGTACTGAAACAACTGCACTGCCAAAAGCGGCAAATGTTTGGCAAACAATTTTCAATGATATTGGTTTAACATTAAAAACAACAAATACAGGTTGTTGTGGAATGGCGGGAACTTATGGCCACGAAGCACAAAATCAGGATAACTCACGTGCACTTTACGAAATGAGTTGGAAACCAATTGTAGATAAAAATAAACCAGAACAACTTTTATCTACGGGCTTTTCTTGTCGTAGCCAAGTTAAACGTTTTGAGAAATTTAAACCAAAACACCCAATTGAATTACTCGCACAGGTACTTAGCTAATAAAAGTTAAAAAAAAGGCGTAACTTAAAAATAAGTTACGCCTTTTTTTATTAATACCCATTCGCTTAATTAAATGATCGTTTTTGAGGCTGGAAAAACGCCTTGATACCTCGGCAAAAAATTCACTAATTTTTATAAAAGCTATTTAGATTTTTTAGCGAAACTGTCTGCAATTGGCTTTGTACTTATACCGTGAATAAATACACTAAACAAAATAGTCGTCATTGCTATTGTCGCAATTTGATATTTGTTTTCTATTTGCGTATCAATCACCATCAATGTAAAAACAATTGATGCTAATCCTCTTGGTCCAAACCACGCAAATGTAAAACGCTCTTTAATATTCAATGCCGTAAACTGCAATGACAACATAACAGGAATTATTCTAATCAATGTTGTACTTAACAAAGCGTAAATTATAATTTCAGTATTTAATTTAGGAATCACTAAGTAAGCACAAACAAACCCGAATAAGCACCAAATCATTAGCGATGTAAAATCTGCAATGTGCTCTGAGTCTTCAATTAATTCTGTTCTAACTTCTTCAGTCGAAAATTTATCAAATAATAAACCGGCAATAAACACCGCAATAAATCCACTGCCATGAAAATACTGAGTGACAGAAAAAACAGCCATAGCAAAACCGAGTAATAAAAACGGACTGGTATTTTGCGCAAAGTAATGACGTTTCATTGCAAAGTTTAAGCTCGGTATAAAAACAATAATACTTGTAATAGCTATTAATAAAGCCAAGCCAAGCTCTCGGCCAAACACACTTAATGTTTGTGTTGCGGTAATAGCTGAATCCGGATTTTTAGCGAGTAATATAAATATTAAAAATATGGGAACACATAATCCATCGTTCAAACCACTTTCAGTATTTATTCCTTCGCGTATTTTTTCAGGCACTTGTGTACTTGCTAGTAACCCTTTACTTAATGCCGCATCGGTAGGTGTTAAAATAATAGCGAGCAACGCCGCTTGAATAAGTGAAAGCTCAGCAAAGAAAAATAAAGCAACAGCAATACCGAGTAATAAAGTTAAAGGTAGGGCAACAAACAACAGTAAACTAGGATACTGAAAACTATGCCTTAATACACTTAGCTTTGATTTAGCTGCATCAGAAAATAAAAATATACTTAGCGTAAGCTCTATAAATGGTAATAAAAGATCAACGCCTTCTTTTATTTTATCCCCTTCGTTGGGTAGCATTAAAGCTAAACATATTCCGCCAACAACAAAAAACATTGGGCCTGTTACTTCTGTTTTTTCTAACTGGCGAAGTGTTAAAGAATAAATTAAAAATAGTCCGCCTATAAATGCTATTACTAAATACTCCATTAAATTTTCCTTTTAAGTCCTGATTTTGCTCGCTCTTTAATATTTGTTTGAATATAAATTTGATCGGTAGTCGCAATTTTAGAATGGCCTAAATCTTCTGATAAATGTTTAAGCGGTCTAGTTTGCGCATCATGTGTGGCACCAGTATGACGAAGCCAATGTGCAGTTGCAGCGCCAAGTTGTTCAGCATCATCTTTAAAACCATCATCGAGTAATGATTGCTGTGCATAATCAAAACTTTGTTGAACTAAACGCCTAATTTGCCTTACGGTCATACCACCTTGCCCGCGAATTTTATGAACTAACGGCTCAGATTCATCAACCCGAGGAAGGGCAGGTAGCCCTCGATATAATCTGTATCGTTTTAAATATTCAACAAAATCATCACTTAAGGTTACATCTCGTAATTTATTCCCTTTACCCATTATACGTAAAAACCAAAAACCATCATTATCTTGCCAAAAATGAGACATCACCGGCGACCATTGTGGGCGCTCAGATAATTCTGAAATTCGTAAATAAAGACCTTTTAAGCAGGCAAGCGTAAATAAGTTTCGCTCTAAATCAGGGGTATGTTCGCATAAATCACGCGTTACACCAAAAACGTATTCCCATTGAATATCACTTAATGTATCAGGAATTTGAATTTGTGATTGAACAACTAAGTACGGGCTATTTTTTTTAACAACAGGGACAAAGTTTGCAAATGTTTTTTCTTCTAGTAGGGCAAACTTATAAAATACATTTAAGGCAGTAAACATGGCCGATAAAGTTTGTTGGCTGGCAGTTGATTCTTTTAGCATAAAAGGGCGCCAATTTTGATTTAATCGACGAATTCCTTGCTCATCTTTATAGCGCCATTGCACTGAAGTTGCAGCCCATGCTTTATCGGGTTCAACCATAAAATCAACGTAAGCTTCAATATCTTCACGTTTTAAATCGAATACTGATTTTTCTGCTATTAACCACGACCATAAATAAAAGCGTTCAAGCTCATTTCGAAAACGACTATAAGTGGCTTCTGACTTGCGGCCATAAACATATAAAAACTGATACAAGAATGTCAGATCGGCTTTTGATTCAGTTACAGTCAAGCCAATTTCCTGTATAAAGGATGCAAGTTCTGGGTATTCCGAATTTAGAGTACCGTCATCTAGATGGGCAATTTGATATCTTAATTGTTTTAACGTATCAACCAAAGCAACAAGCATAATTTATAAATATTCAATTAAATAATAGACTTACAGAATAACGTTAAAGTCCGATACTGTCTAGTATTGGACATAGTAAAGTTCTAATTATTTTAATACCGTGATTTTTCTATGGTTGTTGGTTGCTATAATCTTATTAAGGAAAACATTATGAAAAAACTAATTATACTAAGCGTACTTGCTTTAACAGTTGCGTTAACTGGGTGCGCTACTACAGGTAGTGCATCACCAAGCGAAAAACGTTCACTTGTACAAAGTATGAAAGCAAACACATTAGATAAATTATACGCTGAAAAACCTGATGTTAAAAAACAAATTGCTAACTCTGCTGGTTATGCTGTATTCGATAACGCGAATGTAAATGTAGTGCTTGCTAGCTTTGGCGGTGGTTACGGCGTGGTTAAAAATAACCTTACAGGTAAATCAACTTACATGAATATGGGTGAAGCCGGTTTAGGACTTGGCTTAGGCGTTAAAGATTTTAACGTTGTAATGGTTTTTCATAACCAAGCTGCACTAAATAGATTTATTGAACATGGTTGGGCTTTTGGCGGAAACGCTGATGCAGCAGCTAAATATGAAGATAAAGGTGGTGCACTGGTTGCCGAAGCGATTGCAGATCAAGTTACTGTATATTCTGTAACCGAAAACGGCCTTGCACTACAAGCTGTATTAAAAGGTACTAAGTTTTGGGTTGATTCAGAGCTTAATTAACCCCCAAATTACTCTCCTAAAAGCGAGCTGTTTTGTATAATCACGCTCGCTTTATTAAAACCAACTCGATTTAACATAACGTAATTTATGGGTTGTTAGTGGTGGAAGTATATAGATATTAAATTAAATAAGCCGCTACGCTCAGGCTTCGCTTGGCGGCTTATTTTTAATTTATAAAGATGAAAATAAAGAAATTTCATTATCAGATTGTTCTTGTTCTGGCTGTACATAGGGGTTTGGGCTACACAGGGCACGATAGACAAATGAGCTGTTTTTTATAAGTACATTGCATGAACTGAAATACTGAATACTAAAACCCATGCTGGCTAGTTCATAAGAATTGATACTAAAATTGCCGTATTTTTCTGTGATGAATTCAAAAATAAACTCTCTATGCATACGGTCTGGGCGTTTAACTTCTTGAATACCAGTAACAAAAATATCAGTAGCGCCATAAGGTAGGTTTAGAAAAACAGGGCTAGCATCAGAAATCTGAATATCAGCATTAGGGCCAGTAACAACAGAACCTTTTTTAACACCTTCCACAATTTCTGCATTGGGCTTTTCATCATTTTTAGTAACGGTTTCACTACTGGTAAAATACCATAGCCAATAAGATACGCACAAAATGACAGCAACAAGCGGAAAGGCAAAAATAGGAGTGTAAATGAAATTTTTACCTTGTCCTTTTGTAATACCTCCGGTTGCTGTTGATTTGTAGCACTTGTGTACTTCGACTGGGATTTTTTTCCAAGTAATTGTGTTTGCTTTGGTCGGGGTTTTTCCGTCAAGCTTTGGGTTGTGGTCAAAGATTCGCGGTCTTCTGTTGTAATAAGGGATTCCCGCGAGGCCATCGAAATATTTGTGTGAATATGCGTACTGGCTAACGTTTCTAATGTATTTGTGAACACTGGTAATGTCGGGGGTGCAGACGATAATGTCCCAGTTGTATTTGCGGTGTCGCATGTAACACTCTTTAAGTGTTTTGGGGTAAATAATGTGGCCATGTTCGTTAAATAACTCCTTTCCTAAATCGTCAGTATCACCACTAGTTAAATTTTCAGGTTTAAACTTTTCTAGTTGCTCATAATGATATTTATACCAATGCTCGGGTATCAAATCTTTGTAATTATCTACATGTTTGTAGTTGCAAGATTCGGGTTTAAAAGTAGATTCAGTTGGGTAAACGTCTTGCACTTCATCAATTAAAACCAATGCACCTGTAGGCATCCAATGATACCAATTGCGCCAAAGTGATTGTCCTTCCTCATTCTGTGAAGACAAACGCCAAAGCTGAGCGCTCTCAGGGAAAGTTTCTTGTAGCTCTGTTTCGATTTCATCTAAAGGTAAAATACCTTCGATATTGGTAACAACTAAACGGCCTTTTCTTAGTGCTGGTAACACTTCAAACCACGTAGCGCTAGCAGATTTAAAAGAACCAGGTGCACCATGAAAAATTGAGCTAGCCATTACAAGAACCTCATAACATAACGAGCTATAAAAGCTTGAACGATAATGTTTAAACCATCGAATAAACGCAAATCTACTAAAGCGGCTTTTACGTCTTGTGGTAAACCACTTGCAGCGCTTGCGATTTTTGAACCAACTTGAAAACTCTCGATAACACTTTTTGAAATAGACCAAGCAAGTTTCATAGCTTCAATTTGTGCTGTGATTTTAAATAAAACGACCTTTTCAATTATGTAAGCTAAAGCGCGTTTAAAAAAATTAGGGACATCATTATCAAAGAAGTCCCAAAAATCAGACATGAAGTTACCCGCAGAAGTTACAACACCTTGAGCACCTGTAAGTGTTGTGGCTGTTGCGTTGGCCATTAAGAAAAATGGTAAACAAATCAAAATTAAGAATATAGTTTTTTTTATCATTCTTTGTTACTACCTAATATTATAAAAAGAGCTGCAATTGAAGCTATTAAAATAATGGCTGGGGCTATCATCTGATAAAAATTAGAAAATCTACCAACACCCAAATCGACTTCAACGCCTTTAATTATTTCCTTATGTTCAGTATAAGAACCTGAGATATTAGGGTCTAAATCTAAAATTGATTCAGATTCAGATTGAATTGTTTCAATATATTCTGTTAATTCAGTTTTTTTATCTTCTATTTCAGTTTTAACTAATAACAAATCTGCATCACTGAACAAGTCATTCAAACCGCCTTTTTTACGACCAGCAGTAATAGTGAAATCTTCTTTTTCTGTGTTTTCTTTGATTTCATCTAATAAATCAATGCCTTCTTTTTGACCTTCTTTAATGCCATCAAGAATATCAACACCTTCTTTTGTTCCTTCTTTAATGCCATCTAAAAAATCAGTGCTCTCTTTTATCCTATCCCTTATTACGGTTGCTGAATCATCAATATTTAAAGTATTTGCTTTAACAGAAGAAAGTAATTCATTAGAATTTTGTATCTCTAAAGCTACTCTATCCAAGCGCTCTGTATTGGATTCAATCCCAATATTCATATTGTCGTTAATAACATTTAAATTATCATTTACTTGATTGACGGCATCTAAAATATCAGTTTTATCTGAATCATCAGCTTCTTTGGGTTCTTCAGGCTCATCTGGTGCAGGTGTTGGGGTTGGGTCATCAGGGTTATCAGGTTTGTCTGGGTCATCGGGTTCATCTGGTTCTTCCGGTTCTTCTGGCTCTGGGTCAGGAACACATTCAGCGGGTTCAGTAGAACCATAAGAAATAGGAATATAATAACCCCCATTAGAATCCGTTTTTATTTCACATTGACGTCCGTTAGGAGCAGGAAAACAAACAGAACCACTACCACCTGTACCAAAAACAAAGGGGTCATTGTCGGTGGGTTCTGGGCAGTCGGGGTCTTTCTCTGGCTCTTCTGAATCAAGAGGTTTAGCACACATGAAAGTAGGCCCTTCTGTTGGCACTGGGCTTAAGGGAACATTAATATCATAATCTGGCTCATGGTCTGGCGGGCATGAATAAACAATATCATTTACTAAATTACCATAAGTAATAGAGGAGTATGTACTAGAGGGAGTACAACCATAAGGTGGATAGGCCTGTTTAATACAAAATTTTGTTATACGTACTGGTTTAGAGCCTGATTGAGGTTTATATCCACATTCAAGAGAATAATTTTTTCTGTCTGAAGTGTCTGGTGGTACATCTGCATTATCAATGTAAGTTAAACATGCTGCTAGATAGGCGTCGTCCTCTTTATCAGAGCAGCCCTCATATCCAAAAGCAGTAACACAAAAGTTTAACTCTTGCTTTGGCGAAATTAAGTGGCTTAAATCAGGTTCAAAAGCAGAAACGGAAAAAGCGCTTAATAGCGCCAATAAAAATATTAGTAATCGCATGTAAGCGCCTTAAAAAAAGGGCGGTTTTACCCGCCGTTATTAACTGGCTCTTACGCCACTTGAGAATCCTTCGACGAAGCACCACACAAGAAATGAAGCAAGACCAATTGAGGTAACCATCTACTTGTTTAGCTTTGATACAATCATGCCAATAGCAAAACCGATTGCAGCAACAGTAATTACACCTGCAATAACAGCTGAATAGTTTGTTGTGCCATCTGATACAGCGGTACCAATTTCTGCAGAATAATCAGCTGCGAAAGACGAACCAGAGGCAACGATTGAACTGAGTAATAAACCAGCTTTTGCGCGTTTTGAAACTAATATATTTTTAACGTTTTCCATTTGGGTATTCCTTATAAGTTATGTTTTGCCCATTACTCGAACAACGCGCCCGATACAATGTGCAGTTATAAAAGCGACTAATGCCGCCGTATTTATTAGGCCGAAATCGGCCAAGCTAAAAGCGAACAATTCATTAAGAACGTTCACTAATCCGTGTTGCTGTAGCTCTAAGAACTCAGCTTGTGTAACCATCACAAAATCACAAACGCCAGTAACGGCTTTTAATGTTTGGTCGGGTTGGATGGCTACGCATTGAGACATTTTTATTTACTCGGGTTATATTTTTCTAAAACCATATTGAAGTTGTCAATTTCCAAGCCGCCATAACGGCCAACTTTAAAACTTGATGGATGTAGTAAATATTTTCCGACTTCCAAAACCTCAGATACTTCGTTATGACTTAAACGCATTTCAACAGGAAAAACACCGCCCAGATGAGCGAAAGCGGTTTGGTCATAAATAATACGGTCGCTTTTTCCATTTTGTCCTTTGATAGTTCTGGGTTTTGGTAGGTGTGAATTGTTAGTGTCCATCACTTCAATAATTACGCTCATGGTTTTGTATCCTCGTTGTATTGTTCAATTGCGGCGTGTTGGCCGTCTGTGAATTGGTTTGTGTTTGTATATCGCTCGACTCGTTCAAGAAGTAAATAACCAAAAATCATAATCAAATTAGAAAAAAACATGACGCCGCTATTTTCAAAATCATTCGTAAGAAGAAAGGCCAAACCAAAAATATTAAAAGCTAAAAAAATAAGTATCATGATACTAGCCTCAGTAATTCGAGGTTTTCAGGGATATTTAATTGGTCTGATAAGCGCACAGGTTCTACCCAATTGCTCGGATGCTGGTTTTCAAAATCGACATTTACAAAACGAATAAGTGGAACAACATTAGATGCAGTAGCCTGTAAATTTTGTAAGTACGCTTTTGGTACAACTTCGGTAAGTAATTTAATGTTGTCGTAAAAAGTACGCTCGGGAGTTGTAGATTTAACTTCATCCCAACCTTCATGCTTAACCATTCTAAAGAAACGGAATAAACGATCGGCTTTTGAATAATTGTATTTTTCCATCATTACATGAGTTTTTTTATCTCTGTAATAAGTGGTTTTAACAAAATGTTCTTTAAGATTTTCATGTATTTCAGTATCTGAATAAGTACGCATGGTTGCACCTTCGAATGTTTTAAATATGTCTGACCAAGATTGTTTCCATAATTGCTGAATTAAACACCCATCAAACGAATTGCTGTATGTGTCAAAAGCCCAGAGATTAGTGGGTATGCCTAAACGCTTTAACATACGAGGCATAACACTAGTTTCTAAACGTAATGCATTTTTTGCAAATTCTTGTACTTCGGGTGATGTCATTGCATCGAGCTGTTTTTTAAACGCTTGGTTCTTCGTTTTATCGTATTTTGCTTGTGCTTTATTAATTTGGTCTTGTAATTCAAATTGCTTTAAATAAGCTTTTAATCGTTTATGGCGTGAGCCTTTGCCGAAATATGCAGTAGTATCAAAAGCAGATTTAGCGCCCCTTGTTTGGCCGTTTGATATGTTACGCAATGCATGAATTACGTTTCGACTATCTGATTCGGTTTTTAAGTGAGCGCTAAACGTGCAATCAATTTGAGCAAGTTCAGCATTTTTAAACTCTAAAATTTCAACCATGTCAGGCATTGCATAACAAAACGCTGTTAGCAAAGAATCTATACATAATGAAACGTCGCAAGAGCCGTAAACGTTATGACCCTGTAGTAATTTTGCGGGACTCGCTTTTAATTCGATGAACGGGTAATAATTTTGACCGCCTGCCCTAACTTTAAACGCCAAAGTTGACCAAGAGCTAGGTAATGATTCGAACGGGTGAAGCAAAGCCGATACCTCAGCAATACAAATATTTTCAGCATCTAAACGATAATCGTTAGTTGTAAAATCAACGTCCCCCGCTGCTAACCTGCAACCTCTTTTTTGACACTCGCGCAAATCGATAAGGCCGCTTGTTCCGTCTGGAGACATAGCAACAATCGATTCAACGAAAGGTATCTTTATGGTTAAGAGGTCTATCAATTTAAGTTCCATATAAAGTGAGTGATTGTATTCACCTATGCAATACAAAACTTTATACATGAGTGTATGGGTGAATACAAGTATAAGAGAATAATTAAATTCAAGCGTGCTACCATTCACTTATATAAATGCTGGAGAAAAGACGTGGCAAAAGCAGATAGAACAACGGTATCAATACCAATGGCAAAAAAAATGGAGTTAGAAAGAAAGGCTATAGAAATATCCTATAAAACGGGAAAGTCTATAAAATGGACAGATATTATTCATTATATGATCGAGAATTATCAGGTAATGGCAAAGCAGGATTTAATAGAGGATGAAACGAAAAAAATATAAAAATCGGCGAAATCCGCAGTAGAGTCCACTATTAAAGTATGTGGACTCTCAACCTGTACCAATACGGAAACATGATTTTTTATTTCAATTTTCGGAGGGGTTTATCAGAGGGGCGATTTAATTTAGTGATATTGCTTTAGTCAGTGCAGCCAAAACAATATCGATATGATTTAGATGGGTTGGGTTTCCGCTTCGCTATCGGCTGTCGCCAAGTTAAAACAAACAAAATTAATCATTACTTTGCATGAGTTTTAATGCTTTATTGAAGGTATCAACAATTAGTTTTTGTTTATTGTAAGCTTTAACAGCATCACCAGAGACAGAAATTAAAGAATCTATATGTTCATGGTCTTTTTCATAATTAGAAATCAAAAAATCAATTAACTTTGTTGTCGTAGGTATATCAAGCTCAGATTTAAGTTTATTAATCTTAGCTTCAATTTCTTTGCTAGGTCTGTAAGTAATAGCCATTTTAGTATCATTTGCAATCATAATGAACAGCCAGGATAAACCAGACTAATACATTTTGCAATCAAAACAGCATAACAAAACCAGGCAAAAACATGCATTTTGCAATCATTAATGTAAAAGCCGGTTGCTTTCCATGATAGAGAATGCAATCAAAATACACCCCATAAATGACATTATGTTACGGGCTAGAACCGCTACGCTTAAAAGGGCTTTTGTTCTAGTTCGTGTGGGCTTCGCTATTTTCCACACGAAAAACCACAAACGCCCCGCCATTTAGATATTTTGGCGGGGCGTTTTCTCAACATAAAGTTCACCAACTTATGGGTTGTTAGTGGTGGAAGTATATAGATATTAAATTAAATAAGCCGCTACGCTCAGGCTTCGCTTGGCGGCTTATTTTTAATTTATAAAGATGAAAATAAAGAAATTTCATTATCAGATTGTTCTTGTTCTGGCTGTACATAGGGGTTTGGGCTACACAGGGCACGATAGACAAATGAGCTGTTTTTTATAAGTACATTGCATGAACTGAAATACTGAATACTAAAACCCATGCTGGCTAGTTCATAAGAATTGATACTAAAATTGCCGTATTTTTCTGTGATGAATTCAAAAATAAACTCTCTATGCATACGGTCTGGGCGTTTAACTTCTTGAATACCAGTAACAAAAATATCAGTAGCGCCATAAGGTAGGTTTAGAAAAACAGGGCTAGCATCAGAAATCTGAATATCAGCATTAGGGCCAGTAACAACAGAACCTTTTTTAACACCTTCCACAATTTCTGCATTGGGCTTTTCATCATTTTTAGTAACGGTTTCACTACTGGTAAAATACCATAGCCAATAAGATACGCACAAAATGACAGCAACAAGCGGAAAGGCAAAAATAGGAGTGTAAATGAAATTTTTACCTTGTCCTTTTGTAATACCTCCGGTTGCTGTTGATTTGTAGCACTTGTGTACTTCGACTGGGATTTTTTTCCAAGTAATTGTGTTTGCTTTGGTCGGGGTTTTTCCGTCAAGCTTTGGGTTGTGGTCAAAGATTCGCGGTCTTCTGTTGTAATAAGGGATTCCCGCGAGGCCATCGAAATATTTGTGTGAATATGCGTACTGGCTAACGTTTCTAATGTATTTGTGAACACTGGTAATGTCGGGGGTGCAGACGATAATGTCCCAGTTGTATTTGCGGTGTCGCATGTAACACTCTTTAAGTGTTTTGGGGTAAATAATGTGGCCATGTTCGTTAAATAACTCCTTTCCTAAATCGTCAGTATCACCACTAGTTAAATTTTCAGGTTTAAACTTTTCTAGTTGCTCATAATGATATTTATACCAATGCTCGGGTATCAAATCTTTGTAATTATCTACATGTTTGTAGTTGCAAGATTCGGGTTTAAAAGTAGATTCAGTTGGGTAAACGTCTTGCACTTCATCAATTAAAACCAATGCACCTGTAGGCATCCAATGATACCAATTGCGCCAAAGTGATTGTCCTTCCTCATTCTGTGAAGACAAACGCCAAAGCTGAGCGCTCTCAGGGAAAGTTTCTTGTAGCTCTGTTTCGATTTCATCTAAAGGTAAAATACCTTCGATATTGGTAACAACTAAACGGCCTTTTCTTAGTGCTGGTAACACTTCAAACCACGTAGCGCTAGCAGATTTAAAAGAACCAGGTGCACCATGAAAAATTGAGCTAGCCATTACAAGAACCTCATAACATAACGAGCTATAAAAGCTTGAACGATAATGTTTAAACCATCGAATAAACGCAAATCTACTAAAGCGGCTTTTACGTCTTGTGGTAAACCACTTGCAGCGCTTGCGATTTTTGAACCAACTTGAAAACTCTCGATAACACTTTTTGAAATAGACCAAGCAAGTTTCATAGCTTCAATTTGTGCTGTGATTTTAAATAAAACGACCTTTTCAATTATGTAAGCTAAAGCGCGTTTAAAAAAATTAGGGACATCATTATCAAAGAAGTCCCAAAAATCAGACATGAAGTTACCCGCAGAAGTTACAACACCTTGAGCACCTGTAAGTGTTGTGGCTGTTGCGTTGGCCATTAAGAAAAATGGTAAACAAATCAAAATTAAGAATATAGTTTTTTTTATCATTCTTTGTTACTACCTAATATTATAAAAAGAGCTGCAATTGAAGCTATTAAAATAATGGCTGGGGCTATCATCTGATAAAAATTAGAAAATCTACCAACACCCAAATCGACTTCAACGCCTTTAATTATTTCCTTATGTTCAGTATAAGAACCTGAGATATTAGGGTCTAAATCTAAAATTGATTCAGATTCAGATTGAATTGTTTCAATATATTCTGTTAATTCAGTTTTTTTATCTTCTATTTCAGTTTTAACTAATAACAAATCTGCATCACTGAACAAGTCATTCAAACCGCCTTTTTTACGACCAGCAGTAATAGTGAAATCTTCTTTTTCTGTGTTTTCTTTGATTTCATCTAATAAATCAATGCCTTCTTTTTGACCTTCTTTAATGCCATCAAGAATATCAACACCTTCTTTTGTTCCTTCTTTAATGCCATCTAAAAAATCAGTGCTCTCTTTTATCCTATCCCTTATTACGGTTGCTGAATCATCAATATTTAAAGTATTTGCTTTAACAGAAGAAAGTAATTCATTAGAATTTTGTATCTCTAAAGCTACTCTATCCAAGCGCTCTGTATTGGATTCAATCCCAATATTCATATTGTCGTTAATAACATTTAAATTATCATTTACTTGATTGACGGCATCTAAAATATCAGTTTTATCTGAATCATCAGCTTCTTTGGGTTCTTCAGGCTCATCTGGTGCAGGTGTTGGGGTTGGGTCATCAGGGTTATCAGGTTTGTCTGGGTCATCGGGTTCATCTGGTTCTTCCGGTTCTTCTGGCTCTGGGTCAGGAACACATTCAGCGGGTTCAGTAGAACCATAAGAAATAGGAATATAATAACCCCCATTAGAATCCGTTTTTATTTCACATTGACGTCCGTTAGGAGCAGGAAAACAAACAGAACCACTACCACCTGTACCAAAAACAAAGGGGTCATTGTCGGTGGGTTCTGGGCAGTCGGGGTCTTTCTCTGGCTCTTCTGAATCAAGAGGTTTAGCACACATGAAAGTAGGCCCTTCTGTTGGCACTGGGCTTAAGGGAACATTAATATCATAATCTGGCTCATGGTCTGGCGGGCATGAATAAACAATATCATTTACTAAATTACCATAAGTAATAGAGGAGTATGTACTAGAGGGAGTACAACCATAAGGTGGATAGGCCTGTTTAATACAAAATTTTGTTATACGTACTGGTTTAGAGCCTGATTGAGGTTTATATCCACATTCAAGAGAATAATTTTTTCTGTCTGAAGTGTCTGGTGGTACATCTGCATTATCAATGTAAGTTAAACATGCTGCTAGATAGGCGTCGTCCTCTTTATCAGAGCAGCCCTCATATCCAAAAGCAGTAACACAAAAGTTTAACTCTTGCTTTGGCGAAATTAAGTGGCTTAAATCAGGTTCAAAAGCAGAAACGGAAAAAGCGCTTAATAGCGCCAATAAAAATATTAGTAATCGCATGTAAGCGCCTTAAAAAAAGGGCGGTTTTACCCGCCGTTATTAACTGGCTCTTACGCCACTTGAGAATCCTTCGACGAAGCACCACACAAGAAATGAAGCAAGACCAATTGAGGTAACCATCTACTTGTTTAGCTTTGATACAATCATGCCAATAGCAAAACCGATTGCAGCAACAGTAATTACACCTGCAATAACAGCTGAATAGTTTGTTGTGCCATCTGATACAGCGGTACCAATTTCTGCAGAATAATCAGCTGCGAAAGACGAACCAGAGGCAACGATTGAACTGAGTAATAAACCAGCTTTTGCGCGTTTTGAAACTAATATATTTTTAACGTTTTCCATTTGGGTATTCCTTATAAGTTATGTTTTGCCCATTACTCGAACAACGCGCCCGATACAATGTGCAGTTATAAAAGCGACTAATGCCGCCGTATTTATTAGGCCGAAATCGGCCAAGCTAAAAGCGAACAATTCATTAAGAACGTTCACTAATCCGTGTTGCTGTAGCTCTAAGAACTCAGCTTGTGTAACCATCACAAAATCACAAACGCCAGTAACGGCTTTTAATGTTTGGTCGGGTTGGATGGCTACGCATTGAGACATTTTTATTTACTCGGGTTATATTTTTCTAAAACCATATTGAAGTTGTCAATTTCCAAGCCGCCATAACGGCCAACTTTAAAACTTGATGGATGTAGTAAATATTTTCCGACTTCCAAAACCTCAGATACTTCGTTATGACTTAAACGCATTTCAACAGGAAAAACACCGCCCAGATGAGCGAAAGCGGTTTGGTCATAAATAATACGGTCGCTTTTTCCATTTTGTCCTTTGATAGTTCTGGGTTTTGGTAGGTGTGAATTGTTAGTGTCCATCACTTCAATAATTACGCTCATGGTTTTGTATCCTCGTTGTATTGTTCAATTGCGGCGTGTTGGCCGTCTGTGAATTGGTTTGTGTTTGTATATCGCTCGACTCGTTCAAGAAGTAAATAACCAAAAATCATAATCAAATTAGAAAAAAACATGACGCCGCTATTTTCAAAATCATTCGTAAGAAGAAAGGCCAAACCAAAAATATTAAAAGCTAAAAAAATAAGTATCATGATACTAGCCTCAGTAATTCGAGGTTTTCAGGGATATTTAATTGGTCTGATAAGCGCACAGGTTCTACCCAATTGCTCGGATGCTGGTTTTCAAAATCGACATTTACAAAACGAATAAGTGGAACAACATTAGATGCAGTAGCCTGTAAATTTTGTAAGTACGCTTTTGGTACAACTTCGGTAAGTAATTTAATGTTGTCGTAAAAAGTACGCTCGGGAGTTGTAGATTTAACTTCATCCCAACCTTCATGCTTAACCATTCTAAAGAAACGGAATAAACGATCGGCTTTTGAATAATTGTATTTTTCCATCATTACATGAGTTTTTTTATCTCTGTAATAAGTGGTTTTAACAAAATGTTCTTTAAGATTTTCATGTATTTCAGTATCTGAATAAGTACGCATGGTTGCACCTTCGAATGTTTTAAATATGTCTGACCAAGATTGTTTCCATAATTGCTGAATTAAACACCCATCAAACGAATTGCTGTATGTGTCAAAAGCCCAGAGATTAGTGGGTATGCCTAAACGCTTTAACATACGAGGCATAACACTAGTTTCTAAACGTAATGCATTTTTTGCAAATTCTTGTACTTCGGGTGATGTCATTGCATCGAGCTGTTTTTTAAACGCTTGGTTCTTCGTTTTATCGTATTTTGCTTGTGCTTTATTAATTTGGTCTTGTAATTCAAATTGCTTTAAATAAGCTTTTAATCGTTTATGGCGTGAGCCTTTGCCGAAATATGCAGTAGTATCAAAAGCAGATTTAGCGCCCCTTGTTTGGCCGTTTGATATGTTACGCAATGCATGAATTACGTTTCGACTATCTGATTCGGTTTTTAAGTGAGCGCTAAACGTGCAATCAATTTGAGCAAGTTCAGCATTTTTAAACTCTAAAATTTCAACCATGTCAGGCATTGCATAACAAAACGCTGTTAGCAAAGAATCTATACATAATGAAACGTCGCAAGAGCCGTAAACGTTATGACCCTGTAGTAATTTTGCGGGACTCGCTTTTAATTCGATGAACGGGTAATAATTTTGACCGCCTGCCCTAACTTTAAACGCCAAAGTTGACCAAGAGCTAGGTAATGATTCGAACGGGTGAAGCAAAGCCGATACCTCAGCAATACAAATATTTTCAGCATCTAAACGATAATCGTTAGTTGTAAAATCAACGTCCCCCGCTGCTAACCTGCAACCTCTTTTTTGACACTCGCGCAAATCGATAAGGCCGCTTGTTCCGTCTGGAGACATAGCAACAATCGATTCAACGAAAGGTATCTTTATGGTTAAGAGGTCTATCAATTTAAGTTCCATATAAAGTGAGTGATTGTATTCACCTATGCAATACAAAACTTTATACATGAGTGTATGGGTGAATACAAGTATAAGAGAATAATTAAATTCAAGCGTGCTACCATTCACTTATATAAATGCTGGAGAAAAGACGTGGCAAAAGCAGATAGAACAACGGTATCAATACCAATGGCAAAAAAAATGGAGTTAGAAAGAAAGGCTATAGAAATATCCTATAAAACGGGAAAGTCTATAAAATGGACAGATATTATTCATTATATGATCGAGAATTATCAGGTAATGGCAAAGCAGGATTTAATAGAGGATGAAACGAAAAAAATATAAAAATCGGCGAAATCCGCAGTAGAGTCCACTATTAAAGTATGTGGACTCTCAACCTGTACCAATACGGAAACATGATTTTTTATTTCAATTTTCGGAGGGGTTTATCAGAGGGGCGATTTAATTTAGTGATATTGCTTTAGTCAGTGCAGCCAAAACAATATCGATATGATTTAGATGGGTTGGGTTTCCGCTTCGCTATCGGCTGTCGCCAAGTTAAAACAAACAAAATTAATCATTACTTTGCATGAGTTTTAATGCTTTATTGAAGGTATCAACAATTAGTTTTTGTTTATTGTAAGCTTTAACAGCATCACCAGAGACAGAAATTAAAGAATCTATATGTTCATGGTCTTTTTCATAATTAGAAATCAAAAAATCAATTAACTTTGTTGTCGTAGGTATATCAAGCTCAGATTTAAGTTTATTAATCTTAGCTTCAATTTCTTTGCTAGGTCTGTAAGTAATAGCCATTTTAGTATCATTTGCAATCATAATGAACAGCCAGGATAAACCAGACTAATACATTTTGCAATCAAAACAGCATAACAAAACCAGGCAAAAACATGCATTTTGCAATCATTAATGTAAAAGCCGGTTGCTTTCCATGATAGAGAATGCAATCAAAATACACCCCATAAATGACATTATGTTACGGGCTAGAACCGCTACGCTTAAAAGGGCTTTTGTTCTAGTTCGTGTGGGCTTCGCTATTTTCCACACGAAAAACCACAAACGCCCCGCCATTTAGATATTTTGGCGGGGCGTTTTCTCAACATAAAGTTCACCAACTTATGGGCTTAATCCAAGTATTTACACCTAAACAGAAAAAATATACTTTTGGTAAGTTACTTTCTGAAACATATTTGTTATTTGCGTATTGAAACTAAAAATGGGAAAATTATAAAGATGTCTAAATTATATATACAAAAACAGTATGCGTTTTAGAAAAATAATATTTAGTGATTTTAATCATTACTTACTAACAAGGAAATAGTTGTGTTATTTGAATGGGATGATAATAAAAATAGTAAAAATATAGATAAGCATGGTATCGATTTCAATGATGCTGTGACTATATTTGATGATGATGAAAGAATTGAAGCTATAGATGACCGTAATGATTATGGTGAAGAGCGGATACAAGTTATTGGAGAAGCTAAGCCCGGTGTTTTAATGGTTGTCTATACATGGAGAAAAAGTGGTACTTCAAGGCGAATGATTTCTGCTAGAACTGCCAGTCAAAAAGAACGTGTTGTGTATCTAAGTATGAAAGCGAGATAAATTTATGTCAGAAACTCATATTAAAAGAAACAAAGATGACTCTGTAGATGGAAAGACTGACTACGAGCGCCTAAAAAAAATGACTGAAGGTGAGATCGAGGAAAATGCAAAAGATGATCCCGATGCTCCACTCTTAACAGATGAAGAACTGAAAAAATTCAAAAAAGTTAAAAAATCAAAGGATTGATAATGGAAAATAAAATTACTAAAAATTATATCAAGGGCAATAAATCTACGGGCAAGACTAACTGGTCAACTGTAGTAGTAAGTTCTAACGAGCCGAAAATAGATGAGGAAAATCCCGAATTAGTTGGTGAAAAACAATTTAAGAAAGTAATAAAAAATAAATAAAGAGCGCTTTATGAAAGTGCTTAATTTGTACAACAGTTATCATTTCGACAATATTATTTCTAAATTAATACACTAAAATAAAAGGGCTTTCTGCCCTTTTATTATTAATAGCAGACCGTAATTTATGGGGTTATATGTACTAGCTCAGACTTGATCTGACAGTTACCCATTTTTCTAATGGTGACTGTTAGTTTAGATTTGAGCTAAATTCTTTTCTGCCCAAACCGTTTTTCCATCCAGTAATGTTTCAAGTGGTGTTCGACCGCAACATACTTTTCCTTGATGAGTCCGATCATTGTTGTAGTAATCCATCCATTCGTCCAGATCTTTTTGTAGTTTTTCCATTGAATCGTACAACTTTTTGCGGAATGTGATTTGATAGAACTCGTTCAAAATCGTCTTATGGAAACGCTCACAGATACCATTTGTTTGCGGGGACATTGCTTTCGTTTTTGTATGGTCGATGTCGTTAATTGCCAAATATAGCTGATAATCATGATGCTCAACTCGCCCGCAATACTCAGTTCCTCGGTCAGTTAATATTCTAAGCATAGGCAATTTGTGACCTTCGAAATAAGGCAATACTTTATCATTGAGCATGTCAGCCGCTGTAATTGGCGTTTTCGTTGTGTAGAGCTTCGCAAAGGCGACTTTACTGTAGGTATCCACAAAGGTTTGTTGATAGATACGACCAACACCTTTAAGGTTACCAACATAAAATGTGTCTTGTGAGCCAAGATAACCGGGATGCGCTGTTTCAATTTCACCACAGGCTTCATCGTCATGTTTTTTCTTTTCTAGCGCAGCAACTTGAGCGTCAGATAAAATAATACCTTCATTAGCGACTTTGTTTTCCAATGCTTTCAATCGTTTTTTGAAGTTTTCTAAATCGTGACGCAACCAGATTGAACGAACACCACTACCTGAGACAAACACGCCTAACTTACGAAGCTCATTGCTGGTTCTATGTTGACCGTGAGCAGGATAGTCAACTGCATAGTTAATGACGGCTTGCTCTGTTTCTTCGTCAACGCGATTCTTTATATTTGGTGTACGGCGGTTCTTTTCGATTAATGCATCGATACCACCTTCATTAACGAGTTCTTGATAACGATAAAATGTATCTCGTGATACGCCCATGACTTTACAGGCTCTTGATACATTGCCTAGTTCTTCGGCAAGGTTAAGTAAACCAGCTTTGTGTTTTATGATTGGATTGTTAGTATGCAACATGAGAGTTACCTTTTTGTTTGTTTTGATTTAAAGATTCGACACCTTTATCAAAACGGGTAACTCTCACTTTTTCAAGTTGAATTGTCAGATCTTGTCTGAACTAATACAGGTTATAGTTCATATTTTATATCCACCTCAATTTGCTATAGAACAATAATTCTAAAGTTTTCATTCAGTGTAAATTACCAATACTATTTAATATCAAACTTTAAGTTATTTAATTTCTTGTCAAACGTCTCAGCCAATTTCTCAGTTTCACTAAAAACAGTATTCCAATATTTAATGCGTGTATCTGCATCAAGATCGGTAAAATCATTTCTGTCTGGAATTTTTCCGTACGGTAAGCTTGCTATAAATTCTTTTGATGGAGTAATCATTACCACGTTATCGTAATTAAGTGGTGATACTTTACGTTTTAAATTTTTATCGAACCACCCTGCTTTTGGCTCTGAATTAAAATGCGGATATAAAATAAGTCCTGGGTTATTAATTTTTAAATCAAAGTGGTAATCAATTATTCCGCCATCGCGATATATTCCTTGCGGCGAGCCTGCAATATTTTTTATGCCTTGCATAACAAGTGGTATTGAACCCGATGCAAGTAACGCGTCTTTTAAATTATTTTGAGTAAGCGCTATATTTTGCGTTTTAAAATTGTAGGTATCGGTAATTGATAAGTCACTTGTTGCTGGGCCAAATATAAAACGCTCATACTGTGAGCCTAATAATTTTCGGTTAACGCGGTTAAGCATGTAACTTTTTGACAAGCCCAGTAGTTGTATAAGTTTATTTTCGCTGGCAATAAAGCCATTCGATTTTGCTACTATAAAGTGCGCTTTAAATATTGGGTTATTTATAATTTCGGTTACGCCGTTATCGCCAAAAACATCTTCAAGTAATGCGCGCGCTTTTATTGTTATTTCATTTGGTGTTGGTTTATTACTTGAATATCGGGTTTGCGAATACGATTTTGCTAATCGCTCAATGGCAGCAACGGGATCGCTTTGTGCAAAACATGCAGATCGAAAAGCGCCGGCAGATGAGCCAATTAAATTAAGTGGTTGGGTGCGGTTTTTAAAAAATTCACCAAAAATATATTTATCTAAGCCAAATAATGTAAACCATTTAGGACCGCCACTTGCACCTAAAAAAGAGGTGAAAAGTTCAGGTTTAAAGCCCTGTTCGTTAATAATTTTAGCCGCTGTTTTCCCTGCGTGAATCTCGATCATCTAAAAAATAATGCCTTTTATTTTGGTTGCTTCAGTTATTTTTACAATACTGAAAGTGAATATTTATGCAAAGTAAAAAGCGGATTTATGTTGCCATAAAACCGCTTTTTATAGTTAAGTGTGCTTAAAGTACGTGAGTTAATCCCAAATGCCATCTTCGCATTTACCCTGTACTTTTACATCTTTTACTTTAAATTCGGGCTCTAAACCTTTGTCTCTTTGTGCGTGGTAATCGCTCGTAACAGACAAAATAGTCGGCGTTAACAGTATAATAGCGATAACGTTAACCACTGTCATTAACCCTAAGGCAATATCGGCTAAATCCCAGACTTCTTTTAATGTGGCCGACGCGCCCCACAACATCATTGATAAATAAAGCAAAGTGTAAATACCGCGCCCTACTTTGTTGTCGAGTTTAAATAAGTGCAAGTTGCTCTCTGCATAGGCGTAGTTTGCCACTACCGATGTAAAAGCAAATAAGGTAATAGCAGCTGCGACAAAATAAACACCACCTTGTGCTAAATGAGCGGTCATCGCGCTTTGTGTTAAACGAATGCCTTCCATTTCACCGCTTATGTCTATATCGGCTAATAAAATGATCACCGCGGTACAGCTACACAGTACTATTGTATCGAAAAATACGCCTAGCATTTGTATGTAACCTTGCGTTACTGGGTGATTAGGAATTGGGCTGGCACTTGCTGAAGCATGCGGCACACTACCTGCACCGGCCTCATTAGAATATAAACCACGTTGAATACCGTTTTTAATGGCAGCGCCCATTGCACCCGCTCCGGCTTCTTGTAAACCAAACGCTGATAAAAATATATCTTTAAGCATGGCAGGTACTTGCGTGAAATTTATAATCGTAATAATTACCGCAGCAAGTACAAACACAATGCCCATTATTGGCACAACACGCTCTGCAAATCGGGCAATTGCTTTAAAGCCACCGAGTATAATTGAGCCTGCTAGTACTGTAATAACTAGGCCTGAATAAAATGTAGGAACTTCAAACGCGTAATTAAGTGCGTCGGTAATTGTGTTAGTTTGCATTGCACTAAACGTGAAGCCGTAACCTAAAAATAAACATGCGGCAAACACAATTGCAAACGCTCGGCTACCCAAACCTTGTTGAATATAATACGCAGGCCCGCCTCTAAACTCGCCACCACTATCGCGTACTTTATATACTTGCCCAAGTACGCTTTCGGCAAAGCCTGTAGCCATGCCCAATATGGCTATTACCCACATCCAAAATATAGCGCCGCTGCCACCAAGTGAAATTGCAACCGCTACACCAGCTAAATTACCGGTACCTACCCGTGCGCAAAGCCCTGTACACAACGCTTGAAATGATGAAATATCGTCTTTTTTACATTTGCTACTGCCTTTTAAAAGACTAAACATATGTTTAAATTTAAGTATTTGAATTGCTTTTAGTCGTACTGAAAACCATACCCCCGTAAACAAGAGTATATAAATAAGTACTTGCCCTTCTCCCCATAAAAGGTTGTTTACGCTTTTGACGACGGTATCGAACATTGCTAATTCCTTCTTATATTTTTTATATTAATACCCTTTTTTGGGTATAACGGCATTTGCTTACGACATCGACTAAAAATTTAATGCAAATAAGGCAGCTAAGCTGCCTTAAAACTATACATTATTTATTTTGCAAATGAACTCCTGCAATCATGCACCTAACTGAGCCACCAGCCGACTCAATAGTAGGTATTGGTAATGGCACAAGCTTAGCCGTTTTTTGTATAACTGTTATTTGTGCCGGTGTAAGTGCATTAAACGCAGTTTGCGATAAGGCTAAAATACGACCATTTTTACCTTGTAGCTCAATAGCATTGCCACAAAAGTTATTAATTTGCTCAAGCGTTAAATCGATCACTTGATGATGGCTTTTTAAAAAATGTTTAGCTAACTGTGCACGTTGATTAATTGGCACCATATTTAAACTGATCATTACAAATTTTGTAGCAATACACATTAAAACATTAGTGTGATAAACCGCAGTTCCTTGCTCGTCATATGCGTTAAACACTATGGGTGATAGTTTTAATTGCTCACATATTGTATTAACCACCGACTTGGTAGTTCTTTTTGATTCTACCGCGTAAGCGAGTTTATTTTGATGATCGATAACCAGTGAACCAGTGCCTTCAAGAAATGAATTTTCTTTCGATAAAAATGAATAATCAGTCACTGAAGACACTTTATAGTGATCCGTTAAAAAATCAATAATATCTTTTCGATATTCTAACCTTCTGTTTTCTACAAACATTGGATAGATTATTAATTGGCCACTTTGATGAGTTGAAAACCAATTGTTAGGAAAAACTGAATCGGGAGTGTGTGTTTGCTCATCTTCAAAAAGGTGAACTGTTACCCCTTCATTTTTTAATATTTGTACGGCATTAGTCACTTCTTTAAATGCTTGTTCACTTTGATTTTGTGCTAAACATTCACTTTGAAATGCGTTATCGAGCATTGTGTGTGGGTTAGATGTAAAGTGATGCGGTCTTACCATCACTACAGCTCTGGGGGCTTGGTTTACTTCGCTCATGCCACATGCTCTTTTACTAATGGTTGATCACTAAGCACTGAAAATAAATTACGAGGGTCCGCTTGTTGTGTAATTAAATCAAGCAAAGCAAACTCGCCCGTTTTAATTAACTCATCGCGTATAAATACCAGTGCGGTAAAGTCTTCGCTCGCAAAGCCAACGCCGTCAAAAATGGTTAATTCATCTTGGCTAGTACGCCCAAGCGACTGCTTATTAATAACGTTATGAAACTCAGTTACTGTAAAGCTTGGACTCATTTGTTGAATTTCGCCCTCTATTCGAGTTTGCGGCTCGTACTCAACAAATACATTAGCACGCTCAAGCAATCTAGCATCTAACTCTGTTTTACCTGGGCAATCACCACCTATGGCATTAATGTGCACACCTTGTGGGATCATGTCGTTTGTTAAAATAGTAGCGTTAGTTTTATCAGCAGTACAGGTAGTGATAATATCAGCCCCTTTTACTGCCTCTTGTACACTATTACAAATAGCCACGTTTAATCCGCATGCACTTAAATTAGCAAATGCTTTTTTAGAGGCGCTTTTATCTATATCGTATAAACGAATATGCGTAATACCTAGTACCGCTTTAAAAGCGAGTGCCTGAAACTCTGATTGAGCGCCATTGCCTATTAAAGTAAGGGTTGTTGAGTTTTTAGGTGCTAAATATTTAGCTACCATTGCAGAAGTTGCGGCTGTACGTAGTGCTGTTAGTAAACACATTTCGCTTATCATAACCGGATAGCCACTATCTACATCGGCTAAAATACCAAATGCAGCGACTGTTTGAAGTTCTCTAAAGGTGTTTTTTGGGTGACCATTTACATATTTACAGCTGAACATTTGGCCATCACTCACTGGCATTAGCTCTATTACACCCTCTGGTGAGTGTGCTGCATAGCGAGGTGACTTATCAAACTCCGTCCAACGGGCAAAGTCGGTTTCTAATTTATGTGTTAGATCTAGCAGAACGTTTTCGACCCCTAAGCTATTTATAAGCTTAGCCATTGCCTGAACGCTAACAAATGGAACGCCTTGTTTTGGCTGTGCTATAAAATGACTCATGCTGAAACCTCTTGAATAAATGTATTAGTTAATTTAAAACAAGTTTAGCGAGGCTACGTGCTATTTAATATGGTAATTAATTACACAAATAGTACTAGTTTTTATCATTTTGCTATGCAGTTATATACAATTTATGTATTTTGGTCAGTAACTTCTTTTAAAGGTTTGATTTATGACTCCCTATATTTATGACTCTCTTGATAATGCTTTAATAGCTGAATTACGAAAAGACGGCCGCGCTTCTATTTCAGCTTTAGCCAGTTCTTTAAATGTATCACGCGGGACAGTGCAAAATAGGTTAGACAGATTAGTTAGCTCAGGCGCAATATTAGGGTTTACTGTACGCGTTCACGAACACATAGAAACAGAAGCCGTGCGCGCAATTATGATGATAGAAGTCGTTGGTAAATCTACCTCACAAGTAATTAAAACAATGCGCGGAATACCCGAGCTTATAAAATTACACACCACCAATGGTGCATGGGATTTAGTTGCAGAGCTTCAAGCTGCAAATTTAAGTGAGTTTGATGGAGTGTTAAGGCAAGTACGCGAAATTGACGGTATTTTAAATAGTGAAACAAGCATATTGCTTTCATCAACTTAAGTTATTTTTAATATTTCAATTTAAAAATTTTGGAATGAATAATACCGCAACTTCAAGTTCCAGTATTATTCATGATTTGGGTATCCGATTGGCTTAATTGTAACGATACTCGCTTTGTGAGTAGTTATGCGTATTGCTGATCTCAAATTGGCTTTGCTGCGCTAAATATGACCGACCTGCAGCTAAGCCTAATTTATGATCAAAACGCAAATCGTTATTTGAACTACCTAATAATTTGCTATGCAATTTTTCGCCTGCAAAAATTTGTATTATTTCCACATCACTTGGTGGATTTGCAATAAACTCAAGCTCATCTAAATACGCTTTTTCGTGCTGTATTAAGTAGTCCAATGTTTTTGGACAATAACCTGATGCAATAGCAAATGTTCTTAGCTTTTGCACCCATGCAGATTGCGCTTGAAAATTAGCATCAACTGTTCTTATTACCACAATTTTACGAGCGCCTCGGTTGTAAGCTTCACGCACGGGTAGTGGTGCTGCTAAACCGCCGTCTAGATAAAAGTCGCTCTGTGCTTGCTCTTCAGCAAGGTGTATTTCGTTAGCCGCTTTTGCATTTAACCAAGGTGTTAACTTTACACCTTGTTTGTATAAAAACGGCAGTGCGCTAGAAGCCTTTAACAAATCACGCCATTGACCACTATCACCATTTGGCGATAAGTAATAAGCTTTTCTGTCTCTTGCATTTGTAGCTGTTATAAGTAGTTCACGCTCACCTAAACTCGTTTTCGCTGTTTTGAAATCTATAGCTCTGTTTACTTCAGTGGTTTTGTCAAAGTACCAATCTAAATCAACTATGTGTTTACCCACTAATCCACGACCAAGCTGAAAAAAACGCTTATTACGCGAAAGCCCTCTGATCAGGCGTTTAGCGTAGCCTTTTTGACGCGCTAAGTAGCTAGTTAAGTTTTGCGAACCCGCTGAAGTGCCAATAAATAAATCAAAAGGGTCATAGCTTTGTTCTAACCACGCATCAAGTACGCCCGCTGTGAAGATCCCTCGCTGCCCGCCACCTTCAGCAACCAGTGCAACTTTTGGTTGCGCTGTTTTGTTAACTGAATTAGCTGTTGCGGTGTTTAGAGAGTTCACGGTGTACCTGCCTTTAATTTTATGATGTCTGGTTTAATAGCTACATTATAAAAAACAAAAGTGATATCTTAAAATTGATTGTTTAAATCAGTTCGATTGAAAAAACAGAACGGTATATAAAGCAAAATATGTACTAAAAATAGCAATCAAATTTACTTTGAATATTTAAATAACAAATACAGACATCACTGAAAGTTAATAAAATGAGTAAACTAATTTAACTTTTGATGATGTCTGTATGTTAACAAGCCCAGAATGTACGCTTGCTTAACTAACTATATATTAGTGTTTTATTTCCATTAAAATTTCGAGTGCACGGTGGCGTTTTTCACTATCGAATACATCATTGGTAAATATAAACTCATCTACTTCTAGCTGTTTCGCTATCATCTCTAATTTGTGTTTAATACTTACATGTCCTCCTACTACGCTTAGGCTTAAAAAGTTCTCTACATGAGCGCGTTCTTGTTCGCTCCATAACCCGTCCATGCTTTCAACAGGTGGTTTTAGCCACAGCTCATTACCGCGTATAAGTTCGAGTACACGTTGCTTAGAAGTAGTCGACAAGTATTGCGCTTCATCGTCGGTATCTGCAGCCACTAAAGGCAGTGCAAGCATTACGTATGGCTTATCAAGTACGCTTGATGCTTTAAATTCGCGCTTATACAGCGCTATTGCATCGTGCACAAAACGCGGTGCAAAATGTCCTGCAAATACATACGGTAACCCTTTTTGCGCCGCTAGTTGCGCGCTAAATAAACTCGAGCCTAATAACCAAATAGGCACGTTTGTGTCCTCCCCCGGTATAGCACGTACAGGGTGTGTACCATTGTAAGGACCTAACAATGTTTGCAGTTCAGTTACTTCACCTGGAAAGTTTTCTGCACGGCTCATATCGTTGTTTAATGCACGACTCGTTACAGGGTCGCTACCTGGTGCGCGCCCGAGTCCTAAATCTATTCGCCCTGGATATAAGCTCTCTAATGTACCAAATTGCTCAGCAACAACTAATGGGGAGTGGTTTGGCAGCATAATACCGCCCGATCCAACGCGTATCTTTTTGGTATTACCTGCAATGTGACCAACCAAAATTGAAGTGGCCGCACAAATTATACCTGGCATATTATGATGCTCAGCAAGCCAAAAACGGTTAAAGCCAAGCTCATCAGCACGTTGAGCGTATTTAGTACTTTTATGAAGAGTGTTAGTAACGCTGTCCCCTTTGATCATGGGGGCAAGTTCTAATAACGAAAAAGGAATGGAATTTAACAAAATAGCAGCTCCTAAAAATGCATGCTAATAATGGATTACATCATTAGCATAAAACACTTAAATGGGTCTGCTATTAGGTCAATTCAAGTTACGCAGAGGTATTAAAGCAAAATAGGTATATGTTATTTTGCTCTAAGGTATTCAGGCAAGCTGTGCATCACGTTGGCGCAGCTTTTTATAGCCTTCTGAATCCACGCCTTTTTTCCAATACCCTGAGGAAAAAATATTACCGCGTGGTATATTAAATTGCTCTGTTAGCAGTGCTTTTGCTTTACGAACAAGCCCAGCTTCCAATGCCATAAATACAATGGGAGGCTCTGCTGTAATGTGCAAATTTTGAAGCGCGCTAAGTAGCGCCTCGTCAGCGTTGTCGGTAACAAGCCAATTAACATCGCGGCTTGTTTCTAAATCAATAATATCTTTTTCGGTGGGTACATGTACAAAGGCATCAATTTTTGAAATTAAAGGTAATTGCTGCACATACCCTTTTATTGCATTTACCGATGTTAAATCGCCGAGCAATACATAATGCGAATGCGCATAATTATCTAGCTTTTTAGGGCCAGGACCTGCAATACCTAACTCGTCGCCTACTTTTGCAATTTTAGCCCAGTCAGTTGCAGGGCCTTGGTGCATATTTATAACAAAATCAAGTGTTAGCGCGCCTGTTTGTGCATCTACATGCCTTATTGTGTATGATCGCATACAGGCTGTTTTTAAGTTAAAATCTACTTCACCATCTTTTGGAAATAGTACTTTTACATAGTTACCAATGTACTGTGAGGTTAAGTCGTTAAAATCTTCAGAGCCTACAACAATGCGCTGTAAATGCGGTGTGATTTGCTCTGTACTTAATACGTTGGCTTTGCGAACTTGTTTACTCATGTATTACCTCGTTTTACAAAACTTAGACTTTAATACCAACCTGCTATAAAAAGCAGGCATTGCACAACGCCCCATTGGTTGATAAAATCAACTATAACAAGTTAATTGACTTTGTCAACTATATTGAGAGTTCTATGAATACACCTTTATCAAATACGCTGTTTGAATTAATGCAAAATTACCGTGTAACAATTCGTGAAGCAATTAACGCAGGCGAACTGGGTATTAATGCTATGCACGTACGCTGCATACATATTATCGCGAACGTAAATAACTGTACGGCTAACGATATTGTTACTAAAACGCAGCGCGATAAAGCGCAAATAGCACGTTTAATTAAAGATCTTATTAGCTTAAATTTAATTAATAAACAGGCGAGTGAGCACGATAAACGCTGCTTTATTTTATCGCTCACAGAGCAAGGTAAAGTTCTTTTTGATAAGTTATTAGCCTCAGAGCAAAAAATAAATAATCAAATGTGTAAAAACTTAAACCCTCAACAAATCAAAGACTTTTTAGATACCGCACAACAAATGATCAAAAACATGGATTGATCAGCCATACATTCTTGGCATAACTTACACAAAACGCATATACTGTACACTTATACAGTATATGCGTTTTAGGTTGTGTTATGTTTGTCATTCCCATTTATATAGAAGCAGGCGTGTGTGGTTTTGAATCACCCGCAGCGCAGTACACCGAGCTAGGTGTAACCCTTGATGAGCTTTTAATAAAGCATCCAGATGCTACGTTTATTGGTATTGCATCGGGTAACTCTATGCAAGAAGTCGGAATTTTTGAAGGTGACTTATTAGTTATCGACCGTGCAGAGCCGGTAAAAAATGGTGACGTTATTGTTGCTAACTTAAATGGTCTTTTTGTATGCAAACTGCTTGATAAAACCAATGCGCGGCTGCTTTCAGCTTCCTCTTTACATAAGCCTGTACAACTCACCTCTGCAGACGAGTTTCAGCTCGAAGGCGTAGTAACGCTATCAATAAGAATGCACAGGCAAAGCCCAGAGTTACTAAAATGTATGCCTTAGTTGATGCTGTGTCATTTTATGCCAGTGCAGAAAAAGTATTCGACCCTACTATTCGATCCAAACCCGTGGTTGTACTTACTAATAACGATGGCTGTGTATGCGCTATTTGCCCTATTGCTCGGCGCTTAAATATTCCTAAATTTGGCCCGTACTTTAAAGTTAAACATTTACTTGAGCAAAACAACGTTGTTATTCGTTCTAGCAATTACGAGCTTTATGCTGATTTAAGCGACAAGATGATGAATATTATTGGCCGCTTTTGCGATACACAACACATATACAGTATTGATGAATCGTTTTTGCACTTTAATGGCTACACATCATTAATTAAAGACTGGCACGAATACGGCCATACAATAAGGCGCACAGTGTGGCGCGAAACGAAGCTTCCTGTAGGTGTAGGTTTTGGCCCAACCCCTACTTTAGCAAAAGCCGCTAACCACGCCGCTAAAAAACTCAGTGGTTTTAATGGTGTAGCAGTCATAAATAGCGAACAAACTCGCCAAGCTATTTTACAGAGAATGAGCTGCGAAGATGTATGGGGAATAGGCCGGCGACTAGCTAAAAAGCTTAAAATAATGAATATACACACCGCCTGGGATCTTGCTCAGCAAAACCCTAAAGCAATGCGCCGTGCATTTAGTGTGGTTGTTGAACGTACAGTAAGCGAGCTTAACGGGATAACATGTTTAAACTGGGATGATGTACGACAAGACAAGCGGGAAATTTATTCGACCCGTAGTTTTGGAGAGCGCATATGTGAGCCAACAGCCCTTAAAACGGCGCTAATTAACCATGTAACCACAGTGGCTAATAAACTAAGAGCGCAACGTTCGCTCACTCACCAGCTTTATATTTTTGCAGCCAGTGGCGCGCACGAAAATAGATATTATAAAAAGTCGTTTGTGTATAAGTTCCCCTCACCCACTAACGACACCTGCGTAATGGCTAATGCTGTATCTGAGGTATTTGATCAAATATACCAACCTGCAGTTAGGTTTTACAAGTGTGGTGTAGGCGCTTTAGAACTTACGTCACAGCAATTTCAACAAAGTGATTTGTTTAACCAACGTACTGACAACCCACAATTAATGAGTTGCCTAGATGCTATAAATACACGGTATGGGAAAGGAATGCTTAGTTTAGCTAGTAGTAAATTAAATGACCGGTGGCACATGAACCGTGATTTTTTGTCGCCGCAGTACACCACGCGTTGGCGCGATATCCCTAAAATATACTGCGAATGATTTGCTACTTACTACTTACTAGATGCTTTATTTACTTTCATCTGCTTTTTTAAATGTGCACTCTACACTGGGTTCGCTCAATGTGTATTTTAGTGTGTTATCAGCTAAAAATTTGATACTTTGACTGATTGTTTTTTCGTTTACAGGGTTTTCACAACGGCTCATTCTTAAACCGTTTTCAAGGCCATCACTTTTATATTTAAGCGTACTGGTTATAAAACAAAAGTTTGGTTTTTTAATGGTTCGGGTACCATTGTGGAGCGATCCAAATATAATTTGCTTACCTAGTTTAAAACCCGCACTTGCATCACTTTCATCTGTCAAACTCAAATTACTATTAACACATAATCCAGAATTAGCCGACACAACTTCGTAGGCTCCCAATTTTGACTTTAAAAGCGGTATAAATCGTGTTTTATTACTCGGCTCAGAAAAAGCATTTGCACTTGTAAAAGCGACAGTTAATAAAGCGAGTGTTAAATATTTCATTTCGTGGGTGTATCCTCGTGAGTCAGCGTGTTAAATAATAGCAAAATGCCTAATCACTTAGCTTTTATAACTTTTAACAACTATAACAGAGATTTACTATAAAAGGAGAGAAGTCGTATTCAGGAACTAAGGCGTGAGCAGCTAGCGGAAGCTTTGCTCGACTATTACTTATTCTTACATGTGTATAAGCCAATAAGGTAACGCAGAAGCAATTACCGAGCTCACTAGGTTACAAACCTCGTGCCGCGATTAAATCCCTCTAGATTGAATACGTTTAAATCAACAAAGATTCCTCCTAGATACTGCATTACAAACCATTTTGCTGTTAAGTACTTTAGTTAATACGTACTTAAACAACAAAACGATTTATATCAATGCGCTTACTTGTAAGGAGACATTGGACTCATTAAATTGTTTAGGTAGTACAAAAATTACTGTTTATTTTATTGCCAATACTTTGCAAATAATAAAGGGTAGCTTTGCTTTAAAAACTTAGGTTTGTCTTTAAAACGTTTACCTTTGGGTTCATCGCTGCCTGATGGAATAAACGGCAATTCGTCTTCGCTGCGTTCTTCAAATAATAAACCGGCTATTAAATCATACTCATCAATGTACGGATAAGGCTGCTCGTTCAAGTAATAAACAGGTGTACACTGCGCTATCGAGTCAGCATTTTCTAAGGCGTTTTCAAATACTGTTTTACCGCGAGAAATTAACCAACATCTAAACTCGCTAAAACCGTAATCGTCGTTACACCCAGCCATCACAAAGGCAGCGCCAAACAAATCCCAGGTAAAGCATTTGCGCATATGTATGCCAAAGTGCTTATCAAAATCAATAAGGTGTTGATCGCTTAAATCATTAAGTTTAGTTTTTAGGTTATCGCTCACACTTTGCGGATCGAGCCCTAAATCAGGCGTGGTTACTAATTCCCAAAAAGCCTGTTCTGTTAACGCTGCCATTATAAAATCTCTTTTACTCGGCCAACTTGACCATCTTCTAAACGTACTTTAATACCGTGCGGGTGATTAGGTGATTTTGTTAAAAGACGCTCAACAACACCTTCGGTTAATGTACCGCTGCGTTGATCTTCTTTTAATACAATATTTACTGTTATGCCTGGTGAAATTTGCGAACGCGTAGGAACGGCCATAATTGAAACCTTTAAAGTAATTTATGTAATTATAAACATCACTGTGCTGTCAAACCAACTAAACCACTATTAATTGGCGAAAAATAAGATATGTGCTGGTTTAATATTCAGTTTAATACTTGCTAGCTGATTTAGTATAATATCTTTTAATTCGTCAAGCTGGGGTTTTGCACTTTCAAGAGCTATATCATCATTAAAAAAGCACTGCACTTTTAACGTGTTTGTTTCGTTATTTAAATCCACTGAATGCGTTAAATAGTGAAAGCCAAATACGGTTTCTTTTATTGTTTCACACGCAATAGTCAATACTGAGCGAATTTGCTTATCGCGTTGTTTTTGAGTTTTAGTCATAAATGTACTAGCGCTACTTATTTAGTCTGGGCTTGCTGCTGCTTTTTAAACTCTTCGTAATTAGAGTCCTGTTTATTTAAGCATTCGTAATATTCTTTATCCGCTTTATAGTTGCACTCATCAAGACGTGCAGATTGAACTTCGTGAAAACGTGCATCAGAGCTGCAACCAGCCAAAATACAAAATCCGATAATAAGTAATGCGCTGTTTTTTAGTTTATTGATAAACATTAAATTTCCTTACACTTTCGATATCGAAAAAGCGTTAAATTATTACAATATTATTGTATATTAGCGCCATTAAACCTTAATACTCACAGGACCCATTATTATGATGTCGCAGTTACAAAAGTTGTTTCAGCGTATAGACAAAAGCAAGATATTTCAATCATTTGTTATAGCTGTAATTATTGTTTCTGCCCTGACAGTAGGTGCGCACACTTACTCACTGCATCCAACGGTAGAGCTTGCTCTAAATTGGATGGACGTTGGCATTACCGCATTCTTTTTAATTGAACTAATAATCCGCTTTATTGCAAGTAAAGGTATAAAAGACTTCTTTTCTAAGGGATGGAATATATTCGATACAATTATAGTACTAGGTAGCTTATACCCTGCAGCAGGTTCTACGATGCTAATTGCACGATTACTGCGCATATTTAGAGTACTGCGATTGGTTTCGATGATCCCAGAGCTGCGCTTATTGGTTAACTCTCTGCTTAAAGCTATTCCGCAAATGGGTTATATCGCTTTATTAATGTTTGTTATTTTTTATATTTACGCCGCTATGGGCAGCATGATGTTTGCTGAAATAAACCCCGTACTTTGGCAAGACGTCTCAATATCAATGCTTACCTTGTTTAGGGTAGCAACATTTGAAGATTGGACCGACATAATGTACGAAACAATGGCGGTGTACGAATTAAGCTGGATTTACTACCTTACATTTATATTTTTAACCGCATTTGTATTTTTAAATATGATGGTAGGTGCCATTTTAGAAGTTATGAGCGAGGAGCACCGAAAAGCGCGAGAAGAGCTCGCAGACGACAGCTCATTACCTGCAACGCAAGGACAAGTAAACGAACTACAATCCCAAATTGCTGAGCTTAAAGCGCTATTGAGTAACCGCAAAAACTAATCTGATAAGAGTACTAAAGCACCCACTTAAAGTTTAAAAAGTGGGTGCAGCTTAGGCATTCAACTAAAACATGCATTCCCAAAATGCTTTAATTTTCCTCGTTATTAGATTTGTTATCCGTATCTTCAAAAGAAATGATGTTATCTACTTTCATTTTAAACGCATCAAAAAATGCGTTTTTTAGTACAGAAATAACGGCTTGGAAAGTCGAAACATCCGTATTATCTAGTTGACCTTCAATAGGAATGCGTGCAGCAACAAGTTTAGATTCATCGTTTTCGAGTATAGAGCCGAGTAAATCAACACTGCCTTCAAATATGGCAGTAAATATGCCGTCATCATCTTTTTCTATATCTTCGCGCCAAGAAAATACACTAAGGTTTTGAACACCCGCTTTTACATAACCATTTAAGTTATTATCTTTTGCCACAAGTTCCATTGCGCCATCAATGCCCCCCGCTTCAATATCAAACGGTGTATACACTTTAAATACAGTGTCGAGATTTTTAACTGAGAAGCGCTGTACCTCTGCGTTAAAATCAAAATTAGCGTGCTTGCTAAAAGGGTCTAATTTGCCATTAAGCCTTAATGCCGCCTCCCCCATTAACGCACCTTCTACGTTTAGAGTAGTCACAAGTGTTTTTGATAGGTTTAGCGCATTCGTTATGTTTTCAATTCTGGCATTAATATTTGATATAAAAGTGGGTTTTTCACCCTGACTAGTTGCATTAACTAGGGACAACTTACCTTGTTCGATAGTTAAGGTATCGATTGAGAACAGCACTAAATCGTTGGCGAGTCCGATCCAAGTTGTTTCATCTTTTACACGTTGATTTTGCTCTGCTGCGTTTGGGTTTTTATCATAAATAACAATTTCGGGGAGCATAAAAGCCATATTTGTTACCAGATTCCCTTTTAAAAGCGCCGACCATGCAAGTGAAAAATCAAGTGTTTTTACCGCAAGTAAAGGTCTAGGTGCTGTGGTTGCGTTAGTAGCGTAAATTTCTACATCGTCAATGGCATAAGCGCCACGATATAAAAACAAATCTACATCACCTATATGTCCCGTAATACCTTGCGTATGTTTTAGCTGGTAATTTACATACTGCTGCACTGCATAAGGCGCAGCTATTCTGAGGGTAATTAGCAGTAATACAATTACGACAACAAAGCTGAACCATTTACGGTGTAATGAATTTAAAAATGAACGCATTGTAATTTCCTTTATTTCCACCTACAAAGCAGTATTTTAAACATGTAAAAACTACGCAATTTTGTAATAGCAGTACATATAATGCGAGTAAAATACGTATTCTATAGGTTTGTTGTAGTTAGCTGGTTAACATGGGAATTACAGCAAATGATGTACCAGTTTATAAAGCCCGATTTATAAACTGGTAAAGCAGGTTAAATAAAAAGGGTTAGCAAATTGCTAACCCTGAAAAATAAAATTTACTAACAATGTTTACTCATCATCAATAATAATGCGTAACATGCGGCGCAATGGCTCTGCGGCGCCCCATAAGAGCTGATCTCCCACTGTAAACGCGCTTATGTATTTAGGGCCCATGGCTAATTTACGAATACGGCCAACAGGAATACTTAATGTCCCCGTTACTTTAACTGGGGTTAAGTCAGTAGCGCTAATTTCGCGCTCATTTGGAATAACTTTAACCCATTCATTATGCGAGGCTAAAATTTCTTCAATTTTTTCTACGCTAATATCTTCACGTAGTTTAATGGTCATTGCTTGGCTATGACAGCGCATTGCACCAATACGTACACATAAACCATCAATTGGCACTGGTTGCTTAGAAGAGCCTAAAATTTTATTGGCTTCAACCTGCGCTTTCCATTCTTCTTTAGACTGACCGCTTGGCATAGGTACGTCAATCCACGGAATTAAACTGCCTGCTAATGGCACACCAAACTGGTCTTGTGGCAAATCACTTGAAGCCATTTTTTCGCTTACTATCTTATCAATTTCTAAAATAGCAGAGCTTGGGTTATCTAGTTTATCTGCGACACTTGCATGAATAGCGCCCATTTGTGCAATAAGCTCTTTCATATTTCGTGCACCGGCGCCCGACGCCGCTTGGTAAGTCATTGGGCTTACCCATTCAATTAGGTCTTGCTCAAATAAACCACCTAATGCAAGTAGCATTAGCGATACTGTACAGTTACCGCCCACAAACGTTTTAACGCCTTGCGCTAAGCCTTGTTCAATAACATCTTTGTTTACAGGATCCAGCACTATAATGCTATCGTCACTCATTCGAAGTGCTGAAGCGGCATCAATCCAGTAGCCATCCCAACCAGATTCTCTAAGTTTTGGATATACGGAATTGGTGTAATCGCCGCCTTGGCAAGTAACAATAATATCCATTTTAGCAAGTTCGCTAATGTCACTTGCATCAAGCAATGGTTTTGCATCGCCTGCAATGTCCGGTCCTAACTGACCCGCTTGCGAGGTGGTGAAGAAGGTAGTGTCGATATGGGCAAAATCACTTTGTTGCTGCATACGTTCTAATAACACGGAGCCTACCATGCCACGCCAACCGACTAATCCTACTTTTTTCATTGTTTTTTCCACTGTTTTGTTCATAAAAGATGCCTTAATACATTAAAAATTAAATTCATTGCGTGAGATTTAATTTTCATTAGCGTCAAAATAACACCACCAGCCCCCTAAAACTAGTGAATAAAGTAGAACTCAAATTTTTTTCATAGTGTAAAAAATGCAAAGGCATGCAGTGCTTATTTTAAACTTTAATAAAAGCTTAACCTTGTTGAAACTTATATTTACCACGCTTAATAGACACATTGAATAAAGATGTTTTGTGTAATTCTACATTCAACTAAAGGAAAAGATAATGAAGACATTCACTCTTGCTCTACTTACTTTAAGTTCAGTATCACTTAATGTATTTGCAGATACTACGCTTTCAGCAAGCACAGTAACGCTAAAAGAAAATGAAAAAGTATCCTTTGAGCGCGCAGAAATAAATATGGAACAGCAACAAGGTATATTGGTAAATACTGCAACAACCTATTACGCACCACAGGTTTGGATAAATGGGCGCTTAGAGCTGTTTTTTGTGGGTTCTACGAATGGAAATCAATTTTGTGAAGAGCGTGGTCACAATCAAGAAATTTCTGGAAGCACAATTACCTGCGGAGAGGATGAAAGCGCCTACGGAGACTTCGATTGGTATAACCAATCATGGGGGATGAAAAGTACTGGTAGTAAAAACCAATGTTATCAGCTCTATGCAACTATAAAGTGCAAATAGAAAAAATATTGACACAAAAAAGCCCCGTTAAATAACGGGGCTAATCGGTAACTATGGTTATTATAATTCCCTTCCTTGGGCAAAGCTATGCGTTAAAATTGATACTTATACTCAACCGAAAACTCAGTTCCTTTTTCCTTAGAACGAGTTAATACTCCATCCGCTTCAATTTTTTGATCTTGGCCTAAAATATTCAACACTTTAAACTTAATGCTCGAATTGAAATCAGGGAAGTAAGTATAGTTTAAGTCTACAGAATGAAATGGCTGCTCCATCCAATCCTCTTGACCTTCAATACCCGGTATAATGATACGTTCACCAAATACATTATAAATAATTGTCGCAGCATGCTCTCCACTTGGCGCATCGTAGCCTAACTGCATATTTACCACGTATTTAGAGTGTCCGGTTAAACGTCTCTTTGTATTTGTTACAGCAGCTGAAACCCCAGTTTGATCCACAATTGCTTGTCGATCTAACTTTATTTCAGAATCACTTAATGTAACATTACCACTTAAAAAGATATCTTGGCCGATACCACCTAAAAAAGTAAAATCTTTTAGGTAATCAAATTCAATGCCTGCTACATAACCTTCCTCAGCATTCGCTATACGTACTAATGGAGGACCGTCTTGTGAAGGTGATTGCACTGATTCAATAGGGTCAGTCATATCTTTATAAAATAAACCTACTGAAAAGTTTTCACCTGTATCGTAGTAATTTTCCCATCGGAAATCATAGTTTTTGATTTGTGTTGTACGCAGGCCCGGTGTTCCCCCTACTGGATATTCTGTAAGTGGATCGATATATGTTGATTCTGAAATCTCACGTAAATCAGGGCGTACAACTGTTTCACCATAGCTTAAACGATATTGGGTTTCATCATCATAAACATATGTAAATGCTAACGCACCATAAACATCATCTTCTTGAAAAGCTAAATCTGCAAGCTCGTCGTACTCAATTGATGAGTCAAGACCCCCTGTAAATGGATCTAAAGGGACAGACACTTGCCTAAAGTCTTCCCAACGAATACCACCACTTATACGCCATTTATTATTAAAGAAAAAATCTGCTTCAAAATAATAAGCATCCGTTTTTTGAGCCGACCTATAATCATCACCGGAAACAGTCGTATCATTTAAAATAGGTAAATTAAGCTGAGCATTAGCAATCACATCGTCAGATAAAATGCTGTTTAATTTATTGCCATTTAAATCTACACCGCTAAAGGCACGCGTATTAATGTCAAAACGACGATTAGACGCTGAGCGTTCTTTTGATATAAAATCAGCACCTGATTTTAATTCAATATCAACGCCATCAAGCATAATAGGGAACGTGAAGTTAAACCCGTAATTCTCTACTTCATCATTTAAATCTTGATACGTATAGCGTGCTGCCGTTGTTGCATTAGTTAAAGCGATTTCATTTTGAACATCATAATTACCATCTTCGTTTTCATCAGTAACAATAAATCGCGTTGTTAAGTTACCTGGTGCATAACGATTTGAACGACCATTAGAGTATTTCCAATCAAAGCCTGCAAAGTTTAACCAATCAAACGTATGCGTGCCTTTAATCTGATTTACAATTAACTCACGCTCTTCGTAGCTAATATCGTAAGAACGAATGCGTTTGTTATCCGATTGATTGTTGTTCTCATCAATACCTAACCGGTCTCTAACTTTGTCTTCAGTATCACGAAGTATCAGCGAACTAATATCAATACGATGAGACTTATCGTACTCAATACCAAAATTAAACATCCCAGAAAGCTTTACGTTATGCTCACTAGAGGTCACTTTGTCATAACCTCGCGTAAGCGCAGCAGTAGACTCCCCTAGACGGAAATCTTGCCCTTGGTATTCTTCACCTACAAAATATTTATTATCGTAACTTACAGCAGATAAAAACCCATAACGCCAATCACCTGACTCAAAGCTATTACCCAGTGTTACAGTAAATTTAGTATTTGGGTCTAAACTCGTTTCAGTTGGGTCATAATCTCGATTTAAATCAAGTGCTAATGCACGACTTTGCTCAGGTGTAACATCATCAATTGATTGACCTGATTTATAAATAGCTTTAATAGAATCGGGCATTTCACGTGTGCCGTCATCAAAACCATACCAATCATCAGAACCGCCATTGTATTCAAGGCCATCATCAAAATTGTTGCTGTTGTAACCTAACTGACCTGTAACATCAAAAACAAACTGATTCGGAATACTTTTTAATCTTATATCTACATTACCACCACCAAATGAAGCAGGCATTGATGGTGAATAAGATTTTTGTACTGATAAGCTCTCGATTATACCTGCAGGAAATAAATCCAAAGGGATAACTGAACGTGTTGGATCAGGACTTGGCACAGCAGCACTATTTAATTGCGTACTCGAATAGCGCTCGCCTAAACCCCGTACATATATAAACTTACCGTCAACTAATGTAAGACCCGTTACACGGCGCAAAGCGCCCGCAGCATCGCTGTCACCACTACGGGATATTTGCTCTGCTCCCATGATATCGGCAACAAATGCTTGTTGCTTACGCTCTTCAAGTACAGCCGTTGCAGTGCCTTTTAAACGACTAGCACTCACCACAACTTCTTCGAGTACAGCTTCATCATCAACTTCAGCAGCATTAACTGACATGCTTAGACTACATAAAATTGCGGTACTTAAAGCTGATAAACTAAAATGTTTGGAAAATTGTTTCATGTTTACCTCTATCTGATATAAAACAGAAAGTTATAAAAAGGTGTTAAACAAATTTAACACCTGTTCTTACTGTGTTATTCCAGACCTACAGTCCAACCAGCGGTCCAATCATTAGTACTTGAAACTGCACCTATATGGTCAGTAGTATCAAAGAAGCTATCGATTGCCTTTACGTCTGTTGGAACTGTTGTATCTATTGTAAAAATACCATTTACAACATCAGGTTGTCCTGTTGCAACTAGATTACCTAAGGTTGTCGTCCACCAGTTTTGCGTATCAAAAGTAACGCCACTTGGGTCTTTAAAGTTTTCTGAGCAAGCAATAACTGAAGACTTAATCAATAAAGTTCCGTCGTTGGCATTATTCACTGTTTCGCTTTCAGTAAATAACGGGGTTCCAGAGTCATCTTTTGCAATACCTTCAATTTCTAAACACTCACCCATCCCTACTGGACCGGTAACAATAGTGTTATAGATTTGAGCGCCTGTGCCTTCACGGAAATACATACCTTCACTATCATCTTCACCATCAAAGGTATTACCTATGATAGTTAAGTTAGCAATAGTCGGATTTGATTTAGGTAATTTTGACGGTGATTTACCATCGTTATCTGATTCAATACCACGGTTTGCATCCGAATTATCAGCAGCTTGCTTTACAAGTACATGTTGTAATTTACCTTGGAATCCATTATCCCAGTCAATACTGTCATCTTGAATACTTGTAAGCACAACGTATTTTGCTTGAACGTTACCGCCAAAAAACTCTATTCCATCATCTGCATTTTGGTGAACCTGTAAGTATTCAACGGTTGTACCAGAGCCAACACCACCAAAAGTAATACCGTTTATTTCATTACCCGGTGAAAGTAAGTAGCCACCATTCATTACACGAACATAACGCAAAGTACCTGAGTTATCAGTCGTCTCTGTACCACCAAATACCGCTCCACTTTCTACGCCCTCTACTTGAAGAGCACAATCACCAGTATCTGGGCATTTGTTAGACGGGGCATTACCAAGAAGCACTAAACCGCCCCATTGTCCTGCAGCTGTTGCTTCGCCAGCTACATCTTGACTAGATGTAAACGAAATAGGCTTATCTTTTGTGCCGTTAGCTTCTATTTTAGAATCACGACCAACAACTAAATAATCTTTACCGTTTCTACCATAAACGGTAACACCAGGTTCAATTGTCAAAGTAGCAGAGTCTGTTTTATCACCCCCAACGAATACAGCGCCGTCAAGTGCATAAAGGTTACCAGCGGTTAGTGTTAAATCAGCTGTAATACGACCCGATATTTCACACGTTGTCGTTGTGCCATCACCTGGTGAAATTGAAGTTGTTCCTGTAGGGCAACCTGCAACGGCTTCAGGTGCGGTAACAATTCCGCCACCATAACCAAATGCCCAGCCTTCACGCCAATCATCAGAATCATTCAATGCACCCGCAAAATCAACTGTGTCGAAAAATGCGTCAACGGTATTAGCAACATCCTGACCAGCACCTAACAAAGGAGAGCCGGCAATAGGCTGACCATTAACACCTAGCATAGGTTTGTCATTAATAACGTTACCAGATTGCGCCGTAAACCACCCTTCTAACGCTAAAAGTACTGAACCATCTGCACCTTTAGGGTCTTTAAAGTTTTCACCATTAGTACAAGACATAAAAGTGTTTTGCATTAATATAGTGCCATCGTTAGCATTATTTACTGTTTCGCTATCAGAAAATAAAGCCGTGCCATCATCGGCCAATGCAATACCTTCAAGCTCTAAACACTCACCCATTTCATCAGAGCCTGTGATCACTGAGTTGTATAGGTGTAAACCGGTGCCTTCACGTAAGTAAATACCTTCAGCATCGTCTTCACCATTAAAGTTATTACCAACAATGGTTAGATTAGAAATCATAGGCAGCGATTTTGGATCTTTAGAAGGGATTTTACCGTCGTTATCAGCTTCAATTCCTCGGTTTGCATCAGTAGAGTTTTTATCTTGCTCGACATAAACAAACTGCATTTTTCCTTGGAAGCCATTATCCCAGTCAATGCTATCATCATCGATACTTGTTAAAACAACGTGTTTTAAATTAACCGCGCCACCAAAAAATTCAACGCCATCATCTGCATTATTATGAACTTGTAAGTAATCAACTGTTGTACCAGAGCCTACCGCACCAAATGTAATGCCGTTTAACTCATTACCAACAGAAAGTTCAAAACCCGCATTTTTAACGACTACGTATTTAAGAGTACCTGAACTATCAGTGTTATCAGTACCGCCAAACACAGCACCAGACTCAACACCTTCTACTTGAAGTGCACAATCGCCTTCAGCAGGACATTTATTTGAAATACCATTGCCTAATAACACCATACCGCCCCATTGACCTGCAGCAGTTGTTTCACCTAAAACATCTTGCTTAGATGTAAAGATAATTGGGTCGTTTTTAGTTCCTGACGCTTCAATTTTTGAGTCGCGACTAACAACAATGTAATCGCCTCCATTATTACCAAAAACGACAGCGCCTGGCTCAATAGTAAGCGTTGCACTTTCTGCTTTATCTTTACCAACAAAAACAGCGCCATCAAGTGCCCAAATTGCATCAGTTGAAAGTGTTGTATCTTGTGTTATGACACCAGAGAGAACCTGAACAGTAACAGAACGACCTAAGGCAGTAGATACCTCAGTTGATAAACTTTGGCTAAATGTACCGGGTAACTCTTCAGCTGTTGGTGGTGTTGGATTTGTAGGTGAAGTTGGTTGTTCAACCGTTTCTTCAACATTTAGATTTATATCACCGCCACAGCCGGCTAATGTAATTGCAGTAGCCACAAGGCTGACCTTGAATAAGTCAGATAATTTCATTGTTCACTCCGTTAAAGTATTTAATTATTTTGTTAGCGCTTTATTAAACTCAAGTCACCTTAAGGCACTTTTTAATGCATTAAGGTCACTTGAGTTCTTAGCTGCGACTACCTTACGGGAGCTGTATGACAGAGCCGTTACACTTTAATAAACATAAGATGACAAAGTTATTTTCATAAATTTCAAATGGTTAATTAAAAAAACAAAAAAACCGCCAAAAAATAAATTTAAGGCGGTTTGCATAGTGCGATTATGAAATAGCTTGACGTGCATACCTGTTACCAAATAATCACGCTAGTTAAAAGTTAAAGTAACGCTGTTCTGAGTGTTTCTGCATGTACTTTTTCACGCTTCACATATTTGATCCATTGCTGTGCTAAACGCTGTGACTTTTTATGCTTTTGGGCTTGTTCAAACGCTAAAATTGATGCATCAAAATTTTGTAAATTGTACTGCGCCATTCCCAAAGCAACAAAAGCGTTTGATTCAAAATCAAGGTCACCTTTATCAAGCGCTTTACGCGCAGCATCGGCAGCTTCTTCAAACTGCTCAGTATTTACATACACTTCGGCTAAACGTTGGTCGTACTTACCACTTGACGATAAATCAGCCGCCTTAGCAAAATACGTGATTGATTTTTCATCTTCTTTTGCCTGGATCATCGCCTCAGCAACAAAAGCATAATTTTTTGCAGTTTGCTCTGCAATTCCAGCATCTATAGCTTTACTCATAACAGTGGCGGCTTTATACGCTAAGCCATTATATAAATACACCTGAGCCAATTGGCGTAAATCAGATTTAGAGGTTAAAAAACCTTGCTGATACGCGGCTTCAATAACACTAAGCTGTAGCCTTTCTTTCCCTAATTCACCATACATACCCGATAACTGAACCCAGTATTCAGGTTTGTTGTAAAGCTTTACCATACGTTCCAATACATCAACCACTTTATCTGTTTGGTTAAGCGAGTAATACATTGCACGCTGTAAAACTAGCCAATTTTCTTTAGGTGTTTTACCTTCACTATCGCTTAGAGTAATTGCTTGGGTAATATAATTAAGGCCTTGCTTAAAATCTTTTAACTGGTAATAGGTTTGTGCTCGCAATACATAATAACCATCAGTAATCGGTTTAGTATTAATAGCATCCCATTGGTCTAAAAATGCAATCACTTTTTCATAGTCGCTATTAGCCATTGCCAATTGAGCTAAACTGAACGTCGTGCTCACACGCAGTGATTCTGGGATACCTTCCTCAGCAACTACTTTTTCAAACGCTGCAATAGCTTTTGGTAAGTCATTTTCATTGTAATATATGAAACCATAAAAATTATGCATCATCGCAATTTCGTATGAATTCATACTCGATGAGCGCTCATTTATGCTATCAAGTGCTTCAAGTCCTGCCTTAACATCGCCATCATCGGCGAGCTTTTGTGCACGTGCCAGCTGGCTGTATACTTTTTCACGTAAAGCTGGCACACGTTTAGTTTTTTGCTCTTGCGCCGCATTGGCTGTAGCTACATCTACACTAGGTAAAATGCTCAGTGCACTAGGAGTAATAATACTTGTACTTATCGCTGCGGTACAAAACAGTGTTAATTTTAAAAGTTTTGCCACAGGTCGTAATGTTGTCATTGATTTCATAGTCGCCTCGCTTTTCGAACCATTTACTCGTAGGTTTAATTAATCGCTAAATTAACCATTGATCTGGAAAGAAATTTTGTTCTGAACACCCGCAACTTCAACAGCTTCGCCATTAACTACGCGCGGTTTGTATTTAAATTTAAGGGCTGCATCCATTGCAGCTTTATCAAATAGTGACTCAGGCTCTGCTTTTAAAACATGGGGCTCACGCACAGTACCTTGTTTAGTTACAGTGAATTCAACAATAACGTAACCCTCAATACCACGTGACAATGCACGGCGCGGGTAAACTGGAGCCACTTTTACTATCGGTAAATATTCGCCATCACTTGAGTCCAGCGATAAGCCACCTGATAAATTGACATCCGCATCAACATTGGCACCAAAGTCAAAGTTGTTAGCATTTGCATTAGCATCACTACTTTGCATTTGCGGTGACTCCATTGGTGGAGGCGGTTCTTTTGGTGTGGGTGGCTTTTGTGGTTTACGTTCTTTTTTTTGTACGCTTTCTTCTTTTTTAAGCCTTACAAAATCAAGTACGTTCCCTTTAGCGGGTTCACTCATCGCTCCATCGCCGCCAGTTATAAGTGCTTGCATGCCTAAAAAAAGCATGAAAGTCACTACACCAGCTATAATTAATGCTACTAAATAACGCATTGCTAACCCTTATGCTTCTTGAGCTGCAATCGACACATCAAACACACCTGCGGCACGTGCTGCATCCATTACCTTTATCAATGTATCTGTTGTAGATTTTTTGTCTGCCTGAATTACAACACTGCCTTGAGGATTTTCAGCTTTTAAACGCTCAATGTTTGCTTGAACAGCTCGTATATCAATTTGACGTTTATTGATCCAAATCTCACCTTTGTCTGAAATAGCCACTAATATGTTTGCACGTTCCTTTTTTACAGCTGTTGCAGCTTCTGGACGATTTACATCAATACCAGCTTCTTTAACAAACGATGCTGTCACAATAAAGAAAATAAGCATTATAAAAACAACATCTAACATAGGTGTCATGTTTATTTCTTCTGCTTCATCTTCTTGCATTAAATTACCTAAAGGGGCTCTCATTTTTTATTCTCCTAGGATAAGCGAACTTGTAAGGCGCTTATCAAAATTTATTTAATGGTCTAACACCATGCTGTCTTCAAGAAGCTCTACTTCGCGCTTAGCTTTACGTTGTAAGTACGTTGAGGCAAACACTCCTGATAACGCACCTACCATACCTGCCATTGTTGGAATAGTTGCTTTAGATACACCTGACGCCATTGAGCGAGCACTACCGGTACCTGTAATTGCCATAACATCAAATACTTCTATCATTCCGGTTACCGTCCCTAATAAACCGAGTAGCGGGCATAACGCCACCATCACATTAATTAAAGGCAAATTGGTATTAAGGCGCATACTTGCTCGCGAGATCATAGCTTGACGTATTTGTTCAGCATTCCAGCTATTACGCTCATCACGAATAGTCCATGTGCTTTTAACACCTTTTTTATAACTGCGAAAACCATTGAAAAAGTAAATAAATCGCTCGAGTATCAATAACCACATCGCGAAGATTAACACCCCGATGACCAACAGGACTTGGCCACCGGTGTCGAGAAAATCACGGATAGCATTGATTGAATCAATCAATAGCACCATGGTTTATGCTCCCTTCTCGCTTCGCTCTGCGATAATACCTGCGCTCTGCTCTTGTAAAATAAGCAGTAACCCTTTTGAACGTGTATTAAGCAGCGTATATATGAACACAGTAGGAATCGCGACAACTAAACCTAGGACCGTTGTTACTAGAGCTTGTGAAATACCACCCGCCATGAGTTTTGGGTCGCCTGTGCCAAATAAAGTAATTGCTTGGAAAGTATTAATCATACCGGTTACCGTACCTAATAAACCCAATAACGGTGCAACAACAGAGATGATTTTAATGAGAGTAAGGTTACGTGTTATTTTTGGCATTTCACGTAGAATAGCTTCGCTTAATTTTAGTTCAAGCGTGTCGTAGGCCACATTTGGATAGTCGTCTTTTACTTTCATAACACGACCCAGAGGATTGTCATCTCGCGCTACATTATCTTTTAGCTGACGACGAATTTTGCCACCAACAAGTAATAAAGATACAAAGCGTTCTATCGCAATCAACAGTGCAAGTAAACCTACACCTAAAATAACATAACCAACCGCACCACCTTGGTGTACTTGCTCGGCAGTATCTGGGGCTTGTACTAATAAACCTAAAATTGAACCGCCTGTTGGGTCAAGTGCAAACTGAACTGCACCACTTTTAGCATTTTGTAGATCACTCGCTGTTGCGGTAAAACGTGAAACAGGCTGACGAGTAAGTTCACTTAACGTGTTTGTACCTGGATTGTACTCTAAGTATTTACCATTTGAGATTAAATTAAATGCACCAACACGAAGTACTTCTTGCTCAGCCTTGTTACCACCTTCGACTATGACGGTGGTATTAAAGCGACTTACTTTGCCCTGCTCAGTCATTTCACGTTGTAATTCGTACCATACTTTTTCAATATCTTCGATTGATGCAAGTTTAGACGTCGACCCCATTTTTTGTGCTAACTCATCCATAAATGCGCTGCGACCAGGGATTTGCGCCGATACGACAGATGTCGCAAATTTATTACTCGAATCACCAGCAACCTGCTGTAATACACCAAATAGTTCTTTAAGTGAGCCCATACGCTTTGATAAGGTATCCGTTAAATTGGCTAATTTAACTTCATTTTCTTCAAACTGCGTTTCCAGTCGCTCTGACTCAACAAGCATTTGATTACGTTTTGCTTGTGTGTTTTTTAACATTTGCACTTGTTCATTTTGACGCGTTGCAAACGCTTGCTCTCGTTGTTGGTTTTGTACGCTTTGGGCTGATTTCCCCTCTTCTAACGTTTTAAGTAATGAATCAAGGTTCATTGGCTCAGCGGCTAAACTCGAACCGGTAAAGCTAAGGCTTGCAACGAATAAAGCCATTTTTGTCATTTGAGTAAACAATTTCATTTTCAACCTCTTATTCTGCTGCATGTACTGGCAGAGTTAGCATATCTGGGGCAAGTTGTTTACGCGCTATGCGCAAACCTTTGTTAATTTGACTTATTGTCGAATCAGGCAGTGCTGCAAACGATTTCGTTTCTATATTCCAGCTACCTGCTTGTTTGCCATCACGTGTTAAGTAAATAAGTTCTAAACGGCCTATGCGTAAGAAATCAACTTCACGTTCTTTGCCACTAACTTCTAACAAAGCGGTGTACGCTTCGATTGTACGGCCGTAATCAACTTCTACTTGGTACGCTTCGAGAACACGACGAAACTTTTCGCTTGAAGTAATATCAGCACGATCCATCATCGTTTTTAAAGACGTTAAACGTTTTGCACGTTCATCTTGTAAAAATGGCACATCAAGAGATATGAACTGTTCAAGACCAGTGATCATGCGCATCATTAAAGGTGTTATTTGACGTTCAATAATCGAAACCTGATCCATTGATAAATTCAATGATTCCATTTCTTCGATTTGATTATTTAATTGCTTAGTTAGCTGAGAGTTGTAAACAGCTAAGCCGTCAATTTCTTTATTTAGGGTTTTAAATTGCTGTAAACGTCCCTGCATTGAATCTGCAATCTTGTCTATTTTTGTTTGTGATTGCGCAGCGGATATATTAATTTCACTGCTTTTATCAATAACCTTATTTAAATCGTTTGCCTGTACTGCTGCACTTGCGGCCACAATACCAGCTAAGATTAATGGTTTAACGCCTTTCATCGCATACACCTTCACTCGTTAATTAGCAGATTTGCTAGTTTATTTTTCAAGGCCAAAAACTTTGTTAGACAAATAGTTTATGGCTTGAGATTTCCAATGAGCAGAAGTTTATAGATAAAACATGACAGGGATGTTGCGCAAAAAAGTCTATTTTATGACAGTTGAAATAATTAAGACTTAAAAGGAAGGAGTGAGCATTTATTGAGCAAACACTCACAATAAAGAGATAAATTAATCTAACAGTTTAATAATTTGATTATACGTGTGGCGCCAGTCTTTATAATTAATCTCAATTGAATACAGCTTATCCTCACGAAGAAATACTAAAGATGGGAATCCATGAATAGGTAAACTCCGTGTATATTGTAATTCAACTTTGAGTTCATAATTAACTTCATCCGATAGTAAAGCGACGGTAAATTCATTTTTATTTAAACCTATTTGTTCAGCTAAACAAATTAAAACACTATCATCTGACGGGTTTTGTGCATTTAAATAATAAGCATGTTGAATTGCTTCAATCATTTCACTTTCTTTATTTTTTTTTCGTGCAATTAATGCAGCTCTACATGCTGGGTATGTTGAACGTCTTGGTTGGTTTTTCTTCCAAAAATCGAAATTAAATTGTGTGCCTAATTCGCTCTCTATTTTATGCCATATACTTTCAAGCCGCTCTTTCATATTTTGCGTCATTGCAGTTTGGCTATCAGGGGCTAAACCACCTACTTTATATTCAACCGTCAGTTTATTTTCAAGCTCAGCTTTTAATTTAAGCCAGGTTGGTGTGTAGCCCCAACACCAGCTGCACATTGGGTCATGGATATAAATAAGTTTACATTGGTTCATATTAATCCTTAATCTTATGTAGAAACAACCTTGTTACGACCAAGCGCTTTGGCGTTATAAAGATACTCATCAGCTTGTTTTAGAGCACTATTATAATCGCCTACTTTATCAACTTGTACCACACCAATACTACAGGTAAGTGATATTTGTAGCTTATCTTCAGCTAGTAGCACTTGTGCTGCTACGTGTTCACGAAAACGGTTAGCAATATCAACAGCATTTGCACTTGTTTCTTTTGGTAAAATAACAACAAATTCTTCACCGCCGTACCGTGCTTTTACTGCTGATGTAGGAAATTGTGATTCGAGTATTTTGGTAAATTCAATTAACACAATATCACCAAAGTCATGGCCGTACGTATCGTTAAGTCGTTTAAAATGATCTAAATCCAGTAATAATAATGAAAATGGAAGGTATTCATTCGGTCGACTATCAACAAGCTTTAAAAAATGAGAAGTAATAAAGCGTCTGTTAGCAATCCCTGTAAGTTGATCGGTATAAGCATCTTGTTTTTGTTCCAGTGTAATATCAGCAATAGCCATATGACTTCGATACCTAAAAAACTCACCAATAAATGAGAATATGTACACTAAGGTAAACGATGCTATAAATCGTGTTTTTTCAATATCACCATACACAACTTGACCGAAATTTGGACCATATAAAATGGCGATACAACACAGTAATAAAGTTAAACCTAGCCATGTGCCCAGTCTTACACCTAGAGAAGAAAAGGTAACAACAGGATAAAACATGAGCCAATACAATGCAGTATTTTCTTTTCCTCCAGTATAAGTAAGGACAATACACAATATAAAAACAATACTCATACAAATTAATGCGACAGTTTCTAATTTCCCAGTTTTTATAAAGTAAAACATACTACAAATAATGGTTACATTAACTGCAATTAATGCACTTGTTAATATTGGTGAGTAAACATCATAATTCAAAAAAATTAGAATGCTAATAACAACAATAGATATAGCAATCATAGTGAATAAAGAAAACGCTTGACGTTGTTTGTCAGAGCTATAAACACTGTCAATGTTAATTAAGTTTAGCCAGCTTTGTTTGTTAGAAATTTTATTCACCATTATTTTATTGCTTTAAATACTTTATGAGAGTTGTTAAATGCCTTGTATTTCAATAAGAATACGTCGACAAGGAGGGTTTTCACTCGTCATCATACTGGTATAAAGTAAAGCGAAAGCCACTTTTAATTTTTCTTCAACTTATTTATACGTATAGCCTATCAAAAATAAAACCGCTTCATCATTTAGTAAAAATAACTGACTAAATTTATTCACATACATGTAATTAATCGAATACGGCTAAAATACGAAAGCTTAAATGCATAACGCTGCAATAGTCACCTTGCTATAAAGTTCAGGCTTAGCGGACATAATGCATTATTCTTATATTCGTTAGCCTGTTAATTTTAGCAAAATTTAGAAAGTTTTCTTACTTAATAACCCCTGTAAGCTGCGATTTCATTAAAAATAAGAGTAAAGGACTAACTGACAGAACGTGGATTTTCTGTGTGATGAGTTAAACATAAAATTGGAACGTTCTATAAAGTAACGGCTTGTTTAGTAATTGAATACGTATTCAATCACTAAAAACATTGTGCATTAAGGGATGAATGTACGCTAACTAAATAAGGCTTAATCATTGCAGAGGAGTATTTACTATGGTCGGCTTATTTTCAGGCAGACCTATGTGGTGTCGTTATTTCCCGTAAATAACCGAGAATACAGTGTAAACGTCAAACATGCGCAGCGCGGTAATTAAATTTACTCGTTAGAGCAACTTTCGAATTGTAAAAGTTAGTAAGCCCAAACAAAATCTTCAATCGCCTTTTATAAAGGCAACAAGCTGAGCTAGTTTACTTGTACCAATCTGCATAGGTATTTGGACAACTTAACAAATTAAATTACCCCGTATCTAAGCAGATTGGTATTATTTAAACCAAATATGATAAAAGCTTAAACTTATAAAATTAAAAAGATTAAGTACAACGGCTCAATCACCATTTTTTCGCTAGTTTAACTACGTTCAAACCGTACCAAGCAATAAATACATAACACAACATTGGGACAAAGAAACTAGCTTGTATATTAACCGTGTCAGCAAAGTACCCTTGTATCAGAGGGATCAACGCACCACCGACAATTGCAAGGCATAACCAACCAGATCCTTTACTCGTTAATGAGCCTAATCGTTCTATTGCAACAGAAAAGATGGTTGGAAACATAATAGAATTAAATAAACCAACTGCTAATACTGAATATAATGCAATGTCGCCGTCGCTAAATATTGTTATCAATAATAAAACAATGACACTGCATGCATTAAAAGCAATAGCTTTAGATGGTGCAATTTTTTGTAAAAGTGCAGAACCAATAAAGCGACCGACCATGGCACCTCCCCAGTAATAACTAATGAGTTTAGCTGCTGAGTGTTCTTCAAGACCTGCAATATGTGCCTCGCCAAAGTAATTAACTAAGAAGCTTCCTATAGCGACCTCTCCTCCTACATAACAAAATATAGCTAACACACCCATTGTTAAATGAGGCGCTTGAGTTAGTGAGCGAGTTTGAGTTTGTTGATCGTTATTGTCTTTATGCGCTTCTATTTCTGGTAATTTAATAAAGGCAAAAATAATAGCAATTGACAACAGAGCTGCTGCTAGCAGTAAATAAGGAATTTTCACTGATTCTGCAGAACCTGCTGAAACAGCAAGGCTACCTGCAGCGCCAAAAAACAATAACCCACCAACATAAGGACCAACGGTGGTACCTAATGCATTAAGTGCTTGTGCTAAGTTTAAGCGCGACGATGCTGTTTTTTCAGGACCAAGAGCTGCCACATAAGGGTTTGCAGATACCTGTAAAACTGTAATACCTGAAGCAAGGACAAATAGCGCACTTAAAAAAAGCCAATATTCATGCACAACCACAGCAGGATAAAATAACATGCACCCAATCGATGCCACAACTAAGCCTGTTAAAATACCTTTTTTATAGCCTAGTTGTTTAACTAAAATTCCAGCGGGTAACGATACAATAAAATAAGCACCAAAAAAGCAAAATTGCACAAGCATTGCTTCAAAGTAGCTTAAATCAAATACGCTCTTTAAGCGGGGTATTAGTACATCATTTAATACCGTTATAAAACCCCATAAAAAAAATAGGGTTGTCATTGCAGTCAGCGGAAACAGATAATTTTTCTTTTGCTGTTCGTTGACCGAAAATGATTGTTTTGTATTTATTTCACTCACGTCGTTTTCACTCCATTAACAAATTGAAAACGATTTTACATGTTTATTTGTAAATAATACGCCACCCACTAGGAACGTTCCACTACAGCGTTTATTGTAACTAACCTAAACTCTGGTCAAGAGATTTACTAATGTATTGAATCATGATTAAATTTATTTTCTCTAACCGGAGATTTTCAGTGGAAACAAGGTGAATTTACGCGTCAATAGCTGACCTATTGCAGTAACCGAATGCAGACAGCGCTGAAAATAGCTGCTCGAGATAGATTTATTATTCACAGTTTAGGTTAACTAGTATCCACACTCAGAATTAAGGCTATCAATTAAACGTTGAGTTTCGCCGCTATTATTAAATTTATATAATCCCTTATTAATATCCTCCAAAACACCAAGCCAATTATGACTCAATTTACTTATTGCAAAATACAGAGGGTTATTTTGTAGTGGGATACTTTCTTCTTCGATTGAATTTAATAAAAATTGTTTTTGTGAATGACTTAGCGATGAGTATTGAACTGAAAACTTTAACACTGTCGGATCGCCAATAATTAAATCAACTCTTTTCGCCACTAATAGCTGAACAAGCTGTAAGTCATCAACTGAGTGCATTATTTGAAATTCATTATTGTCCATCATTGCATCAAACTCTGGCGTATTTTGATAGCCACGGACCACACCAATCCGTTGACCTTTGAGTGATTTCAAATTGCCAGAAAAGCGGTCAGCCTCATGCTTTCTTTTTAGAAACGCAATTTCGCCCCCTTTAAATGAATTTGATAAACCTAATAAGTCGCTGCGAGTTTTTCCTAATACATAATCAGAAGGTGCTGTGTCTTCAATAAAATATTCAGGCATTAAAATATCTGCTTTGCCTAACTCAACATTTCTTACCGCTCGTGCCCAAGGTAAAAATTCAATATGGACGCTATAACCTTGACTATTAAGTAGTGAAACTGCAAATTGGTACACCCACCCTTTATTGCATAATTTATCACCAATGTACGGGGGCCAATCTAATGTCGCAATATGAAGCGTTTGTTTACTGTTATTTGCTTTATAGAGCGTCCCTGATTTATAAGGTTCACCGTGCAGCATAATATTATTACCGCTACTTTGATAAGTAATCGGTATTTCAGCAGCCGTCTCCGCAGTAAAGATCAAAAGGAGGATAAACAAAAATCGCATGGCATACCTATTAAAAAAATAGTATTAATAGCAATAAGTGTAGGAGAAAATTTAGCCTTGTGTGTTTATATTCTCTTTAATTAGCCTAATTAAAAAGTTAATAATGTTAAACACGACTTTACTTAATACTTACCAGCTTACTTAAATCATCGAAGCCAACTTCTACGCAAGTGAGAGCAAGCAAGTGTAATTCGTTTACTCTATGTCCGAATCTTTTAAGTACAAATATATTAACTGCGGAATACTGAATTAGGGTTATCATTTTTAAATAGGCAAAAACAACACCAACCTATTTAGATGAGAAAAGCTTAAATCGCCAATAAATTCAATAGCTTACAATGATTTACGCAAGAGGAAAGATGAGCTAAGATTTCACCCATATCATTTTATTGTTGGTATCACGTGAGCTTATAATTGTTGTATCGCTGCTCTCAACGCCGCCTAATTTAGCTAAGCGGTCGTACAAAACTACATTACAGGTTGCCGCTAAATTCATACAGCCAATAGTTGGAATATACACAACTTCATCACACCACTTTAGAACGTCTTTTGATACAGAGCCATCTTCGGGGCCAAATACATAAAATGCATTTTCAGGATGCTTAAACTCAGGTAAAGGTGTTGCACCTTCAATAAGCTCAATAACAACAACGGTTGCGCCCTCTGGTTTTACCGTCTCTAAACTGTCGGTTTCAGTTAAAGGGATACGTTCAACCACATTTTTTGTATCGGTATGAAACTTTTTAGCGTTTAAGTAACGATTACCTGTAAAAAACACTTGTTTGGCGTCGTAACAACCTGCTGCACGCAATACACCGCCAACATTAGTCGGGCTTTTAGGATTGATTAAACCAATTACGGCTTGTTGCTTACTCATTAATTTACGTCCTTTGTTGGCCACTCTGCAATGTACAAATCAAAGTCGTCGAGCTTAACATCACAATCTTTAACTGTTTTGTCTTTTACAGAAATACCTAACTCATGCATACTCGTTTTATCGCCATTATTTAATAACGGGTGCCAAGAAGCCAAACCACGACCTTCGTGTAAACGACGGTAACTGCAGCTTTGTGGCATAAAAAAGATGTCTTTAAGGTTTTCTTTTGTGAGTTTTACACAAGAAGGAACAAGCGTTTGGCGGTTTTCGTATTCGCTACAACCACAGGTGTTGTTATCGAGATACTGACATACAATATTGGTAAATATTAATTGCTCACCTTCGCGTAACTGATCGGTGGCAGTAAATTCGTCTTCATCTTCGCTATCAATAAACGTATTTAAACAACATTTTCCGCATCCATCACAAATGGCTTCCCATTCGTTTTGACTCATGTCGCTTAAGCTTTTTTTAAGCCAAAATTGTGTATTTGCTAATTGTTGATCAAACATAGTTTACTCGTGCCCCCTAAAGAGCGCGCATTCTACCGTATTGCTGTAAATGGCGCAAAGCCAATACCCTTTCAAAGTACTGGCTTTGCGCTACAAATTAGCTTTGAGATTTAACCCAACGCTTAATTTTTTCCTCTAGGATTGGCATTGGTAATGCGCCATCAATTAATATTTGCGTGTGAAACGCTTTAATATCAAATTTATCACCCAGTTGTTTTTTAGAAAAATCACGTAACTCTTGAATTTTAAATTGCCCTAACTTGTAAGAAAGCGCTTGTCCTGACCATGCAATATATCGCTCAACCTCTGCAATTACATCGCTCTTTGCCATAGACGAATTTGTAAGCATGTAATCTATTCCCTGCTGACGCGTCCACCCTTTTGCATGAAAACCGGTATCAAGCACTAAACGCATTGCACGTAATTGCTCATCCGATAAACGCCCGTACCACATGTAAGGGTCGGTAAATAAACCTAGCTCTTTGCCTAAGCTTTCTGCGTAAAGCGCCCAACCTTCTGCAAACACGGTATAACCACCAAATTTACGAAAATCAGGTAACCCCTCTATTTCTTGCTGAAGTGCTATTTGAAAGTGATGACCTGGGGCTGCTTCGTGAATCGATAAAGTTTCGAGTAAAAATTTAGGCTGCGCTTTTAAGTTATAAGCATTGATATAAAAAATACCTGGGCGAGAGCCATCAGGTGCCGGTGATGCGTATGATGCACCAGCTGCAGACTGTGCTCTGTATGCTTCAACCGCTTTTACAACGTAAGGTGCTTTGGGTGCGATGTCAAAAAGCAGAGGCAAACGCGCGTCTATTTTTTTCTTAACGTTTTCATATGCCGCAATTAACTCCTCAGGCGTGTCGTAGTAAAATTCATCTGAATCACGTAAATGATCAAAAAATTCAGATAGTTCACCTTTAAAGCCTACGGTTTCTTTTACTTTTTTCATTTCGCTTAAAATGCGCGACACTTCACTTAAACCAATGTCATGAATTTCGTCTGCAGATAAGCTAAGCGTTGTGTTTTTCTTAATTTGGTATTCGTACCACGCTTTACCGTTTGGTAAATCACTGTAACCTACGCTTTCTCGACTATTTGGAATATACTGATTAGCTAAAAAATCACTCATGCTTTTATAAGCCGGTACTAAGTGCTGCATAATCAATTGACGATACTGCGCTGTAGTTTTTTGCTTTTGCTGTGCGCTAAATGATTCTGGTAATTTTTTAATTGGTCCCCAAAATAGTGAATCTTCGGCATTTTTAACTACATGAGCTGCAAATTGTGGCTGCAATTTTTCAGCAAGTGGTTTTGGTAACGTAATACCTAGTTTAATGCCTTGCGCCATTGAACGCTCTACACTGGCAAGCCACTTTACAAAACCTTCGCTACGCGAGATAAAAGCCGTGTAATCTTCAGCGGTATTAAACGGCTGAGCACTTTGGCCTGAACCAAAACCTGCAAAGGTGTTATGCGCACCCGCCATTTGATTTATTGGTAGTAAATAATCAGGAAACTGCATGCCTTCTAATTTAAGTGCGAGGTCGCGCTCTAATATTTCAAAACTTAAAAGCGACTGCCCTGTTAACTGTGCTTTATCTATAAAGTTTAAGTGCTGTTGATATTTTTTATAAAAAGCCGCTTTTTTAACTCTATTTTCTTTTGAAATCGCAGGCGTAAATTGGTCGTTAAACTCATTACGACCATTGTACGTTGCGCTGATAGGGCTGTATGTGAGCGATTCATCGTAATACTGCGCAACAAGTACATCGAGTTGTTGCTCTGCCGAAAGCTCTGAAACAATACCTGCCGATGCGTTAACGGTGTTTAACTGCGCACTGGTATTAGTGTGTGTACTAAACCCAGTATTCATACAGCCACTTAAAGCAAACATAACGCCGCTGGCAACTAATGCTAATTTAATTGATTTCATGATAATCCTTTTTAATATCGTTGTTCAATTATGCGCATTAAACCGTGCTTAATAAAGAAATTACGATAGATTGCATTCATCGTATTAAATTTGCACTTTTATCTGAACTTGTTACATTTCTATTAATTCAAATATGATTTAAAAGAAAAATAAAATGAAAAAACAACTACTCAGCACCTCTATTGCCTTACTTTGCTTAACCACTTTTAATACCTATGCAGTTACATACCTATCAGCTAAAGCCATGGTTGATGTTGAAGATGGCAAGCTCATTAAATCCCCCTTAATTACTATTGATGATGGCGTGATCACTAATATTGAACAAAATAAAAAACCAACGCTGACTAAAGATGATAAACATATTCAACTACCTGATTTAACCCTTATGCCAGGTTTAATGGATATGCATGTGCATTTAACGAGCGATCCTACGGTTCCACGCAGTGAACGTTTAGGCCAGTCAGTTCCTAGAATGGCGATTAAAGCGGCTCATTTTGCCAAAAAAACCTTAGAAGCTGGATTTACAACAGTACGTAATGTTGGCGCAGAAGGTTACAGCGTTATAGCCGTGCGTGACGGCATAAATGCGGGTGACATAGTTGGCCCTCGTATTTGGGCTGCAGGCCCATCACTCGGCATTACTGGCGGGCACTGTGATAACAACCGATTACCTCCTGAGCTTAAATATACTTCAAGTGGCGTCGCAGACGGTCCATGGGCTGCGCGTATAAAAGTACGCGAAAACATTAAATACGGGGCAAACGCTATTAAGTTTTGCGCCACAGGTGGAGTATTTTCAAAAGGGACTAAAGTAGGTGCACAGCAGTATTCTTTTGAAGAAATGAAAGCCATTGTTGATGAAGCCCATATGCGAGATTTACCTGTTGCAGCTCATGCACACGGTACAAGCGGGATTAAAACAGCCATTAAAGCAGGTGTTGATAGTGTTGAACACGCCAGCTTTTTAGATGACGAGGCCATAGCGCTTGCCAAAAAGCATGGTACTTGGCTTTCTATGGATATTTATAATACCGAATACACGCTAACTTATGGCGAGCAAAACGGCGTAGACGAAGAAAACCTAAATAAAGAACGCCAAGTATCTAAAAGGCAGCGTGATAGCTTTAGCCGTGCTGTAAAAGCGGGTGTGAAAATGGTGTTCGGTACCGATGCAGCAATTTACCCGCACGGAGATAATGCAAAACAGTTTAGCCGCATGGTTAAGTTTGGCATGACAGAGCTGCAAGCAATCCAAGCATCAACGATTAATAGCGCGAAACTATTAAAAGTGGATGATCAGTTAGGACAAATTAAAGCAGGCTTTGCCGCAGATATAATTGCCGTAAAAGGCAATCCATTAACAAACATATCCCTTTTAGAGCAAATCCCTTTTGTTATGAAAGCAGGTGTTGTGTATAGAGCTAAAAAATAATACCGAGCTTTGGGTAAAGCCGCTATTTTCAGCGCTAACTGTGTTGAACTTACTTACCAAAGGCCACAAAACCTAATAAAAGGCTGAATAATTAAAACTCAGCCTTAATTATTTTTTAACATATACATTTTCTATTTTACCAAACTACTCCCAAACTAAATGTTAACGAATTTGCATTAATGTTTATAAAAAATCACTTAAAGCTCAAATATAAAGCAATCAACTCTATTAAATAAAAATTATTGAACTTTTTATTCACTTTAAAAACAATAACCATTATCATTCGCGCAAATAGTTAAATACGAATGCTTATCACCTTATGAAAAAATTTAAATACTCATTACTTACCTTAGCTTGCTTTAACGCGCACGCAGCAATCGCAGCGACAACCTCTGTTGAAGACGATATTGAACGCATCAGCGTATACGAAAAACAAAACCGCGTTGTAATGAGCTCTGGTCTTGCTACTAAGTCAGACATGTCTTTAATGCAAACACCCGCACCGGTTGTAGTTATTGACCGTGAATTAATTGAATCTCAGGGCGTTGATAGCCTTCAAAATTTAGTAAGGAACGTAAGTGGCTTAACGCAGGCTGGCAATAACTATGGTATTGGTGATAATTTAGTAATTCGTGGTTTAGACGCAAACTACACCTACGATGGCATGTACGGTGGCGCAGGTTTAGGCAATACATTTAACCCAACTCGTTCACTTACAAATGTTGAATCTGTTGAGGTTTTAAAAGGCCCTGCAACAGGTTTATATGGCATTGGCAGTGCGGGTGGCGTAATTAACCTAATTGAAAAAAAACCAGAGTTTGAAGAAAAACACAAAGTAGCGGCTGAGCTTGGCCAGTGGGATAGCTATTCATTATCATTTGATAGCACTAACGCTATAACAGATGATTTAGCTTATCGTGTAATGGCTAAAACAGCGTCAAGTGACGGCTTTCGTGATTTAAAAGAAGATCGCGATGAAATTTATACCTCACTTAAATACGTGCTTAATGACAGACAAAACATCATACTTTCTGCAGCCTATATAAAAGATGAAATAGCGGTTGATTCTATTGGTCACCCTATTCGTATTTACAATGCAGAAACTGCAAACGGCTTAAGCGCGGGTGAAGTAACTGGTGCCGATTTAGTAAACGATCCGACAGGAAGCGGCGTACAGTTAAGTGACGCACAACGCGACCAACTTGCTAATTCACTATCGGCATCTGATGGTTTAACACCTTACAGCTTTGGCACAAATGGTATAATTTCGCCAATGGCAGATGCTAATGAAGGTGAAGAACTGCGTTTTAAATTAACGCATAACTATTATATTACTGACGATTTGTTTTTAAACCAGCAGCTACAGTACCGCAACTACACATCAAGTTTTGCACGCCAAACCGGTGCTTATAACTACGTTTATTCAACGCGCAGTAACATTATTAATAATGACCCTCGTGCACCTTTAGTTGAAGACGGCGTACTTTACCCGTATGCAGCACGCCGCCAAGAATACCGCCAAGTAGAAGCCGATGAAAAATCATGGCAGTACTTTTTAGATTTACGCTATGACTTTATGCTAGGCGACGTAGATAACGAGCTACTTGTTAACGCAAACTACGAAGATAGAGATATTCGTTTTAAACAATTCTCAATATGGGATCAAGATTACGTACTCACAAACAATGATGGTGATGTAACGTACCAAGGTTCATTGCCATATATTTACGACATCAGAGAACCAAATTGGCCATCGGGTAGCTTTGATGATTACGATCCGCTTAAAACAAGCAACTATAATAAAAAAGTACAAGCATGGGGCTTAGGTATTCAACATGTAGGTTATCTAACGGAAGAGCTTACAACGCGTATTGGCGTGGCATATAACCGAATTGAGCAAACTTACGAGCACTTTGGTGTAGATGCTCGCTATAGGGCAAGCCGTGCAGAACCGACACCCGAAGCGAGTACATCAGATTCTGGCTTAACGTATAATCTGGGGGCAACGTATCAGCCATCTGAAGATTTATCTGTATTTGTAAATCATTCAAAAGGCCGTACAGCGTATAGTGTATTAGGCTCTGTGGCGGGTAATGAAGCTGACCGAGAAGATTCAGAGTCTATAAGTAACGACTTAGGATTTAGATTTAAAGCATTTGATGACCAACTACTGGCATCTGTTGTTATATTTGAAAGCGCTCGTACAAATTTAGAATATGCAAATCCACTTTATGACGCTTTAACATCAAGCTCAGATGTACCTGAAAGCTATTATGATGGTAAAGAGCAAACAAAAGGTGTTGAGCTTGATTTAAACGCTTACTTGAACGATAAATGGAAAGTAAACGTAAACGGTATTTATCAAGATGCACGTGACAAAAGTAATCCTAACAGCAGCAGTTACGACACACGCCAAAAAGGTGTGCCTTACGTAACAGCAAGTACGTGGGTAACCTACTACGCAGATATGTTTAACTTACCTGAAGCTTTGAATATAAGTGGTGGTATTACGTTTGTAGATAACCGCAGTACTAATTCAAGTTCGTTCTCGATTCCTGATGGTTATGTACCAAGCTACACGATTTACGATACAGCGGTATCGTACACCACCGATAAATGGCATATGCAGTTAAACTTAAATAACTTGTTCAACAAAAAGTATTACTCAAAAGCGATGTTTTTAGGTGGTATGCCAGGGGAAGAGCGTAATGCAAAACTAAGTTTTAGTTACACACTTTAACTAGTTAACCTGAACTCTGGATAATAAATCTATCTCAAGCAGCTATTTTCAGCGCTCAGGTTAGTTAAATACTTAAAAAGCACGGTTTTTAGAAACCGTGCTTTTTTGTTTGATGAGCGCTTAATTTAGGTCAGATAGTAACCACTATGCGACCGTTAATTTCACCTTTGAGCATATCGTCAAAAATTTCGTTAATGTCCTCTAAGCGCTTTTCTTCAATAATTGCTTTTACTTTACCTTGAGCAGCAAATTCTAAACATTCTTGCAAATCTTTACGTGTACCAACAATAGAGCCCACTACTGACACGCCATTGAGCACTGTATCAAAAATAGGAAGTGGCATATCCTCTGGAGGTAATCCCACTAATACACATTTACCGCCACGGCGTACACTTTTATAAGCTTGTTCAAACCCTGCTTTAGAGACCGCAGTACACACAACACCATGCGCGCCACCTACTTGTTCGAAAATAGCTTCACTCGGAACCACGTCTTTAAAATCGAGTGTTATATCTGCGCCAAGCTCTTTAGCAAGCGCGAGTTTTTCTTTGCCTGTATCAACAGCTATTACATTAAAACCCATTGCTTTGGCGTATTGAACCGCTAGGTGCCCAAGACCACCGACGCCAACAATAGCAACCCACTGCCCTGGTTTTGCACCAGATACTTTTAATGCTTTATAGGTTGTAACGCCTGCACAAAATAATGGAGCGGCCTCAGAAAATCCTAACCCCTCTGGTATTTTTACAACGTAATCGCCATGGGCCAAGCAATACTCTGCATAACTACCATCAATAGAATAACCAGTATTGTGCTGCGATAAACACAGTGTTTCTTTACCATCTAAACAAAACTCACAATGCCCACATGCACTATATAACCAAGGAATACCCACTCTATCGCCAACTTTAAGGTGTTTTATGTTACTGCCTAGCTTTTCAATAACACCAACCCCTTCATGCCCTGGTACTAGTGGCATTTTGGGTTTTACAGGCCAATCACCATGACAGGCATGTAAGTCAGTATGGCAAACACCACAGGCTGCTATTTTTACTAGTACATCGTTAGTTCCAACTTCAGGAATTGGCAGGTCAGTAATTTCTAATTTACCTTTATATTCATTATTTATTGCAGCTTTCATAATCATTCCATCGTATGTAAGAAGTCGTAAGTTAAAAAAAGTATTTTCGTCAGGTTATTTAAATAACATAACCTAATATAGGCGGATACAAGTTAATCTAAATCAAACTTTAGTAGCGAAAAACAAATTTTACACTGCGTAAGATCTTGCTATCCAAAATCAGCGTGCTAGCATTTACTTTCTGAAATTATTGAAAGTTAATAAGCTATGAGTTTATCCGAAAAGAATTTTGCCTTTGTAATGCATTGTGGTGAGATGGGCAGCCGCTGGGGATTCAATCGTACCATCGGACAAATGTGTGGTTTGCTGATTATTACTAAAAACCCAATGACAGCCAATGAGATTGCAGATGCGCTTAGTATTTCTCGCGGTAATGTAAGTATGGGTATTAAAGAGCTACAATCGTGGCAGTTAATTAAGGTGCAACATATACCTGGAGATCGAAAAGAATACTACGCCCCTGCAGGTGAGATTTGGGATATGGCTAATCGTGTTTTCGAAGAACGAAAAAAACGAGAAATAGAGCCAACGCTTACGCTTCTACGCGATAACTTATTAGATGAAGCCAGTAATGACGATGAACTTTACGCGCAAAAACAAATGGGGGAAATTCACAACCTACTTGAAACCGTCACTAAATGGTCATCAGAGCTGCAACGTTTAACGCCAGAGCAACTTAATAAGCTGATGAAGCTAGGTTCTGGAATTGGTAAAGTTATTGACCTAAAAGATAAGATATTCAAAAAAGAATAAAGCCGCAATTGCGGCTTTATTTATAGGTATATTTCAAAAATTATATTTTTGGATAACCAATTCTATCCGACAAGTAACCTACGCTAGTAGCAAAGTAATACGAGCGATTCCAATGCATAAACACTTTGTAGTTATCGTACGCTAAATACATACGACCATTTATGTCATCAGGCATAACCAGCGCAGCACGTACGTCTACATTAGGTAAATCAGAACCATCAGCTTTACGGACACCCAGTGCTTGCCAATCAGCTAATGAGCGCTCTGAGTCGTTCCAATATTCTAACCACTGCTTGCGTGTTTTTGTTCCACGAACTAAAACATATTTACTATCAAAATCTTCAGGTAACTGAACTTGGCGACCCCAAGTAAGTGAGTCATTCCAACCCTCTTGCTTTAAATAATTAGCAATTGAAGCAAATGCATCTTCCTTTGTAGTCCAAATATCTTTGCGGCCATCGTTGTTGTAATCAACCGCGTAGGCATTAAATGAAGTAGGCATAAATTGTGTTTGCCCCATTGCGCCTGCCCATGAGCCTTTAAATTTATCAAGCGTTATGTGACCTGATTTTAAAATATCCAGTGCAGCCCAAAGCTGGCGTTTATAAAGTGCTTCTCGGCGTCCATCAAAAGCAAGCGTCACTAATGATGAAATAACGTTATGACCACCTTGTATAGTGCCAAAGTTACTTTCAAGTCCCCAAAGCGCGACTATAAAGCGTGATTGTACGCCAAACTCTTTCGCTACTTTTTCAAGTACCTCTTTGTTTTCTGCGTAAAGCTTACGTGCGCGGTCAATTTTCCATTGTGGTACACGTTTTGGTAAATACGTTTCAAGGGTTTCTTTTACTTCTGGCTGGTTTTTGTCAGCCGAAACCACTTTTTCTTTATACGTTGCTGTTGCAAACGCATCGTCAATAAGTTTGGCCTCATAACCTTTTGCAATAGCTTCTTGCTTTAAATTAGCTAAATAATCTTGAAAATCAGCCTGAGTTTTTGCAATCACAGGTGAGCTTAAACATACACCACATAATATAACGATAAGTTTTTTAATCACTATCAACTCCATTGTCTTTTCGTAATTGGCTTAGCAAATTTTGCTCAGGTGGTGGAATTTGTAAGTAGTAGCCTTTATCAGGGTTTGATAACGCTGCTTTTACAGTTTCTAAATCTGCCCCACCTAAATGCTCACGTTTTGCTAAATTGATGATCATCACATAAACAGGTTGACCAAACATAGTCATCAAAGGTTCCGGAACTTTACTAAAATCATCTCTTTTTTCAACAAATAAGAACGTATCCGCTTTTTTCTTACTTTTATATACTGCAGTGAGCATTATGGCCCTATAAATTCTTGCTTAACAATGCCGCACACTATAACATGAGAGTAATAATAAGTTAGAAAAATTAGATTAGAAATTTCATTAAAGGCCTTATTCAGCCTATGTTTATCTAAGATTAATTTCTGATCAGACAATTCAATTGAGCGTGTATGTCGGACCAAATTTTTGAGTTAAAAGGGAATCTTTTTACGTTATCAGTTTTGTATCTCTATACTACTGATATAAACCTTTTAGCAGAACAACTGTATATAAAAATAGCCCAAGCACCTAAGTTTTTTGAGGGTGCACCTATTGTTGTTAACTTAATTGAGATAAAAAATAGTTCACTCGATTTTGTTCACTTAAAATCATTAATCGAGCGGATGAGTTTTAATGCTGTTGGTGTGTGTAATGGTTCTGATGAACAACACATAGATGCGAAAGCTGCTGGGCTCTCTGTTTTAAATTATTCACAAGACGTTAAGAGTGAACCTGTTAAACAGGAAACTAATACGTCTATCATTGAAAAAAATGTAATTTTACCAGCACAAATTATCAATGGTGCTGTACGTTCGGGACAGCAAGTTTATGCAAAAGACAGAGACCTAATTGTGTTAGGTGCTGTAAGTCATGGCGCCGAAGTTATTGCCGATGGTAATGTGCATATATACGGAACTCTTCGCGGGCGGGCTATCGCCGGTGCAAAAGGATTAAAAAATGCACATATATTCTGCCAAAAATTAGAGGCAGAGCTTGTTTCCATTAATGGTAATTATTGGATCAGTGATTCACTCCAAGGTGAGCATTGGGGAAACGCCGTGCAAATACAACAAAAAAATGAATCATTAGAAATTTCAGCTTTGGTTAAAGGATAAATCTCATGGCAAAAGTAATTGTCGTTACCTCAGGTAAAGGCGGTGTTGGAAAAACAACATCAAGTGCTGCAATCGGCACAGGCTTAGCACTAAAAGGCTATAAAACTGTTATTATAGATTTTGATATTGGTTTACGTAACCTAGATTTAATTATGGGTTGTGAACGCCGTGTGGTTTATGACTTTGTAAACGTAATCAACGGTGAAGCAAAACTTAATCAGGCGCTTATTAAAGACAAGCGTGTTGATAAATTGTTTTTACTCCCTGCATCGCAAACGCGTGATAAAGACGCATTAACACGTGAAGGTGTTGAACGCGTACTAAACGAATTAAAAGAAGACTTTGATTACATTGTTTGTGACTCGCCAGCTGGTATTGAAGCCGGTGCAATGATGGCAATGTATTTTGCTGACGAAGCAATTGTGACAACTAATCCAGAAGTGTCGTCAGTTCGAGATTCGGATCGTATTTTAGGTATTTTACACAGCAAATCGAAACGTGCTGAAGAAGGCCTAGAAAACATTAAAGAACACTTACTATTAACACGCTACAATCCTGATCGAGTTGCTAAAGGTGAAATGTTATCAGTCGAAGACGTACAAGACATTTTAGCTATTGATTTATTAGGTGTTATTCCAGAATCTCAAGCGGTACTAAGTGCATCTAACTCAGGTCAGCCAGTTATATTAGACAGTGAATCTGACGCTGGGCAAGCTTATGCAGATGCTATTAACCGCTTACTCGGTGAAACCGTCGATTTTCGCTTCTTAGATGTAGAGAAAAAAGGCTTATTTAAACGGATTTTTGGAGGTTAACGTGTCTTTACTTGACTACTTCCGCTCAGAAAAGAAAAACAGTGCGTCATTAGCAAAAGAGCGATTGCAGATCATTGTCGCGCACGAGCGTTCTCAACGAGGAACGCCGGATTACTTACCACAATTAAAACAAGATATTTTAGATGTGATCCGTAAATACGTGAACGTAAGTAGCGATGCGGTACAAGTTCAATTCGATCAAAACGAAGATGATCTAGCTGTTCTTGAGCTAAACGTTACGTTACCTGATGAAGAAAAGAAGTAAATATAAAATGGGCGCTTAAAGCGCCCATTTTATTTATATCTGCTTTGTAATAGCGGCTCTAAACACCTATGCTTTGATCCTCTGCGCTGAACTAAAAGTTTTTCACCATGCAAATCAACAGATAAATGTCACACAATTAAAGGGTATATTTAATCTTAAGTATCCCACTCTTTTAGTGCATCTTGAACATATGAATAACGCCAAGAGCTAAGTAAGTCAGGCTTTATATGACTCTTTTTTTGCTCATTAGTAAGCTTCCAATTCCAACTGATCAATTGATTAATTTGCTTTTTAGAAGCCATAACGTCTTCTGGTATATTGTGCTCTTTAGCTACTTTGGTGATTTTTTGCTTTATATCTTTAGCAACTTTTTTGTAAGTAGGAAAATCAATTAAGCGCTTAAGTACTTCGGGGTGCTCGCTCTCAGGTATTGCTTTAGCTGCTTCAATACATTTTAGTACCTCAACACCAGAACGATTAACTTCTATAGCTTCAACACCAGGAATTTGACGAAGAGCATTTAGACTAGAAGGGCCACGTTTTGCAATTTCAGTCATGTTATGTTCTTTTAAAACAAAATTAAGCGCTAAGTTTTTTCTAATTGCTTTATTTCGTCGCCAAACAGTAAGTTCTTTTAATACAGCCAGCTCATGTGGTTTAAGTTGCCATGCATTTTTAATATCTTTATATAAAAGCTCATCGGGTGTTTGAAACGCACGTTTATTAGCAATTAATTCGCTTTCATTAATAACAATATCAAATAAATCAGCTGCTTTAATACGCTCAATAATTAATTTAAAACACGGCAGCAAATGAAATGTGTCAGCTGCTGCATAATCAAGTTGTTTAGTCGTTAACGGACGTTGCAACCAATTAGTACGCGATTCACTTTTATCTATTTCAATACCCAGCAGCTCTTTTACCATAAGCGCAAAACCCATACAGTTGCCTTCACCTAGCAATTGCAGTGCAAATTGTGTATCAAATAACGGCGCAGGGACAAAGCCTGCGTATTTTTGAAATACTTCAATATCCTCTGAAGGTGAATGTAATACTTTTAAAACGGTGGGGTCTTTTAATATTTGCCAAAAATCAAACAAAGAAAGTTCAGCCAGTGGATCAATCAAAGCTAAATGCTCGCCATCAAATACTTGGATAAGTGCAACTTCTGGATACAAAGTGCGACGACGCATAAACTCGGTATCAATAGCTAAAATAGGCTTGTTTTTTATTTGTTCAACAAAAGTGTTCAGTTGATTTTGTGTTTCGATTAATTGATATTGCACTTAGTCTCCTACAATAAAAAAGCCGGCTATTGCCGGCTTTTTTATAGGTTGCTAATCTTTCAAGGCTCTTCTGAGTATTTTACCTACATTAGTTTTAGGTAATTCATCCCTAAACTCAACGAGCTTGGGAACCTTATAATTAGTTAAATTATCACGACAGTGATTTATTATATCTTTTTCAGTCAAAGAAGGGTCTTTTTTTACAACAAAAACTTTAACTTGTTCACCGCTTGCATCATGTGGAATACCAATAGCTGCTACTTCAAGCACACCTTCGTGCATAGCGATAACTTCTTCAATTTCATTTGGGAAAACATTGAAACCAGAAACAATAATCATGTCTTTTTTACGATCGACGATAAAAAAGAAACCTTCCTCATCATAGGTTGCAATATCACCTGTTGCAAACCAACCATCTTTTAAACATTCAGCGGTTGCATCTGGTCGCTTGTAGTAACCAAGCATTACCTGAGGCCCCTTAACGCATAGCTCACCAGGCTCACCTTGTGCAGCCTCTTCACCATTATCAAGAATTAACTTTATATCAGTATTTGGCGCTGGTAAGCCAATAGAACCGTTGTACGCTTTCAAATCGTAAGGACTGATAGTCACTAAAGGAGCACATTCAGTAAGGCCGTAGCCTTCCATTAATTTTGAGCCAGTTACTTTTTGCCATTTTTCAGCGACTGGACGTTGAACGGCCATACCGCCGCCTAATGACATTTTCAAATGGCTAAAATTAAGTTCAGCAAAACCTGGAGTATTTAACAAGCCATTAAATAACGTATTAACACCCGTAATGGCAGTAAATTTTGTTTGTCCTAATTCTTTAACAAACCCGGGCATATCGCGCGGATTAGTAATTAATAAGTTTAAACCACCATATTTCATAAAGGTTAAGCAGTTAGCCGTTAATGCAAAAATATGATAAAGCGGCAATGCGGTAACAACAACTTCTTTACCTCGTTCCAATACTTTATCTAAACAGCCCGATACTTGCTCAAGATTCCCCACCATATTACCGTGGCTCAGCATTGCTCCTTTAGATACACCCGTTGTACCACCAGTGTATTGCAAAAAAGCTAAATCGCTTAAGTTCATTTCCGGGCGTTTATATGCATCTGCATCTGCTTCTAACAAGTCAGAAAACTTAATCGTATTAGGTAAATTGTATGTAGGCACCATTTTTTTAACGTGCTTAACAACAAAGTTTACTATGTGTTTTTTAAGGCCACCAACCAAATCGCCTACTTGCGTAACTACGATATGTTTAACATCAGTATGTGCAAGTGATTTTTCAAGCGTATCTGCAAAGTTTGCAAGAATAAAAATTGCGGTGGTATCAGAGTCTTTTAATTGATGCTCTAACTCACGCACGGTATAAAGTGGATTAACGTTAACAACCACACAACCCGCACGTAAAATACCTAAAATTGATATCGGCGTTTGCAATAAATTGGGCATCATAACAGCGACTTTGTCGCCTTTTTTGAGACCTAAATTATTTTGAATGTAAGAAGCAACTTTTTTGGTTGCTGTATCAATTTCGTCATAAGACAGTGTTTTACCCATATTAGTAAATGCAGGTAAATCTTTGTAGTCACTAAAACTTTTTTCGAACACTTCGAGTAACGAGTTGTAATGCTCAGGATCGATTGTTTCAGGCATACCCTCTGGGTAGCGCTTAAGCCAGATTTTTTCCACTCTTAGCCCCTGTTTATAATTATATTTTTATTAACCTTAATCTAAGTAAGGCACTTTAACAATTGAGCAAATACTCTAATGCGGGAATAATCCCACATTTATCGACAATATACAATTAACGTGCACCACTTTGCACCATAAATGCTTGAATATATTCAAAACATTCGTTACTACTTTGCATATGACAATGATGTCCACCACTAACATTAATTACACTTAAGTTACTGTAATAACTAATATACTTAGCTAAATTCTGTTTTACAAACGTATAACCTTCATTACCTATAATTAATTGACATGGTGCAATTAAATCTTTTATTGCACCAATACATTGCGCTTCATCAAACCTAAAACCTGAGTGATTTTTAAGCTTTGGGTCAGTCGTTAATTCAAACCCTCCATCGATTGCTTTTATGTTTCGATTCATTAAAAGCATAATTAGTTCATTATTCAAATCGGTAGTTTGTGAGCGTGCTTCATAAATTAGCGTTTTCGATTTATAAATTCTCGATTTCTTATTTTTTAATCTTGCTCTATTTAATACCGCATTTTTTAACTGTTCGCATACATCTTGGCTAGGGGTTGTAACGCAGCCAATGCCTTCAATAAAGGTAACCGACTTAACATAATCGTTAAAACAGCTAGCAAAAAGTCCTGCCACCATGGCTCCCATCGAGTGACCAACTAAATGTACTTTTTTTACACCAAGCGCATTTATAAACTGGTATAAATCATCAATATAATCAACAAAATAATAGTGAGCATCTTGACTTCGCCAAGATGACAAACCGTGGCCTGCAAAGTCAATACAGTACCAAGTATGCTCAGGCTCAACGCCATCAAGCATAGGAGCAAAGCTATTACTATTATCGAGCCAACCGTGCAGTGCAATTACAACATCAGCGCCCGACCCTTTCTTTTGACCATGAATATTTAAATTGTTGGTTTGAATATTAAATGGCTGCACACCAAACCTCTTGTTGTTTTTAATGCATTGTCATTTATAGCATACTAGTTGTCAGACCACTAACATCTCCCTATTTGTTCAGCCTTGATGAGACTTTCACTCAATAAATAAAAAACAAAGTAACCATTAATTTTCAATAAGTTAAATAAACCCTAAATTTAAGAAAAGATCAATTTTCTAAAAACTAAACAGCGTTTTAATCTATTGCATGTTTTTATAAATAATAACGAGTATAAATACTGTGAATGACAGCTTTAATTACTATTTATAACCTATCGGCTTAAATAATCCACCTACCGAAATGGTTTCTTACAAATATTCATTTATTTATCATACTAACTCTATACAATAAAAGCGGCTATTAAATAAGGTACACTCATAAGGTACAACCATGAAAAAACAGATCAGCTTATTGGCACTTTTATGCGCCACATCGGGTGTTTACGCAGAATCAGCACCTAAAAATGTAATTTATATGATTGGTGACGGCATGGGTCCGGCTTACACCACTGCTTATCGCTATTTTAAAGATGACCCTGCCACTAAAGAGATCGAAGGTACTGTTTTCGATACAATTTTGAAAGGTATGGCACATACTTATCCTGACGATCATACTTATGTAACCGACAGCGCAGCAGGTGCAACAGCACTGAGTAGCGGTCATAAAAGTTACAATGGCGCAATTGCAGTAGATACAGACAAAAAATCAGTTAAAACCATGCTTGAAATAGCAAAAGAGCGCGGTATGACAACAGCGCTTGTAGCAACATCACAAATAAATCATGCCACTCCAGCAAGCTTTGCTGCACATAATGAATCGCGTAATAACTACGACGATATCGCCAACGATTACATTGATAATAAAATTGTAGGTAAATTACCTGTCGATTTAATGCTCGGTGGTGGTACTCAATACTTTATTAGAGACGATCGTAATTTAGTTGATGAGTTTAAAGCTGCTGGTTATCAATACGGTGACGATATTAAAAACCTTGGCCAGATAACAAAAATACCAGCCATTGGCTTATACGCACCTAAAGGGCTGCCTTTCGCACTTGATGAAAATCCAACTCGCCTAACTCAGCTCACATCTAAAGCGCTCAATTTGCTAGATGACCAAAACAAGAATGGTTTTTTTGTAATGATTGAAGGCAGCCAAATTGATTGGTGTGGTCACGCAAACGATATAGCCTGTGCAATGGCTGAGATGGATGATTTTGCTAAATCAATAGAACAAGCAAAAGCGTATGTTGATAAAAACAAAGACACTATATTAGTCATAACGGCCGATCATTCAACAGGCGGGTTAACCCTTGGCGCACATGGTCAATACAAATGGGAAACTGATGTAGTAAAAGGTGTTAAAGCAACTGCTGGTAAACTAACTCAACTTTTACTGGATTCTGATGATTTAAAACCAGTATGGACTGCTAACACCAATATTGAATTTACAACTGAAAACCAAATAAAACTTGAGCAAGCTAAAAAAATGGGTGAAAAAGCGCTTAATTTAGCTGTTAAAAGCATTATTAGCGATGCAAGCTTTACTGGCTGGACAACTGGCGGACACACCGCTGTAGACGTGCAGGTATTTGCTTATGGTAAAGGCAGTGAACAATTTATTGGATCGCAAAACAATACCGATATTGCTGATAAACTAATCGGCTTTATTGAAAAATAAAAATTATATTTCACTTTGAATGACAAAAAGCCCGAACACATGTTCGGGCTTTTTATTAAATCTTATAGCTATATTCAAGTAAAGCGCGGTAATGCACTTTAAGCGTATATATCAACGCCTATTAAATTTTGTACTTCTGCTCTGCGTTCTAAATTAGCAAATTCAGTATAAGTAGAAATCGCTTTGCTTACTTGAGCTGTCGGTTGGTCGTAAATTGTTTGCCTGTATTCATTGCTTTTAGCACTGCTTTTAAACAGCTGATTAGCCAGTTCAACACCCTCGACACTGCTTTTTACATAATCGGTATTCGTTTTTTTAGCAGCCGGTTGGTCTAATAAGCTCTGTGGTTTATTAGTAACAACTTTGGTAGAGCTAACCCTACCCGGAATATCTCCGGTAAAAAAACCTGAACCAATAGGCAGCGTCATTACGCGTCTCCATCCTTAATAATGCATAAAATTATGATTTAAAAACAACCAATTTGCAAATAATATGATTACTCACGTCCTGGTAGCTTTTTCCAAGTCACCGTATCGCGCACATATTTAGGCTGAGCGTCGCTCGCTTTTACAACATCACCCGTTAAAAAAGCGGCTTCAACATGCGCTAACATATAACGTGCATCAGGCAATGTAATATCAGTATTAATTGTCACGTTTTCAAAGTCATTAAGCGCATCAGGATAGGTTTTAAAGCCCGTGCCCACTGCTACAGATGGCTCAGTGGTTGCTATATACTCATTGTTTAGTAAATCAGGTTTTATAACGCATTCTTGGTTAGCTAAAAGCATTAGATTATTTTGCGCTTGGTAATGTGCAAAGTATATCTCCCCCATACGCGCATCTATACTTGGATAAACACTCAGGCTGCCGTTTTGTTCAAACGCTTGTTGCGCCATAATTGCAAGTGTAGAAACACCTACTAGCGGTAAGTTAGTTGAGTACGCTAAACCCTGCGCTATTGCTACACTAATACGTACACCAGTGAAACTACCTGGCCCTTGACCAAAACCGATTACATCTAAATCTTTTAATTTGCAGTTTGCTTTAGTTAACAGCTCATCCACGAGTGGAAGTATTTTTTGGCTGTGCTGCTGCGGACACTCTTCAAAATGATGAAATGTTTGGCCCTGAAAATGTAAAACAATTGAAAGCGCCTCAGTAGAAGCATCAAGGGCTAGAATGTTACTTTTTATCATTTTATTACTCTAATTAATTTGTTGTAAAAATTTATTGGCATCTTCTAAACTTCGTGTTCGGCGCATTGGCGGTAAGCTTTTTAAAAATACTTGGCCATATTGTCGTGTAACTAAGCGATTATCACATATGACAAGTACACCTTTATCTTTGCTATCGCGTATTAAACGCCCAACACCTTGTTTAAGTGCAATAACAGCTTGTGGCAATTGTATATGCGCAAAAGGGTCTTTCCCCTGCATTTGGCAATCTTGCATTTTAGCTTGTAATAATGGGTCATCGGGTGCTGCAAATGGCAATTTATCAATAATAACACAACTTAACGTACTGCCGCGTACATCAACACCTTCCCAAAAAGAAGCCGTGCCGAGTAATACCGCATTACCATGACGGGTAAATTTCTCTAAAATAATACGCTTAGACATTTGCCCTTGCATATAAACTGGGTAGTCTATTTGTGTAGTTAGCCCTTCGGCTACCAAATGCATCATTCGATAGCTAGTAAATAATACAAAACAACGCCCTTGTGCTGATTTTATAAGCTCAAGCGTTAATTTTACAATTGCATGGGGCATATTATCGGCGTGTGATTCGGGTAAGTAGCGAGGTAAACACAGCAGCGCCTGATTAGGGTAATCAAATGGGCTATCTACCATCATGCTTTGCTTTGGTTTTAAACCTAGGCTTGCATTAAAATGCGCTAGTTTGTTGTCAACCGAAAGTGTTGCTGAAGTGAATACAAAACCTGCGCCCGTGTCTTGCATCATTTGAGCAAACTTAGCTGATACATTTAATGGCGTTATATTAATCGTTAAATAACGGCGCGTTGTTTCATACCAATAACTAAAGCCGGTTTGGGCTGTATCAAAAACCCGCTCTAACTGCCCTTTAAACGCAAGTGCACGTTCAAATGGATGCTCAATTTTGTCGCTTCTATCTAGGCAAAGCTTAAGTACTTGGTAAACAAAATCTAAATCACTGATCACACGATGAAGTGCTGCGCATATTTGTTTATCACTGAGCTTTTCACGCCAATCGCCACGGCTGCCATCAACGCCAAACTGTAATCGTAAATCAGCAACGCTTGTCTCAAGCTTATTTAAGCTTTTACCGAGCTGCAGCATATCGGGAATTTCGGCTCTATAAATAGCACGTAAGTCATTAATTAAGTCCACCAGCTTTTTAGTGCTAACACTTTCACCAAAGTAATCGCTGGCAATTTCGCTTAACTGATGGGCTTCATCAAATATGTAAGCATCTGCTTTTGGCATAAGCTCAGCAAAGCCGCTTTCTTTTACGGCCATATCGGCAAAAAACAAATGATGGTTAATCACGACAACATCGGCATCGGCCGCAGTTAAACGTGCTTTGCGTATATAACAACTTTGAAAGTCTGGGCATTCTTTACCTAAACAATTATCGGCTGTTGAATTTACATAAGGCAGTACTTTGGCATCATCCTCTATACCAATACAATCAGCTAAATCGCCTGATTGCGTTTCGCTGGCAAATTTAGCAACCATGGCTAGTTGATGCATAACATCAGAGTCGTCCGTAGGTACATGTGCAACATGCTGATTAAGCCTGTATGTACATAGATAGTTTGCACGACCTTTTAATAGGGCCGTTTTTTTAGAGGCGCTGAGCGCTTTAACTAATTGAGGTAAATCGCGATGGTACAGCTGCTCTTGTAGGGCTTTAGAGCCTGTCGATATTATCGTTCGGCCTTTTGATTTAAGTGCTGGGGCTAAATATGCAAACGTTTTACCCGTACCAGTACCGGCTTCAACGACCAATTGCGAACTGTTTTTTAATGCATCAGCAACGGCGACAGCCATATCTATTTGAGGTTGGCGAGGAGTGTATCCATCTAAAGACAACGCCAAAGGCCCGGTTGCGCTAAACAGTTGTTTGATAATACCAATCACTTTACAATAAATAATAGCGGGATTTTACGTAAGCTAAACATCAAGGGCAAGTAATTAAGTAATCGGTTTGAGTATATAAATAAGGGAGCAGAGCTCCCATTAGTTATTATTGCGCATTTATAGTTAAGGTTATTCCACTAGCTGCGCTGTACCCCTTTAAGTCAATATACCACTTGCCCGCTTGTGGGTTGGTAATACTACACGTTTCAGCATTACCATTTTTATATGGTCTACATTGATATACAGATTCAGTTGATTGACTGGCAAAATTCACATATAAATCGGCATCGCCTGAGCCACCAGCCATAGTTATATTTAAAGAGGAATACCCTGCTTCTAAGTCTTGTGTAAACCGCCCCCAATCTCCCGTAGCAACACTAATATCAGTTTCTGTTCGATTAATGGGTTCAATCGCTGTTATTTCACTATAACTGGCAATAAGAGAAACATTAGCAATAGAGTTCCATGCTTCTACCATAACGTAATAAATACCGTTTTGGGCACTCGCAATATCACAACTTTCATTGCTCGATGATGTTGTACTTTTACAATCAAAATTTTCTAATGTAGGCGCTGTATTAAATTTAACATATAAGTCTGCATCACCGCTGCCACCTGAGGTAGTAAAGTTTAAGTTACTTGCATTATTAGGTACCTGTAGCGTATAGATAAGCTGCGCTTTAGCATCACCTGCAAGGCCAGAAACTGCAACACCATTTTGTAACTCATTATTAGCTGGTGGCACTATATCACCAGCATTTTTTGCCATTTCAGCTAAATAACTCACAGCAAGTTTTGCAAATTTACTAGCGTGGTCAGCATCAAAATTAGCGTCATTCTGTGTATGAATTAACGGATTAATATCAGCCATCCTAGATTCAAATGGCATTGATGCTGCAAAGCCTTGTTGATACCATGATGCATGATCAGAACACCCATACCCACATTGGTCAAAACCATAGGTAATGTTAGGTAAGTAGGAATCAATTAACTGACCTAAAAATTGGTTTTGAGCATTTGTAGTGTAATCAGTCATCATTACAATATCTTCGCTACTGCCATTGTTTCCAGTCATATCAAATTGCACCATGCCGATCACATTTTTTCCTTGTGATTTATAAGATGAAGCAATATCTTTTGAACCTCTTAAACCAACTTCCTCTGCAGCAAAAGCCATTATATGAATTGTTTTTTGCGGTTTATAATCATTTTCAACAATCGATCTTAACACTTCAGATAATACAGCAATCCCCGATGCATTATCATCAGCCCCTGGTGAGCGACCGTTGCTTGGATTTGATTGATTAATTGAGTCTAAATGCCCACCAATAATGACAATTTCATCAGCCTCTTCATCTCCTTCAATAGTAACAATGACCGACGACTGCGCCCAGCTATGAGTAAAGTAATCAACATTTATATCATTACGTGTAGCTGCTAACTGTTGCCAGTAATCTTTTAGCCATTGTGAGGCATCTACCCCAGTTTGAGCCGTGTAATAGCGATTATAAAAGCTACTCATCGAATTAACTGTGTTCGTCAAATTATTTGGACTAATACTATTTATTAATTGCTGAGTTGTTTGCGGATTGTCAATGCTATATGTAGCAGCTAACGCACTTAGATTTTGAACGGCAGCTAACTGCTGAGTGTATTCATTAGCCTCGATTAACGAATCATGAGCAACAAACCCTCCACAGCGATGATAATTATCATGCATAAACTCACTTAAATGAGCAATATTTGCAGGCCTTATTTTTAACAAATTCACTGTTTGTAATGTTGTATCTTGTATACTCAATAATTCATCATTTGGTTTAAGCGAGTTTTGAACCTGTTTATAATGTTTGGCTGCAACGGGATCTATCGTTACCCAAACACTTTCAGTGTCTTGTGCGTATGAGGGTTGGGTAAGTAATAAAGTACTAGCACTGAATAGCATAATTTTTATCGCGTGTTTCATTAATTGATACCTTTTAAGTCGAGTAGTGCCTTTGAGACGAGGAAGTTTTGAAAAATAAAAAAGGGAGCGAATGCTCCCTAGAAATTAACTTAATTGGCTGAAATACTTAATGTTATACCGCTTGCCGCGCTATAACCTTGTAAGTCTATATACCATGTACCTGCTTGAGGATTTTCTATCGTACACGTTTCAACGTTTCCATTTTTATATGGGCGGCACTCATAAGAGCTAGTACTAGATGCTGAACCAAAATTTACATATAAATCAGCATCACCAGAACCACCGGCCATTGAAATATCGAGTGAAGAATACCCTGCATCTAAATTTTGCGTAAAGCGTGTCCAACCACCTGAAGCAACGCTCACATTGCTTTCTGTACGGTTAATTGGCGAAACACCTCCGCCAGTAGACCCGTCATAACTACCTGTTAATGAAACCCCTGAAATAGCATTCCATGCCTCTACCATAACGTAGTATGTACCCGCTTGAGCACTACCTATAGAGCAGCTTTCAGTACTTGTAGAAGTTGTACTGTTGCAATCATAAGTGCTAAGTGTCGGTTTGCTTCCAAATCGTACGTATAAATCTGCATCACCAGAGCCGCCATTAGTATTAAATACTAAATTGCTAGCACCCGCTGGTACATCAAGTGTAAAAAACAACTGCTCTTTAGCTGAGCCACTTATACCAGTACGAGTAACGCCATTAGATAACGCTTCATCTTCCGCTGGCGGAGTGGTTGTGCCACATGAACTACCCGAACTTAAATTAGAGTTTACGCCAACAGCACTTAGGGCTGCTTTAACAGCACTTGGATCGTAATTTAAATCACAAGCTGCATCCATAACGCCGTTACCAGCAAGATCCCAGTTAGTGCTTGCAGTCCAATATAATTGGTTTGCACGTGCCATCACTTTAAATGCCTTTTCAGTATCCCAACCAGATGTAGTTGCTAAGTTATAAAATGCTTTATTAAACACCCCAGAACTATAATGAACATCCATTCCTGAAGAGTAGCTTGATTGATTATCAATTGATCTACCATCTTGTGTTGGATTATTCATGTAACGAAGAGCACCGTTGCCTTTAAATATATCTTTACCAACTAACCAATCGTTTGTGCCTTTCATGTAAAATTCAGCCGCTTCACCAGCCATATCAGAGAATGCTTCGTTTAAACCACCTGACTTTCCACTGTAAACTAAACCTGAGTTTTGCTCAGTAAAGCCGTGGCTTACTTCATGAGCTGATACGTCTAGGCTAACAAGTGGATAAAACGTATTTTGGCCATCACCAAAGGTCATCGCACTGCCATCCCAAAATGCATTTTCATAGTTACTACTATAGTGAACTCGCATTTGCAGTTGGAATGAAAGCGGCGGCGTACCAATCCAATCGTTATACATATTAAAAATTACGTTACCAAAATAATGTGCATCATTAAGTGGCGAATAGGCACCATTAATTTCTTTAAAGGTATTTTCAGGACATGTAAATGAATATGCACTTGAGCCACTAGTACCACCATTTAGGTTAATGGTTTTTACATTAGTGGTATTCATTGAACAGTTATTGCCCGCCTGACTTACATTTAAGCTATCAAAATCAGTGCCATAAATGTATTTCCCGGTTTTTAGATTACCACCTGGGCCTGTCGCATCAGCATGTTGAAGGTTATCAAAGCTAAAAAGTACATCTCCAGAATTTGCATCTATGATTTGATATGGACGTGATGGGTTACTTCCGTATGTAACATAAGACACTTCATAAACCAAATGCGCTTCACCTTGCTCATCAACCCAAATGGCTAATTGTGATTTTTCATTATGTTTTTCTAAGCCAACAGACTTTATCGCTGCAGATGATTTTTGCAATCCCTTAGCTACTGCCAATTTTTGATTTAACTTTGGAGTAACTGTGTCAATATCGCTTGATATATCATATACAGCAGCACCATGAGCACGTTTAAGTTGCCCATTATTGTTAAACGTCAAGCTCACCGTATCTCCAATTACCGGTAATCCATTATATACTTGTTGATAACGACGAGTTGTATCACCGTTATTACTTTTTATTTCTTTTAATACAACCAGCTCATTTCCTGCCTCTAAACCTACTAACTGATCAGGGCTAACCATCAATACAGAAGACACACCATTTTGTGCTGAATTATTTATATTTGCTTGTTGATTTAAATATTTTTTATTTGCAGCTACTGCGCTTGTTGCTTGTACCAAAGTAAAGGCAGCAAGTGTTGCTATTGTGATTTTTGATAAATTCACGTTTACGCTCCATTTGTTTATTTGTTTGAATATACTTTTATTAATCGGTACATCTTGTTCCCGATTAAAGCAATCCTAGGCTACAAATCATACAATTGAAAATGAAACAAAAAATTTACAATTAAAGTATTAAAAAATAAATTAAAAGCCTTTAATTCAACAACTTAATAAAAACCCACCAAACATTAAAAACATTTAATTAACATAATGTAAACATTTATTTACTTTGAGTAACATATTGAAATAAAAATAATACAATTAAGTGTATAAATTTAATAAAGTGATTTTTACAATACAAACACTATTAAATTTAACAAAAGGCCTAAAAAACAAACCTATTTCTAAAGGCGCGGCTGAAGCTTTAACATCTTTAATTTCTTATTTACCAAAACTATTTTTATTAAAAATAAAAAATACAAATTGTCTAACAAACACTGTGACATAGCTATATCTCGGGAGTAACATAGGCATGTTTAGATCCCGCTTAATCATATGTTTTTCTCGTTAATTAAGGTTATTAAATGAATGCTTGGTACCTCATTTGTTTTCTCTCTGCACTTGCTATTTTTATTGCTTTTGCAAATCAGTACATCCTCAAAATGCAAACTACTATTGCAATAACTACAGGCTCGGTTGTTATTTCTTTACTTTTGATTGTTGCAGTAAAATTATTAGGCGATCAGAACGCACTTGAAATGACAAAAATCGTCTCGAGTATTAACTTTAACGAATTACTCCTCAAAGGTATGTTAGGTTTCTTGCTTTATGCAGGTGCACTGGAAATAAACCTGTTAGCACTTAGAAAACAACGCTGGGAAATAACGGTGTTGGTACTGTTTTCCACTCTTGTTTCTACTTTTATTGTTGGCTACTTAAGCTTTTACTTATTTGCTTTTCTTGGCTGGCCAGTGCCTTTTATTTATTGTTTATTATTTGGTGCGCTTATTAGCCCAACCGACCCTATTGCTGTACTTGCTATTATTAAACAAATGCGAGCGCCAGAGGGTATCTCAGTTCAAGTAGAAGGTGAGTCGCTATTTAACGATGGTATTGGTTTAGTAATATTTACGACCATTTTTTCGGTTGCTTTTTATGGCACCGATGCACAATTTGGCGATATAGCAGAACTCTTTTTTGTAGACGCCCTAGGCGGTATTGCGTTTGGTTTGGTTATCGCTTTGGTTGGCCACTTTTTAATTATTAACAGCCGCGATGTAAATATTCGTTTATTGATAACCTTAACTATTCCTACTGCAGGTTTTGCTGCTGCAAATATTTGGGAAATATCAGGCGCACTTGCCATGGTAACCAGCGGCATATTAATGGGTAACATTACTCGTACTAAAGCAACAGAGCGCACGGGGCCTGAAGATACTCGTTACGTAAAAGATTTTTGGCATGCAACCGATAGCTTTTTAAATGCCCTACTGTTTTTAATAATAGGTATGCTAATTGTGACTATGCCTATTACAATCGGGGAAATTGGCTTAGGCTTACTAATGGTACCTGCAGTATTACTAGCACGCTTTATTAGCGTAGGCGCACCCTTTGTTATCTTTAAACGCTTTAGAACTTACGACAAGCACAGTGTTAAAATATTAACTTGGGGTGGTTTACGTGGCGGACTTGCACTTGCAATGGCGGCAGCAATCCCTCGCGAGCAAGTTTTTGTAGGCGGCTCTGACTTACACAACCTTATTGTTATTGTTACTTACGTTGTGGTTATATTTTCTATTATTGTACAAGGTTTAACTATCTCGCCGCTTATTCAAAGCAGCATTAAGTCAGCTGAGCAAGCAAAGTAATAAATGCTTTGTGAGCAATCAAATCAGTAACCAAGTTATTATATAAATCACTTGGTTACTGTTACTTTCGTGTTACAAAAACACTTTAAAGTTCTATAAATTGTTATCCTTTTTATTTATCTGCTTTGTTTAAATTAATCCGCTTGAAATACAAATGAAAACAATTATAATTTTGGCTTTTCCTCTGTAGGGCTTTTCAATGTCCAAAAATAATTCTCACGTGTTTTTTAATTTTGTATCTCTGGGCAAACATCAATTTCATTGTTTTTTTGTGCTTTTTATAATGGCTATGGCAAGCTTTAATGTGTCGGCCTCACCTAATGAGCAAACAAAAATAAAACAAATTGCACAGCTTGCAGAGTATGTAGGTGTAGATTACGTGGCAGCTGTTGGAAATGGTGAAATACTTGACCCTGACGAATATCAAGAAATGACTGAATTTTCGCACGTCATTATTGAGCAAGCTGGACAGCTATCAGGCCAAACCAATGAGTTTGATACAGTAAAAGCACAAGCTAAAGCACTGCATACAGCGATTGCTAATAAAGCGAGTGTTGTAGATGTACGTGCAGCAAGCTCAGCACTTCGTGAGTCACTACTTACCTTTATGCCGCAACTATCGTTACCTACATCACTACTTCCCGTTGAGCAAACTAAAGCGCTTTTTGCTACTAACTGCTCAATGTGCCACGGCCCAAATGGTCAAGGCGACGGCCCGCTTGCAAAAAACTTATCGCCAGAGCCTACCAACTTTACCGATGAAGAACGCGCAACAAACCGCTCTTTAATGGGGTTGTTTGACGCTGTAAGTAACGGCATTGACGACACACCTATGGTTGCTTTTACCCAATTTAATGAACAACAACGATGGTCTTTAGCTTTTTATGTAGGTAGCTTGGCATTTAAAGATGTTCAAAAACCACAAACTGTAGAACAAAACATTACCGCTTCGCAGATTGTAAACCTAAACCCCGCACAATTATCGGCAGGTCAAAGTGAAGCACAAGCACATTACGTTAAATGGCTTCGTGGTAATCCAGAGCAATTATTTAGCGCTAACAAGAATCCGATAACAGTTACTCGCACGCAGTTACTTGCAGCGCAAGCCGCACATGCTAAAGGCAATTACTCACAAGCAAGTGATTTAGCAATTAGCGCATACTTAGATGGCTTTGAGCTTGTTGAAAACAACTTAAATGCCTACGATGAAACACTGCGTAAAAACATCGAAGTACGACTGATGAACCTGCGCCAAACATTCAAAAACGAAAAAGATACGGCCGTTGTTGCCGAAAAAGTAAGTGCCGCACTAACTCAACTCGCTAAAGCAGATAGCATGCTAAACGAAACTAAGCTAACTGACGGCGCGCTACTTTCAGCAAGTTTAGTTATATTACTGCGAGAAGGCTTAGAAGCACTCTTAGTTATTATTGCCCTTATGACTGTGCTTATTAAAACTAAACGCAAAGATGCGCTAAAATATGTACATATTGGTTGGATAACAGCACTTATTGCTGGTGGTTTAACGTGGGCTGCTGCGCAAACATTAATAGAAATAAGTGGTGCGAGCCGCGAAGTAATGGAAGGTGTTGGCGCATTATTTGCCGCTGTAATTTTACTGTATGTTGGCGTATGGATGCACAGTAAAACAAGTGCGCAACAATGGCAAAAATATATAAAAGACAATATAGATAAGCGCCTTGAGTCGGGTACATTATGGGGATTAGCGGGGCTTTCTTTTATTGCCGTATACCGAGAAGTATTCGAAACCGTGCTGTTTTATCAGTCATTATTAACGCAAAGCTCGCCTGCTCAATATTCATCTATCGCATCGGGTTTTGCGATAGCTATAGCAATACTGGCTATTATTACGTGGGTATTAATTAAATACTCAATTAAATTACCGGTGGCTAAGTTTTTTTACATTACCACTTACCTACTATTTGCACTCTCGTTTGTACTTATGGGCAAAGCCGTTATTGCATTACAAGAGGCCGATATAATAGGTATTGCGTCGCTACCAATAAGCTTTGATATAGCATGGCTTGGTATAAAATCGACATGGCAAGGTATTGTGGCTCAGGTATGTGTGTTTGCAATATTTAGCTTTTATATATTTAAAAGCAAAAACCAAGAGTAATGCTAATCTGCTTAAGAGTTTAAGCTAATTGGCATAAGCAAAAAGGCCCGCAAGGGCCTTTTTGAGTTAATTGCTTATGTATTTAGTAAAGTTGGTATTATCAAGCCCATGTATCTAAATGGGGGTTTTCGTCATCGTCTACGTTAGACTTTTTTTTACTATTTTGATCATCAAGCATATTGAGCTGTTTCTTTTTTTGTAACTCACGCCTTTTTTTATTCTCTAGTTCAACTTTTTCAGTAGCCGATCCACTTTGCACACCCGCAATATGGAAAGCGCCTTTTGACTCAACTTCTAGCCTGGTGATTCTTCCTAAATAAGGGATCATGATATCCATACGTACTTCCTTATTTAACTGTTTGATTATCAAAATGCTAAATTTGAATGATAAACAAACAATTATTCGCTAAAATTGCGCTTATTATCTTAATATTATCGACAGTTATAACATATGCTTTAATTAAGCTAAAAAAAACTTGCCATAATATGGCCGTTTATGTTTTTATGAATGCGAAATTTATTTAAACAAATAACAACTGCACGTTTGCGAACTTACGGGCAGTTACATAGGACAAAAAATGCGCTTAAACCTGACAACAGTACATCATCACCACCATTCACCGGAATAACCTGTCAGGTCTTTCGCTGAGAGGTTATTCCTAAAAGGAACCTCTGGCGATTCAAATAACATTGATTCATTTTCGCCCTGAGGTTCCCCTCGGGGTTTTTAGTTTTTAAATTAAAGGAAAATGAATAATGAACAACAGTAATCGTCTACGTATCGCCATCCAAAAAGGCGGCCGCCTATCTAAAGATTGTCAAGATCTGTTAAAACAGTTAGGTGTTAAACTTAACCTTCGTGAACAACGCTTAATTGCACACTCAACTAATATGCCAATTGACGTACTACGTGTGCGCGATGACGATATTCCGGGTTTAGTAATGGACGGTGTATGTGACTTAGGTATAGTTGGCGAAAACGTACTAGTAGAAGTTCAAGCAGAACGTGAACGTCAAGGTGTTCCCAGCGAAGTAAACAAACTTTCAAAACTAGATTTTGGTTACTGTCGTCTTGCACTTGCATGGCCACAAGAGCTAGGCGCTCGCGATAAAAGCTGGTTTGAAGGCAAACGTATTGCAACTACCTACCCAGAAATTTTAACTCAATGGTTAAAGCGCGAAGGCATTAACGCAAGTACAGTAATGCTTACGGGCTCTGTTGAAGTAGCACCACGTGCGGGTTTATCTGATGCAATTTGTGATTTAGTATCTACTGGCGCAACACTTGAAGCTAACGGCTTAATTCAAGGTGATACAATTTTAGAGTCAAACGCATGTTTAATTCAAAATAAAGATCTGCAAGATGCTGACAAACTAGCACTAATCAATAAGCTTATGCCGCGCCTACGTGGTGTTAGACAAGCTAAAGAAAGCAAATACATTATGCTACACGCACCAAAAAACAAACTTGATGAAATTTGTGAAATTTTACCTGGTTCTGGTCAACCGACTCTACTTGCCCTTGCGGGTAATGAAGAATACGTAGCACTGCACATGGTAAGCAGCGAAACATTATTTTGGGAAACAATGGAGCAGTTAAAAGCCCTAGGCGCTAACTCTATTTTAGTTATGCCAATTGAAAAAATGATGGAGTAAGTACCATGCTTCGTTGGAATGAGGAATCTTCACAAGTACAAGCAGCGGCGCTAATGCGCCCTGCAGTTTCTGTAAGCGCAAAGGTTGAAGCAATATGCAAAACTATTTTAGCTAACGTAAAAGAGCAAGGCGATGAGGCCTTACTTAGCATGGCCAAAGAGTTTGATAATAGAGCTAACCCACGTTTGCGCGTACCGCTAGATGAAATTAACGCATCTGAGCAAGCACTAAGTGCTGAGCTTAAATACGCAATTGACACCGCTTATGCAAATGTTAAACGTTTTCACGAAGCGCAGTTGCCAAAAGATATTAAATTATCAACCCAACCAGGCGTTGTATGTGAACTGAAATATCAAGCCATCGAAGCAGTCGGTATTTATGTACCCGGTGGCAGTGCTCCACTGCCATCGTCGGTCATTATGCAAGGTGTATTAGCACAGTTAAGCGGCGCTAAAACCGTTGTACTAGCTACGCCGGTACAAGGTGATAAAGCAATTAACCCTGCTATTTTATATGCAGCTAAGTTATGTGGCATTACTACTTTGATAGAAAGTGGTGGCGCAGGCGCAATTGCAGCAATGGCTTATGGCACCGAATCGGTTCCTAAAGTAAACAAAATTTTTGGCCCAGGTAATAGCTTCGTAACAATGGCTAAACAGCTCGTTGCGCAAACTATCCCAGGTATGGCAATTGATATGCCAGCAGGTCCGTCTGAAGTATTAGTTATTGCAGATGAACGTGCAAACCCAGAATTTATAGCCGCCGATTTACTCTCACAAGCAGAGCACGGCGCAGACTCGCAAGTTATTTTACTATGTAACAGCGAAAGAATTATAGAACAAACTCAGCAGGCACTTACACGCCAGTTAGCTAATTTGAGCCGTAAAGAAACAGCCGAACAAGCGCTCGCTAATTCTTCACTTATTTTGGTTGATTCAGTTGAGCAAGCATTTGATGTATCGGCGCAATACGGCCCAGAGCACTTAATTTTACAACTAGGCGATGCAACACCTTACCTAGATAAAGTTAAAAATGCAGGCTCAGTATTTGTAGGTGACTACACACCAGAATCTGCAGGCGATTACGCATCGGGTACTAACCACGTGTTACCAACATATGGTTACAGTGCAACATACTCGAGTTTAAACTTGCTTGATTTTTTTCGTACATACACAGTGCAAACAATTACTAAAAGTGGTTTAACGCAGCTTTCAAAAGCAATTTTACCACTTGCAGATGCAGAAGGCCTTGATGCCCACGCTAATGCGGTTTCAATTCGTTTAGAGGCAATTAAAAATGAGCAATGAGAGCGCACAAGCGTCTAGCTTATTACCTAAGAATATTGCAGCCCTTGCTGCATACAGCTCTGCAAAAAGTGAAAAGCTAACCGGTACTACGTGGCTCAATGCTAACGAAAGCCCGTATGCTAAAAACCTTGAACTGAGTATTGAGGATTTAAATCGCTACCCCGATCCACAACCGCAACTGGTTATTGACCGTTACGCCGCTTATACAGAGCTTGAAAGCGAAAATGTATTAATGACGCGCGGCGCAGATGAAGGCATTGAGCTTTTAGTGCGCACATACTGTGAGCCAGCTAAAGATAGTATTGCGCTATTTTTACCAACCTACGGTATGTACAAAGTTACCGCCGATACACACAACGTTGGTATTAACGCGCTTACCCAAGAATTATTATTAAGTGGCAGTGCTGACGAAATAGTTGCAGCTGTTGGCAGCTCAAAACTGGTATTTATTTGTAACCCAAATAATCCAACGGGCAGCCTAACACCACTTGATAAAGTAAAAGCGATTGCAACAGCACTTATGGGTAAAGCACTGGTTATTGTTGACGAAGCCTATATAGAGTTCTGCCCAAAGCAAAGCGCCACAAAACTTATTAATGAGTTTAGTAATGTAGTGGTTCTGCGCACGCTTTCTAAAGCCTTTGCGCTAGCAGGGCTCAGAACGGGCTTTACGCTTGCACAAGCAGCAACTCTTGCGCCAATTCGTAAAGTCATTGCGCCGTATCCGGTATCGGGCGTAGTAGCAAGTATTGCAGCGCAAGCAATTGCACCCGATGCAATTACATCAATGCGCCGCCAAGTTACTATTTTAAATAGCTTAAAAGCTAAGTTGGTAGATTGGCTAAACGCCTCCCCTGCTGCATTAAAAATTCTCACTGGTGAAGGTAACTTTGTTACTTTAAAATTAGCCGATAAAAACTACTTTAAAATTGCACTTGAGCAAGGTTTGGTTATGCGCGCTTTTACACTATACGGTGAAGACGACTGGCTACGAATTTCAATTGGCAGTGAACAAGAACTTGAACAAGTAAAAATTTGGTTAGATGGCTTACAAACGCCGGCTACCGCAGCATCTTTAGCAGGAAACGAAGTATCATGAGTAACCCCTATTTATTTATCGACCGCGACGGCACTATTATTGAAGAGCCAATTACCGACAAACAGGTGGATAGCCTTGAAAAGCTAGCATTTTTACCTGGTGTTATTCCTGCGTTGTTACAATTACAAGCCGCAGGTTACCGTTTAGTAATGGTGTCTAACCAAGATGGCTTAGGCACAGACAGCTTCCCGACTGCTGACTTTGATATAGCACAAGATAAAATGATGGACATAATGCAAAGCCAAGGCATTAGCTTTGACGAGGTATTAATTTGCCCACACTTTGACGAGCAAAATTGTGACTGCCGTAAACCTAAAACGGGCTTACTTACCGAGCTTATGCGCTCTGGCAAAGTAGACTTAGCGCGCTCTTTTGTTATTGGCGATCGCCAGACCGATATTGGCCTTGCTCAAAACTTATGTTGTGAAGGTATTTTATACGACGGCGATTGGAGTGCCATAGTAACTAAATTGACCACTGCAAACCGCGAAGGTCGTGTTACACGCAACACTAAAGAAACCCAAATTGATGTAGCCATAAACTTAGATCAAACTAAAAATGGCAGCATAGACACCGGACTTGGCTTTTTTGATCACATGCTTGATCAAATTCGCACGCACGCAAACATTGGTTTAAACATTAAAGCCAAAGGCGATTTACACATAGACGAGCACCACCTTGTTGAAGACATTGGTATTGCCTTAGGTGTTGCACTTAAACAAGCGCTTGGCACTAAATCGCAAATTGCACGCTATGGTTTTGCGCTGCCGATGGATGAATGTAAAGCTGAAGCACAAATTGATTTATCGGGCCGTGCATCATTTGTATTAAACGCTAATTTTAGCCGCGAAAAAGCCGGCGACTTAGACGTGCAAATGGTTGAGCACTTTTTCAAAAGCTTAAGTGATAATGCCGCTATTAGCCTTATTTTATCGGTAAGCGACGGTAACTGTCATCACCAAGTAGAAGGCTTATTTAAAGCGTTTTCACGTGCTCTTCGTATGGCAGTAGCACAAGACACGACCCAACAAACAGCCAGCTCTAAGGGATGTTTATGATTGCCATAATTAATACCGGTTGTGCCAATATAAATTCAGTACGTTTTGCGTTTGAACGTTTAGGCCAAACGCCAACAGTAATTACTTCACCAGAGCAATTAGCGGGTTTTGAGCGCGCTATATTGCCAGGTGTAGGTCACGCGTCGGTTGCTATGAAACGCCTAGTAGATAACGGCTGGCAACAAGCAATAAATGAATACCAGCGCCCGCTTATGGGGATTTGCTTAGGTATGCAGTTACTGTGCGAAAGCACCGAAGAAGGTAACGTACAGTGCCTAGGTAAAATACCAGGGCAAGTAAAAGCGCTTGATGTAGGCAATTTAACGTCGCCGCATATGGGTTGGAATAACTTAAGCGTTAACAAAGAGCATGCATTAACTAAAGGGCTAACGCTTGATGAGCAAGTGTATTTTGTTCACAGCTTTGCGCACACCGTAAACGACGCCACACTAGTGAGCGGCGAGTACGGTCAAACCTTTTCAGCCATTGTTGCTAAAGACAATTATGCAGGCATGCAATTTCACCCAGAGCGCAGCGCAAAAGTTGGCGCACGTTTATTACAAAATTTTGTTGATTGGCAGTTATAAGCTGCCCATTAACTAACAAAAAAGAGATTATTTGTGATTATTCCAGCATTAGACGTATTACAAAATCAAATTGTGCGCTTGTACCAAGGTAAATACGACACAGCACAGTTTTACCCTTTCGAACTTGGCGCGCGTTTAAAAGAATACGCCGACAGTGGCGCAGGTAAACTACACCTTGTAGATTTAGAAGGTGCACGCGATCCAAGTAAAAAACAGTGGAAACATATTCAAGCTGCAACCAAAGCACTTAACGTACCGTACCAAGTGGGCGGCGGTATTCGCTCAGAGCAAGATGTAAGTGATTGGCTAAAAGCCGGTGCAAACCAAGTTGTTATTGGTTCAATGGCAGTAGAAAAACGCGAACAAGTAAAAGCCTGGATTGAGCAATTTGGCGCAGAGCATTTTGTAATTGCCCTTGATGTAAATAAAACAGCCACGGGCTGGGCGCCAGCAACACACGGTTGGTTAAGTGAATCTGAGTTTGGTTTACTTGAGCTGGTAGATTTTTATGTAGGCTTAGGTGTTATCGATTTTTTATGCACGGACATCAGTAAAGATGGCACTATGACGGGCCCATCGTTTGAATTATATGAAGATTTAACTCGCCATAACAGCACAATTAAAGTGCAAGCCTCAGGGGGCGTAAGCTCACTAGATGACATTAAAAAGCTTAAAGAGCTCGGTGTTGGCGGCGTTATTTTAGGTAAATCATTGCTTGATGGCGCATTTAGCGTTGAGGAGGCACTGGCATGTTATCAAAACGCATAATCCCGTGTTTAGACGTTAAAGACGGCCAAGTAGTTAAAGGCGTTAAGTTTAAAGGCCATGAAGTTGTTGGCGATATTTTAACAATGGCTAAAGCCTACAGCGAAGCTGGCGCCGATGAACTGGTTTTTTACGAAATCAGTGCAAGCGTTGAAAAACGCCTACTTGATGTAAATTGGGTAGAAAGTATTGCACGAAATATCGATATTCCATTTTGTGTAGCGGGCGGTATTAAATCAGTGGCTGATGCAGCGCGTGTTTTAGAACGCGGTGCTGATAAAATAAGCATCAACAGCCCTGCTATTGCGCGCCCTGAACTTATTAAAGAATTACACGATGAGTTTGGTAAGCAATGTGTTGTAGTCGGCATTGACAGCTTTTTTGATGAAATTACTGGCGAGTATTTAGTGTATCAATTAACCGGCGATCCTAATGCATCAAGCCGTACGCGCTATAAAACACAAGAATGGGTTAAACGCGTACAAGACTTAGGCGCAGGCGAAATTGTATTAAACTGTATGAACCAAGATGGCGTTCGTAACGGTTACGATAACGAACAACTAAGTAAAATTCGCGAGCTATGTGACATTCCTTTAATCGCCTCTGGCGGTGCAGGTAGTATGCAAGATTTTGTTGATGTATTTAAACAAAGCAAAGTAGATGGTGCACTAGCCGCCAGCGTTTTTCATAAAAATGTGATTAACATTGGCGAACTAAAACAATTTTTAACAGATAACCAAGTGGCAGCAAGATTATGCAAGTAACACAACAAAACCAAGCTCAAGTCGATTTCGCTAAAAGTGACATGATCCCTGCTATTATTCAAGATGCCCGCTCGGGTGTTATTTTAATGCAAGGCTTTATGAACAGCGAAGCACTCGCTGTTACCCTTGATACTAATAAGGTAACGTTTTACTCGCGTTCAAAATCGCGTTTATGGACTAAAGGCGAGTCATCAGAAAACTACTTAAACGTAGTATCTGTGCATACCGATTGTGACTACGACTCAATTTTAGTACTTGCTAACCCAGAAGGCCCAACGTGCCACTTAGGCACACAAAGCTGCTTTGGCGATGATGCAAAACCAAGCCTGAGCTTTTTAGCGCAATTAGAAGATGTGATTGTTGAGCGTAAAAACGACGACCCATCAAAAAGCTACACCGCTTCATTGTTTGCTAAAGACTTAAGCCGTAGCTGTCAAAAAGTAGGTGAAGAAGGCGTAGAAGTTGCCCTTGCCGCTATGAAACACGATAACGATGAGCTAACAAACGAATCTGCTGATTTAATTTATCATCTGACTGTATTGCTACAACGCCAAGGCTTAGCCCTTGAAGATGTAATTAAATGCTTGCAAGGTCGCCATAAATAGCACTTGCTAAAGCAAATTACAAAAGGCCCATATTTTATGGGCCTTTTTGTTTTTCGCTTTTAGTTGAGTAAATTATGTATGGTATAGTGCGAGGCTCAATTAATCGGTTACTGTGAACTATGAAAAACTATATTACTCCTTCCTTCGTCGCATTTGTTTTAGTTGTCGTATTTATTTTAGCGGGCTGTACCAGCAAAACTAATCAGACTACAACTACAGCAACCACTACTACAACGAAGCAGTCTGTAAAAACCACAGTAATACTCGATGAATGCAGCACCATTAATAACCTAATAAATGGTTTTGAGTCTGGTTTTAATCCAATAAAAACAGATAAAGTAAATAACCAGTTTACTAATCAATGGCGTACTAATTCTCATATGATTGGAGCAAACTGTACAGTTACTTTAAATAAGTCAGAGCAAGCAAGCTACCAATGCCAAACACCTGTTAATACACAAACGCAAACCGTAAAGTCTCATCAAAAACTGGCTAAGCAATTACGCCAATGCTTAACCAAAACAGGTTGGTTTGAAAGTCAAAAAGAAACAGCAAGTTCAATTTACAGCACCTTTGTACTTGATACTAAAACCCCAGTGATTACACTCTCAACTAATCAAGAAGGTAATGGGTTCACTACTCGCTTTGAAATTGCACCACCGTTAGGACTTTAATATGCGCCAATTAAATCAAAACAAAAAACCGTCTAAATTTAAAACTGATTGCCTAGGAATATGCGAAAGGCGCAGCGGTTACTGCACCGGTTGTGGGCGTACCAACGAGGAAATATTTGATTGGATAATATTATCTGAAGATGAAAAAAAAGCGATTTTAGAAACACCACGAGCCGATATCTCAAAAGCGTAATGGAGCTAAAAGCCTCAATATCCCGAGGCTATAAATTAACGTTATGCTTTATCGAGCGCTTGGCTTACATCAGTAATTATGTCTGCAATGTTTTCAATACCGACTGACAAACGAATTAAATCGCGACTTACGCCCGCATTAGCAAGCTCTTCATCATTTAATTGGCGGTGTGTGGTTGACGCAGGATGACACGCAAGGGACTTGGCATCGCCAATATTAACTAAGCGTAAAATCATGTTTAGCGCATCAATAAAACGAGTACCTGCTTCTAGGCCACCAGCAATACCAAAACTTAAAATACCCGATGCTTTACCACTGGTAATTTTTTGACTCATTGCGTTATACGGGCTTGATTTAAGCCCTGCGTAGTTAACCCAAAGCACTTTTGGATGGTTTTCTAAATACTCAGCCAGATACTGTGCATTTTCGCAGTGGCGATCCATTCTTAAGCCTAAGGTTTCAAGGCCAATTAAAATGTCAGATGCGTTTTTAGGCGCAAGCGCTGCGCCAGTATTTCTAAGTGGCACTACTCTACAACGTCCAATAAATGCAGCTTCAGCAAAGGCTTCGGTATAAACCACATTATGATACGACGGATCAGGCTCGTTCATCATTGCAAAACGCGTGGCATTCGCTTTCCAATCAAATTTTCCTGAGTCGACAATCATGCCGCCAATGGCAGTACCGTGCCCGTTTATATACTTTGTAAGTGAGTGAACCACTATATCGGCGCCCAGCTCAAATGGGCGGCATAAATACGGCGTAGCCACGGTATTATCAACAATAAGCGGCACACCTTTGCTGTGTGCAATACGTGCTAAACGTTCAATATCAACAATATTACCTGCCGGATTACCAATAGATTCACAAAAAACAGCGCGGGTGTTCTCGTCAATTGCATTCTCGAACGCGGTAAAGTCATCGGCTTTAATCATGCGTGCTTCAATACCTTGCCTAGGTAAGGTATGTGCAAATAAGTTATACGTGCCACCATATACTTGGCTGGTGCTTACAATATTAGTACCGACTTCACACAAACATTGAATAGAATACGTAATAGCAGCCATCCCAGAGGCAACAGCCAGCCCACCAATGCCCCCTTCCATCGCGGCAATACGTTGTTCAAGTACGGCATTGGTTGGGTTCATTATGCGGGTGTAAATATTTCCAGGTACTTTTAAATCGAATAAATCAGCACCATGCTGCGTATTGTCAAATGTATAAGAAGAAGTGTGATAAATAGGCACGGCTGCCGATTTGGTCGTAGCCTCAGATTCGTAACCGTGGTGCAGTGCTAATGACTCTAATTTCATAATTATTTCCTTCAATTAATTTACCACTAACCTAGCACTTCTTGGTTATAAAATGCACATGAAATATATTAAAGGGTGTTGAAATGATTTGATTTAAGTTAAAGGCGAATAAGAGCGATAACCGGTCATTCAGGTCTGTCATCATTAACTTAGTAAGAATAAGTGGATTCTTTCATCTGTTCCACATGTTTATGTAAGCTACAGTAAGCGTAATATTTATAGCTGGCAATAATTTACACTATTTTTTATTAATATAAGCCCCATGAAATAAGGATATTTTTACGCTAAAATAGGAAAAGCGTCCTCCGATAAAGATATTATACATAAGGGAAAGTTATGAGTTTTGACTCATGGAATAGCTATATGCAGTTTAGCTGTTCAGTTCGAAATAAATCGCGATATATTTTAGACGGAGATGCGCAAAACTTTCTTCAAGGTATTAAACTGTAGTGGTCAACTAATTTTGGCCACAGTTTTAGAATCTTGATATCTAACCTCAGATTCATTTGGCGCTAAACCGGCATTACAATGATGCGGCCTAACATTGTTGTAATATCCATTTATGTAATCACTTACGCTATATTTAGCGTCTATAAAGTTTCCATATCCAATCTTTGGCATCCATTCCGTCTTAAAGCTTCTAAAAAACCGCTCCATTGGCGCATTATCCCAACAATTTCCACGTCTACTCATACTTTGTGTGATTTTATAGCGCCATAAACGTTGGCGATATTTTAAACTTGTATAATGGCTACCTTGGTCTGAATGGAACATGAGTCCTGTCGGTTTCCCTCTGCTTTCATATGCGAGTTCAAGCGCTTTTAGCGTTAAATTAGTATCTGGTGACAACGACATTGCCCAGCCAACCACTTTGCGTGCAAATAAATCAATAACCACGGCTAAATAAGCCCAGCGATTGCCTGTCCAAATATACGTCACATCACCGCACCACACGGTATCCGGCTCAACAACATCAAACTGTCTATCAAGCAGGTTTGGGATTTCAAGGTGTTCATTACCACCACGTTTATATGAATGTTGAGGTACTTGGCAGCTTTCGAGCTTTAATTTAACCATTAGCTTAGCTGCACGATAACGGCTCAATTCAAAATCATTGTTCGTTGCTATCGCTGCGATTGTCCGTGCCCCTGCTGAACCACCACTCATCGCATGTATTGCTTTTACTTCAGCCTCTAATCTTGCTTGCTCAGGTGTCGGCGCTGTATCCCGTATGGCCCAGTACTTATAGCTGCTGCGATGCACATTGAATACGCTACACAGCAGACTAATTGGATAACGCTCTCGTTGATTTAACTTCTCGATTAACGAGAATTGTTCAGGGAGTCGGACATCAAGAGAGCGGTAGCCTTTTTTAATATATCCTTTTCTAATTCAATGCGTTGGATTTGCTTTTTAAGTTCGCGGATTTCAATTTGTTCGGGCGTCATTGGTGACGCTGATGGTGACTGACCATTGCGTTCTAGCTTTAATTGAGTAACCCACTTACTTACGGTTGATTTACCCACCCCCATAGCTTTTGCTGCGTCTTCTTGCGTATAACCTTGGTCTACTACAAGCTGAGCCGTTTCTAATTTAATTGCCGCTGAATATGTTGCGCGTTTTAATTTCGTCATTTTTTCACCCAAATTTGTATGCTTATTAGCATAACATTTCTTTCTTAATGGGTGGCCAAAATCACTGTACCACTACACAATGATATTAGTGAGTTACAAGATAAAGCAACCGATTGGTTATGGACTTATAATAATGAACGCCCTAATATGCGCATAGGTGGCATAACACCCATACAAAAACTGGAAAAGTTAAACAACGGAAATTCTACAGATAGCCTCCATTAAAAATGGGGGAATTACCAAACAATGTCTGTATTTGATAGGGCTATGTTATCAAAGAGATACATTATTAAGATGATAAATGATCATCTCAAAAACATTTCACAAATAGAACATAGTCGACATCGTAATGAGGCCGTTTTATGTTGAATGTCATTTCAGGCATAGTGGCTTATTGCTTAAAAACAAAAGCCATGTAATGAATTACCGCACGCCAAGGCTTTTCGCTTTGGCTCAAATTCGCTACACGAAGAGAGGTATCTTATAGCGTTAAGTTCAAAAAACTTTACGCCGCAAGCGGCGGGGAATTAAACTCGCTCAGATTAAATTATCACCGAGTGAGTTTGAATTAATGTCGATCTAGAAAAAGAGTCTTCTTAAGCAGATCTCAGGTTAATTAACCTGGTGGGATGTTCTCCTCCTAATAGCAATATAAAAACGCCATTTCAAAAGAGAATCACACCAAGATATACGGTGACTATTGGGTTTCAAATGGTGGCACCAATAAAGCAAAGATAAAACTTAACAAATATTGAAAAACCAAGCGTGTTAAAAATTGAAGAAACGATTGTCGCTTTTTTAACATGTATGCAAAAAATGGATCGCTTCAACTTACGACAAGAAGCCCTAGAATGAAGAAACGTCCACTTTTATTGGCCAAAAATTAACTCCGAAATTTGAGTTATAAATTTATAGTCTTCCTACCAAACATTTTTTCACATTTTATATCGGTATCATGACATAACTGAAGCATCTTATTTGACTGAATAATTTGTTCGGAGTCGTCATTATAATCAAGCCCCATAAAGTAGTTAAACCAAGGTTCAAGACCCAGCGCATAAATATAAACTTCTTTTGGTTTGAAGATTTCAACCATGCCGAAACCAAGCTTAGAGTCACAACCATTCAGGCGACGTGAGTTTTTAATTTGCTTGCTGACCTTTTTTGTATGTAATGCGCCATACATCCAGGTATAAGGTGCACCAACACATTCCATGCCAATGGCAAGTATATCAACATCGCCGACCGCTTTTTGAATATGACGATACATGTTTGGATCAAGGTTGGCTGAATCTGCACCCAAAAAAAACTTCTTACCGTACAGCTCAATAAACCAAGCGGCTTTTGATCTAATGTTCAAATCACCATGTTCGCCTAAAAATGGCAAAGCTATAATTTTTCCACCTGGTAAGGCTATTTCTTCCATATCTTCAACTTCCATCACTTTGAAGTTCAGCTGCTGCAACATCAACTTCAGCGAAGGATCAGCTAACATTCCACCATTATTTTTTGGAACGATCAGAGTGTCTGTCTTATGGCGTAATTGTAATAAGGTTTCTAAATTTACATGATCTTGATGTGAATGAGTCAAACATATGTAATCTATTTTATCCGGCAGCTGATTGAAACTAAACACATCTCCAATATAAGATTCGTGAACTGAGGCTATTACAGGGTCAATCAGGATACTAATATCTTTAGTTTCAATTAAGAATCCGGCGTGGCCCGTATATTCTAATCGAATACCATCGGTGACTGGCTTGTATTGATTTTTCGGTGACTCAGTAGTAAATAAATCTTCTTTGGTCAACCCCCCTCGACATTTGCACTGAGCAAATAATTCATCCAATTCTTGCGCACTTAATGGATGCTGACGAGCTTTTGATATTCTATCGAGTATCGGCGAAGTGAAATTGAGATCAATATGAATATGAGCATCATCTACCAAGCGTGGTGTACTAAATACAAATGGCCGTTGGTTGGTATCTGATACCAAACCAAAAGCTACCGTTTGTAGCTGTGGCTTATAGTAATCACTCTTGTACAGCAATCCTTCAAGCAATCGATAAGACGGATTGTGTTCCATATCAAAAAACAGTTCTATATAGCCTTTTAGGGCGTCCGGAAGTTGTTCATATAGATATTCAATAGACTCACCAGTCTTGTGCGCCCGGATCAATTCGTCAAGCTCGCTAACTGCCGCAGACAATGCAACCAAATCAGAACATTCGTTTTTAGAGAATTCGATCAACGCTCTAATATCTTCTATTTGGTCTTCGCTACAGGCCAAGAAATCAGAACCCGACATGCCTGGTTCCTGATTGGCCATAATGTGCAAATGTGCATTATTAACAAACGATTTCATAATTCGAGTATGCGTATGCACTAAATGTCTTGCGCCCTGTACAGGCGGCAACAAGTATGGCCATGCATACCAGTTGTTAAATAAAGGTTCGAAATAGACCTGCTCTTTTAAATAATACATTGCTTTTACCTTTTTTATTATATTTTAATTGTTAAATTAGATAGTTATACCAATCGCACTAAATAAGTGTTCATCCTCATTGCATATTGATCACTTATTTAATGCGAATGGTATTAAATTTATAACGATTCGATGTACAGGGGCTCAATCTGCGTTAATGTTCTGTGTTCAATAATTTTATATGCTACATCGGTGACACACGGTGCTTGCAAAATACTTTGATGCCCGCCTTCTAACATATGATGATTAACAGTATCAGCTACGTATTTCTGCCATTGATTCCCAAGATGAATATCACAATCGGCAGATTGAAGTACCAACAAATCATCAAGCTGATACGAATCGCTGTGGTATGACCATTTACTCTGTGCTTTTATCACAGCTTCCATACCCTCGGTCCAGCTAGAATCTCCGAAATCTTCCTCCAACGAGTCATCCAGTACCGATATGTTCTGCTCGTCTATACTTTTGTATTCGGCATAACCATCTAAGACAATAAGCTGTGCTGGTTGATGGAATTTAGTTTGCAACAATTTAACCATTTCAAAGGCAACAGCGGCCCCCATTGAATAGCCCAGCAATACATAAGGCCCTTCATTTTGATGTTGCAATAGTCGCTCAACGTAATGTTCTGCCGCCGCTTCAACGCTACAGTGAACCTCACTTTTTCCGTCAAGACCTGACGGGTTAAAAGCATAAACACTTTGCTGCTTACCAAGATTGCTTGCCAGTTCTGAGAAGATATGACTGTATCCTGCAAAGCCCGGCACCATATAAATTGGCACATTGTTACTATCCGTATCACCGCACTGAATTTCGACAAGCAAATCAAATACCTTACCCTCCCCACCGCGAAAAATCAGTTCTGCCTGACTGCGAATGGTTTGGGCGTGCATTAACTCAAACAGGGCAATCTCGACACTAAACTCAACTTTAATTTTTGCTACTAGTTTCATTGCCAGCAACGAATGACCGCCAATCATGAAGAATTGATCTTCAACACTGATAACCTTTTTATCCAGCGTTTCCTGCCAAATTTTAGTCAACTTATGCTCTGTTTCGTTTTCCGGTGCCACATAAGTATTTTCCAACGTCTGTGCCAATTCAGGAGCAGGCAAAGCTTTGTAGTTAATTTTGCAACTTAAAGTCAGTGGCATTGAATCCAGCCAGACAAACACAGAGGGCATCATAAACAGTGGCAGTTCGACTTGCAGTTTACTGCGACATTGTGCCAACAGCAGTGCTTTTTCCTCATCGCTACCGTTTTTTTCATGTACAAGATAGGCTACTAGTTGTTTGTCAATCCCTTCATTACGAGCTACAACAACGGCATCTTTAATGCCATTACACTGGTGCAATTGATGTTCAATCTCACCTAGTTCTATACGTAAACCGCGCAATTTTACCTGGGTATCAATACGGCCGACAAACTCCAGGTTACCGTCAGGCAACCAGCGCACCATGTCGCCTGTTTTGTATAAGCGGGTCGAATGCTCATCGGTAAACGGGTTATTAACAAACTTCTCTTGCGTCAATTCAGCTCGGTTCAAGTAACCCCTAGCTAAACCAACACCACCGATAAGCAGTTCACCAACTACACCCTCTGGTAACAATTGCACCCCCTGATTAACTACATACATTTGAACATTGTCTATTGGTTTACCCAAATGCAGGTTCGTTTGACCAGTTTCAAAGGTGCCAATACTAGCCATTATCGTGCATTCTGTAGGGCCATATGCATTGTAAAATCTACGATTCTGACTCCATAACTGAGCTGTTTCTCGCGAACAAGCTTCGCCGCCAACCATCAGATGTGTCACCGAGGTAAACTGGTTAATATTGAGCTGCGGCAATAATGCTGGAGTTAAAATCATATGGGTCAATATATTATTTTGAACCATTGCGCCCAAATCATCGAGCGATTTGGTCGTTTGAGCCGATGGCAAATACAACTGGCCACCGCCACATAACGCCATGGTCCACTCATAAATAGAAGCATCAAACGCAATTGAAGCAAACTGCAATACACGACTTTGGGTATTGATATCAAATTCATTGACTAATCTGGTAGCAAAATTGCACAGCCCCTGATGCTCAATCATTACACCTTTTGGCAATCCTGTTGAACCTGAGGTGTATATCACATACGCCAATTGATTCGATAATTCTAACAAATCAATATTGTCACTTGGGCAAGCAGCTAATTCCTGTTGCACTTGCTCACTGTCCATACAGACGTTTTGTACACTTGTGTTCAATTTATTAGCAAGTGAATTTTGAGTCAATATCCAGTTAACATTACTGTCTTCAAGTAAATAGTTGATACGTTCCTGTGGTGAATCCATGTCTATAGGCACATAGGCACAACCTGCTTTAAGTATACCCAATATGCCAATGAACATATCTAAAGAACGAGTCATACATAATGCAATCAAGGTGTTTGGTTTTATGCCTAGTTCCTGTAAGTAATACGCAACTTGGTTAGCTTTTTGGTTAAGCTCACCATAGCTCAACGTATACTGTTCAAACACTAACGCTGTTGTATTCGGATGATTTTTCACCTGATCTTCAAACAACTGATGGATACCACAATCACTAGGATACTGCTTTTTAGTATCGTTATATTGACATAACAACTTACTGCTTTGATTATGAATCAACATGTCACAACGATTATGTGACTGTTCTATATCAGCCAACATTGCGTTGAATGCATTAACATAATATTCGCCTATCTGTTCAATCAAAGCGCTGTCATACATATCTTCATCAAAGGTGATGGTCAATTTAAGTTTGTCCAGACCAATGGCTCGCGAGAAGTTAATCGTAAAGTCAAAGTTGGTTTGACCAAAGCCCTGACCATCGCTGAACTCCATATCAGACTGATCTGCCAAATCTTCATACGCGTGGAAATGAGTGTAGTTAAACACAACCTCAGCAAATGAACGACCGGTATCACGCTGTATCGCAGATGACGGATAATGACGATAGGCCATAGTGTCTGTCATTCGGTTTCCTACCGATTGAATCAGATCAGCCCAGCTTCCCTCGGCCAATTCAAAGCAAACTGGAATTGAGTTCAAAAACAAACCAATGCCTTTATCACCACCTTCATACTCAGGACGTCCGTTGACAACAATGGATGTCAGTGCATGTGACTCGCCGCTAAGCATAGACAATACTTTACTGTGCGTCGCCAGCAATACTGATTGTACCGGTACACCCTGATCTTTAGCCAGTTGCAACACCAAGCCTGACAACTCAAAAAAGGCATCTACACCGTATTCCTTTTTCACTCGGCTGCGATGTTGCTCAACAACAGATTTGCACGGTATCTGCTGCATCAGCGCTTCTTCAAGCATCGATTGCCAGTAAATTTTAGCTTTCGGGTTTTTCAGGATTTGTATTTCCTGGGCAACAAAGTCACGAAACACAAATTCCTGCACAGCTTCAGGCAATGTATTGCCAGCCAGAAGCGTCTGATAATGAATAAACAACTGGCTGACAAACATTGAATCACTCCAGCCATCAATCATGCCGTGGTGGAATTTAAGTCCAAATTGGATACTTTGCTTAGAGCGTTTGTGAACAAACACCTTGAACAATGGCCCTGTCCAATTAAAGCTAATAGTTTTTTCAAGCTCTACCCAGTCAACAATATGTTGATTTTGTTCGGTTTCGCTCATGTCACTAATATCTTTGAACGTCAGCGGTAAATCTACGGTTTTATAGATTCTTTGCAACGGTCTTTCACCGTCTAAATAAAAGCCAGTGCGCAGTGCCGGGTGACAGGCGAATAAATAAGACATGGCTTTGACAAAACAGTCGTGATCCCATCTAGTTTTAACCTGTATGCTAAAGATATTATGATAATCTTCACTGTCGCTTTGCAATTGCGAATGGAAGACCATACCCGTTTGCAATTCAGACATAGGATAAACATCTTCATAAAGCACCTTGTCATCACCCAGAGCTTCGCGCTCTTGTTTGCTCAGCATTGAGAATGGTTCAACTTGGATATTGGATATTTCGTTATCACCACCAGTTTCAATATAGGTAGCCAACTTTTCTACCGTCTGATATTTGAAAATATCCTTAACGCTGATACTGCCATCACCGTTATGCAACTCGTTCACTTTAGATACAATACGAATCGACAAAATAGAGTCACCGCCTAAGTTAAAGAAGTTGTCATTGATGCCCACTTTTTCTATGGCCAAAACATCCTTCCATACGTCACACAAAACCTGTTCGATATCGTTTCGAGGCGCGACATAACTGGTCAGCTCCACTTCGCTTATCTTAGGTTCCGGTAAGGCTTTACGGTCAATTTTTCCATTAGTGGTCAAAGGCATGCTTTCAAGCACAACAAATACTGACGGCACCATGTGCTCAGGCAGTTTTGCATGCAAGTGGTTACGCAACCTTTCTATCAATGATTTTTTGCCTTCATCATCTTGTGGTAAATCTGTACCAGCCACATACCCTGCCAATTGCTTGGTCGGTGATGCGCCGTCATTGCTTTGCTCATGCACAATGACTACAGATTCTTTAACATCTGGAAAGCTGGTAAGCTGGTGCTCAATCTCGCCCAGTTCTATACGGAATCCGCGTACTTTAACCTGATGGTCAACACGGCCTACAAATTCAAGCTCTCCTGTCGGTAACCAGCGTACCTGATCACCGGTTCTGTACAGAGATCCTGTCTGCTCAGCAAACGGGTTAGCAATAAAACGCTCATCCGTCAGTTCGGCCTGATTCAAGTAACCACGGGAAACACCACGCCCACCAATGTACAGCTCACCAACCGCACCCATCGCTGACAATTGACCATACTCATCAAGCACGTAGGTTTGAACGTTTGACAGCGGTCCACCGATTGAGATCAAACGGCCATCTGCTTTGTAATTACCGGTAAGCTCTGCATAAGTTGCGAAGGTTGTAGTTTCTGTTGGGCCATATACATGGAGCAATTTAGTCGGTTTACCATTATCTAAAATGCGCTGTACAGCCTCGTAGTTAACCTGCTCACCACCAAACAATAAACAGCTTAAATGTCTGAGCAAGGCAGGGCGCTCATAAGCCACCTGATTCACAAGTGCTGTGGTCAGAAACATTACTGACACAGAATCATCTATCAGTTTTTGCTCCAGCGCCTCGGGGTTAAGTAGCGTATCTTTGTCAATGTACGCCACACTTGCACCATTACACAAAGCCCCCCAAATCTCAAAGGTCGCCGCATCAAAAGCCGGTGTAGCAGCATGGGCAACCACGTCTTGTACGCCAATCTCAACATAATGCTGATCACGCACTAAGCCCACCACGTTATGGTGATTAACCATTACGCCTTTAGGCTGACCGGTTGAACCTGATGTGTAAATTACATACGCTAATTCATTTGCACAGGACGCATTGGCAAAACAATCCGGATTTTCGATACTGTATTTGCCGCGAACGCGCTGCCAGATTCTGGAATCAAGTGCCAAAACACGTAAGTCTTCAAACGGCATATCTTCAATCAGCTCGTCCTGGGCCAATACCCAGCTGATTTCCGCATCTTCGACAAGGTAATCAATTCGTTCTTCAGGTAAATTCGGGGCAATCGGCACATAGGCACCACCCGCTTTAAGTATCGCTAGCATACCCACCACCAGATCAATGGAAGATTCCATGCAAAGACCAATCAAAGTCCCCGGCTTCACACCTTGTTCAAGAAGGTAATGGGCGACCTGGTTAGCCTGTTCATTAAGCGTTTGATAGCTAAGAGTTTCACCCTCAAAGATTATCGCTGTGCTTTGCGGATTTACAGCGACCTGCTGCTCAACCAATTGATGGATGCCACTATCGTACGGATAATCCCTCTGGGTGTCATTCCAATCAGTCAACAGGGTTTTACGCTGTGACTGGTCGAGGATAGGCAGCGCCTGAACCTTCTGTGTTGGCATATCAACGATAGCTTTGACCAATTCTTTAAGACCATCGGCAAAGCGCTGCAAAGTTTCCGGCAGGAATACTGAGGTGTTGCAAGTCCATTCAAGCATCAATTCATCAGCAAGCTCGGTCACATGCAGACCCAATTCGTAATCAACGCTTATATCTGCATCTTCTGTTTGATAAGGCTTAAACGTCAACCCTGACAAGTCAAGTTCACCCTGTTCAAAATTTTGCAGCGCAAAGACAATTTGATATAAGGCGTTGTGGTTGAAGTTACGTTCAGGGTTAAGTTCATCAACCAGCATTTCAAACGGAATATACTGATGGCTGTATGCATCAATAATGCTTTGCTTGTTACTGGCCAGCAGTTGTTCAAAATCAGGGTTACCGTGGAGGTTACAGCGCAGTACCAGGTTGTTAAGGAAAAAACCGATTAAAGGTTCGACTTCCTGCTGGGCACGACCAGCAATTGGTGTGCCCATAACTACATCGGTGTCGTTGCTGTAACGCGCAATCAATACCGAGAATGCAGTTTGCAGGAACATGAACATGGTCACATCGTTATCTTTGCAAATTGCCCTGACCTGTTCGGTTAATACCGGATCAAAGTGACTAACGCAGGTAACACCAACGAAGGACTGAACCTCAGGACGTGCTTTGTCCAGCGGCAAACTGTGCACTGGCTGGATACCACCAAGGTGCGTACGCCAGTAATCAAGCTGGCTTTGCTGCACCTCACCTTGCAACCAGTTGCGTTGCCACTGGGCAAAATCGGCGTACTGGATGGCTGGCATTGTCAATGGGTTGTCTTGACCTGCAACATAAGCACTGTACAAAGCATTAAGCTCCCGGGTGAAAACACCCATCGACCAGCCATCAAAGGCAATATGATGGGTTGTGATCAACAACAGATGATGTTGCTCATCCAGTGTCAACAGTTGTGCCCGCAGCATCAGATCATTTCCTAAGTCAAACGCATGCTCTGACTCATGACGCACCAAACGATTTACTTCAAGCTGTTGTTCATCCGCCGATAAATAGATCAATGAAGTCTGTTCAAGGATAAAATCCTGTGCCTCTCGTATCCGTTGAAAAGCCTGCCCGTCTTGTTCAAAAAAATTGGTACGCAATACTTCATGACGGGCCACAATGGTGCCCAGCGCCCGTTCGAAGCTAAGATGATCCACTCCTCCTTCAAACGACAACAGGGTTGGCATATTGTAATGACTGCTGCTCTGCAATTTGTCAACAAACCACAAGCGCTGCTGGGCAAATGATAATTGCAAATTCTGGTCGCGAGAAACCACCGAGATGTTATTTTTCTTTACCGTTTCAGCGGTTGCTATCACTTTAGCCTGCATTATAATAGTCTGATTGTCGAAAATCTGACGAACACTTAATTCCACTGACAAGGCGTGCTTGATGGCACTGACCAAACGGGTTACCAGCAAAGAGTGACCACCGAGTTCAAAAAACGATGCGTTGGTTGAAATGTTTTCAATTGATAACAACTCACTCCAGATATCCGTCAGTTGTTGTTCAATTTCGTTAGCAGGTGCAACGTAGCCGATTTTTGCAATAACCGCCAATGGCAATGCTTTACGGTTTACTTTACCGTTAACAGTCAATGGGAAGGTATCAAGCACTATATAAGAAGTAGGCTGCATATATTCTGGGATACGATTGGCCAGCCATTGACGCATGTCGCTGATCAAGACTTGTTCATCTTCGACTTTTTTGTATGCAACCAGATAGGCAATCAATTGTTTGTCTGAACCTTCGCCGCTGACAGCGACCAAAGACTCGCTGATGTTTTCATGCAAAGTTAATACGTTGGAGATCTCACCCGGTTCAATCCTGAACCCCCTGATCTTGATTTGTTCATCGACTCTGCCAATAAATACCAAATTGCCGTCTGCACCTATACGAACCAAATCGCCCGTTCGATAACAGCGGATAGACGGGTTTGTTCCATAAGGATCAGCGATAAAGCACGATCCCATCATTTCAGGCTGGTTAATATAACCACGCGCAACACTTATGCCTGCAACATACAATTCCCCTACAACACCTTTTGGTACCGGACGTTGTTTTTTGTCAAGTACATACAAACGGGTATTACTGATTGCCTTTCCAATGGTCAGTGGTGCATTAACAACAACCGGTGCAATACTGGCACAAACTGTAGTTTCAGTAGGGCCATAGGCGTTAAACATTGGATAGTGTGAGCCCCACAATTGAGCAAGTTGCTCATCACAGGCTTCACCGGCAACCACCAGACTTTTCAAGCTGTATGGCTTAGTAACATCCATATGCGGCAACAATGCTGGTGGTAGGGTAGCGTGAGTGATTTTTGACTCAACCATGTAGTCTTGCAATAACACAGGTGTTTGCTTTTGCAAGTCTGTACAGATATGCAACTCGGCACCGTTAAGCAATGCCATCAACCATTCCCAGGTTGCCGCGTCGAAACTCATAGAAGCGAACTGGATCACACGACTGTTACTGTCAACACCAAATCTTGCCCGTTGATCGCAAGACAGACTAACCGCGCCCTGATGTTCAACCATAACGCCTTTGGGCAATCCGGTAGATCCCGAAGTGTAAATCACATAAGCCAGATTGGACGGTTTAACCATAGTCTCAGCCACATCCGGTGATGTTGTCGGATACAGGCCCAAGATACTGGTATTGCCAATAAATACTGAGATATCAGCGTCAATAGACGTACGTTTCAACACTTCAGGCTGAGTCAATACCATGGTTGCACCACTGTCACTGAGCATATGTTCAATGCGAGCCACAGGATAATTCGGGTCAAGTGGCACATAAGCACCACCAGCTTTCAAGATGCCCAATACACCAACCATAGTGTCAAGTGAGCGATCAGCACAAATACCTACAGGCATATCTGGTTTGATACCATTTTCGATCAAATAATGAGCTACCTGATTGGCTCGCTCGTTTAACTGACGATATGTCAATGAGTGACCGGAAAAAACCACCGCCTTATTGTAAGGCGTTGCTTGAGCTTGACGCTCAAACATCTGATGAATACACAGATCCGTAGGATAATCACTAATGGTACCATTGCCGCTTGCCAACAACTGTTGTTGCTCGACATCAGATTGCAACGGCAGGTCAATGATTTTACTGTGAGGCGCAGCGATAATGCCTTCAAGCAACAGAGCAAAACTTTGCGCCATGCGTTCAATGGTAACTGCTTCAAACAAGTCGGTATTGTATTCCCAGCTTGCCGTCAAACCCTGCTCAGATTCCTGCATGCTTAAGCTTAAATCAAACTTGGCAACACTGTGTTGCTGTTCAACTGGTTTGAGGTTCAAACCCGACAGGGTCAATTCTTCCATTTGGTTGTTCTGCAAGATAAATACCAGCTGGAATAATGGACTGTGGCAGAGGTTACGTACTTGTTGGTGTTTCTCAACAAGCATTTCAAAAGGTACGTGTTGATGATCAAACGCTTCAAGAGTGGCCGTTTTTGAACGCTGCAAACACTCAACAAAACTCGGATCCCCCGATAAGTCATTGCGTAATACCAAGGTGTTAACAAAAAAGCCAATCAGCGATGAAACCTCAGTCTGGGTGCGGTTTGCCACTGGGGTGCCCATCACGATATCGGTTTCATTTGAATAACGCGATACCAAAAGTGCAAAAGCTAACTGCAAGGTCATAAATAAAGTTGAGTCGTTATCAAGACTCAACTGATTGAGCTGGTCATTGAGATTTTTGTCCAGCTGCTGACAATGAACGGCACCAGCAAAGGTCTGCTGCTTAGGTCTGGTTTTATCCAATGGTACACTGTGTACCTGCGGCAAGTCTTCAAGTCGCTTTTGCCAAAAATCCATTTGCTGGGCAAGAAAATCTTTACCCTGCCACTCACGCTGCCAGCTGGCAAAATCGGCGTATTGAATTTCCATCGGTTGCAACATATTGTGTCTGCCATCAATGTGAGCATTATACATAGCACCCAATTCATAGATGAATACTCCTAGTGACCAGCCGTCTGTAGCAATGTGATGCATGGTAATCAGCAACGTATGCTCTTCATCCGCTTCTTTGAGCAGACAAGCCCTGATCATTAAATCATTAGCCAAATCAAACGGCTTTTCTGCTTCTATCCTGGTATAGGCTTGAACTTGTTCCTGTGCCAAACCGGCTTCAACAGCACTAAAGTCCACTTCAACCAGTTCAAGACCATTATCTGCATCCAGCACTTGTTGATGCGCAACACCAGCTTCACTGGTCAGATAAACCGTACGCAAGACTTCGTGACGTACAATGATGTCATTAAGTGATTTTTTAAGTGCATCGACATTTAATTGCCCTGACAGCTTTAGGCCAAGCGGCATATTATATTGGTTGCCCGCGCCTTCAAACTGGTCAATAAACCATAGCCTTTGCTGGGCAAACGACAACGGTAAAGGTTTACCATCACGCGCCACAGGCACTATCTGGGGAATTTCGTTTTTCTTTTCACCAGTTTCAATCAACTTAACCTGTGAGACGATATCTGCCGCTTCAAACAGCTCCATAATGGTCACTTTGACATTGAAATGCACCATTATTTCAACTTCAAGACGTATTGCGGTCAGCGAGTTGCCGCCGAGGCTAAAAAAATTATCATTCAAACTAACCTTTTCAACACTCAACAGCTCTTGCCATATGGTGGCTAGTTTGATCTCAAGCTCGGTCGTCGGCGGCACAAATTCGCACTCGTCAAACCAAATAGGCTCTGGCAAGCTTGAGTGATTGACATCATCGTTTTCATTGAGCGGCAATGCGGACATTATTTTGTATCCCACAGGTACCATAGCTTTTTCAATGCGACCGCTTAACCAGCGGTTTAATTCGTTGATGAAATCTTGTTCAACTTCAGGCATTTGTTCGGCAACCACATAAGCTGCCATTTTTGATTCATCACCTGTGACCACAACTCGGGCATCGGTCAACTGTGGATGTTCTATCAAGGCATCGGCCACTTCAGCAAGGTTAAAGGTCAACCCGTCAACCTTGATTTGATTGGCCAGTTTACCGACGAAAACCAAGCTAGCATCCGCCATTCGACGTACCAAATCACCTGTTTTGAACAACTGTTGTCCGGCAGTTTTGGCAAACGGATTGTTGATAAAACGCTCATCAGTCAGCGTCTGGTTCTGCCAGTAACCACGACCTACAATAGGGCCACCGATATGCAACTCACCAACCACACCTGTCGGTGATTGGGCACCGTACTCATCAAGTACATAAATTTTAACACCCGCAAGTCCATCACCAAGATTTTTGCCGATATCACTTGTAAGTTTAACAAACGTAGATATACCACACGTTTCCGACGAGCCATAAATACCAAGCAGATTTTGCGGTTTGCCATTGGCATTAACCTGTGCCAGTGCTTGCGCTTTTGGCTCGCCGCTAACCAGCAAATAACGCAAAGTGGCAAACGCATCAGCTTGCTCATCGGCGATACGGTTAAACATCGCTGCGCTAACAGCAAGCAGTGATACGGACTCAGTTTTAAGTTGTTTTGCCAATGCGCAGATATTACTCTGAATAGCAACCAGTTTGGCACCACTGCAAAGGGCAGCCAAAATTTCAAAGGTGGCCAATGACAATGCCGGATTGATCAACTGTCCAACCACATCTTTTTGAGCAATACTGACAAACTGACTGTCGTTTAACAATGCGGCAATATTTCTATGGCTGGTCATTACTCCTTCAGTGGCGGTAGAGGCATCGGCATAACTGACATACGCCAGCTGCCCCGTAGTATGACCCAAAGTTTTGCTGTCAGGATTTTGCTCAGAATAACGACCCAACAGGCGTGTTCTAATATCGTTGTCCATCGGCAACATTTTGAGCATTTCAAACGACTCGTCTGACAACAACTCGCTTTGAGTCAATAACAAGTTAATGCCGCTGTGCTCAACGATATGGTCAATGCGATCTTCATCCCACTCAGGGTCAATCATCACCCATGCACCACCGGCCTTAAGCACCCCCAGCATGGCGATAACCCGATCACCAAGTGTGGCTGAAATATACTCAATACATATGCCCACTACAGTGTCAGCTTTAACTCCTTGCTCCAGTAAATAATGAGCAACTTTATTGGCCTGTTCGTTAAGTTCAGCATAACTTAAACTGTCATCATCAAACACGACGGCTGTTTCTTGTCCGTGTTGTTGTGCCTTGGCTTCAACACGCTGATGAAGACAGAGAGACGCTTCACTTTTAGCAGTGTTGGCTGTAAGTTTTTTCTGTAGCAGTGCCCTTTGCTGCGGGTTAAGTTTTGCCAATTGCTGTTTAAACTGTTCGGCTTTGTTGGTGTTAATCTTGTCACTCATTATCATTCTTCCTTATTTGCCAGCGCAGATTCGATATCTGCCTCAGACATGTCTTCTAACTGTGCGAATAAATCGTTCATTGCTTCCTCATCTAGGTTATTAATATCCGGTTCAAGTAAAAGCGCATCAACCTCTTCGTCCTGTAGATATTCCTGGGTAATTGGCAATACCATTATTTCCGTTTCCGGGGCTTGTATAATACCGTGTATCAAAGTTTGCAGACTATCGGCAAAGCGCAATAAGGTTTGTTGTTCAAATACGGCCGTGCTGCATGTCCAGACCAGTTCCAGCTCATTTTCCAGCTCGGTAACGTGCAGGCCCAACTCATAGTCCGGCGTCAACTGGTTGTCTTCATGCTGGAATGGTTTAATGGTCAAACCCGACAGTTCAAGTGGGGCTTGTTCAAAATTTTGTACTGCCAACACCACCTGATACAGCTCGTTGTGACTGAAACTGCGCTGAGGCCTGAGTTCATCAACCAGCATATCAAACGGAATATGCTGATGAGTAAAGGCATCCAGCAGGTTCTGCTTATTTTCAGCCAACAGCGAGGTGAAGGTAGGATTACCCGATAAGTTATTGCGCAACACCAAAGTATTGACAAAGAAACCAATCAATTCAGCGGTATCCTGTTGGGTACGACCTGCTATCGGTGTGCCAATAATAATATCGGTCTCATTACTGTAACGGGACAACAAAACCGAGAACGCCGTTTGCAAGAACATAAACAGGGTTACGTCATGGCGTTGACAAAAATCATTGATCTGCTCTGTCAATTCGCCATTCAGACGGCAACGATGCTCTGCGCCGACATAGGTCTGTTTTTGTGGTCTTGGATTATCCAGCGGTAAACGGTGCACTGATGGTATGTTGTGAAGATAGTTGCGCCAGTAATCCAGATGCCCTTCCAACACGTCACCACTTAACCTGTTGCGCTGCCACTGTGCATAATCAGCATACTGCACCGGCAACGGTGCCAATGTGTTATCTTGCCCGGTAAGATAAGCGGCGTACAACACGCCCAGCTCACGGGTAAATATCGCGGTAGAAACCCCGTCAAAAGCAATATGGTGTGTGGTCAACAACATAATGCGCTCAACCTCACCACCATTTTGATTGTCTGACAATGTCAGAATACGGGCACGCAGCATCAAATCAGTGCTTAAATTAAATGGCCTTCTGGCTTCAACGGCCGCAAGAGTTTTAACCTGGGCATAACAGCCTTCGCGGGTTTCATCTTTAATCAGTTGTTGTTCAAGTACAAACGGTACCGCTGGATAAATCACCTGACGGGCCTGACCTTCGTGCTCTTCAAAACGAGTAGACAATACCTCATGGCGTTCAATCAGTGTGGTCAATGCCCGTTCGAAACAGCCATGGTCAAAATGACCACCAACTACCATCACGTTTTGCAGGTTGTAATGGGCACTGCCTTCGAGTTGGTCAACAAACCACATACGTTGCTGGGCAAACGACAGCGGCAGGTTTTGCTCTCTAGATACAATGTCAATATTGACCTGTTCGACCTTGTCCGCCTCATCTATCACCTTAGCGAGCATAACAATGGTCTGATTTTCGAAGATATCACGCAACTCCAGTCTTACCGAGAACACATTGGTAATAACGGAGGTCAACTTGGTGATCATCAACGAGTGACCGCCCATTTCAAAAAACGATACATCGGTGCTTACCTTTCTCAGTGACAAGAGTTCAGTCCATATTTCACACAATTTCCGTTCAGTCTCGGTTACTGGCTCTACACAATCAGACGCTACAACATCATCAAACTCAGGTAACGGCAGTGACTTGCGGTCAATTTTTCCGTTTACTGTCAGTGGCATCACATCTAGCACCACAAATGCCGATGGAATCATGTGCTCTGGTAGTTTAGTCTGTAAATGACTACGGTAATGCGTGACCAATCCACTGCCTTCTCCCTGTTGTTCAAATGCTTCAGGCACCACATAAGCCACAAGACGTTTATTCAGAGACTCAATATCTGCCAAATCTTCCAATGCCAGAACCAACGCTTCTTTAACACCGTTGATACTGGTTAATTGATGCTCAATTTCACCTGGTTCAATCCGAAAACCACGTACTTTGACCTGATGGTCAACCCGACCAATAAAGTCTAATGTACCGTCCGGCATCCAGCGTACCAGATCACCTGTTTTGTACAGTCGCTCAGCCGGATCGTCGTTAAACGGATTAATGATAAACTTCTCGTCTGTCAAGTCTTGACGGCTGAGATAACCTCTGGCAACACCACGACCACCTATTAACAACTCCCCCACTGCGCCTGCTGGCAACAATGTTGCGTGCTGGTCCATCACATAAACCTGTACATTAGCCAGAGGAGCACCGATGGTAATTTGTCGACTGCCTTCAGTGTAATTGCCGCTTAACTCAGCAAACGTAGAGAAAGTTGTCGCTTCAGTTGGACCGTAAACGTGTAACAGTTTTTTCGGTTTACCATGGTCAATGATAAGCTGTACTGCACTATAGTTAACCTGTTCACCACCGAACAACAAGCAACTCAATTTGCTGAACAATGTCGGACGCTGAAAAGCGGCCTGATTAAGCAATGCTGTAGTAACAAACATCACTGAAACAGATTCACGTTGTAGTGCCTCGTCCAGTTTGTCGACCTGCAACAACGTATCTTTGTCAATGTAAGCGACTTTTGCGCCATTACATAAAGCCCCCCATATCTCAAACGTAGCCGCATCAAAAGAAGTACTGGCTGCCTGTGCTACCACATCACCCAAAGCGATAGACACATAGTTCTGATCGCTGATCAAACCAACAATATTTTGATGATTGACCATAACCCCTTTAGGCTGACCTGTTGACCCGGAGGTATAAATTACATAAGCCAGTTGTTTTTCGCTAAACGTATCGTTAGCCACATTATGGCTATGATAGTTAACCAATTCATTCAATTTTGCATCGTCTAAACACAGTATGGACAAATCGGTTACCGAAGTCTCAAACTTTGACACCGCATCGGTAAGTACCAACTGTATCGAGGAGTCTTCAACTATGTAGTCAATCCGTTCCTGTGGCAATTCCGGGTCAATCGGTACGTATGCTGCGCCAGCTTTAAGCACCGCCAACATACCAATCACAATTTGCTGCGAACGTGCCATACAAAGACCAACCAAGGTATTAGTATCAACCCCCTCTGCCTTAAGGCAATGGGCAAGCTGATTAGCTTGTTCATTCAATTCACTATAGGTTAACTGATACTCACCAAAAGCAAGCGCTGGTGCGTTGGGACTAAGCACTACGTGCTGTTCAAACAACTGTTGCACACTACTTTGTTGCGGGTAATCGACCTGTGTATCGTTCCAATCGTTAACCAGTGTCTGACGTTCTGCTTTACCAAGCAAATAGCAAGGATTGTGCTGCTGGTCAACATCCGCCAGCAACGCTTTGAATACATTGATGTAATAGCCACCCATGCGTTTGATCAAAGCTTCGTCGTAACGATTCATGTCAAAGTTGATATACAATGACAAATTATCTGAGCCCATAGCAGTTCTTGAAAAGTTAACCACAAAATCGTAGTTGGTTTGTTCAAAGCCCTGCGAGCCCAGCACCTGCTCATCCAAATCAACTTCAATATCACTAAAGGCGTGGAAGTGGGTGTAGTTGAATATCACCTCAGAGAATGTACGTCCGGTATCCCTTTGGATAGCCGATGATGGATAATGACGATGAGCCATTGATGTACTCATGCGCTCGGCAACCGAAGCCACCAACTCTGACCAGCTGCTGTCCGGAGCCAAATCAAAACATACTGGCATTGCGTTCAAAAATAGTCCCAGACCGCGATCACCACCTTCATATTCAGGTCGACCATTAACTACTACCGACGACAACGCCTGTGAATGACCACTCATGCTGGTCAATACCTTAGCATGTGCGCTAAGCAATACCGACTGTAAAGGTTCGCCAAGTTTCTTGGCTACGGTATACAGTTGTTGAGACAAATCCGAAAATCCTGGAACATTATATAATTTGTCAATGCGGTCTTCATGCTGGTTGTTACTTTTAAGTTTGTTCGGAATTTGCTTCAACGGCGCATCTTCGAGTACCGACAACCAGTAGTTTTTCGCATCAGGATCGGCCAATGCAGTCAGTTCCAATGCAACAAAATCACGAAACACATATTCTGTCTGCGGTGCAGGTAATGCTTTGCCTGCCATTGAGTTCTGATAATGAATAAATAACTGGCTGATAAAACTTGAGTTACTCCAGCCATCATAAACCGCATGGTGGAAGCTCAGGCAGAATTCAAAGCTGTCTTCAGTGCGACGGTAAACAAACAACTTAAAAAGCGACCCATCCCAGTCAAACTCTACACTTCTTTCCTGAATCAGCCAGTCGGAAACAAACTGATCCTGTTCATTTTCAGACAAATGACGTATATCACCACAGACAAGTGGTAATTGTTCAAGTTTGTTTACACGCTGCAATGGACGATCGCCATCCATGTAGTAAGCGGTACGCAATACAGGATGCTGTTCGAACATCAGACGCACTGCCCGTTCGAAGGTATTCTGATCCCAGGGCATCTTGATGTGATAACTGAAGATGTCATGGTACACCTCGCCGCTGTTTTGCAATTGCGTGTGAAATACCATGCCCAGCTGCAATTCAGACATCGGGTAAACATCATCATAAAGCGCTAATTGGGCTTCTCCAATTTCTTCACGCTCAGCATCGTTAAGCAATGAGAACGGTGCAACTTTAAGCACAGGCTTGTCATCTGTTGCATTGTCGACCATGTACTGAGCCAATGCTTTAGCCGTTTGGTGTACAAAAATGTCTTTAACAGTCAAGTTCGCATGATCACTGCTTTCAAATGCCTGATTGACTTTGGAAACCACCCGTATAGACATAATAGAGTCGCCACCAAGGGTAAAAAAGTTATCTCCTATGCCAACCTGGCTGATGCCAATAATTTGCTCGAAGGCTTCACATATTACCGCTTCTACCTCATAAGAAGGCGCGACGTATTCAATCTGTTCAACATCAAAATCTTGTGGTTTAGGCAAGGCTTTACGGTCAATTTTACCATTTACCGTCAACGGCATAACAGGTATCACTACAAACACCGACGGCACCATATGCTCCGGCAGTTTACCATCCAGATAGGTACGATAGGCGGCAATCAAGTCACGATATTCAATCTCGTCATCATTGCTCTCAGGGTTAACGTAAGCAACCAAACGTTTGATTTCTGTACCTTCATCCTGACACACCATAACAACGGCATCTTTAACACCAGCACAGGTCACCAGCTGGTGCTCAATCTCGCCCAGTTCAATACGGAATCCTCTCAGTTTCACCTGATGGTCAACTCGGTCAATATATTCCAACAGCCCCTCTGGCAACCAGCGCACTAAGTCGCCTGTTTTATACATACGCCCAGTTGGGTCAGCAGAATATGGGTCAGCTACAAACTTGTCTTCTGTCATGCCCGGTTGATTCAGGTAACCTCGAGCTACAGCGGCACCACCTATATACAATTGGCCAACCGCACCGATCGGCATTTCTTTTAAGTCATCTGAAAGTACATACACTAAAGTGTCGCCAATGGCGCGACCGATAGACAACGACTGCCTGTGGTCAAAATCACGTGCTATAACATGACAACAAGCAAAAGTTACACATTCTGTAGGACCATAACCGTTAACTACCCTGATATCAGGATTAGCGTCATACAAGTTTTTCACTGACTTACTGGAGACCACATCACCACCGGTAATAATGGTTTCAAGTGATGTATTGGCGCTTTGAGGGCTGTCTACCCAGAGATCAAACAAACGTGCAGTCAACCATGCCAGATTGACTTTATTCTCAGCAATCGTTTGATTAACCAGATCAATATCCACTTTTTCGTGTGAATAACATACCGCAGTACCACCACTTAGCAATGGCACCCAAATTTCAAAAGTCGCAGCGTCAAATGATATAGGCGCAGCTACCAAAACTTTAAGGGGCTCATTTATACCCACATAATCACCGCTGCCATGAACCAGTCGGACCACGTTTTGGTGAGTGACCATAACGCCTTTTGGCTGTCCGGTTGAACCTGAGGTATAAATCACATAAGCCAGTTGCGACGATTTATGTGCTACTTCAACATTATCGGTTTTGTATCTGCCCAACAAACTAGTTCTGATGTTCTCGTCGAGCGGCAAAATTTTAAAATCATCAAAATCAAGCTCGCCCATCAAGTCGCTCTGGGTCAAAATAAGTTCGACCTTTGAGTCTTCAAGCATAAAATCAATACGATCTGCCGGAAGATTTGGATCTATCGGCACGTATGCACCCCCGGCTTTGAGTATACCCAGTATACCCACCAGCATATCCAGTGAACGGTCCAGACATAGTCCAACCAAGGTGTCAGGTTTAACCTGTTGGTCCAGTAGATAATAGGCAACCTGATTAGCTTGCTCATTAAGCGCTCCATATGTCAGCTCTTCATCTTCATAAACCGCTGCAATGGCATTTGGATTACTTAAAGCCTGGGCTTCAAACAAGTGATGGATACAGGCATTTTCATCAAAGCCTCTTTTAGTCTCGTTCCACTGGTTATATCGCTGATGTTCTGCGTTGGTCAGCATCGGCAAATCAGTAATTTTACCGTCGGTTCCTGCCAAAATACCATCAAGGATAACTTCCATATGGCCAAGCAAACGCATAATGGTTTCTTCGGAAAAATCTGCTCCCTTATAATCCACTGAAAATTCAAGTTCAGGCCCTACCGCGACACTGAAGGACAAACCATAGTTGGTCTGTTCGTCATCGGCAAAATCATCAAACGCCAGCCCGTTGTAACCAGTGCCGTCATCCACAAGCTCTTCGATTGGGAAGTGGTTAAATGCAAATAGGGAGTTAAACAGTGAGACATTTTTCTCTACGCCACTGAGGCGCTGAATGTCAAGCAACTGCAGATAGCTAAACGACTCTCTTTCTACCCCTTGTTTGTGCAACTGCTGCAACCATGTATTGATATCGGTTTCAGTATCAAAGTCCATGCGTACTGGCAAGGTGTTGATAAACAAACCAGCTATCTGCTCGACATCAGCCAACTTGGCAGGTCTTCCTGCGGTAGTCTCACCAAAGACCACAGTTTTCTCACCACTGTAACGGTGCAGCAAGTAACCCCAGGCACCCTGAATGATGGTGTTAAGGGTAGTTTTAGTGGATTTTGCCAGCTGCTGTAATGCTGCGGTTTTATCTTCAGGTAAATAAACTGCGGTATAACCTGAGCCAGTATCCTGTGACTCAATTTTTAACTGATCAATACCAATTTCAGTCGGTGATTCAAAATCACCTAGCATCTGCTGCCAGTAAACACGTGCTGCCGGTTTGTCCTGATCGTTCAACCACTGAACGTAGCCACGATATGGGACCAACGTCGGCAATTGCTCAGTGCGACCCGCCTTAATGGCTTCATAACACAGTATTACGTTTTTAAGCACAATCGCCTGAGACCACGCATCCATTACAGCATGGTGATAAGACAATAATAAACGTACAGTTTTGTCATCCAGCTGAAACATTGATAGTCTCATCAAAGGTAGCTGGGTAATATCAAAGCCCTGCTTTTTGTCAGCCCGTCGGTAGCTTTCAAAGGATTTTCGCTGTTGTGTTACATCCATATCACGCAGGTCTTTAACCGTGACATCTAATGAGCCGTTGGCAACCACCAATTGATGCATCTGCTCGCCGACAAACACAGTACGGAACACATCGTAATGATTCACAACCTGCTGCCAAGCCCGACTGAATGCGTCAATATCCAGATCACCGACAACGTTCAGGAATAGCTGGGTTATATAAGCTGATTTATCCATCAGGCTGTGGAACAACAAACCCTGCTGCATCGGTGTAGAGGCATAAACATCTTCAAGGGTAGGGTGATCAACCTGCCATTGTTGCAACTCTTGTGCATTTATCTGTGCCAGTGGGAAATCACTTGGGGTATAACAACCCGCTTCATCGCTCTGGCAATGTTCGACAATCTGCTCAAGGCCTGATTTAATGCCCTCAACCAGATCCGTCATCATCTGATGATCGTATTGCTTTGAGTTATAACCGATAGCGATAGTCAATTGATCTTCAAGCACACTGCCGACAATGCTCAGCTGGTGCTCACGCTGGCGTTTAACGCTGATGATATTACCGGCGCTCTCATCTGCAATACTAAAGATACTGTCGGTGCCCATGGCTTGGTCAACCTGACCAATATAGTTAAAAATAATCGGCGATTCGTTGCCGTAGCATTGATTGTTGATCCCTTCGTCACGGACAAGGAACTTAAGCAAACCAAATCCGATGCCTTTGTTGGGCACCTGACGGGTTTGCTCTTTAACAGCCATAATTCTTTGTGCAATATCAACACCTTTCTCACTGTGCAATGTCAATGGATAAATGCTGGTAAACCAACCCAGGGTATCACTATGATCAATAATTTCATTAAGCGATTCACGGCCATGCCCTTCCATATCAACCCGAGCGGCAGATTCACCACTCCAGTCATTAATGCCTGACAGCAATGCCGTCAGCAGTAAGTCGTTGATCTCGGTACGATATGGTTTATTGCTGTCAGTCAACAGCGATGTGGTTTTCGCAGCATCAAGGGTGAATGAAACTTGCCCGGTTGTTGCAACAGTATTGTCTACCACTTCACCATGACCTACAGGCAATGGTGCTACTGCAATTGACAGTTGCTCCAACCAGTAATCACGCTCTTGCTGCACCGCATCGGTGGCAGCATGTTCAAGCAGAAATTTGCCCCATTGTTGTAAGGACGATGTTTTCGCAGTCAGTTTAACGGGTTTTCCGCTAGTAAGTTGTTCATAACCAAGCTTTAAATCAGTCAGTAATATACGCCATGAAATACCGTCGACCACCAAATGATGCAATACCAGCAACAGGCGTTGCTCACCCTGCATTGAGGTGAACAATACCGCTTTAAACAGAGGCCCGTCTGTGATGGACAAACTTGCCTGAATCGCTTCACCACGAGTTTCAAGCGCTTGGGTTTGTTGTTCGGCACTTAGGCCGTCAAGATCTTCAACAACCACTGAGGCTGCAACCATGGCGTTGTCAAATATCTGGTAATTGGCTTGCCATTGGTCCTGTTCTTGAGTAAAGCGCAATCTCAACGCATCATGACGCTGATACAAAGCCGTAACCAATTGCTCTAACAGCGCCTTACTAAGTTTTTTCGGAGCTTTAAGCAACAAAGCATGATTATAGTGCGAACGGTCAACCGCATCGCCACTTTCAAGATACCAATGTTGTACAGGTAATAGTGCCTGTCCTGCTTCGCTTGGTGTTTGCGGTGCTACAATGGAAATATTGCTGCCTACCACCTGCAATGCCAATTCGCGAATGGTTTGGTGTTCAAACAATTGGCGTGTCGCCAAACCAAGACTATTACGATTACACGAAGCTATCATTCTTATGGACAGAATTGAGTCACCACCAATAGAAAAGAAGTTGTCAGTTACACCAACCTGCTCAATACCCAACTCGGTTTGCCATATTTCACACAACTGACGTTCAATGTCAGTTACTGGTGCTACATAAGTCGATTCGCTCAATATTTGGCTGTCAGGCTCCGGCAACGCATTACGGTTGATTTTTCCATTTGGCGTCAATGGCAACCCATCGAGCTGGACAAAAGATGCCGGGATCATATATTCCGGTAAAGAGGTTTTAATGTGCTCGCGCAGCAAATCTTCATCGATATTAACACCTGACTCAGTAACCACATAGGCTAACAAACGTTTGGGGTCACCCCATGCAATTACAACAGCTTCTGTGACTTTTTTATAACTCAGCAATGCAGATTCTATCTCGCCAAGTTCTATTCGGAAACCGCGTACTTTAACCTGTTCATCGATACGACCAAAGTATTGCAGGCCACCGTCAGGCAACCAGCGTACCAGATCACCGGTTTTGTATATCCGACCTATTACATCGTCATGTGCAGTGAACGGGTTATTGATAAACTTGTCAGCAGTCAGCTCTTCGCGCTGGTAATAACCACGCGTTACGCCGTCACCGCCGATAAACAATTCTCCCACAGTACCTCTTGGCACTAATTGCTGATATTGATCCACTACATAGAATTGAGTGTTAGCAATGGGTGCGCCAAGATCAACACTTGTCAGCGTAACATCTGAAATGGCCGACCACACCGTAGTTTCAGTAGGGCCGTACATATTAAACACCTGACCTTGCATATGGCTTAGTACTTGTGAGGCAAGCTCTGGGGATAATGCTTCACCACCAATACACAAGTGTTTAAGTTGACCAAGTGCCGATTGACCATCAGTTTCCATTACCATTTCATGGGCAAATGTAGGTGTACACTGCATATGGGTGATCTGATGTTCAGTCATCAGTTGCGCAGGTGACCAGTGGTTCTCAAGACGCCTGGCCAGCAATTGCTGTTGTCCTGCCAACTGCCTGACATTTTGCTGCAATTGATGTAACTGCGGCAAATGATCTATGCTCAGTTGATGATCAACGCCAAAGTCAATCAAACAGGCAAGCTCTGTCACACCAATTTCCTGTAGCTCTTGAATCTGGCTCATACAGCTCTGAGGCGTGCCCATCAGGCCGCTGGTTTGGAAATGACGTTCAAAACCCATGTCCAACAGGGCATCTACGTCGTTGTACAGGTCAAGACCCGCTTGCTCTGCCAGAGGTCTAAGCAGATTAATAGACTGACGCAGGTAGTTTTTGAAAGGTTTTTCAACAATCGCTTTAACCTCGTCAATGTTCTCGCCGACAAAGGTATGGAGCATCACGGCAACCTTGAAGTCCTCGACGCGGTAACCGGCTTCTACTAAGGCGTCCTGATAAACCTTGATGTTTTTTCCAAGGGTTTCTTTGCCCTGGCTCAACAAATGGGTCAACAAGTGCGCACCAGTCAATCCTGCATTTCGGAAAGTCTCGGGATTGCCACCGGCAGTGATCCAGGTCGGCAATGTTTTTTGCACCGGTTGTGGGTGCAGATAAATCTCTACTTCTTTTCCTATACCATTGGTGCGCAGCATTGGCGCACCTTTCCAGAACTCTTTGAGCACTTCGGTATTGGTTTGTAACTTCTGATGACGGGTATGATAATCATCAGGGGCTAAAACAAAATCATTTGGATGCCAACCGGAAGCCAGGGATAATTCAACGCGACCATTGGAGATGTTATCTACCATCGACCATTCTTCGGCGACACGTATTGGGTCGTGCAGTGGCAATACCACACTACCCGAACGAATAGCAATATTATTAGTAATAGCAGCAACCGCAGCAGCAGCTACAGATGGGTTCGGGAACGGATCACCAAAGCTTGCAAAGTGACGTTCAGGGACCCAAATCGCTGCCATGTCGTGAGTATCAGCAAATTTGGCCCCTTCAAACAACAAATGGTATTTATTAACCGACTGATTACTTTCTTCAGCGGCAAAATAGAACAAACTGAAGTCAAGTGCCTTGGTGTTTTCAACCGGCACCGGACGGTCTGGTTGAACCACCACTTTGTGGCCGTTACCAAGGGTCCAGAACAATTCCAGCACCGAGATATCAAAACTGATACTGGTCACAGCAAGCCAGTGGTCCTGACCTTGTGATGTTCCAAACTGCTTATCCAAACCGGTAAACAAATTAAGCACGTTATGATGTTCAATCATAACTCCTTTGGGTTTACCTGAAGAACCAGAGGTGTAAATCATGTACGCCAAATCAGATGAAGTCAGACCAATGTCGTCTTTATCCATATTGGTTATTGCTTCATTAGTCCATTCACTGCGGTCATCGATGTAAACTTTCTGCATAGTTTCAGCAAAAGATGACTGGGTAAAGCTGTTACGTTGGGTCAGCAACAACTGTGCGTTGGAATCGCTGAGCATATGGTTAAGGCGATCAACTGGATAACTAGGATCAAGTGGCACATATGCTCCACCCGCTTTAAGGATTGCCAACAGACCAATCACCATATCCAGTGAACGCTCAATACACAGCCCGACCAAATGACCAGATTTAACCCCTAACACCTTGAGATAGTGAGCCAACTGGTTGGCTTGAAGGTTAAGTTGCTCATAGCTTAAGCTGTTGTTTTCATACACCACGGCTATAGCCTGTGGATTCAGTACAACCTGCGCTTCAAACACTTCGTGAATACATAACTCTTTAGGGTATTCAACTGCGGTATCATTCAACTCATCAATCAGCGTATTGCGCTCTTGCTCGCTAAGTACTGGCAACGACTGAATGTTAGTGTCTGGGTTAGCTACAATACCCTGCAACAGAATTTCCATACTGTTACCGAAGCGTTCAAGGGTTTGCTCATTAAACACAGCCGTATTGCAAGACCAATCAAAGATCAGATTGTCGCCATCAAAGTTAACATGCAGACCCAGTTCAAAATCAGGACTAAGCTGCTTGTCATCGTTTTCGTAAGCACGGGTTGTCACGCCAGACATGTCCAGCTCGCCATGTTCAAAGTTTTGTACCGCAAACACAATCTGGTTAAGCGGACCATAACTCATACTACGCTCAGGTTTTAGCTCTTCTACCAACATTTCAAACGGAATGTACTGATAGGTGTAGGCATCAAGTAAACGGGTTTTGTTTTCCGCCAGCAATTCAGTGAAGGAAGGATTACCTTCAAGATCGCTGCGCAGCACCAAAGTATTAACAAAGAATCCAATCATCTGCTCAAGATCCTGATGATCACGTCCGGCAGTCGGCGTACCAATCACGATATCTGTTTCATTGGAATAACGCCCGATCAACACTGAAAATGCACTTTGCAGCAACATGAACAGCGTAACGTCTTTGCTCTGGCACAAAGCCTGAATCGAACGACCCAGCTCAGGATTCAATGGACGCTTTTGAGTGATACCAACAAAAGATTGCTGTTTGGGCCGTGGATAATCCAGCGGCAAACTGTGCACCGGTGGCATACCTGCCAAATGTTGTGACCAGTACCCCAGACCTTTGACCAGTTCATCACCTACTAACCGCTTTCGCTGCCAGTTAGCGTAATCAACATATTGCAGCTCAAGTGCTGGCAATGGGTTTGCTTTGCCGTTAACAAAAGCACTATACAAACGGTTAAGTTCGTCAGTAAAAACCCCCATTGACCAACCATCAAACGCGATGTGATGCAGCATCAGCAACAATACATGTTCGATATCACCTTCAGCGTTGTTAACGGTTACGATGCTCGCTCGCAACATTAAATCGGCGCTCAAATCGAACACTCGTGCCGTTTCGGCCTGTACTCTTTGTTCAAGCTCTTGTTGCTGCTGTTCAAATGGTAAGTAAGTCAAAGACGTCTGTTCAAGTTTAAACTCGGAATTACTTTGAATGGTTTGACAAGGCTGTCCGTCAATCTCTACGTAAATAGTTCGCAGAATTTCATGACGTTCCATAATGGTTCCAAGCGCATGCTCAAGGATGGAAATATCAAGTTCGGCGCAGAATACCAGCGGGCTTGGCATATTATAATGACTGCTGCCCTCTAACTGGTCGATAAACCACAAGCGCTGCTGGGCAAAAGATAACGGCAATACACTGTCGCGAGCTACGTTGCTAATGCTGACATGTTCAACCGTTGCAGCACTATCGATCACTACAGAAAGTGCAATAACTGTACTATGTTCAAACACATCACGCAGCGCCACGGTAACAGAGAACACTTCATTGATGGCTGTGGTCAAACTCATTGCTAGCAATGAGTTACCACCAAAATCGAAAAACGGCACGTCGGCTGAAATGGTCTCTACCGGCAACAATTCAGACCAGATTTGACACAAACGCTGTTCGGTTTCGGTTGTTGGTGCGACATATTGTACCTGCATCATCTGATTTAAATCAGGCTCAGGCAAACGTTTTCGATCTACTTTACCATTGGTGGTCAGCGGCATTTTGTTTATGCTCATAAAGATCGACGGTACCATGTGCTCTGGCAATCTGAGCTGTAGTTGCGTACGCAATTGCGCCGTTTTTATATCTTCATTGCCTGTCTCAGACAGGACATAACCCACCAGATAACTATCCTGATGATAAGTAACTACCGCATCTTTAACATCGGTGCAACTGCGTAGGTGTTGTTCGATTTCGCCAAGCTCAATCCTGAAACCACGCAGTTTGATCTGATGATCAACACGGCCAACATATTCAACCACACCCTGTGGTAACCAGCGAACCAAATCACCAGTTTTGTAAAGTCGCGAAGCCGCATCATCACTAAAGGGGTTGGCAATGAATTTTTCTTCTGTCAATGCCGCCTGATTCAAATAACCACGGGATACTCCATCACCACCGATGTACAGTTCACCAACAGCACCTATCGGCACAGGCTGACCCTGATCAGACAAAACATAAACCAAAGTATCGGCAATGGCTCGCCCGATAGGAAGTGATTGGACTGATTCGATATCACGGTCGACAACATGACAACAAGCAAAGGTGACACATTCTGTCGGGCCATAACCGTTAACTACCCTGATGTTCGGATTCATATCATACAAGCATGCTACTGACTTGGCAGATACCACATCACCACCGGTCACTATCGTGCGCAATGGTGTATGTGCGGTATCTTTTGCGTCAACCCACACGTCAAACAGCCCTGCCGTCAACCACGCCAGATTGATCTTATTTTCGACTATGGTACGGTTGATTTGGTTAACATCAATTTTGTCTTGCGGGTAACAACACACAGTGCCGCCATTTAACAGCGGCACCCAAATTTCAAAGGTTGCCGCGTCAAAAGAGATTGGTGCGGCGTGCAACACTCTAAGCGGCTCATCGATACCTATGTACTGAGCTGCTCCACAAGTTAAGCGAACCACATTTTTGTGGCTGGCCATAACACCTTTTGGCTGTCCTGTTGAACCAGAGGTATAGATCACATACGCTAGATGATCCGAATGTTGCTCCACACTATCAAGGTTGTTTGTGCTGTATTTGGTCAATATGCGTGAACGGATGCTTTCATCCAGCGGCAATACTTTCAAGTCATCAAAATCAAGCTCTGACATCAATTCGCTACTAGTCAATACCAATTCAATACCGGCATCTTCGATCATAAAGTCGATGCGGTCTTCCGGCAGGTTCGGGTCAATCGGCAAATAGGCACCACCGGCTTTAACAATGCCCAGCATACCAATAAACATATCCAGAGAGCGATCAACACACAGCGCGACCAAAGAATCCGCTTTAACCTGATTTTCAACCAGAAATCCGGCGACCTGATTAGCCTGCTCATTCAGTTCTTGATAAGTCAGTGACTTATCTTCAAAAATCGCTGCTACATTATTGGGGGTCGCTGCTACCTGCGCTTCAAACATCTGACCGATACAGGCTTTGCTGTCAAAATCGGTGGCGGTGTTATTCCAGTCAATCAGGATTGACTGTTGCTGCGCAGTATCAAGTAGCGGCAATGCCTGAATGCTGGTGTCTGGGGCGGCAACAATGCCTCTAAGCAATACTTGCATGGTTTGGGAAAAACGTTCAAGGGTCTCAACTTCAAATACTGCGGTATTGCATGACCAGTAAAGTTCCAGTTCACCGTCTTTTTCAGTAACGTGCAGACCCAGTTCATAGTCTGGACTCAATTGAATGTCATCGCTTTCAAACGGTTCAAGACTTAGATCGCCAAACTCAAGATTACCGTGATCAAAGTTCTGCACAGCAAACACCACTTGATATAAGGCGTGATGAGCCAAACTGCGCTGGGGCCTAAGTTCGTCTACTAATACCTCAAACGGCATATGCTGATGGTCAAAGGCTTTAAGCAACTGTGTTTTTTGTACGGCCAGCAAATCACTAAAGCTTGGATTACCCTCAAGATTACAGCGAAGTACCAGTGTGTTGACAAAGAAACCAACCATCGAAGCCACTTCAGCCTGAGTTCTGCCCGCAACCGGGCTACCAATCACAATATCGGTTTCATTTGAGTAACGAGCCAACATGACTGAGAAAGTCGTTTGCAAAAACATAAACAGGGTTGAGTTGTGGTCTTGACATAAAGATTTGATTTGTGCGGTCAAATCACTATCGATAACAGTGGCATGGCCGACTCCGACAAAGGTTTGTTTTGCCGGACGCGGTTTGTCCAGTGGCAAGCTATGTACCGTTGGGATATCGGCTAGATACTGAGCCCAGAAGTCGAGCTGTCCCTGAAGTTCTTCGCCCTGCAACCAGTTACGCTGCCAATGAGAAAAATCGGCATACTGAATTGGCATCGGTGCTAATTCGGGAAGTTGACCTGTGATATATCCTTGATACAAAGCGCCCAATTCGCGAGTGAATGCACCGAGGGAAACACCATCAAAAGCAATGTGATGAATGGTTAACAGAAGGAATCTTTCAGACGTTTCAAGCTCGATGATCTGCGCACGTAACATCAAATCACAGCTCAAATCAAACGACTGACTTGCCTGATCCATAGCGTATTGTTTAACTTGCTTATATTGGTCAGCCGAGTTCAGCGTTACTTGCTCAAGCACAAACCTGGGCATAGGTTGAATTACCTGACAAGTTTGGCCGTCACGCTCAACATAACAGGTGCGCAACACTTCATGACGTTCAATAAGGCTGGATAATGCTTGTTCAAAAGCACCGTAATTAAAATCACCTTTAAGGCGCAACTTGTTTTGCACATTGTAATGGCTACTGCCTTCAAGTTGATCAACCAGCCACAATCGTTGCTGGGCAAAAGACAACGGCAAAACACTATCGCGCGAGACCTTGCTGATGTTGACATGTTTAACCGTTACCACACTGTCAATCAATGCACCGAGTGCATGAATGGTGTTGTGTTCAAACACATCACGCAACGCCACAATCACAGAGAACGTTTCATTAATGGCGGCGGTCAGGGTCATGACAAGCAGCGAGTTTCCCCCCAAAACAAAAAACGGCAGGTCGGCTGAAATGGTTTCTACTGACAACAAATCTGACCAAATTTGACACAGTTGCACTTCGGTAGCGGTAGATGGTGCGACATATTGTGTCTGTGTCATCTGGTTCAAATCAGGCTCAGGCAGCCTTTTACGATCCACTTTACCATTGCTAGTCAACGGCATTTTGTCCATGTTCATAAAGACCGACGGTACCATGTACTCAGGCAGCCTAGCCTGTAGTTGCGCACGCAATTGTGATGCTTGTACACCTTCGTTGCTTGCCTCAGTCAATACATAACCCACCAGATAACTGTCTTGATGGGAATTACCCTGATGGTAAGTGACTACCGCATCTTTGACATCAGTGCAGCTACTTAAGTGTTGTTCGATTTCACCCAGCTCAATTCTGAAACCACGTAGTTTTATTTGGCTATCTATACGGCCGATATATTCAATCACGCCTTGTGGCAGCCAACGAACCAAATCGCCGGTTTTGTACAGTCGCGCAGCCGCATCGTCATTGAATGGGTTAGCAATGAACTTCTCCCGAGTCAAAGCAGCCTGATTCAAGTAACCACGGGACACGGCATCACCACCGATATGCAGCTCACCAACGGCTCCTACTGGCACAGGCTGGCCCTGCTCCGACAATACATATACCAAAGTGTCGGCAATGGGGCGACCGATAGGCAATGACTGCGCAGGGTCAATATCCCGGTTGATAACATGACAACAGGCAAAAGTGACACATTCTGTCGGCCCGTAACCATTCACAACCCGAATATTCGGATTCATATCATACAAACGGGTAACTGACTTGGCAGATACCACATCACCACCGGTCACTATGGTAAGCAGCTGTGTTTGGGCGGTATCTTTACCGTCAACCCACACGTCAAACAGTCCGGCGGTCAACCATGCCAGATTGATCCCGTTTTGTTCGATGGTGCAGTTAATTTGGTCAACATCAATTTGCTCATGTGGGTAACAGCAAACAGTGCCACCACTGAGCAGCGGTAGCCAAATTTCAAAGGTGGCAGCGTCAAAAGAAATTGGCGCTGCCTGCAACACTTTAAGCGGCTGGTCAATACCTATGTATTGATCAGCGCCACTGGTTAAACGAACCACGTTTTTGTGGCTGGCCATTACACCTTTTGGCTGTCCTGTTGAACCGGAGGTATATATCACGTAGGCCAATTGTTCAGAACTTTGACCGCTGATATCAAGGTTTTTGGTACTGTACCCGGTCAATGCGCCTGCCCGGAGCCTTTCATCCAGTGACAATACTTTGAAGTTGTCAAAATCATGCTTTGACATCACTTTGCTGCTGGTCAGTATCAGTTCAACACTGCCATCAGCGATCATAAAGTCGATGCGCTCTTTGGTCAAGTTAGGGTCAATCGGCAAATAAGCACCACCGGCTTTGACAATGCCCACCATGCCAATGAACATATCCAGTGAGCGATCAATACACAGTGCTACCAAGGTATCCGCCTTGACCTGATTTTCTACCAGAAATCTTGCGACTTGATTGGCCTGCTCATTCAGTGCTTGATAAGTCAATGACTCACCTTCAAAAACCGCGGCAATATTGTTGGGATTCGCAGCCACCTGCGCTTCAAATAGCTGGCCGATACAGGCATTGCTGTCAAAATCGCTGGCGGTGTTATTCCATTCGGTCAGGATTGACTGTTGCTGCGCTGTATCGAGTAACGGCAATGACTGAATATTCTGCTCCGGCATATCAACGATGGCACTCAGCATGATCTCAAAGCTTTCTGCCAGTCGTTTGGCTGTCTGTTCAGTAAACACACTAGTATTGAAATCCCATACCAAACTCAAGCCGTCGTCCATATCGGTGACATGCAGACCCAGCTCATAGTCAGGGCTGTGCTGTTTGGTTTGGGTTTCAAACGGTTTAAGGGTCAAACCCGCAAAATCAAACACCGCCGGCTGATAATTTTCGACGGTAAAGATCACTTGATACAGTGAGTTATGATCGGATCTGCGATGTGAAATTAATTCATCCACCAACAGGTCAAACGGCAGATGCTGATGGGTAAAGGCATCCAGCACCATTTGTTTGTTGTCACCGAGCAAGTCGGTAAAACGGGGATCACCCTCCAGTTTCGAGCGCAATACTAGGGTATTGACGAAAAAGCCTATCAGTGGCTCGGCATCTTCATGGCTGCGACTGGCAATGGGTGTACCCATCACAATATCGGTCTCATTGGCATAACGACCCAGCAATACCGAGAATGCAGTTTGCAGCAACATAAACAAGGTCACGTTGTGGCTTTGGGCCAATGATTTGACCTGTTCTGTCAAGCGGTGGTTTAAGCGACAGCTGTATTCTGAGCCAACAAAAGTCTGCTTTGGTGGGCGTTTTTTATCAAGGGGCAAGCGGTGCACCAGCGGCAGCTCGGTAAGTTGCTCACGCCAGTAATCAAGCTGCTGAGACTGTACCTCCCCCTGGAACCAATTACGTTGCCAGCAAGCGAAATCGGCATATTGTACTGTTAACGGCGGCAACGGATTGGCTTTATTGTTAACAAATGCCGTATACAACTCGCTTAACTCGCGAGTGAATATGCTTAAACTTACACCGTCAAAGGCGATATGCGGTACAGTTAGGATCAATACGTGATCGTCCTGCCCCTGCACCACAACATTGGCACGCAACATCAGTTCACAGGTCAAATCAAACGGTTTTAGCACCTGCTCACGAGCAAGTTTTTCAATCTCTGTTACTTTTTCATTGACGGGCAAGTCAACCACACTAGCCTGTTCAAGAATAATGCTGACTGCACTTTGGATTAATTGATAAGCCTGACCACCACGATCGGTAAAGGTAGTTCTAAGTACTTCATGACGTTCAACCAAAGCGCTTAATGCACGCTCAAAACAAGTGTGGTCAAACTGTCCGCTTAACTGAAAAATGCTTTGCAAATTGTAATGACTGCCACCTTCAAGCTGGTCGATAAACCAAAAGCGTTGCTGGGTAAATGATGCAGGAAGCTCTTGCTCTCTGGAGACCACCGGTAATTTAACCACAACCGTTGCATGGCTGTTTTCAATCACTTTAGCCAGTTCTCCAACGGTATTGTTATCAAACACCTGTCGCAAGCTCAAACTCACTGAGAACGCGCTGTTAACAGCACTGGTTAAATGAGTCACCAAAAGTGAATGACCACCCAATTCGAAGAACGATGCATTGGTACTGACTTTTTCAAGCTTTAACAATCGCGCCCATACAGCACATAATTTTTGCTCGGTGTCAGTCACCGGAGCGACAAATTCAGTCTGCATCCATTGACTCATGTCCGGCGCTGGTAAGGCTTTGCGATCGACTTTACCTGTTTGGCTTAACGGTAGTTTATCAAGAGCAATAAAAGTGGCTGGTTGCATATATTCAGGCAAACGGCCTTTAAGCCACTGGCACACTTCATTGATAAATTCAGCATTGGCAGTTACAGATGCACTGGGCACCAGATAGGCAATCAGTTGTTTGTCTGAGCCTGAACCGCTGACCAAAATGAACGACTCGTCAACACCTTCGTTTAAATTCAAGGTTCGGACAATTTCACCCGGCTCGATTCTGAAACCGCGAATTTTCACCTGATCGTCTACACGACCAACAAAGACCAATTCGCCGTCTTCACGTAAACGCACCAAATCACCGGTACGATATAACTTCTGGCCCGGGTATTGCGCGTGCTCGATAAAAGTATCAGCGTTCAGTTTTGACTGGTTAAGATAACCCATGGCGATACCGTCACCACCCAATACCAACTCTCCGACAATGCCGATAGGCAAGAGGTTTTGCGACGGATCCATGACCATAGCAAAGCCGCCATCTATGGCTTGACCTATAGGGTAATCGGTGTTTTGTGACAGTTCTTTAATGTTGTAACTAGTACTGAAAGTGGTGTTTTCAGTAGGGCCGTAAACGTGTAATAGGTTAGTCGGCTTACCTGCTGTGAATATACGCGAGACAGCATCGTTGTCGACTAACTCACCACCAAACAGTACGTTTTTAAGCGTGCTGAAACCAGCGGGGTTGATCAACGACATTTGATTGAAAAGCGCGGTGGTCAAGAACAGGGTTGTGATCTTTTTATCTACCAGTGTTTCACTCAACAACTTAGCGTCAAGCAACACTTCTTTGCTAACAAATTGCAGTTGGGCACCGTTTAACAATGCCCCCCAAATTTCAAAGGTCGCGGCATCAAAAGAACAGTTAGACGCCTGTGCAATTACGTCTTTTTCGTTCAATTCTACATAGCGGGTATTTTTAACCAAACGCACTACGTTCAACTGATTGACAACAACCCCTTTAGGCTTACCGGTGGAGCCTGATGTATAGATGACATAAGCTAACTGTTTTGCAGGGTCGGTTGGTATTATTGTTAGATTATCTACACCCAATTGCTCTAAAGTCCCGGCCTGAAATAATACATCTACCGCAATTGGTGCAATTGAATGAGATGAAAACACAGACATACATTCGCTGTGGGTCAACACCACTTTAAGATCTGCGTCTTTAAGCATGTAGTCGACACGCTCGCCTGGATAATCCGGATCGATTGGCACATAAGCAGCACCCGCTTTTAAAATGGCCAGCATGGCGACAATCATGTCTGCGCCCCGATGCATACAAAGACCAACAAAACTGCCCTGGATTACGCCCTGCTCTATCAGATAATTGGCCAGTTGATTGGCCTGTTGGTTAAGCGTTGCATAGTTGATGTTTTCATCATCTGACAACATGGCAACATTGTCAGCATGTTGCTCTACCTGTTGTTCAAATAGCTCGACGATGGTACTAGCTTTTGGATATTCACCATGCATTTGCATCAATTGCTGCTGTTGCGCTTTATCGCTGCTCGATACCAGAGATAGCTGTTTAACATCAGTAATATCATTAGCAAAGCCGACAAGAATTTCCTGCATCGCAGACAAAATGCGGGTGATGGTAACATCTGTAAATTGCTCCGCGTTATACTTGAGCAACAATTCCAATCGCTCGCCCGGCATAACCTGTAAGGTCAAAGCGAAGTTGCTTTGCTCGTCATTTTTAAGTGAATCAAGGTCAAAAACAGATTGCGGATTTTTAATAGCTTCGTCTATCGGGTAGTTTTCAAAAACCACCAATGAATCAAACAAAGCAACATCATGGCCTAACGGGCTTGTCGCCTGAATCGCAGGCAAAGACAAATAACCATGCTCTTTACGGGTAATACTGGACTGATACAGATCCTGTAACCATGATTCAAGTGGTTGATCTTGTGAAAAATCAACGCACACAGGTAATGTATTAAGAAACAAACCAACCATTTGCTCAACACCGTTCAATTCTTCAGGTCGACCAGCAACGGTTTCACCGAACACCACCTGCTCTTCACCGCTGTAACGATGCAGCAAGTAAGCCCATGCGCCCTGAATAACGGTATTTAAGGTTGAATTACTGCGTCGCGCCAGTTGTTGCAGTTGTTCTGTCTGAGATGCTTCCAGCAACAAGCGCATCACTGGGGCGGCAGTAGTATTTTCGCCAACCACTGGCTTTTCAACACCCAGACGGGTTGTGACCTCAACGTCTTTTAATGTTTCCTGCCAGTAATTTTCGGCAACACCACTATCTTTTTGTTGCAACCATTTAATGTAGTTCGCATAAGCAGGTACTGCTCTCGATTGAATCTGCTCACCCGTGTTTAAGCTGTGATAAGTCTGGAATATTTCGGCAAAAAGATTAGCCACTGACCAACCATCAAGCAAGGCGTGGTGACTAGTCCACAGAAAACGAAATTTATCATTCGATTGACGGATCAGGGCAAAGCGCATCAAAGGCCCAAACTCGATATCAAAACCTTTGAGCTTATCGGCCTGACAATACTCGTCAAATTTGCTTTCAAATGATCCTGAGCCAGTTGACCAGTCATCTTCAAACCATGGTAATACCGATGCTGACAACACCAGTTGGTCCATTTGTTTGCCAACAAAAACAGTGCGCAATACAGGATATTGCTGTTGCATTTTCTGCCAGGCGCTCTTAAAGGCATCTACGTTTAAATCTTGCCCCAAATCCATCGATAACTGGGTCAAATAAGAAGACTGTTCCAACGCACTGTGGAACAACATGCCTTGTTGCATCGGTGTTGAGGCATAAAGGTTTTCAAATTTCGGATATTGCTGCTGCCATTGATCCAGCTGTGACTGACTTACGGTAGCCAGCGGAAAATCACTCGGGGTAAAGCTGCTGACACTAGCATTTTGACAGTGATTGATGATGTCTTTTAACGCAGTTTCAAACGCATCAGCCAGTGTTTGCATGGTTTCACAGTCAAAGCTCAAACCGTTATAGTCCAGCTCAAAGGCCAAGTTAGCACTGGTTACCATGCCGTTGAAGCCAATCGCATACTCTCTTTGACGATTTTTACTGATGGCGTCTCCGGCAAACCCTTCAGCCATAGTGAACAAGGTATCACTGTCGGCGTGGTGGTCAAACTGACCCAGGTAGTTAAATACAATCGAAGAAGGCGCAGCTAACCTTGCGGCTTTTAAATCTTCGTCGGCTGCTAAATCGTGTAACAAACCAAAACCAATGCCATGGTTTGGCACATTGCGCAATTGCTCTTTGGCCGCTTTGATCACTTGTGTGATTGAATCAGGCTCGGTGACGTTTAACGTTACCGGATAAACACTGGTGAACCAGCCGATGGTTTGACTGAGATCCAACTTGTTACTTAACGCTTCGCGGCCATGGCCTTCCAAATCAACGCGAACTTTATCCTGACCTGTCCAGCGACTCATTGCGATGAACAAAGCCGATAACAATAGGTCATTAATTTCTGTGTGATAAGCCTGATGACAACCGGTTAACAACGCCTGTGTATGACTTTGGTCAAGTTTGACGGTTATTTTTTGTGTAGTACTGTGACGGTTATCTTCAACCTGATGATCAACCAACAATGCCGGCACTTCAATATTAAGCTGAGCCAACCAATCTGCTCGCTCAGCTACAAGCTGTTCAGTTTGGGCATAATCGACTAAAAACTCTCCCCATTGCTGCAATGAATTAGTTTTGGCCGCTAGCTTAACAGCATTGCCCGCGACAAGTTGCTGATAACCCAGAGTCAAATCTTGTAACAAAACACGCCAGGAAACACCATCAACAATCATGTGATGCATTACCAGTAATACTCGACTGTCATTGCCATCGGCTTCTAAGTAAACGGCTTTAAACAACACGCCTTCACCCAATATAAAACTGCTTTGTGCCTGCTGGCCAATTTCGGCCAGACGGGTTTGATAATCTGAATGCGACAAACCACGTAAATCCTGATAGCTGATCGCATCGTCAATCATCATTGGCGTAACTGTGGTGTAGTTGGCCAACCATTGGTTGTCTTGTTTTGAAAAGACCAGTCGAAGTGCGTCATGACGCTGACACAAGGCATTCATCAAGGGATTTAGCTGCTCGGCAGTAAATTCTACTGGCACCTGTAACAATAGCGACTGATTGAAGTGATGCTGGTCTGTAGGGTCCACATTTAACCACTGCTGCATGATTGGCAGCAAAATTTGCTTGCCCAGGCTGTCGCCTTGAAAGACTGTTTCAGTTTTTTTCGTAATTGCCTGCATCGCCAGTTCAGCAATCGTATTAAATTCAAATACCTGTCTGGCAGTAATTTGGACCCCCTGCGCACGGGCACTGGAAATCACCTGCAATGTCATGATAGAGTCACCGCCGATACTGAAGAAGTTATCGTTAATACCAACCTGCTGAAGACCCAGTACGTCTTGCCAGATTTGGCATAAGGTTTTTTCCATATTGGATTGTGGTGCAAGATAACGACCAAATTGGTCAGCTTTATCTGGCTGCGGTAATGCTTTGCGATCAACCTTACCGGCTGTTGTCAACGGCATGGCATCCAATACAACATAAACAGACGGGATCATATAACCTGGCAGCTTCTGCGCAAGTTGTTGTTGCAACTGTACCGTTAATTCTGCCGTATTCTGAGCAACGACATAGGCAACTAATTGTTTTGGTTCGTCGTTCAGTAAAACAAGGCATTCACTGACCTGTTCACAAGCCAAAATAGCAGCTTCAATTTCAGGGAGTTCGATACGGAACCCACGCAGCTTAATCTGGTAGTCAACACGGCCAACAAATTCAAGGTTGCCATCTGGCAACCAACGTACCATATCGCCAGTTTGGTAAAGCCTATCACCGGCGTCAGTAGTAATGAATTTCTCATCGGTCATATCGGCGAGATTATGATAACCTTCTGCCAGTCTTTGACCTCCGATATACAGCTCCCCAACGTGACCTATTGCCATTTCACCACGATTGTCATCTAGGACAAAAAGCTGTGAACCACTGGCAGGCCGTCCAATAGGCACTTGTTGGTTCTGACCTTTATAGTCTGCCGTATCAAATACACTGGCAACAACGGTTGCTTCTGTTGGACCATAGGTGTTTAGAAGTCGAACTTTGCGGTCAACAACCTGTTTCCATTTCTGCAACGCTTTGAAAGACATAGCTTCGCCACCGAGGATCACAAGTCGCAAATCGCTGTTGTTAAGCTTTTCAAGCTCGGCTTTGTCAGCACACAAACCATGCCAAAAGGCAGTGGGTAAAGTGATCACGCTCAAGCGGCTTTCGATAAGCTGGCCAACAAATTGTTCGCGCCCGGCCATGATCCCCTCACTGCTGACAACCAACGCTGCCCCCACGGCCAATGAAGCGCAAACTTCTTCGATAAAAATATCAAATGACAAAGAAGAAAACTGTAATACGCGATCATCTTTATTAACCTGATAATCATTTTTAATTACATCACAATAATTGGCCATGGCGCGGTGTGATACCACAACGCCCTTTGGCTGACCAGTAGATCCTGAGGTATAGATTATGTATGCGGGGTCAGAATCTACCGTTTTCAATTCTGTATTTGCGCTGGAGTATTGCTCAATATCTTCCATAATATTTTCAATACAAATAATTTTTCTCGGATCGAAAGCTAGGCTATCGACCAGCTTAGCTTCGCTTATCAACAATGCAGGTGCACTGTCTTTGAGCATAAAGCTCAAGCGTTGTTCCGGATAATCAGGGTCCAGTGGCACAAAACAACCACCCGCTTTAAGCGTCGCCAGCAATGCCAGCACGCCATACCATGAACGGTTAATGCAAACGCCAACACGGTCACCTGCTGTTAAGCCCTGCTCTTTAATATAGGCGGCCAACTGATTGGCACTTTGATTCAATTCTCTGTAGCTAATTTGCCTGTCCTGAGCCACAATAGCAATGCTGTCAGGTCTGTAGGCAACCGCCTGTTCAAACTGATGATAAAATTGTTGGTTTTGACTGCTGTCAACTTGTTTGTCATTAACACTGTAGTCTAATAATTGCTTTTGCTCGGACTCTGGCAAAAGTTGAATTTGATGGATAGGTGTTTCGGCATTGCTGAGCAACGTATCAATTAAATGGTTGGTACGGGCTTTAATCAACGCAATGTCGGCACTGTCAAAATAGGCAAAGTTGTAATCAAATTGAATTTCAGCGGTATTATTAGTTTCAGATGCCCACACCGTTATGCTGATTGGGGTCGTATCATGGTTATTGCTCAAATAGGCCAACTGGGTCTGACGACCTTCGATCACCAAATCATTTTCAAGCTGGAGGTAGTTAAATGCAACATCGTAGACTGAATCAGACCCCGGTGGCAATTTCAAATCATTGTTCAAATGACCGATTGAGTAATGTTGATGACGATAGTTTTTCTTTTGCTGACTGAAGATTTCCCTGCTGATGTCGACAAATGAGCGTTGATCATCAACATCCAGCAGCAATGGGCTGACACTGGTGAATACCCCGATCATCTCCTTTTGGCTATGGCCTTTACGGTTATGTACCGGCACCCCGAAAACTAGTTTACGGCTTTTGTAAAATTGACTGAAATAAATAACAAAAATGTTCAAATAAACTTGATTAACACCAATGCCATACTGCTTGGCAAACCCGGCAACTGCTGCAATTTGGTAGGTAGTAAGATCAAGTACCTCACGTGCGCTGGGCACCTTTTTAGGATTTTTAATCTTGTAAATATGCTGAGCTTGCAACAAGCTATCAGGTAATTCTCGACAGTACTCCGCCCAATAACTTTTGTCTTTTTGAAACTTTTTGCTGTCCAAATAACGCAGGTCTTCATCGATAATCGTCTCCCACGGGATCTGTTCGGTAATAACTGTATCATCGTCGTTGTATAAACCACCGAGCTGTTTGATCCAGTTGGCAAATCCCCACCCATCCATACAGAGATGATGACCGAAACAAATATAACGATATTCGTCATCGGCAATTTTTAACACAAACGCTTTGAATAACTCTTTATTTTCTATTTCCAGTGGCGCTTCAAACAACTCGGTTAACCATTGTTCGGCACTTTCTAAGGGATTAGGCAGGGTTGAAAAATCATGTACCGATAAAGTTAGCGTACGCTCATTGCTAATGGTCTGACGGATGCCTTCATCGTCGGCAATAATACGGATGCCGAATGCGTCATGACGCATAACAAGTATCTGATGAGCTTTAGTTAGTTTATCTACATCAACCCTACCAAAGCGAACATAACCACCGATATTGTACAATGGGTTATCAGGATAATGCAGCTGGTCAAAATAAATATCTTGCTGCGTTTGCGACAAAGGGAAGTGTTTAGTTGTCATTGCTGAAGATTTCCTCATGGAATAAAATTTATTATTATTATTTCCGGACCATCAGAAAATTCTGATGGTCCTTATTTGGCTATCGTTATGTATTAAGCCTTGCGGGCTGCATCTGTGCTAGATGGAACGTCAGATATTCTCTGTCCTCGTTCCATAATGATCATGTGGTCTGCAACATCAAAGAATCGGTCATCATGACTGACTACAACAACCGCTTTTCCCTTGCTTTTAAGCTCAGGCAATATCTCGTAATAGAAGATTTTTTTAAATTCAGGATCCTGATCGGCAGCCCATTCATCAAAGACGTAAATTTGCTTATCTTCAAGGAAAGAGACTAGCAAAGCCAACCGCTTTCTTTGCCCATCAGACAAACTAATGGTAGAAAAACAGCCATCTGAAAAACTCACAACATGATCAAGTTTCAGTGTCTTTAAATACTTTTCAACCTCTTCAGGAGCAGCATTTTTAGTGGTACCCAATAGGCGATCAAACAGATAAAAGTCAGTATAGATAGCTGTCACTTCATTTCGAAAGCTGCTTACCCAATCTCCGTCAACCAGCTGATTACCCATGAAAATTTCACCGGAATCAGCTAGGTAGTGTGAAGAAATCAATTTAGCTAACGTTGATTTACCCGACCCGTTGCCACCAACAACAAAAGTTATTTCACCTTTATTAATCTCAAAATCCAAGGGTCCAATGGAGAAGTTTTTGGTTTCGTTTCCTTCTTTTGCAGTGTACTGGTAGGTAATTGCATTGAAGCGCAATGTCTGCCAACTAGGCAACGGTTTTACTTCAGGGGAAATATTTTCAAGTGGCATTTCATCGAACAGTTTTTCAGCTTTGGTCAAAGACACGTTTGCCGTATTTAATTCAGGTATTGCCATCATGACAACGCTGATAGGACCAGTAATATACAAAAGTACCATTATAGAAGCGAATACTTCAGCTTGACTCACTGAATTAAAATTGAGGAATATAAACGCCATAAACCCGATGATAAAGAAACTCATCATGTCACCGTAATTAGTTGCACAGCGAACAAAGGTAACCACAACTTTATTTAACCCGCGATATTCTTTTTCTACCTTTATCAATGTGTTTTCAAAGTAATCTTCACGTTTAGCATGACATAACTTGAGTTCTTTCACCCCATGGGTATTACCACGAATTCCCTCAAGCAACTCGTCAACTTTATCGCGAGTTCTAACTATAAATTTAATACCAAGTAAAATAGGGATCATAAAAGTTATGCTGCCGAATAGAATTGCGCCGCAAATAAACACGAAAATCTCTGTATTGACATACAATAGATAGCCCATCATACCAATGATGGTAACGATACTAATTAATAGCTCAGGCAGCATCATTGAACCCGCTACAATGGCTTTAACGTCAGAAGTAAACGAAGCCAACAAACGTGAAGAACCCACATTTTCAAGGTTGGATAAACGAGACTTAAAAATAACATTATAGTACTTCAGACGTAGTGCTGATGCAGTATCAATAGCAACATGTAACAAAGTTAATTGTGATAAAGTACGGGTGGCTAGTATTACCAAACAGGACACTAAAAACACCAGGCCAAATTTGGCATTACTCAATTCAAATCCCATAAAGTAGCTTGGTGTTTGCTGTGCTACCTCAAAACCTGTGTTATCCGTAAAACTGTTCAGTACAACAGGGATCAGGAATGCGTATCCAATTCCGGCCAAAGTACCTAACAGCAAAGAACAAAAGACCTTAAACGGTGCCGTGGCAATTAATATTCTAAAAATTTTCATTCTTATTTACCCCTAATCAGCCGTTTTGGGAACAACTAAATTCAACGTTTTCACTACTTCATTTTGTCCTGTAACCAGCAAGTGATAATCACCGTTGGCAAAAGTTTCTATAGAATCATCGTAATGGTCGCTTACTAAATTGCCTGACTGCCCAGTAGAGTTTTGATAGAAATAGTCTTGCTTATTGTCAGAAAACTGGATGATTTGTCTATAACTTGAACCGACCATTTGGTAATAGCCCTTGCCTTGTTTGAAACTAAATTCCGACATATTGATGCTATTTGGTGATCCTCCCTTAGCTATTTCACGCTCAAATATAATATCCAAACCTTTGATTGAACTAAATGGACGATGAACAAAAAGCACATGGTGCACCGCCCCCCATGTCCAATCTGATATATCATCACCAAGCAGACCTTCTAGCTCTTCATAAGTTTCTTGCATTGCCTCAATTTGAATGTTTTCGCAACTTTCTTTTTCATTAGAACTTAAGCGGTCACACCAATTAACAGTTTCACTGTTTAGCAAATCGTTGATTTGCGTGATACTCATGTCATTAATAAAAGCCTGCTGAATTGATTTTAGGTTCTGCCTCCCCCAGTAATCTTCAAACTCATCGTTCAATAAAAGAGGTCGCAAATGACGCATCAAGGTAAAAAACACCGTAGTGCCAATACTTTCAGGCCCAGTACTACCATCCCAGTCACGCAAGATATTAAGCATTTGATTAACATGTTCATCTGAGGTTTTAAGGTTTATTAAGGTAGGTAATATAACCAGAACTTCTTCGTCAAACATATCCATTTGCATTGACTGTTGATCGGCAAGAGAAATCTTTTCTGATTTATCCAACTTAGCTTTAATCAAATTTTCAATTCTATTTGCCCGATGAGGACCAGCCCAATCACGGGATATAAAATGATCACCTCCATTAGACACAACTTTATTGTTTGCTGAGATGAGGTACCCTTGCGGTGGGTTAAAACTTTGTGGCATCTGATCGATTGGAATATAGCCTTGCCACGCATATTCCAGATCCCAACCTGGTACAGGAATACTACCCTGTCCTTTACCCCTAATTGGCACTCTTCCAGCGCCTAATTGACCAATATTTTGTTGAGCATCAACATAAAACATATTTACTACGGGCGTAATAAGCAAGTTCATAGCCTTATTGAAAGACACCCAATCATGCGCATAATTAAGTGCAAAAAAGGCTTCATATGAAGTGTCTTTTTCTTCGTTACCAGCCCAGCGCAATGATACTGGCTGTTTAAAAACATCAACCACATCAGAAATTATAGGGCCATATTCAGTTGACCTTACTTTAATTTTTAAAGGCTTCAGTGGTTCACGTAATATGGAAGGAAAATCAGCTTTAACGTTAATCGTTTCGATAGAAGTCTCAAAATCAATCCAGCTATCACCACGTCGATATTGATTATTATTTGCAAGGTTAATTTCTTCATAATACAAGTCCATGGTATCAGCCATCATGTTTGTACTACTCCAACCTATATTTGCATTTTTACCTTGCATGATTATAGGAAGACCTACCAAGCTTGCGCCAGTTACATCAAGTTTTTCGCCTTTTAGTGAAACCGTATACCAATACGATGGCAACTGTATAGCCAAATGAGGATCACTCGCTAAAGTAGCAAGGTCATTCTTGGTATGCTTACCTGAAAGTACCCATGCGTTGCTGCCAACATTCTTTCCACCAATGCCCCACTCATTTTGAAGCTGGGAGTTCAACGTATTTAATGCAGTCAGGCTATCTGTAGCTAATTTTGATGCATTAACTGTGGACTTAGTTTCTTGAACCTCCTCGTTAGTCATTAATAACTGTGCTTTTTCAGCACTAAGTAATTTGGAAATAACAAGGCGTTGAATATCTTTTTGAAAGTTACCAGCCAGTCCTAAACCGAACATTTTATACCAGGCTAGTGAATGAGATGGATGCCAGCGTTGAGGTTGAATACCCATTATAGAAAACTCAACAGGCAAGCTTTGAGCACTGTCTAACCAACTGTTGATCCCCGCAGAATATGCCTCCAAAGAATTTTGAGCCGGCCTTCCTAGTGAGTCCCAAGCCTCATTTGTATTTTTAGAAATACCCATGGTACGCATATAAATATCAAGATTAACCGCATCTTTACCAAAAATTTCACTAAGCGTTCCTGTAGCCATTCGACGCTGTAATTCCAATTGCCATAATCTGTCCTGAGCATGAATAACACCCATCGCAAAGAATGCATCATTATCATATTGAGCAATAATGTGTTTAACACCTTGAGCATCTGTCTCAATTTGAACAGGAGCCTGTATACCAGCAACTGATATATTTCCAGATATTGTAGGCTTTGTGTTTAATAAGTAAGAATATCCATTACCTAGTATAAAAATCACAGGGACAACAATCAGGCCGATGAATAAAAAAAGTATCGGTGAATTTTTATAAGCCAGTTTAAAAACTTCCATAGTATCAAAGCCTTAAATGTTATTTAAAATAGTTTAACTATCGTTTTGACAAACCAGAACTATCAAAATTACACCTTGATACCAGTCTGGTATTTTTATTATTTTGCCCACCCTTTCCCTAACGACTTTAAATAAAAGAGATTGGCAACAACAGCTTTTAGCTATCAACCTTATGCTGTAAAGGGATTACCTTTAAGGTTTTGCGATACAACTCGGTTGCTTTGCTCTTTGTTTTCTCCTGCTACAAGAACAACACCATATTTGTCGAGAGAAACCTTGCTGCCGTATTCATCAATAGAATCGGAATCTGGGTAAATTTTCACTGATGAAGGCACATAGCGGGCAGTAACCGCTAAGCGAGTTTGATTTTTAGTAATATTAGGCAAAGATGAGTGCATCAGCGTTGACCAAAATATGACAAATTGTCCTGCTTTCATTTCTAAAGAAACAGCTTTTGACTCATCAGGAATAAAGGCCTTGTCTTTTTGCAGATTGCGATAATCGTAACCAAAAAAACCTCGCTTAACACCATCCTTTTCCATACTATTAACTGTTTCTGGTGAATACTTCATTTCAAGTGTTTCATCGTATACCATTTCTTCATGTGTACCCGGTATGAAACGTAGGCAACCATTTTCTTCTGTAACATCTGTTAACGCAGTCCACACAGTAACTGCGCCACCAAAGTCACCTTCCATCGGCCAAACGACTTGTGGTTTTCCCGAGGCATGAGCAAAAGTGTCGGCCTGATGCCAATCAGTTCCTTCATCTCCAGGATATTTTGGAAACATTTCACTGCGCCAGCAAATTAAATCTGGACCTAGAATACTTGCTATTTTATCTGTAATTTCTGGACGAACTACATGTTGACTAAGCTCATCAACATCGAGGTGACGATCATAACCAGAAATAACACTAGTATTATCAAGATCATAAGCTGCATTTGTACGATCGAATAACGCAGCCCGTATTTTTTTATATTTAGTAAGAATTTCTTCCCTTTCATACAAATCAAAAGGACCTGCAAAACCCTTATCTCTGAATGACTTAAGTTCTTCAGAGGTTAAACTATACGAATTATTCATAATTATTATTTCAATCCATATTATTATTAGTTGAATATTAACTTACGTTATTGATAAAATTAGGCACTAGCCGAAGCTGACAAATATGAAGCTACCCATCCTTTTAACGTTGGGTTCTCCATTAATTTAGACGTTGGCACTTCAATATTTAGTGCATCTTCAATTTGAATTTGTAAATCAACAACTGTCAAAGAAGATGCTCCTATATCGAAGAAATCTTGCTCCTGTGAAATACCATCAAAAATTGGTTTTTCTTTAAAAATGCCTTTTATAACTTCATTTATTTTTATTTCACCCATTATTATTTCTCCTTATTACTGGTTTAATTACATTCTTATAGATTTATTGTGAAAAGCTTTTTTATCAATTTTTCCATTTTTACTGATGGGTAAATTTGAACTAAAATTAATTACATCGGGGATCATATAATTGGCTAATTTAGTAGAAAGAGAACTTTTCACTCCTCTAACAGTCCATTCAGTATCTTCACCCACTTGCAAATATGCAGTTAATAGTTGTTCACCAACACCATGTTCTTCTAATAAAACTATCGCATCATTGACATGTTCCAAAGTTAAAATACTACTTTGAATTATTTCTAATGAAACTCGATAACCTCGTATTTTTATTTGATTATCTTTTCTACCTACAAATTCAAATTCTTCGTCCAAATTTTTTCGTACTAAATCTCCGGTACGATAAAGTAAGCCTTTATCAATACTTGGTTCTTTGAAAAAATTTATACTTTTAGAATTTAAATAACCTATTGCAATACCAAGGCCAGACGTAACTAACTCACCGACTTCACCATCAGCAACTTTTTCTAAATTACCGTCAAGTAAATAGACTTGGGTTCCAGTAATAGCCCTACCGATTGGCACAACATCATTCGGTCTATTTAAAACAGTCATACGGTGGCAACACGTAAAAGTGGTATTTTCAGTAGGCCCATACCCATTTATTACAGTAATTTCTGGATATGCATCTAAAACCGTATTAATAAGTTTTGAAGAAAGAACATCTCCTCCTGCTAATAACGTTTTAATTGGAGAAAGAGCAGAGATATAACGGCTTGCAATAAGATGAAATAACGCAGCTGTCAGCCAGAGAATAGTGACGTTATTGTCTTTTATTTCACGGGAAAATAGCTTAGGGTCAAGAATTGAGCCTGAATAGAGTACTAAAGTTGCTCCTGTACATAGCGCCCCCCATATTTCAAAGGTTGAAGCATCAAAGGACAATGGTGCAAATTGAAAAATGTTATCTGTTGACTTAATTTCAATATAATTTGTATTTTTCACAAGACGAACAACGGCTCGATGAGGAATAACAACACCTTTTGGTTCACCTGTAGAGCCTGAAGTGAACATGACATAACATTTGTCATCCAATGCATTTTCACTCAAACAAGTTGACGTTAAATCAATGCCGTCGGATTGAGATAAGTCATCCATTAGAGTAATATCATTCAAATAGATAGCAGTCCGCTTATTATCAAGTAACTCACTACATTCGCCATTTGAAATAACTAACTTTACATTGGCTGTGTCTAAGTTTTTAATACTAGTGGATATAGGGGTATTATGATCAACAGGTAGATATGATGCACCACATTTTAAAATAGCCAGCATTGCTACAATCACTTCCAACGATCGAGTCATTGACAAGCCAATAACATCTCCTTGCTGCGCCCCACAAGACAATATATGTTTAGCAAAAATATTTGCCTTTATATTGAGTTGATCATAGCTTAGCTGTTTTTTTTCAAACTTAACCGCGGTATTATTTGGACTTATCTTTGATTGTTTTTCTACAAGTTCATGTACTAATAAAGCATCTTCACTTTTATACAACATTTGATAATTCCATACTTAAATAACTAGAAATATATTCTAAAGTTGTTGAGTTTTGGCGAATTAACCCATAATGGTCCCCTAAAGGATCTATATATAACTGTGAACCTTTGATTACTTTATGAATTTTAATGGCACTACTCTCATTGGTTTGCTGATCTTTTTCTCCACCAATAATCAATGTTTTCGTATTTATTGAACTCGCTAGTTTCTCAAAGTTGGTATCACGATATGATAAGTAATTAATTGCGTACCGATTAAAAAAATGTGGTTGTGAAAAGGGTAAATTTACGCCAGAAGGTATTTCTGACCTTGTAGGATTTTTTTTAGGCTGGAGCCGATTAAGAATAAATTCGGCTTTACTTCTATCAATCGCAGCAATTGGTAGTAAGTTATCAATATCTATTCCGTACTGAGTAACACAATCACGATCATTTAATAGGACAAATTCTCCATTAACGAGAATTAAATAACTGAACCTATTTGGATTTTGATTTGCAGCGGCTAGTGCAATCCCAGCGCCAGAACAATAACCAACTAATATAGTATCCTCAATATTTTTGTGATTTAGTACAACCATTAAGTCTTTAACATGATTTTCGACAGTGAGTTCACCGTCTATTACCTGTAGGGAAGAAGAATCGAGTATCAACCGACTTTCATAAGTAATAATATTAAATTGGTTATGAAAATAATCAAAGAATGAGTTAGCTACATCTAATTTAAGTCCAAATGGTAATATCAGACAAATCCAAGGAACATCCTCAGAATAAAAAGATATACGATAATCAAGAGAAATTTTATTATTTTTAACAGAAGAATATTTTGACAACTTAAATCCCTATAAGTATTAGATGAAGTTCTTATCCGTGAAGCCTTGGTTTATTACATTTTCTTAACACCTTATTTATATTATTCATTCATAAAAGAATGTCAACCAATAAAATATCTTAGAGTTTTATTTCTCATCACTTGCAGCGTAAATAGATGAATGAGCGAATTTATACATAAAAGTCACATTGACGTGGTAATCCCCCCATTTTTAATGGAGGCTATCTGTAGAATTTCCGTTGTTTAACTTTTCCAGTTTTTGTATGGGTGTTATGCCACCTATACCCATGTTAGGGCGTTCATTATTATAAGTCCATAACCAATCGGTTGCTTTATCTTGTAACTCACTAATATCACTGTAAATATAATGACTTAGCCAGTCATACCTAACCGTGCGATTAAACCGCTCTACATAAGCATTTTGTTGCGGGTTACCTGGTTGAATAAATCGTAATTCAATATTATTATTTAACGCCCACTCTGCTAATTTATGGCTAATATATTCAGGCCCATTGTCACACCTGATAGCTTTTGGCTTACCACGCCATTCTATAATTTGATTGAGTAAGCGGATAACACGCTCAGCGGGGAGTGATAAGTCAGCATCTATTGTGAGTCCTTCGCGATTGAAATCATCAATCACATTGAACAAGCGACACCCTCTGCCATCAGATAATTGGTCGTGCATGAAATCCATTGACCAACATTCGTTAATGGTCTCAGGGACAGCCAATGGTTCAGGCTTCTTCCTTGTTAGACGTTTTCTAGGCTTTATTCGCAGATTCAACTCAAGCTCACGGTAAATACGATAAACGCGCTTATGATTCCATGTGTAGCCTTTAACATTGCGTAAATATAAAAAACATAAACCGAATCCCCAATTACGCTGACATTGGCTTAAATCCAATAGCAACGCTGCAATTTTCTCATTTTCATCAGACAGTTTTGGCGTATAGCGATAGCATGTTTCACTTATCATGAAAGTACGACAGGCTAAGGCAATACTCATTTTATTTGTGCTAACGACTTCATGAGCCAAGACTTTGCGCTCAGAAGCCTTTACCATTTTTTTGCCATTGCCTCCTGAATGACCTCAGATTTTAGCCGCTCTTCAGCATACATTTTCTTTAAACGGCGATTTTCATCTTCAAGCTCTTTCATTCGTGTCATTAAAGACGCATCCATGCCGCCGTATTTTGCGCGCCATTTATAAAAGGTTGAGTTGCCCATACCATGTTCACGGCATAGCTCAGGAATAGGCACGCCGCTTTCTGCTTGTTTTAAAATGGCGAGGATCTGACTGTCTGTAAAATGTGCTTTTTTCATAATTTTCCCCTGTGTTTACAATAAGAGAAAACTCTACGTTTGGCATCTATTATTTTTCGGGGGGGATTACCAAAGCACTTATTAAATAAGCCATTATCACTGTTAAACTTAAATTACGCGCATGAAAATGACTGCATAATTGCAGTTTTAATTTTTATTGAGTTGTTTAAGCGTTATGCGAGTAGCTTTTCGCAGTTACTTATATTCGCTCGCCGTTTTCGGTTTAAGTTTTCACAGTAACTCACTTGTGAAGTGGGCCTCCCTACTGCACCGTGAAATACGCGTGTAAATTGTGTGGTGAGTTTTAACCAGTTTTCGGGGGAGATATTTACTCTTTCGAGTAAGGGTAAGCGTGTACTTTCAATATACCCGCGTTTATCTTCTCGCATACAACGCCCTGTTAACTCAACAAGTTCAAGATACGATTTAAGCTCAAACGGGAATCCTTTTGGCATTATTTGACGTGGCATGCCTGCAAAGCGAAGGAGCTGTTTTGGGTGTTTGTTTGCATCTGTTATGCGTTGTTTGATGCTGGTATGCTCTGACTCCTCAGGGGTGTTGCCATTTTAGCTTTAATAGGGTTTAAATCTACATAGGCCATACAAGCCGCAAGTGCAGCTTCATCTAATAATGTTTGAGACGTAAAGCGCTCCTCCCCACAAAGTTGTATGGAACAACTTTGAACGCCTTAGGCGGCCCAAAGGGTGAGCGCCATGGATGGCTGCGAATAAAAGCGGCCAGTACAGTTATCTTCTTTATTTGCTCTGCGCGCAATGTCTTCATTTAATAACCTCATAAACCAGCTAATACTTGATAAGCGCTCTCGGTATTCCTTTACTGTTTGATTAAAAAAGATAAGTTCAGCTTTACTTAGCTTTTCACCTTGTACATATTTCTGCGTTAACAATGTGCCTTTATAGAGTTTATGCCAGCGAATAACAATCGCTTTATCATTCAGCCTGTTTGCTTTTTTATCATCAACATACAGTACTAAGTGAGTGTGATTACTCATCACTGCATAAGCGCATACATCAATACAAAATACCTTAGCTAATTCAAGCAGCTTATCTTCAACCCAACCTCTACGATGCTCATAAGATTGACCGGCGAAATGGTCTTCGCCACATAAAAAAGCACGGCGAACACAACGTGAAATACAGTGATAATATTTTGTATCAACCAAACTTACTTGACGCTTTCTTGCGATTGCCATGTAACCCCCCTACTTGTTTTTTGAACTAAATAAAGCCTAGTACTTCGTTCCATAAAGTCCAATAATTAGAGTGGGTGATGAGATGGACGCTCCCCAAAACGGCGTCAATGCGCCAAACTGGTTATAACTCACACTCAGTTAAAGAGAACGTCCACCATGAAAATTAGCACATTATCAATTGATTTGGCAAAAAATGTATTCCAAGTCGCTGGCTTTAATTCTAACCATAAAAGGGAGTGCAATAAACGCTTAAACAGACCTAAACTCAACGCCTTCATGGCAAATACACCACCGAGCCGCGTCGTGATGGAAATCTGCTATTCTTCCCACTACTGGTGGAGAGTATTTATGTAGTGGTACAGTGATTTTGGCCACCCATTAAGAAAGAAATGTTATGCTAATAAGCATACAAATTTGGGTGAAAAAATGACGAAATTAAAACGCGCAACATATTCAGCGGCAATTAAATTAGAAACGGCTCAGCTTGTAGTAGACCAAGGTTATACGCAAGAAGACGCAGCAAAAGCTATGGGGGTGGGTAAATCAACCGTAAGTAAGTGGGTTACTCAATTAAAGCTAGAACGCAATGGTCAGTCACCATCAGCGTCACCAATGACGCCCGAACAAATTGAAATCCGCGAACTTAAAAAACAAATCCAACGCATTGAATTAGAAAAGGATATATTAAAAAAGGCTACCGCTCTCTTGATGTCCGACTCCCTGAACAATTCTCGTTAATCGAGAAGTTAAATCAACGAGAGCGTTATCCAATTAGTCTGCTGTGTAGCGTATTCAATGTGCATCGCAGCAGCTATAAGTACTGGGCCATACGGGATACAGCGCCGACACCTGAGCAAGCAAGATTAGAGGCTGAAGTAAAAGCAATACATGCGATGAGTGGTGGTTCAGCAGGGGCACGGACAATCGCAGCGATAGCAACGAACAATGATTTTGAATTGAGCCGTTATCGTGCAGCTAAGCTAATGGTTAAATTAAAGCTCGAAAGCTGCCAAGTACCTCAACATTCATATAAACGTGGTGGTAATGAACACCTTGAAATCCCAAACCTGCTTGATAGACAGTTTGATGTTGTTGAGCCGGATACCGTGTGGTGCGGTGATGTGACGTATATTTGGACAGGCAATCGCTGGGCTTATTTAGCCGTGGTTATTGATTTATTTGCACGCAAAGTGGTTGGCTGGGCAATGTCGTTGTCACCAGATACTAATTTAACGCTAAAAGCGCTTGAACTCGCATATGAAAGCAGAGGGAAACCGACAGGACTCATGTTCCATTCAGACCAAGGTAGCCATTATACAAGTTTAAAATATCGCCAACGTTTATGGCGCTATAAAATCACACAAAGTATGAGTAGACGTGGAAATTGTTGGGATAATGCGCCAATGGAGCGGTTTTTTAGAAGCTTTAAGACGGAATGGATGCCAAAGATTGGATATGGAAACTTTATAGACGCTAAATATAGCGTAAGTGATTACATAAATGGATATTACAACAATGTTAGGCCGCATCATTATAATGCCGGTTTAGCGCCAAATGAATCTGAGGTTAGATATCAAGATTCTAAAACTGTGGCCAAAATTAGTTGACCACTACAGCAAGAGAGGGCCAGCGCAGCAAGAAGTCACAGAATATTTGAGTGTCTTTTTCTTTAAACCAATCAATCACGTGGGGATAATAATTTTTTAGCGTTGTGGCTATTTTATTGGTTAAATTAACACGATTTTGTACTAGTTTACGTCTGTATTCGACAAGCTGCGCAAGACACCTAACGTCCTCTGAATCCGGCCTAATAACCGTTAATTTATCCATGTGAAGTTGTAAGATTTCAACTTGAATAATTGCATCAGTTGGATCATCTTTAGCCCCGCTGTGCGTAAATGCAGCACGGTATTTAGCAACACTTGATGGGTTAATCACAAATAATACAATGTGCTTAAATTTACTGAGTGCATATATAAGTGGGCCTTTTTTTAGCTCACACGCGACGGCAACAGATCTGCCGTTGTAGCGTTGTTTTAACTCAAGCGCCCATGCATTAATTGACTTAGGTTCAGAGGAAATCACACTTAAATGTTGTGTATTTGTGTCGCGATTTATTTCACAAATATCGTGTTTACGGTCAGTCCAATCGATCCCGATAAGGGCAGCAAAATCTGAGACGTTAAAGGCTTCCATTTTGGGCCTCCTAGAGGTAAAGTGAAAGAATAAATAGAGGCTAATAGTGTTTCTCGCAGGTCTTATAGATAGTCGGCATTACGACAATCCCTGAGTATGCGTATTGAAACAAATAACTCCTGTTGATCCGAAAGTCTTGTTACAAACATTGATTGTTTTCGCTCAAATATTCGTGATCAACAGAAGCATATTCCATGTATTAATGAGATAGGTAAATACATTAATTAATGGAACGGAGTAACTATAAGTCGTTAAAGCAGGACAAATAACAGTTGGCTTTTGCTCCTTCGTCACCAATTTTAGCCAACAATATTTGGCCTGTTAACAGGGCGTTGGTATGACTCCCACTGTCAAGTTAAACGCACTGATCCCTGCCTAACTTTTTTAAGCCATAATTACTTTAGCTCGAATTAGAGCGAGTTAATACATAGGATGAAGCAAGTAATGTCGTCGGTTATCTTGCTGATATTCGTTGGTTATTACTATTTCTAGTAACAGAGCAGACCTTACTTATTTCGTCGTGGCACCTGTCTTCAGTCTATGTTCGTGGTTCAATGAAGCGTTAGCTACATTGCCATCCTAACGCCGTCGGTGGTTGTGCCACTCCCGATGCTTGATCCTATGCATTAACTCTAATTCGTTTATCATGCAGGTACTCTTGCCAATCTAAGTTTTGTATTTACTGGCGTTAGCACCACTTCTTTTGCAATTGCCCATATGTATGCAATCATTTCTCGAGCAATGGCGGTGACAACCAGGTTGTAATGTTTCCCTTTGGCTATCATTTTTTTATAGCGCTTGCAGAGCCTAAGTTGTGCTTTCCACGCAATATCAATAATGTCCTTTGGTAAACCTTCTTGTCGTTTTTGCATATCTGTCGATATATTTGCCGCATACCGATAAGTGTGTGCGCCTTCAACGAGAAGGCGCCTCGCTCGGCCGTTTCCGCATTTTGTGATGGCGCCAATATGGCGTTTGCCACCACTCGAGTGCTCACTAGGTACAAGACCAAGATAACTCATTAATTTGCGGGGGTGGTCGAAGCGCGATAAATCGCCAAGCTCAGCAACAACGCCGGTGGCGACCAACAAACGAACGCCACGCATAGCTTGTATTGCTTTTACTACAGGATAATAACGCCACTGGTGAACATGGTGAGTTCATTGTCTAGCCGTTCAAGTCGGCTTATTCGTTCATTAATTGTGTGTAAAAACTCTTGTAAGACGATGTGCTGCGCGGGATGTGGCAACACAAGTTCAGTGAGCCAACGTAAATGTTTTTGTGACCAATTCGCGGTGCCTTTGTAATTAATATTATTGCGAAGCAGCAGCGCTTTTAATTGAAACTTAGCATCTTTTAAATCTTTCATTGCTACTTCACGTGCACGAGATAAATCGCGGACGGCTTCATCTTCAGGCTCGGGGACATAGATAGGTGTTAAATCTTCAGATTTAAGTAATTTAGCGAGCTTAAGGGCATCACGTTTATCGGTTTTAATCTTCTCACCAGGTTTTTTAGGAATAAGAGAGGGTGCAACCACATAACAGCAATGGCCAAGGCTGGTAATTAATCGGTAAATCCAATACCCACATGGGCCTGCTTCATAAACAAAATGAAGTGTTGCGCGAGGATATTTCGATTCGAACTGACGAACAAGCTTTTGAACGGCCACTTTGGAAGACGAGAATCGACCAAGGTGCACAGGTTGCGCGCCTCTGTGTTCTTCAATATAGGCGACTTCATTGAATTCTTTATGTGTATCAAGACCGATAAAAAGTATGTTATGTTTATTCATGTTAGCCTCTGCTGTTTAGTTAATTAACAAACTAATTATGGCTCTGGCTTTGAATTAAGCTAACCCACGAAAAGCGGAGGCTAACACCGTGTGGGAGTCATTATGTCTAGAAGCGCTCACAAAAGGAGCTCGATTAGGTGTTTGAAGAATTAAAAAATGGTTGGCAGTGGGCATTAAGCCGATTTTGGAATCTGTTTAGTGTAGTTGGTGTAATTGCAACTTTTTATTTTGGACTTTTTTATATACCCGATTACGCAAAAGAGAACTTATATAGCAAATCGGCCTTGGCTCAAGGTGAAATCCTAGAAGAAGTAGGTGAAAGGCTGTTTGCTGGGGGGGAGATGTCAATAGGGGAAATTGAATCATCAATTGAGCAAAAGGAAGTTTTCTACAAAATAGATTTCCCTTTTTCTACCAAACAAACACTACTTCTGATTCGTAACGATTTCGCGAAAAATGCTTACATTCCTTTAGAGAAGAGGAATGAGATAAATCTGAAAGTTCAATCGTTGATTGAAGGCATAAAGGATGATCCTGAAAAGAGCGAAGAATGGACTGAGCTCAATTACTCAAAATGGATATCCGTATTCTTGGCTATAGCTTCCGGTCTTCTTGGCTTTTTAAGCATCATCCAAAAGAACAAGAAAGATGCAGAACTAGAAATAGAGTTGGATGAGGAGAATATCTCATTTGAAGAGGGTACTGTCAGTCGTAGAGGGTATGATTATAGCCAAATGGTCAGCGAAGTATTAAAAGAGCTGAATTTGACAATAACTAAGGAGCTAAAAGCCACACCACAGCAACCCGTATATGGTCCTGAGTTTGAAGTTACTTCATCAAAGGGGGCTTTACTTGTGGAAACAAAAGCATATCGTCAGAAAGTTGGTGTTAATACGATGCGGGGCTTTCTTTATATGTTAAGGCAAGCGGGAAAACCTGGAGTGTTGGTTTCTAATTCAACATTGACTATTCGTGCCAAACAATTGCTACAGCAGCATAATGAGAGCAATTTTGATGCAAAAGCACATTTTGTTTCTGGTATTACAAAGAGTGATGTTAAATCTGGCTTGCAGGCAATTGTAGGTGCCTAAAAGCTTCTAACAAGCGCATGTTGTCGGATGGCGCATTGCTTATCCGACCTACACTGGCACTTAGCAGTCATAAATAAACGAATCAAACATCAATAAAAAAGGCGCTTCCTTTTCGGTAAGCGCCCTTCTCTTATCTCACTAATTACTTATTTTACGATTGTCATTTCGTCTAACAAGTTTTGTGCATTATCTACTTTATCCATTACCCACAGCATGTAGCGCGAATCAACGTGGATTGAGCGATTAAGCTCAGGGTTGTAATCCCAGTCACCAATAATACTTTCGTAAACACCGTCGAACAGTAAGCCTACAAGCTCTGCTTTACCATTAAGTGTTGGCGAACCTGAGTTACCACCGGTAGTGTCTACATTTGATAAAAAGTTAACGGGTACTGTATTCATGCCACCCGTGTAATCACCGTAAAGCTTGGCTTTAATTTGCTCTTGTAACTTTTTGGGTGCATTAAATGGGTCAACATCGGTGTTTTTAGCGAGTAATCCTTCAAGCGAGGTAAAGGGTGTTGCTACCAAGCCGTCTTGAGGTGAGTAACCGCCTACGGTGCCATAGGTTACTCGTAGTGTGCTGTTGGCATCGGCGTATACCGGTTTGTTTTTAGCTTTGTTAAACGCAATAATTGCGCTCATTAGCTCTGGCCGAGCTGCTTGTAATTTACCTGCAAGTGCTTTTGATTTATCTTCCTGTGCTTTCATTACTTTAAAGATTGCTTTAGCGTACTGCACAAATGGGTCTTGGCTTTGATTTAGCTGGCTAAATGATTGCTCAAATAATGAATTGCGAACAGTGGCATTATCAAGTCTTGACTGTTCATACATGCTATCAAGTAACGCGCTTTGAGTTGCTTTATCAAACCCATTTTGTACTTTAAATACGTTATCAACCTCGCTAAAACGCTCTTCTTTTGGAAGTGCTGCATACAGCTCTAAAAAGTGCAGTAAAATAGCTTTATCTACTTTGCTATCATAACGGCGCGTCATGCGCTCAAGCCCTGCTTTAATACGAGGTAAGTCACGTTCTTGATAACCAGATTCACGTTCGCTATTTGGCTGTTGTTTTTCGTAAGCTAGGCGGTATAAACGTCGTGCTGTGCTGATCATTTGTGAGCGATGTACATAACCTAACATTCGGTCGCGTTCACTGTGCTCTTGTGATTGTGCAATTAGATCAGATAGCTCACCTAATACGCTTCCGTATTGTTCTTTACGCTCACTATCGCTATTGATCCATTGTGTTAACTCTTGCTCAAACTGTTTTTTGCGCTCAAGCATAGTGCCTTTTTTAAAACTTTCGATCATCGAACCAAAGTTTTTAATGTAGTTATTGTAACCTGCAATGGTGCTTTCGTAAGCAATACGCGCTTTACTGCCGTCTTCTGAGTTTTCTTCAATAAGCGACACGTATTTTGAGTTATGAACGCGTGCTTTAGGGTAGCTGTCGTTAAATACGTTATCTACCTCTGTTGCAATGCGGTATCGGTTAGTACGCCCTGGGTAGCCTGTAACCATTACAAAGTCGCCTTCTTGCACGCCTTTGGCACTTACTTTTAGGTAAGAGTCAGGTACGTAAGGTACGTTATCTTCACTGTACTCTGCAGGTTTTCCATCTTTGCCTACATAAGCGCGGTAAAAACCAAAGTCGCCTGTGTGGCGCGGCCACATCCAGTTATCTATATCGCCACCGTATTTACCTACTCCCATTGCCGGTGCGTAAGATAAACGTACGTCTTTAATTTCAAGTGACTTAATTAGGTAAAACTCTAAACCACCATGAAACGAATACACGTTACAACGATAGCTTTCGTCGGCTTCACACTGGGCTACTAGGGCTTTTTCGTTTTTTACTATTGCGTCGTAGCGTGCTTTAGCGCTTAGTTTTTCGATACCTTTATTAACTTTGTCAGTCACATTAGTAACTGTTTGTGTGACGTATACGCGTGAACCTGGGGCTGCGGGTAAATCCTCAGCAGGACTTTTAGCTAAAAAGCCATTTTCTAAAATATTGTTCTCAGGCGTTGAATTGTACTGAACAGAGCCATAAACACAGTGATGATTTGTAACCACTAAGCCTTTTGGCGATACAAACGATGCTGTACAACCGCCTAGGCTAATTACCGCATTCATTGGGAATTCGGTTAATTTAGAAATAGATTCAACATCAATTTCAAGCCCTTTGGCTTTTAAAATTGATTCTAACTCTGGAAGTTGGTGTGGTTGCCACATGCCTTCATCGGCTATGGCACTACTTGAAAGTGATAAAGAAAATGTGGCGACTAATGTAGCTACAAGAGGTTTTAAACGCATTATAGAATCCTTTTTATTGTTTGTTCGATAGTAACCGATTTACTTATTAAATAATTGAGCCATTACTAAGAATGATAAATGACAAAGTAAAGGGAGCACACACTCCCTTACTTTAAATTAATGTATTTAAACTAAATTTAATACCAATCTGCTTATATATGAAGTCTATTTAACGTTAAGAAAATCACGCTAGAACTAGGCAAAAATTTTTGTATCTAGTTGTTCTAAATAAAAAATTTTTAACGACGTTATAGTGAAATTTAATTCGTTAAATTGTTCAAGTATTTATGCAGGTTGGTATAAATCACTTTTAGTCTTTTTTTACATCTGCAGGGTGTTCTACACCGATCCACGCTTTAAATAGCGCTTTTTGTTCAAGCGTAGCGTCTTTATTAGCAACTACTTTTTTAGGTTTATCAAAATCTTCTGATAATACTAATGTTAAGCTATCAAGAGCATCGCGACGAATATAGTCAACGGTTACTTTCTCGCCTGCTTTAAATGTTTCTAGGCTCGTTTTTAAATCTTTACCCACATGATGCTTATTTATAGCAACAATTTTATCATTGGTAGTTAAACCCGCTTCCCATGCACTTCCGCCACGACGAACGTAACTTAGTGTTAGTAACTCACCGGTATTTTTAGCGGTGGCGTCAATACTCGCAAGCGCTTTTGCTTTTTCTGGTCGTTCATATTTTAAGCCCACTTTAGCAAGTAACTCATCAAAGTTGATACTTGCAGGCGATTCTACATTTTCTTGCCACCAGCTTGAGTAATCACGCCCTGTTAAATCTTTTAAAATGTTAAGCACATCTACGTCTGTAAACCCTGCTGGCATTTTATGATTGTTATAAAGTGCTTTGTGCACATCGCGGTAGCTTATTGTACCTTGGCTTTTTTCTAGTAAGTCGATATCTAAAGCGAGTGAAAGTAACGAACCTTCTGAATATATATTGGTGCTGTAGTTACGTGCATGATCACCACCTTGATTAATCCATTTATCAAAACTTGTTTCGCTTGCGCTTTGCACTTCACGGCCCGGTGTTTGTAAATGACGATTAATTGTTTTACTCATTACTTTAAAAAATTCATCTGTTGTTTGGATGCCTGAGCGCACTAATAAATGATCTTCAAAGTAACTTGTTGAACCTTCTGCGATCCAAAGTAGTTTAGAGTAATTCATATTCGTGTAATCGTACGGCACTAAACCCTGTGGGCGGTATGCTTTTACATTCCATGTATGAATAAATTCGTGTGCGGCTGTGCTTATAAAACCTAAGTAATCTTCTCGGCTACCAAATCGATCGCGTGGACGTTGTATAATAGTAGAGTTTAAATGCTCAGTTGCACCACCCGCTCCCGACGTTGCATGTACCATAAATACATAACGCTCATACGGATAGCCATCCCAAATTACATTACCTGTCGCTACTAGCTTTTTCAGATCTGTAAGCATTAAATCTACATCGTAGTTACCATCGCCCCATACAACTAAGTCATATTCCCGGTCATCTACTTCAAATGTGTGTAATTGATTTATACCTGTTTCGATTGGCGAATCAACAAGCACATCGTAGTTAGCTGCTTTGAATGAATTTTTACCTTCTAAATTATCCATACCTGATACAGAACGCCATTTTTTAGGTATATCTAAATTGACTGTTACTGGCTCTTGACGAAACGACTCGCTAAACATAAAAAAACCTGATGCATCAATAAATGCATGGCTGTCGTCAATATGACGGGCGCGTTTGCCTAGTTCATTTGCATACACTTGATAATCAACATTAACTTCTGTTGGCTTATTAAGATGTACACGCCATGTACTATGATCAACTTTTTCCCACGTTAACTCTTTGCCATCTTCATCTTTTGCATTGAAGTAACGTACGCCATTGGCTAAGTTTAAAATTTCGTATCGCCCGGTACGCCAAGCAGGAAGTTTTACATCGATATGAGATTGTGCTGATTTTGGAAATTCAACACTTACATTACCCAAATGATGCTGTGGTTCAGATATTTTTAATTCGTAATTTACATCAGCAAAAGCTGAAGTAGAACATGCAGCTACAATCGATAAAGCTAATAACTTTTTCATAAAAACTCTTAATAGAAACTTAATTACTAGCTAGATTAACAAGCTCGGATTTAAATGTGAATTAAATACGATAAAGAGTCTTGTACATGAGTTTATACGCATTAGCTTACTAAAATTACTAAGTTTTTAGTTAGATAACTACACATAACAAAAATTTGTTGTAAACTGAAGATAATATAACTAATACGATGGCGGTAAGCTTAGGTGTCTGATAAATCTAACGCTACAGATAAGAAACTAAAACAAGCAATTGACGCCCGAATGGCTGTTGAAGACGCGCGTAAATATCAGGTGGACACTCTTTCTGATTTCTCAGCTAAATTATCATTGAGTTGTAAAGGACTTGATACTGAATTAGATAATAGGCTTGCTAAGTTCAGGGCTGCACTCATTAAAGGTGTCAGCTTTGAAGATCTATCGCCATTGATAAGTGAAACAATTGTTTTATTAAAAAACCAAGAATCAGTACAACTCTCCCAACAACGAGATTTGTATAACAGCGTACAGAGTGCTGGTAAACAACTGCAAAAAACAAAAGGGTTACCAGAGGATACACGTAGAACACTTCGCCATTTATTAGATCACGAAATTAATCAAGTGCACTCTACCCATGATTTTATACCTTTACTTGACCAACTAATTTCTTTTTATCATCAAACATTAAGTCTCAAACTAGAAGCTGCGTCTGACGATGAATGTACTGCAACACCTGAGCTTGCACAAAAATTACTAAAATTAGCTAACGAATTAGTGTTGGAAGACGAAGCAACTGAAGAAATTAAATACATAAAAAATTGTATTACAGAAAGCGACACGTTAGATGCACTGTTAAAGGCTTCTATTAATATAATTAGTGTTATTGTAAAGAATATTAATAAAGAGCGTAAATCGGCACAAAGCTTTTTATCTTCTTTAAACCAAACACTTGAAGATTTACATCATTCAATTGTATCAACAAGTAAACACTCAAAATCGATGGAAGTTGAGTTTGATGTTTTAAATAAAAGCATTGAAAGTAAGATTAAAAATCTTAATGTGCAAACTCAAAATGCAACTTCTATATCATCTTTAAAAGAGTTGGTTGATAACGAATTAAAATCGCTTAGTGAAGACTTTATTGCAAAAGAAAAACTTGAACGCACTGACAGAGAAATGCTGGTTTCTAGCTTTGATGAAATTAATGGTCGTATTGGTAGCCTTGAAAGCAAACTAACAAAATATAAAAAACGCTTAAATGAACAACGTTTCAAAAGTCTATTGGATAGTTTAACAAAACTGCCTAATCGTGCTGCATTTGATGAACGTTACAACCATGAAATACACCTATTTAATGTTCAGTCATCGGATGTCACTCTTGCGGTGATTGATGTTGACCATTTTAAATCCATTAATGATAGATTTGGTCATACTGCTGGGGATATAACACTACAAGTTATAGCCAAAGCACTACAAAAATCGGTTAGAAAATCAGATTTTATTGCCCGTTATGGCGGTGAAGAGTTTGTTTTACTTATGCCTAGTACTTCGCTCATAAATGCTACGGCCCCTCTTGATAAACTGAGGAAGATAATTAAAAGTATTCCTTTTAAATTTAAAGATAAACAAATTGAAATAACTATTTCTCTAGGTGTTACTCAGTTAAAGAAAGGCGATACACCTATAATCGCTTTTGACCGAGCAGATGATGCTCTTTATGAAGCGAAAAATACAGGTCGGGATCGTCTTTGTATAAGTAAATAATGTCATATTTTTTATTTTAAATAAAAGATATCACGAAGTGGTAATTTACATAAAAGAATAGCAAGGAGAACGCCGATGCTAATACAATTAAACCCAACTGGGGTTTTAGATTTATTGTCACAACTAGAAGTTGATTTATTAGAGCAATCATCCACTAGCGAGCGCTATAAACTATTTAGAAATTGTGCACTTGCTGTGCTAAACGTGGGGAGTCATACGGACGCCAGCAACGAAATTTATGATAAATATCAAGATTTTGATATACGCCTATTGAGCCGTGAACGCGGGATTAAAATTGAGCTTGAAAATCCACCCTTAACTGCTTTTGTAGATGGTGAGATCATCACCGGTATTCACGAACATATTTTCTCTGTTATCCGCGATATTTTATTTATATGTCAAAAATACGAAAAAAATCTTAAAGAACAAAAAGCCATTACTCATATGGTGTTTGACATGCTAAGAAATGCCGATGCATTGCGCGTAAATAGCGAACCTAGCATGGTAGTTTGTTGGGGCGGACATTCTATTAATGAAGTTGAATACAAATATACTAAGCAAGTGGGATACGAATTAGGCTTACGCGGTTTAAATATTTGCACAGGCTGTGGACCTGGCGCAATGAAAGGCCCTATGAAAGGAGCCACCATTGGCCACGCGAAACAACGCATTAAAGATAATCGTTACTTAGGCTTGACTGAACCAAGTATTATTGCTGCTGAACCACCGAACCCAATTGTAAATGAGCTGGTAATTTTACCTGATATAGAAAAGCGTTTAGAGGCATTTATACGCACCGCTCACGCTATAATTATTTTTCCTGGTGGAGCTGGCACCGCAGAAGAGCTTTTGTATTTATTAGGTATATTGTTACATCCTGACAACGCCAAACAATGCATGCCTGTGATTTTAACGGGCCCAAAAGAAAGCGAAGCTTATTTTAAAGAACTGTGCGAATTTGTTGAAATGACATTAGGTAAAGAAGCGCTCAACAAATTTGAAGTAATTATTGATGACCCTAAATTAGTTGGACAAACATTAAAGTCAGCAATGACTGATGTACGCAATTATCGTAAAAGCGAAGGTGATGCGTATTACTTTAACTGGACGCTAAAGATTGATAACGATTTTCAGCGACCTTTTGCACCAACCCATGAAAATATGGCTGGTCTTGATTTACACCTTAATCAACCAAAACAGTTATTAGCAGCTAATTTACGACGAGCATTTTCAGGAATTGTTGCCGGCAATGTAAAAGACGAAGGTATAAAAGCGATTAAACAAAATGGCCGTTATATTTTAAGCGGTGAGCCCGCTTTGATGAAAGATATGGATAAACTGCTTCAGGCATTTGTTGACCAAGGACGTATGAAACTCCCTGGTAGTAAGTACACTCCATGTTATGAAATAAAAGCATGAGTTTTATAATTTGAAACCACATTTACTTCTTATAGATGCGCTTAATCTAATTAGGCGCATTTACGCGGTTGACGTAAACCAAAAACACCACAGTGATGATCAAATGATCGAAGCATGTTGTGCTAGAGTAGCTCATGCATGCAAAAAACTACTTAACACTACCAACGCCACCCATGCTATTGCTGTGTTTGATGGTGACAGAAGTTGGCGTTACCATTTCTATAAAAATTACAAACATTCACGCTCGCCAATGCCACAAATTTTGAAGGATGCATTAATACATTTCAAAACAGCCATTGAAGAAACAGGTATTGTAGTATTTGAACCGATTAATGACGAAGCTGACGACATTATTACCACTCTTGCGTGCAAAGCTGCAACGAATAATATAAGCAACACAATTGTATCTACTGACAAAGGTTTCTTACCTCATTTAGGTCAATACATAACTATTTATGATTACTTTAAAAAGCAATATCTTGATGAGCACAGTATAAAAGAACGTTTTGGAGTTCAACAAAGTCGGTTAGTAGACTTTTGGGCACTCGCTGGTGATAAAACCAATGATATTCCAGGCGTAAAAGGCATAGGGATAAAGTCGGCTCAACAACTTATTAATAATTATAATACTGTTGAGCAAGCGCTAGAAGATAAATTACTAAGCCCAAGTATTCATAAAAAGCTAGAAGCAAATATGGATATGTATGTAATCTCAAAACAACTGGTTAGTTTACGCACGGATATAAACTTGGGTTTTAGTTTAAAGCAATTAAGGCTTAGTTAGTCGCATGTTTATAGCGTGTGCTAATTACAATACGTATACTATTATTAGATTCTGTGACCAGAGTAAATAATGTTGAAAAAGTTTTTTAGGTATTTAATTCTAGGTTTAGGGCTATATGCGCTAATAGCAACATTGGTGATCACTTTCTATAAAGATGACCCCCAAGCGATGATTTGGCAAGACCGCGAAGCATTTAATAAACGTTATATCGAAAAGCTTTCACTAGAGCAGCCTACTACTATTAATAGTGTACTTGACTACTTAGGCAGCCCAGATCTTACTTTTGCAAAACGCAATAGTGATGAAGTACTTCAAATCATTTTTTATCGCACGCAACATAAAACGTCCGATGGCATAACAACCATAGATGAATGTACCGGGCTGTTATTTAAAAATGGTCAACTTATTTTGTGGGGGCCTAGTGCTTATAAAAAATATCAGGATTAAAACTAGGTGAAGGCATAATGAATGAGCCTATTTCTGTCAAACTAAACCAATTACTTGAAAATACAAAACTATTTTTAACTTTATATAATGTAAAAAAACAATGGCAGACAGTCTACCCTGCAGTATGTAAACTTTCTGAGCAATACAGAGAACTATATGAGCAATACCCTGTAGCTTTACAAGCTAGGTGTGCTGTATTTAACCCTAAATATAGTTACTCTGTTAATTTGGTTATCAATCAATGTGTTTTAACCACTGCTTTGTGTAAAAGCCAGCAATACAATAATCAGCTTAGTGAATTATATATCTGTGCTGCACTTGTTGATCATTTATGCGTGGGTGAGCAACTAAACAAGCTTTCCAAACAGTTAAAGTTTAGTGATAGTGATAAAAAAATATGGCAATTACGCCACCAGCTCACCGCTAAAATAATCTTAACTGGCGGTGATTCAGCAAAACCAATAACGCAAGTTCTTGCAAAACTAAGTAAGTACAAGCAAGCATTAGTCACTACACCAAAAATAATGCTTTATGATGGTGGCATTACGCTTGTTGCTATCGCTAATATAATTGCAATGAACATTACTTATAGCCCTTCTAAACAACATATTAGTCTTTTTAAAGCTCTTGGCGATTTATATATACGTACACCTAACCTATTTGCGCAACAGCTAATAAAATTTTTAATCGCACATATAGGCCCATTATTACCGGGTAGCCGAGTTATATATAATGATCAATTAATGGTGTATTTGGCCAGCGACAATCAGCAGCGTCATATACTAATAAACGTCGAGAATAAAAATAAAATAGCGTGGTATAGAGTCAAGGCATTGCTAAACAGCAACGCTATCCAGTGGCAATCAAATGATTCACGTATCCAAATTAGTGTATGGGACAGTGAGCATATAACTTCCACTGCCAATATACTAAATAATGGGTCGCTAGCTTTGATAGAGTTAATTAGTCGTCTTAAGTTGCAGCATGAATACAGCTACAAAGCGTTAAGCCAAATTATGGCGCCTTATCCTAATGTAATAGAAAATCTATGTGAGGCTGTAAAACCTTATAATAATGAACATCAAGCGGCTAAAAGTTTGAAACATAGTCTATCTATGGTTGGTTATTTTAACGCCCCTGCAATTATTCAGCGAGTTATATTTGAGCAACTGGTTAAGGTAACTCCTCACCCTTTACAACAATTTGTTTTAACGCGACTAGAGTGCATAGTAGAAATTATTGCTCTATTGGTTAGTAAAAATAAAATGATTCAATTTGAACATATCGCACTTCCTCTTTATGGCTATGCTTATTTTTTATTAACACAATGCAGTACACATATATCTAGAAAAATAATGATTGATGAAACACCTAACACCACATTGAATACGCCTATTAGTGCCTTTTTTGGTGTTAGTTCATTAGACACTGAGCAGCTAAAAGCACAACTTACATTACTATTAAGTGATAACCCTTGGGCAATCGCATTATTGGAAGCTGAACATCTTCCAAAAAAGCAGCTCAACGAACGCAGTAAACTATGGGTAGCAATAAAGGCGCTTACACAAACCGTATTTAAACCGCAGCTAAAGCTAAGCACTTGGCAACAGCAAATATTAGATCAGCAATTAACTACTCAAAAATGGGAAAACCATCACTTATTTAATGAACAGCTCCAAGAGCTTGCCTTATCTAATACTATTTAATACCAATCCGTAATAATACTTAATCAATTTGAGGGATTAAACCTGACGCTAACTGCGTTTAATCTACTTGCAATAAGCAAGCTAATGACGCGCAAATTCGCCTTTTTTCATTGAAAATCTCTGGCTAGAAAAATAATTTTAAATATCATTATGGTTCAATATGTTAGTAAATATCTTATATCTGTGTTCAGGTTATTTAGTCTTTTTATTTCCATTATAAATACAATTTATACCCAGTATTTGTAGTATAAACTGGCAAAATGGGCGATAAGTTGGTATAAATGCGCCCTTACAATTTTCAATCCCATTCACATAAATGACCTAACAAGCTGTTACTCTCTCAGAGTAATAATTTATGTGCAAATCAAAATCTTTAAAGGAAAAGTCAATGGCCAAACAAACCATCACAGTGATCAAAGGCGACGGCATCGGTCCGAGCATTATCGACTCAGCACTTGAAATATTAAAAGCCGCAGGTTGCGACTTTGATTATGAATTTGTTGATGCAGGCCTTGCAGCACTTGAAAAAACAGGTGAGTTACTTCCGCAAGAAACGGTTGATACCATTGCTAAAAACAAAATCACTCTTAAAGGCCCATTAACTACGCCTGTAGGTGAAGGTTTTACATCTATTAACGTAACACTTCGTAAGCAATTTGGTTTATACGCTAACGTACGTCCAGTTAAATCATTTGTTGGTACTAAAGCGCGTTACGACGATATTGATATCATTACTATTCGTGAAAATACGCAAGGTATGTACTCAGGTGCTGGCCAAGTAGTAAGTGAAGACGGAAATGAAGCACAAGCAAAATCGATAATTACGCGTGAAGGCGCAGAAAAAATCGTAACTTTTGCATACGAGCTAGCGGTACGCGAAGGTCGTAAAAAAGTAACTGCCGTTCATAAAGCTAACATTTTAAAATCAACATCTGGTTTGTTTTTAAAAGTAGCACGTGAAGTAGCTGAGCGTTACCCACAAATTGAATCAAATGAAATGATTGTTGATGCTACATGTATGAAGCTGGTAATGACACCTGAAGAGTTTGACGTAATTGTTACGACTAACTTATTTGGTGATATTTTATCTGACCTTTGTGCTGGTTTAGTTGGCGGTTTAGGCATGGCACCAGGTGCTAATATTGGTGAAGATGCAGCAATTTTTGAAGCTGTACACGGTAGTGCACCAGATATTGCAGGCAAAAATCTAGCTAACCCAACATCTGTAATTTTAGCATCTATTCAAATGCTTGAGCATTTAAATATGGGCGATACGGCAGAGCGTATTCGTAGTGCTGTTGCTGATGTAATTAAATCAGGCGACCGTACAACTCGCGATTTAGGTGGCAGCCACGGTACAACTGATTTCACTCAATCAGTAATTGACCGTTTATAATTAATATTTGCTATTAATTTAAAAAACCCGCTAATTTAGCGGGCTTTTTTATGTTTGCTAACTACGTTTATACTAACCTAGTGTATTTATGCAAGTTAGTATTAAACCTAAATAAGCCCAAAAGTAGTAATCCTAATAAACCTGAAAGTGATCCGCCACTTGACCCCGAACTACTTTGTTGTTTTTGCACAGTAGCAGATAACTCTTTAGTAAAAGTATCATTGGTTTGAGTATCAGTAACATTCAACGTTACGTTATATGTCCCGTCAGTTTGATAAGTATGTATTGGGTTTTGTAAATTTGATAACGCACTGCCATCACCAAAATCCCAACTGTAAGTATAACTATTAAAGCCGCCGGTTACTTGGGCATTAAATTGTGCGCTTAAATCACTAACGGTAGCGTTTGCGTTTATGCTAAGCGGAACAGTTGCAGTTACATCAATCGCTTTAGTTTGCTCCGTGCCTTCGTTATCCGTCACTGTAAGCGTTACTTGGTAATCACCAGAGTATAAATAATTATAAGTAAGCGATTGCGTCGTTAAAGTACTTCCATCCCCTAGCTGCCAATTATAAGTATACGGTGCGACCCCACCTGTAAGCGAAGCCTCAGCTGTTAAAGTTCCTTGGTTTATTTCATATTCAATTTCATTTACAGATAATGGTTCAGCTAGTGTAACTTGAACTACAGCTACTTGATCTGAAGTACCATTACTTGCCATAAACTCAACGTTGTAAGTGCCATAGTCTTGGTATTCATGAGTAGGGGTTAACTCTATGCTTGAGCTACCATCATCAAAATTCCACGTAAATGTATCCGAAGGCGTGAGTGCAAAACCTTCTACATTAAAATTAACGGTTAAACCTGTTTTGGTAAAATTAATACCCTTAGTAACATCGTAATTAAGCTCTACTTCTATGTCTTCACTATCAGCTGACTGATTTATAATATTAAACCCAAAACCAACCTGTGGAAGCATAACACCCGATGGTTTTTGCGCTGAAAAGCTATAATCGTTTTTATCAGTGAACTGGGTGATAGCTGATAAATCATCATCACCTAACCCTGCCCTTTGTTGGTATAGACTAAAAGCAGCATCACGTATTTGAATTGCTGAAGCAGCCGGAGTTTGCGTACTGCCTTTATTTATTGAGCGCTGATCGGCATCTACCACTAATGCAAAACCACTGCCTGGATGCTCGGTAGTATTATTATCTGCTTGAGATTCATTGCTGTACCACAATAATAACCCCGGTGAGTACTGCTCTGCTTGTAAGCTAATGTCAACGTCTGTGTATGAACGCAATTGTAAATAGTAATGTGATGGCGATGCATATGTGTAACTACCTACTTTTTCAAAGCCATTAAACTCAGTGTTAACTTGATCTTGTGCATTATTTTGCCAAATTAAAGTATCACTTTGCTCAATGCGCATATCATCAACAACAAAACCATAATAATGTGTGTTCGCATCTGTTATGTATTCAATTTTTAAATCAATTGTTTGCCCAGCATAAGCTGATAAATCAAATTTATGGGTTAAATAGCCGTTAGGTTGCTTAGCATCACTATTAAGAAATGAATCACCTGAGATATATGGGCCAATATCACCGTAGTATGGATTAAGCGCTTGCGTATAATTACTCGCGATTGGCTCGCCATTTACTTTTACTTGAACTAAATCATAATCGCGCTCAATACTGTAATAAGCAATAAAGCTTAAAGTAAGTGTCTCAGTTGTGCTTGGTAGCGCTATTGTATTCGCTAAGTTGTTGCTAATATTGTCGCCCGTATTTGAATAGTATTGAAAATCGCCTTCTACTGGAGCCCTAAATTTTTCGAGCCTTGGTGGCAGTGTTATTTTTATTTGATTTTGCAGTTGTGAAGTACTAGCAGTATTAATTAATGTTTGCTGTGAGTTAGCCTCTACCTCATTCATATCAAGTGTAAGCTGGTTAACCCAGTTACCCCGGTATCGTTTTTGTAAATACTCAAGCGCATAAGGACTAAACATAACCGGCTCTGAGCCTCTTGGCGAACCAGCCCAACTTCCTGTCGACATAACTGACCAAGACGCGACGGGCTCACCCACCGTGTTAGATTGCAAGTCGTATTCATCCAATAATCCTAAGTCATGTCCAAACTCATGCACTACCACACCAATCCCTGCATCAATAGGGTTAATGGTATAACCAAAGAGCTTAATATTGCTGCCTGCAATCTCGCTCGGCCCGCTATTTTCATCAAACACATAGTAGCGGTGCGACCAAATAGCATCGGTGCTTAGGTAACCGCCACCTGCTTCCTCACCAATACTTGAATGAAAAATCATTACATGGTCAATGATGCCATTAGGTTCATTAACAATACCGTCGCCATCAATATCATCTAAATCGGTTAAATCATAATCCGCTAAATTAATATTAAACTTTGCAACCGCCTTCTCCACAGCCTCTTTAATTAAAGCGGGTGCATTTATATCCCGTGTACTGCCTTGGCGCTCACCATATATTTTTGCATTGCTATCAGCGGTTACCCAGCCATATACCTGTCCGTTAAAGTTTAAGCTGTTCCCCGAAGCCACTTTATAATAATCAGCAGCCGTTTTTAAGCTTTGTCCATCAGGGCCCGTATAACCTTGAGTATTAAAAAGCATTTGCTGATAGTGCTCAGTTGAATATTCAGCGTAAAACATGTCGGTGTCTTGCTCTACAAGCTGATTGTCGTCATGTTTTAGATCAGGAAAATCAATTAAGATAGCTAACACTTTTACATCATTAACACTTTGATCTGGCACTAGTGACGTTGAAAAAGCAACCTGCTGTTTATTTGTGTTTGAAAAAACGTTGGAGGAGGATTTAAATTGCCTAAAGCCATTTTTAATTGAGTGATTGGCAGCTTCTTTATTACTCATATATGACTTAAATGAACTATCTAACTCACTTGAAGATATTTGGTCTCTTTTTTTAAGCCAATATAAAATACGTTCTTCGTTAGTTATACCAACATCATGCGGACTTATATTATTAGCTGCCACTATTGGGCTTAATAGCGTAGTTAAAAGCGCAATTAACATCACTTTTTTCACTGTGTCTTCCTCAAACATAATTATGTAGTAATCATACCTAATAATAGGAATTTAAACAGGCGATAAAAACATATAGTTAACATATGCAATAAAAGTTAATGGTCTCTCACTATTTTTATATCTAAAATCGAACCCACAACCTAAAGTGCATAATTTCTGCTAGTAAACTCAGTTAAACACAGGGTTTCTGCAGATTTAAATTAAAAAAAGCCAAAAAACGAATTTAAAATGCAAAAAAACGCTTTCAAGGTTGACATAAAGGCTCAAAACCCTTAAAAATAAACCTATACAGAATTTTTAATTTAAAAGCAGTGTTTTGCTAAGTAGAGTAAAAACTATGAACACACACATTAATCTTTTAGTCGTACTCGTACTGGTCTTGGTTATAAGCCCAGCGGGGATGTATTAAAAGGTGATACTGCTTTTTAAAAACCCTCGCACTACGCGGGGGTTTTTTTATGCATAAAAAGCGCACAGAGGAATGAGGATGAGCAAACAAGAATATAATGGTTCTGAACTAGTTGTTCAGGCATTAAAAGATTTAAAGGTTAAATACATATTTGGCTACCCCGGTGGTTCAGTATTAGATTTATACGATGCACTTTTTCAACAAGATGATATTGAACACATACTCGTGCGTCACGAGCAAGCTGCTACGCATATGGCCGACGGCTATGCACGAGCAACTGGTGACGTGGGTGTTGTGCTTGCAACCTCAGGCCCTGGCGCTACAAACTGTATTACAGGTATTGCAACGGCCTACATGGATTCAATTCCTATGGTTGTATTATCAGGCCAAGTACCTACAAATTTAATTGGTGACGATGCATTCCAAGAAACTGATATTGTTGGCTGTTCTCGCCCTATAGTAAAACACAGCTTTAATTGTAGAAGTGCGCAGGAGATCCCTGCAATACTCGCTAAAGCCTTTTATATAGCCAGTACAGGTCGTCCAGGCCCAGTTGTAGTTGAACTCCCTAAAGACATGCTAAACCCTGCGATTAAGTTTGAATACGAATTTCCTCAAACAACAGAACTTAGAACATACAGTCCTAATACTAAAGGTCACTCTAAGCAAATTCGAAAAGCTGTTACTGCCATTTTAGAAGCTAAAAAGCTCGTTATTTATTCGGGTGGCGGCATTGTTATTTCAAACACGTCAGAGCAATTAACACACTTAGTTGAATCGTTAAATGCGCCAATTACAAACACACTAATGGGATTGGGTGGTATTTCAGGTGTGCACCCTAACTTTGTCGGTATGCTAGGCATGCACGGTACACTAGAAGCAAACAAAGCAATGGCTAACGCCGATGTTATTTTGGCATTAGGTGCCCGATTTGATGACAGGGTAACTAATAATGTTCAAAAGTTTTGCCCTAATGCCACGATTGTACATGTAGATGTAGACCCAACCTCTATTTCTAAAACAATCAAAGCGCATATTCCCGTTGTGGGTTGCTTAGCAACGGTGCTGGAGCAACTACAAGCAGGTATCGATAAAAGCCCAATTAAAATCGACCGCAGCGCACAAGAAGATTGGTGGCGTCAAATTATCAGCTGGCGCGAACAAAAATGTTTAAGCTACAACACTGATGGCGAAAAAATTAAACCACAAGCCGTGATAGAAGCTGTTTATAAAGCCACTAATGGCGATGCTTACGTAAGTTCTGACGTTGGTCAGCACCAAATGTTTGCAGCGCAATACTACCCATTTAAGCATCCTCGTCAGTGGATAAATTCAGGCGGCCTAGGCACTATGGGCTTTGGTTTACCTGCTGCAATGGGTGTAAAGCTAGCCTTTCCGGATAAAGAATCTGTATGTATTACAGGTGATGGCTCTATTCAAATGAATATCCAAGAACTATCTACCTGTTTACAGTACAACCTTGCGGTAAAAGTTGTATCACTTAATAACCGCTCTTTAGGTATGGTACGTCAATGGCAAGATATGGTTTACGGCGGACGCCATTCATCATCTTATATGGATTCCCTCCCTGATTTTGTTAAGTTAGTTGAAAGCTACGGACATGTAGGTATTCAAGTAAATACGCTTGATGAACTACAACCTGCAATTGACAGGGCGATGAGCATAAACGACCGCTTAGTCTTTTTAGATATTCTTGTCGACGAAAAAGAGCATGTATATCCAATGCAAATTAAATTAGGTGGCATTGATGAGATGTGGTTACGTAAAGGAGTAAAAGCATAATGCGTCGTATTTTATCTATATTATTAGAAAATGAACCCGGTGCTCTATCACGTATTGTTGGGCTTTTTTCACAACGTGCATACAATATTGATAGCCTGACTGTAGGTACAACTGATGATCAATCATTATCGCGTATCACTATTACCACCATGGGTGATGACCGTGTTGTTGAGCAAATAACAAAGCAAGTTAATAAACTTGTTGATGTATTAAAGATTATAGATTTAACCGAGATGAGTCACATCGAACGCGAGCTTTTATTAGTTAAAGTATTCGCGCAAGATGAATCAACCCGTGCTGCAGTAACCCGTGTGGTCGATGTTTTCCAAGGCGCTATTTTAGATATGGGACGTCAAAGTTACAGCCTACAACTTGTTAGTAGCACAGATAAGATAGAATCATTTTTAGATACGTTGCGACATGAAACTGACATTATTGAAGTTGTGCGCTCAGGTGCTGTAGGCATAGGAAGAGGCGATAAAGCCTTAAAAGCATAACTTACCTATAATTAAGCCATTGAAATTTGGCTTTTTAATAGATAAAAAAAAAGGGCTAATTAGCCCTTTTTTTATTTAATTTGTTAAACCTATTAAGGGTTTACTTGGTCTTTAAGACCTTTACCTGCTTTAAAGCTTGGGATAGTTGCTGCTGCGATTTGGATCTCAGCACCCGTTTGCGGGTTACGACCAGTACGTGCCGCACGTTCTTTTACTGAGAAAGTACCAAAACCAACTAACGCTACTGAATCACCTTCTTTTAAAGAAGAAGTTACAGCACCGGTAAACGCGTCAAGAGCACGAGTAGCGGCAGCTTTAGAGATTTCTGCATCAGTAGCAATTTTTTCAACTAATTGAGCTTTATTCATTGTTAGATTCCTATTCGTTATTATTTTGCCTTCGCAAATCCTATCTTTATGCATTTTTAAACAGTTAGCAACAGCAAATTGCATTTTTTGTTTAAAATCTTCAAAAACACATAAAATTTAAATAATTCTCGGTAAAATACAGCATGTTGAGTTAACAACAACTTAATTTAAGTACAATTTTGGTGCAACTTAGGCAACATAATAAACTATATTTTTTCGATAACTAAGGTCACTTCCCCAACCTCGACACCAAACTTAACAATAGATGTGCGGTTTATCAAGCGCGTTTGTGTAACCAAGTACATCCAATCGTTAAAATTAACGTTTAAAGTGCTGTCATCATATGCAAGTTCAACATTATAGTTCCAATGAAATACACTGCCATTACTTTTCCCTTTAGCTACACCAATAACATCATCAGCAGTGCCCGTTAGGCTGTTATCGTTATTAAGCGTTACTTTCCAAATACGTTTTTGTGTTTCACCATCATCGTAAACAAAATCTTCCTCAATAACACCCTGGTTACCATCCCACGTTGCATTCATATCTACGACAAGCTTGCGGGTCAATTCACCCTTAAAGTCTTGTACAACACCATAGGCTTTTAAATTTCCACTAAAAAATGTTTTAAAGTCAAAGTTTGGCGATGTATTTTTATAATGTTCAACATTTGGCGCTGAACAGCTAATTAAAAGTAGAGCTGATAAGCAGATCAATGCTGTTTTTAACGTGTTTAATATATTCATATTAATTCCCTAATAATTGCTTTCGTAGTTTTGGCTCAGAAGTTTTTTCGTCAAGCCAAATGGCTAAAAAGTCACTCGAAAATTGAAGTTCGTTTATTTCACCAATTTGTTCATCATTATGATAAAAAGTACTCATACCCTGCTCATTAGTGATCAGCGTTAGCGAATCGCCTTGTTTAATATCAGGCCAAATAGACAATAATTTACTGTCATATTTATCAGCTAGCTCTTTTTTTCCAATATGCTCCCACTGCTCATTTGTTGCTTTTACGATTTCTTTAGCTTCAAAGTCACGTAAATAGGTAAGTTTAAATTTAATAGGATGCGTTCCTGCGCTGTAATTACCTGAAGGGGTAAATAAAACCGCGTCATATACATCCCAAAATAAATACTCCATTCGTGCTTCGCCTACTTTATTAAACTGTGTGTCAGCTAAAACAATTGAAGTTGTAAGCAAATAAAAAGTAACTGCCTTTAGTATAAGTTTCAAAATAAGCTCCCTCGAGTCAATGAGTAATGTTACGAAATGGGAATTGTGGGCGATCAGCGGTTGATGAATAACTTAATTTTTTGGTTTATAAAAAGAATAGCAGTAAACACAGTAGACCAAAGCGCACCGTACACGAGCCAAAACTGCCATAAAGGTAAGCCTAAACTTATTACTTCAAAGCGCCCCCCAGCCCAATAACTTGCTGGCGCAAAAGCTATGCATACTAAAAAGGCCTGCCAAAGTTTTAACCTACCTAAAAAGATCATTGAGGTGTTTAAAGAAAGTAATAATGCAACCCATAAAAAGGCGAGCCATAGAGGAAAGGGATAAACTTTAAATTCTAACAAGCCTAACTTTACCGCTATAAACTCTAACAACATTGCTAAAGGTAGGGCTTTAATTAGTAGTAAGGTGTCTTGTTTTTTCTGCTTTGACAAACAAAACATTAAAACAATAATTAATCCGCTAAAAAATAGCGAATCAGCCTCAAGCAGCAATGATAAAAACCACACTGCTTGAAATAAAACAAAATTAATAACCGAGCGCAATATCATCGTTATCGCTCATAAACCTCGGTTTACGTGCCATTAAATGCACTGTGCTTGTAGCTCTAGCTCTAAACGCACCTTCGCAATAAGCAAAGTAAAATAACCACAAGCGATAAAAGCGTTCATCAAATTTTGAACGGTCCAAATCTGGCCAGCTTTTTATAAAACGGGTTCGCCAATCAGCTAATGTTCGTGCGTAGTGAGCACCAATATCATTAACAGTATGAATTACCATGTCGGTATTATTTTTAATCTGCTCACTCATTTCGTTAAGTGATGGCAAACATCCGCCCGGAAAAATATACTGTTGGATAAAGTCAGAATTTTTTAAGTAGTGCTTATAACGCTGATCGCCAATAGTTATAGCTTGTATGAGCATAGCACCATCATCTTTCAACAGTTCACCACATTGGGTGAAAAAGCTAGGTAAGTACTCATGGCCCACCGCTTCTATCATCTCAATAGAAACAAGCTTGTCGTACTTGCCTTTTAATAGTCTGTAATCGAGCTTGAGTAACGTTATTTTATTTTCAAGACCAAGCTCAATAATTTTATTTGCTACGTAATCGTGTTGTTCGTCAGATATGGTTGTTGTTGTAACATGGCAATCATAATGCGTGGCTGCATATATAGCAAAAGCCCCCCACCCTGTACCAATCTCAATAACTGAGTCATTTTTTTGAAGCTCAACTTGCTCACAAATGCGTTTAAGCTTGTATAGTTGAGCCTCTTCAAGTGTCGCTTCTTTTGTAGGATATACAGCACTTGAGTAAAGCATTTCTTTACTTAAAAATGATTCGTACAAATCATTACCTAAGTCGTAATGAGCAACAATATTCTTTTTAGATCCTGATTCAGAATTTTTATTTTTTATATGATTGAACCGGTGTGCGACATTGCTAAAAAATGCGAATTTTTTTTCAAACTCATCAAGTTGCTTTTCATTTATAGCAAATATTTCTATAAATGAGGTTAAGTTATCGCAAGACCAATGCCCAAGAATATACGCTTCGCCTGCGCCAACACTGCCTGACAGAGCAAATGCTTTATACATTGCTTTATCATTTACTGTAACAGTTGCTTTTAATTCTGAAGATGAATCCCCAAAAATAGTTCTTTCGTTTCCCTCAATCAAAACTATTTGACCAGTTTTAATTGACGAAAAGGCTTTAGTTACTAATTTTTTATATATGTTAGTTAACCAACTCGTGCTTTGTTCACAATTTAAGCTCGACACTTTATCCATTAAAATACCTATTTATTGTTCTAACTATCTGTATATGTTTTATGGCCTACCTGAGTGACCTAAAAAAGGCACTCGCTTTATAAATAACTTTAGCGCTTGATGGTAAATACCTTTAAAGATCGACCACGTCATGGCCGGAAAACGTTTTAGTAACTTACTGACTTCTTGATTAGTAAGCTCTGCACGTTTCAAACGAAGTGTTGCATCAAATAATAATACTTCATCTCGTTTATTTTCAATATGTATCAATGTTTTATCAGGCGACTGTCGAATATGCCAATGATAGTTCATATCTAAATTCATAAAAGGTGATACGGAAAAAACCTTCTTAAAGTTCACTTTTTTTTCTAGGGAGACTAAATAGTAATGGCGTTCATTCCACGGTGTATTACTTACTTCAGCAATCATATACGTAAAGCTATTATCGCTATTACCAAAAAAGTAAAAATTAACAGGGCTAAAATAAACCCCTAAACAGCGTAGTTGCCCAAGCATATAAACATGAGTAAATGTTTCCTTTATACCTAATGAAGAAAGTTGCTTATGAGCACGTTCAATAATGGGAGATTGGTCAAAAGCTGATAAACTTTGTAGGTAATCTGCCTCGTTAAACTTTAAGGCTTTTAAGCCTGATGTACCTAAGTTTTTATGTACACCATTTAATTGCTGAGGATTGTTTAGATCGACCCACATCATATACAAAGGATAGCTAAAACGATGTTCTTTAACAGCAAAACGGCGATGTTTTACATCGCCTAAATAAACTGCACTAGTCAAATTCGACCCCAAGCTGTTTAGCCACATCTACACCACTGTGTACGCCATCTTCATGAAAACCATTGTACCAATAAGCGCCACAAAAATAACTATTATTGTTCCCATCAATACTGTGTTTAAGTTTTTGAGCCGCAATAGATTCTTGGTTAAATACAGGGTGATGATAGGTAAACTCGCGCAAAATTTTACTTTGGCTTATTCCTTCAAGATGATTAAGCGTTACACAAAACTGTGTATCCGATTGTATACCTTGCAAAATATTCATTTGGTAAGTAACAACAGCTGCTTTATCAGTGTTGTTATTAAGTAGGTAGTTCCAGCTTGCCCATGCCGCTTTTCTATCTGGTAAAAGGTTTGTATCGGTGTGCAGCACCACTGAGTTCTCAGTGTAAGCTATTGCACCCAATACTGACTTTTCTTGCTCCGTAGCATCACCAAGTAGTGCAAGCGCCTGATCTGAATGACAAGCAAATATTACTTTATCAAATTTACTTTGCTCACCATTGGCAAACTCTATTGTTACTTCATCATTTTGACGCGTAACAGATTTAATATTTGTATTGAGGTTAATTTTATCGGCAAAGCCTCTGATCAGCGGCTTAATGTACTGACGAGAGCCTCCTGGTACTACATACCACTGTGGTCTATTGGTTACATCTAAAAGCCCATGATTAAAGAAAAACTTAACAAAAAACTCAACGCCTACGTTTTCCATTTCTTTAATACTGGTAGACCAAATAGCCGCGCCCATAGGAAGAATATAATGGTATTTAAAAAAGTCATTAAACTGGTTATCGTTAAGCAATTGCCCTAATGATTGATCAGACTGGTAATCACCTTTTTCATGCATTGCTTTGCACAGTTTGTTAAACCTAACAATGTCGTACAATAAACGCCAAAATTTTGGTCTGAAAATATTACGGCGCTGTGCAAACAAACTTGTAAATGTATGGCCATTATATTCAAAACCAGTGGCTTCGTTGTGAACACTAAAGCTCATTTCTGTTTTTTGTTTATTGACACCAATACGCTTTAGCAGTTTTTCAAAGTATGGGTAAGTTCGGTCATTAAACACAATAAAGCCTGTGTCTATTGCGTATTTGATGCCGCTTACATCAACATCAACTGTTGCAGTGTGACCACCTATGTAATCATTCTTTTCAAAAATGGTTACATCATAATGTTTGTGAAGCAAATGCCCACATGTTAAACCAGATACACCAGTTCCTATTATTGCTATTTTTTTCAACGGGCTAATCCTTTTGCGATTTTAAGCCAAAGTGGGAGTGGTAAAATACGTAATGCTTTTAATATAAGTGTAAAACGATAAGGGAAATGAACGTCTTTGCGGCGTTTTTGAATACCCTTAATCATGTAGTCAGCGGCTTTTTCAGCAGTAACGGCCATAGGCATCGGGAAATCATTTTTACTAGTGAGCGGGGTTTTTACAAAACCTGGATGAACTAAAGTCACATCAACATCATTTAAATCAACAGCTAAGCTTTTTGCTAAGTAACTTACACCCGCTTTTGATGCACCATAAGCTTCTGAACGAGGTAGCGCAAGATAAGTAACACTTGAGCTAACTAAAACAAGCTGGCCGCCTGGATTTATTTTAGGGAGTAACGCCTCAAGGCAATACCCCATAGAAAGTAAATTGACGTTTATTACACGCGCAAATAATGCACTATCAAAATTTCGCGCATCATCTATATATTCACAGTTACCGGCGTTTAAGATAACTCGCTCAAAATGAGGAAAGCCAATAGTAGACTCTTTTATATCTTGCAGGTTAGTTGCATCAAATTTACAAGCTTGAATATTGTCGTATTTAGCAAGCTCGGCGAGCTTTTCACTATTACGTCCGCAAGCTATAACAGTGTCTCCTAGCTGCGCATATTTAATTGCTAGCTGCTCTCCAATACCTGATGTAGCACCCGTTATAAGTGTGATCATAATTAACCTGTCCTTTTATCAATTAGCTTTATAACGCTACCAAGTAAAGGAATGTGTTTGTATAACAACTCGCCCACATTAAAGTAGTCTCTGTGCTTGATAATTTTGCCATCTTTAAAAATAAGCTTGCTATGACCTTCTACCGAAATAGTTTTACCTGATGAGAGCTTTGGATGTGCATAATGCATAGTCCAATAAATAAAAGCATTGTTACCGCTATTAAACGAATCACTAATATCAAACTGACAATGCTTAACATTGCTGTATAAGTTAGCAAAGTACCTGCGCAATTCTACAATGCCATTAATTTCATGCATCGGGTCTATAAACTGTATGTTGTCACAGTAAATATCACTCAATAAATCAAGATTAGTGCTATCAAGCTGTTGGTATATTTCAACAAATTTATCTACTGGTAACTGGTTATCCATATCACACCTTAAATGCAGCAAGTGCACGTTCTCGTGCCGCTTTATGATCAACTATTGCTGGCCAGTAACATTCCTTATCTTTGCCTGTTGCGGCTAAATAAGTGTGTGGAAAATGAATGTGTTTATCTGGCACGTTTTCAAGCTCTGGCAAATACTTACGGATAAACTTGCCCGTTGGATCAAAGCGCTCGCTTTGTCTGATAGGATTAAAAACTCTAAAATAAGGCTGAGCATCACAGCCCGTACTTGCAGCCCACTGCCAACCACCATTATTTGAGGCTAAATCGCCATCAATTAAGTGCTGCATAAAAAAGCGTTCACCTTCACGCCAGTCTATTAATAAATGTTTAGTTAAAAAGCTTGCAACAACCATTCGTAAACGATTATGCATCCAACCGGTTTGCTTAAGTTGTAGCATTGCTGCATCCACTAATGGGTAACCTGTACGCCCTTCGCACCATGCTTTAAAATCGCTTTCGCTTTTACGCCACACTACAGCATTATACTTTTCGTTAAAGTTATCGCCGCGCGAAAGCTTCGGAAATTCAGCAATTAAATGCCTGTAAAATTCGCGCCAAACAAGCTCGTTAATCCACGTAAACGTTTTACTTTTTGACGTAGTTAAAATATCAGGATAACGCTGCTGAATATTAATAAGCAGTTGCTTTGTGCTTACAATACCTAGTGCTAAATACGGGCTTAAACCCGATGTGCCTTTTACACTGGGAATATCACGCTGGTCGTCGTAACTTGTAAGTTTGTCGCATATAAAATTATCAACTACGGTAGAGAGTGTTTCGTCGTCAACCGGCCACTTATCTGAGCACCCATCATTTTTTAGTAAATCACTCTCGTCAAACTCAATAGGGTCAGAAGTTAAAGGCCATTGTGGCAAACTAAAGTGTGTATCTTGATACTGCTTTAACCATGCACGTTTAAATGGAGTAAACACTTTATACATTTCATTACTTTGATTTTTAACTGAGCCTGCAGGCGCAATTAAATCACCTTCGTACAAAGTAAAAGTAATTGTACGCTCATCGCATTCATGCAAAATTGCTTTATCGCGGTTTACTTCATTAAGCTCATATTCTGTATTAGCAATTACGTGTTTTACATCGTTTGCTTTACAAAAGTTAATGAGCTCGCGCGTACAATCACAAAAGCTAGGCGCTTCAATAATATGTAAAGTAATACCGTAATCAGCAAGTTGGGATTGAAGATAAGTAACTCGGCGCTTGAGTAAGTCAATCTGAATAGGCGCTGTTTGGTGTTGTTGCCACTGCTTTTCAGACACAAAAAAAATGGCGTGTTTAGCGCCATTGTTTAGCGCTTGAATTAACGCTTCGTTAGAAAAAAGGCGCAAATCGCGCCTAAACCAAAATAATGTATCCATTAAATACCAAATCGTAGTTTTAAATCGTGAGGGTATGGGTTAAAAAACACTTGTTTTTCAAGGTACTCATTCGGATGAACTTTCAAATGATGTTTTAACAAGGTAAGTGGTACATACAATGGCACCAATCCTTCGCGGTATTCATCTATCGCATCACGAAGTTCTTGTTTTTCAACCTTCGATAAATCAGTTTTAAAGTAACCTTGTAAGTGCATTAGCGTGTTGCAATTATTTCTGCGAGAAGCTGGCTTTTTAAGACCTGTCATCAAACCTAAAATATATTCATCAGCAACTGCATTTATATCGTCACCTACAAACGTTCCAAGCAGGTTACCCAAATCACGATAAGCTTGATAATTGTGAGCCATCAACAAATACTTATACTGAGAGTGAAATTGAGTAAGCTTGTGAACCGTAAGCGGCTCTTGTACTAACTTTTGCCAGTTTTTAAATACGTAAATTCTCATTACAAAGTTTTCACGTAAATGCATATCGTTTAAACGCCCGTTTTCTTCACATGGCAATAATGGGTTGTGCTTCATTATTTGCTCAGCAAAAAAACCAACGCCTTCTGAGGTATTACCCGTGCCTGCTTCATTGTATATTTTAATGCGTTCCATACCGCAACTTGGACTTTTCGCGCAAAATACAAATCCACTCAACTCTTTAGCTTGTTCTGTTGCAACTTTTTTACCATATTCGGTAAGTTGTTGACCTACTTCGCCAGTGCCATCTGGGCGACATACTTTAATAGTATCGCCCACTTTAACTTGGCGAATAGTTGGGCGAGGTATCGGTAAACCAACAGCTACTTCCGGACAAAACCGTGTGTATTCAACGTGTTTACCTAGCTCATCCATACAAAAATTTGATTTTTTATGACCCGTATCAAATCTAACTTTTTCGCCTGCTAAGCAGGCGCTTATACCTATTTTTATTATATCTGTGTGCATATATTCTCTTAGTAAATCAAATTACCTATTGGATTTAGTAACTTGCTGAAGCCCTTATTAAAATGTAGCGCACTACTGACAACTGTAAAGCACAAACACCCGTCTTTCGTTAAAGGTGTATGCTGATGACTACCATCTTGCCATATGAAGTCGCCTGGTACGTAACTACCATCTTCGTCACTAAACTCACCATCTAGAAGTAAAGTAACTTCAAATCCAGTATGCGTATGCTCTGGTATTTCACCACCCGCATCAATGTGTAACAGGCTAGAACGTAGCGCACCATCATCAAGCGAAACTCGAGATCGCGCTAACTTACCAACTTGTGTAAATTTACTATGAGAAATACGCGTTAAAGCACGCGGAAGCTGGTAGTTATGTTCATTTACTTTAATAGAAACAGGCTCTACCTCATAAACTTCATCGATAGAATCATCAGATGTGATCATATCAAGAACATTCAATTCAAAGTCTTCAAATAACTCAGATTGCTCTGTTTGAACTGTCTCAAATTGGACTGGCTCTTCACTAAATAACGCGTCTGCATTACTTGCTTCAATTTTAGCGACTTTAGCTTGGCACACAGGGCACATATCTACATGTATAGAAACGGCTAAACTCAGTGATGTAGCAAGTGATGCATCGCAATACTGTGTCAGTAAAGTTTCACTCGGGTGATGTTTAATCATGCTGATCTCCCATTTCATTACGTAATTTTTGCAAGGCCAAACGTAACCGTGATTTTACCGTGCCTACTGGAATGTTAAGTTGATGTGCAAGTTGCTCTTGCGACATATCTTGAAAATAAACGCCTCTTACCACTTCACGTTGAGCGATTGGTAGCTTGTCTAAATAGCGCTTAATTTGCTTATCTTCTAAATGATCACTGTATTCGTGATGTGTATCTTGTGATTCGTTTAATAACGGCCAAATATCTTCGCTTATGTTTTCTTCTTTGTTACTTTTCATTTTGCGAAGCATATCGAATGAAGCATTACGCATAACGGTATAAACCCACGTAGTCGCTGCACCTTTATCACTGTGATACAAATGTGCTTTACGCCAAACAGACGTTAACGTCTCTTGAACAAGCTCCATTGCTTGAGCTTCAACACCAAACTGCTTAATTCCAAAGCGTTTAATTTTTGGCGCAAAATATTCAAATAAATAGGAAAACGCTTTTTTGTCGCGTGATTGCGCAACGTCTATAAGCGCTTGCATGAGCTCTTTACTCGGCGTTTCTGGCATGGCAGTGTACTTACCTGTATTAGGTTCACAACGTGGTGACTGTTGTTGACTTACCATAATAATTTATCCCGTTATTGCTTTTGTATTAAGTAATACGGGCAATAATTAATTTAGGATCATAAAATTTAGGCAAATTCGTTATTAATCACAGTATGGAGGAAATTCAATAAGTTATCAAAGTTCGTTTCAAACGCAAGTTGCTGTTTTTTCTCGATAGAAATAGGCAGGAGCTCAAGCCAACGTGCTGCAATCCAAGGCAACTTGTCAAAATGAGTTTTTTTGTACAGTAAACTAAGTTCCGGATTACTTTCAAAGACGTTTAAAAGCGCATCATGTAATAGGTAATGTTTGCCAATTGAGTTGTTAATGTCCTTGTACCAATAAGGCGTCTTACAAGGCGATACCAGCCCATGTCGCAGTTCGTCTTCGTCTTGGTAAGCATCATTAATTTGCACGTTTTTAGATGCATATACATCAATTAATAATACATCGTTATCGTCTTGATCAAAATCGATAATATCAACAAGACAACCTTGCGCACTTATATTAAAAGGCGTGTCATGCTCGAATGTACAAAGCACAAACCCTGTATTATTTTTTAATGCGTTTTTAACCATATTTAAATAACGAGGCTCAAATATGCGTAATCGCGTATAACCTTCAGGTAACATAAAAATGGGTAATGGAAAAATCGCACGTTTCATAAAGTCTACTTATTTCAAACACTCTGCCTTTACTTACGTGCGCTTTTGCTAAGTCGATCAGCTTTGCATGAATCGAATTAATTACCTACTCCACCATTGGTTAAATATTAAACCAGCTCCCCATGCTTTTTAGTACTTGGACTGAGTAATATGCACTTATCATACTGGCTACTGGCGCTAACATTAAAGCAAATAACCCAAATTCACTGCTCATCGTTTTAATCCTTTAAATGGTTTATTTAACGTTTTTAACACTCGCGTCAGTATTTTTAGACGCAGTATTCTCGGTTAAAACAGCCTCATCTAATATTCCAACTAAAACAGTTTTAGCATCAAAATAAAGCGTTTCTTTTAATGACTTTTCAAGTTCGAATGTTGTTTGCTTAACGTAGCTTGTTACACTTTGAGCTAATATATCAGTAACATCTAGGTCCACTTCTGTTGCGTGTACTTGCGCAGAACCTAATACTAATAAACTTGCCATAGCGATTTTAATTGAATGTTTCATAATGGTATTCCTTGTTTGTATATTGTTTGATTAGACGAAGTTATATAATCAAGGGTTGTGCCAACATGAAAATAAAAATTAAAGTATTGTAATTAAATAGGTTTTTATAAATTTAATTAATTTCAAAAATTCACACTCTATTAATCTAACCACTTAATTTTATTTTTTGACCAATATTTGGTTAATAATTAAGATCTATTTACCCACGTTAATAAAAGTCACAGTAAATACATTTAGCGTTTATAAAAACGTCATATCTAAACGTTAAAGTTCCATTACTATAAATAATTGAAAAGTGCAGTATGTCTATCTTATCTCGTCGTGGTTTTTTAAAAACATCAGTAGCCAGTGTATTTACCGTTGCTATTTCCAGCGCTATAACAGGCTGCGCTCAAACACTAGCTGACAGACCATTATCAGCAATTGAGTTTAAGCATGGTGTTGCCAGTGGTGATCCACTAAGTAATGCTTTAATAATTTGGACGCGAGCCACAACCTCTCAACCATCTTCCATTGCGACTGTTTCATGGGAGCTGGCAACTGATCCTGATTTTAAAAATATATTACGCAGCGGTTACGAACAAACAGATAAAAGCCGCGACTTTACTATAAAAATAGACGTGCAAGATCTTGCACCAAATACCGAATACTTTTACCGTTTTATGGGTTTGCAAACACAAAGCCCTATAGGCCGAGCTAAAACACTGCCAATAAGTAATGTTGAACAAATAAAAATGGCTGTTGTGTCGTGCTCAAACTACCCTGCTGGGTACTTTAATGCCTACACTGATGCCGCCAAGCAAAAGGATTTAGATGTAGTACTGCATTTAGGAGACTATATTTACGAGTACCCAATGGGTGGATACGCCACTGAAAATGCTGAAAAAATTGGCCGCCAATTAGCCGCCGATAACAGCGGTGAAATTATTACTTTAAGTGACTACCGCAAACGCTATGCAATTTACAGAACAGACAAAGGTCTACAAGCATTTCACGCAGCAGCGCCTTTTATTGCAATATGGGATGACCACGAAGTTGCTAATGATACATACAAAAATGGCGCGGAAAATCACAACACTAACGAAGGTGATTTTTTTAAACGTCGTGCAGCGGCTATTCAAGCTTATTACGAATGGCTGCCAATTAGACCGCCTATGGGCGAACAAAGCCCGCAAATATATCGCACGTTTGATTTTGGTAATTTAATAAGCTTACACATGCTAGATACTCGCGTAATAGCACGCGATAAACAACTCGCCTACAGCGATTACAAAAACCCCGAGACCAAGCAAATGGATATTGCGCGCTTTGTCAGTGATTTAAATAATCCAAAAAGGCAGTTACTAGGTAAAACACAACTAAACTGGCTCACGAGTGCAATAACTGAGTCAAATGCAAAGTGGCAAGTATTAGGGCAGCAAGTACTCATGAGCAAAATGTGGCTGCCTACTGAAATATTCTCGCAATCCGATCGCACTAAAATCCCGATGGTATTAAAAGAGCTTGTTGCAATTAAAAAAACAGTGTTAGCAAATAAAGCGGTAACACCCGCGCAACTCGCACGCGTAAATACTTTAATGCCTTATAATTTAGATGCGTGGGATGGTTACCCAAGCGAGCGCGAAGCATTATACAAAAGCGTTACCGCATTAAATAAAAAGTTAGTAGTGGTTGCAGGTGATACGCACAATGCGTGGCATGGCACATTAAAAAATGCAAAAGGCGAAAGTGTGGGAGTAGAATTTGCAACACCTGGTGTTACATCCCCGGGTATGGAGCATTATTTAGCGCTTAATACAGCACAAGCAAAGCAGATGGCTGACTCGCTTTCATTGTTAATAAACGACTTAAACTATTGTGACTTATCACACCGTGGCTATATGTTGCTTACAATCACTAAAGAGCAAATCACAACCGATTGGCGCTATGTAGATAACATAAGCTCTCCAAGCTACAACATTGCTGCTCAACACCAAAGTGTCTATAAAGGCTAACATTTTGTATAAAAAGAGAAGGTAAACACATTATTTACCTTCTCGTTTATTTTATTAAACGCGCTTAATTACAACTATAAAGAAGCGTCCACGAAGCATCACTTCCTGGAAGGCTGTTTGTATACCAATTTGCACTGTATGCATTGCCTTGATATTGTATTTTGTCGTCGGTGTTATTGTGTGTAAATGGACCGGCCGAATAATCCTTTTTCACCCAATTAGGGTATGTATTAATACCATTACAATCGGTTGAACTCACAACACTACATCCATTTGCATCAACATTTGTACCTGCGGGTGTATCTGGGCACCGATCAATATCATCATTCACTCCATCATTATCCGCATCACTTTGTGGTTCAACTACTTCAACAGCACAACCCACATCATTAACAGTTTCCCCTGCAGGTGTATTTGGACATTGATCAACACTATCGCTAATACCATCAGCATCGGCATCAGTTACCGCACAACCAATACTATCAACCACTGTATCTGCAGGAGTATTATCACACTGATCAAGGCTGTCACTTATACCATCGCCATCAGAGTCTAAAGCAACGGTACTGCCACCCCAACCTTGAATGATCTCTTTAACTTTAGTGCCTGAAGCGGTTAATGAATTCCAACTGCCGCCTGGAGTAAATAACGAAGCCCCTTCGTTTTTATCATTAATAGACCAGTTAGCGTGACTAATATTGTTTGTTTTAAAAAATGCCATCCATGCATCTGTTTCATTAGCATTAACACCACCATTGCCATCAGCATTAACTGTCCCCCACTCTGTAGCAAACAATGCAATACCGTTGTCGAGTGCTGTTTGCGCTTTATTTCGATATGATTGTCCGTGCGTGCCAGCATAAAAGTGCAGAGTGTAAGCAATATTGGCGCGATCTATCGGATCTTGTGATGCCACATCAACGTCTTGAGACCATGTTGGTGTACCAACCACAATTAAATTATCAGGATCGATTGCTCTAATTTTATCAATTACAGTTTCGGCGTAAGGCTTAATATCGTTAGCCCATGAAATTTGTAACGGCTCGTTATAAATCTCATAAATAACATTATCGTATTGCCCATACTTTGTAGCTACGTCTTCAAAAAATCGAACGGCAGTAGCCTGATCTGTATGTGCTTCATGGCTATGAAAGTCAATAATAACGTACATATCCTCAGCTATAGCAGCATTTACAACAGTATCAAGACGGCTCATATTGCCATCCCAGTCATAATTTAAGCTACCACCAGCACTTGACCCATGGCCTATTGCCGCGCGAATCAATGTTGCATTAAATTCAGACTTAGCACGTGCTACTGTTTCTGCGGTATAAAATTTTTCAGCCCCCCACCCCGTGTTACTCCAGAATAAGCTGGTACCTGCAAAGCTCGTATTTTCACCACCAGCAAGAATTTGATTACCACTAACCGTTAATTTCTCAACAGCGGCATTAGCCATTGTTGAACAACCTAATAATAAAGCTAACGATAAGCTCGTCACTTTAAAGTTCCTTTTGTTGTGATTAATTAAACTGTTATCCATAATATTTCCTTAAATTGAAGTTATCAGTCGTCATTTCGCTGATGTAATAAAGTAAAACCGCAAAAGAAATACAAAGTAATTGCCCATTATATTTTACGTAAGTTAAAAGTACCAACTTATTATTAACATTAACTGAACAAAAAAATTCACGAAGCACTGCCGTGAATTAGGAAAAGGAGAATAAAAGGCATGTTTAACGAAGTTCGAAGATTTTGTCGGGGATATATTGTTTTTTACACTTTTTTTACATTAGGTAAAAATAAAATGTTTAAGTAGAGTAAATAGGTAGCCATCGATTAAGAAACACCACCTTGCATACATTTCAGTCAATTATATTGGGCAACACCTTACGTCCTAAACGATAGGCATCTGCAATACTCAATATCCAAATAACAATCATTAAAGGTACGTACTTATATTCAGCGAGCTGAGCGCAGGCGTTAGATGGTTGTTGCGCGGCTTTTAAAATAGCCGTAACCGACATGGGGATTTTTCCGTGTACAATTTCATTTGCAGTACACTGTGCAATCGCAAATATATCTTGAAGGGTTAAAATTAAAAGAACAGAAAAAACACCCGCAAAAATAGCGCCTATAAGGTGTTTTTTTAAAGAAAAATGCCCCGCTCCAGGATAAACAATGGCGGTAAGTAAAGCAGCTTTTAGATCTTGTTTCATTTTTACCTAATATAAATTCACTTTAACGTGATCACATAAAAAAGCCACTTTGCAGTGGCTCAATTAAAATATCAAGTAGTTAAATGTATTATTGTCCACCAAACCCGAGAGTTAACTCAATACCAACAAAGCGAGGTGCCCCTGCAACAAATGTTGGGTTGCCAAATCCCCCTCCAGTATTACCTGCATCAACTAAATATTCTTTATCTAATAAGTTACTAGCAAATACACTAACAGCCCAGTCATCACCATTTGCGATACCTAAGCGCGCACTGACTAATCCAAGCGCTGGTTGGCTAATATCTAAGCCTGATATTGGCGCATTTGCTGGCTCAAAAAACACTTCAGAGCGGTAGCTATATATCAAAGAGCTCGTTAAATTAAGTGAGTTTGACAATTCTGTTGAATAAAACAGCCCCGTACTAAATGTCCACTCTGGTTGTAATCTAAATTTATTGCCAGCGAGGTTACCGTTATTACTGTCATCATCTATTTCAGCATCAAGGTAAGCCGTATTGGCAAATACCTCAAACTCATTATTAATTAACGCCCTTACTTCAGCCTCTGCGCCAACATTAGTGGCAGAGCCCGCATCTGCAGAAAACGCAACGCCTTCATCATCCTGTAACGTAACCTGAAAGTTAGAGTAATCTTGATAAAATACAGCGACAGAGTAATCTAAACGCCCGTCAAGCGCTTTGCCTTTAATACCGGTTTCGTAGTTCCAAATAATTTCCGCTGGAACTTCTGATATTGAGGCTTCAACATTCCCTTGTTCGTCGTTAGCCGAACTTACTTCAAGTACTTCCGAACGACGCCCTTTTGAAATAGTCGCATACATATTTGTAGTAGGGTTTATTATATAAAGCGCATTAAAACGTGGCAGCCAATCATCATAATCAGCATCGCCATAGAATGTTTCACCATTCGTATCAACCGTAAACAATGGCGCTTGCGTCAAAACACTATTGGGTGCAGCAGAGCTATAACCACTGCGCTTTTCTTCTTTTATATAACGAAGACCCGCTGTTAACTCCAGTGCCTCAGTTGCAGCATAAGTTACATCAGCAAACGCTGAGTACGCTTTGTTTTCACCATAGTTTGTAAACTCTAATGAATATGGCAACTCGTTTATTGCACCACCTGTTAATGCTGGCGTTAAAATATTAACGCTACCATCATTATTAATACAAGGAACACCTGAACCCAATACGCCTAAGCAATTTAAGAATATAGACTCCTCTGTACTAAATGGAATACGCTGGCTACCCTCTTCTTCAAAGTAACTCACACCAAAAATACTAGTAAACTTATTCTGCGTATAAACAGCGCGTAATTCTTGGCTAAATTGGTCGCCCTCTGCAGCTTCTGCAAATTCTAAAAACCATGCTTGTGTACCATCAGCATCAAACACTTCTAAAGAATCAAAATTACGCCCTGCAGTAATTGAGGTGATTGTTAAATCGTTACTTACATCCCAATTTACAGTCAAATTTAAATCGTTAACTGTGCGCTCTACACCTAAGTCTTTTTTTCCAAACACAGACTCTGCATACGGACTACCTAGCATTTCAACAAAACTATATGGACTTGTATCACCACCGGTTGGTGCATAAAGCCCATTTTTAAAAGATGTACCCGAGTCATCATTTTTTTCATACGTATACACCAAATCAATCGTTACATCGTCACTAGGTGTAATACGTAAAGACGGACGATAAGAAAAACGCTCAATAGCATGCATGTCATCTTGCTTAAACCCAGCCGGATTTTGGGAGTTACTATCTCCTGCAATATTTTTTATAAACCCATCACGTTCACGATAAGTAAAAGCAACACGGCCTTGTAATAAATCATTGCCACCCGTTACAAAGCCACTAGCACCTTTGGCCGAGTAATTACCAACGGATGCTTTTAATTGAGCCGAAAAATCTTTTTCTGGTTTACGTGTTGCTACACTAATAGCACCTACAGAAGCTGCTGTTCCAAACAGTGTCGCTTGTGGTCCCTTAACAACTTCAATCCCTTCTACATCAAAAAGCTCAAAGTATGAGCCACGAGAGCGTGATACATCTGCTCCGTTATAATAAATAGACACACGAGGGGATGATTGAGACGACCCACTATCAGACGTAATACCACGAATTACAAAGCCCGGGTTGTTAGGGCTTTGCTCTTGAATAACAAGCCCTGGTGTTATTTCAGATAAAGTGTCTAGTTCACCTATACCCAAGCTTTCTAAAAAGTCGCCATCGTAGGCGCTTATTGTTACAGGCACATCTTGTATTGATTGCGCACGCTTTTGAGCAACAACCACTATTTCATCAAGTTCTTTATTTATGGTTTGATCTGCAAAACTATTTGTTGATGTAACGCAAATCATCGCCACAGACAATTTAGTAAGTTTAAGAAAAGGCCGTGTTGTTAATTTATTTTTCATGTTTTTCACTGTTCGTCCGATTAATTTTTTTTAGGAATTACCAATAATCTAACGAACTATTACGACTTTTTTACGTCTTATTAATTACGCATTGGTTAAATTGATGTTTCAACTTTATGAAAAATAATAAATTATTGTATTCATATAAAAATTATAATATTGAAAAACTCAGCGTACACTTGTACACTAAAATTCATTCAAATAGTGGTAGGATCTGTCATGTCGTTAGAAGCGCCCTATTCTAAAAAAGAAGAACAACTAAACGTAATTAGCCATGCACTTGGTATTGTATTTGCCGCATTTGTTATGTGGGATTTATTTAGCCAAGCCACCAGCACTAAAGCGTATGTTAGTACTGCAATTTATGGCAGCAGCTTATTTGTGCTGTTTTTGTCGTCCACTTTGTACCACGCCAGTATTCAACCACGCTTGAGAGCCTTTTATAAAAAGTGCGATCACTGCGCCATATACTTATTAATTGCCGGCACCTACACCCCCTTTTTATTAATCTCATTAACAGGTGCTTGGTCATGGGCAACACTTACATTTATATGGGCGGTGGCACTGGCGGGCGTTGCGTACAAAGTATTTGTAAAAAACGGTAATAAAAAAATATCACTCGCCACCTACTTACTCATGGGTTGGTTTGCACTGGCTATTGTTTATCCGCTTTACTCTAGTGTTGATGTAAAAGCACTTTACTGGCTACTTGCCGGCGGTATTTTTTATAGTTTAGGTACATTATTTTACAGCGCTAAAAGCACCCAATTTAGCCACGCTATTTGGCACTTATTTGTTATTGCTGGGTGTGTTTGCCATTATATTTCAATTAGCAATTATGTTTATTAGGCAGGTAAAGCCAATTAGAATGGTCTAGTTTGAGCGATAAGCAGACGGTCGATCAAACTCATTCTTGGACAATTATGAGTTAGAATCGACAAACGGTTCTGTGCTATGGTCAACATTGGTAACGCCTCGCTTAACCAGCACAAAAAGCAGGCTAAAATAAGCGACGAAGGAGCGCGAGCCTGCTGTTTTGCATCCTCGTTTGAAGCGTTTGTTATAACTTTGATTGAACCATATCCCGCAGTTGAGTAATTACACCAACCAAACTGTCATTGAGATTAGTTGCATCTAAATTTTCTGGGTATATCCAATCGAGAAACATAGCTGCATTAGTACTACCGCCTATCATGCTAATAATGTGATCCTGTATTTCATTAGGGGTTAAGCATTTCTTTGTTGTTTTTGAGTTAACATGAGCAACATAGTCATTTCGTAGACTCACTAAAGATTTATTGGTAGAAATTTTGTCACTAAATTGAGTGCGAAGCTTATTTAACTCTTTAGATGTTTCGTTGAATTCTTTTGCGTACTTTCGATTTAATTCTACATACTTCATACAGTTTAAGACTATCGAGTTAAAACATAACCTCCAAATACACTGTCGACTAGTTTTCAACTCAGGCTTATGCATATAAGGTTTGGACTCATATTCTCGTATTAAGCTTACTGAAATAGTTAGATCGCCAATTAAACCAACTAGAATTTCTACTAATTCATGATTTCGATTACGCATCCATTCTCCAACTGAAGTTATAACGCCTAGCTTAACCGGCGCAGAATAGCAGGCTAAAATTAGCGACGAAGGAGCGCAAGCCTGCTGTTTTGCGTCCTTGAGTTAAAGCGTTTGTTATATGTTATCAGCCACTGAAGTCAAAACTTTTACCCTGAGAAGCATAAAGAGATTCTAAGATTTTTGGGTTATCGACGACATGAAACAGTTGAGTTATTGACTTATCCATTTCAGCTATAGAGTTAAATTTGTGTAACGTAAAGCCAGTTGAAATATGTGTGAGCACCTGTATTTGTTTTTCAAGAAGTTCTTGTTGAACAATATTATCCTCGATAGCAGATTTCTCTATAGTAAAGCCTTCTACCTGTTTTTGTAACATAAACATCGCACCTTCTGATGCTCTTTCCATATTGCTGCGACGGATATCAATCTGTTGTTCAATTAAGTTTAGATATATTTTCTTTTGTTCATTGAGAGATTGCTCTAAAGCTTGTTTTTTAATCAAACCAAGCTCACTCTTTTGAGTATTTAGAGTTTGCTCCTGAAGATCATATAATTTACTGAACTCGCTATTTTGCGTATCTAGTAATTGTTTCTGTAGTTGGATTGTAATCACAATAGCCACTAATGTAGCAAATGCAATAATTGGGGTGAAGATGCCACCAAAAAAGCCACCCGCATCACCCCAATCCGCGGGCAACTCAGATAAACTGCCATCAAAGACACTTCTATAAGCAACAACACTGATGATCATTCCGAGTACTACAAGCGCCACTAAAGACATTACCAAACGCTCAAAATGCTTGATGTAATTTTCCACAAAATCTCCCAAAAATATAACATTTTAGTATTTATGCGACACGCAGTTTATGTTGCATAATCGCTTGTTGGACTGAGGCGCTACCGGCTCGGTGTGTCAGAGTTGGTGTTGTTTATGCTATGGGGATTTGTTTTTTATGACCTAAGCTATAGTAAGCCAATCTCATTGGCGTATCTGGCCTTTTTTAAGCTTCCCCTGCACTGCTCAGCGTTTATTATACTTCCATTACAACTAAGTTTGACTAAATAGACAACTATATTTTTTGCACGCTCAAAGCAGCAATTAGAGCATTTACCCTAGCTTGTTTTGGGGCAAAGAAATGTTTCAGCCCGAACAGGCAGACATAGCACGAAACAGTTTGAATAAGAGATGAGCTGAACTAAAGAGAAAAGATGAACCGAAGAATTAATTTAACTGGTGTAAATTAAAGTACATTGGGTTGAAGGCTGGGTGAACCAGATAACCCCATTGAAACAGCAATAACGGTCGCCTTGACCCAACGCAACACTTTAGTTTTCAGACTATTATTCATAGGCTTATTCCTCTTAGTTGGTGTTTTCAGAACTGTTGTTATATCCTTACGGATTGTTGTTTCAGGAAGATTTGAACTTCCAAGTATACATGCCTCTAACTCTATGCTTATTTGCGATGGTGTTTCTACGCTATAGGCCAAGCAGATGCCGTTACCGCCTTCATGCCAATGTACTCTAACTAATCGAATGTACCACGGAAGCCTCTGAAAGTGAATGCAATTTAAATGTGTATTCGCTGTGTATTGAACGGTAGCTAGCGAAGTTCATTTCTGATGTTTATTAATAAGTCCAAGTAGCCCAAAAAATTTGCCAGAGCCTAACCCTTTCTTTGAGCTAAAACATTTTGGGGCAGAAACGAGTTACGGCTGATAGTCGGCTTATGGCACTCTCCAGCCAGTCGACAACATAAAATATTGATAATAATTGGCAAGGTATTTTACTGTGTCGGATGGCGTGGCTTCGCCACTTATCCGACCTACGTCAAAATGCAGGTTGGTTAAGCCGAAGGCGCCACCCAACAAAGTTTTAGATTCACGCCTTGAAGGACAGCTGCTGGTATTTATCCGCCAATAATAGTCATATCACTCCCAGCGGCACTCGCGCATATTCACTTTGTCATTTTTAAACAGCACGCCTTCTGATAGTAGCTTTTCGCGTTGTTCTTGGTATTTTTCGCTACCTGCAGGGAATGATATTTTACCTTGGCTATTCACTACCCTGTGCCAAGGTATAACCGAGTCGTTTGGCATCATTTTTAATAAGCGCCCGACCAATCGTGAGTTTTGCGGGTAGCCCGCAAGAGCTGCAACTTGCCCGTAACTTGCTACTTTTCCTGTTGGTATGCCTGCGATAACAGTATAAATAAGTGTTTCTTTATCAATATCAGCGTTCATTTAAATACGCCTCACTAAGTACTTTAAATTGCTCCCATATAGTGCGCGCTACAGGGCCGTGGTGCACTGCATGTTGTCTAAAGGCTCTAATTTGTGCACTAAACTTATGCTCACGGTCAGTTATGTGTATTTCTTGAAGTAAGCCTGCTTTTATTTCAGGGTCGCAGTGCTCTAGGCTCATCATTGCCCAACCCGCGCCTGAGAGTAAAAACGATTTTAAGGTCGATACATCATCAATTTTCATCATGGCCGAGCCTTTTGAGTACGATAGCCTGTCACTGTCGATACTCAAGTCACTTTCAAACATGGCTAAACACGGATACGTTTGTAATTCGCTATAGGTTAGCTTTTGAGGAAGTACGCCTTTAGCGCTGACAATGCCAATATCGAGCCTGCCTATAGGTACGCTTTCTAAATCGCCTGTCGCATGGAATAAATCAAACCACGGGCCAATACCTAATTCGGCTTGCCCATTATTTACTTGCTCTAACGAAATAAAGCGCTTCCCGCTTGTTAAGCTAAATTCCGTGCTGGTAAACAACCTAAAAATATTACTTATGATCTCGTTGTAACTTTGCATATGGCAAAGTTGTTCGTAACAAATTCTAAATTGGGGCTCATTCCCGAGTGCTAACTCTTTAGCAAGCTGTGCTAACTCGCCGTTCGCATGCAGGAGTTGCTGCGCCTCGCGGTGAAAAATACGCCCTTTTTCAGTAAGCTGTAATCGGTACTTACTTCTATCTAGTAACTCAAATCCTATTTTTTCTTCTAGTTTTTTAATAGCAAGTGTAAGCGCGGGCTGCGTTTTATGTAACTTTAATGCGGCTCCGCTTAAGCTTGCGCTTTGCACTATGGCATCTAAAATTATTAATTGATTCAGCTTCATATACCGCTCTGCAACATTATAAGTAAAACTTATTGAGTTTCTAAAATTTAATGATTTTTATTTTATATGTTTGCAGCGTATGCTGCACTTAATTATTTTGCCATCACTGCAACGGAGAAGACATGAAACTCTTTCGTCTATGTTTATTAACAACGACCTTACTTAGCTTAATAGCCTGTTCTGAGCCAGAACAACAAGTTAAAGAAGAGCCCATTCGCCCTGTTAAATTATTCAACATAGGTCATGATTCTCAAATTAACATTCGCAGCTTTCCTGCTGAAGTTGTTGCAAACCAAGGGTCATACCTTGCTTTTAGAGTAAATGGCGAGCTTGTAAAATTTCCTGTCTTAGCAGGCGAACATGTAGAGAAAGGCCAACTATTGGCAAAGCTCGATCCTGAAGATTTTGAATTGCAATATGATGATAGAAAAGCTAGGTATGAACTTGCAAAATCTCAACTTAACCGAATAGAACAATTATTTGAAAAACGAATTACTAGCCAATCAGAGCTCGATAAAGCAACTGCTGATATGCAAGTTGCTGAATCAGCATTCAAAATAGCTGAAACAAACCTTGAGTACAGTGAATTACGTGCTCCTTTTAGTGGCATCGTCGCTAAAGTATTTGTTAAAAACTTTGAAAATATTCAAGCGAAGCAAAATATATTACGCTTAGAAACCCGCGATTTAATGGACGTTGAAATACAAGTTCCTGAAAAAATAGTTGCACGCTTTAATAAAGGCACTAGCTACCAACCTACTGTTAAATTTGACGGTTACGACGACAAAGAATACACCTTAACGATAAAAGAATGGGATACGCAAGCAGACCCTGCAACACTTACTTATAAAGTTGTTTTTTCTCTGCCTGTACCCGATGACTTTAATTTACTTGCTGGCATGACAGGCAGTGTACTAATTGATTTGAGTAAAGTAACTAACTCACAAGTTGCTTACACAATTTTACCTATAGAATCCGTTTTTTCTGATCCTCAAGAAACCATTAAAAACAATGCATATGTTTGGCTTTACGACGAGCAAACAGGTCAGGTTCATAAGCAAGCGGTAGAAATTGGTCAACTTCATCGCGACGGCATTGAAGTACTAAGCGGCATTAAAGAAGGTCAAATAGTTGTGGCTGCGGGTGTACACTCAATAAAAGAAGGAATGAAGGTACGCGCGTGGAATAAAGAGCGAGGCTTATAACAATGAGCTTTGCACAACTCTCTATAGAAAAAAAAGTAATCAGCTGGATGTTTACGTTGCTGCTATTAATTGGTGGTAGCGTATCGTATTTTGATTTAGGGCAATTAGAAGACCCTGAATTTACACTCAAAAAGGCCATGGTTATAACCATGTACCCAGGTGCTTCACCGCAACAAGTTGAAGAAGAAGTAACCTTCCCTATCGAAAATGCGATTCAGCAATTACCTTATGTCGATTATGTAACGTCAATTTCGTCAAATGGAAAATCGCAAATTACAGTAGAAATGAAAAGCACCTACCGTAAAGAACAACTGCGACAAATATGGGATGAAATGCGTCGTAAAATTAATGATCTCTCCCCCTCATTACCTACCGGTGTCTACCCAAGTATAATTTTAGATGATTTTGCCGACGTATACGGTGTGATGTATTCGGTTACAGGCGATGGCTATTCGTATGATGAACTTAAAGATTACGTAGACTATTTAAAGCGCGAGCTGGTACTTGTTAAGGGGGTTAGTAAAGTTACCGTTGCTGGAGAGCAGCAAGCACAGGTTATGGTAGAGATATCGACTCGTAAATTAGCGCAATTAGGCATAGCTCCTAGTCATATATTTCAACTTTTACAATCGCAAAACACGGTATCAAACGCGGGTAAAATTCGCGTAGGCGATGAATCAATCCGTTTTCATCCAACGGGTGAGTTTAAAAATGTAAAAGAGCTTGAAACGCTACTGATTTCAAAAACAGGCGCAAGTGAGCTAATTTACTTAGGTGATGTAGCCAAGGTACACAGAGAATATGCCGAAGTACCAAGTAATATTATTCGCTACAATAATGAACAAGCATTATTAATAGGTGTGTCATTTACCTCTGGTGTTAACGTGGTTGATATAGGCAAGCATATAGATGAACACTTGGCATCGCTTGAGTATCAACGACCACATGGCATTGATATTAGTTCGGTATACAATCAACCTAAAGAAGTTGAAAAGTCAGTTGATGGATTTATTATCAGCTTGGTTGAAGCTATTGCGATTGTAATTGTGGTTTTGCTTTTGTTTATGGGGCTAAAAAGCGGCATTTTAATTGGTGGTATTTTACTACTGACCGTACTAGGTACGTTTATATTTATGAAGTTGTTTGCTATCGATTTACAGCGCATATCGCTTGGGGCACTTATTATTGCACTAGGGATGCTGGTTGATAACGCAATAGTAGTAACCGAAGGGATACTAATCAACCTTAAACGTGGCCAAACAAAACTCAAAGCAGCAGTTAATATTGTTGAACAAACTAAGTGGCCTTTACTAGGTGCAACAGTCATTGCGGTAACCGCGTTTGCACCAATAGGTTTAAGCTCTGATGCCAGTGGTGAATTTGCCGGTAGCTTATTTTGGGTGCTGTTTATTTCGCTTTTATTAAGTTGGATAACAGCTATTACATTAACGCCATTTTTTGCCAATTTGATGTTTAAAGAAACTCAATTCAAAGGCGAAAATGACCAAGAAGATGAAGACCCATACAAAGGCTTTATTTTCAATGGCTATAAGGCTGTATTAGATTTTTCTCTACACTTTAGAAAAACCACGCTTATATTAATGGTTGTTTTACTGTGTACTGCGGTTGTTGGTTTTGGCTCTGTAAAACAGTCATTCTTTCCTGCCTCTAATACACCTATGTTTTATGTAGATTACTGGCAAGCACAAGGTTCTGATGTTCGCTCAACCCTTGAGGGAGTTAAACAGCTTGAGGCGTTTTTACAAAAAGAAGAACTCGTTGAAGAAGTAACAAGTACCACAGGGCAAGGCGCACCCCGCTTTATGCTTACCTACGCGCCAGAAAAGTCATACCCAGCTTATGGGCAATTGATTGTTCGTGTTGCCGATAGGGAAGCTGTTGCCACTATAATGCAAAAAGTCCGTGATTATTCAAATCAGTATGCGCTTTCTGCACAACTTAAAATTAAACCAATGGAAATAGGCCCTTCTACCGATGCCAAAATAGAAGCCCGTTTTTCGGGCCCTGATCCTGTTATTTTAAGACAACTGGCCGCTAAAGCCGAAGAACTGATTGGTAAAGATGATGGCGCATACAATATTCGTAATGACTGGCGCGCACGTACCAAAATGATTCGCCCACAGTTTAACGAACAAAAAGCACGCCGCTTAGGCATTAGCAAATCAGACTTGGATGATATATTACTCACCAGTTTGTCAGGTAAACAAGTAGGTGTATATCGTGATGGTACGCAGTTGCTGCCTATTATTGCACGATCCCCGGCTAACGAGCGCTTAAACGTAGAAAGCGTTCACGACCTTCAAATATACAGCCCAGTACTTGGTGTATTTGTACCAGTAACCCAAGTAGTAGACGAGTTTATTGTACAATGGGAAGACAGCCTAATAATGCGCCGCGACCGTAAACGTACTATTACTGTGATGGCCGATCATAATGTACTCGGCGATGAAACCCCAGCTAAACTATTTGCGCGTATTCGCGGCCCAATAGAGAATATGGAACTGCCACGTGGTTACCAACTGGAATGGGGCGGCGAGTTTGAGTCATCAAGCAAGGCTCAAAAAGCAATATTTGGCTCTTTACCATTGGGTTACTTAGCTATGTTTGCAGTAACTGTATTATTATTCAACTCAGTTAAGCAACCTTTGGTAATTTGGGCAACCGTGCCTCTTGCTATTATTGGCGTAAGTGCAGGGTTATTGATTATGAATACACCATTTAGCTTTATGGGTTTGCTTGGTTTGTTAAGCTTAAGCGGTATGTTGATCAAAAATGGGATTGTGTTGGTCGATCAAATAAATCTCGAATTAAGGGAAGGTAAATCGCCTTATGAGGCCGTATTTGACTCTGGTGTGAGTCGTGTACGCCCAGTTGCTATGGCCGCTATAACCACTATTTTAGGTATGATCCCGCTGCTATTTGACGTGTTTTTTCAGTCAATGGCGGTAACCATAATGTTCGGTTTAGGCTTTGCCACCATACTAACCCTCATTGTAGTGCCAGTACTTTACACGGTTATATTTAGAATTGATTACGAACCGCGTAAGTAGTTAAACATCTAATCGGTTAACATAAAAAAATGCCACTGGCTCAAGGTCAGTGGCATTTTTATTTAATACCGATGAAAAAAGAAAGGCCACATATTGAGTGGTTAATAAATTAGCCGCAACACTTTTTGTATTTTTTGCCGCTACCACATACACAAGGTGCGTTACGCTCTGGTACTTTATCAAATACTTGTGGTGTTGACTTGCTAAGCGCAAAGTCTAGTTCGCGAATATCTTCTGGTACGTCTGCTTTAATTTCAATCGAAGCAAACAGCGAATGCTCTGCTAATATTGCTTGTACTTCAGATTGTCGTTCAGCCGAGTTTACAATTAATGTTAGCGGATGTAACTCTGTCCCTACCTTTGCGGTACGTTTTGGCGAAAATCCGCTACTGTTATTTTTACCCATTATATCGGGCTTACCCATAAAGAAAAACTTTGACATGCTACTTCTATAACCTTTCTACATTATTAAGACGGCGCATATTAACAGCTTACTCTTCATATAACTAAGTGTACTTGTTAATGCACAATATAAATTAGGCTTTACTGTATATACGCCTAATATAACGACATAAATAAGCTATTTAATGGATTTAAAATAGAGATTTAGACAAACCTTAAATTCGTAATAGAGTGAAATTACGCTGACTCAGCTTAGAGACATTTTAGTATCTAATATCAATCCGTAATAATACTTGATCAATTTGAGGGCTTAAGCCTGACGCTAACTGTGTTAAAAACTTCTGATATACGACCGCATGGACTTAGCTGCACATTATTTTTTTAAACTGAGAATACGGCCTGAGCTTGGTTGTAAGTCTGATTTAGCATTAGACGACTTATTCTCTTTAATACTTTTTGGCTTACCAACATACGTGGTAGAACGCTTTTGATAAGGTGCTTTACTGCGCTCATTTTTGCGCTCGCCATTAGCATTACTGCGCTCAGAGTTGCGATTTGAACTTCGCTCAGTACTACGCTCGCCACTTTGTTCGCCTTTATTAAAACGGCGAGGGTTTTCACCCTGAAAATCACGTTTTTTGGGAGCCGACGGCGTATTATTTTCTGATTGTTTGTTAGCATCAAGCGAATGCTCTTGGGTTTTACCTGAGTCAGAAATCGAGTCGTTTATTTGCGCCATTTCAGTATCAGACAAATGACGCCACTGCCCTACCTTTAAACCTTTTAGTGTTACGTTCATTATACGAGTGCGCTTTAACGTAACCACTTCGTAACCTAAATATTCACACATGCGGCGTATTTGGCGGTTTAAACCTTGGGTAAGTACTATTTTAAATTCTTTAGGGCCACTTTGCGTGACTTTACATTCTTTAGTGACGGTATCTAAAATAGGCACGCCATTGGCCATTTTTGCAACAAACTGACGATTAAGCGGTTTATCCACCGTAACAACGTATTCTTTTTCGTGATTATTGCCCGCACGCAAAATTTTATTAACGATGTCACCTTCGTTAGTTAAAAATATAAGCCCTTCAGACGGTCTATCTAAGCGCCCTATTGGAAATATACGCGTAGGATAATTTACCGCGCGAATAATATTACTTTGAATTTTACTTTCGGTAGTACACGTAATACCAACTGGTTTGTTGTAAGCGATATAAACGCGCTTTGGTGTGGCTTTAAGTGGCTTGCCATCAATTAATACAACATCGGTAGCGGCTACTTTTACGCCCATTTCTGGAGAGTAGCCATTAACGCTGACACGACCCTGCTCAATATATTTATCGGCTTCGCGGCGTGAACAAAATCCTGTTTCACTAATAAATTTATTTAAACGTTTTAATTCGGTCATGGCACTTATAGCGTAGTAATTTTTAAGGCGAGTAGTGTAAACCACCCACACTATTTTTTCGCCCCTAATTTAGAATTTATAGGTGTTTAAGCATTAATTTTTGCTTTCGTTAATTTACGCCATACAAATTCAAGCGGGCCTTGATTAAAATAGCGGCTGTATATAAAGGTAAATATGAGCTGCAGTACAACTAATGCCGTTGCCAGCACCCAGTAATCAATACGATCAAAACCGAGCACCCAGTGTGTAAACAGCACTTTATATAACAATAGTTGCATGAGTGTTTGGCTAATATACAAGGTAAATGCTAAGCGCCCTGTTTGCTGAATAAGCTTGCCAACATGTGCCCTGTTATTGCAAAATTTAACAATTAAATGAATATACAGCGTCGCCATTCCAAGTGCCGCAAACATATTTATTGACTCTTGTATGGCATACATAAAACCACTACTGTATTGCGAGGTATAGAGCCTAAACGCACTCAAAGTAGCGGTTGCAATAACGGTTATTACTAGCTGTTTTGTGCTTAAGCCTTCGCTAAATACTCCCTGTTTATACAAGTAAATACCAATGAGCATAATCCCTGCACACATCCACAAGGTCATTATCGGCACTATAAATACCATTAATGCATTCATACCTAAGTTAGAAATAAAATAATCAAAATAATGTGGACTATATAAAGAAATAAAATCTTGAGAGTCGCGATAAATAATATCCACAGGTGCACTATACATAACCAGCCCAGTGGTGATGCCACACAGTAAAATAAATGCAAGACCTCGCCTCAAAAGTAACGCATTATCGCTTTGTAGGTATTTCAGAGTAAACCAACCTGAAATGCCATAAACAAATAAAATATCACCAGCCCAAAGTAAAAACCCATGTGCTAAACCAAACAGTATTAACCAGTAAAGCCTACTTTTTAACTGCACATCAGACTTATAACGTTGCCATTGAATATAAAGCCCAGCCCCAAACAGCAAACTAAACAGCGTTCTAAAACGACCGTCTACAAATAAGGTACTAAAAATATAAATAATAGAGTCACTAACAGGGGCATTACTGTGCGCAATGTAGCCTAATTCAAAAACACCAAAAGCATAGCTATTCATGTAAACTAAGCCCAGTACAGCTATGCCACGAATGAAGTCCATATTGTAATTGCGCATTAAAGCTAATGTCCGTTAAATATTGTTCTTATAGCTGTCGGCCCAATTGACCGACTGCTGGTAGAGTGCAGGCAGTATAGCATTGTCTATATTCAACAAAAGCCTAGCTTGCTCTAGCGCCCACCAGCTTCCAGTTTCGTATGCTCTAACAACATTTAAAATATAGTAAAGGTTATTTTTATCATTTAATAATGCAGCTTTTATCTCATCTGGAAAAGGCAGCTTTTCAACAAGTAAGCTCATCGGTTGATCAAGTATTGCATCAAGCAATGAAAATAAACCGGTTAAAAAAGCCTCTCCAGTTTGGCTCTTTGCTACATTTTTTGCTAAAAGCTCACAAAAACGAGCACGAACAACGCAAACCTGCATTAGCTCAGCAGGCTTTTTTCCTGCTGTATGAGCGGTAACAATAAGGCTCACAAACTTTTTAAGACGATCATGCCCTAAATAGACAAGTGCTTGCTTTAATGACGATATTTGACTTTGTATAGGAAAAACACCACTGTTTATTAAACGCAGTAGTTTATATGCAAGGGCGGCATCTAGCTCAAACAACCCAGATATAACTTTTATATCTGGGTTTGGCTTCATTATTTCAGCATAAATAGCGACAACTAACCCATAATTATAATCGATATCGTTTTGCTTTATCATAGTGGGTTTCGCAAAAAAATAACCTTGGAAATAATCAAACCCCATATCAAAGGCTAATTTATAGTCGTCTTGTGTTTCTATTTTTTCGGCTAATATTTTTATTTGTTTATGTGCTTGCAGCTTTTTAACGATGGGTTGTATTTCGTTAAGCGGTGTCATTCTTATATCAAATTTTATTAATTTGACGAGCTTTAAAAAACGATCCCACTGTGGTTTATACACAAAATCATCGAGTGCGAGTTTATAATTACTATGAAATAAACCTCGGCATAGTTCGTAGTTATCATCGTTTGGCTCAATGGTTTCAAGTAGTTCGATTACAACATCTTGGCAAGGCAAAAAAGCGCATAAGTCGAGCTTCAATGATTCAGGACCAATATTAATGAGTGCTTTTTTACCTGATGTAATATGGCGAGTACCTAAGTTAAGTTGATTCTCCATAATAAGACGAGCGGTCGCTTGGCCTTCTGCAATATCAGGAAAATAATTTTTAGGGCTATCACGAAAAAGTAGCTCGTAAGCTACTACATTTTGACGACGATTAAATATTGCTTGCCTTGCAACAAATACAGACACATTACCTACTTCTTGTTTTTTATTTCAGACTAAGTCATTAAACATTAAAGCGATACAATTGTCACTGAACTTTGCAAAGCACGTAATAATTCACCTATATAAGGTTGTTATATAAGCAGTTGCGATTTGCGTCCATGAAAAACGGGCTTGCTCAGCACCCTTTTTTACTTTATGCCACTTTTGAGGTTCTTGCTTTTTAATTGAGAGTGTTTCGTCTAAACAGGTGATTAAATTACTAGTTTGCATGGCTAATGTGTCGCCACTAAAACTAAAACCATTTTCATTATGCTGAACGGTGTCTTTTAATCCGCCAACACTATGCACCAAGCAAGGCTGTCCCGCTCGCATTGCAAGCATTTGACTTATACCACATGGCTCAAACGAACTTGGCATTAAGAACAAATCACCTAGTTGATACATTAAATCACCAACACCTTGACCATAACCTTGCAAAAATAAAAGGTTAGAATTGCGTGACATCGCTTTAGTAAAAAGACTTTCAAGCTCTTTGTCACCCGAACCTAAAACAATGAATCGACCACAGTATTTATTAACTAGTTGGCAAACGTTATCAATCGCTAAAGTACCGTTCACCTGCTGGCACAACAACAAGACTTTTTGCTCTGTAAGTCGGCCTACACTTGTTACTAATGGGCCATTATTTGCTGCTGCTTTAAATTGCTGTAGTCGCTGGTGCGCAATATAATAACCACTTTGAAGCTGCTTATGGTTACTCATCCAGCTAAATAAAGTGTTCTCTATTTTTTTATATAAAGTATTTAAGTCTGCATTTTCATTTGTTAACTTAGGATACTCACAGCCATTTAAAATACCAACCAGCTTGCCTTGTTCTGCCGCATTTTGCAGATCTTGTTCAAGCCCTTCGCCGCCAAAAAAACCATGTTCATAATTACTTGGTTTAAGTACTTCTTGGCTATAGGTTGGTGATACAACATGTACTTTATCGCATAGGTTAATGGCACTGCGCATTGGGTTAAAACAATGCGGATAACGTGGATCACATAAATGTTGACCGTTATAACTAAGCGAAGGAAACCATGCTTCTAGACTCGAGTCATCGTGCTTAAAAGGCCTTATTCCCTGCAGCGCTATGTTATGTACAGTGTAGGCTATATGTATGTTATTTAGTGCGCTATAACGTGGCTCAAATTTAATTAAAACGGCAACACACGCGCTGTGCCAATCATGCAAATGTAATGCATTAGGGCGTGTAAGTACCCCTTGTAATAATGCCTCACAAACTGCGGCATTAAATAAAGCAAACTTGGTTGCATCCGTGGCAAATGGCCTACCGGGTGCATCGTTGCAGTAAACAGTGCCTGATTCACTAAACAATGGGTGGCTAATAACAATTTGGCTGACATTACTTTGCGTTTGCCGTACTTTAAAAAGTGTTAAAACATGTGGCTGTGCATTAAAAGCAACCGTTACTTCACCGAGATAAATACGCTCAATAAACGCAAAGCCGTAATCAGGAATAACAACATCTACAGTTACACCTTGCTCTGCCAACGCCTTTGGTGCATCACGCACTACATCAGCTACTCCACCTACTTTAGCGCCTGGTAACGCGTCGTTCTCTGCTGCAACCATTAATACATGCATTAATTTACTACTTCCTTTAACCTAATGAGCCTGCTCAATAAAGAGCAAGCCTTGTTGTCATGCTTAAAATTAGTTAGCTAGTTTATTTAAGCTAACTTTTTATTTTCATTTGCTTGGCGCGCAAGCTTTTTTGCAAGCTCAGTGAGCATATCACGGGTCACGAGTACGATGCCTTTTTTAGACACTCTAAAGCCATTGTCTTCATCTGTCTTACGATCAAAACCAATTTCTAGTCCTGCTGGTATCTCACAGCTTCTATCTATTATCGCCCGCTTAATTTTGCAGCCTCTATTTATAATTGCACCAGGCAATATAACTGACTGCTCTATCTCGCAAAATGAACGAATATGTACATTTGAAAACAATAAAGACTTTCTAACAGCAGAGCCCGAAATAATACAACCACCAGAAACTGTTGAGTCTAAGGCCATTCCGCGCCTATCATCGTCATCAAAAATAAACTTAGCGGGCGGTAGTTGTTCCTGATAGGTCCAAATTGGCCACGTCGGATCGTATAAATCAAGTTGCGGCTCAGGCATTACCAGTTCCATATTAGCTTCCCAGAATGAATCTAGCGTACCTACATCACGCCAATAAGGTTGCCCTTCTTGGTTTGGATCTCTAAATGGGAAGGCAAATACGTTATGCTCTTCTATTATCGCTGGAATAATATCGTGGCCAAAATCGCGACCAGAGCCTTCATTTTCAGCATCTTTTTTGAGCTGTTCGAACAAAAATTCGGTGTTAAATACGTAATTGCCCATTGAAGCTAAACACGTACCTGGCTTACCAGGTACTGAACTTGGCATTGCAGGCTTTTCGTCAAAACGGCAAACACGATTTTCCTCATTAACGGTCATTACACCAAAGGTATCGGCGGCTTCTTCTACGGGTACTTCGATGCAACAAACAGTCATGTCGGCGCCATTTTCTACGTGCTTAGCTAAAAGAGCACCGTAATCCATACGGTACACATGATCGCCCGATAAAATCATCACATATTTTGGTAATTCATGACGAATAATATCTATATTTTGAAAAACAGCATCGGCGGTTCCACAATACCAATCATCGCCTTGACGCTGCGATGCGGGTAGAATTTCAACCGACTCTCCCAATTCCTTTTTAAAATGCCCCCAAGCACGGTTAACGTGCCTAATAAGTGAATGAGACTTATATTGTGTAGCAATACCAACGCGCCTAACGCCTGAGTTAATACAGTTAGATAACGGAAAGTCGATTATTCGATGTTTACCACCAAAGTAAACCGCAGGCTTTGCTCGCCAGTCAGTCAGTTCATGCAGGCGTGAACCGCGACCTCCAGCCAGTATTAGTGCGTAAGTTTCTCTGGTTAGGCTGCTTATATAACGATTTTCGTAGTTGGGCATAATACTCTCTCCATTTAGTCTTTGCTGTTAGTGGTATGACTTTTAGTTGTCGTTAAGTCTGTTGCACTAATGTTGAGGGGTTCTAAATGCCAAATGTCGTCACTGTATTGGCTTATGGTTCTATCACTTGAAAACATGCCACTGGCTGCTGTATTTAAAATACTCATTTGTGTCCAGTAGGCTTGATCAATGTAGGTCTTATCTACTTGTTTTTGAGCATCAACATAGCTTTCAAAATCATGCGCGACCAACCAAGGATCGTTCGGGCTCTTAATCGCATTGATCACGTCATCAAATAAGCATGGTTCGAATAAATTAAAATGGCCACTTTCTAAAAGCTGCATTACGTTTGCCAAGTCACTATTTTGTGAAATTAAATGCTCTGGATTATAACGTGATTTAATATCATCAATTTGATGTGCTTGAGCACCAAACAAAAAGAAATTATCAGCACCCACGGCATCTCTAATTTCAATATTTGCGCCATCAAGTGTACCTATCGTCAATGCACCATTCATCATGAACTTCATGTTACCTGTACCTGATGCTTCTTTACCTGCGGTAGACACTTGCTCTGACAAATCGGTTGCAGGGCAAATAACTTCCATTGCTGTTACGTTATAATTTGGTAAAAATGCTACGCGTAAATACGGTGCTGCTAATGGATCTTTATTAATAACCTCAGCCACATTGTTGATTAGCTTAATAATTTTTTTAGCCATATAATAGCCTGGCGCAGCTTTACCGCCGAGTAATACACAACGCGGAACAAGCCCTTGCGTATCACCGCGACGAATACGGTCATATAGATGAATTACATGCAACACATTAAGTAGTTGGCGTTTGTATTCATGAATTCGCTTAACTTGTACGTCAAACATCATCGATACATCGAACTCAACACCGCAACGCGCTTTGACTAAATCAACAAGGCGTTGTTTGTTTTCGCGTTTAGCTGATTGCCACTGAATATGAAAGGTTTGGTCATCAAAAAATCGACGTAGTTGACTAATTTGACTAAAATCGCCTACCCAATCGTTACCAATTTTTTCGCTAATTAATTTGCTTAGAATAGGGTTGCAGTGAGCAAGCCAACGACGTGGTGTTACGCCATTTGTTTTGTTATTAAACTTATCTGGCCACAGTGCATAAAACTCTTTAAACAAGCCTGCTTTTAGTAACTCAGTATGCAGTGCCGCGACTCCATTTACGGAGTAACTACCGACTATTGCTAAATAAGCCATACGAATTTGCGGCTCATCACCTTCTTCAATAAGCGATAGCGCTCGCTGTTTGTTAACATCCCCTGGCCACTGCTGTGCAACTTGGGCTAAAAAACGTGCATTTATCTCGTAAACTATTTCTAAAATACGCGGTAATAACCTTGCAAACAAAGATACTGACCACTTTTCAAGTGCCTCAGGAAGTAAGGTATGATTTGTATAGGCCATTGTTTTAGTAGTAATTTGCCAAGCATCTTCCCAATCAAGTTCGTAGTCATCCATTAAAATACGCATCAGCTCTGCAACAGCAATACTTGGATGCGTGTCGTTTAATTGAAACACATGAAAATCAGAAAAATCAGAAAAACTCTCACCGTGTTGTGCAACCCATTGATCAACAATGTCTTGAATACTCGCAGACGATAAAAAATACTGTTGGCGTAACCTAAGTTCTTTACCATTTTCGCTACTGTCGTTTGGGTAAAGCACCATAGTAATTTGTTCAGCTAGATTTTTTTGTGCTACAGCTTCTGAGTAACTACCGGCATTAAACTCAGTTAGATTAAATTCATCTGTCGCTTCTGACTTCCACAGACGAAGTGTATTAACAATATTATTTTTATAGCCAGGAATTGGTACATCATATGGCACAGCTAATACATCGTGTGAACTCATCCATTGACGATGCTCTCGGCCATATTTATCTGTATAGCTTTGCACATAGCCACTAAATTTAACGCGCTTTGCATGCTCTGGGGCACTCAGTTCCCATGGATGCCCTTCACGAAGCCAGTTGTCGGGTTGTTCTATTTGATTTCCGTCATTTATAGACTGATTAAACATACCGTATTCGTAACGAAGGCCATACCCAATGACAGGCAGGGCCAAACTTGCACAGCTATCTAAAAAACAGGCTGCTAAACGCCCTAAACCACCATTACCTAGCCCTGCATCATGTTCGGCATCTTCAAGCGTTTCGACTGTTGTACAATATTCTTGTAATGCAGAAGCAACTTGATCATCTAAATCTAGATTTAAAATAGCGTTACCCAGTGCTCGTCCCATTAAAAACTCAAGAGAAAGGTAAGCCGTTTTACGGCGCTTTTGCTGTCTAATTTGTTGATTGGTTTCTCTGCAACGAGCAACAAGTCGATCGCGAATAGTGAGCGCTAATGCATGATATAAATATAACTGTGATTCGCCGACCTTATCTCGGCCGAGGGTGTAATAAAAGTGACGTGTTAAATCATCTTTTAACGTACTTTCATCAATAACAGGGCCTTCTTGCCAACCCTTTACTACACACACTTGTTCATCTTGCTTAGCCATGACCTACTTCCTCTAAATTTGAACTGAAAACCCAGCTACTTTGTGCAGAAATTTCAACCATCGCATCGTTGTTACTACTTACAGATGCATTATTTACACTTGATAAAACCATTTGCCAAGGCGCACTTATTGGAGATTGCGGCAATTGGCAGGACATTACTTTTTTACTCGCATTAAAAATTATTAAAAGTGCATGTTTATTTTGCTTATCGAGCAAGCTGTACATTAAAAACTGACGCGTATTTTCATGCCAATGCGCGTCAGTCATAGTTACACCTTCTTCGGTAAACCACCTAACTGTAAAGCGCTCATCAATATCATCTAAAAACACACTGTGTTTAAACGCACTGTGGGCACGTCTGATTTTTAGTGCATCGTCTATAAAACGAGTCAATGTATGATTTAATTGTGAGTCTTTCCATGCAAGCCAACTAGTACGATTATTTTGGCAATAAGCATTATTATTTCCCCCTTGCGAGTGCGCTATTTCACTCCCAGATGAGAGCATAGGAACTCCTTTGGACAAAATAAGTGTAAGCAAAAAGTTTTTTTGCTGTTGCAAGCGGAGCGCTGTTATTTTGGGATCATTTGTAAACCCCTCTACACCACAATTAAAAGAATGATTAGCACTGTGACCATCTCGATTTTGCTCACCATTTGCCTCATTGTGTTTTTCTTCGTAGCTAACTAAGTCAGCAAGCGTAAAACCGTCGTGACTCGTTATAAAATTTATACTATTGAGCGGACCGCGCTCACTGTGCTCGAAAATATCAAATGAGCCATGTAAACGTTTGGCAACGGTGGCGATAATGCCTTCTTCACTTTTCCAAAAACGCTTTATTACATCACGATATTGGTCGTTCCATTCTCGCCAAGGTGCCGGAAAAGCACCTAACTGATAGCCACCAGGGCCTATATCCCACGGTTCACTAATGAGCTTTACTTTGTTTAAAATAGGATCTTGGGCAACCGCTTGTAAGAAAGTATGAGAAGCGCTAAACCCAGATTGAGAACGCCCTAAAATAGTCGCCAAATCAAACCTGAAGCCATCAACTCCCATTACTTCAACCCAATAACGAAGACTATCGAGTACAAGTTGTAATACACGAGGATGGTCAATATTAATCGTGTTACCGCATCCAGTATCGTTTATATATAAATCTGGTCGATCGCTTACAGTGCGGTAATAAGCTAAGTTATCAAAGCCTCTAAGTGACAATATTGGGCCATCATTACCGGCCTCTGCGGTATGGTTGTAAACAACGTCGATAATAACTTCAATGTCGGCCGCATGAAGCTCTCGCACCATTTGCTTAAACTCATTTATATCGTCTTTAACCAAGTAGTCTTTATGAGGTGTAAAAAAGTTAAGCGTGTTGTAACCCCAATAATTTTGCAGCCCTTTACCCGTTAAAAATTGTTCACTAATAAATGAATGAACAGGTAAAAGTTCCACAGCTGTAATACCAAAGCTCTGTAAGTGTTCAATAAAACTGGGATGACTTAGTCCTAAAAATTTCCCTTGTAGGTACTTAGGAATTTCGGGATGACGGCACGTTGCTCCTTTCACATGGCATTCGTATATAACCGTATTTGACCATCTATGGTTTGGCTTTTTATGCGCGTACAACACAGGTGCTGCTACTTTTGACTTAGGTATATCAATCGCATTATTTACGGTGCTTTTAGTGCCGATTGGCATTTGCCCATAATGACGCTCACTCCAAGTAAACTCACCAAATAAGTCTTTTGCGTAAGGGTCTATTAATAGTTTGTTTTCGTTAAACAATTGACCGTGCTTAGGGTTATATTCACCCTCTACTCTAAAGCCATACAAAGCACCTGCATTTAAAGGAAATATATGAATACTCCAAATGCCGCCTTCGTTAATGCTCATTGCCACCTTTAATATTTCTGAATGGCCACTTTTGTCAAATAAACATAAATAAGCTTGAGTTGCTTTTGGTGCATAAAGTGCAAAATTTACACCGCCGTCAGTAACACTTGAACCTAAGGGTTCAACTTGGCCGTGAGTGACTTCAAATTGATTACTCATCTTCGACCTTTTGTAAATAAATAGTAGTTAAACCACCAATGGCAATAGAAATGCTTTGAGCGAACCCATGATTAGGGCTGTCGAAGGTAGTAACTATCTTTAATTCGTTTTGTGTAACGTCTATCCCTGAGCCAAAATAATCGGTTTCATCTGTATTTAAAATTACTTTATAGCGGCCTTTATTTGGCACACCAATGACGTAATTTTGATAAGACTCTGGAGTGAAATTAGCTATAACAACCACTAAATTTCGTGCATTTTTGGCATACCGTACAAAACTTAAAATACTTTGATCGTTATTGTTGTTATCTATCCAATCAAAGCCTGCTGCACTTGTGTCAAGTTCGTACAAAGCAGGTTGGTTTTTATATACATGATTGAGTGTTTTAATTGTTTGTTTTATACCATTGTGACTTTGATGCTCTAATAAGTGCCAATCAAGCGAATGATCGTGGCCCCACTCAGTGCGCTGAGCTATTTCACAACCCATAAACAATAATTTTTTACCTGGATGCGCCCACATAAACGCATAATAAGCTCGAAGGTTTGCGAACTTTTGCCAATCATCCCCTGGCATTTTTTCAATAAGTGAGCCTTTGCCATGCACTACTTCGTCGTGACTCAATGGCAGTATGAAGTTCTCACTAAAGGCGTATACCATCGAAAAGGTTATTTCGTGATGGTGGTGCTGTTTGTAAAGCGGATCGCGTTGCATATAGTGCAAACTATCGTTCATCCAACCCATATTCCATTTATAGCCAAACCCTAAACCGTTATGCTCAACACTTTGTGTAACACCTGGCCATGCAGTTGATTCTTCGGCTATCATCATGATGCCAGGGTTGTTTTTATAACTTCGTAAATTAACCTGCTTTAGGCACTCGATTGCACCAAGGTTCTCGCGTCCACCATAACAATTAGGGATCCATTCACCTTCTTTACGGCTGTAATCTAAATACAACATTGAAGCCACTGCATCTACTCGTAAACCATCAAGCCCAAATTGGTGTAACCAATACATTGCATTAGAAATCAAAAAGCTTTTAACTTCAGGGCGATCGTAATTATAAATATAGGTATTCCAATCGGGATGAAAACCTTGACGCATATCGGCATGTTCGTACAAATGAGTGCCATCAAAACGATGCAAACCATGCGGATCACTTGGAAAATGCCCAGGTACCCAGTCGAGTAAAATACCTAAATTTGCTTTATGGCATTGCTCTACAAAATATTTAAAACTGTTATAGTCACCAAAACGGCTAGTAGGTGCAAATAAACCAACGGGTTGATAGCCCCACGAGCCATCAAACGGGTATTCACTGATAGGCATAAGCTGTAGGTGGGTGAAATTCATTTCAAGTGCATAGCTAACTAGCTTGTCAGCAAGCTCTACGTAACTTAAATAACGATTATTTTCAGCGCGTTGCCATGAGCCTAAATGCACTTCATAAATACTAATTGGTGCATCAATATGGTTACGCTTTTGTCTATTTTTTAAGGCTTGTTCATCAAGAATTATAGGTTCTGGTTTGTATTGCAATACACTGGCAGTACCGGGGGCTTGCTGCATTTTAAACGCATATGGGTCTGCTTTTTCAAACACGTCTCCACTTTGTGCGGTAATTGCAAATTTATAGCACATGTCAGCTTTAAGGCCTGGTATAAATAATTCCCATACACCACTTGCAGGATGAAAGCGCATAAAGTGACGATTAGCTTGCCAAAAATTAAATTCACCAATAATTGATACACTTGCTGCATTTGGCGCCCACACACAAAAACGCACCCCCTCTACATTTTGTTGAGTGCTAAAATGTGCACCAAAGTGTGAGTATGCATGCTCTAAACTACCTTCGTTAAATAAGTACATTGCCTGTGTATCGAGCGCAGTGTCAAAACTGTATTCATCGTAAAACGTAACGGCTGTATTTGTGTATTCAACATCACATTGATATGGCGCGCTTGGCAATGTTTTTAGCTTTGCAATAAACAAATCACTTTGCTTATATCGCAGCGCTTTTATTTTTTTACCGCCAAGGTTAATTACAACATTCAACGCAGTGGGTAAGTAAAGTCGTAACTCTGTGTCTGTGTTTGTTAGTTTATGTGCCCCAAGAAAGCTAAACGGGTCTTTAAAACGACCTGCGCTTAACGCTTGTACTTGATCATCATAACGATTAAAAGAAGATCCAATATTATCTACTGCTGAGCTACTCATTAACCTTTCCTTATTGAATCTATTGCAGCTAACAAAGAGGCATTTTTACTAAAAATCTCTTCGCAAGTGTGTGTTAAAACACGCCGCCAATTGGGATACTCGGTATCTGTTCCTGGAATATTCACACTGTAAAGCTGCTCATCTAAATCATCTATTTGCAGCGCAAGTAATCGTGATTGCGACTTTGCTAAACATAAGGCAAGTGATTTATAAACGTCCATTGCATTAGCTTGTAGGTTAAGTTCTTTTGTTTGATTGGCATTAATAAAGCGCAATAATCGCTCTTGCTCTTCAACACGTTGGTGGGTTAAGTCGTTGCATTGCTGCTCGTTAATTAAACTGTATTGCTGCTTTATATCTAAATCATCGTGTTGCCACCAGCCCATAAAAGGAGGCACATCGTGATTGGCAATCATTAATAAGCAACGTGATGGTAAATCGTTAACCAATAAAAATTCATCATCGTGCTGTTTTTCAAAATAAAATAAGCTGTTAGAAAAAATACCGCTAGAGGCTAAAGCATCTCTTACCTCAGGGGGGACTACACCCAGATCTTCGCCAATAACAATACTTTGATTAATATGCGATTCAATTTTTAAAATTGCGAGTAAATGCTCAAACGGATAATAAACATAACAGCCATCTTGTTTACCATTCGTTTCAAAACACCACCATAAACGCCTAATAGCCATTACATGGTCAATTCTGAGACCACCTACATTTTGCATATTTGCGCGAATAAGTGAGCGATAAAACTCGAAGTGATTATTGCTAAGACTGCGAGGATTGAGTGCCGGAAGCCCCCAATTTTGACCTGCTTCAGCCCATGGGTCTGGCGGGGCACCAACACTTGCCTCTTGGCTAAATAATGATTGCTGATTTTTAAATTCGGCCCCATCGCCAGCACACCCAACAGCTAAATCGTTGATTAAACCAATAGCCATTCCCAGCTCTATACAACTTTTTTGACAAAGTGCTAACTGTAAATACGCTTGCCACTGCAAATAATAGTCAAACGTTAAATTATCTGATTCAAGGGTATTTAGCGTACTTGTATGAGTGTTACAAAATGCTGTAAACGCTTGTCGACGCTCATTACTGGCAGTTAATTCAAACTGACTATAAAGCGCTTTAAATAACGTATATTTAATACGACTTACGTTTTCGTAATTTATAAATTGATCATTGCTTTGCATGAGAGAAATAACATCATCACTTTGCATTAAAGCATTTAGCGCTGCATTGTTATTAGCGTCGTCACATAAATCAATGGCAATATATAAAGGGTTTAGCAAAGCACGACTGTTAGGGCTATAAGGACTTGCTCGCTCTGGCATATCGGCAAATAATAAATGAAGTGGATTAAGTAAAATATAATCCATGTTTTGCGCACTACATAAATGAGTTAACGATAATAAATCGCTAAAATCTCCAACACCTAATAGCGCTTTATTTTTTAAAGTATAAAGCTGAATAGAGAGCCCTGTACGCTTTATATCATCTACTTGATATACTTGTTCAGGAACAGACCAAACCTGTGTATTTGAAAATTGCTCGCCTACTTTTATCGTTGCATCATAATATCCAGCTGGGATAAAAGGTAATTCAAGCGCAACCTCAATATATCGCACTCCATGCAAGTAATATTCACCTGTGACAGGTAAATCACGCATAGTTTGAAATGCCAAGTCAAGACCAAGCGCCTCTACTTTTATGCCTACACATAAATGCTGTTGACGCTCATCTATACGAATCTTTAAGGTATTTTCAGGCCATTCAAGCAAGCTAATACGCGGAACTAATTGCTGCCAAGTAGCTGCATCTAATTCATAGTTAAGATGCGCTATTTGATTAGCATCGTTAGTGTCAATACCACAGCATTGTAAAGCTTGCTTTCGTGTATCGTCGCTAAAAACAACCTGTTCACCAGTGTATTTAGTGAATTCATAACCAATGCCATGCAGGTAAAATAACTGCGAAAGAGCGTCCATTTATTGGCCTTAATTTATACGTTGCGTATTCACTATGCTATTTTCTGTGCCAAATGTATTACCAATGTAACCGTCGGCTTGGTGGTCGTTATCCCAAATATCTCCATTGATTAGATAACGAAAATGGAACTGCTGATCAATAGGAAGGCGTTGCTTACACTTAAAAACGCCCTGTTTTTTATTCAGCTTCATTGGCACTGGCTGCCAATCATTAAATTCACCTAGCAAACAGACTTGCTCTGCCTCAGGGTGAGTGAACTCAAAAGTAACTTCAGCTTCATCTTTTGTTTTAAAAAAACGTTTATTCAACATAGCAGGCTCCAACTAAACCATAAAGGGTAATTAATCTTTGCCACAGGCCATACAACTAAACAAAAAGGCGATGTGGATTCCATTCAAAATCATTAAACACGTTGTAAGTTAACCAAAACTTTATTTACGCATTATTACAGTGCAGCAATTCTTTTTTTTGCACCTAAAAAGTGCAGTTAGTATCGAAACATTCACTTTTGAAAAGCTCAATATTATAGAGCAATATTTAAACCAACTAGACGTGCCACACTTTATTTATTGTCTAAACTTTTATTAGTACCAAACATGAAATAATTCAAAAGTATTACTTAAACTTATAAAATTCTTTTGTTATGCGCTTTTATAAACGATAATAAACCGCATATTAATACTTTGAAATATCATAATTTTCATGTTGAAAAAAAGCATTCTAATAACTATAGCAATCACCTTTTTAATAATAGCCACACTTATTGGTTCTTCAATCTATACCCTTTATAGCAAAAAAGAAATCTCAGTTGATCCTAAATTAAAAGAAATATCAGGTATAGAATTTGATAAGCATAAACGCCTATGGGCTATTAACGATGGAGGCAATGAACCCAAACTATATAGGCTCAATAAAGATGGCTCTATCGCCAAAGAAATCTTAGTTGAAAATGCCAAAAACATAGACTGGGAAGATATGACTCAAAACAAGTTTGGGCATTTTTTCCTAGGTGATTTTGGCAATAACAAAAACGATCGCAGATGGCTCACTATTTATAAAATAGAAAACCCAATAGATATAAAAACAGATATAACTCAAGCAGAAATTATAAAGTTTACCTACCCAGAAATGGATGGAAGTCCAATAAAACCCAATAATCGAAATTTTGATTTAGAAGCATTTGTCGCGCTTGGCCGTCATTTATATTTATTTACTAAAAACCGCACTGAACCGTTTGATGGTATTACTAAGGTATATAAAGTGGGCGATCACGCCGCTAACTTTAAAGCTGAGTTAATCGATTCTTTTAAAACATGTACTACATTAGAAAAACTATGTTGGATAACATCAGCAGCCTTAAGTCCTGACCGTAAAAAATTGGTATTACTTGATTCAACCAGTATTTGGTTATTTGAAAACTTTGAAGGTGATAAATTTTTCTCTGGTGATGTATCAAAAATAGACCTAGGGATTGTTACTCAAAAAGAGGCTGTTACGTTCTTTGACGACAACACCATTGTATTTACCGATGAAGAGTTTAAAGGTATTGGCGGTAATGCTTACTTTATTAAGCTTGATGAAGCAAATAAAACAGTGGTGAAAAGAGTAAAAGTGACGCCAAAAATAACCAATGCATCAACAAAGTAATCTGATGCATTGACATGATACATACTCAGGCTCATCGCTTAAATTTGGTTTCTAAAATAACAGACGATGTTGTACGCTCTACCCCATCAAGGTTGCCAATATCGTCTAGCAAATGACTAAGTTGCTCCAAATTTTGTGCTTGAACTACCGCAATTAAATCAAACTCGCCACTTATTGCATAAAGCTGTGAAATAGCGTCAATTTGTTTTAGTTCTAAGTTGGTTTTAGTGGTGAGCTTTTGCTTTACTTTTATTGATACATGCGCCGATACCATTTTGTTTAAATAGTCATCTCCGTAGTCTACGCTATACCCTTTAATTACCCCGCTTTCTTCTAACTTTAACATTCTACTTTGCACTGTAGAGCGCGACAGGTTCAATAGTCTGGCAAGGTCAGAAATACTCGCGCGTGCATTTGTTTTTAGTATCGATAATAGCTTTTCGTCTTGTGGAGTTATCATAATGGTTATTTATTTCGTTATTTTGCCTTTTATTCTAATCATTTTTCACAAAATAGCACTGCAATTTTAACTGCGAACCTTCGATAATAGTGTCCTATAAAAAATAATAACGTGTTTGCTCAAGAATAACGGCTATATTCTTCTTTAATTTAGCAACTAATCTTTTATCTAAGCCCATTTAATTTAGGTGTACAAAAATGCAAGTAACTAGAGACTTATTTAACGACGTAATGGTACCAAACTATAACCCATCAGCAATTATCCCAGTTCGTGGTGAAGGTTCACGCGTTTGGGATCAAAATAACAATGAGTTCATTGATTTTGCCGGTGGTATTGCCGTTAACTGTTTGGGTCACTGTCATCCTGCATTAGTTAAAGCATTAAAAGAGCAAGGCGAAAAAATTTGGCATTTATCAAATGTTATGACCAATGAGCCAGCACTTCGTTTAGCTCAAAAAATGGTTGAAGCAACATTCGCTGATAAAGTTTACTTTGCAAACTCAGGCGCAGAAGCAAACGAAGCCGCGCTTAAGTTAGCGCGTCGTTATGCACTAGACGTATATGGCGCTGAAAAATCGCAAATTATTGCATTTAATAAAGGTTTTCATGGTCGCACATTCTTTACAGTAACTGTGGGCGGGCAAGCGGCTTATTCAGACGGCTTTGGCCCAAAACCAGCTGACATAGTACATTGTGATTTTAACGATATAGCGGCATTTGAAGCGCTGATCAGCGATAAAACATGTGCTGTTATGATGGAACCATTACAAGGTGAAGGCGGTATTATTTCACCAACAGATGAATTTGCTAAAAAAGTACGCGAACTTTGTACTAAACATAACGCGTTACTTATTTTTGATGAAGTACAAACGGGTGTCGGTCGCACAGGCGATTTATACGCTTATGAAGGTTTAGGGGTTGTTCCTGACATTTTAACAACGGCAAAAGCATTGGGTGGTGGTTTTCCAATTGGCGCTATGATCACACGTACACCGATTGCTGAGCATTTAAAAATTGGTACTCACGGTTCTACTTATGGCGGTAATCCGCTAGCTTGTGCTGTAGCTGAAGCCGCATTTGATACTGTAAATACACCAGACGTACTAAACGGAGTTAAAGAGCGCGAGCAATTGTTCCGTGACGGATTAAACGCAATTAACAAAAAATACAACGTATTTAGCGAAGTACGCGGTAAAGGCTTATTAATTGGCGCAGTACTAAATGACAAATTTGAAGGCCGTGCACGCGACTTTTTAGTAGCCAGTGCTAATAATGGTTTAATGAACCTTGTAGCTGGCATGAATGTAATTCGCTTTACACCGTCTTTAGTTATCCCGTTTGAGGATATTAAAGAAGGCTTAGCGCGCTTTGAAAAAGCAGTTAGCGATGTAGTAAACGGTTAATAGAGTTTAAATTAGCACGCCTACAAGCGTGCTATTGGAGCAAGCAATAAATGCAAGTATTACGTCCTATTACTGCCAATGATTTTGACGCGCTTAAACAAATAGCGATTGAATCCGGTCATGGGTTTACCTCTTTACCTGTGGACGATACACAGCTTAAAGAAAAGATTGAACGTGCTGAAAAAAGCTTTGCCAAAAACATTAACCAGCCACTTGATGAAAGCTATTTATTTGTTTTAGAAGACAGTGAAACAGGTGACGTTATTGGCACAACCGCTATAGAAGCTGCGGTAGGTTTATCCGTGCCTTTATATCATTATCATTTAGGTAAAACAGTACACCACTCGCCTACTTTAAATGTATATAACACCGTTGATATTTTAAGCATGTGTAACGACTACACAGGTTGCTCAGAAATATGCACATTATTTTTGCGCGAAAATAGCCGTAAAGGTTTAACGGGTCGATTTTTATCACGTTCACGCTTTTTGTTTATGGCTCAGCACAGCGAGCGTTTTGCCGATACTGTTATCGCAGAAATGCGCGGTGTTAGCGACGAAGACGGTCATTCTCCTTTTTGGCAATGGCTACAAGAGCACTTTTTTAGTATCGAATTTCCACAAGCGGATCACTTAGTTGGCTTAGGCGATAAGGTATTTATTAGCGAGTTAATGCCTAAATACCCTATTTATGTGAACTTGCTTAGTAAAAAAGCCCAAGCAGTGATTGGGCATGTGCATGAAAAAACAAAACCTGCGCTAAAACTATTAGAAAAAGAAGGGTTTGAGCACAGAGGTTACGTTGACTTATTTGATGCAGGCCCAACAGTTGAAGCAAAGCTTGGAAATATTCGCAGCATTCGCGACTCTCAAGTTTGCCCTGTTACGATTGGCGAGCTTGATCACATATCACAAAATAGCTCTGATACGCTGGCTGTATGTAACCAAGGCGTAAGTGGCTTTAGAGCGACATTTACCAAAGACGCACACTACAATCATGCAAAACATACCCTCGTCATTAGCCAAGATGTGGCTAAGGCGCTTAATTTAAGCCAAGGAGATGCAGCGCGATTTTTCCGCCTGTAAATAATTTATGAATACACACCTAATTAATAATCAGTGGCATGTGGGACTTGGTCCAGCATTTGAGTCAATCAATCCAAGTAATGGCGATGTGGTATGGCAAGGTAATGGCGCAAACGCCCAGCAAGTAGATTCTGCTATAAAAGCAGCTAGAGCCGCGCAATTACAATGGGCAGACAAACCACTTGAAGAGCGTATCGCCATTTTAGAAAACTTCGCAGCACAATTAAAAGAACACAGCGAAGAATTTGCTAGCATTATTGCACGCGAAACGGGCAAGCCATTATGGGAAACCCGCACTGAAGTGGGCGCAATGACAGGTAAAGTAGCAATTTCGGTTAAAGCCTACCATGAGCGTACAGGTACAACCGAAAATCCAATGCCCGGTGCTAAAGCGTTTATTAGACACAAACCGCATGGCGTTGTGGCTATTTTTGGCCCGTATAACTTTCCTGGGCATTTACCAAACGGGCATATTGTTCCTGCAATTTTAGCCGGTAATACCGTTGTATTTAAGCCATCAGAACTGACGCCGCACGTTGCAGAATTTACCCTCTCACTTTGGTTAAAAGCAGGTTTGCCAGCGGGTGTTATTAACCTTGTGCAAGGTGAAATTGAAACAGGTAAAGCGCTTGCTTCTCATAAAGGTATAGATGGCTTGTTTTTTACTGGTAGCTCAAACACTGGTCACTTATTACATAAACAGTTTGCAGGACATCCTGGCAAAATTTTAGCACTTGAAATGGGCGGCAATAATCCTCTTATTGTAAAAGATGTGAGTGATATAAGCGCTGCTGTGCACGATATTATTCAATCAGGCTTTATTACCTCAGGTCAGCGCTGTACGTGTGCACGTCGCTTATTTATTGAAAAATCAGCCAGCGGCGATGCTATTTTAGAAAAGCTAATAAGCGCAACTAAAAACATAGTTGTAGACGACAGCTTTGCTACAGAGCAGCCTTTTATGGGTGCAATGATAAGCGAAAAAGCAGCACTGGGTATGGTTGCCGCGCAAAGTGAATTAGTCTCAAAAGGCGCGCAAATCCTTGTTGAACTTAAGCAATTAAAACCAGGCACAGGTTTTGTAAGCCCTGGTATTATTGATGTAACAAGTATTACCAACATGCCAGATGAAGAGCATTTTGGACCGCTAATTAAAGTGTATCGTTATACCGACTTTGACAGTGCAATTATTGAAGCTAACAACACAAGCTTTGGTTTATCTGCAGGTTTACTTAGCGACAGTGAAGATGACTACACTCACTTTTTAAAGCGCATTCGTGCCGGTATTGTTAACTGGAACCGCCCCATTACAGGAGCCTCTAGTGCAGCTCCATTTGGCGGTATTGGCGCCAGTGGAAATCACAGAGCAAGTGCATACTATGCCGCCGATTATTGCGCATACCCTGTAGCATCTGTGGAGTCAGACAAAGTGAGCTTACCGCAAACCCTAGCGCCGGGCTTGGTAATTGAATAAGCAATAAAACCAAAATTTTAGATTTAAGGACTTAACATGCATACTGATGTAAACACATTATTTGAGAACCTTTGGAAAAATTATTTAAACGTAACTCCATCGGCAGATAAAATTCATGACCTTTTAGGGTCAACGCAAAAAGATGACATCATTAACGATCATATTGCGCTGCGTACATTTAATATAGAAAAAGTGAGTCTTGAAAAGCTCGCCGCTCACTTTTTAGCAATTGGTTACAAAGAATGTGGTGAGTACCACTTTGAAGCTAAAAAACTTTACGCAAAACACTATGAGCATAGCGATCCGGCTCAGCCAAAAGTGTTTATCTCTGAGCTATTAGTAGAAAAATGCTCGCCAGAGTTACAAGCCATCGTGACAGATATGGTAAGTCAAATTGACGAAAGTGCAGTTACAGCAGACAACTTTTTATATTCAGGCACGCATTGGCAAGTAAGCACCGATACTTACAAACAACTGCTAGCTGAAAGCGAATATGCAGCGTGGATGTCGGCGTGGGGTTACCGTGCCAATCACTTTACCGTAAATATTAATACGCTTGCTAAGTTTGATAACATTCATGATGTTAACCAAGCTCTAAAAAATGCAGGTTTTTCGCTTAATACATCAGGCGGCGAAGTTAAAGGCTCACCAGAGGTGTTACTAGAGCAATCGTCAACACTTGCTGATGAATACTCAGTTACCTTTAGTGACGGTGATATGAGCATTCCTAGCTGCTTTTATGAGTTTGCTATTCGTTACCCTAAAGCAGACGGCGAGCTTTATACTGGTTTTGTTGCAGCCTCTGCTGACAAAATATTTGAAAGCACCAACGCTCGATAATAAAATTCAAATTTAGTACAAAAAAGCCCGAAAGGGCTTTTTATAAAGACAACACTGGAGATACTTGGTATTTTTAAAGAAAAAGGCATAAATATGAAGTTTTTTAAAATATGTATTCTTATCAGTTTATTAGTTACACCTTATTTAATTTATGCGACCCCCTCCCTCACTATTTTATCTTATTCGTATTTTTCAGATGAAGATGCCGATTCAAGAGCCGGCGAACAATACTATAATTTTTTTCAGCCAATTTTGAGCACGTATTTTGATACCGTTTTAACGAGAACAAATCATGCTCGATTAATTAAACGTTTATCGACTAACGAGGCAGTTTGTAGCTTTAATTTAATAAAAACAAAAGCTCGAAACAAACAGCTTGTCTTTTCTCAAATTCCAACTTATATGCATCAGCAACGCAAATTATTCGGTTTCAAAAACACTTTAAAAGATTTACCTGCAAAAGTTTCTATTTCAAAATTACTTAATAACAAATACACCTTTGCCATAGTTAGTTCAACAAGTTATCAACAATTAGATGCGATATTTTCGGATTATAGAACCCAAGTAGCAAAAATAACAGGCGCAAACAGCTTTGCTCAACTTAGCCAATTATTAATTCATAAACGTGTTGATATGATCATCGATTATGAAAACACTATGAAAATGAACTTAACAGATACGCAATTTTCTCAGCTAGAAAGTCGAGACATTAGTGAATACCCCGAGTTTATAAATGGGTACTTTGCTTGTAGTAAAACTTCAGAAGGAAAAAAAGCAATCGCCTTAATTGATAATTACATGAAAACACCTGCAGCCTATGATTTTTTAAAGCAGACTCACCATAATTCGACTTCGCCAGAGGTAGCAGAGCGGATGATGGCAATATATAAAACTACGTTTAATATAGCTCAACACAAATGAATATTAAGATTCTCGATTAATTTTGTTAATCAGTAAGCTCAACTAAATAAGTTAATGCTATTAATGCGCTTAATTCAGGTGGTATTCTCCTGTACCATACAGTGTAAATGCACTTCCGCTTGACGTATTTTGTGCGCTAATAAACTCAACAACTACCTAAACATCTGAAACAGTGAAAATTACTGCAGAACCTTATCGTTTCATTGTTATAAGCTGTGTGACAAGTATTATCATTAATAATGGGGCAGTCTGTTTGTAAAGGCAAAACACGGTACTACTTATACGGTAGTATTTACGGTTCATTTTGCGGTTTAATGTTTGATGAAGCGAACTCCCCACCCGACAGTGCTAAACAATAAAACCAGTATTTTGATTCTATATTTCAAGCCCTACTTGCGACAATATAAATGAAATTATCAGCCTATTCAGTTACCTAAATTGAACAACAGTGGTTTAATTATCAGATGTACGATGGGCGCTTATAAAATTAGCTACGACAACCCACTACAACGTTTAAACGTGCAGAAATCATCGCTTCAAATGAGCAAGCAAAAAACAATGTTTGACGGCTTAACAAAATACTTGTGTAACTGCCCTATTTTATAGTTTCACCATTAAAACGAAGTTGCTCGTCCCAACTGCATTTTTTAGATAAATCACATATAATTTTCATTCTACTAAATAGACTATTTTTCTTATTTAGAGAGTTAGAATCCCGCCCCTTCCGTCATAAATCAGTACTTAACAACTAATTTAAAACAAATAAATGAAAGTTAAAGCTATTTACATTCTAAAAAATAGTGTTAATGTTTATGGTGATTTATTAATCAAAAGTAAGTCAAATAACAATGAATTAGGGAAAATTAATGAAAAAATTTAACAAGAAATTATTATCTATCGCTATTGCTGCCTCTATCAGTATTTCTAGCACTGCGTTTGCTGCTGATACTGGTGGACTGAAAATAAGAGTTACAGATAAACAAGGCAATCCAGTAGCTGGCGCAACCATTTCAGTGCAGTCACCAGAAAGTTTAGTTAGTAAAAAAGGAGTATCTGACTCTGCAGGTTATGTTTTACTTAGGGGCTTAGATCCATCAAGTAAATATGTGGTCGATATTACAGGAAATTCAATTCAACCATTCGAAGCAAAAAATGTTCGAGTAATTACAGACAAAAACTTAAATTTAAATTACTCAGTCGTTTCCAGTACTGATTCAATAGAGAAAATTGTTGTATCAGGCCGTTCTGTAACTGCAATTGATACTACATCATCGTCTACTGGTCTTGATGTTACTCTTGATATGACGGAATCGCTTCCTACTGGTCGAAGCTTTCAAAGCTATCTTCAACTAGTACCTGGTGTAAAACCTACTACCGATGGCAATCCATCGTCGAAGTCAGGTGTCAACTATTCTGATATTGGTGGTACTGTTGGTAGTTCAACAGACAACGTTTATTATATTGACGGTGTTAATGTAACAGATAATGTTGATGGTACAGCCGGTGGTAATATCAACTCAGAGATAATTCAAGAGCAGCAAGTCATTACTGGTGGTGTAGCAGCAAAGTATGCCGGTGGAGCTGGTCTTGTATCGCGTGTTGTTACAAAATCTGGTAGTAATGAGTTCCATGGCTCTATAAATTATTACTTTCAAAATGACAGCTTAGTCGCCGATTACGAAAATGAGTCAAAAGAAAATAATAATTTCTCAAATTATGACACTGCAATTACCCTAGGTGGGCCAATTATCAAAGATAAACTTTGGTTTTTCGCGTCTTATCAACTCAAAAATAGTGACAGCGACATCAGCGATCCTGACACTGGTGCATTCAGCCATTCAGTAACAGATGAGTCTGATCTTGGCTTTGGTAAGCTTACATGGCAAGCAACTGACAACGATCGACTCGTCTTTACTTACTTTAATGATCCGAGAGAAAAATCAGGTTCAACATCAACTACAACGGCATTTAATAGACAGTCAGGTACAAAACTTGGTGGCGACAACTATAAACTTGATTATTCACATTCGTGGGAAGATTTAATTATAAACGCCGGTTATATGAGTCATGAAGCTGAATATTCGTCTGTAGCATCAGATAAATCAACACGCAGTGATGTTGCCTTTTTAAGTGCATCGCCATCTAAAGCTCAAACCGATATCGGGGGTTTAGGTGCTGACACTCTGAGGGATCGAAATAAGAAAAGCGCATACATTAACTTTGAATATTATTTAGATACTGATTTTGGTGAACATACTATCGAAGCTGGTTACTCTGTTGAAACAAACGAAAATATTACAAACAGTGTTTACAATGGTAGTACTCAATATAATTCTATTGCGGCCGCTGATAGTGGCGTGTCATTTGAAACATACGCAATAGGCTCTTGGACTGGTGAGAAAGGTCTTGCAGCGGCTGATTACGTGCGTGTTGCAAAAGCTCTAAATGATAGTGGTAACTTACACGGTGCAGATACAAGTGGCGATGGTATAGTCGATGAAAATGAAGTTAAAGCTATCATATTTAGTAGCAGTGCAGGTAACCCTACCGATGATATAAATGCTTATCAAATAGAACAAGTTCAGCAAGCAAAGTCTAAACTTGAAACTAAAGGTAAAATGATCTATCTACAAGACAGCGTAACATACGAAAACCTAACCGTTAACGCAGGTTTGCGTGCTGAAAAGTGGGATCATATAGCATCAACAGGCGAGACTATATTTACTTTTGATTGGGAAATAGCACCTCGCTTAAGCATTGTATACGATATTTTTGGTGATGGTGATTCTAAAGTTTGGGCGTTTGGTGGCAGATATTACGATCCACTTCGTACTGACATGACTTCTTTTGCGGGTAATTTAACCGGTTCTGTTTTAGAAGAACGCGTATATGTCAACGATGACTGGGTTACCTTTAGAACACGCGGTGGTGCAAAACAGCAAGATGCCTTTTTCTCACCGAGTACTAAAACACCTTATACGGATGAATACTTAATTGGTTATTCAACGAATCTGACCGAAAGTACTAATATATCCGTAACGTATACTAAGCGTACTACTAAAGATATTATGGAAGATTACGATTTAAGTATCTATTCCGAAGAAGGCTACTTAGCAGGAACGGACCTAGAACTTCCTCTTTCATATTTTGGTTATGATGAAAACCCAGGTTCTAACTATGTTATTGGTACTCTTGCTGGCGGTAAACGCGAGTATACAGGTATTGAAGTAACGTTTAAAAAACTTCGTACTGATAATTGGTTTATGCTTGCGTCATACACAAACAACGATGCAAAAGGTAATTCGAATTCAGATGGCAACGCTGATTTCCAAGGTGACTGGGAAATTTTAGATCCTCGTGCGCCAAATATGTATGGCAAACAGCCAGGTAATGTTGAGCATCAGTTTAAATTGTTAGGTACATATTATTTTGATAATAATATTGAGGTAGGTGGTGTATATAACTGGAATTCAGGTACTCGCTATAGTAAAACGCAATCAATTTCAGGACGGTACCTACCACTTCAAGTTGATACTGCCTATGACTTTGGCGGTTATACAACTAATTGGGTAGCTGATGGAAACGTAGGTAGCGAAGTAACACCATCTTATGGCACATTAGATATTCGTGTTAAATATACTCATGACTTTGATGGCTATAAAGCAGAGTTCTTTTTAGATGTATTTAATTTGCTTGATGATCAAGCAACAACGGTTGAACAGAGCTTAGAAAAAGGTGATGGTACATTTGCATTTGGTCAAGCAACCGACTGGGTTGAGCCTCGTCGTTTTTACTTAGGCGCTCGACTTTCATTCTAAGTTATTAATAACTGAATAATGAAATGAAAAAGCCCGGATATAAATATTTTATCCGGGCTTTTGTATTTATATAAAAATGACCTAGAGTAATAACTTAAAATAAACGACTAGGGCATGTTGCTCTTTGGTGGTTGGTATGAAAGTAAGAGAAATGTTCGAGTTAGCATAAAGCCATCTGCAAAGGGATGGTTGAAATTAGCTGAAATGGTCGAATCTGTCGAATTGTTAATACCAATTCAACAGACAGACAAATTGTGTTCAAGAGACAAGGACGCAGGTAAGACGCGGAAGCTGTGCTCGGCTCTTACATGGAGTAAACCAATAGGGTAAAGCAGGAGCAGTTACCGAACCACGAGGTTAAAAACCTCGCGCCGCGATATGATTCTCCCTGATTTAACGAAATTCAATCGACAAAGTTCAACACGCCTTAGCCGTTAACATATAAACTAGCTTTGTCACGCCAAAAAGCTTATTAGACATCAACAGTTCTTAATTCTATTAAAGGACTTAATTTCAATAATTTATAATTATAAAAATAACGGCTTATAATCGTTTTCTAACTTTTCAAACGATAAGTCGCCAATAAAACGACCGAAGCTCAACCAGGTGGCCAAACCGCGTAAATCTTTAAAGTGTGGCGGCACAAATTGTGGGCTCTCTATCACACCTAAATCATGAAGCTGCGATATTAATCTAAAGTCATCTATCGATATTTTACCTACCAATAATAAAGGTAGCCTATCGATTCGACCAAGCTGTATTGCTACGCGTATTAAGTTATAAACCAGTACAAAGCCTTTAATGTAGGCAATATCTTTTGTAAACGGCAGACCTGTTGGCGTACTGCCTCTAAATACACGCTGCGCAAGTGTGTAGCTGTCATCTTTTGATAAACCTTGCGCTACGTAGTCACGGTAAATATCTACAAACTCAGCGCCATCTATTACCTTTGTAACGGCTTGAATACGATTCACTAATTTAGATAAACGCCTTGGGGTCGATTTTAATGTAATAATTTCGGTAAGTACCGCTAAACCTTCTTGGGTAATAGTCGAGCTTGGCGTACCTTTACTTAAACAGGTTAAATAAGGCTGAGCCAAACCATTTTGAGTTGTGCCTACGTGTATCCACCCTTCGTGAACTTCTAAAATATCAAGCTCACGCTGGGAAAAACTTACATCTTGATTTAGTTTTATATTATTTGCACCGGCGGCTGCATCACTGACAATCCCATCGCTAAGCATAACCTCTACGTTTATACCTGCCATGCTGGCATTTACTTGCTCAGACAAAATACGCACCGCATCAACAGCAGCAATATTTTTAGGGTCGTCAGGTAGTATGTCGGCTATGAGTAAATTTTGCAGCGGTTTATCTAGCATATTAGCTAGCTCAGAAAGTGAGGGCTCACCGGCATGAAATAAATCTTTAGGATGACCAAATAACTCTACCGATAAGTCATGGAACTCAGGTGTGCCACGATACTCAAGCATGCTTAATACCGTTTTATACTCTGTGCACATTTTTCCCATGTATTGAGCAATGGGATTTAACTGCCCCAATTGGTTAATAATGTTACGGTGCAAAGTAGAAAACGCTTGGCGTAACTCGCTAGGTACAAAACCGAGGTCGCGCTGTTGATAGTATGCACGATCAATAAGTGGATTTTTTTGACATTTTTGTCTAAAAAACTCCTCTTTAGTTTGTTTATCCCAATTAATAGCATCGAGTATCCTAATAGGCGTTTGCAATGCAATTAATTGATCCGATAATTCACGAGTTTTTAGTAGTAACGCCTTGTCTATCATGGTGTAAGCTCAACAATAAATGAGTTTTGAGCATAATTTAAAAAGGCTAAATTACAAAGCAATATCACACTTTTTTAGCTATTGTTTTTAAGTTGATCGACCCTCATATCTGTATCGTATGAGTTACTAAATAAAAGGTATAAAGCATGAAAAACGAACTCGACAATAAACAGATTTTGGCCGTTTATGAACGTATAATTCAAAAAGGCGAAATGACTGATGAAGGTAAACATTATCAAGGGGTTACTGCTTATTCTGACGTAGACGGTTACACCGTATATTTACAAGGTAGCGGCGTAGAACTGCGCTTTGGTTTTCATAATACTTACCACCTTGACTACCAACATGAAAAGCATAAGGACGACTTTTTGAAAAAATTATATAACATTGCAAACGAGCGCTAATGCACCCACGAAAACTAAGACACCGCCCTACCAGTAAGCTCAATACTACTTTTATTAACCAAGTAGTAGAAGAGCTTCAAGCTGATCCAAGCAAAATCTCAATTATTCAAAAAAACCTAGAACAGTACCGCTCTCAAAGTCATTTAAAGCGTGGTTTTTTACTGGCTATAGAGCGTTTTGATTGGGTCTTTGAGACAAGCAAAGATATAGACTTTATTTGCCAGCAAATTTTAGCTGATGACTACATTGGCAATAGACTAAGACGTTACCCCCTACTATTTAAAGGCGTTATTAATAACGCTTAATAGCAATAAAAATTTAAAGTCAGAGCATCATGTTGTCCGAATCTAGTTTAAATATTAATTAATTTATGGGTCAACTATTTACACATGTGTTTATTAGAACACTAACTAATTGTAGGTTTAATACTCTTTTGCATTAAAATAACACTATTAGTACTCTAACTATTACGGTACTAACGATTTTATAATGATTTTCTTAATCTATTATAGTAACGAAATCATCACCATATCAAATACTCAAAAAAACAAACTTAACCATTTGATTTTATTAAATATATCCCCACTTTAAAATCATTGCATTTATTCTATTAATCACTAGATCATTAATGTTCTATCTACATTTTAATATCTCGGTGTTTACCTTAACCTTGAATTATTAGAGCTATTACCTTAAGCTTATCTTTATTGAACGTTCAATTAATAATAATTATGCCTAAAGTCGGAATGGAACCTGTTAGACGTCAGCAGCTAATTGACGCAACTATAGAGTCAGTTGCTACTAAGGGACTTCAAGGCACAACGATAAACAGCATTAGTAAAAATGCAGGTTTATCATCAGGTATCATTAGCCATTATTTTGGTGGAAAGCAGGGGTTAATTGAAGCCACGGTTAGATACTTACTAACAAGCTTAAAGCAAGGCTTAATAAGTAAAGTAAGTCATCAAACCACTGCCACTGAGCGTTTAATGTTTATTATCGAAGCCAACTTTGCGCTTGTACAACAGCGTAATGATACAACCCGAACGTGGTTGAGTTTTTGGGCGCAATCAATGCACGATGAAGAATTACACAGACTACAAAACGTAAACAGTAAACGCTTGCAAAGTAATTTAGCATTTTCTTTTAAGCAATTAATGCCTATTGAGCAAGCAAATCAAGCTGCAGAACTTAGCGCCGCGATGATCGATGGCCTATGGTTAAGAGCAGTACTGAGTAAATCAGACAATAATCAGTTTAAACACAGTGAAAAGTTAGCAAAAAGCTATGTACTTTCACTTATCAAGCAATATGGAGCCTAGCGTGACTACACCTGTCTATCAAAATTTTATTAACGGCCATTTTCTTGCAAACCAGAGCGGCAAAACATTTGATGTAACAAACCCAGCAACGGGTGAGGTTATTTACGCAGTAGAAATTGCCGACGAATTTATTCAAAACGCAGCCATTGCCAGTGCAAAACAAGGTTTTGCACAGTGGTCAGCAATGACACCCGTTGAACGTAGTCGTATTTTATTAAAAGCAGTGGCTATTTTACGCGAGCGCAACGATGAGTTAGCACTCGTAGAAGTACTAGATACCGGTAAACCAATGCAAGAAGCAAATTGTGTTGATATTGAAACCGGCGCTGATGTAATTGAATACTTTGCAGGCCTTGCGCCAGCACAAGTAGGCCAACAACAAATGGTTGGTGATGACTTTTATTACACACGTAAAGAGCCATTAGGTATCTGTGCGGGTATAGGTGCATGGAACTACCCACTACAAATTGCATGTTGGAAGTCGGGCCCTGCCCTTGCTGCTGGTAATGCATTTATATTCAAACCATCTGAAGAAACACCACTTGGCGCAATTAAACTTGCAGAAGTATTTGTTGAAGCTGGCGTACCTGCAGGTGTGTTTAATGTTGTTCAAGGCGCAGGCGATGTAGGCCAGTGGCTAACTCAGCATAGCGATATTGATAAAGTGTCGTTTACGGGTGAAGTAGGCACAGGTAAAAAAGTAGTGGCAAGTGCTGCCGGTACGTTAAAAGATGTCACGATGGAACTTGGTGGTAAATCTCCACTATTAGTATTTGATGATGCCAATATAGAGCAAGCTGTTAGCGCTGCTATGTTAGGTAACTTTTATACGCAAGGCGAAATTTGTACTAACTGTACACGTATTTACGTTCATAAAAATGTATATCAGCAGTTTATTGATGAGCTTAAAGCGCGCACTGAGAAAAACATTATTGCTGGCGACCCGCAAGATTTAAATACAAACTTTGGCGCACTTATCTCTAAAAAGCACCAAGAACTAGTAATGAGCTACGTTAATAAAGGTATTGAAGAAGGTGCAACGCTATTAACTGGTGGTACAACGCTTTCACCTGAATCTGCACCTAATGGCTATTTTGTAGCACCGACTGTGTTTATTGATTGTAATGATGATATGACTATCGTTAAAGAAGAAATATTTGGCCCTGTAATGAGCGTGCTTGTTTTTGACGACGAAGACGATGTTATTGCACGCGCTAACGCAACTCACCTAGGCTTGGCCGCAGGCGTATTTACTAGCGATATTAAACGTGCGCACCGCGTTATTCATAAGTTACAAGCTGGTATTTGTTGGATTAATGCATACGGTAACTCACCTGCTGAAATGCCAGTTGGCGGTTATAAGCAATCGGGCATTGGCCGTGAAAATGGTATACAAACTCTTGATCAATACACGCAAACTAAGTCTATTTATGTTGGTATGGCCGACATAGAAAGCCCATTTTAAGGCGCCCTACTATGAGTAATCATTACGACTATATTATTGTTGGCGCGGGTTCGGCGGGTTGTGTTTTAGCAAACCGTTTATCTGAAGATTCAAGTAACCGCGTGTTACTACTAGAAACTGGCGGTAGCGATAAAAGTATTTTTATAAAAATGCCAACCGCGTTATCTATTCCTATGAATAGTGACAAATACGCATGGCAGTTTCATACGCAGCCTGAGCCTCATTTAGATAACCGTGAAATGCATTGTCCTCGAGGCAAAGTATTAGGCGGCTCGTCATCTATCAACGGCATGGTATATGTACGTGGCCACGCAAAAGATTTTGACGAATGGCAGCAACACGGTGCAAACGGCTGGGATTACCAATCGTGTTTACCGTATTTTCAAAAAGCAGAAAGCTTTTACCTTGGTGAAAATACTTACCGTGGTGGCAAAGGCCCGCTTGGCGTTAATAACGGCAACGAAATGAAAAACCCGCTTTACCGCACCTTTATCAAAGCAGGTGTACAAGCAGGTTACGCTTCTACAGATGATTATAATGCGTCGCAGCAAGAGGGTTTTGGCCCAATGCACATGACCGTAAAAGACGGCGTGCGAAGCTCTGCGTCTCGTGAGTATTTAGACCCTGTTAAATCGCGTAGTAATTTAACGATTATTACCGGTGCACTCGCACAACGCGTGATTTTAGATGGCAAAAAAGCCACAGGCATTGAATACAAAGTAAATGGCGACGTCAAAACCGCACATGCTGCAAAAGACGTTGTACTAAGTGCAGGCCCAATCGGCTCTCCACATATTTTACAACTCTCTGGTATTGGTGATACTCAAGCGCTTGAAAAAGCAGGCGTTGAAGTACAGCATCATCTACCAGGTGTAGGTCAAAACTTACAAGATCATCTTGAGTTTTACTTTCAATACAAGTGTAAGCAACCTATCACGCTTAACGGCAAGCTAGGCATTATTTCAAAAGGGTTGATTGGCGCGCGCTGGTTATTAACGCGTTCGGGTTTAGGTGCAACGAATCATTTTGAATCGTGTGCGTTTATTCGCTCAAAACCAGGTGTTGAATGGCCAGATATTCAGTATCACTTTTTACCAGCGGCTATGCGTTACGATGGTAGAAGTGCATTTGCAGGTCATGGTTTTCAGGTACATGTTGGTCATAACAAACCAAAAAGTCGCGGTAGTGTTACTATTGCTTCTGCGAACCCTGAGCAGCCACCAACTATTTTATTTAATTACCTTGAACACCAAGACGATATTGAAGGCTTTAGAGCGTGCGTTCGCTTAACACGCGATATAATCGAACAAAGTGCCTTTGATGAATACCGCGATGAAGAAATTCAACCTGGTAAACATATTCAAACAGATGAAGAAATAGATGCTTTTGTTCGCCAAGCCGTAGAAAGTGCCTACCACCCTTCTTGCTCATGCAAAATGGGTGAAGATGATATGGCCGTTGTTAATTCAAATACGCAAGTACATGGTATTGAAGGACTGCGTGTTGTTGACTCATCTATATTCCCAACAGTTCCTAACGGAAACTTGAATGCACCTACCATTATGGTTGCCGAAAAAGCAGCTGACATAATTTTGGGTAAAAACCCATTACAGAAATCGGATGTGAATGTTGCCATAACAACAAACTGGCAAGAAACACAACGTAGTTCAAAGATCTAATTTTAGCCACATGCTCTGGTTTAGTCTCGTCGGACTAAACCAATGCGTGTCTTGTAGTGGCACACGATGTAAATAGGTTACGTTGTGTTAATGCAAGAATAAAACAATAAAATACGGAGTGCTTATGAATTATTTTTATTCATTACTGGAGGGTAACAATGACTATTTGGCTTAATGCAGGCATCATTTTTACTTTACTCGCAGTTGTTATTATCTTACTTAAATGGGGTAATGTACGTGTAGTAGGTGTAACACCGGTAAAAACCTTTACGTTTATAGCGATACTTTTTACATCAGGCCTTGATGTTGGCCTTATTATGTTTCCTTTAACTGAGTTTGCAGGTTATGCAGACATAAAAGCAAGCCCAGAATACGCGTTTGCAAATCCACTGGCTATTGAATTTGGCTATTGGGGATTCTTGATCTGGGGATTTTACTTTCTTACGTGCTTTTATTTCTGTGTAATAGAACCTAAAGTTAAATTTTTCGAAATTCCTTGGGTTAAATTTATCAATAATGTTGTAATTATTGGTACATGTGCATTTACAGCTTATTTACTACTTACAAATTTACCTTGGTACTTACCCGAATTAGGTGACGGTACAAGTGTAGTTAGCGAGTTTTATTTAATTGTATTTGCCGCGATTTGTTTTGCAGTGTACTCAAGCACCGACATTAAATATGTGCGTATTTTAAGTATTGCGACTACGTGGTTATTCTTAGCGTTAATAGCTTTCATGTGGGTTGGCGCGTTTGTTATTGGTGATAGTGAAATGTCTGCGTTTACTAATAACTTGGGCTCAATTGGCACTTACTTTGCCAACATTAACGAATTTATTTTACCGTTGAATGATTACCATGAGTTTTATTTATTTTGGTGGTTTGCCTGGAGCATAATGATTGGTCAATTTACATCACGCTTTGTTGGTGGACTTAAAACATACCAAGTATTAGGTGCGATGTTGATATTCCCTTCTATTCCTATTGCGATATGGTTTAGCGTACTTTATCACTATCATGAAGCAGGGATCCCAACTCAAGGTATTAAAAACTTTGCTATGGTATTTGTAGGTATTGTATTTGTAATCAACTCACTCGACTCGTTAGTGCGTTTATATACAGATAACCTAAACCTTACTGTTAAACGTTTTGGTAAAATGAAATATATACTTGGGAATGTTGTCGCTCTGTCTCTATTAACACTATTATTTAAACTAGAGTTTTTACAAATTCAGTGGGTAGGCGCATTAGTTATTGGACTATTCTTTCTGTGTGCTGCTTTTATTGGATACAGTAAATTTAAAACAGTCAAAAATATAGACAGCTCACCAAAAGCAAACAAGATTGATTACACAAAAATAGACACAGTACACTAGGGATAAACAATGAATAACAAACTAAAACAACTTGTAGTAGCACTACCATTTGCACTTTTATCAACAACAGCAGCTGCTGATTGGTCAACAACAATCACGGCAGCGTCTGACTACACATTTAATGGTGTAACACAGACAGATAACGACCCTGCAATTCAAGGCAGCTTAGATTATGCTTTTGATAGCGGTGTATACGCCGGTGTTTGGGCGTCAAATGTAGATTTTGGTGATGACACTGATTTTGAACTTGATGCTTATGTAGGCAAGTATGTGCAGCTTGATGAGCAGTTTAGCGTTGACTACGGTATTGCTTATTACACTTATCAAGGTAATAACAGCGATGGTAACTACGCTGAAGCTTACACTAAGTTTGGCTATGCGAGTGAATACGGCCAAACTGAGCTTAACTTTTGGTATAGCTGGGATTACTTTGGCCAAGGTGGAGGTCATGTAATCTCAATGGTTGCACACACCTATGAGCTGGCTCCAAATCATGCACTACGTGCAAGTTTTGATATATCAAACTCACTTGATGGCCAAAAATGGGCGTGGGACGTTAACGAGAAAAAATCATATAACCATTACCGTTTAGCATATCAAACTAGTTATGAAGGGTTTGGTATTGAAGTGGCGGCTGAAAATACGAGCCTTGACTACGATTACGCAGATGAGCGTATCGTACTTGCCATATCACGTACTTTTGATTTGTAAGTAAAACACATCAATAATTAAAAGGCTTCTTATGAAGCCTTTTTTATGCTCTCAAGATAAGCGCATAAAGAACTCGCATCTAACGGTTTAGAAAAATAATAACCTTGTAAATGCGAAACGCCTAAACTGTATAACTTTTCGCTCTGATCAATTGTCTCAACACCTTCAGCAACCACATCAAAGCTAAGTGAACTGGCCATTTGTACCACTGCATTTACTATACTCAGACCTTTTTTATCGACATCTTGAATAAACGTTTTATCTATTTTTACGATATCCACACCAATATCTAACATACTTGATAAGGATGAATAGCCAGTACCAAAGTCATCTATCGATATCCTAGCCCCTAACTCTTGCAAAGATTTAACCGTTGATAAAAATGTACTTTTATCCTTAGCAAATACTGACTCAGTGATTTCTATATGTAACTTATCAGCTGGAAAGCTAAATTTTCTTAAAATATCAGCAACTTCAACAACAAATTTTTGCCCTTGAAGCTGCATAACAGAGACATTAACACTAATTGATAAATCGGGAATGATTCTTTGAAACTCGAGCCCTTGAATACACGCGTTTTTTAAAACCCAGAGTCCAATTTCACTAATCATCCCATATTGCTCTGCAATAGGAATAAACTCATCCGGTGGAACCGGTTCACCATCCATTTGCCAACGTAAAAGTGCTTCAACTGAACTGGGGCGATTTGTATTCGAATCTATAATAGGTTGAAAAACAAGCGATAAACTTCCGTCTTGTACCGCAAAAGAAAGCCTGTCATTTAAGCGTCTTATACGCTCAAGTTGCATACGCAAATTATCATCAAAATAACTAATTTTTCCTCTATTAATACGCTTTTGATGATACATCGCCATATCTGCGTTTAGTATTAATTCGTCCAAATCACTGCCATGTTCAGGATAAAATGCAATACCTATCGTTGCACCTATTCCCGCTTTATAATGGCTATTCGAGTGTACTTGTGTAATGGCACTAATGATTTTATTTGCAAAATCATTAGTTTTATCCTTACAGTTATAATCAGTAAGTAATAAAAACTCATCACCTCCCCACCGACACTTATACTCATTTTGGCTACACACTGCTGAAATTCTCTGGGCAGTTTTTGTTAAAATCTGATCGCCAACCTCATGCCCCATAGTATCGTTTATATGTTTAAAGCCATCTAAGTCAATAAATAACAACGCAAATGATTCATTAGGGTATCGCGACAGCCTTTTTTTTGACTCTTTTAAAAAAGCGTTTCTATTCAATAATTGAGTAAGGGAATCGCTATTTGATAGATGATAAATTTCTTGTGTTCGTAATTCGACACGCTGCTCCATCAGTTCTAATAATTCAATATTTTGATTTTTTAAATGGATGGCATTTTGCGTAAAGTTTGCAGCCTTGTGTAAAGCAATAAGCGTAACAAACCCAAAGCCTATACCTAATACTCCTAATACATTTTGATAATGTTCTTCAGATAGGGTCAGTAGCACTGAATATGGTATCAATAACAAAAATGCGTATATAAAACATGTTGGTCGATGCGCTGAAAGAATATTTGCAGAGCCACCACCAAGTGCAGAAAAAATGATGATTATACTTGTAAGCTCTAGGACGCTGAAAGATGAATGGAAATACACGCCATAACAGCACCAAATCAACGCCGTGAGGATTACACTTAAAGAGAATCTATATAAATCAATATAACTCGCTGCTTTACTGCTTCGTTTAAAATAGTAAACATCTATCAAACGGATCCCTAAAACAACAACCATGATAAACCACCAAATAAGCTTATCGGTAACTGAAGTAAAAGACTTATCACTAAAACCAAAAACTATGCCCGTACTAGCAATAAAAGATATAAACAATCCAGAATAGGCATTTAAATAAAGGATCCGCACACTATCATTTAATTCTTTTTCTATTAGAGGGCTCACATGCATTAAAGATATGCCTTTGTTTAATATTATCAACTTTTTATACTACTAAACGTAAGCTTTAAATTCGATATTGTCCAATATAAGGTGTCTTTTGATGTGTTTATTTTCAGTGCTATAGAAGGTAAAAACGATAGATATGAGCGTTGTTCTTCACAAAGCGAAGACCCTATGTACTTGCTATATTGAATTAATTTTATTGAGGAAGTAGTTCAGCAAACACTACCTTTACTGAAAATTTAAATCTGCTAGGGGCTGTTTATCTTTCGAGGTTAAATTTGCAGCAGTCTGTTTGGTATTTAGGCAAGGCAGAGTCTATGTAGTGTGGTTATTTCCCATAAATAGGCGATAACGTGGAATAAATGCCAAACATGCGCTGCCCGAAGGGTTCTGCCTAGGGGCAATTTACTCTTTGTTGCTTGGTTTTGACTTAGCCCGCTAGGTTACAAACCTCACGCCGCGATTAAATCGCCCCTAGATTGAACAAATTTTAATCCTGAAAGGTCAACAGGCCCTAGTAAAAGGAATTTACTATTAAACGCGAAACTATACATATGATTATTGTAATTAAATAAAATTGTAACAGTCTTTCGAGGTGACTAATAAGCATTAATCACCTCGTTTTAGCTACTTTAAAGTTGCCATGCATAGCTAACTTTTGTAAAAAACGTACGCTGATCTCGTTCAATATTTTTAAGTGAATCGTCTTGGTACCCTCTATCTGAATACCCTAAATAAAATAATGTTTGTGCGTTAATTTTATATGAGTAAACAAGCTGGCTACCATAATCCTTATTAGTTTGACTAACCTGATAAAAGTAAGCTTTTTCGTTACGATCTATATCTTCAAATTGTAAAATTAACTTAAGTATTGAACGCATACTGAATTTATAATGAAGCCTAAAATCAACCAAGTTCGCTGTAAATACACGATCCCCTTGTGGGTTGTCTAATTGGCTGTAATTATGTTTCACATCAAGCTGCCAGTGGTCGTTAATATCCCATATTACTTGAGTTTGGGTATCAAACACATCGCCAATCTGCTCATTCGCATAATCAATTCGGCTAGCGTATTCAAGATATAACGAAAGCTTTAAATCTTTAGTAGGTTTGAACCCAGTGTAAATATATCCAATATTTTGATTATAAAAATTATCGTTATAATTTTCATAACGGTGCACTAAACCAATTTCAAAAATGGATTGTTTTTGACCTTTGAAGCTTAAAAAACCTTCGTATTCTTCTTCAAGTAAGTCGCCGTTTTGCGCCCACGTTTTATCCCAGTCAGCTTCATATGACCATGAGGTGAGTAAATCTGACTCATCTCTGTACCATGTTTGTCCGCCACCTAAGCCTACTTTTTCATAATCGACTTTAGCTTGATAACCTAAATCAGTGCGGTAATCCTGCCCAATATTTTCATAAGAGGCGAACAATTTGTAATCACGTTTATCGCGGGTAAGTTCTAAGGCATAAGCTTCATCTGACTGAGTTTCAGATAAGTTATAGTTTTCAATTAAAAACGCCGAGTTGCGAGTATCAGCCGTCGATACTTGATACAAAAGAGTATCCGATTGATTAAACCAATAACTACCATCAACTGACAATACTGTATTATGGTAGCTATCACTTTCTCTATGTGTGCTTGAAAGTCCAATAGTACCTTGCTGACCAATATCATATTGATAACGCCCAGCCACCGCATTCGTTTTTTCGTTTAAGCTTGCAAAGCCAGAGCCCTGATTCGTTGGCAGTAAAATATTACTGTTGTCGTCGTCAGCCAGCATTAAAGCATAACTATGATTGCCTGTTTTACCCGTTAATTTTGCGCCTAAATTAGGCTCTGCAATTGTACGCGTGTATAAAAGTTCAAATAAGCTGCTTTTAAAGTAAGAAGCACCATCTAAAAAGAAAGGACGCTTTTCAGCGTAATAAATAGAGAAGGTTGTGTTTACATCAAGTTCTAAAGAGTCTGTTTCTACTTGCGAAAAATCAGGGTTAATTGTTGCGTTTAAAACAGCGTCTTTTGTTAAACCCCAGCGTAAATCTAAACCCACCTCAGTGTCTATATCGCCATTATTCCAATCACCCGGTAATTCAGGTTTGTTATCGTTACGAAGTGCCGTCAACGTGGGTGTTAATTGAATATTTTTACTTGATTCAATGTCACTAAAGCCAACTAACTTATCAAACTGACAAAGACTGCATTTCACATTTCTGTCAAAACCCATGTTTGATAGCTGATATAATACATCTCGTTGATAGTTTCTCATTACAGAAAAACCCCACGTTAGCTCATTTTTATTTTCAGGAAAACGCAGTGCTTTAAAAGGAATACGCATTTCAACAACATAACCTTTGTCGTTAATTTGTCCTGCGCTATCCCAAATAGCATTCCATGAAGTATCAGAGCTCCAACCATCGGTATCGGTCATTCGTATATCGCCTTGCGCGCCCAGCGGGTTCACATGGAATTCATAACCACTGCGTTCATCATTAAATGTATCAATAACTAGAATAACTACGTCGTCTTCCCAGAGCGTATCACGATCACGAAGTGATGCACGAATTTGCGTAGGGTCTGGGTCTTGTGCAACATAGGCAACATATAAGTTTGTGCCATCTTCATAGATAAAAGCATCAGTTTTTACAGGAGGAGTGCCTTTTTCATTAGGCTCGTCTTGGTAGAGTAAGGAAACACGTGTCGCATCTTTCCAATGCGCTTCATCCATAACACCATCAACGGTGATATTTGAATCAATGCGGGATAAGGATACTTGCTGTCTTTCAGCGGCTACATCTAGGCTGGATAGTAATAAAGAAAAACTTGAAAGTATAAAAATAATTTTTTTTATTATGGTTATAAAGAGTTGCATAAACATCCATTTAAACTTGCTTTACTCGTTGTGAGTAATTTATAGGATGAATTGTAATTTAAGCGAGTACATTTGTTAATACCTTGCAAAGATTATTATGCTAAATATTAACGAATTAATAATAAAGGACTAATTTTAAAGTGATAATTAAGTTTCGAGTAACTTAAGTTTGTTGTCTATACCATTCCATACGTCAGCATCTTCTGGAGCAGGTTTAACCTCTGTAATGCGCGGCCAGACCAGTGCAAGTTCTGCATTTAACTCAGTAAACTCTTTTTGAGATTCTGGTAATTCATCTTCTTGATATATAGCATCAGCTGAACACTCAGGTACACATAAGCCACAATCAATACAATCAATTGGGCTAATAGCTAAAAAATTAGGGCCTTCAAAAAATGCATCTGCTGGGCACACTGATACGCAATCGGTGTACTTACACTTTATACAATTTTCAGTAACGACAAACGCCATAATACTTTAACACCTACTATTTTAAACAACAGCTGTGGATCATACCCATCAATCCCAAAAATACAATAAATAAGTGCCATATCAGGCTATTTTAACGTAAAATACGCGCCTTATGTTTGCACACTCTTTGTGCCCTGCATCCCCTTATTGTGAGCGGTAGATAAAACCCCGCTATGACACCTAAAAGAGATATAAATGATACGTTTAACCGAAATAAAGCTGCCACTTGATCATGACGAAGATGCAATTGGTCAAGCAATTGTAAATAAACTTAAAATCCAACCTGAACAATTGCACAGTTTTAATGTGTTTAAACGTGGTTATGATGCACGTAAAAAATCAGCTATTTTACTTATTTATACACTCGATATAGAAGTTGATAACGAAGCCGATCTACTCACCGAATTCGAAAAAGACCAACATGTAAAAGTAGCGCCAGACACAAGTTATAAATTTGTAGCACAAGCCAGCGAAAATATAACAGAGCGTCCTGTCGTGATTGGTTTTGGCCCTTGTGGTTTATTTGCAGGTTTATTACTTGCCCAAATGGGCTTTAAACCCATTATATTAGAGCGCGGTAAAGAAGTACGTGAACGTACAAAAGACACATTTGGCTTTTGGCGTAAACGCACACTTAATACAGAATCAAATGTACAATTTGGTGAAGGTGGCGCAGGTACATTCTCAGACGGTAAGTTATACAGCCAAGTAAAAGATCCAAAGCATTATGGCCGAAAAGTCATTACTGAATTTGTAGAAGCAGGCGCACCCGATGAAATTTTATACGTAAGTAAGCCACACATTGGTACGTTTAAACTTGTCACCATGATTGAAAAAATGCGCGCTCGTATAATAGAGCTTGGCGGCGAAATTCGCTTTAGCACACGTGTTGACGATATTCATTTAGACGACGGGCAAGTAACAGGTTTAACGCTTTCAAATGGCGAGCAACTAAACACTCGACATGTTGTATTAGCCGTTGGCCACAGCGCACGCGACACGTTTGATATGATCCACAAAAAAGGCATTTATGTTGAAGCAAAGCCATTTTCAGTCGGTTTTAGAATCGAACATAAACAATCAATGATCGATGAATGTCGTTTTGGCACAAATGCGGGAAACCCAATTTTGGGCTCTGCCGATTATAAACTTGTTCATCACTGTGACAATGGCCGCACCGTTTACAGCTTTTGTATGTGCCCAGGTGGCACAGTAGTCGCTGCAACCTCTGAAGAAGGTCGCGTTGTTACCAATGGTATGAGCCAATATTCACGAAGTGAGCGCAACGCTAACAGCGCTATTGTGGTAGGTATATCACCAGAGCAAGACTTCCCTGGTAATCCACTTGCTGGAATAGACTTACAACGCAAACTTGAAGAGCAAGCGTATGAGCTTGGTGGTAGCAACTACGATGCACCAGCACAGTTAATTGGAGATTTTTTAAAAGGTAAATCATCTGCAGACTTAGGTGAAGTACAACCCTCTTACACACCTGGTATTAAGTTAACTGATTTGAGTAAAGTGTTACCACAATTTGCAATTGATGCTCTTCGCGAAGCGATACCTGCGTTTAATAAACAAATTCGTGGTTTTTCAACTAACGACGGCTTATTAACCGGTGTTGAAACACGTACTTCGTCGCCTATTAGTATTAAGCGCGATAAAACATTCCAAAGTATCAACACTAAAGGGCTTTACCCTGCAGGTGAAGGTGCAGGTTACGCTGGCGGTATTTTATCAGCGGGTATTGATGGAATTAAAGCAGCTGAAGCGGTCGCACTGTCTATGCTAGAAAACGCTTAAACCTGACGCTAACGTTGTTAAAAATTTCCGATTTAGAACACTATAAGTATTAGCACTAAAATTTAGACACAAAAAAGCCTGAGTAAACTCAGGCTTTTAAACTTAAGGGCGTTAACTATGACTTTTTAAGTGACAGTTTTTCGCCTTTTAAGCTTTTACGAACGCTTGAAATACGTGAGCGATTAACTGCTCTCGCTTCACCGGTTGCCTGTCCTGATAACTTGTTAGAACGTGTACGGCGTAAATGCGCTGGTTTTTTACCAATTTTATCAATTAGTACTTCACGATTACTTACTTCGTAACCTTCTAAATATACACGTTTGATTTTTTGGCCAATTAGCGTTTCAATTTCAAATAAGGTGTTTTCTTCTTCGCGGCTAACAAATGAGATTGCTTGACCTTGGCGACCAGCACGACCTGTACGGCCAATACGGTGAACGTAATCTTCTGCAAGCCATGGTAAATCAATATTAATAACACGAGGTAAACCATCAATATCTATACCGCGAGCAGCCACTTCCGTAGCCACTAATACGCGCACTTTACCTTCTTTAAATTCACGAAGTGCACGACGACGGTTACCTTGAGATTTGTCACCGTGGCAAACGCCCGCCGGAATACCATCAAGGTTAAGCTCTTTTACAAGCTCGTCAGCCGTTTCTTTCATGTTTACAAATACAAGTACTTGTTGCCAGTTTTTCTTACCAATCAATTCAGAAAGTAGCTCTTGCTTACGACGTTCTTCAACAGGGTAAACAACATGCTCAACAGTGCTTGCTGTACTGTTAGTTTGATCAACACGTACTATTTCAGCTTGTTTTAATACCTTAGATGCAAACTGTTTAATCGCTGCAGGGAATGTTGCAGAGAACAGTAAAATCTGGCGCTCTTCTGCACAGCTTTTAATAACGTTTTGCATATCTTCAATAAAGCCCATATCAAGCATACGGTCAGCTTCATCAAGAACAAGGTGCTTAACACTTGCAAGGCTTAAGTTACCTAAACGAATATGATCAAATAAACGACCTGGTGTAGCAACAACAATATCTACACCTTCTTTTAAAGCGTTTGCTTGGCCGGCGGTACTAACACCACCAAATAAACTAACGACTTTAAGCGAAGTATGCTTTGCAAAATCTCTGAAGTTATTTGCAATTTGTTCTGCAAGTTCACGCGTTGGCGCAAGTACTAATGCATGAGGTGCATTCGTTGTGCTGAGTTCAGACTCAACCAATTTTTGGATGATAGGTAAAGCAAACGCGGCAGTTTTGCCGGTACCAGTTTGTGCACTGGCTAAAACGTCTTTACCTTTACGAACAGCAGGAATAGCTGCGCGCTGAATGGGCGTAAGAGTGTGATAGTTAAGTTCGTCCAACGCCTGGATGATTTCAGGAGCGAAACTAAAAGATTTAAAATTCATGCTGTATAACCTACGGCCACATTATCAAGGGTCGCAAATTATACAGCAAAAACGAGTCAACAGTTAGCTTTAAACTGGATTAAAAGCTAAAAATTAGTTTTGTTGAATCACAAAGCTATTGATTGAATAACATCTTCGATCTGATACTGTAAAACTGGATTAAAATGAAGCTCCGCCCTCATTGAATTTAACAAAATATACTTTTTATTAAATTTATCAGAAGTATTATTGCCCTAAAGCTGACATATCTATAGAATTCAAGCCCCATTCAAGGGACATTTAAATAAGGATTTAATAATGATAAAAAAATGTTTAACTGCAGCAGTACTAGCAAGCGCATTCATAGTAACCCCAGCTCAAGCTAACGTTAACCCGTGGCAACAATGTGGTATCGGCGCAATGATTTTTCCTGACAACGGCACTGCCGCTGCTATTTCAAATGTTATTTGGGATTTAGGAACAACTGCAGTTTCATCTAACGTTTCATCTGTAGAGAGTTGTAAAGGCGCTAACGTTAAAACAGCACAATTTATTCAGCAAACATTTCCAATCCTAGAGCAAGAAATCGCACAAGGTGAAGGCGAATACATTTCTGCAATGTTAAACGTTCGTGGTTGTGATAGTGCAGCTCACCCACAAATGATCTCAACTATCCGTAACGATTTTGCTCAAACATCTGTAAACGATGCACAAGCACTTTACACACTTGTTGAAAGCAATATCGCTAGCCAGTTCTCGGCTAACTGCTCTGCAATATAATTTATAAAGGGGCTAATTTAGCCCCTTTACTCTTTTTGCCCCAAGCCCGTTGGGTATTTATGAAAGTTTATACGTTTATATTTTTTATTTTCTTTATTACATCATTTAACCTTCAAGCATCAACAAATTTACAGCAGTTAGCCCAGCACCCTACATGGTTAAAACTAGGTCATTACAAAAAGCCTGCGTTCGATAAAAGCTATATTACCAACAAGTCTTTTTTTATATCTGTCAACGGCCACCAGAGCCCTTTTGATGAACTTAGGGCGACCGTGCACCGCTTTAATAACGACTCGCAAATGCAATGTAAGTACCCAGCTCGATACTCGTGGTTAAAAAAACAAGGATTAACATTTTCTCAGCCCAAAGCTCTATGCCCCGAATTATTCAAATGGCGAGATGAGCAACCTATTCATTCAATAAGCCTTATATTTGCATCAGGCTACATGAGTAATCCAGCGTCACTTTATGGCCATTTGTTGTTAAAACTTAATCGTTCAACAGCCACAAAAAATAAATTACTCGATTACAGTATAAATTATGGTGCTCATGTGCCAGAAAACGAAAACGGTCTTGTGTATATCACTAAAGGGTTATTTGGTGGGTATAAAGCCGGGTTTTCCGATCAATTATTTTATCGCCATCAGCATAACTACGGTGAAATAGAGCTAAGAGACCTGTGGGAATATAAGCTCAACCTTAGTAATGACGACACAACATTTATTGCAAATCACTTGTGGGAATTACTCGGCGCACAGTTCGATTATTATTTTGCTGATGAAAACTGCGCTTTTCACATTGCGCAACTAATTGAGCTCGTCATTGGAGAGCAATTAACAAATAACAGCTCACCGTGGATGATCCCAACAACTGTTTTTTCAAAAGTGCACCAAGCTTCCTATGACAACAATAAATTATTGAAAAAAATACTATTTACGCCATCCCGAAGCACTGTTTTTATTAAGTTCATGGATAATCTCACTGCCAACGAATCAGCTATTGCAGAGAAGATATACAACTCACCTGAGTTTATTAAGCATAATGAATTTTCAACACTAGATGTAAAAAGTAAAAAGCGAATTATTGAAACATTATTTGAACTAGTGCAATTACAACAAATAAAAAAACAAAATGTTGAGCACATCAAAGGCTTAAAAAACACGCTCGTTAAAGCGAGATTAGCGCTCTCTATTGGCAACGAGATGATTGTTTCGTCATATTCTCAACAAGCACCTCACAAAGGTCAAAAACCATCAAGTATCTCTACCTCTTCAACACGTATAAATGAACAAAGCAGCCTGGGGTTAGGCTTTAGACTCAGTTACTTTGACTCGTTAGCTTCAGATGTGGCACGTATTGCGTTTTCTAACTTAGAAATGGTTGATTTAGAAGTGTCTTTGTTAAATTCAAATTTATACGTCGATAAGTTACACCTACTCGATTTAGAATCGTTTTCGCCAGCCTATGTAAAATGGCCACAAGATAATAATTGGTCTTGGAAAGTTAATGCTGGGTTTGAAAGGCAAAGTACACTCTGCCAAAGCTGTACAAGCACATTTTTAATGGGGGGGCTGGGTAAATCTTTTTTGTTTAATGACAATAAAACGCTGGTTTTCACGCTTGCTAACGCTTATGTAGGGAAGCTTGCAGTAACAGAGCAGCTTTACGATTCATCGTTGGCACTAGGTGCAATAACAACATTGTATTCAGATATTAAATTAAGGGTATCTCACGAGCAATTTATCTTGGGTAATGATGGAAAATCAACAACTCAAGCTGAAATATCAATACCTATAAATCAAAATTTTGATGTTCGCATTAGTTATAAACATACAAACTTAACAACCTGGAAACTTAAACTAAATTACTACTGGCAATAAATAAGGCCATAAGTATACGCATGTAAACACGCATTACTAATGGCCAGAAAACTATAATTAAGGAAGAGTTAACACATCAGCTAAATTTAAGCGCTGCGCCTTACCGCCTACTACATCACTTTCGTTAAGTTGATTTATTAATGGTAAACCGATTTTTTGTTGTTCATCGCTAAGCGGTAAATACGGTAATCTAAATACTGGATTTACTGCACCTGTCATCATCAACGCGGTATTAATAGCAATCGGGTTTGGTTCACAGAACAACCAGTTCATTAATGGTTGTAACGAAGTATTTAGCTCGTTATTTTTAGTATCTATTAATTGGCGAAATAACCCTGGTATTAAGTTAGAAGTAACCGAAATAACACCGTGCGCTTTATGTGTGTGGCGTGCATCGTGACTTTCGTCATCGTTACCCGACCAACATGCAATACCTTGTTGCTCATAATGGGCAATGCGTTCATTGCCGCCACACTCTTTAACACCAATAAAATATTCGTGCTTTGCAAGTGGCTCAATAATATCAGGTGTTAGGTCTTGACCTGTGCGCCCTGCTACGTTGTAAATAAAGGCTGGGCCAATATCTAACACACGCTTAAAGTGCTCTTTAACACCTGCGATTGACGTACGTCCGTAGTACGGGTTAATTTGCAGTGCTGCATCCATACCGCTGGCAAAGCCATATTTAGTTGCTTTAATCGCTTCACGGGTGTTGTTACTACCGGTATTACCAACAATAACCAGTTTGTCGCCATACTTGTTTGCACTGTGCGCTATAAGCATTAAATGCTCTTCCCAGTTCATTAACTGGCCTTCGCCTGTTGTGCCACCGACTACAATGCCATCAACGCCCGCTGCAATTTGTATTGCAACGAGTTCATCATACTTTGCTAGGTCTATTTCACCGTTTGCTAAGTATGGCGTTTTAATCGCTGTAATAAGGCTTGCTTGTTTAATTTGTTCTAGGGTGCGCATAAAAATTCATTATTTATAAAACTTGCGCTATTTGTAACATATTTGCCAGTACTTTTGGAGCTGTAAGCGCATATTTAATTATAAAATACCTTGTGTTATTGAGTTTGTTAATTCAAAATGAAATACTGTATATATAAACAGTATTTGTATTTTAACGATACCAGAGGCTTTATGCGTTTATCTGACTACTTAGCAACTCATTTTTATAACACCGATGAACTATGCCAAGCATTAAATATAGATTCAGACATGCTTTTAACTTGGCAAGAGCAAAGTGTTTTCCCCAAACCAAGTTATTGTATTAAAAGTCAACTTAGTTGTAGTTCATATTCAGGTTTGTATGAATGCGAAGAGTATGACGATTACTACCCACGCGGCTGTGTAAATTGGGGGCAAGGTTTAATAAAACAAAAAATAGAATCATCAAGCCATGCTTTTAATTACTTTGCACAACAATACATTGCCATTTTGACTAAATTAGCTCAGCAAGGGTTTGAATTTAATGAAGAGTTATTTGGCTGCGAAATAGACGAGCACTTACAACAAGTCTGGCAACAATTTTTATGCAGTAAATACGGCGTACTTACTCAAAATGGATTAATAGACGAAATAGTCGCTGTTGATATTGGTCGCTTAGTTGTAGACGATATTACCGAACTACGAAGTAAAGCGAGTTTAGACAAAGACGAGCGTTCTTACTTACATCCCGCTATGAAGCTTTTAAACCGTGCACTGAGTCATGGTGCCGATCATGAAAAGCAAAGCACATTACGCACTCGCTACATTGATGCACTTGTTTTAAAGTATGATTTGTCTATTAAATAACATTATATTAAGTTGATTATTTACTATTTTAGGATTATTTTTAGATTAAATGAGATCTATTAACGTAACTATCACGTATCAAACGAGCGAAAATTCGCAATAAAGCACCTTAATAAAGGCACTGACTCAATGACAATGAAAACAAAAATAAGCTTAATTTCTGCTGCACTCACAATTCTTTCTTTTAATACACTTGCTAAAGCTAACCACGAGAACGTAAGCGATGACGTAGTAAAAACACAGCGCGCCGCACTTGCTAAAAACACAATTAATAAAGGTTTTGGCCCTCAATCTCCGCGTAATATTGATAATCATAAAGGCGAGAATACAGTAATATTTTCTGATGCGCCTGCTTCATCACAAATGAACTTATGCAATATCCATTTTCATAAAAATGCAGAACACGCCGGCGGCGAGTTTAGTAAATATGCAGGCAATGGCGATGGTCATGGCTATCAAAGTGGCTATGTGTATTCAGGCTCTTTAACTAAAAATGAGAGCAAACCTACAAAAATAAAGATTTGTCCGAGCGAACACGGCGCTCTTTCAGTAGGCGACACCATTGAAGTTCACAATGTGCATAGCAGTGCAATGGTTAAACCTGGCCCTACACTGGGTAGTTGTTTGAGTGATTCGATTAAAAATCCGCAACTACGTGTTGAAGCGCAAGTATACGTATTAGTAAACGATGCAAACGCGCTTGATTTTAACGAAATAAGTAACGTGTCATCGGTTAATGGCTATTACCAAGCAGCGAATGCACTTACTAATACTGGTGAAGCAGTTATTTATACCGGCTCTACCACTGGCCCTGGTTACAATGAGGCAGGCTCTCCTTTCCAAGTAACATGGTCAGTTAAACCAAAAGTAGCAAAAGTAGATATAAACAGTGTAGGTAAGTGGTGTGAAAGTAATACCTTTAATGAAGATCATGCTCACGGTGTAAGAAATCTCGTAATAAACCCTGCATTACTCTCTAAAATCAAATAATTAAAATTTAGCCTAATAAAACAACCCACTAATTAGTGGGTTGTTTTATTATGACCGTTAAAATGAGTATTACGCTTAATGGGATAAAAATGTCACATTAAATGTATTTAAATCTTCATATGTAATACATGTTTGCTCATTGGTATTAAGCTCAACAACACCACAATAAGAACCTGTTATAAACACTTGCCCTGCTTTTAAGCTAATTCCCTTTGCTGATAAGTAATTAACTGCCCAATAAAGTGGAAGTTGCGCAAGTTCTGCAGGATGCACACCCGCTAAATTTAACTCCAGCTCAGTTTGCTTAACGTTTATATTTACAGTACTTGCGTTATACGCTTTGGCTTTATCTATTTGTGGACCTAAATACACGCCTTGATTAGATAAACCATCAGCCATCTTTTCAATGTGAGTGCATGGAGTGTCTTCATCAAATCTTTTTTGAATAAGCTCAAGTGCCAAGTGGACGCTGGCAAATGCAGTATCCACGTCTTCATTTGTATAGGTTTTATTACTTGGTAAATCGCTTTGTAAAATAAATGCAATTTCTGGTTCAATAAGCGCTTTATTGTTTGTTGTATACAGTGGGCAATTTTCAGCTTGTTTTATAGGTGCATGTAAAAGAGGCGCTAATATAATTGAGCCATCATCTAAAGGCAGCATACACTTCCAGCCATATACAGTTTGATCATTTAAATAAATCATCAACTTTTGTACTTCTATCGCATCGTCAGTCGAGTCTAGTTCTAACTCTTTGGGAAAGTTTGAACGTGCTGGGTTTTCTTCTCTTTGTGCTAATAAGTGAGTAGCAATTAGTTTTAGCTGTATTGAGTTGTTCACATAAATCTCTTTAAAATACATTACTGGTTAAGCAGTAAATAGGAAGGATTACATTATTCATATATTAGTTTAGGCATTAGAACATCATGTTAAATGCCTATAATTAAAATTGTATTTAAAACAAAGCGTGGTAATTAGTTAAGTATCAACAGATTTAAGCGAGCGTAAAAACAGCCCTAAGCCACCAAACGCTAAAATTATAATAACAATCAAATCAAACGACGTCATAGTTCGCATACTAAATCGAACACTCGATATAACGCCAAATATTAGTGCTGTTAACGAGCCAAGCGATAGCACCCAGCCTAAAATGTTTTTAGAATTATAAAAAATTAGGCCCACACCAAAAATAAACGGGATCATAACCATGCCGCCTGTAACGCCAAAGCCACCTAAAGCATTAGCACTATAAATGCGAGAGCTTAGTCCAAAATTAGAAGTCACCGAAATTGCGTTTAGCAGCATATAAAAGCCACCGCACATCATAATTAAACCAATAAAAAAATGCCCAATACCACCAGAGCTTCCACCCGCACCTTTCATTATTAATTATTCCTTTTATATTTTTAACTTAATCGTTTTAAATGGTAATTGCTCGACTATTAACCTTGACCGCAGTCTACATAATCAATCAGTGCACACGCGAAAGCACTTATCGCGTAATTACATGCCAAATAACATAAAACCAAGATAAAAAACCATGCAAAATTGCCCATAACACAGACTCGTTAGCACTCCATGAAATAGCAATTGCTAGAGCTGTACCAAAAGAGACTCCATATTTTACTATTTCATTTCTTGAGTTTTTCATTAATTATATTCCTAATTTTTAACTTATTAGCTACTTGATTTGCTTACTAAAACTGAAAGCTCTTTACCATCAATATTGATACTTGCTTCTTTGCCTAGTTCAGCAACTAAAGAAGGAGCCACATGTTTTCCACCTAGTTTCATGTCAGTTGCTAAGCTAACAGAAGAATCATCAATTTGCATTAGTAAGAGCAAAACCATATGAATTATCAACTAAAACAGGTGGGCCAAGTAGATTTTCTATTACCATAAAATTTGGCGTTCACTACAAAACTATCTTAGATTTCGACACACTCCGAATTCATAAAAAGAGTCCTATTTGAGTATTTACTTTATTACATGTAATTTAGCTAAGTATTTTAATACATACCATAATAAGCACTATAAAAATAATTTAACCAATTGATTTATATACATCGATACTACTATTGGTTAAAAGCCCAGTAACTTGCATACCAAACGCTTTAAAGTGTGGCTCGTTTTTATGCGCTTCAAAGTGTTCGTCAGACGCCCACTGTTCGCTAACAACGTAATCGGTATGTTCATCATCACTTTTTACCGATAGTTCATAACGTAAGCACCCTACTTCTTGGCGCGATGACTTTTGTAAGTTTTCAAGTGCTGTAAGCATCACATCTGCATCAATATTTTTGCACGACAGTGCCGCTATAACCGTTAACATGTGTATTCCTTTTTAAAAGTTAAGGTGTAGATAATCTACACCTTAAAATATTTAGTTTAACTTTGCGTTTGAGGTAAGTTTACTGATCCCACTGCGGCGCAAAGTCTGGTGTTGCTTGGCGGTCGCCACAATCTAGGCCATCAATGCGGGCTATGTCTTCATCATCTAATTTAACGTGGTCGTTAAAGTTATCTTCTAAATTTTTGCGCTTAGTTGATGATGGAATTGTCGTCATACCGCTGGCGTTAACCCATGCTAAAACAACTTGTGCTGGACTTGCATCGTGCTTTTTAGCAATGTCGATAATGGTTTGATCTTTAAGTACTTTGCCTACTACAAATGGCATGTACGCCGTTACGTGTATATCGTGCTGAGCACAAAACGCACGCAATCTAGTATTAGTTAAATATGGGTGAACCTCAACCTGATTGGTAAATATTTCACGCGAGTCGAGTGTTTGCATTGCTTCATTTAAGTTTGCAATGGTGAAGTTTGATACACCAATGTGCTTAGTTAAACCAAGCTGCTTCGCTTTTAGTAATTCAGTGAGGTATTCACTCATTGGCTCGTCGTTAGCAGGCGATGGCCAATGAATTAGCAGTAAGTCGACCGAATCAACTTGTAGCTTTTCAAGTGACTTTTTAACGCTTGGAATAAAGTCGCTTTTATTTAATTTGTTATTCCATACTTTGGTAGTTAAAAATATTTCACTGCGCGGAATATTACTGTCTTTTATGGCTTGACCTACTTGCTCTTCGTTGCCATAAATTTGTGCGGTATCAATATGGCGAAACCCAACTTCGAGCGCCATTTTTACTGAGTTATAGGCCGTGTCGCCCTCTAAGCGGAATGTTCCCATACCTAGTTCTGGCATTTCTATTACACGTTTTGTCATGGTTTATCCTTATAAAATAATCGGTTAAAAACAAGCTCTTTTAAAGCTTTACGAAATACACCTTTTACTTCTTATTGCGACTGTCACTTAAAAATCTATGACCTTATAACAGGTATGAGGTCATTAATTTTAGTTTCAAGGTTAGGGTCTGTTAATCTTTAGAGATTACATTTGCAGCAGTGTATTTGGTATTTAGGCAAGGCAGAGCCTATGCAGTGTGGTTGCTCCACATAAGTAGGCGATAACGCAGCATAAATGCTAAATACGCGCTGCCTGTAGGTTCTTCCTAGGGTGGATTTACTCTTTGTCCCTCGATTTTTACTTAGCCCACTAGGTTACAAACCTCGCTCCGTGATTAAATCCTCCCTAGATTGAACAAATTTAATCCTAAAAGGTCAACAGACCCTGCTAAGACTTTATGCTTGCTGAATTTCACGTTTATCAAGCATACCGCTGTAGCGTGTAACACCGAGTGCTAAAACAGAGATAACAGCGCCTATCCATGCTGTGTCTTGCAGGGTCATGCTCTCTACTACGCTACCACCAATAATTGAGCCAAGTGCAATACCAATATTAAATGCGGCTATGTTTAAACCTGATGCAACATCTACCGCATTTGGCGTGTGCTTTTGTGCTTGCTTTACTACATAAAGTTGCAAGCCTGGCACATTACCAAAAGCAAATGCGCCCCAGACTAGAATAGTAAGTACAGCGGCAATTTTTGATTCCATCGTAAAGGTAAATATCAGTAAAATAACACTCAAAGCGCTGAATATAATACTCAAAGCGCTAATTGGGCCGCGCTTGTCGGCCAACTTTCCACCCCAAATATTACCTACCGCTACCGATACGCCGTAAACAAGCATTATTAAGGCAATAGCCGAAGGCGCAAAGCCTGTTTGTTGCTCTAAAATAGGTGCTAAATAAGTAAACGCTGTAAACGTGCCGCCGTAGCCCAATATCGTCATTAAATACACGAGTAATAAACGCGGTTTTACAATTACTTGTAGTTGTTCTTTAAACGTGGCTGGTATTGATTGTTTTAAGTTTTTTGGCACTAAAATAGAGCTGCCGATTAATGCAATTAAACCTAATACCGACACAACTAAAAACGTTGCACGCCAACCAAAGTGTTGTCCAATCCATGTACCTAGTGGCACACCAGTTACGAGTGCTACAGTAAGCCCGGTAAACATAATGGCAATTGCACTGGCTTCTTTGTCTTTGCTTACTAGACTTGTGGCAATCATCGATCCGATTGAAAAAAACACACCATGGGCAAGCCCCGTTAAAATGCGCGCAAGTATTAATGTTTCGTAACTTGGCGCTTGCCAAGCAAGTAAGTTACCCAATACAAACAAGCCCATTAAGCTTATTAAGACCACTTTACGATTCCAACGACCCGTTAAAGCTGTTAGCACCGGTGCACCAATAGCAACGCCAACCGCATATAAACTTACAAGCAAACCCGCTGAAGGTAGGCTTACGCCTAAGTCGTTTGCAATGGTGGGTACTAACCCCACTATTACAAACTCAGTTGTTCCTATTGCAAATGCGCTTAAGGTAAGCGCCCACAAAGCCAATGGCATAGTTATATCCTCATTAATATATGAAGAATATAGTTTGGCTAAAATATCGTTTGCAAAAAATAGCATTAGTGACAAAATACTTTTGTTAATAATGCAAAGATGGTGTTGGTATATTTATGGCTGTTCATTCAAAAACTGAAGATTTAGAAACGTTTATAACGGTAGTCGATTGCGGAAGCTTTTCGGGGGCGGCTAATTTGCTCGATCAACAAGTGGCTAAAGTGTCGCGAGCTGTATCACGCCTTGAAAATACACTGCAATGCACTTTGCTAAACAGAACAACACGCCGATTAGAGCTTACCGAAGAAGGCCATACTTTTATAAAATATGCGCGCGAAGGATTAAATACGCTTTATACCGGAGAAGAAGCCATAAAGCTTTTAAAACAAGCGCCAAGTGGCAAGCTGCGAATAGATGCGGCAAGCCCTTTTGTATTGCACCAACTTACGCCTTTAATTGGCGAATTTGCTAAGCAATACCCGCACATAACGCTTGATATAACCTCGCACGATAGCATTATTGATTTACTTGAACATAAAACAGACCTAGCCATACGCATTGGTGATTTAAAGGACTCAAACCTACATGCTCGTAAGTTAGGCCATAGTAAACTGCGAATAGTCGCAAGCCCTGAGTATTTAAAAAGTAACCCTAAAATTAATGCTATAAATGATTTAACCAGCCATAAATTAATTGGTTTTACCGACTCACCTAAACTTAATAGCTGGCCGTTAATTCAACCTTTAAAACTAAGCTATTCGCTGAGCGCGAGTAGCGGAGAGACAGTACGACAATTATGTTTAGTAGGGCAAGGCATTGCTTTACTTTCGGATTTTATGATTGGAAATGACATAAATGAAAAGCGACTTATTGAATTACTACCCAATGCGGTTATGAGGCCAAATAATCGTGAAATTATACAAGCGGTTTATTATAAAAACAGCGCAGTTTCGTCTCGTATTGTCGCTTTTTTAGATTTTATAAAACCAAAACTAACTTTGTGATCTTTTAAAATAGAAATAATAAAGGTAATAAATTAATCATCGAGTGTTATTTGATAACCAACATAAATAACCATGGCTCTCATCCTCATCTCTCTCCATGATATAAACTGCGTTTGCCTAGTTATGTACGCTTCCCAATCGTTACTAGGAAATAAATTAAATTGTTTTTCATCCGTTATTTCAAAACCGCCTCCGGCCAATAAACTATCAAAATCATTATACTTTGTATGTGAGCTAATAAAGTCAGGTGTCATTAGTTTATTAAGCGGTATTTGATTATCTTTCACTATTGTTTTTATATTATTTACTAACTTATTAATGTCTGCCACTGTTGACTCCTGTTAACTGACTAATTTTAACAAACATTTCTTAAAAACTTGAAATTATTAAACTAATTTAGCTCGGTATAACCAAACTTTAATCAGAGAGTAAATTTATATTAGTCTAATAACGCTTTAATCATAAAGTTAAATTATTCGTATTTAGAGTAAAACTAAGCATCTAAAACAATATTAGTTTTGATGCTCATATTGACCTCGATAAATTTCAAAAACTTTTAATACCGTATGCTGTTCTTTAGATAAATTATCAAACCAATCGTCAAACAATTCATCATTGTCTTGCTCACTGAGTGCCATATATTGTGCCAATAACTCAACAATGTCGTTGTGGTTACAACTTAAAGGATTAAGTTGATGTGCTAAGGCACTATGGTCACGCTCTCTTAGGGTATCCATCACCCCTTGATCTATTTTTTCTTGTTGTTGTACTGCGTCGCTCATACATTACCTCTGTGATCAACTGTAAATGCGGTTTTAACGTTTTTATTAGCTTAAATATAGTTATAACAGCCTAAACGCTAATAGCCAGCATTTTTAATCTAAGTGCTTATTTTTTGATTTATTTGCACAAATAGCCATCAAACTGGTGCTTTTCACTGCTTTTAAAACTATTTGCAAAGCACAAAAAAATGCGTTAAATTAAATGATACATTATCACATATCATTTATTGAGGCGCATTATGAAACCAAATATTCACCCTGACTACCAAGTAGTTGCTTTTCACGACACCGCTGCCGACTCTTATTTTATTATCGGTTCAACAATTAAAACCAACCGCACTGTTGAGGTAGACGGTAAAACTTATCCGTATGTGCCTATTGATGTGTCGAGTGATTCACACCCTTTCTATACAGGTAAGCAAAAAACCGTAACCACAGATGGTCGTGTTGCACAGTTTAATCGTCGATTTAAAGGTGTTTCAACGAGTAAAAAAGAGGAAAAATAATGAAGGTACTTAGCTCACTCAAAAGTGCAAAACAGCGCGCTGGTTGTCAAATAGTTAAACGCAAAGGCCGTGTATTTGTTATCTGTAAAAGCAACCCTCGCTTTAAAGCCGTTCAAGGGATGAAAAAGAAGTAATCTCAGCGGGGTATTAATACATAATTAGGTAGCTTATTTAAGCTACCTAATTTTAGGACGTTACTATTTTACAATGACTGAAAATTCAGGCACGGCCTGAATTACTTTTTTAACAGTACACGTATTAACAGCAGCTATAAGGGCTTTTTTATATTTTTCAGGAAAACCCTCTGGTAGGTTAATTTCAATAGCAAATAACTTTTTACCATTGTCATCAACGTTTTCATTGTTTTGCGTTAGCGTCATTCCTTGTGTAGAAATATCACGTTGTTCACAAAATTTTCGTGCGTAAAACCCTGCGCATAGCACCATGCTCACTAAAAAATAGTCAAAAGGTTCAGGGTGTTCGGCACTCCCACCCGCAGCAATACTTTGATCGCTTATCACTTCTAAATCGCCAAATTTTGCACTTTGCTTTTGGCCTTCTAACATTGAAACTGAAATTTCCATTGTTATTCCTTATATAACCTAAATGTTGGTTAAAATATTTACTAATACATAATTTTTTAGTTTGAGCCTAGATTACGAACCAAACAATAATTCAAAAAAGCCTGGTGGCTCATGTAGTTTGTGATATTTTTTACGTAAATCATCTATATTTTTTAATGATGCTTTCGCCCCTGCGAGCCCTTGTTTATTAGCCGCATTTTTAGCAAGCTCAGCCTGAGCAATTACTTTATCAAGGCCTTGTAATGACTGTTCGGGCTCTTTATAAAATTTGGCTGTTTTACTTACTTTTGCCAGCTTAATAAACTTATCGATTGCGATATTAAATTCTACTAGATCAGTTGCTTGTACTGCTTGTTTATAAGCAAGGCCTGTGTTTTTCATGTTTATTTCGAGATCAACAGGCTGATCAGCAAATGCTAATGAGCTAAATAACAATGTGAAAAATATATAAAAAGACTTCATGAACAACCTTACTAAGTTAAAAACATACAGATTGTATCAAGGATAGAAAAGAAAGTAACTCGGGTAGTGAAATGGCTTAAAACTAACTGTAAAGCCCCTTTACAGTTAGTTTTATATTTAAATCGTTAAAAATATTTACTGCAGGTTGCTCAACCACACGCTTTGATATGGCTCGAGTTCAATATTTAGCTGCCCTTCTTCTATTGTGTTTACTGCGACTAAATCGAACCATTGCTGCGTATTAATTAGGTTTAAATCGGCTAGTATTAAGGTTTGTGCTTTATCGCTTATATTATAAACACAAAATATACTTTGCTTTCGATCGATGCTTTGTCGCCAAAAACCAAATAATCCCCCGCTAAATGCAGCGTAAACTGCGTGGCATTAGGATGAAACGCACTTTGCTTTTTACGTACACCCAATAACGCTTTAATACCAATAAATACTTTATGATGATGGCTGTATTTTTCACCAATCGCTGCTAACAATTTTGACTCTTGCCAACGATGACGGTTAATGGCTCTGTTGTGTTGAGAGTTTTCAAAACGCTCGTAATCGTTTGTTGTGCCAAGTAAACTATGGATATAAAGCCCTGGTATTCCCTCAAGTGCAAACATAATTGCGTGTGCACACATAAACCGTTCAAGTCCAAATTTGTCTGGGCCGTTATGTGTTCCTTGTAGCGCATCGAATAATGCAATGTTTAGCTCATACGGGGTATGTGTGCCGTCATTACTGGTACGCATTGAAACACGCCCACCAAATTGCATCGTTGTGCTTACGAGTGAAGCCACTTCGCTAGGTTCTAATAAACCCTCAATTGGCCTAAGCCCAATTCCGTCATGCGATGCTATAAAGTTAAAGTAGGCTGTGCCGTTTTGCGCCGGCGGCATACTCATCATCCAGTGTTTAAGTGCTGTGCTATCACCACTTAACAAAGTGTGTAGCAATAATGGTGGCAGTGCAAAGTTGTAAATCGCATGCGCTTCATTGGCGTTACCAAAATACGATAGGTTTTCTTGATTTGGAATATTGGTTTCGGTAATTATGACCACACTTGGCTCTACATGCTCAATAAGCGTGCGCATTAGCCTTACGGCTTCATGTGTTTGTGGTAAGTTAATACAATTTGTATTTAGTTGCTTCCATAAAAAAGCAACTGCATCGAGTCTAAATAAGCGCACACCGTTGTCTAAATAATGCCGAATTATGCCCACAAACTCTTTAAGTACATCAGGATTGCCAAAATCAAAATCAACCTGATCGTGACTAAACGTGCACCATACGTGTTTTTCGCCGCTTGGCGTTGTTACTGTATTTAATAACGATGAGGTACGCGGGCGTACAACTTGGCTTAAATCATCAGTTAAGCTTGCCGTTTTAAAGTAATCTTTACCTGGGTGTAAATCGTTTAAAAAATTCTCAAACCATACGCTTCTGCTTGAGCAATGGTTAATTACTAAATCAGCCATTAGCTTTACATCTTTGGCTATGTTTTGAATATCCCCCAATCCCCTAGCGATTCGTTAACTTGCACGTAGTTCATTACTGCAAAGCCTTCGTCTGAGCTGTACGGGTAAAATGGTAATATATGCAGCGCATTAAGTTGCATATCGCATTGATCTTTTATAAATCGGTGTAGTGTTTTGAGCGGAGCTTCCATTGGGCTTGATACCGCAAAATCACTATTATCATGCTTAATAATTGAATCGCCATAAGCTATCAATACTATATCTTGTTCATCCCACCTGTTTGTATGCGGTGTCGGGTCGCGCAGTGGACTGCTGCCTAAAATAATCTTAATCAATTGCTGAGCAAGCTCAGCAATTGATAAGGGCAGTTCAACATCCTCATAAATTATTCGAAGATGTTGCTCTACCCGCTGTAAAAATAGTTCGTTAACTGTGCTCACATGCGCCCCTTTTATTTTTTAGTTACTTAGCCTGAACATTTATTTTTTAGGTTGGCTATATTCTTTGTTATCTAACTCCACTGCTTCTTTTAAGCGCTCAAATACATCTGGCATTGCTGACACAACACGGTTCCAACTTGGTACAAATGGCGCTTCCATTGGGTTATCTAAAAATTGTTGCCCTGCATTCATAATATTTTGTGCAAACATTTCTACTGCTTTTTCTTCTTGATGCACATCAAGCGTTAAGCCATTCATTATTGCATCATTATGGTAGGTTTCTATAAAATCTAAACCAATACGGTAATACGTTGCTTTGAGTGAGCGAATAGTTTCACTGGTAAAAGTAACGCCTTGTGTTGCTAGCTTTCTAAATAAAGCTTTGGTTATATCAATCGACATCTTAGATAACCCAGCACTTTGATCATCAAGTGATAGTGCTTGGTGTTTGTGATCGTAGTTATCGGCGATATCTACTTGGCACAAACGATTATGTGAATAATTACGATACATTTCACTTAGTACGCCAATTTCTAATCCCCAATCACTTGGGATGCGAATGTCGTTTAATACATCACGTCTGAACGAAAACTCACCTGCTAATGGGTATCTAAATGAGTCCATGTATTCCAAATAGTCGCGGTTACCTAATATAGTTTTGAATGAACGCAGTAGTGGCGTTACTAATAAGCGTGATACACGGCCGTTAATTTTTCCGTTTGCTGTACGCGGGTAAAAGCCTTTACAAAATTCATAGTTAAAACGCGGATGCGCAACAGGGTAAATTAAGCGAGCAAGTAGGCTTCTGTCATAGGTTAAAATATCGCAATCATGCAGCGCGATAGATTCTACTTCTGCTGTTGCTAGCTTATAACCCATGCAGTACCAAACATTTCGGCCTTTTCCAAGCTCTCTTGGCGCTACGCCTAGCTCTTGTAATTCTTTATCAAGAGCTTGTAAGCGCGGGCCGTCGTTCCAAAGTACTTTGTGGTTTTGATTTAACTGTTTAAAAAAACCAAGTGCGTGGCGATACTGTGCTTCGTCAGCTCTATCTAGGCCAATAGTAATTTGCGATAAATACGGTACTTCACGCAACTCGCTAACTATATTTTGCAGCGCAGGGCCTTCTAACTCGCTAAATAACGATGGTAATATAAGCCCCATTGGACGCTGCTTACTAAACCCGATTAATTCTTTTTCTAGCTCTTCAATTGGTCGGTCGGCTATATTGTGTAATGTAGTAATTACGCCATTTTGGTAAAAATCAGCCATGAGATGTTTGCTCCTCAGTAATACTTAAAATACTGTTAATACAAGGTAGTGATGTTATTTCTTCAATCCAACCTAATGGTGCTGGCGATTGTGAATAGCGTGCCTTGTTATGTGACAATTTAACCGGTTTTTTGCTCGCCGGATTTGCAATAATAATGGCAATATTGGCTTGCTCTAACATTTGCTTATCGTTATCGCTATCGCCCAATGCTATGACTGTGAGAGGCTTTCTAAAGTGATGGGTAAACTGCTTAACTAACCACTGCTGTGCAGCGCTTTTGTCTGTATTTTTGGCAATATGAATAAAGCGCCCTCCTACTTTTATGTCGTAACCAAGCGCTTTAACATCTTCGACAAAGGTATTTAGTAAGTCATCATTGCCATACCAATAAAGTGGATCTGAGTAGTCTCGCGTTTGCGCACGCCTTGCTTGTTCGTCACTCAACCCTGTTAACTCAGAGATTTGTTCACCGGTTAAGTTACTAAATAATTTATAATGCGCTTTGTATTTAGAATCGAGCGACTCTAAATCACTTAATAAACGCGACAAAGGCTTAGCTAATGCAAAACACCAATAAGCGCCAACTTTTTTACAACCAATCGGTTTAAGTTCAAAGTAGTGATCGGGTATATAAACTGCAGCGCCATTTTCAACAATAAAAGGCTGTTGGATGTTTAATTCGTTTTTAATTTCAACCACTTCGCAAAATGTTTTACTGGTATTAAACACCACCGGGATATGTGCGTTTTGTAACTGTTGCAATAACACACTCACATTACTGGTGTTGTAATCGCTATGATCGAGTAAAGTGCCATCTAAATCGGTAAAAATAATTGGCTGAAGGGTGTCATCGCTAATTAAATGCATCCCACTTATATCGCGATTAGCATCAAGCTCAATCAGTGCGTTTGCTTTACTGCTCAAAGTATTTAAATTTTCGCGTGTAATACGCTCAAAATGAGAAATAAACCACACTAACTGCGCATTAGTCATCGTGCCTGATCCTGCACCTTCTTTAGCAATTAGTTTTTGCTCTTGCTCTTGTCTCCATGTAAATACATCACTAAAGCTTGGCGCTTTAAGCATTACGGTGTAATCAATTTTATTAAAAATTGCTTTATACTCATTGGCTAAACAACTGTTTATACAACGACGCCACACGCCCTCCTTATCATGAAGCTGCTCCAACTCATTAAGCGGTTCACTCAATGAAAATAATGGCTGCGGCTCACTGCCTACACACCATCCTTCTAAAATAACAATATCGACAGGCGTTGAATTAGCTAACCATTCATTTTGAGAAACGCAATCATCAATGTGTTTATTAAAGCGTGGTAATGGCACATTTATATCACCTGCTAATAGCTGCGAAATAGTGCTATTCATCAACTCCGTGTCATGAGTACCTGGTACTCCACGAGTTGCAAATAGTGGATGAACATCCTCAGCAAGTTGTTTACGCGCTTGCTTAGCTAAATAAAAATCGTCAATAGATAATGCGACACTGTTAAGGGATGTGTTTTTAGAAAACCACGTAACTAAAAAATCAGCGAGTGTTGTTTTCCCTGATCCTTGGCATCCATTTATGGCAACAAAAATAGGAGTATTTGTTTTTTTAGATTCGAGGATGTCATGCGCGAGTGGAACAAAGTATTGCTCACTCAAATATTGATACTTTAAAGGCAGTTGGTGCTTTGCTAAAAACGGGGTTATATCCACAATATTGGCCTCTGACATAGTAACTCCTTTGCATACGATGCGTTCTGGAAATTAAATGCAGGTAATAGACCATTATTATTTTTGTATATTTATTAGTAGGTTAAAAAAATAGCGCATTGAAAATGCGCTATTTTGGTGCAATATTTTTAACTTACGTGCACTATTAACTCTCTTGAGGCTGCGCCTTAGGTAATACAAGGTTGAGTACAATGCCTAAAATAGCGCATAAACTTACGCCCTCTAAACTAAATTGGCTACCACCAATATGCATACCGCCAATACCGCACACCAAAATAAGTGCAACAATACTTAAGTTACGTGGTGCTGTTAAATCATCGCCCGACTTAACTAATGTATTTAAACCCACTACAGCAATAGAGCCAAAAAGTAGAATCATAATGCCGCCCATTACAGGTACAGGTATAGTCTGTAAGCCAGATCCCATTTTAGCAACAAAGGCTAAAATAATGGCGATAATGGCTGTCCACATCATTACTTTAGGATTGAAGTTTTTGGTAAGCATAACTGCTCCCGTTACCTCTGAGTAAGTTGTGTTAGGCGGGCCGCCAAATAATGATGCAGCAGACGTCGCAAGGCCATCACCAAACAAAGTACGGTGAAGCCCAGGTTTTTTCAAAAAGTCTTTATTGGTTACTTGGCTTATAGCCATCATATCGCCAATATGCTCAATTGCAGGTGCTATTGCTACAGGCACCATAAACAAAATAGCCTGCCATTTAAACTCAGGCCATGTGAAGTTTGGTACAGCAAACCACTGTGCGTTAGTTACCGCGTCAAATTGCACAACGCCCATACCAAGCGATAAACAATAACCCGCTACAACCCCTGCCAGAATAGGTATAAGCTTAAATACGCCTTTTCCCCACACTGCAAAAATAAGCGTAACCACTAACGAGAACAACGAAATATAAATAGCGCTGTTGTAATCAATAATTTGAATACTGCCGTCGCCACTTTTACCCATCGCCATATTTACAGCAACAGGTGCAAGCGCTAAACCAATAACCATAATTACAGGGCCTACAACCACAGGCGGTAAAATTTTATGAAGCGTTGCAACGCCCTTAAATTTTACTAATAAACTTAAAAGCATATAAGCAAAGCCCGCTACCATTAAGCCGCCCATAGTGGCTGGCACGCCCCACATTTGCACAGCGGCAATAATGGGTGCAATAAAAGCAAACGATGAAGCTAAAAATATAGGCACTTGGCCTTTAGTCACTACCTGAAACAGCAAAGTACCAATGCCAGCGGTAAAAAGCGCAACATTAGGATCCAAGCCCGTTAAAAGTGGCACTAATACCAGCGCACCAAATGCTACAAACAGCATTTGCGCGCCCGTTAAAATAGTTTTTATTGAAAAGGTGTCATTATTTTGCACTTAAAGACTCCTAAACAGTACCGAATATTTTGTCGCCCGCATCGCCTAAACCAGGGATAATATAGCCCTTTTCGTTTAAGTGGCTATCTACAGAGGCTGTAAATATTTCTACGTCGGGATGTGCTGTAAGTGTTTTTTCCACACCTTCTGGTGCAGCTACTAATACAATTACTTTGATTTCTTTACAGCCTGCTTTTTTAAGCATATCGATTGTGGCAATCATTGAGCCACCTGTTGCAAGCATAGGGTCAATAACTAAGCTTAAGCGCTCATCAATATTACCTACTAGCTTTTCAAAATATGGTACTGGCTCTAGCGTTTCTTCGTTACGTTCAAGACCAACAACACTTACTTTAGCCGCCGGTAATAACTGCATAACACCGTCCATCATGCCAAGACCTGCGCGTAAAATAGGCACTACGGTAATTTTTTTACCTTTAATATGCTCTACTTTTAATTTATTGCCATCCCAGCCTGTAATTTCGTTATCTTCTAACTGTAGGTTTTTAGTTGCTTCGTAAGTTAATAAGGTTCCAACTTCAGAACATAATTCACGAAAGCTTTTAGTACTAATACCATGCGCTCGCATTAGGCCTAGTTTATGTTGAACAAGAGGGTGTGAAATAACGTGAATTGCCATGATATAAACCTACTGATACAAGAATTTGCAGTATTTTATATTAAAAAAGGTCATTTGACCTGTAGTTTTAAAGAGATTTTCATACATCGTGCCAAAATGTATTGTTTTGCTTGATATTTATGCAAGCAATCAACCCGTTGTGTTTATTAAATGTTACTCGCTAACCAGCTGTTTACTTGCTGTTGCATATAACTATTTATTTTTTGATGCTCAGGGCTCCAGCCAGCTAAAAATCGATAAAAGTCAGCCCATGCAGCAGGCCATAAAGCGAGCCAATCGTCAGCTATTTTACTTGCTGGTGCTGTAGGATGATAAGTAGTAATAGCAGCCTTTAAATTATCAAAATAATACGCAAGATACTCATCAGCGCACTCATGTAATTGTGCATCACTTAAGCAACTGGTCATAAAATACATTACATCAATAATCCCGCAACCTGCACCTATATATTGAAAATCATAACCGAGTATTTCATCGCGCTCATTTGCTGCAAAGTTAGCAAGTTTTGCATCGCCATGAATCAGCGTTTTATACGCACAACTTTGTAGCTGCTCATCTATTTTATGTGCAGCATTTTTAATATCGGACTTTTTATCAAGGTTATCTTTTAGTTTATTAAACTCATCTGGGCGCGTGCTTAAATGCCAGTAGTTGCCTTGCTGCCATAACCCTTCAGCGGGTTTACTTAAGTTAAACGCATGAAAGTGTGCAAGCCACCTTAATATAGCTTTAACATGTTGTGGCCCTGCTTGAGTAAACCCATGTTTGGTGAAATCCTTAAACACCAGCGCATATTCATCATCTTTATTAATTGCACCTATACATTCAATACTTTGTGCATGTACTGGTAAATGCTGGCTATAAAGCTTATAAAAAGTGTATTCAACACTATATGAGTGCTGCTTTCTTTTAAGCGCAAATTCGCTTTGTTTAATTTTAGGATGGTATATATAACTGGGTATTTTAATAGCTTTAATAACGCAGGCTTTATCATCAAGCTGGCACTGCACAATACTGCCACATCCACTCCAAAGTGATGTAAGCGTATCGCCAATTTCAATGTGCTTAAAGTGAGGTTGTAATAAAGGAATGTAAAATGCCATAGCTATATTAAGTAATTAAGTTTTTTGTAGTTTAACATTAGTGGACGTTTTTAATAAAACTAAGGCATAAAAAAGATCCACTTGGTTTTATACAAGTTCGTATGTAAATAGTGGCCAAAATCACTATGCCACAACACTTTGATTTTGAAATTAACTGGATAAAACCATGTCTTCCTAGGTTGAGTATATTTAGGCATTTTAGCCTCTTCAAAGTGATGAGGAGGTGTCCACTAAAACGGGTGAGGAGCAATGTCCTGCTTGAATGGTTTGTTATGTAACCTTTATACCACTTTCCTCAAAAAACTTTTCTAATTTACTTTTATTAATGTTTGATAGAAAAGCAAAAGATCTAAAGGTAATACCGACTTTAGATTTAAAGTCTATTAGGTGACCCAGCGGACCAAGATTATAGGAGCGTATTTCTTGAAGTGAATCAAGTGCAATGTCATCTTTAAAAAAGCCATAACCGTAAAAGTACAACCTATTTTGATGAATTTGAAAAACAGGCTTACTTAAAGCTCTAATAGACCAAACCCAAAGGATAAAACCAACACCAAATAAAATAATCAAAGTAAAATCTAAACGATAGTTAAGCAAGCTAAGTAATAATTCATCATCGCTCCTATTACGAGCCTCTAAGAAATAAACACCTAAAAAGGTTCCTATCGGAACTCCAGGTATTACCCAGATGTACATCAAGAATGCTTTCCACATTGGATAATGTTCTGTGGACGAGTTTCTCCAGAATTTCACGATTCTTCCTTGGTTACATAACGATTCGAATATGCGGCGCGCGCTGTTTGCGCGTCGCGCCATAATTTGTTTGTTATATGCAAATTACTCAACAGCCTCAGTAGTATTGTTTTGATTAATGTCATTTTTTAACACTAGAATGGCAATATAAATTAAACCGAGTGGCGGAATAAATGCTAATAGCACGCCTATAAATGTAGCTATTTTAGGTGTGTTAGTTTTACGTTTAGCCAAATAATAACTAAGGACGCCGATAACGATCCCAGAGATAAATATTATCTCTCCTAATAGTGTTGCATTGATATTCATACGCGATTCTCCTTTTGCATATAGACATAATGACTCCCACACGGTGTTAGCCTCCGCCTTTCGTGGGTTAGCTTAATTCAAAGCCAAAGCCATAATAGACCAGCTAAACTAGACAGCCACTCTAATTGAACAAACAAAATGTTGCCATAAAATTTAATTTGTAGGCTAATAATATATCTTTTATCGACAGGTTATTTTTATTTCATCCATCAAATAAGTCACTAGCGCTCTTAATCTAAATTGCACGCATGAAAATAACTGCATGGTGCAGTTGTGATTTTTTACTGAATAGTTTTACTGAGTAGTTTAAATTTTATGCCAGTAGCTTTTCGCAGTTACTGATATTCGTTCGCCGCTTTCGGTTTAAGTTTTCACAATAACCTTCTTGTGAGACTGGTCTGCCCACTGCGCCATGAAATACGCGCGTAAATTGGGTTGTAAGCTTTAACCAGTTTTCTGGAGATATATTCACCCTTTCTAGTAAAGGCAAGTGTGTACTTTCAATATACCCTCGCTTATTTTCTCGTATACAACGTCCTGTTAATTCAACAAGTTCAAGGTACGATTTAAGCTCAAACGGCAGACCTTTTGGCATTATTTGACGTGGCATGCCTGAAAAGCGCTGTAGTTTTTTTGGTTGTTTACCATCCTTTGCATACGTTAAACGCTGTTTGATGCTGGTATGGCCTGAATCCTCTGGAGTGTTAGCCATTTTAGCTCTAATGGGATTTAAATCGACATAGGCCATACAGGCCGCAAGTGCTGCCTCATCTAGTAATGCCTGCGATTTGAATCTACCCTCCCAGAACCGTCCAGTGCAGTGATCTTCTTTATTTGCTCTGCGAGCAATGTCTTCATTTAATAGCCGCATAAACCAGCTGATACTTGATAGGCGCTCTCGGTATTGCTTTACTGTTTGATTAAAAAAGATAAGTTCAACTTTACTTAGCTTTTCACCTTGTACATATTTTTGCGTTAGCAATGTGCCTTTACAGAGTTTATGCCAGCGAATAATAATCGCTTTATCGTTTAATCGATTCGCTTTTTTATCATCAACATACAGTACTAAGTGGGTGTGATTACTCATAACAGCGTAAGCACATACATCAATACAAAATACCTTCGCTAATTCAAGCAGCTTATCTTCAACCCACCCTCGTCGATGCTCGTAAGATTGACCAGTAAAACGGTCTTCGCCACATAAAAATGCACGGCGCACGCAACGCGAAATACAGTGGTAGTATTTTGTATCAACCAAACTTACTTGTCGTTTTCTTGCAATTGCCATAAGACGCCCTGCTTGTTTTTTGTACTAATAAAAGGCTAGCCTTTAATTTTGAAAAGTGCAAAATTTAGGATGGGTGTCTAGTTTGTTTCGTTTATACAAGCTATGCGTGGCGTTCGTTTGTTGGTCGCCACCGGCGTTGTTGCTGAGCTTGGCGATTTATCGCGCTTCGACCACCCCCGCAAATTAATGAGTTATCTTGGTCTTGTACCTAGTGAGCACTCGAGTGGTGGCAAACGCCATATTGGCGCCATCACAAAATGCGGAAACGGCCGAGCGAGGCGCCTTCTCGTTGAAGGCGCACACACTTATCGGTATGCGGCAAATATATCGACAGATATGCAAAAACGACAAGAAGGTTTACCAAAGGACATTATTGATATTGCGTGGAAAGCACAACTTAGGCTCTGCAAGCGCTATAAAAAAATGATAGCCAAAGGGAAACATTACAACCTGGTTGTCACCGCCATTGCTCGAGAAATGATTGCATACATATGGGCAATTGCAAAAGAAGTGGTGCTAACGCCAGTAAATACAAAACTTAGATTGGCAAGAGTACCTGCATGATAAACGAATTAGAGTTAATGCATAGGATCAAGCATCGGGAGTGGCACAACCACCGACGGCGTTAGGATGGCAATGTAGCTAACGCTTCATTGAACCACGAACATAGACTGAAGACAGGTGCCACGACGAAATAAGTAGGTCTGCTCTGTTACTAGAAATAGTAATAACCAACGAATATCAGCAAGATAACCGACGACATTACTTGCTTCATCCTATGTATTAACTCGCTCTAATTCGAGCTAAAGTAATTATGGCTTAAAAAAGTTAGGCAGGGATCAGTGCGTTTAACTTGACAGTGGGAGTCATACCAACGCCCCGCTAAGAGGCTTTTAATTGTTGGTTAAAATGTGAAGCGAAGCGGAACCTAACCAACTGTTAAAAGTCCTGCTTGAGTGGCTTGTTATGTGGTACGTACTCAATGTCGAAATTCTCATTGCCACTTGCATCCCAACCTAACTTTATTGATTTAATAATACAAGCCGAGATATCTTTAGGTGAAATACTAACCTTGCTATCTGTAAGCCAAGAATCACTTCTTGGAACAGTAAAATCTATCGATAATTTTGAAGCAGGTTTTTCAAGCAATTCGACAACCGCTTTTAAATTTGACCATTCATTTGCTTGAGAGTACGTTGGTTTACTCCTGATAAGCCAACGATAAGAAATTCCATCTACTTCGATTTTTCTCGAACCTTTTTTAGGTATAGCCATATCCTGAATGCCACATAACGCCGCATTAAGCGGACTAAAATTGTGGGTTATACTGTGTAGCGAAGCGGAACGTAACCCACTGTTTTAGTTCCGTTTAAATGCCTTGTTAAGTTCCGAACTCTTCAACAAAATTATTATCGACTACAAATTTTTGAATTTCAGAAAATAACTCTTGGCTATTTAACGCACTAACATTTAAACAAAAGCTTTCTACGTCTTCTGAGAATGCTATCCCCATTCTGGGGTTAAATAGTTCAATTGTAGAAATTTTAAAAGGTTGCTTTGAATAATGATTTAATACCAAATAAATTAATACTTGGCGTAAATCTGTTAGGTTAAATCTTCTTTCACCAGATTTTATTTCAATTAGTTTGTGGTCAGAAATTAGATCTCCGTATGATTTATTTATGAAACCACAACCATCGAATTTTGGATCTATTGTTGAGGTAGAATTATTAGCTACATATCTAAAGTACATCAACCTAAATAGTTGGCTTGCCTGTTCTTTTTCTTTTGCCGATAATGGTAAAGAACACTCAGTTCCATAACTAAATTTTGATAGATATGATAAATCTTTCTCTAACAAACTTTCAAAATGCTGACTTTCAAAATATTTAGTACTACTTAGCTGATCTAATGTTTGAGCTCCATTGCATAACTCCCGTAACATGCTAAAAGAAATTACATTAACTAAAGCTGTGTTATTTTTCCGGTCAGCTGTATCAAATGGCTCATAAACTGGATCTAAAAGACCACCGTTTATTAGCCTGACGTAGTTCTTTGAATTGGGGAGCATTTCATTCCAAAAAGAAGTGAACTTTTTCGAAAATGTGGTTTCAGAAATCATAAAGCTTCCTCTAGATTCCTGCTGGTTTTACGTAATGCTCCCCAGTCTCTATAAATTTCATCTATAAAGTTAAACTTCGCTTTATTATGAGTTAACCAATGCTTTCCTTCATCGCCCAATAGATAAGATGAAACAATAAACAAACGCCTTTGCCAAGGAGTCATTGTAGGGAAAGTTCTTCGAAGCTCTGATAACCAATAATGCGTATTCCACTTTGCCATCGCCTGAGTAACAACAAGTGTGATCAAAATACTATCTGTATTTGAGCGGTGAATTTCTGTTAGGATTGTTTGCCCTTCAACATTATTTTCCTTTGTAAACAGCTTAACTACATAAGCTAAATTTATTTCTGTTTTTAGGATAAAAGAATCAGTTTTAACAAGCTCTATGAGTTTACTTCTAATCAAGTTTTTTGTTTGAGTTTCAAACCTCATCCAGTTAGTTGTAGCAACTTGAATTATTGTATTAAAAATAGGGTATAACTCTGTAATACTATTAAAAATAACATTAAATGCATCAGACAGAATTCGATCGTCAGCAGCTGCAAAAGCTCTGATAAGTTGTTTACTGAAAGGCTGATTTATTTTAGATTTTTGCAACTCATCACTCAACATTCCCAGTAAATCGAAGTCACTTAATGTTTCTTTTATTTCTTCATATTGCTCAGCTGCATTTTGAGAATATGGATCAAACCTGATTGGTAAACTCATAAATTTAGCCTTCATTGGCGAACCTTCATCTTCATCTAAACCAAATAGTTTTGACTGAGTTAATGATGTAAACTCATCTTTTGAAAGAATATTCGTTTTATGTTTTTGTAGCGTTAGCCCTTCGTTTTCCATCAGTTTTCGACTGATTAATGTAAGCACTGAATGAGCATCTTCTTTGGTCTCACAAAATATCATGAAATCATCGACATACCTTTTGAATTTGATACCACTGATTAATAGAATATGATCTAGTGAATCTAGTGCAAGCTCTGCTAGTATTCTTGCAGCAGGGCCCCCAACAGGAAGACCATATGAATTTGTACCAGAAAATGTTTGTATAAGTTTTTTGATTTTAGATGATATTTCTTTTTGTGGGTCAATTCTGTCTAAAGCATTTTCCAACCTATGGTGATAAATTCTTGTATAAAAATCAGCAACATCACAAGTCAGTACGTAATTAATTGATGGATCATTTTTCGCTAATTCCAGGCTATCATTTTGAAATTTTCGCCAGTTAACATCTTTATTAAATAATGAACCTAGTTCAAAATCAGGTGCATATCGGTACGAGTAAACACAATCTTCACCAACTCGAGATTTTTCAATTTTTTCGCTTATAGAAAGAACCAGCCCCAAAAAATATGCATTCCAATATGGATCTATCTGAGTCGCCCAACGGTATCCGTTATAACCAACTGTCGAGCAAGTACTAATGTTTATCGGTGGACATTCATTTAATCTATTTGAAAAATCAGTATGAGTTTTGTTTAACGAAACTAATAATTTTTCAAAAATGTCTGAAAACATTCTTGTTTCATAAGGAAATGGAAAAATGTCAGTATCACCAAACTTAATGATATTTTTTGTAGAGAGAGCAAATGCTGAGTCTAATTCACTTTCTTTATATATAAAATTTTCAATTGTAACTTGTTCAGTCATACATACCCTTTGTTGCGTTGGGAGAAAATTACCGATAGGAACTTAACGCCGCCGTCACGCGGTAATTTTGGAGTTGTTTTTTTGTGGCAGCGTAGCGACCGCCACAAAAAAACGACGGAAAAATTGCTCGCCGTGCACGGCTTTGTTATGGCTTTGCCTTTAGCTTCTCAACTTCTGCCCGTAATTGGATGTAATCTTCGGAATTTATAGTTTTTGGGAAATACCTTGAGTTTTTTGAAATATAATCCAATACATCCTCTGAAACTCTATTTTCATAAAGCTCTAGCTCAACGCCATCTATCTTTGCAGCTTCAAAAGTCGTGACCATACTGGAAATAAATATCCCTACATACTGGTCGTATCGCTCATACTGCTCTTGTGTCCCACGACCACTCAGATCCTCAATAAACATCTTAATTAAGTCTATTTTATTAACATTATGTAGGATCTTCGCAGAATTTTCAGCCTGATATTCTTTAAGCATGATATGTGCTTGAAGCTGAGTTTGATCTACGCAAACCTCTTCAGCCTGAGCCGAGAAGCAAATATAGATTGCTAGTAATAATAAATTCCGCACGATTTTCTCCGGGAGCCATAACGCCTCACTCAGAGGCTAAAAATTGATGGCTAAAATAGCGAGGCACGAGTAATAGCCAGCTGTTTTTAGTCCTTTGCAGTGACTTGTTATAAATTTTTATACTCGCTAACTCGTTTAATTAATTCAGCATCTTTGTTAATTAAACTTTCGATAAGATCATGACTTTGTGCATCTGTACCATTTTTAAACCAAGCTTGTAATAAGTTGATTATTAGCACCCCTGAAATCCCGTATGATGTTCCAGTATCTAAAAATGGTAGAAAGCCCCAAATACCATTTAAAACAAAAATACACATTAACATAACTATAATTGATGGCATCTGATTAATTCTTTTTTTGAGACTAAAATAGAACTCGATGTCCTTATCAGTCATTAAACTCTCCAAAATTTATAACAATTTAATAGTGCGCTCATCGCGCATATTTCTGCCAACGATACGCTCATGTATTTTATAAATCATTTTTACCAAATAACTTAACACATTGCTATATATAATTTTTATTAGCATTCAAACTCTCAATAAAAGAGAAAATGCGCTCGCCGCTCATTTTCTTGAATATGTGTGCATCACAACTATACTGTATATAAAAACAGCGCCATTATTGGTAATAGTATGAAAACACGTTCCCCATTTTTAAATTATATAGCCGATTATATGTTGGTACGTCAGTATTCATTACGCACCGTAGATACCTACCTAAGATGGATTGCATCTTATATCCATTTTCATAATAAACGCCATCCCGCCTCAATGGGGGACAATGAAGTCGAACGCTACTTAGAACATTTAGTGTTAAAGCAAAACGTTGCACCACGTACGCAAGCCACCGCACTCAATTCATTGTCATTTTTATACAAGCACATAATAAAAAAAGAACTCTCATTAAATTTAAATTTTGCCCGTAGTAAAAAACCAGCAAAGCTCCCTGTGGTGATGACCCCAGAGGAAGTTAAAATGTTGATGGCTCATTTAAATAAGCGCTATTATTTAATTGCAGCCCTTATGTATGGAAGTGGCTTAAGAGTAATGGAAGCGGTGCAATTAAGAGTAAAAGATATTGATTTTGATTATAAATGCATTCAAGTATGGAATGGAAAAGGTAATAAACACCGCATTGTTACGCTGGCCACAGAGCTAATTCCTATGCTGAGAAATCAAATTTTGAACGTTGATGACTATTTAAAACTGGATTTAAATAATACGGAATATTCTGGCGTATGGATGCCATATGCTTTAACAAAAAAATATCCAAGTGCCGCAAAATCGCTTGCGTGGCAATATTTATTTCCTTCTCATATATTAAGTTCAGATCCTCAAAGTGGTGAAATAAGGCGACATCATTTTCATCACTCTTGTATTAGAAAAGAGATTAAAAAAGCCGTCCAAAAATCAGGGTTAACAAAAATAATAACACCTCATACATTGAGACACTCTTTTGCTACTCATCTACTGCAAAGTGGCGCCGATATAAGAACTGTTCAAGCTCAGCTTGGCCATTCTGATGTTAAAACTACACAAATTTATACCCATGTACTACAGCAAGGTGCTAACGGGGTTGTTAGCCCTTTTTCAAGATTATAAGCGTCTCTTTTTAATCCTCTACAGATACATATTCACTTTCAAACCAATACCGTCATCTATTTCTACTTTAAATAACACATAAAAAAGCCCCGCTTGTTTTTACACAAGCGGGGCCCCACACTAATTCTTTACTCAACAATAAAAGCGCCGATACTGCGGGCGCTTTGCATCATTGAATTTAATTACTTTAACTTACTGATTAACTACGCTTTTAAGCGGGTTAATTGGCTGTGCGTTATCATCTAGTAGGTTCATATCAAAATCGAACTCATCTACACGAATCGCCTTTTCACGTTTGATGTTGTAATCAATTAACTGAACGTGCTCAGCTTGCGTGATTACATTTGCCGCTAATGCGTTATCAAGTGTAATGTTAAAACGTGCACCTGGCTTAATTACTTTAGCACGTAATGCTTTTTTAACTTTAGCCAGCTCGCCAAGTGATGCCATTTTAGCTTTGTAAGCTTGCTCATTAATATGATGGCCATCGCCCACTACTGGTTTAACTAAATGCGTGATTTGCGCTTTAAATGCGGTATCTAGCTGAGCTTGCTTAGCTAGTTCGCGGATTAAATCGTCGCTAATTTTTGGCATTTTAGTTGAGTAGTTCATTGTAATGAAACGGATAAACTTACGTGTACCGCTTGCAGGGAAGTTATCTAAAAACTTATGCAATGCTTCTTCAGCACTTTGTAGTGCAAAACGAGTCGCGTAATGGAAATACGGCGCTGCTTGCTCACGCTCGCTACTTGATACTTTTTGCTCGTAGTATTTAATTGATGCCATAGCTGCATATAAGAAGCTCATTACATCGCCTAAACGTGCCGATAGCATTTCTGCTTGTTTTAACTTACCGCCAAGTACAAGTAACGAAAAGTCTGCGTACACTGCAAGTTTTGCAGATAGTTTATGTACTGCTTTTTCGTAGTCACGTACTTCTGGTAAATCAGAGTTTGCACTTGCTGTAAATGGTAAAACACCTAAGCGCAAAGCACGTAAGCTGTTTGCTGTGCTGTAGCCGATTGTTTTACGCAAAATGCCGTTAAATTCTTTATCTGCGCCTTTGTCTTCACTGTGAATTGACTCAACCATAGATTGTAAATATGGGTGACAACGCATAACACCTTGACCAAAGATCATTAGGTTACGTGTAAGAATGTTCGCGCCTTCTACCGTAATGGCAATCGGCTGTGCAACATAACCGCTTGCTAATGTATTTTGTGGACCATTTTGAATCGCTTTACCTGCTTGAATATCCATTGCTGAATCAAGTACGTCGCGACCAAGCTCTGTCATATGGTATTTAGCGATTGCGGTTACTACTGATGGTTTTAAACCCATGCCTAAGCCTTCAGTTGTAAGTACGCGCATTGCTTCTTGTAGGTATGTTTTACCTGCAATGTCGGCTAGTTTTTCTTGAATACCTTCAAACTGACCAATGGCTAAACCAAACTGTTCACGCACTGCTGCGTATTCAGATGCTGATTTAAATGCAACTTGTGCTGTACTAACACCTAGCGCAGGTAATGAAATACCACGGCCAGCACCTAAACAGCTAACCAGCATTTGCCAACCACGGCCGATGTTTTTCTGTCCACCAATAACAAAATCCATTGGTACAAATACTTTGTTACCACGTGTAGTACCGTTGTAAAAACGAATACCCATTGGGTCGTGGCGATTACCAAGCTCAACACCTGGGTGCTCTTTGGGAATAAGTGCACAGGTAATGCCTAGGTTTTCTTTACCACCTAGCAGACCATCAGGGTCAACTACTTTAAATGCTAAACCAAGTACGGTAGCAATAGGTGCAAGTGTAATGTAGCGCTTGTCCCAGGTAATTTCTAAACCAAGGACTTCTTCGCCGTTGTACATACCTTTAGTTACTTTACCAACATCAGGAATACCACCTGCATCAGAACCCGCTTCTGGGCTTGTTAATGCAAAACATGGAATGTCTGTACCATTTGCTAGGCGTGGTAAGTAATGTGCTTGTTGTTCTTGCGTACCAAAGTGAAGTAATAACTCACCTGGGCCTAACGAGTTAGGAACCATTACGGTTACCGCAACTGCTGAGCTTTTAGTCGCAATTGTGCCAACAATGGTAGAGTTTGCATAAGGGCTAAACTCTAAACCACCAAACGACTTAGGAATGATAAGCGAGAAAAAACGCTCTTTTTTCAAAAATTCTAAGATGTTATTTGGTAAATGAATGCCGTTTTGAATCACTGAATCGTCAATCATGCCCAATAACTCTTTTACTGGACCGTCTAAGAATGCTTGCTCGTCTGCGCTTAATGTAGCAGCAGGTACGTCGCGAAGTGCACTGAAATCAGGTTTACCTTGGTAGATAGAACCTTCAAGCCATACATCACCCGCGTCTAGCGCTTCTTGTTCTGTGATAGAAATACTTGGTAATACTTTTTTTAGTTTTGTACGTAAACTCATGATTGAACTCATCCGACCAGCTAAATAATACCTACATTACGTCATAAAAAATCGTTTAGATCAATTACTCTATTCAATTAATTAACAGTTTTTTCAATTTATTTTCTTTACCTGAACGTAAACTGTTGAAACACAAAGGCTTACAGTTGTACGCTGAAAAAAAGTATTTTGACTAAAATGATGAATAAAACAGCAAAAGCTCTAGGGTCTGTTGATCTTTGCGGATTAAAATTTGTTCAAACTAGGGGCTATTTAATCGCGGCGCGAGGTTTGTAACCTAGTGGGCTAAGTAAAAACCGAGCAACAAAGAGTAAATAGCCCCTAGGAAGAACCCCTTGGGCAGCGCCTGTTTGGCATTAATGCTACGTTATCGCCCATTTATGGGGAATAACCACACTACATAGGCTCTGCCTTGCCTAAATACCAAACAGACTGCTGCAAATTCAACCTTGAAAGATCAACAGACCCTAGCGCTGTATCTATTTTCTGATGGGCATAAAAAAACGCAGCACAAATAGGCTACGTTTTTATTCAATTTGTAGAGGCTACATTATCAGTTAATCTAGCTAAAACTACTTAAATTTAAATCAAATTGTATAAGCGCTTCACTTAGCAACTTTAACAATTTGCTTGCCGGTAAAACCACCAGCAAGTTGTTTATTAAGCGCTTGCGATACTGACTCAGCACTAAAGTCTACGGGCGTTATTTCTGGGTGTTTAATGTCGCCACTAACAGCTCCTTCAAGTAACAGGTTGCCCATAAAGCTCAAGCGTTGTTGTGCACATAAACTATTAGCAAGCCATGCACCACCAATCGATACAACGCTAATATTTGGCGCTCGGTGATACATTAAGTCTTGATCAAAACAAGGGAGTGGATTTAAGCAGGCAATACGTCCGCAAAAACGCATTAACTCAATATTACGCTGAGTACACTCACCACCTATCGTATCAATAACCGCATCAAAGCCTTGCGGACCAAGTTCTCTGCGGATTTTTTCGCATAGCTTTTTATCGCTATAGTCAAAAATCACATCAGCGCCTAGCTGCTTAACCAATTTATGGTTACGCTTTGATGCCGTGGTAAATACATCTGCACCACGCTGTTTTGCATATTGAATAGCAAACTGCCCTACCGCTCCGGCTCCGCCTTCAATAAAAATAGTATCGCCTTCACTAATACCTATTTTATCTAAGCTGATAAGTGCTGCCATACCGGAGCATGGAAGTGTAGCTGCAATGGCGGGATTTAAACCGCTTGGCACAACCGACACTGCAAAGTTAGGTACTTTGGTGTATTCGCTCAAAGCACCTTGCTCACCAATGTTGGCATGCCACATAACCCGCTCGCCAACATTTGGAAACACACCTTTATTAGCTTTAACCACAACACCTACGGCATCTAAGCCTAAAATGTGTGGATACTGCCATTTACAAAAGCCTGTTTTAGCAAATTGACCATCAACTGGATTTAAACCAACGTACTCTACTTTTACAAGCAGCTCGTTATCTGCACAGTCTGGAACAGGCAGCTCAGCATCCGCTAAGTTAATTGCTTCATTTGGTTCTGGCAGTACAATAGCGCGCATTGTTTGCGGGATAATGTATTCATGTAAATTTTCAGTATTTGGCATCAATATAACTCTACTTATTAGTGTCGTTTAACGCATAACTCCATTGGCCATTAAATGACTGGTAAGCATTTACTTTGGCAAGCAGTGAAGAAATTGTTGTTTCAACAGCATTTTCTTGTGCTATTAAAACATCCTGACGCGCATCTAACAACTCAAGGTAAGGAATTTGACCTTCTTCGTACATTGCTTGTGCTTGTAAAAATGCTTTATTAGCAAAGTCATAGCGCTCATCGGCAAAGCGTTTTTGCTGTGCTTGATTGACCAACAATTGCAGTGAAAGTTCACTTTCACTTAGTGCAGTTAATACTACTTGTTGATAATCGCTGTAAGCGGCTTCACTTAAAAACTGCTGCGCGTCGCGCTGTGCTAATAATGCTGGGTAGCTTAATAACGACCATTGCAACTGCGGCGCTACTTGCCACTGCTGATCGGTATTTTTTAAGCCTGTGCTGTCTATACTCACAACCCCTGCAAAAGCAGATAAGCTAATATCGGGTAATAACGCTTTGCTAGCTGCAACACTTAAACTATTTGCTTGGCTAAAATCAAACAATGCACGGCTAATATCTGGACGTAAGGCAATGGCATTATTAGCGTTTTTTAGTGCTACGCTAAAGTCACGTTCAAGCACACCTTGCTCGTTTTCAATAGCAATATTTTGCGCTAACTTACCGCTTAGTACTGCAAGAGCAGATAAATCGCTGTATTTTGCATACTCAATAGCAGGCATTAATGCTTGTTGCTGCCTAAGCTGCGCCATCGTACGGTTTAAATCAAGCTCGTTTGCAACACCTTCGTCAACTCGGGCTTGAAGAACGTCAATACTTTGCTCAAGCGCTTCAATTTGAAGTGTAACAATGTGTTGTTTTTCAACATTACCTTGATAACTTACAAAGCCTTTAACAACTGACGATACTACTTCAATTTGCAGTAAACGTACTTGCTCTGCTTGGCTCATGGCCGATGCATTTGCAGCATCAACCAACGCCGTTATACGACCAAATAAATCTAGTTGCCAATCAAGTGCAACGTTTGCACTTGATTGGCGGTCAAACACGTTTGGTGCATCGCTTCGAGCTGCGCCAACATTTACGCCACCTTGTGGTAGGTATTGGGCTTTTTGCTCTCCTAATCGTGCTAATGCACTTTTAAGTGTTAATTGGCTAGTTTTTAAATCGTAGTTATTTGCAAGTGCCTGAGTTACCAGCTGATTCAATTGGCTTGATTCAAGCCCTTTCCACCAGCTTGTTTCGTCAGCGCCAGTAAGCTGCTCAGCAACGGCTGCTTTTGCAACAAACTCATTAATTGCGTTTTGCTCACTGAGCGTATCTATTTTGCTCGCACAGCCTGATAAAAACGCAGCCACCAATACAGTACTTATTGTTAAGCGTGTTTTTAGCGTTTTATTTGCTAACTTATTCATGTGGTAACTCCTGCGCTTTTTCTTTTTTATTTACTACAAGCATATAAAATACCGGTGTAAACAATAAGCCAAACACGGTTACACCAATCATGCCTGAGAACACGGCATTACCCATTGCATGGCGCATTTCGGCTCCTGCGCCGGTTGCCAATACAAGCGGTATAACACCAGCTGTAAACGCAATTGAGGTCATTAATATTGGGCGCAGGCGCATACGACACGCCGCTAATATGGCATCAAAATGTGATAATCCAGTCTCATTTTGATCTTTCGCAAATTCAATCATAAGAATCGCATTTTTGGATGCCAAGGCAACTAATACGATTAATGCTATTTGCGTAAATATATTGTTGTCTGAACCTACAAACCACACACCAAGTAACGCTGAAAATATGGTCATTGGCACGATTAAAATAATAGCCAATGGTAAACGCAAGCTTTCATACTGAGCAGCAAGTACCATAAATACCAGTAGCACTACCAGTGGGAATACATACACCATGGTATTACCCGCAAGTACTTGTTGGTAAGTAACCTCAGTCCACTCGTATTCAATACCACTTGGCAAGTTATCAGCAAGGATTGCTTCAATCGCCAGCTGTGCTTGATCTGAGCTGTAACCCGGCGCTGGGCTGCCGTTAAGTTCTGCACTTGGGTAGCCGTTGTAATGCATTACACGGTCAGGACCAATTGTTGGTGTAACCGTTAATACTGAACCTAATGGCACCATGTTACCCGCGCGGTTTCTTACTTTTAAATTAAGGATTTGGTCAGGGTCTAAACGGTAATCAGCATCTGCTTGCGCATTTACCTGGTACGTACGACCAAACAAGTTAAAGTCATTTACATACACCGAACCCAAGTAAATTTGTAATGCATTAAATACTTCATCAAGTGGAATACCCTGAATTAGTGCTTGTTCGCGGTCTACATCTATATCCATTTGTGGTACTTGAATACGAAAACTTGAGTAAAGCCCCATTAACGCAGGATCTTGCTGTGCTTTACCAATAACCGTTTGCAGGCTATTAAATAACGCTTCGAATCCTTTGTTTGATCGGTCTTCAATTTGCAACTTAAAGCCACCTGTTGTGCCTAAACCTTGAATTGGCGGTGGTGGGAATACCGCGACAAATGCTTCATCAATTGCGGCAAACCGTTGGTTTAGCTGCGCGGCAATAGCCATTGCAGATTTACTTGGATCGGCGCGGTCTTCAAACGCATCTAAAGGTGTAAAAACAATACCGCTGTTAGGGCTATTGGTAAAACCATTTACCGACAAACCAGGAAAAGCAACCGTATGCGCAACACCCGGAACATCTAAGGCAATTTGCTGCATTTGTCTTAATACATCTTCAGTGCGGTCAAGGCTTGCTGCGTCTGGTAACTGAGCAATCGCCACTAAGTATTGCTTATCTTGTTGTGGAATAAAGCCACCAGGTACGGTATCAAACAGTTTAATTGTACCGCCAACCAGTGCAACATAGGCCACCATAGCAATTAGGCTTAGGCGAATTAGCTTTTTAACCAATTTTTCGTAGCCCTTTGCGCCACGGTCAAATATGCGGTTGAATGGTTTAAATAACCAACGACCAAATAATTTATTTAGTAAACGTGTAAATGCATCTGGTTTTGCATCGTGCGATTTTAATAACAGCGCTGCTAATGCAGGTGAAAGTGTTAATGAATTAAACGCTGAGATAATAGTCGAAATTGTAATTGTAAGTGCAAATTGCTTATAAAACTGACCAGACAAACCCGTAATAAAGGCGGTTGGAATAAATACTGCACTTAATACCAATGCAATAGCAATAATAGGGCCGGTTACTTCGTTCATAGCAACGCGGGTGGCTTCAAGTGGTGATAAACCTTGCTCTATATTACGCTCAACGTTTTCTACAACTACAATCGCATCATCTACAACAATACCGATGGCAAGTACTAAGCCAAATAACGATAAGGTATTAATCGACACACCCAACCACTGCATAACAGCAAACGTACCAATAAGTGAAATAGGCACAGCAATAAGCGGGATAATAGACGCACGCCATGTTTGTAAAAATACAATAACTACAATTACAACCAGTACAATGGCTTCAAGTAACGTTGCAATTACTGCGTCAATCGAGCCGCGTACAAATACAGTAGGATCGTAAACAATGTCGTATTTAACCCCTTCAGGAAAATCTTTTGATAAACGCGCCATGGTTTCGCGCACTTGATCCGAAAGCTCAATAGCATTAGAACCTGGGCGCTGAAATATAGGCATTGCGAGCGCTGGTTGAGTGTCTAACTCTGCGCGCAGTGAGTAAGTATCTTGCCCTAATTCAACACGTGCAATATCAGATAAACGTGTTAACTGACCTTCATCGCCTACTTTAATAATTACTTGTTCAAACTCTTCAATACTATTTAAACGCCCTTTCACATTTAATAGTATTTGGAATTGGCTGTCGTTTGATACCGGCTGAGCACCTAAGCTACCTGCGGCCACTTGTTGGTTTTGCGAACGAAGCGCAGTTACAACATCGGTTGCTGTTAGCTCACGTGCTGCTAATGCATCTGGGTTTAACCACACCCGCATTGAGTATTTACCCGCACCAAATAAGCGAATGTCGCCTACACCAGGTAGTCGTGCAATTTCGTCTTTAACATACAAATCGGCATAGTTAGATAAATACGCGGTATCGTGTGTTTTTTCTGGCGAATATAAATGCACCACCATGGTTAGATCCGGTGATGACTTTTCGGCTACCACGCCTAAACGTTGTACTTCTTCTGGCAAACGCGGCAATGCACTGTTTACACGGTTTTGTACTTGTACTTGAGCACGGTCTAAATCGGTACCCAATGCAAATGTTACCGTTAGGGTCATACGCCCATCGCTGGTTGCTTGTGAAAACATGTACAACATGTTTTCAGTGCCGTTTATTTCTTGCTCCAGTGGTGTTGCCACTGTTTGAGCAATAACCGTTGGGTTAGCACCGGGGTAACTTGCTGTTACAACTACTGTTGGTGGAACAACTTCTGGATATTCACTGACCGGTAGCTGAAATAAAGAAATGCCACCTGCAATTAAAATAACTAAAGACAACATAGCCGCAAATATCGGCCGTTGAATAAAAAAGTGTGAAAATTTCATCAATAAACCTTATTGCTTAGCCACTAAGCGTGATTCGTCATTAGAGAGTGTGAATGCAACATCACTGCTGTCTATTGTCACTGTGTTTGGTGCAATTGGCATACCAGGGCCTACGCGAGCAGGACCATTTACGGCAATCACATCACCTTCAGACAAACCCGATGTTACTGCGCGAAGCGAACCATAACGCTCACCCACAGTGACTAATTTGTACTGCAATACGTTGTTTTCGCCAACGGTTAATACAAAGCGATTTTTTAAATCAGTGCCGATTGCTCTGTCTGGCACAATAATTTGTTCACTAATTGAATTAGCCGCTAATTTAATACGCGCAAATGACCCTGAACGAAGTTGGTTATTATCTTCGTCAAATACAGCGCGCACACGCAAAGTACCCGTAGAGGCATTAATTTGGTTATCAATAAAGTTGATATACCCTTTGTATGCAAAGTCGTGTTGCCCTACTTTTTGCATAACAACAGGCTGGCGGCTAGCGGCTGTTACATTACTAAAAGCACTATTCCAAGTGCGTTCATCAATATCAAAGTATGCATACATTTTTTCGTTAGAAACAATGCTTGTTAATACACTTTGACCCGCAATAATATTATTACCTCTAGTAATGTTTGCACGCGAAATAACACCATCAATTGGCGATACAATTGACGTAAATTCTAAATCTAGTTCGGCTGATGTAAGCTGTGCTTGCAAAGCAACAAGCTGTGCTTCACGTTGGCGTAAAACAGATGTACGAGATTCAGCCTGCTCAGTAGAGATTGCTTTACGCTGTGTTAAACGTACCGCGCGTTTAGCTTCACTTTTTGCTTGTTCTAATGCAGCTTGTGCACTGTTAATTTGTGCTTCAAGGCTTGCTACCACAGCCGCAAATGGGCGCTCATCTAACTTAAATAATAGGTCGCCCTTTTTAACATTGTCGCCTTCATTAAATGCAATGTGATCAATAACACCTGACACGCGTGGCATTAATGCCACTTCTTGAGGAGACTCTAAACGCGTTGTATAGGTGTGCCAACTCTGTACTGGTTTAACAAGTACCGTTGCAACATCAATTGGTTGAAGATGTTGCGCCTGAGCTGAAGGTGGTGTGCTTTCGTCAGCACAACCCGCAAGTGTTAATAATGCGCCAGCGAGTGCAGCAGCAATTAAATGTTTTTTCATGAAGACGCTCCTTTTATAATTAGTGTTGCATAGTACGTATTAAACTTGCGGACAAAAAGCATAGATTTTTAAATTCATTAGTGCCAAAATGGCATCAATAAATTAATTAGGATGTAATAATGGATACGACAAGTCGGCTTTTGATGTTGCTTGAGGTGGTAGAACAAGGCTCTTTTGCCAAAGCGGCTGAAATTCGCAACATTGACCGTTCTGTTATTTCTAAGCAAATTAGTCGCTTAGAAGACGAACTCGGCGTTAGGCTACTTAATCGCACGACTCGCTCATTTTCACTCACTGCTGCAGGCGCAGAAATGATAAAAAAAGCCGCTGAGCTAAGAGAGCTGCTTGGTGAAACAGTGCGCATGGCTGAAAACTACCATTTAGAGCCCCGAGGCGTATTAAAAATCACATCATCAACCTTGATCGGACGCCGTTACTTGCAACCGGTACTGAATAACTTTCAAAAACGCTTTCCTCAGGTTGAGGTAGAACTTCGTTTAGATGATAGGCTCGTTGATATTGTGTCCGAAGGCTTTGATTTAGCATTTAGAGTTGGCGAGCCAAAAGATTCATCGCTTATTGCTCGTAAAATTGCGCGTAACCGACTATTGATTGTCGCAGCACCTGAGTTTATAGAGACTTATGGGATGCCTAAAACAATGGAAGATTTAGCCGATTTGCCCGCAGCAAGCTATGCTAGCAATTCTATAAGGGTTGAAGGAGTCGATTACTACAATAGTAAAGGTGAGCCTTGTGAGCAAAAAATAAAGAGCGTATATCGTGCAAACGATGCGGAAGTACTCCTAATGAAAGCAATTTCAGGCACGGCCTATTTTGTAGCACCCGCATTTATAATTGGCAATGAAATCACAGATGGTAAATTAATTCCGCTCTTAACGGATATAAAATTGATGGAATACAGTGCTATGTATGCTGTTTACCCACATCGTGACTTACCTGTGCGAACGCGATTGTTTTTTGATGCGGTCCGAGAGTACTTAGGAAAAGATAAACCAATTTGGGAAAATGGCATTCCTAACTTTGAACAAATGTATTAAACTAAGTTGAGTAGAGTTTTCTTCAATACGTTAACCATATACTTTATTGCGCCCAAGGCGTTTTGCTTTATAGAGTTCTTTATCTGCTAAGTTCACAAATTCAAGAAGAGTTTGACCATTTTTGTATTCAGTTACCCCAATACTGATGGTTAAATTAATCACTTTACCGTCGATGTCTATATTAGTGGTTTCAACTATCGATCTTAGCTTTTCTGCAGCGGCAAACGCATCATCAGCGTTTTTGAATGAGCTAAGAAGTGCAAACTCCTCGCCTCCGACTCTAAATACATACCCTTTAGCGAGAGTCACTCTTAACAATGCAGCAATTTCTACGAGTACTTTATCGCCAACATCGTGACCATATTTATCATTCACTTGTTTGAAAAAATCTAAATCTAATAAAAACAAAAAAAGTTGAGATTTATCTTGTAGTTCCACTTCAAAATAATGGCTCATTGAAAGTCGATTGCCTGCTCCTGTTAATGGATCAAGTAATGCTAAGTTTTTTAATCGTTTAGAAGAATGTGCCCTACTCACTTCAAAAATATGTGATACTGCCCATATACTTATGTACGTGAGTGATAAATTTAAGCTTAGATTAAATGTGGTAAAGGGGAGCAATGGCGACTTTTCGAATAAGATAATACTTTGCAGACTAAGTAAGGACGCTGATAAAATTACCCCTGGGTATTTACCAAGCAGAAGATAATATAAAATGGGGAGCGCAAATGACCAAATGAATACACCATTTTTAGGCGTTGCTATGTAAGTTCCAAACACCACTATTAATGTAATAAGCGCGCACATTACAATCGATTGCCAAACTTGAAGAGCTTGTTTACCTAAGCGAATAAAAGTGTACAAACAATATAAAGAAAAACATATTTCTAAATAACCAAGTGTATAAAAGTTGTTTACTGTTAAATTAAAGGCAGAAAAGATTGCAGATAAGCTGCCAAAGCAGAAGCACATCCACCTAAGTACATTCCATCTCAGAACTTTAGTACTATTAAGAGCTGCGATATCCATTCATAAAACTTAATAATGAAATAAAAATCCAGTTTAACGTGAAAAATAGAGATAACAAGCTTTACAAATATAAAATTCTGAGTATTAGTACTGTTTTTAGTAAGTTAAGTTAGGGCGTGTTGACCTTTGGTGGGTGAATTTGCAGCAGTGTGTTTGGTTTTTAGGGAAGGCAGAGCCTATGTAGTGTGGTTATTCCCCATCAATAGGCGATACCGCAACATAAATACCAAACACGCGCAGCCAGTTGGCTCATCCTAAGAGCGATTTATTCCTTGTTGCATACATAGATGTAACAAGGAAAGTAACGCAGAAACTGTTACCAAATTCGCAAACTTCACGCTGCGATTAAATCGCCCTTCCATAGTAATAAAAAAACACTTTATTGCTGCGGGCTTATTTATACTTAAAAATCAGCTAGCCACCCAACATCGATAAATTAGTCGTAATACCCGTATTACCTTGTTGCAATAAGTGGGATGGCTTTTTAGTTTTAATATAGCGCGATAACAATGCGATTAACGCTTCGTTTGAATCGCTGTTCATATGCTCTCTTAGAGAGATGCCCTCTTCAGAGAATAAACACAAATGTAAATTACCTAACGAAGACACCCTTAATCTATTGCAGGTACTACAAAAGTCGTTGCTATAGGGCATTATTAAGCCAATATTACCTTGATAATCTGGGTGCGAAAACTCTTGCGCGGGGCCCGCTGAAGCACCTTGAATGATACGTTGCCACCCTTTTTGCAATAACTTGGTTTTTATTGATTCACCTGAGAGATGGTTTGCATCAAAAAAATCTTTATTATCGTTTGTCTGCATCAATTCAATAAAACGAATAGTGACAGGTCGGTGTTTAAGCCAACTTAAAAAGGTGTCTAGCTCTGAGGCGTTATATTGTCTCATCAGTACACTATTTATTTTTACTGACGAAATACCGCTATCAACCGCTGCATCTATACCACGCATCACAGACGCAAATTTATCGTGCCCTGTAATTGAGTTGAACATACGTGGATCAAAGCTATCAATACTCACATTAATGGCACTTAAGCCGGCATTTACCCAATCATTAATGTTTTTTTGTAAAGAAAAACCATTTGTGGTCGCGGCGATTTGACTTATACCAGTTGTGTCTTTTGCTGCGCGGATGACATCTATAAAGTCTTTTCGAAGCGTTGGCTCCCCGCCGGTAATACGTACCTTTTTAATACCATGATGAGCAAATGCTTTAATTGTATTACTTATTTCATTAAGCGAAAGAAAGTCTCGGTCGTGGTCACATTGATAACCATTTGGTAAACAATAAACACACTTAAAATTACACACGTCGGTAATTGATAAACGTAAGTAACTAAATTCTCGTCCTGCTGGATCGACTAACATAACTAAACCTTGGGTATAACTTAAGTATATTTATTACATGTTAAAGAGGTCGCATTAAAATACAAACCTCTTACACATATACTGCTTTTACTGTTTTATATTGACAAGCCCTTTTTAAGCTCATCTGGTTTCATAGGTAGGTTTCGTAAACGAACGCCAACCGCATTAAACACAGCATTACCAATCGCGGGGGCGATACCAATAACGCCCGGCTCACCTAAACCAACCGGAAACTCGTCACTTTGTATAAATTCAATATCCATATCCGGTACATCTTTCATTCTAAGTGGTAAGTAAGTATTAAAGTTGGTCGCTGAAACCTGTCCGTTTTGATACGTATTTGATTCATGCAACGCAAGGCTCGTTCCCCAAAGTGCAGACCCCTCTAATTGCGCTAACGCGCCATCAGGATGAACTATTAAACCTGCATCAACAACAATATACAGCTTTTTAAGGGTAATTTTTCCATTACCACGATTTACATGCACATGTGCCGCTGTAGCAATCCATGCAGGCATTGTACGTTCTTGCCCTGAACTCGCTGAAAAGCCGATACCTTCACTTTCACCTAACTTAATATTGGCTACTTTTTCAGATACTTTTGTAAGTACGTTATGCAAGCGTGCTGCCCCGCCGATACTCTCTGGTGCTTTACCTGCTTGCTTGCCTTTTGCATCTAGCATTTCAAGGCGAAAAGCAACAGGGTCTTTCCCCTGTTTGTGTGCAACCTCGTCAATGAACGATTCAAGGCTCCACGCAATCCAACCTGGCCCAACCGAGCGTAACCATCCTGGAATGAATGTGCTTTGTACAAGCTCATTATTAATGGCTCTTGCGCGATGGCTGTTCATGCTATACCAATGATCGGCACCCGATGCAGAAAACGCGTCAAACTTGCCTTTTCCATCAACACCTAGGGATAAAAACCCCGGTGCCATTGCTTTGGTTGGCCAACCCGCAGCAAAAGCATGTTCTAAGCCCGTGAAAACGCCGTTTTTATCAAACGATGCTGTCATTTTTGCAACAGAAGCTGAGCGTGATTGGTCAAATAAGCTGTCATCAGCTCGAGTAAATACAAGTTTTACAGGTTTGCCTACTGCTTTAGCTGTAAGGGCTGCGGGTACAGTCCAATCACCAAATAATCTACGACCAAAGCCACCACCTAAATAATAAGGGCGAATAATCACTTTCTCTTGCGCTACTTCAAGTGCTTTAGCTATCGCAGGTAGTGTTAGCGACTGCCATTGATTACCGGTATGGATAATCCAATTTTCATCTTTATACTGAGCAAGGGCATTTAAAGGCTCTAATTGGTAATGGCTAGCGGTCGCTGTGGTATACATTGATTCAAGTAATTCTTTGGCATCGCTTTGCGTTTTCTTAATATTGCCTTCATCAACAAATAAAGTGCCTGAATCGGTTTGCTCACACAAACGTATACCCTCTTTTTGAATATCAGACTCAGTTACGTTTGCTGCGTTACCTTTTTTATACTTAACCTTTAGTACATCAACCGCTTTAATGGCACTGGGGTAGTTATCAGCAAGTACAACAACCCACCCTTCTACCGTATTACTCGGGTCGGTTAAAATCTCATAACCTTTGTACCCTTTAATCGCTTTTGCTGCTGTGTCATCAACACTTATCACTTTGCTGCCAAACCGTGTTGGCGGAATTACTGGACGAGCATAGAGCATCCCCTCAACTTCTACGTCAATACCATACACAGCAGTACCATTGGTTTTAGCTGGTATATCAAGCGCTTTAAAATCTTGTTTAAGCCCTGTTAAATGACGTTTATTGGCAGGTTTTAGTGGTAAAGTAGCAACTTCTTCACTTGTAAAAGTACGATTAAACTCACCTTTTTTAACTAAATCAGTATAACTAACAGATTTATCGCCAGAGATTATATACCCTTTTTCAGCGTGGCATGTATCCACAGCCACACCCAGCATTTTTGCGCCTGCTTCTATTAGCGCAATTCTACCAGCGGCACCTGCTTGGGATAGTGGTTTAAAGCTTTGAAAAACCGACCACGAACCGCCAGTTACCATATAACCCCATTTTTCATGGGTATCTACATACGTAATTGATACTTTTTCCCAATCACATTCCAGCTCATCTGCAACTATACGCGCTAATGCAGTGCCTATATGTTGACCCATTTCAGCCTTTGCAATGCTTACTTCAACGCCACCTTCGGTGTTCATTGTCCACCAAATTGTAGGAGAGAATGCTTGCTGAGCTATTGATTCTTTAGCGCTTAGCGAGCCCGAAAAAAATGCTGGAGCAAACGCCATAACCAAACCTGCGCTTGCAGTACCAATCATGAACGAACGGCGGTTTAAATTAACGGTTTCACTATTTTTTTGAAATAATTTTTTCATTATTAGCTCCAGTTAAGCGTCTTGTGCGTTTGGATCAAAAATATTGACAACACTTTGTGACTCATCAGCCGCTCGTTGAATCGCTGTTTTAATGCGTTTGTATGCCATACAACGGCAATAATTGCCGTTCATATAGTTGGCTATTTCGTCTTCAGAGGGATTTGGGTTCGTTGCCAGTAATGTAGCTGCTTGCATTATCTGGCCCGATTGGCAGTAACCACATTGTGGGACTTGTTCGTCAACCCATGCCTTTTGCAGTGGGTGTTCGTTATTTAATCCTTCGATGGTAGTAATTTTTTTGCCCGCAATAGCGCCTACAGGTAACAAGCACGAACGCGTAGCTTGTCCATCTAAGTGCACAGTACACGCACCACACATCCCAATACCACAACCAAATTTTGTCCCTTTTAGTCCAATTTCATCACGAATAACCCATAACAACGGTGTATCTTCACTCGCGTGTGATTCAATCACCTTGCCATTAATTGTAAACGTCACCATAGCTTGCCCCTTGATTAAGCTTTTATAGCAACTCTTTAAGTTATACGTATAACTTAAAGAGTTGCTATAACTATTAAAAAAATGTAATTACTGACCTTACTCATTACTTTTGTCGTGAAAATGCTTTACAGCGTTTTTCTATAAACTCATGGAGTTGCGCTTCAGTGTCTATATCCAAACTCGCACATTTTAAATTAACAGTATTAACTTCTTCATCATTGCAACGCAGTAGATGCTGCGCACCTTTATCTGTAGTTAAGCCGCTAAGCTTCGATAGATCAACGTTAGGAAATATCGCAGGCACGCCTAAACGCTCGCCGTAATTAGCACACCAACGAGCAGGATGCTTTTTAAAATTTGCAACTAATTCACTCAAATGTTCTGTAGTAAGCTCAACCTGATCAGCAAGCATAAATAAAATACCATCTGGCTGCTGATTTTTTAAAATAGCTTTTGTGGCTGTCGCAATAGAATCACCTAACCCTTTATCCCATTGTTTATTTTCAATCAGCTTAATATTTTTATTATTTTCGAGCGTGTTTTTTACTTCTTTATGCCATGCACCCGTGACGACAAATACAGGTGAGCTATCAAGTGCTTGTATAACATCAACCGCACGTTCAATCATCGTTTGGCCTGCGCCAATATCGGCAGTTAACTTACAACCATTGAACCGTGATGACTGCCCCGCCGCTAATATCACCTTAGCGATTAACACTTTTCATTTCCCCAGTAACTCAATGAGGTGGCATTTTTATTTGAAAACACGGCGTGTATTTCGCTAATGAGTGAAAGTGCAATGCTCTCTGGTGAGTCGCCGCCTAGATTTAAGCCTACAGGACCAAATACAGGTGACTTTACTTTCTCTAGCGAAGTATTCGCCTGCGTTAGCACTTGCGCCCGTCTATGTTTAGGGCCAAGTAAACCTATGTATTTAAATGCTATATCAGCGAGTACGCAAAGCACACTAGCATCAAGCTCAACACTGTGGGCCATTAAAACAGCGGCATCCACTTTGTTTTCTATACAATACTCACGTAATTGATTTGGCTTAGAACGTAAAATAGCATCAGCATTTGTAAAGTACTGCCTTTTAGCATTTGCTGGACGCGTATCCCATACGGTTACACTCCAACCAAGTTGTTTAGCAAGTGTATAAACAGGCACCGCGTCTGCCCCACCTCCTACAATAAGTATATGAGGCGCAGGGTAAATAGAAATATCTAAAAACGTTGCATCATTAATTTCAATCAGTTGAGCTTTTCGATTAATTGATAAACCTTGTTGCTCTGCGTTTAGAGCAAATTCCCCACAGCCACTAGGTATAATAGGGTTCACTTGTTGAAGGTAGTGCCCCGCTACATTGTCGTTAAGTGCTTTTCTCATATGTTTAAGCTGCAAATACTCGTTAGCCTTATGAATTGGCTGAAGTAAAATATGCACTATACCGCCACATCCAATACCTAACTGAAATGTTAAATCATCTTCATCTGTTGCATCGTAACTTATCGTTTTACTAGTTAACGTGCTCATTACTTGCTTAGCATGTCGCTGTATGTCAGCCTCTAGGCAACCACCAGAGAGCATACCTAAACGCTGCCCTAAACTCGAAATAAGCATCATTGCGCCTAGCTTACGATAACTAGAACCTTCTATTTGATACAAAGTGGCTAAAACCCACTCTTGTTTATCTTTGAGAGGCTCCCAGCTATTTAATATATTTTTTAAATCAGTAACCATACACTTTTACCTTAAAAAATCATCGTGTGTGCCGATGATTACTGCCACTTTACGTGACAATTTTTAGATTCGTTTAAACAACTACAAAAATTGAACAGCAACCTTACTTTGCCGTAACCTTATGTAACACTTTTATAGCAAAGTGATTGATTATTAATGTTTTAGCCCTCAATAATATCATCCAATGTGTCGATTAGCTCATCAAAACGTTCATTTACATTTTCGCGTTGTTTATCACTTAAAGTGGTATTTAACTCATTTAATAAATTTACATATAAACTAAGATTTTCATCATTAATTTTAAGCAGCTCTGGGCTCATATATAATTCACGCTCTTTTATAACCGTGCTTAATTGCTCAATAAACTCAGATTGCGTTAAATTTTCACTTTCAAATACTTGCTTAGCAGCATTTAAACGCTGTTGTTTGTATTCGAGCCACAGCTCACTTGAGTCCTGATGTTTATCGTTGGTCAGTTTAATTAGTATTTTTTGCTCAGCATTAAGTTTTCCGAGCCATTGCTCGTAATATTCTAATTGTTCTTCTAAACGATCTTTTTTACGTGCTATAAATGTTTGCTCGTTAAGTTCATCGCGTTCTTCATCAATTTTTTCTTGAATATTATTTATGAATGTTTTGCGCTGTAAAGGCGTTAAATTTTCACCTAATTCAGCCAAAGGCAAATAAGCGAATTCAAGTAAATTTCGCCAATGTTTTTTTGCAAAAACAACGTGTTCTTTAAGCCGAACGGGTTTTAAACCTTCGTTAAACAAGGTTTTTATATTTTGTATATCTTGTTTGTATGCTGGTAACTGCGTTGACCTATGCCAATGCTGTGTTGTTTCGATAATTTTTTTTAGTTGCTTGTTTTGTTGTTTATTTAAATCAACATAATCATCAACCCAAAACGATGAAAGCCAGCTTAAATTATTATAAGTAAATGAGGCAGAGCAACTGCATAAAAACAACATGCTAATAGCGACGCCTACATGTTTGAATTTTTTCATTTTAGTGTTGTTTAGCATCCCATTCCTTTTTTAACTTATATTGTTATTAAATAAATTCATTTGATAATAATTATCATTTACTATTGACTTGCATTCTATTACAAGTGATAATCGTTCGCATAAACATAGTGTAACGACCTCAGTGCCTAAGGAAGAAGTTACAGCAAGGATGCTGATATTTAATTAAGAAGACTGTGCCGCTTCGTGTTTTCTACTTACTCGACCCAAGTAGTCAGCACTCAAGATCACAATTACTTGCTACATTGCTCATATTAGTGACGGTTGATATGACTCAAAAAAGCCCTAACGGGCTTTTTTTATTTCTTTAAATTTTCTGCAATATCTGTATCTTACACACCACTTATAAATTTACTTCATGCAAAAAAACTCTGTTTTGAGCTATACATTACATATTCAGCCAAACTAGAAGCACTGTATCTTGCGTTTATATAAAAGCTGGCGTAAAACATAACAGTAGACACTTCTTTTTGCACTCACATTTAAACGTTACAACAGTCTATTTAGCGCATTAATTTGTAATAAAATGACGTTTGACTAATACATATTGCAACGATTACTAATTGGAGACATGAATATGTCACAGTTTAATTTAAAAACTTTAATACTTGCTAGCGTGTTGCTTACAAGCCCTTTTGCCCATGCAGGGCTCGAAGATGGCATTAAAGCAGCTAATGAAGGTTACTTTGAAGAAGCCCTGAAAGAGTTTGAATACCTTGCTGATAAAGGTTATGCACCTGGAATATATGAACTCGCGAAGTTATATGAAGGGGGTTACGGTGTAATTCGCGATTACCGTAAAGCCGCTCAACTTTATCAAGAAGGTGTTAAGAAAAACCATGTAGACTCTATGTTTGCATTAGCGGTGTTATATGATGAAGGCAAAGGCGTTAAGTTAGATAAACAAATGGCATTAAACTTATTTGAAAAAGCAGCCAATAAAAATTTACCCGCTGCGCAGTTTAATCTTGGTGTTATGTACGCGAATGGTGATGGCGTTAGCCACGATTTTGAACTTGCAAAAAAATGGTACGAAAAAGCAGCCGCTAATAATTACTCACTAGCGCAATTTAACTTAGCGCTCATGTATTTTGAAGGTTTAGGCATGCCAAAAGACTTAGAAAAGTCATACATTTGGAATACTATTGCTGAATACAACGGTAATATGCAAGCAAGCCATAGCCGAAAGCTCGATGAACGAAAAATGCTACCTAAAGAAGTTGAGGAAGCTAAAGAAAAAGCGGACGCTATTTATACCAAAATTTTAGCTGGTACATATGCAGGTGAAGGCCGATTGTTCTAATCTTTATATTCACTAAAGCTGAACTATTACCATAGTTCAGCTTTTTTCATCTGAAGCCACACCTACTTAATATAAAGCCACTTTAAAAGCTTTATAAGCACGTTACTTTGCTTGAGTAACATACCAACTCGCGGATTAAATGAACCTGAAACTAGCGTATTTTTAGCATGGCTAAAGGTTAAAAATCCTTCTTTACCATGGTAATGCCCCATACCTGAGTGCCCAACACCACCAAATGGTACATCATCTGCTGTAACTTGCACTAGCGTGTCATTAACAGCAACTGTACCGCTGAGTGTTTGCTTAATAATATAGTCTTGAGCTGGTTTATCTTGCCCTAAAATATAAAGTGCTAATGGATGGTGATGTTGTTTAATGTAATCAATAGCATCGTCAAGTTTGTTATAACTCATTATTGGTAATATAGGGCCAAATAATTCATCCTGCATGAGCTGCATTTCATCGCTTACCTGTGTAACAATATGCAGCCCCATGCGGTGTTTTTCTGCATCTTGCTGGTTTTGCTCAAGCGGTTTTACAATCGTTGCACCGAGTTCTTGTGCTTGCGCTAAATAACCCGTTAAACGCTTGTAATGTGCATCGCTAATAATCGATGTTAAGTTTTTACCTTCAACACCCTCTTTAAAATGCTTTTTATAAAGCTCACATAATTGCTGAATGAGCTGATGCTCAAGTCCTTGTGGTACCAATACATAATCGGGTGCGACACATATTTGCCCAGCGTTAGCCATTTTCCCAAATAGTAACGTTTGCGCTGCTTTTTTAATATCAGCCTGCTCGGTAATAATAACGGGTGACTTCCCCCCAAGTTCAAGTGTTACTGGTGTTAAGTTATGACTCGCTGAGGCCATCACCAATTTACCCACCGCAGTTGAGCCCGTAAACAATAAGTGAGCAAATGGCAACGATGAAAACTCACTTGCAACCTCACTGCCGCCCTGAATTACTTTGCAGTGCTCTTGTATTTCGTCGCTAAATAATTTTTCAAGTACCACATTTGTGTGTGGTGTAAATTCGCTCAGTTTTAACATCACTCTATTACCTGCGGCAATGGCTGTTACAACAGGCACTATGGCTAATTGAATAGGGTAATTCCACGGTGCAATAACACCAACAACCCCTTTAGGCTGATAAGTTACACTGACTTTTGAAGGCCATAAACTTAAACCTACCGCACGATTACTTGGTTTAGACCAGTTAGGCAATTTTTTTATTATATGCGCAAGTGTTTGTACTGTAGGCAGAATGTCGCCAAGTAAAGTGTCAAATGCCGTTCGGTAGCCAAAATCTTTTGAAACTGCATCTACAAGCTCTTCTTCAAGTTCAACAATTCGTAATCGGAGATTTTTTAGCAACGTAATACGTTTATTAATTGGTAAATAAGGCGTACTTAGAAAGGCGTCTTGTAACCCATCAAACTGTGTGGTTAAAGAAACTGTATTGGAAGTGTCAGTGGTCAAAGTAGTTTACTCAATTTTCAAAGTTACTACAGATAATAACCCTGAACTGTTTTTCGAGCAATCACACTAATTTAGCTATAATAGCCAAACAAGTAAGCATTAAGAGTCGTTTTGCCCAGAACTGAGATGATAGGCAAAACGACTCATATCGAGATAGCTATAAGCTAAGTTTAAGTTTGTTTAAAAATTAAATACTTTTGCTGCAATAGTCATCGTCACTAATGTAATTAAAATTATCGCAATAATATTAAGCATAAACCCTGCTTTTATCATATCTCGTATTTGTATTTTTCCCGAGCCAAAAACAATTGCATTTGGTGGTGTTGCCACTGGCATCATAAACGCACAGCTACATGCAATAGCTGCTGGAATAACCCAAACTAAAGGCGATCCGAAAATACTCTCCGCAACAGGGCCTAAAAGAGGTAAAAAACCAGCGGCAGTAGCCGTGTTACTGGTTATTTCGGTTAAAAATGTAATTAACGCAACAACCACTAATACAGCCATAACCAGAGGTACTGCGCTTGCACCTTCAATTAAATGCGCAATGTATTGTGCTAAGCCAGATGATTTTATTTGCGAAGCGAGTGATAACCCTCCTCCAAATAATAATAGTACTCCCCATGGTACTTTCGATGCACTCACCCAATCTAAAATTCGTTCATCACTGCCTTTATTGGCTGGTAAAACAAATAATAACAATGCAGCCGCTATTGCTATTGCTGTATCTGAAATTTTAAGTCCAGAAAAATCAGCGAGTAAAGGTCTAAAAACCCAACAAAGAGCGGCTAATACAAACACATAAAACACCCCTTTTTCAGCACGCTGCAAAGGACCAAGGGTCGTCATTTCTTTTATAAAAACAGATTTACTGTCGTGTAAATGTTCTGTTTTTTCATCAACCTTGTAGCTGAATTTTGTGAGCCAAACCCAACATACTATCAACATAACAATTGCTAACGGAACACCAACAAGCATCCATTGACCAAACCCTATTTCGATTTGATAGCTTTCTGACAAATAGGCCGCCATTAAGGCATTCGGCGGTGTACCTATTAGTGTTGCAATTCCTCCAATGCTCGCACCATATGCAATAGATAACAAAAGTGCTTTAGCAAATCCATCATCCTCTGAGTTTGATTCGCTCACTAAGTGTATGATTGAAAGTGCAATTGGTAGCATCATTACTGTCGTTGCAGTATTTGACATCCACATAGATAAAAATGCTGTCACCAACATCATGGCTAAAATCTGTAAACTCGGCTTTTTACCCGCATAAAGCATCGTCGTTAACGCGATCCGTTTATGTAGCCCCCAACGTTCCATCGCGATGGAGATCAAAAAACCACCTAAAAATAAAAATATTAAGGGGTGCGCATAAGGCGCTGCGGTACTTTTTATAGGTGCTATATCAGCAATCGGCGATATAACAAGTGGCAATAATGATGTTGCAGGTATTGGCACAACTTCACTAACCCACCACGATGCCATCCAAAAAGCTAACCCTGCGGTTTTAAATGCAAGACCAGACATACCACTAGGAGGGTCTATCAAGCACGTTAATAGCATTACAGCAGGGCCAAGCCATAATATAATTTTTTGCGTTAATGTATTTTTCACTGGCTCGTTTTTTATAATTTTCTGAGTCATAATTTGCCCTTAAAATTTGTACTTGAGACCAAGTGCGACACTATTATCCGCATTTTCTTGGAGATCTAAATCGGTATACAAAAGATACGCTGTGGTTTGCTTGTCAAAGACATAGTCAAGTCCAGTACTCCACTGAATCGCTTTTGACTCTTGACGAATTGCAGAGTCATCTTTAGCAAATTGTAATTTTGGAACCCATTTATCAATTGTATAACTTGCACTTAATACATAACCGTTGCCTGACTTAGTCTCATCAACTGATTCCGAATGTTGGTACAGTGCACCTAGCTGTAATTTCTCAAATTTATACACGCCCACGATTCGGCTAGCTGTAATATTGTTCAAAGAATCAACCCTACTTAATGAGACGTAATAAGGTGTATTATTTAAATTACGGTCACCGTAGATTAGCGTCGCTGCAAACCCTGCTTTGTTATTTTTATTATCGTCTTTTGGAGCATAGGTAAACGAAAACTGAGCATTAGACCAATATTGAGATGTGTATGTAAGCGTATCACCAAGCCGATCTTGCCCAGCAATTACCTGCGCCATATCACCTTGGGTTTCATTGAAGTTATCTAATTTTCCTTCGGAGTATTTAAAGCGCGTATCGTTTCTACCTATAACGATTTCACCAAACGCCCCTTTTAGACCCAAATAAGTATTACGTGCTGTAAAGGGCTCTTCTGTATCATCCTCTTCAAAGCCCTTCACCTGTACTTCGTATTTAAAAACTGCACTTAAGTATTCATTTAATTTATGCTGACCTTTTATACCAATACGAGAAAAAGGCGCTTCAATTTGCGTACCTTCTTTGCCGTAGCGCATAATACCAGTGTCGGTATTTGCGATTTGAACTTCTGCTTTACCGTAAACGGTATAATCAGCGGCTAAAGTAATACTGGGCAATATTGCTAAACTACTCAGGGGTATAAGCAAAGTAGATAGGTGTGTTGTTTTTATCATTGTGCGTCCTAATTATTAGAATCAACTTATTGTCGGCTCTAATAAGGCAAATTTACTGCCAATGATATAAAAACCTTTTTTTTCATAACCTTAAAAAAAATTGCTGTTATTATTTACACAGGCGTGTGCGGTTAACCGCACACTTAGAAATACATGTTGTCACTAAATCCGCACAACTATTCCGTAAACATCTCTCGATTGAGATTATATTTACTCATTTTATCGTAAAGTGTTTTACGCGCAATTTGCAGTGTTTCCATGGTATTTTTGATGCTTCCATGATTTTGCTCAAGCGCATATTCAATCAGTGATTGCTCATAAAATGCCACTTTTTCTGATAAGCTCAAATCAGGAGATAATCCACCAAACTGCTGCGTATTCACCTCGGTAAAGGCAAGTTCGGCGCCAAGTAATACCGCACGTTCGGCTTGGTTTCTGAGCTCTCTTACATTACCAGGCCAATCATAAGCAACTAAGCGCTGTTGTATTTCGCTGTTCAGGGGTGCTGGAGGCTTGTGATAGCGCGTTGCAGCAATGGAACTAAAATGCTTAAACAAAAGTAATATATCGGCTTTGCGATCACGTAATGGCGGGATATTAACTTTAACTAAGCTCAACCTGTAATATAAATCAGCTCTAAACTCGCCTTTCTCCACCAAGGAAAGTAAATCAACTTTTGTCGCAGCTACAATCCTTATATTTAAATCGATGGCTTTATTATCGCCTACAGGGGTTACTTTTCGCTCTTCTAATACGCGCAGTAATTTAACTTGCAGCGACATTGGGGTACTTTCTATTTCATCTAAAAAGACCGTACCGCCTTGTGCATATTCAAACTTACCTTTACGGCTTTGCGTAGCACCCGTGTATGCTCCACTTGCTGCGCCAAACAGTTCGCTTTCTATTAATTGCTCTGGTACAGCCCCACAGTTAATCGCCACAAAGTTACAACTCGAACGAATACTCTGATCATGTAAATAGCGTGCTACGAGCTCTTTTCCTGTGCCGGTTTCGCCTTCAATCATTATATCTGTTGGCGTATCTATTACTGTATTTAATAAATGCATCATATGTTGCATTTTGGGCGTATCCCCCAATATACGTACACCCGGCGCAGATGCTTTTTGCACAACCACTTTTAATGCGCGATTTTCCATAACAAGACTGCGCTTATCACAAGCTCTGGCAATACAATCAAGTAGGTGTTCGTTCAGCGGTTTTTCGAATAAATCGTACGCCCCTAATTGCATCGCTTTTACCGCAATAGACACGTCGGCATAGCCGGTTAAAAATATCACAGGAAGCTCACTGTCAAAGGCTGTGATTTGCTCGAGTAAAGTTAAACCGTTCATTGTGGGCATATTAATATCGCTAAGCACAATTCCATTATACCGTCGGCTAAGCTTACTAAGAGCTGTACTTGCGTCGTTAAAACACTCTACTGTATAACCTTCTAGTGTGAGTAGTTGTTTTAGCGAATCTCTGATCATCGCTTCATCATCAATCACTATAATGTGTTTACACAACAAACTATCAATCATGCTTATCCCCCTGCTTACTTGAAAGACTAATAATAAATTCAGCCCCGCCTTGCAATCTATTGTGTGCGCTTAAAGAGCCATTAAATGAATCAATAATCTGTTTTGATATTGATAACCCTAAACCGAGACCTTTGCTATCTTTAGTGCTGTAAAAGGGCTCAAATAAATGACTAAATACATGTTGCTCAATACCCGAACCGGTGTCTAAAATAGAGAATTTAACGCGTTCTTCAAAACACTCCAAATTGAAGGTCAAATTACGTTCAACAGCACCATTCATAGCTTGGCTGGCATTGGTAATTAAATTAACCAGCACTTGTTCAAACTTAAGAGCATCAACCCAGACGATGACTGCTTCATCAAATTGCGGGGGCTCTACCTGCACATTGTCTTGCTTTAACTGCGCGCTAGAAATCATTAATGCATTATTAACAAGCGCAGCAAGCGGGTATGGCCTTAATTGCATCCCTGATGGTTTACTAAAGTGCTTCAGCTGCCCTACAATCTTATGCACTCGCTCGACTAGCCCTTCAATAATAACCAAACTTTGACTTAAGGCTTCGTAATTACCTTTTGCTAATAGCCGCTTAGCACTTGCTAGGTATGTATTAATTGCACTAAGAGGTTGGTTTATTTCATGATTTATACCAGCACTCAGCTGCCCTATAGTAGCCAGTTTAGCTGATTGCACTAGAGCCGTTTGTACCTTTTCAAGCGTTTGGGTACGCTCTATTACTTTTTGCTCAAGACTATGCCTTGAATAAAGTAATTTTTTATATCCAGCAAAACGAGCTAATAAGCTATACCCAATAATAATTATAAAACTGTAGATAATAATAACCCAAAATAAGCGCGATATTTGTGCGCTATCGACCTTTGATACATCGACAAGAATATGCATTGTGGCATTAAAGTTATTGAGTTTCATTGAGGACGAAACATATCGCTGTTTATCAATTTTAAATTGCGTCGTACCTTGGCTCTGAGACTGATACTGCTTTATGTATATCGGTTGATGATCCAGATAAGAACGGCTAGATTTAATCTCCTGCTTTGCAGTAATTCCGAGCTGAGTAAAGCTATTCAAACGCCACTGTTCAATATCAGACATGGCAATAACGTGATCGGGAAGTTGTAAATAAAAATGGCTCCCCTTCGACGTGTTTAGCAACTCTCTATCATTTTCGAACTTACTTACATTAACTTTTAAAACCACTACTCCAATGGCCTTATTATCACTATAAACTGCTTGTGAAAAATATATGCCTCGTTTATTTGAACGTATACCAAGTGCAAAATAGGCCACTTTATCATCCGTAAAAGCACGTTTAAAATAGGGTCTAAAAGCATAGTTACTGCCCAAAAAAGTGTAATCAGTCTGCCAATTACTACTTGCAATAACATCACCTTGCGTATCCAACACAAAGATGTCAGACGCACCGCTGGCTTGCTGAATATCAGCTAGATAATTATTAATTGCGCTATAATGTTGTGGTGATCCTGATACAAAACTTATCATCAACTCATTATAAGTTAATAACTCTGGGATCGCAGAAAAGCGTGCAAGTTCAGTATCAATATAATTATTTAATTGAGTAACTTGGCGTTCAGCCTGAAGGTTTGCTTGCTCAATATCATGAGTTCGTCCGAGAAAAAATGATATCAACAAAATAAATATGGGTAATATACAAGTAATAATGATTCTTTTAGAAAGAGAAAACATACTGACCCACAAAATAACCTGATGAATTTAAAGAACCTAGTTTAACGGCTTATTAGCCATAGCGATATAAACTTTTGTTAACAAAAATCAGAGCGAGTAAAAACAAAAAATCACCGCAAACAAAAATATTCACGGTGATTTTTATTATACCAATTCACTTCATTAAGTTATCTATTTTGAGGTAGTAAACATTGCCGATAACAAGGTAAAAATTCGTTATTTCGTTGTTCCCAGCAATGACTTCTGCATTGTTTTATCTACTGCATCCATGGCGTTGTAAATCAGAAATTTTGACTTCTGTTAGCCTCAGGCTTTATCCCTTAAATTGATAACGTATTATTGCAAATTGATATAGAGCATTATCTATTCGCTAAATTAGCTTGCAGTTACAGCTATTCGATTTTTAACATATTTGTATAAACCAATTAATGACGCTGCAATCCAGAATATTTCGATTACAAAACTGGCTAAGTTAAAGTTATAACAAAGGCTGATCAACAATAAAATGGCCCCTGTTAAATTCATCATATTGTACATTAAGCTAGTTGGAGATGTTTTACCTAGCTGCAGTAAAAAGAATGAGCCAACGACTAAAAAAGTGCCTGTCATACCTATGATGTCAAATAAGAGTGCTATCACGAAACTATCCTTTATCCATTTTTAAATAACCCAAAAAACTGGCCCGATCCGTGGGGAGGGTATTTTTTCATTCATTGAAACAGCAAAACCGAGCGATTCTATCAAGATGATAAATTCTAACAAGGCCATATGTCCGTATAAGCAATATGCTTATTTAAATGTAACTTTACCACCAATAATTTTATAAGCGGGTATCCCTCTTATCACAGCAGGCCTTGCAAAAGGACGATTACAGTTAGGGCAAATACAGGGCTCTTTTGTGAAATTTTGGCTAATACGTTCTATAAAACATTTAACAAGCGCTCCTTTACCGCCCTTTCGATACTTAAATAAGGGGGTTTTACAAGCAGAACAAAAAATATCAACCGTTTTTGTTGGCCCTTTTTTATTTGGTTTAGCCATAATTAGTCATTAATTCAAAGTAATACCTAAAGTGTAACAAGACTAAGGCCAAATACCCAAAATTAGGCCCATTAAAGAAAATTGTAAAATATGAAAACTACCATTAATTAAAAACAGCTTCATCGGCCGTTGCTCAAAAATATAACTAAGCCCAAGTGAACTACTAACCCAAAATACACCGATAATAAATCCAGTTCCTACACTTTCACCAACGTTAGGGTTTTCACCTAGAAACAATGCAAGCAAAAAAGTGGCTATAAAAGATAATAAAAAGCTCCCTCCAAAAATTAATTTTGGATCTGCTGATTGCAAATCTAGCTCTGTTAAACCACAACTTTCAAGCCAAGCTTGTTTAAACATTCTATTTGAATACCAAATGCCACCAAGCATAAAGCAAGAGAGCGCGGCAATTAATACCGCAAAATAATCAACATCAGAAAAATTCATATACTGCCATAACTTATGCATGAGAGGTTATTTGACTGTAGTTAATAATTATTAAAGCGGCAAACTCATAATCTGGAAACTAGGGCCTTATATGGACTCCCCGTAAATATCAAAAAGAAAAAGTTAAAATATCCCCAGTTTTGCACCAGTTAATGTAATAAGATCGGTTGTCATTAATTTCACTTCTAAACCGCGTTTTCCTGCACTTACATATACGTGCTCAAACTGTGATGCACTACCATGAATGTAGGTAGCGAGGCGTTTTTTTTGTCCCAGTGGACTTACCCCTCCTAAAATATACCCCGTACTGGCTTGTACTTTTTGTGCAGCCGCCATCGCCACCTTTTTAGATGAGGCTAATTTTGCCAATTGCTTTAAATGAATTTGTTGAGAAACAGGTGTTACTGCAACAATTAATTCGCCTTCATGTGTTTCAAGCACTAATGTTTTAAATACTTGATGGCTATTAAGCTTTAACTTTTCAACTGCTTCAAGCCCATAGTGACTATTGCTAGCGTCGTGCTCGTAACTTAAGACATCAAACGAGATTTTTGATTTTTTCAATAGATCGATTGCAGGTGTCATAATACTTAATCATTTTTTATTAACAGTAACAAAAATAAAATTTAAAGCAAAAAAAACGACGCTAAAAAGCGCCGTTTCATTATTTATAATAATTTAAATTTACTTAGTTAAATCATCAAAAAACTTTTTAACACCGTCAAAAAAGCCTTGCTCTTTAGGACGGTTTTTAGAGCTATCTGTGCCCATGCTTTCATCTAATTCAGTCAGTAATTCACGTTGACGCTCGTTCAAATTAACTGGCGTTTCGATTACCACTTTACAAATTAGATCGCCTTGGGCACCACTGCGTACAGACTTAACACCTTTGCCACGCATACGGAACATTTTTCCCGTTTGCGTTTCAGACGGTATTTTAAGTTTTGCACGACCATCAAGTGTCGGCACCTGAATTTCGCCACCAAGGCCTGCTGTAGTAAAGCTAATTGGTACTTCACAATATAAGTTATTCGCTTCACGTACAAATATTTCATGCTCGCGAACCGATACTTGCACGTACAAGTCGCCAGATGGCGCGCCGTGCATTCCGGCTTCGCCTTCACCTGTTAAGCGAATACGGTCACCGGTATCAACGCCAGCTGGAATCTTAACTGAAAGCGTTTTGGTTTTTTCTACGCGGCCTTGACCATGACACTTGTTACAAGGATCTGAAATAATCTGACCTTGTCCTTGACACGTTGGACATGTTTGCTGCACAGCAAAGAAACCTTGCCGCATTTGCACTTGGCCAGCACCATGACATGTAGTACATGTTTTAGGTTTAGAACCCGCTTTAGCACCACTGCCGTCACATGGCTCACAACCCACCCATGTTGGTACTTTAATTTCAACTTCTTTACCACGAACCGCTTCTTCTAAGCTTAAGTCCATGTTGTAACGTAAGTCAGAGCCACGTTGCTGACGAGATTGACGTCGACCACCGCCACCACCAAAAATATCGCCAAATACGTCGCCAAATACATCACCGAAATCACCTTGGCCGCCGCCGAAACCACCATGGCCACCGCCGCCGCCTTGCTCAAATGCCGCATGACCATGTTGGTCATACATTTGGCGTTTTTGCGCATCGGTTAAAATTTCGTAGGCTTCTTTAACCTCTTTAAACTTTGTTTCGAGATCTTTATCGCCTGCGGTACGATCTGGATGATATTTCATCGCTAAGCGTTTATACGCCTTTTTTATGTCTCGCTCACTCGCATCTTTGCTTACGCCGAGGGCTTCGTAATAATCGCGTTTTGACATATCTATCACACTACTCTTTTCTATTTGCAGCGTAAGCTGCTGGATAAACCGATAAATCGCATCGATTTATCATTGAATTTGAACCTTAAACACATGCAAAAGGCGCGACAAGCTATTGCTCGCGCGCCTCAATTGTTCATCCTAACCTAAACACTCAACTGAGTTAAGTATTTTTGGCTAGCGAGAAGCGTTAGCAACAATTATTTGTCGTCTTTCACTTCTTCGAACTCTGCATCAACAACGTCGTCGTCTTGCTTAGCTGATTGCTGTTGCTCGCCTGCATCTGCTGAACCTTGCTGTGCTTTCGCTTGTGCAATTTCCATCAGTTTTTGAGACTTTTCAGCAAGCGCTTGAGTTTTAGCTTCAATCTCTTCTTTATTGTCGCTCTTAATAGCCGCTTCTAAATCTACAACAGCCGCTTCAATCGCTTCTTTGTCTTCATTTGGTAATGCATCGCCAGCTTCTTCAATTTGCTTGCGAGTACCATGAACTAAAGCATCAGCTTGGTTACGAGCAGCTACAAGTTCTTCAAACTTTTTATCGTCCTCAGCATGTGCTTCTGCATCACGAACCATTTTTTCAACTTCTTCATCGCTTAAGCCTGAAGATGCTTGAATTGTGATTTTTTGCTCTTTACCTGTATCTTTATCTTTCGCAGATACATGTAAGATACCATCGGCATCAACATCGAATGTTACTTCGATTTGCGGTGTACCACGTTGTGCTGGGCGAATACCTTCTAGGTTAAATTGACCTAGAGATTTATTGTCGCTTGAACGTTTACGCTCACCTTGTAACACGTGAATTGTTACAGCAGATTGGTTATCTTCAGCGGTTGAGAATGTTTGCGATTTCTTAGTAGGAATCGTCGTGTTTTTCTCAATTAATGCAGTCATTACTGAACCCATTGTCTCAATACCTAGAGATAATGGAGAAACGTCTAGTAATAGTACATCTTTAACGTCACCAGCAAGTACACCACCTTGAATCGCTGCGCCTACTGCAACTGCTTCATCAGGGTTTACGTCTTTACGTGGTTCTTTACCGAAGAAATCAGCAACTGTTTTTTGTACTAAAGGCATACGTGTTTGGCCACCAACAAGAATAATATCGTTGATGTCGCTTACTGATAAATCAGCATCAGCAAGTGCACGTTTAAGTGGCTCTAGAGACTTAGTTACTAAATCTTCAACTAGTGATTCAAGCTTAGCACGTGTTAGTTTCACGTTCATGTGCTTAGGACCAGATGCATCAGCAGTTACATACGGAAGATTTACTTCAGTAGATTGTGCAGATGAAAGTTCAATTTTTGCTTTTTCAGCAGCTTCTTTAACACGTTGCATTGCAAGAGGATCAGCTTTTAAGTCTAAGCCTTGATCTTTCTTGAATTCAGCTACTAGGTAGTTGATTACACGGTTATCGAAATCTTCACCACCTAAGTGAGTGTCGCCGTTTGTAGCAAGTACTTCAAAAGTGTGCTCGCCTTCAACTTCATCAATTTCAATGATTGATAAATCGAAAGTACCGCCACCTAAGTCATATACTGCAACGATGTTTTCGCCACGGTTTTTATCCATACCGTAAGCCAGTGCCGCAGCAGTTGGCTCATTGATAATACGTTTAACTTCAAGACCCGCAATACGACCAGCATCTTTCGTTGCTTGACGTTGTGAATCGTTAAAGTATGCAGGTACTGTGATTACAGCTTCAGTTACTTCTTCACCTAAAAAGTCTTCAGCCGTTTTCTTCATTTTTTTCAGTACTTCAGCAGAAATTTGTGGTGCAGCGCGTTTTTCGCCGCCCGCTTCTACCCATGCATCGCCGTTATCTGCTTTAATGATTTTAAACGGCATGATGCCGATATCGCGTTGTACTTCTTCGTCTTCAAAACGACGACCAATTAAACGCTTGATTGCAAATAATGTGTTTGTCGGGTTAGTAACCGCTTGACGCTTAGCAGATTGACCTACTAATGTTTCGCCGTCTTGCGTGTAAGCAATAATAGACGGGGTTGTGCGATCGCCTTCCGCGTTTTCAATAACACGTGCTTTGCCACCATCAAGTACTGCAACACAAGAGTTTGTAGTACCTAAATCGATTCCAATAATTTTACCCATGAAACTTCTCCAACTTCAATATTCGTTAATACGTTCGATGACTTAGTAAATAGGGATGCGCCAAACTTATTTCAACTGTAAAAATGAAAAAAAATTCATTTTTTATGATTTATTTACAAAATAACCCTAATAATTGTAAGGAATGATGATTTTTACACCGCCAGAGGCGCTTTTAATTACTGGTCTGACTAGTTTGGTTGTGTTATAAATTTATTAAATCGCACTTTAAAAGGACATCTTCATGCATTTTGAACAATTACTTCTCCAAGCTTCAAAAATTGGAAGTTCAGACAATACCGAACAATTAACTAGCACAATGCAATTTCCAGAAAACTGGTGCCAAGGCAGAACTGCTTTTGGTGGGCTATCAGCCGCACTGTTGTATCAAGCAATCAGAGGTAAGGTTGCAAGTGATCGTCGTCTACTTTCTCTTAGCACTAATTTTGTAGGACCATTGCTTGCCGATACTCCCTTTTCTTTATCAGTAGAAATATTACGACAAGGTAAAAGCAGTACACAGGTACTTGCCAAAGCCATTCAAAATGAACAAGTGTGCGTTATCGTACAAGCATGTTTTGCTAAAAGTAGAGAGTCGGGTGTTAATGTGCCCGTTTCGAAATCTTTAGGGTTAAAACCGGTAGACGAGCGCTATACACTCCCTTTTGTTAAAGACCAGATGCCTGAGTTTTTTCAGCATGTTGATTTATGCCCACAACAAGGCGCTATGCCATTTAGCAGCGCAGAAACTTCTCACTTAGGGGGCTGGATGCGCTTTAAGCACACCCCAGAGCAAATAACAGAAGCGCACGTTATTGCATTAACAGATGCATGGCCACCTACGTTATTACAAATGTTTAAACAACCCGCTCCAGCTAGTAGCATGTCTTGGTACTTAGAGTTTGTGCAAGAACCAAACTTAACACCTGGCGAATGGCTTGGCTTTGAAGCAATCACTCATCATTCAAAAAATGGTTATGGTTTAGAAGATGGCTGTATTTGGTCACAATCAGGGGAGTTAATAGCCCTTACACGCCAAACGGTGGCGTTATTTGACTAAAAGCCCTAAAGCCAAACAATATTAAAGTGTTTGGCTTTTAAAGGCTTATTCACTGTTCGCGTTGTATTAATGCATTAAATATTGCAAAATTGGACAAACATTCTTCTTGCCTGGTATTAAATTGCAAACTATCTGCCCCTGCTGCGATCTGATCATAGACATACCTCGCATAATCGCAAAACAAATGGCGATATGCCCACATTGTCACCATAAACTTTGCGAAGCCGATGTTAATCACGACAGTCGCATAGTTGCACTAAGCTTTAGCGCACTATTAATGCTGCTCAGCAGTATGTTTTACCCTTTTATTTCATTTAGTAGTAGCGGTATAACTCAAACTATTACACTGCCCGACGCGGCTCGAATTTTGTTTAATTATGATAGTGAGCTACTTGGCTTATTTATTGATCTTAGTATTATTGCCCTGCCTATGGGTTTACTCCTTATTTTGATCCCTCTGCACTTAGGGGTATTAAAAACATTGCCCGAAGGCATAGCAAGGCGGTTATTGAAATTCACCCTTGCGTTAGAGCCTTGGATTATGTCAGAAATATTTTTAATCGGTGTGCTGGTCAGTATGGTTAAAATTATGTCGCTGGCTGATATTAGCTTTGGGGCAAGTTTTTGGGCTTATGTAGGGTTTGTTATTTTATATATAGCAGCACTTGTTCACTTAAATCGCCCGCGTTTATGGGCTCAAATTAAGCCTGTAAAATTACTCGAAGGCGCTGATAACGCAAAACGCGCAATTGATGAAAATATTAAAGCCTGCCATGTATGCCACCAACTATGCACCGGTGATATATGCCAGCGTTGCCACACTAAAACACACATCAGAAACCCTTATAGTGTACAAAAAGCAACTGCATGGTTAATAACCTCTGTTATTTGCTATATTCCTGCTAATGTTTTACCAATAATGCATACCACTAGTTTAGGTGATGAATCCCCCTCTACATTAATTGGTGGTGTAATTACACTTTGGAAGAGTGGTTCCTATCCCATTGCTGCCATTATATTTTTAGCCAGTGTGGTTGTACCGCTTGCTAAAGCGTTTGTGCTGAGCTTTTTATGTATTATGGTTACAAAGCCTGCAAATCGGCATACAAAAAGTTATACTCGAATTTATCAACTGACTGAGTTTATTGGAAAATGGTCAATGATAGATGTATTTGTCGTTGCTATTTTAGTTGCCTTGGTACAGCTTGGTAATTTAATGTCGGTAACTCCAGGTCTTGGCATTGTATTTTTTACAGTTATGGTATTATGCCAAATGATGGCTGCCCATGCCTTTGACCCACGACTGTTGTGGGATTCACCTAAAAATAAGATATCAGAGAATAAAGCATGACCGAAACTGCTGAAATAACAAAAGAACCGAAGATTTCCGCCATCTGGATCATTCCGGCAATTGCGCTTTTAGTGGGCATGTGGATGCTATATCAGTATCAAGCAAATAAAGGCCCTACTATTTTTATCGAAATGCCACAAGCCGAAGGTATCATTGCAGGTAAAACGGAAATAAAAGTACGCAGTGTAAAAATAGGTCAAATCGATCATATTCGTTTATCTGACACACAAGACAGTGTTATTGCTCGTGCACAAATAGATAAAAATTACAATAACTTATTAACCGATGATGCAAAAATTTGGGTCGTTAAACCTCGCATTGATGAAACAGGCATTAGTGGTATGAGTACTCTTTTATCAGGTGTTTATTTAGAGTTTTCTCCAGGAGAAAGTAAAGAGCTAAAAGAAAGGTTTACGCTCCAAGATGAACCCGCACTTATCGGTAAAGACGTTAAAGGCGGTCGCTTTAAACTCCTTAGTTATAACGCTGAAGTACTTGATGTAAGCACCGGTATATTCTTCAAAAATTATAAAATAGGGCAAATAGAAACCGCTACTTTTGATTGGGAAAACCAAGCAATGAAGTATGGCGTTTTTATTAAAGAACCTTATCAAAACCTCATCACTATGAATTCTATTTTTTGGGTGAACGCGGGTATTGAAATTGACCTCTCTGCAGACGGTATTAATATAAATACTGGCTCTTTAAGCAAACTTTTAAAAGGCGGTGTTTCTGTTGGGTTACCCGAGCAACAGGCCCCGGGTGAAATAGCACAAGATGGGCATAGCTTTTCATTAAGCCAAAGCTATAAAGAAGCGTTAGAAGAGCGCTTTTACGACTTTGATTACTACCTAATTGAATTTGAACAATCCGTTAGAGGGTTGCGCACAGGAGCGCCTGTAGAATATAGAGGTATGCGTGTAGGGACTGTTGTAGAAGCCCCTGCTAATGTAATTGTTAACGGTAAGCCCGCTCACTTTAGAAACCACAATACGGCTGTTCCGGTACTTATAAAAGTAGAATACGGACGTTTGTATCATGACAGTGCTTCAGCTAAAGAATATTGGCAAGGTAGTTTAAAAGGCTGGATTGAAAGTGGGATGCGCGCTTCATTAAAGCCCGGCAATTTATTAACGGGTGCGGTGTATGTTGATTTTGATATATATCCCGACGCACCCGCAGCGCATTTAGGCAAACTTGTTCAATATGATGTTTTTCCAAGTATTTCCAGCGGTATAACCGTATTGGCAGATCAAGTATCTGATGTACTCAATAAAGTTAATGACTTAAAAATTGAAGATAGCTTAGCGCAAATGCAAGCGACATTTACTGACTATCGAGCGCTTGCTAATGAAATGCGAGAGCTACTGAGCCAAAAAGACACACAAAATTTACCGGGTGACTTTAACCGTAATTTTGAGAAAATGACAAAAAGTATGGTGCAATTTGAAGTAACCATGCGTCAATTCGACAAAACAATGGCCAGTTACCAAGCCGGTTCTGAACTTCATCATCAAATACAGCAAACATTAAAAGAATTTAAACGTTTAAGTGAAGGGTTACAACCGCTTACTCGTGGTTTGAACGAGCAACCTAATATGCTAATTTTTGATAAATCATTACCCGCAGATCCAAAACCAAGGAAGCAATAATGAGATCGTTATTTTTAACTGCAAGTTTATTATTACTATTGTCAGGTTGTAGTTCATCAATACAAACTGCGACACAGTATTACCAGTTTGAACAGCCAATAGGCGCTTCGTCTCGCAACATTGCGGATACAGATGCGCAACTAAGAATACAAACTGTTGTACTCAGAGGCGCTTTAAATAATTTGGGCATTGCTATGAAAATAGATAGCAACCAAATTCATGCTGCAAATTACAACCTGTGGGGCGAATCGCCGGATGTAATGCTTACTGCCACAGCCCAGCAAACACTCTTTAATGCTATGCCTAACTGGATGGTAATAAAAGGCTTACCAGTCATTACTGAACTTGATCAACAAACATTTTATGAACTTGAATACGAGATTCACCACTTTAATGGCGATATGCAAGGTAACGCCGATATTTCGGGGCTCTGGCGCTTGTACTATACACATCCAGAAACCGGACGACGTCTTGTAAGTATTCATAATTTTTCAAACATAGTGCCTATTGATGATGACGGCTATGACGGTTTGGTATCAACGCTTGAAAAAATATGGCTAAACATCAATTTAGATATTGCTAAAAAAATTGGCCAATCGAATTTTTAATCAACCTCAAAATATATCTTCAATTTTTCTTCTGGTGCGTAGTTTACTTCGTTAGCCTGATCGTGATGGTGCTCTAGCAACACCTTTTTTACTTTTTTATTAAATATATCGTAAGGCTCTTTTGTATTAAATTTATAATGACAAAATTGTACCTATTTTATATCATCCTCACCAACACCAAAAACAACCCATAAGCACGTACAAACCCACTTAAACCAATACAATAGTACCAATAAAAAATCATTAAATAGTAGCAGGTAAACCAAAAAGCAAAATACTTTGTTCACAATTAAATTTCGAACACATTTAATTTAATGAGTTAGTTATCTATTTTTGTAGCAAAAAGACAGCGCTTTTTTAAATTTATTGCGTCTACTTTTACTAATGATTTGTTTAATAGTAGAGATATCAGGAACTACCATATGAAAAAGAAAATACTACTCACAGGATTAGCAATCCTTTTGCTGTGCCCAACAATACACGCAAATGCTGCCATTGGAAATCTAATCTGGGAGGAGAATTTCAACACATTAGATGATGAAATATGGACAGTTGATGTTGGAGACGGGTGTGACCAAGGTCTCTGTGGTTGGGGGAATCAAGAGCTCCAATGGTATGCTAAAAGTAATGCATACATTGATAACATACCCAATGAAGCGGGAAATAAGGCTCTCATTTTAGAAGCTCGAGATGAAGCAAGTAATGGTTATGCCTTTACTTCTGGTAAAGTACAAACTAGCAATAAAATTGCTGTAAAATATGGCATGATCGAAGTGCGCATGATGGTACCCGATGTAGGTATTGGATTATGGCCAGCAGCATGGTTACTTGGCACTACAAACCAATCTTGGCCTGCCAAAGGCGAAATAGACATGATGGAAATGGGCCACAAAGCACAAGCACGCGTGGATGCAGGCTTTCCTGGGGCTGATATTAATAGCTACGTTGGCTCTAACTTAATTTTTTACACCGACGATGCCTGTAGTGATGGTAATCCAACATGTGCTGCAAGCATTGCTTGGCAAAACGATAATGCGCACGTATCAAATGAGCCATTAACAAACCGCTTTGTAACATATCGCACTTACTGGACCGACTCGCAAATACGCTTCACTGTTGAAGATAACGGCGTTGAAATTGATATGTTCGATGCACCTTTTACTATCACTGATGAGTCGAGTGAGTTTCAAGCTCCCTTTTATTTACTATTGAACTTAGCTGTCGGTGGTAATTTTACCGATGCCATAACCAACAACCAAGTCACCGCTATAAAACCGGCAAAAATGTACGTAGATTACGTTCGAGTGTATGAATTAGATGGCCAAGGGGAAGTATTTATTGGTGATCAAACAGTTCCAGAAAATGGCAGCTTTGGCATATACACAGACACAACAGAAACTAACAACCAACTTGAAATAGGCACAAATGCAGACATTTTTGTGTGGAATACGCAGTCTATTACTGCAGGTGATGAACCGCCATTTGAAGGTGGTAATGTTATTTCGTGGGATTATGTCTCTGAAAATGAATGGTTTGGTGCAGGGGTTCAAGCACGCCAAGTAAGAAATCTAAGTAACTTTTCAGAGGATGGTGTATTAAGTTTTAAAATTAAAATACCAGCAGACGTATCGTTTAAAATCGGTATTGAAGATACATATACAAATATAAATTGGATCGAATTTCCAGCTAATGAAGAACATTATGGGTTAATTCGAGATGGTCAATGGTCTACAGTGAATATTCCTGTTAATGAATTGCGTGGTGAATTAATTGCACTGCAATCATTAAAAGGCCTTTTTTATATTACAAGTCTTGATAATGATTTACCCAAAGCCCCCTTTGAAATGGCGATAGATGACATAGTGTGGTTAGGTGGTAATACAACTTCTAACCAAGATGACGCTGATAATGACGGTGTATTAGATACTAATGATATTTGCCCTAATACCCAGCCTGGTAACAATGTTGATAATAACGGCTGCCACATAATAACTGCACAAAGTGTGCGCATTGAAGCTGAGGATTACACTAACTACTATGATAAGACGCCGATAAATATTGGTGGTGAATACCGTGATGATGCTGTTGACATACGAACAACAACAGATCAAGGCGCTGGCTACAATGTTGGATGGATAGAACCAGAAGAATTTCTTGATTACACACTAAATTTAGGTGCAGGTACATACGATATCAATGCCCGCGTTGCTTCTGCAATAACGGGTAGCTTTACGTTATCTATTGATGGTGAAGCTATTGCAACCGGTGTTACTGCTACTGAAGGTTGGCATGAATATGAAACATTGTTTTTAAATACAGTAGAACTAGAAGCATCGCAACATACATTAACTATTACAGCACAAAGCGGAAGTTTTAACTTTAATTGGCTAGAGTTGACGCTTATAGAACCAGAGATAATCGATACAGTTATTGATAGTGATAATGATGGAGTACTTGATGCTCAAGATCAATGCACCGATACTCTACCAGGTTCGGTTGTCGATGAAGCTGGTTGTAAAATCATACAAACCAATATCTTAGATATTGAAATCACCTCGCAAAGTTCACTAGATTTTGTTGTTAATTTACCTGATTGGGCTGATGTACATTATTTTGTCAATGAAGGTACACAGCGTAATTTCAGAATGGCCAACAATGGTAATAATAACACAAGAAGCCTTACTGGGCTAAATGATGGCGATCAGATTATTTACTCTTTTACATATTTAGACAGTGATTACAGAGTAAAAACGTCACCTTGGTTTAACTTAGTATTTAGTAGCACTGCGTTCACTAACAACGGTGGCGACGATAACGGCGACGATAGCAGTAGCAACGGCGACAATGGCAGCAACAACGGCGACAATGGCAGCAACAACGGCGACAATGGCAGCAACAACGGCGACAATGGCAGCAACAACGGCGACAATGGCAGCAACAACGGCGCTGACAATCCTCTTAATACAGATTTAACGAGTATTGTTCCTTTATTTAATGCCAATACGGTACTTGAGCAAGCCATATCATTCGACAGAGGCGATGCATTAGTGACTCGCTTTGCCGATCGTGGGCGCGATCGTCATGCAAAAGAGGACCAATTTCAAGCCTACGATCATTATTTATCACACTATTGGACGCATCGAACAGCACAGTTTGAGCTTGCTGACTACGTAGCTAAAGGAGGCTCAACTATTGAAATTACTTTTATTACTGAATGGAAATTAGGCGCAAAAGAACTTAGAGCTTGGTATCGCGGTTTAAATACAGTTGCTGAATACCATGGTAATTTAGGGGGTAATGTTGTTGAATTAGATAACGGCAGTTACGATCATAACTTTAATAAAATAAGTAATGATGGCGATCAATACCGTTACCATTTAGTTATTGATCGTTACCGCCCTTTAAACTGGTCAGCATCTGATAATATCCCATTGGCTGTGGGTCAACGGATGGAATTTGAAGTAAGTCAGTTTCTAGACGGTGTACCAGAGGGGCGTGAAAATTATTACGGCACAACCTATTTGTACATTATAGGTGAAGGTCTTGTACCATGGAAAACAGTGGGTGAATTTGAAGATTCAACATCAGAACGCGAAGATTCATACCCTATTGCAGAACATGGCCGTTTAGGTGGCGGTACTACTTTACCATACAATTATACTGCGGAGTCTGACAATCACTTTATGCAAATGGCAACTAATTTATCGAATATTAATGGTCAAACATTTGTTAAAGGTCGTCGTGTTCATCACACTAATTTTAAAACAGGTGGCCATGATGAAAGCGTTGAAAATGGTATTTTCGCTGAACTCGCAGGTAAAGCGGGGCCGAACTACGTAAATGCATCTTGTGCTGGTTGCCATCAACGAAATGGCCGTGCCTCTGTTGCTGATGTAGGCGAACCATTAGATAAATGGGTGTTTGCAATTGCAGACGAAAATGGCCAACCAGATCCTCTTCGTGGATATATTTTACAATCTAACAATATTGGTATTAATTCAGCTTTAGGTGAAGGTACAGTTAAAATTGCTTCATGGACTGAAAATAATGGCTTGCGCTCACCTAATTATGAGTTCTCAAAAGGTCGACCTGCACGTTTTTCTGCTCGCTTAGCACCACAACTAGTCGGTTTAGGCTTACTCGAAGCAATAAGTGAAGAGACAATATTAGAACGTGAAGATGAAGCAGATCTTAATGGAGATGGCATCTCTGGCAAAGCTCGTTTATCCACTGACCCTATAACAGGCGAAACGCGTTTAGGACGATTTGGTTATAAAGGTAATGCAACAAGTATTATGCATCAAGTTGCTGGCGCATTAAATACAGATATGGGTGTAATGACATCGGTATTGCCAACTCCTGATTGTGGGCCAGAGCAAACAACCTGTGGAAATAATACAGGCAGTGAGCTTGCTGATGAACACCTAAATGATTTAGTTAAATATGTTTCTTTATTAGGTGTTCGTGCACAGCGCGATCTTGATGATTCAAGTGTAATATTAGGTGAAACGATCTTCAACGAAACGGGTTGTGAAAGCTGTCATAGAAGCACAATGAAAACCAGTGAATTTGCTGTACACACAGAGCTTCGCAGTCAAACTATTCGCCCATTTACTGACTTATTACTCCATGATATGGGTGAAGGTCTAGCTGATAACTTAGGTGGCGGAAATGCAACCGGTGCAGAGTGGCGCACAGCACCACTTTGGGGCCTTGGTTTATCCGCATGTGTAACCGCAGGAGTAACTAATCCAACAGGTTATCAAGGTGACGACGTGTGCACACCTGACGCAAACTACCTTCATGATGGCCGTGCACGTACTATTAATGAGGCGATCATGTGGCACGGTGGAGAAGCAGAGCAATCACGTATTGCTTATGAATCTCTGAGTAATACAAGACGCTCAGCCTTGTTGGCGTTTTTAAACTCACTATAAGACATCGCAATAAGAACGACATTCACATCAGTATAAATTACTGATGTGAATGTTTCGCTATTCAATCATCCACTGCGTAATCATTCACTTCTATTTAACTAAATCTCTGTAAACCCTCCCCCGTTGCATCATTTATTTATAAGATTAAACAAATCACTTTGATACATAAAACACGGCCTCAAATTTAAAGGGTTGAACACTGCTGTCTATAAATTTTTTATTCACTAAAACAATAGCGTATGAATAAATAATATCATTTTAAGCAGATAGCCAAATAAAGTAGATTAGATATGCCTTCATGATTACACGTACCAATATAAAAAACTTGAGGATCACTGCGAAGTGTAGTGGTCAACTAATTTTGGCCACAGTTTTAGAATCTTGATATCTAACCTCAGATTCATTTGGCGCTAAACCGGCATTATAATGATGCGGCCTAACATTGTTGTAATATCCATTTATGTAATCACTTACGCTATATTTAGCGTCTATAAAGTTTCCATATCCAATCTTTGGCATCCATTCCGTCTTAAAGCTTCTAAAAAATCGCTCCATTGGCGCATTATCCCAACAATTTCCACGTCTACTCATACTTTGTGCTATTTTATAGCGCCATAAACGTTGGCGATATTTTAAACTTGTATAATGGCTACCTTGGTCTGAATGGAACATGAGTCCTGTCGGTTTCCCTCTGCTTTCATATGCGAGTTCAAGCGCTTTTAGCGTTAAATTAGTATCTGGTGACAACGACATTGCCCAGCCAACCACTTTGCGTGCAAATAAATCAATAACCACGGCTAAATAAGCCCAGCGATTGCCTGTCCAAATATACGTCACATCACCGCACCACACGGTATCCGGCTCAACAACATCAAACTGTCTATCAAGCAGGTTTGGGATTTCAAGGTGTTCATTACCACCACGTTTATATGAATGTTGAGGTACTTGGCAGCTTTCGAGCTTTAATTTAACCATTAGCTTAGCTGCACGATAACGGCTCAATTCAAAATCATTGTTCGTTGCTATCGCTGCGATTGTCCGTGCCCCTGCTGAACCACCACTCATCGCATGTATTGCTTTTACTTCAGCCTCTAACCTTACTTGCTCAGGTGTCGGCGTTGTATCCCGTATGGCCCAGTACTTATAGCTGCTGCGATGCACATTGAATACGCTACACAGCAGACTAATTGGATAACGCTCTCGTTGATTTAACTTCTCGATTAACGAGAATTGTTCAGGGAGTCGGACATCAAGAGAGCGGTAGCCTTTTTTAATATATCCTTTTCTAATTCAATGCGTTGGATTTGCTTTTTAAGTTCGCGGATTTCAATTTGTTCGGGCGTCATTGGTGAAGCTGTGGGTGTCTGACCATTGCGTTCTAGCTTTAATTGAGTAACCCATTTACTTACGGTTGATTTACCCACCCCCATCGCTTTTGCTGCGTCTTCTTGCGTATAACCTTGGTCTACTACAAGCTGAGCCGTTTCTAATTTAATTGCCGCTGAATATGTTGCGCGTTTTAATTTCGTCATTTTTTCACCCAAATTTGTATGCTTATTAGCATAACATTTCTTTCTTAATGGGTGGCCAAAATCACTGTACCACTACAAAGATAAGTAACAAATACATAAACGGCTAGGTTAATAAGTTTTAAAGGCTGAGGCTCACTGCCAAGGCAATTAACAAATAAATAAATGGCTAAGTTAATAAATTTAAATATAAAAAAACCCGTATAGCAAACGCTATACGGGTTTAGATTCGTTATTCGTAAAAATTATTTTGTTTTACGAACGTATGTTACGTCTGTCATTGTAATTTTAGACGTTGTAATCCCAATTTTCTCAAAACACTTTTTAAAGCTTGAAGAATCACCATGTTTTCCACAATTATCTGTGCCTTCAGGGTATTGTGATTGTAAGTAGTTACCAAATTTGAAGTATGACTTTGAATCATCTTCAACTTCAGTTTCTAAGTCCTTACCAAAAGCAGATACTTTTACCACACCGTAATCATTTAATACGTGGAAAGTAAATGAATCACCGGTCTTAATAGTACCTAGGGCTTTTTTCTCTTCTTTACCGCTCTTATTAAGAATTCGAACGTACACATCGAATATACCGTTTTCAGCTTTACTATCAGAGAAACCAGGCTCATCAGTATCAGAAACGTAAAGTTTCATAATCGTACCAGTATCACCTGCGTGATGCTGCGCAACGATTGTTTTACCACCTTTAGAAAGGTCAACTTTAATAGTTGCTTGGAACTCTTCGTACGTATCCGTCATCGCAATACGTTTGCTTTCTTTGATTTTGTACTCATGACGCCAACCGTTACCGTTAGGCGTAGTCACTTGCTCTTCAAGTGCAAGAAATACTAAAGTAGAGTCGTTAATTCTTGGGTCACTCCCCTCTAGATCAAAAAGTGAACCATTAGTGATGTTTTCAGGAATAACTAAATCTGGAATTGACTCACCAGGATCTGTTGGTTCCGTAGGCTCTGTTGGCTCTGTTGGCTCTGTTGGCTCTGTTGGTTCCGTAGGCTCTGTTGGCAATTCAATTGGGCTATCTACTAATTCACCACAACCGTAAAGTTGTGCTTCTAGTAAGCTATTCCATTGAGAATCTTCAGAAGAGCTATTTCCTTGGCCTATAACTCGAATAAAGCGAGTATATACGTCGCCTAAATTATTCTCATTTAGCTGTTCATTTCCTTTGGACTCTCCACCCGTAAGAATTGAATCCCAGTTAACACCATCTAATGACGCAGCAATGTCAAAATAAGCTGTGCGCTTATCCGCTGAGTACCAAGCAGTTTGAATTGAATCAATTGTTGTCTCGCCACCTAAATCTAACTGTAACCATTTACCGTTACCTTTAGAAGACCAACGAGAAGAGTCTTTCAAAGAATTATCTACAGCAAGACTTGGCTTATAATTACCGCTTGATGAACCATCATCAGTAGCTGAAGCGCTTAAGCGTGTAATTGGGCAGGAAGCTGGTGGCTCTGTTGGTTCTGTTGGTTCTGTTGGTTCAGTAGGCGTTTCAATTGGACTTTCTTTAAGTTCATCACAACCATATACTTCTACATCTAGTAAGCTATTCCATTGTGAGTCTTCAGATGAGCTATTACCGTAACCCACAACTCGTACAAAGCGAGCGTAAACATCGCCTAAATCATCTTTATTAAGCGAGTCATCACCTTGAGATTTAGCATCTGTTACTACAGGAGTCCAGTTTTCACCGTCTAGTGACGTTTCAATATCAAAGTAAGCAGTACGCTTGTCGCCTGATAACCACGCTGTTTTAATACTGTCAATCGTAGTTTCGCCACCTAAATCAAACTGGATCCACTTACCGTCGCCCTTTGAAGACCAACGTGAAGAGTTAGTTAAAAATCCATCGATCGCTTTTTCTGGTGAGTAGTTGTTGTTATACGAACCATCATCGCTAGCTTCGATAACTTCTAACTTAGTCACGCCACACTGTTCTGGAACAGGAGTTGGTTCAGTTGGTTCAGTTGGGTTTGTAGGTATAGAATCAGCTCTAACTATTTGTATATCATCAAAGTAACCATGCTGGAATTCGTCATTAAATTTAGTGTAAACTTGAATTCTAGAACGTGACTTAGAATTAAATGGAACAACAGCTTTACGCCATTTGCTCACATCAAACACTACTTTTTTTACTACATCATAACCATTATTAACACCAAACTTACCAGAACCATTTACATAGCCTGTAAGAATGTAATCTGTATTTTTTTCAACGTCAATCCATTGGTGTACGCGCGCTGGTGAGCCCATTAATTGCAGAGATTGCGTACCAGAATTACTTATAATTGATGCACGTGCGTCATCAATTATCGTCCAATATGTTAGGCCACTTTCAAAGCCTGCGTTTTTAATAACAACTGCATCTGCATGCATTGAACCCGTTAACATTATCGCAGCAAGCGGTAATATTTTAAATTTTCCAATCATTATTTTTTCTCATTAATTTATTTAAATTACTTACCCACAAAAAAATACCAGCACTTTATAACTACATTAAAAAATAAAAGCAGGCTTATAGTTTGAAGGGGACGGCAATTTACCTTCTTAAGGTACTAATTGCAAGCCAATATTTAAATTAAAAAATAAGATACAAAATTACTATTCGTTAACAAATGTTAACTTGTGGAGGTTAAAACAAGTTTCTTATGGATTTTACGAATATTCAAGGTAGGTTCCGATGACGCATGCTAGCAGAAGTTACTGTTGATGAGTAAATGGATAAACCGAACTTTTCCTTATTATTTAACCTGAACTCTGGATAATAAATCTATCTCGCTCAGCTATTTTCAACGCTAACTGCGTTGAATTTACTTGCAATAGGCTGGCTAGAGAAAATAAATTTAAATATCACTTTAATTCAATACGTTAGTAAATATTTTAACCGGAGTTCAGGTTATACCAATCTGATCATATATGGGGTCTATTTAACGATAAGAAAATTTCGCTAGAACTAGGCAAAAATTTTTGTATCTAGTTGTTCTAAATAAAAATTTTTAACAACACTGTAGAGTGATTTAATTCGATAAATTGTTAAAATATTTACACAGGTTGGTATTATTTACGGAAAAATTAGAATTTGCATTAGGGCATGTGATCTTTGGTGGCTTAATTTCCAGCAATATGTTTGGTTTTTAAGCAAGGCAGAGCGTATGGTGTTTATTCCCCATAAATAGGCGATAACGAAGCATAAATACCAAACATGCGCCGCGATTTAATCGCCTCTAGATTGAAAAAATTTCAATCCACACAGGTCAACACGCCCTAGTAAAAATAATAAACTTTTAGCTAAACCATTAAAATATAAATATTAAAAATAACGATTTTAGAAGTGAAGAGTTAGTGTATAAAAGTAAAACCAGTACATTTGCACCGGTTTCACTTTACATATAACAGAGCGTATTACTTTTGTAACTTGATGCCATTGTAATAGGCATCAAGCGTTGTGATTTTAGTTTGATTTGGTAAATCGGCAAAGTCACTTTCTATAAACTTAGTCCCGCGTAATTGCACATTTAAACGTGCAGCATTAGGGTTAAGCATTGTTTGCTTGTAGTAGTCTTTTATATCTGCAAGCGTTACTTTTTCAACTTCATCAATCAGCTTTTGCTTAGAATCAAAGGTAAAGTTTTCACGGTACCAATCGTTTATAAGTGGGCTCATTTCGTCACTTAAGTTTTTAGGCTGCTCTTTAAGTGATACAAGGGTAGAGTTTTTCAGCTGCTCAAAAGTCTCTTCGCTCATGTTATCGAGTTCAACTGCGTATTCTTTTTTAAACTTATCAAAACGAGCTTGTATTTCTTTTGGTCCTTTAACCGGTGTTTGGATATACAAACCAATTGCTGAGTAATCTTCAATTGGGCGAGCTAACGCACCTACTGCGTATGCAAGTTGCTCCTCAGTACGCATTTTATCAAACGCAACTGTTCTAAAGTGGCTTTGTAATACAGCTGCTTCTGCTTTTTGTTTGTAACCCGCAACAGGATGAACGGTCATATCAACCACCGCTACATCGGCTACATCAATATCTTTTTGCAGTACCAGCGTTTCGCCCGGTTGTGGCAACCACGCTTTGCTTCGTGCAAATTCACTGCGCTTATGATTACTTGGTAATGTTGCACTTAACTCTTGTGCAATCGCGTCAATATCTTGCTGATCGTAGTTACCGTAACTAAATACGCGTAAATCGTTTTGTGCAAACGTAGCTGTTTTTAATTGTGCTAAGTCGGCAACACTCAGTGAGTCAGCGGCTTTTATAAGCGCATCTGTATCAAAGCCACCTGTACGCGTTAGTTTTGAATACTCGCCAAATGCTTGTGCATACGGAAACTGCTTTTGTTGGTTTAGTAAATTACGTTTAAAACGATCTACAGCTTGGCTAAATGCTTGTGCTGTTTCATCGGCTTTTAATCCGGTTAAAGCTTGTTTAAGCAATACATCTTGCTTATCTGTAAAACCACTCATAGATAAAACAAGGCCATTACTCGGTGCTAAGCTTACGCTCATACCGGCGATTGCTGCTTCGGTACTTAACTGACTTTGTTGAATATTATATAAATCAGCCCAAACAGAATAAAGGACTTCTGCTTTGATATCGTTCAAACCTGGTTGAGTATTTATATAAACTTCGACAAGCCCTTTTGGCTGCTCTGCAAATTTTTGACTTGCTTGGCGCCATACTTTTACACCATTTTTATCGTAAGCAAGTTCTGGGTGTTTTTGCTCTTTAAATGCTTGCGTTTTTATTGCAAAATTTTCAGGCAATAAATTGTTTACTGTTGGTAGTGCTAACTTAAATTCGCTTGGTTTTTTCCAGCTGGCAATTTCATCATCGCTAATGTCACTGATGCGGTATTTACCGTCGTAAAAGTGTAGTTGTGAGTCAGTCTCTTCTTGCTGCGATACATACCAAATACGAAGGGTATCGGCATTTAACTGCTCAAGTACATTGTTTACAGCGTCAGCGTCAAACTTTGCATAATAATAAGGTGCATTAATAGCGTGATTTAACGGATAATCTTGCATACTTTGTGTAAGTGAGCTTACATAATTAAATTCATCACCTTTTTCTAAAAACTTAAATTGGTTATTAAGGGAAGTACGAATTTCGTTGAAGTACTTGCTATCAACGCCTTCTTTTTTAATTAGGTCGATGTACTGCATGATAGTTGCAACTATTTCGTCACGATTTTTCATGCCTTCATCTGTAAGCTCTACATTTACATTTAACGAACCGTAGTTGCCATATTGATTTGGTGCAGCTGAAGCTGAAAGCTGAGATACCCACCCTTTATCACGAAGAAGTTGCGCTGGGCTGCCCGGCATTTCATTACTTAGTAAATACGCTACAAATCGGTTTGGTTTAAGTGCAAATTCACTATTATTATTAGCAATGGTGAAATCAAGTTGCAGCTGTTTTACATCTTCATTTGGTGCATAAAACACGCGTTTTCCGCCAGCGTTATCAAAATCAAGTTTTGCAGTCACTGTTGGTTTTTCGATATTTTTATTTTTTATGTCAGCAAAGTATTTTTGCGCTTTTAGCTCCATTTCAGCAATAGGTAAATTAGAAATAAGCGCAACTTTCATAATATTTGAAGAGTAGTATTTATTATAAAAATCAACCGTTTCTTTATGAAGTGAACTGTTTTCTTTATCGCCAAGGGTTTCTAGGTTACCAATTAAAAAGCGATTAGCTGGGTGATCGCCCATCATTTTACGCGCGAGTTTAAATTGTCCAAAAAAGTCCATTTCGCGGCGCATTGACCACTCTGCGTTCACTGCATTTTTTTCTTTGTCTGTGTATTCTGGGTATAGCTTTGGCGCTTTGAAAAAATCGGCAAAACGATCTAGCCCTTCATCAAACGCGTCGTTATTAATTTTAAACATGTAATTGGTAATATCGAGCCACGTATACGCGTTGTGCGCGCCACCATTTTTGGTCATAAAATCAGAATACCCTTTTGTATCTGGGTAACGATCTGTGCCTAAAAACAGCATGTGCTCTAAATAATGCGCCATACCTTGCTGCGACATCGGGTCGTGCAGTAAACCAACACCAACGCTTAGTGCCGCTGCTGATTTTTCAGCACCTGGATCTGACACTAAAATAACTTCAATGTCGTTTGCCAGCTTAAGTGTTTTATATTCGCGGTTATCGTTAGGACTTACGACTAACGTATCTGATAGTAAAGAGGCCTGAGGCGCCACTGAAACCGAAGCCGTATTTGAACAACCACTTAAAACTGCAAGTGCGATAGCACTAAAACCAATAATCTTTTTCATTTTTGTTTTCCATTAAAAAGTATTGCGCAAAATAGCGTGCGCCAATTCAAAGCAATATAGTTAAGCTAAACTAACATTTTCAATTAATAACTTTCTACAAAATAACGCTATTTTGTGTAACACATTGTGAAAAATGACTTCATAATCGAATATTAGATTGGGAATCTGCAAACCTTACAAGATTAAAAATCATTCAATATCAAAAGATACACAAACTCTAAATAATAATAAGGAAAAATAATGGAAAAAATCATCATACTTGCCATGTTCACACAAGTTACACTTTCACTGGTTGTTATGCTCATTATGGGTAAAAGGCGCTTTGCAGCAGCTAAAAATAAACAACTAGATTTAAGGGATTTTAAAACAATGCAGTTAGATAAGGCTGGCGACACTATTAGGGTTGCAGATAGGAACTTTTCGAATCAGTTTGAAATACCTGTACTTTTTTACGCGGGATGTTTACTTGCACTACAACTAAATAGCGCCAGTACACTTGTGGCTATATTGGCCTGTTTATTTGTAGCAACACGAATTGTGCATAGTGTTATTCATTTAGGTAAAAATAACGTACGCGCACGTTTTAACGTGTTTTTACTGGGTTGTATTTGTGTGTTTTCAATTTGGCTTGCGATGGTTTGGCGAGTATTATTTTAAATAGCAAAGTTTAATAATAGTAATGTGGACGACTGGTTTACGCCATCCACATTACCGTTAATTTTAATTATTTAGCATGTTTTAAACGAGGTAACGCAAGTAAAAAAGCACCTAAAAGCCAAATTAACCCGCCGCCAGAGCTACTACCTGAATCTGTTGATGTGTCAGCGTCAATTAACGTATTTGCAGTGACTGTAAGCCCTGCTGAAGAATTCGGGTCATCATCCATTACAGTTACGCTTTGAATAGTCACTAAATTAGCACTGCTAATCGTTACGTCATTGCTTGAACATTGTTCAGCAGTAATATCAACAACTGGAGTTTCACCACAGTGCACCAAAGCTGCAATTTTATCTAAAGTAGATTGACTCGCTGCAGTAATTTGTCCGAACACAGTAAAACCACCATTTTGCGTATCAAGTGCAGCACTGTTATCGGTGATATTGAAAAACCACTGGCTTGTCGCGCTATTAGCATCACCTGATAATTTAGCCATAGCAATTGTACCCTTAACATTAGAAAAAACCGGCTCATTTATTACAGTAGGCTTTGTCGTAATCGCATCTAATGAATCAGAAAATGTAAATCCACCACCTTGAATAACGAAATTACTGACAGAGCGGTGAATCACTGTTTCGTTATATGAATCATCTTGAACATAACTTAAAAAATTTTCGACTGTTTTAGGTGTTTGTTGATCAAAAAGATTAATTTCTATCACACCTTGGCTCGTGTTCATTTCGACAATAGTAGCGGTGCTAGTAAAACTTGCTGCAGCGAGTACTGAGCCAAGTAAAAGTTTTTTCATGTTACATTCCTGTTGTTATATTTTTTTAGATAAGTAGTTAATACGTTAACACATTAATACCATAGGCGATTAAAATCGATTCTAAAGTGCGAGTTGATACAAATTAGACCGTGTTGATAACAAATTAATTACATACATCATTATTTATATGCTTTTTAGCTATATAAATTTAATTATTTACAAATAAATCATCTAAAAAGCGTGACTACTTTTTGTTACTTTAAAAAAACACAAACAACAGGATCTAACAATGCCACACACTAAACAAACGATTTGCGACTTTGGTTTACACAAAGGTGAACCATACACAAAACTACCGGCGAGCTTTTTAACATGGATGATAGGTACTAATCACAGCAAGCGGGAATATGCGAATACCGAATTAAGGCGTCGTGAACGTGCTGCCACAAATCAATTAACTGCACCTTCTAAATAAAATGTAAATAAGTACGTTTTTTTAGGATTAAACTAGTTTAAACTACCCGCTCAATAAATTAAGTAGACCTTAATCCATAGGTATTTTATGCGTATTATTATTTTATTCTCAATTATTCTTAGTGTACTTGGTTGCACTTCATCATCAACTAGTAGTCCCTCAACTCAATACTTAACTGTTCTACATACAAATGATAACCATGGACGTTTTTGGCACAATGAAAAAGGCGAATACGGCATGGCTGCACGTAAAACGCTTATTGATTCGCTTCGAGCTGAAGCGAACAAACAAGGTCATGCCGTTTTACTACTCTCTGGTGGTGATATTAATACGGGTATTCCTGAGTCAGACTTACAAAAAGCAGAACCTGACTTTAAAGGAATGTCGCTGATTGGTTACGATGCAATGGCATTGGGTAATCACGAATTCGACAACCCTATTGATGTTTTAAAGCAACAGCAAAAATGGGTGAACTTTCCTTTTTTATCAGCCAATATATTTGAAAAAGAGACAGGCGAGCACGCGTTTGATAGCTATAAAATATTCAAAAAAAATGGCTTAACTATTGCCGTTATTGGATTAACAACAACCGACACAGCTAAAATTGGTAATCCTCAGTATATTGGGCACTTAGAGTTTAAAGACCCTGTTGACGTTACCGCAAAACTAGCTAAAGAAATAAAAGCTAAGTACAATCCTGACATTACAATCGCCCTGACTCATATGGGTCATTATGTTGATGCTAGCTTTGGTATTAACGCACCCGGTGATGTAACACTTGCTCGCTCACTTCCTGCAAACACGCTAGATATGATCATTGGTGGCCACTCTCAAGAACCTGTATGTATGAGCGATACAAATGTAAATGACGATAACTTTAAACCAGGTCTTGCCTGTAAACCAGACCAACAAAACGGTACTTACATTATGCAAGCCCATGAATGGGGTAAGTATGTGGGTAAAGCTGAGTTTAAACTTGAAAATGGAAAATTAACGTTACTAGACTACAAATTGATGCCAGTTAATTTGTATGTAGATAAAGTACAAGCTGATGGCTCAACTAAAGAAGTATTAGCGAACGAGTACATTAAACCAGACTCAAAACTTGAATCTTATTTAGCGGTATACCAAGCTAAAGGCGCTAAACAAATTGAAGGTACCATTGGTGAAGTAGATGCTCGTTTAGAAGGTGACAGAAACAAAGTCCGCTATCAACAAACAAATCTTGCACGCGTAATTATTCAAGCGCAAATGGATGTAGTGGGTGCAGACTTTGGACTGATAAGTGGTGGTGGCATTCGCAGCTCAATTGATGCTGGTGAAGTAAGCTATAAAGATATTTTAAAAGTACATCCTTTTAAAAATCGCATTACTTATATGGATTGGCAAGGCAGTGATTTATGGGATTATTTAAATACAGTAACGAGCTTCCCACCGGATGCAGGTGCTTATTTGCAATACCATAAACTATCGTTTGAGCGTAAAGATGGACAGCTAGTTAATCTGGTTATTAATGGCCAGCCTTTTAATAAACATAATACGTATAGAATGAGTCTAAATAGCTATAACGCATCAGGCGGTGATGGCTACCCTGCGCTTACAAATAAAAAGGGGTTTGTTAGTACAGATGAAACAGATGCCCAAGCCCTTCAAGACTTTATATCAAAAAACAGCCCTCTTAAAACGGCTGAGTTTGCTCCTAAGTAAATAAAGATAATAAGAGGAAAGTAGCCAAGCTACTTTCCTCTTATTTCGATATTGCCTTTTCTAATATTTGCCAGCCCATAACTATGCAAACGAGAGCGAGAGCCCTCACCATACGCTTTTGGTGGATAATATAATTCTTTCTCTTCAGGGCATTCGTTAAGTACTTCATCTAGTGCCGCACGTATTTCACTCAACGTTTTTTCAAGACTATTATTAAAGTTTGGTCTTTTTCTAACTGTGTGACCAAGTTGGACTAACCTATAAAAATACTTGTTAGCAAGCTCTAGCAGTTCCTCAGGTACATCTTTATTATGACTAAGTGCTACATCATCGTTATTTGTACAATACTCTATAAGTGCTAAATAAAAGCACAATGGCTTATTGGCTAAACATATTTTTTGTTCTGGGTTACAACTACTAGATAATGTTTTATCGTTAAGATCAACAATAAGTATCAGCGGCGTAGGCTCTACAATTGATTGATGCTTTGCATTATTAAACTGCTTATTGCTTTGTTTAATAAACGCAAACTTTACCCAAAAACTAATCAACACACTTAATACCAAAAATATAAAATAATAAATAAAATGACTCAGCGGAAAGTGAATGTGTTTAACACTAAAAACAACTAATACGAGTCCGTTATTTGTGCTCAAATTACGTATTATTTGGCTTGAGTTTATAGGTGTTGCCATTTCGCTTTTTGGTGCAATAGCAACAACTTTAAGCCCACTCATATTAATGTAGCTATTTAAGATTTTGATATAGCTGTTAACTGCATCTTTATTACCTGAATGCTTAAGCAGCTCATTTGGTAAATCAAGTAATGGTAAATCTAGTGCTATTTGCCTTTCTATCTGCGTTATTTTTTGTTTAGTTACTTGCTGGTTTTTTTGAGTTACAGAAATATAAAAAACAGACGATAAAGTTAAAAACAAGCAAAATAAAACAAGCAGTTGTTTATATTTACTCATCACTAACTTCCTCTTTTAAGTTTACTGAACTAGTACCGCAACTCCAAAATGGCTGTACGTTTTGATAGTAATGCAAACTTTGATCTTTAGACATATCAAGTAAATTTGCTTGCACTGCACACAATAAATCAGTATTGTTTTGCTGCATTTTTAAGTACCATCTTGTTCCTGAAATGTTATTACTCAATGGCGTAATATAGTTTTTAGAAAAACGTTTTTCGTCGCTCTCTTTCCAAAACGAGGCAATAATATCTACTTTTCCGTCGGCGAGTAAATCACGTAATTCGTTATGAGAGCTAGCATAAGTGATTTTCAAATTAGCTAAATTTATATCCAACTCTTTAAACGTCTGCTTTGGTAAAATATGCCCTGAGCGGCTGGTCGGATAATCAAGCAAACCTATGCGCTTATCTAAAAAGTATTGTTTTGTGATTCGAGGCTTTTCTTTAGAAGATATAAAAAAAGCCGTGTAGTCAGAAAAGCCAACAACAGGCTGGTAGTTATAGGTCGACTCTGCTTTAAAGGCTGCCATAATATTATTTTTAGCCAAAATTAAATCAGCAATACCTTTACCAACAAACTCAAAGCTGTCAGCCGTTCTATACCCCCAATATCCTTTTACAGAGCCATACTGCTTAGACACTACGTTATCAGAACACAAATTTTGTGTTAATAACTTGGCTATTTTTTTTGATTGCGTAAAAACAATCAATTGGCTTTTATTACTTGTTGCTGTTGTTTGACACTCTGTTGAGGTTTCGATCATAACTGGGAAATGCAAATCATCGTTATACACACTAACTTGTCCACAAACCCACGTAACGACCAATAAAACAAACAAAAATGTAACAATTAACGTTTTATGTAACACGATATTTTTCAAATTCAACGCAGTGCCACTCAAAAATAAATCATATATTGTATTTGAACAACTTTACTTACTTATTACAACAAGTAATTTTACCTGTTAATTATAAGTTATTGATTTTAATCACAAGTGAATAAGAAAGTATGAATTTTAATAAGTCCTTCCTATCAACATTAAAAGTGAGGACAATTGACCGCATTAGCTTATAGCAACCCCATGAAATATTCATTTAGGAAGTTCTAATGCATAACAATATAAAATACTCGATATCTTCTGTGCTTTTGATTAGTGCAATATTCACAAGCACTAACTCATACGCTTGGGGTCAAAATGGCCATCGTATTGTAGGGAAGATTGCAGAATCTCATATAAGCGAAACAACAAAAACGGCAATACAACCCTACCTTGATGGTGAGTCACTTGCGCAAATATCAACGTGGCCTGATGAAATGCGCTCTGCTCCTGGCGACTTTTGGCAAAAGAAATCATCTCGTTGGCATTACATTAACGCAGCCCCAGGAAAATCTTTCAGCTTCAATCACGATCACACTAAAAACAAAGAATCTGTAAGTAATATCCTAGAAGGCATTCACTATTCAATGCAAACGCTCACTGATAAAAATAGCACCTTGGATGCTAAACAGTTCAGTTTACGTTTTTTAGTACATTTGGTGGGCGACAGTCACCAACCATTTCATGCGGGTCGAGGTGAAGACAGAGGTGGTAACCGTATCAAGGTTTCATTTTTTAACGAAGAAACAAACCTTCACAGCCTTTGGGATACTAAGTTAATCGAAAACCAGAACTTGTCTTACACCGAATTTGCACAATTTATTGATACAAACAATAAAGAACTAATTGCTGAGTATTTACAAAGCTCACCTAAAACTTGGGTTGAAGAATCTCATAATTTAGCAACAAAAATTTATAAATATACCAACGATGAAATTGGTTATAGCTACATATATAACAACACTCCGATTATAAAAACGCGCTTACAACAAGCAGGTATTCGACTAGCTGGATTACTAAATGCCTTATTTGACCCTTCTGCAAAAGAGTTAGAAACGGCGCTGAAAATGACGACTGACAAATAAACTGTATTAAATTTATATAACCTACACACGGGAAATCAACATTATGACTAAGCTTCGCCTTTCGAAATTAACTGGAGCGGTAATTTTAGCTCTAGGTGTTTCTACAAGCGCAATGGCTGCTGATACTTCATCTGCAATGCGTGGTAAAATCACAACGCCTTCAGGTGGCAGTGCTGCAAACGTTAAAATCAAAGTAGTTCACCAACCAACGGGAACTATTAGCGAGCTCACTACAAACGAAAGTGGTACGTTTATCGCTAATGGTTTACGTGTAGGTGGTCCTTACATGGTGATCATCGATTCTGATACGTTTAACGACACAACGGTTGAAAATATCTACTTAAACCTTGGTGAAACTTACCGTTTAAGCTCACAGCTAGCTCCGCTAAACATCGAAAAGATTGAAGTGTCTGGTTATAAGATTGTTCAACAATCAGGTGGCTCAAGCAGCTCTTTTGGTTCTGATACTATTGAGAACATGCCAAGCTTTAATCGCGACATTAAAGATATTGCGCGCTTAAACCCACTTGCCAGTATTAATGGTAATGGTGAACTAACGTTTGCAGGTAGTAACCCTCGTACCAACGGTTTAACAGTTGACGGTATTGGTCAAAATGATGACTTTGGCTTGAACTTTGGTGGCTACCCTACTTCTCAGCCTCCTGTAGCACTTGATGCTATTGAACAAGTCTCTGTTGATGTATCGCCATTTTCGGCTTCTAAAGGTAACTTTGGTGGCGGTACTATTAATGCAGTAACAAAATCTGGTACAAATGAGTTCAAGTTTTCTGGCTTTTACGAAATATCTACTCCTGAGATAGCTGGCGATGTTGATAATATTGTACAAGAAGACGATCTTGATGAGCTAGGTCATAAAACTTACTCTACAAATAAAGTAGAGCCGATTAAAACTGAAGAAAGATTTGGTTTTAACGTTGGTGGAGCGATTATTGCTGATGAACTGTTTTACTTTGTTAACTATGCAGAATGGTCAAGTGAATTAGATCTAGATTACGGCTTTGACGGCTCTGGTGCTTCAAATGAATTTAATACTTCTGAAGCTAACTATAATCGTTTTATTTCTATTTTAAATAATGAATACGGCTTAACTGATTCATTAGCCGGTGCGCCAGAAGATACAAACAAAAACTTGCTTGTTAAATTAAGCTGGAACGCAAGTGATGACCATCGTTTAGATTTCACTTATCAATGGCAAGACGACCAAGATGAGCGTAACTCTAGCACAGGCGGTGATAATATAGCCTTAGTTTCAAGTACTTATGCATACGTAACTAAGTTTAATAACTTTTCATCTAAGCTTTACTCTGATTGGACTGAAAACTTTTCAACAGAAATTGGTGTGTCGTATAAAGATGTTACCTCTGATAGCGCAACTCGCTCTAACTTAGGAAGCATTACTGTTGAGGAAGACGGTCGAAATGGTCCTTCTTACAACTTTGGTACAGATCAATACCGCCATGCAAACCGTTCAGAAACACAAAACCTAACTTTTACGTTAGACGCTACGTATTTAATGGATGAGCATGAAATAAACTTTGGAGCTCAGTACGAGTCACTTCGTTTATATAACTTGTTTGCTCAAAACTCTCTTGGAACGTGGAAATTTGATAGCTTAGAAAATTTTGAAAACCGTGAAATTGGTTCTTATGATTTCTCTTATCAAAATGCTTACACTAATGATTCAGCTGATACAGCATATGATGTAAGACGTAACCAGCTAGCGCTTTACATAGAAGATACTTTTTATGTAGGTGACGATTTAGAAGTTACAGCAGGTATTCGTTATGAGCGCTTATCATCTGATGATAAACCAACTCTAAATGAAAACTTTGCTAATACGTATGGCTTTACTAACCAAGAAAATCTTGATGGCCTAGATATTATACTTCCTCGTGTTGGCTTTAAGTACTACGTAACAGAAGCGCTTACTATTAATGGTGGTATTGGTCGTTTCCAAGGCGGCATTCCAAATGTTTGGTATAACAATTCATTCCAAAGTGATGGCATTACTTTAGTATCAGCACAAAACGATGTAATTAATGATTACTATGCAAATAACACAGCTGATATTACTCAGGTTCCTGATGAAATAAAAAATACATTAGAGCAAGGTGCTGGTAGCGTTGCGTATATCGACCCTGACTTTAAATTGCCTTCAAGCATTCGTACTCAAATAGGTTTTGAATATGAGTTTGATTCTGAACTATTAGGTGATGGCTTTAAATGGCAAGCAGAGATTGCTTATCATAAAAAAGAGAATGAAGCGGTATGGCATAATTCGTCTATTAACCCAGTAGGCTTAGCAGCGGACGGCGAACGTGTTATCAATCAAAGTATTTACAGTGGCGATAATGTTGACATAGAAATGACTAATTCATCGGATGATGGTCGTTCAATTATTATTTCAACGGGTATTGCTAAACAATGGGACAATGGCCTGTTTGTATCGGCAAGCTATGCTCACCAAGATGTTACAGAATCATCAGCAGGTTCAGCCTCTCAGGCAGAAGGTAACTATAAGCACAATATTACAGTAAATCGTAATGAAGATATTGCAGCACGTGGCTTTTACGAAGTTGAGCACAGCTTTAAAATTAACTTAGCATATAACACTGAAATTTTTGAAGGATATGCTACTAAATTTAACGTGTATTTTGAGCGTCGTTCAGGTCGCCCATTTAGTTATACTATGAATATGTATAAAAAAGGTGATTTAGGAGATACAAGCTCTTTATTCTCTAATGGTGCCTACTTACCTTATATTCCTACAGGTGCTGATGATCCGAATGTAAATTGGGCTGATTCTAAAATGACTTGGGCTGAGTTAGAACCGTTATTAGAGCGTGCTGGTATATCTCAACGTGGTGGTATTTTAGGTAAAAACACAGCAACTCAGCCTTGGGTAACAACCATGGATGTAAGCATCAAGCAAGAAATACCTGGCTTTGCACAAGGTCACAGTGGTGAGGTTTACTTTATGATTGATAACTTCGCAAACCTTTTAAACAGTGACTGGGGTATAGAAAAGCGCTTAGGTTACTCTAACCAAACTATTTATGACTTTGGTGGTCTTGATGATCAAGGCAGATATAAAATAGACAACAGTTTTGGCGGTGCGGATGTGCGTAATTACTCGCAAATCAGTTCATCGTCATCAGCTTGGCAGGCTAAAGTTGGTATCAGCTACAAATTTTAAGCCTTAAAAACAATACAAATAACGTGTTAAGTTATTTGTAAATCACAATAAACCCATTGCAATTTGTAATGGGTTTTTTCATATTCCTCCCTATAATTTCACATGTTTGTCATAAAGCCCGCGTAATATATACCCCGATATAGAGTTATTGCTCAAAAAAACACTCAAATAGACAAAAATAGTACTATTTATTAAAAATATATTGCAGTTGTATTTTATTTGTAACGAATAAATGAGGTACACTAGTAACGGATTTTGAATAAATGAACTTCGACTGTTTATTTTTCAAAATTTAAAATAAAAATATAAAAATTTAATTATTAACTACACGGGAAAATTAAATGAAAACTCAATTACGCAAAACAGCTCTTTCACTTGCTATTGCAGCATGTGTTGGTGTAAGTGGCGCTGCAATGGCTAACGAAACGACCTCTGCAATTAAAGGTCAAGTAATGGGGCCTAATGGCAACCCAGCAGCCGGCACTAAAGTAACAATTTTACACGTGCCTTCTGGATCAGTAAAAACAACTGAAGTAAATGACGCTGGTTATTTCACAGCCAAAGGCCTACGTGTTGGCGGTCCTTATAAAGTAATTGTTGATTCTGATGTATATGCAGACCAAGAATTCAATAACATTATTCTTAATATTGGTAACGACTACCCAGTAAACGTTTCTCTTGAGTCACAATCAAGCATGGAACAAATTGTAGTTTCTGGCGCGCCAATTAGCTCTATGTCTGGTGGTACTGGTCCGGCGTCTACATTTACGCTAACTGATCTTGAAAATACACCAGCTATTAACCGTGATTTAAAAGACATTATCCGTATTGACCCACGTATCACAATCGATGATAGCCGTGGTTCAATTAACTGTGGTGGTGGTAACCCTCGCTACAACAGCTTAACGCTAGACGGCGTTCGTATGAACGATAACTTCGGCTTAAGCTCAAATGGTTACCCAACTATTCGCGCCCCTTTCTCTTTTGATTCAATTGAACAAGTTTCAGCTGAACTTGCACCGTTTGACGTTCAATACGGTGGTTTTACATCGTGTAACATCAACGCAGTAACCAAATCTGGTGGCAATGATGTTCATGGCGCTGTTTTCTATGATTACACTAGCGACTCTTTCAAGGGTGATAAAATTGAAGGTGATGACGTTGATAACGGTAACTATACTGAAAAACGTTACGGCTTCAACGTAGGTCTTCCACTAATTGAAGATAAACTATTTTTATTCACTTCATATGAAAAACTTGAAGGCGTTCAACAGTTTAACTACGATGGTTTAAGCAGCGGTAGTGTAACTGCTGATGATATTTCTCGAATTCAGAGCATTTCTCAATCTGTTTACGGTTATGATGCCGGTGGTATGCCTTCAAGTATGCCTGTTGAAGATGAAAAAATACTAGTTAAACTAGATTGGAACATCAACGAAGATCACCGCGCAAACTTAATCTACAACTACAACGATGGTAATACTGTTTCACAGTCTGATACTGGCTCTAGCCGTGTATCACTATCTAACCACTTTTATGACCAAAGTGCAGAATTCACTTCAATCATTGCATCTGTTTACTCTGATTGGTCAGATGACTTCTCTACTGAAGTTCGAATTGGTAAATCTGAGCTTGATGCAACAGTACAATCACTAGATGCAGCAAGCAGCTTTGGTGAAATGCAAATTCGTACCGACGATGGTGGTACAGTTTATATTGGTCCAGATGATTCACGTCAATCAAATGACTTAGATTACGATACAACTACATTTAAAGTTGCAGGTACTTACTACCTTGATCAACATACAATTACTGCTGGTTATGAGTTCGAAGAGTTAGATGTATTTAACTTATTCGTTCAGCATACTGAAGGTGAATATCGTTTTGACTCAATAAATAATTTTGAGGCAGGTCTTGCCGACCGTATCTACTACAATAATGCGGCAGGTACGAATGATCCAAATGATGCTGCTGCGAGCTTTTCATACGCTCAACATACATTTTACGTGCAAGACGAGTACTCGTTCACTGATTTAGATGCAAACATCACGTTTGGTCTACGTTATGATAAATACACCAGTGATGATGCACCTAACTTAAATCAAAACTTTACTGATCGCTATGGCTACAGCAACCAAAGTACATTTGATGGTATTGATTTAATTCAACCTCGTGTAGGCTTCCAATGGTACGCTACAGACGCACTTGAAGTACGTGCAGGCGTTGGCTTGTTCTCAGGCGGTAATCCTAACGTTTGGTTATCAAATTCATATTCGAATGATGGTATAACAAACATTGGTACATTACTTCGCGATGACGATAATAAAATTGATTTATTCAATACAGCTAATGTAAATGCTGGTAAACCAGGTTTTGAAGTTCCTCAGCAATTATTTGATGAGGTTGGTAATACTGTAATCGGCTCAGGTGATTCAGCAACAAACGCTGTTGACCCAGACTTCGAAATTCCTTCAGAATGGAAGTATTCACTTGGTGCAACATACACAACTGAAAACGAGTATGTTATTTCACTTGATTACTTATACTCTAAGAAAAGAGACGCTGCATTAACGCGTGACATCGCTCTTCAAGATAGCGGCGAAAATACTTTTGACGGTCGCCCTATCTACGAGTCAATTGAAGGTCGCAAGGAGGAATACCTTCTTACAAATGTAACTGGTGATAGCGGTGATTCATCGGTTATCTCATTAGCGGTTAGCAAGATGTTTGATAATGGTGTGAGCGTAAACTTTGGTTATGCATACACAGATTCTGATGATGTTAACCCAATGACTAGCTCTACAGCAGGTTCTAACTACGGTAATATTGCGCTAACAGATCCAGGTAACCCAGGTGTTGCTTCATCTGATTACGAAATCCCACATCGTTTTACTATGACTCTTGGTTATAGTCATGAGTTTGTTGATGGATTTGCTACTCGCTTTAACCTATTCGGTGAAGCATATAAAGGCTTACCTTACAGCTACACATTTGATGGCAGTGATAGCAAATTCGGTGACTCAAACTGGAATGGCAACCGCCAGCTATTGTATGTTCCACTAGAAAACGATCCTAACGTTGTTTACGACATGAGTGCTGCTGATATCAATGAATTCAATGAATTTATTGCATCAAATGGTTTAAAACGTGGTCAAACGACTAGCCGTAACGCAGAGAACTCTGATTGGTTTGTTAAGTTTAACTTTAAAGTGACACAAGAGCTTCCAGGTTTTATGGAAGGTCACAAAGGTGAAGCATTCTTCGTAATTGATAACCTTACAAATCTGTTAAACGATGATTGGGGCGTACTTAAGAAAGGTCCTTTCGTAGGCGCTAGCATGATTTCAACATCAATTGATGAAGAAGGCCGCTACGTATACTCAGACTTTAACAAAAACAACGCAAATACATCAGTACAATCTGATGCGTCTTTATGGCAAATGCGTGTAGGTGTTCGTTACACTTTCTAATTTAGAATTGTAAACAAATACATTTTTTAAAAGCCCACTTTGTGGGCTTTTTTATGCTTTTAATTTATTATTTAACTTTTCAAAAATACTCACTAATACTCCGTATTCTTCGTTGGTTAAAGTGCTCAGTAATTGTTTTTCCCAATTCAGTGCATCGGGCGCTATATTTTCATATAAGCTTTGCCCTGCTTTGCTCAGTACAAGTAAGGCCGCGCGTTTGTCTTGTGCATTTAACTCACTTTTCACTAAACCTTTATCTATTAAAACTTTTACCGCACGCGACACTGTCGACTTATCCATGTTTGCTTGCGTGCATAAATCCTTTGCGTTGCTCTGGCCATACTGCGCTAAGTTAGCAAGTATTCGCCACTGGGGAATATTTAAACCGTACTTAGTTTGATAAACCTCGGCAAAGTCGTTACTTACACGTGTTGCTACATTCGTTAATTGATAAGGTAAAAACGTTGCTAAATCAATTTTCATTTTTGGTTATCCCAGCTTTATAAGGCTTACTTTGGTGTTCATTAATATTTACGCAGGTGCATACTTGCACATTTGATATTAGTCTCACTTGAGAGTATCTTAACTGAAATAAAAATAATATTAAACCAACCCCCTCTCACAGGAGTCAGTAATGGCGACACAATTAAGTTATATGACCGGTTTTGGTAATGAATTTGAAACACAAGCGCTACCCGGTGCACTGCCAATAGGGCAATTTAGCCCACAAAAGGTTAAATACGATTTATACACCGAGCAATTTAGTTCGACTGCGTTTACGGCTCCTCGCGCTTCAAATCGCCGCACTTGGTTTTACCGTCTTCGTCCGTCTGTAGTGCAAGGAGATTACCAAGCAATTGATAACGGCCTAATAAGAACAGCTCCAATCACTGAAGCCGTAACACCACCAACAATGCTACGTTGGAATCCTATTGATATGCCTTCACAGTCTACTGACTTTATTGATGGCTTGGTAACGATGGCAGCTAATGGCAATGCTAATGGGCAATCTGGTATTGGCATTCATGTATATGTCGCTAATCGGTCAATGCAAGGACGTTACTTTTGCAATGCCGATGGCGAAATGTTGTTTGTTCCTCAGCAAGGTGAGTTATTAATTCACACCGAGTGCGGTAAGTTAAGCATTAAGCCAGGTGAAATTGCTGTAATTCCCAGAGGAATTAAGTTCTCTGTTGATTTAATTGACGATACAGCCCGTGGTTATATTTGTGAAAATTATGGCCATGCTCTTGAGCTTGCCGAGCGAGGACCTGTTGGTGCAAACGGTTATGCCAACGACAGAGACTTTCAATACCCCGTTGCTGCCTTTGAAGATAAAGAAGGTGACTTTGAGCTTGTTTCTAAATTTAACGGTAATTTATTTAGCTGTGAAATTAAGCACTCTCCTTTTGATGTGGTTGCATGGACAGGTAATAGTGCGCCCTATAAATACGACTTATCGCGTTTTAATGTGATGAATACAGTGAGCTTTGATCACCCCGATCCATCTATATTCACTGTGCTAACCTCTCCTTCTGCTACTGAGGGTATGGCAAATGTCGATTTTGTGATATTTCCACCGCGTTGGATGGTAGCCGAAAATACATTTCGCCCGCCTTATTATCACCGCAATATTATGAGTGAATTTATGGGCTTGATTGAAGGTGTGTATGATGCAAAAGAGCATGGTTTTGTACCTGGTGGCGCAAGTTTACACAATTGTATGTCGCCACATGGACCTGAAGCCGACGTATTTGAAAAAGCCTCAAACGCTGAGCTTACACCACAAAAATACGAAAACACATTGGCCTTTATGTTTGAGTCGCGCTATATAATTTCACCGACAAAATATGCATTAGAAGGTAAAGAGCGCCAACTAAACTACACCGATTGCTGGCGTACTATTAAAAAACAATTTACAGGTTCACAGGATTAATTATGAAATTATACAGCTACTTTCGCTCATCAGCGGCTTATAGAGTGCGTATAGCGCTTAACTTAAAAGCAATCGATCATGAACTTGCTATTGTTAACCTTTTAAAATCGGAGCAGCTTGGGGAAGAATACTTAGCGACTAATCCGCAAGGGTTACTACCTGCACTTGAAACCGATAATGGTGTTTTAGCACAATCGCTTGCAATACTGGAATGGCTAGATGAAACTTATCCGCAATCGCCATTAATTACAGGGACTGCGTGGCAAAAGGCGCAAATAAGAAACTTAAGCTTTGCCATTGCTTGCGATATTCATCCTGTTAATAATTTACGCGTGCTGAAGTATTTATCAAACGAATTAGGTGTTGATGACGAGGCTAAAAATAAATGGTATCGACATTGGATAGAAGTTGGTTTTGAAAAAATAGAACTGATGCTAAACGAAAATGATGGCTACTGCTTTGGTGACCAACCAACACTTGCTGACATTTGTTTAGTGCCGCAAGTATTTAATGCAATTCGTTTTAACGTAGATATGAGCGCTTATCCAAAAATTGCAGCCATTTACGAACACTGTAATAAATTAGCTGCATTTAATGACGCTGCACCGCAAAATCAACCCGATGCAAATTAAGCCAATTTAGATTAACTTTGTAGCGCGCTATGAATAACCGTAACGTGCTCAATTAAATCTAAGCCCAGATCAGTTAAATATCCGCCATCTGGGCTATCTATAATCCCTTTTTCAAATAAACGTTGCGCTGCGCTAAGTAAGCTTGGCTCTGCGTCTGAATGTAATTTAATACCTTGCATTTTACTGTCGCGAGGGAATTTTGCTAATAGTGTGAATTCTTCGATCATTGTTTGATTAAATTGCATTGTGTGCACCTTTTTATTGTTCTGTGAATAACTAAGTTTATAATTAAATCACTTTGTGTACTTTACACTAGCACGTTTTTTAGCTTAATGTATTATTTTTACCCCCTATTTAAAGGCCTCTAATGCGTAACTTTTTAATTCTATGTTTTTGTTTTAGCAGCTTATCGTATTCAATACTTAGTGAAGCAACAACGCTTAAAACCCATTCAATTATTGATGCAAACCAGTTTGTAAATGAAGAATCAAACTGTTGGTATGACAACAAACGCTATAGCGAAGGGGCGTTAATACAAATTCACTCATTTACACTTTTGTGCGGTGCTAAAACACCCCAGCACAGTAACAGCCAACTCATTTGGCTTAAAATAGATAAACAAGGTAATGCTATTTACCCAACAGTTCCTAAAACAATCACTGTGAATTAGCGCTAAAAGCTGATTTGAGCTACAATGCACGCAGTTTAAATAAGTAGTATGGCTATGGATAATCAACCTAAAAACCCTTTACATGGGGTAACGTTAGAACAAATACTTGTTGAGTTAGAACAGCGACTTGGCTGGAGAACACTTGGCGAGCAAGTAAAAATCAAATGCTTTACTGATCAACCGAGCATTAAATCGAGTTTAAAGTTTTTGCGTAAAACGCCTTGGGCTCGCGATAAAGTGGAAGCACTTTATATTCACACTATAAATAACAAACCTATTCGTAGCCCAAAAAGTGCACCGAGAGAAACATCTTCTCAAGCGCCGGATACTACAGGGTTTGTTTGGCCATCAATTAAAAAATGATGTAAAAAAGGAGCTAATTTAGCTCCTTTTTTGATTGTAGCAAGCGCGATTTATTGCTCTTTACAAATCACATTTAATGAGGCTGGTTCAATAGTAATAACCAGTTTTTGAGCTGTTTTAACCTCACCGTCAAGTACATACTTAAGCTCTCCTTCGCCTGTAACCTCGACCCTTTTAGCATTTGTATGGTGCGAATTTATTGCTAAATGTGTTTGCGTTAAACTACTAAACATCAGTTCTGCAATACTTAGTACTGTAGTTGAATCTTCATTATTTGGTGTTAACCAATTTACATCGAGTAGTCCGTCACTATGATCAGGTTGCCCGCCACCTTGCGCCAATAACGTTGTAAAAGGCGCAGCATTAGCCACAATAAAGCTATTGGTGCAAATTTCTTGAGGTTCATTGTCATCAAGCTTTACGTTAAGTAACAATGATTTTTGCTCGTTAAAGGCTTGAAAAAAGCCGTTCAAATAAGCAAGTTGCCCTGATTTATTTTTGGATTTTCTATCTGCTTTTTCAATCATTGACTGCTCAAAGCCAATACCCGCAAGCAACAATACCAGTTCATTATTGCAATAAGCAGTATCTATTAAACTTGTTTGACCATTTATAATTAAATCACAAGCTTGTTCTACAGGAATAAATTTAGAGCTAATACCCATTAATACATGGGCTAGTGCATTCGCTGTACCCATTGGGATGATACCTAGTTTACATCGTGTATTTACAAGTATGCTTGCAACTTCTGCTACGGTACCATCGCCACCACACGCTATTATAATATCTGGATTTTGCGCAATTGCCTGTTTAGCAAGCTCAATACCATTAACCTCTTTTGAAGTAGTAAGCACTTTCAAATCGTAATAGGTCGATAGCCGCGCAACAATTAAATGCTCTTTTTCTTGCCATAATCGTGTACCAGATACAGGGTTTGCAATTAAAACGGCTTTGTTTTTAATCAGCAGTTCGCCTTTTTTATGGCGTTTAGCTAGATGACGAAGCTGATGCTTATTTAAGTTTGCGGTTTCGCGGGTTTCTTTTATTTGTGCAAGCACTTCATGTACATCTGCATTTTTATTTTGACTCAATAAATAAGCCGCCATAACAAAAACTGAACGCCCACGCCCTAAAGCGCAATGTACAACAACGCGATGATTTTCTTTAATATGGTGATGTATCCAATTAATAGCCTGATTTAACTGCGAATGGGTAGGAATACTATGATCGAGTACCGGAATATTTAAGTAATCAATACTTTCTTGCGTAGAGCTCCATTCGAGGCCGTCAAATTCACACGTTACATCTAAAATAGCCGTGATCCCGTTACTTTTTAATGTATCTATATCTGAGGGGAATAATCGGCAAGCTAAAAATAGATTTTCGTTTATTTGTTGAATGGGCGGTACTTTATCGCGCTTACGTGACCAAGCATTATAGATTTGTACACCAAGCAGAAATGGCACAAACGCCCAGCGTATATAAAAAGGGATCACCCCATTTTCACGTTTTCTAAATATTTTTGCAGTATTAAAAATATATGCAGTACTCACTAATAAAAGTGACAGTGCAGTCCAATAAAAAACAATAGCAAAATAAACAGAGTCCACTTCCCAACCAATAAAAATAAGCAGTAGTGCTAAAAGTGAATAACCAATTGCAGCCCACATAATTTCTCCTTGTTATAAATAATCCCGTTTTTTAATCTTAATTTAAACGGCTGTATAAATTATTTTGCAAGTATCACGCCATATAAAAAACACTTAAAACTCAAAAATATATCTTAACCAACTGATATTTAAAATAATAAAATACACTCCCTCAAGTGAACTCATTCTTTGTGCACTTTTTACAGACATGTGAATAAATTATACCTACATGTTTAGTTTCAATATCTTAACGGTTGTCGCTTGTATTAACGTATAACTCAGCCAGTATAAATAACTTGAACTCTGGAAAATAAATGGTAAGAGAAAAATAAATATGGTTCAGTACGTTAGTAATTCTCTTAACCAAAATTCAAGTTGAATAGCAATTTTTGCCTCCAAATCACCATTTCAACCGTTTACTCAATGATAATAAGAAAACAGGACCACTGTGGATAACGATACCCAACGTCCTCTTTTTAGCGCAAAAGAGCAAGGAGATACTAATGGACAAATTTGTGGGCTAAAATAAAAAAGCTAGCCAAGGTATTGGCTAGCTTACTTTTAGTCATCTATTTTTAACGTTACTGAGCTTTATCAAATGGCATCAGTAATGTTTTCATCGCAGGGCGAAGCGCTATAAGTACCGTTTCTTCGGTTAGTTCAGGGTAAAGTAACTTTCTGAGTAATAACCCTGCCATCATCGAAAATATAACATTAATTCGGCTTTCAAGTTCAAGCTCATCAATGTCTTTGAGCGCACTTCGCTCGCTTGTTAAAAGCTGCCTCATGCGCCCTCTTGCTTGAATATCAGTTTCGCGCAAAAGAGTAGCGACTTTCATATTACGACCTGCTTCTGCCATCATGTCTAAATCAATAACACACGAGCCCGTATCCATGTGTCGTTGCACACCAATATTTAAGCCATCTAAAAGAGCTGCTAAAACATCACCGGGGTGATCTTCAAACTTTTGAAAGATAGAGAACATTTCTTCCATATCTTTTTCAATAATGCTTTCTATAATGGCTTCTTTGCTTTCAAAGTAATTATAAATATGGCCTGCACTCATCCCTGCCGTTTTAGATATTTCTGCCATACCTGCACCGTGGTAACCTTTACGGCGAAAACACTCTGCAGCAGCTGTTAAAATTTGCTCACGCCTAGCAAGTGCTATCGCGGGATCTGTTTGCCTTTTTGCTTTAGGCTTCATGTTCAACTCCACTACCAAGTCATAAACTCAGTAAAGCAAGAGCTATAAATAGTCTCGCCATATAAATATGTAATGCGGCTTTAAAAGCCGCAAATATTATTTCTCTTCCTGAGTTGTTTCACTGGCTACATTCCATCCGCCACCAAGCGCTTTGTACAAGTTAATTTGACTCGCAAGATACGCTTGCTGACCCGCAATTAACTGCTGCTCAGCGCCGTACCACGTACGCTGAGCATCAAGTACTTGCAAGTAGCTATCTGCGCCTTTTTCGTAACGCATTTTTGATAAATCAAACGTGATTTGTCGGCTACTTATAAGCATATCAAGGGCACTTAATTGCTCTTGGTAACCTTCTCTATCAGCAAGTGCATCGGCAACTTCGCGAAACGCATTTTGAATTTTTTGCTGATACGTTGCCACTGCAATTTCTTGATCTGCTTTTGCTACATCAAGATTTGCTTGGTTACGTCCCATATTAAAAATAGGTAAGCTAATTGTCGGCACAAAACTCCATGTACCTGAGCCTGAATCAAACAAGCCACTTAAGTCACTTGAAGCAGACCCCGCATTGGCTGTTAAGCTTATGCTTGGATAAAACGCCGCACGAGCAATACCAATATTGGCATTAGCAGCAAGCATTAAGTGCTCAGCGGCTTTAATATCAGGGCGCTGTGATAACAAGTCAGACGGTAAACCAACGGGTACTTCTGGCATACTGATCAAGTTAGTCAGGTCTTTATTAGGCAGTAAATCAGCTGAAACAGATTTACCAACTAATAAATCTAAGGCACTTTTATCACGCTTTAACAAACGTTTGTACGTTGCTATGTCTACTTTTGCTGTAGCAACTGTACTTCTAAGCTGCTCAAGGGTAATTGAAGAAGCTGCACCTAAATCAAAGCTTTTTTGCGTAAGCGATAATGACTCTTGCTGAGAAGTCAGCGTTTCTTTTGCAAGCTCTAACAGTTGTAAATCCGTCGCGTAATTGAGCCATGCATTTGCCAACTCTGAAATTAACGACACTTGCGTGCTGTATTGGCTAAGCTCTGTAGAGTATAAATTTTGCAGGGCTTGCGCTGATTGGTTACGCACTTTGCCCCAAATATCTAACTCGTAGGAGGTAATACCCACTGTTGCACTGTACTGCGAGCTAATAGTAGCATCGCCAGTCCCCGCTAAATCAGCAGGTAAGCGCTGACGCGTACCTGATGCGTTTAAATCAAGAGACGGATACAAAGCAGAGTCTTCAATTTGATACAAACCACGCACACGCTGCACATTAAGCACTGCAATTTGCATGTCTTTATTATGCTCAAGGCTTTGGCTAATTAACGTTTGTAGTTTTTCATCATTAAAAAACTGCTGCCAATTTAATTGCTGCGCAGCGCTTTGCGCAGTACCTGATGCATAAGCATCAGATACTGGTAGCACAAGGTCTTTTTGCTCTGGCGCTAATTGACAACCGCTTAGCACCAATAAAGCAATTGCACTTAGGCTGAATGTTTTAATGCTCATTCTGCGCTCTCCTTTGTTGTTTCGTTAGTTTTACCAGGAAATATACGGCGAACTAACACAAAGAATAACGGTACAAATACAACAACTAATATTGATGATGCGAGTGTGCCGCCAATAATCGAAATACCTAACGCATTCTGCGCACCAGAGCCCGCACTTGAGGCTATTGCTAGTGGTAAAACACCACAAATAAAGGCCATCGAAGTCATGAGTATTGGGCGCAAACGTAAGCGTACAGCTGCAATAGCAGCATCAACTAAACCAAGCCCTTCTTCCATTTTATGAATCGCAAACTCAACAATGAGTATTGCATTTTTAGATGCCAAACCAATGGTGGTCAACAAGCCTACCTGCAAGTAAATATCGTTAGATAAACCACCAGCGAGTGCCGCCATAATCGCACCAAATATACCCAGTGGTACAATCATCATTACCGCAAATGGTACCGACCAACTTTCATAAAGCGCGGCTAAACATAAAAATACAAACAAGAGCGATAAGCCATATAATAAGGGTGCTTGACCACTACTTGAGCGCTCTTGGAATGAAATACCGGTCCACTCAGACGAAATACCATTAGGCAGCTGTTTAACTAATCGCTCCATTTCATCCATTGCTTGTCCCGTGCTGTAACCAGGCGCTGCACTACCTTGAATTTCCATTGCTGAAAAACCATTGTAACGCTCTAAGCGTGGTGAACCGTATGTCCAAAACGAGCTAGCAAAAGCTGAAAACGGCACCATGTCGCCATTATCATTGCGCACATACCACTTGTTTAGATCCTCAGGCACCATACGCGATTGCGCATCACCTTGTAGGTATACTTTCTTCACGCGACCACGGTCTATAAAGTCATTTACATAACTACTCCCCCAAGCAGTGGCAAGCGTGCTGTTTATATCGCCTTGTGAAACACCAAGTGCTTCAGCTTTAGCTAAATCTACATCAAGTTGAAGTTCTGGCATGTCTTCTTGTCCATTTGGACGTACGCCCGCTAAAATTGGGCTTTGGCTCGCCATACCTAATAATTGGTTTCTTGCCGCTAATAAATCATCATGTCCAAGGCCAACACGGTCTTGTAAAAAGAGAGTAAAGCCATTGGCCGTACCCAGCTCAACAATTGCCGGCGGTGGAAATGCAAAGACAAAGGCTTCTTTTATTGTTGAAAAGTAGCCCATTGCTTTACCTGCAACCGCTTTAACAGATAAATCATCTCGCTGACGCTCATCCCAATGCTTAAAGTTAACAAACGCAATCGCTGAGTTTTGGCCAGAACCTGCAAAACTAAAACCAGTCACGGTAAAAATACCGTTTACTGCTTCGGATTGATCATTTAAGAAATGGTTCTCTACTTTTTTAACAACCTCAAGTGTTTCTTGTGTTGTGGAGCCAGCCGGTAATGACACTTGGTTAAACAAAATACCTTGGTCTTCGTCAGGCAAAAATGCCGTTGGTAAGCTTGAGAATACATAAACCATGCCGCCCACAATCACGCCATAAATAAGCAGATAGCGCTTAGAGTGCGTAAGCATACGGCCCACAAAACTTTGTGCACCTGAGTTTGTTTTATCAAAACCACGGTTAAAGCCTGTAAAAAATCGGCCAAATAACGTGTTATTGTTATGTACATGGCTTGGTTTTAAAAGCGTTGCACACAATGCAGGTGTTAAAATTAGGGCCACTAAAACCGATAACCCCATCGCAGATACAAGTGTTATAGAAAATTGACGATAAATAATCCCAGTAGAGCCGCTAAAGAACGCCATTGGTATAAATACCGCAGAAAGTACCATGGCAATACCGACCAACGCGCCTTTAATTTCATCCATAGATTTACGCGTAGCTTCAAGTGCCGATAGCTTCTCTTCGGTCATTAAGCGCTCAACGTTTTCGACTACAACAATCGCATCATCCACAAGTAAGCCTATGGCAAGTACCATCGCGAACATGGTTAACGTATTGATTGAATAACCAAATGCGTACAAAATACCAAACGTACCAAGCAATACCACAGGCACGGCAATGGTCGGAATAAGCGTTGCTCGGAAGTTTTGTAAAAACAAATACATGACGACAAACACTAAAATAACCGCTTCAATAAGCGTATGAACTACTTTTTCAATTGATAAAGATACAAATGGTGTGGTGTCATAGGGTACAACTACATCTAACCCTTCAGGAAAATAAGGTTTTAACTCTTCAATTGCGGCTTTAACGCCTGCCGCTGCATCAAGTGCATTCGCGCCACTGGCCAATTTAATACCTAAACCCGAAGCAGGTTGTCCATCGTAGCGTGCTACAACACGGTAGCTTTCGCCACCCAACTCTACACGTGCAACATCCTCAAGGCGGACAAAAGAGCCATCAGGATTTGTTTTTACTAAAATATTCTCAAACTGCTCGACCGTTTGTAAACGACTTTGCGCTGTCACCGTTGCATTAAGTTGCTGCCCAGCAACTGATGGCATCCCTCCTAATTGCCCCGCAGATACTTGTGCATTTTGCGCGCTAATTGAGGCGCTAATATCCGCTGGCGTTAGTTTGTAATTTTGCAGTTTTGAAGGGTCTAACCAAATTCGCATAGCGTATTGTGAGCCAAATAATTGCACTTCACCTATGCCTTCAACACGTGAAACAATATCTTGCACGTTTGATGATACATAATCACCAATATCGATGTTAGTCATACTGCCATCTTTAGACACAAAACCTAATACCATCAAAAAGTTACGAGCAGACTTTGCAACAACGACACCTTGCCTTTGTACTTCTTCAGGTAAAAGCGGTGTTGCAGTCGCTAATTTATTTTGCACTTGAACTTGTGCAATATCAGGGTCTGTTTCGGCACTAAATGAAAGTGTAAGCGTTGCTGAACCGCTCGATTCAGACGTTGATGACATATAAAGTAAGCCATCAAGCCCTTTCATTTTTTGCTCTATAACTTGCGTAACCGTATCTTCAAGCGTACGTGCAGATGCACCAGGGTACGTTGCCGTGATACTAATTGCTGGCGGTGCAATTGACGGATACTGTGCAATTGGCAAGCTTTGTATAGCCAAAATACCTGCTAGCATCACTACTATTGCCAGTACCCATGCAAAAATGGGCCTGTCGATAAAAAATCGTGACATTACAACTCTCCGTTATTGCGCTTTATCAGCTTTTGTAGATGACTGAATTTCAGAAGGACTCACTGGCGCACCCGGGCGAATTTTTTGTAAGCCTTCTACAATTAATTTATCGCCATCACTTAGGCCATCAGTAACAAGCCAATCTGAACCAACGGTTCTATCCACTTTTAACACGCGACTTTCTACTTTATTGTCTTTACTGACAACCATTGCTGTTGGCTCGCCTTTGTTGTTACGGCTTACACCGCGTTGCGGTACTAAAATCGCATCCGCTTTAACGCCTTCAACAATAGATGCACGTGCATACATGCCTGGTAATAATAGCTTTTCAGGGTTAGGGAATTTAGCGCGCAAAGTTACAGAGCCGGTACTTGGGTCAACAGTCACTTCTGAGAACTGCAACGTTCCTTTGTGAGAATACGCCGAGCCATCTTCCATTATTAATTCAACATCTGTTTGGCTGTTTGCATCAATACCTAAACGGCCAGATGCAATCGCTTTTTTAAGTTGCGTCAACTCATTGCTCGATTGTGTTAAATCAATATAAATTGGGTCTAATTGAGTCACCGTTGCAAGTGCTGTACTTTGATTTGCACTTACTAGTGCACCCACTGTTACGCTTGATTTACTAATTTGGCCACTAATAGGGGAAGACACATGGCTGTAATCAAGGTTAATTTGCGCTGATTTTAACTGAGCTTTAGCCGTTAATAATTCAGCATTTGCTTGTTTGTACGCAGCATCCGCTTCGTCAAAATCTTGTTGACTCACTGCTTTGATTTTTAAGAGTTCGCCGTAACGTGATGCTTTTGATTTAGAGCTGGCGATGCTTGCCTCTGCGCGTGCAACGCTCGCTTCACTTGCTGCAAGGTCTGCTTCAAATGTAGCTGGGTCTATTTGATACAGTGCTTGGCCTTGCTTAACCTCTTTACCTTCGACAAATAAACGAGATTGCACAATACCACTTACTTGTGGGCGAATTTCAGCAATTTGAAATGCACTGATACGCCCAGGAAGTTCTTTTTTGAGAGTAAGCGCTTGGCTTTTTAATGTCAGTACACCCACTGGCACAGCTTGAGGAGCTGAAGCTTGTGACTGCTCAGTTGCTTGGTCACAACCAGTTAAAGCAACAGAACCTACGAGGGCGGACAATACAAATAAAGCGATGCGGGAACGCTGCATGTTAAATACCTTTTAGTTTAGAGTGAACGATCATTCTAAATTAAAACGCGCTGAGAATGAATCTTAATTAGAAGAAATTTACACAAACTTACACTCCTCAGTACAATATACGTCTTAGGTTGCATTTAATGTTAATTAGATGAAAATAGAATCAAGACTGTATGAAAATAAAACAACTGAACATATTGAAATAATATCTCATTTTAGAAACGAAGTGTTTAACAGACACAAAAAAGCCAAGCAAATACAGCTTGGCTATTTATATAAAAACTAAAGCGCACCTTATTTTAAAGGATATTAGCACTGTGCTAAGTAATAACTCTTGAAACTAATAACTGCTCTACCCTAATACCCTCTACATCAACCACTTCGAATTTAAAGCCTGAAAAGGTTAAATGTTCCGCACGCTTGGGTATTCGCTTCATATTGTAAATTAAAAAGCCTGCAACGGTTTCATAGTGCATTTGCTCAGGAAACTCTTCTATGTCCAGCAGTTTTGCTAAATCGCTAATCGGAGTTAAACCATCAACTAACCAAGAGTCTTGATCGCGTTCTATAATTAATTCATCGCCTTGGTGAGTTATTAAATCCCCCATAAAGCCTTTCATTAAGTCTTTTACCGTAACGATACCGACCGATAAAGCGTATTCATTAACAACAACGGCAAACGGTTTGGCTGCACTTTTAAAGGCATTTAATGCTTCTGATAGGCTTAATGTCTCGGGTAAATAAAAAACATCTTTATCAATCAACTCATCATTTATATTGGCTGCTTCACCTTTTAATACTTGTCGTAAAATATCTTTTGATTCAACAGAGCCATGTAACTTGTCTAAGCTCCCTGACACCACTAAAAAGTGATTATGAGGATGATCAATAATTTTAGTCGCAATATTATGACTCGATTCGTTTAAATCAAAATAGACAATTTGGTCGCGTGGCGTCATTACACTTGATAAAAACCGCGCTTCTAAATCAAACACATTGCCTATTAATTCATACTCTTGCTTTTGCAAGCTTCCGTATGCAGCACCTGCATCCATCATCGCAACAATATCTTCAGTTGTTACATTGTCTTCCCGCTCTGCGGGTACTTTAAATAAGCGCAGTACAAAGTTAGTTACACCATTAAAAAACATCACTAACGGGGTTAAGGCAAAGGTCACCCAACGCATTATAGTCACCACTCTCACAGCGACTGCTTCTGGCATGATCATCGCTAAGCGTTTGGGCATTAAATCGGCGAACAATATAAACAAAGACGTAATAGTAAAAAACGAAAATAAAAAGCTAATTTTCTCTACATGTGCGCCTTGATAAAATAGTACCAACACGCTTTCAACATAAGGAGATAAAGCCTGCTCGCCCACAATACCACCCAATATAGCAATCGCGTTGAGTGCTATTTGGATCATGGCAAAAAAAGCCCCTGGATTTTCTTGTAGCTTTAATACCGCTGCTGCTTTTATATTTCCTTCATCTGCCATTACTCGCAGTTTTATTTTACGCGACGCCGCAATTGCTATTTCTGACATAGCAAACAACGCACTGATCAAGATCAATAAGCTAATCCCGATTAAATCACCCATTTAACGCTCCAAAAAAGTTAGTGCTTTTGAAACAAAAGCAGCTGATTATAGTCGGTTTTTTAAACGCAGCAATTTAAATTTAAAAAATATATTAAAGTAATTATATTTCATGGTGTTATATTAATAAAATCACTTATTTTACTGTTCTAATATTTTTAAATGCAGCTTTTAATTGCGTAACTAAGGCAGGATCCATATTAATATTGCAAGCAAAATACAAAGGGGATTGTGTTGTATTCAAACTCAGAACAGGTTCAAGTAATTTAAGCCTTGGCTCAGCTTGAATTCGATAGTCAAATTGCTTTTTACTAAGCACAACAAAATCTAGAATATCGTCGCGAGTACTAATAAGTTTATCTATTTTGTCTAGGCTATCTATAAGTAATAAATGCTTACTTTCGCTAAAGCCACGCTCTAACAAATAATGATGGCTAAAGTTATCACGCAGTACTGCTATTTTATACTTTTTGGCATCATTGAGAGTATTTAACTTTATACCTCTGGACTTAAGCCCATATATAGCAGAGTCAAAGCTTTCTAGCTCGCCTATCCAAGTAAACTTATTATCTCTATTGGGGAGTCGCACTATCGAAAATATACAGGTGTTTTTATCACGTAATGTTGCGTTGTACGATATGGCCCAACTATAGGCAAACATAGTGTAATTTATACCTGACCCTTCTAGCGCTTTATGAACTTTATCTACAGAGCGGCCAATGAGTTTGTTATCTTCATTGATGTACTGAAAGTCCGGAAATACTTCCGTTACTATTGTAATTTCAGTGGCGTTAACCTTAATACAGATAACGCACAGTAAAAAGATAAACCACTTCATTTAACTGAGCCTCATGATAAGTACATTAATAAATATAGCTGAGGCTCTGCGAACTGCTAGTTTTTAGTAGTGTATAAGCACGACCAATTTACTTGTTCATTGCGTTGATTAAAAAGGCCGATATTTTAGCGCCTTCTCTGAGTGTTGTTTCAGAACTAGACTGACCGACAAGCGAACTGTCGGTGAATGGCGCTATTTCCATCATATCAGCCCCCGTAATTGGAAACTCATCCGCAATGGCTGATAAAATATCAAGCGCATGCTTTGGTGTTAAACCATTATGTTCTGGCGTACCTGTGGCAGATGCAAACTCGGCATCAAGCGCATCAATATCAAAGCTTACATATACTTCATCAACGTTATCGGCTTTTAATTGTGCAATAGCGTCGGCAGCAACCGCTGCTGCGCCGCGCTCAATGATTTCATGTGCCCAATGTTGCTTAACGCCAAAGGTACTTTCCCAGTGCGCTTTAGGCTTGCCACTTGAGCGTATACCAAATTGTATTAAATGATGCGGTGCCGGTAAAAACTCTAATATATGTGTACACCACGAGCCAAAACATAAATCAATACCTAAGCGCTCCACAAGTAAATCGGTATGCGCGTCAAAATGAATAATAGCCGTGCGCTTACCTTGCTCACGTTTTGCTTTTAAGTACGCTTTAGTAAGTGGGTAACTAATTGAGTGATCGCCACCAATACCAAATAATCCTTTATCTTTAAACGTTGCGTAAAAACTGTCGCAGACATCTTCAGTGATTGATAATGGGCTTACGTAATAATCGTTATCTTCATCACCATATAAAGCTTTTTGGCAATTAGAAATGGTTGCATCATTTAGGTATTTGTCATGAAGTAAATGTGGGATTACACGTACATCGCCTAAATCAAACGAATGACATTGCGGATGCTGATCAATTAATGCTGAGCGCACAAACAATGGCCCCCAGTTTGCACCGCGTAAAATTCCACCGCCACAGTCTGAACTAATACCTAACATAACGGCTTTATGTGGTGAGCTTGGTAATTCGTTTAAAGACTCGCGCCACAAGTTATCAACGTTTTCAGTTTGTCCGTAAAGTTTATTACGCAGTGCGGCTTTGCGCTCTTTTGCAGTATTTACTGTGTATACGCCATCGCCCGGTGCGCACAAACAGTGCTCAACTTTGTTTTTAAATGCTTCAAATTGTGTGCTCATAATAAACTCCTTCGGTTTTTATTCTGTACGTAGCTAATTAGTTTTGATTACTTTTGATTAGTTATGCAAAATCACTAAAAGTGCCTAAACTTCAAATAAATGTCACTTTGCTAAATAAGTCAGTGCTTAATATAAGTAAACACGTTAGTTTTTACGTGTTCACTACAAGATTAAGCCATTGAATTTATTTGATATTAATGAAACTTTGTAATCATCCATTTAATCGTAGTTACGCGCTTGAGTGATACTTATTATGTCTGCTTGAACATGTCAACAGCGCAACAAGGCTACGTATATAAGTACTTGAGTGAATATTCATAGTTGGTGAATAAATCAAATTAGCCCTTAAAATTATTAAGGCTTTATTGGAAGAGTTAAGATAAAACGGACAATCGTCCTGTACTTAATAAACGTTTCTAGCAATGATGCTAGATTGACAACAAATTATTATAAAAGGCTTAGCTATGGAAAAGGTATTTCACTTAGGACTATGTATTGACGATCTTAAAGGTGCAAAACTTGCGATTGTACCGGGCGATCCAGATCGTGCAGCACGTATTTCACAATTCCTAGACAACCCAACCTGCCTTGCTCAAACTCGCGAGTTTCATGTTTATTTAGGTCAATTAAACGGCCACTCTGTGGTTATATGTTCTACAGGTATTGGTGGTCCATCTACGTCGATTGCAGTAGAAGAATTAGCACAACTTGGCGTGCGTAAATTTTTACGTATTGGTACAACCGGTGCAATTCAGCCACACATTAACGAAGGCGAAATTTTAATTAGCCAAGCGTCTGTACGTTTAGATGGAGCTAGCCAACACTTTGCACCACTTAGCTACCCTGCTGTATCTGACTTTTATGCAACACAAGCTATGGTACAAGCATGTAAAAACCTAAATATCGATTTTCATATTGGTATTACTGCATCAAGCGATACATTCTACCCAGGGCAAGAGCGTTACGATACGCACTCTGGTTACGTTCCTAAATCACTACAAGGTAGCTGCGAAGAGTGGCAAAAATTGGGCGTGATGAACTACGAAATGGAATCGGCAACATTATTTACTATGTGTGCAGCCCTTGGATTACAAGCAGCATGTGTAGCAGGCGTACTTGTTAACCGTACTCGCCAAGAAATACCAAATGTAGACCACGGTGAAATTGAGCGTAAATCTGTAGCAGTCGTATTAGAAGCAGCTAAAGTATTACTTGATTAATACAGATTATAGCAGTTAGTGAGTTATTTAATTCGATAGAATGACTCGCTTTAATAAAGCACAGCTCCGGCTGTGCTTTATTGTATGCAAGCCACTATTTAAGTGGTGCGCTAATTACTTTAAGTGCTGGTAAATGCGTAAAACTGGCAAGTACAGCTTTTGCCACTTGCGACTGGTTTTCACGACCCGCTGTTTCGAGCAATGTTATTCCCTTCACCGTACTTTCGTTAAAGCTAAGCCCAGCTAAAAAGAACTGACTTAGTGCACTTTGCAGTGGCGACAAGCTTGGGCTGTACGCTGCGTTTTCTGCGTAACTTCCGTAAAAGTCACCATCACTAAATGTACTTATTTTTACGGCGCTAAAGTTTTGGCTGTAAGGCACATACGCATTAAGTGCAAAACGCGCAAGGGTTTCATCAAGGCCATCAAAGCTAAACTTACCTTGCTGTGGTTTTGGGTTAAATAAGCTAAATTCGTTACCTAAATCGGTAGGTCCAAATGAATGCGGCAGTAATTCAGCAAGTTTAAATTGCTGATCAGGAAGTAAAATATCAAACTCTTTCGCATCAGCTAGTTCGTTCATAAACTGGCGACAATACCCACAAGGCGCATCGCTAATAGCAATTTTAACTATTTTTTTAGCGCCGTTTAACCATGCGTTATTTATAGCCGATTGCTCTGCATGAACCACTAAACTCAATGCTTGATGATCAAACTCTACATTCGCACCAAAGTAAAAGTTTACCTCACCCTTTTCATCAAGCGCTTTAACAATTGCGCCTACATGAAAATCTGACACTGGCGCAACGGCATACTCAGAAGCTAAAGGTACTAAACCTTGTAGTAATACATCATCAGACACATTGAGTTGCGCGCATAATACTTTAATATTATTAGAATTTAATATGCCACGTTGTGATTTTAATTGACTACGTAATGACGCTGTTTGCGCTACGCTTAATGTGAAGTGCGAATTTGTAAGTGCTGTATCTTGCTGTACAGTAAAAGTTGCTGAAGCCATAATATTTTTTAATTATTCAATGGCTAAGTAGTTTAAAAGGTTAGGGTGTTAAATACCAGCCTATTTAACGCAAAAAAAGGGAGCACATCGCGTGCTCCCTTTTAATACTAATAGGTATACCTAACAAAATAAAGTGTTAGCCGGTATTACGCATACCTGCAGCTATACCTGTCATCGTGATCATTAACGCATTATCAATGTCACCTTCGTTTCGTTTTTCCTCTGAGCGAGCACGGCGTAAAAGCTCAACCTGTAATAGGTTAAGTGGATCGGTGTAAGGATTACGTAAACTAATCGACTCCTTAATCCAAGGTTGTTCGGCGAGTAGGCTTTTTTGTGGGCTAAGTGATTGCACCAAGCTAATCGCTTCTTGAAGCTCTTTACGAAGTGTTACACCCAATGGTTTGTACATATCTTCCACCAGCGCATTATCGTAATGCTCACTCAACCAGCAATCGGCTTTACTAAATACCATTTCTAACATTTCTAGGCGCGATCTAAAGAACGGCCACTGTAAGCTCATTTCGTTGAGTGTTTCTGCGCCGTACTTATTAAGCGCAGCTTTTAAGCCAGTTAACGCACCTAACCATGCAGGTAGCATTAAACGGTTTTGGCTCCACGCAAAAATCCATGGAATAGCACGCAGGCTTTCAACGCCACCATTAGGATTACGTTTTGCAGGACGCGAGCCAAGCGGTAACTTAGACAACTCAAGCTCAGGTGTTGCCATTCTAAAGTAAGGTACAAAGTTTTCATCGTGGCGAACTACATTACGGTAGTGTTCACACGACTCCTCACTTATTAGCTTCATTACTTCGCGCCACTGCGGTTTTGGCTCCGGCGGCGGTAATAAGTTACTTTGTAGTACCGCGCCTGCGTAAATATTTAAGCTTTGCAGTGCTACATCGGGTAAACCAAATTTAAAGCGGATCATCTCGCCTTGCTCGGTTACACGCAACCCCCCTTTTAACGAACCTGGCGGTTGTGAATGCAGCGCTTGTGCAGCAGGTGCCCCACCACGCCCTACTGTGCCACCACGTCCGTGGAATAAAACAAGCTCAATACCACGAGCATCAGCAAGCTGTACTAGCTTATCCATTGCTTCGTACTGGGCCCAACCTGCTGCCATCATGCCGGCATCTTTAGCAGAATCAGAGTAACCAATCATTACATTTTGGGTGTTTTTAATGTGCCCGCGATACCAAACATTATCAAGTAATGTAGTAATTACATCACTGCCTGCGTTTAAATCGTCGAGTGTTTCAAACAACGGTGCTACTGGTAAATCAAAGCTACAGCCGCTTTCTTTTAGCAATAATTGTACTGCTAAAATGTCTGATGCTGTTCGCGCCATCGAAATAATATACAAGCCAAATGTTTGTTCGTCTTGCTTAGCAATCACATCAAAGGTGTCTAGCACTTCTTGAACATCAGGGCTTGGTTGCCAATGTTTTGGAATAAGCGGTCTGCGAGAGTTAAGCTCAGTAAGTAAAAAAGCTTGTTTGTCTTGCTCTTGCCATTGGTTGTAGTCGCCTAAACCTAAATAACGCGTCAGCTCTGAAAACACATCGCTGTGGCGAGACGAATCTTGGCGCACATCGAGTTTAGCTAAACGCAAGCCAAAGCTATTAATACGGTACAGTAAATCAAGCAATAAGCCATCAGCAACGACTTTCATATTACACTTTAATAACGAGCGATAGCAGACCTCTACAGGGTGTTTAAGCTGATTAATATCGGTAATTAAATCTTGTGAATCGCTACGCTTATTTTTAATTTTAGCGCCAAGATGAGCTACTGTTTCTGCAACTTGGTTTTTAAGCTTTTTGATCACCGCTCTGTATGGTTCAAAGTCTTGACCTGCCAACTCAATAAGCTCATCACTGGCATCTGACATAGAGAGTTCAGCGCATAACGTTTTTAAATCTTGAATATATAAGTTAAGCGCCATCCAACGACCATGGTCAAGCACTTCTGCTGTAACCTGCGATGTTACAAATGGATTTCCATCACGGTCTCCACCCATCCAAGATGTGAACTCAATCGGGCTGTAATCTTTTGGTAGATCTAAGTTCAATTGCTCTTTAACATTGGCTGAAAATTCACGTAAAAAGCGCGGAACAGCGTGCCATAGACTGTTTTCGATTACCGCATAACCCCATTTAGCTTCATCAACTGGCGTTGGGCGAGAGCGACGAATGTCGTCGGTATGCCAAGCCTGACTAATAAGCTGTTCAATACGATTTAAAATAGCATCTCGCTCTAGCGGTAAGTTATCTTTTCGCTCAAGCGACGCTAAGCAATCACTTAGTTCAACATGTTTATTAATGATAGTACGGCGCGTCACCTCGGTTGGGTGAGCGGTTAATACTAAGTTTATGTGGAGTTTTGAGAGTGTTTCGGCCAAATGATTACTATCTAGCTGGCCTTGTTCTGCTTTTGTAACTAACGTTTTTAATGTTTGAGTGAGAGGGTTTTGTTGACCAAGGCCAACGTCATTAAAACGCGAAACGGTATGAAATTGTTCTGCTACATTAGCAAGGTTTAAAAAATGATTAAATGAACGGGCAACCGGCAAAAGCTCTTCATCACTAAGCGCATGTAAAACATCTATTAGCGCTTGTCTGTCGTCTTCATTACCACTGCGAGATGATTTAGATAAAGCCCGAATTTCTTCTACTTTATCTAAAATAGCTTGGCCTTGAGCATCTTTAATTGTTTGTCCTAGAAGTTGCCCTAATAAATTTACATTACCTCGCAAGGCGGCGTATTGTTCACTCATTTCTCATTCTCCTTTATTTCGTAGGGCACTATTAATATCATCATGTAGGGATATTTAATAGATCCATTTGCAATGTCTTGTCGTAAAAAAATATATATAAAATAATCACAAAGCACCCACATGATAATTTTTTACGATGGTAACTGCCCCCTTTGCAGCACCGAAATGCAGCAACTAAAACACGCTGATTCTAAAAATCTAATTACGCTTGAAGATCTTAACGCGAGCGACTTTAGTGAGCGCTACTCGTATATTGATAAAGACCAAGCAATGACTTATCTGCAAGCTCAAAAGCTATCAGGTGAAATGATTTACGGGCTTGATGTAACGTACGAAGCATGGAAATTAGTGGGTAAACACGGCTGGTTGAAAATTTTTCGCTTGCCAATAATTCGCTTTTTCGCTGACTGCGGATACCTGTTATTTGCTAAGTATCGGCACCCCATCAGTCGCTTTTTAATGCCAAATACTCAGTGCAGTAACGGCCAATGTGGACTAAAAGCAAAAGGTGATAAATGAAAACCATTGTTTTATTCGGCGCAAGCAGTGCCATAGCAAATGCATATATAGAACATCTACAAATAAACACGCCTACTCATCAGATCGTTTGTATTAGTTCAAAAAGTATTGAATCTGACTCAAGTGTTGTCCACCTGCATACTGACTACACAAAACAAAGTTTAGCGCGCGTTACTAATTACCTAAAAGCGCAAAATGCCGATATACAACAAGTTATTATATTCAATGGTACACTGCACAACGAAACTCATATGCCCGAAAAAAAGCTGGAGGATTTAGACGCTGATTATTTTAGCCAACTTCTAAATTCAAACACCCTAACTCCCCTACTTTGCTTGCAGAGTATTTTGCCGCTTTTAACACATAAAACGCAGTGTACTATTACAGCACTCAGTGCGCGTGTGGGCAGCATTAACGACAATAAATTAGGCGGTTGGTATACGTATCGCGCCTCCAAGGCTGCGCTTAACATGCTATTTAAAACCGCAGCGATTGAGCTTGCACGCCGAGCTAAAAATACCAAGCTCGTTTTATTTCACCCAGGGACTACTGATACTGCGCTTTCAAAGCCATTTCAAAAAAACGTACCCGCAGGAAAACTCTTTACAGCTGAATTTGTAGCTAAGCAGCTTTTTACACTTACTTTTAATAACCCTCATTTAGAACTCAATGGTGAGCCTGCCTACTTAGATTGGCAAGGCGAAACTATACCGTGGTAAGGACCTTTAATGCATTTTACTAAAGAGCGCATAAACGCACTTGAAAAACACACCCGTACTCATTTAATTAATTCGCTTTCGGGTTTTAAAAGCGCCAACTTAATTGGCACGCAAGACAAACAAGGCAATACTAATCTCGCCATTGTTAGCTCTGTTATTCATTTAGGTGCTCACCCTCCGCTAGTTGGCATGATAATGCGACCAAATAGCGCGCCTCGACATACGTTCGAAAACATAATCGAAACAGGTAGTTACACCATTAACCAGGTTAATAAAGCGATTTATAAGCAAGCCCATCAAACTTCAGCTCGTTACGATAAAAATGAGTCTGAGTTTGATACGACGGGGTTAACGCCCGAATACTTAAACGACTTTGCAGCGCCTTTTGTTAAAGAAAGCCGCTTAAAGTACTCGGTTAAATTTGTAGAAAACCAACATTTAGCCATCAATGGCACAGAGCTTGTAATCGGTGAAATCACTGATGTGTATTTAGATGAAGTAGCACTTCAAAGTGATGGCTTTTTAGATTTACAGGCTATTGAAACGGTGGCAGTAACCGGGCTTGATAGCTACCACACAAGTAATAAACTCACGCGTTTACCTTACGCTAAAAAATAATATGCCATTTTAAGAGGCTATAAACTAATAGCCTCTTATCGCATAACATTGAATTTTACCTTGGTATTAATCACACTAGCTAAAAATCCAAGGAGAAAAACATGACCACCATAGGTATAGGTACACAATCAAGCGAGCAAGCGCTGGCAAGCCTAAGTAACATGACGCAAACGCTGACCCCTATCGCAGCTGACGAACATTTAGAGCGCATAGCCAAGGCTCAAGCGTATATGCTAGCAAACAACATAGATGCAATTTATTTAAACGCTGGCACCAACCTTACCTACTTTACAGGCATGAAATGGTACGCGAGCGAACGTATGGTTGGCGCGATATTACCCGCCCTTGGTGAAGTACAATACATTGCGCCTTATTTCGAAATTGGTTCACTAAACGGGTTTAAAGTAATAGATGGGCCTATTCATGGGTGGCAAGAGCACGAAAATCCTTATGCACTTTTTGTCGAAGTATTAAAAAAGTTAAACATTAATGAAAACGCAACTATTGGCATTGATGAAAGCGCACAATTTTTTATATTCGACGGCATTAATAAAGCACAAATGGGTTTAACCCTCATAAATGCACAACCTGTAACGGCGCATTGCCGTATGCATAAATCAGTTCATGAACTTAGCTTAATGCAACGCGCGATGGACATGACCTTAGCCGTACATCAAGCCACAGCAAGCATGCTTTATGAGGGAATAACCACCACCGAAGTAGAAGCTTTTATTAAGCAAGCACACCAAAAAGTAGGTGCACCAGGTAACTATTTTTGTATTGTTTTATTTGGTGTTGCAACGTCTTTCCCGCACGGTGTTAAAGATGCCCAAATACTTAAAAAAGGCGATATGGTACTAATTGATACTGGCTGTAAAGTACACGATTACCTATCAGATATAACCCGTACCTATGTATTTGGCGAACCAACAATGCGCCAACGTATGTTTTGGGATCATGAAAAAGCAGCGCAAATGGCGGCATTTAATGCAGCTAAAATTGGTGCTACGTGCGAAGACGTTGACGCGGGCGCACGTAACTATTTAGCAGCGCAAGGGCTAGGCCCGCAGTACCAAACACCGGGTTGCCCGCATCGAACGGGGCACGGCATTGGGCTAGACATTCATGAATGGCCATATTTAGTTGGCGGTGATAAAACCCCACTTGCCCCTGGCATGTGCTTTAGTAACGAACCAATGTTAGTTATACCCGATGAATTTGGCGTGCGTTTAGAAGATCATTTTTACATGACCGACAACGGCCCTCATTGGTTTACACAACCAAGTTATAGCATTGACGACCCATTTGGGCTTAACGCTTAAAACTGAATACCTTCAAGAGCAGCTGTTTAGCTGCTCTTTTTAGTTTGGTATTGATAAAGTGCAGTTCATCCCAATATCCCCTGTTATACCAAAGCAATCCTCAAAAGGATAAATATGAAAAACTTTAAAATTGATATCGTCTCAGACGTAATGTGCCCTTGGTGTGTAGTGGGTTATAAAAACCTAGAAACTGCACTAGAGCAACTCAAAGACGAAATGAGCGCAGATATTACGTGGCATCCTTTTGAACTAAACCCAGATATGCCAATTGAAGGTCAAGACTTAAACGAACATTTAATGCAAAAGTACAACCTAACAGAAGAGCAAGGCGACGAAAATCGTAAAAACATGTTCGAAGCAGGAAAGCGTGCTGGATTCACCTTTAATTTTGATGGCAAACGCATCATGATCAACAGCTTTGATTTGCATCGTTTATTAATGTGGGCACGTGAAGAAGGTAAGCAAACCGAATTAAAACTTGCCTTTTTTGAAGCGCACTTCACTGATTTAAAATACTTAAATCAAGAAGAAGCACTACTCGACGTTGTTGAAAAAGTAGGTCTTGATAAAGAAACTGCGCGCGGTATTCTACATTCAGACAAATACGTACAAGACGTACGCCAAGAGCAAGACAACTTTAAACAAATGGGTATTACGTCAGTACCTACATTTATCATAAACGATAAGTATGCACTTACTGGCGGACAACCAAGCGAATCATTCATTCAAGCACTAAAACAAATTAGTGAAGAAGAAGCCAAGCAAGACGCTTAATATACAAATAAAGTTTAAAACTAAAAAAGGCTGCTTATTGCAGCCTTCTTCTATATAGCGCAGACTACTTCTTACTTAAAAATAAACTAAGTACGATAAAGTACTTTAATTACATGCCAGCCAAATTTGGTTTTAACTAGGTGGGGTTCTAAAATTTCGCCTTTAAATGCAACCTTATCGAACTGTGGTAGATATTAAGCAAGACAGGCACCTATTTTTAACAAGCAAAACTATCCTAATTAAGATGGGTGCCACGTTAATTTTTTATGAAACTACTTAACCTTACAAAGAGTTAGCACAATCAATATATTTATTTGCCATTTTAAACAATTGAGTATGTTCAGAGCTTGTCATTTCTAATAGTAACTTTAACATTTTTTTGTCCTTAGCACTTGTAGCAACAAATATTGGGCTTTCTATAAATCTCCGTTTTGAAAATAAGGATATGTCGTTACTTAGCAAATACCTGACACCTTCATAGTTTGAACGATAAACAGCCATATCAAGCAAAACATCCCCATATTTATGAAAAATATTACTTTTTTCAAATTCCATTTCATTATTCATCAGTCTCTTCAATACCTTACTTGGGAAATCATACTCCCTCATAAGTTCATGTCCCAATTCTCGTCGGGCAAGTTCGCCGACCTCACTCAAGTCAGCCGTTTGAACCATCTCTGCATACTTTGAGCAAGACCAGACATTATTTGCACACAGTAAAAGTATTGGGACAATATATTTTACTAATCGTATGTTACCAAGGGACATAATCAACCTATACTCCTGTAATTCTGTGGTATTTGAACTGATGTTTTACTGGTATATAAGTGGGCGCAGACAAGCCTAAAATTAAGATGGGTGTCACGTTAATTTTTTCGCATTAATGCGTACAAGTATCCCAGAACTAATGCTGGTAATATTTGTGATTTCCTCACTAACACTACCTTTACCAACAGCAACAATTGAACCAGTAAAAATAACTATTATAACAAAAAAGCAAAAAGAGACCTGGACCTATTTATTTTCATTAAGTATTTTTATTGCATATTCATGTCCATTTTCAGCCGCTTTTTTTAAATAATAATCCGCATAAATACTATTTTTTAACGGAGAGTCTCGCAGGCCGTATACTCCAAAAAAAAGATAATATAAGTTCTTATACATATCATTTGAAAAACCTTGCTTATCAGCTCTGTTTGATAGATAAGAAACCATTTTAAATAGTGATTCTGAATCATTCTTTTTCATTGCTTCATCTAAAGTCAATTGACCGAATAATATAGCAGCCTCATCATCACCCACATCAGATGCTTTACGTAAGGAATTTTTTAGAAAAGCAATATCACCATATTTTCCAAGTTGATATGCATAATATAAATTTACACTAGAATCTAAAATACCTTCCTCAAAAGATAACTCTAGTAGCTTGGTACCTTTATATACATCTTCTGCTTTTTCACTTGTAATTAAAAAACTACCCAGAATATGCTTTGCTCTTATATTCCCTAAATCCGATGAAATTGAAAGCATTTTTCTAGCTTCTTTATAATCTGGATTTTGGTTGTATGCTCCCAAATATAAAATGTAACCAGACAGAAAATACGCAGTGCTGTCATTCTGCAATATCCCTTGTTCTAGTATATTAGAAACATCTTTCCATTCGAGTTCCTGTTGTGCGTCAATATCATCCTTTATCAACTCTAAAGTAACATTCTCACTACAATTACCCTTTGCTTGATGGCAAAAAAATACTACTAACAATATAAAAAATAAAAACTTACTCAATTAATCCCCCAGCGGTCCCTTAGACTGATTATAAAACGACTCTATGAAAGCACTGCTTATTACGTTAAAATTTTCTACTACAGGATAACTATAACTCATATAGCCTTCAGCAGTTCCAATGGTAGCTGAAGCTTCAACTCCAACGTACCCCATACAAGAAATTAGGATGACAGCCATCTTAATTTAACCACAAAACTGTGCCACTAAATTTAACCTTTTTGGCAAAGATTTCATCTTTTTTACTCCGTTCTTCGCTAAGAAAATTAGGATGGATGTTAACGTTATTTTTTTATCGTCAACATACAGTAATAAAGGAGGTGTTATTATTCACAGTAGTATAAAGGACTTAACTTCAACCCATCCTCTTCGGTTCCCGTAAATGATTTTCACCACATAAAATTATGCAGGGTGTCATCATTATTTTTTATCACCTAAAGACAAAAAATCTAACTCTATTATTTACTTTTTCTTGAAGCTATAAATAAAATAAAAATTATCACTTTTTTTATGTAAGCATAGGCCCTCTTTAGAAATAGGGTTACAAGCGCTTATGAAGGTATTTTTATCTATATTATCCTTACTCTTGCTCGCTATAGCATAGGTAAACTTAAAGTCTTTGTTATCTTTTCTAATAACCTCTAAACCATAAATCCCATATGAGTTTCTTTTTCCAGATAAAACCCCAATTTCATTTGCTACCTTAGTGATCTCATATAGCTCCAAATCGATTTTTTTTAAATCACTACTGACTAAGGGAAAGTTGCTTCCTGCTATATATTCATTTGGGTTTTCTTTTAAATATTTCAATATTGCAATTAATTCTTTATGATTATTAGAAACTATTTTAGAAGCTATATTTTCACTTTCTAAAATTAAATTATCTCTTATACGTTCGTAATTTTTATCCGCTCCACATGACACTAATAGAAAAAAACTGAACAATATGTAAAGTCTAAAAATCAACATGACTTACCCCCTCCCATTTTTCATATTCTGCCCATATTGGAACCTAAAAACGCCCCACCAAAATTAGGATGACAGCCATCTTAATTTAACCACAAAACTGTGCCACTAAATTTAATCTTTTTGGCAAAGATTTCATCTTTTTTACTCCGTTCTTCGCTAAGAAAATTAGGATGGGTGTTAGATTTATCATTCGAGTACCGATTACCTGTAACAACACGACAAGCTAATCAAGCATTTTAGCTGAGGGGTAGGCTGAAATAAAAATATAAAAAGCCAGAAAGTTTCTGGCTTTCAAATAACAATTTAAGATGAAAGGATGCTTATCGCTGATAACACATATTTACCATTTCTTTTTAGGAGCAAATAATATATCCAAGTCGTCCTGCTCTTGTTCGTTTTTCTTTTTAAGCGCATTAGCATTTGATGCTCGAAGCTCTACACTAATTGCTTCTAGATAACCTTCCACTTCTTGACGTTTAGCTGAAACATATTCATCTGAATAAGTCACTCCGTTAAGAGTAACTTGGGCTTTTTCAAAATATTGCCTAGCAGAACCTACCATGTTTGCCGAACGTGCTGATAAACCGCGTTTTATTTGGCTTTCTATATTGATACGAAGTTGAAGCTTTTCTAATCGTTTATCTTCAACCGTAAACACTTGGCTATCAACTCGCCCTTTATTGTGTTCTGAGCGTAACACTATGCGTAATTTTTTTATACCTTGGATAAGACTTACAAGCTGTTTGTCGTTACTCGGTAAAGACAGCGAGTCATTATTATTGCCTTGAACAGGTTGCGTAAGATGCTCTTTTGCTTCACTTAACCTATTTTTAAGCGCCTTTGAACCAGTGGAATTTGCCACCATAGTTTTCAGCGCTTCATAAACACGGCGTTGTAGTACGCGAATAATAGGTTCGGACAAAGGTATGTTGGCGCTATTCACAAGTGCCTCTTCAGTCTCTTCTATTATCGCCTTTTGCTTTGTAAGCTCTTTGCGACGTTCGCCTTCTTGTTTCTCTTTGTGTTGCTGTACAGCACTTACCCAAAGCGCAATCACAATAAGTGCGACTATGAGCACAATAATAATTGAAACGATCATAGTGTAATTCTCGGATTCATATCTAATTTTTTAATCTTACATTAAATATATACTAACAGGGTAGCTTTGCGCTGTTTAACTTATAAATATGCTAAAAAAGCATTACAAGGAGGACCTATTATAAGATTATCTCGGATAATCATTGCTATCTGAAGCATATTTATTGTGCTAGCCTTAGATCCCAAACAGATAAATGTGTATGCCTAAAACTCAAGGTGAATTTTAAAATTAAAAACGCTTGGGTTTAACACGTATTACCTTTATAAATTATATGAATAACAACGTTAAAATATGCAGCTATGAAATTACAACAACTCAGATATATCGTAGAAGTACAAAATCATAAATTAAATGTTTCAGCAACTGCTGAAAGTTTATTTACCTCTCAACCTGGTATTTCTAAACAAGTACGTATGTTAGAAGATGAGTTGGGTGTACAAATTTTTGGCCGCAGCGGTAAACATTTAACCCATGTGACGGGCGCTGGCGAAGAAATAATTAATATTTCCCGAGAAATACTTTCCAAAGTAGAAGGCATAAAAGCGGTTGCAAATGAGCATACATTACCAGATCAAGGTAAGCTTAATATTGCAACAACTCACACGCAAGCCCGCTACGCTCTTCCGAGTGTTATTCAAGGATTTATGAAGAAATATCCTGCGGTTTCACTCCATATGCACCAAGGTACACCACAACAAATATCAGACGCAGCTGCTCGTGGCGACGCTGATTTTGCAATTGCGACTGAGGCACTTCATCTTTATTCAGATTTGGTTATGTTGCCATGCTATCACTGGAATCGCAGTATTGTTGTTGCAAAAGACCATCCTCTTGCGAAAAAAGTAAATAATTTAACTGTTGCCGACATAGCGCAATATCCGCTCATTACTTACGTATTTGGCTTTACGGGTCGCTCAGAACTAGATAAAGCATTTAGTGCACATGGTCTTGAACCCCATATTGTATTTACAGCAACCGATGCTGATGTAATTAAAACCTATGTTCGTCTAGGGTTAGGGGTCGGTGTAGTCGCTTCAATGGCAATAGATCAAATAAGTGATACCGATTTAGTCTGTATTGATGCGAGCCATTTATTTGAGGCAAGTACCACTAAAATTGGATTTAGAAAAGGCAGTTTTTTACGCACTTATATGTATGACTTCATTGAGCGTTTTGCACCGCACCTAACAAAAGAACGTGTTGAACGAGCAAGTTTATTGCGTAACCAAGATGATGTAGATAAATTATTTGCAGATATCGAATTACCAGTTAAGTAATCAATAATTTAATTAGTTAAAAACCGCGTAGATATAAAATGCGGTTTTTTTTAATACTTTATAATAGTAAACAACCCAAAATTTTAGGTTAGCGCGTGTTTATCTTCAAAGGTTAAATTTACAGCGATGTGGTCATCTCCCATATACAAGCAATCACAACGCGTAAATACCAAAAAATCATTTTATTACGTGCGATAAAGTACTTTAATTACATGCCAGCCGAATTTTGTTTTAACTAGGTGTGGCTCTAAAATTGCGCCTTTAAACGCAATTTTGTCAAACTGTGGGACCATTTGTCCGCGTCTAAATTCACCTAAGTCACCGCCTTTTTTACCCGATGGGCATGACGAATACTTTTTAGCTAAGGTTTGAAACTTTGCACCTTTACCTAATTGCTTAATAATATCTTCTGCAATCTCTTTGTGCTTAACCAAAATGTGAAGTGCATGTGCTGTGTTTGCCATGAAAAAAGCCTTTTATACCGTTAGCTAAAATTAAACGCGGCGATTTTAACACAACCTCATAAACCTAGCATCTACTTATACTGCAGTGTATTAACCACTAATTTATAAATAATGTTTAGCATCCTCTGGGTTGGGAATTCTGCAATACTGATATTTACCAAATAAGGTATACCTATTCAAAGCAACCCTATCGTATAACCAATTATTAAACCTATTTGGCAAAATACTAAATACGTTTACTAGCTTATATGGGTAACCTAGCTGCTTAACAACGTTAAAAAAAGCATGGCTTTGCGTATACGCTTTGCCGTTTTCTAGGTAAACCATTGAAGCATATTCAATTGTTGAAAAACCAAAATGCGTTAACAACAGTTCCCCTTTTGGAGATTGCACGCTGCATAATTTAAAAATAGTATTAGTGTCGTGAGTAATAATAAAGTTACACCACGCGCTGCAAAGCTTACATTGCGCATCAAATAAAATAATTTTTTGATTTTGCATTAATATAGCTGCATCATCGCTCATAACACTTTCCTTAAATTAAGTACTAAATTACTGCTGCACCGGCTTTTTTTGTAACTTGCGCTGCAAAGTACGTCTATGCATATTAAGTTGCCTCGCGGTAACCGACACATTGCCATTATTACTGTGTAATACTTGTTGAATATGCTCCCACTCTAAACGCTCTGGCGACATAACCGCATCATCAATAACATTCGATGCCGATGCCACAGGCTCGGTGTTAAGCGCTTTTAATAATGTTGCCATATCAACCGGCTTAGTAAGGTAATCGTTTGCGCCTAACCGCATTGCCTCTACTGCGGTTACAATACTTGCAAACCCAGTTAGTAAAACAATATGAGTTTGGGGGAGCAAACTACGCAGCGGCTTTATGAGTGCAAGTCCGTTATCGTCACCTAGTTTCATGTCTAATAAAATAAAGTCGGGCAATAGTTTACGCGCGGTAAGTAACGCATCACTTTGGTTATGCGCCACCTCGCAGGTAAAGCCTTGTTTAGTTAAGCGCCTTGCCAGTGTGCAGGCTAAATTAATGTCGTCTTCAATTATAAGTAACTTCATGAGGCGTTATCCTCAGTGTTTACAATAGCGAGTTTAACTTTGGCGACAGCGCCGCCATCAGCATGGTTAAACAAAGTAAGTGAGCCATTTAAACGCTCAAAAGTAACGTTTGATAAAAGCACAGCAAGCCCCATTCCCTGATCGCTTGGCATAAGTTGCCCGCCAAGCTCTGCTAATTGCGATGATGAAAAGCCACGGCCAAAATCGCGAATTAACAAGTAAACGCATTCACTATGTAAGTTATCTTGCTGCCAACTCAACTCTAATTGAGTTTGGCCTTGTTTTTGATTAGCTAGCGCGGCGTTTTGCAATAAATTTAAAATAGCAGGCAATAACATCGCATCACTCAATAGCGTTGCCGCAATAGGTGGCGTAATCCATTTAATTTGTTGATCAGGGTATTGCAGTAAAAGTGTATCTGTAATTTGTGTTTGCAGCTGCTTTGCCGTTACATGCTCTTGTGAATTTTTAAGGCGTAACTGCCTTGAGAGCTTTCTAAAGTCGTTAAGTTGTGTACTGCACTGAGTAAGCGGCGCTTGCATGTGCTTAACAATAGGGTTGTTTGGTTGATCTTCTAATAACTCTTCAAACAGTAACTGTAAGTTTGCAATTGGGGTCGCTAGTTGATGGGTTATTTGTGCTGCGGCCCCATCAAGGGTAACAAGCTGTTCATTACGCAATTGTTTTTCACGCACGTTTGCAATAATTCGCTCTCGCTCTTTAAGTGCCCTGCTCATTGCGCCAATAACAAGTGCAATTACGCTGGCACTTAAAACAAAATTAACCCACATGCCAATAAAATGACCACTCATATTCATTTGATGCATACTGTGATCGGGCATCTTTATAAGTAAAAAACTGTATGCGGCAATGGCTAATACCGCAATATAAGCTAATCCTTTTTCTCGCAGCGTAACAGCAGCGATCATTATCGGGAGCAATAACAGTGATACAAATGCATTGGTCGCACCGCCGCTTAGCGATAGCAAAACCGTTAAAAATAATACATCAGCGGTTAACTGCATCAACATACCCAAAGGTTTAGCACGGCTTACATTTCGATAAGCAAATAGGCTAATAAGCTGAAACACAGCCTCAACGGCAATAACAATAAGTAAAGGCAGTAATGCAATTTGATGTTCTAATAAAAAATAAACGCTAAGCACCGCAATTAATTGCACGGCAATAGCGCCGCTTCGCAGCATTAATAGTCGACTAATGGTGGGGTCGGTACGCATTAACAAGAGGTAATTGCCCAATCAAATGTTTAATAAGGTTATTTTAACGGTTATGTGATTTTTAATCATCATCCATCGAAATTGAAAAAGGTGCACAAGGCGTTCCTTGGTGAAACACCATTTTCCATTGCCCGTTAGTTTGCCGCCAAAGCGACATACGCAATGAATAATTAAACTCAGCGCGAGCAGAGCGCCTATAAGCTGCTTGATAACTAAGTTGCACTACATCATCGCTCAGCATTCGGCCCTTAAAATGCTGATTATAAAACTGTGGCACAACCTCGGTAGGTAAACGAGTTAGTACTTGGTATTTATTAAATGTAGTGCCATTGGCAGCAATTTCGATAAATTCATCATCGAGTAAAGCATCTAATGCGCGCTCAGATTGGCGAACTTCTGGGTCTAGTAACTGGCGCTCAGCGTCAATCAAATGATTAAACAACGACACTTTTATTTTGCTGCTCATAACCTTCCCTATTGTTTATAAACTTGCCCAGCTTTCATAACAAATTGTACGTTTTTAAGTACGTCGATATTTTTAAGCGGTGAGCCATTCACACTGATAATATCTGCTTGTTTACCAACACTCAAGTCGCCAATGAGTGCGCTTTGCCCCAGCAGTTTAGCTGCATGTATGGTTGCTGATTTAATAGCTTGGGCTTCGCTCATACCATTGTTTACCATTAAACTAAATTCGTTAGCATTAAGCCCATGACGCGACACCCCAGAGTCTGTTCCAAAAGCTATATTAACCTTGTTTTTCAGTGCAAGTTTAAACGAAGCCTGCATTTTTGGAGTCACTTCACGCACTTTGTCGGCTATTGCCGGTGGCATATTTGGGTTTGTAAGCACCTCTTCACTGACCGTTGCCCCCGCTAAAAGCGTCGGTACTAAATAAGCCCCCGTTTTTTTAAATAACTTTATTGCCTCTTTATCTAAATAAGAGCCATGCTCAATAGAATCCACACCGGCTTTTAAGGCCGCTTTTATACCTTGTGTACCGTGTGCATGGGCTGTAACTTTACGCCCTAAGTGGTGAGCCGTATCAACTATTGCAACCAGCTCTGCATCTGTAAGTTGTTGGTTAACACCAGCAGCGGTATTACTTAGTACTCCACCCGTGGCAGTAATTTTAATTACATCAGCACCACTTTTAATTACCTCGCGTACCGCACGGCTACAATCATCCGCGCCATTACAAATACCAATCCCGCCTGTAACCGCATCTGTAATATCTTTTCGATATCCGTGCATATCTGCGTGTCCACCGGTAGGCGATATTGTATTACCCGCTGCAAAAATGCGAGGGCCGTTAATATCATTTCGCTCAATAGCGCGTTTTAGCGGAAATATTACTTTGTGATCGCTACCTAAATCTCGCACTGATGTAAAACCCGCATCGAGCGTACGTTGTAAATATTTAATTGAGCGCAAAGCATAATCCGCATCGTATTCTGTTGCCCAACGGTGAGGATTTGCTTTAGCATCTCGCTCAAACGTAACGTGAACATGCATATCAATAAGACCAGGCATTACAAATTGATTTTTAAGATTGATAATATCGGCATCAGGTAGGTTAAGTTCTGCTTTTGTGAGGTAGCCGTTTTTAATGGCTGTTATTGTATTATCTGTTATGACTAACGTTTGCTCTGTTTTTACTTTTTGATCCTCGGATGCAAGTAAACTGCCCGCATAAATAATTTTATGCTGTTGAGCAAAAGCCCCATTTGCTATTAATGCCAGCGTTATTGCAGTGAATGTTGTTATTAGTGTTGTTTTCATACTTGCTCCTTTTTTATACTAGCATTACCTTAAATAACCTGTAATTGCGAATATTTACGATACAAAGCATGCTATAAACTAGTCTTGAAAGCCGTTTTTTGGTATAACTCCCCCATAATTAACACATGTCAGACCACCTTAAGAGAACATACTATGCCTTACGCACATATCACTGGTTGGGGTAAATGCATTCCACCAGCAAGCATTAGCAACGATGAAATTAGTGAAATAGTTGATACCACCGACGAGTGGATAACCACGCGTACAGGCATTAAATCTCGCCGAGTGAGCCATGTAAGTACCGCCGAGCTGGCAACTGTTGCTGCTAAGCATGCTATTGCGTGCGCAGGCGTTGATCCTAAAGATATTGATTTAGTGATATTAGCAACCTGTACACCTTCTACTGTTGTGGCAAATACCGCCTCACAAGTGCAAAAAAATATTGGTGCAACAGGCGCTGCCGCAATGGATACAAACGCTGCATGCTCGGGCTTTTTATATGCGTTGCAAGCTGCAACAGCACAAATTCAAGCGGGTATGATTAAAAAAGCAGTCGTCATTGCCGCTGAGCGTATGACCTGGTACGTAAACTGGGCACGTCGCGACAGCGCTGTTTTATTTGGCGATGGCGCAGGTGCAGTAGTACTTGAAGCGGCAGATACCCCAGCTGGTCTACTTGGTACCAAAACCGGTTGTGACAGCGAAGACCGCGATATTTTACACATCACCAACTTTGGTAGCGATTTAAATAAGTATGAGCCAATTGGTCCATCTGATTTATTATTTGAAGGTCGTGAAATTTTTAAACGTGCTGTAAAAGGTATGAGTGAAGCTTGCGACGACGTACTGAAACAGGCCAACTTAAGCCTTGACGACATTAATGTACTCGTTCCACACCAAGCTAACTTACGTATTATTCAGGCTATTCAGCATCGCTTAAAAGTACCTGACGAAAAAGTAATGGTTAACATTGGTGAGTATGGTAATACCTCTGCTGCGACTATTGCTATTGCGTTATGTGAAGCCGTTGAGCAAGGGTTAATTAAACCGCATTCAAACATTATGTCTGCAGCATTTGGTGCAGGCCTTACATGGGCTGCAAGTTACATAAAATGGGGCGAACGTGTAACGCCTATTAGTGTAAGCGATGCTGCTTTACCGCCGTGTGATAAAACTGGTTTAGAGCTAGTAGCACCAGCAGTTAAAGCATGTAAAGAAGCCGAGCAAAGCTAACGCAGCATATAATAAGCCACATTTAAAACGCACTTATTTAAGTGCGTTTTTGCTTTTAAGGAATTAAATTTGAAACTTTTAGGTATTCACCACGCCGCGATTATTTGTAGTGACTATGCACGTTCTAAACACTTTTATAGCAATGTACTTAAACTTAACGTTATTAATGAGCACTTTAGAGCTGATCGTAATTCATATAAATTAGATTTAGCCATGCCCGATGGTAGCCAAATAGAGCTATTTTCGTTTGATGGTTCGCCCGAAAGACCCAGCTATCCCGAAGCAAAAGGCTTAAGACATTTAGCTTTTAAGGTAGCGGATGTACAGATTGCAAAAACGTATTTAGAGTCGTGCGATGTAAACGTTGAGGATATTAGAGTGGATGAAATAACCGGCAAAAAGTTTACCTTTTTTGCCGATCCAGATAACTTGCCACTTGAGCTTTATGAGGTTTAAAACTCATAAGCTCAAGTTCTTACTATTGAATCAAAAACTTATTTATTAAAACGATTTTGTAAGTAGTTAAATACAGCACGAATACCTAATGCTTCACCACCCGTTGGACGACCTGGTAATGCACGTAAGTTCCACGCCATTACATCAAAATGTACCCACGGTGTTGTTGGTTCAACAAATTCTTTTAAGTAAAGCGCTGCGGTAATAGCACCACCAAACGGTGTACTTGCACAGTTTGCCATATCGGCTACATCACTTTTTAGTAAGTTTTTGTATTGCTCAAACAGCGGAAGTTGCCAAACAGGATCATGGACACTTAAACCTGCATCAATAATACCGTTTGCTACATCGCGCTCTGTTGAGAAAAAGCCCGGAAGCTCCGTGCCTAACGCAACACGACATGCACCCGTGAGGGTAGCAAAATCAATAATTAGCTCAGGATTATCGTTTTGTGCTTCGCTTAATGCATCACACAATACTAAGCGCCCTTCTGCGTCTGTATTATCAATTTCGACCATAATGCCTTTGCGTGTTTTAACAACATCGCCCGGGCGAAATGCATTTCGCGATACCGCATTTTCAACCGCTGGTACAAGCACTCGTAATCTAATTGGTAAGTTAGCTGCCATAATAAGCTGCGCTAGTGCAATTACGTGCGCCGCGCCGCCCATGTCTTTTTTCATGTTACGCATGCCAGAGCTCGGTTTTAAATCAAGTCCGCCTGAGTCAAAACATACGCCCTTACCGACTAGTGTAATTAATGGAGCATCTGTCGCGCCCCATTTTAAATCAAGTAAACGCGGTTTATTTTCGCTTGCACGACCCACCATATGAATAGTCGGGTAGTTTTGCTCTAGTAACTCATCGCCAACCCACTGTGAAAATTCGCCATTGTAAGTTGCAGCTAAATCTTCCATAACTTGCGATAAATGTTGCGGCATCATATCAACCGCTGGAGTATTAACTAAATCACGTGCAAGTGTAATGGCATCAGCTTGTTGGCTAATGCGTTCATATAACGCTTTATCGCTAATGGCTAATTGCGCCTTTGCTGTTGGTTTTTCTTTATATTCACTAAACTCGTAACCACCAAGTACAAACCCTAAAGCAACCTGCTCAACAAAAGCACTGTCGCCTTGAATTTGATAAGTACCTGTAGGAAGTGTATTTGCTAAATTACCCGCAGCCCAAAAGTCATCGCTACTTTGCATTAAACAAAATACCTGGCTTAACTCGCCAGTGTTAGCATCGGGAATAAGGGCTAGCCCTTGCTTTTCAAAGCCCGTGTTATTTAACCAGTTTTGTATAAATGCAGGTTGCTGAGTTTGCCAGTCAGATAATTCGTTTTTTAAAATAAAAGATAAAGGAATACCAGAAGATGTATGACGTAGTAATGCACTCATTAAATAGCTCGTATAATATAAAAATGGTACTTAAGAGCATATCAATAAGCGCACCTAAAAGGTATCGCTAATTTAACGGTTTGTAAGATTACTTTTTAGTCTGTTTTTTTTGAGTTTCTTTTTGATTTTCTTGATTAATTTCTGCGTCGAGCTCTTTAATTGATTTGTTCATGTTAAAGGAGCTAGGTAGTACATCCACCCCAACTAAACCTCCTAATTTAACCACTAAGGGAATAGTGATAGGCGCAAATGGTAATACAGCAAATACACCCAAGCCAAGGCCCTTTAAAATATCGACAAATTGTTCGTTGGCACGCTTTAACTCAGCTTGATTTGTTTGTCCTTGCGTATAGCGCCTATAAATAGAAAGCATTTCTTTTGTTTCTTGTTTTTCTTGGGCGAGTGCGATTTTAAGCGCCACCATAGCACGGCGAAAACGCAGCTGTTGGCGTTTTTTACTAATTTTAACTACCCGCCAAGGTGCACGGTGAATAACTTTATATAATCGCATAACATGCATTTTCACACAGGCATCCATGTTCACAAAGAATAATTTACTTGATTCGCCTCATCTACTATTATTTGCACCAAACTAGTGCCGAATAAATTTATTTCCATGTTCAAAGAAAATACTAAAAATATTTTAAAACCTGAAAAACCAAAATCTGATGAATGTTGTGGCGGAGGCTCTTGCTGCCCGTGTGTATGGGATACATACAAAGAAAAGCTTAAAAAATGGCAGCTAACACAACCCAAAATAGATACAGTTAATTAACAAAGCCGACAGTTTAACAACCTGTAAAATGCATTAACTTCCCTTAAAAACACCATATTGCACTTAATTAGTCCACTTTACTTCTTATAACGCACCACTCTAGCTGCTTTTAGTTAATTTAAACTTTTGTTATTTAATAGTTAATTAATAATTGCTCTCGTTGTTTTTTATGTATAGTCTGTAATTAGGACTTCACTAGATGTGAGCTAAAACTCTAAGGGGTCAAGTAATTAAACTTCCTCCTAACATCCACTGTATTCCAGTCCAAAAATATAAAATAAGTAATACTTACAAAGTCTTACTAAACAAAAATTATTCTAACTGGGGAAAATTAGAATGAAATTAAAAAACAACGTACTAAATCAGGCAATTAAGTTTGCGCTAGCAACCACTACCGCTGGTTTATTCATCTCAAGCTCTGCTATTGCTGCAGATGAAGAACAAGCAAAGGCTAAAGTTAATAAAAATGTTGAAAAAATTGCTGTAGTAGGTACGCGTTCAGCTCCACGTTCAATTGGTGATTCACCGGTTCCTATCGATATTATTGGTGGTGAAGAGCTTGAAAAGTCAGGTAATACTGACATGCTTGAGCTTTTAAAAGGTGCAGTGCCATCTTTCAATGTTCACCAAAACCCTATTAGTGATGCAGCATCACTTGTTCGCCCAGCAAACTTACGTGGCTTACCATCAGACAGCACATTGGTTCTTTTAAACGGCAAACGTCGTCACCGTGCTTCTGTAATCGCATTTTTAGGTGGTGGTATTAATGATGGTGCACAAGGTGCTGATATCTCAGTTATCCCTAGTATTGCAATCAAGCAAGTAGAAGTACTTCGTGATGGTGCTGCAGCTCAGTATGGTTCTGATGCAATTGCAGGTGTAATGAACTTCCAACTTAAAGACGCGTCAGAAGGCGGTAAATTAGAAGTTCGTCACGGCCAATACTACGAAGGAGATGGCGATACAACTCAAGTATCGGGTAACATTGGTTTACCGTTTACCGACAACGGTTTTGCTAACTTAAGCTTTCAATACAAAACATCTGATGCAACTAGTCGCTCTGTACAGCGTCCTGATGCTGCTGGACTTGCAGCAGCCGGTGTTCAAGACGTATCGCCTTTAGCTCAAGTTTGGGGCGCACCAGAAGTCGATGATGATATTTCAATTTTTGGTAATGTTGGATTAGAGCTAACAAACGATTCTGAATTTTACATGTTTGGTAACTACTCTGAGCGCGATGTACGAGGTGGCTTCTATTATCGTAACCCTACATCTCGACCAGGTGTATATGGTGGTAACATTCGCGATGTTAATGGTGTAAATATGCGCCGCCCTGGTGATGACAACCCTGATGGACAAACTGCTTGGGATGCTGCTACACCTACTGTTTTAGTTGGATCTTTAGACGGTTATGACGCTCAATTAGATTGTCCAGTAGTAGAAATTCAAGCTAACGGTGCACCAGACCAATCTGCAATAGATTCACTAACTTCTGCTAATTGTTTTGCATTTAATGAAACACTGCCTGGCGGTTTCACACCTAACTTTGGTGGTAACATTACCGATACTTCCTTAACAATTGGTACTAAAGGCATGTTTACTGGTGGTTTCTTAAAAGATGCACTTTATGACATTAGTGGTACGGTTGGCTTTAATGAATCTCGCTACTTTATTTACGATACAGTTAATGCGTCATTAGGCTTAGACTCACCACGCGACTTTAGTCCAGGTAAATACTCGCAACTAGAGAAAAACTTCAATTTAGATATTTCTAAAGGATTTGATTTTGATTTAGCATACGATGTAAATATTGCCGGTGGTTTAGAGTGGCATGAAGAAACATTTACAGTAACATCTGGTGATGTAGCGTCATTTACTGCAGGTGAGTTTACTGAGCAAGGTTTTGGTATAGGTTCTAATGGTTTCCCTGGTTTTAAACCATCTGACGCGGGTGAATACACTCGCCGTAACTACGCTGCATTTGTTGATATTGAAGCCCCATTTACTGAAGATTTTTTAATGGGCTTAGCTTTACGTTTTGAGGATTACGACAGCTTTGGCACAACAACAAACTATAAAGTTATGGCGCAGTACCATGTAACGGAAGATTTAAACGTGCGCGGCTCTATTAGTACAGGCTTTCGTGCACCAACGGTTGGTCAAGCTAATGTAAGTAACGTACAAACAAGCTTAGACAATGGTGTATTACAAGATTCAGCACTACTTCCACCAACAAACCCAATTGCGGTACAATTAGGTGGTACAGAGCTTGAGCCAGAAGAATCTCAAAGCTACACGTTTGGCGCTGTATACACTATTGGTGATGTATTTTTAACACTAGATTACTACAATATCCAAGTAGAAGATCGTATTAGCCAATCAGATAAAATAAACTTAAGCCAAGCAGATAAAGATACACTTGAAGCAGCGGGCGTACCTAATGTACAGAGTCTTGCACAAGTAAGCTTTTTCACGAATGACTTTGATACAACAACACAAGGTATCGATTTAGTTGCAAACTATACAGCTGAATTAATGGGTGGTAGCTCTACATTTAGCCTTGCTTACAACTGGAATGATACTGAAGTAACTCAATTTAGTGATATTACTGGTGCATTTAAAGTTAAGCGTTTAGAAGAAGACTTACCTAATCACCGTGCTACTTTCACATTGTCTCAACAGTGGGAATCTATCTCTGCATTTGCTCGTGCAAATTACTACGGCGAATACCAAGGCGTTCACGTAGATTACGATGCAACAGCAAAAACTGCTGACGCAGCTGTAACTATTGATGCTGAAATTACTTACTTCATGAATGAGTCAATTAGCTTCTCGGTTGGTGCTCAAAACTTATTTGATCAGGATGCTGAAAAACTTGATTTTGCTGAAGCAGCTGGCGCACCAAATAACAACTGGGGTGGTAAGTATTACGAAACATCTCCGTTCGGTATTAATGGTGGCTTTTACTACGCTAAAGCAACATACACGTTCTAATACTTTTACATAAAGAATTGGAGGCGAAATGTTAAGACATTTCGCCTTTTTTATTTTATAGTAAATAAAAAATAATACTGAGCAATACCAATTGCATTGAATAAGTGTTCTATTATAGCGCTCAGAAAATAGCGTAATAACAAGGCGAAAACTATGATATATAGTTGCTCTATATGAATAATTTTTAACGCAGTGAGTACGCTATTTAATGCGATAGAATGATTATTTTTTTAATAAAATTGGTATAACTATGCTACTCAAAAAAGCTAATCAGTTACTACAACAAAACATGCTCAAAGAAGCTGAGTTTCACTATAAGACACTATTAAAAAGCAACCCTGAAAATGGTGAGGCTTTATTTGGCTTAGGCAGAATTGCCTTACGACTAGAACGTTACGACGCTGCTGTATACCTACTCCAAAAAGCGTGTGAGCGCATGCCTCATATGCTTGAGCCACTGCATGCACTAGCCGATGCGTTTAATGGTGTCAACTCACCAAAAGATGCACTTACTGTGCTTGAATATGCAAAAAGTCTAGCAAATAATAACCCTGAACCTCATTACTACTTAGCTCAGCACTATTTAACACATGGCGATTTAAATAAAGCACATACCACATTTGCACACGCATTGAGTATGGGGGTTTACCCCGTAACTGCTTATATTTTATTTGAGTTAGTTCAATTAGGCCGCTTTGACAAAGAACACAACTACATAAGTAATCTGCATCATTTATTAATGCAAACAGATAATTTACGACTCAAAATGGTGTGTTATTACGCACTCGCTAAAAGTTACGATAAACTTGAAGACATTGAACAAGCATTTAATTACTTTGTACTAGCAAATAAACTACAACGAAAATTAAGTAACTTTAATACTCAAGAGCTTGAACCTTTTTACGGCGAAATAATTAAACACAATACCAATGCCTTTATGCGAAAACGTGATAAAAATTTTACAACTAATATCGCGCCTGTCTTTATTATTGGCATGCCTCGAAGTGGCTCTACCCTTGTGGAGCAAATGTTGGCAAGCCATAGCCAGTTTTCGAGCCTAGGAGAGAGTACGAGTATTAGTAATAACGCAGTTGCTTTTATCGAACAAAAAACGGGAGTTACTTACCCGCAATGTTTAGCGCATTTAACGCCGGATTTAATCAAAAAAGCCCGCGAAATGTATATCACAACATTAAAAACAGCATCGCCCATCAGCCCTTTTATAATAAATAAACTGCCAAGTAACTACCTATCTCTTGGACTTATTTATGTCCTTTTTCCAAATGCCAAATTTATAAACTTAACGCGTGACTTTAATGCCACCGCATTTTCTATCTTCACTAATTACTTTGCTGAAAACGAGCCTTATTTTTGCTCACTACCTGAGTTTAAGCTTTATCATAAGTTGTATGAAAAACTGATGAGCCATTGGTATTCCTTTAAAGAGATGCCAATTTATGATGTCAATTACGAAGCATTAATAAACAACCCAAAAGGTCAGCTAACTACATTACTTAACTTTTTAGGTTGTCAATATGAAGATGGTTGTTTAGCATTTCATAAGCGTACATCAGCTGTTACTACGCTTAGTAAGCATGCCATTCGAAAGCCTGTTAATAATTCAGCACTTACAAAATGGGAACGCTATAGAGCGCCTTTGCTTAAATTGCTTGATGAGAACTAGTTAACTGAATGTACTTTAAACCAATTAAGTAAATCTTTAAATTGATCATCGCGGGCACTCGGATGGGTAAGCATATTAATATGGTCGTAATCAAAATTATGCCCGTGTTTACGACCGTAAATTCGCATTTGTTGAATGCCTGGCCCCGATTCGTCCATAAATTTTTGAATATCGATTGGCTGCGCTAATGCTTTATCTTTTACCGCAGCAATATGAAGTGTTGGCGGTAAATGCAGGCTGTTTAGCGCTTTTGCATAATCAAAATTATCATCAGAATCTATCCATGGCTTCTTTTTAGCCCATTGCATACTTTGATAATGCGACTTTTGAGTTTCATTATCGCTTCCCCACTTATAACCTTTAGCATTTAAATAGCCATGCTTTTTAGCAAGTAAAGGTGCCATAAAATACCAAATTAAATTGGCTTGTAATAATTTTTGAGGATGATTATTAAATAAAGAACGCTTAGAGCCAAAATACACACACGCTTTTACATCATTAATATATTCTGGAAAGCGTGCAAATACACTGTTCATCAATACCCCGCCCCAAGAGTGAGCAACCCAGTAGTCAGGCTTTTTACCTTCAATCAACTCTATTTGCTTAATAAAGGCTGGGATATCTTCTAAAATGGCCTCGGTTTGCCCGTATTTAGCGTCACTTGAAATAACCGGTTTACTATCACCTCGGCCACGTAAATCAGCCACATAACATCTATACCCATGCTCAGCCAAAAAAGGGGCAAGTCCTTTATTGGAGTGCGTGTAAAAAATTTTACCGTTTTCTACAGCTCCATGCATAAAAAATACGACAGGCCCTTGCTGATTTTCATCACTGATACGGCGTAAATGAAGTGTTTGTTGATCAGCTAAATTGATAATTATTGATTGCTGAGAAATTGCCACAGTTATTCCTTTTTATTATTTTCAACTCATCCTACCAGCAATATTAAATATACCAAAGGAAATGTCTGCACTTTACCCATCAGCATTTGTTACACTTACGTCATTATATCTGTTGTTAAAATGAAGCCATGAAAGAAAATAAAACACGTTCAAAATTACACCCTCGCAACCTACATAAAAATGGGTACGACTTCGATTTATTAACAACAGAGCACCCTGCTCTACTGCCATTTGTTATAATCACACCTGCAGGGACTAAAAGCATTGATTTTAGTGATAACAAGGCTGTTAAAACACTTAATCAGGCTCTTTTAAAAGCGCATTATAATATTGATTTTTGGGATATACCCGAGCATAACTTATGCCCGCCTATACCTGGGCGTGTTGACTATATTCACTACTTGGCCGACCTATTAAGTGATGATAATCAACAACAAACACCTCTAGGTAGACAAATTAAAGTGCTTGATATTGGCACTGGCGCTAACTTGGTTTATCCACTTACGGGTACAAGTGAATATAAGTGGCATTTTACAGGGACTGATATTGATGCAGCCTCAGTAAAAATAGCAAAGCAAATTGCGCAGTTTAATGGTTTAAAAATAACCCTAAAACAACAAAAAAACGCATCACATATTTTTAAAGGCGTTATTAATCAAAAAGATCTATACCACTTAACACTCTGTAACCCGCCGTTTCATGCAAGTGAAGAAGAGGCAAGTAAAGGCAGTGAACGTAAATGGAAAAACTTAGGAAAAACACCCAGTAGCACGCTTAACTTTGGTGGTCATAATAATGAATTATGGTGCGAAGGCGGTGAAGTACAGTTTATCTCTAATATGATTAAAGAAAGCGAAGACTTTGCAGAACAAGTACTGTGGTTTACGTCGTTAGTCTCTAAAAAAGACAATATTGCAGCGCTTGAAGAAGTGTTAAAAGCTCACCCAATAGCACAGTATAAAATAGTTGATATGGCACAGGGTCAAAAAATTAGCCGCTTTATTGCATGGAGCTATTTTGATAAAGAAACTCGTGAACAAATATGTAGCGAGCTTGATTAAGCTATAAAAGGAAAAGCAAACCATGATAGATTTTCGCTCTGATACGGTTACAAAACCAACAAAAACAATGCGCGATATTATGTACAACGCACCGGTTGGTGACGATGTATATGGTGATGATGAAAGCGTTAACCAGTTAGAAATCTATGCGTGTAAGCGTTTTAACTTCGAAGCCGCACTTTATTGTAGCTCAGGTACACAAGCGAACTTACTTGCGTTAATGGCGCATTGTGAGCGTGGTGACGAATACATATGTGGCCAAAATGCTCACAATTATAAGTTTGAAGGTGGTGGCGCAGCTGTTTTAGGCTCTATTCAACCACAACCTATCGAAAACGATGCTGATGGCAGTATCCCTTTTAATAAAATAGCGGCGGCTATAAAACCAGACGATTGCCATTTTGCAAAAACGCGATTGCTCAGCTTAGAAAATACCATTGGCGGAAAAGTACTCCCGCTTGAGTACTTAGCCCAAGCTCGCGACTTTGTTGATATGCATAATTTAGCACTGCACTTAGATGGCGCACGTGCGTTTAATGCCGCTGTTGAGCTAAATATTGATATCACTGAAATCACAAAGCACTTTGATTCAGTTTCTATTTGTTTATCAAAAGGTTTGGGGGGGCCCGTAGGCTCTTTATTATTAGGCTCACCAGCACTTATTAATAAAGCAAGACGATGGAGAAAAGTACTTGGTGGCGGTATGCGCCAAGCCGGAATGCTTGCAGCCGCTGGGCAGTTTGCACTTGAGCACAATGTAGAGCGCTTAAAAGACGATCATGAAAATGCACGTTATTTGGCTCAAAAGCTAAGTGAAATAAGTGGCTTTACTGTCGATATGACTAACACCACTAATATGGTTTACGCAACTTACGCTGGTAATATAAGCATTGAAGAGGTTGCTAAAGCCCTTAAACAACAAGGTATATTATTTAGCCCAAGCAAGCAGCTTAGGCTAGTAACGCATTTAGATATAACCCGCGAAGGTATTGATATATTTTTAAATGCTTTGTCGGCCCATATTTAACGCGGCTTTATAATGTTTGCGGCATACCGAGACATATCGGTCATTGCCGCCAATTTCTACTTGGTTACCATCGGCTATTGCTTCACCATTTTCATCGGTACGCAGTACATGGTTTGCTTTACGTCCGCAGTGGCATACAGTTTTAAGCTCAATTAACTTATCAGCCCACGCTAGCAAATATTGCGAGCCTATAAATAGCTCGCCTCTAAAGTCGTTACGCAAACCATAACACAATACCGGTATACCTAATTCATCAACTACATCGGTTAATTGCATTACTTGTTCTTTTGATAAAAATTGGCATTCATCAACCAATACACAATGGCGTTTTTTATCATTATTGAGTGATTGAATAAGATCAAAAACATCTTTACTAGCATCAAAAACATGCGCATCTGCTTGTAAGCCAATACGAGATGATACTTTACCCACACCTTGCCTATCATCAATGGCTGCGGTGAGGATCACAGGTTCCATACCACGCTCTTTATAGTTAAATGCCGATTGTAATAACGTGGTTGATTTACCTGCATTCATTGCAGAGTAGTAGAAATATAATTGAGCCATTGCTGTGCCATTTTATAAAAAGTGCGCTTATGCTACCTTAATATTAAATTAATACCAATTCACATTAGCCCTTCATGTTTTAATAACCACCGTTTTCTATCCAAGCCTCCCGCATAACCCGTTAACTTTGCGTTAGCACCAATGATCCGATGACACGGAACAATAATACTAATCGGGTTTTTACCATTCGCAGCGCCTACCGCTCTCACTGCTTTGGGGTTGTTGAGTTGGTTAGCAATATAGCCATATGTTTGCGACTCCCCAAAAGGTACTGTTAATAACGCCTGCCATACACTTTGTTGAAATACTGTACCGTTTGTATCAAGTGGTACCTCAAAAGTAGTGCGTTTTTTTGCAAAATACTCGTTCAATTGCACAGCGCAAATAAGCACCGCTTTGTTAGTGACTTGCTCAAATGGCGTATGAGAGTGCTCAACTGGTGGATAAAACCCAACATAACTCACACCTTTATCGGTTGCTTGAATAATAATATTGTCTATTGGGCTTGGTATTTTTGTTTGAATTATCATTACAATTGCTGCCAAAGTTGAAACGTTAAGTAAGAGCGAAAAGGAGCGCAATGAGCAGGCTCAAAAGGGTTTGCTGCCGCTTGTGCTTTTTTAACACCTAAGTCGCCATCAAGTAGTATATCGGGTTGGCTTTGTCCTCGCAGCTTTGCATAGTTTACCGTCCAAGGGCCAATTCCTTTTAAACTAAGCCATTCGTCTAAATCATCATTTTGAGGGTTTAACGCACAAAATTGCGCTAAGTTATGCAGCGCATTTTTACGCGCCTGTGGCATTTTAAAAAATGTAAAATCACTATTAGCAACAATTTTAGCCGTAGGAAAATAAATGGCATCGCCCTTTTTTTCGCCTAATTCATCAACTAACTTTGTTACTAAATTATGCGCCGCAGTAACACTTACTTGTTGCCCAAGTACCGCCCTTATACCGGCTTCAAAGCTTGACCAAATTCCTGGAAGCCTGAGCCCCTCGCACACTGTAAATGCATTGTTTGTATTAGCGCTTAAATGCGTTTCAATTAAATTAATATCGGCATCCAAATCAAGTACACGACGTATATTATTTATTACTGGTTGCAGATGACGCGTATTATCTATGTCAATAGACACCCTAAAGTGGTTTTTACTCGCTATAAATTCAGCGGTAAAGCTTCCTTTATATTCCTCACTTGCAAAAGTACGCCCGTAACTCGTTTGCGTTATCCACTCCATTGGTTTTATCAAACGCCTTTGTAAAAAACACTGCAAAGCAGGCCAATTATAAGGCGGCCTAAATGGTAAAGTTAATGTGAGTGTTGACGTTGGTTTTTTATCGCCACTGCGTAGCTTCGAGGGGGCTATATTTAACTGCTGTAAAAATGCATCATTAAAGCGCCTAATGCTTTTAAAGCCAGCGGAAAAAGCTATTTCTGTCATTGGTAGGTTTGTTTCTTGAATCAGTTTTTTAGCAAAATGGCATTGATTGAATAACCTATATTGTGTAATAGACACACCAAAATATTGTTTAAATAAACGTCTTAAATAGCGACTACTAATACCTAAACGACCTGCTAATTTTTCGCAGTCATGTTCATCATTTTGATCTATTAATTGTTTTGCTCTCAACGCGGTAGTTTTTGTCCCCTGCCACGCTGCACTGCCAGGTGCACTATCAGGTCTACATCGAATACATGGCCTAAAACCATCTTGCGCTGCATTGTGCGCAAACTGATAATAAGCCACATTCTTTTCATGAGCCGTTGGTGCCGGACAAATTGGTCGGCAATATATTCCAGTGCTTTTAACCGCTACATAAAAAAGACCATCAAAACGAGGGTCTCGACTTTGACGTGCTTTTTGCCAATGTAAAAATTTCATAAACGGCTCTACAAAGTAATTTAATAGAGCCTAGCTTATAGAAAATAAACTGTATTACTAGCCATATTCGGCACTTAACCAATAGCAGCTAAATAGCGATTTTGTACTTCAGCCCAATTAACCACATTATAAAAAGCAGCAATATATTCAGGGCGTCTATTTTGATATTTTAAATAATACGCATGCTCCCACACATCAAGGCCTAATATAGGTGTATTACCCTCCATTAAGGGACTATCTTGATTAGTACTGCTTTGTATAACTAATGACCCATCAGGTGCTACACAAAGCCATGCCCAACCACTGCCAAATTGACTCACAGCCGCTGCAGTAAACTTTTCCTTAAATTGATTAAAACCACCAAGCTGCTCATTAATTGCTTGTGCCATAATATCACTTGGCTCTCCTCCTCCGTGGGGACTCATGACTGACCAGAATAAGCTATGATTTAAATGCCCACCAACATGCTCCTGCACTGCTTTTTTTAAATCATTTGGTAAGCCATTAATCTCTCTCAATAACTTTTCGGCATCTAAATCAGCAAACGGTGTATTCGCTAAAGCAGCATTAGCTTTATTGATATAGGTTTGATGATGTAAAGTATGATGAATATGCATTGTTTTACCATCAATATGAGGCTCAAGCGCATCGTACTCATAGTTAAGTGCAGGCAAAGTAAAAGCCATAAATACTCCTTTTTCTTTTAAATTAGTGCAGTTGATTGTTTGTAGTACTCTCTGAGCATAAGCAAAAATTTACTTGCTCAATAAGTTCGGGTAAAGAGGGGTAACGACGTGCAAATGACACAAGCTCAGCTGATGTTTTAAGATAATGATGCTTACTTACCTTTTGTACATCGTAATGAGTGTGCTTAATAAGTGGAGATAATGATAAGTGAACTTCACATAACCATTTACATGCATTTTCAGGTTGCTGCATTGCAATATAGGTATCAGCTAAATTATGGGAGGCAACAACAAGTGCAGGAATACAATGTTCAATAGCATAAATGACATTAGTATTAATTTGCGCACATAAGAATTGTTGTAATAGATGGCCAGCGAGTGTTTTAGCTAATAAGTACTTGTCACGCGCTTCAAGTAATGCACCTTGCTCAAAGGCATAATTGCCTTGCATGATGTTTGACTGCCAAGGGCTCAATGCTTGCTCAAGATAAAGTAAATCAGGTTGCTGCTGTTTTTGACCTAAGATCATAAAATCATCTATGCGTTTATTTAATATGCTATTAACTTACACACCACAAAACGCAAATGCAAATGATTTTCATTATCTATTTTGCAAAATTAATTAATTCATCTCCTGCTAATCGGTAAATAATCCATTCATTTTGCGCTTTAGCACCCATGCTGTCATAAAAATCAATGGCCGGTTTATTCCAATCTAAAACCACCCATTCAAACCGACCACAGTTATTGCTAATCGCTTTGTTAGCTAGGTGTTTCATAATTACTTTTCCTGCGCCTTTCCCACGGCTATCTGGACTTACGTATAAATCCTCGAGATATAAGCCATTCTTACCTAACCATGTAGAGTAGTTATAAAAATAAACAGCAAAGCCTATTGGCTCATCGCCATCCAAACAAATAATACTATGTGCTGTCGCCCCTTCACTAAATAATGTATCTAATATGGCTTGTTCATTTGTTTTTACTGCGTCTGGTTCTTTTTCATAAATGGCTAACTCGTTTATAAAATGTAAAATCGTTTTTGAATCACTTGGTCGCGCATCACGAATTTCAATTATTTCACTCATATACTTTATACCTCAAATATATTGTTCTAATTTATCTTTTAAAAAATCCAATTGTATTGGCTTGCTTAAATAATCATCCATTCCGGCAGCAAAACACCTTTGCTTATCTGCATCCATCGCATTTGCCGTTAATGCTATTATTTTAATATCTTTGTGTTTGTCGCCCGCTAAGCCATTTCTAATAGCTTTTGTGGCATCAAAGCCGTCCATCACTGGCATTTGGCAATCCATTAACACAGCTTTAAAATAACCTTGCCCATGAGTATTTAAAATATCAATAGCGAGCTGTCCATTTTCAGCAAGCGTAATATTACAATTAAGTTTTTTAAGCATTAATGTGGATACTTGCTGATTAATTGGATTATCTTCTACAAGTAATATTTGAATAGGTTCACCTAATTTTTCTTTTTTCAAAGATGAGATATAACCGGATGTAACCAACGGTAATGCTTCATCATGCTCATTATTTGTAATTACCGACAACGCTGAAATCAGATCCGCCGTTGTAACAGGTTTAGGGAAATAAGCTTGAAATCCAATGCTTGAATAACGCTGAGCACCTTCCATACCAGCAATACTCGTCATCATAACAAGGGGCATGTTTTTAAAGTCATCGTTTGCTTTTAAAGCCTTGCAAAGTCCAATCCCGTCCATGCCAGGCATTTGCATATCAAGCACTGCAATATCATACATTTTTAGATTACTACTGATCCGGCTTTCACACATTGCAAGTGCATCATATGCATCGCATGCAAGCGCTACATGGGCGCCCCAATGCTCTAGCTGCTGGGATATAACAATTCTATTAGTCTCATTATCATCAACAACTAAGACAGATAAACCTTTTATATTTAGCTTTTGTATATAACGTTCTTTTTGCTCACTTTGGGTGACTTGTATAGTCACAGTAAATTCACTGCCTTGGCCTGCTTCACTTTTAAGTGAAATTTCCCCGCCCATCAGCTCACACAGCTGTTTACAAATAGCTAAACCGAGTCCAGTGCCACCATATTCTCGCGTTGTTGAAGCATCTACCTGAGAAAAAGGTGAAAATAATTGATGCTGTTTTTGCTCATTAATACCAATACCTGAATCTTTTACTTTTATTTGTAGCACTAAGCCTTGTTCTACTTTATCTATTTGAGCACTAACGACAACTTCACCTTTACTGGTGAATTTGACTGCATTACTCAATAAATTAGTAAGAATTTGACGGATACGACCTGGATCGCCACACAATTGTGAAGGCTCTAAAGCGACTAAGTCTAAGATAATTTCAATGCCTTTATCTTGAGCTGTAAAAGCTTGCGCAGCTGCAACTTCACCAATTAAATCACCCGCATTAAAATTAATACTTTCGAGCTCTATTTTACCCGCTTCAGCTTTAGAGAAGTCCAAAATATCATTAATAACCCCCAGCAATGAGTGAGCACTTGTTTTAGCAATCCCTACTTTTGTTTCAATTGGTTTCGATAAGTTTTCAAGCTCAATAAGCTCTAGCATGCCAAGTACACCATTCATCGGCGTTCTAATTTCATGGCTCATCGTCGCTAAAAATTGACTTTTAGCAACCGCAGCATCTTCAGCCTTAACGAGGGCAACACTAAGCTCTTCTGCTATTTTTTTACGGCGTTGCGATATAAGCGTACTTCCGACTAAGGTTGCTAATGAACGTAAATAAGTTTCTTCGTTTTGAGTCCAATAATGGTGTTCATCCACTTTTTCAGCACTCAAAATCCCCAAATTCCCGTCACCCGAAGAAATTACAACATCAATTAACGATTTAATATTTAGCGGCCTGGTGTAGTCATCAATAAACTCAGCTGTTGCAGGGTGCATATTTACATTATCAACCGCAATTAAGTTATGCTTGTAAATAGCAGAAAAATACGCAGGAAAGTCTTTAACTTTTAGCTCATCTTCCGTGCGAACCAGTCCCTCGCCTTTAGTATGTAAACTATGACGTACCATAGCATCACCGGCCTCATTAAAAATCCATAACGAAGCACGCTCTACATTCAATACCTCACACATTGATTTAACAACTAGTTTGTTCACTTCGCTTACATCACTACTTTGTACTTCAGGCGCAATGGTTAATTGAGCAAGATTTTTGTTATATCTGTTTGCTTTTTCACTTTCGATCTCTAAACGTTTATGAGCATCAATACTTTGAAATGAGCCAAATATACGTATGCATTCACCATTTTTAAATTCAGCTTGACCCATAGACTTAACCCACCTTTCTTTACCTTGATGGGTTAAAATTATCAGCTCAACACTCCAGCTTTCACCTAAAGTAACTGCATTTTCAAATAGCTTAGAGATTTTATCGCGATGTTCTCCCAGCTTGTAAAAATCTATTGCGGTCGCTAAATCGGGTTCATATTCATCAGGTACACCATGAATAACTTTAACTTCATCTGACCAATAAAGAGTATGGGCTTTTAAATCTATTTCCCACGCGCCAATTTGTCCCTGCTTACTCATTGATTCAAGTAAACTTTGCTGACGTTTTATTTTTAACTGTATATTGTAGCGCTCAGTAATATCCAATATAAAGCCATCAAGGTACAGAACAGTACCGTCAGAGTCATAGATTGCCTTACCCTTTTCATTAACCCATCGAACATAACCATTTTTTGCTATAATTCGGTATTCAATTGACCACGTACTATGCTCTTTAATAGATTGGTTAATTGATTTTTTTATATGATCAATATCTTCTTCATGAAGAAGATCAAAGAAACGCTTATTTTTATTATTAATAAAATCATCTGCGGCATAACCAGTGATATCTTTAGTTTGATCACTTAAATAAAGCATCGTCCATATTTCATCTGACTCGCAGCGATAAATAATACCGGGAATATTTTCAACAAGAGACGCAAACTGATCACGGCTGCTTTGTAGTTCAGACTCCGTTGTTTTTCTTTGAGTAATATCTACATGCGTCCCAATCATTCGTTTAGGTGAGCCGTCGCTATTCCATTCAACTACTTTAGCTGTATCAAGTACCCAGACCCAATGCCCTAACTTATGCTTCATCCGAGCTTCGCTAACATAAAAATCACTGCCGCCAGCTAAGTAGGTTTTTAATTTTAATTCTGATTCAACTAAATCTTCTGGGTGTGCATATTTATACCAAGTATCTATGCTGCAAGGTTCTATTTCACTAAGTGTATAACCAATGATTTCAGCCCAACGTTTATTAAACGTAACTTTGCTTGTATCTACATACCAATCCCAAATACCAACAGCGGTACTATTGATAACAAGTTCAAGTTGTGTTTTATGCTGTTCTAATTCAAATTCCTGTAACTTAAGTGGAGTAATATCAGTGCGAATTGCTATATAGCTTTGTGGTTTACCTTCATCATCTAAAAATGGCGCTATAGTGGTGTCCATCCAATATAAGCTACCGTCCTTTGATCTGTTACAAATTTGCCCATTCCAAACTTCACCACGCTTAAGCGTTGCATACATTTCTTCAAAAAAAGCATGTGAATGCGTGCCTGAATTTAATAACCGGTGATTTTGACCTATAAGCTCATATTCTTCATAACCACTTATTGCACAAAATTTTCCGTTCACAAAAACTATTGTTCCGTGTAAGTCAGTAACAGCAACAATTGCATGCTTATCAAGCGCTGATTTTTGCTCTGCTAATTGCTTAAGTGCAATTTGCAATGCAGCTCGTTGTTCTTGCAAAGTACTTTGCTGTTCTTGATTTACTTTTACAAGCTCATGCAGATCTTTTGAAAGCTGATTAAACTCAATACTGTCGTTTAAAATAGGGATTTTTACATGTTTCCCTCTAGTTATACTTTCAACAATATTAGTTAAACGAATTAACGGGCGAGATAATCTACGACCAAACCACCAAGACGAACATAAAATAAGCAGCAAAGATCCAGCATTAGTTAAAATAGCAAGCCGCTTATAATAGAGACTGCCTTGTAATGCTGCTTCAGCTGGTTTGGAAACTAATAGCTGCCAACCTTGCTGGCCTAAAAAATCAAGTTCATTAATGTATGCATAAAATATTTTTTCATTGTTATTAGCATAACTAAACACTTGTTTTGGTGCAGAGCTGTTTTGATTTAAAAGCGGTGGGGTAGCAACGGAAGCCCTTGTTTGCTTTTCGATTTTGCTATTGTGCAGTATAAAGAATGCAACACTCGTATTTTTTGCCTGTATTTTGCTTAAGTTGTTTAGCAGTCCCTGTAAGTTTACATCGGCTAGTAATACACTTTTTAGTTTATTTTGATCGTCAAATATAGGTAACGACACTATATGATGCGCATGTCCTTCAACCACCATAGAATGAAATAATGCTTTATCTGTTTTATTTTGTGCTATGAATAATTTAGTGAGTTCTGATTCTTGAATTTGATTAAATAAGGAAAGTTCTATTTTTGCTTTGTTAGACAACACATCAATGATTTCAATATGATTTATAAAATCATATTGTCTGACAAAATCATTTATTAAAGCGTGTTCCTTGGTTGGACTTATACTTAATTGCGACTTTAATAAATACAGATCATTAACTTGGTCTAAAAACCAAATTTCAGCAAATTGCTTTCCAATATTGCTGAGTTCATTTAGTTCGCTATGCGCATTTTGCTTAAGCGTATTATTTACATGCTGAAAACTAAACCACGTTAACAAGCATAACGGCCCTAATGCTATAATTATAAAGGTAATAATTAATTTACTTCGAACAGATTGTCCTTTACCTGTTAATACTCCAAAGTTTAAACCCTTATCCATGCTTATTGCCTAATAGCTTATAATCATTTTATAGTGACTATATTAATGCATTAAATATATAAAGACGCAAGTTTTGAGCTATAAACGCCTTAAAAAATCGGTGTTTAGCGTTATAACGTCTAATTAGCATTACAATAAAAAACATGCCAATAGGATTAATTTTTTGACTCCTTTGTCCAGGGCAAGAGCATGAAAAAAGTCTATGCGTTCAGTACCTTTTCAAGGTAGGCTGTACTGCGCATAGCTTTTTTCTGTTTTGCGGGCATGCCTTTACTAAAGCTTTTTTCTGCTTTTAGCTGATTAAATGCGATGTGTCTCAGCCCCGCAAATACAGGTGCTGCACCTTCGCGCCTAATTCGACACTCATCTTCTTTAAATCCTACATCTAAACGCCAATGTAATCCATTTTCTATTTGCCAATGTTGTCGTGCTCCTCTCGCGAGTTCTTCCGCTGTTAAATTCGCTGAACTAATATAGTATCTATAGCATAACTCATTGCTTAATTTACCTTTTTATTTTCTATAAGAAACAATAACACCCACTGTTTTTACACCTTCCCAGTGTATCGTTTCTGATAAACCGCTCACGTTATGGCTCACTGCACAGCACCTAAATTCTTCTCTATTTTTTTGATAATCGGCTTCGTTAAACAAGAGCCCATCAGATGCTTGTCGTGCTACCTCAGGTAATAACACATCTTCTATTTGTGACAGTAGCCTTTTATGGTTTGCTTTTACCGCAAGTAAGTAATCGGCTTCTTTACCAACTATTTTTTTTGCAATTGATTTTTGACACCCCATAGCGTCAATCGTTACTAAGCAGCCTTTTATCTCTAATAATTCAAGCAGCTCTGGCAACGCTTTTATTTCATTCGACTTTTTATCAACAGGGCATTGTGCCAAAACAACACCATTTTCGCATGCAAATGCACTGATCATATAAAGCGCATCGCGTCTATCTGACTGATTAAATGAACCTTTCAATCGTTTACCGTCAATAGCAACTACACCGCCTTGAGTTAATTTGGAGCAGGCTTTCATCCAAGAAGAAAAGGAATCTTGGAATTGCGTCATGTCAATACGGCTCATTACACGAGCAATTGTGTCATGGCGAGGGATCCCTTGTTCAAGAAGAACATATTTTCTGAGCCAATCTAGTCTATCATGACCAAAATCTTCAATCTCTTCCCAGCCCTGACAGCCTGAAACAACAGCGCTAACAGCTAAGAATATGATATCAAATAGTTTATGAACAACTTTACCTTGTTGGCGAGGGTCGTCGATTGATTCGAAATATTTAAATAGCTGAATGTTAGACATGGGGATGCTCCTTAAAAAAGGAGTATAAGATCATACTTTTAAGTCAAGGTAAAGTTCGTGATCTTGCCCTGCTCCTTTGTCACTCTTGTAGCTGTTTTAAACTCCCCATGATATAAGCATTATTCAATAAAAGTGTTTTGAGAGCATTATGGCGCACGATCACTCACATAGTCATGTAGACGAAAACCAAAGCAATAAACAGCTCGCCGTTGCTGTTATCATTAACGTATTACTAACCGTAACCCAAGTTATTGGCGGGGTATTTTCGGGTAGCTTATCGCTTATAGCTGACGCACTTCACAATTTAAGCGATGCTGGGGCAATATTTATAGCGCTCATTGCACGTAAAATTGGTAATAAACCAGCTGACGTAACTCATCATTTTGGCTATAAGCGCGCTGAAATCCTCGCTACTCTTTTTAATAGCACTACATTAATTATAATTGGCCTATATTTAATTTTTGAAGCCATTTCTAGCTATTTAAATCCACAGCCTATTAATGGTTGGATAGTTGTGTGGGTGGCAGCAATAGCATTAGTTATTGATTTAGCAACAGCGTATTTAACCTACCGAGCTGGTGCTAATCACAGCATAAACATAAAAGCGGCTTTTATTCACAACATCTCAGATGCAATGGCCTCTATTGTTGTTATTATTGCTGGCACTTTAATTATTTTATACCAGTGGTATATCGTTGATTTAATTGCCACAGTGCTTATTTCTGTGTATGTAATTTATCATGGTATTTTATTATTAAAGCAAAGCGGCAAAATTTTAATGCAAGCAGCCCCTAATAACATTGATACACACGCAATATCACATGCTATTAGTAATGAATTTAATATCGAATCGGTAGTCAGCATTAAGCTTTGGCAACTAGATGATAAAGAAAATCATTGTGAGCTTGTTATTAGCACTCAACAAACAATTGATTTACCCGCAGTAAAAGGCTTCTTACACGACAATTTTAACATCGAAAATTGCATAATAGAAACCAGACCTATTGCAAATAAAAGCGCAGCATAATAGGGTTAATAATAAGCTAAACAAATACATAACTATTTAATTGAAAACATCTCGTATTATCATTTACAATATTGCTACTAACTTATAATGAGATACTGTTTTTGAAACTTTGGTTACGTAGAATTCATTTAGGCCTTGCCCTCATTAGCGGACTATTTTTATTAATAGTGAGCTTAACCGGTGCTGTTATGATTTATGCAAAAGACATACAGCACTTCATTCAGCCAGATAAATGGCAGGTTATTCCGCAGCCTCGTACATTAAACAATCAAAAATTGATAGAAAGCGTGCAAACGCAAACACAACAAAAAATTGTTTTTTTTATGCCCGAGCAAAATAAAGCATTAGCTTGGCAATTTAGATTGGCTAACAAGCACTACGTGAGTGTCAATCCGTATTCTGGAAAAATAATTCATAGCTATCAAACAACAGACACAATTTATGGCTTTGCTTTAGGCTTACATCGCTGGTTATTATTTGAAGATAGTGATGGTAAAAAACCATTTAAAAATTGGATGTCAGTGTGTGCATTATTACTTTTAATCAATGTACTACTCGGCTTTTACCTATGGATAAAACCAAAAAACAGAATTAAGCGTTTAGCTATTAAGCCTAAAGCCAAATTTAGAGTGCTAATGTATCAATTACATACCGTACTTGGTGTTTACTTTTTTATACCGCTTGTACTTATTGCCTTTACTGGTATGGCATTTAATTGGAAAACACAAACTCAATCAGTATTAGAATTTGTAACGTTTAATAAAGTAGAACAAAGGCCCAAAGCGCCAAAAATAATAGCGCCTTCTCAAGCTGATATAAACTATAACGAAGCAATTAAAAATGCTGGGGATGTATTCCCTGATGGTCGATTATTTAGAATTTACTTACCTAAAAAAGCAGACGATGCCATTGCGCTCAGAATTCAAACCCCTGGTGAAAGCCATGCTTATAGTTGGGTATGGGTAAATCCATTTACAGGCAAAGTATTAAACTCATTTGACGCAAGTAAAGCCAACTTTACGACGAAAGCATGGAACTTTAAGTATAAATTTCACATTGGGGATTTTGCAGGCCCCATAGTGCAATTTATATGGTTATTAATTGCCCTTTCACTCGCATTTTTTATTGTAAGCGGTGTGTATTTTTGGTTAAAACGCCACAAACGAAAATAAATCTCATTAACACTTGCGTGATTACTTGATAATAATTACCATTGCGAAAATTATTATCAACTAAGAGCTCTCCCATGTTAAAAACTTCGCTTTGCCTTATTGCTGTTGCAGTAAGTACTAACACGCTAGCAGATGAAAATAATAAAAATGAATACGCTTCTGAACAATTAGAACATGTCATTGTATCTGGCAGTCGTATCTCAGAAAGTATTGACGAAGTACCTGCCTCTATTACCGTTATTAATCAACAACAAATACAGCAGCATTTAAAAGTAAGCTCAGAACTGGGGAGTTTACTTGCACAAATGGTTCCAGGACTTGCCCCAGATACAGGCAGCTCAAGTAATTCAGGACAAACGCTACGTGGCCGTGCGCCTTTAATAATGATTGATGGTGTACCGCAATCAACCCCTCTTCGTAACGGCTCTTTAGGCATAAAAACACTTGATGCAAGTGCCATAGCGCGCATTGAAGTTATAAAAGGCGCGACTTCTATTTATGGTAATGGTGCTTCAGGTGGCATTATTAACTACATAACAAAACAGGCTCGCAGTGATGGTAAGCCTGAAGGTGAAATAAGTATTTCAAGCCGCTTTAGCGCTGTTAAATTAGCAGAAAGTGGCGGCGGTAGAATATCGGCAGCAGTAAACGGCAAGATCGATAAATTAAGCTACCTGTTAACGGCAAGCTATGAAGAAAACGGCGTGCAACGCGATGCACAGGGCGATATTTTAGGCTTACAATACGGTTTATCAGACTCTGAAACTCAAAATTACTTTACTAAACTAAGTTACGATTTTGACGACGAAAAGCAATTGCAGTTTAGCTATAACTTTTACAGCTCACAGCAAAAAACTGACTTAGGTGATATTACTGGCGATGGCAATATAGGGGAAAAAACATACGCTATTCACGTACCTAAAGAACTACAAAAGCAAGGTAAGCCGCAAGGACCCGATGGCAACGTTAATATTACTCTAAAATATGTTGACTACGCGTTGTTTGAAAACACACAAATGACCCTCGATCTTTATAAACAAGATATAGAAAACGTATTCTTTTTCTCCACTAACCTAGCTAACCTCGATGAAGGCTATACCGGTGGTCAGTCCGTTATTAAATCAGAAAAGCAAGGTGCAAGGGCTACATTTAATAGCCAGTTTGATTTTAAGAACGTAGCAGCCACCCTAATCTACGGCATTGATGCCTTAAACGATAAAACATCACAACCTTTGGTAGATGGCCGTGTGTGGGTGCCAGAAATGGATATGGAAAGTGTTGCTGGTTTTTTACAAACAAAATGGGTAATAAACGACGATATTATTGTAAAAGCAGGTGTAAGAAACGAAAGTATTGATTTGAGCGTAAGTGATTACCAAACATTAAAACTGTGTAGAACCCCTTCGCAATGCTCAGTCCCATTAAATGTGCGTGGTGATACCATAAACTATGACGCTACAACGTATAATGCAGGCATAAAATACAATTTAACAGATGCATTCAGCCCATTTTTTAGTTATTCACAGGGATCTGATATTTCTGATATTGGGCGCTTACTTCGCGCTGCAACCGTTGACGATATTGCACTTATTCAGACACAAGCATCTATAATTGACAACTACGAAATTGGTTTTACTTCACAGTTTGAAAACGTTCGTTTTGAATTTGCACTGTACAGAAGTACTTCAGAGCTTGGCACCAGTAATGAATTTAACGAAGTAACGGGTGTTTACGAACCCGTACGCGCACCGCAAGAAATATGGGGTTACGAAGGTTTAGTTAATTATACTATTAATCAAGATCTTAAATTAAGTGCTACATACAGCTACGTAGAAGGAAAAAATACTGAAGCGGATGAATATTTAGGGGCAAAACAAATCAGCCCACCTAAAGCCACTGCTAATTTAACATGGCAAACTAACGAAAAGTTATCACTTGCAATGAGTTTTTTATATGTAGGTGACAGAAAGCGCTTTGATAAAAATGCGCAAGGCCAATACTCTGGCGATCAGGGCCCTGTGAGTAGCTACAACACATTTAACTTAAGTGGCCAGTACAACGTTAACGCCAGGTGGAGTGGCTATTTTGGTATCGAAAACCTGTTCAATAGCGATTACTACCCTGCCCGCGCACAATCTTACACTTACGGCGGCTATAACATCAAAGGATTAGGCACAACGGCTACCCTCGGTGCTAAATACCAGTTTTAATTAGCAATAGACTCAATAAATAGGCATCATCAGCATGCCTATTTATTTAAAAAAATAATATAAAAAGCAGTATCTCAACTTATTGTCTATAAATACCTCTAGTAATCATTCTCAGATACTAATACAAATAAAAAACTGTCCATAAACCAAGCAATAACGCAAACTTAAATAAGAATCAAAACCAATAGTAACACAATGATTTTTATAGAGAAAACTTGCAATTCATTCAATTTATACTACACTGCTTACAATTGAAATAGTTAAGGCGATTTATCATGAAAGGTAATCAAAAAGTAATCGATGCGTTTAATACATTGTTAGCTAACGAATTAGCAGCAATCGATCAGTATTTTATACACTCGCGCATGTATGACGACTGGGGTTTAAACAAGCTATACGAACGCCTTAACCATGAAATGGAAGAAGAAAAAGATCACGCAGATTGGCTTATTAAGCGCATCTTGTTTTTAGAAGGTGTACCAAATATGACTAAGCGCCGTGACTTACTTATCGGTAGCGATGTAAAAAGTATGATGCAAAACGATTTAACACTAGAGCTTGAAGTAGTAGCGTGTGTTAAAGACGTAATCGCAATATGTGAAGAACAGCAAGATTACCAATCACGTAGCATTTTAGAAAAGCTGTTATTTGATACCGAAGAAGATCATGTTTACTGGTTAGAGCAACAACTTGGTCTAATTGATAAAATTGGTTCTGAAAATTATCATCAAGCACAAATGGCTTAGTAGGAGCATATTATGAAAGGCGATAAAGACGTTATTGCGGCGCTAAATAAAGTACTCGCTAATGAGCTTGTTGGTATTAACCAATATTTTTTACATGCACGCATGTTTAAAGACTTTGGCTTCACTCAACTAGACAAAGCAGATTACAAAGTATCTATCCAAAAAATGAAAAACGCCGATCGATTAATTGAACGTATTTTGTTTTTAGAAGGCTTACCAAATCTTCAAGACTTAGGCCGATTACGTATTGGTGAAAACAGCGAAGAAATGATTGCTGCTAACATGAGCTTTGAACTCGATACGATTGATGAATTACGAAGCGCAGTTAAACTGGCTGAAAGTAAAAAAGATTATATTACCCGTGAAGCCCTTGATCACATTTTAAATGAACAAGAAGAGCAAATTGATTGGTTAGAAACCCAACAATTACTTATTAAAAATACGGGCATTAAAAACTATTTACAGTCTCAACTGTAAACAATAATTCAGCCATAAAAAAAGCAGCTAAAAAGCTGCTTTTTTTATATCTAAATTTTATACGTAATTAAGCAACTTGATCCGTTACATCCGCAATCTGAATAAGTCTGCGATTAAGGATCTTTTTAGTACAACCACAACACTTACCGCATTGGCTGCCCACTTTAAGCTCTTTAGTTAATTCACGCATGGTCGTTGCACCATCGTCAATTGTTTGCTCAATTTTTTTATCTGTCACACCGTGACATAGACAAATATACATGAATACAAACCACTCTCAATTACATTTAGTATGTGCATATTAATCTAAACGAAAATAGTTATCAATTATTTTATTGGCTAAAATGTATCTTTTTTCAGCTTATGTGGCCAGCGCCACTTAAATTGAGAATTCGCGGCAGCTTGAGAATTGTTTTAATTTTAAGCAAGGTGTGACACACAGATTGAGATTTATTAGAGTCGACTTTAAATTTAAGTAAGGTTAGGTTTAGGTAAATATTTGAATATTTGAATGGTTGAATGGTTGAATGGTTGAATGGTTGAAAATTAATTACATTAAGGCTTCAGAAGCCTTAATGTATAAGTACGGAATTTATGGGAAGGTGATTTCCGGTTTGTACGAATTGCTGAACTTCAAGGCGTGAATCGATACTCTGTTGGGTGGCGCCTTCGGCTTAACCAACCTACCTTTTGACGTAGGTCGGGTCGGATAAGTGGCGAAGCCACGCCATCCGACACAGTAAAATACCTTGCCAATTATTATCAATATTTTATGCTGTCGAGTGGCTGGAGAGTGCCAATTGCGGACATTGAATATTCTTAATGTGTGAAGTCAAGATTTGAGGCCGTCGCTTTTTGTCGCTTTTAGGATCGGTATTTATTACGGGAGATGAACCGCCTACACCACCCGCATGATGGCTGGTGTGGGGGCTGGAGGTTAGAGACCTCCGGCTACCCGATTAGGTTTTATTTGAAGCAGTGATTAGTTTACGAATACTCCTTTTCTTAATATCTTTTTCAAAAGCAACATAGAGCATCAGAAATGAACTTAAAAACATTAAACTAAACAGAATGTATTTAGCATAAACACTACCTTTAGGTACCGATATCTTAGGATATATTTTAGTTGTCTTAAAATACTTCTCTAAATTAACCGTCTCTATATGCTCTGTTTCAATAACCTCTAATTCAGCATTACCATCTAATTCAGGCTTGAATTTAACTTCAACATATTCGCCGTTTATCGGTGCCATATAATTTATTATGGGACGTTCAAACATACCACTTAAAAGCATATAAAAGCTAAATCCCATATATGCTAAACTAATTGCCACTGGCAGAATGTATCCACGAAGTGTTTTTTTTGCATATGGTAAATCTATAAATTTTACCTTTCCTAAATCAGCTATTCGGTGATTCCATGAAATATTATCGATTAAAGCTTTAGTTTTCTTATCATTTATATCACCGTCAATTGAAAATAATGCCTGAAATGAAAAGGACTCCCCCTTTCTAAAAAGTCCAAAATCAAAACAAAGTTCGTTCTCTGACACTACATTTGAAGTTATATTTAAATCATTAGGTTTTGATAAAACTTTACACTCCAGCCACTTCCAATTATCTGGTAATATTGCTGTAAGTTTCTTTTCTATCATAGACGGCGAAATATCTTTTCCACCATCATTTGCTAGATAACCGTTGATAAGGATCACTTTACTGTCTATTTGGTTTTCTTTATAAGTTATCGATAAATTGGGAATTTTACTTGTTACATCATCAAATAGGCCAATAACTTGTTCATACACAAATGATAGTGAGGCTTTATTCTTTGCACTTTTGAGAGCTAAATAGATTCCCCATGCTCCAAATAAAACACTAACAACAATCCCTAAAGCTCCAAAAACATCTGATAATTCCAAAGTTGACTCCATACTTAAAAACCTAACGAATCTGTAGATTAACGCGTTTTTTATTTGTTTTTATTGATAAACAAACCATAGCTGAGTTCCTATTTTGATTCAATCTATTACAGTATTTTATGCAGAATATAAAGTGGGAGTTTGGTGTTGTTTTAATTGCCGTTTTGAAAGGAATTACGGGGGTTTGAGTGGCTTTTTTTAGGTTAAAAAGGGCTTCCCCTTCTTAACGCATCGTGTTTTGCAGTTTTTCTATATTATGAAAAAGGCAATACAGTTGCCATTTACTCTAAAATTAATGTGTATCTGACCATTTTTTTTAATCCTGACAATAGTTGCGTGTTTATTTACATAAAGGCTGATAACATTATCTTGTCTAGCTACATAATTTATGGTGTGAATTAACTTGTCAGTCTTTTCTAATGTGGAATATATAGATCTAAATAATAAAGATATCTTCTTGCTTAATGAGCTTGATGATTCGACGGTTGTGGATGCTATTCAAAAAAAGTTTGATGATTTTTTGAATAATGACCCGATGCTTTCATCTGTATTCACAAAATTAAAAGAAGCTTCAATACCCGCTGTAATATTTGGTGGCTGGGTAAGAGATCAGTACTTATCATGCACTAGAAATGTTGAATTAAGCCCTAGAGATATTGATATCGTTGTTGATTTACCTAAAGGAATATCTTTAGAGTCTATTTTGTCGAAAGATAATAAAAAAACAATGTTTGGAGGATATGTTGCAAAAACAACCATCTCATCGTTGGATATTTGGGATATTAAAAATACATATTTAATAAATTCACTTTCATTGGAATCAAGCCTTACTGTACTGCCATCGACAACTGTATTTTCAATAAACTCTATTATTTTTTATCCTAGCCAGTTACATCAGAAAGCAAAAGTACTCGAGTCTGGCTTTATTGATGCAATAGATAAGGGAACAATTTCGTTTAAGTCATCCAGAGTTCCTTTCCCAACGGTTCAAGTCGCCAGAGCTGTTATGTATTCTGCTAAGTGTTCATTTGAGCTCCATAGTGATGTAAAAAAGTTTATTCATCAGGTATGTATTTCTCCTTATGATGTGGAAACTATATTCGAAGGTATCAATAATTATTGTCCTTCTAAATACAAAGAAAAAGCTAACCATATTTTCACTCAAATATTGAAAGAAGCAGGCCTTGAATATCTCCCGAAAACACATTTTTTTAATCATTGTTGGGGGGTTTTTGAAGGAGGAGGTGTAAGAGGTGCTGCTTTAGCTGGGGCTTATAAAGCAGCTGTCTCATCTGGAATTAATTTTGGTCGAGTGGCCGGTACATCGGCAGGCTCCATTGTTGCTGCTCTAGTAGCAAGTGGAGCAACGCCTGAATTTATTTTAAATCAATTAGAAAAAAAAGATTTTAATGATTTTATGAAAACTACGTTGACCAAAGATAACGCTTTTGGTTCGAAATCATTGTGGAGGCATCTTACTAAGCCTATTAATGGGCTCCCAGGTGAATTGGTTGATATATGGAAAAATTCAGGTAAGTATTCTTCAATTGAAATTCAAACTTGGCTAGATAGGATTTTATGTGAGCAGCTAGGTATAAGGCCACCAGTGAGGTTTTCAGATTTAACAATTCCTCTTTATATCGTTGCATCGGATATTGCAGCAGGTAAACCTCGATTATGGAGCAAAGAAGAAACTCCAAATGAAAGCGTTGCATTTGCTGTCCGTTGTTCAAGTTCTATCCCTCTATACTTTCAACCTGTTTCTGATGGAACGTCACTATTAGTTGATGGAGGTATGATTAGTAATGTTCCTTCATGGGTTTTTTCTACCCCTGAAATGCAGAAAAAATCATCACGAATCCTTTGCTTCAGATTACAAGATACCACCAATTCAGAAATAACTAGCTTAACGGGTTTTATAGAAAGTTTAGTTTCAACAGTCATTAATGGGGGGACTGAGATACAGCTCCAAATGCAAAATAACACTTATGCTGTCAATATTCCTACAGGAGAATATAAGGCTACTGATTTTGACAGAGTCGATCTAGAAGCAAAAAATTGGTTAATAAAATCAGGGTTTGACAGTGTAAAGAAATTTGTCCGAGATGAAAGAATAGCAGTTAGAAATCGGTCGGAGAATATAATTTATAAAGGGTTTGATGAAAAGCTTCTTCTAATTGTTGAGTATCTAAATGAAGCAACTGATGAGGTTTTAATTGTTTCCTCAAATAGCTATTGGCTTTATTTTGTATTCCCTTCAGTTGTTTTTGCTTTAGATCGCGGTGTTAATGTCAACATACTGCTTAAACCCGCGAAACCAGATGATAAAGATGAAATATATAGGCAAAGACTACTTAAAGATATTGGTGCAGGTTTATTTTCTAATGAAGAGATCCCATTTGAAGGTGTACTGTTAGACCGTTTTAACGAACGAGCAATCGCAGCAATTAGTACCGCAGATGGTGTTGTTGGAAGGGACTATCAATATTCAGAGGAAAAAATAAGAGTGTATTCAAATAGATCATATGATTCCCCAATACTGAATGCACTTAACAATCAAATTGAAGCTGATATTTTTGAAAATAATAAGAATGTAAATATAACTATAGAATCAATTCCCCCGGAACAAGTATTTGAAAAATTAAAAGAAATTTCACAGTACAAGAACTCAACATTTACATTGGAATCAGTGTCATTAAGCGATAAGTTAATGACGTTAGATTTGCACGTTAAGGAATATAAGTTGGCCCAAGTGGCTTTGTTGGCAAGTATATTCAAAAAAGCTAACATTGCACTTTTCTCTCCAGCAACTTTTAAAACAAGCTTGGGGGTTAATTCGATTATAACTCCACCAATTATTGAAAAAGTTGGAAGTGAATTTGTTATCATAGAAGGTCACACGCGTTTTTATTATGCGTTAAAGAATAACATCCACTCAATAAAAGCAATTATAATTAATGGAGTTACAGGAATTTTACCTGCAAAACCTAGAGCAATATCTATGCTTAATTTAGTTTCAGATACTCTTGATAAGTCTGAACTATTTGATAATTTTGATAATAATCAAATGAGGCCAATAGAGAGTGTAATGCACCCAGTAGATGATTCTTAACCCTCTCTGTCAGACTAATTGTCGCGCTTCATATTTAACCACTAAATTAAATAGAAGCCCTAAACTTGCCTAGATTCTCATTTAATCCATTAAATAAGTCATTAGCCCTATTAAACCTAAATTACACACATGAAATGGCTGCATGATTCAGTTTTAACTTTTTATTGAGTAGTTTAAGTTTTATGCGAGTAGTTTTTCGCAGTTACTGATATTCGCTCGCCGTTTTCGGTTAAAATTTTTACAGTAACTTGCTTATTATGACAGCCTGTCAAACTCAATAAATTAGACAGCCACTCTAATTAAGCAAGCAAAACGATGGCAATTAAATTTAATTTTTAAGTTAATAATTTACCTTTTATTGCGGGTTATTTTCATTTCATCCATTAGATAATAGTGAACGAATAGGTCGCAGGTTAAAAACAATCGATTCAAAATAATAGGATTTTCTCCTAAAAAGGGTAATTACACAGTTTAAGTGCCTAAGAGTAAATATAGCGCCCTGGTATTACTCACTTTATTAACTTTCATTTGTTACTTTTTATTTTTTGCACTAAAAAATCCACAGCCGCTTTTACCTTTGGTACTAAGTAGCGTTGTTTTTGATATAACAAGTACACGGCCATTTCGGCGCTTTGCGTTATGGTAAGTTCATGTTCAAACGTAAGCTCTTGCAATTTTCCTGACTCTAGATATGAAGCTAACGCCCATCGGGTAGACATTAAAATACCTTCACCGTTGCACGCCTTTTTTGCAAGCCAAGGTCCATTGTTTGAAATAGCGACAGCAGGCCCTGAAACATCATGCCATTGACCATTCATATTGCACAACCAAGGCGTTGGCCCTAATGGAGCTTTAAAATAAAGACCCTTATGATGCTGCAACTCCATCGCGTTCATCGGCACCCCGTATTTTTCTAAATAACGGGGTGAAGCGACGGGAATGAATCCATTGTCCATAAGCCTTATTGCAAGTACTCGCTCATTTGGGGCGTAACCGCCACGAATAGCAATATCAACATCATCACGTCCAAGTGTTGATAACTCATCACTTAAACTAACATCTAATATAATTTCTGGGTACAGCTGGCTGAACTCATCAAGTAAAGGAAGTAGGATTTTTTCGCCAAAACCCACCATCGAACTAATACGTAGACGTCCCATTGGGGTAGTTTGGTAACTACGAACAGTTTCATTGCTTTGCTCTAACTGATTTAGTATTTGCTGCATGTCGTTATAATAAATCTGGCCTACTTCAGTCAGCTTCACAATACGGGTCGATCGCTTTAAAAGCGTTGCACCTAAACTTTTTTCTAAATCTGCAACTCGCCTTGATAAAGAAGATGGCGGTACATTAAAAACGTTTGCAGCTTTAGTAAAACTTCCTGTTTCTACTACTTTATTAAAATATCGTATTGCCCGAAGTTGATCCAACTCATCTCTCCATTAAGTAAATTTGCGAATGCCTTTATTATTGTCTTAAAGGCAAAAGTGATTCGCATTTTCTCTTATATATAACCAAATTAAAACAAGTAATAATGTATTTAGCTTAACGACTGAGATTTTAATTTGCATTTTTGATGCAATTAAAAAGTACCTTCACATTAATAATGGGAACTGATTTATGATTACTTTGCACGGCTTCGCCGCGAGTAACTATTACAACTTAGTAAAACATGTACTTTTGTATAAAGAACTCTCATTTAAAGAACACCTAATTTATAGTGGTAACGATGACTTATTGGCCATCAGTCCGGTCGGTAAAGTCCCTGCTATTACTACATCTGAAGGACTTAATATTTCAGAGTCGAGTGTTATTTGTGACTTTATTGAAGAAACTTATCCTGAAAATGCGTTATACCCAGAAAATGCCGGAGAACGCGCTGCTGTTCGCCAAATAATGAAAGTAGCTGAACTTTATTTTGAATTGCCAAGTAGACGATTAATACCTTATGTATTTTCAGGCACTGAAGTCCCTGAATCACTCAAAGTTGAAGTACGCCAAGTATTAAGCCGTGGCGTTATTGCCTTAAGTCGATTATGTAAATTTTCTCCTTGTATTGCGGGTGAGCAATTTACAATGGCTGATATTTACGTTTATTACGTTAACACCATTGTCAGTGCTTTTGGCTCTAGCCAACTTGACTGGGATGTACTTGCACAAGTACCTAAAATGAAAGAGTGGAACGATTCGATGAGTCAATCTGCTATTGCCCAAAAAGTAGAAGCGGATCGACAGGCAAATATACCTGAGTTTATGCAAAAGATTAAAACTCAAATTCAAGCAGTGAATCCAAAGTAATATTTTACGCTAAGTGTAATCAAAAAATAACCAATACGATAAAGCGATTGGTTCAACGAACTTAATTATTGACAGGAGTGACCCAAATGACTGATACAAATATTCAACTTACTTCAACTATTAGTGAAAATGGTAAGCTAACACTTGCTTTAAAAAACATCGAAATGCCGCAACCTGGCCCCGATGAGGTTGTTGTTCGTCTTGAAGCTGCTCCACTAAACCCTTCAGACTTAGGCGTTTTATTCAGCGCAGCTGATATGTCTACAGCGGTGCAATCAGGTACTGTGCAAAACCCTGTTATTACAGCTGATGTTCCGGCTCAATTTATGCCCTCACTTAAAACGCGAGTTGATAAAGCAACGCCAGTTGGAAATGAAGGTGCTGGGACTGTTGTTGCAGCTGGCTCATCGCCCGCAGCACAAGCATTAATAGGTAAAACCGTAGCTGTAATTGGTGGAGGAACTTATCGTCAATTTATATGTGCCAATGTGCAGAGCTGTTTAGAATTAAAAGAAGGGACTACAGCTAAAGAAGGTGCGTCATCTTTTGTTAACCCGCTTACCGCACTAGCAATGGTAGAAACCATGCGCGCGGAGGGTCATAAAGCCATTATTCATGCCGCTGCAGCTTCTAACCTAGGCCAAATGTTAAACTGTATTTGTATTGCCGATGGTATTGATTTAATAAATATTGTGCGTAAAGCAGAACAGGAAACACTATTACGTAACATGGGTGCAAAATATATTGTTAACTCAAGTAGCGACTCTTTTCTTTCGGACTTAACGGCGGCAATTATTGAAACGGGTGCAACGATTGCGTTTGACCCCATTGGCGGTGGTCAATTAACAAGTGATATTCTTAATTGTATGGAAGTTGCTGCAGCTCGTGATATGAAAGAGCACACTATTTATGGCTCTGACACATTCAAGCAAGTTTATATTTACGGTGCATTAGATCGAGGCCCAATTACGCTAAACCGTAACTTTGGTTTTGCTTGGGCTGTAAATGGATTTTTATTATTTAATGCATTAGGTAAATTAGGAACTAATACAGTAATGGCGATGCGCGAACGTGTTGCAAATGAAATTACTACCACATTTGCAAGTCACTACACACATGAAGTGTCATTAGCTGAAGTATTGCATTTAAAATCAATTGCGGCTTACTCTAAGCAAGCAACCGGTGAAAAATACTTAATTAAACCTCAGGCTTAAGTGAATTTCAAAGCTCACTATGGTTTAACTAATTGATTTTAAATATATAAAAGCAGATGCTATTTATAGCGTCTGCTTTTTATTCATTTTTTAAAATAAAAGCAAACGCCATACTCTTCTTAATATTTACCGAATAAAAAATTTATGGAATAATGCAATTTCTCTTGGGGGAGTAGCCCACTCAGTACTGTCAATTACAATAAATAACTAGTTAGTGAACTAGAGCACTTATATTTTAATTAATTGATAAACGAGTAAACTTATCAACATAATTGCACCTCACGTGCATGGTAAGTTTGTAATGTTGTAGCAGCATTATCGGCGAGACCTAGGTAGGCACTATCCTCATGGCGGGAGATAGTTGTTTGCCTTGGTTTAATATTCCCGCCTGTAAGTAATATTTATGGAAGTTTTTTTCACATCAACCGTCACCGTAGCCTTAGCTGAAATAGGCGATAAAACACAGCTTTTATCGTTAGTACTTGCCGTCCGTTTTCACAATAAAATAGCACTTATTTTAGGTGTATTAGCCGCAACTATTATTAACCATGGCCTCAGTGCTTGGTTTGGAAATTGGCTGAGCAATAACTTTGCAACTCAGTACATGCCATGGATTGTTAATGTTAGTTTTATTGGCGTTGGCCTTTGGCTGCTTATTCCTGATAAGGATGAAAAAATTAGCCATAAGCACGATAAATATGGTGCTTTTTTTGTCGCGTGTATATTGTTTTTTATTGCCGAAGTTGGTGACAAAACACAAATAGCAACCATTCTATTAGGCGCGCAATACCAATCAATTTGGTGGGTTACTCTTGGCACTACACTGGGTATGTTAATAGCAAATGTACCTGTTATTTTTGCAGGTAATGCGCTTTTAAGCCAAGTGCCATTAAATACAGTGCGTGCAGTTTCGGCCAGTGTATTTGTTTTACTAGGGTTATATGGCTTTGCTACTATTTAACCTAAACTCCGGAGAATAAACCTATCTCAAGCAGCTATTTCCAACCTTAACTACATTTAATTTAAAACGAAAGCTCAATATTATTGAGCTTTCGTACTTTTATCTTAGAGGTACTTTGGTATTAAAACTGATATTTTGCAGATAAATATACGCGTCTTGGCTCACCAGGAAAATGCCCAGTACGGTCAATAAAGCCACTCGATGCATATTCTTTATCAAAGACGTTTTTAACTGATATTTGCCATGTCCAGTTTTCTACTTGCGTTTTCCAGGCCATGTTATAAATTGTATATGGTTTAACGTGTGCGCCATCAAGGCTTACTTGTTCGTCAACATAGTCAAGCCCTGCAGCTATTGATGAGTTGATGTTTGGTAAATCGTAGCGCGTCCATAAGCCAGCTGTATTTTGTGGGGCATTTGCAAATTTATCAGTGCCTTCTGCTTGCGCAGAAAAATCTTCACTTTGCTCATTAATACGCGTGTCGTTATACGCATAACTTGCGGTTACAACCCACTTGTCAGTTATATCACCCACTATCTCAAGCTCAAAACCATCACTTTGTACTTCACCTAGGGATTCAAGTTGATCAATTCCCGTGTCGTTTTGCAATAAGCTGGTTTGTAATATATTTTTACGAATAATCTGATACGTCGCAATATTAATGGCTAACGAGTCATCAAGTAACTTAGTACGTAAACCTAGCTCTGTAATATGGCTGTTTTCAGGCTCAAATGGTCCACCAACTTCTTGCGACTGGCTTGCTGCATCTTGCGGTAAAAAACCGGTGCCATATAAAGCATAAGGAAAAAAAGTATCGCTAATATTGTAGCTAGTACCTACCCTAAAAGTAACATCGCTATCAGAGAACTCAACGTTAGATACTTTATCCGTGTCTTCAAAATGATCGTAGCGCAAGCCTGCGGTTATATTCCATTTTTCAGTGATATCTACTTGGTCTTGGATATAAATACCTAACCTTTTTGAGTCTGTGCTTATAATTCGCGGTGTTATATTTTCTAAGTCGTAATTAGCCGCCGATGTTAAACCATATTGTGGATCAATCAGCGAGAGTCCAGGTACAGGGCCGCCTTTACTTTGTTGAGTCGCAGTGCGGTACACGGCATCAAATTTTGATGAGTACCAATCAGAGCCCACTAAAAATATATGTTCCATATTGGCTATGGTTGTTTCAGCAATTAAATTAGCGGTAATACTTAGCCCTTCATTCTCGCGCTTTTGATCTCTAAATTCGCGTTCACTCCAATCAACAACACCATCATTATCGGTATCAGACAAGCCACGTGGCTCATGATAGTTTTGTTGCTCTTCATTGGTAAAATAACGAGTCGTAACATCTAAGCTAAACACATCACTTAATTCGTTTTTATACGTTGCTTGGTATACGTCCGCAGACATTTTTTGATAGTCAGTTGCTTCATTATGATTCCAATCTCTACTCGCAATAAAATCACCATTTTCGTCAACAGGCACACCACGTAAACGTGCTCCTCCTAAATCTTGATCTATATTAGTATATTGCAGCACAAGATTAGACTCATCATAAAAATCAAAGCGATAGCCTAAATCTATAATGGTATTATCTTCTGACGTGTTATATCTAAACGGGTTTTGACTATCTTTGTAAATACCAATTCTGTAAGCTTGCGTTTGCTCATCATTCACGCTACCCGTTGATTCGAATGCGCCACTTATAAAGTCATCATTCCCGATTTCTAATTCAATGGCAGTATTAGCGTCATATTGTGGCTTTTTAGTCATATAGTTAATAATCCCACCAGGATTACCACTTCCATAAACTGCCCCACTGGGACCTTTTAACACAGCAACTTGCTCAATGTTAAATAACTGCGGAACAGCAAAGCCATTAAACGGATCACCTTTTACGCCATCATATAAAATTTCGTCTTGGCGAAATCCTCTAAAAGTGACACCCGAATAGCTAAAACCATTTACACCTGCGATATTACTGTATAAATCGGTAATTTGACGTGCAGCTTGGTCACTTATTAAAGCTTGTGGCAATATTTGAATTGATTGTGGTATTTTTTCTAGTGGAGTATTGGTGCGTGTGCCAAATGCTGACTCTGTTGGTCGATATAATGAAAAAGCGCGACCCGTTACTTCAATAGTCTCAATAGCGTTTTCAGCTTTGTTTAATGAATTAGGTGATGTTTGTTCTACTTCACTAGCGATTACGTTTGCAGAACTAAAAATAATAGATGTGATTGCAAGAGATAAAAGAGAAAATTTCATTAGAATTAAATAGGCAAAAATACGGTGCGGGCATGATAATGAAAATAAGTCTCACTTGCAATAACGTAATTACTTAACGAGGCGTGTTTATGATTCGTTATTTGTGCAATAACAGCCCTTTGTGTCAGTAATTAATAACTCAGAATTAAACCCTGAAGCCAAATTAGTAATGACTGTTTCAACAAAGCCACTCCCCTGTGAACACGCTAATCCTTCAGACAATGGCCCTGCATAAACAAATTGCCCGTGCTTATCTATAATGACAGCAGCAGGCGTAGCAGGTACAACTCGCTTCAATTGCTGTGTTAGTTGAACCTGCACAACACCAAGTCCTTTGCTTTTGGCAAAAGTAGTGAGTGAATTTATATGCGGCTTAGCCTGCGTAAAACAGCCACAACTTTCCTCAGTAACGAGTAGCAGCGACGCTGTATCTTTATTGTCCCACACAATCTGTTGTTTAAAATCATTAAACCAACTTTTTTGCATAAATACTTTAGCGCTATCAAAAGTTTTTAACTGCCCTAATTGAAAATACACCAGCCCAGTTATAACAACGCTAAACCACACAATGATAAGTATGGCATTCCAATAATTAACCTTATTTAAATTTGGCAATACTTTGCTCTAGCACGTCAATACTGACATGTATTAATTGTACTTTAGAGGTCAGTTGTTGAACTATTTTAGTGTCTTCATATTGATTTTTTCGCATATGATCAGTGCTCGTAGCTATTTGCGAGGTGTTTACTGCTTGTTCTGCAACAACCTGTGATACCGAATTTGTACTTGTAGATACCGCAGCAATTTGCTCGCTCATTGCAGAAATGTTCTCTTTCATTGCAGTACTTATATGTGTTAAATCAACAACAAAATCAACACATTGGCTCATAGACTGAGTTGATGTTTTACTGTTATTAACTAAATCTTTTAATGTAAGGCTAATTTTGTCTGTCGTCGCTTTACTGTTATTCGCAAGTGATCTAACCTCATCAGCAACCACAGCAAAGCCACGCCCGTGCTCACCCGCTCTCGCAGCCTCAATTGCCGCATTTAATGCTAATAAATTAGTCTGTTCAGCAATACCTGATATTTCATTAAGAAGACTTGAAATAACATCCCCAGCGGCAACTAAATGATTAATTTGCTCTTCAGTATGATTTAAAAGAGTTAGTAGTTCTCTACTCTTACTGTCAGTTTGTAGCACTTCATGCAAGGCATCACTTGCGGCTTGGGTGATGTTATCTACTTGATGTTTTAAAATCTCACTTTCTTGCTCTACAAGTTTAAAGCCATGCGCAACTTGGGCACCCGAGCTGGCAATATCATCAGTTTGTTGTGTTCGTTGCTGTGCCCCGTCAGCTAATTGAGCCTGTACTTGAATCAACTCTTGAGAGTTACCTTGTAAAGAGTCAGATTGTGTCTGCACTTCTTTAATTACATCAGATAAATAGTCGAGCAACGTATTAAAACCTAAAACAGCTTCACTTTCAGTAGCGTCAGCCCGTAAAGAAAGCTTAATGTGAGCAGGGTCTTGCATTATTTGCTCTGTTGCATAGCTTAGCGATAAACCAGCTCTACGCTCTCGTCGTAATGTTACTGCGATATACCCAGCTACGATTACTTCAACTATTGCATACCCGGCATGGATAAGTACCGTTGTAAAAGCAAGTCTGTCAGGGTCGAATACATACACACCTGTATTTTGAGTTTGTAAGTAATAAAAAGAAAAGTGATGGACAGCGACAAATAAAATTGCAGTTATAAATACACGCCATTGTACAAATACGATTAGCATGGGCATTAAAATAAATATTTCAAAATGCACTTCAATCAGACCAAACGTTTGTTGTATATGCAAAAAAGAAAACATCATAGTTGCTGCTGCAACAATATGTGGTGTTATTTGACTATTTACATTTGTGTTGAGTAACCAAATAGGTAACAAACAAAGTGGCAAACCTACAACAAAAGCTTGCATCAACGTATCAAAATATAAGCCTAAAACTATTGATTCAATAAATAGCAGACTAAATATAATTGTAAATAACCTAGAAACATTAGACATAAAAACCTTACTACTTTTGATTTATAAGTTAAGCCCGATTCATACGTAGTTAAACGCCAATAAGTTCATTGGAATCAGGAAAATTTGGTGAATTTATTTATCCGCTTTATTTTTAATTTAAAGCAGGGTCTATTCATTATTTTATTATAGACAAAACTTCTTTAAATGTTGTCGTTGCTGAATTTTTTACCCATTGAAAAATAACAGTTTCAGCACACGAAATTATAGCACCCGCTTGTTGTAATTGATTAATAGCAATTTGCTTATGCTTTTCATTTCTAGAACCAACGGCATCTGCAATCACAATTACGTCAAACCCGCTTTGTAAAAGATCTAAACATGTTTGCAATACACAAACATGTGCTTCAGTACCAACAACAATTATCTGAGGCCGAGCAAACTGCTTCATACTCGCCAGAAAACCAGGTTCGGCACAGGCACTAAAATGTGTTTTATCGAAATACGTTGCTTTTGGTAAAAGCGCTTTTATTTCATCTTGTGTGCCACCTAAGCCTTTTTTATACTGCTCTGTAATTAAAACGGGTATACCATGTATAAGGCTCGTTTGAGCCAGCTGTAAAGTACAGCTCAAGATTGTAGGAAAACACTCTATCGCAGGTGCCAACTTGCTTTGCAAATCAATCACTAAAAGCACACTTTGTGAAGCATCAATATTGAATACACTACTCATATTTACCTCATGGGTTTATAACACCAGTATTTAAAAGTTAACTTAATTCAATCACCAAAAAATGTTTGACTCATGTATCTTTCATACGAGTCAAAATTTAAATTTATGCTATATTACAATACTATCCTACTTATTATGGGGCGAGTTTATAAGTGTATTGGAGTAAGTTTTTTTTCCTCACCATCACTGTTTGTTTTCTTTGCATAGGAAGTGTATCAGCTTCGCAAAATTATGCTCAACAGCTACAACGCATCTCAACTGATGAAGGCTTATCACAAAGTTATGCACTGCAATCGATTCAAGATGATATTGGTTACATCTGGATTGCCACGGCACAAGGACTAAACAGATATGATGGTTATCAAATAAAAACCTTTGATGGAGGTTTCGACCTAGACCAAGACTACATTAATAAACTGTTTAAAACCCAAGACGGTCAAATAATTGTTTCTACCGATGTATCTGGCGCATACATGATTAACCCGCTGACCCTAAAAACAGAAAAAATTTATTCGGGTCAACTAGATAAAAAACAAACAGATTTCTCTCCTATATCTAGTATCACACAATTAGAAAATACATTTTATTTTGCGATAAACGAAAAAATATTTAGCTTTAATAATGCTGAAAAAAAATTAGATTTAAAAATAGCTCTAAAAAATAAAAATTATTACATCAGAGCTCTTAAAATTTACGACAATATACTCTATGTAGGTACAGATAATGGACTTTTTACGTATAATTTAAAAACACAAAGTCTGGCGCCGCTGACAATTCACCAACCTAAAAAAACAACAGTCGACAACAATGACATCAAGTTTTTAACAATTGATGATGACTTAGGGCTGTTAATTGGCACTGTGGAAGGAATGTATCGCATTGCATTTAACACCACTAAACAGATTGATCCTACCCAGATTACCACTCTTATTGCTGATTATAATATTTGGGATTATGCGAACACTGTATATGGTGAGTTTATTGCAACTGAAAGTGGTTTGTTTCAATATCACAGAGACACAACCCAATTAGAATTCATTTTAAGCTTTGATAAAAGCAAATTTAACATCACCGAAAATACAATAAACAATTTAATGCTTGATAGATCAGGTGTACTTTGGCTCGCGTCTCGAACACAAGGCGTACTTACATGGGCAACTCAGACTCGTAGATTTAAGCAAATTACCTTACCTAAAAACAATACCATAAATAAAATTTATCAAGATAAAAATCACATTCTTTGGTTAGGCACCAACGATGGTCTAACTCGCTACAACTTAACAACAAAAGACAGTAAAACATATTTGCAATCAACTGACTCTAAAGCGGTTTATGGTGAATATTCCGTATACGACATTTTTCCTTCTCAGCTTGATGATAAGTACCTCTGGTTAGTGCGGTTTAATGGACTGGATCTATTTGACAAAAGCACCGGCAAAATTATCGAAAAAAGAAACCAGAAAAAAAGTGGCGTGAATGGTGAGAATTTATATGGGTTTTCCCCTTTCAGCTCCGATGTTTTTACCTATATGTCTAGTGAAAACTTTTATATCTATAGTGGAAAAACAGGAGAAAGCAGAGTAATCAATGGATTGAAAGACAAAGTAAACCCTCTAAAGGCTTATACATTTCACCAACCATTGAAATCGCATCCTAAAGAGCTGCTATTGAGCACTGCAAAAAGACTATATCGCTATAATGAGAAAACGCAAAAGCTCACCACTATTTTTCAATCGAACAGCACTAAAGATAATGTTTTTCATACAGTAGAAAATATTTACCTTGATGAAGCTCGTGATACTTTGTGGCTAGCTACTACTCAGGAAGGGCTAATTGGTGTAAACCCAAGTACGTATCAAAGAAAACATTATATAGGCTTAAAAAACACACTGAGAACTGATTCTATCTATTCGTTGCTTGCAGATGATCACAACGGATTTTTATGGGTTAGTAGTAATAATGGTTTATATCAACTCAATTTAGATACGCTTAATACTAATACTTACACAATAGAAGATGGTTTAAGTACAAATGAATTTGAGCCAATTTCAGCCGTTAGACTGCAAGATAATCAGCTCGCATTTGGCAGTAACTCTGGACTACAGGTATTTGATCCATCTGATTTTATCACTACCAGTTCAAAGAGTAGCCTTGAAATTACTGATATAGACCTATTTTCAAAAAGCCTAAGTTATTATCCAAATGAATACACTAACAAGCCATTAATGCTTAGCCATAAAGATATGGGCCTGATGATTAGCTTTTCTATCTTTGATTATCAAAACAAAGACAAAGTACGTTATAAAGTCACTTTATCAGGACCAACCTTGCTTACCTATGATGATTTAAAAGTAAATAAAGTCTTTTTTACTAAATTACAACCCGGCGATTACTCTCTCACTGTATCGGCATACACCAGAGATGGAGTTAATATAAGCATACCAAAAACATTCAACTTTAATGTAGCGTATGCCCCTTGGCAATCACCTATTGCCTATACTGCCTACTTATTCGGTATTATCATCATTTTGTCTTTACTTTTTTGGCAGTATCGCAGTCGCCAAATTGTGATTGGAAAAGCTCACAGAGCGACGATCGATTCGCAAAAGCAAACTGAGCTTGCGCTTAAAAATAATAAAAGCGGTGTATGGAACTATTACTTTAAGGATAACTCTGTAAACACACAACGCGGAAAAGAGCTAGGTTATTTAGACTTACCTAAACGTATTCAACTAGATGATTTTTTAGCCTTGATACATCCAGATGATCGCCGACAAATTGAGGGGCAATTACTTTCATATGCTCAGCAAAACGATACGCTAAGCTTGCAAAATAATTGGCAAGCTACATATAGATTACGCCATAAAACAGGTCATTGGTTATGGTATCAAGACCTTGGCCAAATTGTGTATAAACCACAATCCTCTGAGCCTTTGTATATTTCAGGTATTTATACAAACATTACAGAGCAGCGAGCCAATGAACAACAAGCGGCTATTCTTGGTCAGGTTTTTAGTCAAATAACCGATTGGCTATTGATCCTTGATGATCAACTTATGCCTTTTTCAGCCAATAATAGCTTTATTAATACATTTTCAAACAAAAAATCTATTGCCGAATTAAACCCTAAACTTTTCATTAAAGCGATAGGTAAAGCCAAGTGTAAAGAATATTCAGCAATATTAAAGGCGTTAAAGCCAACACAAAATTGGCGTACAGATGCCTATATCAACACAGCAATAAACAATGAACATCCTATACATATAAGCGTTACAGCAGTAGCAAAAGACACCAATGACGTAAGCTACTACGTTGTCGTTATTTCTGATTTAACCGAACAGAAAAACGCAGAAAACGAGCTTCGCTATCTAGCAAACTTTGATCCCCTAACACGCTTACCAAACCGTAGTTTAATGCATCAAAAAATAGAAAAAGCGATTAATCATGCAGACAAAAGTAATAAGCAATGTGCACTACTATTTATCGACCTTGATAAATTTAAACCCGTTAATGACTCATTTGGGCATGCCGTAGGCGATAAGCTACTTTGTAATATTACAGAACGCGTAACAAATATACTGAGTAACAAAGCAACACTTGGCCGCCAAAGTGGTGATGAATTTTTAGTACTGATAAAGCATGTAGATTCACTAAAGTCGCTTACTGAGACAGTAAAAAAAATTAGCCGCGAATTGGCAAGCAAAGTCATTATTGAGGATTTCTCTATCAATATATCTGCCAGTATTGGTGTTGCCCTTTATCCATTCGATGCTATAAATGCAGATCTACTGATCCGAAATGCTGATGTTGCGATGATGCATGCAAAGCAAGCTGGCAGAAATGGATTTAAATTTTTTAGTGAAGAAATGAATGAAGAAATAAAACAAAAGCTTATTCTTGAAAATGATTTAAAAGATGCCGTAAAAGACAATCGGTTTTTTAATCATTACCAACCTATAGTTGATATAAAAACAAAAACTATTAATGGCGTAGAGCTACTGATGCGCTGGGATAATAAAGGTCAATTAGTGTCACCTGCTGTATTTATCCCTATCGCAGAAGAAACAGGATTAATAGAAAAACTTACAGAGCAAGCAATGAAACGAGCATTTATTGAGCTTGCTCCAATTCTGAGCAATAACCCATTGTTTTATATTTCTTTGAATTTATCACCTAAACATATTTTAAAAGCGAATATAACTGATCGGCTACTCTATATATTAGCAAAATCACAAATATCACCAAGGCAGATCAGACTTGAAATTACAGAAAGTATCTTACTTGAAGACAAGTTTAAAGCAGCTAAACAATTACAAAACTTAAAAGCAGCTGGTTTCAAATTACTGCTTGATGACTTCGGCACGGGTTACTCGTCATTAACGTACTTAAGTCAGTTCCCTATAGATGTAATTAAGATTGATCAAAGTTTTGTTAATAGTATTGGCTTTGATAAAGACGACGAATCTATTATTAAAACGATATATTCGTTAGCTGAAAACTTAGAGCTTTATTGCATTGCCGAAGGTGTTGAAACACAAGAGCAAATGATATTTTTAGCAAATATAGGTTGCCATGTACTACAAGGGTATTACTTTGCAAAGCCAATGAGCGCCAAAGAGTTACGAAAAAATAGTTGTTTTGAAGAAATTTTGGGGTTGATTTAATGTTACTAATTCGTATGCAAATAAAATCACGCCCAGCATGTTCATAAATTAATGAACATGCGTATGCTCAGCATGGCTCTCTATTTGCAACACACTACTTTTAACATTGAATTTGTCTGACAGCACTTGCTCTACTTTTAAGCGACACGCTTCGTCGTGTTTTTCAATAGTGCAGTGCTGTTTAAGTACAACATGGGCACCAACTACGATCCCTCTGTACTTACGAGTAACAGTGACATTATGCACATCATGCACGTGCTCCATACGCGTTATTTCGTTTTCAATATCAATTGCTTTTGGTAACTGCGTTTTATTTAAACGTAAACCTTTAATACAACTAATAATTACTTTAATACCAGTAAATAAAACAAACGACGCAATCAACATGCTAGATAGAATGTCAATTACATCCCAGCCAGTAAAATAAATAAGCACACCAGCAACAAAAGTCGATACAGTAGAAATTAAATCAAAAAATGAGTGTAGGAATACGGCATAGATATTAATACTTGCTTTGCGTCCTTTATATAAAACCCAAGCAGCGGCACCATGAAACAAAAACCCGATCCCCGCAATTACCGACATTAAATAACTATTAATAGCAAGCTCATGCCCCTCACTATGATGCATGAACCGTTCACCGCCTTCATACAAAATAATTAAGCTAATAGCTAAATACAAAACACCATTTACAAGTCCACCTAATAACTCAGCCCGTTGATGTCCATCATTATAGGTTTTAGCAAAATGAATCGCTAAGCTAGACGCAATTAAAGCAATAAAAAGTGAGCTATTATGGACAAATAAATGACCCGCATCAGCAAGTACCGCAAGTGAATTTGAATAATAAGCCCCGATGACTTGAATAACCATAAATGAGCACGTGATAGCCAGGGCAATCAGTAGCCTACGGCGTGAAGCTTGGTGTGTAGTGATCTCTGTCATGAAGTGCTTGAATTACCTATACTTAAAATGCAAGTAAGCCATTAAAAGGCTCAACTGGAAGGAGTAATGATATACAGTATCAATTGTAATACTTTACGCACTTAAACGCACTAAAAAGTTAAGTAAATAGATATAAAAATTTTGTCTCGTTATGGGGTGGTTTTCTCATTGTTAAATAGCCCTATATTTAAGTAAATTAATATACACCTATTGAGTTACATCCAATATAAAACTGAAAATAGAATATTTTTGTGAAAGTAAACTTTCCGTTTCGTGCAGTAAAAATTAATAAAATTAAAATGCCAGCACTTTCAAAAAATGCTATATCACCCCCCTTCTCTAGTGCCTATTTTTGTGGTTAAAACGCCTTAGTAGTGATAATCTACACACGCTGAAATTATAAACAATACAACTGCTCAGCGTTTAATTATTATAAGGAATGTTTAAATGGATCCAGTCACACAAATTCTCGATATGGTTTTTACTGTTGAGGCTTTTTTACTTGTTTTTGTTATCGTGCTTTTAAAAAGTAGCGTTAAATTTGTACCACAAAATCGCGCTTGGTTAATCGAACGTTTTGGTAAGTACCAATCAACTAAAGAAGCTGGCCTTAACTTTATTATTCCATTTATTGATAGAATATCGGCTGATCGTAGCTTAAAAGAACAAGCTCAAGATGTACCATCGCAGTCAGCTATCACTAAAGATAACATCTCACTTATCGTTGATGGCGTACTGTACTTTAGAGTGCTAGACCCTTACAAAGCAACGTATGGCGTTGACGACTATACGTTTGCGGTTGTACAACTTTCGCAAACAACCATGCGTTCAGAATTAGGTAAAATGGAGCTTGATAAAACATTTGAAGAGCGTGATTTACTTAATACAAACATTGTTGCAGCTATAAATCAGGCATCTGAGCCTTGGGGTATTCAAGTACTTCGCTACGAAATTAAAGATATTGTGCCGCCTAACTCTATTATGGAAGCGATGGAAGCACAAATGAAAGCTGAGCGTGTTAAACGAGCTCAAATTTTAGAGTCAGAAGGTGATCGCCAAGCAAATATCAACGTTGCTGAAGGTAAAAAACAAGCACAAGTACTTGCTGCTGAAGCCGACAAAGCCGAGCAAATTTTACGCGCTGAAGGTGAAGCAACAGCTATTACTACGGTTGCAGAAGCACAAGCAAATGCACTTATTAAAATAGGTGAAGCCGCAGATACAGAGCAAGGCCAAAAAGCAATTCAGTTAGACTTAGCAACTAAAGCAATCGCTGCTAAAGAAGCCATTGCTCGTGAGTCATCAATTGTATTACTGCCAGACAACGCGACAGATGCAAGTTCAATGGTTGCCCAAGGTATGGCAATCATTAATAGCTTAAATAAAAAGCATCAGGGTTAATAACTAAATAAAGAGGTTTGTATGGATTTTATTACGCAAAATTTACCGCAAACACTTATGGTACTTGGTATTGTTGCTTTAATAATAGAAGTAGCAGTACTTGGCCTTTCTACATTTATTTTATTGTTTTTTGGATTATCGTTATTCCTTACCGGATTATTAATGAGTTTTGGTATTTTACCTGACTCATTAACCATAGCCCTTTGGAGTAACGCAGTTGTAACCGCAGGCTTGGCGGTTGTACTTTGGAAACCATTAAAACAAATGCAAAATCGCGTAGATAAAAAACAGGTAAATAGTGATTTTGCTGAACTTACTTTTGTACTTGCTAGCGATGTAACAGAACAAGGTTTAACTACACATCAATACTCAGGTATTAGCTGGAAACTCAAAAGTGAGCAACCAATTAGCGCCGGTACTGAAGTCTTAGTAACCAAAAAAGAAGTGGGTGTTATGTGGGTTAAGCCTAAAAGCTAATCATCACTTTAAAACAAGCACTGTGTATAATAAATTACAGTAAAACGGGCGGCTCAAACTGCCCGTTTTTTATGCCTGAGATTTGAAATACAGCGCCTTGCTCACTAACAGTATTATTAACCGCCTCATCAAACGCCGATGTCACAAGTAACAACTCAGCATTTTTACCACCGAATGCAGCGCATGTCGGTTTTATTGCACAAAGCTTTATCGTTTTAATTAACGCACCGTCTGGGGATAAACACATAACACACCCCATTCCCCACACAGCTAGCCACAAATTGCCTAATTTGTCGGTTACGCAGCCATCGGGGTCAACATCCATATTATTAAATTGATAAAAAACACGTGGCTCAGCGCAAGGTTCGCCAGTTTGCTCATCCAAATCTAATACATAAATACAGCTCGTTAAAGAGTCGCAGTAATAACCGCGTAAACGTGGCTTATCAAAGCACAACCCATTTGGGATACTCAAGCCATTTACAACGGCTTTAAGCTGGCGTTTATAATAACGGTATATTTTACCATCCCCTTTTTTAGCATTTACATCCATTGTACTTAACCAAAAGCCACCCCATGGATCAGCACGGCCGTCGTTTGAACGCCTATTTAGCTGTGTATTTTCAATATTAAGAATAAGATGTCGAGTAGTTGAATTAATATGATATTTATATAAGCCAGTACTTGTACAGAGCAGCAAGTGCTGCTCATCAATCCAAGCGATTGCACTGAGCGTATCGGGCATATTAACTGTTTTTAGTTGGCTTTCACTGTGTATGTTTTTGCTTAAAAGTAATTTTTTATTTATGTCGACCCAAAAAAAAGTATTCAGCACAGGATGCCAAAGTGGACTTTCTGCAAGCTGATACTGTGTGCTTTCAAAAATGGTTACGCTAGGATCAAACATAAGTAATTATTCTTTATTATTAACAAAGCCTTGTAATATTAAACCTTACCAGAAAACAGTGAATTTCGCGATGTGTACCAGGCTTTAATTTATCAACACCATTAGTAATTTTTAGACTGAGTTGATAACATCAAATTTCATAAAAGGATTGACCATGAACAACAATAATAAAAATACACTCGTCGTTGAAGGCGGTGCAATGCGTGGTATATTTGCCGCAGGTGTACTTGATGAGTTTTTAAAACAACAATACCAACCGTTTGAACGCTATTTTGGTGTATCAGCTGGCGCAACGAATATAGCCGCATTTTTATGTAAGCAACCAATGCGAAATTATAAAGTGATTACCGACTACTCGTGCCGACCTGAATTTATCAATTTAGCGCGTTTTATTAAAGGTGGTCATTTATTTGATTTAGACTGGCTCTGGCAAGAAACAATTCGCGAAATACGCCTCCATACGGAAGTATTTGATCAAACTCCACACGAGTTTTATATTGTATCTACGGCAATCGAATCGGGCAAAGCGCACTATTTAAAAGCCACCAGCACCGATATGGTACATCAATTAAAAGCATCGTGCGCTATACCCATCGCATATCGTGACTACCCTATTATTAATGGCATAGCGATGACCGACGGCGGGGTTGCTGATTCAATTCCGGTAATAAAAGCTTACGAAATGGGCGCACGTGAAATCACCGTTATTTTGTCTCAATGTTTGGGCTATCGTAAAAAACCAAGTAAAGCACCTTGGCTTACTAAAAAAATGTATAAAGACTACCCCGCATTAATTCAAACTACGTTAGGTAGATCTGATTTTTATAATAAGTCTATCGATTTTATTATGAATCCACCAAATGACTGCAAAATCAATATTATTGCACCACCTGCTAACTTTAAAGTTGGGCGTACCACTAAAAAGTTTGAAATACTTAATAGTGGTTACAACATGGGGATTGATGCTGCTAAGGCCTTTTTAGCTGAATAACTGCATTTTTTAACCTAATAATTGCGGTGCTTTACCCGCAATAACTGCAGTTAGTAAACCAGCTAACATGGCCCCGACAACGGTGCATATTGCACCGCCTAAAATACCGTAAATACTCATAAAACATATCAGCGCTAAACCAAATAACAGCGTACTTAAAAATGTTTTAGTCACTATTGTTAGTGTATTTTTTCGTATGTTGAGCATCATTAGTAGCAAACTCACCATTGCAATTGTAATTAGTAGCTCGTTCATGCGGGTTGTACCTCGGCTTGTAATTTTTGTGTGTTTTTTATTTTTAAGGCAGCAAAAATACACGCGATACCCACCACCATAAAGCTTATATCTACTACCGCAACAAACGTACTATTAAGGTTAATAACATTGCTCACGCCAAATATAATATTGAGCGGCAGCACCAACGCAAGCGAAGCGCCGCATAGCAAAAGAGTCAGCTTAAAATAGTTTTTATAACCTACAGGCAATACACTTAAGAGTAACCATGCCAACCACGTATAAAAAAACACGGGTCCAAAAAAGCTATTTTGCGCCACACCAATAACGGTATAATTAAGTACAACTTGTAAAGGAAATAACACAAAGCTTGCTAATACCAAACCTCCACAACTGCCAATAATAAAACGATTCCATCGTGCATATGCCTGCATACTCAGCGACGGGCTACTGCCACGTGTACGCTTTGCCAGCCACATCATCATCCCTGAAATAGGTAAAAGCGCGGTACTTAAGCCAAGCAATACCCAAAGTAATTTTACAAACACCCCTGCAAAGTTCCCAAAGTGCAGCGGAAACATCAACTCAATTACTTGTATTGATACACCCGAAATATCACCAAAACTACTCATCGACTGCACAAACTCACCATTACCACGATAATGCAGTAACTGAGAAGCAACAGCCTCGCCACCTAACAAACGCAAATACACCTGCGCATTCGCATCGTTATGCGCCATTATTGTGACATCCCTAATTACTGCTTCAGGGTAACGGCTATGAGCATGCTCTAAAATAGTGTCTATTTTTGTAGGTTGCTTAATATGGCTAACTACCGGCTCAGGAATGGCGGTAAACGTTTCTATTAACTTATCTTGATCGCCACCAAAGCTCACAAACGCAGCTGCTGGTAGTAAAATAATGGTCGCGAGCCCTAAAAATGATCCTGTAAAACCAATCACAATATTAAATACGCTGCCCCAAATACCTATAACTTTGTGAGCATCACTGACTGCAATATCTAACCCTTTATTTCGTCTAAACGTAAAAAGCTCTTTTATCAATTTACGATGAATAAACAAGCCTGTAACCGCACTTACTAAAAGCGTTAGGCCTAAAAACCCAGTGAGTATTAACCCAATTGGTCGCCCTAAATGCAAGTCTGCATGAAACTCGCCTATATAAGTTGGCGCATCCGTTTTTTTATTAGCGTAAAATTCTTTACTAGGCCCATAGTAAGTATTTTCCAGCGCCAATGTATTGGGATGAAATTGAAATACTCTGGCCACCTCTTGGTCGTAATTTTCATCACCATGGTGAGATTCAAATACCAACGTTAATAAATGAAAGTTATGTCCACTTGGCAAAAACACATGAATGTTTTCGCCAAATTCACTAGGTACTTGTTTATGGTATTCGTTTACTAGTCGATTAATTTGCGCGCTGGCAACGTGTTGGCTAGATTGTAGCTCTGGATTTGCCCATATTTTTAACTCAGGTCGCGACAGCACTGCTAATGCCCCACTAAATGCAACAATAAACAGCAGTACCGCAGTAATAATTCCTACCCAGCTATGTAATAAAAATAGCTTTTTTAAAGTGATCGACTTCATCCCTGCCCCTGTGTTAACGCCCAAAAACTCAATAAACCATGTGATACACACAGTACAATCATCACAACAAAAGGTTGCCATACCTTTTGCGCCAAATACGCATAAATAAACAACGCAGTCCAAATAACAGGAAAAAGTAAAATAGGCAGTAATATTTGTTCATTCATTTGAAACGGTAAGTAGGTTGTCATACCCGGAATTATTATTACCGCAGTAATTAGTGCTAATACACACGCAATTAAGTGTCTTCGCCGTGTGGCTGTAAACGTTTTTTTATTATCCATTCTTCGCTCATTAAATTTGCCTAAACATATACAAAACCGCACATGCAAATGATAACAATTGCCATTATATTGTGTATTTATTACTTAATGCAATTTATTAAACAAATTAAGCCGCTTTTATACTAAAAACACGGTTGGTTTTTCTTATTAGCTTTTATGCTATGCAGTGCAATTTAGGTACGCAGTAATGCCCCTTTTCAGTGAAGCCGAGTTTGATTTTTCGTTTTCTCTTGGCTTACCTGTATTAGCTACTCCCTCAGGCTACGAGTTGCTTAAACATTAGATGGCGTAACAGCCCTTTTAAAGCCTTTTATAGTCACTTATTTTTCTATTAAACTATTCATACGGTTTCTAGAAAATTTCACTTTTGTTAGTTTTGTCTTTACCGAATCGTATTTGGTGGTATTTTATTAACTAACCTGAATTCTGGTTAAGAGATTTAAAAACACTATAAATAATAACGATATTTAAGTCTGTTTCTCTCTAGCTAGAAATTTTTGGTGAAAACAAGGCGAATTTACGCGTCAATAGCTGGTCTATTGCAAGGAAATTCAACGCAATTAGCGCTAAAAATAGCTGCTTGAGATAGATTTATTATCCAGAACTCAGGTTAGCTATAACCTACACATAAGAGAACATTATGAGCGAAAAAATAAACGAAGAAGCACTCCACGCACTTAAAATAGCCTTTACTTACATGCCTAAAGCGATTGAAGTGACAAAGTATGAATATGGCGAGCGCTACCAAAGTGTGCTTGATCACATTGAAGCTGTACGCGAAACATTGCTTATTAACGATGTTGATCCTGAAGAAGTAGGCGGCGATATCAACCCTGAGTACACACCCAATTCAACTTATTAATATAATGATTTGATAATTAAAAGATTTATAAATAATCTTTTGTGCTCAAATTCAGTAAGAAATATTGAACAAGTACTACAAATAAAAGCTGAATAACGCTATCTTTAGTTAAGCTGCTTTACTAGCTAGTTCCATATCAAGATATTAATTAGATTCTAAAAAATTAAGGGATGTTTTCTATTGAATTTTCTTAGACGTTTTCACGATATAGTATCGGATCAAGACCTTAATTTTGACGATAAAACCCACCAGCTTCTAGAGTTCGGACTCGAGGTTTTTAACCTCGATTTAGCAATCATTAGCCGTGTTGAAAATAACTGTTATTCAGTGTTACATGCCATAACCCCTAATAACGAATTAAAAATAGGCACTCAATTTGATCTGGATGGCACCTACTGCGTACACACACTTGAGGCAGGTTCCGCACTTGCATTTCATAAAGTATCACAGAGCATAATTGCAGATCACCCATGCTATATTAATTTTCAGTTAGAATCGTACATTGGTGCACCTATAAAAGTAGGTAACAATGTATACGGTACTGTTAACTTCTCTTCTGCAACTGAATCACCAGTATTTTCAGACGACGCCTACGACTACATTGAGTTATTTGCACAATGGTTAGGGGCTGAATTTGCTCGCAGCATCACAAGAGAAGAACTCACTAAAAACAGTAATAGTTTATTGAAACTAGAAAGTGTAGCTAATATAGGCACGTGGGAAGTAGACTTAACTAATAATAATATTTATTGGAGTCAACAAACTAAACGCATCCATCAAGTTGACGAAAATTATCAACCAAAAATAGACTCTGCGCTTGAGTTTTATAAAGAAGGTCAAAGCAGAGATAGTATAACAAAAGCAGTCGAACTCGCCGTACAATCAGGTGAAAAGTGGCATTTAGAACTGGAGATAATCACAGCTAAAAAGCAACATATTTGGGTGTCAACTTTTGGCGAAGCTGAGTTTGATGACGGTATTTGCGTAAGACTTTTTGGCACATTTCAAGATGTGACAGAGTCAGTTACCCTCAGAGAAGAACTTAAAAATAAAAAGGCCGAAGCAGAACGATTACTTGACGATAGAAGCATGTTACTTGCAAAAATAAGTCATGAACTAAGAACACCGCTCAACGGTATAACTGGCATGCTAACCACATTAATAGATGAACAAAACGAAGAAAAACGGTCTGAAAAAATAAAAGTTGCATTACGCAGTGCCGATATTCTTCTGAGAATAATCAATGAAGTACTCGATTTTTCTAAAATCAATCATGGTGAATTGAAACTCGAACCAACCGATTTCTTACTTAAAACAATTTTTACTGATCTTACTTCCTTGTACTCCCCATTGTTTACAAATACTAATGTGGACTTAAAAGTTAGCAATAATATACCCGACCATTGCTGGGCTTATTCAGACAATACAAGATTAAGTCAAATAGTCTCTAACCTATTAAGTAATGCTTTGAAATTCACCGAGCAAGGGTCGGTAAAATTGCAAACATCAATAACTAAAGCGAGTAATCAATTCACTTTAAATATTGAAGTGCATGACACAGGCAGAGGCATGACAAGTGGGTTTTTAAAGTCATTATTTTCGCCTTTCACTCAAGAAGTCGACGCCAAAAACAGCAAAGGTGGAACAGGACTTGGCTTAGCAATAGTTAAAGAACTTGTAGAATATATGGGCGGTACAATAAAAGTAGAGAGTGAGATAAATAAAGGCACACATTTTTTACTGAGTATTCCAATTAAACCGGGCAAAGAACAAATACATCACTCAAGTAACATATCGCAAGTTAATCTTTATGCTTGCAAGCTTTCTGTTTTAGTTGTCGATGATAACGATATAAATAGATTAGTACTTGATGCATCATTAAATAAGTTTAATGTGAGACCCGACTTTGCAGTTGATGGGCAAGACGCCATATTAAAGTGTCAGCAAAAACACTACGATCTTATTTTTATGGATTGTATTATGCCAATACTCGATGGCTTTGAGGCAACAAAACAACTGCGTTCAAAAGACATTTGCAGGCATGACTCAACTTATATTGTTGCCTTAACAGCTAATACATCAGCGCAAGATAAGCTAGCATGCAAACAAGCTGGTATGGATATGTTTATCTCAAAACCGTTTAAAATGCACTCATTAGAAATTGCGATTGCCTCGGCTGCTAAGCGGCTAGATTTTTAAACTTATTGACCTTTATATACTTACGAGTGAATAAAAACTAATATAATTAAAGTGTTTATCTCGAATAATTTGAATCATAAGGAAAGCGAAGTATGATCTTCGGTAGTGAAAAAAATAATAGAGAAGAAATTGGCTTAATTTGGGAAAGACTTGTTCCGATCGAACGAAAAAACACCGAATTCGATAAGAAATTTATAGCTCTAGATGAAAAACTAAATTTACTAGAAGCAAAAGCTAAACAACCAAGTGAAAGCCAAAAAGATGCTCAAACAGCATCAAGATCAGCAATCGCGTACAGGTCAAATATAAAGAAAATAAAAGAAGAAATTGAAAAACATGCCGATTCAATTAAAGCGATACATACTTCCGTATCGAGCTCCAAGACAAGTATTGAAGAGAACTTGGAGTTAGTTACTAACTCTCAAGATAAATCCATTGAATTATTACATAAGATTCAAAGTATTGAATCTGAAACTGAAGAATTAAAGTCATCTTTACAAGCTAATGTAGACATACTTGTAACAACTGTTGATGAGCACAGTGATTTACCGACAAAATTAGTTAATGCTCTTGAAAGTATTGATGAGTTAGAAGGTATTGAAACTAAAGCTCAAGGCATTCTCAAAAATATTGCATCTCATCACAGTAAAATAAAAGAATTAAGGCAAGAGATTTTAGGGTATGACACAGAAAGTGATACTGGTGAAATAGAGCATATTGAAGGACTTAAAGATGAACTTGAAATCTCATTTAATGAGTTAAAAAAGAACTATTCAGATTTCAATCAAGAACTAATTGATTATAAACAAGTAAAAACAGAGCAATTTGAATCACTTGTTAGTAAATCAGAAAAAGATATTGAAGAATTACGAGATAAATATGACATTTCTCACAAGGAACAACTTAGCAACCATAATAATCAACATAATGAAGTTTATAATAGGATAATTAAGTTATTACCTGATGCACTAACTGCAGGTTTAAGTAGTGCTTATGATGAAAAAACATTATCGGAAAAAACCGAAATGGAAAATCATAAAAACACTTTTACAAATGCTATCCGTAGCCTTGTCGCTATTTCTTTAGTTCCTTTTGCTGTTGATCTTTATTTACTGATTGGCCTAAATAAAGATCTATTAGCCGTTTTGTCAGATACTCCAAAAATTATATTATCAATTTTACCACTATATCTACCTGTTTTATGGATAGCTTATTCAGCCAACAAAAAAGCAAACCTTTCCAAAAGGTTAATCGAAGAATACACACACAAAGGAGTTTTAAGTAAGACATTTGAAGGCTTATCAACCCAGATAGAAGAATTGAAAGACGGTGATCTATCCAATGAACTTCGTGTAAAGCTATTATTTAACATCCTTCATGTTAATGCAGAAAATCCAGGGAAACTAATTTCTGATTATAAAACGACTGACCACCCTATTATGGATGCACTTGATAAAAGTGTTAAATTAGGAAATGCGGTAGATAAATTAAAAAACATACCTGGTTTTTCGAATTTAATAACAAAACTAGATAAAGAAAGCCAAGATATATTAATAAAAACAGCAGGTAAAGTTGAGACAGGGCTAAAAGCCAAAGATTCAATAATAGTAAAATCAGATGATCTAGATAGTCGTTCACCAGGGTAGTGCCTAAGAAACATGTATTTAAAGAACTTTATAAATTAAAAAAGCCGCCTTTGGAGAAGGGCGGCTTGGGTGAACAAACAGCTAAGGGTGAACGCTGTTATATCAAGAGAGATTTCTGGTTAACTAAGCTGTACTAGCTCAGACTTGATCTGACAGTTACCCATTTTTCTAATGGTGACTGTTAGTTTAGATTTGAGCTAAATTCTTTTCTGCCCAAACCGTTTTTCCATCCAGTAATGTTTCAAGTGGTGTTCGACCGCAACATACTTTTCCTTGATGAGTCCGATCATTGTTGTAGTAATCCATCCATTCGTCCAGATCTTTTTGTAGTTCTTCCATTGAATCGTACAACTTTTTGCGGAATGTGATTTGATAGAACTCGTTTAAAATCGTCTTATGGAAACGCTCACAGATACCATTTGTTTGCGGGGACATTGCTTTCGTTTTTGTATGGTCGATGTCGTTAATTGCCAAATATAGCTGATAATCATGATGCTCAACTCGCCCACAATACTCAGTTCCTCGGTCAGTTAATATTCGAAGCATAGGCAATTTGTGACCTTCGAAATAAGGCAATACTTTATCATTGAGCATGTCAGCCGCTGTAATTGGCGTTTTCGTTGTGTAGAGCTTCGCAAAGGCGACTTTACTGTAGGTATCCACAAAGGTTTGTTGATAGATACGACCAACACCTTTAAGGTTACCAACATAAAATGTGTCTTGTGAGCCAAGATAACCGGGATGCGCTGTTTCAATTTCACCACAGGCTTCATCGTCATGTTTTTTCTTTTCTAGCGCAGCAACTTGGGCGTCAGATAAAATAATGCCTTCATTAGCGACTTTGTTTTCCAATGCTTTCAATCGTTTTTTGAAGTTTTCTAAATCGTGACGCAACCAGATTGAACGAACACCACTACCTGAGACAAACACGCCTAACTTACGAAGCTCATTGCTGGTTCTATGTTGACCGTGAGCAGGATATTCAACTGCATAGTTAATGACGGCTTGCTCTGTTTCTTCGTCAACGCGATTCTTTATATTTGGTGTACGGCGGTTCTTTTCGATTAATGCATCGATACCACCTTCATTAACGAGTTCTTGATAACGATAAAATGTATCTCGTGATACGCCCATGACTTTACAGGCTCTTGATACATTGCCTAGTTCTTCGGCAAGGTTAAGTAAACCAGCTTTGTGTTTTATGATTGGATTGTTAGTATGCAACATGAGAGTTACCTTTTTGTTTGTTTTGATTTAAAGATTCGACACCTTTATCAAAACGGGTAACTCTCACTTTTTCAAGTTGAATTGTCAGATCTTGTCTGAACTAATACAACTAAGCAGCGCTTTGATCTTGCTCGGTTTCATCGCTGTGACGAATTAAATAATCAAATGCACCTAAACTTGCTGTTGCACCGCTGCCCATTGCAATAATAATTTGTTTAAACGGAGTATTGGTTGCATCCCCCGCGCCATAAATGCCTGGTAATGAAGTTGCGCCTTTAGCATCAATCAGTATTTCACCAAATTTACTTAATTCAAGGTCGCTGTCTTTTAACCACTCGGTATTTGGTATTAAGCCTATTTGTACAAATATACCGGCAAGTTCAAGCTCTTTACTCTCTCCAGACACTCTATCTGTGTACATTAAGCCTGTTACTTTTTTACCATCACCAAGTACTTCGGTTGTTTGTGCACTTTTGATAATAGTAATATTAGCCATACTTTTAGCTTTACGAATAAGCACTTCATCAGCTCGTAATGTGTCTGCAAATTCAAGTACCGTAACGCTTTGCACAATATTGGCTAAATCGATTGCCGCTTCTATACCTGAATTACCACCGCCAATTACAGCAACAGGTTTGCCTTTAAACAAAGGGCCGTCGCAATGTGGGCAATATGCCACACCGTGGCCGCGATATTCTTGCTCACCTGGAACGTTCATTTCGCGCCAGCGTGCACCAGTGGCAAGTACGAGCGATTTAGCTTTAAGTACTGCGCCATTTTCTAGTGTAATTTCGTAACCATTGTTATAACCAAGTGCCGCTGCACGCTGATTATGCATTACATCTACATCGTATTCTTTAACGTGCTCTTCAAGCTGAGCAACTAACTTTGGCCCTTCAGTCGCCTTAATCGAAATAAAGTTCTCTATTGCTAATGTATCGGCAACTTGCCCACCAAATCTGTCGGCAACAATGCCTGTATTTAACCCTTTTCGCGCTGAGTAAATCGCAGCCGATGCACCCGCAGGCCCGCCACCAACTACAAGTACATCAAACTCGTCTTTTTCGCTTAGCGCTGCGGCTTGTTTAGCAGCCCCTTTGCTATCTACTTTATTGAGTATGTCAGTAAGGCTTAGTGCACCTTGGCTAAATGGTTCGCCATTTAAATATACAGCCGGTACAGCTAAAATATTTCGCTCTTCTACTTCATCTTGAAATAATGCGCCATCAATCATGGTGGCTTTAATATTACTGTTTGTCGCAGCCATAGTGTTAAGTGCTTGCACGACTTGCGGGCACGTTTGGCAACTTAGACTTATGTATACTTCAAAGTTTAGCTCTTGAGTGAGCGATTGTATTTGCTCAATGTCTTCGCTTTTAGCTTTACTTGCGTGTCCGCCAGTATGCAAAAGTGCTAACACTAAACTTGTGAATTCGTGACCCATAGGTACGCCTGCAAACGTAATATGAGTGTTTTTAATAGGTGAATGTACAACCATTGATGGGCGACGCGCGCTTGTATCAGGATTGTTTATTACCGTAAATTTATCGCTTAGTGAGGCTAAATCGTTTGCTAAGCTTTCTACCTCTGCTGATTTTTTGCTGTCATCCAAGGCAATAAGCAGCTCAACAGGTTGAGTAAGCGATTCGAAATGGCTTTTTAATTGATTTTTTATGTTGTTATCTAACATGGCTTAACCCTTTTAGGAAAATTTAAACAGCAGGCCTCCCATGCCAAATAATGCATGTGCTTAAACAAATATATTGATATAGGAGGCATCAACAAGCGTACGTTTGTTGATTTAAGGGCAGTAACCTGCCCTTACTTGATTGGAAAATCAGGTACTTAGATTTTACCAACTAGGTCTAGTGAAGGTGCAAGTGTGTCTTCACCTGGCTGCCAAGATGCAGGGCAAACTTCACCGTCGTGAGTTGCAATGTATTGTGCAGCTTGTACTTTACGAACAAGTTCTTTAGCGCTACGGCCAATACCTAGATCGTGAGTTTCGATAATTTTAATTTCGCCTTCTGGGTTCATTACAAATGTACCGCGAAGTGCTAAGCCTTCTTCTTCAATCATTACGCCAAAGCCGCGTGTAATACGCCCTGTTGGGTCGCCAATCATTGGGTAAGTGATTTTACCAATTGTGTCTGACGTGTCGTGCCATGCTTTATGAGTAAAATGAGTGTCAGTAGATACTGAGTAAACCTCTACGCCCATTTCTTGAAGTTGTGCGTAATGATCTGCCACATCGCCAAGTTCAGTAGGACATACAAATGTAAAATCAGCTGGGTAAAAGAAGAAGATTGACCATTTACCTAGAACATCTTTTTCAGACAATTCTACAAAGTCACCGTTGTGGTAAGCGGTTGCATTGAATGGTTGTAATTTTGTGTTGATTAATGAAGTGCTCATGGTATTCCTCATTTATATTTAAGTAGAATTAAAGTTACTCAACGCAGCCGTAGTATGTGGCCTCTTGCGTTGGCTTGATTAGTACAATAAGGCCAATTGATAATTAAATAAAATTGATTGTTTAGATTAAACCAATCGATTTTTAAGATTGAACTAGATTGTGTCTTTTTCCGTAAAAATAAACGGGCTCTAATTTTTGGACCAAAATACTGTTACAATACCCGCGCTTTTAATTATATAAACACAGGGCATACTGTTATGGAAAAATTTATCAATCACATTCAATTAGGCTACTTAGGCTTAATACCATTTTTAGGCTGCGTGGGTTGGCCGCTTGTGTTTGGTAGTAACAGTATTAACTTAGAATTTTTCACTTTTTATAGCATTGCTATATTAGCATTTATGACAGGTAACCTATGGCGAGCGGGTGAGCAAAGCTATAGCGATGCAGTAAAAGCCGTACTACCGGTTATTCCTATACCATTTTTAGCCTTTGTACCTGTTGAGTGGGCATTGGGTTGGTTAGCTATAAGTTTTTGGCTTGTGCTACTTTTTGAAAAAGCGACTGCGCAATGGCAAACCTACCACAAGGATTACCAAAAAATGCGTGTTGTACTTACCTCTGTTGTGTTTGTTTGTCATATCCTTACTATTGGTATGAGTATTTATCCTAAATAGCAGCTGTAAACTTAAATATTGTTCGGTAATAAGGTAATATCCGCGCACTGCTATTTGAGGACACACTATGATTGACCAACTACGCCAACAACTCGATGAACTAGGCGAAAACTACGTAGAGAAAAACGCTGCATTTAAAATCAAAGTGATCCCATTTTTTTGTGCTATTCGCATTAAAAAAGATCATAAAAGTGAAGGTCGTTTAAGCTTTTATTCAAGTCAATTACTCGAAATATTTTTAGTCGTCTTATTTTTGCTATTCGGTTTAACACTTTACGATACAGATGCAGGATTTACTCATGGCCCTATTCATATTGCCTTTGCTGTTTTAATTACTTTTAATCTTATTATTAAACAAATCGCAATCGAAGGGTTAAAAACCAGACTTGCGTTTCATCGTTTACTAGCAAAAGACTCACAAACAAATAGCGATATAAATAATACTGCTACAAACATAAACGCTAAATAAAATATGTACTTAAATCCTCAATGGCGAATACTCACCGTAGGCGATGGCGATTTATCGTTTTCGAATGCTATTTACACTCACCTATCGCCAAAAGCTTTAGTTGCATCTACTTTCGATGACCAGACCACAATTGAGCAAAAGTACCAGCACAATGCACTTAGCAATTTAAAAGCGCACAACGTTGAAGTACTCAATGGTTTTGACGTAACAAACCCTGCGTGTTGGCAAGCTCTAAGTGAAAGCAAGCACAGCTTTGATGTGGTTATTTTTCAGTTTCCACTCATACCTGCGTTTGTTGGCCGTGAAGCGTTTGAAAACAACACGCGCCAAACCAGCATAAATGTACTTAACCGCGCTTTACTGCACCAGTTTATTAAATACGCTAACGAATACGCGCTTGATAAAAATGGTCCAATGCTGTGCTACATCACCTCAAAGGACGTAAAACCCTATCGCGAATGGAATATAGAAGGCAGTTTAAATACTCATCTAAACATTGAGTATTTTGGGCAAATGCCTTTTGATATTAGCCGCTTTGAAGGTTATAAAATTCGTAATGTTGACCGCGATAAACACGTCAAAGACACCAGCGGTATAACTTACGTTTTCAGCCCAAAAAGTATCGATAAACATACTAGCGAATTAAGCTCACGTCTCACAAAGCCTGCATACTTAACACCAAACCATTGCCCGCTTTGTCGCGTTGGTCCCTATATGGCAAATGAAGATGAAACTAAGCATATAAATGCTAAAAAACATAAGCAAATGCTGCACCTTGAAAGCGATTGGCAACAATGGCTAAATGATTTTTATAGCTCGTTAATCTCTAAGTGATGATTTAATTAAATCAGCCGCTTTTTCTGCAATAGCAATAACGGGTGCATTAGTATTACCAGTAATAATGCTAGGCATAATAGACGCATCAACCACGCGTAAATTACTCATCCCATGAACCCTCAAGCTTGTATCTACCACTGCCATTGAGTCTTGTCCCATTTTACATGTACCAACTGGGTGGTATTCGGTATCTGCTGTTTGGCGAATGAATGCAATAAGTTGCTCATCGTTATTTATATCAAGCGGATACACCATTTTTCCGCGTATGCTATCAAAGGCTTTGCTTTGCATAATCATCAACGTTTTTTTAAGACCTAATAACATTGCTGCTAAGTCATCTGGATGGCTTAAGTAATTAGGGTCAATAAGTGGAGCGCTACGCGGATTGTTATCAGCTAACGTAATCGTGCCTCGGCTTTTAGGACGCATAATACTGCTGTGTATACTGTAACCATGCCCAGTGTGTAATTTACGACTATGATCGTCCACCAGCCCAATAACAAATTCTAATTGCACATCTGGCGCTGGCGAGTCTTCAAATAATTTAATAAACGCGTGCGACTCTGCAAAATTACTGGTTAAACGCCCTTGTCGTTTACAAAACCAATCTACACAACCTTTTAAAATATGTCCTATACCTAACGGGCTCATCCCAAACGTGCCTTTATTGTATTTGGCTTTAAATAATGGCACCACGGTTAAATGATCTTGTAAATTATTACCGACTCCCTCAAGCGGCACAGCAACGTCAATATTATGCGCTTTTAAGTGATTTTTTGGCCCAATGCCTGAAAGCATCAATATTTGCGGAGAGTTAATAGCACCTGCGCTTAATATTACTTCTTTACGTGCGAGCAAATTAATAACCTGATTATTGCGCTCTATTTGCACGCCTTTCGCTGTGTTATTTTTTATATTTATTTTATTAACATGGCTATTGGTTAATACAGTTAAATTTGGGCGGTTTAAATACGGTGTTAAATATGCCTTTGCTGCACTACACCGCTCGCCATTATGCTGCGTTACTTGCGATAAACGTGCACCACTTTGTTCTTCGCCATTTATATCGGTACTTAAATTAACGCCCTGCTCAGCACAGGCATTTAAAAAGTATTGATTGACATGGCTTGGGCTATTTAGCTCTTGTATATGCAGTGGGCCTTTTGTACCGTGAAGATCATTATTTATAAACGTTTTATTATTTTCAGCTTTAATAAAATATGGGAGTAAACTCTCAAAATCCCAACCAGTATTGCCATTAGCCGCCCATTGGTCGTAATCGTATTTATTACCTCGAATATAAACCATTGCATTAGTCGAGCTTGACCCACCCAATACTTTGCCTCTAGGTACAAACCCGCAACGATTATTCAGCGCTTTTTGCACTACTGTATTGTAATGCCAACTATTAATACCATAAGGCACACTCGCCGCAATTCCCGCTGGCATTTGAACAAATGCGCTGTTATCACTTTTTCCTGCTTCAATTAAGCACACGCTTACATTTTTATCCTCTGACAAGCGCGATGCAATAACGCAACCGCCACTGCCAGCTCCAATAACAATGTAGTCAAATGCGGTGTTGTTCATGGTGTACCTTAATTAAAATTTAAACGGCTTTAATGGCAATAGTGCATAGAAAAACCCAGCAAAACTTGATATTTTTAGACACCGTTTATTTGAGGTTAACTATGAGCAGCCTAATTAGAGCTACGTCACTACAAGGTATAGATACCCTAATTAGAGAGTTTGGCGGCGATCCGTATATGATCATGCGAAGTAATAATATTAATATTGACTTTGAATGCCTGGAAAACCAATATTTGCCTTATCGTGCCTACGCCGAGGTATTAGAGTACTGCGCGTGTAAATTTAATTGCCTCAGCTTTGGCCTTCAGCTTGCAAGCAGGCAAAATTTTGATATTTTAGGACACGTTGCAATAGCAGCCAAAAGCGGCACTAACTTAGGTGATGCGCTCAATTGGGTTGTTAAATACTTGCATTTACATAGCCCTGCACTGAGTTTAACGTCGCACCCTTTAGAGGATGAAAAAAGCTTATTTCTCTCATTCGAAATTAGCCTAAAACCCTTACCTAACATTAGCCAAGCGATTGAGCTTACCATTGGTTTAGCACTCGCTATTATAAAAAAGCTGAGCAATAACCGCTGTAAACCAATGAATGTATTTTTGCCACAAAGATTAAGTGCTAACGCTCGCGCTTATAACGCTTATTTTGGCTGTGACGTTATAGAACACCGTAATAGCGCCGGCATTGTAATAGTGAAAAGCGACTTGGCACTTAAGCTTGAACAATCAGAGCTAAATAAGGTACAAGCTGCGCTGAGTTTTTTAGCCAAAAATGCAGAGCACACGCAATCATTACCCAACCAAGTCAGTGCGTTAATAAGGCCAATGTTGCCTATTTATCAATGCAGTAACCAAACTATTTCTGCTGCGCTGGGTATGCACCCTCGCACCCTACACCGAGAACTTGCAAAACATAATACGAGCTTTGTAAAACTAAAAGATGCCACTCGCCGCGCTTTAGCTGCTCATTACTTAGCGCAGAACCAATATACAATATCAACCATATCTGAGCTTTTAGGGTATCAGGAGCAAGCAACATTATGTGCTAATGTTAAACGCTGGTTTGGGTGTTCTCCTCGTACATACAGGGCTAAAAAAGTGATAGACTAAGCGCTCTTATATTTTCTAAGGAGCGGGTATGAACTTTGTTATTGTTGGCACCAATTTTATTAGCGACACATTGTTAGCCGCTGCAAATACGTTAAACGATTTTAATTTGTACGCAGTGTGCTCGCGTGCAGTATCAAGCGGCGAAGCGTTTTTAGCCAAACACCCACAAAATGCACAAGCTAAAATTTTCACCTCAATCGAGCAAGTTTGCCAAGATCACAATGTCGATGCTGTCTACATAGCCGCCCCTAACAGCTTACACAAACAATATGCCGTTATGTGCCTAGAAGCGGGTAAACATGTCCTTGGCGAAAAACCATCAGCAGCCAATTCTAAAGAGCTTGCAAGCATTATAGCTACAGCAAAAAAGCATCAGCGCCTTTACATGGAAGCCATGATGACCACTCACTTGCCTAACTTTGCACGGCTGCAACAGGCAATGGTAAAAATTGGCACACCACGTAAATACATTGGGCAATATAGTCAATATTCATCTCGCTACGATAAGTACAAAAATGGCGAACGGCCAAATACATTTTTACCTGAGTTTGCTAATGGTGCACTGGTTGACTTAGGTATCTATCCGCTTTATTTACTCATTGCACTTTGGGGCGCACCAAAAAGCGTGAGTGCCAGTGGCGTATTGCTTGATACAGGTGTAGATGGTGCGGGCGATGTATTACTAAATTACGCAGATAAACAAGCTGTTATTAGTTACTCCAAAATATCGCAAGGCGACAACATAACCGAAATACAAGGCGAACTTGGCCGTATTCGTATCGAAGCCGTATTACAACTTAAAAAAATAGAGTTTATTGCTAACAATGGAGAGCGTGAGTTAATGTCTATCGCATTTGACGAGCACTTTATGAAATTTGAAGTTGAGCATTTTATGCAAATGGTTAGTCAAAAAAAGTTACAATCGGACATTAACACACATCAATTAGCACGTAATGTGATGGCAGTACTTGACGAGGCCCGTAAACAATTAGGGGTTATTTACCCAAACGACACGGTATCCTAAAAATCTAAAAATCTAAAAATAAATGTGGGCGTTAACCAACGACAATTAACGCCCACAGTAATTTATTTTGTAATATGACTTAGCTACCAATATTACCTAAGCCAGAGCGACCCCCTTCCATGGGCAATCAATTTGGCTTAAATTACTTTTTACAATTGTTGCTAATGGCACATGCACTTTCAATATGTAAATTATTTGTTTCAAAAAAGTACGATGCAAAACTATCACAGCAAAACCTACCAATCAAGATTACCAATTATTTATTTTAAATTAAATTGGTAATACATGTAAAAATTACCAATAATGTACTATGATTTTAGTTATAATATGACTTTGCAATTTTGACATAGTGGTTAACTTTACGGTAACCTTTGGTCTTAACATTTGGTCTACGCTTTAAGTTTTACAAGATCTAGCGCGTACAGTCCTTAAGGTATATAAAGGTAAAATATGGGAAATCGTCGCTTATTTTGGCGCATCGTTGATAAGGTTGAGTCTTTAATAAACCAAGGTGAATTTTCTGCTGGCATGCGTTTACCGCCAGAAAGAGAACTAGCAGAGATGTTCGACGTTAGCCGCCCTACAATTAGAGAAGCTATTATCGCATTAGAAGTGCGCGGTCGTGTTGAAGTAAAAACGGGTTCCGGTGTTTACGTAGTAGAAAGCCTCGACGCACCAATTAAATCCCAAGAAATCAGTGCTTTTGAACTAACTCAAGCCCGTGCACTCATCGAAGGTGAAATTGCAGCTTTAGCAGCGTTAAGTATTACAGAACAAGAACTTGAAAAACTAAACAAGACGCTTGAAGCCATGCAAGAAGGCTTATATGTTGAGCAAGCAGACAGAGAATTTCATGAAATAATAGCACGTGCAACGCGCAACAAAGCGCTTGAATTTGCCGTCGCTAATTTATGGGATTTACGCTTAACTAATGCACAAATTGTAACTGATTACAGTAGCGTATGTGCTAATAACAACGAATGCGTAATGAACGAACATACTGCTATTTATAATGCATTAAAGCAACATGATGCAAATGCTGCTCGTGCAGCAATGCATCAACATTTTAATCGACTCATTAACGCGTTATTTGATGCCGTTGAGTCGCGCGCTTTAGAAGAAGTGAAACGTAAAAATAGCGAAAAACGAGGCCTCTACTCTTTAGATGGCTTAGTAAAAAGCGCTCATTAATACAATGAAAAGCTAGCACTCGTCCTGATTGCTAGCTTTTTCTGCTCTTTAGTAATAAAAATATCACTTAAATTTAGAATAACCCTCCTTACTTTTGAACATAAAACCTTACGTATAAATATAAAAAAAGATACTATGCCTGCCATTCAACTGGTTGTAATACCAATCTGCTTGTATTGGATCTATTTGACGATAATAAAATCACGCTAGAACTAGGCAAAATTTTTTTTATCTAGTTGTTCTAAATGAAAGATTTATGCAGATTGGTATAATTAAGGAGTATTATGCAAGCATCTTCAAAAAGTTATTTACTGGCTATCGTGTGTGTGCTGCTTGCCATGATGACCATTCAAACGGGCGCGTCGTTTGCAAAACAGCTTTTTCCTATTGTTGGCCCTGAAGGCACGACAGCCCTTAGGCTTGGTTTTTCTGCCTTTATACTTTGCTTAGTGTTTAAACCTTGGAAACACTTACCTACTTCTGGTAATCGTATTCCTATAATTGTGTATGGTTTAAGTTTAGGCGGCATGAACATTTTGTTTTATTACGCTATTGAACGCATTCCACTAGGCATTGGTGTAGCGCTTGAATTTACAGGTCCGCTTGCAGTTGCCTTGTTTTCATCACGCCGAAAACGTGACTTGTTTTGGGTGGCGTGTGCTATTACTGGTATTTTGCTTTTGCTTCCAGATATGAGCGGCCAAGACAGCCTTGATCCATTGGGTGTAGCGCTTGCACTTAGTGCCGGTGCATGTTGGGCAGGTTATATATTATTTGGTAAAAAAACGGGTACGCAAAGCTCTGGTGGAGCCACTGTCGCATTGGGCATGACTGTTGCCGCTATAGTGTTAGTGCCTTACGGCGGCATTATGCAAAGCGCCGCGTTTACATGGGAAATTATCCCATTAGGGATTGGTATTGCTATTTTATCAAGCGCACTGCCTTATACACTTGAAATGGTTGCACTGCGTAACATGCCTTCACAAGGGTTTAGCGTAATGATGAGTTTAGAGCCTGCAATTGCCTCGCTCGCAGGGTTTATTATACTGGGTGAATTGCTTACTTTATGGCAGTGGCTCGCTATATTGCTTGTTATTATTGCATCTGTTGGTAGCTCGTTTTCAAACGCAAAAAAACAGGCTACTTAGTTAACTACCAAACTAACCTAAACAAGCTAAATAAAGTCACCACGTAACATGGTGACTTTATTATGTTGTATCCGGTAATTTTTTAACTCACAGCCTTACTTTGCTTTTTAGTTGTAAGCAAATAGCCAATCAACGAAATAAGCGGCATGCCGGCAGCCACCAGTGCAATAGCTGTCCAACCGCCCGCTTCATATAATGGGCTGGCAATAAGCGAGCCTACTGCGCCACCTACAAATATACTCGTCATGTAAATAGCGTTTAAACGCGCACGGCTTTGTGGCTCTAGTGCGTACACTGCACGTTGACCCAATACCATATTGGCCTGCACAGCAAAATCAATAAACACACCGGTTAATGCCAATACTATAATGCCGTAAGGTAACTCAAATAAGCTTGGTAAAAAGCACAGTGCTGCAATAAGTTTGGCCAGTAACGATAACTGATGCGTATAGCCCTTATCAGCCAAACGCCCAACAATGGGAGCTGCTACAGCACCTGCGGCGCCCACTAGTGCAAACAATGCTATTTCTGATTGGGATAAACCATACTCACGGGCAAGCACAACCGGTACGCTCGTCCAAAATAAGCTGAACGATGCAAACATTAACGCTTGAAAAAGTGAACGTTGGCGCAGCACTGGCTGGCTTATCATTAATTGTTTAAGCGATTTTAATAACTTAAAATACGTTGTTTTATGGGTTGGTTGCCTACTTGGAATAGCAAAATAAATTACGCCAGCAATAAACACCATACACCCTGCTGCAAAGTAAAATACAGCGCGCCAACCAAAGTGATCGGCTATTAAGCTCGATATAGGTCTTGCTAGCAAAATACCTAACAACAAACCCGCCATAATATTACCAAGAACTTGTCCGCGTTTTTCGTCAGACGATAAATGCGCAGCAAGTGGAATAAGCACCTGAACAGAAACCGAACTTATACCTATCATCAAACACAAAATAAGCATTACATTAGGTGAATCAGCAAGTGCCGTACCCACTAAACTCAAAAACGACACACCAAGAGTGACCAACATAAGCTTTTTATTTTCAACTAAATCAGCTAATGGTACTAAAAAAAACAACCCCAAAGCGTAGCCTATTTGTGTAAGCGATACGATAAGGCTAGCACTGCGTGAACTTAATCCAACTTCTGGGGCAAGTAACTCAATAATAGGTTGAGCGTAATAAATATTGGCAACAATAAGACCGCAACACAAAGCAATAATAGTAACGAGTGTATTGCTAAGTGGTTGCGCTGAAACGCCTGTTTGGGTCATGTGTGTCTCTACTTTACAAAAATAATAAAACCCAACCAGCAAACGCGGGTTGGGTTATAACCTCGTAATTTACTTATTTTATTGGTGATGGCTGCCCATGTGGGCTTGAACGTAAATATTGTTTAGGTGCAGTTACTGTAGCGCCAAGCTCTGCAGCTGCATGCCACGGCCAGTGCGGGTTATATAAAATGCCACGCGCTAGTGCTACGCCATCGGCTTGCTGCTCACTAATAATATCTTCTGCTTGTTGCGCCTGTGTAATTAAACCCACCGCTATAACAGGCATTTTAACCGCTTCTTTTATGGCTGTTGCAAACGGTACCTGGAAATTAGGTTTAACTGGTATTTGTTGATCTGGGCTTAGGCCCGCCGTACTTACATGAATAAAGTCACAACCGAGTTCATCAAGCGCTTTACTAAGCACTATCGATTGCTCTAAATCCCAGCCGCCTTCAACCCAATCAGTTGCCGAAATACGCACACCTACCGCTTTATTACTGGGGAATACCGCTCTTACCGCTTTAAACACATCAAGCAATAAACGCATTCTGTTTTCTAGGCTACCACCATAGTTGTCATCGCGCTTGTTTGAAAGTGGCGACAAAAACTGGTGTAACAGGTAACCGTGCGCACCATGTAGCTCGATTAAATCAAGGCCGAGTTCATCAGCCCGTTTAGCTGCACTTACAAAATCTTTAATTAGTGAATCTATGTCAGATTGGCTCATTGCTTTTGGCACTGGGCTGTTAGCGTCGTACGCAATTGCCGAAGGTGCGAGCGTTTGCCAGCCATTTACATCATCAGGTGCAATGGCATCACCACCGTCCCATGGTTTTTCAGTTGATGCTTTGCGCCCAGCATGCGCTAACTGAATACCAATAGGCATAGGGCTGTATTGCCTTACTGCTTTTAGGCTTTTGCCTAGTGCTTGCTGGGTTTCATTATTCCAAAGCCCTAAATCGCCGTAACTAATACGCCCTTCTGGGTTTACTGCTGTTGCTTCTAAAATAAGTAACCCTGCACCACTTAAACTCAATTGGCCTAAATGAATAGTATGCCAATCGCTAGCAGCGCCATTATTGGCTGAATACTGGCACATAGGGGCAATAATAATACGGTTATCTAACGTTACTTGCCCAAGTGATAAAGGCGAAAATAGTTGGCTCATTGTTAATCCTTAAAAACACGCACAAAAAAGTGCGGACAAAATAAAAAAGAGAATACGAAGCGGCAATCAAACACGCTCACTCAATAACTTAAACTGTCACTAATAATGGCGACTTAACATTCTTAATGGGGATCAAAATACACTTTAATAGTGCTAATAAAAGTATAAGTAATGACATTATGAAATATTAATTTTAATGTAATAATTTGTTTAACGAGCACGTCATAACACCATCTTTAAAATATGAATGACTATTTACCTTTAAACAAGGGTTTAATTTTTAATCTAACTGTACCTAATTACACTAAGCCATTGCCTGTATTACCGATTAACCAAATAAAAACCCTACATATCAACCATATTTATTCTATAAAAGTGAATTAAAATTCAATTTAAATATTCCAAGCGACTTCACTCCCTGATAAACTGCTTAACTTAATTTACTAATGTAAAACATTTGAACTGGGGATCACTTTTTATGTTTAAACCAAGCTTGTTAACCTTGGCTATTTCGAGCGCTGTTTCTAGCGTATTTTTATTGCCTAATGCCGCACTTGCTCAAGAAGAAGTTGCAGCTAAAAACAAATCACTCGAAGTAATCGAAGTTACAGCAACAAGGCGCAGCGGCTCGGTGCAAAATGCACCGCTAAATATTACAGCCCTTGATGCTGATATAATGAAAGATCAAAATATCAGTGAGCTTGCGGATGTAGCGCGCTGGGTACCTGGTTTAACAATTACCGATCAAGGTGGCCGCTCAGGCTCGCCTATTATTGTTCGTGGTTTAAATACAAACTCGTCTGGTCCATCATCAGATGGCGGCACAGTATCTACTTACATTAACGAAATTCCGGTTTCAGTAGATATGCGCCTAGTAGATATTGAGCGCGTTGAAGTACTCATTGGGCCACAAGGCACCCTTTATGGTGCAGGCACATTAGGCGGTGCAATTCGCTACATGCTAAAACAGCCGGAGCTTGATTTTACATCGCTTGAAGTTTACGGCGACCTATTTCAAACAAAAGAAAGTGACTCTTTAGGCGGCGAAGGCGGCTTTATATTTAACCTTCCTATTATCGAAGATAAATTAGCAGTACGCGCCAGCTTAAACGTATATGAAGATCCGGGTTTTATCGATTACGGCTACGTAGTACGTGAGCCTGGCGTATCGTTGCCAGATCCAGATTGGAGCGATAGCTCAGCAGTTAGTAACAACCTTAAAAATGTAAAAGACGCCAACGGCGAAACCACCACTACAGGTCGTATTTCTGTTCGCTTTAAACCAAATGAATCGTTTGAAGGTACGCTTAACTACTTTTACCAAAACCAAGACAGCGAAGGCCGCTCGATTGTTCATTACAACAGCCTTAATTCAAACAACGGTTTAAGCGACGTAATAGGTAAATACGAATCGGCTTATCGCTTTGAAGAGCCGCGCGAGAAAAAAGACCAATTACTAAGCCTTGAACTAAAAGCCGACCTAGGTTTTGCAGAGCTAGTATCGGCTACTGGTATTTCGAGCTTTGATGCCGACGGCCAACGCGATCAAACCGATTTACTTATTCGCCTTGATTATGGCTATGAAGAATTCCCAGCGTTTTCATCTTTCACGCGTGAGATTGAAGAAGAAGACACCTTCACCCAAGAGCTGCGTTTAGTATCGCAAGGCGATAGCGACTTAAACTGGATTGTTGGTGCGTTTTACAACAAAATAGAAACGGATGCTTCTAGTAAAGAGTTTACGCCTGGCTTTGGTGACTTTGCAGTAGAAAACTTTGGCGCTTCGCAGTCTCGCCCAGATCAACTTGAGTACTTCTCGGTAGATCGTACCGAAATAACAGAATCAGCTTTGTTTGGCGAAATAGGCTACCAAGTAACAGAAAAACTAGACGTAACTTTAGGTATGCGTTTATACCAATACGACGTTGAATCTGAGTCAGCTGTAGATTTTCCATTATTTAATACCTTATTTGATGACGCAGCACCTGATGCTATTTCATTAAACTTTGAAAAAAATGAAGCTGACGATAACGGCAGCCTCTTTAAGTTTAATGCTAAATACCAATTCACAAATTCAGTCATGGGCTATGTAACGGTAAGTGAAGGATTTAGAATCGGCGGTTCAAATGGTTTAGCACCGTGTCCTGATCCATTACCAGCTAACCAAGCAGGTTGTGGTAGTCCAGAAGAAATGCTTTACGATGCCGATACAACAACAAACTACGAGTTAGGCTTTAAAAGCACCTGGTTTAGAAGCCAACTTCACTTTAACGCCGCTCTATTTAACGTAGATTGGGATGATGCACAAATTGCGGGCGCTACTGATGTAGGCCAACTACCGTACTTATCTAACGCAGGTAGCGCTAACGCAAAAGGGATTGAAATATCTACCCGTGCCATTTTATCTGACTCGTTTTCAGTTTATGCAACCTATGCTTATACAAAAGCAGAGCTAACATCAGATGCACCATTTTTGTTTAATGCTGATGGTACCGATGGCGCAGAAGACGGCGACCGTTTACCAGGCTCTCCAGAGCATCAGTTCTCAATGGGTGTAAACTATCAAACAGATGTATTTAACGACAAAACGCTTGATATTAACTACGGTCTAACCGCGCAAAGTGATGTAATTACAAGAGTTGGCTTGCATGACAATGGCGAAACACTACCAGGTTACAGCTTAAGTAATATATCTGCTAAATTAACAGCTGATGCATGGTCAACTACCCTATATGTTGATAACCTATTCAACAAATACGCAGTTACCTCAGTTCGTCGTTCAGATGCCGATATAACATCAGCAAATGGTGCCGACATACAACGTAACTACGGCCATTACATTAATCGCCCGCTTACGGTAGGTGTTAAATTTAACTACAAATTTGAAATATAATTTATAGTAATTTTTAAACAATGTTTTAAGGCTCAAATTTATTTGAGCCTTTTTATTTTCTTTCACAAAATAATTACCAAAAACCATGCAGCCAAATTTAAAGCAACTTCATCAAAGCGCAATACACTCCCTAAACCAAGGTAAAATAGAGCAAGCACACAAAGCCCTAGTGGAGTTAGTTACACTCAAACCAGACTTTGCTGATGGGTATTTTTTGCTGGCAATGGTTAATTTAACTGTTGGGCAAATACACAAAGCAATAAAGCTCATCGAAAAAGCCCTCACCCTTGGCCAAAGTATTGAATACACCGCGCAACTTGCTAAATGTTACGCACTTACTGGCGAATTACAAAAAGCAAAAAACACCGCACTATCGGTGCCATTAAAGCAAATAACTAAAGCACTTGATGCCGACACACTCGGCGTTGCACTTACTCAAGCAGGTATTCACGAGCAAGCACTTAACTACTTTGAGCGCGCTATTACACTGTCTACAGCAGCTAACAAAGCTCAACCTCAGTTTTATTATAACTACGGTGTAAGCGCTAAGTTTTTAGGGCTATTTGATAAAGCCCAACACGCTTTTGAAAATGCCATAGCGCTTAACCCGCTGCACCACCAAAGTCATTTTGCATTAAGTGATTTAACTAAAGTAAGTACACAAAACAATCATATTGAACGCTTAAAAAACGTGTTTGAGCAAGTAACACACCCGGATGCAAAACTGCATATTGGCCATGCACTCGCAAAAGAGTATCAAGATATTGGTGAGTATTCAGAGGCTTTTAACGCGTTAGAGCAAGGTAAAGTAGTAAAACGTGCTGTGCAGCCGTTTGATCATAAAAGCTCAACTGAGTTATTTGAACACATTAAACACTTAAGTGAGCAGCATAAACAAGCCCCAACACAAGGTAACCAAACGGCCGAACCTATTTTTGTATTAGGCATGCCCCGCTCTGGAACCACATTAGTTGAGCGTATTTTATCGAGCCACAGCGACGTGCAATCAGCCGGTGAATTACAAGACTTTGGCCTAAGTGTTAAAAAGCTGAGCCAAACACAAACACCCCATGTGCTCGACACTCAAACGCTCAGTAAAGCCTACGAGCTTGATTTTAATCAGCTTGGGTCAACCTATTTAAACGCAACACGCGTAATAACAGGCAGCCATAAACACTTTATTGATAAGCTCCCGTTTAACTTTTTTTATATCGATTTAATAACCAAAGCACTGCCAAACGCCAAAATAATTTGTATGCTGCGCGATCCAATGGACATCTGTATTGGCAACTATCGCCAATTATTTACCATTAATAACCCCTACTACGCGTACTCGCTCGATTTACTCGACACAGCAAAATTTTACAGCCGTTTTTACAAACTAATGCAGCACTTTAGTACCCTGCACAGCAATATAAAATTAGTAAAATACGAAGAATTAGTCGCACAGCCCGAGCAACAAATAAAAGAGTTAGTCAGCTTTTGTAACCTAGAGTGGCAGGAGCAATGTATAGATTTTCACTTAAACACCGCACCGGTCTCTACTGCAAGTAAAATGCAAGTACGCCAACCACTTAACAATAAAGCAATTGGCCGTTGGAAAGCATTTAAGCCCCATACTGATAAAGCAGTGGAGTACCTTTTAAAACAAGGTATTAGTATTGAGTAAACGCTTTATTTTACCGGTGGGAAAATCCAAATAGGCGGCTTTGTGCCAATGTAGGTCGGATAAGCGAAGCGCCATCCGACACAGTAAAATACCTTGCCAATTATTATCAACATTTTATGTTGTTGAGTGATTGGAGGGTGGCCATAAGCGGACCTTCATTATTCAGTCAATTCATGAGGAAAAGACCAGGTTATACATGCAGGTACTGCCCCAGTATGAAACGTTCACTTTCGGGCAATTAAACCGTGTATTGACGTTTACACGACTCACATTTTTACCCAACGTGCTGGCCACTTTGTCCCGTCTAAAACCGCAGCGGGACAAGAGATACGCCCCAATTTTATTTGACTATTAACACTGGGCAATCAGCTTTATTGGCGAGCGTTTCTGCAACGTTAACATTCAAAAAATGAGAAAGTCCGGTTCTCCCATGACTGGCAATTACCACCATGCCTATATCACCGCTATTAGTCTCATCTAAAATCTCATTAATGGCATCACCATGTCGAATAACCGTTTCAATCTTTAAATCAGTATTCAACTGACCTAATAACTCATGCATTTTACTCGCCGCAGCGTCTTCCATATTTTTAGCTAACTCTTGGGGAGTTATCGCAAGGATCATATAATTCTCATTATCTGAAGGCTGATCAACAATGTGTAAAATACGAATGCCTACTTGATATAAATTCGCCATTTCAATGGCATATTGCAAAGCATGTGATGCAGTATCAGAAAAATCCGTAGGCCATAAAATATTACCTGTTCGCATATTATTCTCCTTCACAATTTATAATCATATTTTTCAATGATATTACCAACTCCATAAGAATAGACTCGGCTCCATCTCAGCAAGTTAAGTGTAGTGAGTATTAAAAGGTTATCTATTGATTACGATCAATAAATAACAATAAGGCACTAAAAGTAACAATACCTCATCAATTTATGCTTATTGATTAGGCTGTGATTGCGGGGTTTATTACTCTGGTTGTCGTTGTTGTTTCTTTTATAAGATAATCAATATTTGGAATAGTTGGGGCTGACAGTCAGTTTTCGCTCACAGTTGAACTCCACAAAAGTGCCAATAACAGCCATTAGTTAGTCTGATAGTAAAAACTGCTATCTGAAACTTTTTGAACAATATCGAATTCCAAACCTATATGGCTATAATCACCAGAAGTTGGAATAGTTGATTTATGGTTAATTACGATTCCCCAATGGTTATCGCTTATACCTCCAAAGATTATGTTGAGACTCTCTTCGTTTACTCTCGGGCGAAACTAGACAGCCACTTTAATTATACAAGCCAAACTGTGTCATAAAATTTATCTTTTAGGTTAAAAATTTACCTTTCCTACTGGATTACTTTCATTTCACCTATTAAATAAGTCATTAACTCTATTAAACCTAAATCACACGCATAAAAATGGCTGCATGGTGCAGTTGTGATTTATTACTGAATAGTTTTACTGAGTAGCTTAAGCTTTATGCAAGTAGCTTTTCGCAGTTACTGATATTCGCCCGTCGCTTTCTGTTTAAATTTTCACAGTAACTTGCTTGTGAACTTGGCCTGCCTACTGCACCATGAAATACACGCGTAAATTGTGTGGTGAGTTTTAACCAGTTCTCGGGGGATATATTCACTCTTTCGAGTAAGGGTAGGTGCGAACTTTCAATATAACCTCGTTTGTCTTCTCGTATACAACGTCCAGTTAACTCAACAAGTTCAAGGTACGATTTAAGCTTAAACGGCAGCCCTTTTGGCATAATTTGACGTGGCATGCCTGCAAAGCGCAGTAGTTGTTTTGGTTGCTTGCCATCCTTTGCATACGTTAAACGCTGTTTGATGCTGGTATGGTCTGACTCCTCTGGTGTATTAGCCATTTTGGCTCTAATGGGGTTTAAATCAACATACGCCATGCAGGCTGCAAGTGCTGCTTCGTCTAATAATGCTTGAGACGTAAAGCGCCCTTCCCAAAACCTACCTGTGCAGTTATCTTCTTTATTTGCTCTGCGGGCAATGTCTTCATTTAACAACCGCATAAACCAGCTAATACTTGATAGGCGCTCGCGGTAGTCGTTTACTGTTTGATTGAAAAAGATAAGTTCGGCTTTACTTAGCTTTTCACCCTGTATGTATTTTTGCGTAAGTACAGTACCTTTACAGAGCTTATGCCAGCGAATGATAATCGCTTTATCGTTTAATCGATTCGCTTTTTTATCATCAACATACAGTACTAAGTGGGTGTGATTACTCATAACAGCGTAAGCACATACATCAATACAAAATACCTTCGCTAATTCAAGCAGCTTATCTTCAACCCAGCCTCGTCGATGCTCGTAAGATTGACCAGTAAAACGGTCTTCTCCACATAAAAATGCACGACGAACACAGCGTGAAATACAGTGATAGTATTTTGTATCAACCAAACTTACTTGACGCTTTCTTGCAATTGCCATAAGACACCCTGCTCGTTTTTTGCACTAACTAAAACGTAGCCTTTAATTTTGAAAAGTGCAAAATTTAGGATGGGTGTCTGTTCTATTTGATGCTCGATTTACTCGACACTGCAAAATTTTACAGCCGTTTTTACAAACTAATGCAGCACTTTAGTACCCTGCACAGCAATATAAAATTAGTAAAATACGAAGAATTAGTCGCACAGCCCGAGCAACAAATTAAAGAGTTAGTCAGCTTTTGTAACTTAGAGTGGCAGGAGCAATGTATAGATTTTCACTTAAACACCGCACCGGTCTCTACCGCCAGTAAAGTACAAGTACGCCAACCACTTAACAATAAAGCAATAGGCCGTTGGAAAGCGTTTAAGCCCCATACTGATGCAGTTGAAGATTACTTTTTAAAGCAAGGTATCAGTTTTGAGTAAGGGCTTTGTAGCTTGGGAGTTAAATGGATGGACTCAGGGATAGTTCGCTTTGTGCCAGTGTAGGTCGGATAATCGAAGCGCCATCCAACACTGTAAAATACCTTGCCAATTATTATCAACATTTTATGTTGTCGAGTGGCTGGAGAGTGCCAAAAGCGGACTGTCGTAACCTTAGACTCTTGTTACGTGTTTTCAACTTGAACCGGCAAAATTTCTTTTAAAAATGGAAATTCGTAAATACAAGATGAATTAATTTTTTTACGAATAGCATCGTCACCATCACCATGTTTTGCCAAACAAAGATAATACTTGGTGTTTTCATGGATAGCATAAATGAGCCATTCACCAGTTGTTTTTTGTTCTTCTCTACGTCTCTGTAAGTTACCCGTAACGAGATCGTTCACTATATGAGAAATATCCTCGGCAGTCATATATTGCTCTTCACCACTTTTTTTAGCATCTATTATTCTTTGCTTAAAATAAGGGATACTGTAACTTTTTAGCGCATTATTAACATTTTGAGCTAGCCCAGAAATGCTACCATCCATGTAATGTTTATGCCAAAGCCCTTTAAGTGGAGGTCTTTTAAATTCAGATTGCTCTTTAGTGTGACTTTCAGGTTCAGTTCCCTCAAGAAACTTCACCTCATGCATGACAGCATCAACATTTATAAGACTATTTTCAAATCCAAAGAATAAGTCTAACAAAAACGAAACGCTATAGCGGTTTTCTAATACCTCGGCTATCCGAATCATTATTTTAAAATCGTTAATTTTTGCGTACATCTCAGGGGATTCTTCTTGAAACTTATCTAAGAAAATATTCTCCAAATTCACTCCTTTTGCCTCACAAAAATTTTCCATATAGAACTCCATGATGATTACAACACTGACACGTAACGCCGCAATAAGCGGACTAAAATTGTTGGTTATAATGTGTAGCGAAGCGAAACTTAACCAACTGTTTTAGTTCCGTTTAATTGCCTTGTTAGCCGTTTACATAAGGCTGAAAAGACATCTGTTCCATCATTTTATGTTTAAAATGACCTTCAGGTAGATATGAAAAAAACTCAGTTGTCATATCTAAAGCAGTTTCACAACACCACTTTGCAAACTGTGGATTTTGAACACTATCAATCCAACTTTCATCTGCAGTTGGATCGATGTTTGTTACTAGCTTCTTATCCTTTAACCGCGAATACAATTTATGCCGAATTGAACATAAGTCAATTTCAGATTTCTCCCCACCTATTACTTTCTTTTGTTTTACTACTTCAGATTTTCGATGGATAAGTTCATTTCTTAACAACGTAAGGAGTGTGAAATTTTGAAACACCTTCCCTCCTCTATCCCACCTTTTATCAGTAAAGTGTTCTTTAGCTGTATGATATTTTTCTGCTGTTGATACTTGATCATCTTGCATTTGATTAATTAAGTCATAGAAATCACGTTCTTTATCGGTTCTCCGACCACCTCTAAAGATCTCACAACTCATTGCGGTTTCATTTATAAATGCTTCTAATGAATTATAACTAAAGATTAGACTAACAAGTGCTTGTTCGGGTTCATTCTCAACTTTATTACTAGCTTCTAAAGCTATTTTATAAAGAAATCCAGATCGAAAAAAAACATGTGTCGATTTTATTATTTTGCCTCGGAAATCCATACATCCTCCATGACGGCTAACAGCTTATTGAACACCATTTAGGTGGTTTATAACACACCAAAACGGCGTATATTACATACTCTGATAATTTCACCAATAATTACCTTTGTAAACAAGTAATTAAAACAACTAGGAACTAAGCATGTTATTTTGCCCCAAAACGGCGTTTAATAATGTTATCGGACAAAATTAGATTTCTACTCAAAACATAGGAATAAATTTAATTTTTTAATGTCTGCTATTCGCTCTAAGCCGACTAATGGATACATGCTATTTGCAGATACTCAATACTTTAAAAAGCCTTTGCTATATACCAAGCTGAAGGGTAACTCCAACTGCACACTATTTTTGCGATTATAAGAGCTTATTATTCTGTTTTTAAAACCATACCTTTCGATTGGGCAAATATTACTAGCGCAAATACTATTTCGGTTATCCCGCCAATAAAGGCGCCGATTACAAAATTGGCATTTAATACAATACACAACATGCCAGAAAACATAAGCGAAGCACCTAAAATCCAGTACACTTTCATGCCATATAAAGTGTTGAAAACTAAATAGCGAACACCAATTATCATCAGCATTATTGAATAAAACCATTCAGCTTGAAGTTTTGCTACATAAAACGCTAAAAACAAACCAACAAATAAAATAATAGTGCTTTCTAAGGCCAATTTACCTAATGGATTTTTAGGGTCATGATTGCCAGAGCGTTTAAGCGCTTTTGAAAGTAGCATGGCTAAAGGATGTATAAACATACCACCAAAAAACAAAGTAAGCATACTCGATTGATTTGAATGCAGTAATGCGACAAAGCCAGCTATACACCAAACCAAGCCAGACACTAATACACCGGTTCCACCACCGAAATATGCGAGGTTCATATTTTGTTGCGCATCTTCAAACTTCATAAAAATCCTTAATTTTAGAAATATCCCTAATTTAATATTATCGCATCGTTATTAGTTACAAATCGTTACTCGAATACACACTTAAAATAGGGAATTTATAATCGGCAAACGATACAGTTACCGATTGTGTTTCGTTGCCTTTAAAACCGAGTTTAAATTCCATTGGCATGAATCGGCTGCCGTCAGCAAAAAGTGCAAGTAAGTGCTCCTCGCCTAATTCGCGATTGCCCGACGATAAGTTAGTTAGCGTTATAACAGCCCAGCGTTCACCCTCTTCATTGCTCATTAATACATAATTAACGATTTTAAAATCCCCTTTTTTAGGGGTTATGTTGCTATCGTTTGCAAACGATAAGTGCATGCTATTTGGTACTGCACGGTCAACATTTAGCGCGTTGATTGTGTCGGCTTGGGTTGCCCACGAAAGCACTAATAAAATGATCACTAAGGCTTTATTCACTGTTAGTTCCTTTTTATTACCAAGTAACATACCTAGTAAATTACATAACAATAACTGTTTAAATTATATTCGCATTCCATACCTATTATGTAAACAAACAATCATCGTAATTTTATCCAGCGCTTTGGCTGCGCCACTACAGACTAAGCGCTCATTCAGTGTGCTTGCGCTACTTTGAGGTAATAACGAGTGATAAGAGTAAATAATTCAAAGCTAACTTAAAGTAAAAAGCGCGATTAAACAGGAGTATAAACGTATGGCAAGCACACATAAAAACTCAACAATGAATTTATCTGATCCCAGTAACAGCATTCAATTAAGAGGGGCGCGCGTTCACAACTTAAAAAATGTAGACGTTGATTTACCTCGTAACGCATTGGTTGTTTTTACAGGAATATCGGGTTCTGGAAAATCGTCGCTTGCGTTTGGAACGCTGTTTGCTGAGTCGCAGCACCGTTATCTTGATTCGGTATCACCATACGCCCGTAGGTTAATAGATCAAGTTGATGAGCCCGATGTTGATTCTATTGAAGGACTACCGCCTGCCGTTGCTTTGCAGCAGCAACGCGGCGCACCGTCGATTCGTTCATCCGTTGGCAGCATAACAACTATTTCTAACGCGCTACGTATGCTTTACTCACGCGCAGGCGAATACCCCAAAGGGCAAGGCATACTTTACGCCGATGCGTTTTCGCCGAATACGCCACAAGGTGCGTGCCCAGAATGCTCAGGAATAGGCCGAGTATTTGAAGTAACCGAAAAGCTACTTGTGCCAGACGATACAAAAACTATTCGCCAGCGCGCCATTGAAGCGTGGCCACCAGCATGGCAAGGTAAAAACCTAAGCCGTATTCTTACTTCCCTTGGTTATGACATAGATACGCCTTGGAACAAACTTTCTAAAAAAGCACGCGATTGGATTTTATTTACCGACGAAACTCCTACTGTGCCGGTATACCCAGATTACACCTATGAGCAAACACAAAATGCGATAAAAAATAACGAAGATCCAAGCTACATGGGGACTTTTTCAAGCGCTAAACGCTTTGTTTTACAGTCTTTTGCTACCACGCAAAGCCCGCGTACAAAAAAGCGCGTATCGCAGTTTATGCAAATATCGCAGTGCCCTACCTGCCAAGGTAAAAAATTAAAACAAGCGTCGCTAAGTGTTAAATTTGCAGGGCTCGATATTGGCGAGCTATCTCAACTTACATTAAACGAACTTGCTAAAAAATTAAGTAATGCCGCCAACACCAAAGTAAATAAAAATACAAAAAATCCAGAGCAAGCCATTGTTACGCAGCGCATTGCTAGCGATATTCTCACTCGTATTGAGGCACTAACCATGCTTGGTTTAGGGTACTTGTCGCTTGAGCGCACAACACCAACGCTCTCACCTGGTGAGTTACAACGATTGCGACTTGCCACACAAATTCGCTCTAAATTATTTGGGGTAGTTTACGTGTTAGATGAACCATCAGCGGGTTTACACCCTGCCGATACTCAAGCACTTTTAAAAGCGCTCGACGAGTTAATAGCGGCTGGCAATTCTGTATTTGTTGTTGAACACGATGTTAGCGTTGTTAAACACGCCGATTGGATTGTTGATGTAGGCCCTGATGCAGGTGTCTATGGTGGCGACATTATTTACAGCGGCCCTGTTGAAGGGTTAAGCAAAATAAAAAATTCGCACACCGGTCGTCACCTTTTTGCTAAAAACGCCAGTCAAGAGTCTACTCAAAACAGCGCGCAAAAAAAGGAGCAAAGGCAGCCAAAAGCGTGGTTAAAATTGGCTGATATTGAGCGTAACAATCTTAAAAAACTCAATGCAGAATTTCCACTAGGTGTTATGACAACCGTTACTGGGGTTTCGGGCTCTGGTAAATCAAGCTTAGTGAGCCAAGCGTTAGTAGAGCTTGTTTACGAAGCACTTGGGCAAAAAGTAATCCCGGAAGCCCCCACCGACGAAGCCGACTTACTCGAACAAGAACTGCAAACACACTCCAGCGGAAAAATCATTGAAGGTATAAATAATATAAGCCGCCTAATTACCGTAAATCAAAAAGCGATTGGCCGTACCCCTCATTCAAACTTAGCTACCTATACGGGTTTGTTTGATCATGTGCGTAAACTATTTGCTTCTACCCAAAAAGCGAAAGAGCGCCGTTACGATGCCGGTCGCTTTTCGTTTAATGTTGCTAAAGGTCGCTGTAAAAACTGTGAGGGCGTTGGCTTTGTAAGTATAGAGCTGCTGTTTTTACCTAGCGTTTACTCACCTTGCCAAGTGTGTCATGGCAAACGTTATAACGAGCAAACACTTGAGGTTACATATCGTGATAAAAACATAAGCGATATCCTCAATTTAACGGTTGAATCGGCGCATACCTTTTTTGAAAACGAACCTGCAATACTGCGAGCACTCGATGCACTTATGCAAGTAGGTCTTGGGTATTTACGTTTAGGGCAACCTGCCACTGAGCTTTCTGGCGGTGAAGCGCAGCGTATTAAATTAGCAACCGAGCTGCAACGTGCGCAGCGCGGTAACACACTTTATATTCTTGATGAGCCAACCACAGGCCTGCATCCATCCGATGTATCAATGTTAATGTCGCAGTTAAATAAATTAGTAGATGCTGGCAATACCGTCATTATGGTTGAACACGATATGCAAGTAGCCCGCAATAGTGACTGGGTCATAGATGTAGGACCCGGTGCTGGTGAAGAAGGCGGCTTAATTGTAGCCCAAGGTAAACCTACAGAGGTAGCTCAATCTAAAATAAGCCGAACAGCACCTTTTTTGAATGGTGCAATTTAAAGAGCAGGTAAACACTAAATAACAAAAAAGAGCCAATGGCTCTTTTTTGTTATTAGCTTTTTAAAAAGCGTTCTATTTTAGGTTTTACCGTAACCGACATTATCAGCATTATAGTTAAACCTATTGGTAATGCGGCTAATAACCCTTCAGCCCATCCAGTTACAAATACACGCATATCTGCATAGCCAATATTATTAGTAGCGGTAACAAACGCCATAACCGACTCCATGATCAGCGCCATAAAAACACTAATCACTAAATTACGTTTTAGCTCGCTACTACTAGGCAATAACTTATTAACTAGCTTATGCATTAAGGTCATCATTACAAAACCAACAGGCGCCATAACCAATACTGCACTTATAAATGAGGTAAACCAATCTGCATAAAAATGCTCTGTAACACCCACATTCACATAAGTCATAATGCCAGTTAGAGTACCGCCAATTAAGGTAATAATACTTACCATAACCAGTATTTTATAAATTACAGGTGTTTTTTTAGGCTCAACCATTACTGGGTTTGCTGATACGGGTGTACTCATTTTTAGGCATGCCTCAGCGTTAAATAGATGACAAAATCAACTATAACAAATTAATTGATAATATCAACCTTTTAGTTTTAAATGCTTTGGATCGGGAGTACGTAGCTTTTTTACCAATGGGTGGTTCAATATTTTTAGTTGAGTTAATACCAATTGTGCGACTTCGCGTGCACCAAGCTGATTTAAATGCGTATCATCTGTTACCCCAAATGGGTAGTTAGGGTGTAAATTTGCACCAATGTGCATAAAACGAAGTGCAGAACCTTTATCACCCAAAGATTGAAAATATGCCGTGGTTACCTTTTCCATATCTATAAAATCAACACCTGTTTCTTGTGCAACCTGACGGACTTTATCAGCGTATATAGGGTGTGTCTCTTTTAAAGTACCCATTTTGTTAAAGTAACGACGCGTAATTGGAGTGAGTAAAATAGCATGTGCTTTTTTAGCATTAATATCATTAATGAAATGAGTAAGATTATCTGCAAACTGATCAGGTGAGGTATACCTATCTATTTTTTTCTTGGATTCATCATTGTGGCCAAACTGAATAAACACGTAGTCACCAACTTGAATATTATCTATTATTTTTTTCCATAGCCCTTCAGTTTTGAATGTACGCGTGCTGCGACCATTTTTAGCTAAGTTGACCACAGAAACTGATTCATTAAAAAAAATGCTGAATGGCATACCCCACCCTGTTTCAGGATAGTCTTTAACATCTTTAATAGACATGGTTGAATCCCCAGCCATATATATATGTGTTGTACCTTGTTTACTCATTGCAAAAAAACTACTCAATATTAGTATTGAGCCTACTATTTTTTTTATCATTATTATCTCCTGCTTACGAAATAAGCTATAACGCTTGGCTAATTGACTGATTTAATTCAAAGGCTTTTATTAAAAATAACACAATTGCCACCGGTGGCAAATAAAATAATATATAGTCAATATATTATTCAGTTGTGTTTAGAGAGTGTTGAACTTTTTGGATTGATATTTGTTCAACTTAGGGGCGATCAAATCGCTTTGCTCGGTTTTTTGCCTAGTGGGCTAAGTAAAAACCGAGCAAAGTTTCCGCATCCGCCTTGTCTAAACGGCTGCAAATTTAACCTCGAAAGATAAACAAACCCTAGTCTATCTCAGATAATTAAATGTTAAATTATGTGAACCAAGTATTAATTTTATTGTTTTTATTATTTGACAGTCGCTATTTTTAGGTATAGTTTTCATCGCGTGCCACCGGTAGCAATTTATATCGTTCATTCATTGGCATTTTAAATTAAATTACTTAAACATATATTTTTCAGTCATTTATGTTAAATATAGCAAACACATGGCAAAACACCGACACGGCCATGTAATTTATAACAATAAAACACAACTGGGATCGCAATGGCAGCAATTACACACAACTTTAAACTAAACACACTCATGACCTATCTTATTTTAGGTGGCGTAATTACTAGCAATGCTTTTGCAGCTGAGCAATCACAGCAAAAGGCCAGTGACGACAGCGATGACATAGAAATCATTCAAGTAAAAGGTTATCGCGGTAGCATTAACGCAGCTCTTATGGCAAAACGTGAAGCTGTTGGCACACGCGAAACCATTATTGCAGAAGACATTGGTAAATTTCCCGATTTAAATGTAGCAGACTCTCTTGCTCGTGTACCCGGAATTTCAATTGAAGAAGATGCCGGCGAAGGTCGTCAAATCACGATTCGTGGTTTAGGTTCTCGCTTTGTTAAAACAACTATTAACGGTATGGAATCAGCATCTGCTGGTGCTGCAACAGATGCTGCTGGCGGTTCAAATACTTCTCGTGCATTTGATTATAATGTATTTGCATCTGAGCTTTTTACTCAAATTGATGTCGATAAAACAGTTTCTGCCGAAATGGAAGATGGCGGTATTTCAGGTAATGTTAATTTACAAACGGCGCGTCCATTTCAGTATGATGGTTTTAAAGGTTCTTACAACGTAAACGCCCGCTACAACGACATTTCTGAGGATGTATCCCCTCGTATTTCATTTATGCTGAGCAATAACTGGGATAACAAATTTGGAGTGTTAGCATCGGTTGCTTACAGCGATGGAACAGTACAAAGCGAAGGATCATCAAGTGTGCGCTGGACCGTCAATAACCCAAAATACCAAGATGATGGTTTACCTGTAACGCAAGGCGGCACTAACTATTTAACGGCTTCGCCTAAAACACTATTACAAGAAAATGGTAACTATACTGATGATAATTTAGATGGCTTATATTTACCGCGTATCCCTCGCTATTCTATTTTTTCTAAGCAGCAAAAACGTTTAGGTGCAACGGTTGCTTTTCAATACGCTCCCACCGACAACCTGTCTATGAATTTAGACATATTACATGCAGCCCTTGATACAACAATGGATGAATATCAATACTCTGTATTGTTACGTGACCAAAAAGACATTGTTCCAGAAAACATCCATATAGATGATAACAATACAATTGTAGCGGGAGCCTATTCTAATGCAATTATTCGCTCTGAAGCTCGTCAAGATAAGGCTGAGTCTGACTTTGACCAAATAAGTTTTTCTGGTGATTGGTATATTAACGATCGCCTCCAAATGAACTTTTTAGTTGGTATGGGTAAATCTGATTTAGACGTTCCTTACTCTAGAACATTTGCACTCGATAGCGCAGGTTCGACTGTTGCTTATAGTTACGATAGTAATATTGACCCTTTGGAGTTAATAAATAATCCAGGTGGAGTAGCAATAGGCAGTGGTGAGTTAAATTCGACCATGCCTTCATTTGCATTTGCTGCTGGCCAAGCCCCTGGCGCCATATTTACACGTGCCGATTTAGAAAATTCAATGGTAGATGGTAACAACTACGCCGCAGCTCTAACACGTAACCGCGCTCAAACAATCGAGAGTGAAAATAGTACAGTTAAAATCGATTTTAGCTACGAGATAAATGACCAATACACAGTTAAATTTGGTGTAGGTCAACGTTCGTTTGAAACAGAGCAACATGATTATCGATCTTCGTGGAAAGACCTTAATATTGAAACAAATAAAACCAGTGGAAAAAGTGCTGAAACACGCGTTATGGATTTAGATAATTCACAAATAAATGGCTTATTATTTTCAACTACGTTAGATAAACAAGGTGTCAAATTTGGTAATGATGCTTCAGTACCTGCCACATCAACACTAAACGATGGCACATGGTTAACGCCTGATTACAATGCAATGATGGCTGCATTTTCAGGTCGTGATTTTTTCGAAGCTAAAGAAGAATATAAACGCACATATTATATTAAAGAAGAAGTAACAACAGCGTATGCTCAACTTAACTTTAGGCACGACATTTTTGATAATGAACTGCGCGGTAATATAGGTTTACGTTATGTTGATAATAAAAATACCAGTCGCATCGTTAATTTAGACCACATCTATAAAGATGGTTACACAGCAGGTCGCGGCGACGGTGCAAATTTTGATAACGGCTACAGTTGGCGCGAATCAGTAAGTAAAGGTGACGAATGGTTGCCATCGTTAAATATTGCTTACGATATCACTGAAGATCTAGTTGGTCGCTTTAGTTATTCACATGCGATAACTCGCCCTAAATTGTCTGATTTACGCTCATCGATTAGTGTTAATGTCCCTGATGAAAACGATCCTACAGCATCAATTAAACGTGGCGCGGGGCCCTCTTTACAACCCTACAAATCGAAACAATATGATGTAGGCCTAGAATGGTATTTTGCAGAAGAGTCGCTTATTGCAACTTCATTATTTTATAAAGATATTACTGGCTTAACTAAGGACAGTAGTGATGAGGTATTAACGCAAGATGAGTTGGATCGACTCGGGATTGATATTGGTGATATGGACCCAAGTACTATAACTTGGCAAGTATCTCAACTCGTTAATACGGATGCCGAGGGTATGTGGGGGGCTGAATTTATCTATCAGCAACCTTTTACATTTTTACCTGCACCATTTAATAATTTAGGTCTGCAATCAAACTATACCTACATTGATTATTCTCGCGATGTTGAAGACCCTTTTTATGGTACTGAGCTAAATTTGGTAGAAGAAGAAACGTCTAAAAATTCGTACAACATTACACTTTATTATGAAGAAGAAAGCTGGTCGGCACGTTTTTCTTATAACTACCGCAGTGGGTATAACAAACAGTACCTCAATGAATATAAGGATGAATCTACTTTTGTACGTGGTTATGATGCAAAAGCTAAACTTAACTTTTCTGCTCGCTATGAGTTGAGCGAATCGATGAGTGTGTCGTTTGAAGCAGTTAATTTAACAGACGAAAAACAAGAACAATGGAATGATATTTATACCCAGCGTCCTTATGAGAGCTTATCCTCTGGGCGTCAATTTTTAGTAGGCTTGCGCGGATCATTCTAACAATGATCTTACCTAAAATAGCCGGTAACTTTGTTACCGGTTATTTTATATCAAAAAGCTATAGTGATTTTAATTATCACAAAAACAAATTGCCACCGGTGGCAATGGCTGATAAAGTTAATTTATAATAACTAACTCAATAATATTTAATCGTGTTAGTTAAGCGTACCAACAGCACTACTAATAATAAATAAGGTGCCACACTGTAGGATACATACATGGATAATACACGTAGATTTTTTATAAAGGCAGTTGCATCTAGTACATTACTTGGAGGAGCGTTAGTTGGATGTAAATCAGCCCCCCTTGTCGATATGCTAAGCAGCCCTGTAAGAGGTGATGACTGGAAAATGGCAGATGCGATTAAGTCATCCATTAAAGTCCCCTCGTTCCCAGATAAAACATTTAATATTATCGATTTTGGCGCTAACGGCGATAATAAAACTAACAATACTGTCGCAATTAATAATGCAATCAAATCCTGTAACGCCCAAGGAGGGGGACAGGTAATTATTCCTCAAGGTCAATTTATAACAGGCGCAATTCACCTACTTTCTAATGTTAATTTACATCTAGAGGAAGGCACTATACTCAGTTTTAGTACAAGCCCTGAAGACTATCTTCCAGCTGTATTTACCCGCTGGGAAGGCCTGGAAATGATGGGTTACTCACCGCTTATTTATGCTTTCGAGCAAGAAAATATTGCTATAACAGGCAAAGGTATTCTTGAAGGTAATGCAAATAATACCACCTGGTGGCCATGGAAAGGTAAGCACAAAGAGGCTCACTGGGAGCTTTTAACTGACAATAATGGCCAGATAATTGAGCAAAAAACAGCTCGAGATAAGTTAATGCGAGATGCTGAGCAACATATCCCCGTTGAGCAGCGCATTTATGCTGATGGCGCTTACTTACGCCCTCCTTTTATACAACCTTATCGCTGTAATAATGTACTTATTGAAGGTATCACAATTAAAAACTCGCCATTTTGGCTAGTAAACCCTGTACTTTGTAATAGTGTTACGGTTTGCGATGTTACTTTTTCAAGCCATGGACCTAATTCTGATGGCTGCGACCCTGAAAGCTGTAATCACGTCCATATCAAAAATTGTGTATTTGATACCGGAGATGACTGCATTGCAATTAAATCAGGAAGAAACGCTGATGGACGCAGAGTAAATACAGCCTCACAAAATATTGTCATTGAAAACTGCCATATGAAAGAAGGTCATGGCGGCGTCGTAATAGGCAGTGAAATTTCTGGCGGTGTGAATAATGTTTTTGTACAAAATTGTACTATGGATAGCCCCCATTTAGAGCGTGCTATTAGAATCAAGACCAACTCAGTTCGAGGTGGTTTAATTGAACACATCCGTATTCGTAACATTGAAGTTGGTACCGTTAAAAATGCGATTGTAATTAACTTTTACTATGAAGAAGGCGATGCGGGGCAATTTGATCCCATTGTCCGCGATATAAAAATAGACAACTTACATTGTAAAAATGTACTCAGTAAAGCCCTTTATCTTAATGGCTTTGCCCGTGATCCAATTAAAGATATTACGCTAACAAACAGCCACTTTGACAAAGTCGGTGATGAATCAATCGTTAACCATGTGACTAATTTTACCATTGATAATGTCACACTAAACAAACAACCAATGTCATTAGCTAAAATAACCCAGTAAAAGGTAGTAAATGAATGAGCAATAAACCGTTTTCCGCATTAATGGCATCACAACCTATTTTACCAATCATTCAAGCTAATGATGAACAACAAGGTATTGATATAGCAAACGCAATGTACGAATCAGGGATTCATCTTGTTGAAGTTGTATTAAGAACAGAGCAATCGATTAATGCCTTAAAAGCTATAAAACACGCAATACCAAACCTTATTGTTGGTGCAGGAACGGTGACGAGTACACATATTTTGGATAAGGCACTTAACGCAGGTGCTGATTATATTGTTACTCCTGCCGTCTCTTCTAAATTACTGGATGCGCTTTCTAGCTGTGAAGTTCCATGCTTACCTGGTGTATCAAATACTTCTGACATATTACTTGCAACAGAGTTTGGTTTTAATGAACAAAAATTATTCCCCGCTTCTCTTGCTGGAGGCCAGCCTTTTTTAAAAGCAGTATCGAGCGTATTTAAAGATGTTCGCTTTTGTCCAACAGGTGGAATAAATCAAGATAATTATCAAGAATATTTAGCTCTGAGTAATGTTTTTGCCGTAGGTGGTACATGGGTAGCCAATCCTCAATGGGTGATAAATAAACAGTGGCAACTTATTACACAGGCATGTTCACACGTACTCGAAGCTAAATAATTTAAGTTTATAAAATTTGCCACCGGTGGCTGAATAGGTAAAAGAAATGAATGCAGGAATTTCCATGACGAAGAATATTGAACAATTAAAATTACACCCGGACCGTCTTTTCTCAAGTGATCCAAGCGTTATTAATATTGCACGCCAGCTGTATGAAAAAATAAAGGATTTACCAATTATTAGCCCACATGGGCATACGGATCCAAGTTGGTTTAACGAAAATAAGAACTTTGGCAACGCAACTGAACTCTTTATTAAACCTGATCACTATGTATTTAGAATGCTGTACAGCCAAGGTATTGACCTTACCACGCTAGGGATCCCCGAGCATGGCCTTGAAGGCGATATGGAACGCTCGAGAAATGCGGATCCAAAAAAAGCGTGGCAAATTTTTGCTGACAATTATCACCTATTTGCTGGCACACCAAGTGGTTACTGGTTAGATGCGGTATTTAGTGATGTATTTAACTTTACAGAAAAACTTTGCTCTGTAAATGCACAAGACTACTATGAAAAAATAACGGCGGCCTTAGCAACAGAAGCATTTAAGCCACAAGCACTGATGGACAGATTCAACATTGAACTAATTGCAACAACTGAAGGTGCTTTGGATACACTCGCGCACCATAAAGCGATTGCTGGTACATCGATGGAAAAACGTGTTATTACCTCGTTTAGACCAGATGATGTTGTTGATGCAAGCCGAGAAGACTTTATTGAAAATATAAAAAAACTAGGTGAACTAACCAACCAAAATACTGCTACATGGCAAGGTTATCTAAGTGCAATTCAAACTCGCCGTGATTATTTTAAACAAGAAGGCAGAGCAACAGCAACTGATCATGGTCACCCTAGTGCACTAACTGCTGATTTAAGTTTAAATGAATGTGAAGCCCTTTTTGAAAAATGCCGTACAGGTCAAGCAACAGAACAAGAACAAGAGCTTTTTCGCGCCCAAATGCTAACTGAACTGGCTGGAATGAGTATAAAAGATGGCCTAGTGATGCAAATTCATCCGGGGGCACACCGAAATCATAACTTACCAATATTTAATCAATTTGGCCGAGATAAAGGCGCAGATATACCAAGTCAAACCGAGTATGTTAATGCACTTAAACCGCTGTTAAGTAAATACGGAAATAACCCAAATCTAAAGATTATTCTATTTACCCTTGATGAAACAACTTACAGTCGTGAACTTGCGCCGCTCGCAGGCCACTACCCTAGTTTAAAACTAGGCCCAGCATGGTGGTTCCATGATAGCCCCGCAGGTATGTTAAGATTTCGTCAGCAAGCAACTGAAACTGCTGGATTTTATAACACGGTGGGCTTTAATGATGATACGCGAGCATTTTTATCAATTCCTGCACGTCATGATGTAGCACGCAGAGTAGATTGCCGATATTTAGCCGAGCTGGTAACAAATCATCAAATTAATGAAGAAACAGCTCACACGTTAGCTTATCAATTAACCTATGGGTTAGTTAAAAAAGCATATAAATTAGATTAGCTTATTTAATTAACAGCCAAGTACTTTTTGCTTGGCTGTTATTATTGGGAGAAGATTATGACAATAAACGCCCCTTTAAAACAGTTTGCACTCGCATCCGGCGCTATTATTTTTGCAAGTTTGTTTCTATCGGCTTGCCAGCAAAAAGAAAGCACTGCAGCATTACCAACACTTAAAAAAGCGCCCCCTTTAGCACAAATAGAAATCAGTAACCCCTCTGATTTTGCACGTCCTGATGAGCCTATCTACGTGAGCTACTACGATTTAGGCCTCACATCAAAAGAAGCACTCAGCGTTTTCAGTGCTGATGTGAAACTTCCAAGTCAAGCAGTTGATATTGACTACGATGGCACTGTTGATGGACTTTACTTTGTTGTTGATTTAAATAACAGCACACCTGTCAGTATTACTATTGAAAATACACCTGTTAGTGTTAAACCTGTCGATAAAGTAAAACGAGTACAGGCAGATCTTGCCCATAAAGTTGCTGGGCAATGGCATCCACATAGTCGCCCCCCTAAACACCAAATAAATACAGGTAAAAAAGAATACGTTGGAGGTCATTTTGAAAATGTTAAATCACTTACACCGCCAGATTACTATACGGACCATTCAAATTGGATACGCTATGAAGGACCCGGTATTGAATCAGACAAAGTAGGCTATCGCTTTTATTTAGATTGGCGAAATGGCTTTGATGTTTTCGGTAAATTAACACCAGAACCCGTGTTACACCAAGTTGGCTTAGATGGATATGAATCTTATCATCACAAAGCACGTTGGGGGATGGATATCCTTAAAGTAGGAAGCTCTCTCGGTGCAGGCGGCTTTGGTGTAATGAATACAAAAAACCAGCTTGAGCACGTCGCCAATGTAAAAACACGGACAGCACGCATTGTCGAAAATGGCGATTTACGCGCGAGTGTACAGCTAGATTATAACAACTGGAAAAGCTCATATAATCAACAAAATCTTGTTGCTGATATTAGTATGCATGCAGGTTCACGCCTAGCAAATGTAGCACTAAAGCTAAGTAAAGACTTACCGAATATGGCTACAGGCATTGTTAAACATGAAAATACTGTGTTCATACAAGGTGATTTAAGCAACTTAAGTAACTATGGCTATAGCTATATTGCTAGTTGGGGTAAACAAAGCTTAGATAAATCACCACTTGGTATGGCTATTTTTTTCAAAAAAGGCGATCTAAAAAAAGTAACCGAAGATAAAAACAACTATCTCGCGATACTTGAGCCTAAAGGGGATAAATCTCAGCAACGTGTTAATTACTATTTTGCTTCAGTGTGGCAACCAGAAAGCGGCATAAATAGTAAAGATGCTTTTATTGATTATTTAAACAAGGAAGCCGAAAAATTAACACAAAAACCACGTTTGCGAATTAAAACGCGTTTATCAGCAGCTCAATTCAAAGCACCACTTGATGCAAAAAGTGCTTTAAAGTGGACACAGGCATTAGCTGACACCGAGCTTTCTCATAAAGTACTTGGTTATCACTATATGGGCTGGGATGTAAACCGTAAACGCTTACCAAAATTTGAATACGATATCATTGGTATTCAGCCTTACGCATATAATCAGTTAGCTCTATTGACCGGAAAAAAACAGTACAGCGAAGTCATTGAAAAAGTAACCGCGAGCTTCATTTCTGATCAAGGTAAAATTTATGCGTATAAAAAAAGTAACTTCAATATTGATAACATCCCCCCGGCCAAAACTTAATTAGCTTATATGAGCGTACAGGTGAGGCTAAATACCGTGTAGCTATTGAAACACTTAGAGAACAATTGCACGATCAACCACGCACCTCTGCTGGTGCTTTTTGGCATAAAAAGAAATACCAAGGTCAAGTATGGTTAGATGGTGTTTACATGGGTATGCCATTTTTAGCTCATTATGCAAAAAAATTCGAGCTTGGTCATAAACAGCAAGAAACGCTTAATGAAGTAGTCAACGAATTTAAACTTACTCGCGAATTTTTACGCGACTCAAATACAGGGCTTTACTACCATGCATGGGATGAGCTAAAAGCACAAAGTTGGGCTGATAAAAACACAGGATTGTCGCAAGAATTTTGGGCTCGCGGCATGGGCTGGTTAGCCATGGCTGTTGTTGATGTACTGGATTATATTCCGACAGAAAATATCGAGCAGCGTGATTTTTTAGTCACAATGATTGGTGAGATTGCCGTTAGCCTTAAAAGTGTTCAAGATCAAAACACCGGAACATGGTGGCAAATACTTAACAAACCTGCGCAGCGCGGTAATTACCGCGAGTCGTCAGCCACAGCAATGTTTATTTACTTTTATGCCAAAGCAATCAATAAAGGCTACTTAGCTAAAGAATATACTGCTTTAGTAAAATCAGCTTATAAAGGTTTACTCAGTGAATTTACCCTTGTTCATAAAGATGGAACTGTTTCTATGCTAAATCAATGCTACGTAGCAGGGTTAGGTTTTGGTCGTGATGGAAGCTATGACTATTACATGAGCGAACCTATTAGCCGTAACGATCCCAAAGGTGTTGCACCATACATTTTGGCTGGTATCGAAATGGTTAAGCTACTAGGTATAGATAACTCAGTAAAGTAAGTCATTCTTCAAAATAAGGTTGCGTTACTATGCATTTACCATTTAGTTCAGCTGTATTTTCAGTGCTTATCTGTATTTTTTGTTGTGTTTTTACTTTGAAAGCCGAGCCATTACCAAATGAAAATTTATGGTCTATCAGAATGGCTGAATCAGAGATGCAGCGAAACCCACAGGCGTATACCCTCGATTGGCGCAAAGCGCCACGTTGGGATTACACACACGGCCTTGAGCTACTCGCATTCTCTCGGCTTTATCAAAATACAAAAGACAAACGCTACTTTGATTATATACGTGAGTATGTTGATAGCTTAATTAATGAAGATGGCACCATTAAAAGCTATCAACAGAGTAAATATAATATTGATATGCTCAACGCCGGTAAATTATTGTTTTTTATGTATGATGAGACTAAAAACAATAAATATCGCTTAGCAATCGATACTCTTTACAAGCAGCTAGAACATCATCCTCGTACTAAAGAAGGTGGGTTTTGGCATAAAAAGCGTTATACCTCCCAAATGTGGCTCGATGGGCTTTATATGGGTGCGCCCTTTTATGCACAATATATACGCCGCTATGGCAGCGAAACGCAATTCGACGATGTAATCAAACAGTTTGAATTAATAGAAAAATACCTTTATCGCAGTGATACTAAACTACCTGTACATGGGTGGGATGAATCTAAACAACAGGCATGGGCAAATCCTAAAACGGGACAATCGCCTAATCATTGGTCTCGTTCTATTGGTTGGTATGCCATGGCAATGGTCGATGTACTTGACCAACTCCCGAACAATTACAATAAAAAAACGTGGCTAAACACACGCTTTAAGGCGCTAATTGATGCCGCTCTTATTTACCAAGATAGTTCTGGCACCTGGTTTCAAGTAACTGATAAAGCAAGTATTAAAGGCAACTACCTAGAATCATCAGGCAGCGCTATGTTAACTTATGCTATGGCTCAAGGTGTTATGAACGGCTACCTTCCTGCGGACTACTTGTTACATGCACAGCGAAGCTACAACGGTTTAATTAAACAATTTATTTTAGTCGATGCAACGAACCAACGTATTTCTTTTACTCAGACATGTGCCGTAGCAGGCCTTGGTGGTACACCCTATCGCGATGGTAGCTTTGGGTATTATATAAGTGAGGATATTAGAGCCAATGATCCTAAAGGCGTAGGGCCATTTATTTTAGCTAGCCTTGCTTTGATGCGTTAAGACCTAATAATGCGACCAATAAATATAATAATACTGTTAAAATTTTTTGTATATTACCTCGTTACTTTTTCATTTTCAGCCAAATCAATTGCCCCACCAGACGCGGCCTATGTAACAGATAATACTGATATTAAGCGCGTTAGTTTAAATACCGACGATTATACAAATCCTATATTACACGCCGATTATTCCGATCCTGATGTTGTTGCTGTCAATGGCCACTACTACATGACCGCGTCTAGCTTTAATTCAGCCCCAGGATTGCCAATACTTCATTCAACCGATTTAGTTAATTGGTCTTTAATTAATTACGCACTAACAGAACAGATCCCCGTAACGCATTACCAAAAAGTGCAACATGGTAATGGTGTTTGGGCACCAAATATACGTTATCACAATAACTTGTTTTGGATATTTTACCCAGATCCTGATTTTGGTATTTATGTTACCACAACAGCCAATCCAGCAAAAAAATGGAGCAAACCGCGCTTAATTTTATCAGGAAAAGGAATCATCGATCCAACACCTCTGTGGGATGATAACGGTAAAAGTTACTTATTACATGCTTGGGCAAAGAGTCGTTCAGGCTTTAATAATGTTTTAAGTTTGAGGGAAATGACAAGCGATGCATCATCGGTAAGCAGCCTATTTACTCATATCATTGATGGCAAAAATTTCCCTGGATATAGGACGATTGAAGGACCCAAATTTTATAAGCGTAATGGCTATTATTATATATTTGCCCCAGCAGGTGGCGTTGATTTAGGTTGGCAATCGGTGTTTCGTAGTAAAAATATAGCCGGTCCTTACCAAGCTAAAATAGTTATGAATCAAGGTAATTCTATTATTAATGGCCCGCATCAGGGTGCTTGGATACATACTGACTTTGATGAAGATTGGTTTATCCACTTTCAGTCAAAAAAAGCGTATGGCCGTATCGTACATTTACAACCAATGCAGTGGAAAAATGATTGGCCTATCATCGGCAAAGACGAAGACGGTGATGAAATAGGTGAGCCTGTTTTACGCTATAAAAAACCAGTGCATAGCGATACAGTGACGATTAAATCACTTAAAGCAAGTGATGATTTTACTGCTGAACAACTGGCTCTACAATGGCAATGGAATGCAAATTCTGATGTACGTTGGTATTCGCTAACTAAAAAGCTTGGTGTTTTGCGCTTATATCAGCAGAAAAAAATAGCCGAAAGCAATGACAGCTTGTGGTTAACACCTTCCCTATTACTACAAAAATTACCCACAAATACCTTTACTCTAACCACTAAACTTACGTTACCTAAATTGCCATTAAAAGGCCAAGCAGGACTTGTCTTATTTGGTGAGAACTATGCATGGATCGGTATTACTTATGATAAAGAAACGCAAACTAATCAACTGGTTTACGCACAATGTATAAATGCACGTAAAGGCTGTAATGAACACTTAAAAGAACCTCAACCTTTCTCTGGTAATAATGTTGAGTTACGTATGACAATGCAACCTACTGGCGATGCTATTTTTAGTTATCGCACTAATAGCACAGATCCTTTTCGAATTATTGGTGAACATTTTAGTGCTACAAAGGGACGCTGGGTAGGAGCAAAAGTGGGTTTATTTCATGTTGCATCTAAGCCAAACGCAACGCAATTTATAGATGTTGATTATTTTCGTTTCACACCAATAGAGCAAAATTAAAAATGCGTAATAGCAACAGATTAATTCATTGTATTATACTCATTCTAAGTACCTTTCTTGTAGTATCATCCGCATATGGAAAAGAGTACACGTTGCAAAATAGGTATAAAAAATTAATAAAGGATTACCCACAAATACAGTTACCCTCACAAACAATACCCCGCGAAATCTTGTCCTATCAGGATGTTGTTTATAAAAAAGTTACCGACCATGTATTAGCAATGTCTATTTATCGCCCCAAAAATTCAACCGCTTCCTTACCACTTGTTGTCATGATTCATGGTGGGGGCTGGCAATCAGGAACACCTGAACTATTAAAAACATTAGCATTTTCTATTGCAGCACAAGGGTTTGTGGTTGCAGTGCCTGCATATAGATTATCAACAGAGGCGCAATATCCTGCTGCAATTAATGATTTAGCCACTGCGCTGAATTGGCTTACAACTCATAAAGCACAATATAATATAGATACATCAAAACTAGCGCTAATTGGCAGCTCTGCAGGAGGGCAAATGGCGGCCTTACTGGCCTACAGTCAAGGGCAATTAAAAGAAACTAATAACCCACTTATAAAAGCTAACGTATTAATAAATATTGATGGATTGAGCGATTTTACAACACCTATAGCCCTACGCTATGAAAATGACCCAAGTAAAAAAATAACATCTGCGAGTGCTTGGCTCGGTTCGCGATATGAGGATAACCCCCAACGTTGGCATAATGCGTCACCAATTAACTATATTAACGCAAGCTCACCCGCGACCTTATTTATCAATAGTAGTGCTAAGCGTTTTTATGCAGGCAGAGAAAAAGCCATTCAAAAGTTAAATTTTCTGGGTATAACCACTGAAGTTTATCAATTTAAAGATGCTCCTCATTGTTTTTGGCTATTTCAACCGTGGCAAACAGACACAATAAAAGCAATGACGTTATTTTTAAAAAAACAGCTATAACGGGTATTTTATACCAACCGGCTTATATATGGGGTCTATTTAAAGATAAGAAAATTGCACTATAACTAGGCAAAAAATTTTATATCTAATTGTTCTAAATAAAAAATTTTTAACAACGTTATAGAGTGATTTAATTCATTAAATTGTTCAAGTATTTATGCCGTTTGGTATTATTCGCTACATTGCCCTGTCGACTCTCGCTTAACTAAAGTGGGCGTAACCGTTTTTTGAAGTGGTAACTTTTCTTTTGTTGCACGTGACTTATTTATTAACTTTTGTACTGCTAAACATGCCATATTATAAACAGGTCGACGAATCGTCGTTAACGAAGGAATAATGCGCGACGCTAAAATATTATCATCAAATCCTGCAACTGAAAGCTCATCGGGTACTTTGATATTTAAGTTACTTGCAACGCGTAATGCCGCTGCGGCCATTTCATCATTATTAGCTACAATAGCTGTTGGTCTATTAGGCGTGTCTAACAGTGTTTGTGCGCACATTAAGCCACTTTCGTAATTATTTTTCCCTTCCACAATACGACTGTCTGGTAGTTGCACATTGTAAACCTGTAACTCAGCCAAAAAACCGGCTAAACGCTCAGTAGATGAACGAAAATGTTGCGGCCCAGAAATAAAACCAATATCGGTATGACCAAGTTCAACTAAATGGCTTGCCATATCACGCATGGCTGCACGCTCATCCGAGACAACTATATTGTCTGCATCATCTAAATCAACAGAGGCAAGGCGTACATAAGGACATTGTGCTTCACGAAGAGCCGCCGCAAGTGCTTTATTTTCAGATACTGGTGGTAGGATAATCACGCCATCTAATTTTGAGCGTGAAATAAAACGTAAGCAATCATCAATAAAGTCCTCATGCTTTGACGACCCGGGGTGAACAACTAGCTCATAACCCAGTTCGGCGCACACACTTAAAGCACCGCGTTGTACTTGGTCAATATAAAGCGCATCAGGGTTATCATAAATTAGTCCTAATAAATAAGAACGACTAGATGCGAGTCCACGAGCCTGCTTATCTGGTGAAAAGCCTGTTTCTTTAATTATTTCCAGTACCCGCTCACGCGTTGCCTCACCTACTGCTGGTGAGCAGTTAATTACGCGAGAAACAGTACGTTTTGAAACACCTGAAAGCCGTGCTACATCATTGATCGTTACTGACATTATAAGTTCCTGAACAAGGGTAATCTTCAATTTTACCAGCTACTTGATGTCTGTAAAGAAACCATTGCAGTGATTAGTCTTTCAAGGCAAAAATGAACCCAAAAATAAATTATTTTGTAAGACAATAGTTATAACAGCGGTTGGCTTTTACGCAAAATAAATTCGACCAACCGCTTTTTGTATAGCCTATTGTAGTAGATTCAGCGCTGTTAGCGTGAAAATTACGGCTTAAAACAAGTTTATTATCCCAAGTTCAGATTATGTTACTCAATAAGACCAAATAAGCGAGGTAAAAACTCACTCACAGCAGGTACGTAGGTAACCAGCATTAAAACTAAAAACATAACGATATATAACGGGATCATTGGCTTAATAATTTTATGAAGAGACGTTTTAGCCACTGCACAACTTACAAAAAGTACACTTCCTACTGGTGGCGACACCAACCCTATGGATAAATTTAGTACAATCATAATACCAAATTGTATAGGCGACATACCAAACTGTTCAGCCACAGGCAAAAATATTGGCGTAAAAATAAGCACCGCTGGAGTCATATCGATAAATGCTCCCACTAGAATTAAAATCAAGTTTATGAGTAATAATATAATAATTGGGTTATCACTGAGTGTTAAAAAGAAATCACTGACAATTTGCGGAATATGGGTAAACGATAGCAGCCAAGACATTGCAGAAGAAGCACCTATGATGAGCATTACAATCGCGGTTGTTTCACATGCTTTTAGTAATATTCCAGGTAACGCGGCTAAACTAATTTCCTTATAAACAATAACAGATAATATTAACGCATAAATTACCGCGATTGCCCCCGCTTCAGTTGCAGTAAATACCCCTCCAATAATACCGCCTATTACAATAAAAATAAGCAGCAAACTAGGAAAGGCAGCCAACACTTTTTCAATAACAATTTTCAACGGTAGGCGTGCTGTTACAGGGTATTTATTTTTAATAGAATACACCGCACAAACAGTCATTAATGCAAGTCCAACTAATATACCTGGAAGGTAGCCTGCTATAAATAATGCCGCAATTGAAACACCACCACTGGCGATTGCATAAATAATTAAAATATTACTGGGTGGAATTAGCATGCCCGTCGTGGATGCCGTCGCGGTGACAGCAGCCGCAAAGTTTTCACTGTAACCATGTTTTTTCATCTCTGGTACCATAAAACTACCAATCGCTGAGGTTGCAGCTACAGCAGAACCTGATATTGCACCAAATAGCATACACGACAAAACATTTACCAACGCTAAGCCACCAGGTAAAAACCCTATTAATGCCATCGCACATTCGATTAACCGCTTGGCGATCCCTCCTTGGCCCATGATAAGCCCAGAGAGAATAAAAAATGGAATAGCAAGTAAAGCAAAACTATCTAATCCGCCAGCTAGCTGTTGGGCGATAGTCGTCGCCGCCGGCGTAAAATCCATATGCATTAATAAGGCGAGTAAAGTAGCTAAACCAATGCATATTGAAATAGGGACATTAATAAGTAGTAATGCAAAAAAAGTAACGACGAGAATTATTGCTGTAAAATCCATTACACCTCCTCCTTCTGTCTAGTAGCGGCTAATTGAAGTAAATTATCTAAGCAATTAATCGCAATAAGTACCCCGCTTAATGGCAACACTAAATAAACAAATCCCATATTAATGCCTAAAGCTGCTGATGTTTGCTTCAAATCAAAGCTTAATAGCATCAATAAAGCGCCCCCATAAATTAATAGACTGCTGGCTGTTATTAGCGCTATTAATTCTATAAAAATAGCGCATTTGTGCTTTAGTCTCGGTTTCATTTTTTCATAAAACAGATCAAGCCCTAAATGTGCACGTGTTCGATAAGCGTAGGCTGCACCTAATACGCCAATCCAAATAAGCAAAAAGCGCGCTAATTCTTCGGTATATGAACTTGGCGAACGCATTATAAATCTCGAAAAAACCTGCCAGCAAACCACTGCAACAATGGCAACCATAGCCATAATCAAAATACGCTCAATTAGGTGATTTAAAAGTGTGTTAAATTTACGCATCATCTCTCACTACATTGCTTTAATTTTTGTTATTACTTTTGCAACAGGAGTGTTGTCAAAAGACGCATGAAACTCAACGACTTGATCGCGAAATGCTTTTTTATCTGGATAGGTTACTTCAACACCCGCTTCAATTACTTTTGCAAGGGCGTCATCAGAAGCGGTTTGCCATAACGAACGCTGGTACTTTACTGAATCAGCCATTGCTTGGCTTAGCCATTGCTGTTGCTGAGTATTTAACGAATTCCACACACTTTGGCTGGCTATAATCACATCAGGTACAAATGTGTGCTCATCTAATGAATAATATTTTGCTATTTCATAATGGCGAGATAAGTAATAACTAGGTGGGTTATTCTCTGCACCATCAACAACACCTTGTTGCAAAGCTGCATAGAGTTCACCCCATGCAATAGGCGCAGCTGCACCACCAAGGGCTTGGACAGTGGCAACCGCAGTTGGACTATTCAGTACTCTTATTTTTTCACCCACTAAGTCATCAGGTGTGTTGATTGGTTTATTCGTTGTATAAAAACTACGGCTACCCGCATCGTAATAACCCAGCCCTTTAAGTTTTGCAGTTGCAACCTTATCGAGTAAATTTTGGCCTGTTTCGCTATTGAGTACTCGCCAAAAATGTTCACTATCTCTGAATAAGTAAGGGATACCAAATACTTTCATTTCAGGTACAAACCCTTCAAGAGGACTGGCTGATACTTTGGTTATAGCAAGGCTGCCTATTTGTAATAGTTCAATTAACTCTCGTTCAGAACCAAGTTGGCCACCTGGGTAAATTACTATCTCCATACTCCCCTTTGAATAGTAATCTAGCCGCGTTGCCATATATTCCATCGCCTTGTGAACCACATGACGAGTATCAAGTGTATGCGCTAATGTTAAACGTATGGTTTTTTTATCATCGCTACAACTGGTGAGTAGCCCGATCGATAAAACCAAAAAAACGACATTGAGAAGATTCTTATGCATTATTATATTTCTTCTTATCAGTGTGTGAATAAGCGATTGTACGAACTACATTACCTCAGTTCATGCGGCTGATATTTATCCATATCATCATAATCTAGATTTTCGCCAGCCATCCCCCAGATAAAACTGTAGTTTTGAGTACCCGACCCAGAATGAATAGACCACGCAGGTGAAACAACGGCCTGTTCATTATGTATCCATAAATGGCGCGTTTCTGTGGGTTCTCCCATAAAATGGCACACAGCTTGTTGCTCTGGTATTTCAAAATAAAAATACACTTCATTACGTCGATCATGTTGATGAGCAGGCATTGTATTCCATACACTACCAGGCTTTAGCTCAGTCAAACCCATTTGTAATTGGCATGTCTTTACAACTGTATTAATCAGCATTTGGTTTATATCACGCTCGTTAGACGTTTCTAAAGCGCCTAAATGCAAGACGTTTGCATCATTACGGGTAACTCGTTTATTTGGGTATTTATGGTGTGCTGGCGCCGAATTTAAATAAAACTTAGCTGGATTTGTGTTATCACAGCTTTTAAACGTCACATTTTTTGATTCTTTACCTATATACAAAGCATCTTTGTAGTTAAGTTCAAACGTCTCATTGTCTGCGGTTACCGTACCTCGGCCGCCTACATTGATAATGCCCAATTCACGTCCATTCAAAAAATGAGCTGCTTTAAGGTTATCTAATGTCTCTAGCGTTAAAGCTCCTGCAGTTGGAACCGCACTACCTACCATAAAACGTTCGTAATGCGTGTACAGCCAATAAATTTTGTCTACTTGCATAAGCTTATCAACCAAAAACTCATCTCTGAGCTGCTGTGTATCGTAGCCTTTCACTTCATTTGGACCAACGGCGTAACGTGACTCAATTTCTGTACTCATAGTTTGCTACCTAAAATAAAGTTATCGTGCTAACCAGCCGCCATCAACAGCTAAAATATGTCCATTAACATAATCGCTAGCAGCTGATGATAAAAAGATGGCGGTTCCAATTAAATCCTCAGCTTCACCCCAACGCCCTGCTGGTATACGTTTTTCGATCTCACTGTTTCGAGTAGGATCATCTTGTAAAGCTTGTGTGTTATCGGTTTTAAAGTAACCGGGAGCAATTGCATTTGTTTGAATATTATATTGCGCCCATTCATTCGCTAATGCTTTAGTAACGCCTGCAATAGCATGTTTACTTGCTGTGTAAGCAGGTACTGTCATGCCACCACTATATGAAAGCATTGACGCAATATTGATAATTTTCCCTTGCCCTTTTCTAATCATTGCAGGTGCAAGTACCTGAGCAAGTAAAAAACTAGCATCAACATTTACTTTCATTACGTTTTGCCACTGCTCGTACGGATAATCTACGGCTGGACTTCGAAAAATAGTGCCACCTACATTAATTAAAATATCAACAGTCCCAGCATACTCTAATGCACGCTCCGCAAGCGAAATTACAGCATCTTCGCGGCTTAAATCAGCAGATAATTCAATCACTTGCCCTGATTCATTGTTAATCATCTGGCACGTGTTTTTGCAACCATTCTCTTGGCTACTGCTACATATAATATTTGCACCTGCTTGAGCTAAACCCAAGGCTATTTGCTGCCCTAATCCACGGCTGGCCCCAGTTACTAAGGCCGTCTTTCCCTTTAAATCGAATAAATGCATGCTCATTGCCAATTCCTATCGTTAATCTCTATATTTATATAATGTAAATAAAATAATTTGAGTTGTTAAAAGCCATTCTTCGCTACCGGTGGCAGTTTGTCAAATTTAATTTGCCACCGGTGGCATTTGTAAGTAGTATGAAATCAACAACAGGCCAATCGATACTCAAAATGGGTTATATTATGCAAACATTGAATAGAAAAAACTTTAATAAAAACAAATACCCAACAAAAATAATGCAATTTGGTGAAGGTAACTTTTTACGCGCTTTTGTCGATTGGCAAATAGATAAATTAAACCAAACGAGTGATCTAAGTGCAGGCATTGCAATTATTCGCCCAATTGATTACGACACATTACCGCTGCTAAATACACAAGATGGTTTGTACACCACTATTATTCGTGGCTTAAATGAACAAGGTGAAACCGTAAGTGAAGAGCGTATTATTGGTTGCGTTAATGAAGAGATCCCTATTTATAAAAACTTTGAGCGTTTTTTAGAGCTTGCTACAAATTCTGATTTGAAAATCATTTTTTCAAACACAACTGAAGCAGGCATAGAGTACATTGATTCAGACAAGCTAGAGGATAAACCTGCAAAAGCATTCCCAGCAAAGCTAACACAATGGTTATTTCATCGATTTAATCACTTTGCTGGCTCAGCAGAAAGAGGCATGGTCATTATTCCGTGTGAACTTATTGATTACAATGGCGAAAAGCTCAAAGAAATCGTTTTAAAGTACGCAAAAAACTGGCAATTACCAGAAGAGTTTACCCAATGGTTAAATGTACATAACCATTTTTGCTCAAGCCTAGTTGACCGTATTGTGACAGGCTTTCCACGAGACGAACATCAACAACTGCAAGAGTCACTCGGTTATTTAGACAACTTTATGGTCACTGCCGAGTATTTTCACTTATTTGTTATTCAAGGACCAAAACATCTCGCTGAGTTATTGTGTTTGAAAGACAGTGACGTAAATATAAAAATTGTCGACGATATTTCACCTTACAAACAACGCAAAGTGGCTATTTTAAATGGAGCACATACAGCGTTAGTGCCGCTGGCATATATGGCAAATATTGACTCGGTTGGTGATGCCCTTAGTACTCAATTATTTGAACGGTATTTAACTCAACTCATTGCTGATGAGATTATTCCGACCCTTGATTTACCCGCAGATGAGCTAAAGAAGTTTGCCAGCGATGTACTTAACCGCTTTAGAAACCCCTATATTTGCCATCTACTATTGTCTATTTCACTAAACAGTATGACTAAATTTAAGACACGCCTGCTACCTCAGCTATTTAAATATGTGGAATTAAACCAAAAGGTTCCTGAGTTAATTGCGATGGCAATGGCTGGACAAATTTTATTTTACAGTGGTGTACGTAATGATGAGTCTATAGCTCTCAGTGATAGCGAACAATGGTTAGCGTTTTTTAAAGACAACTGGCTGGAGTATGGCCGTGGTAGCTTAAGTATTGATCAATTGGTTGAAAAGTTCCTAGCCTGTGATTGGCACTGGGAAACAAATTTAAATGATATTTCAGGCCTTAAACAAAGCATCGTAGGTTATCTACAGAGTATGTTGAACACCAGTGTAGCAGCCACCATTGAAAGTAAATTAGGTCAATAAAATGAAACCATTAATCAAATTACACCCAACCGATGATGTAGCAATTGCCATGCGCAATATTGGAGCAGGCGAAACATTACCGGTTGATGGCATCGACATTTTAGTAACTCAAGATGTAGACAAAGGCCATAAAGTAGCTTTGCGTGACATAGAAAAAGACGAGAAAGTTATAAAATATGGAGCTCCAATTGGCTTTGCTTTAGCTAATATACCAAAAGGTACGTGGGTTCATACACACTGTGTTAAAACCACCCTAAACGATGAACTTGAATATCAATACACCCCTGAGTTTATTGACCAAGCAGCAGCAACTCCATCACCCGATGTTAATATTTATCGTCGTAAAAATGGCGAAATTGGTATACGCAACGAGATTTGGCTTATCCCTACTGTTGGCTGTGTAAACGGTATGATTGCACAAATGAAAAAAGAGTTTATGCAACGAAACCCTGATCTTGGCATTGACGGAATTCATGTTTTTCCTCATCAATTTGGCTGCTCACAGCTCGGTGATGATTTAGAAACAACCCGTATTCTTTTACAAAACATGGTATTGCACCCTAACGCAGGCGGTGCGTTGGTTGTTGGCTTGGGGTGTGAAAACAACCAATTAAATGTGTTTAAAGAAGGGCTTGGGGATTTTGATGAAAACCGCGTTAAATTTTTAATCACACAACAAGCTGATGACGAAATTGAAGATGGTGTCGCTCTTCTCGAAGAAATTTATAGTCGAATAAAGCACGACAAACGCGAACCTGGAAAATTAAGTGAAGTTAAATTTGGTTTAGAGTGTGGTGGCAGTGATGGCCTATCGGGCATAACAGCTAACCCTATGCTAGGTGTGTTTTCAGATTATTTAATAGCCCAAGGCGGTACAACCGTGTTAACCGAAGTACCAGAAATGTTTGGTGCCGAAACGCTATTAATGTCGCGTTGTAAAGACGAAGCAACCTTTCATAAGTTAGTTGAAATGGTTAACAACTTTAAAGGTTATTACAAAGCACATAATCAACCCATCTACGAAAATCCGTCACCTGGAAACAAAAAAGGCGGAATAACCACATTGGAAGATAAATCACTAGGGTGTACACAAAAAGCTGGCAGCAGCAAAGTACAAGCCGTCTTACACTACGGTGAACGTTTGAGCGTACCCGGTTTAAACTTACTAGATGCACCTGGCAATGACCCAATTGCAACAAGTGCTTTAGGTGCTTCTGGTTGCCACATTGTACTATTTACCACTGGTCGTGGCACCCCTTATGGCGGCTTTGTTCCTACGCTTAAAATTGCCACTAATTCAGAGCTAGCCAAGAAAAAAACACGCTGGATAGATTTTGATGCTGGTGTGCTCATCAACGATGTAAGTATGGAGCAAGTGCATGGTGAGTTTGTTGACTTGCTTGTTGAGATAGTCAACGGAAAACAAACCTGTAATGAAAAGAATGATATTCGTGAAGTCGCTATCTGGAAAAAAGGAGTCACGCTTTAAATGTCTATCAAAAAAATAGCAATTATTGGCGAGTGTATGGTTGAGCTATCGGGTCAATTATTTTCTTCTATGCAACAAAACTATGGCGGTGACACAATGAATACCGCTATTTATTTGAAAAAGCTCGCAGGTCAAAGTGTTGATGTAAATTATGTTACTTGCATGGGTGCCGACACTTTGAGCACCGCGATGATAAAGCAGTGGCAAAAACATCAATTAAATACTGATTTTGTACTTATCGCACCTGATAAACAGGTTGGTTTGTATATGATCCAAAACGATGTTCAAGGAGAGCGCTCTTTTCAATATTGGCGAAGCGACTCAGCAGCAAAATATTTGGTAACACATCCTGATTTTAACCATATTGTCGCGCTTCTTAGTCATTTTGATGCTATTTATCTATCAGGGATATCACTCGCTATTTTATCAGTTAAAGATTGCAATACCCTGCTTGAAATTCTGAAAAAGCTTGCTCATCAAGGTGTCGATATTATTTATGACAGTAATCACCGCCCGGCTCTTTGGGCAAGTGATGAACACTGTAAAAAAACCAACAAAGTCATGTATGCGCTTGCTAATTTATCATTGCTCACTTTTGATGATGAAGTACAAATTTGGGCCGATAATAATATTACCGCTTGCCATTCTCGTTTACACAAAGCCGGCGCTCAGCATGTGCTCATAAAAACAGGTGCTGATGGTTGTCAGTACAGTAATAAAAACACCTCAGAGCCCCGCTATTTTAAAACCAACAAAGTCGATAATGTTACTGATACAACAGCGGCTGGGGATTCATTTAACGCGGGGTTTCTAGCATACTGGCTACACGGTAATTCAATAGAGGACTGTGCCAAAGCTGGTAACTTATTAGCCGGACAGGTTATTCAACACCGAGGGGCGATTGTAAGTATTGATACTGATTCAATAAAAACGTCAATAATAGGTCGTTAATGATGAAGTTTACTTTTTTCGTTATTTGTCTATTGGTTAGTTGCAACATCCACTCAAAAACACCAGCCATTGGAAGTGAGCCCAGTACTATTTTGTATGTTGATAAGCATAACCCTAAATATTTCAGCTCTATTCAACAAGCTATTGATGCGAGTACTCACTTTAAACGCGTTATTATTTTAATCAGCGCTGGCGAATATAACGAAAAGCTATTTATAACTCGCAATAACTTAAGTTTAGTTGGTCAGTCGCAAAGTAATACGCGAATTACTTTTCCTGAGCTTAGAAATAACTGGCGAAAAAATCACGACAGTGATTGGGGGGCGGCGGTTGTAAATATTAACGGTAGCGATATAAATATCGTCAACTTACAAATCACTAATCACTACGGCCGAGAACACAACACTAACGAGCACCAGTTTGCGGTTCGTAGTTTTGAAAACGCCACCCGCATCACCTTGCATCAATGTAACATTAGTTCCGACGGGGCCGATACTCTGAGTTTGTGGAATAAAAAAGATGGATTATATTACCATTCATATTGCTCATTTACTGGCGCAACCGATATGGTGTGTCCTCGTGGTACCGCGTTAATTGAGCATTCTAAATTCTTCAACATAAAGCAAAGTGCCACTCTTTGGCATGATGGCGAACTCAATGTAAATCAAAAGCTCGTTGTAAATGACAGTGAATTTGATGGTGTAAAAGGTTTTTGGTTAGGTCGACATCATTATGATGCACAGTTTTATTTAATTAATAACCAGTTCTCTAGCCACATGGCTGACAAACCAATATTCAAAAAAACCTACCCTGATAAAAGCCGTAATAAGGCAAACAAATTTGGCGCTCGGTATTTTTTTGCGAATAATCAAAACATTAATAGTTATTCATGGGCACGTAATAATTTTCAGCCCACTAACACTTATTTAGCCCAACAAACTGTCGAACAGTGGGTATTTGGTGATAAATGGCATCCAAATGCCGTACTTCATAATTTAGCACAACAAATAAATAAAACTACTTTTGCTACTGATAGCTTTAGCTTATAAACATAACAATTTTAGGGTGCATACTTTGGATACAATCAATAAGAAAATTAAATATTTAAGTTTAAGTGTATTTGTTTTATTAGTGGGCGTATTCACCTCTCACGGGTATGCACTCGACTCAAATTTAGCCTTTAAAAATGCCGATGGATACGGGAAATACACGCAAGGGGGGCGTGACGGCAAAATCTATATTGTTAACTCACTGGAAGATAATCCTAAAAACCCAGCAAAGGGAACACTTAGACACGCCTTAAAGCGTAAATACAAGCGCACAGTGGTATTTAATATCTCCGGTGTTATTCATTTAAAAGAACCTATTATTGTAAAAAGTGGCTTTTTAACTGTTGCAGGGCAAACCTCTCCTGGTGGCATTACCGTTGCGGGTGCGCCAGTTCAAGTTTCGGATGCTGATCATATCATTATTCGCTATATGCGTTTTCGCCTTGGTACATTTAAATTAGCTGAAGATTCGATGTCCGTGCGCAATAGCCGAGATATAATAATTGATCACTGCTCATTTAGTTGGTCAGTCGATGAAACTGCTAGCTTTTATAATAACCAACGATTCACGCTGCAAAATTCAATTGTAGCTGCGAGCCTTAATCATTCAATCCACCCTAAAGGACACCATGGCTATGGTGGAATTTGGGGGGGGAATAAAGCCAGTTTTATTAATAATGTCATCGCTCATCATAATAGCCGCACACCACGATTAAATGGTTCACGCTTAAAACCCCCTTACGATGAACAGTTTGAATTTGTTGAATTTTCCAACAATATCATTTTTAACTGGGGCAGCAATAATGTTTATGGTAGCGAGAATGGCCGCTTTAACTTAATAAACAACATTTACAAACCGGGACCCGCAAGTAAAGCAATACAACTTGTTGATTTATGGTACTCACCAAATATAACAAAGTCTCAAGCTTATATATCTGGTAACTATTTTGTGGGAGATGAGAAAATAACTGCCGATAACCGACTGGGTGTAAACTATCGCACTAGCAAAGATGCAAAACGTAAAAATATATCAATGGATGATAAACGACTCAGTCGAGTTAAGTTAGAGCCAATCAATGGTGCTGTAAATAGTGCGACAATAAATAGTACTCAAAAAACCTACAGCACACTTATAAAGGAAAAAAACGTAGGGGCTAATTTTAATGCCAATGGCATGTTTTTAGATAATATTGATACACAAGTGTTAAACCAAGTAGATGGTAGTACGCCTATTAATGGCAAAGGTTTAATAAACAGTGAACTAGAAATGATTAAAAGCTGGGAAGAATATGAACGACAATTTCTAGGATTCCCTGACATAATTGATAAAAATAAAGATGGTATAAATGATCGTTGGGCAGCTAAAAACCCAACTAACCAACATAATATAAACGCTTATATAAATTCGATTACGGAGTAATCATTCTTCACTTTTATTATATGAAGGCCGGCTGGTGAATAAAGTCATCCGACCTTTGAATAGGTCAAACTTAGAGATGACAAATATGCTCCTTCGCTAAGCGATTACCCTAGCGCTAACCAGATACCTACAGCAGCCATTAAGCTGCCAGCAATACGGTTCATCCATTTTATATTATCGCCACGGCTTAAAAATAAACGCAGGCTTTTACCGCCTGTTGCGTAAGCTAACATACATACAAATTCGCTCACCATTATTACACTTAACAATACTAAAAGCTGAGGAGCTACAGCATGCTCAACACTTATAAATGGCGGCAGTAGTGAAATCATAAACGCCCAGCCCTTAGGATTTGCAATTGCAGTTACAAAACCTTGGGTAAATAACGACGGCCTACTTACATCACTTGGCTTTGAGGTATCAATGGACATTTTTCCTTTGGCTCGCCACATGTTAACGCCAATATAAATTAAGTACGCGCCGCCTACCCACTTTAAAATAGCGAACGCATCTGGGTAATTTAGCATTACGCTTGCAACGCCCAATACCGCAGCTATAGCAACACTTGCGACACCTAATAGCTCGCCTATCATCATCCATAATGTGCGGCGCACGCCAATGCTCATACCCAAAGTCATAGCGAGCGTCATACACATACCAGGGGTGATAGACACAAAAAAGAACGTAGGAATAAAAACCGCAAGCGCTGCTACATCAATCATTAATTTACTCTCATATTAAAAGCAAAAACGCGGCTATAAGTAGCCGCGCTGTTACTTACTCATGTTTATTACTATTTCCCAGCACTTACCATTGGTTCAGTAATGACCTCTACTGGCTTTGCTGTATCATTTAACAAATACTTATCTAACCACTGTTCTTGTTCCCACAATACATGCAATAAGCTTTTACGCGCACGGTAACCATGTGCTTCATAAGGGAGCATTACTAAGCGAGCATCTTTACCTAAACCTTTTAGGGCTGCGTACATGCGCTCACTTTGCATTGGGAAGGTTCCTGAATTAGGATCTTCTTGGCCGTGGATCATTAGCATTGGTTCGTTAATTTTTTCAGCATGGAAAAACGGCGACATATTAGCGTACACACTTTGTGCTTGCCAAAAATCACGCTCTTCTCCTTGAAAACCAAACGGCGTTAATGTGCGGTTATACGCGCCACTGCGGGCAATACCGGTTTTAAATAAATCGCTATGAGCCAATAAGTTAGCAACCATAAATGCACCATACGAGTGCCCTGCTATGGCAATTTTATCTTTATCGGCAATACCTTTTTTAACTAATACATCAACAGCTGCTTGCGCACTTGATACTAACTGCTTTCTAAAGTTATCGTTTGGCTCGCTGCCATCAATACCCACTATTGGCATTTTAGGGTCGTCAAACACGGCAATCCCTTTGGCAAGGTAAGGCATTGGGCCCCAATAACCAATGTAGGTAAATGCATAAGGCGATTCGCGTACTTGCGATGCAACCGCTTTATCTTTGTATTCAAGTGGGTAAGCCCACATAAGTACCGGTAACGGGCCTTGTGTTTTGTCATACCCTGGTGGTAAATAAAGCGTGCCAGAAAGCTCAACCCCGTCGTCGCGCTTATAACGTAACTGCTCTTTAGTTACCCCTTTAAATGCAGGATACGGGTGCTCAAATGTCGTTAACTGCGTTAGCGTGTCGTTATCTAAATCGCGTATAAAAAAGTTAGGTTGCTCAGTTTTAGATTCACGAATAGTAATAAATCGCTCACCTTCGTCGTCAAGCAGTGCGCGTACGCGCTCGTAGTATGGCGCTTGTGATTGCCATAAACGCTTACTGCTATTTGTTTTAACATCGTACCTATCTAAAAACGGCACATTACCTTGCTCTGAAGCACCATTACCGCGCAGGTAAATATAACGCCCGCCTACAATCTTAATAACGTTAGCACCTAAATCGTTGTGCTCGTAAATTGCATTACCTGGATCTTTATACGCATCGTTATAACTACGCTCTGAAAATAAAACGCGGTTTCTGTCGGCATTTCGTGGTTGTACGATGTAAGTACGTACTTGGCGATCACTAAAGCGCCAATCTGTCAGCATTGCAATGTTCTCGTTGCTCCACTCCATTCCCGCGTAACGGCGCTCTACTTTGGCAAACAATTTAGGCTCGCGTTTAAATGGTGCACGTAAGCTGTAAAGATAATCGTGGTGCTCAACGTCGGTTTTCATGTCGCCGCCATCTTGCGCCTGCGCCCAAATAACTTCAGCGCCTTGATCGGCTCGCCATTCAAAATCGCGGCGGCCAGTGCGAACACTGTCGTAACCTTGCGGAATATTATCGGCAAGAGGTTGCTTTGCAAGTTCGGCTAAAACATAACCGCGCATGCCCCATATTTGCCAAGTGCTTGCAAAACGGCTGTACGGTACTTGATACGAAAATGGCTGGCTAATACCTGCAACCAATATATTTGTCGAATCAGGTGATATCGAAAACGCTTTAAATAAAGAAGGACGTCCAATTGCTTGGGCATTACCATCAAGTGTTATGTAAGCCAGCTGACCTAAGCCATAAAATTTAAACTGCGCTTCATCAAATGGGCTTGTTAATAGATTTTGATAAGTGCGGGCGGGCGCTTTTTCACCAGTGCTTTGTTGAATAACAGGCACTACATTTTGACTGTCGTTTTGCAAAGCAGGTTTACCAACATTTACCGCCAAGTTTGCCACTATGGCGCTACTGTCAGGTAACCATTCGTAGGGAGTTGCTGTTATTACTGAATTGAGTGCTGCACTTGAAAGCTCTTTTGCTTGTTTTGTTTCAACATTGTAAAGCCATAAATTTGCTTGGCTAGGTTGCTCAACTATAAACGCTAAATACTTGCTGTTAGACGACCACTGAGGAGAGCGAATAATACCGCGTGGTAAATTATTAATACTAATCACTGTACCAGTGCGAACATGTTTAAGTTCAACAGCGCTAAACTTAGCGCTCACACGAGAACGCGAAAAATTAGCTGGGTTCAATTTAATCCCTGCAAGCTTAAGCTCTTCTTTTGCAAGCTCATCAAGTGTTACCACTCGTTTGCGTTCAAATAATGCAAGCCACTGACCATCGCTCGACAAGTAACTAGTGGGGGCTAATTTAGCATCAACCAAAGCTGCAAGCTCTGGTGAGGGCATTTGATACCCTTGTTCTGCATAACTTGCTGGCAATAATGCAACACAACAAATAAAGGCAACTAACAGCCTAAAAGCGTTCATGTTTTTATCCTTTTGTTATTTTTTACTTTTATAAACGTATATAAACACGTTTTGCTTTGTTCATAAAGCATTAAGCTCGTTTAAAGTATTCCAATAGATGACTTAATAGTGTTATTTAAGCTACACTATTGCGCTATTTATTCACTATTTCGGCACTTTAAGTACAATGCAGAACAGAGCTAAATCAGTCACTATTTTTGATGTTGCAGATCTTGCTGGTGTATCAAAGTCAACCGTATCCTTGGTGCTTACTCAAAGCGATAAAGTCGGCAAAAAAAGTAAACAAAAAGTACTAAAAGCCATTGACGAACTAGGCTACATTTACAATCGCGATGCAGCAGCTATGCGCTCAAGGCGCTCTAACTTAGTCGCTATTGTAATAAACGATTTAACTAATCCGTATATGGCGCAACTCGCGACTAACCTTGAGCGTATTTTAAACGAAAATAACTTACAAGCCATGATAGTAAGTAGTAATAATAATCTTGAGCTGCAAACAAACGCGGTTAAAAACTTAAAAGAATACAACGCCGCCGCATTTATTATTTGCCCTGTTGCTAATACTTGTGCCAAATGGCTCGATACTCTCAGCGCACAGCAAAAAGTAATGACCTTAATGCGAGAAGTTCCCTTTAGCGCAGCGCCATGCGTACTTCCCGATTATAAAAAAGCCAGCCACGTAGCCAGCATGCATTTGCTTGCACAAGGCGTTACACATATTGCATTTATAGGAAGCGAGCTATCGCTAAGCGACTCTCAAGCACTTCAAAGTGGCTTTAATACTGCTTGCTCACAGCACGGCGTTACGCCTTTGGTAGCCATATCATGCAGTCAAAACCAAGCGCTTAGTGCTAAAAATGCATTTATTGAAGCTTACGCAAAACACCCTCAGTTAAGCGCCCTTGTATGCGAAAATGATATAATTGCACAAGGTGTTTTTACTGCAATACAGACGCTTAACATACCAACCAATAACAATATAAAAATAGCGAGCTGCTACCACTTACCTTATTATAGCGTTATGCCTTACAGCTTAAGCACCGTTGTAATTAACACACATGACATTGCTAAACGTTGTCACCTAGTACTCAAAGAATTGCTACAAAACACAGCTCCGCCAGTAAAAACACTGGTAAATGTAAACTCACTAATTAGAGATTCTAGCCAATGAAAAAAGTGCTGGTAATTGGTTTCGTATGGCCAGAACCAAATTCATCTGCTGCGGGAACGCACATGATGTCGTTATTAAATACTTTTAGAGCGCAAAACTGGGACGTTGAATTTGCAACGCCCGCGCAGCGCACAGAGCACATGGTAAACCTTGACGCTTTTGGCATAACCAGCCAAAGCATTGCACTAAACTGCGATAGCTTTGACGAATACGTTAAAGCCTATAACCCAGATATAGTCATGTTTGACCGCTTTATGATGGAAGAACAATTTGGCTGGCGCGTCGATAAACATTGCCCTCATGCGATTAAAATTTTAGATACCGAAGATTTACAATGTCTGCGTAACGCTCGTCACGAAGCGTTTAAAGGTGAGCGTGAGTTTACAATCAGCGATTTACACTCAGACATAGCAAAACGCGAAATTGCCGCTATTTTACGCTGCGATTTAAACTTAATTATTTCAAGTTATGAAATGCGTTTACTAAGCAGCGTATTTAAAATAGAGCCAAGCTTATTGCACCATTTACCATTTATGGTCGATTTAAGCTCATTACCTGCAAGTACAAAAACGTTTGAGCAGCGCCAACATTTTATGACCATAGGCAATTTTAGGCACGCGCCAAACTGGGATGCCGTGTTGCACTTACAAAAGATATGGCCACTTATTCGCAAGCAACTACCAAAAGCAGAACTTCATATTTATGGCTCTTACCCACCACCAAAAGCCACGGCGCTAAATAACCCTAAAACAGGGTTTTTAATAAAAGGCTGGGCCGATAATGCGTTTGATGTAATGCAAAGCGCACGTGTATGTTTAGCGCCACTTCGTTTTGGTGCTGGCATTAAAGGTAAATTGCTTGAAGCCATGATTATGCAAACACCCAGCGTTACCACCAATATTGGTGCTGAGGGCATGCATAATGATTTACCATGGCCTGGTAAAATAGCCAACACCGCCGACGATTTTGCCAATGCAGCTGTTGAAATGTACACCAATCAAAGTGACTTTGAACAAGCGCAGCAAGATGGCAATACACTCCTTAATACGCTCTACGATAAAGCACAATTGAGCACGGTGTTAATTAAAAAAATCGATTCAATAAGTAGCGATTTAAAGGCTCATCGCGAAAAAAACTTTACAGGCCAAATGCTCAAACATCATACAATGCGCAGCACTCAATACATGTCGCAATGGATAGCTGAAAAAAATAAAAAATTAGATTAAAAATGACTAGACACACACCAATTAGTGTTTAAAATCGCGCCCATCAAACGTGGGCAGTTTTAGCTGTATTGTCTATATTTTTAGCTTAGTTATCGCAATATTTGGTCCAAAAAGATTTGAAAACTGCAACCTTTACAGAAAAACGCAAATTTATCGTTAAATTGGGTAAAATGCTTCACAAGTATGGTACGCCTGCTTACCGCCTAGAAGCCCACCTAATGGAAGTGGCTACCTATTTAGGACTTAAATCGTCGTTTGTTATGTCGCCAACTTCGGTAACGTTTGTTATTTGGACTGATGGCCACGAAGACGAGTACACCCATGTTGCTCGTGTAGACCCTGGCGATCACGATTTAGGCTCACTTGCCGATACCGACGACCTTGTAAACCAAATGCTTGACGACAAGTTAACTTTACAAGAAGTTGACGCCCAGTTAGATGCTATTTACGACATGCCAAACCCATACAATAAACTTGTTACGGGCGTTGCCTTTGCAACTTCTGGTGGTGCGTTTGCCATGTTAATGGGTACTAGCTGGACTGATGTTATTTGGTCATCGCTACTTACTTTGGTTGTTTATGTGTTTGTACTTTGGTCTGGACGCTCAAAACGCGTAGCTCATATGCTTGAGCCATTGGTAGCCATAATATCGGCAATACTTGCATGTGCAGTAAGCGTGTACATAACGCCCGAAATAAACATACGCTTGGTGGTACTTTCGGCCATTATTGTGTTTATACCCGGTTTAGCACTTGCGCTTGGCTTAGCAGAGCTTGCAGCACGGCATTTAGTGTCGGGTACAGCAAGAGTCATGGACTCGTTTATGCTGTTATTTAAACTCTATTTTGGCGGTTTTATTGGTATAGGTATTGGCTTTGCACTCTTTGGGCAAGCTGACTTTGTACAACCTGATCCTCTACCAAAGTGGACAGCATGGCTGGCTATATTTTTACTTTGTAGCAGCCTAATCGTTATTTTTAGAACCAAACTTAAACACGCAGTTTGGTCTATTGCATCAGGATTTATAGCGTACGGCACAAGTATTGGCTCAGCTATGTACCTTGATTACACGTTAGGTACGTTTGTGGGTGCTTTATCGGTGGGTATATTTAGTAACTTGTTTAACCGTGTTGCTAATGCGCCGGCCTCTATTGTAGCCATGCAAGGCTTAATTGTATTAGTACCAGGTAGCAAAACCTATATTGGCTTAAACTCACTCATTGAAGGCCAAGACTTTATATATGCAGAGCATATAGGCCAGCAAACGTTTTTAATATTTATGTCGCTTGTTGCAGGGCTAATATTTGCAAACGTCGCCCTACCGCCTAAAAAGAGTTTGTAAGTGATACTGAGCACTCGCTTTACTTTAATTGAGTAAAGCGAGTGAAACGTTAAGCTAAAAACAACCGCCAAGTAGCAATTGAGGCCAATACTAAGTGTTTTAGCTCATTACATTGCACTTGAGTCAAACTCAAAAACCTCATAGTGATTCCAACGTAAAAACAGTTCACCGCTTTCTAAATAACCTGAACTCTGGATAATAAATCTATCTCAAGCAGCTATTTTCAGCGCTAACTGCGTTGAATTTACTTGCAATAGGCCAGCTATTGACGCGTAAATTCGCCTTGTTTTCACTAAAAATCTCTGGCTAGAGAAAATAAATTTAAATATCACTATGATTCAATATTTTAGTAAATCTCTTAACCAGAGTTCAGGTTAAATACAGATTTATGTCATCACTTGATGGATAGCAAAAATCATCCCAGTGATCACAAAAAACTATCCAAGGTAGGGCTAATGCTGTTTCTTGATCCCAGCAAATTGTTACTGTTTGCGAATCATTTACTAAGCCCTTTAACCATTGGCGTGTTAACTCACTCCCTTGTGTGGAGTCGAATCTTTTTGCTCCAACCGGAAAGTTAATGGGTGTGGCGGCAATTAATGCTCTTGCTTGATCTTCACTCAATGGATTGAGTTTATTTAATGTAGCTTTAGAAAAATCACCATGGGATGAGCTAATCCAGCGCCATGCTAAAGAAAAGTCTTCAATTTTAATCAACGCTCTATACCTACTTTTATAAACACGTAATTGACCTCATAGGTTATTACTATTACCTACTCTATACAAACCTCATGCTATTTTACTTTTAGTTCAACAAGTTAAAAGAAAGCACTATGGTTTATTAATATTTAAGAAAGTATGTCCGACGTTTTTTACATTACGTGAAAGGCATACCTTTGCAATAAGCACATAATAGAGGACATTATTGCTTCATACTTCCCTATTGAGCCAAAATACTCAATAGGGAAGTAACTTAACTAACGTAACCAATTAGTTTTACCCAGTTCGACAACTTCATCGCCTTTTCCATTTATTAACGCCTTCATCATGTAAACACTAAAGCCTTTTGCTTGCTCTAATTTGATTTGCGGCGGCATTGAAAGCTCTTGTTTTGCAGTATCGACTTCTAAAACAACAGGCCCTGAGTGGTCCATCATTTCGTTCATTGCCGATGATAATTTTTCAGGGTCGTCCACATGAATCCCTTTTAAGCCACAGGCTTGTGCAATGTTAGCAAAGCTTGGGTTTTCTAAATCGGTATCGCTTGATAAAAACCCACTGGCTTTCATTTCCATAGCCACAAAACTAAGTGAGCGATTATTATAAACAACAATCTTTATTGGTAAATTAAGCTGCTTAAGTGAGATTAAATCCCCCATTAACATCGAAAAGCCACCATCACCACACATTGCAATGACTTGGCGATCTCTATCTACAGATTGAACCCCCATTGCCTGCGACATAGCATTTGCCATAGAGCCATGATTAAACGATCCTATTAAGCGGCGTTTTCCATTCATTGATAAATAACGCGCAGCCCACACTGTTGGCGTACCTACATCGCAAGTAAAAACAGCATCGTCAGCCGCTTGCTCGTTGAGTAAACGTGTTAGGTATTGCGGGTGAATTAAATTTTGCGAGGTTTTGCCACTGGCAAGTTCATCAAGATCTTGTCGAGACTCTTTGTAATTTTTAACACATTTTTGTAAGTGCGAACTTGTCCGTTCACCTTTAATATAATCAAGTAATGTGGCCACTGAATTTTTTGTATCCCCTAGCACGCCACAGTCAATTTGTACGTGTCGCCCGAGTGACGCAGCCTGATTATCAATTTGTAATATGGTGGTATTTTCGGGATAAAAAGCACGATAAGGAAAACTAGTACCAATCATAAGTAACGTATCGGCTTCTTGCATTGCATGATAGCCCGATGCAAAGCCAATAAATCCGGTCATACCAACATTGTAAGGATTATCGTATTCAATAAACTCTTTACCACGCATAGCATGCACAATTGGCGCTTGTAATTTGCCGGCTAGCGCAACAATTTCGTCGTGGGCATCCTTACAGCCAGCACCACACAATAAGGTTACTTTTTTACTTTTATTAAGATGAGTCGCCATTGCTTTAATATCAGATAAAGCGGGGGTATACGTTGCTGGTTTTGGCACGTTCCATTTTGGCTTAATAGCTTTAGGCATATCTTTTAATGCAATGTCGCCAGGTAGCACAAGTACACTCACGCCTTTGTTTAGTATTGCTTGTCGCATTGCGGTTTCTAGCAGGTACGGCATTTGCTCAGGGCTCGACACCATTTCACAATACACACTGCATTCTTTAAATAATTCTTGCGGATGGGTTTCTTGAAAATAACTACTGCCAATTTCAGATGAAGGAATGTGTGCGGCAATAGCTAATACCGGTACATTATTACGCTGACAATCAAATAAGCCGTTAATTAAATGAAGATTACCTGGCCCGCAAGAACCCGCACACACCGCAAGATCCCCTGATAAATGCGCTTCGCCACCTGCTGCAAATGCGGCAACTTCTTCATGTCGCGTTCCTAGCCATTCAATTGTGCCCATTCTTCGCAGACTTTCACTAATGCCATTAAGTGAATCGCCAGTTACTCCCCAAATACGTTTTACGCCAGCTTGATCAAGAGTTTTAGTGATAAAACTTGCGATATTTTGACTCATAATATAGAACTCCTAAATATTCAGTTATTCTGTAAATTGATTTTTCGTCTCTGATCTATCAGGTAAGTCATCGTTTCGAAATGCGCTCAATTATTGAGAATCGATAAGCTTAAATATTTTGATAATGATAGATATATTACTACTGAGACTTTACTAACAAACGCCTAGGTTTGCTGCGCCCCATACTGATACATAAAACATGAATGTCCGCTTTAAAGTGTTTATGAATATGCGGGTGCGAGATTTTTAGTTGCTTAACTATGAATATGTTATTATGCGCTCAATTATTTTACTGAATGCTTTTCTCTTACTTCTATGTCAAATTCTGCTTCGTGCTTTACATTATTTTCTCAAAATATTGATGCTCTCGCGCTTCCTGAAAAGTTTACTTTCCCTTTTTATTACGAGCCGCAAGCATTAGCTGTAGCAGCCACTAAACAATTACAGCAACAACTTGAAACGTTAACGCATTTAAAAGCAGAAAATGCAGGTAAAATGTTTGGGGTTTTAGTGGTGCAAAATGCTAAGCAACAATTAGGCTTTTTAAGTGCTTATTCGGGACAAATTGAAGGTGATAAAGGTAATATTAGCTTTGTGCCGCCTGTTTCTAGCATGCAACTTCAAGACGATACCTATTTGGCTCAAAGTAAAATAATTAACGATATTAATGCTCAAATTGAGCAGTTAGAAAATAGCGAACAACTGCTTGAAGTTAATAGCAAACTTGATGATGCAACACAGAGCTACCAGCAAGCGCTATTAGCTCAACAGGCGGTAATGCAAGCCGGTCGTCAGCAACGAAAAATACAACGTACCGAAGGTGAATTAGAACTTAGCGAAAGTGATTTTGAGCAGTTAAAAAATAAGCTTGCAGGGCAAAGCATCGTAGAAAAAAAGCAACTACTGGCACTTAAAGCCTATTGGCAAAATATAATCGAGTCACTGCAGCAAACACACATCAATATTTCTGATGAAATTGCTCATTTAAAAAAACGCCGTAAAACGCTTTCTAAAAGCTTACAAAAAAAGCTATTTGCACAGTACCAATTTTTAAATGCAAATGGTGAAACTACAGATTTAAATGCTATTTTTGCAGCATTACCTGAGCACACGCCTCCTTCGGGTGCTGGCGATTGTGCAGCGCCTAAATTATTACAATACGCCTATAAACATGACTTAAAGCCACTTGCTATGGCAGAGTTTTGGTGGGGAGCAGCGCCAAAATCAGCAATTAGGCAGCATAAAAATTACTACCCATCTTGTTACAGTAAATGCCAACCAATACTTGGGCATATGTTAAAGGGTTTAAACGTTGAAGATAACCCGCTACTTATCAACCCAGCTCAGGGTAAAGATTTAAGTATTGTTTATAAAGATGACGACTTACTTGTGGTAAATAAGCCCGCTGAGTTTTTATCGGTACCTGGCGTTAATATTGATGACTCAGTTTATATGCGAATCAAAACGCAGTTTCCAGAGGCATCAGGCCCACTAATTGTACACAGATTAGATATGTCGACTTCTGGATTATTGATGATCGCACTCAATAAACGCGTGCACAAAGCACTGCAAAAGCAGTTTATTGAACGCACTATAGATAAACGTTATGTCGCACTAGTAGATGGAAATGTAAGTGAAGATAGCGGCGAGATAAACTTGCCGCTTGTACTCGACTTTGATGACAAGCCGCGCCAAATGGTGTGTTACACACATGGTAAGCCGTCGCTTACTATCTGGCAGGTTTTAGAGCGTAACAACAACATTACCCGATTACAGTTATACCCTAAAACAGGGCGAACTCATCAATTAAGAGTGCATTGCGCGCACAGTTTAGGTTTAAACATGCCAATTATAGGCGACACACATTACGGACAAAAAGCCGATAGATTACATTTACATGCAGAATACTTAGCATTTACTCACCCAATTACGCTTAAACGATTAGAGTTTGAAGTAGCTGCTGATTTTTAATAAATGCATATGGCCACAACTGCTATATTATACAAATTATGGTTTTTATTAGTTAAATTGAAATCGTTTATGATTAAGTTTTTTCAAAAAAAAATATAAAAATAGATTCAAGAAATAGCTTAACAAACAATGTAAACAAAATTATTTCACTGATAAAAATAAGTCATCAAAGGGTTAAAATGACTAGCAATATACAAATAAACATTTTAGATAATACTTTATGGGCAAAGTGTATTGCTCTAGTCTCGTTTTTACTTTTGTGTAATTTTGCCTCAGCTAACGATGAGCCATATCCGCAAAATTACCAAGCGGCTCAAGCTCTCATTAATAACATAAAACTAAATGAAATAGACTATCTTCAAAATGAAGACAAACTCGCTCAGGCGTTTAAAATAAGCAAAGAGCAAAATTGGGAAAAACTTCATCTAGAAGCGGCCGCTTTGTATGCGGAGCTACTTTTTAGACAAGAAAAATACGAGGCGTTAAACACACACTTGTCTTATTACTTAAAGAACAAAGAGTTACCAAATCAAAAAAGTGTTCATTTATTATTTCTCGAATCACAACTGAAGTCTTTAGCGAGAAAGCCAAACCCAGCTCCAGCACTAATACTAGCCACGAAATTAGAAGAGAGCTTGCAACAGTATTCGACTAAAGAAAAAATCATTATTTTACGAGCACTTGCTTACTATTACACCGATACAGATGCACTGAAAAAAACCCTAAATGTTGCACTGGAGGGGCTAGAATTAGCATTAAAAGATGACGACTCAGCATCTCAAGGATACTTTTTTAGAAAAATAGCCGATGCATACAATTATCTAAATGAAAAAGACAAAGCCGTATATTATGCAAAGAAAGCGGTTGAAGCATATGAAAAAACGCAAGATGGGCTTTTTACTGCAAAAGCATATTGGAGTTTAAGTAATGTATTGCTTGAGATAGAAAAACCTAAAGATGCCTTAATATATCTAAACAAAGCATTATTTTATTTTAAAAAAGTTAATGCGCAAAAAGGCCTAACCTTTGCCCAATACTCAATTGCCAGTATTGAGTACTTACAAGCAAACTACGACAGAGCCTTAACTTTAACTAAAGAAAACATTGAGCTCGCTCGTTCTGCAGGTATTTACGACATGCAACTTGCTTCACTCATTTTGTTAGCTGACATATATATAAAACTAGATTTACTTGATCAAGCAAATGAAGCAAACGATGAGGTATTTTTAAAATTAGATAAATTCAGCCGCAGCATTTATAAAGCCGAGTTTCTAAGTAAACGCTATGAGTTAAAGCGACACCTTAACTATACTGACGAGGCTTTTGAAGCAATTGAACAAAAGCTCCTTTATACAAAAAAACACTACGAAGCAACCAGTGAAAATAATATAAAAACACTGCAGGTCAAGTTTGAAGTAAAAGAACAAGAAGAAAAAATACAACAACTAGAATACGCAAAAGACATTAGTGAACTGCAAGCAAAAGAAGAGTATCAAAAAAAAATAATTTGGCGACTTAGCGCTGCTATTGCGTTTATTTTAGTTATTGTTTCATTCTTTTTATTTTACAAACAGTCTCGACAACGTCAAAAATATCACGATATTTCATTAACAGATTATCTAACAAATAGCCCTAATCGTAGAGGAATAATGCGCGCAGCAGAAGCAAAGCTTGATGAAGGTAAAATGACGATAGCAATTGTTGACTTAGACTACTTTAAAAAAGTTAACGACCAATTTGGTCACGATGCTGGAGATTTAGTTCTTATTGCCTTTGCAAAAGCTGTAAAAGAAACACTAAGTGGTGATCATCAGTTTGGCCGCTACGGCGGCGAAGAATGGTTGTTTGCACTAAATTCAGTTGACGAACTAGCTATTCGAAATATATTTGACCAGCTCGCCACTAGGTTTACCGAGCATTGTAGTAATATAAAAGACCTTCCTAGTGATACAAAAATCACTTTTAGTGTGGGAGCCTCTGTAAGTAGCCCTTTAAAAAGCACACTGGATGTTCTTATTAAGCATGCAGATAAATTACTTTATAAAGCAAAAGAAAACGGAAGAAACCAAGTCGTTGTTGATTAAATAAACACAGCTAGAAGTACTTGCTCAGTTTATTGACTAAAGTCCATCTAAAACCATCTGTTTAATTTTATGTGCTTTTACAAAATGATCTAATTTATGGGTGTGTATCCACCAAGTAGCGGCCTCCATAAGTAGCTCTGGGTCGTCGTTTTTATTGGCAAAAAATGCATAAAAAGAAAGCCCCACATTTTCGCCTTTAGCTGCTATTTTTTTATCGCATACGGTAATTATTTTTGTTCTTAGTTCTTCTCTCATACATACCTTATTTAATTATATTTTTACTATTAAAATACGCCATTTAAAACGCTAACGATTAGCTGTAAAAGGCTTCTATCAACCAAGCCATGATTCTCAAGCTCTTTATTAGGCGTATTTACTTTTGCAGCTTTGCATTCATTATCTAATGTCTCATTTTTACGTGTATCGGTTTCGTATGCAATATCTGCTTGTTCCATACATTTTGCCGAGCCTGCGTAAGGCTTCGCCGTACAAGCGCTTAGTAATAATAAAAGTGAAATTGCTATCAACAATTGCTTCATAACCAATCCTATTTTTACGCAACTTATTTACTTTAAATCACAGCTGCAAGTTAGCCTATTTACTTTTTTACCACCATTACAAAAAATTCAAAAAAGAACTTACCAATAGTATCAAAAAAAGTGTCGTTTTTTTCATCCTTTTTAATTTGTGCGCTAATGCATTGATTATAAACCTGTGAGCTTGTTTGAGCACCATTCCGATCAAACGTTTCAGCTTTTTCAATGCATAAGTTAGGGTCAGAACGCGAGGCAGTACTACATGCACTCAGTAGAGCGCACAGCAATAATGCGGCGATGGGGGTTTTTATGTTCATCCTTAAACTATCCTATTAAGTTAACGTGCTACCTGCATTTATACCGATTGATGTTATATGTGGGAGTAACATATAGGTTGTACCTAAATAACGCTGCTACTTTATCACTGCAATAAAATAAACAACCAGTAAATATTTGTAAGGTTCTGTAGGGATTTATACTCACTTTTATAATTGAACTACGCAAAAACCTGAAATTATTGCATTCATGCAAATGTAAAATTTACAGTGATAGCAGCCTAAGAATAAAAAAATTAAAATATATTCATTAAAATACAATAACTTAATATTTGGCATTTCGTTTGCTAGTTAGTGTTATAAGCAAATAAATTGTAAAAGGACTAATTATGAATATTTTTGAAGCACTACGTCATGACCATGACAAACAACGAGAATTGGTAGATGCGCTTATTCAAACACACGGCGACACAGAGCTGCGCCACAAGTTAATGGATGAGCTAAAAACAGAATTAGAAGATCACGCAAAATTTGAAGAACGTTACTTTTATAACCCACTTATGTTTGATGACTTAACTCATGAAAAAGCACGCCACAGCGTAGCTGAACATCACGAAATTGATGAATTAATTGAACAACTCGAAGATACAGAAATGAGCTCGTCTGCATGGTTAGTTACAGCTAAAAAGCTGCACCATTTGGTACATCATCATTTAAGTGAAGAAGAACACGAAGTGTTTCAATTAGCGGGGAAAGCACTTAACGAAGGGCAAAAAGAGAGCCTTGCTGAGCAATATAACCATGCTATGCACTAGTTGCATAACATATAAATCGACTTCCACACACTCCCTGTGTACTTATTGGTTATAAGCCATATGGCTTATAACCATTTTTTCTTTTACTACTTCACAGTAAATTTCACGTCTTGGTCGCGTAATAAGTAAAGTGCAAAACACGCAGCCCACATTGGCCATGCAGTGAAGAATAATAAGTTGTTGAAGCCATCAATGTATTGGTTATAAGATGAAAGCGTAGACAAACCATGCATCACAAAAATCACACCATAAGTAATGCGTTTTTTAATACCCGCTAAAAATGCCAATACTAATACAAGTTGCAGAGCACCGATAACATAAGCAACCATGTCTGATGAACCGCTGATCCCATAAAAGTGCTCGAAAATACGTGCGCTATGGCCTGGATTTACGAATTTATCGAATGTCCACATGATCATTACAATAAAAACGCCCAAACGAAGCGATAAAAGAGACCACTGCAGACGATTTTGTACGTTCTGAACTCATTGAACCTGTCATAAAAATTCCCTCAAAAATGTATAAATAAACCTTGAAGTAATTCAAGACCGTATTAGTTAGTTTTTATTTCAAACACAGCGTAATTATTTTTGCTTATTTTACTTTTAGAAAATAAAGCGTGGATTATTTGAAATATGCAGATTTATTATATGAAAGTTAATACATAATAAAAGGTTAACTACCCAAAAGTAGACTACAATAAAAAAGCCGATTAAAAGCAATAATTTACAGGGAATATCATACAATTGCTCTATTGATGTTTCATCCACTAATGAAACAACATTACTTAATTACAGCCCCTAAAAAGCAACTGTTTTTATAATGTTCTATAAACAAAAAGAATCGAAGTTTTACTGAAAGTTATTTTTAAACCTTTCGGTCTTTATCGACATCAACATATAACCGTAGAGAGAAAACGTTTGAAACACGCATACTTGGCTTTATCCTTAGCCGCCATATTAAATACACCACTTAACTCATTTGCAGCTGAAGAATTAAAAATAACAAAAAATGATGTAATAGAGCACATTGAAGTGGCGGGCCAAATTACTAAATCTCAAGGCCTTTCAGTTAAAGATACCACTGTAGATGGCCCGTTTGGTGATAACTTAGCACTACAAGATATAGCCCGCTCGGTAACACCAATTTCAAGTGAGTTAATAGAGCAACTTAATATTACTACGCTACAAGATGTATTAGCAGTAAGCCCTAATACCTATTCAGCGAGTGGCTTTGGTGCACCAAGTTTGCCAACAATTCGCGGACAATTGGGTGAGCTTTTTCAAGATGGTACACGCCGCCAAGCTGGCAATAATGGTTTTGGGGTGCCGTTATCGTTCAACGCAGTAGAACAAATTGATGTTGTAAAAGGCGCACCGCCGGTTCTATTTGGCTCAAGTCAACGTAACGGCGGCTTTGTGAATCTACATTCTAAAAAAGCATCTACCGATGAAAGCAAAGGCAAAGCAAGTTTATCCGCAGGCCGGTGGGATCAATACCGCGTTTTGGTCGATTACAGCGCACCGATTGTAAAAGACAAAGTTGGCTTTAGAGTAAGCGCTGAGCACATAGATAACGGCAGTTACTATGATTTTTCAGGTACTAAAAGTGACAGCCTATTTGCTGCCCTTCGGGTATTACCTGATGACAAGAGCAGCTGGGATCTTAACTTTGAGTTGTACCAAGTTGAATTTACCGATAACGCAGGTATTAACCGCCCAACACAAGCACTCATAGATCATGGCTTATACATTACTGGCCAAGGCGTACAAGCAAATGGCAGTACAATACCAGCGGCTGGTTCTATTGTTTCACCTACTGGGCAAGTAAAAATAGACCGTAGTACGGTACTTACCGATCCTGATAATCAAAACGAAGCCACTACTTACTTATTACACAGCATTTATAAGCGTGAACTTTCCAGTAATGCATCAATAAAAAATATTACGTATTTTCAGCACTTACAACGCGAAGAAATTGCACAAAACAGCTTTGTTGAAATTATAGACGGTGCCGATACCGCGCAAAATCGTACCGAATTGACTTACCAATGGAGCAATGAACAGCAAACAATTTTTGCATTTGATGTGCGCTATAATCGCGTATTAGGCTATAGCCAATTTACTACCGAAGCCGACTTGCCTATTGATTTAACTGGCCCAATTTCAAATCGCCGCATTCCTTTAACTGATGCACAGCAAGCGCGTTTAATTGAAATTAGCCCAGGTGTATTTGTATCCCCTGGTGGTCAGTACGATATTAATAACGATGGCAGCGGCGACTTTAACTTATCAGACACTACCGATTCGCGCTCATGGCAAACGGGTTTTGCTATTCAGCAAGATTCTGATTGGACAGATAAGTTTCATACAAGCGTAGGTTATCGTGTTGATTATTATGATGTAGATGCGCACGACCCAATCGCACCACAAGGTCAAGTTGCAGCAAGTGATAGCATTAATGACACGCTGCAATCGGGTCAAGTTAGCTTTAACTACCGATTAAATGGTGATTACACCACTTACGGTGCAGCAAGTTATAACGAAGCTACATCAAACAGCATGGCTGGCGGTACATCACTGGGTGGCGACAACACAATCAGTGCACAAAATTTTGCTACCGAAAACACCCTTGTTGAGTTTGGTTTAAAATACGCACCAACCGACAGCGATTGGTACGCCGATGGTGCTTTGTTTAGCCAACGTCGTAGTTTACGTAACCGCGATGGAAGCAATACCGGTATTCGTACACAAGGGTTTGAAGGCCAAGTGTTTTACGATGCCTACCCTTATTGGTTAAGTGCCGGCTACAGTTATATTGATGCACGTTACGACAATTCTGCAAGCAGTCAAGATTCGGCGCAAGTAGCAGATGCATTTGACAACTCTCGTCCAGATATTATCGCAGGCACCGGTGTTGGTGCCCCAAGCTTTACACCATTTGCACGCTCTAATCGCCAAGTTCAAGGCATTCCTGAGCAATCGTTCAGTTTTAACGGAAATTATTCAATTAATTCGAAATGGCAAACGGGTTTTTTCAGGTCTATATACAAAGAGTTACCCATTGGACTTTTTAGCGACGGTAAAAATTCGTGATCAGTACACATTAAACGTAAATACTAGCTATGCTTTTACGCCTAGTACTAAATTACGTTTAGATGTAAATAACGTCACAAATCAAAAAAACTGGCGCCCCGTATTTGAAGGCGGTTACTTTGGTGCAACTTTAGCTTTTCCTGAGTTGCCAATAAACGCCAAGTTAACCCTTACGCATAGTTTTTAAGAGAGAGAACATGATAAAAAAAATATTTCTATTATTGATTGCAGCGGCCGCTGTCGGTCTGTTCTTTCATTTTGACTTACACCAACTACTTACGCTTGATGGCTTAAAAGGATCGATGGATCAGTTTAGCGATTACAAAGAGCAGTCACCGTTACTCGTTATTGGTGGGTTCTTTTTACTGTACGTAGTAGTAACTGCTCTCTCGTTACCAGGCGCCGCTATTTTAACACTTGCAGCAGGTGCATTGTTTGGCTTAGTTGAAGGCTTATTGGTTGCATCTTTTGCCTCAACTATTGGCGCAACACTTGCTTTTTTAGTATCGCGTTACTTACTACGCGACACTATTAAACAACGTTTTCCTGAGCGCTTAGCCGCAATTGATGCTGGCGTTGAAAAAGAAGGTGGATTTTACTTATTTACTCTTCGTTTAGTGCCGGTGTTTCCGTTCTTTTTAATCAATTTACTAATGGGTGTTACCTCAATAAAGTCATGGACTTATTACTGGGTAAGCCAAGCAGGTATGCTAGCCGGTACGTTTGTATTTGTTAATGCAGGTACGCAACTGGCGCAAATAGAGAGCTTATCTGGAATTTTATCATTCAACTTAATCTTATCATTCGCTTTATTGGGTATTTTTCCATTCATTGCTAAAGGAATTTTAAACGTGTTTAAAAAACGTCGCGTATACAAAAACTACACTAAACCTAAAAAATTCGACCGTAACATGATTGTTATTGGCGCAGGCGCAGGTGGTTTAGTAACAAGTTATATTGCTGCCGCTGTTAAAGCAAAAGTAACCCTTATTGAAGCGGGCGAAATGGGCGGCGACTGTTTAAACTACGGTTGCGTTCCAAGTAAAGCCGTTATTAAAAGCGCTAAAATTGCAGAGCAAATTCGCCACGGTGAAAAATATGGCTTAGAAAACACAACTCCACAGTTTTCGTTCAAAAAAGTAATGGCACGTGTACATAAAGTAATTGCAGATGTAGCACCACACGACAGTGTTGAGCGTTACACCAATCTAGGCGTAGATGTAGTAAAAGGTTACGGTAAATTAATCGACCCATGGACTGTAGAAATTAAACTTAACGATGGCGGCACGCAAACATTAACTGCACGCACCATTGTTATTGCAACTGGCGCACGCCCATTTGTACCGCCACTACCTGGTATTGAAGAAACAGGCTATGTAACAAGCGATACATTGTGGAATAAATTTGCAGAGCTAGATGAAGCCCCTAAAAAACTTGTAGTACTTGGTGGTGGCCCAATTGGTAGCGAATTAGCACAAAGCTTTGCACGTTTAGGTTCAAGTGTTACGCAAATTGAAATGGCGGAGCGCATCATGATCAAAGAAGATCTTGAAGTGTCTACTTTTGCTCACGAAGCGTTAACCGAAAGCGGCGTTAATATTTTAACATCGCATCAGGCATTACGTTGTGAAGCTCGCGATGGTAAAAAATATATTGTTGTTAAACATAACGACAAAGAAATAGATATTGAATACGATGAGCTACTATGTGCCGTTGGTCGAAGTGCGCGCCTTAAAGGTTATGGCCTTGAAGAGCTTGGCATTGAAACAAACCGCACAGTAGTAACTAACGAATATCTAGAAACACTGTATCCAAATATTTTTGCAGCGGGTGATATTGTAGGTCCATACCAATTTACACATGTGGCAGCCCATCAGGGTTGGTACGCTGCGGTAAATGGCTTATTTGGTCACCTTAAAAAGTTTAAAGTAGATTACCGTGTTATTCCGTGGACTACGTTTATTGACCCAGAAGTAGCACGTGTTGGTTTAAACGAACAAGACGCAAAAGACAAAGGCATAGATTACGAAATTACTCGCTTTGAATTTGAAGAGCTAGACCGTGCAATTACCGACAGCGCTACAAAAGGCTTTATTAAAGTGATTACACCAAAAGGCAAAGACAAAATATTGGGCGTTACTGTTGTATCTGAACACGCTGGCGATTTAATTGCTGAGTTTGTACTGGCAATGAAACACGGTTTAGGCCTTAACAAAATACTCGGTACTATCCACAGCTACCCTACTTGGGCTGAAGGTAATAAATACGCAGCAGGTGAGTGGAAACGCGCTCATGCACCTGAAAAAGTGCTTAACTTGCTTGAAAAATACCACACTTGGCGTCGAGGTTAATTATGTTTAAAACACCTTTAAAAGCATTACTACTTGGTTCGGCTTTAGTTGTAACATCGTTTGCAGCGTCATTTTCGGCCCAAGCCCAGAGCATGCACGATAGCTGGAATGCATTGTTAAATAAGCATGTTGTCGCCATTAACCATAATCACAGTACTGAGGTTGATTACGCTGCCATAAAACGTGAGCATGCACAGCTAAAAACGTATTTAGATTCGTTAACGGCTGTAACGCAAAGCGAATTCGACGCATGGGAAAAGCCTAAGCAACTCGCTTTTTTAATCAATGCATATAACGCATGGACTGTTGAACTTATATTGACTAAGTATCCAGATCTTAAATCAATCAAAGAGTTAGGGAGTTTTTTTAGCTCACCGTGGAGTAAAGAGTTTATTCCTTTACTTGGCAAAACTCGCAGCCTTGATGATATAGAGCATGGTTTAATACGTGGCAGCGGGAAATACAACGATCCACGCATTCACTTTGCAGTAAATTGCGCGAGTATTGGTTGCCCTGCACTTCGAGAAGAAGCGTATACAGCCACTGATTTAGAGAGCCAATTGCAAGAGCAAACGGTGCGTTTTTTATCAGATATGACACGTAATATGGCTCAAGAAAATACGCTAAGCCTCTCTTCAATATTTAAGTGGTACGGCGATGACTTTGAAAAAGGCTTTCGAGGTGCAAACACGCTACAGCAGTTTTTCTTGCAATACAGCGATGCACTTAAACTGATACCAGCTCAGCAAAAAGCACTTAAAAATGATGACATGGAAGTTAAATTTTTAGACTACAACTGGGATTTAAATGTTCGCCATTAAGTTTTGGCAAACACAGGCGCGATACAGCTTTTGCTGTGTCGCGTTTTACGTTTGTACAATCGCAAATTCAGCTGTTTTTTCGAGCACTGTGTTTGCTAATAGCGTTATTACTGCAAATAATAAAAGTGATTTGGTAATACACACACAGCAGCAATCTCGATGGCAACAAGTTCAAGCACTTGGTAGTAATCAAGATGTATACTTTTATGCATGGGGCGGCGACGCACAAATAAATGCGTATATTCAATGGGCTGCGCAGCAAGTTAAAACTAAGTACAACATTAACTTAGTGCATGTAAAACTAAGCGACACCAGCGAAGCGGTAAGCCGTGTACTTGCCGAAAAATCAGCAAACAACAACAGCCAAGGCAGCGTAGATTTAATGTGGATCAACGGGGCTAACTTTGCCACCATGAGTGAGCATTCTCTTCTTTTAAAAAAATGGGCGAGTAAACTCCCCTACTTTGCATTAACCGATGCTGCTAATAACCCTGCTGTAACCTTTGATTTTGGTTTACCTACAAATGGCATGGAAGCGCCATGGGGGCAAGCGTCACTTACGTTTTATTACGACAGCATTGCAATAAATGGTAAGGCAAACAATAAATTGCCGACGACATTAAACGAATTATTAAACTGGAGCGCGCAAAACCTTGGTCGCTTTAGCTACCCAAAGCCGCCTGACTTTTTAGGTATGAGCTTTTTAAAATACGCCTTAGTTGTACTGCATCAGCAAAGCAGCGAAAATATTAAAGCGCAGCTAAACCAACCAGCTACAACTAAAAACATAGCGCAAGTGTTAAACCCACTGTGGGACTTTTTAGATAAACTACACCCAACGCTTTGGCGTGGTGGCACTCATTTTATGCAAAGTGGTGCTCAAATGCGCCGCCTTGTGGACGATACAGAGTTGAGTTTAGCCTTTACTTTTTCAGCACCTGAAGTACCGGCAGCTGTAAAACGCTATGACTTACCAAACAGCATTCGCAGCTATGCAATGAGTGATGGCAGTTTAAGTAATACCCATTTTGTGGCAATCCCTTACAATGCAAGCCACCAGCAAAGTGCGCAATTAGTGGCTAATTTTTTACTCAGCCCTGAGGCGCAAGCCCAAAAACAAAAAGCGCATATATGGGGCGATAAAAGCGTACTTATTCAATCAACGTTAACGCCCAATCAGCAAGCCTTATTTAAAACGGCTAAACCGCATCCAAGTGCACTGCCTTTAAACAGTATTAAACGCACATTGAGCGAACCTCATCCAAGCTGGGTAAACGCCATTATGCAAGGTTGGCAAACCCGTTATGGAGTAAGCCAATGAGCGTTATTTCAAAAAGTGTACCAGTAAATACCAAAGCAACAACGCAGTGCAGCACCGATATGTTTACGCGCATTGTAAAATTTAGCCCGCGATTTTTACTCGCTTTACTTATACTACCCGTACTTGGTGGCTTAATTAGCGTCTTGCTGCCCGCCTTTGGTTATGCGCCCGTACTTGAGCAAACAACGTTTAGCTTGCAAGGTTTTAATGCCCTTTGGCAAACACCTGGCCTTACCCAAATGGTTAGCTTAAGCGTTGCAACGGGCTTAATAAGTACTTTGCTTGCATTTATCATTACCTTAATGATTTTAGCTGCGTTTTTTAATAGCCCGTGGCTTAACCGAATTCAGCGTTTATTGAGCCCTATATTAGTTATACCTCATGCCGCCGCGGCTATTGCAGTAGGGTTTTTGATTGCCCCTTCAGGTATGATTTCACGCTTAGCCTCGCCTTGGTTAAGCGGCTGGGAACTTGCGCCAAACGGCATGTTTCCGCATGATTCATTCGGTATTAGTATTATTTTAGGCTTAACACTCAAAGAGCTTCCCTTTTTATTATTAATGGCACTGGGCGTACTTGCTCAACCTGAGCTTGGCAAAAAATTACGCCAACAACATAAGGTTGCGCTTAACTTAGGTTATTGCCCAATGACCGCCTTTTTTAAAGTAATACTGCCAAGTCTTTATCCGTTGTTGCGTTTGCCGCTTTTAGCCGTGCTTGCCTATGCTAGTGCCAGTGTAGAAATGCCTCTTATATTAGGCCCAAATACACCACCCACGTTGGCCGTTGCAATAATGCATTGGTTTAACGATGTTGATTTAAATCTGCGTATTAAAGCCTCAGCAGGTGCTTTATTACAACTGGCTGTTACAGGCGGTTTGTTAGCCCTTTGGCTTGGCGCAGAAAAGGCCGTAAAAGTGCTATTTAGCGACTCCCTCACTAATGGAGTGCGCGAATACGGCGGATTTTATTGGCAAAAAATAACGGTAGTACTCACCACATTAGTAATTAGCTTTATACTGTTGTCACTTATTGGTTTAGTTATGTGGTCGGTTGCAGGTTTTTGGCGCTTTCCAGATGCAATGCCTGAGCAATTTACGCTACTGCATTTTAAAAGTGCGCTAATGCAAATGGGCAGCCCGCTTTTTAATACGCTAGCAATCGGTTTAGTAACCACACTATTTGCCATTATTCTTACTCTATTGTGTTTAGAATCAGAGCAGTTGAGTGACAAACCTATTTCTCGTTTTACCAGTTTAATTATTTACTTACCGTTATTAGTACCCAGTATTGCCTTTTTGTTTGGGCTAGTATGGATACAACAATTGGTAAATAACCAAGCCGCATTTTTTAATGTGGTACTTACGCATTTACTGTTTGTGTTGCCTTATGTGTTTTTGTCACTTGCGAGCAGTTATAGGCGCTTAGATCCTCGTTTTGCTCATGTTGCAGCAAGCCTAGGCGCAGCGCCATGCAAGGTGTTTTTTAAAGTAAAACTACCTCAGTTGTTTGCCCCTATTTTAATTGCAGCCGCACTGGGCTTAGCAATTAGTTTTGGACAATACCTCCCCACGCTTTTAGCTGGCGGCGGGCGCATAGCCACAATAACAACCGAAGCTGTTACGCTTGCCAATGGCGCAAGCAGACGCACCAGTGCCGTGTACGCTATTATGCAAATGGCGTTGCCACTTATTGGATTTATACTGGCATGGGGTTTACCTAAATATTTTTTCAAAAGTGCACGTGTTTAAAGTACGCAAGTTTAAAAGTGCACATATTTAAAGCCCCATGTTTAACACTATCAATCAGGGTTAAGGTTTTTTAATGCAGTCATCGTTACAGATTAAAAATTGTCAGCTTTATCGCCAAAATGAGCTGCTACTTAGCTTAAACGAGCAAGTTAATGGCGGTGAAATTCTGACTATTATGGGCCCATCAGGCAGTGGTAAATCAAGCTTATTAAATTGGCTTACGGGTACTTTACCAAGTAGCTTTAAGGCCAATGGAGAGGTATGGCTTAATGGTCAAAATATCGATAACACCCCTCCACACTTACGCCATATTGGAGTGCTTTATCAAGACGCTTTATTGTTTTCGCATTTAACTGTTGCTGGTAACATTGCCTTTGCAATGCCTAAAGGTAATAAAAAACAACGCCTTGAAAAAATAGCACACGCACTTGAGCAAGTCGGTCTTAAAGACATGGGTAATCGACACCCCGATAACTTATCGGGCGGGCAACAAGCCCGTGTTGCATTATTACGTATGCTGCTGAGCGAGCCTAAAGCCATTTTACTCGACGAACCCTTTAGCAAACTCGACACCCAACTGCGTATTGATACACGCGAACTCGTGTTTAGCCAAATACGCGATCATAAGCTACCTGCAATTATGGTAACTCATGACCATAGCGACGCCGACGCTGCAAATGGCAAACTCATTACTTTAAATAGCGCACTTTAATTCGTGGCTTTAATACGCATAAGGCAACAAACATGCTAGACAAATTTATCACCCCTGTAATTAAGCCACTTTTAACACCTGTGGTTATGCTTATGCATAAACGCGGCATAACTGCCGATCAGCTAACCGTGGTTGGCTTTTTAGTTGGCTTATTAGCCGTGCCATTACTGGCGTTTGAAATGTGGTACGGCGCATTAGTGGCCATTGCTTTAAATCGAATTTTAGATGGACTTGATGGCGCATTAGCACGTTATGCAAACCAAAGTTCAAGCGCGGGTGGCTTTTTAGATATCACACTCGACTTTTTATTTTACGCGGCTATTCCGCTTGGCTTTATTTTGGCAAACCCTGAGCAAAACGCGATAGCGGGCTCCTTATTACTTGCCACTTTTATTGGTACGGGCTCAAGCTTTTTAGCTTTTGCGATTGCCGCCGAAAAATTTAAACTCGAAAAACCGCAATTTAAATATAAAAGCTTTTACTACTTAAACGGCTTAACCGAAGGCACTGAAACAATAGCGCTATTTATTGCATTTTGTATTTGGCCGCAGCACTTTGCGGTTATGGCGAGCATTTTTGCTATTGCGTGTGGCATAACTATTTTTACCCGTATACATGGCGGTTATCACACGCTTAAGCAACAAGAAGCCGATGCTAACAAAGCAGCTGAAAACGTGCCTAACAGTGCAAATTCTGAGGTAATAAATGACTAATGAAGTATGGTGGCGACTCGGCTGCTTTTTTAGCATTTTAATTATAATGATGCTGCTTGAATGGCAAAAGCCAGCTCGCCAAGCACCTATTAAAAGCAGTACACGTTGGTTTGCTAATTTTGGGTTAGTGTTTGCCTCGTCGCTTATTGCACGCTTAGTTGTACCCATTGGGTTAACCGCTGTTGCACTTTACAATCAAGAGCACGGCATTGGCTTATTTAATCAAATAGCCCTACCAAGCAGTTTAATTATTATATTGAGCATACTTTTACTCGATATATTAATTTATTGGCAGCATAGATTATTTCATCAAGTGCCTATTTTATGGCGCTTGCACCGCGTTCACCACGCCGATGCGCATGTTGATACAAGTACGGGCTTGCGCTTTCACCCTATCGAAATTGTACTGAGCATACTTATAAAACTCATTGCAGTAACAGCTCTTGGCGTACCTGCTATTGCGGTACTTATTTTTGAAATAGCACTTAATGGTTTAGCACTATTTAATCATGCAAATATACGCCTACCTAATGCCATTGAAAAACCACTGCGTTTAATATTAATGACGCAAATTTTGCATCGAATTCACCATAGCCAAGTGGTTAGTGAAACTAACTCAAACTATGGTTTTAGTGTAATTTGGTGGGATAAATTATTTGGTAGCTACAAAGATAAAGCAAAAAAAGCCGACGCAGATATAAATATTGGCTTAAAAGAATACCCAAGCCAAAAGCAAAATGCCTCGCTTTGGGGTTTATTGATCATGCCATTTAAAAATAAGTGAGCTCTACTTAATAATCAACACATAAACGATTGCACCCTACAATCGAATTAAAATGACTTTACTATACGTATTATTGAATAAAAAGGTAAATAATGGCAACACTCATATTTTATTAGGGCTATAAAATATTAAAATTTAACCTTCTAAAACGAGCGTAATAAAGTGTAATAATTATTATTGCTAAATATAACTACTCTTATCGAACCTGATGTATTGAGCAACGATTGCTCACTTTGGTACTTAGAACTTTAATTTATTATATTGGAGATAAGAGCTATGAGTACAATTACTTGGAATGACGGACGTTCTATTCAACTTACAGGTGGCGATACAGCGCAGTGCGAAAACCTAAAGGCAGGACAGCTTTACGCTGTATTTTTATATAATGCTTCAGGGGAAGACCAAAATATCCCAGTGTCCGTAAATATAGGTAACGGCCACCCCCCTAAGACTGTCAATGTCCCAGGAACAACAGGAAATAATGGTCTAGCGGCTTTAGCCCTTATTTCAGGAAACGATACACAAACCGCTAATGTGTCGATTGTGAGCCATCAAAGTGGCGCAAAAATTGATGCATGGATCGGTAGTGTTGGTATGCCAACCAATACATCAGGCATCGAAAACATGCAATTACCATTCAATGGTGAGCTGCAACAATTTAACAAACGCGCTAGATACTACGCAGTACCGGAGTCACGTTGGTATCAGTTGACGCTCAATAGTCCACAAACTCAATTTATCTCTGTTCAGTTTTCAGAGAACCATGCAAAAGTATTTATAAATAACCCTGTGGGCGACCCAAGTAATATAATCGTACCTACAGGTACTGTAGCTGAAGGTTCAAGCTATGAAGTTGTTAAACCACAAGGGCAACCACAAACGATCACTTACCAAGGCCAAGGTAATGGTCAGCAAAAAGTATGGATGAATGCTGATAGTCAGCAAAATTCGTCTGACTCAACCATAGTTGCTCAGTACATTTAAGTTAGCTTTAATGTAACAGGAGTCGATGAATAATATGAAATTTAAAACATCTTCTCCTGAACCATTACAAAGTAATCAAAAACTTAAAGCGCGAAGAAAGTTTATTAAACTTTCCTTAAGCTTATTTACATCTACCCTCATTCCCTCTTTTTATAGCAAGGCAATAAGTAACCCAGAAAATTCAAATAGCTGGAGTATAGGAGAGAGAGTAGAGCTCTGTGAAGGACAAACTATAACCTGTACTTCTCTGTTTCCTAAACGTATTTACTGTGTACTTATATACAATACGTCCAAAAATGACAGAAACGTTTTCCTAGATGTAAATTGGAGTAATCAGCAAGCGCCAAAAAAAATGACAATTCCAGGCTCAGAAAACAAACAAGGCGATGCATCACTAATTTTAGTTTCAGGTAACGATACATCGACAATTTCGCTGTCGATTACCAGTGGTAACGGTGGACAAATAGAGTGTTTTTTAATCAGCACAGCAATAGAATCTCCTAGCCCGAATCTACCTATTCGACATATTGTTACAGGCGGAAAACGATATATAGTTGAAAAATACCAACACTATCTTGGCCTTATTAATAGAGGTTGGTATCACCTAACATTAGAAAATAAAATTTCCCAGTCAGTTGTTTTACAAATTCAGCACCATCAGGTCATAATTTACATACTAAACCCTACTCAAACTCCACTATTTAATATCACCAGTGTAGGAAGTATTACTAAAAACAAAGACTACCTTATTCAACGCGCCGATTTTGAGGGCCAACCACAACGTATTGAAGTGCTTATTCAAGGGAATGAGGAAACAATAATGTGGGTTGGCGCTTCTAGTAAACAAGCTCTGAACAATACAACTTTAGCTCTGCAAGCGCTGTCTATAACAAGAGTATTGTCTAGGGAAGAGCCCAGTACAGTAAAAAGAAAAGCTTTGCAGTGTTATAGCGATAAAAACAAGGTTTATAGTGGGCCTTGGGTTAACCAACAATGATATTCATTAATCTCAGTTCAAGTTAATTAGATTTTTTGCATAGGCCTTACCGTAAACTAATTGTAAATAAATTAGACAAATAAGTTGACCAATTCGTCACTCCACAATATCATTTGTAAGCGCTTACAAAACACAATCTAAAATGTAAGCGCTTACAGCATGAAAAACAAAGCTCAAAAAACAATTAATCTGACAATAATCTGTTGAAACCGGGGTTCAGTTATGAACATTGAAACAACGCACATTACACGTTTACTTGCCGCTATTCTCTTTAGTTACGTTAGCTGGCTGTGGTGGAGACTCTGCCACTAAATCAAATTTTGAAAATGTAGATGCCTCTGAGCCAGTATCAGATTGGCAAATGGTTTGGAGCGACGAGTTTGAAGGCTCAGCCATTGATACAAACAAATGGAACTATGAATTAAACTGCGATGGCGGTGGTAAACAACGAGAAACAGTGTTACACCGACAGCGAGCAAAATGCATTTATTGCAGACGGTGTGTTAAACATTGTTGCCCTAACCCGCTGAAGAAGGTGCAGAAAAACCTTACACTTCAGCGCGCTTAAATACGCGTTACAACGCTGACTTTACGTATGGTCGCTTTGAAGTGCGCGCCAAACTTCCATCAGGACAAGGTAGCTGGCCAGCATTTTGGATGCTGCCAACAGATGAAGTTTACGGCACTTGGCCTCGTTCTGGCGAAATAGATGTTTTAGAATCAGTAAACCTTAAAACACCGGATGAAGATGGCGGTATCGAGTCTAGTATCCACGGCACCCTTCATTACGGACGCGCGTGGCCAGATAACAGCTCTACGGGCAAAGAATTTAAATTCCCTGAAGATACTAATCCGGCAGATGATTTCCACACGTATGCTGTTGAATGGCAAGAAGGCGAAATTCGTTGGTACGTTGATGGCTACTTATACGCAACTCAGCGTCAATCTGAGGTTTTATATAATTCCAAAAATGAGCCTGCAGGCTTAAAACATCGTGGTTGGTTTGCAGAATACTTTGAACAAGGTTCTGGCGAACTTACAACGCATTGGGATAGCGCACCATTTGATAAAGACTTTCACTTATTGCTAAACCTAGCAGTAGGCGGCGACTGGCCTGAAAACGTTAATGATTTAGGTGTAGACGCTAGCGCATTTGAAAACGGCCAAACCTTTGCTATTGATTACGTGCGTGTTTATCAATGTGCATCAGATCCTGATACAGGTAAAGGCTGTGAAACCGTGCGTCCAGGCTACGATAGCCTAGACGATGCCTTACTTGAGGGTGAGGCACCAGTTCCTATAGCTGGAGGAGTTACTCCATTAACCATATTTGGTGATTCTTTTAATATTAATTGGCCTGCATGGGATTGTTGCGGAGGTTCAACTCCTGCAATAGTTGTTGATGAACAGCAAGGTAATACTGTTGAATTTAGTGTTGGTGAAAACCCAACGGTAAACGGCTTTATTTCAAGAACTGAGAATATTACTGATGAGTCAGGTGTTGCCTCTCCATTTGATGCAACGCCACTTCTAGCAGAAGGATACTTTCAATTTAAGATGAAAGTAATGAGTGCTCCAGCGGACCCAAACTCTACCTGGGTTATAAAGCTTGAAAGCGCAGGAGATGCCCCTACTGCAGCCGAATTGCCTATTACCCAAAGCGTTGAAGGTATTGCGCCTGTTGTAGGCCAATGGCAAATATACACATTTAAATTATCGGATCTTGTTGCAGCAAACTTAGATATTAGTGCTATTGATGTAGTTATGATTTTCCCTGCATGGGGCACTGGTAACGGTGCTGTTTATAGAGTTGATGATGTAAAAATAACTCAAGATTTCCCAGAACTTGATGTGTTCTCTGATACCCAAAATCTTGATTGGCCAATGTGGGACTGCTGTAGCGGCTCTACGCCAGTGGAAGCAATGGATGATGAACAACATGGTATAACTGCAGAGTTTACAATAAACGATACGCCTACTGTAATGGGCTTTAATAGCCGTACATCTGTTGGCGGGAGCGGCGAAGCATTTGATGCAAGCGCTATCATAACGGTTGGTCAAATTACATTCGATATGAAAGTAACAAGTATGCCAAGCACACCCGATGCTCCATGGTTTTTCAAAGTTGAGTCAAACGAAGGTGATTCTGCTGTAGAGCTTGCACTTACTGAAAGTGTTGAAGGCATTGCCCCTATTTTAAACGAATGGCAAACATATACTTATACGCTTTCTGACTTATCGACTGCCGGTTTAGATGTAAGTTCGATAGATGTATTAATGATTTTTCCTAATTGGGGCCAAGGCGCTGGCGCAGTATACCGTGTTGATAATGTAAAAATTTCAAACCCATAATTTAGATTTCACTGACAAAAATTTAGGTGTTTATACCAATTGCATTAAACAAGAGACCTATTATAGCGCTAAGAAAATAGCACAATAACAAGGCGAAAATTGTGACATATAGTTGTTCTATATAAATAATTTTTAACGCAGTTAGTGAGTTATTTAATGCGATAGAATGATCATATTTTTAATAAAATTGGTATTACACAGCACCTTCACTCTTGAACAACATTTTATAAAGCAGAGCTATTATGAACACATTCAATTTTAAAAAGAGCCAACTTGCGGCTTCTGTGTCTCTCATCATTGCTGCGAGCACATTAAACACAGCTATTGCGGCAGAAGCACAAACCAGCGTTTCATCTGATGTAGAAGTTATTGAAGTAAAAGGTATTCGTGGTTCACTTATTCGTTCTATGGATATGAAACGCGACTCTTCTGGCATTGTAGATGCCATTTCATCTGAAGAAATGGGTAAATTCCCAGATACCAATTTAGCAGAATCATTACAACGTATTACCGGTGTATCGGTAAGTCGTGCAAACGGTGAAGGTAGCCAAATTACAGTACGTGGTTTTGGTCCTGAGTTTAACTTAATTACCTTAAATGGTCGCCAAATGCCGGGCACTGGTTATACACGTTCGTATAACCTTGAAAACATCGCCTCTGAAGGCGTAAGTGCGCTTGAAGTATTTAAAACAGCACGTGCAGACGTGCCAAGCGGTGGTTTAGGTGCAACGGTAAATATTTCTACTGCGCGCCCTTTTCAAAAGCCGGGTCAAAACTTTTCAGCAACCGTTAAAGCAAACCACGACTCGTCAAACGAAGCTGGTGATAACGTAACACCAGAGTTTTCTACGGTTTATAGCAATACTTTTGTAGATGACACTTTTGGTTTTGGTTTTTCATTTTCGCACCAAGAGCGTGACTTTCAAAAACAAAGTGCCAATATTCAAGGCTGGCAGGCAAACGTAGACTTACCTGAATTAGATAGCAGCAACGTCGTTGATAACCGCACAGACCCTGCTGGTAACTACTACTTCCCTAAAGACATGAACTACTCTATTGAAGATGTAGAACGTGAACGTACAAATGGGCAAGTTACTTTTCAATACGCACCGGTAGATGGCTTTGTAGCAACACTTGATTACACTGCAAGTAAAGCTGTAACAGGTTCTCAGAGTATTGGTTGGGGTATTTGGAACGACTTTGGTAGCAATATTAATGGCTACGAACTAGATGAAAATGGTACAGCTGTTTATGCTGATATTAGCGGTAACGATGCGTCATTCACAGCCAATAAAGGTACTACAGAAGTAAAAGCACGCTCACTTGGTTTAAACCTAGATTGGGAAATTAACGACACATGGCACGTAGAGCTTGATTACCACGACTCTAAAAATGAGACTGACAACGGCGCCGATGACGGGCTAGGCAGTACCGGCCAAGTGATTTTGGGCTCAGATCAGCTTGCTAATAAAATTTACGATTACCGCACAGGCGATATTCCAAGTGCTCAAGTTAACTGGTTAAACGGCACAAGCGAACTAACATCAGGCGAAATTGACTCAAACTTTAGTCAGTTTACTCACTCACCGGGTGAGTCAAACATTGAACAGTTACAACTACATACTACGTGGTATAACGAAAGCTACGACATTGGTTTAGTTAAAGTTAAATTTGGCGCATCACGTACTGAGCAAAACACTGGTGGTTACACCGCGTGGAGTGGTTTAGTAGGTGGCCCTGGTTTTAACCCGTCGTATACAGAAATATTCCCAGATAGCATGTTTACTCGCCACGATACCTCGGGTCTTTTAGACCAATTTGCTGGCGGCGGTAACGACTTACAACCTAATTACTACTACACGTATGACTTCGATGAAGCAGTTGCACGCCAAATTGCTTATTTAACAGCAGATGTAACAGGCGGCGATGCATACGCAGCTAATGCCTATATGGATGGTATTGACAGCGAAAGCTACGTAGAAGAAATCACTAATAGCTTTTATGTTCAATCAAGCTGGGAATTTGACGTAAGTAACTACTACGTAAAAGTAAATGCAGGCCTACGCTATGAGCAAACAGACGTAACCAGTACTGTACGTCAACGCGTTGAAGATCAAGTTAATTGGATCAGCGCTTCAGAGTGGATCATGCAATACGCTGCTGGCGGCGATGATAACTTCTTAGAGCAACAAGGTGATTACGATGTTTTACTGCCTTCAATCGACGTAAGTGTTGATTTAACTGAAGACGTAGTAGCCCGCGTATCTTGGGGTAAAACAATGTCGCGTGCACCACTAGGTAATTTGGCCGGTGGCCGCAGCTTAACAGGCAGCCCAAAACCAGGTTCTCGTACAGGTAGCCAAGGTAATACAAACTTATTGCCATTTGAATCAACAAACCTTGATTTATCATTTGAGTATTACTACGCAGAAGGCAGCTACGCGTCTGTTGGTTACTTTAAAAAAGATGTTGATAACTTTATTCAAACCACCATTACGCAAACCACTATTGATGGCTTGTACGATGTTTTAAACGGCCCTCGTTACTTACAAGCCGTAAGCGATATTGAATCACGTGGCGAGCAAGCAACAACCGACGCTATTTTTGCACAAATGATTGCCAGCGGTTACGGCAATGCAAATGGTGTTATTGAGCCAAACAGAGACGATCCGCTAATTACATGGAATATTAGCCAACCACAAAACACCGACAGTAAATCGGTAGATGGTTTTGAAGTTGCTGTTCAGCACTTAATTGGTGAAACCGGTTTTGGTATTGGTGTAAACGCAACATTTGTAGATGGCGACGTTGAATTTGATAGCGAAAGCCTTGATCAACAAGCACCACTTACAGGCTTAAGTGACTCAGCTAACTTTCAAGGTTTTTACGAAAAAGACGGCCTATCAGTGAAAATTACTTACGCATGGCGCGACTCATACCTAATTGGTGTAGGCCAAGCGCAAGGTTCAGCTGATGCGCCTCCGCAATATGCTAAAGCGTATGGCCAATGGGATATGAGCGTTAACTACGATGTAAACGAAAACGTAACGGTATTTTTTGATGGCATAAACTTAAATAATGCAACCGAAGAAGGTTACGGACGTTACGAAGAGCAGTTCTTATTTGCTAATCAATACGGTCCTCGTTACTCAATTGGTGCTCGTTACACGTTCTAACTAAATTTCCTTTAGTAAAAAATGCAAAAAACCGCTCACCGAGCGGTTTTTTATTGTCTAAAGTCATAATTTTTTAATAAGTGATACCAATCTGTTTATATATGGGGACTATTTAACGTTAAGAAAATTACGCTAGAGCTGGGCAAAAATTTTTGTACATAGTTGTTCTAAAGAAAAATTTAGACGACGCTATAGTGAAATTTAATTCACTAAATTGCTCAAAGATTCATGCCGGTTGGTATGATTACATATACATACCGCCCGATACCTCAAGTCGTTGGCCTGTCATCCAACGGTTTTCGCCCGCTAATAAGTTAGCAATCATAGGCCCTATATCGTCTGTTACACCAACTCTGCCCATTGCCGTTTGTGATGTAATAAACGCATTTACTTCATCGTTATCACGAACGACGCCATTACCAAAGTCGGTTTCAATTGCACCAGGGGCTACAACATTTACCGTAATATTTTTAGGTGCAAGTTCTTGAGCTAAATACCTTGTCATTACTTCTATTGCACCTTTGGTCATTGCATAAGTAATATGACCGGGTAATGAAAAACGCGTTAAACCACTTGATAAATTAATAATACGACCACCGTTTTTTATAAAGGGCAACAATGTTTGGGTAACAAAAAATACTCCCCTTAAGTTAATATTTATTAACGTATCAAAAGTTGATTCACTTGTGTCTGCAAAACTGCTAGTAAGCCCCACCCCTGCATTATTAATTAAGTAATCAAACTCACTTTGTTGCCAATGAGTCTGCAGGACATTTTGTAGTTGTTGTGCAAAACCCTCAAAGCCGAGCATATCACTTACATCTAATTGCAATGCAACCGCTTTAGAGCCTAGCTCCTGTACTTGCTTTACAACCTCTTTTGCTTCTTTTTCATGACGACGGTAAGTAAAAATGCAATCGATATTTTGCTTTGCAAGGCAAAGCACCGTGCTTTTACCAAGCCCACGATTACCACCGGTGATCACTGCAATTCGTTTGTTCATTGTTATATCCTGTTGAAAATAAAAGCGGGGAGTTAAATAACTTCCAAGCCAGTATATTTTTTCAAGCAACAAAGATAAACAGGCTGAAAAGAGTTACACTGTTCAAAATAAACGAACAATAAACAGTGTTATGAAAGACCTAAACGCAATACGTATTTTTATTAAAGTAGCGCAACTCAGTAGTTTTTCTAAAGCAGCAACAAGCTTAAATCTTCCTAAGTCAAGTGTATCGCAAGCAGTAACCATGCTTGAAAGTACATTAAATACGCGTTTATTACACCGTACTACACGCACTGTAAATATGACTTCAGACGGTGAGCTATTTTATCAACGTGCACTAGGAATTATCAGCGACGCTGACGATTTAAAAAATTTATTTGTAAGTGAGGATAAAGGTTTAACAGGCCGAATACGTGTAGATATGCCACAAGCTGTTAGTCGAGATACCATCATTCCAAACTTAAGTTCGTTTTTAAAAATGCACCCAAATCTTGAAATAGAACTTGGCAGCTCCGATAGACGAGTAGATGTCATTAAAGAAGGATTTGATTGCGTAGTAAGAGTGGGCGAACTTACCGACTCATCGTTAATTGCACGACGTTTGGGCAGCTTTAAAGTTTTAAATTGCGTAAGCCGTTATTATGTAAAAAATCATGGTTTACCTAAAACTCTTAACGATTTAAAAAATCATTACATTGTTCGCTACAGTCAAACACTTGGTATCCCTGATCCGGGTTTCGAATATTTAGATAGCAATAATCAATTGCAATCAATAACGATGAAAAGCCAGCTTACTGTTAACTCCTCAGAGGCATATTTAAGCGCAGTACTGAGTGGTTTCGGGCTTATTCAATCACCTATTCACGGTATAAGTAAATACCTTGAATCTGGCGAACTTATACAAGTTTTGCCTCAATACGCGATGCCCGACCTACCAATCAATATTTTGTACCCAAATAGGCACCACCTACCCAAGCGCGTAAGTGCATTTATGCTTTGGCTTGAAGAACAATTGAGCGTCTTTACAAAGTAATAATCTGTGCGTTATTCATTTTGCGCTAAAGCATCGTTACTTAGCCACGATAGTTGGCAGCAAGAAGTAAAGGAAAACCCCATAATAGCATCATCAGAACATTAGCATTTAAGTGGATACGAATACTGTTTAGGTGTTTAAAAACACATACGCCCTACGATAAATCAACTTACTTAACTGTATTGAAAAGCAAGGGTTCACCACTATTAAAATTTGCGGTGGAAAGTGAGTTTTAGTGCTTGCTGTCCACCTCAAGGCATGTCCTTATATGAACCTTAAACTAAGCTTTTTCCCAATACATTGTCCTTAAACATGCTAACAACTATTTTGACTGTCCTTTTACGTGAAAATAATCGAGGTATTAAAGAGACTACGTAATTAATCTTACCCGATACTGTATACATTCTATTTTTTTCGTAAGCCGCGAGCGCAGATTTAACTACCTTGCTTGCAGGAGCCAAGTTCATATTGGATGTATCAGCATTAGCATTTTCCATAAAACGAGACTCTGTAGTACCGGGGCACAAGGCCATGACGCGAATATTCTTATCTAATAATTCTCCGGTAAGAGCCTCTGAAAAACTTAATACAAAAGCTTTAGATGCACCATAAACAGTCTGGTATGGTAAAGGTTGAAAAGAACCAATAGATGCTACATTAATAATTCCGCCGCTATTTTTATTTACCATTGCAGGCAAACATAAATGAGTAAGTTCAACTAATGCATTAACATTTAACATCAACATTTTATGATAAGTTTCAAAACTCTCACCAGAAAACTCACAAAATTTTCCAAAACCAGCATTATTAATCAAATAATCAACTGACAAGCCTAAATCATTTATTTGTTCAAATAATTTTTTAGGGCCATTTAGTTCACTTAAATCGGCGGGAATAGTTTTAATCCAAATATTCCTATGTTCACGCTCTAACTCTTGCGCTACACTTATTAGATCGCTATGCGTTCTGGCTGTTAGGATTAAATTAGCTCCTTTGCTAGCGAGTTGTTTAGCAAACTCTTTCCCGATGCCTGAAGATGCGCCTGTAATTAATATATTTGTGTTTTCTAAATTCAGCTTTTTCACTATAAATCATCCTATGAGTTAATTATCAGTTAACTGTAAGCCTTTCCCTTGAGGGGAAGGTCAAGTGAATTCTTTAACTAAATCTATTTTAAATTGCTTCAAATTCTCATTTTTCAGCAAAATCTCGTCAATCTCTTGTTTTAAAAGTGATATTTTTTTATCTATAAGTAGGTGAATCAAATCAATAGGAAGTTTCTTTTCCTCCGTTTTTTTTGACACTATGTCCTTGATTTCACCGAGGCTAAACCCAAGGGTTTTAGCACGACAAATCATACTTATAACCATGACATCATGATTACTATAAATACGGTAGCTACCTTTTCTATTTGGAAGCGTTATCAAACCAATTGACTCATAGTACCGAATAGCTTTTCGAGTTGCTCCAGTCAATTCAGAAACACGACCTATTAACATAGTAATCCTTATGAGTGATGGAATAGATAATCGTCTAATGCTTACATTAAACGGCTAAAGAACGTTGGCTAAAATGTGTGAAGCACGAACAATAGCCAGCTGTTATTAGCCCGTTTAAGAGTAAACTTGGTGAGCAGGCTTCAATGAGTTTTTCCATTGACCTAATCCTCTAAACACGGCCACCCCACTAAAAAGGGTTATAACGCCCGCATAAACAGCGGAGCAAGTTGGACGCTTTTTTGCGCCGTGTGTTTTGCAAAAAACCGGCCTGCTTGCGGAATCAGGTTTGATCCGTTTGGTGTATTTTTTTGTAAACGTAAAAACGAAATATTAAGGCTTGAAATAGTGCTGCGAGACCAAACAACAATGAACCTTTATAAAACAAGGACGGTAGAACAAACGCCATTGGTATAGCAGCATAATATAAATAGGAACGATTTGTGTATTTGCTTATTAAAAAATGAAGTGGAAACCCAATTACTAACCAACCTACGATAGAAATAAACAGATAAACACCCACATATAGTAAAAATGTAACAACCAACCCTAAAAGGTCGTTTACTGATGATGGTGCTAAACCAGTAAATAAAGCCCAGACAGCAATGCCTATTCCCACAAATAAGAGGCTTTTAAGTATTGCGTCATCCCACCTTCCAAGACTCAATTTTTTATCCTTAAAATATACCGAGCCTGTAGATTAACCCGTTTTTTATTTGTTTTTTGATAAACAAACCATAGCTGAGTTCCTATTTTGATTCAATTAATTACTGTATTTTTCATAGAATATAAAAGCTGGTTTGGTATTGTTTTAACTGGCGTTTTGGAAGGATTTACGGGTACTTGAGTGGCTTTTATTTAGGGTAAAAGGGCTTAACTCTAAATTTTCAAGGCAAACATTTGTGAAATTGGCAGGATAGTTGGCAGCAAAAACCAAAGTGAAATTCCATAATACCATCATCAGATCATTGGCATTTAAGTGGATACGAATCCTATTTAGGTACTGGAAAACACGTACGCTTTAAGACGAATCAACTTCCTTAACTTCATTGAAAAGTAAGGGTTCACCGCTGTTAAAATTTGCGGTGGAAAGTGAGCTTTAGCGCATGCTATCCACCTCAGGGCGAGTTCTTAGATTTCAAAGTGATGCAATATACGCCTCGGATTTTTTACGATAACTCTCTTCAAAAGCGATAATTGCAGCCACCACGCCAGAGCCTAATAAAACAAACATGGCTGATGGAAATATAGCTGTTGATAAAACAAACAATTGATTAATCCCAAATCCCGTTTTCATGAAGAAAGATGTGATAAAGGCAATAATTGATACGACAATAGCAATGAGCGCTAAAACAGTTGTAACCCTCGTGATTAGCAATAGCAAAGGTAAGTTTTGTGTAGATAAATTTTTATACGGCTTCATCGTAGATTCCTTTCATTGAAATATAACGAGCCTGAAGATTAACCCGTTTTCTATCTGTTTTTATTAATAAACAAACCATAACTGAGTTCCTATTTTGGTTCAATCTATTACTGTATTTTATGCAGAATATAAAGTGGGAGTTTGGTGTTGTTTTAATTAGTTTTTTGGAAGGAATTACGGTGGTTAAGTGCAAAATTTAAGGTGGGTGTCTTTGTTATTCTTATTCCATTTGTTATTTCGTAAGCGATATTGAATCACGTGGCGAGCAAGCAACAACCGACGCTATTTTTGCACAAATGATTGCCAGCGGTTACGGCAATGCAAATGGCGTTGTTGAGCCAAACAGCGACGATCCGCTAATTACATGGAATATTAGCCAGCCACAAAACACCGACAGTAAATCGGTAGATGATTTTAAAGTTGCAGTACAGCACTTAATTGGTGAAACCGGTTTTGGTGTTGGTGTTAACGCGACATTTGTAGATGGCGATGTTGAATTTGATAGCGAAAGCCTTGATCAACAAGCACCACTTACAGGCTTAAGTGACTCAGCTAACTTCCAAGGCTTTTACGAAAAAGACGGCCTATCAGTTAAAATTACTTATGCATGGCGCGACTCATACCTAATTGGTGTAGGCCAAGCACAAGGTTCAGCTGATGCGCCTCCGCAATATGCTAAAGCTTATGGCCAATGGGATATGAGCGTTAACTACGATGTAAACGAAAACGTAACGGTATTTTTTGATGGCATAAACTTAAACAATGCCACCGAAGAAGGCTACGGACGTTACGAAGAGCAGTTCTTATTTGCTAATCAATACGGTCCTCGTTACTCAATTGGTGCTCGTTACACGTTCTAAACTATTTCCTAGTTAGAAGGTTAAGCCGCTTGTTACAACAAGCGGCTTTTTTTATAGCGTTTTTATTTGCTCAAGCAACACATTGGTTGTCCAATCAAGGCCGTTATACGCCACATCGGGTTTGTAAAAATCCCCTGCCCCACGGGCTCTATTTACATATACTTTATTTGGCACAATAACTTTGCCTAAGCCTGAAGGTAAATCGGCTAAGCGTACCTCCATATACATAGAATCAGCGCTACTTGGTGCACCAAATAACGTTGTATTTTCAAAAAGCTTAAACTTATCAAGCGCATCTAAACAAGCACTCGCACATTGCGGCGGCACTATAACAAACACCTTGGTTTTAAAGTCACTCACTAAAGGCTTTTGTGGTATGTTATTTAGCGTATTAGTTTCTTGCTCTACATAAAATGGATCATCATTTTTAAGTGATAAAGCCATGCCAGTAGAGACGGTTTTGAGAGTTTTCAGTACTTCGGATTGATCTTTTACAACGTCCAATAAAGACTCTACATAGTCAGTATTATCTTTTGATGCTCTCCACCACACTTGCGTGTTTTGAGAAGTATTATTTGCTTTTTGCTCTACTACTTTTTGGCCCCATAATCCTTTTGCTATTTGTGAACTCCAATAAGATGAGCCACCTTGGTTATGGCGCAAATCTAATACCACGGCTTTTGCAGTAAGTAACTTGCTACGTTGCTGTTGTATTTTTTCAAACACTTTATTGTAGGCAGTAGTTTGTTTATCGGTTGATGAAAAGCTAGGCATAGCAATCCAACCAATGTTTTTTTCAGGCCACGTAAAATCAATGGGGAGTTCATCACCGTTATATGCATTTTCTAAATGCTTGCTTGCTGACTTTGGCTTTACTGACCAATTTAATACGTGTGTATAGGTATCGCCATTGGCTTTAACAAATTCACATGCTTTTAGAGGAGTTAAAAATGGATTGCCCTCGTCACTTAGTAACCGCCAACCTTGCTGCCACCAATGCCCAGGTTGTGCAACTTCACCATGAAACTCAAATATTCTCTCACGCATTAAGGTATCAGTGCTTTGCCCATCACATTGGCTTACAACGTCGCCTTTGCTAATATTTTTGATTTCGCTGTAATACACTTTTAGCGCATCTCCTCGCCAAACAGCACTAAAGCCTGGCCAGCGGCGCGCGGGTCTATCTACGCTTGAAAACGCACCAGCATGACCATCTTGTAACACAGTGCTAAAGCGTGCAATTGCCGCAACATGCGCCTGCGGCCCGCTTGCTTGAGCCGACAATGTAAGTGCCTCAGCTTTTGCCTGTTTTAATAAACCAGGAAAAGTTGGGTTATTAACATCGAACATACCAGGATGATTTTGTGCAGTAATACTATAAGCCGCGTTAATATCGCGCTCTGTTATGCTGCGCCACTGCTCAGGTGTAGTAGGTAGAATGGGTTCTTGTGCAGCATTTATAACTGGTGATAGTAATAAAGCGCAGAGCAATACATGATTGGTTATTTTTGTTTTTATAGTCATAAAAATCCGTTTAAATGTTGTGGTATATATAATTTAAGATGCGTGTTTTATTTAATACCGCTCAAAGGCGCACCATTTTAAAGTTTTCAATAGCCAAATTTTACTAGTTACCCACCTCACGGCGAGTTGTTATGTTTTGGCAACTTGAAACCTGCCGTGTTTAACCCAACCACAAAAAAATACAAAACTAACAACACCCTGAATTAAAATAATCCAGAACAAAGACTCCTCGAGGAAATCTGGATAGTTCAGGGTATGTATCAATGAGATTAAGCCGAACACACTACCAAAACTAAGAAAGCCTAGTATGGTCAAAGTAGAAAAGTAGCCAATATTCTTTCTAGACACTATGCCGTAAATGGCAACGGCTACTAAACAAAGATAAATCGCTGATGAAACTATAGTTAGACCATTTAGTTCCCCGTCTACAATTTGTTCCTGAGTCAACTTAACCCCTCTCATTAGAAGAAGTAGTATTAACCAGCCAATAGTTAGATTTTTCATCATACTCTTTGTGAACATAACGAGCCTATAAATTAACTCGTTTTTTATTAATAAACAAACCATAGCTGAGTTCCTATTTTGGTTCAATCTATTGCTGTACTTTTACTCAGCATATAAAAAAGAGTGTAATGTTGTTTTAATTGGTCTTTTGGAAGGGATTTCGGTGTTTGAGTGGCTTTTATTTAGACTAAAAGAGCAAAGTTTATGTTGGGTGTCTAGTTTAATTTTCTTCTTATAATGAAACAAAAAGCGCACGCTAACCAAGGTTAACCAGATAAAGACACGAGATTCAATCTCGTTTGGGTGAATATTTTTTAGGTCCCTTGGTACGAAGCTCATTAGGAGCATGGTGCATGATAACCATGAGACCATAGCTCGAATATATGTCAGTACCTTTGCTTTTTAGCAAGCTTGTGACGCATCATTACTGTGATATGAGATACATGATAATTAAAGAAAAACATTTATTTTTATGTTTATATATTAGCTCGTCTTGACTTCAAGGGAGCGTCCATATGTGTCAATGTTAGTTGAGGCTCTTCTCATCCAGCTTTCTAAACTCTCAAAAACCCATTCCAAACTTGATAAATACATAAAGTAACCTTAAATTGCCTTACTTAAATCAATAGTGAATTTAGCTTTGATAAGTTCTTTAGCAACATCTATTTTCCAAGCACCACGATCATCAAGGTCGATATAAACGACACCGCTAATATCGTTTGGAGTTTCAACATCCCCTTTTACTAATGCTGTAACTTTAGAACGACCTAATTTACCTATGAAATAGCCATGCTCGAATACAACATTTTGTCTTGCTCTTGGAACGTGATCGTTACCATTCTTCGCGCCTGTATCACAAGGTGTATATAAAACAATCGCATAACCTACATCACTGTGTGATTCGATTTTTTCTATAATAGTTTGGCTAGAACTCGCTTGCTCATGCAAGATAACAGGCTCAAGTCCAACTTTCTCAAGAAAGCGAGCTAGTGTTACCTTTGCTAAGTCATCATGACCATGTACTATGAATACTTTATTGTTCAAAACATCTTCCTTAATTTTCTTAACATTACTGACTTGTTGAGCTTGAACTTTTTTGACTTCCATTTGGTAGCCTGCTTTGATACTGCCCATACCTTCATGAAATCCAGGTTCGATTACTTCGAACTCTTCAACGCCACCGTTTGACATTGCACGTTTAATTATATCTGTTGATTCAATTAGAACATCTGAACGTTGAATAAATATTTTGTTTTTCTGAACACTACCTTTAACATTTTCTATCGTTTCACCGCTAGCCTTATGAATAGTTAATGAATCTTTTAACATGTTAGAAAACGACATTTAATCTCCTTGAGGATAATGGAATTGCTTAAGTGCATAACGAGCCTGTAGATTAACTCGTTTTTTATTTATTTTTATTGATAAACAAACCATAGCTGAGTTCCTATTTTGGTTCAATCGATTACTGTATTTTATGCAGAATATAAAGTGGGAGTTTGGTGTTGTTTTAATTGGCGTTTTAGACGGTATTACGGGTACTTGAGTGGCTTTTATTTAGGGTAAAAGCGCTTACCCTTCTTAATGCATCGTGTTTTGCAGCTTTTCTATATTATGAACAAGACAATACAGTTGCCATTGGGCGTTCACTTTCGCTTGGCTGTGTCATGCCTTTGTTGACGGTAATATTGCACTTTTAACCTAAAGAAAAGCCGGTTCAATACAGCAAAATCGCTTGCCATTCTTTAATAAACAGCTGTCGTCGCCCTATTGGGCAGTCTATTTTTACTTTCATTTTGTCTACATTGCTCAGCTTTTTGCGTAGGGTGGGTGTGTTGCTTATTGTGCTTTGTGATTTATTTATCATTGCGTTCATACGAAAGCTGGTAGCGATCATGAATTTAATGGTGAGAGATGGTGTCATCTGGAACCCTAAATTGGTTTAAAATTAGGTATTGACACCAAACTTACTTTTTAACTTATAACTCATCCCGCGAAAAATCAGTTATACTATCTCCGAACTGACTGATGGCTCTCTCCTTCAAAGGATTTAGTAACAAGCGCAGCTCAATCAAATCATTGCCTACATCAGCAATCTCATCTGAGTCATCTGACGTTTCACATATTTTTGCCATTTCTTGTTCAAGTGCTATGAGACCCTCTAGCACGTATTTTAGCTCTGATCCTGCAAGTTCAAGCTTGAACTGACTCATACAATCTTTCCTTCTTTCTTAAATACTCGAGATGCTTTTAGGGCCATTTCCTCAAGAAGTCCCTTGAACTTGTCAACCGGCATATTCCGAGTGGGCGAAATACAGTAATGGTGTGGCTTATCCTGAACCATCTTCAATCCATGAGGCGGCTGGGTATTCGGTGGAAACCTCCAAACCCAACCAGTCATTGGTGCATTGTTGATACCTTCTATATCGAAAACGCTGATCCCTTTTCCGTTTGCGATAATAACCTTAATTCCATTTACGGTTGTAACATCAACATCACGAGCTCGAACATTCGATAGACGAGGACTTGAAGCATTTCCGAGGCGGAAAAGCTCTTCGGGTAGGATGTAAAATTCTTTTGGGTACATAATGATCTCCATATCGTTGACAAAAAGTTAGTTACTCTCTCTGAGGCCTTTATCGTTTTATAGACCGTAAAGTTTCATAAATTACGATGTATTTATCTTAGCCATCAAATAATCTTATGTAAACAACTAGCTAACTATGAATCAGCTTTTTATAAAACTCATATTATTAAATCACTTTTTTAACGCAGTTAATGAATTATTTAAAGCCCTGAAGTTTCAACATTTTAATTCAATTAGTATCCTATTTATGTATTACAACAAGCAGTAAGTGGTGCAATGGACCCCTTAAAATGAAAAAGCGCCGCAAATATGCAGCGCTCATTACTGAGTGATTGTTGTATTAAAATTTTTTAAAAGAAGCCAAGCGGATCTTCGCTGTAGCTCACTAATAAATTTTTAGTTTGCTGGTAGTGATCAAGTGCCAGTTTGTGTGTTTCGCGCCCTATTCCTGATTTTTTATAACCACCGAATGCAGCATGTGCTGGGTACATGTGATAGCAGTTGATCCACACTCGCCCTGCTTCTATTTTTCGACCCATACGATAAGCACGGTTCATGTTTCTGCTCCATACACCGGCGCCTAAACCAAACTCAGAGCTGTTGGCAAGCTCGAGTGCTTCGGCTTCATCTTTAAAGGTCGACATAGAAATAACAGGGCCAAAAATTTCTTCTTGGAACACACGCATGTCATTTGTGCCTTTAAGTAGCGTAGGTTGTATGTAGTAACCACCGTTTAAGTCATCACTTAGCTGCTCTACATTACCACCAGTGAGTACTTCAGCGCCTTCTTTTTTACCTATTTCAATGTAGCTCAGTATTTTATCAAATTGCGCTTTTGAAGCTTGTGCGCCAACCATGGTTTCGCTATCAAGTGGGTTTCCGCGTTTAATTTTTAAGGTACGTTCGAGTATTCGTTCAATAAACTGCTCGTAAATATCTTCTTGAATAAAAAGCCTTGATGGGCACGTACACACCTCGCCTTGGTTAAAGTAAGCAAGTACGGCGCCTTCTATTGCTTTGGATAAAAACGCGTCGTCTTTTTCCATTACATCATTAAAAAATATATTAGGTGATTTACCACCAAGCTCGACCGTAGAGGGAATAATATTTTCAGCAGCGCATTTCAAAATATGTGAGCCCACAGGCGTTGAACCTGTAAATGCAATTTTAGCGATACGCTTGCTTGTGGCCAGTGCTTCACCTGCTTCTTTACCAAATCCATTTACAATATTAAGTACGCCTGCGGGGAGTAAATCGCCAATAATTTCCATTAACACTAAAATAGAAGCTGGGGTTTGCTCAGCCGGTTTTAAAATTACGCAGTTACCTGCAGCAAGTGCTGGCGCGAGTTTCCATGCAGCCATTAAAATAGGGAAGTTCCACGGAATAATTTGTCCCACAACACCGAGTGGTTCGTGAAAATGATATGCAACGGTGGTTTCGTCTATTTCGCCTATTGTGCCGTCTTGCGATCGCAGGCACCCTGCAAAGTAGCGAAAGTGATCAGCCGCTAGCGGAATGTCAGCAGCGAGTGTTTCACGAATTGCTTTACCGTTATCCCATGTTTCGGCTACGGCAAGTAACTCTAGGTTTTGCTCAATTCGGTCGGCTATTTTTAGCAGTATGTTACTTCGGTCGGTCACCGACGTTGTGCCCCACTGCGCTCGCACTGCATGTGCTTTGTCGAGTGCCAGCTCTATGTCGTCTTTATCTGAGCGCGGTATTTGGCAAAACACTTTACCGTTTACTGGGCTTATATTATCAAAGTATTGGCCATTCACTGGCTTTACCCACTCTCCGCCAATGTAATTACCGTATTGTTGTTTAAAGTTTAAAAGTGCGCCGTCGCTGCCTGGATTTGCATATATCATGTGTGTGCTCTCTTTATTGTTGTTAGCTAAAGGTCGAACATTTATATAAATCAAAATGCTTTATATTTAATCGACATTAAACTAACAAGCGCCTAAAAACTTGATTAGCTGTCCACAAAAATTGTCTGTGAGTCCACATTAATAAAAACCTAAAGGATTGATATGCACACATCTCAGTTAAACAAAAAACGCCAACAACTTGATGTATTAATTGAAAATAAAGTCACGTTTGCGGCCGATAACAGTGAGCTGAGTATTTACGACACGTATCAAAGTGCGCAAAAGGTGGCACTGCACTCAAACGAGTTACTGTTTTGTGCAATGCTTAGCGGCAAAAAGGTAATGCACGTAGAAAGCAGCCAATACCATAAAGCATTTTTACCACACGAGTCGTTTGTATTAGCGCCAGAGCAAGGCGTATTAATTGATTTTCCACAAGCATCAATGAGCACTCCAACTACCTGTTTAGCCATTGAAATTAGCACCGACAAAATAACGAGCGTGGCTAATGCACTAAACATGCAGCAAAACTTTGCACACGATAGCTTGTTTGAATATGTACCGCAGTTAGTGCACACCCAACACAATATTCAAACGCAGCAATTATTAGAGCGTATGGTGCATTTATTTAGCGAACAAGGTGCCCAACGCCATTACTTGATTGACTTGTCGTTAAATGAATTGATCACCCGTTTATTACAACAACAAAGCCGTGAGTTATTACTGGCTAACTGCGATAAACCACACCTTAAAACAAACGTTAGTGATGCTCTGCTTTATATTGAAGAACATTTAAATGAAACGCTCGACATAAATACCTTATGCAAAATAGCCTGCATGAGCCGCAGTAAGTTTTATCAGCAATTTAAACTCACATTTGGTACTAGCCCAGCCCTTTGGCAACAACAGCTAAGACTAAAAAAAGCGCGCACTCAATTACTACAAGGTCATGCAATTAGTAAAGTTTGTTTTGATGTTGGATTTAATAGTGCGAGTCATTTTAGCCGTTTATTTAAACAAACCTTTGGCATTGCCCCTAAAGAGTGCCGACATTAGCCCTAAAATCTCATTTTTTACTTTGCTAACTCGCTGAATATGTTAATTTATTAATACCCTGTTTAATGGCTAAGAGTAATTAATGAGCAAACCAATCCGCTGGACCCTAAAAAGTATCGCTAAAGAATTAGGCGTGTCTAATGCGACGGTTTCTAACGCGTTTAATCGCCCAGATCAACTCTCTGCCAAACGCCGTGAAGCCATACTTAATGCATGTAAAGAGCTTGGTTATTATGGCCCTAATAAGGCCGCGCAATCGTTGCGTAATGGCACATTTAATATTGTTGCTTTAGTGCTACCCGATAGTGTGGAATACATGGTATCTGACCCCGTTGCGAGCAGCTTTATGCGCGGTGTTACCTCGGTGCTTGAAAAAAACGGCATTAATGTTTTATTGTTTTCAGGTAATAGCGATAACCTTAACAACGTAGTCGACTTTGTAGATGGCTTTATTTGTTATGGCCGCCCTCGTAATAACGCGTTAGTTGAGCAGTTAAAAACAGTGTCTAAACATGTAGTGACTATTGATTTTGATATTGCTCGCAATGCCTCTGTAAATATTAATAACGAGCAAGCAAGTTACGAAATTGCTAAACACGTACTACATAATCAAAACGATAAAGTGGCTATATTAGGGCTTAGATTACTTGATGAAAACGTATTATGCCGCGTGTATGAGCATCACGAATTTGAAACCGGACAATCTATTTCGCATCAACGTTTACGTGGTTATCAACGCGCTTTAAACGAGGCAAATATTACGGTAGCTGACGATCGTATTTGGAACATTCCTGAAAGTAGCGAGCGTTTTGCAAGCATTGCTGCTAAGGAGGTTTTAAGTGCCTCCCCTCGCCCTAACGTTATTATTTGTATGAGTGATTTAATTGCCCTTGCCACAATGCGAGAAGCAATAAAACAAGGCATAAAAATAGGTGAAGAACTGCGTATTGTTGGCTTTGATGGTATTGATGAAGCAGCCCGGTTTGTACCTCGCCTAACCACCATTCATCAAAACAGCCAAGAAAAAGGCGTTATAGCCGCTGAATTATTTATTTCTAAAGAAGAAAAAACTCAGGAAGTCAGTTACGAATTAGAGATTGGTGCGAGTAGTTAGCTTACAAACCTTGTAATAGTTTTATGTGTTAAAAAGCCAAGCTACTTAAGCTTGGCTTTTGCTTTACATGACGTTTGTAAATTACTTTTATAATATTAAGCTAAAAATGAATTTAAGTTAATCGTTGTTTCTTCATCGCCGTTCACTTGTGTAATAAGTGCATGGCGTAATTTAAAATCAACAGTGAGTGAAATAGTTTGCTCATCTAGTTGCCACGATAAACAACACATACTGCCTTCACCTTGCGCACTAAACTCACCTGCAAATGCGGGGTGTGTATTGCGAATTTTAATTAATTCAATTAAACCTTTTACTACAGGCTTATTTAAGGCTTTGTCGATTATATTTGCATCTAAATATGGGCGGTTAATATCACGGCCAACATTTGTATTTGTCAGTAATTCCATGTCGTTTTCACAGGCAAATAAGCCGCCGTAATACACTTGTGGTACACCTGGAGCAAAAAATTGAATTGCACGCGACAATAAGTAATCAAAGTCTTTAGCGCCTAATGCGTTGTAGTACGTACAGTTAACTTGATATAAGTCGACATTACTCGCCGCAGCGCCCGTAGCTTGGCGGCTTTGATTGTTGCTGTTGGCGTGCATTGTTTCGACTAGGTTATCAATCTGCTGTGCATTTAATAGCCCTGGTTTGTCGCCCATTGGACCTGCGTCAATAATGCCAATACCGTCGTGTGTATCAAGTACAGTTAAGCAGTTACGTGGCGAAATTTGTAACCATTTGAGCAGTGCATCTACATCGTTGTTAAATAAGCTGTGTAAAATAAGCGGTGGTAACGCAAAGTCGTAAACCATATTGACGCGTTTTGCCACTTCTACCTGAGTTTGATAATGGCTATGTATTTCTGCAATGGTTTCCATGCCTAAATCGTTTGCCTGCTTAGATAAGTTATCTAGGTAGCCAAACGTTTCATCAAGCATAAAGCAGTTAGTGCCAGCTTGCTTAATCGCGTAACCCGCCGCATCTAAACGAATAATATTTACATTGTTAGCCGAAAATTTAGTAAGTACGTTATTTAAATACGCAACACCCGCTTCTACTTTTACATTTATATCGATTTGATTGTCGGTAAATGTGGTCCAAAAATCATACGTTTTACCATCGCCACACTTCATTGGGGTAAAGCAACTACCTGGACGCGGGCGGTAAATTGCTTTTTGCTCAGCTTCGCTCATACCATCGGGAAAAACATCTTCTTTGGTTAAAAACAAATCCCAAAATTCTGACTGCTTACCTTTCGCTAATACATCTTGAAACTGAAAAGACTGCGCCGATACATGGTTAACAATTAGGTCTGCCATTAAGTCGAGATCTTTGCCTAATACTTGTATGTCTTCCCAAGTGCCTATTCTAGAATCAACTTCACTATGATCAATAGGGTCAAAGCCAGCATCGCTGCCATCAATAGGGTTGTAAAATGGCAATAAGTGCACACCACCAAATACGCCTTTTAAAGGGCCGTTTAAAAGTGTGGTTAGCGCGCCTATATTTTGGCCAGTGATTCGATCAGCGTATGTGATCAATTGAACTTTATTCTTCATCATTGTGTGAATACCATGTTGAAACTTAATCGATTAAGATATATCTTTAACTAGCGAGTAAGAATTTACAAGTAATTTTTAAAAATTTTACATACAAAAATCGTGGCTCACATGATACTACAATAAGTAACTGATTGACTTACTGGGTGTTAACAGAGCATTTAACGAGGAAAAATACATGACAAAATCACACACACACGTAAGCAACGATCCGTTGCAACAAATACGTTGGCTTACATACATGATGTTTTTTATGTTTGCCATGACCTCTGACGCAGTAGGTATGATCATCCCTGAACTCATTACTGAGTTTGGGCTGAGTATGACCCAAGCCAGTGCATTTCATTACGCGCCTATGGCACTCATTGCCTTTAGTGGATTGTTTTTAGGCTTTTTAGCCGATAGCCTTGGGCGTAAAAAAACTATTATGCTAGGTTTATTAATATTTTCAGCGAGTTGTTTTTTATTCGCCTTTAGCACCAGCTTTGCATTCTTTTTAGTACTCCTTTGCTGTATAGGCTTAGCGATTGGTTTATTTAAAACTGGTGCACTTGCCTTACTTGGTGATATTTCACATAGTAACGAGGACCACACTAAAACAATGAATAAGGTTGAGGGTTTCTTTGGCATTGGTGCCATTGTAGGACCTGCGCTGGTTGGAATATTACTCGTGCAAAACGTAAGTTGGACATACCTGTATATTATTGCAGGAGTTATGTGTTTAGTCCTTGCTTTTTTAGCTTGGCGTGCCGACTACCCTAGCGTTGTTAAAACAACTGAAAAGCCAGCCTCTTTGGCAACCACCATGAAAATGATTAAAAACCCGTATGCCCTTGGTTTTTCGCTAGCTATCGCACTTTATGTAGCTACTGAAGTTGCTATATACGTATGGATGCCTACGCTTTTAAAAGACTACACTGGTTCTTGGCCACTCCTTGCAACCTATGCACTAACCATATTTTTTGTACTACGTGCAGCAGGTCGCTTTATCGCGGTATGGTTATTAAACCGTTATAGCTGGCAAGGTGTTATGGCTTATTTAAGCTTTGGCATTGCATTGTGCTATGTAGGTACGTTATTTGGAGGCGTTGATTGGGCTGTCGTGTTATTACCGCTTTCGGGTTTATTTATGTCAATGGTTTACCCAACTTTAAATTCCAAAGGTATATCGTGTTTTGCAGTGCAGCAACACGGTGCTGTAGCAGGCGTTATACTCTTTTTTACTGCTTTATCAGCTGCCTTAGCCCCATTGTTTATGGGTATGATCAGCGACTACTTTGGCCATGTACGCTATGGATTTTACTTAGCAACAGGCTTTGCAGTTATTCTGTTTTTAGCTATGTTATTTAATTATAGCCGTGACCCATCAGCAAGTGCTTTAACAGAAAGTAACCCAATTACAGAGTAAATTTGTATTTTAATACAATAAAAAACACTATAAAAAACAACAGATGGGTAAATAAATAACAAATTAATAATAAAATAATTTGCTTATTGTAAAATATTTGTTATTTTTACTTAATCGATTAAGTAAAAATAACAAACCCATCGGGCTCAACACAACGAGGCGTTCACATGACAACACACAATACACCTTTATATTTAATCAGTGCTTTAGCACTTGCCGTAAGCCAAGGCGTTCACGCACAAGAAACAGATCAAGCAAAACCAGAAGCGTCACAAAACAAAGGTCTTGAAACAATTGTTGTAACCGGCGTACCACGTCGAACAACAATCATGGCTTCTAGTGTATCAGTTAGTAGCGTATCACTTGAACAAGTTCAAGTGTCTACCCCTCGCTCAACAGCAGAAGCGTTTAGAATTATTCCGGGTATTCGTGCAGAATCTACCGGTGGTGAAGGTAATGCAAATATTGCTGTTCGTGGTTTACCTGTAGCATCAGGCGGTGCTAAATTTCTACAATTACAAGAAGATGGGTTACCTGTAATGCAATACGGTGACATCGCTTTTGGTAATTCTGATATTTTTATGCGATTAGATAATACGGTGCAAACAATTGAATCGATTCGTGGTGGCTCAGCATCTACTGCAGCAAGTAATGCACCTGGTGGCATTATTAACTTTATCTCTAAAAATGGCGAAAACGAATCTGGCAGTGTGTCTACAACACTAGGCTTAGATTACGACAGCGTTCGTACAGACTTTGAATACGGCACTTACTTAACCGATAGCGTGCGTTTTCATGTTGGTGGTTTTGTTCGACAAGGCGAAGGCCCGCGCGAAACAGGTTACACGTCTAATAAAGGTGGCCAAATTAAAGCTAACCTTACAAAAGATTTTGAAAATGGCTACGTTCGCCTTTATTACAAACACTTAGACGATAAGAGTGTTGGCTACCTTCCTATGCCAATGTACTCAAATGGTGACTCTATTGCTGGCTTTGATGCGCAGTCAGACACCCCTCACTCAGCGTTATTTACTAAAACAGTACGCTTAAATGGTGAAAACCAAATTAGCAGCGGCGATATCCGTGATGGTATGAATCCAAAGGTTGACTCTGTTGGTTTTGAAGCTGTATTTGATCTAGATAACGATTGGCGTATTGAAAACCGTTTCCGTAAGTCATCAATTAGCGGTAACTTTAATTCACCTTTCACAGAACAAGTCGGTAGTGCAACATCAATAGCTGAAAGCATTGGTGGCGCAGGTGCAACCTTGAGTAACGCGAACACCGGTGAAGCGTTTAACGATGGTTTAGCAATGAAGATGGTGACATTTGATGTCACAATGAATGACTTCGGCTCTATAGTTAATGACTTTAAATTAACTAAATCGTTCGACGATGATACCAGCCTTACATTTGGTTACTATGCATCTACGCAAAACATTGCTATGTCGTGGTTATGGAACTCTTACGTAATGGAGCTCAAGGGTGACAATGCTGCATTATTAAATGTAACAGGTGCCGATGGCACTGAGTTATCTGAAAACGGTTTATACGCTTACAGTGCATTTGGTAACTGTTGTCAACGTGATTACGATACAGAATACGATACTCGCGCCCCTTACGTAGCATTTTCGACTAAGCTAGGTGATGTCAGTATTGATGCAAGTGCTCGCTACGATAGCGGTGAAGCTCGCGGAACATACGCAGGTGCAGTGACTTCAACAGTAGATATGAACCGCGACGGTGTGATCTCTGTGCCGGAACAAAATGTTGCTGGAATTGATACTGCAAACGCAAGTCCAGTAAACTATGACTGGAACTATTCGTCTTATTCAATTGGTGCTAATTACCAAATTGACCCAAGCCTTGCCACGTTTGCACGTATAAGTAAGGGCGGGCGAGCAAACGCCGACCGACTTTTATTTGGTAAAGTACGCGCTGACGGCTCTGTTGCAAAAGAAGACGCAGTTGATGAAGTGAACCAATTTGAGTTTGGTGTTAAAAAGCGCTTTGATTCATTATCAGTGTTTGCTACTGCGTTTTTTGCCGAAACTGAAGAGCAAAACTTTGAAGCAACATCACAAACATTTTTTGACCGTGAATACGAAGCAAAAGGGATCGAAATAGAATCTACTTACTTTATTGATGCATGGGATTTCCGTGGTAATTTAACCTGGACCGACGCAGAAATAGCCAAAGACGCACTTGCTCCTGAGGTAGTAGGTAATACACCGCGTCGTCAAGCTGATTTAATTTATTCATTAATGGCACGTTATAACTATGAGCAAGGCTCTGCTGGCCTTAGCTTTATTGGTACTACCGATGCATATGCACAAGATAATAACGACCTTAAACTTGACGGTTACACACAAGTAAATGGCTTTGTAAGTTATGACTTATCTGAAAACCTTAACATTGCCCTTAATGTAAATAACCTCTTCGATACAGTAGGTATTACAGAAGCAGAGGAAGGTTCAGTACCTGAAAACAATATTATCCGTGCTCGTGCTATTAATGGCCGTACAACATCTTTAACGCTTAAATACGCGTTTAACTAATAGAGTTCTAGTGTGTAAGCGCTGAAACGATTTTTTGTTTCAGCGCTTTATAACTAACTAAACTTATTAAACCTGAACTCTGGTTAAGATATTTACTAACGTATTGAATCATGGTGATATTTAAATTTATTTTCTCTAGCCAGATATTTTCTGTGAAAACAAGGCGAATTTACGCGTCAATAGCTAGCCTATTACAAATAAATTCAACGCAGTTAGCGCTGAAAATAGCTGCTCGAGATAGATTTATTATCCAGAGTTCAGGTTATTTAGTAATTCTCCCACTGACTTTAACCTAGCCTTGCTAGGTTTTTTAGGATTTACAATATGACCCAACTACTTAGCCTCGGCGAACTACTTATTGATATGCTGCCGCAAGACTCTCAAAACAGTGCTTATTTACCTATTGCAGGCGGCGCACCTGCTAATGTAGCCGTAGGCTATGCAAAGTTAGGTGGTAAAGCTGCTTTTTGTGGTGGTATGGGCGATGACTACTTTGCCAAGCAACTTGCTAAAGCACTTACACAATACAATGTAAGCACTGACTACTTATTTACAGTTATGGGCTCGCAAACTGCAATGGTAATAGTTAGCCTTGATGATACAGGCGAGCGCAGTTTTAATTTTTATCGCCAAAATACGGCCGATTTGCTTTTAACGAGTGATCACTTGGCGCAAATTCAATGGGAAAAACTAAGTACCCTACACTTTTGTTCAAACACGCTTACCAATAACGCAATTGCGCAAACTACATTTAGCGCTTTGCAGCTTGCTAAAAGTAACAATAAATTAGTAAGCTTTGATGTAAATTTACGCTACAGCTTATGGCAAAGCATAGATGATATTGAAGCAAATGTACGTGCTTGCTATGAGTATTGCGACATAGTTAAACTCTCTCGTGATGAGCTAAACTTTTTAGCAGAACAAACAAAGCAGCTACCCGAGGATTATTTACAATCACTTTTAGATGTTGGTGTTAGCGTAGTATTTTTAACAGATGGTCCTGAGCCTGCGACAGTTTATCATAATGAGTTCACGCTAAGTGAATCGGCACCAATTATTACAGCTGTTGATACAACAAGCGCAGGCGATGCTTTTATTGCTGGTGTTTTATATTATCTAAACCATAACAATGAAGATGTATTACTTACTGCTAAAATAAATGATGAGAAAATAGTAAAACGCGCACTCAACTTTGGCCTAAAATGTGGCTCTAAAGCGTGTTTAGCTAAAGGGGCATTTCCGGCATTACCGGTGTTGGCTGATGTAATTTAATAGACCTAATGTTTTTTAAGTTCAAATATGCAGTAACGCGTAGTTACTGCATAGCATCAAACACCATTTTACTATCCACTATTTGTTCAAAGTGCGTTATTTTTTGATTTTTAAGCTGCCAAATATGCGCGACCCTAGCTTGCATTTTTTTACCCGTTTTAATATAAGTACCAGAATACGTGCCATACACTACAACAGTATCATCTTGGGATAAGTAGTTTTGTGGCGTAAACGTATAGTTATACCACTCGCTTGCAAGCTTTTGAAAAACATGTTCAGTAATATCATTCATACCATGGTAAGTACCAGCATAGGCAAAACCATCAGCCTCTTTCCAAGTAATAGTATCACTTGCATGAGCAACTAAATTTTGCCCATTCTCTTGTGATGTTGTGCCTTCATACGTACTTTTAATTATGTCTATGTTGCTCATTTTCACACACCCTTGCACTATAAAAAGGAAGCTCAATAAAGCTGTAATATAAACAGCTTTATTATTTAGAAGTTTCATCACACTATACTAGCGCAACTGATTGCTGTAAGTAGGTAACCCACTGCTCAGTTTTTCCATAATAATGGGCTATATCAGCTTTTTGCCACTTACCTGTGTCAAATTCAAATGCTGTACTAGGAAAACCTTGCCCATGAATATCGTGTAATAAGCCGCGGCTTTGTGCTATATGTTGATCTGTTGCATCGCCTTCTAGCGCATTAAAGTGGGTTTCAAATAAGGCCTTGTTTAAACCCAGCTCCAATGCAATATCAGTCAGTACATGCAGCTGCATAATGTTTTTACCCTGAGCATAATAAGCATGTTGAATACTATTAAGCATTTTCCCACCTGATATACCAAGCGCTTGCGCTGCCAATATAGCGGTAATAGCCGGAGCCGAGTTGAGTATAATATCGTTGGTTTTTAAAAGCCCATCAGTATAGTTACTACCAAATACCTGACCGGTTTTCTTCGCTATGACACTGTCGTTTTTAAGTGCAAATTCACGCCATGCAGGAGTCACAGGTTTGACATTATCACCTGTTAGCATGCCTCCACTGTGTACTTTTACAATTAAACCATCAATATTTTCAGCAGCGGTGATCAAGGGCACGCTGCCGTAAGTCCAACCACATAAAGGGTCAACAATTATATGTAACGTTGCGTTTTTCATTAAATATTTCCTATCTAAAAATCGCTTAACGCAAGGGCACTTAGTGCCATTGCATCTCACCCATAACCACTTTTGAGCCCAACTCTAAAATGCTTCTTGCACCTAAATCAGGGTAAGCTTGAGTCATGATCTCTACAAATTCAGTTGAGTTTTTTGCATTTTTTGCAGCGCTATCCGCTTTATTTAAGTACCCTTTCATGAATGACACACCAGAAAGGTCTTGTTTACTGCCCTGTAAAAAGTGACCTGGAATAACAGTCTGTGGTTTTAAATTCTCAATGTTATCTAATGTTGACTGCCAAGTTTGACGCTCTGCGGCAGTGCTCGAATCAGCCAACCACACATGCATTTGATCAAATACTACAACCCCACCCAGCACTGTTTTTATAGAAGGGATCCAAAGGTAAGTATGCTTTGGATCATGCTGTAAATTTTTAATAATAATTTCTTTCCCATCTATAGTTAGGGTATTTGATAGTATTACTTCTGGCAAAATAAGTTCTTTAGGTGCGTTGCTCTTTAAAATAGGCCCCCAATAATTTAACTTTCCTTGCATTGAGCGTTTAATATTCTCTACTGTTGATTTAGTTGCTAATAACTTTGCTTTTGGAAAAGCAGCTTTAATTACATCTAAACCAAAGTAAAAATCAGGGTCGCTGTGACTAATATAAACAGCTGTTAATGTTTTACCGCTCGCTTTTATTTTTTCAACCAATGCTTGTGCATCATTACGCTGAAATTGGGCATCCACTAATAACACTTCGTTATTACCACTTATAATGCTTGATGAGACAGCAAAAATACTTTTGTCTTGTGGGTTATATACATCCACAACTAATTCACTTTGCGCTAATACCGGTTGCATTAATGTGCTTGCTAATAAAGCTGTTGCTGCTAATACGTGTTTAACTTTTTTCATTCTCAGTAGCCTGTTTGTTATTTCGTTAAGATGAGGCTATTGTATGTTGCAATTTAAGAATTAAAAACTAGGCAGAATGCAACTATCTGTTGCATAAATCGAACATATAGGCAAAGTGAATGGATAGAATTATTGCAGCTGATGTATTTATAAAAATTGTAGAGCAGAAAAGTCTAGCCGGTGCTGCCCGTGCTTTAGATATGTCTAGATCTATGGTTACACGGTATTTGAATCAAATGGAAAAGTGGGCAAATACCCAACTACTCCATAGGTCAACAAGAAAAATAACACTCACGGCAGAGGGTGAAAAAGTACTTAATCATAGCCGAGAGCTCATTGCCATCGCCCAAAATATTAGTGCGCCGATAGAAAGTAATAACAAATTAAACGGGCAAATTAGGTTGTCGTGCTCGCCTTTTTTAGCACATGATGTACTACCAGATATGTTGCAACAATTCTTACACGCTCATCCCGAAGTCAGTATTGATGTACAAATTAGTAATCACGTTACAAATTTGGTAGAAGAGCGAATAGATTTAGCAATTAGAATTACCAATGACTTAGATCCTAATATAATTGCTCGCCCACTTGGGAAATGCCATTCAGTATTATGTGCAAGCCCAGAATATTTAGAAAAAAACTCTAAGCCTATAACTACGGATGATTTGAGTCGCCATAACTGTTTAAACTATTCACGGTTTGAAAAAAGTATGTGGCATTTTTCACACCCTGAAAAACCCGTATCTGTAGCGATTGCTGGTAACTTCAGTGCTAATGATTCGAGCTTACTGTTAAAAGCTGCTCTTAATAATCAAGGAATAACTCTACAACCTAAGTTTGCTGCGCAGAAATATATAAATAATGGAAAGTTAATACATTTACTACCACACCTTAAACCACAAACTTTGAGCATATACGGTATTTACCGCTCCAGGAAACATCAGTCACTTGCACTTCGTTCATTTATTGATAGCTTAGTAACGTATTTTGATAAAATTGATACTTAACAATAAGCGAAAACTATTAAACGTTCGCTATAAGTTCTTTATTTAAGAGTTGAAATAGCGCTTTGTAAGCGCTATTTTTTGGAGAAGGGATTTATTATTCGTCTAACCAATCTATTGCTGCGGTAGCATTTTCAAAGTATTGAACCTCACCCGATATAAACCAGTTACCTATTTTTGCCATTCGAGCTTGCCACTCTTTATTACCGTAAATAGCTACTTTTTTAAATTCTTTAGAGTGCTTAACACCTAATTTTAAGTCATCCCACGCTGCGCGTAATTCCCAACCTTCAAGTTCGCTACCATCTATTAAGGCGTTCACGACTGGGTGCTTAACTTCGCCAAGAGCTGAGTTTATCATTGGGGTAATTATCTTGTAATCGTCGTGAGTAAGCGTACCAACGGCTTTGAGTTTTAAAAAAAACTCTCTTCCTGCACGTTCAAGACCAATAGATAAACCATGTGTTGTGTGTACCATTACTGCTCTCCTTAAATAGGCTGAGTGGTAAAAGTACACCTTCTAAAATTAATTAGTCCTGAACTAGATCAATAAATAGTCTCAAATAAACGACTCAATTACGCATTTTGTACGCGAGATATCTGGTTTTCTACATCAGTTAAATGACCCGTTTTAAGCCATACTTTTGCACCATTACTTCCCGCTTTAACGTTAACGGAGCTATTGATAGGCACTCTTAACCAACTGTTTTTTACAAAAGTATCGGCTTGCTCATCAAATGAGCCTTCAAGTACTAGCAGCTCTGCTCCACCTTTTGCGTTTATAACCATGCAGGCGTTGGGCTTAAAGTGCAGCAAGCTTACCTCTTCAAAGTCGTCTTTATATAAAGGGGTTACGGCAATATTTTTAAAACTAGGATGCACCGTACTTTGCATCAAGTTTGTTTGCAAACGCACGTGCGTTCGGTCATCTGGCTGAAACTGCCATAACTTTACAAATATAACGCAGCCATTTTCAGACCCCGGTTTGTGCTTTGATTGCGGTGGATTACGGATATAAGAACCTGCCGCAAAGTCACCATGCTCATCTTGAAATACCCCTTCAAGCACAACAAACTCTTCACCGCCTGTATGTACATGCGGCGAAAATTCACTGCCAGGTGCATAACGAACAATAGTCGTTGCGCGAGCAACTTCGTCGCCCACTCTATCGAGCACTCGTCTATCAACGCCCGCCATTGGCGATGCAACCCACGGGAGCGATTCGCTATGTACCACAACTCGTTTACTAAAATCGGCAGCTATTTTCATATTTGGCTCCTAAGCGTAACTTCACTTAAATTTTAAACTAATAACCTAATTAAGCTGCAACACTTGGGCGTTTTGCTACTTTTTCTTGCCATGCAACTAAATGGGTTAACTCATTCGGGATTGCTATTTGTGCAAATCCAGCAAATACCAGCCCAGCATACAAAGTAATATCAGCAATACTAAATTGTTCACCAGCAACAAACGCCGATTGCGCTAGTACATCATTAAAATAGCTAAACCCTTGGCGCGCTTTTTCGCCTTGTTTTTCACCCCAAGCCACATTTTGATATGTTTCAAGCTCAGGACCTAAGCCATCAGTTGCATGATGAAAGTAAGTTGCCACAGCGTCAAGCACCATAGATTCTGCACGCTTTTGCATCATGTTAATTACTGCACGCTCTTTTGCGGTTTCACCCATTAAAGATGGGCCTTCAAACGTGGTATCAATATACTCAGTAATAGCGGTACTTTCTGATATAAACGTGCCGTCATCTAGCTCTAATACGGGTACACCTGCTAATGGGTTTTTAGCTAAAAAGGCTTTTGTTCTGTGTTCACCATTTAATAAATCAACAGCTACAAACTCAACATTTGAAGTGGCATTTTTTTCAGCTAAAGCGATACGAACACGAAGTGGATTTGGAAAGTTTTCTACATCATAAATTTTCATAGCAATCTCTACCTTTATTGTTTAGAAGTGAATTAACGGCGCAAACTACCTACCGATAGGTAATTTATAATATTAAACTAAATTTAAGTCAACGTTTAAATTTTTCTGATTTATGGGATTTAACTTAATTCATAATAAAATTTGGGGGTTGCTTAAAAGTAAAAACACTTGTAAATAACTACCTACTGGTCGATAATTTTACTGTACCAATTGCATTAAATAAGTGATCTATTATTGCGCTAAGAATATAGCGCAATGAAAAAGACGAAAATTATGGCATGCAGTTGTTCTAAATGAATAATTTTTAACGCAGTTAGTAAGTTATTTAATGCGATAGAATGATCATGTTTTAATAAAATTGGTATTGCTACGGATAGGAAATATTAAAAATGAGTAAAAAAGAAGCTTTATTAAAAGCAGCTGAAAACAAGGTGCGCCTTGGCGGGTACAGTAATTTTAGTTTTAGAGAGCTCGCCAGCGAAGTCGGCATTAAAAGCGCCAGTGTGCACTATCACTTTCCAACTAAGGCCGATTTAGGTGCAGAGCTTGCTCATCAATATACTGATTCTTTTTTAGCTGCGTTAGGCGAGCCAAGCGAGCTTAAAGCAAGCGGTAAAAATCCTATTGATGTGTACATACAGCTTTTTAGAAGTGCATTAGTAACCGATAAAAAAATGTGTTTATGCGGGTTGCTAGGAGCCGAAAGCGATAGCCTTCCAGATAAAGTACGCCTTGAAGTAAAACGCTTTTTTAATCAAAACCTAACATGGCTTAGCGCTGCGCACTTAGCTAATGGTGAACTCAACCCTACTAAAGCGGCTATTCAAACAGTGAGCTTGCTTGAGGGCGCTATGATGATAAGCAAAACGCTCGACGATAATAGTTACTTTGAACTTGCAACTCAGTAATACCTAAATTTAGTACACAAAAAAAGCGAGCTATTGATAATCAATAGCTCGCTTTTTTAATGCTTTAAATAACTTATGTGATTATTAAACCGCTGTTGGTTTAACTTTATGCTTAGAGTGCACAATTGCTAAAACAATTAAACCTATCACAGCGACTGCTGCGCCAATAGGTTTACCTAAATCACTTGATAAGTTAAGACCAATTGCGGCAGTACCAATATAAGAAACCGTTACCGCTGTTGCTATAACAGCAGGAACACTGGCAATCCAATGGAATGTGCCACGGTCAAACAAGTACTTAGTGGCAAGCCATAATACGCTTGTAGAAAGCAGCATGTTTGAAAATGCAAAGTAGCGCCAAATTAATGAGAAATCGAGCTTCGTCATAAAGTACGCAATTGTCAGTATAGGAACGGCCACTAGTAATCTGTTACGTATGCTTTGCGGAATATTAAACGCATCAACAACAGTTAAACGTAATGAGCGGAACGCTGTATCACCAGAAGTAATTGGGAATACGGCTACTGCAATAATTGCCATTATACCGCCAAATACACCTAAGTAACTGTTAGCTACATGGTTTACTACTAAGCCTGGACCACCTTGATCAAGCAATGCTTTTAAGCCTGCGTAACCCTCTGGGAACGCTGCAATACCAGCAAGTGCCCATACACAACCTACAATACCTTCACACATCATAGCGCCATAATAAACTGGACGTACGTATTTTTCGTTAGTTAAACAGCGCGCAATAATAGGCGCTTGAGTAGAGTGAAAACCACTAATAGCACCACAAGTAATTGTTATAAATAACAATGGCCATGTTGGTAATCCATCTGGGTTTGGCTCTAAAAAGTCATGTGCGTGATCAGCTTCAAAGTAAGCTAAAAAGTCACTTGGTACCGGTAAGTGCGGCGCATTAATAAGTAATGAAATAGCAATTGCCACTGTCATTACAATCATTAGCGCACCAAAAATTGGGTAAAACTTAGTGATAATTTTATCAATTGGTAGCAAGGTCGCTAAAAAGTAATACGCTAAAATAGCAAGTACCCAAAAGGTGTTGCTTGCCAGTATTGTACCTTCAAAAAAATCAAGGTTACTTAGCAAACCTGCAGGGCTCATAATAAATACTACACCTACAAAAAACAGTAGCATGGCAGTAAATACAAGCATAAAGCCTTTAAATACGACGTTGTAATAATGGCCTGCGATTTCTGGTAGGCTTTTACCGTCTTCTTTTATACTCATTACACCTGAGAAGAAGTCGTGTACAGCGCCACCTAAAACATTACCAAGTACAATCCATACTAGTGCAACTGGTCCGTATAAAGCACCTAAAATTGGGCCAAATATTGGACCTACGCCAGCAATGTTTAAAAACTGAATTAAAAATGCTCTTACAGGGTGAATAGCGACGTAATCAACACCTTCGCTAAAGCGTTTTTGTGGTGTGTCAGCAGTTGAATCCAAACCGGCTTGTTTTTCAACAAATGGGCTGTAAAACTTATAGCCCAGTATTAAAATAGTGAGGCAGATAAAAAAGATGATCATAAAGCACGTTTCTCTTTTTGTATTTGTATTATAGAGCGCATTGTGTGTCGCCCCGCCTTTTCAATCCGTGAATAATCGACGAACAATAACAAAGCTTCAACCCTCAAACAATAAGACGTTTAGCTAATACAATAATCGATATAAGCCACTATTTACGCAACCTGCACACTTAACGTTCCACATTGAATATTTATTACACGCGTCTTATTTTGGGCACAAAAAAAGCGGTTAAACTTTTACGTTATAACCGCTTTCACACACAATGTTTTTTAAAGTGGGTTCATAAACTCACTAATTTGTTGATGCGTTAAAGTAGGTGTTGCGCCAGAACTTTCGGCGACCATTGCTCCAACGGCACATGCAAAGTCAACGGCATATTGCGCGTCGTCGTTGCTACAAAGCTGATAAATTAACGAACCTAAAAACGAGTCCCCTGCGCCAACAGTGTCAATTACGCTAATTAAATAACCTGAATTATAAAAATTCTCGCCTTTGATTGTTAATAAAGCACCGTGGCTGCCTTTGGTTACACATAAGTAATCGGTATTTGTTTGCTGTGCTATAAACGCTAAATTTTGTTCAAGCGAATGAAACTTACAACCCATCGCTTTTGCAATTTCGTATAGCTCTTCATCGTTTAACTTAATAAAGTCTGCTTTATTCATTAAATCTACAAGTGTTTCTAGCTTGTAATGCGGTGCACGTAGATTTACGTCAAATACTTTAAAGTTTGCTACATCAACGAGTTGATTTAACGTAGCTAAAGACGCTTCGCTTCGCCCAATTAGGCTGCCAAATACAAATACATCGCTACTTTTAACTTTACTAAGCAACTCATCGGTAAGCGCTATATTATCCCACGCAGTGTCTGCCACTATTTCATAACTTGCAGAGCCACCACTGTCGAGCGTTACCTCAACCGTGCTAGTTTTTTTGTCACTATTAATAGCAATGTATTCGCAGCTTACGCCTTTGCTAGTAATTTCGCCTAGTAACTCAGCGCCTAACTCGTCGTTACCAACAGCGCTGATCATATCGGCTTTAATCCCTAGTGAGTTAATACGCACACACATATTAAGTGGCGCGCCACCTAGGCGTTTACCTGAATCAAAACAATCCCACAGCACTTCGCCAAAGCAGCTAACACTTACGTTTTCGCCTGATTTATGATTAATTAAAATGCTCATAATTAGTTACTCTTTTGATCAAGTACAGCCTGCATAATGGCTTTAATTTTACTATTAGGTGCATACAACGCAGCAATCGACTTTTTATATTCAGCAGTAAACGTTTCGTTATGCTCAAGCTTACCAAACAAGCTCGTTAACTTTAAAAATGCAATTGGGCTAGTTTGAGTCTCTTGCGCGTAAGAATTAAGCTCTTTGTGCATCGCATCTTGAATTTCAAGCTTTTCGCCGTTTTCACTTAAACCCTTATCGCTGTATAAGCACCAAATAGCAATAACAAGCGTTGCCAGTGATACATCTCGACCTTGTACTAGGTTTTCGTTAATTGTGGCAATTAAAAACTTAGGCAGTTTAGCTGAGCTTTCACTACAGATACGCGCTAGGCTGTCTTTAATATTAGGATTAGCAAAACGCTCTATTAACGTATCTTTGTAGCTTTCAAGGTCAATGCCTTCAAGTGGTGGTTCAAGATTTGGCGTTACTTCTTTATCCATAAAAGCACGTAGGTATGTGGCAAATAATTCATCCGATACCGTTTCGTCAATAGTGCCATAGCCATGGATTGAACCTAATAAACCAAGCACAGAATGCCCTGCATTAAGTAAACGTATTTTCATGGTTTCATAAGGCGTTACATCAGTAACAAACTGAGCACCAACAACATCCCAACTTGGACGACCATCACTAAATGTGTCCTCTATTACCCATTGTGTAAACGACTCACAGGTAATTGGCCACTCGTCGCTAACACCATATGCATCAACCACGTAATCAATATCACTCTTTTTAGATACCGGTGTAATACGGTCAACCATCGCATTTGGAAACGATACGTTTTGCTCAATCCACTCACTTAGGTTTTTGTCTTGCTCTGTAGCAAAGGCTAAAAGCATTTTGCGTGTTACGTTACCGTTGTGCTGAATGTTATCGCACGACTGTACTGTAAACGCGCCTAGGCCTTGCTCTTTACGCAATTTTAACGCAGCAGTAATGTAGCCAAACGCTGTAATTGGGTCGTTTGGGTTATTAATGTCGTTAATAATATCTGGATTACTGGTGTCAAACTCGCCCGTTGCAGGGTTAAAGTTGTAACCGCCTTCGGTAATAGTAAGCGACACAATTTTAGTATCGCTGTGCGCTAGCTTATTAATTACCGCTTGTTTGTCCTCTGGAGCAAACAAAAAGTCGATCATTGAGCCAATTACTTTGTTATCTATTTTACCGTCTGGGTGTCTAACAGTAAGCGTATAAAGGTAATCTTGCTGCTTTAAAATATCACGCAGACCACGGTTACCCTCTAAAAGGCCAACACCACATATACCCCATTGCTCAGAGCCCGGAGTTTTTAAAAGCTCGTTAACATACACTGCTTGGTGAGCACGATGAAAACCGCCCACACCAATATGTACAATACCGATTTTAACTGCACTACGGTCGTAGGTTGGTGTATCAACATGGCTTGGTAATTGAGCCAAGCTTTGTTGGTTTAGCCCTGTAACTAGAGCGTCAGTGTGTTGATGTTGCGTCATGGTGCGACCTTACTAAACAAAGATAAAATATAAATTACGATACTGTATTACGATAAGTAATTACGATGCTGTATTGAGTACTTTATGGCGTTTTAACGACCAGTACGCAGTAACAAAATAAATAACAGTACAAATAAAACAGGCTATTTCGAACTGCGATTTATTAGCGCTGTACATATTCATTGTTTCACTGAAAAACATCACTTGGCTGGCAAATATAAAAATAATAACCAATGAAACCGTAGAAACCGCGTTAAGTACTTTTGTAAATACAGAGCTGTCAATTACTGGCTTTGGAATGTCTTTAGCCTCAGCAGCTTGATATTCTTTAATATCACGTTGCTCTTGCTTTTCTGCTGCTATTTCTTGTGTGTAATCGTCACCAGCGCCGTATTTTTTAGCTAAAAGCGTGTAAACAACAATGGTGAAAATCCATGTAGGAATAAACAAGTAGTAAAACGACATTACATCAATTGCGTTTAAGCCAAAGCCAAACACAAGTGCTAACGCCCAAGATGCTATAGCCGGTACGCTGCGGGTAATATTTTTATATTTAGCCCAGTAACGTGTTAGGCCAATTTTAGGAAATAACACATGCTCAGCAAACACAATGCCGCCTACTGGTACAACTAATAAGCCTGCGTAGGTAAGTAGCGGAAGCATTTGAGAAAATACAAATGGGAAACACGCAATAATTACGGTTACAACACCTACAATAGCGGTGGTGCGTTCACGTGATTGATTAACAAATATAGATTGTGCTGCAAGGCCTGCACGGTAAAGGTTTGCGTTAGCTGTAGTCCAACCGGCAATAATTACAATAACAAAACCAGTCCAACCTAATGCATGGTATGCAACATCGCCCGGATCAAGTGATGAAATAGTTGTTTTAAGTAATACCGCAACACCTGCGCCCATAATACCGGCAGAGATCCACGCTAAGTAATGACCAAAAAACATGCCCACACCAGAAAACAAGCCATAGCTTTTGCGTTTAGCAAATCTAAAAATAGCCATGTCGATTAAACCAAAATGAGTAATTGAGTTAGCAGCCCATGCAAAGCCAATCACTTCTAATAGGCCAATGCCCTTTTCACCATCGGCGTTGGTGCCTGTCCATATGGAGGAGTCGCCTATGGTCATAAAGTCGCTAAAGCTACTTAAAGAGGTAGAACCTAATACATGATTTGAAAGCTCAGGGAATAACGCGAACGAGCCTGCAATAAATATAACAAATAGCCACGGCGCACACAGCTTTGAAAAGTCAGCAACCGTAGAAAAGCCATACATCGCAACAAATACAACAATAGATCCAACAGCTAAAACAATGGCTACAAACCAAAAGCTATTTGGATACCAATCAAGTTGCGCAGGTATATCAAACAAAAACCGCACGGCGGTGGAGGATACCGTGATCATAGCGGCCGATATAACACTAAAAATAACCACGTTAGCCCAGTTATAGAGCTTGGTCATTGAGTTACCAGCAATTTTGTTTAAGTAGTTATATAAACTTAAGCGGGTTTCTACTGCAATGGGTGCAGTAATTAGCCACCAAGAACACATTGCTAACAGGTTACCTATTAATAAACCAAGTAGAATATCGATGGTTGAAGCGCCTAATGCAACAAACGTTGCACCAATAACAAATTCAGTAGCCGCAACATGTTCGCCAGCATATAGCCCTGCAAAATGTTTCCAGCCGTGAAGCTTATTATTAGCAACAGGAAGTTGCTCTTCGTTTACATCTTTAAATGTTTGTGTGTGTGGACTCGTTGCCATGGTATTTCCTATTGTTAACAGCAAAATATTTGATACCAATCTGCATAACTATTTGAATAATTTAACGAGTTAAATTACCCCATAACGTCGTTAAAAATTTTATATTTAGAACAACTAGATATAAAAATTTTTGCCTAGTTACAGTGCAATTTTCTTATCGTTAAATAAACCCCATATTCAAGCAGATTGGTATAGTACCTAAATACTTTGCCTTTTATAATTTGGCTTATAAACGCATGATGTTTTGCCATGTTTTGTTTTTAGTAAAGCAAAACCATCTACATTTATATTTTGCGTTTGCTTGCCTGTCAGTGTGTAAGGCGAGCAAATCGCGTTTAAAACTTTGTGTATTTAAAAAGCTGCGTGTTTACTGCTTTTTAAGTTCAGGGTATGCACTAAAAAAATCTTGCCAATGCGTTAAATGATCAACATTTGGGTAAGCACTGTGTACATGATTAACAGAGCCTTGCATATGTTGCCCACCGCTGTAATGCAGTACTTGCATATTGGCGTCAATTCCTGCGTTTACGCCTGCTTTACTGTCTTCAATAACTAAGCAATGCTCTGGCTTTACACCCATTTGTTTAGCTGCATGTAAAAATAAATCGGGGGCTGGTTTGCCACGCTTAACTTCGCTGCTGGTAAAAACCGTATCGCTAAAGTACTTACTTAAGCTCACTACGCTCAACGCTTTTGCGGTGCGTGCTGGGCTGCTGCTAGTAGCTATACAAATAGGAACAGCTAAATTGTTAAGTACGTCTTTTATACCGTCAGTCGTGATTAGTCCTGTTTCAAATTCGTTTAATAGTGCCTCGCGGTAGTCACCTTCAAAGCTTTCAGGAAGAGTGACATTAAATGCATCCGCTATTTTTTGGCTTACTGTTTTAAAGTTGCAGCCTAAAAAGTGTTGCTGTACATAAGCGCGGTCAATCTCAACGCCTTTTTCAACAAGCATATTAATGAGTACGTGTGCGCTTAAAATTTCGCTATCAATAACAACGCCATCACAATCAAATATCACTAGCTCAATATTAGTATTCATCTTGTCACCTTATTCAAACTGTTTGATTTAGCTAATTTAAGCATAACGAGTTAAGCGCGATTAATATTGTGCAACTTTTTAGCACAATCCAGCTATGGGCATAAGCCCATAGACTGAGCATATTCCCTTTATTGCGCGAGTATGTCAACACACTGTAAGTATAAAACGCACCAACGTGGTGAAAATACCGCCAGATAAAACTAAAAACCTTTGTATTTAATAAATTTTATAAAAGCATATTGCGACTAAGGTCGTAGTAAAAAAATTACATTAATGTAAAAAGTGTATCTGCAAATTCATTTCATCTATTTTACAAATCACATCAATCTAATTAATCAGTTTTACCGAAGTTAATAAAATTAATACTATCGTTAACAGATTAACAGCCTGCACCACTGCCGGCACTTTTAAATAGATGAGGTCGACAATGAATACTCAAATAAACAAAACAAAATTAACACTCACTGCACTGGCACTTGCAATAGCATTACCGGCAAGCGCAGCAACAACTCTTACTAAGGATAACGGCGCAGCTGTTGGCGACAACCAAAATTCAATGACTGCTGGCGAACGTGGCAGTGTATTACTAGAAGACGTGCAACTAATTCAAAAACTGCAACGCTTTGCACGTGAGCGTATTCCAGAGCGTGTTGTGCATGCTCGTGGTACTGGCGCACACGGTGTGTTTGTAGCATCAAAAGAGCTAGATGATTTAACAATTGCAGCACCGTTTGCACAAGCAGGTAAAGAAACAGACGTATTTGTTCGCTTTTCCTCAGTAATTCACTCAAAAGGCAGCCCAGAAACACTGCGCGATCCACGTGGCTTTGCAACTAAGTTTTACACAGACCAAGGTAACTGGGATTTAGTAGGTAATAATTTACCTGTGTTCTTTATTCGCGATGCAATCAAATTTCCAGACATGGTTCACTCTTTAAAACCATCTCCGGTTGATAACATTCAAGATCCTAATCGCTTTTTTGATTTTTTCTCGCATGAACCAGCTTCTACACAAATGCTAACGTGGGTTTACAGTGACTACGGTACACCAGCAAGTCTTCGTAAAATGGACGGTTGGGGTGTACATGCATACAAAATGATTAATAAATCGGGCGATGTTAAATACGTTAAGTTTCATTGGGTAAGCCAACAAGGTATTGATAACCTTGACTCAAAAGAAGTAGCTAAAGTGCAAAGCCAAGACTTCCAACACTTAACACGCGACCTATACAGCGAAATTGGTAAAGGTAACTTCCCTAAATGGGATCTATACATTAAAACGCTTGATCCGTCGCAGCTTGATGACTTTGATTACAACCCATTAGATGCAACAAAAATGTGGTTAGACATTAAAGAAACTAAAGTAGGAACAATGACCTTAAACCGCATGCCAACTAACTTCTTCCAATCTACAGAACAAGTAGCAATGGCACCGGCAAACATTATTCCAGGTATTGAGCCATCAGAAGACCGTTTATTACAAGGTCGTATGTTTTCTTACGCTGATACACAAATGTACCGCCTAGGTGCTAACCACCAGCAATTGCCAATTAACCGTGCAAAAGTTGAAGTGGTGAACTACAACCAAGACGGCGCAATGAATATTGGTAACACTACAAGCAATGTGAACTACCAGCCAAGCCAAGAAAACGTAGCTGAAAACCCAATTGCACGTAGAAGTAACACAGAGCTAAAAGGCTTTGTACAACAAGCCGCGATTAAAAAGCAGCAAAACTTCGCGCAAGCAGGTGTTATATACCGTGGTTTTAGCAAGCAAGAACGTACAAACCTAATTAATAACCTAGCTGGCGATTTAGGCAAAGTGCAAAACAGCAGTGTTAAACACAAAATGCTTAGCCACTTTTACAAAGCAGACAGTGAGTACGGTACACGCTTAACTAAAGCTGTAAAAGGCGATATTAAAATGGTTAAACAACTAGCCGCTAACTTATAAGCAACTAGTTAAAAGCAATTAGTCCCAACTAAATAGCTATTTAAACCACAACCATGAGGAAGGAATAAACCCCTTCCTCTTTTATAAGAGGCAATGGTTATGCGTAATTTATTAATTATAGTCGCTCTACTACTGAGCTTTACCAGTAGCGTTTACGCTCAAAATACATCAGATACACAAACACCCAGTACGCAAGTTGAAACCCAACATTCTGCAAAAACTCAATACCAAAGCTTATTTGCTTATTACTTTGCCGCAGCACGCACAAACGACACAGCTGTAATAGAGCAATTTGTAGATGCCGGTATTCCTATCGACAGCTACAACAATAAAGGCTATACCGCGTTAATGATTGCCACTTATCATGGCAATAAAAACACGGTTAACACGCTTTTGCACTTAGGTGCCAATGCCTGTTTAGAAGATAACCGTGGCAACACAGCGCTAATGGCCGCTATTTTTAGAGGTGAATTTAGTATCGCTAAAACGCTCGTATCACTTGATTGCGATAACGCGCATCAAAACAAAGCCGGTCAAACAGCCGAGCAGTTTGCACAAACATTTGGTCAACAAAAAGTTATAGAGTTACTAGCAAAGGTAAATAATGCAAAATAATCTGCACGCAATAAAAAGCCCTAAAATAATAGGGCTTATTTTTAATAAAATTAGTCTTATGTTGCAGACGCTATTTGAGGTTGTTTAGGCTTTTCTCGCGTTACAAAGTAGCAAATTAGCGAGCCTACTGTTACCAGCACAACCCCCTGCCAAAACGAAGCACTCAGCGTAATAGATAAATACAACGCCGAAATAATAGTAGAAAACACCGGTGTAAAGTACGAAAGCGTGCCCAAAAACATTAAGTTACCGCCAATAATAGCTTGATTCCACAGTGCATAACCGCTCCCCACGACTACACCAGCTAATAGTAATGTTATGCTTGAACTGAGTGAAAACGTTAATGGCGCTTCATTACTAAGACCATATTGCGCCCACAAACTCATTGCCGTAACAGCAAAAAATAACGTAATGGCATTTTTACCATTACTCAGCTTTTGCGTTACTACACAATAAATAGCCCATATAAACGCTGCAGCTAATGCCATTAAGTAAGTAGCAGGATTATCAGCAAAGTTAGTAACAAGCGTATCGAGTGACATTTTTTGATCGCCCGTAATACACCAAGCAACGCCTAAAAAAGCAATGATCATGCTTGGGTAAACCCAGTAACTTACTTTTTTACGACCAATAATAATAGAGAGCAGTATAGTCAGCGTGGGCCATAAATAATTAATAACCGCCATTTCCATTGCCTGATGACGACTATTTGCCATACCAATAGAAAGCGCCAAACAAATTTCGTGCGCTACAAATAATAAAGTACCTACTACCAAGTAACGTTTTGAAAACCCACTAAACTTGGGCACTCCCATAACCAAAATTAAAAATATCGCACTGACAGAGTACATAGCCGCCGCACCACCTATGGGGCTAAACAACTCAGAAATATCCCGAAGTAATGCAACTAAGCAACTCCACAGTAATATGGCCGCGACTCCATAAAGCGTGTATTTATTTTTGCTTAAAAACTCCATATTAAACCTAAAGTACTACTCATGAATTTGAGCCTAAGCTAACAGTAATTATTTAATTAAACAATAAGGGTCTGTTGATCTTTCAAGGTTAAATTTGCAGCAGTCTGTTTGGTATTTAGGCAAGGCAGAGCCTATATAGTGTGGTTATTCCCCATTAATGGGCGATAACGTAGCATTAATGCCAAACAGGCGCTGCCCAAAGGGTTCTTCCTAGGGGCTACTTACTCTTTGTTGCTCGGTTTTTACTTAGCCCACTAGGTTACAAATCTCGCGCCGCGATTAAATAGCCCCTAGTTTGAACAAATTTTAATCCGCAAAGATCAACAGACCCTAAAGTTAATAGCTTAAACCTCTCGTTTGTTTTTAGCATTCACCCTTTTTAGTAATTGACCTTTTGGTCAGTAAAGCTACAATCAATCAATACGTTAAACACGCAAACTCTATAATGACCACACAAATAAAACCAAATAAAAAAGAAGTGACACGCGAGAAAAACCAAAAACTAATTTTAGATGCCGCCGAGCAATTGTTTTCGCAATTAGGTTACGACGGAGCAAGTATGAGCATGGTTGCTAAAGAAGCGCAGGTGCCAAAAGCTAATATTTTGTATTACTTTAAAAGTAAAGATGGTCTATACGAGTCTGTGATCGACCGCATAATAGCTAATTGGAACTTAGGGCTTGATAACGTCACAATTAACGACGATCCAGCTACCGTGCTTTATAACTATATTAAAAGCAAAGTAATACTGGCCGTAAATCAGCCAATGCAATCTCGCTTATTTGCCAGTGAAATACTGCGCGGTGCCCCTTATTTACAAAACTACTTTAGAACCAATACCCGCCCTTGGGTTAAACAAAAGGTTGATGTACTTCAAGCATGGATGGACGCAGATAAAATGGATAAGGTTGACCCCTACCATTTGCTCTTTACTATTTGGTCTACCACGCAATATTACGCCGACTTTCAGGCTGAGGTTTTACTCGTAATGAACAAATTAGAGTACGACGAAACCGATGTGGCACAAATTACGCAATCAATTGCCCACATAATTTTAAAAGGTATTGGTCTTAAAATACCTGAGCAAAGTGAGACTTAACCCATGACATCCTTTACTACACCCGATTTGTTTGACGATCATCGCGATAAAGTACAAGTAGCAGACAGCGGCCTTTATCACTTTGGTAAAAAAACCACGTTTTATGGCAAAGTAGTTACCGTTACCTGCCCAGAAGACAACTCTTTTGCCGCCGATATATTGCATGAAAATGGTAAAGGTAAAGTGTTAGTTATAAACGGATTTGCGAGCAAACGCTTTGCGTTTATAGGCGATATTATGGCTGAACGTGCCTTAAGTAATGGCTGGGAAGGCGTAATAATAAATGGCTGTTGCCGAGATATTGAAATACTTGCCACGATGAACTTACCTGTAATGGCGCTAGGCTCTACACCACGTAGTACCTTAAAGCGCGGCTTTGGTGATAAAAACCAAGCTATTACCATGCTTAGCACCACTATTGAACCTAACGATTGGGTTTACGCCGATATTAATGGTTTAATCATCAGTAGAACGCCCCTTATTTAGCACTCAAAACCATATAAATAAAGACCAATTTGGTGCATCTGCGCACCAAATTGGTTTGTTTTAGCTCATTTTAATCTCACTATTTCTACAGCCCACATTTACAAATCTCATATAACCCAACAAAACCTGACCAGTTGGACAGGATTTTAATTAATGGCATTCCTCTTGCTTAGGTTTTAAACAATATAATAAGCTAACCGATTAAAAAGCGGATCAGGCTCTGTAAAATAAAAACAAGATGTTACGCAGTGAGCTGAAAAATAATAAAAATTAATCCGTCTTTTTAATCACTCTAAATCTGAACTGCTTGGTCAGATTTTTTATAACGAGTGGTGATATGAGTACCAAAAATAATAATACGACCGGTATTTTTTGTGACCATGGTCCCACCCTGTGGCAAACAAACCAATCTGGTCTACTTACAAACAATCGCTTAGCTGTAAAAGATGTATTTGCAGTAAAGGGCGAGCGTAACAGCGCAGGCAATCCACACTGGTTTAAAACAGCTAAACCGGCTCAAAATACGGCAAGCTCGGTTAATAAGCTCATGGCCGCTGGTTGTAACTTTATAGGCTTTACCCATACTGACGAACTGGCTTATAGCTTAGAAGGTAATAATATACATTATGGCACTGCGCAAAATCCTAAATTAAAAGGGCATGCTTGCGGTGGTTCGAGTATGGGGTCTGCTGCTGCAGTTGCTGCAAACTTAGCTGATATTGGCTTAGGCACCGACACTGGCGGCTCAATTAGAATACCCGCCAGCTATTGTGGTTTATATGGCATAAGGCCAAGCCATAACGTGATTGAAAAAGACGGCCTAGAACCGTTGGCTCCGCCTTTTGATACCATAGGTTGGCTTACCCAAAGCGCTGAGCTATTAAGCGATGTAGGTAATGTACTGCTACCAAATCAAGCTATTAATAACGTTGATACCTTAGTTATTTGCGAGCCGTTATTTGAACTCGTTGACTCTGCTTTACAAGCCCCACTTAAACAATTGTTTGAAAAAACCAAGCCTAATTTTAAGCACCATAAAGAATTTGAACTACCTAACAGCAGCTTATTAAATGAACTTGCTGATAGCTTTAGAGTACTGCAAGGGCGAGCAATCGCAAAAACGCATAAAGATTGGCTTCAATTGCCGGGGCAACTTCCCCAGTTTGCTCCAGCAATTGCGGCACGTTTTAATATGGCGCTTGCCCTAACTGATCAAGAAGAACAAGAAGCACTAAAAGTACAAACCCAATGGCAAACACTAATAGCTAAAAACCTAAATACAAACAGCTGTTTATTTTTGCCAACCACCCCCACAACCGCACCTAAATTAGGCGTCGACACAAGCGCCTTACGCATGCAAATTATTACGCTTTCGGCAATTGCAGGGCTTAGTGGCTCAGCGCAAGTGCATTTACCGCTGGCTGATTTAGCAAATGATCATCCGTATGGTTTTTCATTAATGATGAGCCACGGTAACGATAAAAGCCTACTTGCTTGCGTTAAGCACCTAGCTGCACACTTTAAACAAGGCACAACGGCATGACCACACACAACATTGCATTTACCGCGTCTCATTTTTCGGCCACTGAGGCGGGTATAAATATATTACAACAAGGCGGTACAGCTACCGAGGCTATGGTAGCGGCTGCCGCTGCTATTAGTGTTGTATATCCACATATGAACTCAATTGGTGGCGACAGCTTTTGGCTTATCGATAACCCAAATCAAAAAACGCCCACTGCTATTGACGCCTGCGGCCGCGCAGCAACTAATACAACGCCCTATAACACGCTCACACAAATACCAGAGCGCGGCGGATTAAGCGCACTAACTCAAGCGGGCACAATACGCGGCTGGCAAAAAGCGCTTGAACTAGATGAGCATGCGGCACTACCACTGTCAAAAATTTTAGCACCTGCTATTGAACTTGCGCGCGAGGGTTTTACCGTTACAAAAAGCTTGCAAGCAGGCTGCGAAAAGCTAGCCGCTGCGAACAATACCAATGACGCGTTTAAAAACCTCTACATACCCAATGGCAAGCCCTTACAAGCAGGCCAGCATTTTAAAAACCCTAAACTTGCAGCAACGTTTGAATACCTAGCAAAGCATGGTTTAAACGCATTTTATGAAGGCGCACTTGCCAACTCATTTGCCGCCGACTTAGCAAAAGCAGGCAGCTTAATTACCGCAGGTGACATTGCAAATACTAAAGCCGAGGTAGTTACTGCGCTAAATGCAAACCTCAGTGGTATTGATTGCTACAACTTACCCGCGCCAACACAGGGCGTACATTCACTACAAATAATTGGTGCCGTAAATAAGTTAAAGCATTTAGCTAAAACCGATGCCGACTGGACACATTTAATTGTTGAGGCAACTAAACAAAGCTTTACCCATCGCCCTACCCTTTGGGCTGACCCTGATGTGTTAGGGGATGATTATAAAAACGCACTAGCCGATAATCGCTTAAGCGAACTTGCTAACAATATTGATATGGCCAAAGCCAAAAAATGGCCATTTAACGCAGAGCCTGGCGATACCGTGTGGATGGCAGCCAGAGATAAAAACGGGCAATTAGTCAGCTTTATTCAAAGTATTTACTGGGAATTTGGCAGCGGAATATTAATGAGTGAAGGCGGCTTTGTGTGGAATAACCGTGGTTTAAGCTTTAGTTTAAACAATCAAGATACCAACGCCCTTGCGCCAAATAAAAAGCCCGCTCATACACTTAACCCAGCAATGGCAAAGTTTAGCGATGGTCGTCGACTTGCTTACGGAACAATGGGCGGTGAAGGGCAGCCACAAACTCAAGCCGCTGTTTTTGCAGGCTACGCGTGGCGAAATAAATCAATAAAACAAGCAATTAGCGACCCTCGTTGGTTACTTGGACGCACATGGGGCGATACAAGTACAAATTTAAAAATTGAAAAAGGGTTAGTTTTTCATATAGAACATGAATTAAATCAACGTGACCACGATTGGGTAAGCGTTGATAATAATAACGAAATGATGGGGCACGCTGGGGCGATTTTAGATACACCTACAAGCCTTGAAGCTGCAACAGATCCTCGTTCAGATGGACGTGCAACAGTAACTACAGCAGGAACACAATGTCAGAAATAATAAACCAATGGCCAATAGTAGCGGCTTTAATAGCAACCGGTATTTTTGCCGGAATTTTAGCAGGACTTTTTGGTGTAGGCGGCGGTATTGTTATCGTACCTGTGCTGTATTTTTTACTGCAAGGTTTTGGCGTAAGCCCAGAGTCGGCAATGATGATAGCCACCGCTACATCACTTGCAACCATAGTACCTACTTCGCTTTCATCTATTCGCTCGCATCATAGCAAAGGGAATATTGACCTTGCGCTAATAAAATACTGGGCACCATTTATTTTAGTTATGGCCGTTGTAGGCAGCTACTTAGCGCACTCAATACGCGGTAATGCACTGGTACTTATGTTTGCCTGTATTGCTATTTTAGTCAGTTTAAACATGTTATTTAGAGCCGGCGCACCCGCGCTTGTAAAACATCTGCCAGGTAAATTTGGTCAAGGCGTTATGGCAAGTATTGTCGGTGGTTTGTCGGTAATGATTGGCATAGGTGGCGGCACTATTGGCGTACCTATGCTAAACGCATTTAATGTACGCGCCCATGTTGCAGTAGGTACTGCAGCCGTTTTTGGTTTATTGATTGCGCTACCTGGCGTTATTACCTTATTAAGTATTGGCACAACGCCAACCGATGCTCCCCTAGGTACGTGGGGATTGGTAAACCTCCCTGCCTTTTTTCTTATTATTCCGCTGACTATTTTATTTGCGCCTATTGGCGTAAAAATTGGTAGCAAGCTGGACCAAAAACAACTAAAACGCGCCTTTGCCGTTGTCTTAATGATAACCGGCATACGCATGCTCATTCAGACTCTGGGAGCCTAAAATATGTTTAATAACACGCAAGTTCAAACCTTAAACCCACCACAGCGTTTATTAATGGGACCAGGCCCAATTAATGCCGACCCTCGTGTTTTACGTGCTATGTCGGCGCAGCTTATAGGCCAATACGACCCAGTAATGACCGGTTTTATGAACGAAACCATGGCACGTTACCGCGAAATTTTTAAAACCAAAAACGAATGGACCATGCTAATAGATGGCACATCGCGCGCAGGGATTGAAGCCGTATTATGCTCAATTTTACGCCCAGGCGATAAAGTACTAGTGCCAATTATGGGGCGCTTTGGCCACCTACTTGCTGAAATAGCAGAACGCGTTGGCGCAAAGGTGCACACAATAGAAGTACCGTGGGGCGAAGTGTTTACGCCAGAACAAATCGAAAAAGCCATTGTTGATGTAAAACCCCATGTACTTGCTATGGTACAAGGCGATACATCCACCACCATGAACCAACCTCTTGAGCATATTGGCGATATTTGCCAAAAGCACGATGTACTATTTTATTGCGATGCCACCGCCTCTATTGTGGGTAACGAACTTCCTGCCGATGAATGGAAACTCGATGCACTTTCTGTTGGCCTGCAAAAGTGTTTAGGCGGTCCTTCTGGGTCTGCGCCATTAACGCTTAGCGATAAATGCGCCGATTGGATCCAAAAACGCAAAAAGGTAGAGGCAGGTATTCGCACGGCCGATCATACCGACGGCACAGAGCCCTTTGTACGCTCAAACTATTTTGATTTAGGCATGATCATGAATTACTGGGGAGAAGAGCGCCTCAACCACCACACCGAAGCCACCAGCATGCTGTATTGCGCCTCAGAATGTGCTCGCATAGTTATTGAAGAAGGCGTAGATAACTGCGTAGCGCGCCACAAATTACATGGCGATGCCATGCTAACAGGCATTCAAGCACTGGGCTTAAATGTATTTGGCGATTTAACGCATAAAATGAACAACGTACTGGGTGTTTATATACCCGAGGGCATTAATGCCGATCACGTACGCGGGCAAATGCTAACCGATTTTGGAATAGAAATTGGCACCTCGTTTGGACCACTGCATGGCAAAATTTGGCGTATTGGCACCATGGGTTACAACGCCCGAAAAGATGCTGTATTACAAACATTAGCAAGCCTAGACGCTTGCTTACATGCCAATGGTTACAAAGGCCCTAAAGGCGAAGCCGCCATTGCCGCCCTTGCTCACTATGAATAAAAAAGGATTTAGCATGACGATTGAATGCCCACAACACAGCCCTCTATTAGATAAAGAACTTGCTGATGAATACGCAACACGCGCTTTATCTCGCTGTAAAACCCTCAGCGCACTATCGCAAATGCAAGGCGGTATTCACCGCGTGTACTTATCAAAAGAGCACAAAGAGTGTAACGCTGTTACTGCATCGTGGATGGTTGAGGCAGGCATGCAATCGTGGCAAGACGAAGTGGGCAACCTTTGGGGTCGGCTTAAATCATCAAACCCCCATGCTAAACGTTTAATTATAGGATCGCACCTCGACACCGTTCCAAATGCAGGTGCGTTTGATGGTATTTTAGGTGTACTACTGGGGATTGAAATAGCAGCGCTTGCACACACGCTTAAGCTTGATTTACCGTTTCATTTAGATGTAGTGGGCTTTTGCGATGAAGAAGGCACCCGCTTTGCCACTACTTTAATTGGCTCAAAAGCACTCGCTAACGAATTTGACCCACAGTGGCTAAACATTGAAGACACAAACGGCATAACTATGCACCAAGCCATGCTCGACTTTGGCCTAAACCCTAACGACTACGCAAAGGCAGCACTAAACAAAAACGAATTACTAGGTTACTGGGAAACTCATATAGAGCAAGGCCCGGTACTCGAATCGGTAAATCAGGCGTTAGGGGTTGTAACTGCAATCGCAGGAGCAAAGCGCGCCATGCTTACCCTAACAGGGCAAAGCGGTCATGCGGGTACAACGCCAATGGACTTGAGGCAGGATTCATTAGCAGGCTGCGCTGAATTAGTAACCGAAATTGAAAAACTAGCAAGTAATGCTAAAAATGGCGAAGTTGCCACCGTAGGGCAAATACAGTCTCGCCCTGGGGCTACAAACGTGATTGCAGGCAAAACAACCATAAGCCTAGACGCACGCGCACAAAGCGACACAGATCTCGCTAACTTATTAAGCGCCATACAAAGCAGCGCACAATCTATAGCAAGCAAACGCAATTTAACGCTTGATTGGCAATGGACGCATGCCGCCGATGCCGTAGCGTGCGACACCACTATTCAGCATTTGTTTTCAAGCGCATGTAAACTCAATAACCAAGCATCGCCTTCACTTGCCTCAGGCGCAGGGCACGATGCAATGGCAATCGCTCCAATTTGCCCCGTTGGCATGTTGTTTATACGCAGCCCTGGCGGTATAAGCCATCACCCAGCAGAAGCAGTTATCGACAGCGATGTAACAAAGGCACTCAGTGTAATGTACAGCGCGCTTTTACTTTATGTGAAAGAGTGTGAGTGATTTTAAGGTAATCGAGTAAACCAAGTATATTAACTTGGTATGCTTAGGGGCTTAAACCTCCTCAAAGTCATTTGGAGGTTATTACTGAAGGCAGGTAAATGCAGGAATATACGTTATTTAAAGTAGCTTTATCGGACTGCCCTTTGCTCTTTTAGGCTAAGGCGTTTATGTGAGCTATATACATGTTGAATGTTTGTACCATTAACCAAATATGCATCCATTTCAACAGTAATTAGCCCCGATAATGGCTTGATTTCTAGAACACCCAACTCACCTAAATTTGCAGATAGTAAAGTATTATTCCTAATAGCTAACAAAGTTTTGTCAGTATCTCGTAAGTCACCATTCACATATAATTTAGCACCACTAAACCAAGTGTTAATTATTTTAACTTTGATTGACTTAATAGTAAATTCAAAGGATTTTCTCATCAGATCTCCATATTCAGAAAATGTAATTATTATACTTTGTGTTCTTATGTGTTTGGCGCACAAACACTTTCTTTTAATACCCGCTTAGTCGATGCTGGGTAATTTTTTAGTGCAGCCAAAGGGCGAATTGGCCGCTGAACCAAATTACCTGAACAGTTTGGGCACACGTTATTTAACAGCGTTTGAGCACAACCAGAACAAAATGTGCATTCAAATGAACAAATAAAAGCCTCACTGGACTGTGCAGGTAGATTCTTATCACAACATTCACAATTAGGTCTTAAATCTAGCATTTAGAGCTCCCTTTTATCCACCCAATACTGAGTAAATATCTATTACCTTTTATAACTTTTGATACCTGATGCTCACTTACATCAGGGCGGAATAGCTTAACCCGCTTTGTTTCAAATATCGGATTACTGCAAATAAACTCACCACCCAAATCTGCTTTTTTAAGCACTATATTCAATCGATAGTGTTTACCAGATTCAACTTTGTCTGTGTGTGGTGCTATTTCACTTCCTTGTGGGAATTTAAGCAAATATGTATCAAATTTAATTGGCCACGTAGCACCACAAATCAACATTTTATCGTAGCCTGATTTTTGTCGGCCTCGCTCCCAACAAAATAATTTACTCAAAAAAAACATACAATCCCTCGAAACAGCTAACAAGCTGCAGGTTAACTCGTTTTTTATTTTTATTGATAAACAAACCATAGCCGAGTTCATATTTTGATTCAATCGTTTACTGTATTTTACGTGGGATATAAAAGGGAGTTTTAATGGTGTTTTGATTGGCGTTTTAAAAGACATTATGGTGGCTATAATTACAAAATATAGCCACCCGTTTTACTTTAATGCTTATTTAAGGGCTTATTTAATCGTTACTTTTGCATCACTTACCCATGTTTCGGTTATAGCTTCATCATTTTTATCAACTAAATACGCGCGTATGTTCACCGGATTGTTGTTAGCTTGTTTGTAGTCAAACGCTAATCGCCATTGGTTTGTACCAACTACCGGATAAACCCCAATAGGCTCTAATATTTCACCGTTGCTGGCTTCAACAATCGGCTTTATAGCACTTTTGCTATCTAAGCCTTTAAATACTGGACCTTCAAAATCAATCACCATCTTGTTAACGCCTTCAGGAATAGGCTGGCCGGGAATTCCGCCTAAGCCTTGGCGAGTATTTACAACGCTTGCAAGCGTTTTTGATTTTGGATCGAGTGGACGCCATTCAATATCATAAGAAAAGGTAAACTCATCACCTTTGCGCGCCTCTTTTTCTGGCACCCAGTAGGCAACAATGTTGTCAAACGTCTCGTCTTTTGTTGGAATTTCGATTAACTGAACTGCGCCTTTGCCCCAATCGTCAGTAGGTTTTATCCACGCTGATGAACGCTTATTGTAAAATACGCCGTCGTCTTGGTAGTTATTAAAATCACGGTCTCTTTGGATTAAACCAAACCCTTTTGGGTTCTCATCAATAAAGCTATTGGTCGACACCGACTGAGGATTATTTAATGGGCGCCAAACGTATTGACCCGATCCTGTGTGAATCGCCAGGCCATCACTGTCGTGAATTTCTGGGCGCCAATCTTTAGCTTCTGTTTTATCTTTTTGTGAGTACCAATACATACTGGTTAACGGGGCTACGCCTAAGCGTTCAACATCGGCGCGCATATACAAATTAGCCGTTACAGAGGTAATATGGCCTTTGGCTTCTTTGTTATCTTTACTTAAACCAAATCGATAAGCACCAGTGATAGAAGGCCCTTCAAGCAATGCCCAAACAGACACACTTTCACCTTTTTTCTCTGCGGGACCAATCCAAAATGCAGAAAAGCGCGGAAACTCTTCTGGTTGATTCATACCCGTATTAATTGCAATACCTCGAGCCGACAGTCCATATTGCCCCTCTGGCCCGTCGGTACGAAAATAAGACGCGCCTAAAAAAGATATCCAATCTGGTTTCATATCTGGGCGCATTATTCTAAAACCTGCAAATCCAAACCCTTCTGGGAGATCGTGAGCTGGGCTGTCAGCCGGCATATCAAACAGTTCATTACTAAATGGTACATCTTGTGCGTGCTTTTTATTGTCTCTAATGTAAATACTTACAGGCTCTGGAAAATATCGGCCAGGGTAAAATAATTGTACAGGTGCCTTTTTTCCACTTGGGTATAAGGTTTCATCTTCTTTAAAGCGTATTTTCCAATGTTCGTCATACGTAATTTTATCGATTAACTCCGGCGCTGGCACCTTGGTTTCTGTATAGGGCTTTTCGGCTGAGGCTTTTGCCAGCGCTTTTAAGTCTTCGAATGAAAACTCCGTTTTATCTACTGCTTCTGTCGCGTAAGACGACATCGAAGTGCTAAAAATAATTGCGATAAATAACTTTAATTTCATAAAAAGAATGTCCAATAAATTGAGTCAAATAAAAATGGGAACGCTGCACGAACGTATGTTTAACTTAAAGTTCTGTATGGATATTACGTGACGTAATATGAACTAGCGTTTACTAAAGTATTGTTATTTGACTACAGGACCTCCCATAATTAATTTGTTTTTACGGGAATTGGTTTTAAGGGAAATTGCGCGCGTTTAATGATATCGCTGAAGTGAAAATAAACGGAGATTGCGCTGTTTATTGGACGAAGCCGTCAAGAGGTATGGATATATTTAGGTTTTAGTTGCCCACTATTCCAAGGCAAATATTTGTAGAGTGGCTGGTTTTTCTATTCGTTGTAGTTACATAGTTGATTTGGGCTAAAGCGTATTATAAGCAGTAAAAAGTGAAGGGTAAGCCTATATAGAACTCTGGTATTTAAATCGATAAGGATTACATTTAAGTGTTGAAAAACAAAGAGGCTCACCACTTTTAAAATTTGCAATTAATAGCTAAATTTGACTAGTCGTCCACCTCAGGGCGTGTTGTTACGTGTTTGATACATATAAAATTATATGTGATTTAACTCTATACCAAACAGCTAAGCCACCTATTTGCGAATAATCAAATGGTTGCCCATTTAGATTTTCTAAATTAACTATGATACCACCAACAAAACTTAAATCTAACACCTCAAATTTGTGAGGTTTAACAAACCATTCTGGCGATGCTATACCGTGTGAAAATGCATTACGAGTAGCGGATATTAGTGATTTTATAATTTTTATTTCACTATCATCAGATTTCACTTTCTCTAAAATACAATCTAAACAAATAGCCGTTGCGCCAAAAGCTGTACTTACTGCCATTTGAGATGCACGAACAATGCTATCTTGATTTTTAAATTCACCAGAAGAATAAGAAACATTTTCTTCATCGAGGTTCAATTGAAGATCTTGTCCAAATAAGTCAGCATCAATTTCTCCTAACTCTGCGTAACACATGTTTCTTATTGAGTACTCAAGTAATTTGAAAGATAGTTCGGTATCTTCAATTAAATTATTCACCACAACTCCAGAAACACATGACGAGCCTGTAGATTAACTCGTTTTTAATTTGTTTTTATTGATAAATAAACCATAGCTGAGTTCCTATTTTGTTCAATCAGTTACTCAGTTATACATAAACTTTCAAAAGCGGCTCTGGTAATAATTCAAAAGCCTGTCATCTCAATTCGATATATCGGCATTATTTTTTGTTTGATTTATACCAATAAGGATTTTCTCCAAATAAGTAAAAATAAGCATTATTGCTAACTGTAGGCAAACAAAAATAATAATGGAGAACGGTGAACTCGATAGCATGCTTTGTGTTGTTTTTCCCGAAGTGTCGGCCAAATAAAAATCAACACAGGTCAAAAGTAAAAATAGACCCGAAACATAAAGTACAACTTTAACTTTTGCACTACGCAGCTTTGAAACCACTTCATCATTAGTCATTTAAAACGCCTTCAACTGTATTATTTTTTTAAGGCGTTTTTTAATGACCTTTTGCTCGCAATAAAGCCCGATAAAACCACCAACAGCAATCGAAGCCACAACCAACAACCAATATAAAGAGCTGTTAGATGCCTGAATACCCGAAATATAAAGGTATAAGTTGAACGGGATAATAAAAAATAAGCTACCTAATACTTTAATGAATTCCCTAAAAAGCTCTGTATCAGACTTTGCTTTGTCGATATGAGAGTTAATAGTTTCATTTGATATCTCATTTAGCTCTGGGTATGTCTTTTGTAACCAATTTAAATAATTCAATTATGCATCCTTGTATTTTTATATCTAGTACTGCCTTAAATAGGCAAAATATATTTGCTAAAGTAAGCGACATAGCAGTAAAAACCAGATTTTTTTTGTTCTGCTTTACGACTTGTTATACGTTTTTACTACTCACTATTAGATTACAAGCTATCACCACATCAGATCGGTAATACTCTACAATTTCAACTAACTCTTTATCTGATTTAACTAAGAACTCAGCGGAACATCTTTCTCTAACATGAATTAAAGGTAAATGATCTGTATCAGATGAAATTACACCAAATACATGAAACTCAGTATTCCAGCATTGACCATACTTTTTATTTCCAATTTGACAAAGATTCATAACTATATTTAAGTAATCATCATCGCTTTCAAGTAATTTGGTAGCAAGTATAATTGCATCATCAAACATTTTATTTACACCGAGCTTTAGAAGCGTATAACGAGGCTGTAGAATAGCTCTAACAGCCAAATAATAGTAAGTTAAAATAGAGACGCAGAAAAATGTTATTTGTCCTAGTTTATTACTTGTTATAAACCATTAACTACCAAATTCTCGGCTAACAATTGCTGCGGGGACAATATCTTCTGGTAGATCACTAGAAGCCTTTTGAGCAAAGTCACCAGCCATACCAAATACTTTGTCAACTGGATCGACTTTCACTCCGTTTTCGACAGCTAACTCCAGAAGTTTCTTGCCGATATCGTTACAAGAACTAACCCAGTTTTTTGGTAATTTCCCCACAGTGATTTTAGGCTGACAAACTAGTTTAAAAGTTTCTTTACCTTCTTGTGTTTGAATTGAAACATCAACGAACCCACTTTTATATGGGTTAGCGAATACACTAGAACTAACCAGAATTATTGCTCCGACAAATATTTTTTTCATGACACTTCCTTATGGTTTATAACGGGCCTATAGATTGGCTCGTTTTTTATTTGTTTTTATTGATAAACAAACCATAGCTGAGTTCCTATTTTGGTTCAATCTTTTACTGTATTTTACGTGGAATATTAAAAGAGTTTGGTGTTGTTTTAATTGACGTTTTGGAGGGTATTACTGGATAATTTAGTGTGAGTGTTTTTTTACTCTGATGGGCAAAATATATTTGTTAAAATAAGCGATGCAGCAGAAAAACCTAGCAGTTGAGGATCATAATAACGTTGGTAATATTCCGTATTTTATTTAAAGGAAAATAGGCTCAATAAAGCCGAGTTGTTTAGCATTGTTTAATAAAAATTGTTGTCGTCTATCGGGCTACCAATTACTACTTTCATCTTGTCAATACAGCTCAGACTTTTGCGTGATGCACTTTCATGGATGTAACCTAACTCACTGCTATCATTGATAATTGACGTAAAAGTCAGAATGGGTGTCATCCTAACTTTTAGCGCTTGCTGCCCACCTCAGCGCGTGTTGTTATATGCCGCTTTAAACTTACTATAAAGCAACTTCCATTTTAAAGTAAGAAACATCAGCCTTATAAAAACGTTCCCCGTATGGCTGCATACCGAAGCGCTGATAGAAACTTAAAGCTGATTCTCTAGCATCACACCAAAAAAAATTTACAACCGTATTATTAAGAGAGTGAAGAATAAACTTTAGCATTTGAGAGCCAATGCCTTGCCCTTGATAATCAGTTTTAGTAGCAAACTTACGTAGGCGAGCTTTATCTGATTTTATGTATACGGAGGCAACACAAACAAGCTCGTCATTAACAAAGGCACCAAAATGCATTGCGTCATGATCGCCATCAACATGGCAATATTCAGGAGGCTTGTTTGGCCAAAGAACACTTTGTCGAAGCGGGATTGTTTGCTCCCAGGAAATATTGCGAATTTCCATATGATTTTGCAGAGCCTCCATTGGCTTATAACGAGCCTGTAGATTAACTCGTTTTTTTATTTGTTTTTATTGATAAACAAACCATAGCTGAGTTCCTATTTTGGTTCAATCTTTTACTGTATTTCACGTGGAATATAAAAAATTGTTAGCTGTTGTTTTAATTGGTGTTTTGGAAGGTATTACGGGAAAGTTTAGTGTGGTTGGCTTTTTACTCTTTCTTTCATTGTAGCTCAGCTTTTTGCGTGATTCATTTTTATAAAACTCACTTAACCCGCTGCTTTAATTTATTATTTATGTAAAAGTTAGAATGAATTTCATCCTAATTCTTTAGCTTTTGTTTAACTCTATTTTTGAAACGTAAAATACAATACCAGCAACAAGGCCTACTATAGAAAATAAAAACAATTGTAAAAAGCTATATCCATAACCTATTAACGTAATTGAACCATTTTCGACCAATACCTTACCATTAATAATTGAGCTATCTAAACCTGAAGGGAAAACAAAAAAGAAAGAAACTAAGCAAGTAGATATAACTGAAGATTTGAGCACTGTATTTAGCGAATAATCACAACTTTTAGTGATAAATTTATAAATTGGAAATGCTGTTACTGGAACTAAAATTAGAACAACTATTAACGTCCAAATAAATATACCAAAAGGAATAATAGTAAATTTCATTTCAATTGCCATTGGCGCTAAAAATGCAACAACTAAAGAGGCTAAAATAAAGCTAAATATTGTTCTCAACTCGAAACCCTCTTAGAAAGCTAACGCCTGCCATAACCAGATTTGTGGCGCTCTTGCACAAATCTGGTTAATGGTTTTGTTATGTAAGGTCACCGTCAAGTCCAAATTTTTCCCTGTTCAAAACTAGCGCTGCCAGCACAGTTACTCCTAACACTGTACCAACAGGGAACATGAAGAGTAACAATGTTGAATATATTATTAGTGCCCAAAAAAGCCACTTAGTTCGATAGTTTAAGCCCACAACGGAAAATGTTAAAAAGCAAAGTGCAACTAAAAATAAGATGAACCCTGTTGCTGTAGACAAAGCTGTTGATGACATTTCTTCTTGTGATATTTTAGGTTCATTACTTCCAAACAGCGTTATCTCTTGAAATGAAGTGGACATAATTAAATACGAATCAACAATTCCCCAAAGAGGTGCCCAGAAAAGCAATAATCCCAAAACTGCGACGTATTTCCCTATAGTTTCCTTGTTCATCATCTCTCCTCACGTAGTTACATAACGAGCCTGTAGATTAACTCGTTTTTTATTTGTTTTTATTTGTTTTTATTGATAAATAAACCATAGCTGAGTTCCTATTTTGGTTCAATCGATTACTGTATTTTTACGCAGAATATAAAAGGGTTTGATGTTGTTTTAATTGGCATCTTGTAAGGTATTACGGGTGGTTGAACAGCTTTAATTTAGGTTGAAAGGGCTTACTCTTCTTAGTGCGTAGCAAAATTTAGGATGGATGATGTCAAATTATTTTGTTATGTTTTTTTGTACAGATAATACCTAAACAAAAAGGCTTGGAATAATGCCGCCAAACCTAATATTTGAGGGGTGTTATTAAACAAGCCATCAACCACAACTATTAGTGGTATTGCGATATAAAAAGCATAAGAGCCGTTAGTGTACTTTTTTGAAAACCAGTGAACAGGAAAGCCAACCACTAACCAACCAACGATAGAAATTAGTAGGTAAACGCCAATATAAAGTAAAAAAGTAACGGCAAGTCCAGAAATATCACCAAGTGATGAAGGTGCCAGCCCATTGAATAAAAACCATACAGGGATTCCTATACCAACATAGCCAATACTTTTTATTACAGCATTATCCCAGTTACTTGAATTCAACTACGGACTCCCTGAAAACATAACGAGCCTTTAGATTAACTCGTTTTTTATTTGTTTTTATTGATAAACAAACCATAGCTGAGTTCCTATTTTGTTTGTAATAATGTTCACCAAGAGCAAAATGTATTTTTATCTTATTTTAATTATTCTTATTGGCTACTGGTTAAATAGCCTTTCGCATTTTATTTAATAACTCGTAGCATGCTTTATACAACAGTATTTCCATGTCTTCGTTATGATACAAAGGACCCCAACGAAAAAAGCCTCTTAAGCTAAATTTTTTAGCTATGAATTCGCGCCACGTAACAGATTTAGAAACGCTGAACGTTTTAATCGTTTTGTTGTGTTTAATGTTATACAAGCGCGATACTAACTTAACTTTTGGTCGCCAAAATAGCGGAATAATAGCTGTATCAAAATCTATAGTGAATGCATCACCACCATGCAAAGTAACTATAACAACATCTAAACCAATATCTGACTTTTTAGGCTCTTTAATAGACGAAATACTGTGAAGACAAAAAATATCTTCAAGCTTCTTGTGCATATGATCTTGTAGTGAATCGCCCGTTATATAAAAAAACGACTCTACCTTAGAAAAATGGCTGCTATTAGCTACAGCTAACGATCCCAAATAAACATTTGGCTTTTCAGAGCTAAACCAATCGAATAGCAAATTTAAATTCCTTTTTTACTTATGCCGAATAAATAGGCCGTAAGGTTGTTATCTAAGGTTAGGATGAAAGAGCAAAAACCAGCTTTTTTTGTTCTGCTTTACGATTTATTTACCCTCAACTCTTTTACGACGTAATTGAATACCAAGTAATGTCCCTAATAAAACAGCAATAACATGCAGAAAAGCTGGAATTAAATATATCAGGGGATCCATTGATATTTCTAATAAAATGTATAGTAAGGCACCGACACTTAGATCAATAAACCAATAAACCGCCGCAACTAAAAAGGCTTGTTTATAGGGGCTCACTGTTTGCTTATAGCCTAGGTAACAATAAACGATTAAAGAGGTTACAAATCCGAGGACGTAATAAGTAAAAGTTAATGAGGTACTTTGAGTCATTTCATCAAAGCCAACAATCTTTGTTGCTATTGTTGATAAAGCAACTAGCAATAAATACAAGCCTACTGAAAAGAGTACAATCCTAGAGTATTTCACGATAATCCTTTAGCAATACAACGAGGCTGTAGAATAGCTCTAACAGCCAGATTCAATTAATTAGTTTCTTTAATCTTAACGAGCCTGTAGATTAACTCGTTTTTTATTTTTTTGATAAACAAACCATAGCTGAGTTCCTATTTTGGTTCAATCTATTACTGTATTTCACGTGGAATATAAAAATTATTAGCTGTTGTTTTAATTGGTGTTTTGGAAGGTATTACGAGAAAGTTTAGTGTGGTTGGCTTTTTACTCTTTCTTTCATTGTTGCTCAGATTTTTGCGTGATTCATTTTTATAAAACTCACTTAACCCGCTGCTTTAATTTATTATTTATGTAAAAGCTAGAATGAATCTCATCCTAACTCTTTAACTTTTTTTAACTCTATTTTTGAAACGTAAAATACAATACCAACAACAAAACCTACTATAGAAAATAAAAACAATTGTAAAAAGCTATATCCATAACCTATTAACGTAATTGAACCATTTTCGACCAATATCTTACCATTAATAATTGAGCTATCTAAACCTGAAGGGAAAACAAAAAAGAAAGAAACTAAGCAAGTAGATATAACTGAAGATTTGAGCACTGTATTTAGCGATAACCACAACTTTTAGTGATAAATTTATAAATTGGAAATGCTGTTACTGGAACCAAAATTAGAACAACTATTAACGTCCAAATAAATATACCAAAAGGAATAATAGTAAATTTCATTTCAATTGCCATTGGCGCTAAAAATGCAACAACTAAAGAGGCTAAAATAAAGCTAAATATTGTTCTCAACTCGAAACCTTCTTAGAAAGCTAACGCCTGCCATAACCGATTTGTGGCGCTCTTGTACTAATCCGGTTAATGGTTTTGTTATATAGCGTCACCGTCAAGTCCAAATTTTTTCTTGTTTAAAACTAGCGCTGCCAGCACAGTTACTCCTAGCACTGTACCAACAGGGAACATGAAGAGTAACAATGTTGAATATATTATTAGTGCCCAAAAAAGCCACTTAGTTCGATAGTTTAAGCCCACAACGGAAAATGTTAAAAAGCAAAGTGCAACTAAAAATAAGATGAACCCTGTTACTGTAGACAAAGCTGTTGATGACATTTCTTCTTGTGATATTTTAGGTTCATTACTTCCAAACAGCGTTATCTCTTGAAATGAAGAGGACATAATTAAATACGAATCAACAATTCCCCAAAGAGGTGCCCAGAAAAGCAATAATCCCAAAACTGCGACGTATTTCCCTATAGTTTCCTTGTTCATCATCTCTCCTCACGTAGTGACATAACGCTTCATTAAGAAGCGAGTTTAGACTTGTTATATGTTTATTTACTCAACTATTTCTTTACCGAACTTATCCATTTTGCAATCACATTTTGGCAAGTCCAACCACCCCACATTAATTGCTGAATATTTTCGGGTATAAGTAAAGCTGGCATTTTCTCATCGCACTTTGGACAGAAAACCTTATCTAAATTGATAGCCATTTTTGAACGTTCTGAGTTCGACATGCTCACTTCCTTATCAAATTAAACTCTAAACTTGAAAAACATATAACTCCCGTCTAACTCGCAATGTGTTGGCATGGCTTTTTGCGTTATTTACGTTATTTACGTTATTTGCCAAAACTGTGACAACTAATCATTACCGGAGTTTAGGCGCTTGTTAGAATTTTTTATTCACCATACTTTCTCATGAATAAATTAACACCTTCCAGCATTAATTTAACCCTTGCTGTACCACCAAGCTCTTCCCATTCACCATGAGCTGCATGATTTCTCATTCCTCCCCAAGAAGCTATATCTTTCATATCCTGTTTAGTTATTAATTCTTCAGCACGTAAGGTGGTAGCGTAAGAATCAAGGCTTGGCTTTTTTGGCCCCAATGATAGTTCTTTGTCTTCTACCCAGTTTCTAAGAAACTCCTCCAAAGATGCTCCTATCAATATAGTTGGAGCAGCGGGGTGAACTTTATTAGAGCGTAATAATCCTTGTGCTTGATCAAGAAAGTCTGAAGTCACATCAATTTCAGCTTGTCTTCTTGGGCTAAGCCCTCCAACAAGCCCATCGTCAAGATGATCTATAAATGAGCGTAAAATTTCAGAAAGGTATTGACCTGCTCTGGCTTTATCAGTTGGCATAGAAGATATAGCAGTTAAAAAAGGGCTTTTTGCTCCTGCAAATTTAACTAGAAAATCAGAAACTCTTGCATATATCCCTTTAAATTTAACGTAATCTTTTTCACCAATAGTATTGGATATTTGAATTAATTTTTCTGCTAATTTTATAACATCATCAGTTTGCACAATAGTCCCTTAAAATTCTAACGCCTAATTAACAGGCAAAAAATTGTTGGCTAAAATAAGTGAACGTAGTGAACAAAAAGCCAACTGTTTTTTGTCCTTGTTTAATTTTTTGTTATGCTTGTTTTTCCAACAAGGTTGCGATTTCGTTTTTATGTAATTGCTCAATAACCTTTGGCGTTGTTATGGTTCTAAATTTTCCGCCAGTTTCGATGTATTTATACTCTTCCTGGGTCGGTTCTGGCGTATAACCAGCAAAATCGGATAAGTTTAGAAAATAGTCATGAGCATATCGGTATGCTGCCACTAAGTCATCGGTCGTAGTGCCAACAGTTAAATACTCACTCTTCCCTTTACCTTTAACATCTATTTCCAGCGATACTCCTTTGAGCGCAAGATCATTGTAGATTTCAGGTAAACCCAAACAATGACTTAAATAATGGATAGTCACACAAGCATTAAGCATATAGAAGCTAAAAGACATATCGGGATTTTTGTTTCTAAGAACACTATCAATTTCAAAACGTGCGGAAGACAAAGTTTGCTCTATATTTTTAAACATTTCTTTGTTTATTTCAGGCACTCCAAAGCTAGGGGTGCCTATAAAAAAGTTTTTGTGTAAGCGAGGATGAACACTCGAATTGACTTTCAGAGCACCAAAGTAATCAGTTTCACCAAGCTGAGAGAAATAAGAAAATAATTCATTCCTATGTGAATAAAATGAATCTAAATTATTTTTATGGCTTGTGATAGTAATTTGTTTTGCTGTTTGTTCTGTAGCGTGAAACCGAGTTACTAATATTGTTAGTGGTAACCCTAATGACAGAAACGTAAGTGGTATTGTACTTATATCAAAAAACGTCGAAAGACCTTGGGAACTAATATCAATAATATAACCATCCCATGCTATTACACCAAACACAAAGAAATATGATGTAGGTAGTAGTATACCCAGCCACAATAAACCTTGGTTAAGGAGGCCTTTATTGGCATTTAGCTTAAAAGAGTCTATGCCTAAAACAAAAATAATACCGCATACAACAAGAAGTGATGGCCCCAATATTATCAATGCTAATTTGAACACTTCAGTCAAGTTTACCTCCACAAGCATAACAGCTTATTGACAACACTTTGGGGGTTATAACACCCCAAAATGGCGTATATTACATTGTTTAATAATTCCACTAAATAACTTTAATGTAAACAAGTGATTAGGCATGTTATAAAAAGGTCTTTGTTATTTTTCACCAAAACGATTTTTAATGATGTTATCGGACAAAATTAAAACAGCTGTTTATTTAAACAGCTGGCTCTGTAAGTTAGCTTTATTTATGTAGCTACCTTTTACGACCATAATTAACAAACACACGATGACCAAGCGCCATATATGGACATATAAAGGCTTACTTATTACAGAATTAGCATTTTTATACGCTTTAATAGTTGGCGTTTAGCCTTGTTAGGTGGAAAAACTCGAGTAAAGAACAAAAGAAAGTAGTAGGTAAATTTTGGCTTTATGTATTTAGCGCGTAATTAGCTAAAGCATTGGTGAGATAAGCGAGCCATAAACATATTGATTGATACAGACTCGCTGAGGTGCTTATGATAAAAACGAATGAGTGAGGTGCTTACTTTACATCAAAGTTCACGTGGTCAAAGTATGGGTTTTTCTCACGCGCTTTAAGTATACTAATTGTAGTGAGCACAATGAGTTGCAACTCGCTATTTACGCTAACAACTATGCATTCGTCTCTATTAGCATTGCGCTTTGTGTCAGTTGCTACGCCACATACACCATCACCATTTTTTAATATAAGCTCAATACTTAAACGGTGCATACAGGCAATTTCGATATAGTCGTATTGGTTGCAACTGATCATGACGTTCTCTTTATTTAGCCGGTTTAAAAATCATTAAAAAAGCAATAACAACAAGGTTGGCTATATACCAAAGATCTTTAATTACAAACTGCCCTAAGCGTTCCAGTAAAGTGGAAGAGCTAAATGCACCGGTGGCGGTAATTAAGAATGTTTGGGTCATCATAAATACGCTTAAACACGCTAAGCCACTTACAATAATTAGCTTTTTATTATTTAAAAATAGCCCTAAGCCCAATAACGCAGCAAATAATACATCAAACCCGCCAATCACGTTAGACGCGCCTTGTACGCTAAATACCGTGTATAACCACGACATAAACGGTGAGGTTTCTACTAAACTTACAATGCCTTTTGCTTCAAACTCATAAAACTTCATGCCGCCGATCCACAATAAAACCATGGCAACCGGTATAAAGTTTAAAAGTACGTGTTGTTTGTCGGTAAGTTTGTCTTTATAAAACAAAAATAAATACAAAGGCACTACAGCAAAGTATTTAATTATGCTCTGCCCACTACCAATGATTGGAAAGCCGCCAAGTTGAGCCATCCAACGGTTACTGGCAAACAAGGTAAGTAATGCTACTAAACTTATAATTGCTGCAAGTAAAAGTGCTGGTGTAGGTTTCATTAATTTAAGGCGAGCGAGCACGGTGGCAAACGCTAAAGCAACCATAAATGAGCCACTAATCAAACCTAATGCAGATACAGACATTAGCGAATCAACGCCATAAAAACTAAACGTAGCCGTTAACGTATTAGGGTTTGCTCCTAACGCAAACGATAAGCCAAGTAACAAAAAGCTACTCGCTAATAAAAAAGTAATCACGTTGTTGGTTAATTTTAAGTTCATTGTATTTCCAAGTATTCGTTAAGACTTACAAAGACCTTGCTAGTCGATAAAACAATTCAAGCTAACTCTTAAAAATATAAGAGTTGATTAAGCACAACGTAAGCTCTCATAGGGTAATGTAATCAATCACTTTAGTTTATGGTTTATTACCTCTTTATTAATAAAATTAAATAAGTCTAATATTCATATGATGTGCGTCATTTTTTTTATTATAAAATGAAGTAAAATAACGTCGCCTTTTCAATACACAGAATGCATGCATTTCTAAAACTTAGGGACATTTTTAATGAAGGGTACTGATATTCGAGTTACCTCTGGACTGATTTCTATAGCCATTGTTTTACTACTTTGGTTTGCTGTACCGCCCCCGCAAGGTGTTACCGAAAACGCATGGCATTTGTTAGCTTTATTTATTGGTACTGTTGTTGCCATTATTGGTAAAGCAATGCCAATCGGCGCCATTGCTATTTTAGCTATTACCTCTGTTGCGTTAACCGGCGTAACTAATGACAGCCCATCTGGCGCTATTAAAGATGCATTAAGTGGCTTTTCTAATTCATTAATTTGGTTGATTGGTATTGCTATTATTATTTCTCGAGGTTTAGCTAAAACTGGTTTGGGAAATCGTATTGGCTATAATTTTATTTCTCTTTTTGGTAAAAAAACAGTTGGTATTGGCTATGCACTCGCACTTTCTGAACTTGTTATAGCACCTGTAACGCCAAGTAATACCGCGCGAGGCGGCGCTATTATTCACCCTATAATGAAGTCTATAGCAACAAGCTTTGGCTCATCCCCTGAGGAAGGCACCTCTCGTAAAATTGGGCACTACCTTGCTTTAGTGAGCTACCATATAAACCCTATTACATCAGCTATGTTTATTACGGCAACTGCGCCAAACCCTCTAATTGTAAAGCTGATTGCTGATGCTACCGGTGCAAATATTAGTATTACTTGGGGTACGTGGGCGCTCGCAGCGCTTGTTCCTGGTTTGCTATGTATTGCCCTTGTGCCTTTGGTTGTTTATGCCATTTACCCACCTGAAGTTAAAAGTACGCCCGACGCTAAAACCTACGCAGAATCTAAATTAACTGAAATGGGCCCAATGAGTTACGGCGAAAAAATAATGGTGGGTGTTTTTGCCATGCTGCTTATTTTATGGGCCGGCGTGCCTGCAATGATTTTAGGGGCTGACTACGCAGTTAACACAACCGCAGTGGCTTTTTAGGTTTATCGGTTTTATTAGTGACTGGTGTATTAAGCTGGGACGATGTACTTAAAGAAAAGTCTGCGTGGGATACCGTTGTTTGGTTTTCAGCATTAGTAATGATGGCCACTTTTTTAAATAAACTAGGTTTGGTAACGTGGTTTTCAACACTTGTTGAGAGCAATATTGCGCAACTAGGTTTTGACTGGATTGTATCAGCCATTATATTGGTAGCTGTGTATTTTTATGCTCATTACTTTTTTGCCAGTACCACAGCACATATTACTGCTATGTTTGCCGCATTTTACGCCGCAGGTTTGGCGCTTGGCGCTCCGCCTTTATTTTTAGGTTTACTGTTAGCAGGCGCTTCATCACTCATGATGTCGTTAACGCATTACGCAACAGGCACATCTCCCATAGTGTTTGGCTCAGGCTATGTATCTTTAAAAGACTGGTGGGTAATGGGCCTTATAATGAGCGTTATTAATTTAAGTGTATGGGGAATTATTGGCGGGCTTTGGTGGAAAGCACTTGGGTATTGGTAGTATTGCCTTTGTTAGTTTGGCTTGCACATTTAATACTGCGCACTTGAGTTTAGTACAAATTCAAATGCTTCAGCCCTAAAAATATAAACATTGGGGCTGTTGCAAGGGAGCACTATGGTTTTTAAATTCATAAAGGCAGCATATTCAGACCGAGACTACTTATTAAACATCAGAAAACTGACTATGATTGAACACTTAGAAAGTGCCGGGTTATTTTTAATACCAATTCGCTTAATTAAGTGATCTATTTTGAGGCTGGAAAAACGTGTTGATAGCTAGGCAAAAAATTCGCTATTTAGTTGTTCTAAATGAGCATTTTTTAACGCAGGTAGCGACACGTTTAGCCCCGCAAAATGATTAAGTATTATTGCGGATTGGTATAACAGATCAACAGCATGTTTTAAGGCTTAATGATCAATATGACTGCTCCCATCTTATAGTTATAAATGAGGTACCAATTGGTACTTTAAAATACCAAACGCACGCTCAATACGTTGAAATAATGCAATTACAAATACATCCACTGCATCAAAATAAAGGGTATGGGAAAGCTGTTATTGAACAAGTTATTACAAGTGCGCAGTCAAAACCGATTAAACTCACAGTGCTTAAAAACAACCCAGCATTAGGACATTATAAGCGGCTGGGTTTTACTATAACTGATGAGAATAATTACGAGTACTACATGCAAACGCGGGCTACTCGTAGCTAAAATTAGTCGCTTTGATCTCTGAAGTCTTTTTTTCTGAAAATAGTTAAATGCCAACCCCAATGCAAAGAGCCTAATCTTAAAAAAATAGTCGTGAAAAATGAGCCTAAAATACACCAAATGTAATCTACATTAAGGCTAAATAAAGCGGCATAAACTGCACCACCCGCTAAACACGCAGAGGCGTAAGGTTCGCTGCGCATAACAGTTGGCACCTCACGGCAAATTACGTCGCGTATTAAACCACCAAATATACCTGTAGTAATGCCCATGGTAATTGCGACCACCATGCCAGAGCCATTAATGAGTGCTTTTTCTATCCCCATAATATTAAATAACGCCATACCAACAGCGTCTACCAATAAAAAGTAGTAGTTATTAACGCGCGGTAAATATCGAATAAAGGCAATTGTTGCTATAACGGCCCCATAGGTTGAATATAAATACTCTGGGGTTGCAATCCAAAATACCGGTTTGTTTAAAAGTATATCTCTGAGGGTACCGCCCCCTAGTGCAGTAACGGTTGCAACCACTACGACGCCAAAGCCACTAATGTTTTTTTCATACCCAAGCAATGCCCCTGCAACAGCAAAAAATGCAACACCGAGTAACCCTAGTACCATAAAGTATTCAGCAGTCATGGTAATTCCTTTTTAAAGTTTATTAGGAGTTGTATCAACTTACGTGCCAAAAAACTGAGTAAATATAAATAAACCAACAATTTAAGTGACTGAAATTTATAAGCTTATTTAATTTATTAAAAAACGTTAGCTATGTGATATTTAGTGAAGGATTAACAAGAGTAATTATTTTAATTATGGGTAGTTTTTACACGTTAAAGTACAGAGGGATTTTGTTACAGAGTTGCAGTCGAGCACTTTTAAATTTTAAGCAAAAATTAAATGAACAATAAAGCTATTACCAATATTACAAAAATAATAGGCAATATTGCATGTTGCCAGTTTTGTTCTTTATTTTGATTATAGAGTGTTTGCATTGAGCTTTTATCATTATTGGTAAAACTATGCTGGCACTGCATACAGTTTTGGGCTTTTATGCTCACCCAAGTACCACATTTAATACATGCGTAACACCTCGACAGTTTATCAAACTCGTTTGTGTTCCTAAATATTCTCATTTATCACCTCATTGATTTTCGCCGCAGTAAGAAACCCAATGAATAATATATGCTCTTTAAATTCATTGTTACTTCTTTACTTTATTCAATAATTTTTACATTTGGAATGTTTTGTAAAAGGTAGGATTTTAAAGATTCAAACGCATCTTTATTGAAAATAAACTCAGTTGTTTTACCATCAACTTGATTATACGGTAGTGCAAATACACCGTGCCTTTTAGTTTTGTCGATGACAACTTTGTTAATATCGTTAATATTAAACACTTGCTTATAAACGTATAAAATTTGCCCCTCAACGCGTACAGCCTTTAACGGGCTTTGCTCAACATTGCGCGAACGAATAAACACAAAATATAAAATAACGGGAAATAAAAACAGGTTAAGCGCTTGCAAACTAAAAGGTTTATCTATCAATACAATATATGTTGAGTAACAAATTAAAGAGGCCGCTAGTGCTAAAATTAGCTGTGTGTTGTTTTTCATAATCATCCTTGGTTACTAGTCAAAAAAATCGGTAAGGTTTTTTAATTATATTACCAATTTAGCGAAATACGCCATTTTGTAACTTTTGCTAATCAAACAGCGTTTGATACATTATTAAATCCGCAATAAAATATTAATGAGTAAAGCTCATCTAAAGTGTAGGTAGAAAAATCTATTTCAGAGTCAATGAAAAAAATCCATATAGTGTTATTAAAAAGCAATCTAACACAATTAATTTAAGCTATTCAATTATTTAAGATTATCAAATAAAAAAGCTACTAAAAAGTAGCCTTTAATTATTAATTACCCTTCAGCTTTTTAACTGAGCTGCCTTTTTAAGCGCCCACCAACCAATTACTAAGCTCATTAATATACGTACAGGAAAGTAAATAACAGCTGGTATGCCAAATAACCACTTGGCAAAGCCTTGTGGCATTACATAAAATGCGACCCGCTTCACCCAAAATATAAACTCAACATACTGCGCTAAAAAGTAATTAAGCGATAAGCTTAGTAGCGCTAATTCATTACTTATTAGAACCCATAAGGCATATAAACCAAGCAGACCATCACCCATACTACCAATATAAGATGAGTAGCCTATAAATAATAAAAAACTGCGCATGGTAAGTCCTTCTTAGCTGTACCAACAAGTTAAAATACAAACTAGCTAATCCAAAAAATATTAAAAATGGCTTTGTTAATTGCACCCTTTAGACGTTTTAACTAATTGAATATTATTAACACTTGCGTGTACTCCACAGTAAAACATGTAGTTAGAGCAATGATAGTTTTCATCCATAATATTCAAACCATTCTCATCAAATTCTAGCTCAAACTTACAGTTAATATCGTATTCGGGCTCTTGCTCTTCAAACACCAGTTTTTTACCCTTTAGTACTAAAGGTAATGGTTCTGTCGTCCCTTCTAACGGTGCTATTATCGTGCAAATATGAAAGTTAAAGCCCCAGATAAGACCTTCTGTAAAATATTTATCGTCTTTTTTAAATATATTTATATAGCTCGTTTTTAATTTAAAACGCTCATCACTTTCGCTACCATCATCGTTGAGCATAGGGATCGCGCTAGTTATTTTGTCAGTTCTTGAATAGCATCCTTCAAATGAGTCTGCATGTGAATATCCACTAAAGACCGCACTTGCTAGCATAAAAGCTGTTTTAATCATCACTCGCTCCTTGCTGTAACGTTAAGTTCGCTCAAAAAACCGCCCTGTATCGTCTGTCATTTTTACTGGTAAACCGTTACCAACCATAAAGTGATAAAAACGCAAATCATCAATCAAGTCAGGGGCTGATATTTCTATGTCTCGGTAAGTCGCGTCTCTAAATTTAAACCTTAAGGTATGCTCAAACCGCTTCGTTTGACAGTAAAGTACTTCTTCTAGCTCAGACACCTTTATATTTATACCAAGTAATTTAAATTCACCATTGGCAATATCAATAGCTTGTGATTGCTTATTATTTGTAGATAGCCATTCAATAACCACTCCTAAAGAAGATAATCCAAACAAATATAAAAACTGATGCAATAAAGGTTTTTCGTTAATTACTTCCATGTAAAATAGCAAAATGACAATAAATAATGCTGATAAAGCCAAACTATAGACTATTTTAAATCCGGGTAGTTTTTTTTGCCTAGGCAAAGCTGCCATAATTAATATCCTGATTAATCTACATAACTCACTTTTGTTCCCGCTAAATGATCATGTAAACATCGTTTATCTTTTCCAAATATAAATAATGGATTAACAAAACCAGCTATAAACTGACCTACCGAAGGGACAAGTGATAATAGTTGCATACAAAGCATGCGTTTAAAGTAAATTGTAGTAAAGCTTGCTTGTGTACCGTCTAAATTTTCAATGCGGATAGACATTAAAGATTTACCAATTGTTTGTCCGCGTTGGTACATAAGGTAACCATGAAGCACTAACGTGCTTAATATGCCATAACCTAGCAAACCTGCAGATAAAGTAAGTGTTGGTTGGCTTAAATTATCAAACCCTACGAGCATGAATACAGGTATAAAACAAACAACACCTAAAACGCCATCAACAATAGCAGCCACTAACCTATCTGAGCGCGTTGCTTTTTCTCCTGCTACTTTTGATACAACATTTACAGATGGGCTCTGCGCTTCTCGCGTTTTAATTAAGTTGTCTATTTCTTTTGCTCGCTCTGGGTAGGCTTCGCGATCTATAGCTTTCGCTGATGAGTAAAGCTCATCTAAAGTGTAGGTAGAAAAATCAATTTGAGAGTCCATTTAAATCAAGTCCGCATTTTCATTTAATCGTAATTTAACACAATTAATTTAGGTTATTCAAATGTTTATGTGATTTTAATAACATACCATAACGTGTTGACGTTGTTATAACTCGAACCGCAAGCGTGCTCCTAAATCGCGCGTATCAGCAAGTTCTTTTATATTCATTATAAAAAACATGTCCCCTTGGTCAGGTTTAATCACACCATAAAGCATTTTCATTAATGTGTTTTTACCAGCACCATTTTCACCTTTGGATCCACATATTAAAAGCATTCACTTTACCGAGCTTTATTTTTAAGGCTACGCCGTTATTACCTACACCTCGACAATTTTGCCGCTTTGAACCACTAACTGACCAAGCGGTCAACAATGGCATAGTAACTGCAATAAGCTAACTAAAGATGAAAAAGTATTTTTGTTACCCGTGCGCAAACAACAAGAAAAAACATACGCCAAGCCTTTATGTATCAGGGCTTTATAAAAGTTAAGGGGGTCTGTGTGATTCAGTTTTTATTAAATAACACGCCAATTGAAGTACAAGAATGTTCGCCAAGTCTCACCATTTTGGACTGGCTACGCACCAAAAAAGGGAAAGTGGGCACCAAAGAAGGGTGTGCAACTGGCGACTGTGGCGCGTGCACAATTTTAGTGGGTGAAGAGCGTATAAATGCAAACGGGCAAACTAGTTGGCAATACAAAACAATGAACAGCTGTTTATTGTTATTAGGTAATGCGCATGCAAAACATATAGTAACGGTAGAAGCTGTGACTACTGGCTTATACCCAAACTTAACCGATTTACACCCCGTACAACGTGCACTGGTAGAGTGCCATGGTTCGCAATGTGGTTTTTGCACGCCCGGTATAATAATGAGTTTGTTGGCTCTTTATATTAATGAGCCTACGTACCCCGGTAAAAAAGCGGTTATTCATGCACTTGGCGGTAACTTGTGCCGTTGTACAGGTTATAGCCCAATATTACTTGCAGCCGAAAAAGCCTATAGCTATGAGCGTAAAGCTGAACCTTACTCAGCAATGGCCGCCCAATTTAAAGCATCACTTAATACGCAATATGATGGCGATATTCCATTTTTAAAAAATGGTCCTCGCAAATTTTACTTACCACAAACTGCCCAACAACTTGTTGAGCTAAAAGCGCTTTATCCTTATGCACATTTAGTTGCTGGTGGCACCGACTTTGCCATTGAGCTTAGCCAAAACATGCTCTTACCGGATGTAATTATCTCCCTTAGCCAAGTAAAGGATCTTTGCACCTTGGCAGATAACAACGGTGAGTTACACATTGGTGCAGCACTACCTTATAGCCAATTTGTTAAGGTGTTTTATAACCATTACCCAGAGTCAAAAGAGCTATTTGAACGCTTAGGCTCAAGCCAAGTGCGTAACAGCGGCACACTCGGTGGCAGCATAGGGAATGCCTCTCCTATTGGCGATCCAGCTCCCCTTTTAATCGCTCTTAATGCATCAATGGATTTATTAAGCAGCGCTGGTACGCGCACTATTAAAGTTGCCGACTACTTTATTGATTACAAAAAAACGGTTCTTAAAAGCGATGAAGTAATTAGTAAGTTCACCATTCCAAAGCGCCCAGAGTCACTAAAACTGGCGTGTCATAAAATATCAAAACGCTTTGAAGACGATATATCTACCGTGTGTTTGGTGCTTGCTATAGAACATTCACAAAACATGATTACTCAAGCCCGCTGCGCTATGGGCGGTATGGCAGCTATTCCTAAGCGCGCGCAGCATATTGAGCAAAAGCTGATATCTCAATCATTACAAGTGAGCACTTTTATAGACGCAGCAACGGCTATTAACGATGACTTTACGCCCATGAGCGATGTAAGAAGCAGTGCGCATTACCGCACCACGGTAAGCAAAAACTTATTACAACGCATTGGTATTGAGTTTTGTGAGCCGCAAGCACGCAACAATAACAACATTGCCATTACGAGGATCTCACATGCGTCACTTTGAAATGGATAAACTAAAAGCGCAAGGTGGTAGCGTTGGAGAATCTAAATATCACGAAAGCGCTATTAAACAAGTTTGTGGCAGTGCTAATTTTGCCGACGATAACCCTGAGCCATACGGCTGCCTCCATGCTTACCCAGTGCTCGCCCCTGTTACAAGCGGCTTTATTAAATCAATAGATACCAGTCTCGCACTGGCAGTTGAAGGCGTTAAACGTATTTTATCGGCCGAAGATGTTCCGGGTAAATTAGATATTGGCCCGGTATTTCCTGGTGATGTACTGCTGACCAGCCATGAAATTCAATACCACGGGCAACCTGTATTAATTGTCGTTGCCGACACATATGAAATAGCGCGCCGCGCGGCACGCTTGGTGGTTATAGAGTGCGAGCAAACTACTCCAATACTTGATATTAAAGAAGCCATTAGCAAAGAGCATTGGGTAAGGCCGCCGCATTCACTTAACCGTGGTAACAGCGAAAACGCCATTAATAACGCAGCCCACCAGCTTAAAGGCGAAATAAGCATAGGCGGGCAAGAGCACTTTTATTTAGAAGGCCAAATAGCGCTGGCGCAACCTGATAACGACGGGGGCATACATGTTCAGTGTTCTACGCAACACCCTACTGAGGTGCAGCACTTAGTTGCTAAAATTTTAAAAAAGCCATTTAGCTTTGTAAACGTAGAAACCCGCCGTATGGGCGGTGCTTTTGGCGGAAAAGAAACCCAAGGCGCACCATGGGCATGCCTTGCAGCCCTTGCGGTTTACCACCTTGGCTGCGCAGTAAAAATGCGCCTAGCCCGTAGCGACGATTTTAAATTAACCGGTAAACGCCACCCGTTTTATAATCACTATCATGTTGGTTTTGACGAAAATGGTTTAATAGAAGGTGCCGACATTACCGTAAACGGATTTTGTGGCTACTCCCCCGATTTATCAGATGCAATTGTAGACCGTGCCATGTTTCATGCCGATAACGCCTACTACTACCCAGCCGCCACAATTAAGGGTAATCGCTGTAAAGTGAATACCGTAAGCCATACCGCATTTAGAGGATTTGGTGGCCCGCAAGGAATGATTATGGGCGAGCTAATAATGGACGATATAGCAGCTAAATTAGGTAAAGATCCGCTTGAAATTAGAAAACTCAATTTATATAAAAAAGGCCGCGATACCACGCCGTACCATCAAACCGTAGAGCAACATATTTTAATAGATATGATTGCTCAGCTTGAGGAGTCGGGTGACTACTGGGCACGTAAAGAGGCTATTAAAGCATTTAACGTATCGTCACCTATTATCAAAAAAGGCCTTGCGATGACGCCGGTTAAATACGGTATTTCGTTTACGGTACAACATTTAAACCAAGCTGGTGCATTAGTACATGTATATAGCGATGGTTCGATACATTTAAACCACGGCGGCACCGAAATGGGCCAAGGGCTAAACACCAAAATTGCGCAAATTGTGGCCCATGGCTTTGGGGTCGATTTTAACGCGGTAAGTATTAGTGCTACGCGTACCGACAAAGTGCCAAACACTTCACCAACAGCGGCCTCAAGCGGTACCGACTTAAACGGTATGGCGGCGCTAAATGCAGTAAACACAATAAAAGAGCGCTTAATAAACTTTATTACCGAGCACTTTGAAGTAGACAGCAACACTGTTGTATTTAAAGATAACCTCATTACTTTTAGTAAAGGGGAAATTAGCTTTAGCGAACTTGCAAATCTTGCTTACATGAATCGTATATCTCTTTCATCTACCGGTTATTACGCCACTCCAAAAATTCATTACGATAGAGCCAAAGGTGAAGGCCGCCCATTTTTTTACTACGCTCACGGTGTAGCACTCAGCGAAGTAGAAGTAGATACCCTAACTGGCGAAAACACGGTAACCCGCGTTGATATACTGCACGATGTAGGCAGTTCAATTAATCCAGCACTTGATATAGGGCAAATTGAAGGCGCCTTTGTGCAAGGTATGGGCTGGCTAACAACTGAAGACTTACAATGGAATGATAAAGGCCAGCTTGCAAGCTTTGGTCCTGCTAACTACAAAATACCAGCCATTGGCGATACACCCGCCGAATTTAACGTCAATCTTTATAACTCAGCAAATCCAGAAACCACCGTATTTAGATCAAAAGCCGTAGGCGAGCCGCCATTTATGTTGGCCTTTAGTGTATGGAGCGCTATTCGTAATGCAATAAGCAGTGTGGCTGATTACAAATACACAGCCCCACTGGATACACCCGCAACCCCAGAGCGAGTATTGAGTGCAATTGAGCAAACCGCTAGCTGGTTTAAGGAGCATCAACATGACTAATTTAAATGAGTCGTTTCAGGGTTTTCATACGCAAAACTGGGCGCAGGCTATAAACGAGCACGAACAAAGCGGCACTAATTATGTAATTGCCACGGTACTTGGCACAAATGGCTCAACCCCTCGCGGCACAGGCTCTAAAATGGTAATAAGCGGCGAGCATATTTACGACACTCTTGGCGGTGGCCACCTTGAATACGTAGTAATAGAAAAAGCCCGCGAACTACTTGCCAAAGGCGAAGCCGCCCAAGTAATTGAGCAATTTAACCTAGGTGCAAATTTAGGCCAGTGCTGCGGCGGGGCTGCCACCGTTATGCTTGAATGCATGCAATGCGAGCGCTTTACCCTCGACATTTATGGCGCAGGCCATGTAGCACAGGCGCTTATTGGTATATTGGCACAACTACCTATGCGCATACGCTGGATAGATAGCCGCGCCGATGTATTCCCACAGGCTATTCCAAATAACGTAGTAAAAGTGGTTGATGAAGAACCAACAGAGCAAGTAAAACGTGCGCCTAAAGCTAACAACTACTTAATATTGACCCATAACCACCAGCTCGACTTTGCACTCACCCAAGCCATTATTAAACGCGCCGATGCCAATTGGCTTGGTGTAATTGGCTCTGACACTAAAGCCAAACGCTTTAAGCAGCGCCTAGCACATCGCGATTTTACAGCCGATCAAATACAGCAAATGACCTGCCCTGTTGGGCTTAAAAACATTACGGGCAAATTGCCAATGGAAGTGGCTATTTCGATTAGTGGACAGCTAATTGGCCTTTACCAGGCTATGCAAACCCAAGCACCAAAACGCCAAGGCTTGCAATGGCGCACACTAAAAAATGCCTTAATTAGCACCACGCAGGAGGAAGTAGGCGCATGAGTAGTTTACAAATAAATACGCTAAATGATGCACAAGCAAAACAAGCACTTGAGCATTGCTGCGCGGCCCCTAACTGGGTAGCGGGCATGGTAAAAGCAATGCCATTTAAAAGTGCTCAGCAGCTGTTTGAATGCGCACAAAGCACATGGGATAACCTTGGCGAAAGCGACTATTTAGCTGCCTTTGAAGGCCACCCGCAAATAGGCGACTTATCAACCCTTAGCAAAAAATACGCTGCTACCGCACAAAAAGCGGGGCATGAGCAATCGGGTATGAGCAAAGCAAACGAAGCCGTACTTACCAAAATGATTGCCCTCAATAAAGAGTACCTGAACAAGTTTGGCTTTATTTTTATTGTGTGCGCCACCGGTAAAACGGCCGAACAAATGCTCGAACTCATAGAGCAGCGCATACACAACACCCGCAGTACAGAGCTAAATATAGCCGCGGGCGAACAAGCCAAAATAATAAAAATAAGATTGGAGTCACTGCTATGAGCAAAAGCCCTATAACCACCCATATACTTGATACCAGCACCGGAAAACCAGCAGCAAACGTTGCTGTTAAGCTATTTAAACTTACAAATAACGAATGGGTACAACTAACCCAAGGCAAAACCGATTCCGATGGGCGAATTACCGACTGGCTAAATACAGAAGTAGAATTTGCAACTTATAAGCTAGTATTTGATTTAGATAGTTATTACCAAAACCAACCTACCCCTGCGTTTTACCCAGAGGCGCAAATAACGTTTAGATTACAAGATACTAAACATCATCATATCCCATTGTTGCTTAGCCCGTTTGGCTACTCTACATACAGAGGTAGCTAACTATGAGCACACAAAACAATAATGACTTAACAGTAGTTTGTGCCGATATACTCGACTTTGTTGACGACCCGGCCATTGCTGGCGAAAACGCCCATCGTTTTTTTGAAAAAGGCGCATTAGTTATCAAGCACGGCAAAGTAGTTAAGCTTGGCTACGAGCACGACATACTGCCTACAATTGATAAATCAGCGCGTGTTATCCGCCACGATGGCAAACTCGTTATGCCTGGTATGATTGACACCCACATACACTTACCACAAACCGAAATGGTGGGTGCGTACGGCGAGCAACTGCTAAGTTGGTTAACCGAGTATGCGTTTCCGACAGAGAAAAAGTTTACATGTAAGCATTATTCAAAAGAGATCTCTAATCGCTTTTTAGACGAGCTACTGCGCAACGGCACAACCACTGCCCTTGTATTTGGCACTGTGCATCCGCAATCGGTTGATGCGTTTTTTAAAGAATCACAAAAACGCAATTTACGCATGATTGCCGGTAAAGTAATGATGGATCGTAACTGCCCTGACGACTTATCTGATTGCGCGCAAACAAGTTATGACGAATCTAAAGCCCTCATCGAAAAATGGCACAATGTTGATAGGTTAAGCTACGCAGTTACACCACGCTTTGCTCCTACATCAACCCCTGAGCAACTTCAAAAATGTACTCAGTTGCTTGAAGAATACCCAGACACCTACCTGCATACACACTTATCTGAAAACAAAGACGAGTGCGAATGGGTAAAAGGGTTATTTCCAGAGTTTGATGATTACTTAGGCGTGTACGAGCAAGCAAAAATGGTACGTAAACGCTCAGTATTTGCCCATAGTATTCATTTATCTGAGCGCGAGCTTTGCTGCCTTGCAGATAACAATGCGGCAATATCGCACTGCCCTACCTCAAACCTATTTTTAGGATCAGGACTTTTAAATTTAAAAGCCTGTGAAGAGCACGGCATAAACGTAGGCATGGGTACCGATGTAGGCGCAGGAACAAGCTTTTCTATGCTACAAACAGGTAACGAAGCGTACAAAATTCAGCAATTACAAGGTCAAAAGTTTTCAGCATTTAAAGGGTTGTATTTAGCAACACTCGGCGGTGCTAGAGCACTTGATTTAGAAGGGACAATTGGTAATTTTGAAGCCGGTTGTGAAGCCGATTTTATTGTAATGGATTGTTCAGCAACCCCATTTTTAAAATTTAGAATACAGCATGCCAAAACCCTGCATGAAAAACTGTTTGCAATGATGATGTTAGGCGACGACCGCTGCGTTGAGCAAACCTACATTATGGGTAAAAGTGTCTATAAGCGCGATGATAACAATCAATTTTCAGACACCCGCTCACCGGTATTAGAAGAGGCTTAACCGTTATGGAAAACTATTTATTTGAGCTTGCTCATTTAGTACTGCGTTACTTTCATGTTATTGCTGGTATAGCATGGATTGGCGCTTCATTTTATTTTGCATGGCTTGATAACAACCTACAAACACCACCGCAGTGGAAAATAGATAAAGGCATAAAAGGCGATTTATGGGCCGTGCATGGTGGTGGCTTTTACGAAGTGGCTAAGTATCAAAATGGCCCTGAACAAATGCCTCACACCCTGCATTGGTTTAAGTGGGAAGCCTACACAACGTGGATCACCGGTATATTGTTATTTAGCTTACTTTATTATGTTGGCGCCGATGTTTACTTAATTGATAACAGTAAAAGTGAGCTAAGTAAATTTGCCGCTATTGGCGCATCCCTTGGTTTTATTGGCTTAGGCTATGGTGTTTATCGTTTATTGTGTAAAAGCCCACTGGTTGAAAACGGCAAAGTGTTTATTGCTGTAGTTATTGGTTTATTAGCTCTGTGGACTTTTGGGGTTGATCAATTATTTAGCGACCGCGCTGTTTATATTCATGTAGGTGCACTTATTGGCACGTGTATGGTGGGTAATGTGTATCATATTATTATCCCAGGCCAACGCTATATGGTGAGTGAAGTAGAAGCGGGTAGAATCCCTGATTCAGCGCCAGGTTTAAAGGCAAAGTTGTGTTCTATTCATAATAACTACGCCACGTTACCTGTGGTATTTATTATGCTTAGCAATCACTTTCCTTACACGTATAGCCACAACTTTAGCTGGCTTATTTTAATTGCGCTGTTTGGTATTGGTATGTGGATACGCCATTACTTTAACTTAAAGCACCAAGGCATTAATAAACCCTCGGTACTTGTAAGCGGTATTGCAGCCTTTTTTGCTCTTATGCTCGCCATAGCCCCTTGGCCCAGTACACCAACAAATGCAGGCAAAAGCGCGCCTTCACAAGCAAGTATTACCGACGCACAAGCGTGGGATATAATCAGCAAACACTGTACTGGGTGTCACAGCGAAACACCCACCTCTGAGCTTTTTCAAACAGCGCCGCTAGGCTTTAAGCTCGACTCTATTAGTGATGTAAAAAAATCCAGCACGCTTATTCATACCCGCGCGGTTATAACCAAAGACATGCCACTGGCTAATATGACCCAAATGACTGACACAGAGCGCGAAACGCTCGGGTCTTGGCTCACAGCACTTAAAAAGGAGCAATAAAATGAGTGAGCAATTTAAAAACTACCCGCGCGATTTAATTGGTTATGGCCCTGATGTACCCCATGCAAATTGGCCCAATAAAGCACGTATTGCCGTGCAAGTGGTATTAAATTACGAAGAAGGTGGCGAAAACTGCGTGCTGCATGGTGATGCTGCGGCTGAAACGTTTTTATCAGAAATAGTCACTGCCCCGCATGTTGAAGACCGCCATATAAGCATGGAGTCTATTTACGAATATGGCTCACGCGCTGGCGTGTGGAGGCTACTGCGTTTATTTAAAAAATACGATATACCGGTCACCATTTTTGCAGTGGCGATGGCCCTTGAGCGCCACCCCGATGTAGCTAAAGCCTTTGTTGAAGCGGGCCACGAAATTGCAAGCCATGGCCTGCGCTGGATTAATTATCAAAATATAGATAAGCAAACCGAACGCGAGCATATGCAACAAGCCATTGATGTCATTAAAAAGCTCACAGGTAAAAAGCCCAAAGGTTGGTACACAGGGCGCACAAGCCCTAACACAGCAGCCCTTGTAGTTGAAAATGGTAATTTTTTATATGATGCCGACGATTACAGCGACGACCTACCTTTTTACAGTATTAAAGAAGGTAAACCACAGTTAATAGTGCCCTACACGCTTGATGTAAACGACATGCGCTTTGCCGCTGTTCAAGGTTTTAACGCAGGCGATCAGTTTTATAATTACTTAAAAGATGCATTCGATACACTATACGAGGAAGGCGCTCCAGAAGGTGAAAACGCCCCAAAAATGATGTCGATAGGTTTGCATTGTCGCTTAATTGGCAGACCAGGAAGAATAAAAGCATTAGCACGGTTTTTAGAATATGCCCGATCGCATGAGCAAGTTTGGTTTGCCACGCGTGAACAAATAGCCGAGCACTGGCTTAAAACCCACCCGTATAAAAAAGCATAGCTGTAATCCATTAAAAATAAATTCTAATTACTTATTACCCTCATCGTAAACATAAAAAAGCCCAGCTTTGCTGGGCTTAAATTACTTTAGATGTAATAAAGTTTATTCAAAAGAAACGGTGATGATATTTGAACACACATTTTCTGTTACACATAATTGGTAATCGTACGATGGTAACGTAGCTCCACGCACGTAATCACGGTAACGACCGTTATCTGAAACGGTATCAACTAACTCGCCATTACGGTAAACGCTTAATGACTCTGCACCCACTTCTTCCCAGCTAAGTTCTACACGCATTGTACCTAAACGTGTTTTGTTAGCGCGTTTTAAGTTCAGCTCAAGGGTCACGTCACTTACAACAACCGTTTGAGTAAATGAATCAGTATTACCTTCACTATCTGTAACCGTTAACTCTACATCGTAACTACCTGATTGGGCATAGGCATGTACTGGTCTTGAGTCAGTTGATGTTGCACCATCACCAAAGTTCCAGCTCCACTGTGTTATATCATTATTAGCATCACTGCTTGTGTCTACAAATGCAGCGGTTAACCCTTGTGTATCAACAGTGAAACTAGCAAGAGGTGGTTGTGAACCTACTTCACCAATAGCACTGAACGTAAGTGACCAACTATTAATATTGCCTGTATCTATACCTGCCGTATCGACAACATTTAATGTCCAATCACCGGTTCCTACTTCGCCATTAAATACACTTGATGTAAACGTTTTAACAATATCGTCTTCGCTACCACCTTGATTACTTTGTAGAGTGACTTCAGAGCCTTGCGGTGAAGTAAGTGTAAGTACTAAATCGCCAGACCACGTATGTGTGATATTTACATCTGCTGAAGTACCAAAAATAGTTAAATCATCAGCAACTGTGATAACCGAATTAACGCCTAATGGATCGTTATCAGGGATCGGTAGATTTTCTTCATTACTATACGTAAAGTCATTTAAACCAGCAGGTTGTAACATTAAACTTACTGTTTTTTCTTTAACAATATCATCTGATGTTGCTGTAACAGTAAACTCATAATCACCCCATGGCGTATTTTCATCGGTCTCAACACTAAGCTGTACTGTTTCGCCTGGACGTGCTGTTAATGCAGATAAATATGCACCACCAAGACTAGATGTTAGATCAAGTGTTACTTCACCATCCCACTGTGCAATAGAACCTATTTCAAATGTATACGATGCAGTTTCGCCTACTGTTTTTTGCTGTGATACAGGTGTCACAGACATTATAAAACTCGGGGTTGGGTCTGCATCAAGTAATGCTTGGTTTGCATTGAGTCGAGTGCCAGCAACCGTTTTACCTTGTAATGCAGTATTTACATCACCACTGCTCATCAATAACTGTTTAAGTTCTGTGGTTGTTAAATCTGGGTTGATTGACAACACAAGTGCAGCAACACCTGCAACATGAGGTGTTGCCATTGAAGTGCCTGAGTAAGTAGCATAACCGTTACCCGGGACTGTTGATAAAATAGCACTACCGGGTGCCCCCATATCAACACTGGTTAAACCCCATTGTGAGAAGTCAGATAAATTATCGCTGCTATCAGTGCTCGCAATAGAAAAAACACTCTCGTGTTCATAGCTTGATGGGTAATGCGGGTTTGCATCATTATCAACTGCATCATTACCGGCAGCGGCAACAAATAAAATGTCAGCTTGCTCACTTACTGTAATTGCATCAGCTAAAGCTTGGCTAAAACCACCACCACCCCAACTATTGTTTAGAACACGTAAATTAACACCTGAATTTTTAAGGTTAACCATATAGTCAATACACTTAATTGCATCTGATGTTGAGCCATTACCAGCCGCATCTAAAAACTTACAACCAACAATAGATACTTCTTGGTTTACACCTACAATACCCGTTGAATTGTTACCGCTTGCACCGATTGTGCCTGACACATGAGAACCATGTCCTTGGTCATCCATTGGGTCGCCAGCATCTGTAATCGCGTTAATACCATGAATATCATCAATATAACCATTGCCGTCATTATCAATACCATCACCAGCAATTTCGCCCGCATTAACCCATGCGTTATCAACTAAATCGGGATGACTATAATCAACACCTGTATCAATAACACCCACTACAATATCGCGGCTACCGATAGAAATGTCCCACGCTTCAGGTGCATCAATATCGGCATCTGTAACACCACCTGTTTGGCCCTCATTATTTAAACCCCATAGTTCATCAAAACGAGGATCATTAGGAGAGCTTGTAGCAATACTCACTCGGTAATCTGGCTCTACATATTCAATAGCTTGATTTGACTTCAAACGCTCAATAGCTTCTTTGGTACTCATACCAGAGACTTTAAACTTAGCTAAACGGCCCGAAAATAATGACGTAAAGTTATCATCAACCTCATCATTATTTAAATCCGATATTTTAGCTTTAACCATAGCGCGTACTTGTTTACGCATTTGTGGCGTTGTATTTTTTTTATATTTAACAATTATAGAGTCACTACTTGCAGTAACTTGTTGCAGTGCACCTGCATCAGGTAACTTTGCAGAAGCTAAACAAGGTAGTAGCGCGAGCGTAATAATAGATAATTTTGTTTTCATTGTTCTATCCATAGTAGGGAAGGCTTAGAAACACTAAGCAAGTTTTTCACTACTTCAAGTACAAGGGATCACATGGCAAGATATAAGCAAACAACCAAACACCAAATTAAACAAGTAATAAAGATTAAAAATAACAAAAAACCATTATTTTTAACTAGAATTGGCAAAAAAAAACACCTAATACAGTCATTATAATGAATTTATTACACTTACCTCTACCCAATATAGGGTCATGTTTTTTTACTGCTTTTTTCGAATAAAATCTAAAAAAGCAAGGTTATAAGCTTAACCATTTGAAATATAAAATAAAAAAAATTGGTAAAAAATGATGATTTAAGAAATTCATATTGAGGAATACAGTTAGTACTTGATTATGAATTTAAGCTTAAACTTTGTCAGTGTTAGCTTTATGACAAGACTCGTTTTTACTCAATAATCATATATTTCGCTTCACTCACTTACATAAGTAACTAAAGCGGATCACAAAACATTATATCGGCACGGCATGCTGAGACAGCAAATACCTTATTAAAACCTATAACATTTAAGGTGTTTGATTTTATCATTTCAAGGAGAAAAATAATGAAGTTGAACAAATCAATTCTAAGCTGCGCGGTTGCAATTGCAATGAGTACTAGCTTTGCCTCATATGCTGAAACAGGTAATAAATCAGTATCTAGCTCTGAACTTAACACCAAGGTATCTATTGCAAGTACAGCTAATTCAATGACACTTGCTCAAACATTAAACAACAATACGGCATTGTTAATACAAAATGGCGATAGCAATACCATGCTTGTCACAACAACAGGCAATAATAACGATACAGAAGTAACCCAAGCACAGTTTGGTAACTATGCTGAAGTAACTACAATTGGTGATAGCAACTCACAAGCATACGCTCAAGATGGTACTGCGAATGGATTAATAACCGAAGTTACTGGTAATAATAACCTCTTACTTGTAACACAGGTTGGCCAAGGTGTTTTGGTCAATAACGAAGCTATAAATACAGTAACTGGTGATGACAACTTGATTGAAGTAGAACAAGGCACTGGCGGTCATTGGTTCTACAACATGGATATGCAAGGTAATGGCAACGAAATAACTTCGCTGCAAACGGGTGAATGGCATGAAGCTGAAATAACAATGCTCACTGGCGATCAAAATACACTCGATTTAGAGCAAGCAGGTTACTGGAACACCTTTAAAGTCAGTTCTTTACAAGGTAACGACAACGAGCTTGATATTGAGCAAGATGGCGATCGTAATGCGGTAACACTCAGTGCTATTTCTGGCGACGCTAACGAGTTTTCCATTGAACAAGATGGCAATACAAATGCTGTAACATTTGCAGCGGTTGTGGGTAATGATAACGAAATAGACATTGACCAAGAAGGCAGTAACAACACCGCAGACTCAGCGTTATTTGAAGGTCAAAACAATGAAGTAACCATTACTCAAGTAGATACATACAACACTGCTACCGCTGAACTTATTGGTGATAATAATGAGCTAACAAGTAATCAAAATGGTTTGTTCAATGACGCTTACATGGGCGTGTTAGGTTCTGATAATGAATTTACGATTGATCAGGTAGGTGAATTTAACTCAGCACATTTAGTTAACTTCAATGGCTCTGATAACGACATAAATCTAACACAAACAGGCCAAGATAATACCGCTGTTGTGGAGTCGTCTTACCCAGACACTTCACTTACTTCAAACGATAACGATATTGATATTGTTCAAGATGGTTCTCTAAATGAAACAATGCTAACACTTGCTGGCATTTTAGACAGTAACGGTAGTCAAATTGATATTGCTCAAACTGGCGAAATGAATGTTATTGATTTAATGGTTGAAGGCAATGACCACAGCATTGATATTTCACAACAAGGTGAAAATAACTGGGTTGGCGGAACAGAGCAATCAGCCTTTTTAGTTGGCGGTGAAAACGTATCATTTAGCGTAACTCAGCTGGGTAACGATAATATTGTTGAAGGCTCTGTCATTGGCTTTAACAGTACAGTATCTGTTACTCAAATGGGTGATGGTAATACGGCAACAATTACACAAATGTAATTGCAAAGGTTGGGGAGAGTAACTCTCCCCTTTTAATTATGAACAATAAAAAAAATAGCTTCGCTGGTTTCTTATTCGTAATTTCATTATCTTTTAGCACTGCAGGTTATGCAGCTGATGAGTTGGAAATAGACGGTTTATTACTCGATAGAAGCATTAGTCGCTTTGGTCATCAATTTTATTACGAGTTCTCAAATTACTGGCGAGACTTACCCTCAACTGCAGGGTTTAATATTGAAATTAAAGAAACAGTAATCCCAAAAGCAGGCACTAAACTTTCTTTAATAATGAACAATAGACTGGTGTATGCAACATACTTAGGCCGAAGGTTAGAGCCATTAGATGAACGTGTTGAACAAGCCGTGTATACCGTAATTGATGCAATGGCTCGTGAAAATATGGCAGTGTCGTCTCCCGATATGGCCATAAATGGATGGTAAAATGAGAATAATAATATTTATAATAACAACATTAAGCTTTTCAGCCGCCGCGACTGAAATAATTTATACCCCAATTAACCCAAGCTTTGGCGGTAATCCTCTCAATGCGAATATGCTACTTAGCAAAGCACAAGCTCAAAATAAACATAAAGCGCCAGTAATAGAAAAAAGTTACACCGAGCAATTTCAAGATTCTTTAGAACGCACTTACTTAAATCGAATGGTAAGAGAAATAACAGATATGGCGTTTGGTGAAAACATAGACGACAGTATTTTCAATCAAGATTCCATATTTATGAGTGGCGATTACCAAATAGAAGTTATAACCAGTACCACAGATAGCATTACCGTAAGAATAACAAATATAATTGATGACACCGTGGTGATCATTGAAGTACCGAGGTTTGGATAATGTATAAACTACTTATAACAATTGTAGTTCTTAGCTTAACGGGCTGCGCAAGTTTGGGAAATTTAATACCACCACAGCAGCAGCAAGCAATGAGCTTAGAACCAACAGAAATTTTTTCTGATTTAAAAAACCTACCCAAACCCATGGGTAGTATTCCTGTTTCAGTTTATTCATTTAGAGATCAAACAGGTCAATATAAACCGCAAACAAATGTGAGCTCATTTTCTACCGCTGTAACTCAGGGGGCTAATTCAATACTAATACAAGCCTTACATGAGTCGGATTGGTTTACACCGGTTGAACGTGAGGGTCTGCAAAATATACTAACAGAGCGAAAAATCATTCGAGCGGCTCAATCAGATAATCCAAATCAACCAGATTTACCCCCATTAACAACCGCCAAAATAATTTTAGAAGGCGGTATTATTAGCTACGACACCAATGTAAAAACAGGTGGTTTAGGTATGGAATACTTTGGAATAGGCGCATCAGAGCTTTACCGTGAAGATGCTATTTCAATATACTTACGTGCTGTTGATGTACGAACAGGGCAAGTATTACTATCGGTAGCAACCAGCAAAAAAGTACTGAGCCAAGAAATGCGTGCCGGATTTTTTAGGTACGTAAGTTACAAACGATTAGCTGAAGCAGAAGCTGGCTTTAGTGATAACGAACCTATGAGTATTTGTGTTACCCAAGCAATAGAAAAAGCACTTACAGACCTAATAACAAAGGGCATTGATAAAGGGTTATGGGCCAAAAAAGTAAGTTAATAATTAAGATAAATAAGGCTACTTTTAAGTCGCCTTATTTATACAAAAATTTGATCCTGAAAAGGTTATTTAGCCATTGGCAGTAAAACAGAAATATAACGTTGTGCCCAATTAGCTAGTTCTACTCGATTACGCGAACTAGTTTTTTTAAACGCACTGTATAAATGGGTTTTTACTGTGTGGTCACTTATATTAAGTTTATCGGCAATAGCATTATTACTGGCACCTTGCGCTATGAGATAAATAACCGATTTTTCTCGTTTAGTTAAATGATCATAATCATCTTTTTTTATTTCTATACCATCGTACAAACTGTTAAATGATGATGCTACAGCCAAAATATCATTGAATGCGATTGAAATAATTTTTCGTGCAAACCAGAGTTCACCAGCATTTATTTTAACTAATCCTTTAAAAATAACTTCTGGAGGATCCGATTTATAAAATACGCCATTGAAATGATTGAGAAGTAAGTTCTTTTCACATACCGTTTCTCGCTCAACATTAAAGACAACAACGTTACAGTGCTTCGCTAAGCAAATTAAATCGGTGGGAATAAGGTCTTGCCAATTATTTTTAGTGCCATCAATCAAAAACAAATCATAATGCGATCGTTCTTCTAGCTGAGGTACTGTGTCATCCATTTTTATATCGGTAAACAGCGCTTGTAGTGTTCTTAATATAGCGGTGTAACTATGAGAGTGGAAAGATGACTGAAAAGTTGTTCTTACAAACACGTGATTTTTATGTGACATAAATTTCATCCATGAAACGTTTATGCAACATTACCTAAGTTATAGGTAACATACAATCCGATAATGGTATTAAAAAATTATAAGTAACCCAATTATTTAAAACTCTGGATTATTTAATAACGTATAAAATCTTGCCGTTACACCATTAGTCCAACCAAAACCCTGCTGTACTTGATATTCACCACCACTGGCTAAAACCGCTGGTGTGCACACATTGTATTTTTCGAGTAAACACTTATTTGCTGCAAAGTTTTGCTCAACCATATTTACCCAATTTTGCATTATATGTGTACTCAATTGTGTTATACCGTAGTTATTAAGCCCTTTTACCGCAAACCATTGTAGTGGAGCCCAACCATTTGGACTATCCCACTGCTGAGCCGTTTGAGTAATAGTTGTAACAATGCCACCCTCTTTTAAAAATTCATTGGCTAATCTTGTAGCTACCTTAGTTGCTTGCTCATTACTGGCTAAATTAACAAATAAAGCAGTAGTTGCCGCTGCACTAAGTATTGGAGATTGAGTCGTTGTACGGCAGTTATAATCAACAAAAAAACCGGTTGGTTCATTCCAAAGGTAAGCATTAATAAGCGCCTTGCGATTGCTAGCAAGTAATTGGTAATGCTCTGCTTGTTCACTATTGCCGAGCAATTGAAAGAATTTGCTTAACTGATTCTCTAAGTTATACATAAGGCAGTTTAAATCTATAGGAACAATATCAGTTGTTTGAATAGAGCTTAGTAAATTAGATTCACCAAGCCAACGAGAACTAAAGTCCCAACCCGACTCACATGCGGCGCGAATATTACGATAAAAATCAGATTTTTTCTCCTTCGCCAACCCTTCCGCTAGCGCTAAATCTTCACGCAATGACTCTGCCCTTGGCTCACTTACATCGTCCCAATAACGATTTAAAATACCACCACAAGGCATTCTTACTACCCGCTTTGAGCTCAATACATTAGTCGAAAGCAACTGAGCGCCTTGCATCCAAAATATATATTCTTTTTCAAGTGCTGCAACACACATAGCAAGCCATTGCGTATTGAGTGATTTACTATGCGTATGTTCCCATAATAATTCGACCATGAGTGCTAAAATAGGTGGCTGCGAGCGTGATAAATAATAGCGACGGTTACCATTTGGAATACAACCATAATCGTTAATTAAATCGACAAAGTTAAGTAGCATATCTTCAACTACATCACCTTTATCTGCATCGATTAAACCCAATGCTGTAAAATAACTATCCCAATAGTAAATCTCTTGAAAGCGCCCGCCAGGCACAATATAGCTGTGCTTTAGTGCTAGTAATGAATCTTGCTTTGGGGTATCCGCCTCTCTTCTAAGGCCACTCCACAACGAGTTTATATAATGTTTAACCGATGTCGTATCAGCCTCAGTGCTCATTGCTAGCACTGGGGAAGTAATAAAGTGTGCGTTTACAAACTCACTAAGCTGCGTATTAGTTAAAGGCGCTAATTGCTCATAACTTTTACATGCACTTTGCCAATTAACACGCGCAATTGCATCTGCGAATGTTTTACAGTCGCTAAATACATGCTGCGTTTGAACATCTTTAAATAATTGGCTGTCAAAAAAACTCATAACTTTCCTTACTGTTAAGCTGTCGTTGCATGTTGCGAAATAGCGTCGGTTCGCTTTTTGAAAAAAATCACGCTGATAAAAATCAAACTAATGGGTACCAAAGAAAGGTAAAATGCATGCTGCCCACTAAAATTCTCAAACACATAACCAGTTATTATTGAACCGGTTGTTCCTCCAAGTGCTGAAAAAACCACAATTAAACCAGTCATAGCTGCATGGCGATGTTTTTCAAGAGCGCTGAGCATAACTGAGTTAAGTACCGGATAAATAGGCGCCATGAAAAAACCAATTAACGGTAAAATAAATGCAGCAAGTGGTGCATCAAATAAACTAATTACTGTATTTTCAGTAACATTCTCAGTAAGCGGTAGGGTAATAAGTATGAGGCCAGCCATCGCAATTAAACAACTGCTCAATACAACAAACCAGTGAATGTGTTTAAGTACTTGCCCTGCCACTAAGCGCCCAAATGCAAGTGCCGCAGCAAAAATACTGGCCAGCTGGATACTAATAGCCACAGGGAGTTTTAAAACTTCATTATTGAATGTGGGTAGCCAAGTACCTACGCCCTGCTCAATTAATACGTATAAAAAAGCGCTAATTATAAATATGAGTACCAACGGTTGATATGTTAGCTTAAGCATGGCGATAAAATCGAACCAACCGGAGCGTTTAGTTTTACTTATAATGGCGGGCTTTATAGGCGCAGCAATTACGCTCGCTATAACAATTAGGGTTAGCGCTGCCAGTAAGTAATAAACGTTGAGCCACGCGGTTGAATCGTTTGGATCTATAAAAGCAGTAAAAATCCAATAGCCACTTAACACACCAACCATGAAAATGCCTTCAATGGTGTTTAACAATGAAGAGTGGCTATTTGCATCATCTGTCACTTGGCCGATAATAGAGTAAACCGACACTTTAACCACAGCAAAGCCACAACCAATGGCGGCAAATAAAATTTTAAACGCATAAAAGTCACTAATTAAAGCCGTACTTACACAAGCAAGGGCAACAACAGTAAGTGCCCCAAGCATGGCCAGTTTATAGCCTAGGCGAGGAATAAACGAAGCCACTACAAATGACATTATCGCAATGGATAAATCTTTAAACCCCTCAAGCACTGAAGCTTCTGTTTTACTTACCCCAAGGGTATTTATTGCCTGCAAAATAACGGTGCCCACGCTATTTAACAAAATAGCGAAAATAAAGTAACTTGCTGCAATTGCCAGTGTGACTTTTGTTTTACTCATAATTACCCTCGCTTTAAAGCGTTATTTAAACGCTATAACGACCTTTATTGTATGCCCATAACAAGTGCATACACAGTGTGTGTTTATATCAGTGAGGTTTGAGTTTAGTTTAGAACAGCCCCCAATGCAATCGTTTGCATTTTAAATTTAACATTAACTCAACATGATTTATAAACTATCGTTTACTTGATTGGCGGGTAATCAGTTCAATATCAATTACTTGTGATTCAACTTTTTCACCAGCTAGTTGCTGCATCAACTTTTGAACTAATAGCGTGGCTGCGTACTGTGTGTTTTGTCGGATAGTTGATAATGAAGGGTGGCTAATGTCGGCCATAGCAATATCATCAAAACCTACTAGAGCGACATCATTAGGAATGCTTACATAACGCTCTTTTAAGGCTTTCATGGCACCTAAGGCAACCATATCACTACATGCAACTATAGCATCAAAATAAAGGCCTTTTTCACGCAGTAATTGGTTAATTGACTGATACGCTGAGCTACTTGTAATATCAATAGATACAACATGTTGCTCTAATTTATGGGATGCTAATGCGACAGAGTACCCTCTGTGACGCTCACTAATTTCACCATGTTCTGGATCGCCTAAAAATACAATGTTTTTAGCTCCGTGCTCTATTAAATGCGTGGTTGCTTGCAAGCCTCCCAAGTAATTGTCACTTCCTACAATGGGGTAGTTGCTAGGTGTTTTAGGATCTCCCCATACCACCAGTGGAATACCTGCGTTAGCTGCATTTTCTATATTGGTTTGGTTTTTACCTTGACCTACAACAATAATACCGTCTGCACGGCGGCTATTAATAAAATAATTAGCCCAATCGTCTTGCGCCATGATTGAATTAGATAGTAAAAGCTCTAATCCTTGCTGATTAAGTGCAAGATTAATTTCGCTCACTACTTTAAGTAAAAACGGATCGCTAATCGACTGCTCTGTTTGTTCGTCAAGGTTAATTATAACCGCAACTACATTGGTTTTTTGTGTCCGCAACCGACTTGCAGCCGTATTAAGACTAAAATTATGCTCTTTAGCTAAGCGCTGAAGTTTATCGCGCGTTTCTTGTTTAATTAGCGGGTTATCATTAAGCGCACGCGAAACTGTAGAGGTAGACACGCCTGCTAGTTTCGCTAAATCAGTTAATTTAATTTTTTTGTTATTCATGATCTTCCTAAATAGTCGCTTACCACTGATCAATACAATTATCTAACTCGCTGACAATATAGCATTATTATTTTTTGCTGGCGCGAACAACGACCCAAAAAGTGTTTAACATATAAATAAGCTCAATAAATAAACTATATAAATTCATAAATAATTTACAAATAAATATTGCAAACGTTTGCATTTATCTCTAAGGTTTCAATATACACAGTCTATTTACAATGATTTTTAGTAAAAAGACTGCAGAAATACACTGTTTAATACACTAAAAACGGGATCACACACATGAAAATCAGTAAAGCAAAAAGTACACTAGCGTGTGCCATTACTTTAGCGCTTAGCACTCAATGCGCATTTTCTGCAGAGCAAACACAAGAAAAACAAAAAGTTGAGCGTATTGTAGTATCGGGAACACCCACAGGTGTTGGAATAAGAAAAATAGATGCCAGCTATGCGGTAACTAATATCGATAGTGAACAAATTATTAAATTGTCCCCAAAAAGCACCGCTGACTTATTTAAAGCAATACCTGGAGTTTGGGTAGAAAGCTCAGGTGGTGAGTCAGGTGCGAATGTATTTGTTCGTGGTTTTCCTGGCGGTGGAGATGCCCCATTTTTAACGCTAAGTATTGAAGGTTCACCAATTTACCCAGCGTCAACCTTATCGTTTTTAGAAAATTCATCAATGTTTCGTGTTGATGAAACCATTGAAACTGTAGAAGCACTACGTGGTGGCCCAAACCCTGTTTTATCTAACGGACAACCAGGGCTAACAACCAACTTTAGGTTAAAACGTGGTGGCGAAGAAACAGAAGGCTTATTTAAATACACAACTTCTGATTACGACTTACAGCGCATTGATGCTGTAATGAGTGGTGAAATTACTGACGATTTATACTTTATGGTTGGCGGGTATGTAAAAAGTTCACCAGGTATTCGTGATGCGGGCTTTACGTCAGAAAAAGGCAGCCAATTTACAATTAACATCACTAAAAACTTAGATAAAGGCGAGCTTAACTTTTATACCCGCCAAACTGACGACCACGGCGCGTGGTACTTACCAACGCCACTCAATGTTGATGGTATTGACGCACAATACACACAACTAGGCACGCTAAATCGCCAAGCAACAATATTTACAGGGCCAGATTCGCAAGCACACGATATTGACTTAGGTGATGGCCGAGGCTGGGACGGTCATGTTTCAGGCGGTAGTATTAAGCTCGAACTTAAAAATGGTTGGCACTTTTCAGACCGTTTTAACATTACTAAAGGCGATGCAAACACCTACGGTTTAGTACCAAGTGGCTCAGCAACAACCATTGGCGCAGTCGCTGATAACGGTCAAACGGCGTTTGGGTCAGTAACAAATACTGAATATGCAAGCGCTACACCTATTCAACAGCTTGGACGATGGGTGGTGCTTAAAGAAATTAGCTCATTTACTAATGATTTAGCTTTTTCAAAAAAGTTTGGTGATTTATCAACAACATTTGGTTACTACACCGCAAGCACTTCGGCAAAAGATTGGTGGAGCTTAGGTAACACTGCATACCATGTACTTGAATCAGGTGGCGAAGCATTAACCGGTATTGAATGTAACCAAAGCACCGATGGCTGTGATTTTAACTACGATATTAGCTCAACAGGTGATGCCCGAACTCACGCGTTTTATGTTACTGGTGAATACAAATTTGCTGATGCGTTCACACTGGATGTTGGCGTACGTCAAGAAAACCACGAAGTACATTACAGTGTAGATGAAGGCCTTGACGGCATTATTACTAAAGCCGTTAGCTACGATGAAAGTAAAACCTCTTGGACTACAGGTTTAAACTACTCAATTAACAATGATATGGGTGTGTTTGCCCGTGTTAACCGTGGTTATAAAATGCCGTATTTTGATGATTTTAGAGATAATTTTGATGCTTACCAAGGTGGCGAAAAGCTTATTAAAGAAATTACTCAAGGTGAACTAGGTTATAAATTAATTACTGAATCAACCGACTTTTATGCAACCGTATTTGTAAACGAAGTAAAAGGCGACACCTTTGTACGTCGCCCAGGTGTACCAGCAGAAATTTTAACAAATGAAGCGTACGGTATAGAGCTCGATTATAACTTTAACCATGAGTCTGGTTTTTCTGTTAATTTAAACACCACATTACAAGATGCTGAAATTACTCAAAGTCCAACAAACGATGGCAACCAATCCCAGCGCCAACCAAAATGGCAAGTACGTGTAACGCCAAGTTACGACTTTGAGCTACAAGGTATGTATGCAACTTTATACGGTACACTTTCAGCGGTTGATGATCGCTTTGGCAATAACGAAAACACTGTAACACTCGATGGCTACGAAAAAGTTGATTTAGGTTTAATACTAGAACCAATGGAAGGCATTAAGCTTCAAGTAGCAATAGATAACTTAACGGATGAGCAAGGCATTACAGAAGGTGATCCACGTAATGCTGATGCACCAAATGGTCGTTACATTATGCCTCGTACAACGCGCTTTAGTGTAAGTTACGCGTTTTAAATAAAATACAATATAAAGGGAGCATTCGCTCCCTTTCACTTTAATTAACCTAAGAAAATAAATTTAAAGGATAAAGTGAATTACTCAATACTCGCTTTTAATTTATTTAACGCATCAACCGAAAAACCTCGGTCATAAAAATATAAAATTTCGCCGCTGTTATTTATAAGTACCACACGTGAGTTATTTGGGCTTTGATTACCTGTAAACTTTTGTACCGCTTCACCATCTTTATAAATAGTAATTACCCCGCCCCATAATTCTTTAGGTATGCCTTTGCGCATACCGCTGTCTATAAATGTGCTAAACATACGTGGTGCCATACCTGCAATGGTTGGTAGTTCGTAAGTTGGAAGCGTTACACCCGCCATATCTAAACCAATTAACCAACGGTCTATATCAAACTGGCTGTCTTGCTTGTAACCAATAAGCAGCAGTGTTTTATCTGCGTTAAAGTCGCGGGGTATAGTCACTATGTTTTGCTCTAAGCTTTCACCGCTAATATTGGGAAACTGCTTACCTGTAACGTGCTGATTTGGGTACTGCGATGTACATGCGCTCAGTAATATAAAAATAAAAACACTTAGTATTGATTTCATTATGATTAAGTTCCTAACATTTTGGTTTTATAATAACGTTTGTTTATATGTTTTAAAAATTACAAATATCTAAATTCAAACACTCTGTTTTGCCATATATTCATGAAACTTATCAACCTTCATTGGTCGGCCGTACTTCCAACCTTGCCCGTAATGCACTCCCGCAGTTTTTAAAATAGCTTCTTGCTCACTAGTTTCGATGCCCTCTGCAACACAGGTATAATTAAACTTTTTCACAAGCTCCATAATGTTCGGGATCATAGAAGCCTTTAAACCCTCAGTTGCTATATCTTGCACAAATGTACGGTCTATTTTTAACTGATGAAAGCTCAAATTTTGTAAATTTTTTAAATTAGAATAACCCGTACCAAAATCGTCTAATGACAAGTTAAAACCCGATTTAACCAACGTTCTAAAATGTGCATGAGCAATACTGGTATCAAGGTATTCATCTTCGGTAATTTCAAGACAAATAATAAATCGAGAATTAGTAAGTTCAGAAACTTGCGTTAAAGATGATACATTTCCTTGCTCTACATCACATGGAAATATATTAAGCGATACTTTAAAACCCTCAGGTAAAATATCAATAGCTGTAAGTTCCTTGAGCACCTTTGCAATCATTGCTTCAGTGAATTTCCAAGTTAAATTATTTTTTCTGAGTAACGGAATAAACTGATCTGGGTAGAGTGTTCCATATTTATCTTTAAAACGAGCAAGTACTTCACAACCTATTACTGTGCCTGTTTGCAAACAAATAATAGGTTGGTAGGTCCAATAAAAAGAGTTTTTATTTAAGCCTAAACGAATACGATTAAATGTAGAACGACGATCGGCAATCAGATTATCAACAAGTAATGCACTCGATACTCCAGCCAAGCAGGTTAAAATGAGGGATATAATTAGTAAAAAGTGATTTTTAGCAAAAAAATTATTCCAAGGCATATGAAGTGCAACGCAGTAATTGCTATTTTGTTCACTGCATATCAGCTGCCTTTCATAAGGAAGATAAACATTATTGACTAACGTATCGTAAACACCACTTTGCCCTGCCAAATGATTAATAGAACGCTTATGTTTATAAACAACTTCCCACATGGGTGAGCTAATTACGTCATCATTGAATACTTTAGTATCTATTATTAGATTGTAGTCACCTTGACGCACTATAATAACTTCCATTGGGCGGTCACTAAACAACAATAAATACAATTGAGGTTCAAAGCGTACTCGAATATTTTCATCTACAATAATATAATCTGGGCTTTTATCATTAATAACTTTATCTAACAACCCAGCTCCTGTAGTACATACAAGCTGATCGTTCTTGAAAAAACCTATATCTATTACATATTTTGCATCAAATAAAGCACGACGCATCTCAAGCAACGTTGCTTGGTCACATTGTTTAAAACCGAGGTTATTTAATGGAGTAAGAATTCTGCGCCGTTCTTGTACTGCGGTATCGATATGCTTAACTAGGTGTGTAGCGTCTTCACTTATTGTAGCTGCTAGCTTTTGGCCTGCAAAATAAAGTAGTATCAAGCTCCCTGTCACAAAAACCAAGATGCCAGTTAGCAGTGCTATTATTGATTTCTTATGGCCTTTTTTCATCGTATCCTTACTAATATAGTGTGTGCTTTAAATACACATTTTATAAATACATAATGACTTAAAAAATAAATAAATGGCTTAACCAAGTTTACTTTTTCACAACGTCGTAAAGCGTTTTGGCTATTACTTGATGCTGACTCTCACAAATATGAATTCCATCTTCTAGTGATACGTGCACTAAAGATTGAAGATCAATAAATATAATTTTTTTATTTTGTGCAATATTTTTGAATTGCTCTTTTAGCGCAACGTTTTTGCACTCCGCACCTTCATAAACATGCTTGTAAGGGCCTCTACAACGTACAAAGGCCGGGCTCAAAATAATTATTTTTGGCTTTTCATCATGTTGATTATTTAAACTATAAAAATCACAAATATCATTAATTAAATTATTTAGCCCCAGAGCAATGCATTCTGGAGCTAAATTAAAACGCTTTTTCAGATCGTTTGTCCCAAGTGCAATAATAATTACATCGAGCGCATACTCTTCCAAATAAGGTTTTAAATAACTAACACCCGAAAGTGAACCGTTATACGGCGGATGGTTTACTAAGGTACGATTGGGTTGCCCTGCTTCAATAATATTAAAGCCTGACCCTAATTTTGTGGCTAATTGTGATGTCCAACGAATACTTTCGTCAAAACGCCCTCCTGTAACGGGGTTTAAACCCCAAGTATTAGAGTCGCCAAAGCATAAAATGTTTTTTATCATTAAAATGGATTCAACGTATAGCCTTGCTGTTGTAGTTGGGCATGAGCAGTCATCGCAGAAAGTGACATTTTAACGCCTGGAATAAGCTGTTCAGGAGTAACTTTAAAATGTGTAGCTGACTGACCACACACAAAAACCTGTGTATTATTTACGAGTAATTGTTCAATTAAGTACCGGTTTTTATTATCAATATTAAACCGCTTTTTATATTCGCTATTAGCTAACACGTCAACACTTGCGCTACCGTGCACAACTAAAGCGAGTTGTATATTTTCAGGCTTTACACCATGCGCTACATGCATGTTAATAAAACGCGCTAACGAATTTATTGAATTATTTTGCGCGCCTTCTTTGGCTCCCTCGCTAACATCAAAAGCTATTCTAAACGAGGTAGAAGCACTAATTGGCTCGTGTTTTGGTACATTATAGAAGCTGCCAAACCCTTTGATCGGGAGTTCATTAGCTTGTGAAAGCGGACTAATAAGTAAAAGTAATAGTAAATATTTCATAAATCCTGTGTTTTTAAGTAATCAAGCCTATTTAATATACTACCAAAAGCAGGGCGTGTTGATCTTTTTGGATGAAGTTCGTTCAAATTAAAGACTGTTTAATTACGATGCAAAACTTGTAATCAATAAATGAAAGAAGTGCAACACCTTCGCTCTGCTCGAACAGCGTTTATGGGATGTTATTTCTATAAAGGAGTAATAACACGCAGCCGCTATATTGCCTGCGTGTTAACATCTAAAAATAAACACCCCGTCGAGGAATAGGTTGTTTATTATGCTACCGATTGCGTATTTTTATGGCTATGATTTACAAAGCGCATACCTAAATAACCAAAGGTTTGCTTAAACATCTGTACAAAGGCATCAGGGGCTTCAAAAGAAGAGGCATTTGATAGCAACGAAAACTCTTTTGTACGTAACGCGCGTAACTTAGGCTTTAAGTTTTCGTCGTCCATGTAATCTGTGATCCGATCGATAAACGATTTCATTTGTACCGTGGTGTTATACCAATACACGGGGGATGCAAAAATCCAATGTTCATAATCGAGTAACGACTCAAAAACAGTATAAAAATCATCATTTTTATAGTTCTTACTATAGCAGTATGGCGGTATTTTATAGTCATCAAGACAAATAACGCGAATATCATTTTGCTCTGCATAACTATTAGCATGCGCTGATGTATTTCCTTCTCTACGTGCACTTGAATAAATTATTACTGAATTTTTTTTAATTTTATATTGCATTTAACTCGCTCCTTTTTTATGTTGGGAGCAGCTTAAAACCTCAACCATTATTGAGGTCAATATATGGATTTAAAATGAGCACAGAACAAAAAAAATTAACAGAAGCTAACCTAACCGTCGGCTATGTGGCAAAAAGAAGTGGTGTAAAAGTATCAACCCTACATTTTTACGAAACTAAGTATTTAATAAGAAGCTGGCGAAATAGTGGTAATCAGCGTCGATATAAACCCGATGTACTTCGCCGTGTAGCGGTTATAAAAGCAGCGCAAACAATGGGAATTACGCTAGAGGAAATTAAAAACACGCTAGCCACACTACCAGACAACAGAACCCCGACCAAGCAAGACTGGTCAGCGCTTTCTAAGCATTGGCAAGCACAGCTCGACGATCGCATTGCTTATATGCAGCGTTTACGTGACAAAGTAGATGGCTGTATTGGTTGTGGCTGTTTATCACTTAAAAACTGCCCTATTTACAATAAGGATGATCATTTAGGAGAGCAACAAAGTGGTGCTGTATTGTTAGATAAAGTTGATAATACCAATTCTCCTAATTAAGTGATCTATTTTGAGGTAAAAAAATCGTGTCGATAACAAGACAGAAATTTTTAACGCAGTTAGCGTCAGATTTAATCCCTCAAATTGATTAAGTATTTTTGCGGGTTGGTATAGCAAAAGTAAGAACGTTTGAAATTATTTGTCAGTGCTTTAAACCACTAGGGCTATTTAATCGCACCGCGAGGCTTGTAACCGAGTGAGCTCGGTAACTGCTCATGCGTACTTATTCTTACATCGATGAAAGAATAAGTAAAAATAGAGCAAAGTTTCCGCGTCCTGTTCACGCCCTTACCTGCATTTATGTAAGCAAATACCCCCTAGGACGAACCCAAGGAGAAACGCATGCTTGGCATTTATATTACTTTATCACCTATTTGTGGGAAATAACCACATTGCATAGGCTCTGCCTTGTCTAAAAATAAAACATACTGGTGTAAATTGAACTCCAAAAGATAAACAAGCCCTGAAAGTAGTAACTAACCTGAACTCTGGATAATAAATCAATCTCGAGCAGCTATTTTCAGCGTTAACTAAATTATCTCTTTTAACCTAAACCATTTAAGCCATCTCTAGCAGCTCGGTATAAAGCACCTAACGTAGAATCAAACACCCATTTAATAAAGCTGTAAGTAAGCTCTACAGCTTTATTAATAACTTTACCGGCAAACACTAACATATGCCCTAATAAGCCTAGCGTTTGTACTGCAAATGATGCAGACGCCTTTGCTATTTTATCGATAGTACGAGCAAGCATATCGTAAAACGTTAATCCGGTTCCAATAGCTGCTTGTGCAGCGACAGCGCTGTAATAGCCCGCATCTTTTAACAAGGTGATTAATGCCGCACTTAATTTATCAGACCAATGCGCATTAAATGAAGCTTGGTTTCTATCTTCAAACTTTAAACGCACTGGTGTGCTTAGAAAATGATTAGCTTTTACGGTTAAGTTATTCCAATCACTGCTGTTTGCCGTATTAATATAACCAGGCGTTCCGTCCAACTTATGAGCAGCACCTTTAAGGCCTTGCCCATTATCTAAACGGATTTCTTGCCCATTATACGGTGCATGTGAAAATGGCCATAAAGGGACTTTAGCAACTGGATCAGCGCCATGGGTACAACGGTAAATTTTATCAATTCTCGATGTCGCTGCCCTTGAAAAACCTTCAAGCCCTACTCGCGGTGAGCCAAATGTATACAGCTTTACTGGTAATGAATATTCCGCTTTGATCCAATCAGCGGATAACGTAGCTAAAGCACCACCTAAACTATGACCAACAACATGAACACCACCCGTCATTTTATTCTTAATATTAGCAGTGACAAACTCTTGTAGCTTAGGCTTCATAGTATAAAATGTTTTATTAAACCCCGCATGCACCATACTACCGTTTGAACCACCACTTAAACCAAAATGAGCATCAGTTAAGCCATCACGTATTGTATCGGTCCCTCTAATAGCAATTACAGACTCCCCTTTAAAAGCCCCCGTTCCGTGACCAACTAGGCCAAAACCAGAACTTAATCCAAATAGGTGCGAAATAAAGCCGCCTGATACACCTTGTACTGAACTAGGACTTACAGAAAAGTCAAACTTTCCACGTAAAGCCGGAGATAAAGAGTTATTAATTAGATCCGTACTTTTGATATCTTTGGCATCATAAGCAAGTAACGCGAGTTGTACCGCTTGTGCAGGTGTTAATGTATTCATGCTAAATCCTTTTAAATTGTTTATAAACTAAATTTTACAGGCTGTATAAACTGTAAAAACGTGTTCTTTATCTTCAACAACCGGTATATCGTAAGTTTGAGGCTCTTTTGCAATGTCGCACACTAGATTATTTAAATACTCATTCAAAGTTTTACTTTGCTTATGTAAACCAATTCTGGCAAACCATAAAACAATATCTTTCGAGTTATCTTTTTTTATGTAGATGTGCTGAATTAGAGACCCATTATCGAACATATTCGCTGGCTTAGAGGTTTTAATAACTCGCTCAGGAAAAGAAAAATTACCATTATCGTCTGACGTCGTTTCATCTAAATACTCATCACCAAAAGTGAATGACTTAAATATGGTAATATTCGCAAGTGGTTTACCATCATTTAGCAGTTGACCACTAATCGGAACTGATAAAGTAAAATCCTGCTTTTTTGAAAAGCCAAACATATCTGCAAAAGCCTGTGTTGTAGTAAAAAAAATAACGGTAATAGACACTACTACCAGTAAAGAAATCTTTAAACGTGATAATAACAAAGCAAACTATCTCCCAAGTTTTAGCTATACATTACGTAATATATATTTCTATTTAATTACACTCTTTAAGTGCTTTTTATTTTAAATAAAAAGCGATAATCAAACTTATTAAAACTAAAAACTCTAATAAAATACAATTATACTGCATGCATTTGGAACAAAAAACAACCAGTTTGTTTTTTATCCGTACTGCGCTATACATCAGGGCAAAATCGTAGATTTAACTCTGATTTAAAAGTATGTTCTTATACTGTTTAATGAATGAATATACCGACCTATAACAACCATTGATTTAAGTACTCAACGTTAAAAAATAAGTCGTTAACGGTTTATTTTTTGAAAGTAAGTTTTAAGTTTTAATAACCCAGACTCAAGTTCAAACTTTTGTATTTTAGGATTTTTAAACTTAAAGCCGTTTGAAATATGAGTATTAATCATCGTCGCCATACCTTCAAAGCCATCTGGCGCTGTAGCCACTAAATCAAGAAGTAAAGGCTGAATAAGCGGTCGATGCCCTTCTATTAAAGTGGGGGTCTCGTATATATCGTAAACGAGGTTGGTTAGTGTGTTCTGTTTTTTTTGTTCCATGTAATTTCTATAGCGCTTTAAATTAAAGCGTTAATAGCTCCTTTATATTTCAGTTTTCATTTAATGATTCATTTTCAGCTAATGATGCTTTGGCTTGCTTTTGTATATATTGAGCGCGATGCTCCCAATCGGTCCTATTTGCATAATTTATTACATAATCTGTATGAGAAATCACTTTATTCCACATACCAAGCTTTTGGTAAATAGTTGATAGTTCAAAATGTGCCGAAACAGTTTGAAAATTCATTTCATTATCATGGAGTAAATATAATTCATATAATCGTGCAGATTCTTTTAAATCCTTTTTTACAAAGTGGCCACTTCGGTATATCCAAGCAAGTTTTTTTAAAGCACTATACTCGTTATTTGCAATACGAGAATTAATTTCCTCTAAATAACGAGACCCATCTCCAGTGTGCACGCCTATGTAATACAAAGCCTCCCAATCACCAAGACTATATGCTTTTTCACACCATGCTTCTAATTGATCAGGTGCATGCATTAAGCTCTTTTCGCATTGCTTAGCGGCTTTCTCTACAGTTAGGTTAGAGGAGTTAATATCTATACTAGGAAAAAGTGATGCTCTCAAAACCGAAGAAAATACAAAACACCAAGTAAAGATAATTATTGATATTATTTTTACCATTGTAGTGAACCATCACTATTCACACGCTTTTCAGGTATATGCACTTGAAAAGATTTAACAGATGATTCGTACGGGTAGCCTTCTCGATAAAAATAGCGTTCTTTTAAGAATTTATCCTGATTAGAGTCACCTGAGCAGCGTCTATCACTTATGCAACTTAACCCTCCGATAAAGTCGATAAAGCGTACATTGAAAATATTGTGATCTTTAAGAAATACATCAACACCAGGCTGGTCTGCTGCATTTAGTACAGCATGAAAGCGATGCATAAAAGCAACAACCCTATTCTGACTTGAACGGTTTAATATAGTAGCTAAATTAACTGCCCAAAGTGCGTTTCTATAAGTATGAGTATCAAAGCAATCGCCTCCTATACCCTTCTCTGAAGAGCATACACTATCCATTATATCCATTGTTTCAACTAACACGTCGAGCGCGACTATTTTCATTCCAATATCGCGCGCAGCCTTAACAAGTTCACCATAAGCATGAGGTGTTAAATAGCCATGGGTCCAATACTTATTAAAATACTGCTGTATAACATTAAAGCCTTTACCTGTGCGCTGATAAAAGTCTATTTTTTCCTGCATAGCTCTTGGTAACATTTCGATTGCAAAATGCGTGAAACCAGCCGCTTTTAGCTGTTTGATTGCCTTTATAGCCTCATATTTGTATCCAGCAGTGCTATGACTTGATTCACCAAGCATCACTAAGCGCGCATTACCGGCCATTGTTTTATAATTTACATCCGTGTTTATTTTATTCATTACCTATCCTTGTTTTTCATTTAAATTTCCAAAACACCATTTATCTTTAAATTGCTTGCTGGGGTTGTTTTTTAGCGTAAAAGAAGCAACGTCTTGGAGTGTTAAATTTGTGATATTTATACATACCATAATGAACAGCTAATTTTCAGGTGACTTGCAATACAAATTTTCTAGGGCTGCAATCAGCGACCGATCCGGCACTAAGGAATGTACCGAAACTAGATGCAGGATGGATGAGTCCACAATAAAATTTATTTCTCCATCGGGTACTCTGTACTCATACTTGGATATGACTTTATTTCCCTCATGCAATAAAAAGTTTTTTTCATTACATATAGGGCAAATAGCTATATGCCTTCTCTTATTGATGATTGTGGACTTCGTTAGTGCCGACAAAAACCAGTTTAAGAATATTTTCTTATTTTGCAGTCCACTAAATGTTTTTTCCATTTTAGTCAAATCAATGTGAACATCATTTTTTTTAAAATCTATCATTACTAACACCATGATTCAGTAAATTGTTCAATCATTCTATTTCAGAAATAAACTTTGATGTATTGTCTTCCCAGTCATCGTTTCTTGAAATAAAACTTGCTAATTCGTCTAAATATTTAAAATTAAAGGTATTAGCTAAAACTTTCAAATCTTTCTCTCTTACTTCTCGAAATATTAAAGAAGCAAATAGATTGCTTATCATTTGCTGGTATGTTTTTCCTAAAACTTCATACTCACTTGGACCATCTTCTAGATAGTATTTTATATAAACCTTATCTTCTCTTAAAAATGCGACTATAGAGTTGCTATTTGTAGACCATAATATTAATAGCTGCTCCGGCTTCGGAAACATTTCCGGTGTTGTAAGAAAAATATTAAAAAGAAACTCAGGATTTTCACATGTATGGCAAGTATCCTGAATTAATTCCCCACTCCAAATTAATTCGGGATTAATAAGTATAGACTCATCATTAATAGCCTTAAATAGCTCTTTTTTATCTTTAACCATATCTTAAACCCTCTCATGTATCTTACTAATTGGATGAAAATAAGAAAAAGGAACAAATTTCTTTGAACTAGATGTTGTCATATTATGAATAATGGCATGCAACTTAGCTGTGGTTGGGAATAGGTTTTCTGCACTGATAGCTTGTTTACTATATTTTTCAATAGGCCAATTCCAATGGTGCACCTGTTCAAAAATATAACCTTCAAAAATAACACCTTTTTCTTTCGCATTATTCACTTTCACCTTAAATAAAGAATTCACTTCATCGAACACATACCTAGCTTCTTTTTTACTAGCTGTTCCATCAATTAAATTTTGATAGCTTTGAAAGAACTTTTTCGCTTTTGCTTTGGAACGTTCAGTCAATTCTAGTATACACTCATTCCACATTTGATTTAACTGAGGGTTTTCTGAAATAGATTTCGTACCAAAATCTCGAGGGGTTATTTTTTGACCTTTAATGTGCTTAATGGCTGCTCGTATAGGTACCCCTTCTTTTAACAGAGCTTTAACTTGATCTTTTTCCAAAGTATTTAATTTTATTTTTTTATTTTTTTTACTTCTTTTAGGATCATCACTAGCGTTTTCATCTAAGCCTTCCCATTTCCCGCTCTTCAACTGTGAATACTGTCCTGACTCTTCTTTAAATATGCCTTCTTCATCATGAATAATATTCGAATTTTCATGCCCATCAATGTAAGTACAAGCAGCCCAGTGGTATTCCCCCATATTCTCAGCGAGCAGTTCAGATATATGTTTACTTTCAGTAACCTGGATTGAATTAGATGATATATTTAAACTTCCACAATTTGGATGCAGCATATACCCTGGAATTACATCGCCTTCAGTGTATACTTTTTTGAAAACACCACTTGAAACAGTACCATCTTCAATTTTACTACCTAAGTCATCGGTAATTGTAGCCCCGTCCCATGAGTAAACTGTTAAGCTAGTTCCCATCGGAACGGTCGCAGGCTTTGTAACATCTATCGAACCGTGTCCTGCAAATACATTTTTCTTCTGACCGTCTTTACATGTCAACCCAAACGGATCTACCCAATTAACCGGATTTGGCGCATATTGATAATGGTTTAAGCCACCCACTAACCCTATTGGATCTTGATTTATAAAGCGTTGTTGTTTTGGGCTGTAATAGCGGTAGCGGTTGTAATGCAGGCCGCTCTCTTCATCTAGATATTGCCCCTGAAAACGAATTGGCTGAGTGAAGCTATTTTCTGCATTGGCTTTAGGCTCGCTTTCTGGTTCTTCATAACCATACACATCGGCTTGGTTTTCCCATACGACTTCTGCTTTGTTGTTTGTCACAAAACGTGGAGTATTCAGTTGGTCTAGGTGGTAGTAATACACCTCACCTTGTTTAATTAGTGCTACTGGGTGAAATTGATTTGGCAGGTTAATATACCAAATATATTCACCGTGCTGGCATTCACCAATTAACTGGTCGTTATCCCAAATGTAGTCAATTTTACCGTGCTCAGTGTGCTTGGCAATACGGCGCCCTAATGGGTCGTAGTCGTATTGGGTGAGCGTGCCGTTGTTGTTAAAACAGCTTAACTGATTAAACGCGTTGTATTCGCGGCGGGTTTTAATGCCTTTGCCGGTTTCGCGTATTTGGTTACCGAACTCGTCGTAGTAAAAGTCGCTGTCGCCAAAGTGTGTTAAACGGTCGGCGTCGGTGGCACTGTTTATCATAGTGTTGTTAGTGCTTTCATTGCTTACTACTGAGTCAGCGTTGCTACTATTTTTACTACTATTTGGCGCTAAATCGCTGTATTCGTTATGGGTGGCGCGCGTTAAATCAATAGAAGAGCTGGCTGTATACTCGCTACTGGCTGCATCATGTTCTATACCCTGCTCGCCTGTATCACTAGTGTCTGTACCGCTAATGCCCGCATCCTTTGTGTTTGATTGAACAGTCTGGCTTTGCGGGTTACCAAAGCTATCCCACTGGTAGTGTGTGGTTGTATCAGCACCTGTTCTTGCCAGTGTTTGTTGTATTAACTGCCCCAAGCTGTTGTATTCAAAATTAATGTTTTGGTTGCTTACACCTTCGTTTTTACGGGCAATCAGCTGGTTTACGCTGTCGTAATTGTACGTACAGGTATCAAATAATGCTTGCGCTGGGTGTGTAAGCTGCTGCTGCGTTAAACGGTTGAATACATCAAACTGCTGAGTAAGGGTTATGCTGTTACCAAACTGCTGGGTTTTAATATTACCTTGGCTGTCGTAGCTGAGCTGTGCAAGTTCAACAGCAGTACTGTTGGCTTGCTGTAAGTGAATAGTACTTAGCTGACCAAACTGGTTGTAGCTGTATTTAAGCGTGGTTGAGTCTGGCAGGGTCAGGGTTTGCCTTCTGCCGTATTCGTCGTAGCTGTACTTTAAGGTATGCGCTTGTTGCTGATTATGTACTTGCTCGGCGCGCAGTAATCGCCCGCCTTTATCAAACGTTTGTTTAAGTGTTGATTGCGCATTATGTGCACGCGCTATTTTACCTTGCTTTGTGTAGCTGTAATAATTGGCGTTATTAACAATATGAGCGTCGCTTGCAAGGCTTGCATGCTGCGCAGTTACACGGCCTAGGCTGTCGCGCTCTATTTTCACGTGGCGTTTGTTGCTTTGCGTTACTGAGGCTAGGCGGTTACAGGCATCATATTTATACTGCTGTAGCGTGCCATCAAACCCAGTTACTTGCGTTGGGTTTTCGTTCGCGTCGTAACTTATGCGGTATACGTGGCCGTCGCTTCGCTCGATGGCTGTTAAGTTTCGCTCTTTGTCGTACGTTAAATGCAGTGCGCTACCATCGGGCTGAATGACACAATGCGGCTGGCTTAGTCCTTCAAAGTGTTGCTCTGTGGTATCGCCTTTGCTGTTTTGCGAGCTAATTAATCGCCCTGCTTCGTCGTAGCTAAAATATTGATGCTGCTTATTTTCAGGCTCGTTTTCATCAAAGGCAATTGTTTGTATAAGCTGGCCGTGCTCATTGTATTTATATTGAGTGAGTAAGCCTGCGTTATTAAGTGTGGCATTTACGCGGCCTAAATTGTCGTAGCTGTAACGTATTAACTCATCGTTAAGATGCTTTGCTAAAAGCTCACCTTGTTCGTTCCAAATAAACTTGGTGATTTGGCCATTTTTATTTATATGCTGAGTTAACTGGCCGAGCTTATCGTAGCTGTATAACGTGGTACGGCCATCGCCAAAGGTTTCGCTTTGTAATAAGCCAGCCACACTGTACTTGCGCGTAATGGTTTGGCCATCAGGTAAGGTAGTTAATACACGTTGCCCAAGCTGGTTGTAGGCAAAATGCGTTTGGTTACCATCTGGCTGTGTTATTGTTTCTAATTGGCCGAAAGGTGTGTAGTTATAGCGCGTTGTGCTGCTATCGGGCTTTATTTCACTGAGCTTTTGGCCTTGTGCATTGTATGTATATTGCCAAACATTGCCGTTAGGATCGGTATGTTTTACCAGTTTACCTTGTGCGTTATGTACAAAGTGCTCTTTGTGGCCGCGAGAATCTATACAGGTTGTTTCACCAGCCTCTAAGTTATATTCAAACTGGTAAGTATAGGTATTATTATCGCCCCACTGCTTTATACATTTAGCGCTGGGTGAGTAGCTATCCCACTCAAAATGGTGGCTAAAGCCACTGGCTCGGGTACGCTTTGTTAATAAATTAGCGGCGTTGTAGGCGTAACGCTCAGTTTCGTTTTGCTGATTAGTTGCTTGAATAAGGTTGTTGTTTTCGTCATATTCATAGTTTGCAAGTACAGGGTATATAAGCTGCTGTTTATTATTTTTATCTGTGTGGTAAGCCGCAATTTTACTTAGTAAACCCAGTTGGTTGTAACTAATAATACAGCCACGTGCTTTGTTTACTTCTATACGATTTATGCGCTCTTTAGCATCGTAATAAAAACCAATACTTTGGCCTTTTTCATTGATTATTTTTTCAAGTAACCATGAATTTTCACCGGCTTTAAAGGTCAAGTGTTGATCGTCTGGCGTAACGAGGACTTGCTTACCATTAGTTTGATAATGCAGTGCAAGGTTACTGCTTAACTGATAGCTCGATTGCCCAGGCTTTACTTTTTCAAAGCGGTGTTTAGCGCCGTGCTCATCTTGGTACTCTAACCAGTAAGTCCCTTTTTGCTTAGGGCCTACTTTTGGTGGCGGCAGGTAATGCTCAGTAAGGCTTGCCATAAAATCGTGGCGCCAACCATTTCCCATAACACTGCACACATCGGCATGGGATGAGCGGTACAAACGTCGCCATATTAATTGGCGACTGCCTGCTAAAGTAAAATCAATTAGCGGCAGTATTTCTTCACCCGATAGCATTGAAACCGGATCTGAACGGCATTCTTGCTCAGTAATGGGTGTTTCACTTGGCGTCGAATCGCTTGCCCCCCCCGTATTTGTTACCGGTGCTTGCGCGGCACTTTTTCCTGACGCGGGTGACTCGCCCTTTTTAGCTGATTTTTTACCTGCTGAGCCAGCATTTGTATTATCGCTGACTTGAATAGCCGACTTTGCCTTTTGGTGATAGCAACTCACAGTACCTGCAACTAACGCTTGCGAAAGTACACTGGCAGTTTCACGTGCTGTGGCACTACGAGGACATTTCACACCGGCAGTGTTGAGCAAGTTAATTACGTCGAGACGTTTAGTTGCATCGCTTGTTAATGTACTGCCAACTTGAGCAATTTGCTTTTTAGCACTTTCAGGCGTGTTAGCTACTACAGGAGCATAACCAGATGGCGTTTGACCTTTACCAGCAACGAGGCAAATAGGGTAACTTTTTCCTTGTAAAACAACTGTATTACTTTGCATTAGTTGTGTGCTTCCTCACTTATCCATAAGTATGATGCTACTGCTTGGTGCTTTGCTTGTTCTTGCGAAATCATAAGAGCGTGTTTGCAATGATTTTCAATAACGGGACTCGTTGCTAATTGATATAAATTAACAACGCCTTCCAGCGCACCAATTTGGCCTAACTTATAATTAGGCAGCTCATAATGTGTCTGCTCATTAATTAACGCACTGAGCAGCTGTAAATCGTTTAACCACACTTCACTGTCGTGGTAAATGCCATTTCCTGGCGCAAAAATAATATCAATAGACTGCTGAGCTTGCTCAGCCACTCGAGTAAACATACCGTTTAATTGATTATGTTTAACAAAATCAATTGAGGGTGTTATTTCGTAGTTTACTTGCGACCACCCAATTTTTTTTGCCTCAAGTGTTGCAAATACTCCGCCAACACCTTGGTAGCTGTATTGCCCTGATGCATCAGCTTTAAAAGTTGCATCAAGCGCAATTATATTTACTTTTTTCCAATGATTTTTTTTAGTTAAAGCAACTGCGATATGTGCACTCGTTACACCATAAAATAATAAGTGTTCAACATGATCTGGGTATAACTGCTTTAAACTGCTTTCAAGTAATTGCTTAAGCTCACTTTGATAAGATAATGCAGGCAAAAGCCAAACAAGCGGCGTATTAAAGTCTTCTACTTTATTAATTAGCTCTTTCGATTTTACGATGCAATCGTAAATACATACATCCCACGACTGCCATTTTTTCCCTTCTAGGGCGGCAGTCACATCACCATATAGTAATTCATCTACACTTGTCGTCGCAGGCATTGATAAATAATCTATTGATACGCTAAAAGCACTCATAACAATGTTCCTGAGTTTTCTTTTCTAGCGGCAACAGACTGATAATAAGTATATAGATTAAATACCGCTTGGCTTTGACAATCCATTGCTGACATCTCTATCGCATTTAATGGCTCATTTAATGTTCTGCCTGCAAGTAACCTCAGCGAAGACATCTGGCTTTCATAGCTTGGCCAGTTAGCCTGTAACTGCCGCTGAAAATCTAAACAGGCTTGTTCATTACCATTTCTCGCTTGCATTTGTGTTTCAAAGTTTACGAGTACATCTAATTTTTCACCAAGAATACGTTTAATCAAGGCAACTATTTGCTCTGGCTTTTTTACTTGATGCAGCACAGTATTAGCAAGCGGGATAAGCTTTACAAACCCACTTTGTAGTAATACTTGCAAAGTATGATCAACAGATACAATGTTGCTTGCATAGTTACTAACAACATTAACTTGTTCAAGACTTAGCGATAGTAAAAAAAGAGACATTAACGGTGAGTTAACAAGTCCATTTTTGGTTAAATTATCAAAAATATTTATTAGTTCTTTGGTATTCGATTTACTTGTGACGAATAAAATCTCTTCAATTGCGCTCAAAGCTTGGTCTGAAATTTTATCCTCAGTGCTATAAGCTAAAAACAAAGTGCTTATATCAATTAAAGGCACAAGGTTGAGGCTGTGTTGCTGTAATAAAACTTTACGTATAATTAACTTTGCAACCGCGTGTAACTCAGGCTCGTTAAGCACACAGTTGATAAACTTAATATTTACGGTTTGAGGAAGGTTTGCCATTATTTCTATACAAGCTTGAGAAATAGAATTATGGGTCTGTCCACTTTCCTGAAATACAATTAGCTGCTCTAAATTTGGCTTAACAAATACTTGGCTTAAGTTATTACGTTTAGCATTTAACCAACATAACTCTAGTAGCCTTTTTTTGAGTGTTTTAACATGCCCTACAGAAGTAAACGGGCAAAGCTGCGCATTACTAATTACCAGCAATTGAGCTTCATAGTTACTTAAGTAATTAGATAGCAACGTTAGCCACCTATTAATACAGTCGGATTACCAACAACAATTTTTCCACCATGGGAGCTATCATCACCCATTCTTGCGGCTGGTTTTCCATTAATTTTAACTGAGCCAGATCCTGACTTAATGCTATCGGGTGGACCAATACATACCATCATGTCGCCTTTGCGAGCTGCGGGCATACTTCCAATTAATACATTGCTAGAGCCTAGAACAACAGGACCACCAACATGCGGAACTGTGCCGGTAGTTTTAGGACACACATGCATATGACCAATTGTAGCTGCTGGCTTACCCATTTAGACTCCTTGTCTTATTACTGATTTTTAAGTAATTCTATTATTCGTATAAAGGAATAATTAATAATTTATTATGTGCAACTAAGCGAGATAATTCATCAATTAGTTCACTTTTAGTATAATCCGAAAGCGCCACAGGGCTTTGCATTACATACTGATATAACCCTGATACAACATCCTCACTATTTAACGAGGTGTGTAAGTATACAAAAAACTGTTGTGCATAGTAGCCATCCATTGCCTTTAAATGACTTAATGCAGGATTTAGCAATGGATCATCAGGCCTATTAACTGGTAAACAAATCAAATGAGGCAACCCATAACGACAATATACAACATGCCCATTGTTATTAATGCCATTTCTCAAACCTGTTTGAAAACTATTTATTATTTCCATAATTGCATTAATTTAATTTAATTAAACCGGCAGATAAAGTAATGGCACTGCCATCCACTTTTATATTACTACCTTTAATATTTATATTAGTGCCTTCAATAGTTATATTACCACTGCTACTCATTTTAATCTGAGCAGATCCTGTTTTAATAATAATTTCATCACCGGCTTCGATATTTAATTTTTTTCCTACTTTTAAAGTATCATTCTCACCTATATCAGCAATAAGGTTTTTAGCTACTTTTAAGCTGTCATTGTTAGCTATATCTACTTTTCGATCGTTACCAATTTTAACATTATGGTCGTTATCGGTTTTATCATTTTGATCGTTTTTAACATATAGTTGTTTATCTTTTTCAGCTTGTATGTATAAAAGCTCACTGCCTTTTTTATCTTCAAAACGCAGCTCATTGAAGTTATCAGCGCCACCTTCTTTTGTTGATCGTGTTTTAATCCCACTTTGTGTTTTTTCAGCGGGTAATGCATACGGAGGCATTAAATCAGCGTTATAAATTGCGCCGCTAATAATAGGTTGATCTGGGTCACCATTTATAAAATCAACAAGTACTTCTTGCCCTACACGAGGAAAGAAAAAGGCGCCCCACTTTTTACCAGCCCAATTTTGAGCAACACGTATCCAACATGAACTTTTCGAATCTTTTTTGCCTTCTCGGTCCCAGTCAAACTGCACTTTAACGCGACCAAATTGATCAATCATTATTTCGTCAGCACTGTCGCCAGTCACTATTGCCGTTTGCACACCATTGATTACAGGCTTCTTTTTATTAATTTGTGCTCTGTATGGTATTTCTTTTGGTACACATTCAAAGTGATTTGAGTAAACCTCGTCTGCCGCGCTTTGCTGACCACCTGATTGATTAGGCACCGTTATTGACGTCATCATTGACGTTATAACAAAGGTTTTTCCTTCTAATCTAGGATCTTCATGTTTTTTAAAACCAAATAATTTACCCACGGTAAAAGAACGACAATCACTTTTACCGCTTGATAATTTCATGTCTCTTTGCAATGACTCTAACTGTACCGATGCCATACTTGCTGCACGAGGGTGACATTCAGACTCACCTGTATATTCGAATATTTCTGATACCGATTGTGTTGGCAACTCAGGATTTGCTTGCTCTCCATCAGGGTATCTTGAGGGTTGCTTAAAATCGTACCCAACACGCTTAAAGCTACCAGGGGCAATGCTTAAACCACCTTGCCAGCGTGATACATGCGACTCGCTAAGGTGTCCGGTTGAATAAACTACCTTTGCCTCTCCACACACTTCGTAGGCTGTAACATCGTCAGCTAATACAAGTGTATGATTGCTGTTTGAGTGTTCAAAGAAGTAAAAAATGCCCTCGTGTTGAAGTAAGCGTTGTATAAAATCAAAATCTGATTCTTGATATTGAACACAATATTCGTATTTAGGGTAGGTTTTGCTTGTTTTGTCTGAAAAGGCAACACCGTGTTGGCCAAACAAATCTGCAAAAATATCTTTAATTGTTTTCTTTTGAAAAATACGACTATTTTTACGGTTGCGCATTGACGCCGCAAAAGGAACTATTGTCGCTTGATAGTCAATATAATTTTTTTGTTCATCGACATCCGCTGTACGGCTGCCATTTGAAACAAGATGACTGACTATGCCATGGTAATAACGTTCGCCGCCACCCTCAGCATTTTTTACTTTTATAGAAACAGGCTTACCAACTAAGTCTTCATGTGCTATTTGCTTGCCAATCGTATACATATTAGCTGACATAACAAATAAGTCAGACATTGCCTCTTGGGCGACAAAACGAGTTAAATAGAGGGCGTCTTTACCAGCAGGGGTGCTAATTTGAATTACGTTTTTATCTTGTGTTGCTTTTTGCATTCCTTGCTTTTCCCATCCTAGAGATCAAAAAAAGCTCTGAGCAAAGCCCAGAGCCATTATTAGACAACAAATATTACATTTGTTGACCTTTAACACCGCTGTAACCATATACAAGTGGCGCAGTAATGTTATTTTTGTCGTCTGTCGGTGTAACAGTCATCATCATTTCAGTGTAGCTGATAGTGATTGTTTCAATTGGACGATCGTTCTGTACTGATACTGAATAGCTAGAAATCATTGCATCCGTTAGTTCGATTTTCATGATTTCTTCAACTTTATCACCTTGTTTAGTGATATGGAAAATAGCTGGTAAACCTTTACCAATAGTTGCTTCTTTGAAAAGGTCAGGAGACGCTTTATCTTGAAGTTTAGTAATTGTTACATCGCCTAAACGAGTAGAGCTAGATTCACGATCCATCGCTGTACCAGTGGCTGAGCTAATTTCACGGCTTACGTTCCAATCAAGTGATAAAACTGTAATTAAATCTTTGAAAGACTCAGCAGTAGTTTCGCCTTTGATTGAACCGTATTTTAAATATGTATTTGCTTGCATTTGATAATGCTCCTTTTAATTAAACAATGTTATCCATTAATACTGGATTATTTACTTTGGTTTCCCAAAATTCCTTTGAAATCATTATCTTTATAACAGCAATGAAAAGGTCTTCAGAATTCCTTTCCCTAGATGAAGACAATGTCTCAAAAATTCCATGTAGTTACCTAAGACACCAAAATTATAATGCCCTAAAACTAAAGAAACAACCTTATTAATCAGTTATATTAAAAATAAATTTAATTTAATTCAATTTCAAATTCATTATCTTTAATTAACAACAATATACTACTAACTTTGTTGCCATCTACCATGCTAGATAATAAAACTTCAGATAATAAAGGTAATACTTTATTTTGCAAAATCGTATGTATATTCCTTGCACCCGACCCTGCATTTTGACAATTAGCAATAATATACTCAACAACATCACTTTTATAAGTGAGTTTTGCGTCATAATTCTTTTTAACTCTTTTAATTATTTTATCTATTTGAATCCCTGCGATTTCAGTCAGTATATTATCACTCAATGGAATATAAGGAATTACGTTAATCCGTCCTAAAAATGCAGGTTTAAATGAACCTAATAAATCGTCTTGTAATGCTTTTAATAAACCTTTTATACTTGGTTTACTCTCTTCATCTTCAAATAAGCTCATTGTGGTATCTGTGCCCACATTTGAAGTCATAATAATAATTGTATTTTTAAAATCGATGTCACGCCCTTCACCATCTTTAATTGTACCTTTATCAAATACTTGATAAAAAATATCTTGAACACCTGGGTGCGCTTTTTCCATTTCATCTAACAGCACAACACTGTAGGGCTTCCTTCTTACTGCTTCGGTTAAAATACCGCCTTCGCCATATCCGACATAACCAGGAGGTGAGCCGAGCAATAAAGACACCTTATGCTCTTCTTTAAATTCAGACATATTAATAATGGTGACATTTTCTTCGCTGCCATACACTTCTTGGGCAAGTGATAAGGCTGTTTCTGTTTTACCAACACCACTAGGGCCAGCGAGCATGAAAATACCATTTGGTCGACTTTCATCGGCTAGTTGAGCACGAGACGTTTGTACAACCTTAGCGATTAAATCAAGTGCATGATCTTGTCCTACTACACGCTCTTTCATTTGGCTTGCTAGGTTTAAAATGCCATGAATTTCATCTTCATGCATTTTCCCTACGGGTATTCCCGTCCAATCAGAGATAACCTGTGCAATCAACTCTTCATCCACTTGCCAATGCACCATGTTATGCTCGTATGAGGCAAGTTTATGTTTACTTTCTTTTAACCTTTCAAGCATCTGTGCTGAAGATTCATCCTCTTCGGAGTTTATTGATTCGAGTGCTTTGTTGAGATCTGTAACAATCTCTTTTTCTAATTTAAATTGCTCATTTAATGGCTCAAGTTGCTTTTCAATATCAACTAACTCAGCTTTTAGCGTATCTAATTGTTCTGAATGATCTAACCCCGTTTTTTGTTCGCGGTTTAGCATCTGTACTTGCGTTTCAATCTCACTTAATCTATTGACAAGTTGCTCTATATTACTGGGGGTCGATGCTTGGCTCATGGCAACACGCGCACAAGCAGTGTCGAGCAATGCAACCGCTTTATCTGGCAATTGTCTTGCTGTTATATAGCGATGAGATAAGTGAACAGCGCTCTCTAATGCTTGCTCAGAAATAAATACTTTGTGATGGCGTTCCATTACAGGCACTAATCCGCGTAACATAGCCACTGCTTTTTCTGGTGTTGGCTCTTCAACTTTAACAACCTGAAAACGACGAGTTAATGCGGCATCTTTTTCAAAAAACTTTTTATACTCAGCCCATGTTGTCGCAGCGATTGTACGTAATTCACCTCGAGCGAGTGCTGGTTTTAATAAATTTGCAGCATCATTTTGACCAGCGGTACCACCACTCCCTATCATAGTGTGCGCTTCATCAATAAAAAGAATTACTGGATTAATCGCATTTTTCACTTCATTAATTAAAGATTTCAAGCGATTTTCAAATTCACCTTTCATACCAGCCCCAGCTTGAAGCAAAGCTAAGTCTAAGCTATGAATTTTCACATTCTGTAACACTGCGGGTACATCTTTTTGTGCGATTCTAAGTGCAAGTCCCTCTACAACAGCCGTTTTACCAACACCGGCCTCACCGGTAAGAATAGGGTTATTCTGTCTACGCCTTGTTAAAATATCGACCATTTGACGAATTTCAAAATCTCTTCCTAAAATAGGATCAATTTTTCCTTCCAGTGCTTGCGCCGTTAAATCAACAGTAAACTGGTCAAGGCTAGGGGTTTTAGAACTTAAGTTTGTTTGTGCAGTTGCACTTTGTACTGAATGGTTTCGCTCTTCTGATTGGGCAACTATTTCTGGCCAGGCATGCAAGAGTTGCCCAGGTTCAATTTTATTAAATAACTTACTGCAACGAGTCACTAAGCTCGAAAGTGTATCGTCTTTAGTGAGTGTATAAAGAACATAAGCACTGCGAATTTGGTTATCTGTAAATTCTATACTTGTGCTTAACCACGATTGCTTTAATAAGCTAGTCACATGAACGGATAAACTAGGTGAAGACTCACTACCTGTTTTTAATGATTCAAGCGACTGATTTAAGTCTTGTTGAACTCTATCAATATCAATATCGAATGAGCCAAATATAAGCCTAACGTCATCTAATTTTTGTTCAATCATAGCAAGTAACCAATGCTCTAATTCAACAGTAAAATGACTACGGCTATTACAAATTGCAACAGCAGCTTCTAGGCTCTTTCTACAGTCGGGACTCAATTTTTCAACGAGCTTATTCAGTGTCATCGAAGACATACACTATTCCTTTTAATTTTAATTATCCTTTAAACGATAACTTAGTAGGTTTATTTTTAAATGTGTTTTTACCGGCACCTAAAAAACTATTAGCGCCTAGTTGACAATTATTTTTAGAAAGCGATACCGCCTCTAACTCATGAAAATCAGATTCAATAATTAACCGAAATTGAACTGAATTTCCGACATAATCTTTTATAATTTTATTGCTAAGCTCAAACAAAGACCCTTTAGGTAATAACGATTTAGCTTTCGAGGGGTCATCTGAAGAAATATGAATTTCAATGCTTGATGAAACATCCCATATTTGCTTACCAATCACAGTGTCAACACCTAAGCGTGCATGTTGCCCTTCAAAGAGTGCCTGACTAGCTAGGCGTGTTTGCTCTTGAGGCTTAAGATCATGCCACTGGCCAATCATTTGTTTAATCGCAACATCACACCCTAAATAAGAAGTAAGAATGCTTTTTAGATCCGATGCATTTCTTATCTTTCGGCTATATAAACCAGAAAAATGAAGTTGATGTTCGTTGTAACCTCCACTTAACAAACCTAAAATTTGTGTGTATGGGTCTTTATTCTTATCTTTATTTATATGATTCAGTGATGGTTTATATTTTTTCCAAGCTCTGTAATACAAAGAAATTAGGCGATGATTAAACATGTCGTAAAAATCACGCATAGTGGTGTCTTTATATCTCAGGCGTTGCATAACCAATTCACTGTAAAATTGTGGTAGCGCACCTGAGCAACCTGTTAAGCCCATAAAAGATACCTGCATATTTACTTTATGGAGGCCATCTTCAAAACTTGTTTCCTCTAATTTTGTAATCGCGTTACCTGGGTAACCAAACTTTTGAGTTGCCGTAAATTTAATAAGCTCGTGCTTTGGGTTACTATCGTAGCCTACGTGACGGTGCTCTAAGCCATCCTTTTTAAGCTGGTTTTCTATTATGAAAACGGCTTTATAAAAGTCTATTTGCGATGCTTGAGAAATAATATGCTTAATCATAAAAGAGGACTATCACCCACTCTAGCTGGCCACTGATAATATATTTGTTCTTGCTCTTTTAATCTGAGGCTAACACGCGTAAAGCTGTTAATTGCAGCAAATTGTGCAAAAAAATGGTCTAAAATAGAGGCAAAGAAAAACATGCCGCTGCCAGAAAAGTCATCATTAGCAAAGGTAATTTCAATATCACTCCCCGTTGCAAAACTCACCCTACCACTTTGTACTACTCGTGCAGTTGAAGAGGTAACTAATACTCTGTAGATATTGTCAATCATGCCTTTTGTCTGCGGTGAAGCTCTAAAATCATAAAGACGAAGGACTTCTTTTAATTTGACACATGCATCATCACCACTAAAAGCATCTAGTGTTAAATGATTAACTAATTGCCACCTTGTTGCGTCAGCTAAAATTGGCCTAACTGCATGCGTAAAAGGAATTAAACAGCGGATTTTTTTAATTACATCACCACGTTCAGGCATAAGTAGCCCAAGCTCATCATCGCCAAAAGGCATACTTGCAGGTAAATTTCGGTTACTGCAATTTGCACGAACAGTTAATACAGTATTTCCCTCACCGTATTCCATTGCACTGTTTTCAAACGTCGCATCTACAAGTGATAAAAATGTCTCAGTTCCTGATTCAACATAACCACCGGCCCAAGATGCAGTTTCTCTTCGTATGTGCCAGAACAAGTCTTCATGCCCCTGGTATTTAGGGTGCGTTTGTCCGTAAAAAGGGGATACAATCTGCTTATTCCCTTTATGATCAAAAGCAATTACTTCACAAAGGCCAATCACCTCAGATATTTCTGAGTCCATATAGCGGGGTGTTAATTTATACTCGTATTCACTTATTTCTGGTCGTATTGGCTCTAGCTCTTGCTCAAATAGATTAATAATTGGCGTACAACCAAGTAAAAACATATTTTTATCAACTTGTTTTTCAAGTTCAGCTGATTCTGTATCTAAGTAAAAATACAAAGTACATTGATTAGACTTTTTAGGCAGTGACGACTTAATTCCTTGTAACTCAAAAAATCTAAACTTCTCTGGGAAAGTAAAATTTTCAACTAATAAACGATAACCGGAAGAAGAGCGCTGTGAATAAGGAACAACGGCTTCGTTTGCGTCGAAACCAACAGCTTTAAGTTGATCTTTTGATACGTATTTAATCCCTTCTTCGCCATTATCAATCGCAACTCCAATACAATGCTTAAAAAGTAATTCATACACTTTTAACGTATGGTGCCATTGACCATTGATGAATATACGTAGTCTCTCAAGTCCTGTTTCTGCCAGCGACACACCTTTGTATTCACCAGTTAACTCAAGTTTAAATATTGATTTTGCTTTTTCATGCCACCTCGGTTTAGGCGCAACAAATGGGCTGTTGTCAAACTGAGCGCTTGTTATTTCTACAGGCCATAAGTAAGTTTCATAACAGGTTTGAAACTTACATTGCTTCATAGATTCAACATTTGTTTCTACTTCACTCGCTCTAGGTATCACAATACCCGTGGTAGATAGGTTTTCGGCTTCTAACTTAACTATCGACATTGATGGTATTGGTGCTTGATAATCTGGCAGCATCTGACCCAGTAAGGCATCCGTTAGTTCAGGGAAACTATCGTCTAACTTTTGTCTAATATTGGCGGTTAAAAAAGCAAAGGATTCTATTAGTCTCGATACATGAGGGTCTTCAATATGATCTTCACTAAGCTTTAATCGCCCCGCAACCTTAGGATATTTATCAGCAAAGTCTTTACCTAAATGGCGCACAAATGCTAATTCACGATTATAATACTTTAATAATTCATCGTTCATAAAGATGCCTCAATAATTTTCATGCCTAAGTTAACTGGCTCAACTTCAGAATCAAAACTAATGAATTCAGGCTCGGGATCAGCATACAAAAGCGCATTTATTCGCAAATTGAGTACTCTATTAATTGGCACTTCTTCATCAGTAAACACCTCAACCTCAAGAAATCGTGGTTCAAATTTTAAAATCGTATCTCTGACCGTCTCACACAATAATGTTCGTCCTTCATGAGAGCTTACTGACATACTCGAAAAGTCAGGAAGCCCATATGATAAGCAAGATGTTGTTAATTCATCATATTGTGATGGCCATGTATGCCATTGAATTCGCGCATTAAGCAACGCTTCTATGTCTCTTCGCACATTTTTTCTGAGTTCACTAATCGTTATCCCTTCGGTGCGAGAAGGTGCATCTTGAAAGTCGGGCTCATCATCGATAAGTTTATCGATAATTGATGCTTGAAGCTGTTGCTTATGTTCAATCATGATTATTCAAATATAAATTAGGCTGTTTCGAGTGCGTTTATTTTTAAGTTAGGAATAGTGATTGCCTCATCATTAACAAATAGCATTTTCATTCCTTTACCGATAATAAACTCGTCTTTAAGTTCTTCCCAATCAGACACTTGCCCTAACTTTTCAATGTCGCTGTTTGAATTTGCATAAACAAGCGGTAAATGAGCTGTACCTGATGGGCCATCTTTAATTGTTATTTCCACTCGTAACCAAATACTTTCAAGTAGTGATTCGTTAGGCTGTACTCTTAATGTTTCTATTTCATTAAAATTGGCTAAATAAAACTCGCCATTTGTACCTAACACTTCTAAATATGGGCCTAAGGTATCATCAAGATCTCGAATTCCAGTTGAATCATCTTGTGATATTGTAGCTCTAAGCGCTTCCATTTTTAGGGCTAACTCAGCGGCTTCATTAACTTCATTTTCGAGTAAAGCAACATGCATTTTTAAAAATAAAGTGTCGAGTTCATCTGCATCATGAAACAGTTTAGGAATTCCATTACCTTGATAAAAATCAACTCTCGACTGCTGCGCACGAATTAAGTGACGAAGGTTGACCGCACCAACGGCAAATTCTGGGTTCTTTTGAACCATAAAATCTAATTGTTTATCTGCTTTTTCAAGTTCACCATTAATACAAAGTAGCTCTGCGTAAATACTTCTAATATCAAAGTTTAAAGGTTCATCTTGCAATTCTGTTGCGCAGCATGACAATGCATCAGTGAGTTTCCCCTCACGAATTAAGCTATGTATTTTTTTCATTACTATTCCTTTATTTTATGGTGAGGACTAAGCTCAGTTATTAATTTAATGCTAGAAACCATTTGATCTAATTGAAAGTGTGGTTGTAACTGCAAAACAGAAAAGTAATGCCCTGGATTAGCCTTATTTTCACTAACTTTTATCTTTGCATTACTTAATGGGTATTTGCTTCTGATTTGCTCAGAAGCTGAATCTGATGCTGTGGTATAGTTATTTACCCAAGCCTGTAAATCTCTTTCACATGCTTGCGCAGTACTGTATGAGCCTACGCGATCACGTGCTAATAATTTTAAATAGTGCGCAAAACGAGAAACACACAATATATACTGCAGCATTGAAGATAAACGCGCATTTATATTTGCAGCACTTGAGTCATAATTTTTTGCTTTTTGAACAGACGCATTACTATAAAAAACAATATGTTCTGTATTTGTAACCGATGAAGCAGGAATAAAACCAAGCTCAGAAAACTGTTTCTCAAACTTACTTGTTACCAATAAATCCAAAGGCGGTTTAGCCTCTTTTTGATATGTATCATTAGCAAAATTGTCTCGTGCTAGCCCTGTCACTAACCCTTTTGAAACTTTCCCTGGTTCAATGCCACGAATATGACCAAACCAGCCACTCTCACAGTAAGCTCTTATTATTGTTGATACGAACTGGAAAGAAGCATTCCCCCAAAGTATATCTGTTTCAGGGTCAACAATTTGCTCTTTAAAATAAAAATCTTGATGGCGTTTTCCGTCATTACTATAAGGTGGCCTAACGAGGACATGCGGTAATGTAAAGCCGATAAATCGCGACTCTTCCATCTTTCTAAAGCTCTGCCACTTTGCATATTCAGGCTGTTCAAAATGATTAAAAAGATCGGAGTAATAACCTAAGTCAGAAAAACTATCAGCGCCAAATAAATTGGGTGAAGCGGAACAGATGAAAGGAGAAAAAGCGGCAGCCGCCGTTCTTGATATCTCTTTTATTGTATCAATATCGTTGTAAGTCGTTCCTTCAGAAAAGGTATTTGTTATTTCGTAATCGCCAATAACAACCCCAAAAGGTTCTCCCCCGGCACTATCAAACTCGCTTTGATATAATAATTGGAAAAACATGCTTTGATCAAAATCAATTGCTTTATTTACATCCTTAGATAAGGTCATCCAATTACAGTTTAATACTTTTACTTTTACTTTATTTTCTTTATCGTATTGCTCGCTCTGCAATAAAAGCCACCACATATTACGCCAGCTAGCTTCTAATTTTTGAAACCGTTTGTCGTGAATAATTATATTTAGTTGTTTAGATATCAGCTGATCAAGCTCAACTATAATACGTTGTAGATAGGGACCTAAAGACTCCTTATTCCATGAAATAGGTGAATCAGAAGAGCCTTCAAGCCATAATAATAATGCTTTATCTAGGTTTTTTTCGTTTAAAAACCTATCAAGCAAAGCTTCATTATCACTTATTCGAGACTGCGACTTTTGTTGAAAAGTGAAGTCTTGATTTATAAATGAAAACTCTTCGTGATTCATTCTAATGCATTATCCTTAACGCTAGAGAGAGGTTAGTTAACCAATCTCAGGAATTTTAGCTACAAGGCGTAAAGAAGAAGTAAGCTCTTCCATTTGTAACCAAGGTTTTAACCAGGCAACAGCATTGTAAGCACCAGGTTGACCTGGAATTTCTTTAACCGATACTTTTGCATCAGCTAAAGGGTAACGTGCTCTAATATCTTGACCACCGCCCTCTGTCGCATTAACGTAAGATAGTATCCAACGATTTAACCAAGATTCAACGTCTTCTGCTTCCATAAAGCTACCAATTTTGTCACGAGCCATCACTTTTAAGTAATGCGCAAAACGAGACGTCGCCATTAAGTATGGTAATCGAGCTGAAATTGCAGCATTAGCAGTCGCATCTGGTGTAGAGTAAATTTGTGGTTTTTGACAACTTTGACCACCAAAAAACACAGCATAATCAGTATTTTTATAATGACAAAGTGGTAAAAATCCTAATTTGCTTAGCTCTGCTTCGCGACGATCTGTTATACCAATTTCAGTCGGACATTTTAGATCTGGGTCGCCGTCATCACTAGTGAAAATATGTGTTGGTAGGCCTTCTACTTTACCGCCACCTTCAGCACCACGAATAGCAGTACAAAAGCCGTATTGAGCAAAAGCTTTTGTCATATTTGTTGCCATAGCGTACGCTGCGTTGCTCCAGCAATAGTCTTTATTTTCAGTACTGACCGAACGACCATCTTTAGGCTCAACTTCAAACTCTTCGTAGTTAAACTCTTCCACTGGCTTCGAAGCAGCACCGTACGGCAGGCGAGATAAGAAACGAGGCATTGTTAAAGATACAAAACGTGAATCGTCACTGTCTCTAAATGAGCGCCATTTTGTATACTCTAATGATTCAAAGACTTTTTCTAAATCGCGAGGTTTTGTCAATTCTTCCCAGTTATCGAAACCAAATAATGATGGCGACGATGCCGCAATAAATGGACAGAAGCCTGCAGCTGCAACATTAGACATTAAACTAAGTGCTTCAACATCTTCAGGATGATTAGTAAATTCGAAATCGCCAACGATTGTGCCGTAAGGTTCACCACCTGGTGTGCCAAATTCAGCTTCGTATATTTTCTTAAACGTCTGGCTTTGATCAAATTCAACCGCTTTACTTAAATCTTTATGAAGTTCTTTTTTCTTCATATTTAAAACACGGATTTTAAGTGTGCCACTTGTTTCTGAGTTCATCACTAGGTGATGTAATCCACGCCATGAACCTTCAAGCTTTTGAAATTCATCACTGTGCATAACAACACTTAGCTGCTTTGATATTTTTTGATCGATTAATTGAATTGCTTCATTAAACGTCACAGTCATGTTTTTATTCCACTGGACTGTCCCTTTCAAGGCTTCTTCAGTCAGTGTTTTAAGTAACTCTTCTGCGCGACTCGCATCTGTTTGCTTAGTTGCACCAATAGCTTGTTCAAGTAAAGATGAACTCACTTCAGTCGTTGACTCTAATTCTGTACTTAGTTGCTCTGTACTCATTTTTCAGTCTCCTCTAATTTAAGCTCTTTAGCGATAGAGTCTAAACTTGCGGTATTACTAAGTACTTCTTCTAATACATTTTCAAGTTCTTCTGAGCGGTCAATTTTAGTCATTAGGTCGCGTAGTTTATTACGTGTTTCCATTAATTTACGTAATGGTTCAACCTGATTTACAACAGCTGCTGGCTCAAAGTCATCAATCGATTTAAAGTTAAGCTTAACTTCAAACTGAGAACCTTCATCATTTAATGTATTGTCGACTAATAAATTCAGAGAAGGACTCATACGCTTTAAAACATCATTAAAGTTGTCGCGATCTATTTGTATAAATCGTCTGTCTTTAAGTGGCTTTAAGGCATCAGCATTATCTCCTGAAAAGTCCCCCATCACACCAACAACAAATGGTAATTCTTTTTTAACCGCTGCGCCTTCAGTTTCCACATCATAAGTGATATGTACTCTAGGCTTACGAACTCGTTTTAATTTATCATGGATACTCATTGAGAACTCCTTTTACTTATGTTTCAGTTTCGCTGATTTTAATGCCAGACAACTTAAAGTACCCAGTCCTAGCATCACTATCTGTAATTAGTTCATTTAATAACTCAGGTAGCGATAATTCGCTCCATCGAATTACTTGTTCTATCGTGTACGACATCGGCGAGTGAGGCTCTGTTTTTCTAAAGAATGTGGCTATTTCTTTTAGTTTACTTATTGCATTTTCTCTAGAATTAATCTCATTGCTATTCGCTTTTTCAACTACGCCTTCGACTCCCGCATCGTTCTCAGTTTCTAGCTCAACATTTTCACTAGCATTCTTTTGAGCTAGTGCTTGTTCTGCCGCTTCAAGCTTATCTGCAGCAACGTGTTTTAGTGCCGCCAAACTCACTTCAAGTGCCTGTTTTATATTAGAAGTCGGCTGTGGTTGACCTGTCACTCTGTCCATTACTTCACTAAGCGTGGAAAATTGCTCAATCGCTTCTTCAATATCTAACTTTAGAGAGACAAAAAAATCAGTACTGGTTTCTGCCGCACTTTTTTCTATTAATTCGAAGTCAACTGCACCTTGAGTAATTTTTTTCTCTCTTTTATCATCACTCAAACGAGAAACATCATATCCTTGTTGATATTCCCAAAAAGAATAAGAATTCATACTTACACTATCAGTTAAGTAAATACTCTTTATTGGTATGATCAACGTACCTTCACCCGCAGAGCCATTTAACCCCACTAGTGCTGATACTTTATCCCAAATTTCATCATCTGAGTCGAGTGTAGGGTATAAATCGTCAAAGTGATTTTCAATTAGGTTATGAGCAACTTTAAAGCCAAACGCCAAGCCTTTAAAGCCGTAAATACGACACATTGCTTCAATTAGCCATGCCAAATATTCAATATCTTTGCTTTCGGTTTTTATTGCTTTGCTACATTGCTCAAGGAGAGGTAACCAGTCTCGCGACAAAGAGGAGATACCTTGCTCATCAACCAATGCATTTCTTTCAGCCGCTCTGAGCTGATTTCTCAAATCTTTTAAAGCATAATATGTAGACGTAGGAGAGACATCTGAGCGGGGATCAATACCTGCAATCTCAGTGTCTGAAATAGGGGAGATATATTCATCTAATAAAAACATTCCATTGTCCTAATAATTATCCATAAAACTCCAATAAAGCGGAGCGGATTTTATATTACATTCTTTATATTAAAATACAAGCTTAGTTACAATTGTGTTTAAAAATTCATTATTGCCAATATATAAACAATCAATTTTTAGTATACTTTCAAATAACATCATTTAAATAATTTAAAACAATCTTATTTAAAATAATCAATATGTTATTTAGTAAATAAAGGAATCGTCGCCTCATCCATATTATTAATCGCATTAATATCTTGATTATCTTTTGTTTCATCATATTTAATTAAAATACATGTCACATTATCTCTTGCACCTCGAACTAAAGAAGAGTGCATTAATGCCATACCCGAATCAATAATACTATTTGGTTCTAAAGACATGCATATATCGTCATCAGATAATTCTCCAGTTAGCCCATCAGAACAAAGTAAAAATATATCACCGGTTCTTATTTTATCTTTAATAACATCCACTTTTACATTTTCCATAACACCAACTGCGCGTGTTATTACATTAGATAGAGGATGATTTTTCGCTTCTTCAACAGAAATAACCCCTTCATCAATCAAGTCATTTACTTGGCTATGATCTCTTGATATCTGCTGAAGCTCACCATCACGTAATAAGTAGGCTCTGCTATCACCAGCCCATAAAATATGGTAGTTCCCATCTTTTAAAAATAACGCAGTAACCGTACTGCCCGCCGTTTTATTATCTAGATAAGAAGCACTGTATTCACTGAGCTGTCTATTTGCTTCTTCAATCGCCCCCACAATATGAGAAATACTTAAAACATCTAATTCAAGCTCTTGAACTTTTGTCCTAATAACATCAACAACTAACTGGCTTGCGACTTCACCGGCTTCATGGCCTCCCATGCCATCAGCAACAACCCACAGGTTATGACTATTAATTTCTACATGGGCATCTTCATTTAGTTGCCTAACAACACCTCGGTGGGTAATGGCATAACTTGTACAAAATTTACTAATCACTATTTTTTACCTGCGTATAATTCCATTCCCAATGTTTCCACCTACCATCTAACATGGCTGCAACTTGATTTACAGGAGGTAGTGCAGATGTAATAAGCACCATTGGTTTGATGTTAAATGAACCATGTGTCCACCAAACGCTATAATCACCATGTTTCTTATGTAATATGGCATGCATTGCATCTTCTAAAACATTATCTGACAGCTCAGTACCTGAAAATTCAAACGCCTCACCCGCTTTGTTTTTATCGGGTGAATGAGAATAGCTGACCTGCTTTTTTTCAGCCGTCATTATATTAAGCGTTTGGGTGACCTCTTTTCTCCACGAAAAAAGATCAACCGAGCCCTCTAATACTTTTAAAACCACATCTTCATACTCTAAAGAAAACACACCTGAGTTTAATATAGCAATAGGGTCACTTTGCGTCTCACTCAATAGAGTAAAAGGATAATGCCTTCCAACCGCATCCATACTCGGTATTATGGTTCCCATAACCCCGTTGTCGCCAACTATATTAGGGCTCAAGGCAAAGTGCCAGACAGGCGCTACCAAGTAATTATCCTGCCATGCTTCTCCTAGCTGCTCCTTACTAACAGCAATGGCTGCTTGTAACCATTGCTCCCAATGCTCAGAAAATGCCTTAGAAACGTTATCTTGAACAAAGTCGCCTAAAGAGGGAACTTTACCAAGATAACCTATATTTATAATCGTGTCGGACATGAAAACTTCTCTACGCTTGTATTCCAAAATGGATGTCTGATTGATTTAGGCAACAATTCGACTTTTGCATTATTTCCCATAATTGAAAAGTGCAGCTCTAGATCGTTACGAGTTTGGCTTCTTTTTTCGCTAAGCTCATCAAGCATTCTATAAAGTGACCATTCACCCTGGTAAGTTGTGTTAATTGAGCGGCCACCATTTGGAGGCGTAAACACCACTCTTGTTTTACTTTGACCAGATGCTCCAGGCCAAATGAAATTTGTTACTTTTAATGGACCATGTCGGTAAGTCATTGACTGTCCATCAATTTCTATCATAAGGCTAGACACTGTTTTATCCAGTTTAAATGTTCGTAAACCAAACTCTATTCGAGGGGTATTACTTCCACCATCAAAAAAAGCGGTTTGGATTTGATAAGCATGTTCAAACATTTTTAATGTTTCACTGCTAATACCAATGTCTTTTTCAAACTTCCATGGACTTGAGCTTATATCAACGCTAGGCGCAACATAGCTATTGAAAAAGCTATCAATGGTTCCACCTGGTCCAAAAAAGCGAGCAAAGTCTTTCATATTTACTTCTTTATCTGCCTGTGGAGAGAAAGGGTACCTTCCCACAATCGCAGCATTGTATTCTCTTAAAACTTTGCTTTTCCAAATTTCGTTCAGGTGCCTGTTTGCACTATTTTTGGTGATATTACTAGTGTCTCTGCTTATATCTAATAACCAGCTATTGAATGGATAAGGTAAATCTCGACTTTGAAACTCTAATTGACGTATAAAGCTTGGTTTACTCTTACCACTAATTTGATCTTTTATTGAATACTTAAGCTGATCGCCTCGATCGAGCTTGGTTAAATAAATATTAAGCTCTCGCAGATTTTTCTGAATATTATCGAGCTGTTGAGAATCAATGTTTATCACATCTTCAAATGCTTCTTCGACTTGGTAACCTGGCAACTTTATGTCGAACTTAGGCGCTTCGTCAGGTAAAAATCGCTTGATCCTATTTGCTTTCGTTTGCATTGCAATTTCAGCAGCATTAGCAGCCAGTTTACCTGCTGCTTTTTGATTTTCCGATACCGGTAGTTTTGTCAGCTGAACATTCTTTTGAACTGCAATAATAATATTTTTAATTGGCGCTTCTGAACCCGCTAATACATCCGTAATATTAACGCCCTCTGCCGGTGAGCTATATTGATTAAGACTTAAGTCATCTAAGAACGACTGCCAATAATGAATATAGTCTTGAAAATAACGCTGCTCTAATTTCTTTTCTATTTCATCTTTTGAAATATCGTAAGTGCCTGATGCTTCTTCACCATACACCCAACTACTGGCCATTAAATTACCTAACATTTTACTTTTTTCAACGTTAAAAATACCGTGAAATCCATTAAATGTGTACAACCCAGGGATATTTCTAGTTAGCTCACCATTATTACGAAACGTAAATTTTTGCGCACTTTCAAAACTAATAATATCGGTTAATCTAAACGGCGGAATACTACTATTAAGAAAGTCAGCTTGCAGACGTTGATACGCTCTTTCTGCTATAGGCAACTTAGTTAATTCAGCGCGTGCAGTTCGTACAGCTTGGTTATCAACATCAGTTTGATTAATACCTTTGTTCAACAAAGCTGAAATATGACCCATTAATTCATCTCTAATTTGAATACTCTTATCACCCGGAAGGTTTCTTTCTAAGTAAGCATCAAACCATGCTGTAATGTCTTCACTTTCAAAATACTCTGGTTGAAATAGCATTAAATAACACTTCAAAGTCTCATATAAATAACTAAGGTGCTCTGGATGGGCTGCCATTTCTTTTATAAGGGTATTGCTGATAAATGGTTCTAAATAAGTTTGTAAAGAACGATCGTAAGCATTAACAGAAGATGCTTTAATTTCATTTAATTTATTAAAACCAAATGATGGTGACTCTTCCGAGTCCATTAAAAATGGCGCACTTGCTGGTAAATTTCTCAGCGCGTTTAACCTATCATTTAAAACCACTAAGTTATTTCGATCAAATGACGCTGAATCAAGCTCTTGATATGTCGAAATAGCCTCTTCAGTTTCTGCAATTAGATTACTATTCCATGCAAAACTAAAGTACCAAGAAATTGAAAAGCCAAATAGCGCAATAACAGCTAATGAGATACTAGCAACGCGTAGCCATTTATTTTGTTTGTCGTGATGTTTATTTGTACTTGCTAAATTTTGCTCTGGAAAAATCACGCTCTCTAAAACATTTTTTATAAAAAAGCTTTTTGATTGATTGATATAATCTGTTTTACCTGAGTTAACATCATTCAAAAAGCTAGAAGGCGTTCCTTCTTGAGTTGCGCTCGTTAAGTAAACGCCCCTAAACATGGGCAGCTCTTCATATGCATTAGGTGTAAATATTTCTTTTAAAAAGCCATCAGCGACACCTTGAAGTACTCTTAGCTGCCTAGGGAATTCGAATATTTTAGCTCTGATCGCTTCGTTTCTTTCATTTATCAATCTGCGATTAAGCATTTCTGTTAATTTAGAAATTAAAGTATGAAATTCTTTATTAAACGCTTCTACCTGGGTGTCTTTAGCAAGATCAAGCTCAAAGGTAACTCCCCATACTTGTTCACATTCTTCTTCCGTTAATTCGCCAAAAAATTCTCTGAATCCTTCAATTAAATCAACCTTAGAAAAAATAACATAGACAGGAAATGTCATCCCAAGCTGATTTTGAAGCTCTTGTAGCCGTTGCTTTATTGCACGTGCATGTAAGTTACGCTCAGTTTTAGTCTGACTCATCAACTCAGATATACCCATGCTGATCATCACACCATTAATTGGCCTAAGTGGACGATACTTTCGCAATAGACCTAAAAACCCTTCCCATGCTCGTGAGTCATGTTTTGCATGACTATTTTGAGTTGTATACCTACCGGCGGTATCGATCAATACCGCTTTATTAGTAAACCACCAATCACAATTTCGTGTACCACCGATGCCATGAACTAAATCAACGCCCAGTTTATCTTTTAATGGATAATCCAATCCTGAATTATTAATAACGGTTGTTTTACCCGCGCCAGGAGGGCCGATCATTATGTACCACGGCAACTGGTAAATATTTTTACCTTTGAACAACTTAACATCTTTTAACAAGTCGATAGCTTCATTCATTCTTGTTTTTAGAGTCGTGATTTCTTCGTTTACTTCACTGCCGCCTGAGTCATCGCTATCGATTAACTCATCAGCCATTTTTTCATCTCTTTTATTTTGCTGCACAAGACGATAAATTTTTGTCACAGAAAAGAGCAACAATATAAGTAATATTGTTAGCAACCTTGCAGCAATACTTGCTAAAGGGACGTAATCTGCCACTGCAATTAAAGGACCACCAAACCAAATCAATAATGATAAAGCTAGGAAACCTATAATTAGCATCGCGGTACGAGATGTAAGAGCGTATGTCATTTTTTTAAATTTTTGCGAGAAACTCATATCAGCCTCATTAAAATAATAGATCGATTTCAATTCGTCGGTTCAATGACCTAGAAGCTGAATCTGAATTGCTGGCGATTGGCTCTGCGGCCCCTTTACCTTCAGGCCATAAACGGCCACTAAGGTTAGTACTTTTAGCCATAGAATTAGCAACTTGTGTTGCTCTAGCTAAAGAAAGGTGCCAATTTGAGGGGTATCTGTCGGTACTAATAGGCGTGTCGTCTGTGTGACCCGTAATTAATATTCTGCCTTTTGTTCCCTCTAAACTAAGTGCAAGTTTCTCAAGAATAGGCTGAAAAGAAGGCAGTAACTGTGAATTACCTTGATTAAACAAACTTTCACTTTTGATGGAAATTCTGATCCGATCATTACTTTTTTTAACAACCACAATCCCCCTCTGTATTTCGGTTTGTAGTAGCTGCTCTAAAACTAATAGTTGCTGGTCTTTTTTATCGACAGTTTGCTCATTTGCGAGTGGATGAATAACGGCAAGTTTTTCATTGATAGCAAAAACATCATCATTGAGTTTCATATTGATAAATAAATAAACGGCAAGTAACACGAGCCCTAAAACAGAAAAAATCACCCAAAGCGGTACTTGATTTCTAAGTTCAACACCTGCAGCAACTCGCTCTTTCCAATTAGGTGATAACTTGTTATTGATTGGCCCATCTAATTGATTTAAAAGGTGGTACATCTGAGAACGGTATTCTTCAACTTTATTATCACCAACAGTATCTAATCTATATTTGCCCTTAAAACCAAGGTTTAAACAATGATACTGTAACTCTAAAAATTGCTTGTTTTTTTCAGGTTGTAACAGCGCGTCATCGAGTAATGTATAAAAATATTCACCACCAAATGTTTCTTTATGGAATGTAGATAATAAGCTTTCATCGGCCCATTCCATTGAGCTCCATTTTGAATTTAATACCGATTCATCGAGAATAGCACATAGGCAGTAGCGCGCATTGTTGATGATATCTTTAGATAAATTTTGGTTGCGAACTTCAACTTCAAACCGCTTTATGGCCTCAACACAACGATGTTTTAAAGCTGCTAAATTTGTCATTTCGGCTGATTGACTAATAGATATGACTATTGAAAAACAGTCAGTTGCAGCTTCTAAAAGAGGGTTTTTAAAGATAGACACTTTGACGCTACTTGGTAGCTTTGTCGATGGCGATTCGACAGACATCACCGTTTTATCAGCATCACTGTCAGTATTTGCTTTACTAGAGGTATCACGTCCTAATCTACCAGGGCGTGGTTTGATAATGGTTTCGTCCATTGAAACTCTTCCTTTAAAATTAAGTTCTAATTGCCCAAAGGCTTAATTGTAGTTCTGGGTAGCTACCTGATAAATGAATGGCAATTCCGCCACTAGAGCGCAACTTATCCCAATGCTCTCCCTGTTTATTTAATTCAAAATAATGGAAACCTGCATGATATGGGATTTGTCTTGGGGCTGTAGGTAAACTACTGATTGTTATTCCTGGTATTTGGTTATTAACAAGATCACGTATAGTTTCTACACTGCCTATTTTTATCTGTGATGGCAGTATTTTACGTAACTCTTCATGCGGAACACTTGCTTTTATTGCTAGAATAAATTGAGCTGAATTTAGCACCGACTTATCGTTTAATGCACCAAATGAAATTCCAAATTTGCTTTGTTCTAACTTTATTTCAGTTGCTGTTTGCTCAATAACATGACTCAACGACTGATATAGGAAGTTAACGACTTCGCTAAACACTTGACCCAAGTTTTTATGATCGTATTTAGGGAGCTTAGGAACTCGTTTATTAACAGTACTAAACGTCGACAGCTCTCCGGCAAGCTCAATCAACCTAATATACAAGATATTTGGATGGATATTATTGACTGATAATAAGTTGTCAAATACTGCATCATACTTATTTAATGTTTGCAGCATAATAAAGTCGGCAACTGATGTACTTCCTGCATATCCTTGACACAATCTAACGGCGATGCTTTCTGAGCGCTGTTTGATCATTGAACCAATTTCGCGAACAAGACCCAAAAGAGGCTTGCATTGCCCTACTTTTAAAGATGCCGGTATATACTTATTATCTAGCTTTATTTGCCCTTCACTACTAACGTCTAGAATTCTTGCTAAAGGCAGCAATATATAACCAGAGTGATCATCAGAGGAAAGTACTAACTTACTATATATTTTAGCGACTTGAATAACTTCTTGAGATTGCGCCCCCACTAAATCGTCACTCACTGATAAATCATTCAATTTATAACGAGTTACAATATTTTCTTCTGGGGCAGATAAGTTTATGCCGCTATTTTTCAATGCCGGTATTGCAAGATAAACTATCTCGTCATATATATCTTTGCCGACCACTAATGGCTCAGGCAAAGAAGTTGACTGAGGCATATCTATCGGTAGTAAATCTGGGGTAATTGCCGACAGTGATTCAATCGCAAATTGACCCGATTTTAGCAGTTCAGTATCAATTGCTACCTCAAGTATTCCCCAAGGATCTGCAAGGTTACCACTGCACACTTGTTGGATTACATTCGCAATATGTTTATCTGATTGCTGGAAGTGTTGCGGCCTTAAAAACATCCCTTCAGTCCAAGCAACACGAGTGTTATCACCCATTTTACAAATCCTTTTTTTATTTCTCTCTCATGTATGTAGCAATAGCTTCTACATTGACATTTATATCATCATAACCGGTAGGATCAACTTCAATTACAGCTCTCCATCTTGCCTGATCAATGTTTCTATAAGCAACCACAACCCCCACATAACGAGTGTTTCGATTGAGACTCATTTTATATTTTTGTACTGAATTTGGCTGTAATTCAAGCTCGTCTTTTTTTAACAGATCAGGCCCTAATAATTTTTCAGGCGTATCGTAAAGGCTAAAAAAATCTTGTGTATCAAAAATAGTTCGAGAACTAAGTTCAAATATTTTCATAACTACAGGTGAAGGTCTATCCGACGTATCAGGATTCACATTCTTAGATACATTAATAATCAGATCTGTTGAAGGCGGAACAAGTTTATTAACGGTAGAACATCCTAGTACTAAAAATAGTAAACTAAAACTCATTAAGTAGAGCTTAATTTTATACATTGTTTAATTTCCTTTCTAAAGCGTTTCTTTAAGTCTATCGTTGTATGCCTTTAAAAAATCATCTGACATAGCCATTGCCCCTTTGGAACTAACGTCTTGTGACAAATCATCATGTAAACTCTGATATAACTTCCAGCATTTAGATTCAATTTGCCCAGGGATAATTTTTAATACGTTAGAATTATCATTTGCTTGCTGACTTATCTGTTGGGGAGAAACTTGCTCTAACATCCCTTTAAGTACACCATCTGCACCGGCTAATAACGCATGTTCGTGCCTGCGAGAGTCAATAAAGCTTTCATTTATCGACTCCTTAGACGAGAGGAAGCTTGCACTATTCCTTATGAATAAATTCTGAATAACGTCATCTATATTAGCAGAAAATTTTAAAGGGTTGTTTTGTTCAGTTTGAAACATTGTATGATTTAACCTCAATTGACTTTTTACATGCGCTCTTTGACGTAAAGAGTCCATAAGGCCATTGAGTAATAAATTAAGGCCTTGCCCCATTTCAAACCAATGCTTTTCTGTATTTAACGAATTTTGTACTTCAGGCTTTATATTTAAACCTTTTAAAAATGCATCAGATAACGCAGTACTGTTTTTTGCAGCTATTTTTGGTGATGCAGTCTCGACAGTTTGTTCTTTAGGGGCTATTTTTCGACTTTCCGATTGTACTCGTGGAGAATTCGTTTTTAACTCTTGAACATTCGCAGAGTCATGTTTTGATGCATCGGAGTGTTCTGGGTTCATCAGGCGTGATAAATCATCCCAATCTTCTGGGATCTGGTTACCTGAGTTCAAAAAGGGCTCTTGCACCATAGAAACTCCAGGCATTGATTCATCTAAAATAGATTCGTCTAAAAACTGATGCGATTGTGAAAATGAATCTTTACTATCCGCACGGTAATTATTATCACTGTTTTGACTGGCCGAAAAATCGGTATTACTCACTGGTGAAACGCGATCATCAACCAACTTAACATCAATTTGAAAGTCGCCAATAGTTAATACGTCACTGTCAGCAAGAACCTGCCTATTTCCTTGACCAAGTGGGGTTACAGCAAAGTTTATAAAGGTGCCATTCGTTGAATTATCGTAAATATAAAAAGAATCACCTTCTTTTACGATTTGTCCGTGTTTACTTGATATTATTTTTTCAGGATCGGGCAGATGCCAATCACAAGTCTCAGAGCGACCAAAGATGAGTTTATCTACTACAGTCTTAGATGCTTCAATTTCAGGTGAGAGTCTATGATAACTAGTTATGTTTAGTATCAGTTCCATTTGATAAGTCAGTCCCTTAAATCTTTATTGTCGGTAGGATAAAGTAGAAGAGAAACTATTGTCAACATTGAAATTAATATATAAATATAGACTGACTTTTATTGAGCCATAAAATACTGTAAAAATAAATATTAACTTAATCGATATACTGAACAATTGTGGCCGTTAATATTTTTACATTTCGGCCAAAATCCGTACTCTATAAAATGAAAAAGTAAAACCTCAATTGATTTATCTTGATTACTTAATCTCATTCATTGACGCCCTAAACTCTCTTTTTTACTTAAGTATGTGCTCAAAAGTGGGTTTATTTTTTATATTTTTATAAAGTTACATTTGTTAAATATTCCCGATAGCGTATAAATTAGCTGTTTTAAAATTTAGATATAAATATTCAATAATTGAAACATTGCTATAGTCGAGATTTTTTGTAAAAATGTACGACAATATCAGAGGGAAATTGATAATAAGTATAAAGCTTACCTTTGTAATTATTTAAATAAACACAATAAAAGGATTTATAATGAGCGGTATTAACAACCCGAGTGACAAAACTCAAATTGCATCACTTGATTCTAATCAAAAAAGAACCTCTGCTAAAAATAAGATTAACCTCATCGGAAAAAAGATTTCCGATCGCTACCTGGTTGAAGAACTAATTGGACAAGGCGGCATGTGCTACATTTACAGAGCGCGTGATACCTTCTTAGAAAATGTAAATCGTGCTGAAGCATTTGTTGCTTTAAAAGTGTTGCAAGAAGAGTTTTCATACTCAGAAGAAGCAATTACTCTTCTAAAAGACGAAACAGCAAAAACACAACAGCTCTCCCACCCTAACATCGTTAAAGTGTTTTCAGCAGATTCCGATGGTGATTTATATTACGTCACAATGGAACTTGTTGAGGGAGAAACTTTAGAACAAATAATTAAACGCAACAAGCCCTCAGGCATGGCATTTAAAAAAGCGAAAGTGATTTTAGAACAGCTTGCTGATGCTCTTATATATGCACATTCAAGAGGGGTGATTCATAATGACCTCAAACCATCCAATATCATATTTGACAGTAATGGGGACTTAAAAGTACTCGACTTTGGTATCGCAAAGCATAAAAACATTGAAGATGCGTATGCCGTTAGAAGTAATGTTGAGTTGGGCGATATTGGCGGTTATACACCGACCTACGCAAGTCCTGAACAACTAAATGGTGCCAGTGCTACCGTTAAAGATGACGTGTTTTCATACGCATGTATTGCGTTTGAACTATTAAGTAGTAAACATCCATTTAATCGAGTTGCAGCCGATAAACTACCAAAGAGTACCACTGCTAAACGTCCAAGCAATTGTCCACTTTGGTTATGGCAAAGTATAAATAATGCACTATCGTTAGAAACGTCACAACGACAAAGTTCTTTATTACCTATTTCTAAAAAACTTAAGTCTAATTTAAAGCCAGCGATCGGTTTAGTCGCAGCATCCGTTATTTTAGTTATTGTAGCTATTCAATATCAATTAGCTAACACTGTGCAAGTAAAGCAACTAGAGGCAAAACTTGATAATGCGAACGCAATTAATCAACAAGTAGAAACTTGGATGTCTTGGAATGGGCCTCATATTTTAGATAAGTTAGCTGAAATTCCTCCGCAGTACGAAGTATTAAAGCAGGGCCTATTAAGAGTAAATCAAACGAGCATATTAGGCAGTTTTGATAAAAGAGCTAATAACTTTAATAATAATAATTCAAATAAATTTAAAGATTTTGATAAAACAATTTCAATCTACTCTAAAGCTCTCGACTACTACCCTGACTCAGAAAAACTTTCAGTGCAGTTAGAGAGCATCCTAAGAGAGCGTCAGTCAATAATTTTTGATATCACATCGAGAATTAATTTATTGTTAGAACAGTCTCGTTATAACGAAAGTGACAATAATAATATCCCGCAGCTAATTCAAGACTTAAAAGAAGTTGATAATACCTACGTGTACGAGCCCTCTTCCTTACATTTTGATAATTTTAAAATAGCGTTAGACAAAGCAGTAGAAGAAGATGACGTAATTGCGCAAAAAGCACTCTTAAATGTTGGTAAAGCGATATTTACCAGCAATCAAAAAGCTGAACTCCTTTTCGCAAATTTACTCAAAAGAGAATCTGCAATTGATGCACTGACCTTTTATCAGAAAAAATTAGCGATAGGTGAGCAAATTACCTACCCACTCTCGGATGCTATTGTTTTTTATCAACCAAGATTTCAACGTTACTCTGAACAATTGGAAGGTATTGAGGATTACAAGCAGCTACTAGAGTTTGAAGAACTTATTAATTTAGAGTCTGCTGATCTACCAACTGATTTTCCTCTTCTAGTGACATTAAAACAAGATTTGTCAAAGCGATATATTACAATGGCTAATACTCTAATGAAGCGAAAAATGTACCGAACTGCGGAGCAATTAGTCGAAAGAAGTGAGGCCATTACGCAGTCGTTAGACAGTATGCTGTAAATAAAATAGTTAGGCTACTAACTCAGAGTTTGTTTAGATGATGAGCGTAGCAATAAGAAAATAACTATAATTGAATATATGGTGGATACATATTAGACTATCCACCGCTTTTTAAACGAGAGTCAAGGACGACGAGTTGAGCTTTTAAGACACTCCTCCAAGATTTTTCGTAACCTTCAACATTTTTAAATTACTTAATGGAGTATCGATGAAAAACTTAAGCGCACTTGCAGCCATCCTATTACTAAGCGGTTGTTCAACCACCTCAACAGTTGATAAAGTCGTCACTGAGGTTGTTACCGAAGCCAAAGTAGATGTTGAAGAAGTTGTAGCACCAATTTCATTAACCGTTATTACGACTCCCGCAGATGCTCGCGTTCGTATTATGAACATAAACCCGGTCTATCAAGATGCCATTGAGCTAAAAGAAGGCAAATACGATATTGAAGTCAGCAGAGCTGGATACCAAACCTACAGAAAATGGGTCGTTGTTGACAAAAAAACTATTTTAACTGTTGGATTAGATGAAGCACTAACAAGTCAATCTGAACAGTAAGCCATTTATACTGTTAAGTAACCTGAACTCTGAGTAATATATTATTTACCAAAGTTCAGGTTAAGTTAGCTCAGCAAACCTTCTATTTAGTCAAACGAGTAAATACCCCCTATTCAACCAAAAATACACGATCCCACCTAAATTAACTGCAATGCATACCCACAGCACAAATATAAAACGACGTTTTTTAGATTTATGACGTAGTAATTGTTGTGCAAATAATGCACCTGGCCAACCACCACACAGAGCAAGTAATTGCAACGTGCGCTCAGGCGTACGGTTTACTTTTTTATGTGCCGATTGTATTGCTTTGCGCTTATCCCAAGCATACATTAAAAATGTTAACATACTCAAAATACTGAGATAAATTGGTATATAAAGAGCAATATAGCTAAGCATGTAAGCTAGCCAAGTTAAAGCAATAAAAAGACTCGATATTGTTATTAAGGCTTTTTTTATCAATTAATTATCACCTATACTGAACGCACAGAATTTAAAAATAAGAGTTAAATTATGACACATTTTAAAGCGTTATTCTTAGCGTTGCTCCTCTGTTCATTTACTTTTAGTTACGCGGACGAAAACAACTTAACCCTCGATAAAGAGCTAGCAATATTTCAGCCTTACTTAGGCACTTGGCAAACCGACTTTAAGGTAGTCTCAGGCGCAAAGCCAGTTCAGGATGTCGGCAGGTGGGAACGTACGCTAAACGGTAAAGCTATTCGTACTATGCACTCTATTAATGAGGGTGAGTATGGCGGCGAATCGACGATTTTTTATGATAGCAAAAAAAAGTCACTCGTCTTTTATTACTTCACAACAGCAGGTTTTTATACAAAAGGCACTATAACAGTATTAAGCCCGACTCAGTTTGTAGCCTACGAAGAAGTAACAGGCAGTAAAGAGGGAGTGACTAAGGTTAAGTCTACAAGTGATTTAAAAGACGATAAATTCATTGTATCAATCTCTTATTTAAAAAAGGGTGAGTGGACAAAGCCCGAACAACGTATTTATACACGCAGTACAAAAGCCGTTAAGTTTAAATAATCGCAATTTATAAACACAAAAAAGGCAGCCTAAGCTGCCTATTGTCATTTATAGAACCGTATTTATTTTACGTATTTTTTAAATGCATCATCTACTGGTGTATCAGCAAGGTGATTAGTGTAGTTGCTCATTACTTTTTGAGACAAGCCTACAATAATTTCAAGTAGTTGTTGCTTAGCGTAACCTGCGGCAAAGAATTTTTCGATTTGCTCATCGCTGATCACGCCACGTTCACGTGTCATTGCGAGTGTAGTTTCACGAAGAGTTTCTAGCTTAGGGTTTTCAAGTGGTGTTTTGTTAACAAGTGCGTCAACAATACCTTGATCAACCTTCATTGCCGCTGCAATACCACTGTGAGCAGGAACACAGTAATGACAGTCGTGCTCTACGTTAATTGATTGCCATACTACTGTTAGCTCTTCTGCATTAAATGACGTTTTTTGAAACAAGTCATGCAGTACTTGGTAACCTTTAAGTAATGTTGGTGCTTCAGCCATTACTGCATGTAAGTTAGGAAGCATACCAAATGCTGCTACTGAATCAGCTAAAAGTGGTTTTGCTTCTTCTGGTGCATTTTCTGCCGTGTATAAAGTAAATTCTGCCATGTTTAGCTCCAAAAATAATTAGGTTTATGTAACTTCGAAACACATACTATTTGATTTTGAGCGACTGTTCAAGTTAAAATTGAGCAACTGTTCAAATTAATTGAGAATGAAATGGTTAATAAGGTTAAATTTGAACGCGAAAATGTTGTTCGTGTTGCCAGCCAATTATTTTGGGAAAAAGGCTTTCATGCAACCTCAACGCGAGACTTACAAGAAGCCGTTAATATGCGACCAGGCAGTATTTATTCTGCATTTGGTTCAAAAGAAGGGCTATATAGTGAGTCACTAAAAGACTATACGGTGCAAATGAAAAGCCAAATTGACGGTTTTTTATCTTCGTCAGACACAACCTTAGGTGGCTTACGTGCATTTGTAGAAAATGTGGTAATTAAAAACAAAGATTGTAGCCCGAGTGCAATCTGTATGTTAGTAAAAGCTAACAATGAGTTTGCCGATAAAAACAGTAGTTTATATGAATTGAGTTTAGATTTAGCGGCTAAGTTTGAAGGTTATCTCACTGTACTTTTTGAGCAAGCAATAGCAAAAAATGAGTTGAGCGATAAATTAACAGCTATCGAGTACGCACGTTTTTTTCAGATTCAGTTTACAGGGTTACGTGGTTATTTTAATCGCCCAGGCGTTGAACTACTGGCCCAACCTATGATCAATCAAATGTTTGCGCTCATGAAAAACCTATAAACCGCTTGTTTTAATTAAAAAAGGCAGTAATTTAATTACTGCCTTTTTATTTTTTGACGTTCAATATTACGTTTTTAACTTATTAAGCTCTGAATCTTGTTGCGTTACAAGCTTGTTGAGTACTTCACTGCTATCGCCTGCTTGTGCCGATAAATCGGATAGCTGCGAAGCTGCATCTGATATAAGTGTTAAATTACGATTTATTTCTTCAGTTACTAAACTTTGCTCTTCAGCTGCCGTGGCAATATGTGTAATTTGATTAGTTATTTCATCAACTTTAACCACTACACTGTGAAGAGCATCAAATGCAATTGAGGTTTCATCAACAGCACTTTGTGCGCGCACTACGCCTTTTTCTATTACAGTTGAGGCATTGCCAACTTCGTGTAACAAACTATCGATCAATTTACTGATATCGTCAGTCGATGAACGCGTTTTAGACGCAAGCGCTCTTACCTCATCAGCAACTACCGCAAAGCCTCGGCCATGTTCACCAGCACGTGCAGCTTCAATTGCCGCATTAAGTGCCAATAAGTTAGTTTGTTCTGAAATGGTACGGATCACATCCAAAATTTGCGTAATATCTTTACTACGCGATGCTACTTTTTCAACCGCTTGGTTAGCTTCTTTAATTTCTTCAGACATAGTTTTAACTTGGCTCATCGCTGACGATAAGCTCGACTCACTACTAACCACTAAGCCATTAATTTCATCTGCCTGCTGCGCTGACTGTTCTGATGCTCTGGCTACTTCGAGTGCTGTTGCGCTCATTTCGTTCATAGCCGTTACCACACTTTCAATTTCTTGAAATTGAGATTGCACATTTTGCTTTGTATCTATGGCAATGTGTTGCGCTATCTCGCCTTGCTGTTTGGTTTGCTCAGACACCGCTTTTAGTTCAGAAATTAAATCACGTAGTTTTGCTAAAAATCGATTAAACCCACCAGCTAATGCAATAAGTTCAGCGTGGCTATCAACATGCAATGTATGCGTTAAATCACCCTCAGAGCTTGCAAGGTTATCAACACGTTGTTGAATTTGTCGAAGCGGTGCAACGATGCCGCCAACCACTAATTTCATTATAACAAATGCAATTGCAGCTATAGCTAAACCGGTTACTAAAATAATAGACCCTAACGATGCTGCAGTTTCTTGCATGTTTTCAGCCAACGCTTCAGGACCTGCGAGCGCAAGTTCTGTTGGTACTTCAATAATTAAAGACCACTGCTTATTGGCAAGTTTAATATTGATAGGGTAATTAACAAGGTACTCGTTATTAACCTTAAAAATACCGCTTTGTCCTTTTGACTTTTCAATATCGTTGTACAGCGATGAGCTAATCGCTTCTTTTAGTGGACGCCCTAGTTTAGTTTTATAATGGCTACTGCCAACAATTAAGCCTATGTCACTCAATAATGTTACTTTTGCTTTACCGTTATAAAGTTGTTTAGAAAGCTGTTCAGTCATCACTTGAAAAGTAGGAAGTGTTAAGTCTACGCCAGCTAAACCAATAAACTGCCCAGATTTTAAAATTGGCACTGTTAATGACGTTAACATTACCGAATCACCGGACGGAATTTCGTAAAGGTAAGGCTCCATAATACATGGTGTGAGCGTATCCTTTGCACATAAGTACCATTCAGCTTCGCGAAGTCCAAATTCGTTCAAATTTGTTATATATTTGTCAGCTGCATTAGCCACTTTTTGCTGTTCTACCGTACCATTCTCGTCCCGAGTAATATAGACTTCGAGCGTGCCATCACCATCAACAGAATGCTTAAAGCCCCGCTGGAATTGAGCATCTTGCCCATCAAAAGCATTAGCTTCGAACTGAGAATAAATAGAAGATAAAAGTGTATTATTTTCTAAAATAGAGCGGTTTATGCTTACAACTGTATCTCTACTTAGCGTATTTTGTTTTGCAGCATCACCAAGTAATGCGGCTAATGAATACGGAACTCGGTAAGCCTCGTTAACAAAGCCAGCAATTCGTTCACCATATACTGCAGCATTGGCATTAAGTTTTTCTTCAACCTCAGCAACGATATACTCTTCAGATTTGCTCGCTAACTGCTCATTGCTTGATGATAATTGCCACCATAAAACACTAGAAAGCACCAATACTGTAATAAATATACTCCCGACGGTAAGCCAGAGTAACTTTTTTGCTAACGATATTTCCCGCATTCCATACACCTTTTGATTAAATCTACAGCTATAGTTTAGTAGTTTTAAAAAATGAAGCTATAAATATCATCAAACAATTTGAATTTAATACAATTAGTTGGGTTTTTACTGCTTTTTCAGGTATGCCGTCGTAATTGTCGCCATTATTAACAAACAAACACTTACCCATAAACACGCACTAAGCCCATATACTTGAAAAACCCAACCAGAAAGCACCGTACCAAGCAAACGCCCTATCGCATTGGCCATATAATAAAAGCCAACGTCGAGTGACACCCCATCATTTTTAGCAAAACTTACTATTAAGTAACTATGCAGCGATGAATTTACAGCAAATACTCCACCAAAAATAAGTAAGCCGATTACAAGCGTAAAATGTACCGCTATATCCAATTGCATCAACAACGCTAAAATGCCAGTTACACCACTTAATAAAACGACCCACCAATACGCTTTTTTGACCGAATGTGAAGTTGAATCACCTTGCCCAGTTATTCGCGGTGCTTGCGATTGCACCAGCCCATAAGCAATTACCCACAAAGCCATAAAGCCGCTGACCCACCAATGATCCCAGTTAAACTGAGCGGCTAAGTAAACAGGTAGTGCAACTACAAACCATACATCGCGCGCCGCAAACAAGCATAAACGCGCTGTACTAAGTAAGTTAATTGCCCGGGATTTAGAAAATAATTCTTTAAACTTAGGTTTGTTTTTAGCTTTACCAATCTCGCCTTTTAAAAAAATTAAACTAATAACCCACGCAACACTAAGTAAAATAATTAGGCTTATTAATGCCCCCACAAAACCAAACACAGTTAGTAATAAGCCGCCTAAAAAAAAGCCCACTCCTTTTAACGCATTTTTAGAGCCGGTAAGTATGGCAATCCATTTATATAATTGGCTTTGCCCTGCATCGTCTTGTGGTACTAAATACTTAATGGCGCTCTTTGCGCTCATTTTATTTAAGTCTTTTGCTATGCCACTCAGTGCTTGCGCTGCCATAACATAGGCAACGGTTAGCCAATCCCCTGGCACGCAAAGCATGGCTAAGGCGACAAGTTGTAGCCCAAGCCCTACATTCATGGTTTTGTTCAACCCTAAATGCGCGCCAAGCCAACCACCTACTAAATTGGTGATCACCCCAAATATTTCATAAAACAAAAACAACATGGCTATCGCAAATGCACCATAACCCAACTGATGAAAATACAGCACCACCAACATGCGTAGCGCACCATCAGTTAAAGTAAATGCCCAATAGTTACCAGTAATTATTAAATATTGCTTTATAGAACTTGGTAAATTAGCTAACTGCGCAAGCATAGCGTTAAACCTTTTAAAACGAGATTAAGCAAAATCACTTTGTGCAACTTTAAGCATTAGCTCAGCAGTACGGTTTGCATAACCCCACTCGTTATCGTACCAAGCGTATAGTTTAAGTTGAGTGTTGTTAATTACCATGGTTGAAAGCGCATCTATGGTGCAGCTGCGCGGATCTGTTTTGTAATCTATAGATACAAGCGGTCTTTCTTCGTAGCCTAAAATACCTTGTAGCTCGTTATTTGCAGCGTCTTTAAACCACGTGTTTACTTCGTCTTGTGTAACACTTCGCTCGAGCTCAAAAACACAATCGGTAATTGATGCGTTAGTAAGAGGTACGCGCACGGCATGGCCGTTTAATTTACCTTTTAGCTCAGGGAAAATATGCGTAATAGCCGTTGCACTACCGGTTGTAGTAGGTATTAAACTTGTACCGCACGAACGCGCACGGCGTAAATCTTTATGAGGGGCATCAATAATCGTTTGAGTATTAGTAATGTCGTGAATAGTAGTCATTGAGCCGTGCTTAATACCCACTTTTTCTTGCAGTACTTTTACTATTGGTGCTAAACAGTTAGTAGTACACGAGGCGGCTGTAACAATTTTATGCTCACTTGGGTTATAAAGATCATCGTTTACCCCCATTACTACATTTAAAATACCGTCTTCTTTTACAGGTGCGGTTACCACAACACGCTTAACGCCTTGTGCTAAATATTGATTTAACAGCTCAGTGGTTTTCATTTTACCGCTGGCCTCTATTACTACATCGCAATCAGACCAATCAGTTTCGTTTATAGTTTTGTTGTTGGTAACTGCAATCGTGTGTTTACCCACACTAAAGCTATTATCATCACTAGAAACCTGTTGTGCTAAGCGCCCGTGTACTGAGTCAAACTCAATTAAATGTGCGTGGGTTTTAGCATCGCCCGCTACATCATTTACTTTAATAAACTCTATTTCTGGCCAATCAACTGCTGCACGCAGAGTCAAACGTCCCATACGGCCAAAACCGTTAATACCTACTTTAATAGTCATAATTAAATACCTTTAATAAGTTAGTTACAGCAGCTAATAATACGTTCAGGGCGATTACCCATAACATTTAAGCGCGTTAAATCGTTTTCATAAAATGAAGGGTTAGCAGTAAGCGTTTGCGTTAATACATTTTTAGCCCACTCTGGCAGGGCTTTATTAATACTGTAATAAACCCATTGATTTTGTTTACGGTCGCTCAACAATCCGCATTGTCTTAACTGCGCTAAATGGCGAGACACTTTAGGTTGGCTTAGCTCAAGTGCAGCAACCAGTTCGCATACACATAGCTCTTCTTGATGGCTAATGAGCAGCATTGCTTTTAAACGCGTATCGTCCGCTAGGCATTTATAAAATTGAAGTGGGTTGAATTGTTCCATATTGTCCTCGCAGTTTTATTGCACATACAATAAAACAAAAATATAATATATGGAATAGTGAATATATGATTTTTTGTATATTCATTTAATGACTCATTTTATTAAACTCCACGCACAAAAAAGCCCAGTGACAAAACCACTGGGCTATTACAGTATTAGTTAACTTAGCAATTAATTAAATAACTGAAAGCTCTACTTCAATATTGCCACGTGTTGCGTTTGAATATGGGCATACTTGGTGTGCTTTATCTACAAGCGTTTGCGCTGCAGCTTTATCCATATCACCTAGTGACACAGCAAGTTTTACTGCAATACCAAAACCGCCTTCAATCGCGCCAATAGATACCTGTGAGTCAATATGTGTGTCGCTTGGTAAATCTATTTTTTCGCTACCCGCTACAAATTTTAGTGCGCCAATAAAACACGCAGCATAACCTGCGGCAAATAATTGCTCTGGGTTAGTGCCTTGTCCGTCGTCTCCGCCTAAACCTTTAGGTGTTGATAAATTTACATCTAAACGACCATCATCAGATTTAGCTACGCCTTCACGGCCGCCAGTTGCAGTTGCTTTTGCAGTGTAAGCTACGTTTTGTAATACATTCATAATGAACTCCAAAGTTTAGTAATTAATTTAGTTTGTGTGCAAAATAATAGAACAAGTAATTAGAGATTGCAAATACTTTGCATGCAAATTAAAATAGCATGTATCGAAATAAAGGATAACGTTATGCCGTTTGAGCAATTAAAGTTAAAAAATCAGTTATGCCATCGGTTATACATGGCATCTAACAGCATTGCGCGTGCGTATCGCGAGCCTTTAAACGAGCTAAATTTAACTTACCCGCAATACGTAGTAATGATGGCGCTGTGGGAGCAAGACGAAATAACAATTGCAGAGCTAATAGATAAAACCGCGATAGACGGCGGTGCTATGACCCAAATACTCAAAAAAATGAGCGACAAATCATTACTGGCTGTTATTAAAGATGAGCACGACAAACGCAAACGCCTAGTGCAGCTAACCCAGCATGGCCAATCACTTAAGTTAAAAGCAGCAGATATTCCTAAAAATATTTTATGTAAATTTGATAGTGTAGATGCAACACAAGCGAAGCAGTTAATGCAGCTGCTCGATTTAGTAGTAAACGACTTAGCCGATTAGGCTCTTAATTTTTAAACAATAAACGTGTTTTAAAAGGTTTTAAAAATGACTCATATTAAAAAATTACTATTAGCAGCGGCGTGTAGCACGGCACTTTTAGGTAGCAACGCTGTAACTGCTAACACCGCTGGCCAAAATGCTGATTTAAAAACAGTAGCCACATTTGATGCGCAGCACCCACCGGGCAACATTGCTATTACCCCATCGGGCAGAAAATTTTTATCTGTACATGGCTTTTTTGGCCAAAAGCAAAAAATTATGGAGCTTTTAAGCGATGGTACAACTAAGCCCTACCCTAATGAAGAATGGGCATACGCGTACAATAACGGTAAAGGTTTTTACGATGTACTTGGCATAAACGTATCAAGCGATGGCGTGTTATGGATGCTTGACACTTCAGGGCCCGATCACGCTGGGCGCTTAGTAGGTTGGGATACAAACAAAGAGCAACTGCACAAAATTATTTATCTGGCTAAACCGACCATTACCGACACCTCGTTTTTAAACGATTTAGTCATCGATAATAAGCATGGCGTTGTATACATTGCCGACACAGCCCAAGGCAGCCAAGCCGCTATTATTACGGTAAACCTTAAAACAGGTGTAGCACGCAGAGTATTACAAAATAGCCATTACACCACAGCCGAAAATATCGATATGGTTATTGATGGGCGCACAATGAGCCTTGGCGGCCAACCTGCCCGCTTAGGTGTTAACCCTATTACGCTTGACCCTAACGAAGACTGGCTTTACTTTGGATCTATGTCGGGCACGTCGGTTTACCGCATTGCCACCAGCGATATAAATAACGAGAGCCTTTGGGCTAAAGCGCTTGAAGACAAAGTTACGCGTTACGGCACTAAGCCAATTTCAGACGGTATTATTGTTGATGGCGGCGGTAACGTATATGTAACCGACATAACCAATGGCGCAATTGGCGTAGTTAAACCCACTGGCAACTACGAAGTATTATTTAAAGACGAACGTTTGAGCTGGCCTGATGGCTTTAGTTACGGGGCTGATCATAAAATATACTTTACCGTTGACGATTTACATAATTCGCCTGTACTTAATAATGGCAAAAATCAAAGCCACGGTAAGTTTAAAGTAATGTCGTTCGAGCCTTTAGTAAAAGGAAAAGTAGGCCGCTAATTTACTTATTAAGTGACTACAGTTTTTAAAAAGCCTTGCACATTTAAGTGACCCAATAGTTGCAGGGCTTTTTGTTAAAAACACACCACACTGGTGCACATTTTAAAAATACATCACCGCTTTGGTGCTAATGCTTTAGTACGTATTTACACTTAAATACTAAATACCTGATTTCTATTCATAAAATATTCAAGTTAATGTTGGCATACTTCTTCCTATAAACTGATGTGTTCAGTGAAAATACCAAGGAAAAACCATGTTCAACTTATACCATACCCTTTACCTTTTATGGCGTTTAGACATTAGCGTTTGGCAAGTTAATGATCCAACAAATACCCATACCACCGCTGACAAAGAGCGCGTCTATGTTAAGTAACATCGTATTGTGTAAAGGCTTGGCATAAAGCTTAAATGTAAAAACCTACTTTAGGCTAAGCTTTTGCACACTATGAAATTTATGTGTACATTTTAATTAAACTTCAAATTAATCATTCAATATAAAAACAACTCCCTTGTAATAAACTCCATATTTAAAAACCTCGAAAAAATTAGTAAAAACACTGCGTTTATAACTTTGCAAGCAGCCCTATTGCGTTGTATTGTTGCACCCTATTGAAAAATTTTAGTTGGAACGTGTATGCACGCTTTAGAAGTTAATTTTGATGGCTTAGTTGGCCCTACTCACAACTACGCTGGTTTATCGTATGGTAATGTTGCCTCGTTAAATAACGCAGCAAGCTTTTCAAATCCTCAAGAGGCTGTGCTTCAAGGCCTTGAAAAAATGAAAGCCATGCACGACAAAGGCCTAACTCAAGGTGTATTTGCCCCTCATGCGCGCCCCGACTTAAACGTACTGCGCCGCTTAGGCTTTACCGGTAACGATGCACAAGTAATTCATAAAGCATTTAAAGCAGATCCTATATTATTACGCGCGTGTTATTCAGCGTCTGCAATGTGGACAGCCAATGCAGCTACGGTATCGCCATCTCCTGATACAACCGACGGCAAAGTACACTTTACTTCAGCTAATTTAAATAATAAGTTTCATCGTTCATTAGAGCCTGCAACCACTACGCGCTTATTAAAAGCGATGTTTAATAACGACAAATACTTTGCGCACCATACCCATTTGCCAGACCAAGGCTTTTTTGGCGACGAAGGCGCAGCAAACCATACTCGTTTTTGTGACAGCCACGGCGAGCAAGGCCTTGAAATGTTTGTATTTGGTGCCAGCGCGTTTAACAGCCAATTACCAAAACCAGCTAAGTTTCCTGCAAGGCAAACACTCGAAGCCTCAGAAGCAATTTGCCGTTTACATAACTTAAAAGATTCAAGCCAAATTTTACTACAGCAAAATCCAGACGTAATAGACCAAGGCGTGTTTCATAACGATGTAATTGCAGTAGGTAACGCCAACGTATTACTGTGCCACCAGCAAGCATTTTTAAACCAAGCTTTGGCATTGCAAGATATTCGCGAAGCGTATGTGGGCAATAAAGAATTTTATATTATTGAAGTACCTACCGATAAAGTAAGCATTACCGACGCTGTAAGTAGTTACTTATTTAATAGCCAGCTAGTGAGCCTTGAAGATGGTTCAATGCTGTTAGTGGCACCACAAGAGTGTAAACGCAACAGCGCAGTTAACGCCTACATTGAAGAAATGATTATGGCTGATAACCCAGTAAACCAAGTACAGTTTTTTGATTTACGCCAAAGTATGCAAAATGGCGGCGGCCCAGCTTGCTTGCGTTTACGTGTAGCTCTTAACGATCAAGAACTTGCTGCAGTAAACCCAGAGGTTATTTTAACTGATACTAAATACACACAACTGTGTGACTGGGCAAAACGTAACTACCGCGACAAATTAGGCGCAAGTGACTTTGCAGACTCAGCCCTACTCACCGAAAGCTACCAAGCACTTGATGAGCTTACCCAACTACTTAATTTAGGTTCAGTGTACGACTTTCAATTAGAAGGTTAATACCTCAGTTAACACAAAGGCTAATACAAAAATAGCGAGCCAAGGCTCGCTATTTTTATTTGTGCTTATGTTTATGTTAATACATATTTAAGCATCTTTGTTAACAGTTACTGCCGACGCCATAGACTCCGATATATGCAGCGTACGCTGCGGAAACGGAATACTCAGCCCTGCGCCTTCAATAGCTTCTTTAACACGTTTGTTTAAATCCCACACAGTTTGCCAATAATCACCATTAACAGCCCACGCACGTAATTGAATGTTTACCGCGCTTTCGCCAATTGAAGTTACCATTACTTTAGGGGCAGGCTCTGCGAGTAATCGGCTCTCTGATGCGGCTAATTCTTTAAGCACATTTAAGCCAACGTCAATAGAGTCGGCATACGAAATACCCACCACTATATCCATTCGTCTTTTGCCATTACGGGTAAAGTTTTTAATATTTCCACCCCATACTTTGCCGTTAGGGGATGCAATATAAAGGCCGTCGGTGGTTTTAAAAATAGTGGTAAATAAGTTTATTTCACTCACAGTACCAAGCGTGCCACTGGCATCAACAAAGTCGCCTATTTTAAAAGGTCTGAGTATTAGCAGCATAATACCCGCAGCAATATTGCTCAGCGTATTTTTAAGGGCTAAACCAATCGCTAAACCAGCAGCACCCATTAGCGCAATTAAACTGGCCGTGTTTACGCCAAAAATATCTAAAATAAATAGCCCGCCAATTATATAAACTAAATAACCAGCAATACTCGATAAAAGAGGAAGCAGCGTACTATCCACTTTTTTTAATGGCGATTTAGCGTTTTTAATCGCTTTTTTAACCGAGCGTGCAATTAAGGCACTCGCAATTAAAATCACCAACGCTAAAATCACTTTGTACCCTAAAGTGATGATTGTTTCTGAATGGCTTTGCCAAAACGCTAAAAGTTTATCTTTCATGTTTGTTCCGATAAATGTTGCTGACACTCAGCAAAATAATGGTTAAATCTAATAAAAATCGACTTCAAAAGAAGTGGCGCGAGTATATAGAATAAAAAATTTAAACCTATCTTTTTTAATCACTTATTTCAATTTTAATAAACGGCCTAAAAACCATGGTTATTAGAATATAAAACACGGCCATTTACGGCTAATTTATAGCGACTATTCAATGTAGGTTAATCGCTTCTTGGTATCCTCGGTTTAAGTTTTTAACGTTCATTAAAGAGGTTATCTATGGCAAAAGAAAAAATAGTACTCATAACCGGCGCTTCAAGTGGCATTGGTGAAGCAACCGCAAAAACCCTTGTAAATAATGGTCATAAAGTAATACTTACCGCTAGACGCGAAGATAAGTTAACTGAGTTAGTAAAGTCGTTAGGCTCAAATAATGCGCTGGGCGTAGCCGCAGATGCAACCGACTTTACCGCGCTTGAAAACGTAGTTACCAAAGGCATTGAAAAGTTTGGCCGATTAGACGTAGCCTTTGCTAACGCGGGTATGGGCGTTTCAACCGCTGGCACCGAAAAAGGCGACCCCGATGAGTGGTCAAGCATGATCGATATAAACATTAAAGCCCTACTGTGGACTGCAAAATTAACACTGCCGCATTTACGCCAAAACAAAGGTCACTTTATATTAACCAGCTCTGCCGCTGGCCGTAAGCCAATTGGCGGCTCTATTTACGGTGCAACTAAATGGTTTGCTTATGGCTTTGGACAAAACTTAGCTGAGGAAATGAGCGAGTGGAACGGCCGCTGCACAACCATAGCCCCAGGCATGGTAAACACCCCATTTTTTGATGACGCTAAACCCGACAAACTCGACCCGCAAGATGTAGCCGACGCCGTACTGTTTGCTATTGAAGCAAACCAGCGAAACAGTGTGCGCGAGATTTATTTAATGCCAACTAATTAACGTTGGCTGGGGAGTTTGACTGTCAGGTTTAATGCTAATGGTGTTAAACCTGATGGTTATTAGTCCTTAGTTTGGGTTAGATGTTAGTAGGTAAGAATGAATTAAAGGTATTGAACATTTAGAGGCTTTGTTAATTGCCAATGCTGCCCTTAAACCATATGTAAGCAAAATATAGAACAACGGCAATATATCCAAAAGAAATAACTAGGTTTACTTTCCAAAGGTTTAGCCAAAAATTGCCTCTGAAATAAGTGCGTTCTCTTACTTTATGATTGAACAATGCTACTGAAGAGGGCACTAATATTAACGCAGACCAACCAAGAATAGGTAACACCATAAACATAACGCCTATGCCTGTTCCTCCTGCTGAAGCGTCGGATGCTTCACCATCAATTGAGGCTAGCATCACGTAGCCTAAAATAAACCCTGCAATCGCAAGTATAAAACCTAAAAGCTGAAATGTTCTCATTATTATCCTAGGGTCTGTTGATCTTTACGGATTAAAATTTGTTCAAATTAGGGGCTATTTAATCGCGGCGCGAGGTTTGTAACCTAGTGGGCTAAGTAAGAACCGAGCAACAAGGAGTAAATAGCCCCTAGGAAGAACCCTTTGGGCAGCGCCTGTTTGGCATTAATGCTGCGTTATCGCCCATTTATGGGGAATAGCCACACTACATAGGCTCTGCCTTGCCTAAATACCAAACAGACTGCTGCAAATTTAACCTTGAAAGATCAACAGACCCTAGGCTCATAACGAGACTGTAAAATAACTCCAACAGCCAAATTCAATTAAAAAACGAGTTCCTGTAATTAACTCTAATCGTTTTTAAAGCATTAGGTAATGCATTTGGAACCCATAAAACAGGCTGTTTTTCTTAAAAAAGAGTAATTCCACAGTCTTAACGTCCACTTGATCGGACAAAAATAGTTGGTTGGGACATGAAACGAGGTAAAACCTAACCAGCTTTTTTATTATATTTAAATTACTTACTAGGCGCGCTTATCTACTCGCCATGGTGGATTAAGCCTGTTTTTCCCCGCCCAATACAGTTTGATTTTATTACCTGATGGATCGTGCAATATTGCTTCACGCCACAGATAACTTTGATCTGTTGGCTCTTGATAAAACTCGATGCCAATAGATTTTAAATCAGATACCCACTGATCAAGTTTTTCATGCTCAAAATAGATTACTACGCCATTTAAAAAACTACCAGTTTCTAATAAAAGTGAAAAGGTTGAGTTTCCGTCAGGACATTCGAAACGGGCATAATGGGGAGTATCGACAATTTGGGTAAAACCTAGTTTTAAATAAAACTCAGTCGCTTTATCCATGTGTTTAACTGGCAATGTAACTTGATTAAGATTCACGAAACCTCCATGTGTGCCTAACGACACTGTAGAATAACTCGTTTTAATTTATTTTTATTGATGGATAAACCATAGCTGAGTTCCTATTTCGGTTCAATCAATTACTGTACTTTTACGCAGCATATAAAGAAATTTTTGATATCGTTTTAATTAGTATTTTAGAAAGGACTACGGGTGTTTAAGTGGCTTTTTATTTAGGTTAAAAGGGCTTCCCCTTCTCAATGCATCGTGTACACAGCCCTTCTATATAATAAACAAAGCAGTACAATTGCCATCGACCTACTGACTTTCTCTTTTTACTTTCACCTTACTAATGTAGCTCAGTTTTTACGTGATTCATTATTTATAAAACCCACTTGCCATCATGATCTAATTGACAATTTCCGTAACAGTTAGGATGGGTGTCAACGCTATTTTGGTTATCAACGCTATTTTGGTTAAACTTACATCAAATTTACATTCGACTTTTTCTCGGTCAATTGTTGACGTTCCTCATCACTTAAATCATCTCTGCGCAACAAAATGTTTAAATGTTTTAACGCTTCTTGTTTTTTACCAAGTTTTACAAAGGCGTCAACGATATGAAGCCTAGAGCTATATGCAGATGGCTCCTGACTGATGTTGTAGCTAAAATACTTAATTGCTTCAGCAGGATTTTCTAAGTAGGTGAGTTGTCCTATGCCTTCATCATACATTTGCCAGGATTTTGGTTCAATTTGATACCCATATAGGGTTGATAGCTTTTTGAAGTGCGCTAGGACACTTTCGTAGCCTTCAACTGATGTTTCATATGGAATAGACCACTGAGGGTACAAACCTCTGAGTGCCCCAATTGTCCCGTAAATCGGTGTATTCTGATGAGGCTCTTCTCGAAAGTATTCAAATTTGTAACGCAGGTTCGGTGTATTTAAATTCGCAAGTTCTCTCTCTATCTTTTGAATCCCTGAGAGCATCTGAACACCTTCTGGGGAATCTGATTCTGGGTTACCTTCATTCCCTATATTCATGTATAGAAAATTTTTGTGCATGGGATTCGTTTTTACGAACTTAATGAGATCGCTAACGGTTTTTCCGCTCTCCCAGAACACAGAGGGACTATTGGCAAAGTGCGCTTGGAACAAGTTTGGCCTTTTATGAAAACTATGTGACACAAGCAGCCCGCCGTATGAATGCCCAGAGAGTATTCTAAATTTTTCTGTCCGATAGTGTTTCTCGATGTATGGGATAACGTCTTGTTCAATAAACGTTAAATACTTATCTGCCCCGCCGCTATGCTCTTCGTAATTTGGATCAGATGTTGGTGTAAAATCTCTGCCTCTGTTGGAAGTAGAGATCCCAACGATGATCATTTGAGGGGCGCTATTGTAGCCATTCAGCGGGGCAAGAACGCCTGATACAAGAGGCAACCCTACAGGTGCATCTAAAGTGTAAAGAACAGGATAACGATAGTTTTGATTGAATTCACTTTCATACTTGAAAGGCAATTGAACATAGATATCAACGGTTTCATTTAACACAGAAGATGAAATTGGTATTTTTTGAAAAGGTAAATGCCGCTCAACAGCATTTTCTTTAAATGAATCCGCATACGCACTAAAGGAAGCCGTGACAATAAAAAAAATCGTGCAGAAATACTTGGTCATTCAATGTCCTTATTTAAATGCTTGTTTAGTAAAAGAAACTCAAGAATAAGGGATTGCTTAGATGGAGTCTAGTCACATGGAAACAATCAAGGTGTTGAAAAAAATTAGCAGCTCCGAATTCTGACACGGACGCTTGTTGCGCTCTTGATACAAATTCCTAAATCATACGAACGAGTGCTTTAGCAGTGGTAGATACCTTCGAATAAGACAATTATTGATCTGTGTTTCGTTTTTTTTGTTTCGATCAGATTGCCCAAATAGGTATTACTTGCTAAGGTCACTACGGCAAAGTCGCTCGGTAATTAGACCGACAGAATCCCTTGGTAATCACACTAATACACAGCGTTAACTTCAGCGATGTTAGATAGAATTTTACACCACTTACATATTGTTCAAATTAAGTGGGAAAGTTATAGGCTCAAAGAAAAGAAACAAGCCTGATTAATGGCGAGCTTCATTATTCAAATGGTGGAGTAAATCACTTTTTGGTTGTTGTTGACAATTATCAAGAAGCAGAAAAAGGTATTAGCAATTATTTGATGAAATATTATAACTGGCATAGACCACGTAACCATAATCAAATGGTTAGCGCTGTTGTAGCAGAAGAAAAATTTAATTCACTATCCTGAATTAGTTGACCCAAACATTTATATTGATTAAAATATTTTAAATAGTCTTGGCTCTATTTTTTAGCTATAAACCCCTGCTCAATAAGCACTGTTCAAGCAAAGCTTAGCAAAAATATAAATAGACCTGTACTTCCCCCTTATAATAATCACATCGTTAAGCGAAAAAACAGGCTTATAAGCAGATTAACCAACTTTAGCGCCTAATGAATTTGAGCTTAGACATCAATAATCTAGAACTGTGATCAAAGTTAGTTGACCATTACATTACTTAATTGGTCGAATTTTAAATCAATCTAAAGAGAAAATAAAAATGGAATATATAGTTGGTGAGATGTATTTCTGTCTAAAGTACTATGATGACTTTTTGTGCCTTCCTTCAATTGAACCTTTACTTTACTTAGGAAAAAACCTCCAAGGTTTTCATGAAGGTAAAATTGAAGATGAGTTGTACTTCCAACGACTGGAAGATGTCCATAATAATGGCTGTATTCTAGCTGGAAAAGGAAAGCGCATTGACTCCTTTGATCTAGATTGTGAGATATTAGTGATGTCGTTGGAACGTCTAAACGAGCAGTTATTATTGTGCATCGAAAGGCAGCGTAAGTATCTAATGTTTAGTTCAAATAGATAGTGTTATTAGAGATCGTTGAAATGAACGATCTCAAAAAAGAAAGTGAGGTTAAAACACTGGGGTAAAAAAGGACACGGGTAAAAAAGCACGGGTAAAAAAGCACGGGTAAAAAATGGGTAAAAAAGCGTGGGTAAAAAAGGACAGACACATATTTTTGTCAGAAAATTTTGCGCTTCTCCCATCGTGGGTAACCGTATCATTATTTTTTTGCGCACTGTTAGTGTTAGTTACAGCACTTAGAATTCAGTTGCTTGGCAGGAATATTAGGTATAAAAGGCAAATCGAGGTCGACATTTTGTTTAATAACGTGTTTTTTAAACAAACCAATGAAGATACAACTGTTCAACCTGCGCCTTTGTACCATTTTACATCGTTGCTGGCAGCTTGCTGCTTTAACCGTTGTTTGCTGCCTACAAAATTTGAGTACTGCTGCCTGAAACATTGAATTGATTCAAGCCATTGCGCTTCTTCTATATTCAACGTTAGGAGCACTTTTGGTATGCTTTTGTTGATATGCCCTTTTTTCTTTGGATCTATCTGGCGGCCACTCCAGTCGACTAATTCAATGTAATCCAGTAAGGCAAAGGGGATCGTGCCTTTAATATGATTACTACCAAATAGCTTTAGCTGTGTTGGTTGACTTTCATGTTGAACAATATCTTTTTGTTTGAGGGGTTTATTTGCTTTGACCGTGTCTGTGGTAAAGGCTTTGAAATGCGCTATACGCTCTTGAATTGAGGTAAAATCACTGTCTTCAAGCGTATCGGCTACATTTGCTCTGATAGGATTCAAATCAACGTAGGCCATGCAACTGAGTACTGCTGTTTGATCTAATAATGCCTGTGACTTATAGCGCCCTTCCCAGTACTTGCCCGTGCAGTTATCTTCCTTATTGGCCTCGCGGGCAATGTACTCATTAAGATTTTTCATATACCAGCTGATGTCATAAAGCCTTGCGCGCCATTTAGCGATGATCTCATTGAAAAAGAGCAAGCTCGGCTTATCTAACTGCTCACCATTTAAATGGCGGTCGACTAAAACATGGCCGTTATAAAGTTGATACCAGCGTTCAATTACTTCATCTTCAGACCAATCTAGTGCTTGACGTCTATTGACGTTCACAACAAGGTGGTAGTGATTGCTCATTATCGCGTAAGCAGCAATTTCTATGGCGAACACGCTACTTAATAACTTAATTCGCTCTACTAACCACGCCCTACGGTGATCAAAGTTTTTACCTGTGTATTTATCATCACCACACAAGAATGCGCGTCTCACGCATCGTGAGATTAAGTGATAATAAGATGTGGACGCTAAATCAATCAGCTTTTTTCTTGCGCGAGTCATAAAATATCAACCTTAGTTGAACTGTATGTAATAACAGTAGTTGATACTATGATTTTTGCAAAAAAACTTGTGCCTGTCCTTTCTTTGTTTTCCTGTAGCATCAAACATTTCGTCGGAGTAAATTACAGGGTAAATTGACCTTGTTCTTAAATCATCATTACCAAGTTCATGAAAATCATAACCGATACAAAAGCCAGAGTGATAATCAGCATAATGTGACCACATAAGAATTGACTTTGGGTTTTCAGAAAAACAACAGATTTTGAACATTTGTTTAAAACCCTCAGATGTTTCTTGAACAAGAGAATTTGCTCTCTCTTTCATGACACGACTTAATGCTTCTCCACAAGTCCGACCATAATCAGGTCTATCTGGGTAACTAAGTTCAAGAAGTTTTACTAATGGGTCACTACTTTCAGAAATTGAGTGGATTTGCTGTTCCGTAAGTTCTCCAATCAAATCATTTTCACGAGCAATTGATAGAATTGAATCAGTATTGTCAGGATCTAAGTCTACCTTGTGATGAAATGAGCAATCATAAGGATCATTGAAGTTTTTTGGATCTGATAACCATATTGAATCATCCCTTAAATTCCTTAAAGAGTATTCATTTATGGAACGATACTTATAAAGAGTTTTAGGGACATGCTCATATTTAAGCGAAATAGCCCTATCAATTTGATCTACTGATGTAGTATTAGAAAAAACTAACTTCTTATATTCTTGAAACCAATCCACAACACTGACCCCTGATTTCACCACATAACGAGCCTGTAGATTAACTCGTTTTTAAATTTATTTTTATTGATAAACAAACCATAGCTGAGTTCCTATTTTGGTTCAATTGATTACTGTGTTTTTACGCAGAATATTAAAAAGTGTTTAGTGTGGGTTTTATTCGAGTTTTGGAGGGATTTACGGGTGTTTCAGTGGCTTTATTTTGGCTTAAAAGGGGTTGCCTCTCTTAATGCATCGTGTTTTGCAGCTTTTCTATATTATGAACAAGGCAATACAGTTGCCATTGGGCGTTCACTTTCGCTTGGCTCCGTTGACCCCGTAAGGTCAATTTATTCATGCCTTTATTCACTGTGATATTCCGCTTTTTATTTAAAGGAAAGCCGGTTCAATACAGCCGAATCGTTTGCCATTATTTATAAAAACTCACTCTTCACACTGTTTTTGTTGGCTTTTTTCGTAATAATTAGGATGGGTGTCATCCTAATTGCTTGTTTAACAGCTTGTTAGGCATTTTTTGCCAATTCGAATGCTTCTAGTAAAGGCAGAAGTTTATCTTCTATTTTCTTTTCTCGATTACTAGTTCTAACACCGTCTATAACATCAGTTGAATACCCTTTGATATATGTAGGTGGTAGATGTGCAGCTTCTCTTTCAAAATTGAAAACACATACCCCCTGAAACGTAGATTTATCATCGTCTTTGTCACATGTATAGGTGTAGGTTAAAACACCATCGACTTCATTAATAAAGGTAGCCTTAGAAATCCACTGGGCGTAAGACTCACCGTTTTCTTTAAAAGCTTCACCACGAATTACAAGGTGATTTAAAGTTTGGTCGAAAGCTTCAACCATTATGATTTTTTCATTGTTAGAACCTTTAAACTCACCAACCCAAGTGCCATTAAGGAAAGAAGCACCTAACAAGTGTTTTTTAAGCCACAACCAATTTCGAGCAAGACTCGATAATATTTTGGCAAATAAATTGTAAATACCAACCGCTGAAAGTAACGTTACAATTGGTTTAGCTACACCAAATTCATTGAGAAAAAGAGCTACATTCTCAATCATAAAATACATAACCATAACAGTAGCAACGGTCACATATGAATGGAATTTATGCTCAGAAGTCATGAGTTATCCTTAAATGCCTAACAATTTAGTCTACGACATTTGTCGTTTTACAAACCGACAAATGTCTTTATATTACAATGACTTTATCCTAGCTATAAAATAAACAACTGTAAACAGTTAGTTAGATTCGCCTTACCTTTTCTAAATGTAGCAAAACCCCAAAATGGTGGAGGTCAGTAATATCAGACGTATAGCTGATTAGTTATACCCGTTGATTATTAATTAACAAATTATATTTTAAATATCTGTGTTTAAACCAATAACGCGTTCACCCTTAAACCTGTAACTCGTTATTGTTTATAAAATTAGTTAAAAATCATAATCTACTTCTATTGAATCCTCTGGATTTTTACTTCATATTAAATATTCTTATTTTTTACTTATTATGCTGTTATGTCATTTTTAAAATTTAGCCATGCACTTATCCTCACACTCGCTAGTATCTTACCGCTTACAAGCCATGCTGCGCTTGATAAAAATGAGCGTGAAATAGTAAAACAGGTCGATAAAAACATTCCCCACGCACTTAAAGAAATAGAGCAAGCCGTAAATATTAATAGCGGTTCGCTTAATATTGAAGGTGTAAAAAAAGTAGGCGCGCTGACAAGCGAGCAGCTCAAAGCCATTGGTTTTAAAGTTGAATGGCTTGATGGCAGTGCGTTTAACCGCGCAGGGCATGTACTGGCAACACATGAAAGTAAAAGCCCCGATGCAATAAAAATACTGATGATCGGCCATCTAGATACGGTATTTGCCAAAAACGATAACTTTACTACCTACAAACAGCTTGATACCGATACAGCCAGTGGCCCAGGCGTTGCCGATATGAAAGGCGGTAACACGATAATAATTACCGCACTTAAAAGCTTACAAGCCCTTAATTTACTCGAAAATGTAAGCATAAAAGTGTTACTGACTGGCGATGAAGAAAGCAGCGGTCGCCCGCTTAGCTTATCTAAACAAGCTATTGTTGATGCGGCAATTTGGGCTGACGTAGCGCTTGGCTATGAAAATGGCGATAACAATATAAAAACAGCTATGGCGGCGCGCCGTGGTTATACCGGCTGGACGCTAAACGTAACGGCAAATGCAGCGCATTCGTCACAAATATTTAGCGAAAGCGTTGGATATGGCGCTATTTACGAAGTATCACGCATTTTAAATGATTTTAGAGAGCAACTTGCCACGCAACCTAATTTAACATTTAACCCGGGGCTTATTGTGGGCGGTACAAATGCCGACTACGACAGTGCTAATTCGTCAGCAACGGCATTTGGTAAAAGTAATGTAATAGCACAAACCGTGCATGTTGCAGGTGATTTACGCGCACTTTCGCCAAAGCAGGTAGAAAGCGCTAAAAGGGTTATGCTACAAATTGTGGCTAAAAACTTAGATGGCAGTAAAGCAGAGCTTATTTTTGAAGACGGTTACCCGCCAATGGCATTAACTGATGGCAATAAAAAGCTATTAGAATTATACAGCGACGCAAGCCACGACTTAGGCTTCAACAAAGTAGTAGCCGCCAATCCACGTAATGCAGGTGCGGCTGATATTTCGTTTGCGGCAAACCATGTTGATATGGCACTTGATGGTTTAGGCTTGATGGGCAGCGGTGCGCACACTAAAAACGAAACAGCCGATTTAACCAGCCTTGATAAAAACATTAAAAAAACGGCATTACTCATTTATAGATTAGGGCAGTTATAAACACCTTTAAATTGGTTCTAATCGGTTAGCCGCAACTTGCATTGCAAACTTTCGCAGTGCTTTAAGTTGCGGGCTTTCACTTTGCCAATAATGCCAATACAAGGGCGTATCAATATAATACTCTGGAAATAAGTCAACTAACTCCCCTTTTTGCAGGGAATCACCAAGCTGCAAAGTCGGCAATAAACCATAGCCTAGGCCTGCAATCATGGCTTGTTTAAATCCTTCTGATGAGGGATATATATGTATATACTCTGGCGTTGAGCCGTTAATATCGGCTAAAAACTGGTGCTGTAGCTTGTCATATTCACTAAAAACTAAACAAGGTACCTGCGCCAATTGCGTAAGCGAAGTGAGGTTATGCTGTTTAATAAAGTCAGGACTCGCAATTGCCTTGTAACGTATAGCGCCTAATGGGCTCGCTAACCCGCCATTTACAGGCTCAGAAGATGAGCTAATACATACCATTACCTCGCCGTCTTTCATTCTTTTATGGGCGATAGATTGATCCTCTGAGATCACTTCAAATCTAAATTTACAATCAGATTCTGTATCTAGCATGGCTAGCGCTTCTGGCAACCATGTGGCTAGTGAGTCAGCATTGGCAGCCAACTTTACACTAAGAGGTGTGTTTAAGCTGGAGTGCTCGTTAAGTGCATCTACGTTTAAAGCAACTTCTAACTGCAGGACTTGTTGTAAATGATTAAGTAAACGCTTGCCAAGAGCGGTTGGGCGCGGTGGCTGCGTCCTAATTATTACAGGCTCTCCAAGTTTGGCTTCGAGTTGATGAATACGCCGACTTACTGCCGATTGCGTAATAAATAGCTTTTTAGAGGCTTTTTCAAACCCGCCTTCACTAATAACCGCCGACAGTGCATTGAGTAGTTGATAATCAATCATGATTTTTACGCATATAACCTTAAATATATTCATTGGATTTGTAACAGAGTACCCCCTACTCTGCAAGGCATTGAATGATTGAGTGGATTTAAAGTATGTCGTTTTTATCGGGTGTGATGCTGGGGCTAAGTTTAATTATTGCCATTGGCGCGCAAAATATTTGGATTTTAAGCCAATGCATGGCTGGCGCTAATCGGTTTGTTTTAGCCACGGTATGCATTATTTGCGACGCGACTCTTATTTTAATAGGTGTATTTGCAGCAAATGAATTACAGCAGTTATTACCGGGATTACTGCCTTGGTTAACATGGGGCGGTATTGCGATGCTATTATACTTAGCGTATGGATCTGCAATGCGAGCGATTAAAGGGACTTCGGGTTTAAAAATAAGCCAAGTAGAAAAAGTAAGCTGGTGGAGTACTGCCCTTTCGGCTTTTGCAATCAGTTTGCTAAATCCACATGTGTATTTAGATACCGTGTTATTACTTGGCAATATTGGCGCTTTACAACCAAACCCAATGCATTTTGCACTTGGTGCTTGTGTTGGGTCAATAATTTGGTTCAGCACTTTAGTGCTTTTTGCACCTAAACTTAAAAGTATATTAAGTTCATCATTTAGATGGCGAATATTTGATACCACAATTGCAGTTATATTATGTTTTGTGGCGTTTGGGCTTTATAACGTACCTAGCCAATAATAAAAAAGCAGCGACTTTTAACAAGCGCTGCTTTAATTTTATCTGCTCAGGCTAATGCATTTTTACTGCTAGCCTTAAGTTTATAAGTTAAGACATTATTTTAAACAATAAATCTCTAACTGTTGCAGGCTCAAATGGTTTATCACAAATGGCATCAACGCCAGCTTGAGCAATATTGGCTAAGTGAGTGTCGTTTGCTTCTGAACTCACCATCAAAATAGGGATATGTGAGTAAGTGTTTGACCCTCTGACGGTTTCGGTTAGCTCTTTTCCATCCATTTCAGGCATATTATAATCAGTAACAATCAAATCGAATGACTGTGTATTTAATTGTTCGATGGCCTGTTTGCCATCTTCAGCTTCTACTGGTGCTGGGATCCCCATCCCCGCAAGTACGCGAATAATGTGTTTACGCGCAAAGCGACTGTCATCAACTACAAGTACACGTAATAAAGTAATATCAAAGTGTTCAAGCTCAACTTCTTCTTCACTAATAATATCTAAAGTAGCTTTAAGTGCGCGCGTTATAGATTCAGCACTAAATGGTTTAGGCAAAATAGCTAATACACCCGACTGCCTTAACTGCTCTAAGTACTTTTTGTTACGCTCACTTGACACCAACATAAATGCTTGGTTTTCTGTTAGTGGATTTGATCTGATTTTTTGTAGTAAGGAGTCAGCGGTACCGTCTGAAAAGTACATACTACTAATAACTAAATCAGGCTGGTAACTATTAAGCATTGTTAGTGCTTGTTCTTGCGATGTTGCTTTTTCAACCTGCTTTACACCACACTGAGTCAGTGATTTTATAATAAGCTTTTGTTGAACATCTGAAGGCTCTACTAATAATATTGATAAGTTTGCTATTGCTGTTAAATCACTCATTTACATCTCTTCAGTGTTGTTATGTTTACAGTATGACGATTAATGTATAAGTTAAGATTATAGATCAACAATGTACAAGCGAAGGAGAAATACTTTATAAAATTGTAAAATAAATATAAATAGCGTATTTATCACACATAATCACCAACTTAATTTAGCTATTTTGAATATACTCAAGCGCAGTCATTTTTTTATAACTCACATTGGGGTGTAAAATATGAGCTGGTTCGGGGTCTACAACTTCAATGGGAATGTTGTAATCACGCGCTATTTCTATCGCCATTTGCGTAATATTAACGCTAAACGAAGTCCCCATAAATACAATTTTATCGGCATTACTCATGCGTTTTTGCGCTTCGCTAATTCTATAAAGCTCGGTGTAATACTCATCAAACAATAAAACAAAGGGTTTAAAAGAATAATTAAGCTCAGGTGATCGGTTTTTAATATTAAACACTTCAAATAAGGAGTCGTGCAGGCAGCTTTCATCTACCTTTTCCCACGGAGCGGCAAACGGGGTTACATCATCGCCTTGATGGTGAAATAGCGTCATTTGATCGAGCCTGCCATGAATAGCAATGTAATTTTTATTACCTGCTTTGCCATCAAGCCCATCTATATTTTGAGTAATTAGGTTTTTATCACTCAGCCAATGGTGTACGTCGTTTGGACCATGGTTGCGATACGTTGCAAAGCGATGGTAATACCACGCTAAAAACTCTTTCGGTGCGTTTTTGTACATTGCGCGCGTTGCCATTTCCATAGGTGTATAATTTTTACTGCCGATGGTCCAATAACCATCCTCCCCTCTAAAGGTTGGAATACCGCTGGCTGCGCTTACTCCTGCTCCTGTGATGTAAAGAGTGTTCACTTTTCAGCCTCGTAACCCAGTACATTAGTACTTACTTGCTGTTTATTGTCAATACCGCCAATTCGATATAAAACCCCATTGTGTTCAAGTAAACCACGGTGATCCATACTCTTTACCTCAACCGGTGATAAAACCTGCCATCCATTTTTTTCGATATTAAAGCGCCAAACATGATCACTTGCTGGTGCAGGTTTACCGTCGTAGCCTATTGCGCTGTAATTATATGGATTGTTAGAACCTGCCAGCATATAAATATTGCTATTATAGCTGGTGGCTGCCATTCGATAGTGGGCGGAACCTGTTGGATGTGGCAATGTGCGCCAATCTATTTTTTGTGGATTAGTTGAATCTATTGTACCTTTTAAGCACTGTGCTACGCCTGCAAACGAGCGACGCGAATCAGGATTGGCTTGTGTTTTAACGCCATCACACACAACAATTGTATTGCCGCTAATTGCTGCCGCTTGACCAAATACGGGAGCACCTAAAAATGGTGAGGCTTGCTCCCATGTATTATTTCGCGTGTCGTATACTTGTACTAAATTTACGTTGCCGTCGTTATGCCAACCGCTAATTAAGTAAATGTAACGCGCTTTGTAGCTCAGCGCTACGCTATCATCTACAGGCACTGGCATATTGGCTAAAGGAGTATAGGTATCTTTTATTACGTCGTACCTATATACGTCGGGGCTTGAAACTTCAGTATGATCCTCTGCAACTGTATAGCCGCCAAACACATAGGCGTATTCACCTAAACCGACTGCGGTACTTGCTAAGCGCCCTTTTAATGGCAAGCTTGAAGGCACACCAGTTTTAGATTGCCACTGTGAATCGCCAACTTTAAGCGCCCACACTTTGTTATGCACTGACGAGTACTGTTTATCGCGGCCTAATCCCATAAAACTTAAAAAATAAGGCTGATTTTTAATAATAACTTTAGCCACAGCATTATTTGCAACAGGCTCAGGTAAAGCAGGAAGACTTGCTAACGCAAGCGAAAAAAGAAGGCTCATAAGACAAATAATTTAATAAGGATTAATACTCTCAGATTAAATTATTTTGCCCTTAGGAGCCAGCGCTTAGCATCTAAATAATCAAATGCTTTAAACTTAATATAAGTTAATAAGCAACACTAATACGTTGGTTTAAGTGTGCAGCTTTTTGTGCTTCGTCAACTAATGCTATTGCATAATCAGTGACTGATACTTTGCTTTCACCAGCTTCATTTGTAAAAAACTGATCTCCGCCAATACGATAAGGACCTTCACTTTCACCAGGATAAATTACTGCAGCAGGGCTTACAAAAGTCCACGAAGCAGAACTAGTGGTCGTTTTAAATACATTTAATGCTTCACCTTGTGCGAGTGCTTCATCTTTGTAATCTGCAGGGAATTCAGGTGTTGATACAAGTGTTACCCCTGGTGCAACCTCTAAGCTACCCGCACCACCTACCCAAATCAAACGCGTGCTTGTTCCATTTAAAGCTGTTAATAAACGCTCTGCGGTTTGTGCAACTAATTCATGATTACCTACTGCACGTCCGCCCACTGAAGCAATAAGTACATCTATACCTTTAAGTACTGAAGCAATATTATCTTGGCTTTGTAAATCAAATACGCGAACGGCAGTTGTATTATCTGTTATTTTCGCTGCGTCACGTACAATGCTGACCACTTCTAAACCGCGCTTAGTTGCTTGTTGTACGATTGTGCTGCCAATCCAGCCTGTTGCGCCTAAAACTGCTACTTTCATTATCTGTATCCTATTATTGAGTTAATGAAGTTAGTTTACTTGCACACTTTTAAGTGATAAATACACTGTTACGATACATATTAGTTCATAATAAGTTACTAATGGATAAAATTACTGCAATTACAAGCTTTGTAGAAGTTGCCCGCTGTGGCAGCTTTACTAAATCTGCTGAGCACTTAAATCTAAGCCGCTTACAAGTTACTCGTCACGTACAAGAAATAGAACAGTGGTTATCGTTGAGATTATTTCATCGCACAACACGTAAAGTAAGTTTAACTATTCAAGGTGAAGAAGCATTAATTTACTGCCAACAAATACTCAGTACAGTCTCTGATTTAAAAAGTCGTGCTCATAGCCATAATAATGAACTAGTTGGTACAATCAGAATTGCATCGCCTATTGGGCTGGGTCAAAATTTATTATTTGAAAGAGTGGAGCAATTTTTACAACTACACCCCAAAACAAATGTTCAGCTTGTACTTTCGGATAACTTATCACAGTTGGTAGACGAACGTGTTGATGTGGCACTGCGCTATATTGAACAACCTGATGATCAACATATTGCCCGTAAACTAATGCATATTGATGGTGTGTTATGTGCCTCGGCAAACTACTTAGCTGAGTCGCCCCCCTTAATTAAACCTCAGGACTTACTAAATCATAATTGCCTAGTGCACAGTAGTGCGACAAAATGGCGAATAATATCGGCAACAAATGATCAAAAAGTTGCAATTAAGGGGAATTTGCAATCAAACGAAATGGGCATTTTAGTTAAAGCGGCAATTAGGGGGATGGGAATTGCTAATATTCCTTGCGATTTAGCAAATAAACACTTAAAAAATGGCGAGCTAGTAGAAGTCTTGCCGCATTATTATTCACCTGGCCATAGCCTATGGGCGGTGTACCTATCACGAAGTTATCAGCAAACGTTAGTACGTACATTTATTGATTTTTTAGCACTCAATTGGCAACAAGATATTAAAAAAAGTAGTTCAGCATAGGCATTAAATTAATAAAAATGACTACATAACTTTAGCAACATTTGCGCCTTTAATTTTGTACATAGCTTGATCGGCATACTTAATGAGTTGATGATCAGTTTGTCCATCATTAGGGTAATTGGCAATACCAATACTAGGAGAGATATTGAGACTTAATTCATCCAATTGAAATTCAGCCTTAAATTGAGCTAAAATTTTACGCCTAATAACAACACTTTCGGTTGGTGACTTTAAATTATCTAAAATAATTAAAAACTCATCCCCACCTAAACGCCCTACAGTGTCATATTCCCTCATTACATTCGACAGCCTCTGTGCAATGCTATGCAACAACTTATCACCAACGTTATGACCATAAGTATCATTTACAGCTTTAAAGCCATTTATATCAATAAACAGTAGTGAAAAAAATAAATTATCTCGGTGAGCTTTTACAATTACTTTTTGCAATCGATCCATTAATAACGAACGGTTTGGTAAACCCGTTAATGCATCATGCCCTGCCATGTAATAAAGCTGCTCTTCCATCTCTTTTCGCTCGGTAATATCGTGAGCCACTGCAATTCTTACTTGATGTTCTTCAGACCAGCGAACAGACCATAGTATGTGGACTAATTGTCCATCTTTTCTGAGCCAACGATTTTCAAAACGAGGGTTTATTAACTCTCCTGATAAAAGCGAAGCAATTGCATTGTGCGTTTTTTGATGATCTCCAGAATAGACATAATTAATCATTTTTTTACCAACAACTTCATTGGCTGAATAACCAAAAATTCGCTCAAACGCGGCGCTAACAAAAACAAATGTACCTTGCTTATCTACAACACAAACAGCATCAAGCATTAAATCAAGTACTTCTTGTAAATCCACTAACCCACTTTTTATCATACCTGCTTGCCTCTAGGTTTAATGAAGCTAAATCCAGTATTCGACACCCCTACAACAAAAGCAAAAAATAGCTTTAAAGAAACGATATATTCACTCACATTTTAATAATGCGCCATCTATATAAATAGCGAGTAATAATTAAGCCTATAACGCATTGCTAAACCATGGCGGCTCAAAACTACTTATACTTGATGATTACCTATGAAACAGAGTTAAAATATAGGATCTGTATTTTGCTTTTTCCAATTTAGTAACCAGATAAAATAGCCCCGAGATAGAATGAATTTTAATTCTGAAAGGTCAACTGGCCCAAGACGTTTATTATTTTGAGCGAACTAAAAAAATTCCAAAATCAATTTTATTAATAATATAAAGTGCTTTCACATCATTAATTTATGTTAATATCATGTGATAACAGATGCTTTACAAAAACAACGATTGTTTTTGAATTTGGATTGTGTAGGAGACACCTCATTGAAAATATCACAACGCTTTTTATGGCCATTAACCTTTATTTCTCCCTTACTAATGGCTGAGCAATTTGATTACGAAAACCTTGACCTTGATGCCCTAATGGGAATGGATGTTCAAGTCACTTCAGCAATGAAAAGAACTCAATCAGCATTTGATACAGCCTCCTCTATTTATGTTTTAAGTAAAGAGCAAATTACTAACTCTGGTGCTATGTCTGTACCTGAAGCACTAAAAATGGTTCCTGGGCTTATTGTTAGACAACTCGATAATAACCAGTGGGCTATCTCTTCGAGAGGCGTTGCTTCTCGCTTTTCTAGCAAGTTATTAGTCATGATCGATGGCCAAAGTTTATATACACCAAAATTTGCAGCTGTTTATTGGGAAACACTCAATGTTCCTTTGTACGATATTGAACGCATAGAAGTCATTCGAGGGCAAGGTGGGCTTTTATGGGGAAGTAACGCAAATAATGGTGTTATCAATATTATTACTAAAAATAGTATTGATACTCGTGACACATTAGCAACAGCAACCACCGGCAATCAAATAAATGTCGATACAAATTTTCGTTATGGAAACGATATTGGTAATAAAGGCAGTTATCGAATTTATGGCCATGCAAAACATGCAAATGCATCTAAAAAAGGAGCTAGACTCAAACCAAATGATACTACGAAACAATATTCTTTTGGTATACGTGCTGACTATACACCTAATGATGAATTGTCGGGTTTATTTCAAGGCGATGTTACGCATTCAAAATTAGGCCAAAACTACCGAGGTGTAGTTGATGCTACAAATGAAAACATTGCATTTTCTGATGATTTAAAGCGTATCGACTCACGTATGATGGCCCGTTTAGAACACAGAATATCAGGCAATGCCAATCAGATGTTACAGGTATCATGGCTCAAACAAAATGGATCTCAAGCCTACATAAAAGAGCATTTCGAATCGATAGATATTGACTACCAAATGAATTTTATTTACCAGTCACTACAGTTTGATTGGGGATTAAACTACCGCTATAACACCATTTCATTTGCACAAAGTGTCTTTTTAGATAGCGATAAAGATTTGGATAACCTTCAGCAGTATGGTGGGCTTATTCAAGCTCAATATAACTTTATCCCTGATACTCTCGATTTTATAATTGGCACTAAATTAGATCATAATGATCTAACAGGGTGGGAAAACCAACCTTCAGCAAGGTTAGTTTACAAACCAATCGAGAATCATCTTGTTTGGAGCGCTATATCCAGAAGTGTACGAATCCCCACGCTTATTGAGTTTAACGATAACTTTAAACTTAATGGAACCAAAGTTATTGATGTACTTGGCACAAGTACAGGGCTGGTAGCTATAGATGAATATCGAATCGCCACTTTTTTAAATGGTAACGATAAAGTGAAATCTGAGAATTATATCTCTCACGAACTAGGTTACCGATTTTCCGATAACGATTGGTCAATAGACTTTTCCGCTTATAACACGCGTGGTAAAAACGTAGCAGTTATTAACTTAAACACCCATTTTGAACAATTTTTGCCTGCTCTCGCTCTGTTTCGATCGGGAGAGATCCCACAAGCAGCTCAAGCGCTTACAACAACTCAAATCAACCTTGATTTAATCTCTGTTGGAAAAACAACAACAAAAGGTTTTGATGTCGTTTTATCTTGGCAACCTATGGATACTCTCAGCACAGAGCTTGGGTACAGTTATACAGACTTTAAATATAGCTTACCTTATGACACAAGCTCTGTGGTTGGGTTTGATTCAACAAATAGGCAGGTATTTGCAAAAGCAAATTACACTCTATTTAACGGCCATTCTCTATTTTCTACATTACGAGTAGAAAATTCTAATGCGTATAACACAGATAACTACGCAGCATTAGATTTGACTTGGAATTGGCAGATAAACCAACAGTGGTCAACTGCGCTTTCAGGTAAAAATTTATTAGCAAGTTCTCACATCGAATATGGTAATACAAACGAAACCTATACTATACCCAATTATATTGATGAATCTTTTACATTCACAATTATGACTACGTTTTAAGTTTATAACATGCTCAAGTCAAAAAGTTTAATCCATCGTACCTTAATTATATTTGTATTTTTATTTAGTGCGAATTGTAATGCAATGGAAAAAGAATACATGCTTAAAGCAGGCTTCTTATATAATTTTGCCAGATTTTCTCAATGGCACTCGCTTCCTCAAAAAGACAACTTTTTTACTCTATGCAGCCCTGATAAACACTTTATTGAGTTAGCAAACATTGTTTTAAAAGAACGAATAGTAAAAGGATTACCTTTAAAGAATAAACATATTGCTCTCAACGATATATCAAACGTATCGTGTGATATGCTTTTTATAACCGTCAATACAGTCTCTAATTGGGAAAACCTAAAGGTTTTTCCTTATGACAATATTATGGTTATAGGTGAAACTGAAGGTTTTATTAAAAATGGCGGACACATTAGATTTTTTCTTTCAAGTGGTAAAATTCGTTTCGAAATAGCGCCTAAAAAACTTAAAGAAGTAGGTATTACAATGAGTTCAAAAGTATTACGCCTTGCTCGCGTTGTTGATAGGTAATGCAATGAAAAAACTATTTTTATTAAACACAATGAGCAAAAAACTTTTAGTCATTTTAATGTGTGTCGCCCTAGTATCAACCGCAACAGTCACAACCGTATTTAGTGCCTATGAAATAAGTAGCGCGAAAGAAGAGCAAGTAAAAAGTTTAGTATCTCTTTCTAAAATGTTGTCCCCTAATATAACGACAGCGCTTATGTTTGACGATGCAGAGGCAATACAAGAACTTATTAACCCACTGCTTATTCGCTCAGATATAGTATCTGTGATTGTGAGTAATTCGGATGGTAAACCACTTGCTATCGCCAATTCTCTGTCTAAAACAGCACAACATAGTATAGAAATAAGTACCGTTTTAGAGCTAGATTCTCATTGCTATGGTGAGCTAAAAATTAGGGCTAATGATAGCTACATTAATGATAGAGTGGCATTTTATAGTAAATTTCTTATTATTTTGATGATATTTACATTTATTGTGAGCTTACTATTATCCTTATTACTCAGACGTCGGTTTTTAAACCCTATATTATATTTGGCACAAACAGCTAACCAAATAACAAAATCGAATGACTATAGCTTACGTGCAAAACAGCTCTCGCAAGATGAGGTAGGCGAACTTACTTCCTGTTTCAACGATATGTTACACACGATTGAACAGCGAGAAAGTTCACTTGAGAATCAAGTTCGGCTTCGTACTAAAGAACTTGAAAATGCAAATTTCCAATTACACCAATATGCATATGAAGATGGCCTAACAGACCTACCTAACAGACGTTACTTTTACGAAAAACTACAAAGTTTAATTAGCAAAAAAAATATAACTTTTGCCCTTATTTTTATTGATTTAGATGGCTTCAAAGAAATAAACGACAGTCTCGGACATGACTATGGCGATTTACTGTTACATCAAGTCGCAGTTAGATTACAAAACTGCATAACAGCTAACGATACTGTAGCAAGACTAGGCGGTGATGAATTTACTCTTATTCTAGAAGGAGTAGACAATCAAGCGAGCGCAAGTAAGGTTGCAAATGCAGTAAAAAGTAGCTTAATGCAATGTATTCATCTAAAAAAAGAAAAGGTGTATGTGACTGCAAGTTTAGGTTTAACTTTTTATCCAACGGATGGGGTAACAGTAGAAGACTTAGTAAAGCGAGCTGATCAAGCAATGTATTTATCTAAACATAAAGGTAGAAACCGCTACGAATTTTTCACTTATGCTATGGAAGAACAAGCAATCGAAAAGCGCCGTTTAATAGAACAAATACATACTGCCCTTAAAAAAAGTCAATTTGAGCTTTATTATCAACCCATTTTTTCTATCAATGGTACATCAGTACCCAAAGCCGAAGCGTTAATACGCTGGAATCACCCTGAGCGAGGTCTAATTGGCCCAAATGAATTTATACCAATCGCTGAAAAGAATGGCTTAATAAGCGATATTGGCCAGTGGGTAAAACTACAAGCAATTAAAGATACTGTTCAATTTAATCTACTTTGCGAAACACCTATACAAATTAGCGTAAATACGTCACCACTTGAGATTGATCGTGCTGGTAATTGGGTAAATGAATGGCTAGAAGCAAGTGAGCAATACAAACTCCCCGCCCATACTATTCTCATAGAAGTTACAGAGAACACGCTAATGGATCCTGATTCTTTAATACAGAGTCAATTAAAGCGGCTTAACGCAAAAAATATTGATATAGCAATAGATGATTTTGGTGTCGGTTATTCATCACTTGCCTATCTTCAACGCTTAGATATCGATATCCTAAAAATTGATCACTCTTTTATTAGAGATATAGAAACCAATGAAAACAGCATAGCGCTTATAAAGGCAATAATAACAATGGCACATAATTTAGGTGTCAAGGTTGTCGCTGAAGGGGTAGAAACCCAACATCAGTACTTACTATTAAAACAGTTAGCATGTGATTATATTCAAGGTTATGTATTTTCAAAACCAATCACTAAACAAAGCTTTATTGAAAAGTACGTAAAATCTAAAGTATTACTTTAAAATTAAATACCAGCTCGTATGTGGGTAGTGTCTTTATTACAACCAGCGAGGTACGCGTTGTTTATAATACTGATACTGCTCTGAAAAAGATTGCGATAGATGCTCTTCTTCTACTAAAGTTTGTCTATATAAAGCGGTAACCCCTACAATCAAACATATCAGACTAAATACACACGGCAATGCTAAAAAGAAACCAATTTGAGCCGCTGCAACACCTAAATACATAGGGTTGCGAGAATAGTCATAGAGTCCAGTGGTTTTTAGCTCCTTTGGCCCATTAGGATCTATTCCTGAGCGCCAAAGTGATGCCATATCAAAATGTACAAACATACTTAATATAAACCCAGCACTCAGTAATACATTGCCAAACATGACCCCAGGCCAACCGTTTAAAGGTTCAAATAATACTAAGTAATTATCTAATTCAGGAATAAAAACTCTCACAACACACACAAACCAAATAGCAGCCCTGAAAAATTTAAACGCCATATGGTTCCACCAACTAGAGCAATACTGCTGACCAGGAAAAATAACGCCAGAGGGTGTGGTTCGATTTTTATAAATAATTCTATAAGTATAAAATCCCGCCACAAATGTATAGAAAATAGCGAGGTAAATACGTGTAAACTCTATTAGGGATACTGAGTCATCTATAAAAGGTTGATAGTTCATTGAGGGAGCTCACACACATTATTTTTTAGCTAATACTATAAATTAATTTTAGTGTTCATACTGTTAATTAACAAGCAAAGTCAGCTAAATGGGCATAAAAGATTAGGATAAGTCTACCAATGATACTATGTATTATCCATCCACTTTTCTGCAGACGTAAAAAAGCCTGAACCGTTAAATTCGGGCTCTCTACAATTTAAAGTCGGTGCGCTACGCAGTAGAATGTCATGGTACCCACAGCGGTGGAGAGTCACAGTTCAAATGCTACCACTCATTGTCGAGCGGAGATTTTTATGCTTTTAGCGTCGGGAGTCGCTTCGCTCGCCCGACCTACGTGATGGGGGTTGATATAAGCGAGTGTTAAGTGTGCACATTTCACTTTTCTGCAGACGTAAAAAAGCCCGAATCGTTAGATTCGGGCTTTCTACAATTTGAAGCCTGGTAATGTCTTAGTGCCCACAGCGGTAGAAAGTCACATAACAAATGCTACACTATCATCGGTCGAAGCTTTGAGTTCACTACTGAGTTCGGCATGGACTCTTGGCTATTTACTAAATCCCAGATAGCAAAAAACCCGTCACATTGCTGCAACGGGTTTCTTTAATTTGAAGCCTGGTAATGTCCTACTTTCACATAGCAAATGCTACACTATCATCGGCGCTGTTTCGTTTCACTACTGAGTTCGGCATGGAGTCAGGTGGGTCCAAAACGCTATTGTCACCAAGCAAATTTGGGCGTTAATACGTATTTCTGCGCACTAACTGAATTTGGAAAATATCTGATAATATTTTTTAAGTCTTTCAGTAAATTTCTACTTTAGTCATATTAACTTCTTCGCTTGTTTCACTATCACATAAAACGCGTTTGGCGTTGTATGGTTAAGCCTCACGGGTAATTAGTACAAGTTAGCTTAATGGCTCACACCACTTCCACATCTTGCCTATCAACGTTGTAGTCTTCAACGGCCCTTCAGAGACTTTAAAAGTCTAGTGAGAACTCATCTCGAGGCCTGCTTCGCGCTTAGATGCTTTCAGCGCTTATCAGTTCCGAACGTAGCTACCGGGCAATGCCATTGGCATGACAACCCGAACACCAGCGGTTCGTTCACTCCGGTCCTCTCGTACTAGGAGCAACCCCTCTCAATTCTCAAACGCCCACGGCAGATAGGGACCGAACTGTCTCACGACGTTCTAAACCCAGCTCGCGTACCACTTTAAATGGCGAACAGCCATACCCTTGGGACCGACTTCAGCCCCAGGATGTGATGAGCCGACATCGAGGTGCCAAACACCGCCGTCGATATGAACTCTTGGGCGGTATCAGCCTGTTATCCCCGGAGTACCTTTTATCCGTTGAGCGATGGCCCTTCCATTCAGAACCACCGGATCACTATGACCTACTTTCGTACCTGCTCGACGTGTCTGTCTCGCAGTTAAGCTGGCTTCTACCATTACACTAACCGTACGATGTCCGACCGTACTTAGCCAACCTTCGTGCTCCTCCGTTACTCTTTAGGAGGAGACCGCCCCAGTCAAACTACCCACCAGGCACTGTCCGTAACCCCGATTCAGGGGCCAACGTTAGAACATCAAAACTACAAGGGTGGTATTTCAAGGTTGACTCCACAACAACTAGCGTCGCTGCTTCAAAGTCTCCCACCTATCCTACACATGTAGGTTCAATGTTCAGTGCCAAGCTGTAGTAAAGGTTCACGGGGTCTTTCCGTCTAGCCGCGGGTACACAGCATCTTCACTGCGATTTCAATTTCACTGAGTCTCGGGTGGAGACAGCGTGGCCATGGTTACACCATTCGTGCAGGTCGGAACTTACCCGACAAGGAATTTCGCTACCTTAGGACCGTTATAGTTACGGCCGCCGTTTACCGGGGCTTCGATCAAGAGCTTCTCCCTAAGGATAACCCCATCAATTAACCTTCCGGCACCGGGCAGGTGTCACACCGTATACGTCATCTTGCGATTTTGCACAGTGCTGTGTTTTTAATAAACAGTCCCAGCCACCTGGTCACTGCGGCTCCCGTCCGCTTAGAGAGCAAGTCTCATCACAGATAGGAGCGTACCTTCTCCCGAAGTTACGGTACGATTTTGCCTAGTTCCTTCACCCGAGTTCTCTCAAGCGCCTTAGTATTCTCTACCTGACCACCTGTGTCGGTTTGGGGTACGATTCCATATAATCTGAAGCTTAGAGGCTTTTCCTGGAAGTATGGCATCAGCAACTTCATCACCGTAGTGACTCGTCTCGTGTCTCAGGTTTAGTGTTCGTCCGGATTTACCTAAACAAACGCCCTACTCACTTTCACATAGACTACCAACGCTATGCTTGCTTAGCCTGCTCCGTCCCCCCATCGCAATTATATCGAGTACAGAAATATTAATCTGTTTCCCATCGACTACGCCTTTCGGCCTCGCCTTAGGGGTCGACTTACCCTACCCTGATTAACATGGGATAGGAACCCTTGGTCTTCCGGCGTGGGAGTTTTTCACTCCCATTATCGTTACTCATGTCAGCATTCGCACTTCTGATACGTCCAGCATACCTCCCGGTACACCTTCAACCGCTTACAGAACGCTCCCCTACCACTCAGAATAAATTCTGAATCCGCAGCTTCGGTGCATAGTTTAGCCCCGTTACATCTTCCGCGCAGACCGACTCGACCAGTGAGCTATTACGCTTTCTTTAAAGGATGGCTGCTTCTAAGCCAACCTCCTGGCTGTCTGGGCCTTTCCACATCGTTTCCCACTTAACTATGACTTTGGGACCTTAGCTGGCGGTCTGGGTTGTTTCCCTCTTCACGACGGACGTTAGCACCCGCCGTGTGTCTCCCGGATATTACTTTACGGTATTCGGAGTTTGCAAAGGGTTGGTAAGTCGGGATGACCCCCTAGCCTTAACAGTGCTCTACCCCCGTAAGTATTCGTCCGAGGCTCTACCTAAATAGATTTCGGGGAGAACCAGCTATCTCCCGGTTTGATTAGCCTTTCACTCCTAGCCACAGGTCATCCCCTAACTTTTCAACGTTAGTGGGTTCGGTCCTCCAGTTGATGTTACTCAACCTTCAACCTGCCCATGGCTAGATCACCGGGTTTCGGGTCTATACCTTGCAACTAGTCGCCCAGTTAAGACTCGGTTTCCCTACGGCTACCCTATTCGGTTAACCTCGCTACAAAATATAAGTCGCTGACCCATTATACAAAAGGTACGCAGTCACCCAACAAGTGGGCTCCTACTGCTTGTACGTACACGGTTTCAGGTTCTATTTCACTCCCCTCACAGGGGTTCTTTTCGCCTTTCCCTCACGGTACTGGTTCACTATCGGTCAGTTGGGAGTATTTAGCCTTAGATGATGGTCCACCTATATTCAGTCAAAGTTTCACGTGCTCCGACCTACTCGATTTCACTTAAAATGTCTTTTCATGTACGGGACTATCACCCTGTATCGTGGCGCTTTCCAGCAGCCTTCCATTAACACATAATAAGCTTAAGGGCTGTTCCGATTTCGCTCGCCGCTACTTTCGGAATCTCGGTTGATTTCTTTTCCTACGGGTACTTAGATGTTTCAGTTCTCCGCGTTCGCCTCGTTAACCTATGTATTCAGTTAACGATACCTGCAAGCAGGTGGGTTTCCCCATTCGGAAATCCTAGTCTCAAGCGCTTTTTACTAGCTTGACTAGGCTTATCGCAAGTTAATACGTCCTTCATCGCCTCCAACTGCCAAGGCATCCACCGTGTACGCTTAGTCACTTAACCATACAACCCAAACGGGTCTTTGTTTTGTGACAGTTTAACTTCGCCAGAAGTCAATATTGAATACTAAAGTAGATACCAATCAATCAACTCATAAGAGTTAACTAAATGGCACTCAATGGTACTGCTACCATTGTTTTTTTACTTTTGAAAACTCTTGATAAATACACTGTATTCATCAGAATTTTATTATCAGCTTTTCCAAATTTTTAAAGAGCATATTAATTAGTTATCCCGAAGGACAAGCACTAATTAACAATCATCTGTGTGGACACTACGAACAAATAAGTTCTAAATCGTATAAGGAGGTGATCCAGCCCCAGGTTCCCCTAGGGCTACCTTGTTACGACTTCACCCCAGTCATGAATCACTCCGTGGTAAACGTCCTCCCGAGGGTTAGACTATCTACTTCTGGAGCAACCCACTCCCATGGTGTGACGGGCGGTGTGTACAAGGCCCGGGAACGTATTCACCGCGTCATTCTGATACGCGATTACTAGCGATTCCGACTTCATGGAGTCGAGTTGCAGACTCCAATCCGGACTACGACGCACTTTAAGTGATTCGCTTACCTTCGCAGGTTCGCAGCACTCTGTATGCGCCATTGTAGCACGTGTGTAGCCCTACACGTAAGGGCCATGATGACTTGACGTCGTCCCCACCTTCCTCCGGTTTATCACCGGCAGTCTCCTTAGAGTTCTCAGCATTACCTGCTAGCAACTAAGGATAGGGGTTGCGCTCGTTGCGGGACTTAACCCAACATCTCACAACACGAGCTGACGACAGCCATGCAGCACCTGTATCAGAGTTCCCGAAGGCACCAAACCATCTCTGGTAAGTTCTCTGTATGTCAAGTGTAGGTAAGGTTCTTCGCGTTGCATCGAATTAAACCACATGCTCCACCGCTTGTGCGGGCCCCCGTCAATTCATTTGAGTTTTAACCTTGCGGCCGTACTCCCCAGGCGGTCTACTTAATGCGTTAGCTTTGAAAAACAGAACCGAGGCTCCGAGCTTCTAGTAGACATCGTTTACGGCGTGGACTACCGGGGTATCTAATCCCGTTTGCTCCCCACGCTTTCGTACATGAGCGTCAGTGTTGACCCAGGTGGCTGCCTTCGCCATCGGTATTCCTTCAGATCTCTACGCATTTCACCGCTACACCTGAAATTCTACCACCCTCTATCACACTCTAGTTTGCCAGTTCGAAATGCAGTTCCCAGGTTGAGCCCGGGGCTTTCACATCTCGCTTAACAAACCGCCTGCGTACGCTTTACGCCCAGTAATTCCGATTAACGCTCGCACCCTCCGTATTACCGCGGCTGCTGGCACGGAGTTAGCCGGTGCTTCTTCTGTCAGTAACGTCACAGCTAACGGGTATTAACCGTTAACCTTTCCTCCTGACTGAAAGTGCTTTACAACCCGAAGGCCTTCTTCACACACGCGGCATGGCTGCATCAGGCTTGCGCCCATTGTGCAATATTCCCCACTGCTGCCTCCCGTAGGAGTCTGGGCCGTGTCTCAGTCCCAGTGTGGCTGATCATCCTCTCAAACCAGCTAGGGATCGTCGCCTTGGTGAGCCATTACCTCACCAACTAGCTAATCCCACTTGGGCCAATCTAAAGGCGAGAGCCGAAGCCCCCTTTGGTCCGTAGACATTATGCGGTATTAGCAGTCGTTTCCAACTGTTGTCCCCCACCTCAAGGCATGTTCCCAAGCATTACTCACCCGTCCGCCGCTCGTCAGCAAAGTAGCAAGCTACTCTCTGTTACCGCTCGACTTGCATGTGTTAGGCCTGCCGCCAGCGTTCAATCTGAGCCATGATCAAACTCTTCAATTAAAAAGTTTTATGTCTTTCGACAGCTCAATGAATTCTGAATTTTTTAATATCTTTCGATATTGAATTGACTGTGCCGAAGCAACTTATAAATAAGTTACTTCTGTTGGTCACTCAGTTTTCAATTGAGACTCTAATTTGTTTGCCTCGCTAATTACCCATAAAGAATAAGTAGTTTGGCTGTTAGAACTCAATCTGTACGAGTGCCCACACAGATGATTGCTTTATATTGTTAAAGAACGTTCTGAGTCGCTTTAGCGTCTCAAGGGATGCGAATAATACACCCTTTATTTTTCGAGTCAACACTTTGTTTTAAACTTTCTTTCGACAATTTAAAACCGAAGTTTTATTTAACTCTCTGAGTAGTTCGTGCCTCGCTATGCGTTGGCGTTTCCCGTCTCAGTGGGGTCGCATTATAGGGAGATTCGAGCGGGGGTCAATGTTTTATTTCAGCTTTTTGACAATTAAATCAATTTAGTACGAAAGCTATACAAACAAAGGGCTGCATCGCCTTTTTTGCCCATTAAACAACCAATTTGTACACAAATCCCAGGGGGACTTAAAAACACCTCTATAAATAACACTGCAGAGCTATGTTAACTGTGTGGTTATCACTACTGCATTAAATAAGTGTTTTACTATAGCGCCACTAAAATAGCGCAATAACAAAGCTGACAGTATAATGTATTGATCATTGAGTTTAAGCTAATTAAGTAGCTTAAACTGTATCTATGAAATTCAATTGAATTTTCTTTTCACAAGTTTACTGAACAGATACCAACTTTTAAACACTACCAATTATTCGCTTAGCTATTGAACATCGTGCGCTTTATGTTTTACTTCTCTTTATTCGCTTTTACATTTTGTGCTTGCTCAAATATTTCTTTGTACACTTCGTCGTTGCTTATTGGTGGGTACTTAAATTTAGCCAGTACTAAAATAAGCTCTACTCTTAGTGATGATTTAATATCTTCGCGGTGGTTCCAATCAACAAATTTAACTTTGTCGTCCACTATTACTTTTACCGCTTGGGCGAGCTCAATCAACTTATCTTCGGGGTAATCAAAGTCGTATTTAACCGCGAGCATTTTTAATGCGTCGTAAAAGCCTTTTTCTTCAATATCAATACCTAGCTCGTCGCCGGCGTTCATTTCGTCGCGTACGCTGTAAATCATATTAACCATAGTGTCTGAAAACTCATCGAGTACGTTACTTACCAATATGTCATCATCTTTTCGCTCGTTATAGCGCTGTACCAGCGATTCAAAGCGTTTAGTAAAGTCGATACCTTGGGTTTGGTTTACTTTTTTAAGCTCGCCTATGGCTTTAGCTAACATTTGTTGCAGTATTTTTATTTTGGTATTGGGAAGTTTTATTTTTTCTATTTTGGCGATGTAGTCGTCATTAAAAATATCAATTTCGCCACCGTCTTCATTGCCGAGTTTAAATACCTCTTCGACACCGTCGCTTTGTAGGGCTTCGGCTATCATTTCACGTACTTTGGCGTTCATTTGCGCGGTATCGGGCGCTTCGCCTTTGGTTAGCTTGTAAATAATAGAGCGAATAGCGAGGTAAAAGTGAATGTGGTTACGCTCGTTTTCGTTAATTTTTTCACTACCACAACATACATCGTAAGCGGCTTTTAAACGCTTAACTAAATCCATAAAACGCTTTTGGCGCTTTTCAGTAATTAGCGCAAACTCGGCGGCGTGGTTTAAGCTATTTAGCTGCGTAACTGCTTCGCCTGTAAAGTAAGGGCTGCTGTCAAATTTATGAAATAACTGGGCAAGTAGCGCTAAGTGATTTTTTACTTCAATAACCGACGCGGTAATATCTTCAAAGTTGGTTTCGTCTGTTTTTGAATACTGCGCTAAGGCTTTATTCATTTCAGATTTAATACCGATGTAGTCGACTACCAAGCCTTTATCTTTGCCTTCAAACTGGCGATTAACCCGCGAAATAGTTTGTATTAAGCTGTGCTTTTGCAGTGGCTTATCAATGTACATGGTGTCTAAAAATGGCACGTCAAAACCGGTTAGCCACATATCTACCACTATGGCTATTTTAAAGTTTGAATGTTTGTTTTTAAATTGCTTATCAAGCTCTTTACGCTCGTCTTTACTGCCAAGTAAATTATATAAGCGTGCTACGTCGTCTTTACCACGGGTCATCACCATTTTTACTTTTTCAGAAGGGGCTGCAATACGGCCTTCGCTAATAGCGCGCTTTCGCTCGGTATCCGATAAATTTTGAGCGTTATCCTGCTCGTTTAAAGAGTCGACAACATCAAACCAATCTGGGCGTAATTCTTCTAATTCTTGATACAACTGATAAGCAATGCCACGCGAGCTACACACAAACATTGCCTTACCTGCAACCGTTGAGCATTCTTCAACACGTTTTTCGTAGTGCTGCACAAAATCTTTTGCTAGCACTTTAATACGATCAGGGTCGCCTAAAATGCTATTCATGTTCGCAGTGGCTTTTTTACTGTCTTCTATTTGTAATTCGTTACTGCCTGCATCGGCGCATTCTTTGTAATAGGCTTCAATTTCTGCCAGCTTGCTGTTGTTTAAACACACTTTGGCGGCGCGCCCTTCGTACACAATGCGTACGGTTATTTCATCTTTAACTGACTCAGTCATGGTGTACGAGTCAACCACTTCACCAAACACGTCTAACGTGGCATCGACTGGCGTACCAGTAAAACCAACGTAAGTAGCATTGGGCAGTGAGTCGTGCAGGTATTTTGCAAAACCAAAGGTTTTTCTCACTCCGGCATTAGGGCCTTTTTCGGTAATAGTAATTTTTTGATCAAGGTTAACTTGGCTACGATGCGCCTCATCAGAAATACAAATAACGTTAGTGCGATCAGTTAATAACTGGGTATCTTCGGTAAATTTATGAATAGTGGTTAAAAACACACCGCCGCTGTTACGGCCTTTTAATAGCTCACGCAAGTGAGTACGGCTGGTGACTGTTTTTACCGTGTCATCGCCAATGTAGGTTTTTGCATTACCAAATTGCTGCGAGAGTTGATCGTCTAAATCGGTTCGGTCGGTAATTAAAATAATGGTGGGGCTTTTAAGTTCAATGCTTTTCATCAGCAAGCGTGTTAAAAATTGCATGGTGTAACTTTTACCGCAACCCGTTGCACCAAAGTACGTACCGCCTTTACCATCGCCTATTGGCTTTAAATGAAGTTTTATATTTTCGAACAACTTATTAGCCGCATAATATTGTGGGTAACGCGGCACAATTTTTATCTCTTTTTTGCCCGCGCTTTTATTGTCAGAATCAGGAAAAAACACAAAGTTGCGCATTACATCGCGCAGGCGCGCTTTATCAAACAAGCCCTGCAATAAGGTATGTAACGAGTTAATCCCCTCTTGCGCGGTTAGCTCTTGCCCCGTTACTTTTCCCCACGAGTAAAAAAACTGATACGGCGCAAATAAGTTACCCATTTTGTTGTTTACGCCATCGCTTATAACGCACAAGGTATTAAATACAAATAACTGAGGAATAGCGCGTCTGTAGCGCACCGTTAACTGCTCATACGCTTCAAAAATGGGGGCTTGCTCGCGTATTGCGCTTTTAAATTCAAACACCACCAACGGCAAGCCGTTTACATATAAAATGCCATCGGGAATGCGCATTTCAATATTGTCGTAGCTTGTGGGGCTTTGTATTTTTAACTGGGTAACAAAACGGTAAATGTTGTCGTCTTGCAGGTAAGTAACGCTGGCTTCATTCACGTTATCGAGAGCCATATTATCCAAAGCAGCCATAGCACTGCCTGCTATTAGGCTGCTTTTAATGCCTTGCTCAACGTTGTCGTAATCAAGCAGCTGAATATATAAATCTTTTTGCGCTGCACTGCCTGCTACCATTCCACGCTCACGTGTAAGTACTTCCCTTTTAAGTAAGAATCCATCACTCAGCCACTTACAAAAGGTTTTATTACTCTCGTATAAATCACTGGCAGGCAGCTTTTCAAGCTTTGCAATAATAGAGTCTACTTCATCGGTGGTAATATTATTTTTAGCGTAACGCTTGGTTAAAAAAGCACGAAGGTCGTCTTTAATTAATACCTCGCTATTATTGCGGCTTAGCTCACCACCGAGTAAATGCGGGTAGCCTTGCTCGCCTAATAGCTCAACCACCGCTTGTTCTAATTTGGCTTCAGTAAATTTCATCAAACATCCTTATTGTTGTTTTTATGGCCTTTAAACGCTTAGCTAAGGTTAATCTACTATTTCTTCATCAGTGGCTACATCGGGTATTTGTAATTCGCCAGAGATGAGTTTGGGTAGCAAAGTATTTCGTAAACTTTCAAGTTGGTTGATATTTAATTTGTTGAAATCTATCTTGTTAAAATAATCCTCGATTACTCTGTCAAACTTATAAAGAACTTCTACTGAAGGAAAAAGTAGCTCTAAGCTATTAAGTACTTTAGTTGTCATGCTTGGTACAGCTGACCCTACATTCATTGCTGCAAAGTCTAAAGCTTTCAAGTGGTAAAACATAAACTTTGCAACCTTTGGTACTTTAGGGATCGTGTAAAACATAGTATCAACAGTCCAAAATGAGCCATTTATATGCATAATATTACTCAAAGTGCCTTTCCTAGGGATAAGTACAGACTCCCCATCATACAAAAAACTTTCGGCATAACGCATAAGTCCGCCCGAGCCGTAAACAGGATACTTTCCATCATCTAATTTTTTGTGATCTTTACCATATTTAACTTCAAGTAAATCACTTAGATATTTTTGCTTCCAGCCTTTTGGTATCCAGCCTAGTTGTTCGCTGTGCTCGAACTCATTGGTGAAGTGGGCGTGGGTATTGGCGTGTTGCGCTAATATTTTAGGGTTGGCGTTAAAGTTTGCTTTAACGGGGGTTTCAGCGGTTTTACCTAATATTTGCACTGCTGCTTGTGTTGCTTCTTTTGTTGGTAACTGTGCTTGTAACTCGTGAGCGAGTGCAATGAGTGAGGCTTTGCATTCTGCCGCATTTTCCAAACTGTCCAGTGCCATTAAGCGGCGCTGTGCTTTTTGTTTTAACTCATCAGGCAGACTAGTTTCAAGGTTTTCCAACTTAAAATCAACGCTCGCAAGTAGGTTGTCGAATACTGGATCAAAATCAACAAACCAGCTTTTAAACAGCGCCTGCGCCATTTGTTCTAAAGTTTGATTGGTTTGGCGGTTTAAGTAAGTTTTTTTATCGAATCCATTTATTAGGTTCGCTATCTTAACTTGATCCGAATATGAGAAGTTTGGTACGTCTTCTTCGATCAAGTCCGTCGCAGTAATACTCGTTGCCGCTGTTTGTTTAGCGATACGCTGTATTATCTGTCGTCCATAAAGTGACTTAAAAAAATAGTAAAAGAAAAGTGGGTATGCTTTCGCCAAATCAAATCTCAGTCTAAATAAGTTTGACTCAAAGATAGGTTGATCATCAATATCTTGGACAAGCAAACAGTCCCCAACTCCTTCCAAGGTTAGAGACGTTCGGCCGAATAATAAATCGCCAGATTTACAAGAAAACCTTTCAATTTCTGATTCAGTGACCATTAGCTTCTCTGTAGTATTTTCATTAGATATAAAATCTAATGAAAATATTTCATTCATTTTAATCCAACGATTACCCGAACCTTGGTGTTCATTTCCTTTATAAAGCCCATTACGGGGTTTTTCTGCCAAGAAGGACTTTAAAGGTTTATATTCTAAGTTACTCCCCATAACCCAGCGCCTCCACGTTTTTACGAATAGCTTTACCAAGCTCATCGCTTTGCTTCATTTGGCTATCAACAACACACCCAATTTGTTTATTCATTATCTTGGCCTTTAACTTGCTGGTTAAGCAACTGCGCTTGCACACGTTCGCGCTCTTTTTGGAGTTCTATGCGCAGCTCTTCTTCGCTGGGTAGATGGGCTAAATATTTTGCGGCAAAGAGTTGTTTTTGGTCGCTCAGTACAGAGTATTTAACAACGGCTTCGCTTTTTTCACTGCATATAACTAAACCTATGGTGGGGTTATCGTCGCTGCTGGTGTATCGATCATCGTACAAGCGAATGTAGGTATCCATTTGGCCTATATCTTGGTGCTTGAGTTTGCCAATTTTTAAGTCGAGCAATAAAAAACACTTGAGTTTAAAATTATAAAAAACGAGGTCGATATAAAAGTCTTCGTCATCAAAACGGATACGCTTTTGGCGTTCTACAAAAGCAAAGCCTTTACCAAGTTCTAATAAAAACTGTTGTAAGTTATTTATAATGCCTTGCTCTAGGTCGTTTTCTTGATAGCTTTTGTCTTGCAGGTTTAAAAAATCTAAAATGTAGGGATCGCGCAGGTAGCCTTTTGCGGACTCTGCCAATACTTGTGTGTTTTGTTGGGCTTCTTGCTCAACGGGTTGTTTTTCTTTGCTAGACAATAAGCGTTCGTAATATAGCGTACCTATTTGACGTTCTAACGCGCGCGCCGACCAATTTTGTAAAATGGCTTCATCTCGATACCAGTTGCGCGCAGCTGAACTATCAACCCGTAATAGTACACGATAATGCGTCCAGCTTAATTCGAGACGCACTGCGTCTCGTTTTTCAAAGGCGAGATAAAAACGGCGCATATTACGCAGGTTGGTTATGTCAAATCCTCTGCCATAGTCTGTGCTGAGTTGCTGCGATAACCGTTTTAATGTTGCTTTGCCGTAGGCTGCGCGTGTTTCACCGCCTTGCTCATCTTCTACAATTAAGCGCCCTATTTGCCAATACGCTTGCAGCATGGCGGTATTTACGGTTTGTTTAACTTGCCCACGGGCTTGCTCAACAATGCGGCGAATATCAACTAATAAGTGCTCGTTTTGAGTCGATGGGTGTTCTTCACTATGAGTCATTACGTTTTTCTCCATCACGCTCTTCACCATAGCCTAAGGCCTGCAAGTTTTTACGAATGGCGTTATCAAGTTCATCTGCTTGATTCATTTGGCTATAAAGGGTTTGGCTAAGTTCGCTCATTTTGGTTTCAAACGGGATACCGTCGTCGATAATATCGGCCGCGCCGACATAGCGCCCAGGGGTAAGTACGTAGTCGTTCGCTTTTATATCGGCAAGGGTGGCTGATTTACAGTAACCGGCGACATCTTTGTACTCTTGTTCTTGCTCTTTATTTTCGCTTTGCTCTTTATTTGCGCTTTCTCGCTCGGTACTTGCAGTAGTTAGCTCTTCGCCACGCCAAATGTGGTAGGTTTGGGTTATTTTAGCTATGTCGTCGTTGGTGAGTTCTTTTAAGGTACGGTTAACCATAGAGCCCATTTCGCGGGCGTCTATAAATAGCGTTTCGCCTTGGCGGTCACGGCGTTTTAGTAGGCCTTTTTCGTTATTGCCTTTTTTATCTTTACTTATAAACCATAAACACACCGGGATTTGCGTGGTGTAAAACAACTGCCCTGGTAGAGCTATCATGCAATCGACTAGATCGTTTTCGATTATTTTTTGGCGAATATCGCCCTCGCCACTGGTGTTTGAACTCATTGAGCCGTTAGCCAGCACAAAGCCTGCCGTGCCATGTTCGCTGAGTTTTGAGATCATGTGCATGATCCACGCATAGTTGGCATTACCAGTAGGCGGTGTTGGGTAACCGGCCCAGCGGGCATCGTCAACTAGTTCGTTATCGGCGCGCCACTGTTTTTGGTTAAATGGTGGATTTGCCATTATGTAATCGGCTTTTAGGTCGGGGTGTTGATCTTTAAAAAAGGTATCGCCTGCTATATCGCCTAAATTGCCCGAAATACCGCGCACAGCAAGGTTCATTTTTGCCAGTTTATAGGTGGTGTTGGTGTACTCTTGCCCATAAATAGACACATTTTTTTGATTACCGTTATGGCTATTTATAAATTTAAGCGATTGCACAAACATACCGCCCGAGCCACAACATGGGTCGTAAATTTTACCTTCAAATGGTTCAATCATATCGGCTATTAGGGTAACAATTGATTTTGGCGTATAGAACTCGCCCCCGCCTTTACCTTCAGATGCAGCAAATTTACCTAAAAAGTATTCGTAAACACGGCCAACTAAGTCTTCTTCTGTTTTTTCGTTTTGGTTGGCGATGGTGTCGATATTATTAATAGTATCGATTAACGCTGAGAGCTTACTGGCATCAAGCCCTAAACGTGAAAAGTAGTTATCGGGCAATGCGCCCGCGAGTGATTTATTGTTTTTTTCAACGCCGTGAAGTGCGGTATCTATTTTAACGGCAATATCGCCTTGCTTGGCGTTGGTTTGAATGTATGACCAGCGGGCGTCTTCTGGAAGATAAAACACGTTATCCATTGCGTAAAAGTCGACCATGTCGATGTATTCATCGCCGTGCTCAGCAATAATGGCTTTTTGACGTACTTCAAACTTGTCACTAATAAATTTAAGAAAGATTAAGCTTAAAACAATGTGCTTATATTCGGCTGATTCAACACTGCCACGTAGTTTATTGGCGGCATCCCAAAGCGATTCTTCAAACCCGACTTGTGCTTGTTTTGTGTTTTTTTTAGCAACTTTTTTAGCAACTTTTTTAGTAGCGGGCTTTGTGGCGGTTTTTTTAGGTGCGGTTTCCATAGCTATCTCAGACCAGAATATCAATACAAATTATTGAGTTATCATACCGTAAAGAGCGCGAATTATTGAGACTTAATTAAAAATATATGAGGGGATATTTATTAGGGCGTGTTGATCTTTGTGGATTGAAATTTGTTCAATCTAGGGGCGATTAAATCGCGGCGCGAGGTTTGTAACCTAGTGGGCTAAGTAAAAACCGAGCAACAAAGAGTTTATCGTCCCTAGAAAGAACCCAAAGGGCAGCGCATGTTTGGTATTTATGCTGCGTTATCGCCTATTTATGGGGAATAACCACACTACATAGGCTCTGCCTTGCCTAAAAACCAAACATACAGCTGCAAACTCACCCACCAAAGATCAACACGCCCTAGTCACAATACGCAATATGCGAGCAGTTTGATTATTGCGACAGTGTCGCAACTTTCGCTTTGTAACCCATTACACATAAAAGCCAATTAACAAACTAACTCGTTAGCCTGACATATTTCTCAGCCAGTTCGTCTATATTTTCTCGATGATTAGGATCGGGCTTTATGCAGTCAATTGGGCATACGCTGACACAGGTTGGTTTGTCGTAATGGCCTACGCATTCAGTGCATTTTGCGGGGGCTATTTGGTAAATTTTAGCGCCCATGTAAATGGCTTCGTTAGGGCATTCTGGATCGCACATGTCGCAGTTAATACATTTGCTGTTAATTAGTAAAGCCATTCTCTAACCTCTAGTACTTCTAGCATAAATTTGCAGCCGTAAATTATGCATTTTATTCTGCGTTTTCTTGTTGATCTCAATCAATAAAAATTACATTGGGTAACTCGCATTCAATCATTAACTTTATAACTAAAAATGGACACTATAATATCCATTACGCTCATAAAAAAGCAATTTTGGACACAGTAATGCCCAATCAAGTTCGCGAGGTTCTGTTATTAATTATTAAGCGAAGGTGATGTGCAGCTGGCTTTTGCTGAGCACCTAAAAGAACGTCGCAAAAAAGCAAAAATGTCACGCGAGGCGTTAGCTAAAAAAAGCACAGTACCGGCTTCTACAATAAAAAAGTTTGAGGTTACAGGGCTTATTTCGTTTAGGCAGCTATTGCTTTTGTGGCAAACACTCGACGATTTAACTCGTTTATATGACTTAACAAAAGCGCCAACTCAAGGCAAGAATGCGCCAACGCCTATTGATCAGGAATTAAACAATGGCCTTTATTAAACCCATAGAAAAGCTAGAAGTAAAACGTACACTGTCAGACTCAACAGAGTTAATGGTGGGTGTACTTGCTCAAAATAGGCAAGGTGTTTATTTTCAGTTCGACCAAAGTTATTTAGACACATATGGTAATCTTTCGCCATTCTCACTCGCCTTCAATAGAGATGTTCAGTTAGCACCCAAAAGCCCACATAATGGATTGCATGGGGTCTTTTCTGATTGTTTACCTGATGAGTGGGGGTTACTACTACAGGACCGTGTATTCAGACAAAATAATATAATGCCTAACTTTGTGACCCAAATGGACCGCTATCTTTTGTTGGCCATTTAGCTATGGGGCATTATCGTTTACACCTGAAACTCATTATGATGGCACAAATGACGATGACGCTGGTCTTGCTACATTGGGTCAACAAGCCCAAGCAATATTTGACGGGCAGACAGAAAAAGTACTTTCTGCGTTAGTGGCTGCTGGCAGCTCCGGCGGTGCACGCCCTAAAGCTCAAATTTATTTTCCTGACAATAATATACAAGAATGTAGGACAAAACCTAAAACAGGCGATGATGCTTGGTTAATCAAATTCACATCCAAAAACCTCGCTTTAGGACATGAGAAAGGGTTATGTGAAGCTGTGTATTTGGATTTAGCTGAACAAGCGGGATTAAACCCACCTCAACGATTACTGGTACCCGCCCCAGAAGGGACCGGTGCAAAGCAATGGCTTGCCTTAAAGCGATTCGATAGGTTTAAATTAACGGGTGATAAAATGGGCTGCAAACATATGCATAGTGCATGTGGCTTGCTAGATGCTGATTTTCGTACACTTACATTAGATTATGAGGATTTAATTAAAGCGAGCCGTGTTTTATGCAAATCACCTGCTGCGGGGCAATTACAATTTCGTCGGGCTATGTTTAATTTATTTAGCTGTAACCAAGACGACCACAGTAAAAAATGGGCTTTTTACAAGAAGATTCTGGTGAGTGGGATTTAGCGCCTTTTTATGATGTCACTTTTAGTCCTCACCCTTTTAACGAGCATGCTACTTCGTTTGCTGGATTTGGAAAAAACCCGCCACTAAAAGCGATTCAAAAGCTGGCCTCTGCAGCAGGTTATGCAAACTGGAAACAAGTACAAGTTATAATATCTGAAATAGCGGAGATTATTTTAAACTTTAAAGACACCGCTAAAACACTCGACGTAAATAAAAAACGATTAGCTTAATAGAGCAACAGCTTAATAATACGTACGCCATGAATAAGCATTTAACGGGTAGTTAAAATAGATTATGAAGTAACACCAAAATACCGATTTTTGGTGTTACTTATACCCCTTAAACTGCTTGTTTAAACGGATTTCGGGTATCTTGGTGTGCATCTAGGTTACGCATTAAAATAGCGTGCGCTAAGTTAACGCCCTCATCTAGCGGTATTTTTACAATGTGACCAGAGCCTTTAGCATCGCTAATACTTTCGCCTTTTTTGTTTTCCATGTATTCAAGCACAAAACTAATATTTCCCTTTGGCGTCATTAGCTCTAAAGAGTGGCCTGTGCAAAATTTATTTTTAACGTCTATTTCAACTAAGCCATTTTCGCAGCGCCCAAGTACTTCACCCACAAATTGCTGCTTAGTTGATACAGAGTGACCATACTCGTAATTTTGGTAATCTTGATGGGCGTGACGTTTTAAAAAGCCTTCGGTGTAACCACGGTGCGCTAAGTTTTCTAATGTTTTAAATAAATCCGCATCAAACGGCTTGCCTGCAACCGCATCGTCTATTGCTTTGCGATAAACTTGTGCAGTGCGCGCCACATAATAAAATGACTTAGTACGCCCTTCTATTTTTAAACTATGTACACCCATTTTTGTGAGCTGCTCTACATATTGTACAGCGCGTAAATCTTTGGAATTCATAATATACGTGCCGTGTTCATCCTCAAACGCAGGCATGTATTCGCCAGGGCGGCCTTGCTCCTCTAACATAAATACATCGTTACTCGGCGCGCCTTCACCTAATGTAGGAATAACCTGTTTGGGATCAATTTTATGCACCATTTCGCCGGTTTCGTTCTCAACACCTGGCTTAACATCGTAATCCCATCTGCATGCATTGGTACAGGTACCTTGGTTTGGGTCGCGTTTGTTTATGTAACCGGAGAGCAAACAACGCCCTGAATACGCCATGCACAGTGCGCCATGTACAAATACTTCAAGCTCAGTATTTGGGCAAAGTGTGCGTATCTCACTAATTTCCTCAAGCGACAGCTCCCTTGATAAAATAACCCGCTCAATGCCCTGCTTCGCCCAAAACTGCACACTTGCAAAGTTTACGGCGTTAGCCTGTACCGATAAGTGAATAGGCATGGCTGGCCATTTTTCACGAACAAGCATAATTAAACCAGGGTCTGACATAATCAGCGCATCGGGTTTCATTGCTATAACTGGCTCTATATCACGTAAATACGATTTTACTTTAGCGTTATGCGGCGCAATATTAGACACCACATAAAACTTTTTATTTTGCGCATGCGCTTCACTAATGCCTATTTGCAGGGTCTCTAGGTCAAACTCATTATTACGCACACGCAAACTATAACGAGGCTGCCCCGCATAAACCGCATCTGCGCCATAAGCAAACGCGTAGCGCATATTTTTTAAGCTCCCTGCAGGGCATAACAGTTCAGGTACAAAAGAAGTTAAAGAAGAAACAGTTGGCATGTGCGCTCCATACATCGAACCGAGTATAAGTCGGTTGCATGATTAATTAATTTACGAGCGCGGCATTATAAATCCGCCAAGCATTGTGCTTTTGATCGAGATCACAAAACTGCAATCAAACTGGTTTTTAATAAAATTAGGATTTTTCACTTAAAACGCGTATAATTCGCGCCCGTTAATATTCACACTTTTACTTAAAATTATTGGAGCATAAAGATGGCTTTAGAGCGTACTTTCTCAATCGTAAAACCTGATGCAGTTGCTAAAAACCACATTGGCGCTATCTACAACCGTTTCGAATCTGCTGGCCTTAAAATCGTTGCAGCTAAAATGGTTCACCTTTCACAAGAGAAAGCTGAAGGTTTCTACGCAGAACATAGCGAACGTCCTTTCTTCGGTGCTTTAGTATCTTTCATGACATCTGGTCCAGTAATGGTTACCGTTCTTGAAGGCGAAAACGCTGTTCTTAAAAACCGTGAAATCATGGGTGCTACTAACCCTGCTGAAGCACTAGCTGGTACTTTACGTGCAGACTACGCTGATAGCATCGACGAAAATGCTGTTCACGGTTCTGACGCTGTTGAATCTGCTGCTCGCGAAATCGCGTACTTCTTCGCTGACGAAGAGCTTTGTTCACGTACTCGTTAATTCGAATTCGTTAACATATTGAAAAGGGCTTTCGGGCCCTTTTTTAGTCATTACGCAAAGTATCCATAAGTGCATTTTTTGATATTTTACTTAATGATTAAAGTGAGTGAATTGTGTACAATTCGTCCTCGTAAATTTTATCTCCACCGTCACCGATTGAGGTTGTTTCATGACCGAGCAAAAAAAGATTAACTTATTAGATTTAAACCGAGATGCAATGCGCGAGCTATTTGCATCGTTCGGTGAAAAACCGTTTCGTAGTGACCAGGTGATGAAATGGATTTATCATTTTGGCGTAGATAACTTTGACGAAATGACCAACGTAAATAAAAAGCTTAAAGAAAAGCTTAAAGCTGAATGCGAAATTGTTGCACCAGAAATCACCGTTCGCCAACAAGCGAGCGATGGCACTATTAAGTACGCACTTATTCTTGAAGGCGGCCAAGAAGTAGAAGCTGTTTGGATCCCTGAAAAAGAACGCGCTACTTTATGTGTATCATCACAGGTGGGTTGTGCGCTTGAATGTACTTTTTGTTCTACTGCTCAACAAGGCTTTAACCGTAACTTAAAAGTATCTGAAATCATTGGTCAAGTTTGGCGTGTAGCTAAAGATATAGGCCTTGATGGCCATAGCGAAAAGCGCCCAGTCACTAACGTTGTAATGATGGGTATGGGCGAGCCTTTACTTAATCTTAAAAACGTAGTGCCAGCAATGGAATTAATGATGGACGATTGGGGCTTTGGTTTATCTAAGCGCCGCGTAACATTAAGTACGTCAGGCGTTGTACCTGCACTTGATTTACTAAAAGAGAAAATTGACGTAGCACTGGCTATTTCATTGCATGCACCAGATAACGCACTGCGTGACATTTTAGTGCCCGTTAATAAAAAGTACCCAATTGAAGAATTTTTAGCCGCGTGTCGTCGTTATATCGACGGTTCAAAAGCTAATAAAGACGTAACCGTTGAATACGTTATGCTTAACGGTATTAACGACAGCACCGATCAGGCGCATGCACTCGTGCAAACGTTAAAAGGCACACCATCTAAAGTAAACCTTATTCCGTTTAACCCGTTCCCAGGTAATGAGTACACTCGCTCAAGTAACAGCCGTATTGATCGCTTTTCAAAGGTATTACAAGCAGCTGGCGTTACCTGTATTGTTCGTCGTACTCGAGGGGACGATATTGATGCAGCTTGTGGACAACTAGTGGGTGATGTAGTGGATCGTACTAAGCGCTTAGCTAAAAAGAAAATGCGTGATGATAATGCGATTAGTGTAAACATTCATCAAGCATAACTTTTAGTAAAATACTTAAAGCCTTTATATTAATTCGTTTATTTTTAAATATATGATGCAACATAAAGGCTTTTAGGTAAGATAGAAGATATGGATTAAAATACAGAGATAAGGTAATGCGATCTTTACTTGCTTTAACTATATCGGCACTCGCTCTAAGCGGGTGTGTAACCGAAAATAGTTATAACGGCAGTGACAAACCCGTCGTCGAAAATAAAATTAATAATATAGGCGCAGCGCGAACGCGTATTGCTCTAGCATTACAATACCTAAATACAGGCAATAATTCTCAGGCTAAATATAATCTAGAGCGTGCAGCCGAATTTGCACCAAATTTACCAGAGGTTCATTACTCTCTAGCTTATTACTATCAACAAGTTGGTGAAAATATACTGGCCGATAAAGCCTACCAAAAAGCACTCGCCATAAAACCAGACGATCCAAATACCTTAAATAACTACGGTGTATTTTTATGTGGCATAAATGAATACGACCGAGCCACTGATCAATTTTTAAAAGCAATAGAAATCCCTAGCTACATTCGTGTTGCAGAAAGCTACGAAAATTTAGCTTTATGTGCCATTGAGTTTAACGATTTTGATAATGCTGAAAGTTATTTTAAACAAGCCATGAACCACAGCTCGCAAAGAACGTCTACTTTAATCAGTTTAGCTGCACTGTTTTATGCTAAAAGTGATTTACACAAAGCAAGTGAGCTTTTAAAGCGTTATGACGATACAGGCAAAGTTTCATCTCGGGCTTTGATGCTTAACTATTTAATAAAAAATCGAATGGGTAAAATAGAAGATGCAGAAAAAATTGCGACCACTATTTCACAGACCTACCCAACGAGTAATGAAGCATACGTAATTCGAGAGCAAAAAGTACGGTTAAGCGAATTTGAAATTTTAAGAGAAAAATACCGAAAAGCTAAACTTGATGAATTACAAGAAACAAGTAATGGTGGACAAATTAGTGTTAAACCAAAAATAAAAATCACCCGGAAAAAACACATTGCTAGAGATAATTCAACAAGCTTAGTTACCAACGATAACAAACGCATAAGTTTAGCACCCCAAACTCAAATGGATAATGCAAGTTCAGTTATTGCAAGTACTGTTAATCCAATTAATAAAGGAAATACTTATACAAGCGCGCCCCCATCATCTATTTCAGAAAAAGAAACGACACCAACAGTAACTAGTTCAAGTACTAAAACCGATACATCGGCTATCATGCTTGCTTTAACAACTGGTCATAGTTCAGCTAATATGATGCAAAAAACGGTCGCCGCTCCACAAGTACCTAAATCACAAAAACAAGCCGAAAAAACATTAACTAAACCAAATGACAGCATTAAAATAATTTCTTTTGGTGCCCCTAAAGATGCAAACTTTAATTCGCAGCAAACTCCCCCTGTAATAAAGGCTCCTATAGAACAGAATGATTCTGATGTTGTTTTTTACACTGCAATGAAAGATACTAACGTGTTTGCTGAAAGTAGCCGCCAAAATAATAATGACATACAGTTTAAGAGTTATGAGGCAAGTGAACACATTGAACCACCAATGCTTAACCCTAAAGTACCAACTTTAAGCATCCCATTTCATGTAATTCAATTCGGTGAAAACCTATTTAGCATTTCGGTGCGATACAATGTTAAACTACAAAAACTTCTACAATGGAATGGTTTAAAAGAGTCGGATCGGGTAATGAATGGAAGTAAAATTTACCTAAACGATCCTAATGTTTATTACGAAATTAAAGCTGGCGACACCCTTTACGAAATAGCTACCCAGCGGCGTGTATTAATTGATCAATTAATGCGATGGAATAAATTAAGTCCTGACATAGCACTTACGCCAGGGCATAGACTTTTACTAGTGGATCCAGACTCATACACATTATGAATGAAGACAATACGCAAACACAGAGCGAACAACCAACGGTTGGTCAAATACTAAAAGCACATCGTGAGCAAGCGAATGTGAGCATTGAAGCAATTGCTAAGCCGTTAAAACTATCTGAACTACAAATAAAGCGTCTTGAAAACGATGAATTTCAATTACTCGGTCCTATTACGTTTGTAAAAGGTTATATTAAAAACTATTGCCGAGAATTAAAAGTTGATTGCACGCCTATTCTAGCTATGATGCCAGCCCCACCTGAGCCGGCTAAACCCGCGAACATGCAAAGCTTTTCACGCCGAACGGAGAAAGAAGCCAATGACAGCCGATTAATGTTCGTGAGTTATATTATTTTAGCGATCGTCATTGGTTCGTCTGCACTTTGGTTTTGGCAAAATGCCACGCCAATTGAAGAACAAACAAGTAATATTAATGTTGAGAACTCAATTATGAGTGAGCGACAAGCAGCACAATCTCCTTTTTTTGAACAAGAACAACAAGCAGATACTAATAAAACGGTACAACCGCAAAGCGAAACATTAAATGATTCAGTAGAACAACCCGTAGAAACAGTAACTACTGATCTGGATAAAACACCAGGTATAAGTACAATCGTGATGAACTTTAACGATGAAAGCTGGGTTGAAGTTTATGACGGTGAGGGTGAAAAAGTAGCTTTTGGTGTTAAAAAAGCAGGCTACCAGATGACGGTTAGCGGTACTCCTCCTTTTTCTGTTGTACTAGGTAAGCATGACGTTGTAAGTATTACCTTGGATGGTGAGCCTATCGACATTTCGGCTTTTCCTAAAAATCGTTTAGCTAAATTTAAATTACCACTAGCAGAGTAGTCGCTATGTTTTCAGAATCTCCAATTAAACGCAGAAAATCAACTCGTATCAATGTAGGTAATGTACCTATTGGTGATGGTGCACCGATTGCAGTGCAATCAATGACCAATACCGATACCATGGACGTAGATGCAACCGTGGCACAAATTCAGGCAATACAAGATGCCGGTGCCGACATTGTGCGTGTGTCAGTGCCAACAATGGATGCAGCAGATGCATTTAAAAGTATTAAAGAACAAGTCACTATCCCTTTAGTAGCCGATATTCACTTTGATTACCGTATAGCCTTAAAAGTGGCAAAATACGGCGTGGATTGCCTACGAATAAACCCAGGTAATATAGGCAGCGAAGAACGTATTAGAGCCGTGGTCGATTCAGCTCGCGAGCATAACATTCCTATTCGTATTGGTGTAAATGGCGGCTCACTTGAGCGCGACTTACAAGAAAAATACGGCGAGCCTACACCTGAAGCCTTATTAGAATCAGCAATGCGCCATGTAGATATATTACGCCGTCTTGATTTTGACCAATTTAAAATATCAGTAAAAGCATCAGATGTATTTTTAGCGGTAGGCGCTTATCGCTTACTTGCTAAAGAAATAGACCAACCACTGCATTTAGGTATTACCGAAGCAGGCGGCATGCGCTCAGGTTCGGTAAAATCAGCCGTTGGTTTAGGTATGTTACTTGCTGAAGGCATTGGCGACACACTACGAGTATCACTTGCAGCCGACCCAGTACAAGAAATCAAAGTAGGCTTTGATATTTTAAAATCGCTGCGTATACGCTCACGCGGTATTAACTTTATTGCCTGCCCTAGCTGCTCACGCCAAGAGTTTGATGTAGTTAGCACCATGAACCAGCTTGAAGAGCGTTTAGAGGATATTATTGAGCCTGTATCGGTTTCGGTAATTGGTTGTGTTGTAAATGGCCCAGGTGAAGCACTCGTTAGTGATATAGGTCTTGCTGGTGCAAACCGTCGCTCTGGCTTATATATTAATGGCGAGCGTCAAAAAGCACGTATCGATAACAATAATATTGTTGAACAACTCGAAGGTTATGTACGTGACTTTATAGCCCAAAAGCAAAACCAAACACCTATCGACATAAAAATAGTCGAATAAATACCGTATTTAGTGGCAAACAACGCTGTTTGCCGTTGACCTTTATAGCAAGTGGATACCCAAACCACCTCAAAATACAGAACTCAGCGTTTCACAGGGATTTAATATCAAGGCGTTACTTTGCAAGTATGGCAATCCCTTTTAAAAAGTAACAACGATGAGAGTAAGTGCCTGTGAACCGCCCAATGGGTTGGTTTTAAAGCGATTTATACTGCGTTATTGATTTTAACAATAGAACCTCTATTATTTGCAATCAATGCCTTGCCTAAATCGCTTTTAATTCCAACTGAAAGTCGCATCTTGGGGTAGTTTGGGTATATAATAGCGGGTCAATTTTTAGCATTCTTGTTGTGTAAGCATTTTTTATTACACATAAACAGCATTTAGGATTTATCAGTGGCAAAACAAATTCAGGCAGTTCGCGGTATGAACGATTGTCTGCCAGGCGACACACAAGTTTGGCAGAAAGTAGAAAGCATTTTACGCGAGACAGTAGCATCGTTCGGTTATCAAGAAATTCGTTTTCCTATTGTAGAATCAACCGACTTATTTAAACGCTCTATTGGTGAAGTAACCGATATAGTAGAAAAAGAAATGTACACCTTTGCAGATCGCAATGGCGACTTATTAACACTGCGCCCTGAAGGCACCGCTGTATGTGTGCGCGCAGGTAACGAAAATGGATTATTATATAACCAAGAGCAGCGTCTTTGGTATATGGGACCAATGTTTCGCCATGAACGCCCGCAAAAAGGTCGTTACCGCCAGTTTCACCAATTTGGTTTAGAAACGTTTGGTATTGCCACAGCCGATATAGATGCCGAAGTTATTTTATTAACAGCGCAACTATGGGAAGCATTTGGTATTACTGAGCACGTACGCTTAGAGCTTAACTCATTAGGATCTAACGAAGCGCGCGCCGATTACCGTGATGCATTAGTAGCTTACCTTGAACAACACATAGATGTGCTTGATGAAGATTCAAAACGTCGTATGTATTCAAACCCATTACGCGTACTTGATAGCAAAAACCCAGATGTACAAGCCATATTAACCGACGCACCTAAATTATCTGAGCACCTAGATGTTGAATCAAAAGAACATTTTGAAAATTTATGTGAACGTTTAGACGCCGCAGGCGTCTCATACACGGTTAATGAAAAATTAGTACGTGGTTTAGACTACTACAACCGTACCGTATTTGAATGGGTAACCGACAGTTTAGGCGCACAAGGCACTGTTTGTGCTGGCGGTCGTTACGATGGTTTAGTTGAGCAACTAGGTGGTAAAGCAACCCCAGCGGTTGGTTTTGCAATGGGCCTAGAACGTTTAGTATTATTGCTACAGGCTATTGAGTGTGTGGGTGACATTCGTCGCAATGCTGATGTATATTTAGCAGCGATGGGCGACAAAGCAAGTATTCAAGCACCTATTATTGCCTCTGAACTACGTCGTGACGTAGCCGGTTTACGTGTTATGGTACATGCTGGCGGCGGTAACTTTAAAAAACAATTAAAACGTGCTGATAAAAGCGATGCACTTGTTGCTGTTATTATCGGTGAAGATGAATTAGAAAAAGGCGTTGTGACTATAAAGTACTTACGTGAACGTAAAGAACAAGTCACACTAGAATTAGAACAAGCTAAAACGCTATTAGCTGAGCTTATTAACGGCTAAGCTGACATTAGAGGTAAACATGGATATACATTCAACAGAAGAAGAACAAGCAGAAGCCATTAAACGTTTTTTCCGTGAAAACGGCGTTTCACTTGCACTAGGTATAGTTGTTGGCTTGGGTGGTTTGTATGGCTGGAAAGCGTATAACCAAAACCAAATCACAACAGCTGAGAAAGCATCAAACTCTTTCACTAAGCTTGTTGAAGGTGATGATGTATTATCTTCAGCAGATACGTTTATCAGCGAAAATAAAGACACAAACTACGCAACATTAGCCGCATTTGTTGCTGCTAAAGATGCTGTAGATGCGCAAAAGTTAGATGTAGCAAGCGAAAAACTGAGTTGGATCGTATCTAATGTGCAAAATACAGAACTAAAAGCAATTGCGATTACACGCTTAGCCCGCATTCAAATTGCACAAACTAAATATGACGATGCATTAAATACATTAAATGCACCATTACCAGAAGCATTTAACGCAAACGTTGCCGAACTTAAAGGCGATATTTACGCTCAGCAAGGTAATAAAGATCAGGCTCGCACTGCTTATCAAGCAGCTGTAGATGCAGGTGGATTAACCAGTAACCCACTATTACAAGTTAAGTTAGATGACCTAGCAGTAACTAGCCCAGCGGCTTAAGGTTTTAGGCATGAGAAAATTAACGACTGCAACCCTTGCCCTATGTATGGCAACACTGATGGGTTGTTCATCAAGTGATGATGAAGACGAACTAGTACTTCCTGAAATTGTAAACCAGTTTGAAACTGACGTTGTTTGGCAAGAATCAGTTGGTGACGGTGTAGAGCATTATTTCTCTCGACTAACGCCTGCTATTTATAAAGATACTGTATATGTTGCTAGCCGTGAAGGCCAGATTGAAGCACTTTCGCTTACGAATGGCGACACAAAATGGGAAACTGACGTGCGTCAGGATTTATCATTTTGGCCATGGAGTGACAACGGTACAGCAAAATTATCAGGCGGTATTTTACAAGCTTATGGTAAGATTTATATTGGCTCTGAACATGGCTTTATTATTGCCCTTGACCGTGAAACCGGTGAAGAAGTTTGGCGTAAAAATGTACCTGGTGAATCGCTATCAAAACCAACAGCTGGCGATGGCTTAGTTTTTGTTAATTTAGCGTCTGGTAAATTATTAGCGTTACACCCAGATACAGGTGAGCAGCGTTGGAGCTTTGAACAAGAAGTACCGCCGCTAACATTGCGCGGACAAAGCTCACCAACCGTTGCTAACGGTGGTGTATTAGTTGGCCTTGAAACAGGCAAGTTAAACGTTTTGATTTCAGAAAGTGGTTACTCAGCATGGAGCGCAGAAATAGCGGTAGCTAAAGGTGCATCAGAGTTTGAACGCCTAGTTGACGTAGATACTCAACCACTTATTAGCGGCCCATACGCATATGCTATTGCTTATAATGGTAACTTAGCCGCTATTGATATTCGCTCAGGTAATATTGTCTGGAAACGTGAATACAGTAGCTACCGCGATATTGCAATGGATGCACAAAGTATTTATGTAGTAGATAGCGATGGTGTTATTTACGCATTGGATAAAGATTCAGGTATTGAACGTTGGAGCCAACCCGCTCTACGTGGTTGGTACTTAACAGGCCCTACAGTTGCGGGTAGCCATTTAGCTATAGGCGACCAAGAAGGTAACCTGCATTGGTTAAATAAAGAAACTGGCGAGCTAGTATCTCGTGAAGACTTTGACAGTTCAGGATTTTTTATTGAGCCTGTTGTTGCCGACGATAAACTGATTTTATACACCCGTGATGGTGAAGTTAGTGCGGTTAAAATACCGAACTAACTTACTACTATTAGTATAACCTGCTAATAGTTAATTATTTTTTGTAAGGCTTCGCACTGCGAAGCCTTTTGTTGTTTTTTAAAGAGGTAGTTTATGCTTCCCGTGATCGCTCTAGTTGGGCGACCCAATGTGGGCAAGTCCACATTATTTAACCGTTTAACACGTACTCGTGATGCGCTCGTAGCCGATTTCCCTGGTTTAACACGAGATAGAAAATATGGCCAAGCTAGTTATGATGGCTATGAATTTATCGTGGTAGATACGGGTGGTATTGATGGCTCAGAAGAAGGCATCGAAATCGAAATGGCAGATCAATCTCTGCTAGCCATTGAAGAAGCCGACATTGTTCTGTTTTTAGTAGATGCTCGTGTAGGTATGACCGTAGCTGACCAAGCAATTGCTAATCACTTACGCAAGCAAGATAAAAAGTGTTTTGTTGTTGCCAACAAAACCGATGGTATTGATGCAGATTCAAACTGTGCTGAATTTTACCAATTATCATTAGGTGAAATTCATCATATTGCGGCATCCCATGGTCGTGGTATTACGTTATTACTTGAGCAAACACTTCAGCCGCTTATTGCTGAATTAGCTGCACAAGACGAAGACGTAACAGGCGATGACGAAGAGCTTATTAATCTTTACGAAGAAGATGAAGACAGCGACACCGATCACCAGGCATTTGCAGACAAACCTGTAAAGCTTGCCATTATTGGTCGCCCTAATGTTGGTAAGTCTACACTTACTAACCGCATACTCGGTGAAGAACGCGTAATTGTATACGATATGCCAGGTACAACACGTGACTCTATCTACATTCCGATGACGCGAAATGAAAAAGAATATGTGTTAATTGACACAGCCGGTGTTCGCAAACGTAAAAAAGTAAGCGACGTAGTTGAGAAGTTCTCTGTAATTAAAACGCTTCAAGCAATCGAAGATTGTAACGTTGTGTTATTGATTGTTGATGCTCGCGATGGTATTTCAGATCAAGATTTAAGCTTATTAGGCTTTGCCCTTAACTCAGGTCGTTCATTGGTTATTGCTGTGAACAAATGGGATGGCTTAGACGATTACGTTAAAGATCGTATTAAATCAGAGCTCGATCGCCGTTTAGGCTTTATTGACTTTGCACGCCTACACTTTATATCTGCACTACACGGTACAGGTGTTGGTCATTTATTCGAATCTGTTGACGAAGCGTATGAGTCTGCAACTAAACGTATAAGTACTGCAATGTTGCGTCGTATTATGGACATGGCTCAAGCCGATCACCAGCCGCCACTTGTTCGTGGTCGTCGTGTTAAGCTCAAATATGCGCATGCCGGTGGTTATAACCCACCACGTATTGTTATTCACGGTAACCAAGTTAAAGATTTACCAGATAGTTATAAACGCTACCTGATGAACTACTACCGTAAAGCGCTTAAAATTATGGGCACCCCAATCAAAATTGAATTTAGAGAAGGTGAAAACCCATTTGCTGGTCGTGTTAATAAAGTAACACTGTCGCAAAAGCGTAAAATACGTGCATTTGCTAAAGAAAATCGTAATAAATAAATTCGTTAAAAATTAGTTTATTGTAATAAAAACGGCGTACTTTTTAGTACGCCGTTTTTGTTTTAATATGTTATTAACAGTCACAAACTAAGTAAAGCTAAGCGAACCAAGTTCTCAACGGTGGTTTCATGCGCACTTTTATTTTTATTAGTTGGCATAAACCTAGAAGTAGGTGATTTAATAGTTATAAACCCATGATTAGTTGCCATTTCATGAGCTAACAGCTTACGCTCTTTGGGTGTTAAGTGGTTTTCGTGTATTTTTGCCAGCTCGCCACTATCAAGCCATATTCCTGCACAGCCTGGGCATTCATCTATTTCGACGGCCTTTACTGGCGAAAAATACCTGCGCATCATTACAATTTTTTTGCACTTTGGGCAATTAATTCGTAGCGATACATCGTATTCACTCTCGCTATGTTCACTCAAATGCTTTAGCAACACCTGACCATGCTTTAGCTCTGGCGAGCTAAATTTAAAAATTTGGCTGTTATCAAAAAATACGCCGCCTTGCGCTGAGGTGTAAACAGTAATACCGCCAATTAATAACGGCTCAAGAGAGGCATTTGTACGTGGGCAATGCATTTAAAACTCCTTTTTATTTTAATACTTAACTTATACTACTTTACTCAAGCGCTTTGTGAATAAGCCCAACAAGTGGTGCGGGTAATGTAATATTACCTGCAAGTACAAACTCATGCGCTTCATCTGACATTTTTTGCCAAGTACGACGAATTATACCAATCCACTTTTCCTCATTGTAATCTGGTTTTGCATTGGCAAATCCAAGCATATAATGTTCAATAAACACCAAACTAGCCACATTTTCAACAAGCTGGCTGTCTGGATTACGTTTAATATTCTTTTTAGCGACCGCATCGTACACTCGGTTTTGCTCAGCTTCATCGTAACCAGCTTGCTTCATGAGCGCAACAACACTGCTAGCATGAAATATATAAAGTGCACTGCGCCATTGATGATAGCCCTGCTTATTCATTTCAAAGTCACTACGTGGCGACTTCCAGCGTTGTATATGCTGCCCGCGCACTGCAATTTGCATGAGTTCATCGGCATCTGGTTTAAAACGAGTTAACATTTCGCTCATGCGCAAGGCGTATAAACTTTCTTTAGGAAAGCTTTGTCCATTGTGCTGCTCAGTATTTGGATCTTGGTTATTAGCTTCATCAATCAGCGCTATTACTTTATTAAACATGACGGTCTTTTATTGTAATTAGTTTTAATCATTCTAAACGCTGATAAAACAATAAACTAGTGCCCCACTCACTTCAGCGGTGAAATTTGTTCAATCAAAAAGTAAAACCTAGAGGTACGGGTTATAAAAGTAAGCGCATTGATTAAGTTAACTTGGTACTATATTGAGCACAAATTAAAATAAAAAAGCGCGATAAATAATAACTAACTCGCCAATAACGGATGACTATGTTTAAAAAAAGTATTCTAGCTATATGCTTAGCGGTTGTATCGCTACCAAGCTTAGCCGACAGTAACACTGATTTAAAAACCATTATTGATAACCATTGGCAAAATGCCAAAACCGAAAAAATATTTTTTCGTACCGACCCAGACGGCTGGAAACCCAGCGGTACATTGCCAAATTGGAGCGAGCAAGCCATTGCAAAGCGCCAAGCTTATAACAACAGCGTACTAAAAAGCTTAGCCAGTATTGACCCAAAAACGCTCAACAACGAGCAGCTAATGAACTACCGCTTATTTAAATATGAGCGAGAAACAGAGCAGCAAAGCTACCTTTATCAAGATAAGTATTTTCCGGTTAATTTTTTAAGTGGCTGGCATACTTATTTTGCCGAAGCACCGGCTAACATGGCATTTTTAACACCCGACGATTACAACGCATTTTTAATCAGCCTTGCCGACTACCCTCGATTTAATCAGCAAAATATTGATTTAATGAAAGAAGGTATAAAAACAGGCTTTACTCATTACTGCAAAACCTTTGAAAATTACAGCCAAAGCATTAGCGCGCATATTGTTAAGCAACCTGAAAACAGTGCCCTTTACGAGCCCTTTACACGTATACCAAACACGTTTACAGCAGAGCAAAAAGCCACATACCAAAATAAAGCAAAGGCCTTAATCAGCTCAAAAGTAGTCCCTGCTTATCAGCATTTTTACGACTTTTTTGAAAACGATTACATGCCTAACTGTAGAGCCCAGCCGGGTATTGCAAGCGTTAAAGGCGGGCTTGAGTATTACAAATATGCAGTTAATTACTACACCACAACCAATGCCACACCAAAGAAAATTCATGAGCTTGGCTTAAAAGAAGTCGCGCGTATTAAAGCGCAAATGCAAAGCATTATTGATAAAGTAGGTTTTGATGGCACATACAGCGATTTTTTAGAATTTTTAGCAACCGATGAGCAATTTTACGCAAAAGACGCGCAAGACTTGCTAGAAAAAACCGCTTTTATAACGCAAAAAATGTATGGAAAATTACCAACCTACTTTAATCATTTACCGCGTAACACCTTTACTATTAAAGGCTCAGCGAGTCGTGGTGCGTTTTATATGCCACCTGCTGATAACCGCTCCCCTGGCACTTACTTTTTGGCCTCAACACCTAAGCTACAGCCTTTGTATAATTTAGAAGCACTAAGCCTTCACGAGGCAATACCAGGGCACCATTTACAAAACGCCATTGCAATGGAGTTAAATGTACCCCAGTTTAGACGCACACTTAGCCACTCAGCATTTGGCGAAGGCTGGGCACTATACACCGAACGTTTAGGAAAAGAAGCCGGCTTTTATCAAAGCCCCTACAGCGACTTTGGTCGTTTAGGTTACGAAATGTGGCGTGCAGTGAGGCTTGTTGTTGATACCGGTATTCATGCGTTTGGTTGGAGCCGCCAAAAGGCTATTGACTACTTGGCAGATCACACTGCTTTGCCACAAAGTGCGATGGAGGATCAAATAGATCGTTATATATCATGGCCAGGCCAAGCGCTTTCGTACAAAATGGGCGAAATAAAAATACGCGAACTACGCGCAAAAGCTGAAAAAGAACTAGGTGCTAAGTTCGATATACGCAGCTTTCACGACACCGTTATAGGTCAAGGTTCACTGCCTATGGAAGTATTAGAAGACGTAATAAACGATTGGATAGCAGAGCAAAAATCAGCTATTTAACATTAAAGGAGGCGGTATTATTTGCCGCCTCTTTTTAAAACCCTCTTAAACACCTCAAAACTAATCTCTACCCGCTTTTGCTTCGTAAAGTTAATGATTGCAAAAACCTGAGCTAACCTATGAGCAAACGCATTTTATATTGGCTACAAAACGATTTACGTCTAACCGACAATGCTATTTTTAGTGACCTTGTGTCGCAGCAATGCGCACTAGATATTGTATTTGTTATAAACCCGCACTGGTTTAAAAATAATAACTACCAACAAAAGCCATATGGCGTGCATAAACATCAGTTTTTAATGCAAAGCTTGTACGAACTACAACAAACACTTATTGAGCGCGGGCAAACCCTGCATGTGCTTGAAGGCGAACCCGTATCGCTTTTAAAAGCGCGTATAAATGAGCAAAATATAGATGAAGTGGTATACAGCGAGCAATTTGGCCTGTACGAGCAACGCCAAATAAACTTACTCAAAGCACATTGCCCTAATACTAAATTTACAGGGTCGCAGCAAGACACGCTCTTTAAACACAGTGACCTACCGTTTGATTTAAGCGAATTACCTAAACACTTTACCCCGTTTCGTAAAAAGGTAGAGGCCTCCACTAGCCCCATTTCACTTTCAACATTACCAAACGGTTTGCTCCCTCAGCCAAGAACCTTGTGCGCTAAAAAACCTTTAGAGCGTATAGCAAATAATGGTGTAATGCATGGCGGGTTTAAAAGTGCACAAACACACTTAGAGCAATACTTTTCAGGCTTGCTGCCAAGTACTTATAAAATAACTCGAAACGAGCTTGATGGCTTTAATAACACCACAAAATTTAGTACCTGGCTTGCTTTTGGCTGTGTAAGTGCGCGGCAAGTTTATAAAGCAGTTGAGGCGTACGAACAAAGTTATATAACAAACGAGTCTACCTACTGGATTAAATTTGAATTGCTATGGCGAGAGTATTTTAAATGGCATGCACTTAAGGCCGGTAAAAGCCTGTTTAGCTTTAAAGGCCAAAAGCAAACCAAACCCCTTACTACATTTATGCCAAGCCGATTTGCTGCATGGTGTAATGGCTCAACACCCTACCCATTAGTCAATGCCATTATGAATGAGCTTAATGCTACGGGTTATATATCAAATAGAGCAAGGCAAATTGCAGCAAGCTGCTTAGTAAACGAGCTTGGCCTTGATTGGCGATACGGCGCAGCTTATTTTGAACAGCAACTGATTGATTACGATGTAGAAGCTAATTGGGGTAATTGGCAATATATAGCAGGTGTAGGCGTAGATCCGCGTGGTGGTAGGCACTTTAATATACAAAAACAAACGTTACAGTTTGACCCGCACACTGTTTACACTAATAAATGGCAAGGCAATAAAAATACCAGTAGGCAGCTGGATACCTTAAACGAAGTTGATTGGCCAATTTAAGCCGCCAATCAACTTTTACCAAGTAACGTTTAAAACAATTCAGCAATGCCTATATTAATAGCGTAACCACCCAATGTTAAAAATAAAAACAAGCACAGCGCCAGCAACAGCGGTTTAATACCCGCTTGGCGAATTGCCCCTACATGTGTGCGTAAGCCTAAAGCCACCATTGCAATGGTGAGTAATATATTATCAAACCAAACAACTGCGCTTGTAGCGACTTGAGGAATAACTGATAGCGAATGTACACCACTTGCCACAATAAATAGCACCGCAAACCAAGGGATTGTAATACCCGCTTTTTGCTCGCCGCCATGCACGTTATTGTTTGTTTTAGCATGCTTTTTACTTTGCCAAAACGATAAGCCCACTAAAAATGGCGCAAGCATCATCACCCTTAGCATTTTTTCTATAACGGCGGTATCTGCAGCATTGGCGCTTACAGCTGTGCCCGCTGCAACCACTTGCGCTACTTCATGAATAGTTGAGCCTACAAAAATACCGTAAGCGTGCTCGCTCAATCCCATGTAATCAAACATGATTGGGTAGGCAAACATGCTTAACGTGCCAAACACCACCACCGTTGCCACCGCTACCGATACTTTATGCGCTTGCGCTTTTATAACCGGCTCAGTTGCCATAACCGCAGCGGCACCACAAATAGAACTACCCGCGCCAATTAATATGGTTGTTTGTTCATCAAGCTTAAATACGCGCTTACCTAGCTGCACTGCCAAAATAAATGTGCCTAACAGCATTACAACATCGGTTAATAAGCCTTCCCAGCCCACGCCCGCTACTTGCGCAAAAGTAATTCTAAACCCAAACAACACAACCCCCGCTTTAAGCAATATACTTTTAGCGTAATCAACACCTATATCGGTTTGCGTAGCAATGCGCGAAAACACACTGTTACCCACAATAATGCCAAGCACAATACCAATCGTTAAAGAGCTAAATTGCGCACTTTGCATTACGGGTAACTTACTTAATGCAACAGATGATCCCGCCAAAACAGCCACCAGCAGCATACCTAACCACCAGCGCGTATCGCCGTATTGCTTAGTATTAAGACCCAAATTTTTAATAGCGCTAAGCATAATATTCTCTCAATTGAACAACGTTAAACTGTTGACTTCATTTTAAGAAAGCGCAAAATATAACTCCAATACATTAAAATCATGATTTGATAACTTAAAGTTATGTAATTTGAGAGACACAATGAACTTGCATGCACTTAGGGTGTTTTATACGGTAGCAAAGCTTGGTAGTTTTTCAGGCGCAGCTGAAGCGCTTTTTATAAGCCAGCCGGCTGTATCTAAAGCGCTAAAAGAGCTTGAGCACCAATTAAATATTCAACTTATAGAGCGTGCATCTAAAGGCAAAAAACTTACCTTAAGCGACGGCGGCCAAGCCTTGTATGATCATGCACGTAGCATTTTTGCCATTGAAAAAGCCGCCATTGAAGATATTAAATCACGCACAGGGCTCAAGCGTGGCACGCTCGTTATAGGCACTAGTACAACCATTGCCAGCTATTGGCTACCGCCCTATTTAGCTAAATTTTGCTCGCAGTACCCACATATAAAAGTAGAAGTACAAGTGGCTAATACCGCGCAAATTGAGCACGCCATACTTGAATGCACTATCGATTTAGCACTGGTTGAAGGCACACCAACTGAGCCGCATATTATAAATAAGCACTGGCAAAACGATTTAATGAGTATCGTTATACCCAGCGACTTTGAGCCCACTAAAAACTTAAAAGCATGGTTAAACAATCAATTTTGGCTACTGCGCGAGCCGGGCTCGGGCACTTTAGAAATGTCGGTAAAGTTATTAGCCCAACATGGCGTAATAGCAGAGCGCAGTATGCAATTGGGCAGCAACGAAGCCATAGCAAGGGCTGTCGCTCAAGGTATGGGGGTCGCTTTATTGCCAAATGTAGTTACTGAGGATTTAGTGCAGTTAGGTAAATTAACGCGCCTGAGCCAAAAAAATAACGAGCAACTCTCTCGGCCGCTATACCAACTGCATTATAAAGACAGACCGTCTTCACATGCCGCACAAGCATTCGAAAAAAGCCTGTTTAGTGAATAATGTTTATATCAATAAGTGTATACGCGATTTGTAAGTCGCGTATATGCGATAATTGGTAAGCTTAGCCTCTTGTTGAGTGCTTTATTGCTCGATATATTTAAATGTATTCGCACCATCAAAATATCTGATATTTACTGCTTTAATAATATCTGAGTTTACCATTCTGGCATTTATTGCAACTCTATTTATACCATTATCTCGTTTTTGAGTGTAATGAGTGGTGCAACCACAAAACGAGCACGAGTGATACGAACGTAGTTTATTACCCCATAGATATACAGCATTATTTGATTCTTGTTTTATTACTACTTGATTCGCTGTGTAATATACCCACAAAGCTGCAATACGATAACATATGGAACAATTACAACTGGTTACTGATTTCGGTAATTTTTTTGTGGTTATCGCTATATTTCCACAATGGCAAGTTGCTTCGATCATGTAGCCTCCTTGGACAGTTAACACTTTAGTATTTACACAACACGCAGTTTATGTTGCATAATCGCTTATTGAACTAACAAAACTAGACCGCCACTAAGCAGGTTTAACTGGAGATCATCCTAATATTGTTCAGCCTCTATCTAGGGTCTTATATGGACTCCCCGTAAATGTCAAAAAGAAAAAGTTAAAATAAATTTAGATGCTAGCTTATATACGGGCTCAAATTATTTAAACAGGACAGCCACTCTAATTGAACAGACAAAAAATCTCCTAGATTCTAATTGGAAGTGCACCACCCACACATTAATGTATTAATAAACTATTTATTGCAGCTCACCATCTAACTTATAAACAGATTAGCTAAACCGACAAGCTCTAATATAAATAGCTCTATTTACAAGCCCTGCGTTAAGTCTTGCGCTAACGTACCCGTTGGCTTTTCAACTACACGTACTAACTCTTTGCCATTTTGCTTAACAATAAACGTAGGTGTGTATTGTAAGTCGTGGGCCTGTGCAATGCCTGCATCATCGCGTTTGTTGTAGCCTACGGCCACGTAGTCAATACTGGCAAGGGTAACTTTAGATTCATCTAGCAACTTAATAAGCTTTGGCACTTCGCGCTGACTGTCGTGGCACCACGTGCCGAACAATACAATAAGCTCTTTACCTGCTAATTTTTGCATTAGCGCTATATCTTGCGCCGTTGGCGTAAACACTTTGTATTGTTCGTTAAATTTATCGTAGTCGCTTAGCAGTGCTTGCGTACTTATCTCGCCCGAAAATGGCGCCGTAGCAGCGCAGCTTACAAGCGGCATGCTTAAAGCGCACAGTAAAATTAATTGTTTAAACATAAGGTTACTCTTACTTTAGGTATTAATTTAGGTATTAAACGACTATACCCAATATTGAGTGTGGAGTGAACAACTCAAAACCGTTACTTTTTATCCATAAAAAAGTTAACTTGCGATAAGTTAGTTAAATATTCTCGCCTTACGTTTTTATTCTCAGCTAGCTTATCTAAGTCACCAATTAAGGTAACTAGTTTATTATGAGAATGGCTGCTTGTTTTTTCAAACTCGTCTTGCTTTTCGTCACTCTCAACACGCTCTTTTTTATTCATGTTGTAGCTGTTTTCGTTTTCTTCAAGCCAAATATCGTCAATTAAGCGAATGTCGCTTTTACTAACTGTTTGCTCTTGCATCGCCATTTGCAGCTCGTATTGATTTGTTTGTGGATTAAACTCAAACATTTTTGTATCAACATCAACTTTGTGAGACTGATCGAGCCCCACAAGTTCTTTATTTTTAACGGCGGTGTTTACGTTATAACTCTCTTCTTTGTCGTAATAATCAGGGCGACTGTATTGATAATCAAAGTGGCTACTTACATTTTTACTTTGCGTTACACTGCTAAGCTCCCCTAATTGGGCTTGTTCAGTCGCTTGGCTTAGCTCAATTGTACTTTTAGGTTGATAGTCGCCGTTATCAAGCGCATAAGAAAATGTAGCATCAAAATCAGCGAGCTTAGAAATACCCGTGCCTAATGTATTTGGCGCCTTATTACCAAGCCCTTGGTAACGGGCATCGTTTGTAATCATGTTATCAACCAAATCAGCAACCATAGCGCGCCCATCATTAAAGTGCTGATCTGCAAGTGACTCCAAATTGCTATAACGCTCAGCCGCCGCTGACATACTCGCAAAAGCGCCTTTAAACAATGCAAAACCTTGTTGCATTGCCTCATCGCCACTTTTACCAAACGCCGATGTTTTATCATCTTCAGTACTGTTTACTCGGCTATCTTCTAGGCTTTGATCGAGCGACGCTAAATACTGCTGCATTTGCTGCGTGTCTTTAGCGCCAATGGTTGACATATCGAGTGCAAAATCAATGTCGTTTTGCCCACCTACGGCTTTAAACACAAGTGCTTGCTGGTTTGATGCTTCATCAATGGAGTAACTTAAATCAAGCGTGTTCTGGGCAGTATCAAGCGCATCATTTTGTGTTGTTGAAAACGACACATTAAAACCGGCTAACTGTTCACTATTAAAGTCCGCTAAAAAATCTAAACTCATGTCTGTTTGGTTTGGCACTATAAGAGGGTTGAATGAATTTTCACTCACTTTAAAAAACTCATCGGCCATTTCGCCAACACCCGCTATAACCTGCGTTAAAGCACCATGTTCAGCCTCAGATAAATTACCATTAACTTCGTAACTTATGCCAAAGCCATCTATCGCTTCACCTGTTTTTTCGTCATAACCTTGCGATGAGTTAAAGGTAATGTTTATAACATCACCTTCTTTAGTTTTTACCGAGAGCTCAAACAGGTAGTTATCGTCATCCTCGTATTTTGCGCGATTAAGGCTTTCCATGTATGGATTAAGCGAGCGCTCTACACGTTGCTGGCTTGAGGCTAAAAACGTTTTTTGTTCATGCCCAAGCTGACCTAAACTCGATAAAATCTCGCTGGTATTAGCATAAGCACCCTGAATATTTTTAACCGACGTACTTAATCGCTCAATTAATTGGGTGCTATTTTCGTTTTTTAATAACCCCTCATGCTGAGAGCTTATTACGGTGCGCAGGGCGAGTTCTTCATCGGAGAGTTTATAGTTAAGCATGCTGGGCGTGCTTGAAATAGTAAATAACGAGGTAAGTTGCTGCTTTAAAACGTCCTCTACATTTTGATTACTGGCTAGTGCTTCATCAAGAGTTTCATTATTTAACTGGCTTAATAACCCATCGGTTATTTTAGGCGCGTTAATGTGTAAATCATTAATAGCTTGAAGGTCGCTACTGGTGTGCAGCGAAGGACTAACAGAGCTTTGGTTAGCGTTATTAACTGATTGGGCAAGTAAAGTGCTTAAATTAGACTGGCTGCCAAGTGCATTATTAACCATGATTATCCTTAATCGCTAAACTCTATTAAGTAACCTATCGGTCGTTTGGTTAAAAGCTTTAGTTTAAAGAGGCTTTTTTACCTATTATTTATACAAAAAAATTATTAATAAGTTAAACAAGCATAAATCTAAACTCGATAAGAATAAAGCAGATAAGCGTAAGTCGGATGAGCGCAGTGCCATCCGACAAGTCCACACTTTATTAACCTGCTATCCGGAAAACCACTTTACTCTTGAGTCTCTTTGTTCGCTTATCACCTTCATCTGTTGCTTTTATTCTGTGCACTAAAAAATCAAACAAGAAATGATCATTTTTGGATCAAGACAACTTAACGCGTATTTTTTATACCATAAGAGTCATAATTCTGTAACTTTGATCCGCGATAATCTCTATCCGATAAATGAATACACTCAAGAAGATTAAGTAAGATGAGTACACCTTTAGTGCAACTAACATTTGCACTGCAATCATTTGATGATTCTATGTCTGCGGCGATGAGCCACGCTATGGAATATGAAAAGCTATCGCTAAAAGCCAATGCTGCGCATAACATTACGCTGCAGTGTGTCTTGCCTGATGGCGCAAATGAGAGCGATGTTATTTCACTAAGTGCAACGCAGCCCAGTGCGCGTGGGGCGCAGTATTTTACTGAAAAAACACTGAGCAATGACGACCTTGAATTTGGTACTGTAAACCTAACTTTAAGTAACATTACACAAAGCCAGTGTTTTGTAGTGCAAATGATGCTGCACGGAAAAAACACGACCTTAAAAGAAAGCCAACAACTCGATGTGTACATTAAAGCATTTGAGCAAGGCTACATTCCTGAACACATAACAACTGAACATGCTAAGCCTCAAGGCGTTCGTAGCTACTTTGCGAGTATGGGTTCTACGTTTTTATCGCTGTTTTAGTACTCACTGCACTTAAATTACGCGACACTACTTATAAGTTATTAGTCTGAAAAACTTACTTTACCCATAGTGACTCCCGCGATACCTTGTGCAGTATTACTTAGGTGTTGCTGCTCTCCTGCTAGACATTCGTTTGCTAAAATAGCAAATAACACGGCCTCTTTTGCGTCGGGATTTATACCTAAATCGTCAGTATTTTTAAACGCCTTAATACGTGGACAAAGCGCTGTAAGTTGCGCCATTAGTAACGGATTATGAATACCGCCACCACTTGCATACACCACACAATTTTGTGCGCGCTCTGCACACTCGTTTAATGCGTTTGCTATAACGGTTGCAGTAAAGGTATTTAAGGTGGCCATTATATCTTCATGGCTTAAATGGTGAGTATTTGTAAGTTGCTGTGCGGCGTTTAAATACGCTAAGTTAAATACCTCAGGCCCTGTGGTTTTAGGCATTGGGAGTTTAAAAAACGCGTTATTACATAATGCATTCAATAATGGCGTATTTACCTTGCCTGCTTTTGCTATTTTTGCGCCATCGTCATAATGTAGTCCTATAAAATGCTGCTGTACGTAGGCATCCATAATGGTATTACCGGGGCCAATATCGGAGCTAAATACACCGTTTGCATCACCATTTTTGGGTAAAAACGTTAAGTTAGCTATGCCGCCCATATTTAGCAAAACCCGACTTTCAATAGCGCTCGAAAAATATAAATAATCGCCATACACAGCCAGTGGTGCGCCCTCGCCTCCTGCGGCTATGTGTTTTTGCCTAAAATCCCCAATGGTTGTAATACCCGTAGTAACGGCTATTTGGTCGCTATCGCCAATTTGTAAAGTGCCGTTATTAAAGCTTTTGTGATTATGTTGCGACTGCGGACAGTGGTAAATGGTTTGCCCGTGGCTCGCTATTACATCAATATTTGCTGGGTTTATTTGCCAAGTATGTAAGCACTGGTTAACCATATCGCCATGGAGTTTACCTACCCACGGGTGCAATAAAGTAACAAGCTCTAAATCGCATTCTCGCTTAGCAAATACCTGCTTTATTTTAGTTTTATAATCGTCGTTGTAGTCAACGGTGGTAAAATTTAAAACCTCAATGTGTGTATTTAAGCCTGCGCCCGTTACTTTACACAGTGCAACATCAAGCCCATCCAACGAGGTTCCGCTCATTAAACCAATAATTAAACGGCTTGGTTTTTGGGCGCTGTTATAAAGCGCTTTAATGTGAGGGTGCATAATGGCATCTAAAATAGGTGTAATATTTTGCTTATATTAGAGGACTTTAAAACAAAGTAATAGCCGTAAACCGTTTAATTTAGGTTCTGATTGTTTAACTCTTAAATGATTGCTAAGTTAGCGTGCATACTAAAAATTTATGGAAAAATATGATCACCCTCAGAGAGTTTAAAGCCCAAGACGCGCCTTTTATTATTAACACCTTAAATGATGAACAGGTGACTCGTTACTTATCGTCAAAAATTCCGTTTCCGTATACTCAAGCCGATGCTGATTGGTGGATAAACCAAGGCTCAAAAAACGGTATTATTAAGGCCATTGCTGTAAATGGGGAATTTGCGGGCTGTATTGGCATAACTTCCGGCGAATTTGAATACAGCCACAGTGGCGAAATTGGTTATTGGCTAAATAAAACCTATTGGGGGCAAGGCATTATTACTCGCGCTATTGAACTTATCTGCGAAGAAGCGTTTGCGCAATCTAACCTAAATAGAATTTTTGGCGCTGTGTTTGCTGGTAATACTGGCTCTATGAAGGCACTTACTAAGAGCGGCTTTGAACAAGAGGCTGTGCTTAAACAGGCCATTTATAAAAACGGGGTGTTTTACAACAATCATATATTTAGTAAGCTAAAATAAACCATTTAGAATAAATACTCTGCAAAGCTTGAATTACCAGTACCTCGCCCAAAGCTCATCTATTGAGGTAAAAATATATATTTACACTGCTTAGCACGCATTATTGTTTAGGTTAGATATTAATTTAACGCATAAACATTCGCTAAGTAAATTCACTTTAATAGGAGATCTTTTATGTCTACAACTAGTCGCCAACTTACTCTTGAATCACGCCCTAATGGCGCTCCAACAGATGAAAACTTTAAATTAAAAACGGTAGAGCTTCCTGCATTAAAAGACGGCGAAGTTTTACTACGTACTATATACCTATCACTAGACCCGTATATGCGTGGTCGTATGAGCGATGCTAAGTCGTACGCAGATCCAGTTAATATTGGCGATGTAATGGTTGGCGCAACCGTGTGCCAAGTAGAGGAGTCTAAAAACGATAAGTTTAGGATCGGCGAATGGGTACTTGCCTACACAGGTTGGCAAGACTACGCCATTACCGACGGCGAAGGCTTAATGCAGTTAGGTAAAGAGCCTGCAAACCCTTCATACGCATTAGGTATTATGGGTATGCCTGGCTTTACTGCTTACATGGGTTTACTTGATATTGGCCAGCCTAAAGAAGGCGAAACCGTAGTTGTTGCAGCAGCAACAGGCCCAGTAGGTGCAACGGTTGGTCAAATAGCTAAAATTAAAGGCTGTAAAGTAGTGGGTGTTGCTGGTGGTAGCGAAAAATGTGCACACGCAGTTGAAAAACTAGGGTTTGATGCCTGTATCGATCACAAAGCTGATGACTTTGCGGAGCAGCTAGAAAAAGCCTGTGATAAAGGCATTGATGTTTACTACGAAAATGTGGGCGGTAAAGTATTCGACGCCGTACTACCATTACTAAATACCGCAGCGCGCGTACCATTGTGTGGTTTAGTATCGCAATATAACGCTACTAGCTTGCCAGAAGGCCCTGACCGTTTAGGTATGCTAATGGGTCAATTGCTTACTAAGCGTATTAAAATGCAAGGTTTTATCATTTTTGATGATTACGGTGACCGTTACGACGAGTTTGCACAAGACATGCAAAAATGGCTACAAGACGGGAAAATTCAATACCGTGAGCACATGGTAGAAGGCATCGAAAATACAGTAGGCGCGTTCAACGATATGATTTGCGGCAAAAACTTTGGTAAAACAGTGGTTAAAATTAATAACCCACTTTAATTTTAAACGGCTTGTAAGGCCAAGCCCTTACAAGCCATAAAAGGACTGACATGATTAAACTACACCATTTAAATAAATCCCGTTCTAAACGTATAATTTGGCTTTTAGAAGAGCTAGATGTTGACTACGAAATTGTGGCTTATCAGCGTAATAAAGACACCTTCCTAGCCCCTGACGAATTAAAGCATATTCATCAACTTGGTAAGTCGCCGGTAATTGAAGACGGCGGTTTAATTATTGCTGAATCAGGCGCTATTACCGACTACCTTATTTCTAAATACGGCAACGGTAAATTTGCTCCAAAAGTTAATACCGCTGAATATGTTGACTACCAGCAATGGCTTCACTTTGCAGAAAGCTCAGCAATTTTACCGCTTTTACTTAAAATGTTTGTACTAAAAGACGGCGCTAAAACACAGTTTTTAGAAGGCTATGCCGACGCTGAAACAGCTAAAGTAATTAGCTACTTTAACGACCGCCTTGAAAGTAAACGTTATTTAGTGGGCGATACCCTAACGGGCGCTGACTTTATGATGTCGTTTATTGTTGAAATAGTTAAAAACTCAGGTCAATTAGCGCACTTTAAAAACCTCGTTAAATACGACGAGCAATTACAAAGCCATGAAAAGTTTCATACAGCTAATGAGCTAGAAGCAAAGTACGACTAATAAATGATTTAATATAGATAAACTCAAGAGGCCTTAGGCCTCTTTTTTAGCTTTATAGCTTAACCATAAATTTTATATACATATTTTTTACAAAAAAAACTTATTATTGTGCTAAATCTAGTAGTCATGGTGCATAATGCATTCACTATTCTAAAATTTCTTAATTGTACTGGTAAGCTTAAAAACGAGTACTTTTCATATTTGGGACAAACCATGACAATAAATATGCGCTTAGCTACTGGTTTCGGCGTGATCTTATCAATGATGCTTATTTTAACCATTATCGGAATTTCACGTGTTAGCCTCATTAACTCTAATATTACTCACATAACAGACGTAAATTCGGTAAAACAGCGATACGCTATTAATTTTAGAGGCAGTGTACACGACAGGGCTATTGCAGTTCGCGATGTTGTGTTAATAACAAACCAGAGCGATTTAAATACCGTTTTTAATAATATAAAAGAACTCAACGCATTTTATCAAACATCGAGCCGCGCTATGGCCGAGTTAACTACAGATATGTCGAGTGCAGAGCGCGCTCTTATAAATAAAATTAACCAAATAGAACGACGTACCCTCCCCTTTATACAAAATGTAATAAGTGCTAAAAATGCGGGTAATTTAAACGAGGCTTCGAATATTTTATTAAACGATGCCCGCCCTGCTTTTACCGAGTGGCTTAATACCATAAACCAATTCATAAACTTGCAAGAGCAAGCAAATCAAATAACAACTATCGATACCCGCGAAGTAGCCAGCTCATTTAAAATATGGATGATTTCGTTAACGGCACTCGCTATTATCATTGGTGCAAGCGTCGCTTATATTATTAGCCAGCTGATCAGAAATTCAGTCGGTGGAGAACCGCAAGAAGCCGCTGAAGTAATTGCACTTATCGCACAAGGCGATTTAAGAGGCGATGTACACTCGTGTTGCCCCAACAGCATGATGGCATCAGTAGGAGTAATGCAAACTAAGCTAAAAGCCATTGTAGATAGTATTATTAATTCATCTGAAGAGCTCTCAACACATTCAGCAAGTGTGGCATCAGGCTCACAACAAGCGCTAAGCGCAGCCGATACACAAGTGACATATACCAATTCTGCTGTCAGTAGTTTAGAAGAAATGAGTCGCAGTATTCATTCTGTTGCCGATGCAGTAAGACAAACTGAAGACAATTCAAAAATTACGGCCCAGTTATCGCAGCAAGGCAGTACGGCGGTGCAAAAAGTAGCAGCCGAAATTGAACAAATATCAGTAACGGTAAAAGCGACGGTTACTCAAGTAAATGTGCTTCAAGAACATGTAAAACACATTGGCGATATTTTAAGTGTGATACGCGGTATTTCTGATCAAACAAACTTGCTTGCACTAAATGCTGCAATAGAAGCCGCAAGAGCAGGCGAAACAGGCCGAGGGTTTGCCGTTGTTGCTGATGAGGTAAGACAACTTGCCCAGCGTACCGGTGATGCAACAGGCGATATTGAAAAGATGATTTTGCAAGTACAAGAAAACACGCAAGCGTCGGTAACAGCAATGGAAACGACTGTACCGCAAGTCGAAAACGGCTTAACGCTTACTCACGAGGCAAACGAGTTACTACACCAAATACAGCAACAAGCTAACGACTCATTAAGTAACGTACTTGAAATTGTTGAAGCAACATCAAACCAAGTAGCCACCGTGGCGCAAATTAGTACCGGCGTTGAAGAAATTGCCAGTATGTCGAAAGAAACCAGTATGTCACTTAATAGTAACGCACAAGAAGCCGTTGCATTAGCTGACCTTTCAAACACACTTAAGAAATATATTAGTTACTTTAAAGTTTAAGTGTTTAGCGTTTTACAGTAATTAAAAAAGGGGCTTTAAGCCCCTTTGTTGTAGGTAATAATAAGTTGTATGTAGGTATAATCTAGTTAACTAACTTGGATGCTATCACTATATACCCGCTAAATCGCGCTCAGTAATACACTCACCCGACGCCATTTCAAACTCGCGGCATACCAATGGGCGGTTTTCGTAAATAGAGCACATAAGCGTATTTCTATCGAGCGCTTCGCACCAACCATCGTCTGCGCGCTTCATCACCTCGCTCCCCCATTTATCGTATTCAATATAGTTAAAGGGCACGCCGGTATCGGTTACTATGCGCACTTCTAATTGGCAACAACAGGCTTGGCAGTTAGCACATGTAACTGGCTCTGAGATAGTAGAAATATTTTCAACGGGGATAACAATATGCGGCATAGTGGCTTAAATAAGAGAAACTCGTCAATTAGGATACACGAGCAAACAAAACGTGCTAGTAAATTTTATTGTAGTTGATAAATATAATACTAATCCGAAATAATACTTAATCAATTTGATTAGTTAATCTGATACTAAAATTTCTTATATACGGCTGTATGGGTGCAGGATGCAGAGCAATGCAGGGAGCAATTATCGATAACAACTAAATAACGAAATTTTTGTCTTGTTATAAACAATACTTTTTTATCTTAAAGTAGCTCATTTAATTAAACGAGCGGGTATGCCAATTAAAAATATTAAGCGTGCAATTACTTAGCACGCTTGTTTGGTGTTTTTTAATATTAAAAGTTTAAAACCACTTTAACATCGCCCGATACCGCAGAGGTAGAAACAAAACCAATGGTATTTGGGTTAGTTGCAACCATTTTAATGACCTCAGCGTCATTTTCGAGCGCTTTAGGTGGCGTGCCTTTGCCAGTAAAAATAAGTTTTGACCAATATGCTCTCAACTGTGAAGCGCTTTTATTGAGTAACTTGCTGTTAAACTGCTCTGTAGCGGTATTTTTTTCTTCTTGAGATACAGGAATAATTGCATTGCCATTACTAAACGACTTTTCTTTTCCGGTGTAAATTCGAGTAATAACAGACTCGTCAAAGCTGCTATCATTCGAGGGATGCACAATAATGGCAAAATCTGCAAAGGCAACATTACTAAACAAAAACAGAACACATAACACTAATTTTTTCATCTCTATCCCCTTAAAAAATAATACCAAACGTGGTTACTTTACTATTACTCATTACTGCTGATGAAAACGAGCCACTTTGTCTCTTTCTTGCAGCAGTTTTAAACACATCTAAAACAATCAATTTTGAAGTCTCGATGCTCACATCATCTATGTGTGAACGAGATATCCACGTTGAGTATAGTTAAACCACGAGAAAACAAACAAAAATTTAACATTTTTATCGTTATTCTGGTTTGGTAATTATTTAAATACCTATCTAGCAAGAAGTGTTGCTTTAATTTCGCTGTAACGCATCTGCTCGCACAGTGCAAAACCACTCAGCTGGCGCACTTTATTACGCGCAAATAACGGCACACTCATCCCCGCTAAAAAGCGGCATTGGGTTTCAATACCCACATTATGATTACCCTTACCTGCCATATGCGCTAAAAACTCATCTACCTTTTGATAAATAAGTTGCTCGTCAATATAGGCAGGCTCTATAGAGTATTCAAGCTTAACCGCATGGCCTCTACACACACTACAATGCCCGCATTGCTCAGGTGCATTTTGATCGTCAAAATAGCGCGCTAAGTTATAGCTTAAGCAACTTTGTAGCTCAAAAAAGCGAACCAGTGCAGCAATACGTTTAATTTCGGCCTGTTCTTTATCGCTAAAGTAGTCGTGCAGTTGCTGGGCAAGTTCAGGGTTATTTATAACCTCTCCATGCACTTTGTATACTTGGGTAATACGTTTGGTTTCAAGCGTTATTAGGTTTTTTTCGGCTAGGTAGTCAAGAGCAGCCACTACACGTTTTCGATCAACCTGCGCGGCTTGTGTAAGGGAGTCAAAATTTAGCGTACCCCATATTTTTTTAAAATCGGTATGGCTAAATATTTGTGTTAAAAATGCTTGGCGCTGCTGGTCAAACTGGCTTAGTAGCTCGTTTTTATCAACCAAAAATTTGTATTTAAAATCGGCATAGTAGGCATATTGTGGCGTTATTGCGCCTTGCATTTCTAGTTGTACTAGCAAGGTTTTAAGGGCCAGTTGCCTAATATTGCTTTCGCTTGAAAGGCTGTACTCTTGCATTTCCCATTGCTGGTGGCTTTGGCGAATATCGTTAATTACGTATTCAATACCGCTAAGCTCTGGGGTGTCGCCATATACAAAGTTTTCAACCGTATTTAGCCCATCTAAATTGGCAAGGGTGTAGCAATCTGATGGATTGCCATCGCGCCCTGCACGGCCAATTTCTTGGCTGTAGTTTTCTATCGATTTAGGTAAGTCATAATGTATAACAAAGCGAATGTCCGACTTATCAACGCCCATACCAAAGGCAATGGTAGCCACCACTACGTTAATTTTACCCGCCATAAAGTCATCTTGAATTTGCCAGCGTAGCGTATCTTCAAGCCCTGCATGGTAAGCAACAGCGTGAATACCTTGCGCGCTTAGCACATTAGCGACTTGCTCTGCGCTTTGCTGTAGCGTTACATACACAATACCAGGGCCATTTTGCGCGCGCACAATGTTGGTAAGCTCGGTATTTTTATCGGCTGTTTTAACACTCAACACGCTTAAATCTAAATTAGCGCGGTAAAAGCCCGTTTGTACAATGCACTCAGGCGATATAGCAAATCGCTCTGCCATATCGCGTTTTACTTTTTTAGTGGCCGTTGCAGTAAGCAACAACACTAAAGGAATATTAAGCTCTTCGCGGTAACGTGGCAGTTTAAGGTAGTCGGGTCTAAAGTTATGGCCCCATTCAGATATACAGTGCGCTTCGTCTACCACCAGCATAGAAAGCGCCACTTGGCTTATAAATTCTCTAAAGCGTTCGTTTTTAAATCGCTCAACCGAGACCATTAATACTTTAATTTTACCGTTTCGCACGTCGTTCATTACAGTGCTGCTTTGCATTTGATCTTGGCTCGAATCAAGGCTTGCAGCATAAATACCTTTGCTATTTAAAAAGCTAATTTGATCTTTCATCAACGCAAGTAAAGGCGAAACCACTAAGGTTAAATTAGGTAAGTGCAAAGCAGTGAGTTGGTAACACAACGATTTACCCGAGCCGGTCGGAAATATAGCCAACGACGATTGACCATTTAAAAGCTGCTCTATAGTTTGTTGCTGCCCTGTTCTAAATTGGCTAAAACCAAAATGTTGTTCAAGTGACTGAATTAATGGCGTGGTCATAAATACCCTTTTCGTTGTTTTTCAAACAGCGATTTAACTGCACAGCTAAGCGATAAAAAAGTGAGTATAACTTATATGCCTTTAATCATCATTTTTTGCTGACATATCCTTTATTTAAGCGCAAAATAACCTCACTAAAGAGTATGTTATTACGTTTGCCAAAAATAATTTTCATAATACCCAAATAACCTCAAAACACTAAAAATAATACAGATTATTTGGGTATATTATTTTTAAGGGCAACGTTATGAGTATTACAATACCTAAAATCGTCGTTATTGGCGGTGGTGCTGGCGGGCTAGAGCTTGCAACCCAACTAGGGCATAAACTAGGGAAAAAAAACCAAGCAGATATACTGTTAATAGACAAAAACCGTACCCACATATGGAAGCCGTTACTGCACGAAGTAGCGACAGGCTCTATTGACCCCGATTTAGATGGCGTTGTGTACTCAGCCCATGCCGCAAAACATCATTACCGTTTTCAACTTGGTACTTTTTGCAATATAGACCAAAGCAATAAAACAATTACTCTCTCCCCGCTCAACGACGAGTTAGGCCACACCATTTTACCTGGGCGCACGGTACGCTACGATCACCTTGTTATTGCCATTGGCAGCGTAAGTAACGACTTTAATACCCCAGGTATAAAAGAGCATTGTTACTTTTTAGACTCAAGCCAACAAGCAGAACGCTTTCAGCATTCATTACTCGACAGCTTTACGCGCCTTCATCAGGACGACAATCAACAACAATCGCTCAATATCGCCATTGTAGGCGGCGGTGCTACCGGTGTTGAACTCTCAGCTGAGCTTTACCATGTGTCTGAGCTATTAAAGTTGTATGGCTTAACAAATATGTCGTCTAAACGTTTACATATACATTTAATAGAGGCAGGCCCGCGTATTTTACCTGCATTACCAGAGCGCATAGCCACCAGCGCCAAACGCGAACTATTAAAACTCGGCGTAAACGTACGTGAGCAAACGCAAGTAAAAGAAGGCACCGCACAAGGCTTTATCACCAAAGATGAAGAACACATTGATGCCGATATTATGGTGTGGGCAGCAGGCGTAAAAGCGCCTGATTTTATAAAAGATTTAGGTGTTTTTGAGTTGACCCGCAGCAACCAAATTCAAGTAAACGAGTTTTTACAAAGCACCGTTGATGAAAGCATTTTTGTGTTAGGCGATTGCTGCGCATTTACGCAGGCAGATGGTAAGCAAGTACCACCACGCGCACAATCGGCGCACCAAATGGCGCAGTGCGTCGAAAAAAACCTTATCGCCACGCTAAAACAGCAACCACTACGCGGTTTTAAGTATAGCGACCATGGCTCACTTGTTAATTTATCAAGCTACAGTACTGTGGGTAATTTAATGGGTAACCTCACCAGTAATACCTTTTTTATTGAAGGTAAAATTGCCCGCTTTATGTATATATCGCTTTATAGAATGCATCAACGCGCCATTCACGGCAGTGCAAAAACCTTTGCATTATGGATAAGCGAAAAAGTACTGCGTGTAGTGCGCCCAAAAATGAAGTTACATTAAAGGCGATTTAAATTAAAGGCAGTGAGCGTTATCACTGTCTTTAATTTTTAACATTGTCTGTGTAGAGTATTTAAAACAACTAAGGAAATTGGGTTATGACGGGCAAAACGCTAATTTTCAACTTTGATGGCACAGGGAATGAGCCCCGTGACGCAGAGCAATTTAGCTCAGAACACTTTAAAGAAGACGCCAGTATTTCTAATATTCTAAAATTACACTTACTGCTTGGCGGTAAATTAGAAGACTCCCCCATTACCGCACAGTCAAACCAACTCAGTTTTTATTATCAAGGGATAGGCACTAAAGGTAGTCGCTTAAAGCGTGTATTAAACCAAACATTTGCACCTCGTGGTGACGATGTAGCCAGTATTTTAAATCAGGCTTTAACCGATTTTAAAACTCATTACCAACTAGGCGATTCACTACTTTTAACAGGTTTTAGTCGAGGTGCAGCACTTGCCAGGCGCTTTGCAAAATGTCTGGAGTTATTAATATGTGAACGAGTCTACCTTTGTGTATTTGATACAGTAGCCTCAATTGGCTTATCAAAAGTAAGTAAAGCAACGCGCGGCGCTGAACATGTTATTTTTGAAAACCACACCATAGCCACAAACGTATCTCAAGCTCTGCACTGTGTATCGCTTGACGAAAAACGCCGCGCCTTTGAACCCACACTAATGAACCATCAAAATAATATTACCGAGCTGTGGTTTGCTGGCGCGCATTCAGACATTGGTGGTGGTTACTACCGCGATGGCCTAGCCGATATTAGCTTGCGTTATGCACTTGAGTGGTTAATAGAGCAACCGCTTAATATTTCGTTATTAACTAGCAACGATATAGATTACACAACACTACTACCCGATAACAACTTAGTTGCGCAAGATGATGTGACGGTTATTCCTGATCCGCTCGCATTAAGTCATCAGCAAAATTACTTTTGGTTTAACCCCTTATTTAAACTGGTAGACAGAGAATGCTATGTACTTATAGATAACGAAGCTAGCAATCTTAAACCTTTAGTGCATCACAGCGTTGCAGAGCGTATTAACAAGCTAACCAGTTACCGCCCAGAATCGCTTAAAAAACTGCATTACAAAATTAGCTATAACGACAACACCACGCTTAGCTTTATTGGTTTAAGCCAACATATAGAACTGGCTAATCAAAACATGAATGTGCTGAGCGTTAACCAAAGCCAAGATGTAATAGTATTTGCTAGTGAGCAATACAATGCAACTGGCCTTATGCTAGAGCAAGGCGCTACTTACCGTTTTACCCCATATCTAAATCAATACTGGTTTGACGATGGTATAAAGTGCACACCAATAGGTTGGCATCGCGATAATGTGAAGCTTGGCGTAAAAGAAATCCCAATGGCAGTGCTTGAACCGTTTAGACGATTGCCTCATGCACAATGGTTTTCGTTGATAGGAGCGATTAATAAAAACGACGAGCACCTATTTAAAATAGCTGACGGCGCTGATATTAAAATTACTAAATCTGGTGAGTTTTGCCCATTTGCAAACGACTTAAGCCGCTTTTATGGTGCGAACGCAGGAAAAATAAAAGTAAAAGTAACAAGACTGGAATAGCCTGTAGACGCGCAGCTTGCTGGCGTGTAAAAACGCAGTTTTTAGGATATTAAGTAATGAGAAGCTTTGCTTCTAACGTGAGCAAGCTCTACGCCTACAAAAATCGTAACCACAGCTCAAGATGATTCCCTTGTAGACGCGCAGCTTGCTGGCGTAACGAGTGCAGCTTGTCATATTTTAAAATGAAAAACAGACTTTCGATTAGAAGCTGCGTTTCTCGCGTGAGCAAGCTCTACGCCTACAAGAAATCGTAACCGCAGCTCAATGATCATTCCCCTGTAGACGCGCAGCTTGCTGGCGTAACGAGTGCAGCTCGTCATATTTAAAATGAAAAACAGACTTTAAAATTAAAAACGATGCTTCTCGCGTGAGTTAGTTCTGCGCCTACAAGAAATCGTAACCGCAGCTCAATGATCATTCCCCTGTAGACGCGCAGCTTGCTGGCGTAACGAGTGCAGCTCGTCATATTTAAAATGAAAAACAGACTTTAGATTAGAAGCTGCGCTTCTCGCGTGAGCAAGCTCTACGCCTACAAGAAATCATAACCGCAGCTCAATAATCATTCCCTTGTAGACGCGCAGCTTGCTGGCGTAACGAGTGCAGCTCGTCATATTTAAAATGAAAAACAGACTTTAAAATTAAAAACGATGCTTCTCGCGTGAGTTAGTTCTGCGCTGGCGAAAGCCCTATTTGATCGGTGCTATTTAAGCGGCGATTAAATAGGACTCTTGTCCTGAATGCTTGTTGCTACGTTTAAACGAACCTTTGCCTTTTTTAGCTTTAACCACCTGTGGTTTAAATAATTTAGAGGTTACCAACGCTGCTAGTGCATTGTGGTTTATAACGCCTCGTCCTGTGTCTACCGCGCTGGTGTTTGCGGTTTTTGCTTTAGATTTTTTAGTCATATATTTCCTATCAACTAATGGTTATTTTAAGTTAAATAATAAAGAGGCTTTTATATTAGCCTATTTAAGAGATGGCGATTGTAGGCTTAATTTTCAACCGCGCAAGTATTTTTAATGCCCAACAGGTACTTTTTTATAATAAAAAAGCATAAAAAAAGCGCAGTTAATAACTGCGCTTAATATTACTTTAGTTTACTTTATAAATTAAAAACTAAAGCTTACTTTTGCATAATACGTTCTGCCGTCAAAACCGTATGGCAATGCACGTACAGGGTATTTAAATGCGCCGTTGGTGATAAAGTTAAGTACTTCGTCATCACCTAATTCATCTGGCGTTTCGTCAAATACGTTATCGGCACCAACCGAAAGCGCAAACATGTCGTTAATTTGGTAGCTTACATTTAAATCAACTAACACAGCAGACTCAACTGTACTTGTTGGTTTAAATGAACCCGTAGGCGAAAGCTCACCTGGTAATGAAATATGGTCGTTACCAAAGTATTTTACGTCTGTTTCGCCAAAGTAGTTAAAGCGAATGGTTGATGTGTAGGCATCGCGTTCGTAGTCAAACGTAAGCGTTGCACGTTCGCTCGGTTGTCCGTCGGTAAAAAAGCTACGTTGTAAATCATCAAAAGCAACCGCTTCAGGAATACCGTCTTTTGCATTTACGCTGTCAATTTTAGTATCGTTTAGGTTACCTGCAAAGGTTACTCCTAAATTGCCGCCTTCAACTTCAGTGCGGTACGATGCAATAATATCAACACCTTGCGTAGTAGAATCAACCGAGTTTGAGAAGTAGTTAGCTTGCACAGCTCCCGTTGCTTGTAGCGCTGCAACCGCTTCAGAGCTAAACGATACGTCGTCAGCCGAAAGTAAGCTGCCAAGCGTAATACGGTCTTCAATTTCTACACGGTAAAAATCAACCGTTAACGAAAGCTCGCTTGTTACATCGTAAACAAAACCTGCACTGTAGTTTGTTGATGTTTCAAGCTCTAAGCTATCGACGCCTAACGCACTTGGGAAAGCGGTCCCAGTGTTTGCCGTGAACGACTGCGTTAAGGTACCGTCTGAGCCTAAGTTAGTTGTAAAAGCTGTATAACCACTTTGTTGAAGTGATGGCGCTCTAAAACCAGTAGACAGTGCACCACGTACTGCAAAGTCATCTGAAAATTCATAACGTGTTGCTAATTTACCAATTAAATCATCCCCAGCATCTGAGAAATCTTCATAGCGTAGTGCTCCACTTACGTTCCATGCGTCGGTGATCATGGTTTCTACATCTACATAAACTGCGTAGCTGTTACGGTCGCTGTCGTTAGCCGCTTCAGGGCGTAGGCCGTTATAAGCTTGAAAACCACACTGTGCAAATTGATCCGGATCGTTTACTGATGGGTACGAGGTATCCATATTTGCTAACCCACACGCGTATGATGCTTCATCGCCAGGCACTATTTCGTAGTTTTCTTTACGGTATTCGGCACCTACTGTTACATATAAAGGCTCACTACGGCCAATATCTACAATACCGTTTACATCAAGGTTAACCGTTGTTTGATCAAATCTAAAACCACCTGAGTAACCGCCAGTAGGGCCTGAGTTTGCTGCAATATCGGTATCGCTTGCACTTGGGTTATTAAATAAATACTCAGCCGCGTAAGAAGCGTTTAATGTATTGCGTGATGTAAAATCGTATTGGTTTTCACCATAAACAGCCGATACATCGTAAGTCCAATCTGTGTTTATATCGCCTTTAAAACCAAGCGCGACTGAAATATCTTGTGCTTCATTATATATGCGCGGTAAAAAACCATCACTGTATACTTGTGTTACGTTTTTAGAGGCTTCGTTAAAGTTACGGTAAAAACCATTACCCAGCGCCGTGCGCTCTGAGTAGCCACCAAACGAGTAAAGCTCACCGTCGCCCATTGGTAATGCCATGTTGTAAAATAACGACGTAAATTCACTTTCTGAGTTACCTTGGCCCCAGCGTACATCTTCACTTAGCGTACCTGGTTCAACATTAAGCGAACCACCTGTATCGCGCTCTGCACGATTAGTGCCGTCGGCATCACGGTACTCAAGCGATAGGTTAATAAAGCCGCCTTCGTTACCTAATTCAAAACCACGGTTTAAACCTGCTGAAATAGTGTCGCCGTCACCTTCACTTGTGCCGCCGTATTGTACAAAACCCGTTGTAATACCGGTTGAGTTATTAAGAGATAAGTTAATAACACCTGCAATCGCGTCAGAGCCATACTGCGCTGCAGCGCCGTCGCGTAATACTTCAACGCCTTTAAGCGCCGTTAGCGGAATGGCATTCATATCAGTACCCGCAGCGCCTGCACCTACTGTACCGTTAAGGCCAAAAATTGATTGGTTATGACGACGTTTACCATTTACTAATACAAGGGTTTGATCTGGTTGTAAGCCGCGAAGTGTTGCGGGTCTAAATAAATCAGAACCGTCTGATACTTGTGTACGCGAAAAGTTAAATGAAGGCGCTGTCGCTTGAAGGCTTTGGCCTAATTCGGTAAAACCACCTTTAGTTAAATCATCCGCGTCAATTAAATCAATAGGAGAAGAAGACTCTGTAGAGGTGCGGTTAGATACACGCGATCCTAATACAGATATTTGCTCTATGTTTTTAGCAGCTTGCACTGGTGCTTCTTCTGCGTTAACAATGCTTGGTGCGCTAAACGCAAAAGCAACGGCTACAGCAAGTGTATTTAAACGGTATGTTGACATAGTGACGACCCTGTTTTTTTGTGTGTTCTTATAAATTATTTAAACCACTTTATTAGCAGCCTGTGCAAACATCCTAGCAACATATACAAATAAAAAGAAATAAAAAATGGTGTAATTATGCAAATATTTTATAACATAAGAAAAAAACACTTAAAAGTGCGTTAAATACATACAAAACAGGTATTAATTTTCAAATTACCAGATTTAACGTTTTGTTTACAATGTGAATTATAATGGTTATTGTCTGTTTTGACGGGTAATGAACAAAAAATACTCGTAACTTAGTCTAAGGCACTATTTACTTTTATTTCTTCGTCGAAAATAGCATATAGCGTAAACAAGCATTTTTAACTTGCCGACTACTCAGCAATTAACTTTAAGCATAAACATTTAGGGCGTGTTGCTCTTTGGTGGTTGAACTTGCAGTAGACCGCTTGGTTTTTAGGCAAGGCCATGTAGTGTGGTTATTATCCATAAGTAGGCGATAACGCAGCATAAATACCAAACATGCGCTGCCCGAAAGGTTCTTTCTAGGGACTAATTTTAATCCACAAAGATCAACGCGCCCTAATCATCTTTGACAATTATGTAACTGGAGTGATTTTTTGAGCTACGCTTTAATAAAGTAATCTTAAATAAAAAATACATTATTGACTTGTAAGGATAAAGCTATGACAGACACAGCTAAAAAAGCTGCCATGACTCACATTGATGTACTATGCGTTGACGATGATGAAATAGTATTGCGTTCACTCACCCGTTTACTAAAAACAAACAAACTAACGGCGATCGCGTGCAGTAACCCCGAAACAGCTTTAACACATTTAAAAAACCACGAATTTGGCTTAATCATCAGCGATATGCGCATGCCAAAAATGAATGGCGCACAGTTTTTAGAGCAAGCCCGTAAGCTAGCGCCTGACACACAGCGTATTTTATTAACAGGGTATGCCGACATAGAAACGACCTTAGCCGCAGTTAACCAAGGTCAAATAAGCGGTTATATCCAAAAGCCTTGGCAAAACGATCTGCTACTTGGCAGCATTAATAATAGCCTTGAAAAATTTCAGCTAAAAAAACAAAATCAAATACTTGAAGAACAAGTAAAAACTCAAAACTTAGAGCTTATCGAATTAAACAATGATCTTGAACAACGCGTAGAAAAACGAACTAAACAAATCAAACAAGTTTTAAAACAATTAGAAGAAGCAAGTGAACGAGAAAAGATAGAGCATAAATCAACCGTCGAGCTTTTATATAACTTTATAAATGCAAACCCTTATCTCGATGGAAATAGGGCACAAAACATTGCCAATACCTGCACCCAAATAGCGCTTTATTTAAATTTATCGCAGAAAAGTATCGATCTTGCGCCGATGGCTGGCTACTTAGCGCAAATAGGGTTACTTGCCATGGATCCTGATCTTTATAAAAAACCAGTCAATAAATTAAGCGAGTCGCAGCGTAAAACATTTTATACGCACCCAAGCACAGCGCAATTAATGCTAATGCCAGCAACACATTTACATGATGTTTCTGACGCTATTTACCATCAGTTTGAGCGTTATAACGGGAATGGCATGCCAAAAGGCTTAGCCGGCAACGATATACCGATTGGCGCAATGGTGTTGGGTTTAGCGCGTGATTACTGGGATGCTTTTGAACAAAGTAATGCCGCAAATGAGCAAGACCGCCATGTACATGCGCTCGATACTGTAAAGCTTTATAGCGGTACATTTTATCACCCTAAAATTGTACGTGCTCTTGAGGCTAGTCAAACAAAAATGCGTGAGCAAAAAAGCTCAGCTGGTTCAATACTTATTTGTAATGCTAGCGAACTGAAAGAGAACATGATTTTAGGACACGCTCTGCATAGCCACACAGGCATAATGCTATTACCAAAAGGCCATATATTTAGCCGCAAATCAATCGAAAAACTCCAACAGCTTGAAGCCAAAAAGCCGACTCCATTTAGAATAATGGTTAAAACCGCTAAATGATTGATCTAAATCGCAGTTTTTTTCGTTACAATGTGTCTAAAATAAATTAATGACTTTGCTTGAAGGAGCACACCGTGTCGCGATTTTCTGCCGTTACCGACAATCCCCACGATCAGCGTTTTAACCAAAAAACGGGAATATTGCTTACCAACTTAGGTAGTCCTGATGCGCCGACGGCTGCAGCACTGCGTATTTACTTACGAGAGTTTTTATCAGACCCCCGTATTGTAGAAATACCACGCCTAGTATGGATGATTATTTTGCATGGTATTATTTTACGAGTCCGCCCTAAGCGTTCAGCCAAATTATATGAAAGTATATGGACCGAAAACGGATCACCACTAACCCATATTACACGCCAGCAAAGTATTAAGTTAAATACCCTACTAAAAGAAAAAGGCTACACCAATACCGAAGTTGTTATGGCAATGCGCTACGGCAATCCATCTATTGAAGCTGGCCTTGAAGCCTTACGTGAAAAGGGGTTAACACGTATTGTTATAATGCCAATGTATCCACAATATTCGAGCCCAACTACGGGTTCTACGTTTGATGCTGTATCAAACGTACTGCGTAAATGGCGCTGGGTACCAGAGCTACATTTTATAAACGGCTATCATAAAAATACACGCTATATTGAATCGCTTGCAAACAGCATCAGTGAAGATTTAGAAGCCAACGGCATGCCACAAAAATTGGTTTTTTCGTACCACGGCATGCCTAAACTATTCTTAGAACGAGGCGACCCGTATCATTGTTTGTGTTTACAAACGACCCGCTTAGTAGTAGAAAAGTTAGGCTTGGATAAAGATAAAGTAATTAGTACATTTCAGAGCCGCTTTGGCAAAGCTGAATGGTTAAAACCTTATACCGATGCAACACTTCAAAGCCTACCAAGTGAGGGAATTAAAGACATAGCGATTATAAGCCCTGCTTTTAGTGCTGACTGCCTCGAAACACTTGAAGAACTTGAAGGCGAAAATCGTGAAATTTTTGAAGAAGCTGGTGGCGAAAAATACCGTTACATTGCGGCACTCAATGACCGAGACGATCACATTGAAGCCATATATGATGTGCTAAAACCGATGTTATAAACGTTCATAACTGCGAGTAAATAGTGGCTTTTAAGCGGTGTTAGCATTAACACCGCTTTTTATTTTATAAAACCTCACCTACAACAATCAAACACCCAACTTGTAGGTGCGAATTTACTTCGCGCATGCAAAAACTTAAAAATTAGCGAGGTATAAAACCTCACCTACAACAATTAAGCACCCAACTTATAGGTGCGAATTTACTTCGTGCTTGTAAAAAGTTAAAAATTAGCGAGGTATAAAACCTCACCTACAGCAATCAAACACCCAACTTGTAGGTGCGAATTTACTTCGCGCTTGTAAAAATTAGCGAGGTATAAAACCTCACCTACAACAATCAAACACCCAACTTGTAGATGCGAATTTACTTCGCGCTTGTAAAAAGTTAAAAATTAGCGAGGTATAAAACCTCACCTACAACAATCAAACACCCAACTTGTAGGTGCGAATTTACTTCGTGCTTGTAAAAAGTTAAAAATTAGCGAGGTATAAAACCTCACCTACAGCAATCAAACACCCAACTTGTAGGTGCGAATTTACTTCGCGCTTGTAAAAATTAGCGAGGTATAAAACCTCACCTACAACAATTAAGCACCCAACTTATAGGTGCGAATTTACTTCGCGCTTGTAAAAATTTTAAAATTAGCGAGGTATAAAACCTCACCTACAACAATCAAACACCCAACTTATAGGTGCGAATTTACTTCGCGCATGTAAAAGCTTAAAAATTAGCGAGGTATAAAACCTCACCTACAACAATTAAACACCCAACTTGTAGATGCGAATTTACTTCGCGCATGCAAAAGCTTAAAAATTAGCGAGGTATAAAACCTCACCTACAACAATTAAGTATTAACTCAATCCTTTCGGGTAATCATTACCGTGCACACACCTGCGATAATTCCCCAAAAAGCAGATCCGACCGAGAGCAGCGTTAAATCTGACGCTGTAACTAAAAATGTTACAATGGCAGCTTCAGTATATTGCGAGCCATTCAATGCTTGCTGCAAACTATTCGCAATAGTGCCAAACAGTGCAATACCTGCAAGTGCCAAAATAAGTGCTTGTGGTAAAGTTGCAACTAGCCCAACTAACGTTGCAGCACATAACGCCATTATTATATAAAAAACACCACCAGCAATACTTGCCCAATAACGCTTATCAGGGTTTTTATCCGCTTCTTCGCTCATGCAAATAGCGGCGGTTATTGCAGCTAAATTTATAGAATATGCCCCAAATGGTGCAGTTATAATATTAATGAAGCCTGTCACATTAAGTGATGCAGAAATAGGTACTTTATAATTATGTGCTTTGAGAACGGCTATACCGGGCAAATTTTGCGACGTCATGGTGACAATATAAAGTGGTAAACCAATGCTAATACATGCTTGTAAGTTAAACATGGGAGCGGTGTAAGTAAATTGGCTCATTTTCCAATGCAATGCAGTCGTATCAATATTTCCCATACTCCACGCCAGTAACACACCCACAATAAGTACACTAAGCATTGCAAAGCGGGCAAAAAATCGCTTACCTACAAAGTACATAAGTACCATTAAGCCAATCACTAAAGGCATGTCGTTCATAAAATTAAACACGTCAATGCCAAACGTAACAAGTACACCAGCAAGCATGGCACATGCTAGTTCACTGGGAATACGGTTCATTATTTTTTCAAACCAGCCCGTTATGCCTGACAAAAAAACTAACAACGCCGATAACATAAATGCACCAATCGCTTCATTCAAGTTATACCCTTGAGCGCTTGAAATAAGTAATGCAGCCCCAGTAGTAGACCATGCAATTAATACCGGCACTTTATAATAATACGATAAACCAATGGAACTAAGCCCCATAACCAAACCAAGCATTAAAATCCAGCTGGCAACTAAATCAGGAGTGCCTCCTAGGGTAATTACGACTTGATAAATCAACGCAATTGAACTCGAAAAACCAATAATAACCGCTACGAGTCCTGCTGTAATTCGATTAAGCAACTGATCAGAAACCGCCATAAATCTCTCTAATATTTATTTTTATGTACACAACATACGTGGCTAATATTTTCTTTGCAATTAACTATTACGCTACAAAAAGTGAAATAAATTCATTTTTATTTTTTACCTAAATTAATGACCAAACCAACATAAAACTATTGTATTAAACAGAATAAAAAAGTTATCACAAACAATCTAAAGCCCGCCAAAACACTGGAGAAATCAGTACATAACCACTCAACATTTGTACCTATAAAAAATAACCATAAGTTTAATAAGGGATTTAAAAATAAAGTGCTTAACACTTTTTGATTACATTTATTCGCTTGATCTAATCTAATTTATGCTATAAAAAGTAACAAATAGTTAACTTAAAACACCAAAAGAGAAACAGATGAAAAAAGTTGCAGTCTTAATTATTGCCATTCCCTTGTCGGCATTTGCACTTTATGAACTATTTATTCATACCGACCACACTGCAGAACCAACTGCACCTGTAGCAATTGACTTACTGCCGGTTAGTACTCTTCGTACACAAAATACACATGCGCCAGCCCCTATTGATATGAGTAAAGATCCTATTAATGTCAAAGCGGTTTCAGCCCCAAAACAAAATATGACATTTAATGAATTTGATGCTGTAAACCGCATCTCAAATAAAGCAAAACAAGTACTTATAAATGCAAAAGTGTTACCAACTGACTTACATAATGAAGCTTACATTGAATTTGACTTAGCTTCATTGCAGGCATTAAAAGCGGGCGAAAACTTCGACTTAGCAATTCCTCAAACAGCCGAAACGTTCACAGCAGAGATCACTAATGTTATTGAATCAAGCAACGGTGATAAAAGTATATTTGGCCGCGTAGTTGGCGTAGATGGCGCAATGCACAACACAGTATTAACCGTAGGAAAAGACGCCGTATACGGGCAATTTACGGCACCTTCGGGTAATTACGTATTTGAAAGTAAAGGTAAGTATGGCTGGATAGCTGCAAAACGTGATTTATATAAAAATCATATAGAGCATGACGTAACGGCACCTAAACCTAAAATTGAAAAAGGTGTAGACATATTTGCACCAAAAATAGATGGCTAATTAACCAAATTAAAAATTTGAGCGCACCCGTTGCGACAATATTTTAAACACCAAAAATCAACCACACTAAGAGTAAGGAAATACAATAATGAAAAAAGTAATCACTACAACCGCTGTTGCAGCAGCACTATGTGTAGCAAGTGTTGCACAAGCAGAGACTATTGATATCGGTATTTTATATACAGATCAGTCAGCAGCGGCTACTAGTAATATCAACACTAAAATCAATCAGCTAATTGCCTTTACAAATCAGGTTTATAGCCAAAATGGTGTAGGTATTACGCTCCGTTTAGCGGGTACACAAAACCTAGGTGACTATGCCATTACACCATCAGAGCAGTGGCTTGATTCGGTAACCGAAAGCAGCTATGTAGATGGTTTACGCAGCGATTGGAAAGCCGATATGATTGCCGTACTAGGTACTGGCGAAAGTGCTGGAAATGGACTTATTTCATGTGGTTTAGCATGGGTTGGACAAGGTACTAACGGCAACCTATACAACTCAATGAGCGACCGCATGTATTCAATTACAGCTATTGATTGTGGTGCAACTACGTTTGTACATGAACTTGGTCATAACCAAGGCTTAGCACATTCACGTAAACAGGGTGATACTTCTGGTGGTGTATACACTGACGGTATGGGTCACGGTGTACAAAATGAGTTTGCAAGTATTATGGCCTATCCACATGTATATGGAAGTGCAACACAGTACGACTACTTCTCTAATCCTAATTGGAGTGTAAATAACATACCATTTGGTGTAACTAACCAGTCGTATGCTATTCGCACTGTAACAGCAACTAAAACAAGCATTGCCAATTTTAAATAAATGCTTATAAAAGTGGGCTATCCATTACCCACTTTTAAAAAATAAACATTATAACCTTCCCCCAAGAGCGCTTAGCGCTCTTTTTTGGTAAAGCTTAATGTACAACCATTTTTTGCTTTATAGCGGGCATTAACGTTTTACCGTCACCATCAACTTTGCTTAATAATTTAAGACCCATTACTTTTGCAAGCACAGGATAAATATCAAGATTACTTACTTTATCTAAGCTAATTCCTTCTTTAAAAGCAGGGCCACTAGCTATAAACGTAGCAGCCATGTCATCGGTATAGGCATAGCCATGCGTACCTAAATACATCGGCTTTTTAGTATTAGTAAACACCGCAGGTGCTGTGGTTTGTACAACGATATCGCCCACACGCGTACCTTTATTATAATGATAGCCTGCTAATTGTTCATCAGTTAAAACGGTATAACGTCCTTTAGCCGCTTTTTCTAAACGCGCTTTATAGCCTGCTATATCAGCATTTTCAGCATTCGGTTGTGTATAAATAAGTAAACGAGGGCCTGTATTTTTAACTAAAAAGTTTTCATCTTGAGGCAATGTTGTTACATCAATACTTTTATCTGGGTTTACGCTCGTCATACCGTGATCCGATACAATTACTAGGTTTACGTCTTGCTCTAATTTGCGTAAGCGAGTTTGTAATTGCCCCATCAACTCATCAAGCTGTTTAACTGCATCTCGAGTTTGTGGTGCGTCTGGCCCAAATTCATGACCCATGCTATCAACCAACGAAAAGTAACTTGCAATAAAACGCGGGCGCTGTGCTTTTGGTAAACTTAACCACTGAATAATTTGATCTACACGGCTTTGGTAATCGCTATATTTAGAATAATGGTAAAAGTAATCGGGGGTCATGCCGTTAAATAACGCATCCGACTCAGGCCAAAAGTACGTTGCTGATTTAAGCCCCTGCATTTTTGCTAAATTCCAAAGAGGAATACCTTTTACCCAAGTGCTATCGCCAAGTGCTTTACCCATACTGTAACACTCATTTCTGCGGGCTTTATCGCAAAAGTTATTATCAACAATACCGTGATTGACAGGAAGTAAGCCCGTAATAATAGAAATATGATTAGGAAACGTTTTAGTAGGATAAACAGGTATTAACTTTTGCGCGCGAACGCCGCGATCGGCCATTGCCTTTAAATTTGGCGCACCGTGCTTTTCAATGTAATCCCAACGCAGACCATCAATTGATACAAGCACCACCGTTTGTTCTTTTGCTGCAAGTGCAACATTACTCATTCCTGTTAATAGGCAAATTGATATTACCTTTAAGATCCACTGCTTCATTATAAATACCCGCCTAGTTAAAAGTGCGCTAAATACTGAAAATAATGATTTGATAATACAATTGACTGCCAGCAAATGATACAAGCGCCTGTACCTAACTCATCTAGGTGTATATATTAACGTAAGTATATTAAAAAAGAATGACACCGCGCACTCACTTTGCCAGTCATCAACAATCAAAAAGGACAACGATGACTATTGATTTTAGTAAAAAAATAACCCCTGCGCGCATGTATCGCACAACATCTAACTTGCAAATGGCGCTTGAAAGCGACCGAGGTCGTATAATAAACAGTGCCGCTATTCGTCGTTTGCAACAAAAAACACAAGTATTTCCACTTGAGCGTAATGCAGCCGTTCGTTCGCGCCTTACTCATTCGCTTGAAGTACAACAAGTTGGTCGTTTTATAGTGCAGCGTATTTTTGCTAATTTAAGCTACCAACAACAAAAAGACTACGGCCTAACAGGAGTAGAACGCCCACTAGAAAGCCTAGTAGAAATGGCCTGCCTCATGCACGACATAGGCAATCCGCCATTTGGACATTTTGGCGAAGCAGCTATAAATCATTGGTTTAATAATAATTTGCTAAGCGTTACACCCGAACGTTGTAAAGAGCCAAATACAGGCATTGGCGTTGTTTTTAAACACCTTGCACTGGATATTTGTAACTTTGAAGGTAATGCGCAAGGCATACGTATTATTCACTCTTTGCAAACACTCAATCTAACCTACAGTCAAAGTGCGGGGATTTTAAAGTACACCCGCCCAGCAGGCCTTGATACAAAAGACATACCACAAAATAAAAACTACTTAATGAAAAAAGTTGGGTATTACTACAGCGAAAAAAGCTTCGTAGAAACACTACAAAAGGAATTAACCATAGAGCCTTATTGCCGTCATCCTGCCAGTTATATAATGGAAGCTGCTGATGATATTTCATATTGTCTTGCCGACATTGAAGACGCTGTAGAAAAAGATATTATAAGCACTGAGCTATTATGCATTCAGCTTAAAAGTCACTATAAAAAAGCACTTATAAATCTCACCATTGACGATTCTGAACACCTAGATTTTGTAGATAAAGCCGTAGACTACGCACTCGAACGCGCCAAAGCACAACCATATAACTTTAACAGTGAATTTTTTATATACTTGCGCGTTTCACTCCTGCACCCGCTGGTGAGTCATGCGGCAAAACGCTTTATCGAAAACATAGAGCCGATTTATCATGGCGACTTTAATCATGCCCTTTTAGAGGACAGAAGTCACCTGCATGCTGTTACCAAAGCATTAAAAAATGTAGCGCTTAAATATGTGTTTTCAAACAAAGAAGTCGAAAAGCTCGAACTGCAAGGCTATAGAATCATTAACGGCCTACTTGATTGCTATAAACCATTACTATTATTAAATAGCGACGATTTTAAACGTGCGCTCAATGGCGATTCACGATTGTTAATCGAGTCAAGATTAGTTAAAAAACTATCTAAAAAGCACTTAAACAGCTACTCACATGCCATTAACGCCATGCAAGAGGAACCTGATCACTTTGCCGCATACGAGTTTTATTACCGTTGTAGATTGATTCAAGATTACATAAGCGGCATGACCGACCAATTTGCCTACGACGAGTATCGTAGCTTAATGGTAATAGACTAATAACGCGGTAAGTTTTAGGCTCTGTCGCCTTTCAGGATTAAAATTCATTCAATTTAGGGGCAGCGCATGTTTGGCATTTATGCTGTGTTATTGCCTATTTATGGGGAGCAACCTCACTGCATAGACTCTGCCTTGCCTAAATACCAGACATACAACCTCGAAAGATAACCAGCCCCTAGATAAATTTTAGTTTTGCGCTTAAAATCGAACTATTAATGTTTAAGCGCTATTTACCTTTATGATCACTTTACTAACACGCCTTACCTTTTGTTTTGCCCTATTTTATAGCGTTAACAGCGCAGCATATAACGAAGCCATGTGCATACTTATAAAACAAGAAATACAGCAAAATAGTGGTGATAAAACAAGTCGAAAATACAGAAACGCAATACGCGACTACAACAATAACTGTAACAAACCCAAACAAGCCCAAACATACCCAAAGCCGCCAATAGAAACAGCTCCGGTTATAACACCAGTGCAATTTCAAGTTGTGGAGCCAACACTTAACACGCCACAAAATCCAGCAACACTACAAACGCCACTGCCCGTTAGTATTGAAAATGAGCAACAACAAAACACGATTGAACAGCCAAATATTAATAATGAAGTAATAATAAATGCAGAGCCTCAAGCCAAATCAGTTATTGATCAACAAAGTACACAGCCACTAAAAAGCAGTGTACCTGTAAAGGTTAAAACACCAGCAAATATAACTGCTCCCGTAGCAAAACCAGCACCGGTTATTGTACCTGTACCAATAGATCAAAGTTCGCTGCTTTTACCCAGCTTATTATTTGTAATAGTAATACTTATTGCTGTGATGGTATTAATACGTTTACGTCGCACTAAACAAAGTAAAGCCGAAATTATTGCGCCTGTGGTAACTGAAACACAGGTACTTAAATCACAAAAAATAGCCCCACCATTAAACGTAAGTACGAAAGATGCGCCAACCAAGCAAACGCCAATCAATGCGCCTGAAATAATAGATGAAAATAAAACAATAAAGAGCAACCAGCCACAATTAAAAGCCAATAAAACACAAAAAATAAACGCCGACCACAACAATATTGACGAAGTCTTGCCTACAACATTAGCGCAAACAAACGAAACAACATTTACTGAAATAAAACCAAAATCAGAACCAAACTACACCGAATTTGCAGCAGCCGCTAAAACCACTGAAGCGCAAGTTAACAAGGCCAATCGCTTCACTGAGCCACAAGTACAAGAACTTGACCCCCATGCTCAGCCGATAAAAAAACAGCCTAAACAAACAACACAATCTTCTGCAACCGTGCACAGTAATCCACTCATAAATAATGAGCTAAAACCGGTTATCGTAAGCCCAGAACCGTTAAAACCTAGCGAAACTACTGACGATTTACATACACCTAAAAAAGTAGCGACCCCAGAGTTTACCAACTTTAGTTCCGCGCACAATTTTAAAGAACCAGAAATACGCACCTTCGATCCAAATGCTCCGCTACCAGGCGAAAAAGTAATGCCAAAAGCAGCACCAAGGCCTATAAACGCAGAGCATGAAACAACAAAGAGTGCAGCTGAAAAAAAAGAAACAGTAAACAAAGCAAGCAGCAATCCATTTGCAAACTTATCGCTTGATGAAAGCTGGGATCCAAATTCGGCAGAAAAGCCAACTATAGAAGAAAAAAAACGCGCACCTAAATCACAAGCACTCATTGACGCAGAAGAACGCGCTAAAAAAATGCAAACCAAAGAATGATCTGCCTGCGATAAAAACGTAAGTGCGATTTTACATCGCGCTTTGGCTTATAACTTTAACGCTCACCTAACTCCTGTAGACGCAAAGCTTGCTTGCGTGAAAAGCGCAGCTTTTAATTTGTAGATGGGCTTTATCGCCACAACCTTGTACATGCCTAAACACAATGCGAGGTATAAAACCTCACCTACAACAATGCAAACACCGCGCTCAACAAAGCGTAGGTGCGATTTTACATCGCGCTTTGGTTTTAGTTTCAAATTACTGCGAATGACGCATAAATAACCCTAATCCGCTCATTAACCTCATCAATATACAGACAGGTTAAAAATTATGAGCCCTAAAAGGCATTTTTAACCACTGAGAATACTCACGCTTAAGATTTGGTAATTGCGTATACAGCATTTTTTTTAACTTTTTTGCAGACAACTTGCTACACGGTGATTGTTGCTCAGTAAGCATTATATTTTTTAGTAAAGCTCTACCTGCTTGTGTATCCATTAAAAAATAAATAGCAGCCCAACTACTTGCATAAAGTTTGCTGTTATCGCCTTTTCTCCACGTATCCTCTAAGCCGATTAACCAATTAATTGTAAATACACTTTTAGTAATATTGTTATTCTTTGTCCACGATCTATTTGGTTCAACAATACCTGTTTGCATATTATTTTTAGTCAGCTCAAAGTACTCCGCAAACCCTTCATTTAGCCATCTTGGTGTGTAACCCAATACAGCCTTATTTATGGCGTGCACCGCTTCATGAACCGACGTACGCATTGCACTTTGTCCATTATCATAATGAATAAAAGCAGAATTACTCCCGTGAAAATACATACCCGCAGTGTTTTTAGGGTCACCACCGCGATGCTTTATTGCCGACTCGTAAGCACTGCGAGTAGCCAAAACCGTTAGGTTTAGTTTCACCTTTTTAAGCGCATGCACACCAATTACTTGGCCATACGCCTTAAATACCGTATTGAGCTTAATGTGCAACTCTTGATTAAATGACGACGGTAAATTAGGTGTATTTAAAGTAAGATCAAAATAATCTAGCGATTCAACAAAACCAGGATTGTAAGTTGCTACTGCAAAGTCAGGCTTTTTATCACTAAAATGAGGAACGCCCTCACTGTCGGTCCACGTAAATATATCGCCATTACGTTTATATTTAACCTCACCTAACGATACATCTACGCAACGCGTATTGTTAACTTGTGATAAGTGATTATCCGCAGACACTAACGTATGTTGCAACGTCGTTGTGCTTACTTTTTCGGGCCGTTTTGTACTTAAAGGCTCAGTAACTATTTGCGATGCTAGATAGTTATATATGCGTTTAACCTCACCAATTGGGTCACTATAATTAAATACCCGTCCAGTAAAATGATTAGCAATAAGTGCCGACGCAATTAGCAGCACAAAAAATACAAACACCACGCGTAATTTAGTTTTAAACATATTTATGGGTGCTCTTTCCACTGTGCTTCAAAAAGATCTTTTTGCTTCCCCCTATATTCGCTGCACCACACAAAGTCGGCCGACCCTATCCCTTTTTTACGGCAACGTTTAGGTAGTTTATAAAATGTTGACCAAGCATCAAGCTTAGCAGCATCTTTATAGCTATCGCTGTGCAAAGACATGTTTGATACTTTTTGATTGAGTAGCCAATTGCTATTAGGCGTACGAGTTGAGGTAGAAGAAGTAGCCTGATAAGCGCTACCTCTCTTTTTAGGCTTACTGCAGTGATTAGCAAGCTGGGTAAATAAGAATTTATCGCGTGAGGTTAAATACTCGCCTTCTTTAATACTGTATCCATGTCTAAACCTAGACCGAATAGTTTCGCGTTCTTTTTTAATGCTATCGCAACGAGTTTGGAAGTAGGCCTCATCAGCATATAGTTTTGTAGTAAATACTGTGGTTAAAATTAGTAAGATCCATTTAATCATTATTCATTCCCTGAATTAAAACTTTAAAAGAGTGTACCTATAAATGTGAAAAAACACATCAACATTACTAATCAAAAAAGCAAAAATTAAAGCTATGGGTGGGAGTTCACATTAGCCTTGGCTTTAATAAAGCGCCCACGAGGTATAAAACCTCACCTACAATAATTTAAACAACACTCTCAACGAAACCGTAGGTGCGATTTTACATCGCGCTTTGGTCTTGGCTTTAACAAAAACACCATGCGAGGTATAAAACTGCACCTACAACAATTAAAACCCCTATTCGCCTCACATGGCGAGGTGAATAGGTGTTTAATTGCCTCATTGGACAACCTTGTAACGTGTACTACGCCCACCTGCGGCGGTTTTTTTAATGAATCCAAGCGTTTGCAAGTCCGATAAATGGCGTGTTGCGGTTGCACGGCTAACCTTAGCCACTTTTTGATACTGACTCGCACTAATACCCTGTTCAAATTGGCCATCGAGTAACTTATTAAGCACTTTTACTTGCTGCTCACCTAACTTTGTTTGATCTTTACTTGCCCAGTAATTGGTTTTAAAAATTGTTTGCTCAATATTATTAAGCGTATGGTGTATCGCATTATTGAGCGTACGTAAAAACCACTTAATCCACTTTGTAATACAAAGCTCTCCACGCTGAGTTGCTTCAAGCACTTCGTAGTAGCTTTTTCTGTCTTCTAAAATAGCCACCGACATAGCGTAAAACCGAATTGACTCAGCATGTTCTTGCGCTAATGCCAGGTCGGTTATAAGCCGTGTAATACGCCCATTACCATCCTCAAGTGGATGTATTGTTACAAACCATAAGTGTGCGATAGCTGCCCGAATAAAAGGGTCTATTTGAGGTTCATTTTGCGCTTTGTTAAACCAGTTAAAAAATAGTGAAAGCTCTTTATTTACTCGCTCTTTAGGAGGCGCTGTAAAATGTAATATCGGTTTATCTAAGCGCCCCGACACTACTTGCATAGGCTCGTCACCACGCAATTGCCCGCCTTCAATTTTAGTAAACAAGCTTTGCTCACCTGAAAACAATAAGCGATGCCAATTAAGCACTCGCTCTAAATTAAGCGCTGAGTCTGTGTTATTTATCGCATCAAGCATAATCTCTGCAAGATTATCGCTTTGCACAGTTGTTGGGTAAGGCTGCTCATCAATATTGAGCTTTTTTGCAAGTGAAGAGCGAACCGAAAATGCATTAAGTTTTTCGCCCTCAATCGCACTGGAGTGAATAATATTTGCAAGTAAGGTATCAAGGGCCTGCTGCTTTTGATGAGCAGTTTGCACGCCCATACGCCCTACTAATAAACCTTGATTATATGAAAGCTCCCTTAGCAAAGGAGCAAGCGCCGCATCATCCCACGTAAAGTTTGGCCAGTTTTGCTGTTGCCATATCCACATAGTCTTTATGTCCTAAAATTGATTAGCTTCAGTCTACGTCAATTATTCGCCTCATACAATGAGGCGAATAATTGTGTTAATTGCCTCATTACTTTTAAGCGCTACACAGAGAAGAAATAAACAAGCGATTTTACATCGCGCTTTGGCTTATATAACCTTAACGCTCACCTAACACCTGTAGACGCAAAGCTTGCTTGCGTGAAAAGCGCAGCTTTTAATTTATAAATGGGCTTTATCGCCACAACCTTGTACATGCCTAAAGCACCATGCGAGGTATAAAACCTCACCTACATTAATTTAAACACCACATTAAACGAAACCGTAGGTGCGATTTTACATCGCGCTTTGTTCTTGGTTTAAATAAAACACCATGCGAGGTATAAAACCTCAACTACAATAATTTAAACACCACATTAAACAAAACCGTAGGTGCGATTTTACATCGCGCTTTGGTCTTGGCTTTTACAAAAACACCATGCGAGGTATAAAACCGCACCTACAATAATGTAAACACCACATTAAACAAAACCGTAGGTGCGATTTTACATCGCGCTTTTGGTTTTAATTTATTTTTCGAACCTAAATAAACGCATCCATATTTGGTAATTGTATTATTTGTTCACTCAGCTTATTTGCAACTTTATTAATTATTTTTATGCATAAATGAATGTGGGATAATTCAGAAGTAAATAAGTTATTTTTGAGTTTAAATGTATATTTATCGTCCACAAGTTAACTTTACCTTATTTATAAATAATAGAATCGAATCTAAAATATAAATTACTTAAGCTAAGTTAATGACACTTTGAGATTGATAGCTCACTTAAGCAACTGCAGAAGCCCAGCTTGCTATTAGGGCGTGTGACCTTTCGTGATTAATTTTGCAGCAGACTGTTTGGTATTCAGGCAAGGCAGAGTCTATGTGGTGTGGTTATTCCCCATAAATAGGCGATAACGCAGCATAAATACCAAACATGCACTGCCTTTTGGGTTTTTTTAGGGACAATTAACTCTTTGTTGCTCGGCTTTTACTTATTCTTGCATGGATGTAAGCCAGTAGGGTAAAGCAGAAGCAGTCACCGAGCCCACTAGGTTACAAACCTCGCGGCGCGATTTAATAGCCCCTAGATTGAACAAATTTCACCCCACAAAGGTCAACACGCCCTAAATAAAACAAATATCAATTTTAATGTTCACTAGAAAACTGATAGGTTATTATTACAGTTTTTATCAATGGTTAGTTTTTCGTGGCAAATGAAGTTATACAGAAAATAATTAAGTACTTGCAGCAAAACACCGACATTGACGTGGTTTGGTTATATGGCTCCCACGCAAAAGGGACAGCCCAACCCCATAGTGACATTGACTTAGCCGTAGCATTTAAAAACTTTGATCTGGAGTTCTTTGATAAGCGCCTTAGACCAAAAGAGCTTGAGCTTGAAATAAGTAATGCACTTAATCTTAACGAACAACTTATTTCGATTGTTGATATAAATATTATTCCAAGTTATTTAGCTTTCAACGTTATTGAATATGGAAAAATAATTATAAGCAATAATAGTGTTAGAGCGATGAAAGAGCAGCAGCGTATATATAGCCAGTTCGAATTTGAAACCATAGCGAGTAAACATGACTGATACCGGAATTACACTTTATTTAAGTGAAGTAACACGCCATATTGACGAATATATGCAAGAACTCGACGAACTCAGTCAAATCGATTCACTTAATAGCAGAGATTACCGAGCTGCAGAGCGATTACTACAGTTAATGACCGAGGTGTGTATTGGTTTATCAAAGCATTGGCTTAAGCAGCACAAAAGTAGTACCAGTAGCAACGCCTATCAAACATTTAGCGAACTTACTAATTTAGGCTTTTTGAGTGAGGTAGAACTACTGTCATGGCGTAAAATTATAGGCTTACGAAATGCTCTTGTTCACGATTACTTAAATATTGATCAAAGTATCGTTAAAACAATCATTAAAAAGCAACACTACACAACTATGCACGCATTTAGTATTAAAGCGATTACAGAGCTAAACAAAGATTCATAGATAAAACCTCACCTACATTAATTTAAACACCACACTCAACAAAAACGTAGGTGCAATTTTACATCGCGCTTTGGCTTATATAACCTTAACGCTCACCTAACACCTGTAGACGCAAAGCTTGCTCGCGTGAAAAGCGCAGCTTTTAATTTGTAGATGGGTTTATTCGCTGCAACCTTGTACACGCCTAAACACAATGCGAGGTATAAAACCTCACCTACAACAATACAAACACCACACTCAACAAAGCGTAGGTGCGATTTTATATCGCGCTTTTGGTTTTAAACAAAGCTCACTCATACATCTGTAGGCGCAAAGCTTGCTCGCGCGAAAAGCGAAGCTTTTAAAATAATTTACTTATATCGCATTGGCGACGGCAACCAAAAAAAGACAAGCGCCGGTCTCTCTTTGGAATCACACAGCCCCCTCAATTTCACTTATCTTTAAACACAAAATTATTATGAGCGTAAACGCCATGAAAGCATCACTTTCACATCCCTGTACGCTGCCCAGTTCGGATATCTCTACCCTCTCGTTCAAAACTACGTTTTTCACCCATTTGCAAGCATCGCTTTCCTCACATCGCCTAAAGGGATTTAGGCACTTGGAATTTGTCGGGAACAAAATTCCGCCATGCGAGGTAATTACTCATTAATTATGTGTTTGCAGGTGAAGTTGAAGGGGATGATTACCAAGGCTTCAGTCTTTAAATATTTGCTGTAGGCACCCTACTTGCTCTCGTAGGAAGGGTAGCTTATTGAATTTCATATAACATTAGCAACCACAATTGCTTTACTCTTACTAAGTGAAAAGCAATTATGTATTGACTACTTAATTAAAAATCATTAGTCTTTTTAAACAATTGAAAAGTAAGGATACTGATCATGGCTCTAGAAATTAGAATCTGCTTGGATGCAGTTACTGCAGAAGTAGTAAAATGTAAAACTGATAAAAACAATACTTTCTCACAAGATAACAATCACATAAAAAGTAAAGTAATCACCTCAGGTACACCATATATTTGGCGCAAAGAATACACTGACTCTTTAACCGCTCCTACAACAGAACAAAAAAATATAGTCAATCAATTTGCGCTTTTATCAGCACAATCAAGAAGAAACATAGCTGGAATGCTGCGAGATTTTGGCAGCGAAACATTACTTGCTATTTCTGACTTTCAAGCTCAAGTTATACCATTTTTAGCAAACAACACACATGGTATTGTTGGTTCAGGCGCCACATCAATAGAAGCTCGCAGTTCAAAATTTGTTACTTTAGCGGGTAAATATGAAGCATCTTTAAAAGATATACGGGCCGCACATAAGTCAGGCATGCCTAAATACCATATGGTCGCTTTAGAGCAAAAAGCTCTTGGACTATTTAAAGAGCTTCAAGTTAAATATCAAGCTGAACTACAACGCTTTATGAATACTAACCGTGCAAGTCGCAGAGGTACGGTTTGGTCTAATCCTAATCGTGGTGTTCACATAGCTAAAAGTGCCAGACACTCCACTAAATTAGATATAAGTAGCACCGCAGAATTTAGAAAAATTAAATATATTGAAAACACAGGGCGTTGGCTTGGTAATGGAATGATCTTACTCGATGGCGCTTTTAGAGCAAACTCGGTTTACAACAATTACAAAAATGGTGGCGACTGGCAAAGAAGTCTATCAACTGAATTGGCCAGCTTTGGAGCTTCTACTGCATCTGGTATTTTTGTCGGTTCAATTACTACCACAGCACTAAGCTCTTTACTTATGTTAACTCCTTATGGATGGGTTATTGCTATAGGTGTAGGGTTATATGTCGGTTTTACAGCAAGTATTAAAATGAATAATTTTATGAAAAAAACTTCTGAAAACATATACGACAGAAAACCTATATTTGAAGGGACTTTTTAAATGCCCGCAGCTCATTTAGCTGGATATTCTCTGATCGTATTTATGATAGGTACTTTTGCCTCCGGCATTTTATTTTCGAGAATTTCAATCAAACATATTAATAAAAATATGGAAAAAGATGGTGTGCTTCCCCCCAGTTGGGATAAAGGCATTGGCGCTAGTGTGTCATTTTATATATTTTCGATGTTTTTTGAACGCTCCCGTATACCAACTCCGATGTTTGATGGACGTTTTGTAGCCAAGTACTCACGTCCAATTGACAAAGTAATAGGCGCAGTCCACTTGATTTCAGTCACAGGAATGATGCTTTGCCTTTGTATTGTTTCTTATTTTTCAGAGTAGTTAATAGTAAGTTAAATTTACATATCCTAATGTTTTTGGGCATAAAAGCGTAGTCTTTAAATTATCGGCAGAAACTTATCTCGCACCTTGATTTTTACTTACAAAATTGTAAATAATTCATTCGAGTGTTTGCCTGATTGCTAGCGGCAACCAAAGAAAGACAAGCGCCAGTCTCTCTTTGGAATCACACGGCCCCCTAAATTTCACTTATCTTCAAACACAAAATCAATATGGACGTAAACGCCATGAAAGCATCACTTCCCTCGAATCCATACGAGGTAATTACTCATTAATTATGTGTTTGCAGGTGAAGTCGAAAGGGGGAGAATTGCCTAAGCAGCAGCCTTAAAATTTGCTGAAGGCGCAAAGCTTGCTCGCGCGAAAAGCGTAGCTTTTAAAATAATTTACAAATATCGCGTTGGCGATGGCAACCAAGGGGCGCATAGCGCCATGTGTTCATTATTGAAATACATTATTTCAACAGCTTTATATACCTGAAAATTCTTTCATCCATTTTAAAATAGGCTCTTTGTTTGGGCTATAGTAACTTAAATGCGGCAAGCCTATTATTGCAGTTGACCTACCATTAATATCAGCTTTAAAACCATAACATTGCCTCTCTCCATGCTCTGCTGGAATGGTTTCAAAAGTATTTAAATTACTTTCATCACAGTACATCGATTTTAAAAAGCCAAACGGTGAGTGAAGTTTGCCATTTCCAAAAGTGATGATTACTTTTGGTCTCACTATTTCTATAACAGCTTGATGAAAAGGCCAAAAAGTACCTGCAAAGCCAAAGTTATAATCTTCGTGAGATGATGATTTTGAAGTGGTAAAAATTAAATTGCTAGCACATACATCAGCCACACTTTGGTCCAGTCCTTCAAGTAAACCTTGAATTCGCTTTTGAAGTGGAGCGGATCCTTTTGCATATTTATTGTTGCCTTGCTTAGAAGTCGATTTCTTTTTGGGTTTTTCCCATTCTTCATCTAAAAAAGCATTACTCGTGCGAACTAGTGTATCTGCCATAAAATTACCTAACTTGCATTCACCAGATCCACCCGGGTTTAAACCTAATAAATACACATCTCCTTTTTTTAAGGTTTCATGCGAGCTATAAATCCCCTCACCAAAGCGGTTATATAAATGACCAAATTGTTGTGTAGCTATGCCTAGCAGCTGTTCCTTCTTAATCCCTATATCCATATTTATTCCTTTTTTTCCTATTAAGACCTTATTGCAGAATATGATTTATACATTAAAAAATTGTAATAAACTAATTAAATGTCGAGGGTACTCTCAATGAAATTTTCTTAGCAGCAGCCTTAAAATTTGCTGTAGGCGCTCAGCTTGCTCGCGCGAAAAGCGAAGCTTTTAAAATAATTTACTTATATCGCATTGGCGATGGCAACCAAAGAAAGACAAGCGCCGGTCTCTCTTTGGAATCACACGGCCCCCCTCAATTTCACTTATCTTTAAACAAATAATTAATATGAACGTAAACGCCATGAAAGCATCACTTCCCTCGAATCCATGCGAGGTAATTACTCATTAATTATGTGTTTGCAGGTGAAGTCGAAAGGGGGAGAATTGCCTAAGCAGCAGCCTTAAAATTTGCTGTAGGCGCAAAGCTTGCTCGCGCGAAAAGCGAAGCTTTTAAAATAATTTACTTATATCGCATTGGCGATGGCAACCAAAGAGAAGTAACCGCCGACTTCTCTTTGGAATCTCTCGGCGTCCCGAGGGTCACATTATTTCCTCAATTTAAATTAGTGCTGCTAATTTGTTCTATTAGTAGTAGTGCTACTATTTAAAACTTTAAGACTATGTATAAGCCTGGTATCATCCCACGTCATTAATTTATTTAGTAGTAAAGTTATGGAAAACGGTGAAATTCTTGTTATAGATTTATTCGCAGGCCCGGGTGGTCTTGGCGAAGGGATTTCAGCAGCCCAAACTTCCGATGGAAAATCACCTTTTCAAATAGGTATTTCTGTTGAAAAAGATTTCCATGCCCATAAAACTCTTACTACTCGTGCTTTCTTTCGCTCACTCAAAACAAAATCTCAGCCATTAGATAATTACTATAATTATCTGCACGGAAAAATTACACGTGATGAGTTGTTTAAACTTCACCCCGATGTTGCAACAGAAGCCAATCAAGAAACTCTCAATGGTGCTAAAGAACTTGGTAAAGATAATAAGCTTATTCATAAGCGTATTAAAGATCTTGTAAAAGAGCATAAAGGGCCAAAATTACTAATTGGTGGGCCTCCATGCCAAGCTTATTCACTTGCAGGGCGTTCTCGAAATGCTGGGAATAAAAGTTACATTGCAGAAGAGGATACTCGCCACTTTTTATATAAAGAATACTTAGAAGTAATTTGCCTAGCGAAGCCTGATATTTTTGTGATGGAAAATGTAAGAGGAATACTTACAGCAAAAGTTAACGGCCAAGTCATGTTTCCACAAATATTAGAAGATTTGCGCAGCCCTGGTTCAATAACAAAGCATAAAAAAATTCCAAAATATAAAATCTACTCATTAGTAGTTGATGCGGAGAATCCAGAAGACCCACAATACAAAGATACAGCTGATTTTTTAATTCGTTGTGAGCAATACGGTATACCTCAAGCTAGGCATCGTGTAATTTTACTTGGTGTACGTGAGGATATTAAAGCAACCCCAGAAACACTAAAACTATGCGAACACCAAGTTACTGTAGAACAAGCTATTAGTGACTTACCAAATTTACGCAGCGGCTTCTCAAAGCAAAAAGATAACGCAAAAGATTGGGAAACAGCTGTTACTAAAAATGCAGCTAAGTTAAAGCGAATTCTGAAAAAACAATTTGACCTAGAATCAGCAAATAGCCTAAACCTCGAACCAAAAATCGGGTTGTCTAGAACAGAAAATGCATTAAGCGGCAAAACCCCAACCATGCCAGAGCCACTAAAAACTTGGTATATAGACCCTAACTTAAACGTGGTGCTAAATCATGAAACCAGAGGACATATGGTTGATGACTTACTACGTTACTCATACTGTGCTGCATACGCACAAATTCAAGGTTTATCACCTAAGTCTCGTCATTTCCCAGAAGAACTAGCCCCGGCCCACGCTAATTGGGATACTGGTACACATTCAGATCGTTTTAGAGTTCAAGTAGCAGATAAGTACGCTACTACCGTAACAAGCCATATCTCAAAGGACGGCCACTATTTCGTGCATTACGATCCGCAGCAATGTAGAAGTTTAAGTGTTCGTGAAGCCGCACGTATACAAACATTTCCTGATAATTATATTTTCGAAGGTACGAGAACTAATCAATATGTTCAAGTAGGAAATGCTGTGCCTCCATATTTGGCACAGCAGATAGGTAAGATTATCATCAACCTAATAAAATCAATTGGTCCAAAAACTTATTCCAAAGATTACTAAGTGGAATAACATCTATCTTTTGGAATTTTAGCTAGAGTTTCACTCAGAATAGTTTTTGATAACTCATTCAGTTATTGACTTTTTCTTACAAAGTTCTTCCTTATTTTATTGACTTCGTTTAGCTGAAACTTAGTAATGAGAATAATCAGGAGAACCAATACGGTTAAAGTAAGAACCAAGCCTCTGCACTAATGAAGGAACAAACTCATTTGAAAGGCTTGCATATTTATTTTCTCTAAAACTAGTCAATTTTTCATCGCCATTTTTTTTAATAAAAATCATGTGATCAAATTGTGCATGAAAAGGACCATAACTATTATCAATGTCCTTCTTTATCTTAGGTAAGAAATGTAAAGAGCTTTTGTTACCACCATGCGAAAACATATTTCGCTTCTTATTTTCTTCCTTTGCAATTGCTCTTTCAATATTTTCTTTATCATCGTTAACTTCAAGTAATTCATTATTTTTATCTATGATTTTCTGATCTATTTTTTCTAGTTCAGCTGCTACAGATTTCAGTTCGACAAATTGAAAAGTATTATTTTTTTTATTAGCGATTTCACATCGGGGAGTTACGAGTATATAGTGCTTATCCTCAAACACAGTAATGTCCCCTGTATCCCAACTCTGTTTTAATGGGGGTACAAAATAATATTCTTCAGGATGTACATTAGTAACTTTATTTAGATATGAGGCGTGGAGGTGTGTAGCCATATGCCTAATTAACGAAGCGTTCATTTCATCAATATTCACCTCCTCTTTACCGACCCACTCTTCCCAACGAGGCCAAATAGAATCATAAAATAGATTAGACATTGTATTGTTAAACTGTTCTTTTACATGAAGAATTGACTCTAATATTTGTAGTTGCTCTTCTACAAACCAAGTTAACAATTGATTCTTGGTCTTGCTATCTCTACCAAAAACTTTTATAAATTTTTTATGCCTAATCTCAATATCGTCCTCAGCGTCTTTCTCCTGTCCCGTATATTGTAGTGGTCAACTAATTTTGGCCACAGTTTTAGAATCTTGATATCTAACCTCAGATTCATTTGGCGCTAAACCGGCATTATAATGATGCGGCCTAACATTGTTGTAATATCCATTTATGTAATCACTTACGCTATATTTAGCGTCTATAAAGTTTCCATATCCAATCTTTGGCATCCATTCCGTCTTAAAGCTTCTAAAAAACCGCTCCATTGGCGCATTATCCCAACAATTTCCACGTCTACTCATACTTTGTGTGATTTTATAGCGCCATAAACGTTGGCGATATTTTAAACTTGTATAATGGCTACCTTGGTCTGAATGGAACATGAGTCCTGTCGGTTTCCCTCTGCTTTCATATGCGAGTTCAAGCGCTTTTAGCGTTAAATTAGTATCTGGTGACAACGACATTGCCCAGCCAACCACTTTGCGTGCAAATAAATCAATAACCACGGCTAAATAAGCCCAGCGATTGCCTGTCCAAATATACGTCACATCACCGCACCACACGGTATCCGGCTCAACAACATCAAACTGTCTATCAAGCAGGTTTGGGATTTCAAGGTGTTCATTACCACCACGTTTATATGAATGTTGAGGTACTTGGCAGCTTTCGAGCTTTAATTTAACCATTAGCTTAGCTGCACGATAACGGCTCAATTCAAAATCATTGTTCGTTGCTATCGCTGCGATTGTCCGTGCCCCTGCTGAACCACCACTCATCGCATGTATTGCTTTTACTTCAGCCTCTAATCTTGCTTGCTCAGGTGTCGGCGCTGTATCCCGTATGGCCCAGTACTTATAGCTGCTGCGATGCACATTGAATACGCTACACAGCAGACTAATTGGATAACGCTCTCGTTGATTTAACTTCTCGATTAACGAGAATTGTTCAGGGAGTCGGACATCAAGAGAGCAGTGGTGATATCAAGTGGTCAGTGCAACATGGTTTTTAATCATATCATTAGGAGTTAAATAGTTTAATATCCTTCTTGGTCGATTATTTAGTTTATTAGCGATTTTATCTAAATAACTTTGGTCAAAGCCATGTAGACTTGTCTTTTTGGGGAAGTACTGCCTTAATAGGCGATTTGTATTTTCATTTGTTCCCCTTTGCCACGGACTACTCGGGTCACAAAAGTAAACATCTGTATTCGTATTTTTAGTAAATCTTTTATGGTCTGCTAATTCCATTCCCCGATCCCACGTTAGTGTGTTTTTAAGTGCCTTTGGTAAACCATTAAATTTCAGAATAAGTGCATTTACTACATTTTTAGTATCCTTACCATCAACTTGTACCAAAGCTGTATACCGTGTTTTTCGATCAACCAATGTTGCTATATGTGAGTTGCTACCTCCTGATATTAAATCGCCCTCCCAGTGACCTAGAGTTGCTCGTGTTTCAATTTCATGGGGCCTTTCATGAATTGTTTTAGCATCAATAATACCTTTATAAATTCCCTTATTTGTTGAGCGTTTACCATGCCTCAACTTACGTTTTGAGCGAAGATGGCTAAGGACTGCTTTTTCGAAAATATAGCGTGATGGGATAAATAACGTTTTATAAATAGTCTCATGTGAAATATGCATTTCAGATGATGCTGGGTGTTTTATTTTTAACCAGCCAGAAATTTGCTCTGGTGACCAGTCGTCTAGTAGCTTAGACTCAACCAAATCGCTAAGTGGATTACCTTTTTGTAATTTGCATTGCTTTGGCCTTAATGCTCGCTCTAGCGCATTTTTATCAGCCGTAACGGCACGGTATTTGGCAATACCACCATTGCGTTTGATTTCACGGCTTACCGTTGACGCTGCCTTTTCTACATTACGAGCTATTGCCCTGATAGATAAGCCTGAAGCTAAACCTCTTGATATATTTTCTCGCTCTTCTAAAGAAAGAAACGATAATCGACGCTTTCGTTGCACTGGCGATATTCCACCTTTTAGTTTAAGTACTCCGAATATAGAACCAGCATGTCTATCAAGCGTCAAACCTATTTCGCTAAGCGTTTTACCTTCACGCCATAAGAACCATGCTTTCAGCTTTTCAATATCACTTAAACCACGTTTTGATAAGTCAGTCATAACCACCTAATTAATAATCAATTATAAGGTGTTGCACTGACCACTTGATATCACCGTAGCCTTTTTTAATATATCCTTTTCTAATTCAATGCGTTGGATTTGTTTTTTAAGTTCGCGGATTTCAATTTGTTCGGGCGTCATTGGTGACGCTAATGGTGACTGACCATTGCGTTCTAGCTTTAATTGAGTAACCCACTTACTTACGGTTGATTTACCCACCCCCATAGCTTTTGCTGCGTCTTCTTGCGTATAACCTTGGTCTACTACAAGCTGAGCCGTTTCTAATTTAATTGCCGCTGAATATGTTGCGCGTTTTAATTTCGTCATTTTTTCACCCAAATTTGTATGCTTATTAGCATAACATTTCTTTCTTAATGGGTGGCCAAAATCACTGTACCACTACAGGTATCTGCATTTAGCAGCCATCATAAAAGAGCGATTTAACTCTTCTATTGCCGTTAAATCCCTCTTTTTGTATCCATCTTCTCCCAAAAACCACTTAACCACACTTTTAAAATTCATCCTTGCTCCTTGAAAAAGGCTAACGAGCCTGTAGATTAACTCGTTTTTAAATTTGTTTTTATTGATAAACAAACCATAGCTGAGTTCCTATTTTGGTTCAATTGATTACTGTATTTTTACGCAGAATATTGAAGTGTTTGATATTGTTTTAATTGGCGTTTTAGAAGAAATTACGGGTGTTTGAGTGGCTTTTATTTAGGGTAAAATGGCTTATCCTTCTTAATGCATCGTGTTTTGCAACTTTTCTATATTATGAACAAGGCAATACAGTTGCCGCAGCGTAAACTAAAGGCATTCACTTTCATTTGACCCCGTAAGGTCAATTTATTCATGCCTTTATTCACTGTAATATTCCGCTAGAGAAATTTAAAGCAAATGTAAGAGAGCTCACTAACCGCAACTGGGGGATCTCAATGACCCTACAAATTCATAAACTCACGCAGTATTTACGTGGCTGGGGACACTATTACCTAATAGCCAACGCTTATCAGTTAACGGTGGATTTAGATCATTGGATCCGCCGTAGGATAAGAATGTGCTACTGGTGGCAATGGCGTAAACCACGCACGAAAGTACGCAGTTTAATAAAACTGGGTGTTAGCGAACGACTCGCGATAGCATGTGGTATCACCAACAAAGGTCTTGTCGAAGCTCAAAAACAAAAGGAATTAACATTGCGCTAGGCAATGACTATTTAGCATCACAAGGTTTAGTGTCATTGAGAGATATTTGGATCAATATTCATTACGGGAGATGAACCGCCCATTGCACTTCCTGTCAATAAAAAGCGCATGATGGGTGGTGTGGGGGCTGGAGGTTAGAGACCTCCGGCTACCCGATTAAAGCGCTACTCTTTATTGCCAAAATATAACGGGGAGCTGCCCCCAGAAAATCAATACTAAAACTAATTGTACCGATATCAAAATTGCCGCAACATCCAATTTAATTAGTTTACTTTGTAATTTTACTCTTAGAGAAATCCATAAAGAAAATAACAGTGTTAGTGGCAAAATTCCTGAAAGAAAAGCCAAGGAAACACTTGCCGCTGTAATATCACCAAATTGTAGAAAGGATTGCTGAACATAGAGGTATACAGGAAAGCTGAACAATAGTAGGTTTATAAATCCCCATTTTATTCGAACGAAGCTTTCTTTGTCTCGTTTAATGACCCTAATTAATCCGACTAAAAATATATAAAACAGTCCTATTAGACCAAAGCTTAAGCTTAACCAATAAAGTACCAATGCTATAATTGAAACTTGCTTAAACGTTTTAAGACCATTACTAAGAAACAATCTCCTCTCACTATCCCAATAGAAAACATGGGAAGCTTGTGTCCTATTAACATCTCTAAATAAGTGATCGCCGACTTGAATTAAGCGCCTATCGGCATTTTGCAATGACTTCATTAGAAGGTGCTCGTTTGATTGTTCTAACCAAATAAAATTGAAAAGCATATCAATGAATTCAAATTCGGCCATGTTATTTGGGGATGGTAGATAAATGCCCTCCAACTTTGACAACCCAATTCCCTTTCCCGTGCTCTCTGCAATAGACGCTGACACCACGCTTAGTTTATTGATAAATAATTTATTAAACTTTTCATAGTCGGCAGTTTCGTTATCCGTGTTAGCGGCGTAAAAAAATCCCTTTTTTTCATCTGGAAAAAGGCAAATATAGGCTCTAAATCCAAATGTTGTACCTGGATGACACATGCCAAGCACGTTATGCCGATCTCTATTAGCAAACGCAAGGCCATGCCCAATATTCAGGCCTTCTATATGTGCTTTAGTGTTGAAAGGATTAGTAAGCATTTTCATATGCTCAGGTTTTACAAAATTTTGACCATTTACTTTGCCTTCATTCAAAATAAAATTCATAAACTTAGCCATGTCAGGGGCGGTAGTTGTGAATTGTCCCGAAGGTCTAAGATAGCTAGGCACAGCAATTTGAGTAACATTATTTTCATGATAGCCCATTGCTAATAAAGGATCGGCGTACTGACCTTGTTGGCTGATAAACTCAAAGCTACTGTCATACATTTCTAAAGGGGCTAAAAGGTTGTCATCGAGGAACTCTTCATAACGCTGGTTGGTTACAGCTTCTATAACCATTGCAAGTAATGTATATCCCATATTGGAATATGAGTATTGCGTTCCTGGTTCAGTTCTAATCTTTAATAAGTTTTGTCTGCTTGATTCAAAAGCTTTTCCAAGTGGCGTATTTGGCAAAGGTTTAGTGCTTAGTAACTGCCACATCCTGATATTGTCTAATCCAGCAGTATGATCGAGTAAGTTTTTGACCTTGATAGGTGAACGATGATGCCAAACATTGTCGAAGTTCAATCCTGGCAATAGTGCTTCAATATTGCTATCTAATGAGAGTCTTCCTTCAAATATTAAATGGAGAACGCCCATTGCCAGAACCGATTTGGTAACTGAGCCTACATGCATTTTTTGTGCAGGCATCATATGTTCAAGTTTTGAAATATTTGCATATCCAACACTACCAACCTCAACATGCCCCTTTGAAATTGTTGACCAAGATAATCCTACAATATCTTCAGTGTCGATAGTATTTTGGATTTCGGTTTCAATATGAGTATCGCTTTCGGCATAAGCAATATTTAATGAAAACAAAACTAAAAATAATGATAAGAACTTTGGGTGCATCAACTTCTCAGTATACGACTAGCGCTTTAGACATAATGACTCCCACACGGTGTTAGCCTCCGCTTTTCGTGGGTTAGCTTAATTCAAAGCCAGAGCCATAATTAGTTTGTTAATTAACTAAACAGCAGAGGCTAACATGAATAAACATAACATACTTTTTATCGGTCTTGATACACATAAAGAATTCAATGAAGTCGCCTATATTGAAGAACACAGAGGCGCGCAACCTGTGCACCTTGGTCGATTCTCGTCTTCCAAAGTGGCCGTTCAAAAGCTTGTTCGTCAGTTCGAATCGAAATATCCTCGCGCAACACTTCATTTTGTTTATGAAGCAGGCCCATGTGGGTATTGGATTTACCGATTAATTACCAGCCTTGGCCATTGCTGTTATGTGGTTGCACCCTCTCTTATTCCTAAAAAACCTGGTGAGAAGATTAAAACCGATAAACGTGATGCCCTTAAGCTCGCTAAATTACTTAAATCTGAAGATTTAACACCTATCTATGTCCCCGAGCCTGAAGATGAAGCCGTCCGCGATTTATCTCGTGCACGTGAAGTAGCAATGAAAGATTTAAAAGATGCTAAGTTTCAATTAAAAGCGCTGCTGCTTCGCAATAATATTAATTACAAAGGCACCGCGAATTGGTCACAAAAACATTTACGTTGGCTCACTGAACTTGTGTTGCCACATCCCGCGCAGCACATCGTCTTACAAGAGTTTTTACACACAATTAATGAACGAATAAGCCGACTTGAACGGCTAGACAATGAACTCACCATGTTCACCAGTGGCGTTATTATCCTGTAGTAAAAGCAATACAAGCTATGCGTGGCGTTCGTTTGTTGGTCGCCACCGGCGTTGTTGCTGAGCTTGGCGATTTATCGCGCTTCGACCACCCCCGCAAATTAATGAGTTATCTTGGTCTTGTACCTAGTGAGCACTCGAGTGGTGGCAAACGCCATATTGGCGCCATCACAAAATGCGGAAACGGCCGAGCGAGGCGCCTTCTCGTTGAAGGCGCACACACTTATCGGTATGCGGCAAATATATCGACAGATATGCAAAAACGACAAGAAGGTTTACCAAAGGACATTATTGATATTGCGTGGAAAGCACAACTTAGGCTCTGCAAGCGCTATAAAAAAATGATAGCCAAAGGGAAACATTACAACCTGGTTGTCACCGCCATTGCTCGAGAAATGATTGCATACATATGGGCAATTGCAAAAGAAGTGGTGCTAACGCCAGTAAATACAAAACTTAGATTGGCAAGAGTACCTGCATGATAAACGAATTAGAGTTAATGCATAGGATCAAGCATCGGGAGTGGCACAACCACCGACGGCGTTAGGATGGCAATGTAGCTAACGCTTCATTGAACCACGAACATAGACTGAAGACAGGTGCCACGACGAAATAAGTAAGGTCTGCTCTGTTACTAGAAATAGTAATAACCAACGAATATCAGCAAGATAACCGACGACATTACTTGCTTCATCCTATGTATTAACTCGCTCTAATTCGAGCTAAAGTAATTATGGCTTAAAAAAGTTAGGCAGGGATCAGTGCGTTTAACTTGACAGTGGGAGTCATACCAACGCCAAAATAACAGGCTAAGTAATGGTTGGCTAAAATTGTGTAGCGAAGCGAAACGTAGCCAACTGTTACGTGTCCTTGTTGATTTTCTTGTTATGTTTCGATTTACATATCAGGTAATTTAACTTCACTAAACCTCATAGCACCAAGATTTCCTTGTGAATCTAACTTTCCACGCTTTACCAAAGATTTTATTCTTTCCGCATAAAAAAGATCTGGCAAATTAAATGAATCAAGTTCATTTTGCATTGATATGCCTATAACACGCGCTACTTTCCGAAATTTAGACCTAGTGTTCGATAACAAAAATCCGTCAATTTTATCTAATTCATCCGGAGATAACTTCGAACAAACCTCTGCTTGCTCTGCTGTCAAAGGCGGATCTAAACTAATTTTAATTTCTGTTTTTAAGTCTGGAAATTGGTGGTAAATTTGTTCCTGAAATTCTCTAATTAGACCTATAGTTCGACCTAAGCCACCAACACTATACCTAATATCTCGTTCTTTTGATGTGAAATAAGCTTGTTCCATAACTTGCTCTATCAAACGAATAGATTGATTCAGTTGCTCATTCATAACTTCATCGGCTGACACGAAATACTCCTAGAAACATAACAATTTTGTCTACGACATTTGTCGTTTTATAAACCGACAAATGTCCATATTACAATGCATTTATCTTAACCATCAAATAAACATATGTAAACAATTGGTTAAATGAAAATTATTTTTAATCAGTGCAAAAATACACCAAAATGGTGGAGATCAGTAATATTGGACAAAACAACAATCACTGTCTGTATTCACAGCATTTATTAACCTAGGCAACCAACTAAATTGATAACAAAAGACGGTGTTACTAATAACAAGTACTGCTTTGGAAGTTGCTTTTTATAGGCTGACCAAGATCAAATTTTAATTTCATACACGTAAGTACTGCCTAGCTACTTATCGCTCATTACTGTCTGTTTAATAAGATAAGCCTGTTCATTAAATCTATAAACACACACCAACGATGACAGTACCGATTAGTGAAAATATAATGGTTTATTAATACAAAATTGACGTTATTGTTTAGTACTTAACACTAGAAAATGATAAATAAATGGCTTTTTATATTCTGGCATTGTCAATATTATGCGTTTTTTCTCGCTGCAATATTCTTATAATACGACAACCCCTTTGGCACTACTTAGTAGCTTTAAGTGTTGTAAGTGCTTATGCTGAAGGTTATATAAATTTATATGCTCTGCTGAGCACTGGGCTTTACGTTGTTTTATACTACTGTGCGCTAAATACAAAGCGGGCAATAATACGCACTATATTAGGTACTGTTTTTGTTATTACCTCATTAGCATTAGCACTTCATTGGGTGCCTGGTTTTAGTAACCTCCCTATTGTTATAAACGAGCGTATTACCAGCGATGCGATTACTTTTACCCTTTATGCTAATTTTGATAAAGCTATGGCTGGGTTATTTCTTTGTGCTTACTTTTTTTCAAACTTAGATTCAAATAAAAGGCCTTTAAAAGCAGACTCTAATAAAGCGGGTCAATTAAACGTTAAACAACCCATTTTAATAGTTATTGCTACTGTTTTAGCTACGCTCATAGCGGCTTTAATGCTTGGACTTGTAAGCTTTAACCCAAAAGTGCCCGACTTTTGGTTAGCCTTTATTGCTATTAATCTTTTATTTACCTGTGTTGCCGAGGAAGCTTTATTTCGAGGTTTACTACAAACTAAGCTTAGCCAAATTATTACACCAACCCGTTTAGCGTTACTTGCTCCTTTAATTACGGCTGGTATTTTTGCTTTGGCACATTTTGCAGGAGGCATTAACTATGTGCTGGTCTCGTTTATAGCAGGCTTAGGATACGGCTATATTTTTTATAGAACGCAGCGCTTAGAGTGGGCTATTTTATGCCATTGGTTGGTGAACGTTTGCCACTTCTTTTTGTTTACTTACCCTATGCTCAGTAAAATCTAAATACATTTACAAATGCTAACAATTTACTTAGTAGTAAACATTGCCCGCATTTGATTTTGTTAGTAATTTACTATTTCAAATAATAAATTAAGGGACTAATAAATATGCGGCGTTTTATAACAATAATGAGTGTGGTGTTCGTGTTAACTGGCTGTTCTGGCGTTACTTTTCATACAGATATAGACAACGGCGTTTTATCTCAAGAAATTGGCACCTATGTTAATAAAAGAGATTTACAGCAGTTTTATAGCGACCAAGAAGCACACGAAAGTGGCGCTACCCTTTTAGGGCGAATAGAAGGTGAAAGCTGTGATGGCGACGGTATGGGTAGCAATAATGTAGGTTACAATCGCTCTAAATCAAATGCTATCGATTTACTTAAAGCTGATGCCATGCGCAGAGGCGGGAATGCTTTTACTATTAACTCTTGTAGCGAAACGTCTGTATCGTATTGCGACTTATCTGTTTTATGTAGCGGACAAGCCTACGACTATCAATAAGTAAAAGTGCAAATTATATATTAAGCGCAAAGCTAAGTAGTACGCGCTTTCCAGACTCGATTTTAGATACGCTGTGTTCGTACTTATCGGGTCTAAACAAATACACACGATTAAATAAATTTATAATGCATTTTGAGCATTTAAATACCCCACCTGTTTTAGGTTGCTCTAATACAAAATTGAGCTTGTAATAGCGCCCTTGCTGCACGGGATCAATATGGTTCATTACGCTGTGATTAGTTGGGTAAGTAACAAGGTTTATCGAGAATGTATTACTGCTAAAAATAGCTTTGTTTTTAACGGTTGCAATCATACTGCCTCCTATGAGTTTATATGCCTTATTGTAGCATTTAGTAAATTATGAATACTTAGGCTAAACAATATCAAAATACGATGTCATATAGCTAAACAGCCTGAAACAAAAAAGCCGAGCTTAGTAAAGCTCGGCTTTTAAAAGTACATTGTTTAGCAATTATGAACTTGGGTATTCGCGGTACGCACGCTCTATATTTTTAGCCTGCTTTTTAGAAATACCTAAATGAGCAAGGGCTACACGTAAACGAGCACGTGATAAGTCAGACCCCAATATTTCCATTGCATCAAGCACTGACGTACTTGATGTTTTGCCTGTAATTGCGACAAAAATTGGCTCTAAAAAGTCTTTAATTTTAAGCTCGTGGAATGTTGCCACTTCTTTTGCAATTGCAAAAATAGCTGGCTTTTCAAAGCTACGTAAACCTTCAAGCTGCCATACAAAAAATTGCAGCGCTTGGCGAATCACGTTTTCGTCTGCTTTGCCGGCTGTTAATAGCGCAGGATCGTAAGTTGGAATACCACCTACAAAGTGCCCTGCAAGCTCAACCATATCCGACAGCGTATTAATACGTGTTTTAACTTCTGGTAATATTTTAGCGAGCATTTCGCCGTTAAACTTCCAATCAACAAAGCGCTGAATTAACTGCTCGTCGGTTAGGTTTTCGCGGATCCACATGCCGTTTAACCAGCTTAATTTATCTACGTCGAATACTGGACCACCAAGCGATACGCGCTTCATGTCGAAGTTTTCAATCATCTCATTAAGTGTGAACTTTTCACGCTCATCAGGCATTGACCAACCCATACGACCTAAGTAGTTAAGTACGGCTTCTGGCAGGTAACCCATTTCTTTATAGTAATTAATAGATGTTGGGTTTTTACGCTTAGACAGCTTTGATTTATCTGGGTTACGTAGTAATGGTAAGTGACCAAGTACTGGCGCTTCCCAACCAAAATCTTCGTAAAGTTTTAATAACTTAGGTGCTGAGTTAATCCATTCTTCACCACGGAAAATATGGCTAATTTGCATGTGGTGGTCGTCAACTACGTTCGCTAAAAAGTACGTTGGGAAACCATCTGCTTTTAATAACACTTGCATGTCTACGTTTTCCCACGGGATCTCAATTTCATCACGTAGGTAGTCGTTAAACTTAAATGTGCCTTCGCTTGGGATTTTCATACGTATAACGTAAGGTTTGCCTGCCGCTAAGTTTGCTTTAATTTCTTCATCTGTGTGGTTTAAACCACGACCGTCGTATTTAGGGCGCAAGCCTTCTGCCATTTGCTCTTCACGCATTTGATCAAGCTCTTCGCTTGTTGCAAAGCAGTAAAACGCTTTGCCATCGTCAACTAACTGATGCGCGTATTTTTTATATAAATCGCTACGCTCAGATTGACGGTAAGGACCAAATTCGCCACCCACATCAGGACCATGATCCCACTCAAGCCCTAACCAACGTAGGCTATCCATAATCGCAAGTTCAGACTCTGGCGTGCTACGTACTTGGTCTGTATCTTCTATACGAAGTACAAATTCACCGCCTTGTTGTTTAGCAAAACAGTAGTTAAATAAGGCGATATAAGCGGTGCCAAGATGCGGGTCACCAGTTGGCGACGGGGCAACACGGGTGCGAATTGTCATGGTATATTCTCTTTAAATAAGTGAGATAATAAAAGTGGTTTATGCAGCTACTTTGTTTAAGTAAGCAATAATATCGTTTGATTCATACAGCCATTGTACTTGACCGTTTTGCTCTATACGCAGGCAAGGAACTTTAACTTTACCGCCTTGCTCTAGTAGCTCTTGACGATATTGCTCATTGTCTTTTGCATCACGCGTTTCTATGTTTAAGCCTTCGCGTTTAATGGCGCGACGTACTTTTACACAAAACGGGCATGCTTTAAATTGATACAGTTTAAATTGTGAGGTTTGCAGATCAAGCTGTGCTTGCTCGTCGCTTGCGCGCTTTTTACTGCGAGGAGTAAATACAAAATTAAAAAATAAGATTATACAACCTAAAAACCAACGAACTAATTTCATGTTCTGTGCTCTGCTTACAACAATTTAAGGAGCCAGATTTTAGCACAAATTTACAATCAAAAAAGTGTAATACTGCGAGAATTACACCCAAGTAATTTAATTTACTAAAAGTGCTTCTATAGCAATACCATATCATCCCTATGAAGTACTTCTGCGCCACTATCGTAATCAAGTAATTGGCCTATTTGACTAGAATGAGCACCCTTTATTTTATTTACCTCGGTACTACTAAAGCGCGTTAAGCCTCGTGCAATCACTTGATTTTTATTATCTATTAAATCAATTAAATCACCGCGTTCAAAACGTCCAAATGCATTAGTAACGCCTTTAGCAAGTAAGCTTGCACCTTTATTTTGAAGGGCACTAATAGCACCTGTATCTATAACAATTTGGCCGGTACTTTTAGGCCCAGCGAGTAGCCATTTTTTACGGCCATCTTTTGGGGCGGTGAGTTTTAAAAAGCGCGTACCTGGTAACTCGTCACTCATACATTTTAAAATAACGTTTTTACCTGCGCCTTTAGCAATAATAACTTCAACGCCTGCGCGCCTTGCAATGTCAGCGGCTTGCAGTTTAGTCGCCATGCCGCCAGTACCTAAATTTGTGCCACTGCCACCAGCAAGTTGGCGCAGTTCATCGTTTATGTGTGTTACTTCGCCAATGAGGGTGGCATCGGCGTTTGTGCGAGGATCGCTGGTAAATAACCCTTCTTGATCGGTAAGTAGCAGTAACTTATTAGCATTAGCCAAAATAGCGACAAGTGCCGATAAATTATCGTTGTCGCCTACTTTTATTTCGCTGGTTGCGACTGCGTCATTTTCGTTAATGATGGGTACAACGTCGTAATTTAATAACGCATTGAGTGTATCGCGGGCATTAAGGTAGCGCTCTCTGTCGTCTACATCGGCGCGAGTAAGTAGCATTTGCCCTACGTTTACACCGTATAAAGCAAATAGGCTCTGCCAAATATGAATAAGTTGACCTTGTCCAATTGCAGCAAGCATTTGTTTATCAATTAAGCTTCTGCCACAGGGTTTTAATAGTTGTTCGCGCCCAGCAGCAACCGCGCCGCTCGATACTAAAATAACGTGATGACCCTGCTTTTTAAGCTCGCAGCATTGGCGTACCAATTCAACCATGTGTGCTTTATCTAGTTTATCTGTGCCGCCAGTAAGTACGCTTGTACCAAGCTTTACAACTATTACCTGTTCCCTTTGCATGTGCTTTTTACTACTGATTAATTAAAGATGAATTAATTTATACCAGCTCGGTATTTTTGAACAAGTTAAAAATATTCATGCTAGGATCTGATTTTATTAAATTATGTAAATTACTCTCTATGCCTGCCAGTTTATGTTTAATTATTGCCACCTTTTTATGGGGCAGCTCTTTTATAGCGCTTAAATACGCCATTGCCATTTACGACCCTGCATTGGTGATATTTTTACGCATGCTCACTACGTTAGTTTTGTCGCTTTGTTTATGGCGCTACGTTATTCGGTTTGAGTATTTAAAAGGTGACTGGAAGTATTTAGTGGGTATGTCGCTTGCTGAGCCTTGCTTGTACTTTTTATTTGAAGGCCATGCAATGGAATACACATCGGCCTCGCAGGCCGGTGTTATTGTGTCGTGCTTGCCCATTATTATTGCGCTACTTGCCTTTTTATTGCTTAAAGAATACATAAGTAAATCCATCGTGGTCGGTTTTACGCTGTGTATTGGCGGCAGTATTTTACTTACGCTTCTTTCACCAAGTTCCGATCAAGCACCTAATCCGTTGTTAGGTAACTTTTTAGAGCTTATGGCTATGGTGTGCGCTGCATTTTATACCGTAAGTGTTAAACATTTAGCTAATCGCTACTCGCCTCTTACTTTAATTGCGTTGCAAGGTATTAGCGGCAGCTTATTTTTTGCGCCGTTTTTATTTTTTATCGACCTACCAAGCGAAAACCAACACGACTTAACTGCGCTTATGAGCATTTTGTATTTAGGTTCGTGTGTAACCCTTGGCGGCTACGGCATGTATAACTATGCTATTAGCAAGGTATCGGTATTAACCGCTGCGGCGTACTCTAATTTAATTCCTATTTTTACACTTATTTTGTCAGCGATTATTTTGGGCGAAGTACTCAACGTTTGGCAATGGTTGAGCATATTTGTGGTATTTATTGGCGTAATGGTAAGCCAGCGTCATCAAGAACTTGTGGTTGATATACCGCTTAGTGAATCAGGCGAAGACATTTGCGCAGATACAAGCAATCTTAAATCAGTACCCGAGGCAAGCGAATCAAAAGGGTAACAGGTAAGCAAATACAGCCCAGGTGTTTGTAAAAATGAGTTTTGGGATTGATGAATAACCTCAATCCCCGTTACCTTATAATTTTGAATCACCCCACTTTGCAGTTGCAAAGTAAACGCCTCTCCCACTTTGGCGTTTTGTAAAAATGCAAAGTGGGTGTCGTTATGCCCGGCTATTAGCGCGCCCTTTTCGTTTCCAAACTCTTTTCCGCCAAGCTCTCCTGCGGGTAAAAATTGGCTAGGCGCAAACGCTAAGTTACGGCCACTCGCTCCAGCCAATACACTTAATGTCTTATTATGACTTGGCCAATCAAGCTTTGCAGTAACGTAGCTGTCGGCGTAATACCACGGTTTTACTTTAGTGCCGGGTGATTTAAGTGCCTCTTGCCATGCTTGCTCAATTAATACTTGAGCAAGCCACGCTTTTGCCTGCATATAAGCGCCGTGACCAAATAATCCAAGCCCAGCTATTAGTAAGCCCACGCTTAGCCACTTTTTCATTTATATTCCCTACTTAATTTAAGCCCTCGATTTATTTTAAGCGCGCCAAATCCCAATAATAAAATACAGCCTAGCAACATATGTAACCTGCTTTGCCCATCGGTTTGCGGTAAACGCATTGCCATACCTTGTGGTACTGCATTACTAGCTTGCGCCGTTTGCTCTGCCACTTCTTTTATTTGAGTTTGTTCAATTGCTATAAAAGCAGTAAACGGGCTAAGTAATTGATGAGTAAGCGCAAGCTCCTGTACTTCATCTTTAACTGTATTTTGCTCGTTGTATAAAAGTAATGACTTAATTTTTTGGCGCGCCCACAGTTTTGCTATACCTTGAGCGCTTGAGCTATTTTGTGTACTTAATTTAATACTTAAAGGCCCTTGTGCTGTTTGCCCAGCAAGTACCACACTTTTAGCATTATTAAGTTTTATAGCGACCATGATAGGCTCGCCAAAATATAAATCAGGTAGTGGTGATGGCCAAAAATCTAAGCTGTTACCGCTTTCATCGCTTAGCGCCAAATTAGTAATAGCCGGATGTGCTAGCTTATCAAACAACTGCTGCATTTTAGGTTGCACCTCGCTTGTGCTGCCTATAAACGTGAATGAGCCTTTACCTATATCTGCTGCTCGGCGCATAAAAAAGCTGTTAGGTGCGCTGCCAATACCCACTGTAAATAAGCGGCTATCGCCTAACTTACTTTGAATATTTTTAAATAATGCATCTTCATTACTTACGCTACCATCAGTTAAAAATACAACTTGGCGTACAAAACCATCAAACTGGCTGCCATCAAGTACGGCATTAAGCGCACCTTGTATTTCAGTGCCACCGTCGGCCTCTAGGCTATAAATAAATCGCTCTGCACGGCGCAAATTAAAGTCATTGGCTATAAGTGGTTTATCGCTCATTGGAGTCACTATGTTATCAAAACCAATAATGTTAAAGCTGTCGTCGCTATCAAGTAATGAAAGCGCATAAAACAAGGCTTTTTTAGCTTGCTCCATAGATTGCCCGTGCATAGAGCCTGACGTATCAACTACAAATACCATTTCGCGAGGTAAGCGCTGAGTTTGTGTAAAGTGATCCCCTGGTGGCATTAGCATAGCAAGCCCGTATCGATCACCATTTTCAAACTGCTGAGTAAAAAATGCGGCTTGAGCCTGCTCTTTTTGCAGCGGTTTAAACTCAAGTACAAAATCGCGATTAACTGCATTTGTCTCATTTAAGGCTATTTTATATTGTCCAAACGCAGTGTTTTGTACATCAACATTATGAAATTTAGAATTGATATCCACCAGCTCTAAGCCTACGTCTATATTAATGTTTAAGCTAAATTGGCTGCTTGGTACGTTATCATTTTGAGTGATGTTTTGAGTGCTGTAAACAGGGCTCAACCACCCAGTTGGGAGCGGATTAACATGCGCTTGATTTTGAGTACTAACCTCAACCTCACCACTAATCGCGTGATAACGCGGTGTAATGGTAGTAGGAAATCTAATAGCAAATGTGCCGCTGCTGTAATCAATTATTTCTTGATACTCAAGCTCAATAATCACTTGCTCACCAGGACCAATATTTGCCACATTCGTAATAAACATATTGGCGCGTTGCTGGCGTACAAGGGCCGCTTGCTTGCCTGCTTTTTTAGCCTCCTCGTATTTTTTTTCGGCTTCCACTTTTTTATCAATTTGGCCTTTAATGACTCGCTCACCTATACGCATCGTCATGGCATGTACGGCGCTTTCATCAGGCAATGGAAAAACGTAGCGCGCGTTGACTGCAAACGGGTTTTCGTTTTGATAGGTTTGCGTGACTACAACATGATTAATTAGGCCAGTTAAGGTCATATTGGCGTCGCTTTTTAATATTATTGCTGGGCCTGCTGGCGCACCATTGCTATCAAAAAGTTCTAACTTGGGTGATTGCGCATGGCTTTTGAAGCTCGCTAACAGCACAATCGCTATGAATATAAAAATGCTTACTTTAGTAAGCATTTTGGTCGGTTTACTCAACATAAAATCACTCCATCGAACGCTTTGTTTTACTTAGATTCAGTTAGATTTAGTTACTCGCCGTTTGGCCATTTTCTGGGCTCATTGAGCGAGTGGTAAGCGTTACGCGTCTATCAAAAAAGTTATCTTCCACCGTGTTGCTGTTAGCCAATGTTTGCTGCTCGCCAAATGCCTGCGTACTTAAGCGTTTGTGGCTCACACCGTGTTTTATTAAGTAGCTTTGTACGGCATTTACACGTGCTTTGGAAAGTAAAAGATTGGCTTGCTCATCGCCACGCTGATCGGCAAAGCCACTTAAATCAAGTGCGAGTTGTGGTTGGTTGTTTAACAAGGTAACGAGTTGGTCTAACTGCAGCGCAAAATGCGGGGCAATAACACTTGAACCTGTTTTAAATTGCACCGTCATCGCCAATAAGTTATTAATTTGAACTTGAGTTAACTGCTCATTTTGATTGGCAAGCACTTCTAGCTGTTGCTCTAACATATTATTGTGGTTAAGCACGTGTTGGTAATCGCTGGTTTTTTCTTTCATAACCGTAATTGCACGCTCTTGCTCTGCAATTTTGTTATCAGCTACTTTTGAATCACCTATTAAACCACCGGCAAATGCCCCAATAAACGCACCTATTGGCCCGCCTACTACGCCGCCAATAATAGCGCCTGCACCTAGCCCAATAGCCGTTTCTTTATGGGCTTCTTTTGATGGCGTGTTAGATGTTGAGGCAATTGCTGGAGTACAAAAACTAGCAACGAGTGTTAACGCAATTAATGTCTTCTTCATGATTTGATCCTTAAACTTACTTTTTAATTTGTGATGTTTTGTTTTGATGGGTGTATTAAAACAAGCTCAAGTGGCAGCAAAGGGGATCAAAAATGGCAAACTGCTGAGCAATTGTGGCAAAAACATGGCAATTGCCTTTTTAACCTTACTTAGCTTAAAAACTTCGATATAGTGCACAACAGAGCCGATAGGATAATGATTAAAATGAAAAAAATAGCCATCGTTGAAGATGAACCCGCAATCCGCGAAAACTACATAGAAATGCTGAGCGCACAGGGCTACCAAGTAAGTGGCTTTGAAAATCGCGCCTGCGCTGAAGCTGCATTTAAAAACGCCCTGCCCGATTTAGCCATTGTTGATATTGGCCTAGGCCATGAAATAGATGGTGGTTTTTTACTGTGCCAAACATTGCGATCGCTTTCTAAAACACTGCCTATTATTTTTTTAACCGCCCGCGATAGCGAAATAGATACCGTATGCGGCCTGCGCATGGGCGCCGACGACTACCTAACAAAAGACATAAGCTTGGCTCACTTGGCTGCACGTATTGGTGCGCTGTTTCGCCGCATGGAAGCGCTTGAACAACCTGCTGATGCAAACGCCCTCATAACACGCGGGCAGTTAACACTCGACACGCAACGTATGCAGGTATTTTGGCAACAACAATTAGTTGATTTAACCGTAACCGAATTTTGGATGCTGCATTCACTCGCCCAGCGGCCAGGCCATGTTAAAAGCCGTAACGATTTAATGAGCGATGCAAAAATTTATGTAGACGACAGCACTATTACTTCACACGTAAAACGTATTCGTAAAAAGTTTATAGCACTCGATAGCACCTTTGATTGCATAGATACAGTGTATGGCATGGGCTACAGGTGGGAACAACACTAATGCTACGATTTGGTCTGCGCAGTAAATTTATATTACTTTCATGTTTTTTGTTTTTGCTGCCGTGGCTTGGCTACGAGTACGTATGGGAAATGGAAAAGTTTTTACGCCAAGGCCAAGAAAAAACCCTAGTAGGCACCACTCGTGCTCTTGCTACTGCATTACATGAGCGCCCCGCATTATTTGACGAGCAAACCAACTTTTTAGACCAAGTAGTAAAAGGCCGCGATTTATACGCTTATAATCTTAAAAACCCTATTCAGCTCGACGGTAAACTTAACGATTGGGACAGCTACCAACCGCTATTTTGGCATTACGACAAGCGCTACTTACAAAAAACAGATAACAAACATCAAGCCAGTGACTTATCGTTTGATCACATGGTGGGAAAATTTGATAACTACTTATACGCCGTATTTAAAGTCACCGACAATACCCTTATTTATCGCGCTAAAAATAGCTTAAGCATTACCAATAACGATTATTTACAAATTGGCCTAAAAACGCCAGACGGCCAGTTTAATACTTACATTATTGCGCCGCGCCAAGATGGCTGGGTTAATGCATTTGATGCAAATACCAAAGCCCCTTTTACAAAAATTCAGGGCTATTTTGAAAGTACCAAATCAGGTTATAACGTAGAGCTGCGCTTTCCAATTAGCATGCTGGGCAACAAACTTGGCTTTGCTATTGTTGACATAGATAGTAAAGGGGCACTGCTCGAGCCTAAAATAATGTCGACCTCAAACTTAAATAACCCAAACGATTTGGGCTCGGTATTAGTCCCTTCCCCAGAAATTAGCCGTATTTTAAAAGGTATGGGCCACAGTGGTAGCCGTATTTGGGTGGTTGATAACCATCATCGCGTACTTGCGCAATCGGGTACTATTCAAAATGCAGATGGCGTATGGGCTGATGGGCTTGCTAACCAAGTACCTGAAACTTGGTGGCAGCGCTTTGAGCAAAATTACTTACACCCAATTTACTATAAAATATTAACGCGCCCCGAAAATGAGTTTTTAGATACCCTGCACGATGTAGCTTCTATGCAGGGCACACATTTAGCGAAAGCCTTAAAAGGACAACCAGCATCGTCTTGGCGCTTAACCCCCGACAGCAAAGCCGTTATTTTATCGGCCGCTTACCCTATTTGGATTCAAGACCAAGTAATTGGCGCGGTAATAGCAGAGGAAACCACAAACGGCGTACGTACGCTGCGTAACAAATCGCTCGAAAAACTGTTTAACGTTATTTTAGCTGTGATGCTAATTGGTACTGTCACCTTGTTCTTTTTTGCCTCACGTATATCGAACAGAATTAGGCGGCTGCGCGATACTGCCGAGCAAGCAATTGATGCGCAAGGGCGTGTTACCGGCAGTATTAATTACAGTGATGCTAACGATGAAATTGGCGATCTGTCTCGTAGTTTTTCAAACATTGTAAGCCGACTTAGCGGCTATACCGATTACTTAGAAAACATGTCGTCGCGGTTATCACATGAGCTGCGCACGCCGGTTGCCGTAGTGCGCTCGTCACTCGAGAACTTACAAAGCTTGCCACAAAACGAGCTGAGTCAAAAATACCTCGATCGCGCCAGTGAAGGTGTTGAACGCTTAGGTAAAATAATAACCACCATGAGCGAAGCTACTCGCCTTGAGCAAAGTATTCAAAGCAACGAGCCTGAGCCTTTTGATTTACAAAAAGTAATAAATGGCTGCATGCAAGGCTATCAGCTTACTTACCCACACCAGTTATTTACGCTTGATGTATGCCAAAGCAAATTACCTATGCAAGGTGCACCGGAGTTTATAGCCCAGCTGCTTGATAAGCTTATCAATAACGCGATGGAGTTTAGTGAAGCCAATACGGCGATTAATGTGAGCCTTAAGCAGAGCGAAAATAAAGCAATATTAACTGTGAGAAACACAGGCCCCGCGTTACCAGAAGGACTCACTGAGCATATTTTTGATTCAATGGTGTCAGTACGTAGCCAGCAAATGCAGCAACAGCCACATTTGGGGTTAGGGCTTTATATTGTAAGGCTGGTGTGCGATTACCATAAAGGCAGCGTAACTGCGCAAAACAACGAACAAGCCGATGGTGTCGTATTTACCGTAACACTGCCGTTAGTAAATGGTTAAGGCTGTATTTATACCGTTATATTTATAGCCACAGCACTATATGCAAATAGTAAGTACGTAATAAATTAAGCTGTATATTTTTAGTTAAAAAGAGTTAATTTAATTTACCTTAACTCCATATAAATTAACAAAAAACCCCTCTCACCCCTTAAAACCTGCCGATTACAATTTAGTACAACTTCATATGTAACTATTCACTTTTAATTCAGTCGAACGACCATACCCTAGTTGCTTATTGAGGAGATTACTTTATGAAAGAATTACTAGAACGTGAAGAGCTAGACTTTATTTTTGACCTATATAGGCCATCTAAAAAGCCTAAATCTGAAAATGTAAAACCAAAGAACGCTAATTATAAAGAACTTCGAAAACCCGACATACCTAAAAACGAAGGCGTGTCACACTATTTAATTTAACTCAGCCTAACGTTGTTGAGCTTCCAATTTCTCGCTTTGTAAAAATGCTTTAATGCAATTTATTTCTGCTAGTTTTACTTCTTCGCCTATTTCAGGGCCTTTTTTGCCATTTTTAAGCGCATCTTGCACTACTTGCTTCTTATCCATTTTTTGCAGCTCAGTATGAATTGCTCGCAGTTTAGCTGCTTGCGGGTATGGCTTATCAACCAGTGTTTCACCACGCCCTTGTGCATCGCATTGGCATGCTTGAGTAAACGCTATAAAACGTTCTGGGTGTACCAAAGCATTTAAGTTAGTCACTATTAGCTTGTGAACGGTTTGCGGCCTTAACTGATCAATTGTGTGGCAAAGGGTGTGATTATCACTGGTGAGTACACCAACATCGCGAAAGCGATTAGGCACTTTTAAGCGCTCACAAAACGCCTCAATAATTGCAACACCTTCGCGTTCGTGCCCACGTAAGTTTCCATACTTTTTAAAACTAAGCGCCTTACCAAAGTCATGAGTCAGCGCTGCAAAACGAGTTTCCAAATCAAAATTTAAATCTGCGGCGCGTCTAAGTACCAACATAGTATGCACAAATACATCCCCTTCAGGATGATGGTTTGCTGGCTGCGGTACATTAACCATGCGCTCAAGCTCTGGAAAAATACCCAAGCCTTGCAATGCTTCAAAATAAAGCTCAGGGTGCTTTTCACCCAGTGCTTTTTCTGTTTCAAGCCACACGCGCTCAGGTACTAAATGATTTAGCTCACCTTTATTTTTAAGCTCGCGCATCAATGCATACGTACTTGGGTGAATACACCAATCGCTGCCATAGCGCGCTAAAAAACGGGCAATACGCAGTACCCGTACAGGGTCTTCTACAAATGCAGCGGTGGTATGGCGCAGTATTTTATTTTGTAAGTCTGTTTGGCCATTAAACGGGTCAATAATATTACCGTGTTCGTCAAGCGCCATTGAATTTATAGTTAAATCGCGTCTTGCTAAATCTTCTTCGAGCGTAACGGTTGGGCTGGCATCAACCACAAAGCCAGTATAGCCTTTGCCACTTTTGCGCTCTGTGCGCCCTAGTGCATATTCTTCTTTTGTTTTTGGGTGTAAATAAACCGGAAAGTCGCTACCTATTGGTACAAAACCGAGCGACTGCATTGTATCAGGCGTTTCACCAATCACTACATAGTCGTTATCTTTTGATTTTATATTTAGCAGTTTGTCGCGCACTGCACCGCCAACGAGGTAAACTTGTTTTAAGTTACTTTTCACTTTATTCCCAATAACACTTGCCCAATTGTTTGACGCTAATCATATCATTAATTAAAAAATTCTGCGGTATTTGCCAAGCCTAAACAAGCTCATTACAATGGCGCATTATTTTTAGCTATAGCCTCGTATTCAATGAAAAATCATTCATCAAAAAAAGAACTCATGTTACTACCCATTTTATTAGTGGTTATTTTAATGTGCGTAGCAGGTCACTTTTTACTACAAGCAAACTTTCAAGACAGTAATGTGGTTGAATACATGTTGGCAGCACTACCGTTTGCTATGTTTGGATTGGTTATTGTGGCGTTTAAAATGGCGGCTAAGAGTGAAAAAGAAGAACAAGAGGAATAACTGATTTTTCGTGGCGTAATTAGCGAAGGTATAGTTACCAATAGGTCATGCCTTATCCTTCGGTGTAAAAACGAGATTCCAATCCAACCTAACACTTCATTATTTATGAGCCATGGGGATATATTGCAATGTCAAAAGAGTACTTAAAAGAGCATCGGCTAGGCGAAGTCATCGCACTAATTCAGGTATTAGCATTCCATCGAAATACAAGTCGTAGTGAAGAAGGCTTAATTGAAGAACTAAAACTAATTCCAAGGTCTGCGAATTCTTGGGTAGAGCTATCAAAATCCCACCCTGAGCTATTTCGTGTTAGAGATGAGGAAGATAAAATAAATAGGGTCTCTTTAGTATCTCGTTACGTAGCATCTTACGAAACCAAAAATGGTAAGAAAATACGTGAGCGATTAGAGCCGAGTTTAGTGCAAAAATTAATAGAAGTTGCTATTGAAATTCATGATAGGCAGGTTTCAAACTTTGAGCGATGGAAGGTTATAGTCCCACTACTAGTAGCATGTATTAGTGCAACGGCTGTCATAACTGCAACTCTAATGAAGATAGCTAATTAACAGATAACAACACACGCTGATGAGCACTAATACTTATTTTCCACCGCAGATTTTAGTAGCGTTGTTCCGTTATTTTTCAATGCAGCAAGGAAGCTGATTCATCATAGGGCTTATGTATTTTCAAGCACCTAAATAATATTCACTTAAATGCCAATGTTTTGAAAGTAAACAAGATACACAGCCTAAAAAAACACACAAAGAAAGTAAAGCCACTCCCTCTCAACCTAGCCACTCAAAAACCAGTAACAGCCTTTAAACGGCAGTTAAAATAGCACCAAACCTCCTTTTAATATTTCACCTGAAATTGAAGTAACCGATTGAACCAAAACAGGAATTCAGCTATGGTTTGTTTATCAATAACAAATAAATTTGAAACTTATTGATATGCTTTTTCTGCTACGGTCACTTTTTCTAAGTAATGTCTCGATTCAGCTCTAGAGTGCTTAGTTGTGAGTATTTTATAAAACTGGCTCGACGTTAATTGGTTAATTTTTGAAAATGCGATTGTTCTATTTGAATTAAATATTTTTAGTACATTGCCTGCGCCACCGTTATATGAAGAAATCATGGCGTAATGTTGGTTTTGTTTGGTTTGTATTTTATTTAAATAGCTATTTTTTAGTACACTTAAATACGCACTGCCAATATCTATATTTCTTTTAGGATCAAACAATACTTCTTTACTCGGCTCCCCTGGTATTTTCTTTATTTTTTGATAGACGTCTCTTCCTGCGCGCGATGGAATTATTTGCATTAAACCATATGCATTTGAAGAACTTACTGCGTAAGGGTTAAAGTGACTCTCTGTTTCAATAATACCGTAGATAAGCGACGCAGATATTTGGTATTTCTTTGCCGCAGCCAATACATAATCACTGTATTTTTGCTTTCGTAAGTGAGCGTTTTGTTCTACCAGAGGAAAAGATACCGATGTAATTGAATGACCATCACTACGTTTTTTTTGTACCTTAGTGTCTACTAAGTAACGAGCAAAACGATTTGCCCGCCATTGGTATTTTATGGGGAGCCCGTCTTCATCAAGCACTTGTTGATACAAAAAAGGTTCATCCCCTAAAATAGGCGATTCACTGGTAAAAATGTCTGTTTTATGTGGATCACTTGAGGTCAATAATGTCATTACAATTGCTTGAGTTAGAAGCGAATTGGTATTTTTAGTGGCTATGGTTTCGACCTGTACCATATTACGGTCAAAATCAATAACAGCGCGTGCTTGGTAATCATTGCTGTATTTTACATATTTTCTGCGTGTTGGTTGCTGAGTATTTTTTTTACCCCATTTACGACTAACTACACTTTCTAACGTTGCTAATAGCTGACTAACGCTCCCCACTTGCTGCTTAATTGAACGCCGCGTTTTTTTTACTTGTTTTTCAATTGCTTTAACATCGGTGGGATTGTTTTTTACTTGTTTTGCAAGTTTATTGAGATCCCTTACTGGCGCTAAGTGCGATATTGACTCGCAACCGGTCAATAATAGAATAAACACTAAGAAGCCATACTTTTTCACAACTTATCCCTATCTGTTTTTTAAGTAACACTATAAAATATTTAGCTAAAACTAATTTATGGCAGCCTACTTAGGGCCAACTTTATATTCAATTAGCTATTGTTCAAACTAATAGCAAAGCATTTATGTTACTCATTCGTTGAAAATCAATTAAATAATGGGTGATGTAATTGATTAATATTAGATTGTTCCGATAGACTTTTAGTAAATAACAGTTTTTTATGTAAAGGGATCATAGAAAAAGGCTCTGAATCTAAAATAGAGATTGTTGGGACATACAAAATATCGGTCAATAGTTTTTTCCCAATATTAAAACGTTTTATTGAATCCCCTGCTTTATCACCACTTTTAAAATAAACTTCATGGTTATGTATACTCCAGCCATAGCGGGTACCAAACTGTTTTCTATCGAGCAGCTTTACAGGCATATGAGGTTCATTTATATCAACCTTATATAACTCCTTTTTATTATCTACATATACGAGTATTTTATCACTATCCATATAGCCAAAACGTCCATTATTATCTGTTACTTTTTTTGTCATAAGCGTATTAGTATCTAATAAATAGAGTTCACGTTTTCCAGCTACATTTAACCTTATTACAAGATCTTTGTTATTAGGATGCCAAGTAGGGCGACCAAACTTATCTAATGTAATATTTAAGCGATTGATTTTTTTTGTTACTGAATTATAAACATAAATTTCATTTTCACTCTTACTAATTGCACTCGCAAATACTAATTTCTTACCATTATTAGACCAAAGGGGATATTTAGCATTCTTTTTTAAATTAGTAAGCTGCCTGCGATTACTGCCATAAATATCAGATAGCCACACTTCGTAATAACCACTTTCATTTGATAGATAGGCTAGCTCTTGGGATACCTCTGAATAAGTAGGGTATTTATTGCTAAACTCAGATTCAATAACGGGATAAATACTAGTACCAACCGATGTAGAAAGATCGTAACCCGCTATATAGTAAGTTTCTCGGCGCTTTTGGTAAAATAGACTGCCGTCTGCAGAAAAGCTAGGAAAGCCAAACCCAGATATATTTAAAGGTGTTTGCTTCAAGGTTTTTAAATTAAGTATAAACCCTGAATGCTTATCTGCTTTTTGACTTCCAAAGACAAGCAAATCGTTACTTTTATGCCAGGTCATCCCCTCAATATCATTATGCTTAAATGTAACTTGCTGAGCAGCTTTGGTTTTTAAGTTTACTATAAATATATTTTCGCTAGTATTACTTGCACGCCTTGCTACGGCAACGTATTCACCATTAGGAGAAAAAGCAATATCACGTTCTCTGTATGCGCAATTGTCTTGACAACTAAACCGCTCAGGCTTTGCTTGATTGTTATTTAAATTTAAAAAGTAAATGCCGTCTTCTATATCTCCTGTCACTTTAGAATTAAAAGCGAGCGTCCTTCCATCTGATGACATTGCAATATATTTAACTCCAGTTGTAACTGGACAAGTAGCTAGTTTAGTTTCCTTCTTACTAATTAGTTCAAACTTTATAACAAAGCACTTAGAGGCAGTTGTAGATAAAAAATAAATATATTGTTGATCAAGGCTCCAAACAGCTCGACTATAGGATGCATTAGTAATAGTAAGCTGTATAGGTGGCACTTGAGGTGCAGCTAACTCTTTTAAATATAAGTGACGCCCTGCATTATTAGCCCATATATAAATCACTTTTTTACCATCTGGTGAAGGTGAAACAAATAATTCACTACCAGGATCTTTAGTTATTTGCGTAACAGTGGCATTAGCTGCCTTTTTAGGAGCTAAGTAAAAAGAAAGTAAGCCTATGATCATAGTTATTAAAAATAGTGTGGTTAACCAAGGTATAGCATTAGATTTGTCGTTTTTACTTGAAAGGGAAGGAGCTTGTTCTACGTTAACGGCTTGTGGTTTAACTAATAACTTATAACCTCTCTTGCGTATTGTTTCTATTACACAAATTTCATTATTGGGATATTTAAAACATTGCCTTATTTGCCAGATGGTATTAGTAAGTGCTTTTTCCCCTACGAGTTCATTATTCCCCCAAACATGCTCAATTAATTCAGCGCGAGAAACAACACGAGGGTAATGTAAAACCAAATAGCAAAGTACCTCTGTTACTTTTGGTTGAATTGATTGCTTATTTTTAGTGTTGATTAAAATAGCATCTTCTTGAGGCAGCACAGTATAGGGACCCAGAAAAAAAGGCTGTTCAACATTCATAATGAAATACTTACCTTACTATTTTATTTAAAATACAAACAATTACATCTAAAAACAATATTTCACTGTTTACGAGTTATTATTTTATTCTACATGAGTTAAGTAATTAAAACACAAATGTTGGATAGGTGAATGCTGGTTTTTAATTTAGTCACGATGAATTATTGACTATTCCAATAAAAATAAAAAAAGAGCAAGTAATCCTCCCCTTATATTAAGCTTAATTTAATGCTAAACGTTTGCCTGATAAAGTGCCTCGACTAAATAGACCATTTTCTATAAATAAAATTTCTCCGTACTCACCATTTTTAATACTGCTATCGATAGCGATCACCTTACCTTGGTAGCGCGACTCTATTCGTTTTTGAGAGGTGTGTCCCACCACTATATTTTTAATTTCAAAATGTTGTAGCAACAAATCGATTTCTATATCTGTTGCACCATCATCTTTAAAATATCCGCGATACCAAATAGGCCCGTTCTTTTTGTGTAATTTTTTAGCAAAGCCCTCTCTAGGGTTACCTAGCTCAACTTTAACTAAATTTTGTTTAAAAACTGTGTTTATCGATTGCAATGACACTGCACTTTTAGCAAAGTCGGGGTGAACCCCCCCATGAGCAAATAAATAATCATCTATTTTTACTAACACCGCTTTGCTCCGTAACCAACGACCAAGAATAGTGTGCTTATTAAATAGACTAACAAATTCTACATCAAGTAACTTTGCCGTGCGGACATATTTAGCATGCAGGTAACGTAAGTCGTTATTCAGTACCATAACCTCATGATTACCTAATAATAAATGCAAAGAGCCACCAGCTTGCTTAGCTTGTTGCTCAAGTTCAAAAATAAACCATAGAATTTCAGTTACTTTATCACCTCGATCAAATATATCTCCGGTAATCACAAAATGGCCATCCCCATAGCTCCACTTGCCTTCATTATTTATAATTTTGTTATTGGTTAATAATTGCTTCATTAAATCAAACTGTCCGTGCAAATCACTTAGAGCCGCTATTTTAGAAACTCCAGTAAATTCAATTATATCTTCAGTAAACTCAAGGGTGTTTACCTCTGCGGTTAAACCACACTGAGAAAAATAAATTGGTATGCTTTTAAATTCTGTTGCTTGGTGTTTCGCCTTATCGTTACAAATCCAAGCTATATCTAATACAGAGTTACTTTCAGCAATATAAGGCCCGTCTTTTAGTACAAAAAACTCATTAATTGTTGTTTGTTGATTTTTTGTGTACAAGTCATATTCAAAAAATGCATATAACCCAGAACATACTAATAAAGGCAGTAGTAAAAAAAATATATGTTTCATATTTAACCTTATGAAACCACATCCTTGTGGCAAAAACTTAAATAAAGCTATCGTCGATTAAAATGAATATTCAGCTTTTATAAAACCAAATCGACCAACACCACCACCGTAACCACTGTAGTAGTTACCAGTGCTTTTGTGGAACAAACCGTTATTATCAAATATATTATTGATACCGCCTGATATTTTCAAACGAGAGTTTTTATCCATTTTCATTGAATACGAGGCTGAAATATCGTGTCTTAGGTAGGTTCCGTAATTTTGGAAGTACAATGGCTCTGGGTTTTCAATACACCCGCTATCACCCGTATTACAAAGGACCTTATTATCAGCTACAGCATCCAGATAATCGCTAACATCTTCATCAGTCTCTAGCTCATCTTTGAATCCCCCCAAGTATTTAACTTTCCAGCGTACACTTAACTCATCAAGCTTCCATCGAAGTGAAACCGAACCTTTATCTTGAGATGTATAATAACCTGCATAATTTAAGGTCTCTAAACCATCGTTACCTTCATAAGTCGTTGACTGCTCAATAACGTGATTAAAATCACCTTTTAGTGTTAAAGAACCGTAATCATTTAGATCCATTTTTTGTGAAAATGTTATATCAACCCCACGCGCACTTTCTTCGTTTAAGTTATATACACGTTGGATAATTTTAGTTATCTGGCCTTCACTGTTTCGTGTAATATCGTTACAAAATGCATTGTCGGTGCCATAACTTAGGCTTGAGTTATAGCATTGCTCTAATATTTCTTCGTTAGGGATTTCTCCAAGCGCATCTTCAATTGAAATGTCGTAGTAATCTATCGCGAGGTTGAAGCCTGTTAAAAAGTCAGGCGCCATTGTGATTCCAAACGTGTAAGAATCTGATGTCTCAACATTTACATTTGAATTACCTGCATTTGGAGAGTAACTATTGTTCTCATCTGCCAACTCAAATGCTTCATCCTCAGAGATTAAAGTAGCAAGAGTTGGATCTAATCGACAATTTGCATGGCCAACTTCTGTTGAGGTAGCTGTTACACCTTCGCATATGTCATCAAAGCTATCAAAGTCACCTCGAGGAGGTGAATAAAGATCACTGATACTTGGCGCACGCTGTGAACGTGAATAGTTAGCTCTAATGCCATAACCTTCAACGGGTATCCACATAAAACCAAGCTTATAACTGGCTACGTTGTCTAAACTATCGACGCTGTATTGTGCTAACCGTAATGACGTTTCGACTGAAAGTGACTTAGCAAAAGTTACTTCTCTGAGTAGCGGTATACTAAATTCACTAAATATTTCAAACACATCCATTGATTCATTAAACTCAGGAATTGTATTCCAAGTGATCCCCCCCACTTTTAGCTCTTCGCTGGTTTGTAAATCAACAGTGTCTTTGCGGTACTCACCTCCAAATACAGCTGATACATTACCCGCTGGTAGCTTAAATAAATCCCCTGTCATGTAACCTAAAAGATTATATTGCTCAATATAGGTATTAATTGTTGGACTACTGCGTATCCAATCGGCCATTTCTGGTGTAATTGAACCTTCGCCAAATATATTTAATGCAACACAACCATCTGCACGTGCTTGCTCATCTTTACATTGAATAGTACCATCTTCGAGTTGCTCTGCTTGCAAAGCTTGGTTTACTTTGACTATATTTAGTTCGTTATTACGATGCTGTTCTTGATGAAATTTACCAAAGCCTACCGACATATCCCATTCCCACTCATCATTAAAAGCGGTTCCCTGTAAACCAGCCCAAGTACGAAGGGTTGTACGATTATTTTCGGTTGTAATATTACCTACTTCACCAAAACGTCTATCCCAATAAATACGATCTTTATATGGATTAGTATCAATCATCTCCTGGGGAACATAAGGGTTATCTATTGGAATATATCCAGGTCGAATATCATCTAAAGCATCGCCAGTTTCTGCATCAAAAGTTGGTACATAGGCACTTTCATAATCGTCTTCTGGTGACTTATTATTGAAAGAACTAGTAAGGCTTAACTGAACTTGAGCATATGCTGTTAGTGAGTCGTTAATATCGTAATTAAGTTTTACGGCAGTGCTAAATTTATCATTTGGTATTTTGAGCGCAACATACTCATTTGAATTAATACCGTAACGCTCTTCGTTACCTTTCCAATCATCACGTAACGTTTGCCCATCGTACCAAAATTGAGTGTCATTATTACTAGACTCTAAAAATACGCCTCCTAGAGTTCCATCACTTTTGCTTGCCCAATCGGCGGGTGTTTGATCACGCATACATACATCATCGCCATCTGCATTTTGCATTGTGTTACACATAAGCGAGCTGTCGTAGCCATGAACATCTTCTAATTGGGCACGTTTTCTATCTGAGTAACTTAATCCAAATTCACGGTCCCAACTAGAGCTAACAAAGACGTAACCTTTATCATCATCAAATGAAGTACCGTAATCCATATCAATCGTGAATTCTTTTGCACCGCCTTCAAACGACTCCCCTGTTCGACCGCTTAAACTAAAGCCTTCTTTATCAGTTTGCGTAATTATATTAACCACACCTGATACCGCATCTGCACCATAAGTTGCAGATGCGCCACCGGTAATAACTTCAACGCGCTGCACCATACCACTAGGGATCGTACTTAAACTTACTTTATTACCACTGTAACTATTTGAAACAACACGACGCCCATCAATCAATGTTAACGTCCTACTAGCACCCAAACCGCGTAAATTAACGGTAGAAAGCCCGGTACCCGAAACTAATGACTGACTATTAGTATTACTAATATCTTCAGTTAATGAAGGAATACCATCAACTAAAATATCAGCTAACGATCCCACACCTGTATCAGCAATATCTTCACGAGTCATAACAACTAGTGGTGTAGGAACACTAAAACTATCACGTCTTAAACGAGATCCTGTTATAACAATTTTTTCTACTTTTTCTTTGGTTTTGGCCACTTTTTTAGCTAACGTTGTATTTGTTTGTGGTCCAACATCAATATTTTCTTGTGCTATCACTTGCTGAGAAAAACTTGCAGTGATCGCGATTACTAATAGGCATTTTCTTGTTGATAAAGTGTTCACACGCTTCCCTTTATGAATGTTTTTAATATTTATGTCATTATTTTTAAGTTAAAACAGTTCAATTTATTAATTATTTTATTTGTTACTTATAATTAAATAAATGTTAATTAAATAGCAATCACCTTAACCTCCTTTATGTCACTTCTTTATATCTTTTTAAAGTCTATTCATTTAAAAACAATAACTTAAAATATTACATAAAGCATGCAATCACATACCGTAGTTAGCTTTCATTGAAACACACTGTTTTCTAACCGTATGTATGGCGCGCTTTATTAGGTGGCACGCTTTTTACTTTGCCACAGATTATTGGCATCTAATTAGGTGAGGTTGATGATGAACTTTAAGAGTGATTGCACTTTTTCTATGTATTTTTACAACTTGGATCATGCAAAAATAAAAGAGTACCCACATCAGGCAGATACAATTAATTATTAGCTTTTGAAAGATATAAATATCGTGCGGAAGGAGAAATGTTGCAATATAGGTGTCATTAAAAGTTAGTTTCATTGCTTTGCTTTTAGCAAAACATGTCTTTATGTCGCTTTAATCTCACAAAAAAAGCAGCGTTAATAACAAGCTGCTCCGATACTCATAAGTCATTACAATATATGGTAGCCAAACCAATCTGGCTTTATGGTTTGTGCTTCACCGCTGGGGGTTAACTTTATATTCAATTGGCTGTCGAGTAAATCAATGGCAAAGCAATCGTCTACATCATGTAAATCATCTTTATGAATATGACTAAGCCCTGCAAGTAAATCGTTTTTAGCACGCTCTTTAGCTTCATGGCTACTGCTTGCAACATACAGTGCAAAGTCGTGTTGCTCAGCCATAGAATCACTTCGGTAAGCGCCTAAATTTACAAAATAGAGTTGCTTATTTTGTTCAACATAGCTCTCGACTACTTCTACTTTAAAACCATCTATATGATTAATTGCCATGTAGCTATCCATGTGAACACTACTTCTGTCGCCTACCCACTGGCTTTTTAACTTTGAGAAGGTTTGTTCTATATTCTCCCCTACAACAAAACGAATATCATGCATTTCTATATGGCAACCCTGAATTCGCCCCCCTAAATACACCATAAATAACTGCATTTGCTTCTCTTTATAAATTATCTACATCAATATTATGTTTTTTAATCAGTTTATAAAAGTCTGAACGGTTACGTTTGGCAAGCTTAGCGCCTTCAGCTACGTTACCACCAGCCATTTTTAAAGTGTTAATTACATAGTCGCGCTCAAACTCTTTTTTAGCGTCGTTTAGTGATAATGGTTCTACGTTTTTTTCATTACTATTTAGCGCAGCTAACACTAAGTGCTCTGAAATAACATCGCTTGGCGTTAATGCTACAACCTGCTCTACTACGTTTTGTAATTGGCGGATATTACCTGGCCAATCGTAACGTACAAGTGTATGCATAGCATCACTTGCAAAGTGTTTTTCATTTTGGTTCATGCGCTTAGCAATGCTTGCACTAAAATGTTGTGCTAATAAGCTTATATCTTCGCGGCGTTCACACAGTGGCGGTAATTTTAAATTAACTACGTTTAAGCGATAGTATAAATCTTCTCTAAATTGCTGGTTTAAAATAGCTTCAGGAAGATTTTTGTGTGTTGCCGATACAATACGCACATCTATTGCTATCTCTTCTTGAAAACCTACTGGGCGAATTGTTTTTTCTTGTAATACGCGCAGTAACTTAACCTGCAAGTTAAGTGGCATATCGCCTATCTCGTCTAAAAATAGCGTGCCGCCCTCAGCTTGCTGAAACAAGCCTTGGTGATCTTTAATTGCGCCCGTAAAAGAGCCTTTTTTATGACCAAATAATTCGGACTCTAAAAGCTCCCCTGGTACAGCGCCGCAGTTAATTGCAACAAAAGGGCCACCGCTTACATGACTATGCTGATGAATCGCCTGTGCGAGTAATTCTTTACCAGTACCACTAGCCCCCGAAATAAGTACATTAACTTGCGTTGGCCCAAGTAGTTTTACTTGCTCTAACAAGTGCAGCATTGCACCACTGCGCGTAACTATATTACTTTTAGGTGCAGCTTCATCAGCGTTAACACCGTGAATTTCAATTGCTTTAGCAAGACTGTCAAATAGCTCATCTTTATCTACAGGTTTAGTTATGAATGCAAAAATGCCCTGCTTAGTTGCCTCTACTGCATCAGGAATTGAGCCGTGCGCTGTCATCATAATAACAGGTAATGCTGGGTAGCGGCTTTGCAGCTGACGATGCAGTGCCATACCATCCATTTCATCCATGCGTAAGTCGGTTATTACGGCATCAAACACTTGGCTTTTAAGTATTTGTAGTGCGGTTAAGCCGCTTTCACAGGTTGTCACTTCGTATCCTTTTGATTCAATACGAATAGCGAGCAGTTTTAATAAGCTAGCGTCGTCGTCAACGAGTAATACTTTTGCACTTTGCACTTTAGTTGCTGCCATCGTTACTGCTCCTTCGTTTCTTCTCGTAGTAAAAGTTGCTGCTCAATCGTAGCTAACGATGAGAGGGTTTCTTGCATTTTATTATTAAGTGCTTGCTGCTCTTTTTTAGCATTTATTTGCATAGTTACTTGCTGCTTTTGAAGCCATAAATATTGCTTTATGTCATCAGGCCAAAAGTAAGCAAGATCGAGTTTTAGCAACTTAGTCATTACCGTATTTGGATCATCATTTATGTTTAAGCACATAAATTTAAAAAAGCGTTTAAGTTCGTTTTCACCTGTAAAAACATCTTTGTTAGGTACCAATTTAAATCCGCCACACTGATTAGCGTGCCATGCAATAACTTGCTCTGCAGGAGGATAGCTTGGTTCAATTTTTGGTCTAGGTTTTGGACTAGGGTTACTGTTTTTGTCGTTCGTTTTTTTTGTATCGACCACAGGTGCAGGTGTAATTGACACACGCTCTTTTTGCCCATTATTAATTTCACAACCTGATATAACCATGCTACTAAGCACACATAAAATAGCGATTAAACGCAAGCGCATGTTAATTAACTCCTAGACTTTTTGTTATGGGAATTTTAATTGAAAACCGGCAACCATGTGGCTCGTTATGCTCAACACTAAGTGTACCTCTTAGCTGTTCAACAGACTCTTTTACAATAGTTAAGCCCAGCCCACTGCCTTGCAGCGTAACATTTTTACTGTGTTTACCTTGATAAAATGCGCTGAAAATTTGAGTTTTTTCTTGCTCTTTAATACCGCACCCTTTATCAAGTACAACGATACAAAGCTGGTTTTGCTCAAGCGCTAAATTAATAGTAACGCTTTGCTTATTATCTGAAAATTTTAAGCCATTTGAAATAAGCTGAATTAAAATCATCTCAATAAGCTCACTAGGTAAAGCAAGCGGTTTGTTAGGTAAAGTGTTTTGCCACTGCAGAGCTTGCTCACGCGCACTTAAGCGATGCTCAAAATGGCTATTTATTTTATTAATAAGAAGACTAAATTCAACTTCGCTTAAGCTGTCTTTACTGGTGCGAATCGCATTATAACTCAGCAGGCTGTCAATCATTGTGCGAAGGCGCACCATAGATTGGCTAATAAGCTCAAGCACTGCTTTTTGCTCAGCGGTAATTGGGCCTACTATTTCATCAGTTAATAAGTCAGTGCCTTCAACCATTGAAGCAAGCGGCGTTTTTAGCTCATGGGTAACATGGCGTAAAAAAGTATCTTTTTGCTGCTCAAGCATATGAAGTTGCTCTTGCACCCATTGGAGCTTTTCTCCTAGCTCAACAAGCTCAGCTGAACCTTTCACAGATATTTTTTGCTGCCAATGCCCCTGCCCTAGCTTATCAATAACCGTAGTTAACCCTTTTAGTCGCCCACTTATACGCCATAAAAAACCACCACCAACAATTAAAGTAAGCGGAATAAGTGCCACCAGCCAGTTTATAAATGAAGTTTGTAAGCTTGTAAGCTCATTTTGGTTATTGGTAATTTGCGCTTCGTTTTTATCACGTAACCATAAAGTAAGCTCAGCAACTAAATCGCTCACTGGCACAAATAGCTCAGCTTGTTGTTGTTTTTGCTCAACGAGTTTTACATGCGCGGTTTGTAAGGTGGTATATAAGCGTTGCCATTGGTGAATATACTCTTTATTCGTGTTTACAAATTTGAGTTCATCAATGCTTTGTAGGGATGATTGCCATTTATCGACAATGAGCTTATCAAGCGATTCACTTTTTAATACCCAGTTTTGCCTAGTGGCGCGCTCAAGGCTGTTGAGCTCTTGTTTTAGAGTATTAAACGATTTGGTAACTTGATAGTTGTTACTCACGATACTTTGAGTAACTGCTAATTGCTTGTTAAGCGCATTTAAAAATACAATCACCACTATAGAAAGCGGGAGTAACGAAAGCAGCATACTCATTGCAAATTGCCCAATTAAATTAGGCCGCCAGTTAAGCATTGCTTGGTATTTTTTAGCTATGGTTGCTGGCATTTCGTTTAGTCCTTTTAAGTTAAGCGTTCTATTATTAAGTGCTTACCTTATACACTAGCTGAACCAGCAATTATATTTAATACGATTAACAGCCAGCGCTACAAAAACAATGTGTCGCCAAATAGAGACAACGTAATCCTTTGATTTTTAAACCCTACCTTTAATCTCACTAAATAGTGTTGCAAAAGGCGCACAAAAATTACAATAAACCCAGTAAAAACTTCTCACTGGCTTAAAGCAAAAATAATAACCAATTGAAAAATAACAATAATTATTATTGGCACCATTTTTGTAATAGGAGGAATAACTTTAATCAATAAGGAAATAATTATGAACAAACGCACTTTAGTAATTTCATCATTACTGGCTTTAGGCTTTTTAGGCGCTAATGCACACGCAATGGACGTTCACGCGACTTTTAACGAACTTGATAAAGACAGTAACGGCACATTAAGTGAAGCCGAAGCAGGTGAAGATGCTGTGTTACACGAGAATTTTTCTCAAATTGATACTAATCAAGATGGGCAATTGTCGCTAGATGAATTCAAAAAATTTATTCAATAAACTCATTTAATAAGGAACGTGATTATGAAACAACTTATAGCCGCTTTTTCATTAATGTTTTTAGCAATTAGTGCCACCGTAATTGCATCGCCAACAAATGTGCGTTTTGCCCACTTAGATAAAGATATGAATGGACAAATATCAATTATCGAAGCCAAGCAAGACAAAGAAGTAATGAAGCAATTTACCGATTTAGACGAAAACGATGATGAAGTAATTTCTAAGACAGAGTTTAAAAGCTTTAAGCCTTAACAAGTTAAGTTTTGCTTAAGCTTTTATCTAGTAGAGTGAACTAAAGCATTTGCCATAATCCCTGAGGGAGTGTGTAAAAGGATTTAATGTTGGGATTTAAATTATGGCAAGTGCTTTCCCCGCTTCTACTAAATTGTTTATAACCTAAATAACCTGAACTCTGGTTAATAAATCTATCTCAAGCAGCTATTCCCAGCGCTGACTGCGTTGAATTTACTTGTAATAGGCCTGATGTGTTAATTAACCTCTCAACCAGATTACAGGTTAAATAATCTCTTGGAAGAAATACCATGAGGATACTTTCCTTTGTTACAAGCATCTTAATACTATCAAGTTTTGACGCCCTAGCACTTGATGTTAAGCAACGCTTTTCCCATCTCGATACTAACAAAAATGGTTATTTAACCCATGATGAACTTGAACCTCAACCACAATTATTGAGCACATTTTTGATATGGGATAAAGATCAAGATAACCAAATTTCATTAATCGAATTTAAAAATTATCTAACCAATAACCTCTACTGAGTATTTCCTATGAAAAAAATACGCTATATGGCACTTTTTGCATTCAGCACTTTTTGCACTCTAAGTTTTGCCGCAAGCAATAATATTGTTGAACAATTTAATAAATTTGATAGAAACCAAGATGGCTTTTTAACACGTGGCGAAGCATCAATAGACCCTGCTCTTTGGTCTCGATTTTCAAGCTATGATCAAGATAAAGATGGTAAGCTAACATTAAATGAATACGGTTTATACGCGAGTAAATAATTGTTAACTCTTAAGCTAGGTAGGTATCACTAACTAGCTTTAGTTTACTTCGTCCCCCAACCATCTCATCATATTGGTATTATAAAAATGATTTTGTTAGTGTTGATTCACTAACAATAAAAAATAATGCCTTATGCTACTCAAAAAACTAATCAAACCACTCATACTAGCCAGCCTTTGCGCAAGTTCTAGCTACACTTTTGCACAAACAAAAGTAATTTATAACGCCAATGGTTACACCCCTTTATACAAAGGCGAAGTACAGCAGTTTTCTACCCTTGTCATTAAAGATGGAAAAGTAGTAAAAGTAGGTGGCGATACACTAAAAAATAGCTACCCAGACGCCAAGCTCATTGATGTAAAAGGTAGCACCTTATTACCAGGCTTAATTGATGCTCATGGCCATGTTATTGGCCTGGGAGATAACTTATCGCAGCTTGATGTACGTGGTGCAAAATCAGTTGATGAAGTCACAAATAAACTAAAAATATTTGCCAATAACAAACAAGGTTGGATTATAGGGCGAGGTTGGAACCAAGAGCTTTGGGCTGATACCCGCTTCCCAACAGCTAAAGATTTAGACAAAGTAGTTAATGATCGTCCAGTTGTGCTTTCACGTGTAGATAGCCACGCTATTTGGGCAAATTCAAAAGCGCTCGAACTTGCAGGTATTACCGCCCAAACAAAAGCACCTGAAGGCGGTGAAATAATTAAAGACGAATTTGGCAACCCTACCGGCATATTTGTAGATAAAGCAGAATCGCTAATTACCCAGCATATGCCAGAAGCTTCCAAGCAAGATATAAGCGATTCGCTTGATGCAGCAGGAAAGCATTTATTAAGTTTAGGTATTACCTCTACCCATGATGCTGGCATTGATAAAGCAACGTGGGAAGTTTACAAAGAACGCAGTGAACTAGGAAATTTACCTGTGCGTATTGTGGCCATGTTAAGTGGCGCTAGCCCCGACTTAAACACAATGCTTAAAGCAGGGCGATACCAAGACGCAAACAGTTTCATGTCAATCCGCAGTGTTAAAGTATACGCCGATGGTGCACTTGGATCTCGTGGCGCAGCTCTTATTGAAGATTATGCAGACCGTACAGGCCATCATGGATTAATGCTAGAGACACAAGAAAAACTCGAAGCACTCTTTACGCAAAGCTTTAAGCGCGGTTTTAGCGCTCACACCCATGCTATTGGCGATAAAGCAAATAAAGTGGTACTTGATGCTTATGAGAAGGTGTTTAAAAAAACGGGAGGGATATTACTTCGTAACCGTATAGAACATGCGCAAATTGTAACGCTTGAAGACATTCCTCGCTTTAAAAAGTTAAAGATAATCCCATCAATGCAACCAGTGCATGCTACATCAGATATGCATATGGCAGAGCAACGCTTAACTGAAAAACAACTAAGCGGTGCCTACGCTTGGCAATCTTTTTTACAGCAAGGCTCTATTATTGCGGCTGGGTCAGACTACCCTGTAGAACTCGCTAATCCATTCTATGGGTTATATTCAGCCATTACACGCATGGACCACAATCAATTACCTAAAAATGGTTGGCGTGCAAGTGAAGTATTAAGTAGAGAAGATGCATTACGTGCATTTACTTTAGGCGGTGCGTATGCCGCACATCAAGAGTTTAAAATTGGTAGCTTAGAACAAGGTAAATGGGCTGACTTTATTTTAATAGACAAAGATTACTTTAAAATACCTGTTGATGAGATTTATGAAACGAATGTGTTGCAAACATGGATAGCAGGAATAAAACGGTACGAAAAAGAAAAAAATATTATCGATAAATAAAACCTATAAAGGGTTAACGCAAGTTAACCCTTTATAGTTACAGCGTAGTATTTTAGCTTTTAGGCGCTTCAACTTTTGGCTGACGATATATTTTTATAATGTGATATAAATTTACGAGCGACAATAAGCCGTTGGTAAAAATCACAGGTACTGCACCAATGGCAACACCATATGCAGTAAATACAATACAACCAAACATGTTGTACCAGCGTAGTTTTACTACATCAGTCATTGTTAACGATGCAACCAATAAAGCTGACGCAATATAACCTAAATATTCCCAACTCAATTGTTCTCTCCCAGCCTTTAGGTTAGCATTACACTACTGCTAGCTTATGACATTTATAAGTATTGCAAAGTAACAACAAAATAAAAAAGCTAACTTGCTTAAAAAACCTGAAAAAGTTTGCCGGAAAATACCAGCAACTTCTTAAATCATTACACGGGAAATGAAGGTAAAATAATACTCTTAGCAAAGCTAATAGTATTAGTAGCAAGTTAGCGTAAATTCTTAGTGTCTTAATGCTATCGTCATTAAGATGTAATAAATAGGACAAATGTCCGAAGAGCACATTGATGTTTCAATACCATTTTTCTAGTTACCTTGTTGATCAGCTTTTAACCTTTGCCGGTAGTAGCTATCAACAATCAAAAAAAGAAGTTCTGATCCATCAAGATCAGCCTTTAAGCAAGCTTGTGCTTGTACGCAGTGGCACTGTGTCGTTTAGTTACGATGTAGGAAATGGACGACGCCTGCTGTTAGGACAATTGGATTGTAACAACACCCTTATTGGTGAAATAGAAGCGCTAAATAATAATCCGTGTATTTATACGGTCACGTGTTTTAGTGATGTAACCTATAACCTTATTGAATTAAGGCATTGGCGCGCGCTGCTGCTTGAAAAACCAGAACTGAGTTTATACACAGCGCAGACTATAGCGGCTAAATTTCAAGAAAATCAAAAAATCAATCTAGATAAGCTATTACTACCGCTAAGCTACAACATAGCTAAAGATTGTTTACTAAGAGCCGAAAACAACAACCCTACACTGCTTAGAGCTTACCCTACGGTAAATGCAGAAGCCGAACGTTTTGCAACAACTGAGAGAGCTTACAGGCGGGTTGTTACAGAACTTGTAGAAAAAGGCTTAGTGCTTAGAAGTAACGATGGTTTGCAAGCGGTTGATATACCCAAACTAAGTGAATACGTAGACAGCTTTGCTCAGCTTTAAGGTTTTTGATTAATTGGCTTGGCTAGTTAAATAATTAGTAAAACGTTATCCATAAAAAGGTTATTTAAGGCCTTACAACATTCAGTTAAAAATTTGATATGAGTTGCGATTATCAGATTTTTAATATGACAATGTTAGAATGTGCGTGCTTGTACAGCAAATAATCCCCAATTCGCTTAATTAAGAGACCTATTTTGAGATAAGAAAATACTGTCGATAACTGGCCTATTGCAAGTAAATTCAACGCAGTTAGCGCTAAAAATTGCTGCTCGGAATGGATTTATTATCCAGAGTTCAGGTTATTTAAATATTTCAAAAAATTGCTCCAATGTATACCTTAAACAGCATTGCAATTAAATCGTGTTTTAATAGTCAACATTAATACCAATCCGTATAAACCTTTAAATAATCTAAACGGACTGGTATTACTTACTTTAGCTAAACATGTCTTTCACATCGTCAAGCATATCGTTGTATTCATCACTCGAGAACAGATCCATGGAAGGGATAACCCCTTTTTCTATATACACTTGTAAAGCAGCTGACTTATCAGAAACCTGGAGTGTTCCCTCTAAAATAGCGCCAATACGAATGAAATCGACATAACTTATTTGTTCTAACTTATAACTCGGATCAGCCCAACTTAAAGCGACATTAGAAAATTCTTCAGGAAACTCCCAAGCACGCATGATAGAAGAACCAATTTTCCCACTAAGCTTTTGAATTGCATGAGCTAAAAAGCTCGGGTTAGCAAATACTTCAGGATGACGCTCAGCTTCAGTTAAAATAGGTAACACGCCAATGTTATAAACCAATGCAGCTAGAGTGATTGAATCGCGATTTAATGAAGTATGTTTATTATTTTTTAAGTAAAACTCCATAAGTGTTATTGAATGACTCGCAACCGTTAATGTTTTTTGCCAAGCTTTGCCCATGTAGCCTTTAATTATCTCGTTATTAGATACAAATAATTGCTCCATAGCCATTGCTGTTGCAATATTTTTAATTTGACGAAGTCCAATACGTGTCACTGCTTGTTGTAAATTGGATACTTTTACAGAGCGCCCCATAATCGCACTATTAGCTACTTTTATCATACGAGCGGAAAGCGCGGGATCTTGTGATATCACATCTGCCATTTGCATCAAATTGACATCAGAGTTATCAGCAGCTTGGCGAACCTTTACAGCAACTTCAGGTAATGTAGGTAAAACGAGTGTATCGTTATTTATTCTATCGACTAAAATTGTTAATAATGCATTTTCTGTAGACATAGATCTGTCATCCTTTTGTTCTTCGATTGCAATGCAACTGCAAACTTCGACAATTAATTTTTGTAATTTTCATAGTACAATTAGTATTGTCTAACTTACCGTTAAAGTTAAGAAAATTATAGAAGTTTATTCCTTATTCTATGTCTTTTATCGCAAGGGCTTGTCTTACAACGCCTAACACTTGCTATTTACCATTTAGTTTTGCTTTAATGCAGTCACTATAAGCAAACGTTTATATGTATTTAGCTACTTAGCTGGTGCATAAAAATTATTAAACTTACTTTTCAAACAGGCAACATAATGATCTTAAATAAAATTAGCCAAGCAATTATGCTCTCTGGTGTCGTTTTTCTTAGTGCATGTTCTGAACAAGCGCCGTCTTCTACCGACAACACAGCCGTAGAGCTTGCTCAAAAAAGCAGTGCACAATCAGGCCCTAAGCTTATTAATGCAGATAAACAACGTTTAGATATTTACACCGACTTTAGTCTGCAAAGTGATTTATCACACCTGAGCGACAACCAACGAGCGATGGTTGCAAAGCTTATTGACGCTTCAAAAGTAATGGATGAGTTATTTTGGAAACAAGCATTTGGTGATAATAAAGATGCTTTTTTAGCAAAGCTAAGTGACGAAAAAGTACGTCAATTTGCCGATATAAACTATGGCCCATGGGATCGTTTAAATGGCGATAAAGCATTTTTATCCAGCTATAAAGAAAAGCCACTTGGTGCACAGTTTTACCCTGCTGACATAACCAAAGAAGAATTAAATAATGCAGACGTAAAAGACAAAACAGGGCTTTATTCTGTAATTAAGCGTGACGAGCAAGGTAAGCTTTATAGCGTACCCTACTCAAAAGAATACGCTGCAGAACTTGCAAAAGCAGCTGATCTTTTGCGCGAAGCCAGTAAGCTCGCCGATGACAAAGAATTTGCTAGTTATTTAAATCTTCGAGCTGATGCTCTGCAAAAAGATGACTTCCAAGTCTCTGACTTTGCATGGATGGACATGAAAAATAACCCTATTGATGTGGTTATTGGTCCTATAGAAACTTATGAAGATCAGTTATTTGGTTACCGCGCTGCTTATGAATCTTATGTATTAATTAAAGATTTAAAATGGAGTGAACGCCTAGCTAAATTTGCAGCATTTTTACCTGAGCTTCAAAAAGACTTACCCGTTGATGCTAAGTACAAACAAGAAGTACCAGGCTCTGACGCCGACCTAAATGCATATGATGTTGTTTACTACGCTGGGCATTCAAACGCGGGTAGTAAAACAATCGCAATTAACTTACCAAACGATGAGCAAGTACAGCTAGAAAAAGGAACTCGTCGTCTACAACTTAAAAATGCGATGTGTGCTAAATTTGATAAAATTTTAGTGCCAATTTCAGAGCAGCTAATTGTACCAGAGCAGCGTAAACACATTACTTTTGATGCATTTTTTGCCAATACGATGTTCCATGAAGTGGCTCACGGTTTAGGTATTAAAAATACAATCACAGGTAAAGGCACTGTTCGTCAATCACTACAAGAACACGCAAGTGCACTTGAAGAAGGTAAAGCCGATATTTTAGGTCTATACATGATTGAACAGTTACTTAAAAAAGGCGAAATTACTGAAGGCACTATTGAAGATTATTACACGACCTTCATGGCAGGTATATTCCGCTCAGTTCGTTTTGGAGCATCAAGCGCGCATGGTAAAGCAAATATGATCCGCTTTAACTTTTTTGCTCAAGAAGGTGCTTTTTCTAAAAATGAAGCAGGCTTATACCGCGTTAATATGGAAAAAATGAGCATTGCAATGGCCAAGCTTTCTCGCTTAATTTTAACCTTACAAGGTGATGGCGATTATGAAAAAGTAGATCAACTAATTGCAACGCATGGCGACATTAAAGAAGAACTTGCTAAAGACTTAGAAAAACTAAGTAAAGCTAATATCCCTGTAGATGTAACATTTAAGCAAGGTAGGGAAGTACTAGGGCTTAAATAAGTTTAGTTAAACTTAGTTAAACCCTAAAAAAGCGTTGCAGCTTAAAACTGCAGCGCTTTTTTTAGCTCTGTGATTTGTAGATCTGTATAAGGCACTGCTGGGTGCTTACCCCAAATTGGCGCAGGCCATGCAGCATCACTCGTAAAACGCGCAATATGATGAATATGTAATTGCGGCACCATATTACCTAAAGCCGCTATGTTTAATTTATCAGGTTTAAATACATCCATTAATAATTTACTTAGCTTGGCTGACTCTTTTAAATAAACAATTTGATCATCCTCAGATAAATCAATTATCTCTTTTAAGTTAGCCTGCCTAGGCACTAATACAAACCACGGATACAAGCTGTCGTTCAATAAAAGTACTTTACACAACGGCCAATCGGCAAGTTCTATACAGTCGCGTTTAAGCTCTGGCGCTAATTTAAATTCAGGGTTAGTCATTGTTATGTCCTACTTTGTCTTTAATAATTGCCACTTTATAGCATTTAGTTGCAGTTGCACACGCTTGGCTTTACCATTCAAAGCAATATTTATAAAAGCGAAGGCAACCTTGTGCTAAAAAAAATAAAACATCTTTCACTGGCCCTGCCATTAATGGTTGGCACCCTTGCTGTTCAAGCAAAACCTTTATCGCTGGAGCGTATTTTTGACGATCCAAGCCTTTCAGGTAAATCACCTGTGCAACTTAAATTTTCGCCTGACGGCAGCCGTGTGACTTATTTGCAAGGTAAAAGCGATGACTACAATCGCTACGACTTATGGGAATACAACCTAAAAGATAACACCAATCGTGTGCTAGTTGATTCAGCAAAGTTATTTTCAGGCCCAGAAAACCTATCAGATGAAGAAAAAGCACGCCGCGAACGCCAACGTATCTTTGGTAAAGGCATACTTGAATACAAATGGTCTAAAGATGGCAAAGCACTTTTATTCCCACTCAATGGCGACCTTTATTATTACGATTTAGCCTCTGCTAAAAGTAAAAAACTAACCGACACTGAAACATTTGAAACCGATGCACGCTTTTCACCTAAAGGTAACTACGTATCGTTTATTCGAGAGCAAAACCTATTCGCTTTAGAGCTTGAGTCTGGTAAAGAAATTCAGCTTAGTAAAGATGGCGGCGGCGTAATTAAAAACGGCATGGCCGAATTTGTAGCTCAAGAAGAAATGAGCCGCATGACAGGTTACTGGTGGTCAGGTGATGAAACTAAAATTGCCTATACCCGCGTTGACGAAACCCCAGTAAAAGAAGCTATCCGTAACGAAATTTACGCTGACGAAGTTAAATTATTTAACCAGCGCTACCCGTTTACAGGTACCGATAACGTTAAAATTCAACTTGGTGTGGTTAAGCTAAACGACCAAAAAGTAGATTGGATTGATTTAGGTAAAGATGAAGACATTTACATTGCGCGCGCTAAATGGCTAAAAGACGGCAATACACTGTCGTACCAATGGCAAAATCGCTCGCAACATAAATTAGAACTGCGTTTTTATAACAGCGAAACTAAAGCCCAAAAAGTAGCACTGACCGAAAATAGCGAAACGTGGATTAACCTACATTTTGATCTTGAGTTTTTAAAAGACAAAAAACATTTTGTATGGGCATCTGAGCGAGACGGCTTTAAACATTTATATCTGTATCGCACAAACGGTCAACTTGTACGTCAAATCACCTCTGGTGATTGGGCTGTTGATAGCTTAAAAGGTATTGATGAGAAAAAAGGCATTGTTTACTTTGCCGGTCGAAAAGATACACCGCTTGAAAGCCATTTATACAGCGCGCCTTTATTTAAAAAAGGCGATGCCAAACGTATCACCGAAAAAGGTCAGTACCACAATGTTGTGCTAGCAAAAGACAATAAAACCTTTATCGATAATAGCTCGTCTGATAATAAACCAAACTCAGCAGCACTTCGTAAAGTAAACGGCGAATTCATTACCTGGCTTGAAGAAAATAAGCTAGATAGTAGCCACCCCCTTACTCCTTATTTAAGCGACTTAACAAAACCAGAATACGGCACAATTAAAGCCGATGATGGCCAAGTTATGCATTACCGTTTATTTAAGCCTAGCACCATTGCTGATGGCAAAAAGCATCCTGTTATTGTTAACGTATACGGCGGCCCGCATGCTCAGCGAGTAACGAATAGCTGGCGCAGTAAAAACTTGTACTTTCAGTACATGGCGCAACAAGGTTATGTCATTTTTCAACTGGATAACCGTGGTTCGTACAACCGTGGTAAAAAGTTTGAAGATGCTATTTATAAAAAATTAGGTGTGGTTGAGGTTGCCGATCAAATTAAAGGCGTAGAGTTTTTACGTACCCTTGATTACGTAGACCCACAACGCATTGGTGTTTATGGCCATAGCTACGGCGGCTACATGGCACTTATGACTATGTTTAAAGCGGGCGATTACTTTCAAGCCGGCGTATCAGGTGCACCAGTAACCGATTGGGCTCTATACGATACACATTACACAGAGCGTTATTTAGGTCACCCCGATACAAATGCTAAAGGCTACGAAGACAGCGCAGTATTTCCATATGCAGATGGCTTAAAAGGCCCATTAATGATTTATCATGGTATGGCTGACGACAACGTATTGTTTACGCATTCCACTAAATTATTTAAACAGCTTCAAGATAACGAAAAACAGTTTGAAATGATGACCTACCCTGGCTCTAAACACAGCCTACGTGGGAAACAAGTGCAAACACACCTACATCAAACCATAACAAACTTCTTTAATCGTCATTTTGATGTTAAATAGATGAGTTAATATTAAAGGTAGACTAAAGGCTGATTGAAAAATCAGCCTTTTTTTGTTTTATTAGCAGCTAAGCCTAGATTAAATACACTTTTTAGCTACGCTTATTCTATGCACTTAATAGTGCAAACTCATAAAGGATAAATGTATGCTTAATCTTCGTCGTTTTAGTATTTTCCAACGTTTTGCCATTTTAGTAGGTATTGTTATTTTTGGCTTAATTGTATTGAGTATTTCGAGCTTAACTCACCAATACAATGCCCTTAAGAACGAACAATACCTTAAAACACAAAATGTAGTAGAAACCGCGTATAGCATAATCGATCACTTTTATGAGCTGGAACAAAATAAAGCGCTTACCCAAACACAAGCTCAATCCCAAGCGATACAAACTATTCGTGCACTTAGATACGATGAAACTAATTACTTTTGGATTAATAACTACCAACCAGAAATGGTAATGCACCCCATAAAACCGGCACTTGAAGGTAAAAGCCTAAGCAATAATAAAGATCCCGACGGGAAAGCATTATTTGTTGATATGGTAAATATAGTGAAAAAGAATGGCGAAGGTTTCATACCTTATAAGTGGCCAAAACCTGGTAAAGATAAACCTGTTGAAAAAATTGCATTTGTTAAAGGATTTAATCAATGGCAATGGATTATTGGCTCTGGTGTTTACCTTGATTCAATTGATACCGCATTTTCAGAACAACGAAACCTAATTATTCTCAATGCTGTTGTAATGATATTAGCCATTATTTTACTTAGCTATTTTATTGGCAAAAGTATTCTTATCCCAACACGTCTTGCAGCCGATATGATGAAAGATATTTCTCAAGGCGAAGGCGATTTAACGCGCACTTTAAATGAAGAAGGCAACGATGAGATTTCTGAGCTTTCTAAATCATTTAATTCCTTTATATCAAAAATGCGTGAATCACTAACTAATGTTTCACAAAGTGTACGAGACGTTAATGAGCACGTTCATACTGTTGACGAATCAAGTAAAACAAGTCAATCGTTCATAGAATTACAAAACGACAGCTCTACTCAAGTTGCCGCCGCAATGGAGCAAATGACTCACCAAATACATGATGTAAGCCGTAATGCGGAAGCCGCAGAACAGGCTGCTAATGATGCAGCTAAAAATGCATCTACTGGTAAAAATGTTGTAGCTAAAACAATCACTGCCATAGAAACCCTTTCTAGCAATATAGAAACAGTGAGCCGTGTAACGGAAGATCTAGCTAACGAAAGCCATAATATAGGTTCTGTACTCGATGTTATTAGAAGTATTTCGGAGCAGACCAACTTACTTGCACTTAACGCTGCAATTGAGGCAGCTCGAGCAGGTGAGCACGGCCGAGGCTTTGCCGTTGTTGCCGACGAAGTGCGCACACTAGCGAGTCGTACGGGGAAAAGTACTGATGAAATTCAATCAATGATCACCAAGCTGCAAGAAGGTACTAAAGCAGCTGTTGAAGCCGTAAAAGCGAGCCAAACACTTTCCGTATCAACGGTTGATCAAGCATCATCTGCCAACACGTCACTTAACGAAATTGAAAGACTTGTATCAGTAATAACTGAAATGAACAGTCAAATAGCACGTGCTACTGAACAGCAAACATCTGCAGCCGATGAAGTTAATTTACGTATTAATGACCTATCACATTCAACTGAACAGTCGTTAAGCAATACAAAACAACTTACCGATGCTAGTGATAAACTAAAACAAAGCAGCTCGGAGTTATCCAATGTTGTTAATCGCTTTAAGCTATAGTTTAAATATTGAACTCAGAATAAAAATCAGCCTCGAGTCACATTTTAAATAGTGTAAATTAAAAGCCCCAAATTATGGTTCATAATTTGGGGCTTTTATTTATATATTGAGGCCTGCTTATCTTTCCAGATTAAATTTTCAGCTGTATGTTTGGTAATTAAGTAAAGCAGTGCCTATTTATGGTATCTGGTTATTCTTCATAAATGACAAACATACTCTACCCTTTGGGGTCATCCTACGTTACATATATAAGTAACGCAGGAGCAACTACCTAGCCCACTAGGTTAAAAATTTCGAGTCGTGATCAAACCGCCATTGGGTATAACAAATTTTAATCCACAAAGGTCAACAGGCCTTAAATTTTATAAACAGTAACGAGCAAACAAGCTAGTTACTGATGCCGCAGTTGGCTTACCATGCTGCCAATCACCGCCTTCAACACCGCTACCTGCTATATCCATATGAACATAAGGTAGAGGCTGTGCAGAGTCGTTACCGTGCTTATCTAGCCCACCTACGATAGCCATAAATGCCATTGGGAACTGATGCCCACGCGCAGTAACTGCAGATGCTGCGTTATTGCTAGATAAAACATCGTCAGCTAGCGTACGTGGTTTAATAAAGTCGTAGTCTTCACGGCGTGAACGCGATACTTCAGCGCCATCGGCCCACAAATCTCCAAGGTCAGCTATTTGACGTGAAACACCAGCGCTACGAGCAGGACCATTTTCAACATACGCACCGTATGGACCCATTGCGCGAGCTGCATGACCCGTTAATGTAGCTACAGTAAATAACGTTGGATTAACCTCAGTTTTAGCTAAATCTTTCATTTCGCTAAGCAGGTCGCCCATTGCTAAACGCCCTTCTGCATCGGTGTTACCGATGCGTACACGGATACCTTCACGACTAGTAATTATTTCATCTGGTACAAAACAATCTGAGCCAATAGAGTTGCGAACAACGGCTAAGTACGATACTACTTTAACGCCTTTAGGTTGATAATCAGCAACTGCTTTCATAAAGCCAGCAACAGATGCTGCGCCGCCTTTATCACGACTCATGCCAGCCATATATCCGCCTACTTTTAAATCGGCTCCACCTGTATCGTATACCAGGCCTTTACCAACAAACATTAGGGTACGAGTAATTTCACCCTCTGGTACATATTCAAGCTTAACAACACGTGGGTGGTGGCGCTCAACTGCATACGATGCGCGAGCAACAGTGCTTAACATTGGGTAATTTTTATCAATAGCTGCAATATCATCGATTACATCAACCGCAATGTTTGAGCCTTTAAATAAATCAACACAGTAATCTGCAAAGCGCGGTGGAGCCATACGTTCAGGTTCAGTACCGCATAAATCACGCGCAGCATATTGACCAGCAGCAATTGCATTAACGGCTTTAATTGTTTGCTCGCTAGCACCAACTAAACCAATACTTGTTATCGGTTCAATACCTTCACCATGAAACTCACGCGCTTCTAATGGCTGCCATAATGCTTGGCAAGCACCTAAATAAGCAACTTCTAAAGCATGCTGATAACGGCTATCGCCATTTAAATTTGGTAAAAATAATGCAGGGTTGATACTACCCGATGCTTTCGCTTCGTTGATTGCAAGTTTAGCTGCATCAAAATAACGGCGCACATCGTCATAATCTCTGTTTAGTGGACCGGTTGGCGCAAGTACTACACGCTTATTTTCAATCACTAATAAAATAACTTGCTTACCAATGCGAGAATCTACTTTTGATTGTGCTAAAACAGCATCACGTAGCGAGTTATTTGGTAATTGAGAAAAGTCATCACTAATAATGATTAATGCATCATGTGATGCGAATTCAAGGCTAGCACTTACTGGCTGAGCCAACACGGCTTTTGGATATGCCATAAATAAAGGTCCTGTTAAAAAACATAAGCCCCTATTATCGTCGATTTGAATATTGAAGACCAGCAAGCTGCGATGAGTGTTTAGTTTAATCCACTTTTTAGTGGCAACTTGCAATTACAGGCTTTACAGCTTAATCGAGAATACTAAGTTGGAAGTTTTGATCTGGTTGATTTTTTATGCCCACCCCAATACCTAAAAGCCTGACCGGTTGCTGCACACCTCGCTGGAAAGCTTTAGTAAGTAGTTGTGTAAAAACCTCAGTATTTAATTGGTGATAAGCCTGATCCGCAGAGGTTACTATAAAATTCGCAAATTTAACTTTAACGCTCAGTTTATTAATCCGATTTTGTAATTGTTGTTTTTCCAAGCGCACCTTTAACTCATCTAACAACGTAGGCAACTGTTCTAGGCATTCTTGTAAGCTGGTTTTGTTATACTCATAGGTATGCTCAACACTTAGCGACTTTCTAATACGATTAGTAGATACCTTACCGACATACTCACCTGCACATTTTTGGTAAAGCGATACGCCAAAATTACCTACATGCTGTTGCATCCAATTTACGCCTTTTTCGCGTACATCTTTACCTGTATATAATCCTTTTAAATTGAGTTTTTCGAGCGTTACTTTACCGACACCCGGAATTTTACCCAGAGGTAACTGTGCTAAAAAATCATCCACCTCATCAGGTAATACAACAAACTGACCGTTAGGCTTGTTTTCATCACTCGCTATTTTGGCAATAAATTTAATAGGAGCAATACCAGCGGATGCAGTAAGCCCTGTAGCATTATAAATATCAGCTCTTATTTGCTGCGCAATAAGCGTAGCACTGCCTTTACAAACGCTACTATCAGTTACATCAAGGTAAGCTTCGTCAAGAGAGAGTGGTTCAATTAAGTTGGTGTAACGATTAAATACTTCACGTATTTGATTTGAAGCTTCTTTATAAACAGCCATGCGCCCAGGTACAATAACTAAATCAGGGCATAATTGTTTTGCATGATAATTAGACATAGCTGAGCGCACGCCATACTCTCTGGCAATGTAGTTGGCTGTAGAAAGTACACCTCTGCGACTATTGCCACCAATAGCAAGCGGCACATTGGCCAGCTTAGGATTATCGCGCATCTCAACTGCCGCATAAAAGCAGTCCATATCTATATGAATAAACTTTTTCATCACCATTACAACACTGTTTATTTATACAGCCATTATTGTTTAATCATTATTAATAAGCAAGCTCCTAAACTCTGATTAATCGATTTATTATGGTGGGTTCAAGTTTAGTAAACTCGTCATACATAAAAACAGCGCACTAATTACCTTGAGGTCATATCGTCATATTGATAATCTAGTGCTTTAAAATAAAGAGTTAAAGTGCATGCAAACGTTTAAAGATCAGCACCCTATTCATACTGACATTACTGTAGCGTGGGCCGATATGGATGCCCTTCAACACGTAAACAATGTGGTTTACCTGCGTTACTTTGAAATAGCCAGAATCGACTTTTTAAATAAAATAAACTTATTTGATACAATTAGCCCAAGCGGCATCGGCCCTGTTATAAGCGAAAATAATATTCGTTATAAGCGCCCTGTTACTTTTCCAGATACCCTTACTGTAGGCGTCACTATTTCTGACATTAAAACAGACCGATTTATGATGAATTATACAGTATTTAGTCACGCACAAAATGCCATAACCACAACCGGTAATTCGAAAGTGGTTATGTTTGATTTTGAAACAGGTCAAAAAGCCCCTATTTCAGAGCCTCTTTTATCGGCTTTAATTAGCTACGCTCAAGACGAGTAATAAGGAAATTTTATGCAATACAGTCCACTAGGAAGCAGTGGTGTTAATGTTTCAAGAGTATGTCTAGGTAGCATGACCTGGGGAATGCAAAACACCCAAAGTGATGCAGATGAACAAATAGCCTACGCACTTGCTCAAGGCGTAAACTTTATTGATACAGCCGAAATGTACGCAGTTCCTCCATCACCCGATACCTATGGTAAAACTGAGCAAATTATTGGTAACTGGCTCTCTCGTAACCAACAAAAGCGCGATAAAATTGTACTTGCAACCAAAATTGCTGGTAACGGCTTAGCATGGGTTCGCGATGGCGGTAATATTACTCGCCAAACTGTTATAGAGGCGGTTGATGAATCACTAAAACGCTTACAAACTGACTACATAGATTTATACCAATTACATTGGCCAAACCGCTCTACCCCACACTTTGGTAGACAATGGCCAGGTATGCTTAAATTTACCGACGTAAACACACAAGAACATCAAGCTGGCATGCTGGATATTTTAGAAGGTTTAAACGATTGTGTTAAAGCAGGTAAAATCAAGCACTGTGGTTTATCTGACGACACACCTTGGGGAATAAGCCAATTTTTAAACCTGTCAAAAGAGCATAATTTGCCGCGCATAGTATCTATTCAAAACGAGTTTAGCTTAGCGCATACCAAAGATTGGCCGTATCTAATAGAGCAATGTGTTCACGAAGATATTGCCTACTTACCTTGGTCGCCTTTAGCGGCAGGTTTATTAACGGGTAAATACTTAAATGGTGCTCGGCCAGAAGGCTCTCGCTGGACCTTTATGCAACGTAACGGTATTTTTAGAGATACACCAAACGCAGAGCAAGCAACCAAACAGTATGTTGAACTTGCGAATGATCACAATATTTCCCCTGCTCAACTAGCTCTTGCATGGTGTAATCAAGTAAACGGTGTAACGTCTTCAATTATTGGCGCAACAAATATGGCGCAATTAAAAGAAGATATTGATGCATTTGATATCACGCTAAGTGACGACGTACTTACAAGTATCGATGTTATTTTTAGAAACAATCCAATGCCCTATTAATACAAACCTAAACAGGTAACTAAATCACGTTTAATTACCTGTTTAATTGTCCAGTTAACTTACACTCCATTGCTGCTCAAGTAAGCATTGCTCATTAGCGTAAAGTCTTACTGTGAACACACTTTCGGCAATCACTTCACCTACGCCTGACGGCGTACCTGTCATAACCACATCACCATCTTCTAGGCTCATAAATTCACTAATTTCGTGTAAAATTGAGTCAGGGTTATGCAGCATAAAATGAGTATCGCCTTGCTGAATTACTTCATTATTAATTTTAAGTTCAAATGTAAAATGCTTCATCGCATCGGTTAGCTCTACAAAATCACTTAAAATAACCGAGCCATTAAATGCTTTAGCGCGCTCCCAAGGTAGCCCTTTATTTTTTAATTTACTTTGCACGGTACGCTTAGTTAAATCAAGGCCGAGTCCAACACCTGCAAATTTTTTATTTTTAATTACAAAACATAACTCGGTTTCGTAATGCAGCGTATCGCCGTTATGAGCTGCAAATAGCGTATTAGTAATCGCGCTATTTGGTTTGTTAAATAACACCATTTGATCTGGCGTTTCGTTGTTTAGCTCTGCAATGTGTGCGGTGTAGTTACGGCCAACACACACTATTTTTGTTGGCGTTAATTCTTCAGATACTAGCTTTATTGAATTCATATAAATAATGTCTCAGTTATTGGGCCTGTTGACCTTTCAGGATTAAAATTTGTTCAATCTAGGGGCTATTTAATCGCGGCGCGAGGTTTGTAACCTAGTGGGCTAAGTAAAAACCGAGCAACAAAGAGTAAATAGCCCCTGGGCAGAACCCTTCGGGCAGCACATATTTGGCATTTGTGCTACGTTATCGCCTATTTATGGGGAATAACCACACTACACAGGCTCTGCCTTGCCTAAACACCAAACATACTGCTGCAAATTTAACCTCTAAAGATAAACAGGCCCTAACTAATAAGCGTTTCGAGTAAGCTCAAGTTAATAGGTTTTAATAAAACTCGGTCAATATTTAAATCTTTTATTTCTCTTGGATCTGGCTCTGCGCCACTTACAATTACCAAGCGTAGCTCTGGGTAACGCTCGTTAATTTTCTGGCCTAAATCAATGCCACGCCCATCAGGTAAGTGCATATCTAACAATACTTTATTAAATTGCTGATCGTGATTGAGTATTTGTAAACATTGCGCGCAACTCGATGCAATCACGGTCTCTACGCCTAAACTTTCTAAGAGTAGTTGCGTAATTTGCGCAGCATCGTGGTCATCTTCAACAAGTAAAAAACGCTGTTTTTTCTCGGTTAAACTTTTACTACTATTTATATTTTTAGGTTGTGGTGCGCTTTCAGGCGCCACTAAGTAATCTTGTAAACACTGGTACAAAACTGCACTGTCAACCGGTTTGGGGATTACATCGTTAAAACCAAGGGCTGCCAGTTCCTCGCGAATGCCTTTCATCGTTGCCGCTGTAAGCGCAATTATTGGGCCTTTATAGCCCATTTTTCTAAGCTCTATAGTCGCTTCCTTGCCACCCATTACAGGCATATGAATATCAATAAAAATAATATCATATGGAGCTTTGTAAGCATCCGCAATACGCACTTTTTCAAGCGCTTGTTGCCCATGCTCCGCATAATCAACCCTTGCACCACAAGTACTAATCATGTGGCCAACCAACATGCGTAAATCGCGTAAATCATCTACCACTAATACACGTCCATGCACCTTACAAGGTGCTGATTTACTTTGTAATTGTGGGGCACTGCTAAAATTAAGTACCTGTCGTTCTACTTCGCTAATATCGCCCGGATACACAGAAATAGTAAATGTAGAGCCTTTGCCAATTTCGGAGTCTAAACTAATGCTTCCTTGCATACGCGCTAATAACTCAGCGCATATTGCCAAACCAAGACCAGCACCACCAACAGAGCGCGATTCTACATCGGCAATTTGCTCAAACGGTTTAAAAATCAGCTCTTGTTTTTCAGGTGCAATACCCATACCTGAGTCTTTAATGCTAAAAAATAGCATTTCGCGCTCATCAACCCACTGTGTCCACGCATTAACAACTATTTCGCCTTTATCAGTAAATTTAACCGCATTATTTATTAAATTTATTAATATTTGGCGCATCCTTGTTGCATCTAGTTGTGCAACCAAAGGTAATGGCTGATGAGATTCAAAGCAAAGCGTAAGGCCTTTATCGAGCACAGACACACGCATTAATGTGTATACATCAGCAAGCATGCTATCGAGATTAACTTCACTTAGGGTCAGCTCTAGCTTATCGGCAGCTATTTTAGATAAATCAAGTACATCGTTTAACAAACTTAATAAGTGCTTACCGTTTCGATAAATAACACCTAGCTCATTTTCTGCTTGCTGACTAAAGTCGCTCTGCATTAAGAGTTCGGTGTACCCTAAAATGGACGATAGAGGGGTACGTAATTCGTGGCTCAAATGAGCTAAAAAGCGATCTTTTGAGCGATTTTCGGCTTCGGCTTTTAAACGCTCTACTCGCTCGCCTTCAACATCTTTACGAGCAAGTGCATAACGAATAGCGCGTGCAAAACGGCTCGAGCTCATTTCTGTTTTTATTAAGTAATCTACTGCACCAGCATCAAGCGCCGCTGAATCTAATTCGTCGTTTGACTGCCCAGTAAGCATAATAATGGGTCCGCTAAAGCCATTCGCAATGGCTTCTTTTAATACATCTAATCCATTAGATGCACCTAGGCGGTAATCAAGCAGGCAAATGTCATGCTCATTTTTACTAAGCGTTTCAATTGCCTGCTCTGGGGAGCTAATCCATTGAATGTTAAACGTGTGTGAATCCAATTGGTCTAAATAGTCGCAAGTGAGTATGTAATCATCTTCATCATCTTCTACAAGCAGCAACTGAGTCACTTTATCTAACATAAAATCTCCTTTAATCGTTAAAAGTTGTCGGCAGCTCTACAAACTCTACCCAATACTTTCCTAGCGTTTTCATTAGCTCAACCAAGCCATCAAACGTCACGGGTTTGGTTATATACGATGCAGCGCCTAAGTTGTAACCTTTAACCATGTCCTCTTCTTGTTTAGACGTAGTTAAAATAACAACCGGAATACCTTTCAAGTTGGGATTTGATTTAATGGCCTCAAGTGCCTCACGTCCATCCATTCTTGGCATATTTAAATCAAGCAATATAAGTCCTGGTCGTGGCGACACAGCTTTATCTTCAAATTTACCTCTGCGCTCTAAATATTCAAGTAGCTCAACACCATCTTCAACAAAGTGAAGCTCGTTAAGTACACGACTTTCAGCAAGGGCATCTTGTGTTAGCAAACGATCATCTTCATCATCATCAGCCATTAAAATAGTAATCGGTTTTACTTTTGAATAGGGCATTTAAGCCTCTCCTTGCAATGTGAAAAGCGCAGCTTCCACAGGTAGTTTTATAACGAAGGTAGCACCTTCACCGTCTTTACTTTGGGCTGTAATTGTTCCACCGTGACGCTCTACAATACGCCGACATACAGAAAGACCAATACCTGTCCCTTTGTATTGTGAACGACCATGTAAACGCTGAAATGGAACAAATATCTTGTCGGCATAGTCTTGTGAAAAACCAATGCCATTATCTTTTATAGTAATAACTTGGAAACTTAAATGCGTATTATGATCAGCACTAAAAATATCCTCATGCACATAACTAATCTTTATGTGTGGGCTTACATCCGGATGCCTAAATTTAACCGCATTCGACAATAGATTTAAAAATAGTTGCTGCATTTGGCTTTTATCAGCCTGAATAACCGGCAAGTCTTCTACATCTACTCGTGCATTAGACTCTTTTATCGCAATTTCTAAATCACTTAATATATCGCTTACCACTTCGTTTAAATTTGTATCAGCGAAGTCTTTACCGCGCGTTGTAATGCGTGAAAACTCTAATAGATCGTTAATTAAGTTAGACATGCGTTGCGCCGCATTTTTCATACGGCCAATATAATCCATCCCTTTTTCACCCAGTTCATCTTTAAACATGGTTTCGAGGCGGTCGCTAAAGGCTTGAATTTTTCGAAGCGGCTCTTGTAAATCATGACTTGCCACAAAAGCAAACTCTTCAAGTTCCCGGTTACTTCGGCTTAACTCATCAGAATACAGGGTTAACTCTTGCGTACGCTCAGACACTTTACCTGCTAATGTTTCATTTTGATTTTCAAGTTCTAGCCTATATTGCGCCGCGTTTCTTAAATTAAGTCTGGTCATAATAAACATACCAATAATAAGCAAAGCACTTGTTATGGCTGTAATGGCAAAGGTAATTTTTGCCTCATTTTTTATTTTTGCTAATTTCGAAAAGTGACTCACCTTAAAGAGTAATTCACGGTCTTGAATTTCATTAATATGTTCACGAATTTGCTTATATAGGTCTCTACCGCTATGTGTGTTAACTATATTTAACGCACGTCGTTCTTTATCATCTAATGCAAGATTAACTGTTTTCTTTAATTCACGTATTTTACGCTCAACAAGCAGTAACAACTCAGCAATTCGCTCAGCTTGACCATCAATTTCAGAACGAAGTGACTTTACATGATTAGTTTGTGCTTCTAACTGCCCAATAGCATCATAATACGGTGTTAAATAATCATCTTCTTCTGTTAATAAATAGCCACGCTGCCCAGATTCAGCTTGCACTATTGACAAATGCAGTTGCTCAATTGCCGTCGTTAGCATGCTGGTGTTGTCTAAACTCTTTTGGGTTTGCGTTAACCCCTGAATAGTATTTAACGCCAAAAAAGCATTACCCACAATAATACTTAGTACTACGACTATAAAAGCGGCCCATGTAACATTCGCTTTACCTTGCTGTTTTTGCTTGCTCATAGATGTATAATTGCCTTAGTTGAATTTACTAACCGTTATTATGCTCTGTAATATTTTGTAAACTCTCACTGCACTGCTGACAGTTTAAAATTATTTTATCTAGGGCCTCGAGTGCCTTTTGTTTGGGCATATCGTTTTCCAACACTAATTTAATTAGCTCCGCATTCATTGAGATTCTATTTAACGGGGCTCTTGCATCATGAACTAATTTATTAAGCATTATGGCTTCGTTATTTTCTTCAGACACTCTATTTCCTTTTATTTAACCTGAACTTAAATTACTTGTATTCACCAATCCCACCGTACGCATTAAGGCGGTTATAAAGTGTTTTTGTACTAATACCCAGCATTTGGGCTGCAAGCGTTTTATTACCTTGTACTTTATCAAGCGTGGCATGAATAAGTTCTTTTTCGACTTCTTCGATTGTTTGCCCTGCCGATACCTGCTTTTCAGCGGTTTTATTATTAACCCGAGAAAAAGGTGACTCTAAATTATCAGGCAGAGTAATTTCACTTGATTGCGGATCGCTCATAATAAATGCACGATGTATCGCATGGCGAATTTCACGAACGTTACCCGGCCATTCATAATTTTGCAGCTCTTTTAACTGTTCACTCTTCCAACTAAATGAAGTGCCATTTTCATCATTTAGTTGCTCTAAAAAAGCTTTAGCTAAAAGGGGAATATCTTCTTTACGATCGCGAAGTGGCGGTATATCGATAGGAAAAACAGCCAGCCTAAAATAAATATCTTCACGAATTACATTATTTTGCGCTAAATCTATAAGCGAGCGATTCGTCGCCGAAATAACTCGGCAATTGGTGGGTATCTCTTTATTTCCACCAACACGCGTTACTTTTTTAGTTTCAAGTACACGCAATAAATTTGGCTGCATATCAATCGGCATTTCAGTTACTTCATCTAAAAATAAAGTACCGTCGTTAGATTGTTCAAACACACCTTCCTTGCGCGCTATAGCACCGGTAAATGCGCCTTTTTCATGGCCAAATAATTCACTACCAATTAACTCTTTTGAAAGCGCACCACAGTTACTTGCAACTAATGGACCTTCGCACTGGCTAGCGTTATGGATAGCCTGAGCAACCACTTCTTTACCTGCGCCACTTTCTCCCATTAGCATCACGTTAGCATTTGTTTTAGCAACACGTTCAATCATAGTGTAGAGTTTTTGCATTGGCTCTGATTCACCGATTAAGCTACCAAAGTGGCGCGTAATACCACTGGGTTTTACTTTTTTAGCTGTTTTTTTAGGCCCATTTAAAACCAGCTCTAAGTCTTCTCGCTGTAATGGTTTTAATAAATGCCCAACATTAGGCTCACACATTTCAGCTAAAATCCCCTTAACTGAAGGATGGCCCGATATAAGTGTAATTTTTGGAGATTGACCAATCATTTTCAAATGATCAAGTAGGTGTAAACCGCTGCCGTCAGGTAACATAAAATCAAGCAGCACATGGTCAAAAGTATTATTTTCAAACCATTGGTGTGCTTCTTTTAAACTGGTTGCGGTGTTTATATTATGGCCGAGGAATTCGACTATGTGGCAAACAACGTCACTAAACTCAACGTCATCATCAACTAAAAGTATGTTTAACATGATAAATCCCTATGCTTTTTTATTATTCTACGCACCTTAAATACAAATTTAAAGTCACGCCTAGAATCTAATAACCCGAATTAACTTAAGTGATTCACTGCGTTTATATTACCAACTTAATATTTACGTATGCTTAAAAAAATCGATCACTAGGCGTGGTAATATTTCAAGATTGAATTTTTTTAATCTCGAAAAAGGAACACACCCTAAAAAATAATTAAAATCGTTTCTATTTATACAATGGTAGCAACTGTTATCATTACAAACTTAAAAAGGAGACGAAATGCAGCAATTAAAAACCTTGATTCACTCTGGTATTAATATTAATGAAGGCACTATTTTTACCCGCTTAACAGCCCGTGCCATTGTTACTAAAAATAATAAAATACTTTTAATGTATACAAATCGTTATGAAGACTACAGCCTGCCAGGCGGTGGAGTAGATGACGGCGAAAGTATTGAACAAGGCTTAATACGTGAGCTAAGCGAGGAAACCGGTGCACAACAAATAAGTGTAGTTAAAGCTTTTGGACTCTATGAAGAGTATCGCCCTTGGTATAAAGAGGACTTTGATATTATCCATATCAAATCGTATTGCTACGTCTGTAATATTGCCGACGAGCTGGGTAAAACACAACTAGAGCATTACGAACAGCAAAATGGAATGACCGCTAAATGGGTTAATATTAGCGATGCAATCGCACACAACGAACGCACGTTAGCAAATAGTGAAAAGCAAGGGTTATCGATCCTTCGTGAAACCTATTTACTCAAAAAGATTGCTAAACAACTTTTTTAATTACGACTCACGCTTAATTACTTATACGCCCTTTTACCTGCGTAGCTAACATGCGTTCAACTATTTACAGCTACGCATTTATACAGACCATTTTTGCATTAATATTTGTGTAATCTGAGCTGCGCTAATGTTCTCTCTTGGAATGTATTTTTGACCACACCACAAAGGTGAAAAGCCACTACCACCTAGCAATTCAACCCTACTTCTTAAAGCCGTTATTGCAATACTTGCGTAAGGAAATGGTGGCACATGTGCAGGTATTGCACCAAGCTCTTGCATAACGCGATTACAAACGCCTCTCGCAGCACGACCTGAAAACAACGTAGTAAGCGCGGTACTATCTTTTTGTTGAGCTAAAATAGCATCACGATGAAGCTTTGACGTAGTTGCCTCATTACAGAGTAAATACGCACTGCCAACTTGTACCCCTGATGCGCCTAATGTTTGCATATGTGCTACATCATCCTCAGTTGCAATTCCACCAGCAGCAATTATAGGAACTGATACGTGCGCAACGCATTCTTGCACTAGTTCAGCCGTACTTTTATGCAAACTTAAATCCATAGATAAAAAATGACCACGGTGTCCGCCCGCTTCTAAGCCCTGGGCAATAACAGCATCTGCACCATTATCAGCAAGCCATTTAGCCTCCTCAACAGTTGTTGCGGTAGAAATGACTTTTGTTCCCCAGCTTTTAATTTGTCCAAGCAAAGAAGGCGCAGGTAAACCAAAATGAAAACTCACCACGGCAGGTTTATAAGGCGCAATAATATCGATAACACTTTGATTTATTGGCTGTCGAGAAGCTTCGTCCGTTAAACTACTTTCAGCAATCGCGTATTCATTAAAATAAGGGGCTAATAATGAATGCCATTGTTGTTTTTGCAGCTTGGTATATTGCAAGGTTGAATGGCAAAAAAAGTTAAGATTATAAGGTTTACTGGTTGAGCGGCTAAGCAACTCTAGCTGTTCGATAAGCTGCTGATTAGAAAGCATCGCACATGGTAATGAGCCAAGCCCACCAGCCTCACAAACACTCGCAGCTAAGTTGGCATCTTGCACACCTGCCATAGGCGCTTGTATTAGCGCAACTGAAATATCAAAAAGTGTCCGTATCATTTTATTCTCCATGTAATTTTTTCTGCAACTTGCATTATTTACAGAACATATCAGAAAACTAACTAAATAAAAAATAAGCACACTCACAAATAAAAAACAAAAAGATATAAATAACAAAAGGTTAAACTTAATTTTATATCTTTAAATAGTTGGTGTTCGTTTTGCACTACTACCTATACATAATTAGTAAGGAGATATAAATGAGTAACACAGTTAAAACGATTAATCCCGCAACTGAGCAAACCATTGAAACCTATACACTGCTTTCTCAAAAAGAAGCGGAGCAGGAAATAGAAAAATCTCACGAAACATATTTAAAATGGCGCTTAACGTCATTCGCTGAACGCGCGAAATATTTAAATAACTTAGTATCACTTTTTGAAGAGCAAAAAGAAGCGATTGCAAAACTTATGACCGAAGAAATGGGCAAGGTGTACAAGCAAGGCTTACAAGAGGTTGAGCTGTGCGCAGGCATTTGTCGTTATACTGCTGAAAACGGCCCACAAGTACTTGCCGATGAAGATCGCGAGATGGATGGCGGCCGTGCAATCATTAGCTACCAACCAACGGGTGTACTACTGGGTATTCAACCGTGGAACTTCCCGCTTTATCAGGTAATTCGTTACAGCGCCGCTAACATCATGGCAGGTAACACAACCGTATTAAAGCATGCTGGTAACGTATTTGGCATGGCTGAAAAAATTGAAGCGCTATTTAAGCAAGCCGGTTTCCCAGAGTACTGCTTCAACAACTTACTCATCGATGGTAAAACCGCCAGCTCACTCATTGCTCACAAGGCAATTAGCGGCGTAACCTTTACGGGTAGTGATGCCACAGGTAAAAAAGTAGCTGAAGAAGCGGGTAAACACGCTAAAAAAACAGTGTTAGAACTGGGCAGCAACGACGCTTACTTAGTACTTGATGACGCCGATTTAGAGCTTGCAGTTAAAACCTGTGTAACCGGGCGCATGATCAACAATGGCGAAACATGTGTTTCAGCTAAACGTTATGTTGTTGTTGAGTCACTTTACGATGACTTTAAAGCGCAAATAAAAGAGCAGTTTGAAGCCATGAAAATGGGCGACCCAATGGCAGATGACACAGACTTAGGCCCAATGGCACGTGAAGATTTACGCGACAGCATTCACGACCAAGTAATGGAATCAGTAAAAGCAGGTGCAAATATAGTAACAGGCGGCGAAATACCATCGCAAACGGGTTACTACTACCCACCAACGCTACTTGATAATTTATCGCCAGGTATGCCTGCTTACGACGACGAATTATTTGGTCCAGTTGCTTCGCTTATTAAAGCCAAAGACAACGACGACGCAATGCGAATCGCCAACGACTCTCGCTATGGCTTAGGCGGTGGTATTTTCTCAAAAGATGAGAAAAAAGCCATTGAGCTCGCTAAAAAGTACTTCGACACCGGCATGATCAATATCAATGGTTATGGTTTAGCACAACCTAATCTACCATTTGGTGGCGTTAAAGGCAGTGGCTACGGCCGAGAACACGGCGGCTTTGGTATGCGTGAATTCGTAAATGTTAAAAGCATTATGATTGCCAGCTAATTTAGCTGCATAAATGAAATAAGTGTTTAAATACAGATTTTTAATATGTGTTTAAAATACAAAAATTACTAAGCCTAAAAGTGGGTAACCGCTTTTAGGCTTTTTTTATTACTTTTAAAAAGTAATTCTCAGGAGGCAGTACTTAGTTTTTAGTAAGAGATAGTACCGAGTTTTGGATATATTCGTAGGTGCGATTTTACATCGCGCTTTTAAAAATTAAATATCCAGGAAAGTAATGGGATTCTACCTTTTATAAAGGTAATCAGGGTGTGTCCACTGAACTAGGGGAACACCATTTCCCTGTTCAATTAATTGTTATGAATACTTTGCTTGTACTATTTTTGTAAGTTTATTTTTAATTATATTTTGTTCCGCCAGAACAAAAATGAGCCACTAACTAAAAATCACACCATCCGATGATACTTTCAAAAGGCAAAAAACTTATGGAAGTAAACAGCGTATATAAAGGAATAAGCATGGTAAAACTATCAAGAAAATAGTTATCATAGGGGGGATTATTTATATGCTGGTGCGATAGCTAAAACTTACAATGTATATAACCATCAAATAATGGTTCTATAATCAGGCGGTACGAAATATAAAAGAGTCGTTTCTAAAAAGTATGAACGTATAAAAGCAAATAAAAAAACTACCCATAAACAATTAATAAAAAATGGATCATATGAAAAAAAGTATATTACTAGTCTTCGTGACAGGGCTTATTGGCGCATTTTATCTAAATGCATCTGAAGATGCGTTAACCTTAATGTCAGCACCTCAAAAGTCTACTTTAGAAAAGTTACGTAGCTTTGATACTCACACATCTAAAGCTGATATATCAGATGAATTTGGTGAACCTGTAAACAGCACATTAAATGACACAACAATTTCATGGGAAGTAAAGCAAGATTCTAAAGTAACGCGAGTTAAAGCTTATTTCCTAACTGGGGAATTAAATAAAGTTCAATTTTTGTCACTCGACCCATTTTGGGGTTATACGCTTTACTATTCAAAAAATGGCGTAGAAAATGAGCTATAAAAAAGTTATAGCTCATTCCTTTCACTAATTTTGATTACGAACAACTTACTTCAATATCAATCATATTAGTCGTTACATACGTTTTGATACTATTTATTTGATATGGTCCATTATAACTAAAAAAGTAATTTTGCTTACTAGGATTGAGCCGTTGTGGATCAAAACTAATAATTCGACCCTCTTGGGTAAAACCATGAGCTTGAACGCTTTCATGATCCCACCAGTCATTCCAAGTAATTCCACTAATATTTACAGTAAGCTCAGCTGTAGATGAACTGCTTTCGCATATAACAGTTCCAATATCAGCAGCATGCGAGTCATTTACAAATATGCTCATTGCCATAATAGAGCTGATCGTTAGTAGTTTAATTTTAGTCATCATTGTTTCCTTTTGATTATATGAATTAATGTCGAATGCTAAAAAGCAAAACAAACATCTCAGAAAAAGATCACAAAAAAAACACAAAAATAACATCCGATAACAAATTAACAGGCTATCATAAATACAAATAAACAAACTAATTAATATCAACAACATGGAAAACATTAAGGATAAACTCAAAACATTATCGGATAATAAAAAAATACTAATGAAACAGATTATTGCCGAATCAGGAGTGAGCCAACCTCATTTTTATAAGGTAATTAACGGAGAAAGAGCACTTACTGCTGATTTAAAAACTTACCTTTCAACCGCACTAAATATCACAGAAGATCAAGTAGCCAAATTAATAGTTTGTCAAAATAAAACTATTAGCTCGCTAGAAAATAAAAAAAGTAGATATATACCTGTATGGCTATCAACATCCATATTCATTTCATTGTTAACCGTTATCATTGTTATCTCGGCAATTTATAGCTATATCAACAATTCTAAAGTAATTGAAAAAATATTAGAGCCCATACCGGTGCCTGCTGATAGTTCCTACTTTATAAAAGACGTTACTATACCGGATGGTACCCCAATAAAAGCAGGTACAACTTTTGTTAAGACTTGGAGAATTAAAAATTCGGGTAATATAACTTGGGAGGATAGATACCTACAAAGAGTAACACTGAACTCAATAGGCCTCTGTCAATCTGTTCAAAAAGTCCGTATTAATAAAACAGTTCCAAGCGCTAGTGTAGATATTTCAGTCAAATTTCATGCACCTAAACACCCAGGCTCTTGCAGAATAGACTGGAAAATGGTCGATGAGAAAGGAAAACTATTGTTTCCTAATCTCCAGGGACTCTATATGATAGTCCAAATTATAAAGTAAACTAATGTAATACACTGAATTAAAATAATAATTATTCTTAACAAGCGATTATTTAGACCTTATGCTTTTACAAGTTGATAGCCGTTACTCTTCCTCAAATCTTGGCACTTTTCGCTTATCTGCTTTACTCATGGCAAGCTCTTGAATTTCTTCTTGCTTAAGTTCATCGGATTTAGTTTCTAATGATTGCTGATTAGCGTTTTCGTAGATAAGCTCAGTGAGTAGCGCAAAGTGATCAGACCCATATTTAGCTAGGCGCTTAATACGCTTTACTTTAAAACCTGGGCTGTGAAATAAGTGATCGAGTGGCCAGCGCATAAAAAAGTAACTTGCATGAAAAGTATTATAAAAACCTCGGCCTTTTCGAGGGTCTAAAAAGCCACTTATTTGCATAAACAAACGGGTGCTGCGCGACCAAGCTACATCATTTAAATCACCGGCAACTATGGTAGGTCGTGTTGGGTTTTTAAGCGCTTTAGCGACCATTATTAGCTCCGAATCGCGCGGACGCGATGAGTCTTCCTCTGTCGGGCTTGGTGGTGCGGGGTGAATAAAGTGCCCTTGCATTTGCAGGCCTTCATCGTTTTCAAACAAAATATGAATTGAGGGAATATCTTTTTCTATTAGCTCACATATTTGTGCATCGAGTATTTTAAACTTGCTGTATAAGTGCATGCCGTAACGATTGTCTTTAGAGCATTCTATGTAATATGGGTAATTTTTTTTAATGACTGATAATTTATTTTCCCACCAGCTATCGCTCTCAAGCGTAATGAGTAGGTCGGGTTGATGCTCATCAACAAGGCTAATTAACTGCTCACTTTTATGGTTCGACATAAGTACATTTGCCGACATAATTCGTATGCTATGGTCGATGTGCTTAGGTGCGCTTTGCACTTCTTTTTTAGCAAGCCACGTATACGGGTAAATCCATTTACCTTGTAAAATCATTATAAGTAATGAGGTTAAGGCTATAAATACATAGCCTATTGCGCTACTTTGCCATAATAAAAATAACGAAGTAACAGTGACTAAACTGGCAATATAAAACACTTGTAAGCGCACAAAGTCGCAACTACGCACCAAATAGTGTTGGCTGTAAGACATAGGTAACAAGGTAACCAGTAAAAAAAAACCGATGATGATAGCCAGCGCAATGAGCATTTTAATATCCTTATAAGTTAACTTAGTGAATTTAATAACTGGGATTAATTTACGAGTTTAACAAACGGGTATGAACAACGAATGAAATTGCCAGCCATTAAAATTTAAGCTAACTCATCGCTGTTTATATTGTGTTTTACAGTGACTACGCATAATAGCAGGGTCACGTAATTTTAAGTGTTTTGTTTTGCGACCAGCATGGCGTTTACGCCAAACTTTAAAACTGCCTTTTGAAACGTTGTCTCGCATAAAAACCACCAATTGCGGGTATTTTAATCCGTATAACTGCTCTATTGCCTCGTAAGGGGTTCTGTCTTCCCACGCCATTTCTATAATTCGTGATTGTTGCTCTGTGTTAAACATTTAGATTTGCTCAAATTGTGTTAATACGCTTTTTATATTTACTTAGATCAGTACAGTTAAACGCACCAGACTGGATAATCAAACATAATCTTCTACACTAATAAAAAAAACTGGGTTTTGGCTTAATGCGTGTAATTTTCTTTTTTATAATTTTATATTCAACACCGTTATTTGCATCGCAAAATAAAATCATACGCTGTGTTACTACTCACTACCCCCCTTTTACAATATATGACACTAACACCGAAACATTTACTGGTTTAGATATTGAATATTTAAGGTTTATTGAGCACAACCTAGAATTAAATATTGAACTAGTGCATTTACCTTGGGCACGTGTTCAAAAAGAAATGAAAAAAGATAACTTTGACTGTTATTTTTCATTAGGCAATAATCCAGAGCGTGCTAAATACTTAGACTTTACAACGGTGCCGCTGCATATAACTAAATTTGGCTTGTTTACGATTAACGATCAAAACGTTATTAATAATAATTTATCTCAAGCTGCAATATCAATGCTCAGAGGCGTTGATTTACCAGTAGAAATTGCCAAAAAGTACGCAATAGATTCAAATAATATAATGCGTTCACTTTCTAGCGAAGACACGTTTAAGCTCCTTAAAAAAGGGCGAGTGCAGTACGCTATTACAAATTACCAAGCTGGCCTTTGGTACACACAACCTTTCAAAAACATCACCTCTATTGAATTAAATGAATTTCAACTTCCTGTGTATATCGCATTTAAATTTGGAGTCATTGATACACATAAAGTCGATCAGCAAATTAAAGCTTTTCAAGCAAAGCGACTTAACAAAAACGATGACTAAATGCGTTTATCTTTATTTTATGTTCCTAAAAAAAATATCTTTAGGTGTATGATATAAACCTATCTACATAGAAATTATAAGATCTAAGCAATGTTTACAAAACTACCAAAGTGGGTTGAATATGGCGCGTTTACACTCGCATTTATAGCGGGCATAGTAAACGCTGTAGGCTTATTAGGATTTGAGCACCAGGCTATTTCGCATGTATCTGGCTCTGTTACTTTACTTGGTATTAAAGCAATAACTAATCCCAGTACTGCCTTATTGTTACTTTCAATAATTGTTAGCTTTATGTTGGGTTCGGCACTGTCGGGCTTTTTGCTCTCTGGTGGCTCATTAAAACTTGGTCGTCATTACGACACTTTGCTTTTTATTGAAGGATTGCTACTACTTGCGAGTGCTTATTTACTCAAAAACACATTCGTTTACGGCATTGTTTTAACGTCTGCTGCGTGTGGGTTACAAAATGCGCTAGCAACTAATTACAGTGGCGCAGTAGTTCGTACCACACACTTAACCGGTATTTTTACTGACCTTGGTTTAATGCTAGGTAAAGCGCTTAAAGGTGAGCAATTTGATACCCGTAAAGGCGTTATGTTTTTACTCATTATTGCAGGCTTTTTACTAGGCGGTATAACCGGCTACGTTTTATTTAAGCATTACTTAGTGCTGGCTTTGGTGTTTCCTGCTGTGGCTTGTTTTGTTTTATCAATTACGTATCGGGTTTATAGGTTACGTACGCTTTAACGCAACAAGTTTAAATGCATATTAAAACCGCATATTATAGAGGCAATGCAATATAGATTACTTTCAAGGAATGTATGAAACCTTATTTTTTGCCGCTGATATTACCCTTTAGCCACGCTGCGTTTGCCGATAATCAAAACAACGATGCAATAGAAACAATAACAACTACGGCATCACGTATTGAAGCGCTATCTACCCCACTCCCTTTATCAATAAGCGCACTCAGCGAAGCGCAGCTAAATAGCATAGCGCCTACCCATATTGAAGAAGCCCTACAACGTGTAGCGGGTGCTAATATTCAACGCGGAAATGGCCAAGAATATTTACCCGCATTGCGCTCTCCGGTACTTTCGGCCGCAGGCGCATGTGGTGGCATATTAACCTTAGAAGATGGTATACCACTGAGAGCCGCTGGGTTTTGTAACATAAACGAGTTATTTGAAGCGCACAGCGAAATGGCGCAGCGTATTGAAGTGCTAAAAGGCCCTGGCTCTGCACTTTATGGCTCAAACGCTGTGCATGGTGTTATTAATGTAATAACGCCCGACACCACACAAGGCGGTGGTTTAGTTGGTTTAGACTATGGCTCGTACGGCTATACCCGCTACAAATTACGTGCAGGACAAGATTACGGCAAAAGCGGTATCGGCATTAACGCAAGTGTTACCGATGATAGCGGTTACCGCGACGACGAAAGCGTAGAGCAACAAAAAGTAAATATTCGCCATCGCTATTCAAATAATAATTTATTACTTACCTCAGGCCTTACTTACACAAATCTTGATCAGCAAACGGCTGGATTTATTACAGGCTTTGAAAGCTATAAAAACGAAGACCTCGCGCAAAAAAACTTTGACCCTGACGCATTTAGAAAAGCACGCGCATTTAGAGCATGGAGCAATGCAACATGGCAATTAAATAACAATGATGTGCTCTCTACTACGTTATATTTTCGCGACCAAAGCATGGACTTTTTTAAGCACTTTTTACCCGGCACACCGCTTGAAAAAAACAGCCAAACTGGTTTTGGCGTACAATCGCTTTATCAATATAATTTACAACGTAATGTAAAAGTAAACCTAGGGCTTGATGGCGAATACACGCAAGCCGACTTTACTCAAAGCCAAAACGAGCCCACTCAAGGCTCTACATTTTTAGTTGCTACAGTACCCCAAGGTAAGCATTACGATTACGATGTAAACGCCACGCTTTATGCCCCTTTTGCATCGCTTGATTGGCAATTAAATAAATGGTTACTTACCGCAGGTGTGCGCTACGAGCATATGCAGTACGACTACACCAATAATATGCTAGCAGGTAGAACAAAAGACGATGGCACAGAATGCGGCTTTGGTGGCTGCCGATACAGTCGCCCAGCGAGTGCTAAAAATAGTTTTAGTAATCTATCGCCAAAGCTTGGGGTTAGTTATCAGTACAATATAAATAACACGCTTTATGCAAACTTTTCTCGCGGTTACAGAGCGCCACAAGCGGCTGAGCTATACCAATTACAACGCGAGCAAACCACTGCAAATTTAAGCGCCGAAATAGCCAATAACGCAGAGCTGGGTATTAAAGGGATTTACGAAAAACTACGTTATGGTGTGTCACTTTACGCTATGAGTAAACACAATACGATTTACCGCGATAGTGACTTTTTTACGGTAAATAATGGCAGCTCTCGCCATCGTGGTATTGAGCTTGAGCTTGACTACCAGCTCACTAAGTCGCTTGCACTTAACTTTGCAGGCACACACGCAAAGCATACTTATACTAACAACCAAATACTTAACGGTTTAAATATAAACGGCAACGACATAGATACCGCGCCGCGTAATATTGCTAATCTCGATTTAACATGGCAGGCATTATACAACGCGCAATTTGCTTTGCAGTGGCACCGCGTTGGTAACTACTACACCGACCCAGAAAACTTAAATAAATACCAAGGGCATGATGTTTTAAGCTTGCGCGCTCAGTGGCAAGTTACTAATAATCTTGAGCTACTTGCTCGTATTATTAACTTAACTGATGAGGCTTATGCGGAGCGCGCCGATTACACCAGTTTTACCGGCGACAGATACTTCCCGGGTAGACCTCGTAACGCGATGCTTTCGGCAACTTACACTTGGTAATGCTTATTTAAGGGCTAAGCTAATTTAGCTGATTTAAGTCGCTCATGTATTTCATGGGCGACTTTTTCATTACCTTTTTAAACATAGTAATAAAAGCACTCACCGACTCATACCCTAATAACTCCGACACCTGCTGCACACTTTGCTTATCAGAAAGCGCTTTTAAGGCTGTAATTATATGCAATTGCGTACGCCATTTTCCAAATGTCATGCCTGTTTCTTTTTTAATTAACCGCGCTAATGTGCGCTCAGTTAATGCAAACTGCTTAGCCCATTGTGGTAGTGTTTTTCGGTTATTTGGCATATTTATAAGCTGATCGCTCATGGTTTGAATTACCTCGTTTTTAGATAATACAAAATCCAGTGGTTGTACGGGCATTTCAATAAGTTGATCAAATAACACCTGCGCTAAACGCGCTGTTTTACTATTTAAAGTATAGTGCTGATTATGCCCAGCCAACTCACACATTAGCTCTTTAACCAGCGGCGTAATAGCTAACGTACAGGTATTTAACGGCATACCGTTTTTACTACTATCAATAAATAAATGACAAAGCTGCGCGTTATCAGACGCTCTATTGCTATGCACCTTTTGTGCTGGGATCCAAATTGCACTGTGCGTAGGCACCATCCACATTTTGGCCGACACTTCACACGTTACATAACCATGTAGCGCTAAAATTAATTGCCCTTTTGGATGAGTATGTAGTGGTATTTCGTGACTTGCATGGGCATGCTCTATTTTGGCTATTATGGGCTGCGCCATAGTTTCAAAATTTTTAATGTCGTCCCAGCCAATTGCATCAAACATAGTTTTGTCTGTTTTTAGTTATTTAATGTCATTATCTCTAAATTATAGTTTTTGCTAAGCCTTTATACTAGCGCCCATTAAGTATTAGCTTTAATGGTCTTCCCTTTTGTTAAATAACACACCTAAATCACGCTTTGCTGGCATATTACTTGTGCTTGGCATATTACTTATTGCCGCAAATTTACGCGCCACATTTACAGGCATTGCACCTGTGCTTGAACAAATTATTAATCACTTTGGGCTTAGCGCATCGCAAGCTGGTTTTTTAACAACATTGCCACTCATTGCCTTTGCGGTTGTATCGCCAATGGCCGCAACTCTTGCTAAAAAGCAAGGGTTAGAGCGCACCTTGTTTGTGGCTTTGTTATTTATACTTGCAGGGGTTGCAGCGCGGGTAATAAATACCTCAGCTATGCTTTTTGTAGGCACCGCTATTATTGGTGTGGGCATTGCCATCGCAAACGTATTATTACCAAGTTTAATTAAGCGCGACTTTCCTGCAAAGGTTGCATTAATGACCTCAGCCTACGTGCTTACTATGGGCGTGGTATCGGGTGGGTTTTCTACTTTAGTATTTCCACTTAGTCAGTTAAACGGATTAGGATGGCAACTTGCGCTGGGCTCATCAGCTATTATTACTCTGGCGAGTATTATTGTATGGATGTCGCAATTAAGTAAGCACACAAAACCCGCGAGTATTGCTCAACACACCGACACGTCAAAAAGTGTTTGGCGCTATTTACTAGCATGGCAAATTACCCTACTGCTGGGCTTAAACTCGTTTTTAAATTATATAATTATTACGTGGTTACCAAGCATATTAACCGAAACCGGTCACTCAGCTACCCAAGCAGGTGCTTATCATGGGGCTTTTCAAATAGCGACTGCATTACCGGGTTTAATATTAATTCCGTTACTTGCCAAATTAAAAGATCAAAGCGCGCTTAGCTTTATTTTAGCCATGTTGAGTGCACTCAGTGCTTTGGGGCTGCTTTACATGCCTAGCTTTGCTTTTGTTTGGACCCTAATGCTGGGCTTTTGCTCTGGGGCATGTTTTATATTGGGGCTGTCGTTTATTAGTTTACGAACTGACGATTCGCAACAAGCAGCGTCGCTTTCAGGTATGTCGCAAAGCGTAGGTTATTTGCTCGCGGCTATTGGTCCTATGCTAGCTGGTGCATTACACACGACTACGGGAAGTTGGAGTGCGCCATTGTGGTTGTGCGCTATTGCCGGAGTACTGTGTGCTTTGTGTGGTTTGGGCAGTGGTAAAAGCACCACTTTAGCTAAATCAGCTAACTAGCTGCTGTAACCACGAAAATAAACCAGACGAAGGTTTACTACTCGCGTGCTTTTGCTCATAGCGTTTATTCGTTGCTTCGCGCTGTTCACGGCGCTCTTGTGCTAAATTAGCTTTTGCAGCAAAACGCCAGCGCTGCTCTTGAGTAAGCTCATCATTAAAACTAATGGCTGTTTTTTTCACTGCTCGGCTGCTTTTAGGTGAACTACACATATTATTCTCCAAATGACTGACTTATAAGTAGACAGTCATTTGGTTAAATAAATTTCAAACCGCTTACTAAAAAGTAATACTGATAACCCCAACTAACTAGTTTTGTGGGGTTGTATCAAACGCAGGTACTTCGTGTAAGCCGTTCAACCAGCTCAATGTTGATTTAGCCCAAATTTGTGCTGTTGGCGTAAACTGCTCACGCTGATCAACCGCACCAATACGCAAGCCATATACACGGTCAGCTTTAGCTTCGTTAGTTGCATAAAGTGTTGTACCACATGTACCACAAAAACCTTGCGCACGCTTGTTACCGCTTTGCGCTGTTTTAACAAACTCTTTTGGCTCCCCTTGGGTAAACACGACCGAATTTGGCTCTGCAATTATAACTGCTCTAAATGGGCCGCTCGACATACGTTGGCAATCGCTACAATGGCAAACAAGTGCGTTGTTATTTTGAGACTTTGCTTGGTATTTAATTTCACCACAGTAACAGCTTCCAGTAATTTCCATTATTTAAATCCTTAATGCTTATGAAGATTGAATCGAGATATAAGACCGGCAATATCGATTCATTATTTTTAAAATATAAAAAATTGCTCGCCGGTTCATTTGTATATTCGGTTAGGTTTTTAATTTTTGAGAGTGATTTTTTCAAAGTTGAGCAAGTGCTACAAACATGATCCGATGTTTTAAATAAAACAGCAATACCACGTTAAGCTAATAGCGTAACGTGGTACATCTAAATTATTTTTTATATGCGTTTAGATAATAAAATAAGAATAGCAATGTAGAGCCTCCCCTTATGTTGGGAGTAATTATTTAAATGCGTTAGCATTTTTTATGCTATCAAAATCGTTAAAGCGCACGTTATGCTGCGCCATTACTTTAAGTATTTTTTCACTTAACATTTGACGTAAATAAAACGGCTGATTTGGCACAAAATGATGAATGGTATGCGTTTTACCAAAGTTAAAACAAAACAAGTGAAACGGCATAAATAAACGACTCGTTAGCACATGAGTTTGCTCAAGCATGTTATTAACGCCGCCATAGTAATGCATGCTTGAGGTAACAAAATTAAGCGAGCTTGAGCGAATAATATTAGGCAAAATGAGCACGACCATTAAAAATTCAAACACATTCATTATACTTAGTACCCAGCTAGGTGAATTTAGCGAAAGTGGTATAAATAAATCAACAATATGAAATAAAATAACGCTGTATAAAATAGCAAAATACGCAGTTGTTACCGGAAACCCAGCATTAAAAACACTCGAAAAACTAAAGCCATTAATTTCTTTTCTAAAACGTTTGGTAGAAATAACTAACCCTAATAACCCATCTACAATAACTAGCGCACGTAAAAATGGATTTTTAATACCGTTTCCCACCAAGCGTTCTTCTAGGTCTTGTTGTGTGCCTGAGGTTTTGTGATGGTGTAAATGCATTTTACGTCGGTACCATGGGCTAATAGTATTTGGTCGCATTAACCATACTACTAACATCATAAAATTATGCATGAAAGGCTGATTACTAAAGTATTGTTTATGTATAAGGTCGTGCTCTAACTCATGGGAAATAGACGCAGCAATAGCCGCAAGTACTATACATACCCAAGCAGGTATGATGGCTAAATAATATAAAACACCAACACCAGTTAATGCGCTAAGCGACAGCAATAAAATAATTAACCCTAAGGTATTTTGATGTGCAAGTAATGGGTGTTTTTGACGAAGTAACACTTCTTCTGCCTTGATTGCTTTAACAATCGCTTGAATGTTCTGTTTGGCACTTAATTGGGTCATGATGATGTCTTAAAAAACTTGATGTACAAATAATACCTGAATTAAGCGTAACATCTAAAAAAATGACAATAAAAAATGACAATACGCTTGATGCTAAAGTGTGCTTTCGCACAGCAATAAATACAATAATAACGAGACCACACACGACTAAACTCATACCTACTATATTTTATATTCAACTACTCTGGCTTTAATTACATGATTTTCGAGATCCAAACATCTAATTAGGGACACCTTTGCCTGTAATGCTCTGTAATACATATTTAGCTGCAATCGTTCTACACTTTCCTTAGTTAACCTGAGTTCTGGATAATAAATCAATCTCAAGCAACTATTTTCAGCGCTAACTGAGTTGAATTCATTTGAATCAGATCCGCTATTGGCGGTGAATTCACCTTATTTTCACTGAAAAAACCTAGCTATAAAAAATATCAATACAGTTCAATATGTTAGTAAATCTTTACCCGGGTTTTAGGTTAGTTAGTGAAAAACCACTAAATATTGTTCATACACACTTAAAAAGGAAGATTAAAATGTCTAACGAAAGCTTATATCTGGTTAAACTACAGTTTAAATCTGGCGTTGTTGGTGGTGGTTCTATGGAATTACAATTATCAGTAGATCCAAAAACAGGAGCATTAAATGGTAGAGCAAATGGGGCCATTTTAGAGGGAACTCAGCATGCGCCACAATTTACTTCTAGCGCATCAGGGCATATGCATGCAACAGGTTACAATGACGTAACCAAAGTTGGTGCAGTAACTGGCCAAGCCATTGTATCCTTCCCACCACCTGCAATTGGTAGCTATCAGTCGCCATTCACGGCAAGCTTCGCAGTAGATAATCAATGGAATGGTAAAGGTAGCTTTTCGGTTGGTGATAATACTTACCAAGGCCAAGTAAGTTTAATCGACTAATATAAAGAAAATATTTTTAACGGCACTTAATACATTTAAGTGCCGCTGTTACAGTCTTGCAAAAACCCTCATTACAACAAAAATAAACAGCACGTAAGTAAAGCAATCAAAAGTTAAAACAGAGTACTTAAACTATACCGTTCTGCTTATTGTATGGGGCCTATTTTTAGGTAAAAAACCTTGCCGATAACAAGGCAAAAACTCCGTTATTTAATTGTTCTCGGCGATTGATCTTACATTGCTCTACTTTCTGCATACATGGAGTCGTAAGGCAGAAATTTCAAATGCAGTTGGTATCAGGTTTAATCCCTAAAATTAATTAAGAATTATCACGAATTGATATTATATCTGCGCTATATTATTAGTAATACTTTAAGCTAATCACTCAAAATTCAGGCATAAAAAAACCCCTGCTAAATCTAGCAGGGGCTATAAAAAGTGGTACCAGCGGCCGGACTCGAACCGGCACTCCTTTCGGAAGGGGATTTTGAATCCCCCATGTCTACCAATTTCATCACGCTGGCGTCATTTTTCTTTAACCTTCTAAACACGAGAAGATAAAGAAAAACCACTTTAGAGCTAAGGTTTGTTTATATGCCTTCGTCTCTATGCCAAGCATTATACAAACAATACATGCAGCAGCAAGCGTTTTATGACATTAGCATGATCAACCGCTTAACATTTAGCCATCTATTAACATTTACAAAAGAGATTGTTAGGTTAAATAGTATCGCTAAACTATAGCACTTAGTATTTGTAAGCTTTTTTGCTAAACTAGCGAGCATATTAATAGTGAGAGTGTCTTTATGTCTGGTAAGTTTCCACGGGCGAGTTTTTGGCGTCGTTTTGCGTCTTTAATTTACGATGCCTTAGTCGTAATTTCTTTATCTATGCTTACAGCCATACTTTATTTTGCAGTAATTCAAGGACTAAGTGCCTTGGGTTTTATTGCTCAAGCAGAAGATCCTGCAGCTTATATACAGGATTCCCCACTGCTATACGGTATTAGAAGTACGTTATTTGTAGGTATAAACATTTTCTTTTTTGCTTACTTTTGGACTAAAAGTGGCCAAACCATTGGTATGCGCGCATGGCGTTTAAAAGTACAAACACTCGACGGGAACCTTATTAGCTGGCCTCAAGCGATTATCCGCTGTGTAAGCTCACTACTTGGGTTAGGCAATTTAGTGGTGTTAGTTGATTTTAAAAACAAAAATGCATTACAAGATTATATTTCTAAAACCGAAGTAATTGCACTGACAAAAGAAGAAAACAAGCGTATTTATCGTGAGCTAGATTGAACCTATATCACTAATTTTAAAGTGAAAAAGCGTGGCTACTGTCACGCTTTTTATGTTTATAAGTTTATTACCTACACTATTTTAAAAGCATTAAACTCGTTTATTCATCAAGTATGTCGCAAAACTTATAAATATTATGCTTGGTAATACAGCACCTACAATAGCTGGTATTTGATAAACCATAACCACTGGGCCAAATATTTCGTTAGTTAAATGAAACACGATACCGGTTACAACACCCATAATAATACGCGCCCCCATAGTAACGGTACGTAGTGGGCCAAATATAAACGAGAGCGCCACCAGCAGCATTACCGCAACAGATACAGGCTGCATAAACTTACGCCAAAGGGCAAGCTCGTAGGTACTAGTGTCTTGCTCATTTTGTTCTAAATACCCTAAATACGACCATAAACCAGTAAACGATAACGACTCTGGCTTGACTGATACAACACCCAGCTTTTCAGCGGTGAGTTGTGAGGCATAAAATTCTTCAGGCACCTGTTCTGTGGTAATTTTTTCGTCGGTGATAATTACCTTATTTATATCACGAAGTAGCCAACCGTCATTACGACTCAAAGCATTTTTTGCTTTAGTAATTTGAGTCAAATCTAATGATTTATCAAAATGATACATGTACACACCATGCAGCATTCCATTTTGATCAACATCTTCTATGTTAATAAAGTTATTACCATCTTTAGCCCATACGCCTTTTTGCGCATTAAATACATCACCGCCATGTATTGCCTGATTACGCATTTCTTTAGCGTGCAGCTGTGCCTCTGGTGCACCCCACTCGCCAAGTGCCATCATACAAAAAGCCATAAATACGGCCGTTTTCATTACCGAGCCGATTATTTGTAAACGCGACATACCTGCCGCTTGCATTACCACCAGCTCACTGTTTGAGGCGAGTGCCCCTAAACCCGTTAATCCGCCAATTAGCGCAGCCATAGGGAAAAATACAACAAGGTCACCCGGTATAGTATATAAAGTGTAAAGCATTGCGGTAATTAAGTCGTAACTACCACGCCCTACCGATTTTAACTGTTCAATAAATTTTATGAGGGTACTAATACCCACCAATACCAATAAGGCAAAGCCTGTTGTTTGTAAAATACTGCGGCCTAAATACCAATCAAGCGTTTTCATCATGAGCCTAGTTCTCGCTTAGTTACAACAGCTTTGAGCCAAGCGCCCAATGGACGCCCTTTAATTATTAATAGCCCACCTATAAATAGGGCACTTATGTGGATCCACCACAACCCTATTGATGGTGGTATTTTACCATCCTCAACTGCAAATTTAGCTGCATTAAGTAAAATAAAGTAACCCAAATACAAGCTAATAGCGGGCACTAATTTAGCAAACTTACCTTGACGCGGGTTTACAACACTTAATGGCACAGCGAGCAAAGTAAGCAGTGGAATAGAAAGTGGAATAGCGAGACGCCACTGCCATTGTGCTATAGATTCAGGGGTATTTATTGCCAGCAACTGATTAGTTGGCACCGCTTCTAGCTTACGGCGTTGATGCTCTATTTCTTGATCGCGGATTTGTACGCTGTAGCCGTCAAATTCAGTTAAATTAAGTGCAGGTGTTAAACCGTCAGTTTCATAACGTTTACCATCAGTAAGCACTAACTGCTGTTCACCATTAACGGCTTCTACTACTACGCCTTGTTCTGCGTAAACTAGGCGTGCAAGGTTATCTTTTTCGCTGTTAGGTAGTTGCGCTACAAATACCTTATTAAGCTCTTTGCCGCCTTTTTCAATATTGTGAATAAATACCACGGCTTTTTCGTTACCGGTTTCTTGAAATCGCCCCGCTCTTAGCGCGGATAAACCGGCATCGGCTTTAGCTTGTTCTTTTAATTGGTATTCTTGCTCACTTGCCCATGGTGCTATGTACATGGTGAGCGCTGCGGCTAAAAATGCCAACCCTGCACTTGATATAAGCGTAACGCGCACAACGTACCATTCACTTACGCCACAGGCTTTAAGCACGGTCATTTCGCTATCAGCATAAATACGGCTGTAAGCTAAAATAATGCCTAAAAATATACTCAGCGGAAGTATTAAAGAGGCTAATTGCGGTAATTTAAGTGCAATCATCGACAGAACTAGTTTGGCAGGGATACTACCCTCGGAGGCATCGCCTAAAATAACAACTAACTTTTGTGACAAAAAAATGGTCATTAAAGTTAAAAATACGGCGACCTGCGATTTTAAAACCTCTGAGGTCAAATAACGGAAAATTAGCAATGCTCGCCCCTGTTAAACATGGAATTTCACTAAGATAGTGATAATTTAATAGTTAAATAGCTATTTTACGCAGCTTGTACTGGCAAATTAGCCATTATTATAAGCCATCAAATTTAATTATCCTACCTAAGAGCACGATATAATGTTGCATTAGTAGCCCTTAAGCATATAAAGTTCAATTACACAGTAAGAGTCTAGCAAAATCAGCTAATATTAGAGTTATTAGACTAGAAATCTTTTTTTTAGCCCCTATTTAATAGCCTAATCGACTCAAAACCAGGAGTGACAATGGAATTTAGCGTAAAAAGTGGTAGCCCAGAAAAACAACGTAGCGCATGTATTGTAGTTGGCGTTTACGAGCCACGTAGGTTATCCCCCATTGGTGAACAACTCGATAAAATCAGTGACGGTTATATCTCAAACTTACTTCGCCGTGGTGATTTAGAAGGTAAACCAGGTCAAGTTTTATTATTGCATCATGTACCTAATGTATTAAGCGAGCGCATATTGCTTGTAGGCTGTGGTAAAGAACGCGAACTTGACGATAAACAATACAAACAAATTATTTCTAAAACAATAAATACCTTAAACGATACTGGTTCAATGGAAGCGGTATGCTTTTTAACAGAACAACACGTTAAAGGTCGCGACACCTACTGGAAAGTGCGCCAAGCGGTAGAAACTACGCAAGATTGTTTATATACGTTTAACCAATTAAAAAGCAAAAAAGTAGACCCTCGTCGTCCATTACGTAAAATGGTATTCAACGTGCCAACACGCCGTGAACTAACTATTGGCGAAAGTGCCATTGAGCATGGTTTAGCCATTGCTGCAGGTAGCAAGTTGTGTAAAGACGTAGCCAATATGCCACCAAATATTTGTAACCCTGCTTACTTAGGTGAGCAAGCACAAGAGCTGGCAACTAATTTTGACAACATCACTGTTGATATTATTGGCGAAGAGCAAATGGCAGAGCTAGGCATGAATTCTTACCTCGCTGTTGGTCGTGGTAGCGTTAATGAATCTGTTATGTCGATTATTAACTATAAAGGCGCAGCCGATGACCAAGCACCCATTGTACTTGTTGGTAAAGGTTTAACATTTGACTCAGGCGGTATTTCGTTAAAACCAGGCGAAGGCATGGACGAAATGAAATACGACATGGGCGGCGCTGCAGGTGTTATTGGCGCAATGCGTTCGCTTGCACAAATGCAATTGCCAATTAACGTTATTGGTGTTTTAGCGGGCTGTGAAAACATGCCTGGTCCAAATGCTTATCGCCCGGGTGATATTTTAACAACTATGTCAGGGCAAACGGTTGAAGTGTTAAACACTGACGCTGAAGGCCGTTTAGTATTGTGTGACGCGCTAACGTACGTTGAACGCTTTAATCCAGATACGGTTATTGACGTAGCAACACTTACTGGCGCTTGTATTGTAGCCCTTGGCGCGCATGCGACTGGTTTACTATCAAACCATAACCCACTTGCACACGATTTATTAAAAGCGTCTGAGCAAAGTGGTGACCGTGCATGGCAGTTGCCACTGTGGGACGACTATCAAGATCAGCTAGATAGCCCTTTTGCTGATTTTACTAACTTAGGTGGACGTTCTGCTGGCACAATTACCGCTGCATGTTTCTTGTCTAAATTTACTAAAAAGTATCATTGGGCGCATTTAGACGTAGCCGGTACAGCGTGGAAAAGTGGCGCTAAAAAAGGCGCAACTGGTCGCCCTGTTCCTATGCTTACTCAGTACTTGTTAAATAGAGCTGGCGTAAGTGAAGCCGCTCAAGATTAAAGTGAACACTTAACTTTAAACCTGTTTATAAGGCGCCGTTTGGCGCCTTATTTATTTGTGTATTAATTGAAGCAAAACGCGTTATATGGCAAAATCTGCCTCTTAATTTATGTGTATCAACTTAGTGCACATTTAATGTTATGGGAAACCCCGATACAATGAACATGAACGCCCAATTTTTCGTTCTAAAGCAACAAGATGAATCGTTAGCAAAGCCAGACGATCATTTTGCTTTGGCAGCTCAAATTGCAGCCGATCAGTATCGAAACGGTCAACGCGTATTTATATGTGTCGATAACAACGAGACCGCCTGTGCCATTGATGAAATAATTTGGGCATTCGATCCCGACAGTTTTGTACCTCATAACCTACAAGGTGAAGGCCCTAAAGGCGGCGCACCTGTAGAAATTGGTATTACGCCTCCTGTTGGTAATCGTAAAGTTTTAATTAATTTGGCTAATAACTTACCGGATTTTATTCGTCGATTTAACCAAGTTTTTGATTTTGTACCCGTAGAACCCGTTGCTAAGCAAGCTGCTCGCGAGCGCTTTAAAAAGCTGCGCCAACTCGGTGCCAATCTCACCACGCAAGATATTAATAACTAAAAACACGTTTAGTTAAATAGCTAACCAACTAATTTAAGTACTTATTTAAGGTTCTGTGTAATGGATAAAACCTACAATCCGCAAGATATTGAACAGTCTCTATATCAAGACTGGGAACAAAAAGGCTACTTTAAGCCGTCTGGCAAAGGCGTACCATATTCAATTATGATCCCGCCGCCAAATGTCACAGGTAGCTTACACATGGGCCACGCCTTCCAAGATACAATAATGGATACCTTAACGCGTTTTAAACGTATGCAAGGTAACAACACATTATGGCAAGTAGGTACTGACCACGCAGGTATTGCAACGCAAATGTTGGTTGAGCGTAAATTGCATGCAGAAGAAGGCAAAACACGCCACGATTTAGGCCGTGAAGATTTTATTAATAAAATCTGGGAATGGAAAAAAGAATCGGGCGGCACTATTACTAAGCAGCTTCGTCGCCTTGGCGCATCGGTTGATTGGGATCGTGAACGCTTTACAATGGACGATGGTTTATCTGAAGCCGTTAAAGAAGTGTTTGTACGCCTTCATAAAGAAAACCTAATTTACCGTGGCAAACGCCTAGTAAACTGGGATCCTAAATTACACACTGCTATTTCTGATCTTGAAGTTGAAAACAAAGACAAGCAAGGCCACATGTGGAACTTACGTTACCCACTGGCTGATGGCGTAACAACACAAGACGGAAAAGACTACATAGTAGTTGCTACAACTCGCCCTGAAACCATGCTTGGCGACTCGGGTGTTGCAGTAAATCCAGATGACGAACGCTATACAGATTTAATCGGTAAAGAGATTTTATTACCAATAGTTAATCGTCGTATTAAAATTGTTGCTGACGAACATGCCGATAAAGATAAAGGCACGGGCTGTGTAAAAATAACCCCAGCGCACGACTTTAACGATAACGAAGTGGGCAAGCGTCATCAAATGCCGATGATCAACATTTTCGATAAAGACGCCGCTATTCTTACCCAAGGTGAAACATACACCTTTGACGGTAAAGAGCTTGAGTTTGATGCGCCAATTCCTGAGCGCCTGCACGGCCTTGATCGTTTTGCTGCGCGTAAAGCGATTGTGGCAGAATTTGAAGAGCTAGGCCTACTTGAAAAAATTGAAGACCATGGTTTAACGGTTCCTTACGGCGATCGCTCTGGTGTGGTAATTGAGCCACTACTTACCGACCAATGGTATGTACGTGTTGCCCCCCTTGCTGAACCTGCAAAAGACGCAGTTAAAAACGGCGACATTCAATTTGTACCTAAGCAATACGAAAACATGTACTTCTCGTGGATGAACGACGTACAAGATTGGTGTATTTCACGCCAGCTTTGGTGGGGTCACCGTATTCCAGCTTGGTACGACAGTGAAGGCAATGTATTTGTTGGTCGCGACGAAGCAGAAGTACGCCGTGAAAACAACATTGCAGACAGCGTAACGCTAAGCCAAGACGAAGACGTACTTGATACGTGGTTCTCATCAGCGCTTTGGACGTTCTCTACACAAGGTTGGCCAGAAAATACCGATGATTTAAAAACCTTCCACCCGTCTGACGTGTTGGTAACTGGTTTTGATATTATTTTCTTCTGGGTTGCGCGCATGATTATGATGACGCTGCACTTTGTAAAAGACGAAAATGGCAAACCACAAGTTCCGTTTAAAACCGTGTATGTAACTGGCTTAATACGTGACGACAATGGCGATAAAATGTCTAAGTCAAAAGGTAACGTACTTGACCCATTAGACATGATTGACGGCATTGAACTTGAAAACCTAGTACAAAAACGTACTGGTAACATGATGCAGCCAAAACTTGCCGCTAAAATCGAAAAAGATACGCGTAAAGTATTTGCAGGCGGTATTGAAGCACACGGCACCGACGCCCTTCGCTTTACACTTGCTGCAATGGCATCTACTGGTCGTGATATTAACTGGGATATGAACCGCCTTGAAGGTTACCGTAACTTCTGTAACAAATTATGGAACGCGAGCCGTTACGTATTAATGAACACAGAAGAGCAAGACTGTGGTTTTGCAAACGGTGCTCAAACGGAGCTTTCATTAGCTGATCGTTGGATTTTAGGTCAGTATGAAGCTACTGTTAAAACCTATACAGAGCATTTAGATAACTACCGCTTTGACTTAGCTGCTAACACGCTTTACGAATTCACTTGGAACCAATTTTGTGATTGGTACTTAGAGCTCACTAAGCCGGTATTATTTAAAGGTAATGAAGCGCAGCAACGTGGTACACGTAATACACTTATTACCGTACTTGAAAGCTTACTGCGTTTAATGCACCCAATGATGCCATACATCACTGAAACTATTTGGCAGCGTGTTGCACCTCTTGCAGGCCTTAAAACAGAGAACACCAGCATTATGGTTCAGCCGTTCCCTGTATATAATGAAGCAAGCGTTGATGCTAAAGCAATGGACGATTTAGAATGGGTTAAACAATTCATTTTAGCGATTCGTAATATTCGTGGTGAAATGGATATTAGTCCAAGTAAACCACTTAGCGTATTACTTGCTAATGCATCAAGCGACGACGTGCGCCGCATTGAAGAAAACAAATCATTTTTAGCATCACTTGCAAAAATTGAAGAGTTTACAATGCTTGAAAACAAAAACGACGCACCAGCATGTGCAACGTCTTATGTTGGCAACCTTGAGATCATGATCCCAATGGCGGGCTTAATTGATGTAGAAGCCGAGCTTTCGCGTATTAATAAGCAACTCGAAAAAGCCGAAAAGGGCCTAGCACAAGTGCAAAACAAACTCGCTAACGAAAAGTTTGTTAATAACGCACCTGAAGCGGTACTTGCTAAAGAAAATGCAAAGTTGGCTGAGTTTAGCGATGCTAAAACTAAGCTACTTGAGCAAAAAACTAAAATAGAAAGCTTATAATTTTAGTTATTATGCCTATTAACACTATTTAATAGGCATTAAAAAAGCCGCTCACTTTAATAAAGTGAGCGGCTTTTTTGTGCCCTGTGATTAACCACAAGACACTCCTACATTAAAATTTGTAGTTATACTGAGCACCAATTAGTACTGCGTGGCCTTTAGATTCGAAGCCCCACTGGCTGCCTGAGTCATCAGCTTCTGTAAACGTTTGTGTTTTACCACGGATAATACTTACACCAAGATCAACATTAGAGTTTTGATCGATAGTGTAGTTACCACCAAACGAGAACCAGAAACGGTCTGTATCAGGAATCGAAATTGATAGATGTGTTTGTGATACAGGAGACTCATCAAATGCAACACCGGCACGTAGTAATAAATCTTCGTTTAACTGGTAATCTGCACCGACTGAGTAGCGGAATGAATCGCTAAAACTCTCGTTCTTTTCAAACGCGGTAAACTTGTTACCCGTTGGTGCTGTTACTTGCGCTTCTAAAGACTCAAAGCTACTCCACCCAGTCCATAATACACTGTAGTGCAGCCCTAATTTTTCGTCTAACTGATGCGAACCAGAAAACTCAGCAATAGCTGGTAAAGTGATTTCTACAGAACCAGGAAGCACTGTGCCTTGTGTGCCGCCAGCGGCTGCAGGTAGCCCATTAGAAAAATCACCATCAAACGTGATATCAGTTTCTGTTCTGTAGTTAAAACCAAAACGGCTGTTTTCATCTAATTGATACATTAAACCTACGTTTAAACCAAAACCAGTATCATCACCTTGAAGATTTACTGCATCAGTACCAAAGTCAAAGCCACTTGCATTTGCACCAACTTTACGAATAACTGTTGCATCAGCATAAATAGCATTTAGGCCTACACCAAAGCTAAATTGCTCAGATACTTTATAAGCAACGCTTGCATTAAGATTAACAGTAAATATTTCTGTTTCACCTGCAATTTGCCCTGCTACGTAGTCATTTTTAAACTCAGTAGATAAACCAAAGTTAGAAAAAGCACCAAAACCAACTGATACTTTGTCGTTATAAGGCATAGTAAAGTAAATTGCAGGAACAACGGCGCTAGGAGCAATGCTGTCATCATCTAATGCGCTTGGGTCAATACCGTTATTAGTACTTTCACCTTCAAGACTTACATCAGGAATAACGCCAATAGCAGCAACACTTAGTTGCTTGTCTTTAAATAAAGTCATTAGTGCTGGGTTACGTGCAACAACAGATGCGTCGTCTGCAATAGAAGCTTCACCAGCATATGCACGGCCTAAACCTGATGCATTTTGTTCTGCTAGTTGAAATGCAGCTGCAAAACTGTCTGCAGAAACAAATGCAAGCGAAGCTGCAATAAGAGTTTTAGTAAATTTCATTGTTGTGTCCTTAACCAAACTAACTGTTTGGATAGCTATGTGTGTTGTTATTAGGATTTCAAACCCGGCTACACTACCTGATTTTTTTATAAAAGACTCTATGAATACGTCAAAATACTATGAAAAACATGATTTTTAACGACATTTTAACAACTAATTAAAACTCATCGGACTAGATCTGTGCTATTAGAGCATATACTCTAAATGTAATTGGTTATCATTTAGATTGACTTGAAGTGGTTAGCAATTTACACTCACTACAAAATCACAAAGGAAATAAAACTGTGATCATTTCACTTATTGTAGCTGGGCTTATTTTTTGTGGGGCGAGTGTATTTTGTTTTTATAAAGCAAATTACTGCGCATGTACGCAAGCAGGACAATGCGACAATCCAGTAAATCACTATTGGCTTGGTGCTATGCTAAACGCACTAATTTCGCTCGCATTTTGTTGTTTAGCACTGCATGTAGAGCTAGGCACTTTATTGTGGCTAACACTGATGGGAAGTTGTTTTTTAGGGGCATTTATTTCAGCTAAGAAAAGCAATCAACGAAAGTGCACAAACACTACGCAAGCAGATGCTCTTTTAGCAAACGAGACAAATTAATTTTATAGTCTAGTGGTTTAACACTCGCTAAAATTTTAAGCTCTTGGTTACTGTCACTTAAATCAATATCTTTAGCAGTTACATGATGCCCATGTTTAGCATTAAAAAATAACTTAATTTTTGGCTTTATCGGATTCAAGTTATTCCCCTCCAATACTAACGCTAGGCGTTCATTAGTTAGCTTCACAATAGTCCCTACGGGATGCACGCCCAAGCACTTTATAAAACGCTGCACTAATTCAGCATCAAACATTTGCTTGTTAGCCAATAAGTAACGCAGTGCATTAATAGGTTCTTCGCCATCTTGATGAGGCCTGTCTGCTGTCATCGCATCATATACATCTACAATTGCCATTATCCGTGCGGGACGGCTTATTTTTTCTGCAGCAATGCCCCGGGGATAACCTGAACCATCTAATCGTTCATGGTGATTGACTATCATATCTAACATAAGTGGCGAAATACTCTTTTCACCTTTGACCAGACCCAGCCCTAAAGCAACATGTTTTTTAATACTCGCCATTTCGTTATTAGTAACTTTGCCTGGTTTTGATAGTATGCCTTGCGGTAGTTTAGATTGCCCTAAATCATGCAGTAGTGCGCCCATAGCAAGCTCCTGCACAAGCGCTTCTTTGTAACCTAGGTATTTAGCAAATACACTCGTAAAAATGGCGCAGTTGATCATATGACGCCAATTATAGCTGTGCTTATCTTTAATTCGAGTAAGGATTGTCATCGCATTAGCATTACGAAATACTGAAGCAACGATTTCATTTGCTATTTCATCAAGTACTTTTACGTTAAGAGTTAATCCGGCTATTAAATCGCTATATAAAGATTGTATTTTACGGTTATGTTGGTCGTAACTTACACTCGCTTTAGCAAATTCTTGCTGTACCGTTATTGCAGATTTGGCCTTAACTGGTTTTTGTTGGCTGCTCGATGTTTTAGGTTTATTTTGTGGCTTATATTTGGCGGGGATTGCGACTTCACTCTTAGCGAAATCAATAAGAAGTTCAAGAACCCCTTCTGCAATTAAACGCTTAATTATAGATTTGTCTCTGACTAACCCGCTAGTCTTAATTTTTATACTATTAATCCCTTCATGTTGCTTAGTAACACTGTCGACATACATGCCAGGTATTAGCTCAGGGATAGGTAAAGTTATTAGCATAAAAGCGGCTATTTCTACAATTAATGAATATGTACCTTAAATAGCATTGTTTAATACTTAAAGTCCATTCATTCGTACTTTAGTAGTTATAATTCACTAAAAAGTAGTAATTTATATTATTAAATAATATCTCATTTAATTTTGCGTTATTTTTAATTTAATGGGGAACGCTAAAGGGTTTTGAACTGAGATACTAAAAGTTTATTTTCATTCAAGTTTAAGTGTAATTAATAAGAACACTATTTTTATAAAAATGAAGTTCAATCAATGTTATCTAGTATCGTTAACCAATTTTAGATATTGAAAAGAGTTTGATTATGCAAAAGTACTGAAATAATTTAGGGCATAAACATATAAAGCAAATGGCGCTCTCGGTAGGGATCGAACCTACAACTCAGCCTCCGGAGGGCCACGTGATATCCATTTCACCACGAGAGCACATTTGTTGCCGCAGCACTAACTCGCGATATCAATGCTTTGGCGTCTATAATGATAAAGATATCCGTCGTTAATTGCCAGCACCATGCGTTTAGATGCCTATTAATTAAGCGATTTAGAATAAAACACTTCACAATTAGTTAAAAACACGCTTTTTATCAATATTAGATAAAAAAAAGTAACTGTTTAGCAACATTTTAACTATTATAGTGACTATGTGATTTGATTTAAAAGAGGAAGTGATTATGAGTTTGATGTCTACTGAGCAAGTTGCTGAGTTTTTAGGTGTAAAAGTAGAGCGTGTTAAACGCCTTACTCGTGAAAGTTTACTAATTGCGAAATCGCAGGATGAAAATGGCGAACCGCAATTTGATGCTGATGAAGTAAAAAAATATAAAGAACTAGCTGCACGTTTTGGTGGTCTTTAAAAACTCATAGATAAAGTGAGTTTATTTAGTTGCGCGCGTAATTCAATTAAGTGATTAGTTATGTCGCGCTGCTCATACCACCCTATACTCAATATTAAAAAAAACAGCTTAAAAAAATCAAGTTTATTTACTGATTTAAAAAAGCTTACACCGGCTCTACTGTACTTACTATAATTATCTAATAACTCACCTTCACTTTGCCCATCCAAATTAAAGCTCACGCACAGCGCGGCTAAATCAAAATACACATCGTTAGTTTGTCCGTACTCAAAATCAATTAAATACATACCCGAAGCATTTACAACAATGTTGTCTCTTACTAAATCGTTATGACAAAAGCCCGCATTAAATGGCATCGCTGTAACTGCTTTTAGTGCCCGCTCTATTTGTGATTTGTATAACGTATATACATCCGTATTTTGATAAAAGTGCAGCTCTTTGGCTATATCCATTGGTGTAGTCGTTGCGCTGTAACTGTGTACTTGGGCTAATTTATTAACTAAGCTGAGCGTTATATCTGACTGTGCGGTTTCACCCTCAATATAATCAAATACCGCACGACTATTCTTTTTATCGAGCCAAATAGGCGCAGGGCATATATCCAAGTCACTTAAAAAGCGCTGCGCTTCAAGGCCGTCACTTGGCCAACGGCTTTTATAACACTTTAACAAATACCCTTGTTGCTCGGTACGTATTAAAAAATTATCGTTGCTAAAGCCATTCAGCAATCGCTCGCTTGAAACAATGCTTTTAGGCTCTATAAACGCACTACACATTTTTACTAACTGATTATGCTCAATCATTAATTAAAGCTGCGCTAAAGGCTTAGCTTGGCTTTGTTCGTACTCTTCGTACCAGGTTTTGAAGCCCCACGCTGCCATAATGGTATAAAATATAAAGAGTGCTAGCGTTGGGTAATAGCCTTTTTCGTAGTATAGATACATAGAAGCGGCATCTATTACAATCCAGTACAGCCAGTTTTCGAGGACTTTTTTAGCAACTAAGTAAGTAGTTACTACTGCAAAACATGTTGTAAAGCTATCAAGATAAGCAAAGTCGGCATGAGTATAGTTTTGCATAACGTAGCCAATAACTATTGCAGCGAAAGTTGTTAAACTGATTAAAACAGCATGACGGTTCATCGACCAAGACGTAATATTTAGATTTTCAGCTTTGCCTTTTCGCCATACAACCCACCCAAATACAGCCATATACATATAATAAAAATTAAGTAATGACTCCATTAACAATGCACCATTCCAGTACATTATTGTATAAATGAGTGTGCTAAAAAATGCTGCAGGCCAACACCATAAGCTTTCTTTTATTGCCAATAATAAGTACGCCATCGACAGCCCCACCGCTATGTATTCCCAATGCGACATCGCTGTAAAACCACTTAAGGTTTGTGTTAAAAAGTCCATACTATGCAATCACCGTTCAGTTGTGCCGATTGTTATACCAATCTGCTTATATACGGGGTCTATTTAACGTTAAGAAAATCACGCTAGAACTAGGCAAAAATTTTTGTATCTAGTTGTTCTAAATAAAAAATTTTTAACGACGTTATAGTGCAATTTAATTCGTTAAATTGATCAAAGATTTATGCAGGTTGGTATTATAGATTATTCAGGCGATAAGTCGCCAGAGAGAAACTTACATACAAAAATAGCTTTACCAAATTCTTCATATGAGCGCTTAATTTCGGTACTTAACACCTGCATTACTAAATCATAATCACCAAAAATTTGCGTTGATAACGTATTAGTAATCACTTTTAAATTTTCGTATTCGTTTAAGCGGTCGATAAAGCCTTTAATAAACGGAATGTAATCTTGGTGAAGTGGATATTTACTGATCTCTACTGATAATTTCATTTTAAACTCTACTTTTTAATTATTTGATTTAAACAAATCATTCAATGCCAGTTCAATACAGTGTAAAATTATACTAACACTCAATTTAACTGAGCTTATTATGGCACGTAGAATAACGTATACGTTTAAAAACCAACCGCGCGAAATTAACTTCGCAAAAGATAAATACCACGACATGTATCAAGCAATTGCTGCCGCCGAAGGTATTGATTTAACAAATTACTTAAGCATGGTACGCCAAATAGAAATGACCTCAAAAGGGTCTGCTTCTGTGCGTAACTTTCGCGACCAAGAATTTGCCCGTATGGGCTTTAGCGACATTTACTTTATAAAAGAGTAAGTATCGCTTATAGCTGTATTAACGCTGATACTCATAACTTACGCGCGGTGTAATATTGCATAATAGCTCGTAAGGAATGGTACCAGCGCACAATGCTATTTCTTCAACGGGTAGCTCAGGGCCCCACATAGTGACTCTGTCTCCTACTTTAATATTGTTCTCATTAGCCCCTATATCAACGCTAATCATGTCCATAGCTACGCTTCCTACAATACCATAACGCTGCTTACCAATTATAACTGGCGTCCCCTCTTTAGCATGCCGAGGATAACCATCGCCATAACCCATAGCCACAACAGCTAACTTGGTTGGTTTATCGCTTTTCCAACGACCACCATATCCAACAGCCTCATTAGCAGGCACATCACGCACTGCAATTACGCGCGTAGTTAAGCGCATAACTGGTTTTAATTTGTGTTGCTGCCCAATGCTATTTGCCATTGGCGATACACCATAGAGCATAAGCCCAGGACGTACCCAATCGCCATGACCGCTTGGCCAGGCAATAATACCAGCAGAATTTGATAAACAATGCGCTTGGTCAATGCCATTCACTAAATTATCAAACAACGTAATTTGCTGAACCGTTTTAGCATTATCAATGTCATCAGCACACGAAAAGTGGGTCATTAAATTAACGGTATTTTTAGCGTTAGGTGTTTTTTGCAAGCGGCTATAAAACGCTTCAAACTGCTCTGGCGCAATACCTAATCGATGCATACCTGTATTTACTTTTAACCAGCATGTTATTGGTGCATCTAGCTTTGCTTTTTCAAGCGCCGCTAATTGGTACTCATCGTGAATAATAGTTTGAAAATTGTTGGCAAGTAGAATCGGTAAATCGGCTTTGTTAAAAAAGCCTTCTAGTAAAACAATTGGCTTTGTTAAGCCCCCAGCTCGAAGGGCGAGCCCTTCATCTATACGTGCCACAGCAAATGCGTCAGCATTATTTAAATGCTGCGCAATCGTTACTAATCCATGCCCGTAAGCATTTGCTTTTAGCACCGCCATCACTTTGCTGTTAGGTGCAAAGCCCTTAACTTGCGCTAAATTATGCGCAAGTGCAGCTAAATTAATTTCAGCAGTGGCTAAGCGCATTAGTAATCGTCATCTACCGCTGGTCCCGCGTAATTATCAAAGCGAGAAAATTGACCTTGGAATGTTAAACGCACTTTACCAATTGGGCCGTTACGTTGTTTACCTATGATGATTTCGGCAATACCTTTATCGGTACTGTCTTCGTTGTAAACTTCGTCACGGTAAATAAACATGATTAAATCGGCATCCTGCTCTATCGACCCTGACTCACGTAAATCTGAGTTAATTGGGCGTTTATCAGCACGTTGCTCTAGCGTACGGTTTAGCTGCGAAAGCGCAACAACCGGACATTTTAGCTCTTTTGCTAGCGATTTAAGTGAACGCGAAATTTCAGCAATTTCAAGTGTTCGGTTATCAGCAAGGCTAGGTACGCGCATTAGCTGCAAGTAATCGACCATGATCATACTAATGCCGCCGTGGTCACGCGCAATACGACGTGCACGAGAACGAACATCGGTAGGTGTTAAGCCCGAGGCATCATCAACATACATTTTGCCTTTTTCCATCAACAAGCCCATTGTTGATGAAAGTCGCGCCCAATCGTCATCATCTAACTGACCAGTACGTACCTTAGTTTGGTTAATACGGCCAAGAGACGCTAGCATCCTCATCATAATTTGTTCTGAAGGCATCTCTAGCGAGTAAATTAGCACGGGTTTGTCTTGAGTCATTGCGGCATGTTCTGCAAGGTTCATCGCAAAGGTGGTTTTACCCATTGAAGGACGCGCTGCCACAATAATTAAGTCAGACGGTTGCAGGCCCGTCGTCATTTTATCAAGATCGGCATAACCTGTACTCACACCCGTTACACCATCTTGTGGCGATTGATAAAGCTCTTCTATTTTATCAACGGTTTTTTCGAGTATGTTATGAATACTTTGCGGGCCTTCCGTACTTTTTGTACGTTGCTCGGCAATTTTAAATACTTTGCTTTCGGCAAAATCGAGTAGATCGTGACTAGTACGCCCTTCGGTATTAAAACCCGCTTCTGCAATTTCATTTGCCACGCCAATCATTTCACGTACAACAGCACGCTCTCGTACAATGTTTGCGTAGGCATCAATGTTGGCTGCACTTGGGGTATTTTTAGCAATTTCGGCTAAGTAAGCAAAACCACCAATGCCTGCAAGCTTATTATTTTTTTCTAAACTTTCAGAAATAGTGATTAAATCTATCGGATCGCCAATCTCAGCAAGTGCCGTCATCGCCTCAAAAATTAACTTGTGCGTGCGGGTATAAAAATCCTGTGATACAACAAGCTCAGCTACGCGGTCAAAAGCTTGGTTATCAAGCATTAAGCCACCTAAAACAGATTGTTCAGCTTCTATTGAATGGGGAGGAACTTTAAGAGTATCGACTTGCTTATCTGGTTTGGCCATAACTTCACAGTAGTAAAATTGAATGGCTCTATTCTATCGACTTGCAGGGGCTGTGCAAATAGAAAAGCAGGAAATCTTTCCTGCTTTTTGTAATCGTGATGGGGAATGAGTGTTATTTGGTACGCAGCTCTATTCGTCCACTAATGGTATCCATTTCAACATTAGCATTACCGCCATTAATACTAAACTCTAAATCACTGGCTGGGCCATATTTAGCTTTACTGACTTTATCGCTAGTAACTTTATTAATGATTTTACCATTAGCATGGGCTTTAATTTCAAACTTTGCTGATACACTTTGTGGGAAATAAAAGTCGGCATCACCACTTACTGATTCAAAACGTACATCACCGCCTTTTAAAAGCTCGTTAATCTGTACTTCTGCTTCGCCATTTACCGTATTAATACGTAGGTTTTTAATAGCCGATAGCGTAAATTCTATATCGCCATTTACGTTTTCAAGGCGTACATCATTAGCGCTTGAAGTTGATTTAATATCACCATTAACAGCGCTAAAACGCAGCTCTCCACTTGATTGCCTATCGTTAATTTCACCATTTACGGTTTCAAACTGAATATTACCGTTTAAGTTCTCAGCGTTCACATCACCATTTACAGTGGTGAGCTTAATGTTGCCAGTAATATCATTTACCGTAATTTCACCGTTAACCACATCAACTTCAGCGCCGTTTTTAAGCTCCTTTGCAGTCACCGATACATTAACGCCAGCAAACTCTAAGCTACTGCTTTTAGGCATAAATATAGTTAGGTTTGAGCCGTCACCACTATTACCCCAATTTGATTTACGGGGCATTTTTACAATAAACTGTGTTTTATCGCCACTTGTTTTAAGCTCATAACCTTGTGCTTTATCATCAAGCTCGCCAGATACTTTAAATTCGTTTTTATCCCAGCCTGTAATATGTATATCACCGCGTTGGTTTTCAATAAAAATAGTGCCGCCACTTGGTACGTCTATTTGCTTATCTATTTTTTCACCCGCAAATACTGCCAATGGAAATAAGCTCAGTCCTAATAAAATCGCTTTCATGTCGTACTCCTAAATGTGCTGCCAACGTGGCGCGTGCACCTTGTTAATTAAATCAAGTTGTTGTTGATATATTTGCGCTAACATTGTCAGTAGCGCTTGGTTTTGTGGTTCGTTTTCAAGAGCTTGCTTTATTGCTTGCTCAGCTTCTTCCAGTTCTTGTAGTTGCGTTTGCCAGTTAGTGGTCAATGCTTCTTTATTTTCGTATTCAACCAACAAACTGTTTTTTTGCGCCGAAAAGTAATCACTTATAGCCACTACGGGTTGTGGCTCGGGCGCTATAACAATTAGATTTACAGCAATTAAAGCAGCTAATGTGCAGGCAGCTATTGCTGTTAGTTTTGGCCAAATAATAGTGCTGTTTGGACTCTGCTTATTATTAACAATTGCTCGCTCAATCCCCGCCCATAAATCTTTTTGTGGCGTAATTTCTTTATCAAGCGTGTTTAATGACTTATTTAAGTAGTCGTTAAAGTTTGGTTTACTCATTTTCATACCACTCTTGTAATAACTGCCTAGCACGATGATATTGTGACTTACTTGAACCAACAGCCATACCTAATTGCTCCGCGATTTCCTCGTGCCTGTAACCTTCAATAGCAAATAATACAAATACCATACGTGCGCGCTCAGGAAGCCTTACTATTAACTTATCGAGGCCATTTAAGCCTTTGCAGTCGTTAGCTGATTGCTCATCCATACCGCTGTGTTCAATACTTACTACTTTTTGCAACCAGTTTTTTTGCTTGCGCAGGTAACTTATCGCTACATTACTGGCAACACTATATAGCCAAGTAGAAAACTGCGAACGCCCATCAAACAATGCTATTTTATGCCATACCTGTACAAATACCTCTTGGGCGGCGTCTTCGGCGTGTGCTTGGTCTGCTAATAAGCGTAAACATAAACCGTATACTCGTTTTATATGTAACTCATAAAGCCTTGTGTATGCGCCTTGATCACCCGATTTAACTCGCTCAATGAGTGCAGCTTCGCACAAAGGCGTTGGTTCGGGTTTAACGTGTAACATCCGTGATGCCGCCTTTTAATTATTATTGTTGAATTGCTATTTAAGTGTATTGATAAGTTAGACGTAATGACAGTTCGAAAAGGTTTAAGGAGAATGAAAAAATAATTGAATAAAAAAGGGACTTTTACGAGGCTTTATACCAATTCGCTTAATTAAGTGATCTATTTTGAGGATGGAAAAACGTGTTGATAGCTAGACAAAAAATTCGCTATTTAGTTGTTCTCGGCAATTGCTCCTGCATTGCTCTACCTTCTGCATCCATGCAGTCGTAAATGAGAATTTTTTAACACAGGTAGCGACACGTTTAGCCCCGCAACATGATTAAGTATTATTGCGGATTGGTATTATTTAACAGTGCCCTTAACTAATAAAGTTAGCCAAATTATAGGCACAAAAAAGCCGTGCTAATAGCACGGCTTTTGTCGCTTAATTAAAAATTAAGCTTCAGCGATTACGATTACTTTGATAGTAGCCGTTACGTCTGAGTGAACTGAAATTGATACGTCAAATTCACCAGTCTCACGGATAGTACCTAGAGGCAAACGAACTTCTGACTTAGCAACTTCAACACCAACAGCTGAGATAGCGTCAGCGATGTCACGAGTACCGATTGAACCGAATAACTTACCTTCGTCACCAGCTTTAGATACTAATGTAACTTCTGCTAATGCTTCTAGTTTTTCAGCGCGTGCTTGTGCAGCTACTAACTGTTCAGCGATTTTCGCTTCAAGTTCTGCACGACGAGCGTCAAACGTTTCAATGTTAGCTTTAGTCGCAGGAACTGCCTTACCTTGAGGGAAAAGGAAGTTACGTGCGAAACCAGATTTAACTACAACCTGTTCACCTAGGCTACCTAGGTTAGCGATCTTATCTAGTAGAATAACTTGCATGTTTCTACACCTTTTAAAAACTGTTAATCCGCTGCTTACTTATGTAAGTCAGTGTATGGAAGAAGGGCTAAGTAGCGAGCACGCTTAATAGCAGTTGCTAGCTGGCGCTGAAATTTAGCGCTAGTACCTGTGATACGGCTAGGTACGATTTTGCCACTTTCTGTAACATAGTTTCTAAGAGTAGCTAGATCTTTGTAATCGATTTGTTTTACGCCTTCCGCTTTAAAGCGGCAGAACTTACGACGTCTGAAATAACGTGCCATGAGATTAATTCCTCAAATAATTCTTTCGATATGCTGAGCATGCAAAACCAATTGGCTAAGGCCGTTACGACCTTCGTGGCGATTTAAAAAACCACTCACTTGCAATGCCTGCCCAACGTGCAAATGTTGAGTCTGTTGTTGCATTTGCTTTCCACTGGCAACTACCTGAAGCCTCACGTAACTATTACGGTTAAGGTCTGCTTCGGTTTGCATCGATTTATGTTCTACAACAAAAATACAATGCGGGGTGCCAGCTGGGCTTTGGCTAAACTTGGGCGTTTTACAAACTACCCCAGATATAACCAGCTGATTCATAAAAGGGCTAACCATTTATATTTACCGCCAGTTAAACGCCATGCTTGGACTCAAAACAATTAAGCAGCTGGTGCTTCTTTCTTCTCTTCTCTTGCAAGAGGAGACGCTTCAGTTTCAGCAGTTTTAGTGCGGATAACTAAGTTACGAAGCACTGCATCGTTGTAGCGGAAAGTAGTTTCTAGCTCGCTGATTACTTCAGTTGGTGCTTCAACGTTCATTAGAACATAGTGAGCTTTATGAAGCTTGTTAATTGGGTAAGCCAATTGACGACGGCCCCAATCTTCAAGACGGTGGATAACACCACCAGCTTCAGTGATAGAACCAGTATAACGTTCGATCATACCAGCAACTTGCTCACTCTGATCTGGGTGAACCATGAATACGATTTCGTAATGACGCATGGATATTCCTTACGGTTAATAGAGCCTTCTACCGTTTCGGCCGGTCGGTTTAAGGCAAGGAATTAATAGTTTAAAAGCCGAAATGAGCGCGCATTTTACGCTTAGTAGGATAATTAAGCAAGCAAGTTTTTAAAGCTTTTATAGATAAGTGTATATAGGTAAGTATTACGAGCTTTGCTCGTCGCGTCAGCAAGCTGTACGCCTACAGGTAAAGCTAAACTTGGGGTTTAATATTTATTGTAGACGCCGAGCTTGCTCGCGTGAAAAGCGCAGCTTTTAATCAAATCGTTTATTCTAGTTACGCTTACAACCAAAAAACATTACGAGCTTTGCTCGTCGCGTCAGCAAGCTGTACGCCTACAGGTAAAGCTGAACTCGGGGTTTAATATTTATTGTAGACGCCGAGCTTGCTCGCGTGAAAAGCGCAGCTTTTAATCAAATCGTTTATTCTAGTTACGCTTACAACCAAAAAACATTACGAGCTTTGCTCGTCGCGTCAGCAAGCTGTACGCCTACAGGTAAAGCTGAACTCGGGGTTTAATATTTACTGTAGACGCCGAGCTTGCTCGCGTGAAAGCGCAGCTTTTAATCAAATCGTTATAGTTACGATTACAACCAAAAAACATTACGAGCTTTGCTCGTCGCGTCAGCAAGCTGTACGCCTACAAATAAAGCTAAACTCGGGTTTAATATTTATTGCAGACGCCGAGCTTGCTCGAGTGAAAAGCGCAGCTTTTAATTAAATCGTTTATTCTAGTTACGCTTATAACCAAAAATTAAGCACTTATGATTCAATCAATATGTTGTTTAAAATATAGCCTTGCCATTTATTTAACAGCAATTTATTCTAGGTTACAGTTGATGTAGTCGCATAAAAGGTGATCAATAAAATATAAACTAAAATCAAAAGGATTTTTAAAATGATATCACTAACATCACTTGATCGCGTTGTTCCTTCCTCATATTTAGCACCAGCTAAAGCCCACGACTTACTCGAAAGCCTATCTTCTGCCGCAAATTTAAAAAAGTACTTTAATATTGATGAAGCAAATAGCACTAAGCTTTCTGATATTATTACTTTGGTTAACAGTGCTTATGGAATTATTAAAGACCCCAATATAGATGACCTAGTCGAGGAAATAAAAAAGGTCATTGAAAATATAGTCGTACTTTTTTCAGCTGAACAAATAAAAAAAATTAAAAGCTCTGAAATTTATCAAGAAGCCTATAAAGCATTTCAACTTTGGTCTGTTCTTGAAACACCAATTGGTGAACAAACTAACGGATTAAAAAAAGAGTTTGAATTTACTAAAGAGCACAAATCAAAAATTGATCAACTTAGTGTTGGTGTAACAGCTGGTGCCTACGGTGAATTTAGTATCTCTGTTTTAAATGACACAAAGCGCCCAACATTTTTATCCAAAACACTTCCAAATGGGTTTTGCCTCGTCAATCAAGATGTAAAAGCTGCCTATGATATTAATGTATCAACATCAACCTCTGCTAATATTTTTAAAATAGGTGCCGGTTTAGATAAATCAGGTAGTGTGGAGTTTGATTCGTACTACCAAGTAAATGAAGAAACTACTAGCTATAAAACCCTGTGGAGTATGTTTAAAAAACCAGTTCGCCCTTGGAACTTGAACGATATAAACACTCAATTAGTCAAGCGTACTAGTAGTGATGCTAGAGAGGGATATCGTGCATTTTCAATTAAAATGGCATCTTCTCTAATATTATCTGGCGAATTAGAAATTGGAAAATCGCTCGCTTCAAAAACAAATCTTAAAGGGCATCTTATTGGAGTAGACGCCTCCGTAGCAGTCTCACTTTCAAGGCGCCAAGAAATAGCTGGTGACTTGGAACTTGATGTATATCGTAATGATCAACAGCAAATAGAACTATTACTAACTTTAAGAGAAACAGAGCAGACAAAAAACACCTTAAAACTAGCACTTGAAGCAGAAATTGAAGGAATGGATGCACTCGCCAAACAGTACATAGAAATGCTGCTTGGTAAAGGTAATGAACTGGTTAGTAAGCTTGAGGAATACAGTAACCCTGGCCAAATCTTGGTTGATGACATATTACATACAATTGATGAAGATACATGGTACAAGCCAATAGCCGAAATCACACTAGGACAAAATGAGATCGATGATGTAATTAAAAAGTTACTTGATGATGAGCTAATCGTGCAATTCAATAAGACATTGCTCTCAACAGAAGCGGCCCCAGACGACTTAGCAACATCTATAATTAATAGATTACTGAGTTTATTTGGTGTTGTGCAATCAAATGCTGACCCTATTTTTATGGCTGCTCAGCACAAGTCAGAAAAATATCTGTCTGAAAAAATAAAAATATTACAGCAAAAACTTCGTGAGAAAGCGGATGAGTTTGCTAACGATTTAAAAGAGAAAACAGCTTCCCAACTAAAACCTATCGCTTCGCTCGGCGATGACGTAGCACAGACGATTGCTAATTTTGATCAAAATATAGAAGCTAATTTTAATCGTGTAATAAATCGATACCAGATATTTAAAAAGAACATCACTGAAAAATTAGAAAAAGCAGCCAACATTAAGTTTGGTCTTAATTTAGAATCGATTAAACAACAACGTTTATTCGAACTTCAAAAATTAAAAATAACAATCCTCCAACCAGAAAATAAACAAGTACAAACCTTATTCCGCTGTTTAGCGATAGGCGACGGGAAAAAAGCCTCATTACTTATGCAAGCATTAAACAGAGCGGGTGCAATAAATTTAATACCTATCACTACACGGTTTGAAACAGCACTTAATAGTTCAACTCGGCTGGGCCTAAACATTATTGGCTTTGATATTAGTAAAGTACGCGATATTAATCGAGACTTAACGGTTGAAGTTGATGCCAATGGTAACTTATATGTTAAACACGATTACACCATTAAAGGAACTGCATCAGGGCTTTCAGAATCCAGACAAGCAAAATTAGGAATCATCTTTGGTGTTGCGCAATCAGCATTAGATCCCGAGTTTAATGGTGCTATTTCACTTGAATATACAAATCAAGATAACAAACTGCACAATTTAAGAGAGATTGAAGACTTCTTTGATTCCCTTGATTTGTCGACCCACCGTCATGCCGACTCTTTACCAATAGATGTACCCATACTTATTCCCGAGCAAAATATAAAAGTCGCAATTAGTCGTTATCAACATAGTATTGAAAACAGCAACATTTATACTAGTAGCGTCATAGCAATGACGATGCGTTCTGGGCATGAAGTCTATGCACAATTTGAACAACTAAATGGCGATAAGCTATATCATAATGCAGCACGTTATTTAATTTACTTACAAAGTGGTTCGCCTTTTGAAAGGAAAGTTATTTTTAATATACTGCATTTATATGCCCTAAAAGATGAATCATATAATGATCTAAGTATATTGTTTGACCATTTATTAGATGGGGATTCTAGTAGAACCGTTGATTACCGTCGTATTAAAAAAGATTTAAAAAATACAGATAAATGGGATGACTATCTTGCGCTTGTCCCTGATTCTCAAAATGGTGCCAATGCAAATAAGTCGTGGAAGGGAGTAGCTAAACGCCTTACAACCATTGGAAAAGCTGCAAGAGCGCTAAAGCGTTTTCCAACAACATTAAAAAATGTAAAAAAAGCAGTTAAAGCATTTGATGCCAGTACAAACCATTTTGAAACGCTAGAAAAACTAAATCAAACCTTACTAAAACTCACTCACGAATTGGAAGAAGACTTAGATTATTGGATTGGGGTTAAAAGCATAACGCAAAACCTGATAGATGATTTATTCTCAAAATTAGGATGGGGTAAAGCAGGAATAAATACGCGTTTACTTATTTTTTGTATTTTACTAGAGGACTCTATCGAACATGAGAGTTCACTATTTTTAACGACCATCACGTTAAGTAATCAGTCCAACAATAGAGAAATCATTAAAATTTGATAATTAACCTGAATTCTGGTTAAGATACTTACTAACCTACTGAATTATGTTGATATTTAAATTTATTTTCTCTAGCCAGAGATTTTCAGTGAAAACAAGGCGAATTTACGCGTCAATAGCTGACCTATTGCAAGTAAATTCAACGCAGTGAGCGCTGAAAATAGTTGCTTGAGGTAGATTTATTATCCAGAGTTCAGGTTAACTAGCGGCCCATAATAAGCTCGCTTACTATAGTTATTGTTTAGGGTAATTGGAAGGGAAAAATGCTTTTTTAGCATCTTCATCAAACTCTTTTTTAAAGGCTATATCAGTACCAATTACGCGTGCACGTGCAACCGCTGGGCGGCTATCAATGCTTTCAAACCAACGTTTAAGATTAGGATAAGGCGCTAAGCCCTCTTCACCTAATACAACCGACGCTTTATCAATCCACCCCCATGCAGATACATCAGCAATGGTATATGTATCACCCACAATAAAGTCACGACCTTCAAGGTGCGTATCAAGCACTTCGTAGTGACGCTGTGCTTCACGCAAATATCGATTAACCGCGTAATCAAGCCCTTCTGGCGCCATATGTCTAAAGTGTACACTTTGCCCAGAATACGGACCCAAACCAGATGCAATAAACATTAACCACGACAGCATTTCAGCGCGGTCATCGGCCTTACCCTCTAACTTTGCATATTTTTCAGAAAGGTACATTAAAATAGCATTCGAATCGAACACACGCGTTTCACCATCAACAATGGCAGGTGCTTTAGCGTTTGGATTAATTGCTTTAAATTCAGGTGTATGTTGCTCACCTTTCAAAGTATCAAGAGGAACAAGCTCAAACGGCAAGCCTGTTTCTTCTAAAAAGAGTGCCACCTTCATTGGGTTAGGCGTATGGTGAAAATAAAATTTAATCATGTAAAGTCCCTCAATAATTGAACAATGATTAAAGCACAGCTTGAGCGGGTGTTCAAATTAAGTTTTTAATAGATAAATATACGGTTAAAACGTGATTTAATTGTGAGTATTTCGTGATACTTCATCTACAAATATCACTTATGCTACAAACAGTATAAATCTTTTCGAGAAGTAACATGCCTTTTAAAACACTGTCTCAATCGCTTTTTCCAGCATTGGCTGGGTTAATAATATTTTGCTCTCAAAGCCAAGCTGCTGAGCAAGTAACCATTGCAAGCACAGCTAATCCAACTACCTTTTTAGAGCTTTACACATCGCAAGGCTGCAGTAGTTGCCCACCAGCAGAGCGCTGGATTTCAACGTTTACAGATGATGAAAAACTATGGACTGATTTAATCCCTATTAATTTTCATGTTACTTATTGGGATTATTTAGGATGGAAAGACCCCTTTGCCTCTGCTGTTTTTAGTAAAAGACAACGCACCTATAAAGCCTTAGGTAAAAGCCGTATTGTAGCAACACCCGGGTTTATGGTTAACGGCAGCGGATGGCAAGGTTGGTTTTATAAACAAACCATACCTATAACTAAAACCCCTTATTTAGGTAATTTAAAAGCGACTATAAACAACAGTAAAATTAACCTCGAATACGATACCGTTAATACCAAAGATGATACTAACCAAAACTTAACAGCTCATGTAGCTCTGTTAGGCTTTGGTATAGAAACACAAATACACAGCGGCGAAAACGCAGGCCATAAGTTAAAACACGACTTTGTCGTTATAGGTTACGAGCAAAGTAACATGCAAACTAAGCAGCAATTATCATTAACTGACTTAACCCTGCCTCGCGCTAAAAAAATATCGCCAACAAAGCAAGCATTAGTGTTTTGGGTATCTAAAAAAGGCGACCCGACTCCACTGCAAGTTGCAGCAGATTGGTTTTAATATGGATAAAATAAAAAGCTAAAGTTTAAAAAGTATCAGCTGTTTAAAATCTATCTCAAAAAAGTCTAAAAGTAGGCCACCATAATGCCTTTAACTATACAACTTGTTAGTAATCCACTCATGGTCATATACGTAAATATAAAGCGTTGCTAGGTATCTCTTTTTAAAACAAAAGAGACTAAAAATAGGGTCGCGATAATAACCACACTCAGCATAACTCCATAAATAAATGAGCCGCAAAAATGTGGTAAAACAGATAAGGAGAGCGCGGTTAAGTTAGTGCCAAAGAATGCTATTGGTTCTTTAACTTTTCGTAATAAAGCGAATAGGAATATGGCGAAAGTTAGGTCATATAATAGAATAACAGCTGTATGTTGCAGTACTGGCTAATTCAAATCACATAAACACTATTTTTATCAACGTAAAACTGACATCCAGAGCTCTAAATACTGCACTCCCAGAGTTTAAAAAGTTTTACCCGATTAAAAAAGTAACTTACTAAAAAATTTACTGCTGACTCAATAACCACTCTTTTGGCGCTTGCCCTGTTTTTTTTCTAAATACACGGGCAAGTGCAGAGCCATTTTCGTACCCAACCTGATTAGCCACTAAATCCATATTTTGATTTTTTAAAATAAGCTTTTTAGCAACCGATAAACGCCAATCAGCCAAATAGTCAGCCGGTGTTTGCTCAATTACTCGCTTAAAGGTATCGGCAAATTTAGAACGCGACATACCACACTCCTCAGCCATAGCGCTAAGCGACCAGCTTTGCTCTGGGGTTTGATGTATTTTAATTAATACCTTAGCCAACTGAGGATGGGCAAACCCTGCCATCATTCCGCTTTTAATTGTGCCTTCTTCTAGTACTTTTCGCAGCACACTAATTAAAAATACATCGCATAAGCGATCTATAATTAAATGCTTACCGCTGGCGTCTTTAAATGCCTCATCAAAAATCCAAAAAGCACTTTGCGCTAATAATCCATCACCCGTTAATTCGTAATTTAAGCAATAAGGCAGCGCCTGCAATAAAGGGCTATACCCTCCACTTTGATAGCTAATTTGTGCACACACTAAATCAGCCCCCTCCCCCTTATCCGAAAATAAACAGTGCCCTGTAGAGTGAGGAAAAAATATAACCGAAGGCTTAGACAAAACGACTTCGAAGCCATTATTACTGCGCACTTTTAACGTACCTGAGCGCAATAAATGTAAATGCCCAACACCTTTATCGTCACTAAAGTCGCTAGTACCACACATGTTCCCACTAAAAAACACATTGGCATTAAGTGAAAAATGCCTCAGCACACTCGAAAGTACGTCCATAAACGCCTCTTTGGATTATTGGTATGAAAATGCAGACTAATAGACGCATATTAACCAAACAATAACGATAAAGTACAGTTGAGTTTTAAACAAACACACTAATTAAATTCCCCTTTGGAGATACACATGAAATTTTCGACACTCACTAGATCAGCTTTTTTTGCAGCATCGGTACTTGCAAGTTCACTAAGCTTTGCAGCAGACATAGACACAAATGCCGACGTTAACGACATTGCAATTAGTGGTTACGATACCGTTGCTTACTTTACCCAAAACAAAGCGGTAACAGGCAGTTCTGAATATACTGCAACGCATAAAAATGCCATTTATAAGTTCAGCTCAGCTAAGCACCGCGACTTATTTAGAGCTAACCCAGAAAAATACGCCCCACAATTTGGTGGCTTTTGTGCATTTGGTGTATCAATGGAGAAAAAGTTTGACGTAGATCCAGAGGCTTTCAAAATTGTTGAAAACAAACTTTATTTAAATCTTGATAAATCGGTTCAAAAACAATGGCTAAAAGACGTACCAGGCTTTATTAATTCAGCCGATTCAAACTGGTTTGACATAAAAGACAAAACAGCCAAAGAGCTTTAATTAGTAAAATTTAACTTAAATATAATATTATGAGGTTGCTTTAGCTTACGCCAGCAACCTTAAGTTTAGTGCGTTTTAGAATTAGTAAAAGAGAGTTTTATGTTGAAATCGTTGTTAGTTATTATAAGTGTTACCTTTTTATCGTTCAGTGCACACGCAGATAAAGCCTCTGATAAAGTCGCGATAAAAGCTGCAGTAAACGACTACTTTCAGGGTCAAGGTGAGGCGAATAAAGAGCGTTTATTTCGCGCATTTGCAGCAGAGCACGCAACAATGGTTGGTGTAGTAAAAAACGACGACGGTAAAAACGTTATTAAGTCGTATAAAGATATGACCAGTGTGCTTAACCAATGGGCATCAAACAAAAATCCAGCGGGTGGAAACCTCGATGGTGAAATTATTAGTATGAACATAGTTGACGATCGTTTAGCTGTTGTTTTATTTCGTTCTACTAACCGTTTTTATGATGCACTAACATTATCTAAATTAGATAATGAATGGAAAATAATCGCTAAAGCTTACATTTTGCAATAACTGTTAAGCCAGTAATCGCCGTTATAAATTTTAGCCTATTTATTTAATCATTAACTTGGTTCAAATATTACTTTGATTTATTTAACAGCGATTTTAAATCAGCAAACGGAGAATGCGTTGCAGCCTCTACTTTTCGCTCTGTAGTCGACCCGCCATACATAATGTGTTCGTGGTATTTATTGTGCTCATTATCGTGGCAATAAATACACAATAACTCCCAATTACTGCCATCCTCAGGATTATTACTGTGGTTGTGATCAACATGATGCACCGTTAACTCACGTAAATTAGAGTACTCAAACTCACGAGCACAACGCCCGCATACCCAAGGGTACAATCTTAAGGCCTTTATTCGATAGCCTTCCTCTTGCTTCACATAAGCCTGAGGTACATCGTTATTCTTACTCATAATATTCCTGCTTAATTCACTATTACGGTGCTCAATACTAAAAAACTTAATTACTGACAAGTCACCAAAAGAAGTATCTATATGTCGGCCTGTTTGTTCTCAAGCGCGTAGTACGACCATAAGTTTTTTATTGTCGGAAGTCCAAGAAATTTCACCGCTGTATGTCGCTACCCAGATCTTTTAAACCTAGATCTGGATTTGTATTATTGAAGGTATAAAAGTTGTGCTGGCCAGATAGCTCAAACTTAGTTGAACGTGTATTTTTCGAGAAAATTGTCCTAACTAATTGCCGCCTAAATTGCTAGCCGTGCCTTGCAGCCCTTCAAGCGTTTGATAGTTAAAAGTGATGTTAGAATTTTTAAATTTTCTATAAGAAAGCAGTATATCTTGTGTTTTTGTTTCAACATCATCTTCAAAAATATCGGCTGAATAACCAATTTCAATGTCGTTAATAGCAAAAAAACGCCCAGCCAAATCATCGTATAGTTATGCATACTGACTTTAAATAAAGCTCTTTATCTAACTTTTTTAAGTGCTTTCAAAACCAGACTTACTTACATACTTAATTAGCTCCGGAAAAAACGCTAGAAACACGGCTTCTAATTCATCGTAGTTACGCGCTATATCATCAGCCGCACCCGAAAAAGTGTTAGTAAAACGAATTCGCTTGGCAATATTATCAAGTGCTAGCCCTATTCCATCAATGGTTTCGTATTCTTTAAACCAATCGTTTTTAGTCATACTTGTTACAACATGCTGCATACACGTTGGCATAACAGGTATGCGCTGATTTAAAAGCTGGTAGCTGGTGTACTTAAACTCACTTAAAGATTGCTTGCTAAAGTGTTGCCAATGCACAATTAAAAAGTGATCAAACACCACATCAATAGCCACACCAGTAAATCGCTTACGCTCGGGTGAAAAGTACTGCTTGGCGTGTTTAACTAAAGGATGGGAGTCGGTAAATTTATCGACTAAATAGTGGTTATCGAGCCCATTTTTAACCGTGTTTGGTAAGTGTTCTACATGCCTTTTACCACCAAAGTCGCCCAATAAGTTCCCAAAGTGAGAATCGGCTGTAGGCTGTGCTAAATAAAGGTGAGCTAAATAATTCAAAGTGTTCTCGGGTTTGGTATTAATAATAACTTAATTGTAAGCGCTACTTAAAGTGAGATTTATGCCTAATCAAAAGCAAAATAGCATAAAAAGGTGAAACTAAGTTTCACCTTTTTTATTAACTTTGAAACTAATTAGCTAGCATTACGCTGTAGAAACGTTACTTGCGCCTGCATTGTTAAGTATTTCTTCAATAGCGTTTTTGTTGTCACTATCGTACTTAATACCAATTAATATAGAGCCTTTTTCAATGGCATCTTCGTAATACTTAATTTCGTGCTCGGGGATAAACGCACCAACTGCGGCCCCTAAAGTACCACCTACTGCAGCGCCTGCTCCACCAGCAGCAAATGCAGCGACTAATGGACCGGCAACTAATAAGCCTGTACCACCGGTTGCTACAGTCCCTACGGCAGTAAATCCGCCAATAATTGCAGCAAGAATACCACCTGAAGCCGCGCCTATAATACCGCCTTCAGCAGCTTTTGTACCTTCGTCTACAGCAAAATCTTCCTTTGCGTATGAGTCATTGGCTACAATACTAATATCAGCTTCATTAATACCTAAAGCTTCTAATCTGTAAATTGCGAGTGTTGCTTGTGATGCACTTTCGAATAACCCAGTAATAACGGTACTCATAATAACTCCTTTATTTATTTAAGAAAATACACTTACTACTGAGCAAAACTCGAACCAAATAAATTATTATTTTAAATCAATGAGATAAATTAAAATCCAGTTCTAACATTCTTATTATTAAAGTAAAAATCACTAAATTTTGTAAAAAACTCCTACCCATATAATTACACTCATCAACAAGTAGTGCGCGTTTTTATATAAATAACATGAACCCCTAGTTAAGTAGATCCCGGAGTTCACTTACAGCACATAAAGGTATTGATGCCCTGTGGCAAGTATGAATAGCGTAACTATAAATAAAAACGAGCTTCCCAGTCACCATGCCCTGAACATAAGCAACTGATGAATAATTTATTTCATGACGTTTACGTTCAAATCAATTAATTGCCTCCGGAATCAAACGTAATAATCGGGGCCAGAGAAAGCGAAGACACCTTCCTTTTCACTGCAATCTGTACCACTGTAATCCTAGGGCGAAAAAACCTTAAACAAGGTTTTAGTCATTGCCTAAATTAATTGCCCAACAAAGTTAACACTATTATGGGCTAGGATTGGAAATACCAAGCTCCCCGTTCGCTCTCTTAGCCACAGTAAAATAAAACCATAACCTCCGGTTAATAAAATAGAGGTAAACGAAAAGTACCACTCACCAGCGCTAAACATAACGCCGTGCACCAAGCCAAATAACAAAACTAAAAGTAATCCACCTATATTTATCGGCGCGCTCGCCAAACTGTATCGCTTAGATACTATTGCCAAGGAAATACAAAATAGTAAGACCCCTCTAAACATCGGTTCTTCGTCAACCCCTGGCATGGTTGCTTGATAAAGTAATGTTTCTAAATCATAGCGAGGCTCGCCACTCCAGAACCATGAAACAATGACTTGGAGAACTACAAACAAGCACAGAACAATAAAAGCAGGTTTTAAAGAACCTTCACTTTGTTTGAAAGTAAAACCAGCATCAGCAATACGAAAGCCATGTTTATATTTCGCTAAGGCTAGGATTGCACTCCCCCACAGGATAATTACAGCTATTTTTCCTGACCAATTCCAAGACATATCAGTAAAAAATATATCCAAAGGAATTACCTCGGCGCCTCTAAATAGAGCAAAAACGTAACACGTAAAAATGCCTAATGAGATTAAAGACCACGTTATATTTATATCGACTTTATTAAATGCTTTTAATGTTAAAGCTAAAATTAAGATAGCACCGACATTTGCAAATACGGCTATGAATGCATCTTCCATGTATACCTCTTTAGTAAGGGCGCATTGCTTCTTACTTTTATTGTTTTAAGTAGTTTCTAATACTAATCCTAAATTGGATATTATTAAACAACTACTTAGTTAGTAAAGTAGCCTTAGGCTTCATAAATTACAGAGGCGTATTTGGAGAGCTTTTGTAAACGCAGTAAACTTTGAATAAAATTTTATACCTTGAGCGAAACACTTAAGCACTGGCGGTAGAATCCGCTTATTGAGCTATCACCCAACGCATCGGCAAACTATGCGCCAACAACGAATAACATTCACATTTATCTATAGCTCTGTTTGTTACATTAGCTATGCGTTGGGTTTCGTTTAACTCAAATCAACCTACGGTTGTTGCTTGCCTACAAGCTTGCGTATAATGCCCCCATTCCGGCTGCATTTTTTAGCCGCTAACTTGGATTTTAATAATGAAAAAACTCTCTGCGGTGCAAATAAAACAGCAAGCACTTGTACTTAATACAGCTGAAAAATTAGAAGAACTAGGCCGCGCTGAGCTCCCAGGCATGCTGCAATGCTGGTTTGATGTTCAATATCATTTATTTCCAAGTTCACTACTTTTGTGTTTTCAGTTTGAAAGCGAGCAAGCCTTAGCGGCCGCAGAGCCAAATTTATTAAAATGGCAAAAACGCTTAAGTGGCGAAATGCTTAAAAAAGGCGTTATTTTAAAAGATATGCGCAAGCATTTAATATTTACGCTCAAAGGGCCTGATGACTAAATTAGGCTTAGGTAATAGTGAGCAATCCCAACTAAAACCCATGATTAAAAAAGTGGATACTGCCACGCTCGTTTATAAATCGATATTTGGATCTGTAATACGAGCAAAAACCAGCTTAAGCTTATCTAGCGGCAATCGATTACTGAGCTTCTGATATTGCCCTGGGATCAACTGCTGATCTTTTTGTTCAGCAACCACAAATGAAAATACATAGTTGCCCTCTACCCCCATTCTTAAATCACTAATAACAACCTGTTCATTTTGTTGATAAACACCGTACAGCCCTTTGGTAAATCGTTTTAATAACACGATCTGCTTTGCATCATTGAGCTTAGTTAGCAACGCGTTTTCTGTAGGGTAAAATTGAATATCAACGTTTTTAACTTCATCAAACACAGATACATAAATCTCATAATGACCTTGCTTAGTAATAGCCACAGCGCGCCACAGCAAAGTATTAAGCGGAGTCGGCGTGCTTTCAAAATGTGAGAATGTGATATTTTTTTGATTCAGCGCCTGATAAATTTTACTATTAATGTGGTATTTAGCCGCAAAGCCCCAAATTAAATACAACGAACTAATGACTAACGCGCTCGTGTTTATAAGTTGTGCATGCGGTCGCATACGTGCAAAACACAGCGCTATACAAGACAACACAAGAGGCAAAGTATACGCAGGGTCAATAATAAATATACTCGAAATACTAAAAGGATATGTCGACAACGGCCATAACAACTGCGTACCGTAAACGGTAAAATTATCGAGTAATGAATGCGTACTTAAAATTAAAAAAATGCCAGCCGACCAACGCGTCATCGTTATACATTTAGCCCAATTCATTTTGAGTAAAAGCCACGCAAATAAGGGGCTCAATAACAGCTGTATAAACAAAGAATGACTAAAGCTACGATGATAAACAAAATTTTCAACATCGCCACCAAAATTAATTAGCACATCTAAATCTGGTAAAGTGCCAAACGCCGCCCCAATTAATAAAGATTTGCGACCTAATTTACTGCCCAATGTTGCATAAGCAACTGCACTGCCAAGCACCACTTGTGTGAGTGAATCCAATTAAATCCCCTTTTTTAAAATCAATTAAAGCACGCATTATAATGTACTGCTTCGCAGGCTCTGTCGATCTTAAAAAATAGGCACTTGTTGGGTTTGGTAAAATATACATTAGCGAGAAAGACGCAAAGTGAGACCCCTCAAGCGACTCATTATCTATTGCATCGTGTTTGGATTAGCAATTAAAAGACACTAAATCGCTGCGTTATAAAATGAAAAGGCAAGATACAAAAAGCTCAAGGTGGCATTTTGGCGATAAATTTGGAGTAGTAAGATTTACCTCGTTTAAATTTATAAGCCCTGAATACGTATGTAATGGGTATCTATCGCACCACCTGAACAGTAACATAATTATAACGTATATTTAACGAGCGATGATTTTTGTCTATGTCTTCATATATTTCTCATTTACAAGCCTTTAGAGGCATTGCGATCTTAAGTATTGTCGCAGCACATGCGTGGTCATTTGCTATTTTTTGGACTGGCGATTTAGATTCTCTCGGTTTAAAAACGCTTTTTTACTCAACTGAACTATTGTTTCACGGCAGCACACTATACTTCGCCATTATCTCGGGATTACTTTTCAGTAAAATTTTACAGAATAAAGGGTGGATTTCATTTTATAAGAGTAAAATACTAAATGTTGTTTTACCCTATGTTGCCGCAAGCACAATAGCGACAGCTGTGTACTGGCAATATTATCTTGCTGATGGTGCAGCAACCGATATATCGTTTATTATCACAGTCGCCACAAACCTAGTATCCGGAACCGCAGCTATTCAATTTTGGTACATCCCGATTTTATTAGTACTTTTCATATTGACACCATTGCTAGATTTTGTGAATAAACGCACACCAAAGCTGATGTTTTTTCTTGCATGCGTGCCCTTGGTTATATCCCGCAGCGCCTTTCCTGATTTTCTAAGCATGCAGAGTTTGGTGTATTTTTGTGGTGCATATTGTTTCGGAATGATAATAGGGAGTCATTACGAAAAGACAATGGCTAAGGTCAATCAATATAAAACGTGGTTAATCGCTCTTATTGCCTTGATCAGCGCAGCCATCCTTACCCAATATATTAATGAATATAAAGTAGATGGGTGGTATTCATCTCGACAAACTCTTTTCTACATTCAAAAAATATTAGCTTGTTTACTACTCTTAAAGTGGCTTCAAAATATTGAAACACGTCTACCAAAAACCATATGCAACATTGGTGAATATTCGTTTTCTATTTATTTTTACCATGTTTTCTTCGTTGGTTTTCTAATTATGGGCCTGCAAGACTATATTCAAAGTCATCGAGATGCTTTCATTATCGGCTTATTAGGTATTGCAAATATGATTGTTGGTGTCGGTGCAACGATGGCCTTCGCATGGCTAATAAAGAAACCAATAGGGCGACACTCACGAAAGCTAATCGGCACCTAACGTATTGGTACAATTAAATAAGGGTTGTGGTGAGTACTTGTCGTTCGGATAAAAATGTGGGGTTCCTCAAGGTTTGGTCCTTTTGGATTTCAAGTAAAAAATTTGTCATGCCAAACACCGCCTACTAAAAAAGTAACTTAACAGTAAAGTGGAGTGCTTATGTTACGGTGCCATTAATTGAGAGCATGGTGTTATCCAATAAACCTTCATAACTATTAAAAGAAAAAATATCATAATTTATAAGGCCACAAATGTGGCCTTATAATACAAAATTAAACGTAATTATTAATCTAATTCAGCATTTAAAAATACATATACGTAATTACTAAATTCAGGCTTAGTTAAATGCCCGCCTTCAGTAATCGTATCTAAAAGCTTTGCATAACTGTTTGCATCAGTTGCATTACCTGCGTAACCAAACAGAAATAATGTGAGTTCTTCTAATATAACTTCATCAGTAGGTTCAGGAAACACAGTACCAAAAGATAAATCTGGAATTTGACCGCTTATGCCACCTCTTATTGTCCAATCAAATCGGCTTTCTGCTTCATCATCAACCAAAAAGCTGTAATCCCATACTGCTCTTGCAAATCGGCTATCAACATTACTAAAATCAAAGCTTGAATCATTGCTTTCAGTAAATTGAAGTAAACTGAATCCTAAGTCTTCGGTTATAGTAGGTAGCTCTGTCAACTCATAACTACCATCTGAATCTACACTACTTCGAGCATAACTATGCATGTCGATTCGGGCACCATCAACTCTTGTTGGCTCAACCGATGAATCTGTTTGTACATAAAAGTTATGCTCAGTCACCGTTGGGAAAACAAATAGCGGTTCAGGGGAGTTAATGTATGTAAACTGTACAAACTCATAGGAATTTATATCTTCTATATACCCTCGAGTACTAACAGAAGCTGCATTAAAACTGCCTTGATTAGCCACCTCCACACCATCATGGCTAAAATCTGTATCCGTTATTTTTATCACAGACGCATTTTGCGGAACTTCAATAACAGCCACTTTAGCGTCATTTGAAAAGTAAGATTTTGCGGTAAGGTAAAGGTTTTCTGTAGTTGGGCAAATAAAAACAGAATCTGAAATTTCTGAGCCTTCGTATTGATACACCCTGTAATCATTAGGTATTGTATTTAGTTCAGATGTATCTATGCTCACTGCGCGACAACCACAGCTTTCGCTAAACTTATTAAAATGGTATTTACCTAAATTAGTTCTATTTTCAATATCAAGCTCTGTAAATATGTGCGTATAAGCACCATCGGCTTCATCAACAACATCACCCAGTACTGATACATGTTTTGTACCAGAAGGTAGTTCACCTGAAAAACTACCTTGGGCGTCGGTTTTAACAGAGCCGATAGCATCACCATCATCATTGTGAAATACCACATCAGTTTGATACGCAGAATCGGTTCCACACTGGCGAGTTAATGTTTGTAATGAAATGGTTTGAAGCTGAGCAGTGCTGCCGCCATTTGATGAGCTTACAGAGTTCCCCTCTGATGAAGAGCCGCCACATGCGCTGAGCGTTAAAGAAAGTGCAATAGCGAGTGGGGTAAGTATAAATTTATTCATTTTTATTAGTCCATTATGTTTATTCCATTTCATTATCTCAATTTAAATAGGTCAAAAACAGGTTAGCAAGTAACTAAATTGAAATGATTTGTAAACAAAAATAAAACATACACCTCACAAATAAAACCAACAAATAGTCATCCCTGCAAAGTTAAACATTTATTAAAACTAAAGTTACTCGCTAAAACCTAGAATACAGAAGAATGCTAAGTGTCAGGTCTTGTTTCTGCCAAGACCAAAACAAGTATCACGTTTAACACCTTTCCCCGTCACCATGCCCTGAAAATAGGCAAGCATGGATATGTTTTCACGGCGTTATTACCCAGCACACAGTGCATATTCACACCAATCGACGCCATTACTAGGTGCGTAGTCATATTTAAATTGAGTTTAAATAATAAGAACACTTGGTTTTTGAATAAAAAGATCAAGAAAACACAGCTGCCTGCTTAACCGGAACTTTCTAATGGGTGCCCCTTTGATTTTTCTATCGGCTAAAGTAATTATTCACAAAATAATATAGGTAAAAAAATTAAAAGTACGCAAAGCATAAAAATTGCAAAATACACTTTAAATAGTATGGAGACTTGAGCTGGTACCTTGTTTCTATCATTTAATAAATTATAACGTTTTGCATAACAATCAAATAAAAATACACTGCCATAATGAAGTAAACCATGGATCACCATAAAAATATTTAGGGAATAGTAACGATTTCCTGACTCTAAAATATCTTCAACCGTTCTGAGCTTTTCCCCTTTTAAATAAAAGGCTAACGGTAAAAAAATGATAAAAATGACACCTAGACCAATCCCAAATAAAAGTAAGCCAAAAAGTTCGATATCAATAGTCACTTTTCGATCTTTTCATATAAAACCCCTCCCAATTTATCTCCTTTTCCTGAGAAATATTTTCTATCTAGCTACCCGTACCTCCTCCAACTACAATACCGCACCATAGTAAACTTGTTACTCCAGAGGGCAGACCAAAAAACCAAATGAGTTAAACTTTGACTTCATACATCAAACTATCTCGAAGTTTTTCGAACTGTAAGTTGACCTTATCATCTGCAATTATTAACTTATTTAGCCTGCATACCGTTTGGGATATGGCTGAATAATGTTGAACATTAAAAACAACGGCTAACGCTTTCAAATTTTGCCCTGTTAAATCTTGGCATAACTTTATGGCAAACATACAAGGTAAGTTTTTCTCTCTACGCCCTTTCTTAACCGTTACAATATCATGTGTATCTATACAAAAATATTTAGCTAAGTACGCAACAACATCATCAGTTGAACGCCTCTGAACAACAACGCTTTTTTCGTTGTCTGATTTTGCAATATACTCCTTAACATTCTGAATAAATTCATCGCCGCCCAACACCGAAAATAACTTTTTAGCGCCATAAAAAGTACTTATTTCTTTATTGTTTTCATATTCAACAAACTGTTTGTAAGCAGCATATTTGCGCTTTTTTCCTTGAAGCGAAAATATAAAGTCTCGAACAAACCATTTCGGCGTCGCTGTTTTTTTGATAAAAGCTGAATAGCTAGACCATTTATAGTCAATTAGCTCATCTACTAACGGTGTACTTGTTTCTATTGGGTTACGATGTATGTAACGACTAACGTGTAGTAAGTAATTATCAGCATCCACCAGCACAGCCTTATAGCGACCTCTAAACAGTGCACCGTCTGTATTGTGTGTTCTATTAAAATATTGCGTATAGAGACCATTAATATGTTTCATGGCCCTGCCTAAATTTGCATCAGGAGTTTTTATTAGTAGGTGGTAATTATTGGTCATTAAACAATACGAATGCACTTCAATATTAAAACGAAGGCTTGCTTGCTCAATGCAGTATAAAAAATGCTTAAAATCGTCATCACTCAAAAAGGTATTTTCACGCCCTCTTCCGCGATTCATCACATGATAAAACGCACTTTCATACTCTATTCGCAGCGGTCTAGACATAATAATAAACTCAATGAGCAATAAACTATAAATCTAGACCATTGATGTATGAAGTCAAGATTTGACCCCTTTGGTCCCTCTATTCGCAGCGGTCTAGACATAATAATAAACTCAATGAGCAGTAAACTATAAATCTAGACCATTGATGTATGAAGTCAAGATTTGACCCCTTTGGTCCTGTATAAAGCAGATTCGTACGGCGAGCTCAAAAATAGTATTGCGGTTAATGGCGGCGGCGGTGGTTACCTGTCTAACGAAATATCGTACCGAAGTATTCGCCTGCGCGATGCGCTTAATTCAAGTATACCTACAGAGCATATTCATACCCCACGTATACAACAATTCGAACCTGAAACAGAAGCTAAAATAGTAAAACAAATAAAGGCAATGCTAGAGCAAAGCTTAGTCGCACTATAGTTTATAACTACCAATTAAAGCGCATAATAAAGGGCAATAACATTGCCCTTTATTTTCTCACGCCCTCTGCCACGGTTAATCACATGGTAAACGCATTCTTAAACTCTATTCGCAGTGGTCTAGACAGAGTAATTAACTCAATGAGCAATAAACTATAAATCTAGGTACTTGGTATGTAGTCAAAACTTTGCTCTTCATATGATGGGATTAATCTAAGTTAGGGGACATTGTGAACCGCTGAAGATATACTCATTATTCAAGAGTTAGCGCTCTATTTAAAACTCAATGAAAAAACCGCTTACCGATTAGCTAGCTAAGGTAAACTTCCTGACTTCAAGGTCAGTGGTAGCTGGCGTTTTAAACGTGTAGATATTAAACAATGGATTGAAGAGAAAGAACAGTGGCAAAAATAGTACTTAGGTCAGATTCTGATGAGATAAAAGATATTCATGTTATTTTTCTACATGGGCTAGGAGGAAGTGCTAACAGCACTTGGCTTAAAAAAGGCTCTAAAGATGAAGCTTGGCCAATGTGGTTAGCTGAAGATAATAGCGATCTAAACATATGGACTGTTGAATATTCCGCACCAAAATTATCTTTCAATAGCACTGGTATGGGTATCCCTGACCTTGCTACCAATATATTTGAACATATGCTAAAAACTCCTCAGCTATCTGAAGGCGAAATATTCTTTGTTTGTCATAGTCTTGGTGGGTTAATTACGAAGCAAATACTTAGAATTGCTCATGATCAAACTAATAGAGTCGAAGCACAACAATTTTTAGGCAGAGTGTCAGGTGCGGCTTTTTTAGGAACTCCTCACTTGGGCTCTGACATAGCTTTACTTGGCCATAATTTAGCTGCTAGAGCTCTCTTAAAGTGTACTACTTTATTAAAGCCATCAGTAGCCACTGCATCTTTAAGTAGAAATGATCCTAATTTAAGAGAACTCAACACTTGGTATAGAGATTGGTCTTCGAATGCCCCAATAAGACACCTTATCCTTACAGAAACAAAGAAAATGTATGGTGTAATACAAGTTGTTAAGCCTGACAGTGCAGATCCAGGCTTACCGGAAACTAGAGCTATTCCTATTGAATCTTGTCACGAAAACATCTGTAAACCAGCAGACAAAGAAGACGAAATTTACACACACGTCAAAGGCTTTATATCTCAAAAAAAAAGAGAATTTCATGAGCTATGGATAAATTCTAGGTTTTATAACGATACAAACTCATGGGAAGGATATAATAACTGGGCAAATTGCCCCCATGGAATATCCGGTGAATATTTCTTTGATGAACAGGTTAGGTTACTCGATTCATCGTCAAACAATAATGAAGGACATAAAGGTTTAGACGGCTTAAACCTTATTCGCGGTAAATTACTAGAAAAAAAAGCATCGATTAGACTTGTTGGTTTATCTGGTGTTGGAAAAACTAGATTTGTGCAAGCTTTATTTGATGAGCGTATTGGTGAAAATCCATTACCCCATAGGGCTGTATTCTATACTGATATGGCCAACGCTCCAACACCAACGCCACAAGCTCTGGCAGAAAAAATCGCGGGAGAAGGCCGTAAAGCAGTTTTAATTATAGATAACTGCCCACCTGACTTACATAGATCACTTACAACCCTATGCAGCGTTGAAAGCAGTAACACCAACTTACTGACTGTCGAATATGATTTAAGAGAAGACCAACCAGAGCAGACTGAAGTATTCTCTTTAGAGCCATCTTCAATCGAGCTTATAGAAAAAATACTTAACGCTAGATATCAGCACCTAGGTCAGCAAAACTCTAGAACAATTAGTGAATTTTCAGGTGGTAACTCAAGAATAGCTTTGGCTTTGGCTGAAACAATAGGTAAAGACGAAAACATTTCAAGTCTAAGGGATGAAGAACTATTTAGAAGGCTATTTTATCAACGCCATACCAATGAAAAGTCACTCGAAAAGGCAGCTCAATATCTTTCACTAGTTTATTCATTCCAAATTAATAGTGATAAGCTATATAGTGATGATATTACATTTCTCAGTAACCTATCAGAAATTCCTTCAAAAACTATGTTTGAATCGGCAATAGAACTAAAACGTCGAAACTTAGTTCAGCAACGTAGTAAATGGATGGCTGTATTACCCCACCCTATTGCTAATAGGTTAGCCAAATATGCGTTAGAAAATATAAGTTCCGCTATTATTTCCAGTAACTTTAATGAATCTACAAACGAGCGATTATTAAAGTCATTTTCTAGGAGACTAGGCTACCTACCTCAATGTGAAGAAGCTAAAATCATCGTTAATGATTGGTTAAGTGAAAATGGGCTGTTATATAAACTATATACAAAAGGCAAAAATAAGCTTGCTTGGATATTACTTAATAATGTAGCACCTATTTCAACGAAAGAAGCTTTATTTCACATTGAAGCTTTAGCTAAACAGCCTGAGTTTTGTACACGAAAAAATAAGCAATTTACCGAAATAACAAGGCTTATTAGATCTATTGCATATGAGGAACAGTATTTTGACACATGCGCTAAATTGTTATGCCAATTCACACTATCTGAAGATAAAACTGAGAATTACAACTCTATCAGAAATATTTTAAAATCACTGTTCCAACTATATTTATCTGGTACTCATGCAACCAAAGAGCAGCGATTAAATGTTATAAATAATTTAATTGCTAGCGATACTGAGAATAGCATTGAGCTAGCTTTTGAGCTTTTAGATTCATCTCTAGAAGCTTGGCACTTTTCCTCACACCATAGCTTTGATTTTGGTGCAAACCCAAGAGACTTTGGTTACAGACCAAAGACCAACCAAGATGTTGAAGACTGGTATAAACTATTCATCGAATATACAGCTGAGTTAATAGCCAGTGATTCTCAAGTTTCGTCATTCGCAAAGAAAATACTCAGTAAAAACTTACGAAGCTTATGGCGAGTAAGTTGCCTTAGAGATGTAATTGAGAAGATATGTGTAGAAATAAGCAAATCAGGAATGTGGAGCGATGGCTTTGAAGCAATCCACTCAATATTGAGGTTTGACTGTAGTTCATCAAATGAAGATAATATTCAAAGGTTAAAGTCAATTTCTGAACTACTATCACCAAATTGTATTCTGGACGATATAGATATGTACGTTTTAGCTGAACCGTGGAAATTTTATGACCTAGAGGAGATGGATGATAATGGTAAAGTAATTGAGCGTGGGTATAAAAAAGGGCACGAATACTCTATTGAACTAGGTATCCAATTAGCAAACAGACCGCCAAAAGAGTATGAAGATATTCTTCGCAAACTACTATCATACTCAGAAATAAGCTCTAATTTATTTGCATTCGGCAAAGGTTACGCTGAAGGAGTAAAAAATAACTCTGAAGCATTAACTAAAGTGATAAGTGTATTGGAGAAACTTCCAGAAAAAGAAAGAAATCTTGATTTTTTATGTGGCCAAATATATTACCTTTCGACATATAATATCGCACTGACTAATCATTTCTTAGATAGCCTTCTTATTCATCCTATACTTAAACAACACTTCATCAGAGTTCAACTAAGCTACCAGATTGATACAGAGTCTACCGCTCGTATTATTCAATCGCTACAGGAAAATACATGCCTAATAAGGGAGTATAACGACCTCGCACCTGGACGAAGGCACGAACCAATACCTGATGAAAAGTTATGCGAGATTTTGGATTTGATTTGGCACAAAGAATGTGGGCAGAACGTTGCTATCCATATATTATCTATGCGTTTTCATGGGCTAAAGCAAAACCAACACTATATTGTTTCAGACTTGCTTAAAGAGAAATCTGCATCATTTTTAGCATTATTCGATTACCCAGAAGAAAGAGGACCTTTGGGAGGCAGCGATCATAGCTTAACCCAAATAGCCAATGTCTGCTTTTCTGCTGGTGCAAATAAAGAGTATGCTTTAACTGTTCTAGAGGCAATTAAAGCGAAAATTTTGAAACATATAATTGGCCGATATGATTTCCCTGAATTTATGTCTACAGTTATTCAATTACACCCAATATTAGCTCTTGAAGTATTTATAGGTAGTAATGCTGAAGTTGAAACACAGATAAGAAATGCAATAAAAGGTAAGTTTGATAAGAAAGTAAGCCCATTTTCTAAAGTTGATATGAAAAGCACGCTAGATTGGTGTAAAAGTAATGGCAAAGATAGTTACCCTGTACTCGCATCTATAATTACGCCGTACCAATCAAATGAAAAATCAATTAAGTGGACACCACTAGCAATAGAGCTATTAAACTCCTGCCCTGAACCAGCTAAAGTTCTAGATGAGTATCTCACAAGCTTCAGCCCGAATGGATGGACAGACTCAAGAGCAAAAATACTTGAATCACGATTACCATTATTTCAGCCATTAATAGATTCAACTAACGAAGAAATATCAGCATGGGGTATTGCTAAAAAAGTTCAATGGGAAGCATATATTGCTAGTAACTACGAAAGAGAAACAGAACGTGATTCAGAGAGCAATGAGAGGTTTGAGTGGTAGCTGTGAATTCAACAGAAAATAGAGGGCCAGGTCTTGCTTCTTGCCAAGACCAAACAATGACCTCACGTTTAACACCCTCCCCCGTCATCACGCCCTGAAAATAAGCAATTGATGAGTAATATCGCGCATGGAAGCGCGATAAGGCGAAACTAGGCCATGGATGGCCTATCTTCGTCGTTTACGTTCACATCAATTGTGGTTTGAAGGAAATAGCGTGATGCTCGGGGCGCCGTGGGGTTCCAAGGGGCGGTCGGCGGTAGCCGCCCCTTGGTTGCCGCCAGCAATCTGGCAAGAAACCTTGAATAAGGTTTCTAATATTTAAAAGTACGAAACACATTAACATTATCGGTGACGATAACCTCAAACACCTATTCAAATACTTATTCGGGCTGCCGCCCGCGCGTCAGCAAGCTAAACGCCTACAATAAATAACATATACTCTTGGCTTTTAAGCGAGTAAGTATATTTGTGATTTGTTGGGTTTCGTTTCAATCCAAATAGAGATAAAGAGGGTCAGGTCGTGTTTTTTGCCAAGGCCAAACACTAATCTCACGTTTAACACCCTTCCCCGTCATCACGCCCTGAAAGTAAGCAATTGATGAGTAATGCATTTCATGGATAAAATGAAAGCCATGCTTGCACATGGATGTGCTTTCATGGCGTTTACGTTCACATCGATTGTGGTTTGAAGGATTAAGCGTGATGCTCGGGTGCGCTGAGAGGTGACGAATAACCGAAGCGCAGCTTCGCAGTATGAGGAAGTGAAGGCATGGATGCCGACAGTAACCCAGCTTCAAGGATGAATTACTTGCAGCAGCGTTAAGTTTGAAAATCTATAGCCCCCTCTTTGGCTGCTGTCGCCAGCGCGACAAAACCTTGAATAAGGTTTCTAATCCCTCAATGAGCCAAAAGGAAACAAAGTATGCGCCTTCAACAATTAAACACCTTTTGGGCTGCGCCCAACACGCCAGCAAGCTGTGCGTCTACAATGTTTAAACACACACAAAAAAGCCGCTACATTGCTGCAACGGCTTTTTCAATTTTATAAATTCCCAATCTTTAATTGGAAATTTTAAAAATTATCAATCTCTATATGTCTCAACCGCTGGGCATGAACATACTAAGTTACGGTCGCCGTACACGTCATCAATACGTGTAACGGTTGGCCAAAACTTGTTTTTAGCCACTGCAGGCACTGGGAATGCAGCGTAAAAACGGTCGTACGCGCGGTCCCATTCGTTACCTAATACGTCGCCTTGTGTATGCGGTGCAAACACTAGCGGGTTGTTTTCGATTGACCATTCGCCAGAGATTACTTTTTCAATTTCGCCTTTAATCGACACCATTGCTTCGATAAAACGGTCAATCTCACCTTTTGATTCAGACTCAGTTGGCTCAATCATTAATGTGCCAGCTACTGGGAACGACATAGTTGGTGAATGGAAGCCGTAGTCTTGCAAGCGCTTAGCTACGTCCATTTCAGTAATGCCTGATAGCTCTTTAAGCGGGCGTAAGTCAACAATACATTCGTGAGCAACACGGTTGTTACGGCCACGGTATAAAATTGGGAAGTGCTTGCTTAGCTCATGCGTTAAGTAGTTAGCATTAACAATTGCCATTTCAGTGGCTTGTTTTAAGCCCTCGCTGCCCATCATGGTAATGTAAGCCCATGAAATAGGTAAAATAGCGGCTGAGCCGTAAGGCGCTGCTGATACCGCACCGTTACCGATGTTAGTACCTGGTACGTTAATTACGCTATGGTTTGGCATAAACGGCGCAAGGTGCGATTTAACACCAATTGGGCCAACACCTGGACCACCGCCACCGTGTGGAATACAAAATGTTTTATGCAAGTTTAAGTGCGATACGTCTGAGCCAATAAAGCCTGGGCTTGTTACGCCAACTTGCGCGTTCATGTTTGCGCCGTCCATGTAAACTTGGCCGCCGTGCTCATGAATAATGTCGCAAATTTCGCGAATTGTTTCTTCGTATACACCATGCGTAGACGGATATGTGATCATAATACACGATAAGTTTTCAGACACTTCCTCAGCTTTCGCTTTAAGGTCGGCCATGTCTACGTTACCGTTTTTGTCGCAGTTAACTACCACAATTTTCATGCTCGCCATTTGCGCTGATGCAGGGTTAGTACCGTGCGCAGAGCTTGGAATTAAACATACATTACGGTGTGCATCGCCGCGTGACTCGTGGTATTTACGAATCGCGATTAAGCCTGCGTATTCACCTTGCGCGCCAGAGTTTGGCTGTAGTGATACTGCATCGTAACCGGTAATGTTTACTAACCAGTCGTGTAGCTCGTTAATCATTATTTGGTAACCCTCTGCTTGATCTAGCGGGCAGAATGGGTGAAGGTTTGCAAACTCAGGCCACGTAATTGGGATCATCTCAGCAGTCGCGTTTAGTTTCATGGTACATGAGCCTAACGAGATCATTGAGTGATTAAGCGATAAGTCTTTGCTTTCTAGTCGCTTAATGTAGCGAAGCATGTCTGTTTCGCTGTGGTAGCTGTTAAAGTTTGGATGCGTTAGTACTTCGTCGTCACGTACTAAACTTGCAGGGATTGACTCGCTGCCATTTGCTTCAACGTCTGCTGCAATAGCGTCAACACTTAGGCCATGGCCTTCGCCTAAAATAATATCGAATAACTCAGTAATATCGGCACGTGTTGTTGTCTCTGATACCGAAATTGAGTACTCGCCTTCGTGGTTTGTAGCAAAGTTTACGCCTTTTGCAATTGCACGTGCTGTTACGTCGTTTTTGCTGTCGTCAACGATTGTTAGCGTATCAAACCAAGTGCTGTGCTTAAGTGCGATGCCTTTAGTTTTTAGACCTGTTGCTAAAATATCAGCAAAGCGATGTATACGCTGCGCGATAGTTTTTAAGCCTTGTGGGCCGTGGTATACCGCGTAAAACGCTGCCATGTTGGCTAGTAATACTTGCGCTGTACAAATGTTTGAGTTGGCTTTGTCGCGGCGAATGTGTTGTTCGCGCGTTTGCATTGCCATACGTAGTGCGTCGTTACCTAAACGGTCTTTAGATACACCAATAATACGACCTGGTAATGAACGTTTGTATGCGTCACGTGTTGCAAAAAATGCAGCGTGTGGACCGCCGTAACCCATAGGTACGCCAAAACGCTGAGCCGAACCAAGCACTACGTCTGCGCCTAGTTTACCCGGTGCTTTTAATAGTAATAAACTCATTATGTCGGCAGCAACACAGGCAATGGCCTTTTTGCTTTGTACGCCAGCAATTAGGTCTGTTATGTCTACCACTTCGCCTGATGTAGTTGGGTATTGGAACAATGCGCCAAAAATGTCGTGGTTTACGGCATCTTCTGCTTTACCTACAATTATTTCAAAACCAAACTGCTCGGCACGCGTTGTTACTACGTCGATAGTTTGTGTGTGTACGTCGTCGGCAATAAAAAAGGCATTGGCTTTTTTAGCTTTTGATACGCGTTTTGCAAGGCCCATAGCCTCTGCAGCGGCTGTTGATTCGTCAAGTAGTGATGCACTTGCTAAATCAAGACCAGTTAAATCTAGGGTCATAGTTTGGAAGTTTAATAATGATTCTAAACGCCCTTGTGCAATCTCCGGCTGATACGGTGTGTACGCTGTATACCAACCTGGATTTTCTAGTACGTTACGTAAAATTACGTGCGGTACGTTAGTTGGGTGGTAGCCTTGGCCAATGTACGATTTGAAAACTTTATTTTTGCTTGCTACTGATTTTAAGTAGCTTAGTGTTTCAACTTCAGTACGGCTTTGTCCAACTGTTAGCGGTTGCTCTAAGCGAATGCTAGCCGGTACAGTTTGGTCAATGAGCTCTTGCACACTCGATACTTCTAAAGCACTTAGCATATCGCTTACTTGTGCTGGGCTTGGCCCAATATGGCGGCGAATAAAATCTTGCTTTTGCTCTAGTTCTTCAAGAGATTTGGCGTTTGACATGAATCCAGATTCCTATGATCCTAAATGCTAATGGGTAACTAGCATTAATTAAAATATTTGACGATTTAACAGCTCACTCAGTATGGGGTTGTGCGCTGTAAAATCATAAAAGCCCCATTTTTATACATTAAACGGGGCTTTTAGTTATCTACAAAAAATGATTATTCTTCGTCGATAGTGTGCGAGTAACCTTCAGCGTCTAATAAGTTATCTAGCTCAGACTCGTCAGATGCTTTAATACGGAATAACCAACCGTCGCCGTAAGCGTCGTTGTTTACTGTTTCAGGTGAATCTTCAAGTTCTTCGTTAATAGCAACAATTTCGCCACTGATAGGTGCGTAAATGTCTGATGCTGCTTTAACTGACTCTGCTACTGCACAGTCTTCGCCAGCGTCTACTTCGTCGCCAACTTCTGGTAATTCAACAAATACCATGTCGCCAAGAAGTTCTTGTGCATGCTCAGAAATACCAACAGTAAATGTACCGTCGCCTTCACTGCGAACCCACTCGTGTGAAGGTGCGTATTTTAACTCGCTAGGAATGTTGCTCATTTTATTTGTCCTTTGGTTTATATTGGGAGGATATCAATCACTGTAATTACACTGATTGATATAACCAAATTATTTAAATTATTGATTTACCGTTACGTACAAAGCTAGGCTTTACTACTTTAACGTTTACTAATTTTTTACGCATTTCTACTTGAGCTGTATCGCCTGTTGAACGTGGTACACGTGCAAGGGCTACACTAAAACCAAGTGTTGGTGAGAAAGTACCTGAGGTAATAATACCTACCCCACCGTCAACAATTACTTTAGAACCGCTACGCAAAACGCCTTTTTCTTCAAACACTAAGCCAACTAGTTTGTCAGTGCTTTTTTCTGCGCGTTGCTTAACAAGCACGTCACGACCAATAAAGTCACGATCTTCTGGTTCCCATGCAATGGTCCATGCCATGTTAGCTGCAAGTGGTGATACGCTTTCGTCCATATCTAGGCCGTAAAGGTTCATACCTGCTTCTAAACGTAGCGTGTCGCGTGCACCTAAACCAGCAGGCTTAACACCTGCGTCTAGCAGTTGTTGCCATAAATCGGCTGCTTGGTCGTTCGGTACTACTATTTCGTAACCGTCTTCGCCAGTATAACCCGTTGTGGCAATAAATAAATCACCTACTTGAACACCAAAAAATGGCTTCATACCTTCAACAGCGGCTTGTTGCTCAGCATTTAAAAGAGTGGCTGTTTTTGCTTTAGCGTTAGGGCCTTGTACTGCAATCATTGCAAACTCTGGGCGCTCTGTAACAGTTACGTCAAAGTCGCTCGATACGTTAGCTAAATGCGCTAGGTCTTTTTCGCGCGTTGCTGAGTTAACAACTAGGCGGTAAAACGTTTCACTAAAGAAATAAATAATTAAGTCGTCTATTACACCGCCTTGCTCGTTAAGCATGCCGGTGTAAAGCGCTTTGCCTGGTACGGTTAATTTTGCAACGTCGTTAGCTACTAGCTTACGTAAAAATGCTTTTGCTTGAGGCCCTTCAATATCAACAATAGTCATGTGTGATACGTCAAACATACCAGCATCGGTACGTACGCTATTGTGTTCTTCTATTTGTGAGCCGTAGTTGATTGGCATTTCCCAGCCATGAAAATCAACCATTTTTGCGCCCGCTTCTAGGTGCTTAGCATGTAGTACAGTTTTAGAAGTCATAACATTCCTTCACGTTTAAATTAACCCTGTTTAGGGCGTGGCTTAAATAGATATAAAAACAGGCAAGCATTGTTATGCTTACCTGTTGTTTGTATTCGTTATGCGGCTTCACTATGCATAAGTGCAAAACCTTGCGCTTGCATGTAGCTTTGCCATTTTTGTAATTTTTGTTGTTTAGCGACTAATACAAAGTGTTGTTCGTCGTTATTATCAATGGCGGTAATAAATACATCACCGCTTTGTGCACCGTAACAAAGTTGCGCGTCAGAAAGGCGCAAACCTGGTGTTAATTTAAAAGCATTTACTAGGGTGTCAAATGCATTGCTACCGCTTAGAGTAAAAGTAGCTAGGTCGGTTCGCATTACATAATCGATATCAAAACGAAGTTGTTGCTCATTTATAAGCGCTTGTAATTGAAGGCTTGCGCTGTGTGGCAGTACGAATCTAAACGCAGTTTCACTAAAGTAATAAACAGCAAAGCTGTAGTCAGAATTATAGTCGCCATCAAGCGTGCCTTTTAAGCCTAAACCGCTGGCGGTAAGCTTAGTTAAATCAAGGCCTAAAATAGAACTTAAAAATACACTGGTTTCGGTGCCACTAAAATCCATTACAACATTGCTGCTGTTTGCTTGCAAAGCGTTAGTAACCGCACTACTTGCGTTGCTGTGGCGGGCAAACATTATTGGGTTAAAAGTCATAACAAACACCTGTGTATTTTCAATGCTAAAAGTATATTGCGCGAGGTGTGTAACAACAAATTGTAATTATTTATCAATTGATAAATAATACTTATATATATAGCCATATAAATTGTAATTATAAATATGAAAAACATATCAACCGACAGTTTACGCACCTTTGTAATGGTAGTTGAAGTAAGTGGTTTTGCTAAAGCAGGCGACTTACTTGGCCTATCGCAACCTGCGGTAAGCCTACAAATAAAACGTTTAGAAGATGTGCTTGGCTATAAACTATTTAAAAAACAAGGACAGCGCCAAGTATTAAACCAGTACGGCGAGCTATTACTGCCTATGGCAAAGCAGATGATGCAGCACAACGATGCTATTTTGCAGCAGTTCACCTCAGAAAACATTGCAGGTAAAGTGCGCTTAGGTATTCCGAGCGAATTTGCGGCGCGTATTTTACCCTCAATTATTGGCGACTTTGTGGCACTCTACCCAGAGGTGTCGTTAGAAGTTAAATCGCGCTTAAGTAAACATTTGCTTTCGGCCTCAAGGCAAGATCAGTTTGATTTAGTGCTGGCGCTAAATGAGCGTCTCAGCTCTGAAAAATTCCCTATTTTTATGCAAGACAAACTCGTATGGGTAGGCGATTTATCACTTGCACAAAACGACGTGGTTACGCTAGTTACCGCACCAGAGGGGTGTATTTATCGTCGCCGTGCTACTGATGCATTAAAAAGTGCAGGTATAAAATACCGAATTGTCTATAGCAACGCCGATTTAACCGGTCTTATTGCCGCATTAAAAGAAGGCTTAGGTATTACGGTACTTGCTAAAAGCACAGTACCGAGTGAACTTAACTATCAAGTTCAAACCAAGCATTTACCTGCTCTTGGTAATATTGGTATTAGTTTGGTTAAAAGTTCGGGCGAGTCGGAAAATGCAGTAGATAAACTTGCTGAGTTTATCGCACTACGTTTAGGCTAACACCAATAAACATAACCAATTGAAAATAAAATGAATTAACGATAATCACATCTAAACTAGTTAATATAAAGCGCTTAAAAGTAAATATACCCAGTTCAAACTTTATAACTAGTTAAGTAATTACAAACTGCTACAAAAGAAATAATTTAGTTAACTAAGTTGCATAAGTAGGTGTTTTTAGTTCTAAAAAACTGAATCATTAAATAGTTAATAACATTGATTCGTATTCGTTAACGTGTTCCAATTACGCCAATTTGGATAATTGACATAATTAGGAACACAATGAACCCTAAATTTTTAGTATCTACCCTAGCAACTGCGGTTGCTTTGTCTTTTAGCGCTACTGCAATAGCAAAAGACACCAGCAATAAAGAACAACGCTTTGAACAAATTACCGTTATTGGCTCTCAGCAGGCAATTAACGATATTCCTGGTTCGGCTACGTTTATTTCTGAAGAAGAGCTTCAAAAATTCCAGTTTACCGATATTTCTCGCGTTTTAGCATCTGTTCCAGGCGTTTACGTGCAAGAAGAAGATGGCTACGGCCTTCGTCCTAATATTGGTATGCGCGGTACAGGTACTGGCCGTAACGATAAAATATCAGTAATGGAAGACGGTGTGTTAGTTGCACCAGCGCCATATTCGGCACCTTCTGCTTACTACTTCCCTACTATGGGTCGTATGGAATCTATTGAAGTATTAAAAGGCGCAGCCTCAGTTAAGTACGGCCCGCGTACTACGGGTGGTGTTTTAAACTTACTTTCTCGCAGCTTACCCACTGAGCCAAATAGCTCAAAAGGTATGGTAGATGCAGCCCTTGGTAGCGACGGTTACTACAAAGGCCACGCTTACTTTGGTAAAGAAAAAAATAACACAGCGGGTTTAATTGAAGTATTTACTTACGGCGCAGATGGCTTTAAAGAGCTGCCAGTAGGCAATGACAACACCGGTTTTGAAAAAACAGATTTACTATTAAAGTTTGGCCACACGTTTGGTCAAAACGATGCGCATAATCTTGAGCTAAAAATTAAGTACTCTGACGAAACATCAGACGAAACATACATGGGCTTAACTGACGAAGATTATAAACAGAGTCCTTACCGTCGTTATGCTGCATCGCAAAACGATGAAATGAATACGCGCCACAACGCATATCAACTTAACTACGCGTACCGTTTTGGTGATGGCTATGAGTTTTTAGCAACCGCTTACTTAAACGATTTTCATCGCAACTGGTACAAAGCCAGCAAAGTAAGCGAAAGCTACCTTGAGCAATACAGCGAATTTGAAGCAAACCCGACAAGCGAAGGCATTGAAGGTATTGGTGTTAAAGCTAATAATCGCGATTACCAAGCTAAGGGTATTCAGTCTGAATTACATATTCCGGCAGGCGATCATTACATCACTGTTGGTGTGCGTTACCACGAAGACGAGATGGATCGTTTTCAGTGGGAAGACAAATACACACTTAATCAAGACCTAAGCTTAACGCTTACAGAGCAAGGCGTTCCGGGCTCTGATAGCAACCGCGTAGATAGTGCCGAAGCAAGCACCTTGTTTATTCAAGACGAGTGGACAATTGATGCATTAGTAGTAAGTGCTGGTCTTCGATATGAAGACATTACTATTACGCGTGAAGAGTGGTCTAAATCAGATCCAACGCGCAGTAACGGTTTAACTAAAGATGTGTCGAACGATACCGAAATTTTAGTTCCGTCGTTAGGTGCTACTTACACGCTTAACGAAAACGTAACGTTACTTGCGGGCATTCAAAAAGGTTATGCGCCAGCAGCACCTGGTAATGCAGACCAAGAAGAAGAAGAAAGCGTAAACATTGAGTTTGGCTCTCGCTTCAATATGGATAGCTTTAGTGGTGAAATAATTGCCTTTTATTCTGACTACGACAACATGCACGGTAACTGTACTGCAGCGGTTGGTTGTAGCGACGACAACATTGGCGACCAATACAACTACGGTGAAGTAGAAGTAGCAGGCTTTGAATTTAGTGCAGCACGTACGTTTGCAACTGATACAGCTATGTTCCCAGTTAAATTAACATACACCTACACAGACTCTGGGTTTAAAAACGATTTTGATTCAGAAATTTGGGGCGCGGTAGAAAAAGGCGATGCAATGCCTTACGTACCAGAAAACCAAGTAGCGTTATCGTTAGGTGCAGAGTTTTCTGCGTTTGTAGTTAACAGCCAAATACGTTACGTATCTGATGCGCATGCTAACTTAACTGAGTCGGGCTTAAACGCAATTGATAGCCGCGTAGTATGGGATTTAGCCGCTAAATACTTAATCGATGAAAATCAAAAAGTATACCTAAGCGTTGATAACTTGTTTGATAAAACATACGTTGCTAACCGTTCAAACGGTGGCATTCAGCCAGGTAAGCCGCGTACTGTACAGATGGGCTACACTTACTCATTCTAAATTAAAAGCTGGTTAAACGGTTCACTAACAGCGTTAATAATTTTTTATGTAAAAGCACTACACATCTAAACTATTACCTTGTTATTAAACCGTTTACCTGCGCTTTGTATAGGAGAAATAGTTCACTAGCTACGTTAAAAGTAACTCATATAAGAACACTATATTTTGTTATTTTTGCCTTATACCAATCTGCTTATATATGAGGTCTATTTAACGTTAAGAAAATTACACTAGAACTAGGCAATAATTTTTGTATCTAGTTGTTCTAAATAAAAAATTTTTAACGACGTTATAGTGCAATTTAATTCGTTAAATTGATCAAAGATTTATGCAGCTTGGTATTACTATAGAGCTATTTTCCTATCGCTATAATAGAGCATCAATTGGTGTAAAGTTAAAGCGTAAATTACAGACACAAAAAAGCCGAGATTGAATTTCAATCTCGGCTTTTTTAATACTTAATTTTAATTAGGTATTATTTATTAGGTATTAGTTATTTGCGTTACGTTGGCGTAAAACTTCAAACAAACAAATACCCGTGGCTACCGATACGTTTAAGCTTGAAACTGTACCTGCCATTGGAATTTTAACAAGCATATCGCAATGCTCACGCGTTAAGCGTCGCATGCCCTCGCCCTCTGCACCCATAACAATAGCCATTGGGCCTGTTAAGCTTGCATCAAATACGTGGTTATCAGTTTCGCCAGCAGTGCCTACAACCCATACGCCTGCATCTTTAATTTCGCGAAGCGTACGCGCGAGGTTAGTCACTTGAATAAGCGGTACTGTTTCGGCTGCGCCACAAGCTACTTTACGCGCTGTGCCGTTAAGCTTTGCAGAGCGATCTTTAGGTACAATGATAGCGTGAACACCAGCAGCGTCTGCACTACGCAGGCATGCGCCTAAGTTATGCGGATCGGTAATACCATCAAGCACCAGTAAAAACGGTGTGTCTTCACGAGCGATTATCTCATCAAGATCTTTTTCATTAAACGTTGGCGCTGCTTTTACGTTAGCAATAATACCTTGATGCTGCTCACCTTTTGATTTGCTATCAAGGGCTTTGCGCTGCATAAACTGTACTGAAATACCAAATTTACGTGCTTCATCAATAATCGGAGTTGAGCGTTTGTCGTCACGACCTTTAAGGGCATAAATTTCTACAAAGCGCTCTGGTTCGCTTTCTAAAATTGCTTCAACAGAATGAAAGCCAAAAATTAATTCATTACTCACGTATTGTCTGCTCCTGGGCTAGTACGTTTACGGGCATTTTTGCCTGCTCTTTTAGGCTTTTTAACGGCCTTTTTCTTCGGTTTTTTCTTTACGGCAGTGTCTGCTGCTTTTTTATCTGCAGGTTTTGTTGCAGACTTATTTGCAGGCTTGCCTTTATCTTTATTTGCTGGCTTTTTTTTACCTTTTGGTTTGTCATCGCTGTGCGACTTTTTACCTGGTACTTTGCCTGCTTTTAATTGCGAACGCACACTTGCTGGCGCATGCTCAGATTTTCCTGAGCCTTTTTTAGGTGCACGACGACGTGAGTATCTGTCTTGTGCAACATCGCCTTTAAGCGTTAAGTTTATACGGCGATCGTCTAAACTAACCGATGCAACTTTAACTGTTACTTTATCGCCAAGGCGATAAACAGTATGCGAGTGCTCACCTATTAGGGTGTGTTTTGCAGCATCATGTGCAAAAAACTCATCGCCTAAATTAGTAACGTGAATAAGCCCATCAATTTGTAAATCATCTAAACGAATAAACAAACCAAAGTTAGTGACCGATGAAATAACACCGTTAAACTCGTCACCTACGTGATCTTGCATAAACTCACATTTAAGCCAATCCGCTACTTCGCGAGTTGCATCATCGGCGCGGCGCTCTGTTGTAGAACACTGCTCACCTAGTTGATCAACTTCGTCGTCGGTATAAGCGTATTCGCCAGACGTTTGCTGACCTTGTGCTTTTATTACTGCTTTAATAGCACGATGTACTACTAAATCTGGGTAACGACGTATTGGCGATGTAAAGTGCGCATAAGCCGATAACGCTAAACCAAAGTGACCAATGTTATCTGGCTGATATACAGCTTGTTTCATTGAGCGCAGTAGCATAGTTTGAATAAGTTCAGCTTCTGGGCGGTCACCTAGTCGCGCTAATACTTGCGTTATTTCTTTTGGTGTTGGTTCGTCGCTTAATGTACTTTCAATACCTAACTCGCCTAAAAACTTAGTAAAGTTACCTAGCTTTTCTTGGTCTGGTTCGTCATGCACACGATAAAGCGCACTCGCTTCGTGCTTTTCAAGAATTTTAGCCGCCGATACGTTGGCTAAAATCATACATTCTTCAATGAGTTTGTGCGCGTCGTTACGAATAACAGGCACTATTGATTCTATTTTACGTTGAGCGTTAAATACAAAACGTGTTTCTAGGGTTTCAAACTCAATGGCACCACGGTCTTGGCGTGCTGCTTTAAGTGCCATGTACATTTGCTGTAAATCAGTTAAATGTGGCACAACGGCTGAGTATTCTTCGCGTAGTTTTTCGTCGTTTTGTAAAATGGCATTTACTTTGGTGTAAGTTAAACGTGCATGCGAGTTCATCACGGCTTCGTAAAACTTATAACCCGAAAGTTTACCCGCGCTCGATACGGTCATTTCGGCAACCATACATAAGCGATCTACTTTTGGATTAAGCGAACATAATCCGTTAGAAAGCACTTTTGGTAGCATCGGAATTACTTGCTCAGGAAAATACACTGAGTTACCACGCAAAATTGCTTCTTTGTTAAGCGGCGTGTTCATTCCTACGTAATGCGATACATCGGCAATGGCAACCCATAAGCGCCAGCCACCTGATTTTTTAGGTTCACAATATACGGCGTCATCAAAGTCGCGTGCATCTTCGCCATCAATAGTTACAAGTGGTAAATCACGTAAATCTACGCGACCTTGTTTGTCAGCTTCTTCAACAAATTCACCTAGATGAGCAACTTGTGCTTCAACTTCTTCTGGCCATACATGTGGAATATCGTGATTGCGCAGTGCAACTTCAATTTCCATACCTGGGGCTAAATGCTCACCAAGTACATCTATAACTTTACCTACCGCGTTCATGTTACGGCTTGGATTTTGCGTAATTTTAACCTGCACCATTTGGTTATGGCGGGCACCGTTTTCGTTGCCTGGTAAAATCATTATATCTTGCGTTATGCGCGGGTCTTCCGCGACTACAACAGCAACACCGTGCTCAACAAAGTAACGGCCAACAATTGGCGCGCGCTCGTTAGTAAGCACTTTTATAATACGTGCATCGCATTTTGAGCCAGAACCACGTTTAGTGCCTTTAGCTAGTACAATGTCGCCATGTAACACCATATTCATTTGGTGCTTAGCAATAAACCAATCTTTACTCTCGCCTTCAACTTCTAAAAAGCCGAAACCGTCTCTGTGGCCTATTACTTTGCCTTTGGTTAAACCGGCTTCGTCAATTAGGGCGTAGCATTTAAATTTATTGAAATACAGCTGTCCGTCACGCTCCATAGCGCGAAGGCGGCGTTTAAATGCTATTTGGCGTTCGTCATCGTTTACTGCTAGTTCTTCACATAATTGCGCGTAGTTAGCAGGCTTTGAACGCTCTTGAAGGTGAGTAAGTATAAACTCACGACTAGGGACTGGGTTTTCGTACTTTTCTTGTTCTCGACTGAGATTTGGATCTTGGTTTGACATTCACTATCTTGTTAGTTGGTTATGTAGGTATTTTAACCCATATAGTTATAATGAGACAGGTAAAAGCTATTAAACTTTTAAGAAAGCACTTTTACCTTGGTGTATAGTTTAAAAATCTAGCGCAATGGGGCTTAACGATCCCTTAACTGCAAAGTGTTTAGTCATCTCGTAGCAATGCTAAAATCTATACTATTTTTTTTGTAGGTTTTTCCACAGCAGTTTACTTATATTATCAATAAAGCTTGGGTCTTCTTCTTTCATCGTAAGTAAAATCTGCTTATTCATTTGTGTTTTATTTTGAGCGTAAATCCAACGGTTTTTATTAAACTGCTGGGCAAACTCAAGTGCACCCGCTTGTAGTTCGTCATTATTTGCAAACACAGCTTCAACTACTTTGTTCTCTAGCAGCTGCTCTGCACCAACCCGCTCTCCTGACATAGCTAGACGATTAAAGAATGTTTGCGAAATTGCTTTATTAATTATAGGAAACATCGACGGAACAAACGGCACCATTACATCCACTTCAGGAAAACAAAAAAAGCCTTTGTCTGATTTCATAAATCTAAAGTCGCACGCACACGCAAGTACAGCACCATTACCATAGGTATGCCCGTTTAACGCAGCAATAATAGGCATAGGAAAAGTAACGATGCGTTTAAATAAATCGCCTATTTGCACCATAAAGTCAGAAATTGCTGCAGGTAAAATACTTGGATTAGACATCCATTGAAGGTCGATACCCAATGACCAATTTTTATCACTCGAAGACGTTAAAATAACTGACTTAATATTTTGATCTGCTTCAATGTGGTCTAGGTGTAAATTAAACTCAGCCAAAAACACTGGATTATGACGGTTTTCAGCGGTATTCATGGTGAGTATAGCGGTGTTATTTTTAGTTGTTAGTTCTATTAAATTTGCCATTAAATCCTCTTTTTTGCTTTTTAAGTTAACTTTAAGCGCAGTTCATTATTTTTATAGTTATCAATAATACCAACTCGATTAATTAAGTGGTCTATTTTGGGGCAAGAAAACCTTGTCGATTATAAGGCAAATTAGTTGTTCTATATCAGAAAATTTTAACACAGTTAGTGTCAGATTTAATCCCTCAAATTGATTAAGTATTATTGCGGATTGGTATAAGGCATGTTTATTTTTTGAGGTTAAATTTTCAGCGGTATGTTTAACTTGGCGCTTATAAAATTCGAGGTTTGGTAATTAATCGTCTTGAATTCAAGTGTTTAGTTTGGATGAATTTCAAAAAATAAGAAGCACTTAATTTAACTCAATATAAACATTAAAAAAGGCGCTCTTAAATTAAGCATCGTTCTTTACAAAACTTATTGTCGATGTTTTTACTTTCCTATCGCTTCTTTGGCGAACAAGTGTTTTATTGGCCCTAGGTTATCAACTAGCGACAACCCTACTCCGCGAATAAGCTTTTTAAACGGATTAGCCCCTTCAAATAACTCTTTTAGCCCTTGCATCATGGCTATGTGTTTTTGTGCGTCGAGCTTACGGGTACGTTCGTAATCGCGAAGTGTGCGCGTGCTTGCAAACTCCTTGCTATCACTTGTTAAAAGCTCAATTAAATAAGCCGCATCTTTTAGGCCTAGGTTCATACCAAGCCCTGCAAGTGGATGGATTGTATGTGCAGCATCGCCAATGAGTACCACTTTGCCTGAAACCCATTGCTGGGCGTAGCGCATTTTAAGTGGGAAAGCCACGCGCTTACTTTGCACTTCACACAAACCGCATTGACCATCTATTGCAGCCATAACGGCTTTATTAAAGCTGCTGTCGTCCATTGCAAGCAGCTCATCGCAGTGGTTTGGGCTTGTAGACCATACTATTGAATGCGTATTTGCATCGCTCAGAGGCAAAAATGCCAGTGGCCCGGTTGGTAAAAACACTTGGCGTGCGGTATTTGCGTGCGGCTCTTTAGTTTTAACAGTCGCAACTAGCGCATGATGGCCGTAATCTTTAAAGCTCAGCGCCATATTAAATTGTTTACGTATAGCTGAATTTGCACCATCAGCCGCCACCAGCAGTTTTGCAATAATTGGCTCGCCGCTTTTAAGCGTTATAAATACATCAGATTCGCTTTGATGTATTTGCTGATACTGCGTATCAAACATTATCGTGGCACTTGGTTGTTGCTCTAGCTCTTTTATAAGCGCGTAGCGGATAATGTCGTTTTCAACAATATGGCCTAAATGTTCAAGCTCAAGTTGTTCGTTATCAAACGCTATTTTGCCAAAACTGTCGGCATCACGTACATCCATATGCGTATAAGCGCACGCTCGCTGTGCGATAATTTCGGGCCATACGTTTAATTGCTCAAGCAAGGTTTGACTTGCAATGCTTAGCGCACTTACGCGCAAACCATATTCGTCAGTTGGCAACGCTTGTGTTGGTGCGCCGTCGAGTACAACGACGCTTATATCGGCTTTTGCCAATCCAAGTGCCAGTGTCAACCCTACGCAGCCACCACCTACAATACAAACCTGTGCTTGCTTCATAAACGCCTACCTTGTTTAACTTGCCCCATTAACTGTTTGGCTAATGGCGCTTTTAATGCGGGAAATAAATCCATCGAAAACAACCCAATACTGCGCCCCAATGCGAGCACTCGCGATGAGTTTGAAAAAAGCCTAACAAGTGCATCGGTTAAACTCATTACGATTTTTATATCATCACAGCGCTTTTTTGAATATTCACGTGTAAACGCATAGCTGCCTAAATCGTGTTGGCTGTTTGTTATTAAATTACTAAGTACTTGCACGTCGCGAAGGCCTAAATTAAAACCTTGCCCTGCAATAGGATGAATAGCATGTGCAGCATTACCAATAACCACTGTACGGTGCGCAATTAAAGACTCAACTTGCCCGTAAACGAGCGGGTAACTCGTGCGCATGCCTACTTTAGTAAATTGCCCACCGCGATAACCAAACGCGCTTTGCAGTGCACTTATAAAGTCTTGTTCATTAAGTGCCATGTGCTGTTCAACCTGCTCTTGACGCATACACCATACTAACGAATAACGGTTATTGCTCATGGGTAATAACGCCATAGGCCCGTTTTGTGTAAAGCGCTCAAAGGCATGATTATTATGCCCACCAGCCACTTCTACATTAGCAATAATAGCGCCTTGTTCATAAGGCTGGGTATTAAAACCAAGCCCAAGTAAACTACGTGTTGGTGATTGTGCGCCATCAGCAATAACCAATAGCGCTGCGTTTAATTGCTCGCCGCTTTGTAGGGTGAGTGTATTGCTATGCAGAGTTTGCTCAATGGCAGTTACGCTATCGGGGCACAAAAGCGTAATATTTGACTGCGTTAAACGCAGGTGAAGCGCTCGGCCAAATGGATTTACTTCTACTACGTAACCAAGTGAGGGCTTAGCAAATTCGTCGCAATTAATGTGCGCTTTGCCAAAGTGGCCTCTATCAGACACGCTCACTTTTTTGATTGCTGCGGTGTAAGGGGCATTTTGCTCAAATAAATTGAGGCTTTGTAAATACTCTACCGATTGCTGAGCAAGTGCAATGCTTCTGTCGTCAAAGCTTGGGTGGTAGTCGCCGGTTACTTGATTAGCTTCTACAACGGCAATATTTAACGCGGGATTAGTTTTAGCCACACTTAATGCGCAGCTTGCTCCTGCTAAACCACCGCCAATAATAACTACATCAAACTGCTTAGCCACTTTACTCTCCGAGCTTTATACGTTTTTAGCACTTTGCATAAGTGCTTCTATATCGCTAATTTTTTTAGGTACGCTTAGGGTCAAGTTTTCATGGCCGGTTTCGGTAACTAGCAAGTTATCTTCGATACGAATACCAATGCCTTTGTATTTTTGCGGTGCGCTTGAGTCTTCGCTTATATAAAGCCCAGGCTCTATGGTGAGTACCATACCGGGCTCAAATGCACGCTCAACGTTATTTACTTTGTAATCGCCAACATCATGTACATCTAAACCAAGCCAATGTCCAAGCCCGTGCATGTAATATTCTTTACATGCCCCTTTTGCCATTAGCTCATCAAAGTCGCCGGTTAAAATACCTAAATCAAGTAAACCTTGGGTCATTACTTCCATTGCACGTTTATTAGCGTGCGACATAAACCCGCCGGGTTTTACTTCATCAAAAGCAACTTCTTGCGCTTTAAGAACAATATTATAAAGCGCGGCTTGCTCTTCGCTAAATTGTCCATTTACTGGAAAAGTACGGGTGATATCGGCGGCGTAACCTTGTAGCTCGCAACCGGAGTCTATAAGTACCAGGTCGCCATTTTTTAATACGTCGCTATTTTGCGTGTAATGTAAAATATTGGCGTTGTCGCCACTACCAACAATTGTGCCGTACGCCGGGTGCGGCGCACCATTCATGGCATAATGATGATGCAGCTCTGCCTCTAGCTGAAATTCAGTAGCTCCGGGGTGTGAAAAACGCATAGCGCGCATGTGCCCTCGCGCACTAATTTCACAGCCTTCTCGCATAACATCTATCTCGCTTGGCGATTTAAACAAACGCATTTCATGAATAAGGCCGCGTATTTCTTTTAAAGTACTCGGTGCTTTAAGGCCTTTTCGTGAGCCACTTCGAAGTGTACCTAGTAACGAAAACACTTTAGTATCAAATGAAGGATAAGCACCTTGTGCAAAATAAATCGCATCTTTTTCATTTAGTATATCGAGTAGCTTATCGTTTAATTCACTTAGCGGGTAAGCTTCATCAAACAAGTAGTCACTTTTAGCTTTATCAAAGCCAACCCTGCGGCCATGCCAAATTTCGGCAAGCTTGTCTTTATCTAAGCAAAATAAAGTACTCGGTGCATCGCTGTTGTTACATAGTACAAGTACAGCGTCGGGTTCGTTAAAGCCTGTTAAATAGAAAAAGTCGCTATCTTGTCTAAATGCATATTCGGTATCGCGGCTGCGCGTAACTTCGCTCGCAGCAGGGATAATAGCAACGCTATTTTTATCCATTTGCGCAAGTAAACGCTCGCGGCGTGCTTTAAATTCTGACTTTTGTACTTCAACCATTATTAACCAACCCGTTTAACTTTTTAAACTAATGAAGTGTTTTTTTAGTACTTTGCGTGTTTTGCTCTTTACCAAGCTCTGCAAAACAAAGTAGTGCTGATACGCGCACATATTCAATCACTTCGTGCAGCGCTTGGCTGTCTTCTTCGGTTTCTTCAAAAGTGGTATCTAAGCGAGTGATTTCGCTAAAGTCAGTAATAACTTCTTTAACATCGCTCGATAGTTTACCGTAATCCTTTTGCTTTAAGCCAAAACCAAGCATAAAGCCTGCTACCCATGATACGAGACCATTAGCCTGATCGATGAGTGTTTCATCGTCGCTTGGTAAAAATAAATCAAACTGAAATTCATCATCATTAAAGCTCGCAACTACTTGCTTATAAATAGTGCCAAAAAACTGCTTTAAATCGTTACTAAACGATTCACCATCGTTAAACACATCGCTTAAAAGGCCTAAGTATTCTTTGTCGTCAATGGTTAAACCACACGCAAGTAAACCACTAATTACACCATGCGCTTCAGCAGGTGATACAAATATTTCGTTTTTTTCTAAAAGCAGTTGAGCTTTTTCGTAATCGGGTAAATCGTTCATAATCGAATCTTCGCTTTGCAAGTTAAGGCAATGCTACCACTCGATAAAAAGCAACTCCAATTAATTGTATGATCAAGCTCAAAAACCATGCGATAAAGTAAATGGCGAGTTAAAGGTGCGGGAAAACTAAGCGAACGGTTTAATTTTTTACGTTTGGGGTTTAAGGATTGGATTATGTCTTATATACTTAAATTGTTCCCTGGGGTACCGGAGCTTGGTTAAGTCCCTGAGCCGATAAATTTTATACCAGGATTTCTGTTCGTCTACTATTGTGCAAGCTCGGCATGTACCGAGAAGCCTACGGTAAACCGCAGATTTCCGCCCTGAAACCTTCTGGTTTCAGGACTGAAACCGGGTACCGTATCTTGGGGAACACCTTCTTGTTTTTATACTCCCTCTTATTACTTATTCATTTTTTTGCTATACCTTCGTACATTATTTTTATAATTTTTGGCAAAAAAAAGCTGCAAGCAATTTCTTACTTACAGCTAAATTTTAAATGCTTACGCTTATTTACTTAAACCAACCTTGAAAGCGCTCCATCATCATGTAGTTTATTGGCACTAACAATAAAGTAATAAAGGTCGCAAAAATAATCCCAAACCCTAGACTTACCGCCATAGGTATTAAAAACTGCGCCTGAGTCGCTTTTTCAAATAATAACGGCATTAAGCCAATAAAGGTCGTTAAACTAGTTAGCATTACAGGGCGAAAACGCGATGCACCTGCAATTTTAACCGCATCTAGTAATTTGCCGCCTTCACTGCGCTTTTTATTGATAAAATCAACTAGTACAAGGGAGTCATTTACTACCACCCCAGTTAAAGCGAGCATACCAAGCAAGCTCATAATGGTTAAATCCATGCCCATAATCCAATGCCCGACTACAGCACCTATCATGCCAAATGGAATTACACTCATTACTATAATTGGCTGTAAGTAAGATTTAAGCGGTATTGCTAATAGCGCATAAATTATGAAAAATACAAACACAAGCGCCCAAGCCAATGACCCAAACGACTCTCGCTGCTCTTTAGCCTCACCTTCTAGTTTATAATCTACTCCAGGATATTGTTGCATTAACTCATCTAAATACTCCGTTAGGTCAGCCTGAAGTATGATCATGTTGGTGTTATTTTTTTCGATATCCGCTGTTACATTTAAAGTACGGTAGCGGTCTATTCGGTTAATAGTTGACGGGCTCTGCCCTGCGGTAAGAGTTGCAACATGCGATAACGGCACCGAGCCACCAGCTGGTGTATTTATAAGTATATTTTGTAAATCGGCTACAGAGCGACGCTCTTCAATAGGCAAGCGTACCATTACACGAACATCATCACGTCCGCGCTGAATACGCTGTACTTGCGAGCCAAAGAACGAGTTACGCACTTGCCCTGCAACATTAACTCTATTTAAACCCAGCGCTAAGCCTTGCTGCGTAAGCTCTATTTGTAACTCTTCTTTACCATCAGACATGCTATCGGCAATATCAAATACCGTTGGGTAGGTCGATAAACGGGTTTTAATGTGATCTGCCACGTCTTGTAAAATAGTCAATGAAGTCCCGCTAAGCTGAACATCAATTGGGTCAGAACTTCGGCCAATTTCGGCTCTAAACGTTAAGCTTTCAGCACCTGGAATGACACCAATTAAATCGCGCCATTCGCTGGCAAGCTCTCTTGATCCTATGTCTGATTCACGCTTTTCAGCCGGTGTTATTTCAAAGCGTACAGAGCCTGAATTAGATACACCACCGCGCCCACCTGTTGTGGCTAATATATTTAAAATAACGCTTTCACCTGTATCTGGGTCGCGGTATTTTTCTTGTAATTGCTGCGCCTTTTGCGACATATCAATTACGTATTTATTAGTGACTTCAAAAGGCGTACCTGTTGGTAGTGTTAAGTTAACGCGGACTGTTTCGCTTGGTATACGCGGGAAAAATACAAACTTAGTCCAACCGCTAGTGATCATGGTTAAAATTATTATAAACACACCAACAAACAAACTTACCGAAGCCAATTTATGGCGCAGTGCTAAATTCAAAGTTGGTTGGTAATATTTTAAAATCGCGTTTTCAAATCCATCTGCAAAACGCTGTTGAATAACATCAAACTTTGAAGGTTCGCCTTTTTCGTGGCGTAGTTTTATATATTTTAAATGTGCGGGTAGTACAAATTTAGATTCAATCAATGAAAACAATAATACTGGAATAACCACTACCGGTATTTGTGCAAACAAGGCACCGCGTGCCCCTTCAATAAAGGCCAAAGGTAAAAAGGCAGCAACGGTAGTTAATACACCAAATGTTACTGGTGTTGCGACTTCTTGAGTACCTAAAATTGCAGCTTGCTCGCCCGACTTAGCTGTTTTTAAATGGGTATAGACATTTTCGCCAGTAACTATGGCGTCATCAACAACAATTCCCAGTACTAATATAAAGCCAAATAAACTCATGATATTAAGGGTTACGCCAAATATAGGCATCGCTATAAACGCCCCCATAAACGATACCGGAATACCAATAAATACCCAAAATGCAATTGCAGGTCGTAAAAACAAAGTAAGTAAAGCAAGTACTAAAATACCGCCTTGTAGGGCATTGGTCGTTAGTGTGGCAATTCGACTTTTAACCAGCTCCGAATCATCATCCCAGTAACTTAGTTCAAATCCTTGTGGAAGGGAGCTTTGTTGCTCTTTTATGTAATTTTTAACTTCGTCAGCAACAGTAATCGCACTTTGCGGACCAATTCGATATACGTCGATAAATGCAGCCTGCTTACCATTAAAGCGAGTACGTACTGGGGTTTCTTCAAAATCGTCTTTAATTATTGCAATATCGCCTAAACGAATAATCGTGCCGTCAGCTTGGTTTTTAACAACAATATTGGCAAATTCATCTTTACGATATGCTTGCCCTTTAGAGCTTATAAGTACGTCCCCACCTTCAGTTTTTAAGTTACCAGCAGAAATATCAGAGCTTGAATTAGCAATGGCACTCGATATTTGTGCCAAACTTAAATCGTACTGGCGAAGAACGTCTTGGCTTACTTCAATGGCTATTTCGTAATCACGAACACCACTTAGCTCTACCTGCGTCACATTTGGTAAGCGTAGAATTTGATCGCGTACTGTTTCTGCATATTCACGGGTTTCTTTTTCGCCGTAATCACTCGATACAGTAACCGCGATAACTTCGCGAATTCGCTCCGCAAGCGCGACTATTGGCTTTTCAGCATCGGCTGGAAAGGTGTTAATTGCATCTACACGACTTTTAATATCGGCTAAAAGCTCACGCGGGTCGTAGCCCGTTTCAACTTCTATTGTTACAGAGCCAGAGCCTTCAGAAGAGCGGCTAAATATTTGCTTAATACCTTCTAAATCTTGTACGGCTTCTTCTATACGAATTGTTACGCCTTGCTCTACATCCTCTGGTGTTGAGCCACGCAAACTTACGTTCACGCTTATCATGTCGGTTTCGAATGAAGGGAATACTTCAAGCGGTATTTTAGTCGATAAACTAAAAAGCCCCGACAGCAGCAACGTTACTAGCAATAAGTTAGCTGCAACATGGTTTTTGGCAAACCAAGCTATCATGGCTTATCTCCTTGCTTTGCTGGACGGCGTTTTTTTAACTCTTCAACACTAATACCAAGCTCTTTTGCTTTTTGTTCAAGCTGCTCAGCTGTAGGGCGCTTTCCTTTACCTTGCCCATTCGCTCCACGGCTTTTAGGTTGATCTGCACTTTGTTCACCTAAAATACTTACTTGAGTTCCTGAACTTACTTGACCAAGCGGCGTAATAACAAGCTTATCATTTGCGTTTAAACCGGTTTTTATCATCGCCTGAGTCGCATTTTGCCAAGCTAGTGTGATGTCTTTGCGCTTAAGTACGCCACCTTCAACAATGTAAACGTACGTTCCTTGATAAATTGTACTGTTAGGAATTATAAGTGCGTTAGATACTGTTCTGCCGGTAATTTGCGCTTTTATATACTGCCCAATTTTTATTGGGTACTGGTTATTTGCTGTTGCTTTATACGGGTCATTAATTTTAGCAACTACATAAAGCTGCTGTGCGCCTTCATCTATAGCACCTTCTGTGCGTGCTAATTGACCTTGCCACGTTTGCTCACCTACTAAGTCAGAAGTAAATTTAACAATTGAACCCGCTTGGTTTTTAGCACCATCGCGATACTGCTCTGGTAAATTTACAAATGGGAGATCTTTATTTTTAATTGGTAGGCGAATCTCAACGCTATCGATTGCGTAAATGGTGGCTAGCTGTGTGTTGTTAGTAACAACTTGCCCTAAATCAACACTACGGCTGAGTATACGCCCCGCATATGGCGCCGTTACTTTAGTGCGCTCTAAATCAAGCATCGCTTTTTCAAGTGCTGCCTGCGCCGATAAAACCTCCGCTTCAGCGGCTGCTAGTTGTGGCTCACGTAGTACTAAGCTGCTTGCCTGATTTGAGCCGCCAAGGCGCTTCCAATCGGTAATAGCTTGTTGCCCACGCGCCTTCTCTTCTAGCAAACCTTGCTCTGCGGTTAATAAATTGGCTTGAGCAGATTTAACTTCAACCTGATGATCTCTGTCGTCTAGTTTTAAAAGTACATCGCCTTTTTCAAAAAAACCGCCTTCTCTAAAGTCATCACTTACTTCAATTATTTGCCCAGATGCCTGAGCCACTAACAAACTTTGTGTACGTGGTTTTACCGTACCGTAGCTGTCTATCATCACTTGATAATTTTGTGGTTTTAGCTCAAGCGCAGCCACACTTATTGATGCCTTAGGAGGTGTCCCAAAGCGTTTAGCCTCAGGCGTGTTATTTTTAATAAACATAACAATTAAAATAGTGGCAACTATAACCACCGCTGGAATAATAATTTTTGCTGTTTTAGTTTTCATCGTTATTGCTCTTTAGTTCACTTGAGGGCTTTGCAAAATCACCACCAAGGGCAATGTGTAAGTTAATTCTATTGGCTATTAATTGGTTTTTAATATCGATTAAGGAGCTTTGCGCGTCAAAAGAACGGTCTTGGGCATCAAGCACAGTTGTATAAGTCACCAAGCCACTTTGATACTGCTCAAACGACAATTGCTCTGCAGCTAGTGCGTTTTCTTGTGCCTCTAATGTGCTTGTATATTGAGCTTTGAGGGACTGCTGCTGCGAAATTGCATTTTCAACATCGCCAAACGCGTCATAAAGCGTTTGTAAATAAAGCTGCTCTTGCTTTTGAGTATTAAGTCGCGCTATTTCTTCGTTGGCTTTTAAGCGCCCTCCTTCAAAAAGTGGCGCTGAAATACTACCTAATAAAGACCATGCAAGGCTTGATGGAGAAAAAAAGTCGCTTACTCGGTCTGTACTATCACTTAATGAAGCTGTTAAATCTAAACTTGGAAAGCGTTGTTTATGCGCATATGCCAATGATGCATCGGCTGCTAAAAGCTCATACCAACTTGCACGTAGAGTAGGTTTTCGCGTTATAAGCTCAGAAGGTAATCCTAGAGGAATATCGGTATTAATAACAGGTAAGTCACTACTAGCAGTAATAGCGCCTTTTGGGTATTCACCAAGTAAACGCTCAAGTACACGTGCTGATGCCGATAAACTCGCTGTTTGAGTGGCAATGCGAGAGCGTTCATTATTAAGCTCATTACGCGCTAAATACACATCGAGCGCTTCGTTTATACCTTGGCGATAGCCAGACTCAATAATATCTAGATTTTGTTGTGCATTGGCTTCACGACGCTTAAATAAATCCAGTAATTGCTGCGCCGTAACCACATCGAACCAGCCTGTTACTACATCAGCAACGAGTTGCTGTTTAGCTTGCTCAAATCGTGCCAGTTGCGCTAAATAGTTAAGATTAGCTTCGCGCTTAGCGTCAGAGAGCTTACCCCATAAATCAACCTCGTAAGTTAAATTTAAACTTACGGAGCTTGCGTTGTCGTAACTTACAGGGCGGTTGTCTTTACTACGGCTTGTACGTGTTGATAAGTCGAGGCTTGGCCAAAGTGCAGCGCCCGAGACTATAAGTTGCTGCTTTTGAATTTCAACATCATAACTCGTTTGCAAAAGCTGTTGGTTGTTTTTAAGTGCTTGTTGTACAAATTTGTTAAGCGTAGGGTTTTGTAATTGCGTAAGCCATTGCTCTTGTACTTTTAATACTGAGCTTGATGCTTCTTGCTGCCATTGCTGAGGCATATTATTAGGCGCTTGCATGCGCTGCGACGAGTTTAAATCACTCGCACAGCCGCTAAGCAGCATCACACTAATTGCCAATAGGGTTGGCTTGCATTGCCAAATCATAATTAAACCTAAATTACTGCTATTTATGAGGTTAATTCAAGCACTTTGGCAAATTTTGCTCAACCTACTTTACATAACATTACATAGCTAGCGATGAACTAACATATTTGCAAGTTATACGGTAAAAATGAGTAAATGATCAGCAGTTTTTAATAATAAAAAATTAATTTTTTGTAATGTGTTTAAGAGATTAACTATACAAAAACAAAAAAGCCCCACAATAAGCGGGGCTTTAAATAAATGTGCCGACTAACAAAGTCGAGCAGGTAACTTATACAGACTACTGATTACAAGTCAGTTGCTTTGCTCTTAATTATGGGTATTTTAAATTCTCAAGTTGAAAACAAAAAAGCCTCGCTATAAGCGAGGCTTTTAAATAAATGGTGCCGACTAACAAAGTCGAGCGGGTAACTTGAACAGACTACTGATTACAAGTCAGTTGCCTTGCTCTTAACTATGGGTATTTTTAATTCTCAAGTTGAAAACAAAAAAGCCTCGCTGTAAGCGAGGCTTTTAAATAAATGGTGCCGACTAACAAAGTCGAGCGGGTAACTTATACAGACTACTGATTACAAGTTAGTTGTTTTAAGTTACCTAAAATAAATGGTGCCGACTAACCGAGTCGACGGGTAACTTGAACAGACTACTGATTACAAGTTAGTTGCTTTAAATTACCTAAAATAAATGGTGCCGACTAACCGAGTCGAACGGTTGACCTACTGATTACAAGTCAGTTGCTCTACCAGCTGAGCTAAGTCGGCACACAAAACTGTGTGCTAAGGCACGTTCAATTTTAAAGATTGAGAACTTTTATAAAGCACTTAAAATAAAAAAACCTTGCATAAGCAAGGCTTTTCAATAAATGGTGCCTCGACGCGGAATCGAACCACGGACACGAGGATTTTCAATCCTCTGCTCTACCGACTGAGCTATCGAGGCACATAAACTGTGCTAGTTAACTAAATTTTCTAAGTTAACTTTTTACTAAACTAGTTTAGTAAATAAATGGTGCCGACTAACCGAGTCGAACGGTTGACCTACTGATTACAAGTCAGTTGCTCTACCAGCTGAGCTAAGTCGGCACACAAAACTGTGTGCTAAGGCACGTTCAATTTTAAAGATTGAGAACTTAAAGTAAATGGTGCCTCGACGCGGAATCGAACCACGGACACGAGGATTTTCAATCCTCTGCTCTACCGACTGAGCTATCGAGGCACATAAACTGTGCTAACTAAAAGTAAAATAATTATTTAACTTTTAGCTTTATAAATGGTGCCGACTAACCGAGTCGAACGGTTGACCTACTGATTACAAGTCAGTTGCTCTACCAGCTGAGCTAAGTCGGCACACAAAACTGTGTGCTAAGGCACGCGTAATAATGTTTAAACTGTTGATTAAACACCACTACTGTAATAAATGGTGCCTCGACCCGGAATCGAACCAGGGACACGAGGATTTTCAATCCTCTGCTCTACCAACTGAGCTATCGAGGCACTTAAACAGTGCTAATTAAAAATCTTAAATGATTTTTAATGCAATTCCCACTCATCTCTACCGACTGAGCTATCTGGGCGTGCGGCGTATTAAACGAGTTTTGCCCTTACAAGTCAACTTTTTTTTTATCCTTTATAACCGTTTGCACGGTTTTCAGCCAACCCCGTACATTTTTTATTAATAATGTTTATTTTTCCTACAACAAAAGTTGATGTAGCATATAAATACACTGAAACCAGACTAAAAACGTAGTGAATTATTTTTTTTAGGTGTTACGATTACTCAGATAAATACGATAAGGACTTATCGTAGTAAAATATACCAACGGGAACAATCAATGCAGAGTAAATATTCTTCGCCGGTAAAGGGCTTACTACCTCTTTTTTTAATCATTAATATAGTAGTGACATCGCTTGCTATTGTTGCCTATTCACTTTACTCACAAAATCAAACTCGTTCTGAAAAAATAGAGCCGTCTATAAATATTGCAGATCTCGCAACTAGGCTTGATTTACCTTTGGTCGATGCTTTAACTATGTATGGCCAAGGTAAAGTAAGGCAGTTACTCGATTTAACCTCATTATTAAATAATGACTTTCATTACACTTTGTATCGCTTTAACTCCACTTCACAAACAGAATTAGTATATAGCAGTACCAAACCAGCAATCGCTTCTATTAAACTAAATGAGCACCTAATTGACGATGGTGTTTTACATCACTTACTAATGTTAAACGACCAACCTATTGGAGAGCTTATAATTAAGCAAAAGCAATCCAACCTTTTACTTACCATGCAGAACTCCCAAGTTGTTACCTATCTAATCGCTATTGCCAGTGTTATAGCACTGTTTATATTTGCATTAATATTTAATGTTTATATAAACAATCGCTTACGTGCAAGCACTGGTTTGCTAACCGAAGAGCTTCAAGCCATCGCTGAGAACGGTAATTACGATAGTAATGTAAGTGAACAACTTGAAATAGGTTTAAATGTTGTTGCGCAAAATATTAATCTGTTGCTGCAAAAAGTACAAACGGCAATGACAAATAACGACACAGCCCAAAAAGAGCTACAAAAGCTTCAAAACAGCTTAGAAACAGAAGTGCACAACCGCACACTGGCCCTTGAACAAGCAACGTTAAAGGCCGAACGAGCAAGTGAAACTAAAACAACTTTTTTAGCGACTATGAGTCACGAAATCAGAACACCGATGAATGGTGTTATAGGTACTATTGATTTACTTCGTCAAACAGAGCTTGATGGCGCTCAGCATCGTCTGAGTACCATTATTCGTGAGTCTGCATTTTCTCTACTAAGTATATTGGACGACATTTTAGATTTCTCAAAAATTGAAGCTGGTAAACTCAATATAGACCCAATCCCATTTTCAGTAACTGATACTATTGAAGAAGTTGCTCGAGTGCTTTCCTCAGTGGCAAAAAAACGTGAGCTTGATTTAGAGCTATCTATTGCCCCAGACATTCCGATAAACCTTATAGGTGATACTATTAGAGTACGCCAAGTACTCTATAACTTATGTAGTAATGCAATTAAATTTACTAGCACGGATGAAAAAACGCAGGGCCATGTGAAAATTTCAGTTGAAGTTGCACATAATACAGCCGATCACTTCACTTTACGTTTTTGTGTAACCGATAACGGTAAAGGGATGACACAAGCTCAATTGCGAGAAATATTCAATCCATTTATTCAAGCAGAAAACTCAATCACAAGAGAATATGGCGGTACCGGTTTAGGCTTATCTATTTGTAAAAGCTTAACAGAGCTAATGCTTGGAACCATACACGTAAACAGCCATATTGGCATTGGTAGTGAATTCACTGTTGAGCTCCCATTTAGCACTTCGGGGAAAATAAAATATGATCACAAAGGAGCATTAAACGCTAAACACATTGTTGTTGTGAGTAATCACCTTGAGCGTCAAAAAGTAATGTATCGTTATTTATCATTTATGGGTGCTAAAATAACGAATGTGTATAATGAGCAGGAAATTGAAGAGCATCAATATGATCCGGATATAATTTGGGTCGTTGACGGTATCGACAATATGGATAAAATTAACGCACTTTTAAGACGTTTGCTTTATTCTTTGGAAGATAATAACCAACAAGTGGTAGTGCTGAGCAAACTAGATGAAGCAGCCATAAATCATAAAAATATTTTTTATATTAATGCAGCTCCATTATGTAAATCTAACTTTATGCTTTCAATACTTGTTGCCGCTGGCCTGCACCAACCAAAACAGATTAAAAAAACTAAAACGCTTAACAACTATTTAAATGTTGAGCAAGCCCGCCAAGCTAACAAACTAATACTACTTGTTGAAGATAACCTCTTAAATCAACAGGTATTAACCGACCAGTTACACATATTGGGTTACGGAGTAGAAGTTGCCAATGATGGCGTAGAAGGCCTTAATATGTGGCGTAAAGGCAATTACTCACTTATTTTAACTGATTTGCATATGCCTAAAATGTCTGGCTACGACATGGTTGAAAAAATCCGAGGTGAAGCTGAGTTACTAGAAGCAATCGATGCCCAGCCTTATATTGTAGCCGTCACGGCCAATGCTTTAAAAGGTGAGAAAGAGCGCTGTTTAGCAGTAGGTATTAATGATTTCATCACTAAACCCATTGAATTGAATGCATTAGAAAGTACTTTAAAACGCTGGAGCGATAAACAAAACAACGGTAAAAATGTTGTTATTCATCAAAATACCGCTTTACCTGTTGATATGGATGCCGTTGCTAAATATGTAAACGGTGATAAAGCTAAACAAATGCGTTTTTTCAAAATGTATTTAGAACAAAGCCAAAGTTTAATTAAATCTATTAATTCGGGTGTTATGGTAAGTGACTTAAATGAAATAATTGAAGGCTGTCACCAGTTAAAGTCAATATCAAAGACAATCGGTGCGCAAATGGTGGCCGATTTAGCAACGTCATTTGAAGATAAATGTAAGGCTGATGAACTAACAAGTGATGAGCTAATTGATTTAAGAGATAAGTTAGAGATTGAATATTCAAAAGCGGCTCAATTTTTAAAAGAACAAGTGAAAATTGCCGCACAAGACGATGAGCTAATTTAGCTATCGTTTAACAAAATTAAAAAGGGCTGTTAGACAGCCCTTTTTAATTTAAAGTAAAATTACTTTTCTGGAGGTCTATAACCTTCAATTTCTACATCTTTATTTTCAAACAAAAAGCCAACCATCTGCTCTTCTAAAAATATACGATGTTCTGGATCCATCATATTTAAATGCTTTTCGTTAATCAGCATTGTTTGCTTATGTTGCCACTGAGCAAATGCTTCTTTGGAAATATTATTAAAAATCTTTTCGCCAATTTCACCTGGGTATAATTGAAACCCAAGACCTTCTGCTTCTTTTTGTAACTTTTGACAAAATACTGTACGTGCCATAATTAATTCTCTTTAGCGATAAATGCAAACAGTTTAACCTATTGGTGCAATTTGTTTAACCAACTTTTTAGTCGGTGCGGCCAAACCAACTTCTATCGACTGATCTAATGGATACCATATTAACTGTCTGTCATTAACAACATCAGGAATACACTTTATATTCAGTACGTGTGGATTTATCGTTAGTTCAAAATGCGAAAATATATGTGCAAATGGATCAAGCTGTTTTAGCTGAGCCTTAAACCCTTGCTGCGCCATAAATACTTCTAGATCTGCGTACTCAGCAAATTCAAAAAAGCCAAATAACCCCCCCCAAATTCCCGAATTAGGTCGTTTTTCCATTAAAACTTTGTCATTACACTTAATTATTAACTGATGACAGCTTTTTTTAGGCGTTGTTTTTTTAGGTTTTGAATGTGGGAACTCTTTTACCTTGCCTGCATTAAAAGCACCACAGCCTGAGTTTAATGGGCAAGCCTCGCAATCAAACCGACTGCGTGAGCAAACACTCGACCCTAAATCCATCATAGCTTGATTAAACTCGGTAACATTATCTTTAGGCGTTAACTGCTCTGATAAATGCCAAAGCTGGTTTTCGACTTTTTTAACACCATACCAGCCTTCAATCATAAAATAGCGCGCTAATACTCGCTTAACGTTCCCATCTAAAATAGGGTGATGCTGCCCAAGCGACAATGATAAAACAGCCCCGGCAGTAGAGCGCCCTATTCCAGGTAAATCCATTACTTCATCGAGTGTTTTCGGAAACTCACCTTGGTATTTGTCACGTACTATTTTAGCTGTTTTGTGTAAGTTACGCGCACGAGCGTAATACCCTAAGCCAGTCCAGTGATGCAGTACTAAGTCTTCATCCGCATCAGCTAAAGCTATGATATCTGGAAAGCTCTCCATAAATTTCTCAAAATACGGAATAACAGTAATAACTTGGGTTTGCTGCAGCATCACTTCAGACACCCACACTTTATAAGGAGTTTTACCTAGTTGCCATGGAAGCGTTTTACGCCCATGAAGGTGATACCAATCAACAACTTGATTAGAAAATAAGTGTGACTGTTCTTTATTTAAATCCAACATTTTTAACTTTTACTGATGCCCAATGGCGGCTCAGTCTATTGCAGTTAACAAAAAGATCAAGCTATACGCGGTGCAAAACCAGCTAATACTTGTGATTGCGGGCTCGGTCAGGGATAATATGCAACCATTTTTAAACACATTGTTTTTGTCAGGCCAATAATATGAGTGAATCAAGCAACACTAACCTTGAGCAAGCTAAGCAAGAAGGTAAATACATCCGCACCATTCGCAGTTTTGTAAAACGCGAAGGTCGATTAACCAAAGGCCAAGCCGCTGCAATCGAAAAATGCTGGCCAACAATGGGCCTAGAGCATAAAAACGGTATGCTTGATTTAAGCGAAGTTTTTGGCAACAACAACGATGTAGTCGTAGAAATTGGTTTTGGTATGGGTAAATCGCTTGTCGAAATGGCAACAAATGCCCCACATCTAAACTTTATCGGTATTGAAGTACACCGCCCAGGCGTTGGTGCTTGTTTAATGGATGCCGATGAAGCAGGCATTACCAACTTACGCATTTTTGAACACGATGCAATTGAAGTACTTGCAGATTGCATACCTAATGAAAGCTTAACCACACTGCAATTATTTTTCCCTGATCCTTGGCATAAAAAACGTCATCATAAACGTCGTATTGTACAAGCTGAGTTTGTTGAAAAATTAAGAACTCAATTAAAAATGGGCGGTGTTTTTCACATGGCTACAGATTGGGAAAACTACGCAGAGCATATGCTTGAAGTTATGAAAGTGGCACCTGGTTTTAAAAACCAATCTGAAACAAACGATTATGTTCCACGCCCAGATTTGCGCCCTCTTACTAAGTTTGAGCAACGCGGCCATCGTTTAGGCCATGGCGTATGGGATTTAATGTTTGAGCGTACTGAGTAATTAAATTTTAATTACTTAATCTCACTTTTAATAAAACTAAACATACTGTAAGGCAAAGCCATTTATGAGCGTATTAACCAACCCAAGTTTACTGTTACTTCGAAATAGCGAGGCACTAACGGGTAAATCTATCTTGGTGGTCAACTTTGTTCAAGATGGCTTTTTAACAGAGCTTAAAGAACTTAACCCGCAAAGCAAAGTAACTGCGTTTAGCTACAACCATGCTAACGGAGAGTTTGCTAAAAACACCAAAGATGTTGATATTCATGTAAGTCACACAATACCTGGTAACGACTACGATTTAGTTATTCTTTACTACCCTAAATCAAAACCAGAATTACTTATGGCACTTGATAATATCCGCTCTGCTATTACTGATGATGCCGAGCTATTGGTGGTAGGTGAAAACAAAAGTGGTGTTAAATCAATTGAAAAACAATTAGCTGGTAAAGCTGAGTTTAGTAACAAGATTGATTCAGCTAAGCACTGCGTTCTTTACTCATTTGCTGAAATAACCAAACACCCACACTTTGATATTACGACCTATCACAAAAAGTTTATTGTTAATGTTGCCGACACTGAGTTTACAGCTATCAGTGTTCCTGGGGTATTTAACCACGGCAGTTTGGATGCAGGAACAAAAATACTACTTGAAAACGCACCAACGATAAAACAAGGTAAAGTGCTCGACTTTGGCTGCGGCGCAGGTTTAATAGCAACCTATTTAGGACTGCAAAACTCAGCCCTTGAGTTTGTCTGTAGCGATGTTAGCGCCTTAGCAACATATGCAACAGAACAAACTTTAAAGCTAAATGGTATAAAAGGCATTGCTATATTAAGCGATGGTCTGAAAAATATTAGCGGAAAATTTGATTTAATTGTAAGTAACCCACCATTTCATACTGGTATTGCAACTGATTACACTGTTGCTGAAACTTTTCTTGCAAACGCAAAATTACATTTGACGAAAGTGGGCAAGCTGAATATTGTTGCTAACAGCTTTTTAAAGTACCCGCCTATTCTAGAGTCTCAATTTGCAGACTATCAAACGGTATTTAAAAATAATAAATTTGCTGTTTATAGTAGCTAATTTAAATATTTAACTGATTGAGCACGTTAAGTGCTCGCGCTAACTTTCGAATAAATATAAGAATTAGCCTCGTTTTTTCCTTCATTTTTCTGCGTCTTTGCTAAACTATAATCTTAACTAATTAAATTAACTCAGGCGACGATCAAACAATGCCTAAAAAAGTACATCAAAGCAGTATTCGCAAAGCGCTAATAAACTTAATTATGCTTATAACAACTATTTGCTTGTCGTTATCTATTTCTATTTCAACTTATTTAAGTGTTAAAGAACAAAAGCAGTTAATTATTAGCAAACTGGTTATTCTTTCTGAAATTGTTGCTTTTGATGCAGGAAACTCTGTAATAACAAACAATAGAAAAAATGAAGAAAGACGGCTTAAATCGTTTGATAAAATCCCACTTGTTAAAAACATCCATATTTATTCAATAGAAAAAACCTCACAAAAACCAGTTTTTTTTATCAGTTTTAATGCAAAAAAAACACCTCCGGTGCCACTTAGAATAGATAGCATTGACGAATTAGAAACACCACGTATCAACAATGAATATATTGAACTTATACGCCCAATTTTAAATGATGAAAAATTAGTTGGCTACGTTTACATGCGTGGAAGTCTTGAGAGCCTTGATGTATATATAAAACAAAAAATACTAATCGATATATTTTTAACGCTACTAATACTTATTGTGGTGTACTTTATTGCTATAAAAGTACAAAAACGGATTGCAAAGCCAATTGAGCATTTAAACAGACTATTGCAAGACGTATCAAAGAACCATAATTACGACGCACGAGCGCCATCAACCAATGTAAAAGAAATTACCGCGCTTTCTAACAGTTTAAATATCATGCTTGCCCGAACTCAAAAGCAACTTACCCGACACGAAAAAGATAAAGAAGAAATAAAACAATTAAACCAGAATCTAGAAGAAAAAGTAAATCGACGTACTATTGCACTTAGAGAAGCAAATCAAGATCTTTTAACGACACTTGAGCGTATGCACCAGTATCAAACACAAATTGTAGAAAATGAAAAAATGGCCTCACTTGGGCAAATGGTTGCAGGCGTTGCTCATGAGGTTAATACACCGATTGGACTTGGGATCACCGGCTCTACATTGTTGCGTGATAAACTCGCTGATATAAAACTAAGCTTTGATGATAAAAAACTTACGTCTAACCAATTAAAAAACTTTATAGATGAAGGTATAGAAAATCTTGATTTAATTTATCGTAACTTAAATCGCGCTGCTGATTTAATTTCTAACTTTAAAAAAGTTGCGGTTATTCAAGATGATGGTGACAATACCAATTTAAACATCCATAAGCTTATCAGCGATGTTCTAACATCAATGCAATCAGAGCTTACCGATAAAAACCCTGTCGTTACTATTAATTGTCCTACTGATTTAGCCATACAGAGTAAATCAGAGCCGTTACAGCAAATATTTCAACAGCTATTACTTAATTCTGTAATTCATGGTTTTTTAGATGCTGAAAACAACGAAATACGCTTTGATATTGAGCTAATCGGGAAACAACTCACTATCGTTTATAGTGACAATGGCCAAGGTGTAGATAACAGTATTAAGCATAGAATTTTTGACCCCTTTGTTACCTCTAAAAGAGGGCAAGGTGCAAGCGGTCTTGGAATGCATCTAGTTTATAATTTAGTTACGCAATCACTTGGGGGGCGAATACTCTTTGATCTAGAAGAACAACAGGGTGCACGCTTTATAATTACAATTCCTTAATGGAATATAACTAAAAAGTACATTAATTTAAAATTTAGTCCTTGAATTACTACTTAATGACCACATAAAGAGTGCATGTGGTAAAATACGTAATATTAAATAATTAATACGAAGTCATTTGTGAACTTTATCATCTTTGTGATATCACATACATTGATGAAAGGTTAGATGATGATATAATTTCGCTTTGAATTGGTTTGATTATTTTAAGCACTTTTACATAATTGATGGATGTATCGATTATTAAAAGAAAATGGCTTCGACTTTACTATTCAAATGAGTACATCCGTAGATATATCTATTAAACAGTAGTTTTTGCACGGCCCTTTTTAGTAAACTTTGAATACGCTACTGTTTAAAATTTATCCACATTGTTTTTTCTTGTTAACAATTGGATATAATCCTATAATCTCTAGTAATCGGTTTTATGTGTAATACCGATTTTTTTGTAAATAATCCAAAAGGTTAATTAATAATGCAAACGCCAGTCATTCTAATCGTAGAGGATGAAGACGTAACTCGACTAAACCTCGTTAGTTTATTTGAAGCTGAAGGTTACAAAGTTATTGAAGCCATTGATGGCGATGACATGCATGACAAGCTTACAAATAACGATGACGTTAATCTTGTAGTTATGGATATCAATCTTCCAGGTAAAAACGGTCTTATATTAGCTCGTGAATTACGCCAAAAGCGCAAAGTGGGCCTTATCTTCTTAACGGGTCGAGATAACGATGTTGATCGTATCTTGGGGCTTGAAATTGGTGCTGATGATTATATCACTAAACCGTTTAACCCACGCGAACTGACAATTAGAGCGCGTAACCTAATTACACGTACAGCGCTAGGTGGTGAAGAATCAGCACTAGAAACAAATGGTGTTATTACATTTAATGGTTGGGAACTTGATGAAAACAGCCGTTGCCTAACATCTCCCAATGGTGATGCTAAGCGTTTACCTAAAGGTGAGTACAGAGCACTGCGTTTAATGCTTGATTCTCCTGGCCGCATTTTTAGCCGTGAGCAATTAATTAAACACATGACGGGCCGTGAGCTTCGTGCAAACGACCGTACTGTTGATGTTACAATTCGTCGTATTCGTAAACACTTTGAAAGCGACAACTCAACATCAGAGTTAATCAGCACTATCCATGGTGAGGGTTATCGCTTTATTGGTAAAATTGATAGCTAATTAGAACGAACATTTACTCTAATTGCTGTAAAAATAAATGAAGGGCTTGTTGTCCTTCATTTATTTTATCTGCTAGAACATCTAACCATTCGTTTAAAACTTCATCAGTTTCATCAATAGCGCCATATTCCATTACTTTTGCATGAAGTTGCACATCATTTAAACCAACAGATCCAGCGGCTCCTTTAAGCTTGTGCGCTACCGATTTGTACTCTTCTCTATCACCGCTATTTAATGAAGCAAGTAACTCTTGTTGGTATTGTGGGTTTAACTTTTCAAACAACTGACTACTGCGTTTAAATACAACCACTCCCATTGAGTTAACAAAGTCTTCTATTGTCTCAACATCAAGTAGATGAGCATTAATGCCTTTAAGTGCTTCTGCACTCACTTTTAACTGAGGCGCTTTATTCTCTATTTTTTTAATATCGAATAGGTCAGCAAGCATTTTATCAAGTTTCACTGTATTAATAGGTTTAGCAAGTGCTCCTTGTATTGATATTCCCGCAAGCTCTTCTTCTGCGCTTCGAACGTTAGCAGTAAGTGCAACAATCGGTAATTTATCAAAATAACTATCAGCTCGTATCTGCCTAGCTACTTCGTCACCATTTATATCTGGTAATTGCATATCAAGTAAAATTAAATCTAAATCGTCTTCAGTTTCAACAAAAGATAGAGCATCTTCACCTGTTTCGGCCCATAATACTTCGTGTCCTCGCTGCTCTAATAAGTTAGTCGCAATCTCTGCATTGAGCGGCACATCTTCTACCAGTAAAATATGCAGGCTTCGACCAACATAACCTTGTTCCGTTGGAGCAATACAGAGGCTTAAGGGTATTTGAACCGTAAAACAACTGCCCTTCCCTTCGGTACTATCGACAGTGATAATACCATTCATAGCACTCACTAAGGCCTTCGTAACAGCAAGTCCTATTCCTGAACCAATTGCATTAGTCCCTTTTATATCTGGTGCTTTATAATACATATCAAATATTCGTGGGAGTTGCTCTTGCGGTATGCCTTGGCCTGTATCTGAAATTTTCATGACTAACCAGGCGCCTTCAGAGCGATTTTCTCTACGGCAAACAAGCTTAACTTCACCTTGCTGAGTAAACTTAACAGCGTTATTAATTAAGTTCCATACAACCTGGCGCAATCGGGTCGGATCTAACTCTGCATATACGTCAAGCACACCATGACGCTCAATATTAAACTTTAGTTCTTTTTGTTCAGCAATAAGCCCAGCAAAATTCACAACGTCATTAATAAAGTCAGAAACATTAATTGAATTAGTGGCTATATCGAGTTGTTCTCTATCTATTTTATCTAAATCTATAATATCGTTAAAAATATTACCTAATGTTTCAGCACTCGAGAAGACTGTATTACACCAACTGCGTTGCTGTTTATTAAGATCCGTATCAAGTAACATCCGAGTTAACCCAACAATACCATTTAGCGGAGTACGTAACTCATGACTCAATGTTGCAATAAACTTCCCTTTATCTTTATATGCTGTTTCAAGTGCTTGCGCGGCTTCTTTTCGGCTGGTGATGTCACGGCCAAAGCCAAGTAAACCTATGTAATCGCCCTCATCATTAATAAAAGGAAGTTTACGTAGTTCAAACCAACGAGTTTCACCGTTTACTTCGTAACCAACATCGATAGTTAGGGGTTGATGGTTTTGCTCTACTTCTTTATCGGTTCTTAAAACTTCAGATAGAAAATCACTTGGAAATATTTGCTCAACTGTTTTACCAATAAGCTCACTGCTGGACTTTCCCATTACTTCTTCAAATACTTTATTACATCCAGCAAACACACCATTGTTATCGCGGTAATAAAATAAATCAGGTGATGAGTCAACAATAGAGCGTTGCAACATACTTTGTTGTGCTAACTCTTGCTGTGTTTTTTTACGTTCTGCTATTTCTCGGCGTAACTCTTCAATAGCGCGATGCTTAGCATGAAATGCCATTTTACGTTCATCAATTTCAATATTTAATCGGCTGATATTATCTTTAAGCGTCTGATTTAGTAATTTTTCTTGTTTGGTTGCGCTATCTAAATATGCATATGAGGCGTCTAACTGACGGATTGAATTGAGTAGCACACTAATAATTAGCGGAGACACAACAGCAGCAAAAAAAACCACGGCTAAAATATCAACAAAGTGAAATTCACCTATTGCGACATAATAAAACATGCTCGATAAAATAAGAGATGCGGCTAATAATAAAGAATAACAAATAGCGGCAGTTTTAAACTCACCAAATCGTGTTATTAAGCTGGAAAGTACCCGAACCCAAGGGCTCAAAGAATAATCGGTCATACGTAATTTTATCTCTTAGCGGTGTGCTTAAACATAAGTAAGGCAGTAAAAATTGCTAAACATACTATTTTTGCCGATTTTAGCATTTTTCTATTAGCTATTTTCATGTTGTGCGACAAAAACAGAAAAAATTCATGCTCGAAAGTAAACACTATTAAAGTCCTCATTTCAGGAGATGATTATTTCGTGTAAAATACGACGCCTTATCATTGCAATTAACGAGTAACATACCATGCAAACTAATATGCCCGATATAGCTGACACCGCCCCCGCTTTACAAACAGGTAAATTAGACTGGGTTGGTATGGGTGAAATTGAGCTGCCATTCATTTTCGAATCCCGTGATTTAGCGCCTGTTACTGTTAATGCTAAAGCCCGTGCATTTGTTAACCTTCACAAAGAAGAGGCTAAAGGCATTCATATGTCGCGCCTATTTTTAGCCCTTGATATGTTGTCTACTGAGCAGCAAGTTAACCCTCAAACTATAGCGCAAGCACTCGATACATTTATTACTAGTCACGAAGGCCTGAGCGATAAAGCACAAATTGAATTTAAATTTGAACTACCATTACGCCGTAAATCACTACTAAGTGGTAAAACAGGTTGGAAAAGCTATCCAATTACGCTCACTAGTACACTTGAAAATAACAATATTCATTATGAGCTAACAGTCGACGTTACTTATTCTTCAACCTGTCCCTGTTCAGCGGCGCTTGCTCGTCAGCTGATACAAAATGCATTTAGTGAGAAGTTTAATCAAGAAACACTGAGCCAGAAAGACGTACATGAGTGGCTTGGTACAACGCAAGGTATTGTTGCCACCCCTCACTCACAACGCTCTATTGCTAATGTAAAAGTAAAACTTAATAGCAAAACTGATGAATTTGACGTCGTAAATTTAATAAACATGCTTGAGGAGGAACTAAGAACACCTGTTCAAGCCGCAGTTAAGCGCGAAGATGAACAGGAGTTTGCTCGTTTGAATGGTCAAAACTTAATGTTTTGCGAAGATGCTGCACGTAAAATAAAAGCATTACTTGAACATAATAATTACGCAGATTATTGGCTACAAATAAACCATTATGAATCACTCCATGCCCATGATGCAGTTGCTATTGCAGTTAAAGGGCTCACTAACGGTTATCAAGCTTAACCATAAACTGAATAAAGCATAAAAACGCGATAACAATAAAACCTTAATACACATTATTTAGGCACACTAATTGCTTTAGTTATGCAGTGTCAATTTGTTGTTATGAGGTTACCGTATGGAATTCGCTTTATTATCTATTTTAGTATTAGTTGTGGGTGCGTCTGTTGTTGTATCAAAATTTAGTGACGATGGTGGGAATCCGTATCCATTTACTCGCAAGCAGAGCGTATTTACGCAAGTAGAGAGTGCCTTTTTAAGTTTATTAGAACGTGCTGTTGGCGATCAATACAAAATTGTAAGCCGCGTAAAATTAGTCGATGTAATTGATTGTAAAGAAGGCTTATCACCTAAATCTAAACGTGCAGCAATTGCTAAAGCAAAAAATAAACAACTTGATTTTGTATTAATCGATAAAGATAAAATGACTATTGTAGCCGCAGTTGATTTAGTTAATAACGCAAATAAAGATGGCCACAAAGCACAGCGTGATTGGTTTGTTAATGGTGCACTTGAAGCAGCAGGTATTCCTCATATTCGAATGAAAGTAAAGTCGGGATACCGCCCTTCTGAAGTACGCGATGCTATTATGTATAAAATTGGTAAACCTGGCGCCTCTCAAGCAAAACGCCCAATTCGTAATCGTGTTCATAAACCGGCAGTACTATCACCTTCTCAAGCAAAGGCACAAACAACAGCTTTAGCTGAAATTTAGTAATACTCTGAGCTAAACACGTTTCTAAAAGTATTTTAAGCGAGCCGTGAAAACTGCTCGCTTTTTTGTTTTTTATGGCTAACTTCACGTATAATCAAGTCATTCAAACTCAGGAATTAAACATTATGAATGTTGGTATTATTGGCGCAATGGAGCCAGAAGTTAAAATTTTACGCGAAGCTATGCAAAATCCACAAATTTTAACTAAAGCAGGTTTCACTTTTTATACTGGCGAACTAGCTGGCAACACAGTAACACTTGTTCAATCTGGTATTGGTAAAGTGGCATCAACTATTGCAACCACCTTACTTATCGATAACTTTAAACCTGACTGTGTAATTAACACAGGCTCAGCCGGTGGATTCGATCCATCGCTAAGTGTTGGCGACGTAGTCATTTCGTCAGAAGTACGTCACCATGATGTAGACGTCACTGCTTTTGGTTATGAGATTGGCCAAGTACCACAAATGCCAGCAGGCTTTGCAGCTCACCCTAAATTGGTTGAAGCAGCAGAGCAAACAATCGCAAAAATTAGTGATGTTAAAACATTAGTGGGCTTAATTTGTACTGGCGACACATTTATGTGTGACCCTGTACGCATTGATAAAGCACGCAGCGATTTTCCTACAATGCTTGCCGTTGAAATGGAAGGAGCTTCAATTGCACAAACATGTTTTACGCTTAATACACCATTTGTGGTTATTCGTTCGATGTCTGATATTGCAGGAAAAGAATCACCGCAGTCATTTGAAGAATACCTAGAAACAGCATCAATCAATTCATCTAAAATGGTTGTCGCACTTTTAGAAAAGCTAACGGCAGTATCTCTGTAAATGCTTAGCAATATTGTTCAGAGCCATTTGGACTTTATTGCCTTTATTATAGCGCTCTTTGCTGAGCGCTTTATCCCTCTTGTTAGTTGGTATCACCCCAATACAGCGTTAAATGCCGTTTTTAGTGCTATTGGTAAGCGTATATATAAAAGCAAAGAACCTAAAAGTTACCAATATTTAGCTGCAACACTCGCAAGCACGCTTATTTTAAGTGTCATTCTCATTATTGTGGTGCTATTGCTTGAATTCGCTTTTTACCCTGAATTACTCGCAGGCCTTATTTTATATTTATGCCTCGAAAGTAAAAGTATTGATAAAAAAGCGCTGCGTATTGCAAAACTAACTAAACAAAATCAAAAATCGACTGCGCGCGAATTACTAAAGCCACTGCTTGCCCGTGAAGTAAGCAGACTTTCATCTGCTGGTATTATCAAAGCATTAATAGAGAGTTTAATACTGCGCACTGCTCGATACTATTTCGTAGTTATATTTATATTTTTAGCTTTTGGCCCCATTGCCGCCCTTGCTTATCGACTACTTACCTTAATACTGCAAGCATGGCGTGGAGATATCTCTCCTAACAGCCCGTTTTTAAAGCCACTTAAAGTAAGTTTGTTTATCATTGAGTTTATTCCTATGCGCTTACTCGCTTTAACTATTGCAGCGAGTAGAGCAAGCAAACAAAGCATGCATTATATAAAGCATTATGGCCGGCACTTTTATCAAACAAATACGGGCTGGCTACTCAGTACATGTTCTGCATCTATTGGGGTACAACTAGGCGGACCAGCTGTTTATTTTGGAACTCGCTTTAATAAAATGCGTATTGGTACTGATAGATTACCCACACCCAATGATGTACCCGTAATAATTAATAGACTGAATCAGGCACGTGTATTTTGGTTGTTAGTGATAGTCAGCATAGAAATATTAAAAGTGATTTAAAGGGCTTAAAATACGAGCCAAAAAAAACCAGCCGAGGCTGGTTTTTACGTTTTTAAACTGTGTTTAAGCTACAGTGATGTTTGCAAACTTACGTTTACCTACTTGGTAAATAGCCGTTGTGCCTTTTGCTATTTCAAGTTTGGTATCGGTGATTTTATCTTCACCGTTAAGTTTAACTGCACCTTGCTTAATCATACGCATTGCTTCTGATGTACTTACGACTAAGTTTGCTTCTTTAAGCAAGTTAGCAATTAAAATAGCATCTTCGGCAATTGTTACTGTCAGCTCAGGGATTTCATCTGGCAGCGCTTTTTTCTGAAAGCGTTGAATAAAATCATTATGAGCAGCTTGTGCATCTTCTTCACTATGAAAACGCGCTATTAACTCTTTTGCGAGCTCAATTTTAATATCGCGCGGGTTAGTACCTTGCTCAACACGTTCTTTTTGAGCTGCAATTTCCTCAATAGAAAGCGCGCTTAATAAATCGTAATAACGCCACATTAGCACATCACTAATTGACATTATTTTACCAAACATATCGTTTGGCGCATCAGTAATACCAATGTAGTTACCAAGCGACTTAGACATTTTTTGAACGCCGTCAGTGCCTTCAAGTAATGGCATCATTAATACTGTTTGCGGCTTTTGACCCTCTACTTTTTGTAGCTCACGGCCCATTAACAAGTTAAAGCGCTGATCAGTACCACCCAGTTCAACGTCAGACTCTAGTGCAACCGAATCCCAACCTTGCACAAGTGGATATAAAAATTCATGAATCGCAATTGGCTGACCGCTGCCGTAACGTTTTTTAAAATCATCACGCTCAAGCATACGCGCAACGGTTTGATTAGCAGCAAGTTTTATCATACCTGCAGCGCCTAACTTTTCCATCCAAGTAGAGTTAAACGCAACTGTTGTTTTTGCTGGATCAAGTATTTTAAATACTTGCTCTTTATACGTTTCAGCATTAGCCAGTACATCTTCACGAGTAAGTGGTTTACGCGTTACATTTTTGCCTGTTGGGTCACCAATCATGCCTGTAAAATCACCAATTAAGAAAATAACCTCATGACCAAGATCTTGAAAGGTTTTCATTTTATTAATTAGTACAGTGTGCCCTAAATGCAAATCGGGTGCTGTTGGATCAAAACCCGCTTTTATTTTTAGCTTTTTACCCGTCTTTAGTTTTTCAACTAATTCGTCTTCAATTAATATTTCTTCTGCACCGCGTTTTATCTCTGCAAGAGCGGTTTGTAAATCCACTGTGTATTACTCCAAAATTCTGCCAACGAAAGAGGCGACTAGCTAGTTGCGTTATCTCGATTTAATACAGGTTTAAACCAAGATTATATATGTAACTAACATAACAAATTTTACCTAATTAAAATAACTTTTTAAGTGATTAATGCAACTAAACATAATACGTATAGTCTGAGTTAACGAAGCAGTTAAAAAAGGTCTTCAAACCTCGATTCTAGCGCAATTCAGCGTTAGTTTAAATCTACAAAACACTAGTATTCGCACATTATTAGGTATATCCTGCAATATTATGTATTTATTATCTTGACAGCAGAAAAAGGCACGTTATGGTTCACGTGGTTAACACCCTCCCCAAAAAACACAAATTGCTTATTCTAGGTTTGGTTTCTGCTATTGCCGGCTTGCTCTTTCTTCCTTCTGAAAAAGCAACTGCATCTAAAGATAATAGTGTAAATGCACTAGAGATTGGTAAGCGCTATGAGTTACAAGTTAAAGTTGATAACAACGAAAAATTAACTGAGTTAAATTCAGAGCAAGCAGCAGAAAAGTTACCAGAATACGACTTTGTCGATCATAAAGTTAAAAATGGCGACAATTTAGCAATTATCTTTAAGCGTGCTGGTTTTTCGGCTCAAACGCTTCATAAACTAATTAACACTAATGCAGAGACTCGCAAACTGACTAAAATTCACCCAGGTGAAATACTTAGTTTTGCGACAGCTGAAGATGGCTCCTTAGCTCAACTGCGCTATGTAATTTCAAAAACAGATACTTTATTTGTTACCTTAAACGAAGAAGGTAACTACGATACAGCTATTGATAGCAAAGAAATTGAAACGCTAACCAAAACCGCTGGCGGCGAAATATCTAACAACTTTTGGACTTCAGCAATTGCAGCTGGTTTAAGCGAACGCCAAATAATGAACTTTGCTGACATATTTGGTTGGGATGTTGATTTTGCAAACGACATTCGCAAAGGTGATGTATTTGGCTTAATTTACGAGTCTCACTATGTTGATGGCGAGTTTATTGGTACCGGTAAGATTATTGCAGCTGAATTTGTAAACCAAGGTCAGCGCTTTGCAGCTATTCGCCATACTGACGGCAATTTTTATACGCCTGAAGGGCGTAGCATGAAAAAAGCATTTTTACGTGCACCTGTAAGCTTTAAGTATATTAGTTCGAGCTTTAATCCTCGCCGCTTACACCCTGTTACTGGGCAAGTTAGAGCGCACCGTGGTATCGACTTTGCAGCACGCACCGGTACACCAGTTGTTGCATCTGGTAACGGTAAAGTAATTAAAGCGGGTTACAGCAAGTACAACGGTAACTACGTATTTATTAGCCATGGTACGCAATATGTAACTAAGTACTTACACCTAAATAAGAAGCTAGTTAAAACGGGCCAAAAAGTTAAACAGGGCCAAAAAATTGGTACTGTAGGTTCTACAGGTCGTGTTACTGGTGCACATTTACACTATGAATTTTTAGTAAATGGCGTTCACCGTAACCCTAAAACTGTAAAACTTCCTAAGTCAGAGCCATTACCTCGCTCAGAACTTGCCAAGTTTAAACCTATTGCTGATAACTTTATTGCCCAGCTTGAGCGCAATCGCGAGCTACAGTTAGCACTTAAATAAAGTTTATTAATAAACATTAAAAAAGCCTTTGCGGGGTTAACCTGCAAAGGCTTTTTTGTATACGCTATAAACCATTAGTACATTAGTACATTAGTACATATATGAGCTGAATAACTAAAGACACCATCACTAATGGCCAAATATATTTACTGTATTTGGTTGCGCCGTTGAGCCCTATTTTAGTTTGATACTTTTCAAGTAACGGAATAAGCACAGCAAGTGCTACAAACAAACCAATTAAAATAACGAATATATTCATATCAGTGCCCTACTTATGGTAGCTCATGCCCTTTAGCGCTCACATAAAGTGCATACCAATGATCACGAGTTAGCTCTACATTTACAGCATCACAAGAGGCTTTAATTCGCTTAGCGTTAGTCGTCCCAATAATTGGTTGGATCGATGCGGGATGGCGAAGCAACCATGCAAGTACAATTGCCTCAGCAGAAGTACCATAAAGTGCTGCCAGCTTATTAACTAAAATACTGGTGTTTATATCGGCCTGCGATGCATTTGATAAATCACGACCAGTGTACAAACCTTGGCATAAACTACCCCAGCTTTGAATTTGGATTTCAAAATGGCGACAGTACTCAATACTGCCTGGTGTAAAATTAAGATCTTTACCGTCACTGTTACCGGCATATATGCCTTCATCAACAAACTGATGTTTTTGCAGGCTCGCTTCTATTTGATTGGCAACAATTGGCATGTCGAGCGCATGTTGTAAAAAGTTCATTTGGTGCTGCTGCATATTAGATACTGCAAAATTGCGTACTTTACCACTTTCTTTTAAACAACTAAATACACGTGCAATTTCATCAACTTCCATGAGTGGATCAGGGCGGTGCAACATAAGTACATCTAAGTACTCTGTGTTTAATCGCTTTAAGGACGCTTCGACTGATTGCTCAATCCATTTAGCTGAAAAATCATAACGCTTCGGCCCTAAGTCATCTTCAAATCGAATCCCACACTTAGATTGAATATATATATGTTCTCTAAGCTCTGCTCGCTCACTTAGCGCTTTACCAAATACTTGCTCGGCCTTACCAAAGGTATAAATATCAGCATGGTCAAAAAAGTTAATACCACTTTCAATGGCGTTATCTATACATTCATGAGCTTGCTTAACATGTGCGTCAGTGATTGCGTCTTTATTCCAACCGCCGCCCAGACCCATACATCCAAATACAAGCTTACTAACATTAGGTAAATATTTTGCTAAAGGTGTGTGGAGCATTATGACTATCCTTAAAATTGCGAAGAACATCCACTTTAAACAAAAATACAGAAACAAGAAACTATTAACGACGAGAAATAAAAGCAAAAAAAAGCGCAGTAAACTGCGCTAAATCATTTATTAACTACCACTTTAATTATTAGCCAACAAGTGCTAATAAAATACCCGCAGCAACGGCACTACCAAGTACACCTGCTACGTTTGGTCCCATTGCATGCATAAGTAAAAAGTTATGAGGGTTACTTTCAAGGCCCACTTTATTAACTACTCGTGCCGCCATTGGCACAGCCGATACACCTGCCGCCCCAATTAATGGATTTATAGGCGTTTTAGATATTCGATTAAGTCCTTTTGCCATAAATACGCCAGATGCCGTACCAATTGCAAAAGCCAGTGCGCCAAGCACTAAAATACCAATCGTCTCAACAGTTAAAAACTTATCTGCAGCAAGCTTTGAACCTACAGCTAAACCTAAAAATATAGTTGTAACATTGATGATTTCGTTTTGAGCACTGTTACTTAATCTATCAACAACACCCGACTCTCGCATTAAGTTACCTAAACAAAACATACCTACCAGCGGTATAGCAGCCGGTAAAAACATAGCCGTTAAACTAAGCACCATAAGAGGAAAAATAATCTTTTCCTTTTTAGATACTTTGCGAAGCTCTGGCATTTTTATTTTACGTTCTTCTGGGGTTGTTAATGCACGCATAATTGGCGGCTGAATAATTGGCACAAGTGCCATATATGAATACGCAGCTACTGCTATTGCGCCTAGTAAATCAGGTGCCAGTTTTGATGCTAAAAATATTGCTGTTGGCCCATCGGCACCACCTATAATGGCTATAGCCGATGCGTCCTGTAGAGTAAATTCAAAACCTGGCACATAGTTAAGTAATATAGCGCCAAACAATGTAGCAAAAATACCAAACTGTGCAGCCGCACCTAATAACAACATGCGTGGATTTGCAATAAGCGCGCTAAAGTCGGTCAGCGCCCCTACTCCCATAAATATCAACAGCGGAAAAATCCCCGTATCAATACCCACATAATAAACGTAGTACAAAAGCCCACCTGGGTCTGACAAACCTGCCACTGGTACATTTGTTAAAATTGCACCAAAACCAATAGGTAGTAATAATAGTGGTTCAAAGCCTTTAGCTATCGCTAAAAACAGTAATAAACACCCTACCGCAATCATTATTAACGATGGGATTGTAAAGTTAGCAATGCCTGTCGCATTCCAGAGGTTTAAAATTCCGTCCATCCTCTATTTACTCCTAAGCTAATGCAATCATAGCGTCGCCGGTAGTTACAGCATCGCCTTCACTAACTAACACTTCAGCAATTGTTCCGGTATGCGTCGCGCGTATTTCAGTTTCCATTTTCATGGCTTCCATAATAATCACTACATCACCTTCGTTAACAACTTGCCCAGCTTTAACTTTAATCTTAAAAATATTACCGGCTAGAGGCGCGTTAAGTGTTTCACCTGATGCAACCGAAGCAGATTGAGGAATGTGCTCAGAGTCTTTTAATGTTACTTCCTTAAGTTCACCACCTTTCGCCACTACTACGTCATAAACTTTACCATCTACTTTTACGCTGTACTGCTCAGCCTTCACTTTGTTATTATTTGAAGCTGATTTAGAAGGTGCTTTACCGCTTTTATCTTCAACAGAAGGGACTGGCTCAAATGCATCTGGGTTGTTGCGGTTTTTAATAAACTTCAAACCAACTTGTGGGAATAATGCATAAGTTAGTACGTCATCAATTTGATCATCAGCCAGTGTTAAGCCTTGCTCTTGCGCTTCTTTTAATAACTCAGCTTCAAGCGTTGCAAGCTCAGGTGCAATGTTATCTGCAGGGCGACAAGTAATAACTTCTGCTCCATCAAGCACACGCTCTTGTAGCTCTTTATTCATTGGTGCTGGTGTTAAGCCATATTCACCTTTTAATACGCCAGCAGTTTCTTTAGTAATTGTTTTATAACGCTCACCTGTTAGCACATTAAGTACCGCTTGAGTGCCAACAATTTGCGACGTTGGTGTTACTAAAGGTAAAAAACCAAGATCTTCACGTACACGTGGGATCTCAAGTAAAACCTCATTAAGCTTATCGGCTGCGCCTTGCTCTTTAAGTTGGTTTTCCATGTTTGTAAGCATGCCACCAGGTACTTGAGCTAATAAAATACGGCCATCAACCCCTTTTAAGCTACCTTCAAATGCCGCATATTTTTTACGCACATCTCTAAAGTAAGCAGCAATTTCTTCTAGGTGGTTTAAATCAAGCTCAGTATCACGCTCAGTCCCTTCAACTATCGATACAATAGTTTCAGTTGCAGAATGTCCATATGTCATACTCATTGATGAAATAGCGGTATCGAGCATATCAATGCCTGCATCAATCGCTTTTTGGTAAGTAGCAGTACTTAAACCTGTTGTAGCGTGGCACTGCATAGCAATAGGAACCGATACGGTTTCTTTAAGTGCTTTAATTAGTTTTTCAGCATCGTAAGGCTTTAATAAGCCCGCCATATCTTTAATACAAATTGAATGGCAGCCTAAATCTTCTAATTGCTTAGCAAGAGTCAGCCACATATCAAGTGTATGAACTGGGCTAACTGTGTACGAAATAGTACCTTGAGCGTGCGCGCCTACTTTTATAGCCGCTTTAATCGCTGTTTCTAGGTTACGTACATCATTCATTGCATCAAATATACGAAATACGTCAACGCCATTTTTATGTGCGCGTTCTACAAATTTTTCAACTACGTCATCAGCGTAATGGCGGTAGCCTAATAGGTTTTGACCGCGTAATAGCATTTGCTGTTTAGTATTAGGCATCGCTTTTTTAAGCGCACGAATACGCTCCCACGGATCTTCGCCTAAATAACGAATACACGAATCAAATGTAGCACCGCCCCACGATTCAATAGACCAATAACCTGCATCATCTAACTTGCTAGCAATCGGTAGCATATCGTCTAAACGCATACGTGTTGCGAGCAATGATTGGTGCGCATCGCGTAATACCAATTCTGTTAATTTTAATTTAGCCATGTGTGTGCCCCTTATTTATTATTTGATTTGTACTGAGCAATGGCAGCACTAATAGCAGCGATGTGCTCATTAGGCACACCTTGAGATTTAAAAGACGGTGATTTAGCTGGTGATGCTTCTGGTTCGCTATAGCGCGTCACCAAATTAGACATAAGCGTTACTGCACCAATTAATATTGACAGAAATACAAACACCCCAACCATACCAGTAAGCATTAAGCTACCAGCCGTTGTGAGTAGAGCACCTATATCCATTTTTCTCCCCCTTGAAACCCATATCGAAAATAAAAAATCGATTTAATTAAATATTTATTCACTGGATAATAACAAAACTAATTATTTTGTCTACATCTTGTAAATTGGTAAAACCAATTAAACTATAATCAACATAAAACTCAACTAATTTACATACCAGAACCCTGCAATCACGCAGCCTACAATAGTTACAGGAAATAATGACTATAGCTAATAGTTATATATAAGTTGTTAATTAACTATCCGGTTAAATAAAAAAAACATGAAAAATCATATGAAACACAAAAACAAAGGATCAATTGTTAATTGGTCTTACCAAGATAAATGTATTTAGTGAATATTTACAAGCAATGTGTAACGGTGTGAATAACTTACATAGCAAAGCGTAAAAGTTACTAATCAACTAATTGCCCAAAACACACAAAAAAACATAAACACATGATATTAAACAACAATACACTTTGGCATGTAACTGGCATTAGTTATTGTGAGCAAAATTTATAAACCAAGGAGAAAACAATGTTACGCTGGACAATCACATTTTTAGTTATTGCTTTAATCGCTGCAGTGTTAGGTTTTGGTGGCATCGCAGGTGCCGCAGCTGGTATAGCAAAAATTATATTTTTTATCTTTTTAGTACTTTTAGTGATTTCATTAGTTTCAGGTGCACTACGTGGTAAATCACCCAGGTAGATAATCCATAAAACTAACAAACACTTATACTTAATTAACACTTACAAGGAATTACATTATGAATTCAACAACTGTAAAAGCAGCACTAATCGGTCTATTCGCAAGTTTTTTCATCATGGGTTGTGAAGACAATCATGCAGAAGACGCAGGTGAACGTATTGACGAAGCAGTAACTGACGTGCAAAACAAAGTAGAAGATGCATGTGAAAATGTTAAAGAAGGCGTAAACGCTGAAGAAACTAATTGTTAATTCTTCTTTTACTAAAAAAGCGGCTCTCGAGAGCCGTTTTTTTGTCTTCATACGTCCTCACGGAAGTTATGTAACTCAGCCTCGATTGATTATGTACTAGAATAAAACCGATGCTTTGAGTTTATGTTGCCGCATGATATTAACTACGCAATTTATGCTGTATTACTCCCCCACGCTTTATACCCAAGCACTGCTATACAATACACGACTCTTAGGTTAGCTTAAGTAAATGATTATCTTCAACTGTTATATTAGCCTGAACTCTGGTTAATAGATTTACTAACACATTGAATTATAGTGATATTTAAATTTATTTTCTCTAGCCAGCGGTTTTCAGTGAAAACAAGGCGAATTTACGCGTCAATAGCTGGCCTGTTGCAAGTAAATTCAACATAGTTAGCGCTCAAAAGAGCTGTTCGAGATAGGTTTATTATCCAGAGTTCAGGTTATATTAGTCAAAAGCTTTTCAAACATCCCACAAAAATTGCCAGCTGGAATAAAAAGTAGTAAAAGTCGATATAAGTTACCCAATTAAAATAAGTGGTGGGACCACGTTAAATGATGAACTTTAAAAGTATTTAGTTATATATTTCATCAAAAAACCAACAATACCAGTAGTCTAAATGGTTACTTTTCGAATTTAGAAGTGTGTTGGATCGCGCTCCCGTGAAGTGACATAAATAAAAACATTATCTATATAATAATTAAAAAACGATATTGAAGAGCTTTATGATTGAACTCGAGATAGTTTAAATAGCTTTCTTTACTTATCAGTTACGCAAAATATGTTACTGGATCTAATTTTTTTATTATTCAATGCACATAAAGCCCAGAGTTTACTCTGAGCTTTAAAATTAATCACTTTAGAAACTAAACCTCTGAGAGTTACTCTGTGAACATATAGACTGTGTTATTTGTACGGCATTATTGATGCCATCAATTCCACCTAAAATATCAATACACTTTTCACTGTGCTTATTTTGTAGTTGAAAATAACCACCTGCTTCAGCTAAGAGCTTAAATGCTTGGTTATCATTTGACTTATCGCAGGACCACTGATGGATAAGTGCTCCACTTTGAATCGAAGATGTTTTATCTATACACTTGTTCGTTGAAACATTCCTAATCCCCCAATAACCATTCAAGCGTTTTTCAAACAAAAAGAGTTGGTTAGTATTATTATCTGAACATGTGTATTGCTGAAGCTTCACTCCATCTTCTTGCTTACCTTTTTCAACATCTAAACACTTATTACTGCTTTTAGATACAAGTGACACATTCCCTTTAGGGGGGACAACACCAGCAACTGAAATGCCAACTTGATTAGTTGCCACTAAATTTGTTCTCCAATCTCCATCTACAGGGCGAATTGAGCCTTTTAAAATATAGCCTTCTGTTCCGATTACAGGTGGAGTACTCAGCACGACCTTTACATCAACTTTATCAGTTTTGGGCCCAACTCTCACTCGGCCTTGCGCTAACCACTGATCTTTCTGCCAAATCTCAACTACGACATCTCGTTCTTCAGTAGCTGCGTAATCAACCGTAAAGATATGTGCTAACTTACTTTCAAGCCTTGTCACCACCTCACTAAAAATAAAATTATCTGCCGATGGAATTACATTATTCTCAATTGAAATATTTGATATCACTTTATATTCTAGGGCAGTTTTCCAATCACCACCTTCAGGCCTAACACTTAATTTGAATGCATAGCCTGTTTCCCCTTCTACTGTTGGTGTAACTGTATCGATAGTAAACACAGCTTGTGAACTACCAGCCGCAACAGTAATCTTTTTTTGTGAAACCCATACATTATTTTTCCATAGCTCTAAGACTAAGTCTCTTTTTTTACTAACACTATAATCTACAGCAATATCGTAGCTACTTGCACTTGGGAGACTGTTAATAGCATAAGCAAATTTTGCAGTTTCATCAGCTACGGTTTCACTAGATTCATTATTTACTTGTAATACCATAGAGGCGATTCTTCCGCCTTTATCCGAAAAGGTAACACTCACTGTATTATTTTCAGATAATAGAGCGTTTTCTACAGGTACTTCGATCACACCGAAAAACGATCCCCTAGACGACTGCTCTCCTCCCTTCCAATTCTGATTTACATTTACTTCAACGCCATTTACTTTAACGATAGGCTGTAAAGATGCACCGTGATTACGACCTAGGCTCATTCTGATAACCGATTCCCCCGCTTTTACATTTACACCGTTAAACGAAAATGTATGACTAGTATCAGCTAAAATAGGCACTAAATGTTCTGCTGCGTAATACTGATTGACTTGTTGTTCACCCTCAAAATATATTGGTTCTTCAAAAGTGTATTCCCACACCACAGTACTACCAGGTTCCATAGCGAAGTTAATTGGCGAAGGAACATAACCTTCTGAGTAAGTAGGGTTTTTATTACTTCGAACAACTAAGTGCTTTTGCTTTACTTTAGTGATATTACCTAAGCTATTCACAAAATCTAAATCGACGGATTCCCAAGAATCGGAGAGGGTATTTAAAGCAACGTATGCCTTTTTTCCGTTTACAAAAGCATTTACCTGGATGTCTGGATTTGTAGTCGTTACTTTTACACGATTACCTTTTACATCAGACCATAAACGATAAAAGTCAGCTCTTTTTGTCCACAAAAAATTTGTAGGCTTACCATTCACAATGCTATTTATATCAGGACGAAGTAGATCAGCTCCATATGGGTTCCAGTTATTCCCTGCATTGTAATGCCAGCTGCTCTTCATCGTGTTAAAAGGAATGGTTGTAAGAAGGCGATCTTGTCTATCAAAAAATTGCATAATCATTTTATTTTGTGACAATAGTGACTGGGCAGAACGAATATCTGAATATCTTTCACCAAAGCCTTTTTCTATTCCACCGTATTCAGTAATCGCAATAGGTTTAACTGTATTCCATTTAAAATGACTATAAGTTTCGAGTAAATCTAATAATGACTCAACATTACTACCTGAACGTTCATTACTAGCCCCTGTTACATTCACACCATCATACGGATGTATAGAAAACCCATCCATATAAGGGCCTGCTTTGTCCATGAAATTTTTCATTCGTCCATTGAAATGATTAAAATCCCATAACTCCATTGATGGCCAAGCACTTGAATAACCAATTACTTTTGTTGAAATTCCTTCTTGATCAAACCTCTTACCAATTTCTTTAAAAATATTAGTCATATGTGTCCGAACAGCTTCTTGGTCGTTACCAAAATCTCCAGCATGAACAAAAGGTTCATTCATAGGCTCATAAAAAGCAGGGCGAGTGATATCATCGTAATTATGTTTAAAGTAATTTGCAGCCCAAGTTGCGGCTAGAACAGGATCCTGTGTTCCTGACATCGTATTTCGAGGGTGATCTGTGACAACATAATTATTAGAAAAATAAGGAAATTTATTAGAGTTTTTTGTATTAGCTATATTTCTTTTCCCACTTGAAATAATATCTGCTTGGCTTGGATAAGGCGCCCCCCCTTTATGGGCTGAAAAAGGGCTCCAAAAAATTCGTCCGTAATCAGCATGTAGCTCATTCTTAATAAAATCTAACTCGGCAATCGTCATGTTATTTGTAGAGCTTATTCCATGTATATTAAAATATTTTGAGCGGTCAAGCTCTGAGATACCCCCGATATATTTTTTTGTTTTAAAATCAATTGTAGCCGTTGTAGCTGCAATTGATGCATTCATGAAACCTAATGAGGCCACAAATACAGCCCCTAATTTAGAGCCTAAACTCAAACGAAACTTCATATTTCACCTGTTACTGTTGATTTAAAAACCAACAGTACCCACAGAAGGTACATCAAGGTATCGGTAATTTGTCGTATTTTAACGGAAAAACAAATATAAATAGATATCATTTAGCATAAGATATTTATAGCCATAAAGTATAGGAAGTTAATTTATAAATAGGAAATTATTGATAATAAAATATGAACTGGAGTCAAATTACCTGTAAACACAAAAAAGCCCGCAGCGTTAACTGCGGGCTTTTTTATTGAATGAGTGAGTCAGCCGGTAAGCCGGGTTTTGTCCTTTCCGAAGAAAGTGATAATCATTCGTCTAGGCCATAAATCGCTCTATGGCTCAAGCAACCTACCCGGTTCTCACGTGGGCCACGCGTTCATTATTTAAAATGATAGAACCCTATTTGGTCTTGCTCCGAGTGGAGTTTACCTTGCAACCGACTATTACTAGCGGCCCGGTGCGCTCTTACCGCACCCTTTCACCCTTACCAACCGAAGTTGGCGGTCTCCTCTCTGCTGCACTTGTCGTGGGCTCACGCCCCCCAGCCGTTAGCTGGCACTCTGCCCTATGGAGCCCGGACTTTCCTCCCCCTGATCATTTTCGTCACAGGCAGCGATCATCTTGGCTGACTCGGCGCGCAGTATACATGAGGCTAATACCAAGCGCAGTAAAATTTACTCTTTTTCTTCAATAATTGTTTTGTATAAAGCGTTTTTCTTCATTCCAAAGTATTCAGCAACCACGCCACAGGCTTTTTTCATTGGCATTTCACTCTCAAGAAGTGCCAACATTTTGCGCGCTTCAGGCGGAACATCGTCTATTTGCTTTGGTTTGCCCGCAAGCATCAGCACTATTTCGCCGCGCTGCTTGGTAGGATCATCTGTTAAAAACTGTTTAAGCTCACTTACACTACCATTAAAAAATGTTTCAAAGGTTTTGGTTAGCTCTTTAGCAAACACAACGTGTTGATCGTCGCCAAGTGCTAGTGCTAAATCATCAAGGCTTGCCATAATACGGTGCGTACTTTCGTACATTATGCTGGTGATACCTGAGTTAACAGCTTCGGTAAAAAAGTCTTGCCGAGCTTTGCTTTTAGCTGGCGTAAAGCCTAAAAACTGAAAGCGGTCAGTGGGTAAACCAGAACAACATACAGCGGTAATAGCAGCACACGCACCAGGTATAGGTGTAACATGCGCGCCTTGCTCACGGCATAAGTTTACAACCGCGTAGCCTGGATCACTAATTAGTGGTGTACCAGCGTCAGATACTAAAGCAATATTTAAACCTTGATTAAGTTGATCAATAATTTGTTGTGCTTTTTGCTTTTCGTTGTGGTCGTGTAATGCGAATGTTTTAGCCTTGATACCAAAGTGGCTAAGTAGCTTGCCGGTATGGCGAGTATCTTCAGCAGCTATTAAGTCAACCTGCGATAATGTCGCGATTGCACGCTGACTTAAGTCGTCATAATTGCCAATTGGGGTGGCTACAATGTAAAGAGTGCCAATTTTCTGTGAATTCTCCTCATTTAACATTGAGGTCTCCTGCGTCAGTCAGTAATATAAGCAAATCGCGTTAACGTATTGGGAAATCATTGTGCGACTTAAACTAGTTAGTCTATTAATTATATTGTCAGGGTTATCGGCGTGCAGCACAACCGAAAAACCAACTAAAAACAGTGATAACTTCAGTAACAGTGCAAATGCATTAAAAAATCAAGCTACCAGCGCACAATCTATCTATCAATTGGCTCAAAATCGTCAAGGGGCTGATAAAATACAATTGTTGTATAGCGCAAGAGATGCAGCTATTACAGAGCAAAACTGGCCGCTACTAGAAAAAATAGGTAGCGACCTTGAATTAACAGCCAGTGTTGATCAAATTCAAAACCGTCTTTATATTGCGTTTGCGCAAAAACAACAGGATAAAAATGCTCAAGCCTTGGTTATTCTACAATCGCTAGACGGGCAACTAACCCAACCCGAGCACTTTGCATGGCATCAGTTTTTAACTGCCAGTATTTACGCATCACAAAATTTTCCTAAAAAAGCGGCCCCTTATTTCTTTAGGGCATCTGAGACAGCAGCTAAGAATAATATTGAGATCCCACAGCTTAATCAAAACTTGTGGGATAACTTAAAAAAACTGTCATCTTATGCATTAGAGCGCTTTAACCGAGGTTCAGTAATTCAACAAGGTTGGGCTAACCTTGCCTTATATCATCAAGTATATACAAGCAGCGGTGTTGAGTTAGATCAAGCAATCAATAACTGGCGACGCCGCTATGTTGGACACCCAGCGGTAACGGTATTACCTAAACAAGATGAATTGTTTACAGAGTTTTCCCCTATAAATATAGAACGTTTAGTTATACTGCTCCCACAATCAGGCCCAAATGAGCGATTAGGCGATGCACTCAAAGCCGGTGTTCTAGCTGCGCTTGATAAACAAAACATTAGTGAAACTCTGTTTCTAGATGAAAACCTAAACACTGAAGAACTTGCAGCAAAAATTGAGGAAATAAACCCCGACTTTGTTGTTGGACCTTTGTTAAAAGCCAATATTGATAAACTTACAGCAGCTAATACCTTGATAAATATACCGGCTCTGCATTTAAATACTTTTGATGGTGAGCGTATTTCATTGCAGCATTACTTCTTTGCGCTGAGTCCTGAACACGAAGTAGAACAAGCTTTAGAACACTTTTTAGCCATGGGCTACCAAAAACCAATGTTGCTTGCACCTAATAATGTAAATGGCCAACGTTTAATTGACTACTTTAATTTACAGTGGCAACGCTACAGTGAAACCAAACCTCAGATTGGCCTGTATAATGATAAAAAAGATATGCCTAATACAATTACCAGCTTACTAGAAGTTGATAAGTCTAAAGAGCGTATAAAAACTGTAAAAGCACTTTTTAAACAAGAAGTAGAAAACGAAACGCGATCGCGTAGTGACATAGATGTTATTTACATTTTAGGTGATGCAATAGAAACCCGTTTAATTAAACCTTACCTTGATGTAAATGTAAGTACATTTGCTGATCGTATCCCACTTTATGCCAGCTCTAAAAGTCATAGCAAACAAATTGACCGTACAGATAAAGGTGATCTAGAAGGACTGTATTTTACTGAGCTCCCATGGATGCTTAACTCACAAGTTAAACTACATACCTTACGAGCACAATATGACACTTTATGGCCTGAACAAGTTGATATAAGCCAGCGTTTATTTGCTATGGCGTATGATGCAATATTAGTACTTCCAGAAATAAGGCAACTAAGTATTGTGCCTGGCAACGAATTTAGTGGTTTAAGCGGTAAGTTATCTATAAACAGCAGTGGGCACATAGAGCGAACATTAAATTGGGCGCAGTATTCTAATCGTCGTATAAAACCTGTGCAGTTAAAAACGCAGCGCCCAATACCACTATTTATGCAATCTGCAAATACAATACAAACAAGTAATTAAAGGGGGCGACATGTCGTGGTTTAAAGAGCTGTGGCAAAATAGCCGTGAAAAAGGTCAATATTATGAGCTCCAAGCGCAAAAATATTTGGTATCTCAGGGATTAACCCCCATTGAGCGTAATTATTACTGCCCCTTTGGTGAGCTTGATGTCATTATGAAAGAAGGTGACACCCTTGTTTTTGTAGAAGTTAAATTTCGCAAAAACAATGCGCGCGGCGGCGCTAATTATGCATTAAGCCCGCAGAAGCAGGCAAGACTAAAACGCAGTATTTATCATTACTTAGCCGCTAAAAACTTAACAAATGAAGCGCTTAGAATTGATTATGTAGCCATTACAGGAGAATCATCTCCCAAAATTAACTGGCTTAAAAACGTATTTTAAATACTTAGGCAATATAGGCTTAAGTTCATATAAAGATTAAGTATAAATTATTGGTAGGCTATGCAAGATACAATTAAAGAAATTTTTACAGAGAGCATTCAAGTACAAATCGCTGCAGGTGAAGTATTACCCAGTGCACTTGAATCAGCAGCATTTACCATTGCACAAAGCTTGATAAACGGTAATAAACTCATTTGTTGCGGCACTGCAAATTGCCATATGCTAGCCCAACATATTGCGGGTGTACTTGTTAACCATTATGAAACTGAGCGGCCGTGTCTCCCCGCGATAGCTTTGTCTCAAGAAAATATAAATTTAGGTCAAAATAACCAAGGCGATGATCACGATACATTTGCGCGACAAGTTCGTGCTTTTGCCCAGCAAGGGGATTTACTTCTTGCACTTGCTATAAACGGTAACGAAAAACATATTATTTCTGCTGTAGAGGCTGCACTTACTAAAGATATGAAAGTAATCGTGATGGTCGGTGATGATGGAGGGGAATTAGTTGGCTTACTTGGCCCTAATGACGTTGAAATTAGAACCCCTTCTAAGCGCCCTAGCCGTATTATCGAATCGCATTTAGTTAACTTACACTGTTTAAGCGAACTTGTTGATTTAACCCTCTTTCCACAGGATGAAAACTATGTTTAAACGCTCCCTTATTGTTTTAAGTACTGTTGTATTATTGCAAGGCTGTGCGGCCGCTATTGTTGCAGGTACAGCTAGTGCAGTAACAGCAGCGAACGATCGCCGCACTATTGGCTCACAAATTGATGATAACAATATTGAGATAAAAGCCAGCATTGCCTTGAGTGAGGTAGAGCGCCTTGAGAAATTTGCTAATATCAATGCAGTAAGCGTAAACGGTATCGTTTTATTAGTTGGTCAAGTTGCAAATCAAGAAATGAAAGGTGAAGCTCAACGTACAATTGAAGACGTTGCTGGTATTCGTAAAATTCATAATCAAATCCGTATTGGATCAAATATTGGTATCACCACACAAACCCACGACTCATGGTTAACCTCAAAAGTAAAAGCGCAGCTACTCACTGCAAAGAATATTAGTAGCAATAATATTAAGGTAGTTACTGAGAACGGTGAAGTATTTTTAATGGGATTAGTCTCTGAGTCTGAATCTAATCAAGCAGTAAACATTGCACGTAATGTATCTGGCGTTGAACGCGTAATAAAAGTTTTTGAATATATGTAGTTGTAAAATGATAGATAGCCTAATTACATACACCGGCTCGCTTTTGTATCAGGCATAAAAAAACCGCTTAATAAGCGGTTTTTTTTGGCATTTATGTATTATTTAATAACACGTAAATGAGAGCCTTTTTTCTTTTCAGGCTTTTCTGGTGGTGCTTCATCAATAAATTCAGCTGATGAGTCAACACTTTCAAGCTCTGGAGCAAAGTCGTCTTCGTCCCCTAAAAACTCGTCTGCTGTAAAGACCGTACCTTCACCATTTTCACGTGCATATATTGCCAGCACTGCACCTAAGGGCACATACACTTGCATTGGCTGACCACCAAAGCGCGCGTTAAAGCTAAGTTGGGTTAGGTCTAACGAAAACTGTGTGACTGCTGATGGACTTATGTTTAAAACAATTTGTCCGTCTTGAACAAACTGTGTAGGCACTTGTACATTAGCAAACCCAGCGTCTACCACTAAATGTGGCGTGCATTCGTTATCAACTATCCAATCAAAAAAAGCACGTAATAAATAAGGACGATTAGGCGTCATTATAAACGAATCTCACGCTCAGCTTCAGTTAAAGAAGCTTGGAATGACTCACGTTCAAATAAACGGATCATGTATTCTTTAAGCTCTTTAGAACCAGCACCATTAAGCTCAATACCAAACTCTGGTAAACGCCACAGTAGTGGAGCTAAGTAACAATCCACTAAGCTAAACTCTTCACTCATAAAGTAAGGAGCTTCACTAAAGATAGGTGCTACAGCTAGTAATGCTTCTGTTAACTCTTTACGAGCTTGAGCTGCATCAGATGCGTTATTGATGATTTTTTCAGCTAGGCTGTACCAATCTGTATCAATACGGTGCATCATTAAACGGCTACGACCACGCATTACCGGGTATACAGGCATTAGTGGAGGATGAGGAAAACGTTCATCAAGGTATTCCATGATGATATTTGCCTGATATAAACCAAGCTCACGGTCAATCAGTGTTGGCACTGTACCGTAAGGGTTAATTTCGTGAAGTGCTTCTGGCAGGTTATCTTTTTCAGCCAAATGAATATCTACACTTACACCTTTTTCCGCAAGTACAATTCGTACTTGGTGGCTATACATACAGTTAGCCCCAGAAAAAAGGGTCATTACAGGGCGCTTATTGGCAGCTACGGCCATGCCTACCTCCATTAAATCACTAAAACAGCAATAGGGGCTTAAGCCCCTATTGCAAAATTACCTTTAAATATGTTCAAACTTAATGAACATCTCTCCAGTATTCTTTCTTAAGCATAAATGCCAAGATAAACAGGATAATTAAAAATCCGATTACCTTAATACCTAATGCTTCCGACTCAAGACGTGAAGGTTCACCCACGTACTCAAGGAAGTTCGTTAAATCACGAGCTGCTTGGTCGTATTCATCTACGCTTAGTTCACCCGTACCATCTGTTTCAGTAGCAATAACTTTAGTCACAGTGTGACCATGCTCTTCTACTTCTTCAGTAATTGGCGTTGGCAAACCTTGCAGCTCTTGAAGAACATGAGGCATACCAACAGATGGGAAAACAATGTTATTTACACCAAACGGGCGAGATTCATCTTTATAAAACGATTTTAAGTACGTGTAAATATAATCTGGTGATTTTACACGAGCAATTAGCGTTAAATCCGGCGGAGCCGCACCAAACCATTTTGCTGCATCATCTTTTGTAATCGCGTTAGTAATATGGCTACCGACTTTAGAACCATCAAAAATCAATTGTTCTAAACCAACCTCTGTTGGGATACCAATATCGCGAAAAGTACGTTCATAACGTTGATACTGCATTTGGTGACAACCAAGACAGTAGTTCATGAACAACTTTGCACCGCGCTGTAGAGATGGTTGATCAGTAAGGTCGTTATTCGCTTCCATTAAAGGAACCGATGGACCTGCTGCCATAACCATGTTCGGCAACAAGTTTACTGATAAAGCAAATAAACCAATAATAAGCTTTTTCATCATTTCGTTAACCTCTCTGGCAATGGCTTAGTTTTTTCGTTCTTACTGTATACAAACAACAGTACGAAGAACATAAAGTAAGTCACAGTACAGATTTGAGAAATTATCGTCTTAAGGTCTGTTTGTGGAGTTGCACCCACCCAACCTAAAAGAACGAAAGTAACAACAAAACCTGCAATGTTCCATTTATGGAAACCACAACGGTAACGAACCGATTTCACTCTACCACGGTCTATCCAAGGTAGTAACGCAAGTACAACAATCGATGCTCCCATTGCTGCAACACCGATAAGCTTATCAGGGATTGCGCGTAAGATTGCATAGAATGGCGTAAAGTACCAGACTGGGAAAATGTGCTCTGGTGTTTTAAGAGGGTTAGCTGCTTCGAAGTTTGGACCTTCTAAAAAGAAGCCATTCATCGCAGGCATAAAAAACACAACCCAACAGAACAATATTAAGAAACCAACCACACCCACAATATCTTTAACTGTGTAGTAAGGGTGGAACGGTATTGCATCAACAATATCTTTTTTGTCAGTGTAATACTCATGAAATTTAAATTTAGGTTTATCTTCTTCAGCTACAGAGCCTTTCTTACGCTTAATTTCAATACCTTCGGGGTTATTTGAACCCACTTCATGCAATGCAACAATGTGTAAGAAAACTAAGATTACGATAACCAGTGGGAGTGCAATTACATGTAATGCAAAGAAGCGGTTAAGCGTTGCACCCGATATTACGTAGTCGCCACGGATCCAAAGTGTTAAGTCATCACCAATAACCGGAATTGCACCGAATAGAGAAATGATTACCTGCGCACCCCAAAATGACATTTGACCCCAAGGTAATAAGTACCCCATGAACGCTTCAGCCATTAATGCCAAGAAAATAAACATACCGAATAACCACAGTAATTCACGTGGCTTTTGGTAAGAACCGTAGATCATGCCACGGAACATATGCATATATACAACGATGAAAAACGCTGAAGCACCTGTTGAGTGCAAGTAACGCAATAACCAGCCATATTCTACATCACGCATGATGTATTCAACCGAAGCGAATGCGCCCTCAGCAGATGGCACAAAGTTCATCGTTAACCAAATACCTGTAAGAATTTGGTTTACTAGTACCAGCATGGCTAGTGAGCCAAAAAAGTACCAGAAGTTAAAGTTTTTAGGTGCTGGATACTGTGCAATGTGCATATTCCAAACACGTGTCATTGGGATTCGGTCGTCTATCCAACCAATAATCTTACCAAACATTAGACTACCCCTCTTTCTTCGCCCACTAAAATAGTGGTTTCATCTAGAAAAGTATAAGGTGGTATTTCTAAGTTTAATGGTGCAGGTACCGATTGAAAAACTCGGCCAGCCATATCAAATTTAGAACCGTGGCATGGGCAGTAGAAACCATCGTCAGTCCCTTCTACTTTTTCGCCAAAGTTACCTTGTAAAAAGCCAGGAGAACACCCTAAATGCGTACAAATACCTACAGCCAAAAATATTTCTGGGCGTAATGAACGGTAATCATTTGTTGATGATTCTAATTGTTGTGGCTCTTGCGATTGTGGATCACGAAGTTGACCTTCATGTTCTTTCATCTGCTCAAGCATTTTTGGGGTACGTGATACAACCCATACAGGTTTACCACGCCACTCGACACGTATTAATTGTCCCGGCTCAAGTTTGCTGATATCTACTTCCACAGGCGCACCCGCAGATTTAGCTCGCTCACTTGGATTCCAAGACGCAATAAAAGGAACAGCAGCCCCAGCCGCACCAACACCACCAACAACAGAGGTAGCTATGGTTAAAAAGCGACGTCGGCCATTGTCTACAGGCGCATTGCTCATCCACTTATCTCCACTTACGATTCTCAACACTTGCTATATTGAGAACATCAGTTACAGCAGGTTAATTATTCGAAATTTTTAAAATAGAAACGATCATAATTAAAACCCTTGATTAAAACAAGGTTATTCACAGCCTCATGCTCTAACACCCCCTACTTCACCTAGGGTTCAGTAAGCCAGTTTTGAGTATAGGGCCGAATAGTCATAATACCGTTTCTGTAAAAACTATGTACTGACCAAGATCAACGTCACTAAGCGAAAACTCTAAAACGGTGCGTAGTGTCGTAAAACTCGATCGTTTTACTTCCATGCCAATTGTAGCAAAAAATTCCACCAATTAACTGATGGATTTAAACTAATTACGATAATTATTTAACTTTTTTGCAGCTATCTGAGTATTTTTTAACTTTCGTTTATTAAATACGCTGTTATTGAGGAATTTGATCAATACAAGTAACTGTAATTATTAAGCCTAGGCACGATAACGAGTCAATTTAGGCATATCTTTCATTGTCGGAATTACTATTTTTAAAAACAAAAAACCCAGCATAAGCTGGGTTTTGAATTTTTGATAACGTATAGATTAACGTTTTGAGAACTGTGGACGCTTACGCGCTTTCTTAAGACCCACTTTCTTACGTTCAACTTTACGTGCATCACGAGTAACGAAACCTGCTTTACGAAGTTGTGGACGTAATGACTCGTCAAACTCCATAAGTGCACGAGTAATACCGTGACGGATAGCACCAGCTTGACCAGTTGTACCACCACCAGAAACGGTGATGAAAAGATCAAATTTTTCAGTCATATCAACTAGCTCAAGAGCTTGATGAACAACCATGCGTGCTGTTTCGCGACCAAAGTACTCTTCTAAAGAGCGCTTGTTGATTACGATGTTACCAGTGCCTGGGCGTAAGAATACGCGAGCACTTGAACTTTTACGACGACCTGTACCGTAGTATTGATTTGCCATGATGGTGCTCCTTAAATGTCTAGAACCTGAGGCTGTTGTGCAGCATGGTTGTGCTCAGTACCTGTGTAAACTTTAAGTTTACGGTACATAGCGCGGCCTAAAGGACCACGTGGCAACATGCCCTTAACAGCCTTCTCGATGATCATTTCAGGCTTTGCAGCTTGAAGTTTATCAAAAGTAGTAGACTTAAGACCACCTGGAAAACCAGAGTGTGAATAGTACACTTTGTTTTTGAATTTGTTACCAGTTACAGTAACTTTTTCAGCGTTGATAACGATGATATAATCACCAGTATCTACGTGCGGTGTATATTCAACTTTATGCTTACCGCGTAGGCGATGAGCGATTTCAGTAGCGATGCGACCTAAAGTTTTACCTTCAGCGTCAACTACGTACCAGTCACGTTTTACTGTTTCTGGTTTAGCAACAAACGTTTTCATTTATAAAAATCCAATGTTTTTCAATTAAAACCACAAGTAGTTAATATTAACTACTGCTCTAAGTTTGCTACAACCCCTTCGAGTTTTAGACTTTTGCGCCGCTCACAAGTGGCTAGACTATATGATGGCATAGAACGCAACGTGGCAGACGCGGGAGTATACCAGCACTTAAAACACATTGCTACTCGCCGGTTGTTTTTTCCACAAGAAATTTTAGAAATAAGAAGTACTATATATGTACCTCTTATTTTTAAGCGTTGGCCTATTACACATTTGCCTACTTACTTTAAACTAAATGCTCTTTAGCTAAATACTCTAAAGACTGCATTTCTTGCAAACGGCTTATACAACGCTTAAATTCAAAATTAAGGTTACCTTGAGTATAAAGGTCGGTGATCGGCTTCTCAGCTGAAATTATTAAAGTTACGTGGCGCTCATAAAATTCATCAACTAAAGCAATAAAGCGTCTTGCTGCATCATCGTTAGTTTGCCCAAGCTGTTTCACGTTAGAAATAATAACCGTATTGTATAGGCGACTAATCTCCATGTAATCGACTTGGCTTCGCGCTGTTTCGCACAATTCACTAAACTCAAACATCACAACACATTTAGCTACTTTGCGCGTTTTGATTAAACGCCCTTCTATCTCTATAGGCTCATCTAATTGGCCAGGCTCTGAGGAAAGTTTATCGAAGTAATCAAATAGGTTTTTATCTGCTTGTTCGTCAAGCGGGCTATGAAAAATTTCGGCTTGTTCTAACGTACGTAATCGGTAATCGACACCTGAGTCTACATTTACTATTTCTGTATTGAGTTTAACCAACTCAATAGCTGGTACAAAACGCGCACGTTGTAAACCGTTTCTATAAAGATCATCAGGTACTATATTTGACGTTGCAACAAGTACAATACCGCGTGCAAATAATGCCTCCATTAAACCGCCTAACAGCATGGCATCTGTAATGTCTTGAACAAAAAATTCATCAAAGCAAATTATGTCTGTTTCAGCTTTTAAAATATCCGCGACTTTTTCTAATGGGTTTACAGTATTGTTTAGCTTTTTAAGTTCATCGTGTACGCGATGCATAAAACGATGAAAATGTACGCGCATCTTCCGCGTGCCTGGTAAGGCTTCATAAAAAGTATCAACTAAATAAGTTTTACCACGCCCTACTCCTCCCCAGAAATATAAACCTTTTATAGGCGCTGGCTCATCTTTATTAAAAAACTTGGCAAAAAAGCTTTTTGATTTTATTTTGTTCTGGGTTAAATCGTCATATAAACGCTGTAAATGGCGCACTGCATTTTCTTGTGCTACATCATGTACAAAGTCATCTCGCTTCAAATCTTGTTGGTATGTTTGCCAAGGAGTCATATCTATTTACAGTTAAAATGCAGTTTAATTTGCAAAGCATATTAACACGCATCATTACTCGGGGTATATTACACTTAGTATGATTTATAATTGAATCAAGCATTCGTTAGTTATTTTCCCAAAGGGGTAGATTTATGGGTACAGTCACGTGGGTAGGTTTAATTGTTATTGTTGCTGTTATAGCTTTTTTTATTGGTGCATTTGTCACTAAAAAACAATTTAAACAAGATGAGCTGGAAAAACAGGCAGAGCAAGCTAAAAATGCGTTAGAGCAATATCGTCAAGATGTAGCCGATCATTTAGCGAGTACAGGCAAGCTTGTAAATAAAATGAAAGAGAATTACGATCAACTACTTAGCCATGTTGAAGAAACCAATCAACTGCTGCTAGAGGATCGGAAGCAAACACCAGCTGAACCTTTCTTTTCAAAAGAAACTACTGAGCAATTACAAGCATCGATAAAAGAACGCCGATGCGATCGTTCATCAGCAAAAGCACAACCTGCTGATTATGTTTCAGGCGAATCAGGTTTATTTGCAGGACAAAATAAAGTTTCAGAACATTCTAAAGCATCTTGATGAACTTTTTTTTAACCCCATAGTCTTTAGATATAACAGCTTTGTTGTTTTATCTTACTGATAAATTAAAAAGGGCTGCTTATGCAGCCCTTTTCAATTTTTTGCTTTTCTCGAAGTGGAGTAAACCCAGACTATGAAAATGAAATTATCACTTATCAGCGCAGCTATTCTTTCTACTAGCCTTTTATTAAGCCCGGTAGCGTCTTATGCAAAAATACCGGTTGCCGTAAATGGCCAGCAGTTGCCAACACTTGCCCCAATGCTCGAAAAAATTACTCCAGGCGTTGTAAGCATTCAAGTTTCAGGCTCAAAAGAAGTGCGTCGCCGTGCGGATCCACTTGAATACTTTTTCGGACAGCAACAACCCCGAAGCCAAAAACGTCAATTTAGCGGTTTAGGCTCTGGCGTTATTATTAATGCTGATGAAGGTTATGTAGTAACTAATAACCATGTGATTCAAGATGCCGAAAAAATGGTTGTTACCCTTGAAGACGGCCGTGAGTTTGAAGCGATTAAAATTGGGACTGATAAAGAATCCGACATTGCACTTTTACAAATCGACGCTGATGATTTAACTGAAGTAAAACTAGCAAACTCAGATAATTTGCGTGTGGGTGACTTTGCCGTTGCTATCGGTAATCCGTTTGGCCTTAGCCATACTGTTACATCAGGGATTGTGAGTGCACTTGGTCGCAGTGGTTTAAACATTGAAGGCTACGAAGATTTCATTCAAACCGACGCAGCGATTAACCAAGGCAACTCTGGTGGTGCTTTAGTTAACTTAAATGGTGAATTAATAGGGATTAACACTGCTATTTTAGGGGCTTCAGGCGGTAATGTTGGTATTGGTTTTGCTATCCCGTCTAACATGATGAAAAACCTAGTAGATCAAATTATTGAACACGGTGAAGTACGTCGTGGCTCACTTGGTATTTCTGGGCGCCCACTTGATGCAGGCCTAGCTAAAGCACAGCAACTTGACGTCAAACAAGGTGCCTACGTTATGCAAGTAATGGATGACACCGCTGCAAGTAAAGCAGGAATCAAAGCCGGTGATGTTATTGTAAGTATTAATGGCGGTGATATTAGCGGCTTCCATGAATTACGAAGCAAAATAGCAACCTTGGGTGAAGGTAGAGAAATCAAGCTCGGCATTTATCGTGACGGAAAAATTAAAACAGTTAAAGTTACACTCGATGGTGCATCAGGCGTTACGGCAACAGGGGAAGAGCTACATCCTGCTTTTCAAGGTGCCGAGCTTGAAAACGTGCAAAAAAATAGTAATAAAGGTGTTGAAGTTACCTCTGTAGATCCTCGTTCACCTTCTGCCCGTGTTGGCCTTGAAGAGGGTGACATTATAATGCAGGTAAACCGTCAACGCGTAGAAACAATTCGTGATATGAATAAGATCATCGATGACACAAAAGGCAATATAGTGCTTGGCGTGAAACGTGGCCGTGAATCTATATTTATCTTAATTCAGTAATAAATATTGCTATAAATGAAATAAAAGTAACAGCGGCACTTGCCGCTGTTATTTTTTTTATGCCATCATAAAGAAATTACTTCCTTATAATAAGAATCCCGTGCTGAAACTAATAAAATTTATTCTCCCGCCATTATTTGCAGGGCTTAGCATTGCTTTTTTAGTGGTTTTTTTCAGCCCTAATATGCGAGCTTCTCTATTACCGAACGTACCTCTTGCGAGTGCAATGAGTACTAGCCATTTAAGTTTCTCAGATGCTGTTAAACGTGCAGCTCCCTCCGTAGTGACTATTTTTTCTGAGAGCATTTCGAAAGAGCCTCGTTATAAAAGACAAAATACCGTACAAGAATTAGGCTCTGGTGTGATTATGTCGCAAGATGGCTACATTCTTACTAACTATCATGTAGTGAATAATGCAGATCAAATTATGGTTATTCTGACAGACGGCAGGCGCTTTTTTGATGTCCAACTAATCGGCTTTGATACGATTACTGATCTTGCATTACTTAAAATAAACGCAGACCACCTTCCCGTTATTCCTATAAGCGATAGCTATACGTCGAGTGTAGGTGATGTAGTACTAGCCATAGGTAACCCACTTAATTTAGGACAGACAATTACCCAAGGTATTATTAGCGCTACTGGTAAGCAAAAAATTACAGACAGCCCTTATAATAACTTATTACAAATGGATGCCGCTATTAATGTAGGGAATTCAGGTGGCGCATTAGTCAATTCTAACGGTGATTTAGTTGGTATCACTTCAGCCCAATTTAAAACGCGTGAAAATTTAAACATACAGGGAATATTTTTTGCTGTGCCGTATTCACTTGCTAAAAAAGTGATGGGAAAATTGATTCGACATGGTCGTGTAGTTAGAGGCTACCTTGGTTTTGAAGGCACCGCAGTAGACAGCACAGGTAAAGAAGTTAACGATAGCCTAACTCCTGTTTCAGGTATGCGAATTACGAACTTAGATCCCTTAGGCCCAGCTTGGCAAGCAGGTATTGAAGAACAAGATATCGTTATTAAAATTGCAGGGCTTTCCGTAGCAAACCCGCAAAAAGTACTTGAAAAAATAGGCAATACAGAACCAGGGAAAGAAATAGAGTTTGAGCTTTATCGAAATGGCAAAATAGAAAAAATCATGGTGATGGTCGCAGAGCTTGAAACAAAACTATAACTACTAATTGTAGGTCGGTGTGTATTTACATATCCGACCTACATATATTAGGCGCTTTTAACTGCTTCTACGTTTAATATTAGCACCTAATGCACTGAGCTTATCTTCAATGCGCTGATATCCTCTGTCAACGTGATAAATACGGTCAACAACGGTTTCACCTTGCGCGACTATACCTGTTAAAATTAGACTCGCTGAAGCACGTAAGTCAGTTGCCATAACTTGCGCACCGCTTAGGCTTTTGGTTTCACCACAAATAGCCGTGTTGCCCTCAAGACGAATATTAGCACCCATGCGCTGTAACTCAGGCACATGCATAAAACGGTTTTCAAAAATCGTTTCTGTAATCGTTGCACTGCCATTTGCCACAACATTCAATGCTGTAAATTGAGCTTGCATATCAGTAGGAAAACCAGGATGTGGAGCGGTTTTAATATTAACAGCTTTAAGCTCTCGGCCACGCATATCTAAGTAAATACTGTCATCATGCACCTCAAGTAATGCATTCGTTGCACGCAGCTTTTCAATCACAGGTTCAAGTGAATGGAAATCAGTATTCTTACAAAGTACCTCACCGCCAGCCATTGCAGCCGCCACTAAAAATGTACCTGTTTCAATTCTATCTGGCAAAATACTATGCTCACAACCCGCCAAGCGCTCAACACCTTCTACTTCGATACGGCTAGTACCTGCACCAGTGATTTTAGCACCCATTGCAATTAAACAATTAGCTAAATCGATAATTTCAGGCTCACGCGCGGCATTATCAAGTATGGTTTTTCCATCAGCAAGCGCTGCTGCCATCAGTAAATTTTCAGTAGCACCAACACTAACCATCTCCATAAAGATTTCAGCGCCTTTTAAGCGACCATTTACCTTGGCATTAATATAACCATTTTCAACGCTTATTTGTGCGCCTAAGCGCTCTAAACCTTGAATATGGATATCAACAGGACGAGCACCAATAGCACAACCACCTGGTAATGAAACCTGAGCTTCACCAAAGCGTGCCACTAAAGGGCCTAGTGCAAGCACAGAAGCACGCATTTGTTTAACGAGCTCGTAAGGGGCAAGCGTCTGATTTACCGTTGCGCCATCAATAATAAGTGTGTCGCCTTGCCAATTAACATCTGCACCTAAAGTTTTTAATAGTGCTTCGGTGGTAACAATGTCACGTAAACGTGGAACATTAGTAAATGTACTTTTACCATCAGCAAGTAAAGCAGCAAACAAAATAGGAAGCGCTGCATTTTTAGCACCAGAAATAGTAACTTCACCAGCAAGTGAAGTGCCACCTTGAATTACAAATTGATCCATTTAGGAGGCCTTACTTATTGCGGTAAAATAAATTTTTGTTCACGTTTCCACTCTGTTGGAGTGAAAGCGCGAATAGAAACTGCGTGAATTGTGCCATCTGAAATTGTATTCATCAACGGACCATAAACTAGCTGTTGCTTTTTAACACGGCTTAAACCGTCAAAGCATTCACCAACTGCAATTACTTCATAATGACTACCATTAGCTTTTACATGCACTTCAGCTAATTGAAGTTCATCGCGTAATAATGTTTCGACTTGGCTAGTTTCCATAACTCTCACTCAAATAGGGTTGTAACTTGACCCAACTGCATTAAATTTTGCAATTGTTCAGGTGGATTTTGCAATTCAAGACGAATGCCTTGCTGCTTAAATTCTGCAAAAGAGTGAATTAACCAAGCTAAGCCCGCTGTGTCAACCCTTGATACCTCACTAAGGTCAAAATAAGTGGTTTTATGCTTAGTTATTAACTTATCGTTCAAAAGCCGTTCATTACTAATGGAATTTCGAGTAAGTTCACCACTTACTCGAAACTGCTGTTCATCAACTTGGCTAATTGCCAATTTAATCATTCGAGCTACTGCCTCTAAATTGAACAGGTAACTTACTCTTTTGCTCTAAAAGGTTGCTTACATTGTCAATACCTTGCTGACGTAAAATACCTTGTAGTTCGCTTTGTTTGGCGTCTAATAAACTAATACCTTCAGCAATCATATCGTAAGCTCGCCATTCACCATCGCGATCTTCACGAACTTTAAAGTCTATTCTGATATCAGGTTTGCCATCTTCAAGAATTTTAGTTTTAACAACAACGACATCTTTACCTTTAAATGGTTGCTCAGCACCAAACTCAACTTTTTGATTTGTATATTGTGTAAATACACCAGCGTAAGTGGCAACTAAATATTCTCTAAATACACCAATAAAGCGCTGAATATCTTTAATCGCTTGGGCTTTTTCAGCTTCATCTGTAATTGCCCGTACTTTAGATACTTCACTGCCTAACACGCGAAGTGCTGCATATTTGTAGTCAATATAAGGCATTAATTCTTCTTCAACAATGACACGAAGATGCTCTTGATTTTTAATGATTAATGGCTGATCTTTTTTGATACGTGCAAACGTATTGTCCGCTACTTGACGCACCATTTTGTTTGGATCATTTAGTTTAACATCTGCAGCACTTACGCTTTGAGTTAGCGTCATTGTGCTAATTGCTACAATAGCTAGAAACTTTTTCAACATAATAATTACTCACTACCTTGGTTGAATAAAAACTGCCCAATTAACTCTTCAAGTACAATGGCAGACTTAGTATCAGTGATTGAATCACCGTCACCTAACGCTTTACTGTCTACACCAAATAAATCATCAATTGCTTCGTCTTGCTTATTTTCGGTTACGACTTGACCTAAACAGCGTTGCTCTGCTGAATTAGGAGAAATAACAGGGTGGATACCTAGATACTGCTCACCTAAAATACCCGATGTTAAAATTGAAATTGAGCTCGTGTCTGAAAAACGACATAAATACTGTGCATCAATGGTCATATTAACCACTGGCAAGAACTCCTGTGGATGAACATAAATTGACTCTACTCGACCAATAACGACTCCGCCCACTTTTACTGGTGCACGTGCCTTTAATGACCCTATGTTTTCAAATTTAGCATTAAGTGTGTACGTCTCGCCTGAGCCGCTAATACCTGAATTGGCGACTTTAAGCGCAAGCATAGCAAACGCTAAAATTCCTAACGCCACAAAAAAACCAACTAAAATTTCTAATTTCCGTGAATTCATTATCTATACCCTATTAGCTGGTAAACATTACCGCTGTCAAAATAAAGTCAAACCCTAAAACCGCCAATGACGAATGAACAACCGTTTCGGTGGTTGCTTTACTGATCCCTTCAGAGGTCGGCACACAGTCATACCCTTTATAAAGTGCTATCCAAGTCACCACAATGGCGAATACAAAGCTCTTAATAATACCGTTTAGTATGTCTTGCTGAAACGATACTTGTGATTGCATAATTGACCAAAAACTACCCGTATCAACACCAAGCCAATCAACTCCAACTAAATGAGCACCAATAATTGCCACTGCTGAAAATATCACCGCTAGTAACGGCATACTTATAAAGCCTGCCCAAAAGCGCGGTGCAATAATTCGTTTTAGTGGATCAATTGCCATCATTTCTAATGATGATAACTGTTCTGTTGCTTTCATTAAGCCTATTTCTGCAGTAAGCGCACTGCCCGCTCGCCCTGCAAATAATAACGCTGTAACAACAGGCCCGAGTTCTCGTAATAAACTTAATGCCACTAATGGCCCTAAACTATCCTCTGCACCATATCCAACCAATACCGTATAACCTTGTAATGCCAAGACCATACCGATAAATAAACCTGACACCATAATAATGAGCAAAGATTGCGAACCCACCATGTAGAGCTGACGAATAAGTAGAGGTGTACCCTTTTTAAAGTTAGGTACATTTACAAGTGCGCCAAAAAGCATATAAGTTGAGCGACCCAGAGCCGCAAAACGACCTAGCGTCTTATGCCCTAATTTTTGAAATAAATCCAACATTATGCTTTTTCTCCAAGCAACTCATCTGCATATGTTTGAGCTGGAAAATGAAAAGGCACGGGACCATCAGACAAACCTTTTAAAAACTGTTGCACTAAAGGAGACTCATGATTGCGCATTTCGTCAGGTGTTCCACAACCAATTACACCCTGATCAGCTATAATAATAACGTGGTCAGCAATACTCATTACCTCGTTAACATCATGGGTTACAATTAAAGAAGATAAACCAAGCACTTCGTTGAGTGACTTAATTAATTTAACCAACACCCCCATAGAAATAGGATCTTGGCCTGCAAATGGTTCATCGTACATTATAAGTTCAGGGTCGAGCGCAATAGCACGTGCCAGAGCTGCGCGCCTAGCCATACCTCCCGATAATTCAGAAGGCATTAAATCTTTCGCTCCGCGTAGCCCAACAGCTTGCAATTTCATTAGCACAACCAACCGAATTAGGTCTTCACTCAACTCAGTGTGCTCCCTAATTGGGAACGCTATATTATCGAATACCGACATATCAGTAAACAACGCACCACTTTGAAAAAGCATACTCATTTTAGTTCGCGCTTCGTAGAGTTCTTTGCGCGACATATTTGGGATACTACCACCTTCAAATAAAATATCACCGGAGTCAGGCTTAAGTTGACCGCCAATTAAACGCAACATGGTCGTTTTACCAATTCCGCTTGGCCCCATAATCGCAGTGATTTTACCTTTAGGAACGCTAAAGCTCATATTTTTATATATGCTTCTATCGCCTCTCGAAAAGCTAACATCCTTGACTTCTACTATTGATTGCGACAAGTCGCTCTCCATAACAATGTTCACTAGTGCACCTATTTTAAAGCTTTTTTAACCAAGATGGAAAAAACAATTCGTAAGATTTTGTAATACACTTGCAAAAAGGAGTATAAGACTCGTTTATAACGGCTTAACTGCAGCTTAAGGTGCTGATATAAGCGCCTTAAAATATTATTCAACAAGTTATTGTAATTAGAGTTGACCTGACTCTTTTATTTATACTTTCACCTTTGCTTTTGTTACTATTCGCGCCATCTGTATTTTGAATAACTGGCTTAATATAATGGTTACCTCGTTTGTTATTTTAATTCTTGGTTTTGCGGCTCTTGTTTGGAGTGCAGACAGGTTTGTTTATGGCGCAGCGGCACTTGCAAAAAACTTTGGCGTACCAACCCTAATTGTAGGCTTAACTGTTGTGGCAATGGGTTCGTCAGCCCCAGAGATGATGGTTTCCGCTTCTGCAGCGCTCGCAAATAAAACAGATACTGCAGTTGGTAACGCTGTCGGTTCAAACATAACAAACATTCTACTTGTGTTAGGTATTACAGCGTTATTTAGACCTCTGTCTGTATCTTCAAGTACATTAAAACGCGAAATGCCACTGGTCTTGCTGATATCATTCGCTACCTGGTATATTTTTTCAGACAATTATTTTTCATTAGCCGAAGGTATCGCCTTACTTATTGGCTTTATCGTGTTTATAGGCGGTTTGATTATTATTTCACTGCGCGCAAAAAACCAAGATGACCCATTTATAACCGAAGCCTGTGACGACGTACCTAACGATGTACCAACTAAAAAAGCGGTATTTTGGTTAGTTATTGGCATGGTTCTACTCCCTGTTAGCTCACATTTTTTAATTGGTTCAGCAGTCGACATAGCTAAATACTTTGGCCTAAGCGATCTAGTCATTGGCTTAACTATTATTGCCATTGGCACGAGCTTACCGGAGCTTGCAGCTTCAATTGCCGGTGTATTAAAAAATGAAGATGATTTAGCTCTAGGCAATATTGTTGGTTCAAACATTTTTAATATATTGGCTGTGTTACCGCTCGCAGGTATTATTAATCCATCCATTATCGATCCGTCAGTAGCGAGTCGAGATATACTCATTATGATTGGTGCAACATTTGCTCTTATCATCATGTCATTGAACTTTAGAGGCACCCAACGCATCAATAGAGTGGAAGGTGGCTTATTGCTTATCGCATTTTTGGGCTACCAAGGGTATATTTTTAGTCAAGTAGGGTAAATAATGACGACGCTGAACTTTATCGAACAGGGTCTTCGTGTTCTCAATATTGAACGCCAAGCACTTAATGACATAGCGCAATATGTAGATGAAAATTTTCATCAAGCATGCCAATTAATGTTTGACTGCGAAGGTCGAATTATTGTTATTGGCATGGGTAAATCAGGCCATATAGGTAATAAAATTGCAGCAACACTTGCAAGTACAGGAAGCCCTGCCTTTTTTGTACACCCAGGCGAAGCTAGCCATGGCGATTTAGGAATGATCACCAAAAACGATGTTGTCATGCTTATTTCAAACTCAGGTGAGACGAGTGAAGTTTTAAATATTATCCCTGTTTTAAAACGCCTTGGCGCAAAAATAATCGCCATGACAGGCAATACTAAATCGACCATGGCAACACATGCAAATGTACATGTATGCATTAAAGTAGAAAAAGAAGCATGCTCTTTAGGGTTAGCACCAACGGCGAGCACTACAGCGACTCTTGCTATGGGCGATGCGATGGCAGTGGCTCTGTTAGAAGCTCGTGGTTTTACCGCCGATGATTTTGCGCTTTCTCACCCTGGGGGCAGTTTAGGCAAACGATTATTACTAACCTTAAAAGATGTTATGCACAGCGGCGCAAATACACCTATTATTAGCGTTTCACAAACCGTAAAAGATGCACTTATTGAAATGTCAGCCAAAGGCCTTGGTATGACAGCCATTGTTGATAAAAGTAATCAGCTCGTGGGATTATTTACCGACGGTGATTTACGCCGTATTTTAGAGCAAAGACTAGATATTCATACAACACAAATAGACCTTGTTATGACTAGGTCATGCACAACAGCTACACAAGATATTTTAGCTGCTGAAGCGCTTAATATAATGGAACACAAACGTATAAATGGCTTGATTGTTGTTAATGAGCAAAACCAGCCTATTGGCGCACTAAATATGCAAGACTTATTAAAAGCAGGAGTATTATAAATGCAATTTGAAGAACTCTATCAACCGCTGAGTGCTGATGCAAAAGCACGTGCTAAAAAAGTAAAACTACTTATATGCGATATTGATGGTGTATTTTCTGATGGCCGAATTTATCTTGGCAATCAAGGTGAAGAGCTCAAAGCATTTAATACAAAAGATGGTTTTGGCATTAAAGCGCTTATAAACAGTGGCTTTGAAGTGGCTGTTATTACTGGTCGCCATTCGCAGATAGTGCAACAACGTATGACCAGTTTAACAGTACAACATATTTATCAAGGTCAAGAAAACAAGCTTATTGCTTACGAAGAGCTAAAAAACAAGCTTCACCTAAGTGATGATCAAATTGCCTACATTGGTGATGATGGCCCCGATATGCCAGTAATGGAATTAGTCGGGTTTGCCGTTGCAGTTAACGATGCTCACCCACTAATCAAGCGTTTATCACATTACACGACACAGATGCTGGGTGGTTTTGGCGCAGTGAGAGAACTAACCGACTTACTTATGCTAGAGAACGACAAACCACTTACTAGCAAAGGTACTAGTTCATGAATACAGCGCGCATAATTTTAAGCGTTTTATTCATCAGCTGTATGGTTTGGCTTTGGTACCCTTATTTTGCACAAACAAATATGACAGCTCAGGTTGAAGCTGAAGTTATCGCTAAGCCTGATTATATTGCTATTGAGCTAAAACAAACGGCCTATGATGAAAATGGTAAAATTAATCATAAAGTTACAGCTGCTAAAATGGAATTATATCAACAGTTAGGCTTTACCTTTTTTGAAAAGCCCATTTTCACCTTATATAACGAAAAACAAACATGGCGAATAAATGCAGACGAAGCAACGTTATATGAAGGAAAACAATTAATTTTAGAAGGTAACGTGGTTGCCAATAATCTTACTGATAATGCAATGATAGACAAGATTAATGCGGATAATATTCAAGTAGATATAAAACTACTCACGATGCGTTCAGAGCAACCCGTTATTGTTACGGGACCCAATTTAAAGATCACCGGTAAAGGCCTTGAAGCCGATTTAAAAACTGAAGTGATAAAACTTATTAACCATACGCGAACTATATATTATGACCAATAAAATTTCAAAAATACTTATTATTCCGACACTTATACTAGCTTTCAACCTTAGCGCTGCTGAACAAGCGATTCAACCTGCAGCGAATCAAATATCAATAAGTGCCGACAAACAAGAAGGCCAATTAAAAGAAAACGTCGGAATTTTTGAAAAAAATGTTGAGATTATTCACGGCAACCGTCGTATTACAGCCAACCGTTTAGAAGTACATAAACGTGATGAATTAGGCGATAATAAACAGCTACTAATTGCAACTGGTAGCCCTGCATATTTCGAAGAAAAACAAACTGATGGCACTATAATGAGCGCCAGCGCAAACGAAGTTCGTTATGATGTAGCTAAACGATTTTTAACCCTTATTGGCGATGCACAAGTATCGCAAGCGGGTCAAAAAATAAATGCCAAGAGTATTACTTACGATATGCAACAGCAATTAATTAGCGCTGAAAAAGACGAAAACTCAACCGATCGTGTGCATACTATTTTAGTACCTATTGAGACTAAAAAAGAAAAAAACGATAAAGGTCAGCCATGAGTACATTAAAAGCAGAACTATTAGCTAAAAGTTATAAAGGCCGTGAAGTTGTAAAAAATGTAGGTCTGGAAGTAAAGGCTGGCAGCATAGTCGGGTTACTTGGCCCTAATGGTGCAGGTAAAACCACAACGTTTTATATGATTGTAGGCCTTGTACCTAGTGATAAAGGCAAGATTTCTATCGACGATAACGATATTACTCTTTTACCTATGCATAGTCGTGCTAGATTAGGCATTGGTTACTTACCCCAAGAATCATCAATTTTTAGAAAGCTTACTGTTTATCAAAATTTAATGGCTATTTTAGAAACACGTAAAGAGCTGAATAAGCAAGCAAGAGAAGACACACTTAACAATTTATTAGATGAATTTAGTATTCAGCACATTCGTGATAGCCAAGGTATGGCATTATCAGGAGGCGAGCGTCGCCGAGTTGAAATAGCGCGAGCACTAGCCGCTGATCCTAAATTTATATTGCTTGATGAGCCTTTTGCTGGTGTTGACCCTATTTCAGTGTTAGATATAAAGAAAATAATAGAACATCTTAAAAATCGTGGTATTGGTGTGTTAATTACCGACCATAATGTAAGAGAAACTCTTGATGTTTGCGAAAAAGCCTACATAGTTTCTCATGGTGAGTTAATTGCATCAGGCACTCCAGAACACGTATTAAACGATAAAACAGTACGTGATGTTTATTTAGGCGAACAATTTAGGCTGTAACATTTACGCCATGTCTTTAAGCATCTGCTAGTATTAATTATAACAACATAAAAGGATTGTTAGAGATACATGAGGCAATCATTACAGCTGCGCATGGGCCAGCAACTTACAATGACTCCACAGCTGCAACAAGCAATTCGCCTGTTGCAACTCAGTACATTGGATCTCCAGCAAGAAATACAAGAAGCACTCGACAGCAACCCCCTATTAGAGGTTGAAGAGCAAGATTACGCCGAAGATTCTGCTGGTAAAAACGAGCAAAAAGCAGATAACGACGATGTCACTGTTAGCGCAAATGCTGATGATGTTCCGAGCGAATATGAGCAAGACAGTGGTGAAGCACTTGCTAAAGATACGCTAAGTGATGAAATGGCTATGGATGTTAGTTGGGATGAATATATGAGCGCAGCCCCAGCGTCATCATCAGGACCAATGCCTGAAGATGAATCTATATACCAAGGCTCCTCAACTGAAACGCTCCATGAATACCTAATGTGGCAACTACAACTGACTCCCTTTAGTCCTACCGATGAAGCGATTGCGATTGCGATTGTTGAAGCCGTCGATGATTCGGGTATTTTAACGCTAAGCTGCGAAGAAATTTTAGAAAGTTTTAATCAAGAGAACGAAGAAGACAACGAAGTTGAACTTGACGAAATAGAAGCTGTTTTAAAACGAATTCAATTGTTTGACCCTGTTGGTATTGCAGCACGTAGTTTACAAGAATGCTTATGTATTCAGCTGAACCAATACGATAAAGAAACACCCTATATTAATGAAACAAAAATGATTTTAACCGAGCACATTGATCTATTAGCTGCTCGCGACTATCGTACATTAATGAAAAAAACAAAGCTCAAAGAAGAAGAGCTTAAAGAAATAATGACTTTAATACATACTCTTAGCCCAAAACCGGCGGATACTATAGTTAGAGAAGAATCTGAGTATGTAATTCCTGATGTATCGGTGAAAAAAATAAAAGGTCGCTGGGTTGTTGAACTAAACCCAGATAGCATGCCTAAAATCAGAGTCAACAGCCAATATGCAGCAATGTCACGCACCGTTAAATCAAGTGGTGATAGCCAGTTTATTCGCTCGCATCTACAAGAAGCTAAATGGTTTATTAAAAGTTTAGAAAGTAGAAACGATACACTATTAAAAGTAACTAATTGTATTGTTAAGCAACAACAAGGTTTTTTTGAGCATGGCCCCGAAGCCATGAAACCAATGGTTTTAAATGATGTAGCAGAAATGGTCGAAATGCACGAATCAACTATTTCACGCGTAACAACTCAAAAATATATGCATACACCTCGCGGTATTTTTGAGCTTAAATATTTTTTCTCAAGCCATGTAAGTACTGAAAATGGAGGCGAATGCTCATCAACAGCAATACGCGCTCTCATTAAAAAATTAATCGCAGCAGAAAACTCAGCAAAACCATTGAGTGATAGTAAAATTGCAGATATATTAGCTGAGCAAGGAATAAAAGTAGCGAGACGTACAATCGCAAAGTATCGCGAATCTCTAGCTATTCCACCGTCAAATCAGCGAAAAAGTTTGATTTAAGACGCTAAACAAAGAGGGTAATGCTTATGCAACTAAACTTAACTGGTCGTCACGTAGAAGTAACTGATTCATTAAGAGATTATGTAAATACCAAATTTGCGAAGCTAGAAAGACACTCAGATCATATTAATAATGTTCATGTCATTCTTGATATAGAAAAATTAAACCAAAAAGCTGAGGCAACGATTCATGTAAGTGGAGCTGAGTTATTTGCCTCTACTGAACATCAAGATATGTACGCCGCCATTGACTCGCTGATTGACAAGCTCGATCGCCAAGTTATTAAACACAAAGAGAAGCTTGCTCGACACTAATATTATGAAATTAAGTTCACTTATATGTCAGGACTGCAGCAGAGCTGCGGTCCTTTTTAATAGTAAAAAAAGAATTTTAGAGTTCATCAGTCAACTTGCTCATGACAAGCTCCCATATCTTTCTCAACAAGATATTCTCAGCGCCTTAATGAATAGAGAAAAACTGGGAAGCACTGGTATAGGAAGAGGCATTGCAATCCCTCATGGGCGAATGAGCGGCGCAGAAGAGCCCTTAGCACTCGTATTAGTAAGCGAAACACCTATTAATTTTGATGCAATAGATAATCGCCCTGTTGATATATTTGTTGCTCTCATCGTACCTGATGGCGATAACCAGCAGCACTTAAAGACGCTCGCAACGATAGCTGATAAACTAAATAATAAAGATTTTTGTAAACAGTTACGCAGCGCAAAATCAGATACTGAACTGTATCAAGTTATTGTAGAACAATCGTAATTAACATAATGGGTGATAAATGGAATTAATTATCATAAGTGGCCGTTCCGGTTCTGGAAAATCGGTTGCTTTACGCGTAGTTGAAGATTTAGGTTATTATTGCGTAGATAATATTCCAATTAATCTGCTACCTTCTTTAGTGAGAAGTGTATCTGATAACTACGACAAAATTGCAGTTAGTATTGATGTCCGTAATTTACCAAAAGAGCAAGATGAATTTAACGATATCCTTGAATACTTACCTGGCTTTGCTAAACCGACTCTGTTTTATCTAGACAGTGAGGATCAAACATTAATTAAACGTTTTTCTGAGACTCGCCGTCTACACCCGTTATCAGTTGACTCATTACCTCTTGATTTAGCTATAAAAAAAGAAAAAGAACTACTCGATGTTCTCACTACTCGCGCTGACTATATGATCGACACGAGTGATTTAAGTGTTCATCAACTTGCTGAATCAATTCGTGAAAAAATTCTGGGTAAAAAAGATAAACAACTCATTGTTACTTTTGAGTCATTTGGCTTTAAACACGGCATTCCTAAAGAAGCTGATTATGTCTTTGATGCACGCTTTTTACCTAATCCACATTGGGAGCCAGAATTAAAACCTTTAAATGGCTTAGACCAACCCGTAAAGGATTACTTAGCCAGCCACAGCATTGTCCAAAAGTTCACTTGGCAAATTCAAACTTTTGTACAAACATGGTTGCCACATTTAGAGCGAAATAACCGTAGCTACTTAACTATTGCTATAGGTTGTACTGGCGGGCAACATCGCTCAGTATATTTAGCACAAACGATTGGTGAAAGTTTTTCGATGACACATCCAAATGTAAAAATCCGCCATAGAGAACAAGAAAAATAACTCATTCAAAATAATCATCTGTTCAGCTTAGGTAGAGTAACTTATGCGTTTAGAAGACACTTTTTTAATAAAAAATAAATTAGGACTTCATGCAAGAGCCGCTACAGTATTAGCGCAACTTGCTATTAAATTTGATGCCTCAATCATGATATATCAAGATGATAAAGAAGCGCCTGGGGACAGTGTATTGGCTTTAATGCTACTGGAAAGCAGTCAAGGAAAAGAGGTGAAAGTAGTGTGTGAGGGCCCTGATGCCGAACAAGCTTTACATGCCGTTGGTCAATTGATAGCACAACGCTTTAATGAAGAAGAATAGCACTTAGCTAAAAACCGAAACTAAGATAAACTAAATGTGGTTAATTACCCCATTAATAAACCTCCCTATCCATAGTTATATAAAAATCAATAAGGACGCCAATGCCTGAAGCTTTTGAACAAGATTATCCACTACAACAATTAAAACAAGTGACAAAGTCGCTTAACAGTGGTCAATTTGTTCAAGTTAGGCGGATGTTAGCAAAAACAGCTCCTTGTGATACCGCATTATTATTAGAGTCATCGCCGCATAAAATTCGCCGACTACTTTGGCAATTGGTTGACCCTGATGTACAAGGTGATGTTCTTGAAGAGCTTTCCGAAGATGTTCGTTTAGGCATTATTGCCCAAATGGAACCTGAGCACATTGCAGCCGCAACTGAAGACATGGGCCACGATGACTTAGGTGAAGTACTCCGTAGTTTACCAGACACCGTTTATAAAGACGTTGTCAGCGCGATGGATATTCAAGACCGTGAGCGTGCAACACAAGCACTTTCATATCAAGAGCGTTCAGCTGGCGCGCTAATGAACACCGATACGGTAACCATTCGCCCTGATGTAACGCTCGATGTTGTACTTAGATATATTAGGCTACGTGGGGAGCTACCAGAAGGTACAGATGATCTATATGTTGTTGATAAACACAACTGTTTTATAGGCGCTCTATCACTGAGTACGTTATTAACGAACCCACCTGAAAAAATTGTTCGCGATTTAATGGATGAAGATTGTGAATCAATCCCAATTTCAATGGATGAAAGTGAAGTCGCGCAACTATTTGAGCGCCATAATTGGATATCAGCACCTGTTGTGGATGATAACGATCAATTACTTGGTCGTGTCACTATCGATGATATTGTTGACGTAATTCGAGAAGATGCAGAGCATAGTTTACTAGGCTTAGCCGGTCTAGATGATGAAGAAGATACCTTTGCGCCAGTACTCAAAAGCTCTAAAAAGCGCTCAGTTTGGTTAGGTGTCAATTTACTAACCGCACTTGCAGCGGCCTTTGTTGCTAGCTTTTTTGAAGGAACACTAGATGTTTTACCTATTTTGGCGGTACTAAACGGTATTGTCCCTTCTATGGGTGGCGTTGCAGGAAGTCAATCGTTAACGCTTGTTATACGCGGTATTGCAGTAGGCCATATAAACCAAACAAACCAACGCTTTTTAATGATGAAAGAACTTGCCATTGGTGCGTTAAACGGTATTTTGTGGTCATTATTAATTGCAGGTGTTATTGCCCTATGGCAATGGGACTTTATGCTTGGTGGTGTACTTGCCTTCGCTATGTTTATGAACTTAGTCGTGGCTGGTGTGGCTGGCGCAAGTATTCCAATAATACTTAAAAGAATGAATATAGACCCCGCACTTGCAGGGAGTGTGGTGCTAACCACTGTGACAGATATTGTTGGTATATTCGCCTTTTTAGGAACTGCTACCTGGTTGCTGGTATAAATTAGAAATTTTTGCAAATAACTAAAGTAAAAAATACTTAGGGTAAAGCTGCAACTATGACAACGAATATCAAGAATAAAAAAGAGACACCTAAAAAAACGCTAAAACAAAAAGGGTTATCAATATTAAAAAGTGTATTGGTATATGGCTCTATATTTTTCGTCATTTATACCGCCGTCAATTGGTGGCGGCAACCTGTCATGCCAGCAAATCCTCAATTACAATTAACAGATTATAAAGGGCAAAACATTGATCTAGCAGCAATGAACCAAGATAAACCAACCCTTGTGTATTTTTGGGGAACTTGGTGCTCTATTTGTAGTATTACCTCCCCTGCCATAAACGAACTCGCAAACGAGAATAATTATCCTGTCGTGAGCATCGCAATAAAATCAGGTTCTGATCAAGAACTACATAACTATCTAAATGATCATGGCTACAGTTTTACGACCGTCAACGATCAACACAGTGAAATATTTACCGATTGGCAAGGGCAAGTCACGCCATCTTATATAATCTTAAAAGATAATAAAATGACGCAAGGGCTAACAGGTATTCAGCCGTTATGGTCACTTAAATTACGTTTGTGGTTATCATCAACGTTATAAGGAAGAACTGACTGCAAATATATAGGCACTAAATACGCGCAGCTCAAAGAGGGGGCTCTAAAAGCTCACTCTTTATCATCTACAATAATATTGATAATAAAGAGCAAGGTTAACTCAACTTACGTATTACGAAGGCTGAAAAGCGCGTATCGCAATTAAACTAATAACTGGCAGATTGAATTACTAACGTGTACTTTGACGATTACCACCTACTTTTGGTTTAGTGTTTGCCTTTTTAAATTGGCTAAAACCGGTATGTCGCGTTAATGCTGGTCGCCCGCCTTTTTTACCGCCTTTACCTATTTTTTCATCACGCCCTTCTTCTGGCACTAAACAGTTAGGCCCTTTACCAATTAAATTAGCTTTACCCATTTTACGTAGTGCTTCACGTATCATCGGCCAACCTGCTGCATCATGGTAGCGTAAAATAGCTTTATGCAATCTACGTTGGCGAGCGCCTTTAGGTACTGGAACAACTTCTGAGTTGTTTTTTATATTACGTAAAGAGTTCATCTCTGTATGGTAAATAGTCGTCGCATTAGCCATAGGTGATGGGTAAAAATTTTGTACCTGATCAAGCTTAAAGTCGTTTGATTTAAGCCATAAAGCCATGTTTACCATGTCTTCATCTTTTGTACCTGGGTGAGCAGATATAAAGTAAGGAATTAAATACTGCTTTTTACCGGCTTCTTTAGAGTACTTATCAAATAGTTCTTTAAATTGATCGTACGCTCCCATACCTGGTTTCATCATTTTTGATAATGGACCATCCTCTGTATGCTCTGGCGCTATTTTTAAGTAGCCACCCACATGATGAGTTACTAACTCTTTAACGTAACGAGGGTCGCGTACAGCTAGGTCATAACGAACACCTGAAGCAATCAATACCTTTTTAATACCCTTAACTTCACGTGCTTTTTTATACAAATCTATTGTTGGCGTATGATCTGTATCCATGTGTTTACAAATATCAGGATATACACATGATAAGCGTCTACAGGTACTCTCTGCCTTTTTGCTCGTACAGCGCAGCTTATACATATTCGCCGTTGGACCACCTAAATCAGAAATAACACCAGTAAAGCCGGGAACTTTATCTCTAATTTGTTCAATTTCTTCAATAATAGATTCTTGCGAACGACTTTGAATAATGCGCCCTTCATGCTCTGTAATTGAGCAAAACGAACAACCACCAAAACAGCCACGCATAATATTAACTGATGTTTTAATCATATCGTAAGCAGGTATTTTAGCATCACCATAACTTGGGTGAGGAATACGCTGATACGGCAAACCAAATACAGCATCCATTTCATGTGTTTCTAACGGGTATGCTGGCGGGTTTACCCAAATAGAACGATCGCCGTGTCGCTGAAACAGCGCTCTTGCACAACCAGGATTTGTTTCTTGATGCAAAATGCGCGAGGCGTGGGCGTACAAAGGTTTGTTAACACTTACTTGCTCATAAGCAGGTAACTTAACGTAGGTTTTTTCCCACGGTTTAGGTCGCGCAGGCTGAACCATAATTGGTTTTGCAGCTTCAGCTTTTAAATCAATACCGGCTTGTTTAAATTCAGATTTACTACAGCCAACATCATCCGCGCCATATGGGTTTGGAATAGGGTCGATTTTACCAATTTTATCAATAGCGGTAGAATCACTGCCACGCCAACCAGGTAGGGGCTCTTTTCGAATAACAGCCGTGCCGCGAATATCCTGAATCGTATCCATCGTTTCGCCCGCCGCAATACGGTGTGCAACTTCAACTAACGGGCGCTCTGCGTTGCCATAAATTAAAATATCCGCTTTTGCATCAAACAAAATACTACGACGTACTTTTTCTTGCCAATAATCATAATGAGCAATACGACGAAGGCTAGCTTCAATACCACCAATAACAATTGGGATACCTTTGTATGCTTCACGGCATTTTTGCGAGTAAATCATTACGGCACGATCGGGGCGTTTACCGCCGACGTTATCAGGTGTGTAAGCATCATCATGACGCATACGCTTTTCGGCAGTATAGCGGTTGATCATTGAATCCATGTTCCCAGCTGTTACACCAAAAAATAAATTCGGTCTGCCTAGCTCCATAAATGCATCTTTAGAGTCCCATGCTGGCTGGGCAATAATGCCCACTCTAAAGCCTTGCGCTTCAAGTACACGGCCAATTACCGCCATACCAAAACTAGGATGATCAACGTACGCGTCGCCACTGATAATAATTATGTCGCAGCTATCCCAGCCAAGTGCATCCATTTCTTCACGTGTAGTAGGTAAAAATGGCGCGGTGCCATAACATTCAGCCCAATATTTAGGGTATGAAAATAAGGCGCGCTTAGCTTTGAGTGTGCTCATAAATTTAGCCGTAGAATAACAAAAGGCGCGAATTATACCTTATAGCATTGTTTATATATACAACATTACAATGTGTGATGTGGCTTTAGCTGTAAAATCATAATTTAACTTTAATTATTTTGCTTATTAATAAACTCAATTAATTCGTGCTCAGGCATCGGCTTGGCATACATAAACCCTTGCACCTCATCGCACCCTAAATCTTTCAAAAATTTAGCTTGTTCCTGCGTTTCAACTCCTTCTGCAATCGTTTTTAAACCCAACTTAGCACCAAGTGATATAACCAAAGCAGCTATTGCACCTGTGTCATCATTTGGTAAACCTTTAATAAACGCCCTATCTATTTTTAATCTATCAATTGGTAAACTCTGGATATAACTTAAAGATGAAAAGCCTGTACCAAAATCATCAATAGCCACCTCAACACCTAATTTTTTGAGTTCTTGGAGTGTATTAATGACAGTTTCTAACTCATCCATAACCACACTTTCAGTTACTTCCAACTCTATATTTTTTGGCTGCACACCATATTTTAATAATGTATTTTTAACGGTTTGTGCATACCCTTTTACTTTAAATTGTGGAACAGATACATTTACTGCAATGCAAATATCTGCGCCGGCACTTTCCAATCGTTTTTGTTGCTGGCATGCTTGCTCTAATACCCATTGTCCTATATCAACTATTAGCCCTGCATCTTCAGCTAAGGGAATAAATACAGCAGGTGAAATATAAGTGCCATTTTCTAAAGGCCAGCGCAAAAGCGCCTCACAGCCAATTAATGATAGATCATTAAACGCCAATTGAGGCTGATACCACACCTCTAGTTTATTTCTAGCAAAATCATGCCTTAGTTGCCTAATAATACCGAGTCGCCATGCAATGGCGTCCTCCATATCAACGCAGTAATAAACACCTTCTTTATGTTTATTCTTTTTAGCTTGATTAAGCGCAATATAAGCTACTTTGAGGGTTTCAATACCTGTACTTTGAAAATCTTGCTGTTGACATAAACCAATTTTAAACCCCACCGGTAATATATGCTCTGCAGCACAAAATGAAATACTAAGTTTTTCGTTAAAGTCTGTAATATTAAATTCATTTTTAAGGATAACAAAACCAAATACATCAGCCCCAATACGTGATAGTAATTTAGCTGTTGGGTAAATTTCCTTTAAACGCTCAACAATAGCAATTAATAACTTATTACCAACCTCTTGCCCTAAACCATTATTAACATCCGAAAAATTCATTACATCAAGTAAAACAAGAAGGTAGTCATTTTTTTGTGGTTTTTGATAGCGCTCTATTCGCTCAATAAAATTAGTTCGATTGGAAATACCTGTCAGTACGTCTCTGTAAGCCGCATCTCTCAACTTAACAAATAGCCTAACGTTATCTAAAGCAATGCTTACATTTGCAAAAAATATTTCTGCAAATTGCAATTGAGTACGCGTTATCACTTCGTCGCATTCAATATAAATGGCTGCTTTTCTGTGCTTACTTCTTAAAACAAATGTAGCGCTAGTATCTGTATATTGATGTTTTTTTTGACTAAAAGACGCTTCTACTTCATTGTATATCCGACTATCAACCTCAGCTAAATTTTCTCCAAAGTATGTTTCATAGCGCGTGCAACCACCCAAGACTTGAATGTAATTATTACCATCTAGTTTGCTGCAAATTAAGCCTTTATCCGGACACTGTAAAATAACACTTAAGTGCTTTATAATTCTTCTGCACAGTACTTTTATATCGGTCTGTCCTAAAATAGACTTCGAAGCCGATAAAATAGAGTCCATTGCTTTATGCTGGTACTCTAATTGGCCAATTTGTTCATATGAGCGAATTGCAGTAATTAAAGAGGTGACGAGCTTAGAACGTGTTAATTCCGTTTTTGTTTTATAATCATTGATGTCATATTCACGAGTTACTCTTTCTTCAGGTATGCTACCGGCTTGCCCTGTACGTAAAATAATCCTAACATGTTGGTTATTAAGCTCCTCACGGACCTGCCTTACAACCTGTAAACCTGCATCATCAGTTTCCATTATCACATCTAAAAAAATGACTGAGATTGAGTTTTTTTGAGATAATATAGCAATAGCTTCAGCACCAGAATAAGCATCATGAAATCGAAATCCAGCTCCTTTGTATTCCAACCCAGAGAGAGCTAATTTAGTTACAGAATGAATAGCAGGATCGTCATCGACGATTAAAATATCCCAACAATCAGAAGGCTCTGAGATGACTTCATCATGGTCTTCTTTTAAAAATAAAAAACCGCTCGATTCTGATGACATTCATGCTCCTATTAATAACAAGCAAAAAACAACCAATTTAAAAACAATAGCTTAGTAAAAATAACAGCTCAACATTCTCGTCAACACCTTAGTTAGGATTAGATTGTTTGAACTTCTAAGTTTACAGCTTTAGATTTAGATTTTGGTTTACAACTCTACTCATACTATAGTCTACTAATGGAAAGTTGTTATATTTTAAGTAAATAATTCAGTTAAGGCCTAATTATTAAATTATTAAAAACACTGTTAAAATGTCTCTTAATTTTGTTACTCACTATTATTATTATTGGCTTAATGCTTCCTCAAAACTATAGCGTCAATAAGACTATCGAAGTGAATGCAAGTATTCGTACTATCAAATCATTAACAACCGATTTTGATGAATGGCATAAATGGTCTCCTTGGCAACAAGTCGATCCATCCATTAAATTTGCAGTTAGTGAACCAAGTGCTGGTATTGGAGCTCATCAATCATGGACCAGTAAATGGGGGCATGGTGAGATGACAATTACTGCATTAAATGATCGTAAGATGGTATTTAATACCTTATTAAATAATGAACATATCGTACAAGGCACATTGACGTTTACAACTAATAGTAACAACAGTGTAAATGTAGAGTGCCATATTGAAGGGCAAGCAACGACAATACTTGTTTCTGGTTACATGGCTATATTTAGCGAATATGTGCTCAATAATACAATTGCATTAGGGCTAAATAATTTAAAAACAGTTGCTCAACTAAGTGATATACAAAATGTAATGGAAAGTCATGACAGTCAAAACAGCACAAGCAAGAATTAATCTAGCAAACATCATAGAATCATTACTTGGTTACTCTATAACCAAGGTAGGAAGTAATGGCGCACTCTCAAACGATGAAAAAAACTATAACCCACAGGGGAAAATAAAACCGCTGTACCATATTAGTAGCGATAATTCAGTTTTAGCTCGCGCTCAAAAGCGACAAGATTTACTACTTATTAAGCAACAGCAAAATATTGAAACAATCTTAGCGATGGCAATGGCGTTTTGTCCCGATGTAGCAAGTAGCAAACAACCTGATGCGGATTGGGTAGAGCACTTTATTGGGCTCTGTGAAGACACCTCAAACGAATCAATGCAAACATTATGGGCAAAAATACTTACAGGCGAAACTCTCAATCCTGGAACATTTTCAATTAAGAGCCTGCAAACACTTAAGCACATGACTCAGCGCGAAGCCGATGCATTACAAAAATGTGTATCACTAAGTAGCTATAACGAAAAAGACGACAGTCACTTTATTTTACTCGGATTTTATAAAAAACCATCGATTTTTGATTTACTACGCAAAGGCAATAAAGTATCTCTAAATTTAGGAAAAACAGGTATCAGCTTTCCTGACATTTTAACTTTAATGGATCTTAACTTATTGTATCGAAAAGAAATTGAATCAGCCGTGTTAAAATCAGGGCAAGAACTTACGCTTTCATTTTTGTCTCAAAAAGTAACGTTAAAAGCAAAAAGCAATGATTTAGTACTGAGTTATTACAAATTCACTCAAACGGGTGATGAGCTATCTAAACTAATAAACGTTCCAGTAAATAAAGTGTATAAACAATTAATAAATAGTGCATTAGAAGTAGAATTTGATTTAGCGTGGCATGCTACTAAGTAGTAAACCACGCTATAAAATCACTCAACTAGTTATCAAGTGAGTAATTAAAAGTGAATCTGAATACCTGCAAATGGGCCAGATGCATCGATATCTGTAGTAATATTATCTACATCATCAAGTTCTAGTACCATGGAGCGATATCCAGCTTTAACTGCAACATCAATCGCTAGGTTATCAATAAATTCCCACGCAATACCCACTTGGTAATCTTGTACTTTACTATCGTCTATAGCCAAAAAGCTACCTTCAAAAAACACACTTAAACCAGTAAATGGCAGGCCGGCTTCTGCACGACCATAAGCAAGTGGTACAAAACCTGAAAAATCAACGGTTTCAGTAAAGTTAGTGTTGCCACTTTGAGTAGTACCCGTTACAGCAATCTCACCATCAAACTGTTTCGCATTCAAACCTAAATCAATAGAGATTAAGTCGTTATCAAAAATTTCGTAATACAGAATATAATCAATGTGTGTTAGATCGCTAATTGAATTAACTGTCGTACCAACCACATAGTCTGAACCATTAAAGCTAAATGTATCAGTTAAAACTGCAGAACCGTTTAGTTCAAGTTCGGTATACTTTAATTTAATATTAGGCACTAACGGTACTGGGTGCTCAAGGGCTGCGTAATAACTTATAAATGTTTCATCTTCAAAATTGAAATCTTGAGATGCATTATTTTTATAAGAAAACTGACCATCATTATCTGATTTCCAGCCATCAACCCCTACATATAAACCTAATAAAGTGTCAGCGTGTGCTGCAGGTGCTAAACATGCCATTGAAAGGGCTGCTGCTAAACAATACTTTTTCATTTTTTATCCTTGAGCTAGTAGTTCGCTAAGTTCGATTAAAGCCGCATTGGCTCTAGAAATATAATTTGCCATAACTAAGGAATGATTAGCCACATAGCCAAAACCATTCCCATTTAAAATTATTGGGCTCCACACCGTTTCTTGGGTTGCCTCAAGTTCACGTATTATTTGTTGCACACTAACACGAGCATTTTTCTTCTCAAGTACATCTGCAAAGTCATACTCTACCGCTTGTAAAAAGTGTAACAACGCCCAAGTTGCGCCACGAGATTCATAAAAAACATCATCAATTTTTAGCCAAGGTGTTCTGACTTGCTGTTGTAATGGTGCAAGAGTCGCTTGTTTATTTGACGAATTTCCAGCTAAATCAGTATTCACTTTTTCTTGGCCGACACTGGCACTTAAACGTTGGCTTAAGCTACCTAAGCGCTTTTCCGCTTCTTTTAACCAACTACGTAGATTATCAGCTCGCGCATAAAATTGGCTATCACGTTCGTGCTGATTCGCTATTTGTGTACGATAAACGACTAGATAATCAATTCCTTTTTGATACTCTCCCTCCGCGCTTGGCCATGCCCACGCTTCAGAGCTTATATTAAACTGTGGCTGTGCTTTTTTAAGTGCTTCATGCTCTGTTGATTGCGATTGCGAACGGCTAAAATCTTTTCGCATAGAAAGCGCTAAATCACGCGTCATTTCTAACGCACCATATTCCCACGCTGGCATGTCATCCATAATAATACTTGGCGGTATAACATCATTCGATAAATAACCACCCGGTTTATTTAGTATCGTACTCGCTACCTCAATAAGCGTTGCCGTTGTTGTATAACCTGTAACTATTTTTTCATTACGTAACTGCGCTTGCTCTTTTGCATTAGCAACAACATCAAAACGTGCCGGTTCAGTACTCCAATAAACAGCAATTGCGTAAAATATGATAAGCAGTAAAAAAATTGTTCCTGCTATTTTTCCTTTATGTTGCGACATGTGTACTCCTAATGATGAGCGTGTTGAGTAGATGGTTTTGACTGCTTAGCTTGCGTTTCAAGCGACACCACTTGAGCATTAGTAAACAAGCGGTTACCGTCACTAAAATATAGCGTGAGTTTACGTTCTTGCCCTACTTTTAATGGCTCTAATGGTTCAAATGCCATTAAATGATAACCGCCTGGTTGGAAGCTGACACTTTCATGCGCTTTAATTACAACCGATTCAACTTGTTGCATTTTCATCATGCCGTCTACATGTGAATGCTCGTGTATTTCCACACGCCCTAAGCCATCAATCGTTGCCTTAGTTAAAGTGGCGTTTGTTCCACTGTGATTAATAAGCGTTAAATAGCCTACAGTTGCAGTACTGGCAGGTAAAAACGCCCTCACTTGCGCGTTAGTTACTTCGAGTACAGCCACATCAGAACCATGCTCGTGCCCTGAATGCGCCGCCAATGATGACGTAAATAAACCTAACATTAACGCTGAAGCCATCGAAAAAAACTGCTTTGTCATCATTTCATCCCTAGTGAAAACATTAAATTACAGGCTAAATTTAACATAGTTAACCCATAATAGTCAGTCAAATTAAGGATTAAGAGGCTACTTTTTTGTTATCAGCAACAAGCCAACACAACACTGCAACAAATAGTAACGGCCATGCAATCATTATTGATCCGAATAAAAACGCTAAAACAGTCCCAGCTAATGCCACAACACCCGCTCCAACTAATCCCATAGTAATTAAAGCCACTACCGCAACCACAGCAACAATTGCGGCCAAAGCACCTACAAGCTCAAGCCCTGCCCAGCTAATATCAGCAATCCATAATGGTAACTGCCAAGAATCAACATGCACAAACGCTATTAAATCAGTAAACAGTAATAAATAGATAAATACACATACTGCCAAAGCTTTCATAGTAATTCTCCTTATACCAACCGGCTTATATATGGGTCTATTTAACGATAAGAAAATTGCGCTATAACTAGGCAAAAGTTTTTATATCTAGTTGTTCTAAATAAAAAACCCAACAACGCTATAGAGTGATTTAATTCGTTAAATTGTTCAAATATTTATGCCTCTTGGTATTAATACTCTTTATTTTCAAGGCAGCAATGCGCTATAAAATAACCAAGTGCAATTGCAAACGGAAAACTCAAAAATAATAAAATAGTAACTAGGCGGGTTGCCCATACTGGAAAGTCCAATCTATATGCTAAACCACTACACACACCCGATATTTTTTTATTCAAAGTATCTTTATACCAACCTCGTTGATGATTAAAGCTGTTCATAGCAATCTCCTAAGCAGTGTGTTTTAAATTAGTATTTAAGTTCGCTTTTAAGCGAGCCAGTTCAACATCAATTTTTTCATTTTTAACTAACGACTCAATTTGGGCACTGGTAGAGCTTGCTGTATCAGTCAGCTCATAAGCCTCTACTTGAGCTTCAATGCCTTCAACACGCTGCTCTATTTGTTCAAAACGAGACAATGCATGAGCTACTTTATCGCTTTGTAGTTGCGTACTGATCCGCCCTCTAGCAATAGCAACATTATGGCGTTGCATTAACTGAGCTTGCTTTGTTTTAGCCAGTGCCATTTTTTGCTGCAAGCGCTCACAATCAGACTTAATTTTTGCAATAGACTCTTGCAATGTTTCTAGTTGAGTTTGCTTATTCTCAATGCTTTCGTTAACGCGTTGCTTCTCAAGTAAGGCTGATTTAGCAAGGTCATCACTGCCTTTCTCAACCGCACGTTCAGCTTTAATTTGCCAAGCTGCTAATTCTGTTTTTTTAGTATCAATTTGGCGATTAATTACTTTCTCTTCACACAATAAAGCGGCTGCTGTACTACGACACTCATTCAATGCATCTTGCATCTCGGTAAGCATTAGGTTTAAAAGTTTTTCAGGGTCTTCAGCTTTATCAAGCATGGCGACAATGTTTGATTGAATTACATCATTTACGCGGTTAAATATTCCCATGGTATTCTCCTGTTGATTTTTAATTAATTTCAACAAGAAGATTCCAAGAGTTGTGCCAAGTTCATAAAAACAATGAAAAACAGCCTAATATCAACAATATAATTAATAAACAATTAAGTTTTTAGTGACTTTAAGCTGAATAGCATAGAGTGTAATTAGCCAATAAATTATGCTTTTGACTAATTTTTAGGATCAAAAAAGCCACTTGAAAGTGGCTTAAATTTAGAATTTTTAAAGCTTAGTTTTATTCGGGTACAAAGCTTAATGCTTTATCCATTACTGATAAATCGGCTTGCTTACCGTGACCACTTTCAGAAAGGTGGCGTCTAAAACCTCGCGCACCAGGCTTCCCCTGAAAAATACCGAGCATGTGACGTGCAATATGCCAAAAATTAGCACCCAAACGCATTTCTTCTTCAATATAGCTGTACATTGAGCGTACTACATCGTGGCGTGATTGCGTGTTTGCAGTATCACCATAAATTTTCTCATCAACGTCATTGAGCATAAATGGGTTACTGTAAGCTTCACGCCCAATCATTACACCATCAATATGTTGTAAATGTTCTAGGCTCTGCTCAATTGTTTTAACACCGCCATTTAGGCTTAAGTCTAGCTGCGGATAATCTTTTTTTAGTTGGTAAACACGTGGGTAATCAAGCGGTGGAACTTCACGATTTTCTTTTGGACTTAAACCATTGAGCCATGCTTTACGAGCATGAATAATAAAATCATCACACCCTACTTTATGCGACGCCTCAATAAGCGCACACAAAAACTCATACGAATCTTGCTCATCAATACCAATACGTGTTTTAACGGTAACAGGAATGCTTACTTCGTTTTTCATTGCTGCAACACACTCAGCAACTAATTGAGGTTCAGCCATTAAACATGCGCCAAATCGGCCATTTTGAACTCTGTCTGACGGGCACCCTACATTTAAATTTATTTCGTCATAGCCACGCTCACCAGCTAGCTTTGCACATTGCGCAAGCGCTTTAGGATCAGAGCCACCAAGTTGCAGCGCAACTGGGCCTTCGTGTTTATTAAAATGTAAGTAATCGCCTCGACCAAATAAGATAGCCCCTGTGGTTATCATTTCGGTATAAAGCACAGTGTGTTTAGTCATTTTGCGATGAAAAGTACGACAATGGCGATCAGTCCAATCAAGCATCGGGGCAACGGAAAATTTTCTATCTAACGTATTCGACTGCGGCGCAGGGTTTTTCATTAATTTACCTTATACATCAATAATTTATAGCTTGATAACAGGTTGGTTATCTTTCATTATTCTTCACGTTATTTAGATATTTTAACAAGTTCGGTCTCCCTATAGTCTCCCAAGGAACCGAGCAAAGAATGAATTAAGGCACCTGCACAATGAATGTTTATTATATAAAAAACCAACCAATTGATCATGAACAATCGGCTTGTCAGGCAAAGATAATTTTATAGGTAATATTATGTCCTCACATTACGTTGAAAAACGAAAGCGCGCCGATGGAACTACGAAGTACCGTTGCAAGGTTGTAGTAAAAGAAAAAGGCAAAGTTATACATCAGGAAAGTAAAACTTTTGATAAAAAAGCCAGTGCTGAGACATGGGGGAAACGTCGCTCTAATGAAATAGATTTAAATGGCCTTTCCAGACCCATAGAGTACATAAGAATTAACGACCTTATCGATCGTTACCTAACAGATCCTAAAATAGCCCCCAACGTAAAACGAACGAAAGGGGCTTGCCTAAACATGCTTAAAAGTTATGACATTGCTAAGCTATATGCCCATGACCTCAAGTCATCAGATATTATTGAGCATTGTCATCAGCGAATAAGTTCTGGTGCCAAGCCTGCAACAGTTGCCCATGACTACTTTTATTTAAAGTCAGTCTTTAAAGCTGCAAAACCTTTCTGGGGTATGGAGATCACTGAACAGCCTTATGTTGATGCGAAACCCATGTTAGAGCAGATGAACTTAATTGGAAAAAGCCAAAGAAGAACACGTCGTTTGAAAAAAGGCGAATATGAAGCGCTTGAACAAGGCTTAAAGGTCAGAGAAGAGCACCGCTCTGCACATATTCCTTTTGTCGATATATTTCAATTCAGTATTTTAACTTGCATGCGTTTAGGCGAAGTAACCAACCTGAAATGGGACGATTTAGATAACGATACAAGGACTATTTTGTGCAGAGATAGAAAAGATCCTCGCAAAAAAGATGGGAATCATATGCGAGTCCCCCTTTTAGGCGAAGCCTATAGCATAGCAATTAGACAACCTAAAAAAGGAGAATTAATTTTCCCTTACAACCCAAAATCTATTGGTTCAGGCTTTCGCAACGTTCGAAAGAAGCTAGGCATCAAAGAACTAACTTATCATGATTTAAGACGAGAGGGAGCAAGCCGCCTATTTGAGAGAGACTACCGTATCGAAGAGGTAGCTCAAGTGACTGGGCACAAAGACTTAAAAGTATTATGGAATGTGTACACAGCATTAAATCCTGAAAACTTACATAGGGACATGTAGTGGTTCAGATTCGAGCAATTACAGCAGTAGATAGACGCAAGGATGCGGAGTGAACACTTAACTTTAAAGAGCGTCACTGAACAAAAATCTATGGATGAATGGTTACCACAGAGGGATTCGACTCTTGTTTAGAGGACTATACGACCATTTACAAACTCTTGCACCTCAAGCATACTATTTACCTTAATCGAGACTAAGAAATATTCAGTGCAATCACACATGTTGTGAGCGCAGGGGTATCGCTGTCTCTGTTGCTCGCAATTTAAAAAACTAAAAAAGGATAAAAAATGCGACGCAGCAGAAAGAAAATGCTTGAAGGGCAAGTAAGTAAATCAGTCCAAGTCTATTCAAAAAGGCTTACCCTTAGAGTACCAAACTTCATACACGACTATATAAAACATACTGTGCAAGTTTCTGGTATTAGCCGAAATCGTTGGTTGTCGGACGCAGTCATTGCATTTGGCAAAAGAATCTCATCCCCCGAAGACCCCGTCCCATTAACTGAGGATCAGATAAACGAAGATGCATACAGTCTTATAAAAGGAACCTACATCCCCTTTGCTATGCAACGGGATAAATCACTGCCACTTCTTTTTACTGAGGCCGCACAATATACCGCTAATAGTATTGTTAGACGGTACTCAACGCAACTAACTGAGGGAGAGAGCTTGCCTAAAGACATTAAAAGTAAGCTAATGCTTATTATTTTGCTCGACTACATGCTTAGACATAGCACTCAGGCAAAAGTCAGTTCAGTAGCGTAGAGCCTTATTAAGAACGAAGAGATCCCTTTACAGCCCCCCCCCCTCTTTTCGTGCAACTTGCATTCACAGCGCTAATTACTAATAAGAATCACCAAGCCTTACCCAGCATTTAGGTGCTTTGCTGTCTTTAGTAACTAGCTTTTCAACAGAGCAAGTAATTACTTGCTCTGACCCAAACCAATAGTTTAAAACTATAGTCACTCATATGGCACTTTTAGGGTCGTGATAAAGCCCACACATAATAAGCTGATTACTGAAAGAATCACATTGCTATAACCATAGAGCACGTATTAGAAATTACAACAGGATTCCCCATGCCGCATAATATCTTCTTGAATCGAGTGAAGGTCTAACTTTGCGTAGACGCTACGTACCGTTTCTTCCTTATCATTTAACAGTATTGATAATCCAGCGTAGTCTTGGCGATTTTTTGATAGATAGTAAGTCGCAGCAAAATGCCTCAAAGCATGTGGGTTGATCCCCTTAACGATCCAATCCCGTTCAGGCCATATTAGCTGAATCACACGATAAGTCTGCTCCGACATATTAACTCGCAAGCCGCCACGGCTGTTTATGCCGTTCCAGATAAATAACCTATTGTCCATACCATGGTAATGAAGCGCTCTTTGCTCAATGAACTCATTAATTTTGTCGCTTAGCGCTATAGGTAATTTGTTTTCAATGCCTTTAGCATGTTTGCCAAGGTGAGCTCTATTTTTAACAAGCGGTAAAGGAATAAAGGTACTATAACTACCATCGGCATTTGATATCAGAGCAGCGGCTTTAGAATTGGCGGCTTCTTCAACTGTTCTGTATGGTTCAGCGATTAAGTCTTCAAAATTACTAATTCTAAGTGGATTAACCAAAGCAATTCTCATCACTAATGCAATAGATAAATACCTTAGTCGGTCGTTCCCATTGCTACATGGTTCATAAGCTAACTCTTCAAGTTTTCTAACTATTTTTTGATACTCTATGACCCCACCTTCAACGCCGCCTTGAAGGCCTTTGTTGGCACGGTAACTCGTATCGATTAACCACTTGATATTACGATTTCCGTCACTAGGGTTAGCCTCACCACTAGAATCAATTAGTGTTATCAAGCCCTCAACTTTACTTACCAGCTTACTAATATCAAAACAGTATTCTTGTAAAGTTTTAGCTTGAGAGTTCGGGATAAAGTAAAACATTGGTAGGTAAGGAACTAACGAAATATTAGATGATTTAATTAATACCAGCAGCTTCATTAGGCATTTCTTTGCTTGCTTATGATTATCTCCGCCTAGAAATTCATACTCTACTATACCCTTTACCTTGAGAGCACGGCGCTGGTTATACTCAGCCTGATTAATAATATCTTTATGGCTATTAACCCAGATGCCATTTGTATGGTAATCATAAAAAAGCTGTAAATTACGCCCATTCAATAGCATGGAAAAATCAAATTCTTCTATTGACTGTACCAGTCCGCACTTAACAAACGTAGTCGAAAAATTACGCAAGATATTTCGCCAAATCTCAACCGTCGGCGTATCTCCACGACCATTAGTACTCCAATACTTCTTAGGTGATTTGAACTGAGCCGTACTTAAAAAGTTATTCGCTAGTTGCATATGATGATGAGTTTCAAGGATCTCATCGACCGTCATTGGTTGCATAAAATAGCTAGCTAAAGTCATAAAGTGTTTTTCAGCGTTTTTCCCTAAGTCTAATAACTCACTCGGCTTCTTCGTTCCATTCGGACAAGATTTACGTTGTGATATATGGATCATTTTAGGTATGAAGCGAGTGATGAGCCCTTCTGGCAGCGAGAAATGCGCCTCTACCTTAGTCCATCCATTAATAATGTTTTCAGCTGCTTTACCATGTGTTTTAGTAGTAAAATTTTTAATTCTTTTTTCACGAACTCGAGCAAAATGGTTTTTCGAAAGACAATCCTGTGTGATAACAGAAAAGGCAGCGTCCTTCTCCCGATATGTTAAATCCGGAAAGTAGTGTTCTCCTAACGCATTATATATATCATGAAGCTCAGTGAGTTTTTTAAGCTCATCAATATTCATAGGCTCTATAGCCGCCGCCTTTAAAATGCTTTGAGAGTTAAACCTAGCAAATTTATGCTTAATCGGAATTAGCGCTTCACTGGCCTTATTTAGCATTGATGCCTTTACTCTTGCCGTCCCAACTTTTGCTGAACTGCCACCAGCTTTATCAATCAGGTATTCTTGAAACGCTTTTTTGGAATTTCGGTAATGATGTCCCAATAGCGCTTTCAACGGGTTATCACATACACCAGATTCAACAAAATCTTTAGCCGATTTTAAAATTGCCACAGCTTTATCTTCACCAATCAGAGCTGCCTCAAGTTCGAGTAGCATTGTTTGGTTCATGTCTTTCTGTAACGGATTAGAGTGCATTACTACTTACCTTAAATATGAATTAATATTTGACTAGGAACTCCCCCCTTTCCTTATCACTAATGCTACACGCAGATAACTAGCCTTTTGTTTTATGAAAAACTAAATTTACACACATAACCCTTTAAAATTAGCACATGAACTCACTTACCCACAACTACAGATTCGATTTAACCATATGATATAAAACGTTATTTTTAGCTTTGATCAGAATGTAAAAAACTGCAACGCAGTCAATTACGTTAAAAATAAAGTGCTTAGAAAGAGCTGAAAATAATTTCAGCTCTTTAGCTTATAGCTATAAAAAACTAATAATTTGACATGTTTTTATTAGTTTTATGAGAAGCCCCATGACATAGCTGATGGCTGTATTTAAAAGGTAATGCTACATAGTTGATATAACCAACTATATAGATATACTATTTACCCGTAGCCAAAGTTGACGCATTTCTTAGAAATTCGACTTGGTGAATGTTTCTCCAGTCATTTAGGCCGTAACCCATACTGTGTTGCGATAACCTGAGATGCATTAGCCTCCTTCAACATGCCTATCTAGCACTTTCCTTTGACTACAAAACCCTTAGTTTTAATTTGGCTCTTTAGGAGCTTTAACGGTTTAGGAAAGGTTATGAACACAGTATTTATGTTACTTGCTCAATTTGAAGAAGCCATTATCCCTTTGGGTAAGGTTTGTGATGACTATTTTGGCTGCTCGCTCCGTACGGCTATGAATAAAGCCAAAGCAGAAGAGCTGCCAATTCCTACATTCAAAATAGGAAGCTCGGCAAAAGCACCATATTACATTCACTTAAATGATCTAGCCGAGTATATTGATGCTCAAAGAGCTAAAGCTAAAGAAGAGTGGTCTAGAGTAAATACATAGCCAGATTGTAAGTCAGCCACCTTTTAGGTGGCTGGCTATACAGTAAGCATTACATCCATCAGATACAACGATCCTTACACTGCTTAAATTAAAAAACTAACCAATATTTTTAATTTTGCAAAATCTCCTGCGTTACAGGGAAAAACAAATAACGACATATTTTTAAGCAAATTAACACCTTGAGCTCTATGTTTATATTCGTATAATCAAAAGCAAGAATGAGATTTGAGAAGAGAAACCTCATAATATTTAGCCTTCCGGTTCTGAGCCAGCTACGTCTCAGAACAAACGGGCTGTCATGGGGATGGTAGGACAAGAGACGCTTGCCCATGAGAGTGCAAATGCTGTGCTGCTTAAAGCAGCTGATATTCGAGCATTGAATATCAACAAGGGGATCTATCTACAGCAGCAGTGAGATGAGTCGCAATAAAAAGTTGGATCTGATTGGGCAATGTTATTAATAACCCTTCAGTTTGGATATAGACTTTTAGCGGTGAGGCATCGCAGATAGGCGGTACTAACAAATAAGTTCGGCTAACTTATTACCGATAAGCCTTACAGTTATGCAGACAGTTAGTGTCGTGGCATAGCCCAAATACTATTTGATAATAATTCAAATGCTTTGGCAAGACTAAAGCTAACCTTACAACAGGTTGGCTATGGGTGAGTGTTGCCTAAATACTTATGATCACAACCAGCGATCAATGAACGAAGAATAAAAAATATACCATGACAGCTTGCGCAGCAAGATGGCATGTCTTTGAGGAGCGAAGCTCGTCAAAGACTACTACAGTGATCAATTCATAGTACTACAGAGTGTTAGGGCAAATGCTTCGCATTTGACCGAGGCATATAGGCCTTCGGCCTAAATTGCCTCGGGAATTGAGAATAAAAGTATTTGATCGCAGCCTAGCTATATGTGTTGAAATTGTTTTTCAACGATTGCAATTATATACGAACACGCTAATGAACGAATAAAGAATGTTGGATCCAACTCTTTAAAGCTGCCTGACTTCAAGTCAGACCGCAACCCTAAAGTTATATTTGAGAACATATCGTTGTACAATGATTTTGATTCAAGGCAGCGTCTAATAGGTGAACGTTATTGAAGTGCATAAGCAGACTATGCTACTAACTCGTTTATGCCCCATTATCATTTTCAGCCAAAGTATTTACGCACTAAGACAACCGGAATTTACCTACATATAGCTCATCCGATATTAAGCATGTTTATTTAATATTATTGGTTTTTTATTTTTCGTCGGTCGCTTAGGAACAAAGCTTTCCCAAGCTGTAGTAGATATGGGCAATAACAGTGTTCAAATACAAGCTTTGGGTGACACCTTAAAAACATTTGAAGATTATTCTAGTAAAATAGACTTCTAGAAGGTGCGACGGGGGCAAGCTGGAAGTAGCCATAAAAAATAGGTAACTGTCTGAGCAAGTATATATTAACAGACCTTTATTTATTAAGTTTTACAAACCAAGCTGAAGTGCGAGGATTTTTTTCAAGGCTTCTTCATTTACCCTTGCACGATTCATTAAACTCGGAGTAAGCAGCGCTTCCCGAGTTATAGCTTGTAATGTGAACTCTTTTTCCTGAGGAACAGAATTCTCGTGTAACCAGCCTGTTAGCGCTTTTTCTAAAGTGTCTTCAAAGCGTTTAAAAAGTTCGAGTGTACTAACAAGCATTTTATGTTGTTCTCCTAACATAATTTGATAAGCCACTAGACGCTCTGGCGCGTTGATCCATATTAGCCACAGACTAATCCAGCCATCTAAAAAATCTTTATTATTCGCACTCATTAAAACCAACAGTTGTTTTTCTAGCTGGTTTTGTGCCTGTTCTGTTAGTGTTTGCAATACGTTTTCCCACAGCACTAATTTGGTGGGAAAATTATTGTATACCGTTGGTTTAGATACACCTGCCGAGGCGACGACTTGATCAATACTAGTTCCTTGATAGCCATTTTGCGTAAACAAAGCTCCTGCTGCTGCTACGATAACCCGTTTTTTACTAGGTCTTCCTCGTGCCATGTGTTCTCCTCAAATATTTGCTTGCTTAACAGCCCTACAGAAATTCGTTCACGTATTCTAACGCATTGATTCCACGCTTTTATGTTCTTAGCGGGGAATTATCAAGTACAGCGATTTAAGTCACCTTAAAAGTGCCTTGACAAATCTTAAAACAACAATTAATTTAACTACACCGTTTAGTAATTATATTCTATTTATCGGAGACATTCAATGCAAAGCGAGAACGGTTTTTATGGTCAATATGGTGGAAGTTACATTCCGGAAATCCTTTATTCCAGTCAGCAGCAAATTCTTCATGCCTTTGAAGAAGTTAAAAATGATCCCACATTCCTCGACGAGCTGAAAACACAATGGCAGCAGTATTCTGGTCGTCCGACACCACTGACCTTTTGTGCCAATTTAACCGAACACTTTGGTGGTGCCCAGATATACCTAAAACGTGAAGACCTGAATCACAGTGGCGCCCATAAAATGAACAATGTGATTGGCCAAGGTTTATTGGTAAAACGTATGGGTAAAACGCGCATTATTGCTGAAACAGGCGCTGGACAACACGGTATTGCTACGGCCCTTGTCGCCGCACGTTTAGGTCTTGAATGCACAATTTATATGGGAGCAAAAGACATTGAACGTCAGTACCCAAATGTATTTTGGATGAAGCAACTAGGAGCCACAGTTGTACCTATAACAACAGGATCACAAACTTTAAAAGATGCGTTAGATGAAGCCTTAAGAGATTGGTCTTCAAGTCATGAAAGTAGCCATTACCTTATAGGAACCACTTGTGGTTGTGCGCCCTTCCCGGAAATGGTGGCTTTCTTTCAGTCAGTTATTGGCCAAGAGGTGAGAGAACAAAGTCAGGCTCAATTTGGCTCGTTACCTGATCGCCTATATGCCTGTGTTGGTGGCGGCTCTAATGCTTGTGGCTTGTTTTTGCCTTTTGTTGATGATTCCGAGATTACTATGGTTGGTGTTGAAGCAGGCGGTAAAGGCATGGCACTAGGCGAACATTCCATTCGCCTCTCTGATAATTTAGGGATGCCTGGAATAGCTCAAGGTTTTGCCAGTGTTTTCTTGCAGGATGAAGCTGGACAACTACAGGATACCCATTCCATTGCAGCGGGTCTTGATTATGTGGGTGTTTCGCCAATTATTGCTCATTTGGCGGATACTAATCGTCTTGAAATGACCTATGCAAACGACTCAGAAGTAATTGATGCCTGTATTTTATTGCTACGTAAAGAAGGAATTATCCCAGCGTTAGAATCTTCTCACGCATTAGCAGGAGCCTTTAAGGATGCGACAAATTTACCGAAAGAGACACGTTTGGTCATTAACCTTTCTGGGCGTGGTGACAAGGATATTTTTAACGTAGCCAAAGCAGTACAAGACGAAGCATTCCCTGAATTTTTATCTCACTACTTGGCGGATTACTCAACCTTGTCTAAGGTGGAACTTGCATGAACTCAATAACGACTCCATCTATCACTGATTACATTCAGGGACAACGCCAACGTAAGCCTATTTTAGCCATGACGCATGTGATTTATGGCTATCCGACAATAGAGGAAAGTCTTGCTTGGATGACACGCCTACTTGAAGAAGGCGTCGACTTCCTAGAAGTGCAATTCCCGTTTTCCGATCCTATCGCTGATGGGCCAAGTATTGCTGCGGCCTGCCATAATGCTTTGGAAAATAACCCCAAAGTAGAAACTTGTTTGTCTCATCTTGGGCTGCTGGCCAGAGGTTATCCTCAGAGTCGCATTGTCCTAATGAGCTACCTGAACCCTATGTACCGCTATGGGTTAAACAAATTAGCACAGCGGGCAGCTGAAGAAGGTATCGTCGGGTTGATACTACCGGACCTACCCATTGAGCAAGCACAGACCTATCGTTCAGCCTGTGCGAAAAACAATATTGAGCCCATATGGTTAGTTACTCCTTCAACACCAGAACCACGTTTGCAAGAGATTACTTCCCAGGCTAATAGTTTCTTGTATTGTGTCGCCAGAACAGGGGTGACCGGCAATTCGTCTTACAATAATTCAGAACAAAAAAGCTCTCTAGAACAAGGGAGTGGATTAATTCAATACATCACACACATAAAGGCCCATACCAATATCCCGCTTGGAATCGGCTTTGGAATACGCAAAAGAAAACAGGTGGAGCAACTGGAAGGTAAAGTCGATGTAGCGATATTAGGCTCTGCCCTGTTGGATGCATATATTCAGGGGGGCCAGGAGTCTGGAATCACTCTGTATCGTGAGTTATTTCCACATTGACCTATGTTACTTTGTATATTCATCGCTCAATTGCAAACATTTAGATATAAATAACCCAGACCGTTTTAACGGAATACTGAAATCTCATTGAATTCAGCTGATGTAATACTTAGTTGCGGTTTACTTTTTTTGAGTTGATAATCAACTAAACTACTTATTACATTAAGCATAAAACTATGTACGCTTCGGTGCCGTGCATGCTTTATTTTTGAGATATTTTTTAGTTGGTCATTAATTGTTTCAATAATAAAACGTCTAGAAAGCATGGCTCTATCCCATAACGATAAAGCCTTTTCTTTCATGTTTTTACGCACGTCATTAACGACAGTCACTCCGCCCACCAATAGATCGCTAGCTAAAGCTCTTCCAATATATTCCTTGTCAGCATAGAGCTTATTCATTGATTCAACGACCATACCTTTTACTGGTTTAATGTCTTGTACATTCGCAGGAGTTATTTTGGCGGCAACAATGTCGCCTTGATGGTTCACAATAAGATGAAGTTTAAAACCATAGAACCAGTCGATCGTACCTTTTCCTCGGCTGGCTGAGCTTGCTAGCGTTTTATGTTTTGGATTTCGTAAATTATGGCTGACCTTAATGCTCGTTGGATTAAAAAACTTGATGCCTGTAGGATCGCTTTTCAAAGAAGATAAATATCAACACATAGGAGTAACAGCACTAGGCACAACCTCAATAAATCGGGTGTATACGAGTAAGCTTGAAAAGTCAGATTTGTAAAATCGAGCCAAATATCCAGTGTAAAAGTTTTTGAAGTCGCGGTGATTAGGTGATAATCATCATAATTTCATTCATAGTCATTCTGCCAGAGCTCTTACTCTTGCGAGTACCGTCGGTCAGACATTGTAGTTCCCATTGAGGAATGAAAACGGTATAAAAATTATCGATATCATAAAATACATTCACTAAGTTATTAATATGACCTCTGCGCGATTGATAAATATTGGTCGATAGATCTGATAACAAGGAGGGCTGTTAAGTCAATTTATTATCCCGTATATGGACTCCACCTGTTTAGCAATTGCTTTGACAAAAAGATTAGATGCGCACGTATATACGGTTTTTTTATTAGAGAAGCTATCGTCTAACCCACGATCTATTTGCACCTTCTGTCCTTATCGAAATTGTAGCGTTATCAACGCTGTCGTGATAAACAGGTTTTCAGAAGGTTGGTCTTACCTATTTGTTAATGCATTTTGCTGAACTTTTTCTGAACACTTTCTAAAACATTACTTTATACGTTCTGGCTATTGTATTCGGTTCTGTAATTGAGCAATGCCCAGCGTGAGCTTCACTGCTTTTTCCTAACTGACGAAGTTGAGTAAAAAGCAACTGTTAGACTTAAGATCATAGCGCCGTAATACTCGCTTCTTTGTCTAAAAGAGCCTGAGCTTGCTGCGCAAGTAGTACAGGTTTATCGGTTAAGATGCTGAAATCTAAAGGCGTGACACTAAGCTACCAAATTACGGGGTTACATGGTCGTAATTATTTAGATTAAAAATCTGGTCGTTGAGTCTTTATTATGCTCATAAGTAATAAGGTTCAACAGTTATGATAACGATAGTAGAGTCGAGGGTGATTACAGTCGTTTTGCAGCGGCAAACCTTCAAGTAACCAATTTAACTGATGAGTAGAGATTGTCAGGCTAAGCTGCTCACCCTCAATTCCCGGTCACTTGTACTTGCCTTGCTCAAGACACTTGTAATGAAGCCACAGAACATTGTTAGTCCACTGTAAGATTTTTATCTTTTTGCGATGTCGGCCGCAGAACACAAATAGTTGTTCAGGGCAAAACTCTTGCGTCAGCTCGTAAGCGATGATATTGCTGATCCCATCAATAGGATTACTCATATCAGTTACGCCACTGGTAAGTTGACTGGGAATTGGAAACATAGGCTCCCCCTCTATCATGTCAGAGTCCAGCCTGACGACATCGATTAAAATAGCTAGGTATAGTCGCCCAGGCGCTTAAACTTGATCGTGCACATTCGCGGTTTTAATCAACCAATCTTGTAATTTAATCAGGCTCTGTTTTTTACTGCTGTTTGGTAAAAAGCTGTACATAAACGATGCTGCACTGTCGATAAATCCAAATGGGGCGATCAACTCACCCCGTTTTAATTCTTCACTTATCAACATTTGTGGGGCAATTGCGATACCTAAAGAGGCTTTGGCTGCTACGAGCATTAACGACAGGCTATCGACTTCTTTAAAAAAATGGAGTTTGGAATAACTACATCCCACTTTATCAGCCCAAGTTTTCCAAGCTTCAGGGCGAGATTGGGCTGAGATCAACTTCTTGTTTTGAAACTGTTCTGGGGTTTTGGCAATGACCTTCATGTCAGGTGAGTGCACCGGCCCTATTCTGTCACTGAACAACTTGACAGAGTGAATGCCTTTGTATGTTTTATCATCGCTATGGATCAGGCAGTCAACTTTCTTTTTGACCAGGTCACTGATCTGGTACTGGGTGGTAAACTTAACTTTTATTGATGGATTGAACCGTTCAAATTCGGCAATTTTGTGCAATAGCCAATTAGCTTGAAAACTTGACGACGAACCGAGAATGAGTACGTCTTTTATTCCTTGGGGTCTAATTTCAGTGGCAAATAGTTCTAATATTGCAAAGGATTCTTGGCAATCCTGCATCAGTCGCTCGCCCAGCGATGACAACTCGACTCCCTTGGCCACTCTGACAAACAGCGATGTACCAGCCCATCTTTCGAGCTTTTTTATTTGATGACTGACGGCACTATGAGTAACACATAACTCATTTGCTGCTTGAGAAAAATTAAGATGTCTGGCCGCGGCTTCAAAATACTGCAATGACTTCAAAGGTGGCAACTTACTCATACGCTGTCCTTAACATGTTATTACACTGTCCTTCATATGTTACTTTTTCTAACACCTGTTAACAAAAGTATCACTTTTACTTTTAAATTAAAACATTATGCTCTGTATTTTATTATAAGGACTTATGATTGTGGTATCGGAAATAAACAAACTTATCCATGATTGGCATCAGGGAAAACCTAAATCTAAACAATTAACGCTGCTAGATGAATCACTACGTGACGGTGTGCAATCTACTAGCGTGCGTTTACCGGATATAGCGCAACAAGAGCAGTTGATAGAATCGATGGATGCTGTTGGCATCGAATATCTTGACATCGGCTTTCCCGGATCCAGTTCTCAAGCCTATAACAATGTACTGCATTTAGTTAATTTTATTAAAAAAAATAGACTGAATATTAAGCCTTCCTGTGCTGGCAGAACTCATATCGACGATACGAAAGCTATTGTCAATATTTCGCAAACGCTGGGCTGTGAAATCGAACCGTTATTGTTTATTGGTGTTAGCCCGATAAGACAGCTGGTTGAAAAATGGGATCTGGACTTTATCCTCAACAGCGCCTCAGATGCGTTGCAATTTAGTTTAAACAACAATGTTAAACCGACTTTGGTGATTGAAGATGCCACCAGGGCGACGCCAAATGTACTGATCAAATTATATGACCTGGCTATGGAACTTGGTGTCGAACGGTTGACCATCTGCGATACCGTTGGTCAATGCGTACCATCTTCTGTGAGGTCATTGCTTGGTTGGTCATTTAGCTATTTTAACAATAACGGCGTTGATATTAATCTTGATTGGCACGGCCATAATGACCGTGGCTTGGCGCTCATCAATTCTTTGGAGGCAATTGAATCGGGCTGTGATCGAATTCATGGCACGGCGCTTGGTATAGGTGAACGTACAGGCAATACGGCTATGGATCAACTATTGGCTAACTTGCATCTCGACGGTCATAGCAAATGGAATGTTAGCGAGTTAAATCGCTATATTGCGTTATCGTCAAAATATTTCGACTTTAGCATTCCACCTAACTATCCGGTGTTCGGTGACGATGTATTCAAAACGGCTTCGGGCGTACATGCATCAGCGATTAAAAAAGCCAAGCAGTTACAAAACGAAACCTTGACTGACTTGGTGTATTCCGCCGTACCTGCCAAAACATTTAATCGCAAAAATAAAATTGAAATCAACCATATGTCTGGCCGTGCCAATGTGCACTATTGGCTGGAGCAAAACTCCCTTGAAATAAAAGACGAAGTGGTTGAAAAGATTTTGCGCAGAGCCAACGAAGTACGCCGTACCCTTACCCATAGCGAAGTTTTAGAACTGATTAACGTGCCAAAGCCGATGGAAAAAACTGCATGAATGTTGTAACAACCAATGGGATAGTATTGGCGCTGACCAACAGCCCTGAATTAATGTTGACCCAGATCGAGCTTGGTGGTATCACCAGTAAGGCACAGTATCAAGGCTTAAAACTCTCTGCAGATTTGGCTGATAATATTTCTACCGATGAGATCACCCCTGGCTGGTGTTGTTTTTGGTATGATGAGAATTTGGCCAACTTTGTCTATTTGGGCTTTAGAAGCAAAGCGATTGAACAGGGTGATGTAAAATCAATTGCTCCCAGCGTTGTGGTCTCCGGTCGTAGCAAAGGTTGTGGTTCTTCACGAGAACATTCCCCGTACGCCGAAAAAGCTGCTGGTGTAAGAATCATTGTGGCCAAATCGTTTGAAAAAATCTATTACCAGAACTGTATCAATATCGGTTTGTTGCCAACAACGGATTTTTCAATTCTGGAAGATGTTTTTGATGGTAATGACATCGCTATCAATCGCTTTACCTGTAACATGTCAGCTACTGACAAAGCCATAGTTGAATCTGGTGGATTATTTCAGTTCAACCTGCATCATCACGACACCAAAGAAGTGGTACCGCTTTCAAGTGATGATTGTCAGTTGAACATGCTGGAAAAAATTACTCAGCATCGACTGTCTAAGGTACCGACAGCCAGAGGTGAGGATGGAACTTTCTTCTGCGAAGTGGATTTACGTTTCTCCCATGAATATGTTACGCCAATGTGTGCATCTTTGTTCCAAGGAGAATTTGGCAGTGAGGCATCACTTAACGACAATGAATCCATCGTTTGCTTTCAGGATCATCTGACTTATTTGGGTGACACATTACCAGCAGATAAAGCTCATCTAAAAGCACAAGCTCAATCTCTTATTGATGAGCAGGCTGAGTTCGTTGAGCGTCATGATTTGAAATACTACTCGGGTCAGTCAGAAGAACATTCTGCCGCCATTTGTCATAACGCCGTATTGGAAGATTTGGCATTGCCGGGTCAAGTCATCATCGGCACCGATAGTCACACCTGCACCGCAGGTGCTATCGGTGCACTGGCATTTGGTGTTGGTGCAACAGATATGGCCAACTCCTGGATGACCAAAGACGTTAAATACCAGAGCCCTAAAAGTGTTCAAATCGATTTAAGCTGTGAACTGGCTAAATGGGTTGTAGCAAAAGATATCGTTATCTACTTACTTGCACATGAATTGATTCAATCTGGCGAATTACTTGGCAGCGTATTGATTTACACTGGCAGTGGCATTGAGCAATTATCAATGGATGAACGCGCTACTATCGCCAATATGGCAGTAGAAATGGGCGCAATGACCGCCATTTTTGAAGTTGACGACGTAACCATTGAATATCTGCAAAAGCAACACAATTTGACTGCTGCGCAATGTGAAGGGTTTAGAAAGTTCAATGGTGATGCATCTGCCACTTACGATTACAGCATCAAGGTTGATTTGAGAAACCTGAGCCCTGGTATTTCTTTGCCGGGTGATCCTCGTAATGCCCATCCATTATCTAATATCTTGGACGCGCAATTGAACGCTATTACCATCGACAGAGCTTATGGCGGTTCATGTACTGGTGGTAAAACCGAAGATATGGATATGTATGCCAAGGTCATTAAACATGCCAATCAAATTGGTGTGAAAAAACCTAACGACGTTTCTTTCTACATCCAGTTCGGCAGTGACAATGTAAAACGCTATTGCGAAGAACAACAATACATTACTTTGTTTGAAGATTTTGGTGTCAGTCTGATAGAGCCTTCATGTGGCGCATGCATCAATGCAGGCCCTGGCGTGTCTAAAAAACAAGATGAAGTAACGATAAGCTCTCAGAATCGCAACTTCCCTGGCCGCTCTGGTCCAGGCGACCTTTATCTTGCTTCACCAATCGTCGTTGCTATTGCAGCAGCCTGTGGAAGAGTTGTATCACCAGGAGAATTTTTCAATGCATCCTAATCAAAAAACTATTGCCGTAATTCCTGGAGACGGTATCGGCAAAGAAGTGACTGCTCAGTCGCTGAAGATTATTCAATTTTTTAACGCCAACAGCCAATATCAAGTGGACGTTCAGCAATTTAATTGGGACGCTGACTTCTATCTTGAGCATGGTTACATGCTCAAACCCAATGACATTGAAAGTCTCCAGCAAAATTACGATGCTATCTTGTTCGGTGCTATTGGCGATCCTCGCATTCCTGATATGCAACATGGTCGTGAACTGTTATTGGCGTTGCGACAAGAGCTTGATCTGTATGTTAACTATCGCCCCATAAGAACTACAGGGCTTGACTGTACGCCCTTAAAAGCTAAGAGAGCCGGTGGAATCGATATCGCTATTTTCCGTGAAAACACCCAAGGCTTGTATTGTCAAATTGGCGGCTCTGTACAGTCAGGACTGGAAACCGAAGCAGCAATCGATACCGCTTACTACTCAAAAGACAAGGTCTTGAAGTTTATCAACGCAGCGTTTGCTTGGGCGGATGCGAATAAGCGCGCTCATGTAGATTTGGTAGACAAGGCAAATGCTATCACCAATGTTGGCAAGTTATGGCGAGACATATTTAAAGCAGTCGCTCGGCGTTACCCTCACATAACCACAAACTATCACTATGTTGATGCCTATTGTCAGCAGATGGTGATGAAACCAAACAGTATTGATGTCGTTGTTACCAGTAATCTATTTGGTGATATTTTGGGAGATTTAGCCGCGAGTTTAGTTGGCGGATTGGGGATTACTGAAAGTGGCAACATCAACCCTGAAAGCAAAATCGGCTTGTTTGAGCCTGTACATGGTTCAGCACCCGATATCTACGGTCAAGGCATAGCCAACCCAATAGCCTCCTTTTCAAGTCTTGCTTTGTTGTATGACCACTTGGGCTTTAAAGAGATCTCTACGGTTTTGACCAAAGCGATAAGCCACTATCTATGCTATGACGAATTCGTTAAGACGCCTGACCTTGGCGGTTCCGCGAAGACAACACAAGTGACACAGGACGTCATCAATTTATGTCAGCAACTTATCAATAAATAAGGAATTTATAATGAATATTATATTAATCGGCTTACGCCAATTGCAAATGTATCAGTTCGACAGGCTGAACAGTTCAGGCTTGAACTTTTACGTGTTTGTCAGCAAAGAAGAAGCGACCCAAGCCGGCAAATTCAAATCTGAATTTCTTACTGTTGTAGAAGTCGGTGCTGAAACGGTAGACGGCGTAATGTATTCATTGGCTGTTGATGAGATTGCCGAATATGTTAAGCAAAATAACCTGTCTGACGATATGGCTATCCTCTGTGCTGACGAAGCAAACACTATAGTTGCCGCGCAACTTCGTGCACTATTTGATATCTCTACCGGCCCTCATCCGGACCAGCTGATTTTCTATCGTGACAAAATTGCGATGAAGCAAAAATTGGTTGAGGCCGGTGTTCGCGTGCCCAAGTTTACTGAGGTTAGCGAAATAGCTCAGTTGCCAACGAATTTCAGTGAGGTTCAACAGCAATTTGGCCATAAAGTGGTGTTCAAACCCTCTTCATCGGCAGGCAGCTGGAAAGTGGGCATTGTTGAAGATCAACAACAATATGAAGCATTTCTAAGTGAAGCTGCAGAGCAACTGACCTATGACGTTGAAGAGTTTATCGAAGGTGATTTCTATTCCTGCGATACCTTGACCGTAGACGGTAAAATCTATTTCTGTGAAGTTTGTCGCTCAGTGCCGAACATCGAATTTCAGGATGGTAAACCTCTTTACTATCTGATTGACCTCCAAGACACTGATCTAAAAAAGCAAATCAAAGGCTTCACCAAAGACGTCCTTAGAGGGCTTGGCTATATTGACGGTATTCAACATACCGAAGTTATAGTTAACAAAGCCGGTGAATGTATCCTGATTGAGAGTAATGCTCGTGCGCCTGGCCTTGCCATCACCAGAAACTACCAGGATATATTTGGAGAGAACTTACTTGAACATGAGCTGGCGTTGGTAACCAAAAAATTCGACTACGTAAGAGATGACTCAGACACCATTTATTCAACCTTTATAAATTTTCCGGTCAAAAAAGGGACTCTGCATCAGTTCAACTTCCCTGATGTTGAGTCGCAGCTGGAGCCAGTGACCTTGTTTAACGATGGTGATCAAATGCCGGCATGTCGCTCAAACATGGATATTGCAGCCTCTTGTATCTTGAAATCCACTTCATATGAGCAACTGAAAAAAGATCTCAATACTTTATACAACAGCGACCCGGTTGAGATTGCCGAAGATTTATCTGCGTGAGCCTATATTAACATGCAAATAACTAAAAACTTTGAGACATCCCATCAGCTTTGTCAGAACTCAGCTGTGATCCGCATATCACAAGACATTAAGCTTGCGATGACTTCAGCCAAAGATACAGCCTGGACTAACCTGGGGGTTGGCAATCCGCTTATCACACCCGAGGTTAAGCATTTTTGGAAAGATGTTGTAGGTAGCCTCGATAATGAATTGCTAACGAACAACCTTTGTCACTACGGTGATTCAATGGGGTTGCCTTCGTTTCGCGCGGCCATTTGCGATGTCTTCCAAAACCAGCTGGGATGGCAAATAACACCTGAAAACGTGCTCGTCACCAATGGGACTCAGACACTGTTTTATATGCTTGGCAATATTTTTAGTGAAGACAAGCACGCTGGCAAAAATAAAATATTGATCCCATCATTGCCTGAATATGTCGGATATGAAGCATTAATGGCGAATCCTGAGCACATTGATGCCAAGCTGGGTGTAGAAAAGTCGATTGATGACAGCACCTTTAGGTATCAACTGGATATTGACGCTATCGAATCAGGTTCATCGGATTATAGTGGTGTATTGCTGTCGCAACCGAGGAATCCATCAGGCTGTGTTTTGAGCGCCCGAGAGATGGCGTTTTTAGAGAATTTCAGCCAAAAACGCGACATTCCGTTGGTCATAGATTCGGCATACGGTAATCCATTCCCTGCTCTGTGCTTTAAACCTGTGTCTATGTCACTGCAGGAAAACATGCTCTACAGCTTTAGTCTGTCTAAATGCGGTATTCCGGGTTCACGCATTGGCATCGCCATTGGTGACAAGTACCTGATTAAAGCGCTGGCGCACTTTCAATGTAACAGTTCGATTCAGGCCTCAATACATGGCCAGATGATGGCAGAAAAAGCCCTTAATAACATGGCGCTTTTGAACCTCTGTGAACATCAATTACAGCCGCTTTACCGCAGCAAGTTTGACTTGGCGATGTCTTGCATGAATGCGTTCTTCGAGCAAGTTCAATGGCAGGTTCATGAATATGACGGCGGTATGTTTCTTTGGGTTAAGTTCAATCACGTTGGCCTGAGTGACTGTGAAATATACAAGCAAGCCAAGAAAGAACAACTCATTGTCATTCCCGGCTCTATGTTCTTTTTCGGCTTAATAGACGCTCATAACAAACTAAACAATAGGAGTGCCTGCATCCGAATTTCCCTGGCGGTCGAGAATGACGCGCTACAAGGTGGCCTGCGCACTTTGTCAAAAATAGTTAAACAATTGATAGAGAATTAACGGAATTTAAAATGGTAAACGAAAATATTAAACCGCTTGATAACGTTGAGCGTATTACGGAATGTAATCAACAAATCATATTCGAAAAATACTTGGCCAACGCCAAACCGGTGATCATCCAGAACAGCCAGGCTAACGCTAAAATTGGCCAGTGTAAAACGCAAGATGACATTTTGTCATTATTGCCTGATTTAGATATTCAGGTGCAAAACAACTACACCAGCCAGTTAAGAAAAGACGCCGTTCCAAAAGAAAGAGGCTTAAGCAGTAAAGTCAAAAATGTGATTTCAGACATGAAGCTCAAAGACTACTGTGCTCATATCGAACAAAACCCAGATACTGATTTGCTTTGCGTCGAGTGCCCGTCACCACAAAAAGTTTTAGATACACTGGAGCTGCCAAATATTGCCTTGCCGCCACTCAATCCTGAACAATTGGTCTCCTTCATGTTTGTCGCCAACAAAGGCAACTATGCCCACTTACACTTTGACGGAGACTTTCGTCATGTCATGCTCTACCAGGTATTTGGCCGTAAACGGGTTGTGATGGTACCGACCGCTTCGCTGGAAAAAATCCATCCAACTATGAATTTCAGTAATTTGCTGCTCCAAAACCTGCCGGAAGATGAAAAACTCGACTTGCTAAGATACTTAGGCGCTTACGACTGCATTCTTGAGCCCGGCGAAGCGGTTATTTTCCCTGCATCAATCTGGCACTACATTGAATATTTGGATACCGGCATGTCAGTGAATTTTAGATTTGGACGAGACAGCTTTTCGAAAAAGTTAGTGGATGCTAACCAAGTGCCTTTTTACCCGGAATTACACGATATTCTGACCCGAATAATGTTAGTTAAAGATGACAACGAAAAAGCGGATCTGCAAGCCACGCTTTGGCATAAAATTGAGCCGGTACTTACCGCTTCTTATCAGTCAATTGAACAAAGACATGAAGCGACCAACGCGCTTTATAGAAAGATTAACAGCCAACTTAGAAACGATAGCACTCGCAAAGGTCCTCCAGTTGTTCCTGGATATGAAGAGGTAACTCATTCAATGGCTGTGGAACGCTATTACTCTTACTCACAGAACAAACTCCGCTGGCGCGAAGAGTTGATGTTGGGTGAGCCACTGGGCGAAATTTTGTCTTAACGGAAAAGCAGTTAAATTTGGGAGTCAATGTAAGCATTATGTTTAATAGTATCGAAGCGCTGGAAAGCCAAATAACGGAATACCTCGACCAGTTGAGGTTTTTCTCCAAGCAAAGTTGGGTGCCGACAACACAAGTCTCTAAAGAGAAAGTGCTGGACGTCATCGTCGTCGGCGCTGGTCAGTCAGGCCTGTGTCTGGCTTACAATCTTAAGTTAAATGGCATACGTCGAATCTCTATCATCGACCAACAGCCAGAAGGCAAAAGTGGGCCTTGGAACACCTTTGCTAAAATGAAAAATTTAAGAACGCCCAAGTTTATCCCTGGGCTTGAAAGCGGCAATCCGTTGCTCAGCTTCAAGAGCTGGTTTTGCTCAAAGTATTCGACCGAAGAATATGATGAGTTTAACTATATTCCAACCCATTACTGGGCTGAATATTTGAATTGGTTCACTATCATATTGCAGTTAAATGTTTCTTTTGATACTGAGTTGCTCAATCTGCAATGGTCTGAAAAACATCAATGCTATGTTACTGCAATTGCTAACAACGGCAAAGTAACAACCCATTATGCCCGTAAAATCGTACTGGCTACAGGCATGACCTCAGTCGGTAAATGGGCCTTGCCGGATGAGTTTGCAGATGTATTGCCAAGAGACAAGTACGTATGCACCTGGGAAAACTATGACGGCAGCACCTTCGATGGTAAGTCAGTAGCTATCATAGGCTCTGGTGCTTCTGGATTTGATCACGCGTCTATCGCTGTCAAATCAGGTTGTACAACACTTGATGTATACAGTAGAACCCCTTTGCCTGAACAAGCTATATACGAGGCGCTTTGGCGTGGTAGAGATGACTCTGATATCTACCCAGACGAAAGCGAACAAGCACCTGCTGATATTCTGCAACCTATTTTGGACTTCAATTGCAAACTTGAAGACAAGGCCCGAGTAAAACTGCTTAAGAAACTGTTCAAATATGGCCGTTCTGGTTCGCATCCTGAATATCTGGATCGAGTTGAACTGCTCAATAAAATGAACATTCTAAATGGCTATAAAATCAGTGAACTGGCCATGAACGAGAACCAAATCAAGATCATCGCCAATGGCGAAGTGCGTCATTACGATATGGTGATTTATGCAACCGGCCCAAGACAAGGCTTAGAATATCGCCAGGAATTGGAATGTGTACGCAATCAAATCCGTTTGTGGCAACACTGCCAAGACGAGAAACTGCCTTTGGGTTTGGAAACCCTGCCAAAACTGAGCAAGCACTATCACTTTATGCCTTTGTGCGAAGAGCACCAGCATGTCAGCAGCATCTATAGCATGTCTGATATTGTGCAAACCTCGATTGGTATTCAGTGTTTGTCTAAGGCCAGTGCTGAAATAGCCAATCACATAACCGAGCAACTATTCACTCAAAACGTTGAACAAGTCAACGCTTTCATCGATACACTCTAATAGTAAGGAATTAAGCATGCCAACAGAAAAAAAGACGTGTGTGATTGTAGTCGACCCCTATTACCAACACTTAACTAAACAACTTAAACAGGACGGCCATAACATTATCGCCGTTCTTAGCCCATTCAGACCAAGTGATGATTCTGGTCTGAGCTTTGACGCTGAGGATTTCAGTACTGTATTACACCAGCAAGATTCATTGGACGATTTGATAACACAACTTAAAGATTGGCAAGTTGAACGGGTCTATAACGGTTTCGACACAGGTTCCAAACTATGGGTGCTATTGACTAAGCGATTAACGCCAGAACTCACTCCGGCTGTTGACCTGGAGAATTTTATAGGCAATAAGTTCGGTGTAAATGCGTTTTTGGCAAGCAAAGGCGTTGAGGTTTCAAAGCACAAACGCATAACCGAAACCCCAGACGCTGCTACGTTAGAAGGCATCAAGCAAAAAATTGGCTATCCGGTCATTTTGAAGCCAACAGAAAGCGGTGGTTCTTTCGGCGTATTTGTTTGTGATGATGAAGCGCAATTACTGTCACGCACTCAAGAACTCCTTGGCTGCTATGACAAAAATGGTGATTTGGTCGCTGAACTCGTTGTCGAAGAGTTATTGATTGGGCAAGAGCACTCAATCTGCATTATAAGTAATAAAGGCGTGCATCATAAGGTCGCGACTTGTTGTTATGACGAAACCATCCAAGATGGTGTTAAGAACATTCGCACCATCAATCTGCTATCAAGAGAGTCTGAAACCTCAAAAGCTGTTCACGCTTACGTTTCACAGATTCTGGACGCAATGGAAATCAAGTTTGGCCAATTCCTTATTGAAGTGATGATGACTGAATCTGGCCCACGGCTTATCGAAGTAAATGCCAGGATCAGCGGATTGGGCGGTATTGGTGATGTGTTGTTTGAACACTGTAATGGATTCTCACACGCCAAATTGGCCTCAAACTATAAGCTGTTGAGTAATACTGTACCGCGCAAACCAGAGTTAAGTGGAAAGATACTGTTTACAAGCAACGTAGCTGAAATCCAATCGGCAAGCCTAAAGAAAATTGACCGGCTAAACGACATCGATGCGGTTAAATTTGTGACTACCAAAGCTATTGATGGTTCCCCCTTCCCTAAAACCATTGATGTACTGACCTCACCTGCATTGTGTGTTTTAATCGCCGATTCAGAAGCTGAGCTTAGCCAAAGCATTCAAAAGATAGAAAACCTGGAAAAAAATGGAATCTTGAATGAAGCTTAAAGCAGTACTTGTCAGCACCTGTGCGATTTGTGTCGTTGCCGGTGCAGGTTACTTCATTTGGCTCAACTCTAAAGTGCTTCAGTCGGATATCGCATTTATTGATGCGAATCTGATCGAAGTTAGAGCAGCGGCTGCGGGCATTGTGCAAGAAGTTAACGTTGAGCGCGGCTTGCTACTATCAGCCGGGCAGCAGCTGTTTCAAATTAGAAATACGCACTCCAGTTATGATTTGGTTGAAAACCAGATGTTAATCAACCAAGAGCGTTTCAAGCAACAAAACCTCAAGCAAAGCATCGATGATCTCACCTCCAGCCTTGTATTGCTCAAACAAAAACAGATACTTACCAAAAATGCTTTCACAATTAAAGAAAGCAATCATAAAAAGGCTTTGGAGTTAGGCAAAACCGGCTATCTGTCTGACATTGAATACAACGGCTATGCGTATCATCGCGTTTCAGAAGAAGTATTGATGAATCAGGTACTCATTGAAATTCAGGCCCTTGAGCAGGAGTTCAATAAACAGCAACGTGCACTTGAGCTGTCAACTGCGGTTGTCAAAGATCTTGAAAAGATTCGAATGGTTCTCGAAGAACGGAGCGACGACCTTACATTACGCACTGAACTTGTCGGTAAAGTCGCCGAGGTCTACGTGCATGCGGGTGAATATGTCAAAGAAGGCGAATTGATGGCCGTATTATCACCAACTAAAGACGTTTACGTCGCAGCTTATTTTGATGAAAAATACCTGCAATACCTAAGTCCTGGTGGAAAAGCCAAGTGTTCATTTGAATCGATTGGTGAGAACGACTTTTCATGTGTTATTAGCAAGATAGGCTCAGTTGGTGGAACCAAGCGTGGTGCCACACCGTTAAGTTTGACCTCTGGCTATATTGTAAAAACAGCTCAACGTATTCCCGTAGAGCTGGTTTTAACTGAAAACACGCGACAGTCTTTAACACCTGGCCTGACAGCAAATGTAACCATTGAAAAACCCGATTCTAGACAATGAGCCAGCCGATTTCACAAAGACACTTCTACAGTACGTTACTGTTGGCTTTTTTGGCCATGTTCGACGTGCAGGTTACCAACCTGTTTGTTTCTATCATACAAGAAGAGTTTTCTGTCACTGTAACAGACGCCTCAGCTATCGTCAGTTACTATCTCATAGCCGAGTTGTCGGTCATCCCATTGTTTGGCTTATTGGTCAGTTTGTTGGGAGAGCGCAATCTATTGAGCTATTGCTCCTATGGATTTATTGCCTCTTCAACCCTGATTGCCGTGTGTAACAACTTTGAAGTTTTCCTGATGTTAAGGGTACTTCAAGGCGTCTTTGGCGGGATTCTTTTATTGTTTCCCTATTACATTATTTCTCATCACCTGCCGCAACAAAACAGAGATCAAAACATCACCAAATATATGGTTGTTGGCTCGCTTGCCCCGTTACTGTCACCGCTGATTGGTGGATTACTGGTTGAATTTGTTTCTTGGCGGACGTTGTTTATCGTCAATTTACCTATCGGCATTTTGTGTTTGCTGGCTTTGGATGCCGTTGACAAACCGGAGACGATTCAGTGGTCGCAAATATCCTACAAAAAAGTGGTTTCATCTTTACTTGTTATGGTGAGTCTGGTGCTCTTTGAGTCGACATTGACCAATGGTAATAAGGTCGGTTGGTTTAATTCTCAAACTTTTATTTTCAGCCTATTTGCAGCACTGGCGTTGTTTATGCTGTTTAGCTATTCTCAGAGCCACCGAGAAAATCGCCTGCTAAACTACAATATTCTAAAGAGCTTTTCTTTTGTCTTTTCATGCTCAGTGAACGCACTGGCCGGATGTTGTGTCTTGGTTTATTTGTTTTTATTGCCGTTTTACCTGTCCACTATGCATGGATTTACACCGAAAGAAATCGGCATCTTCTATTCTTTCATAGCCATACCCCATGTCATTATAATCAAGGTTTTTGGCCGATTCCCGCGCCTGTTCAGCTATGAAGTTATAGCATTTGGTGTATTGCTGCTGTCGTTGGCGGTCTATGGTTTGAGCTATTACGAAAATGGTATGTCAGGTCAGCATCTGTTTGCTTCTCAATTGTTTCGAGCCGCAGCCATCCCACTTATCGTATTGTCTATCGGCTCCATAGCATTTCAAGATATTAGCAGAGATGATGCCAAAGAAGCCGCTGTTTTTTTTAATTTATTTCGTATCTTGGGTGGCATTGTCGGTGTGGCGTTGGTTGGGGCAACTTATGAGAATATATTAAATGGCGCAATAGCGTCATTAGTTATCAGTCGGCGTTTTGATCTATCAACAACCCGAGAAGTATTGCCACAGCACGGACAAACCATTGGCTCGATAAACTTGAATAATGCCGAAAGTCTAATTGCTATCAACCCTATTACTCAGTACGTTGATATTGGCCAAGCGCAAAAACTCGCTTTTATTGAATTGTTCAGCATCTTAAACCAGTTTCTCGTGATCATGGCCGCAGTGATCTTTATCGCCGGTGTTGCTTTACGACACAAACGGTGAATGGTAAAGATGCATGCTTCTGAGATTGATCTTTTAGGTAAAGCGTTGTAGAAAATGAATGAACAGCCCCTAGTATTCTGCAAGAGGTTTTGATTTTTGGTGAAATTATCGCTTCACGAGCACATAGGTCACAAAAGACAATCATTTATTAGCAGCGGGGACTAATCAGTAAAAAGAAAGTCTGGAGAAAATTTATATTTTGTTAAACGAACTTTTACAGCAAACAACATAAAATGCAATTAATGCAGGTTAAGCAAGATCGTTTATGACTAACGTCCCCAAGTTTACTCTGAACTAAGCCAACACTTAGGAATGTGCTGTTGTCGTTTGTATTACTAACTAGGAGTCTGTGAGCGAAACTGCTCAAGATTAGCTCTGCCCCAGAGTGAGTTATTGAAACCTAGTAATGACAAGCATCAAATTAATCTTGGTGATTATCTGGCTGACGTCACTTGGTTATTAAACTTTATGTTAAATATTGAATAGTATTTTCACTGCAGTTTGTCTCAATCTTTATTGTCTACTTTTCTATCTAGCGCTACTTAGTATTGGAGCCTACGTGAGAGAAAAATTCAAACTTTATTGTCCGCCGACAATTATCGGAGGAAGATAAATTCGCTCTTCTTAAGGACATCAACAAGCACAATCGTATTCAGCACGAGATTTAATTTGAACAGTTATCGTCGATGAATCCTTGCCAATTCGAAAAGCTGGTTACCCGAATCTTAATGTCAATGGGATATGAGGATATTCAAGTTACAGAGCAAAGTGGCGATAAAGGCGTCGATGTTGCAGGTAATGTATCTTTAGTGTGCGTGGGGTAGTACAGGTTAAACGTACTCCGAATTCAACAATATCAAGACCTTTAATCGTTCAACTTCGAGGGCGAATTTTGAACATTAGCTCTAACTTGAAATTGTCCAAAGGTAAGTTAGATCGACCATCTGTTTTTCGCTCTTTGCCGAAGTAGGCTGAGTACTAATAACAGACAATAAATTTAAGGAAATAGTTTAAAGGTATACTTTGATGCTAAAGTTTGAACTTGCCAGATTAATAAGCCCTAATAGAAACATTTATCTGGCAGGTCTAAATGTAATTACAAATGTATTGGTCAACTAGAGAGTACTATTCAGCAATGTGTACAGCTCTCCTTCTCAGATACTCATTATGCAACGCAAGGCTAGATGCTTTACAAATTTCAGCAACCTGATTAACCATTGAAAGTATTCTGTTTGCCGCTCTAATGACCAACCTGATGGTATTGCAGAAGCATTAGAGCACAAATCCGCTAATTTGATACGCATTACCGAAATAGGCTTCTTTGGAAGCACTCTAAGCGTATCTTTCCGTCTCTCTTCTAAAGATAGCGATTTATCGTCAGAAAGTGCCTCGACTAACTCCAGAACACGATTACCACAGGTTTTATAGAGCTCGTCTCTAGTAACATCAGTGTCCTCTAAAATATCATGGAGTATTGCGGCGCTTAGCTCATCGGCATCATCAATTTCAGCGATATCAGCGATATCAGCAAGTAAGGCTACGACTTCTATCAAATGATTAATATAAGGCGAACCATCTGACTTTCGCTTTTGCTGCGCATGATTTTTTGAAGCCAGCTCTAGTGATTTAATTAAAAGCTTATAAGAGCTCATCTTAGTATCCTTTTAAAATTTAGTCGCACTGCTGTTGAGGCTATAAAAGTATTCTTGTAACCAGTATGAGGAATAACTATCATAAAATAGGCCTCAAACTTGGAATGCAGTGATCCGTTTATTGCAATCTATATCAGCGGTGTTTTATATACTCATCATATTGACGCTGTAGTTCCAACCAAGTAGCAGTACTAATTTTAGTCGCTCTGCTTAGCTGCTCAGCAAACACTAGGTCAACGGTCAAATTAGCTTCCATAAATAGTTCTAATACCTCAACCTCGATATTTGATTGAGCAGCTAGGTCTTGCATACTCTTGTAGGTAAAGTTTCTAAGGCAACGTCGCTTAAAAAACCTTGAAGGATGCTCTCTAAAGCCTCCATCTTTTCGTTTTATCAGCTTTAATTCACTAATGGGAACTTTAGCCGATTTTTTGATAAAACTAAGTTTACTTATGTCGCTCATACAACCTCCATGGGAGAGCTCCCCTGATCCCACGGTAAATTGGAAAACCTATTTTTATGCTCGATTGGGAGCTCATCGATGCTCATATACACTCTGAACCTTCCTTTAGTGGTTGATGATGCGTAAATAACTTCCTGTACAAATAACCACTTGGATTAAGTATCAAACGCTGTATTAGACCAATCTAAATGCACATCATAACGGTTAGCGAGCCGATTCCACGCCTTTGTTTGAGTGCGAGCTTTCATTAAACCAATCCATTCCTCTATACGCTTGCCATTAGCATGAGCCTCTTTTAATAGCTGAGACAATCGGCGTTTATTCCTACGGCATTGTTTTCGCATTGCATTTATATCCTCTCAGCAGCACAATTCAGTTCAGAAGCAGTAAGGGGTTGATAAAGGTGGTAGAGCTCATATGGCTTTAACTCTGCACTACCCTCTTCCAAAAGTTTATAAACCATATAACTGTGAGGTTCTAGCTCATTGCCGAGGGTATCCATAGCATTGGATACGAGCTGAGGGTAGAAATGACTTCTAAATTTATCTATGGCTTTTGATTGGTACTGCTGTGGAAAAGTGTTGTACAACGTTTTACTAGTCATGCCTGCTCCTAGAGGTGGAGCGGCACGAACTTAGACGCTCCACCCAATGTTAATTGAGTGAAATCTTTATCTAAGTATCGATTTCGAATTGTGAGTTTTTAAATTACTACAGTAAATTTTATAAGGCAAGACACACGAAAAAAACTATTGGAAAAAACTACAGGTCTGCTTTTGTATTTCGGTCTCCCTATAGTACCCCAAGAACAACTTAACCTATTGATTATTAATGACAACACATCCAATCAAGCATCGGGGCTACAGAAAAGCGTCTATCCAAAGTACATTTATTCAAAGCAAACCTCAGGGTATTAAGTTATTAAGCACAGCTTAAAAGGCGCTGTATTTTACACAAAAGCCTAGCGGGCATCAATGCAAAGCAAACACCTAAAAACTAAAATAATGAGCTACACCATTTAAAAGACAATCGGTGTAGCCGAGCTTAAAATAAACCATATGGCTCTACTAATAAATTTACGCAAATATCATTAATTTGTGTACACGACAGTCATTAAACTAATACCACTGCCCCAAGACAATTACATAACCCATAAAATCATTAATTATCAAAGAAATATACATCTTTAAATTAGTAATGATGTTACCGAATTGCCACACTTCCATTGCTTCTATATAAAAACATAATTTAAACTTTAAATTTATTCAAATTAACTCTTAAATTAGCAATATATCGGGCGATACTTTCATTTGCTTCTGACGTATTTTTTGCTCCTGTAGATGTTTCTATTGCAATATCAGTAATATTAATTAAATTTTGATTTATTTCGCTTACAACAGCAGACTGCTCTTCTGCTGCGGTAGCAATCTGTAAGTTTAGGTCCGTAATCTCATTAACAGCAATGGCTGAGTTAGCAAATATTTCTGACGTTTCAGTACTTTTTTTAAGGCATTCGTCAGCACTACTAATCCCTTTATTCATACTAATAACCGCATTTTTCGCCTCACTTTGTAAGCGAGTAACCAGCCCTTGTATATCAACAGTTGAGACCTGTGTTCGTTGAGCAAGTGCCCTGACTTCGTCCGCTACAACAGCAAAACCTCTACCAGTATCACCAGCACGAGCGGCTTCTATTGCAGCATTTAAAGCGAGTAAATTGGTTTGTTCGGCAATACTCTGTATTGTATCTAAAACGCTGCCGATATTATTTGTTTCTGTAACAAGGCACTCAATTACGGTACTTGCTTCATCTATTTCTTTAGCTAAACGCTGAATAACAACTTTTGCCTCAGAAGCTTCTGCCTTGCCCTTTAATACACGCTCTTTGACTGCTTCTGTTACATCAGAAGCATTCTGGGTATTACTCGCAACTTCTAAAGTTGTACAGTTCATTTCTTCTACTGCTGTTGAAACCATTTCGGTTTCAGCTCTTTGCTTTTCAACATTAACTACCGTTTCCTGCATAACAGTTACGGCAAACTTTGATGAGTCGTCTAATTGCGATAAATGTATATTAGCTTCATTTATTGTTTCTCTTAGCATTGATAAAAATTTGTTGAACGCTCTTGCTGTATCGCCAGTTTCATCGCCGGCGCTTTCATCAAGCTTTAACGTTAAATCGCCATCGCCATCAGCTATTTCAACTAATCTATTTTTTAGCATATTCACAGGCAAAGCGATTGCTCTGCTAATCATATATGATAAAACAACACCCACAATAACGGAGAAGATAAATATATAAAGAATAAGGTTAATACCTTGCTTTTCATCATTTTCAGCTTGCAAAGCTGAGTTTAAAGTAAACTGCTGGATCTGAGAGAGTAAAGCTATAAGTTTTTCCTCAAATTTATCTTCTGCGACTTCTATTAACTTTATTTTATCATCCAAGCTGCCAACGGATTGCGTTTTAGTGGCCTCAATAATGTCATTAATATTCAGAGAAATACTTTGGTATTCTTTATTTAAAAGCTTCAGGTCACTCGCTAGCGAAGTAAAACTCGCTTTTGCCTCTTCACTGTGCAAATAATCAATAGAATCGGTGACAAATTTTTCTGACTTATTAAATTCACTTTGAATTTTTTGCGTTAATGACGTGAGTTTATTCTCGATTTCTTCATTGGCTTTACCTGGTTCTAAACTTGCGTGTAATAAAGCTCGCTGAAAAAATATCGTTTGTTCTAATTTGTGCTCAGACATTGCAGTAAGCATGTTGCTGAGCGGAATATCTCGCTCAGCTATATCAACCAGCTCTATACCAATTTTGTTCATTTGTGTTAAAGATATAATCCCAATTACCACCATTAATAATATTTGTGATATTCCTAGGCAGTATATTTTACTTGTAATAGATAACTTATTTAACATTTTAGACCCCTTCATATTTTAGGCTTAAACCTAACTTTACTGTTACAAAGTAAAAACTTAAAAAGGTCGAGTAATAGCTAAACCGACAACTACTGCTTCTTCATCATCAATAAAATCGACAGCTATCGTTGGTGCTATACCAAAGTCACCGACATGAAAATCATAAGCAGAGCTAATGCGGTATAAATCTTCATTATGGGGGTGAGCTCCGCCTATACGCTCTTCACCATAACCAACACCTAAACGAACATTTTTAGTCGGGTGATAATAGAGCGAAGCCAAAGCAACCGCCGTTCCATCTCCATGATGTGCATCATTTGTACGCTCAAATACCACTCCAGCTCCCCAATTTTGAGTAAACTTATATTCATACTCAACACCAAACGTAAACTCACTTTCACTGTCAAAATGTGTAGTGCCAATAAAAACGCCTGGTATATGTTTCACCTCGTCACCCGCTTGAACAGCAGGAGTCAAAAATATAAAAAAACACGCTGTAAATTTTAAAACTTTATTTTTCATAATCTTCTCTTGTAAATAAGGAAACAAACAAACCCTCCAGCATCACATCAACGTTAGTATTCCTTACAACAAAGCCAAAAATGTAATAACTAATAAACAATTAAGAAAAACATTTATTCTACATGGAGGGTGGTATTGTTAATAAATATAGGCAGGATTATTTACTTAGTAAAATTTTTTATAAAATCAGTTAAAAAATAAAAACAATACTATTTTACTTACACCAATCGGCTTAGATTTGAGGTCTATTAACAATAATTAAATTGCACTGTAGCTAGGCCGTGTTGATCTTTGTGAATAGAAATTTGTTCAATCTAGGGGCGATTAAATCGCGGCGCGAGGTTTGTAATCAAGTGGTTTCGGTAACTGCTCCTGCGTAACTCTAATGGCTTGCATCCCTGTAAGAGTAAGTAAAAACCGAGTAAAGCTTCTATGCCTAGCTCTCGCCTACTTAACTTCATCAATGTAAGTAACAGAAGGTTAATCGTCCCTAAAAAGCCCCATTAGGGCGGCGCATATTTGTACTGCATTATCGCCTATTTATGGGAAATAATCACACGACATAGGCTCTGTTTTGCCTGAAAAACAAACACACAGCTAAAATTAAATCTCAAAAGATAAACTGCTCCTAGGCTAAAACTTTTATGAGGATTGGTACTATAAAAAATACCTATTTTAATTTACACAACGCTACGAGTGAGCAATTTAAGACTGTAACGATATAGTAAGGGGTTGCGTTTAGTATTATATCGCTCTAAAAACACAGCCATACAGCATTAAAAAACAACAATACAATTTAAAATCAGAGACTTACACTTAAAACTCATATAATAGCAGCAAGAGTAATTTGCATATAAGCAGCAGGCCGATTACCCGCAAACCCAATATTTTCCAGTCATAAATATCATTACGTGTGATTAATTATTCCAAATTCAAGTTAGTAAATATAATGTTATGGTCTCCTAAAATCGCAACGATTTTAAGTAAATACTTGCAAACCAAAGTAATGAGCAATACCGCTTAAAATATTTGTTACCGCAACTGAACTCAAAATAAGCCCCATTATTCTACTTATTATACTTGCACCACTGTCACCAATTAATTTATGCACATGCGTAGCTAAGAGCAATAAAATTAGGACAATAGCCAACACCGCTAACATCGTTGATGATGTTATTAGCTGCTCAACCCATGTATGCTCTTCGTTACGAGTCATCAACACGGCCCCCAACATAGCACCAGGGCTTGCTATAGAAGGAATAGCCAGTGGGAAAATGGCGGTCTCAGTGCTATCTCGAACACTTTTTATTTCTGTTTCTGGTTTGCTTTCACCAAATATCATTGAAAGTGCAAAAATAAGTAATACTATGCCGCCAGCAATTTGAAATGCTGAAAGCGGAATTTCTATGGCATTAAGTAGTTGCTCACCCGCTACAACAAAAAATAAAAGCACGATGGCAGATACACCTACGGCTTTAAATATTACTTTGCGCTTAAATTTTTCATCTTCACCGCGAGTAACTGCAATAAATACAGGCACAGTGCCAATGGGGTCTATCACCGCAAAAAAGAAGATAAATATAGCTAATAATTCATGCATTACTGGGTTTCCTAGATAAAAAGCGTCTAATAAAAACGCTGCAACTACAACACAGTATGTTAGTATATCACGGTAGCGTAAGGATAAGAGAATGATGAATATAGAATCACTCGTAGGTAAAGCAAAACAAGTATGTGATAACCGTGGCGCACGTTTCACACCCATTCGTGAGAAAGTATTTCGCTTACTCGCTAGTGCCCAAGGTGGCGTGGGGGCCTATGACTTACTTGAACAATTAAAAGTAACTGAGTCAGGTGCTAAACCCGCCACTATATATCGCGCCTTAGATTTTTTGGCCGAACTAGGCTTTATTCATAAAATTGAAAGCACAAATGCATTTATGCTGTGTCATCATTTTGATCATATTCATCCCGTACAGTTATTAATTTGCGATACTTGTGGTTTTGTAAAAGAGTTACACTCTACCGTTATTTCGCATGAGCTTAATAACTTAGCGGCTGAGGGTGGATTTGTTGTTTCAGGACAAACTATCGAAGCACATGGAAAATGTGATTCTTGTAGGACATCCTAGCCCTCAAAGTTACCCATATTGGCTATACTTAATATAATTATAGTCATTTTCATAGTATCAATTTAAGAGTAAGCAATATGAATGTAGAGTTCATCAATCCTTTTTTATCTTCTTTGATAAATGTATTAAGTACCATGGCTCAAACTCAATTAAAGCCAGGTAAGCCACGTATCAAAACAGATGAAATAGCCTGTGGTGATGTGTCTGGCCTTATTGGCATGGTAGGCCCACAAACTAAAGGTTCATTTTCAATTACCTTTGATGAAGAGCTTGCATTAACTATTATGGAACGCATGCTAGGCGAACGCCCTGATTCAATTGATGAAGAAGTAACCGATATGGTCGGCGAAATTACTAATATGGTTACCGGTGGCGCTAAAAATTTATTAGGTGAAAAAGGCTTTGATTTTGATATGGCAACACCTATTGTCGTATCAGGGAAAGGGCATACAATTACCCATAAAAGCCAAGGTAAAAAAATCATCATGCCATTCACTAGCGATGCTGGTAATGCAAATATTGAAGTTAGTTTCGATAAGCTATGAGTTGGCAACAAAAGGTCATAGTATTAAAACCTCGCTCGCGGGGTTTTCATCTAATTGACGACGAAATATTGTCTCAACTCCCTGAACTTACTACTTACACAGTAGGCTTGTTACACTTATTCATCCAACATACCTCCGCTAGCCTTACTATAAACGAAAATGCCGATCCTACGGTGCGTATGGATATGGAAAGCCATTTCAATAAATTCGTTCCTGAATGCCAGCCTTATTACCGCCATGATTATGAAGGCGATGACGACATGCCCGCACATATTAAAACCAGCACATTGGGCTGTGAGTTAACTATTCCTATTTCTAATGGGTATTTAGCACTAGGTACATGGCAAGGTATTTACTTAGGTGAACATCGCAACTCTGGTGGCGCTAGGCGTATTATAGCAACGATTCAGGGGGAGCGGCTTTAATAAAAGCTTCAGGTTTTAAATTATTGACTCCTCCTACCTCACTCATACCTCATAACTTCAAAGTACAATACCTTTATTGTAGGCGCAGAGCTCACGCAAGAAGCGATAGCTTCTAACAACCAAAACTTCAATGCTGAGTATTACATATGCAATAAAATAGATAAGAGAGACTTTAAATTATAATTTTATTTGTGATTTTTAATACAGAAACTTTAAGGATATAAAAAGATTGGAGCGGTACACGAGGCTCGAACTCGTGACCTCGACCTTGGCAAGGTCGCGCTCTACCAACTGAGCTAGTACCGCATTATATTTTCATTCAACACTACAATTTCTTTTGGTTAGAAATTGGAGCGGTACACGAGGCTCGAACTCGTGACCTCGACCTTGGCAAGGTCGCGCTCTACCAACTGAGCTAGTACCGCATTATATTTTCATTCAACACTACAATTTCTTTTGGTTAGAAATTGGAGCGGTACACGAGGCTCGAACTCGTGACCTCGACCTTGGCAAGGTCGCGCTCTACCAACTGAGCTAGTACCGCATTTATTGATGGTAATTCAATCACTCAAACACACTAACCCCGCGTGGGTTATCGTCTTGAGCGGGGCAGGATTCTACAATAATACGGAGTGTTTGCAAGTGTTTTTTACAAATTAAAGAAATTTTCTCTATAGATTTTTAATTCCATAATCGAATCTTTAATATCGTCCAAAGCAAGGTGTGAGCCTTTTTTGTTCACTTTAGCAAGCACTTCAGGTTTCCAGCGACGTGCTAATTCTTTAATAGTACTTACGTCGAGATTTCGGTAATGGAAAAAGTCTTCAAGTTCACGCATGTATTTATTCATAAAGCGACGATCTTGCCCAATTGAATTACCACACATTGGTGATACACCCGCAGGCACCCACTGTTTTAAAAAATCTAACGTTTGCGCTACAGCATGCTCTTCATCGAAGGTACTTGCTTTGCAGCGCGCTGTTAACCCCGATTTACCATGCTGAGTCGTACACCACTCGTCCATACCATTTAGTAATTCATCATTTTGATGAATAGCTATAGTTGGCCCTTCGGCTAATATATTCAGGTCTGCGTCAGTGACAACCGTCGCAATTTCGAGTATTTTATCGGTCTCTGGTTCGAGTCCGGTCATTTCAAGATCGAGCCAAATTAAATTTGATTTATTAATAGTCATAATACCTAAGCGGTGCTTTCCTTTAGATCCAACGCATTTCGATATATCATATTAGCATCAACCGTCGAGCTAAAGCTTTTTTTAGGAAAAGCGACATTTAACTAAGGTTATAGGCCTCCAGTGGCAAAACAGAAAAAATTAAGTAAAGGCCAATCGCGTCAGATCAAGGCCAATCACCAAAAGCGCATTAATAGCGCAGACTCAAAACCAGCTAAAAAAGGCGCGCAAGAATGGCAAACCGATAATTTAGGTCAGGTCGAGAGCGCAATTGTGATCAGTCGTTTTGGCCAACACGCCGATGTCGAAACACAGAACGGCGATGTACTGCGTTGTAATATACGCCGTACCGTGTCAAATTTAGTGTGTGGTGATGAGGTATTGTTTCGCCGTGCCAAAGTAAGTGAAGGTGATTTAGCCGGAGTAATTGAAGCCACGCAAGAGCGTCGCTCACAACTTACCCGCCCTGACTTTTACGATGGTGTAAAAGTTATTGCAGCTAACATTGATCAAATACTCATGGTATCGGCGGTACTACCTGAGTTTACCCCAAGTATTATCGACCGCTATTTAATAGCCTGTGAAGATATGGGTATTGAGCCAATTTTAGTACTCAATAAAATAGATTTAATTGATGATGCTGGTCTTAGTGAAATACAAAAAGTTCTCGATATCTACCGTAAACTTGATTACCAAGTACTCCTTGTTAGTAATATATCGGGCAATGGTATTGATGAATTAAAAGAAGTACTTGTTGGTAAAAATAACATTTTTGTTGGTCAAAGTGGTGTGGGTAAATCAACCCTCGTTAACACTGTATTACCTAACGCTGAAATATTAACTAAAGAAGTATCTGAAAACAGCGGCCTAGGCCAGCATACAACAACTGTTTCACGCCTTCACCATTTACCAAGTGGCGGTAACCTAATCGATTCACCAGGAATTCGTGAATTTGGTTTATGGCATTTAGATGTTGAGCGTGTAACGTGGTGTTTTAAAGAGTTTAGAGAATTTATAGGCGGGTGCCGCTTTAGAGACTGTAAACATTTAAACGATCCTGGCTGTATAGTTAAAGAAGCTGTAGCCGATGGAAGAATTTCTCAATTGCGCTTTGACAGCTACCACCGAATTTTAGAAACAATGGCCGATGGCCGTGCAGGCGCCCGTGCGCCTCGCGTATAATTTAGGATAAATACTGTGAGTTTAGACAAATTTAAAATCGCAATGCAGTACGCAATGCCAAAACATTTTATTTCACGCGTAGTGGGAAAATTAGCCGCAGCTAAAGCAGGTGCTTTAACAACGACTTTAATTAAACTATTTATTAAGCAATATAAAGTAGATATGAGCGAAGCCCAATACCCAGATCCGGCTCATTATAAAAGCTTTAATGAATTTTTTACTCGCCCTCTAAAAGACGGCATGCGCCCAATGGTAGAAGATAGCAATATCATCACTCATCCAGTGGATGGTGCAATCAGCCAGCTAGGCGATATTGTTGACGGACAGCTAATACAAGCTAAAGGTCACGATTACAGCTTACAAGCGCTACTAGGCGGCTCACAAGATGATACAACACCATTTTTAGGCGGTAAGTTTGCCACCATTTATTTAGCACCTAAAGATTACCACCGTATTCATATGCCAATTGATGGCACACTAAGCAAAATGATTTACGTGCCAGGTGATTTATTTTCAGTAAACCCACTTACAGCGCAAAACGTGCCTAACTTGTTTGCACGTAATGAACGAGTAGTCGCAATTTTTGAAACTGAGATTGGTCCGCTTGCTATGGTACTTGTTGGCGCAACAATTGTAGCCAGCATAGAAACTATTTGGGCAGGTACTGTCACGCCACCAGCTGGTAGCGATGTATTTAGTTGGAAATACCCAACCACTGGCGATAACGCTATCACGCTTAAAAAGGGTGAAGAAATGGGTCGCTTTAAATTAGGCTCTACTGTGGTACTTGCATGGGGTGCTGATAAGGCTGAAATACTGGACGATCAACTACCAGAAGTGGTTACTCGCTTAGGTACTGCGTTTGCAAAAATTAACGACTAAAATAAATCGTTAATTAGAAATTAAAAAAACCGCGTTTAATTAACGCGGTTTTTTATTTTTGAAGGCGTAAAGCCTGCTCACGCGAAAAGGGCCGCTTTTGGTTTATAAGTAATTGTAGGCTATAGCGTTTATATTTTTATGGACTTCGCCCATCACGCCAGCAAGCTGTACGTCTACAGTTTGGTGCAGAAGTTTTGATATGTTGTAGACGTAGAGCTTGCTCACGTGAAAAGCGTCAGCTTTTGGTTTATATGTAATTGCAGGCTGCATCGTTTATGTTTTTATGGGCTTCGCCCATCACGCCAGCAAGCTGTGCGTCTACAAGCTTGGTGCAAAAATTTGATATGTTGTAGACGTAGAGCTTGCTCACGTTAAAAGCGTCAGCTTTTGGTTTATATGTAATTGCAGGCTTATAGCGTTTATATCTTTATGGACTTCGTCCATCACGCCAGCAAGCTGTGCGTCTACAAGCTTGGTGCAAAAATTTTGATGTGTTGTAGACGTAGAGCTTGCTCACGTGAAAAGCGCAGCTTTTGGTTTATATGTAATTGCAAGCTGCATCGTTTATATTTTTATGGGCTTCGCCCATCACGCCAGCAAGCCGTGCGTCTACAGTTTGGTGAAGAAGTTTTGATGTGTTGTAGACGTAGAGCTTGCTCACGTTAAAAGCGCCGCTTTTGGTTTATATGTAATTGCAGGCTGCATCGTTTATGTTTTTATGGGCTTCGCCCATCACGCCAGCAAGCTGTGCGTCTACAGTTTGGTGCAGAAGTTTAATGCGTTGTAGACGTAGAGCTTGCTCACGTTAAAAGCGCAGCTTTTAGTTTCTTAAAGCCACATGTAGTAACAGGCACAAGCCCCTTCAAAACCTATTTACCACACTCTTTACACTCTGAATCTTTAATCACTTTAAAATGCTGTTGCTTTAAAGTAAGCGCATCGAAGGTTATAAACATACATCCCTCTGCATGCCCCAGCAATAAATTGAGCGTAAGTTGCGCCTGCATAGAGCCTATTACACCAAGTAGCGGGCTAATTACTCCTGCGTTACTGCAATTTATAACCGGTGTAGCTTCGCTTTGTGGAAAAACACAGCCATAACATGGGCTATCACTTTGCCTAAAATCAAAGCCCATTAACTGCCCTTTGGTTGCGAGTGCAGCACCAGAAATTAACGGTGTTTTATTAGCAATACAATAACGATTAACACTATAGCGAGTACTAAAGTTATCAGAGCAATCAAGTACTATGTCAGCACCTTTTAGAATATTAGTGGCATTACTCTCATCTAGCTTTTGACAATGCGTTACTATGTTTATTTGATTATTCAGGCTCGCTAATACTTTACCCGCTGCAGCGACCTTGCTTTGCCCTAAGTGGTTTATTTTATAAAGCACTTGGCGCTGTAAGTTTGAAAGCTCAACCTCATCATCGTCAATTAAAATAAGCGTTCCAATACCCGCAGCGGCCAAATATAAAAGTGCTGGGCTACCTAAACCACCAGCCCCAACTACTGAAACCGTTGAGGATTTAAGTGCTAACTGCCCTTCAAGCCCAACTTCTTCAAGCAATAAATGGCGGCTGTAACGCAGGGTTTCTTTATCGCTTAGCTCACTCACGTTTATCAGCCTTATTAGTATTACCCTTGTTAGTTTTAATTGGCACTGCTTATGGCCACTTGCAGAGCGCTTATAGCCTCTACGTAATTATCAGCCTCGGTAATCGCACGCACTACGGCAACACTGCCTACGCCTGTTTTAGCTACCTGCTCAGCACGGCTTAAATCAATCCCACCTATTGCTACTGTTGGGTAGCTTTGCATAAGCGGCACAAATTTAATCAGCTTTTCAAGACCTTGTATTTGCCCTGTCATGTCTTTGGTGGTGGTTGGGTAAATAGCACCAAATGCCATATAACTAGGGCGATAATTATGCGCACGTAGCATTTCATAAAAACCATGAGTAGAAAGCCCAAGCCTTAGCCCAGCGTCTTTAATTGCCGCTAAATTAGCAATGTCTAAATCCTCTTGCCCTAAATGCACGCCATATGCACCGTGCTTAATAGCTAACTGCCAGTAGTCATTTATAAATACCTGTGCGTTGTATTGCTTGCCCAGCTCAACAGCATGCTTAATGAGCCCATCAAGCTCATCTTGCGTTTTATTTTTAACGCGTAACTGCGCTGTTTTAATGCCTTGTTGTAAGCACTTTTCTAACCAATCGGTGCTATCAACAACCGCATATAAGCCCAGCGATTTACTTTCACAAGGTGCAAAATCAGCAGCCATATTAAAATCAAGCGGCACATCGAAATCTAGTTCATCGCCCAGCCAGCTACCTGGCTCAATTACTTGTGGGTAGTCAGCTAAATTAGTGGGAAACGAGGTCTGAGCAACCGGTCCAATCCCCTCGCCGTATCGAACAGACTGCTTTAGCCCTTGGTTTATATATGCTTTAGCTAAAATGAAGGCATCTTTTAATGGGTAGTCTTTAGCTAAACACGCAGCAATTACCGAAGCCATGCTACACCCGGTGCCGTGGTTATGCGGTGTTTGTATTTTTTGATTGCCTAACCAATATTCTTCACCATTTTGTGTATTACTATCAATACAATAGTCAATGCAGTAGCCACTTGGGTAATCCCAATGTCCGCCTTTAATAACAACGGCTTTTGCACCCCAGCTTAATAGCTTATTAGCCGCTTCTTTTATTGCAGCTGGGCCAATTAAATACACACCGGTTAATAACTGTGTTTCGTGGGTGTTTGGGGTTATTACATCAACCAGCGGCAGTAAACATTCTTTTATTGCGCTGACGGTGTCTTCTTCTGTTAGTAAGTCACCGCTTGAGGCAATAGCAACAGGGTCATATACAATAACGGGAGGCGCAGGCCACTTAGCTTTATAGTGGCTTATATGTTCGCTGATCAACTGAATTTGCTGCACATTGGCTAACATGCCAATTTTTATCACTTTGGCTTTCATGTCTTTTTCAAGCGCTAGTAACTGCGATTCAATAATATCGGTAGACACTGCATTAATAGCCTCTACGCCTAAACTATTTTGTGCAGTAAGCGCCGTGATTGCCGTGCAGCCATGTACACCAAAACTTTGCATTGCTTTTATATCAGCTTGAATACCGGCACCGCCGCCAGAATCAGAACCGGCAATTGTCCATACTACGTTATTCATATTCTTTCCTTCACTGCTGATGCCAAAATGGCATACCCATTGTTGGGGTTGATGGGGCTGCAACGTCTTTTTCCGGCATCGCTTTTGCTTGATATGCAAAGCGCCCTGCTTCAACTGCGCCTTTAAATGCGCGGCTCATAGTAATTGGGCAACCCGCCCCTGCAATGGCTGAATTTAATAATACCGCATCATACCCCATTTCGAGTGCTTGGCAGGCATGCGATGGCAAACCTAAACCTGCATCTACTATTAATGTGGTATCGGGTAAGCGCTCTCGAATAGTTTTTAAATTATAACTATTTAACAAGCCCTTACCCGTGCCTATTGGCGCACCCCACGGCATAAGCACCTCACACCCTAGCTCATTTAAGCGCTGGCAAAGTACTAAGTCATCGGTGCAATAAGGTAATACTTTAAAGCCATCATTAATTAATATTTTTGTCGCTTCAAGTAACGCAAAAGGGTCAGGCTGTAAATTGTAATCATCGCCAATCAGCTCTAGCTTAATCCAGTCGGTGGCAAATACCTCTCGGCACATTTTTGCAAGCGTTATAGCTTCTTTAACGCTGTGGCACCCTGCGGTATTAGGGAGTATTTTTAAACCTGTATTTTTTATTAACTGCCAAAAGTCATCACCCGCTGCTGCACTTTGTTGGCGCCTAAGCGACACGGTTACAATTTCAGCGCCAGAGGCGACTATCGATTGGGTCATAATGTCGGGTGACGGATAAAGCGCAGAGCCTATCAATAAACGACTCTTTATTTGCTCTCCATAAATAGTTAAACAGTCTTTAGTTTGCATGAGCTTTATCCGCCTTGAATGGGTGACAGTAACTCAACACTGTCGCCTTCATTAAGTACATAGTTACTGTGCCGACTTTGTGGAATAAATTCGCCATTAACAGCCACAGCAAAAGGCGCAACTGCACCAAAACTTTGAAGTACCTCAACGAGCGCTTTGCTATTAACATTAAGTAGCTCGCCATTAATTGTAATGTTCATTTTATTCTCACTCTATTCGTGAAACTACTTGCGCCACTAATGCCGGTGCCAGCATATAACCATGACGATATAAGCCGTTAATGCTAATTACATTGCCAACTTGTGATACTTCTGGGCGGTTATCGCTAAATGCAGGGCGTAATCCGGCTTGAATATTAAGTAGTCGTGCTTCGGCAAATCCGCTGTGTACGGTATAAGCCGCTGAAAGTAACTCAAGAGTTGATCGCACTGTTGCGGCGCCGCTATCTTGCGATTCTATTTCGGTCGCACCAATTACATATTCATGATTAGGTTTAGGCGCTATATAAATTGGGTAACGCGGATGCATTAAACGCACAGGTCGCGTTAAATTTACTTCAGGTGCATATAGCCTTGCTACTTCACCGCGCACACCTCTAAGCGGTTTATCGCTTTTAGCACCAAGCCCACGACAATCAATAATGTAGTCAAATGGTCGATTATTTATTTCGCCGTTTTTAATGGTTACGCGCTGGTTAAACACACACTTAACTTTGCGCTTGTTGAGCATGGTAAAACTTGCTTTATAAAAGGCTTGGTTATCTATTTGCCCCTCGCAGGGTAAAAATAGACCTTGGTTAAACCGATTAGCAAGCTCTGGCTCTAACTGCGCTATTTGCTGAGCATTCAATGCCTGAGCGCTGTGCCCTGCTATAGGCTTTATTCTCTGGGTAAAGCTTTGTAAATCGCCTTTATCTTGCTGATGCGCAACGACCAATGTGCCTTGCTGCTGAAAAAAAACTTCACTTTCAAGTTCTGCAATAATGCCCGGCCAGCGTTTCATTGAATCAAGCCCCATTAAAGCTAAATCAGCCTCACACAATACCGACTCAGCAAGCGGGGCAAGCATTGCTGCTGCCACTTTACCGGCGCTATTTGGGGTTTGCTCGTCGTCTGCTTCAAACACCGTTACATGATGCAACTTACTTAGCTCAAGGGCAGCTAAGCGCCCTGCTAAACCAAAACCCACCACAGCAATGTTATAAAACATAAAACCTCCAAAAGCAGTTATTAGTAGGTGCGAACTCACTCGCACTTCTTCAATGTTTAAAGAAGCGAGGTATAAAACCTCACCTACATCTGTATCTAACTTATTGCTATACCGCTTTGTGGTAAATTTCTGAGCCTGTTTGCTTAAACTGGGCAGATTTAGCTTTCATTTCGGCTTCTACATCAATCATTTTTATTTCAATAGCGTCGCCAGCGTCATTTGGATCAATACCGCGTGTTTCTAAATCTTTAGCGTAATCGCGTACTTCTTGGCTAATTTTCATAGAGCAAAATTTAGGGCCACACATAGAGCAAAAGTGAGCCACTTTGCCTGACTCTTGTGGAAGGGTTTCGTCGTGATACTCGCGAGCACGGTCTGGATCTAAACCTATATTAAATTGGTCATGCCATCTAAACTCAAAACGCGCTTTTGATAAGGCGTTATCACGCTCTTGCGCGCCAGGGTGCCCTTTTGCTAAATCGGCGGCATGCGCTGCAATTTTGTAAGTAATTAAACCTTCTTTGACATCTTCTTTATTTGGCAGACCCAAATGCTCTTTAGGTGTTACATAACAAAGCATTGCACAGCCGTACCATGCTATTTGGGCCGCCCCAATACCTGAGGTGATATGATCGTACCCTGGTGCAATATCGGTCGTTAACGGGCCTAAAGTGTAAAATGGCGCTTCGTCGCAATGCTTTAATTGCTCATCCATATTGGCTTTAATCATATGCATTGGCACATGCCCTGGGCCTTCAATAAATACTTGTACGTCGTGCTTCCACGCAATTTTAGTCAGTTCACCTAATGTGCGTAGCTCACTAAACTGCGCTTCATCGTTGGCATCAGCAATAGAGCCTGGACGAAGGCCATCACCGAGTGAAAAACACACATCGTATTGTTTTAAAATTTCGCAAATGTCTTCAAAGTGCGTGTATAAAAAGTTTTCTTTGTGATGCGCTAAACACCACTTAGCCATAATTGAGCCACCGCGCGACACAATACCGGTTACACGTTTAGCGGTCATTGGTACATAACGCAGTAATACACCCGCATGAATAGTAAAGTAATCAACACCCTGCTCGGCTTGCTCAATTAGCGTATCGCGAAAAATTTCCCACGTTAAATCCTCAGCCACACCGTTTACTTTTTCAAGCGCTTGATAAATCGGTACTGTGCCAATAGGTACAGGCGAATTACGCACAACCCATTCGCGGGTTTCGTGAATGTAACGACCCGTTGATAAGTCCATCACGGTGTCTGCCCCCCAGCGGGTAGACCACACCATTTTTTCTACTTCTTCTTCAATAGATGAGCTGACCGACGAGTTACCAATGTTGGCGTTAACTTTAACTAAAAAGTTACGACCTACAATCATAGGCTCTGTTTCTGGATGGTTTATATTATTTGGTAAAATAGCGCGACCACGGGCTATTTCGTCGCGTACAAACTCTGGGGTAATAAATTCAGGAATACTCGCACCAAACGACTCGCCTTTATGCTGCGCGGCTAGTAATTCTTTACGAATTTCTGCACGTCCCATATTTTCGCGAACGGCTACGTATTCCATTTCAGGAGTAATAATCCCTTGGCGTGCGTAGTGCATTTGCGTTACGTTTTTACCAGCGACACCACGGCGAATTTTTGGCAAGTGATCAAAGCGAATATGATCCAGCCCTTCATCTGCCATGCGCTGCTGCGAAAACTGCGACGTCACTGATTCTAAAATTTCAGTGTCACCACGGTTTTCAATCCATTGTTCACGAAATTTTGGTAAGCCTTTACGCACGTCTAGTTCAAAATTAGGATCGGTATACGGGCCCGAAGTATCGTAAACGCGAAGCGGATCGTTTGACTCATAAACAGGGTTTTCATCTGTACCGCCAATAAACGTATCACTTAACGTGATTTCACGCATACCAACGCGCACGCCTGGTTGAGTACCTTCAACGTATACTTTATGAGAATTTGGGAACGGTTGACCCGTTAAGTTATAAATATATTCAGACGCGGCAGCGCGAGTTTCTCGGCGCGACGCTTTATTTGTAGTGTTTGACATGACTTGCCTCATTGCTTAAGGGTTGTCTTGTCAGATATTCCAAAGGAATAGAGAAAGATCGTAAAGTAGCGTACATGCTACTTTGCAGCCTAAAAAATAAATCACTTTATTGTGCGCATAAAAAAAGACGCACAAGCGTCCCATTTTAGGCAGCTTGTTCCCTACGCAGGTATTAACCTGATCAGGTTCACGGATCCCGCTTTCGCGATCTCAGCCAAAAACTAATTACTTAGCTTTGGCACTCCGACAAGTATTGATATATAAATTCTGTTCATTAATTTGATATATTATTCATCAAATCTGCGCTGAGTGTACGTCAGTTAAAAACTGCCCGCAAGGGGCTGTTTTTCAAAAACTTAAAATTATTTAGGGATAAACACAAATGTTTGCTCGCCTTGCATGACTAATTGCTGGTCTTGCATTTTAAGCTCTGCGCCTTGATTTAAGGCTTGTAATAACTGCTGCTCAAACTCATCAATTTCTTTGCCGCACGACTTGCGCGTCATACCTAACTTGCTTACAGTCAGGTTACTTTCTTCAAGCGAACCTTCACCAAAAAATTTGTTACAGCCAGCAAAACCGTTTACTTGCAGTGCTTCAATAAAACTCATTGATGCATTAAACGAAGGTGGAATTGCTAAACCATCAACACGTGATAATTGCCATTGGGTGTATTTTAGCTGCTCACTGGTAACCGTCCCTGTCGATGCGCAACCAACACATAAACCGATTATAAGCATCGGTATTGCTGCTAATTTCATGCTACTACTAACTAATTGTCTAATTACTGTAATAATAACAATATTTATGCGATTTATCCGTTAAAAATGCATGTTTAAAATGTAAATTTTTGTTCTATGATAGTTCAAAAGTTACGCTACTACGCACTAAGTTGTAGTTTTGAATACATTATCTATTTGATCAGGCAAAAATGGGCGGCCTTTTTCATTAACCGACGTTCCTATTATTAGTGCATTGAGCATTACTTTTTCATCGTATTTACGAACAACCGTTTGCTTAAATGCAAATTTAAGGCGACTTATACGCTGCGGCTCTACAGCCACATAAAACTCATCACCCGGTAAGAGCGAATGCTTATAATCCATTTCACTGCGCATCACGACTAGATTAATTTTATCTTTTGCTAACTGAGCAAAATCAATACCATTTGCGTATAAAAATTCGTGGCGAGCGTGCTCCAAATAATTAAAATACACACTGTTATTTACAATGCCTTGTAAGTCACATTCGTAATCACGCACTTTAAAGTCAACTTTAAAGGTCATATTAATAATCCTAATTATTTAACGTATAATTGCCGAGTTTATAGCACATGTGCTCAAATAATTGCTACCATACGAGTCCCTAAAATGGAGTTAAGTAACCTAATGAACTTACGTTTGTCTTTAATTACCGCAGCACTTTTACCGCTGCTTGGTGCACCACTTGCAGCTAACGCTGACGATAGCAACCTAGAAAGAATTGTTGTAACTGGCGATTTTCAACGCGAAAGCATTCAAACCTTAAGCGCAAGCGCAAGCTTATTCAGCGAAGAAGAAATTAATCTACGTGGTGCAAGTTACTTAGACGAAATATTAGGCAGTACCGCCAATGTAAACTTTACTTCTGGCGCGTCGCGCGGACGCTATATCCAAATCCGTGGCGTGGGGCTTCGCTCACAATTTGTAGACCCGATTAATCCATCAGTTGGTTTAGTTATTGATGGTATTAACTATTCTGGCCTTGGTGGCAGCTCATTATTATTTGATATAGACCAAGTAGAAATTTATCGCGGCCCACAAGGCACTCGCTTTGGCGCAGACGGTATGGCCGGCATGATCCAAATGGGTTCAGCTAAAGCCACAAGCGATCCAAGTTTAAAATTACAAGTAGGTGCTGGCACATACAACACACGCGAAGCAGGCATTGCAGCAAGCACAGGCTTAACAGATGACACTAGCGCACGCGTTAGCTACTTTCGCAGAAAGTCAGACGGTTACGTAGATAACCTGTACTTAAATGACGAAACACAAAATCAAGACGAGCAAGTAGCGCGTTTTAAATTAAACAGTCAGCTTACAAAGCATTTAAATACTGAGCTAAACCTTCACTATATTGATATAAACAATGGTTACGATGCGTTTACGCTTGATAACAGCCGCAATAGTGTTGCCGATGAACCAGGCCAAGATAATCAACAAAGCTACGCAATAGGCGTTAATAATACTTACACGGGCTTTGACGCTTTTGATGTAAATCTAAACCTATCGGCTATTGATTCCGAATTACTTTACAGCTTTGACGAAGACTGGGGTTGTAACGATACAAGTGAGCCAAATTTATGTGCTGCTGGCTTACATCCTGATGGATACAGCTCAACCGATCTTTACAGCCGCGATCGCGATGACCAATCAGTAGATTTACAATTTAATTCTAAAACAGGTAACTGGGTTGCGGGTATTTATTACCAAAACCGTGATGTTGATTTAGAGCGCCAATACACATGGTTAGCAAGCCCGTTTTCTTCAACTTACGAAACCAGTAACGTTGCAGTATATGGTCAAGTAGCGACTCCAATTGGTTCTAAAACAACACTCATTACAGGTTTACGTGTAGAGCAATACCAAGGTGACTACACCGATAGCAATGGCTTTATACAAGACACTGACGATGTAATGGTTGGCGGTAAAATTGCGCTAGAGTATCAAGTAATTGATCGTACGATGATCTACACAAGTATTACGCGTGGCTACAAAGCCGGTGGTATTAACTCAGAAGCACTGGCTAAAGCGAAAGATGAAGGCTTAAACCTAAGCGCTGATTTTTTCCAGCAGCACACCAGTTTCGACCCTGAATATTTATGGAGTGGCGAATTCGGCGTTAAAGGCTCATCACTTGATGACAAATTTACACTTCGCTTAGGTGCATTTTACATGCACCGCGATGATATTCAGTTAAAAGCATGGCAAGTAGAAGGTCAGCAATTTACCGGTTATGTTGATAACGCAAGTTCTGGCAGCAATTACGGACTAGAAGTTGAAGGTAGTTACCAACTAACTGATAATCTGTTTTTAACAGGTAGCGCTGGTTACTTAAACACTGAAATAGACGACTTTGTAACACAATCAGGCTTAAATCAAGACGGTCGCGAACAAGCACAGTCACCTAAATACCAGTATGCGTTTACTGCTCGTTATAACTTTACAAGTGAGCTTTACGGTATGATTGGTGTTGAAGGTAAGGACGATTATTACTTCTCTGATAGCCACAACTCACAAGCACCAAGCAGTAACTTAGTTAATTTAAGCTTTGGCTATGAAGCAGACATGTGGGCAGTACGCGCATGGGCTCGTAATGTATTTGACGAAACAGTCCCTACACGTGGCTTTGAATTTGGTAATGACCCACAAGATGGCTACGCAACACATACCTACACACAATTAGGTGAGCCTCGTGTAGCAGGTGTTACCTTTACACTTAATCTGTAAAGCACAGCCGTTGGCTTTCAAATGAAAGCTACAGCAAGCAATAAAAAACACCGCGTTTAATTTAAACGCGGTGTTTTTATTTGTAGGTGAGGTTTTATACCTCGCTTTTTTATAAAGTTAAATTACATGAGCGCGAAGTAAATTCGCACCTACAGGTCAAGCATCACACTCTTTGCATATCAAACATAAATAATAATAAAATGTGTTGTAGACGTAGAGCTTGCTCACGTGAGAAGCGAAGCTTCTTATTACTTTAAACTAACCAAATAAAAAGACCTTAAGGCTTCGCTTTAACGCGCCAGCAAGCTGTGCGCCTACAAGTCCAGCATTACGCTCTTTGCACATCAAACGCGATTACGTCTTTAATTTTTTCTTTATTTGTTGCGAGCATTACCAATCTATCTATACCCAAAGCCACCCCTGCGCACTGTGGTAATCCATGCTCCAGCGCTTTAATTAAACGCTTATCCATTGGTACTTGCTTTAAACCGTTTTCAGCGCGGTATGCGTTATCTTCATTAAAACGTTTAGCTTGCTCACTAGCATTTGTGAGTTCGTTAAAGCCGTTAGCCAATTCCATATTTTTATAATAAAGCTCAAAGCGCCCTGCTACACGTGTATCGTGTTCACAAATTTGTGCCAGTGCCGCTTGAGAAGCTGGAAAGTGATACACAAAACATGGCTTATCTTGCCCTATTGTGGGCTCTACTTTCATACAAAATAATAATTGCAGTAAGGTATCTTTATGCGTTTCATTTTGGGCTATATCAGCAAACCCCTGCTCACACGCTAGTTGCTTTAATTGCTCTATGCTTGCTGTTAACGGATCGAGCCCAAGTGCTTGTTCAAACGCTTGCTGATAGGTAAGCCTTGTTGCAGGCTCGACATCTAAAACAAGCCGCATTAGCTCATCCATTTCATCCATAAGTGCAAATTCATCAAAGCCTGGGCGATACCATTCCAGCATTGTAAATTCAGGATTGTGATGACTACCGGCTTCTTCATTTCTAAATGCTTTACAAAGCTGAAAAATAGCGCCTGAGCCTGCCGCTAACAAGCGTTTCATAGCAAACTCTGGAGATGTTTGTAAAAATAGAGGAAGCCCACCTGCGTGCCCTGGGCCTACAAATTTAGTATTAAAACTGGCTAAGTGTACATCGGTTACACTGGCACTACTCAAACTTGGTGTTTCGACTTCCATTACATCACGCGTATAAAAAAACTCACGAATGCTACGTAATATCGCTGCACGTTGTTTTAGTGTTTCAATGCTTGCGCTTGGGGCCCAAAGATCTGCTGACATATTTTCTCCAAAAAAAATCCCAGCTTAAGCTGGGATTTTATAAACAATGTTAAAGCTTACTTAACACGGCTTACGTATTCACCGTTACGAGTGTCTACTTTAATTACTTCGCCAATTTGTACGAATAATGGAACTCGTACTACAGCGCCTGTACTAAGCGTTGCTGGTTTACCACCAGTGCCCGCTGTATCGCCCTTAAGGCCAGGATCTGTTTCAGTGATCTCAAGCTCAACAAAGTTAGGTGGTGTAACAGCAATAGGGCTGCCGTTCCATAATGTGATTGTACATAAATCATTTTCAACTAACCATTTAACAGCATCGCCTAGTGCTTTTTCGTCAGCGGCAATTTGCTCAAATGTTTCGTTGTTCATGAAATGCCAAAATTCGCCGTCTGTGTATAGATACGCTAAATCTGTATCCATTACATCAGCACCTTCAACTGATTCACCCGATTTAAAGGTTTTTTCAAGCACCTTACCAGAGATAAGTTTACGGATACGAACACGGTTGAACGCCTGGCCTTTACCAGGTTTTACCATTTCATTTTCTAAGATACTGCAAGGCTCGCCGTCCATCATAATTTTTAGGCCGCCCTTGAACTCGTTGGTGCTATAATTCGCCATCGTTTCCTCTATTTATATTTTTTCGAGTAATCTACATGCCAATGATACAAAGAAATGAAGCAAATTTGCATAAAAACTGGCAAAAAGAATTAGCAAATGTAGTTACCTGCCCAAAGACCTTGCTTGAAATGGTCGGTTTATCGAGCCAAGTCCATGAAAACGACCTAAAAGCCCGCAGTTTATTTGCGGTACGCGTGCCTATCCCTTTTATAAAAAAAATACGCAAAGGCGATCCAAACGATCCTCTTTTATTGCAAGTCATGCCACGCCATCAAGAATTTTTGACTAAATCGGGTTTTAATAAAGATCCCCTACTTGAGCAAGATAACGAACAACCCGGCCTTTTACATAAGTATAAATCGCGTGTTTTAGTAATGTTTAAAACCGGCTGTGCAGTAAATTGTCGTTACTGCTTTAGAAGGCATTTTCCGTATCAAGAAAACCAACTTAATAAAAAAAGTCTGCTTGAAACACTAAGCTACATAAAATCAGATGCTGATATAAACGAAGTGATTTTAAGTGGCGGCGATCCACTTATGGCCAAAGATGATGCAATAAGCTGGTTTTTAGATGAGCTTGAGCAATTACCACAAATTAAACGAATGCGAATTCATAGCCGTTTACCTGTTGTTATTCCTGCACGTATTACCAATGAGTTATGTGAACGATTAGCAAAATCGCCATTAAAAATTATTTTTATTAATCACATAAACCACGCCAACGAAATAGACGCTGATTTTAAAGCTGCCATGCAAAAGCTTAAACAAGCAAACGTAACGCTTTTAAACCAAGCTGTAATTTTAAAAGATGTGAACGATACGCTCGATGCGCAAATAAATCTAAGCGAAGCGTTATTTGACGCAGACGTATTACCGTATTATTTGTATTTGCTAGATAAAGTTGAAGGGGCCAGCCACTTTGATATTAACGAAGAAGACGCAATAAAAATAATGGCAGAGCTATTAAAAGCTCTGCCTGGATTTTTAGTGCCTAAGTTAGTTAGAGAAATAGGTGGTCAAAAAAGCAAAACACCTATCGATCTTAAGCTAATTTAAACGTATATATTTACGTTGTTACCCAATGATGCCGTTACCGACTTAGCCGGTGTTTGTGCACTCGACGATTGTGCAGCACCTTCAATAAGTGCAAGTGCTGCTGCGCCATCTGCTAGTTGCTGCTTTTTAGATAAAGCAGCGCTATAAAGCTCACTGCCTTGGCCTGAGCCAGAAACAGCGGGTAAACTTGTGCCTGATATATTCATATAACAAACCTGACTTTTAAATGTAATCCAAGTATTATGTCGGCCATGCAGTACAAAGCTTTAGGAAAACCATGGATTCAATTATTGAACAACTCAATACTAATTTAAAAATTGTTTATCGTCAGGCGCTTGATGCCGACAAAAAACTCGATGAACTACAGCAGCAAGGCCATGGCAAATTTAAAGCCTTATTTGCACAAGATGCTGGATTTAGCTTTGAAGCTAAACGTTTTAAGCCTTATGTTCTTGACGTAGCCGCTGACGTTGAAAGCTTATCTAACGATGGTTTTGATGAAGAAAAACTTAAAACTACCGTTATTAAGTTACAGCAAATACTCACGCTGTTAGCTACTTTTAAGTAAAACTTAAAAATAGAAATGCCGCTATTTAGCGGCATTTTTATTTTAAGTTAATCTAAACTTGGTAATATTTGTTCACCAAACCACTGCGTTAATAAGCGTTTTTCGTAATAAAATGATTCTTCGCGGCCCATTTTAATTTTATCCATAAAGCCCATATCTTTAAGCTCTACATCACTGCCTTTATTAAGTACGCTACCATCTTTATCTGTTAACGAATAATTGAGCTTAATGCGCGGAAAATAGATTGGTTTTACTACACGTATTTCATCCATACCGCCGTATCGCACATCACCGGCTAAATCTAAATCAGTGAACTCTACGTTTAATTTATAACCTTTTGGTAGCTGCTCAGCAAGCTTAGCCATATGTTTTTCAAAGCTACTTGCAATGTGTTTATGATACGACCCTCTGGCTTGATTCGACGCTCGTACATCACGATAATCGTTAAAGTCATGCCATTTAACAATAGACTCCCCAGCATGAGCAAATACAGGGAGTGCTATACACATTGTCATTGCTATTTTCTTAACTGAATTCATATCGTTCTCCAAAAAGGTGTACCAATTACAATAGAGTGAATTGCAATAAGCCCAGTATTCATACCTAAATTACCAATGGCATATTAACAGTCATTCATTAACTATAACTTAACCATACCTTTTAAATTTTTGACAGTATTTTGTCGCTTGCGGCTTCAATTAAATCAAGCACATTTTCAAAGCCATCATCACCGCCGTAATAAGGATCGGGAATCGCACTAACGCTCTGTTCACCAAACTCTAAAAACAACGCTAATTTGTACTGTAAATGCGCAGGGCACTGGGCTTTTAAATCAGCTAAATTTTGTGTATCGGCCGCTAAAATTAAATCAAATTCAGTAAAGTCACTTGTGCGTACTTTACGCGAATAAATACCTTTAAAACTATAACCGCGCTTCTCCCCTGCTGCCATTGAACGACTATCAGGCGTTTTACCTTCGTGGTAACCAATAGTCCCTGCCGAATCGACTTTAACGTTAACGCCAAGCTTTTTAGCACGGGCTTTTAATACCGCCTCTGCGGTTGGCGAGCGGCAAATATTACCTAAACAAACAACTAATATTTTTTTCATTAGACACTCCTTTAAACATTAAAAACTAAAACTGTTTTAAAATGCTCGCATCATACTCATCAGCATTTAGCGTTACGTTATGTTGCGCTGCAACAGATTCAAGCTCAGCTTGTTTAATGGCTAAATCGTCCATGGTGATTAGATTATCGTCTAGCTGCCACAATAACCGAGAGCCCGCGTAGCTATAATGAATCGCTAATAACGCATCGGCATTGCCTTCACGGCCAGCGGCTTTTAACTTAGCCATTTTACGGGTTATTTTATTAAGTGCTTTTTTAAGCTCCCACACATAAACAACTTCAGTCATAAAGCTATGTGTACGGTATTTATGAAGTAACCACGCAAGCCCAACGCTTGTAATAGCAACACCTATTAAGTTCCAATGAAAGTGGCTACCACTTTCATCAGGAAATAAAGCAATCAGCGTTTGCGATATAGCCAAGCTGCCTACAGCCAAACCAATACCACATCCTGCAATAACACGGTTTAAATGTTTACGGTAACGCGCTTTATTTATTTCAATGAGTTGCATAACAGCCTAAAAAGTTAAGTTTTAATATTTGCGAATGGCTATTGTAACTAAACCCCAGATTTTTTATAAAATTATTTCACCCCTTTTTGATTTGCCACCCGTTATAGCTTTGAAAACACCCTAATGCATTAATTTGGAGCGGCTTATGCACACACTTGAAGTACCTAACAACCCAGTATTTATTAAAACATCGACCGCCGTTATTGGCGGCGCCGCAATGACCTTTGCAGCTTTTGCGTTTATGCAATATTTAATAAGTGGCGAGCAACGCGCACCGGTTAAACCAGGGGGCGATATTATAGTAGAGATTTTTCAGGCACCTGAGGATTCAAAAGTCAGGCATATACAAAAAATACAGCCGCCACCGTCAATGCCTAAAGTGCCGCCAAAAGCACCACCGCTTGATACATCAGCCGATCCTGTGTTGGCAATTAGCGACTTTACGCCAGTTACAATTGATGATTTTGGTGACGACATTAATAATACCATTAATCGCCCAACAGGGGATGCAACACCCATAGTGCGCATAAACCCTAAATACCCAACCACAGCCGCGCGCGATGGTATTGAAGGTTGGGTACAACTAAGCTTTAGTATTTCGCCCACCGGTGAAGTAATCGACCCGGTAGTTATTAACGCCGAACCCAAACGCACCTTTAATCGCGAAGCAATAAGAGCAATTAAACGCTGGAAATATCGCCCCAAAGTAATTGAAGGTGTGGCACAATTACAAACAGGTCAAACCGTACAGCTCGATTTTAAATTAGATAACTCTATTTAATGGACTAAACGCCTATGCTACTAAGTATTAAGTCATGGTTATTTGAAACGCCAAGCAAGGACTGCATGGCAAGTTACGCAAAAAGTGGCGACAATCGTTACTTAGAGCAGCTTATTGCCCTCTACAGTAACGACTTATACCACTACCTTGTTACGCAATCTAATACGCATTTAGCATACGACGTAAGCCAACAAACATGGCTAAAAGTAATCGAAAAACGCCACCTTTACCAAGCGCAAACCACACCTAAAGCGTGGTTGTTTAAACTTGCCCGCAACACACTCATTGACGAATACCGCAAGCAACAGCACTTTGTAGAGCTTGACGAAAACACGCATTTAGCAGCACAAAATGATAAGAGCGAAAGCGACTTAACTAGTGGAGACTTAACTAGTGGAGACTCGCATATAGGCAGCTCAAACATAAGTTACGAAGCGTTCGACGCCGCCCTAAAACAACTTACCTTTGTACAGCGCGAAGCCATAACCTTGCAACAAGAAGGCTTTTCGCTCACCGACATAGAGCTTATAACGCAAAGCAACCTTGAGACCATTAAAACAAGGCTGCGCTATGCTAAGCAAAATCTTAAACGTTTATTAGGAGCAAACAATGAACAAGCCTGATGAGCCGCTTGATCAAAAGCTCACACAACATTACAAAGAGCGAAAAGCGCGCACAACACTTACAAGCACTCAGCAAAAAGCGCTACTTAAAAAGGCCACGCACACAAAGCCTAAAAAGTTCGGCTTTACGCTGCAGCTAACCAGCCTTGCCTGCGCACTGGGTGTATTTGCTTTTATTGTGTTTGATAATAAAGATGGCATTAACCACGCGCCTAAAACCGTACTTAACAGCGGATTTAACACTATAGACATTCACGACTATTCAATTATTAAAACACACGAAATAAACCAAGCTGGTAGCTACGCAAGCTCTATTAAAGAGCAAAAACACGCGCTTGATAGTCAATTAGCTAACGATTTACGCCGCCACCAACAGCGCCATATAGAATACGGCACTCTGGTGAAGGTAGATAACGACTGGTACATAGCCAGCTGTAATGACGAGGTACTCGTGCAAATTAAGCATTCACTGCTCAATGATTTAAAGGGTAAACACGCGGTTGAAAACGATATAAATACGGGTGATATGCTCGCTATGGCACATAACGGTAAAGGGCAGATTATAGCGCTTAAACATGCGGGCGCTGGGGTTAAGCAGTGTGGGGCTTAGGTGGATTGGTCCAGTTGAGATTGGTGGTAATTTAGATAAATATTACCACCGAGAACACAGAGGCGCTTCGCGCTGCACAGAGATAGTTAACTATCGCCCATGTAATCTAATGGTGAGGAAAGCTCGATAAAATCACGGTAGTGCTCTTTGGTAATTTCTTTATAGCCATCTTTTATGTAAATATAACTTAACCATAATAGTGTAATATTGCCAACCCTAGGCTTTCTCACATCAGCATTTGCTAAGTTTTGTTCAGCGCTATGAAGTGCCGTTACATTCTCACTACTTGAACTAACCATTGCAGCCAAAGAATTTGTTGTATTATTAAATACTCTGCAAAAGATACTATCAATAAATTCAGCTAGTTGTATAGAGTAATTTCCAGTAGCAAAATTATTATTTCTACTTGCCATTTGACCTAAGTAGAATGAATTTGTGTAAGATAATGGTTCAATAAAGTATTTTATCTCAGCTAGTTGTTGTACTTCTTGAATACTCTGTTTTAAAAAATTATTTAAGCTTATATTTCGTACTTCGCCCTTATGGTTTTTTCCATCTCGTTTAAACCTTCCTGTTATTACCTCTTCATAAAGTGAGTGGTCTTTTTCATAAATACAAAATAAGATAGCGAGAACGAGTACATCTACTTTTTTACCTCTTGGTAAATTTACAATAATGGCAGTAATTCGCTCAGTAATCTGAATGGCTGTTCTTGCTGATACCTGAAACGCATCTAAAACAACTGAGATATTAGCTAAAGCGGTTTCTGGTGTCTGTGTTCGAGGGAGTATCTCAATTTTTTTACTTTTTAAATGCGCAGATTCAAATTTAGTTGTATCACTATGTACTGATAAAAAATCCTTTAAAACAGGTCGTTTTAAGCTATAGCGGCTATTAAAAAAACGGCCTAGGTAAATCTTAGCATCAAAGCCTTCACCATAAATTGATTTGATTGTATGTTGGAGTTGTTCTGTATCCGTTGCTACAACAAACACGATACCTTTAACATCAAAAATATGTTTAATCGTCTCTAACATTTCTACTGCATAACTTGGGCGGCAGCGATCTAATTCATCAATAAAAATAAATATGGGTAACGACTTACCTTCCTGCTTCTCAAACTTACTGACCCAATCAGCTAACTTAGACTTTATTACTTCAATACTCTTATTTTTAGCTTCATGATCTTTAATTAAGTTTTGTGCAAGCGCCTTTACTGCCGGTGAAAAGTCGCTGCCCGTCAGCTTATTAGAATTTTGATTTTGGTCATTTTCAATTTCTTCATCAGAAAATAGTAATGTGTGTAACTCATCTAAATCGATGCCTGATATTTTTTTAGTTAAACCTTGTGCAATAGCAGGTGCAACAGCCTTAAACATCGAAACTGCGCTTTTAGGTATTGTTATATTAAACTTAGCCTGCAGTTGAAGCTGCTTTATAATACCTGCAATTACAGTTAAAAATGGGTCGTCTGAATAGTCTTGCTGCCATGCATCAATATATACAACAGGATAATCTACTATTAATTCTTGTGACCAACGCTTAAGAAAATAGGTTTTACCTGCCCCCCATTCAGCATTTAAGTTTAATACATAGTTTTTCTTTTGTTCATCATCCGGCCTGCTTTCGTCAAACCCCTCTTGAGCCAATAGCCTTGATAAGAACGTGGCGTAGCGAGCACGATCTAATTTATCTGCAGGAAAATATTCTTCTAATGGAGGCTTAGTTGCTTTACTCCAATTGAATTCTTTCATTTAATTCCTTTTAAATAATACTTTTTTATATAGTGCCACATATCAATAAGTAAACGTGAGTTCTGTGCAATTTTTTAATTATTCACTCTATTTTTTTCAAGCTAACGCCCGACGCGCCAGCAAGCTATGCGCCTACAAAAAATATACATATACTTGGCTTTATAGGTGCAAACTACATTGGAGATCCGTTGGGTTTCGTGCTGCTCAATCTACGTATGTTAAAAGTATCAGGCCGTCATCAAATAAGCTGGCGATAGCCGTGTTTTAACACCGGTAAGTAAGTCCTCCCGATGCAATAGAAAATACGTCGCCGCCCATAGATAAAATTACAAAAAGGGATCCATGGCAATACCTCTTGGCTGAAGCTTTATGCGTCACAAAATCTAAAATAAAGTTTTTAAATACTCAAAGTAAAAAACTAAACCTTAGAGCAGTGATTTGAATTGAAACTCAATACTTCTCAATTCAATACTCACTAATAATCTCGTATATAACGATAATCAAATTCAGTACTATCTAATACTGTACAATGATCATTAAAGTCGTCGCTGTTCATACTCTGTATGTCAATAATAACCGATTGCTCTTCTATATTTTTAGCAAAGCTCATTAGAAGCTGTTTGCCTCTCTTCGCATCAATTAGACAGCCAAATTCATAAATACTATAAAGCATAGCAAATTCATCACCTGCTTTTTCGGCTTGTAATAATAAAGCCTGGCCTTTTTCGTTATTAAGTATTTTTCCTAAAATAAATTGTGCGCGCGGGTTTTTCTTTTCATTAGCTAGGTAACGTAATATTACTAAAGCTTGGAAGCTATCTTGCGGGTAGGCTCCTTTATAATATCCTCGTTCATCGAAGTGTCTTCCTGACTGATACGCATAAGCATATGTTAATGCTTTTTTGGTGCTCATAGAGGCGAGGTTTTCATTATTTGTTTCAATATGCTTACCACGAAATTCAGCGGCACGCTGCTGATGTTGTTGTACCTCAATATCAATATGCTGCTGTTGCTGAAAAATAACGATACCTATTGCCGTGATAAAACCTGCAACAAGCGTTAAAACACTAACGACAGGAAGTACAATGAACCATCTATTTTTTAGCTTTTTTTGTTTTTGATAATCGGCAGATTCAAATAATTTATCAAATTCTTTATGGTCGTGCATTGATACATTAATGCGTGATATGTAGGCAGCTCCCCATGCGCCAAAAATATAAACCCCAACTAAAATAACCGCTAAAACGCCACCAACAAGAATAATCTGCAAATCCCACGCTACAAATACAATACAAGCATGAGCAATTAAACCTATTAGCGAAAATAAACGCTCGTATCCTCGACCATGAAACCGTACAGCTGCACCAACTAATGCACCACTAATGAGTAACATCACAGGACCTGCAGCTGGTTTTAACTCAAACAGAAATGCCCATAGAACTAAAATAGGAACACTCCAGAATGCAGCACCTAAAGCAGCTGAAAGTGCATTTTGTTTTGATATTTTTTGAAGTGCACTCTGTTTAGAATCTAGATCCATTTTCATTATTAGCCTTATTACTTTTTAAATTAATCATAATACAACTCGATATCAGTTTCAGCATTACTTGCTTACTGCATGAATTAAAAGAGTAAAGAATTGTTAAAAATAATTTTTAAGCTCACAATAACAAAAATACACTTTTTATTAGTTTGCTTGTGACTTAAAGTCCCTCAAATCAAAATGAATAGTCCTTTTTAAGAAGGCATAGGGCGGATTTTGTTTTATGCAAAACTAAAACACAGATGTCATGCTTAATACTATGACTCTGGAATCAGTAGTCGATGAGTAACCTAGTGCGCAAATACTAAATCTAACTTTTCAGGCTAACGCCCGACGCGCTAGCAAGCTATGCGCCTACAAAAGATATACATATACTTAGCTTTATAGGTGCAAACTGCATTGTAGAACAGTTGGGTTTCTTGTCACTCAACCCAACCTATGTAAGCTTTTTTTAAACAAAAAAACCTGCGGTTAATCAGGCTTTTAACTATGTAAAAATCGTATTTTTTAATACAAACATACTTGTTACTAAGTACGCTAAAAACGTAAGATCGTAATCAAATAGCGTTATCTGATAATTTTCGGCTTAATGTTACTCAAGTCTAAATGAATCGTCATTTCTACATTTTCAGGTTCTACCGCAACATCACTTAAACCCGTTCGAGTAAAATATTCTTCAAAGTTTTGCTGATATTTAGCCGAAAACTGCGTATACGCAGTAATAAACAAACTCAGCTTTTTAGCTATTATTGGGTAGGTTGCGGCAAGTTCCCGCAATTTTTCAGGTTCAGCAAAGGCAAATTCGGCGTAAGTATTAAAATCATTACCCATAGATGTTTTACCATAATCAGACAAAAAGCCTGCGCTATAATCTGGCGCTAACTCACCTTTTGTAAGTGCCTCAAAATTTGATACTGCAGCCTTCCAATCTCTATTTAATAAACTTTGCCATGTCATTACGCTAAATGGTGAGTTATTAAATATGAGTGAACTAAGTTCATGATGTACTCCACGATACGCATTTTCATAGTTAGCTTTTGTTTCATTCCATTGTGCAACATTAGATAAAGCTATCCATCTAGAACCATAAGTTCCGCCAGCCGCAGCTCCTTCAATAGTTATAGCGCCTACAATATAAATAGTATCAATTACTTCAGAAATAAATCCTTCTGGGTAAACTCCCAAGGCAGACTCAATCCCATCAAGAGTTTCAGCAACACTATCTAAAGAGGTTATAGTCACTTCAACATTCGCTAAAGTCCCCTCTTCTTCGGTAAAATCTTTCGGATAAGATTGCTTTGGATTATCTGTTTTTATATCGAGCTGGTATGTTTTTGCTAACCTATTAGCTTGTTCTGTTTCGCTTTCTTGGTAAGAGCATGCGTTCAAAAACAATAAAAAACTAAAAAAGACAAAAACTTTATTTTTCATTTAAACAATCCTTGTTTTGTGCCCTAAAAAAGCCTGCATATTTGCAGGCTTTCAAGGCATTTTATAAATAATTAAAACTCAGTATTTACAGCACACTTTTATAAGACGTTTTTATAACACAAGTATGCTTGTTACTAAGTACGCTATAAACGTCAATGCGCCACCAAATAAGGCATACGGTAACTGCGTTTTAACGTGGGTGAGTAAGTCACACCCCGATGCAATAGCCGATACTGCGCTGGTGTCGGATATAGGCGAGCAGTGATCGCCAAATATACCACCACCCAAAATAGCACCTACAACAAGCGATGGCGGTAAACCAAGCGCTTGAATAAGGGGCACACCAATTGGGATTAATATAGCAAACGTGCCCCACGATGTACCCGTAGTAAACGACATAACTGCGCCGGTTAAAAACAGCACTGGTACGATTAAGTAAATAGGTAGGTAGTCGCCAACAAGCGATGCTACAAATACGCCAGTACCCAATTCTTTTAAGCTTGCGCCAAGTGTAAGCGAAAGCAGTACAATGGCGACCAGTGGCATTAATTCGCCCATACCTTTAAAACCGGTATCAACTAATTGATGATGCGTAAATTTACGTGAGCCAATCATTAAAAAGTAAGCGACAACAATGGCTAAAACCGTTGCATATAATACTGATTTAGAACCGCTGCCCTCGGCTAGTACACCATTACCGGTGTAATACATAAAGCCAACCATGCTGGTAATAAGCGTAATAAGCGGGATTAACATGTAACGCGCTTTAGAGCCTTTTACTTCTTCTTTTAAGTCAGTTATTTGAAGCTCTAGTTTTTGTTCGGCTTCTTTCATTGGGCCATGCACTTTATCAAACGCGATGGTGTAAAAAACAATGACAAGGGTAATTATGGCGTAAAAGTTATACCCTACGCTGCCCCATAACACTGATACAGCCGACTCACCTAGCTCATAGTTACCTAACAAACCAAGTACAAATGCGCCCCAGCCGTTAAGTAGTATTAAAATACACACTGGCGCACTGGTGCTGTCAATAATGTACGCTAGACGCGCTCGGCTCATTTTAAATTTGTCGAATAAGCCACGCGATAAAATACCCGAGGTAAGTACGCTCAGGTTAGATTCTATAAACACCGCAATGCCGGTAAACATGGTTAAAAAGCCCACTTGGCGCTTACTTTTTGCAATACCTTTGTTCATTAGCATATTAACGGTTGCTGCAACGCCGCCAGATTCGCGAATGTAGGCAAGCAGTGCACCAATTAAAATACTAAATATTAATATGCGTGTATTACCTGGCGAACTGGCAACCGTAATAATACGTTCAATGGTATTTAAAAAAGTGTCAAACAAGCTATTACCTTCGCCCTGAAAGGCGAGTAAAAACTCAGAAGAAGCAACAGCAACAAGTAGCGCCATAATCACTTCTTTTCGCCAAAACACGATAGCAATCGCAATTAGCGGCGGTAAAATAGAATACCAATGCATAAAAAGTTAACCTTAATTATTAGCGAGTAAACCTCGCTTTGTACGCGTTTTAACGCTTATTTGTTAAGCCTAACAACATAAACCGGCTTAGTTTTATAGACCGCTTAGCTTAATGGATTGGCTTACTCAAGTCACCTGTAAATAAATCACTTAAGGTGGCACAGTTAGTACGTTTTAACCTATACGATAGCTTATTGATTTAGTAACGCTTCATAAATAAGCGACACTACCGATCCGTACTGTGCGGTTTCAAATTGTTTACCTGTAAATTCGTAACGTTTTTGCGAGCCTTTAATGGCACTATGGCGAGCATTGGTAAGTAAAACAATAGCTAAGTCGTAAGCGGGGTCAATTACGGTCACGGTCCCCGTCCAACCTGTGTGCCCGTATGCTTGTGCGCTTGCATAAGGGCCAAAGTGCCAACGCCTAGCTTGGTTGTTACCAGCAAGCCTAAAGCCAAGCCCGTAGGTTTCATCGCTTGATTGCGGCGTTAAAAATTGCGCTAAGGCGCTTGCACTAAATAATTGTTGGTCGCCGTAGCCACCATTATTTAGTAATAGCTGGCAAAGCACGGCTAAATCGTGGGCATTACTAAACAACCCTGCATGCCCTGCTACGCCATCAAGTGAGTAGTAAGCGCGCTCATCATGCACTTGGCCTTGTAAAACACTGGTGCGAACATTATCAAACTTAATGCGCCCGTCTCGTGTGTTGCCGCTAAGCTCAGTGGCTGCAAATTGCTGCGGCTTAAAGCCTTTTTTAAGTGGATTAAATAACGTGTTAGTTAATTTTAGTGGTGCGTACACTTGCTGCTCTAGATATTCGTCAAGGGGCTGCCCAGTTATGCGCTCAATGAGTACGCCTAAAATCATGTAATCAATATCTGAGTAAATAGGCTGCCCAGATGATTTACTACTAAAAGGGACGCTGGTAAGTAATAGCTGTTTGGTGGTTTTACTGTTTTGCGAATAAAACGCGTCGCCATTGCTGCCATCTTTACGATGAAAGTCAAATACTGGCGGGTATCCGGCGCTGTGAGTGAGTAAGTCTTTTACTGTGCGCATTGCTCGCCCTTCGCCTTTATATTCGCTTAGGTAGCTTTGCACGGGTTTATTAATATTTAACAGCCCTTCGCTTACTAATTTCATAAGTGCAAAGTTGGTGGCAAATATTTTGGTGTTTGAGGCAAGATCAAACAAAGTATTAGTTTGCATTGGCTCTGGGCGTAGTAACATTAAATCACTTTGCTGGTATTGCTTTGCATCGCCATAGGCGGTTAATTTTATTAGCTCACCATTTTTAACAACGGCCAACACAGCCCCAGGAAAACCCGCTTTTACATCGCGTTCAATTAATGTATCTACTTCAGTAAAATCTATATGCTTTTTTGGTTCATCGCTTAAAGTAGGAAATGCAAAACGCAGTGTTAAGCTTGCGCCAGCAGGGAGAATATTTTCAACCTTAAAGGTATTAACACCGTTGTGAGTATTTTTTGCCAAACTGTAATTGTATAGAGTATTGGCGCTTAGTTGGTTAACGTCGAGCTTTTGATTATTAATATAAATATCGGCGCTTTGTGCGTTGTGGTTTTGTATTAATAATTGCCCGCGCCCTTTGTAAGCTTTAAACGTTCCTCGGTTATTTACATAAAACCGGCTACTTGGATTTACCTCAGGAAACGTTACAACCACTTGTGCATTAGGCAGCTCTACAAGTTGGCTTTTTGTAAGTGGTAGCACCGAGCTAATAGGTTCAGGCGGTGTACTGCAACCCACAATAATAAAACTTAAAACCACTACAAACGCTTTTTTTATATAACCACGCCTTTTATTTTTTAAAGCAATAAACATGGGCGCCCTTATTTATATAACAAGTAAGGCGCTCTTTGCGCTTTAAATTGCGCAAGCCCCGCCTGCCAGCTTTGTTTTATTTGCACCTCTGATTGCCCTGCTTCAATAGCTAAGCGCAATTTATTAGTACCCGCTAGTTTATCCATAAAGTCTGCACGTTCAAAAAAAGAGATATTATTTTTACTAAGCTCCGTGTACGCACTTATTAAGTAAGTTAAATTTAGACCTGTGGTATTTACTTGTCTTAAATCGAGCCCTTGCACGGTTTGGTTTTTAAATTTAGGGTTTAAAGCAGCGCCTTTAATTGCGCGCGGTGTAAAATTAAAATCACCTAATGCAACTGGCGAATAGCCAATTACTTGAAATGCAAAGTCGGTGCCTCTTCCAATGCTGATAGGCGTTGCCTCAAAAAAACAAAGTGACGGGTAAAGCGCAATGGCTTGATCGTTAGGTAAGTTAGGGCTGGGTTTTATAGGCAAGCTGTAAGTACTTTTGCGAGTGTAATGATCAACAGGGATCACCGTTAATTTTAAAGCGGGCGCTTTATTGATCCAGCCCTCACCCTTGATCATTTTGGCAAGTTCGCCAACGGTCATTCCGTGTAAAACAGGAATTGGGTGCATGCCTACAAACGATTTAAATTCTGGCTCTAATATTGGCCCATTAACGTAGGCAATATTTGGGTTGGGTCTGTCGAGTACTAAAAATTCTATCCCCTGCTCTGCAGCGGCTTCCATCATGTAGTGCATAGAGCTTATGTAGGTATAAAAACGCACTCCCACATCTTGAATATCAAAAATAATCACATCAACATCGGCTAAAGCAGCTTGGCTTGGTTTTTTATTTTTACCGTAAATAGAAATAAGCGGAATCCCAGTTTTGCTATCAACGGCATTTTTTACATGTGCGCCCGCATCGTGATCGCCGCGAAAGCCATGCTCAGGTGCAAAAATTTTAGTTATATTAATATTTTTAGTCAGCAGCGCATCTACCAAGTGAGTTTGCCCTACCATTGATGTTTGATTAACTACTAGCCCTACACGTTTATTTTTTAACTGCGGTAAATATTTAGCATATTGCTGCGCACCTACTACAAGTGAGTTGTTAACTTCGTTGGCTTGCACGCTTGCAATAAAAATGGCGCTAAAAATAAAAAATAACGTAATAAATAGGGTTTTAAACATACTGCAATATCCTTTTAAACAAGGTGTTTAAAATAACATAGGTAATATTAAAGAGCAGCTTTAGAAAGGGGGTAAGTGGACTTAGATATAGTGATTAGAAGCTGGCGCTTCTCACGCGAGCAAGCTCAGCGTCTACAACGGATAAATAAGCTCGGAGTTTGAATTTAAAAGATTGGGCTGGTTTTGCTTGTAGGCGTGCAGCTTGCTGACGCGACAAACAACGATCGTAAACTTGCTGTGAATTTTATAGATTAGAAGCTGCCTCTTCTCACGCGAGCAAGCTCAGCGTCTACAACGAATGAATAAGCTTGGAGTTTAGATTTAAAGATTAGGGATGGTTTTGCTTGTAGGCGTGCAGCTTGCTGACGCGACGAGCGAAGCTCGTAAATAAAGTCTCAGTTAAATCGGTAGTAAATGATTAGAAGCTGGCGCTTCTCACGCGAGCAAGCTCAGCGTCTACAGCGGATAAATAAACTTGGAGTTTAGATTTAAAGATTAGGGATGGCTTTACTTGTAGGCGTGCAGCTTGCTGACGCGACGAGCGAAGCTCGTAAATAAAGTATCAGTTATATCGGTGGTAAGTGATTAGAAGCTGTCGCTTCTCACGCGAGCAAGCTCTGCGTCTACAACGAATGAATAAGCTCGGAGTTTAGATTTAAAGATTAGGGATGGTTTTGCTTGTAGGCGTGCAGCTTGCTGACGCGACGAGCGAAGCTCGTAAATAAAGCATCAGTTATATCGGTGGTAAGCGCTTCTCACGCGAGCAAGCTCAGCGTCTACAACGGATAAATAAACTTGGAGTTTAGATTTAAAGATTAGAGCTGTTTTTACTTGTAGGCGAACAGCTTGCTGACGCGACGAGCGAAGCTCGTAAATAAAGTATCAGTTATATCGGTGGTAAGTGATTAGAAGCTGTCGCTTCTCACGCGAGCAAGCTCTGCGTCTACAACGAATGAATAAGCTCGGAGTTTAGATTTAAAGATTAGGGATGGTTTTGCTTGTAGGCGTGCAGCTTGCTGACGCGACGAGCGAAGCTCGTAAATAAAGCATCAGTTATATCGGTGGTAAGTAATTAGAAGCTGGCGCTTCTCACGCGAGCAAGCTCTGCGTCTACAACGGATGAATAAGCTCGGAGTTTAGATTTAAAGATTGGGTTGGTTTTACTTGTAGGCGTGCAGCTTGCTGACGCGACGAGCAAAGCTCGTAAATAAAGCATCAGTTATATCGGTGGTAAGTAATTAGAAGCTGCCGCTTCTCACGCGAGCAAGCTCTGCGGCTACAGGAGTGGTAGCTTACACTTCACTTTATTTCGGGCACAAAAAAACCGACTTAATGTCGGCTTGTTATGAAAGTGGTGGGCGCAGGAGGATTCGAACCTCCGACCGCTCGGTTCGTAGCCGAGTACTCTATCCAGCTGAGCTATGCACCCACTTTCATAGATTGCTTATTTAAACTCTAAGCAGAGCGTATAAATTCAGGCATAAAAAAACCGATTTCCATCGGTTTATTTTTCTTACACTTAAAAGCGTATGAAAACATGAAAGTGGTGGGCGCAGGAGGATTCGAACCTCCGACCGCTCGGTTCGTAGCCGAGTACTCTATCCAGCTGAGCTATGCACCCACTTTCATTTTTACTATTACTTATTTTGACTCTAAGTGAGAGTTTAGCTTATTTATACTCTAAGCAGAGTCTATAAAGTGGTGGGCGCAGGAGGATTCGAACCTCCGACCGCTCGGTTCGTAGCCGAGTACTCTATCCAGCTGAGCTATGCACCCACTTTATAGTTTACTTATTTTAACTCTAAGTAGAGCTTTCGCTTATTTAGACTCTAAGCAGAGTTATTAAAGTATGGTGGGCGCAGGACGTATCTTCTAAGAATGAACCTCCGACCGCTTGGTTATAAAGCCAAACACTTTAATTGCTTATTTAGACTCTAAGCAGAGTTATTAAAGTATGGTGGGCGCAGGAGGATTCGAACCTCCGACCGCTCGGTTCGTAGCCGAGTACTCTATCCAGCTGAGCTATGCACCCATACTTTAAAACTTTACAAAACACGCCATTAAAAGAAATGGTGGAGAGGGAGGGATTCGAACCCTCGATAGAGCTACAAACTCTATACTCCCTTAGCAGGGGAGCTCCTTCGGCCACTCGGACACCTCTCCGTCTTGTGGGGCGTATAATAAAGATTTCAGAAAATATGTCAAACACTTTTCTACCAAAAACGACTATATGGTTATAGATTGCACATATGCTTGGTTTTAAAGTGTAATTAGTTTGAAAATTAAGCGGCTTATGAGTCTTCAGAGTGAGGATTAATACCTTCAACTGGTACTAACTCATCTGTTAGGTTTGCAAGGTACTGCTCTTGATACCCCAACTGCTGAAACTCAGCAATACAGGCTCTATAGTAAGCTTGTCGTTCTTGCTCTGTCGTACAGAGTTCTGACGACTCTTCAACGCGTTTATTTTTCATTTTATTATTCTATAAGTCCGTTTGATTATTCTTAGTTAAAGCGTACAACCTAGGCCGCTTAAATTTTCGCCATAGTGTAGCTAAAAAAGTTACATAAATACAACGAAATGTTTAAAAAACAGTCATAATAAAAAGTTATAATACTAACCAAATTTGTTTAAAAGAATCAAAACAAACAATATCAAATGCTTAAGTTTATAAAAACAGCGCCACCCTAATCAAAAACAATTAACAAATTACATCTTTTTATTTACGAAGTACCTTGTTAAAAGCATACCTTTATTGTCTAGGCTTTAAACACAAAAACGCCGCGATTAGGCGGCGTTTATTAACTTACTTTGTTTTACTCAAAGCTTAGTCAGCTTGTGGACGCATATGCGGGAACAAAATAACGTCTTTAATTGTAGATGAGTCAGTAAATAACATTACTAAACGGTCAATACCAATACCTTCACCTGCAGTTGGCGGTAAGCCGTACTCAAGTGCGCGTATGTAGTCTTCATCGTAATGCATTGCTTCATCATCGCCTGCGTCTTTCTCTTCAACTTGACGAGTAAAGCGCTCAGCTTGGTCTTGTGCATCATTAAGCTCAGAGAAACCATTTGCAAGTTCACGACCGCCAACAAAAAACTCAAAACGGTCTGTAACAAATGAGTTTTCGTCGTTACGACGTGCAAGTGGTGATACTTCCCAAGGGTAGCCAGTAATAAACGTAGGTTGAATAAGCATGTGCTCTGCTGTTTCTTCAAATATTTCACACAAAAACTTACCTGGGCCCCAAACACAGTTTTCAGGAATTTTAACGTGCACTTGTTTAGCGTACGCTTTTAATTCGTCAAAGTGGTTTTCTGGGTCATTAAATACCGCAGCATCAAACTCAGGGTTATATTTTAAGATAGCGTCTGCCATGCTTAAACGTGTAAACGGTTGGCCAAAGTCATACTCAACTGAGTCAGTTACTTCGCCGTTTTCGTCTTTCGTTGTATTTATAACAATTGGGCTACCCAATACGTTAGTTGCAACCGTACGTAGCATGTCCTCGGTGATGTTCATCAGGTCGATGTAATCAGCGTATGCTTGGTAAAATTCAATCATTGTGAATTCTGGATTGTGACGTGTAGATAACCCTTCGTTACGGAAGTTGCGGTTAATTTCAAACACACGGTCAAAACCACCTACCACTAAGCGCTTTAAGTAAAGCTCTGGCGCTATACGTAAGTACATGTCGATATCAAGCGCGTTATGGTGAGTTACAAACGGACGCGCAGATGCACCACCAGGTATAACCTGTAGCATTGGTGTTTCTACTTCCATAAAGTCACGCTCTGCTAAAAAGCGACGAATGCCTTCAACTACTTGTGAACGAATACGGAATGTTTCGCGCGTTGCTTCGTTAGTAATTAAGTCAACGTAACGTTGGCGGTACTTTGTTTCTTGATCTGATAAGCCATGGAATTTTTCAGGTAACGGACGAAGTGACTTAGTTAGTAATTGATACTCAGTCATTTCTACGTATAAATCGCCTTTACCCGATTTATTTAACGCGCCTTTAACACCAATAATATCGCCAGTGTCTAGCTGACCATATTTTTCTTTAAGATCTTTTTGAACATCTTTAGATGCATACGCTTGTACGCGACCTTTCATGTCTTGAATTACAAAAAACGGTCCACGCTTTGCTAAAATACGTCCAGCAATAGACACAACTTCTTGTAGTTCAACTAATTCTTCTTTGCTCTTATCACCAAACTGGGCTTGCAAATCAGCCGTGTAATGCTCACGACGGAATTGGTTTGGATGACCGTTGGCTGGGCAATTTTCGCGTATCGCGTCTAACTTGCCGCGACGCTCAGCGATTAACTTGTTTTCGTCTTGGATTTTATCAGTCATTTTTTAGCTCTTTATTAGCTTGGTGGTTATAGGCCAGATTTAAGGCTGGCTTCAATAAATTTATCTAAGTTACCGTCAAGTACCGATTGGGTATTGCGGTTTTCAACGCCGGTACGTAAATCTTTAATGCGTGCGTCATCAAGTACGTATGAACGTATTTGGCTACCCCAACCTATATCAGATTTAGCATCTTCTTGCGTTTGTTTTTCAGCATTTTGCTGCTGTAGCTCAAGCTCAAATAATTTAGCTTTTAATTGCTTCATCGCTTGGGCTTTATTTTTATGCTGTGAACGCTCGTTTTGACACTGCACTACGGTGTTTGTTGGTACGTGAGTAATACGAACTGCCGATTCGGTAGTGTTAACGTGCTGACCACCCGCGCCTGATGCACGGTAAACATCTATACGTAGATCTGACGGATTAATATCAATTTCAATATTATCGTCAATCTCTGGGTATACAAACGCAGAAGCAAACGAAGTATGACGACGACCACTTGAGTCAAATGGGCTTTTACGTACTAAACGGTGAACGCCTGTTTCTGTACGTAACCAACCGTAAGCGTATTCGCCAACAAAGCGAACTGTTGCACCTTTAATACCAGCAACATCACCGTCGGTTGCTTCAACTAGCTCAACTTTAAAGCCTTTAGCCTCGCCCCAACGTAAGTACATACGAAGTAGAATGTTACACCAGTCTTGTGCTTCAGTACCGCCAGAACCCGATTGTAAATCAAGGTACGCATCGTTTGAGTCATGAGGACCTGAAAACATACGACGAAACTCTAAGCCTTCTAACTGCGCATTCAAATCAGCGAGTTCGCTTTGTGCTTCATCAAAGGTATCTTGATCTTCGGCTTCTACAGCAAGTTCAAGTAAACCTTCAACGTCGTCAGTACCGGCTACAAGGTTGTCGATTGTTTCAACAACGGCTTCTAATGCTGATTTTTCACGGCCAAGCGCTTGTGCGCGTTCAGGCTCATTCCATACGGCTGAATCTTCAAGTTCGGCGTTAACTTCTTCTAAGCGTTCTTGTTTAAGAGCGTAGTCAAAGGTACCCCCGAAGCAACTCAGTACGTTCGCGAATTTCCTTGATTTGGTTAATCACAGGATTCACTTCAAACATGGTCATTACTCCAAAATGGCTGATTTACGCGCGTTTATACCGCGTAAGTTATCGTCAAATGATAAAAACGCCCGATTTTAACAAAAAACTGCGCGCTTTATTAGCCTTTTATGCATGCTTTGTGCATATTTTTTAGTACACTTTTTCAAGTTCTCTGGCTATTAATTGCAGTGTAAATTTACCTCTAAACTCATTTATATCGAGTTGGTACGCTACTTTTACAAACTTCGCTTCTGTGTCGGGCCATTCTTTTACATCAATACCAAAGGCAATGGCGTCTACTAATCTCCCTGATTGATGCTTTAAAACGAGCTTTAAATGCTTTTCGCCGACTATGCGCTGCTGTATTACTTCAAAGGTGTGCTCAAACACTGGCTCAGGAAATTGCTGCCCCCACGGGCCCGATTGCTTTAATAGTTGAGCAAACTCCATAGTAAAGCAGTCGTTTGGCAGCTCACCGTCAGTAAACACAATGCAGCGCTTACTTTCTTCACTAAGTTGCGCGCTAACTGCGGCATCAAACGCTTTTTTAAAGTCGTTAAAGTGCTGCTCGTTAATACTTAAACCAGCGGCCATTGCGTGGCCACCAAATTTATTAATTAAGTGTGGGTCGGCTGTATTGAGTCCTTCGAGTAAATCGCGCATGTGTAGCCCTTCAATAGAGCGGCACGAGCCTTTAATTTCACCGTTTTCGCCACCAGCAAATATAACGGTTGGACGGTGGTATTTTTCTTTCAAGCGACCAGCCAAAATACCAATAACACCTTGATGCCAATCATCTTGAAACAAACAAATAGCATCAGGGATGCTATCGTCGCTAAATGCGAGCCTATCAAGCACAGCTTGTGCCTCCACTTGCATGCCTTGTTCTATTTCGCGCCTTGCAAAGTTTAAGCTATCGAGCTCGCTCGCTATACTGCGCGCTTGGTTTATGTCGGTGCTGAGCAAGCACGCTATACCTAAACTCATGTCGTCTAATCGCCCTGCTGCATTTAAACGCGGCGCAAGTGAAAAGCCAAAGTCGCTTGCGCTTAAGCGCGCTGCATTGCGGTTAGCCACTTCAATAAGCGCGGTGATGCCTGGGCGTGTTTTACCACTGCGAATACGTGCTAAACCTTGATGTACTAAGGTGCGGTTATTTGCATCAAGTGCGACCACGTCAGCAACCGTACCAAGCGCTACAATATCGAGCAAGTTAGCTAAATTAGGCGGCGGTTGCTGCTCAAAATAACCAAGGTCTCGCATTACGCTTCTCAGTGCTATCAGTAAGTAAAAAGCAACGCCAACGCCTGCTATAGATTTAGACGGGAAGTTACATTCGTGCCTATTTGGATTTACTATTGCATCGGCATTTGGCAGCTGCTCACCTTGTAAATGGTGATCTGTTACCAGCACTTTTATGCCAACCGCTTTTAAAATATTAATACCGGCAATACACGATATGCCGTTATCTACGGTGATCACTAAATCAGGCTTAATTTGTACTATTTGCTCTGCAAGTGCGGGGCTCAAGCCATAACCTAAGCTAAACCGGTCCGGAATTAAGTAATCTAAATGCTTAAAACCAAACATCTCAAGGCCTTGCATTAAAGTGGCCGTACTCGTTGCGCCATCAGCATCAAAATCGCCGACTATTAATATTTGGCTTTGCGCTTTTAATGCTTCAATTAATAAATCGCTGGCTTTGTCGATGTCTTTGAACAATTTAAAGTCGTGAAGCGTAGCTACGCTGTTATTTAGCTCTTCGGCATTGAATACATTGCGGTTAGCATAAATTTGTTTAATTACAGGGTGTAAATTACTCGGTAAATGCGAGTCGTCAACGTTTTCACGCGCAATGATTAGTTTTTTCATGCAGAGTTTTAACTTATTGAGTCGTACTAAAAAGACAAAAAAAGGCCATTAAGGCCTTTTTATTAACTATAAAACGTATTACGACGCTTTGTTAGCATCTAATGCTGCTTTTAATGCTGCTGCAGGCTGGTAACCTGGGATCATCGTACCATCTTCTAAAACAATAGCCGGCGTGCCGCTAATACCAAAGCTTTGACCTAGCTGGTAATGCTCAGCAACTGGTGCATTACACCCTGCAATTACTTTAGTGTCTGCGCCCGACTTAGCCTCAGTCAGTGCTTCTTGCTGATCTTTAGCACACCACACATTCATTAAATCAGCATAACCAGAACCTTGTAGCCCACCACGCGGAAATGCAAGATACTTAACGGTAATACCTTCATCGAGTAAATCATCTAGCTCACGGTGCAACTTACGACAGTAGCCACAGCTAATATCAGTAAATACGGTAATGCTGTGCTTTTCGTTTGGTGCTTTATACACAATCATCGAATCTTCGTATTCTTTAATGCCTTCAACGCGCACGCCGTTTAATGCTTGCTCAGTTAGGTTATTACGATTATTCAAATCGATTAACGTACCTTGCATTAAAAATTGACCATCTGGACTTGCGTAAAGCACGCCTTTGTTGGTAATAAGCTCTTTTAACCCTGCAACTGGACTTGGGTTAATTTGCTTAACCGTTACGCCTAAAGTCGCAAATTTAGTCACTATAGGATCATTAGCATCAGGAGCTACAGCAACGCCATTTGCAAATGCACTAATACTTGTGCACAACATGGCACCTGCTAACATTAATTTTTTCATAATTTTCTCTATTCCAAAAGTACTTATAAATTGACCGGCTTAGTGCTATTTAATTTCAAATTAAGCACGCGGGTGATGCTGCGCATGCACCGATTTTAAACGTTCATTAGCAACATGGGTATAAATTTGTGTGGTTGATAAATCACTGTGGCCCAACATCATTTGTACCACACGTAAATCTGCCCCATGGTTTAATAAATGCGTAGCAAAAGCATGGCGCATTGTATGGGGCGATATTGGAGACTCAACTGCTGCCAAAATAGCATAGTGTTTAATTCTATGCCAAAAGGTTTGTCTCGTCATGCCAACACCGCGCTTAGACGGAAACACAAAATCGGTGGCGTGTTTTATCATTTGCGCACGCCCGACCTTTAAAAATTGCTCAAGCCAGTACATGGCTTCCTCGCCAAGTGGCACTAAGCGCTCTTTATTACCTTTACCTTTTACAAACACCACAGCTTGGCGCAAATTAATTTGCTCCATACGCAACCCAACAAGCTCACTTACACGCAAACCCGTTGCATAAAGTAGTTCAAGCATCGCCTTATCGCGCAGTCCCATCGCTTCTTCTGTATTGGGCGCATTTAACAATGCCTCAACTTCAGCTTCTGAGAGTGTTTTAGGTAACGACTGCCCTGCTTTTGGTTGAGCAATATTTAGCATGGGCGAATCACTAATTATTTTTTCGCGCACAAAGTACTGATAAAAACGCTTTAGCGCACTAATACTACGTGCCGTACTACGTGGTTTTAATCCTAAATCAACTCTGTGAGCTAAGTAACCCTCTATATCAAGCCCGGTTACCGTCATTAAGTTTTCGCCCTTTAAAAATAGGCAAAACTTATCTAAATCGCTGCGATAAGCACTTAATGTGTTTTCGCTTACGCCTTGCTCTAAGTACAGGCTATCTAAAAAGGTTTCTAGGTAGTCGCTATTACTGCTCATACTGCTGTCATTTTCAAAAGAATCGTCAGATAGCGTTGTCACATTATGCTCTCATGCTTTGCTAAGGTATCAATTAAAAATACCTTACGGTAAACTTGAGCCTATCATATCAGGCAATTACACAGTGATAAATACGATGCAAATTGGTTTATTTTTTGGTTCTACTACGTGCTACACCGAAATGGCAGCAGAAAAGATTCGCGACATTATTGGTGCCGATATAGTTACCCTGCACAATATTAAAGACGAGCCACTAAAAAATGCGCAGCAGTACGACTTTATCATCTTTGGTATTTCAACATGGGATTTTGGTGAAATACAAGAAGACTGGGAGTCAAAATGGGACGACATAGCCGACGTAAACCTAAGCGGTAAAACCATTGCTTTATTTGGCATGGGCGATCAGCAAGGTTACGGGCAGTGGTTTCAAGATGCGCTAGGGATGCTGCACGACGAAATAAATACGCAAACATTTACCCAACTTGGTTTTTGGTCCAACGACAGTAGTTACGAGTTTGAAGCTTCAAAAGCGCTAACTCCCGATGGCAAACAATTTGTAGGGCTCGCACTGGACGAAGACAGCCAATACGAGCTAAGTGATGACCGTATTGCGACTTGGGTTGAACAAGTAATGACTGAATACGGCGAAACGCTTTAACTAAAATTGCGTAGCCATTATTGCTACGCTACAAAGTAATTACTCAACCCTTAGCCAATATTGGTTACGGAAAAAAAAGCCAATGTAACCACGAACTTCAAGTTTCTGACCTTCATCTTGCACTGTGAGCTGTAAGGTGTAGGTTTTACCATTTGTTGGGTCAAGTATTTCGCCATCTCCCCAAACGTCATCATCCTCAGCTTTTACATCAGTAATAATAGTCATTCCTAAAATAGGCTGATCTTTTAGCTCATCATCACATTTATTGCATGTATCATTTTGTTTTGTAGGGTCTAGAATAGTTTCAACTTTACCGCTTAAAGTACCGTTGGTTTGGGTAATACGTACATACGACTTAGCTTGGTTTGTATCCTCGTCAATCGTTTTCCAAAGCCCAACTGGGGTCATGGCTGCCAGTGCACTTTGGCTTGCCAAAACAACCGCAGAGAATGTACTTAGTAGTATTATTTTATTTAATTTTTTCATTGTGTTGTCTTAATTCAATGTAACTAATGAGTGAATCATAACAGGTGATTTATAAACACACTATGAAAGAACAGTACCTAAAAAACCTAAACTAATAATCATTAGCTTAGGCTTAGGTTCAAATATAGGCTTTTTATTTATTTTTTAAAAACTACGAATGGCTACACTTGAGTTATTAAACTCAAATTTATTAATTTTTCCGCATTGCGCCATATGATTAGTGCTTGTATAAGGTGTATTGTTTTGAGCAATAGCAGTCTCCCATCCTTGGCCGTTTTTAATGAATGCTTTTAGTTCAAACCATCCATTAACCGCTTTACTGCAATCCATATCTACATCAAGCATCCAATAGTGTTCGCCCCATATATTTAAAGATGTCACACCAAAACCATCTGTGTTTACCGTTTTTTCAGCGCCCCAACCTGCTGGCCAAACATTCGCTGTCCAGTCGGTCGCAGAACCTTCTGCTTCGCTACTTTGCCCATTTTCTATGCCATACCAATCAAGGTAGTTATCATTTGCTTTCCAAGGGCTTGTTGTCACGTTTTTTAAATTATTATGACGAATAGGCATTGCACACTCAAAATTACTTGTTTGGCAGTTTCGACCCAGATTTGCGTTTGCATAAGCGTGATCTACACCACCGCGCAAAAACATATCTTGTCCACTTTGCGTTTGTGCATTAATAAAAATAACCGTGCGTTGCCAGTCACTCCCTGTATTTGGCACAGAGCTTGTATTTAACTTGGCATTTTTATGAATTGCCATTGCATCCCAAGCACCAATATTGAGATTAATAGTACCGTCGGAATTAACCGTTATAACCTCGCCACTACAACTTTTAGCATCAGCCGACAACTCGCCTTTTAGCACATTACAGTATTGCCCAGGCGCCATGTCTGTTTGCACCGTTGCAATGAGTGTTGAGTCTTCTTTGTTAATAGCCATATGACCCGAGCTACCTCGACCAAATGATATTTGATTATTCGTGTTATCCCACCAATTTGTTACTGCCCAATTGTCGGCGGTGTTATTTCTAAAATCGACCCCGCCTGCAATATATGACCAGCGATGCTCACACTTCCAATTACTAGCAAAACACTCTAAGTTACCATTATTATGTACAGGTACGTTTGGCCCACCAGCATCTGTATCACCATGAAAATCATAACTCGACATTACTTTTGGATAACCGTACGGATAAGCCAACATAAATACATTGGCTAAGTCATATAAGCGGCCATCCTCAAAGGTAATTACATTACCAGCGCCGCCATGACCACGTTGATTATCGTGATTATCTACAAAAACCACCGCAGAAGAGCTAGGCATAAAGCCCCACCCTTCGCCAAAATTACTCAGCCATGCAAGCGAGCCGTTTCTAAAAGTATTACCAAGCTCAGTGCTATATTTAAATTCAGTTACTAAACCAGTGCTTAAATATTCAGAGGCGCCAACAGCCTCTCCACCTTGATCAATCACTTCTTGAAAAACCACTGGCGAGCCATTTACTTTGGCCATTAAACTTTGGATATCGCTTGCGGCAACATGTTTAGAAGCATCAAACCGAAAGCCTTTTACGCCAATAGCTTGTAAGTCGTTAATATATGCTGCAATGGTATTTTGCACATAGTTTGAAGCGGTATCTAAATCGGCAAGTCCAACGAGTTCACAATTTTGTACTCGGTAGCGATCGTTGCCATAATCAGAGCTATTAATGGTACAACTTTCATGAAAATCTTGTGGGCTATAAATAGGAAAGCTTTTATTACCAAAACTATTACCCGCTGTGCCTGTGCCACTTCCTGCTGCCATATGGTTAATAAGCGTATCAACATAAATATCAACCCCAGCTGCACTACAGCGATTTACCATATCAATAAACTGTGCACGGTTACCGCCACGACTTTGCAGTTCATAACTTACAGGCTGATAGCGTGTCCACCATTGGCCTCCTGTAATGTGTTCATTAGGTGGCGATACCTGCACTGCAGCATAGCCTTTTGGTCCTAAATACTGTTCACATTCTTGCGCTACATCTTGCCAATTCCATTCAAACAAATGCACAAATGTGGTGGGCGTAGCTGTGGCAATACTAGGTAAGAGCAACCCTAGACTTAAACCTGCGGTGGTGATTATTTTATTGAGTTTCATAGTGTGTGATCCAATTGTTGAGCGAGCAAAACAACTACTCGATGTTATTTACAAGTGGTTAACACTAGGCTTATAGTCGATGAAATAAAAACTGAATACGTATGCATAACGGGTAAACTATCCTTTATTACTAAATAACCTTCATTACTAAGTAACTTACATTTTTAAATAAAATGTTTTGCACAAAGCTATATAATCAGCAGTGTAGGTATTATCTAAGTTTCTAATACACAGGGTTGATGATTCTAAATCGCTTTTTACGTAGCTAAATGTCATTAAACTGCGGCTAATATCTTTATTGGGCGTGGCTTTTACTTGGCAGTGAGTGTTTAAATAAAGCCCATTTTGAGTAGCAAGCTCAATAAATAATGCGCCTTCAACGCTTGGGAGTATTAAGTTAAAGCGAGAGCGACTATGGCTTAAACGTTTAAACGCATTTATTAACTCTTCAAAACTTAAGCCGTCGGTATGGCGCGCGGTATTACGCGCAGCATTATCGCCTTTTAAACTGTGATTAAAATACGGTGGATTGGAGATAACAACATCAAACTTAACTTCACTACTAAAGCTTTGAATAGTTTGGTGCTTAATACTTATTGTTGGCCACGGACTATTAGCTACATTTTGTAATGCTTGGGTATAGGCGCTTTCGTCAATTTCTACCGCAGTTATATCAAGCTCATTACTGCGCTGCTTACACATTAATGCTAGTAAGCCGGTGCCTGTGCCTATATCAAGTAATGACTTTGCACCGCTTAAATTAGCCCATGCGCCAAGCAAAATGCCATCGGTAGAAACTTTCATTGCACAGTGGTCGTGTTCAACTTTAAATTGTTTAAATACAAAACCAGACATTTTTTCACCTTTTCATTCACCAAGCGCAGCATAGCGCGTATAATCAGGGTAATTGTCCCTTATTTTAGACACTCTATGCAATTTTCTGAATTTGATCTTGATAACAAGCTACTCGATGCCATTAATAAAATGGGCTACGAGACGCCAACCAGCATTCAACAACAAGCTATTCCTGAAGCACTACAGGGGCGCGATATTTTAGCATCTGCGCCTACTGGTACAGGTAAAACAGCGGCATTTTTAATTCCGGCTATTCAGTACTTACTGGATTTCCCACGTCGTGATCCTGGTTTTGCGCGCGTCCTCGTTATGACCCCGACTCGTGAGTTGGCTTATCAAATTCATGAACAATGTGAACTACTAGCTAAACGCACACACCTAAAAATTGGTGTAGTAACAGGCGGTATTAACTACGGCACGCATAAAGAAATTTTCGAAAAAAATAACGATATTTTAATCGCCACACCAGGTCGATTAATGGAATACCTAGAAACCGAAAACTTTCATGCTGAACATGTAGAAATGCTTATTATTGATGAAGCAGATCGCATGTTAGATATGGGTTTCAAAAAAGAAATGAGCCGTATTTGTGACGAAGCTAAAAATCGTCGCCAATGTTTTTTATTCTCAGCAACACTTGAAGGTGACAGCGTAGAAAGGTTTGCTGAAAAAACATTAAACGACCCAGCTCTATTAGAAGCCGAATCGTCACGTAAAGAAAAAGCAAAAATTCATCAGTGGGTACATTTAGCCGACGATTACCATCATAAGCTTGAATTGTTAGTTAACACGCTAAAAAATCCTGACGTGACTAAAGCAATTGTGTTTGTTAAAACTCGCGAACGCTTAGAAACATTGATTGGTGAACTTACAACTAATGATGTAAAAGCAGCGTGGTTACGCGGCGAAATGCCACAAGACAAACGTATGAAAGCCATGGAAAACTTCCACAGTGGTAAAACAAGCATATTAGTTGCTACCGACGTAGCTGCACGTGGTATTGACGTATCTGACATCAGTCACGTTATTAACTTTGATATGCCGCGCACTGCCGACGTATATGTACACCGTATTGGTCGTACTGGCCGTGCTGGTAAAAAAGGCATAGCAATATCGTTAGTTGAAGCACATGACATTGGCATTTTATATAAAGTAGAGCGCTACGTTGAGCAAAAGTTAAAACGCCGTGTAATTAGAGGTGTTGAGCCACAGCATAAAGAAGCTAAGCCACCGGCTAAAAAGCGTAAAGATCCAGTAAAAATGAAAGCCAAGAAAAAGGCCAAGGTTAAAAAGAAGAAGTAACCTAAAACATTTTTATACTAAGCCGGCTTTTGCCGGCTTTTTAATGCAAGCCTTACAGGCTCTGGTGTTTGTACCCGTTACATATGTAACCCAAGCATGTAACTCATACCCATTTAAATGTAATTTTTGCCCACCTTAATTCCCACTTAATAAAATTATCTTATATTTCATAGCGTTAATATTGGCACCGAAATTGTAACTACAAAGATAACCTAGCCGATGGAATTTCCATTTTGTGGCTGCACGATTCACCGTAATGTAAGGATTAAGTTATGAACCGCTTCAAGTTAACTATCGCTTTAGTATCATTTTGTTGTTTATTTTTATTAGTTTGCGCTACAAAGGTAAGTGCAGCAACCAACATGGCAGTAGTAAGCAGTGTAGCCACTCAACCTAACCTACAACAAACTATCACCAACACCCTACGAACTAATCCTAACTTAGCGTTAAGTGATATTCGTGTGCAGGTAAAAAATGGTGAAGTAGATTTGTACGGTGAAGCACAAACTGGTTTTCAGCGCGCACTAGCTCAAAAATTTCTAGAAAATATAGATGGGGTTAAAATCATTCGTAACAAAATTAGCGTTATTTAATACGTACCACATAAACCTATTTATATAACTAATTCGTAAGCGCGGCTTGTTACTCCAACACAAGCTGCGCTTTTTTATTTTAATTTTTCTAATTGTTTAGTCACATCACTTATTTTAAAACTACTTTTTTGCGAAGAATAACTATCAACAAATACCTCTTCGAAATTGCTCACTGTAGAATCTTCATTTAACTCAAAAGGAAAACCCTTAAGTTCCTTTGTTTTTGTGTTGAACTTATAAATAAAATTATTGCCACTCAAACCAGCTGAAAAAATATATTGTTCGTTATTCAACCATCCACCGGTTTGATGAAACAAACCGATATTAAACTGGTTAGTTGTTTGATGAAGTCCAACCTTGAGTATATGACTTTCATTAAATGCAGACTTGGTTATTTCAATTGTTGGTAAAAACCAAAAACCTTGGGTGTCACCTGCAAAAACGGCTAAAAACTCACCATCGGGAGACCAACTAACAAAGTTACTTTCAGACTTTTCCCTAGCGCATAAAATACCATCCGATCTGCAAAATTCTCGTAACTGCTCTTTTGCAATGTATACCGTTTTATTTGGTAGGGTAAGTGCGTTTATAGGGGTATCGTTCTTATTAAGAAAAAGTATTTCAGCAGTATTGTCATCTACATTTAATTTATAGCTCAAACCATACTTAAAATTATGTTTTTCACTCGTACTCTGCTTATTACTTATTGATGTACACCCAAGCATGAAGCTTAATAAAGTAAGGGTTATGAACTGTAGTAATGCTACTTTACGCATTGATAAACTATTTAAATTAATAATGGTCATATTGTAATCACATTATCAGTTATGGCAAATAACACGGTTATCATAATAAACAAAAACCGATTAAATTTGGCTTACCCTGTTCAGGCTTAATAATTATTAAAAGCATGTACTAAAAAGCGCAATTTTACTCTGTAAAAATGCGCTGTTGGTAAGTAACTATTTCCCAATGCTTTTGGCTAATGTGTTTTAACTAAATTACTCACTTTGGCTAGAGTCAGCACCGTCGCTACTATTTTTAGTTGATGACTGCGGGCTTATTTTATCGCTTATCATGGCATCGAGTTTCTCACCGCCCTTAATGCCAAAGTCGAGCGTACGAATTGGGAAAGGAATACTAATATCAGCTTCGTCGAGTGCCTGCTTAACGGCAACAACCCCTTTGTGGCGTACCGTCATAAAGTCAGGCTCGCCTGGGTATTTAATCCAAAACCACACCAGTAAGTTAATGCTGCTGTCGCCAAAACCTTCAGCATATACAGCGGTTTCGTCTTTACGTATTACAAAGTCAAATTCGTTAATTTTATCGACTATAACGTCTTTTGCTTTTTCTATGTCGTCGCCATACGAAATACCTACGGGTACTTCTATACGTCTTATACCTAGCGTGGTGTAATTTTTTAGTACATTTCTAAATAAGACTTTGTTTGGTACAAGTATTAGTTGCCCGTAAAAGCTCTCTATTAGCGTGTTACGTAGGTTTATAGAATGCACCGAACCAAACACATCATCGGTTTCTATTACATCACCTGTTTTAAATGGCTTGCGTACACCCATTGCTATACCAGCAATTAGGTTTTCGGTCATGTCTTGAAACGCAAAACCAATGGCCAAACCCACAATACCCGCACCAGCAAGTAGCGAAGTGACGGTGCCTTTTAGGCCAACAAAATCGAGCGCTATAAATAAACCTATGCACAACACAATAACTTTGAATATTGACGCCATTAAATCGGCAATTTGCGTTGAGTCGAGAGAGCGGCGCAACACGTTTTTCATCAGCTTGCCAGCAAAGCGCGCCAATATTGAAAATACTATGGCAATTACAATTGCCACTATAAAATTAGGGATATGGCTTATTACAACATCAAACCACCCTCCGAGCTTTTCTTCTATTAGTTTTTCGGCTTCGCCAACTGACGGAATGCTGATCATTTTATTTGCACCTATTTAGTTAGTGTTCTCATTAATATTAGATGAGGTTGCAAATATAACGCCAACATCAAAAAAGCCATGCGGTGCATGGCTTTTTAACTATTTAATTAAGTTTACGCTCAGTTTAATTTTGTTCGTCGCGCATAAATACAGGCTCAAGCTCTTTAACTGTTGCCTCAGGGCTAAAGTAATAACCCGCCACAGTAAACTCTTTAAGTTGGCTTAATTGCGTTACTTTATTTTCGATAATGTAGCGCGCCATCATACCGCGTGCTTTTTTAGCGTAAAAGCTAATTACCTTGTATTGACCGTTTTTACAGTCTTTAAAGTGTGGGGTAATAATTTGTGCATTTAATGCTTTTTTATCTACCGCTTTAAAGTATTCGTTTGAAGCAAGGTTAACTAAGTATTGCGCGTCTTGTGCTTTTAATACTTCGTTTAGTTTGTTCGCTATTACGCTGCCCCAAAACTCGTATAAGTTTTTGCCACGCGAGTTTTCAAGCTTGGTGCCCATTTCAAGACGGTAAGCTTGCATTAAATCAAGTGGTTTTAATAAGCCGTATAAGCCAGAAAGTATACGTAAATGGTTTTGTGCGTAATCAAGCTCGCTAGCTTTAAGCGTGCTTGCATCTAAACCGCCGTATACATCGCCATTAAAGGCAAGTGCGGCTTGTTTAGCATTACTTTGTGTGAACGGCTGCGCCCACTCGCTAAAGCGTGCAGCGTTAAGCCCAGATAGCTTATCGCTAATTTTCATTAAACTGCCAATTTGCGCTGGTGTTAGTTCACGGCATACTTTCATGAGCTCTTCGCTGTGCTCTAGTAATTCAGGCTGAGTGAACTTGTCTGTTGCGGGTGGCGTTTCGTAATCAAGATTTTTTGCAGGTGAAATAACAGTGATCATAGTTAGCTATTGACTTGTAATTTATTTAGTGTCAATTTCAACATTAAATGAAACGAAAAGCACGTTTTGTTTAAATAAATCCTCTCTTAATAACCCATGCATTACCGTTTTTTTATTGATCAGGACATAAGACCTATCAAGCATTGTCACACTGTTGCAGTATGGATTGTATATATTAAGAGTGATTAGATTTTTCTTTTAACTTGCTTGGAATGAGGAAAGCAAATGACTTCAGCTCTACAAAGGCTAAAACAACATTCATCTATCGTAGCCGACACTGGTGATATTGAAGCTATTAAAAAGCATCAACCAGAAGATGCAACTACAAACCCGTCGCTTTTATTAAAAGCGAGCGAGATTGAAGCATATAAGCCTTACCTAGATAAAGCTTGGAGCTACGCAAAAGAAACCGAGCAAGAGCCTGCTAAACAACTTGAACTAGCATGCGATTACTTTGCCGTATTACTAGGTAAAGAAATTAGCGCTATTGTACCTGGTTATATTTCTACTGAAGTAGATGCACGCCTTTCGTTTAATACGCAAGCTACGATTGATAAAGCACATACCCTACTTAGCCTTTACGAAAAAGAAGGTGTAAGCAAAGACAAAATTTTAATTAAAGTAGCGTCTACGTGGGAAGGTATTAAAGCCGCTGAGCAGCTAGAAAAAGAAGGGACTAAATGTAACCTTACTTTATTATTTAGCGATGCCCAAGCCCGCGCGTGTGCCGATGCAAACGTATTTCTAATTTCGCCATTTGTTGGCCGTATTTTAGATTGGCACGTTGCTAACGGTATGGAAAAACCAACCGATCCGCTACAAGATCCAGGTGTTCAGTCTGTACGCAGCATTTTTGAATTTTACAAACGCCATGACTACAAAACAGTTGTGATGGGTGCAAGTTTCCGTAACACAGGCGAAATTATTGCACTTACAGGTTGTGACAAGCTAACTATTAGCCCTAATCTTTTAGAAGATTTAGGCAACCTTGAAGGCGCACAAGAATACTTGCTGCAAAGCGATGTTCCACAAGAGCCAAAACCAGAGCCATTAACAGAAGCACAGTTCCGTTGGTTACATAACCAAGATGCTATGGCTACTGAAAAACTAGCTGAAGGTATTCGCTCTTTTGCTGATGCACAAGAACAACTAGAGGCGCGCTTTAAAGCAATGTAATTTGCTATAATCGTGTTTTAAAAACGTCGCAATAGCGGCGTTTTTTTATGCCTAAAATACGCTACCCCTCTATATAATCTTCATATCGACTTCATATAATCCTCGTATAAACCTTCATCAATTAATCACACTTACGTAACATAACTGTCACTTTTTTGTTCTATTTTAGCTAGGCCTGTGGTATAGGTATTCTTGAGGTCATAAATCAATAGGAGAAATTCATGGATAGCCTAAACGATATATTAGAGATATTAGAAGGTCCTGATACAACTAGAAAAACCTCTCAAAAGAATAAAAAAAGGAAGTGGCGTGAAATAGAAGCAATAAAAGACAAACAGCGCCTACGCAAAGAACTACAAGAACTAGATTATTTTACAGACAGTATTGCAATTGATGAGCTCGATTTTTAATTCAATACGCCCCAACTAAACAAAAAGGCTTCCAGAATCTGGAAGCCTTTTTTAATGGTTTAAACAATTTGAGTTCTTTGGAATAAATTAGATTTGCCAGTTAATTGGCTTATCTTTTTGGGCTCGCAATAGCTCATTCGTTTTTGAGAAATGCTGACAGCCAAAAAAGCCTCTATGCGCCGAAAGCGGCGATGGGTGTGGCCCTTTTAAAACATGATGGCGTGCACTATCTATGCCTTTCCCTTTTTTTTGTGCATGTGCACCCCATAAAATAAATACCACACCTTCGCAGTGCTTATTAATATGCGCTATTACATTATCGGTAAATTGCTCCCATCCTAAATGCTTATGTGAATGCGCTTGCCCTTGTTCAACGGTCAATACTGTATTGAGTAAAAACACGCCCTGATCTGCCCAGCTTTGCAGGTAACCATGCTCAGGAATAATAAAATCGCTGATATCGGTAGCTAACTCTTTGTACATATTTTTAAGCGACGGCGGCAGCTTTTTTACATCAGGCAATACCGAAAAACACAAGCCATGCGCTTGCCCTTCTCCGTGGTATGGGTCTTGTCCTAAAATTACAACGCGTATGTCATTAAGTGCGGTGGCATCAAAAGCACTAAAAACTTGAGCTTCAGGCGGGTAAACAGCAATACCTTCATTGCGGCGATTAGCCACATACTCTAACGTTTGCTGCATGTAAGGTTGCTGTAATTCACTTTCTAAAAATGTAGCCCAATTGCTCATTGTGTACTCTTAATCTGTTTACGTGATACGTCTATTTTATCACACATATCCGCAAGTCCATCTAGCATGCGCACAGTAAAACGATGTAATAAATCGGCATTTACGCTAATAAATTGATCATTTTTAACAGCGGGTACTTCTGGCCACTTTTGCCAATTAACAACCGGCTGTGGCGTTTTTGATTTTTCATCAGGGATAATAATAACTTGCGGCTTAGTAACAATAACATTTTCGATACTAATTTGCGGGTAATCTGTGGTGCTTTGTGCAAATACATTACTTACATGGCATGTTTCAATCAGTTGGCTTATCCATGTATTTTTACTTACTGTCATCATGGGCTCAGCCCATAACTGATAAAATCCGGTTATATTTTTTTTATCTTGCTGGCTTTTAACTATACCGTTTAGTTTTTGCGTAAATGCATTTGCCGCTTGCTGGCTTTGCTCAATATTCCCTGTAAATTCACCAAAAGTAAGTAACTCGTCGGCTACACCAGCGATTGTGGTGGGATTACTCAAATATACTTTTATACCTAAACGCTCTATTTGGGCTAAATCTTCGCTTTGATTTCCGCTTTTCCACGCAATAACTAAGTCGGGTTTAAGCGCCAATACTTTTTCAAGCGAGATGCCGTAATAACCCCCTATGCGCTCAATACTTTGGGCTTCACCTGGGAAGTCGGCGTAATCAACCGTGCCCACAATATTATCGCCCGCCCCTATGGCAAATAGGTTTTCGACAATGTGCGGTGCAAGCGCAATTATGCGCAGCTTTTTAGAATCCTTGGTCTGCTCTGCAAGTGCACTGCCCGATACACTAAAAAGCAGTAGCCCAATAAAAAACACTTTAAGCATTAGTAATCAAACCCTTCTAGCGCTTTTATACCTGAGTCGAATGCATGTTTTACATTACGCACTTCACTTACTGTATCGGCAAGGTCGGTTAAAGTGCGGTGTGCTGCACGCCCTGTAATAATAACTGACTGCATTGGCGGGCGGTTATTAAGCGCTGTTACTACTTCATCTAAATCTACGTAGCCGTATGTCACCATATACGTAAGCTCATCGAGTAATACTAAATCAATACTGCTATCAGCAAGCATACGTTTTGACTCTTGCCATGTTGCCTGCGCGGCTGCGGTATCGGCTTCTTTATTTTGCGTATCCCAAGTAAAACCGGTGTTCATTACAACAAACTCAACGCCTGCACCTTGTAATAAATTACGCTCGCCACATTCCCACGTACCTTTAATATATTGGCAAACGGCTGCTTTTTTTCCATGCCCTACGCAGCGTGCTACAACGCCAAAGCCTGAGGTTGATTTACCTTTACCGTTACCGGTGATTACCTGAAAAATACCTTTTACATCTTGCGCTGCCGCAACACGTGCATCCACTTGTTCTTTTACTTTTTGTTGGCGCTGCTTGTGCTTATCGTTATTTTGTTCAGTCATTATTGTGCCCTTCATAAATCGAGATAATTTGCTGTATATTTAAATGCGTTTCGCACATGGTTGCTAATCGTTCTAACTGCTGCTCGCGATGAGTGGCAATACTAATTGGGTTAATTGAGGCGCTTGGTTTTACCCATTTTAAAATTTGCGATGTCGCATCGGCTTCATCAAATAAGCCATGTAAATACGTACCCGCAATGGCGTTATCATCGCTAATAAAGCCATCAAACGTAAAACCATTTGGGTGGTTTTCATCAAAGGTTAAAAATGGCTTGTCAAGCGCTGTACCTTGGCTAATTCCTGCATGTATTTCGTAACCACTACAGGGTGTTGATTGGTTATTTAAAAGCAGTGTAGCGGTTATTTTAGTTAATACTTTTTGTGCTGTCAGCGTGGTTTCAAAATCGCACAGGGCAAGTCCATTTACTTGCCTTAATGACGATTCAATACCCTCGGGATCGTTGATTGTATTGCCCAGCATTTGCATGCCGCCACAAATACCAAGTACTTTGCCACCATAGCGTAAGTGGCGCTTAATTTGAGTGTCCCAGCCTTCATTTTTCAAAAAACTTAAATCACCCAGCACATTTTTACTGCCTGGGAGAATTATCAGATCAACGTCTGGGATCGTTTGCGTATGGCGCACATAATTTATATTAATGTTTGGGTGCAAACGCAGTGCATCAAAATCGGTGTGGTTACTAATGTGGGGAACAAGCAGCACTGCAATATTAATTGTGGCGTTGGTTACATTATTATCAATTGCGACAGCGTCCTCAGCATCAAGCGCGAGGTCATGCAAATAAGGTAATACGCCAAGTACGGGTTTGTTTGTGTATTCTTCAAGCCAATCTAGCCCGCCTTGCAGCAAACCTATATCGCCTCTAAAGCGGTTTATAACAAAGCCTTTTACGCGCGCTTGTTCTGACTCGCTTAACAACGCAAGTGTACCTACCAAATGTGCAAATACGCCGCCTTTATCAATATCAGCAATTATAATTACTGGGCAATCTACCTCTTCGGCGTAGCCCATATTGGCAATATCGTTTTCACGCAGGTTTATTTCAGCAGGGCTACCCGCTCCTTCAACAAGGAGTAATTCAAAGCATTTAGCTAAGCGGTTATGTGAGGTAATTACTGCATCCATCGCCACTTTTTTATAGTCGTGATATTTGCCAGCTTCCATATTACTAATGGCTTTTCCGTGAATAATCACTTGTGCGCCCGTGTCGCTATTAGGCTTAAGTAATATAGGGTTAAAATCTATTTCGGGCTCTACTTTAGCTGCTATTGCTTGCAAAGCTTGCGCACGACCAATTTCGCCGCCATCTTTTGTTACTGCGCTATTAAGTGCCATATTTTGTGGTTTAAAAGGCGCAACCTTTACCCCTCGCTTAGCAAACACCCTGCAAAGGGCAGCAACTAAAGTGCTTTTACCAGCATCTGATGTAGTGCCTTGCACCATTAAGGTTTTCATGGAATTACACCTTTCGCTTTCTAAAAAACAATAAACTCAAAAAGAATACGCTGCCAATAGCTGCAGTAATAACGCCTACGGGCAGCTCTTGGTTTTTAAGCAATGAGCGCGAAAGTACATCAACCCACACCATAAATGTACCGCCCACCAAGCTGGTTACCAGTAAGCCAGCGATGGTGCCTTGGGATATAAAAAAGCGCACAATATGCGGTATCATTAATCCTACAAACCCAATACCACCACACATAGCCACCAGCACAGCGGTAATTAACGAGCTCAAAACCAGCATGAGTATTCTAAAGCGCTGGACCCTAACACCTAATGTAATTGCGCTTTCATCGCCCAGTAACATAGCATTGAGTTGCCTTCTAAAGCTCAACATTACAAACGTACACAATGTAATTACCAACAAAGGCAACCAAAGCGTAGCCCACTGCGCACGCGCAAAGCTGCCCAGTGTCCAAAATAAAATAGCGGCTACTGCCTGAGGGTCGCTCCAATAAAGCAACAAGCTGGTAAATGCACTAAATAAAAACGATAGAGCGACGCCTGCTAATAACATTGATTCTACCTGTGCACTTTGCTGCCTACCTGCAATAAGTATTAATAAACTCATGGCGAGTAAGCTACCCAGCAATGCTGCTGCCGATAACATAAAACCTGCGCTAACGCCTGCTAGCGCCATAAGTAATACCACGCCAAATGAGGCACCCGACGATATACCAAACAAGTAAGGATCGGCTAAAGGGTTACGCGTTACCGTTTGTAAAATAAGCCCCGAAATTGCTAAACCAGAGCCAGCTAAAAAGGCGAGTAATGTGCGTGGCATTCTTAGTTCAAAAATAATACGCGTATTAAAAGACGCCTCATTTGAGAGCAAAAAACTATTAAGTACGTCTTGAAGTGAGGTCTCTGCTGCACCAAAACTAAGTGCTGCAAATAAGCTAAATAAAGCAGCTGCAACACTTACAAATAGCGCAAGTGAGTGGCGAGTATTAACTGCGCTCATATTATTTGTAACCATAAAAGTAAGTGATATGAGGGATGCTATTTCCCGATTTCGATAATTGCGGGTGGTTATTTACTTGGGCGCAGACACCAAAAACGTCGCCTAGCATGTTTTCGGTTAATACCTCACTTGGCGCGCCTGTATGTGTAATTTCACCGTTTTTAATAACCACTAGTTCATCGCACATTGCAGAAGCTAAGTTTAAATCGTGAAACGATGCAAATACCGTTACACCCAACGATTTAGCAAGTTCCATTACTTGTATTTGATATTTAACATCTAAATGGCTAGTTGGTTCGTCCATTATTAACAGCTGAGGTTGCTGGACTATCGCACGGGCTATCAAGGCACGTTGCTTTTCCCCCCCCGAAAGTGACTCAAAGCTTTGATCGCTATGATCTGCCAACCCTACAGTGTTGATAGCTTGGGTGATTTTCTGTTTATCAATGTTAGTTATTGAGCTAAATAGCGATTTATGAGGCGTTAGCCCAAGCGCAATAACGTCAAATACACTTAAGTTAAATTGCGACGGAGTTTCTTGTAAAACAACCGCTACTTTTTTTGCGTACTCATCGCTTTTTAATTGCCAAATATCGGTGTTGTTAAATTCTACAACGCCATCACTGGGTTTACTAAAACGATATAAACAACGCAATAAGCTCGATTTACCAGCGCCATTGGGACCAATCAAGCCAACAAATTTACCTGTAGTTATTTTAAGGTCTATTTTTTTGAGAATCGTTTTATTGCCAATACCCCACGATACGTTTTTAACGTTTAGTAATGGTGTATTTAATGGCGTTTGAGTGTGCAATAGTCAGTCCTAGGCTAGGGTCTGTTGATCTTTCAAGGTTAAATTTGCAACAGTCTGTTTGGTATTTAGGCAAGGCAGAGCCTATGTAGTGTGGTTATTCCCCATAAATGGGCGATAACGTAGCATTAATGCCAAACAGGCGCTGCCCAAAGGGTTCTTCCTAGGGGCTATTTACTCTTTGTTGCTCGGTTTTTACTTAGCCCACTAGGTTACAAACCTCGCGCCGCGATTAAATAGCCCCTAGTTTGAACAAATTTTAATCCGCAAAGTTCGACAGACCCTAGGTTAAACTCACCAAAAATGCGATAAAAATACTAATGCACTACAAGAAAAATGAGTAAACCCGCTCGTTAAAAGAATTCATACCAATTGCATTAAATTAGTGATTTATTATAGCGACAAATAAACAGCTTAATAACAAGGCGGAAATTATGACATATAGTTGTTCTATATGAATAATTTTTAACGAAGTTAGTAAGTTATTTAATTCACTAAAAAGATCATGTTTTTAATAAAATTGGTACTATACCATTTGTATCTGACTTAAAGCTTTGCGCTAATTACAGTTGCGGGAACAGTCGAGGACTCGCACCTCATTCCAAATTAAGCTCTATTATGGGCGGCTAAGTAAATAATTTAAAGCAAAAAAAACCGCACTCAAAAGAGTGCGGTTAAAAAGGGAGTGTTTTAACTAATTTAGCGAATAGTTAAAACTTGTATTCCATACCTAAGCCTAAGTAATCTTGGTCAACGTTGTTGTCCATGTCGAAGCCCGAGTAAAAACCAAATACTTTAATATTTTTATTTAACTTGTGATCAACACCTACTGAGATTGCTGACTTATCATCGCTGTCGTCAAAATCCATAGTTTGGTATTGCACTTTAAATGTATTGTTTCCCATTATGTAAGCTGCACTTAATAAGTACCCGTCAGCCTCTGCGCTGCCGTCTACTTTTTCTTGTGTTTGGTACATTGCGCCTACTTTAAAATCATTAATTTTACCTTGAACAGTTGCACGAACTACATCGTAGCCATTTACTTCACTATCAACACCAATTGATGCATATACTTTACTCTTTTTAAGTGAAGAATCGCCATAAGTAAGTCCTAGTGAATAGCCATTTTTTGCATCTTCATCATCTTCTGCAATAAAAGTAGCAAGTACTCTAAAATCTTCGTAAGTATTTGATGAATAAGTAACAGAATCACCTAAACGATTTTCGCCTTTAAATATACTTTTAATATCGCCTTCAAGGTCGCTAAATAAATCAACTTTACCTTGAGATAACTTAAGTGCAGTATCGTGTCGACCAACAACAACTTGGCCAAATACACCTTTTAACCCTATATATTGGTTACGCGCAGAAATATTGTCATCATTATCACCCTTTGAGTCCGCATCAGACACGTCAACTTGAAACTCAAATTTATAAACAGCCTCTAAGCCCTCTGTTATCTTTTCAGAACCTTTAAGACCAAAGCGAGAATTATTACTTTTAATTTCAGTGAACGACCCTTCACCGTCATCAGATGATTGAATAGTTACATTCGCTTTGCCGTACACGTCTACATCAGCAAGAGCATTAAAAGATAAGCCACTTAATAGCGCTAAACATAAGCTCGATTTTACAAATTTCATGTTATTTCCTTGGATAATCACAAAAGACTAATTTTAAAACAGCAGCAGTTTGTCACTGTAAAATTACAGAAATATTACAATCGAAATATTTCTGTAATTTTAAATTAATAAAAGTGCATTAAATATGAAATCAAAATAACATCGATACTCAGCAACTCATTTGTACCTATAAATTAGGCTCCAGCGTCAAGCTAGGTGTCATTTGTGATAACAAATTTACCAACGTTTCTATTAATTCTTTCTGTTCATTATCTCTATGATAGGCAATAAATACATCTCGTGACGTATTTTTTACATCTTTAACATGAAATAAATCACCTTTATTTAAATGATGCTCTACAAGTACTTGAGGAATAAACGCACTCCCGCCGCACTGTAATATTAAATCAAGTGCTATACGACCAGTACTTGTTCTGAAGTAAGGCGGCGTTTTACCTGTAAACTGACGCGCATGCCAAAGTGAAAAAGTTGTTCCCCAATCAACATATACATATTGGTTATCAAAAAAGTTTTCGTTAGTTGCAGTATCATAGCCACTCACTGGAATAATAGGCAGTTCACAAATTCGCTCTACTACTAATTCATCTACTTTAGGCGGATCAAATAAAATGGCTAAATCGAGAGTTCGCTCTAATAGCAACCGAGTGCTTTCTTGTTGTGCTTTAACTTCTGCGACTAATGACACGCCCGGCATCGCCGATACAATATTTGTTATACCAAACTGTAAAAAAGCATCCCAAATATTAGGCGTTCCTGCTAAGCTAATTTGCTTATGCATATTATCGGCAAGCGCAACATCTACTTTGGCGCGTTGCATACCCGTAATAATCATTTGAGCATGTGGCAACAAACGCTCACCCGGCGCTGTAAGTTGAATATTATTACGCTGGCGTATAAATAAATTAACCCCAAGTCCCTGCTCTAGCTGACGAATCCTAAAGCTCACCGCAGATTGGGTGATATAAAGGTTTTCGGCCGCTTTACCAAAGTGACGTGTACGCACAACTTCAACAAATGTTTTTAATAAATCTATATCCAATTTTTTATCCTCACGATAAAAATAACTTGTTTAATAAATTGCCAAACTTGCATCATACTCCAGCTAATTACTAAGGCATGAGGATAAAGCTATGAGCAATGATATTTCACTACTTCGTCAAGCATTTGTTAGCCAACGTCAGTTTTATGATGATCACAACTTCCCACGCGGTTTTAGCCGTAGTGGAAACTTCACCTTATTAGAAGCCAGCATATTAGACCAACATGGCGTTGTTTTAAAAGGCTTACACAACAAAACTATTGAGCCACAAAACGAACACCAAGAACAATTTTTAGCCGTAGCAATGGGGACTTTAGAGCCAACAAATCCGATTGAGCGTGCTTGGGTTAAATACCTTAAACTTACAACATGTAAGAGTAAGTTTCATACCCTATTTGGCCGCTCAAAAATATCAGGGCCAGCTCCTATAAGCCAAGAGTATTATTCTGAAGCAGATAACCTATAAGCTCTTCACTTATTTGCTTTTTTGCGTTTTAGCAGTTACAACTTGTATAAGCAAATACTTTTGCAAAAATATAAACAAGGTTGTGACGTGACGCGAAGAATACTAATAGTTGAAGATACGCCAACAATAGCGCGGGTGCAAAAACACATCGCGCTTAAAGCGGGTTATGAAGTAGATATAGCTGAATCTCTAACTCAAACAAAAGAACTTATCAGTAAAAATAGCTACTTTTGTGCTGTAGTTGACTTTATTTTACCTGATGCGCCTAATGGCGAAGCAGTTCCTTGTACTATCGACGCTGAAATCCCAACGATTGTAATGACGGGTAATATTGATAAAAAAACACGCGATACAGTAGAAAAATACCCTATAATTGACTACATCATCAAAGAAAATAAACAAGCGTATCAGTATCTCGAAAAACAGCTATTACGACTACCTCGAAACGAAAATGTAAAAGTACTCGTTGTTGACGACTCTTTATCCACACGACAGTACATATGTAGCTTGTTAACCCGCCATAAATATCAAACTTTACAAGCTGAAGATGGTAAACAAGCACTTGTTATGCTTGAAACATCACCTGATATCTCCGTTATTATCACTGATAATGAAATGCCTAATATGAACGGCGATGAACTATGCACAGAAATCAGGCGTTTATATGATAACGATGAAAAAGCAATAATTGGCATTTCAGGCGCTGATTCTTCAGATTTATCTACCTTATTCTTAAAGAACGGGGCAAATGATTACCTACATAAACCTTTCAATAGTGAGGAGTTTTATTGTCGATTAAGCCAAAATGTCGATATGTTAACGCTTTTAGCAACCATAAAAAACCAAGCTAATACAGACTACCTCACAAAAATCCCCAATCGTCGTTACTTTTTTGAAGAGGCTAGAAAATCCCTTAAGAAAATTGAACTTGATAACGGTAATGGCGCATTAGCTATGCTTGATATCGATCACTTTAAAGCAATTAATGATACCTATGGCCACGATGCAGGCGACGAAGTATTAAAAGGTTTATCTATTTGTTTTAGCAAATACTTTAAAAAGTATTTAGTAGCACGCTTGGGGGGTGAAGAGTTTGCTGTTTTTTTTGCCGATACCGATAAACAAGAAGCACTCAAAAAACTTGAAGGATTTAGGTACTTTATAGAAGCTAATAGCCAACAATTTAGTAAAGCCAACATTAGATTCACAATTTCTATTGGTTTTTCGTCAGGGCCTGTTTATCAAATTGATGAACTATTAAAACAGGCCGACTTAAAACTTTATGATGCAAAAGAAACTGGCCGCAACAAAATTATTAGCTAGAATAGTTAACTAGCCACTTGTGCTGTCGCCACTGCCGCTTTTTTTCGTTTGCGTGATTGATAGTAAGAATCCCAACTAAATATAGCAAGCGCACTCCAAATACATGCAAATGTAACTAATCTTTCTGCATCAAATACCTCACCGTAAAACACCACTGCGAGCATAAACATTAAGCTTGGCCCAATGTACTGAAAAAAGCCCAATGTAGTGTACTGCAAACGCTTAGCTGCGCCAGTAAAACACAATAACGGTAATGTAGTTATAATGCCCGCGCTAATTAGTAACGCATTAGTATGCCAATCGTTAGCGGGAAGGCTTGATGTGTCAGAAGGCGCCATTAACCACCAATAAACAAGCGCTACAGGTAATAATATAAGTGCCTCAAGCAATATCCCTGGCAGAGCTTCAACGGGGAGTTTTTTACGTAATAAGCCATAAAGTGCAAATGATATTGCCAATGAAAAAGCAACTACCGGAAACGAGCCAAAGCTAACGAGTTGCAATAATACTCCCGAAAACGCGAGTGCAACGGCAACGCCCTGAAACTTACGTAAACGCTCGCCTAAAAAAAGCATACCCAGCAATACATTTAACAATGGGTTTATGTAATACCCCAAGCTTGCATCCAGCATATGGTTATTATTTATCGCCCATATGAAAAGTCCCCAATTAAACCCCAGTAACGCTGAAGTAATAACAAGCATTAACACTAGTTTGGGCTGAACAATAATACGCTTTATTTTGTGCCAATATTTAAGAATACTTACCACAAGTACTAAAAAAACGACAGACCAAACAACGCGATGCATTAATATTTCAAAAGCTGACACATGCTGGATAAATTTAAAGTATATAGGTGCTAACCCCCACATCACAAATGCTAGGCAAGCAAAAACAGCGCCTTTACGCTGCTCTGTATCAATCGACATAATAAAAACACTTAGTGATACTAAAAGGTCGCTAGTTTACTCTCCATGGATTGTTTATCCAACTAAATACGTACCAGTACCAAACGCAATTTGAATAGCTTTTTCATTATGTAACTCCATTCGACATACACACACTTTGTTGCCTGAACGAATAAGCGTTGCACTCGCGGTGAACACTTCGCCTTTGCCTGGGCGTAAATAATCGGTGCGTAAATCGATGGTTCCAAGCGTAGCTAGCCTCGCTTGCACACTACCAATATCTAAGTCTGTTAATTTATCAATCACACTTGCTGCAGCAAGCATTCCTCCCACATTATCAAGCACGGCTGAAATAACACCTCCGTGTAATATTTTTTGCGCTGGATTACCAATAAATACATCCTGCCAAGGAAAGGTAATTTTTGCTTGTTCAGGACTCAGTGATTCTACCGATATTTGTAAAAACTGATTAAACGGCATGCCATTTACAAACAACGCCCCGACTTGTTCAATTAACATTTCTTTATTCATTATTATTCTCTATGCCAAAACTGGTAAGATGAGTAAAACATACATAGTGTAAAACTACGAGACTCCACTTAAATAATTCATCAAGTAACTCAGCTAAAGACATCTCGTTAAAAAACCACTAAAATACCCGCCAATGAATACATTAACACCACCTTCTAGTACGCTTGTGCGTAAACCAGAAACTGTCCTCAAACAAGTGTTTGGCTACAGCGAATTTCGCGACGGTCAAAAAGCAGTTATTGATGCAGCTATAAATGGGCATGACTCGCTTGTATTGCTACCCACAGGTGGTGGGAAATCTGTGTGTTATCAAATACCCGCTTTAGTGCTTGAAGGCGTAACCATTGTTATATCTCCGCTTATATCGCTAATGCAAGATCAGGTAACGCAACTCCAAGCACTTGGCGTAAAAGCCGCTTACGTTAATAACAGCTTAGCGCGAGAAGAACAGCAATTGGTGTATCAACAGCTTCATCAGGGGCAAATTAAGCTTTTATATGTAGCGCCTGAAAAAGTATTACAACGCGACTTTTTAGAGCGTTTATCGCATTTAAATGTGAGCTTATTTGCCATTGACGAAGCGCACTGTGTGTCGCATTGGGGTCACGATTTTAGACCTCATTACTTTCGCTTAAACGAATTAAAGCAACGTTTTGCACATGTTCCTATGATGGCGCTTACCGCCACGGCTGATAAAGCGACCCGGTTTGATATCGTTGAGCAATTAAAACTACAACAGCCTTATATTCATACTGGTAGCTTCGATCGCCCCAATATTCGCTACACCATAGAAGAAAAATTTAAACCTATGGTGCAATTGCTTCGCTACTTAAAAGAGCAAAAAAGCCAAAGCGGTATTATTTATTGCACCAGCCGCAAACGCGTAGACGACATTGCTGAAAAACTTGCAGATGCAGGGCTAAACGCTGCCGCTTACCATGCGGGTATGAGTAACGAACAACGACAATTCGTGCAAACTGGGTTTGCCCGCGACGACATTCAAATTGTAGTAGCAACTGTTGCTTTTGGGATGGGGATTAATAAACCTAACGTACGCTTTGTATTGCATTACGATATTCCAAAAAGTATAGAGTCGTACTATCAAGAAACAGGACGAGCTGGGCGAGATGGCCTTGCCGCAGAAGCCATCATGTATTTTGATCCGGCTGACATTGGTCGTGTAAGGCGCTTTTTTGAAGACATTGATGACGAACAACGTCGCCGTGTAGAAGAACAACGCTTTAACGCCATGGCTAGCTTTGCTGAAGCGCAAACGTGTCGCCGTCAAATATTGCTAAACTACTTTAGTGAATACCAGCGCGAACCTTGTGGCAACTGTGATATCTGCTTAAACCCACCTAAAAGCTTTGATGGTTCGTTAGTCGCACAGCAAGCGCTTTCGTGTGTGTATAGAGCTGAGCAACGTTTTGGCCTAGGTTATATTGTAGAATTACTTCGCGGTGCAAACACGAGCCGCATACGCGATAACAACCATCATGAGTTAAGTACTTACGGTATCGGTAAAGATAAAAGCAGTGAATTTTGGCTTAGTATTTTACGTCAACTTATTCATCAGGGTTTACTAAGCCAAGATATAACACAAGGTGCGTCACTTAGATTAACAGAAGCCGCGCGTGCAATTTTAAAAAGTGAATATGCTTTGCAATTGGCTGAACCTCGCCTGCAAGCCAAGCACGTGTACCAAGATAAATTAGCGCAATTTAATTATGATAAAAAGCTCTTTGCCCGCTTAAGAGCACTGCGTAAAGAACTTGCTGATGCCGACGATGTACCACCGTATGTAGTATTTAATGATAAAACCTTGGCTGAAATGGCGCAGCTTATGCCAACAAATGACAGTGAGTTTTTAAAAGTGTCGGGAGTTGGTTTCACTAAATTAAATAAATATGGCGGCGCCTTTTTAACTGCAATTCGTAATTACTTAGCTACAAATTAAGAGCATTATGACAAAAATAGAATACGACCATACTCATAAATGTATTGTAATTACGCCCATCGAGCCTCCGCATGACGAAGACTTTGAGCTGTGGAGTACATTATTTTTACATTCAGACGATATAACGCTCAACGAGTATTCTGCTGGTGCTGACCGTCATCAAGTTCGCTTTAGCTACCAGCAGCAAACCTTTAATTTAAACTATGAGCACTACAGCCAAAGTATTTGGATAAATGGAGAAGGCACTGAAGCCGATCATCTACTTGCTGCACTCACCTTTTATTTAAGTTAGCGGCTTTAGTTCAAAGTCCTTATATTTAATTTTCAAACTCAATACTTTTAACTTACATTTTAGTAACTATGATGTAAGCTGATATTACGGTAGTAATTTGCTACGTAGCAGTAAAGGGTTTGAATGGTAACTAAGAAATGGATCACACAGTACTGTATTAGCTTAAGTATTTTAGCCTTATTCATGCAAAGCGCATTAGCACAAACTCATGATAATACTCGTTGCCAAGTTGAAAAGTTAGACCACTCTAATAATAAAAACTTACGCCGCCAACTCAACGACGATATCTCCATTGTAAGCGCTAAACCCAATGCTAAAATTGCCACTATTTCACTTAAGCAACTCAATGTATTTAATACCGAACTCGAAGAAGAAAATAATGCATTATTTCGCTTTGCCAACCGCGCACATATTCAAACCGAACCGGATGTAATTAATAACCTCCTACTGTTTGCCACCGGCGATAAATATGATGCTAAAAAATTAGCTGAATCAGAGCGCCTCCTACGCAAAGAAAGTTACTTATATGACGCCCAAATTAGTGCAACTGAGAACTGCGATGGTGACATTGATGTAAAGGTAGTGACTCGTGATTTATGGACGCTTCTACCTGAAATAAACTTTAGCCGCAGCGGTGGTGAAAATAAATCAAGCATTGGCTTTAGAGAATCAAACCTCTTTGGTTGGGGTAAACGCCTATCGTTTTCACGCACGACTGACAGCGACCGCAATGGTTACTTATTTGTTTACGACGATCCTAATATTTTATCTACTCGCTACCGCGGCCGTCTAGAGTACGCCGATAACAGCGATGGCAAGCGCCATTTACTTGAGTTAACCTATCCATTTTACGCAATTGACACCCCTCTTAGTTACGGTATTTTAAGCTATTCAGAACAGCGCGAAGAGTCATTATATAAACGCGGCGAAGAGTTTAGCGAATTTGATCAAACTAGCGATTTAACCAGTGCATTTATAGGGCACTCTAAAGCGCTTAATAATAACTGGACCCAGCGCTTAACCTTAGGTTATACCGACGAGCAGCATACCTTTGAAGCTATAGACACCACCTTTGCACCACTTGCCGATGACAGAAGTTTAAGTTACCCATTTATAAGCGGCCACTGGTTTGAAGATAACTTTATAAAAGTACGCAATTTCGACAGTATGTACCGCACTGAAGATTTAAACCTAGGCTGGAATGTTAAAGCCCTTGTTGGTTACTCTGATGAATCTTTGAGTGATGATGATAGTCGTGCTATTTATTCATTAAATTTTAAAAAAGCACATTTTTCTGGCGATAATACTCTATGGCGTTTTAACACTGACATTGAAGGATATTGGAATAAAGAACACAAACAATTAGAAAACTTTAGGGCCACTAGTCAAATTCAATACTACTTAAACACCAGTGTTGATCAATCGTGGTATGTAAAAGGGCGTTTGCAATATGCTAAAAACTTAACTGCCGACCAACAACTTACTTTAGGTGGTGAAACTGGTTTACGAGGCTACCCTATGGATTATCAACACGGCGATCGCAGTTTTTTAGTTAGTTTAGAAAAACGCTATTATTGGGAGTACGATTTGCTTCAGCTATTTAAAGTAGGTGGCGCTGGGTTTATTGACGTTGGCCGAGCGTGGTTTAACGACAAAGATAATGGCGAGAACGATCACGTACTTAAAAATGTTGGCATAGGTTTACGCTTAGCCCCAAGCAGAGCTAACGCAGGTACTATGATCCACATTGACATCGCCGCACCGCTTGATAGTTATGACGATGTAGACTCAGTACAATGGTTAGTTAATGTGAAAAAATCTTTTTAAATAACTATTTCGCATCATCTTAAAACGTTAAACTAATTACTTAATTATTACTTACTCCCCATATGAGAATGTATTTTGGAACCGTTAGAGATTTTAGATTTTTTTGGTACACAATATAAACTGATTGTGACCCTGATCGCCTTACTACTTTATCCGTTGCTATTAAAGCTGACTAAAAAGCTTCTCGAAAAAACCATTAAGGGTAAAGTAGATTTACATCACAAATCGCGCGCAGAACTACTGCTTAAAATAATACTTGCCTGTGTAATGATATGCTTAGTACTGGTATTTTGGGGCATTGAATTACGTGGCTTACTTGTACTTGGCTCCTCATTATTTGCCATGCTAGGTGTTGCACTTTTTGCCGCATGGTCGTTATTAAGTAACTTAACTGCATTCTTATTAATGTTTATTCAAAACGACTGCCGCGTTGGTTATTGGGTACGAATTATTGATGGCGCGAATCATGTTGAAGGTCGCATTGTCGAAATGGGTTTGATGAATGTAGTACTTGAACACATTGATGGCCATCGTGTTATTTATCCTAACAATTTATTTGTGACGCGCCCTGTCATGGTTTTAAATAAAGAACCAAAACCAACAAAAACGCCTGTTATAAAGCGTATTATTGGCCCTAAAAAAACATAGTTAAAAAATAATAGTCACAAAAAAGCCGCAGAAGGTAATTACCTTCTGCGGCTTTTTAATGCTTAACTAAACAGAATTTAAGTTAACGATTAATTATTTAGTTCCGCAGTTTTAAGTTCGTCATCTAAATCATTTATTTCGTCTATAAAGCTCTCTAGCTGCTGCTCAACTAAACCATTGTCACTCGCAAAGTAAGCTAGATGAAAGACTGCATCGCCCTCATTTACTAATGGCATCGTTTGTTGGCCAATAACAATCCCACCTTTAGGTGCTAAAAGCTCAAGTTCAGAGTCACCCAACGGACTACTAATATAAGCAAGTATTTGGCCCTTAATTACACGTTCGCCCAATGATACTTGAGCACGAACAATGCCATCAACTTCTGCGCGTATCCAACTTGTAGAACCTGCAATAATCGGATCTGGTAATTTTTTCGGGCGTTTGCCACGAATCATTTTTAAATGACGCATAACATAATCAACGCCCTGCACACCGGCTGCAATTGCAATAGGATCAAATCGTAGTGCTTCACCTGCTTCATAGGTTATAACAGGTATGCCTAAGTTAGCCGCTTCGCTGCGAAGAGAGCCATTACGCAGTGATGCATCTATAACCGCTGGCGTGCCAAATGCTTTAGCCATTTCAGCTGTTGCTTCATCTGCTAAATTAGCACGAATTTGTGGCAAATTAGTCCGGTGAATAGCCCCCGTATGTAAATCAATGATATGCGTACAATGTACTGCTACTTGATTAAAAAACATATAAGCCATACGTCCTGCTAACGAGCCACGTTCAGAGCCTGGAAAACTGCGGTTCATATCACGTCGATCTGGTAAGTAACGCGATTTATGAATAAAGCCAAACACATTCACAATAGGCACAGCGATTAACGTGCCACGTAACTGACTAGGATCTATTTTAGCAAGTAACTGGCGTACAACTTCTACGCCATTTAATTCATCACCATGAATAGCAGCACAGACCATTAGCACAGGTCCTTCCATTACACCATTCACCACTTCTATAGGAATATTAAGTGGTGAATGGGTGTAAAGCTTTGCGGCTTCTAAGGCAAGCGTTTTACGCTCGCCTACGCCAATCTGTTCACCTAATAAGGTAAAAGGACGGTTAATTTTAACCTTTGCCACGTGTTGCTGTTCCTTTACTTGAAGCATTCTTTTCGATGAAGTCAATCACCATACCTGCAATATCTTTACCTGTTGCGATCTCAATACCCTCAAGACCAGGTGATGAGTTTACTTCCATCACAAGTGGCCCACGAGATGAGCGAAGTAAATCGACACCAGCCACATTTAAGCCCATTGATTTAGCGGCTGCAACTGCTGTTTTACGCTCCTCAGGAGTAATACGTACTAATGTCGCGCTACCACCACGGTGAAGATTAGAACGGAACTCACCTTCTTGTGCTTGGCGCTTCATTGCTGCAATTACTTTATCGCCCAATACGAAACAACGAATATCTGCACCACCTGCCTCTTTAATATATTCCTGAACCATAATATTAGCTTTTAAGCCCATAAATGCTTCAATAACACTTTCAGCCGCTTTACGCGTCTCAGCAAGTACAACACCAATGCCCTGTGTACCTTCAAGTAATTTAATTACAACAGGTGCACCGCCTACCATTTCTAGTAAGTCTTTTACATCATCTGGTTTGCTAGCAAAACCTGTTACTGGCATACCAACGCCTTTGCGCGAAAGTAACTGAAGCGAGCGCAATTTGTCGCGCGAACGAGAAATTGCCACGGATTCGTTTACAGGGTAGACACCCATCATTTCAAACTGACGAAGTACCGAGCAACCATAAAATGTAACCGATGCACCAATACGCGGGACGATTGCGTCAAATTCTTTTAAATTTTCACCGCGATAGTGAATTTCTGGTTGCTCTGAATTTATATTCATATAACAGCGTAGTGCGTCGATTACTTTAACTTCATGGCCACGCTCTTCTGCCGCTTCGATTAAACGACGTGTTGAATATAATTTTTTGTTACGAGATAAAATACCGATTTTCATAGTTAAAACCTTAACTAAATTGTATGCATTAATTATTTATGGCTGATTTTCAGACATAAAATTCAATACTTTTATAATAAATGAGATAAAGCCGTGTCAACAATGACACGATTTTCCATGGCTGTACGCCCTAATAACATTCTAAACTTCATTGTTGCTCGACTGGTTAAAGTCATCTCTATAGGCCAGCTATGCTTACCCGCATGCAATGTTGTTTCTATAAAATAACGTAATTCTTTTTGTCCACTTGAGCTTGTTACGTTTTTTATTTTTTTAACCTTTGCATTACAAGTGATTTTCGTTTGTTCATCATCTTGCAATGGCTGGGCTGTAAACTTAACCCATTTTTCTCCATCAACTTCGTACTCTTCAATGTTAATAGCATGAATACATGATGTACGAGCGCCTGTATCAATTTTAGCTTTTATTCGCTCAATACCCAGTTCAGGTAAGCTCAACCACTCACGCCAACCAATAGTGATCTTTGTCGTCATAAATGTGCCCTTAATAAAAAAGTGACTTATACGCTACAGGTAAAAAAACACCAACAAAATAAATTTATCCCGTCGACAAGTGAATTTGATTGATAAATATCGACCGCAAACTTCACTATATTTTTCTACTGCACAGTTAACTATCTTGGTTTGCTAGCAATTTAATTCACACCAAATTTATGCTTTATTAATTTAAAAACTAACTTATTAAAAATAAAGATAAGTCTATTTTGATTAAGTAGATACACTATAGTTAACAGTATTAAAAATACACTATTATGAGAAACTAATATGATTAATGGTTTACTCCACGCCCTAGTTCTTGACGAACGAGGTGGTGCACGCCCCATTTCAAACACTGATGAGCTACATAATTGGAAACCTGGACAGGGTAAGCTCTGGGTACACATGGATTACAGTCAAACAGAAGTCGTTACATGGCTTAAAAATTGTGATTTTTTAACAGATTACGAGCTAGAGTCGTTAACCGCAGATGAGACTCGCCCACGTATTACATCTGCCACAAATGGTCACATGCTATTTTTACGCGGGGTGAATTTAAATCCGGCGCAAAGCCCTGAAGATATGGTATCAATTCGCTTTTTCATTAATGAAGATATTGTAATTACGACACGTAAACGTCGATTATTATCAATTCAAGATATTTTAACATCGTTTAGTAGTAATACCGGCCCATGCAACATATCGGAATTAGTATGCGCAATAGCACAAAAATTGACATCACGAATGCAAAGCGTCATTGATTCGCTTGATGAAACATTAGATGATTTTGAAGAAGAAATAGACGAACCAAGTAAACCTTTTGATAACCAAGGGTTATCGCAACTGCGTCGCCAAACAATCGCCTTAAAGCGCTACTTAAGGCCGCAAAAAGAAGCATTAAGCAGTATGGTGAACAACCACTATCCATGGTTATTTGATGACGATAAAGCAAAGTTAAATGAAACGACAAATTTGCTTATTCGCTATCTAGAAGAGCTAGATAGTGCCATAGAACGGGCACAAATTATTCAACAAACAATCACAAACCAAGTGTCTGAGCAATTAAATCAGCGCATGTACGTCATGTCGGTTGTCGCTGCTTTATTCTTACCTCTGGGGTTTTTAACTGGCTTATTAGGTGTGAACGTAGGGGGCATACCTGGCACAGAGAGTCCATATGCATTTACGTTATTTGTGGTTTTTTTAATCGTATTAACGGGCAGTATTGGCATTTACTTTAAAAACAAAAAATGGTTATAAATTAAATTCATATACTATCAACGAGTATAAAAGCCACTCTACTTTGAATTAAAGTGGCTTTATAAATAATACTTAATTATTTAGTTACTCGAGTATAGCTAACATTTGTCATTGTGATTTTAGATTTAGTAATACCTAAATCTTTAAAGCACTCTTTAAAGGAGTTTGAATTACCCGATTCACCACAATTATCTAATGTATATGGGTCTTGCGATTGTAGGTAGTTACCAAATTTGAAGTAAGATTCGGAATCATCTTCGACCGGAATACCAAAAGTACTGCCAAGTGCGGTTACATCAACATCACCGTAATTATTCACAACTTTTAAATTAAATGAACCACCACTGGTTATAGTACCTAGTGCAAACTTTTCTTCATTACCACTGGTGTTACGCAAACGTACATACACGTCAAAAACACCATTATTTGCAGTACTATCATCAAAACCTGACTCTGACGAATCAGACACATACACTTTCATAATAGTGCCTGTATCACTTGCATGGTGTTGGGCAACAATAGTTTTTCCACCATCGGACATTTCAACTTTAACATTAGCTTCAAATACTTCGTAAGTGTCAGTCATCGCAACACGTAAATTAGATTTAACTTTATACTCATGACGCCAACCATTTCCATTAGGCGTAATATGTTGCGCTTCTAATGGCACAAATACTAATGTGCTATCGTTAACCAATGGATTAGGATTATCCCCCTCTAAATCAAAAATACTACCACTTGTAATACTGCTTGGAATATTACTTCCGCCACCAGTATCACCGCCGCCAGTGTCACCCCCACCAGTGTCACCCCCACCAGAGCCGCCACTGCTTAGCGTAAAATCATCAAAACGTACATCATTCGAACTATTATTATGTTTAGCAAAAACTTGTAATGAATCCGTATTCGCAGAAGTAAAGGTTTTAGATACTTTAGTCCACGAAGAAACATCAAACTTCTCGCTTTTAAACAAACCATTCAGATCATTGACTCCAATTTCACCTTTGCCTAGTACGTACGCACTTAATGTGTATTGAGTGTTTCTTTCTATATCAACAACTTGATGTACACGACCAGGGCTACCTTGAATTTTTAAGGATTTGGATCCTTTGTAAGCACTTCCCGAAATAGCTGCTGGTTCGACTTCATTCCAATTACTCCAGCCGTCTTCAAAACCAGCATTATTAATCGTTGCTGCTTGCAAAAAACTTGAGCTTGTAGTCATTATTGCAAAAATAAATAGGGATTTTTGATTAATCATTATCTTCATTTCTCCGAACCTGCACATGAAAATAATCTAACTGCCTAGTTTAGTGGCATTTCCACCGAACCTAGATCACCGCCTGTAAACAGGTTTCAACTTGTGTTTGTGTTTGTGTAACTGGTAATTTAATTTTAGATAAAAACCAATAACTGGACTTACAAAAATAAATTACCAATTGATATTGCCAGTGTGGCGAGACACAAGTTATATATCTTGTAATAAATTTGCAATAATTAATTAAATAGGTAATAAGTATTAATACCATTTCTATTTCAGATTAAATACACACTAAAAATGATTTAAAACAGTAACTAATATTAATTAAAATATAAAAAGGATGGAGTTTAAATTTTTTAAAATAATGAATAAGCATTAAAAACACAAAAAATTGGTATACCAAAAAAAATACAATTTAAAAATTTGCATAAACAAAAATACTGGTCTAGTCTTTTTTATAAATACAACGCTAACATTGGTTGACCAATTAAGCATACTTACTTAAAGTAAATATAAGATAAAAAATCACTTAACAATGGCAACATAGAAAATGCTCTAAACATGAAACTTCGTACCCGTTGCATTAATAAATTAAGCAATGGGTAAATGGTTTAATAACAAGGTAAAAAATACAGGTTCAAATGGGGAGTTAACGCAGCAAGTGAATTATTCATGTGGCTCGAACGGTCAATGCTTTAAAAAATAGATACTAATACACTTAAGCAAGCCTTAACCTGTACATGAAGTTTATTAAGAAAATAAAAAATTCAGTTATCACTTTCATACATTTCACCTATTTTAGTGAGGTATTAAAACTTATTTATCTTTCGAGGTTAAATATACAGCAATGTATTTTTTAGGCAGAGCCTATGGTGTGTGATTATTTCCCCTAAATAGGCGATAACACAACATAAATACCACACATTATCAGCCCTTTGAGTTCGCCCTAGGCCGATTGACTCTTTGTTTTTTGTCTATATGACTATAGTTAAGGTGTATGTTCTGGACACAGAAGCTTTGCTCGGCTTCTACTCATTTTGTGTAGATGTAAGACAGTAGGGTAATGCTGGAGCTTTTACTAAATCACCTTGAACTCTGGATAATAAATCTATCTCAAGCAGTTATTTTCAGCGCTAACTGCATTGAATTTATACCAATTCACTTAATTAAGTGACCTGTTTTTTAGGTAAAAACCATGTCGATAACAAACAAAAAATTAGTTATTTAGTTGTTATAACTAATTGTTCTTACATGACTCTACCTTCTGTAACCATGTAGTCGTATATCAGATATTTTTAACACAATTAGCGTCAGATTTAATCCCTCAAATTGATTAAGCACTATTGCGGATTGGTATCATACACCTCGATAATACTCACTTTCAAAAGACATTAAAAAAGGCAAGCATCTATAATGCTCGCCTTTTATTTATGGTTATGCAGCTAATTACTCTTGAAAGTAAGTGCCCCAACCGTCATATTCTACTTCACATTCGACGGCTAATTGCGCTAATTTATCAACGTCTTCCATTATCACGTCTACATCAAGTTCAGCTTCAACAACGATGTCAAAACTCCAAATTTTACTGCCATCTTCAAGCTCAAGCTCTGCAGGCTCTTCAACATCGTAACCCAATTTGAACGCAGCAAGGGCTGCTTGTTCCAATTTAGGGAAATCTTCACACACAAAGTGGTGCTCTACTTCATAAAGTATTTCAGGATCAGATCCGTCTTCGAGTAATGAAGATACAATGTCTTCACTTATTTCACGCCAGTTTTCCATTATTTATCTCTCACTTGAGCATCTAATTCAGTTATTTTAGCAGCCATAATATTGTGTACATTTTGGGCGTGCTCGCGCGCGCTAATACTTTCATCAAGTGATATAGGCGCTAACATTTCAATGTAGATTGTACCATTATCCCAACGATTTAGCTTAATGGTTTTATGTGTTGTATTCATACACACTGGGACTATCGGTACTTCAGCACTCATAGCAGTATGAAAAGCCCCTGTTTTGAACGGTAGCAACCCTCTTCCATAACTGCGTGTGCCTTCGGCAAATACCCAAACAGACAACCCATCTTTCTTTATTTTTTCAGCAGCTTTCGAGATTGTACCTGCTGCTTTTGAACGATTTGCCCGATCAATTAAAATATTACCCGAAAGCCAATAAAGCTGACCAAAAAATGGAATCCACTTTAAGCTCTTTTTGCCTAAACTTACGCAGTTTTTGGGCACCATTGCTGGCACTGTAAATAAATCGTAGCTATTTTGATGATTAGCAACATAAACGGCAGGACCAATATCAACAGCATCTTTATGACGTGTTAAAACTAATTTAACACCAATCATTTTAGCCATTGAGCCAAACCAGCCCGCTATAATGTGTACGTTATTGGGATGAAATGGCCTTACTAACGACAATAGTAAGCCAAAAAAACAACTCAATAGTATAAATAGCAGCATAATAAAAATACGTATAACAGCGAGCAAATCGGCTTCTCCAAAAATCAGTTACAACTATTATAGCGTTATTTTGTGACACAAACGAGACAATAGCGCACAAGTGTACGCTGAAAAACTTTAAGTGCTTTATTTTAAAACAAAAACGGCCTGCAAATGCAGACCGTTTCTAATTATACAAAAAGTAATTGATTACTCTTCGTTAATGGCTTCTATTGGCTCATCATCTTGAGGAGTTAGCTCAACAACGGCTTCGTCAACACGCTGTAAGCCACGTGGTAACTTATTACCACGACGACCTCGCTCACCATGATAATGCTCTAAATCACTTGGTTTAAGTGTTAGTTTACGCTTACCAGCATGAAGCGTAACACTGCTTCCTAATGGCACAACAGCTAGCACTTTTACAAACTCTTCACGGGCTTGTACTTTAGCACCTGGTATAGAAATGATTTTATTACCTTTACCCTTACCTAATTTTGGTAAGTCTCGCAGTGGGAATAAAAGCATTCGACCTTCGTTAGAAATAGCCATACAGTAATCGCTAGCAACATCGTTCACCCTAATAGGAGAAAGTAATATGCCACCTTTAGGAACACTTACCAGCGCTTTACCATTTTTATTTTTACTCACTAAATCTTTAAAGTCGGTAATAAAGCCGTAACCTGCATCTGACGCCATAAGTAAGACTTGCTCGTCTTCACTCATTACCACGTGCTCAAAATTAGCACCTGGTGTTAAGTTAAAACGACCTGTCATTGGTTCGCCTTGGCTACGCGCCGAAGGCAGACTGTGCGCATCGGTTGCAAATGCCCGCCCTGCTGAATCTAAAAATACAGCCGGTTGATTGCTCTTACCCCGAGCCGAGGCTCTAAAGCCATCACCTGAACGATAATTTAAGCCTTGTACATCTAAATCATGGCCTTTACCAACGCGTGCCCAGCCTTTATCTGATAGCACAACAGTGACTGACTCTGATGGAATTAAATCTTTTTCGTTAAGTGCTTTCGCTTCTGAGCGCTCAATCACTGGCGAGCGACGATCGTCACCGTACATTTCAGCGGCTTCTTGAATTTCTTTTTTAAGCAGTGTCGACATACGACGTTCTGAGCCAAGTATTTGCGCTAATTTATCACGCTCTTTGGCTAGTTCATCTTGCTCACCGCGAATTTTAAACTCTTCAAGTTTTGCTAAATGACGAAGTTTTAATTCTAAAATAGCTTCTGCTTGTGTATCAGTTAAATCAAAGCGCTCCATTAGTACAGGCTTTGGTTTATCTTCACTGCGGATGATTTCAATCACTTCATCAATATTTAAAAAGGCGGCTAATAAACCTTCTAAAATATGCAAACGCGCTAATACTTTATCTAAGCGATACTGCAAACGACGGCGCACTGTTTCGCGTCTAAATGTTAGCCACTCACTTAAAATACAGCGCAAGTCTTTAACTTGCGGGCGGCCATCTAGGCCTAGCATATTTAAATTTACGCGGTAATTTTTTTCAAGATCGGTGGTTGCAAATAAATGCGCCATCAATGGCTCAGCTTTAATGCGGTTTGAGCGTGGAATAATTACAATGCGTGTTGGATTTTCGTGATCTGATTCGTCACGTAAATCGGCAATCATTGGTAATTTTTTAGCGTTCATTTGCGCTGCAATTTGCTCAAGTACTTTACCACCAGAACATTGATGCGGCAGCGCTGTAATAACGATATCGCCATGCTCTTCGGTGTAAACCGCACGCATTTTGATTGACCCACGACCGGTTTTATATATTTTATGAATATCGGCTTTTGGGGTAATTATTTCAGCATCTGTTGGGTAATCTGGTGCATGTACAAGCTCAAGTAATTCTTCAAGCTCTGTTTTTGGTTTATCAAGTAATAAACAACATGCACTAGCCACTTCACGTACGTTATGTGGCGGAATATCGGTTGCCATACCTACGGCAATACCCGTTATACCGTTGAGTAAAATATGCGGTAAGCGAGAAGGCAGTACTACTGGTTCATCCATTGTGCCATCAAAGTTTGGTGTCCAATCGACGGTGCCTTGGCCAAGCTCTTTTAATAGTACTTCTGAAAACTTAGATAAACGCGCTTCGGTATAACGCATTGCTGCAAACGATTTAGGGTCATCTGCCGCGCCCCAGTTTCCTTGTCCATCTACCAAAGGGTAGCGGTAAGAAAACGGCTGCGCCATTAATACCATCGCTTCGTAACATGCACTGTCGCCGTGTGGATGGTACTTACCGAGTACGTCACCCACAGTACGAGCTGATTTTTTGTACTTGGCATTAGCCGACAAACCCAGTTCGCTCATCGCATAAATAATACGACGCTGTACTGGTTTTAAACCATCACCTACATGCGGTAAGGCGCGGTCCATGATCACGTACATGGAATAATTTAAATAGGCGTCTTCGGTAAAACGCCCCATTGTTTGTTGCTCAATTCCTTGCATTAGCAAGGTATCTGTATCACTCATTAAAGCTTACCTAGTTTTTCTTATAGCTTACACGGTAGATTACATTGGCGTAATCATCGCTTACTAACAGACTGCCGTCACCTAATTCTGCAAATGCAACAGGGCGTCCAAATGTTGTTTCGTCTTTCATAAAGCCAGTAATAAATGGCGTATATTTAGTTACGCGACCTACTTCAATTGTTGCTAGCCCTACTTTATAACCTACCTTTTTAGAACGGTTCCATGAGCCATGTTCAGCAACAAATAATTGGTGCTTATAACTTGCTGGAAATTGCTTAGCGTTATAAAAATGAATACCTAGTGGCGCTACATGCGCAGGAAGCGCAAGTGCTGGCGACGTGTAATCGGCAATGTTTTTACCTTCACCAAACTCAGGGTCAATAATCGCACCGGCATGAACATACGGAAAACCAAAATGCTCACCTTCTTGCGTTGCGCGGTTTAATTCATCAGGTGGAATATCATCGCCCATCATGTCGCGACCGTTATCACTAAACCATAGGGCTTGAGTCGCTGGATGAAAATCAAAACCCACTGTGTTTCTAACGCCCTTGGCTATTGTTTTTATTTGTTTTGTTTCTACATTAAGCGCAAAAATACGGCCAAAACGCTCATCTTCAGCACAAATATTACACGGCACACCCACTGGAATGATTAATTCTCCCGTTGGTGCAAAACGTAAAAATTTCCAACCATGATGACGCTCACTCGGTAATGCGCCATAAACCACATCAAACTTTGGCTCTTTTAATTGGGTATCAATATTTTTAAAGCGAATAATACGATGCACTTCGCCTACATATAAATCGCCATCTTTAATCGCTATGCCGGAGGGCATGTTTAAGCCTTTAGCAACAACAATTTTTTTATCTGCTACGCCATCGCTATTATGATCAATAAGCGCGTATACATTGCCCGCTTTACGAGAGCCAACATACACAATACCTTTTTTTGAAACAGCTATTTGACGCGCATTTTCTACATCATTTGCAAATAAACTTATTTCAAATCCCGGTGCTACGGTGAGCTTATCGAGTATATTTTTAGCCATTGCAGGAGCAGTAGTTAGCCCAAGTAATAGCAAACTTCCTAGTAGTTTATTCATTCATATCTCCCAGTATTAAACACAGGCGATCAAACTTGCGCCTTGTTACCATGATCTTCTAACCATTGACGACGATCCGGCGATCGTTTTTTAGCAAGCAGCATATCCATCATTTCCATGGTTTCTATTTCTTCATCAAGCGTAAGCTGTACTAAACGTCGTGTATTTGGATCCATGGTTGTTTCGCGCAATTGCAGTGGGTTCATTTCACCCAGACCTTTGAATCGTTGCACGTTTACTTTTCCGCGTTTCTTCTCTGCTTCTATACGCGCTAAAATAGCGGTTTTTTCGCCTTCATCTAGTGCGTAATAAACTTCTTTACCAATATCTATTCTAAATAATGGCGGCATTGCAACATACACATGCCCTGTTTTTACTAACTCTGGAAAATGGCGAACAAACAATGCACACAATAGTGTTGCAATGTGTAGTCCATCCGAGTCTGCATCGGCCAATATACAAATTTTATTGTAGCGCAGTCCCGACATATCGGTTGATTCTGGATCAATTCCCAGTGCCACTGAAATATCGTGTACTTCTTGTGATGCTAATATTTGGCCTGATTCGACTTCCCACGTATTCAAAATTTTACCACGTAGCGGCATAATTGCCTGAAACTCACGGTCTCGCGCTTGTTTAGCAGAACCACCAGCAGAGTCACCTTCCACTAAAAACAATTCGGTACGATCGTTATCGGCAGCGCTACAATCGGTTAGTTTACCTGGTAATGCAGGGCCTGCAGTAACTCGTTTACGTACCACTTTTTTAGCTGCACGCAAACGGCTTTGCGCGTTTGAAATACATAGTTCAGCTAATAATTCTGCAGTATCGGTATGTTCATTTAGCCATAAACTAAACGAATCTTTTACAACACCCGATACAAATGCGGCACATGAACGTGATGAAAGTTTTTCTTTGGTTTGCCCTGCAAATTGTGGATCTTGCATTTTAACTGACAATACATAACTACAACGTTCCCAAATGTCATCAGGCGTTAGCTTTACACCACGCGGGAGTAAGTTTCTAAACTCACAAAATTCACGCATTGCTTCAAGTAAACCTTGGCGCAGACCATTTACATGTGTACCACCTTGCGCGGTAGGAATAAGATTTACGTAACTTTCAGCTATTGATTCTCCACCCTCAGGTAGCCATACAACAGCCCAATCAGCGCCTTCAATAGAGCTTTTAAACTCACCTACAAACGGGTCTTGTGGTAATGTTTCAAAACCTTTAACGGCTTCAATTAGGTAATCTTTTAAACCCGTTTCGTAAAACCATTCTTGAGTTTCTTTCGTTTGCTTATTAACAAACTTAATACGCAGACCTGGGCATAAAACCGCTTTGGCTTTTAATAAATGATTAAGCTTGGTAATTGAATAGTTTGGTGAATCAAAGTAGCTAACATCAGCCCAAAAACGCACTGTAGTACCCGTATTGCGTTTACCGACGGTGCCTATGACACTCAAGTCTTCTACTTTATCGCCATTTTCAAATGCCATTCTGTATTGCTGGGCGTCACGCCTTACGGTTACTTCTACGCGCGTAGATAGCGCATTCACTACAGAAATACCCACACCATGTAAACCACCCGAAAATTGATAGTTTTTATTAGAAAACTTACCACCTGCGTGTAATTTAGTGAAAATTAACTCAACCCCAGGAATACCTTCCTCAGGGTGGATATCAATAGGCATACCACGACCGTCATCGCTCACTTCAAGTGAGTTATCTTCGTGGAGTATTACGTCGATACGTGTGGCATGACCAGCCATAGCTTCATCGACACTGTTATCGATAACCTCTTGGCCTAAATGATTCGGGCGTACGGTATCGGTGTACATCCCTGGGCGTCTTTTTACCGGATCTAATCCATTAAGTACTTCAATGGCTTCGGCGTTATAATTTTGATCACTCATAGTTTTTATCTTTATATGCGCTAAGGCTATGCTTAGCTAGTTTTACGTGATTTTAAGAAAATCTACAATACTGGTAAAGGTGTTATCAAAACCTGTATAGCTATGATCGCCACCAAACTCTACCCGTTGTTTGCATTGTGAATAATAGTTTATTGCATGTTGAAAATTAAGCACTTCATCGCCGGTTTGCTGTAATAAATACAGCAACTCAGGGTATTTTAGCTTATCTACAGACAGTATTTTTAAGGCATTTATATGACTGCTATTTAAATCATAATGATAATCTTGGTAAGGATTATAGTTTGGCCCAAGTAACGCTTGTAATAAATTGTATGGTGCTACCGCTGGATTAATAACCACTGCAGGAATTTGATAACGCTGCGATAAATATGTGGCAAAAAAACCACCTAACGAGCTCCCTAATAATACTGTATTAGGTGTTAGTAATTGCTCAAGCTTAATGATAGCTTGTATAGGCTCATGGTTTAGGCACGGTACACAATAATCAACGTCATAGTGTGCCATAAGCTCGCCAAAGCGCACAGCTTTATATGACTTATGTGAGCTATTAAAACCATGAATATAAATTACCCGTTTAGCCATACTACTTCCGTTTTCATGCCTATTTTATCTTTTTCTGTATCTATATAAAGCATTCTATAAGCTGGGCCGCAGTTTTGCTGTTGCCACTGCGCACTGTATTTTTTAAACTGCGTAGAACTCGCCGGTGTTGCAAACACGCTTAACTCTCTATAACTTTGCTCATATTCATTATGAACGTGACCATGGAAAACCCCAATAATATTACCACTATTTACCAGTACATTTAATAATTGAGGCCCATTTTCGAGCATGTGCTTATCAAGGTAGCCATTTATTGGTAACGGATTATGATGACAAAATATGATCTTTTTACTGCTTGATTGAACCAAACACTCCGTTGTTTCATCTAAATGCGCGCCAGTCACCCACCCAGCAGGTGTAGGACCTTTCGAATTAATAAGTAGTAACTCAATGCCGCTTGCCGCTATGTGTTTGGCACTATTTATTTGCCCACCACTTATACGGTTAAGCATTGTTATCTCATCGTGATTACCTGGCAACCAGAATACGGGACATGTTAATGCACTTTTATGTATCAGTTCACTAAACAATAGGTAAGACCCAAAGCTGTGATCTTGTGTTAAATCACCACCAAATATCACACAATCAAGTGGTTTTTGAGCCATGTGTGCTAGTGCTTGTTCAAAATGCGATGCAGTGTTTACTCCAAAGTACTCACCGTCTTTATCGGCAAATAAATGGCAATCGGTTACATGCGCTATGCGCAGCACCGATTTATTAAATGTATGTTTATCATCAAACCAAGCCATTATTTACATCCCAATTAAGGGTCGCTTGTCCGTGTTCAACACAGGCAACAAGCCAATCATATAAAAAAGCGTTAAGTTGGTATTTTTCATCTTTTTGATGCATTTTAGGGTTAGGATACCCATAAGATGGCTTTATCCTTTGATGATAATCGTGATGAATAATCTCAGCTACTTTAGCGTCATGATACAATCTAACCGTTAAGTAAAGCGGTGCTATGCCTTTAACCATTCCTGTTAACTGCTTAATTGAAATATCCATAGTGTATTTTGCACTACCATCAATTTTTGTAGCAAACTCACTGTTGCCAAGTTTTACTTCACGAATGCTTCCTATATTGCGCTCGCTAGGCAGTAATTTTAATAGTCGCACATAATTATGCTCGCAAAGCGTTAAATACTTTGGGAGGCTTTGAATATATCGTTTTGTTGCTAATCGTGCTGTCAAAGTACCACCATAATATTAGTAAGAATTTATGCCCATTTACTTGCCATCTTTTCGCGATTAAGTGCAAGCCATTGCATACAGATAACCGTTGCTGCATTATCCATTTCACCGTTATTGAGGCGAATTAAGGCATCATCAACCGTTAATATATGGGTTTTTATGTCTTCACCTTCCGTTTCCAGCCCATAAACACCCGACTCTATTTGGCTTAAATCAGCGCGTGCTAAATACAAATGTAGGCGTTCAGTTGTGCCACCAGGGCTTGATAAGTATGAAAGCATAAACTCCAACTCATCTAACTCAAGCCCAGCCTCTTCAAATGCTTCTTTTTTAACGACTGCTTCATAATCATCACTACCATCGGTCATGCCAGCAATACATTCTAGCAGCCATGGCGAGTCCTTGCTTTTAATAGCGCCAATACGTATTTGCTCAATTAAAAGGATGGTGTCTGATATTGGGTCGTACGGCAATACAGCAATAGCATCACCGCGTTCTAATATTTCGCGACGAATAGTTTTTGATTTTCCACCTGCAAATAATGCGTGTTCGAACTGATATAAGTTCACCTGAAAAAAACCTTTATAGAGATTTATTACTGGTTTTATTTTCACATCTTTATGTGTAAATTTAACCAAACTTTTATTTACCATGCATCGACTTCCTGTATATCTAAACGATTAAAATGCGTTAATATATTCTGTTACATTTGAACATGCGGTTTTACAAATTTTTTTTTTTTTATTAAGTAAAACAGGTTAACATGCTTTTAGTATAAAAATTGTCTAAGGACTGAACCCATATGAAAAAGAACATTCTTGCGGCACTGATTAGTTTATCATGTGCACTAGGCTCAACAGCAGCTAATGCTGAAGATTTACTAAACGTTTTTGAAATAGCGACAGCTAATGATCCTACCGTTTTAAAGGCAAAAGCCCAAGCAGATGCACAATCTTACGAAAGTGATCGTGCTATGAGTGCATTATTACCTCAAATTGGTTTAAGCATGGGTTACAAAAAAACTGATTCAACCACTTATAGACAATCTGAAGATTTGTCGGCTATTAATCAGTTTAATACTGATAACGATGAGTTTTCTCGAGGCTTAAGTTTAAGTCAAACTTTATTTGATTTAGGCGCTTGGAACTCATTAGATATTGCAGATAAACAAGCTCTGCAAGCAAGCGCGCAATACGATGCAGCTAAGCAAAACTTAATTGTACGCGTTGCTGAAGGTTATTTTAACGTATTAAGTGCGGTTGACAATCTTGAGTTTATAGAAGCCGAAAAACGTGCTATTGAACGCCAACTTGAACAAACAAAACAACGCTATGCGGTAGGCTTAACAGCTATTACAGACGTACACGAAGCACAAGCACAGTTTGATAATTCAGTAGCTCAAGAGATTATTGCAAGCAATGCAGTAGAAACAGCCCGTGAGCAACTTCGTGAAATCACGGGTAAGTACCATGCAAAATTAGATTTTTTAAATACCGATACTTTCTCTACAACTAAGCCAGCTAAACTTTCTTCAGATTTTGTTAAAGTCGCTGAAAATAAAAATATTAGTTTACAAGTATCCAAAGTAACCGTTGATATTGCAAGAGATCAAATTGAGCTAGCTAAAGCGGGGCATTACCCAAAACTAACTCTAAACGCCAGCTATGGTGATACTCTAACTGATACAACAACAAACAATTTGAGTTTCAATAACCGCCCGCGTGAAGATTTATCCTCGGTCGGTATTAACTTCAGCGTCCCACTCTACTCGGGTGGTGCAACGGTTGCAGCAACTAATCAAGCCCGTGCATTTTACGTAGCTGCAAGTCAAGATTATGAAACAAATTACCGTGCTATAACACGCACTGTTATTACATCCTACAACCAAGTTGTTTCAGACATTGCAACTTACAAAGCACTAGAGCAAGCGGTTGTTTCGGCCCAAAGTGCGCTTAAAGCAACTGAAGCAGGTTTTGAAGTAGGCACACGAACTATTGTTGACGTACTGGTTAGTACACAAAACTTATACAATGCAAAGCGTAACCTTGCTGATGTGCGTTATAGGTATGTACTCTCTACCCTTCGCTTAAAACAAGCAGCAGGAACATTAACAAGTGAAGATTTAGTGGCAATAAACCAAGGGTTAAAAGCCGCTTAAATTACACTTTTTGTAATGTAAAACTAGAAAAGCCAGCGACATTGCTGGCTTTTTGTATTTTATAGCGCTTAGCGTTAAACTAGCATTTTTATTTATAGAGAGTTTTTTGTGGTTACCTCATCTCCTTTTAAAGCATCTTTTTTAGGTCCTCGATACTGGCTAACGTGGATTGGCGTTTTATTCTTATATTTACTCTCTTGGTTGCCACAAAAACTACAATTAGCCATGGGTAAACAGCTGGGGCGTTTAGTTTATAAATTCATGAAACGCCGTCGCCATATTGCACAGGTAAACATTAAACTATGCTTTCCTGATATGAGCGAAGCAGATCAAAAAGACCTAGTGCTCAAAAATATGGAAAATACAGGAATTGCGATGGTCGAGACCGGTATGGCTTGGTGGTGGCCGCAATGGCGTGCTCAAAAAGCATTAGGGTCCTTTAAAGGGCTCGAACACTTTGAGCGGGTGCAAGCTTCTGGCAAAGGCGTATTATTACTTATTCCTCATGTTTTACATCTTGAAATGGCTAGTCGCATAATGGGATTAGCGTGCCAAGGAGTTGGGTTTTATCGTCCTCATAACAACCCATTGATGGAATACTTTACAACCAATGGACGCCTCCGCTCTAACGAATATTTAATTGGTCGTAAGGACGTAAAAGGTCTATTAAAAGCATTAAAAAATAAAAAAGTTTGTTATTACTTGCCTGATCAAGATTACGGTCGTAACCGTTGTGAGTTTGTTCCTTTTTACGCAGTACCCGATACAGCAACCACAACAGGCACACTGATGTTTGCTGGTAGTAAAAACTGCGAAACAATGAGCTTAATCACGCGTCGTGACGACAATGGTAAGTATCACTTAGAAATACTACCTGAGCTTGAAGATTTCCCAAGTGGTGACGATAAAGCGGATGTAATACGTGTAAATCAACGTATGGAGCGTTCAATTAACGCGGCGCCTGAGCAATATATGTGGCTCCATCGCCGTTTTAAAACGAGACCAGACAAAAATACCCCTTCTTTTTATAAGAAGTAGCAGTGGAATAACACTAAATACAAAAAGTGAGTAGAGATTATGTGGTTTTGGGTTAAACATTTATCATTTGCTGCAGTATTAATTATACTGGCTATCTATTTTTTATTCAGTGATGGGCCAACATTTGATATTAGAGATTCTAAAAATGCGGCAGCTGAAGGGCTATCTCGCTTTTATTCATCCATCCGTAATCAAGTTCAAAGCAATAAAGAGCGAGATCAATTTGTACTCCAACTCAAAAAGCCAGATCAGACTCTTGATCGCGTGTTAGCGGAGCGAGGCCGAACGGTTGATCCTATGCCAACTAGCTGGACGGGCGGAATTGAGCCCAGACGTTTTGAAAGTGGAACAACGTTAAAAAAAGCACTTTCTCAATATGCTGATAATGAGGGTCTTGCGCTTTATTGGTATTTAAGTAAAGACTACGTAGTAAAAGATCATTTTAGAGTCGACAGTAATTTCACCTCTGCATTATATCAAGTAGGCAGAGCTATTAATGATGACTTTGAATATGAGGTCTACACTTATTTTTGCCACAAGCAACGTGCCGCAATAATTACTGAAAAACCGTCTGAATTTGTACGTGCTAACTGCTTAAAATTAAACATTTAACCACTTAAAATAAAAACCCAAGCTTTAGCTTGGATTTTTAAATTTAACTTAACGCAAAAATGCTATTCCAAATATGTGTTACATGAGTAATATCATTCTGGAATGCTTCTCGTGATACTAATTTACCTTGCTGATCTAAGCTCAGTACATGGTAGCAAGAACGATAATCAATATATGCTTTGACCAACTGCTGCTTTTGCTCTTCAGTAATACAACCAATTTTAGCAGCCTCAGTTAAAATTCTTACGTTGTCAGAATAAACTATTAGCTTTTCAAATTTATGAGCATGTTTGAGCACTATATATTGCGTAATAAATTCAATATCAGCCATACCACCAATATCTTGCTTTAAGTCAAATTGATCAGTATTTCCTTTTGCTAGATGATCACGCATTTTTTCACGCATTTTTATAACATCATCTTTTAGTGTTGTAGCATCGCGTTGTTGACTCAGTATATTTTTTCTAATTTCTAGAAAGCGTTCAACTAGCTCATCTTGACCTAAAATTAAGCGAGCACGAACAAGTGCTTGATGTTCCCACGTCCATGCTTGAGTTTGCTGATAATGATTAAAGCTTTCAAGGTTGATCGCTAGCAACCCTGATGCACCTTCAGGTCGTAAGCGTGTATCAAGCTCATATAAAATCCCCGATGCGGTACGTGTATTAAATAAATGCATTAGGCGTTGTGCGAGTTTTAGATAAAACTGCCTTGAATCAATTGGCTTATCGCCATCAGTTTGACTAGAACCGTCGTGGTTATGTACAAAAACTAAATCAAGATCTGAATCGTAACCCACTTCAAATCCCCCTGTTTTACCGTAAGCAATTACGGCAAACCCTTTATTTTCATCGTCAGTGCCCGGCGGCATGCCAAAACGCTTAACCGTATTATGCCATGCAATATTAACAGCTTGATCAACAATCGCTTCGGCCAGTGCTGTTAAGTGATCGCTTACTTTCATAACATCAATTACTCCAGTAGCATCAGCTGCTGCGATACGTAATTGATGTGTTTGTTTGAACTGCCTTAGAGATTCCATTTGTAGTTCTAAATCATCATGTTCAATGCGTAAGAAATATTGCCTTATTTCATATTTATAAGCAGTTAAAGGGGTCGGCTTATACAAAACTGCAGGATCAATAAGCTCGTCAAGTAAGATAGGATAGCGAGATATATGTTCTCCTATCCATTTGCTATGGCAACACAATAGTACCAGCTGCTTTAATGTTCCTGGGTTTTCGTATAATAATTCCAAGTACGCAGTACGCGAAATAATTTTATTTAGTATTTGGCAAACCATAGAAAATGCTGCACCACTGGCGTTAAAATTATTTAACTGTTTTAGTAAAGCTGGCATTAATTTATCGAGAATATCGCGCCCCCGATTACCTATTTTTGCCTTTGATATACGTTGTTTAAAATCTTTTAATGGTAATTGCCAATCATCTTTTGGCTCATTTAAAAAACTAATATCACCATGATCCCATGCACTCACAAATGCCCCTTCACTTGTATCTAAAGGCTCAGTTTCTTCACCAATCACCTGTGTAAATTCGTTATGTATTTGCTGCATGACGTGATCTATTTCAACCAATGTTGCGCCAAAATCATCCTGTTCTAATAAAGTATTTAGGCGTTGCTGGTTTAACTCATCATCCGGCAATGTTTGTGTTTGCTGATCGTCGAATATTTGCAAGTACTGTTCAACTTTACGTAAATAAAGATAATTATTCTCAAGACCTTGCGCTTCAAGCTCATTAATAACTTGGTTAACCGTTAACTCCTTTAACGCTTTAAGTAATGATTGCGTTTGTAAGTTAGCTTCTCGTCCACCTCTTACCATTTGCAACGCTTGAACAATAAACTCAACCTCTCGAATACCACCACCACCTAGTTTGATATTATTAGTTAAACCTTTTCGCCGCACTTCTTGGGCAATCATTAACTTCATTTTTCGTAGTGATTCAATCACTGAGAAATCAATATAGCGACGATATACAAATGGCTTTAAAAGCTGATTAAATTCATCCCAATACTGATTAGGTGTGCCAATTAAACGCCCTTTTAACATGGCATAACGTTCCCAATCTCGTCCTTGCTCTTGGTAATAGTCTTCAATTGCGTTAAAGCTCATAACAAGTGGGCCACTTTCACCAAACGGGCGAAGTCGCATATCAACCCTAAATACTTGCCCGTCACCGGTCGTTTGATTTAGCGCTGCAATTAGCTTTTGTGCCACCTTTGTATAAAATATTTGCGCCTCTAAGTTTCGACGTCCACCTTGTGTTTTAACACTGCGGGGATAAGCAAAAATAAGATCTATGTCTGATGAGTAATTAAGTTCTTGCCCCCCTAGCTTACCCATACCAAGTACCATTAATGGCATTGCTCGGTTACCCTCATCTAAAGGTTCGCCATTAATTTTAGCAACGTGCGTATGCGCCCATTGATTCGCACTTTCTATCAATATATCAGCAAGCTGACTAATGTATTTTATGCTATCAGCAATTGGGTGATTACAGCATAGATCTAAAAATGCGACCTTAAGCCAGTACTTCTCTCGAAACTGACGAAGTATCTTATGGCATTCATTTTCATCTATCTCAGCTAAATTTCTATTTTCAAAAGGAGAGTTAATAATTCGGCTTTGTATTTCGTCTTTGCATGTTAGCCACTCTTTTAAGTCTGGCTGGGATCTTAAACTACGCCACGCAAAGTCACTTAATCCGAGTAACTTTACAATAACGGGCTCTTTATTTTGCTCTGGGTACAACTGCTCAAAGCGCATTAAGCCAAGTTTTTGTAATTGAATAGGAAGTTGCTTTACGTTACTCATCAATACTCTCTTTTATATCATCAGTAACCGTACTAGAATGATTAAAACCTAGAAAGGTTAACTCTACTTAGGAATACCATGTCTTATTTGTCATTATCTAACACTAGTTTTGTTGCGATTGCTATTAGTTTTGCGGTTATTTGCATAACTATATTTTGCCTACGAGTCGTAACTCAAATTAAAGCAAAACAAGCGCTTAAAGATGAACTTGCGCAGCACGATAACTTTGCAATGGGGATTAGTTTTGCCTCTGAAATATCAGTTGTTATTGCAACTATGGCTTTTTTGTTTGATGAAATTAGCGTAAGTACTGCGCAATCCAACCCTTTAAAAGTGATTGCACTAATTATTCTACTGTTTATTTTTATCAAAGCGGGACACTTAATTCATCGAAAATGGATTCTCCATCGTTTTAATGAAGAAGCCGCTATATTAAAACAAAACGTATGTGCTGCATTAGTCGATTCAGGTATGTTAATCGCTAACTGCATTATGACTTTAGGGCTTTATACATGGACCCATACACAAGGTCTAAGTAACTTGCTAATTGCTTTTGTTAGTTTTTTTGTCCTGCAAGGTATGTTCGCTTTTGATAGTAAAATCCGCGAGTACCGCTTTGCAAAAGCGAATCAAGGAGCTTCATTACAGAGCAACTTTAATTTAGAGAACACCTCGATAGGGATACGCTATGCTGGTAAGTCGATTGGTTTAGCACTCGCTGTGTATGCTGGTTTATCCAGTGCTGAATTTCAAAATGGTAAAATGGTAGAAAATTTATTCACTCTCGTCATGCACTGCGGTGTAATGTGGATATTACTGTATGCGCTTACTTTTGTAATAAAAGTTATATCCTTACCTAATATTGATACAGCGCTTGAGGTTGATCATCAAGATAACATAGGGATTGCTTGTATTGAATTTGCTGTTTTTTGTGCTATTGGCTACTTGCTAATTAGCATGTTTTCTATTTAGCCTCCCTTTGACTGAAAAGGTTGGCCAGCGTACTAGATTGCTATGATATTAAAATTTATTTAGCGCTTGGAAAAATAAGGTGAATTTACACATCAATAGTGGGCTTACTGCACGTGAATTCAACATCGTTAATGTTGAACTCAGCTGTGTAAGATAAATTGACTATTTTTGGCTCAAGTTATTTTTCAGTGAGTTCTTTAAATTAAACAGCTATAAACGATCTACTTTTAATTAAGTTTGTATACACTGACCTAAATACGATGGGGACTTATGCCATTCCAAGTGACTAACTATTTATTAATAGACATAGATAAAGAGTTTAGCCGATCATTTGCTGAGCATTATTTTAATAGTGAACGACGAAATACATCGAGCCCCTTAGTCATCGCGGGTTCTAATATGCGCCAATTAGTAAAAATGATGTTTGATGAGCTTATAAAAGACTATTGCTATTGCGATTTTGAAAACGAAATAAGCGTTTCTGAACTTGCCAGCTACTTGCATGAGCATCACAGTATCGAAGGTATTTTACTAAATAAAGTCGACTACTTACTGGCCGATGATGCACAGCGATTTATCTATAACTCTTTGCATAAAAATCGCATTTTAGTTAGCCAAGATGAAAATGGTTTTAACTTTTGCCCACTAACAGACCAAAGCCACTCAAATCATCTATCTTGCCACACCGATATAGCGGAAACTCCTTTGAACCTAGTTGAGTTAACAGAACAACTTAATAGAAAATAAATAATTGCACCAAGCTCACAGCTTACTTACCATAGCGGTATATAACTTTTATGCGCTAACCTATAAGTGACATTACATGCGAGTTCCTCATATTTATCAAAAATCTAACATTATTTTAAATACCCCCGTTTCGTTAGATGAAGACGCTGCAGGCCACGTTGGCCGTGTACTTCGTATGAAAGTAGGCGAAAATGTGTCTATTTTTAATGGCGAAGGCGGCGAATACCTTAGTGAAATAATTGAAGTAACTAAAAAAACAGTTGTAGTAATGCCATATGAATTTAATGCTCATGATGTTGAATCACCCTTAAAAATTCATTTAGGTCAGTGTGTTTCACGTGGCGATAAAATGGATTTTACGATTCAAAAATCAGTTGAACTAGGGATTACCGAAATTACGCCTATTTTTAGTCAGCGCTGTGGCGTAAAACTAATGGGTGATCGCCTTGAGAAAAAACACCAACAATGGCAAAAAATCGCAATTGCAGCAGCTGAGCAGTCAGGACGTAACTTTATACCAATCATTAATCCACCGATTGATTTAAAACAATGGCTTGCACAACAAACCAATGCAATTAAGCTCACACTCCACCCTCGTGCTGAGCACGGCATTAAAACCATTACAGTACCTAAAGATGGCGTGCGCTTTTTAGTCGGTCCTGAAGGTGGTTTTACCGATGATGAAATGGCACTAACTAAGCAACTAGATTTTGTAGATATTCGTTTAGGCCCGCGTGTTTTACGAACGGAAACGGCCGCTTTAACGGTCTTAAGTGCATTACAGCTTCAATTTGGCGATTTAGCTAATTGAAATAACTAAAAGCACCCTCATATAAACAGTAACATTTATAGTAAGGCACAGCGCATGGCAATTAAGTTAGGTATTATTTCAGATCCTATTAGTGGATTTAACATCAAAAAAGACACCGGTTTTGCAATGATGATGCAAGCGCAAGAACGCGGCTACGAAATTTATTATATGGAGATGGATGATTTATCTCTTCGTAAAGGTAAATCTTACGCTACGGCGTCTAAAGCGCAAGTATTCAACAATGCAGAAAAATGGTACGAGCTTGAAGAAAAAGCCACTATAGCCCTTGCCGACCTTGATGTAATTTTAATGCGTAAAGACCCTCCTTTTGATACTGAATACATTTACGCGACGTATATTTTAGAGCGTGCAGAACAAGAAGGTACGTTAATAATTAACAAGCCACAAAGCCTTCGCGATGCTAATGAAAAGCTATTTACAGCATGGTTTAGCGAACATACGCCAGATACCCTGGTTACACGTAGTCAAAAACAAATTCGTGAGTTTTTAGCCGAGCATAAAGACATTATTTTAAAACCACTTGATGGCATGGGTGGCGCATCTATTTTCCGCATTAGAGAAGACGACGCTAATATTGGTGTAATTTGTGAAACGTTAACCGAACACGGCAGTCGCTTTGCTATGGTGCAAAATTATATTCCTGAGATCAAACAAGGCGACAAGCGCGTATTGGTTATTGATGGCGAAGTCATTCCGTATTGTTTAGCGCGTATACCGCAAAATGGTGAAACACGCGGTAACTTAGCTGTAGGCGGTCGAGGCGAAGCGCGTCCTCTTAGCGAATCAGATTTAAAAATAGCGCAAGCTGTTGCACCAACGCTTAAAGAAAAAGGCTTAATATTTGTAGGCTTAGATATTATTGGCGATAAATTAACTGAAATTAACGTCACTGCACCAACGTGCGTGCGCGAAATTGAAGCTGCTTATGATATTTCAATTACGGGTATTTTATTTGACGCAATTGAGAAAAAACTAGGTAAATAAGCACATACCTAATCGTTACTTATAGCTTTTTTCGCATTAAAAATTAATGCAGTAACTGCTGCATTAATTTTTAATGATATACATAAGCTTATTTAGTTTTAAAAACATAGGTATATGCCATACTCAAAGTCCACTAACTTAAAAGGGTGAAATCTATGCAGTCATTAGAAAATCATTTTTTAATCGCGATGCCGTCGATGCAAGACCCTTTTTTTAAACGTGCCGTTACCTATATTTGTGAGCACAATGAAGATGGGGCTATGGGCTTGGTGATCAACCAACCTATTAATGTTACCGTTGGCGAACTACTGGACAAAATAGAAATAGATAATGATAAAACCCAGCAAGCTGCACAAGTTGCTGTATATGCAGGTGGCCCGGTTAAAACCGATCGAGGCTTTGTACTGCATTCTCCAAAACTGGGTTACACCTCAAGTCAAAAGCTCAGTAGTGACATTATGATCACTACATCTAAAGATGTACTCGCAAGTTTAACAACCGCACAAGCACCCGAGCAGTTTATCATTACCTTAGGTTATTCAGGTTGGGAGCAAGGTCAACTAGAGCAAGAACTGCTTGATAATAGTTGGTTAATTATAGAAGCTGATCCGAAGATCATTTTTAATACGCCCGTTGAAAAACGATGGGAAAAAGCGGTTTCAATGCTGGGCTTTGATATAAGCCAACTAAGCCCTGAAGCCGGTCACGCATAGTAATTTTAATTATTTAAAACTTAAACAAGACAAACATGACAAAAAAATCGCTTAAGCCGCAAGGCGAACGCACTGTAATGGGCTTTGACTTTGGCACCAAAAGTATTGGTATTGCTATTGGGCAAGAGTTAACCGGCAGTGCGTCTAGCCTTAAGGCTGTAAAAGCACAAGATGGCATTCCTAACTGGGACCATATCGCCGTACAAGTAGCCGAGTGGCAGCCTGACTTAATGGTTGTTGGTTTACCGCTAAATATGGATGGGACTTCACAAGAAGTAACCTTTAAAGCTAAAAAGTTTGCTAACAGGCTGCATAACCATTACGGCATTCCTGTGCAAACGCAAGACGAGCGCTTAACAACAGCCGATGCTAAAGCTCGTTTATTCGAGCAAGGCGGCTATAAAAACTTGGGTAAAGGTAATGTAGATAATATGTCTGCGGTTATTATTTTAGAAAGTTTTTTTGAATCTAGTTACGGTGAATAATAAGGCCGTATAAAATATAAAAGCGCCAACTTGGCGCTTTTATATTTTTCATTTAGCATTTAGTAATTACTGTCTTTTCCATCTAAACCATCTATCGTTACACCTTGTAAAAAACCAGCTCCTTGTTGTTCATTATTACGTAGTTTAATCATCAAACGTAAATCATTCGGCGAGTCAGCATGGTGCAGCGCATCAGCATAGTTAATTGATTGTTGTTTATAAAGTTCAAATAATGCTTGATCAAAAGTTTGCATGCCCATTTCTTTCGATTTTGCCATCGCCTCTTTAATACCACCAATATCACCATTTTTAATGAGCTCTGCAATCATCGGCGAGTTAAGTAGTATTTCGATTGCTGCAACACGACCTTCACCATCAGAAGTAGGTAATAACTGTTGAGCAATAATAGCGCGCAAATTTAGCGCTAAATCGTATTTAAGCTTATCGTGCTTTTCTTTAGGTACTAAATGCATTATTCGATCAATAGCTTGGTTAGCATTATTAGCGTGTAGTGTAGCAACACATAAATGACCTGTTTCAGCAAAGCTAAGTGCATATTCCATGGTTTCTTGTGAGCGTATTTCACCAATCAAAATTACATCGGGTGCTTGGCGCAACGAGCTTTTGAGTGCTGATTCAAAACTTTCTGTATCAAGCCCTACTTCGCGCTGAGTAATAATACTTTTACGATGTTCGTGAACAAACTCAATAGGATCTTCAATTGTTAAAATGTGACCACGTTGATGACGATTTCTATAACCAATAAGCGCCGCTAAAGACGTTGATTTACCCGTCCCTGTACCACCCACAAATAACACAAGCCCACGCTTAGACATAATTACATCCGTGAGCGTAGAAGGCAGACCTAACTCTTCTACATCAGGTATTTGCGTAACTATTCGACGAATAACCATACCGGCTCTATCACGCTGCCAAAAGGCAGAAATACGAAAACGCCCTTCATCAGTTGCAATCGCAAAGTTGCATTCTTTAGTTGCGTGATACTCCGCTTTTTGCTTTTCGCTCATAGCAGACTCAACAAGCTCGAGCGCTTCTTCATCAGTTAACTTTTCATCACCTAAGTGGATAAGTTCGCCATTTATTTTAGCGCTTACAGGTAACCTACTTGATACAAATAAATCAGAGCCTTTTTTCTCAATCATTAACAGTAAAAAATGATTTAAAGATAACGTCATAATAGTTCCTTAACCGCCAAATTGTGTTTTGTCTTGTGCTTTTTCTTTAGCTGCAACGTTACTAACAATACCGTGATTAACTAAGTTTGTTAAACACTGATCCATTGTTTGCATACCCACGGATGCGCCAGTTTGGATAGATGAATACATTTGCGCTACTTTATCTTCACGAATTAAGTTACGAATAGCAGGCACTGCAATCATAATTTCATGTGCAGCGACTCGCCCACCACCCACTTTTTTAAGTAATGTTTGTGAAATTACTGCGCGTAATGATTCAGACAACATTGAACGGATCATTGCTTTTTCTTCACCAGGAAATACATCGATAATACGGTCAATCGTTTTTGGTGCTGAAGTGGTGTGTAGCGTACCAAATACCAAGTGCCCGGTTTCGGCTGCGGTCATTGCAAGACGAATTGTTTCTAAATCACGTAGCTCACCGACTAATATCACATCAGGGTCTTCACGCAGAGCACTACGTAACGCATTTGAGAAACTATGTGTATCGCGATGCACTTCTCGCTGGTTAATTAGACTTAATTTATTATCGTGAACAAATTCAATTGGATCTTCAATTGTTAAAATATGATGATGTTTATTTTGATTTATATAATCTACCATCGCGGCAAGTGTCGTTGATTTACCCGAGCCCGTAGGCCCTGTAACCAGAACTAGTCCTCGAGGAGTATCAGATATCTTTTTAAAAATTTCTGGCGCACCTAAATCATCAAGCGTTAACACTTCACTTGGTATGGTACGAAACACTGCTGCTGGTCCGCGATTAGAATTAAACGCATTCACACGAAAGCGTGCTAAATTAGGTACTTCAAACGAAAAATCCACTTCGAGGTTTTGTTCGTAGTCCTTGCGTTGATTGTCGTTCATAATATCGTAAACCAGACTGTTTACGTCTTTATCTTCTAATGCAGGTATATTAATGCGACGAACATCACCGTCTACGCGTATCATAGGTGAAACACCCGACGATAGGTGTAAATCGGATGCTTTATGTTGCACACTAAACGCTAATAATTCGGTAATATCCATTTATGACTCCACAACTAACTGATAAATATATGGTTACAATAGCAGAACGACTCACATCCGCCTACGCTAGAATTGCAATGGCAGCAAAAAATGCACAGCGAAATAACAACGAAATAACCTTGCTGGCAGTGTCTAAAACGAAACCAAGCGAAGATATAATTGCAGCTTACAAACACGGCCAGCGCGAATTTGGTGAATCTTATGTTCAAGAGGCTATAGATAAAATAGCTCAACTACAGTCATATAGCGACATCATTTGGCATTTCATTGGCCCTATTCAATCCAATAAAAGTGCCTTAGTGGCTGCCAATTTTGACTGGGTGCAAAGCGTTGATCGCCTAAAGATAGCGAAACGATTAAACTCCCAGCGCCCAGGCGATAAAGCGCCTCTAAATGTACTTATTCAAGTAAATATAAGTAATGAGGAAGCAAAGTCAGGTTGCCACCGCGATGAAATAGATGAACTTGCCGATTATATAAACCAATGTGAGCACCTAACACTTCGAGGTTTAATGGCAATTCCTGCTAAAAGCGACAAACTGGATACACAAATTCAATCTTTTGAGCAATTGCAAACTTGCTTTGATAAACTAAAGACCCAATATCCTCAAGTAGATACTTTGTCGATGGGTATGAGTAACGATGTTGAAGCTGCCATTAGTGCAGGTTCAACCATGGTGAGGATCGGCACAGACATTTTTGGAACACGAACTTAAAAGGTGATAACAGATTTATGTCAGATAAAAAAATCGCATTTATAGGCACAGGTAATATGAGTTACGCCATTATTGGTGGCATGGTAAAAAACGGTTTTAACGCAAGTAATATTATTGCAACTAACCGCAACCAAGAAAAGCTTGCAAAGGTAGCATTTGATTTCAAGGTGCAAACCACCAGTGACAATAACGAAGCCCTGCGCGATGCTGATGTAATTGTTTTGTCTGTTAAACCACAAATGATGGGCGATTTATGTAAATCGTTTCAAGAGTCAGGCATAGACTTTAGCAATAAACTGTTTATTTCTGTTGCTGCGGGCTTAACCGTAAAACGTTTGCGCGAAATGCTAGGTAAAGACGTTAAAATGGTACGTTGCATGCCAAATACACCGTCTTTATTAGGTCGCGGAGTATCAGGTTTATATGGTGCGGGCGAAACACAAAGCGAACACGAATTTGTACAACAAGTTTTTGAATGCACTGGCATTGCGGTATGGGTTGAAGAAGAGTCACAAATAAACGATATTATTGCTGTCACCGGCTCATCACCTGCTTACTTTTTCTTGTTTATGGAAGCCATTGAAGAAAAAGCCAAAGCACTGGGCTTTAACGACGAAGACGCTCGTCGTTTAGTGCAACAAACAGCCCTTGGCGCCGCCGAAATGGCACTTAGCCAGCCTGATATTAGTATTTCGCAACTACGTTCGAACGTAACATCTAAAGGCGGTACTACTCACGCAGCTGTTGAGCACTTAAAAGATGAAGGCTTAACTAAAACCGTTGGCGATGCAATGGATGCCTGTATTGCGCGTGCAGAGCAAATGGAAAAAGAACTTTAAAACTACTTTTTTATTGAAGGTTACACTATGAATGCCATGCAATTTTTAATCAGTACCTTGTTTGATTTGTTTTTAATGGTGGTATTACTGCGCTTTTGGCTGCAGTGGGCAAAAGCCGACTTTTACAACCCAATGAGCCAGTTTGTGGTTAAAGCCACTTCGTTTGCAGTAAAACCACTGCGTAAAATCATTCCTGGATTTGGTGGGCTTGATTTAGCTTCTCTGTTGCTGGCATTTATAGTCGCTGTAGCCAAAATCAGTACTTTAATGCTTGTTATATATAATGCGTGGGCAATACAGCCTGTACTTATTCAAGCACTTATAACGGTACTAAAAGAAGGCCTTAATTTAGTATTTTGGGTACTTATTATTCGCGCTATTTTAAGTTGGGTTAGCCAAGGTTATAACCCTATAGAAGCGGTTTTCCATCAGCTTACTGAACCAATGCTAAAACCAATTCGTAAAATATTGCCATCAATGGGTGGCTTAGATTTATCAGTTTTAGTACTTATTATTGGTATTCAGTTTTTGCAAATGCTGCTTATGGATTTTTTAGTCTAATATGGATTTTTTAATTAGAGGCCCAAAGGCCTCTTTTTTATATGTTTTGAGGAATACATAATGAACCGTTTAATTAAGTTTTGTTTTATTGCTTGTTTAGCATTTGCATTTAACGCGAAAAGCGAAGAAATGCAAGGCGCACAATACAAAGAGCTTGGCCCATGGCAAGTGCATTACATTGCTTTTCCTTCTACTTTTATTCAGCCAAAAATAGCAAAAGCGTATGGCCTTGAGCGAAGCGGATACAAAGGCATTGTGAATATTTCTGTTTTAAAAAATGATGCCGAAAATACAGCCCAAACAGCAAAGCTTACTGGCACAGCTAGAAACCTACTTGGCAACAAACAAACGCTTACTTTTAAAGAAGTAAAAGAAGGTGATTCAATTTATTACCTTGCCCAAGTTGATTACACCAACGAAGAGATTTTACGCTTTGAGATTGAAATACAGCAAAGTAATCAATTTCAAAAATTACAGTTTCAGCAAAAATTTTACGTAGATTAATAACATGACCAAAACTTTAGTACTTGCTACAGGTAACCCTGGCAAAGTAAAAGAGCTAGCTAACATGCTAAGCTCTCTGAATATTAATGTAGTTCCACAGAGCGACTTTAACGTAGGTGAAGTTGCCGAAACCGGTACTACCTTTGTTGAAAATGCTATTATTAAAGCGCGCCATGCCGCTAAAATTACCGGCATGCCAGCTATTGCCGATGACTCCGGTTTAGAAGTTGATGGCTTAAATGGTGCGCCCGGTGTGTATTCTGCTCGCTTTGCAGGCACAGGTGCCAGTGATCAAGATAACATTGATAAGTTACTCGTAGACTTGGGTAATAATCCTATCCGAAGTGCACGTTTTTGGTGTGTACTGGTGTTAATGCGCCACGCAGACGACCCGACTCCGCTTATTTGTAGTGCTAGCTGGGAGGGCGAAATTACGCTCACTCAAAATGGCAACGGTGGATTTGGTTACGATCCAGTGTTTTTTGTAGCAGAACAAAATTGCACCAGTGCTGAGCTTACAAAAGAGCAAAAAAATGCAGTGAGTCATCGCGGACAAGCGCTGCAAAAATTATTACTAGAACTACAGCAAAAAGGCGGCCTGTGAACCTTCCACCACTGAGCTTATATGTGCATGTGCCTTGGTGCGTGCAAAAATGCCCGTACTGCGATTTTAATAGCCACGGACAAAAAGGTGAAATACCTGAAGCTGAATATGTTCAACACTTAATTGATGACTTAAAAGCTGATTTGCACTTAGTACAAGGGCGTAAAATTCACAGTATTTTTATTGGTGGCGGCACGCCAAGCTTATTAACTGGTGCAGCTTATACCCGATTATTAAATGAAGTCGACAACCTAATTGGGCTTGAAGAACACTGCGAAATTACCCTTGAAGCCAACCCTGGTACAGTAGAAACAGGTCGCTTTAAAGATTACGTAAAAGCAGGCATTAACCGTATTTCTATTGGTGTACAAAGCATGCAAAACGACAAGTTAAAAGCACTTGGTCGGATTCATGGCAGCGACGAGGCTAATTATGCTGCGCAGCAGGCTAAAGAAGCCGGTTTAAATAGCTTTAACCTTGATTTAATGCATGGCTTACCAGGGCAAACACTTGACGATGCACTGAGTGATTTAGAGCAAATTATAGCGCTCGATCCACCACATATATCTTGGTATCAACTAACTATTGAACCCAATACGCAGTTTGCTTCAAAACCCCCTACCTTGCCACAAGACGAAACACTGTGGGACATTCAAGAACAAGGAATAGAATTACTCAAACAAGCCGGTTACGTACAATACGAAATATCGGGTTATGCAAAACCGGGCTATCAATGCCAACATAACTTGAATTATTGGCGTTTTGGCGATTATCTTGGTATTGGCTGCGGCGCACATGGTAAGGTTACTGATGAAAATACAGGGCTTATAACGCGCACCGAAAAGGTTAAGCACCCGCGCGGTTATATGGATTTAATTAAACCGTATATGTACAAAAGCTGGCATGTAGAGCAAGACGATTTAGCATTTGAATTTTTTATGAATCGCTTTCGCCTTGTTGAGCCTTGCCCAATTAATGATTTTAATAAACTAACAACACTGCCACTGCAAAGTCAACAAAGCGCACTAAACCAAGCACTTAATAAAGGTTTATTGACTCAAACAGACAGTCATTGGCAGGTAACCTTAAAAGGTCATCGCTTTTTAAATGACCTACTAGAATTGTTCGTGTAGCGCTAAGGCACTACACGACAATATAAAGCGAATAAATATAAAACACCCTAATGGGTTTCTAACAACAAAAGGGAAAACAATGCGTAAACTTACTTTTATTGCAGCGGCTGTAAGCGTTGCACTGCTTGCTGGTTGCCAGCAAACAACACAACAATCAACTCCAGCCTCTGTTGCACAAGCAGTTCAATCACAACAAAGTGAAATCGACAAAGCGAATGCATTTTTTGAAGATACATTTAATCGCGATGTAATGAGCAGTCCTGTATATCAAACATATATGGGTATTAAGCAAGATTACGATAAGTGGGACGATGGCAGCGAAGAAAGAAAGCTTAAAGATTTAGCACAAACAAAAGCTGACCTAGTTGCATTAAAAGCAATTAATCGTGATTTATTAGATGATGCAACAAAAGTAAGTTACGACTTAAAAAAACAAGATCTTGAAAGTTCAATTGCCGACTTTAAATGGCGTTACCATAATTACCCTGTGAACCAAATGTTTGGTACGCATTCTATGATCCCTGCGTTTTTAATTAATCAGCACTCAATTAGTAATGCAAAAGAAGCTAAAGACTACATTTCACGTTTAAATGGTGTTACTGAGGTTATTGATCAGCTTATTACTGATTTAAATGTACGTGCAGAAAAAGGCATTATCGCTCCTAAATTTGTGTTCCCGCATGTTATTGATTCAAGTAAAAACATTATTCACGGTGCCCCATTCGAAAAAGGCGATGATTCTACATTGCTTGCTGATTTTAAACGTAAAGTAGCAGTGCTTGAAATTAGCCAAAACGAGAAAGACTCGTTAATCAGCGATGCATCAGATGCATTAAAATCGGCTGTTAAACCATCTTACTCTAAGCTAATTAACTACCTAGCACAGTTAGAAAAACGTGCAGATAACCGTGATGGCGCATGGAAATTACCTGATGGCGAAGCGTTTTATAACAACGCACTTAAGCGCACTACAACTACAGATTTAACGGCTAAAGAAATTCATGCAATTGGCCTGTCTGAAGTAACACGTATTCATGATGAAATGCGTGAAATTAAAGATAAAGTTGGCTTTAAAGGCGACTTAAAAGCCTTTATGCAGTTTATGAAAACTGACAAACAATTTTACTACCCTAATGATGCACAAGGTAAACAACGCTACCTTGATGAAGCAACAGGGCTTATCGATACAATGAAAACACGTTTAGATGAGCTATTCATTGTTAAACCAAAAGCTGATTTAAAAGTAAAAGCAGTTGAAGCATTCCGTGAAAAAGCAGCGGGCAAAGCATTTTACCAACAGCCAGCTCCTGATGGCTCACGCCCAGGTATTTACTACGCGAATCTTTACGATATGGAAGCTATGCCAACGTATCAAATGGAAGCGCTGGCATACCACGAAGGTATTCCGGGTCACCACATGCAAATAGCTATTTCGCAAGAACTAGAAGGCGTGCCTAAGTTTCGTAAATTTGGTGGCTACACTGCGTATATTGAAGGTTGGGGTTTATACTCAGAATTCATTCCTAAAGAAATGGGCATGTACTCAGACCCTTACTCAGATTTTGGTCGCCTTTCAATGGAGCTGTGGCGCGCATGTCGTCTAGTGGTTGATACGGGTATTCACGCAATGAAGTGGACTCGCCAAGAAGGTATTGATTACTACGTAAATAACACGCCTAATGCAACATCTGACGGTGTTAAAATGGTTGAGCGTCACATTGTAATGCCTTCACAAGCAACGGCTTATAAAGTAGGTATGCTTAAGATTTTAGAACTTCGTGAAGACGCTAAAAAGCAACTGGGTGATAAGTTTGATATTCGCCAGTTCCACGACGTTGTCCTTAAAAATGGTCCTGTACCACTTAATGTACTAGAAAACTTTGTTAATGAATGGGTAGCAAGCAAAAAAGCTTAAAACCAATTTAAACAATTGCTTTAAAGATGAAAGGTCGCATTTGCGACCTTTTTTGTTTTATAGTAGCAAAAAAGACTTTGGAAATAATAATGGATTTAAGCATACAACTACTTAACGCACGTATTTCAAAGCATCAGCTAGATGAGCTTGATAACGACTTTAAACAGTTAAGCCCAGCCCAACAGACATTGCAGCTAAATCATTTATATGAAAGCACTCAGCGTATGAGCATTAAATACGACTTTATGCAAAATGTGGCAACGCGTATTTTAACTACCAATGCACCTCCAGCCGCGTTTATAAACCAATTGACAACAACAGATACGTTAACCTTTTTTACCCCAGCACTTAAAGTTAATAAAGGCTTTTTAGCGCAAGACGTGCGGGGCAATAACGCGCTGCATAATGTATTTAAACACGCCGACGATCAAAAATTACCTTTTAATTATGTGCGCTCTTTAATGCTGTTTGAATCTAACGATGATTTAGTAAAAGCGCTTGCCCAGCCAAACGATCGCGGCCTAACACCCGTAGCTTGTTACATTGCGTATGCGAATAAGCCAAGCACGCCGGTTAAACATGAGTTTTCAGCGTTATTAGCACTCATGGAAATAGAGCAAAAACAAAACCCAATGGCTAAACAGCAACTGGCAAATACATTAAAAGGCGCAGGCCTTAACGAAACTAGCATTTTACTTAGTGCTGCTTACTTGCAGCGTTCAACCGCACAGGTGGCGCATTTAATTAGAGCAATTTAGTCATCTAAATAATATTCAACACTAGTAACAACGCGTATTTTTTTGATTTGTGGAGTGTTTGAATCGCGATTACTGATACTAAATTGCCCTTGGCGAGCTGTTTTTATTTTGCCTAATTTTGAATTAGAGTCTTTAGCAAATTTATTAGCGACTTCACGCGCTTTTTCAGTTGCTTCTTGCACCATCGCAGGTTTTACATCATTGAGGCCTGTAAAAATGTATTCAACTTTTGTTTCGTAACTATCCTGCACTATTGCGATATTTTGTTTAGCAAGCTGGCTTACTTTACTCAGGGCGTTTTGTACTTTATCTGGTGCATTTGAATAAACAATAATATTTGAGCGTATTATGTATCTAAACTTTTGATTTTCATTACTGTATTCACGTGATTGTTTATCAATAACTGACTGGCTGCCTATTGTTATTTCATCGTCGTCAAAACCATGGAGTTTTAAAAAAGCAGTTACCGCATCATTTTTTTTCTCAACTCGGCTGACTAATTCTTCAAGATCATTGTCGGCATCACTAAATTGCAGAGGCCAAATTACCGTATCGGCGATTACTTCTCGCTCGGCCAATCCCTTAACCTGCACAGTACGTTCCATCTCTTTCACACCCAGAGCGGTACTTTTTAAAATAAACCCCAAGCTAATTAGGCCTATACTTAAACAGATAGCCGCTATAACAATGTAAAAACCGGGGGTTTTATTCACAATAATCTCCTTGATTGATATCAATAATAAGCATCGATACGCTCGAAATAACACAGTAAACAGGGTACATTGAGACTATAAATAACGCAAAATTTAATCAGCCTAGGAAAAACCATGAGCCTTAAGCGTATAACCCAATTTTTTAACCCAAGCTCAGTGGCCGTTATTGGCGCCTCTAACGTATCAACTCGGGCTGGTTTTGTGGTTATGCGCAACTTACTTCAAGGCGGTTTTAAAGGGCCGATAATGCCCGTTACTCCAAGCCATAGCGCAGTACATGGCGTACTTGCTTACCCCTCTATTGCTGACTTACCAAAAGTACCCGACCTTGCTGTTATTTGTACTAACAAAAATACCTTAATTGATATTATTGAGCAGCTTGGAGAGCTTGGCTGTAAAACGGCTATTGTTATTGCCGATGGGCTATCTGGGGAACAAAAAAGCGCGCTTAAAGCATGCGCTCAAGCCAAACAAGTTACTTTGCTTGGACCCAATTGCTTAGGCTTGCTGATCCCTCATATTGGTTTAAATGCGAGCTTTTCACATACCGTGGCAAGCCCAGGTAAAATTGCATTTGTATCGCAATCAGCAGCAGTATGCTCAACCATTTTAGATTGGGCTAAAAACAAAGAAATTGGCTTTTCATATTTTGTATCAGTAGGCGATTGCCTTGATATAAACTTTAATGAACTACTCGACTTTTTAGGTCGTGATGCTAAAACCAAAGCTATTTTACTCTACATAGATAACATTGAAGATATTCGTGGCTTTATATCAGCAGCAAGGGCCGCCGCCTTTAGTAAGCCTGTAATTGCGATTAAAACAGGTAAAACAACTGCGGGCGCACTTGCAGCCGAAATTCACACCGGCGCAAAGCAAAGCTCTGATGCTGTTTACGATGCGTTATTCCAACGAGCGGGTATGCTGCGTGTAAATGATTTACGAGAGCTATTTGCAGCGACACAAACACTCGCCATGCATCCAAAATTATTAAAAGTAGAACAACTGACAATTTTAACTAATGGTGGTGGCCCAGGTGTTATGGCCGTTGATGAACTTATTCAAAGTTCCGGTAAATTAGCAGAACTAAGCATTGAAACCCGAAATGCGCTAAATAAAGTCATTCCGCAATCAGAAACCACCTCAAACCCTGTGGATATTTTTGGCGACTCTGCACCTGCGCGTTATAAGCAAGCATTAGAAATTTTACTGCACGCAAAAGAAGTTAAAAACTTACTGATTATCCATACTCCCTCAGCGCTTGCGCCCAGCGAAGACTACGCCAACATTATTGTAGAAACCTTACAAACATTACCCAAAATGGCGCGCCCTTACGTTATAACTAACTTTATGGGTGAAGACGCATCTTACGCCGCCAGAAAAGTGTGCTCAAACAACGCAATACCCACTTATAGAACACCAGAGGGTTCTGTAGGCGCGTTTATGCACTTGGTAACGTATCGCCGTAACCAAAAGCATTTAACGCAAACACCTGAGTCGAACACTGATGACGCTAAAATAAATAAAGTGGCCGCTAAAGCGCTTATTAATGAGTTTTTAGATGACGGACAAAGCTACTTACCTACTCATCAGGCAAGCCAAATATTAAACCACTATGGTATTAAATGCATTCAAACTGAGGTCGCTTACACCCCAACAGAAGCCAAAGAGCAAGCCATTGAGCTTGGTTTTCCAGTCGCGTTAAAACTTATTAGTCCAAGTATTGCCTCGAAGTCTGAAGTCGGTGGTGTGGTGCTTAACTTAAACGACGCCAACGAGGTTGAACAAACTGCTTTTGCGATGCTTATCCGTATTAAAAACACTTATCCGGATGCTGTTATTGAGGGGTTTTCATTACAAAAAATGGCGCCGCGAGCAGGGGCAAATGAGCTGCGAATTGCGATTAAAACCGAGCCCAATTTTGGCCCAGTTATATTATTAGGTGAAGCAGGAACCGGCCTTGAATATGCACAAGCCGCCGTTGCACTGCCTCCACTAAATATGAACTTGGCAAAGTATTTAATTGCTGCAGCGCACGACAAAGGCGTATTAAAGGAGCGCATACTCCCCGAAAAAGTTGATAAGTATCGTTTGTGTGCACTGCTAACGCGTATTTCTCAGTTAGTTATTGATCAACCTGACATTAGCTCAATGGAACTAAATCCTATTCTTGCCAGTAATGGGCAGTTTTTAGTGCTCGATGCCACTATGACACTTAATCGCTATCAAGCTCAGAGCAATCGTAAGCGGTTATCTATTCGTCCCTACCCTATTGAGCTTGTTGAAGTGGTAACACTTAAGAATAACACCCAAGCTACGCTCAGACCGATAAAACCAGAAGATGAACAAGCTCATAAAGTATTTGACGAGTCACTTAATAAAGAAGACAGATATAAACGCTTTTTTGGCGAGCTTCCACAGTTTAACCACGATCAACTCGCTAAAATGACCCAAATTGATTACGACCGTGAAATGGCGTTTATTGTTTGCCAACGCTTTGAAGGTAAAACCCGCACTTTGGGTGTATCTCGCGTCATTATGGATCCCGATAACCTACATGCTGAATTTGCTATTGTAGTACGCTCAGACTGCCAAGGCTTAGGGCTTGGTCGTATACTAATGAGCGCTGCAATTAATCACTGCAAACGCCAAAGTGTGGAGTCGATTGAAGGCATAACCTTACCTGAGAATACAGAGATGATTGAGCTTGCCCGTAAGCTAGGTTTTAAAATTAGCCGCGACTTTGAAGAGGGCAGTATTAACATGGTACTCAAACTTACATAATGAATAATTCGCAGACTTTAAGACAAAAATTGGCTTGCCTGTTTGAAGGCACAGGCCAGTACCGCCGAGCAGGGCATATTCTTGATATTGCACTCATTAGCTTAATAATGATCAACGTTGTAGCCATTGTTATTGAATCAATCCCAAGTGTGGTAGAGCAGTATTACAACGAATTCTTAGTTTTAGAAATTGTCTCAGTCGCTATTTTTGCTATTGAGTACTTAGCCAGACTTTGGGCTTGCGTAGATAAAACACAATATGCTGCAATAAAAGGATCTAATACCAAACGTCGGCTTAGTTATTTTTTCTCCCCTTTGGCAATTGTTGATTTAATCGCGATTTTGCCGAGCTTAATGATGTTTTTATTTCCTCTCGATTTACGTTTTTTACGTGTGCTTCGACTATTAAGAGTATTTAAACTCACACGCTACTCACGCGCCATGCAGCTACTTTTAAAAGCCTTTAACGATGAAGGTAGTTCACTAATGGCTGCTTTTTTTATTATGGCAGTGGTGCTTATTTTAGCTTCATGCGGAATTTACTTAATTGAGCACGACATACAACCCGATAAATTTGGCTCGATTCCCGCTGCTATGTGGTGGGCAATGGCAACATTAACAACCGTTGGTTATGGCGATGTAGTACCTATAACGCCATTAGGTAAGTTTTTCGGCGGGGTTATCACACTACTGAGCATGGGAATGGTTGCTATACCTACCGGTTTACTCGCGTCTAGTTTTTCAGAACAAATACGTAAACGCCGCCAGTTTTTTGAAGATGCCGTACATGAACAAATTCAAAATGGTACTCTTAATGATACTCAACAAGAACACCTAGAAGAGCTACGCTATAAGTTAGGCTTGAGTAAACTAGAAGCTAATAAGGCTATTAAAACACAGTTAAATGAGCACAATGGCCATTTATTTTGCAGGCACTGCGGTAAAAGGCCTTAAATAAGTACAATATTATCAATTGAACATATCACTCCAATCGCGATTAATAAGTGGTAGTACTTCGTTATTTGGTACAGGTTTACTAAATAAGTAGCCTTGGAAATGCCTACATCCTCTTTCTTTTAAAAAGGCGAGCTGATGTGAGCTTTCAACCCCCTCTGCTACACATTCTTTACCTAAACTGTGTGCAAGGGCAAGTATTGATTGAATAATGGCTTCGTCGTCAGAATCTATGCCTATGTCTTGTACAAAGCTCTTATCAATTTTTAGTACGTCGATAGGAAAACGTTTTAGATAAGTCAATGAAGCATAACCAGTACCGAAATCATCCATATAAAGCTTGCAGCCCAAACTTTTAAGCATCTCCATGCTGTGCAATGCTTGTTTTGAATCACGCATAAGTATCGACTCGGTAATTTCAAATACAATCGCGTCTGAGGGTATATTGGCATTACTTAGGGCTTTTCTGATCTCTGGCACTAACTCTATAAACTCAAAATCAAGTGCCGATAAATTTATTGATAAATAAAGCTTCGGCGATACCTTACGCCACTCTTTCAAATCCTCTAAAGCACGCGCCAATGTTTGCAGCATTATCTTTGTTATTAAACCAATGCCTTCAGCCGCTAAAGAAAATTCTTGAGTTTGGATAAGATTATTTTCAGGCCAGCGTAATAACACTTCAAACCCTTCTGTAATATAAGTTTTTGCGTTAACAATGGGTTGGTAATAATTACAAAATTCATGTTCTTGATAAGCTTTAGTAAGTTGTGACTCCAGGTGAAGTGTTTTTTGTACATGCTGATTCATTTCTTGTTTATAGAATTGATAGCTACTTTCAAGTGAATCTTTAGCATGGTAAAGCGCAATGTTAGCCGCTTTTAATAATGTAGCGCTTTCTTTTGCATCATCAGGAGATATAGCAACACCAATACTTAAATTAATATTAACGACCTGTCCGCTAACACTAATATTTTGGTTTACGCAATCCATTAGTTTTACGCATATAAGTAAAACCTCTTCTATTTTATGAACATCCTCTACGAGCGCAACAAATTCATCACCACTAAAACGTGCGACACTATCTGATGGGCGTAATGCACATTTTAATCTCTCTGCGACTTTTTTAATTAATTCATCACCCGCTTCGTGCCCTAAGGAATCATTAAAGTACTTAAAGCGCTTAATATTTATGTATAACAGTGCAACTTTACAGCTGTGCTTTTTTGCTTGTTCTAACGCATGCCCAACACGATCGTTAAACAACGTACGGTTTGGTAATCCCGTTAATACATCGTAATTAGCGAGCAAATGAAGTTCATTTTCAGCTGATTTTTGAGCGCTTATATCCGTTAATATAACAACATAACTATTTAATCGTTGCTCGTTATCGGCCACTGCACTTATTTTCACTAATACATAATGAGACTCACCATTTGCAAGCACTACAGTATCTTCGCAAGTGAAATGCTCGCCAACTAATAGTTTTTGTATAATCCGTAAATAGCCAAAACGATTGCTGCGTGAAATTCCTAAATTTAGAGAGCGACTAGAAAGCGACTCAGCAGAGAAGTTAAAGGCTGTTTGAAGTGATTTATTTGAGGCACGGATATTAAAGTTTTTATCGAGTATAAGCACCCAATCACGGGTTTGCTCAAATGCTGCGGTAAACAACAATGCATGCTCTTCAAACACCATCTCACGGGTCATATTAGTGTAGGTCCCCGCCACTTTTTGCGGGTTTTTTTCGTCCCACTCTACAACTTTGCCAAAATCTTTATACCACCGCCAATAGCCTTTTGCGTGGCGCAGGCGGTAGGTACAGTTAAAGTAACCTTTATCAGTAGATAAAAATTCTAACCATTCTAAGCGAAATAATTGTTTATCTTGCGGGTGAATTTTAGCTAAATAATCATCCAAACTCACTGTTTCATTATCGTAGCCAAGTTCATTTTTTAACCGAGGCTGATAAATGGAGGGGTTACTTGACTGCCAATCCCATACCCCAGATTCACTGCCTTCTAACGCTATTTTTAAGCGGGCTTCACTTTCTTTGCTCTCTTTATTTGCTGCTAATAGAATCCGTTGAATTTTATTGCGTCGCATCACCCACATTGTTACAAATGCAACGAGTAACATTGCATATAGCACCATAAAATAAGGCGCTCGCCAAAGCGGGTATTTTACTCTTATTTTTAAAGTTGCAGGTGCTGTGTATTTGCCTGTAAGTGGATCTTTCGCCCACACTTTTAATTGGTAGTTACCCGGATTAAGTTTAGGGAATAAAACGCGATTATTATTGCGAGTATACGTTTTCTGGCCATTGCCTAATTGATACTCATAAATAATACGCTCTTGATTACTAAATGCCATAGCAGAAAAAGCAACTTCAAGTCCTATGTCATCATGGTTCAGAATAACTTCATTTAGTGGCTGCTTTAAATCAAACGATAAATCACGCGACATCAAATTGACTCGTGTAATATTGACATGATCAATTAGCACCTGAGTATTTTTATTTTCCATTGGCTGGAAATAGGTGAGACCTTTTAAGCCACCATATGCAATACGGCCATCTTTTAGGCGTGCCATTGCGTTGCTATTAAATTCAGCCGAAAGCAGCCCTTCAGATACAGTAAACTGTTGAAAATGTAATGTTTTTGGGTTTAACCGCCAGATACCTTTGTGGCTACTCATCCAAATCATACCGTCATCATCTAGCACCATGTCATAGAGTAAAGTGCCCAATTTATTTTTTTCCAAATCAATTGTATGTACTAGCTGATAAGTTAAAGCATCAAGTCCTATTAGGCCAAAATTAGACAATGATATCCATAAAATATTGTTGTTATCTATAACATACGACAACACACTAATAGCAACATTTTCATGCTGTTTGGGTACTTTATAAATCATTTTCAATGCAAAATTTTCAGGGTTTACTTGATATAAAATTCCCGCATTAAAAAACAATGGTGAATCGGGTTTACTAGAAAGTGGTGGTAAAAAACCATGGGCTAGGAAGGGTTGAAATTGTGCAAATTCACCACCTAAACGAGTCACTATTTGCGTATCAATGTTATAAATAAACACGCCATGATCTGAGTGCACATAATATAAATCGCCATTTGGCATAAGTGTAACACCATGCACCCAGCCTTTTATTTTATCTTGGTTAGCAGGATTTTTTGTTATTGGTTTACTAACATCATGTGTAATTGGATCAAAAACAAACAGCCCTCGGTTACTGTAAAGCCACAATTTATTTTTATAAGGCATTATTTCATAAACAGTAAATTCGGTTGTTAGTAAATCTACTTTATAGTCTTTTAAGTAGACCTTTCCTGTATTGGCTTTTAAATCGACCTCGGTTATGCCATTGTGCGTGGCTAACCATAACTTATCATTGTATTCGGTAATGCCCCACACCGAATGATGCGACAATCCATCACCACCTAATAAACTGCCATCAACATTACTAAAATTATAATTATCGTTTGATAAATAAAATGCGCCATCTGTTTTGGTCGCCACCCATGTGCCACCTGATTTATCTTTTACCATATCAATAATACTAGTATCAGCAAGCGTATATTTACTTTGCGTTATACGCGTATTTTTAATCAATTCGCCACTGGTTAAGTCAAACTTAAACAATCCTTTATCTGTAGCTAAATCTACTTTTCCATGAGCGTTAACAATTTGCCAAATATTTAAATCTGCCAACAAAGCCTTATTTTTAAATGGTAGGTCGGGGCGCTCAAACATCTTCGATAAATTACTGATATCTACTTGATACAACCCCTTTACAGCACCAACGAGAAGTTGATTACTTTCGTCTAAAGCGAACGCTTTCACATTATTTTGGTAAATATGTTCAGGCTCGCCCTTTAAATGCTGTAGTGGACGTATTTGTTCCGTCGCGATATCAAATACATAAGCACCGTGGCTAGTGCCAATAAAAATATAGCCATTGTAGTGAAAAAGCTCCCTAACTAAAGTGTTCTTATATTCATGTGAAAGCTCAAAAATAGAAGTTACTACACCACTTTCAATGTCTAACTTTGCAAAGTCTCTACCTCGTCCAATCCACAGTGTTTTTTCATCAATCGCTAGCATGCTAAAAGCAGACTCGTTAATAATTTGTTCTTCGCTAGTGGGTTTTTCTAGAAATTGTTTGTATGAGTTAGTTGCAGGGTCGTACCTAAACAAGCCCGCAAGCAATGATGCAATCCAAATATGGCCTTGAGGGTCTTGGTAAATACGGTCAATAATAGCTTCTTCTAATTCGCCATTAGGGCCATTAATAGGAATAACCTGATAACCATCATAACGATTCAATCCCGCTTCTGTCGAAAGCCATAAGTAACCGCTATTATCAATAAGCATAGTGTTAACGTAGCTCTGTGACAAACCTTCGTTTGGAGATAAACGCTTCACTTGTGCGCCTACTTGAGAGCTTAAAATAGCAGTAAAAGCTATTAAACTACATATGATCCAGTTAACACATCTGCTCATGCTTATTCCATATTATTTGATGCTATGGGTATTTTAAGGCGACTACATTGCGGTGTTTATAAGTATCGAAAAGTACTTGTAAAGCAAGAGTATATGTTAACACTTGGTTAAAACCAACAGTGCGGTATAAATCAACTAGTGTTTTGTAGGCAAAGGTATAAACAACTTTATTTTGCTTCTCTAAGAGTGTTGTTATTAATAGCTTTGCTAAACCTTTAGATCTATGCTGAGGAGCGACAAAAACGGTCGACAAAAATAAAAATTCGGCTTTATGTTGTAAGCGGCACGCAGCAACAATATCTGTTTTATTATAAACAACCCAAAGTTGATCTTGCTTATTAGCACGCCCCCTTACGCTGTATTGCTTATAAAATTTATTAACAAGTGGACTTTTAACTTGTTCTAATATTTCAACCTTATACATACCTAACTTAGCATCATTGACAAATACTGTTCAAATTGCTGTTTTAAAAACATTTGCTCAGCAACCGGACGGCTATGAATAGTGTTATACACTTGTTCACGCGTTTTTTTATTGCGTTTAATTTGATACGCCCAAAATGACGCTTCATAATCGAGCTGAATTTGGTATTTTTCTTCACGTGGTAACAGACATAAGTTAAAGCTCATAGTATTTCCTAATTCATTCCAATAAATTACCAGCTTAAATAGCAATAATGCTATAAACCAACCAATAAGGTGGCCATATTGCATTATACGCCGCGTATTTTATTTACTTCTGTAGTAATTTAAAATAGCAGCCACAACATTTTAGCATCTTATTATTGTTGATTAATTTATTTTTATCCCGTCGTATTTTAATACCAATCTGCTTATGTATGGGGTCTATTTAACGTTAAGAAAATTACGCTAGAACTAGGCAAAAGTTTTTGTATCTAGTTGTTCTAAATAAAAAATTTTTAACGACGTTATAGTGCAATTTAATTCGTTAAATTGATCAAAGATTTATGCAGGTTGGTATAACAACCGTTTTGTGTGTTCCAAGAACACAATTGGCACATAGAAAAGCAAGCTTTAGATGGAATTAGTTATGAGGTATCGATTATAGATTAATAGTCGTAACAGTAGCTTTGTGGCCGTAAATAGTACTTTAGTGACTGGCTAATTAATCGAAGCTTTGGATAATAAATCTATCCCAAGCAGCTATTTTCAGCGCTAAATTGTTCAAATTCTATGCAGCACTGGCATTATATGTGCCAAAAGGCAGATAAGAATTAAAAATCAAATCCTTGCTGTTCGGTTTTACTATTTAACGCTGAATTTTTTTGATCTTTTTGCAGGTAACGCTTGTAGCGTTGTTGACATAAACTAAGCACTTTCTTTTTTTGGGCATTACTTAGTGAGTTCCAAGTAAAACGCTCATCGCGACTGCGGTAGCATCCCTTGCAATACCCTCTATTATTCACTAGACAAATACCTTTGCAAGGGCTTGGAATATCAAATATTTCAATTTGTTGCATTGTATTAATACCACTTAAGAAGGTCAGACTTTTAGTATAGCGTTTTTTTTAAGCAAAAAAAAAGTGACAAATAAACAGTCACTTTTCAAAGGTTATTAAACTCACCTGTGACCTTTGAGCATAAAGGTTCTATTTAGACGCAATTGAATCACGGCGCGAGGTCTGCAATCTCGTGGGCAAAGTAAATACAGGGCAACAAAGAGTAAGTCGCCCAATAGCGAACTCAAAGGGCAGCGTATGTTTAATCTAAAAAGGTAAGCAGACCCCGCTTAGTGCTCACAACTTTTAATATTAATCTCACTCTTACGATGAAAAGGCTTAGCGTACATTGCAAGTACAAGCGGTTTAAGCTCTTCAGGTACATTAGCCATTCGCTGTTCGAAGGTGGCTGTATCTGGTGAGTCAATTACTGCTTTTTTACAGCCACCAGCAATATAATTTCCGGGGTGTAAATAAAATGAATCCACTATTTGCTGATCAATCGTTTTTGCCAACGCTTCTGCGCTATCACAATTGGATTCAATAGGCCGTCCAAACGCTAAATGAACATGTCCCTTGGCGGTACTAAAGCCTTCGACGATACTGGCAATATCTTCACCAGCAGACTTAATATATTCACCGTGGAGTTGCTTATGATATAACTCTTTAGCTTTAGAAATAGCACACGGCTCGTATTGATAAGATATAGAAACAGGGACTATTTTTAACTCTTTTATATAATCACCAAATTCTTTCTTTTGCTTGCGCCCATTAAGTTGCAGCATTTTTAGAAGCGCAGGATCCGTTTGATCAAATCCATCTTTCGCACGCCCCTCTTTTTGTGCAATCCAAATAGAGTTTCCACCGATTAAAGAGTCATAGATATATGACGATAACTGGGTTAATGCTTTTAACATTTCTTTTGGTGCTTTAGCAGAGCGCTTGACAATGAAACTTTTATTTAAGCGCATAAGTTCAGTGATATAAGGTATTTGTAATAAATTATCGCCAATGGCAATACGCACTGTTTTCATTTTGTGTTGAAACAAACCCCAATTGACTAATGCTGGATCCAGTACTATGTCGCGATGGTTAGAGATAAATAAATAAGCTTGTTTAGGGTCTAATTCATCGAGACCTGAAAAAGTAACTTTTGACGTGGTGCGTTTTACTAGCTTATCAAGGTATTGTGCAACCTCGTTCTGTACGTCTTCAACAGTTTTTACCTGCCCCCATTTTTTACGCAGCTGGCTTCTTACCAGTGGACGTGCAATAAAAGGCACTGCCGATAAAAAACGCGGTAAGTTGTATTTTGCTATTACATCAATAAACGCATTATCGTTGATTAAACGCGTAAGCGAAGCCGCAACTTCGTCGTCGTTGTATGGGCGTATATCTGCGTATTTATCTTCTAATTCACTCATTACTACATCTACAATGTTAAAAAACGGCACGCTAAAGCGCACCGTTTATGTCTATATCCGATTATAACTCAGCCAATCTAAAATGCGAAATAACCAATAAACGGCTTTTATTACTTAAGTGGATCATGCTCTTTACTTTACATAAAGTTCGACCATGAAACCTAGTATTAGTGCAACAAATTTAGCTAACCAATCCAGTAAAATACCATATTCTTAGACTGTTAGTGGGCTGACCACTACTACATAGCCCTCTAATCATTTGGTAGTAATACCATTAACAAAGCCTTTCTTTCGTAGTACCTTAAGCCCATATTTTAGATTTTTGATGGATCGTAAGCCTCTTTTTTACGATTTTAACTCTTTCAGATCCACTTATTTTAGGGCTCATAATGAACATTACTATTCTTGATAACGCTACATTAGCTAAAACATCTCTTACTTGTATTGAACAACTTGGTAAATTAACGACTTATGAACTTACTAGCCCAGAGCAAGTTATTGAACATTGCCAAGATGCTGATGTATTAATCACTAATAAAGCAGTTTTAAATCGCGACACGATTAGTCAACTGACTCAGCTTAAACTAATCTGCGTTAGCGCAACTGGTACTAATAATGTTGATTTAGAAGCCGCTAAAGAATTTGGTATTGCCGTAACTAATGTAGCTGGCTATTCAACACCTTCTGTTGTTCAACATACGTTTTCTTTAATTACTAATTTACTGGGTAACACACACCGCTATCAGGCGGATTGCCAGCAAGGCGCGTGGCAAAAAAGTGACATGTTTTGCATACTCGATTACAGCTTTAACGACCTACAAGGTAAAACATTTGCCATTATAGGCGGTGGTACGTTAGGCAAGGGTGTTGCGAAAGTGGCTGAGGCATTTGGCGCTAATGTTATTGTAGCAGAGCGTAAAGGGGTTAAATGTCGAGATGGTCGTACGCCTTTTGAAGACGCCATTAAAACAGCAGATATAATCAGCGTACACTGCCCGCTAACAGATGAAACACGTGATTTAATTTCGCTTAATGAGCTTAAAATGATGAAGCCAAGTAGCATTATTATTAATACCGCACGTGGTGGCATTATTAACGAAGCCGACCTAGCTAAAGCACTTGAGCAAAACCTAATTGCAGGCGCAGGTGTTGATGTACTAACTAAAGAGCCTGCCGAGCTTTCAAATCCACTTGCTAATTACAAAGGCAATAATTTATTACTCACTCCACACATTGCATGGGCAAGTACTGAATCTATCGTACGCTTAATTAATGAAGTAAGTTTAAATATTACTGCATTTAATAATGGTGAATCACGTAACCGCTTGGTGTAGTGATTTTATTGTAGTAATCAAAAAAACTAAAAAATGGCTGTTTTTACTAACACATTTAATATTTTGCTAGATAAAAACAGCCAAGACAACTTAAGGCAATGATTAATAACAACTTATAATTATGGTATACCCTTTGCTTTAATACAGCTAATAACAAATTAAAAACTTTATTAAGGTAAATAAAAATGAAAAAATCACTTTTAGCTGCAGCTTTAATCGCTCCATTTTTAACAGGCTGTGTTATTGCAGTGTCAGATGGCGAAACAGAAACACATTGGGCTGGTAAAAATTCATCTAGTTGGGAAACTAAGAATAAAAATAATCGTGAAGCCATTTCAGAGCTTGCAATGGATAGTAGCTATCAATCCGTGTTAACTAAATTAAAAACACCTGACTTCACTGAATTATTAAAAAAAGGTGATGATGTTTATCAAATACTGTTTTACGTAACGCATAGCCTTCATTCTGACGGAAAAACAACGAAAGATGAATGTACTCCACTGATATTTAAAAATGACAAATTAGTCGGTATGGGCGAAAGTGCTTTGGGAATGATAAATAATTAAAAAAACCGTCACTACATTGTTATTGCCGCCTTTATTGATGGAACTTAGGTTAGGTTATTTGTAGGAGTGTGATACCAATCTGCTTATATATGGGGTCTATTTAACGTTAAGAAAATTACGCTAGAACTAGGCAAAAGTTTTTGTATTTAGGGCGTGTTGTTCTAAATAAAAAATTTTAACGACGTTATAGTGCAATTTAATTCGTTAAATTGATCAAAGATTTATGCAAGTTGGTATGGCATATACAAACCAACTTTTTCCTATTGTAAGTCCACTCAGCACGCTGGTGTTAGTTGTTATAAGATAAGAAGTAAAAGTAGTTTATTATACGCAATACAGGTCACTTAGGAGAACAAAGCTCAATTAGCGTGCAATAATTTGATTACGCCCAGCATCTTTCGCTGCATACAAACCTAAGTCAGCCTCTTCTAAAAGTGTTTGCTCAGCATACACTTTACCACTTTCAGTCGTTGCTACTCCGATACTAATAGTTATATGTTCAGCATTAAGTGACGCTTTATGTTCTATCTTCAGTGCGTTTACAGCATTTCGTAACGTGTTAGCAAATTGAATAGCCTCGTGTTTATTAACACCAGGTAACACGGCAGCAAATTCTTCTCCGCCATAACGAGCTACAAAATCACCACCGCGTTTACACTGAGCAACAAGTACTTGCGCCACTTTTTTTAAGCACTCATCACCGGCACGATGCCCATAACAATCGTTATAACGTTTAAAGTGATCTATATCCATCAGTAATACCGACAGGGGTGTGCTACCTCGTTTACTTCTGCGCCATTCACGAGATAAATTTTCATCAAGATAACGTCTATTAGGTATTTCTGTTAGGCCATCAATTGAAGCTAACATCTCAAGCAAGTCATTTTTTTGTTTAATGAGTAACTGATTACGTACTCTCACCCTAACAATTGAAGCACTAAATGGCTTAATTATATAATCCATAGCCCCCAGCTCTAAACCTTTAGATTCATCTTCATGGCTTTGATTAGCTGATATGAAAATAATGGGGATAGACTGTGTGATTGGGTTTTCTTTTAATTGCACAAGTACTTCGTAGCCATCAATACCCGGCATTACAACGTCGAGAATGATCAAATCAACCTGTGTTGTTTTCACAAAAGTCAGTGCTTTTTCACCGCTTTCAACTAAAAACACATCATGCTCACCTTTGAGTGTTTTTTCGAGCACTAAACGGTTAAGAGGATCGTCGTCAACAATTAATACCTTAGCTTTTTTCGACATCCATTGCTCCCAAGCCTTTTATAAAAACAATTACCTGCTCTAGCTGCATAATAAGCTCTTTTAACGAAATTTCAACAGACTCATTGGTTGTCTTAAACTGATGTTCACATTGTTGGGCACAAAGTGATAACCGCTTGAAGCCTAAATTGCCTGCCACACCTTTTATACTATGCACTAAGCGTACCAAATCATTTCTATTGGTACTTCCTTCTATTTGGGTGAGCTGGGTTTGGCACAAATTAGCAAACTTATCAATCATGGTTTTGAGTAATGCCTCATCAAAACTGAACTGCGTTAATGCAAATGATTCTTCAAAAAAGCTAGGTTTGGAGAGCCCTAAGTCTGCAATTGCATCAATGAGTACGTCAGCCACTACAGGCTTTGTTAAGTGTTTATTCATACCGCATTTTAATGAGCGCTCAACATCAGCTGGTTCGCAATGAGCGGTTAATGCAAAAATAGGTAATTGCTTAGTGTCAAACTGTTGGCGAATTAAAGCCGTTGCTTGACAGCCGTCAATATGCGGCATTTGTACATCCATTAAAATTAAATCAGGCTTTAAAACGCGTAATAGTTCTATTCCCTCAACGGCACTCATAGCTGTAACAACATTAGCTTTAGCTTGATGCAACACACTGCTAATAATGTCTAAGTTTAATTGGTTGTCATCAATTGCTAACACTAATAATCCCGCTATCCCCCTTTTATACACCTGTTCATTCGTTACTACTATTTCACTGTTTATATTAGGCTGCGAGGCAACATCCAAATTAAGCAAGCGTTGAGCAAGTGCTGATGCTTTAACATGTTGAACTGATAGCAGCTGACTTGTTGACAAATTTAATGTGTGTTGATGGTTGATGATAACCACTGAAATTGCTTTTGAAGATAATGAATCGTTGATTGCTTGCACACTTAGTAATTTAGGTAAATCATCAGCATCTATAATTAAGTTTTCAGTTTCGGTTAACTTTATGGGATATTCTAACGCTTCCTTTAGGTCAATACTTATTAACTTCGGTAAAGCGCCCACAACACGTTGTAGCTCATAGCTTTGCTCAGATATAACGGCTAATGCATTTGCTGGTAATACGCTACTTTTTGTTGTATCCACCTGTAACAAAATACTAAAATAAAACTCACAACCATGACCTTTCTCACTATTTAATGCAATTTCACCACCCATTAGTGATACCGCATGCTTAACAATAGCGAGTCCTAATCCAACGCCTTGGTGGATCCTTGTTGATGATTCATCGCCTTGCGTGAAAGCATCAAATAAACGCCTTTGATCAGCTTTATCAATCCCGCAGCCAGTATCTATCACACGAAAACAGATAAGCTGTTGTTCAATACTTACGCTTTGTACTAAATCCATTTTTAGTACAATAGAGCCTGAGCTTGTAAACTTAACCGCATTCGTTAGTAGATTACCTAAAATTTGCTGTAAGCGGATACTATCGCATATAAAAACAGGAGCAATTAAAGGGTCTACATCAATAATAAACTCAACATTTTTATTTTCACACAGCGGCGCCGTTAAGCTATCGCAAATATCAATTAGCTCTACAATATTAAATGGCGCTAACTTAAGTTCAGCTTGCGCACTTTCTACGCGTGCAAAATCCAGCATTCGGTTAAGCATCAATAATAAACTTTGCGCAGCGTGTTTAGCCTGGCCTGTTTGTTGTAGTTGCTTTTGGGTAAGCCCCTGATCTATTAACATATCAAGTAGGCCCAATACCGCGTTAAGTGGAGTGCGTATTTCATGGCTTAAATTAGCAATAAAACGGCTTTTAGCAAGGGTTGCTCGCTCAGCATCATGCTTAGCTTTAGTTAGTGCGCTTACATCCTGTAAATGAATAACATAATAAGAAGGATCACGTTTTTCATCCCACACAAGTGATACACTCAATTGTAACCAATTGGCTAATTTCCCTTGCGCTAAGGTTAAATGGTATACCTTTTTCTTGTCGTCGAGTAACTTTCCTAAAGTGATTTTTATTTCTTGCCATTGGCTGTCGTCAAAGAGCATTTTAAGCTGCTCTCCTACTAAAACAGGATGTTCTATAAATAATTTTCTGGTCGCTTTATTAACTTGTACAATCGTATGCTCAAGCGACAGAAGCACAACGCTATTAGCAGCAAATTCAATCGCACTTCTAAATTTAGATTCTGAAGCTTTTAAAGCGTACAACGTTTGTTGTTGCTCAGTTATATCTCGTCCTATTCCCATTGTACCCAACAAATGTTGATGCTCATTATAAAAAGGAGCTATGGTTAATTGATAGGACTTATTCTCTGTGTCTATTCGTTGTTGTACATCGTGACGGTTTTGTAAAACTTGCTTTTCTAAAACGCTAATTTGTTCATCATCATTGCTAATTTCCTCCATGCGTTTACCCACTAACGCTGTTTGCTCTTTACCTATATACGCTTCAAATGCCTTATTACACCCTAAAAACAAACCATCAATATTTTTAAAATAAATTAAATCGGGCACACTGTTAAGCATCGTGTTGAGTAATGCTAGGTGGCGTTCTTTTGCTTCATAGCTACGCTTTAGCTTTTCGGATTGCAGCTGCACTTGCTCATCAAGATCTTTATTAGCATTTTGCAGTGATTCCACCAGCTGCTTATTTTTAGCAAATACGCGTTTTACTTTCGAAAACCAAGGCTGCCAATTAAGAGGAATTTGATAATCTAATTGTTTATTTTGTTGTGTATCATTTTGCTCTAAATAGTGCATTAAATGCGTCATCGGTTTTATAAAAATACGCTGGCTTAACCAAAAAAACACACCAAACATAATGCTTAAAAATAGTGTTAAAAATATAAATTCTAATAATACTTCGTAACGAATAGAGTTTACTAAATTTGATTTAGGTTCGTGAAATGCAGCATGAATAGGCAAATTGCCCATTGGTTGCATAAAATAATTAGTGTTACTGGTTAATATCGTCAGTTTATTATCCGGAGCTGCGATGTTTGGCCAATAGGTTTTTAGATCGATGGCTTCGTCAATTAGATTTTTTGAGCTGGCAATAATGTGATGGAACTGATTCATAAATACATATTCACCGTGGTTAGGTGATACTTTTTTTAGCCAAGTAGACATTGCCTGCACATCGTAAATTAAAATAATGTAATCGCTTGAACCAAGTTCTCGCTGACGGCCTATAGCAAAATAAGCTTTACCATCTATATTAATTATTGGGCTTGATGAAAGGTTATTTGGAGAAAACTCGGGTTTAAATTGCCCGTCTAAAATTTCGGTTAATAAAAAGCTTTTACTTTTATTACGCCTTACCACATATGCAATACCACGCTCATCCACATAAGCGACTGCTGAAAGTGACTGCATCAGCGAAAGCGTCGTATTAAAAGAAGGGCCTAACGCGACTAATTGCTGCCACTGTAAAAGCTCACGAGCAGAAAGTGAAAAATCTCCTTTACCAACAATTTCAGTGCCTTGGTTTATAAAATGACGATAGTAGTAACCATCATACTGGCTAATACCTTCAAGAAGAGTGCTATTTAATTGATTATAAGGAGGCAGTTCGTACAGTGTAAACATCGTAGTAAGTAAGTCACTTGCCGCTTGCATGCCATGACTTACTTGTGCAGATACATTGATAAAATCGGCTTCGCGCTTTTCAACAATGCGTTCAAGCTTAATATTATATAAATGTAAGCATAATAAAAGAGCTACAACTAATGGAACCAAAAGCGCAACAAATAAAGAACGATAATAATGTTTAAGAGGTAAAAAATTCAACGTACTGCCTGCGTTATGGCTCGAAAATCAATCGATAGACTATCGAGCCAATTTGTTAAGCGCAAGTTATAAATTTTCTTCTGCAAATGACGCTAAGCGACTACGTACAACCCCGTTAAGGTTTATCGTTGCACTGCCCTCAAAGTTTTTAAAACGCTCTACTATGTACGTTAAGCCCGAAGTCACCGGTGTTAGGTAGTTACTGTCTATTTGCGCCAAGTTACCCGTACAAATTAATTTAGTACCTTCGCCGCAGCGAGTAATAATCGTTTTAAGTTGAGATGCCGTTAAATTTTGGCTCTCATCTAAAATTACCACCGCATTTTGAATGCTACGCCCACGCATAAAGTTAACCGATTTAAACTGCACATTAGCCTTCTCCATAATGTAGTTTCGACTCGATATTGGATTTTCGTCGCCTTTGTGCAATACCTCCAGCGTATCGGTAATGGCTGCAAGCCATGGCGCCATTTTCTCCTCTTCTGTGCCGGGTAAAAAACCAATGGACTCTGCTATTTCAGGGGTATTACGGGTGACTATTACTTTATCGTAAATACCTTTTTCGATGACCATTTCAAGGGCGCTGGCAAGCGCTAACAAGGTTTTACCACACCCCGCAGGGCCGGTTAAAATAACAAGTTCAATACTTGTATCGAGTAGTGCATCAAGCGCCATACCTTGATAAATGTTTTTAGGTTTAACGCCCCATGCTTGTTGATGCATTAAACGCTCAACGCCAATATCTTTTAGCGTTATGTGCTCGTCATCGTAGCATTTAACACGTGCCGCAAACTGATCCCCTCCATCAAGTAAATATTCATTACAAAATACATCAGGTATTAAGTTTTTAGGCACATGATGAAACGTATCACGTCCGTGCTGCTGCGTATTACACTCCCCTACATGCTCCCAAAAATCCCCTTCAATTTTTTTATAACCACTAGTAAGCAGGCTTATATCGTCAATAAGTTGGTCGGTGCGGTAATCCTCAACATATTTAAGCCCGGCGCCTTTGGCTTTTAGGCGCATGTTTATGTCTTTTGTAACCAATATAACCTTTGAATCACTGTGCTGCTTTTGTAAGTACACGGCGCAATTAATAATACGATGGTCGTTTTCGTTACCTGGTAAACCAGAAATGGAGTCGGCAAATAAATGGTCGTTTACAATAATGAGGGTACCTGCAGAGCTCGCTTTTGCCTTTTTGTTACTCGGCAGCGCTACGCCTTGTAGCATTTGTTCAGGCGTTGCATTTTTAAGAACTTCATCTAATCCACGAATAGCGACGCGCGCATCACGACTTACATCGTGTTTTCTGTCTTTTATGTGGTCAAGCTCTTCAAGCACCGTCATTGGGATAACAACGTCATGTTCTTGAAAAGACAAATAAGCGAGAGGTTCGTGAAGTAGTACGTTGGTATCTAGCACATACATTTTACTTTCAAGGTTCGAAGCTTTTTCCATAGCACTTTCCTTACGTTTTATGATTTTTATGCTATACCAAAATAACTAAGTAAAACGGGCAAAACTTAAACCTGCAATACTTAATTGCCAAGGCATAATGTAAGTTTAGTCTATTTGTCATAAAAGTCCGTTTTATTACAAACCATAATTAGTTTTAATTTATAAAAAAAGCAGCCATAAACAAGTTGTTTTAATAGTAATAATTAACACTTACAAAATTAATTAAAAGTGAGCCAAATAGCGCCTTGCAGTGGTGTTAGCTTACAGGTAACATAGCCGCCTTTTTCATCATAGACGAGACATACATGAATTTTTCCTTAGGTCAGCGTTGGATCAGTGATACAGAGTCAGATTTAGGATTAGGCACCGTTGTTGCCATTGAAGGCCGTCAGGTCAGCATATTATTTCCTGCCAGTGGTGAAAACCGTGTTTATTCTAGTGCAGAAGCACCTGTTACCCGTGTGGCATTTAATCCTGGCGATGTGATCAAAAGCGTTGAAGAATGGGAATTAGAAGTAGAGTCTATTGAAGTACAAGGCGAGTTACTTTGTTATCACGGCACCCGTGTTGATAATGGCGAAACGGCTAAACTTAAAGAAACCTTTTTAGATCATTTTATTAAGTTTAATAAACCACAAGATCGTTTATTTGCAGGCCAAGTAGATCGTTTTGATCGCTACACACTTCGCTACCAAACGTGGTTACATAAATTTGAACGTGAGCAATCGCCTATTAAAGGCTTAATTGGTCAGCGTGCTAATCTTATTCCGCACCAGCTTTATATTGCCCAAGAAGTGGGTAAACGTTTTGCACCACGCGTACTTTTATCAGATGAAGTAGGCCTTGGTAAAACAATTGAAGCGGGCATGATACTACATCAACAAATTATTAGTGGCCGTGCGAGTCGCGTACTTATTGTGGTTCCTGAAAACTTACAGCACCAATGGTTAGTAGAAATGCTACGCCGCTTTAACTTACGTTTTTCTATTTTTGATGAAGAGCGCTGCGACGAAGCGTTTGCAGATTCTCCAAACGTGTTTGATACAGAGCAACTAGTACTTACCAGCCTTGAGTTTTTAACCAAGAAAAAACGTTGGTTTGAACAAGCAACACTTGCTGATTGGGATCTTTTAGTAATAGATGAAGCCCATCATCTAAGCATCAATAACGGCAAGCCAAGCTCAGAGTACCAACGTATGGCAGAGCTTAGCCAAGATATTCCTGGCCTTATTTTGCTTACAGCAACGCCTGATCAACTTGGTCACAGCAGTCACTTTGCGCGTTTACAATTACTCGATCCGGATCGTTTTTACGACTACGACGTGTTTAAAGAAGAAGAAGCAAATTATAAAGACGTAGCGCAAGCGGCAAATCAATTACTGCAAGAGCAAGCTCTGGACGACGCAGCCAAAGCCACGCTAATTGAGTTATTAAAAGAAACCGACATTACTGATATTCTTGAAAAAGCACAGCAAGGTGATTTACCAGCGCGTAAAGAAATACTTAACATGCTACTCGATCGCCACGGCACAGGTCGTATATTATTCAGAAATAGCCGCAGCGGCATTGACGGCTACCCAAGCCGTAAATTACACGCCTACCCAATGGCACTGCCAAAACAGTATAAAACGGCTATGTCGGTTCTTGGTAACATGGGCGGCATTCAAAACCCTGAACTAAGTGCACACCGTGCTCTGTTTCCTGAAAAAATATTCCAAGAGTTTGAAGGCGAAAGCGCAAGCTGGGGTTTATTCGATCCACGTGTAGATTGGTTAATCGACACCCTTAAAACACTTAAGCGCGAAAAAGTACTGCTTATATGTGCTAAAGCTGAAACAGCTATCAGCCTTGAGCAAATACTGCGTGAACGTGAAGCTATTAAAGCGTCGGTATTCCACGAAGGTATGTCTATTATTGAGCGTGACCGCGCTGCTGCATTTTTTGCAGACGAGTACGATAATGCACAAATATTACTGTGTTCAGAAATTGGCTCAGAAGGTCGTAATTTCCAGTTCTCGCATCACTTAGTACTGTTTGATTTACCACTGAACCCTGATTTACTAGAGCAACGTATTGGTCGATTAGACCGTATAGGTCAAACGCAAGATGTGAACATTCATGTGCCATATTTTGAAAACACCGCTCAAGAAGTATTGCTACGTTGGTACAACGAAGGTCTAGATGCATTCGAATCTACATCAACAACGGGTCAAATGCTTTATAAAGAGTTCCGTGATGACTTACTTGAATATATTTCTGCGCATAACTGCGATGAAGACGAACTCGATCCATTACTTGAGCAAGTAGCACAACAAAATGCGGTACTGCGTAAAAAAATGGAAAGCGGACGAGATCGTTTACTAGAGCTACATTCATCGGGTCAAGGTGCTGCCGATTCACTTGTAGCTGATATCGAAAAACTCGATAACCAGTTTGAGTTGCCAAGCTACATGATCAACGTGTTTGATACATTTGGCGTAAGCCAAGAAGATAAAGGCGAAAACACCATTATCTTAAAGCCAACTGAGCATATGTTAAGCGCCTCATTCCCATCGCTTAAAGACGATGGCATGACGGTTACCTTTGATCGCGACACAGCTCTTTCGCAAGAAGACGTACACTTTATTAGTTGGGATCACCCTATGGTGCAAGGCACCATGGATATGATTTGTGACGACGACTTTGGTAGCGCATCGGTGGCTTTACTTAAAAACAAAAAGTTACCGCCTGGTACCTTTTTTGTTGAGCTTATTTTTGTTGCAGAAGCAATGGCACCAAAAGTATTGCAAGTTGGTCGCTTTTTACCGCCTACACCAATTCGTATATTGCTTGATAAAGCAGGCAATAACTTAGGTGAGAATGTGGCTTTTGAAGGCTTTAATCAGCAGCTATCAGCCGTTGGCCGCCAAACAGCCAGTAAACTTGCGGGAGCACTGCAAAGCGCTGTTCACCCTATGATCACAACAGCTAAAGATATGGCACAAGAAAAACTTGAAGTTATTCGTGCAGCGTCGCTTGTTAAAATGCAAACATCACTCAGTGAAGAGCAAGAGCGACTTGTTGCCCTTAAGCAAATTAACCCGAATATTCGCCAAGAAGAAATAACGTTTTACGATAAGCAACGCAACGACCTAACTACGTATATTGAAAAAACGCAGTTACAACTTGATGCCATTCGCTTAATTGTTGTTTCGCACTAAGGTTTCAGAAAAGACTGCTAATAAGCGTAAGTTAAATAAAAGTGCGGTATTTATATCGCACTTTTTTTCATAAAAATACATCTAAAACACAGTAACTATTCCGTCACTAGACTCACAATCTATATTAACTAGAAGCTAATACCTCCAATATTTTCGCTTATGTTCACGTCGAGATATTGCATTGCATCATGTAAATTTAAAATCAATTGGCTGACTGAGATTGCAAGCTTTTGGATATCATCCCTTGAAATATAATGAGCTTTTCCACCTTTTGTCTTTCCACTTCGATGAACACAATCATGCCTGATAAGTATTGCAGTCTCAAAATATCTCCTTTCATTTACTATCAGCTTTTGAAGATCAATATCTAATACATTCATATATATTTTACTAACTACCCCGAGATTATGATAAAGAATTTCTGATAATCTACTGGTGACTATATCTTCTAATAAATTAGGTTTTTGAATAATAAGCTTAAGAGAGTACGTCTCATTTTTAAGCTTTTCCGAAGTAAGAATGAACTTTTTTATATACTCATCTGAACTGAGTACATGACACCTTAATGCATCACCAAAGTAAGTCTCCAACGTAATGATACATTGAGTATAAAACAGTCTATTAAAATAAGTATTATTGACATAGTTTTCTGATAAAAGATGATAGGTTAATTGCTCTAAGTTAAATACGGCACTTTTAAATACAGCTTGATACTCACTTTCTCCTTCTCCTAGCTTATAACCATCATTTAGGTGATAATCAAAATTTAAAGAGTTAGGATCTTTACTTACATGCACCTGAAAAGGATTGTCACAGTTAGTGCAATTAAGGATTTCTAATTGGTGCTCAACCTCCCCGTCAATAGCAAGAGGTAAGTCATTATTAGAATCGGGCTCATGACTATTTAATTCACCACATCGACTGCAATAAAACTCTATATTTCCATACATGAAACCTCCTTTGCTTGGTATCCAGATTAAATTTTCACAACCACTCTTGTGTATTTTGTCCACCCAAAATAGCCATAATTTCTACATTTTCTTCGGTAACCCTGTAATAAATACTGTCTGAACCACAGACTGCTCGCCGATAACCCTTACGTATATGCTCAACTGATTGGTAGAAATAAGGGTTTGCTGCTAGTTTTTCAAACATAGTAAAAAAAGCATAAAAATAATTATCTGCTTGCTGTTGTGAATATTCATCACAGCCGTACTGGTAAATGCGACGTAAATCTTCTTTAGCATCGTTTGAAAGCTTGTATGTACGCATTACTTCGTGCTTGATTTGAATTCTGCTAGCATTTCATCTGCAGATTGAGTGCTAAAGCCACTTTGCTCAGACTTTACAAGCTTATTATTTATTACCTCAGCTCTTCGAGCACGCCTGATCAGGTCGTTTACCAGTTCACTTTTATTTGCGTAATCACCCACGTTTTCAACGTGATTACGCAGCCATAAATCATTTTTCTCAGTAAGCGAAATACTTTGTCTAGCCATAACATTAAACCTTGCTTGCAATAGTTGGTGTAATTTTACACCAGAACAAAAAACACGCAATAAATTTTTCCCTTGAGCCTTCAGTCTCGCTCCACTAAAATAGCGCCCTTAAAAATCATTAAGGTCGGCCGTGTTAGTTAATTACAATCCCCCAATGAATCCGTATTTAACAATACTGTATCAAGATGACGACTTGCTCATCGTTAATAAGCCAAGCGAGTTATTAACAGTCCCTGGTAAAGATCCTAAACACGCCGACAGCTTAATTAACCGTGTTAATCGTGTTTTTCCAACAGCTAAAATAGTTCATCGTTTAGATATGGCAACATCAGGCATACTTTGCCTTGCTATGAATAAAGCAGCGCACAGGCATTTAAGTATGCAGTTTCAAGAACGCGAAACAGCTAAGCGTTATATTGCACGTGTATTTGGGCAGCTTGAGGTCGATACGGGAACCGTGGATCTGCCGCTTATTTGTGATTGGCCTAATCGCCCTAAACAAATGGTTGATCACGAAAATGGTAAGCCATCGCTTACGCACTTTAAAATACTTGAGCGCGAAGCCGATGCTACCCGTGTAGAGCTAACGCCAATAACTGGGCGCTCACATCAGTTACGTGTACATATGCTAAGTTTAGGACATCCTATTTTAGGTGATAGGCTCTATGCCCATAAAGACGCACTTGCCGCAGCTCCTCGCTTACAATTACACGCACAAATGCTGAAGTTGAAGCACCCTACAACTGAGCAAGTACTTACATTTGAAGCCGAACCTGAGTTTTAATCATTGCATTAATGATTATTAAGCCATAGTGCTAAACTTTTACCGTAGTACGCCGATACCTAATTAGTATTCATTATTTGAGCTTCTTATGGTATCTGCGCAGTTTTTAAAAAGTATACTTAACGTATTACTAATATGTACGCTATTTTTAAGCATACAGGTAACAGCTGCAGAGCATATTGCCCCTCCTACATTATCAAGTATTGAAAACAACGATATTGAACGCTTGCTTCCAAATGACGAAATAAAATCAATACTTGCAGGTGAAACCGAGTTTTTGAGTTTATACAGCGAATATATGAGCGCCGACTTTAGAGGTGTTGTATTACTTATACCCGACTGGCAATCAGTGCCAACAAACAATGCTGGCATGAGTTTTTTACGAAAAGAACTTAATAACTTAGGCTATACCACTTACGCAATGACGGTACCCGACATAGACTGGCAAGCCAGCAAAATACCAGACTCATCAACAGAAATGCCTGCAGAAACAACGACACCTGATGCAGCTACAAGCACAGAGCCTGCGACTGCAGATATGAAGAAAAATGCAGAACCTCATTATGTTAATGCTCTAGAAAAAGTGACTAATGAAGTACTCGACAATTATAAAATAAATCTGATTGCTCGCTTTAATGCGCTATACCAAACTGCAATGCAAGAGCCAGGTAACGTAGTGGTTATTGCACAAGGTACCAGTGCTGGCGTATTACTTGAGCACTATGCCGACTTTCCAGAACAGAGAGTAGATGCATTTATAAGTTTAAGCAGTTACTTACCTAATACTAAACGTAATAAAGATTTGAGCCAAACAACATCACTTGTTACGCCAGCTTTACTCGATATTTACTATGCTAATGACAGCAATGATATTTTAATGGGCCTTAAAAATCGCCAACGCTGGGTTAACCGAAATGCTAAATTTGATTATCGCCAACGCCAGCTGTTTGGCCTGCGCGATCAACCGGATCAACACGCACGCCTTACAAAAGAAATAGACGGCTTTTTACGCCGCCTTTTTTAAATATTCATAAGCCGCTTGAATATCTTGGCTCTTTTTAACTGCAAGCTCCATCATGTGTTTTGGTAAACCTTGCGATACCAATTTATCTGGGTGATGTTGGGACATAAGTTTACGGTACGCTACTTTTATCTCACGCTCAGTCACACCATCATTAAGCCCTAATAACGCCAATGCCTGTGTACGATTCATATTATTATTGGGTGGGACATGATGACCCGAGCCTTCACGGTAGCTGCTACTTTGCCCTTGGCTTTGTTGCTGTTGATTAAAGCGCTGTTGTTGCTTTCTAAAGTTAAATTCTGCTTGATAGCGTTTTAATACAAATGCAAAATGCGTTTTCGAAATGCCTAACTGCTTACTTACCTCTGCTAACAATTGTTTTTCTTGTTCGGCTAACACCCCATCAGAGAATGCCATTTGAATTTGTATCTCTAAAAACAATTGCATCAAGTCGTTTCGCTTAGCAAAGCGTTCTTTAAAGTCGTGCACGGTTTCTTTAAGTGAGAAGTCGCCCTCTTTACCCGACTGAAAAGCCTGCTGTGCTTCGCGGCGCTCTTCGCCTTTTAAACCCATTTCATCCATAAACAAGTTGGCGGCTTTTATATGCACTTCGCTAACTCTGCCATTCGATTTAGCAATATGCCCCATTACGGCAAAACAGCTCGAAAAGAACAAAGCTTGGCGCTCGTTTACATCTGCATCGTTAAACAAGCTTGAAAAGCCACCCGCTTTATCAAAGTTACTTTTTAAGCTTTTATCAAATAAATGGCCAAGGTATAAACCTAAAATAGCACCAAAAATTTTGCCAAACATAAAGCCAAAACAAAAACCGAGTATTTTTCCCCACATTTATAATGCTGCCTTTTTAAAAAATTTAGTTAATGCGCCGCAAGGCGTTTGTTTAAGTCATTTAAACGATCGGGTGTACCTATATCATCCCACTGACCAATATAAAGCTCAGTAGAGATTACATGCTTACTTAGCTTTTCACGTAAAATAGGCCCTAAAGGACGCCTCCCTTGCGTTAACCCTTTGAAAAAATCAGCCTGATACCGACTGATCCCTGAGAATGTATACTTTTGACTCTTTGGCGATAAATGACTTAATGCAAAATCACCATCTGGATTATGTGGTGGGTTTTGTATTAGCACAATATGCGCCTCACCCGCTTGCAAATGCAGCTGCATTAGCGCACTTACATCATAATCGGTGTATACATCGCCATTAACTACAATGAAAGACTCTCCAAGTAGAGGTAGCGCCTGAATAATACCGCCAGCAGTTTCAAGACCACCTTCAACTTCTTGACTGTAAAGTATGTTTACCCCAAATTGACTGCCATCGTTAAAGTAATCTTTTATTTTATCACCTTGCCAAGCGAGGTTTATTACAATATCGGTAATTCCGGCAGCTTTGAGGTTATTTATATGATGCTCAATAAGTGGTTTTTCTGCTACTTTTAACATTGGCTTTGGCATATTCTGTGTTAGCGGCATCATCCTCTGTCCGCGTCCTGCGGCTAAAATCAACGCTTTCATGTGCGCTCCTTTGCTAACTTTTCAGTCACTTTTGGCACTATGGTATGTTTAGTCCAATCACTCAATGCTTTAAGCTCGGGATAATTAGCAGCCACTTCAATAATATAATCAAGTGTGGGTAAAATATTATCTAAATAACCTGTTTTCCCGTCGCGTAAATATAATCGACAAAATATACCAGCTGCTTTTAAGTGGCGCTGAATACCGGTTAAGTCAAACCAATATTTAAACTCATCAAATGAGGTATTAACCATTAAATTTTGAGCAGTGAACTCGCTATAAGCAAAATCAAGCAAGCTTGTTAGCTCTTTTGCCGGAAGTTTAAAATAGCAATCTCGAAGCAGCGATACTAAATCGTAACAAAGCGGACCACGTACCGCATCTTGATAATCTATAATCGCCCACAGGCCATTACTATTCATAATATTTCGACTGTGATAATCACGGTGTACGGTTACTGTAGGCTGCACAAGCATAGCCTGAGTGAGTAACTCACAGCTTGTTTGCCACATAGCTTGATACGCTGCAGTTGGGGATTCATCTATAAAGTCGTTTACTAACCACTGACTAAATATATCGAGCTCAAGTTTTATAAAGTCTTTATTGTAAGCTTGCATAACAGCTGAGGGTGGTGTTTTTGCCCATTGAGCACTTAAACTTATTAAAGCTTTGTAATACTCAATACGATTTTCATCATCTAGCATATCAGCCAAATGCTTACTGCCTAAATCACTTAGTATAAAAAAGCCTTGCTGCTCGTCGCTAGCAATTATTTTTGGAAGTAAAAAGCCTTGCTCGGTAAATACCTTATTAAGTGATATATAAGGCGCGTTATTTACTTTTTGGGGTTCTGAATCCATCACAATAAAATGCTCATTACTGCACGTTAAACGGTAATAGCGACGGAAACTAGCATCTCCTGTTATCGCACTTAACAAAGTAGGCTGCGTATTAAAGTGTGTGTTTATAAATTGTTGTAAATTATCAAAGCGTGTCATTTTATAAGATATCTATTTTTAACTAAGTTAATTAGGTCAATTACTGTATTTGCCATTATTTTCCTTTATTATGTGTAAATTATATTTAATCACAAAGCATTAAGGTCAATAAATGAGCAAAACCTGGGGCATATTGATGCTAAGCGTAGTTAGCGCACCATCGCTTGCCGAAACTGAACTGACGCACAACCTTTGTGGCATTTCAATGCAAACCAGAGCTTGGCAACCACTTCCAGGCCTTGAGCTTGGTACTGTTGATATTAAAGCTGATGATGTAGAGCTCCTCGGCACTCAAAGTGCTGAATTTACCGGCAATGTTGATATTAACACCGTTAATATGAGTTTGTCCGCACAAACTGCGTTGATAGATAAACAGCGTGGTTTATTAAATGCAACCGGACCAATTACTTATCGTGACACAATTAGCCAAATAAGCAGCAAAGGGCTAAACGCCGATTTAAGCAACTCAGAAATTAGCCTACTTGGTGCAGATTACAGTTTAACCGATCAACAAGGTAAAGGTGGTGCAGAAAAGCTGACCGTGAATGATTCTGGCTTAGTGCTCATGAATGCAAGCTTTACTGCTTGTCCCGGTCAAAGCCCTGTATGGGAAATAGAAGCAGACGAAATTAATTTATCCCGCGAGGAAGGCTGGGGTGAAACTCACAATGCGGTGCTAAGAATTCTTGATACACCTGTTTTATATTTGCCTTATTTTACATTTGCACTCGATGAACGTCGTAAATCAGGATTACTAAAGCCTAATATTTCCAGCTCAGATCGCTATGGTATTGAAACAATTACACCTTATTACTGGAACATAGCGCCAAATTTTGATGCCACTATTACCCCGCGCTATATGTCTCGTAAAGGCTTGCAACTGCAAACAGAGTTTCGGTACTTAACTGAGCAACATGAAGGTTTGGTCGGTGTAGAGTACTTAAATAAAGACGATTCAGAGCCAACTCTTGATTCACGTTATATGTTTCATTGGCAACAAAGAAGTTATTTAGGTGAGAGCTGGCGAGCTAATGTAGATATTACCAACGTAAGTGATGACAATTACATTACTGATCTTGATTCTAACTATGCAAATAAAACCGATACCCAACTTTACCGAACTGGCGCACTAACACACTTAGGTGAGACATGGCGTACAGATATTAAAGTGCAAAACTTTGAAGTACTCGGTGATCACTTAGAATCATATACCGCTATACCCCAAATCAACTTTACTCAAACAGCCCCATGGCGTATTGATAATTTTGATTTTACAGTTTCTGGCGAAATCAGTCATTTTACTAACGACTCAGCCATTATAGATCAAGCAACGCGAGTGCATTTAGAGCCTAAAGCACGCTTTGACTACAAACAACATGCATGGTCGTTTTTATCTGAAGTAAGTTTATTGCAAACAAATTATAAACAACATGGTGATTTAGATGGTACGCAATACAGCGAAAGCGTGTCACGTACAATCCCTAAAGTTCGTTTATATTCTCAACTAAATTTTGAACGTAATACATCATCTTTTATTGAAGATGGTATTCAAACTTTGGAGCCTCAAGTTCAGTATTTATATACCCCCAATAAAGACCAATCTGATATTGGGTTATTCGATACAACTAAGCTACAAGACGATTACTATGGCTTATTTAGAGACACTCGATTTTCGGGTGTTGACCGTATTGCCGCTGCAAACCAATTTACATTGGGTGCAACAACGCGTTTGTTTGATAAAAAACAAGAAGAAGTGTTTAACTTTAGCGCTGGACAAATATTTTATTTAAGTGACTCAGCTAAACCAACAGAGCAAGGCTTAAACTCAGACACTAATTATAATGCACTATTTGCAGCCCAAACCATGTTACATTGGCATCGACGTTGGTACCTTGCTGGAGGTATTCAATACGATACAGATGGTAAACAAATGGTTCAGTCAAATGTAACACTTGATTACAAAGGTGATAATAATCAGCTAGTACAATTGAACCATCGCTATGCAAATGATGTCTCAGGAAATACAATCGAGCAAGCGGGTGTATTTACAAGTATTCCCATTAGTGACGAATGGCAATTTATTGCAAGCTATCATCGAGATCTTGAAAATAACAGAAGTATCGAAATATTGAGCGGATTACAGTATGAATCATGCTGTTGGGCATTCCAAATTACTGGTCATCGCCAAATCGAAACTGACTTAAATCAGTCAATAGGACAAGAACAAGCAACTTTTGACTCAAGTATTGGTTTTAATTTTGTATTAAAAGGACTGGGTAGTAAAAGCCGCTATGATGCACAAAAACTATTACAACAAGGTATTTTTGGCTATCGTAGACCGTATTTTCTTAGTAACTAGTATCACAACAGTACTATTAGCAAGAGTAGTAAAGAGAACATGACTTTAAAAAAATTATTAGTATCAACAGTTTTAAGTATCAGCCTTTGCCAAAATGCATTAGCAGCCCCTGTAGAAATCGACAAGGTGATTGGCGTTGTAAACCAAGGCGTTATTTTAAATAGTGAAGTAGACACCATTGTAAATCGTGTTAAAAAACAAGCCGAAGAGCAAGGGCAGCAACTTCCTAAAGATGAAACCTTACGTGTACAAGCAATAGAACGCTTAGTTAGCCAAACATTGATGATGCAAATGGCTGAACGTATGGGATTACAAATATCTGATAGCCAGCTAGACCAAACGCTAGCAAATATGGCAAAAGAACAAGGCGGTACAATTGCTGATCTACGTAAAACCATTGAAGGTTCTGGCGAGAGTTTTCAAGCATACCGTGAAGAAATCCGTAAAGAAATAACCACTCAACAAGTTACACGCGCCAATGTAGATCGCCGAATTTATATTAGCGATCAAGAAGTTGATAATTTGCTAAAAATTATGGAAAGTCAGGGACAAAACTCTGAAGAGTATAATATCGGGCACATTCTTATCGATATTCCTAATGATGCGACTGCTGATGAAATATCTGCAGCAAAAACACGAGCAGATAAAGTAATAGAACTATTAAATGATGATCAAGAATTTAAACGTATTGCCATTTCGTCATCAAGCGGTTCAAAAGCACTTGAAGGCGGACAACTAGGCTGGATGGGTATTAATGAAATGCCATCATTATTTGCAGAAGCGGTTAAAGGCAAAAAAAGTGGTGCTATTATTGGCCCTCTTCGCTCTGGCGCTGGATTTCATATAATTAAAGTACAAGAAATTCGTGGACTACAAGTTGTAGAAACAACTGAAGTGCGCTCACGTCATATACTAATCAAACCCTCTATTATCTTAAGCGAAGAAAAAGCACGAAATATGCTTGCTGGTTTTGCAAAAGACTTACGTGCTGGTACCGCTGATTTTGGTGAACTAGCTAAAGAATATTCTGAAGATCCAGGTTCAGCTCTCAAAGGTGGCGAATACGATTGGACTGATCCAACAACTTACGTTCCAGCTTTTAGAGATACTTTACTTTCTCTTAAACAAGATGAAATTAGTGAGCCATTCAGAACTCGATTTGGTTGGCATATTGTTCAGTTACTTGGTAAACGTGTAGCTGATAAAACAGAGCTTGCTAAACGCAATCGTGCTCATGGCATGTTATTCAATCGTAAATTTAAAGAAGAAAGTTTTAACTGGCAACAAGAAATGCGCGAGCAAGCTCACGTTGAAATTTTCCCTACAGACCAATAAATATGACCTTAAGAATTGCGATTACCCCGGGCGAGCCAGCAGGCATCGGCCCAGATTTACTTCTTACGCTTGCTCAGCAAGCGTGGGATGCTCAGCTTGTCGTACTAGCTGATGGTAAACTACTTAAAGAACGTGCTAAACATCTTGGTTTGCCCATTAATTTAATTAAGTTTGATGAAAATGCCTCCGCAAAAGTAGCACCTGCAGGTAGTGTTTATATACATCAAGTTGATTTAGGTGTTGATGTAGAACTTGGGGTATTAAACGACGGTAATGGCCAATACGTTTTAGACACTTTGCGTATCGCAAGTGAAAAAAACATGGATGGTACATTCGATGCTGTTGTAACTGGTCCTGTCCATAAAGGTATTATTAACAAAGCTGGTATCTCTTTTAGCGGCCATACTGAATACTTTGCACAGCAATCAGATACTGCTGACGTTGTGATGATGCTGGCAACTGAGGGCTTGCGTGTCGCACTTGTGACAACTCATATCCCACTTGCTTATGTATCGCGTGCTATTACCGAAGAACGTCTTACTAAAGTAGCTGGTATTTTAAATCACGACTTACAAACTAAATTTGGTATCGAAAAGCCACGTATTTTGGTATGCGGTTTAAACCCGCATGCAGGAGAAGATGGTCACTTAGGACGTGAAGAGATTGAAACAATCACACCTACTCTCGATGTACTTAGAAGCCAAGGTATGAATTTAATAGGTCCATTACCTGCGGACACGTTATTCCAAGATAAATATCTATCTGAAGCTGATGCTGTGCTTGCTATGTATCACGATCAGGGATTACCTGTGCTAAAATACAAGGGATTTGGTAATTCCGTGAATATTACATTAGGTTTACCATTTATCCGCACTTCAGTTGATCATGGTACTGCGCTAGATTTAGCCGGTACAGGTACAGCTGACGTTGGCAGTTTTGAATTAGCGATCCGCGAAGCAATTAAGCTCGCCCAAGAAAAAGCACAAAATCAATGACCGATAAAGTACATTTAGGACACCGCGCCCGTAAACGTTTTGGGCAAAACTTTTTATTTGATGAAATGATCATCGATAAAATAGTCTCTGCAATCGATCCTAAACCAGAAGACAACTTAGTAGAAATTGGCCCTGGACTTGGCGCTATTACAGAGCCTGTCGCTGATCTTAGTGGCCACCTAACGGTTGTTGAACTAGATAAAGATTTAGCACAACGTTTAATTGAGCACCCATTTTTAGGCCCTAAATTAACCGTTAACCAAGGCGATGCAATGACGTTTGACTTTGCAAGCTTAGTAAGAGACGACAAAAAATTAAAAGTGTTTGGCAACTTACCTTATAATATTTCTACGCCTTTACTGTTTCATCTTTTTGAATTTGCAGACAATATTGAACACATGCATTTTATGCTACAAAAAGAAGTCGTAAAGCGTATGGTTGCAGGCCCTGGTAGTAAAACCTTTGGCCGTTTAAGTGTAATGACTCAATACTACTGTAATGCAATGCCAGTGATAGAAGTGCCACCTGAGTGCTTTAAGCCAGCACCTAAGGTTGATTCTGCAGTTATTCGTTTAATCCCTAAAAAGCCAGAACAACGCACGGCTAAAAGCGTTAAAATTCTAAACACTGTGTGCTTGGAAGCCTTCAATCAGCGCCGTAAAACACTGCGCAACAGCTTGGGCAACTTACTAACAGCAGAAGAGCTTACAAGCATTGGGATAGACATAACGTTGCGCGCTGAGCGCTTATCTTTACAACAATTTATTGATATAGCTAATTGGATTTATGACAACAAGCAGTAATATTGGATCGCCTGTTAAGGTATCTGTAGAAACATTTTACGTAGAAGGTCAGTCTCAACCAGAGATCGAAAAATACGTATTTGCCTATTCGGTAACTATTCGAAACCATAGTCTGTGTAGCGCTAAGTTACTTAGCCGCTATTGGTTGATTACAGATGCAAATGGCAAAGAAACTGAAGTAGAAGGTGAAGGTGTTGTTGGCGAAATGCCAACCATAGGCCCTGGTGAAAGCTACAAATATACCAGTGGAGCTATACTTGATACACCAGTAGGCACTATGCAAGGGCATTATACTTTACGCAATGAATTTGGTTCTGAGTTTCAGGCACCTATTAACGTGTTTCGTTTAGCTTGCCCTAATATTTTGCATTAAATGATAACTAAATTGTATGGCTGATTACGTAATAGGTGATTTACAAGGATGCTTTAGCGAATTTAGCACCTTGCTACAGCGGGTAGATTTTAACCCAAGTAAAGATCACCTCTACTTAGTAGGAGATATAGTCGCTCGCGGACCAGACTCTTTAGCCTGCTTAGATTACATTTACCAAAACCAAGACAGCATAACGATTACACTTGGCAATCATGATTTGCATATGATTGCCTGCTATTACTTAAATAAACCAACTAACCCAAAAGACAAACTTAGCCCAATATTCAATAGCCATAAACTCACCCATTACATTGAATATCTTCAAACTCAGCCTCTTGCCTTATACTTAAAAAAATATAATAGCTTTATATCTCATGCTGGTCTTAACCCTGATTGGTCAATTGAAAATGCGTTAAAATATGCACAGTTTGCGCAAAGCTGTTACCAATCAAATAATGCAAAAACCTTCTTTGAGCAAATGTATAAGCCACACCCTGTGAAATGGCATAATGATCTAGACGACTTTGAAAAATTTAGATACATAGTTAATTATTTTACTCGAATGCGCTTTTTAACAAGTAATAATCAACTAGAACTTAGTGCAAAAGGCGCAACAATCAATAATAATGAGTTAACACCTTGGTTTATGCATCCAAATATATTAAACATTAAACAGGATATTATTTTTGGGCACTGGGCTGCCCTTGAAGGTAATACAAACCATAAATGTGTACACGCTTTAGATACAGGGTGTGTGTGGGGTAACAGCATGACGCTAATGAAACTACCTAGCAAACAAAAAATTGTAGAAAAATCCCACCTTTTGTCTAAATAACCTGAAATAATCTAATACATCTGTTAGATTTATAGACTAATAATTAAAATTAATTAAAGTAATTGATTTTAATTACTTAACTTATCAGTACAAACGCCGATAAGTTCTAACTGAAGTACTTTTGAGTGGAAACCTATATGAATCTAACAGTAAGCCAACGTATTTGGGGTGGTTTTATATTTATCACGCTATTACTTTTAATAATTGGTGGCAATTCTTTAATAAAAATAGCAAATATTGACCGCTCAACTCAAAAAGTGAACCAACTATCACTTCCAGCTCTGAATAAAAGCTCTGAGTTACAAGCTGAATTCATTTTAATGAGTAAAGCCGCTCAAGCGAGTTTTTACACTTCATCTGCAAATGAACTGGCGCCAATAAAAAAACAAGTACTCGAACAAAAACAGCTGTTTAATAGCCTTCATAGCGAACTACAAGCAGTCGTAAAAGATGATCCAGCTTTAAACCAAAGCAGTATAAATGTAGAACAAACCTACCTAAGTTTTTTAAGTACTGTAGAGAGCTTACTTGTAGATAAGGGTAAACAATTAGCACTTAATAAAACATTAAAGTCTCAATTAGAAATTATTGAACTTAACGCTGAAGATGCAAATTCTGTCGTACTCGACATATTGGACATAGACGGTTTTGAGCAAAATCATGCACGCGCATTCCAAGCTGCTAATAATTTAGAGAATAACTTTATGTCGGTTGTAAGTAATAGCACCGACATGCTGACAGTTAAAACACTCAATACACTTGATATTGTTAAAAACGAACAAAGCTACTATTTTGATGAAGTAACACGCACTCTAGCGTTAATAAAACCTGCTATAGAGCAAACTCACAGTGATTTATTCAATAACTTAAAAGAGTATGTAGATACCCTCGAAAATAATATTAAAGGTAATAGTGGTTTAGCTGCAAATAAAAAACGCCTAATTGACTCAATCACACTGACCGAAAGAGAGCTTGCCGAATCAGAGCAAGCAACGAAAATGGCACTTAATCAAATTGATGAATTAGTTGCACAAGCAAGCAATGTTGCCTTTGAGTTACAAAAAGGTGTGCGCAGCGATGTAGATTCAGCTAATTTATGGACATGGGTAGGGATGGTTATCGCAACACTTCTAGCGATAGCAATTGCCATTATTACAGTTAGTCGTATAACCAAACCGCTTGCTGAAGTTAATCGTATTTTAGATATTGTTGCCAGTGGCGACATGACACAACGCTTAGATGACACTGCTAAAGATGAGTTTGGCGAACTATCTAAAAGTTGTAATACTTTAATTGATAGCTTGCGCAGCTTAATTAAAGGCATTATTTCTCGCTCGACTCAACTGGCCGCCGCTTCAGAAGAAACGTCTGCAATTACTGCAGAATCAAGTCAAGCAATTCGCAATCAACAAGCACAAGTTGAACAAGCAGCAACTGCAACCACTGAAATGAGCAGTACATCGCAAACAGTTAGCAACAGTGCTCAACAAGCGCTTAGTGAAATTAAAAATGCTGACAAAGAAGCCGAACGCGTTAAAGGTATTTCTAACAACAATAAAGCGACGATTGAGCAGCTTGCTCGTGAAGTAGACGACGCCTCTCAAGTTATCAATAAACTACATCAAGATAGCGCATCAATTGGTAGCATATTAGATGTAATACGCGGTATTGCAGACCAAACAAACTTATTAGCACTTAATGCTGCAATTGAAGCTGCACGTGCTGGTGAATATGGCCGAGGCTTTGCGGTTGTAGCCGATGAAGTTCGCTCTTTAGCAAGTAAAACACAAGAGTCGACTCAAGAAATTCAATCAATGATTGAATCTCTACAAACAGGCGCAGAAGCTGCGGTAACAGCAATGAGCAAAGGTAAACAACGTGCTGTATCGTGTGTTGAGCAAACAGACTTAGCTAGTAGCGCGCTTGATTCTATTACATTTGCGGTATCTCAAGCTCACGATGTCAGTGAAGAAATATCAACTGCTGCATTAGAGCAACAACAAGTAGCACAAGAGATTAGTGAACGCTTAGAATCAATCGTAGCCATTGCAGAACAAACCGCTGAAGGCGCAAGCCAAACAAACATCTCAAGTTCAGAAGTAGCAAAACTTGCTGAAGAACTTCGTTTATCAGTCGATGAGTTTAAAGTTTAAATAACGCAATTAGCGCAAACAAAAACCCCGTTGATACCAAGTATCAACGGGGTTTTTGTTTACTTAAATAAAGTACTTAACCTGAGCTCTGGTTAAGAAGTTTACTAACGTATTGAATCATAGTGATATTTAAATTTATTTTCTCTAGCCAGAGATTTTTAGTGAAAACAAGGCGAATTTACGCGTCAATAGCTGGCCTATTGCAAGTAAATTCAACGCAGTTAGCGCTTAAAATAACTGCTCGAGATAGATTTATTATCCAGAGTTCAGGTTACTTATGCCAATGCGCTTCATTAAGAAGGCTGGTGTTATTACTTTTGGCAATGGCTGCAAAAAACGGTGCTGCGCTGCCCTAGCCGTATTTCTTGCAGTTCGCTTTCACATGTCATACATGGCTTGCCTTTACGCCCATATACTAATAATTCTTGTGCAAAATACCCTGGTTTACCATCGCTTTGTGCAAAGTCCTTAAGCGTAGTACCACCTTGCATAATAGCCGCAGCAAGCGTGTCTTTTATAATAGGAATAAGTGCTTGATAGCGCTTTTGTGAAACTTTTCCCGCTTCTCGCTTTGGATGTATACCCGCTTTAAATAACGATTCATTCGCGTAAATATTACCAACACCAACTACCACTGCGTTATCCATAATAAACTGCTTTACGGGTACTTTTTTATTGCGCGATTGTTCATACACACGTTTAGCAAAAAAATCATCGGTAAGCGGCTCAGGACCAAGCTTAGAGAGTAGCTTATGTACTTGCCCTGGCTCTTGCCATAAGCAACAACCAAAGCGACGAGGATCGTTTAAGCGCAGTGCTTTACCGTTACCAAAAATAAACTCTACATGGTCATGCTTTTTAAGCGGCTCACTTTTATCTACAACACGTAAATTACCTGACATACCCAAATGTAAAATAGTACTGCCTAGCTCACAATGTAATAGTAAATATTTAGCTCGTCGTTCAATACTTGTAACAATTAGCCCTTCAAGTTGATACACGTCATCTGGCACTGGCCAGCGCATACTGGCATTATAAATATTAACTTTAACCGCAACTTGGTTTTGTACGTGGGGAGTGATGCCCATTCGGCTCACTTCTACCTCTGGTAATTCAGGCATTAATTAGACTCACTTTGTGAAAAATCAAAACTAGGAAATAACTGCTGTGCAGTTTTTAAATCGAGTGCGAGTATTCGTTGGCTACTCTTTTCGAGTAAGTAATATTGCCCATCACCTTTATAAAGCAAATAAATCCAAGGTAAACTCTCACCAGCTAATTCAAAAGTAGCAACATATAAAGGCGCATTAGGATTAAAAACAACAGATTCGTTAACACCCATTAACTGCGCGCTTTGCCATTGGTTAATTAAATCACTAAGTTGTTGCTCAGAAGCTTGCCAGATAAATGGCGCATCTTTTTGTAACATTGTTGTACGCCAACTAGTTCCAATACGCTCAATTTTTTGATCAACAAATGTCAGCGTCAATACAAAGCTTTGAATTGGTAATACAGGCTGTACCGAAGACTCATCAGCTGAATTAAAAAGTTGCTTATGCCAGCCATTTAAAAAGAAGATCATAATCAACATTGAAAAAATAATAACGTTGTTCCAACCTTTGCGACCAAGTTGCATGTGCACACTTCCTATTTAATTCAAGATTTTAAAGTGTAACTAAAACTTAATTGCACTGTCTATATGTTAAACCGTGCAGACTTTGTTAGAATATCGGCAAATTTAAAGGAGTTCCGTCAATGTCTATGTATGTAGTGGGCCATAAAATCCCAGATTCAGATTCTATTTGTGGTGCAATTGCACTGGCTTATTTAAAAAACCAAATCGATGAGCCAGCAATTCCAACACGTCTTGGTGAAATTTCACCAGAAACTCAATTTATCCTTGATAAATTTGGCTTCGAAGCACCAGAGCTAAAATTAAGCTACGCTGGCGAAGACGTTTACATTGTGGATCACACAGAAAAAACACAAGCACCCGATGATATCGACCAAGCTCGCGTTGTTGGTGTGGTAGATCACCATAAACTAGGTGACTTAACATCATCGACTCCGCTTGAATGTTGGATTCGCCCTGTTGGCTGTTCGAACACCATTATTAAAATGATGTACGATTTTTACAGTGTAGAAATCCCTAAAGACATCGCTGGTATTATGCTGTGCGCAATTTTAAGCGACACAGTCATATTTAAATCACCAACATGTACTACTGCCGATATTAAATGTGTTGAAGCGCTAGCTGAAATTGCAGGCGTAGAAGACTTTAAAGAACTTGGTATGGATATGTTCCGCGTTAAATCTGCGGTAGAAAACACACCAGCACGTGATTTAGTAATGCGTGACTTTAAAGACTTCAACATGAACGGTAACCTAGTAGGCATTGGCCAACTAGAAGTAATCGACCTTGCTGTTTTTGACGATATTAAAGCAGACCTTGCAGCCGATATTGCTAAGTTAAAAGTAGAGGGCAACCGCCACTCTGTATTTTTACTGCTTACCGACATAATGAAAGAAGGCTCAGAAATGCTAATTGTATCTGACGATGCAAACTTAGTTGAGCAGGCTTACGGTGTAAAACCAGAGAATGATAAAGTATGGTTAGATGGTGTACTGAGCCGTAAAAAGCAAGTAGTTCCACCACTGCAAGATGCGTTTTCAAAAGCCTAATAACTTTAACAAATAGCACTAAAAAAGCCGATATTGTATAAAACAATATCGGCTTTTTTGTTTTTAAAATGTGTATTTCTTATACCAATTCGCTTAATTAAATAAGCTATTTTGAGGCTGGAAAAACGTGTTGATAGCTAGGCAAAAAATTCGATATTTAGTTGTTCTCGGCAATTGCTCCTGCATTGCTCTACCTTCTGCATCCATGCAGTCGTAAATGAGAATTTTTTAACGCAGGTAGCGACACGTTTAGCCCCGCAAAATGATTAAGTATTGTTGCGGATTGGTATTAAGCTACAAACACAACTCTCTAAATGGCAATGTGGCTGCGCCAATTGATACCGGAAAATTATCAATATTAGATACCACCAGCTTTGGCATAGGGCGTTTAGCGCCACGTCTAAATTGTGCATAAACCTCAGTTCGTGCAATAACTTTTTCAGCCAACTCTTTTGGAATATGGCCACCAATAATAATCGCCTCAGCATCTAATAAAGCAGAGCAACAGGTTGCCACTAAATCAAATGAGTCTTGAACCTTAAACAACCACTCTTCAACGCCAGGCCAATCAGGGTCAAAGTTGTCATGCAGGTCGTAAATAGAAGTAACCGCTACGCCATTTTTTTTCAAAATACGTTTTAGTAATTCAAGATTAGGGTGGGCATATAATTTAGGGGGTAGCATGTCGCCAAGCTCACCTGCGTTTCCGTATGTACCGCGCAGTACGTCACCATTATTTACAATACCGCCACCAAATGCGGCCGACACAAACATATAAACAAAGTTTTTATACTCGCGTCCAATACCAGCAACACCCTCACCTGCGGCTGCACCTGTAGCATCGTTAACAACCCAAGTAGGGAGTTGAAAATGCTGCGACACAATATCGATAATATCCACCTGCGACCACTCTTCTAGCATATGGTGGGTATTCATTTTCCCATCCATTGAGCTAAAAAAGCCAGAGATACCCACGCCCATTCCCAGTACTTTTTCACTCGGAATGTCGCGCTCAGCGCTTATATCTTCCACCAGCTTTTGTGCACATTTAAGCACATTATTAATGCTCATATCCGACATTAGCTGCATATGGGTGTAAACCACCTTTCCCGTAAAATCCATTACGGCAAGCGAAATAGCATCAAGCAAAATAGCTAAGCCAAAGGTAAATCCGTAATCGGGGTTAAGGGCAATGCCAAACCCAGGTTTGCCTTTTTTATTAGGAATTAGCGTATCAGTTTGTACAATTACACCGTGTTGGGTTAACGACTTAAGTAAACGCGACACAGTTTGCTGTGGAATACGAGTTGCGCTCACAATATGACTTTGAGTTACGCACTTTTCCCAAAACACCACTTTTATAATATCGCGCTCAATATCTTGAAATAGTTTTTCGCCTTTTCCAAGCTCAAAACCAGAGCGTAATAAGTTACTGTTGTTTAACGAAAACATAGGTATTAACCCTAACAAAATTGGAGCACAAGATTACGTGAAACCATTATAAAGAACAAGTGGGCAAACTGCGCCTACTCAATCACTATCACTCTAAAATCATTCACATTTGTGTTAGTTGGCCCAGTAATAATTAAATCATCAATGGCTTTAAAAAACTGATGACTATTATGCCCTTCTAACTGTGCGCGTAAGTTTTCGCCAGCGTCTTGTGCGCGAGCAATCGTACTGTTATTTATATACGCACCCGCTACATCTTTACTACCATCAACACCATCGGTATCACAAGCAAGTGCGTAAATACCCGCTTCGCCATTAAGTACCTCAGCCAACGCCATTAAGTATTCTTGATTGGGCCCGCCATCGCCATAAACATCAGCAACAGTTACTGTAAGCTCGCCACCAGAGAACAACATAACGCGCTTGCCTTGGGCTTTTTGCTCAAGAGCGATAGCCGCATGTTCCTTTGCAACTTCTTTAGCCTCGCCTTGAATATCATACCCTAGTACCTGGGTTTCCCAGCCTTGGTGCTGTGCAACACTTATAGCGCTATCAATAGCATGCTGCGCATTTGCAACAATAAAGTACTCACCCACGGTATCAGCAACTCGTTCTTGCTCTGGTTTTAATAAATGCGCTTCAACCTCTGCCATTACTGGCCAATTGTACTTTTGTAAAATAGCCAGTGCATCGGCTTTAGTACTGCCATCGCTAATAGTAGGGCCTGATGCTATATCACTTGGTTTGTCCCCTACTACATCTGAAATAATGAGCGTAACGTAATCTGACTTAGCGGCCTGCGCTAACTTACCGCCTTTAACAAGTGACAACTGCTTACGCACTACATTTATTTCATCAACGCTTGCACCACTTCTAAGTAAAAACTGATTAAGCTTTTGCTTTTGTGAAAAAGGCACATCATCAACAGGTAGGCACATCAACGACGAACCGCCCCCCGAAATAATAAACAAAATAGGAATATCAGCCGGATTATTTTTTACAAGTTCTAATAACTCTTTGCCAGCGGCTAAGCTGTTATCGTCTGGTGTTGGGTGGTTTGCACTAAGCACTTTAATTCGCCCAGTATCACCGCTACTTTCGTAGCCATAACGCGTTACCACTGCGCCAAAACATTTATCACCATAAAAGCGATTAACTTCGGCGGCCATTTCAGCGGCGGCTTTACCCGCCCCTACTACACACAAACCTTTGCTTGCATCTATATTTTCTAAATACTTACTCATGCAAGCACTTGGTTTACAGGCATTTACCGCAGTGGTAAATAAATCAATTAAAAACGACTTTTTAGAATCCATTAGTCACAGCTCACGAAAAAATTGAAGGGATAGCTAAACAAATTAATATCATCACAATAAACATGCTAAGTAGCATAACGATATCTTTGCCAGTTAAAATTGAGTTTGATACGGTCTCGGCATTTTGTACTTTTGTGACTTCGTTTACCTCTCTTGGAATTAAACGACTCGTAACATAAATAATCACCGCAGCGCTTACAAAACCGATAAAATTCCACCAAAACCAGAAAATATCAGGCGCAAATACCGACACCAACAAATTAATTAATACACCACTAATTAAGCCAATATTGGCATGCAATGCAGCACTGCGTTTACTTAATACAGCAACTAAAAATACCGCCAGTATTGGGCCATAAAATAGCGAGCCGACTTTGTTAATAGCTTCAATAATGGTCGGCGCTATGTCACCGGCAAAAAGTGATAGTACTAAGGTAATTGCACCCCATGCTAAACCTAAGTATTTAGCTAACTTTAAGTAAGATGGTTGGTCTAGCTCTTTATTAGATATACGGCTGTAATCTTCAATGCTTACCGCCGAAAGTGAATTAATTGCAGAGCTAAGTGACGACATCGCTGCCGACAAAATAGCGACAACTAACAAACCAATTAAGCCGTGCGGGAGGTAATCTAAAATAAATATAGGCATCATCCAATCAGGGTTATCTGCTGGAATTTTTGCTAAAAATTCAGGGTTACTCATTGCCAATGTGCCAACAATTAAACCCGACACACAATATAAAATAGTAATAGGAAAACGCACTACACCATTTGCTAAAATCATGTAGCGTAGGTTTTTAGGATCTTTTGCACTGAGCGCACGCTGTGCTTGCGTTTGGTCACATCCGTAGTAAGAGGCGTAAAGTACCACACCACCAAAAATCATCGGTAAAAAGCCAAAGCCATCACCACTAAAACCAAATGAATCAAACTTAATCGCTTCTAATCGGCTCGAATCAACATTGACAATAAAGGTATCAACCCCACCTAAGTGATACAGTCCAAACCCTATACAAGCAATAGTACCCAATACAATGATGATCATTTGAATCGCATCACCGTACACTACAGCTTTCATCCCACCTTGCAGTGAATACAAAACGGTTATAACTCCCGTTAGTACAATTGCTTGCCATGCTTCTATTCCCATGGTGCCTTGTAAAATAAGCGATACCGCGTAAATCATAATGCCAGTGGCAAACGCACGGCTAAATTGAAACACCACACTAATAAGCACACGGGTTGAGCGGCCAAAGCGCATTTCTAGATAATCGTAAATACTGACAATGCCGCTTTTATAAAGCTTGGGTAAAATAGTCGCTAAAATTAAAATCATCGCCAGCGGAACACCCAACTCATACGAGAGCCATTGCATACCACCACCTTCACGCAAACCAACAAATGCAGGAGCCGAAATAAAGCTAATAGCCGAAAGCTGAGTGGCCATTACCGACAAAGCTAAAGGCTTCCAACCTAAGCTTTTACCCCCTAAAAAGTAATCATTTTTATTGGTTTGTTCGCGTAGCATAAATCCCATTACCAATAAGGCACCAAGATAAAGAGCAACTATTGAAAAATCTAATATATTCATAATTAATTCGCGTATTCACAATATGAAAACACAGCGCCTTTTCAAAAATTAAATACCAAATGGCTACCTGCCCTTACCTTTTTAAATAAACGAACCTAATCAAAAAGGTAAACCTGTAGCTAACTTAGCTGAAAAATACATCACAATGCAAAAAACCTATTAACCCCAAAGTAGGTTAATAGGCATAAAGCATTTATTTAAAAGTCGTATTTAACTCTTAAAGTAACGCGTCGTGGGAGAATTGGGCGACCTACAAAATATGGGTTATCTGCCGTTTGGCTATTACCTAGACGAGGTGAACCTTCAGTAACACCGTCAGAATCAAACAGGTTAAATACCCCAACGCTTAAGCGTACTGTTTGCTCTGGTGCAACTTGCCAGTTATAGCCTGCATCAAATCTAAATAAGTGGAATGAATCAAGTTCCACAGAGTTTGAGTCATTAGCAAAATTTTTACCGGTAAAGTTATGGTAAATCGATGCATCCCAGTTATCTGCGGTGTAGCTAATAGATGAGTTAAATAATATTTTTGGTTTACGACGTAATTCGTTACCAATAATAGAAGGGTCTGAGTCAAATTCAGTAAACTCGTGATCGGTATAGGTCATGTTGGCATCAACAGCCCACTCATCGGTAATATCGTAACGACCGGTAAGCTCAACACCCGTTGCTTTAGTTGATTGCATAACTGGCAGCTCTAATACGCCCCCATTACCATCATTTACAAAGTCTACGCTGCGTCTGTCTTTTAAGTCAGTTCTAAATAACGCAATGCTACCGCTAAAGTCGTTATCAAAAAACTTAACACCTAGCTCGCCTTGCTCAACAATTTCGGCTTCGTAGCTGGCAGGCTCGCCTAAATCGTTAAACTGAATACCTCTAATTTCGGGGAAGAAAAACCCGCGAGATGCATTGGCATATATATTTAAGTTATCGGTTAGGCGATATAACGCCGCCCCCGATGCAGCAAACTCAGACGTGTCGACTTCGCCGTAAGTCATTACACCACTGCCCGTAGTGTTAACTTGTAAGTTAGGTGCAAGCGTTGGATCATCAGAAATCTGAACTACTTGGCTGCCTTCGCGACTAATTTTGCCTTCAATTTCTTCGTAGCGAACACCAAAGTCAAAAATCCAATCGTCGCTTTCCATTTGATCCGCTACGTACAATGCTCTGCGGGTAGCGCTAATGGTTTGGTTAGTATAAGAAATGCCTGGGCCACTAATACCATTTTGAGTGTACTGAACCTCATCGCCATTGACATCGGTATACGTTAAGTCGATTAAGCGAGGGTTGTTATTAAACTCACCTAAGTAAGTTGTAATAACGTTGTCGTCGTCGGCTTCACTGTGCGAGAAAAATGTACCGACTGTAATATCGTGGCTAAAATCACCTACAAAAATGCTTTTGATGATATTAAATTCTGCAGAAAAATCTTCAGCTGGGCGGTCACGGTCTAAAATGCGGTTAGCAAATAGTAAGTCATCACTTGCAAGTGCGACACCTGAATTAACATAAGAAAACTCAGCACCGCTTGCATCACCTAGCCCTCGGTTAGCTAAAAAGTCGTCTTGGCTTTCAGGTACATTAATAATACCGTCGCCGTCTAAAAATAGATTAAATTCGTGTTGATATTTAGCGTATTTACTGCGCATATTAATGGCAAAATCGTTAGCGAGTTCTTTTTCAAACACCACTGAAATAGAGCCACCTTTAGTAACTACACCATCGCTGATTGGCGATTCATAACGACCATTTGCTGTATCGTAGGTTAAGTTAGATACTTGCGCCGTTTGCAGTGATTCGACTTCACGACCATCATTACCACTTAAGCGCTCGCGGCTGTCGCCATCAAGTGGAATAGGTAAGTAAAACTGAGCTTGGTCGTCAATGTACTGTCCATAAACAGTAAATGAGCCTGAGCCATCATCAAATTCTTTACGAATATTACCACGCAACTGTGTACCTTTAGTCTCAAGGCCTGTATCTAAAGGGCCCTCGTCGTAACGGTAAAAGCCAGAAAGCGCATAATATAAGCCGTCTTCGTTAAGTGGACCGCTCGTTGCAAAATCTAAGCGAGTACGCCCTTGGTCAGAAAGCTCCATTTGTACGGTACTTTGCGGATCATCACTGCCCGTTTTAGAAATATAGTTAATAATACCGGCCACAGAACCTTGACCAAATAAATTAGATACACCACCACGCACAAACTCTACGCGCTCAATACCCAAATCATTACGGTAATACACATCAAACGCCGATGAGTTTAAACCAAAAACACTCAAACTAGGTGAACCGTCGTACGACAGTGGCGTAAACTGAAACTGACCCGATGAAGGTAAGCCTCTTACTTGTAGATTAGTAGCGACTTCACCGCCACCGCCTTCTACTTTAATACCCGGAATATAGCGAAGCACATCCGCTTGGCTACTTGAAGACAGCTTTACCAGCTCGTCTTCGCTAATAGATGTTACTGATTGTGGAGTGTCTGAAATAACACGCCCTTTACTGGTACCAGAGACGATAATACGCTCAACGTTGTTAGCTTTTTTTGCTGTATCTGGTGCAGCTTCTTCTGCCGCATAAGCGCCCTGTGCAAGGCATAAAGATACAATAGAGGCGATCGTTGTTTTATTCACGGGTATTCTCCAATTGTGCTGGTTGTCTGTGTGTATTTACTTAGAGTGAGGCTAAGCAAAGCCGAAATAATCAAGTAAACATGTTAGTTTTTTGTTACTTCGAACAGGATTTAAGCACAGAAAAAAAACATTTACAACCCATAATGAGTGCTTTAATATTATCCAAATCGGAAATAACACACAAAGAGCACCCAATATGACTACTGTGAACAGCGGTAAAATTGACTCAGCAACGGCTTCATCGCTTGCAGACCTTGCTACTAAAACACTTATAGCGAACGACTTAGGTGGCTATACAGTACCAACACATGGCCTATACCCGTTTCAGTGGAACTGGGATTCAGCCATTACAGCGCTAGGTTGGATGAAATCAGACGAAAGCCGCGCATGGCAAGAAATTGATGTGTTATTTTCAGGCCAATGGGATAATGGCATGGTGCCGCACATCTTGTTTCATAAAGATTCTGATACTTATTTTCCTGGCCCTGACGTATGGGGTTCGGATAAAAAAATTAAAAGTACGTCTATTTCACAGCCGCCAGTAGTCGCCACCATAATGAAAGAAATGCTTGCCAGTGCGAAAGATAAAGCACTTGCAGAACAAAAAGTTAAAGCGTTATTTTCACAAGTAGTTGATTATCATTTATGGTGGTACAACGACCGAGATCCTGAAAAAACAGGTTTAGTAGTGACCTACCACCCGTGGGAATCGGGCATGGATAACAGCCCATCATGGGATGACGCTCTTCATGCTGTGCCATGTGTAGATTGGGAATATACGCGCCGTGATACAAGCCATGTAGATTCATCTCAGCGTCCACATAAAAGTGAATACGACCGCTTTTTATACCTTGTAGACTTTTTCAAACGTAACAACTTTGACAGCAAAGTGATTTACGAGACCAGCCCGTACAAAATGAATGACCTAGGTATTATTGCTATTTTACACCGTGCAACCAAAGATTTACTCAAAATGGGTGAACAACTTGACTTAAACGATGCTCGCACTGATTACTTAGCACAGCGCTTACAAATAACAGAGCAAGCCATAAACACTTTATGGTGTGAACAAAGCCAGTACTTTTATTGCAGAGATGTATTAACTAACAGCTTGGCTAAAGTTAAAACATCAGCCGCGCTATTAACTGTATATGCAGGTTTAACAAGCGATGAGCAAACTAAAATAATTAATACAGCCACCGAAGATTTTATTGAGTCGAGCCAATTTAGTGTGGCATCTACTCACCCTAAAGAAGAAAAATACGAGCCACAACGCTACTGGCGTGGCCCGATTTGGTTACACATCAACTGGATGATAGCCATAGGCCTTAAAGAAGCAGGCTTTGTAACAACGGCTAACAAAATTCAAGATGACACTCGCAACCTAGTTGTTAAGTCAGGCTACTACGAATATTTTAACCCAGAAACAGGTGCTGGCTGTGGTGGTAAAGATTTTTCATGGACAGCTGCAATAGCATTACATTGGCTACTTGACTAATAACTAAGGCAAGATCATGAAACACACAATATGCTTTGGTGAAGTACTGGTTGATTTACTTTCAAATAAATTGAGCCAAAACAGCAACGAACACGAAGCGTTTACAAAGTTTGCAGGCGGTGCGCCTGCAAACGTAAGCGTTGCCATTGCAAAGCTAGGCGGTAATGCCTATTTTGCAGGAATGCTAAGCACTGATAGCTTTGGCGACTTTTTACATAATGCATTAAAAGAGCAAGGTGTAAAAACCGACTTTATGCGTTTTACCAACCAAGCAAAAACAGCCCTTGCGTTTGTATCACTCGATAACGATGGCGATCGCACGTTTGAGTTTTACCGTGATAACACCGCCGATTTGCACTTTAGTAACGATGACTTTAGTCGCGAATGGTTTGAGCAATGCGATATTTTTCATATTTGCTCAAACACATTAACCAACAAAAACATCAGAAACACCACCGCTTACGGTGTTAAATTTGCAAAACAAAATAACTCAATTGTAAGCTTTGATATTAACTTGCGCCTCAATTTATGGCCAAGCGATGCCAACCCTCGCGAGCATATTTTACCGTTATTAAAAGACTGCTCAATTATTAAAGCCTCAAAAGAAGAGCTTGAATACTTAGCGGGTGAACAATCGAGCAATGAGTTTATTGCCCAAACACTTAATAACGGTTGTGAGCTATTTGTAGTTACCGATGCAGGCAACCCTATGCATTGGTATATAAAAAATGCCAAGCAAACGCTTCACCCTAAAAAGGTTACTATGGTTGATGCTACCGCTGCAGGGGATGCGTTTGTAGGTGGACTGCTGTATCAGCTAGGCCTACAAAACCTAACACCCAGCTCTTTTAGCGAGCTTTGCAACACGCCCAAAACACTAACAACTATTTTTGAATTTGCTTCGTTATGTGGTGCCCATGCCGCATCTTACAAAGGGGCATTTAACTCCCTACCTAACCAAAAGTCTCTACACGATTTTAGGAGCAAACTATGAAAAGCACACCTGATAACTTTAAAAGCCGTGAATTTTTAACGCAGCACATTAGCGACACGTTAGCGTTTTATGAGCCAAATATTGACGATGAACACGGTGGTTTTTACCAAAACTTTTCTGATAACGGTGAGGTATTTGATAAACACACGCGCCACTTAGTAAGCTCTACTCGTTTTGTATTTAACTATGCACGCGCGTATCAAACCTTTAATGACGAAAAGTACCTTAATCGTGTTAAATCGGGGATTGAGTTTATTCGTAAGCATCACCTTGTTGAGCAAACTGGTGGCTATAACTGGTTATTAAAAGTTGAAAACGGTCAAGCAACCGTGCTTGATAACACCAATCATTGTTATGGCTTTGCATTTGTTATTTTAGCGTACAGCTGGGCATACCGCGTAGGCGTTACGCAAGCACGTAAATATCTCAACGATACATTTCAAACAATGGAAACACATTTTTGGGATGCAAAAGCCGGATTATATAAGGATCAGCATAACAGCGACTTCACAAAATGTGATTCATACCGCGGCCAAAATGCCAACATGCATACTTGTGAAGCACTGATTGCCGCTTATGAAGCCACAAAAGACGAAATATTTTTAAACCGTGCGCTCACACTTGCCGACAACATGGTTAATCGCCAAGCTAATTTAATGGGCGGACTAATCTGGGAGCATTACGATATAAATTGGCAAGTCGATTTAGAGTACAACAAAGACGATCCTAAAAATTTATTTCGTCCGTGGGGCTTTCAACCTGGCCATCAAACAGAGTGGTCAAAACTACTTATGTTTTTAAATAAGCATAAGCCACAAAAATGGCTTATTGAACGCGCTCAAGCCTTATTTGATAACTCAATAAATGTAGCGTGGGATAAAAAACACGGCGGTATTTGCTACGGCTTTGCCCCTGATAAAACTATTTGCGATGACGATAAATACTTTTGGGTTCAAGCCGAAACTCTGTGTTGTGCAGCGTATCTTTATCAAGCAACAGGGGATGAAAAATATCAGCAATGGTATGACAAAATTTGGCAGTATTCGTGGCAGCATTTAGTCGATCATAAATACGGTGCTTGGTTTAGAATTTTAACCGCTGACAATAAAAAAATAGACACGATGAAAAGCCCAATAGGTAAAACTGATTACCATACAATGGGTGCCTGCTTTGATGTGCTCGAACTATTAAAGTAACTATGTAGTTATAACTTTTACAGTGTTGTGTAGACCTTTTAACCGCCAGTTTGGCGGTTTTTTTCTTAATGGGTGGCCAAAATCACTGTACCACTACCCCCCTAAATTAATAACGTCAAGAACCGTTCCTTTGTATATTCTCGTGCTAAGAAAAAACCGAGGAAATAACACCAGAATAAAATTTATTGATGCCAGCTCGTTTTATGAATTTGACGGTAAGTGCAACAAACTCATTAACCTAGAACACTTAGCTAACATCTATCACTTTGGATCTCCAGACACTAACATATATACTGAGGTTGAAATTGGCAGTATTGAACGAAACTCTGCACTACTCTCAGTTTCTAGCTATATATCAAGTAAAGAAGCCACTTATGAGCAAATAGATACCGATATAATTAGATAAGAGCTAGCTAAACAACAAAAATTAACTGATTATCTATTGTCAAAACTTCAAGGCTAGTTGGTAGAATAGCTAAAAATATTTACTATTGTGATATAAATTTATTAAAAGGATCATAAGTTTATGAATAGACCGGGAGTTGTACTAGAAGAAATGATGAGGATGATTGGTCCATCATCAAACCCTTTAGCGCCTATGTTAGAAGGAATTACTAACTCACTAGAGTCCATTCTAAATTTACCTAATAACCTTGAAAGAAAAATATCAATTGAACTGCATTTTAATGATAGTGACGATAATGAAGGCGGTAAGCGTTTAGATTACATGGTAATTGAAGACTCAGGGAACGGATTCAATGATGAAGCATTTACCAGATTTAGTAACTTACTAGACAAAAGTAAAGGGTTTAAAAATAGAGGCACAGGAAGACTGCAATATTTGCATAGATTTGGTGAAATAATTATTGAAAGTAATTTCATTAATGAAGGTTCATATTATTTAAGAAGCTTCCAATGTAATAAGCAGTCATTTATTTCCAGTAGCATCTGCAATAATTCGAATTCTAATCAATTGAAAACAACTGTTAAATTCCTTAACCCTAAATTAAACAATCAAGACAATAAGTTCTACTCATCTTTATCATTTCAAAAATTTGTATCAACAATTAAATCCCATTTTGCATTAAGGGCATATTTGGAGAAAAAAAAAGGAATTACCTTTCCCTGTATAGAGTTAAAGTATTGTTACACTGTGGCTGAGCCAGAAACACTTTTAATTACAACAGATGACTTACCCAAGCCGAGTGAGCAAGGAACTTTTGAAGTAAATTATCAAAGTGCTAGTTTAGATAAAAATAGTAAAATTTGTTGGCATATTGATCATTCAAAGACCCCTGAAAAATTTGAGTGGCTAGTTTTTGATTTTGCTGAAGATGAAATTGAACGGCATGGAGCATTCTTATGCTCAAAAGACATACCTATTGAAGAATTAGAAAATCCAGTTCTAAAAAAAAGCAAAGGCTGTAAGGGGAATAAACGGTTAGCAGCTTTTTATGGTCCTTACTTAGATAAACCAGAAAACGTTAACCACGCAGTGGATTCATTCAGTATAAAGTCAAGAAATGAAGTATCAAATATTAGCGGTGATCTTTTTGATAACGACTCCTGTGTTTATATAGATGATATAAAAAAACGCGCTAACAATGAGCTAAAAAAAATCTTCAAAGAAGTAATGTCTGCACAAAAAGCGGCTGAACAAAACGTTCATAGACTTGCTAAAGAACTAGGTGTATCACAACAGTTTGCGAACAAGGTCCTGAAAGGCGTATCGTTAAACGATGATGAAGATTCAATTACAAACAAACTATTAATAGAAGAAGCACGGTTTATTGCAGACAAAAGCAATACAACTCGAAAGTGTTTGGAAGATATCAAAAGTCTTGATCCCACAAGTGATGATTATAGGGAAAAGTTAGAATCAAAGTCGAAACAAGTTTCAGAACTAATTGATGCTCAAAATAAAGAAGAGCTTTCAAAGTATGTAGTTCGCAGAGGACTGGTAGTAAAGTTATTGAGCAAGATACTTAATAATGAACTTGACGTACAATCTAAAGAGCTGCCTAAAGGAAAAAATAGAGATCGAGAAGGCATTATTCATGATCTCATATTTAAAAGAAAAAAAACTAGTTCAAGCGTAAATGATCTTTGGATATTGGACGAAGAGTTTGTTCATTTTGATGGGGTCTCTGAAACTCAATTTACCAAGATGCAGCTCAAAGACGGTAGACCACTTCTTTCTCCCGAAGCTTTAGTTGAAATGAAAGAGGTCGGATTTAAGCCAGATCGTAGACCTGATGTTTTTTTATTTGCTGACGAGGGTAAATGCATCGTAATAGAATTTAAAGAACCAGAAACTGATCTAGCGGATTATCTTCAGCAGATGCCAAGGTATTGTCAACTAATTGCTAATTATGGTCAGGTAAAAGTTGAAAATTTTTACTGTTATTTAATTGGTGAAAAAATATTCCCTGAAGCCGATTTGAATGAGTATGAAGAATCAGTTACTGGTTCTTGGTATAGAGATTCCATTCCAATTCGGGCTACAAAAAAGAATAATCGCAGTGTGATTGCAAATATGAGACTTGAGGTAATTAAATTATCTGATGTTGCAAAAAGAGCACACAGACGAAACAAGAGTTTCGCTGACAAATTGGGATTGGATAAGCTATTTGATAATTATGAGTAATACACAATTTCTAGAAATTAATGAAACGATAATTGTTACCTCTGGATCTGCTTATATCGACATAGACGTTCTCGCTTGCTCCTTGGCGTTAAATTTTTTACATAAACTATGTGGTAGAGAATCAATTGCATGTCATACAGGCAAAATGAATGGAACCATTCCTGAATCTATAAAACTTGAAGTTAATGAATTATTTGAAAAAAAGTTGCCCTATTTTGGTAAATTAAAATATGCATTAGTTGACGTATCCAATCCTAAACATTTTGAAAGTTTTATTGAAGATGAAAAAATCATTGAGATCTATGATCATCATTTTGGATTTGAGAAATATTGGAAAGATAAAATAGGTAAATCTGCACACATAGAACATGTAGGTTCGTGTGCAACATTGATATGGGAACAGTATTTCAAACTAAATAAAGCTCATCAACTTCCAGAGTCAATTGCCAAGTTACTTTATCTAGCGATAGTATCCAACACCTTAAACTTACAAGCATTTATAACAACGGATAGGGATATCGCTGCACAAACTGGTATTGAGAAATTGGGATTTATTACAGCAGAATTGATAACGGAATACTACTCACATATTGAACATCAATTATTGAATGATTTCAAAGATGTTCTTCTAAGTGACGTAAAAACTCATGATTGGGAAGGTGAAGATTGCTTCATTGGACAACTTGAGATGTTAGATTCCGATGAATTAATCGAAACATATTTTTTAACAGGCACTGCGACTAAATATATACAAGAAGAATACGCAACGAATGGGCAGCTTTGGTTTGTTATTATTTCTGATATAAATAGAGGTTATAACTTTATTTTTACGGAAAATAGAAAAACTAAGCGATTGATTGAGAGAACTTTTTCATTTACCTTTGATGGTAATTTCGCCAAGTCGGATAGGCTGTGGATGAGAAAGGAGTTTATTCGAGACATGAGTTAAGGAGAGTTAAATGGAAAAGAGCCTTCTGGATATAATACACATTGTCTTAGATCAAGTTCAAAAGCCTTTGACTGCGGAAGCGATCTTAAGAGAAATAAAATCAAATAATTTATATGATTTTACAGGTAAAACTCCTAAAACAGCAATTAGAGCAAGGCTTGCTGAAAACATAGATCATTTAGAAAGCGCATCACAATTTATAAGGTTACAGAAAGGAACATTTGGTCTAAGAAAGTGGCTAATTGAAAGCCCCGGAAAGTACAAAGAATACGAAGCAAAAAAGAAAAAAAACCAGCTAATGGACGAATATTTAGCTGTGTTTAGTAAAGATCTTTTATCCCAAATACTCTCCATTAATGGTTTAAACGAAGTTCCTATTAATTCTAATTGGTTCAAAAATAATTGTACGCCTATGGTTAGGCATAAAGCAGAAGATGATTATTCTGTTATTCAACTAATCTCTGTTTTTATAATTAAATTTAAAGATAAAATCATAACTCACACTAGATCTGCAAAAGCTCCTGAGTCAAGGTTACACGGAGAAAGGTCTATTGTTTTTGGTGGGCATATTACATATGAAGAAGTTAACTCTTTATTTGACCCTTTTGACCCAGATTCTGCTTACCCATTTATTAAGCGAGAATTAGAAGAAGAAATTACAGTTTCACTTAATTCTATTATGACACCAATTGGCTTACTTTACGATTCTACAAGAGATGTAAGTAGTCAGCATTTGGGACTAGTATATTTAGTTGAAATGATTAAAGAAGATTACGAAATTGGTGAAAAAGGCTATCACATTAATGATGAATTAACTTACATAAGTGATGTCATCAAAAACAAGAACGATTATGAAAATTGGTCGGTAGAACTTATAGATAAAATTTTAAATAAAGGGAAATATTAATATGGATCAAAATGATATAAAAAGCATTTTTCTATCTCTAATAGCTAGTGTGATTTTTCAAATTCTTTTTTGGATAATTAGCGCAGTATACAATAAGTTAAAAAACGGCTTTAAAGAAACTTCTTTAAGTTTTTCAAGTACGATTATTGCGATTTGGTTTACTCCAATTTTTATATTATTAACTTGGCTCTTTGTATATTTTGATAAAGTCGATATTTTAGTTGCAGCTTTGGTTACAAGCTATGCTCTTGCTATTACTGCTTGGGTGTTGGCTAGGGAAATTATCAATTTTAGAAAAGTTGGTATAGTTGGGGTCGACGTAAATATAACTGAAGGTATTAATTACAAAAAAGCTTTAAAGCTGACAAAAAGAAACCTTAAGGTATTAGGTACTGGTGCTGATAAGTTGACTCAACTTGAAGATGAATTTGCGGAGGCGATAAATTCAGCTTCAAGGCAAAATAGAGTTCAGTTATTACTTTGTAATCCAAATAATAAAGCACTAGTGGAAATGGCTATCAATGATGGTAAGCAGCAAAATGAATATGCTGACAATGTAAAGACTTCATTGAACAGACTTAAAACAATCCATCAAAATACAGAGAAACTAGAAATTAGATTTTATGATGCTGAAATTCAAGAGGATATGCCTGTTTTTAGATTAATGTTTTTCAATGAACATTATTGTTTGTGCTCATTTAATTCGTTTGGAAATAAAGATAAAGGAACATGTGCGCCTCAATTGCATCTGCACTGTCCTACGAATAATAATGGAAAACGTCTTTATTACAGAGCATTTGAGAATTACTTCAATGATTTATGGAAGCAGAGTGAAAAAAATAGGATTTATGACAAAGATGATTGGAAAAAGTTTGGACTCTAAATGCTAGATTACGATCAAACTTATTTTGGATGTGGAAACAAGGTTCCTGCATATAGCCTTAAATCACTACTAGATGAGAGCGATTACTCATTTTTAGTACCAGATAATAATATTGTAAAAATTAACGGTGAATTCTTAGTAAGTTCGATTGACACCGTGTTTCCGTTTACAAGTGATATTGCATTATTTGCAAAGGCGACTGTGTTGCATTGTGCCAATGATTTATTCGCATCTGGAGTTAACCCAATTCAAGCAAATGTGAGTATTGGTGTTAGCGCAAGCCTTGATATTAATGAGATAAAAAAATTATTTAATAACTTGAAAGAAGCATTAAATGACAGAGAAATAGATTCTTGTAATTACCACACTTTTAGGGCCGATCAGACGTCAGTCACAATAGCAATGAATGGCACAGCCAAAGAGTTAAAACCGAAAGCTAGATTGAATGGCGGCAATTACGATATTTTTTTAACTAAACCTATTGGTTGTTGGGCAACTCAAAAGCATAGAACTGGTCATGCTAATCTTTGTGCAGAACAGTTACTTTTAGAAAGTAACTCTATATGGTTAGATTTTATTCAATCTGAATTAGTAAAGTATTCAACAGACATTTCGGGGTTTGGTTTAATTGGTCACATAGCCTCTTTATTAGAAAGTCAGCAGTATTGTGCATCATTAGATTTGGGTAGAATTATTAGTCCGCTAAATTTAGATTTTGCTAACATCGAGCATTATTTAGGATGTTCAGCGAAATCTAATCTTGAGTCATTTGGAGCATGTGTTTCCTCAGTCGAAAGGTTAAATGATATAGTGCTGGATGTGCTATTTGGTGGCGAAATAAATGGTCCGATTTTAATGATAGTTGAACAAGGTGCTGAATTAGGTAAGTGGTTTGATAAGTTAATACATATAGGCACGGCTTCACCTCATGTGAGCACTAAAAATCAAATAATAAAAGTTAGGGATTAATATGAAAGTTGGATCAATTCATGGAAGGTTTCAACCATTTCACAATGAGCATGTAGATTATGCTCTAGCAGCATTAAAATCCTGTGATTTTCTTTGGATTGGCATTACTCAATACGATATTGAAGAATTAAAAAAGTGCAAGGACTCTCCAAATAGAGGTGTTCTGTCATCAAATCCACTTACCTATTTGGAAAGGATCAATATTATAAAAGACGCATTACTAGATGCGAACATCGATAGAGCCAAATTTGATTTCATTCCATTCCCCATTGATGAGCCTGAAAAACTTTACCAGTTTGTTGATATTAATACTGTCTGCTTTACGACAATTAGAGAATCGTGGAATAGAGCTAAAGTAGAGCGCTTATCACAAGCGGGTTATAAAGTAGAAGTACTATGGGAGAATCTAGAAGATAAAGAAGTTTCATCTACTTTGATTAGAGAATCTTTGCTAAATGGAAATGGGTTATGGAAAAAAATGGTTCAACCTTCAACACAACGACACATTAACTCCCTTGATTTAGCTAAACGACTTCAAGAATATCTTCAACATGAATCATAAGCTCCATGTTGTTAAGTTAAAAAAGATACTTAAACTTTAAGTTTTTTAGTCGTTTACAAAGTTTTTAATTAAAATACTCAAGATTAGATCCACGTATTTAGTATGTTTTTAACCACAAATTTCCTAATATCAAACTTTACAACAAATAGAGTAGAGGTGACTTATGGATACTATAGTTTGTGATTGGCAAATCGTGACAGTCAAAGATGACGATCATAATATCGGTATAGTTTTATGGGGCATCTGTGTTGAAGATAAATCTTTTAGATTTGGCAGAGGTGATTATATATGCACCTCAAAATTAGTTGAAATAAATCCGAAGACAAACCTAATAAAAACAGCAAACGGCAGTACCTACAAAGTTATTGGCGAAGGAAGAAAGGCGAGCATAGATTATTGTGACTTTGAGCTACTTCGAAACGGTTTTAACCCTGAGCAAATTAATGCGCTGAAAACCGCAACACTCCAGCATTAACATAAAACTGTACGTTGCGGCAGCTATTCTATTGATAATAAAACTTCTTTAATTACGGCAAGCTAAAGTTGTATCTGTTTAATAAAAGCTAGTGCTTATTTAATTCTGAAAGTGCCTGTTTACATTCTGAACTACTAACCTAAGCGTACTGCCCACAAGCAAATCCACAGCTCCACGCATACTGAAAATTGTAGCCCCCTAACCAACCCGTTACGTCAGTTACTTCGCCTATAAAGTATAGGCCTTTAGCTTTTTTAGCTTCAAAGGTTTTTGAGCTCAACTCGTCGGTATCTACACCGCCCAATGTTACTTCTGCTGTTCTATAACCTTCTGTGCCATTGGGTTTAATTTGCCAAGCGTGAATGTAATTTACCAGCTCATCTATTTGAGCATGCGTAAGCTGATTAATATTACAATCTGGTATCGCTTTGCTTTCGTGTAGTATTTCTATAAAGCGTTTAGGTAAAATAGTTGCAAGGCTGTTTTTTAACGACTTTTGGGCTTGCGTTTCTCGCCAATCAGCAAGTTGCTGCCTTAAATCAATTTCAGGTAATAGGTTTATAGTTACAGCCTGCCCTGCTCGCCAAAATGAGCTTATTTGCAATATTGCTGGGCCCGATAACCCTCGGTGAGTAAAGAGGATATTTTCTTTAAATACGGTGCCGTCTTCGCTTGAAACTTCACATGGAATGCTAATTCCCGAGAGCCCTTCAAAACGCTCTTTATCATGCTGATGCAAAGTAAACGGCACAAGTGCAGCCATAGTTGGTAACACGCTTAAGCCAAACTGCTCTGCAATTTTATAACCTATTGGTGTAGCCCCTAGTTTTGGCATAGTTAAGCCACCTGATGCTATAACTAGCGACTCACAGCTTAAGGTTTCTTGCTCTGTCGTAACGCTATAGCCGGTTTCGGTTTTTGATACGCTGATCACTTCATTGCGTAGTTTTATATTTACCCCTGCCCACTCACATTCGGTCAGTAAAATATCAACAATGTCTTGTGCATTGTTATCGCAAAATAGCTGGCCTAGTGTTTTATGGTGATACGCTAATCCGTGCCTGTCCACCAGCTCAATAAAGTCATGCTGTGTATAGCGACTTAAACATGATTTAACAAAATGAGCATTTGCGCATAAGTAGTTATCGGGGGTTGCATTTTCATTTGTAAAATTACAACGCCCACCACCACTTATTAAAATTTTACGACCTGGTTTTTTCCCCATATCAAGTACTGTAACGCTTCGGCCACGGTATCCTGCTTGCGCTGCACACATTAATCCTGCAGCTCCCGCACCTATTACTATTACATCTACTTGGGTCATTTATTTATCTCGTTAAAATTTTTTTCGATTATAGCAAAGTTTAACAACAAACAGCGCGCAATCATTATCAATAATAACGCAACAAAACAAACCAGAAAAACAACCAATAATATTAACAAATCATAAAAAGCACGAAACACCTTAAAAACAACGACAAAAGTATTAAAAAATCATTAAAGTTCTTAGTTATAACCAAACAAAATACATAAAACGAAATTAATACTTTAACTTTATTAACAAATACTTTACCTTTGTTCCTACATCGTGAGCATTAATCACGAAATTACTAATAAAATCTAGGAAAAATTATGACAACAAGAAAAACTTTTCAAAAGTGCGCTATAGCTTTAACTGTAAGTACGCTTTTTTCAGCAACATCAAGTATGGCAAATCCAGCTCAAGCAATTGCTCCTTCAATGGCTGAAACCACAGCAAAACTACAAATCCAAAGCGGTTTTGAAACCCAATTCATTATTAAATATAAAAATAACAATAATGAAATAGCCACTTTTTCAACAGCGAGCGCTAACTCATCAAATATGAAACAACGCGCTCAACGTTTTGTTAAAAACTTTTCGTCTAAAAAAGGGAAGGTAAAAGGTAAATATGTACGTGCAATGGCACTTAATAATCACCATGTTATGCGTGCAGACAAGAAGCTAAATGCAGCCGAAGCGCAAGAGTTTATGCAAGACGTTATTGCTTCTGGCAATGTTGAATACATTGAAGTCGATCAAATGTTGCAACCTTTTTCGACACCTAATGATCCTCGCTTTGATGATCAATGGCATTACTACGAGCAAGCGGGTGGTCTAAACTTGCCAGCAGCATGGGATACAGCAACAGGTAGTGGCGTAGTGGTCGCGGTGCTTGATACAGGCTACCGCCCTCATGCTGATTTGAATGCAAATATTCTCCCTGGTTACGATATGATTTCTAACTTGTCGGTAGCAAATGATGGCGGTGGTCGTGATAGCGATGCTCGCGATCCTGGCGATGCAGTTGCAGCAAATGAATGTGGTTCTAACGGTGCACAAAACTCTAGCTGGCATGGTACGCATGTTGCCGGCACAGTTGCTGCTGTCACTAATAATGGTGAAGGTGTTGCTGGCGTTGCTTATAATGCAAAAGTAGTTCCTGTTCGTGTGCTTGGTAAGTGTGGTGGTTTAACATCTGACATTGCTGACGGCATTATTTGGGCATCAGGTGGAAGTGTTTCAGGCGTTCCTGCAAACTCAAACCCTGCAGATGTAATTAACATGAGTTTAGGTGGCAGCGGTTCATGTAGTTCTACAACGCAAAATGCGATTAACACAGCACGTAGCAATGGCACTGTTGTGGTTATTGCAGCTGGTAACGATAACGACAACTCAGCAAACTACAATCCAGGTAACTGTAGCGGTGTAGTAAACGTAGCATCGGTTGGGCGCAACGGCGGTCGCGCTTATTACTCAAACTACGGTAGCAATATTGATGTTGCAGCACCTGGCGGCGCACAAAGTTTTGCAAACGACTCTGAAGGCGTTCTATCAACTTATAATACAGGCTCGTCAACACCTTCAAGTGATAGCTACGGTTTTTCACAAGGTACATCTATGGCAGCTCCTCATGTTGCTGGTGTTGCAGCACTTATTAAGCAAGCTAAACCAAATGCTACGCCTGATGAAATAGAAAATATTCTAAAATCGACAACGCGTTCATTCCCAGCTTCATGTAATAACTGTGGTACTGGTATTGTAGATGCAGCAGCCGCTGTTGCTGCAGCAAGTGGCGGTACGACAACAACACCACCTGCAGCCGGTGGTGGCTCAGTAAGTGATGTAAGTGCTAATGCTGGTCAATGGAAACATTACACCCTAGATGTACCTGCCGGTATGTCTACATTTACCGTAACAACATCAGGTGGGACTGGCGATGCTGACTTATTTGTTAAATTTGGTAGCCAACCAACAGCATCAAGTTACGACTGCCGTCCATATAAAAATGGTAACGCTGAAACATGTACATTCTCAAGCCCACAAGCAGGAACATGGCATTTAAGCGTTAACGCTTACAGCACATTCTCTGGCTTAACTCTTACCGGACAATATCAGCCATAATTTATTGAAACAACTCCCTGAGAGCAAAGGTCAAGCTGAAAAGCTTGGCCTTTTTTTATTTAAAAACAATTTATAGCAACTCGGATTATGCCAATCTGCTTATATGGGTTTATTTAACGATAAGATAATTGCGCAATAACAAGGTGAAGTATGACATATAGTTGTTATCACTAATTACTCAGTGCCTTACTTTATCTCCTACATCCATACACTCGACTATGAATCATTTTTAATACGGTGAGCAATACCAACCCGCAATAATACTTAATCAATTTGGGGGATTAAATCTGACGCTAACTGTGTTAAAAATTTCTGATATAGGACAACTAAATAATGAAATTTTTGCCTTGTTATCAACACGGTTTTCTCACCTCAAAGTAGATCACTTAATTAGGTTATGTTGTTCTTTCAAGGTTAAATTTGCAGTAGCCTGTTTGGTATTTAAGCAAGGCAGAGCCTATGCAGTGTGGCTATTCCCCATAAATGGGCGATAACGTAGCATTAATGCCAAACAGGCGCTGCCCACAGGGTTCTTCCTAGGGGTTATTTACTCTTTGTTGCCTGCATGGATGTAGGTAAGGGGCGTGAGCAGGACGCAGAAGCTTTGCTCGGTTTTTACTTATTCTTACATGGATGTAAGCCAGTAGAGTAACGCAGGAGCAGTTACCGAGCCCACTAGGTTACAAATCTCGCGCCATGATTAAATAGCCCCTAGTTTGAACAAATTTTAATCCGCAAAGATCAACATACCCAAGAAAATTGGTATAATTAAGAAATTAAAGCTATGTAGTTAACCTGAACTCTGGATAATAAATCTATCTCGAGCAGAGTTCAGGTTAGTTAGTTATTCAAACCAATATTAAATTACTTAACCACAAAAACAAAAAACCCAGCCTAGGCTGGGTTTTTACATTCTAAAAGAAGAACTAAAATTACTTAATTTTAGCTTCTTTAAAAAGAACATGTTTACGAATCTTTGGATCAAACTTTTTGATTTCCATCTTCTCAGGCATGTTACGTTTGTTTTTGTCAGTAGTGTAGAAAAAACCAGTACCGGCAGTTGAAACTAAACGGATTTTATCGCGCATGATTCAGATCCTTAAACTTTAACGCCGCGAGCACGGATTTCTGTAAGAACCGTGTCGATGCCTTTTTTATCGATAATACGCATACCTTTAGTAGTAGTGCGTAATGTTACAAAACGTTTTTCACTTTCAACCCAAAAACGGTGTGTTTGTAGGTTAGGTAGGAAACGACGTCTAGTCGCGTTTCTCGCGTGTGAACGGTGATTACCAACCGCTGGACGCTTACCTGTAACTTGACATACTTTAGACATGTCTATATATCTCCAATAACTTCGCTCGAGCTTAATTTAATCTAAGGCCGTGTATTTCTGCCCTAGAGATAAATCGAAGGGCGCTCTTTATACAGCTTTTACAGGCAAAGATCAAATACTGATCTATCCAACCAGCTCATATGTAAATTTGATAGCGGCCAATTATAAAGATCGAATGCCCTTAGGGAAAGTAAAAACTGCATTTAAATTAAACTAATTTGCCAAAACGTATTAAACAGCTCATTTTTAGCACATTTATCTATCTAAGGAGCTAAATTAGGCCTCGCTCAGCAAACGAAACACAAGTTTCACCGCCAACAATGATGTGATCGAGCACACTTATGTCGACCAATTGCAGCGCTTGTTGTAATTTATTAGTGATGAGTTTATCTGCTTGGCTTGGCTCTGCAATGCCACTTGGGTGATTATGGGCAAAAATAACAGCAGCCGCATTATTCTTTAGCGCAGCCTTTACCACTTCACGCGGATAAACACTGGCAGAATTAATTGTGCCATAAAAAAGTATTTCGTCTTTAACTAAACGATTTTGACTATCGAGATATAACACCATAAACACTTCTTGCTGCAAACCACGCATTTGAATTATAAGGTAATCGTAGACTGAATTTGGCGAATTAAATACGGCGTCTCGCTGGCAACGTTCCTGCATGTAACGTTGACTTAACTCAAGTACAGCTTGTAGCTGCACATACTTAGCAGTTCCTAATCCCTTTTGAGAGCAAAACTCTTCAATACTGGCGTTAAATAAATTATGCAGTGTTTTATTTTCATTCAATAAATGTTGAGCCAGCTCAATAACATTCATACCCGGTAACCCAGTACGTAAAAATATAGCTAGAAGCTCTGCATCACTTAATGCTTTGGCCCCTTTTTCAATGAGCTTTTCACGAGGGCGAAGTGAATTAGGTAGTGCAGTGAGTTGCATTATTCATCCTTGAGGAGCAAAAGTGTTCTATAAATGTAATGCAAAATTCAAATTTTGCCCGTTATTTTAGTATTAAAACTTAGCTCAATAAGCAAAGATTTGTTATTTTAGACACAATATTAAATAAGACTGATAAACAACCATGATCACTTTAACGAACAAAAAAATTGTACTTGGCATTAGCGGTGGTATTGCGGCTTATAAATGCGCTGAGCTAGTAAGGCGATTAAAAGATTCTGGTTGTGAAGTAAAAGTAGTCATGACTGAATCCGCTAAGCACTTTATTACACCATTGACTATGCAAGCTGTAAGCGGCGAAATTGTCTCAGATTCATTATTAGACCCTTCAGCCGAAGCTGCAATGGGCCATATTGAATTTGCAAAATGGGCTGATCTAATTTTAGTTGCCCCTGCAACGTGTAATATTATCGCCAAAATGGTCGCTGGTATTGCTGATGATTTACTAACTACGCTGCTACTGGCGACACCTGCAAAAGTAGCTGTTGCGCCAGCAATGAATCAACAAATGTATGCCCACGCAGCCACACAGGCTAACTTGGCAACGCTAAAGGCACGTAACGTACTTATTTGGGGGCCAGGCAAAGGCGAGCAAGCTTGTGGCGATGTTGGCGCAGGACGCATGCTAGAGCCACATGAACTTGTCCAGCTATGTATTACAAAAGAGCACCCACAACTGCTTGTTGGCAAAACAATTACAATAACAGCAGGTCCAACGCGAGAGCCACTCGATCCGGTGCGTTTTATATCAAATCACAGCTCAGGGAAGATGGGCTACGCACTTGCAGAAGCGGCTTTATTACTTGGCGCAAAGGTTAACTTAATTTCAGGCCCTGTAACTATAAAAGCCCCTACTGGCGCAAATCTTATTAATATAGAAAGCGCTGAGCAGTTATTAACTGAATCACTTGCTTACGCGCCACAATCAGATGCTTTTATTGGCTGTGCTGCTGTTGCAGATTACCGAGCTGCAAATATTGCGACTCAAAAAATGAAAAAGCAAGGCGACGAACTCACACTGACTTTAACTAAAAACCCTGACGTAATTGCTGCTGTTGCTAATCTTAAGCAAAACCGCCCTTATACAGTAGGGTTTGCCGCTGAAACACAAAACGTAGAAAACTACGCTAAAGGTAAACTAAAAAACAAAAACCTAGATATGATTTGCGCTAATGACGTGTCAAAAAGTGGCTTAGGGTTTAATTCCGATCATAATGCTTTAACACTGTACTGGCATAATGAACAACTAGAATTACCACCAACAAGTAAAACAGAAATAGCTCGCAAGGTGATCGAACAGCTGGCCAAACATCTATAAAAAGGCTGGAAACAAACTGAATAAAACATTAACATACGCCATTCATTTGAACAAAAAATGACTAGGGTTCTTAACTGCGCCACTAAGAATAACTAATAAAAAGGAATGTTCATGCCTGCGACAAAAAGAAGTAATCGCAAAGAGCAAATACTGCAAGCACTCGCACAAATGCTAGAAACCAGCCCAGGGCAACGAATCACTACAGCTAAGCTAGCTGCTGAGGTAGGTGTATCTGAAGCTGCGCTATATCGCCACTTTCCGAGCAAAGCACGTATGTTTGAGGGCTTAATTGAGTTTATTGAAGATACTCTTTTATCGCGCATTAACCTTATTTTAGAAAACGAAAAAGAAAGCCAAGCACGTATATATAATATTTTATTGCTGCTACTCACATTTGCTGAAAAAAACCCAGGTATTACACGTATTCTAACTGGCGATGCTCTGCAAGGTGAACAAGAGCGATTACGTGAGCGTGTACAAAGTTTTTTTGAAAAACTAGAAACTCAGTTTAAACAAGTACTTCGTGAGAGAAAGCTTCGTGAAGGTAAAAACTTTCAAAGTGATGAGCTTACGCTTGCAAACTTTTTACTTGCTTACGTTGAAGGAAAAATGAATCAGTTTGTACGTAGCGACTTTAAAGTTAAACCAAGTACTCAATTTGAAAAACAATGGCTTGAGCTACAAAAAATTTGGCTGTAATGTTTGCTAAATTAATAAATTAAATACGATAAAACGACCTACGGGTCGTTTTATCGTATATAGCTGCCATTTATCTGATCCGCTCGAATTATGAACCAAACTCGTTACAATGAAACAATGTCATAATACGAGAATCAATAATGAAAACAAAACTCACCTTATTAAGCACGGCACTCATTGCCAGCTTAACTAGCACCGGCATACACGCCAAAGAATCGCTACAATTTAAAGACATATTTAGTTTTAAATCAGCTAAAAGCACGCAACTATCTGACAATGGCCAAGTACTCACTTTTAGTGCAACGCCGTATCGTGGAAATGCAACTGGCCAAGTTTACTCACTACAAAGCAATACACTCATCGCAGAAGTAGAACGCGGTACAAAGCCTCATATTAGTAAGGCCGCTAACTGGGTCGCTTTTACACAAGTACCTACCTTACTTGAAAAAGAAACAACCAAAAAAAAAGACACACTTAAAAACAATCTGGTACTCGTAAACACACAATCAGGTGCTCAACAAAGCTTTGCTGATGTAAAAGATTACACGTTATCTGATGATGGTATGTGGCTTGCTTATCGTTTAAATAAAAAAGACGATGACGCAAAAGTAGAAGATAAAACCGATAGCACTAAAAACGAAGAAGACAACGCTATCACGCCCGATAAAAAAGATAAGAGCTATCCACTTGTTATCGTAAATTTATCTGATAAACGCAGCCATACAATAGAAAACGTATTTAGCTACGCTATTAACTCAGCTAACAGCCAGCTATTAGTGAGTCAAAGTTACAGCGACGGTAATAACAACCAAATAGCGTTAATTGAGCTAAGTGACTTTAATAGCAGTGTATTAATTGATGAACCGGGCGTAATCGCAAATAAAATAGCGTGGCACCCAACTGACAATATTGCAGCATTTACATTGGGTAACTATGTAAATGATGACACGCGCCGTCGAAGCTACACTTTACAGCTATATAAAAACGAGAAGCTTGCAACTATAGATTCACCTAATAAAGCATGGACGCTAGGTAAAACAGCATCCCTTAAATGGTCAGAAAATGGCGAGCGCTTATATTTTGAAAACCATCCAAAATTAGCAGCTAAAGTAAAAGCCAAAGAATATACCGACGAAGCCTCATTGTACGACTTTGATACCATACGTGAACATAAAGGTTTAGATGTATGGCACAACAACGATGCGCAAATAAAACCGCGTGAAGAACAGCAATGGAACGAAGTTAATAAAAACCGCCATTACAGCGCGGTATATCACGTTAACTCGCAAAAAGTGGTACAGCTCAGTACCACTAATATGCCTGAGGTTGCACTAAACCCTCAGCGAGATGTATCTTTACTTGGCTCATCTAACATCCCCTACCTAGAAAAAATAATGTACGGCGGTTTTTTTGCTGATTACTTTGCAGTAAATATAAATACCGGTAAACAAACTCCAATTATTAACAACTACCCGTTTAGACCGAGCCTTGCCCCTAATGGTGAGTTTGCAGCTTATTTTAGCGACAGCCAAATACAGTTAAAAGATTTAAAAAATAATAAAGTAACACCGCTTACAAATGCGATTCAGGCAACCTTTGCTGATGATAAACACGACTACCCGTCTACTCAGCCTGGTTATGGTTTTGCTGGCTGGATGACCGATAGCAGCCAAGTGCTTGCTTATAGTAAATACGATATTTGGGCATTTGACGTAAAAACGCAGCAAGCTAAACGCCTAACTAATGGTAAGCAAAGCAATACGCAGTACCGTGTTATTAAGCTTGATAAAACCCAAGTGGGCTTTAAAAAAGACGATACATTACTTGTCTCTGCTATTAACTTACAAACTAAACAAAGCGAAGTTGCAAAACTCGACTTAACCACTAACACAATAACCAAAGTACTTAGTGGTAATAAACGCTTTGATATGGTTAAAAAAGCCAAAAAGGCTGACAAGTACTTATTTACCTCGCAAACTTATAGCCAATTTCCTGATTACTACCAAACTGATTTTAGCTTTAGCGCACCAAAACAAGTGACCACGCTAAACCCACAAATTAGTAATTTTGCATGGGGCGAAAAGCCAGAACTAATAAGCTATAAAGGTTTTGATGGCGAAGACTTACAAGGCGTACTAATAAAACCAGCGGGCTATAAAAAAGGCGATAAAGTACCTGTGGTTGTGTATTTTTACCGTTACATGAGCCAGCGTATGTATGACTTTCCAAAAATGGAATTAAACCATCGCCCTAATTTTCCTATGTTTACCTCAAACGGTTATGCGGTATTTTTACCTGATATTCGCTTTGAAATAGGTCACCCGGGTAAATCGTCAACGCAAACCATGATAAACGCCACCCAAAAGCTTATTGATTTAGGTATAGCTGATAAAAACAAAATTGGCTTACAAGGGCACTCATGGGCAGGTTATCAAAGTGCGTTTATGATAACCCAAACAGATATGTTCAAAGCGGTTGTATCAGGTGCACCAGTATCAAACATGACCAGTGCTTATAGCGGCATTCGATTAAAATCGGGGCTTGCTCGTCAATTCCAATACGAAACAGGGCAAAGCCGTATAGGTAAAAACTTATTTGAAGCCCCTGAACTTTATATAGAAAATTCACCTGTATTTTTTGCAGACAAGGTGAATACGCCTATTTTGATAATGTCTGGTGATAAAGATGATGCCGTACCTTGGCATGAAAGCGTGCAGTACTACTTAGCACTTCGTCGTGCAGGTAAAGATGCAACCTTTTTACAATACGAAGGTGAACCGCATCACTTGAAAAAGTTTCCTAATCAGGTCGACTTTTCAGTGCGTATGATGCAGTATTTTGATCATTACTTAAAAGGTAAACCTGCTGCTAAATGGATGGTTGAAGGTGAGGCCTTTATTAAAGAGTAGTACCAATCTGCATAGAGTTAAATAGACCTCATATCTAAACAGGTTGGTATAATACCAACCTGTTTAAATCTTTGATCAATTTAACGAATTAAATTGCACTATTACGTCGTTAAAAGTTTTTTATTTAGAACACTAGATACAAAAATTTTTGCCTAGTTCTAGCGTAATTTTCTTAACGTTAAATAGACCCCATATATAAGCAGATTGGTATAAGATAATCACCCTTTCAATAAAAAGCCGATATTACATAGTAATATCGGCTTTTTATTGAAAAATCACAGTTACATGATTTTTAGCTACAAAAAAACCGCGTATAAAACGCGGCTTTTAAATGCTTTTTAATTACAGACCAGCACGGTCTTTAATTACAGCAATAAGTGGTGAACCAGCATGGTTACCTTCAGCCCAAGCGATATCTGCGCCATCAGCTAATGAACTTTTTGAAAGGTTTTTAACAATGTATTCACCAGTACCTACTGCGTTGCTTGCAACTGCATGGCGTAATAAGTTATTACCATTACATTGTATTGCATCGTAGATATTACGAATTTTTACACGAGAACTTTTAAGTTTACTACGTAAACGGTTTTTATCGTCCGCTGCTATATACTCGCAAATAGATACAGCTAATTGATCTTCAGCGTTTGCAGGCGCTACATACGAAAATGAACCTACTGCAATAGCAGTAACAATAACTAGCTTTGGTAATTTAAACATGAAAAACCCTTTATGGTACTTTTTACCTATGTTGATTGGTTAATATTGTACCAACACACGTAGATTTTCGCAATAATGTTATTGAATTTTATATAAAGTTACGAATTTATAACTAGATTTGTTTTTATTATCAGGCTGCATACTTAACTCTTCTTTAAGCTCCCATTTAGCAATTTTTTGATAATCTGGGAATTGTGTATCGCCTTCTACATCTAAATCTATAAACGTTAAATATAAGCGCTCTGCACGCTCTAAAAACTGCTGATAAATATTTCCACCACCAATGATCATTACTTCTTCAGCGTCAGAAACTAAATTCAATGCGGCCTCTGGTGTTGCTACCGTTTCAATTCCATCAGCTTGATACCCAAGATTACGAGTAATAATAATATTACGTCGCCCAGGCAGAGGACGTCCGATAGATTCAAAAGTTTTACGACCCATAATTACAGGCTTACCTGTAGTCACTTTTTTAAAATGCTGAAGATCTGCAGGTAAATGCCATGGCATTTTATTATCTAGGCCAATTACACGGTTATTTGCCATTGCTGCAATCATTGAAATTATCATATTAAATACCTAGTACTTTATTTTTAAACAAAGAAAAAGGAGCATAAGCTCCTTTTTATAAATTCTATTTAATTAGCGCTCGTAGACAACTTCTACGTCGTAATCATCTTCATCCCAGTCGTCCCAATCATCATCATTGCCTTTACCTTTAGTGGCTTTTTCATGATAGGTATCCCACTTGAATTCAATCTCTTCATCTTCAACCTGTACAAACTTCTCTTTAGGCATGCTATCGAGCAGTGTCATTATGTTGTGAATTAAAGGTTGAGTATTGAGTTTATTAATCGCTGAAATGTGATAAATATTTTCAGTTTCGCCCAGTTCTTCTGCAATAGCTTCACATAACGCTTTTGCTTCGTCCTCTGGTAATAAGTCTATTTTATTAAAAACTAACCAACGTGGCTTTTCAGCTAATTTAGGGCTGTATTGATGTAACTCGTTAATAATCGAGAATGCATTATCAACAGGGTTTGAACCATCTACCGGCATTACATCGATAATGTGTAATAACACACGACAACGCTCTAAATGCTTCAAGAAGCGGATGCCTAAGCCTGCACCATCAGATGCACCTTCAATTAAGCCTGGTATGTCAGCTATTACAAATGATTTATTCGCTTCTGGACGCACTACACCCAAATTAGGAATAAGCGTTGTAAACGGGTAATCAGCTACTTTAGGCCTTGCTGCTGATACACTACGGATAAACGTAGATTTACCTGCGTTAGGAAGCCCTAGTAAGCCTACATCCGCTAATAGTAGCAACTCTAATTTTAAATTACGTACTTCGCCTTCAGTACCCAAGGTTTTTTGACGAGGTGCTCGGTTAGTACTTGATTTAAAACGTGCATTCCCCAAGCCGTGGAAACCACCTTTTGCAACCAAAATACGTTGACCATGTTGCGTTAAATCACCAAGTCCCTCTTGGGTATCAACATCCATGATACGTGTGCCTACAGGCACCATAACAAATAAGTCATCGGCTTTTCGGCCTGTACAGTTACGGCTACGACCGTTAGTACCACGTTCAGCTCTATGGAAACGCTCAAACTGATAATCAATGAGGGTATTTAAGTTTTCATCAGCTTGTAGATAAACACTACCACCGTCTCCACCGTCACCGCCGTCTGGTCCACCATCTGGAACATATTTTTCACGACGGAAAGACACGATGCCGCTGCCACCGTCTCCAGCTTCTGCGCGAATTTCTACTTCATCTACAAACTTCATGATTACTCACTTTAGGGATTGGCTTGTTAATTTAACTATTATATACCGAAGCCAAGCTGATTGCAGGCTTGGCTTGGGTATATATTTTTTTCTTAAAACAAAAAACCCCGCAAAAGCGGGGTTTTTTAACTACCTTACTGATTACTCAGTTACGATAGTTACGTATTTACGGTTTAAAGGACCTTTCTGTTCAAACTGAACTTTACCATCTGCTTTTGCGAAGATAGTGTGGTCTTTACCGATACCTACGTTTGTACCAGGGTGGAAACGAGTTCCACGCTGACGAACAATGATGCTACCCGCTAGAACTGATTCGCCACCAAAACGCTTAACACCTAGGCGTTTGCTTTCTGAATCGCGACCGTTACGAGTACTACCAGCTGCTTTTTTATGTGCCATTTCTAAGTACCTCTAATTAAGCGCTAATGCTAGTGATTTTAACTTCAGTGAACCATTGACGATGGCCCATTTGCTTACGAGAATGCTTACGGCGTCTAAATTTAACAACCTTAATCTTCTCACCGCGACCATGTGAAACAACCTCAGCTGTTATCTTGCCACCGTTTACGAACGGTACACCGATCTCGATTTTCTCACCATCAGCAACTAAAAGTACTGAATCAAATTCTACTGCCGCACCAGTTTCAACGTCTAATTTTTCAAGACGAATCGTTTGACCTTCAGTCACACGATGCTGTTTACCACCACTTTGGAAAACCGCGTACATAATTAACTCCGTCTGTGCACCCTCAAATCGGTGCAACTAAAATATTCTTCGATAGGGCGCGAAGTTTACGCTAACGCGAAATAACTAGCAAGCCTATTTTGTAATTAAAATGAATAAAAAGTAGCTGCATTGAGAGTAATTCAATATTTCCCCCAGTTTATATTAATTGACCCTTTTGCCAAGTGCTTTTTAGCTGTTAAGCGAAATAAGTTAATGCGCTTAAATAGAGCTCTCGCTGTATAATATCTAAGCGCGACTCAGACTGCATATTGGTTATCTATTAATCAGTTATCTCAACCAATTAAGCTCTTATTCAGTACTTTAATAGTGTTTTTTCAATCAATCGTCACAAAATATCGAGCTAGTGCATTTTTTGTTGTACAATCTGCGCCGTTCACACATAAAAATTGGCTCGGAGATCAATGGATATAAAAGCTATCCAGGCGTTAATCGAAAGCGATATGAATGACGTCAATCAACTTATACATGCGCAAATGCGCTCAGATGTGGCGTTAGTTAATCAGCTTGGTTTATATATAGTTAGCAGTGGCGGCAAACGTGTTCGTCCAATGCTCGCAATTTTAGCAGCCAAGGCGCTCGGTTATCAGGGTAAAGATCACATAACACTTGCAACAATTGTTGAGTTTATCCATACAGCAACGCTATTGCATGATGATGTTGTAGATGAATCAAACTTACGACGTGGCACGCCTACAGCAAATGCTGAATTTGGTAATGCTGCTAGCGTATTAGTTGGTGACTTTATTTACACTCGCTCATTTCAGCTTATGGTTGGCCTTGGAAAAATGCAGATTATGCAAGTACTTGCCGATGCAACAAACATTATTGCTGAAGGTGAAGTATTACAGTTAATGAACTGCAATGACCCAGATACGACTGAAGCCAGCTATATGCAGGTTATTTACTCTAAAACGGCTAAATTATTTGAAGCAGCTACAGGCCTTGCTGCCATTATCACAGAGCAAGACCAAACGACACTTGATGCACTAAACCTATACGGTATGCATTTAGGTACTGCGTTTCAACTAGTAGATGACGTACTCGATTACAATGCAGACGCTGAGCAGCTAGGTAAAAACATTGGCGATGATTTAGCTGAAGGCAAACCAACCCTTCCGCTTATTTATGCTATGCAACACGGTAGCGAGCAGCAAACGCAACTTATTCGTGATGCAATAGAGCACAGTAATGGTATGGAGCATTTAGAAGAAATTTTAACTGCACTAAAACAAACTAATGCGCTTGAGTTTACAATGCAAAAAGCAGAGCTTGAGGCCGAAAAAGCCATTGCCTGTTTAGACTTTTTAGCTGAGTCTGACTATAAGCAAGCACTTATAAGCCTTGCCCGTATTGCGGTTGACCGCGACCACTAGTTTTAACTAGTTACACAGTGTGACATTAATTCTGAGCAATAAAAAAGCCTGCAAATGCAGGCTTTTTTGTTGCTTAAACCGGCTATTACGCCATGAAATCAACACCTTCTTTGATGTCTTTTTTCAATGTTTCAAGCATGTCATTTTTTGCTTTTGTTTCAAATGCGCTTAGTTCGCCGTAAGAAAGAATTTCTTCTACGCCGTTTTTACCTAAACGTACTGGATGTGCAAAGTACTCTGCATCGCCATTTTCAACAGCAACGTAAGCGTAATCTACAACTTCTTCACCTTGTAGGCCTTCAACTAAAGACATACAAAAACGAGCTGCAGCAGCACCCATAGATAGCGTAGCTGAACCACCGCCTGCTTTAGCATTTACAACTTCAGTACCCGCATTTTGGATACGTGGAGTAAGTGCAGCAACTTCTTCATCTGTGAAAGAAACACCTTCAACTTGAGAAAGTAGAGGCAGAATCGTTGTGCCTGAGTGACCACCAATTACTGGTACTTTTACAGTTGCTACGTCTACGCCTTTAAGTTCAGCAACAAATGCTTCTGAACGAATAACGTCAAGCGTAGTAATACCGAATACGCGTTTAGCGTCGTAAGTACCTGCTTTTTTGAATACTTCAGCAACAATTGGAACTGTGCCGTTTACTGGGTTAGTAATAATACCTACTAACGCTTTAGGACAGCTGGCAACAATGCCTTCTGCTAACGTTTTGATGATGCCAGCATTTACATTGAATAAATCAGCACGATCCATACCTGGTTTACGTGGCATACCCGCTGGTATAAGCACGATGTCAGAACCTTCAAGCGCTTTATTTAAATCGTCTGCGCCAAAGCCTGCAACTTTAACATCTGTTGGGATGTGAGAAAGGTCAACCGCAACACCTGGTACTACTGGTGCAACATCATAAAGTGATAATTCAGAGCCAGCTGGTAAGCCTGTTTTTAATAATAAAGACAACGCTTGGCCGATACCGCCTGCAGCACCTAATACAGCAACTTTCATTGGAATTCTCCGTCATTTGAGGTAGGAAATATTTGTGGCTCTTAAGATAATGAAATTAGCGACTAAAAACAAATTTATCCTGTCTATTTCAAGTATATTTTCGACCATAGTCGTAAACTTTTGTGATTTAACGCATCAAACTGGCAAGTTAACTAAACAACTGCTGCATAATTATTCATTATTGTGTAGAATTTGCAGCATAAATAACAAAAATGAATAAAGACTATGCAACCACAAGATAAACAAGAAGCACTGGTAAAAGCATTTAAATCGCTTTTAAAAGAAGAAAACTTTGGCTCTCAAGGCGAAATAGTTGATGCGTTAAAAGAGCAAGGCTTTGACAATATAAGCCAAAGTAAAGTATCACGCATGTTAAGTAAGTTTGGCGCTGTACGCACACGTAATGCCAAGCAAGAAATGGTTTACTGCTTACCTGCTGAAATGGGTGTACCTACGGCTAAAAGCCCATTACGCCAATTAGTAATCGACATTATGCACAACGAAATGATGATCATCATTCGTACCAGCCCAGGTGCGGCTCAGCTTATTGCACGTTTATTAGATTCATTAGGTAAAGCAGATGGCGTACTAGGAACTATTGCCGGCGATGACACTATTTTTATCGCCCCGGCTAAAATATCTGAAATAGACGTGACACTTGAACGCGTTCGCATTTTATTTGATACGGTTTGATTATTAATCGTAATTAAATCTGTTTTAAAAATCCGACCGAAGGTGCAAAAAAAGCAGAACCCATATCGGCTTGAGTAAAATCAAGCCAGTGGTCGTAACAATCACCTTCGCCTAAACGGCTTTTAAGTATTTTTTCGAACGCGGTTCCTGTACATGCACATGTAATTGATAACATTCCCTGCTCATACACATCGCCATAAGGCATGCTTTGATTTAATAGTAGCGGTTGCCCATCTTCGTCTTTTAGTTCACTACGCGAAGCATGGCTGGTTTCGATCGCGGGGGTAATTAGTGTGTTATCAAGGCGCGTACGACCCATTATTTGCTCTTGCTCACTTAATGATAAATGCTGCCACACAGTTAAGTCATGCTTATAACGTTGTACATGAATATAACTTCCTTGATCTTCAAAGCTACCCGGTTTATTTATTAGTGCCGTCGCACGCTTTTTTCTACCATGAGCAGAATCGCCACCATAAATAAAGCCATTAAAGTCTCGTCCATCTAAAAAGCGAAAATTACGAACCTGCTCTACCAGCTCTACATCAGGAGCAAATAACTTTAATACTTGCAGGGCAAATAAATGGTTAACGTCTTCACGGTCAGAGCGAATTTGCACAAACAAATCACACGGTTGCACGCTCATTTGGTGATCGCTGTGATTTATATTAGGAAAGCTCTGTAATTCGCTTGGAATGTACTCAGGAAGGATATGTGGCCAATATTGCGCACCAATAGCGACCATACAAGAGAGCATTGATTCTGAAAACTGATCGCTAAATTCTTCTTCAATAGCGCTTACTTGCTTTAGTTTTACGCGTAACGATTCATCTTGACCATCAAACACATTAAAAAATAAGTGCAAACCGTGTAAGTTTGCTTCAGCACAAATCCCTGATTGCGCTTGCGCCATTGTTATTCCTTAGTTTTATAGATAAAAACACAGCGAATAACAAATTAATTATGATTCGAAAAAGTTCACCGTGTGAGGTTTTATTTTTATTATAACCTGCTCATTTTTTTCAAATGATTGGTCATATTGTGCAGCAACTTCAACTTCTTGCTCAGCAATAACGACAGTGTAAACATACGCTGAACCAATAAAGCGACTACTTAATATTGTAGCTCGTTCACAGTGTCTGTCACATAGATTATCACTTACCAATTCAATCTGGTGAGGACGAACATATATTTTCCCTACACTCGCTCTATGCTCATGTCCAATATATGATTTAACTAAGCCAAACGGTGTATTATATTCAGTTGTCGTTAATACTTCTGCCTCTAAGTATATGCCTTGACCCAGAAACTCTGCAACCTCCTTTGAGCTTGGGGCTGCAAAAAGCTGTTCTGGCGTGCCTTGTTGCGCAATTTTACCGCGATGCATAATGGCAAGTGTATCGGAAAAGGCAAATGCCTCTTCTTTTGAGTGCGTAACAAATACAGCAGAGACTTGTGTTGCCTTAATAATTCGACGTATATCGGCAATTAATTCAAAGCGTACTTGTGTGTCGATGTTTGAAAAAGGCTCATCAAGCAATAACAAACTAGGTTTATAAGCTAATGCACGAGCGATAGCGACGCGTTGCTGTTGGCCACCCGATAACTGATGAGGAAATCTATCGGCACAGCCAATTAAATGAACAAGCTTAAGCATTTCATCAACACGTTGCTGCTTTTGGGCTTTACTCATTTTACTAAGCCCAAATGCGATATTATTTGCCACCGTTAAATGCGGAAACAATGCATAGTCTTGAAACATCATGCCGATGTTACGATGCTCAGGTGAGACAAAAGATTGCTCATCACTCACTAATTTACCGTCTATAAAAATAGACCCTTGCTTGGCTTCAATTAAACCTGCAATGGCTTTTAATGTGGTTGTTTTACCGCAACCACTTGCACCGAGCAGACAAACAATTTCATCTTTGCCCACTGTTAAATCTAAATCATGAATAACCTTTGTACCGTTATAGTGATAGCTCACGCCTTGTAAAATTAAACTACTCATTTAACTACGTTGCTCCATAGAACGATTAATAAAATACAAAGGAATAAACCCGACAATAACAATAAATAATGCCGAAATTGAAGCAAGCTCTAACTGCTCGTCACTCACATACTGAAATACATGAGTTGCTAAGCTTTCAAAATTAAACGGTCTGAGCAATAACGCCGCAGGTAGCTCTTTCATGCACTCAATAAACACCAGTAATGCCGCCGTAAGTAGTCCACGGCGTAATAAAGGTAGATGTATTAAACGCAATGTTTGCCCTTGGCTTTTACCCATTGATTGACTTGCCATATCGAGTGATGGGCTAATGCGTAAAAAACTCGATTCTATCGCTCCGTGTGCGATGGCATAAAACCTAACAATGTAAGCAATAATAATAGTAAGAATACTGCCTGTAAGCAGTAAACCTATATCTAAATTATATGGTTCGAGCGCTTCATTGATGGTGTTTTCTAATAATGTAAGTGGTAATAAAACAGCAATAGCGAGCACTGTACCAGGCAATGCATAGCCCGTACTGGCTAAACGCCCAGGAATAAGCGGATACGTTTGCTTTGCAACACGCTGATAAAAAACCACAAAAATACTCAACGTAATGGTTATTACACTCACTATCCCTGCTACTTTTAAACTTTGCCAAGCATAGCTAAAAAACTCAATGTTCCACGCTTTATCAAAGTAGGTAATTGCGTAGTTTACGAGTACTGCAATGGGAATTAAAAAAGCGATAAGTAAAATAAAGCCACAAAATGCAGTTGCTAGCCAAGCCGACTTTCCTTTTAATACATAGAGAGATTCGCTATTTACACTTGATTGGCGCTCAAATACCGCTTGGTTACGGCGGCTAAAGCGTTCTGCCATTAATGCCAAAAATAAAAGTAAGAGCATTACACCCGATATTTTAGCGGCCGCTGTAAGCGAATAATAACCAAACCATGTGTCATATACGGCGGTCGTTAATGTGCTCACGGCAAAATAGCTGACGGTTGCAAAGTCAGCCATAGTTTCCATACTAATGAGTGCAAGAGCCGCAACAATTGCGCCGCGAGAGAGCACTAAACTTACTTTAAAAAAACTTTGTTTAGGAGATAGCCCCATTAATTGACTAGCTTGTACTAATTTGAATGACTGTTCGCGAAGGGCTGTTTTAAAAATTAAAAATAAATACGGGTAAAGTACCAAGGCAATCATAACGATAGCGCCAGGTAGTGTACGTATATCAAAAAACCAATAGTCACTAGGTGATTGCCAGCCAAACCATTTTCTAAGTGCTATTTGCACAGGGCCCGCATAGTCTAATAAATCAGTGTATACATAGGCAATAATATAGGTAGGCATAGCAAGGGGCAGCATAAGTGCCCATTCAAACTGCTTTTTACCAGGAAAACTACAGTAAGCAGTAAGCCAACCGAGTGGCAGCGCAATAGCACAGCTAAGCACACAAACGCCTAAAACCAGCAACACAGTATTAGTAATGTAATCCCAAAGCACTGTATCCCAAAGATGAGAAAACACCTCAGAGTTACCTTGCAGAGATTCAAAAAGAAGAAAAAACAACGGGGCCGACAGAATCAAACCCGTCGACCACGCAAAGAGCTGCCATTTAGACAGCTTAAATTTATAAGTCATTAAAGATCGAACTTCACCTCATCAATCAGCTTAAGCGCTAACGGACGATATTTACTGATCTCATCGAGTGGCAAGCTGTCTTCCTTAAAGCTCCCCCAAGACGCAACCAAACTGGATAATTGCACACCTGGCTTAACTGGATACTCCATATTTAGTGAGGCATACATGTTTTGTGCTTTATTGTCGGTCATATACTCTATGAGTTTCAAGGCATTTTCAGGATTTTTAGCGAACTTAGTAATAACCGCACCCGATACATTTATGTGCGAGCCACGATTAATTTGGTTCGGGAAATTAATATTTACCGCTTCCGCCCAACCTTTTTGTTCTTTATCTTGCAACATTTTTCCAAGGTAATAACTATTACCTAACGCTAAATTGCACAAACCTTCTTTAACAGCTTTAACTTGAGCACGGTCGTTACCTTGGGGTTTGCGCGCTAAATTAGCTTTGACGCCTTCAAGCCATGTTTTAGTATCAGCCTTACCATGGTGAGCTATCATTGATGCAACAAGCCCCAAATTATAAGGATGCTTACCCGAACGAGTGCAAATTTGACCTTTATATTTAGGATCAGCCAACTCTTCATAAGTTAGGTTTGGTAACGCACCTACTCGCTCTTTTGATGAATAAACATTACGCACACGCTTTGTTAGCGCAACCCACTGGCCTTCGCCATCACGAAATGCTGCAGGCACATTATTATTTACGCTGTCACTTTTAATAGTTTGCGTTAACTTTAAATCTTCTAATTGAATAAGTGCACTAAAGTTAGAAGTTAGTACTAAGTCGGCTTTGCTATGTTTTCCCTCGCGCTTAACACGTTCAATTAATCCTTTTTTAGCAAAAACAACATTCGTTTGGATGCCGGTTTGTTTTGTAAAATCATCCAAAATTGGCTGTATTAAAAACGGTTGGCGAAAAGAGTAAATATTAACGACGTCGTTTGCAAAGGCTGGCGCCGATACTATTAATCCTAAAGTGATAGCGAGTGTCTTCATTATTCCACCTAAATAATAATTATTATCAAATAATTCTACCGTGAACAGTTAAAAAGTGCACACCTTAAATAGCTGTAAGTAGGTAAAAGGTGTCTAAAACAGAAATGTCATGTAAGACATCTCTCACGGATGTGACAGCCAATGAGTAAAAAGCAACATATAAAACAAGCATTAATTAAATAACCAATTGAAAATAAAGAATTAATAAACTTTAGCTATTGCATAAATACTAATTAAATATAGTTTCAGCCCTATTTAAGTTGCTCCATTCACCTATAATTTACTCATCAACCAAGCAGTGATGCTTATCGATTAAATACAAGCAAATTATTTATTCGACCAACCAATGATTAGGTTACCAAGGAAATACGGATTTTAGGACAGGCTCAGTATGAGTAACACAATGGAATGTTGTAAAAATGGATAGCATCAGGAAGGTGCGAAAGGGATAACAACAAGGGTTTAAGTTGTTTGACAGGATGTTTAAGGAATAGATGGACAGGCCTTTTAGGCAACACAATGGATTGATTAATACACGGATGCACTAGGAAGTGCAATGGAAGGATTTGGTAATAGTATTTACCTTACAGGATGTTCAGGAATTAAAGGAGACAGGCCCGGATAGCCTAGATTACATAGAACTAAAAAGTAATATTGTAATAACATGGATTAGTAAAAATTGGAGTTGATTAAGTTCAATTGCAGGATGCAGAAAATTAGAAGATTCCGCAAGCGCGCCTAGAGATAGAGCGCGCTTTTCTTTGCATAGGTAATTAAGTCAAACATATTAATAATAGAGGAAATAGCAATCTCATCAGCTTCAGAGCACAACTTATATGAAGGAACATAAATAGTTTATGGATATAAATTTTAAATCGAGTAAAAACGTCTCCACACTTAATAGCCCAGTAAATAGCACAGCAGAGTATATTTGTATTTTTACAGCACCTACCCCAAAAGAAAATCCTTATTCTGCTTTGTTTAATCCAGAAGGATTCGATTTTTCTAACATGTCTATGAGTGAGTTTAAAACGATACTCAACGTTATTATTCAATTAGAAAGTGATATCAGAACAACCCAAAGAGGTGAAACCGCCCGTGATGACGAATTTAGTTATCAATTAAATAAGCTAGCAAATGCAATAGGCCGCACAAATTTTAATGGTAAAGTTAATATTAATAAGTATTTTTTAAAAAGAGTAGAAGAAGCAAAAAAAATGGAAAGCAGTGACTTCCATTCATTTAGTCAAGTGCATACAAGTATGAATCAACTATATGAAACAGTTGTAAAGTTAACATCTGAAGAAAATTTTACAGCACTTCAAAATAAAGCGATAGCTTACTTAGAATACACGAGCAAACAATCGGCTTAAGTTAGCTCTGATCAGACTCAGGCCTGCCTTTATTACGTTTACCTAATAAATACGCATCGCGAAACTTTATAAAATGTTGCTCAAGCTTTGTTGATGCATCCATTTCGCCCGCAAGTGCTAATACCATAATAGCCACTTCAGCAGTGCCTAGTTGATGTGCATGAGGGGCTACACGTAATCGGTAATCAGATAGTTTATCAGCAGTAACAGAAAGCACTGGTAGGTTATCTAAATAGGGACTTTTACGAATCATTTTCTTTGCTTCTCGCCACGTACCATCTAAAAATATAAATAGCGGCTTTTTACCTAATTCAATACTCACTTCGGTAATAGCTCTGCCCTCTTCTACATCTTCAGCGGGAAACACGACCATTGGCTGATACTGCGAATCATTTATTAAAGCTAAAAGCGCTGGGTTAGGATCTGTTCTGTCCCATCTAAAAGCGTGATTATCAGGTACTATTTCAGCAATTAAACGCCCTGTATTAGAAGGTTTAAAGCTTTCATTATGGTACATCAATAAACAGACCGCAGCCGTGCAATCAGCCTGTTCAACACCTTTACAAATACAGTAGTGCTTAGCTATTAAGCATTGCTCACAGCGATCTAATTTACCACCTCGAGCATTAAACTCTCGACGGGATTCACTTATTTGTTGAGCGCGTAATGCCAAAACTGAGTTTTTCACTGTATTTACCTTCAATTAATTAAGCGCGCATTGTAACGACTTCTTGTTATTTAATCTTATATTTATAGCCATACCAACCTGCATAAATCTTTGATCAATTTAACGAATTAAATTGCACTATAACTTCGTTAAAATTTTTTTATTTAGAACAACTAGATACAAAAAATTTTGCCTAGTTCTAGCGTAATTTTCTTAACGTTAAATAGACCCCATATATAAGCAGATTGGTATCATTGAATTAATTCAACATCTCTCAAATTAAAAATCAGACATAAAAAAACCCAACCTAAGTTGGGTTTTTCAAACAAATGCTAAAGAGTTAAATTACTTCTTTTTAACTGCTTTTTTGTTTGGTAGGTCAGTGATCGAACCTTCAAAAATTTCAGCTGCAAGGCCGATTGATTCGTTCAATGTTGGGTGAGCATGAATTGTAAGCGCTAAGTCTTCACCATCAGCACCCATTTCAATACCTAAACCGATTTCGCCAAGCATTTCGCCCGCGTTAATACCGATCATAGCACCACCGATTATACGGCCACTTTCTTTATCAAAGATAAGTTTAGTAGAACCTTCAGTACGAGCAGATGCAATTGCACGACCAGATGCTGCCCACGGGAATACCGCAGTTTCAACTTTTAAGCCTTGCTCTTTTGCTTCTTTCTCAGTAACACCTACCCAAGCGATTTCTGGGTCAGTATACGCTATTGAAGGAATACATTTAGGGTCGAAGAAATGCTTCTGACCAGAAATAACTTCTGCAGCAACATGACCTTCATGAACCGCTTTATGCGCAAGCATAGGCTGGCCAACTAAGTCACCAATTGCAAAAATATGGCTTACATTAGTACGTAATTGCTTATCAACATTAATAAAGCCACGCTCATCAACGTTTACGCCCGCTTTTTCAGCATCAAGTAAGTTACCGTTTGGAGTACGGCCAACTGCAACAAGTACTTTGTCGTAACGTACTGGTTCTGCTGGTGCGTTTTTACCTTCAAATGTTACGTATAAGCCGTCTTCTTTAGCTTCAACACCAACAACTTTAGTTGAAAGCATTACGTTGAATTTTTTGCTTACGTATTTTTGGTAAATTTTGATAATGTCTTTATCAGCTGCTGGTACTAATTGATCAGCAAATTCTACAACATCAATTGCAGAACCTAGCGCACGGTATACCGTACCCATTTCAAGACCGATAATACCACCACCCAATACAAGTAGCTTTTCTGGTACATCTTTAAGCTCTAGCGCGCCAGTTGAATCAATTACGCGGTCATCTTGTGGGATGAAAGGTAAGTTAACTGGTTTAGAACCGGCTGCAATAATCGCGTTATCAAACGTGATAGTTGTAGCGCCGTCTGCGCCTTCAACTACTAAAGTATTGCTGCCCGTGAATTTGCCGTATCCAGATACAACTTTCACTTTACGCATTTTGGCCATACCTTCTAGTCCACCAGTTAACTGGCCAACTACAGAATCTTTCCAAGTACGAACTTGGTCAAGATCGATTTTTGGTGCGCCAAAAGTAACACCGTGAGATGACATTTCAGCTGCGTCATCAATCACTTTAGCTACGTGTAAAAGTGCTTTAGAAGGAATACAACCAACATTAAGACATACGCCACCTAATGTTTCGCGAGATTCTACTAATGTAACTTCTAAGCCCAAGTCAGCAGCACGGAAAGCCGCAGAATAACCACCAGGACCACCGCCTAGTACAACAACTTGAGTTTTTAATTCGTTGCTCATGCTTTTACCTTAATTGTTTGAACGGGACACTGCCCTAAAATTTAACTGCCATGTTTCTGCAAGGCAGAAAGAGTGAGCAGCGCACAAAGTGATGCAATTCGTACAAAGATTGTATCATTGCAAATGGTAAAAATCCCAGCTAAAAACAACTGGCTGGGATTTGATTCTATTTATTTTATTGCGTATACCAATTTTTCTAAACTGGTTACATCACCAACTGGCGAATATCGCTCATGTAACTTGCAAGAGTCACAGTAAAGCGTGCAGCTAATGCTCCGTCAATAACCCTATGGTCGTATGACATAGAAAGTGGAACCATTAGTTTAGGTTCAAACTCTTTACCATTCCATTTAGGTTTCATTTCAGATTTAGATACACCTAAAATAGCAACTTCTGGCGCATTAACAATCGGCGTAAATGCCGTACCGCCAATACCGCCAAGGCTAGAGATAGTAAAACAGCCACCTTGCATATCAGACGATGTAAGCTTACCGTCACGGGCTTTAACAGATACTTCCATTAGTTCACGTGATAATTCAATAATGCCTTTTTTATCAACATCTTTAAACACTGGCACTACTAAACCATTTGGCGTATCAACAGCAACACCAATGTTAATGTACTTCTTAAGAATTAAACTTTCGCCATCGTTAGACAGTGAAGAGTTAAATGTTGGGAAGTCTGCAAGTGCTTTAGCCGCTGCTTTCATCACAAACACAAGAGGTGTGATTTTAACACCCAGCTTTTTCTTCTCGCTAAGTGCATTTTGCTCTTTACGAAATACTTCAAGACTGGTGATATCAGCTTCGTCAAACTGTGTAACGTGTGGGATTTGTACCCAGTTACGGTGTAAGTTTTTGCCTGATAGCTTTTGAATGCGAGATAGTTTTTTCTCTTCAATTTCACCAAACTTAGCAAAATCTACTTTAGGCCATGGAATTAGACCAAGCTCGCTGCCACCAGCATTACTACCAGCTGATAATTGACCAGATTCAACTTGCTTAACCAGTGTTTTAACATAGTTTTGCACGTCTTCTTTAACCACACGGTTTTTACGACCAGTGCCTTTAACGTTAGCTAGGTTAATACCAAACTCACGCGCTAAACGGCGAACAACAGGTGATGCATGAGCATACGCACTGTTTTCTGTGAAGCTTTCATTACTTGCTTTTGCAGGTGCTGCTTGAGCGGGAGCCGATTCAGTTTTAGCCGCTGCTGCAGGTGCTGATTTTTCAACTGGTGCAGATGCTGCTACTGGCGCGCTGCCTGCAACTTCAAATACAAAAATTAATGAGCCAGTCGATAATTTATCGCCAGCGGCTACTTTAATTTCTTTAACCGTACCTGCAAATGGAGCGGGTACTTCCATTGCGGCTTTGTCGCCTTCAACGTTTAAGATTGATTGATCTTCTTCAACCGTATCGCCAACTGCAACCATAATTTCAGTTACTTCAACTTCATCGCCACCAATATCAGGTACATTTACTTCTTTAGTACTTGGTGCTGCGTTTGCTGTTGAGCTAGCTGCTGGCGCTTCTACAGGAGCCGACTCTTTAGCCGGTGCTGCAGATTCACTTCCTGCTACTTCAAAAACAAACACTAACGAGCCTGTTTTAACTGTATCGCCAGCGGCTACTTTAATTTCTTTAACCGTTCCAGCAAATGGTGCTGGCACTTCCATTGCAGCCTTGTCGCCTTCAACGTTTAAGATAGATTGCTCTTCTTCAACGGTGTCGCCAACAGCAACCATGATTTCAGTTACTTCAACTTCGTCATCTCCAATATCTGGTACGGTTACTTCTTTAGTTGAAGAACCTGTAGAAGCAGCAGGTGCTGCCTCTTCAGATTTAGCTGGAGCAGCGGCTGATGCATTAGTCGAGCCAGTGCCTTCACTCTCGCCTTCAAACAAAAATACTAAAGAGCCAGTTGTAACGGTGTCGCCAACGTTTACTTTAATCTCTTTCACTGTACCCGCTTGCGAAGCCGGTATTTCCATTGATGCTTTGTCGCCTTCAACATTTAATAGTGATTGGTCCACATCTACTTTGTCGCCAACGCTTACTAATATTTCGGTTACTTCTACTTCGTCGTCACCAATATCAGGTACTTTAATTTCAATACTCATTGCAAACCTCTTATGCGTACAGTGGGTTAAGTTTGTTAGTGTCGATGTTGAACTTTTTAAGTGCTTCAACAACTACTGACTTCTCAACTTCACCGCGTTTAGCAAGCTCAGATAACGTAGCAACAACAACGTAGCCCGCGTTAACTTCAAAGTGACGACGTAGGTTTTCACGGCTATCAGAACGACCGTAACCATCTGTACCTAGCACTTTGTAGTTGCTGCTTGGAATAAATGAACGCGCTTGTTCTGCGTAGTTTTTCATGTAATCCGTTGCTGCAACAGTCACAGAGTCGTTTAATACGCTTGTGATATATGCTGTTTTTTGCTCGCTTTCAGGGTTAAGCATGTTGAAACGTTCAACATCTTGACCTTCACGCGTTAATTCGTTGAAAGACGTTACAGAGAACACGTCAGACGCAATGCCATACTCTTCGCTTAGAATCGTAGCGGCTTTACGTACTTCAGTCATAATAGTACCTGAGCTTAATAGCTGTACGTTGGCTTTTTTACCTGCGTAACTTTCAAGCTTATAAATACCTTTACGAATACCTTCTTCAGCGCCTTCTGGCATAGCTGGCTGATGGTAGTTTTCGTTCATAAGCGTTAGGTAGTAGTAAATATTTTCTTGATCATCACCGTACATACGACGAATACCGTCTTGTACAATAACAGCAACTTCAAACGCGTAAGTTGGGTCATAAGAAATACAGTTAGGAACCGTATTAGCAAGAATATGACTGTGACCATCTTCGTGTTGCAAGCCTTCACCATTTAGCGTTGTACGACCCGCCGTAGCACCTAATAAGAAACCACGTGCTTGTTGATCGCCCGCCATCCATGCCATGTCACCAACGCGTTGGAAACCAAACATAGAGTAGTAAATGTAGAATGGGATCATTGGCAAATCGTTAGTGCTGTATGAAGTTGCAGCAGCAACCCATGACGACATAGCACCTAACTCATTAATGCCTTCTTGCAGTACTTGACCTGAAGTCGCTTCTTTATAGTAAGAAACAATATCGCGATCCTGCGGCGTGTAGTTTTGGCCATGTGGGTTGTAAATACCAATTTGACGGAATAAACCTTCCATACCAAATGTACGCGCTTCATCGGCAATAATTGGTACGATGTTTTTACCAATGCCCTTATCTTTTAATAAGATATTAAGTGCACGAACAAAGCCCATAGTGGTAGAGATATCACGTTTTTGCTCTTCAAGTAGCGGCTTGAATGCGTCTACTTCTGGCAATGCTAGTTTTTCACTAAAACGTGGAATACGCTTAGGTGTGTAACCTTTAAGCTCATCACGACGCGCATGTAAGTATTTGTACTCAGGTGAACCTTCTTCAAGCTCTAGGTATGGTAATTCTTTTAATTGATCTTCAGATACTAAGTCATCAAGGCCAAGGCGTGAACGTAAATGTGCAACATGCGACATGTCCATTTTTTTCACTTGGTGCGCAATGTTTTTACCTTCAGCTGCTTCACCCATACCGTAACCTTTTACAGTTTTAGCAAGAATTACAGTTGGACGACCTTTTGTTTCTTCTGCTTTTTTAAATGCAGCAAATAGTTTTGACGATTCATGACCACCACGCTTAAGCGCGAAAATTTCGTCATCTGTCATGTCCGCAACAAGTGCAGCTGTTTCTGGGTAACGACCAAAGAAGTTTTCACGTACGTACGCGCCATCTTTCGCTTTATATGTTTGGTAATCACCATCCACAGTCTCGTTCATTAACTGTAGTAATTTACCCGTTGTGTCTTTAGCTAGAAGAATATCCCAACCGCTGCCCCACACTAGTTTAATTACGTTCCAGCCAGCGCCTTTAAACAAGCCCTCTAGCTCTTGAATAATTTTACCGTTACCCATAACTGGGCCGTCTAAGCGCTGTAAGTTACAGTTAACTAAATAACAAAGGTTATCTAGTTTTTCACGTGCAGCAAAAGAAATAGCACCCCGTGACTCTGGCTCATCCATTTCACCGTCACCTAAAAACGCGTATACACGCTGATTTTTAGTGTCTTTTAAGCCACGACCATCTAAGTATTTTAAGAAGCGTGCTTGGTAAATTGATGAAATAGGACCTAAGCCCATTGATACCGTAGGGAACTGCCAAAACTCAGGCATTAACTTAGGGTGTGGGTACGATGGTAAGCCTTCGCCATCAACTTCTTGACGGAAGTTATCTAGTTGTGACGCCGATAAACGCCCTTCAACAAATGCACGTGCGTAAATACCTGGAGAAATATGACCTTGGTAATAAACTAAGTCACCACCGTCTACATCATTTGGTGCTTTAAAGAAGTGGTTAAAACACACTTCATAAAATGCAGCAGATGATTGGTAAGACGCCATATGGCCGCCTAAGTCGAGATCTTTTTTAGATGCACGTAGAACGATCATAATCGCGTTCCAACGGATAATTGAACGAATACGACGCTCAAGATTTACATCACCCGGGTAAGCAGGTTCTTGATCTACAGGAATAGTATTAACGTAGTTCGTGGTAATACCCGTTGGCATATCAACGCCGTCTAAACGGGCTTGCTCTAATACTTGCTCAAGTAAAAACTGAGCTCGTTCAACACCTTCTTCGCGCACAACTGATTCAAGAGCTTGTAACCACTCTTGTGTTTCTAGCGCGTCTACGTCAATTTTATTGACTTCAGACATATGGAGGTTTCCTTATGTTTAAAATACGAATATTGTTAATTTAATATCACAGCTACTTAATGTGTGTTCAAAGTAATTATGTACTAACTTAATTTTGTTTAGTGCGTCTTAAACTACGTTCAATTCGCGAATGTTCTTTGCCTGCTTCAAGCAATGCTTCTTCTATAAATGCTAAGTGCGCATTACTTGCTAAACGGGCTTGTTCTGGATTACCGTCAATAACGGCATCCATTAATAAACGCCTGTGTTGGGCTAATTGACTGCTAATATCTGACTTTTTTAATAGAACAGTTAAATTTTGCAGTACATTTTGCTCAAGCAGCGCTTTCATACCTCTAACTAAATGCAATAACACGACATTATGCGAAGCTTCAGCCACACTAAAGTGAAATGCATTAATTGCTTTTGCTTTTTGCTGTAAATCATCATTAACTAAGGCAATTTCATCAAAGCTTTGCTTTACTTTGCTAAAATCGTTGCTGGTCCCGCGCAGTGCTGCGTAGTAAGCAGCAATCCCTTCTAATGCATGACGAAATTCAAGTAAATCAAACTGCGACTCAGGGTGTTTACTAATCAAATCAAAAAGTGGATCAGTAAGCCCTTCTTCGAGCTGATTTTTTACAAACGTGCCGCCACCTTGGCGACGCGTAACTAAACCTTTCGCTTCTAACTTTTGAATTGCCTCTCGCAGTGACGGGCGAGACACTTCAAATTGCTTTGCTAGTTCACGCTCTGGTGGCAACTTTTCACCTGGTGCTAACGAGCCTTCAAGAATCATGTTCTCAAGTTGCTGTAAAATAACATCAGATAATTTTGCTGCTTTAATCTTTAAAGACATGAATCAACGTCCGCGTTGTATAAATACCAAGAGCCCACAAAACGGGGCTTTAAGTCGTATGATTTACCCAAAAGGTAAATTGGTCATACCAAAAATTTTCAATACGGTATCAAAAAGCCTAATAGCTGTCAATTTACAGTGTATTTATACGTTGGCAGTAGCGTAACGCATTTTGAACGAAGATTAAACAATGCGCAATTTACAAAAAATTGTTATAACGTTAATAGGATGAAAACAATTGGTCTGACCAGATGGAATTAGAATATTAGCTCTATTTTATTGTGTTTAAAAATTGCAGGAAGAGATTAAAGCACCTTACATTGCATAAGGTGCTTTATTAAAAAGGTATTAACTTAAGACAGCCCACCAAATAATGTAAGTAGTGCTATAAGTACTAAATAAAATAATACATTGCGCTTAACAAGCTTAATCATACAAGTGGCTTCGTAGGTACAGCCGTAATAACGCTTTTCAACTTGCTCTGCAGCCAGTGCAGTACATGTTACGACTTCTCGGTTTGGAGATTTAAAGTTAAGTACGTAACGTAGCCAACAGCTCGTGCCTTTATTAAAGTTACCTATTACTAAATAACCAAAGCTGGTAATACGTGCAGGTAACCAGTCGAGCCAAAACAATAGTTTATGTATAAGCTTAAAACGCTTAGCAAATATTACCTTATGATCTTCTCGTACTAAATCAGCTAAAGTACGTACTAATGCATATAAAACCGCACCTGGCGCGCCTAAAACAACAAACCAAAAAATAACCGCACAATAAAATCTAAAGTTTACCCACGCCAATGTTTGCCCAAAAGTCTCGCCACCATCTTGATCATCGGTACGCTTTTGACCTATTTGCAGTGCATATAAAGATGCTGCAGTACCATCGTCGCGCGTTAACGCATTTAAATACGATTTGTATAAAGCACGCTGCTTAGCACAACCAAAACACACTAAAAGCACCGCGATATTAATACCCAACTGCCACAATACAAAATCTGACAAGCAATAAACTAGTGCTATAGCTATAACAGGGAGTGCAAGCCAAACTAAAAATCCCGGTGTTGAGCTAAATAAGCCCTTATCACCAAGTAATTTATTAGAGCGATTTAAATAACCATTTGCGTAATAACTTATTTGCCAATAATTAGACCGAGCACCTAGACGCTCAAGTATTAGTGCAATTATTATAGAAACCAAAATCATTGTAGTTACTCTCTTAGCTTGATTGCTCAAGCATATTTAAAAACAATTGCCAATTAAAGCTACTACCTGGGTCGGTTTTTCGCCCTGGAGCAATATCGCAGTGCCCCACAATACGTGAAGGCGTTATTTTTGGATAGCGTTGCATTATTGATTTGCTCAAAACAGCTAACGCATTATATTGCATTAAAGTATAAGGAGTGGTGTCAGTTCCTTCAAGCTCAATACCAATGCTAAAATTGTTACACGCCGCATGCCCTTCAAATTCAGATAAGCCGGCGTGCCATGCGCGCTTATTAAATGGCACGTATTGTAAAACATTCCCGGTGCGCTTAATAAAGCAATGGGCAGATACACGTAAATTCTTTAAGTCACTAAAACTCGGATGAGCATTACAGTTAATGCTACCCATAAATAACTCATCAACGAAAGGTGTACCAAACTGCCCTGCTGGCAATGATATATTGTGAATCACCAATAAAGAAATATCAGCCTCATCAGGGCGCTCATCAAAATGCGAACAAGGCCGCTGCACTACCGTACTTAAAACACCACTTAAATCTATTTTCATGATACGTTTGCTATATAAATATCAAGATATACATATCGCTGATGCTAAAGGATTTATTAAAACAATGATAGTAACAAGCGAGGTGTAAAACCTTACCTACAACATACACCAAACCGTAGGTGCGAATTTACGCCCGCTTATTTAACGTAGCTTGGGTGTTTAAAAAGCGAGGTGTAAAACCTTACCTACAACATACACCAAACTGTAGGTGCGAATTTACGTCTGCTCATGTAACGTAGCTTGGGTGTTTAAAAAGCAAGGTGTAAAACCTCACCTACAACATACAGCAAACCGTAGGTGCGAATTTACGTCCGCTCATGTAACGTAGCTTGGGTTTTTAAAAAGCGAGGTGTAAAACCTCACCTACAACATACACCAAACCGTAGGTGCGAATTTACGTCCGCTCATGTAACGTAGCTTTTTAAATTAAAAGCGAGGTGTAAAACCTCACCTACAACATACATCAAACCGTAGGTGCGAATTTATTTCGCGCGCTTATCTTTATATCAGAACAAAGCCAATCGCTTCTCTTTCATCTACAAACATAGTAAAATTTTCTTAATTTATTAACGCTTATGAGCTTTGCTATGTCTATTTCGCACACCTTAATTAGTCAACTTGTTACTCTTGCACTCGACGAAGATTTAAATTACCAAACCGCGCAAGATGGCGATATTACCGCACAACTGATCCCACTAAACGAGCAAGCAAATGCCAAAGTAATAACGCGCGAAGACTGCGTTTTTTGCGGAAAAGACATCATCCTTGAAGTATTTAAACAAGTAGACCCGACTGTAAAAGTAGCCGTACTCGTAAATGATGGCGACGTAATTAAAGCAAACAGCACATTATTTACAGCCACTGGTTCAGCACGTTCAATATTAACTGCCGAGCGTACTGCACTTAACTTTGTGCAAACCTTATCAGGTACAGCGACTACTACAGCGCATTATGTAAAAGAGTTAAGTGGTACCACTACACAACTACTCGACACTCGCAAAACCATACCAGGGCTTCGCGCATTACAAAAATACGCAGTAAAATGTGGCGGTGGTGCAAATCATCGTATTGGCTTATTTGATGCGTTCTTAATTAAAGAAAACCATATAGCAGCCTGTGGCACAATTGATAAAGCAGTGGCTCAAGCAAAACTGAACCATCCTAATAAATCAGTTGAAGTCGAAGTTGAATCACTTCATGAGCTAAATCAAGCTATTCACGCTGGCGCTGATATTATAATGCTTGATAACTTTAGCATTGAGCAAATTAAGCAGGCAGTTACATTAACGCATAAACGCGCCAAACTTGAGGTCTCTGGTAATATGACGTTAGAAACACTCAAAACCTATTCTCAAGCTGGTGTTGATTTTATATCAAGTGGTGCACTTACAAAAAATTTACAATCAATCGATTTATCAATGCGTTTTGAATAAAAAACATGCTGAAAAAGGTTTAAGCATACCTAATTCATTGACATTTTAAATAATTGAGCATTTAATAGTAAAAAAGGACTACTCTTTAATATTTTGTTAAATAAAGTACCTTTAACATTAAATACGTATGCTAAATAACAATAAACAGTGCTAGACTCGCACTGTTGTATCAACTTATTTTATAAGTTCAGCCAAAATAGTTACTTGGCAATTTAGTTTAAAAACTAAATACACTAAATTATTTTATCAAGTGTCTAGTATTCATTGCTAACGTATAATTTGATTGATACAACGTAGTAGCACACAATGAATTTATAGCTTTTGTGGTCAAAAGCTCAAAAGTTAACGTGAAATAAAATTTTTTTAAGTAAAACTGTAAACTAAATCAGCTAAATTAAGTTAGGCAATTTTGCCGCTTATATGATTTAACCTACAAAAATCTATCCTTTAGGAGAGGAAACATGAAAACAATGACTCAAAAACAACAGGGTTTCACCCTAATTGAATTAATGATTGTAGTAGCAATCATCGGTATTCTTGCTGCAATTGCATTGCCTGCTTACTCAAACTATCAAGCTTCATCTAAATTAACAGCTGGCTTAGCAGAGATATCTGCTGGAAGAACAGGTTTTGAAGTTGCGGCAAATTCAGGCACTACCCCCACTATCGCCGAAGCGGGTTTACAAGCAAAAACAGCAAACTGCGACATAACAGTTACAGGGACAACAATTGAATGTGCGGTAATAAATGCACCCACACAAATTGGTAACGCGGCTAAAATCACTTGGACAAGAACATCTACTGGTACTTGGACATGTGCAACTACTGGTATTACTGCAGCGAATAAAGATTTAGCACCAAAAAGCTGTCCACAATCTTAATCATTTATTGATTTTTAAAAGCGCCTCAACGGGCGCTTTTTAGTGTGTAAGAATAAAAATTTATGAACCAAGTGAATATAATAAAAATATTAGTTATTAGTTTATTTTTTCTATTCACTTTGACTCCTTTAATACCAATAACCTCCTACGACTATCATAATCACCAAAGAATCATTCAAATATTTTTTTTGTTTGCTATAAGTCTATTATCAGTCCTCATTTTAATACGAAATAAAGGTGCTTCTATTGTTTCGTCATCAAATCGAAGAATCAAAGTCTTACCTCTTATTTTTATCGTTAGTGGCTGTTTGTCGTCGTTTATAAATAAAGAAACTAGCTTCAGTTTATTTTATACACTCCACATAAGCTTGCTTTTTATAACTCTGCAAAGTCTAAGTTCAATTAATAATAAAAAATCTATTTTGTTCATTATCTATGTGTTAGTAATCGCTCACACAAGCTTAATTTTAGTATGCCTACTCAATATAATTTTTACACTTTCTGAGCAACAACCTTTAAATCCATACATCATCTACTCTGGCTTTATTAACATTCGCTTTTTTAACCAAGTACAAGTGTTCATTCTTCCTTTCTTAGTGATACTTCTAAAATTTAAAAATATTCAGCGTATTGTATTTACTATTTTGTTTTTAAACTTACTGTTAATATTTATTGGCCAAGCTCGTGGCGCTTTACTCTCTTTTTTAGCTTTCTCAATTTTTGCTCTTGCTTTAAAAACAACATTAAGAAAACAAGTGTTTATTGCATTAGTCTGTTTGATATTAAGTTGTATTACTTTTTATGCTCTGGATTCATTAAATAAAGGTGGAGCCGAAATATTACGCACATCCACATCAGGTCGTGTTGATCTATGGTTAAATACTCTTTCAAGCTTATCTATAAAGCATTTATTTATAGGAAATGGTCCTGGAATATTTGAAATGTCACTTGGAAACTCTGCCCCTTTTAGCCACCCACACAATTCATTAATTGAAATTTTAAATGAGTGGGGACTAATCGCCCTTATATGTATTTTAACTGCTGTTTTTACAACCTTTAAGAAAGCTGTAACACATTTAAGAAGCCATAAAAAAGACGTCATTACTGAAAGCCTATTTTACTCATTTGCTATTGGCGTTATTTATTCACTATTTTCTGGTGTTCATGTAATGCCTGTTTCGCAAACATTATTATTCATAATGTGGGGATTGTTACTTGGAAGAATCAATAAAAGAAATGGCCCACTTATTTACATAAGTAAATGGGGAAAAGCTATTATTACTATTTTATTCATATTCGGTTGGTACTTTTATTTGCAACAGGCAATTAGCGTGTATAACAACATAGACCCTGATAGTGGCTATATTTATGGGCCTCGATTCTGGTCTGTCGGTCAGCGGGAATAAATCGTGAATAACTTTTCTATCAAGGATCATTTGTTTACGTTATGCTTCTCTTATAAAAGTCGATTTCATTAAAAGATCAAGCTGGATATTTTTATGGCAAAAAAACAAGAAGACAAGGGACTCGACATATTTCAGTGGGTCGGTGTTAGTGCTCGAGGAAAACGCCTTGAAGGTGAACTCGCCGGAAATAGTATCGCGCTAGTAAAAGCACAGCTTCGCAAGCAGGGTATTACCCCCTCAAAAGTTAAACGTAAGCCGAAACCTTTATTTGGTATTCAGAGTGTTCAAAAAATAACACCTAAAGATATCGCCTTGGTTACTCGCCAAATTGCCACTATGCTAATGGCTGGCGTCCCCTTAATTCAATCTATTGAGATGATAGCTTCTGGCTCAACAAATAAAAGCGTTACCAAGCTTATCTCAGCTGTAGGCGATGATGTAAAAGCTGGTCAGCCTTTGTCATTATCACTTAGAAAATATCCACGTTATTTTGATGACTTATATTGTGATTTAGTGGAATCTGGCGAGCAGTCAGGAGCACTTGATAAAATATTTGATCGCATAGCTATTTATAAAGAAAAATCAGAAGCGCTTAAATCAAAAATTAAAAAAGCAATGTTTTACCCCATTTCGGTATTAGTTATTGCCGGCATTGTAACCTCGATATTATTAATATTTGTAGTACCACAATTTCAGGATATTTTTGCAGGGTTTGGGGCTGAACTTCCTCCATTTACATTATTCGTAATTGGTATTTCTGACTTTATGCAGGCTTATTGGTGGATGATTCTGATTGCGATAGTGGCTTTTGGCTGGACTTTTAAAGAAGCTAAATTAAGAAGCCTAAAGCTCAGGGATGCAACCGACAGAGCCATACTTAAGCTCCCTGTTATTGGCATGATTTTAAACAAAGCAGCTGTGGCACGTTATGCGCGAACACTTTCGACCACATTTGCTGCCGGTGTTCCATTAGTTGATGCACTTGATTCAGCAGCAGGTGCTTCGGGCAATGCAGTGTACCGTTATGCTATTTTAGATATTAAAGCAGAGGTTAGCTCAGGTAACCAAATGAACTGGGCAATGAGAAACTCAAAAATCTTCCCTGACATGGTAATCCAAATGGTTGCTATCGGTGAAGAATCTGGCTCGCTCGATGGTATGTTAGCTAAGGTCGCGACTATTTATGAGCAAGAAGTAGACGATGCTGTAGATGGCTTATCGAGCTTACTAGAGCCATTAATTATGGCTGTATTAGGTGTACTTGTTGGTGGTTTAATTGTTGCTATGTACCTCCCTATTTTCCAACTCGGTTCTGTTATTTAATTATTTGGTTTTTATATGCAAAGTATTGTAGAAGTAATGCAAAATGAGCTGTGGTTTTATCTAACCACCGTTGGCTTGGTTAGTTTATGTGTGGGCAGTTTTTTAAATGTAGTGATTTATCGCCTACCACTTATGATGCAAAAAGAATGGCAAAGTGAGTGTAGAATACTGTTAGAAGACGAGCTTAAAAATAGTAAAGCAATAAATAACGAGCAATTTAATTTAGTAAAGCCAAACTCAACCTGCCCAAAGTGCAAAACGGCTATTAAACCTTGGCAAAATATTCCTGTTATTAGCTGGTTATTTTTAAAAGGAAAATGTGCAAGTTGTAATAACCCTATATCAATACGCTATCCTGCAGTCGAAGCCATTACAGCAATATTAAGCTTATTTATTGCTTTTACTATGGGCGCAAATGAACAAGCTTTACTGTATATATTGATTACTTGGGCATTAGTTGCACTAACCTTTATTGATATAGACCATATGCTATTACCCGATCAACTTACATTACCACTAGTATGGCTTGCTTTAATAGCGTCAATAATGGGCTATACCGTAGCGCCGAGCGATGCAATTATGGGGGCTGTTTTTGGTTATTTGAGCCTATGGAGTGTATTTTGGCTATTTAAGTTACTAACGGGTAAAGAAGGTATGGGCTATGGCGACTTTAAATTACTCGCTGTATTTGGTGCATTACTTGGTTGGCAATCACTACTTAGCATTATATTACTTTCAAGTGTTGTTGGCGCTGTTATTGGCATTGTATTACTCAGTATTCAAGGAAAAGACAAAGCAACCCCGATTCCATTTGGTCCTTACCTTGCCATTGCAGGCTGGATCACTATGCTATGGGGCACTGAATTACAAAACATTTATTTTAATTTAATTGGTTATTAAAATGAGTGAGCAAATAACTAAACTCTCTAGCAATAAAAAAAACAATTGGGTTTTGGGTTTAACAGGTGGTATTGGCTGCGGAAAAACAGCAGTTAGTGACATGTTTGAGGAACTTGATATAACCATTGTTGATGCGGATATTATTGCTCGCCAAGTAGTTGAGCCCAAGAGCTGCGGTTTAAATGCAATAATAACGCACTTTGGCAATACGTTATTACTTAGCGATGGCACGCTAAACAGAAGTGCCTTACGAGAGCGCATTTTTACTAACGATGCAGATAAACAGTGGCTAAATAACTTGCTGCATCCCCTTATTCGCAAAAAAATAGTCGCTGATTTAAATGCAGCTAATAGTACTTACGTGGTTTTAGTTGCCCCGTTATTATTTGAAAATGGTCTCGATAAGTACTGTAACCGAACCCTACTCATTGACGTGCCTAAAAATGTCCAAGTCGAGCGCACACTTAAGCGTGATAATGTGAGCCTTGAACAAGTAAATAGTATTATTGCAACACAAATGTCTCGTGAAAATAAACGTAAAAAAGCAGATGATATTTTAAATAATGATAGGGATTTAGCGTTAGTCAAATTATCACTTCGGTCTCTACATACTCGTTATATGCAATTAGCATTAAAAAATGCGAGTTAGATAACACGAACTCTGGATAATAAATCTATCTTAAGCTGTTACTTTCAGCGCTAACTGCGTTGAAATATCTAGCTAGAGAAAACTAAATTTAAATATTATTATGGTTCAATATGTTAGTAAATCCCTTAATCAGAGTTCAGGTTAAGTAATTTAAAACAATAAGATAATTTATAAAACAATATTTAGTTAGCAAAACTAGTCCATCTGATGAAGAGTAATATAATCTCCTTGTTTTTTCTGATAAATTGCTAATCATTAACGAATTAAGCAGGTGCGCAATGAATATTAACTCACCGTTACTAAGAAAATTTATTACCCTTGGCCGTATTGATGCAGATACCGTTAAAGTAAAACAACGAGATTTTTCCTCAACCGCCGAGCTTATTGCCAAATGTGGAAACATCGATAGCAAAGATTTAGCTGAGCAATGTATTGATTTATTTCGCGTACCTTATTTCGATTTAAAAGACTTTGAACCTGCAAGGATCCCAGCAGAACTTGTAAAAGAAAAGTTGATCCGTAAACACCATATTTTACCCTTGGTGCAAAAAGGTAGAAAAGTATACATAGCCGCGTCTGATCCGACCGATTATGGTGCGTTTGAAAACTATGAATTTAGTACCGGCTTATCCTGTGAAATAGTAGTAGTTGACTACATTGAACTTGATAAAAAAATTGACCAATTGCTTGATGCAACTGGTAGCTTAAATTTAAGTGATGACGAATTTAAAGAATTTGCTGACTTAGATAGTGAAAACACTAAAGAAGCCACCCCACAAGATGATGAAAAAGATGATGCACCTATCATTGTTTACATCAATAAAATCCTAATGGATGCCATTAAAAAAGGGGCCTCTGATTTACACTTTGAACCTTATGAGCATAAGTACCGCATCCGTTTTCGTATTGATGGTATTTTACATGAGGTAGCCAGCCCACCTAATACCTTAGCAACAAAACTTTCTGCACGAATAAAAGTAATGTCACGCCTAGATATTGCCGAAAAACGTAAACCACAAGATGGCCGTATAAAGCTAAAAATTACTGAACGTAAAAGTATCGATTTTCGTGTAAGTACAATGCCGACCCTGTGGGGGGAAAAAATAGTAATGCGTATTCTTGATTCATCAAGCGCAATGCTAGGTATTGATGTATTAGGCTACGAGCCGGAGCAGAAAAAACTCTATATGGATGCGCTTGCCCAGCCTCAAGGGATGATTTTAGTTACAGGACCAACGGGCTCGGGTAAAACTGTATCACTTTACACTGGTTTAAATATACTTAATCAACCAGAGCGTAATATTAGTACCGCAGAAGATCCTGTCGAAATTAATCTCGAAGGTATAAACCAAGTACAAATTAATATTAAAGCCGATATGACCTTTGCAAATGCATTACGTGCATTTTTACGCCAAGATCCTGATGTCGTCATGGTAGGTGAAATACGTGACCTAGAAACAGCTGAAATATCAATAAAAGCGGCGCAAACAGGTCACTTAGTACTATCAACTCTGCATACTAATTCAGCACCTGAAACGATAACTCGGTTATTAAATATGGGCGTACCAGCGTATAACGTAGCAAGTTCAATTAGTTTGATTATAGCCCAGCGCTTGGCTCGACGTTTATGCCCTAAATGTAAAACACCGGAAATATTACCAAACGAAGAACTTACCCGCCAAGGTTTTAGCGAGCAACAAATTAGTGAAATGACCCTCTATGCACCAAAAGGATGTGATAGTTGCACTGATGGTTATAAAGGTCGTGTCGGTATTTATGAAGTAATGCAAATAACACCAGAGATAGCACAAATTATAATGCGTGGCGGTAATTCATTAGAAATAGCAGAAGTATCACTTAAAGCAGGATTTAATAACTTGCGATTATCAGGTATTCGTAAAGCGGCTGATGGAATGACCTCTCTTGCTGAAATTAATCGAGTAACAAGTTTTTAAAGGTCCATAGTAAAAGCGACAAGGTTCTGAACACTAAATTCAGAGCCTTACTTATACCTAGAGACTCATATCTAAGTAATGTAAAATGCAAAAAAAGATTGTAGAGAGTAAATTATGCCTACTATTGTAAACTGCCCAACCTGTAAAGCTAAAGTTGAGTGGTCAGAACAGAGCCCACATCGGCCTTTTTGTTCTAAACGCTGCCAACTAATTGATCTTGGTGAGTGGTCGTTTGAAAATAATAAAATTTCAGCGCCAATTACATCAGCACAAGAGTTTAGCCAAGATATGATTGAAGATATTGAAGCTATGATGGCCAAAAATGAAGATGACTTTTTTAAATAATTTATCTCCATAATGCCCTAATACCAATCCGCAATAATACTTAATCAATTTGAGGGGTTAAATCAGACGTTAACTACGTTAAAAATTTCTGATATAGAACAACTAAATAACGAAATTTTTGCCTTGTTATCGACACGATTTTCTTCCCTCAAAATAGATCACTTAATTAAGCGAATTGGTATAAAAGCAAAAACCAGCATTACGCTGGTTTTTTAGTATTTACAAAAAAGTAAAATTAACTTTTTTGTTTACGGTGCTTTTTATTCATACGCTTTTGCATTTTAGCAAATTTCTCTTTTTGCTCAGCGTTAAGTACTTGCATTACTTGGTGCTGCGTTTTTAGTTTAATTAAACCAAATTGTTCACCCTTTTCATGGCGTTCATTTAATAACTCTTTAGCTGCATTTTCATCAAATGTTGCAGCCGAAAGTAACGCATCCATTTTTGCTTTATGCGCTTCACGCATCGCTTTACGAGCTTCTTTATCGTCGCTACGTAATGCTTTCATTTGTGTTTTTTGCGCTGAAAAAATAGCTTTTAGCTTAGTTTGCTGCTCATCTGTTAGGCTTAATTTTTCAACGCCGCGCTCAGAAAGTAAAAAACGAGCTTGAGAATGGCCTTGTTTATGCCCGTCAGCTTTAGCCATAACACTACCGGCACCAAGTGTTGCTGTTGCCAGGCCAAAAACAAGTACTAATTTAGAAAGTGTATTTAATTTAGTCATAATCATTACCTTAACTATTTGGTTTAACTTTTGGTTCAATTTGTGTGGTTGTGACTGCTTAATCAACTAAGTTAACTATACCTAACTCAATGCAAAGTAACGCAAAGCAGTGTAAAGGTTGTGTAAAGATTCACTTTTGCACAATTTAGTGGGTAAAATAACGCCATAAGCAACTCTAAGGGTTTGTAAATGAAACTATTAATGATTGACGACGATACCGGCCTTTGTGAGCTATTAAGTGAATATTTAACTGCCCAAGGTTTTGAAATACAAAGCGTACATGACGGTGAACAAGGTCTTAAGCTCGCGCAAGTAAACGATTATGCGTTAATACTACTTGATGTGATGCTACCAACTCTAGATGGCTTTGAAGTACTCAAGCAACTTAGACAAACAAAATTAACGCCGGTAATCATGCTTACAGCAAAAGGGGAAGATTTCGATCGTATTTTCGGATTAGAACTTGGCGCAGACGACTATATCCCTAAACCATTTAACCACCGTGAGTTACTTGCGCGTGTTAAAGCGATTACACGCCGTATAGAGCATATTAATAGCTTTAACATTACTACCAGTAATAAGTTACAGGTTAATGGGATCACTGTTAACTTAGCCGCTCGAGAAGCATCTGTTAATGATCATGCACTTACATTAACAGGCACCGAATACGAAATACTAGCCCTTTTAAGCAAAAATGCAGGCGAAGTAGTCAGTAAAGAACTCATAAGTGAAGAGGTACTTGGCCGTCGCTTAGCTTCCTTCGATCGCTCTATTGATATGCATGTAAGCAATATCCGTAAAAAAATAGCTGAGCATATTTCAGGCGAGCGAATCAAAACAATGCGAGGAACAGGTTATGTCTTTATCCAAGGAGAATAAAGTAGGCTCTTTGTCTTGGCTTAAACATCCTGGGCATTACTTATTCTTTAAAATATTTATATGGTTTTGGCTAACTATAATAGGCACGATTACAGCACTGGTTTTCTTAAGCAACATTACGGCAATCAACGCCGTTAGTAACGAGCCATTACACGGTCCGATGGAAAAAAACTTACTCTATACAGCCAAAAGTATAGAACGCTCTGTTGTAAAACATAAGCGGACACTGAGTGATATGTTGTCTCACCCACGCTTATCTAAACGTAAGTTATTATATTTAAGTGCTGAGCAACAAGAAGACTCATTAACAAATAAAGAAGTCCCGAATGACGTTGATTTGAGCCTACTTAATTTTACTAAGACAATGTCACCGCAAATTATTTTTACTGAAAAGTATCAAGCATTTGGCCCTATTCAAATTACAGTACCCTCGGGCAACTTTTACTTGTATGAAATAGACATAAATCATCAGCCACCTTTGTTCCTTCGCTTAAAGCTTATGCCTGGATGGATGAAAGTTTCTATCGCCATCATCGCTTCTCTAATTTTAAGCTTTTTATTTAGTCGTAACTTAATTGCCCCTATAAATAGCCTAAAAAAAGCAGCTGTTAAATTATCTGGTGGTGATTTAAGTGCTCGAGCGGCCATTTCAGTAAGCAGAAAAGATGAACTCGGTATACTCGGTCGTGATTTTAACAGCATGGCTAATCAATTAGAGCAATTAATTAGCTCGCAAAAACGCTTACTTGCAGATATATCACATGAGTTACGCTCACCTCTTACCCGCTTAAAAATGGCAACGGGCCTTGCTCAAATGCAAGCAAATGAAGCGAGTCAGTCCTATTTACTGCGCATAGAAAAAGAAGCGAATCAACTAGACAAAATGATTGCTGATGTACTGCAAGTGTCTCGTTTAGAGGCGAAAAGTCAGGCACTTTCACTTCAACAACAATCATTGCAAATTATAATTGACCATGTGCTTAACGACGCACAATTTGAAGCAAAACAAAACAACAAGCAATTACAGATTATGGGAAGTGCAGACATTAGTGTTAACTGTGATGAAACACTAATTGCCAGCGCACTTGAAAATTTACTACGTAATGCGATTAAATACGCCAATAGCACTATTAGCATTACTCTAAAGCATACTGATGCCATTTATATAGAAATATGTGATGATGGACCTGGAGTCCCTAATAACCAACTTAATAAGCTCTGTGAACCATTTTTTAGACAGTCAGATGCGCGAGACCGAGTTAGCGGCGGTACGGGGTTAGGCTTGGCAATTGCCAAAAATGCAATTACTGCACATGGTGGCAACTTAGTATTATCGAATAAAGAACAAGGCGGCTTATGTGCAAATATAACGTTGCCAATAATTAAAGAGTAAACAATGTTTTATAGTAGTGAGAACGAGCTTAAAAGTAACCAACCGGCCATTAGTAACTTTTTTGATAATACACTGACAAAATCTTATTTAAATACACCTTATGGACAACTTTTTTACGCTTACGCTATCCCAAAAAATCCACACATTGCGATTGTTATTAGCTCAGGTCGTATAGAGGGCTTAGAAAAATATAAAGAGTTACTATGGGAACTTTATAATAATAATTATGCGGTGTTTATAATTGATCATCAAGGCCAAGGTCGTTCTTACAGGCATTTAAAAAACAAGCACAAAGGCTACGTAAAGCGCTTTGAAGATTATGCCGCCGACCTTCATTTATTTAATAAAGAAGTTGTAGATAATTATTGGCAAGGTAAAAAGGTATTAGTCAGTCACTCAATGGGGGGGCTATTGCATTTGATTATCTTGCACATTTTGAACACACTTTTAGTGGCGCGTTTTTATCTGCGCCAATGCTCGACATTTACACCAAAGGCACACCAAAACCTTTAGCTAAATTAGTCGCAAGTACTGCAACATTACTTGGCTTTCAATACAGCTATGCGCTCGGACAAACAGATTATACGCCTGATGAGTTTGCTATAAATACCCTGACCAGCAGCCCAATACGTTACGAACTATTTAGGAAAGCCTACAAACAAGAGCCTAAATTACAACTTGGTGGTGTGACTTATGGTTGGCTACACACTACTTTTGCATTTATTTCATCCGTGAATAAATTAACGGTTAATATTCCACTTTATATTGCCAGTGCTCAAAATGATGAAATAGTTGATAACAGTGCGCAATATAAACTGGCAAACAGGCACGAAAATACAATACTTGAGAGCTTTGCCGACGCTAAACACGAACTATTTTTTGAACGCGATGAAATACGCCAACCACTGCTTAAAAGCTTATATCAGTTTTGTGAATCGGTGACGATTTAATAGCTAATTGTGTTAAGTTTTATTGTAATAGTGCAATTTAATTCATTAAATTGCTCAAAGATTTATACAGGCTGGTATTACAAATCAATATGCTAAAAATCGCTTAATCCGAGTTTAAGTTAAGCACCGACAATGGATCGAGGTGGATCAGAATATCGACCTCAGATTCAAACTCTTTGGTTATCAATACTTCTACTTCATCAGCCACGTTATGCGCACGAATCAAACTTAAATTGTCATCAAGCTCTAAATGCATTTGGATAAATTTTATCTTACCGCCTTGGCGAGTACGAATGCCATGTACGCCATGTACATCAGCATGCGCTTTAGCTATTTCAAATATGCTTTGCTTTTCGTCATCTGGCAGCTCTTTATCCATTAAGTGATCGGCACTATCTCTGGCTATTTCCCAGCTGTTATAAAGTAAGTAACCCGCTACGCCAATAGCAAAAACAGGATCGGCATACAATACGCCATAGTATGCTAATAAAATAGCGAGCAACACGGCGGCATTTAAAATCAAGTCGCCTTTGTAATGTACTGAATCAGCTTTTATTGCGATTGAATCGGTGTACTTAATCACTTTATTTTGTACAAATACAATAACCAAGGTACACGCAATAGCAAAAATGCTAACCCACACGCCTAATAAAGAATGACTGAGCTGTATTGGGTTAAATAATCGCTCAATACCATGAAATGCCAGTAAACAGCCTGAACCTGCAATAAAAGCGGCTTGCCCAAGCCCTGCTATAGCTTCAGCTTTGCCGTGACCAAATCGGTGGTCATCATCAGCTGGGCGCAGCGCATAACCTAAAACTAAAAAGCTCATTGCAGTAGCCGTTATATCCATTAACGAATCGGTTAGTGAGCCAAGCATTGATGCTGAACCCGATGCAAGCCACGCCCACGTTTTTGCAGTAATCATTAAACTAACCATTATCATGGTAACAATACTAGAAGTTTTAACCCAAAATTCGTAACTGCGGTTGTGCACGTTTTTATCCGTTAATAGGTGTATTCAATACAGAGAGTATATCATTTTTTTAAAAGGTTTCGTGTATACTGAAAATCGTTAAACTACTGATCATTTAAAAGGCTTATTATGCTGGATATCGTTTTATACCAACCTGAAATTCCTCCTAACACTGGTAATATTATTCGTCTGTGCGCAAACACAGGCTATTCACTGCATTTAATTGAGCCCTTGGGTTTTGAATGGGATGATAAACGTGTAAAACGTGCAGGCCTTGATTACCATGAATTCAGCCATGTTCAACGTCACGCTTCATTTGAGGACTACCTTGAAAAATGTAAGCCTAACAAAGTATATGCATGTACTACTAAAGGTAGCCAGTTTCATCATCAAGCAAGTTACGAAGCTGGCGATTGCCTTGTATTTGGCCCAGAAACCCGTGGCCTTCCTGATGATATGATCCAAGCCCTACCAAATGAGCAACGTGTTCGTATTCCTATGCAAGCTAATAGTCGTAGTATGAACTTGTCAAACGCCGTGGCTGTATTTGTTTATGAATCTTGGCGTCAATTGGGCTTCCCTAACGCACAATAACTAATGCACTTACTAATATTGTAAGCCAAGGTATGGCTCTTAGTTTAAATGAGCTCTAAATTAAAGCCCTTGGCTACACTATCAGCTAATATATGCAGTTATCAGAAAATACAACAAACTTAAAATGTTGAACTACAAAATTACAGCCCAGGAATAAAAGCAATAACCTATCTTCGGCTGCGTATTATCTAACCTGAACTTACTTACAATAGGCCCATTATTGGCGTGCAAATTCACCTTGCTTTCACTGCAAATCCCTTGCTATAGAAAAATAAATTAAAATATCATTATTGTTCAATATATTAGTAAATCCCTTAACCGGAATTCAGGTTATCTGTATGCATCTCATTTAAACCGCCCCAAAATAAAGACTATCCTGTATCAAATTAACATTCATTTTTTACTATACAGTTCTCATAATCATAATTATTGAACTAAGCTCAATGTCATACAATTATTTAATTACATTGAAACTCTATGAAAAAAATATTTCTTTGCTCACTTATTTTATGCTCTACATCGAGTATTGCTGCTACATCAGCGACAGTTACCTTAGCATCTGATTACTTATTCAATGGTGTAAGTCAAACTCAAGAAGACCCGGCTTTACAAGCAAGTTTTGATTGGGCCGGAGACTCGGGATTGTATGCCGGAATTTGGGGCTCTAATGTCGACTTTGGTGAAGGCACTGATATAGAAGCCGATGGCTACATTGGCTATTACACAAGCTTAGCAGACTCGATTAATCTAGATATTGGTATTGCGCAATATACTTACCATGGTGAAGATTTTAGCTCCGATTATAACTACGCTGAAACTTACGCCAAATTCAATTATGGCAACACTAACCTTAACTTTTGGTACGCATGGGATTACTTTGCTACAGGGGCTGGGCATAGCATCATTATGCTGACGCACAACGTTCCGATTAATGACGTTTTTTCAATTGATATAGGCGCCGATTACTCTATGAGTTTCGACGATGACAAGTGGGAATGGGAGCCTGGTGATGATAATTATATGCATTGGCGTATAACTGCAAACTATACTTGGAATGAGTGGAATTTTACTGCTGGTTATGAAGACACAGATTTAGAAACGTACGGTGATGCAACTTTACTAGCAACCGTTTCAAGAACATTTAACTTCTAAGGGTTTATAAATGAAAACCACATTATTCTTTCTTTTACTTACTTTTTCTAATTTTATAGCTGCTGAAACAGTTTATTTAACATCCTTGGCTTGGCCTCCTTATTCAGATAAATCATTAGAACAACAAGGAGCATCAGTCGCAGTCGCAAAAGCAGCATTTAAGGCCGAAGGACATGAGCTTATCGTAGATTTTTATCCTTGGTCACGTGCCGTTAACTCTGCTTCACAAGCAAATTCTAAGTATGTCGGCTACTTTCCAGAATATATGCATGAAACATCGGATTTTGTTTTTTCTGATGCAACAGGGACTGGACCTCTGGGGCTGCTACAAAATAACGCTAAACCAATTGCCTATTCATCGGTGGGAGACCTTAAAGGTAAACGTATTGGTGTTGTACAAGACTATGTTAATACAAAAGAACTTGATGACATGATTGCCTCTGGCACAATTAAAGGAGACGCAGCTCCTTCTGATGTATTAAATATTAAAAAAGTAGCTGCGGGGCGAATTGATGCTGCAGTAATAGACGCAAACGTACTTAAGTACTTACTGGATACCGATAAATCGCTATCAGCACTAAAAAATAAGGTAGCAATGAACACAACATTATTAGAAGATAAAAAACTATACATTGCCTTTAGAAATGATACTGAAGGGCAAAAATGGCAGAAAATCTATAATCAGGGGCTTACAAAAATAGATGTAAACACCATTATGGCAAATTATCTTAAGTAATTTGGACTTTGAATAGTAAATATATCCCAAGCAACTATTTTCAACATTAACCTCGTTGAATTTAGTTGCAACGAGCCAGCTATTAACGCGTAAATTCGCTTTGCTCTCCTAAAATACCTGGACAGAAAAATAAATGAACTATCGTTCAAAACGTTATCAACAACTTTAACCAGAGTTCCGATTAAGTAAGGAGATATTTTGACTCGTTCAATTCTATTTAGGCTGGTTATTACTACATTAAGCGCTATGGTTTTTGTTTTACTTTGCTTTGGTGTTTATGATTACACCGCACAAAGCAATCAATTAAAGCTAAAGCTTGATACTGAAATCAATCTTGCAAAAGAGCGTATTGGGCTGTCACTACCTAATGCGATGTGGAACTTCCAAGATGAATTAGCCAAAAAGCTAATAAATGCCGAAGTTGCATCCCAAAATATATCCAAAATAGTAGTATACGATACGAATGGAGAGGTATTCGTTGAAACAGATGGTGCAGAAACACCATCAATGACACAAACTGAGTTATTCTACGATGATGCAGGAACACAAAATAAAGTAGGCAAAATTAATCTTTATATTGAGTTTAGTCATATTGAGGCTGTGCTACTTGAACTGGCTATTTTTTCGGTTATAGAAATATTACTACTCGTCACTATTTTAGCTGGAGTTTTAATCTATATTTTCAAAAAATTAGTTGCTCAACCATTATCTGAAGTGGCTGAAAAAATGGCAACCATTGCCAATGGCGATGGTGATTTAACACAAGAGATAATTGTTCGTCGCAACGACGAAATAGGCCAACTCGCGGCTTCATTCAACCAATTTGAACACAAAATTGCTGAGCTTATTAACGGTGTGAAACTATCAGTAGAGGATTCCTTTAACGTTGCTGGGAGTATTTCTAATGTTAGCAGCGAAGGTGTTCACTATTTAACAGAACAACAATCAGAAACAGACCAGATAGCAACTGCAATTACGCAAATGGCATCGTCTGCGGTAGAAATTGAAAATAATGCCAAATTAACGCTAAGCTCCGCCGAAACAGCAAATATAGATGCAAAAAAAGTTCATGATGCATTCCTAAGCTCTATAAATTCAATAGAGAACTTGGTGGGACAATTAGATGAAGCATCAACGGTAATTGCTAGTCTTGAAAATAGCGTGCAAGATATTGTATCTATGCTGGATGTTATTCAAGCGATAGCTGAACAAACCAATTTGCTAGCATTAAATGCCGCTATTGAAGCAGCCAGAGCTGGTGAGCAAGGCCGTGGATTTGCTGTTGTTGCTGATGAAGTACGCTCTTTAGCAAGTAGAACACAAACGAGTACAGCTGAAATTCATGAAACAATTAACAAATTACAACAAGGCTCACAATCTGCTGTTAATGTTATGGGCTTAAGTAAAAGTATGAGTCAAGAAAGCATGAGTGCTGCAAATGCAGCCAGTGAATTAATAGAAAATATATCTGAAGTAATAGAATCTATTACACATATGTCGAGTCACATCTCTAGTGCTGTATCAGAGCAGAGCACTGTTGCTGAAGATCTAAGTAAAAATATCAATGAAGTTGTCAGTGCTGGTCAAAACAGCATGGGGAAAATTGAACAAGTTCAAACATATTCAGAAGATATGAAAACACTCGCTCTTAAACTGAAAAAATCAGTAACTGTTTTTAAAACGTAAAGAAAATAAGCCTTTCAGATATTAGCTAAAAGGCTTATTTTTTATTCCGACTTTTGCTCTCGGCCTAATAGCGCCATAGCTGCATCTTTCATGTCTTTATTTTCATAAAGAACTTTATAAATTTGTTCAGTAATTGGCATTTCCACACCAGTGCGCTGCGCTAACAAATACACTTCTTTAGTATTTCTAAAGCCTTCAACAACTTGGCCAATTGACTTAATAGCAGCATCTACACTTTCGCCTTTACCCAGCGCTAAACCAAATCGACGATTACGTGATTGGTTATCTGTACAGGTTAGTATTAAATCACCAAGGCCTGCCATTCCCATAAAGGTTTCTGGCTTTGCGCCAAGAGCACAACCTAGACGAGTAAGTTCGGCAAGTCCTCTCGTTATGAGCGCTGTACGTGCATTTGCACCAAAGCCTACGCCATCCGAAATACCGGCACCAATTGCAATTACATTTTTAACCGCACCACCAAGTTGAATGCCAATAAAGTCATCATTGTTATACACTCGGAATGAGCGACCACAATGAAGTAAGTCCGCAAGCTGCTGGGCAAATTCAGGCGACGTAGAAGACACAGAAATAGCCGTAGGTGAACCCATCGCCATTTCTTTTGCAAATGTAGGACCCGAAAGTACCGCAAGTGGAATATCATCTCCCAATTCTTGCAGTGCAACTTCTTGCAACAAGCGCCCAGTATTAGGCTCAAGCCCTTTGGTAGCCCATGCTACTTTTGCGCCTTTTTGTAATGCTGGTTTGATTTGCTGAAGTGTATCGCCAAAAGCATGGCTTGGCACAACAACAAGTACAATAGCGCTGCTAGCAACGGCACGTTGTAAGTTGGCTTCAAGAGTAAGGGTGTCAGGAAAAGGGGCATCTGGTAAGTAACGTTGATTTTTCCGCTCAGCTGCAAGCGTGGCAACGTCGTCGCTATTTCTTCCCCAAAGCGTCACGTTGTGACCATTTCGGGCTAAACAAATAGCAAGGGCGGTGCCGTAAGACCCCGCCCCTAATACAGTAACAGCTGTAGTTGCTGTACTCATAAGTTATGCGTCTGCTGTAACCTGGTCAGCTGGCGCAGTACGTTGTTGCATGTACTGTGCAAATAACGCATCAAAATTTACTGGCGCAAGATTAAGCTGTGGGAATGTACCACGGTTAACAAGGTTTGATACAGCCTCACGTGCATATGGAAATAACACGTTAGGGCAAAATGCACCTAGCATATGTGCAAGTTGCACTTCTTCAACATCAGCAATAGTAAAAATACCCGCTTGTTGAATTTCACATAAAAACGCAGTTTCTTCACCAAGCGAAGCTGTTACTGTCAATGCCAAAACAACTTCAAATACACCCTCATCTAACTTGTTAGAACGTGTATCTAAATCTAACTTAACTTCTGGCGTCCATTCTTTTTGAAAAATAGCCGGAGAGTTTGGTGTTTCAAACGACACATCTTTAGTGTAAATACGCTGAATAGTAAATTGTGCGCCGGCTTCTGCAGCTGCTACGTTTTGAGTTTCTTCGTTCATTGTTATTCCTAACTTGTTCGTTATTATAATTAAATTAAGCGTTTAGCTTGGCGTCAAGTTTACCTTGCGCTTCAATAGCCATCATGTCGTCGCAGCCACCGATATGTTCATCATTAATAAAAATTTGCGGTACTGTGCTTGCACCACCTGCTTTGGCAATCATTTCATCGCGTAGCTCAGGCTGTACACCAATATCATAATTTGTGTATTCAACGCCTTTGCTGTTTAAAAGCGAAAGAGCACGCTGACAAAATGGACAATACGCCTTGGTGTATAAAACAACATTACTCATAATAAATCCTCTATCGGCCTAGCTAAACTGATTAGCGACCTGTTGTAGTTGGTAAGCTAGCAGATTGCCACGCACCCATGCCACCGGCTAATAAGTATACTCGTTCAAAACCAGCTTTACTCATAGCGGCTGCAGTACCTTGGGCAGTCATACCTGTAGTACATACAACTATAATGGGTTTAGTCTTGTACTTTTCAAGGCTTGAAAAGTCAGATTTTTTCGCATTCTCTGGGCTTAAGTGCTCAGCACCAGAAATACGCCCTGCATTAAACTCTTTTTGCGCACGTATATCGATTACTTGACCGTCATCACGGTTAATAAGTAACGTCAGCTGCTGAGGATTTATTTGACGAACAGCTGAAAACTTACTTTTTATCCAGCCACTAACAATAAGAAATACAATACCCACCCAAGCAAGGCTTAAAATTGGGTGATTGGTGATAAATTCAATATATTGATCCATTCGACTTCCACTATAAATTACATCCTAAAACGTAGTGTTTTAGATATTTTAGACTTTAGCCACGCAAGTATACCCAAACCAACTTAAAATGCGAGTTTAGACGTTGTTTAAAAGTACATAAAACGCCCCATATATACCTTATCTAAGTGTGTGTTTACGTTTTTCAGCAGAGTGAAAAAAATTAATATGCGGCTTTGCATGCTGACCCTAGTTACAAAACACGGTATGCTAAAGCCAAACAGGTGCTAACTTTCAGGAGTGACTATGACAGAACATAAAAAACCACTGGTATTAATGATTTTAGACGGTTGGGGGTATCGCGAAGATGAGCAAAGTAATGCTATTTTGGCGGCAAACACGCCAGTACTAGACAACTTATGGGCTACACGCCCTCATACATTAATTTCAGCTTCGGGCTTTGATGTTGGTCTTCCTGATGGGCAAATGGGCAACTCTGAAGTTGGCCATGTAAACTTAGGGGCTGGACGAGTAGTTTATCAAGACTTTACTCGTATCACCAAAGCCATTAATGATGGCGAATTTGATTCAACACCTGCACTTGTTGAAAATATAGATAAAGCTGTGAAAGCAGGTAAAGCCGTTCATATTATGGGCCTATTGAGCCCCGGCGGTGTGCACAGCCACGAAGATCATATCGTTGCAATTATTGAACTTGCTGCTAAACGTGGTGCTAAAGAAGTCTATTTTCACGCCTTTTTAGATGGCCGTGACACACCACCACGTAGCGCTAAAGCGTCTATTGAACGTATTGAAGCATTATTTAGCGAGCTTAAATGCGGTCGTTTGGCTTCATTAATTGGTCGCTACTACGCCATGGACCGAGATAATCGCTGGAATCGTGTAGAGAAAGCCTATAACGTAATGACTCTTGCCGAGGGCGATTTTAATTACGATAACGGCGTAATAGCACTTGAAGCTGCATATGAGCGCGACGAAAACGACGAATTTGTAGCTGCCACCACAATTACCCCAGCAGGCGCGACACCAGCAACAATAAATGATGGTGATACTATTATATTTGCTAATTTTAGAGCAGATAGAGCCCGCGAAATTACACGTGCATTTGTTGAACCTGATTTTGATGGGTTTACTAAAAAAAGAACGCCTGAGCTTAGTGCTTTTGTAATGATGACAGAATACGCAGCCGACATTAACGCACCAGTGGCATTTGGTCCTACCCCTTTAGTTAATGTTTTAGGTGAGTGGTTTGAAAAAAATGGTAAAACGCAACTACGTATTTCTGAAACCGAAAAGTACGCACACGTTACGTTTTTCTTTAGTGGCGGGCGCGAAAGTGAATTTGAAGGCGAAACACGCGAACTAATTCCTTCGCCGCAAGTAGCAACGTACGATTTACAACCAGAAATGAATTCAGAAATGTTAACCGACAAGCTGGTAGCTGCAATAAAAAGCGGTAAATACGATGCTATTATTTGCAACTACCCTAACGGCGATATGGTTGGTCATTCTGGTGTATTTGAGGCTGCTGTTAAAGCCTGTGAAGCTGTAGATAGCTGCATTGGACGTGTTGTTGATGCGCTAGAAGAGTTTGGTGGTGAAGCGTTAATAACAGCTGACCATGGTAATGCTGAGCAAATGGCTGATCTCAAAACAGGCCAAGCACATACCGCCCACACTAGCGAACCGGTGCATTTTATTTATGTTGGTCGCGATGCAGAGCCAATGCAAGGTAAAGCCTTAAGTGATGTAGCCCCAACAATGCTTCACTTAATGGGTATGGAGCAACCAAGAGAAATGACTGGTACGCCTATCATGATGTTGAAATAAAATGAATAAACGTATTAACCGGTTAATTAAGTGCGGCTTAATACTTACTTCGTTAGCGGCTGCACCTGCAGTCGCTAACGAAGACCGCACTAAAAAAGATTTATCCGAAGTACAAAACGCGCTTGAACAAAATCAAGCGCAATATAATGAACAACAAAAAAAAATAGCAAAACTACAAAAAAATCTCAAAAGTCATGAGCTCAACATAGCAAAAAATGCTAAAGCGCTTAATATGGCTGAGCAATCGGTTAAAAAAAACCAACAGCAGCAAAAACTGCAACAACAAAAAGCAGAACAACTTGATCAAAAACACGCCCTATTTCAGCGCATTTTAGCCGCGCAATTAAAAAGTGCCTATATGGCTGGCGGTGATGACTACTCTAAAATGATTTTGAACCAAGAAGACACAGCAAAATTTGAGCGCACTCTCAGTTATTACAATTACTTAAATAAAGCCAGGATAGAGCAAATTGAAGACCTAAAAGCCCTTCAAGAGGAAATAGCTTCTAATCAGATAGAGCTGGCTAAAACAAAACAAAGGTTAATCGCTTTACATGACGAACAAAAAAGGCGTCAAACTGCTTTGCTTAACGCTCAAAGTGAACGCCAAGCAAATCTTAAAAACTTACAAGCTCAGCTCACAAGTACCAAAAGCTCTATTAATTACCTTAAAGAAAACCAACAAACTTTAATTACAACCATTGAAGAGCTTGAAAAAGAGAAAACGCAAAAGATCGAATTACTCGGCCTAAATAAAAGTAAGGGTAAACTAAATTGGCCGACCAGAGGTAAGTTAGAACACACCTTTGGCCAGCGTAAGCATGGCGGTATTGATTGGAAAGGCGTATTAATTGGTGCAAAAGAAGGCGTGAATGTTAATAGCGTGCACAATGGCCAAGTTGTATTTGCCGATTGGCTAAAAGGTTATGGCTGGGTGATCGTTGTTGATCATGGTGAAGGCTTTATGAGTTTATACGGCCATGCACAGACACTCCTCAGAGATGTTGGCGATATGGTTAGAGAAGGTGAAACTTTAGCTTTAGTTGGCCAAAGCGGCGGACAAGCAAGTTCTGGTCTATACTTTGAAATACGCCACAAAGGACGCGCAGTAAATCCTGTAAAATGGTGCAGACGCATTTAATTGAATAAACCGCTGCACCGCTCTGGAGCAGCTGATGAAAAACAAAACCCCAACGACATTCTACGAAAAGAAACAAAACACAGGTTTCATTTTAAGCCTGTGTTTACTTGTCTTTATTTTCTTTATCAATAGCGCCTCTGCCAGCTCAGTAAAACAATTGAAGAGGCAACAAATAGACGAAATTTTATTTAATATTCATGCTTATTATGTTGATGACTTAGAATTACAAAATAGCATGCATATAAAATACAACAATCATCAATTTGAACGCTTATATTCAAAGCTCGATCCTTATTCTAAATACCTCGACGAGCATGAACTCACTGCGTTATTTGACAACACAAACGGTCGTTACACAGGCCTTGGTATTGAAGTTAAAAATATTGACGAGCAAATGACTATTATCGATGTTGTTAATAACTCTCCGGCCAAAAATGCAGGGATTTTACCTAACGATATTATAATTAGTATTAATAACCATACTGTTGCAACACTTACAATTGACCAAGTAGCTGCTTTAATAAGGGACAGTAAGTTTGCAAGCATTCACTTAACAGTGCAACGTAATACAAATAAAACCCATATACCTTTTGATGTTACCCGCACCCAAATAGATTTAGAAAGTGTAACCAGTCAGCTTTTAGATACCGGCACTGGCTATTTAGCTATCAATAGCTTTTCCAATCACACACTACATGAGGTAGCAATACAAGTTGCAGCCATGCAAAATCACTATGGTTACCCACTCAAAGGACTGGTCATCGATTTACGCGACAATCCTGGTGGCACCTTAAAAAGTGCTGTGGCAGTATCAGACCTGTTTTTACAAAGCGGCACTATTGTAACCACTAAGGGGCGTTTTTTTGATGCAAATCAAGCCTTTTACGCCAAGCACGGTGATGTGTTAAAAGGTGCACCAATTGTGGTACTCATAAATGAAAACTCGGCTTCAGCAGCTGAAATTTTAGCGGCTGCTTTAAAAGATAATAATCGTGCAAAGATTGTAGGAAGCCAGTCATTCGGTAAAGGCTCTGTTCAATCTCTCATCCCATTAGGTGACGGTAATACAGCCTTAAAACTGACTACAGCAAAATACTTTACGCCTTCAGGTAAATCAATTGATGGTGTAGGAATAACGCCCGATGTGGCGATTAATCAAACAAACCTTTCACAAAACAATAAAGCCGTTATAATAAAAAACGAACAGACTAAAGGTACTCAGCAATTACTTTCAAGTAATTTGGCTGATTTACAATTAGTTAAAGCAAAACAGTTGCTCAGTATGCAATAACATTCGCTTTATTTAGAGCAACTTACTGAGCTTAATAAGATAATAAAAATTATAAATTTGAAAACTATTAACGCAAGCATTACAACGTGGCTTTTATTAGTCACTTGCTTTGTCTCTTTTGATGTTAAAGCGAAGCAAATAGCAATCGTAATTGACGATATAGGCTACCATCAAAGAGATTTAGAGTTCTTAACCTTACCAGGGCAATTGTCATATTCAATTTTGCCTCACACCCCCTATTCGCAAGCTTTTGCTTCGCTAGCGAGTCAGTCAAATAAAGAGCTATTACTTCATGTGCCCATGCAGGCGCTAAATGGGAAAAAACTAGGCCCCGGCGCGCTTACATTAAGTATGAGTAAAGAGCAGCTCCAGCAAACTCTAGGCACTGCCTTAGCTAGTCTGCCACAAGTTAAGGGCGTTAATAATCATATGGGCTCAGCACTAACACAACAAAGCCAAGCTATGAAATGGACAATGGAAGTGCTTAAAAAACGCCATTTATACTTTTTAGATAGTCGTACCACAGATTTAAGCCAAGCTCAAAATGCGGCAAACTTTTTAGGTGTTGCTAATATTAGCCGCCAAGTATTTTTAGACAACATTATCACCCCCGAGCAATTGCAGTTAAGGTTTGATGAATTAAAACAGCAAGCAACCGATCACAATTTTGCCATTGCTATCGCCCACCCTTATCCTGAAACTATTGATTTTTTACGTGAAGCGTTACCACAGTTAATAGATCAAGGCTTTGAACTTGTGCCGGTTTCGCAGCTGGTTGAGCGTAAATACATTCAGTTGGCGCAGGCTGAGGGCAAAGGGGTTAGTGCTCGATGATATGTACTTTAATAAGGAAATTATATGTATAGCAAACATGAAAAATAACTAATTTTTTTCCTTGCTGATTATTTTCTGAATCATGGTAAAGAAATACAAACAATTAAACTCCATAGCCAAAGCTTTTACTCTGAAGCTTCAATTAACAAGCTACGTAATTTTCATTTAATAAAATTTATTGTTGCTGAAGTTATAGAGATTTCACCTACCATGATTTCTGAAAGAGAAAAATTAAAAGCCCCACCCAACTATTTTCAAACTTCAAAAGTATGGTGGTTTAGTAAACCTTGGGCTGTCGCGTTAACTACATTAATTATAATTTTACCAGCCATAAAAACATATATAGATATTCTCAGTTACTTATTTAAAGTAGAACCGGTTATCAATTTTAGCACTAGGCAGGTGAAAGCTTACGGCCGTAAACAAAAAAGCCCCGCATTTTCATGCAGGGCTTTTTAAATTTTGCTGCTTGAGCTGTGTTTAACTCATAGCGCTTTGTAACTTTTTCATCGCTGTTTTTTCAAGCTGACGAACACGTTCGGCTGATACACTGTACTTTTGTGCAAGCTCTTGAAGAGTCGCCTTATCATCAGACAACCAACGTGCGCTAACAATATCTTGCGAGCGTTCATCAAGTGTTTTAAGTGCGCTAAATAAACGCGTATGCGCCTGCTCTTTCCACTGTTGTTGTTCAACGTCGTCAGCCAGATCAGCTGCACCATCCGTTAAATATTGTACTGGAGAGTAAGTACTTGTTGGTGCGTTATCATCGTCGTCACCTGTCAAGTCGAAGCCCATGTCTTGGCCGCTCATACGCGATTCCATTTCACGAACTTCCTTTTCACTCACACCTAACTCGCTCGCAACAGTGCTAACTTCTGCTTGGTTAAACCAACCTAAACGCTTTTTATTTTTGCGAAGATTAAAAAACAATTTACGTTGTGCTTTAGTTGTCGCAACTTTAACTATGCGCCAATTTTTAAGCACAAACTCATGAATTTCTGCTTTAATCCAATGAACTGCAAACGATACTAAACGAACTCCCACTGTAGGGTCGAAACGCTTTACCGCTTTCATCAGGCCTATATTGCCCTCTTGGATTAAGTCTGCTTGTGGTAAACCATAGCCCGAGTAGCTTTTAGCAATATGTGCTACAAAGCGTAAATGCGACATAATGAGTTGCTTGGCAGCACTAAGATCGCCTTCTTCCTGAAGCCTTTTAGCAAGCTCTTGTTCTTGTTCAACCTTAAGCATAGGAATAGTGCTTACCGCTTGAAGGTAACCGTCCATGCTTGCGCTTTGTTGTCCGACTGTAAGTGCCATTGCGTATAAATCTTTACTCATTTTTCACCTCGGTGATAAACATTTGAAACCATCTTAGCACTCTTTAACCAAGAGTGCTAACCCCAATTTAAAACTTTTTCTAATCATAAATCAAGAGGTTTTTTTGCGTTATTTAAGTCTACTATAAGCGGCTGAATAAGTTATGAATTAAAGGGATGCAAGAGGTTCACCTCATCGCAGCACCTCATTTATAACTTATTACCTTGAGGAGAATAGTACACAAACATGACAGTTTTAATAAAAGAGGTACTACCCAACCCGATAGCATACGCATACCGAGCAGGGTTAGTTCACTTATATGGTACATAAGCATCGAACGACTAATAGATTCGAATTATACTTTATCGGGTTCTATTTCTTTAATGTATCGATTTACAGAAAGATACGAACCAATAAAGCCCAAGCTTGTTGCAAGTAAAACTAACAGGCCAAACTCTTTTAATGTTAAACCAATTAACGAAAAACTTGTTTGGTAAACACCCGCTACACTACTGACAGCAGAAGATAGCCACCACATCATTAAAGCAACCGATATGAAGGCAAATAGCCCACCGATAACACCATACCAAATACCCGTCCATAAAAATGGTGCATGAATAAATGTATTAGTAGCCCCAACTAATTTCATTACTTGTATTTCTTCTTTTTTATCCATAATAGATAAACGAATAGTATTACCAATAATAAGCGTGACTGAAGTAAGTAACAGTAGCGTGATCGTTATTACACTCTCTTTTAACAAACTCAACAATGCATTTAAACGCTCTAACCATGCTATATCGAGCTTACCAAAATCAACCTCACGCTCAGCTTCCAGCTTAGTTAAAAGAGCTCTAGCTGCATTAGGCTGACGATCACGCTTAGTTGGTGTGACCAACACAACATCAGGAAGTGGGTTACTATCTAAGTACTCTAATGCTTGCCCAAACCCCGAGACACTTTTAAACTCTGTAAGTGCTTGCTGCTTTGAAATAAATGCCACACTCTCAACTTCGGGATACAGTGCTAAACGTTTCACCAAAGTTTGTGTTTGTTGCTCGCTCATCGTCTCTTTTACAAACAAAGATATTTCGCTTGCTTCTTCAAACCCGCTACTGACTTGTTGAACATTTTTAACCACTAAATAAAGTGTTGCTGGTAGCGTTAAACTCAAACCTAGTACAGCAATTGTCATCATCGAAGCTAAAGGCGTACGCCACATTTCACCAAGGCTGTGTATTCCTTGACGAAAAATATTAATAATAAAAAAATAACCGCCAGCTAATATAGATTTTTTTTGCTTTTCGTTTTTATTTTGGCGCCCCTTAAATAGTAAGCTCATAAAACCTCCTGCGCTAAGGGGTCTTGAAGCATTCGCCCGTCTTTTAAAGTTAAGCTTCTATATTTCATACGCGCAACCAAGCCTAAATCATGAGTGGCAATAAGCACGGTTGTACCGTGTTTATTAAAATCTTCAAATAATCGTAAAATTTCCATCGAAAGTTCAGGGTCAAGGTTACCTGTTGGCTCATCGGCCAATAAAATTGGTGGCGAGTTAACTATCGCGCGAGCAATACCTACGCGCTGTTGTTCGCCGCCAGAAAGCATAGACGGGTGGCATTTCACTTTATCAATTAAGCCCACTTTATCGAGCGCCCCATGAACCCGCTTTGCAATTTGATTATGATGAGTACCCTCAATAATTAATGGCAATGCCACATTATCAAATACAGTATGGCGCTCTAATAAGCGATGATTCTGAAAAATAATACCAATGTCACGACGGGCATAGGGAATTTGACGCGAGTTAACCTTATTTAAATCAACACCGTTGATAAACACGTTACCCGCAGATGGGCGCTCCATTAAGCTAATTAACTTTAATAACGTACTTTTACCTGCACCACTGTGACCAGTTAAAAATGCAAGTTCGCCCGGCTTAATATGAAAATTAACTTTTTCAAGGGCCCGATGCCCTCCTGGGTAGGTTTTACTTACTTGCTGAAAATTTATCATTTTTTATTATGCCAACCTCATCATAAACACGAATGCAATTGGTATTCCTCGCAATTAAAAAGGGAGCAAGCTCCCTCTTAGTAAATTAAACGTCGTCCTCATCTTGGCTAAATAACGCATCAATAAAGTCATCACTCTTAAATGTACGTAAATCATCGATACTTTCGCCAACACCAATATAACGAATTGGAATATTAAACTTATCAGCCACCGCAAAAATAACACCACCTTTTGCAGTTCCATCAAGTTTAGAAAGGGTAATACCAGTTAAGCCTACACACTGATTAAACAAATTCACTTGGCTAATCGCATTTTGCCCTGTGCCTGCGTCAATCGTTAACATCACTTCATGCGGCGCATCAGGGTCAATTTTTTTCATTACACGTGCTATTTTTTCAAGCTCTTGCATTAAATTATCTTTATTTTGCAAGCGCCCAGCTGTATCGGCGATTAATACATCCACTTTACGAGCTTTCGCGGCTTGAAATGCGTCAAAAACAACTGAAGCACTATCAGCGCCAGTGTGTTGTGCAATAACAGGAATACTATTGCGCTCACCCCATACTTGAAGTTGCTCAACAGCAGCCGCTCTAAACGTATCACCAGCAGCCAACATAACCGACTTACCTTCGTTTTGAAATTGCTTAGCCAGTTTACCAATAGTCGTGGTTTTACCTACACCATTCACACCCACCATCAGTATTACGAATGGTTTTTTATCAGTTGGTATCACTAAAGGCTGCTCTGCAGTTTTAAGCATAGTGGCCATTTCTTGTTTCATTAGCTCGTAAAGTGCATCGCCATCTTTTAACTGTTTACGATTAGCCCCATCTGTTAATCGATCGATTAACTTCATGGTTGTATCAACGCCCAAATCGGCAGTTAATAGCTGGGTTTCCAGCTCTTCAAATAAATCGTCATCAATTTTTTTGCCGCTAAATATAGATGCAAATCCAGATCCAATATTAACGCGAGTTTTTAATAAGCCTTTTTTAAGGCGAGAAAAAAAACCTTCTTTTTTGGGTTTATCTTCTTTCTCCGCTTTAAGTTTTTCAGCCTCAATACTCGCTTGCTCTAAACGCTCACTTTCAACTTTTTCAGCCGCAACTCGCGCTTGTTCTAGACGATCGCTTTCAGCTTGTTCAGCTGCAACACGCGCCAGCTCTAAGCGCTCGTTTTCAGTTTTTTCAGCCGCAACACGCGCCAGCTCTAAACGCTCGCTTTCAGCTTGTTCTGCCGCAACACGCGCCTGCTCTAAACGCTCGTTTTCAGCTTTTTCAGCCTCAATACGCGCTTGCTCTAAACGATCGCTTTCAGCTTTTTCAGCCTCAATACGTGCTTGCTCTAAACGCTCGGTTTCAGCTTTTTCAGCCTCAATACGTGCTTGCTCTAAACGCTCGGTTTCAACTTTTTCAGCCTCAATACGCGCTTGTTCTAGACGATCGCTTTCTGCTTTTTCAGCCTCAACACGCGCTTGCTCTAAACGCTCGATTTCAACTTTTTCAGCCTCAATACGTGCTTGCTCTAAACGCTCGGTTTCAACTTTTTCAGCCTCAATACGCGCTTGTTCTAGACGATCGCTTTCAGCTTGTTCAGCTGCAACTCGTGCTTGCTCTAAACGCTCGGTTTCAACTTTTTCAGCCTCAATACGTGCTTGCTCTAAACGCTCGGTTTCAACTTTTTCAGCCTCAATACGTGCTTGCTCTAAACGCTCGGCTTCAGCTTTTTCAGCCGCAATTCGCTCTTGCTCAAGGCGCATTTGCATTTCTTGTTCGGCTAAACGCTGTTGCAGCTCTAATTGTTTTGCGTGGGCATCAGCTTGTTCTTTTGCCAATAATTCAGCATTTGCTTGTTCAACCGCTAACTTTTCAGCTTGCTCTGCATCGTGCTTCTCTGTTTCAGCGCGCTCTTGCTCTATACGCTCAGCTTCTTGTTGTTCGGCCAACGCTTGTTGGTTATTAGTTTCTTTTACTTGCTCTGCTTGTTTTTCATCTGACTTACCAAAACCAAACCAAGACAGGAATTTACTTTTTTTTGCCATACTTGCTAATAACCACTTATAAAAATCTGATAAACTAAAATTTGAAAATAGCTTTATTGTGCTCGGCAATATCTGCCAGCAAAAAAACAGTTCAAAACATTAAGAGCTAAATAGTAACACTTTTAATGCAGTTGAAAAATGAAGCTATACGTAATCTACTGCAATATTATCTGAGCTAGATCCCAGATACCATTTTTTAGTGAGCTAAATGAGAAATAAAACGGCGCAAAATAAAGTAATTAATAAATCAAGTGATGGCTTTATTAGAATTATAAGCGGTCAATTTCGTGGCAGAAAGCTACCAGTAAAGGATGTGCAAGGTCTGCGTCCAACCACCGATCGCATAAAAGAAACAGTATTTAACTGGTTAATGCAAGATACACGAGATACAAACGTACTTGATTGCTTTGCCGGCTCTGGTGGTTTAGGGTTTGAAGCATTATCTCGTTTTGCTAAAAGCGCTACTTTTATTGAGCTTGATTTATTAGCAGCAACGCAATTAGAACACAATATAACAACTTTAAAATTGCAAAACGCGCACGTAAAAAATATAAATACATTATCGTTTTTAGAACAAAAAAACCTAAATGAACCTTTTGACCTCGTTTTCGTTGATCCCCCTTTTCGTAAAAACCTAGCCCAAATTAGCTGCGATTTTTTAGAAAAGAATCAATGGCTCAGCTCAGAAGCTTTAATTTACGTTGAAGTTGAAAGTGATTTAAACTCATTCACAAAACCAGATAACTGGCTGTTAATTAAAGAAAAAAAAGCTGGCCAAGTGTTTTCTAGGTTGTACCAACGCCAATCAAATTAATACTGTTTTACATGATGTGTTTCTGTTAATATTGTCCTTTACATGTGGTGTTGCTTCGGATTACAATACCGCACCATTTTTGAACCACTTGATCAATGTTTGATCAACTTGAGCAACGCTCATAATTTAGGTAGGTGAATTTTTAATGCCAGTAATTAAAGTAAGAGAGAACGAACCGTTTGACGTAGCACTTCGTCGCTTCAAGCGTTCATGTGAAAAAGCAGGAATCCTTTCAGAAGTTCGTCGTCGCGAGCACTATGAAAAACCAACAGCTGAACGTAAACGTAAAAAAGCTGCTGCAGTTAAACGTCACATGAAAAAACTTTCTCGTGATAACGCTCGTCGCGTTAAATTATACTAATATATTAGGTCTTGTATAAATGAGCCTTTTAATAACGCTAAAAGATGCGCAAAAAGATGCGATGAGAGCCAAAGACAAGCAACGTCTTAACCCTATTCGTATGGTACTTGCTGCAATCAAGCAACGTGAAATTGACGAGCAAATAACGCTAGACGACGCAGGTATTACCTCCGTTATAGTGAAGCTTGTTAAACAACGTCGTGACTCTTACACTCAGTACAAAGATGCTGGGCGTGATGATTTAGCTGATATTGAAGCCAATGAAATAGTAGCGCTTGAAACTTTTTTACCTCAACAATTGAGTGAAGAAGAAATCATTGCTCTCATTGACGCGGCTATTGCTGATACTAATGCAGCAGGTATGCAAGACATGGGTAAAGTAATGGGTATAATCAAAAGCAAGGCTGAGGGTCGCGCCGATATGGGCAAGATCTCTGGTTTAATTAAGCAACGATTAACTGCCTAATACTCCCACATACATTAAAGTATGATTGAAGTAAACCGAGCCTTGTGCTCGGTTTCTTTGTTTTTAACTTTAATAAAAGTGCTTCAATGTGGTTATTTAAAGATAAAATTATTTATAGCTACTCTGTTTATTTAGCTTTCGTTTTGGTAAGTTAAAGCACGTTATACTCTGCGCCAAGCGAGTATAAAAAGTAAATTTCACATTCGTTATTTTTATCATTATCTCAGGACTGCATTTTACTAATGGCTGGAAAGATCCCACGTAACTTTATAGACGATTTACTTGCCAGAACCGATATTGTCGACCTGATAGACTCAAAAGTAGGTCTAAAAAAAGCAGGTAAAGATTATCAAGCTTGCTGCCCTTTTCATAATGAAAAGTCCCCTTCGTTCACGGTATCTCAAGATAAGCAGTTTTATCATTGTTTTGGCTGTGGCGCTAACGGGAATGCGATTTCATTTATAATGGAATACGAAAAGCTCGAGTTTGTTGATGCTATTGAAGAAATAGCCAGCATGCTTAATTTAGAAGTACCTCGAGAACAAGGCACAAGTTCAGCACCAGAACGCACCGCAGCACAAAAGCGCTCTGATTACGATTTAATGCTCCACACAGCACGCTTTTATCAACACCAATTAAAACACCACAGCAATTCAACGGCTGTAATAGACTACGTTAAGGGCCGAGGTTTAAGTGGTGAAATAGTTAAAAAATTTATGATTGGTTACGCTCCAAGTGAATGGGATGGTTTATGCCTACAGCTTGGCCGCAACAAAGAACAAAAAGAGCAATTAGTTGAGCTAAAGCTCGCTTCAGAAAAAACACCCGGTAGACAATTTGATTTTTTCCGCGACCGCTTAATGTTTCCTATTCGCGATAAACGCGGACGTGTTATCGCCTTTGGTGGGCGTGTAATGCAAGCCGACCAAGGTCCTAAATATTTAAACTCTCCAGAAACCAGAATTTTTCATAAAGGTTTTGAGTTATATGGTTTATATGAGGCAAAACAAGCTCATAAAAAGTTAGACCATGTACTTATTGTTGAAGGTTATATGGATGTGGTGGCGCTTGCTGAACAAGGTATTGAATATGCTGTTGCTGCACTTGGTACTGCAACTACGAGCGAACACATGCACACCCTTTTTAGAACAACAGATAAAGTTATTTGTTGTTACGATGGGGATCGCGCAGGGCGAGATGCAGCGTGGCGGGCACTTGAAAATGCTCTTCCTTATTTGAATGACGGAAAAGCCTTAAATTTTGTTTTTTTACCCGATGGTGAAGACCCTGACTCTCTAGTACAAAAAGAAGGTAAAGAGCTGTTTGAACAACGCTTGAGTGAAGCCGATGACTTTACTAAAGTATTATTCAATAAATTAAGCCTAGAAATAGATTTAACACTCGATTCTGGCAAGGCAAAATTACTTAGTGCTGCACTGCCATTAATAGAAAAAATACCCAGTGAGTTTTATCAAGAAAACATTCTTGAACAACTCGGTCGTTTAATTGGTCGAACACGTGAGCAGCTTAATAGTCGCTTAAAAACACCTAAGCAACAGCACTCTATTGAGCGAAAATTTAAAATAACACCTATGCGACAGGCCATTGGTATTTTAATTCAGCACCCACAATTGGCTAAAAGTATTCCTTATTTGCCCGATTTAGCGCAAATGAGCATAGCCGGTATTGGATTATTACTGCGCCTACAAGAACAAGCATTAGAAAAAGAGAATGTTACCACCGCGCAATTACTCGAATTTTTTAGAGGAACTGAAGATTACGAGCCATTAATCAAGCTTGCAACGTGGCAACACGAAATAAATGAAGAGCGTTTAGAGACTGTTTTTCAAAATACTTTTAAATTTATTGAAGATCAGTGTTTAAATTATCGACTAGAGACCTTATTAATAAAGGACAAGACACAAGGTCTCAATAGCGATGAAAGACTTGAATGTCATTTGTTAATGACAGCGTTAAAAGCCACTAACAGCTAGTCAGATCTAATTTTGGCTGTTATACTGTGCTATTCACTGCGTCACATTATTCTAGTTGGCTTAAATGCAAACTACATGATGGCGCCTGTTGTATCAACTTATCAGAGTGGAAGAAAAAATCTCTATGGATCCAACTCCTCAGTCACAATTAAAACTTCTGATTCAGAAAGGTAAAGAGCAAGGCTACTTAACTTTTGCAGAAGTAAATGATCACCTTCCACAAGACATTATAGACTCAGATCAAGTAGAAGATATCATAAGCATGATTAATGATATGGGTATCAAGGTTAGCGAAAATGCGCCTGATGCTGATGAATTAATGATGCAAGAAACAACGACAGACGAAGACGCAGCAGAAGCTGCCGCTGCAGCCCTTGCGACTGTAGAAAAAGAAATCGGCCGTACAACTGATCCGGTACGCATGTACATGCGTGAAATGGGTACTGTTGAACTTCTGACACGTGAAGGCGAAATTGTAATCGCTAAACGTATTGAAGAAGGCATTAATCAAGTTCAGATTTCTGTTGCAGAGTACCCTGAAGCAATCACTTACCTACTTGAACAGTGGGATAAGTTTGAAGCTGAAGAAATGCGTTTAAGCGATATCATCGTTGGATTTATCGATCCGAATGAAGATACAGCGCCAATTTCAGCAACTAATATTGGTTCAGAATTAAGTGCTAAGCAACTTGACGACGATGATAAAGACGACAAAGACGATGCTGATAGCGACGATGAAGATGAAGAAGAGATAGACACAGGACCAGATCCTGAAGAAGCTCGCATTCATTTTGAAAATCTACGTGATTTATACAACAAAGCACGTGATACGTTTGAAGCTAAAGGTCGTTCGCACCCTGAATCACAAGCAGCCATTTTTGAAATTGGCGAGCTTTTCAGAACCTTTAAATTAATACCTAAACAGTTTGACCGCATGGTAAATAACATGCGTGAAATGATGGACAGAGTTCGCGTTCAAGAACGTCTAATCATGAAACAAGCTGTACAAATTGCTAAATTACCGAAGAAAACGTTCGTTAAGCACTTTGCTAACAACGAAACTGACGCTTCTTGGGTTGATTTAGAAATTTCAGGTAACGAAAAGTATTCAGCTAAGCTTGAAGAAGTTAAGCCAGAAATTATTCGTAGTATTAATAAATTATCTGTTATTGAACAAACAACAGGTTTAAGCATTGAGCGTATTAAAGACATTAACCGTCGAATGAGCATTGGTGAAGCGAAAGCACGCCGCGCGAAAAAAGAAATGGTTGAAGCTAACTTACGTCTTGTAATCTCAATTGCTAAAAAATATACAAACCGTGGCTTACAATTCTTGGATTTGATCCAAGAAGGTAACATTGGTCTGATGAAAGCCGTTGATAAGTTTGAATATCGCCGTGGTTATAAGTTCTCGACTTATGCTACGTGGTGGATACGTCAAGCAATCACTCGCTCTATTGCTGACCAAGCAAGAACAATCCGTATTCCGGTACATATGATTGAAACGATTAATAAACTTAACCGTATTTCTCGTCAAATGTTACAAGAAATGGGTCGTGAGCCAAATCCAGAAGAATTAGCAGAACGCATGATGATGCCTGAGGATAAAATCCGTAAGGTACTTAAGATTGCTAAAGAGCCAATTTCAATGGAAACACCAATCGGTGATGATGAAGATTCTCACTTAGGTGACTTTATCGAAGATACAACCATTGATTCGCCAATCGATTCGGCAACAATGGAGTCTCTTCGAGGCGCAACTAACGATGTACTTGCAGGCCTAACAGCTCGTGAAGCTAAAGTACTACGTATGCGTTTTGGTATTGATATGAATACCGACCACACCTTAGAAGAAGTAGGTAAACAGTTTGACGTAACACGTGAACGTATTCGTCAAATAGAAGCGAAAGCGCTGCGTAAATTACGCCACCCTTCTCGCTCAGATTTACTGAAAAGCTTTTTAGACGCTAAATAATTTAGCGCTACTATATAAACTAAAAAGGCCGCTATAGCGGCCTTTTTTCTATTTGAAGGAAATAACCATGGCTTGGATCCAAATTCGTATTAATGCCAATGCTGCAACAGCTGATGCCGTAAGCGACCTATTAATGGAAGCGGGTAGCGCTTCAGTAACCTTTATTGACGCAAAAGATACCCCTATTTACGAGCCTAAAATTGGCACTGTTGTGTTCTGGGCTGATACCACAGTCATTGGCTTGTTCGAAGCTAATCACGATATGAATGCAGTCGTTGCGTTATTGAAGCGCCATGATGAGCTAAAAGACAATTTAGTATACAAAATCGAGCAACTTGAAGATAAAGACTGGGAACGTGAATGGATGGATAACTTCCACCCTATTCAATTTGGCGAAAAACTATGGATTTGCCCAAGCTGGCGCGACATTCCAGACCCTGATGCAGTAAATGTATTGCTAGACCCAGGCCTTGCTTTTGGCACAGGCACACATGCAACAACGGCCTTGTGCCTTAAGTGGTTAGAAAGCCAAGATCTGACGGGGAAAACGGTTGTTGATTTTGGTTGTGGCTCAGGCATTTTAGGTATTGCAGCTATAAAACTAGGTGCAGAGCGTATGATTGGGATAGATATTGACCCTCAAGCGCTTGAGGCAAGCCTTGATAACGCTAACCGAAATGGTGTTGCAGACAAACTCGAAGTATACCTTCCAGAAAACCAACCTGAGTTTACTGCCGATATAGTTGTGGCTAATATTTTAGCCCAGCCACTTCGCGAATTACATAGTGTGATTTTAGGGTTATTAAAGCCAGGTGGTAAAATTGCTATGTCGGGCATATTAGAAGAGCAAGCCCAATCGGTTGCCGATATTTATACACCGTTTATTGAGCTAGATGACATTGCCGTTGAAGGTGATTGGACTCGAGTGAGTGGCACTAAAAAAGCGTAATAAACTGCACAATCAAATTTAGAGCATTAACTCAAAACATGCATGTAAAGCCTGTATTTAACAGGCTTTACTATTTTTTTACATAATAAAAAATAAACTTATTTTGTTGCAAAAACAAAATGCGCTCAAATTTCGCACAAATAAAGCCATTCCTCATACGGTTATCAAATGTCAATACGAAAAGGGCAAAAAAAAGTCACTTTTGTTCAATTTATAGCCTTTGATTTTTGCTAAAAAAACCGTAAACTTAGCGCCCCTTGAAAAGAGGCCTATTGAATATAGTGCGTATCGGTAAATACCAACTTGAGAATAATGTAATTGTCGCGCCAATGGCAGGCATTACAGACAGACCATTTAGACAACTTTGCCGTCGTTTAGGCGCAGGGCTAGCTGTTTCTGAAATGCTATCGTCTAATCCTAAGGTTTGGAAAACGGAAAAGTCGATGAACCGTATGGATCACAGCGGTGAGTCGGGTATACGCGCGGTGCAAATTGCAGGAGCAGATCCTGAGCTTATGGCGCAGGCCGCACAATTCAATGTTGCTAACGGTGCACAGATCATAGATATCAATATGGGGTGCCCAGCAAAAAAAGTGAACAAGAAACTCGCAGGCTCTGCCTTATTACAGTTTCCTGAACTTGTGGAAGAGATTATTGATGCAGTCGTAAATGCTGTTGATATACCTGTGACACTTAAAATCCGTACAGGATGGGATCCGGATAACCGTAATGGTGTAGAGATTGCGAGAATAGCTGAACGTTATGGCATTGCATCACTTGCTGTACATGGGCGTACGCGCGCATGTATGTACAAAGGTGATGCTGAGTACGCCACGATTAGGGATATAAAACGTTCAGTGTCGATTCCTGTTGTTGCCAATGGTGATATTACATCACCAGAAAAAGCAAAACAGGTTTTAGACTATACGGGTGCAGATGCCATTATGATTGGCCGAGCCGCCCAAGGTCGCCCTTGGATATTTAGGGAGATAGACCACTATTTGCAAACTGGGGAACATTTACAGCCGCCTGCTATTGCAGAGGTGCGCAGTATATTAATGGAGCATTTAACAAACCTCCATTTGTTTTACGGTGAGCCAATGGGAGCGCGAATTGCTCGCAAACATGTATCTTGGTATTTGCAAACCCATGACAGTGATGGTCAGTTTAGGCGAGTATTTAATGCGCTCGACAACCCACAGGCACAGGTCGTCGCATTAGAGCAATACTTTAAAACACTAGCAGCTAACTAAGAAAGAAAGAGACTTAATAATGTTCGAACAAAACGTGACTTCTCCATTTATCACTAACCCTCATGTTCAGTCACACGAGAAACCGCAGCCATTGCGTGATGCAGTAAAAAAAGCTGTTCACCACTATTTAAAGCAGCTTAACGGTCAAGATGTGCAAGACGTTTACGACCTTGTTCTTTCAGAGCTAGAAGCGCCATTACTTGAAGAAGTGATGACATATACACGTGGTAACCAAACTCGTGCAGCAATTTTACTAGGTATCAACCGTGGTACTTTACGTAAAAAGCTTAAAAAATACGGCATGAACTAATACCAATTATATTGAAAGCGTAAGTATTCTAACGAGCTAAACAAGCCCATAACGTCGTTAATAATTTTTTATGTAGAATAACTACACAGCAAAATTTTTTCCTTGTTATAGACTTGTTTTTCTATCGTTATAACTACTTACTAATCCAATACAACTGGTATTATGCAAAAAAAGCACCCTCGGGTGCTTTTTTTATGCCTACAACTTATTAACCAAATTGCAAAATGCTCACCCTCATCGGCGCTTTATAAGTCGTTTTTTGAGTTGTAATCAGTTAAAATGCCCGCTTCTAAGCTAGCTCATTAACTGAGGAAATCAAACTACAATGGATACTCATCGTCCCATTCGTCGCGCACTATTAAGTGTGTCTGATAAAACCGGTATTGTTGAATTTGCCCGCGCACTCGAAGCGCAAGGCGTTGATATTTTATCAACTGGCGGCACATGTAAACTACTTGCTGATAACGGCATAAAAGTGACTGAAGTATCAGATCACACAGGCCACCCTGAAATCATGGATGGCCGCGTAAAAACTCTTCATCCAAAAATTCACGGCGGCATATTAGCCCGTCGCGGACAAGATGAAAGCGTAATGGCAGATAACAACATTTCTGCTATCGACATAGTTGTAGTTAACTTATACCCCTTTGCGAATACAGTCGCTCAAGAAAACTGCAGCCTTGAAGATGCTATTGAAAATATTGATATTGGCGGCCCTACAATGGTTCGTGCAGCCGCTAAAAACCACAAAGACGTAACAATCGTGGTAAACGCGAGTGACTACGACCGTGTTATTAGCGAAATGCAAAACAACAATGGCTCTGCTACGTATAAAACACGTTTTGACTTAGCGATTGCTGCTTACGAGCACACTGCCGCATACGATGGCATGATTGCTAACTACTTTGGTAAAATGGTGCCTGATTACACCGAGGAAGCTGCTGTAGAGACTAAATTCCCACGTACTATCAATATGCAGTTCACTAAAAAGCAAGATATGCGTTACGGTGAAAACTCACATCAAGATGCTGCTTTTTATGTTGAAAGTGACATTGCTGAAGCATCAGTTGCAACAGCAACTCAATTGCAAGGTAAAGCCCTTTCGTTTAACAATATTGCAGATACCGACGCAGCGCTTGAATGTGTTAAAGAATTTGATGTACCAGCGTGCGTAATTGTAAAACATGCTAACCCGTGTGGTGTTTCAATTGGCGACAATATCCTACAAGCATACGAGCGCGCTTTTAAAACAGACCCTACATCAGCATTTGGTGGCATTATTGCCTTTAACCGAGAGCTAGATGCTGCAACGGCACAAGCCATTGTTGAGCGTCAGTTTGTTGAAGTAATTATTGCACCGAGTATTTCGAGCGACGCTGCAAAAATTGTTGAAGCTAAAAAGAACGTTCGTTTATTAGAATGTGGACAGTGGACAGGCAAAGCCGCTGGCCAAGATATTAAACGCGTTAACGGCGGTATTTTAGTTCAAGACCGCGACTTAGGCATGGTAACGCAAGGCGACTTAAAAGTTGTTTCTAAGCGCCAACCTACAGAGCAAGAACTTAAAGATTTACTGTTTTGCTGGAAAGTAGCTAAGTTTGTTAAATCAAACGCAATTGTTTATGCCCGTGACGGTATGACCATTGGCGTAGGCGCAGGCCAAATGAGCCGCGTATACTCAGCTAAAATTGCAGGCATAAAAGCCGCCGACGAAAACCTTGAAGTTAAAGGTTCAGTTATGGCGTCTGATGCGTTCTTCCCATTCCGTGATGGCATTGACGCAGCCGCAGCCGCTGGCATTACTGCGGTAATTCAGCCTGGTGGCTCAATGCGTGATGAAGAAGTGATTGCAGCTGCTGATGAAGCTGGCATGGCAATGGTACTAACTGGTATGCGCCATTTCCGCCACTAATCACACAAAGGGTTAAACGTTGGTTTAACCCTTTTTGTTTGCTATAAATTCACGTATTCTGATTATTCAATAACCTATTTAAAATTATAATGTGAAGGAACAAACAATGAAATTTGCGCTAAAATCGCTACTTGTAGCCACACTAACGATGACATCGACTATGGCGCTTAGCCATAACCACGAATCGAGCCTTGAACATGCACTTCAATCAAGCGAACGCAGCGCTAAAAACAGCGTTCGTGACGAATATCGTCACCCGGCTCAAACACTGGCATTTTTTGGCTTTAAACCAACTATGACAGTTGTTGAAATTGCGCCCGGCGGTGGTTGGTATAGTGAAATTTTAGCGCCAGCACTAAAAGAGCAAGGCACTTATTATGCCGCGCACTTTCCTGCTGATTCATCAGTTGGCTACTACCAACGCTCTCTTGCGGGCTTTAAACAAAAAGTAGCTGAAGATAAGCGTTTTAGTAGCGTTAAAATTACTGAGTTTGCACCTGTAACACATTTAGATATTGCGCCAGCTGGCAGTGCCGATATGGTTTTAACATTTCGTAATGTACATAACTGGTACATGGGCAAAGATAAAAGCGGTGCATTAAGTGCATTCCAAGCTTTTTATAAAGCCCTTAAACCAGGTGGTACATTAGGTTTAGTTGAACACCGTTTAGCTGAAGAACGTGCTGACGAAGATCAAAAAACATCAGGTTATATGAAGCAGAGCTACGTAGTAGACCTTGCTAAACAAGCAGGGTTTGAATTAGTAGCAAGCAGTGAAATAAATGCAAATCCAAAAGATACAGCCGATCACCCTAAAGGTGTATGGACGCTACCACCAAGCTTAAGACTCGGCGAACAAGATGCTGATAAATATAAAGCCATTGGTGAAAGCGACCGCATGACGCTGAAATTTAAGAAACCGCTTTAAATAGGAATTTTCGCCATGAATGTTTTAGTCATTGGCAGCGGCGGCCGCGAACACGCACTTGCGTTTAAAGCCGCTCAAAACACCAAAGTAAATACTGTATTTGTAGCCCCTGGTAATGCAGGTACTGCACTTGAACCAAAACTTGAAAACGTAGCAATAAACGTTGACGACTTAGAGGGTTTACTTAATTTTGCACAGCAAAATAAGGTAGAGCTTACTATTGTAGGTCCTGAAATACCGTTAGTACTGGGTGTTGTTGATAAGTTTCGTGAACATAACATGGCTATTTTTGGACCAACGGCGGGCGCAGCTCAGCTTGAAGGTTCTAAATCGTTTACTAAAGACTTTTTAGCACGTCATAAAATCCCAACGGGCGACTACCAAACGTTTGAACAGATTGAGCCTGCCCTTGCTTATTTAAAAGAGAAAGGCGCGCCAATTGTTGTAAAAGCAGATGGTTTAGCTGCGGGTAAAGGCGTAATTGTAGCCATGACGCAAGCCGATGCCGAAGAAGCTATTCGCGATATGCTTGCGGGTAATGCTTTTGGCGATGCGGGAAGTCGTGTTGTTATTGAAGAGTTTTTAGACGGTGAAGAAGCGTCTTTCATCGTAATGGTTGATGGTAAAAACGTATTACCATTTGCGACCAGTCAGGACCATAAACGCGCTTACAATGGCGATGCGGGTCCTAATACGGGTGGCATGGGTGCATACTCACCTGCGCCAGTTGTTACTGATGAAATCCACCAGCGTATTATGAACGAAGTGATCTACCCTACGGTAGAAGGCATGGCAAGCGAAGGCCATCCATACACAGGCTTTTTATACGCAGGTTTAATGATTGACGAAACAGGCACCCCTAAAGTCATTGAGTACAACTGTCGCTTTGGCGACCCTGAAACTCAACCAATGATGCTACGTTTGCAATCAGACCTAGTTGAATTGATTGAAGCCGCTAATCGTGTAGAACTTGATAAAACAACAATTAAGTTTGACCCACGTGCAGCTGTTGGTGTTGTACTTGCCGCTAAAGGTTACCCTGGCGATTACCCTAAAGGCGATGCTATTTCGGGGCTAAAAGTTGATTACCCTGCAGATGAAAAAGTGTTTCATGCGGGTACTAAGCAAGATGGCAATGACGTTGTAACCGCAGGCGGTCGCGTATTATGCGCAACAGCACTTGGTAATACTGTTACGCAAGCGCAGCAACGCGCCTATGAGCTTGTTAAACAAATTAGCTGGGATGGTATGGAATATCGTACAGATATTGCTTATCGTGCTATTGCCCGCGAGCAATAGGCTTAAAATACCTGTTTATTGGTATAACCAGTTAATTTAACTACAAAAGCGCAGTCTCTCTGCGCTTTTTTAGTGCTACACTAATTAAAAGTTTTTTTAAAAGTACGCAAACGTTGGAACTAAGAACTTTACGTTATCATGCAATTGCTGTTGCCATACTAGTACTTATATTTTTTATTATAAGTACACTGGCATCAAACCTCGTCGTGCCTACACGATATACAATTGATAAAACCGCGCCCGTATATCTTGATTACGCGTACTATATTGATGAAACTAAGAGCCTTACTTTTAACGATGTTATAACCCAGCCGCAGTTACTCACTCATCAAAAATTTTCGGAAATACCGTGGAGTTTTACTCAACAAAATTATTGGCTGTTTCTCGATTTAGAAAATAAGAGCTTCAAAAAAGAAAACGTTGTTGCCCATTTTGATAACCCCATGGTTGATCACCTAACTATTTTTCGACTCAATAAAAACAACCAATTAATGGATACTTATAAGCTCGGAGATAAAGAACAAGCACTTACTTTATTTCAATACAGTGTGCCGCATATCCGCTTTTCGCTCGAAAGTAAGTCCTCACAACGACTCGTAATGAAAATAGATACGATAGGTATAAGTAAAACACCTGTAAATTTATATCGTGATAAAGAGTTTATTGACTTAGTGCGTTCGCAAACAGGGATTTGGGGGATTTTTGTTGGCGTATTGCTAATGGCTGCACTGTACAATCTTGTTCTTTATTTTGGTATAAAAGACCGAGTTTACTTAATTTATATTGGCTACATTATTAGCGCTATTATACTAATGGGAGCGGTATTAGGTTTTGGCTTTTATTTATGGCCAATGGAATGGCAATTATTTATTCACGAAAAAATAGTACTTGGTAATTACGGCGTTGCTTTTTTTACCCTCTCCTTCTGTATTATGTTTTTACGTTACCACAAAGAAAAATGCTGGCGCTATAAAATGAGTACAGCGCTACTTAAGCTTATGTTTGTTCTTGCTGTAAGCAGCCTTTTTATCCCTGAAAATATAGCAGCACCTATTTTTTTTGGAGTGATGAGCCTACTTTATATAGCGTGTATTATTTTAATTTATAACAAATTACGTAGTGGTTTTAGATGGGCTAAATTTTATGTTTTTTCATGGGTGCCACTAATTCTTGGGGCGGCGATTCAACCTATGGAACTGACTGGCCTTTTACCTTATAGCTTTACCACACGCCACGCCTTTTTAATGGCTATACTATGCGAAGTAATATTAATGGCAATGGCATTAGCAGACCGAGTTAGGTATCAGCGTGAACGTGCTTTATATCACGCTACGCACACTCAACAAACAAAGCTTCTTAATAGTGCTAAGCTCAAGCAAACCTTTATGGAGTTACAAGCAAAAAACCGCTCAACAACTTTGTGTTTGATTAAAATACGCCACTTTAACTCTCTTAATACTATAATTACCCCTTCTCAAGGCTATGCACTTATAAAACATATAGCGAGAGAATTAGAGTTAGAATTGAGCCACGAGCGCGAATTTATAAATCTTGATACTAACTTAAATACCATCCCTCGATTAGCCGATCTCAATAGCGGCGTATTTGCCTGTATTTCGACTAAAACACAAAACCAAGAAATGCTAGAAGCACTTCTCACCAAAGTAATTAGCAACTTACCAAAACAATACGAAATAAAAGGGCTAAACCTGCAACTTAATTACAGTATTGGCATTAGCTGTGCGGGTAAAACTAACGACTTTGAGTATTGGTTAAAACGTGGATATTTAGCACTTAAAAAAGCAAAAAGTAGTGTTAATCAAGTAGGGTTATCATCAAACGTGAATAACCAAATGATGGACGTTTCCTTAGCTGCAAAGCTACAAAAAGCCATAAAAACAAATCAACTTGCACTCTATTACCAGCCACAAATAAATTTATTAAATAACCAAGTAATTGGCGCAGAAGCTTTACTACGCTGGCCCGATCCAACCTTTAATAATTTACCGATTGAAGAGTTAGTAATTCTTGCTGAACATACAGGTATTATTAACGAACTAACACTGTGGGTCATTGAACAAGCGTGTAAAGATATTGCCGAACTAACAAAAAATGGTTACATCAATCATACTATTAGCGTCAACCTCAGCGCTAAAAACTTGACCATAAATAACTTAGCTGAAAAAGTAGAAAATATACTCATTAAATACCAAGTACCGGCTCGTTTACTTAAGTTTGAACTAACCGAATCAGCTTTTGTAGAGAGTCAAGATGCACTCATTAAATTAGTTGATGAATTATCGGCATTAGACATTAACGTTGTTTTAGACGACTTTGGTACAGGTTACGCATCACTTAACTACTTAGTTAACTACCATTTTAGTGAACTAAAAATAGATAAGTCGTTTGTTTTTGATTTACCTAATAACCCCACTCATCAAGTTATTGTACAAACAGCCATTGATATGGCGCACAACCTTAATTTATCAATAACAATTGAGGGGGTAGAAACTCAGGAGATTCATCACTTACTTAAAGACATGAATGCTGATTCTGCCCAAGGTTATTTATACGCAAAAGCACTGCCTTACACCGACTATTTACACTTCTTAAAAAGCCAATATAGCTTAAAAATGTTAGACTCCTCTTTTTAACATCTTTAGGGGCCAAGTAAAGATGCAAGGCACACTGCGTAAACTAAAATCGAGTTTAACCGAACCAGTACAATATCACTTACCTGTAGGTGAGTACTTAGTAGACTTAAATGCATTTATAGGTAAGGAGCTTACGCTCACCTTTAGTGGCACTATTTTATGTTCTAACTGCGGTAAAAAAACCAAAAAAAGCTATTCTCAAGGTCACTGTTTTGTATGCATGCGCAAGCTCGCTAGTTGCGACATGTGTATTATGAAACCAGAAACTTGCCACTACGATCAAGGCACTTGCCGAGAGCCACAGTGGGGCGAAGAAAATTGCATGATCCCACACTATGTGTATCTCGCTAACACCTCTGGATTAAAAGTAGGTATTACCCGCCATACACAAATACCGACTCGTTGGGTGGATCAAGGCGCTACTCAGGCATTACCTATTTTTAAAGTGCAAACTCGCCTGCAATCGGGTTTAGTGGAAGTTGCTTTGGCTGAATTTATTGCCGATAAAACCAATTGGCGCAATATGTTAAAAGGCCAAAACGACGCACTTGATTTAAAAGCAGCCGCGGCTGAGTTAATTCCACAAATTAGCGAAAAACTAAACGAGCTAAGTGAGTTATTTGGCGCAACAGCAATAGAGCAATTAGATGAAGATGTTGTTGATTTAGATTTTCCAGTAACCGAATATCCAACAAAAATCAGCTCATTTAACTTTGATAAAGACCCTGTTGTAAGTGGTGTTTTACAAGGTATTAAAGGTCAGTACCTAATCTTTGAAAAAGGCGTTATTAATATTCGTAAATTTACATCTTATGAAGTAACGGTAGGCTAACAGGCTATGTTAAACAGCTACCCACAGTTATTGGTTATTTATAATGAGCTTGAGATAGCTCACACACCACAAGACCGTGAGGAGCACTTGCACAGTGTTGCAACAAGCGACTTAACTGATGTGGTCATACTTAATAAGCGTGGTGAATACTGCACTTTAAAAAACACACCTTGTGAGCCGTTAAGCGCAGAGCAACTTGCTGTACTCGTAACAAGTTACTTATTAAATGAAGGGCATTGTTGTTTAAGTAAAATAACAACCCTCACCGTTGAGCAGGCATTTAACTTACTTGAGCTATAAAACGCAGCACAATTAAACCTCAGTAAGCACTTTTATATGCGCTACAGCACTACGACCTAACGCTGATAGCGCATAGCCACCTTCTAAATACGAAATAACGCCTTTGCAACCGCCCTCCTTTGCCACACTGCATAGCTGCTCGGTGAGCCAAATGTAGTCACTTTCAACAAACTTTAAGCTTGCCATATCATCTTCTAGGTGCGCATCAAACCCTGCGCTTATAAAAAGCAATTCAGGCTTAAACGCTTTTAATTTTGGTAACCATTGCCCAGTAAACACCTCTTTTAGGTCGTCGCCATTACTAGCAATTGGCAGAGGTGAATTAACTATATGGCTATTATTTTTAACTGCTGTATTTGGGTAAAACGGATACTGAAATAACGAACAAAGCAGTACATTTTCGTCATCAATAAAAATGTCTTGTGTGCCATTACCATGGTGTACATCAAAATCCGCAATAGCAATGCGTTTAACCCCTTTGCTTTGTGCGTACTTAACGGCAATAGCTAAGTTATTAAACACACAAAACCCAGATGATGACTCTTTATTAGCATGGTGTCCTGGCGGGCGTACTGAGCAAAAAGCAGCATCGAGTTTATCGGCAAGTATTTCATCAACAGCTAACAACCCCGCACCTACTGCACGCTCAATCGCTTTAAACGAATCGGGGCACAGCCAAGTATCGCCATCTAAATTAGCGAGTCCTTCCGTTGGTAGTGTAGTTTCTACGTGTTTAACTAAAGCTTCATCGTGAGCAAGTAAATAATGCTCACGCTCGGCCTTAGGTGCTTGCAGGTGTGTTAAGCCAACATCTACGCCACTGGCTAATAATCTGTCGGTAATTGCATCTAAGCGCTCTGGGCACTCAGGATGGTCGTCTATCATTTTATGCTTACGGCAATGAGGATGAGAAATAACAGCGGTACGCATAAAAAGTCCCTTACAAGGTGTAAAAACTTAATATAACAAAGCCACCGGCTGGTGGCTTTGCGACTTTGGTTTATATCAACACTTTAAATATCAAAACTATTAACTACTTTGCTTTTAAATGCAGGTTTCTAAAATCAAAGCTAAAGTCGGTCACTTGTGTTGATACTGCACGCATTTTAGCGCTGTTTACACGATTACTAACATCCATATCAAAGGTAATAAACGCATCTGCTTCAAGTAGCTTTTCATCCCACTTAACAATAAATGTATTGCCAGTATAGTGCTCAAGAGTGCCTTTTAAACGTTTAGTATGCGTAAAATCAATGTGTAATTTACTATCGAGCTGCTCAATAATCACATCACCATACCAATTGTCGTGCAATGTACCGGTGTAATTAATATTTGGTAATTGTGGCTGGTAGTCAGCAGGTGCTTCTGGTTTTGCATTAGCGTACGCTTTTTGTTTTCTTTCAAAATGGCTTTTAGCTAGCTCTTCAACCCAGTCTTTATCTTCAAGTTCAAGCGCATCTTCAAGTACTTCATGGGTTACCGCCGAAAGCGCACCAAAAGCTTGTTGATTAGATAAAATAACAATACCGAGTTTTTTCTCAGGCAATAAAGTAACTTGCGATACCATACCTAAAATACCACCGCCGTGACCTAGCTTTTTAAAGCCGTGGTAGTCTTCAATGCTCCAACCTAGCCCATATCCTCTAAACTGCTGATGGTACGACTCAAACGCGCTTTTAGATGCCATAGACGTAATATGTGGGTGCCACATTTGCGCTTGTTGCTTTTCGCTAAACAGCTGCTCGCCATTAGGCATTTTACCGCCCGCTAATTGCGTACGAAGCCATTGACTCATATCGCTTACACTTGAAGCAATGGCGCCTGCGCCTCTAAAGTCTTCTAGGTAGTTCACAAAAAAGGGATGAAGCGAGCCATCCATAGGAATATGACCTGTAGCCCAGTTTTTATTGCTTTTTGGAATGCGTGAAAAACCTGCGCGTGAGTTGTCCATGTGTAGCGGTTGTAATATATTTTTTTCGATGTAATCGTTCCAGCTCATACCCGACACACGTGCAACCACTTCGCCAGCGGTAACAAACATCAAGTTGTTATAAGCGTACTTACTACGAAAGCTGCTCGCTGGTTTTAAATACTGTAATCCCGCTAAAATTTCATCAACGGGCTTATCCGTGCTTGGCCAAATCATTAAATCGCCTTGCCCAAGCCCTAGCCCACTGCGGTGACTTAATAAATCACGAATACGCATTTCGCGTGTTACGTACGAGTCGTACAATCTAAACTCTGGTAAATGATCAATTACGCGGTCATCCCAGCTCAACTTCCCTTCATCAACCAACTTGGCAAGTGCCGCTGTTGTAAACGCTTTGGTGTTTGAAGCAATACCAAACAAGGTGTCTTTGTTTACTTTTTTGTTGGTATCGAGATTAGTTACTCCAAAGCCTTTAGCAAATATCACTTTATCGTTTTCAACAATGGCGACTGCCATACCTGGTACGTCAAAACGTGCCATTGACGCTTTAATAACGTCGTCAATTTTGTTGGTATCGACTTGTGCCCAGCTACTAAACGTAGTGCTTGCTAGTAATGCAATTGCGGCTAATTTGGTTAATTTCATATCAATCCTATTTTATTATTTTTGATGAACTGCAAATTCAATTTCGGCACGCTCTTTATTGGTATCGCTTTTGTGCGGCCTATTGAGTATTGCATCACTGTATTCTTTTGGTACGCCTGCTTCAAGTGCGCCGCGATGAACGTGTTTTATGTACCAATCGTATGGGAGTACATCGCTGTCATGGGTATTAGCTATATAACAATGTGCGGCTACAGTCTCACCCGTTAAAAGCGTTGGGGTTATATCTACGCAGTCGTAACCTGCGCCCTCAATACTGTCTAAAATGGTTTTTTCTTCTTCATTAAGCTCATAAATAACGCCATAAACCAACGCATCTTCTTTATTGCTTGGACAAATACTGCACTTACCTGAGCCATCTTTAAATAACATATCAAAAGTAAGCTCGTAACCTTTAAGTACCGCTGTTCCTACACGCTTTACATTCGGTAAACGCGCCAACAAACGGTTAGATGACATATTAGAGCCAAACGAAAAATTATATAACGGCATTTTATCTCCTGCGCTTTTTAAATAAGTTAAATAACAACACGTACTGCAAGGGCAATTAAAATAACGCCAATTCCACGGTCAAACCAATAACCACGCTGCTGGAAAAAGCCCCTCACATTATCTCTAGAAAGCATTATTGAAAGCATTGAAAACCACACCCAAGTAGCCAGTGCCATGTACACGCCATAAACGATCTGCACGCTAGTAGGTGTTGTTGGACTAATCACGAGTGTAAATAACGACATAAAAAATAACGTGGCTTTTGGATTTAATGCATTGGTGAAAAAGCCGCGCCTAAAAGCAACCCAAACAGGTTCCTCTTGAACGGTTTTGTTTTCAACATTTTTTGCAGCCTCGCCTTCATTACTTGCAGGCGGTTTTGCAGCTCTAAGAGCTTGTACGCCTAAATACGCTAAATATGCACCAGCAAGGTACTTAAGCGCCATAAATAAACTAGGCGATTGCGTTAAAATAAGCGCTACACCTAACACGCAATAGGCAACGTGCAGTAAAATAGCAGCGCCAACACCGGCGCTTGTCCACAATGCATTGCACCTACCTTGTTGCACACTTTGCTTGAGCACAACGGCAAAGTCAGGCCCAGGGCTTGCTACTGCAAAAAAATGAGCAATAACAATCAGTAAAAATTCATCTAAGTATTCCACGCAAGTCCTTGCTAGTTTGGTGAATAAGCTAATAACAGCGGGTTGGCCGAGTTATTTACCAATGCTTTAATTTCTTTTTGTGCTTTTTTAAACTGACCACGCAGATGCGGTTTTAAGTGTTTTTTAGAGACTTTATCGTTTTTAAAGTAACTAATAAGGGCATGCATAAATACCGTATGTGTTTCACTTAGCTTAGCTTCACGGTTAGCGTATGGGTTGTAACAAGAACCACAACCGCCCTTAAACTGATACACCGTGTTGCTCATCATCACACCAAACCCTAAAAAACAGGCAAGCGCATCGGCAGCTTGTGGTAAATACTCCCTACCACCTGGCGGTAGCACCCCAACGTGATGAATAAGTATAGTGGCCAGAGTACCCGCATAACTTGCTACTAAATCTTGTGGCTGATTAATCTGATTAGGATTAAAAGAAATGCTGACCTTATGGCTTGGCGGCACAATTAAATGGCTGCCTTCTCCACGTATTTCATTGCTAAATTCAAAGTGTGGAAAAACCTGAGGCTGCAATTGCTGAGGTGCAACTAACTGAATAGGCCACGCGCTCATACCTGCATAATTAGTAACGCGGGTAAAAACGTTAGTCGCCATTTCTTCAATACTTGATACCGAATCAGGAAAAAACGCTGCTGTCGGCAATACTATTTTTGTTTGCTTAGTAAAGTACTCCGCATCAAAATTCTCTACCGCCCAAATAAACGTATCAATAAGCCATTGCTGTTCTTGATCTTCCAATAATGGTGCCGATTTAAATAAAGCTAACATAAGGTGCTCTTATAAGTTTTAGGTGCTAGTTTAGTTTTTTTGTGTAAGCGCCCATTCCCACGCTTGAGTATTATATAGCGGCACTGTTGATAGCGCATGATGATGGCTGCCACTGGATTCTTTCGTTGAGTACGATAAATACAATAAGGTGCGGTTTTCAGCATCGTAAATACGACGCACCTTTAAAGATTTAAATAAAATACTTTTAGATGATTTAAATACCACCTCGCCCGACTTACTTCGGTCAATTTCTTGTAGCTGCTGTGCTGTAATAGGCCCCGTTTGACGGCACGCAATTGACATATCAGACGGATCAGAAAAGTCTAAATCAGCTTCAATATGGCTAATGTGGCACGTAACACCTTTAATAATCGGATCTTGCTGCGAATTAACCACGACATCTTTAGTTGTAAATAACCCAAGGCTTACCGACGCAACATCATCAGAGCAAGCACTCAACGTAACTACCGCACCTGCAAGTAAAGCTAAACGTTTAAATTTTTGTGGTAATTTCATACTTATCCTTATCTATAATAGGTAACTTAGCATCTACGTCACTAAGCAAAGGTTCACCTGTTTGTTTTATACTAACATCAAAAATAAATACGACTAAATTAGTTTAAAGTAAAGATTTTAGATAGCCCTAGGTTTAGCGAACCCTGTTGTATTTGATACAATTAACCCTCGCTAATGCAGTAACTCATAATAGGAAACGCCTAAATGCCGCATATTATTATTGAACACTCAGAAGACCTCCCTGTTTTACCACAAGTACTAGTAGAGAAAATTCATAACAGTACTTTTGAAAGCGGACTTTTTGATTTAGAAACAATTAAAACACGCGCAATTGCATACCAACAATACCAACTAGGTATAGGTAAAGAAGGGTTTATTCATATTCAAGTGCATATAATGGCAGGGCGAACGGTAGAACAAAAACAAATGTTAAGTGAGCACCTACTCGCATGTTTAAAAACCTACTGCAGAGACTCTGATAGCTTAAGCGTCAATATTTACGATATGGATCATGATGTATATCGAAAAAATTAGAACGTATTTTTAGAAAACGAGTAAACATTCGATGACGCTGCATTACTGTTGCACAAAACTTTTTTAAATTTAAAGTATGCGCTTCTCAAGGTTACCAATAATCTGACTCACAGGGCTCGCTTTGTGATAAAGCCAACCTTGGTGTAAAAATACCCCTTTTGATAAAAGGTAATCAGCTTGCTCTTGGGTTTCAACCCCCTCAGCAACAACATCAATTCCAATCGTTTTAGCAAGCTCAATTAATGCATCAAGCAAAATAGCCAGTTGTGACTCAGTGCCTATAGCACTGACATAACTTCTATCAATTTTTAATATGTCTAAAGGCAATGCCTTGAGATACTGTAAGCCCGCATAACCAGTTCCAAAGTCATCAATTGCAATTAGAATATTTTGATCTTTGAAGTCTTGCATAGTCTGAATGACTTCTTGATCGTCTAAATCAATTAACTCATTTTCTGTCAGCTCCAGAACCAAGTGAGGAATAACAGCGTTTAACGCAAAAACTAACTGTTTAAAATAAGCATCCTTTAAATGCTCACCTGTAATATTAATGTTTATTTTTATATTGCTATCCCAACCAATTAACTCTGCTGAGTCTGCTATTAAGTTTTTAATTACAGCATAGGTAAGGCTTATATTCAGATGATTGCTTTCGATATCAGGTAAAAAACGATTTGGTGTTAAAACACCTTCAATAGGATGCTTTAAACGAACCAATGTTTCAGCCCCAGCAAACTGTTTTATATTCGAATCCCAAATGAGTTGATAATAATTAACAAAACGCCCTTGTTTTAAATAATTTCGCAATTCACTTTTTCTACTTTGGTAGTTTTGTTGATACACCTCAGTAAAAATGAAAATCAACAAAAAAATAATGATATACAAAGCAACATGGCTATATGAGGGGTAATACACATCTTCGTATAGTACGTTTTCATCAATCGCTATCATTAAGGCAAGGCGTGGTAAATATTTCAGTGGCTCAATAATTAAAAAATGTTTTTTTGCATCATCAAATACGACACCTTTTACAGTAAGCGGTTTTGTTAATGGAAATAGCGGGTAGTTAATCGGTAAAGTATAATCCCCAACCACTGTTACTACTTTACCTTTTCTAGCATCAACAGTAGCAACATAAGTATAATTTCTATCGAGTTCATTAATACGGCGATTTAACAGCGATTGCGGTAGCAATGCATTAATTTCGTATCCATCACTTCTGGTTTTAGCGATAATTAAAGCGGTTTCACCAATAAAATTAGCAGCAATAGGCCCAAAAAAGCGTAATCGTTTAGATTTAGTTGGTTTAATTCCGGATGTTTTCATAGGCTTTTTAAGTTTTTGCCAACTCGTACAAATTAAATTACCTTTAGGGTCTCTAATCCCTAGTTCAGCTATATTTTGAATATTAAAGTGCGCTTTACGCAGTGCTAACAACGTTGCTGGGGTACAAGAAGGAGTAAGGTTGTCATTTTCAACAAAAAAGTCATTAAGCTGCTTTAACTGTTTATTTAAATCGCTTTTAAACCAATTAAAATCAGCCTTTACTTGAGAGCGCAAAAAAGCTTTTTTAGAAACAACCTCTAATGGGTAGTCAATCAACATAACTAGCAATACGCTAATAGTAGCAATAACGAATGCTTTAAACTTATACTGAAACTTTGGCACTATGCAATTCCCAGAATGAATGGCTTTCAAAACTCCAATAAACATAACCTAATACTAACAATAAATTAATTTACATAAACACTTAAATTTCACTTTTGACTAGCAATGTTGCTAAAAACAGCATTATTTCACTTCCATCAATAGTGGCTAAAAATTTAATTATATTTAACTCTCAGTTAAAAAATAGCAAAGAGCGTATGAGCTTTTAACAATTGCCAAAGCATCGGAGCGTAAAGCCGATAGCCGTCCAACCCTTGATAGTAAATGGCTCGGTCGGGAAGGTTGTATTTATACTGTGAAAGGTAAAGGCGGTCTTGTCCGCGATGTATTAATACCTAACGCATTGGCATCCCAACTAGAAAAAAGGCGTTTAGCGCAGCCTGTAACAGTGCGTGATAGGGAAATTAACTATTTGCAACGTTATGATATTGGTGGTGGTCATAAATGGTCATGCTCATTCTCAAAAGCATCTAGCCGCACACTCTTTTTTTCTAATGGCGGTCATGGCCTTAGGCATAGCTACGCACAAGAGAGAATGGCTGAGCTAAAAAGCTTAGGTTTAGCGAGAGCTATTGCTCTCGAAACGGTGTCGCAAGAGCTGGGTCATTTCAGGTCTGAAATTACTGAAGTTTATTTAAAGTAGTACCTTATTTATTTCGTAACTCTATATTAGTTTTAGAACTGCGATCGTTAAGTTATATCTTTATATTAACTATGTGGTGGTGTAAGTTGAATGCTACTGTAAAAGGACATTCAAATGAGCGATAGACACATAGAGGGAGCATCAGTCGATGATATCCTCCTAAATACTTTTGATTTGTTAATGAAGAAGGGCACCAAGCATTCAGCTACCAAGGGTGACTTTATTGAATATGATAGTTGCTTAATCACATTAACTAATCCAGTAGCTAGATTAAGTAGAACAGACATAAAACAAACAATCTACAGCTGCTTGGGGGAATTTTTTTGGTACTTATCGGGCTCTGAAGCTTCAGAGTTTATATCTTATTATTTGAAAGACTACATCAATTATGCAGAAGACGACGGTCGTGTTCATGGCGCTTATGGAAAAAGAATTTTTGACTATGATGGACAGTTTAATCAATACGACCAAGTCCTACAACGCCTCAAAGTTAAGCCAACGACTAGACAGGCTGTAATTCAATTGTTTGGTGCACATGATACAGCTGATTCTTATAAAGATATTCCTTGTACCCTCAGTTGGCAATTTATGATCAGAAATGAAAGACTCAACATGTATGTAAACATGAGGTCAAATGACGCCTATAAAGGGCTGCCTCACGATATATTTGTATTTACTATGCTACAAGAAATTATCTCCATAGAATTGGGTGTAGAAATAGGCCAGTACCATCATTATGTCGGTAGCCTTCATGTCTACGAAGAGAACTTAGCCGATGTAAAAAGCTTTATAAATAAGGGTTGGACAGACGAAGCTCCTGTGATGGCTAAAATGCCAAGAGTGATGAACTTCTCTTTGATAAAGAGTGAAATATTAAAACTTGAAGAGAAAATTCGACAGCAAGACATAACTGCTGATGAGATAATCAAAACGAAGCTAGACAGGTACTGGATAGATATTTTACTTTTATTATTCTCTTTTGGTGAAAAAAGAAAATTTGGTAAAGGTAACTTGAGTTTTGAAGAGTATGTAGTCTCATTAAACTCATTAAAAGATAAATTTGAATGCGTAAGTTATAAAAGTATTTTAGATACTAAAATTCAAGCAGAAAAATGTAAGAATTCACAGGGAGTTAATTAAATTGTTATTAAGAAATAATGAAACCGATACTGCACAGAAGTTGCACAAAAAACTGATTGATTATAATACTCAAGAAGAAAAGATTTCTATTATTGAATCGGAAGAGGTTAGAAACACTTTAGTTTTACAGTTAATTGATAGTGTTCGAAGAGTTGATTATATAGAAATATTGAAGTGCAGACCGATTTCTAAAGATCGCTTGGATCCTCTAAAGACAGCTTTTGACCCAATTAGAGCTGCTATTTATTACTTTAAGAATGATAATATTGATGAAGCATCATGGTTAGTTTTTTTATTTACCCATTTTGGTAAAAACCCTGATTCTGGATTCAAACTATGTGCTGATATTTATGGTTCTTATGGTGAAAGGGAGATATGGTCATGGAACAAGATAAATTCAGGCATTGAAGCTTTTGACCAATGGTATCAAGCCTGCTATCCAAAAATGATAAGTGATGGTGAAACAAGGAAGTTTGGAAATCATAGAAAATACGAATCTTTGAAACCTAATTCTAATAGGTCTTTAACTAAAGTTTTTAGTTCTTACGTCACATGGGTTGGTAGCAGCCATGATGCTAAGTTTTGTGAAGCACAGCATCTTGCAGCAGAAAAAAAGTTAGACCTTTTTGAATATCTCTACCGATCAGTATTATCAGTGAAGTCTTTCGGTAGAACCGGTGCTTTTGATTATCTTACAATGCTAGCAAAGATAGGTATTATTGACGCAGCACCTAAAAAGTTATATTTAGATGGCTCAACAGGCCCAATTCAGGGAGCTAGAATTTTATATGGTGAAAATTATACGATGGATTGGACCAAACAAATATTTGAGGAAAAATTATTTGAACTTGGTGATGCATTAGAATTGGGCAAATTTAAAATGCAAATATTAGAAGATGCATTGTGTAATTGGCAAAAAAATACGACGTCATATAAGTATTTTAGGGGGTAAACTAACCCCATTTATATTTATTTTTCAATTTATTCAAATGAGAGTATGGCACAAGTCCCTTATGTTGAAGTTGGCCAACTAATATTCCTGGTGAAAGATCTAGGTCTCTAGCTAAGCGCATTATTTTTGCAAAATCTTTATGCCTTAGGCTAAATAAGTAAGCCTGATTTTTTTCTGGTACTAATGACGACATGGCAAATTCATTTGCTTCAGCTTCAATACCCTCAGAATCCGTAGTTTCTCCAGCTACCTCAATAAATACTTGTGTATGGCTATGTAAGATAACATGGCCTAGTTCATGGAAAAGAGTAAACCAGAAATGATCATCACTTAAATGCCTAAAGCTCAATGCAACTATTGGTGTGCCTTCTTTGAAGAAAGTAGCCCCACTCGCCTTACATCCCTTAATAGGCTTTACAACAGCAATTTTAACCCCACATTCATTCAAAATAGACTTTAATTTGGGTAAGAATCGGCTAGGTTCAGCAATCCGAGATAATGACTTAATATTATTTAAGCTTTCTTTGAGAAGCTCTTTGTTAAGTTTTTTCGTAATTTGATCTGCACTATGTATTTCAGCTAACCTCAACCAAGTTGTAACCGCCAAAGGTTGCGAATCAAAGGAGTTTGATGTTCTAAATGCCACTTGCTCAGTTCGGGATTTATATAAACTTTCCCATTCATCAATTGCTTTCGATTCAAAAAAATCTAAACACTGTGCAATTCTATAAGGCTTAGTTGTATTTTTGTTTAGAAAACCTCTACTAACTAAATCCGAAACAGGTAATTCATTGAACCAACTTTCACATTCGTTAGCTTGATGTACTAATGATTGAAAATAATTTTCTTCTCTATTTATCCAAAAAGATTTTGAAACTCCGAAAATATGCTCAAGTCTCTCTGCAATTTCTGAAGTAAGCTTAGAAAACCCCCTCAAAAGGTTTTCTAAACCATCATTCTCCAAATTCAAATGATTCATTAGCTCTTCATCAGAAAAAGCTCTTTTCTTTGCTAAACTTTGAATTGTTGCACCAGGTGGAGAACACCAGTTAGGCTGAAAATTTTGCATATTGCTTTCCTTCGTCCAAAATTTCTACTAATTTTAAGTGCGTAACATAATCCCAATCAGCTTCTTTAGAAACATAGCTGTTGTTGGCTACAAAAGCTAATTCTACGGTATCGGTAATATTAATAATCAAGCGTTCAGGTGACATGGTATTTTGAAAAAAATATGGGACAGATAATAGAATTTTTAATTCACCAAAAGAACTACAAGCTTTTATATCTTCAAAGAGAGACATTAACGTTTCAGTAAAATCCCCTACCAACTCTTTAAGCTTTAAATATTGGCAACATGAATCTCTGAGTTCTTTTGAGCTAAAGGCTATTTCCACTATTACCTTGTAATCTTTATCCCTAATCAAGTGCCCATCATACTAGTTTTACATCTTTTTTGTCCAGTACAGGTTATTACAAAACAAATACTCCAAGGCAACAGATAATCAATTGCCACTTTAAATTCCTCAATGATTGACCGCACATAGTTAAAATACGCTCACAGGATATAAGAAGCCTTAAAAGTTACAAGATTACGTTAATTTGCTATATTGAAAAGTAGCACAGAGGTAGCACAGGGTAATTTCTGTTAGTAGGTATTTACTTGGAAAGCTTTTAAAAGTGGTGGCCCCTCCCAGACTCGAACTGGGGACCTAACGATTATGAGTCGTGTGCTCTAACCAACTGAGCTAAGGGGCCAACTTTTATATAACTGCTAGGCAGTTAATTTTTGAAGCGTTCAGTCACAGAGCGACTAAAGCGGGTTGCAGTATAAAAACTTTTTGGGGGCTTGTCACTACTAAAAACCTTTATTTTAACAATCAGTAAGCTAACTGCTTAAATAGTAATCTTTTATGAGGGAGTAATGTGTAAAAATGAGGAATTTAGGAGAAGGGATTCATGCAAGCCAATTAAAAGTGCCTATTTAAGCTGTATTTAAAATTGACTTACACAACTAATAATACAAATAACACAACGTTACTTTTTAGCAATAATATAAATGGCGTGTATTAACCCTGGGAAATAACCTAGCAGTGTTAATAAAATATTTAACCAAAAATGCATACCTAAGCCTACTTGCAAAAATACACCTAGTGGCGGTAATAAAACTGACAATATTATACGAATGATATCCATAACTTAACTCCTTTAAAATTAAAAAACAAAAAGCCCAGATTCACTGGGCTTTGAGTATAGTGCATTATTCAGCAACGATAGATAATTTATCTACCACGTCGCGCACATCTTCAGCATTTTTGGCAATTTTAACCGCTAGCTGTTTTTCAGCTTCAGATTCTACAGAACCGTTTAGAGTTACAATACCGTTATCGGTATCAACATCGATGTCTGTACCACCAACTTCTGAGTCAAATAGGAAGCGCGTTGTGATTACGGTGGTGATTTTAGCGTCTGTTAGGTCGTTATCACCATCATCCATCATGTCTTTGTCTGTGTTTTTGGTATCCATGTTTTTTACAACAGTCAGGCTGTTTTCAACATCGGATACGCCATCTAGGCTAAGTACAAGTTCTTCTGCTAACTCTTTTTCAATTTCGCTATCAACTTTACCTGTAAGTACTACCTTGCCATTTTTTACATCAGTGTTAATGTCAAAGTTGTTTAGATTAGTGTTCATAAGTAGCACTGTTTCTGCCTTACCATCAATCCAAGCATCTTTACTTTCGTTTTCCCAGCTGTTTGCTTGGGCACTCATAGCCGTAGTACCAAGAACTAAAGCCGCGATAATAGATTTGTTAAATGTTTTCATAATCTTTCTCCTTTTGATTAAAGACACTTTAACTAATGCGAACTTTAGGCCAACTAAATTTAACATTTAAATTCAATGGGTTGGAAATTTAAATCAACTAATCTCATGTTATAGCCGTGTAACTATTTACAGACTCACCGGTAAAACTTTCTCACATTGTGAAAATAGCTAGATAATTGCTGTTTTGGTTAATCTATCGTTAATATAACAAAACTAAAAACAGACTGAAAAATTAAGCCTCTGATAATTATTGAAATTATATTTGGTACGCCGTTTGCTTACTCACCACCAATAGTAAATATAATAAGGAATACCCATGTCTGTAAAAGTTGAAGACCGCCCAATAGAGCAAGTACGCGAACAAGTGATAGATCAATTAATTTATAATTACAGCCATGGCGTTATTTCAGTGGATGCATTTGAAAGACGCTTAGATGAGGCTATGGATGCAAATAGTAATGAAGCTTTGTTAATCCTAGTTGAAGACTTAACACTTAATACCGATCAGCAATATAAAGCAGAAAAACAATCGCAATTTACTCCACATTATAGTGCACAGCAAAACAGCGATGATGATTTTACGCTACGCAGCATTTTGGGTTCTAACGAGCGCAGCGGTCAATGGGTTGTGCCAAAAAATATATACTTAACCAATTTTATGGGCTCTGTAGTGCTTGATTTTACTGATGCCATTTTTACCCATCAAAATGTAACGATTCACGTTAACTGTATTTTTGGTAGCGATGAAATTTATGTACCAGAGCATGTAAATGTAGTCTCTAAAATGTTTTGTATTTTAAGCAGCCTTGAAAACAAGTCGGTATCGCTTAACAAGCGCCAAGGGCCCACTATTCATATTGAAGGTAAAGCAGTAATGGGAGCGGTTGAAGTTAAAATAAAACGCACCATAAAAGAGAAGTTTATGAGCTTTGCAAACGAGCTAAAAACACAACTTGGCGTTAATAATAACCGCTCATTATAATTTATCTAGCAGCGCGTTAGAGTCGATTGACCTTTAAGGTCAGATATTGCCTTAATTAGGTGCGTTTAATTGCTGCCCGAAATTTGTAACCTAAATAACCTGAACTCTGGATAATAAATCGATCTCAAGCAACTATTTTCAGTGCTAACTGCAGTCCTAGGTAGAGCCTTTCGTTAGCCTGTGTTTGGCATTTATACGTTGTTATTACCTATTTATAGGGAATAAGCACACCACATAGGTGTGTTCTACTAAAAACCAAACACACGGCTTAAAATTCAACTTCGAAAGATGAATAAGCCTAAGTTACTGCCTGACGTTTTATTATAAATCGTTATTTCGCTCGCTTGGTATATCACTTAAATATTCTACAAACTCTACTTCAAATCCAGCCGGATCGATAAAATAAACATTTTTTCTAAATGGGTTGTCACCGCCTTGTTTATCTATTTTAAAACCAACTTGTTGCAAACGCTTTACTACTGCATCTAAATTTTGGGTAACGTAAGCAAAGTGCGCTAAACCTAATTGATGGCCTGCTAAATCTCGGTTTTCACCTTCACCATGATCGCTCATTGCAATGTATTGTGTGTCATCACCAAAATGCACCCAGCGCCTTGGTTTACCATGCCAAGTGCCCCTACCTTCACTTCGGATTGACCAATAAGGGAATACCGCTTGATAAAATTTAATCATATCCTCAATATTATTAACCACTAAATTGACATGTTCTAAATACATAATGTGTCCTTCTTGATTAAGTATGCAAACACAATAAAACCTCAAGTTAACTTTAGGTAAAGTGGTTTTTTAGATTTATTTAAATTTTATACAGCCGCAAATATATATGCAGAACAATAAAGTATAAAAAACACACAAAAGTATTTAGGGTTTATTGTTTACTTTATGGCAGAAATCGCTAAAATACGCCGGCTGAAATATATAAACGTTCTTTTACAACCCAAAGGTAACTCCATGCATCCAATGTTAAACATTGCGGTTCGCGCTGCGCGTAACGCAGGCAAAATTTTACTTCGCGCAAGTGAAGATTTATCAAAAGTTGAAGTGCAACAAAAAGGCGCTAACGACTTAGTAACTAACATTGATAAAGAAGCTGAAGCCGTAATTCGTGACACTATTTTACAATCTTACCCAACTCACTCGATTGTTGGTGAAGAGTTAGGTGAGCATAAAGGAAAGGATGATGATTACCAATGGATTGTAGATCCTATCGATGGAACAACTAATTTCATCAAAGGCATCCCTCATTACGCGGTTTCTATCGCACTTAAAGTTAAAGGTCGTTTGGACCAAGCTGTTATTTATGATCCAATTCGTGGTGAGCTTTTCACTGCTTCTCGTGGTCAAGGCACTCAGCTTAACAGCAAACGTCTTCGTGTAAGCAAAACTACCGTTCTTGCGGGCACTGTACTTGCTACTGGTTTCCCTTTCAAAAATAAAAACCACATGGATGCATACACTGAAGCATTTAAAGCATTGTTTGTACACACTGCTGATATTCGTCGCGCAGGTTGTTCTGCACTAGATATGGCATACGTTGCAGCGGGTCGTGTTGATGGATTTTTTGAAATTGGTTTAAAACCGTGGAATTCTGCAGCGGGCGAACTAATGGTTAAAGAAGCCGGCGGTATGGTTGTAGATTTTGCTGGTGGTAATAACTATAGCCACAGCGGTAATATCATCTGTGGTTCACCAAAATTGACTCAAGCGATTATTCGTGAAATTCGCCCAGTATTAACTGAGTCGTTACTTCGCTAATTTAATGCTACTAATACGAATCTGCATAAGTATTTGAACAATTTAACGAATTAAATTTCCCTACCTAAGTAGATTGGTACAACAGTATACTAAAAAGGAGCTCAGGCTCCTTTTTTTGTGTCTAAAAATAAGGGTTATCAAGCTTAAGCTCTATTGTTTTACCTTTTGTGTAAGGTAATGAATTAAGCTCTGTCGCGAAATACTCATAAAATAGCGCATCAAATTCACCATTTTTTTGCATGATTTTAAGCCCTTTTTCAATCGCTTGAGCCAGTTCGGGTTTATTTTTTGAGACAAAATAATAAAGCCCAGTTGGATAGCTAATGTATAAATCTGGCACTATTACTAAATTCTTATCTTTTAAATCCATAAGCTCTGAATTAACTTCGATGAATGAGCGCGGAAAATAATCAATCCGCCCCTGACTTGTTAATGCAAACATCGAGTTTAAATTAGAAAGTGGCCTAACACTTAGTCCATTGTTAACTAATATCCGCATGTCAGGCCAATCATGACCTTGCACTGCAATAAGCATTGATAATTGCTCAACAGAGGTAATACCTTTAAATTTATCTACATTTTTTGTATTCGTAAGCAGTGCTCTTTTACCAATATACCCTTTAAATAAAGGGATTTTAATTGCAATCGCCAACGACTCTCGCTCAGGGCTACTCATACTCCAATATAAATCAAGGGCGTTCCCATCAAGTGCCATAAGATTTCGTTGTTGATGAGGGTGAACTGGCACTAAATTTATTTCAGCTGAGTAATCGGCTCTGATAAGTGCTTTTGAGAGTAATTCATTGAGGTAGTCGTCACGCGTAAAATGCGAGTGTTGATCTTGAGGGACATTAATAATATTGACTTCGCTTGCTATAGCACTACACACAAACAAGCTTACAACGCTAACCAGATACTTAAATGGCAACATAATAATCACCTACTTTGTTAAACTACCTTTTTACTATTTGCTAAACGCACCACCGCTGGTGTAGGCCTTCTTCGCTTACAGATAAAAAGATAGCTATGACGGTATCGTTTGGCCTCTTTTTTAGCATCAGTCGCTAATGCAGCTACTTGATGACTATTTTTACACTGTTGTAAATCAGGTTCAACCAAACCAATCGATAAGGTCAGTAAAGGGACAAATTGCTTTTCACCTTCGCGATTTGTAGCCCAGTATCCTTTGCTTTTAATATGCTCAGGAGTAAAAAATAGCTGTGACTGCAATTCAAACCGTTCAATAATTGTATTACAAATTGTAACTGCATCACTTTGGTCAAACACAACCATAAAGTCATCACCGCCAATATGTCCTACAAAGTTAGCACTGTTTGTGCAAGCTTGCACTGTTACATCGGCTAATAATTTAATTACACTATCACCGCTGGCATAACCGTATAAGTCATTAAATTGTTTAAAGTGATTTAGGTCTATATAAGCTAATGAAAATTTTAACTTATTACGCAGCCTTTGCTCTATAGCTTCATTTATAGCAACATTACCTGGTAGCATAGTAAGCGGATTAGCGTGCTGTGCGTGGCGAATTTTTTCTTCGGTAATATGTTTTAAAATATCTCTCAGGGGCGCTAATCCCAAGTACTTATTATTGCGTGTAATAACTATATGCCTGCGTATATCAAAATCCTGATCTGTTATTTGCTTACTTACGACATCAAGCATTTGATTCTCGTCAACGACTAATGGTTGCTTGTCCATTAATTCTGTAACTGGGCGTTTATCATAAAGTGCGTGCCCGTAGGGGGCCGCAAATACTTCCGTTAGCTGATCTTTATGAAGTAAACCAATTGGCTGGTCATCTTGATTTAATACTGGGATACTAATAATTGATTTGTCTTGCTCAAATAGCTTGTGAGCATCCTTACAGCGTGTTTCGCTATCAATTGCTGACTGAGTTAAAGCAAGATACCCTATTGCCATTGATTGCTCACAGAGCGCCTTTGCTTTAAATGTTAGTGCTTGTATTTGCTCAGAACTAAAGTCATAACTTGGTCGTAAACTGGGCCTTTCGAGTAAAAATCCCTGTACGTTACTAATGCCTAAGCTCTCAACTAACGCCAGCTCCTCCGGACGCTCAATACCTTCTGCAATAACGGCTGTATTAGTTGCTTTAGCAAGTATAGTGATTGATTTTAAAAACTCTTTTTTAACATCACTCTCATCACAAAAATCAATAAAATAGCGATCTATTTTTACAAAATCTGGACATAACTCAGACCACTGCTTTAACCCTGAGTAGCCAGCGCCTAAATCATCAATAGCAATGGTAAAACCAAGCTCTCGATAATGAGCAATTGTTTTTAAAAGTAAAAACCCATCATCAACTTTCTCTTGCTCAGTAACCTCAATCACAACTCTGTTCGCAGCTAATCCAAATTGCTCAATTAAATGCAACGTTTCGCCTTTGGGGTGACACGGATCGAGTAAAGTTTTAGGGCTTACATTTAAAAAGAGCTTGCCTTGGAGGTTTAATTTTACAAAGTTTTCGATTGCTTTAGAGCGACATAATAATTCAAGTTCTGAAATTAATGCATGCTGATGAGCCACTTCAAATAACTTATTCGGCATTTCAAGTGGACTATTTTTAGGACCGCGACTGAGCGCTTCGTAACCAATAATACTTTGATTAGATATATTAAAAATAGGCTGAAATAATGTCGTTATTTCAGCATTATTTAAAATATATTCTAAAACTTTGTGTTGTACGGTCACGTCGGACTCTAATTATAATTTGATAAGAATAATAAAGTAGCAAGCCTGTATTACAATTTTATTGCACTGAAATAAACGCCACGCAATAAAAAACCGCTCAACAGAGCGGTTTTTTTAACAGTTACACAACCATTACGGCATAGCGTCTTGGTCTGCACCTTCTTTTTCAATTACTTCTGGTATTAAATCTTCTTTGCTTACGCCCATTGCAAGTGCAACAGAGCTGGCAACATAAATAGAAGAATAAGTACCAATAAACACACCAAATAACAATGCAGTTGCAAAGCCATGAATAGTTTGTCCGCCCCATGCAAACAAGGCAATCAATACTAAAATAGTGGTGATTGATGTTACAAGTGTACGGTTAAGTGTTTGGGTAAGTGAAATATCAATAATTTCAACTGTGTCGTCAATGCGTACTTTACGGAAGTTTTCACGAATACGGTCCGACACAACAATGGTATCGTTAAGTGAATAACCAATTACCGCAAGAATTGCCGCCAATATAGTTAAATCAAACTCTAAACCTAATATAGAAAACAAACCTACAGTAATAATAACATCGTGTAATAGTGCACCTACCGCACCCACAGCGAAGCGCCATTCAAAGCGAAATGCAACATAGATTAAGATACAAATAAGTGCAGTTAACATGGCTAGGCCACCCTGCTCTTTTAAGTCTTCACCTACACTTGGGCCTACAAACTCAATACGGCGCATTACTACGCTGTCGTCTGCTTTTTTAAGTGCGTCGATTACTTGGTTACCAATTACTTCCGCTTTTACATCGCTACCGCGTGGCGCTAAGCGAACTAAAATCTCTTGGCTTGAACCAAACAATTGTACCGATGCATCGGAAAAGCCATTTTCAGCTAGCGCATCACGTACTTTTTTAAGGTCAGCAGGTTGTGAAAAACCAACTTCTACAGCAGTACCGCCTGTAAAATCTAAACCAAAGTTTAAGCCTTTAACAAAAATTGATGCAAACGACGCTAAAATTAGTAACGTCGAAAAACCCATAGCCACTTTTCGAAGAGACATGAAACGAAGGGTTCTACTACCCAAACTTAAAATTTGCATGTCTGCTCCTTAAATCGAAAGTTTATCAATGCGTTTACCACCAACAAATAAGTTGATTACCGCACGGGTACCAACGATGGCTGTAAACATTGAAGTTAAAATACCAATCGCAAGTGTCACTGCAAAGCCCGCAATCGGACCTGTGCCCACTGCAAACAGTATAATGGCAGCAATTAGTGTCGTGATGTTGGCATCAAATATAGTGCTAAATGCGCTATCGTAACCAAAATGAATCGCTTGTTGAGGACTACGGCCATCGGCCAGTTCTTCACGTATACGTTCAAAAATAAGTACGTTGGCATCAACCGCCATACCTACGGTTAATACAATACCCGCAATACCTGGTAGCGTAAGTGTAGCGCCTGGAATTAAAGACATAACGCCAACAATCAGTACTAAGTTAGCCGCAAGCGCAAGGTTTGCAACCATACCAAAGCCTTTGTAGTACACAAGCATAAACACAAGTACAAACGCAAAACCAAGTGCAACTGCAGTCATACCCGCTTCAATATTTTCTTGTCCTAAGCTTGGACCTACTGTGCGCTCTTCAACAATTTGAATTGGTGCTACAAGCGCACCTGCACGAAGTAGCAAACTTAAGTTATGCGCTTCAGCAGGGTTATCAATACCCGTAATACGAAACGAGCGATCAAGACGAGCTTGAATTGTTGCTACGTTAATTACTTCTTCGACCTTGATAGGTGGAAGTGCTTTACCGTCTGCATCTTTTTTACCTGATGGCTTGTATTCAATAAATACCGTTGCCATGCGCTTGCCAATAGCACGCTTGGTAAAGGCATTCATTTTTGCCCCACCTTTGCTATCTAACGTAATACTTACTTGCGGACGTTGGTATTCATCAGCGCCAGATTGCGCGCCCGTAATATGGCTGCCCTCTAAAATAATACGCTTTTTAAGTACAACAGGGTAACCGTCGCGGCTCATGATCATTTCAGTACCCGCTGGGATACGACCTTGGGCAGCAGCGCTAATATCTGCGTTTTCGTCTACTTCACGAAACTCAAGTGTTGCTGTCGCGCCTAAAATTTCTTTAGCGCGTGCTGTATCTTGAATACCGGGTAGTTGAACAATAATACGCTCAGCGCCTTGGCGTTGTACGTTAGGCTCTGCAACACCAATTTGGTTGATACGGTTACGAATAATCGTTTCATTTTGCTTGATAGCGTAGTCACGAATTTCTTTGAGTTTTTGCTCACTCATTGTTGCAAAAAATGCTTTATCGTTGCTGCTATCATCAATGTAAACGTTTAGCGGGTAGCGAGTTTCTAAGAAACTTTCTGCAGCATTTTTGTCTTCTTCGGTACGCATTTCTACACGCATACGTTCAGAGCCAGCTACACGGCGAACACTACGGTAACGTAGTTTTTCTTCGCGCAGATCACTGCGAAAATCTTGTTCCATTTGCTCAAGTTGGTTATCAACCGCTGTTGCCATATCGATTTCCATGGTGAAATGAACGCCACCACTTAAATCAAGGCCTAACTTCATTGGGTTGCCACCAACCGCTTTTAACCAAGCTGGTTGAGCGGGTGCCATATTAATAGCAGAAATGTAATCATCACTAAGCGAATCACGCAGTAAATCTTGCGCTTTTAACTGCTCTTCAACATTTTTTAAACGAACTAAAATTTGTCCATCTTCAAGTATTGTCGATTTAGCGGTTACATTATTTTTTTTGAGGATTTCGTTTACTTTGTCTACAACACTGAGATCAACATCAGCACCTTTAGCACCTGAAACTTGTATAGCCGGATCGCGACCATACAAGTTTGGAGAAGCATATAAAAGGCCAATGGCTACCACAGCTAAAACAAGTAAATACTTCCAAACCGGAAACTTGTTTAACACGGGGTCGTCCTTATTATTTTTATAGCGACTTCATTGTGCCTTTTGGCAATACTGCAGATACAGATGATTTTTGCACTGTTACTTCTGCTTGCTCATTTAAAGAGATAACGATGAAATCTTTATCTTCAGAAATTTTAACTATTTTACCTACTAAGCCACCTTGAGTTAGCACTTCGTCACCTTTAGCCATCGCATTCATTAGGCTTTTGTGTTCTTTAACACGATTAGCTTGTGGGCGATAAATCAAAAAGTAAAAAACTAAACCAAAAATAGCTAACATAATTAGCATTTGCATAGTGCCCCCGCCTGCCGCTGCTGCGCCTGTACTTGCTTGTGCGTTTGAAATAAATAAACTCATGATACTTCCTCTTTAATTTTTAAAGTTTAATTTTTTATATCTGCTAGCTCTGGCACATCTTGGCCTCGGCGAGCATAAAAATCTTTTACGAATTCTTCTAATTTACCTTCGCTAATTGCATTGCGTAAACCTTCCATAACACGTTGATAGTAACGTAAATTATGAATTGTGTTTAGTCGCGCACCTAAAATTTCGTTACATTTATCAAGGTGATGCAAATAAGCTCGTGAATAATTCCCACACGTATGGCAATCACACTCAGGGTCAAGTGGCCCTGTATCTGTTTTATGCACTGCGTTACGTATTTTAACCACACCTGTGGTAATAAATAAATGACCATTACGTGCATTACGCGTTGGCATAACACAGTCAAACATATCAATGCCTCGGCGAACCGACTCAACTAAGTCCTCTGGTTTGCCTACACCCATAAGGTAACGAGGTTTGTCTTCTGGCATTTTAAACGCACAGTGATCAAGAATGTTAATCATTTCGTTTTTAGGCTCGCCTACTGATAGGCCACCTAATGCATAACCGTCAAAACCAATGTCTTCAAGACCGGCTTGTGATTGTGCACGTAATTCTGGGTACATACCACCTTGAATAATACCAAACAAAGCAGATGGGTTGTCGCCATGACCTTCTTTAGAGCGCTTAGCCCAACGAAGAGATAGCTCCATAGAATCTTTAGCTTCTTTTTCAGTCGCTGGATACGGCGTACATTCGTCAAATATCATTACAATATCTGAACCTAAATCGCGTTGTACTTCCATCGATTTTTCAGGTGACATCATAATTTCATCACCATTTACAGGTGATTGAAATAATACGCCCTCTTCAGTGATTTTACGCATTGCGCCTAGGCTAAATACCTGAAAACCGCCTGAGTCAGTTAAAATAGGGAAATCCCAGTTCATAAAGTCATGTAAATCACCATGCTGCTTAATGATCTCAGTACCTGGGCGAAGCATTAAGTGGAAGGTATTACCTAAACAAATTTGTGCACCAGTCGCTTTTACTTCATCTGGCGTCATACCTTTTACAGTACCGTAAGTACCAACAGGCATAAATGCAGGTGTTTCTATTACACCACGGTCAAAAATCAAGCGGCCACGGCGCGCTTTTCCGTCAGTACGGTCTAATTCAAATTTCATATCATCCTCAATGTCAGAAAAACAGTCCAACAAGCTATAATTTAACCGCTCGATTCTACCCTTTTTGACCAGCCAATACTATTAGCTGCGGTAAATTCAATACTGATAACTTCATTCAAATAAAAAACCCCAGCAACTTAACTGGGGTTTGTAATCATTTTTACTGATAATTTAATACTTAACCTGAACCCTGGATAATAAGTCTGTCTCAAGCAACTATTTTCAGCGCTAACTGTGTTGAATTTACTTGCAATAGGGCCGGTTACTTAACTATTTACGTGTTAAAAACATCGCGTCGCCATAACTAAAAAAACGATACTGCTGTTCAATTGCCGTGTTATACGCACCCATAATGTTGTCTTGCCCGCTAAAGGCGCTCACTAACATTATAAGCGTTGATTCCGGTAGGTGAAAATTAGTAACCATGGCATCCACTACATTAAACTGATAACCCGGATAAATGAATATATCTGTATCACCAAAGTAAGTGCCTAGCTTGCCACCATGTACTTTTGCTGCAGATTCTAATGAACGCACTGAGGTTGTACCAACGGCAATAACGCGCCCACCTTTCGCTTTAGTTTTTGCAACAGCCGCTACCACATCTTCTGGCACTTCAATGTATTCGGAATGCATTATATGATCGTCAACACTGTCAACACGCACTGGCTGAAAAGTACCTGCACCAACATGCAAGGTAACAAAAGCCATTTGCACGCCCTTATCCTTTAATGCAGCCATTAACTGTTTATCAAAATGTAAACCAGCAGTAGGCGCTGCCACTGCCCCTGGTTTTTCACCATAAACTGTTTGATAGCGCTCACGATCTGCCTCGTTATCAGGACGGTCGATATAAGGCGGTAATGGCATGTGTCCAATGTCGTTTAATATATCAAGTACGTTTTGACTGTGATCAAATTCAAGCTCAAATAACGTGTCATGCCGTGCAACCATTATTGCCTTGGCCTTACCTTCTAAAATAACTTCATTACCAGGCTTTAATGATTTGCTAGCACGGACATGTGCAAGCACACGATGTTCATCAAGTACGCGTTCAACTAATACTTCAACTTTACCACCTGATGCTTTTTGACCAAACATGCGTGCAGGGATTACTCTGGTATTATTAAAAACCAGTAAGTCGTTTTCATTTACCAGTTCAAGTATGTCACTAAAGACTTTGTGTTCTACACTACCACTAGGCCCATCTAGGCTAAGTAAACGACTACTCGTACGATCCGGCTTAGGAAAGCGAGCTATTAATTCATCAGGTAAGTCAAAGCTAAAATCAGCTACGCGCATAGTTAGTAATCCACATCATTTAAAATCGCGCCAAGTGTATATCTATCGCCTATCAAGCTCAAGAAATCCCCTTATATTCTGCAAAATTGAAGTACGCAAGCCTACGAATGACCATTAATTTTCTTGTTCTTCAATCAAAAAATCACTATTCTTATTCGGTTAAATAAATATGGGTTGAGAAATACGTGGTAGAGCAACTTAAATTGCTAATATTAAACGCAAGTCGTGCTGAACGCCTTACTATTCGTGCCACTTTAGAGAGCCTGAATGTTTTTGCTTTTATTGAAGTACAAGACAGCCAACAAGCTTTAAAACTATTAAAGCAACAGCCTGTTGATATTATTATCACGGGCCTCAATGTCGGTAAAATAGATGGTTGGCGCTTTTCACGGATGATCCGTTCGGGTTTATTAAAAACACCAAAGAATACGCCGATACTACTCATCCCTCCCATTTATTGTGAACGCATCGCAGAAACAACTGCGCGTAGTTATGGTATTGATGCCGTACTGCCTTTTGAGCAACAAGACATGCTGCCACAGGTTTTGGCTAATGTGCTGTCGACACATTTAGAAAAAAGTAGCCGCTTAAACCTCTTATTACTTGAGCCACTGCAAGATAAAGCCAATGATATTAGCGCACAACTAAAGCTAAACTTTGCAATTACACATACAACAACAAGCAAAGAAGCGCTAAACGCTTACTACCAGCAAAAATTTGCCATCGTACTGTTAGATGCCACAGCCGCAAGAGCTGAAACGTCGAGTGTTTTAGTAGAAGAGATTTTGCAACATAACCCAAAACAGGCAATTGTAACAATTATAGATAATGATGATGCAAATTATGCAGAGCAGCTCTTATTATCAGGTGTTACCGATTTTATTCGTGCCCCCTACGACCCTTCTTTTTTAAATAAAGTATGTGACCACGCAGCACGTCGAGAAGACTTTATGGTCAGTTATGCTGAATTTGCCAACAAAGTTGAGCAATTGAGTGTAAGTGAAGTGAAATATAAAGAGTTATTCTCAGCCCACCAACGCATTCTATTACACTTAAATACAGTGGTACTTGAACTTGATCAACTAGGTAAAATACGCTTTATAAATCCAGCTTGGGAAACACTAAGTGGTCATGGCGTAAAACCAACACTGCAAAAACCTTTAACCGCATTTTGTATTAATGAATGCCAAGAAAAATTACAAAATACGATTTGTGATATTTTAGGGGGGGTGAAAATCAGCAACAAATAGAAATTAAGTTACAGCACAAAAATGGCACTCAAATTTGGGTAGAATGCAGGTTTCAACTGATCAAAAATAGTCGTAATACAGCAACAATTACCGCCACAATCGACAATATTCATGAGCGAAAGCAAGCTGAATTACAGTTACGCCATTTAGCGCATCACGATCCACTTACAGGCTTACATAACCGCTATTATTTTGATCAACAACTTAATCGTATCTGCCAACCAAAGCACACTTTCGATGATATAGAACATGCTATTATTTATATCGATCTTGATCACTTTAAAATAATAAATGACAGTAAGGGCCACCACCAGGGCGATATTGTCTTAAAAGAAGTGGCTCAACTGTTTAAAGACAATATCGGTGATGAACACCTTGTTTGCCGTATTGGCGGTGATGAATTTGCTGTTATTTTAACAAACATGAACTTATTAGAAGCGCATTTAGTGGCCGAAGGTGTTTGTATCGCAATTGAACAACATACTTTTAAATCAGAGGATCAAGTTTACACAATAAGCTGCTCTATTGGCTTAGCTCAAATTACATCTAAAAATTGCGATCCCAATGAGTGCTTAAAACAAGCCGACATCGCCTTATATATAGCTAAAAATTTAGGTCGAAATTTAGTCCACTGTTATTCAAAAGAAGACTCGCAAAATAAGACATTGCAAACAGGTTTGGAATGGGGTCACGAAATCCGCCAAGCATTACAACAAGATAATATAGAGCTCCATTATCAGCCTATTTGGGACTTCAAACAAAGTAAAGTTGCTTACTTTGAAGTACTACTACGATTAAAGCTCAATGATAAACTTGTGTACCCCAATCAATTTATTCCATCGCTTGAAATGTTAAACGATACATTTTTGATGGATCAATGTGTAATTCGTAACACGCTTGCTTGTGTTGAAAAACACCCAGAATTAAATCAAGTCGCAATTAATCTATCAGCACAATCATTTTTAGATGAACGATTACTGCCGCTTATAGAGTCAAGCTTAGAAAAATATCAAGTATCACCTACTCGTATTATTTTTGAAATTACTGAATCTGCAAGTATTAATAATCTAAAAGCAACACGTAAGATGATTGAGAAGCTCAATAGCTTAGGTTGTCACTTTTCTATAGATGACTTTGGTACCGGCTTTAGTACTTTTAATTATTTAAAGCAGCTTCCCGCACAGCATGTAAAAATTGACGGCTCATTTGTACGTGACATGCTTAACGACCCCATCGATTTAGCGTTAGTAAAAGCAATTAATGATATAAGCCGGTCACTCGATAAGCGTTCTGTGGCTGAGTATGTTGAAAATAAAGATATATTTTTTGCACTAAAAGAGATTGGTGTGGATTACGGACAAGGCTACTTTATTGCACGTCCTATGGCGGTTGAAAAAGTAAAGACAGAGCTTGAAAATATTTTAAAAAATAAAGTTTTTTACCAACAATAACCTAGCTCATATTAAGCATTAATAAACAATTTTAAGCATTTTATTACTATCATTATTATCTTTTTTACCTATACTTTCCTCATCACAATACGAATGTCACGTTATTTAAAGGATTACGCTTAACAAACATGACATTACCTATTGCAAATACAGAACCCTAAATCACGGGCTGTTTTAAAATAAGGTTTGAGGAGATAAATATGACGCAATTGATTATCTTATTACTACTTATTCACTTTGCAATAGCGTATCAATGCTATCGATACGCGAGCATAAAGGGCTACCCAATTCGAGTATTTACAGTATTAGGTTGCATGCCTTATTTTAATTTAGTGGTGTGGATCTATTTATTATTTTTACCGGAGCTAGAACCTTTTGAACACCATAACCATGATCAAAAGCAGCCTCTTTAGGCTGCTTTAAGATTTAAATCACTTTGTTTTATTAAACTCCAAACTACATTGGCGTTGTAAAAACACCTCAAGCTGCTGACTAAATAATTTAAAGTCGCGAATTCGTCCCGTTGTTTTACGCCACAATATACCGATATCACGGTATGCGTCGCTTTGCGATGGTGTCGCTGTCATATTTTTATTATCTAAAATTCCTGCATTAATTGCCATTTGCGGTAAAAAAGTCACGCCAAGTTGATGTTCAACCATGCTAAGCAAAGTATGCAAGCTTGCTGCTTCAAATGGATTAATACAACTAGCACGATTTAAGTGACACGCACTAAGCGCATGCCCTGTCATACAATGCTCACGCTCCAGTAAGAATACACTCGCATCTGGTAGCAAATTAAAGTCCTCTACCCCCTTTGCAGGCATATATTCTTTATGATGCACTAAGCTAAAATGATCTTTTGCCAAAATTTGAGTATGAAACTTATCCGTTTCGTATGGTAAGGCTAATAGCGCTAAATCAATATGACCATGCTCGAGCTTGTCGAGTAGTTTATCGCTCGTGTCTTCTATCAATACCAGCTCTAAGTCGCAAAAAGTTTGTTTGCAAAAGTGATAGAGCGGCGCAGCAATAAAGCTCGCTATAGTCGGTATTACACCCACGGTTAACTTACCACTGAGGGGAGTTAAGAAGCTTTTAGTCAGCTCTTTTAAGCTAATTGTATCATTAATTATTTTACGAGAACGCTCTACAACTTCTTCGCCGATGCTGGTAAACATAAGGCTGCGATTTTCTCGCTCGATGAGCTGACAACCAAGTGTTTCTTCAAGGTTTTGAATCGCACTACTTAAAGTGGATTGACCTATAAAGCACGCGCTCGCGGCACGCCCAAAGTGTTGATGTTGATGAACAGCTAATAAATACTGTAGCTGTTTGATGCTTGGAAGATTGGTCATTTTTTCTTTCCACAAATAAAAAGACCCCAACACCTAGGGCGTTGAGATCTTTTCAAGCTAAAAGTCTTTAAGTACTTTTTTGTTAAACCCCAAAAGCGGTTCTTAGTACGTAGAAAATAACAATAGCAAGGGCAGCACCAACTGGCAACGTAATTACCCAAGAAACTACAATGTTTCTGATTACGCCCATATTAAGTGCCCCAATTCCACGTGCCATACCTACACCTAATACCGCGCCAACTAAGGTCTGAGTAGTAGAGATTGGCATACCAGTACCTGATGCAATAACAACCGTTGAAGCAGCAGCTAGTTCAGCAGCAAAACCACGGCTAGGCGTTAAATGTGTAATGCCTTCACCAATTGTTTTAATTACTTTTTTACCTAAAATAGCAAGACCGGCCACAATACCAAAACCACCAAGCGGTAGAATCCACCATGCAATAGCGGCTTTCTTAGCAATTTCACCATTGTTTTCAACAATGTTTACAACAGCAGCTAGTGGACCAATAGCATTAGCAACGTCATTAGAACCATGGGCGAATGCCATACAACATGCAGTTAATACCATTAATACAGCAAATACTTTTTCAACATTGTTGAACTGCATTTGCTTATCCGCTTGAGGATCAATCTTCAAACGAGAAATAGCAATTTTACCAATAATACCCACAATAACCGCAATAGCGATAGAAAGTGCATAGCCTTCAACAGCACCTAAATCTATGCCAACATGCTTTAAGCCTTTTTTAATTGTAACTAAAGCCATAATAAAGCCCGCTAGACCCATATAAAGCGGTACATAACGTTTAGCATTTTTAAGTGGAGCGTCTGTATCAAAAATAAGCTTTTGCGCACTCATAAATATTAAGTATGCAATAAAGCCTGATATAGCCGGTGTTATAATCCAACTACCAACAATACCACCTACTTTATCCCATTGGATTGCCTCAGTACCAACAGCAACTAACGCAAAACCAATGATTGCGCCAATGATTGAGTGAGTAGTTGATACCGGCCAACCTAGGAACGAAGCCATTAATAGCCATGTTCCGGCTGCAAATAAAGAAGCAATCATGCCCAGAACCATAAGCTCAGGAATATCTGCAAATGGTGCTGCATCAATAATTCCTTTACGGATTGTTGATGTAACCTCACCACCTGCTAAGTAAGCACCTGCAAATTCAAAAATCATCGCAATAAAAATTGCTTGTTTGATTGTAAGCGCTTTAGAACCTACTGAAGTACCCATAGCATTAGCAACGTCATTCGCGCCAATACCATAAGCCATAAAAAAGCCGACTGCTGCGGCAATTAAAATTAATACCGTGCCGTAAGATGCAATGATATCCATTGTGTAACCTTAATCTTTCGTAATTGAACTGATTTTAAATTAACGAGCTAACATCAGCTCAAGACGTGATCCTACGCGCTCTGCAATATCTGCAAGCTCGCCAACCCACTCAATGATTTTGTATAAAAACATTACATCAATTGGATTTAGCTCACCTTCTACAACTCGCAGTTGGCGACGTACTTTTATTTGCATTTCATCCGTGTCTTGTTCTATCGCATCCAATTCTACTAGCATTTTTTCTACTAAGGTCACTTCGCGACCTTTAAAACCAGTTTCTAGCAATTCTTCTAACTCATTAATTGCTTTAGATGCTTGTTTAGTTGCATCTACACAACGAGTTAAATAAGCAAGAAAATCAACTTGCATAACTTTAGGAATGGTCATTTCACGACCAATCACACGTCCAGCAATGTCTTTCGCTTTATTAGCAATTTTGTCTTGTTGGGTTACTAATTCGAGCAGATCTGTACGCTCTACCGGCATGAATAATCCACGCGGTAGCTGTAAACGTATATCTCTTTTCATATCATCGGCTTCACGCTCTAAATTACGAATAGTGATACGAAGCTCTTCTGCTTGTACCCACTCTTCTTTAAATACGTGATTAAAAAAAGGTATCAAAGCTTTACTTGCTTGATGAACCTTCTTGATGTGTTCTTCCATAGGTTTGATAGGAGATTTTGCAAATACTCCTAAAAACGCGTTTGTAGGCATAACTGACCCTTTAATCAAATTGATATGCTTTGCAGCATGAATTTTACAGCATTCACAACGATTGTGAATGCTTTTTATTGCTTCACTTGTGCTAACAATGCACAAAGCGACACAAGGCCGCTTTAATACAAAAGAATGAAATAATTAAATTTATAGAGATTTTTCTATATCTTCTTGAGATGTATGACGAATATCTTTGCCATTTACGAAATATATAATATATTCCGCAATATTTTGGCAACGATCTCCGATACGCTCAAGCGAACGAACAGACCACACTAAGTCCATAATTTTCGGGATTGAGCGAGGATCTTCCATCATATAGGTCATTATTTGACGTGTAATGGCTTCATACTCTCTATCTACCTTTGCATCTTCCTTGTGAACCTGAAATGCACGTTGTACATCCATACGCGCAAACGCATCAAGCACATCATGAAGCATTTTTAATACTTGGCGACCCATATTTTCAATATTAACTAATAAATCTTGCTGATCTTTAGTAAATGAATCCAATGCCACTTTTGCAATGCGCTTTGCTTCATCGCCAATACGCTCTAAATCAGCAATCGTTTTTGCAATTGCAATTACTAACCGTAAATCACTGGCTGCGGGCTGACGACGAGCAATAATGCGAGTGCACTCTTCGTCAATGTTCACTTCCATAGCATTTACTTTGTAATCGTTCTGACGCACCTTTTGAGCAAGCTCTGCATCGTTACGACTAACGGCGTCAAGTGCGCTGCTTAGTTGTTGTTCAACGAGGCCGCCCATGCTTAATACATGGTTGCGTACATTTTCTAGCTCTTGATTAAACCGGCCAGAAATATGCTTATTAATATTATGTTCCATAATTGCCTTCTCTCTTAATCTTATACAACACGTTATAACGGGCTAATTAACCGTAACGACCGGTAATGTAGTCTTCGGTCTTTTTCTTAGTTGGTGTTGTAAATAAGGTATTTGTATCTGAATACTCAATCAATTCACCCATATACATAAAGGCTGTTTGATCAGACACTCGCGCTGCTTGTTGCATGTTATGTGTAACAATAACAACGGTAAATTTGTTTTTTAAATCGTTAATAAGCTCTTCAATTACCAACGTTGAAATTGGATCAAGCGCTGATGTAGGCTCATCTAATAGTAACACTTCTGGCTCAATCGCAATTGAACGAGCAATAACTAAACGTTGCTGCTGACCACCCGACAAACCAAACGCACTATCGTGTAATCTGTCTTTTACTTCATCCCACAATGCTGCACCACGAAGCGACTGCTCTACTACTTCGTCTAATTTACGTTTCTCTTTAATACCTTGTAAGCGTAGTCCATATACCACATTCTCATAAATAGATTTAGGAAATGGGTTCGGACGCTGAAATACCATGCCTACGTTACGGCGAAGTGCGGCTACATCAACACTTTTATCATATATATTTTGCCCATGAAGTAATATCTCACCTTCAATTCGGCAAATATCAACCAAATCATTCATGCGGTTGATACAGCGCAGCAATGTTGATTTACCGCAACCCGATGGGCCGATAAACGCGGTTACTTGACCTTTAGGAATGTTCATATTCACTTTATTAAGTGCTTGCTTATCACCGTAGTAAAGATCGAGATTTTTAATCTCTAACGCTTTTTGATCGTCAGTTAAGTTTTCTAAATCTAACTTCAAGCCTATATTTGCTTGGTTTACTTGTGGAGCGACTGTAATCATGTTTGTTACCTATAAAATCTTTACAAATTAGTGTTCAAGCGATCTGAATTTTTCACGTAAATGATTACGTATACCAATAGCCGTTATGTTAAGCGTAATAATCACCGACACTAATAAAAAGGCCGTTGCGTATACCAGCGGACGCGCCGCTTCAACATTAGGACTTTGGAAGCCAACATCGTAAATATGAAAACCTAAATGCATGAACTTTCTATCTAAGTGAAAGTACGGGAAGTTGCCATCCAGTGGTAATGTAGGTGCCATTTTCACAACGCCCACCAACATTAGTGGTGCAACTTCACCTGCAGCACGTGCAACTGCCAATATTAAACCGGTCATAATTGCAGGACTTGCCATTGGAATTACTATACGCCATAACGTTTCAACTTTTGTTGCGCCAAGTGCGAGTGAACCATCGCGCACAGTACTAGGAATACGAGATAAACCCTCTTCAGTCGATACAATAACAACAGGTAAAGTCAGTATAGCGAGCGTTAACGCCGACCACATTACACCAGGTGTACCAAATACTGGGGTTGGTGAAGCTTCTGGATAAAATAATTGGTCTAAGCTGCCACCTAACATGTATACAAAAAAGCCAAGGCCAAATACACCGTATACAATTGAAGGAACACCCGCTAAGTTAATCACCGCAATACGAATCATTTTAGTGATTGCATTTTTAGCTGCATACTCGTGCAAATAAATTGCAGCAACAACACCAAACGGCGTCACGATTACAGCCATCAACATAACCATAAACACTGTACCAAATATAGCAGGAAAAACGCCGCCTTCGGTATTTGCTTCACGTGGGTCATCAGATACAAACTTACCTAACTGTACAAAGTAGTGCCCTAACTTTGCAAAAAAGCCCATGTCGTTTGGAAACCAAACATCGAGTACTTGGTACATAGGAATAGTAACAATTTCACCGCGCATATCTTTTACGGTTACGTAGTCACGTTTAGCTTGCTTACGTAGTGCAAATAAATCTTTTTCAAGTACACCATACTCTGCACGTAATTCAGCACGTGCTTGAGCAAGCTCAGCAACACGTTCATCAGTTAATGCGTTATCGAGTAAGTAGCCCTTTTCTTTTAAACGAAGACGTTCAAGCTCATAGTTAATATGGCCTATATCGCCATTTTGTAAATCGAGTGCCTCATCGTTTAAATCAACAGCACGTTCAACAAGCTCATGTAGTATTTCTACTTTATCGCCAGCCACCGGCTTGCCATCTTTAATTACATTTTCTACATAGCCATAAAAGTTACCGTTTTTGCTACGTTCGAATACTGCAAGTGCCGCTGGCGTTGATTTATCTTTTATGTCAGTTTCTAATATCCAACGAAAATCTAAATCTACGTATTCCCGATTACCCGTTTTTATCAGTAAACGTTCAAACTCTTCTTTATCGAATGCAGATACATCAATACCCGTTGCCGTCAAACGCTCTTTAGGAACAAGTTCACGGTCGTAAATTTCACCTATTACGGTTTGTTTTGCAATTGACCCTTCAAGTTCAAACTGTACAACTTGAGAAGGCCAAAAAAAACTTAATCCCTTCCAGGCTATCATTGCTAGGATACCTAGCACTGAAATTAAACTGATGCTCACTGCACCACCGGTCATCCAAATCCAAGGAGAACCAGACCTAAACCACTGCTTTATCATGTCGTGTCTCTCCACTTACATTGAGCTGTATTTTTCACGTAGTTGCTGACGAACAAACTCAGCCACTGTGTTAAAAATGAAGGTGAATATGAATAGTACAAAAGCGGCTAAAAACAAAATTCTATAATGTGAACTACCCACTTCTGACTCTGGCATTTCCACCGCAATATTTGCCGCAAGAGTACGCATGCCTTGGAAAATACTCCAATCCATAATAGGTGTATTACCTGTCGCCATTAATACAATCATTGTTTCGCCAACTGCACGGCCTAACCCCATCATTACTGCTGAAAAAATACCTGGGCTGGCTGTTAGTAATACAACACGCACAAGCGTTTGCCACTGAGTAGCTCCCAGAGCTAATGAACCGTTTGATAAATGTTTTGGCACACTAAATACCGCATCTTCAGCAATCGAAAATATAGTAGGAATAACCGCAAACCCCATCGCAATACCAACAACTAACGAGTTTCGCTGATCGAACGTCATGCCTAATTCATTCGTTAAATATTGACGAACATTCCCATCAAACATCCACAGCTCAATTGTTTCGCTCATTGCGAACGAAAACCAGCCAATAAGTAACACAACCGGAATAAGGATGATTGAATGAGAACCTTCTGGTATTTTATGGCGAATGCTTGCTGGCAACTTTGTCCAGCCTAATGCCGTACCTAAAATGCCCAACGGTAGTAATACTAATAACCCAACAATGGCTGGCAAATGCTCTTCAATTAAAGGAGCCAACCAAAGGCCAGCTAAAAAACCTAAAATAACAGTGGGTAATGCTTCCATTATTTCTACGGTTGGTTTCACTACCTTACGAAGCTCACTCGACATAAAGTAGGCTGTATAAATGGCTGCAGAAAGTGCAATAGGTACCGCAAATAACATGGCATAAAATGCTGCCTTTATTGTGCCAAACGAAATAGGTACTAGTGAAAACTTAGATTCAAAGTCATCACTTGCTGATGTTGACTGCCAAATATAACCCGGCTCAGGGTAGCCTTCGTACCATACTTCTTCCCATAGCGCAGACCAGGTTACCTCAGGGTGTTCGTTATGTATTTCAAGTACCGTAAGTTTATTGTCAGCTAAAATTAATGCGGCGTTAGAGCGTGGTGCAATAGCAAAGTCTTTAATAGCACCTTCACTCACCTTGCCTTGCCATAATTTGGCTTCGCTTGTTGTATAGTACACACCAAGTTCGCCATTACTGCTGGTAGTAAAAAAAGTTCGGCGATAAAACTCTGTAAATATATTTAACTTACTTTGTTTACTTGTTTCAAATGAGCGGATTTTTTGATATTCACGACCAGTCTCAGTATTTACTTCAAACCATTGTGAAACCTCACCATTATCATTAGCAAGCATCAATGAGTTAGCACCGGCAAGTAATTGTGCAGATACTATATTTGCATTTTCTTCATTTGCCGAAAGTAATTGAATTAGCTCAACGTCGCTTGAATCACGTGTATCGTATACATAAATTTGATTAGCTGAACGAATAAAAGTACGCGTTGTATCAGGTGAAATTAAAAGCTCATCGACGCGCCCTTCAATGTTCAACTCAGTACGTTCAACAACCCATTCTACCTCGCCAGTAAACATGTTTTCTTCAGCTACAAAGCTACTAAACAAAACACGTTTGTCAGCCGTTAATGCCACAACAGCTGTTTTATCTTCATAATGACTAAATGCAAAACGCGATATAGCAGCGCCTTCTTCATCTACTTCTAGCGCCATTTCGCCAAGTGGGTAATCAACTCGCGGCGTTAATTTACGTTCATTATTTGGAAACGTGACTAAAAATTTAGGTGCAACAATCACCACCGAACCGTTTTGTAAGCCATAGGCATATTGCCCCTGAAACGGTGCGCTGGTCGCAAAGCTACTCACTTCACTTGGTAGTTCTACATCAAGTGTTTTAAGTTTTTTACCAAAACTAGCTTTTTCTACATTGTAAAAATCTACACTGCCTTGCTTGCTAAGTAAAAAAGCAACTTCTGTTTGCTCTTCAACACCTAAACCAACAATTTGATCTGCATTGGCAACATTGAAACTGTCGCGCTTTTCAACTTTTGCTGATTCAAAAATCGGTTGTACTACATAAAGGAGGTAGAAAAAAATTAATAGCAGCGCTATTAATACCATTACTCCACCTGCGGTTATGCCAAACTTGGCAAACCGATCTTTAAATAGACGGCTTCGATCCGTATTAAAAGTCGGCTTATTCGGATTGGAAGTCATCAAAACACCCTTAAATCTTAACGTTGCATAAATTATATTTCATCAAGATGACAGTATTGTTACAGCGGTAACAATAAACCTTTTTAGCCAGCTAATAATAAGGTGGTTTAATTCATTGCATATTTTGCATTAAACGAATAGTTTATAAGTGAACTTAATTATAAATTTATTGGACAAAGTATTTATCGAGGTCAATACTGAAAGGCGCCTAATAAATAACAATAGCAATGAGCTAAGCACTTAGTGCACATTGCTAGACGCGCACAACTCTAGGGTTTGAACCTATCGTTTATAAAACAACCCATAATATTTAGATTTAAGTTAGATAAACACTTAATGCCTATGCATTTACCTTCTTTGGGCTTAAAAAAGAGAATTATTTATGAAGCAGTTGGTTATAACAATTTTAGGGAAAGATCGCCCTGGCTTAGTAGAAAGCATCTCAACCATTATTTTAAAAAATAACGGTAATTGGCTCAGCAGTAACTTAAGTCATTTGCTTGGTCACTTTGCGGGGATCATACAGCTAGAGGTCGCTGAAGAGCATTTACAATCACTTCAAAATGCATTAAACGCATTGCCTAAGCTTGATGTACGTATTGAAACCGGCAATACAGAAATAGAACATGTTGAACTTGAACAGCTAAACTTTGTGATTACAGGAAACGATCGCCCTGGAATAGTACAAGAACTTGCCAGTGTTATTCGCCATAAGGGCGCTAACATTACCCATTTAAACTCAAGGCAACAGAGCGCCCCAAACTGGGGAGTCCCTATTTTTAGCGCCGTAGCTACCATAACGTTACCTAATGGAATGAATAAAGATGAAGTAATTGATGCTCTCGAATCGATAACTAGCGATTTGATTGTTGATGTTGAAGACGTTTAACCTTCCTTAATGCGTGTCATAAACCTGACACGCATGTCATTTTAATGTCATGAACTTGCACTATATTTTATTTAGCATCTAATCGCGGAATAAAATATGAATGCCCATACAGGAAAAACGCAAGTTATTGAATATTTTGCAAAAGAGTTAAGCTGGCTATCGTTTAACGAGCGCGTATTACAAGAAGCAAAAGACAAAAGTAACCCAATCATTGAGCGTATGCGTTTCTTAGGTATCTTTTCAAATAACCTTGATGAGTTTTTCAGAGTTCGAGTGGCCGATGTTAAGCGCCGTATTTTATTAAGCAAACTACCTGATGCTAATTTTGAAGAAGACGAAGTTCTTTTAGGCCAAGTACAAAAAAAAGTATTATTGCTTGGTAAAAAATTTAACCAAGTTCATCAGCAAATTTTAAGTGACTTAACCGCACATAACATCCATGTTGATCGTCCTGAAAAGCTAAGCGAATTCCATTTAAATTGGTTGAAAATTTACTTTAATGACAATGTACTACAGCATATCTCGCCCATATTACTTGATGAAAATAAAGATTACTCAGATTACGTCAACGACACCATGACCTATCTATTCGTAGAAATGTGTGACGAAAAAAGCCATTACGCTATGCTCGAAGTACCCACAGACCGCGTGCCAAGATTTATAAATTTACCGCCTGAAAAAACTCGTCGCCATAAAACTATTGTGATGCTTGATGACGTTATTTTATATTTTTTAAATGATGTATTTAATAGCTTTTTTAGTTTTAAAACAATTCAAGGTTACTCAATTAAGCTTACTCGCGATGCAGAATATAACCTAGATGACGAACTAGAAGAGGGCTTATTAGATAAAATGTCTAAAGGCCTCAAACAGCGTATTTACGCAGAGCCCGTTCGTTTGGTATATGACGAAACCATGCCTGATAATATGCTTAAAGTAATGAAAAAGCGCCTGAGCGTAACTCATCACGACGCACTTATCCCAGCAGGCCGTTATCGTAACTTTAGAGACTTTATAGCCTTTCCTAATGTAGGGCGTCAGTACCTTGAAAATAAACCGCTGCCGGCATTACAAAGCGCTGCATTTAATAAACACACCAGCGTATTTGATGCTATTAGCGAACAAGATATTCTCCTTTATTATCCGTACCACACATTTAACCACTTACTAGAGTATGTGCGTCAAGCAGCATTCGACCCAAAAGTTACGCAAATTAAAGTTAATATTTATCGCGTTGCCAGTAAATCTCGATTGATATCATCACTCATCAATGCCGCTAAAAATGGTAAACAAATCACTGTAATGGTCGAGCTAAAAGCTCGCTTTGATGAACAAAATAATATCGAGTGGGCAAAGATATTAAGCGGCGCAGGTATTAGAGTGATTTTTGGTATACCCGCGTTAAAAGTACACAGTAAGTTATGTATTATTCATCGTAAAGAGAAAGGTCAAATAGTAAAGTATGCACACATTGGCACTGGTAACTTTCACGAAAAAACAGCAAAAATCTATACCGACTTTAGTTTATTCACAAAACATGTTGGGATCTGCGAGGAATGCGATAGCGTATTTAAATTTATAGAAAGTAGCTACAAACCTTTTAATTTTGAATACTTAATGCTGTCACCTGTAAATGCTCGTGACACTTTACTTGATTTAATCGATAAAGAAATTCAGCATGTAGAGAACGGTTGTGCAGGTAAAATTACTATTAAAGTAAACAACCTTGTTGATAAACAGCTTGTTGATAAACTCTACTACGCTGGTCGTCGCGGCGTTAAAATACGTATAATTGTACGTGGCATGTGTTCATTAATACCAGGGGTAGCTAGATTTAGCGACAATATAAGAATAATAAGCATTGTAGATCGCTTTTTAGAACACCCAAGGGTAATGGTTTTTGGTAATAACGCAAACGACAAAGTTTATATTTCATCTGCTGATTGGATGACCCGTAATCTCGATCACCGCGTTGAGGTGGGCGTGCCTATTTTAGATGCGAAATTAAAGCAGCTCATTATTGATATTCTAGAACTGCAATTTAAAGACCGCACAAAAGCACGCTTAATCGATAGCGAACAAAAAAATGCCTATGTAAGACGTGGAAACCGTAAAAAAATCCGCTCGCAAATAGCGATTTATGACCACCTAAAAAAGTGGGAAGGTAACTATAATAATGGATGATCACCCCTCTATTGCCGCTGTCGACTTAGGCTCTAATAGCTTTCATTTAGTGGTTGCCCGTGAAGTGGATGGCACACTGCAAATTCTGCATAAAGAAAAGCAACGTGTATATTTAGCTGACGGGCTAGACGATAAATTTAGGCTAAGCCAGCAAGCAATTGATCGTGCCTTAATAGTGCTTAAACAATTTGCAAATACTCTACAAGACTTCCCTGCATGTAATGTAAAAGTAGCTGCAACGTATACTTTTAGACGAGCTAAAAATATCCATGCGTTCTTAACACAAGCCAGTAAGATCTTTCCATTTCATATTGATGTTATTGCAGGGCAAGAAGAGGCACGGCTCATTTATCAAGGTGTCGCGCATTATGTACACAATGAAGAAAACCGCTTAGTAATTGATATTGGCGGCGGCAGCACCGAGCTAATAATAGGTAAGCACTTTAAACATAAGTTACTCACAAGCCGAAATATAGGGTGCGTAAGTTATACCAAGCAATTTTTTAGTGACGGCATAATAAACGCCAAACGCTTTAATAAAGCAGAGATAAAAGCAGAACAAGAAATAGAGGTTATTTTTGCTAATTACATCAATGAGGGTTGGCAAAACGTTATTGGTACATCTGGCACTATTAAATCTATTTTGGCTATGGTGGGCGCCCAAAATCCGCATCAGCCTTGTATAACCTACAATGATTTAGTCACCCTTAAACAACAATTCATAAATGCCAGACATAGTGATAATTTACTCATTGAAGGTTTAACACCGGAACGACAGCAAAGTATTTGTGGCGGTTTAGCGATACTCATTGCTATTTTTAGAGAGTTTTTGATTAAAGAACTAACTTATAGTGATTTTTCGCTACGTGAAGGTTTATTACATGAAATGCAGCAAAAGTTGGCCGATAAAGACATTCGTAGCAATACCATTAATAACGTAAGTGATAGATACACTGTAGATAAAGCACATGCAATCCGTGTTACTAACACTGCAACTTGGCTTTATGAGCAACTTAAAGCGCCGTGGCAGCTTGATAACAATGATGATATTGCCTTGTTAACATGGGCTGCTAGTCTTCATGAAATTGGCCTATCAATTAACTCTTCGGGTATTAATAAACACAGCGCTTATATTGTTGCTAACAGCCAGCTGCCCGGCTTTACCCAACAAGAACAGGTAATATTAAGTTCGTTGATTCGCTTTTACCGGAAAAAAATTAGGCTCGATGAGTTACCTGAATTCATAACTATTTCTCAGCAGCAAGTGCTCAAGCTTATTACTATTTTGCGTTTAGCGATTCTATTTAATCAAAAACGCCAAGTAAGCCAAAAACCCAATATGGAAATTAGCGCAAATAGCACCGGCTTATTTATAAAATTTTGCGATAACTACTTGCAAGAACACACACTACTACAAGCTGATTTAATACAAGAACAGCGTTACTTAAAGAAAGTGGGTATAGCGCTTGATTGCTCCTAAAACTAACATATATCAAAAGTAGGATCAGTAATACCCCGCTTTTTCAGCTACATATCCATATGACGGTTAGTGCTTTGCATCATTTGCTTTATGCCTTGCTTTTCGAGCTCTAATATTTGTTGAAGCTTTTCTTGTCCGCTTTGGGTTTCGGCGCATTCAAGTAAGTATTCGTATAACTCAATTACTTTTTGATGTTGCTGTGCTAAATAGCCTTGAATAACTTCTTCATCAAATTGCTGATCTTTACTAATGTCTTCAAAAGTAATTAGCTCAGGATTTTTAGCAAAATATTCATAACAGTACGTATCGAGCGTATTTATTTCGGTTATCGCTTTAAACCCGACCAAATCTTCGGCGAGTTTTTTTTCATAATTTAGGTAGTAGTCCACCAGCATTGCATTATGTTCATCGAGTAAATCCTTTACGCTATGAAAATTAGCCGCCATTTGCGTATGAAACAAAATGGTCCAATCGTATACCTCTTTAATTGTTTTAATTTGCATGTGCATTCCTTATTTAGTTGACTGAAGTACAATGTTGCGTAAAGCGTGCCAATTAAAAAGGTATTTAAAAACAGTTGGTTAATTTAAATATGAGTAATAACTAGCTATTTAATAGAACAACTTACAAATTATAGGTAATTTTTATAGAGCAATGCGTGGGAAGTAACCGCACTGCACAGCTCTATCGTCTTGTTGCTTTATATTATTTAAGTCCTTGTTTGCGCCACAGTAGGTAAACCGCAGGAATAACAAGTAAAGTAAGTACAATTGCACTGCCCATACCGCCAACCATAGGCGCTGCTATTCGGCTCATTACTTCGCTTGCTGTACCTGTGCCATACAGCACAGGCCCGAATTCATTATGCAAGTGCACCACTGACCATAACCCACCAATAAATATGACATTCTGAAGTATTTGCTAATGTAGTAAGTGCGACCAAACTCATTATCGAGGGAATTCAGAATGTCTTATGAACATCTTAACAGTTTCGAACGAAAAGCTATCTACTATCGATTCAACAGTGGCGAAAGCTGCCGATCCATTGGTAAACTATTAAATCGACACCATACAACTATCATGCGTGAAGTTAAGCGAAATAAGCCACCCTACTATGATTATTTCGATGAGGCAGCGCACGAAAAAGCGATGGCAAGAAGGAAGGTCTCTAGGCATGCAAGAAAAAGAAACAATAAGGCACTGTACGAGCTTGTGCTGAGTAAGATAGCAATGGGATGGTCTCCAGATGCTATAGCAGGTCGGCTTAAGAAGGATAACCCGTTAGATGAATTAATGCATGTCAGCCATGAAACAATCTATCAATGGGTGATTAAGGATTTTAAAGCAGGTGGAGAGCTATACAAAGACTTAGCTAAGAGGCATCAAAAAAGACGTAAACAACGTAAATATGGCGATTTACGTGGGCAAATTAAGAATAGAGTAAGTATTAGCGAACGACCAAAAATAGTCGAAGAAAGAAGCCGAATAGGTGACTGGGAAGGTGATTTAATTGAAGGCAAAAAGGGCTCTGGTTTTTTTGTAACCCATGTTGACCGTAGCTCTCGATATTTAATCGCGCAAAAAATAGAGACTAAGCAAGCTGAGTCATTCAATACGGCTACAGTAGAGATGTTTAAAGAGATTCCAGAGCATAAACAGTTAACTCTGACCTTGGATAATGGAAAAGAATTTTCGAAATTTAAAGCTTTGGAAGAAGAACTAGATTTTATTATTTACTTTGCTGATCCTTATTGTTCGTGGCAACGAGGAACAAATGAACATACAAACGGTCTGATCAGGCGTTATTTCCCAAAGAAAACTGATTTTTCAACTATAACTAATGAACAACTCCAAGAGGTTGTAATGAAAATTAATACTCGCCCAAGGAAAATACTAAATTATCAGACAGCTGAAGAAGTCTTTATTAATTAGTGATTTAAGGTTTGGTGCACTTGGAACCTGAATTCGGGTTATCTTCAACCCAGCCTCTGCGATGCTCGTAAGATTGACCAGTAAAGTGGTCTTCACCACACAAAAAAGCACGGCGCACGCAACGCGAAATACAGTGGTAGTATTTTGTATCAATCAAACTTATTTGTCGTTTTCTTGCGATGGCCATGTGACACCCTGATTATATTTTGCACTAATTAAAAGTTAGCGCAAAATATAAAAAATACAAACATTAGGATGGGTGTCTTCTTAAGTTTTCATTCAGCCTATTCGCTTTCTTATCATCAACATACAATACTAAATGGGTGTGATTACTCATTACGGCATAAGCACATACATCAATACAAAATATTTTTGCTAATTCCAGTAACTTATCTTCAACCCAGCCTCTGCGATGCTCGTAAGATTGACCAGTAAAGTGGTCTTCACCACACAAAAAAGCACGGCGCACGCAACGCGAAATACAGTGGTAGTATTTTGTATCAACCAAACTTATTTGTCGTTTTCTTGCGATGGCCATAAGACATCCTGCTTATTTTTTACACTAAATAAAGCGTAGTACTTTGAGCGTAAAAGTGCGAAATTTTGAGTGGATGTCTGGTTTATTTAGCGCTGCTTGTTTTTTACACTAAATAAAGCGTAGTACTTTGAGCGTAAAAGTGAGAAATTTTGAGTGGATGTCTGGTTTATTTGTGTTCTTTTTCAGCAGTTGGTCTCAATATCTGTATTTTTGCTTCTGGGCATTTCACTGCCGCTAGCGCCTGTGTGCTTGATAACAAAACACAGGCGAGGAGTAGTTTCTTAAGCATGGTTATTCCCTTTATGACTTGGTTAATTTTAGAGAAAACTTACTAAGAAAGCTTTCTAATTTCTCAATATAACCTTCAGGAATATTTCCTTCACGGTACTCTTTATTACCAAAAAAACGAATGCCATATTTAAACACTATTCCATCGATATCAGTTTGTTTACCATTCTTAATTTTAAAGGATATAGCTGGTAAATTAGCCTTATAATCATTAATAATTGTTCTTAGAAATTTTTCGCTTTGCTTTGATTCTTTATTTTCCAACTCACTTTCAGCCCACGCTATACGCGAGCTGAATTCATCTACTTCAACCTTATCAACTTCAGGAAATATTTCCCGTAAGTTTAAAAAGACAACTTCTGGTTCAAAGGTAAGTCCTTGTAGTTTATCGAAACCACCTTCTTTAATATTAAGTTGTATTGATTTCATAACTATCCTTTATAAGTCTTCTTTTTTAAACACATCAGGGCCAACTTTATCAAAATCATCCCTCGATATTTTCGACTCATTGGCATTATCATATGTCTCACCAGCTTTTGCATTCGCAGAAGTTTTCATATTTGGTAAGTCACTCTTATTTGCAGAAACAACAGCAGGTTTCAAATCTGTTCTATTTTGATCTGCATTCCTCATAGCTGTTTTTCCTTCGGCCATATCCATAGCTTCTTGTTTATCTGAAGTAACGGAAAAGCCTGATTCATCAGCTAGATGATCTGCATTTTGATTTCTACTTACGCTCAACCCTTCATTTGTAATGCTATTTGCAGAGTCACTATCAGTGCCATGATAAACAGTTTCTGTATTACTATTTGCACCAATCTCAGTCGTTGATTCAGGCTTATTACTACTAGCTGACTGAGAGTTTTCAGCACCGTTACCTTTTCCATTAACTAAGTTATCTACCTTATCAGTTAATGATTTTGGAGCCAATTTAGCTAATTTAGCGCCCGTTGCTGACATTGCTGCATCTACAGCTAAACTTTTACCAGCACTGACTAAAACGTCTGAAGTGGATTGTGTACCACTAGATATATCATTTATGGCATTACCAATTGTTTGTCCACCTTCCCATGCTCCATATAAAGCGAGAGCACCACCACCTATTTCAACAATCGCTGGAATTAGGAAAAATAGGTAGCCCGTAGGATCTGTCCCAGCTAAGGGGTTATTCATACCGTAACTATATGGGTTAATCGACTGACTATTGCCCGGTGCTTGAATAAACGGATCAACACTCAAGAAACGACCAAGGTTGTAATCATAGACCCGCCCGTTCATATGAATGAGCTCTACATTATCTAAATGTTCGTGGTCAGTAAAGCCTCTTCGTGTTTTGGCATCCGCCATATCACCGAGTTTTGAATCTCCAAATGCTTTTAAGCCGCCACTGGCTAGCCGTGGTTTACCAAATGGGTCAAAATTTCGCTCTGCTTCTACTTGTCCGTTATGGTCGGTAAATACGCGTGCACTGCCTAAGCGGTCACGGTGAGTGTATCGAATGCTTGCACTGACCCCTGTCGTTTGGCTTATAACGGCTATGTCGTCTATGTAAGCTCGCCATGTGGTGTTGCTGCCGTCGATTTCTTCTTCATACAACTTATCGCTATAAAAAGTGGTTACGCTGCCATTCACTTGCTTAAAGCGCATGTGTTGTGGACCATAGGTAAAGGTGAGGGTTTTACCGTTTTTTATAATTTGTGTGGGTTTATCCATCGCGTTGTAGCTGGCACTTGTAAGGCCGTCGCCCCGTGTCATATTACCACGTGCATCATAACTAAATACTTTCCAACTGCCGTTGCGTAGCACACGTTTTACTGCATTCGGCCCACCTGTTGCACCGTTAGTGTAATCGTATTGTGAGGCGTAATCCGATTTAGATAACAGATTGCCCACCGCATCATAGCTGTAGTCAATCGTGGTAATGCCATTAACAGCGTTACTTTCTAAACGGTGCAGTGCATCGTAGCTGTAACTTTCACTAAAATTGTGCTGGTTGCCAATACTCCCCGTGGTGATATCAACGGCTTTTAAATTACCAAAGCCATCATACGCTGAGTAATTAATACTCATGATATTGCTATTATTTTTAGCAATGGTTTTAAGGATCATCTGACCATTCTTAAGGCTGTAAGCGGTATTTTCACTTAACCCATTACCTAATGTCCCCTGTGATATATTACCAAACACATCATGTTCAGTGATAGTTTTAAACACATAACCACTGGCGGCATTTTTTACCTGCGTTTGATAGCCTGCATCGTTATAAATGTACTCTAAGGTAAGGTTATTCGGGTAACGTAGCCCTTTTACACGGCCATAGTTACTGTCGTAAAATGTGGTTGTTGTGTAGCTTTTACCGCTACCAATAATAGTTTGGCTACTAGGACGGCCTCGACTATCGTATGCGTAATTTTTTGTTACGCCATTACCTGCCGCTTGATTTAACTGCCCTAGGCCATAGGTAGCGCCATCATAGCTATACGTTAACGTATTTTCACCTGTCGCGGTGCGTCGTGTAACGCGCCCAAGTACATCGGTTACATAACTGATGGTTTTATTATCCGCTCGGGATTCATGTTGTAATTCACCAAAACCATTATATTGAAAATTAGTGATACCTTGATTTGGATCGTTTACCTGTACTTTTTGACCAAGTGCATTGTACATTGCCACAATGTTATTGCCGTTAGCATCTTGAATAACGATTGGTAACCCTTGCCCATTATAGCTATAACGTGTAATTCCATTGTTTGCATCAGTTGTTTGCATTAGTTGCTTAAGGCTATTGTAAGTACGCGACATATCTAGCGTGATGCCATAACAACTATCATAAACTGTTATGCCTGTGGCAAGTTCGCTGTATTCGTAGTTTGTAGTCATATCACCGCAATGTTGATTGGTTACTTTTTCAGTTACGCGACCGAGTGTATCGTGTGCGGTATAAAATGTACCAAATACTGAGGCATGCTCTTTATGTGGTACAGATTCAAATGTTTTATAACCTACACTGTTATAAACAACATCACTGAATATCCAATCGCTATCAAAACCTTGTACGGCAGTGCGTAGTGTACGACCTAACTTATCTATATAGATTTTTTGGGCTGGTTGCCCGGCTGCCACCTTTAAGACTTGTAAAGCTGCGTGTTCGGGAGCTTGTGTATCCGGTGTTTGTACTGCACTGTACTGAATGGGCATACCCGCAGTTTGAACGCTGTACGGACGGTTGTAATCATCATAGCCATAGTTGGTTACTTGATAATTACTGCCACTGAGTTGTTGGCGTGTTTGGGTTACCTGCCCCGTGGCGGGGTTCACATTGGTATAACTTATATGCCCTTTAGCATTGATTTGCTTGTGGGGGAAATAGCCGTCGCTTGCCTCGCTGATGCCATTTTTACTGTACGTAGTTGATGTCGTCCGCGTTTGGTCAACCCAACTGCCGCTACTGTTGCGTACTTTGGTTGTTTGACTTACAAGGTGCGGTAAGCCGTAATCATTAAAAGCAGTCGTAACTGTACTGCCATTACCCGAAATAGCTGAGCCTATTTTACCACTAATTTCGACTACACCAGCCTGACGACTGCTATGATATTGAGAATAAACAGTTGTATTAGATGTTTTTTGATCGAGTGTTACATTCGTTATTGGATCATTACTATTACGCTCTTTAATTGCGTTTTTTGTCACTGTTTTATTAGTGAGTTTATTTAACCACCAACTGCTTTTATCGTTCTGATAAGTACTAGTTTGGGATGTTGTATATACTCCCCAGTCGTCATTAATCTCTACCGAGTTGGCTGTTACATTTGCATATTCATCAATTCCAATTATGGTTTTATTGGTAGATGTAACAACACTTTTAGAATCAAGATCTCGCGTTAGCTGCGTTGTAGAACGAGGATATACATTATAAACACCTGATATAGTATGGTTCAGGTTATCCTGCCAGTCAGTACTTGAATAACTTAATGCATTAGCTTCCAGACTTGCTGATTGTAATAAATTATAACTTCGCACGTTATAGTCATTTACCGCAAAAGTAGCTTGGCGTTCTAACTTACCCTGATACGGAAAGACTTGTTTAAAGTCTGATTGTGTAACGAGCCCTCGACTTACATCTTTTTCTATAATGCTTTTAAAGCCCATAAAACCACGGCCTTGGGCATTATAAACAGAACCTAAATAATTATAGCTGCGCTCATTCGTACCGCCAACCCCATTACTTTGTTTAAAACTAGTTACTACATACATTGATGAGGCAAAATTAAAGTATCCATTACCATTAACTATATCGCTCGAGAGTAAATCGTAATCAAGTTCATTACTTGAAAGCGGCCTTAAACGCCATTGTGATTTAACACCTAAGCCATTTTCAACACTTTCAATGAGATCTGCTGGTGCATAATCGCTATTTGTAATTCCACTACCTGAGCCATAATTTCTACTTATAAAAATTCCGTAATCACTTTTATATTGCACAAATTCATTACCAAGAGATGCATCATTAAATGTTGTTAATTTCCCCGCTGAATAATTTCTTCTATGATTAAAAACTAGGGAAGGGATACCTGTACCAAACACATCAATAAAAGTTGATTGATAGGCATGCCCAAGATAATTTGTTGGCTCTCTTCGAACTGAAAAACTATTACCTACTCCCTGTTCAAAATAAATAGCATCAAATCTATAAATGCTATTATCAACCGACTCACTGTTGATTGAAGTTATAGAACCAACATCTGAAGAGCTAAATCGCGAGCCGTATAGTTCATCGCCACAACGATTTTTAGTCCCTCCAATTTGACTTGGTATTAACGCACATGATTCATATATCCTCTCACCAGGTACAAGTACCTCTGGTACCCCATCATTATTAATATCTTGTACTTTAAATGCCCCCATAAATTTAGGAATATACCTTGTGTCAACTTCATTATTGCTAAGTCGTATATACGAAAAACGAGTTTCAAAAGGGTTAGAACCTAAGTTAATTTCGTTTTGAGCAAAATTCCCTCCCCCAATGTTTAGTCTAGCAACTAACTTTATCGACGGTGTTGTACGCCACCCAATCCAGTCGCTTAACCCGTCCCCATTTATATCAATAAAATATGAAAAAACCGGATGTAAATCTTGATAATCACCATTATAAAGTATATCTAAATCATCTAAACCAACATTTGAAAAGTCACTGCCGCTATTGACTAATAAACTAGTTGGTATAGCTTGTGGATAAGGGTTATCTCTTGAAGCACCGCTGTCAGTTTTTATTATATCGGGCAGACCATTACCTGTCATATCTCCCATAAATTGAAAGCCTCGTCCTAGTATATTGGATGTTCCTTTACGTATTAAACCATAACTACCTATATACTGACTTTCACTATATGGACGCTGAACTAAACCCGTGTGATAATAAAGTTTTAAAGACACCCCGCCTGAATTTGATGAATCATAAACCATCAGGTCAGGCCATCCATCACCGTTGTAATCTGCTATATGAACAGGGTGACTATCAGCTATGCCCAAGTTGGCACTATTTCCTAGCTCTACATTAGTAGTGACCATTCCACCATTTGTATATTTAATTACCATTAGCCCATTAACATTTGACCAATCATCACTTTTACCATCCATGTTAAAGTCACCATCAACGCAAATTAATTGCCTGTTATAGCTGTTTTGATAGCAAGGGTTAAACGCCAAATTGTTATATGAAGAAAGTTCAGCCTCAGCATTAAGGTAAACTCCTGGCCAATCTCTTACTCCATCGCCATTTAAGTCGCCTTGAGGTATATGCTCAAATAAATTTAAAATATTAGGAAATAGCCTTTCTCCATTAGCCAAGCTTAGCGTATTTAACGCAACTGTTTGTTTATTATCACTCCAATCAATGTTCGTTATTGAAAAACAATTATCTGCACCTTCACACTGCTGAACTTTATTTAATAGATCTCTATTTGAAGTTCGACTTAAGGTATAAGTTAAGTCATAAGACCTAACTACTTGGCCATTATTTTCAACATTAATTGCTTTTAGCTGCTGTGATGATGAGTAATTTCCTCCTGCTATATAACCACTTTTAAACCTGTTATTACTTTCGTAAGCGAAAGTAATTGATTGGCTCCCTTTTGAACTAATACCATTTCCTGTGTAAGCTATTCCACTTAATAGCGTTTCACCGACTCCAAACTCTTCATATTTATAATGAATATAATTTTTCGCAGTAGCATCATGTTGATATTCAATTAACCACGAATACGCAGTACTTTTACCACCATGCACTAAGCGTGAATTGCTGGTTTTACCAAAATAAGCAACATGCCCATTTTTATATTCGGCTTTAAACCACGTCGACGTGCCATTAAGAGAACCGCTTTGCGTAACGCGAGTGAAGCTATCTATTTCTGTGCGATATTCAGTGCCTGAATTACCATAAGAGCCTAATGTTGCGATTAAACGTTGACCGTCTAGGCACAAACGGTCATTACTGTTGTATTGTGGGTTTTGACTAAAACCATCTTGTGCATAAGTTGCAGCGCAGCGTGTAATACTTGAACCTGCTGTTAATGACCAACCCACACCGGCTATACCCTTACCGCTTCGTGATGAATAATTGAGCGATACTTCCGGCTGCATGCCTACACGCCCTGGCGGTAATTCAATAGGAATGTGGTAGGTTGCTGCGCCACCATCAACCCCGGCTTGACCCTTAATAGCTCCCACACCACTAACCGTTGGCGACCCCACCTGTTCGAACTCCAACTCATTATTAGGCGTTATTGCTGCCAACGCTGCAAACTGAGAGGTTTGTTCCAAAATTGTATAATCTTGAAGCACCACATCACTATCAGGCCAACCTGACTTTATTGCTTTAGCGCACACGCGTTGACTGCGCGTTAAATTAAATGCACTTGTATAGCTCAGCCAGCTACCGTTATCGCAACTTGTACCGTTATTAACTAGCTTATACTTGACTGTGTAACTTGAACTAATTGATATTGCCGTACCGGAAAGGATTGATTCTGAGGCAGGAGTAATACTGGGTTTTTCTAACTTAGGTTTTGCAGGAGCTGTAATAACAGGGCCTACCAAGTAATCACTATAAATAATTTTCCTTGGCCCTACCTCTGTTTTAGAATAATCAGTCCCAGCTTTAACTCTAAACCGGTAGCTGGCATAGTTAGTTAATGCAAAGTGGTAAATTTTTCCTGTAGTTGTTGCAACAACCCTATAAGCACCGCCAGCTTCAGATACTTCAACAACAAAGTGCGTAGTAAGATTGCAATTACCATTACAAGGCAGAATACTGAAAGTATTTTTACTCTGGCTTTCAAGAGCTCCATTGAAAATTTTTGCAGAAAAAGTATTCAGTTCGCCACCATCATTAACTCCCCAATCCCAAGAGACAGATATAGCGTTATCACTTTTGCTATAATTAAAATTAGTTGGTGCAAAAGGGGCATAACTAATACCACCGAATGGGGGCCGTAAGGTAAAATCAGCGAGAGTAAAACTTGAATTACTCAACGTAAAACACGAATAACTAAGTGTGAGTAAATAAAAACAGGTAAACAGTGCTTTTTGTATAATATGCTGCCAGTGTAAATACTTCATTATTCGTTCCTTAAATAAAACCACCGTTCATTATTCACAAAAAAAAACAAATGAACATAATGAGTTATCATTAATCTAACAAATTAAAAACATCTAATTAGCGATAATGAAGGTATTCTAAAAACAACTCTGGTATGTAGGGAATAAATACTTGACTTACTCCCTAATACTTTTACAAATCTCGCTTACGCCACAGTAGGTAAACCGCAGGAATAACAAGTAAAGTAAGTACAATTGCACTGCCCATACCGCCAACCATAGGCGCTGCTATTCGGCTCATTACTTCGCTTCCGGTGCCCGTGCCATAAAGCACAGGCAGTAAGCCAATAATAATTGTCGCAACTGTCATCATAACTGGGCGTACTCGAAGCCCTGCACCTTCAATGATAGCTTGCTGTAATTGCACTAAGCTAAGCGGTTTTCCGGCTTGCTCTGCTTCGAGGCACTTTTCTTGATAGGCTTGGTTTAAATACACCAACATAATGACCCCAATTTCTACCGCTACCCCAGCTAAGGCAATAAAGCCCACACCTACTGCAACTGAAAAGTTAAAGCCCTCTAAATACATTAGCCATACGCCACCAATCATTGCTAGTGGCAACGTAGCCATAATAATTGTGACCTCAGCAAAGCTTCTAAAATTAAGGTAAAGCAATAAAATAATAATCGCTAATGTAAGTGGTAATACATAAGTCAGTTTGTCTTTAGCGCGCTGCATGTATTCATACTGCCCAGCCCACGTAATTGAGTAGCCAGCAGGTAGTATTAGGTCTTTATCGAGCACTTGCTGAGCGTGCTCAACGTAAGTACCAATATCAACGCCATCTATATCAATAAAACTCCAACCGTTTAAACGTGCATTTTCGCTTTTTATACCAGGCGGTCCATCTTCAATAAATACATCAGCTACATCACCAAGTGCTATACGCTGCCCTGTAGGCGTTACAATAGGTAACAACATTAGCTCTTCTGGCGAGTCTCTGTATGCTTGCGGGTAACGCAAATTAACTGGGTAGCGCTCTTGCCCTTCTACCGTTTGTGTTACGTTTGTGCCACCTATTGCAGTAGATACAACTTGCTGTACGTCGCTAATGTTTAAACTATAACGCGCGGCTTTTTCACGATTTATATCTACTTTTATATAACGTCCACCGGCTACTCGCTCTGAATAAACCGATGCGGTGCCTTGCACATCTTTTAAAAGCACTTCTATTTGTTGACCAATTTTTTGAATTTCACTCAACTTTGGTCCCGCAACTTTAATGCCCACGGGAGTTTTAATACCGGTTGCGAGCATATCAATACGTGTTTTAATTGGCATTACCCACGCGTTCGTCAACCCCGGAAACTTAACCAAACCGTCGAGTTCTTTTTTTAGTTTTTCAAGAGTCATCCCCTCGCGCCATTCGTTTTTTGGTTTTAACTGAATAAACGTCTCTATCATTGTAAGCGGCGCAGGATCTGTTGCTGTTTCTGCTCGCCCAACTTTACCAAATACGGTTTTAACCTCGGGTACTGTGGCAATTAGCTTGTCGGTTTGCTGTAGTATTTCGCGCGCTTTACCTACCGATAAACCAGGATACGTTGTGGGCATATACATTAAGTCGCCCTCATCAAGTGGCGGAATAAATTCACTGCCAATTTTGTTTACCGGATAAAAGCCAATAACAGAAACAACCACCGCGAGTACCAATGTCATTTTTGGAAATTTAAGCACCCAGTTAAGTAGTGGGCGATACGCTGCGACGAGTAATCGGTTAACTGGATTTTTTTGCTCCGAAATAACTTTACCTCTAATAAAGTAACCCATTAATACCGGCACTAAGGTAATCGCAAGCCCAGCAGACGCTGCCATAGCATAGGTTTTAGTGTAAGCCAGTGGCGCAAACATACGTCCTTCTTGCGCTTCTAAAATAAATACCGGCATAAAGCTGACGGTAATAATTAATAAACTAAAAAATAATGCAGGACCCACTTCACTCGCCGATTTAGCCACAACTTCCCAGCGATTTTCGTTGGTAAGGGGCGTTTTTTCCATATGTTTGTGCATATTTTCAATCATAACGATAGCGCCGTCGGTCATTGCGCCTATCGCTATTGCAATTCCCCCTAAAGACATAATATTGGCGTTAATCCCCTGCCAATACATAATTATAAATGCCGTTAAAATGCCAAGCGGTAACGTAATAATTGCCACCAATGATGAGCGCACATGAAACAAAAACACCACACACACCAAAGCAACTACAATCAGCTCTTCAATTAGCTTACTCGTTAGATTATCTACCGCGTTATTTATTAAGTTGGAGCGATCGTACACAGGGACTATTTCAACGCCCTCTGGTAATCCCTTTTTAAGCGATTCTAATTTTTCTTTTACCAGCTCAATAGTTTTTTGTGCATTTTCGCCATAGCGCATAATAACGATGCCGCCAGTTACTTCGCCTTCGCCATTTAGCTCTGCAATACCACGGCGCATTTGCGGCCCGACTCTAATATCAGCTACATCACGCAATTGCAGCGCAGTACCGTTGGCGTTTACGCCAAGCGGAATAGCTTCTAGGTCGGCAACACTCTTAATGTAGCCGGTGCTTGTTACCATGTATTCAGCTTCAGCCATTTCAACTACTGAGGCGCCCATCTCTTGGTTGCCTTGCTGGATAGCGGTTTGAATAAGGCTAAGCGGGATACCATATGCACGTAATTTATCGGGCTCTACATTGACTTGGTATTGCTTAACCATGCCACCAACAGCAGCCACTTCAGAGACTCCTGGTACGGTTTGTAGCTCAAACTTTAAAAACCAATCTTGTAAGCTTCGTAGCTGACTAATATCGTGTTTATTTGTTTTATCAATTAGTGCGTATAAGTAAATCCAACCTACGCCTGTTGCATCAGGACCAAGCTCTGGCGTAGCGCTATCGGGCAATCGGTTTGCTACTTGGCTTAGGTATTCTTGTACTCGGCTACGCGCCCAATACAAATCGGTTTTTTCGTCAAAAATAACGTAAACGTACGAGTCACCAAAAAATGAAAAACCTCTTACGGTTTGCGCACCCGGCACAGAAAGCATTGCTGTAGTGAGAGGAAATGTAACTTGGTCTTGCACTACTTGCGGCGCTTGCCCCGGATAAGTAGTTTTTATAATGACCTGAACATCAGATAAGTCAGGCAAGGCATCCACGGGCGTATTTTTTATCGCAAACAACCCTCCACCTAGTAAAATTAATGTAAGCAACAACACAAAAAAGCGATTGCTAACAGACCAGCGAATAATGGCAGTTATCATAATGACTCCTAGTGAGAACTGTGTTGCATAGGTTGCATAGTAGAATGATCAATCAGCTCTGCGTTTTGCGCTTTAGTGATTACAAATTCATCATTAATAATGCTAAAAGTAAAATTAATATACTGGGCATTTTCAAACTGACTAATATCAATATCTGGCGCTAATAAAAAGTCCATTGTGGCGGGTTCTCGATTCCATTTTTCAATGGCTTCTCGACTAATATTTATAATGCGATTTTGTATATCTATGGCATTAATAGTGCCGTTAACCGTGGCGCTTTGTGGCTGCATATCCATGTTCATATTAGAGCCTGAACCAGAATCCGACCCCATACCTGAGCTAATACCAGAACTAGGTATTTCCATTCGTTTAAAGTCGGAGCTCTTACTTGACTCAGAGTCTATTAAAAATTGCGCTGAGGTCACTACCGTGTCACCTGTCATTACACCTGACAAAATGACCGCTTCATTACTATTAATTTGCCCAACTTCTACTTCTACTGATTTAAAACGCCCCTCACCTAATGCAATAACCACACGGTTTTGATGCTGCGTGCGAATTACCGCTTCTTTAGGGACTGTAAATTGCGCTTTACTCGCTTTAGCGTGAATGCTCACTTGTGCAAACATATTTGGTTTTAACCGATGATCTGCATTTTCAAACCTGAGCCTTACACGCAGAGTCCGGTTTTTAGCATCAAGCGCGGGGTAAATGTAATCAACCTTACCTTCCCACTTTTGACCTTTTAAGTAATCAAGCGTCATTGTTACAGGTAAACCAACGCTCACTAGCTCTGATTGGCGCTCGAAAACTTCTGCCTCTACCCAAATTTCATCAAGCTGAGCAATACTCATCATTGATGTGCCTGGTTTAACGTAAAAGCCTTCTCGTACTGTTAGCTCATCTACCACACCACTTTGCTTTGCGTAAAAAGTAATATTTTGCATTATCGTTTTATTTTTTTGTAAGCGCTCGATAAATCCATCAGACACATTTAACGACTCTAAACGTGCCTTTGCTGCGCGAATTAACACGGTATTATTACGATTCACCGCCAGTAAAAGCTCTTCCTGTGCGTTCACCAATTGTGGTGAATACAAAGTATATAAAGGCTCACCGGCTTTAACTTGGGCACCTTGCGCTTTAACGTACAAGCTTTCAATCCAGCCTTCTACACGCGGATGAATGTGAATAAGTTGGTCTTGGTTATATTGCACATAACCTACAGTATTTATATCGCTGTGAAGTGTTTTAAGCTCTACTTTGGCGGTTCTTACCCCCAAGTTATTAACTACTGCAGGCGAAATAGTTACTGCACCTGGTCCATCCTGAGCATTGCTATCGTTTTCATATACAGGGACTAAATCCATTCCCATTGGCGACAGCCCTGGCGCGTCACGCCTGTAATTACTATCCATAGGGGCTACCCAATATAAGGGCTGTTTTTCAGCACTTTGCTGTTCATGCATTGCCGAGTTACTAGGTAAAAACTGCATTACTAAGGCGCCAATTAACGCAAATGCGCCCGCACCAACTAAGGCAGCAACAAGTAACTTTAAATTAGTATTCATTGTGTAATTCTCCAGTTTGCTCGCTCATTACTTGGGGGTCTAAGCTACTTGCATAATAATTAAGGCGAGCGGTAATAATATGCTGATCTACTTGAATATTAAGCGCGTCTATTTTGGCGTTAAGCTCACTAATACGCGCGCGCATCACGTCAGAAAAATCCCCATCGTCGCGCGTATAAGCATTAAGTGTTGCTTGAGATTGCTCTGACATTTGCGGTAATAACGTACTTTGATAAAGCGCATCGCGTTTTTGCAAACGAACGAGTTGGCTAAACTCCTTAAAGTACATGCCTTTGAGTTTTTGAAGCGCCACCAGCTTTTGTGTTTTAGTAGCTTCTGCACTAGCAATAGCCGATTTAACCTGTTGATCTTGTCTGTTATCAGTAAACAATGGCAAATCAATACTAAACCCTACCGAAAGTAAATCAGCTCGCGACTCCCCCATAGGCGTATCATCTCGGTAACCATAACCCACATTAACGCCCATTTGAGGTTTGTAGCTTTGCTTAGCGAGCGCAACTTCGGTTTGCTTTGCGGTGACGGTTTTGTCTATCGCAATAATTGCGGGATGCGCCATAAGCAACTGTATTAATTTATCAAATTCAATGTTTGCAAAATCAACCAGCCCTGTGATTTTAGTAAATTCGGCATTTAAAGGCTGCATAAGCATATTCATAGGTAACCACTGTGCTAAACGGTTTTTAGCACTTTCAAATTGCTGCTCAAGCATAACCAGCTTATCTTCAAGGCGAGTGAGCTCTAATTGCGCACGAATAATATCTTGCTGGCGTGTTTTACCTAAGGTACTTGCGTAGCTTGCTTCGGTAATTTCAATAAGCTGAGTAAATAGCCCTTTATCTTGCTCAATTAAAGCAATACTTCGCTGAGCACGATACGCGTTTAACCACGACTCAATCACAATTGCTTTTACTTGTGCTAAGCGATCGGCGCGCTGCCAAGGATATTGTTGAGCAGACTGAGCTAATGCCTTTTGTTTAAGTGCTAAACTATTCCCTCGGCTAAACTTTTGGCTCAAATCGACTTTAAGCTGCGTCATCCCTTCTTGATCAAACGCATAACCGTTAGTAGGTAAGTTAAGTAAGCCAACCGTTAAAACAGGATCGGGTAAGGTGCCTGCGGCAATACTTTGCGCTATTGCGGCATCTTCTTGGTAGCCACTCGCTTTTAGCCATGGCTCATGCGTTAATGCATAATTAAGCGCTTGCGTTAAGCTAAGCGTTCGCTCATTGCGGGCTTGCTTTAGCGTATCGATATTTAGGTTATTTGAATTGTTTTGCGCATTAACAGCTGTGCTAAATAACACAACACTACATAATACGGCTTTAATACTTACAGCGTGGTTCATCACCTGCTCCATCTAAAAATAAAAGAAAATCTTAAATTAGGAAGCAAAAAAGGTGTTTAGGAGTTTTACAAAAACCTTTTATATCAATTGCATTGAATTAATGATCTATTATTGCGGTAGGGAAATAGCTCTATAAAAAGGAAAAAATTACGCAGTATAGTTGCTTTATATAAGTAATTTTTAACGCAGTTAGAGAGTTATTTAGTTCCTAAAATGAGCATGTTTTCAATAAAATTGATATTACACCTATCCTGCTATTAAGCAGACATAGGAGGACGGTAGAGTGAACGAGGTATATTAATTTGTGTAGTAAATACACTTATATTTACTTTTTCAGATTCAAGTAAAATAACGCTAAATAAAGTATCAACATTAAGCATTGAATTAGCAGCGCAGCCACTCATAGGGCATTTGCAATCATTTTGTGGCGTACTTTCGTCGTCGCAACAATCCATCTGCATCATATTTTCAGACATGCTAGCAACAGCTGTTGCATCACTACTGTGTGTCATTGGCATTTGGGCATGCATTGCTGTTTTTGTTGGCATATGTGGCATTTCGCATACCATAGCTACAGACGCAACTGCCTGACCCACAAAAGTGAGCAGTAAAGTTATCATGAGTAAACTAGAGTAAAAACGTTGCAACATTATGCCTTTTAATAAATTTTAAAATGATTGTAAGATAACCTAACGGCAACCACAAATACTTTAATTATGTAGACTGCGGTTTATCAGGTGTTTTAATTAAGTTACTCGCTATAATTGCAAATATACAATATGCGCTAAAATACCAAAAGCCCTCACCAAATTGTGCATTCATAACAAGTAGCTCACCACTTTTACCATGAGCGTTACCTGCTAGATAAGTCACTATTAATGCAATAACAAATACATCAACCATGCTCCACTTACTTAATGCACAAATAACCAGACCGAGCTTTTGCTTAAACCCATTCAAAGGTAGGCAACAATAAAGCAATTGTAATAGCAGCTTCAAGCTTGGAATAACAATAGAAAACAACCCCACTAAAGCAGCTACAAGTAAATTGTTATTATTAGCAAGTTCTTTAACTGTACCTAAAATACTTTGTGTTTTGTTATAGGCGCTAATCTCGCCCTCTAACTTATCAAGCCCTAGCATATTCGAGAACATCATTAGCATGCTGCGAGTCCGGCCATCGCCCTCTTCAGCCAGCATTTCAATACCCGCTTGCGCTAACTTTGATTTATCTATGTTGCCCTCTATTGTTAATACTGGTTTTGTAATACCAGGAAACAATAAACAAAGAGCAACCACTACACTTATAACCGACAACCAATTACGCATATTTAATCAACCACAACCTCTATTACATCATCACTATAAAGCATCGACTCTAAAACAAAGTTATAAAGTTTCTCAATTGGGAGCTGTGGATTGATTTCTTTTAAGGTTGTATCAACTAATGACCAGTTTTTATTTTCGATAGCTTTGGCAAGAATTAAGCAATCGCCTAGCACCCCAGAGCCATGTAATAAAGCATCAGTGATATCTTTGTTTAGTGTAAATTCTTTAACAATACTATTTAATTCAATATCCAAAATGGCATCAAGCATTGAGAACAACCCAACTAAATAGCCTTGCTGAGCCAAATCACGACTTTCTTCAGTTAAAATTAACTCTATTAACCTTGCTCGCACAAGTGCAAATTTAGTGAGCTCTGTCGGTTTATCTATACCTAAGTCACTGAGAGCTAGTACGCGGACAAACTGGCGAATAACGTCTTCGCCTAGATACACTACAGCTTGCGAAATAGACGTAATTACTAAATTACTATTTCCTGAGCGTGCATTAGCTAATTTCAAAATACGCGTGGTAATACCAACATCTCTGGCTACACGCTGATGTATCTCCTCAAAACATAAAGACTCTTTTGACGTTGATTTAAGTAAATCAAACACAGTAACTTTTGAAGGATCGATACCACTGTAAGTTAGCATTTCTGGACGAGCAAAAAAGAACCCCTGAAATAAGTCACATCCAGCAGTTTTTAGTACTTTAAACTGCTCGTGTGTCTCTATACGCTCAACAATAATTTTACAGTGAGGGTATTTACGCTTAAGCTTTTTTACGTGCATATTAGTTTTTATTATGGGCTCATCGGCCTCTATTTTTATATAACTAACAAGTGCTAATAATGGCTCCCACTTTGCATCGCCATCATAATCATCAAGTGCAAAAGTGTATCCCTCTTTTTTTAATGACGTAACACGTTTAGCTACTTCATCTATATTCACTGTGCGTTCTACAATTTCAATAACCGTCATTTCAGGATTTAATAATTTAGGGAAGTCATCGAGTAATGCATCCGTTGATAAATTAATAAATGCCAGTTGATGCGCAGTAAGCTTTTCAGCACCTACCAACATAAGCGTATTAAAAAATAAACGGCTCGTTGCATGTTCATCACTTGTACCTACTGGAAAGGCGTTATTTGATGAATTCCTATACAGCAACTCATACGCAAAAACCTCTTTTTCAGCATTAAATATGGGTTGTCTTGCTACATACTGCGTAAGAGTAGGAGTTAAAGTTGGTGTATTAGACACTTTCAATAGGTTTAGCCTGTAAGTTCATGTGTGCAAATAGCACTTATATAGTTACTTTAATACATGTGACAAATTAAAAGTATAGTAAAAATATCTTAATCATTGCAAACAACTAAAAGTAAATCATATAAAAGGATGCTCAACTAAATATAAAAATAGTGATCTATTGCCATCGTTTTTATTATCAAACCTCCCACAGACACATTACATATATTGCATAAACGCCTTACAAAAAGAATAAACAACTGGGCTTGTTGACCTTTGCGGATTAAAATTTGTTCAATCGTGGGGCTATTTATGGGAATAGCCACACACCATAGGCTCTGCCTTGCCTAAATACCAAACTGACTGCTGCAAATTTAACCTCGAAAGATAAACAGGCCTAGGGTTCAGAAATTCCCCCCCCCGCATGAATAATATACCCTTACAAAACCAAGGGGCTTATAGCGTTCAGCAGCCTTGCTAGGGTATAATAACGCCAAATGTAAACTTCACTTAAATAAGAACCTTCATGAGTATTGAAAAAGCCTTAATTGAACGCAGTAGTAATCAATGTGAATTATGTGCAGCAACCGAAAACCTTTCTGTATACGAAGTACCTCCTGTGACAGAAACTCATTCAGATAAATGTATTTACACATGTCAAACCTGTAAAGATCAAATCGAAAACAGTAGCGAATTAACACCAACACATTGGCACTGTTTAAATGACAGCATGTGGAGCCAAACACCCGCAGTACAAGTTGTAGCTTACAGAATGCTTTCGCGCTTAGCGCCTGATAATGGCTGGGCACAAGACGCACTCGACATGATTTACCTTGAAGAAGATACACTTGCTTGGGCTAAAAAAGCACTTGCGGAAGATGACGATGTTAAACATGTTGATAGCAACGGTGTGGTACTTCAAGCTGGCGATACCGTTACACTTATTAAAGATTTAGACGTTAAAGGCAGTAGCCTTACCGCTAAACGCGGTACCGCAGTACGCAATATTGGCTTAACGAGTAATCCTGAACATATTGAAGGGCGAGTTGATGGTCAACGTATTGTTATTTTAACTAAATACGTTAAAAAATAAGGCATAAAAATAAGCGCTGTATTGCACAGCGCTTTTTATTTAACATTTCAGCTATTCATTTACTAATTGTTCACTACGATAAAAGCCACTCGGCTTGCTTAATAAAGTCATGAGCTCTGGTAGCACTGCATCCATAGTTTGCTTTAGTTTCCATGGCGGATTAATGACTATCATGCCAGATGCGGTCATGCCGTGTACATCGGTGTCATCTTCAGTGCCCAATTCAAATAATTGAATATTACGCATACCTGAATCTATTAAACCTTGCTCCATATTATCAATACGTTCCCTATCCACTACAGGATACCAAATCATATAAGTACCTGTCGAAAAACGCTGGTACGCTTTGATTAAAGTAGTAACAACCGTTTCATAATCATCCTTAATTTCATATGGTGGGTCGATCAATACACATGCTCTGCGTGAAGCAGGTGGCAAAAGGCCTACCAATCCAGTAAATCCATTCTCACCACGTACACGAATAGATCGTTTACCTTGCATATTCTCTTCAAGTAATAACAAATCGCGCGGATGCAGCTCAAAAAACCATCCTTTATCGTGACGACGTAAAAAGTGCTCAGCAATCTTTGGTGAGCCCGGATAAAATGCAAGTTCATCTGTTTCATTAAACGATTTAATTAACGCTATATATTCATTAAGCGCAGCGTGTTCACTTTTATGCTGCCACAACTTTTCTATACCATCTTGATATTCTTGTGTTTTTTGCGAATCAGCTGCGGCTAATTCAAAAAAACCTGCGCCTGAGTGTGTGTCTATGTAATCAAGTGGTTTATCTTTAATTGTTTGATAACCTAGTACTTGCGCTAACACTAAATGTTTGAGTACATCGGCAGGGTTACCAGCATGAAATGAGTGTCTATAACTAAGCATTATTTATTTTCGCCATACGCTATTTAATAAAAAACAGTGAACCATAAGCACTATACTTTGGCAACTGAGAGTGAACCATTTATGAATGAAAAAGCCTTCACGCTGAATTATCCCTTAACGCAGAAGAAAAATCAGCTAAAACCACCGTAAATGCTGGCAAATCAATACACTTTGCTTTACATTTGCATGACATTAATTACAGTTATATGAGCGCCTTTATGAATAACAATACTCTTCAACAACTCGAACAACTGATCGATTCACTAATTGATCGTAATAATCAATTGCTAACTGATGTTTCAAACTTAAAAGAACAAAATAGCAAACTAGCAGATGAAAACGAACTATTACAGCTAGAAGCTATTGAAAACGAAGAAAAACAAAAAGATGCCAGCACAACTTTATCTGGTCTTCTTGATAAATTACAAAGTGCACAACAGGCTAGCTAATGTCTGAGCTGCAAAACCAGCGGGTCACTGTTGAATTGCTAGGTCAAGAGCAGCAATTTGCTTGTCCTGAAGGACAAGAAGAGGCACTAATAGCAGCAGCTAAAAACCTTAATGATTTGGTGGAGCAAATGAAACAACGCTCTTCAGTTCGAAATGATCAAAAAGCCTTACTTATGGCAGCGTTAAACTTAAGCCACGAATTGCTAGAAGCAAAAACACAGGCTACAGTTGAGCAACAGCAACAAGACCAACTCGTTGACAAACTAAGTCAGCATTTGGCAAATGACCCCTCACATCAAAAATAAAAAGCGCAAACTGCGCTTTTTGTTTATTATTAGCATAATTAAATAATAGCGTAGAGACACAGGATGAAGTTAAACCTATCTTATATAATCGCTTCATGTAAATACTTACTACTAGCATGTTCTTTATTACTCGTAGCGCCAACAACTTATGGCGCAGTCAATTGGGTAACTATTAATGCTAATATCCAATTTTTAGAACAAGAAAAAAAGCTGCGTTTTTACGACTCTAACCAAGTACTTATCGAAGGTGACAAGTGTGCACTACTTGTTGATGCAAGCGGTAATTTTGCTGCTGTGGAACAGCTAGCTAATGACCTAAAAAAACACCTAAAAACACCATTATGCTACTTAGTTGCTTCGCATTACCACGATGATCATTTACTCGGTATGGCGGTTATGCAACACTTCTACCCTGATGCAAAACTAATTGTGCATCAGCAAGTAAATAGCGATTTTAATCGCTACCAAAAAGCATTTAATGACCAACTCGATAGTTACGAGAAAAGTATAGAGCTGAGTTACCAACGCTTAGCAGGTATTTCAAAAGTAGAACAAGCACAATGGCGTGAAAAGTTGGAGCTTGCAAAAAAACGCCTTTTTCGCTGGCAAGAATATCAACTAAAGTCGCCAGAAATTATTATTGATGAAAATAAAACTCTTGATTTAGGGGGTTTTAAAGTAACCTTAAACGCTCATCAAGCCCACACAAGTGGTGACTTAACACTCACAACTAATAGCGGTCGTATTTTAATTGGTGGCGACATTGTTGACTGGCTCCCTTATCCTGGGCACGGCGAATTTAAAAGCTGGCAAACGCTGCTTAAACAATACATTGACGATGAAAATCTTGCGCTGATTATACCTGGGCATGGTGGTATACTTGACAGAGCTCAACTCAAACAGCCGTTAGCATTTCTAACCGCTATTACTGAGCATGTGAACAAAAACAACGATCAAACGATAGAACAACTTGTGTTATCGTTTCCTGAAAAAGTAATGAAACCTTACACAGAAGAATCTTTAAATGCAAAATCGAGCAATTTGTTTTTGCAATCAGGATTAGCTCGCGCGAAAAACGCAAAATAACTCAACACAATGGACTGTGTTAAAATAGTAAAAGGAATTTACAAAAGTGAACATTATGCGCAGCTTGTCTCTCTGTTTTTTAGTTTTATTTCTATTCGGTTGTGAAACAACTGAATCAGAAATTCAAGAAACGCCAAAAATATTTACTCACTTTGAGCCAAAACACACTTTTTTAGACAAATCGGATCAACGTATAATTGAAGATGCTCAAGTAAAGCCTCAGAACACAGTATTACTACATAAAAAAGTAAACATTAAAAAGCCTTCTCCCAAAGCAACTGACCTATGGGTTCACATTGCCGAGAGCCTGCATTTTAAAATTGATCAAAACCGAGCTTTAAAGCAACGTATAAATTGGTATTTAAAGCAACCCAATTACTTACGTGCTGTAAACAAACGCGCAGCGCCGTACCTGTATCACATAGTAAAAAAAATTGAGCAAAAGCAACTACCTATGGAGCTCGCTTTACTACCATTTGTAGAAAGCGATTTTAGACCAACGATAGCCTCATCACAGCAAGCTGTTGGTGTTTGGCAGCTGGTTGGCGCAACGGCGCATCACTTTGGAGTTAAGTCAGACCAATGGTATGACGGGCGCCAAGACGTACTTGCTTCAACCGATGCTGCACTTGATTACTTAAGCTACTTGCATAAACGCTTTGATGGTAATTGGCTACACGCTTTGGCCGCTTATAACAGTGGTGAGGGCCGTGTTAAACGCGCAATCGAAAAAAACAAAAAGCGCGGTAAAAGCAGCGATTACTGGTCGCTCAGTCTGCCAAAAGAAACCGCTGACTATGTCCCCAAGTTACTCGCTTTAAGCTATTTAGTTAAACACCCACAAAAAGGCATTAAGCGCCCAAAGCTTGCATATAAGCCATTTACAACACAGATGAATATAGGCCAGCAGTTTGACTTTTCAGTTATTGCTAAGCTCTCTGGTATAGGCTCCAAGCAGTTACATGCAATCAATCAGGGGTACTTAAAAAATCAAAGCTCACCTAACGGGCCGCACACTTTACTGCTTCCTATAGAGCAAGAGGCATTATTAAAAAGTCAGTTTTTTAAATCAAACTTTGCTGGAGAGTACATCGTTAAACAAAACGACACGCTTTATGGTATCGCTAAGCGTTTTAGTATGTCGGTAAAAGCTCTAAAACAACTTAATAATAAAAATAATAATTTAATCGGCGTTGGAGAAAAGTTATTAGTTGGACAACCTAAAACTCTGCCAAGCACATTAACTGTTGATTACAAAATTAGCCCTTATTTAGAGCACCAAGAGATTGCGATTCCCACCATTGAAATAGATTACGAAGTTAAGTCAGGCGATAGCCTTTGGAGTATAAGTCAGCTTTATGATGTCCCTCATAGCGACTTGGCAAAATGGAATAAGCTCTCTGCATCAAGCATTTTAAAGCCAGGCACTCAATTAGTGCTGTTTATACCCCAGGCTGAAAAGCAAAAAGCAGCACCAATAAAAAAAGATTTACTGCTAGATTTACAAAAAACACTAAATCAGCCACGTTAAGTTTATAAACAAGTATATTTCGCGTAAAATCAGCCTCAACATAGTCAAATTTAAAGAGATAAGCATGCAAATCAGTAAAAATTCAGCTGTTGAATTTCACTACACACTCAGTGAAGGCACTGAACAAGTAGAAAGCAGCACAAACGAAGCACCACTCACTTACATTCATGGTAGCGAAGGCATGCTTCCTGGTTTAGAAAAAGCACTTGAAGGCAAACAAGCTGGTGAGAAGTTTAGTGTAACGCTAGAGCCAAGTGAATCGTACGGCGAGCGTGTTGATGACTTAATTCAACGCATCCCGCTTAAGCACTTACAAGGCGACGTTAAAGTATGGAAACCAGGTATGACAGCAATGGTAAGTTCTAACCAAGGTCGTCATCAAGTGACTATTGTTAAAGTAGGTCGCTTTAACGCAGATTGTGATTTAAACCACCCATTTGCGGGTAAAACGCTAACATTTGATGTGGAAATCATCTCTGTACGTGAAGCAACAAGTGAAGAAGTTTCTCACGGACATGTGCACGCTGAAGGCGGCTGTGGCCACTCTCACTAATCACCTTTACTAATTAGGATCAAATATGGCTAAAGTTGCTATTGTTACTGGCGGAACAAAAGGCATTGGTTTAGCAGTAATTAAACGCTTGCTAAACAGTGGTTACCAAGTTCATAACCTCGATATAGAGCCTAGTGAATACGGTATATTCCATCAGTGCGATGTCAGTGATGTAACAGCCGTACGTAGCTGTATTAATATTATATACGAGCAATCGCAACGAATAGACGTACTTGTTTCTAATGCAGGAAAGCATTTAAGCGCAAATATACAAAGCACCGACGAGCAAACTCTCGATGCACTGTTTGCGCTTAATGTTAAAGGCGCTTATGCGGCAGTACAAAGTGTATTGCCTAGCATGAAAGCGCAAAATAACGGCGTTATTATATTAGTCGCTTCCGATCAGGCGCTTATAGGTAAGCAAAACTCTTTTGCGTATAACCTGACCAAACACGCCCTTGCCTCTATGGCAAAAACAACAGCGCTTGATTACGCGAGTTTCAATATTAGAGCAAATGCCGTATGCCCTGGCACGATAGAGACCCCGCTATTTCATAACGCAATAGATGCGTACTGTAAAAAAAGTGGTGCAAACAAGGCCGAGATAGTTGCCGAAGAAGCAAGCCTTCAACCGCTTAACCGATTGGGGCAAGCCGACGAAGTTGCCGCTCTTGTGAGCTTTTTAGCAAGCGACGATGCCAGCTTTATTACTGGCAGCCTACAAAGTATTGACGGTGGCTATACTGCCCAATGAGTAAAAAAATAATTGACCCGCATGTCCATTTCTTTAATTTAATTGAGGGTCAGTATTTATGGTTACAGGGCGCCAATCCGCCAACATGGCCAAATTTAGATAAAATAAAACAGCAAATTAGCGCAGAACAACTTATTGAAAGCACTGATTTCGAACTTTCTGGCTTAGTGCATATAGAAGCTGGATTTGATAACAGCGCACCTATTAATGAGTTAAAATGGCTTGATAAACACTTAAGTAATATTGCCTATAAAGCGATTAGCTTTATACAAATTGATCAAGACAGTGAGTCATTTGAACGTACGCTAAAAAACCTTATACACCCAACGTTAGCCGGGATCAGAGATATTACCGAAGGCAATGATGCAGCACGCTTATTAAACAGCTTTTGCTTAGATAATCTTAAAATATTAAGCCACTTGAATCTGCATTTTGAAGCGCAGCTTGAGCTTGAAAATATACCAATAGTAAAAAAATTAGCGTATTACGCGAAGCAACTCCCACATCTACAGATTGTAATTAATCATGCTGGATTACCAAGCAATATAGTACTTTGGCAACAAGGTATTGAACTATTAGCCAAAAATTGTAACGTTGCAATTAAGTTTTCAGGGTTTGAGCTTCTGTCGCTAAATAACCAACAGCAAATTACGTGTTTTGATATTATTTTTCAGCATTTTGGTGAGCAACGGATTATGTTTGCCAGTAATTTCCCCGTTTGCCAAATTAACTCCAGCTATAACAATTTATGGCATGCTCATTTGGGGTTGTGTAACAGCGATCACATCTGGCACCATTTAAGCTACAAAAATGCCAAACATCTCTATCTAGTATAAATAAAAACCGCTATATTTACGTAATAGTATAAAAAGCGAGCCTTCACATGTTCATTCCTACGAAGTTAAATATTGCAAAAACCATTCTGCCTTTAACACTTATTAGCATCTTAAGCGCATGTGGCGGTGGCGGAAGTTTAAATGACAGTAATAGTGTCACTCCTATTGGCTCAAATACAACAACTTGGACCGCCAATGAATTTGCTCGCGCTAGTCAATTTAAAGGCCAGTGCCAAGCAAGTGATGAGAAGAACTGGCTACGTTCATGGAGTAACGAAACATACCTTTGGTATGATGAAATTATCGACACTGACCCAGCTCTTACGAGTGGAGTCCTTGATTACTTTGAACAACTAAAAACCAATGAACTCACCGAATCGGGTGCAAAAAAGGATAACTTTCATTTTAATTTACCTACCGATGAGTGGGAACGCCAAAATCAAGCAGGCGTAAGTTATGGCTACGGTTTCAATATAAAAATTCTAGCGTCTAGCGCACCTCGCCAAGCCATAATAAGTTATACGCAGCCCAATACTCCGGCAAGTAACCAAAACCTAACACGTGGATTTGAGTTAGTTGAAGTAGATGCTATTGATTTTGTAAATACCAACTCATCAAATGATGTTAGTGTTATTAATGCAGGTTTATTCCCTACGCAAACAGGTAAAGTAACTGAGTTTGTATTTAAAGATATCAACACCAACGAAAACCGTACTGTTACCCTCACGTCGCAAAATATAACCTCGCAACCGGTAAGTAATGTACGGACTGACTTAGCAAATGGAGAGGTTGGATATTTTCAATTTAATAGCCATAATGCAATTGCTGAAGAGCAACTATACAACGCATTTAACCAACTTGCTGCAAGCGACATTAAAGACTTAGTCATCGATATACGCTATAACGGTGGTGGGCTTTTACAAATGGCAAGCCAAATTGCTTATATGATTGCAGGTAATAGTAATACACAAGGTAAGGTTTTTGAACGTACTATTTTTAACGATAAAAACCCAAATACCAACCCAATAACAGGGCAAGCACTTACCCCAATGTCTTTTACCAATCAATTTGTGGGATTTGAGAGCAACCCAAGTATTACACCGGGTACACCTTTGCCAACACTTGACTTAAATCGTGTATTTGTGCTTACAACCAGCAGCACTTGTTCTGCCAGTGAAGCCATTATTAATGGTCTACGCGGCGCAGATGTAGAGGTGATTCAAGTGGGTTCAGGTACTTGTGGAAAACCATATGGCTTTTACCCAACAGATAATTGCGATACAACTTATTTCACCATTCAATTTACCGGCGAGAACAATAAAGGCTTTGGTGAATTTTCAGATGGTTTTGCACCACAAAATACATTAGATAACGCACTCCAGCCTGTATTAATAGCAGGCTGTGCCGTTGCAGATGATTTTACTACTTCCTTAGGTGATGCTAATGAAGCACTACTCAAAACGGCACTTAGCTATCGCACAACAGAGAGCTGTCCTGCGCCAAGCTCTACCAGTAGCAAGCAGGGTTTTGCTCCATCAATTGTAGATGATTCACCAAAGGTAGAAGATACCCGAGTGCAAACAATGCTTAATCAAAATATTATTCTCAGCGATAACATAAGGTAGGCTATGCAAATGCGTTTACTAATAATCACAGCTATCATAATGTGTACGCTTACTGGGTGCTCAGCACAAAGCTCTGAGTCGACACCTAAGCTGCAACATGCATTATTGGTAGAGCCAAATAGTGAGGCTGTAGCCGAGGTTATAGCTCTACTACTTCATAGTCAGCAGATACAATTAGCTGATGACGTATTTTTAACAAGTAGTACGGTAACGCTCGATAGACTTAATCAAAAAGACACTTTGGGTAACCCGATTATGGGCAAGCAACTCAACATGCCCGATCAATTTGAGTTAATGATTAAAGACGAACAATGTTTTGTACGCCATCTTGATAGCAAGGCAACCCAAGCTATAAATGATGTTAATTGCCGAGTAAATAATTAGTTTACTCAATGGCAATTTATATAAAAAAAACGCTATGCTCACTGGAGCATAGCGTTTTAACTAACCGCAGGTTATTTAACCTGCAAAACAACTATAATGACATTTATTAACCCTAAAACAGGATATTAAAATGAATAATCTTAGCTTTCGAGTTATTCCTACAGAAAATGGACAATGGAACATTTCTAGCCCTACAGGCGGAGATAGTGAAAATATTTGTATTGATTATAAAGCATTAAAGGCAGGTCAAGCCGTCAATTTATATTATGAATTGGTTGATTGTCTAGGATGGGAATTCGCTGAAAATGGCACCTACTTCTCTGATGCTAAAGATAATTTTAATTATCAATTAACAAGTATTGTGGCCAATAGCGGTCAATCACTTATAGTGTCTATCTCAAGTATCATTCCTGCCCACGCATTGCCTGCTCAGCTAGCAACAGAACTTGCTGACAATCCAGACGAAGCTGTTTCAGGTATGCTAAGTGAGAGCGCAGACTATGAAGTAAACTTCCGTCTTGTCGCTAAAAACACAGCTAATCAAGAACCAACAATGCGTTATTTTTCTCAAGATCCGCGAGTGATTCTTCAAGACATGGAACCACACTAGGAATTTTATGTACAGAGAGAATCATAATTCTCTTTGCCTAAGAGTTTTTGAAACTTACTCTCTGTACATAACGGTTTAAACCAACCAAGTCGATAAAAAGTGGGGCTCCATCCCTTTTTAATACTTTGCTCTACAGATGCAACCGCTGAGTACTTCTCTCCTAAAATGGCCTGAATCATAGCTTTCACAAAGTATACTTCGCTTAATTCAGAACTTTGAGCTAAAGCACGATCGATACTGATCATCGCTTCTTGCCCTTTATTCAAATGAACCTGTGCTTGCGCTTTTTCTAATAATAACTCAACAACTTGTGTATCGTCTGCTATCTGTCGATCTATCTTTTTATAAATATCAAAAGCCAGTTCCTTTTTATCTAACATATATAAAATATCAGCTAGATTGAGCTGTTGCGTACTATTTATAGAGGAGAGTTCTGCTGCCTTTTGGGCATGGTGTAATGCATCTTTTAACTCCCCTTTTAAAGACAACACAATAGAGTAATTTGAATATGTTGATGAAATAGCAGTCCCTGCTGAAATTAATCGCTGGTAGTTAATTTCAGCTTCCGCTAGGTCACCTGATAACAATGAAATATCTGCGAGCGTCTGTAGCGTAATAAAATCATTAGGTGTGTAGGTAAGTATTTTTGATAAATACTCTGCTGCTTTTTGATTATTGCCTTGCATAAGGTGGGCAATAGCTAGATTCCGTGTTGCAACAAGTGTTGGCCTTATTTTATAAGCGAGCTTTGCATGCGTTAAGGAACGCGCTAAATCACCATTTCTTTTATAGTAAATTGCTAGTAATGTTTGTTTTTGAAACTCTTCAAGATCTGACTCCTGAATTTTTTGTATCACAATTTCCGCATTATACTTATCTTTAACATGCTGATGAACTTCTAACATATCAATTAAGTAAGCAGCACTATTACGATAAGTACGAGGTAAAGTATTTAAGGTTTGTTTTAATTTTTTTATAATTTCGGGATCATGTGTTTTATCATACTGACGAAGTACGATTTTACGATACAGTGGATATAAAGGTGTAAACTCGGGGCTGTGTAAAATCAAATTCTCAGCATCTGCCATTAAAGATTCCGCATCACGCGAATTATTTGACACTACGCGTACTAAATTCACATATTGATCTAAAAACTCACTCTCTTTTTTTAGTGTTTGCCTACTCGCAACATTACCTGTGTATAATTTTTCAACAAAACTACTCGCTAAATTATAAATTCCCATGTAATTTTCAGTATCACTTGCACTTCTTTCTTCACGAATTAGCGTCGCATTTCCCCCATTCAGTAGGCTTAAGTTGATATCACAAGAAAGTGGAGTGCAATCTAAGTGCGTAACAAGTAATTGATCCGAATTAAGTGCTTGGCCTAAAGTGGCTAAATTTGTGTCTTTGCCTAATAATTTTTGAGTTTGTCGTATTTCAGTTTTTGAGATTAATGCATAATCAGAGTGATTTAATAAGTAATGCGCTATAGCATCATTAATTGCCAAGTTAAGCACTTGCTTTTGAGCATCTAAGAGTTTGGTTGTTTTACTAAATTCGACAGGTAACACTGCAACGTAAGTTTTGGGTTTATTTGCTTGCCAATACCAAATGCTCACACTGAGTAAACTGATGGTAATACATGACAATAATGCAAAAATGCCCCACTTATTCCTTTGTTTGTGTTTGCTAGCTAAATGAATGTCTGCCATAGAAACAGTTTCACTATTACCATTTAACGACAATAAAATACGTTTTAATTCATCAGTAACTTCTACGCAAGATGACGGTCGGTGTTTTACATTATAAGAAAGAAGACGGTTTATAAGTAGCCCCAATGGTTCTGGGATACCCGTAATAGCGCATGCATTAGCGCTGCATTTATTATTTTTTATTTGCTCTGCTATAGACTTATTAGTAAGGTCAGAAGCCTGCGCACTATATGGATGTTGATTAGCGAATAATTGATAAGCAATTAATCCAAATGAAAACAAATCACTTCTAAAGTCTAACGGTTGATCATTTAGCTGCTCTGGAGACATTGCTGTTAAACTGCCAAAGCTCATGTTTTCTTCCGATTGCAAAGTATCTTTTATCTGTGAAATACCAAAATCAGCGATTTTAGCTGAACCACTTTCATTGACCAAAACGTTGCTTGGCTTCAAATCAAGGTGCAAAATATTTTGCTGGTGAATGGTTAACAACCCTTCACTTATATCAATTAATAATGCTAGCTTTTCTTGTGCAGTTAATACTTGTTTTTTTAACAAACGTTCAAGTGTTGTACCTTTAACATATTCCATTTCAAGAACCAATTGCTCACCATACTGGATGGTCTTATAAATCTGGACTATGTTTGGATGATTAAAACAAGCTAATAATTTAGCCTCTAATAGTATTTGATCTGTAACTGAAGATGATAAATCGATTACTTTGAGCGCAACTTGGCGATCTAACTTTAAATCAGTAGCAAGGTAGACTTTGCTCATACCTCCTTGTGCTAAAACGTTTAGCTTATGGTAATGCTCTTCTAATTTAAACACACTGCAACTCAATAATATTTACATTTTAATGGTTAGTGTAACTTCAAAGATTAAATAATTACAATCTATTGATATTATTTAAGTATAATAAATTATATCAATAAGAAAAAACGGATGAACCATGGCTGTTTTAAAACATATAGAATCCCAGAGTAAATTCTATTTACGTGCTTTCCACCGCTTTGGTAGATTAGTACACTCTGTAGATACTTTGCTTGATTTTCCTGAAATTACACGTATTCATGCCGTAATTGAATGGCTAAATGAGCAATGGTGTATAAATGATTTAAGCAAAAATGGCGTTTGGTTAAACGATAAAAAAATCAGTAAAAATCAAAATATACCTTTAAAAAAAGGCGATAATATCCGTTTTTCTGAAGTAAATAATGCTGTGTATCAAGTTATTTGCGTCGACCCACCAAGAGACTTATTGTTACCAGAAAATGCCTCGCATGAAGACGTCATTTTTCTAGAGCAATACCATTTTTTACCTGACAATAAGCAACCTGAAGTGATTGTCTTTTTCGACTCACAGCAGCACTGTTGGTATTATGAAACTATGCAAGATCACCTTCTGACCCTAATGAGTGATGGTCAAAATTTATATATCGGCGGACAAAGTTGGTGCTTATTTCAGGCTGAATCCACCATGCAAGAAAAAACAGTTGAACTCAAAAGACAGCCTAATAATAATTTAGAGTTCATTTTTAGCCTAAGCCTCGATGAAGAGTTAGCCGAACTAAAAATCAAAAAAAATAAAGTTACATTAGACTTTGATGTGCGTTCTCATCATTATTTAACCTTGCTATTAGCACGATATAAATTAAATGACATGCAAAATAATTTTGAGGCTGATGTACAGGGTTGGGTGCAAGTAAAAAAACTAGCAAAAGATTTAGGTATTAGTGAAAGTCACGTTAATATTCAAATCCATCGCGCACGAAAGCAATTTGTTGAAATACTTAATAATGAAATAATACCCAGTGCATTGATAGAACGTAAACGCGGAAAAGTCCGCTTTGGCGGAAAAACGTTTACTATTTATAAAGGAAAAAAAATAGAGTCTTCAAATTTAGAAGACAATGTAGAGTGAGCAGCAGATCATACAATAAAAAGCACTAGTGACATTTTTAGTAATAAATTAGACCGGCTGAAATAGTCGGTCTAACTTATTTTTAATAGTTTATTTTTTAAAGTGTAATATTATCAATCTCAACGCATTGGCTACTTAATTTCAACTCGCTGAGAGCGCATAACAATCTCGTCATTTAGCTCAATACCCAACCCTGGCTCTTCTGACACTTCAAAGAAACCATTTTTAGGTTGTGGGTCTTGTAAACATAACTCGCGGTTCCACTTTTTAATCGCATAAGTGTGGTGCTCATGAATCAAAAAGTTAGGGATAGCCGTTTCTAAGTGCAGTGATGCTGCTGTTGCAACAGGCCCGCCACATACGTGAGCCTGAATACGCACATCAAAGATATCTGCGTAATCACATACTTTTTTAGTTTCGGTAAAGCCACCACATAAACCAATATCAGGTTGCAGAACATCAATACTTTGATCTTCTAAATACGGGCGCACACCCCAGCGATTATACAAACGTTCACCACCAGCAATTGGCACATTAACTTTATCTGCTACTTTTGCATGCAATGAATGGTTTAGGTAGTTAACTGGCTCTTCAAAGTACATACAGTCAAATTCTTCTGCAATTTCACCCAACTGAATGGCTGTTGTCACGCCTGGTAAACTGTGGCATTCAAAAATAATGTCTACTTCGTCGCCTACTGCTTCGCGAATAGCTTGCATGCGCGCACGGTATAGCTTCATTTCAGTACGTGAAATTATTTTTGTACGGTCATAATAAGTATTACCGTCTTTATCGTACTGAATTGGATCTACTTTTACTGCATCGTAACCTTCGGCCATCGCCTTTAAAGCCGCTTCTGCATATTCTTGCGGTTGTACTAGCGCTTTAAATTCGCTATCCCAGTCAAACTGTAATTGCGATGCGTAAGTGCGTAGTTTGTCGTTAACTTTACCGCCTAATAACTGGTATACAGGTAAACCAAGCGCTTTACCTTTTATATCCCAAAGTGCGGTATCAATTGCGCTCATTGCAGCATATACAACAGGTCCGCCGCCTAAACCCCAAAAGCTTTCACGTAACATACGTGACCATAGTTTTTCTGTTTGAAATGGGTCGTGGCCGATTAAAAAGGCGTCGGCCATTTCTTTAATCATAGCCGCTGCAGCACTGTGGCCTAAATCGTAAGCAAGGCCGGCTTCGCCAACACCACTAATACCTTCGTCAGTATGAATTCGTACAAACACAGGTGTCCAAGAAGGCCTATCAGGACAGTGAATATCAAATACTTCAACGCGATTTACTTTCATTAAAATTCCTTATTAACCGCTATGGGTTATTTTGCAAAACTAGGGTCAAGTCGATACGCTTTTCGTAACATTGCAGGCCACGCAAGTTGCCCGCCGGTGCTGCCACTGTGTACTACGTTTGCTTGATTATAAATATTGTCGATTATAGGTTGCGGTACTTCAATCACCTCTTGCGAGCTTGATTGTAGCGCTAGTTGAATTTCACACGCTCGCTGTAAATCATAAAAGCGCATAAACGCATCGCCTACCGTTGGGCCTACTGTTAAGCCACCGTGATTTACCAATAACATATGGTTAGTGCTGCCCAAATCATCTTGCAGCACTTTTCGCTCGTCGTCGTTTACTGCAAGCCCTTCGTAGCCATGATAAGAAAGCGATGGCAGTGAAAACATTGAATATTGGCTAAGCGGTAATAAACCATTTTTTTGTGTAGCGACTGCGATTGTTTCTTTAGTATGAAGGTGAATAACACAATGAGCGTCTTCGCGTACCTCGTGAATCGCACTGTGAATAGTAAAACCAGCTGGATTAATACTAAATGGCGTATCGTCAATAATGTTGCCGTCTAAGTCGACCTTCACTAAATTAGAGGCAGTTACTTCATCAAAGGTTAAACCAAAGGCATTCACTAAGTAGTGGTCGGTGCCAGGCAAACGTGCTGATAAATGCGTATAGATTAAATCCCCCCAACGAAAGTGCTCTACCAGTCTATAACATGCGGCTAAATCAACACGAAGTTGCCACTCTTGTGCTGATACTTTATTTTTTAAATCGAGTTGGGGTAAATCAAACATAATAAGCCTTTTAAAACGTACATTATCAATCTGTACGAACAGATGTTTAGAAGTCTAAAGCAGTCTCTATTTTATAGCAAACACCAAACAAAACAGCCACACTATTGTGTGGCTGTTTATAAAGCTAAAATACCAATTGCATTCAAATGGTATAACTGCGTAAATTATTTTACGTTAGCGAGGTAATCTGCAATTGCGTCAAACTCTTCATCTGTTACCGTTGCAACCATGGCTTTCATGGCCATGGTCATACCGTTGTTACGTGCACCTGATTTAATGTCTTTCATTTGCGCTACTAAGTAGTCTTTATTTTGACCATTTAGCTTAGGGTACATACCCATAATTGGTGCTTTACCTTCAGCGCCATGACAGGTTTGACAATTTTTAGCGGTATAAAGTGCAGCGCCATCAGCAGCAGCTGCATTAAACGAAAAGCTTGCAGCTAAAGTAATACCTGCACCTAATAGTAGTGTTTTCATCTTGCTCATTGTATTTACTCTTCTTTTTTGACGGTTAGAAAAAACTGTTCTATTGATTGTAGTAAACAATCAAATAAAAAGCATACGTACGAAACGACGCTAGACGATCAACTTAACCAAAAACTGCTAACCCGTTTCTACTCGTTTATCTATCGTAACAAACAAAAATGAGCTTCCCCTTAATAACTTATTACCAAACTATATCATCTGGTACTTCAAAGTCTGCATATGGGTCGTCTTCATCTTTTGGCTTGTTTTCAGGCTCTACATGAAAAACAATATACTTTTCGTCAACTTCAGCCACTTTACGCGCTGGTTCATCGTCTAAAACGTAAAATTGCCCTTCTAGTACACAGATAGCTAAACGACCACCCGATAACGCTTTTTGCGTTTTCTCGTTGACATCGATATTTTTTACTTTGTTTTGATAAGTAAAATTAAACGTGCGCTCACCACGAATAGCGTCTTGGTTGTGATGCTCTAAAATTTGTTTAACACGCGCTTCTTGTTCGCGCTGCTTTAAGCTAACTTGGCGTGTTTGGTTAAGCTCTTCAGCCTTCTTTTGCTGCTCTAGCTTGGTTTGTTGGATGTGCTTTTGCAGATCACTTGGGTTACTAGTCGCCCCTTTCTTTTGCTTTTTTTGTTGCTTACGTTTTTCTGATTTAGCAACTTTAGCATTATGCGATGTTGTTAATCCTGCTTGAAGCAATTGGTCTTGTAATGAACCCATGGCTTTGTTCCACTAAAAACTAATATTAAGGTTATTTTAATCACCAACGAGTCTAAATAACAGCGCTATCGACATTAATCTAACAAACTAGTTAAAACAAACCATGATATAGCGCAAAGAGCGTGCTTTTAATTATGAATTAAAAGCAATTTTTAATACAATGCCACCTAACCAATCAGCAAATGTACAAGGCATATAATGCGTTTACCTCACCTACTCGTTTGCTCGGTATTTATATTTTTTGTACTTTATGCGCCACAGCCCTTACTCAGTCTTTTTGCGAATGAGTTTAATGTAGCCCCTGCGGTAGCTGGCAGCTTAATGACCGCAACTATGCTACCCTTGGCCATTGCACCACTTGTTTATGGTGTACTTTTAGCAAAACGCAACCCATTACTCGTATTGCGTATTGCAATGGTATTTTTAGGACTTAGTAGCCTGCTTTTCATTTATGTACCGAGCTTTGAACTTTTGCTCTTGGTTAGATTTCTACAAGGTTTAACGCTTCCAGCAGCTTTAACAGCAATGACCAGCTATATAGGCATGAGCTACAACGCAGATGCCCTTCAAAAAAATATGACTCTGTATATTGGTAGCAGTATAGTTGGAGGTTACTTTGGCCGCGTACTCGCCGCTTTGTTTAGCGATTTGTGGCATTGGCAAAGTTTTTATTATGTTATTGCTTTTATGCTTATTTTTTTGGCTTTAACAATTAAGCATTCTCGCTTTTCAAACCCAGCTACACCGTCGCAGCTCTCCCCTCTAGATTACCTTAAACAACTTAAAGAAGGTGCTGTACTTAAAGTGTATGGCGCCGTTTTTTGTATGTTTTTTTGTTTCGCTGCACTACTTAATTACTTACCGTTTATATTACAAAACACGTTTTTAATTACCAATACTCGTGACATAGGTTTAGTTTACAGTGGTTATTTAATTGGTGCACTCGCCTCTATTACTGCACCTTGGTTGCTTAAAAAAACACCTTCAGCTTGGCATCTTTTAGTCGCTGTATTTGGTTTTTATAGTGTGAGTATTATTTTATTAATGAGCCACCAACTTAGCTTATTTTTAATCGCATTTACTTTGTTTTGTGGGGCAATGTTTGTAATCCATTCAACTGCAGCGCCGCTCGTTAACAAAATAAGTAAAGCCCCACCAAGCGTAACCAATGGCGGGTATGTATCATTTTATTACAGTGGTGGTGCATTAGGGTCGTTATTACCCGGTGTGGTATACCAACATTATGGGCAAACAGCGTTTATGTTTACGCTGCTTGCGGTTTGCTTATGCGGTTTATCGTTAATTGTGTGGGCTTATTTTGAGGGTAAAAATACAACTCGCGGTTGATGCTTTGTGTAATTAAAAAAAGTTTCTAAGTCAGCCTTGCTAAGCAACCATGTTTGGATATTTTCAAATGGATGACAATGGAACAAATCGCCACCCCAAATATCTTGGTCAACCCATAAGCTCACTTCGTTTTGCTTATCATTTAAAAGAGCCAACATAGATACACACCCAGGAGCCACTTTTAAATATTTAGCTAGCCGCTCACTTGATGCAAACCCTAAGCGTGAAAGACCTTGCTGCTTTGACAATACCTTTAAGTCGAGTTGTTTATCGTGCGCTGTAATAACTAAAAAATGTCGCTTACCCTCATTGTCACGTAAAAATAAATTTTTAAGACGTGTACCTGGGCGCTCAATCATAAACTCATCAGCCGCTAAGCTAGTATGCAGCGGCGGATGCTCTATTACATCGTAATTAATATCTAGGTGCGCTAAAAGCTCTGCTAACTTAGTTTTATCAGCCAACATATTACAAACAACGTCCTCTTAATTGCACACTCAAATCTCGCCATATAACGTCATTGACTTCGTGTTCGTTATCGCAATACTGACGCTCTTTTAGCTCTTGATTTAATAACTCAACAGCTTGGTCTTCTAGCTGCAACTTTAAAACACTCGACTCTTCAAAATGCTCTTGCTCAATATATTGCTTAACCTCACCACGACTTGGTCTGTTATTAGGACCACGGTCAAGATTAAAGTTTTCACGATGCTTAGCTTTTACTGAAACAATATAAGCAAAAATTTTATTACCTTGCGCATCTTTTTTTTCATGAAACTGTTTGTTGTTTATTTCAAAAGGAGGCCCGTCACTTGACGCACAACCTGCGAGTAAAACCATCATCACTAGAACACTTTTTTTCATGTTTTTTGTCGTTTTAGTTTGTAATTAAGCCGAGTCTATCAAAATTTGTCATAAACAGTAAAAATTAGCGAAAAAATACTTGACCAAATTTATAAAAAAATTTAAAGTTCGTCCCGCTTGGAACTCAGCAGCCAAGTAATTACGTAAATCGTAATTTAGGAATGTGGGGCTATAGCTCAGCTGGGAGAGCGCCTGCCTTGCACGCAGGAGGTCAGCAGTTCGATCCTGCTTAGCTCCACCACTTTCCTAACTCCTCATCAAAAAACAAAAACTATTTTTTCGTAGTGTTAATTACTTTCTTTTCTAACTAATTTTTATAACTTTCAACTTGAGTCTTTACAACTTATTAGCTATATATAATGTCATATGTATTAATGCTTTAGGCTTATCATGGACACCCCTAAGCGCTCAACGTTAAAAAAACTTGCTGTTATTGGTTTGACTGCTGGCGCGATTACGCATGCTCCTTATGTTTTTGCCCGAAAAAAAGTCACTTTAAGAGTCCTTGGTACGCATGTCACATTACAAGATGCTATTCGAAAACAAGCGATGAGCGACTTGGGTATTAATATCGAATTTACACCCGCAGGCAGTGCAGCCGTTTTACAAAGAGCATCAATGGACCCTAGCTCCTTTGATCTATACGAACAATGGTCAAATAGCATAAATGTGCTGTGGAATGCAGGCTCTATACAGCCAATAGAAAAAAAACGACTCACTTACTTTAATGAAATTAACAATCTCACTAAAACAGGAAAGCTCACCGAAAATGCAAATGTTGGTGCAGGCGATGCTCCGTATAAATTATTAAATGTCCAACCCGATGGCACATTAAGCGAGCACGAAAGCGACCACATAAGCTTTTTGCCTTATGTGCACAATGTTGACTCTTTTGGTTACAACACTGATTTCATTAAACCAGGTATAGCTTACGAAACAGAAAGCTGGAGTTGGCTATTAGATGATACGAACCGAGGAAAAGTAGCCATTGTAAATGCCCCTACTATCGGATTATTCGATTTGGCCTTAGCTGCACAAAGCAAAGGCCTCATAAAATTTAATAATATCGGTTCAATAACGCGTTCAGAAATGGATCGACTCTTTAGTATATTACTTGATTTTAAACGCCAAGGTCACTTTAGTGGGTACTGGAACTCTGTGCCAGAATCAATCGAGTTTATGAAGAGCAAACGTGCGCATATAGAGAGCATGTTCTCACCAGCAGTAGCCGCACTTAATAGCCAAGGTGTTAACGTGCGCTTTGCCGCTCCAAAAGAAGGTTACAGAGGCTGGCACGGTGTGATGTGCTTATCGTCACAAACACAAAATAGTGTTAAAGATGCTGCTTACGATTATATGAATTGGTGGTTATCAGGTTGGCCGGGGGCTTTTATAGCTCGTCAAGGTTATTACATTAGCAACCCTGAACGCTCAAAGCCACTACTAAGTTCTTCTGAATGGGACTACTGGTACGATGGTAAAGCAACTGAAATAGACTTACGAAATACCAACGGTGATATAACGATAAAAGCAGGAGAGAAACGAAATGGAGGTAGTTATCTCAAACGCTTCAGTAATGTTGCAGTATGGAACAGTGTTATGCCAACCTACGATTACAGTTTGCAAAAATGGCATGAGTTAATTAGTCGCTAATGAAAATTCGTTCGATAAAATCAAAAATAATTTTAGCTTTGTGCTTACTTATGAGCTTATTAGTACTGCAAAGCTATTTATTTAATTATTCACAAAAATCATTATTAAGCTTACAAAAAGCACAACACAATGCACTGATGCAAAATGAAAGTGTAACGCGTTTAGAAAATGATGTTATTTCACTGCAAAGTCAGGCGATTGCTTATGTTGATAAAGCAAACCAAAATACAATCGAAAAATTCGACCTTTATTTAAATGAAGCAAATAAAAACCTCAATCTCTTAAAAAGCAATTCTGTAGAGCATTCTTTAGAGTATCAAAGTGCACTAAACAGACTTGGTGACTACCTAAGTAACTATCAAGACACGTTCAATCAAATTGTGATGAATCGAACTAAACGAGAGCAACTTTACATAACGCAATTTAAACAACCTATTACAGATCTAAAAATACAGATAACGAAATTAGAAACGCAAGCTTCCCCTAAAAGCAAAGCTATTTTTAGCGATATATTGCTTACTATAAGCAACCTAGAGCACGCGGTAGTAAGTTACCTGTATAAACCTAATTTTGACGAAGCACAAAATGTTAATAAAAACCTTGAGCATTTACACTCAAAATTAGCGAAAGCACCTAGCATAAGCAGTGTCTCCATGAACACGATTACAAACTTAAAGAAAGCCTACAGCCAATTAATGCTGCTGACACGTAGCTACACTTTTTCGATTAATGTTGTGCTTACTGGTATTGAAAACGAATTACTCTATTTAGCTAATCAAGTCAAAAAAACTGAAAAACTGAAATTTAATGAAACTGAAAAACAGCTCAGCTCCCACCTAATAAGCTACACAGAACAAGCGAATTTATTCGCTTTATTAATTACGATTATTGTTATATCAGTCGGCTACTTTATTTTTAGATCGGTCATTAAACCAATTACTCAGTTAACCACTTTACTAAACGATATGAGTAATGAAAAACAAGTTACGCTCAATAAAAACCATCATAATCAAAGCGAGATATCCGCAGTAATAAAAGCAGCAAATATGTTGTATCAAAAAAATCAGCAAACCAAAGAGTTACTGATTGAAACGCAGGCGTTAAATATCCAAATGGAGACTATGAACAAAGAGCTTACAGTTGCGATAGCACAAGCCGAAAGTGCTAACAAAACAAAAAGTGACTTTGTGGCAAATATGAGTCACGAGCTGCGAACACCAATGAATGGCGTATTAGGTATGCTACAGCTTTTAAGAGACAGTACTTTACCTACTAAACAGCAACATTACGCAGACAAAGCATATTCAAGTGCACATAATTTACTGCATATCCTGAATAATATTTTAGATTTTTCTAAACTTGAATCAAAAAAAATAAAAATAGAAGAAATACCATTTACTCTCGACTCTATTGTAAAAAACACAGGCAATTTATTTAAAGATACCGCGAATCAAAAAGGCTTAGCACTTGAATTTAATCTACATGCTGACCCACATTTAGAGCTGATAGGGGATCCATTTCATCTGAACCAAATCATCAATAATTGCGTCGGAAACGCAATAAAATTCACTGAACATGGGAAAATTCAGTTAATTGTAGAAACAATATCCCAACAAAAAAATATAATTGATTTAAGGTTTTGTATTAAAGATACAGGCGTAGGAATTGAACCTGAACAGGTCGAGAAAGTATTTAACTCTTTTTATCAAGGTGATGCTTCTATTACTCGCAAATACGGTGGCACGGGGCTTGGGTTAACTATTAGCCAACAATTTACAAAAGTACTCGGTGGAAAAATTCAAATTCGAAGCGAAAAAGATAAAGGCAGTGAGTTTTATTTCACCTTACCATTTAAACTTTCACCACAACACAGACAAAAAAAACGAGCCTTACTCATTACGCCACAAAAAGAACAAGCTGCCCAACTTGTGTCTTTACTCAGCAGTGTTGGAATAACACCCGAAACAACAGAAGAGCCGCTACGCGCTCTCGCTAAAATATCTCAACCAAGCTCTCCTTTTGATATTGTCATTTTGTCATTGACGCAAGAAGAAGCCAAAAACAGTATTATTCTTCAAAAACTCACTGAAAGCAGTCAGCTATCTAAAAACAATTTAAAAATCATCATAATAATTACAGATACCAATCAGCCTCACACCCAGCCAACACAAAAAAATGTACATATTATAAATAACAGTTACAAACAGTCGGATATCTTAAAATTACTTGCATCTGAAAGCAAAGCAAGCATCACCCCAAAGCCTGATAACTTGATTAAATTTACTGGTATAAAAGCACTCATTGTTGACGATAACCCTCTGAATATAGAAATCACCTCTGCAATGTTAAAAAAATTAGATCTAGACATTGTAACGGCAATGAACGGGCTGGAAGCCGTTGAGTGTGTTAAAAACAATATATTCGACATTATTTTTATGGATATTCAAATGCCAGTAATGGATGGTATTTTAGCCACCAGTAAAATTAGAGAAAATGGTGAAACGCTACCAATAGTTGCATTAACCGCGGCAGTACTTCCTGAGGATAAAAAGGCAGCTATTGATGCAGGTATGAATGACTTTTTAACCAAGCCCCTCATTTTTGATATGCTATTTCAAAGCCTTGAAAAGAATTTATCAACGCCCCAAAGTGGTTTACTCATTAATATCCCTCTAGCACTTGATAACTTAGATAATAATGAACGTTTGCTAAATAAATTGATTACACAGTTCGCGATAGACTATGAAAACTTTATTGTAAAGTTTCAAAAGCTACAAGAAACTAATAATAATATTGAACTTGCCCGCCATGTTCATGCAATAAAGGGTTTAGCGGGCACTTTAGGATTAGAAGTTTTAGAGCAGCTAGCTAAAAAAATTGAATCTCAAATACGTAATAAAGAAGTTGTTTCATTTTCACTGTTTAGTGAGCAATTTGTAATTACTTTGCATGCAATTAAACAGTATCTAACAACTCAACGCCTTAGCGAAGATGTCAGTTTAGAGGGCAATGAAAATGCAAGCGAACTTACAACCCTTATTGATAAAATTTATGAATTAACAATTAACTCAAAGCCAATTCCTAGCGGCTTAGTAAGAAGCTTAAATGGCTTCACTTTGAAATCTCCCCATCCTTTACTCGGACTTAAGTCGGCAATAAATCAATTTGACTATCAATTAGTATTAGAGTTGATAAGCCAATTTCGTGATGACAATTTAAATTAGCCAAGCGTAAAAAACTAAGCTAGATTAGATATTAAAGACTCAAAAGGATTGAATGTGCATTCGATGTATCCGGCTAAAAATACTAGTGAAGCTCAAGATAAAAAACAAAAACCTTTAGTGCTAATTGTTGATGATGAGCCAAACAATCTTCATGTACTAGTTGAAGGGTTACTTGCTGACTATGACGTTAGAGTATCTATTAGCGGCGAACAAGCCCTAGCTTTTATAGAATCAACACGCCCCGATTTAATTTTGCTTGATATAATGATGCCGGGTATGGATGGCTATGAAGTATGTGAAATATTAAAATCACGCCAAAATACCAAAGGAATCCCCATTATTTTTGTGACAGCACTGACCACTGAAGACTCAGAAGAACATGGGTTTGAATTAGGTGCTATTGATTATATCCACAAGCCTTATAAACTTGCTTTAGTAAGAGCCAGGATTCGTACTCACATAACATCTCAGGGTATGTTAGACCGACTTATAGAGAAGAACTTTGACCTGCACGATAAGCTCCTTGAAATAGAATCTCTAGCACAAGAATTAAGTGAAAGAGAAGAGGAGCTTAAGCAATTATCATCTAAACAAAAGCTTTTCTATCAGGCGTTGGTGAGTACTGCCGATGGTGTTGTTATTACTGATTCCGATGGTAAAATAATTGCTGTTAACCCTTCCTTTTGCCGTATCACAGGCTTTACTGAAGCCGAAGCGCTAGATATTAAGTTACATAAACTAAAACAAAATAACCAAGCAGGTATAAGCTTCAATAATGTTTGGCAACACGCTAACAAAGCCGGTTATTGGAGCGGAGAGCTCGTTACGCGTCGTAAAAATGGTGAGCTATACCCTGAATTACTGACACTAAGTATGGTAAAAGGTGAACAAGACACAAATATTCATTTCATTGGTGTATTTAGTGATATTTCGAGTTTGAAAGTAACCCAAGAACGCATTGACTACCTTACTTGGCATGACGAGCTAACCGCTTTACCTAACCGAAACGGTTTTCTAAAGCAGCTAGAACAACAATTACAGCGATGTTCTTTAGACAATAACTACGCTTATATTTATATAATAGACATAGACAGCTTTCACTCAATTAATGATGGCCTTGGTTTGTTAGCAGGCGACAAAGTTCTTAAAGAACTTGCCAATCGTATCCATAATAAACTTGATAAAAAAGACGTTATTGCACGCTTAGGCAGCGATGAATTTGCCGCTTTGAGTAGTGTTGACAAAGGCGTTGGTCGACTAAGATCACAAGAAATTGCAGAACATAAGGCACAAGAGTTATTAAGAGTTATTAACGAGCCTTTCATAATTGATGATCAACAAATAAGTATTACAATTAGCATCGGCACCTATATTTTCCCTAGAGAAGATCAGTGGGAAAATGCGATTGAAACGATCAGAAACTGCGAAGCTGCTTGTTATAAAGCAAAAGAAAAAGGCGGTAATAGAGTCACTTTCTTTGATAACTCTTTTGGTGAACAGGCAAAGCGCCGCTTTGAAATTGAACAAGACTTACGAAAAGCAATATCGCAAAATGAATTAACACTTTATGTTCAGTCTCAATTTGATAGTCAGCAAAAGTTAAAAGGTGGCGAAGTGCTCTTACGGTGGATGCATCCTGAGAAAGGCTTTATTAGCCCCGCTGAGTTTATTCCTATTGCTGAAGAGTCAGACATTATTTATGAACTAGACTCATGGGTACTTACAAATTCTTTGTCGCTTATTCAACAGTTAGATGATCGTCATTCAACACTGAGCTTATCGGTAAATATTAGTGGTAGACACTTTCATGAAGCACGTTTCCTATCATTATTAAAAACTAAAATAGAGTTTTACGAAATAAAACCAAACCAGTTAACTATCGAAATTATTGAAGGCACCTTACTCAATCACATAGAGTCCGCCATTGAGGCGGTACAATACCTAAAAAACTTAGGTGTTCGTGTATCCATTGATGACTTTGGTACGGGTTATTCAAGCCTTACCTACCTCAAACAATTGCCTATTCAAGAATTGAAGATAGACCGCTCATTTGTGTTTGATGCGCCGACTGATAACAACGATAAATTAATTATTGATATGATTGTTAGCTTAGGAAAGCTATTTCAGTTGAAAGTTGTTGCCGAAGGAGTAGAGAATCAGTCCCACTTTGATTTATTCCAAGAGTACCCTGAAGTAATTATGCAAGGCTATCATTTGCATAAGCCAGAACCAGCAAGTGATTGGATAAAAAAATTAAAATAAACCACAAATACAGCAAAGCCGAGCAATGCTCGGCTTTATTACTTACATCGTTAATTTATTCACGAACTTGGCCTTCGCCATTTACTAAGTACTTCTCAGTAGTGAGTGATTCAAGCCCCATTGGACCGTATGCATGAAGCTTGGAGGTCGCTATACCAATCTCCGCACCCAGACCCAATTGTGAGCCATCAGAAAAGCGAGATGACGCGTTAACCATTACTACAGAAGCATCAACACTGCGTTGAAATAACTCTGCGGCAGTTTGATTTTTAGTACAAATCACTTCGGTGTGGTTTGAACCGAACTGTGCAATATGCTCAACTGCTGCCGTAAAGCTTGGAACAACGCGAATAGCAATTTCTAAATCTAGATACTCTTCACCAAATTCATCATCAGCTAAAACGGTTGCGTTATCAAAATATTTAGCTGCAAAACTGTCTGCATTTATTTTCACACCTTCTTGGCGTAATACGACTGCACACAGATTTAAAAACTCATCTGCCACATCTTGATGAACAACTAAGCCCTCTAGTGCATTACAAACACCGGTACGCTGCGTTTTACCATTAAGTAGTAAGTTAAGGGCTACTTCTAGATCTGCATCTTTATCCACATATAGATGACAAACACCTTTGTAATGCTGAATTACAGGAATCGTACTGTTTTCAGTAACAAAGTTGATTAAGCCTTCGCCGCCACGTGGAATAATTAAATCAATACTTTCGCGTTGCTGCATTAACTCCATTAATAGCGCACGATCTGGATCTGGAATCACTGAAATAAGTGATACTGGTAAGTTATGCTTTTCAAGTACGCTATGCATCACACTTGCGATAGCTTGTGAACTTCTAAGTGCTTCTTTACCGCCACGTAAAATTACGCCATTACCTGATTTAAAACATAATGCACCAGCGTCTGCTGTCACATTCGGGCGTGCTTCGTAAATCATACATACAACGCCAAGAGGTACGCGCATTTTACGAATTTTGATACCGTTTGGACGCTCGGTAATATCTCGTAGCTGACCAACAGGATCATCAAGGCTTACTATAACTTCAATGCCTTGTGCCATTGATTCAATACGCTCATCGTTTAACGTTAAGCGGTCGATCATTGAGGCAGCTAAGTTATTGTCGCGTGCTGCGCTTAAATCACTTTCATTTTCTTTTATTATAAATGCTTTTTGCTCTCTTAATGCCGCTGCCATTTCAACTAATACTTGGTTTTTAGTCTCGGTATCGAGTAAAGCAAGTGTATGTGCAGCTTTAGCTGCCTGACGTGAAATGTCCGTAATTAAACTCATGACTTCTCCAATAATGCGATATGTTTTTCAGATATAACTGGTCCAATTGAATCCTGCATTTTTTCGCTGAATTCACTCTGTTCGTTGTCTGCAATAAAGTTTAACAAACAGCTACTGTAATTTGCGGTCGCTTTAGCTAGACGCGTACCGTCTTCACTTCGTACTAAAATGGTATCACCGATAGCAAATTCACCGTGTACTTCAACGATCTCATCGCCGCGAATACACCCAGTTTCACCTTCTAATGACTCATCAAACGACCCATCAACAACAACTTCACCTTGCTCGTTTGCTGTATGTGTCATCCAATGTACAGAATCTTGCATTGGCTTTTCGTATGGCGAAAAAATAGTACCTGGATTTTCTCCAGCTAATAATCGAGTAAATGTTTCTTCTTTAAAGCCATTAATAATATAAGTGGCTATACCGTGTGATGTTGCCTTTTCCGCAGCCTCTATTTTGGTTTTCATACCACCGGTGCCTACAGCACTCGTAGCACATCCTGCCATAGCATAAATAGATTCATCAATTGATTTTATTTCAGGTAATAAAACAGCATCGTCGTGCAAATTAGGATTTTTATCATATAACCCATCAACATCCGAAAAAATCAGTAAAGCATCTGCATCTGCTGCAGCGGCAACCATAGCGGATAAATTATCGTTATCACCTACTCGTAAATCGTCTGTTGTCACAGCATCATTTTCATTGATGATTGGTAGCACACCGTGCTCAAGTAACGTAAATACGGTTTCCCGAATACTTTGATAACGCTCATGATCACGTAAATCACCATGAGTTAGTAGTAATTGCGCAGATGGAAAGTCGAAAAAACGGTCCCACATGGCAATCATTTCTGTTTGGCCTGCTGCCGCCATTGCCTTTTTCATTACAACTGAACGTGGTTTATCTGATGGAAACAAGTGCGCGCCAGCCGCTACCGAACCAGACGAAACTAGGATCACCTCAATACCACGCGCACGGCAACGAACAATAAACTGTGCGATGGTTAATATATAACGTGAACGGCAGCCATCGTGATCCGGTGCAATTAAAGCGCTGCCTACTTTAAGTACAATGCGTCGCCAATTTAACTTTTGCATAAATGCTCAACTTTCCATTTTATTTGCGCTCACTACTCGTGAGCTAAAACTAAGTAGCTAGGTATAAAACCTTGCTTCGAATTTATTTATCGTTTGACAGCACTTTTAAACGCACACGAAAAGGCCAAATCTAAAACGTTGTTTTAAATTTAAGCTCAGATATAAAGTAGCACCCACCCAGTGTTATGAGCAGTACCAATAAGAAAGTTTAAAAGTGTTGTTTATGCATCGCTGTAAAAAGCTGTGTGTGGCTTTTCTATTAACAACATACATAGAGCCTCTAGAGTCTGATACACCAACAGATAGGGTGAAGACTCAAGGACCGAGATTTAATCGCCACGATGGGGATTAAATATTGAAAAGTAATAGTTCAACTCAAACCTTTATTTGTTAAAAAAAATAAACAAACTTGTCCAGTAAAACCATACTTAAGAATTCGGAAAATAAAATTTTAACGTTCAGATACTAATTTAGTATCCAAAACATGATTATAAGCAGTAAAAATGACCGTAGTATTAACGTTCTACTATTTCAACCAACAATCTTAATTAGATAACTAATAATTCGAACTCGAAGTATAATACGCTAAATTACACAGTAAGATCAAGGCTAAAATTCAAACAGAGCTATTACACATTAATAATAAAACATATATTTTCATTATAAATCAACAAGATAATAGTAGTTAATGTGCTTTTATAAAGTCTTTGCATCCAAGATCCAAAATTAAAGATCACTAATCTTTTATTAGCAGCTAAAATTGATTAGTAATATTTGAATTTCCCGTGTATACCCCTGTATTAATAATTAACAAAAGTTATACTTTTAAAATATATCGTCATAAATAAGGAATTCTTAATCTATGTCAGCAATTTATATAGCCGGTATCGCACTTTGCTCTGTACTTGCCCAGTGGGTCGCGTGGGCATTTAGAGTACCCGCTATTCTTTTTTTATTGCTTACTGGTCTTTTACTTGGGCCATTTAGTGGTGTTTTAGACCCTGATGCATTGTTAGGTGATTTACTGTTTCCAGTTGTATCACTAAGCGTTGCAATCATTTTATTTGAAGGTTCACTTACTCTGCATTTCAGAGAATTAAAAGGGATTGGAAAAGTTGTAAGAAACCTTTGCTCAATCGGCATGCTTACTACCTGTATTATTATTAGCCTAAGCGCCTATTGGTTACTTGAGCTTAATTGGCGTGTAGCTGCAGTATTAGGTGCAGTGTTAGTTGTAACAGGCCCTACTGTGATAGCACCGCTATTAAACTCAATGCGCCCAACACAAGACATTGACCGCATACTACGCTGGGAAGGTATTGTAATAGACCCAATCGGCGCATTGTTTGCTGTATTAGTATTTGAAGCCGTAATGCTTGTAGGCCAAGGCGAAGTATTTAGCCACACTATTATTGCTTTAGTTAAAACCCTCGGCGTTGGTTTAAGTATTGGTGTTGCTGCAGGCTGGCTAACAACACTATTAATGCGCCGCGAATGGCTACCATTTGAATTACATAAGTTTGGAATTTTAGCGTTAGTACTCATTAGTTTTTCTGTATCAAACTATTTAAGCCATGAATCGGGTCTTTTAGCTGTGACAGTATTTGGCATTTGGCTTGCTAACCAAGACGATTTAGAAATAGATTCTGTACTTGAGTTCAAAGAAGACTTGTCGATGATATTAATATCAACGCTGTTTATTTTACTTGCAGCACGCTTACAGCTCTCTGATTTAATGATGCTCGACAGCGATGTATTTATATTTTTAGCCATCGTACTTTTTGTTGCACGCCCATTATGTATTGCTATTTCGACCTTTGGTACTGACCTACCAATGAAGTCTCGCTTGGTACTTGCTTGGATAGCTCCACGCGGTATAGTCGCCGCTGCCGTTGGGTCGGTATTTGCACTTAGTATGATGGAGTCTGGTGTTGCTGATGCTGAAAAAATGGTACCTCTCATATTTACAGTAATTATAATTACCGTTGTACTACAGAGCTTAACTGCGATTCCTGTTGCTAAACTTTTAGGTGTACGCCAACCATCGCCAAATACGATTTTGATTATTGGTGCAAACCATGTTGCACGTGCCATTGGCCGAGGCTTAAAAGATCAAAATATTCCTGTTCATTTATCAGACCCAGCATGGGAAAACTGTAGAATGGCACGTATGGATGGCTTAGCGTGTTATTACGGTAACCCGCAATCGGAGCACGCCGAACGCTATTTACCACTAACTACTATTCGCAGTGTACTAGCACTCTCACCTAATCGTCATCACAACGCGTTGGGCGTCCAATATTTTTCTCACTTACTTAATGAGAAAAATGTATTCTCATTGCGCTCTTCAACGTCGCACGCAAAAGCAAATAAAGACAGCGCAACGTTTTTATCACGACAAATACTTTTTGGTGACGAAGGGTCATATGCACGCTTAAGCAGCATTATAGCTAAAGGTGGTAAAGTTAGTTCAACACGTATTTCTGATGAATTTAGCTGGGAGCAATATCTAGAAATGAACCCTGAGGCTATACCACTGTTTATTCTCATTGGTGATAAAGACAGTGATGAGGATACACCAATTAAGCTCAGACCGTTTACAATCAACATGGAAAAACCGCCGCAAGAAGGCGAACGCGTTGTTGCATTACAGCCGCCTAAAATGTCAGTTTTAAAAGACCCGCAAACAAAGGCTAAAGAAGACAGTTAAATACTTTTACAGTCTGTAAAAACTAAAAAACCCTAACTTAAAAAGTTAGGGTTTGTTTTTTAAAGCCATTAAATAGGAAGACGAGCTCGAGCAACCACACTTGCTGGCATTTTTTCAGCTAATTGAGTAAGTGATTGTTCAATTTTTTGATGGGTTGCTTTATCTGCTACCATAGAGTTAAACAACCATCGATACGCATCTTCAAAGTCTCGTGGACTACCAAAGCCATCATTAAATAATTTAACCAAGCGCAATTGAGCTTTTAAATTGCCTTGCGATGAAGCTTCACGTAAATAAGTAATTGCCATCGCTTTATCTTGTTGCACTAATCGGCCAGTGTCGTAGTAACGTCCTAGTTGCTCTAATGCTGCCGCTAAGCCCTGCTGAGCAGCTTTACGCATATAATACACACCTAACTCTACATTGCGATCAACGCATACGTTATAAGCCAGCATATCGCCATATAAAAACTGATAAGACGGTAACGCCATTTTATTGGCTCGTGCTTCTATATCTTGCACTAACTGGCAATCATCAGCCTTTACGCGCTGTAAATGGACATTTTTATTTATCAATGCAATCAACTCAGGCTCAGTGTACAACGGCACAGCAGCAGATGTTTCCTCAGCTAAGCTATTGCCACTTATGAGTAAAGAGAGTGATGTTAGCGATATTGCCAACATTGAATTACAAAATAATAAACGCATATTCGCCACATATAAAAATGATATCTACAAAATACTATACAAAGATCGTTCCAAAGTGAATTTTAGGCACAAAAAAAGCTGCACTAGGCAGCTTTTTTTAATCTAATAGTAATTACGCAAACGGGTTGCGAAGTACCATAGTCTCTACACGATCAGGACCTGTAGAAATAATATCAATTGGAACACCCGTAATTTCTTCAATACGCTTGATGTAGTCAATTGCAGCTTTTGGTAAACCGTCAAGACTTGTTACACCAACTGTGTTCTCTGACCAACCTGGCATCTCTTCGTATACTGGTGTTACTTTATCGTAACCTTCAGCTGCTAATGGCGTTACGTTAGTAACTGTACCATCTTCGAGCTTGTAACCAATACAGATTTTAAGTGTTTCTAAACCATCTAAAACGTCAAGCTTAGTTAAACAAAAACCTGAAATACTGTTGATTTGAACTGCACGGCGCATAGCCACTGCATCTAACCAACCAGTACGACGAAGTCGACCTGTTGTTGCACCAAACTCATGGCCTTTATCGCCTAAATGCTTACCAACTGGATCTTGTTTATCAAGACCATCGTAAAGCTCTGTAGGGAAAGGACCTGAACCAACACGTGTCGTGTACGCTTTAATAATACCTAGAACGTAATCAAGGTTTAATGGACCAAAACCTGCACCCGTCGCAACGCCACCAGCGGTAGTATTTGAAGACGTTACATAAGGGTAAGTACCGTGATCGATATCAAGTAACGTACCTTGTGCACCTTCAAATAAAATGTTTTCGCCTGCTAAACGCGTTTGATCTAAAAGCTCAGTTACATCTACAACCATTGCTTTTAAGATATCAGCAACAGCCATTGCATCATCAAACGTTTTTTGGAAATCTACAGCATCTACTTTGTAGTAGTTAACTAAAGTGAAGTTATGGTATTCAAGAACTTCTTTTAATTTAGTTGCAAATAATTCCGGATTAAACAAGTCACCTACACGTAAACCACGGCGCGCCACTTTATCTTCGTACGCTGGACCGATACCACGACCGGTAGTTCCAATTGGCTTATCGCCACGAGCAGTTTCGCGGGCTACATCTAATGCAACATGGAAAGGCAAGATTAGTGGACATGCTTCGCTTATTAAAAGACGCTCGCGTACTGGTACGCCGCGCTCTTCAAGCATGCCAATTTCTCTCATTAGCGCTTCTGGTGATAAAACTACACCATTACCAATCACACATTTAACATTGTCACGTAATACACCCGATGGAATAAGGTGTAGAACCGTCTTTTCACCTTCGATAACTAAAGTATGACCCGCATTGTGGCCACCTTGATAACGAACTACTAAAGATGCTTTGTCCGTAAGGAGGTCAACTACCTTACCCTTACCTTCGTCACCCCATTGGGTGCCTAATACAACAACGTTTTTACCCATTGTAAATTCACTTAGAGAAAATTAGGACGAGATTTTACCAGAAAACTAAAGTAAAGATCACCCCTGTTCAGCTTATTTTTTCCGCGTAGTTTTTTTTAAACCTAAACGATAGCTAATAACCACATAAATAACAGTAATTTAAACTATTAAATACCCATTAACAAAAAGCCCCGCAAATGCGAGGCTTTTAACTTTTAAATACTTAATGTAAAGCTTATTGAGCTTTAGCACCTTTCATATATTGGAAGAAGTCGCTATCTGGTGAAAGCACCATAACGTCTTGCTTATTTTTAAAAGTCTTTTTATATGCTTCTAGCGAGCGTACAAAACTAAAGAACTCAGGGTCTTTATTATATGCATTTGCATAAATCCCAGCAGCGTCTGCATCACCTTGACCACGTACAGAACGAGAATTACGCTCTGCATCAGCAAGCATAACCGTTACACGGCGATCGACACCGGCACGAATAGTTTCAGCTTTTTCTTGACCTTCAGAACGATGCTCTTTTGCAACGGCAGTACGCTCAGCGCGCATACGTTGATAAATAGAGCTACTGACTTCTTGAGGTAAGTTGATTTGCTTAACACGCACATCAAGTACTTCAATACCTAACTCGCGTGCACTTTCAGAAGCTTGTACTAACGCCTCTTCCATTAACTCGCTACGCTCACCTGATACAATTTCGCGAATAGTTCGCGTACCAAAGTTAGTACGCAAGCCATTATTTACTTTTTGTTCAAGTAACGTTTCAGCATATTGCTTATCGCCACGAGCACGTAAGTAAAAAGTGCTAAAATCGTTTACACGCCATTTTACAAATGAATCAACAATTAAGTCTTTCTTTTCACTTGTAACAAAGCGGTCTGGCGTACCATCTAATGTTTGAATACGCGCATCAATACGTCGTACTTGGCTAAAAAACGGTACTTTAAAGTGTAAACCAGGGCTGTAAACAACAGCACTGTCTTCACTGTCTTTTTGTACTTTGCTAAATAGCAAAACAATTGCTTTTTGCCCTTCAGGTACAACAAAGACTGACGAGAAAGACATCACAATGGCAGCTAATAGTATTACTAAACTAAAGTTTTTCATTATGCTTATCTCCCTTCATTAAAGCGATCATTGTTAAAGCGGTCATTACCACCATTAACAGTGCTATTGCGTGATGTATTCACTTTATTACGTAAATCTTGAATATCACTTGAGCTTGGTAGAGCAACACGTGTTGCTGTGCCTTGCTTATCCATGATCTTATCAAGCGGTAAATAAATCATGTTATTACCACCTTTCACATCAACCAATACTTTAGAACTACTCCCTAACACTTCTTCCATTGCATCAATGTATAAGCGCTCACGAGTAACTTCTTTAGCTGCTTGATATTCAGGTAATAACTTTTCAAACCGAGCCACTTCACCCTGTGCTTCTAAAGTTATACGCTCTTGGTAACCTTCAGCTTCCTGCGTCATACGTGTTACTTGACCACGTGCACGAGGCTCAATTTCACGGGCGTAGGCCTCTGCTTCACGAATGAAACGTTCTTCATCTTCTTGTGCAGCAATTGCATCATCAAATGCATCTTTAACTTCAGTTGGCGGACGAGAATCTTTAAAGTTAACGTCAGTTACAATTAAACCCAAGTTATATGGTTCGATAATCTTATTAAGCTCATCCCATGTATTTTGACGAACAACCTCACGACCATTAGTCAAAACTTGGTCCATTTTGGCATGGCCCACAACATAGCGCAGTGCGCTATCTAATGCTTCTTCTAAGCTGCTATCAGCATTAGTTACACTAAATTTGTAAAGGTATGGGTCAATAACTCGGTATTGCACCTGAAACTCAACGCTTACTACGTTTTCGTCTTCAGTTAACATAAAGCCAGTAGCTGATAGTGAACGAACTGCTTCAATATCGACTGGGATCACTGTTTCAATAAACGTCATTTTCCAACGCAGACCTGGATCTGCAATTCGGTCATATTTGCCAAATTGAAGAACCACACCACGCTCGGCTTCTTTTACCGTGTAAATACCACTTAACGCCCATACAATAACGGCGATAATAAGTATAAATGAAATACCGGCTCCGCCAAGTCCACCACCGCTACCATTGCCGGATTTTTTCCCGCCAAATAAGCCGCCGAACTTGTTACTAAATTTACGGAACACCTCGTCTAAATCAGGTGGGCCTTGATCACGTCCGCCTTTATTATTCCACGGATCTTTGTCATTGCCATTATTACCCGGTTCATTCCAGGCCATAGCTATACTCCATTGTTATCTAAATAAATTAGGAAATTGTGTTAAATCTAACAAATCTACCGCGTTTCTCATACAAAAACCGACATTTAAACGTCAATTTTTAATTACGGCTGATAAAACCAGCAATTTCAGGACCAAATTCTTTAATTAAACGATTCCACTCAACCATAGGCATTCTAACATCTAACAGCCAATTACCTTGATCATCAAATCGCTCTTCATGCACTGCGTTTAAACTAAATAATGCAGCCCTTAGGCGACCATACAATGGCGTAAGAAATAAGGTTTCGTTAAACATTTTCTTAGCAAGTAGCTCACTAATGGCCTCACTAAGTAATTCACAGCCTTCACCAGTCTGGGCGCTAAGCCACACCCTTATAGGTTGTCCTTCGTCATCGCGATCAATACGGGGAGCTGCGTTATCTAGCGCATCAATTTTATTATAAATTAATAGCTGTGGTACTTCATCGGCTTCAATTTCTTTAAGCACCGATTGTACTTGTTCAATATTTTCTTGAAGACGAGAGTCTGCTGCGTCAATTACATGTAGCTGTAAATCAGCTTCACGAGTTTCAGTAAGCGTTGCTTTAAAAGCCGCGACTAAGTCATGCGGTAAATGACGAATAAAACCAACCGTATCCGCTAAAATAACGGGGCCAACATCACCTAATTCAAGCTTGCGTAAAGTTGGATCAAGCGTTGCAAACAACTGATCGGCCGCATATACGTCTGAGTGTGTAATACGATTAAATAACGTAGATTTACCCGCATTCGTGTAACCCACTAACGATACAGTAGGTATTTCATTACGTGTACGAGCTCGCCTACCTTGTTCGCGCTGTACAGCTACTTTAGCCAAACGCGCACGAATATTTTGAATACGAGCACGAAGTAATCGTCTGTCGGTTTCAAGTTGGGTTTCACCTGGCCCACGCAAGCCAATCCCGCCTTTTTGACGTTCAAGATGGGTCCAGCCTCGAATTAATCGAGTTGACATATGGCGAAGTTGTGCCAATTCAACCTGCAGCTTACCTTCATGGGTACGTGCACGTTGGGCAAAAATATCAAGAATTAGCGTCGTTCTATCAAGTACACGACACTCACAAACGCGTTCTAAGTTACGCTCTTGTGACGGTCTGAGTTGATGATTAAAAATAACGACATCTGCATTGTGGATTTTGACAATTTCAGCTATTTCTTCTGCTTTACCGGTACCGACGAATAGTTTCGGATGTGGTGCTTGACGGCTGCCTTGCACAACCGCCAAACTACTAACACCAGCAGAGGATACCAACATTTCTAATTCATGAAGATCTTCACGATCTCCTTCTTTAGGTAAGTCGATATGAACTAAAATTGCCTGTTCGCCGGATTCATAGCGGTCAAACAAGCATTACGCTCCTAATTAAAAGTTTCCAGCTTCTGGCTCTTCAGTGCTCTCATCCCCTTGAACACCTTGGAAGTTGACTGCGCGAGCAGGTACAACTGTTGAAATTGCGTGTTTATATACCATTTGGTTTACAGTGTTTTCAAGTAAAATAACAAATTGGTCAAATGACTGAATTTTACCTTGTAATTTTATGCCATTTACCAAAAAGATTGATACTGGAATGCGCTCACGACGTAGTGCATTCAAAAATGGGTCTTGTAACGATTGGCCTTTTGCCATGTTATTATTCCTTCGTTCTAGGTGTTATTATAATTAAGTGGCTGAACTTATTTAACAAAGCTAAATTTTGTTCAACTACTACTAGCTTAGCGAACTTACTACACGATGCAAGTTTTCTTCATCACCTGTTGTTAACCAAGTAACATCAGGCCAGCTTCTCAACCAAGTTAATTGACGTTTGGCCAATTGACGTGTAGCAGCGATGCCGCGAAAAACCATTTCATCATGGTCTATCTCACCCGCAAGGTAATCCCACATTTGTCTATAACCTACACAACGAATAGAAGGCATATTGGGGTGTAAATCCTTACGTAGATATAGGGTCGAAACTTCATTTTCAAACCCCTGATCAATCATTATTTTAAACCTTTCTTCAATTCGCGCATGTAATTCACTGCGTTCTTGCGGTGTAATCGCAAATTGATGAAAAGTATAAGGTAAAGGTGGCTGTTTTTGCTTTTGCAACTCAGTCATGGTTTTACCAGTTAATCGGTAAACTTCTAAAGCGCGATTAATTCTTTGTGAATCATTTTCACTCATTTTTTCAGCTGCTTTAGGGTCAACTTTAGCTAATTCTTTATATAAATGAGGCCAGCCAAATTCTTTAGCTTGTGCTTCTAATTCTGCTCTTATTACTGCATCTGCTTCAGGCAAAGGCGATAAACCATCAATTAAAGATTTGAAGTACAACATTGTACCCCCAACCAATACAGGCACTTTACCTTGTCTATGGAATTCGTCAATTTTTTGCACTGCATCGCGCCTAAAATCTGCAACTGAATACGTTTCACTCGGGTCAAGTAGATCAATTAAATGATGTGGAGCTTTAACAAGTTCTTCTGCATCGGGTTTTGCAGTTCCAATGTTCATATCTTTATACACTAACGCTGAATCAACGCTGATTATTTCTGTATTTAAATGCTCGCACAGTGAGATAGCCAATGCTGTTTTACCAGCAGCAGTTGGACCCATTAAAAATATAACTGGTAAATTACTCAACACTGATACCTTAATCTAATTGCGTTAAATAGTGATTTAACTCTATTTTAACTGCTTTTTCGCGTAAGCGTTCAATAGTTTGCGGATTATTTTGTAAGCGTATTTGTTGCGCTAAAAATACATTGCTCAAATAAAATCGAGTTGGTACACATTTCATCTGCCACGCTAACCAGTTCTCTATATTTTCGAGTCCCGCTTTACATGCATCAAGCAGCTCACCTATTGCTGTACTTACATCAAGTAAATATAAACACGCTGGTAATTTTTTAACCATTACAAACTGTTTTTCTATTACGAGTTCAAAACCAAGTAATGTAAACCACGATTGCTGAGCCTTTATAAGCAAGCAATCTTCTTTGTCTAGGCTTACCCGCACAGGTAACAAAAGGGCTTTCCCTTCTAAACTTCCGAACTCTTTAATTTGATTATGCCAATCATCAACTAATGCATATTTAAAATGTGAGCAATACAATTGCTGCTCTTCACTAAAGACACACACTCCTTCACTAACACTTATAATAGAAACAGCTTTTAAGACATTATCAACAGATACTGACTGGTGTTGTGCTGCAGATATATTGGCTGTATTGTCAAAATGCGCAGCGTGTTGCTCACTCACTCCTTGATAAAACGCATTTACGTCATGATGGCTCGTACTTGGTGCTGCACGGTATGCACCGCCAACACTTCTAGTACCTGAAGACGAACTTGAGCTACCAGCACTTCCAGAGTAAGAGGGCTGTAATTGCGATTTAGGGTAATCAAATACTCCATCGCTCTCTATATTATTACCGCTACTATGTGTTGGGCTTGTGAACACAGAAGAAAATTCAGTTTCAGTGCTTACTGACTCGCTAACAAACTCACCTTGCAAAGGTACTACAACTTGCTTAATAGCTTGCAATATAAAATCATGAATTAATCGCCCTTGATGAAAACGCACTTCATGCTTAGCAGGGTGAACATTTACATCGACCTGTCGTGGGTCAATATCAATATAAATAACAAACCCAGGTAGCTCTTGCGTCCCACTCACCTCTTCAAACGCTTGGCGTATCGCATGTAAAATAAGCTTATCGCGCATCATGCGATTATTCACATAAGTGTACTGAGTAGTGTTCGCTGAGCCTACAGGCAGCACCCAACCATGCAACTGTAAACCGCCTTCTCCTGATTGAATATGCAAACCTTGCTCGGCAAAGGCCTTGCCTGCAACTTGTGCTACGCGTGTTATAGCCTGAGAGGGATCAGTTTTGGCACGATACTGCCTTACTACTTTTTCGTTGTGAGTTAGTGTAATAGAGACATCAAAGCGACTAAGCGCAATACGCTTTATCAACTCATCAATATGGTTAAATTCAGTTTTTTCGGTGCGTAAAAATTTACGACGTGCTGGGGTGTTAAAAAATAAATCTTTTACTTCAATGGTTGTGCCATCGGGGTGCGCTACTGGCTTTACTTGCACGGCCATGTCGCGGCCTTCTGCAAAAGCTTGCCAAGCTGCTTCTTGCTCTTTTGGTTTTGAGCTCAGCGTTAAACGCGACACAGAACTAATTGACGCAAGTGCTTCCCCTCTAAAGCCAAGTGAGCAAATGTTTTCAAGGTCATCAAGTGATTTTAATTTACTTGTTGCGTGGCGAGAAAGCGCGAGCGTTAGCTCATCTTTACTTATCCCAGCGCCATTATCACGAATACGAATAAGCTTATGGCCGCCGCGCTCTATATCTATTTGAATACGGTTAGCACCAGCATCTAAACTATTTTCGACTAGCTCTTTTACTACCGACGCTGGACGCTCGACCACTTCGCCTGCAGCTATTTGGTTGGCTAAACGCGCGGGTAATATTTCAATATTCATGGAACTTCCTAGCAAACATTGCGCTGATAATAATGACTAACTTTGCGGTATATCAAGCTCTTGCCCAATAAATAAAGTATTAGAGCTTAGTTTATTAACTTGCTTTAATTTACTGACCGTAATGCCATAACGACTTGCCAACATACTCAAAGACTCTCCAGGGCGTACTTTATGTTTTGTTGGGTATTGCGACTTTAATTTGGCAAATAAAGAATCATCAGGTGGATTTTTTAAATAATAATTTTTAATTGAAGTAAATATCGCTTTAGCTAAACGCTCTTGATGATTAGCGCTTTTAAGTAATTTTTCTTCTCGCGGGTTAGATATAAACCCCGTTTCTACCAAAATAGATGGAATGTCTGGTGACTTAAGTACAGCAAGGCTGGCGTGTTGCGGATCTTTTTTATGCAGTTTGGCAACTTTACGCAACTCTTTAACCACCTCGTCGGCTACACTTAAGCCAGTTTTCATCGAATGGTCCATCGACATATCAAGCAATGCTTGTGCTAGATATTTTTCATTAGCGGCATCTTTCATCACATCAGCAGCACCACCTAAAAGCTCAGAGTGCTTTTCTTTATCTTCTATCCATTTACCTATTTCTGAATTAGCACGCCTTAATGATAACACCCAAACAGAGGCACCATTTGGTCCTGGGCTTGTAAATGCATCTGCATGAATAGAAACAAAAAAATCGGCCTTTTTTTCACGCGCTCGATTAGTACGCGTATTGAGTTTTACAAAATAATCACCGCTTCGTACCATACGTGAAATCATACCGCGCTCACCGTCGATCATGCGCTCTAATCGCTTTGCTATTTGCAATGTGACTGTTTTTTCGTACGTGCCTGATGGACCTATGGAGCCAGGATCTTCGCCGCCATGGCCTGCATCAATTGCAATAACAATGTCGCGTTCTTGACTTAATTGGCGATTTTTAGCCGCTGTTTGTGCAGGTGATACAACAGTTTTTGCTTGGCTCTTATTATATAAATCAACAACGAGTCTATTTTTATAAGGACCAGTAGGTGCTAAAGCAAACACAACAGGCTTTACTGGTGCGTTTAATTCAAACACTAACCGTACACTGTGCTTATTTTTAGGTTTTGAGTAGCGTAGCTTGCTCACTATTTGATGTTTTGGTGGTACACCTGGCAGTATTTTTAACTCGCTAGTATTTTCTAAATCGACCACTAAGCGGCTAGGGTTTTTTAGCATAAAATAACTAAAGTCGGGCTTGTCATTTAAATCAAACACCACACGCGTACTGTCTGGAGATGGCCATACACGTACGCTATTAATAGTATTTTTCGCCCACAGCGGCAGGCTTATGGTAATAACCATAAGGTAAATAAAGAGTTTAACTGCACCTCGACTCATTTGATAATTACTGCCTTCACTAATTTATTGTTTTTTTATTTAGTTTTTCGACAATTGCTACACCGCGATCACTCGCACTATTAATAACAATTTTACGTTCGTTACCCACATAGCTTAGGGTAATATCTAAATCAGGCACAGGAATAAATTCGCCACCTTTTTCAGGCCATTCAACAACACAAATTGCATTTGCTGAAAAATAATCGCGTATTCCCATGTATTCGAGTTCTTCAGGGTCGCCTAAACGGTATAAATCAAAATGATAAACATTTGCTTGTTCAAGCTCATAAGGTTCTACTAACGTATATGTGGGGCTTTTAACCTTACCAGTATGGCCAAAGCCTTGCACTACGCCACGGGTAAACGTGGTTTTACCAGCTCCTAAATCGCCATGTAAATAAATCACCGCACCTTGCTCTATAATAGCTGCAACTTGGTTCCCCATAGTAACGGTTGCCACTTCATCATTTAGGTGTGATTCAAAACTACGCGTCATTACTACCTCAAAAATTTACTTAAAAGCGCATGTTTGCCAATCATACCAGAATATTTATTTAAGGCGATAAATTGCAGTTTCAGGCATAAAAAAACCGGCCTAAGCCGGTTTTTTAAAACGCTAGAATTATAACCCTAATTTTTTCTCAAGATAGTGGATGTTAGTGCCACCATTTTGGAAGTTTTCATCTGCAAGAATTCTCTTATGCAAAGGAGTATTAGTTTTAATTCCGTCAATTACTAGCTCGTTAAGTGCATTGCGCGCGCGGGCAATAGCTACGTCACGGTTTTCACCGTAAGTAATTAGCTTACCAATCATTGAATCGTAATGCGGTGGAACCGTATAGTCAGCGTAAATATGGCTGTCCCAACGAATACCTAAACCACCTGCTGGATGGAAACGGGTAATTTTACCCGGTGACGGGATAAACGTTTCAGGATCTTCAGCATTAATACGGCACTCAATAGCATGACCACGAATAACAACGTCGTCTTGAGTGAATGATAACGGTTGACCCGCTGCAATTTTTAACTGCTCTTTCACTAAATCGATACCAGTAACCATTTCAGTAACAGGGTGTTCAACCTGAATACGTGTATTCATTTCGATGAAGTAAAATTCGCCGTTTTCGTATAAAAACTCAAACGTACCTGCACCACGGTATCCAATTTCGATACATGCACGTGTACAGCGCTCGCCAATGAATTTACGCGTTTCAGCAGTAATTCCTGGTGCTGGCGCTTCTTCAACTACCTTTTGGTGACGACGTTGCATAGAACAATCACGTTCACCTAAATGTACTGCATTACCTTGGCCGTCAGCTAATACTTGAACTTCGATATGGCGTGGGTTTTCAAGGAATTTTTCCATGTAAACCATGCTATTACCAAAGAATTGCTTAGCTTCTTGCTGTGTTAATGCAATTGAATCAATAAGTTCAGCTTCGCTGCGAACAACACGCATACCACGACCACCACCGCCACCAGCAGCTTTGATGATTACCGGGTAACCGATACGCTTAGCGATTTGCATGTTGCGTTCTTTATCATCTGATACTGGGCCGTCAGAGCCAGGAACACATGGAACGCCTGCTTTACGCATTGCTGCGATAGCAGACACTTTATCACCCATAAGACGAATAGTGTCGCCACGAGGGCCAATAAATACAAAACCACTTTGCTCAACTTGGTCGGCAAAATCAGCATTTTCTGCAAGGAAACCGTAACCAGGATGAATCGCTACAGCGTCAGTTATTTCAGCCGCAGCAATAATGCGCGGAATATCTAAATAACTTTCAGTTGCTGAAGGTCTACCAATACAGATGGTTTCATCTGCAAGCAATACATGCTTAAGATCGCGATCTGCCGTTGAATGCACAGCAACCGTTTTGATCCCAAGCTCTTTGCAGGCGCGCAATATACGAAGTGCAATTTCACCTCGGTTTGCAATGACTACTTTATCTAACATTAGAGTTGGCCTTTTAGGTTACGCTATTATTCAATGATGAATAGAGGTTGATCAAATTCTATTGGCTCGCCATTTTCAGCTAAGATAGCTCTTACTGTACCGGCTTTATCTGATTCAATTTGGTTCATCATTTTCATAGCTTCGATAATACAAAGTGTATCGCCAACTTTAACTTGTTGACCTACTTCTACATATGCTGGCGCTTCAGGGGACGCAGCTGAGTAAAAAGAACCAACCATTGGTGATTTAACTTGATGACCCATAGGCTCAGCTGGTGCTGCTGCTTCAACAGCTACAGGAGCCGCTGCAACTGGTGCTGCTGGCGCTGGTGCATATTGCTGTGGAGCAAATTGCGGGTAACCTGGGCCTGCGCTCATATTGTTACGGTTAATACGTACTGATTCTTCACCTTCAGTGATTTCTAGCTCAGCAATACCTGATTCTTCTACTAATTCGATAAGCTTCTTTATCTTGCGAATATCCATTACACGACCCGCCTGTTAGTTTGTGTGTTAATTTAAAATTAAATTGCGTTTTGCAACCGGTTAACTGCCGCATTTAATGCTGCGTGATAACCCATTGCACCTAATCCACATATCACGCCTTGTGCCACATCAGAAAAATACGAATGATGACGAAAGGCTTCACGTGCGTGCACGTTACTTAAGTGCACCTCAAAAAACGGAATATCAACACTTAACAGTGCATCACGTAATGCGACGCTAGTATGCGTAAATGCAGCTGGGTTGATAATTATGTAATCAACCGCTTGCCAAGCATCGTGAATTCGTTCGATGAGTACTTGCTCACTATTACTTTGAAAATGCGTTAACTTAACATCTAGACTATCAGCAGCACTGGTTAGTTCGTTCATAATCTCACTGAGCGTCTGAAAACCGTATTTGTCCGGTTCACGTTTGCCAAGCATGTTTAAATTTGGACCATTTATAACTAAAAGGTTAAATTTTGCAGCCATAATACGCGATATATCCTATAAGTAATGAGTTAAGCGGTTACTAACTAATTTTTCACTTTTAAGTAAGTAGAAAAAGCAATGTAGCAACAATTTCTCACGTTAACCAACTATTATAGTGATTTCGACGTAAATAGCAGCAAAATACTGGTCTTATCAGTGTGATGGGTACAGGTATCAGAAGAATAAAGAAGGTGCCACTTAATCAGTATAGGTGGCACTATTGCACTATTATTGTGCGCTGGCGCGCACTATAGCTAGGTGTTTAGCAAAATCATCAGCGTTTAAAAAGCCAGTCACTCGTTGCATACTAAGCTCTTGCCCTTGAGTATTAAAAAACAAAATACTAGGTAAACCAAACACGGTGTACTCTTCCATTAGCTCAATTGTTTTATTGTCACTGTTAGTTAAATCAACTTGAATTAGCTGGTAATGGCTAAATTCACTTTGCACTTTGGCATCTGGAAACGTGTAATGCTCAAACTCTTTACACGCCACACACCAGTCGGCATATAAGTCGACCATAACCATTCGACCATCGTCGTTTGCTTGTGCAACCGCTTCTTTTAGCTCAGCTAAATCAGCCACCTGTTTAAACTCATTACTTTGCGAGCTTACTTGCACCGCTTGTACCGGCCAAAAGTAGTTTTTTGTTAACGTAAAGCCTGTAATAACTAATAGCGTTGCAACAAACCACAATGCAGTTTTTAACTTGCTTTGTGCTTGGCTACTTTGCCAATGATGTAAGTACAGTGCCGTTGCTAATGCAAGCACACCTGCCATTAATAATATTATGTCGGCGCTTACTAGTCGCCCAAGTAATATAAGCGGCACAACGAGCATCACAAAACCAAACAAGGTTTTAACTTGCTCCATCCAACCACCGGCTTTAGGCAGCAATTTACCGCCAGATGTACCAAGTAATAAAAGTGGTAACCCCATACCTAAACTAAGCACGTATAGTGTTAAAGCACCTACTAAGTAATCACCACTTTGTGCAACAAATAAGAGCGCCGCCGACAGTGGCGCAGTAGTACAAGGTGATGCTATTAATCCCGAAAGCACGCCCATTAAAAATACGCCAACGTAGTTGCCGCCTTTTTGATTATTACTTACCTGAGTTAACTTGCTCATCATACTGCTTGGCAGTTTTATTTCGTACCAGCCAAACATAGACATAGCCAATAATACAAATAATAAACTAAAGCTGATTAACACAAATGGATGCTGTAAATACCCCTGCACTTGCCCACCAAGCGCTGCAACAACCAAACCTAGTGCTGCGTAAGTAACAGCCATACCTTGTATATATACAAACGATAGTGCAAAGGCTTTTTTAGTTGAAAGGTTTTGCTGACCCGCAATTAAGCTCGACAAAATAGGAAACATAGGGAATACGCATGGCGTAAAAGCAAGGCCAACACCAACAGCAAAAAATATGAGTAAATTAGTTATTAAGCCCTGACTTGCTAATTGCTCAGTAAAAGTAAGTTCTTTTTCGGCATCATCCGAATTTGTTGTAGGTTCAGTGGCAGGCTCATTAAGTGCTGCAAATGTACTTTTAGCTGCTGTTGCTTCATCTGTAGTGTTATTTTGCTCTACATTTTTAACCTGCGCGCCATTAATTACACTAAGTGGAATGCTAATAACTTCTGGCGGATAACAAAGCCCTGCTTTAGCACAGCCTTGGTAACGCACTTTAACTACGGCACCGTCGGTAACATTACTTAGCTTACTAATAACACTTGCGGAATTAAAAAAAACCTCTGTTTTACCAAAAAATTCATCTTCAATAATTTCGCCACTGCCGGAGTCGCCTACTTGAATGTTTGCATCTTTGGCGATAATTTCTATTTTCTTTTTATATAAATAATAGTCTGGCGCTATATCCCAACCTACAAACAAGGTGCTGCCTTGCTGATCAAAGTCAAACATAAACGCTTGGTCTACAGGTAAAAAAGTCTGTTGCGGAGGCCCAAGGAGATCACCAAGCACATTATTAGTTGTAGCCTTTACAGGCGCAGTTAATAGCGTTACCAATAATAAAAAGAAAAAACGCATTAATTCAGTACCTCATCCATCCAATTAAAATATGCTAAGTTTCCAGTTGCAACATCAATAACTTGTATCTCTGGAACTTCATAACTATGCATTGCTTTTATTGTTACAAACACATCGTTCATTTTGTCTGATTTCGTTTTTATAAGTAGTTTAGTTTCAGTCGCTTCAGCCACTTCGCCTTCCCACATATAAATAGATCCCACATTGGGTAAAATATTTACACAAGCAGCAAGCTTTTGCTCAACTAATGCCCTTGCAAGTATACGTGCTTCGTCTTCGTCTTTGCAGATCGTGAAAATCAGTTTAAATTGCGTAGTCATTGTGAACCTTTACTTATTTAACAGTGTCTAGCTTCATAGTATCTGATAGCCGATACAATGTGTAGACGCTTAAATATCAGTAAAATGACTATACCTATGCCCTAACCTTGAAAAGAGACCTCGTCACCCTCATTTATATTTCATCAACTCTTTTGAGTGTCATTATTTAGAGAGCGTTATGTTTAGATTTTTATTTGTGTTGTTTATCATCGTGCCTATTATCGAAATTGCCTTACTGATTCAAGTAAGCGATGTGATTGGTGGGTTTGCAACAATCGCACTTGTTGTTATTACTGCTATCTTAGGTGCAAAGATGGTTAAACAACAAGGTATGAGTGCCCTGCAAAACGTACAAACGCAAATGGCACAAGGGCAAATGCCAGCTAAAGAATTATTTACCGGAATATGCGTTGTAATTGCAGGTGTATTACTACTTACTCCTGGCATTATGACTGACGTATTTGGGCTACTATTATTAACCCCTGCCATTCGTAACAAATTGGCAGCAGGCCTTGCTAGCCAAGCAACTGTTAGAATGAGCACAGGCATGCAACAAGGGCCATCACCATTTGCTCAACAACCACATTCATCGCGTGAACAGCAGCAAATGGACCAGCCGACCACTATTGATGGTGAATATGAGCGAAAAGATTAAAAATTTATCATTTTTTCCCTTGGAATTTTTCACTCTACCCCCATTAATGAATGCAAATTAGAAAAGCTTTTTTCTGTACTGTTCAGAAACTGTTAGGAGAACTAAAAAACATGAACATTCGTCCTTTACAAGATCGCGTAATCGTTAAACGTCTAGAAGAAGAAACAAAATCTGCTGGCGGTATTGTATTAACTGGCTCTGCAGCTGAAAAATCAACTCGCGGAGAAGTTGTAGCCATAGGTAGTGGTCGCGTTTTAGATAACGGTGACGTGAGAGCGTTAGAAGTTAAAGCCGGTGACACTGTGTTATTTGGCTCATATGTTGAAAAAGTTGAAAAGATCGAAGGTCAAGAGTACCTGATCATGCGTGAAGATAATATTTTAGGCATTGTAGGCTAAACCTACTTTTCGTTTATAAACATTTAAGAATTTAGAGGAATTTAAAACATGGCAGCAAAAGAAGTACTTTTTGCAGGTGACGCACGCGCTAAAATGCTAACTGGCGTAAACATCCTGGCAAACGCAGTAAAAGTTACATTAGGTCCTAAAGGCCGTAACGTTGTACTAGACAAATCATTTGGCTCTCCAGTTATCACTAAAGATGGTGTATCTGTAGCAAAAGAAATCGAACTTGAAGACAAGTTTGAAAACATGGGCGCACAAATGGTTAAAGAAGTTGCATCTAAAGCAAATGATGCAGCCGGCGATGGTACAACTACCGCTACAGTACTTGCACAGTCTATTGTTAATGAAGGCCTTAAAGCTGTTGCAGCAGGCATGAATCCAATGGATCTTAAGCGCGGCATCGACAAAGCAGTTATTGCTGCTGTTGCAGAGCTTAAAGCGTTATCTGTTCCTTGTTCTGATACTAAAGCAATTGCACAAGTAGGTACTATTTCAGCTAACTCTGATCAAGAGATTGGTAATATCATTGCTCAAGCAATGGAAAAAGTAGGCCGCAACAGTGGTGTTATTACTGTAGAAGAAGGTCAATCACTTGAAAACGAACTAGATGTTGTTGAAGGCATGCAGTTTGACCGTGGTTACTTATCTCCTTACTTTATCAACAGCCCAGAAAAAGGCACTGTTGAACTAGATAACCCATTTATTCTACTTGTAGATAAAAAAATATCTAACATCCGTGAATTATTACCAACATTAGAAGCGGTTGCTAAAGCAAGTAAACCACTACTAATCATTGCAGAAGACCTTGAAGGCGAAGCACTAGCTACATTAGTAGTTAATAACATGCGCGGTATTGTTAAAGTATCAGCTGTTAAAGCACCTGGCTTTGGCGATCGTCGTAAAGCAATGCTACAAGATATCGCTGTATTAACTGGCGGTACTGTTATTTCTGAAGAAATCGGCTTAGAGCTTGAAAAAGCAACAGTTGAAGACCTAGGTACAGCTAAACGCGTAATTATCACTAAAGATGATACAACTATCATTGACGGTGCTGGTGAAGAAGCAGGTATTACTGGTCGTGTTTCTCAAATTAAAGCACAAATTGAAGAAGCTACATCTGACTACGATAAAGAAAAACTTCAAGAGCGCATGGCTAAACTAGCTGGCGGTGTTGCAGTAATCAAAGTAGGTGCTGCTACTGAAATCGAAATGAAAGAGAAAAAAGACCGCGTTGAAGATGCATTAAATGCAACTCGTGCAGCGGTTGAAGAAGGCGTAGTACCTGGCGGCGGTGTTGCACTTGTACGTGCTGCGAGCAAGCTAGTTGATTTAGTTGGCGACAACGAAGATCAAAACCACGGTATTAAAGTTGCACTTCGTGCGATGGAAGCACCACTTCGTCAAATCGTAACAAACGCAGGCGACGAAGCATCAGTTGTAATTAACGCAGTTAAAGGCGGCGATGGTAACTACGGTTACAACGCAGCAACTGGCGAATACAACGACATGATTGAAATGGGTATCCTAGATCCAACTAAAGTAACACGCTCTGCATTACAATTTGCAGGGTCTATTGCGGGTCTAATGATCACTACTGAAGCAATGGTAGCTGAAATCCCTAAAGACGAATCTGCTGGTGCACCTGATATGGGTGGCATGGGCGGCATGGGCGGCATGATGTGATAAACATCACCGTTTAAGCACCTCGCTTATATAAAAAACCAGCTTCGGCTGGTTTTTTGCTTTTTAGAATAAAAATCATTGATATTGTTTAATTTATACCCATACCTAAGTTACGTATAACTAAGATTTATATTAAATGGATTTATTAAATAATAACGAAATATTCATCTTCTTTGTTTTTGTTGCTCTTGTGACTGGGTTATTTTCATTCGTAGTTTGGGCTATGCTCAAAATGGTCACGTGGGGTAAAAGTATGTCTAAGGGGGCTTATTTATTTTTAGCATTCTTTCCGCTTATTTCTATTATTCCTATCCCACCACCTACATACGAAAATGTACAAAAAGCAAAACAAGAACAAAGAAAACGCAAAGAAGACTCAGGTGATCCACCCGATGATGAAGATGATGAAGACGAACTTACAAGTTAGTTAAAATTACACTCTACGAGCATATACCCTGCGTAGTCGCTAACTAATATGATAAAAAGCACATTTATTTAATAGTACGGAGTAAACCAAACATGACTAACGCTCAACAGCATATCGGCAGCATTGCATTAGTTGTTAAAGACTACGACGAGGCAATTGAGTTTTATACTCAAAAGCTTAATTTTGAGTTAGTCGAAGATACTGATTTAGGTGATGGTAAACGCTGGGTGTTAATTTCACCTCCAAATTCAAACAGGGCTAATTCGAGCAGGACTAATCTACTGCTTGCTAAAGCCACAACACCCGAACAAATGAGCGCTATTGGTAATCAAACGGGTGGTCGTGTGTTTTTATTTTTGCATACTAATGATTTCTGGCGAGATTATAATTTAATGCTTTCTAAAGGCGTTACATTTAACGAAGAGCCTAGAGTAGAACCCTATGGCACCGTAGTGGTTTTTGAAGACCTATATGGTACAAAATGGGATTTACTGCAGCCTAATAATTAGTTATGTAAAGTGACGCTTTAACTCACGTCACTTTATTAACTAACTCTCTTACAATTGCGAATAAATCACTGGGTAGCATTCCTCTTTGCCCGTCTCGCTCACTTGCGATATCACCAGCTTTAGCGTGCAGTGTTACACCATAGCGTGCTGCTTCATCAATAGTTAAACCTTGAGCAAGTAATGCCCCAATAATACCAGTAAGTACATCGCCACTGCCGCCAACGGCGAGTGCCGGATTACCATCTTCACACACCCACGTTTGCTGAGCATTATCTATTAATGTTCCTGCGCCTTTTAATACACAAGTCGCGTTATAGCGCTTGGCACAAAGGCGGGCATAATTAAAGCGGTCTGATTCTATTTCATTGGTGCTAACACTTAGCAGTCGCGAAGCTTCGCCTGGGTGTGGCGTAAGTACGCATTGCTTTAACATATATGATGAAGCTTTCTTAGCCAGTAAATTAAGGGCATCTGCATCTATAACCAATGGCATTTTATTGTTTTGGCAATATTGCACTACTTCATCGAATGTTTGTTGTGCCCACTCGTCTTGCCCAAGCCCTGGGCCAATAACAACGCAGCTTGCCCACTCTAGCGCTTGATGTAAGTTATTACTGCTTACCATAAGTTCTGGTCTACCAATACTAATAGGCGTTATTGAGCTTTCGTGTGTATACACCCTTACCATGCCAGCACCCGTTCTAAGGGCTGCTTCACTACTTAACCTAATTGCACCTGCAGTACCTTGATTGCCACCAACACATAAAAGTTTACCGTGGCTTCCTTTGTGACTATTGATTGCCCGCGTGGCTATTCCTTTATAGCTATTGATATTAACAAGGGTTCCTGAAGATTGAGCGACACAAGTAAACGCATCGCCAATTGCTAAATCATCAAATACTAACTTACCGCTATATTGTTTACCTGCTGTAGTTGTGAGTCCTTGCTTTATACCCACAAAAGTAACGGTTGAAGTCGCTTGTACTGCGCACCCTAAAGGCTGCCCTGTATTTGCTTCAATGCCTGATGGAATATCAATGCTTATTACGGGCTTACCACTGTTATTTACAGCGTTAATTATATTCGCAAAATTATCGCGCACGGCGTTATTAAGCCCAGTCCCAAGGAGCGCATCAATAACGATATCGCACTCATTAAGAGCATCTTTTGTAAAATGAGAAACCACCCCACCCGCTTCTATCCATAACTGCTGCGCCTTTGCAGCATCACCGGTTAATGCTTTATTAGGCTCAGCTGCGCATACTGTTACCAGTTGACCTGATTGCTTGATCAGCCTAGCAGTAATATAGGCGTCTCCAGCGTTGTTACCATGGCCAACAATGACTAATGTATGCTGTGAATCAAATAACTGCCATTGCTTATATACAGCCTCTCCTGCGCGCTGCATTAGGGTAAATAAATCACAATGGCTATTTTTAGCTGCAAGCGCTTCGTTATCTCTCACCTGCTCGGCGCTAAATAGAGTTTGGTTCAACATAAATATTCCCCTTAACTGGCTCTAATTTAACTTTATCAAGACTCAAACCTATCGGCTAGATTAGTAATTAATTTTTTGTATTTTATGTAGCTGTGTTAGAAGGTAAATATTTAAATAAAAGCCACTCTGGAACAAAAGTAGGAATACCGCTTTTATATAACACTTTATTTTAGACATTAAAAAGCCCGAAACTAAGCTCGGGCTTTTTGGTAATAATTAGCTAGGCTAATAATTACGCTTTGAACGTTGCTACAAAGCACCTACGCCTAAGGCTAGAGCGCCACTATCATATGACACTTTTCTTCAGGCATTAAAAAAGGCCACCTAAGTGACCTTTTTATAACAATTAACTTTAAAGCTAATAATTACGCTTTGAACGTTGCTACAAAGTACCTACGCCTAAGGTAAGAGCGCCACCTTCATATGACACTTTTCTTCAGGCATTAAAAAAGGCCACCTGAGTGACCTTTTTCTAACAATTAACTTAAAAGTTAATTATTACGCTACGATAGTTGCTACAACACCAGCACCTACAGTACGACCACCTTCACGGATAGCAAAACGAAGACCTTCATCCATCGCGATTGGTGCGATTAGAGTTACTGTCATCTTGATGTTATCACCAGGCATTACCATTTCTACGCCTTCTGGTAACTGTACGTCACCAGTTACGTCAGTTGTACGGAAGTAGAACTGTGGACGGTAACCTTTGAAGAATGGAGTATGACGACCACCTTCATCTTTAGAAAGTACGTATACTTCTGAAGTGAATGTAGTATGTGGGTTGATTGAACCAGGCTTAGCTAGTACTTGACCACGTTCAACGTCTTCACGCTTAGTACCACGTAGAAGTGCGCCGATGTTTTCGCCAGCACGACCTTCGTCAAGAAGCTTACGGAACATTTCAACACCAGTACAAGTAGACTTAGTAGTCTCTTTGATACCAACGATTTCAACTTCGTCATTTACGTTGATGATACCAGCTTCAACACGACCAGTTACAACAGTACCACGACCCTGGATTGAGAAAACGTCTTCGATAGGCATGATGAAAGGCTTATCGATGTCACGCTCTGGCTCTGGGATGTAAGAATCAAGTGCGTTTGCAAGCTCAACAATCTTATCTTCCCACTCTTTCTCGCCTTCTAACGCTTTAAGCGCAGAACCAGCGATTAGAGGTAAGTCATCACCTGGGAAATCGTATTCTGAAAGAAGTTCACGAACTTCCATTTCTACTAGTTCAAGTAGCTCTTCGTCATCTACCATGTCACATTTGTTCATGAACACGATGATGTAAGGAACGCCAACTTGACGAGAAAGAAGGATGTGCTCACGTGTTTGTGGCATAGGGCCATCTGTCGCAGCAACTACTAAGATCGCGCCATCCATTTGAGCAGCACCAGTGATCATGTTTTTAACATAATCGGCGTGACCAGGACAATCTACGTGTGCGTAGTGACGTGTAGGAGTATCGTATTCAACGTGAGACGTTGAAATAGTGATACCACGTTCGCGCTCTTCAGGAGCGTTGTCGATTGATGCGAAATCTTTAGCAACACCGCCGTATACTTTTGCAAGTACGTTAGTGATTGCTGCAGTTAGTGTAGTTTTACCGTGGTCAACGTGGCCGATTGTACCAACGTTTACGTGCGGTTTTACGCGTTCAAACTTTTCTTTTGCCATCTTAAAAAATTCCTAATAAAGAAATTAAAGCCTGACTCACTATTGAGCCAGACAAGCTAAAATTATATAACAGCGCGAGCTGAAATTATTGTATCTGCAACATTTTTAGAGGCTTCAGCGTACTTCACAAACTCCATAGAGTATGAGGCACGGCCCTGAGTTGCAGATCGTAAAGCAGTCGCATAACCAAACATTTCAGAAAGAGGAACTTGCGCATTAATTTGCTTAAGCCCACCTAATGCATCTTCCATGCCTTCGATTATGCCGCGACGACGGTTTAAGTCGCCAACTACATCACCCATATTTGAATCAGGAGTGAGTACTTCAACCTTCATTACTGGTTCTAAAAGTACAGGGTTAGCTTTAAGCGCCCCTTCTCTCATTGCCAGTGAACCTGCTATTTTAAATGCCATTTCATTCGAATCTACATCATGGAATGAACCATCATATAAAGTCGCTTTAACGCCAAGTAATGGGTAGCCTGCCAGTACACCTTGAGACATTTGCTCTTGGATACCTTTGTCTACCGCAGGGACGAACTCTTTAGGAACAGAGCCACCTACGGTTTCGTTAACGAACTCGTAAATTGGTGACTCATCATCCGTGATATCCATCGGTTCAAGTTTAATCCAAACGTGTCCATATTGGCCACGACCACCTGACTGACGTATAAACTTCCCTTCAACTTCAACAGTTGAACGAATAGCTTCTCGGTATGAGACCTGCGGCTTACCAACGTTACATTCAACACTGAATTCACGTTTCATACGGTCGACGATGATATCTAGGTGAAGTTCACCCATGCCAGAGATTATAACCTGGCCTGATTCTTCGTCAGTTTGTACGCGAAAAGAAGGGTCTTCAGCAGCTAGTTTTCCTAGCGCGATACCCATCTTATCTTGGTCAGCTATAGTGCGAGGCTCAACCGCAATAGAGATTACTGGTTCAGGGAATTCCATACGCTCAAGCGTAATAATAGAATTCGGATCACACAGTGTTTCACCTGTTGTTACGTCTTTAAGACCAATAGCTGCCGCGATGTCGCCTGCGAAAACTTCTTTGATCTCTTCACGAGAGTTTGAATGCATCTGTACGATACGGCCAAGTCGCTCACGCTTACTTTTTACTGGATTATATACCGTGTCACCCTGTTTAACAGTACCAGAGTAAACACGGAAAAAGGTCAAGGTCCCAACAAACGGGTCTGTTGCAATCTTAAAAGCGAGTGCAGCAAACGGCGCTTTATCATTAGCCGGACGTTCTTCCTCAGTACCATTTTCTAAGATACCTTGGATTTGTTTCACTTGTTCTGGTGACGGCATATATTCAACAACGCCATCAAGCACAGCTTGAACGCCTTTGTTTTTAAATGCGCTACCACAAGTAACTGGAACAATCTCATTAGCTAATGTTCGTTGACGTAAAGCATTTTTAATTTCTGCTTCACTTAACTCTTCACCTTCTAAGTATTTATCCATTAGTTCTTCTGAGGCTTCAGCAGCGCTTTCAACTAAATGAGAGCGCCATTCTTCAGCCAATTCCAGAAGCTCTGCCGGTATTGCCTCATAAGAGAAAGTCATACCCTGGTCCGCTTCGTTCCAGTTAATCACTTTCATTTTTATAAGGTCAATAACACCTTTAAAGTCGTCCTCAGCGCCTACAGGCAACTGAATTGGAACAGGCGTTGCTCCAAGACGAGATTTCACCTGGCTAACCACAGCTAAGAAGTCAGCGCCCGTGCGATCCATTTTATTTACGAAGATCATTCTCGGAACTTCGTATTTGTTCGCTTGACGCCAAACTGTCTCAGTTTGCGGCTGTACACCAGATGAAGCACAAAGAACAACTACCGCACCATCTAGTACGCGTAAAGAACGCTCTACTTCGATAGTGAAATCTACGTGTCCTGGAGTATCAATAATATTGATACGATGGGCGTCAAATTGAGCATCCATCCCTTTCCAAAAACACGTTGTTGCAGCAGAAGTGATTGTGATACCACGCTCTTGTTCCTGCTCCATCCAATCCATAGTTGCAGCGCCATCATGTACTTCACCGATCTTATGAGAAAGACCCGTGTAGAACAGAACACGTTCTGTTGTGGTGGTTTTGCCTGCATCTACGTGAGCAACAATACCTATATTACGATAGCGCTCAAGTGGAGTTGTACGTGCCATATGATCCTCTTAAAGGTTAAAGACAGATTACCAACGGTAATGAGCGAATGCTTTATTCGCTTCAGCCATACGGTGAACGTCTTCACGTTTCTTAACCGCAGTGCCTTTATTATCAGAAGCGTCAACGATTTCTTGAGCTAAACGTAAGCCCATAGATTTTTCGCCACGCTTACGTGCAGCGTCTACTAACCAACGCATACCTAATGCGTTACGACGAACTGGACGTACTTCAACTGGTACTTGATAAGTTGAACCACCAACACGGCGAGATTTAACCTCTACCTGTGGGCGGATATTATCAAGTGCAGTTTCAAAGATTTCTAGGTGCGACTTGCCTGATTTCTCAGCAGCCACGTCTAGCGCACCATAAACAATTTTTTCAGCAGTAGATTTCTTGCCGTCTAACATCACGATGTTAACGAATTTAGCAAGAAGTTCCGATCCGAACTTAGGATCTGGAAGAATTTTACGTTGACCGATTACGCGTCTTCTAGGCATTTTGTATCTCCGGTTTATTCAGGTTTGCTCTTTCGAGTCAATCACCCAAAACAATAATTATAAATATTTAGTGCTTGGCCTTACTAACGGAATACAATTACCCTTTAGGGCGTTTTGCACCGTATTTAGAACGAGCTTGACGACGATCGCTAACGCCTGCACAGTCAAGTGCACCACGAACAGTGTGAAAACGCACACCTGGTAAATCTTTAACACGACCACCACGGATTAGGATTACACTATGCTCTTGAAGGTTATGACCTTCACCGCCAATGTATGAAGTTACTTCGAAACCGTTAGTTAAACGTACACGTGCTACTTTACGTAACGCCGAGTTTGGTTTCTTAGGTGTAGTTGTATATACGCGAGTACATACACCGCGCTTTTGCGGACACGCTTTTAGTGCAGCTGAGTTACTTTTCGTAACCTTGCTACGGCGTGGCTTACGCACTAGCTGGTTAATAGTTGCCATTTAAATAGCTCCTGAAATTAAAATTACTACTGAAAAAAATAAAAAATCCGCCCTTTATTTACGAGCCTGCATTAAGCACACAAGTAAATGGGTGGCGGAATTTTAATGAGCAAAGTTTAACCTGTCAACCTAAACTAATCGCAAGACAGCATATAACTGCCTTACGATTACTTAATCTATTGATTAAGAACAGTTTATTGATTTCCAGACAAATCAGCATTTAGAGCGTCTGTAAGTGCTTGAGTTGCCTCTTCTGCACTTACTGTTTGCTCTTCTACGACTACTTTGCTTTGTTTACGGCGAGCCATACGTTCTTGATGATACGCAAAACCGGTACCGGCTGGGATCAAACGACCCACAATTACGTTTTCTTTAAGACCGCGAAGCTCATCGCTCTTACCATTCACTGCCGCATCTGTAAGAACACGTGTTGTCTCTTGGAAAGACGCTGCAGAGATGAAAGATTCTGTTGCTAGTGATGCTTTTGTGATACCCATTAATTGGATTTCAAACTTAGCTGGGATCTTACCTTGTTTTTCAAGGTCACGGTTTGCGATATTAACGCGCGCCACTTCGATTTGTTCACCAGCTAAGAAGTCAGTATCACCACCGTGTATAATGGTACATTTACGTAACATTTGACGGATAATTGTTTCAATGTGCTTGTCATTGATCTTAACGCCTTGCAAACGGTAAACCTCTTGCACTTCGTTAACGATGTAGTTAGCAACATGAGTCACACCACGTAAGCGTAAGATGTCATGTGGTGATTCAGGACCATCGGCGATAACTTCACCTTTAGACACTTGCTCACCTTCAAACACGTTAAGTTGACGCCACTTGTGAATCATTTCTTCGTAATGATCACCTTCTGGTGGAGTAATAACTAAACGCTTCTTACCTTTAGTCTCTTTACCGAAGCTAATTGTACCAGTTACTTCAGCTAATATAGCTGGATCTTTTGGCTTACGAGCTTCAAATAAGTCGGCTACGCGTGGTAGACCACCCGTGATATCACGAGTTTTCGAACCTTCTTGCGGAATACGTGCTAACACGTCACCTGGGTTTGCTGTAACGCCGTCAATTACTTCAATCGTTGTGAATGAAGGAAGACGTGTTTCTTGCAAGCCGCGCTCTTCACTTTCGATGATAAGCTTTGGTTCTTTCGTATTTACTTTAGCAAGGTCTTTAACAACTACACGGGTTAAACCAGTTAGTTCATCAGTCTGTGCTTCAGTATTTGAGTCATCAATATCGCTGAACGATACTTTTGATTTATGCTCAAGAACGATTGGGTGACTATGCGGGTCCCAAGTAGCAACGATGTCGTTACCTTGAACTTCTGCATTATCTTTAACTGTTAATACCGCACCGTAAGGTACTTTATAACGCTCTTTCTCACGGCCATGGCTATCGATGATAGTAATTTCCGTTGAACGCGAAGTAATAACAATCTTATCGTCTGTATTTAATACATATTTAGAGTTATGCAGTTTTAACGTACCGTTAGTTTTAACTTGTACATTATTTTCTGCAGACGCTCTAGATGCTGCACCACCGATGTGGAAGGTACGCATCGTAAGCTGTGTACCTGGCTCACCGATTGACTGTGCTGCGATAACACCTACTGATTCACCAGCGTTGATGATATGACCACGTGCTAGGTCACGACCGTAACAGTTAGCACAAACACCAAAGTCATTATCACAAGTGATAACAGAGCGTACGCGAACTTCATCTACTGAATGCTCTTCTAAAAGATCACACAGTTTTTCGTCAAGCATGACATTACGCTCAACAAGTACTGTATTAGTACCTGGAATCACAATATCTTCAGCAACAACACGACCTAAAACACGTTCGCGAAGTGCTTCTACAACATCACCACCTTCAATAAGCGGTTTCATTGTTAAGCCATCTTCTGTGCCACAGTCATCTTCATTGATTACCAAATCTTGTGCAACGTCTACTAGACGACGCGTTAGGTAACCCGAGTTTGCTGTTTTAAGTGCTGTATCGGCAAGACCTTTACGCGCACCATGCGTTGAGATGAAGTACTGAAGTACGTTTAGACCTTCACGGAAGTTAGCTGTGATTGGAGTCTCGATGATTGAACCATCTGGACGTGCCATTAGACCACGCATACCCGCCAACTGACGAATCTGTGCAGCACTACCACGAGCACCTGAGTCGGCCATCATAAACACTGAGTTAAATGACGGTTGCTCTACTTCTTCACCCTTTGCATTGATAACCGTGTCTTTCGACAAGTTAGACATCATTTCACGTGATAAGTTTTCGTTTACACGTGACCAGATATCGATAACTTTGTTGTACTTTTCACCAGCCGTTACAAGACCTGATTGGAATTGTTGGTTGATTTCAGTAACTTCAGCTTCAGCTGATTCAATTATCTGTGCTTTAACCGGTGGGATAACTAAGTCATCAATACCGATAGAAACACCTGACTTCATTGCATAATGGAAACCGGTGTACATAACTTGGTCAGCAAACACAACAGTGTCTTTAAGGCCTAGACGACGGTAACACTCATTCAATAAGCTAGAAATCTGCTTTTTACCAAGCGGCTGATTGATTGACGCAAACGGCATACCAGTTGGTAAAATTAGAGACAAAATTGCACGACCGACAGTTGTATCGATAACAGTAATAGTATCTTCTACTACACCATCTTCGTTTTTAACTGATTGGCTAATACGTACTTTCACGATTGCGTGAAGGTCTGCATTGCCACTGCGGTATGCTTTTTCTGCTTCTTTTGGATCTTTAAATATCGCGCCTTCGCCTTTAGCGTTAATGCGGTCACGAGTCATGTAATAAAGACCCAATACAACATCCTGTGAAGGAACGATGATTGGCTCACCATTCGCAGGAGATAGAATGTTGTTTGTTGACATCATCAATGCACGAGCTTCAAGCTGCGCTTCGATTGTTAACGGTACGTGTACCGCCATTTGGTCACCATCGAAATCGGCGTTGTACGCCGCACATACTAATGGATGCAAATGAATCGCTTTACCTTCGATAAGCACAGGCTCAAACGCTTGGATACCCAAACGGTGAAGTGTTGGTGCACGGTTAAGTAATACCGGATGTTCACGAATTACTTCGTCAAGTACATCCCATACTTCCGGAACTTCACGTTCTACCATTTTTTTAGCTGCTTTGATCGTCGTAGCCATGCCGCGACGCTCTAGTTTGCCATAGATGAATGGTTTGAATAGCTCAAGTGCCATCTTCTTAGGAAGACCACATTGGTGAAGCTTAAGTGTAGGACCTACTGTAATTACAGAACGGCCTGAATAATCTACACGCTTACCAAGTAAGTTCTGACGGAAACGACCTTGCTTGCCCTTGATCATATCAGCAAGAGATTTAAGAGGACGTTTGTTAGAACCTGTAATTGCACGACCACGACGACCGTTATCAAGTAGCGCATCTACCGCTTCTTGTAACATACGTTTTTCGTTGCGTACAATAATGTCTGGTGCTGCTAAATCTAGTAGACGTTTAAGACGGTTATTACGGTTAATAACACGACGGTAAAGGTCATTTAGATCAGATGTCGCAAAACGACCACCGTCTAATGGTACTAATGGACGTAGATCAGGTGGCAATACTGGAAGTACTGTCATGATCATCCACTCAGGGTTATTACCTGATTGGTGGAACGATTCCATTAACTTAAGACGTTTAGTGATTTTTTTACGCTTAGTTTCAGAGTTAATTGTTGGTAACTCTTCACGCATCTCAGCAATTAATTGAGCAAGATCAAGTTCACGAAGCAAGTCTAACACTGCTTCAGCACCCATCTTCGCTTCAAACTCATCACCGTGCTCTTCTAGTGCATCTAGGTATTCTTCTTCACCTAATAGTTGACCACGCTCAAGCGTTGTCATACCAGGCTCAGTCACTACGAATGATTCGAAGTAAAGAACACGTTCAATATCACGAAGCGTCATATCTAGCATTAAGCCAATACGTGACGGTAATGATTTTAAAAACCATATATGTGCAACTGGGCTCGCAAGGTCAATATGACCCATACGATCGCGTCGCACTTTAGTTAGTGTAACTTCAACGCCACACTTCTCACAGATCACACCACGGTGTTTAAGGCGTTTATATTTACCACATAAACACTCATAATCTTTCACTGGGCCGAAAATACGGGCACAGAATAAGCCATCGCGCTCAGGCTTGAAAGTACGGTAGTTAATAGTCTCAGGTTTCTTTACTTCACCGTATGACCATGAACGAACCATGTCTGGTGAAGCAAGACCAATGCGAATTGCATCGAATTCTTCGGTCTTATTTTGTTGCTTCAGAAACTTAAGTAAGTCTTTCACCTTAGCTCTCCTGTCGGAGTTAATCTTGAGGACGGGTAATCTCGTCCCTACATTCTATTCAGCCGTAACAGATGCTGCAGCGTTAACTGCAGCACCTAATTGGCTTAATTTTCTTCCAACTCGATGTTGATACCCAGTGAGCGGATTTCTTTCAACAATACGTTGAACGATTCTGGCATACCTGGTTCCATTTTATGGTTACCATCAACGATGTTTTTATACATCTTAGTACGACCGTTCACGTCATCCGATTTCACTGTTAGCATTTCTTGTAGAGTGTAAGCAGCACCGTAAGCTTCAAGTGCCCATACTTCCATCTCACCAAAACGCTGGCCACCGAACTGTGCTTTACCACCCAGCGGCTGCTGAGTAACAAGGCTGTAAGAACCAGTAGAACGTGCGTGCATCTTATCATCAACCAAGTGGTTAAGTTTAAGCATGTACATGTAACCTACAGTTACTTGACGTTCAAACTGATCGCCAGTACGGCCATCATAAAGTGTAACCTGACCACTTCGAGGATATCCACCAAGCTCAAGCATGTCTTTGATTTCGCTTTCTTTCGCGCCATCAAATGCAGGAGTAGCAATTGGTAAACCACCTTTTAAGTTTTCAGCTAGACGACGAATTTCGTCATCAGTGAAGCTAGCAATATCTACTACTTGGCGAGATTCACCAATTTCGTAGGCCTGCTTGATGAATTCACGTAGCTCATGAAGCTCACGTTGCTCTTTCATCATTTCTTCAATACGTTCACCGATACCACGTGCAGCTAGACCCATATGTGTTTCAAGGATCTGACCGATGTTCATACGTGATGGTACACCTAGTGGATTCAATACGATATCTACCGTACGACCTTTATCATCGTAAGGCATATCTTCTACTGGTACGATAGTCGAGATAACACCTTTGTTACCATGACGACCCGCCATTTTATCACCTGGTTGAATACGACGTTTAACAGCAAGGTATACTTTAACAATCTTAAGTACGCCTGGTGCTAGGTCATCACCTTGGGTAATTTTACGACGTTTATTTTCAAACTTTTTATCGTATTCAGCTTTAAGCTCATCGTACTGTGCAGCTAGTTGCTCAAGTTCAGCCTGCTTGTCTTCTTGTGCAAGGCTTTGAGTAAGTAGTTTTTCAGCATTCAGTGACGTTAGTTTGTCTTCTTCGAAGCCTGCATCAACAAGTAACTTGCGAGCACGTCCTAAAACGCCAGCTTCTAAAATACGGAACTCTTCGTTGAAGTCTTTCTTCGCTTCGCGAAGCTGCATATCTTCAACTTCTAACGCACGTTTGTCTTTTTCAACACCATCACGGGTGAAGACTTGTACGTCAATTACAGTACCAGTTACAGAATTTGGTACACGTAAAGAGCTGTCTTTAACGTCAGACGCTTTTTCGCCGAAGATAGCTCGTAGAAGCTTCTCTTCAGGTGTCAGCTGTGTCTCGCCTTTAGGAGTCACTTTACCTACTAGAATATCGCCGCCTTTAACTTCAGCACCAATATAAACAACACCTGATTCATCAAGCTTGCCTAGTGCAGATTCACCCACGTTCGGGATATCTGCAGTGATCTCTTCAGGACCTAATTTAGTATCACGGGCAACACACTGTAGTTCTTGAATATGGATAGTCGTTAGACGATCTTCTTCAACTACGCGCTCTGATAGTAAGATTGAATCCTCGAAGTTATAACCGTTCCATGGCATGAATGCCACGCGAAGGTTTTGACCAAGGGCTAAGTCACCTAAGTCAGTCGAAGGACCATCTGCTAACACGTCACCACGAGTAACCGGTTCGCCAACCATACAAGTTGGTTTTTGGTTAATACATGTATTTTGGTTAGAACGTGTGTATTTGGTTAAGTTGTAGATGTCGATGCCCGCTTCGCCAGGAACGCGTTCTTCTTCATGTACGTTTACAACGATGCGACTTGCGTCAGCATACATTACTTCACCACCACGTTTTGCAACGATAGTAACACCAGAATCTTTCGCTAGTGTTAACTCAATACCTGTACCTACTAACGGCTTATCCGCTTTCAATGTTGGTACTGCTTGACGTTGCATGTTTGAACCCATCAATGCACGGTTAGCATCATCGTGTTCTAGGAACGGGATAAGTGCTGCCGCTACAGAGATCACCTGTTGTGGTGATACATCCATATATTGCTGATCCATACGACCCATAAAGGTAGATTCACCTTTGTGACGACATGGAATAAGTTCATCTACAAACTCATTGGTTTCAGTTAAGTTTGAATTCGCCTGTGCGATAACAAACTGACCTTCTTCAATGGCTGATAGGTAATCAACTTCATCAGTTACAACACCGTCTACCACTTTACGGTAAGGTGTTTCTAAGAAACCGTAGTCATTTGTACGTGCGTACGTAGACAATGAGTTAATTAGACCGATGTTTGGACCCTCAGGAGTCTCGATTGGACATACGCGACCATAGTGAGTTACGTGAACGTCACGTACTTCAAAGCCTGCACGTTCACGAGTTAGACCGCCCGGACCTAATGCAGAAATACGACGTTTGTGCGTAACTTCTGATAGTGGGTTATTTTGGTCCATAAACTGTGATAACTGAGACGAGCCGAAGAACTCTTTAACAGCAGCCGAAATAGGCTTAGCGTTAATAAGATCTTGTGGCATTATTGCGTCAAGGTCACCTAAGCTTAAACGCTCACGTACAGCACGCTCTACACGTACTAGACCAACACGGAATTGGTTCTCAGCCATTTCGCCAACACTACGTATACGACGGTTGCCTAAGTGATCGATATCATCAACATCGCCTTGACCGTTACGAATAGCAATTAATACTTTCATAACAGACACGATGTCTTCTTTGCTTAATGTGCCTGGGCCTGTGTCTGTATCGTAACCAACACGGCTATTGAACTTCATACGACCTACAGTAGATAAGTCATAACGTTCTTCAGAGAAGAATAAGTTCTGGAATAAGGCTTCAGCCGCGTCTTTCGTCGGTGGCTCGCCTGGGCGCATCATGCGATAAATTTCTACTAGTGCTTCTAAACGGCTGCTTGAAGAGTCAATATTCAATGTATTTGACATGTAAGCACCGCTGTCCACTTCATTGATATATAACGTATCAATTTTAGTGTAACCAGCTTTAACCAATTCAGCCATTAGCTCAAGAGTTAGTTCATCATTCGCGCTTGCTATAACTTCACCCGTTGACTCGTCAACGTAGTTTTTAGCTATAATACGGCCAATAATGTACTCATGAGGTACTTCTAGGCGGTTAATGCCTTTCTTCTCGATGCTCTTGATGTGGCGAGCCGTAACACGACGACCGCTTTCAACAAATACTTCACCGTCTTCGCTCTTGATATCAAAAGCGGCAGTTTCACCACGTAAACGTGAAGGCACAAGTTCCATAAGAACTTTACCGTCAGCTACTTCAAACGTCGTGTTGTCGAAGAAGATTTCTAGGATTTCTTCACTAGAGTACTCAAGTGCACGTAGGATGATAGACGCCGGTAATTTACGACGACGGTCAATACGTACATATAAGTTATCTTTTGCATCAAATTCGAAGTCTAACCATGAACCACGGTAAGGAATAACGCGTGCGTTATATAATACTTTACCTGATGAATGAGTTTTACCGCGGTCGTTATCAAAGAATACACCAGGGCTACGGTGTAGCTGAGAAACGATAACACGCTCTGTACCATTGATTACAAAGGTACCGGTATCGGTCATGAGCGGAATTTCGCCCATGTAAACTTCTTGCTCTTTAATGTCTTTAACTGTGCCTGGAGCTTCTTTGTCCATAACAACAAGACGCAGTTTCACGCGAAGTGGAGCAGAATAAGTCACACCGCGAATTTGACATTCTTTTACATCGAAAACTGGCTCACCAATACGATAACTTACGTATTGAAGCTCAGAATTTCCCGAGTAGCTTTTAATAGGGAACACAGAACGGAAGGCAGCTTCCAAACCATGATCGCCATCAGCGTCCGGCACTAAGAATTTTTTAAACGATTCTAACTGTGTAGACAGTAAAAAAGGTATATCCAAAACTTGTGGACGTTTACCAAAATCCTTACGGATACGTTTCTTTTCAGAATAAGAGTAAGCCATGGGGTTCCTCAGCTTGCTGATCTTTGACCCGACCTGTTCTTGTAAGAACAGACTTAACTGGCAGCTATGCCAAGATTTTTACAACATTTAACTGTTGTTCTAATTAGATCCCACTTTAACACTAGCAAACTATAAAGCGTTGAAAGTAAAGAAAAAATCAGATTTTATTTGAACTAAAAGAGTGGATCACTCTATAGCGCAAAAAGGCCGGTGATTAAATAATCACCAGCCCTTGCCTGATTTCTCAGGCAGCGAACTTAGCAAAAGCTAAATTACTTAACCTCAACTTCAGCACCAGCTTCAGTAAGATCTTTTGCAAGTGCTTCAGCTTCTTCTTTAGATACACCTTCTTTAACAGGTGTAGGAGCAGCTTCAACAAGAGCTTTCGCTTCTTTAAGGCCAAGGCCAGTTGCGCTACGAACAGCTTTGATTGCAGAAACCTTGTTAGCGCCAGCGCCAGTAAGGATTACGTCAAATTCTGTTTTCTCTTCAGCAGCTTCAGCAGCTGGACCAGCTACCATTGCAGCTGCAGCAGTTACGCCGAATTTTTCTTCCATTGCTTCGATAAGAGCAACAACGTCCATTACTGACATTTCAGCAATTGCGTCAAGGATTTGGTCTTTAGATACAGACATTACAAATTTCCTAATAATTAACGGACATTACGTCCAAATAAATTTTACACCGAAAGTGATTAAACAGCTTAAAATTAAGCAGCTTGCTCTTCTTTCTGTAGACGTACTGCTTCAATTGTTTTACACAATTTGCCAGCAGACGCTTCTTTCATAGCACTCATTAAGCGTGCAACAGCTTCATCGTATGTAGGTAATGTAGCAAGCATTGCTGCATTAACAACATTTCCTTCAAAAGCGGCCGTTTTTATCTCGAATTTCTCATTCTTTTTCGCGAAATCTGAAAAGATACGCGCAGCAGCACCTGGGTGCTCTGATGAGAAAGCGATTAAGCTTGGACCAACAAATGAATCAGAAAGACACTCAAAATCTGTTCCTTCAAGAGCACGTTTTGCTAAAGTGTTACGGACAACTTTCATCCAAACACCGTTTGCACGAGCTTCTTTACGAAGGGCAGTAATTGCGCCAACTGTTACACCACGAGAATCTGCAACAACTGCAGATAGAGCACCATTGGCTGCTTCGTTGACTTCAGCAACTATTGCTTTTTTGCCTTGAAGATTTAAAGCCATGGGTGTTACTCCTGGTTTAATGGGGATACCGATTATCGGATTCCCCTGTTTTACTCTTCCCTACCAAACAAAGTAGAGATGCTTTTTACGGCGAGAGCCAGAAGGATTAGGAAAAATCTATCTGGGGTCTACACCGTCTACGTAGGTGAATATTAAGGCCGGAGCCACCTACGGTCTTGGACGGAAGCCCAATTTATCGTTAAACCCTAAGGCTTAACGAAATTATGGACTTCAACCCGAATTCTTTACTTTGCCGACTAATAAATTAATCAACAAAATGGCGCGAAATTATAGTACAAATTTCACGCCATGTAAACACTAAATTAAGCTACAGTTGTAGTTAAAGTGCTTTGGTCAACAGAAACACCTGCGCCCATTGTTGTAGAGATAGTTACTTTTTTCAAGTAAACACCTTTAGCTTGAGAAGGCTTAGCCTTCTTAAGTGCAACAATTAGTGACTCAAGGTTTTGTTGAAGTTGCTCAGCTGTGAAATCAACCTTACCAATAGTAGTATGGATGATACCATTCTTGTCATTACGGTAACGTACTTGACCAGCTTTAGCATTTTTAACTGCTTCTGCAACGTTAGGCGTTACAGTACCAGTTTTAGGGTTTGGCATTAGACCACGTGGGCCTAAGATTTGACCTAGTTGACCAACAACACGCATAGCGTCTGGTGATGCAACAACAACGTCAAAGTTCATCTCGCCTTTTTTAACTAGCTCAGCAAGATCTTCCATGCCTACTAATTCAGCACCAGCTTCTTTCGCAGCTTCTGCGTTAGCGCCTTGTGTGAATACAGCAACACGAACGTCGCGACCAGTACCGTTAGGTAGTACAGTAGCACCACGAACGTTTTGATCAGATTTACGAGCATCGATACCAAGGTTAACGGCAACGTCAACACTTTCTACGAATTTAGCTGTCGCTAACTCTTTTAAAAGAGCAACTGCTTCATTGATTTCGTAATCTTTAGTTACTTCCACTTTTTCGCGGATAGTACGCATACGTTTAGTTAATTTAGCCATTTCTTAGTCCTCTACGTTCAAGCCCATCGCACGCGCAGAACCTGCGATAGTGCGAACCGCTGCGTCCATATCGGCAGCTGTAAGGTCAGTTCGTTTTGTCTCAACGATCTCTTCAAGTTGAGCACGAGTTACTGTGCCTACTTTATCAGTGTTAGGACGGCCTGAGCCTGACTTGATACCAGCAGCTTTCTTAAGTAAGTAAGCAGCAGGTGGCGTTTTCATGTCGAACGTAAATGAACGGTCACCGTAAACAGAGATCACTACAGGAACTGGAGCGCCTTTTTCGATAGACTCTGTACGTGCGTTAAACGCTTTACAGAATTCCATGATGTTTACACCGTGTTGACCTAGTGCAGGACCTACTGGAGGACTAGGATTAGCCATACCAGCGGCAACTTGTAGCTTGATTAGAGCTTCAACTTTTTTAGCCATTATAAATACCTCATTTGGTGGGTCTCAGCCTTGTGCGCGCGAGGACGCGTACTCTAACGGCTTCCCAGTTTAAAAATTGGTTTCGTACTTTTTGCACAGTAAAAATAAATTTTACCTTAATACAAAAAGGCCGCTGATTATAAGATAATCAGCGGCCTTTTTCAAGCTTCGTGCCAAAATTTAAAAAAATAGTGGCGAAGCTTTTTTAATCAATTACTTATCTTGTTCAACTTGACCAAATTCAAGCTCAACTGGCGTAGAACGACCAAAAATAAGTACAGATACTTTTACCCGGCTTTTTTCGTAGTCAACTTCTTCAACTACACCACTGAAGTCTGCAAATGGTCCATCTGTAACGCGTACAACTTCACCTGGTTCAAATAATGTAGCAGGTTTAGGTGCTTCAGCATTTTCTTGTAAACGATTAAGAATGCGTTCTGCTTCTTTAGGACTAATTGGAGCTGGACGATCAGACGTTCCACCAATAAAGCCCATTACGCGTTCAGTGCTGTTCACTAAGTGCCAGCTTGCGTCGTTCATATCCATTTGTACTAATACATAACCTGGGAAGAATTTACGCTCAGACTTACGCTTTTGACCAGCACGCATCTCAACAACTTCTTCAGTTGGTACTAATATCTCACCAAAGCTCGCTTCAAGACCTTCAATTTTGATATGTTCAATTAACGTTTGTGCTACACGCTTTTCGTAACCAGAAAAAGCCTGTACTACGTACCAACGTAATTTAATTTCTTTGTTCTCGTTCTCATCCGACATGGGATCAGATCTCCAATCCAGTTAAAAAGCCAACAGCGCGGAATAAAATGCCATCTAATCCCCAAAGGATAAGTGCCATAATCACTGTTGCAACCATTACAATTAATGTCGTGTGGGTAGTTTCTTGGCGAGTTGGCCAAATAACTTTGCGTACTTCAATTCGAGCTTCTTTAGCGAAAGCAAGAAAGTTACGTCCCTTAAATGTTTGTGAGGCAATTGCTAATCCGGCCGCTATTGCAACAACAACGCCGATAGCACGTAGTAATACAGATTGATCTGCATACATATGATTACCAACAACTGCGCCTGCAAGTAGCGCGATTGCTACTAACCACTTTACTGACTCCATCGCACTTGATGGTGTTTCTACATTCGTGCTCATAATATTATTACCTTAACTACAGACACAACAACCCTACACTACGGCAGGGTTAATCCATTAAAATCTAAACTTAAAAACAGACTTAATTTAAACCGGTTTTTAATCTCAGACTACTCAATCACAAGTAAAACTGGCAGGGGCGGAGAGACTCGAACTCCCAACCATCGGTTTTGGAGACCGCTGTTCTACCAATTGGAACTACGCCCCTGCAAAGTGGATGCCTATTATACTTACGCAGTTCATTAACACAAGCCTAAAAGATACCCACAATGCAAAATCTCAACATTGCATTGAAAAATCAATCTTAACATTGATTAAAAAGCAGTTTATGATTGACCAGATACTCGGTTTTTACTTAGCCCACTAGGCTACAAAACTCGCGCCGCGACTAAATCGCCCCTAGATTGAACAAATTTCAATCCACAAAGGTCAACACGCCCTAAGGGATTCACAAGAGATAGGAAGTCTGTGAAAGCAATTAAAACAATCATAAAATATAAAGTCATCAGCCTTTTATTATTATTTCATACTAGCTCGCTCGCCCTACCACTGTACTTAGATACATATACAAATGAACAAGGTTTATCTCAAAATTCAATCACCTGCAGTACCACTGATGAAAAGGGGTTTCATTGGTTTTCGACCCAAGGCGGCTTAAACCGATTCGATGGATATGAATTTAAACACTATAAATTCAATCCTTCACAATCGAGTATTTCAGGGAACTGGATTACAGACTGCCTGAATTTAGAAAACGGCCAACTTTGGTTTGCGACGACAAGCAACGGCCTCAACTTATTAAATACTGAAACAGGAAGTTTTAGTGTTTTTAACCAGTATTCAACCCCCCCTATTACAAACCAACGCATTTCAACAATAACCTCTAACTCCCCAGAAACAATTTGGATTGGTCACGATAAAGGGCAACTTACTCGGTTAAATACAAAAACAGGTACTACCGAGTTATTTTCTTATCAGGGCAAAAATCAATTAAATGTTGTTTTTAAAGATATGCTTTTTGATGATAAAAAAAACCTTTGGTTAGCAAGTAATATTGGGCTTATTAAGTTCGATTCAAAAACAAATCAGTTCACATACATACCTAATAGCCCTAAACAGCTCTGGCAATTAAAAAAAGCACCAAACGGCAAATTTATTATAGGAGGCAAAACTGGTCTAAGTGTTTTTGACTTAAACACACTCGCATTTTATAACTTTGAGCAACTCAAAAATGTTTGGGTAACTGATATGCTTATTGATGATGAAAAAAACCTATGGGTAAGCACTTATGGCCATGGTCTTTATTATCAAACTAAAGATATTTTATTAAGTAAACAGTTTCAGCAACTTACTTACTCTCCAAATTTAAAGCATGGCTTAGCTAACGACCACTTATTGTCACTTTACCAAGACCCTAAAGGGATTATTTGGATTGGTACAGATGGTTATGGGTTACATCGCTATGATAAAAGACAGATTCAGTTTGGTCATCAAAAGCATCAAAGCAATAACTCGGCTTCGATTTCGAATGACTTTGTAAGAGCAATACTCAAAGACAGTAACAACATACTCTGGGTGGGCACGCGCGACGGACTTAACAAACACACTGACACAGGATTTAAACACTATAAAGCAGATAAAAACCACAATATTGGCCTAACTAATAACAATATATTTAGTCTTTATGAAGATGCCAATAAGCGCATATGGGTAGGCACGTATGGAGGTGGTTTACTGCTTTATAACCCAGTTAATGATAGCTTTTCAGCTTTTACTATGCAAAGTCACCAACTCAGCAGTAACCGTATTTATGCAATCGAGGGCGACCATATTGGTAATTTGTGGCTGGGCAGTAATGAAGGATTAACGCGATTTAATCCCAATACATTGCAAGTTACACACTTTAAATACAGCGCAGATAAAAATAGCATCTCAAATAATACTGTTTTTAGTATTACTTATGACGGTGAGAACAACGCGATATGGGCTGGAACCCGCGTAGGATTAAATAAATTTTCTTTAAATGATGAAACTTTCACCCATTACCAAAGCGATCTTAAAAAGCCTAATAGTTTAACGCATGACATGGTTACATCCTTGCATTTACAAGATAAAAACACTTTATGGGTAGGTACTTTTGGCGGGCTAAATAAGTTAAATATCCAAACAAACAAAGTAATAAACATTACAGAGTTCGATGGCTTGCTTAACGATAATATTTTTGCAATTAAACAAGACAGCAGCGGTTACTTGTGGCTAAGCAGTAATCAGGGGTTAACCCGTTACGCTCCTCAAACTCAACAAATGCAGCATTTTTTACCCGCAAACGGTATACAGCACCATTCTTTTATTTTAGGCGCCGCTTTTCAAGCGAATGACGGCGAGCTATTTTTTGGTGGTATTAATGGTTTTAATCAATTTGATCCGTTAAAACTAACTCTAGCAACCAAACCTCCAGAACCCGTTATTACAGACTTACTTATTTATAACCAGTCAGTCGCGACGCAGCAATATATAAAAACCAATACTCAAGCGGCTAAGCTTATAAGCTATACAGACAGACTCTTTTTTAAAGAAGAAGATGGTGTTATCGGTTTTAAGTTTTCTGCTTTAAACAGTGCAGAGCCCCCTTCTCAATACCAATATGCTTACAAGTTAGCTGGGTTAGATAAGCAGTTTTTATACGCAAACAAAAACCAGAGGCAAGTTAGTTATTCTCAACTTCCCGCAGGAAGCTATCACTTTATTGTAAAAGTTAAAGACCAATACGGCCAATGGAGTGATGATAAAACGATGGTTGCGCTTACGGTTACTCCACCTTGGTGGAAGAACAATGTTGCTTATGTCACTTACATCATTATCGTATTATTTATAATGTGGTTAATTATAACAGCAAGGTATAGAGCTAAAGTTGCAGAGCAAGCAAACTTAAAAGAGAGAGAACTTAGCAGCTTAAAAACCCAGCTATTAGATAACGTTAGCCATGAACTTAAAACACCATTGAGCTTAATATTAGCGCCACTTGATAGTTTACTAAAAAGTCATAAAGATTCAGACACCCAACAAAAACTAGCGATGATTCAACGTAATAGCCATAAGCTATTGGATCAAATAAACCAACTTTTGCAGCTCAGTCAGCGCCCAAGCACTGCAGTGAAACACGTAACACCCTATGCTATAAATCCGGTAGTTGAACAATTAATCGAAGATTTCACTCCTTTATTTAAACAAAAAAATATTACGTTCGAGCTTGAAGATTTAACGCAAAAAAATATTCTCATTGAATTAGAGCCAAATCATACAATTTCTATTATCAGTAACTTATTAAGTAACGCCCAAAAATACACCCCGAACGGAGGTAAAGTATTACTTCAGCTATTAACTCAAAAACAAATATTAACCATCATAGTCTCAGACACTGGTGTTGGTATAGATAAAAAGCACCTCGAGGCAGTTTTCCAACGATTTACACGCATAGATACGAGTAATCAAAGCGGTAGCGGTATTGGCTTAGCACTTATAAAGCAGCTAGTTGAGCAATATGAAGGAACCATTGAACTTAAAAGTGAATTAAACAAAGGAAGTTGCTTCACTATTTCACTCCCAATAACTCAAGTAGACGAAACCTCTGACCTTACTGCTCTTGCTGTATCTAAAAGCAATAATTTATGTGCAGTAAAAAACAATAAAATTCTTATTATCGAAGACAACGATGAAATGCGTGATTTACTAACGTCACTCTTTATTAGCAACTTCGTATGTATAAACGCCGTTAACGGAGAGCTAGGTTTAGCTTTATGTAAAAGCGAAATGCCTGACTTGGTAATAAGTGATGTAATGATGCCTATTATGGATGGCTATCAGTTTATTAAAGCACTGCGCAGCGACACGGCTATTAGCCATATTCCGGTGTTATTACTTTCAGCAAAGGCTGATACGCGCAGCAAATTAAAGGGCCTGGACTTACTTGCTGATGATTATTTAAGTAAACCCTTCGAACCACAGCTGTTATTAAGCCGCGTTCAAGGATTATTAACGATTAGAGAAGTACTCAATCAAAATTTAAAACAACAACTACCTGCTTTATCACAAACAATCGAGCTCGACCCACAAATGGCGCAAAGTAAAGATTATGTATTTACCGAGCGTGTAAAAACGACAGTAAAAGAGCATTATCAAGACGAAGCGTTTAACGTGGAAGAATTTGCAGCTGCGCTTTATCTTAGCCCTCGCGCTTTACAATTAAAAATGAAAGCCTTGTACAACCTAACACCAAGCGATTACATTCGAAACATTCGCTTAGAATTTGCACAAGAGCTTTTAAAAAATAGTGAGCTTGCGATTGGTTTAGTAGCACAGCAAGTTGGCTTTAATTCACAAAGCTACTTTGCCCGCTGCTTTAAATCAAAATATAACATGTCCCCAAAACAGTTTCGTGAAAAATCCTCATAAATTTCGCCTGTGTGACTAAATATTTCGCACCAGTACTATTTTTAACCTACTGATTTAACTAAATTAACATGAATATAAATATTGAAGGAAATGCACAACATTTTCTTTAAGCATATTAATTAAGGACAGTCATATGTTAAAAGCACCACAAAAACTATTATTAACGGCACTATTAACGACCACTCTGAGCGCTTGTCAAAGCACCTCTACAAATGTCACTTCAGGTCAAAACTCACCAGACATAAATGCAGTTGCACAAGAACAATACAATGGCCCTAAAGCTCGTATTGCTGTTGCACGCTTTACCGATAAATCTAACAACTCAAAATGGTGGCGCAAAGAAATAGGCGACGGTATGGCTGATCAATTAACTACGGCTCTAGTATCAACAAACCGCTTTATTGTTTTAGAGCGCCAAGCGCTTGATGCTGTTTTATCAGAACAAGACCTAGCAGCCTCAGGTCGCGTTAGCGCTTCATCGGGTGCTGCTTATGGCGAGATTGAAGGTGCTGAAATAGTCGTGATTGCTGCGGTAACAGAATTTGATGACGATAGCTCTGGTGCAAGTGTTGGCAGTGGCGGCTTTATCGGTGATGTATTTAGCTCTGTATCTGCCGGTTTTTCGGGTTCACATATGGCAATTGATCTACGCCTTATAGATACTCGCACATCACGAATTTTAGCTGCAACGAGTGTTGAAGGGGGTAGTAAAGATTTTGATTTCACAGGCGCTGCAACCAATTTTGGTGGCGCACTCGTTGGTGGCAATATTAGTGGATGGTCTGATACCCCTAAAGAAAAAGCCCTGCGTGAAGTTATTATTAAAGCGGTTGAGTTTTTAGAAACTAAAATTCCAGATACCTACTATCGCTATAACAGTAACAACACGTTAGCACCGGGTTACACTGCGCCGCCACCAGCTACTAAACGCGCAAAAGCAGCCAGCAAGAGCGCTGTAACAGTTGATGTACCCACTCATAGAATGCCGCATTATGAAAAAATGGATTTAGCAATGTCACGCCTAAGCTTAGTTTGTTTGGGTTACCTAAGAAATCAGCCTGACTACGAAGAGTTTGAAACACAAGATGTTGAATACGATCGTAAAACAGTTATCGCGCTTCGTGAGTATCAGCAAGACAAAAAACTCAAAGTAACCGGTTTAGCTGATGAAACAACCAAAAAGTCACTTGATGACAGTGGTTGTATTGCCAAAACGAACAAATCTAGCCTCGAAAGTATAAGCAACATGTTTAAATTTAATTAATCAGTATTAGCTTTAAGCTTAAAATTGAAAACGGCTGTTATATAGGCCGTTTTTCATCCACACGTAATAACTCACCACGATAAAAATCACACACTAACCAAATTTGCTCAAATTGATAGGTTCTTGGAAAGTTAAGGTCATTGATTACAGCTTCAAAGTCAGCTTTGCGCCAAATAGTACTCGCGTTACGAATAACAAGCCAAGTACGCTCTGAATAGTAACGTTTTTTCGCTTTTTGTTTCAGCAACCGCTCTAATGCAGCCCGCAATCTGTGTTCACTTGGCTTTTGTGCCATGTCTGCCAAATCTCGTTGCATTTGCATTGACAGCGGGCGTCCTAAAACAGCCATCGCTTCTGTTTCGCTGGCATATAGATGAGCAATTTCTATATCAAGCTGTTCATTCTCTTGATAACAACTAACGTCAGGTTTATTCGGCTCATTATGCCAAATATTACGCATATGAATGCCTTGCTGTTGCTCATAACAGCGTAAAAACAATTTAGCCGCATCATGCTCTAACTGACGCTTTTCCTCATCACTGCTGCGTTTCATTCAACACCTTGTAAACATCATTCAGTAAGCTTGAAGCACCAAACCTAAATGTCTTTGCTTGCAGGTAATCATCCCCCATTATTACGCGTGCAAGTGCTAAATAATCACTGGCATCTACCACTGTTTTAACACCACCGGCGGCTTTAAAGCCAACATGCTTACCAGTATTTTTAATTGCACTGAGCATAATTTTTGTTGATTCAAGCGTGGCATTTACAGCGACTTTACCCGTACTGGTTTTTACAAAATCAGCACCGCCTTCAATTGCAAGCTCTGTGGCTTGAGTAATAAGCGCGTCAGTTTTTAGCTCGCCGCTTTCTATTATTACTTTTAGCTGGGCGCGCGACCCACACGCTTTTTTACTTTCGCTTACATAGTTAAGTACAGTTTGAGCATCGCCCGCGATTAACTTTTTATAAGGAATAACCAAGTCAATCTCATCAGCACCGCGCTCTATTGCAATAAGTGTTTCGTTAATTACATCACTTATTGGTGCATCACCCGTTGGGAAGTTAGTGACTGTTGCCACTTTTACATGGTTAAGCTCACGCGCTGCGAGTGCTATTTTTGCATCATCAACAAAGTCGCTATAAACACATACGGCGGCAGGCGTGCCCAACGTCGGATTTATACTATTAACAAGCGCTTGAATGTCTGTAGTTGTATCGCTGGTATTTAAGCTTGTTAAATCCATCAGTGCTACTGCTAATGCAGCTTCTTTTTGTTGTTGTGCCATGTAGACTCCCTTGCCTATGTAATACCAATTTTATTAAAAACATGATCATTTTAGCGTATTAAATAACTCACTAACGACGTTAAAAATTATTTATATAGAACAACTATGTATCATAATTTTAGCCTTGTTATTGAGCTATTTTCTCGTCGCTATAATAGATCACTAATTTAATGCAATTGGTATAAGTACAAAATTTAATATACCCCCATATTAACAAATTAAATCAAACTCGCTATAGCTCATAACCAAACACTATAAGCTGATTATTTTACTTGTAACTCATCGCAATCCCTTGTTAACTAACTCTTAGGCCTAAAAAGCCCACCTATTATAACTTTTAGTTATATCAACATGGTTTTAATTATTTTTTACTTATTGATAGCCGCTATATTCTGCTCATCAGAATAAAGCGTTTTCTTATATTTGAATTTGTTTAGGGGTCTTATTAACGTGCAGTATTTACCTATCTTTACCAAACTCGACAACAAACCAGTATTGGTTGTTGGCGGTGGAGAGGTCGCACTACGCAAATGTCGCGCGTTTTTAAAAGCGAGAGCAAGCGTTACTTTAGTAGCACCTTGGTTTTGCGACGAACTAAAAGAGCATGCACATAATAATGAAGTAACGCTTATTGATGCTTATTTTGATGAATCGCATCTCGATGGCAAAATGCTTGTTATTGCAGCAACCGACCGCGATGAAGTAAACAACAACGTATTTGAACTTGCCAATGCCCGCAATGTATTTGTAAACGTGGTTGATGACCAACCTAAATGTACGTTTATATTTCCATCCATTGTTGACCGCGACCCAATTACGATTGCTATATCAAGTGCGGGCACAGCGCCGGTACTTGCACGTCGCTTACGCGAAAAGCTCGAAACCCTTATTCCGCATCATATTGGCCCACTTGCAACACTTGTCGGTGGCTTTAGAGACAAAGTAAAAAAACGCTTTAAGCATTTTTCAGACCGCCGCCAATTTTGGGAAGGCGTGTTCGACTCATCTGTCGTGAGTAAAGTACAAACCGGCGATACCCAAGCCGCACAGCAGCAACTAGAGCAAATGCTAGATGCGAAAGCAGAACCTGAAGGCGAAGTATATGTAGTAGGCGCAGGCCCTGGCGATCCAGAGCTTTTAACACTTAAAGCACTGCAACTTATGCAACAAGCCGATGTGGTTGTATACGACTTTTTAGTCTCTGACGAAATTATGGAATTAGTGCGCCGCGATGCTGACCTTATTTGTGTAGGCAAACGTTTAGGCGATCATAGTGTTGTTCAAGACGACACCAACCAAATGCTGGTCGACCTTGCTAAACAAGGCAAAAAAGTGTGCCGCATTAAAGGTGGCGATCCGTTTATTTATGGCCGTGGTGGCGAAGAAGTACAAGTACTGGCTGCTAACAACGTAAATTATCAAATTGTACCGGGTATTACAGCCGCTGCAGGTTGTAGTGCGTATGCGGGTATTCCGCTAACGCATCGTGACCACGCACAAGCCATCCAATTTGTAACTGGCCACTGTAAAAAAGACGGTCAAGAACTTGATTGGCAATCGCTGGCAAAAGCAAATCAAACGCTGGCTATTTACATGGGCGTAATTAAGTCGCCGCACATACAAAGCGAGCTTTTAAAACATGGCCGCAAAGCCGACACACCTGTTGCCATTATCGAAAACGGTACACGTAAAAATCAGCGTGTAGTAACAGGCCAATTAGGCGAACTTGCCGACTTAATCCAGCGCAACAGCATTATATCGCCTGCGCTACTCATTATTGGCGAAGTAGCCGCCCTGCACTCGCAACTAGCCTGGTTTGGGGAAAACGAGCAAACAAGCAGCTTTGCACAGCCGCTAACAGATGTATCAAATACATAACCGAATTTTAAATTTGTAACTTTTAATCATTTTAGTAGGACGACTAACAATGGCTTTAACTCACCTTCAGCAACTTGAAGCTGAAAGTATCAAAATCATGCGCGAAGTCGCCGCTGAGTTTGAGAACCCAGTAATGCTTTACTCTATTGGTAAAGATTCGTCGGTACTTTTGCACTTAGCGCGTAAAGCATTTTACCCTGCAAAAATTCCGTTTCCGTTATTACACGTAGACACCAATTGGAAGTTTCGTGAAATGATTGAGTTTCGCGACCGTATAGCTAAAGAATACGGCTTTGATCTACTGGTACACAAAAATCCAGAAGGCATTGAAATGGGTGTAGGCCCGTTTACGCATGGCTCGGGTAAACATACTGACATAATGAAAACCCAAGGCTTAAAGCAGGCACTTAACAAATATGGTTTTGATGCTGCATTTGGTGGCGCACGCCGCGACGAAGAAAAATCACGCGCAAAAGAGCGTGTTTATTCATTCCGCGACAAACACCACCGTTGGGATCCTAAAAACCAACGTCCTGAGCTTTGGAATACCTACAACAGCCAAGTTAATCCGGGCGAAAGCATTCGTGTTTTCCCGTTATCTAACTGGACTGAGCTTGATATTTGGCAATACATTTATCAAGAAAACATCGAAATGGTGCCATTGTACCTAGCTAAAGATCGCCCAGTAGTTGAGCGCGACGGTACTTTAATTATGGTTGACGATGAGCGTATGCCTCTTAATGAAGGTGAAGTACCGCAAATGAAATCTGTACGTTTTCGTACACTAGGCTGCTACCCACTTACCGGTGCAGTTGAATCAACAGCCAGTACTTTAACCGAAATCATCGAAGAAATGCTGCTATCTACGTCATCTGAACGTGAAGGTCGTGTTATTGACCATGATTCAGCCGGCTCAATGGAGAAGAAAAAACGTGAGGGGTATTTTTAATGTCTAGCCAAAATAACGATACATTTAACGAAGTAAAAGAAATAGGCATAGACGCCTACCTAGCACGCCAACAAGACAAAAGCTTATTACGCATGCTTACTTGTGGCAGCGTAGATGACGGTAAATCAACATTGATTGGCCGCCTACTGCACGACAGCCACCAAATTTATGAAGATCAGCTAGCAGCCCTTCATAAAGATAACGAAAAAGTAGGTAATGCAGGTGAAGATCTTGACCTTGCATTATTAGTTGATGGCCTACAAGCTGAGCGTGAGCAAGGCATTACCATTGACGTAGCGTACCGTTACTTTTCAACGGCTAAGCGTAAATTTATTATTGCCGACACGCCTGGGCACGAGCAATACACCCGCAACATGGTAACGGGTGCATCAACAAGCGATGTCGCCATTATTTTGGTTGATGCGCGTTACGGCGTACAAGTACAAACTAAGCGCCATAGCTTTATTTGTGACTCGCTGGGCATTAAACAGTTTGTTGTTGCCGTTAATAAAATGGATATCGTTGATTTTGACGAAACCGTGTATGAAAAAATTAAGGCCGATTACCTTAAATTTGCTGAGCAACTTAACGTATCAAACATTAAGTTTGTGCCTATGTCGGCGCTTAAAGGCGACAACGTAGTAACACGCTCTGCACATACACCGTATTACACCGACAAGCCGCTACTAGAATTACTAGAAGATTCGCCAGCAGCCGAAACAGATACAGGCTTTGAAGCGCGCCTACCTGTGCAATATGTCGTGCGCCCTAACTTAAACTTCCGTGGTTTTCAGGGCACACTTACATCAGGCAAGATACATGTAGGCGATGCAATAAAAGTATTACCGTCGGGTAAAACATCAAGCATTAAAGAAATTGTTACCTTTGATGGCAACCTAGATAGCGCAGAAGCAGGCCAAGCAATTACCGTTACCCTAAATAACGAAATTGATATTAGCCGAGGGGATGTAATAGTACCTGCAAACTCAACGGCCGCTGTAACTAACCAGTTGCAAGCTAAAATTGTGTGGATGCATGAGTCGCCATTAGTGTTAGGTAAAAGCTATAACCTAAAACTAGGCAGCAAAAACACCTCAGCTATTGTTAAAAAGATTGATTACACAATTGATGTGAACACGCTTGAGCACGGCACTAGCGACTCATTACAGTTAAACGAAATTGCGATTGTAACACTTGAACTAACCGAAACTATTTTGGCAGACGAGTACCACAGCAATCACGAAACAGGCTCGTTTATCCTAATCGATCGCTTATCAAACCTAACAGTTGCTGCGGGTATGATTGAGCAAGTACTGCAAAGCCAAGCACAGCAAAGTAACTTTAGCGAATTTGAAGTTGAATTTAACAGCTTAGTACGCAAGCACTTTCCGCATTGGCAAGCGCTTGATATTTCTAAGTTATAAGTTAACTTTAGCCTGTTAGGAATTTAAAAGCATGGTAGAACAGCTCGTTTTAACAGGCATTATGCTTACCTTAGTCGGGTGCCTTTTTGGCACTCGTATTAATCCAGCATGGTTATTTGTAAGTGCCATTGGTACTAGTTATTTAACCGGATTAATTGATCTTGAAAGCATGTTAGTTAATTACGCTAACCCGTCGCTTATTACCTTGGTATTACTGGTATTAGTGTCGACCGCAATAGAAAAAACCACCCTAATTCAAAAGTTAGCGCAATCACTATCTAAAGGTAGTTTAGTAAAATCGGTAACAAAATTGGGGTTATCAACCGCCTTTTTATCGTCGTTCACTAACAATACCGCCGTTGTTGCATCGCTTATTACCGCGATAAAAGACAATCCTAATCACTCCCCTTCAAAGCTATTATTACCACTGTCGTACACTGCTATTTTGGGCGGCACTATTACGCTTATTGGTACATCAACCAACTTAATCGTCAATGGCTTTGCTGTTGATGCGGGCATGGAACCGCTGGGCTTTTTTGACTTTACCTTAGTGGGTTTGGGCGCGCTAAGCGTAGGCCTAATTACCATTTTAGTAATGCTTAAATACTTACCCGACAACGGTAAAAGCGACCAAGAAGTCGTGCCTTTTTACCTAGAAGGTAAAGTACAAGCAAGCTCAAAATTAATAGGCCAAACCGTAGAAGAAAACGGCCTGCGTGATTTAAAAGACTTATTCCTTGCTGAAATCATTCGCGACGGGAGCCGCATTTGCGCAGTCACTCCACAGCAAATTATTCAAAAAGACGACGTGCTGCTGTTTGTAGGTGACATAAAATCGGTGCCATTACTTACCCGTTTCGACGGCCTAAAAGTAGTGCACGAGAATCATCAAAAAGACATAGAACACTTAGTAGAAGTAGTCGTAAGTCAATCTTCAAAATTTATTGGCAAAACCGTAAAAGAAGCCCGCTTTAGAGAGCAATTTCATGCTGCTGTTATTGCCATTCGCCGTGGGCACGATCGCTTACAAGGCGGCCTTGGGCAAGTGCAATTACAAGCTGGCGACTCACTTATACTCGCACCAGGCAAAAACTTTTACACTTTGCCTAATTTAAAGCGCGAATTTGTGTATATTTCAGGGTTTGACTTACAAGCCCACCTTGCACCTAAGCAATCAAATATTGTACTACTAAGCTTTGCCGCAGTACTGGGTTTAAGCATTATTGGCATAGTGCCGCTGGTTAAAGGCTTATTAGTATTACTGATTGGCTTAATGCTCAGCGGCACCATAAAACTTAATGAAGTAAAACGCCGTTTCCCTATCGAGTTATTGGTGGTTGTAGGTAGCGCCATTGGCCTTGCTAAATTAATGATAGGCACCGGACTTGCCGGGCAAATATCCGACGCCATGTTTATGGTACTTGGGGATTTTGGTCCGTACGGCGCGTTTATTGCCATATTTTTAATGACCGTATTATTTACCGAGCTTATAACTAACAACGCAGCAGCTGCCTTATCGTTCCCTGTTGCTTACTCGCTCGCGGTTGGTTTTAATGTAGACCCGCTACCGTTTATTATGGCGGTTGCCTTTGGCGCATCAGCCAGCTTTATATCGCCATTTGGGTATCAAACTAATCTAATGGTTTATAGCGCGGGTAACTATCGCTTAAAAGATTACATAGTGATGGGCTTACCCCTTTCTATTATTTATTCAATCACGGTATTAACCCTGATCCCGCTGGTATTTCCGTTTTAATACCTGCGCTTACAGCATAAGAGACTCTCACTATGGATGAAAATATAGTTTGGCATAACTACGCAACGACAAAAGCACAGCGTAGTGAGCAAAAAAAACATAAGCCCGCTATTTTATGGTTTACCGGCTTTTCAGGCTCTGGCAAAAGCACCGTAGCAAACGCACTAGAAGCGGCGCTTAATCAGCAAGGTACGCACACTTACCTGCTCGATGGCGACAACGTACGCCACGGTTTGTGTAAAGATCTAGGCTTTAGCGACGAAGACCGCATTGAAAACATACGCCGCGTAGGCGAAACCGCAAAACTAATGACCGACGCTGGCTTGTTAGTACTTACTGCGTTTATATCGCCTTTTAGAGCAGAACGCGACATGGTGCGTAACTTAGTAGACGAAGGCGAATTTATCGAAGTATTTATCGATACCCCACTGGATGTATGCGAAAGCCGCGATCCTAAAGGCTTATACAAAAAAGCCCGCGCAGGGGAGATAAAACACTTCACTGGTATCGATTCAAGCTACGAAGTGCCAAACAATCCAGAAATAATTTTAGATACAAGTAAAAACACCCTAGACCAATCGGTTACACAACTGATAACGTATCTAAAACAAAAGCACATAATATAGGTTAACCCCATGAATCAAACCGAACTGCTAGAAGAAACCCTCATCCTTGCCCGTAAAGCAGGCCAAGCGATAATGGGAATTTACGAAAAGGATTTTAACGTTGAGTACAAAGCCGATGAAAGCCCCGTAACCGACGCCGATTTAGCAGCTCATAAACTGATTGTGGCAGGGCTTCAACAGCTCACACCTGATATTCCAATACTCAGTGAAGAAAACGCCGACATAAGCTGGGATGTACGCCAAACGTGGAAAAGCTACTGGTTAGTTGATCCAATCGACGGCACTAAAGAATTTATTAAAAAGAACGGTGAATTTACCGTAAACATCGCCCTAATTAAAAACGGCACTCCTATTTTAGCCGTAGTAGATGCACCTGCCCTTGGCGTATCGTACTTAGCCGCCGAAGCCATTGGCGCATTTAAAGATAAAGGCGATGAGCGAATTGAGCTTAAGGTAACTACCAAACCTAACAAAGGGTTAATCCGTGTTGTAGGCAGCCGCTCGCACCCATCACCCGATTTAGCCGAGTTTGTGAAACGCTTTGATAAGGTTGAAATGGTGTCTAAAGGCAGCTCACTAAAGCTGTGTTTAGTCGCCGAAGGCAGTGCTGATATTTACCCCCGCTTAGGTCCAACTTGCGAATGGGATACAGGCGCAGGCCATGCCATCGCCGAAATAGCCGGTGCTAAAGTCACTAAACTTGATGGCAGCCCGCTTATTTATAACACCAAAGATGAGTACTTAAATCCGTATTTTATTGTGAGTGCGATAGAAGAGTAAGGGCTAAGAGTTACGAGCTGTTAGCTATCAGTTGTTAAAAAGACAAGTGATAGCTTTTACTCCTTGAGTCATCAAGCAGTGTTTAGCAAACGGTGAAAAAGAAACAAGCCTTATTAACTACTTACTAGTTTTTAAGTACATCATACTACCTTTAAATACATCAAATAACACACAATGAAACTTTTGAAGATTATCAATTAGCTCCTCAATTTCCCTTAGATTACGAGTAAACTCGGGGTTTGATTCTTGCATATCAGGTAATGAATTAATTCGCATTAAGTTTAGCCAAGCTGATGCATCAGAGTCTACTTGAAATAACCAATCGGTAACAATACCGTCAAAATAGAAATCAGCTAGGGCAAGTGCCTCTTGAAGCTCTTCGTATAACTTATCATCGACCACACGATTTATATCAACACTACGCAAAAACCTTTTTACAACTATATAAATATGCAGTTTATTTGAGTTACTTTCACGCTTCTCTTTATCAACATTAAGCTTCCACTGCTGGTATGCAATAAAGCCTACTGAGATGGCAATTACAGGGCTTAATAAAGCCGAAAAGATATCAATAACTTGCTTAGCTGTACTTAACGCTTCCAATTTAAATTCCTTTTAAGTTAACCCATTTAGATCTTTTTTAAGTTTTGTAAGTCAAAAAAGAAAGTCCTATCCCTATTTTATCTACAACCCTTAACGATTTTGCTGGGCGATAAAAGCAAGCGAATGCTGATTGAATAAGTCAGGACGTTCCACATTACAGACATGGCCACAATGGTGAATAGTTTGCAGTACGCTGTTTTTATGACGCTTAACCATTTCTTTAACAGGGCCAAGGAACATATGATCTTCCTTACCCATAATGTACAGAATGGGAATATCAATGTCTTTTTCTTTGAAATATTGCATTAAAGGATTTACATCCATGGCTAATTTAAACCATTTTATAAACTCTTTTTGACACAAGCGCTTTGCTTCACGAACAAACAAAAGTCGAGATTCTTTATGACGCTTTTTCGGCATCATAATAAAAGCAAATAAGCGATACAGCCACATATAAGGCAGGAAGTGTTTAAAAATATTACCTAAATAAACCAATGTATTACTGCGAGTATTAAAACGAGTAACCGCTCCACCTAGCACCATGCTAGAAACATATTGCGGCGCAATTTCAGCAATATTTCGAATAAGAATTGTGCCCAATGAAATACCAACAAAGTGTGCGCTGGTGATATTGTTATGATCTAACACATCTATAATGTCTTTAGAGACATTATTAAATGAATAATTATTATCAACAAAGTTTTGTAGTAGATTATTCGATTTGCCGTGACCGCGAAGATCAAGCAACAACACATTATATTCTTTTTTATACGCTTTAAGCTGACGAAACCAGATTGCCGAACTACCACCGGCTCCATGGACAAATACAACCCATGTTTTACTGGTTTCGTGTAGAAAAATAGTATGGAAAAGAATTTCTGTACTCATTGCAGTTAGCGGCCTATTTACTTCATTTGGCATATTCAATTGCAAGAAGTATAACGGAGTTTAATAAAAATCTCTCATGAAGTTCAGATCAATAGCTTCTACTTAACAACTTTTCGGAGCAGATTTTTGATTTTTAAATAAAAACGACTTACTTCTATTCTCAACGTATTTTAGGCGCTTGTCCGTGAAAATCTAAATACAGTTTTTTAAGTTTGTCAGGAACAAGTGGCCAACCTATTTCAATTCCAATGGGAGTGGCCTTGCAAAATAAGTGCTCAACGTAATAAGTGTCTATGTACTCAAGTTCAGCAGGACTTGCAGAGTCTAATTTTAGACTCATATATGACAAGTGCTTTAGAGCGTTGGTGACTTTATTTTCGTTGAATGCAAAAGTTGTTAAGTTTGCAAACTCTTCCATGCGAAAAGCAAGCGCCCAACTTTCGTGTTTATCCATTAGCGGGATCACATCTGGAAACTTACATTGTATATCCTTAATGAATCTTATTATTTCTTGCTTTTCCATATACTCCCTTGCTGCACATAGTTATACAAATGCCATTGTACCAGCTAAAAATAATTTGGTGGGGCACGGACAAAGCCAACTGTTCTTGTCCGCGTTTACGACCTCGTTAACTTAACGTTTTGATAACCATACCCACACCATATAGTTTTTTAAATGCCTAAATATTGTTTTTATTTAAGACTTACGCTCAATACGTTAAGTTTTTTTAAGGCCGCAAACTATTTTTTAGTAAGCTTCCAATCGCCCTGCACCACTTCGAAAACCCACTTAAGCCATTGCTTATGTTAACTTTTTAAATAATAACGATATAAAAACGTCAGTCTTCAACAACTCTATGAAACAGTTAAACGTATATTAATTTAATATCTTCACATAAAGATACTTGACACAAAGTTAATTCTTACATATCTTTACGTCGAGATTCTTTACAACCCTTTAACTTTAAATTGGAGAACATTATGAAAAACATTATTCAAGTAGCTGGCATTATCGACCGAGAAGAAGCAAATCTAATGCTGGAGTCTGGCATTGAGTGGCTTGGCTTTCCTTTACGCTTACCTTCTGGAAAAGATGATATTTCTGAAACAGATGCAATGAGCATTATTAAAGGCTTAAGTGAGCCTCAAGCCGGTGTGTTGATTAGCTATATGGTAGATGCTGAAGAAGTGAGCGGTTATTGCAGTGAGCTAGGTGTAAAAGCAGTTCAACTACACGGTGATATTAGTGTGGCAGAAATGAAAAAGCTTAGAGAGCTGCGCCCTGATCTTTTCTTATTAAAAAGCCTTGTTGTGAAAGAAGACAATGCTGAAGAGCTGTTAGAAATTGTTGATACCATGGCTGACTTTGTTGACATGTTTATCACTGATACGTTTAACCCTAAAACGGGTGCTAAAGGCGCTACTGGTTTAACGCATAACTGGGACGTAAGCGCTGAACTTGTTAGACGATCTCCAAAACCTCTAATGATGGCTGGCGGTTTAACGCCTGAAAATGTAGCTGATGCAATCTATAAGGTTAAACCAGCCGCAGTTGATTCACATACGGGATTAGAAGGTAGCGACGGCAGAAAAGATGCCGCTAAGGTGAAGAAATTCATTCGCGAAGCTGAAAAAGCATTTTCGGAGATCAATGCTTAATATAATTCACTGCCAGATTAACACCCCTAATCTGGCAGACTCAAATAGGGAGAGCGTTATGAATGCAAATCAAGTTATTCAAATATATAAAGAAGACTCACAAATACTCTCAAGTAGTGTGACCGAGTTACCGCAAACAAATAGACTAAAATACCTGCATGCAAAAATGCGTGACAAGGTAGCTAGTAAAAGCCAATTCATTTTTTATGCTGATCAAGTGTTTCGTCTGCTGATTGAAAAAAGCTTAGAATTAGTACCATTTAAAGATCTCGATGTAACTACTCCCGTGGGAGAAACATACAAAGGCAAGCAGTTTGCAGATCCAATATGTGCCGTTTCTGTGGTTCGTGCTGGTGAAAGTATGGAAAATGAGCTGCGTCATATTGACTTAAAAATTCCCATTGGAAAAATTTTAATACAACGCGATGTCGTCACAAAATTGCCAACTCTTTATTATTCAAAACTTCCGGATCATATCGCTAAATGTCGCGTGCTGATATTCGAACCTATGTTGGCGACAGGCGGCTCTGCAATTTGTGCTATTCAGGTGCTTATAGATGCTGGTGTTTTAGAAGAAAATATCATTTTTGTTAATCTTTTGTGCTCCCCTGAGGGGATTCAAAAAGTTACTCAGCAATTTAAAAAAATTCAAATAGTCACGTCTTCAATTGAAGAGTATCTAAATGGAAACGCATTTATGATACCTGGAATTGGCGACTTCGGAGATCGCTACTTCGGTACGACCGATGTGGGGGCCGTATGACAAATAAACAACTAATACTTTGGATGTTAGTTGCTATGATTGCCCCAACAATTTGGGGCAGTACATACATAGTAACGACCGAGCTATTACCGCCAGATATGCCTTTAATAGCGTCAACACTTCGTGCTTTACCTGCTGGTATTTTATTAGTACTGATTGGTCGAAAGCTACCTAAAGGCATCTGGTGGGTGCGTTCTATCGTGCTTGGCATACTTAATATTGGTGGCTTTTTTTACTGTTTATTTGTAGCAGCCTATCTATTACCCGGTGGTGTAGCTGCACTTGTTATGTCGTGCCAACCTATCATAGTCATGATACTTGGTGCGCTACTCTTTAAAGATACCCTTAATTTAAGGCAATTTATTGCTTGTGCAATTGCGGCTGTTGGAGTCGCGATGTTGGTCTTAGAACCAAATATGAATTTACCTGTTCAAGGTGTTATTGCAGGTTTAATTGGTGCCGCTTCAATGGCCACGGGAATAGTATTAACAAAAAAATGGGGCAAGCCTGCTGACGTTAATTTATATACTTTTACAGGCTGGCAACTCGTTGTAGGTGGATTATTTTTACTCCCGATTGGATTAGTACAAGAAGGCTTACCTAGTAACCTAACAGTGGACAATATAATTGGTTATTCCTACTTAAGTATCATTGGCGCCTTGTTCGCTTATATAGTTTGGTTTAAAGCTATTGAAAAACTGCCAGTTGTTACGGTGTCTTTTATATCGTTTGCAAGCCCAATCTCAGCAACATTATTGGGTTATTTTATTCTTTCGCAAAGGCTAACGATGAGTCAAACATTAGGCGCTGTCATTATTGTATTAGCCATTGTTATATCTCAAGTACAGCTGTTTAAAAAATCAAGTTCCAATTTTAATCTGGAACCATCACTAAACAAAAAAACTAGTTAAAGGAAGTAAACATGGACAACTTATTTACAGAAGCTCGTTTTGGGAAAATCAACGCAAGCAATCGCTTTGTAATGGCACCAATGAGTAGAAACAGGGCAACAGCTGAAGGATTAGCAACGCCTCTTATGGCAACCTATTATGCTCAAAGAGCAACAGCTGGGTTAATTATTTCTGAAGGTATTCAACCTAACCAAATTGGTCAAGGTTTTATGAACTCCCCAGGGCTACATAATTTACAACATGTGAAAAGCTGGCAGCCCATTACTGAAGCAGTACATAAAAGGGGAGGCAAAATTGTAGCTCAATTGATGCATTCTGGTCGTATTGGGCATCCTGAATTATACCCCAGTGCTCATCAATCAATAGCGCCTTCAGCAATTAAAGCTACCGGAGACGCTTTTACACCAACAGGGCCAAAGAGCTACCCTACACCAAAAGAAATGACATTAGATGAAATTACAGCAACCATTGAAGACTTCGCAAAATCAGCTGAATTAGCGATTCAGGCAGGTTTTGATGGGGTAGAAATACACGCAGGAAATGGTTTTTTACTTCACCAATTTATGGCAAGCAATACAAATAATAGAGCCGATCTATTTGGTGGTAGCGTCAAAAACCGTTTAAGATTTACGCTAAAAGTAGTGGCGGCTGTTACACAAGCTATTGGTGCTAAAAGAGTCGGTATTCGTATTTCTCCCGACAATACTTACAATGACATTATTGAACAAGACAGTGCAGTGCTCTACCAAACTCTTATTAGTCAGTTGCCAACTGATCTGGCGTATTTGCATATTATGGAAGCGGCTAACCGTGAGCACACTCAGCAGATCCGTAACCAATGGTTAGGTAAGCTTATATTAAACCCTCACAAATCTTGGCAAGATGGCCCTGTAACCCCTGCTATTGCATCAGATGTGTTAAATGAAAATTTATGCGATGGTGTGGCATTAGGGGCACTCTTTTTAGCAAACCCTGATTTGGTAGAACGTACTAAGTTAAATGCTTCTTTTAATAATGTAGATCCCGATACGTTTTATGGTGGCGACGAAACCGGTTATACCGATTATCCTACAATGGTAGATAAAAGTGCATCGCTATCTGAGAAACAAAGTGAATCTATATTAGAGCGTGTCGAGCTTTCGTGATTAATTTTGCAGCTGTAGGTTTGGTAGTTAGGCGAGGCAGAGTTTATGTCGTGTGATTATTCCCCATAAATAGGCGATAACGCAGCGTAAGTGCCAAACATCCGTAGCCCTTAGGTTCGTCCTAGGGGCGATTTACTCTTTGCTGCTACATAGATGTAAATAAAAGCCGTGAGTAGGGCGCGGAAGCTTTGCGCGAATTTACCTATTCTTACATAAAGATAAGTTAGTAAGGTGATGCAGGAGCGTTACCAAAGCTACCAAGTTACAAATCTCGCGCCACGATTAAATCGCTCCTCGATTGAACAAATTTTAATCCACAAAGATCAACATGCCCTAGATAGAACAAATTGTGCTCCTGAAAGGCCAACTGGCCTTATTTATAAGTAGAGCTAGAAAGGCCTAAAAGTAATTTTTTAAGTAATACTGCGAGTTGCTGCTGCTCCGACTTATCTAAAGGTGACAATAAAGACTGCCCTTTTGCGATATGCTCCTCTACAACCTGATCAATCAATTGAAAACCTTTCTCAGTTAAAGACACCATAACGCCTCGACGGTCGTTAGGATCTGAGCTGCGTGCAACCAAGTCTTTAGCTTCTAGTTTATCGATACGGTTTGTCATTGAGCCTGAGGTTAGCATTAATGTCTGCAATAGTTGATTTGGACTTAATGTAAACGGTTTTCCTGAACGCCTAATTGTCGCTAATACATCAAATTCGCCACCATTGAGGCCAAAACGGCCAAATACAGTTTGTAATTCTTTGCTAAACATTGCATCGGTACGAACGAGTCGGCCCATAACTCCCATAGGCGAAGGGTCTAAATCAGGTCTTTCTTTATTCCACTGGGCTATAACGACGTCAACAAGATCATTTTTCATCATATCTACTACTCTAATTTAAATTGATAAACCAATATAACTCACAACAACCTCTACGACAAGACTCATCACAACAAGTATCTTCACACAAAGATACTTGACATTAAGATTGTATGTATTATCTTTTACCTAACTTTGTTACATGAGAGTTATGTGTAGTACTCATTTTTAACAAGGCAATTCAAAAATTAGTCATCTATAAAATTTTAAATAAAGGAATAGGCATAGAAATGAAACTACATAACCAACTAAATCGAACCGAAAACCTTGAGCAAGATCAGATATCTTTTTTGGGAGAAAGTGATACTCGAACATTGTTTGATTTAATTCAAAAGCAAATTATTGAAACACCTGATGAAACTGCAGTAATTAGTAACCAAGGAGATTGGAGCTATAAAATGCTGGATAAAAAATCAGCTAACATTGCCTCTTTACTCCATCAGCATGGTGCTAAGCAAGGTGAATATGTTGGTTTGTTTGTCGATCCATCGCCTGACTTAATTTTTGGTGTGTGGGGAGCTATTTATGCAGGATGCGGATACCTTCCACTGTCTCCTGAATACCCTGAAAAACGTATTAGCTATATGCTAAAAGACTCTAAAGCGCGCTTAGTTTTAACTCAAGCACATTTAAAAGAGCAAATTACTGCATTGGTTAGCAGCGACATTACTGTGATTTCAATAGATGATGTTGATGATAATACGTCATATTATGCGCCACTATCACAAGATAGCCTTGCTTATATGATTTACACCTCTGGAAGCACAGGTGATCCAAAAGGCGTCATCATTGAACATAGCAGTATTGTTAATCAGCTTCTGTGGTTAAAAGAAGAGCATAGCTTTAGCCAATCAACTCGTATTGTACAAAAAACGCCTTTTAGCTTTGATGCAGCCCAATGGGAGATTTTAGCTAATGCAATCGGTATTTGTGTTGTTACAAGTGAAGTAGGAATGTATCGCGATCCGCTTGCACTTATTGATTTAATCATTGAAAAACAAGTGACCGTTTTGCAATGTGTTCCTACCCTTTTACAAGCCTTGCTTGATTCGCCTTGTATTCAATTGTGCAACTCATTGTCTCACGTGTTCAGTGGGGGTGAAACGCTTACTAAACAGCTCGCCTTACAATTTTTTGAAACACTGCCTGAAAAAGATCTAATCAATTTATATGGGCCAACAGAATGCACAATAAATTCATCCAGCCATAAAGTAACGCCTCATACTTTAGAGCAAGCGTTTGATGCAATTACCATTGGTAAGCCTGTAGCCAATACTCACTACTATATACTTGATGAACAGTTAAACTTAGTTGATGAGGGTGAATCTGGTGAGCTTTATATTAGTGGTGTGCAGGTTGCTAGAGGTTATTTAAACCGTAACGATACAACACTCGAAAGATTTATATCTAATCCTCACAATAGCGAGCCTATGCATAATACGCTCTATCGCAGTGGTGATATTGTAAAACGTGATAAAGAAGGTAACACACACTTTTTAGGTCGCGCCGATAATCAAATTAAATTACGTGGTTACCGTGTAGAGCTTGATGAAATTAGACTTGCGATTGAAAAGCATGATTGGATAAAAAATGCCGCAATGGTTGTAAAAAATGACCAGCGTACCGGTTTTCAAAATCTTATTGCATGCATTGAATTAAATCATCGTGAAGCCGCTTTAATGGATCAAGGCAAGCAGAGTGAACACCATCAATCTAAAAAAAGTAAATTACAAGTTAAAGCACAACTCTCTAATGCTGGATTTAGACAACCACAAGCGCTGTTAAACTTACCCGTATTTAATTTACCAAATAAAAATGCATCAAAAGAGCAAACTGAAACTGTTTTTGCTCGTAAAACTTATCGTTACTTTGATGGTGGAAATGTGTGTGAGCAAGAAATACTTAACTTACTCAAAAAACAAAAATCAGAGATCCCTACACGCCCTGTCAGCGCATTAGAATATGATGAATTTGGTCAAATCATGAGATATTTTGGCCAGTTTAAAAGCAAGCAACGCTTACTGCCCAAGTATGGCTATGCATCTCCAGGCGCCCTGTATGCTACGCAGTTATTTTTAGAAATACATAATTTATTTAATTTAAAATCGGGTATTTATTATTATCACCCTGAACTACATACCCTGCATCTTGTACGCTCATTAGCGCCTGTAAGCACGGTTAAATTAACTTGCCATTTTTTAGGTAAGCAATCAGCTATAGAACCTGTATATCAAAATAATATATTAGAAGTTTTAGAAATGGAAACAGGCCATATGCTTGGCTTATTTGATCATATTTTACCTCAGTTTGGCCTTTCAGTTGGCGCTGCTAGTTTTGACAATGAATACCAAGATTACTTAGCTGTTCACGAAGATGACGCCTACTTAGGAAGTTTTGATATTAGCCAACATAGCGAAACTGACTCGCTTTCAAATGTTGAGACCTTAGTGCAAATTCAAAATGTAGATGGTTTAAATTCAGGACAATACACCGTTCAAGATAATCAGCTGACACCCCTTTCTGATCAGCTAATTGAAAAGAAAAAAGTGATTGCCATTAATCAGCAAGTCTATGATAGAGCTTCTTTTGGTATTTCTTTACTTAATCATTCTACAACGGCTTGGCGACACTATATTGATTTAGGTCGTAAGTTACAGCAGTTACAAATGAACGACTTAAACATAGGTTTAATGTCTTCTGGTTATAGCTCAAAATCTGGTAATAATTTACCTTCAGCCAATCGTATTGAAGAAATTTTATCTGATGCGAACTGTACAATGAAACCATTTTATTTTTGCATTGGTGGAAAAATTTCAGAAGAGCAAAAGCGCAGTGAAGGTATGAAAGAAGACGCTATACATATGCGTGGCCCCCTTGAAATATTGAATCATGATTTACAAAATTCGCTACCTAGCTATATGGTACCTAATAAAATTATAACTTTTGCTGAATTCCCACAAACAGCGAATGGGAAAGTCGATTATCTCGCTCTAAAAAATTCAGAGAAACTTAATAATATTGAAAATAAGGCAGCCTACATTGAGCCTCGAAATAAATTAGAAGAGAAAATAGCTGATATTTGGCTCCATGTGATGAAATGGGACAAAGTATCAGTCCAAGATAATTTTTTTGAAAGTGGTGGAAACTCTTTAACAGCCGTTACATTTATGAATACTTTAAATAAAGAGTTGAGCATTAGTATCCCAATGCAAGCTATCTTTCAAGCCCCCACTATTGAAGCACTTGCTCTTTATATTAAGCAAAACGATAACAGCTCACATAGTCGGTTGATTAATTTAAATAACTCTACACAAAAATCGCGAATTTTCTGCTGGCCTGGTTTAGGTGGGTATCCAATGAGCTTAAAACCTTTAGCTGAAAAAGTGGCCGATGAAGCGACGTTTATTGCAGTGCAAGCGCATGGCCTTAATTGTGATGAAGTTCCTTACGATACAATACAAGAAATGGCAGAAGCTGATATCAAGCTAATCAAAAATGAGCAACCAACGGGTCCTTATACGTTATGGGGATACTCTTTTGGGGCGCGTGTTGCATTTGAAGTGGCGCATCAACTTGAAGCAAGTGGCGAGACCGTGGAAGCACTTTATCTCATTGCACCTGGCTCACCTAATCTACCTCAGTATTCACAAAAAGAGCAGACACCTTGTTTTACTTCTCCTGCATTTGTCACCATTTTATTTTCAGTGTTCTTTCAAAAAATACAAGGCCCGGTATTAGAACAATGTTTATCGGCAGTGACTAATAAACAACAGTTTATTGACTTTGTATGTATGAATCATCGCACTTTGAATCGAGATGTTGTCAGTAAAATCATAGAAGTAGTCATGCGCACTTATGAGTTTAAATATACATTCACAGAGTTGCTTGAACGCCAAGTAAAAGCACCAAAAGTGATATTTAAAGCACAAGGAGATGATTATTCATTTATTGAAAACATTCCTGAGTACAACGAAAAAGAAGCGATAACACAACACTTACAAGCAGATCATTACGCATTATTAAAACATCAAGGTGTTGATGAGCTGTTTAATTGCATTGTGCAATCTCAAGGTTCTTACGAGAGCCATCGTTCATTATTAATAGCGTAAGGACGCAACATGCCGCATATCAACATACATTATTTTGATTCTCACGTATCCAGTTCTACCAAGAATAGGCTCGTGAAAAAAATTTCGGCACTGATAAGTAAAGAGTTTAAATGCAATAACGACTTTATTTCAATCGCACTGCATGCAGAGCAACCGAAAAATTGGCGACAACGTGTTTATAACAAACATATTATTCAGCAAAAATATAAATTAATTAAAAAACCAAGTTATTAGAGGAAAAATAAAATGAACAATACAAAGATAAATCTTGTTATTAAGCCTGAAATTAAACGGGCTCTTGAGTTAGGGCTTGCGGTCGTGGCACTTGAGTCTAATGTTATAACGCATGGCTTAGATTACCCTGAAAATAAACACACCGCGTTACAAGTAGAAGCAGCAGTTCGTGAATCGGGGGCAATCCCTGCAACCATTGGAGTCGCTAATGGTAAATTACTAATTGGCATGGATGAAAGTGAGATTGAGTTATTTGCAACAACCGCAAATATACCTAAAGTCAGCACGCGTGACTTACCCGTTGTATTAGCGACTAAGCAATTGGGTGCAACCACCGTTGCCTCATCTATTATTGCAGCTGAGTTAGCAGGAATATGCTTTTTTGCATCTGCCGGCATTGGTGGCGTTCATAGAGGAGCAAACAATACGATGGATATTTCTTCAGATCTTATGCAATTTACACGTTCACGGGTTGCCGTTGTATGTGCTGGTGCAAAAAACATACTCGATCTAGGTTTAACACTTGAATACTTAGAGACCCACAATGTCCCTATTATATCTTATCAATTTGATGATTTCCCTGCATTTTACTGTCGCTCAAGTGGCTATAAAGCACCACAACGGATAGATGATGCATCTATTTTAGCCGACATAATTGAAACCCAATGGCTGCTTGATAATAAGCGCAGTGTATTAATTACAACACCCACTAAGCTCGAAGATGCCATTGATAGTGATGATGTTAATGATGCTATCAACGCGGCAATTAGCTCGGCTCAAGCGCAAGGGATCAGTGGAAATAAAGTCACTAAGTACATTATGAAAGCAATTGATGAAGTAACTAAAGGGCGTTCAGCTAAAGCTAACAGTGCCGTTTTGATCAATACAGCGCGTGTTGCAGGGCATTTAGCTGTTGCCCATGCAAAGCAATCTAGTAATAAAAGAGAAGTAGCGTAAAAATAATGGGTGAAGTTTATTGACAAATTTTTTTAATTACATATCTTTATACAAAGATACTTTACATAAACAAACTTCACCCAAGCATATTACCTACTAGATGCACACAAGGAGCTAATTATGAATTTCATTCCATGGATTACAACGACAGGCATACTAGCAATTTTAATAGCGGGCAGCTTTGCAGTTAAAAGTAACATCATTGATGCGCGCAGCAATATAGGCAATGAACAATCGGCTAATGTCGAAGCTATGTATGTAGAAAAAGTTGCTCATCAGTCACATATAGATATTAGCGGTATCGTAAAAGCCCCTAAAACATTATCGTTAATTAATGAATCAGCAGGTAAAGTTACAAAACTCTATTTGCAATCTGGCGGTATTACTTATGCAGGCGATACGTTACTCGAAATAGAACACGAGGAGGAAAAAGCACAACTGCAAATAGCTAAATCACGCTTTGAACTACAAAACACCACCGTAAAGAGATATAAAAGCCTTTATAATTCAAATAAATTGAGCGCTCAGCAATTAGATGAATCAACGGCTTTACTTGCTCAATACCAAGCAGAAATAAATCTACTCTCAGCTAAAATTGCTAAAAAAGTGATTACAGCACCATTTACAGCCCGCGTTGGTATACATGACTTGCAAGTCGGTCAGTTTTTACCTGCTAATACAAATCTAACTCAGCTCATTGGTATTGAAAAATATATGTGGGTCGATTTTTCTCTCCCGCAAACCTATACAGAGCTAGCAATTAATACGCCGGTAGTATTAACGCTACTTGATGACACACAGACAGAAATAATTGCACAAGTTGCCTCTGTTGCACCAGAAATGTCAAAACACTCAAGACAGCTGAAATACCGTGCAAAAATTACATTAGGAAATACTAAACTAAATTCAAATCAACTCGTTAAAATTAAGGTACCTATTGGCAACAAAAAAGAGGTTGTTGCAATCCCATATTTAGCAGTTATTAAAGGTAAATTAGGGAACTATGTATATTTATTAAATAAAGACGAGGAAGGAAAAACATACGCTAAGCGTACACAAGTTGAATTAGGCGAACGTATTGGGGATCTCGTTATGATCACCAATGGCTTAACCTCAGGCGCATTAATCGCAAGTCATGGAGCATTTAAATTGCGTGACGGTTTAAGAGCATACTTGCTTAATTCAGAGCGTACTGTAGCTATGGAAGATACGTTATCTCCTAAGGTATCATTATGAAAAACAATCATTTTATGGATCGATTCATAACACAACCAACACTTGCAATCGTTTTATCCGCTATTATTTGTATTGCTGGGATTTGGTCAGTGCTTAAGGTGACTGTGCTACAGTTTCCAAAAATTGAAAGTTCATCTTTAGTTATTTCAACTAACTACGTAGGCGCATCAGCTGATACAGTTAAAGGTTTTATTACAGAACCAATAGAACGTATTTCCGCTACGGTTCCAGGTGTTGATTATGTTGAATCAGTCACAATTGCAGGGAATAGCACTGTAACAGCTTACTTAAATTTAAACGAAGATAGTACTCGGGCTTTATCACAGCTTACTGCTCGTCTTAGCCAAGTTAAATATATGCTCCCGAATGATACTGAGGATCCCATTGTTAGCGTTAAGCGTACCGATCGACCTCATGCGCTATTTTATTTAAATATAGGGCATCAGGGCGAATCACTTACACAACTAACCGACTTTTTATCAAGGCAAGTGACTCCTATAATTACAGATATTGAGGGTGTTCAAAGAGTCGCAATTGAAGGCAGTAGAACGCCTGCGATGCGCGTGCATTTAAATTCTGCAAAGTTAGAAGCATTTGATCTTAGCGCTGACGATATTTACTCCGCGTTGGCTGCAAATAATACAATAGCTACGCTAGGTTATATAGAAACTAATAAACAAAAAATTGATCTGGTCGCTAATACACAATTGAAAAGTATCGATGAATTTGAGCAGTTAATTGTAAAACGTATAGATAATGATGTTATATATCTGAGAGATGTAGCCCATATTGAACTTGGCTCTGAGCAGCCAACGGTAAGTGCTCGCTTAAATCAGCATGATACTGTTTATATTTCAGTTTGGCCGCAGCCAGGTGCAAATGAAATTGAAGTTGGTGACGCACTTTACGCATTAACCGATAAAATTAATAAGACTTTACCGGATGGTATCAGCATTGGTTATGCCTATGATGGTACTTTATATATGCGCGATGCATTAAATGAGATTTTTAAAACACTTATTGAGACGGTTATTCTAGTAGGCGTTGTTGTTCTCTTTATGATGGGTTCATTTAGAAGCTCAGCGGTACCTTTAGTGACTATTCCTATTTCAATATTAGGTGCTATTGCCGCAATGTATGTCGTCGGTTTTTCGTTAAACTTACTAACCGTGCTTGCTATTGTTCTCTCTGTTGGCTTGGTGGTTGATGATGCGATTGTTGTTGTAGAAAATGTTTCACGTCATATTCGTGCAGGAAAATCTAAAATTGACGCTGCGCTCACAAGCTCCAAAGAGCTGTTTGTACCAATTGTATCAATGACTCTCACACTAACAATGGTGTATTTACCGATTGGCTTTCTGTCTGGACTTACCGGCGTATTATTTAAAGAATTTGCTTTTACCCTAGCAATATCAGTGCTTATATCAGGCATTGTTGCCCTCACACTTTCACCAATAATGAGCGCGTATGTTATCCCTGCTGAAGGGCAAGAAACTAAATTAACAAAAAAAGTAAACTGGGTATTTGATCAGCTAAGAAATAAATATGCGTTGTTACTTACTCTTTTATTGTCGTGGCGAAATCAAGTGATTGTTGCTGCAATTGCGTTAAGCCTTATGATAATACCATTTTACCAAGGTGCACAAAAAGAGCTTGCGCCAGTTGAGGATCAAAGCAGCATATTTGTACTTGTACAATCCCCCCCTGAGTCATCGTTAACTTATAATGAAGATAACATTCGTGGCATGGTTGATAGCTTATTAGAAATACCCGGCACAACTCAAATGTGGCAGAACATTTTTACCAATAGTGCTTTTGGCGGTATTGAATTTATAAGTGCTAGCGAACGAGATTACACTACTAAATCAATTCTTCCTGAGGTTTATGGACGCTTGGCTAAAACCCCTGGAGTCAACCCGTTGCCCATTCTTCCAGCGCCACTTCCTACTGCGGGCCAATTCGATGTAGAAATGGTCGTTAAGTCCAGCGATAGTTTTGAAATAATGCAAAGCTATGCGGGGCAACTTATAGGTAAAGCATTTGCTAGTGGGCACTTTTTATACGCAGACACTGATTTAAAAATCGATTTACCCCAAATACAATTACAATTAAAGCGCGATAAAATTGCCGATTTAGGAATGGATCTCGCTTATGTCAATCAGCAACTGAGTGTTCTTTTATCAAATAACTACGTTAATCGATTTGATGCGCAAGGAAAAGCTTATCAGGTAATCCCTGTTATTGACCGAAATGTAAAGTCAGATCCTGGAAAATTACTAAGCTTAAACATTAAATCAATTAATGGAACCAGCGTGCCATTATCTGCAATAGCTGAAGTTAAATGGGCAACAGTTCCTAGACAATTAAATAGCTTTGGACAGCAAAATGCCTTTCGCATATTTGGAGCCGTATTACCTAACTCCACAAAAGAAGAGGCACTTTCAGCATTAGAAAATGCCGCAAAAGAATTACTCCCCCCTTCATACACTGTTGATTATGCCGGAGAGTCTAGACAAATAAGACAACAAGGTAATAGTTTATTAGGCGTTATGCTAATTTCACTGGTCATTGTTTACTTACTGCTTAGTATCCAATTTAATAGCTTTCGAGACCCTCTAGTTGTGTTAATTGGGAGTGTACCTTTGGCAATGGCTGGCGCGTTGATGCTGTCGTATTTTGAATTAACGACTATCAATATTTATTCTCAAATCGGTTTAATCACACTCATTGGTCTGATTGCAAAAAACGGTATCTTAATTGTCGAATTTGCAAATCACCTACAAGAGCAAGGTAAAAGCCGCATAGAAGCCGTAATTGAATCTGCATCAACTAGATTAAGGCCTATTTTAATGACCACTACTGCCACTGTTCTTGGACACTTCCCATTATTAATGGTATCTGGAGCTGGGGCTGAAGCCCGAAATAGTATTGGCATTATATTAGTAGCAGGAATGCTTATAGGAACCCTTTTTACTCTTTTTGTATTGCCTGCTTTTTACGTAAAACTGGCTGCAAAACGAGTGCCTAAAGAAGTAAATAAAAGTAACCTTTGCAGTTCAAATGAAAAATCATCTTTTGCTATTAGTTAAGGTCTGTGACCTCTCAAGATTAAAGTTTGTTCTATCTAGGGGAAATTTAATCCCGGCACGAGATTTATAACATAGCCAGCTCGGTAACAGCTCCTGCGTTACCTTGTTGGCTTACATGCAAACATGCTGTTGAAAATTCAACGACCAAAGATCAACACGCTCTAATAAGCTAAAGCTCTTATCGCGATAAATTATGTAATATCTGCAGCGTATAAAAAACTTTGTTTCATACAAAAAAACCTGACAGCAGTTACTTCGTTCAAATAAACAACACATTGTATAATTATTACTTTATACATTGCTCACTTTTAAATCGGTGTTTCATATTCATGACAGTTAGTCACTAAACCACTACAACTAATTCATTCTAAAACCAGCTCAAAACATGAAAAATTTAGTCAAAAACTATATTCTTCGGCGCAATTATTATTACAAATAATGGATGAGCACACACATGACAACACCTCAAGGTGCAACGCTTTCAAATGCACCAATAAATAACACACACTCTTCTACCTCAAAATGGAACCAACACGATACACAATGGACGCTAAGTCTATTTGGCACGGCCGTTGGTGCGGGTATTTTATTTTTACCTATTAATATTGGTATTGGCGGTTTTTGGCCATTAATTATTATGGCGTGTTTAGCATTCCCAATGACCTTTTGTGCCCACCGAGGCTTAGCACGCTTTGTACTTTCATCGAAAAATAAAGATGCCGACTTTACCGATGTAGTTGAAGAGCACTTTGGTGTGACTGCAGGTCGATTAATTTCTTTGTTGTACTTTTTATCTATATTCCCAATTTTGCTTATTTACGGTGTGGGCTTAACCAATACTGTGGATAGCTTTATGGTTAATCAAATGGGGATGGAATCACCTTCTCGCGTATTACTTTCGGGTGTATTAGTTGCAGGTATGATTAGCTTAATGATGGGCGGCGAGCGCTTAATGCTACGTGCCTTTGCTATCTTAGTTTATCCGCTTGTGGGTATATTATTGTTTTTATCACTTTATTTAATCCCAAGCTGGCAAGTGCCCGATATGAGCATGCCTGAAATGGGCAGCTTTGGTAAAACGTTGTGGTTATCGATTCCTATTATTGTATTTTCGTTTAGCCACGCAGCGGCTATCTCAAGCTTTGTAAACGTGCAACGCGGCCATTACGGTAACCAAGCAACACATAAGTCTGAGGCGATTTTAAAGCGCACTAGCTTACTACTTATTACCTTTGTACTGTTATTTGTGTTCTCTTGCGTGCTGTCGCTTACAGGCGAGCAAATGGCCGCTGCTAAAGCGGCTAACGTATCGGTTCTGTCCTATCTTGCTAACATTACTGATAACTCGTTTATTGCCACACTTGGGCCGCTTGTTGCCTTTATTGCTATTACATCGTCGTTTTTGGGTCATTTTTTAGGTGCACGCGAAAGCTTTACAGGTTTAGTAACTAAACAAACAAGCTTAAGCGCTGGCGTTACCGATAAAATTGGTGTGTTAATTATGTTTTTAGCTATTTGGTTTTGCGCTGTTAAAAACCCAAGTATTTTAGATATGATGGATCAGTTATCGGGCCCTATCATCGCGATGATTTTATTCATCATGCCAATGATTGCAGTTTATAAAGTGCCTGCACTTCATAAATACCGTAACCGTTTAAGCACGCTATTTATATTAGCGGTTGGCTCACTTGCTGTATTTGCACTTATTTACAGCATGATTAATTAATACGCTATATACAAAAAAGCCCAGCTAAGTTAATTAGCTGGGCTTTTTTGTTTGTACGGTTTGTCTCAAATTATTTTTTTATAGTGTGGGTTCTGGCATGTTAAGTATAAATTAGCCTAAAAATAGCCCAACTATGCAATACAATAAATTATTACTAATAAGCGCATGTTTGCTCGCAACACTATTTGTAAGCCCTTTAGTTCAAGCTTCAGAACCCCCAACAATTTTATCAATGAAAGAGCGCGCTGCGCTTATTAATAAAATAACTGAGCTTAGGGTTAACACCTTAATGCCCTCGTTAATGAAGCAGCACAACACTGATATGTGGCTTCTTATAAGCCGCGAATACAATGAAGATCCAATATTAAAAACAATGCTGCCTGCAACATGGCTCTCAGCCAGACGCACTACTATTTTGCTATTTGCGCTTAATAAACAAGGTGAGGTTGATGCTTACGCTATTGCACCTTATAAAATAGGTAATGTATTTAAAAAAGGTTGGGATAAGCAAACACAACCTAGCCAGTGGCAGGCACTCAATACGCTTATTGAGCAATACAAACCTCGTAACATTGCGCTTAATACTTCTACCGACTGGGCACATGCCGATGGCCTTGTGCTAGGCGATTACAAAACCTTAATGGCTAACTTGCCCGCCAATTATCACAATAAAATAATTTCTGCAGAGCCGCTTGCTGTCGCGTGGTTAGAGCAACGCATTCCTGAAGAAGTTGAAATGTATAAACACATTGTGGCTATTGCCCATCATATTATTGCAGAGGGGTTTTCGGGTAAAACAATTACGGTAGGTAAAACAACTAGCGATGACTTGGTATGGTGGTTTAGAGAGCGCGTAAAAGAGCTAAAACTACAAACATGGTTTCACCCAAGCGTTGCTATTCAGCGCGCCGATGCGAAGTCGTTTAATCATGAAGAAAGCTTTACCAATGGCTACGATGATAACGTTATACAAGCCGGCGATTTACTTCATGTCGATTTTGGTATTACTTATTTACGCTTAAATACCGACACGCAGCAGCATGCGTATGTGCTCAAAGAAAACGAAACGAGTGCGCCTAATTACTTAGTTGAAGCACTAAAAAGCGGTAATAAACTACAAGATATATTTACCAATCAATTTGCGGTAGGAAAAACAGGTAATGAAGTGTTAGCTGCAGCACGAAAAGCCGCTATTGCTCAGGGATTAAAGCCCACTATTTATACTCATCCTCTTGGCTATCATGGTCACGCTGCTGGTACTACATTAGGTATGTGGGATTCTCAGCAAGGTGTACCGGGAGATGGTGACTATCCGCTGCATTTAAATACGGCTTACTCTATTGAGCTCAACAATGCGGTGTTTATAAAACAGTGGAACAAAGAAATAAGAATAATGCTAGAAGAGGACGCTATTTTTGATAAAAGCGGTGTCTGGTATTTAAATGGCCGACAAACACAATTATTGCTTGTAAAATAAAGCAAAAAAAATGGCGCTCACTGAGCGCCATTTTTAATTTAATTCGTTGCTATTATTCTGTATCTGGCAGGTTACGGCCATAGAATATTTCTTGCATTTCACGGGTCAGTTTTGAGCGAATTTCGTCTTCTTCGCCCTCTGATAAATCTGCCGTAGAAAGGCCGAATAAATAGGTATTTAAGTCGGTTTCTTTTAACATCATTTTGGTATGGAACAGGTTTTCTTGATACACGTTCACGTCCATCATTTGGTACGCTTCTTTAGTATCTTCTGTCATGAAGTTTTGAATCGAGCTAATAGCATGATCAATGTAGTGCTTAACGCCATTTATGTCGCGGGTAAAACCACGAACACGGTAGTCAATTGTTACCACGTCTGACTCAAGGCTATGAATTAAGAAGTTTAACGCTTTAAGTGGCGAAATAATGCCACAAGTAGACACTTCAATATCAGCACGGAATGTACAAATACCATCATCAGGGTGAGCTTCTGGGTATGTGTGTACACAAATATGGCTTTTATCTAGGTGCGCAACAACTGAATCAGGTAATGGCCCTGGTGCTTCGTCAGCATCGTAATTTTGCTGCTCTTCTACTGGTTCTTCTGAAACCAAAATAGTTACACTAGCGCCTTGTGGTTCATAGTCTTGGCGCGCTACATTTAAAATGTTAGCGCCAATTATATCAACAACTTCACCTAAAATGTCGGTTAGTCTATCTGCACTATACTGCTCATCGATATATTCAATATATTCTTTACGTTGTTGCTCGGTCTTTGCGTAGCAAATATCGTAAATACTAAAGCTTAAACTTTTGGTTAAATTGTTAAAGCCATGAAGTTTAAGTTTATCGAAGGGTTTGTTCATAATAAACCAACCTATAAATTAGTGAACTCTGCACCTGCAGAATGAAAAGTTCGCGGATTTTATACGAATTTTCCTTATGGAAAAAGCGTTATTTTGCTTGATCTTGCACAACTTCGTGGCTATGCGTAATTTCTACTGTTTTATCAAGCATTAATGCAACCGAACAATACTTTTCAGCAGAGAGGGAAACGGCGCGTGCAAGGTGTTTTTCAGACACATTATTACCTTTAACAACAAAGTGTAAATTGATTTTAGTAAATACGCGTGGGGCTGTTTCGGCGCGTTCTGCACTGAGTTGCACTTGCACGTCTGAAAAATCTTGTTTGGCTTTCTTTAAAATACTGACAACATCGACTGATGAACAACAGCCAACCGACATTAAAACCATTTCCATAGGGCTTGGCGCGGCACTATCGCTACCGGCGTCAAAAACAACATTATGATTAGAATTAGAACGACCGATAAACGTATCGCCCTCAACCCATTTTACATTTGCTTGCATGTGCTTATCTCAAAAAATATTTTCTTGATTGTAAGCAACTTAGCCGCAGTTGCAAATGAAAATGTACTAGGCGGCTATATAAGCAATTGATTAATACTGTTGCGAGACTGCATTATCGAATAAGTTTTTAACTAAACCAGCAAATTCATCTATAAATGCATGCTGCTCAACCGTGACAGGCTGTGTGGTGATACTACTGAGGACTTCTTCTAAATCGTAAACTATGCCGTCAACTTCGCGTACAATTAAGCTACGCTGCTCTGTATTAAGCTCTGTGTGCTGCTCACAAATAAGCATAACATTTTGCGCAATGACGTCTTCAATTAATTCCATTACTGTTGGGGCACCTGGTTTTATCTCGCCTGGCTTCTCAAACAATGCTAAATTTTGAGTTAGATACATGATCAAATCATCGTACCCTTGCCTATCTAAAACCATTTTTTATACCACCTTAAAATAATTAATTGCCATGATTTAATCAGAAAGCGACGCGAATTACTAGCTTTGCACGATAGCAATACAAAAAAAGCAGCCGAAGCTGCTTTTGTAGTTATTAAGTAGTACTTAATCTATTTTTAAACCTGGACTTAGCGTTGCTGGCATCGCTACTTTTTCAAGCTCAACTGAAGCAACTGGGTATGCACAGTAATCAGCAGCGTAATACGCGCTTGCTCTGTGATTGCCCGACGCACCAATACCACCAAACGGTGCTGCACTTGATGCGCCAGTAATTGGGCGGTTCCAGTTAACAATGCCGGCACGAATACGACGTAAAAAGTGGTCATAATCTGCTGCACTATCACTTAATAAACCAGCCGATAAACCAAAGGTTGTATCGTTTGCTTTATCAATTGCTTGGTCAAAGTCGTCAAAGCGGAATACTTTTAAAAGTGGTCCAAAATGCTCTTCATCTGGGAAGTCACTAATGTTTGTACACTCAATAATGCCCGGTGTTACAAAACCGGTATTGGCTGTGTGCTCAAGTTCTACTAATACTTGAGCGCCAAGCTCAACAAGCTCGTTTTGCGCTTTAACCATGCCTGCTGCTGCCGCTGATGAGATCATAGAGCCCATAAATGGCTGGTCTGCATCATCGTAGTTGCCTACTTTAATCGCTTTAGTTGCAGTGATAAGGCGCTCTAAAATTGCATCGCCTTTGCTACCTTTAGGTAAAAACAATTTACGTGCACATGTACAACGCTGGCCGCTTGAGATAAACGCTGATTGAATAATATCGTGAACAACCGCTTTAGTGTCTTCAACGTCAGTAATAATAAGTGGGTTATTACCACCCATTTCTAGCGCTAAAATTTTACCCGGTTGACCCGCAAACTGTTCATGTAAAATATGACCAGTACGCGAAGAACCCGTAAAAAACAAGCCATCAATCCCTTTGTGAGCAGCAAGGGCTTTACCCGTTTCTACTTCACCTTGAACTAAGTTAATTACACCAGCTGGTAAGCCTGCTTTTTCCCACAGTTTAAGCGTAAGCTCAGCAACCTTAGGAGTAAGTTCAGACGGTTTAAATACAACCGTGTTACCTGCTAAAAGTGCTGGCACAATGTGGCCATTAGGTAAGTGACCCGGAAAGTTATACGGACCAAATACGGCTACAACCCCATGTGGCTTATGACGAATCATCGCACGGCCAAGTGGCATTGCGTTTTCTACGTCGCCAGTGCGCTCTAAAAATGCTTTTTCAGAAATGGCAATTTTACCAACCATAGCACCCGCTTCTGTGCGCGTTTCCCACAGTGGCTTACCAGTTTCTTGTGCGATAGTAATAGCGAGCTCTTCGCTGTTTTCTTTTAATTGCGCTGCGAATGCTTTAATTATTTCTAAACGCTCAGTAAAGCTTTTATCAGCCCATGCGTAAAACGCTTCGCGCGCTGCATTTACTGCGGTATCTACTTGCGCCGCAGTTGCTGATGATGCCTGCCAAATAACGTCGTTATTTGCAGGGTTTAGCGAATTAAATTCTGTGCCTTGGCCTTGTGACCATTGACCATTTATAAATTGTGCAGGATGAGTCATATACTTTCTCCTAAATTAAATCGTGGTTGCACTAACAATATCGCCAGCTTGCAAATGCAATGCATCTGCTATTTCTTGCGATAAAATAAGGCTTTTTGCGCGCTCGTCAAATGTCATTGGCGCAACAGTTGCTCTAAAATCTTCAAGCTTTTCGTTCGCTAGTAACACCATGGTGTCGCCAGTCATTTCGCCAATTTCAACGTTAAAGTGATTTGCATTACGAATCGTCGCAATGTTATCTACTTTGGCTTCAACCGTTGGGCCGCCGTCAAAAATATCTACGTAGCCATTAAACGTAAAGCCTTCGCTTTTTAATAACTCGATTGCTGGGCGAGTGTTGTCGTGTACTTTACCTATTACGGCTTGCGCATCTTTACTTAGCAAGTTTACGTAAATTGGGTATTTAGGCATTAATTCAGCAATGAAAACCTTTTGGCCAATACCTGTTAAGTAATCGGCTGTTGGAAAATCCATTGAGAAAAAGTGCTCTTCAAGCCACTGCCAAAAAGGGCTACTGCCGTTTTCGTCAGACACACCGCGCATTTCTGCGATCACTGTTTGTGCAAAACGCTCTTGATGCTGTTTTATAAACATAAAGCGCGCTTTTGAAAGTAGCTTACCGTTACAATTTTTACGATAGCCATCTTTTAAAAACAATGTGCAAAGCTCTGTAGCACCTGTGTAGTCGTTACATAGCGTTAAAATATCAACCGCTTTGTAGACGTTTAATGTACGCGAAGAGTGAATCACTTTACTTAAGTGATAATGATAAAATGCATCATCAAGCCCTACCGCAGCTTCAATTGCAGACGTACCTACAACGTCACCGGTTTCGCTATCTTCAAGAACAAACAGGTAGCCTTCGTCACCAGGTTGTGACGTTTGTTTAGCAAAAGAGCTTACTGAATGGTCAATCTTTTTTTGCAATAGTTCTTCGTTTAATGGCAAAGACGTAAAACCATGCCCTGATTCGTGGGCTATTTTCAGTAATGCTGAATAATCATTTTGCTGGATTGGGCGAAGGATCATCATGAGTCCGCTTGCTCCCTTATAAATAACGGTAAATAGGAATTGCAGGGCAAGCGGTGCTTGCCCTTAATTGGTTGGCTTAAGTCGCTTATGCGTTTACTACGCTTGCTACTGCTTTTTCAAAGCGCGCCATACCTTCGCGAATGTCCGCTTCAGGAATTACTAAAGATGGAGTGAAACGTACTACATCCGCACCAGCAACTAATGACATAAGACCTTGCTCAGTACCTGCCACTAAAAACTCTTTTGCACGACCTTTGTATTTCTCGTTCACTACTGCACCAATTAATAAACCTTGGCCACGGATTTCGCTAAATACGTTGTATTTTTCGTTAACCGCGCTAAGTAGTTCATTAAATAATGCTGCTTTTTCTTTTACGCCAGCCAGTACTTCTGGGGTATTTACTGTATCAAATGCCGCTTCTGCAACAGCACACGCAAGCGGGTTACCGCCATAAGTAGAACCATGTGTGCCTACTTTAAGGTGCTGTGCAATTTCAGTTGTTGTGATCATAGCGCCAATAGGGAAACCGCCGCCAAGTGCTTTAGCCGAAGTTAAAATATCAGGTACTATGTTTAAGCCTTGGTATGCGTATAAATCGCCAGTACGGCCAACACCTGTTTGAACTTCATCAAAAATAAGCAGTGCGTTATGTTTAGTACATAAATCGCGAACGCCTTGAGCAAACTCATCAGTTGGTGAAACAATACCGCCTTCACCTTGTAGAGGTTCCATCATTACGGCACATGTTTTATCGCTGATAAGTGCTTCAAATGCAGCAAGGTCATTGTAATCGCAATGTACAATGTCGCCAGGCTTAGGGCCAAAACCATCTGAATATGCAGCTTGGCCGCCAACAGTTACGGTAAAGAATGTGCGACCGTGGAAACCTTTGTTGAACGCGATGATTTGTGATTTTTCTGCGCCAAACTTATCAAGTGCAAAACGACGCGCTAATTTAAGCGCGGCTTCGTTTGCTTCTGCGCCAGAGTTCGCAAAGTAAACTTTTTCAGCAAATGTCGCATCAACCATTTTTTTAGCTAGGCGAAGTGCCGGCTCATTGGTCATTACGTTAGATAGATGCCAGATTTTTTCGCCTTGCTCTTTTAATGCGCCTACTAATGCAGGGTGGCAATGGCCAAGACAGTTAACGGCAATACCACCAGCAAAGTCGATAAACTCTCGACCTTGTTGATCCCATACGCGAGAGCCTTCGCCTCGAACAGGAATTACGCTTGAAGGTGCGTAGTTAGGAACCATTACGTGATCAAATAATTCGCGATTGACTGTCATTTTATTTCCTCTTAATTGTGAGCAACACAAAACATCAAAATAGGTGTTTGGTTACTATTTGTAACCAACTTTATAGGCAAGATCAGTAACCTGATAATTGCGCAAAATTGCTTTGTGGTTCAATTTTCAGACGCACATTATTTCAGAATTACTTAAATCTGTCTCGTTAAAAACTTTCATGTATCCCTTTAAAATAAAGGGCTAAAGATATTATTTCATAGATAGTGAATAACTATTTGCATAGTCAATTATGTTCATTTTTAGACAACTAACCGCATGAGCACTGAGGCGCACACACTTTAAGTGTTAAATATGCAATATAACAATAGAGTGAGAATGAATGATTAGTCGCTAAAAAATTAACAAAAATTTTAAGTTTTTAGTCAATTTGAATAGCTAGATTGGTAAAATTACTTGTTTCGAGGGTTTTTAGTTCCGTTTTAGTGAACTTAAAGTACGAAAACCATGCTGTTGTTTCATCAGATTCAATAAGCTGGTGTTCTTTTAAATTTAGATATTGAGAGTAGCAACGCGCTTTTAACATTACCTCGGTTAAAGGTAGCATTGTATCGCCCTTATCGACTCCATTAACCAACTGCTGCATGACCCCTTGAAACGGCAAATACTTAAATTTCATCTTCTCAATAACTTTAGCACTGATAGCTAAAGATTGGTTATTAAGTAACGTAGTTAAAAAAAGCGGGTCGGGTTTTAACTCTAATAACGCAGTGTGCAAGTCTTTGCGCTGCTCTTGGCGCGCTATTTGTACTTTACGTTGCCATACTTGCTCAAAAGTTTTTAAATATAAACGCACTAATGCGATTCGCCCTACATCTAAAAGCATACCAAGGGTAAATGCATGAATATCGTTTACATTGTTAATTTGCGCTATTTTTTGTGCTGCAATCGCATTAGCCATTGCACTATCACGTAGCCTGCGCTTTAGCAGTGAAAATGGTTCAGTACTGTGTGGCATCCAATGACGTACTGCAAAAGTAGGTATGACTAACTGTAAATTATCAAGGCCAATGTAGCGCAGAGCAAGCGCGGGGCTATCTACTTTTACTGAGGTGTTTTTACTACGCTGTTTTCGATAGTAAGGTAAATTAACGAGTGTGACTAACTCACGCCCAAGCCAGCTTAAATCGTTTACTAGAGGCTCTAGCCGCCCTACAGTTGCAGACTTAACCGCTAAAAGATCAAGAATAGTTGCAATACCATCTTCAATCCCTAACGTATTTAGGATTACGGCATCCATGTCGCTTAGTTGCCTAAAAATAGCTGTTTCTATTGCTTTGTGAAGTACTTCACTCGCCTGAGCTCGATACTTATGATGCGCAGTACTGCTCTGCTGACGTTTATGTTGTGCTGCGACCTCAACTTGAAGCAACGTACGTTGCTTCATTGGCTCGCCATATTCTATTTCTAATGTATGAATAAAACCAATTTGCTGATGCGCAAAGCTATGACCAAGCAATAAATCATGTGCTCGTTGGTCAAGTATTTTAGCTGTTCGTTGTTGCGCTACAAGTTCAGTCATAACATCCATTCATTAGTAAATATAAAATAAGTATCGGTATTAAAAATTAGAAGCGCATTAAAAAGTTATCAAGCAGTGCTAATCCTTGTTCAGTTAAAATAGCTTCAGGATGAAACTGCACTCCCTCTATCGCTAACTCTTTATGGAGTAACCCCATAATTTCGTCAAATTCACCTAATTCGGTTTGACTCCACGCGGTTACTTCAAGCTCTTTAGGCAGTGTTTGTGCTTTAACGACTAAAGAGTGATAACGACATACCGTTAATGGGTTGGCTAAACCTTTAAATACACCTTTATTGGTATGAACGATGGGCGATGTTTTACCGTGCATAATTTTTTTAGCACGAATGACATCACCACCCAAAGCTTGTGCGATGGTTTGGTGTCCCAAACAAATGCCTAAAATTGGGTATTGCCCTTTTAGCTGCTCAACCACGCTTAACGATATACCAGCTTCGTTAGGTGAGCAAGGACCCGGCGATAACACGATGTGTTTCGGGTTTAACTGTTTTATTTGTGCAATGCTTAGCTCGTCATTACGTTTTACTAAAACGTCTTGATCTAAACGCTGAAAATATTGCACTAAGTTGTAAGTAAACGAATCGTAGTTATCGATCATTAACAGCATTACACAACAGACCTTATAAATTATTGACCACTACTTCACACAAGTGGTACTAAGCGCTGCATTCTACCACTATTAATTAACCAACATAAATTAGCAAAAAGCGTTAAAAACTTGCTCTTTTAACTAAAATAGCAGCTCAAGATAGATTTATTGCCCAGAGTTCAGGTTACTTAAGTTTAATTCCACTCATAGTCGCTTAACTTCTGTGGTTATTCTACTTCCTCGCATCTTGAGCAATAATATCAAGCCCTAAGCTTTTCACGAGTAGTTAATACGACTATTTCAGCTGTATACCCCAGCCATAAATTATTGACCGCTAAAGTACGTGCGTTTATCGATCATTTTATTGCCTGCTTTGGTGAAGTCCCTTATTAGAAAAAACAATAACTGCTAAAAAGTAAAAGCGGTTGTTTGCGCTATATCAAATTAAGTTGGCAATGGTTGATTTATGATTGTTTAAACCCCAGTGTATTATGTGAAGGTAATAATTCACTTAAACAACTCACTTACTTGTGAGCTCATTTATATCCTATTAAGGAGCGAATATGTTAGGCGAAGACCACTCATTAACAAACGACTTTCCAGATCATTTAAATGCCATTGCAACACTCAATACTGACGATTCTGAATTTGCCGAAAAGGCAACACAATACGATAAGTTAGACAAAGAAATAAGAGTATTGGAGCTTAAAGATGCGCCAATTAGCGATGAACAAATGCATCAATTAAAGCATGTTCGCTCAGAATTAAAAGATTGGCTATACCAGCGTTTACTTCAAGCCGAACAACACTAAAAAGTAAAAAAGAGTTCGCTGTAAACAGTGAACTCTTTACTCGTCTTCAATCAAAAATCTATATTACTTTACAAAATCACCCACTGGATTCATAAACACAGTAGCAGGGCTTTAAAGTTGTCATAAAGCGCGCACTCAGCAGTCCACGTATAGGTTTATTCATTATAATTCACCTAATTTAAGCTGTGCTAAAACACTATCTAATGTATCAACTAGTTGTTGGTTTTTAGTCTCGTTTAATGCATCTATATGTGGCGGTGCAAAACGCTCAGCATCGTTATCAAAATACAAACCTGTGGCGTTGTTAAATTCATCGCTAAGCGCAGCACGATAAAAAATATCAGCTCCTAGTTTTAGATCTCCACCGTCTAATCCGTATGCATCTTTAACCATTTTGCTACCCAGTAACGATTTTGGATTTACTGATACAACTAACGGGCCTACCTCTTTTAATTTAAGTCCTAGATAGCGCGACCACATCGTAATAGCTAACTTACTTTGTGCATAAGCGTCACCATCCGAAAGCGCCTTATTACCAATAAGTGCATCAAGGTTAACGCTTGATTGCGCGGCCGATGATACGTTAACTACACGCGCATTTTTATTTAATAGTGGTAACAGTAATTTAGTCAGTAAATAAGGTGCAAATGTATTTACGGCAAAACGCGCATCAAGGCCATCAGGTGTTGTTACGTTCTCAAGCTTGAATACACCAGCGTTATTAATAAGTACGTCAATTTGTTTATGATCTGCGCTTATCTGTTCTGCCAAATAATGTACCTGTGACATTTCGCTTAAATCGGCCACATAGCTTTGAGTACTTGCTTGCGGGTAATGCTCGTTTAACATTGTCTGTACATTATTAAGCTTTTCTATATTACGACCATGCAGTAATACAGTCTGACCTTGGGCTAGTAACATTTTTGCCGTCTCTAAACCAATGCCATCTGTTGCACCGGTGATTAAAATGATTTTTTTCATGTGTATGCCCTCTCAGTGCAACATTAAAGTAGTTAACCTGGACTCTAGATAATAAATATCTTAACCAGGGTTGTGGTTAGTTAAAGCCCAGTTACAGTCTTAAAGTAAATTATGCAGCTATCGTAGCACCCCAATACCGTCGTGATAATTAGCCATGTAATAGAATCAGTTTATAAAATAAATTGATAAAGCGAGGATCTGATGAGCGAATGTTTTTTATTCTTCTATTTGAATTTTGCTCTAATCATTACTATTGTTTTTACACCCCCTTAATAGTAGTATTTATCATATAAATATACTTTTCGAGAAATAACATGAAAGTTTTAGTTACTGGCGGCATGGGTTATATAGGTAGCCACACATGTATTGCATTGCATGAAGCAGGTATTACACCTGTTATTTATGATAACTTATCTAATGCAAGTGCGCGGGTACTTGACCAACTCGAAAAGATTACAGGTACTCGGTTTGAGTTTATTTTGGGTGACATTCAAGACGAGCAACAATTTAAACTCGCTCTAAAACATACTAAAGCCGAAGCTGTTTTTCACTTTGCAGCTTTAAAAGCCGTTGGCGAATCAACTGAGCAACCGCTGCGTTATTATCAAAATAATGTGTCGGGCACATTAAGCATGTTACAGAGCATGCAAGAGGCAGGCGTTAACCATATTATATTTAGCTCATCGGCTACTGTGTACGGCGAGCCAGACTACCTCCCTATTGACGAAAAGCATCCTATACGCGCAACTAACCCCTATGGTTGGACTAAAGTCATGGTTGAGCAAGCCATGCAAGACGTATGTAATGCCAACAGTCAATTTATGGGGATTGCGCTTCGTTACTTTAACCCAGTAGGTGCACACCCAAGCGGTTTACTAGGCGAAAGTCCTAATGGTATTCCTAATAACTTAATGCCATTTATTGCCCAAACTGCAGTAGGTAAGCGCGACGTGGTAAATATTTTTGGTGACGACTACGACACCGAAGATGGCACCGGCGTGCGCGACTATATTCACGTTTTAGATTTAGCGAAAGGCCACGTTGCCGCTTTTATGCAGCACAAAACAGACACAGCTTTTCATGCTTATAACTTAGGCACAGGGCAAGGTTATTCTGTGCTTGATATGATTAAAGCATTTAGCGCATCAGCCAATAAAGATATTCCGTATAAGATTGCACCGCGCCGAGCAGGTGATATTGCCTGTAATTACGCCGATGCCACAAAAGCGCAAAACACACTTAACTGGCACGCAGAACTAACACTTAGCGACATGACAAACGACACATGGCGCTGGCAAACTAATTACCCAAGTGGGTTGGAGAGTTAATATGACTTTATTAGAAAGTACTCACAGACGTAAAAATCCGCTAACGGGTCGTTGGGTATTAGTGTCACCACATCGTAATAATCGCCCATGGTTAGGCGCAACAGAAGCTGTTAACGAAAACGTATTACCAAAACACGATGACAGCTGCCCACTTTGTCCTGGCAACACCCGTGCAAATGGCGACAGTAACCCAGATTACAAATACACCCATGTATTTAGAAATGACTTTGGCGCACTCACACCTAATGCCAGCGAGCAATTACAAAGCTTAGAGTCAGGCAGCGATTTATTTATTGCCGACGAAGCCAGTGGCGAATGCCGCGTAATTTGTTTTTCTCCGGAGCACAATAAAACACTACCAGAGCTTAGCCAAAATGCATTGCACGAAGTAGTAAAAACTTGGAAACAAAATTACACAGAGCTTGCACAGCAGTACGAATGCGTACAAGTTTTTGAGAATAAAGGCGAGATCATGGGTTGTTCGCAACCTCATCCTCACGGTCAAGTATGGGCGCATTCGCATTTATCAACGGAAATTGAAGCCGAAGATAACCAGCAGCTCGCCTATTATGAAAAGCATGGCACAGCCTTGCTTGCCGATTACGCGCAAAAAGAGCAAGCAGATCAAACTCGTGTAGTATTTGAAAACGAGCACTGGCTTGTGGTTGTGCCATTTTGGGCTGCATGGCCGTTTGAAACAATGCTAGTAACTAAAGATAACATTCAAAACTTTAGCCAGCTAAACGATGCACAAACCGACTCTTTAGCTCAGGCTCTTAAAGTATTAACCACTAAATACGACAACGTATTTAATTGCAGCTTCCCCTACTCAATGGGTTGGCACAATGCACCGGCCAATAGAGGCTCTGATGAGCAGCACTGGCGCTTGCATGCACATTTTTATCCGCCGCTACTTCGCTCTGCTACCGTTAAAAAACACATGGTAGGCTACGAAATGCTAGGCGAAAGCCAACGCGATTTAAGCGCAGAAACCGCCGCTTCTATTTTAAAAGCAGCCAGTACCACACATTATAAAGATACAGCAGGACACATAGATGAAGCTTAACGAATTCCAACAACAATTTTTGTCACTGTATGGCGCTCCTGCTCAAGGTATTGCAGCAGCACCGGGGCGTGTAAACCTCATTGGCGAATTTACCGACTACAACGATGGCTTTGTTTTACCGTGTTCGTTAGCGTTTCGTACCCAAGTTATGTTTAAACAGCGCGACGATAATATTATCACTGTGCGCTCTTTAAATTACCCAGGCGAGCAAGACCGCTTTAGCGTTGATGAAGAAATCACTGAAGGCCAATCGCAATGGGGTAACTACATTCGCGCGGTGGCTTTTGTACTTAAACGAGCAGGCCATACATTACGTGGCGCTGACCTACTTATTGATAGTAATTTGCCGCAAGGCAGTGGCTTGTCGTCATCGGCAGCACTCGAAGTTGCTGTTGGCGGTATGTTTAACCATATTGCACAGCTTGGTTTACCACCAGAGAAAATTGCGTTATTTGGCCAAGAAGCCGAAAACGACTTTATGCATTGCCAATGCGGTATTATGGATCAGCTTATTTCGGCTAAAGGCGAGAATGGTCACGCACTTTTAATTGACTGCGAAAACTTAGCGACTACGGCGGTAAAAGTACCAGATGATTTAAACATTGTTATTGTTAATTCAAACTACCCGCGTAAATTAGTTGATAGCGAATACAACCAGCGCCGTATTGACTGCGAACAAGCTGCTGTAAAAATGGGTGTAGAAACACTTCGCCAAGCAACCATGACTGGCTTGCAAGCAGTAAAAGCGACATTAAGCGAAAACGAATATAAACGTGCACACCACGTAATTAGCGAAAACGACCGCGTAATTGCAGCAACTACTGCACTGCAAAATAACGATATGGATGCACTTCGTACGCTAATGGCAGCATCGCACCAATCACTTAAACACGACTTTGAAGTAACCGTACCGGCAACCGATGGCCTAGTAGAAATTTGTAAAGAAGCGATGGGCGAGCGCGGCGCAGTACGTATGACAGGGGGTGGTTTTGGTGGTGCAATTGTATGTTTGTGTCGTGATGCTGAAGTACCACTAATTAAAGCAGCGGTAGAAAAGCATTACTTTGAGCGTTTTAGCCTAAATGCTGATATTTACGTATGTTCAGCGGGTTCAGGATTACAAATTACGTCTTTTTAAATAAATTTAAGGAATAAGCATGGCAAAGGTTAATTGGGGAATTATTGGGTGTGGCAATATAGCTCACACCTTTGCTAAAAGCATTGCACATTGTAGTGATGCACAGCTTATTGGCGCGGCATCAACGAGTATGCAGCGCGCTAAAGAATTTGCCACACCGTACAATATTCAAGGCTATGAGAGCTATCAAGCTCTTATGCAATGCCCAAATATAGATGCTATTTATATTGCCAATACGCACGATCAACACTTTAAAACGATAGCCCAATGCTTAAAGCACAATAAGCACGTGCTAAGCGAAAAACCAATTACCGTTAATGCTAAGCAGTTGCAAAGCCTCACTGAGCTTGCAAAACAACAAAACTGCTTTTTAATGGAAGGCGTTTGGATGCGATTTTTACCAGCCATAGTAAAATTACAACAACTCCTAAATGAAGGTGTTATTGGTAATGTACACAGTGTTAATGCCAACTTTAGTTTACCTGGCAGCTTTGCCGACACTCATCGATTAATGAACCCTGTAACAGCGGGTGGCGCCCTACTCGATTTAGGTATTTATCCTATTTCGATTGCTGATGTGGTATTTAATAAAGCCCCTGAACACATCAAATCCTTTGTACATAAAAGCACAACCGGTGTTGATGAGCGAAGCACTGCTATAGTTGATTACGGTAATGGGCAATTTGCATCTCTTGCCAGCGCACTGCAGCAAAATGGCCCAACAGAAGCATGTATTAATGGTGAGCTTGGCTATATTCGAATACCTCAGTTTGTAGGTGCACAAACGCTAGAGCTACACATAAACGACCAAGACCCTCAGTACTTTGAATACAACTTTAGCGACAATGAAAATTTCAAGTTTGAAATTGCACATGTCACGCAGTGTATATTACAAAAACAAACCCAAAGCAGCGTATTACCACTGGGTACTAGCTTACGAGTTATGAACATAATGGATACCTTACGAGCACAATGGCAGTTGCAATATAGCAATGCCGTCGAGTCGGCTGAACTGACTAATTAAAAAATAAAAATACACAACAAGGACACACAATGACACACACACTCAAGGCGCTTTCAAAAGCTATATTACTTGCTACGTGCAGTTTATCTGCCAGTGTAGCTGTTGCTGAATCTAATAAACCAGAGCAGCTATACCCGCCAATCACTAGCGAAGTACTCCCAGAACTTGCAGCTAAAGGTAGCTACAATGTAGGTGTGCAAACACTTGGTTTAGTTAACCCTGCGCAATTTGATCCCGCTACACAAGGTCAAAAAGATCGTCCTTTAAAAGTAGAAGTGTGGTATCCGGCTGCAAATACAGCAAAAGCACCACTTAGCAGCTACACTGATCAAACTCGCTCAGGTAAAGAGTTTACTCTGCAAGCCGATGCAATGCGTGATGTCGCCATAAATAGTAAAGAGCACTACCCTGTCATTGTGCTTTCGCACGGTTATACCGGTTACCGTACAATTATGTACTACCTTGGCGAGCACTTAGCGTCACACGGTTACATAGTTGTAGCGATTGATCATACTGATTCAACTAACGCAGATGTTGATTTTAAAAATGCGCCGTTCTCTGGCTTTTTCAGTACGCTTATAAATCGCTCTCGCGATCAGCAGTTTGTTATTAATTACTTCAACGAGCAAAATAACTTTGCAAGTAAGCAAGTAGATAACAAAAGCGCTGGTGTAATTGGTTACTCAATGGGTGGCTATGGCGCGGTAAATACGATAGGTGGTTGTTACGCTTTTAATGAGCAAACTACGGCCATGTTTACGGGTATAAAAGACCCAGCTCAGATTAAACAAGTACAGCAACTACTCAACAGCTGCGCTGGTGGACAATACCAAAACCCAAAAGTAGACCCACGTATAAAAGCCATGGTTGCCTTTGCACCGTGGGGCGGACAGCACGCTATATTTGATGCCAAAGCAATGGCAAATATTAAAGTACCTTCGCTTTATATAGCTGGTAACTTAGATGACATTTCGGGTTATGAGGGCATTAAAAACCTATATAACCAAACAGGCAGCGAAGATAAGTACATGCTTACTTACAAAAATGCGCGCCATAATATTGCACCACACCCAGCCCCTGCTATTGCACAAAGCAGCAGTGAGTTAGATATAGGCCATTACTACGAGCCATCGTGGTCTATGCGCACACTAAACGAAATCAATAAACACTTTGTGCTTGCTATGATGGATTGCCACGTAAAAGGTATAGCCAGTGAGTGTAAATACTTAGATTTACCACAAAACGGCGACCAAGCTGTTGTTGATGGTAAGCCACTACCACAGTGGCACGGATTTGATAATCGCTTTTCCACTGGTATGGATTGGCAGCAAGCTAAACCACACGTTAAGTAACTGAGCTCTGGATAATAAATCTATCTCAAGCAGCTATGTTCAGCGTTAACTGCGTTGAATTTACTTGCAATAGTCCGTCAGATTTCAAGTTAAATAACTCACTAAAAGCGACTGTTTCTCTTAAATAGTCGCGCTCGCACTTAAAATTTACTCAAAGTAAAACGCCCTGCTTTTTAAAAGTTATCAATAAAAACAGGCGAGTTTACTTTTTAGTAAGATATTTTAAGAAAAACCATTGCCATTAGCTAACGTTAAAGGCAATCTAGCTATATATAAGATAAATAATATTAATAAATATGTCCAAATACATACTCTCAATTGATCAAGGAACCACAAGCTCTCGTGCCATCTTGTTTACAAAAGATGCAGACGTTTTTGGTACAGCACAGCAAGAATTTCCTCAGCATTTTCCACAGAACGGCTGGGTTGAGCACGATCCTAACGATATTTGGCAAACAGTGCTTAGCACTAGTCGCGAAGTACTCGCTAAACAAGATGTAAAGCCTGAAGAAATTATCGCTATAGGTATCACTAACCAACGCGAAACCACCCTAGTATGGAACAAAAAAACAGGCAAAACGATTTATAACGCGATTGTTTGGCAAGATAGACGCACTAGTGACTATTGCGAAAGCCTTACGACCGATGAACTTTGCCAAACTATTAGCGAAAAAACAGGCTTGCTACTTGACCCTTATTTTTCAGCCACTAAAGTTCGTTGGATTTTAGATAATGTTGAAGGCGCACGCGAACAAGCCCTCGCTGGCGAACTGGCTTTTGGTACGGTTGACACTTACCTACTTTGGCAACTAACAGGTGGTAAAGAACATCGCACTGATGCAACGAATGCATCCCGTACTATGTTATTTAATATTCATACCCAGCAGTGGGATCAAGAGCTTCTAGAGTTATTCGATATTCCAGAATCTATGCTGCCAGAAGTAATGGACTCAGCTGACGAATTTGGCTCAACGAGCGCTGATATTTTTGGTGCACCAATTCGTGTATGCGGTATTGCTGGTGATCAACAGGCAGCCCTTGTTGGTCATGCATGTTTTGAGCAAGGCATGGCAAAAAGTACATATGGCACTGGCTGCTTTTTAATGCTTAACACCGGCGAAAAAGCACTTACCTCAGAAAACCGCTTACTGACTACTGTTGCCTATAGACTAAACGGCAAACCAACTTACGCCATTGAAGGCAGTATCTTTATGGCTGGCGCGACTATGCAGTGGATTGTGGAAGGCTTAAAACTACTTAGTCATGCTGGCGAAAGTGAATCGATGGTTAAAGATGTCCCCCTCGATCATGGTGTATTTTTAGTACCTTCGTTCACGGGTTTAGGTGCACCTTATTGGGACCCAAATGCACGTGGCGCTATTTTAGGTCTTACACGCGACTCAGGAATTAGCACTATTGTTGCGGCTGCTTTGCAATCAGTGGGTTATCAAACCAAAGATTTACAAAAAGCGATGGAGCGTGATGGCCTTCGGCCAAGTGTGCTTCGTGTAGATGGCGGCATGGTAAAAAACAATTGGGTTATGACCTTCCTATCAAACATTTTAGGTGCAACAGTAGAGCGTCCAACGGTGACCGAAACCACCTCTTTAGGGGTCGCTTATTTAGCAGGCTTACAAACCGGCGTTTACGAATCAACTGAGCAGTTATCGAAAATGTGGACATGTGACCGTCGTTTTGAGCCCACCATGAGTGCCGACGAGCGTAATGATTTATATGCAAAATGGCAGCACTGTGTAGCTCAAGTGTGCTTAACAAATAAAAATTGCCCGTAGTAAATACTAAGTGGCTAAGGCTAATACTTTAGTCACTTTGTCTTTTTTAACTTAGCTAAATGCTCGATTTAAAAGGCACACTTTACTGCTCCAAATTGAAAGTGGATTCGCGTCAAAATTAACAAATAAAAAACTGGGTTTTCTATTGTCAAATGAAAACAGCAGCTTTATGATGCTATATGTATTATTTATATTATAAATAAAAGGGTGCTCGGTGAAATTAGCAGATAACGAATATGACTTACTAGTCATCGGTGGCGGCGTAAACGGCACAGGCATAGCAGCAGATGCTGCTGGTAGAGGACTTAAAGTACTTTTGTGCGAACAGTCAGATCTAGCTTCTGCAACGTCTTCAAACAGCTCCAAGCTGATCCATGGTGGTCTGCGCTACCTTGAGCACTACGAATTTAGATTAGTAAAAGAAGCCTTAGCCGAGCGAGAAGTGCTGCTAAAAAATGCCCCTCACATTATGTGGCCACTTACGTTTAGATTACCCCATCAAAAGCATTTACGCCCTGCATGGATGATCCGCATTGGCTTATTTATGTATGACAACCTAGCAAAACGAGTTACGTTACCTGCATCGAAGAGCATTAAATTTGGCGAGCATAGCGTACTAGAACCTTCAATTACTAAAGGTTTTGAATACGCTGATGGCTGGGTTGATGACTCTCGCTTAGTTATTTTAAACGCCCTTGCAGCGCAGCAAAAAGGCGCAGTAATTGCCACACAAACTAAATGTGTCAAAGCGCATCGTGAGCAAGATAAATGGCAAGTAACGCTTGAGCAACAAAGTACAAAATCGCATTATAGTATTGCTGCTAAAGGCATAGTAAATGCAGCGGGTCCTTGGGTTGCTAAGCTTTTTGATGAAGCACTCGAAGAAAAATCACCACAAAATATTCGCCTTGTAAAAGGTAGCCACATTGTCGTGCCACGCATTCATAACGAACCGCAAGCTTATATTTTACAAAATAAAGATCAGCGTATTGTGTTTGTTATTCCGTTTGAAGATGATTACTCACTTATTGGCACGACTGATGTTGAGCACAAAGGTGAGGCACAAGACGTTAAAATTAGTGAAGAAGAAATCGATTACCTTATTGAGATTACTAATAGCTACTTTAAAACTCCGATTAAACGCCAAGATATTGTGCATACTTTTTCAGGTGTACGTCCATTACTTGATGATGAATCAGTTAATGCACAAGCCGTTACTCGCGATTATAAACTAGAGCTTTCGAGTGATGCTAAACAAACACCTCTACTGAGTGTGTTTGGCGGAAAAATTACAACTTACCGCAAACTTGCCGAAGCTGCGGTTAACAAGCTTGAAGACTTTTACCCGCAAATGAGTGAAGCTTGGACTAAACATAGTGCGTTACCAGGTGGCGATTTTAGCTCTGTAGAAGCACTTAAAGCGCAATTACAAACAACCTATAATTGGTTACCACAAATACTGCTAAATCGCTTTGTACGCACCTATGGTACGCGCACTATAAATATTTTGGGTGATGCAAAACAACTAAGCGATTTAGGTCAAGATTTTGGGCATAACTTATTTGCAGCAGAGGTCGATTTTTTATTAAATGAAGAGTGGGCACAAAACGCATATAACATATTATGGCGCCGCACAAAGTTAGGACTGCGCTTTAGTGAAACCCAAACTACCACCCTTAATAATTATATTGAACAAAGCAAAGCGGCCAAAATTGCTTAATAACCGCTAAAGAAATTGGCTGCAATAGCCCTAAAAGCTTTCTACGAAACCCCTTTATAATTTAATCATTATGAAGGGGTTTAATTTTCTCGGTTATATAATACCAATCCGCAATAACACTTGGTCAATTTGAGGGCTTAAACCTGGCGCTAACTATGTGAATAATTTCTGATATAGAACAACTAAATAACGAAATTCTCACCTTGTTATCGACCCGATTTTCTTACTTCAAAATCGCTCACTTAATTAAGCTGATTGATATAAAAAATTAAAACCGCTCAACGTAGCCATTTTAATGTCAAACTCAACACATTTAACGCCTATTTGGTTAAGTGCCGTAGAAAAACATTTATTAAGCTGTTTGGTTCCCACTACCACAACTTGTGTATTACTTTGCAACTGCCACTCACTGGCATGGCGTGCTGCTCGTACGTCACTGCCAATTAACACACCCGATAAATACGCTTTAGCTTGTACAGGTGTTAACTCCTTTGAAAGCTGACGAGTACGCACACTAAAAATACCATGCGCTAAATTACCACTATCACTGCCAAGCGTGAGTTTGCACCCTTGATCAAATGCTTTCCAATCAAAGTCGCCCTCTTCACAGTCACTGGGTATCAATACACTTTGGTGGCACAGTAAATCGTATAACTCGCCAGTCATTGCGGTTTTAAAGCAGATTATTTCACCATGGTTTATAAGTACCCACTTAGTATGTGTACCTGGTAAACACAGTAATATTTTACCCTGTTGATACTCTGGGTTTTGTTTTAAAAACCCTAAAATTTGCAGCTCTTCACCGCGCATTACATCAAATAAAGAATTTTGTAGGGTACATTTAGTACCCGGCAACGCTTTAATAGTATGCCCTGCACAATTAAAGCTAATAGCAGCATCAAGCAAACTCTCAGGGTTTATAGGGCACTCTAAATAGGGCGTTTCGTACCAACCTATACTTGATGTGATTTGCCCTGCTATATATACAGGTACGCTGCCATACTGCTGACTCCAAGGCTCGATAGCACTAAGAAGCGTTTGCTCAAAGTCTTGGTTAACTTTTACAACACCTGGCCCATCACGTTGTTCAAGTAATGTAAGCGGTTGTTTTGCGTTAACGCGGCACAAATAAGCACGTAAATGACTGGTACCCCAATCAACGGCTATAAAAAGAGATGAAGTAGTCAAACTTTAAAGTCTCCCACCGTCAATTTTAATGCCCTGCCCGGTAATCATACTGCTTTCATCTGCCGCTAAAAACATCGCTAAATTAGCAACATCCTCAGGTGAAACTAGCTTTTTAAGCGCCATAGCTTCCATCCATTTTACTTGCTCGGCCTCTGTAAACCAGCTTGCTAATTGACGGTCGGTAGCCACCCACCCAGGTAAAATAGCATTTACGCGAATACCAAACTCGCCATAATCACGAGCAAGTGCCTTAGTCATGCCTATAAGACCTGCTTTAGCGGTAACGTAACCGGCCATTTGCGGTTGGCCCATTATGGCATTGATAGAACTAAAGTTTATAATACTGCCCGCCCCTTCTCGCTGCATAAATGACATAGCGACTTGGGAAGCAAAAAAGGCTGGATTTAAATTAATTTGCAGACACTGATCCCAGTCTTGCACTGTAACGTCTTCGCTAGGTTGACGGCGATCGTTTGCTACGTTATTGACCAGTACATTGACGCTACCAAGGGCAGCACACGCATCAACTAATGATTGCTGCAGAGCATGGGAATCAGTTACATCAACTTGCCTGTACCATAAGTTAGCTTGTGGGAGATTGTTAATGAGCGCCTGCGCAGCATCGTCGTCTATATCGATAAAAGCAACTTTGGCATTTTGCTTAGTAAATGATTCGACCATTGCTCTACCGATGCCTGATGCACCACCAGTAATAAAAATAACTTTACCAGAAAGACTATGATATTGAGCGAGGGTGTTCAAATTCAACTCTCCATACAGCACATATAAAATCTTATTTAAACCCTTTATAAACTGATACTTACAACATAAAGGGCCAAACCAAATTGTTATTACTGTGTTAAAATACTTAACTAATAAAAAGTTTATACCATATCCTTACGTACATTAATATGATATATGATATATAATCTAGCAATATGAACTCGGAAACTCGCACAATGAAAAGCCAACCTCGTCAAAACTTAACACACCAACTAACCCATGATTTGGGTTTTGCTATTGTGCGTGGCGTGTACCCTGTAAGTGAAGGTCTGCCGTCGGAAGCTGACTTATGTATAAAATACGATGTGAGCCGTAGTGCCACTCGCGAAGCGGTAAAAATGCTCTCTGCTAAAGGATTAATTTCGTCGCGTCCTAAGCAGGGTATTCGTGTATTACCTGAAAGTAGCTGGAACATGTTTGATACCGACGTACTGCGTTGGATTTTAAGCAGCAAACCGTCACTTTCTTTATTAAAAGAATTTACCCAAGTCCGTGTAGCACTTGAGCCTCAAGCTGCAGCGCTTGCAGCGGTGAATGCAACTGCTGAACAACTCGTTGAAATAGATAATGCATTAGCGCGTATGGCCGATGCCGATGAAGGATTAGATGATCCTCTCGAAGCTGATATTGCCTTTCATACCAGTATATTAGTGGCCAGCAACAACCGATTTTTTGTACAATTGACTGAGTTTATTAGCACCGCATTACGTGTAAGTATTCGCTACACTAACCATATTAAAGGTGTACCCGGCGCTGATGTAGCAAAGCATGCAGACATTTTAAATACCATAAAATCACGTAACCCAGAGCTGGCTAAAAAAGCAGTAGAAACTATTTTAGAAGAAGCGCTTGAGCTTATCGAATCAAAGCTGGTGTAGTAAAAAGTTACTTTTGACAGATTAAAAAAGGGAGCTAATTAGCTCCCTTTTTGCTGCCCATATTTAAAATTACGCTTTTGTAAGTTCAAAAATAAGCGATGTTTGCGGGAATGAAATTGGCATTTGTAAGCCAAACTGCATTAACGCTTCACCTGTAAATGTTTGACCATTTACCACAGCAATAGAAGATGGGCGATACTCTTCAAATTTTACCGGCCACACTAAATTAAGTGTATATTGTGCATCGGTATCTAGGCCAACAAAGCGTAATTTATTAGGCGCTGTACGCGGTGTTTCGCGAACGCTATTATAGGCAAATAACGCTTTTGTTTTTTGCTCATCGATTAAACCAAAGTTAATTGATAAATCGTCGCTATCAAGGCGGTATAAATCGGCGCTATGAATAAACTCCCGATGCTCTTTGTGAAGTACTATTGCCGCTTTGAGTGTATTGTATTCGTGATCGGTCAGCTCACGTGGGTCCATTTCAATGCCCATGTGGCCAAACATTGATACCGCAGCACGCATTTCAATGCTCACATTACGCCCTGTGATATGACAATCACGTGGGCCTACGTGTGCACCCATTACCGACGATGGGAAAAAGAACGAACATCCACGCTGTATTTCAAGGCGATCAAGCGCATCGTTTGAATCTGACGTCCATACACGGTCTGTGTGTGCAAGTACGCCGTAATCTACACGTGCACCACCTGACGAACAGCTTTCTATTTCAAGCCCTGGGTGCGCACCTTTAATACGATCAATTAAACGATAAAGTGCTAATGTTTGCTGATGCACAGCAGGCTTGCCATCAAAATTACCCGCATGGTTAATATCGCGGTTCATATCCCATTTAATGTACTTAATGGTTGGGTATTCAACTAAAATATCGTCAATGGCTTTGTATAAGTACTCAACAACCTCAGAGCGCGTTAAATCAAGCACTAGCTGGTTTCTAAAACTTAACTGTTCGTTGTTTTGGGAGCCTAAAACCCAATCTGGATGCGCGCGGTATAAATCACTATCTGGGTTAACCATTTCTGGTTCAAACCAAATACCAAACTCCATACCTAAGCTATTAACATGATCAATGACTGGCGATAAACCATCTGGGTAAATTTTGTAATCTACTGTCCAATCACCTAAGCCTGCATTGTCGCCACGGCGGCCTTTAAACCAGCCATCATCAAGTACAAAACGCTCAATACCTAACGGCGCTACTTTGTCGGCTAGTTGCTTAAGCGTGTCTACGTCGTGATCAAAGTAAATACCTTCCCATGTGTTGTAATGCACAGGGCGTGTTTTTTCGCGCTGTGCTTGGCTAAGTAAATTAGCTTTAACAAAACGATGGAAATTACGAGAAAGCGCACTAAAACCTTCACTTGAAAACGAGCCATAAATACTCGGGCTTTGATACGTTTGACCTTTAGCAAGTGTAAGCTCACCAGGAAGTAATAGCTCGCCCATTTGTACATAACGGCGCCCTTCAGCTAAAAGCTCTGCACGTAGTTTATTGTTGCCGCTCCAACCTAAATGAAAGCCGTAACATTCCCCGTGTTGCTCGCCTGCATTTTCGTTATGCACTAATAAACCAGGAAATACATCGTGTGATGTTTTGCCTTTACGGTTTTCGCGAACAAAACTACCTAAGACTAAATCAACCGATTGACGCTGGAATTCGTTTGACCAACGACCTTCAAAGCTCACTATTTTGCTTACGCTATCTGGCAATTGAAATGTTGGCGCGGCGCAAAAATTAACGCCCAGTGGTGAGTCACCTAAATTAGTTAATACAGTATGTGCACTTAGTACGTCAGTGCTTTTATCAAGTGTAATGCTATGCACGACTTCAATACCACGAAGCTTATCTACACTTACAAACTCAACGGTCGCACTTGAAGGCTGACGCACTTCTTGAAGCTCTGGCCCTACTGACCATGCAATTGAATCATTTACTAGCTCAAGCCCTGGCGCACCAGTAAAGCCCTCACCTAATAACGGAGATAGAGAAATAGGCGCTTCTTCAACCACGGCACATTTAACTTCTTGACGGGTAGCAAGTTGAGTTAGCATTGCCTCGGTTGTTTGCTCAGATAGGCGTTTACCAAAGTACAATAACGCCGGTGTTTTACTTTGGCAGTCGAAAATAACCGTGCTATTAGCGCTATCTAATCGAAAAAATGGTTTAATATCGGCCATAATTCTCCTATCCTTTTAATCTATTACGAGTTAAATAATGTGAGTATGTGAGTCAGTTATTTTGTGTGTGAACTCATTTACCGTTGCTTGAGATACGACCGGTCAGACAGTGGCCCTCAATAATAATAGTATATATCATATAAATTAGCTTTTGATAGCCTTTGCACTACAAATAGTTAGATAAACTCACTGGAAGTACCACTGCAATAAAAGACATTAAACTAACCTTAACTCAAAAATCCAATTACTCTCTTTTTGCTGGATAAAAAAATCGGCCAAGAATTACCTGTGACCGATTTTAATAGCTTAATTTATCTGTAGTTTATTTTTGTATTAGCGTCTGCGTTGCGCCATCAAGATCAGGAGTTTTACCTGCCCACTGCGCGTTTAAGCCAAATACCACTTTATTTACTACTAATGCAAAAGTCACACATACAATGAGTGTAATTGGCATTAAGTGAATGTAATGAATGTCGGTATGTAGTGGTGAGTTTGCAAACGTAAGCATACCGTACATAACCACGCCTAAAATTACCGCTGCAATACCCGCACGGGCATCAACATTTTTAAATAATAAGCCCACTACAAAAATAGAGAATATAGGCATACTTAATAAGCCGTTTAATTGCTGTAGTAAGTTAATAATACTGTCGGCTTGCTGATAAATTGGTACAAGTACCAGCGTTAAACTCGTTAGCAATAATGTTACGTAACCACTTAGCTTTACTACACTTGGCTCTTTATTAAAGTAAGCTTCGTGAATGTCACACACATATAGTGCTGTGGCTGAATTTAATAAACTGTTGTAAGTAGACAGCACTGCCGCCGCCATTGCCGCTGCAAATACACCAGTTAACCATGCAGGCATTACATCACCAACAATTCGACCATAAGCAGCGTCGCCAATATCGCCATAAAGTTTAAACGAAATAATACCCGGTAATACCACAATTGCAGGGACGATTAAAAAGCGAATACCTGCTGCTGCAAATATACCTTTTTGCGCTTCTTTAACATTAGGCGCTGCCATTGCTCGTTGCGTAATTGTTTGGTTAGTACCCCAGTAATACATTTGAATAAAGATCATACCGGTTAAAAGTGTTGGCCACGGAATAGGTGAATCAGCATCGCCGATGAGTGTTAAACGCTCCTCTGGAATACCCGAAAAGTCATAGTCAATCGCATTAAGCGCTAAAAAGACTACTAAAACAGCCATGCCCAGTACAAGTATGCCATTGTAGGTATCCGATACAGCAACTGCCCGCAAACCACCAAAAAATGCATAAACAGCACCAATAATGGCAAACGCGGTGGCAATATACATTAGTGGAATATCAACCTTAAACATGGTTTGCATAAACAGCGCGCCAGAATAAATAACCGCTGGCATATAAATAAGTGCATTACCTAAAAAGAATAATCCCCCAATAACAGCGCGAATATGTTTGTTGTTATAGCGCTTTTCTAAAAGCTCTGTGGTAGTTGTACAGTTATATTTGTAATAAACAGGGATGAATACTTTAGCTAAAATAATTAAACCTATAATTGCAGCAAGCTCCCACCAAACCAGTAAGGCCATTTGGTTACCGTTCATGCCAACAAGCTGGTCAGTACTTAAATTAGTAAGTGTGATTGAACCTGCAACAAACATCCAAGTAAGGCCACCGCCGGCTAAAAAGTACTCTTTAGTTTGGCTTTGTCCGTTATTACGATTTTGGCCTCGGCATTTCCAATAAGTAAGGCCACCAATTAAAGCGGTGACAAAAACAAAAACCACCAGCTGTAAAATATTATCTGACATGTGTGTGTCTCTTATATGTGTGTGAAAATAGACACGCTATAGCGCGTGTGAATCTCGACTTAGTTCTAATTTAATTTGCTTTAAAGGCTTGAGGTCTGAATACTGATTATGAAGTTTCACTAAGGCGTTAAGCTGAAACAGTGAAATAAGCATGCTGTTAAGCACACTTAAGTAACCCTTCTTTTGTAGTTCTGCAATGGTATTGCTATCTAATGTTTGCAGTTTGTCTTCATCAACGGTGCTCAAACCTTGAATGGTTTGGGTTTCGCCTTGTTCAAACTGTAAAACAATATCAATATTTTTAATGAGCCCTAAGCGCACTACTTCCTGGGTAAATTGATACGTTTGATAGTCATTTTTTAAATCGCTCTCAAGTAGCTTTTGTTGCGAATTTAAAAATAAGCTTGGGTTACCTTTAGCATCAAATAATGCCTCACCATGCTGCGAGTTTACAGCTGAGCTTTGCTCATCAATCGCAATAAAGTAATCGCTACTGTTTGCTTCACGGGTCATTAAATGAAGAGGGTGAGTTTGCATACATACCGGTGTGTAAAGTGCCTGCCATTGGTTGTTATTCACCAATAAACTTTGCCCGGCGTTAAAACTTGTTAACGCTGATATTGTGTAGCTGCCATTTTGTGCGTTACGGGCTAAAAAAATAGGTAAGTCGCAGGCTACTTTTGCTATTTCATTTGCTCTTAAATTAACTAAATGCTGCGTTTTTGCGTATTCAACTGCTGCATTGGGGTTAATTTTTAATGTTTGGTGTTTAGTGTTTACGAGTTCACTAATAGCCATAGTTACACATCCTTAAACTGGGTTAGCTGCTAGCCACTGCTCTATAAAAGCACGATGTGGCGGCAAAGTTTGTAACATCTGCTGTGTAAGCTGGCTGTTACGTTCAATTATTTGTTTGGCTTGCGCATGTTGTGAATACAAATATGCTTGTTTAGTAAAGTCTGGCTTAAAGCCCATACCGTACAAAACATACTGATAACTGGCAGCAGGGAATAACTCTAATGCGCCATGAAAGTCTTGAATAAGTGGACCGCGGCTTCCCCAAAGAAGTAAGTCTTCTTGCAGGGTTTGTGGAATAGTATCGGGCTGTACATGTGCTTGCCAGTAAGGTTCTGGGCGCTTGGTTAGCATGTAATGTAGCTTTAAAAAGTCGATAATACGCTGCCAGCGGTAATCCATTTGCTCGTTAAAGCGTTTAGCTACAATAGGCATTACTTGTGTATCTGCTGGCATATGCTCTGCTACAAAGCGTGCTGAAATTTCAACAAGCATAATAGCGGTTGCTTCAAGCGGCTCCACAAACCCTGCCGACATACCAATGGCAACACAGTTTTTATGCCAAAACTTTTCACGGTAGCCCGACTCAAAGCTAATCTTACGGGCAGTTAAACAGTTTGCTGCATCGCCTAAATAGTTTCTTAGGTTTTGCTCTGCTTCATCGTCTGATAGAAACTTGCTTGAATATACATGCCCTACACCTCGGCGGTGCGTTAAACCTATATCCCAAATCCATCCAGCGTTTTGCGCTGTTGCTATGGTATGGCTGGCTAAGGAGTCATCGTTTTCATCATAAGGGACTTGCATCGCCAGAGCGCTGTCGTTAAATAGCACGTGGTCCATTTTTTTAAACGGTACGTTGAGCGCTTGGCCTAATAACAATGATGAAAAACCAGTACAGTCTATAAATAAATCAGCGCTTATAGTGCGGGTTTGATCTTTTAGAGTAAGCTCATTTATTGCACCATCGTCATCAAGTTTTACCTGATCAACAGTACCAATAATATGCTCTACGCCAAGCTTACTTTTACAATGCTGTTTAAGCATTTCTGCAAAAGCGCCGGCATCTAAGTGATAAGCGTAATTACAATTACCTTGATATTCACCTTGCGCTATACCCCGAGGGGCTAAGCTTGCTTCGCAAATATCATGTTGAAAATTAGTTTGCTGTGCAAAGTCTTCAACATTATCTAAATAAGGGGCTAAATCTATGCGGCCGTAGCCTAGCGGTACAGTAAATGGATGGTAGTAAAAATCGTTGTTGCCGTGCGTCCAATTTACAAATTTACCACCTTGCTTAAAGGTAGCGTTACAGGCTTTAAATACATCAACTTCACGCAAACCTATTTGCTGAAGAGTGTTTTTCATAGTGGGCCAGGTACCTTCACCTACACCAATTGTTGGAATATCTGACGATTCAACCAACATCACTTTTAAGCCGTCACCATTTTTACCTTGGTGATACGAAGCTATAATTGCAGCGCTCAGCCATCCTGCTGTGCCGCCACCAATTACGGCGATTGTTTTTATTGTTTTATTCATAACGGACTACTCTTTGAGTACTTTATTGATAACCGGCTAGACAACAAATGCCCTTTCGGGCATTTGTTTAAATTAGTCTCATTTTGTGCAAAATAGCTACTAACTTTATTAGTAACAGGACTTATAATGCACTGCAATGAAAACTAAGAGGCAGTCGCTGCCTCTGCTATCAATTAAAACGATCCACGAATACCAAACGCGTAACGTGAGCCATTATCTTCTACTGAATAGATTTGGTTAGCAAAACGACCTGTTTGTACTAGCTCTTCTTCAGTGATATTGATGCCTTCAGCAAAAATAGTGAAGTTTTCGTTAATATCGTAGCTTGCACTAATATCCCACTGACCGTAAGTTTCTACGTTCACTGGTTCACCGTTAAAGCCATTATCAACTAAGCGTAAAAAGCCTTCACGGTTGTTAAATGCAACACGTGCTTGCCAGTTATCTTGCTCATAAAACAATATTAAGTTTTGCGAATCGCCTAAACCTTCAAGTGCAAACGTTTGTGTGGTGTCTGCGCCTACGCTAATGTCACTATCTACGACTGTGGCATTGGCTATAATACCAAAGCCATTATCAAATATGTGCGTCACACCAACTTCATAGCCCGTTACTTTAGCTGACTCACCATTTTGAGGGCGAGTTACTGTGTATACCTCTGAACTACCATTGAGTTCATCATCAGCTTGGTCTGTACATGTAGTACACGCAAAATCAGGACCCGAACGGTCAGACATTTCAAATGTTTCTGCACCTGTTAGCGTGACAATGAAGTCGTCAACTTCTTTACTAAATACTGCAAAGCTAAATAAGTTAGCATCGTTGTAGTACCACTCGTAAGAAATATCCCAGTTTTCTGATTGGAATGGCTTAAGAGCAGGGTTGCCACCATTTGCCGTTAAGTTTTGACGACGAGGCTCGTTAAACGTAGTCGCTGGTGATAACTGCGACATCGTTGGACGAGTAATACTGTCGTACGTAGCAAAACGTAAAATCATATTGTCTTGCAGTTCTAACTTAACATTTAAAGATGGTAGTAAGTTTGAGTAGCTAGTCCCTTGTTCAATGCTTGTAGCCGGACCAAATACGTTAGCAAACAAAGTTGCATCCGTCGTTGGGATTACATCACTAATAAAGCTCTGTATTGCAGCTACTTCAATATCAGTTTCAGAATAACGTGCACCTAAGTTAACGGTTACAGGCATATCCGCAAGGTCAAAACCAAGCGTAAAGTCCATGTATAGGCTGGTGATGTCTTCGTTGATTGTGTAGCGGTTATTTTGTAATGTTGGCTCTACTGGGAAACCTTGATCGGCTAAATAATCAAGCATTTTATCACCGTCGTAGGTGTAAAATGTATCGATCAAACCTGGGAAGTAGTTACTTGCTTGATAGGCTTCAAAATCAATTGCATCAAGTGGTGCTTGCGTCCCATAACCACAAAATTGACATTGAGTACCATAAACTTGAAAACTTGATTTTTCACGCTCTTGGCGATAAGCACCAAAGTTGATTCGATCTACAGGGCCTTTATCTGGCACGTATTCAAAATCGGCTTTTACTTCTGTGATTTCATCTTCATCTGTAAACTGAAGACCGACTTCATTGTAGTGAAGGCGCGCAAGGCTAGGATCTGGGAGTGAACCATTTTCAAACCCGTCATGCTGAACAGTAGGAACACTGCCTGTACCATCAAAGCTATAGCTATTAATAATACCTACAACATTAAAACGGTCAGTACCTGCACGGTCGTTTTCAGCTGTTGAGCGAGATACATCAAACTTTGCTTTTAGTGACTCGTTTACTTGCCAGTCAACATTAATACCAAATGCTTTGTTAGTTACATCACGTGAGTTACGCGTGTGTGATACAAAATCACTTGCAGGGTCGCCACTTGGCGCACCTAAACCCACTTCTTGAGAGAAAGTTAAAAGCGTGCCTGTTTCTGGATCAATCGTTGCGCTACCTACGCGGTCTGGTTCAAACCAAGATGCTAAATCGCGTACTGTTGAATCAACTTCAAATTTTGAAATCATGCCATCAACCGTAATCGTAACATCGTCAGATGGCGCATATTGCAGTACTAAACTTGCATTTGTACGCTCACGGTCTTGCTCATCAACAACTTGGTCCCAGTTACGTGGAATATAGGCATTTTCAAACAATACACCATCAGTTGGATTAGAGATTGTTTGGCCGCCGCGCCAACCTGCCGTTAAAATTTGGTTATTTTGAAGTTTACGTTGCTGATTAGTGATGGCAAAAAGCACACCTAGCTTGTCATCGTTAAACGTATTACTTATTAAAAATGATGTTGATGGGGATACTTCTTCAGAAAGGCTTTCGTACATACCTTTAACTGAACCTAAAATATGTAAACCACCAAAATCAAAAGGACGTGCTGTAGTTACGTTAACCGTACCACCAATGCCGCCTTCTTGAAGCGTTGCTGTATTACTTTTATAAATATCAGCACCGGTGATTTGATCTGCGGCTAATACATCAAAATTAAATTCACGACCTGCACTGTCTGTCGCAATTTGACGACCATTAACAAGTACAGTATTAAATTGTGGACCAAAACCACGAATAGTTACCGCTTGTCCTTCACCACCACTGCGGTCAATTGCTACACCTGTAATACGTTGTAGAGATTCTGCGACGTTTAAATCAGGAAATTTACCAAGATCTTCTGCTTTAATCCCGTCTGTAACAACATTAGATGCTTTTTTATCTAACATTGATGAACGTAAGCTGCTGCGGATACCCGTTACTGCGATAACTTCAACATCCTCATTTACTACTGTAGGCGTATCGCCTTCAGCGCCTTGAGCTGCAACGTTTCCGCTTGCCAATATGCCAGTGATAGCAATACTGATCGCGGTTTTCTTGTTGAACGATAACTTATTGTTAATTATCATTTTTTAAAAACTCCTGATTGTGTGTAGTCGTTGTGTCGTTGTGGTAGTGCAAATAGTTTCAAATACTATTTATATTATAAATACTTTAAATCAAGCTGAAGTGCAACCTTTTCCTTGATTGTAGGGCGTTATTTATTACCGTATTTTTTCTTTTTATTTTCTTTAAATTAACATCAACATATTGAGTTAATTACGAAAATGCGTAAATAATAACCTGCTCATAAACTTCATCAGGTAATAAATTAGCTTTTGGATAATTTTCACGGTTTGGCGCGTCAGGCCAATTTTGCGCTTCAAAACACAAAGCTTGTCGTGCTTTAAACGGCGCACCGACGAAGTTAGCGGTGTATAACTGCATACCTGGCTGAGTGCTTTTGAGCGTTAAATTAACCTTCGTGTGTGGCGAGATTAATGTAGCCATCGTCTTTAAACTGCTGTCATCATTAAAAATATAGCAGTGGTCAAAGCCATTTCCAGCTTCTAGCTGAGGATGAATGGCGCTTAATGCCTCCCCAACTTGACTTGGTTTAGTAAAATCAAAACAAGTACCTGTCACTAATGCCGCTTCATTAAGCGGGATGCTGGTTTTATCGATGGGAAGGTAGTGACTGGTATTTACTTGAACAGAATGATCATTAATTGATTCGCTGCCATCAAGGTTAAAATAACAATGGTTAGTAAAATTAACGAGTGTTTCTTTGTTAGTCGTAGCTTTAAAGCGTAATGCAAGCTCGCCATTTTTAGCACTAATCGTTTGCCAAACCTGTAACTCACCGGGGAAGCCTTGCTCACCATCGGGCGAGCAATAATAAAGCTCAACTTCACTTTCAGTTTGTTTGGTTACTTGCCAAAGTACTTTATTAAAGCCTTTAACACCGCCATGTAAGCTATTAGGGCCGTTGTTCGTTTCTAATTGATACTGCGTACCAGATAAGCTGAAACGCCCCTTTGCAATACGGTTAGCGTATCTACCTACTGTAGCGCCAAGGTAAAATGGGTTTTCAAGATAGTATTGAGGGTCATCGACGCAAAGTGTCATTTCTTGCTTTTTAAACTTTATGCTTTTAATTATTGCACCAAATGGCAAAATTTCAGCGGTTAAATCTTTACCATCACTGAGCTGAATAACTTGTAAAAGCTGGTTATTGGCAATAGCTACCACATGTATTCTCCAATCAAATTACCGAATTAACATTTTCTGTTATGACGGCGCAACAATATATATTATAAATAGTATATAACTGAAGCCTGTAACTCAATCTAAATACGTTAAAATTTCTCGATAAAAATTTACAGCTGCCATTATTTATTTACAATAATTAAGCTTCGCCGGAGGTTATATAAAATATAGGCTCCTCAAGGTCAGCTTCTTTGGCATATATGCTCATTAAGCGCTGTTTTTTCGTCAATACTAAGGGCCTGCTTTGATTTTGCGATAAAATCGTATCTCACCATAACGGCTTTACCTATTGCGCAGCATTTATCATGTTGCCATGCTTCTTGCCTAAGCGTAAAAGAGCTAGTGCCTATATGCTCTACAGAGGTTTTTACTGTTACTTCGTGGCCATAAAATAATTCGCCTACAAACGACACTTCAACTTTGGCAATTATCAACTTCCAATCATGTGGATTTAAATCAGGCGTAAAAAACTTAAAAATAGGTGCACGTGCAACTTCAAACCATACCGGGAGTACGGTATTGTTAATGTGTCCGAGCGCATCAGTTTCACTAAAGCGCGGCATCACTTTTTCAATAAACATAAAAATCCAATAATAATTATATAAAGGTTACTCATGACGGACTTTATTCGCGTATACGATAACGCGCTAAGCAATGATTTTTGCGATGAATTTATTACCACATTCGCGCAAAGCCCGCATGTAAGACAAGGGGTGACATCGGGCGGTGTCGATCTAAAGAAAAAAGACAGCCACGATCTACACTTAAATAATCACCCCGAATATGCTCAGCAATTAAAACATATACAACAAACAACTGCACAGCATGTTTTTAAGTATGTTGAAGAGCATATTTTTATGATGATTGGGGCGTTTGGTTTAAAGGTATATCATCCAAAAACGGGGGAAGTAGTTGATTTAACTCATGCTAATTTTGAAGAAGTAGGAAAGCCGCAACTCCCCGTTTTAGTGCAGCAGATTTTTAGACTTGGCAATATTCAAGCGCAAAAATACGAAGTAAACAAAGGTGGCTACCCTTACTGGCACAGTGAAGTTTATCCGCAGCTACAGCACAATGAAGCATTACATCGCGTGTTGCTATTTATGTTTTACTTAAACGATGTAGAAGAAGGTGGTGAAACAGAGTTTTATTATCAAAACCGTAAAATAGCCCCTAAAAAAGGCACTATGGTAATAGCACCTGGCTACTTTACACATACTCATAGAGGCAATAAGCCAGTATCAAACGATAAGTATATTTTAACATCGTGGGTACTGTTTAATCGAGCAGAACAAATATATGGTGCGCCTAAGAGTTAGCGCACCAAAATCAGTATTATTTAACCGAGCAGTTCATCAAATAAATTAAACAACTGATCTAGCTCTTCAATGGTGTTGTAGTGCATACAACCAATACGCACTACACCGCCTTTGTCGAGTACACCTAACTGCTTACACAAACCTTGCGCGTAAAAGTTACCGTCCCACACACAAATATGCTGTTTGCCTAAAAATTCTGAAACTGCGCGTGGCTCAAGCCCTTCGAAAGTTAGCGCAAAGGTAGGTGTACGCTCATTAAGGCGATCAAAATCATCAATACCAAACAAATTAATGCGTGGATAATTAACTAAGCGCGTTAAAAAGTGTTCGCTAAGCGCCATTTCGTGCTGTTTAGTTTTAGCAAAAGCTATGCTTAACTTTTCGCGGCGTGAATGGCTATCATCAAGCTCACTAATCGCCGCAATGTAATCAACAGCCGCGATAAAACCAGCCATTGCTTCAAAGCTTTGTGTGCCGGTTTCCCAGCGACCTGGTGCTATGTCTTTAGCTGGCTCAACTTTGTACGGTGTAAACCCATCTAAATGCTCTTTTTTACCGTAAACCATACCCAAATGCGGACCAAAAAACTTATACGCCGAGCAAGCTAAAAAGTCGCAATCAAGTGCTTGTACATCAACAAGTTCATGCGGTGCGTAATGTACTGCATCAACATAAACAAGTGCGCCTACGCTGTGAGCAAGCTCTACAATGCGTTTAATATTATTAATTGAACCTGTGGTATTTGACGCATACGTTACCGCAACAAGCTTAGTATTACTGTTTAATAAGCTTTCAAACTGCGCCATATCTAAGCTGCAATCAGCTTCGTTAATAAGCGCAGTATTTACAACAACACCTTTATCTTCTGCGGCTTGTTGCCACGACGATACATTCGAGAAATGATCAGCGTTAGTTACAATTATTTCATCGCCAGCCTGCCAATCACGCGAAATTGCACGGCTAAAGCTAAATGTGAGGCTGGTCATGTTTGGACCAAACACAATTTGTTGTGAGCTAGGTGCATTAAGTAAGTCAGCGGCGGCTTGGCGCGCATTCGCCATCAACTCAACCGTTTTATCACTTGAAAAAAACGCGCCACCTAAGTTCGAATTATAATGACCTAAATAAGCAGTCATCGCAGTAAGCACCGATGTTGGTACCTGCGAGCCGCCTGGTCCGTCTAAAAATATTGGCGATTTACCATCAACGTCTTGCATTAATGCTGGAAACTGCTCACGTAATTGCGTTATGTTCATGCTTATTCCTTAAGACGTTAATACAAAACAATCCAGGTAACCTGGTTTGCTAGCATCAATTTTGTTCATCGGTGTTGCGTTGTGCCACACTTGACGGTCGTTTATTAATGCAAACATGCCGTCTTTTATTTCCATTTTAAAACAAGGCTCAGCTTGCTTGTTTTCGTATACAAGCAGTTCGCCACCTTCTAAGTTCTCGTGAGATACGCCGCATATACATACATGGTCAAAACCATCTTGATGAACGCCTTCTGGCGCTGCAGGTGTATCGCTATCAATGGCAAGCATGCGGAACTGATGAATTTCAATATCGCGCTGCTCATCAATACCGGTAAGTTGGCGAAACTCATTGACGATATTTTTCATACCCTCTGATTCAAGTAAACTTTGCTCTAGGTTTTCGTAAGTACGCTCTACATTACCCTGAAAAGTATTAATTGAATCGTCTTGAACAAATGCTTTGGTTTTTTGTAACTTTATTTCACCATTTTGCATTTTAACTACTGAATAACGACGTTTACGAAAAGCACCATCTGCATATGGATTTGCAGGCAGGTTATCAAAAGAAGGCTTAACCAAATCAATATTTACTTGGTTAATAAAACGTAGTTGCAGTAAATTCTGGTTGTTTAATGCTGTCATAAAATCTCGCCTAAAATAATGAGAATATTGGTGAGGATTTTAATGCATATTGAGAGGATTTTTTGCTTTATTACTCAACTTAAAAACAACTTAAGGCCAGAGTTAATACAAAAATACAAAAAAAGAAGCATGAACTATCTAATATTTATTTTAGTCAATAAAAAACCCGCCGAAGCGGGTTTTTAAACAAACTTTAAAAATTATACAGCTTGTTGAATAATAACCTTGTCTGCTTTTTTAGTGTAAGCAGGCATACGGTGGAAGTTCAAGTAACGGTAAGTATCTGCAGCCGTTGCATTGATCTTCGCTGCATACTCTTGGTACTCAGCTGGAGTAGGTAATTTACCTAAGATAGCCGCTACAGCAGCAAGTTCTGCTGATGCTAAGAATACGTTTGCACCATTACCTAAACGGTTAGGGAAGTTACGTGTAGAGGTAGACACAACCGTTGCTTTGTCTGCAACGCGTGCTTGGTTACCCATACAAAGTGAACAACCTGGTGTTTCGATACGTGCACCAACACGTCCAAAGATACCGTAGTAACCCTCTTCAGTAAGCTGGTCTTTATCCATCTTAGTTGGTGGAGCAACCCAAAGTTGAGTTGGTAACTGACCTTTAAAGCCATCTAGTAATTTACCCGCTGCGCGGAAATGACCGATGTTAGTCATACAAGAACCGATGAACACTTCGTCGATTTTCTCGCCAGTAACGTCAGATAGTAAGCGCGCATCATCTGGGTCATTTGGAGCACAAAGAACGGGCTCTTTAATCTCAGCTAAATCAATTTCAAGTACATGCTTGTACTCTGCATCAGCATCAGCTTCCATTAGTTCTGGGTTAGCTAACCAATCTTGCATTGCAGTAATACGACGCTCAATAGTACGTACATCGCCGTAACCTTCAGAGATCATCCATTTAAGCATAACAATGTTTGATTCTAGGTATTCTGCGATAGACTCTTTAGAAAGTTTAACCGCACAACCTGCTGCAGAACGCTCTGCAGATGCATCTGATAGTTCGAACGCTTGCTCAACAGTTAGGTGTTCAACGCCTTCAATTTCTAGTACACGACCAGAGAATTCGTTAATTTTACCTTTTTTCTCAACTGTTAATAAACCTTCTTTAATACCGAAGTAAGGGATTGCATGTACAAGGTCACGTAAAGTGATACCTGGTTGCATTTCACCTTTAAAGCGAACCAAAATTGACTCAGGCATATCAAGAGGCATAACACCTGTAGCTGCTGCGAATGCTACTGCACCCGAACCTGCTGGGAATGAAATACCTAATGGGAAACGTGTATGTGAATCACCACCAGTACCTACAGTATCTGGTAATAACATACGGTTTAACCATGAGTGAATTACACCATCACCTGGGCGAAGTGACACACCGCCACGGTTCATGATGAAATCAGGAAGCGTATGGTGAGTGTTTACATCGATTGGTTTAGGGTAAGCCGACGTATGACAGAAAGACTGCATTGTTAAATCTGCAGAAAAACCTAAACATGCTAAGTCTTTAAGTTCGTCACGTGTCATAGGACCTGTTGTATCTTGCGAGCCAACAGTTGTCATTTTAGGTTCACAATATTGGCCTGGGCGAATACCTGGAACGTTACACGCTTTACCAACCATTTTTTGCGCTAGTGTGAAGCCTTTTTCAGAAACTTCTGTCACTGTTGGTACTTTAAATACATCAGTTGGACCTAGGCCAAGTGATGTACGTGCTTTATCAGTTAAACCACGACCAATGATAAGTGGTATACGACCACCAGCACGAACTTCATCTAAAATTACATCAGATTTAAGTTCAAAAGTTGAGATTACTTTGTCAGTACCGTGGCTCTTAACAACACCTTCGTACGGGTAAATATCGATTTGCTCACCCATGTTAAGCTCATCAACATTTAATTCGATTGGTAATGCACCTGAATCTTCCATTGTATTGAAGAAGATTGGAGCAATTTTATTACCTAGACATACACCGCCAACACGCTTATTTGGTACGAATGGGATATCATCGCCCATGAACCAAAGTACAGAGTTAGTTGCAGACTTACGAGAAGAACCAGTACCAACAACATCACCTACATATGCAAGTGGTAAGCCTTTAGTTTTTAATTCTTCAAGCTGAGAGATTGGACCTACTTCGCCTGGCTTGTCTGGTGTAATTCCATCACGTTCAATTTTTAGCATTGCTAAAGCATGAAGTGGGATATCTGGACGAGACCATGCATCTGGTGCTGGTGATAAGTCATCAGTGTTTGTCTCGCCAGTTACTTTAAATACAGTAACTGAGATCTTTTCAGCAACAGCTGGCTTATTAGTAAACCATTGCGCATTTGCCCAAGACTCAATAATTTGCTTAGCGAATGTATTACCCGCTTTTGCTTTTTCTTCAACATCGTAGAACGCATCAAACATAAGTAATGTATTTGAAAGGCCTTTAACTACGATTGGTGCAAGTGTTTCGTCATCAAGTAGGTCAATCATTGGTGCGATATTGTAACCGCCCAACATTGTACCTAATAATTCTGCCGCTTTTTCTTTAGAAACAAGTGGAGAATTAGTTTCACCTTTAGCTATAGCTGCTAAAAATCCCGCTTTAATATAAGCAGCATCGTCAACACCCGCTGGTATACGCTGAATAAACAAATCTAAAATGAATTCTTCTTCACCTGCAGGTGGAGTTTTGATTAATTCAATAAGATCAGCAGTTTGCTGAGCATCTAATGGCGCTGGTACGATACCTAACGCGGCACGTTCTTCTACGTGTTTACGATATTCTTGTAGCACAATATTGCCCTCTTGGTGACGTGAAAGTATCCGGTAGCGCTTCAAGCGCAAATAAGTTACCCAATACTTATAGTATTCTAACGCGTAATTATAAAGCTTTTATGGATAGATGAAAATCCATCCAGTTACGCAACTGATTATACCGATTATAAATACTATGAATAGTGGTTGTAGTAAAAACTATTCCCATGAATACTTGTTAAGTAATAATCATTACCATTAACCAATATTAATTTATTACAGACATAAAAAAACCCAGCGCTTGGCTGGGTTTCTATTACAAACTATTTAATTAACGTAAAACTTTAACGTTTTTGATAGTTTTGATATGCGCTTCTACACGACGGTTTTCTGCGTTTGCAGCTTTAGTGTTTGCATCATTTTTAAGACGCTCTTCACCTAAACCAACTGTAGTAATGCGATCTTGAGCAATACCATCAGCAACAAGTTGCTTAGCTACAGCATCAGCACGCTTTTTAGATAACCATTTATTGTAAGTTGCTTTACCTACAGCTGAAGTGTGACCTTCTAAAAGCACTGTTGTACCTGGGTACTCTTTTAAGAACTCAGATACTTTTTCGATATCATTTAAGTACTGAGTAGATACTGCTGATGTATTATTAGGGAAAGTCACTAATAAGCTTACAGTTACTTCTTTATCTTCATATAAAGTACAACCAGTGCCATCAACTGCGTCAGTCATTGGCGTGTTTGGACATCTATCGTCAGCATCTAAAATATTATCATTGTCGCTGTCTGAAGGAGCAACTGCAACTTCAACTACTTCTGGAGCTGGTTTTACTGGCTCAACTGGTGCTGAGTTTTGGCCAAATAAGTAGTTAATACCAATTTTAGCGCCTACATCTGTGTAACCACGGTCAAGACCTTGGTATACAGCTGTTTCAGCATTTACAAATAAACCATCTGTAATGAAATGTTGGTAACCAACACCTGCATTTAAGAATGTGTTGTCATCTACTACGTCCATTTCTTTAATACCGAAAAGACCGTAGAAAGGACCGCCATTTAAATGATAAAGAGCATCAATACCGTAACGCTCGCCATCAATACTGTTGCGGTTGCCAGCAACTTTATCAAAAGCATTAAAATCCATGTCTGCATATTCTAGGCGTGCGCTCCAGTAATCACTGAAACGGTAACCAGCTTCAACACCCCAACCAGTTGATTCATTTACATCAAGACCAGCTTGGGCACGCATGTTTTTCCAAGATGCGTCATAGTAGTCACCAAATGCGCCAATGTAGAAACCTTCTTCTTTATCTGCAGCAAATGTAGATACGCTAGTTGCAGCTAACGCAATTGCGATTGTAAGTGATTTTAATTTCATTGTTTTCTTCCCATTTTAACAATTAAAAATTGTAGCTAATCAATACTAGCTCAATCTGTTTTATACAGACTAACCGAACCTTTGTTAATCAATACTTAACGAATAATAAAGTTTATAAATTTTTTTAATTATCTATAACGACATCCAACCACCCATTGTAGGTGAAATCAAAAATATTACCTACTCTGCAAATAATTTATAGTTGTGGTTTTTTTATAAATCGATAGCCTGCGACAAAAACAGGAACAATTCAGTTAAATGCACTTTTATACACAGCAAAACTTACTTATCCTTATAAAATGGATGATAACACTAGAATTTATTTTGCTCAATCAATGAACACTTCTAAAAATGAAAAATGAATATTTATAATCATAAACTTACATCTAAAATTAATAGTTAAGTACCGCAAAAAGTACGATACCCCTGATCACTTTTAGGAGGCGTCTGAAAATCGACAAGCTTATTCACTTCATTATAAGGATTGCTCAGTACTTTTAAAAAATCACTTAATAGCGCACTTGACCCCATTTCGCTGTAGTCAGTAATAATTGATTCAATGATGTGATTGCGTGGTATTACTCGAGGGTTCGCTTTTCGCATTACTGTATAACTATTTCCATCAACCCGGCTTTGCCATTTACATGCCCATTGCGCTAATGCTTCAGGAATAAGCGCTTCCTGTTTTAACGACTCGGTTAATGCATCAAAGGTATTGGTGTAATCGAGTTCATGAACCTTTAATAATGTTAACAATTCTGCAACTAACCTTGTATCATTTTCATCAATACCGACTAAGCCCAACTTTTTTGCCCACATAGCCGTAAATTCAGTATTAAACTGTTCAGCAAAGCTATTTATATGTGGCGTCATTAGCGAAACAGCTTGCTCATCATCGTCATGAATTAGTGGTATAAGACTTTCAGCTAAACGGGCACAGTTCCAGTTAGCCATATTCGGCTGGTTACCAAATGCATAGCGGCCTTGTTTATCAATAGAACTAAATACAGTATCAAAATCAAAACTGTTCATCATGGCACATGGGCCGTAATCAATGGTTTCTCCGCTTACTAGCGTATTATCTGTATTCATTACTCCGTGAATAAAACCAACACGCATCCAGCTCACAATTAGCTTAACTTGGTTTTTAATCACTGCGCCTAAAAAGGCTAAATAGCGCTGCGAACCTGTATCGGTTATTTCTGGGTAGTGTCGCTCTATAGCTAAATCGGCTAAATTTTTAAGCCCTTCAACATCGCCTTGCGTCGCTAAATATTGAAATGAACCAACACGAATATGGCTCGTTGCTACGCGAGTAACGATAGCCCCTGCTTGTGGCGGATTACGGTAAACCGTTTCGCCACTGCCAACAACCGCTAAGCAGCGTGTGGTTTTAACTCCCAGCGCATGCATTGCCTCGCTCATTACGTATTCACGAATAGCAGGACCAAGTGCACAACGTCCATCTCCCCCTCTTGAGTAAGGAGTAGCACCAGAGCCTTTTAATTGAATATCCCACAACTGGTTTTTATCATCATTAATAGCGCCCAGTAAATGCGCTCGCCCATCGCCTAAACGTGGTGAAAAATGTCCAAATTGGTGCCCAGAGTAACCAAGTGCTACTGCAGGAATCGCCTGTTTTTCGTTACCGCTAAAAGTGCTGGCACGCAAATCAGCCGCAACGTTAATATTAAATTGTTTTGCTAAACTCTCGTTCCACAGCAATAACTGAGGAGAGGCGACACTTGCAGGGAAATCTTCAATCGCGAAGTTTTCCGCAATGTCTGTGTATCTTGGCACTAATTTCATGGTAATTCCTATTATTGCTGACTTATACCAACACGGTTGTCACCTACGCCATAAGCAACAATTAAGCTTAACTCTTGCATACTTAAGCCGCTTTGCTTTTGCATTTCGTTAAAAAAAGCTTGGGCTGCATTTAGTGACTTTTTAGTTTGTAAGCCGCCGTCTATAATTTTATGGGCACGCAAATAATTCTCTACATCGCGTGATAGTAAAAATGTATCTTTACCAAGTGCTCGCAACGCGTAAGGCCCTGTATTTCCGCCTAAACGCGAACCATGTTTTTTTAAATACGCCCACAAACCAATAATATCGTCTGTTGGCCAATTAGCGACAAACTGACTAAAACTGCCATGTTCCCCTGCTATTTCGTGGATCATGTAAGCATTTTCGGTAATTGTTTTTACTTTTTTATAGTTACGAACAATGCGCTCATCCGTTGCTTTTTGTTCCAGCATATCGGGTGGCATCATTAATAACTTATCAACGCTAAAATCCCAAAAAACCTCTCTAAAGCCTGCCCACTTATTATTTATGACTGACCAATAAAAGCCGCTTTGAAATACTTTTCGAGTAAATTCTTCAAGCCAATCGTCGTCACTTAACGTGCTTAGTTGTTTTTTAGATAGCGGTTTTGCAAGTAATAACTTAAGCATTTTTTCAGAGCCTTTTCGCTCTACCGCTCGCTTATAAATATCGCTAAATTTTTCCATACTAATTAAATACCTCACTACTTATATTGCTAGTGTACGAGAAAAGCACCTAATACGTAACCACCCCTCTTTTCGATGAATTAATCTGTATTTATTCGCTTGACACCTAGACGGCTAAAATGCTTTAATCGCCGTAATTACCCTATTTAAATTGCACAGGTTTGTAAGTTTTACCCTACAAACAGGTGCAAAGGGCTAGAAGAGGTGCGTTATTCAGGTAGCGTATGTTAGGAGCGCAAACTCCAGTAAGCATACGTGAGGGGAATTAACGCCGAGAAGTAACCACTTTTGCGAGGTGTTTATTTCGGGCGACTAGGTTGAACCCTAGCGACTGTCACCAATAGCTGCTTATAAAAAGCAGCTTGTTAGTTTGGTGGAGAGCTTCTGGTCTTAAATATTAAGGCCGTGCGCCCTATTATTTTAAGCCCATTCGCTCTTCGAATTATTAGTTCGAACGACGTTAATGCGGCTCCTTCCATAAAGCTTTTTAACTCTTCGAATAATACCAATTGCATTAAATTAGTTATCGCTAAAATGATCACGTTTTTAATAAAGTTGGTACAAATTATAAGTTCGTGAGAGATGATCAACAACTTCAATTTAAACGACTACTCACTGTGGACCGCGCTCGTTACGCCATTTGATCAACACGGCGATGTTGACTACAACACGTTAACTAAGCTGGTTAGCGATCAAGAAGCGGCACATAACGGTATTTTGCTACTTGGCAGTACGGGCGAAGGTTTAGCACTAACGCTAAAAGAGCAACAAGCCATTGTTGAACACGTATGCCAGCTAAAACCAACAGTACCACTCATGGTTGCTGTGGGCGGTAGTAACTTAAAGCAACAAATTGAGTGGGTTAATTACTGTAATACACTACCAATTCATAGCTTTTTACTTGGCTCACCGCTTTATGCAAAGCCTGGTGCTATAGGTCAAACTCATTGGTTTGAAAGCCTACTTAATGCAAGCGCTCACCCATGTATGCTTTATAACGTACCGGGTCGAAGCGCTGTTAGCATCCCAGCGGCAACAATTCAAAACTTACAAAACAATAAAAATTTATGGGCGTTAAAAGAAGCGAGCGGCAGTATTGCTCAGTTTGAAGCTTACCGCCAAGCGGCCCCTAATTTAGCTATTTTTAGTGGCGACGATGCGCTAATGCCTTATTTTGCACAAGCCGGTGCAAAAGGATTAGTGTCGGTAGCTGCAAACGCATGGCCTGAACAAACTCACGAGTTTGTTAAACGCTGTTTAAGTGGTCAACACCCTAATTTATTTGCCCAGTGGTCAAGCGCTATTAATAGCCTATTTGCTGTCGCAAACCCTATTCCCGTAAAGGTACTGATGCATTTGCAAGGCCGCTTAAGCAGCCCGCAACTTCGTCCACCTTTAACACATCTTGAGTTAACTCAAACCGATTGCATCACAACTGCAAACAACACCATTTTATCTTGGCATTAAATACAGGTTTTTATAATGAGCTGGTTAGAACTATTAAATAATTTAGAATCGGGCGCTGTACGCGCAGCATCACAAAACGAAAGCGGCCAATGGCAAGCTAACATAGAAGTAAAAAAAGGTATTTTAGAAGCCTTTAAAAATGGCACTAATACTGAGTTTACAGGTGGTTTTGTTGATAAACATAACTTAGCTCCGCAAGAATTTAATACTGAAGATGGCGTGCGAATGGTGCCGGGTGGCTCAAGTGTTCGCCGTGGTGCTTATGTGGCTAAAGGCACGATTATTATGCCACCAGCGTATGTAAACATTGGTGCATATATCGACGAAGGCACAATGGTAGATAGCCACGCATTAGTTGGCTCGTGTGCACAAGTAGGTAAAAACGTACATTTAAGTGCTGCAGTTCAGCTTGGTGGTGTACTTGAGCCAATTGGTGCAAGCCCAGTAGTGGTTGAAGACGACGCCTTTATTGGTGCGGGCTGCATTATTGTTGAAGGCGTAGTCATTAAAAAAGGCGCAGTACTTGCCCCTGGCGTACGTTTATCAGCAACTATTCCAGTATACGATTGCGTAAACGAGCGCCAACTTGATAAAGGCGAGCCAATCCCTGAATACGCCATTGTAATACCGGGCTCTCGCCCTGCGTCAAACGAATGGGCGCGCGAGCAAGGCTTAAGCATGTCGTGTGCGTTAATAGTTAAATACCGCGACGAGAAAAGCGATGCATCGTTATTGCTTGAAGAGGTTTTACGATAATGAGCTTTTTGAGCACGCCTATCAAAACCGCTGTAAATACTATTACACAACAACTTGATACACCTTTTTTTGTTTACGACCTAGATCAACTAAACACGCATCTTGCGCGTTTAGTGGCGCAAACCGATGTAAAACTATGGTACGCGGTAAAAGCAAATCCACTGTCTAAAATAATTCAAAGCTTAGACAGCGCTGGCTTTAATTTTGACGTAGCAAGTAAAGGTGAGCTTGAGCAAGTACTCGCACAAGGTATTAGCTCGCAGCGCGTGCTCAACACAGGGCCTGCAAAAAGCCCTAAACAAATTAAACACTTTATTGAGCGCGGCGTGCGTATATTCGTAGCCGAAAGCCTCAATCAAGTACGTTGGTTAAACCAACAAGCACAATTACAAAATACACAGTTACAAGTATTACTGCGTGTACAATTACGCTGGCCTGAAGGTGAAAAAAACCCACTGGGCGGCGACAGCCTCACACCATTTGGTTTGGGTTGTGATGAGTGGCAAGCACTCAATGTAACCAACTACCCTGCACTTAAGTTTGACGGCTTACATATTTTTCAGTGGGGCAACATGCTTAGCACGCAAAAACTAAGCGATTTGTGGTCACAAATGATTGCACCACTTAGTCAACTTGCCAGCGATTTAAATATTAGCCTTAAAATTCTCGATTTAGGCGGCGGCTTAGGTATTCCTTATACACAAAATGAAGCAACGCTTGATTGGGATGACTTAATTGCTGCGCTCGCTAAAATTAAAAATGATGCGGGTGTAGAAGAATTATGGATGGAACTTGGTCGCTATGCCGTGGGCGAATGCGGTCATTACGCAAACCCAGTAGTAGAGCGCAAACAAAACTATAATCAAGAACAAGTAATTTTAAGCGGCGGTATAAACCACTTATTACGCCCTGCTGTTACCAGTCAAGATTTTCCTGCTGCGTTACTGCGTGAATCCAGTGCTAAAACTCAAGCGGTCACTTTATACGGCCCGCTTTGTACAGCGCTTGATTGTCTAGGTGAGCATAACCTGCCAAGCGATTTAAATGAGCACGACTGGCTAGTGTTTAGCCAATGCGGTGCTTACGGCTTTACCGAAAGTATGCCGTATTTTTTATGCCATGAGCTAGCCGCCGAGTACACATTGCAAAACGGTACACTTACCTGTGTTCGCCAAGCCGAAAATGCCAGCTATTATTTAAGGTAATAAGTATGAGTAATACAACACACATTAGCCAAGAGAACATTGTAGTAGGGGAAGTTGCAAACGGCTTACCGCTTACAATTCCTGTGTATCGTTTAAAAGGCGATGGTACAGGGCCTAGTGTTTACATTCAGGCCAATATGCATGGCGCTGAAGTGCAAGGTAACGCAGTTATTTTTCAGCTGCTTGAGCAATTAAAACACCTTAATCTTAATGGCGATATTACCCTTGTACCTTATGCAAATCCGATTGGTTGTAATCAAAAATCTGGCGAGTTTACCCTTGGCAGGTTCGATCCGATTACGGGCACTAATTGGAATCGCATGTATCATTACAATAAAAATTTAGTGACACAGTTTGCGCAAAATCATACTCAGTATGACAACGCTACATTAAAAAGTAACTTCAAACAGGCGCTTATTGACGAAGTAGACAGCAAACTTAACGGCCCTGCTTATTTACTCAATACGGGTAAACGCATTGCGCTTAACTTACAAAAACTCGCTCATCAGGCTGATATAGTACTCGATTTACACACAGGCCCTATTTCCAGCAAGCATTTGTACTGCCCAACCTATGCAACCGACAGCGCACGTTACTTTAATATTGAACATGTACTGCTTATCCCCAGTGATTTTGACGGCGCTATGGATGAAGCTAACTTTTGCCCATGGTGGCATTTAAGTGATGCACTTAGCGAGCAAGGTCGTGAATTATCAATACCTGTAGAAGCATTTACGGTAGAGCTAGGCAGCCAAGAAAAAATAGACTTAAAAGAAGCACTAAACGATGCAAACAGCATTTTAAGTTACTTAAATCACAAAGGCGTATTACAAAACGCACCGCATACGCCAGCTAACATCACTCGCTATGCATGTAATTTAGATGACTACTTTGCTTATTACGCCCCTATTGGCGGTATGGTTGAATACATAGCCCCACTTGGCGGGCACATTAAAGCCGGTGAGCCTATTGCACATATTTTACGCATGGAGCGCTACTTAAGCGAGCAGCCACTGCAAACACTCACTCTTGATTGCGATGCAATTGCTATTTTGCACTTTGCCTCAGCGAGTGTTAACCAAGGTACCGAACTTTATAAGTTTTTTACTAACATATTTGAGCTTTAGCTCACCCTTCTCATTGCGTGAGAGTAATACCAATTGCATTAAATTAGTGATCTATTATAGCGATAAGGAAATAGCTTAATAACAAGGCTAAAATTATGGTACATAGTTGTTCTATATAAATAATTTTTAACGTAGTTAGTGAGTTATTTAATACGCTAGAATGATCATGTTTTTAATAAAATTGGTATAAATTAACTAAAGTAGTTAATTTGCATTAGAAAGCGGCCCAGGCCGCTTTTCTTTTGATCTGTGTTTATCTCAAATACGTATAATACGAAGTATAAGAAAAAATTCAGTAAAAGTTCACCGTTACATATGTAAAAAGACGTTATAATTAAATTAACGCATACAATAACTTAAACTCACAAAGGAACTACAATGAGCTGGCGCCACTGGATCACACTTTCTGCCTTAATAAGTACAGCTACCTTAGCACAAGAAGAGGTTGCTACAAACGAGCAAGACAACGAAATAAACCTTGTAAAACAGTGTATTTTAAACGAAGTTATTGGTGGAGACGGTAAACAAACTCTAGACGATCTTCGTAAAAAATGTTCAGCTCTTGAAGAAAACAAACAACTTACCGCGCTTGATAAACGCCAAGCACGTGAAGAAGTGGGTAAAAAAAATCGTAATGTTATTACGCCACATAAACGTAATTATATTTTACCACTTTCGTACGTATCCCATCCCAATGATCGTCCTTTCGATGGCTTCGACGAATTAACTGATGATAATGATGGTGAACCGCTCGATAACTTAGAGGCAAAGTACCAGCTTTCTATTAAAGTACCTTTGTACGATGATTTTTCAGATGAAGACCAAGCATTATTTTTTGGTTTTACGCTGCAATCATATTGGCAAATATATAATTCAGAAATCTCCTCACCATTTCGTGAAACGAACTACGAACCTGAAGTTTTTTGGATAAACTACCTCGACCCAGAAAATGTACTTTGGGGCGATGAAATGGCAATTGTTTTAGGTATTTCACATCAATCAAATGGTCGTAGCCAGCCCAACTCACGCTCATGGAACCGTATTTACGCTGATTTCATTTGGGAAAATGAAGGGTTTGTTTTTAGTTTTAAACCTTGGTATCGCATAGCCGAGGACGAAAAAGACAACGTTTTAGAAGCTAAAGGCGACGATAATCCAGACATATACAAATACATGGGCTATTTTGAATTTAGCGGTGCATACCGTCTTAACGATCATGAATTTAGCTTTATGTCGCGTAATAACTTAAATTCAGACAATCGTGGTGCTATTCAGCTTGACTGGTCATTTCCATTATGGGGCCGAGTTCGTGGTTATGCACAATACTTCAATGGTTATGGCGAAAGCTTAATTGACTATAATGCCGATATAGAACGTATTGGTGTAGGTATATTATTAACCGATCTGCTGTAATACTTCCCTAAGTTTTACGCATTAAAAAGCCAAGCATTGCTTGGCTTTTTAATGTTTTGAACAACTAAACAGTTATTTTTTTACTACAAACTGCCCTTCAAACTCCGCAACTATATTATCACCATCATAAATAGTAACAGGCACAACATAGCTTGCTTTACCTTCGGTTTCTAAATCGCTCAACTTACCTTTGCAGGCTTGCAAATCTACACAGCCACGTGGGTCGGTAGTAAGCGGCTTTAAGTACTTAATGTTAGCATCGGCTAATACAATATTACCTTCAAGCCCAGCTTCTTTGAGTGCTAAGTACGTAGCGCCCCAACCTGTTAGCGTGGCCAAGCTATAAATAGAACCTGCAAACATAGTGTTATGTAGGTTTAAGTTAGCGTCTAGGTCGGCGCTGGTTGTAAATTGCCAATCGGTGTAGCTTTCTACCTTAATGCCCATCGCGTCACTAATTGGAATAGACTCCCGCCACGTATTTTGTAGTACCTGCGTCCAATTAGGGTGACGAAACCAACCTGGCTCACACGGCTTTTGCTTTACCATTTTAAAATGCTGTACATCGCCATACGCTAAATGTGCTTTTTCTTTTAGTTCGTAACCGTGGCGTTTATAAAACTCAAGCGCACGTTCGCGAGCAAATAAAACCAGTTCATCAGCATTTTGCGTCCATGCTATTTTTTCAAGCTCATGTAATAAACGACTACCAATATGTTGATTACGATTCCCTTCAGCAACGGCCATGTAACGCACTTGTGCCTGTTCATGATTGTTAAAGTGCAAACGTGCTACGCCTAGCACTTCACCTTCTTTATTTTTTATAAACCGATGCTCAGAATCTTGCTCCATATCATCTTGCTCAGAGCCACGCGGCTCGCCCCAAGGCGCGCGTAATACCTGCCAGCGCAATTGGTAATACGCCTGCCAATCTTCGCTACTTTGTGGGGTGCTTACCTGAAACATACATACTCCTGTTGTTATATAAGCCGTAAATAAAAATCAAAAAGGCTACGGCGCTATACTAATCATATTGATTATCTACAAGCTAGAAAGCTCAAATAATTAAATCGCTTGGTATTTTTATTGTAAATACCATACTCCATCTTTAAAAAACTGCAAATACGACTTTGGTGATGTCCATAAAATATCTAAAAATTAATAACACAAGGCATTGCGCTTTAACGGTGCTAGTTTATGCTGAGAATATGATAGAAAAAATCAATTATATAAATTCGCTGACGGGCTTGCTAAGCGATCAGTTTATTGAGAATAGCCACAGCATTGGTCAGTTAATCTATTGGCATAAATGCAGTGGCGATCACATTCAGATACGTGGTCATGAGCAGTTGCGCTGGTTACTCATTAACGACACACTCCAATCTGTTATTGATTTAAATGACCCGAGTTTATTACTTTTTCCACATTTATTGTGCTTAGGTAAGCACTGGCAAGCTCTTAGCGCGCCAAAAAAGGTGCTAGAACTTGGCCTTGGCGGCGGTGCTATTCGTAATTATTTACAACACAAATACCCCAAAGCACACATAACATCCGTTGAAAAAAACGCTGATATTATTGATTGCTACACTCAATTTTTTTCATCAAATAAAAATGATCAATTGCTATGCGCCGATGCACAACAGGTTTTAAAAAGTGCACAAAATATTGACTGGATTATCTTAGATTTATTTAGCCAAATAGACGCACCTCGATTTTTATTTGAAGAGGCATTTTATAAAAAAATCTACTTGGCTTTAAATAACAACGGTGTGCTATTTATTAATTTTTTATCGCAACATGAGTCGCAATTAAAGCAACTTAAGCAGCTATTACTCGATGTGTTTGACTGTACAGTCAGCCCGCAAAAAATTACGGGCTACGTGAATCATATTGTCGTGGTAACCAAAAAACTTAAACAGATAAGTTAAACGTAACGGGTCCATCGTTACACAAGCTTACTTGCATATCGGCACCAAACTCACCGGTGGCTATTGTAAGCCCCAACTCTTTAGCTTGAGCAACAAAGTACTCGTAAAGCTCATTAGCTTGGCTTGGCGTTGCCGCAGATGAAAAACTAGGGCGCATACCCTTTTTAGTATCAGCCGCTAAGGTAAATTGCGAAACCACCAGCAACTCACCTTTAATATCTTTGAGGCTTAAGTTCATTTTGTCGTTTTCGTCAGTAAAAATACGATAGTTACTTACTTTGTGTAAAAGCTTATCGGCCGTTTGCGTATCGTCGTGTTTTTCAACACCCAGCAACAGCAGTATACCTTGGCTAATTTCGCCTACAACTTGATTATTAATTTCTACCTTGGCATGCTTTACGCGCTGTATTAACCCTTGCATTTAAACTGTGTCCTTTACTGTTGGCTTGTCATCTTCAAACTCAATCTCTGGTATTTCATCTGGGCTAATACATGCTGTAAATTCAGCGCCAAGCAAAACAACAACCCACGATAAATACACCCAAACAAACAAAATAGGAATCGTCGCCACTGCACCATAAATCACTTCGTATGAAGGAAAATGGCTAATATAAAGTGCAAACCCTTTTTTAGTTAGCTCAAACAAAAGTGCCGCAAATAATGCTCCCGGTATCGCCGCTTTAAACGATACGCGCGTATTAGGCACTAAGGTGTAGAGCATAATAAAGCCCACCATCGAAATACCATACGGCAATAGCTTTAACAAAAACCCGCTAAACCCAGGAATACCCTGATCAGCAAACGATACCAAAGATACAATATAAGAGGTAACACCAATGCTGGCACCAAGTAACATAGGCCCTAAGCTCAAAACCATCCAATATACTGCAAAGGAAATCATCATCGGGCGCTTTTTCTTTATTCGCCAAATGCGGTTTAGCGTGGCATCCACATTACGTATTAGCAACAATGCAATTGCAGCTAAAAAACCAATACCTACTGCGGTCATTTGGTTTGCGTTACCGGCAAAAGAGCTAATGTGCTCTCTAATAACATCGGTAGAAGTAGGCACAAAGTTAGTAAACAAAAAGCTCTCAATCTCCATACGAGTGGACTCAAAACCTGGAAAAGCCGAAAATATAGCAACACCCACTGCAATAAGCGGTATCAAAGAAAGTAACGTTACATAGGCTAAATAGCCGGCATTAACCGTTATTTGATCATCTATACAGCGATTAAAATACTGCATCCACCAACTTGGCTGCTGGCGTATAAAGGTCTTAACTTGCTGTTTGTAATTGGAGAGCTTATCATTCATACAATTGACTTGTGCTTATGTGGTTTTGATTATAATAACAATCAGCGCCATAATTTACAGCACTAACACGCGTAAACAGGAATTCAGATGAAAAAACAAACATTACTTAGTGTTTCAATGCTTGTACTAACACTTACTTTGTCAGGTTGCCAAACAGCTTATTACTCTGCAATGGAAAAAGTAGGTATTCACAAACGCGACATCCTTATCGATCGCGTAGAAGAAACCAAAGACTCGCAGCAAGAGTCTCAAGAAGAATTTAAATCGGCACTAGAGCGCTTAACTACTCTAATCGATTTTAATGGTGGCGAACTACAAGACACTTACAATCAATTAAACGACGATTACGAGTCGAGCTTAAAAGCCGCAAACGAAGTCTCAACTAACATCAATAAAGTAGAAGACGTAGCAGAAGCACTTTTTGATGAGTGGAGCGATGAGCTAGAGCAATACAAAAGCGCATCACTTAAGCGTGAAAGCAGCAAAAAGCTAACCGCGACTAAGCGTCAATTTGAACAGTTATTACGCTCGATGCGCAGCGCAGAGAGTAAAATGGAGCCAGTATTAACGTCGCTTCACGATAATGTTTTATATTTAAAGCATAACTTAAACGCACAAGCGGTATCGGCTATTAAAGGCGAGTTCACTAACCTTAAACGCGACATACAAGTGTTAATGAACGACATGAACAAATCGATTGCCGATTCAAACAAATTTATTGAACAAATGAATAGCGCAGGCTAACTAATATATTACAAACAAACAAAAATAAGCCTGCAATTTCGCAGGCTTATTTATTTTTACTTTTTGTTACTTTTTAACCACTTATTAATCTAACGTTTTTGGTACACTTTCATAAAATTAGAATTAAAATAAAAAACTACAATGAAAATAAGTACCTTAACTCTTTTGGCTATCTCTAGCTTACTAACCGCTTGCGGAACTGCTAATCACATAGAAAGAATCGCAGGGCCTGATACTGTTGTACCACTACATAAAGATGGTGAGCGCGAAGGGCGCTACCATAATCTATACCCAGGCAAAAAAACGTACCCTATTAGTTGTGAAAATGACTGCTATCCAAGCAACACTCATTTGCAATGTGAAGAAGGAAGTGAAAACTGCCAATATATTGCGGGGCAAGTAACTCCAAAATTAAATACCGGATACACTGTTCGCTGGCTTGGCCATGCAGGGTTTATGATCAGCACACCAAACGGGCAGCAAGTGGTGTTTGATCCTGTAAAAGAGCAGTTCGACTCCCCTGTTGATTTAGCCTTTAAACTTGCCTCAGGGTTTTATCGTAAGCCCGGTGACTGGCTAACTAACAGCGAACTAACTAATTTAGATGCCGTTATATATTCTCACCTTCATTATGATCATTTTAATAAAGCAGATATAGCCGAAATAGGTAACAAACCACGCTACTTAACGCCACTGGGAATGGCTGATAACTTCCCAACAGGTGGATTTAACATTAGCGAAATGGCCTGGTATGCAAAAACGAGTATTGACGACTTAGCTATTAATGCCGTGCCAGCTCATCATTTTAGCGCTCGTGTATTAGTGCCCTTTATTTACGAAGATCACGATAAAGACCTTTGGAATGGCTGGTTACTTGAACAGAACGGTAGCACCTTATTTTTTGCAGGCGATACAGGCTACTCAAAACACTTTAAAGATATACAGCAAAAATACGGCGATATCGATATTTGCTTAATGCCAATCGCTTCTTACTACAGTAAAGACGATCCTAACTGGTACCGTTACGTGCATACCACACCAGAAGACGCGCTTAATGCAGCACAAGAGCTTAATTGTAGAGTAATGATACCGTGGGGATACGGTAACTCAAGTTGGAAAATGGGCGACCACAGCAGTCATTCAGCCTTGCTGCGCTTATTGCACATGGTTAAAAAAATGGATGCTAAAACACCGCTGTATATTTTAAACGAAGGCGAAAGTATTTCACTGTAACTAATCACTTAGCTACTTTAAGATGGTGTTACATCAATAAAAATACATAATAAGATTGAGAAATTAATGAAAAAATTAGCACTCGCCTTAAGCTTTTTATTAAGCACGCCAGCAATGGCTATTGATGTTGAACATACATCAACTCCAATTACTATTGATGGCGTATCAGAAGATGCGTGGAATAAAGCCACTTGGCACGACATGCCTTATTTAATGGATGGCACACTACCATCAAACGATGCCGACTTTAAAGGGCGTTATCGCTTACTGTGGGATCAAAACTATTTATATCTACAAGCCGATATTGTGGATGATGTTTTAATAGATACACACGCTGATCCAACGTATAAATATTGGGATGACGATGCGCTTGAAGTATTTATTGATAGCGATGCATCCGGTGGAAACCACCAATTTAATCACACCGCTTTGGCGTACCATATTGGCCTTGATAACCAAGCCGCCGATTACGGACCTGATAAACAAGCCCATTTGTATACCGACCACCTAGTGAGTAACTGGAAGCGCAACACCACCGCACCTTTTAACATTACGTGGGAAGTAGCAATAAAACTCTACCCAAATGATTATAAAGAAGGGGCTAAAAACCCCCCTATTACACTTAGCGAAAAGCAAGTAATCGGCTTTATGCTAGCGTATTGCGATAACGATGGCAGCGACGTGCGCGAGCACTTTATGGGCTCACACGAAGTACAACCAGTAAATGGCGACAGAAATCGTGGCTTTATAGATGCCGACGTATTTGGCAAAATCACCCTACTCCCTAAAAAGTAAGTAACTACCAATAAAATAATTGAACACGTAGGTTGGGTTGAGCGCAGCGAAACCCAACGAAAAAATTACCTATCAAAGAATAACTTTATTTATTATTTTAATTGATTACGCAAAGAAATTTCCTTAATAAGTTCTGGAAGTTGTTTGGCTAATTTATGAATTTGCTTTAAATGAGCTGAAATTATTTCTCGTTTTTCTTCATTATAACCACCACCTATAATCGATTTACCGGACTTAAGTACTAAAGAAGAAAATACCATTTCAGAAGCATGACTATAACCATTATAAAAGTCTTTAGCTTGTTTGAGCCAACCTTTTCCCGATGTAACGCCTAACACGCTTGCATTTCTTACTACTAAATCAATTGATAAGTGCGCTTTAGTGAAGGCATCTTTATTTAAATAGCCAGAATAAAAATCTATCTCTTTTTGTTGTTTACCACGACCAACTTTTAACCTTACTGGGGATGAAAGCAAGATAGACATACAGAGAGATTCATAAGATATTCTCATAGTATTACCAGCGGCATTAATATGACCTTCGGCTAATAACCTCAATGAAGTAACAGAAGTCTCTAAAGACAAAAATACATATTCTTGAACCCACTTAAATTTAGGGTTCTCATTTGTAAGTATGAAATTTTTAAAAGCGGTCTCACAAGTATTTAAATGTTTCAAAATCTGAATTACGTCAATCTCAAAATCAGATTTAAAACCTGCAATAGTTCTATCACCTAAAACTATTTCATCAAATTCCATAATAACTCCCATAGCAATTTAGCAGTGTACTCCTAGAAATAATACTTTTTTTTCTAAAAGCGACTCTAGCCTTGCCGCAAATAGTTGCCTTGACTTTAAAGCTTCGAGATGTTTTATCAAATACAAAAAAGCCGCTGTATTTTGCAATACAGCGGCTTTTAAAATCATTATTCTAAATTAATAGATTATGACTTAGGTGCACGACCCGCACGTTTACGTTCGTTTTCTGTAAGGTGTTTCTTACGGATACGAATGTTTAGTGGAGTAACTTCAACTAGTTCGTCATCATCGATGAACTCAAGCGCTTGCTCAAGTGAGTAGTTAAGGTGCGGAGAAAGCGTTTGCGCTTCATCAGTACCAGATGCACGTACGTTAGTTAACTGCTTACCTTTAAGGGCGTTAACTGTAAGGTCGTTATCACGGTTATGAATACCGATAACCATACCTTCGTATACTTCAACACCGTGACCGATGAATAAACGGCCGCGCTCTTGTAAGTTGAATAACGCGTTAGTAAGTGCTTTACCAGTTGCGTTTGCAATCATTACGCCGTTCTTACGAACACCGATGTCGCCACCTTTGTGAGGACCGTAATGATCGAACGTATGGTACATAAGACCAGAACCCGAAGTAAGCGTCATGAAATCAGTTTGGAAACCAATTAAACCACGGCTAGGGATCATGAAGTCTAAACGCATACGGCCTTTGCCATCTGGAGTCATGTTAGTAAGTTCACCTTTACGTAGGCCAACTTGTTCCATAACAGAACCTTGATGCTCGTCTTGACAGTCAATAGTCACTGTTTCAAACGGTTCTTCTAGAACGCCATCTACAGTACGTAAGATAACTTCTGGACGAGAAACTGAAAGCTCGTAACCTTCACGACGCATGTTTTCGATTAAGATACCTAGGTGTAATTCACCACGACCAGAAACACGGAAGCTATCTGGGCTAGCAGTATCTTCAACGCGAAGTGCTACGTTGTGTACTAATTCTTTGTCTAAACGCTCACGGATATTACGTGACGTTACAAACTTACCTTCTTTACCACAGAAAGGTGAGTTATTTACAGAGAATGTCATTGTTACAGTTGGCTCATCAACACTTAGTGGTGGTAATGCTTCAACGTTTCCTGGGAAACAAACTGTGTCAGAAATCTTAAGCTCACCAATACCTGTTACAGTTACGATGTTACCAGCGTAAGCTCTATCAGTTTCGATACGTTCAAGACCTAGGTAGCTTTGTACTGCGCCAATTTTACCATTACGTGTAGTGCCATCAGCACTGATAATAGTAACTTGTTGGTTAGGAGCAACAGAACCACGTTTAATACGACCAATACCAACTACACCAACATAAGAGTTGTAATCTAGTTGAGAAATTTGCATTTGGAAGTCACCTTCAGGATCTGCATCCGGTGGTGATACTTCTTCAACGATCATCTTGAACATAGGTTCCATGTTCTCTGATGGCTCGTCTAAATCTAGTGTTGCCCAGCCGTTGATTGCTGAAGCGTAGATTACTTTAAAGTCTAACTGTTCGTCAGTTGCGCCAAGGTTGTCGAATAAATCAAAGATTTGATCCATAACCCAATCAGGACGTGAACCTGGCTTATCAATTTTATTGATAACTACGATTGGCTTTAAGCCTTGCGCGAATGCCTTTTGCGTAACGAAACGCGTTTGTGGCATTGGACCTTCTTGAGCATCAACAAGTAATAATACTGAGTCAGCCATCGAAAGTACGCGTTCAACTTCACCACCGAAATCGGCGTGTCCCGGAGTATCTACGATATTGATATGGTAGTCGTTCCAAGAAATGGCTGTGTTTTTAGCCAAAATGGTAATACCACGTTCTTTCTCAATGTCGTTTGAGTCCATCACGCGCTCTTCGTTACCGCCGCGTGTTTCTAATGTACCTGATTGCTCAAGTAGTTTGTCAACCAGTGTTGTTTTACCGTGGTCAACGTGCGCGATAATCGCTATATTTCTTAACTTTTCGATGCTCATATATTTACTCAGAGAAATTAAATTCTCAATGATCCTGCAAGATCTACGCACTCATCTGCGTTTTCACGAGATGTCCAAGCATAGGATTTAAAAGGGCGCATATTATCCCTCATTAATGACATGGATGAAAGTTTATCCAATACAAATTTTAAAACTTTCTCAATACTTTCACTAAGTATCTGTTTTATATATGACAATTATATGAATTAAATTTCGATATTTTTTCGAGAAACAGCCATTTTGGCTATTTTTCCGATCTTTTTGGTACTCTTTTGCATTTAGTTTATGCTAATTTTAAGCGATTAAATTATCAGCAAATTGCACCGTGTAAATATTGCACCAAAAGGGATATTTTACGCACCAAACTAGTGCGCCACTATGCTGAATTTTATAACAACTTATTTTTTTTAATTTATAAACATGCAGTTATAAAAATGGCACAAAATCAGCTTAATAAATGCTAAAGCAATTATGCAGCAATAACAAAACCCCACACTTGGAGGACACATGTCACAATCGGTTTTAGATTTTATTAAAGAAAATGACGTTAAGTTCATTGATTTACGCTTTACTGACACTAAAGGTAAAGAACAACATGTTTCTATTCCTCATCATCAAGTTGATGAAGATTTTTTCGAAGACGGTAAAATGTTCGATGGTTCTTCAATCGCTGGTTGGAAAGGCATTAATGAGTCAGACATGGTTTTATTACCAGATGCAGACTCTATCAAATTAGACCCTTTCACAGAAGAAACAACACTAATTGTTCGTTGTGACGTTGTTGAACCTTCAACACTTCAAGGTTATGAACGTGACCCACGCTCAGTTGCTAAGCGTGCTGAAGATTACATGCGTTCAACTGGTATTGCAGACACTGTGTTATTTGGCCCAGAGCCAGAATTTTTCGTATTTGATGATGTTAAATACAAATCAGACATGTCTGGTTCTATGTATAAAATTGATTCTAAGCAAGCTGCTTGGAACTCAGATAAAGAATATGCAGATGGCAACACAGGTCACCGTCCAGGTGTTAAAGGCGGTTACTTCCCAGTTGCTCCAGTTGATGACTTCCAAGATTGGCGTTCAGCTACATGTCTAGTGCTAGAAGAAATGGGCCAAGTAGTAGAAGCACATCACCACGAAGTAGCAACAGCAGGTCAAAACGAAATCGCTACTCGCTTTAATACAATGGTATTAAAGGCGGATGAAATTCAAGAAATGAAATATGTTATCCATAACATGGCTCACTTATACGGTAAAACAGCAACGTTTATGCCTAAGCCAGTTGTTGGTGATAACGGCTCTGGTATGCATTGTCACCAGTCACTTGCTAAAGATGGTGTAAACCTTTTTGCTGGTGATAAGTACGGCGGTCTTTCTGAAGATGCACTTTACTACATTGGCGGCATCATTAAGCATGCTAAAGCAATCAATGCTTTTGCAAATGCCTCTACTAACTCGTACAAGCGTTTAGTACCAGGTTTTGAAGCACCAGTTATGCTTGCATACTCTGCACGTAACCGTTCTGCATCAATTCGTATCCCAGTGGTTCCATCTGAAAAAGGTCGTCGTATTGAAGTACGCTTCCCAGATCCAACTGCTAACCCATACCTTGCTTTCTCAGCAATGCTTATGGCTGGCCTTGATGGTATCAAAAACAAGATCCACCCTGGCGATGCTATGGATAAAGATTTATACGACTTACCAGCTGAAGAAGCAGCAGAAATTCCAACGGTTGCAGCATCACTTGACGAAGCACTATCTGCACTTAGCGCAGACCGTGAATTCTTAACTCAAGGTGGTGTATTCACTGATGATTTAATTGATGCTTATATCTCACTTAAATCTAAAGAAGTTGAAAAACTTAACATGACAACTCACCCAGTTGAGTTTGAAATGTACTACAGCTGTTAATTAAGCTGTAAAAAATATGTGTGTTCTCAAGCCCGCTGCTCTGCGGGCTTTTTTAATGGTAAATCAAAGCAATCTCCACTAGAGTAAAGTTACTCTAAAACGCAGGACCGCCGAGTGAATAATTACATTTTATTACTAACAATTACTTTAGGATTAAGTAATTATGGCTATGCTGCTGAAAAAAAAATATACGCTTGGGAAGATAAAAATGGCGTGTTAGTGCTCTCAGATACACCGCATAAAGGCGCGACGGAGGTAAAGCTTACAAGTCAGCACCTTACAATGCCTGCGACCAATACTTATATTTTAAATAACCAACCTCAACCCCAAAAAGCAGCGTTTAACATTGCTATTTTGTCACCAGAGCATAATCAGACAATTCATGAAAATACAGGCACGGTATATGTTACCAGCCGTATAACACCACGGTTCGAAAGTGGGTTAACAATACAGCTGTTTGTTGATGGTCAAACACATGGCCCTGCTAGTCATGATTCAACCTTTGCTATAAAAGATGTTGAACGCGGTGAACATACATTGCAAGTAAAGCTGTTGAATAATAAAAACCAAATTATTGCCGTGAGCCAACCTTATGTGTTTTTTATGCGCAGAAAGGGCTTAATACCAATCCGCAATAATACTTGATCAATTTGAGGGCTTAAGCTTGACGCTAACTGTGTTAAAAATTTCTGATATAGAACAACTAAATAACGAATTTTTTGCCCTGTTATCGACACGGTTTTCATACCTCAAAATAGCTCACTTAATTAAGCAGATTGGTATAACATTCAAGAACTAAATTTAAGTTTAAAACTGAGGCGCAGCAGTGCATTTTATTAATATTAATTGCCTGTAAATATTAGCGCACTAAAATGGTGCAACTATGATTAATAATGAAATTTTCAGCCCAGAACTGCTTGACGCTATCTGGCAAAACCAAACAACAGCGGTCATGTTGCTCGATAAAAAATTTACTGTTGTTTATGCTAATACCAGTACGAGTGAGTTACTTGGTCTTGGTACTAAACGCTTGTTAGATCAACCTTTCGATAGCCTTTTTAATTACCATTCTATTGACTTGAAACGTATTGAACAGTATTCATTAATTGATGGCGTTGATTGCCAGCAACATAGAGCTGACGTGGTTTTTAGCGATTCTCGTCATGCCAAGGTAGCAGTCAGCTCAAGACAGCTTAAATTTAAAGACACGTTATATATATTATTAGAATGGCGCCAAACAGATGATGAAATAAAGCACGACCAAGCATCAAACCAAATGCATCAATATCAAGCTGCACGAAACTTAATTCGTGGCTTAGCGCACGAAATTAAAAATCCTTTAGGTGGAATTCGCGGAGCGGCGCAGTTATTGCAGTATGAAGTTGATCAACAAGAAAGAGACCAATGCGCTGAGCTTATCATTGAGCAAGCAGATAGATTGCGCGAATTAGTAGATAGGCTCTTAGGGCCAAATCAGCTACCGCAAAAGTCTTATGGCAATATTCATCAAACCCTAGAGTCGGTTGTCAGGCTAAGTACGTTAGATAATTGTTCTAATATTGGCTTAGTGAAGGATTATGACCCGAGTATTCCTGATGTATATATTGACCAAGGCAAAATACAACAAGTCGTATTAAACATTGTTCGTAATGCCCAACAGGCGCTCGTTGATGGCGGTGAAATAAAAATAAAAACCCGCATAAACCATCAACATCGTCGCCCAGGTAAAGCACCTAAAAAAGCCTTGTTGATCCAAATATCTGATAACGGACCAGGCATTGACCACAGCATACGCGAAACATTGTTCTACCCGATGATCACCAATAAAGAAGGTGGTTCAGGACTTGGACTTTCTATTGCGCAAACGCTTATTGATCAGCATGACGGCTATATTGAATGTGATAGCTGGCCTGGACATACTGAATTTAATATCTATCTGCCCTTTGCAGATTAATGTTTGGAGTTTGCATGAAAACAGTTTGGCTTGTAGATGATGATGCCTCAATTCGCTTTGTACTTGAAAAGGCACTTACCCGAGCAGGGTTTAACACGGAAAGCTTTGCTAATGCGCAAGATGTATTAAGTGCATTAAAGTTTAGCCAACCAGCTGTTTTGGTGTCTGATGTAAAAATGCCTGGCATGGATGGCATGGCTTTACTTGAGCTTATTGCAGAGCAAAACCCTGGGCTACCGGTTATTATAATGACCGCGCACTCAGATTTAGATTCGGCCGTTAATGCCTTTCAAAAAGGTGCTTTTGAGTATTTAGCTAAACCGTTTGATTTAAACGAAGCGGTTGCTCTTGTTGAAAGTGCATTTAGAGCAAACTCTACAAAAAAAACTAAACGTAAGCAGGCCCCACCTAAAAGTGCACACATAATTGGTGAAGCACCCGCTATGCAAGAGGTATTTAGAGCAATAGGTAAACTGTCAGCCTCTAGCATGAGTGTATTAATAAATGGTGAGTCTGGCACAGGCAAAGAACTGGTCGCCAGCGCCTTACATAATCATAGTCCACGTAAAGAAAATCAATTTATTGCACTTAACATGGCCGCAATTCCAAAAGAACTTGTTGAGTCAGAATTATTTGGCCACGAAAAAGGCGCATTTACGGGCGCTGATAGTGTGCGTAAAGGGCGTTTTGAACAAGCCAATGGCGGCACGCTTTTTTTAGATGAAATTGGTGATATGCCTCTTGATGTGCAAACACGTTTATTGCGCGTGCTTGCCGATGGTGAATTTTATCGTGTGGGCGGGCATCAAAGCATAAAGGTGGATGTACGCATTATTGCAGCTACGCATCAAAATCTGGAAGACTTAGTTAAACAAGGTAAATTTAGGGATGATTTATTTCATCGTTTAAACGTAGTACGCCTACGCTTGCCAGCTCTTCGGGAGCGCACTGAAGATATTGATCGCTTGTCGCAACATTTTTTGCACAAAAGCGCTAAAGACTTACAAGTAGAAAGCAAAGTACTCAGCCCTAAAGCAACAGAGCAGCTTAAACTCTTTAATTGGCCAGGTAATGTACGTCAGCTCGAAAATACGTGTCGTTGGCTTACTGTGATGGCGCCAGGTGAACTTGTTACAGAACAAGATTTACCGCCTGAGATCCTTGATGCGTCGCCAATTCAAGAGGAAGGTGATTGGCTTGATGCATTTCAACAATGGCTTAACCACGAACTTAAACAAGGCAAAGAAAATATTTGGCCCGATATTCAAGCACAACTAGAAACTCGGCTAATAAAAACAGCTCTCGCCAATTGTTCTGGCCATAAACAAGATGCAGCTATAAAAATTGGCTGGGGACGCAACACGTTGACCCGTAAGTTAAAAGAGCGCAATATTAGCTAATTAAACGTGTCTAACAAATTTGGTTATTGATGAAGCTAATCGAACATATTCCATTATTCAAACAAATGGAAATTATAAACAGGCTACACTTTTTTAAAGAGTTTACGCTCAACGAACGTCAAATATTATTAGAATCGTTTGGCCTGTTGTATTTAGTTAACCAACAGCAATTTTTATTTAAGCAGTTTGATAACGACAAACATTTATACATTGTACTAAGTGGCGCCCTTTTAGTCTTTAAGCATAATCACTTATTAGAATTAGGTACCATTGAGCCCGGTGAATTTATAGGTGAAGGCGCCTTTATTGGTAACAGACAAAGAAGTACCAATGCCCAAGCTAAAAGCGACACTATCGTACTCGCTATAACTCCTGAAGCATTGACTCGTTTACCTAATGTTATACGTGAAAAAATTAAAGACCGTATTATCGAGGGCATGAGCGAACGAATTGCAAAACTAAGTGAGCATATAGAAACCCACGGTTAACTCTATCACTCAGTCCATATAAACAATTTGTAGTGAGCAATCAAGCCAGTTGGGGTTATTAACGTGAGCTGTAAACCTGTAAGTATCGGATGGTTTGGCGCCAAAGGGCGTATTTATAAGTGGTCGTGAGTGACTGTATGTTTGCGAAGGATTTTTGTAATTAATAACAAGATAACCATATAAATACTCCCAACTCAGCCTAACTATTGCGCCACTTGGTAGTGTAAATTCAACATGTTCATTTGCAAATTTGACCGCTAAATCATTGTACTTGTCTTCGCTACATTGAGTTGTTCGTAACTTTTTAGGCATAACAAAGGTTGTACCCGCCACTGCATTTTTTAGATAAAAGCCTATATTGCCATCACAATAAAAATGATTTGAACGCGTTGTATAGTTAACTTGTGGCTCGTAACCTATCCCCTGCATAATAGTAGCTAACTTCTCAGTCTCTTTTGGGTAAATTTTGTCACTTGATAATATTAGGGCGTGTTGAACTTTGGTGATTGAATTTGCAGCTCAACATATTCATAAGGGAGCGATTGTGCTTTTAGCGCAGCATCGAGCTGATTGCGCTGTTCATCTTGCAAGTTTTCACTAAATACATACACGGTAGGTTGTTGGCACGCAGCTAATAGTAATGCCAACACACATATTAAAATCCATTTTTCATAGTTCCCCCTTTTGATTACAATTGTAGTCTATTAAAGGTAACTATTTATGGCAATTTAATTTGTTTGGCTATCTAACCAAGCATCAACACTTTTACGAGTATATAAAACTTCTTTAAACAAACGATGACGTTCAAATTCAAGTTTTGTTTTTCTCGTGGCATCACCACTAACTAAACGGCTATGGGTATCATTGAATTTTGAAATTACAGAAAAACCGCGCTCATCTTGATCAGCTTGCTTTTTTACAGAATTAGCAAGGTGCTCTCTAACATCGTCAGCAGTTAACATACCTGAATTATCTAATCCCATTAGCTCTTTTTTCATTGCTAATCTTACGCCCATTTCCTACTCCATTTAATGAAAAATATTTATTCCGCCAAAGTTTTAGCAATTAGCAGGCCATACGTAAAATTAACTGCCGCAAAGCTTAACCTTCAATTGCTTCAGTTTTTTTAAAGACAGACAAAATACATAAAAACTTTCATAACTATTTACCTATTACAATTAGCTAAAGTCACTTGCTTTGGTGCAAAAGTAGCTGCAAGCCTTTATACTAAAGCTTGTGCGTTACCCCACCGAGAGCAAATATGAACGAAGAATACATAGAAATAGAATTAGAAGAAGAGCCGATTGAGCTCTGTAAATTATTAAAAGTACTAAACTTAGTTGAAGGTGGCGGCCAAGCTAAAAACCTAATAACTGAAGGCTATGTGGGTGTTAACCATGAAATTTGTACAATTAAACGGAAAAAATTATACAGTGGTGATGTGTTAGAGTTTGATGGTGAGTTTTTTCAACTATCACTAAGTGCGGATGCAATCCCTGCAGAAAAACCTGCTGTACAAACTCACACTGAACCAAAGCCGGCGGTCTCTCAACCAACAGTTCAGCCTGCTAAAAGTAAGCGTAAGCGAACTAAAAAGCCAAAAGTAGATGACAAAACAGGACGTCGTCCTATTTCATTTGGTTAAGTATTTAAAACCCCCTCTTTTTATATAAAAAGGCCAACTTATATAGTTGGCCTTTTTACTCTTCAATAACCTAGGGCGTGTTAGTAAATAATAAAAATAAGGTGGTTACATGCCTGTCAATACATCCCAACATTGGTTTAAACCTGCTGTATAGGCATTAACTCGTATGGAACTTACTTGGCGTTATTGTATTTTTATGCAGATGATGACTCCCAAGATGATAATTAAACCAACTATAAATCAACAAGCTGCGCATTCTAACATTCCTATTTAGTTAACCATTACATTTACTATTGCCGTATTAAGAGGCACTTTTGGCCGGTTTTACTTTGTGTGAGTGTTAAAGTTACGCAACAAGGCTGGTTACAGTAATTATACCAATTGCATTAAATTAGTGGGCTATTATAACGCTAAGAAAATAGCGTAATCACGAGGCGAAATTACGATATATAGTTGTTCTATAAAATAATTTTTAACGCAGTGAGTGCGCTATTTAATGCGATAAAATGATCATTTTTTTAATCAAGTAGGTATCAGTATGGACCGAATAACGTTTGGCCCCCCTCCCTCTTTTAAATCATCCTTGAAAATAAAGTTTTCAGCATCATCTCTATCATGGTAACTGTATAAATTTCGTTCTCTAAGTACGGTTTTTTACGCTGGTATGTACTTTGCAACTCAAGCACTACAGAGGTCACTCTTCAAAATATTTTTATAATTCATAAAGGGGCAAATAATGAATAATAGTTTCGACACCCAACATCAGCTCACAATTAATGGTGAGCAATACCATATTCATTCTCTAAAAGGACTTGGTGACAAAGCAAAACGATTGCCCTTTTCCTTAAAAGTATTACTCGAAAACCTCCTTCGTAACGAAGATGGCGCAAACATTAAAGAACAAGACATTCAAGCCCTTCTCAATTGGGATCCTCAAGCAAAGCCTGCATCAGAAGTTGCCTTTACTCCCGCCCGTGTTGTTATGCAAGACTTTACCGGCGTACCCGCTATTGTAGATTTAGCCGCGATGCGTGACGCAATGGAAAAACTAGGTGGGGATCCTGCAAAAATAAACCCGTTATCGCCTGCTGAACTGGTGATTGACCATTCGGTACAGGTAGATGGCTATGGTAACGAGGGTGCTTTTGATTTAAATGCAAAGCTTGAATACGACCGAAATAAAGAACGTTACGAATTTTTGCGTTGGGGGCAAACCGCTTTTGATAATTTAAAAGTAGTGCCACCCGCAACCGGTATTGTTCACCAAGTAAACCTAGAATATTTAGCGCGCGTTGTTTTTAATGAAGAGCGCGACGGCAAAAAATTCGCTTACCCAGATACGCTTGTAGGGACTGACTCTCACACCACCATGATTAATGGCTTAGGTGTGCTTGGTTGGGGTGTAGGCGGTATTGAAGCCGAAGCAGCAATGCTTGGGCAGCCAATTAGCTTACTCATCCCACAAGTAGTGGGTATGAAGCTAAGCGGCCGCCTACCTGAAGGGACCACCGCAACTGATTTAGTATTAACAGTAACAGAGATATTACGTAATCATGGTGTAGTGGGTAAATTTGTCGAGTTTTATGGCGACGGTCTTGCCGATTTACCACTCGCTGATAGAGCAACCATAGCTAACATGGCACCAGAGTACGGCGCTACGTGTGGTATTTTTCCGATTGATGATGAAACTATTAACTATCTTCGCTTAACAAACCGCGATGAGAAGCAACTTAAACTCATTGAAGATTACGCTAAGCACCAAGGCTTATGGCGTAACGATGGCGACGAAGCTAATTACACCGACACACTCGAGCTTAAATTAGATGATGTTGTACCAAGCCTTGCAGGACCTAAACGTCCTCAAGACAGAATTGCCTTAAATGAGGCTGGCAAAGTTATTAGCGAGCATTTAAAAGGCTTTCAAGATGAGCGTATGGCTCGTCGTGATAAAAGCGATGAAGAACAAGCGCGTATCGAAAGTGAAGGCCCGGCAACAAACCCCGATGAACCTGTTGATGAAGCGCAGTTTATGGGCGCCGCTAAAGTTAAATTTAAAGGGCAAGAGTTTGAGCTAAACGATGGCGCATGTGTTATTGCCGCGATTACCAGTTGTACTAACACCTCGAACCCGAGTGTAATTTTAGCCGCAGGTTTGGTCGCTAAAAAAGCGAAGCAATTAGGTATTAATGTAAAACCTTGGGTTAAAACATCCCTTGCACCTGGCTCTAAAGTAGTTACCGACTACTTAGAAAAAGCAGGCTTGATGGACGACCTAGAAAGTCTAGGCTTTAATTTAGTAGGCTATGGCTGTACTACGTGTATTGGTAATTCAGGGCCACTTGCAACTGAAATATCAGACGCGATTCAAAAACATAAACTAGTGGTCAGCTCTATTTTATCAGGTAACCGCAACTTTGAAGGGCGTATTCACCAAGACGTTAAGATGAACTTTTTAGCGTCTCCTCCGCTTGTTGTTGCATACGCTATTGCAGGTAGAACAGATATTGACGTATACAACGAACCTCTCGCACAGGATGCTAACGGCAACGATATTTACCTTAAAAACATTTGGCCAAGCGTTAAAGAGGTTAGTGACTTAGTTAAAGAAACAGTGACTAAAGAAATGTTCGCAAGAAGCTACGCTAACGTTTATGAAGGTGACAGCCGCTGGCAGCAAATTCAAATACCTGATGGTAAACTTTATGATTGGGACGATGCATCAACCTACATTAAAAAAGCACCCTTTTTTGATGGCATGAAAGTAGAACCACCGGGCATTCCGACGATTGAAGGTGCGCGCTGTCTAGCTAAGCTTGGGGATTCAGTAACCACTGACCATATTTCCCCGGCGGGCGCTATTAAAGCTGACGCACCAGCAGGTTTATACCTGCAAGAAAACGGCGTAGATAAAGGCCAGTTTAACTCGTACGGTTCACGCCGTGGTAATCACGAAGTAATGATGCGCGGTACTTTCGCCAACGTTCGCCTTAAAAACTTATTAGCACCGGGAACTGAAGGCGGTGTAACACGTACCCAGCCAGAAAATGACTTAGCAAGTATTTATGATGCAGCTATGGAGTATCAAAAAAACGGAACTCCGTTAATTATCTTGGCCGGTAAAGAGTACGGTACGGGATCATCTCGCGACTGGGCAGCTAAAGGTTCTCTTTTATTAGGCGTTAAAGCGGTTGTAGCGCAAAGCTACGAGCGAATTCATCGCTCTAACTTAATTGGTATGGGTGTATTACCGCTGCAATTTAAAGAAGGTGAAAGCTACGAGTCACATGGGCTAACAGGGCAAGAGCAATTTGATATTGATGGCTTGTATGATAAAACCGATGAAGTCACCGTTATTGCAACCAATGCTGAAGGTAAAAAAGTTAGCTTAAGTGCCGATGTACGTATTGATACCCCTAAAGAGTGGGATTACTACAAACACGGCGGCATTTTACAATATGTACTGCGTAATATGCTCAATTAAGCAAAGTATGTTTTAAAAATAACAAAGGCCTCCCTTTTAATAAAGGGAGGCCTTTTTGTGACTGGCCATACATTAATTGTATCGAGCTACTTTACTGTCGAGCATGATATTAAGAGGATAATGGTCGCGGCTGCATATATTGCTATAGGGGTACTATTGCCACTTCGACAAAGATATATTTAACCATATTATTCATGGAAGCCGAGAAACGTTATCGCGACGTGCCTATAAAAACCTTAGCTTTATTATAGACCGCTTAAGCTATTAATTTCTTTGTTACGTTTTTCAAGTTTATCTTGTACGCTCCCTGCATCTTCAAATAACTTTTGAACAGAATCAGGATCTAAAATACTTATTGTTTCTGATGCTGCTGACATACTTGATACTTTTGGAGTGTTATTTAAAATAGACGTATCTTCTGCGGCAATAACTGTAATATCTTTTGGATTGAGTTTAACCTCAATGCTTTTTGCATGCGGATTTGGCGTGTCTGAAAAATGCCATTGACCTGTGTCATCTTGCCATTTAAAAATTTTACTATTTGAGGCTGTAGAGCTCACTATTTTTTCGCTTGCTTGCTTTACGTTATGTACAGCATTATCGGTGAGTGTCACTATTTTTTCTTTAATATGGTGCGACTTGTCACTCATTGATGACACTGAAAGCCATGTTTTACCATCGGGCTTTTTTAAATAAAATAAAGATATGAGCGCAATAGTCATGATTGATATTGCTAAATAGGCAAAGTATTTCATAGCGTTCCTGCTTTAAATTAATCCTTTATCCTTTGAGTCTAATTAAAAATACTTAATCCGGCAATTTTTTCACAATAAAAAAGCAGCCGAAGCTGCATTTTTATTTTCGATTTAGCTATACGTGTGCCGCGTTAAATACCATCGCCATCAATGTGTAACCCACACTCACGATTTAAACCAAAGAAACGAGTTTCTTCTTCTGTCATACCCGGCTCTAATTTACGCGTAGTGTGTACATCTCCCATCGACACATAACCTTGCTCCCATAATGGGTGATAAGGTAAGTCATGCTTAGTAAGATACTGATACACATCGCGATTCGACCATTCAATAATCGGGTACACTTTAACTGTGCCACGACTAATTTCTACAAACTGTTTATCTGCACGTGTAGATGATTGATCGCGTCTTAGGCCACTAAACCAAGTACCCGCTTCTATTTCTTTTAACGCACGGGTCATTGGCTCTACTTTATTAAGCTGATTATATTGCTTAATTCCACCTTCGCCTTGCTCCCATAATTTACCAAATTTAGCCTCCTGCCATGCAGGACTAAGCTGTGCTCTATACACTTTTAAATTAAGTGATAAGCGCTCGCTCATTTGCTCAATAAACTGATACGTTTCAGGAAACAAATAACCTGTATCGGTTAATACAACAGGAATATCAGGACGCTGTGAAGTCATTAGATGCAGCATTACCGCTGCTTGAATACCAAAGCTAGATGATAAAAAGGCCGTATCAGGTAAGTTATCAAGCGCCCACGCAACGCGCTGCTCTGCGCTCATATTTGCTAGTAAACCATTAGCATCAGCTAACATAGCCGCTTGGCTTTGTTTATCTAGCTGTAAAATGTTTTTAAATTCACTCATGGTAAATTCCAAACCTCACCAGCGCTTAGCGCTGGTATTTAATTAAGCGTGAAAATCGGTTACTGATACTTTTACTTCAGCAACAATGCCTTTGCGAATAACAAAGTCACCAAAACACTCACCGTCATTGCGCTCTTTAGCCCACTGGCCAATTAGCTTATCGAATGCGTCTAGGTAAACATCTTCGCCTACGTTCTCAAGGTACAATTTAGGAATACGCGTGCCTTCTAAATTACCACCCAAGTAAACGTTGTACTTACCAGGACCTTTACCTACTAAACCAGCTTCAGCAAGCATTGCGCGGCCACAGCCGTTCGGGCAACCTACAACGCGCATAATAATGCTGTCATCTGGTATACCGTGCTTTGCAAGTAATGCTTCCGTTTTTTCTACTAGGCTTGGTAAGTAGCGCTCTGCTTCGGCCATTGCAAGTGGACACGTTGGTAGTGAAACACACGCCATTGAATTTTTACGCTGCTGCGAATCTGTGTCATCAATTAAGCCATGACTACGGGCGATTTCTTCAATTGCCGCTTTTTGATCAGCAGGCACACCGGCAATAATTAAGTTTTGATTAGCCGTCATGCGCATATCACCTTGGTGAATTTCAGCGATTTTACGACAACCTGTTTTAAGCGGCTTGCCTGGGTAGTCTAAAATACGACCGCTTTGAATAAATAATGTTAAGTGGTGCTTACCATCAATGCCTTCAACCCAACCAATACGATCGCCACGATGAGTAAACTCAAACGGGCGACTTGGCGCAAACGTAACGCCTGAACGCGCTTCTACTTCAGCTTTAAATACATCAACGCCTACACGGTCTAATGTGTATTTAGTTTTTGCATTTTTACGATTTGAACGATTACCCCAATCGCGCTGCACAGATACAACATGCTCTGCAATTTTTAAGGTATCTTCTAGCGGTATAAAACCAAAGTCATCGGCTTTACGCGGATAAGTTGCTGTATCGCCGTGCGTCATGGCAAGGCCACCGCCCACTAATACGTTAAAACCAACAAGCTTGCCGTTATCAGCAATAGCCACAAAGTTTAAATCGTTAGCGTGTATATCAACTTCGTTATTAGGCGGAATTGTTACCGTTGTTTTAAACTTACGCGGTAAATAGTTAGATCCTAAAATTGGCTCTTCTGTAGTTTGCGCTTTTTCTCCATTTAACCAAATTTCGGCATACGCTTTTGTTTTTGGTAATAAATGTTCAGAAATCTTTGTAGCCCAATCGTAAGCCTCTTGATGTAGCTCAGACTCAACTGGGTTAGTAGTACAAAGCACATTACGGTTAACATCACCTGCGGTAGCAATAGAGTCTATGCCCACGCTATCAAGCATTTGGTGCATGCCTTTGATGTTTGGCTTTAGCACACCATGAAACTGAAACGTTTGACGCGTTGTTAAACGGATGCTGCCGTAGCTTGTTTTGTCATCTGCAAACTTATCAATTGCCAACCACTGCTCTGGCTTAATAATACCGCCAGGCATACGTGCACGTAACATTACATTATGTAGGGGCTCTAGCTTTTGCTTAGCACGCTCACCACGTATATCACGGTCATCTTGTTGGTACATACCGTGAAAACGTATTAGCTGAAAGTTATCAGCGGTAAAGCCACCGGTAATTTCGTCTTTTAAATCTTGTTCTATGGTGCCACGTAAAAAGTTACTTTCTCTTTTCAAACGCTCGTTATCAGAAAGCTTTACGTTTTTATCTTGTTCGCTCATTTTAAATCCTAAATTTGTTACAGTGACGGCTGTTAGCTGTTAAATAAAATAAGAAACGTGATTAATACACGTCTTTCTGATAGCGGTTTGCGCTACGCAAATCTTTTAAGTATTGCTCTGCGTCTTCATCGCTCTTGCCTGTGTTTTCTTTGATGATATCGACCAAGGCGCTGTGTACATCTTTTGCCATGCGATTTGCATCACCACAAATGTAAAAATGAGCGCCAGCTTCTAACCATTCAAACACGTCTTTACTGTTACTGCGCAACTTGTCTTGCACGTATACTTTTTCGGCTTGGTCGCGGCTAAATGCAACATCTACTTTATTAAGTAGGCCCGATTTTAAATAACCCTGTATTTCTACTTGGTATAAAAAGTCTTGAGTGAAATGTGGGTTACCAAAAAACAACCAATTTTTACCTTGTGCTTCACGCGCATCACGCTCTTGTAAAAATGCACGGAACGGCGCAATGCCCGTACCTGGGCCAACCATGATCACCGGTGTATCATCGTTAGTTGGTAGGCGGAAGTTATCGTTATGTTCGCTAAATACTTTAACTTTACAGCCTTCTTCAGCTCGGCGAGTTAAGTAACCCGAACAACCACCTAAGTGCTCACTATCAAACGCATCAAACTCAACTAAGCCTAGAGTTAAATGCACTTCGTCTTCAACCTCTGCTTGACTAGATGCAATTGAGTACAAGCGAGCTTGCAGCTTACGTAAGCAATCGACTAATGTTTGCGCATCAATTTTTGCTGGATTTTGGCGAATTACATCAAATATCTGGCGAGGTTCAATATACGCACGCATTGCAGCTTTATCTTCCACAAGCTTTAATAATTCAGGCGTACCTGTTGCTGTTGCGTATTTTTCTACAAAACCTGGGTATGACTGAGTCAGCTCTAGTTTTTCAATAAGTGCGCCGCGTACGCTTAGCTCTTCATCACCTACTTTTACAATGCTTGCTGCATCTATTTGAGTGAGTGTAAGTACTTCATCAACTAATACATCGTCATTTAAAAAGTACACACCTAATGAATCACCTGGTGTATAAGTAATGTCTGAACCTTCAAGTGAAATTTCAACGTGGCGTACATCTTTAGTTGAGTCGCGACCGGTAATTTTTTGAACTGTTAAAAGCTCTGCTTCAAATGGATTTTGTTTTGTATATTGGCTTGAAGCGGTAGTTGGTGAACCAAAAGGCATAGCTAAAGCTTGACCGCCGGCGGCATCTTGTTGCGCTTTTAAATCTGGCTCAAATGCATCAAGTGCACCGGCGATCCATGTTGCAGCTTCATCTTCGTAATCTACATCTAAATCAGCACGTTGATATATAGTTTGTGCACCAAGTTTATTTAAGCGCTCTTCAAAGTCTTTTGCTGTTTGACAGAAAAACTCATAGCTAGAATCACCCAAACCAATAACGGCTATTTTTACATTGTCTAGTTTTGGCGCTTTTTTAGTGGCTAAAAATTCATGTAGTGTTTCACCGTCTTCAGGAGGCTCACCCTCACCATAAGTAGACACAACGACAGTTAAAAACTTTTCTTTTTTCAGGGCTGTTGGTTTGTAATCAGACATGCTAACCAATTTAACTGCTAGGCCTCGTGATTCGGCCTGCTCTTTCATTTTGGTAGCGACACCTTTTGCATTACCCGTTTGCGAACCATATAAAATAGTTAGTGCTGCAGAATCGCCATTAGCCTGTGCGCCTGAAATAGGAGCTCCTAGCGCAGCTGAATTAGCATTAGCAGCTAAGTAACCACTTACCCACGCTTGTTGAATTGGATTAAGTTCAGCCACTAAACCTTGCAGCTTCTGTACTTGCTCTTGCGATAGCGGACTTGCCGCAGCATTTAGTTGACCTAACAACATGAATCGATTCCCCATAACCCTGAAAATTAAACACAATACACTTTATGTATTGTTAAAAAATGAGTTTTACCTCATCCAGAGTGTATCTGTTGAGGTTTTCTAAGTATGTAGGATAACGGGGTCTGCATAGATAAAAAAAGAATAGAATCTGCTTTGATATTCCATTTAGTTATTAATTTTTAAAAACACCTTCAAAAACAGATTAAAGATTTATTATTGCTTTTTATCGAATTTTAAATTAACAATTTTGTAACCAAACTAATATAAGGTATATTCTTCATTCAAAATAAAAAATAGGAATACTCATGTCATACGGGACATATAAAAACAAACTACTTAGTACGGCTTTATTACTCGGCTCACTGCCAGTAATGGCCAATGTAGCTAATGGTAGCTTTGAACAGTGGTCAGGAAATACACCTGCATCATGGACTACTATAGATAGCGGTATTAACTTATCACGCTCAACTAGCGCAGTGAAAAGCGGTAGTAGCTCTGCTGCTGTAAATGTAACAACTGGTTCGCAAAGTAACACGGATTTACTACAGCAAATTGCTGTTGAAGCAGGTCAAACTTACGATTTTTCTGCTGATATTTACCATACGGAAGGTAAAATTAAAGCCCGTTTGTATGTCGATGGTTACCAAGGCTATTCAAATGAGGCGCAAACGAATCAATGGCAAAAAATCAGCCATAGCTACACAGCAAGTAGCAGCAAAACAATTAACGTGGGTCTGCGTTTTTATGATGTTAGTGGATTTGACGGTAGCGAAATTGTCTACGTAGATAATTTTTTACCAAATAGCGATGGTGGCTCATCAACAAGCTGTTCTGACAATAGCCTTACCCTAACGCTTAATACCGATAATTATGGCAGCGAAACAAGTTGGTCTATTAATAATAGTCAAGGTAGTTCAATTGCTAACGGTGGTGGTTATGAGTCAAACACTCAGTATGATGAACAAATATGCTTAACTGATGGGGCATACACGCTTGTAATTAGTGATAGTTATGGTGATGGCATGTGTTGCTCTACTGGTAATGGTAGCTATACACTTAAGCAAGGCTCTATCACTCTTGCCAGCGGTGCGAGCTTTAGCAATACAGACAGCTCAGCTTTTGAGTTAGGAAATTCTGGCACAGAACCTGGTGATGGCTCTGGCGGAACTAATCCAACACCCACTGGTTATTATGTAACGACACAGGGCTTAACTGGCTATGCGCTGAAAACTGAGCTTTATAATATTACTAAAGATCATAATGCACAGGGTTATTCGGCGATTTGGAATTTTTATGATTCATCAGCACGTGATAAATACTTTGAAAACGATAATAGTATTTTAGATATGTATAGCGAAAAGCCAAACGGTTCAGACAGCTATAACTATACAGCCGTGAGCGATCAGTGCGGTAACTATAGTGGAGAAGGCGGCTGTTACAACCGTGAGCATTCATTCCCGAAAAGTTGGTTTGGCGGCACTATTGAACCTATGAACTCAGATGTTCACCATATTTACGCAACCGATGGTTATGTAAACTCAAAGCGTAGTAACTATCCATTTGGTGAAGTATCAAGTGCTTCATTTACATCCACTAACGGCAGCAAATTAGGTTCAGCTACAAGCTCATTAAATTACTCAGGTACTGTATTTGAGCCAATTGATGAATTTAAAGGTGACTTTGCACGCGCTTATTTTTATATGGCAACACGCTACGAAAATGTAATTGGCTCTTGGCAAAATATAACTACCTCAAGCAACGCAGTACTTAACGGTTCACGCAACCAAGTATTTGAAAGCTGGGTTGTAGCCATGCTGCTCAACTGGCATAACAGTGATCCTGTGAGCCAAATGGAGTTAGATCGCAACCAAGCCGCTTATGAATTTCAAGGTAATCGTAATCCATATATCGACCATCCTGAATTTGTAGAGATGATTTGGTAAGAGCGAATAAACAAAGTAAGAGCCTCAGCATTTTCTGAGGCTTTTTTATTACCCACTATTGAAAGACCACATTACTGCCATCCTTAGTACTAAAACCGCTTTCTCCAAAAGTAATAAGTAGACTTTGCCGATTATGCACTACAACAACTTGCTTGGCTGAATACATTGATAACTTATAACCAACGTTAACCAATAGTCCTGAAAGCAACGTAAGTTCAGCACTCGTAAATGGTTTTCGCTTATTGTTATTAGCCCAATCTAGAGCGTTTATCGTAAATATATTCGGTGATTTAAAAGAGTGCTGAACTAATTTCACAATATTTTGTATCTGCTCGATAGATGGCTGGTATTGAGTAATCCCTAAGCTTAATAAATAACTTTGAATGGTATACATATCACTTATTACTAAAATAAAAAACACATCATAAAAGCTCAAGTTAAGTTGAGGTAAAGCACTTTAAATAACTTAACCTGAACTCTGGTTAAGAGATTTACTAACGTATTGAATCATGGTGATATTTAAATTTATTTCTCTAGCTAGAGATTTTCAGTGAAAACAAGACGAATTTACGCGCCAATAGCTGCCTATTGTAGGTAAATTCAACGCAGTTAGCGCTGAAAGTAGCTGCTCGAGATAAATTTATTATCCAGAGTTTAGGTTAACTTATATAAAAACTAGGGCGTGTTTATCTTTCGAGGTTGAATTTTCAGCTTTAGGCAAGGCGAAAATATATAGAGAGCAACGAGATGCTGGCCGATTAGAAAATCGTATTTTATTGGTATTCCCCGTTATATGTTTTTGTTACGCTATTAATAAGTCTGCTTCTATATAAACTTTTTCTAAAAAAGAAAGTATAAAATCAATTACAAATATTTTAACTACATTTAATATCTATCCGTGACGTGGTTTATATGATGCGAACAACTCAATGCTTTACGATTCGCGACACTCTTTTAGTTTCAGATTTCGTAATTATTCGACCCAGATTATACCAATCTACTTATATATGGGGTCTATTTAACATTAAGAAAATTAAGCTAGAACTAGGCAAAAATTTTATCTAGTTGTTCTAAATAAAAATTTTAACGACGTTATAGTCGTAATTTAACTCGTTAAATTGCTCAAAGATTTATGCCAGTTGGAATTATGACTTTTAAAATTGACAGTGCCTTAAACACAAAAAGCCCCAGCTAATGCCGGGGCTTTTTTACAAAACTAATTTAATTAAAAAATTAAGCTAGTTTTGGACTAGAAATAACGTCTACTAAAGTCCAAGATTTATTCTTAGAAATTGGTGCGCATTCACGGATAGTAACTACGTCACCCGCTTTTGCTGTGTTATTTTCGTCATGTACGTGTAACTTAGTCGTACGTTTAATGAATTTCCCATAGATTGGGTGCTTCACATAACGTGCGATAGCGATAGTGAAAGATTTTTCCATCTTGTCGCTGATTACACGGCCTTGAAGAGTACGAATTTTATCGCTCATTATTGACCTGCCTTCTGGTTAATAACTGTTTTTACACGCGCGATATCGCGGCGTACTGTTCTTAGCGTGTGTGTCTGAGCCAACTGACCAGTGCTAGCTTGCATGCGCATATTAAATTGCTCACGAAGTAGTCCTAGAAGTTCAGCATTAAGCTCTTCTACGCTTTTGTCTTTTAGTTCGCTAGCTTTCATCACATTACCGTCCGAGTTACGAAAGTTGTTTTGAATGGCAGTTTACGAGCAGCAAGGTCAAACGCTTCACGAGCAAGCTCTTCTGAAACACCTTCCATTTCGTAAAGTACTTTACCAGGCTGAATTTCAGCAACCCAATATTCAACAGAACCTTTACCTTTACCCATACGAACTTCAAGAGGTTTTTCTGTAATCGGTTTGTCAGGGAAGACACGAATCCAGATTTTACCTTGACGTTTCACGTGACGCGTCATAGCACGACGAGCTGCTTCGATTTGACGAGCAGTCATACGGCCACGGCCAGTTGCTTTCAATCCGAAAGTACCGAAGCTTACTTTGTTACCGTTTTGCGCTAAACCGCGGTTGCGGCCTTTGTGCATTTTACGGAATTTTGTACGTTTTGGCTGTAACATTACTCGCTACCTCTACTTAGCACTTTTCTTGGCTTTCTTTGGTGCGCGTTTAGCTGGCTTCTCTTGCTCTTGTACTAGTGGTAAACCACCAATAACTTCGCCTTTGAAGATCCAAACTTTAACACCAATGATACCATAAGTGGTTAAGGCTTCAGAAGTTGCGTAATCGATATCAGCACGAAGAGTATGTAGAGGTACACGACCTTCACGATACCATTCTGAACGTGCGATTTCAGCGCCGCCAAGACGACCGCTAACTTCAACTTTAATCCCTTTAGAACCGATGCGCATTGCATTTTGTACCGAACGCTTCATAGCGCGACGGAACATAACACGACGTTCTAGTTGAGAGGCAATGCCGTCTGCTACTAGTTGTGCATCTAGTTCTGGTTTACGTACTTCAGAGATATTAATCTGAGCAGGTACACCAGCGATTTTAGTTACCGCTTGACGTAATTTTTCTACGTCTTCGCCTTTTTTACCGATAACAACACCCGGACGAGCCGTATGAATTGTTACACGGATTGATTTTGCTGGACGCTCAATAACGATTTTAGACACAGAAGCCGTTTTCAATTCCTTAGTAAGGAATGTACGAACTTTGTGATCGCCAAAAAGCTGTGCAGAGAAATCTTTTGAACTCGCGTACCAGGTAGAAACCCAAGGTTTAGATATACCTAGGCGAATACCAGTAGGATGAACTTTTTGTCCCATTACTTATACTCCTAGCTATCTGAAACCATAACAGTGATATGGCTTGTACGCTTAAGGATGCGGTCTGCGCGTCCTTTAGCACGAGGCATAATACGCTTCATTGTAGGACCATCGTCCACAAAGATCGTTGTTATGCGAAGCTCATCAATGTCAGCACCTTCGTTATGCTCTGCGTTAGCAATAGCAGACTCAAGTACTTTCTTAACTAATACAGCGGCTTTCTTAGGGCTGTACGCCAGGATTTCTAGTGCGCGATCGACAGGTAACCCGCGGATCTGATCTGCAACTAGACGTGCTTTTTGCGCCGAACCAGAGGCGAATTTATGTTTAGCTAATGCTTGCATTTATCTTCCCCTCTTATCGTTTCTTCGCTTTCTTATCCGCAGCATGGCCACGGTAAGTGCGAGTTGGTGCAAATTCACCTAGTTTGTGACCGATCATTTCGTCAGAAACGAAAACTGGTACGTGCTGGCGACCATTATGGACAGCAATGGTCAATCCGATCATGTTAGGTATGATCATTGAACGACGGCTCCAAGTTTTAATTGGCTTTTTCTCACCGCTTTCCAAAGCTTTCTCTACCTTCTTCAGCAAGTGTAGGTCTATAAAAGGACCCTTCTTGAGAGAGCGTGGCATGGCTATTCCTCAATATTACTTAGTACGACGACGTACTATAAATTTATCCGTACGCTTGTTCTTACGCGTCTTCGCACCTTTAGTCGGCTTACCCCATGGAGACACAGGATGACGACCACCAGATGTACGACCTTCACCACCACCGTGTGGGTGATCTACCGGGTTCATGGCAACACCACGAACTGTCGGACGAATACCACGCCAGCGATTTGCACCTGCTTTACCAAGTGAACGAAGCATATGCTCAGCATTGCCTACTTCACCTAGAGTCGCACGACAATCAGATTCAACTTTACGAACTTCGCCTGAACGAAGACGTAATGTTACATACTGACCATCACGAGCAAGGATTTGAACGTATGCACCAGCAGAACGTGCGATTTGAGCACCTTTACCTGGTTTTAATTCTACGTTGTGAACAGTCGAACCTACAGGCATATTACGCATTGGTAATGCATTACCAGGTTTGATTGGTGCATCAACACCAGACTGGATTGCATCGCCAGCTTTTAAGCCTTTTGGTGCGATAATGTAACGACGCTCACCGTCTGCATATAATACAAGAGCGATGTTTGCGCTACGATTTGGATCGTATTCTAAACGTTCAACAGTGGCTGGAATGCCATCTTTAGTACGTTTAAAATCGATTAAACGGTAATGTTGTTTATGACCACCACCGATATGACGAACCGTAATACGACCATTGTTATTACGACCACCTGATTTAGAGTTTTTCTCTAAAAGTGGTGCGTATGGCTTACCCTTATGTAGATCTGGGTTAACCACTTTAACTAGGTGACGACGGCCCGCAGAAGTAGGCTTACACTTTTGAAGTGCCATAATTCTATCCCCTTATTACTCGGCGCCGCCGACAAAGTCTAGCTCGCTGCCTTCTTTAAGAGTAACGTAAGCTTTCTTCCAGTCGCTACGACGACCGAAACGTGCGCCAGTACGTTTTGTTTTACCCTTAACGTTAAGTGTGCGAACACCAGTTACTTCTACTTCAAAAAGCTTCTCAACTGCTACTTTAATTTCAGCTTTAGTTGCGTCATTTACTACTTTGAAAACAATAGTGTTGTTTTCTTCAGCAGCAATAGTGCTTTTTTCAGAGATATGTGGAGCAAGGATCACTTTTAAAAGACGTTCTTCGCGAATCATGCTAGCGCCTCCTCAAGTTGCTTAACAGCAGCGGCTGTAATAAGTACCTTATCGAAAGCAATTAAGCTTACAGGATCGATACCAGCTACATCACGCGTGTCAACCTTATAAAGGTTACGTGCCGATAAGAAAAGATTTTCATCTACTTCTTCAGTCACGATAAGAACATCTTTAAGCTCAAGTTCTTTAAGCTTAGCAACTAGTTCTTTAGTTTTTGGTGCTGCTAGAGCAAAACTTTCAACAACGATTAAACGCTCTTGACGAACTAATTCAGATAAGATGCTTTTAATCGCACCACGGTACATTTTACGGTTTACTTTTTGGCTGTGGTCTTGTGGTTTAGCTGCAAAGCTAACGCCACCTGAACGCCAAATTGGGCTACGGATTGTACCGGCACGTGCACGGCCAGTACCTTTTTGAGCCCATGGTTTTTTACCACCACCGCTTACTTCAGAACGTGTCTTCTGAGCACGAGTACCTTGACGAGCACCTGCTGCGTATGCAACAACTACTTGGTGTACTAATGCTTCGTTAAACTCACGTCCAAAAGTAGCTTCAGAAACTTCAAGACCGCCAGAAGCGTCTTTAATTGCTAATTCCATCACTAAATCTCCAGGACTTATGCTTTAACAGCTGGTTTAACGATAACGTCACCGCCAATAGCTCCAGGTACTGCACCCTTAACTAAAAGCAAATTACGCTCAGCGTCAACGCGAACTAGTTCTAAGTTTTGAGTCGTTACACGCTCAGCACCCATATGACCGGCCATTTTCTTACCTTTAAACACCTTACCAGGTGATTGGTTTTGACCGATTGAACCAGGAGCACGGTGAGATAGAGAGTTACCATGTGTAGCGTCTTGCATGCTGAAATTCCAGCGCTTAACACCACCTTGGAAACCTTTACCTTTAGAAGTACCGGTTACGTCAACCTTGTTGATTTCGTTGAATAATTCAACAGTAAGCTCTGCGCCTACTTCAAAATCGCCTTCACCACCGTTAAGGCGGAATTCCCACAGACCGCGACCCGCTTCAACACCAGCTTTAGCGAAATGACCCGCTTTAGCTTTGTTTACACGACTTGCTTTTTTAGTGCCTGCGGTTACTTGAAGCGCGTTATAACCGTCTGTTGCGTCAGATTTGATCTGAGCAATGCGGTTAGGTGTCGCTTCAATAACTGTCACAGGGATAGATACACCATCTTCAGTGAAGATTCGTGTCATACCCACTTTACGACCGACTAGACCTAATGCCATTTTCCTAAAACCTCTCTAATCTTTCGATTAACCCAGGCTGATTTGAACATCAACACCAGCAGCAAGATCTAAACGCATAAGCGCGTCTACAGTCTTGTCAGTTGGTTCTACGATGTCTATCAGACGTTTATGGGTGCGGATCTCGTACTGATCACGCGCATCTTTATTAACGTGCGGTGAAGTTAGTACAGTAAAACGTTCAAAGCGTGTAGGTAGTGGGATTGGACCACGTACTTGTGCGCCAGTGCGTTTCGCAGTTTCCACGATTTCTGCCGTTGATTGGTCAATCAAACGGTGGTCAAAAGCTTTTAGGCGAATACGAATGCGTTGATTTGACATTCTTAACCTCAATATAAAGAGCATTTAAAAGAGCATAAAAAAACGACCGAAACAATCTTAAAACTTAAGATGTCGGCTGTTTGATTATATCTACGTTGAGTTCCAAATCGGAACTCCTGTTTATTAGCTTGAAATCCAAGCTTAATTTATCCTTTCTAGTTCCCTAGGGAATTTTGAAAGCCTGCGTATTATAGAGGTATTGGTGATAAATGCAACAACTATTTAGAAACAATACAATGACCACTAATTTGATTAAATAAGCGCCCGTACATACTCACTGGCTATACTTGAACTAATACCTCTACTATTAGTCAATTAATAAGTTAACTACTCAATAGCGCAAACTAAAGAATTTTTGGATATTATGGTATCCTATTGCGCTAATTTTGCCTTTAATACTCTCAATATGGTGAGTCGATGCGTATTTTTAATTATTGTTTAAATGTTTTGTCTGCTGGATTTAGCCGCTTACTAGTACGAAGTAAAGTGCTGCCAGAGAACCCCATTGAGCAGTATGATCTAAACCCAGAATACCCTACATTTTATATAGTGCGTTTAAATTCACGATTTGATTTAGCGGCACTCACACATGTGTGTAAAAAACATGGTTTGCCAAGCCCAATTGAAGAGCAAGTATTAGGCTCTCAGCATTTAGATCGTTTTATTGGAATCAAAAATCCACCACCATTATTTGGCGACAAAGCTAAACCAACAAATGCTTTAGCTCAAGGTAAGCAGATTATTGAACACTTAATTAATAGTGGTCAACAGAACGTACAAGTTGTACCTGTTACAATTTTATGGGGCCGCGATCCGGGTAAAGAAAAACCAGGTTTACGCACATTAATTACACACTCGGTAACACCTAGTTGGTTTAGAAAGTTTTTTGTCGTGTTGTTTTCAGGACGTGATAACTTTATTCGCTTTAGTCAACCTCTCGACTTATCGCTTTTGGTAAACGAGAAAGCCGATGTAAGTGAGTTACCACACAAATTACTGCGTGTCGCTCGCGTTCACTTTAAACGTCAAAAGCTCGCAGCTACTGGCCCCAAAATGCCATCTCGTGAACAATTATTTAATTCTTTATTAGCGTCCCCTACAATTAAAAAAGCAATCCTAGATGAAGCTAAAGCTAAAAATATTAGCCAAACTGAAGCTCGTCAAAATGCACTCAAGTTACTTGACGAAATAGCCGCTAATTATTCAGAAGCAATGATACGTGTAGCTGAGCGATTTTTAACGTGGTTGTGGAATAAGCTTTATAACGGTATTAATATTAAACACACAGAACAACTTCATGAATTGACTAATAAAGGCCATGAAATAATCTACATGCCTTGTCATCGCAGTCATATGGACTACTTGCTCCTTACTTACTCAATATATCATTTAGGTTTAGTACCGCCACATATAGCTGCAGGTATTAATCTTAACTTTTTCCCTGCCGGCGGGATATTTAGACGCTCGGGGGCATTTTTTATTCGTCGCTCATTTGCAGGTAATAAGCTTTATTCTGCCATCTTCAAAGAGTATTTAAGCCAACTGTTTATTAAAGGTTACTCTGTTAAGTTTTACACGGAGGGCGGTCGAAGCCGAACTGGGCGCTTACTTCCGCCTAAAACAGGTATGCTTTCAATGACCTTACAAGCGATGCTTCGCGGAATAGACAGACCAATATCTATTGTTCCTGTGTACATTGGCTACGAGCACGTAATGGAAATAAACACTTACCTTAAAGAGCTGGATGGTAAAGATAAAAAAGGCGAATCTATTTTCGGTATTTTTAAGGCGATTAAAAACCTTAAAAACTATGGTCGTGGTTATCTAAACTTTGGTGATCCAATTTCAATTAATCAATATTTAAACGACAACCAACCCGATTGGCGTGATTCAATACATCCTACCGATGTACAAAAGCCACAATGGTTAGGCACACAAGTAACTCAACTTGCTGATCAAGTAATGATTAAAATTAATAATGCAGCAGCACTTAATGCTGTTAACTTATTGGCGATGATTTTACTCGTTAACGATAAACAAGCATTGAGTAAGCCAAAACTTTTAGCACAACTTGATTTTTACCTGCGCTTACAACGCGATGCCAGTTATAGCGATAAAGTAACAGCGCCTGACGAAACACCAGAGCAATTACTAACACATGCATTAAAGCTTAATAAGTTTGAAGTTATTAGTGATGAATTTGGTGAAATAATCACAATTAGTGATAAAGAAAAAGTTTTATTTAATTACTATAGAAACAATATTTTGCACTTATTCGCAGTACCAAGTTTAATTGCACTGCACCTATTTAAACAACACAGCACTACGATTACTCAATGCCAGCAACTTGTAAAAACATTTTATCCGCTATTTGCTAAAGAATGGTACTTACAGCCTCTTGATGAAAACTATATAACACGAATTTTAGCTAACTTTGCTGATCAAAATTTAATTGAGTTTGATGGCGATAACATTCATATAACGAACAGTAATGACTGCCTAGCTAAGCTTGAAATGCTTGGACGAGCACTTAGCTTCACTCTGCAACGATACGCTATTGTAATTGGTTTTATTCAAACAAGTGATGGCATTGAAAAAGCAGAACTTGAAAGAGAAAGCCAAGTGCTCGCGCAACGTTTAGGCACACTGCATGGCATTAAAACACCTGAGTTTTTTGACAAAAAAGTACTTGTTAGCTTTATCGATAACTTACGTGGAGAGTCATTAATAACAGAAGGTGAAGAGGGCTTAGTAGGTAGCACACAACTATGTGAAACCTACGCACACCTTAAAACATTACTGCCAGCACGCGTCTGGCAGTCAATCAGCGATATAGTACAAGACCAGTGTAACTAACAATGCATTTACAGAAGGGGTTAGCGCTGGCGCATAACCCCTTCTTGCATTGTTGAGGCAACCAAGTTGCCTTGGCGATCAAAAAACTGCCCGCGAACTAAACCACAACCATTGCTCGCACTTGGGCTATCAATTGAATACAAAATCCAATCATCCATTCTAAATGGGCGATGAAACCACATTGCATGATCAATAGTAGCTACTTGCATATTTGGCTGCATAAACGATACACCATGAGGTTGTAATGCAGTTGGTAAAAACTCAAAATCAGACGCATACGCTAATAAGTAATTATGGATACGCTGATCGTCCGGCATTTCACCATTGGCTTTAAACCAAATATGTTTTACTGGCTCCATAACTTCTGGCTTAAACGGGTTATGAAATGTCACAGGTCGCATTTCAATTGGCATTTCACGCGTAAACTTATTACGGATGACTTCAGGGATATGCGAAGCGTTATCTTGGTAAAACTCAAGCGATGAACGTAGTTCTTCAGGTGCGGGAACATCAGGCATCGTCGCTTGATGCGACAAACCATTTTCTTCACCCTGAAACGACGCAGTCATGTAAAAAATAGGCTTACCGTACTGAATCGCTTTTACTCGGCGTGTACTAAAACTCTTCCCATCTCGAATAGTTTCGACATCATAAACAATCGGTTTAGCTGGATCGCCTGGGCGTAAAAAGTAAGAATGTAATGAATGAACTATTCGCCCTTCAGGTAGAGTTTCTTTAGCAGCAGAAAGCGCCTGCCCCATAACTTGACCGCCAAACACAGCACCAAAGCCTAAATCTTGGCTTTGCCCTCGATATAAACCTTGCTCAATTTCTTCAAGTGTTAACAACGACAATAAATCATCTAATACTTGGCTCATCATTTCTTCCTCATTACCCTGATATTCAAATGATACTATACAATAGTGGGAAGTAAATATATGTTAGGAATACTGTTATGGCTTACTGGCTTTTTAAAACTGAACCCGATGCGTTTTCATTAGATGATTTAAAAAACGCTCCAAAACAAACCACGCTTTGGGAAGGCGTACGTAATTACCAAGCGCGGAACTTTATGCGTGATGGCGTTAAAATTGGCGACTTGGTGATGATTTATCATTCAAGCTGTAAACAAGTGGGTGTAGCGGGTATTGCTATAGTTACAAAAGAAGCCTACCCAGATCCCACTCAATTTGATTTAAGTAGTGATTATTACGATGCTAAAGCCACCAGCGAAAATCCTCGTTGGGTTGTCGTTGAAGTAACCTATCAAAGCCATCTAAAAAAATTGGTGAGTCTTAAAGATATAAAAGCGAATGATTCAATTACTGAGTTAGCACTAAAAAAAGCAGGGCGATTATCTGTTATGCCAGTCACAGAACATGACTGGCTGCAAATAGTGAAGATGGTTAGCACTTAGCTTTATTCTTTCGGTCTTTAGGCGCAATCCAAAGCAAAGAAGTAACCTGTGTCACAAAAAGTCACGACACTGATAAAAGAGCCTTTTTCATCGCCTTGGGTACGCTAACTATCGTTCCAAACTTGTCCAATCAACTTCACTACTTAATACTCGCTCTACAGATATGTAGTGCAAAATATCACCTTCACTTACTTTGTAATCAAGCGGTGGGTTTAAATCCATATTTTGCGCACTCAAATTGTGTGCAACGCCTAATAATATTGCATCATGTTCAAGCTTAAAATGATGAAACAAAGTGCCAAATTTCATATCTTTACAGTCTTTAGGTATTGCCAAACTAAATTGCGTATCACCATGGAGTGTAGAAAGCAGCTCCTCTTGTACACGGCTAGAACCTGGATCTTGCATTGAACGTACAAGTATTTCTGCCGATTTAGCACTGCTACACTCTACATTTTGACAATGCTCTAACAGCATATCTATTTTTGTCTCATCTAAGAAATGAGCACTGATATGGCAATCATCTTTAACTAAACGGCTTATACGCAGTGCAGTAGTAAATGTTTGATCGTCATCTTGCCCATCAATAATGACTTTATCGGCACGACTTATTGCAACACGCTCAAGTTCGGATAAATTTGTAAAACTGGTTAGATGTGCAAAATCAACATGTTCGTTAGTTAAAAAAGGGTGATCCATTTGCTCTGTTACCGCGAGTAAAATACGGCGGTCAGTTCGCTTCCTGTCAGCCAAAATGTAATCAATCATCTTTTTTGTACGAGTGTCGTGCCAACCAAAAATAATAATATGGTTAATACTGTGTGCAAAACTTTTATCACCAGTCATAGCGCGCCTAATTAAATAAGTAACTGTTTGCCCTGTTTTTCCAAGCAGGACACCAAATAAAGCTAAACCAAATGGGATCTGTACTAATGCTACCACCCAACGGCCAAGTTCTGTCGTTGGGCTAAAATCACCATAACCTACCGTTGATGTTGTTATTACGTAATAGTAAAAAAAAGTACTTGGGGGTATCAAGGCTTTTTCATTTGCGATCACTAATAAGCACCACGTAATAATAATATGCATAAAGGTAACAATCGCAACAGATTGCCAACTCACTTGCTCTATATGACTGCGTAATAACACGATAAAACGTTTAAAAATATGATGCATAGTTATTGCTAATAGATTAGTAAAATTACTCTGTAGTACGGTACTGCAAATTATACCACCATAGCAACAACTAGCTGTAATCGAAAAATAATAACTGAGCTATGAAGTTAAAAAATAGTAGACTATAGTTATAAAATAATTAGATTAGATAAGTTCATTATGGTTGGTGTTTTAGCTTCGGTTGATCAACGTACTCAGTTGGTTGGTGAAAACCGCTTAGAGTTGTTACTTTTTTATTTACATAGCCGGCATTTATTTGCACTCAATGTGTTTAAAATAAAGGAAGTGGTAAAATTGCCACATTTAAGCAAAATTCCCCATTCTCATTCCAAAATAACCGGAGTTGCGAATATTAGAGGTGAATCTATACCTGTAATCGATTTACGGCAGGCTATTTCTATGTCCGCAGTAAAATACGCCGAAGACTGTAACTTAGTTATCACTGAATACAATAGAAGCGTACAAGGCTTTTTAATTGGCAAAGTTGATCAAATCGTCAATATGACATGGTCAGATATTATGCCTCCGCCTAGCTCTGTTGGTAAAAATCATTACTTAACAGCCCTCACTAAAATAAAGCGCGATGGCCAAGAACAGCTCGTTGAAATTATTGATGTAGAAAAAGTGCTTGCCGAAATAGTTGAATATGAAGTAGATATTTCAGAGGGAGTACTTGATCAAGGTATCGTCAATGAGTTTGCAGGACGTAAAATACTTCACGCCGATGACTCACCCACTGCACGTAAACAAGTAAGCGATACGCTGTCACAACTGGGCATTGAGATTGTGCCTGCAAGTAATGGCTTAGAAGCTCTTAACATGCTTAGAGGCTGGGCTGATGAAGGGCGAGATGTCGAAAAAGAGCTCTTAATGGTAATTACAGATGCAGAAATGCCTTCAATGGATGGCTATCGCTTAACCCATGAAATACGTAATGATAGCAGGCTTAAAAATCTCTATGTTGTTCTTAACACATCTTTAAGTGGTAGTTTTAACGAAGCTATGGTAGAAAAAGTAGGGTGTAATGCATTCTTATCTAAGTTTCAGCCAGACTTACTCGTTGAAGAAGTACAAAGCCGTTTAAAGATAGTGCTTAATTATACGTAGACAATAGGTACCCTTTTGTATTGTCTACGTATACAGCTTACTGAGATATTTCTTTAATCGTAAATTATCAACTCGATAAAATAGTCATCGGTAGGCTTAATATTGGATTCTCCGAGTCGGCAAAATGCATCATTACAGCTACATGCCCAGCCACTACAACTGCATACATAACAGCTGAAAAGCCTTGGCCATATTTATCTAGCGGCATCAAATGTGAATAGTGACGGCCTCGCCATTCAAATACAATCTCCAGCGCACCGACAAACAAAAAGAATACCAGTAACATCAAACCAAATGTGTAACTCAGCCATAAGCCAAATAGTACCCCGAGTAAACATACGCTCAAACCAATCCATGAACGCATTGAAAAACTGATACTTTTTAATACATGCCCACCATCAAGCGGTAAAATAGGTAACAAGTTAAATAAATTTAATAACGCACTAAGCACCGCCACACCGGCAAATATTTCCATCTCTGTGGCATAATATAAAACCACGCCCAATACAGAAGTAATTAAACCAAATGCAGGCCCCATTAGTGATATAACTACATCTTGCCAACGCGTTGTTATTTTATCGTCACTAACAGCGAGCCCGCCCACAAATGGGATTAGGTAAATGCCCTTGGTTTTTATGCCAAAGTATTTCATTGCGCGCACATGTCCGTACTCATGTACGACTAAACAACCAATTAGCATTAGTGCAAATTCGATACTAAATAACCACGCATAGCCTGCAACAGAAGCCCCTGCAAGCACTACTTTAATTACCTTGGCACTTTTAAAAAGCTTAAAACCTAATGCTGCTAATCCTAAAAAGCCTTTTTTAGGTGCTGCATTTACCGGGGCAGGTAACGCAAGTTGTGTTGCAAATTGCTCATCTACAAATAGCGAAATGCTTTGCTCTTCCACTGCCTCTGTATCAATACCTATTACTTTGTTGTCGTAAGTAAATTGATAATAGTTTTCACGAGGATTATCAAAGGTAATGGCTTGTTGAGCATGAAAAACTTGTATAATCTTTTGCCCTGAAACCATAAATGAAAAAGGCTGTTCAGCTAAAGTAAGATCTATTCTTATCATAATTAAAACCGTTTAAAACAATGGCGTTAGTATACCGAATCGGCTAAAAAACACGAGTAACGGTAGTTAGTAACTTTTTAAATAAAATTATTTAAAACTGACAAACGTAAAAAATACTACTACTTTTATAGTAATAATACGCCTTATATTGAAAGGGATAACAATGAAAAAAATGGTACCAAATATTTTAGTCGTTGATGATTCAAAGGCAATTTTGATAATTATGGAAGCCATACTCAGTGAATTAGATATGTCTGAAAAGGTTGTTACCTGCTTAAGTGCTGCCGAGGCACTCGAAAAAGTAGCCAATGACATAAACCGCTTTGACGCTGTTTTCACCGATCTCAATATGCCTGAAATGGATGGAATGGAATTAATACGACATCTTGGAGCATTAAATTATCAAGGCGGAATTATTATTGTGTCTGAAATGGACCATAAAGTAATTAGCCTAGCAGCTGATCTGGCAAAACAACACAACGCACACCTGATTGGTAATATACCAAAACCTGTTCAACTATCCCAAATGAGAAAATTACTTACCAAAGTAGCAAAATTAAATAGCCACACTTTATTAAGAGAGAGCCTGATCTCAAAAAGTGAACTTATTAAGGCATTAAAAAATGATGAGGTAACACCCTTTTATCAACCTAAAGTTAATGCGATTAATAATAAAATAGAGAGTGTTGAAATACTGGCGCGGATTGTATCAAGTAAGGATGGTAGCATTATTTTACCAAATCGCTTTATTAGCCTTGCTGAGCAGTACAATTTAATTAATCAAATTACATTCTCTCTTTTTGAAAAGGCCACCAGCGAATTTTCAAATATAAAAGCACAGCTCGGTCACGATTTTAAAATGGCATTTAACTTATCACCTATCCAACTTGATGATCTAAATTGTCCAAATAAATTACTGCTAATTTTAGAGCTTAATCAACTCACTCCTAGTAACATTATTATTGAAATAACAGAACAGCATGCACTCTCAAGCCTCGCACAGCTTGAAACATTAAACAGATTAAGAATGCATGGTTTTGGAGTGTCGCTTGACGACTTTGGTGTTGGTTTTACTAATATAAACCAACTCAGAAACCTACCCTTTACTGAAATTAAAATAGATCGCTCCCTCATTAGTAATATAGAAACTGACTTATTTTCTCAGGTTATTGTTAGTTCATTGATTAATATCACTAACAAAGAGCATTTAGATTTAGTAGCCGAGGGTGTTGAACGACCAGAAGAGCTTGCCTATCTAAAACACTATAAAAAAGACTTAACCATACAAGGCTTTCTATATAGCTCTCCTAAATCCAAAAATGAATTTATAGATTGGGCTAAAAATTGGCTAAGAACTGATGGCAGCCCCGCTTAAAGCGGTACTAATATTTACTCGGGGCCTGTTAGCTAATTATCACCCCGAGTGTGCTTATCTTCTTCACTGACTATATGCGCACTACTTGCTAAGCGTTTGTGCCAACGTTGCTTAGCTACTGCTCGCATATTAGTTGATTGGTCACGCTCATCTACAATCTCTAGCCCCATTAAAGCTTCAATCATATCCTCTAGCGTTACAATACCTTGCACGTCACCGTACTCATCAACAACTAAGCATATATGTGTGCGCTTTGTTAAAAGAGTTTGCAGTAACGACGATACATTCTGAGAGGTTGGCACCGTATAAATGGGCTTAATCAATTTGCTAATTTTGTAATCAGTACCTAAACGGTGAAATGCCAGCATAATATCGTTTTTATGCACAAACCCTACAATATCGTCGCTGTCTTTATCAAATACCAATATACGAGAAAATGATGACGAGCCGTGATCGTTTAAATACTGATTAACCGTCAAATCTTTATGAACTTTAAAAATGACCGTACGAGGTGTCATTAAATCGCATAACTTTGCATGTCTAAAGTGCAATAGGTTACGAATTATTTCAGACTCATCTTGATGAAGCGCCCCTGATTCAGTGCCTATATCAGCCATAGCCTCTATTTCTTGACGGATGTAATACGCTTCGTTGTGCTCTGGCCTCATCAGGTTAGTGAGCTTTTGTGCAAACCATACAAAAGGCTTTAAGGATATAACTAAAAAGCGTAATGAATAGGTCACACTTGGCGTTAGAGCTCGCCAGTAATTAGCCCCCAAGGTTTTAGGAATAATTTCAGAAAGGATTAATACGAGGAATGTCATAATAGCTGATGCAATACCTACAGCCGCATCGGAAAACACGACAGCCGCTTGTGCGCCAACCCCTGCAGCACCCGCAGTATGGGCAACCGTATTTAAAGTTAAAATAGCAGCTAAAGGCTGATCTATATTGTTTTTAAGCTTTTCGAGCTGTTTAGCCAGCTCAGGGTGCTCTTTCCTAAGTGATGCAACATAGCTGGGCGAAATACTTAATAACACAGCCTCCATCACAGAACATAAAAACGAAATAACAATCGCCACTACCATATAAACTATCAGTAAAGTCACTTTCTCTCCTCTATATTGGATATGTGAGCATGGTAACAATACATGCTATATTTGGCCAAACTTCCAATAATAATAGGCATAATAATGAAATTTAGCGCACCATGGTGTCATCAAAATAAGCTATTTAAGTACGCAGCTGCTCTTTTAACGCTTAGCAGCTTAAGCTTTGCTGCAATAGCTGCACCATTGGATAAATCAAAAATTCAGTTTATCGGCCCACTTGCCGAAGATATGCAGTTAAAGCCTTTTCAAACACCTCATGGCAGTGCGATTATTAACAACCTATTGCCGCAACTACAAGCAGACACAGATAGTTTTTCTGTATTTGGGAAAAAACAAAACTGGCAGCCGTTTAATAAAATCAATGCGCTCACTTTAGGTGGGTTACAGGCACTAAAATTTAATATTGAAACAACCCGCTTTACACAAGGTACGCTTACCTTAAAAGGGATTGAACAAGGTCAGTTATTTATTAATGGCGAACTACAAACAGGCGATAAAAACAGCTATAAGTTAGCTTTAAATAACAGTACTCACTCTATTTTAATAGTAGTCCAACAAGTAGCTAATTGGCACGACGTAATGCTTGATTTTGCACCTAAAAGCGAGGTTGATAAAATTACGCTTAGCGCCTCACAAACAAAACGCTTATCTGCAAAACAATTGTTTGATGCCCCTACGATCAGCCAATTATCACTCGCACCTAATGCTAAGCAGTACGTTACTACTACTCGCACTTATAGCGATAAAACACAAAACCAAGCAAATACAGTTACTGTACTTAAAGATTCAGATAATCAAACGCTTTATCGCTTCGAAGCAGGCCAACCAAGTAACATTATTTGGAGTCCAGATAACCAATATTTAGTGTATTTGTTAAATGGTGAGCTTAAACAACTTAACCGTAAAAACTTCTCAATAAAAACATTAGCAAACGATTTAGAAGGAGCCAATGGCTTTACCTTTTATAACGACACCAGTCTTTTGTTTAGCTGGTCTAAATCACCTGAGAGCACTAACAGCTTAACCAAGCACTATAAAGGTCTACAAGATCGCTGGTCGTATGCACGTACCACCAGCCAAATTTATATGCTTGATACTAAAAGTGGTTTAACAAAAGCACTTAGCCAAGGTCCTCTTTCTTACAGCCTTGAAGATTCAAATAGTAACCGTGGCAAAATATTAATGAGCCGCCCAGTAATGGCAATGCAAGCATCAACCCACCCTGAAACAGAGTTAGTCGAACTCGATTTAAAATCAAACAAGCTTTCATCGCTTGGTAAATTCAAAACGTTTAATTTAGCCAAATACACAAATAAAGATATTTATGTAGTTGCAGGCCCTGACTTTAAAAATGGCGCAGGTAGAGCTCTACCAAAAGCAATGCTTGCTAATAACTACGACGGGCAACTTTACCTACTTACTGAAGGCGGTAAAAACGTAAAAGCACTTAGTAAACAATTCGATTCTGCTATTGGCCAACTGCACGTTTTAGAAAACGGCGATGCGCTCATTAAAGTAACAGAGCAAGACACTCAACCACTTTACCTATTTGATTTAAGTAAACAGCGCTTTAAAAAGTTAAATACAGGATTGGATATTGTTGAAAAATTTAGTTACTCACACGACCGTAATACCGAAATTTTATTAAGTGGCACTAACGCTTTAGCGCCACAACAACTAAAGCGCCTTAACGTAAGTAAAAATAAAACAGATTTAATATGGGATTCAAAACCAAGTAGCTATGCAAATACACAACTCCCTACATTAGAAGAGTTTAATTTTAAAAATAAACATGGTGTTGAAATAACTGGCCGTGTTTACATTCCGAGCAATTTAGATAAAACTAAAAAGCACCCGGCGCTCGTGTATTATTACGGCGGTACTTCACCAGTTACGCGTGGTTTTACAGGTCGTTACCCGTTTAACTTATGGGCAGAAAATGGCTACGTTGTTTATGTTGTGCAACCTACTGGCGCAACAGGGTTTGGACAAAAGTTTTCAGCGCAGCATGTTAATGCCTGGGGCGACTACACCGCAGACGATATTATCGAAGGCACACAAGCCTTTTTAAATAAATACAACTATGTTGATAGTAAAAAAATAGGGAATTTAGGGGCATCGTACGGTGGCTTCATGACCATGTTATTAGCAACTAAAACCGATATATTTAGTGCTTCAATAGCTCATGCGGGTATTTCTAATATTACCTCGTATTGGGGTGAAGGTTGGTGGGGTTACTTATATTCTGGCGAAGCATCAAAAAATAGCTTCCCGTGGAACAACTCTGAGCTGTACAGCCAACATAGTCCTGTATTTCATGCCGACAAAGTAACAACACCTATGCTACTTCTTCATGGTGATAGCGATACCAATGTACCTGTTGGCGAGAGCTTAACAATGTACACTGCGCTTAAACTGCTTAATAAAGACGTAGAGTTAATAGAATACAAAGGCGCCGACCACCAAATTTTTGCACGCGATAAACGATTTAATTGGTGGAACACCATGCTCGCATATTTTGATAAAAAACTAAAAGACGAGCCTCAATGGTGGGACTCCATGTATAAAAATGACTGAGCCTGGACCTTAAAAATAACGACTTAATACAGATTTATTAATAGCAGTATTAATTATTTAGCACCTTTGAATTAGTTTAAAGGTGCTAATCTCATCCTCTCATAACGCCTTTCTCTCTTTTGAAATATTAAGTTACCTAAAACTACTAAACACCCTTCTCAGCATTTACCTAATGGTGCTACCATATAAGGCTATAAGCATTCAAAATAAAGTACTATGGCTATTAATGTTTTATTGGTTGAAGACGATGAATTACTCGTTAAACGCATCCAAAATCACTTTGCAGATACCGAATTTACAATAGAGATCGACCCCACTGGCGCTGATGCACTTAGCATTGTAAAGCAGCGAGTAAACCTGCGCGGTGCTATATCATTAGCCATAATTGACATTGTTTTACCTAAGCGCGATGGTCTTCAGCTCGCAAAAGAATTAAACACACTGACCGATATTGGCGTTATTGTATTATCGAGTCGTGACTCCCAAGCCGATCGCATTGCTGGTCTTGCTCAAGGTGCTGACGACTATATTTGTAAGCCCGTCGATTTACTTGAGTTGGAGCTACGCATGCGCGCACTCTATAAGCGTGTTGCCGTTAACCTAGAAGACGACGAAAGCGAAGAGTTTATAGAGTATGCTGACTTTAAGCTTCATCCCGATAACCGCACATTAATTACTGCTGCGGGCGTTGAATCACGCTTAACTGAAGCCGAGCATAAAGTGCTGATTTGTTTAATTAGTAATGCAGGTAAAGCAACTTCCCGCGAAAAAATATCAGAAGAAATAGGCCAGCCAGATTGGAGCCCAAATGATCGCACTGTTGATGTACTTATTGGTCGTTTACGTAAAAAGTTAAATGACGAAAAAGATCAGAAACGCATTGTTACCGTACGCGGTAAAGGTTATATGCTTTCTATTTAATACTTAGTCAATTGCGCAATAAGGCGCTCAAAAGCACGGTAATTAAGTGCCTCTTTAAGCTCATTTATACTAATATTTTCAGCGCCTTTTAAATCACTAATAGTACGCGCCACTTTTATCACTCGATGATAAGAACGTGGCGATAAAGACAGCTTCTCGCTTGCTCTGGCTAAGAACTGCAACTCTGCAGGCGCTAATACGCAGTGCACACTCATTTCTTTATTATTAAGCCTCGCATTAACCTTACCTTGGCGTTTTAACTGTAGGTAATAAGCCGCTTCAACTCTTACTCTAACCTCAGCGCTACTTTCCTCCGGCTGAGTGCTTTGTAATTCAACACTCGTTAACCGAGGAAGCTCTATTTGTAAATCAATACGGTCAATAAAAGGCCCCGACACGCGCGATAAATAACGCATAACTTGATCGGGAGTTGCTCGCTTATCAGTATGGCTCCCTGTTGGACTTGGGTTTAATGCGGTTATAAGCTGAAACTGCGCTGGGAACTCCATTTGCCTAGCTGCACGTGAAATAGTAACCGTACCAGTCTCCATCGGCTCACGCAGTGAATCAAGCACCTTACGCTCAAACTCTGGTAATTCGTCTAAGAAAAGCACTCCATTATGTGCCAATGAAATTTCACCCGGTTTAGGGTTTGATGAGCCACCAACCAAAGCAACCGCTGAGCACGTATGATGCGGGTTACGAAATGGCCGCTGTCGCCAATTAGTTAAATCTATAGATTGCCCAATAATAGAGTAAAGCGCAGCAGTCGAAATAGCTTCATCGTCCGACATAGTAGGCATTATAGTTGCCATTCGCTGGGCCAACATTGATTTACCAGTGCCTGGGGGGCCTAAAAAAAGTAAATTATGCCCGCCAGCTGCGGCGATTTCTAATACTCGCTTTGCGCCAGGCTGACCTTTCACATCGCTTAAATCGAGCAAAAAGTCAGGGGCTTGCGTGCAGTCGGGGTACTCTATATTCAATGGCAAAGGTTGTTGATTAAGTAAGTCCCCCCACACTTCTTGAATAGAACTGACGGCTTTGCGTTTAACGCCATTAACTAGGCTTGCTAGACTGTCATTTGCAAAGGGTAAAAAGCAGCAGCGATCTTGCTCTTTTGCAGCAAGTACCGAAGGTAAAATAGCATTCACACCACGCACCTCACCATTAAGTGCAAGCTCACCATAAAACTCGTATTTATGAATATCAGGACACACTATTTGTCCAGAGGCGACTAAAATACCCACAGCAATTGCAAGATCAAACCGCCCGCCATCTTTTGGCAAATCAGCAGGGGCTAAATTTACGGTTATTCGTTGATCGGGGAAGCCAAATTGAGAGTTTTCGAGCGCACTACGCACTCTATCTTTCGACTCTTTAACTGACGCTTCGGGCAGGCCTACAATATGAAAAGCGGGTAAACCATTTCCTAGGTGAACTTCTACAATAACTTCAGGGGCGCTTATACCCACTTGGGCACGAGAAAATATACGAGCTAAAGACATTCCTTATCCTAGTAAATGGTGTGATTACACCAGTTTAGTCAGGATATTTAAAAACGTGTAATGTGATTTGCCACTTTATTGCAGCTAAACGAAGTAATAAGGTCATTAACATACCTAATATCATTGCCACTTCGGTTGCTAACGAAATACCAATACTAAGTGTATAAACAGTGCCTCCCGCTATGCAGGTAATAGCGTAAAGCTCACCTTTTAATAACATAGGGATTTCACGGGCAAGTACATCTCGAATTAATCCACCAAAGCAGCCTGTAATTACACCCATTATTACCGCTGTCATATCAGGCATACCAGCAAGTTGCGCTTTTTGCGCCCCCATTACTGCAAAAAAAGCTAAGCCAAACGCATCCGCTGTTTGTAAAATATAATGAGGTATCGGCTTTTGCTTATTTATAAGGCGTGTTGTAACAAATACTGAAGCGAGTATGGCTAAAAAGTAACTTTGATCGTGTAACCAAAACACAGGAGCGTCTAAAATTAGGTCTCGTACTGTACCACCACCAATTGCGGTTACCGTAGCTAAAACTACGACTCCAAAGCCATCCATTTTTTTCTCGTACGCTAATAAAGTGCCCGATACAGCAAACACCGCAATGCCTATTAAATCAAACCAGTGATAAAGTTCTGTCATGTGTATTGTTACTTAAAATATTTTAACCGTTTTAACATAAAATTCTCTTTTAAAAAATTTATTTGTTAAAGGCTACAGGTATTAGAGGAAAGTCATTAAATAAAGCAGAATATAAAGAATTTTACCAAACTTCAGACGCAAAAAATCACTCAATAAAGAGTGCGATTTTGTTTTAATTTTTTAGATATTTAATTTCAGTGGTTGCGGGAGCTTGAGTTTGTAAAAAGCGAACCGACGACCTTCGCTTACTTGTGCAAAGTGTTTTACGCAGTAACAGTGGATTTAAATTTATAATAATTTATTAAACTCCAAACGCAAAAAATCACTCAATAAAGAGTGCGATTTTGTTTTAATTTTTTAGATATTTAATTTCAGTGGTTGCGGGAGCCGGATTTGAACCGACGACCTTCGGGTTATGAGCCCGACGAGCTACCAGACTGCTCCATCCCGCGCCTGAAATTTGTAGACTTGTTTTCAGTTGCTTACATTACAACTTGGCTTCCAATTAAAAATTTATTGCGAGAGCTGGGAAGGTGGAAAGTGAACCGACGACCTTTTTAAGCTACCTACTGCACTAAATCTTTATAAAAAATTGGTTGCGGGAGCCGGATTTGAACCGACGACCTTCGGGTTATGAGCCCGACGAGCTACCAGACTGCTCCATCCCGCGCCTGTATATTTTAAGTCTATCGACTACTTTATTTTATCTCTTAAGTTAGAGTTTACAGTAACCTCAATCCCTAAGGAAATTGGTTGCGGGAGTTGTGAAGGTGAAGAATGAACCGACGACCTTTTAAAACTACCTATTGCACCAAATTTCAATAAAAATATTGGTTGCGGGAGCCGGATTTGAACCGACGACCTTCGGGTTATGAGCCCGACGAGCTACCAGACTGCTCCATCCCGCGCCTGTAATTTCTTTAAAACATTTTCGTAATATTTACGAGCCTGCCTTGAAGAGAGCGCTACTATATAGGAATAAACATATAATGCAAGGCTTAAACTACTTAATGTTGTTCAAGTGAACAAAAAGCAACCAAAGCGCTATTCTGCGCTCAATCTTTGGTGTGGATTTATCATTTTTTGCCATTCCCAATCAGGATGTCCCATTACTATAAAGTCAGGGTTTTCAGTGCTCTCGCGCTGGTTGTACGTTAACGGGTTAAATTCTGCATCGGTAATACAGCCACCGGCTTCCTCAATAATAACTTGCGAAGCACCTGTATCCCACTCACCCGTTGGGCCAATTCTTAAAAAGCAATCTGCTTTGCCTTCTGCAACGATACAAGCTTTTAAAGAACAGGAGCCAACAGCAATCGTTGTAAACTGACTATTTAAATACTGGCTCACCGCTTCTATTTTTTGGCGGCGGCTCACTGCAAGCGTTAAGTTCTCTGGTGGCGCTACAGATATTTGCTTATCAATTGAGTTTTCACGTTTAAAAGCACCATTTTTAGCTGTAGCAAAATAAGTCACACTTTTGGCAGGCCAATGAATAACCCCTAGCACTGGGTGGTTATTTTCAATCAATGCAATGTTTACTGCAAAGTCGCCACTTTCTAATATAAATTCGCCTGTACCATCCATCGGATCGAGCAACCAATAACGCTGCCAGTTTTGTCTGTCAGCGAGTGCTGGTATAGGTGTTTCTTCCGACATAATAGGAATATCGGGCGCTAAGACTTTTAATCCAGCAACCAGTACGTCATTTGCTGCTAAATCAGCTTTGGTAACAGGCGTGTTATCTGATTTCTCTTGTTGGCCAATATCGCCTTTTTTATAAATGGCCATAATTGCATCGCCAGCACGCTCAGCTAATTCAATACACGGTTCGATTAATTTATTCATCGGCAGCTCCAGACGCTAAATACTTATCTAATAATAGCAAAGCTGCAACACTGCGTGCTTCGGTAAAATCTTCTTGCTCTAATAATGACTGCCACTGAGTTAATGGCCACTTAACAACAACAAGCGGCTCAGGTTCGTCACCAATAAGGGTTTGAGGGTATAATTGCTTAGCAAATAAAATATGCATTGTGGCATTAAAGTAACTTGGCGCCATTGTTACTGTTCTTAATGGTTTAAAATACTCAGCACCAAAGCCAATTTCTTCTTTAAGCTCTCTGTTAGCAGCTTGCTCTGGGGTTTCGCCCGGATCAATTAAGCCTTTAGGAAAACCTAACTGGTAATTGTTTGTGCCCGCACAGTATTCACGTACAAGTAGTAACTCATTATCTGCACTTAACGGAACAATCATCACTGCTCCCCGGCCACCGCCGCGAATTCGCTCATACTGGCGCTCTTCGTTATTAGAAAACTTTAGCTCTAAAGACTCCACAGTAAACAGGCGGCTTTTAGCGACAACATTGTTACTGAGGATTTGTGGTGGTGTTGGGTGCTTTTTCTGTGTCATTGGCGTTAATTTGCTATCATGGCAGTTAGTTCAATAATAAACCTTATAAGTTGAAATTCCTATGTTAAATTGGTCAAAAATCGATACCGTTTTGCTCGATATGGATGGAACATTACTCGATTTACATTACGACAGTCATTTTTGGCTTAACGTTATCCCTGCGCAACACGCATTAGCAAGAGGCATTAGCCTAGATGCAGCTAAAGCAGATATTTTAAAACGCTATCAGGCTGTGAGCGGTCAAATACAGTGGTATTGTTTAGATTATTGGGAGCAGCAATTAAGCTTGCCTATAATGGAGCTTAAACGAGAGTCTCAGCATTTAATTAAAATGCGCGAAGACGTACCTCATTTTTTAACTGAGCTTAAAAAAGCAGGCAAAGAGTTAATTTTACTTACCAACGCCCACCCTGAGAGTGTCATGCTTAAATTTGAGCATACAGCGATTGATAACTACCTAGATGGCGTAGTGTCTACTCATGAATATGGAGTAAGTAAAGAGCAACAAAGTTTGTGGCACCAAGTACAAAAAGACTTAGGGTTTAATAAGCAGCGCACTTTGTTTGTAGATGACAGTGTGCCGGTTTTGAATGCCGCACGAGAATACGGCATTGAGCACTTACTTGCAGTTGCTAACCCTGATAGCCAACAACCACATAATGAAATAGCCGATTACCTGAGTGTTACCGACTATCGTAAGATTATTTAACGCAGTTTACGTGGGCTAGATTTTTGGGTAACGCGCTTCAAGGCCTTGGTATACTAACTTTGCAAAATCTGCATGTTCTGTATCAAGGCTTTTAACTACTTCAACTAAATGCTCGTTATCTTCTTGCCCGTTCCATTCTTTAATATAGCTACCATCTTTGTAACCGTGATCTTGGCGGAAAAAGTTTAACGTATTTTTACCTACGTAGCCGCGATATAAATCATCAATATCCATACCCATTTGCGCCATACAGCCGGCAAAGGCAGCGGCATTAAACGTTTTATCTGCAACAGCAGAAGCCGCTAATATTTCTAGCGTTTGTTTAAAGTCATCCGCTTGTTGAGCATTACTAAGTTCAGCTTCAAGTTGCTTTGCTAAGTCTTCGTAGCTAGTTTTGCCGTCAATTCTAAGCGATAGACCAAAATGAAAAATATCAACCAACTCTAAAATAACTTGTTCAGTATCTGGTGTTTGTTTTTTCCACCATTTCCAACCATGATGATCCAGCATTTCAGCGCACTCAACCCAAATAGCGCGGTACCATTCGAATCCTTGAGTAAACCATTGCTCATGTACTTTAGTGTTCATGGCGTTTTGCATTTCTAGCATCACTACTAGCTTGTTTAAATTAGCAGACATATCAATTCCTGTCGTTCTGGTTGGCGTAATTTCGTTGGTGTAATAATACAGATAAAATGCTGATTGTGCATTGCTGTATATTTCATTAGTGTGCTGGTTATGTTTATCGTGACGTCGTAAACTCACGCCAAGAATCAATTAAATCAATGAAATCTTCAAAGCCACAACCACTACTTAAACCATTTTCTTCAAGCGCTAAATCGTCATCTTGATACGCTATTAGGTCTTCGCTGTCTTGATAAAGCGCATGGGCTTCAAACAGTGCTTCGTCTTTGGTTAATATTAAATCTATTTCTTGGCCTTTTAGCGTTAACGGCTCATAGCTTGAGCTCACCGATGAAATAAGCGCTTGCACCATGGCTACTTTGTCTTTGCCTATTTCTTCGTTTAGCCAGCGACCAATAATAGCGTGTTCACTGCTTATTTTAATACGTAGCCCACTAATAGGGTCACGAATAAATTGATATTCCATAGGGTTTGCCTGTAAATCTTTAATTGCGTAATTATATACGTAAACGCCCGTAAACCACAGGACATATAAAGTAAAATAGCGCCACATGGGCGCTATTTTACTCAACTTTAAAACCGTTAACTTCGCGATCTATAACGCGCTGCGTCAATAATCGACCATAAGTAAATAATAGGCACAAGTACAAAGCCTACAAGCACATAAATTAGTGCGTAACTTATTATAATAGCGAGTGCAAAAAATATAGCCGCTAAAATACGCCCTTGCACTAACTGCCCTAAGCCAGGAAAAAATATATTACATAATGCTGCGATTACGTTACCGCCAGAACCTTGATCTGCCATACTAACCTCTGTATTTATTTGATTTTATAATTATTTACTTACACACTCTATGCCAATTTATTAAAGCTTACAAATCAAATAGTTAAATTAGCCTAGATTTAGAGAGTTAGTAAATTTTGCTAACTTTAGGTCAAATTAGCAATTTTTATTGTGCGTTTACGCTTTTTTGTTTGTTCAAAAAATTATCAAGTTACTCGTTTTTAAGGCTATTTTATAAATAGCTGTTTATAAAAACAGTATTTTATTTAGCCTAACAAAAACACCTGTTATACTGCCCACAATATTGATTAAAAAGGCGTAACGATGGACGTTTCACAATTACTCGATGGCTTAAATGACAAACAACGCGATGCCGTTGCAGCCCCACTACAAAACATGCTGGTGTTAGCAGGTGCTGGGTCTGGTAAAACACGAGTGTTAGTTCATCGTATTGCGTGGCTTATGCAAGTTGAGCAAGCATCTGCTTACAGTATTTTTGCCGTAACCTTTACTAATAAAGCGGCTAAAGAAATGCGCAGCCGCGTTGAAGAAACACTAAAAGCCCCTGTAGGTGGTATGTGGATTGGTACGTTCCATGGTTTGTCGCATCGTATTTTACGTGCTCATCACCGTGAAGCTAACTTACCTGAAGCCTTTCAAATTTTAGATTCTGACGATCAACTTCGGATGATCAAGCGCTTATTAAAATCGATGAATATCGATGATAAAAAATGGCCTGCTAAACAATTTGGCTGGTACATTAGCGCCAAAAAAGATGAAGCACTTCGCCCTAAAGATATTCAAGCATACGATATTAACGAGCAAATGATGCTGCGTGTTTACGCCGCCTATCAAGAAGCCTGTGATAGAGCGGGCCTAGTTGATTTTGCTGAAATATTACTACGCAGCTACGAAGTATTAAAAAATAACCCTACGTTACTACGTCATTACCAGCAACGCTTTGCACATATGCTCGTAGACGAGTTCCAAGATACAAATACCATTCAATATGCTTGGTTAAAGTTACTTGCTGGCGATACTAACAGCATTATGATTGTAGGCGACGATGACCAAAGCATTTATGGTTGGCGTGGTGCTAAAATCGAAAACATTAAACGTTTTTTAACTGACTTCAGTGCAGAAACCATTCGCCTTGAACAAAACTACCGTTCAACCGCGACTATTTTGAAAGCGTCCAACGCATTGATTCAGAATAACTCAGAACGTATGGGTAAAAGCTTGTGGACCGACGGTAACGATGGCGAGCCAATCTCTATTTATGCAGCATTTAATGAGTTAGACGAAGCACGCTTTGTGAGTAGCAAGCTACGAAGCTGGTTAAATGCAGGAAATGCCTTGCAAGATGCCGCAATTTTATACCGTAGTAACGCGCAATCTCGTGTACTTGAGGAGGCCATGCTACAAGAAGGCTTAAAATACCGTATTTATGGTGGTATGCGATTCTTCGAACGACAAGAAATTAAAGATGCGTTGTCGTACTTACGTCTAGTGGGTAATCGTCAAGACGATGCCGCATTTGAGCGTGTAATTAATACGCCAGCACGCGGTATTGGTGATAAAACATTGAGCCATATACGCGACTGTGCACGAGCAGAATCGTTACCACTTTGGTATGCCGCAAAAGCAATTGTAGAACAACAGCATTTATCTGGTCGTGCTTCTGGTGCAGTAAGTAAGTTTGTAGAACTCGTTGAACAAATAGAAGATAAAATTAGCGATCTAACTTTGCATGAGCAAGCCAAGTACACAATTCAAACCTCAGGCTTGATGGCAATGTACCAAGCTGAAAAAGGTGAAAAAGGCCGTGCTCGCGTAGAAAACTTAGAAGAACTAATTAGCGCATGTGACCAGTACGAACTTCCTGAAGACGAAGAATACAGCTCGCCTTTACAAGGCTTTTTAGCCCATACGTCACTTGAGTCAGGTGAAGGACAAGCTGAAGAACACGAAGACGCCGTACAAATGATGACGCTTCACTCAGCTAAAGGCTTAGAGTTTCCGTTAGTGTTTATGGTGGGCGTAGAAGAAGGCATGTTCCCTTCTCAGCAAAGCAACGAAGAGTCTGGCCGCTTAGAAGAAGAGCGCCGCCTTTGTTATGTAGGCATGACACGAGCAATGGATAAGTTATACATTAGCCATGCTGAGAGTCGCCGCTTATACGGGCAAGAAAAATACCATAGCCCATCACGCTTTTTACGCGAAATACCTGAGGACTGCGTAGAAGAAATCCGTATTAAAACACAGGTTTCTCGCCCACCTGCCGCCGGACGTTTTAGCGCATCAGTTAGTCATGCCGCATTTGAAGACAGTGGCTTTAACTTAGGACAACGAGTTTTGCATGCTAAGTTTGGTATTGGTACCGTACTTAATTACGAAGGCAGTGGCGCGCAATCTCGCGTACAAGTAAACTTTGACGACCTTGGCAGTAAATGGTTAGTAACGGCCTATGCACGATTACAAGCGGTATAAAGCACACCAAAATGAGTTAGAGCAACAATTAGCTGGCGCGTATCATCGTCAGCTAGTGTTAATAACTGGCAGCCCAGCTTGGTGTTATGAAATACTTAACTCATTAATAGATGAAAACAATACACTTGTTGTATCAAAGCAGTGCGCGATTAAAAATTCGTACTGGCCTACTCGCACTCACCAAATTTTAGGGCAAGAATTTGCTCATGCTGTTTACAATGGTTTTAGTGGTTTGCACCCTGATAAACTTGCAGCACTTGCCGGCACCGTTAAAGCAGGCGGTATACTGTTTTTATTACTGCCTGAACTAGATGATTTAGCCTCTTGGCAAGATCCAGCATTAAGTACAGTGCAATCACACGGTCAGAGCATTGACTACAGCATATTTAATCAGCGTTTCGCGACTATTATTAAACCGTTGCCCGCTTTTCACTTTAGTGAAAAAAATGGCTGTATTAGTAATAACGCTAGCTATGTAATGCATAATAAAATTGATTATGAGCCACAGCAAAACTGTATTGAGCAAATAATAAAAGTAGCTAACGGCCGTGCCAACAGGCCTTTACTCATTAATGCCGATAGAGGTAGAGGTAAGTCGGCAGCACTTGGCTTAGCAGCCGCAAAATTAGCTGATAAAAAAGTAATTATTAGCAGCACTCAATTTAAAGCGACCCATAGCAGCTTTAAACATTTAGCCCAAGAGTTAAGCCTTCAATACAACGCTGAACATAAACAGCTCGCCAACTTGCACTACGTTGCACCTGATGCGTTATTAAATGCATTACCTGAATGCGATTTACTACTCGTTGATGAAGCTGCAGCAATCCCTGTTCCGTTATTACTACAAATGCTAGCTAATTACCCTCGTATAGTATTTGCAAGCACTCTGGTTGGGTATGAAGGCAATGGTAGGGGTTATACCATTCGCTTTAGTAACTATATTAAAGCACACTATAAAGCCTCTAAAGCTGTAACGCTTGATGAGCCCCTGCGCTTTGCTAAACACGATCCTCTTGAGCAACACATTCGCACACTACTAGCACTCGATGCACAATATATAGAGTTAAGTAGTGATCAATTAGAGCAGCCAGTACATAGCGAAATAACTCAGCAATCCCTTGTAAACAATGAGCCTTTACTGCAACAAGTTATTGCCCTACTTGCACTGGCTCACTATCAAAGTAGTGTCAACGACTTACGCCAACTACTAGACGCACCATCGCAACGGCTATTTATTAGCAAAATTAATAATCAATTAGTTGGCGTATGCTTAATCGCCATAGAAGGTGGTTTGAGTGAAGACCTTGCCCTACAGGTTATAAGTGGAGAGCGCCGTCCGCAAGGACATTTAATGGCGCAAGCACTCTCACAACTTAGCTTTAATAATGACTGTTTAACACAACTGAGCGCTCGCGTTGTACGAATAGCGATTGATCCGAGCTCCCACAATATAGGACTTGGTAAAACGTTACTTAGTTATTGCGAGTCGCAGGTAAAAAGCCAATGTAGTTGGCTTGGTGCAAGCTTTGGCGCAACAGCGCAGTTACTTAATTTTTGGCAAAACCTAGGGTTTGATACTGTAAAATTAGGTTATCAACGCGATAAAAGCACCGCTGAACATTCGGCGCTTGTGGTTAAATGCTTAAGTGACAAAAGTGCAATTCTTCACCCCCTAAAAAAGCAGTTTAAAAACGATTTCTTTTATGCTCTTTTAACACACTTTAAAACACTAGATTGGCAACTCGTGAATATTATAATTGAAGGATTTAGCGACGAGTTAATAAGCCTAGAGACTCACGAGCGATTAGCGCTGCTCACTAAAAGTAACTTCACTCAATTTAGTATCTCTGCAACTCTTTGGCAGTTACTGAGTCAGTCACCTTCTTATATATCTCAATTAACAGAGTCGGATAAACAACTTTTAATAAAATTAGTACTTCAAAATGAAAGTAATGAAAAAGTGATTCAACACTTAGGTTTATTAGGAAAAAAGCAGCTTGAAAATCAATTTAAACGTGCCATAAAAAACCTCACTAACACCATCTAATAATTTCTAGCTGCCCTATCTCTGTTAAATTTTATCCATCTTTAAGCTATTTATTTAATTTGTTCTATCCTTAAAGCATTAATAGGTAAATTAAGATAAAGGCATGGAATTAATAAACTTTAAAGTGGGCTGCAAAACAATTTCGCTAAAAATACTCGATATTTTATTAACTGAGCGCTTTGACAATAATCTAACAACTTTACCAAACAATAATAAAAGCTTTATTGGTGTTAAAGATTATATGGATACACCAACACCTGTTTTTGATTTAGGTATTATTTTAAATAATATCTCAACCGAACAAAGTAATGCGCATGTACTAAAACAACTAAGAATATGGCAAGACAAACTATTAAACTGGTTTAATACCCTTCAAAGTAACGTATTAAATAGCTCGGCTTCTATTTCAAATAATGACGCAGAACTACAAGATTTTGTTTTGTTTTACAAAGAATTCAACACCGACAATGAAGATTTAAAATTAACAATCTCTCGGCTTGACGAGCCTTTCCAATCATTACTAGAGACAGCAAAGGCAGCCATAGCAGCCCATAATCAAAGTGATCATAAACAAGTATCAGCTCTGCTCGACAAAATTAAGCGTAATAGTCTAATTCAGCTTGAGCGTTTATTTGAATCAGCTAAAGAGCAAATAACCTTAGACTATAAACCTATTATTGTTTTCACCACCAAAGACGGATTAAATCCACATGTTGGTTTATTAGTAGATAAAGTCGAAGACAATATCGACTATAAAAAAGAAGACATAAGGCCACTGGATAAGCTCACTGAGGTTGGTTTTGATCTAGACCCACAAACTAAAAATATGATGCGAGGATTAATCAAGCTTTCACAAAAGCACAGTGTGTTAATTGATCCAAGCGTGATATTTAAACCAACCCAAATAGAAGAATCCGAAAGTGAAGAAACCCAAGCTTACGGACTATTTTAAATAACCTTTAAATTTGGTTATTAACTTTAGTACTGGAATAATGAGCTATTCCGCTCAACTTGTACATTTAGATGAATTGGAGAAGAATCGAGTATGTAATGTTCGTTACTCCCCCATATTTCACTTTTCTGCAGACGTAAAAAAGCCCGACTATTTCTAGTCGGGCTCTCTACAATTTGAAGCCTGGTAATGTCGTAGTGCCCACAGCGGTAGAAAGTCACATAACAAATGCTACACTATCATCGGTCGAAGCTTTGACTTCACTACTGAGTTCGGCATGGACTCTTGGCTATTTACTAAATCCCAGACAGCAAAAAACCCGTCACATTGCTGCAACGGGTTTCTTTAATTTGAAGCCTGGTAATGTCCTACTTTCACATAGCAAATGCTACACTATCATCGGCGCTGTTTCGTTTCACTACTGAGTTCGGCATGGAATCAGGTGGGTCCAAAACGCTATTGTCACCAAGCAAATTTGGGCGTTAATACGTATTTCTGCGCACTAACTGAATTTGGAAAATATCTGATAATATTTTTTAAGTCTTTCTTTAAGTAATATCTACTTTAGTTATATTAACTTCTTCGCGTGTTTCACTATCACATAAAACGCGTTTGGCGTTGTATGGTTAAGCCTCACGGGTAATTAGTACAAGTTAGCTTAATGGCTCACACCACTTCCACATCTTGCCTATCAACGTTGTAGTCTTCAACGGCCCTTCAGAGACTTTAAAAGTCTAGTGAGAACTCATCTCGAGGCCTGCTTCGCGCTTAGATGCTTTCAGCGCTTATCAGTTCCGAACGTAGCTACCGGGCAATGCCATTGGCATGACAACCCGAACACCAGCGGTTCGTTCACTCCGGTCCTCTCGTACTAGGAGCAACCCCTCTCAATTCTCAAACGCCCACGGCAGATAGGGACCGAACTGTCTCACGACGTTCTAAACCCAGCTCGCGTACCACTTTAAATGGCGAACAGCCATACCCTTGGGACCGACTTCAGCCCCAGGATGTGATGAGCCGACATCGAGGTGCCAAACACCGCCGTCGATATGAACTCTTGGGCGGTATCAGCCTGTTATCCCCGGAGTACCTTTTATCCGTTGAGCGATGGCCCTTCCATTCAGAACCACCGGATCACTATGACCTACTTTCGTACCTGCTCGACGTGTCTGTCTCGCAGTTAAGCTGGCTTCTACCATTACACTAACCGTACGATGTCCGACCGTACTTAGCCAACCTTCGTGCTCCTCCGTTACTCTTTAGGAGGAGACCGCCCCAGTCAAACTACCCACCAGGCACTGTCCATAACCCCGATTCAGGGGCCAACGTTAGAACATCAAAACTACAAGGGTGGTATTTCAAGGTTGACTCCACAACAACTAGCGTCGCTGCTTCAAAGTCTCCCACCTATCCTACACATGTAGGTTCAATGTTCAGTGCCAAGCTGTAGTAAAGGTTCACGGGGTCTTTCCGTCTAGCCGCGGGTACACAGCATCTTCACTGCGATTTCAATTTCACTGAGTCTCGGGTGGAGACAGCGTGGCCATGGTTACACCATTCGTGCAGGTCGGAACTTACCCGACAAGGAATTTCGCTACCTTAGGACCGTTATAGTTACGGCCGCCGTTTACCGGGGCTTCGATCAAGAGCTTCTCCCTAAGGATAACCCCATCAATTAACCTTCCGGCACCGGGCAGGTGTCACACCGTATACGTCATCTTGCGATTTTGCACAGTGCTGTGTTTTTAATAAACAGTCCCAGCCACCTGGTCACTGCGGCTCCCGTCCGCTTAGAGAGCAAGTCTCATCACAGATAGGAGCGTACCTTCTCCCGAAGTTACGGTACGATTTTGCCTAGTTCCTTCACCCGAGTTCTCTCAAGCGCCTTAGTATTCTCTACCTGACCACCTGTGTCGGTTTGGGGTACGATTCCATATAATCTGAAGCTTAGAGGCTTTTCCTGGAAGTATGGCATCAGCAACTTCATCACCGTAGTGACTCGTCTCGTGTCTCAGGTTTAGTGTTCGTCCGGATTTACCTAAACAAACGCCCTACTCACTTTCACATAGACTACCAACGCTATGCTTGCTTAGCCTGCTCCGTCCCCCCATCGCAATTATATCGAGTACAGAAATATTAATCTGTTTCCCATCGACTACGCCTTTCGGCCTCGCCTTAGGGGTCGACTTACCCTACCCTGATTAACATGGGATAGGAACCCTTGGTCTTCCGGCGTGGGAGTTTTTCACTCCCATTATCGTTACTCATGTCAGCATTCGCACTTCTGATACGTCCAGCATACCTCCCGGTACACCTTCAACCGCTTACAGAACGCTCCCCTACCACTCAGAATAAATTCTGAATCCGCAGCTTCGGTGCATAGTTTAGCCCCGTTACATCTTCCGCGCAGACCGACTCGACCAGTGAGCTATTACGCTTTCTTTAAAGGATGGCTGCTTCTAAGCCAACCTCCTGGCTGTCTGGGCCTTTCCACATCGTTTCCCACTTAACTATGACTTTGGGACCTTAGCTGGCGGTCTGGGTTGTTTCCCTCTTCACGACGGACGTTAGCACCCGCCGTGTGTCTCCCGGATATTACTTTACGGTATTCGGAGTTTGCAAAGGGTTGGTAAGTCGGGATGACCCCCTAGCCTTAACAGTGCTCTACCCCCGTAAGTATTCGTCCGAGGCTCTACCTAAATAGATTTCGGGGAGAACCAGCTATCTCCCGGTTTGATTAGCCTTTCACTCCTAGCCACAGGTCATCCCCTAACTTTTCAACGTTAGTGGGTTCGGTCCTCCAGTTGATGTTACTCAACCTTCAACCTGCCCATGGCTAGATCACCGGGTTTCGGGTCTATACCTTGCAACTAGTCGCCCAGTTAAGACTCGGTTTCCCTACGGCTACCCTATTCGGTTAACCTCGCTACAAAATATAAGTCGCTGACCCATTATACAAAAGGTACGCAGTCACCCAACAAGTGGGCTCCTACTGCTTGTACGTACACGGTTTCAGGTTCTATTTCACTCCCCTCACAGGGGTTCTTTTCGCCTTTCCCTCACGGTACTGGTTCACTATCGGTCAGTTGGGAGTATTTAGCCTTAGATGATGGTCCACCTATATTCAGTCAAAGTTTCACGTGCTCCGACCTACTCGATTTCACTTAAAATGTCTTTTCATGTACGGGACTATCACCCTGTATCGTGGCGCTTTCCAGCAGCCTTCCATTAACACATAATAAGCTTAAGGGCTGTTCCGATTTCGCTCGCCGCTACTTTCGGAATCTCGGTTGATTTCTTTTCCTACGGGTACTTAGATGTTTCAGTTCTCCGCGTTCGCCTCGTTAACCTATGTATTCAGTTAACGATACCTGCAAGCAGGTGGGTTTCCCCATTCGGAAATCCTAGTCTCAAGCGCTTTTTACTAGCTTGACTAGGCTTATCGCAAGTTAATACGTCCTTCATCGCCTCCAACTGCCAAGGCATCCACCGTGTACGCTTAGTCACTTAACCATACAACCCAAACGGGTCTTTGTTTTGTGACAGTTTAACTTCGCCAGAAGTCAATATTGAATACTAAAGTAGATACCAATCAATCAACTCATAAGAGTTAACTAAATGGCACTCAATGGTACTGCTACCATTGTTTTTTTACTTTTGAAAACTCTTGATAAATAACAATGTTATCTATCAGAATTTTATTATCAGCTTTTCCAAATTTTTAAAGAGCATATTAATTAGTTATTCCGAAGAACAAGCACTAATTAACAATCATCTGTGTGGACACTACGAACAAATAAGTTCTAAATCGTATAAGGAGGTGATCCAGCCCCAGGTTCCCCTAGGGCTACCTTGTTACGACTTCACCCCAGTCATGAATCACTCCGTGGTAAACGTCCTCCCGAGGGTTAGACTATCTACTTCTGGAGCAACCCACTCCCATGGTGTGACGGGCGGTGTGTACAAGGCCCGGGAACGTATTCACCGCGTCATTCTGATACGCGATTACTAGCGATTCCGACTTCATGGAGTCGAGTTGCAGACTCCAATCCGGACTACGACGCACTTTAAGTGATTCGCTTACTCTCGCGAGTTCGCAGCACTCTGTATGCGCCATTGTAGCACGTGTGTAGCCCTACACGTAAGGGCCATGATGACTTGACGTCGTCCCCACCTTCCTCCGGTTTATCACCGGCAGTCTCCTTAGAGTTCTCAGCATTACCTGCTAGCAACTAAGGATAGGGGTTGCGCTCGTTGCGGGACTTAACCCAACATCTCACAACACGAGCTGACGACAGCCATGCAGCACCTGTATCAGAGTTCCCGAAGGCACCAAACCATCTCTGGTAAGTTCTCTGTATGTCAAGTGTAGGTAAGGTTCTTCGCGTTGCATCGAATTAAACCACATGCTCCACCGCTTGTGCGGGCCCCCGTCAATTCATTTGAGTTTTAACCTTGCGGCCGTACTCCCCAGGCGGTCTACTTAATGCGTTAGCTTTGAAAAACAGAACCGAGGCTCCGAGCTTCTAGTAGACATCGTTTACGGCGTGGACTACCGGGGTATCTAATCCCGTTTGCTCCCCACGCTTTCGTACATGAGCGTCAGTGTTGACCCAGGTGGCTGCCTTCGCCATCGGTATTCCTTCAGATCTCTACGCATTTCACCGCTACACCTGAAATTCTACCACCCTCTATCACACTCTAGTTTGCCAGTTCGAAATGCAGTTCCCAGGTTGAGCCCGGGGCTTTCACATCTCGCTTAACAAACCGCCTGCGTACGCTTTACGCCCAGTAATTCCGATTAACGCTCGCACCCTCCGTATTACCGCGGCTGCTGGCACGGAGTTAGCCGGTGCTTCTTCTGTCAGTAACGTCACAGCTAGCAGGTATTAACTACTAACCTTTCCTCCTGACTGAAAGTGCTTTACAACCCGAAGGCCTTCTTCACACACGCGGCATGGCTGCATCAGGCTTGCGCCCATTGTGCAATATTCCCCACTGCTGCCTCCCGTAGGAGTCTGGGCCGTGTCTCAGTCCCAGTGTGGCTGATCATCCTCTCAAACCAGCTAGGGATCGTCGCCTTGGTGAGCCATTACCTCACCAACTAGCTAATCCCACTTGGGCCAATCTAAAGGCGAGAGCCGAAGCCCCCTTTGGTCCGTAGACATTATGCGGTATTAGCAGTCGTTTCCAACTGTTGTCCCCCACCTCAAGGCATGTTCCCAAGCATTACTCACCCGTCCGCCGCTCGTCAGCAAAGTAGCAAGCTACTTTCTGTTACCGCTCGACTTGCATGTGTTAGGCCTGCCGCCAGCGTTCAATCTGAGCCATGATCAAACTCTTCAATTAAAAAGTTTTATGTCTTTCGACAGCTCAATGAATTCTGAATTTTTTAATATCTTTCGATATTGAATTGACTGTGCCGAATAATTACCGAAATAACTATTCTGTTGGTCACTCAGTTTTCAATTGAGACTCTAATTTGTTTGCCTCGCTACCGAAGTAGTTTGGCTGTTAGAACTCAATCTGTACGAGTGCCCACACAGATGATTGCTTTATATTGTTAAAGAACGTTGCGATTATAAAGTTGAACTTTACCTCGCTAGGGCTGCGCATATTACGCTTTCCTATTTTTTTGTCAACACTTAAATTTAAACTTTCTAAAAAGATTCAATCTAAGTTTTACTTAACACTCTGAGTTGTTCATGCTTCGCTATGCGTTGCTGTTTCCCGTCTCAGTGGGGTCGCATTATAGGGAGATCCGAAAACAGATCAACCCTTTTTTGAAGAAAACTTGAAATAATGTGCTGTTCGCACATATTTACATCGAAATGGTTACTTTAAACACTAAAAAGGCCCTGATGGGCCTTTTTAATTAGTTTACTATGAGCTTCCAGCCAAGTTTTCCTTGCTGTTTAGACTCTTGTTGCAGCTCACTGGCCATTAATGGATGATCTTTTAACCAGTTACTTTCAAACTTAAGGTCTAAGACTTCATTTTTAGCAGTTAACTCAAACTTAGGCAGTACATCATCTTGTCTGCGCATTGATAAAATGACTGCTATTCGTAGTAATCTCACTATATATTGCGCTAATAGACTATTTACGCCGAGTGAATTAAAACAACCTTTTGGAAAATCAGATCGATGTGCATCTGCTACCGCTACTATTAATTTATGCTCTGACTGTGAAAAACCAGGCATATCGGTATTTTCCAAAATATAAGCGGTATGTTTATGGTACTGCTTATACTCTATTAGTAATCCAATCTCATGAAGCTGCGCTACCGCTTTTAATAGTGGTAACCCATTTAAGCTTTCAATTGGCCAATCTTTATCAATACTCAGCGCTAACTGCATTGCCAAGCTTGAAACTCGACACGCTTGTTTTTGATCAACATGATAACGACTCATAAACCCATCAACTGTGCGTTTACGAATATTGTTATTATGAAGCTCTGGCACCATACTATATAAAACACCTTCACGCAGAGCTCCACCCGCTAATCCCATGCTCTCTATTTCAAGAGATTCAAATAACGCAATTAAGATAGCGAGTCCGGATACAAATACCAAGCGGCGGTCTTCACTTAGCCCTGGAAGGTCTAATGCGGCTATAGTGCTAAATGCAATGGCTTGATTTTTTATCGTGTTAAGCTTTTCAAGCGTAAGTAAGTCGTCAAGATTTTGCGCGACCATTATTTCTTGAATTGCTTGGACTGTACCAGAAGCACCTGAAGCAACTTTCCAACTAGCGGCTTTATATTCGGGAGATATTTCGTCAATGACAGTGCGCGCTGCTTTTATTGCCGTATTAAAGTTACTATCACTTAATTGGCAATCTTTAAAGTAGCGTTCAAGATAGGTTACACACCCCATATTGAGGCTTTTATAGTGCAGTGCTTCAAAACCTTTGCCGATAACAACCTCGGTACTAGCACCACCGATATCAATAACAAGCTGTTTGCCCGTGCATGATGAAGTATGAGCAACACCTTTATAAATTGTGCGCGCTTCTACTTCTCCGCTAATTACATTGATATTATGACCAAGAATTTTTTCTGCTTTAATTTTGAAAACATCAGCATTCGTTGCTAAACGCAGTGTTGCAGTTGCAACTATGGTGATATTTTTTTTGGGGATATCCTGTAAGCGCTCAGCAAAAAGAGCAAGGCATTCCCAGCCTCGCTGCATTGCTTCAGAACTCAATACATTTTTTGTATCAAGTCCTGCGGCTAATCTAACTTTTCGTTTAACGCGACCTATTGTTTGTAGGCCACCAGCGATTGATTTAACAATAAGCATATGAAAGCTATTTGAGCCTAAATCAATAACTGCATAAACATTTTTTTGCGGTTTAAGTTGCCCCACCGTTCAAAAACCTCTAGTTACTACTGCTTATACAAACGATCGCTTACGACCGTCCTTTTTGGTAACTATTATTTGGGCGACGTCCGCTGTTATTACTACGGCTACGTGGACCTGTTGAATAGTTGCGCTTTCTTTGAATAATAGGCTGAGTTAAATCATCTAGCAATGCAGTTTTATCGTAATGCGATAAAGGAATGCTGTGCTCTATATATTCTTCAATTTCATGCAGGTTATATGCATATTGCTCACACGCAAAGCTAATTGCATGGCCTGATGCACCAGCGCGGCCAGTACGACCAATACGGTGAACATAATCTTCACAATCGTCCGGTAAATCAAAGTTAAATACATGACTTACTTCTGGAATATGAAGACCGCGTGCTGCAACATCAGTTGCTACTAAAAAGTCCAATTCACCTTTACTAAATTGCGCTAATATAGTTTGGCGTTTTTTCTGATTAACATCACCAGTAAGCATGCCCACACGATGACCGTCTGACTTAAGCCAAGCATAAACGGTTTCACAACTGTGTTTTGTATTTGCAAATACAATTGCTTTTTCCGGCCATTCTTCTTCAATTAAGGTTAATAACAGCTTAATTTTATCTTCTTGCGAAGGATGAAATAGCTCTTCTTGGATGCGTTTACCCGTTTTAACATCAGGTTCAATTTGAACATGTTCTGGGTTTGTCATGTGCTCAAACGCTAATTCTTGTACGCGATACGATAATGTGGCAGAGAATAATAAGTTTAAACGTTTTGATGTATCCGGCATACGATGAAACATATAACGAATATCTTTTATGAAACCTAAATCGAACATACGATCAGCTTCGTCAAGCACGACAACCTCAATTTCATTAAGGGTGTAACAGCCTTGCTTATACAGATCAATTAGGCGACCTGTAGTACCAATTAAAATATCAACGCCTTTTTCTAGTTGTGCACGTTGTTTTTCGTAATCTTCGCCACCATATACTAAACCTAAGTTAAGATTACAGTGCGGCGCTAAAATTTTAGCATCTTTGTGTATCTGAATCGCAAGCTCCCGAGTAGGGGCCATGATCAGGGCTCTTGGATGTTTACTAGGTGCTTTGCTAGATTGTAATAACCGATGGCACGTGGCAGTTAAAAATGCCAACGTTTTGCCTGTACCAGTTTGAGCTTGGCCCGCGATATCGCGTCCATCACAAATAAAAGGTAGGCATTTTGCTTGAATAGGTGTGCAATATTCAAACCCATTCTCGGTTAAACCGGCAACCACTTCCGGTGCGATAGCAAAGTCTGAAAACTTTTTATCGGTTAAATGTGTCTTAGTCATAGCGTTTAAGCATAACGTTTAAACTTGCAATAAGAAACAAGAGTGTTTAAATACGCACTAAATATTTCGCCTAACTAAATCGGAGAGCGCAATGAGCGAGAAAATAATCCAAATTACTGACGATAGCTTTGAAGCTGACGTATTACAATCTGACAAACCAGTACTAGTAGATTTCTGGGCTGAATGGTGTGGACCTTGTAAGATGATCGCCCCTATTCTTCACGAAGTTGCTGATGAATACGACAGCCGTGTAACTGTTGCTAAATTAAATATTGACCAAAATGCGGGCACACCGCCAAAATTTGGTATTCGTGGTATCCCTACTTTGCTTCTTTTTAAAGACGGCCAAGTTGCAGCAACGAAAGTAGGTGCCCTTTCAAAAACTCAGCTTATCGAGTTTTTAGAAAACAACATCTAACTGTAAGCTAGAACTATAAAAAAGGGCTTTTTGCCCTTTTTTGAATTTATTTTGTATAAAGACTGGACGCTTCGCCAGTGAACTGCTAGTTTATAAAGCCAACTAATCCTTAGTTATATTCAACAAACCTCACTCAACGATCAAAGCGATTTTGAGTATGACAACTGTAATAAAGAACCCACCAATATGCATTTACGCGAATTAAAAGACAAGTCTATAAAAGAACTTGTAAACCAAGCTGAGTCCATGGGGCTCGAAAACGTAGCCCGTTTAAGAAAGCAGGACATTATTTTTGCTATTCTTAAATCACATGCCAAAGGCGGAGAGAACATCTTCGGCGGCGGTGTATTAGAGATTTTACAAGATGGTTTCGGCTTTTTAAGATCATCAGAAGCCTCTTACTTAGCTGGGCCAGATGACATTTATGTTTCACCTAGCCAAATTCGCCGCTTCAGCATGCGTACTGGCGATTCAATCTCAGGTCTTATCCGTCCACCGAAAGACGGTGAACGCTACTTTGCTTTACTTAAAGTAAATGAAGTTAACTTTGATAAACCTGAAAACTCTCGTACTAAAATTCTTTTCGAAAATCTGACTCCGTTACATGCTAACGAACGTTTTCGTATGGAACGCGGTAACGGCAGTAAAGAAGATATTACAGCCCGTGTACTTGATTTAGCATCGCCAATTGGCCGCGGTCAACGTGGTTTGTTAGTGGCTCCGCCAAAAGCGGGTAAAACAATGCTACTACAAAATATCGCGCAATCGATTACACACAATCATCCAGATGCAACGCTTATGGTATTGTTAATTGATGAGCGTCCGGAAGAAGTAACAGAAATGCAGCGCTTAGTTAAAGGCGAAGTTATTGCCTCTACATTCGATGAACCCGCTTCTCGTCACGTACAAGTTGCCGAAATGGTTATCGAAAAAGCAAAACGTTTAGTTGAGCATAAAAAAGATGTTGTTATCTTATTAGATTCAATCACTCGTTTAGCACGTGCTTATAACACCGTTATTCCTTCATCAGGAAAAGTACTTACTGGTGGTGTTGATGCTAACGCACTTCATAAACCTAAGCGTTTCTTTGGTGCTGCACGTAACGTTGAGGAAGGCGGTAGCTTAACAATCATAGCTACAGCGCTTATCGACACTGGCTCTAAAATGGATGAAGTTATCTACGAAGAGTTTAAAGGTACTGGTAACATGGAACTGCACCTTAACCGTAAAATTGCGGAAAGACGTGTATTCCCTGCTATCGACTTTAACCGCTCAGGTACTCGTCGTGAAGAATTACTAACTAAGCCAGATGAGCTACAGAAGCTTTGGATTTTACGTAAAATTGTTCATGACATGTCAGAAATTGATGCGATGGAATTTTTAATCGATAAACTATCAATGAGCAAAACCAACGATGAGTTCTTTGATTCGATGAGACGTCAATAAGAAGCGTCCAAACTCAAAATAAAAAGCGCCTTTTGGCGCTTTTTTAATACCATAAATAACAATTTGACTTATGTGTTAACCTTCATGTATTTTCGAAGAATAGCTTGCAGGTTAAACACTAACTCTTTGATATGTTGCTTATTCCTATTATCTTCTTTTTGTAATAAAGCTCTGTCTAGATCTTTAGCTGCTTGCGCTATTTCATCCAGCCCAAACATTTGCGCTGCACCTAAAATACGATGACTATCTTTTTGTAATGCTTCAAAATCTTCACATATAAAGTGCTGTGTTATAGTCTCATTTTCTAAAGTAAAACTCTGCTTAAAACTAATAACCAAGTCACTCATATCAATATCACTTTGTTCAACTTGTTGTGGCGTTTTAGTGTAACCAAGATACTGAGTTAACGTTTTATAAAATAAATCTTTATCGATAGGTTTGGCTAGATATCCGCTGAACCCTAGTGTTAAATAATCATCCACCTCATGGCTCATTGCATTCGCAGTTAAAGCAAAAATAGGACGTTGAAAACCGCATTGTTGTAATAATTGAAAGGCAGCTCGTCCATCCATCACTGGCATTTGTATATCGAGTAAGACTATATCTGGATCTTCTTGCAAGCATTGTTCAACGGCTTGTTCACCATTTTCAACTGCAATAACTTCGAGTCCTATTGAGCGTAAATAACGACTTATTAGCCTTCGATTATCAGGGTGATCTTCAGCAAGTAAAACCCTCCCACTTAACTGCTTGTCTTTTAAAACTGGAGCTTGTAATTCGGCAAGACCCTGCTCTTTCGAAACTTTTACACACGGTAAAAAGAATGAGAACTGACTGCCTTTCTTATATTCGCTTTGCACACTAATATAACCTCCCATCATAGAGGCTAATTGCTGCGACAAACTCAAACCTAACCCCGTACCACCAAATCGGCGACTAATACTGTTATCAGCTTGGCTAAAGCACTCGAAAATCAGTTTTAATTGTGTTGAGTTCATACCGATTCCGGTGTCTTTAATGACCAATACGACTCCTTGTTCTGTCTTATTTAGAACAATCACTACTTGGCCTGAATGGGTAAACTTGATCGCATTAGCGCATAAATTTATAAGAATTTGTTTTACGCGTATTAAATCCAGCTTAGTGTAAAACTCATTACCCACTTGATTGTCTAAAATAAGGCGTAGGTTTTTTGCTGTCGCTTGAGTAATAAACATAGCGTGTACATCATTTATTAACTGCACAATATCAAAACAAGAAATACTGAGCTCTAATCTGTTTGCTTCTATTTTACTTAAATCGAGCACATCATTAATTAAACTCTTTAAATGATCACTATGGCGTTGAATTATCTCTAATTCATCTTGAAGTTGCTCAGGTTCATACAGTCCGTTAATTAAATCATCAGTTTGGCCTAAAATTGCGGTCAGAGGAGTGCGAATTTCATGACTAATATTTGCTAAAAACTGACTTTTTACATCATTAGCTTCTCTTAATTCTTGCGCCACTGCTTGCAATTCAGCTGTACGCTGCTCAACCTGCTCAGCTAGGTGATGTTTCGCCCGCTTTTCTGCACCACGCCGATATAGTGCCACACCAGTCACAACAACCAAGAATAACAATACAAAAACAAACAAAGTGAGCTGAGAGCGCTGAGCCATTTTTAATTCTTGTACTTTGCGATCTTGCTTAAGTTGCTTTATTTCTTGGTTTAATTGAGTTGCTTTGAATTGATCCTGCAATGCAGCCAATGCATTAATAATACTATCGCTTCTCAATAGTCTTAGTTCACCTATAAACTTTTCATGAAGGATCATTGCACTAGAGTAATTACCTTGGCTTGCTTCAAGTAATGACTTGGTGCCTAAACCATTTCGGATCATCCGCTCACTTTTATACTCGTGGGCAAGCGCTGTTGAACGCTCCAAGCTCACTTTAGCTTTATCGAGTTCCCCTTTTACAAATTGTACCTTTCCCAAAGCATATAGCGCATTAAGCTCCAAACTTTGATTTGAAATTTTAAGTGCAAATTTCTCACCTAATCTTGCTTGTTCATAGGCAACATCCACTTTATTTAATATTAAGTTAATATTCGCTAAATTGGTGTACTGAGTTGATAAGTGGTTATAGTCATTAACAGATAAATAATAATGCAGTGCTAACTCGTAGTAATGTAGTGCTAAGTCGAATTGATTACTTTCAAAAGAAGCCACACCCATATTGTTATATACTTGGGCAATACCACTTTGATCTCCTAGCTTTTGGTAAACTTGAAGAACATCTTTATAGATAGCGAATGCACTGTCATAGCGCGATAACCGCACATAAACTCCAGCGATATTAAGCAAAATATCAGCCTTATCCTGATCGCTACCTTCAGTTTCATAGAGGCTTTGTACTTTTAAATAATAATCAAGAGTGAGCTTTAAATTATGCATATCAAAATAGGCTAAACCTATATTATTTAATATATTAGCTTGTTCAAGCTTTTCATTGTTATTTTCAGCAATAACCAATGCACGACTATATTCAACAATAGCCTGCTGAAATAAGCCTTGATAAAACAGTATCACCCCTTGCATTTTTATTGCGCGAAAATTTTCTGTAGGTAAAAATGAGAGGGATGTTTCTTTTTCGAGTAGTTTAAAATAGTGTAATGCATCAGGATATTGGCCGTTAGAAAATGCTAAGTTACCCAACTCTGAATACACTAAAGCACGATCTTTAGCGGTGGTTGCCTGCATTTCCAGCAATGTATTACCAGATTGAAGCTTTGCACTCCATTGCTGTTGTTGTTTAAACTCGTCAAGTAACAAAGTAGCATTTTGTGCACAGCTCGGTGGAGCTAGCGCACTACATACAATGAATAAAAGGCACTTAAACTTGCCTCGCATAATTTTAATCCTTCAGATTGTTACTTATAACAATGTAATCTTTATCGAAGATACACCAATTACTAGGGCGTAAACAATGCTTAACCCACTGATTGACCAGATATTTGATTTAATATTAACAAAGCAAGTTTGGCAAGTTCATATTCTAGCATCAGAACTTATAAATAGTGGTGCAATTAAATCACTTGATAAAAATCCTGATCGTGATTTATTTAAGCGCAACTTTCTCATCATGAATGCACTGTATCAACTTCAAACTCAGCTTCATCCACAAACATTGTTAGTTTCAGCTTTGCATATAGAACTTTTAGAAAAAGAGCGTGAGTTCCCACTAACAATTAAAACAAATTTGAAGGACTATTATCTAAACTGGGAAAATTACGATGCCTCAGCACAAGAAGTAGATGCACTCTTGACTAGTTTTTGGGAGAAGGTAAAACATGCAGATACAACAGTAACGTTAACAAAAGAAAATTATGATGAGCTCACTGCTAAATGGGAACTGCCAACTAACTTTACCCTTAAAGAGCTACAAAAACGCTGGCGGCAACAAGCTCTCAAAAATCATCCCGACAAGCCTAGCGGCTGCGAAATAAAATTTAAAAAAGTAAAAGGAGAATACGAGCAACTAAAAGCAGCTGCTCGTTAGTACATTCATTCAAATATAAATTAACGAGTAAGGCGACGAGCGCGTATTTTACGCCCCTTAATGTTGCCTTCAGTTAATTTACGAAGTGCTGGTTTTGATGAGTTACGTTCAACAGCAACAAATGCTACGTTATCAAGTACGTTAATTTTACCTACTTGACGACCTGCAACCCCATCCTTACCTGTTAGAGCACCAAGAATATCGCCTGCACGCACTTTTTGCTTTTTACCTGAATCAATCATCAAAGTAACCATTTCAGGTCGGTACGGCGGCTTATCTAATAAATTAAACGGCGGCATTTGCTCAGGCGTAATATCACGTTCGTAATGTTCGCCTATTTGTGCAATTTTAAACGCTTCGGCTTCACCATAAATCGAACATGCAATGCCCTTTTTACCAGCGCGACCTGTACGACCAACACGATGTACATGTGTTTGCGTGTCGTGTGCTAAATGGTAGTTAATAACCATGTCCATATCATCAATATCTAAACCACGCGCTGCAACATCGGTGGCAACAAGTATTGAAGCACTTTTATTTGCAAAGTGAATTAGCGTACGTTCACGATCGCGTTGTTCTAAATCACCGTGCAATGCAACAGCGCTGAAGCCTTCGTCAGCTAAATCATCACACACTTGTTGTGTTTCTACTTTGGTATTACAAAATACAACACAGCTTTGTGGCGTAAATTTAAGTAGCAATAATTTAAGCGTTGGGTAGCGCTGCTTATTGTTATCCATTTTGTAGAAGTACTGCTTAATTGTGCTTTTGGCTTGCTCTTCTTCTACTTTAACCATTTCTGGGTTTTTAAGTACACGCTTAGCAATTGCTTCAATGGCTCTTGGGAATGTAGCACTAAATAACAATGTTTGACGATTTTGTGGAATACGCTCAATAATTGCATCAAGTGTGTCTTGAAAACCCATATCAAGCATTTGATCGGCTTCATCAAGCACCAATGTTTCCACATCATCTAAACGTAAAGTACCTTTACGAATATGGTCATCAACACGCCCTGGCGTGCCAACAATAATATGCGCACCATGTTCAAGTGAACCTATTTGCGGGCCAATTGAAACACCACCACATAACGTCAATATTTTAATGTTATGAATGCCGCGCGCTAATTTACGCATTTCTACCGCAACCTGCTCGGCAAGTTCGCGAGTCGGACACAAGACTAAAGATTGAATACGAAAGCGTTTTACGTTTAATTTAGCTAACACACCCAAGCTAAACGCAGCAGTTTTACCTGAACCGGTTTTTGCCTGAGCAATGATGTCTTTACCAGCAAGTACAGGCGGCAAACTTTGCGCTTGTACAGGTGTCATGTGGGCATAGCCAAGTGTTGATAAGTTATCAACGAGTCCAGCCGGTAAAGCCAAAGATGAAAAAGCAGTTGAAGTCACAGTAAGTTCCATAGCAATAAAATAACATGGGAGAAAGCCCCACTAATATGCAGCTTATAATAGCAGAATTCGTAATTGGCAACCATTAACAAACACATTATAAAACATGTTAATGAAAGGTGTTGAAAATGATAGTAGTTTGCATTAAGATCGCGATTGTTTTTTACATACCTGCGCTGGAAGCAATTAATGAAACTGAATTCTATTTACATAGCACTATTAGCAAGCATTACAACAAGCACATATGCAAACACTACCGACCTTGAACGCATAGAAGTAAAGGGAAGCTACTTTAACGATTACAAAGTAGATAACGCTAATGGCGCAATGAGAACATCAGCTTCATTACTTGAAACTGCACAATCTGTCACTGTAATAACCGACACTATTATTAGCGAACAGCTTGCCACTACACTTGGCGAAGTACTCACAAATGACGCAAGCTTAACTGCAGGCTCACAACAACGAAATCGTGAAGTATTTAACTTACGCGGCTTTGAGCTGAGCTCATCGACAGGTTATTTACGCGACGGTCATCAGCATTGGTCGCACTATCAGCAACCAATCGAAATTTTGCAACAAGTTGAAGTAATTAAAGGCCCATCAAGCATTTTATATGGTCAGTCAGGCCCAGGTGGCTTGGTTAACATGGTAACTAAAAAGCCTACAGCACAAACATTATTTAATGCCAGTGCCGATGTAGATCAGCATGGGTCAACGCGCTTTATGGTTGATGCTGCAGGTGCATTAACTGAATCAGAAGATTTACGTGCTCGCGGGATTTTAGTAAAGCAAGACGTTGACTACTGGCGTGAATACCAAAATGGTGAAAACCGTGAGCGTGACCGCTTTTTAGGTGCTTTAGTTGTAGATTACGATATTAGCGATAACGCATTAGTCCGTGTGCATTACGACCGCACAGATGACGAAGCAGGTTTAGATACTGGTGCATGGATAGATGATAATGCTAATGTAATTGGTAGCGATAAAACAATCCGTGATATGTCTTGGGCGTTTACCGATATTACCGTAGAAAACCTAGGTGTAGACCTAGAAGTATTTTTAACCGATAACTGGCAAGTAAAACTTGGCTATAACGAACAAACGTTTGAGCGCCAACGCTTTGAGTCAGCACCTCGCATGCCTAGTGGCTTTGCTGAAGGTGACAGCTATGAATCTCGTCCTTACGACCGTTTTGACGATTGGCAATTTAAAACTGCATTTATTGATTTTATTGGGGAATTTAAAACAGGTAGCTTACAGCATCAGTTTTTAATTGGCGCAAACTCGCTAGATTACTACTACGGGCAACGCCGTACTTCTGCTGACTACTTTGATTTTTCTGCAGGACAAGCAGAACCATCACGCCCATCTGTAAGTTATAAAACAGATGATACAGTAAGCGAAACTGAATACGACTATTACGGTATTTACGTTCAGGACTTAATTTCGTTCTCACCACAATGGCAATTATCGCTAGGTGGCCGTTACGATAAACAAACACGAGAAGGTGCAGATAACGAGTCATTTGTACCAAAGGTAGGTGTGCTTTATCATCCAAATACTTCGGCAACTATATATGCTAGTTACTCAGAAGGTTTTGAGCCTCAAGGTAGTGAAACTCTGATTGATGAAACCGATGTAAATAATGGCATGAAGCTAGATGCCATTACCTCAGAGCAAAGAGAGATTGGTATTAAATGGCAATTATTTGATGACCGTTTACTGCTTACAGGTGCACTTTTTGATATTAGTAAAGAAGGCACACTTGTTAGCGAACAGCTTGAGACACCTATTGGCTCATTCACAAGTGAAACAAACCAAGTGGGTGAACAACGCCATAAAGGTGTTGAAGTAAGCGCACAAGGTGCTGCTACTGACCGCTTATTTGTTATGGCATCAACTATGTATCTAGATGCTAACTTTGAACGCGATGAAGTATTGGAAGGTAAGCGCCCTACCGATGCACCAAAATGGTCGGCATCTCTGTGGACTCGTTATGAATTAAACGACGCCATTGCCATTAACGCTGGCGCTTTTTACGAAGGCGAGCGCTTTGCAGATAGCGATAATACAATTACTAAAGATGCATATACACGTGTTGATGTTGGCGCCACTTATAAGTTTAACTTAAGCAATACCGATATTAACTTACGCCTTAACATCGAAAACTTATTTGATAAAAGCTATTTAGGTGGTGGCGGCACGAGTAATGTAACTGTTGGCGAGGGTACAAATCTTCGTTTAGCTGCGCAATTTAGCTTTTAATTAAATACCTTAAATAACAGTGTTAAAAGATAGCCCGCGTAAATTTATGCGGGCTTTTTTTATATCTAAACGTTTATACCTAACAGCATTAAACCTATTACAAAGCCTATTCATCTCATCTATTTTTTATCATGTTTGTTACATGTTCTAATAGCGCTAATTATTAAAAAGGCTTACCCAAATGAAAAAATTAATTACCGCACTGCTGCTTACTAGCAGTATGGCTGCAAACGCTAACAACGCCGAATTTACCCAAAAGCAATTACAACAAGTCAATGAAGTGCGCACCTCTGCTCTAAATAGTGATTTAAGCTATAAATTACTAGAGTCATTAACAACTGAAGTAGGACCTCGCTTACCTGGTACTGAAAATGATAAAAAAGCAGTGGCATGGGCTAAAGCTAAATTTAATGAGCTTGGTTTTGATAAAGTATGGCTTGAAGAAGCGACTTTTCCTGAATGGCGCCGTTATAGCGAAAGCGGAAAAATACTAACACCAAGCGAGCAACCTCTACATTTAACTGCATTAGGTAACAGTATAAGCACGCCTAAAGGTGGGATCACAGCATCAGTAGTCTTGTTCGAAACACTTGATGAGTTAATTGCAGCACCAGCAAATAGCCTAAAAGGTAAAATTGCGTATATTAATTACCGCATGAACCGCGATATAGACGGGAATGGTTACGGACCTGCTGTAAAAGCACGTGGCACAGGCGCTATAGAAGCGTCTAAAAAAGGGGCTGTTGCCTACATGATGCGCTCGGTAAGTACTGGTCATCATCGTTTTGCACACACTGGCGGTAGTTACTACAAAGAAGGTGTTACAAAAATACCTAATGTAACCATTGCTAATCCAGATGCCGATCAAATAGCACGACTCATTGCTTTAGATAAAGACGTATCGGTAAATATTAATGTGCAAACCGAAAGCCTTGGTGAAGGCACAGGTTATAACGTTATTGGCCAATTTAATGGTACCGAAAACCCTGAGCAATATGTATTAATTGGCGGGCATTTAGATTCTTGGGACTTAGGGACTGGCGCACTAGATGACGGTGCAGGCGTTGCGCTAACAATGGCAGCCGCTAAACATATTAGCGATGTAAAGCGTCCTAAGCGCAGTATTCGTGTGGTACTTTTTGCAGCTGAAGAGCTAGGTCTTTGGGGTGCAAAAGCTTATTTTGCAGAGCATAAAAACGAGCTAAGCAATATTGTTGCAGCAGCTGAGTCTGATTTTGGCGCCGATGTTGTATATGCTTTTGAATCGAACGTAAGCGCAGAGTCACTTCCTGTAGTGCGTGCTATTGCAAAAGAACTTTCGCCGTTAAATATTGAGCATATTGGTAAAAACCAAGCGAATGGTGGCCCTGATCTAATTCCACTTAAAGCAGCAACCTCAGCACCTATTTTTGAACTTGCTCAAGATGGAACAGATTACTTTGATTACCACCATACAGCTGACGATACACTTGATAAAGTAACACCTGCTAAGCTTCGTCAAAATACCGCTGCATACGCTGTATTTGCTCTAATGGCTGCTGATGCAAAAACAACAATTAAGCCTAAAGCTCAAAATAAGTAATAACAGACATACTTACTTACAGTTTGTGGCTTTAACTAACACGCTTCTTGTTTTACCTTTAGGTAATTAAACAAGGAGCGTGCTTTATGTTACTTTTCAACACGAGTGAATCATTTCCACATTTTGCACAAACAACACGCTGCCCTCATTGTCAAAGCGACGCCTACCATTTAGTAAATAAAAGCCGCTATTTACGATTTAGCATTTTACCTATGCTTGCCTTAAAATTAAGCTATAAACGCGAGTGCTATCAATGCGGAAAAAGCGAACCGGTTAAAATATCGCAACTACCGTTAATAGAAAAACTAAGCCTACCTAAATACTTTATTGGTGTATTTTTATTACTTTGGATTGTTTTATTTTTTTATCAACAGCACCTTAATAGCGAGACTCGAAAGGAAGGCTATTTAAATACGCCTAAAATATATGATACCTACTTAGTACACGCCGACAAATTTACACACGAGCCCTGGACCCTAACCAATTTAAAAATTGCTCAAGTTTTAAATTTTGACGAACAATTTATTACCTTTCAGATAAGCAACTACAGCTATAAACGTAATAATAGTATTACTTTGGCAATGCGTACTAGCCAGCTAATTCAAGACAATTACTTTTCCACTAAAACAATCACCCTCCCTCGTGATGAAGTAGCACGCCTTTACAACGACGAAGCTATTTACGACGTGCTGCGCCCCTATGCCAACATCCTTTATGGTGGGTTTGTGATGCATCCTCCCAAACCTAAGCCACTATATAAAGGCTTAAAGCTCGATAAAAACAATCAACAAGGCATTATTTATTTTAAAGATGGTTTGTTTGTTGAAGCATTTAATAGCTTTAAACAAGCTGCTGAAGCGGGCTCTCAATGGGGGCAATTAAATTTAGCGCAAATGTATCGTGATGGTCAGGGAATAGATCAGGATCAACAGCAGGCTATTTATTGGTACAAAAAGGCTATTAAGCAAAAAAATACTAAAGCACAATTTGAATTGGAATCTCTTTGTAAAATAGCTAGCTGTGAATAAAGCAGCAAGTATGTTACTTGCTGCTTTAATATTTTATAACTCTAAATGTTTATCTAAAAAATTAATTACTTGTTTGTAGTAAGCAGTTCTGTGTTCTTCTTTGTAAAAACCATGGCCCTCATCCTCCAATAACACGTACTTATAAGGATGGTTAGCTTTTTTCAATGCAGCAATTAATGATTCGGCTTGTTCAATAGGGGCTCGTGCATCTTCACCTGCGTGAACTATGAACACAGCTGCTTTAAGCTTATCTATATTATAGCTAGGTGAAAATGCCTTCAAAAGCGTTTCATCAGTGCCTAAAACGTTTTCAAGATAGTTTTGTCCTGTACTACGCCCTGAAATATCACCTTCTTCAAACATTAGCGGTAGGTCATAAATACCAACTGTTCCAATTGCACACTTAAACATGTCTGGCTCTAAAATGGCGCTCTGCAAAGCTGAATAAGCACCAAAGCTTGATCCCATTATACAAATGTTGTTTTTGTTTACCGTTCCATTAGAAATTAAAAAATTAACACCATCAATAATATCAAACTGAATATCAGAACCCCACTTTTGGTAACCTGCTTCTTCGAAGTTTCGACCAAACCCACCTGAACCTCTAAAATTAACTCTTAGTACAGCCATTCCCCTACTTGCTAATAACTGTACCTCAGAATCATACCCCCAATAATCACGAGGGCCATGTGGACCGCCATGAGGCATTACAACTAGAGGTAAGTTTTTATCTTCAAGACCATTAGGAACAGTTAAATACCCATAAATAGTTAAACCATCCCGAGTTTTATATTGAATAGGTTTTGTCTTTGAAAGCTCATTTTCGTTCAGCCAGCCACGCGCTGAAAATAATATTCTTAGCTTATTTTGTACCCCATCGTATAAGTAATATTTACCAGGGTTGGTATCACTTGATGCGTAAATAACATTAATATCGCCATTAGAGGTGCTACTGAATAACTGCACTTGGTCGCCTTGCAATGCTTCTATCAAAGACTTTAAACGAACACTTTTATGAGAGTCTTTATCTATAAAAGCATAGTTTGGATAACCTAACTCACTTTCTATTGCAAATAATTCTTTTGAAACTTCATCAACCCACACTCTTTTTGGAGATACATATTGTTCTTGATGAACTAATTCAATTTCCTTAGTATTTAAATTTAGTTTATATAACCCTTCAGCCTCTCCACCAACAGAAGCAGTCATATAAATGCTGTCACCAGACTTATCAAAAGCTTTTAGTCTAATATCGCCATAACTAACCTCTCCTAAATTTAATTTCTCCCAGTCACCGCCATCTTTTGCCTTGGTATGTATTTTTGCATCTATATAATTATCTGTAGATACTGAAACTCGAACATTACCATCATGATCAGTTAAAAATTCAGCCATACGTGATGGAGACAAAGTAACTTGCTTCCTTTTGCCCGTATATACATCTACTTCATAGACAATAGTATGCGGCTCATTACTCGAGGTCCAAGGATAGGTAACTACTAACATTTTTCTTTTGTTAGTAACTAAGGGGTCTAATACAAATGAAGTTCCGTATAAAGGAGTCTGCCTTTTAAGGCGTGTACCTGTTTGCATTTCACCATGGTAACCAATTAGATATTTACCTCTAGCTCCATTAGCATTTACGCCAAATATCTCACCATGATATTCAGGGTGGTCTTGCCACCCTTTTAAATACTCTTTAGTAACAACAACTCGTTCATTATTAACCCAATGATAATCACCAACTTGAGCATTTCCTTCAAAGGCAACTGCATGAAGCATTTTAAAGTTTTCAGTATCAAAAATAACAAGCGCATTTTTACCTGCAACTTTATTTATAACCGCTAAATACTCGCCGCCTGGAGAAATAGTAGCGTGATTAAACTCTTTATTTTTACTGAAGTACTCCACGGGGATTTGGGGCTGCTTTGAGAAGCTAAAAAAGCTTACAAATAACAGAAGTACTAACAAGTTACATCTTAAAAGAAAATTCATCATAATTCCCTGTATTAACAACAAGAAGTCATAATATATAAAGCCTTATGAAATGTAACGAAAATGATAACTAAATGTGTCTGCTATTTTTTAAATAACTTTGTATAACCTACATGTATAAGCACAACAACTAAGCCAGCAATCACGCCTAGCAAACCATCAAACAATAGAGGAGCTAATACTTCTCCTGTACCGCCAGCAACAGATTGGGCATAGTTTGTTACATCGACTTGAGTATGATGTAGTAACTCAACACCATGTACTAAAATCCCGCCACCTACTAAAAACATCGCGATGGTGCCCGCAAATGCTAAAAACTGCATCAACCTAGGCGCTGCTGCGAGTAAGCCTTTCCCAAGTAATTCTTTAAATTTATTAGCTGTTACCTTTGATTGGTTGAGTAAATAAAGCCCGGCATCATCCAGTTTTACAATACCTGCCACTAAGCCATAAACACCAATAGTCATTATAATTGCGATAACACAAAGCACTAAAGCTTGATTAAGCAATGTAGCACCTGCCACAGTACCTAAAGTAATCACAATAATTTCGGCAGAAAGAATAAAGTCGGTTCTTATTGCCCCTTTTATTTTTTGTTTTTCGTACTCAACTAAATCTAACTTTTCATCTTCGTCTACCGCTTCACTGTTATGAGGCAAAAACTTAGCAAATACTTTTTCAGCTCCCTCAAAACATAAAAACAAACCACCCATCATTAAAAGCGGTGTTATTAACCAAGGCAGCCATACGCTTATTAATAAAGCAGCGGGTACGAGTATCGCTTTATTTAAAAATGAGCCCTTTGCCACAGCCCAAACAACCGGTAATTCACGCTCTGCTGCTACACCTGTAACCTGCTGTGCATTGAGCGCTAAGTCATCGCCTAATACACCCGCTGTTTTTTTTGTTGCTACTTTACTCATTGTCGCAATGTCATCGAGCAAAGTGGTTATATCGTCTAATAATGTTAAAAGGTTAGTACCAGCCATAAAGCTTCCGAGCTCAAAAAATATTGCTATAAACATAACGTAAAGCATTACTTTCACCAACGGTTAATTTAATTTTGTTAATCTCTAATTAGAATTAAGGGCAGGGCTTCCCAAAGATGATCATTTTGAACGTAGATGGAGGTAAGAGTGAAAATAAATATAGCAATTATAGTCAGCTTACTTAGCTTAATCGCATGTAGCGAACAGCAAGTAAATACTACCTATCTATGTGGTAAAAAAAAACTAACACTAAGTATTATCAACGATAAATATGCTGAGCTTACTTTTAACAACGAAACGCATTTAATTAATCATGAAAAAAGTGCATCAGGGAATAAGTACATAAACGAAAATGTACTGTTTTGGGGTAAAGATAATCACGCCATGCTTATAATTTCAGGGAAAAAGCAGCAATGCATTATTAATTAGCCACCAATTAACAACATCTAAAAAACACTGCTACACTAAATAAAGTGTTAATTTTGTTGATGAAGTTATGCGCTCTATTGCTATAAAACATAAAATAATCTTAGCTTTTTCTGCCATAGGGCTGTTAATGCTGACTAGCTGTGTGTTTTTTTATTGGTCGTTAAACCAAATTAGTATTACTACTTCACGTATAGAAACCTTAGCCGTTCCAGTACAACAAGTTAGTAAAGATTTAAGGCTTTCACTTCTTTCCATAACTAAATTTAATGCTGTTGCTTACAGCCAGACCAAACCAGATTCACTATTACGAAATAAAGACCAAGCATACGCAGAGCAAGAGCAATTTCTAACAATGCTTAATGCGCTTGAATCTCAACTGTTTCAGCAGCAAAATATGCAAGCTTTACTTGCAGCAACAACTGATAACTTTAATCAACTAAGCAAAATAAGTACTGCAATGTTTAGTGCAAAGGAACAACGATTTAAAGCACAAAACTCGGCCCTATCACTTATTAAAGAATTCATTGAGCAATTGAGTAGCTTAAGTAATCGTTTGCTTGATATAGAGCTATTAGAAGTACCCTCAACACAACAGCCTCTACTCGATTCTATGTTTGGTACGGCAACACGTATTGATGATCTACTATTTAATTTAAGTAACAATGTTAAAAGCATCACTCAAACTACAAGTACTAGCGACTTAAGTAATCACCAACAAGATACTTTGTTTTTACTCGATAATATTCAGCCTAACTTTACTTACCTAGAGCAGCAGGCGACACCTTTCAGTAATGATCTAAACATCGGCCAACTTACTATTGAGTTCAACGATTTAAGGGTTCTCTTAAATGCGCCAAATGGTATTTACGTAAAACAAAAGAAAACGATTGAAAACAAAACAACGGCGCAACAAAAATTTGAACGCTTTCAACAAGAATTTATAAACACAGAAAACCAATTACTTAAACTTAATAAACTTGCTGATGAACGATTTAACACCCTTCAAAATAATGCCAAATCAGCCATTAATATGGGCTCAAGCTCGGTAATTATAATCGCCCTTGTACTGATTATACTGGTGATCATAATTTCAATTTTTACCACCAATGCAATGCTAAAGCCCCTTAATAAAGTAAATCGTGATTTAGCTTGCATAGCCTCAGGTGACTTTTCTAAGCGCAGCCATCCACGCAGTAAAGATGAGTTTGGCACTTTACTTAACAATATTAATAAACTTAGTGACGACTTAAGCCATTTAATAAAAGCAATTAGTAACGATGCACATGAACTGGACAAATCAGCGATTCAAACCAGTGAAAAAGGCCAGCAAATGACCATTGTAGCCCAACTACAGCTAGAGCGGAGCGCACAAGCAACTGCGCTTGCACAAAGTATGCTAGATAATTCACAAGTCGTGTACGAACAAGCTGATAGCACATCAAATGAAATAACTAACGCCTCACAGTTTGCTAATGACGTTAACCAAATAGCCAATCAAAATAGCCAAAGTATTGAGGCACTATTAAGCCGTTTAGATAAGGCAGTTAGTAGCACAAAAGAGCTTGCTGAATTTACCGAACTCATTGGTGCCATTGTAGAGACTATTAGTAGTATTGCTGAGCAAACAAACTTGCTTGCGCTCAATGCTGCAATAGAAGCGGCAAGAGCTGGTGAAAATGGACGAGGATTTGCAGTTGTCGCTGATGAAGTTCGCTCACTAGCTGCGCGTACACAAAGCTCAACAAGCGAAATAAATACCATGATCCAAACATTACAACAGCATACTAAAACAACACAAAGTGAAATTAATGATGGCCAACAACAAGCCAAAAAATGTGTTGAAAATAGTGCTGAACTAAATAAAGCTGTAGAGCGTATAAAAAGCACATTACTATCGGTTAATCAAATGAGCGAACAAATAGCAAAGGCCTCTCATGAACAGCTAACTAATAGTAACGACATCCAAAAAATAATGGCAAAGGTAACAGAGCAAGCCACCTTAAATGCCAAAAACGCGACAACCCTAGCAAGCGAAAGTGAAGACGTAAATCAACTTGCACACTCTCTAACGAGTGCCGTAGAGCGCTTTAAGTTTTAAGCACAAGTAATGACTTGCCTTGCATGAAATGGGTATAATACTTCAACTCTTTAGCTTAATAGCGGCCCACAATGAAATATAAAGATCTACGTGATTTTATCGATTTACTTGAGAAAAAAGGCGAACTTAAACGTATCACCCAAGAAATCGACCCGTATCTTGAAATGACCGAAATATCTGATCGCACATTGCGTGCAAAAGGTCCTGCGTTATTATTCGAAAATCCAAAAGGCTACGATATGCCGGTGCTTACCAACTTATTTGGTACACCAAAGCGCGTTGCTATGGGAATGGGCCAAACAGAAGTTAGCGAGCTACGTGAAGTCGGTAAACTGCTCGCTTTTTTAAAAGAGCCTGAGCCACCAAAAGGCATTAAAGAAGCTCTAGGCGCTATACCTATTTTTAAGCAAGTGCTTAATATGCCAGCAAAAGAAGTTAAAAAAGCGCCTTGCCAACAAGTAGTTTTAGAAGGTGATGATGTCGATTTAACTAAGTTGCCCATTCAGCATTGCTGGCCAGGTGATGCAGCGCCATTAATTACTTGGGGCCTTACGGTCACTAAAGGCCCATATAAAAAACGCCAAAATCTGGGTATTTATCGCCAGCAATTATTAGGAAAAAATAAAATAATTATGCGTTGGTTGTCACATCGTGGTGGCGCGCTTGATTTTCAAGAATGGTGTAAAGAAAACCCAGGGCAACCCTACCCTGTATCGGTAGCACTCGGTGCCGATCCTGCCACTATATTAGGTGCTGTAACGCCTGTACCTGACACTCTAAGCGAATATGCATTCGCTGGCTTATTACGTGGTAGCAGAACCGAAGTTGTAAAATCTATTTCAAATGACCTACAAGTCCCTGCCAGTGCAGAAATAGTACTTGAAGGTTACATAATGCCTGGTGAAATGGCGCCAGAAGGCCCTTATGGTGACCATACCGGTTACTATAATGAAGTAGATGACTTTCCAGTAATGACGGTCACTCACTTAACGCATCGTAAAGACCCTATTTATCACAGTACATTTACTGGCCGACCGCCTGATGAGCCTGCGATTTTAGGTGTAGCACTTAATGAAGTGTTTGTGCCTATATTACAAAAGCAATTTCCTGAAATTGTCGACTTTTACCTTCCGCCAGAAGGATGCTCGTACCGTATGGCGATTGTAACAATGAAAAAACAATATCCTGGCCATGCCAAGCGCGTGATGATGGGGGTTTGGTCGTTCTTACGTCAGTTTATGTATACCAAGTTTGTAATTGTGTGCGATGACGATATTAATGCCCGTGATTGGGAAGATGTTATTTGGGCTATAACAACCCGAATGGATCCAGCGCGTGATACAACATTAATAGAGAACACACCTATTGATTATCTCGATTTTGCATCGCCAGTCTCTGGCCTTGGTTCAAAAATGGGAATGGATGCTACCAATAAATGGCCTGGCGAAACCACCCGCGAATGGGGCGAGCCTATTGTTATGGATAAAGACACCAAAGACCGCGTAGATGATATTTGGGAAAGCCTTAATATTGTTTAAGTGTTTATATGTAAGTACATAACAGGCTATAAAATAACCCTGCAGATATGCTAGAATCGAGTCATTCGATTGCGTATCTGCTGTTAAAAGCGCTGCTAAAAGGTAAAAAATGCAAACATTAAAAGCTGAAGTTGTAGCTATCAGCCCACTTACAGAATTTGTTCATAAAGTAATTTTAAAGCCACAACAACCTGTGACCTTTGAAGCTGGCCAATACATGCAACTCGTATTAGGCGAAAAAGACAAACGTGCTTTTTCTATTGCTAGCCGCCCTTCACAGTGCGATGCAATAGAACTGCATATTGGCGCATCTGGTGCCGATTCTTATGCAATGCAATCGTTAGAACATTTACGAAATGCCCATACCACAGGGCAGTTAGTAGACATTGAAGCTGGCCTAGGTATTTCACAGTTGCGCCTGCAATGTGAGCGCCCTATTATTTTACTCGCCGGCGGTACTGGTTTTTCATACGCAAAATCAATGGCTGATCACTTAGCTGAAATTAAGTGCGACCGTCCTGTATTATTTTACTGGGGTGTAAAAGAAGAATCAGCTTTATACGCGCACACAGAAATGCAAACATGGGCCGATAGCCATAAAAACTTTGAGTTTATCCCTGTGGTAGAAAACCCATCTGCTAATTGGCAAGGTCATACTGGCTATGTACACAAAGCCGTAATGCAAGATATCGTATCACTTGCCCCATATGATATTTATATGGCGGGTCGTTTTGACATGATAGGTATTGTCCGCGATGACTTTATTACCCATGGTGCAATTCGTGAAAACATGTACGCCGACGCATTCGCATTTATAAAGTAATTAAAATTAACTTTTACTTATAAATAAAGGCACCTAGTGCCTTTATTTTTATAATAACAAAAATTCAATAGTTAAAATCTATCAATCTCATCAGTATAAACAATTTCCTAAATCCCTATCTATAAACCATACTTTGTATAGAACATCAGCGGGAGAGACCCAAATGCTAAATACAAAAGTAAAAGATTTTATGCAACGCAAGTTACCAAACATAACACCAGATACAGAAATGACCACCGCTATAGCAGAACTACAAAAATTTAAACTGCTTGGTGCACCAGTATTCGATAAAGATAAATGCCTAGTCGGATTTATTTCCGAACAAGAGCTTTTAAAGCCACTTATGCAAAGCAGTTATTTTTGTGATGGTATAGTAAAAGTATCGCAGCTTATGCAAACAGGAGTCGTTACTATAGATGGTGATACAAATATTATTGAGCTTGCTGAAAAAATGCAGCCTGGTAAACCAAAAAACTACCCAGTTGTAGATGGCATTAAAGTAATCGGTATGATCAGCCGGGCAGATGTACTTAAAGCACTGTACGATAATTACATGAGCTGCCAAACACACTAAATTGCAGATAACAAAATGCCGCTTATATAAAGCGGCATTTTTAATACTCTTAAATTAACGTGCGCTAACGATTGCCGAAAGTTCTTTTTTATCGCCATCGCTTAAAAATGCTATTTCTAATGCATTTGCTTGGGCTTTTTCCATATCAGCTTGAGATAAACCAGCTTGAGGTGCTGCAACTGCATATTCATACTCAATTTCAATCCCTTCAACAGCAGGATCATCAGTATTAATACACGCTAAAATACCGTGATCTAAAAACTGCTTAAGTGGATGCTTAGCTAGGTCGCTCACTGTACTGGTTTGAATATTACTTGTTAAGCATGACTCAATACCAATGCGATTATCGCGTAAGTAATCCATGAGCTTTGGATCTTCAATGGCTTTAACGCCATGCCCTATTCGGCTCGCCCCTAATTCATTAATTGCTTGCCAAATACTCGGAGCACCAAGGGCTTCTCCAGCATGAATAGTCGATGCTAAATAGGCATTTCGTACTTGTTTAAAGTGCGCTACAAACAACTCACCCGGGAAGCCAATTTCGTCACCGGCTAAATCAACCGCTACTAAATCATTTTTAAATGCGAGTAATGCATCAAGCTCTTTCTGGCATGTTTTTACGCCATAAGTACGCGATAAAATACCAATTAAATTCGCTTTTATGTTTGCGCCTTTTGTTGCTGATTTAATACCATCAACAACCGCTTCTACAACCCCTTGCGGGTGTAAACCTTGGCTTTGTGCCATATAGTAAGGGCTAAAACGAAGCTCTACGTAATCAAGGCCTTGGGCTTGAGCATCTTCAATGTTTTCAATCGCTATGCGCCTACACGCATCGTAGTCGCCAAGTACTGCAACACCCCAATCTAACTTTTGTAAAAAAGCCATAAGATTTGGCTCAGGATCAATAACTTGAACATGAGGAATGAGTGCCTCAACATTATCTGCAGGTAACTCTATATTAAACTGACGACCAAGTTCTAATATGGTTTGCGCACGTACATTACCGTCTAAATGGCGGTGAATATCTAGCAAAGGTAATTTTCTATTGATCATAATAGCAACCCAGTTTAGTTAAATTTGCGCGCATGATACGCAGATATAGTTATTTTTCAAGTCTATATGGTTTGCGGTAAGTTTAAGCGGTCATATGTCTGCTTTTCGAGCAAAAATAACGTAACTTATTTATGTGATAAATGATGCCACAGTGTTTTAAATAGCGTATTAGCATCAATTGGCTTGGTTATATAGTTATCCATTCCACAAGCAACTGCTTTTTTAACATCATCATCATGCGCGTTGGCAGACAAACCAATAATAGGTAAATCAATCAGCCCTAAATCATTACGGATAACTTTGGTTGCCTGTAAACCATCCATATTTGGCATTTGAATATCCATCAGCACAATGTCATAACTATTGGTAGTCAACATTTTTATTGCTTCAAACCCATCACTCGCAATATCAGCTACACACCCCTTGGTCTTTAATATTGCACTAGCAACATGTTGATTTAAAGAATTGTCCTCAACTAAAAGCAGCTTATAATCAGTAAACGATAAGCTCTCAACATCTATCTCATTATATTGTTGCTGTACCTGCTCTGCTTTTGGTAGGGGGGAATTCAACGGCACACTAAATGTAAAAGTAGAGCCTTTACCCTCGTGGCTAGCTAAATCAATAGCCCCTCCCATCAACTCAACCAGTTTTTTGCAAATACTCAAACCTAGTCCTGTGCCACCATATTGTCGAGAAGTAGAACTATCGGCTTGAGAAAAAGGTTTAAACAACTGTTTTTGAGCTGCTTCACTAATACCAATACCCGTATCGTTAACACTAAAATAAGTCATCTTTTTTGATTGCCATACTTTAAGTGTTATGCAGCCTTGCGCTGTAAATTTAACTGCATTATTAAGTAAATTTAAAAGTATTTGTTTTAAACGAATAGGATCGGTATGAATAGTTAAGTTTGTTGTTTTATCGTAATCGAGATGCAATTCCAGTGACTTAACATCTACTTCAAATTGCATTAAATTCGTCACTTCATCCACTAAGCGACCCACATTAATGGGTTCTTGTACTAAATCAAGTTTGCCAGCTTCCATCTTAGAGAAATCGAGTACATCGTTTAATACCCTCAGTAACACACCAAGCGCACCATCCGCTTGCTCTATATAAGTTCGAGCCTGTGGCCAATCATTTTGCTGCAGCGCTAAATAATGCAGTCCTTTTATACCATTAATAGGTGTGCGCACCTCATGACTCATATTAGCTAAAAACTGGCTTTTAATATGGCTTGCTTCATCAGCTTTTTGCTTTTCTTGACGTAAAACACGAGTTTGTTTTGCCACTTGCTCACGAATTTGTATATTTGTACCAGTAACCGAAATCAAAAAAGTTATTAATAACCACACAAATAGCATACCTACTATTTGTGCAAGCCAATACATTAACCATGATGTTCTAACTACAGGCTCATGTAATTGCACTTGCCAGATCCGCTTGCCAATAAGTAATTGGTATTCTTTTAATAGTTCAAAAGAATGAGTATCGGCTGTGTAAATACTCTGTTTTTGATTGGGTAAAGTCACATCTAAAAAGCTAGCTGCAACGAGGTTATTTTGATCAAATAATAACGATTGCGATAATTTTTTAAGGCTTACTACTGCAACAACAAACCCTTTAAAGTCATCTTCAGTAGTGGAGTTTCCAAAAACAGGGTGCAAAAATAACACACCTTTTTCTTGCGTATTTTGTACTAAATCGATTGGCTCACTCAGCACTAGCTCATTTAAAATTTTTGCTTTGTGTAATGCTGCCGCCCTCCCTTTATTTGAGGCTAAGTCAAAACCAATAACACTTACATTACCAATCAATGGGTATGCATAAAGTACAGGGTAATAAAAGTCACGTGAACTTACTGGCTCCCATACCCCTTCTGACCATCTTTCTTTTACATAGTAATCATCAATGTATTGAGTGTTTTCTGAGCGTTCAAAATCGGCTAATTGCTCTGCTGAAATGTAAGGTACCCATTCAAATGCAACAATTTCTTGACTATAACTAAGCTGTTTAGAAGTGAATAGCTTAAATTCATCAAAAGTCACCTCATCACTACTTGCAAAAAATGTTGCTAGCAAGCTTAGATGGGCTGACACTTCATCAATTCGTTGGCTTATAGCATCTTGAACAGACAATATTTTAAGCTCTTGTTTTTGTATTTCTTTTTCTTTTTTAAAATTAGACGCAGTATAAAATCCTGCACTAATAATGATATATATCATTAGAGAAGGAATAATAACCTGCAGCCTATTTTGAACTTGTTGATAGTTAAACCCAGCAAGCACCAGCGGAGTAAAAATTAATACTCCAACGCTATCACCTATCCACCATGCGATAAAATTATCAATAGCGCCATGTGCTGGTATTACGTGATTACTAACTAATAAAAACGTACCGACTCCTGCAGCCAGAACACAACACACTGGACCAGCTATAAATAAGCTTTGTATACAATGCTTTAAAGAAGAGAGATCAAGGGGGGCTTTTATAACTTTTGTAATAAATTGAGCGCCTATCCATGCTTGCAACACAGACGCTGTAGTAACTAACAAGGCTTGAATGGCAATTTGCCAATTGAAGATATCAGATGCGCTATCGAGGTTAACTATATTTGTTAATAACGCACCAATAATGATGCCAGGTAAAGCTCTACGATTCCACAGTAAAAGTCCAGCCAATGCAATGCCCGAAGGAGGCCATGAAGCAACGGCATAACCATCAATAGAAAGAAGAAGATTACTAGCAAATCCAGTTAAAAAGTAAGCACTGGCTAGGCTGAAAGTTAATACGAATAAATTTTTCAATACTCAGCTCCTATACCTGTACTTACATTTAGTTTAGTTTAGTTTAGTTTTTCATATTTAAGCTCATTGATACAAAACCAGTGCTTTCTCAGTTTGTGCACTTTTACTATAGCTTAGCGCAGCTTGTTCCGCGTACTGTTTTTTATTTTCAGAGTTCAACGCTTTATCAAATACCCTTGCGGCTAAATCATAGTCACCTTGTGCATTGGCAAGGCAAGCAAGTGCTAGTAATAAAGCATTATTACTTTCATCTTTTTTAAGGCGCTCTTGAATGCAGGTCTGCAACTTGATTGCATCAGCATTGGCTGCGCCATTTAAGATATGGGCAAGTTGATTGTGCTGTTCGTTGTGTTTAACCATTTTTATCAAGTCGCCCTCAATTACAGCTAGCTGACCTATCGCTGCCATTTTCGCTAAATAAGCAGTATGCGCATAAGCTTGTAGCTTTTTAGGAAGCTGTTTATATTTATGTGTAATTTCTTCAATTGGCAGAGCTGAAAAGTAAGCATTAAAAACACATGTCCACTGCTCGCTTGAAAACACCTTTTTGCGCAACAATCTTGGTAAAATGTCTTCTAAAGCACTAAAGTGCTGCTGTTGCACCAACACTTCGGTATACAGCTTTAACTCAAGCGCAGTAGCTTTTTTAGATTCGGCGCTTACACGCATCTGCGATTCAATTGCGCTACTATCGCCACTTGCTAGCCAAAGTTTCGCGACTTTTAGTTGATGCTCAGGGCTTATTTCAAATAAACGCTCAAGTGCTTTATCTGTTTGATTATTAGCAAGCGCTGCTTTTGCAAGTAATGCTAAGCGAATATCTTCAAACTTATCTGGCACACTATTACCCGATAAAGCCTGCTCTACATGCTCATAATCATCGTTAATAGCACTCCACAGAGCCTGCTCAATAGCTGCTTGTTTGCGCTCTTGATTACGTGCAAAAAAGCCATGTTTAGTATTATGATAAATCGATAATAAGTAGCGGATTAGCTTATATGTAATAAATACGATCGCAGTAATAACAATCACTGTACCGCAAAAAGCAATCATAGTGCCCTCAACTGTATAGTTATTAAATGAGAAAAGGACATAACCTTTCTCATTTATAACGTAAGGAGCTACACCAATAACAAGTACTAACGCAATAACCAGTATTATTAGCCCTATCATTGCACCCACTCCTTAACCTGCTGTGTACTTTGAAGTGTTACTTTAGGGTTAAAGTTAAGTGATTCTTTTTCAAGACTAGCTATTGATTTTAAAACCCTTTGTGTAGCGTTATCGTCTTTCTTAAAATACTCATCAACTAAGCGTTTTGCTTCACTTAAAGTACTAAAGTAAATGCTAGCTTGTTTACTAAGTAACGCATCTTGTGCCTGAGTAATATAAAGCTTAATACGTTGATTAACGAGGTGACGCTCTTGCTCATCAAGAAATGGAGCAACTACTCCTCCTTCTCGATGGTGAAGTGTTAAAAAGCTGTCTAAGAAGCGACCCCAGCTGTTATTTAAATTCTGCTGCCAATCATTTATGTCTTCACTTAATACATTTTCATCTACTTCGGTAACTTCTTCTGGCAAATTAACTGCATTAAAAACTAAGTCGTCAATACTGCTTAGTACACTGTTTAGCTGTAAATAAATAGCCTCTGTTGCAACAGGTTTAAGGCTATCAAGTGTTTGTATGTCTTGCATAATAGCTTGGCGAACTTCAACTGTTCCTGGATGCTCACTAAGTAATCCATCTAAGCGTTTTAAAACAGCATTAGTGCCTTGGTAATCTTTTTCAGCCCATAGTTTAAACTCAGCCATACGTTGTAAACTGGTTACTTCTTGTGGGTTTAGAGACGAGCCTTGTTGCTGCGCCTTTTGCAAAGCGGCTTTCAATTCTTGCTGATTTTGAGCTGTACTTTCACTGAGGGCTGTGGCAATTTTTTTCTCACTATTAAACAGCGCTTGCTGTAAATTAGATTGCGCCGATTTAAGTGCTTGCAGCTCTTGAACGAGTAACTTATTTTGCTCGCTTAACTCATTAACGGCTAGGTTTTGCGCCTTACCAGCATTTAGTTTTTGATAAAACTCGTATCCAACACCAGAGGCCACAATTAACGAAATCAAAAGCGCAAGTGCTGCAACCTTACTTACCTTTTGTTTATTTTTGTCTGCCGTATTTTTTGTAGCTGCAGGCTCTTGCTTTGTTGATTTAGCTGAGGCTGTGTTAGCTGTTGTTGGTGTGGCTTTTTCTGCCGTAACTGGCTTTGACTGTTCGCTCATGTTGCTACCTTGCTGATTTATGCAGGTAAACATAGCATCATCGCTAGCCCCTGCTGCAATATGTATATTAGCCAAGCTTACTTGTTGCAGCTTTAAATAAGCGGCTATCCGCTCGCTGGCAACATAAAATTGGCACTGTTGTAACCATTGTAGTTGGTGTGCAGCAAGGCTTTTAAATATAGCATCAACTGCAGCATTACTTGTTATGACTATACCGTGTACATTCTGGCTTTTCCAGTGGTCTGTCCAGTTAGGGAGAATACTCTCTGTGGGTTCACGTTTGTACACAACACAATTATTTAAAAAAGCACCGCGCTCTTTGAGCGTTTTAGCTAACTCAGGGCGGCCACCTTGCCCCTTAACTAACACTATATTGCTGCCATCAACCTCTGCGAGTGATTTAAGCGCAAGCAACCCTTCTGAATCATACTGTTTTGGTAATGCTGCGCGTACACCAAATTGCTCATATATAATGTCGGCTGTTTGTTGCCCAACCGCATAAAATTGAGCTTTAGTATTTATATCGGGTTTTAATTGCGAAAGTGCACTAACTGCATCTTGCGATATAAATATTACTTTATCTGCATTTAACAGCGGACTAAGTTCAGTGCTAGAGGGTGTTAAATGCGTTATTTTTAATACCGGAAACAAAGACGCCTGATAACCCGCCTGCTCAAGTTGCTGAGCAAGGGCTGCGCCTTTTCCTTCGGGCCGAGTTATCAGAATATGTGTCATTTATGCGTCTCTATAAACTTCAGCTAATATTTTATCTGCACCTTGAGCTAGTAATTTTTTAGCAAGCTCAATACCTAATTTTTCTGCGTCATTTACATGACCTGTTACTTCGTCACGTAAAATTTCACTGCCATCCACAGCGCCAACTAAACCACGTAAATGTACTTGCTCGCCATCAACTAATGCATAAGCACCAATAGGAACTTGGCAGCCACCTTCTAAATAGCGGTTCATAGAGCGCTCTGCGTTTACGCGAATACGTGTTTGTGTATGCTCAAGTGGTGCAAGTAATGCTTTTGTTACTTCATCATCAATACGACACTCAATACCTACAGCACCTTGACCATTTGCTGGTAATGACACTTCTGGCTCAATGTAATCAGCAATACGCGACTCCATTTCTAAGCGAATAAGCCCCGCTGCCGCTAAAATAATAGCATCGTATTGGCCGTCATCTAATTTACCTAAACGCGTATTTACATTGCCGCGTAAATCACGAATATCTAAATCAGGGCGAAGCGCTTTAATTTGACACTGACGACGTAAGCTCGAAGTACCAACAATAGCGCCCTGTGGTAACTCGCCTAAATTAGCAAAGTTATTTGATACAAACGCATCACGCGGATCCTCACGCTCACAAATAGTATGTAGTTCCAATCCTTCTGGGAACTCTACTGGCACGTCTTTCATAGAATGCACAGCAATATCAGCGCGACCATCTAACATAGCTTGCTCTAGCTCTTTAACAAATAAGCCTTTACCGCCAATTTTAGCCAATGGCGTATCTAAAATTATATCCCCTTGCGTCGACATAGGGACTAATTCTACGCACACATCTGCATGAAAACGCTCAAGCTCTGCTTTCACAAATTCGGCCTGCCAAAGTGCTAAGGCGCTTTTACGCGTTGCGATACGTACTAATTTTGTTTTTTCTGTCATAAGGGTATCCAATTAATTACTGCGTTTAGCTAGTTTTAGTCTGCTAAAATTCTAAATTCTTTTTGAGCTATCAAGTTACCTTGCCCATCAACGACATCTACACGCCAGTGACCTGTTTGCGTGGCCATAATATTTTTCGTTGAGTATGTTCTGTAGCGAGTAGAGGTTACATTGAGCGAAATTTCAGCCATCGTAGTGCCCTCAAAAGACCACACATGCTTTACCTGCTGACCTTGTAAGCCTTTAAGTTCACTAAAAAATGATAATGACTCCTCAAACTGACTTAAACGAATGTCAGCAGCAAACACATTAGTAGGCTCACGTCGGCTTACTTTTCGAGTAAGTACTGCACGGCTAATTTTACCCGTGTCTATTTGCGCGCCCAATGCCACACTTGCAACTTGCGCGGTAGGCGAAAAACCTTCCGTGCCACTCAATGCGCCATCATCGTTTTCTAGCTCTAAGAGTAAGTCGCTCTGATTGGCTAGCTCAGCTTCATTTTGAGCTTCTGCGATTTCTTCTTGTACTTCATTATCAATATTTGAGTTTAACTCTATATTAATGCTTTCGCTTTGATCAGTAACAATATCGTTGTTAGCTAATAAAACCGTATTATTATTTACAAGTTCGACTTCGCCTAGTGTTTTACTTGAGATGTTTTTTTGATTTTCGTTTTGCGCAGCTGACAACGGTTCGATACTCGTCTGCGTTATCTCCACAGACTCATCAGGGATATTGTTTACCGATAATTCTGGCTCAACATCCGTTACTTCATCGCTTGTCTGGTTCTCTGCGTTATTACTAAAACTTAAAAAGTGCTCTTGCTCATTTGGATGCTCGCCTTGCTCTGCACTGACTGACGTTGTTAAACCATACACAACAGCTGCAGAGGTCATTAATACCAACATAGCAATACTCACAATACGACGCCAATTCCACTCGTAGCTTACCGTTGGTAAGCTCTCTTGTAGTTCGCGTTTAACATTTGCTTTAATAACTATTTTTTGACTCATATTGACCTCAGCGATTCCAAAATTAACTTAAACGAGCAACCAACCATTGGCGAATAGCTTGCAGTTCTTCTGCGCAAACTTGATGAGCCATCGGATATTCTTGCCAGCTTACATCCATGTTATGTGCTGTTAATACTTCAAACGCACTTTTACCTGCGCTATAAGGTACAACATTATCTTGACTACCATGCGCCATAAATACATTTAAATCGGTATGTTTTGCTTCATCAGCAAATTTTTGTGGCACACACATATAAGTAGAAAGCGCCATAACACCGCCAAGCTTTTGCTCAAAGCGCGGCGCTAAATGCAGCGACACAACACCACCTTGAGAAAAACCAGCTAAAATAATTTTATTAGCAGGTATGCCATTTGCTATTTCTGTGTTGATTAATTCTTCTACTTTAGCAGCCGAATCTCTCACACCTTGCTCATCAGCGCGTTTATCTAACTCTATAGATTTAATATCGTACCAAGAGCGCATTTCCATACCACCATTTATGGTGACCGGTTGCACTGGCGCATGCGGAAAAATAAACCGTATACCAAGCTCGCTTGGTAGGTTTAATTGCGGTGCTACTGGTGCAAAACCATCACCAGAGTCGCCTAAGCCATGTAACCAAATAACGGTCGCTTTGTGCTCACCTTGGGCTGGGTATTCTACAAATTCTAAACTCATAGTGTTGATTGCCATTTAACTTCTTGGCCAGCTTGGCGCGTTGACGCTTCATTAATAAATGCCCAAAATTCAGCGCCAGAGCGGTTATCAATCCATAACCCATCACGCATTTCAAAATGATGTCCGTTAAACTTAGTTGCAACCCATACTTGATGAAGAGGTGCTTGCTTATTGATCACTATTTTACTTTTATCAGGAAAAATAATTTCTAAAATACCTTGTGCCGATTCGTAGTCTAAATCAGCTTCGCAATCATCAACCTGCTCTTCAATAGTGAACATAAGAGCTTCGGCTAATTGGTGATATTCGTGTTCAGTCATTGTTATTTCCTTTGCAGGCGAGCCGCCTAATATTGGGTACGTTTTAGCTTTAAAAATGTGCAGCTAGTGTAACAGGAATAAAATCATCCGCGAATAGCTGCATTTTTTAGATATTCTGTTACTCTGCGATTATAAAGCCAGCAACCGTATTAATCTAATGAAAGCGACACATACCTTACAATTAAAAAGACTATTAATAAGCACTGTACTGTTAAGCGCCTTAGCTGGCTGCGGACAAAGCGGTCCGTTATATTTACCAGAGCCACAAACAGAGCAAAACCAACCTCAAAATACAGCTCAGCCAGCCACTACCGCAGAGCAAGCCAAAGCACAGCAAAGTCAGGAGCAATAAATGGATTATTTTAATTACAAAAACAACCAATTATTTGCCGAAGACGTCAGTGTGGCAAGCATAGCGCAGCAATACGGTACGCCATGTTATGTTTACTCGCGTGCTACATTTGAGCGCCATTACTTAGCGTTTGCTAACGCCACTAAAAATCACAAAAGCCTAGTATGTTACGCTGTAAAAGCAAACTCAAATATTGCCGTACTTAATATATTAGCGCGCTTAGGTTCGGGTTTCGATATTGTATCCAAAGGCGAACTTGCGCGTGTAATTAAAGCAGGTGGCGACGCCTCTAAAGTGGTTTTTTCAGGCGTGGCTAAAACGTCTGACGAAATAGCGTATGCATTAAAGCTGGGTATTAAATGTTTTAACGTTGAATCTGCCTCTGAGCTTGAACGTATTTCTGAAGTGGCTTGCGAGCTTAACCTAGAAGCGCCTATTTCTATTCGCGTAAACCCCGATATAGATGCAAAAACACATCCGTATATTTCTACCGGTTTAAAAGAGAATAAATTTGGTATTGATATTCAAACAGCAGTGAGTGTTTATCAACAAGCAGCGGCTTTACCTGGTTTAAAAGTAATTGGTGTCGATTGTCATATTGGCTCTCAATTAACGCAAGTCAGACCTTTTTTAGAAGCCCTTGATAAACTAATGGCGCTTATTGATGAGCTAAAAACTAACGGTATTGAGCTAACTCATTTAGATATTGGTGGCGGTTTAGGCGTACCGTACAACAACGAGCAACCACCGCACCCAAGTGAATATGCAGCGCAAGTTACCGAGCGCTTAGCTAATTACAAACACCTTGAACTAATTTTTGAACCAGGGCGCGCTATTGCAGCTAACGCAGGTATTTTAGTTACTCAAGTTGAATTTATTAAACAAAACCAAGACAAATTTTTTGCCATTGTCGATGCTGGTATGAACGATATGCTTCGCCCTGCGCTTTATCAAGCGTGGCAAAAAATCATTCCGGTATCCGTGCGCGATGACGAAACACCTACTCACAACTTTGATATTGTGGGGCCGGTGTGCGAAACCGGCGACTTTTTAGGAAAAGACCGCGAACTTGCCCTAAAACAAGGCGATTTACTCGCACAAAGAAGTGCGGGGGCATATGGCTTTACCATGAGCTCAAACTACAACTCGCGCCCGCGTGTTGCAGAAATAATGGTAGATGGTCAGCAGCATCATCTTATTCGCGAACGCGAAACTATTGAAAGCCTTTATCAAGGTGAGAAAGTTTTACCATAAACGTTTTTGTCTACTAGCTGCTCTGTGGCATGATTAGCACAGAGCAAAACCGAATTAGAGCGCTATGTTAGTTAATTTTTCCAAAATGCACGGCTTAGGCAACGACTTTGTTGTGATTGATAACATTACACAAAATGTTTTTTTGTCGCGAGATCAAATCAAAAAACTGGCAGATCGCCATTTTGGCATTGGCTTTGACCAATTACTGATGGTTGAAGCGCCGTACTCTCCCGATCTCGACTTTCATTATCGAATTTTTAATGCCGACGGTACCGAAGTAGAGCAATGCGGCAACGGCGCACGCTGTTTTGCCCGTTTTGTACGTATGAAAGGCCTTACTAACAAGCACAAAATTAGTGTATCGACCAAGTCGGGCAACTTAACGCTCTACATAGAAAAAGACGGTCAAGTAACGGTTAACATGGGCCACCCTAACTTTGAGCCAAGTAAAATCCCTTTAAAAGCCAGCAAGCGTGAGCTTACTTATATTATTAGAACGCAAGAGCACACGGTATTTAGTGGCGCGGTATCTATGGGTAATCCGCATTGTGTGCTGGAAGTTGACGATATCACTACCGCCCAAGTTGATATATTGGGTCCATTGCTTGAAAACCATGAACGCTTTCCGCAAAAAGCGAACATTGGCTTTATGCAGGTTGTATCGCAAGAGCACATTAAATTAAGAGTTTGGGAGCGCGGCGTTAACGAAACCCTAGCGTGTGGTACTGGCGCATGTGCCGCAATGGTTATTGGTCATATTCAAAATAAATTATCAACAACCGTTCAAGTCGATTTGCCAGGTGGAAGTTTGCAAGTGCGCTGGAGTGGCGAAGGTCACCCAGTACGTATGACAGGCCCAGCAGAGCATGTATTCGATGGACAAGTCGCGCTATGACCGAGCTAAATAAAGAGCAAGTTATTGATTACTTGCAGCAACACCCTGATTTTTTAATTCAGCATCCAGAACTACTAGTCCAACTTGAACTGCAGCAGCAAACTCAAGGTGCAACATCGCTAGTACATATTCAACAACGCCAGCTACGCGAGCGTAATACGCTTTTAAAAAACCAAATAGAGACCATGAGCCAACACGCTACTCAAAACGAGTTTGTTTATCGCTTATTTAGTCAATGTCATCGCCAGCTTTGGAGTAACTACGACTTCAATACATTAGCAAGTAACTTACAAAATATTATTTGCACAAACCCAACAATAAGCAATTGTAAATTATTAAAGTACAACAAAAATTATGATGAACTGATTGCTCACCGCCTAACTAATTCAAGCCATTATTTAGGCCGCATAGATCAACAAGAAAGCCTGTTGTTATTTAATGAAACAACACAATCAACGGCTATTTACTTAATTGGAGAGGCTGTAAACCCAATCGCCATATTGGCTTTTGGTAGCAATAATGCTAACCATTTTGAGCCCACACAAGATAATTTATTTGCTCTCGATTTTGTACGTTCATTACAACTACGCTTACTTGAACTAGCATGAGTGAAGACGCGCCTAACATTACCCAATTAAGCGACAATTGGCGCACACCCATAATGCTATTTAGCGACTATTTAAAGTTTGAAAAACAATATTCAGCGCACACAGTTAATCAATACGTAAGCCAGCTTAGCTTTGCAGCTCTTTATTTTAACAAATTATGTGATGACTGGTTTGGCGTGCAAGGCGAGCATATTCGCCGCTACAGCATGGCACTGCGTTCAAAACAATTAAGTGGCCGTACTATTAGCTTAAAGCTCAGCTGCATTCGCAGTTTGTATAAGTTTTTAAAAGCAAAAAACATTGCCGAGCAATCGCATTACCATAATCCGGCAGTGGGTATAAAAGGCCCTAAGTTTGCAAAGCCTTTACCTAAAAACCTCGATGTAGATCAAATGGCACGCTTGCTCGAAATACCCGACGACGAACCTCTCGCTATTAGAGATAAAGCAATGATGGAGTTGATGTATTCATCAGGGCTGCGTATAAGCGAGTTAGTTGGCGCTAACATGCAAGATATTAGCGCTGCCAATGGCGAAATTTTAGTGCGTGGTAAAGGCAATAAAGAGCGGTTAATTCCGGTGGGCAAAAAAGCGTTAGACGCATTAAAAAAATGGCTCACAATACGCCCTCAGTTTGCAAAGCCCGATGAAATAGCAGTATTCTTAAGTAGCCAAAAAAACCGTATTTCGATTCGCCAAGTACGCCTACGCATGCAAGAGTGGGGAATAAAACAAGGCATTAGCTCGCAGGTTCACCCGCATAAGCTGCGCCACTCGTTCGCGTCACATATTTTAGAATCATCTGGTGATTTACGCGCCGTGCAAGAGTTACTAGGGCACAGCAGTTTGTCGGCTACACAAGTGTATACGCATTTAGATTTTCAACATTTAGCCAAGGTGTACGACAACACTCACCCTCGTGCAAAAAAACGAACTGATTAGGTAAATAAAAATGATCCGATTTAATCGTGCTATTAAGCCATTTTCTGTCATGAGCTTTGATTTAGACGACACTCTTTACAACAATCACCCCATTATAAAAGCAGCGGTTAAAGCGCAGCAAGATTATTTAAATGCGCTCCCTAGCTACTTAGCCCAAGGCCCAAAATACTGGCAACAATGCCGCAATGAGGCCGTATTACAGTTACCTGAACTTGCTGATAACGTCACTAAATGGCGCCAACATACATTGCGCTTAGCCCTTTCTAAACTAGATTTGAATGAGGAAGAGGTAGAGCATCATGCCGATGCTGCCTACAACGCCTTTGCCGATGCGCGCAGTAAAATAGTGGTAACCGATGACGTACTAAAGCTGCTAGATAACTTAGCCCAGCACTTTACGCTGGTTGCTATAACTAATGGTAATGTTGAAATTGAACGCTTTAACTTACACAATAAATTTTCGCTCGTGTTACAAGCCGGTATGCACGGTAAAGCAAAACCTCACAGCACCTTATTTGATAAAGCTGCCGAGCACTTAAACGTTGCTAAAAGTGAAATTTTACACATTGGCGATAGCCTAGATACCGACGTACAAGGCGCAAATAATGCCGGTTGCCAATCGGTATGGTTAAACGATCAAGACGCCAATTATGCTTATAAAGGGCTAGCTGATATTGAAATAGCCAATATTCATGCCCTAACGCACTTTATTAAATAATACCAATTGCATTAAATAAGAGGTCACAATGAGCCACTATACCAAGCTAATCACCTTGCTATTAATTGGCTCACTTAGCCTTAACGCTTATTTATTATGGCCGCAGCCTGCGTTAACTCAAGTACAAAAAACGCAAGGTGCTGAAAAAAGCATATCGCCTAAACAGCAAAATACGCTATTAAATACGGCAAAGCAGCAGTTTAAAAAACACCAATTTGAAGCCGCACTTAGTAGCTATCAACAACTCAAAAGCAGCAATCCAGAAATCGCAATAAACCTTTATTCATCATGGCTAGTGCAGCTTAAAACATGGCTAAATAGCAATTTATTACTTAGCGAATCATTTCTCAATGCGCTATTAAATAACAACCCTTATAACGTAGAGTTACTTAATTTACAGGTTGAGTATTTAATAAATAGCGAGCAAACACAAAATGCCATTATTGCTTTATTTGAGCTTAATTCATTACTGCCTGCTGATCAGCAAAGTAACGTAAATACACGTTTAAATACGCTCACTCAAAACGAATTACACACATTAACTGAGCAACAAAATTGGCAAGCTATTATTGAGCAAACACAAATTTGGCTCGACTATAAAAGCGATAACGCACAGTTTTTATATCCGCTTGCGTATGCCTACTATCAGCAAGGCGATTTAATTAGCGCACAAGCAACCCTCGATCGAATGCCAAACCAGCACAATCTGAAAAGCCAAGTGCAAACACTGCAAGCTATGATCAATAAAGCACAATCGCAAGACGACTTCGTTGCTTTAACGCCTTACGGCGCGCACTACTTAATAAACACCGAAATAAATAATAATGTATCAACCGAACTAATGATTGATACAGGCGCAAGCGTAACCTCACTACCTACAAGTATAATTGAGCAAATTTCGCCACAACCTTTATATTTAGGCGATGTAACAGTCAACACAGCTAACGGCCAAATTGTTGTAAAGCGTTATCAAATTGAATCGTTTAAAGTGGGCTCGCAAATTATTTATGGTTTTGAAGTGTTGAGCATTGAAAACACTCGTGGGCAAGGTTTGCTAGGAATGAACTTTTTATCGCGATTTAAATTCAATATAAATCAGCAAACAGATGAGCTAGAGTTGAGCGCTAAATAATTAAAAATCCAAAGGTAACACATGACACTAAATAACTATTTAAAAGCACTTGCTGAAAACCCAAAAAGCATTCAATTTACCGATACAATGGCGGTGATAGAAGCAAATTACGACTTTACTGCATGTGGCTTTAATAACCATGGATTACTTAGCGCTGCGAGTGAGAACAACGGCTCGTGTAAAATTTTTGCGTTTGCTAAATTAAACGATTTAAGTAAACAAAATACGTTGGATTGTTTTGGTAAGTTTTACCGAGAAGACGTACTGCAAAACCCTAAAGGGGATGATCACATAAACATTCGCACGTTTATGTTAGCACCAGAGACAACACCTTTTTTAGGTATTACCTTTGAAGGCAAGCCACTAAAAGCAAAATAATCAGCAAAAAATCAAAGTGGCTTTTCCATAAAGTAACGCGTACCTGAGCGTGGATAATTATTAAGTTGATACTTAACACTATAACCGCGCTTTTCGTAAAAAGGTTTTGCTTGAAAATCAAGTGTGTCAAGCTGAGCAGTTGTTGCTCCTAGCTCAATAGCAGCTTGCTCAAGTGCCGTTAGCAATTTATCTGCAAGCCCTTTACCTCGCGCAATATCGCTACACCAAAGCCAGTTAATCATTAGCCAATTACCAAACACACACCCACTAATACCGGCAACAAGCTCGCCTTGCTCATCAGTAAATTTATAACCTAATGGCACTCTTTGCGCATCAAAATGCTGGGCGTTAAATTCAACCATTTACGCGCGAAGCGCTACGTTTAACGCATCAGTATTATCTGCTGTTAATTGATACATGTGCCGCCCTTAAAGAGCTGATACTAGCAAACTAGCTCAATCAAAACAGATTATTTTTTCCAAATGGGACTTCAAGCATATTACTGGCTGTTTTTTCGGGTTGACCGCACATTTCATCGTAAGCACTTGTATGGCGTAGCATCATTTGTGCATAGGCTATTTTTTCAAAACGCTTTTGAATATGCAGTGGGCTTAGTGCTTTTATAAACTCACCATTTTCCTCTGTCACATAGTATTCGACATTATTTATAATTACAGAGACTTGGTATAATGCCATTTCAAGAGAATGCGCAACCACCTTTTGTAATGGCTCATGTTTTTTTAATTCTGAGAATTTCATACCCATAACAACCACCTTTTTTAAAAGTAACCTCATAGATACGCAGCTTTGCTATAATCGCGATCAAATTTTTATTAGCCGCTGGCGTCACACGTTATGAGCACAAAAATCCGACTCGCTAAATATATTGCCCATGCAGGTATTTGCTCTCGTAAACAAGCATCGCGTTTAATTGATGAAGGTGTGGTGACTGTAAATAATCGCCCAGCGAATCATATTGATCACGTTGATGAGCAAGACACAATAATAGTGAACGAAAAAGAAATTAAAGGCGCGGCCGATTTAGTTTATTTTGCGTATCACAAGCCGGTAGGCATTGACTGCAAATTAAATATTGATGACCCTGCCAGCCTTATTCACCATTTGCCTACACTTACCCGTGTTTACCCTATTGGTCGATTAGATAAAGACTCTCGTGGTTTGCTTATTTTGACCAACGATGGGGATTTTTGTAACCAACTAATACATCCTGATTTCCACCAGCCTAAACATTATTTAGTCACCGTAAATAAGCCTTTAGACGATGCTTTTTGTGACAAAATGGCAGCAGGCGTACCCGTTGATAAACACATAACCCTGCCTTGTGAAGTAAATAAAATAGCCAGTAATCAGTTTAGTATTGTTTTAAAACAAGGGCTAAACAGGCAAATACGTAAAATGGCGCATTACTGCGGATACAAAGTTATTGATTTATATAGATCGCAATTTAGTGACCTCACCCTTTCAAAACTAAACCTACCTGAAAACCAATATATACAAATTAATAAAACCGACATTTCAAAAATCTAATACCAAGTCACTTAACTACATCTCAAAAAGTTAAAAATAAACTTGCAATTATAGATTACAGGTGTAGTCTTTAATTAAAGATTACATTTGTAGGCAATAGCATGATTGAGTTATCAAAAGCAGAGTTTGACGTGCTCGACGCACTTTGGATTAACTACCCCGCCACCGCGAGCCAAATAATTGAGCGCTTAAGCGACGATAAGCAATGGCACGAAAAAACCATTAAAACCCTGCTAGGTCGACTAGTAAAAAAAGGCGCACTTACATTTGAAAAAGAAGGTCGCCAATATATTTATACTCCCTGTATGGAGCGCGCCGACTACACCCTAAAAGAAAGCCAAAACTTTATTGAGCGATTTTTTAGTGGGCGTATTGCGCCACTTGTAAGTGGCTTTGCTAAATCGGAGCAGCTTTCTCAGCAAGATATAAACGAGCTTAAAAAAGTTATAGATGACTGGGAAAAAAACCAAAAGTAAGGGATTAACATGGTTATTCAAACTGGTTTTAATTGGTTGATTGAGCAGCAACTACTATTAAGTATTTTGTTTTGTGGATTTATTTTACTCGAGCGATTTGGTTTAAAAGCCCTTGGCTCGCGATTTGTATATAAATTAGCATGGCTATTACCTGCAGCATTGGTTATTGCTAATTTACCAAACGCAATTAAACCACTGCAAAACAGTAATATTAGTCACTACTTAATCACCCCCAACCAATCTTTTACAAACGAGGTAGGTATTAGCTGGGCGCTCATGTATCTACTTATTACCGCAGGGTTATTAATAGCTAGTTTTATTACACATACCCGTTTTGTTAAAAGCCTGCAGTTAACTGAGTTAACCCAATTTGAAGGCACTCTTACCGCTGGTGTTAATGCCTATACCAGCCAATATGTGGCCACGCCAATGGTGATCGGGATTTTAAACAGCAAGCTAGTGTTACCGAGTAACTATAATGCGCAATTCGATAAAGCCACATTAGCGCTTATTTTAGAGCACGAAAACGTACACATTAAACGCAAAGACAACCTAACAAACGCACTTATATTACTGCCTACTATTTTACTTTGGTTTAACCCACTAGCTTGGTTTTGTTACGCAAGCGTGCGCCGACTACAAGAGCTAACTTGTGATGAACGGGTACTTGCCAATAAAACCACACAACAACACATTTTATACAGCAAAGCCTTAATAAGCTGTGCGGCAAATGCGCCCACAGGACTTATGGCTTATTCACACTACGGAGATAAAAAAACGATGTTACAACGACTTACTAATATAAAAAACAGCGGAAAACATTCAAAGTTTGCTAAAGGTGGCTTATTACTTGTAGCAGCAAGTATGCTAAGTGGATTGGCGATTGCAAAGCAACCAGAGGCAATGACTAAAGAGGATCACATTTCACCGACAATGCGTATTGAACCCCTTTATCCAAAACAAGCAGCTCAACAAGGCATCAGTGGCTCAGTGGTATTAAAGTACGATATAACTCCCAATGGTGAAACCGCTAATGTTTCTGTTGTTAGTGCAAAGCCTGAAGCCATATTTGACCGTGAAGCTAAAAAGGCGCTAAGACAGTGGCAATATAAACCCTCATCAATGGGTTATCAAAACGTACTTGTACAGCTCGATTTTGCAATAAACAATGAAGTTGCTAATACCGATTTAATAGAGCGAATTAAAGTATCGCACTAACTTTATTAGATTTTTCAAGACTACAAAGCAAGCGCCCTTTTAGGCTGCTTGCTTTGTGGTTTTACGCTATAAAGTTATAAGCTCACCACAATCATGGCAATGGCTGACCCCAAACCAATAAACCACATAATTGAGCGAATAATATCAAGATTTAAGTAATAAAAAACACAAAATAAAACACGTGCAATAATATGTGTCATGGCAAGGGTTTCAGTCACTGCATTTGCATTGTTAGTACCTAAAACTACCGCAAGCGCGACCGCAAAAACAGCTAGCGACTCAAAGCAATTTTGATGAGCTGCCAAAGCACGTGCTCCCAAACCGATTAATTGAGTTTGTTGTTGTCGAGGATGTTTATTATCGTATCCGCCGAGTTTATTTAACTCAATTACGGCAGGGATTCTAGCAATGTATGGCATTAGTACAGCCAATAAAGCACAAACAATTAAAATAGTCATAGTGGTATTCTGAGTTATTGTTAATTAGATAAAATAACACAACCAATGTAAAAAAGCCGCCAGATGCGTTTTATGGCAAACTCTAGCGGCTAGCAATAACATCAGGCTTACTATAACTAAATTTATCTTCAATCTTGTGCGACATAATGTCGCAGATGATGAATATTCAACATCACGGTTAATGCATCGCTTTACTTCTCAAAGCTTGTTAACTTTACTGCCTTACATTTTAACGATGACGACCATGACCTGGATATTTTTCACTTTTTTAGCCGCCTTCATGCAAGCATGGCGTAATGCCCTGCAAAGTAAATTAAGTAACGATGTGAGTGTTGCTGGCGTAACCCTCTCCCGCTTTATTATCGCAGGCCCTATTGCTGGCGTGTATTTATATGGTTTGTATCAATATCAAGATACCGCCATGCCTACGTTTAATAATGCCTTTTGGGCATTTATTGTAGGCGCAAGTGTGATGCAAATACTTGCCACTGGTTTAATGGTTAAGCTATTTAAAATGAATAATTACGCCGTAGGTGCTGGGCTTGCCAAAAGCGAGGCGTTAGTAGCTGCCATTTTAGGCGTATTATTTTTTGGCTCGGCACTTTCTTTACTCGGTTGGCTTGGTGTGTTTTTTGGCGCTATTGCCGTATTGCTACTCAGCGGCATAACAAGCGTTAAACACTTTAATGCTAAAACAGCATTACTAGGACTGGCTTGTGGTACTTGCTTTGCACTTACCTCGCTGTGGGTACGTGAAGCGAGCTTAAACTCAGGATTACTATTTCCTCACTCAGCTGCTTGGGTTTTGCTGTTTGTAATTAGCCTACAAACACTAATACTACTGGGCTATTTATTATTAAAAGAGCCGCAAACACTTAGTAAACTCTGGCAATACAAAGGCACTACAGCCGCAATTAGTGTTTTTAGTTGTGTCGGTTCTATTGGCTGGTTTAGTGCAATGAGCTTACAGCACGTTGCTTACGTTAAAACACTTGGACAGGTTGAAGTGTTTTTTACCATGCTAATTGCTGTGCTTTGGCTAAAACAACCGCTTAAAAAGCAAGACACCGCAGGCTTAATCCTCATAGCCATTGCCGCTGTTTTGGTTATGTTGCCGAATTAAGGGCATAAAAAAGCGCAGGCTTTTATACCTGCGCTGTTATAATTTTTTATAGCTTTAAGAACTGATTCTAAGAGCTGATTTTTAGTGTTATCACACCACTAATAATCATTAATACTCCCGCAATACGACCAAATGTAGCGGCATCGTTATAAAACAATATCCCCACCAAAAACGTACCTGCAGCGCCAATACCTGTCCATACGGCGTATGATGTGCCCATTGATATTTGCTTTTGCGCAAGCCACAACATAAAGCCACTAGCGACCATAAATGCCACAGCTATTGCTATACCCTGCCAGCGAGTATCATCGTTTTGCGAAATTTTTAAACCTATCGGCCAGCCAATTTCAAGTAACCCAGCAATAATTAAGTACACCCACGCCATTAAACGTCTCTCTTTTTCAAAATAACTTCGTATAAATCTTCGCGGCGATCTTTTAAGTTACGCACAGTGCCTTCGCTGTGAAGAATTTTAAGTTTATCCATATCAAGATCGCTAAATAATAGCATTTCGGTGTTTGGCGTGGCTTCGTTAAGTGTTGCATCGTGCGGGAACGAAAAGTCCGATGGCGTTAATACAGCTGATTGCGAATACTGCACATCAAGGCTTTCTACTTGTGGTAAGTTACCTACCGAGCCTGCAATAACCACATAACATTCGTTTTCTATTGCACGCGCTTGTGCACAATGGCGCACACGTAAATAACTATTTTTGGTATCGGTCCAAAATGGCACAAACAAAATATCTAAACCTTGTTTGGCCAATATGCGTGAAAGCTCAGGAAACTCTACGTCATAACAAATTTGAATACCTACACGACCGGCATCGGTATCAAACACGGCAATTTTATCGCCGCCTTGAATAACCCAATCGTTTTGCTCATGCGGGGTAATATGTATTTTACGTTGCTCGTCTATTTTACCGCTGCGGTGGCATAAATAACTCACGTTATAAATTTTATCATCTTCGGCAAGTGGCATAGAGCCGGTAATAATATTGGCGTTGTATTCTATTGCCATACGCGACATCGCGTTTTTAAATGTTTCGGTATATTCAGCTAAATAACGAATTGCTTCAGTTTGGTTGCTTTGATTTCCTAAGCCCATTAATGGCGCGTTAAAAAACTCAGGGAAGAGTATAAAATCACTTTTGTAGTCAGATACGGTATCTACAAAGTATTCAACCTGCTTTAGCATTTCTTCAACCGATTCAACACAACGCATTTGCCATTGCACTGCACCTACGCGCACTATCGATTTAGTTGACTCAAGTACCGTGTCGGTTGGCTCATACATAATGTTATTCCACTCAAGTAAAGTGGCGTAACCAACTGACTCTTGATCCTCTGGTAAGTACTTTTTAAGCAAACGCTTTACCTGAAAATCGTTAGATAGCTGAAAGCTTAAAATAGGATCGTATAGCTCTCTCTGATCTACTTTTGCAATGTATTCCATTGGCGTCATTTCACTGCTGTGATTGTAATAACGTGGAATACGACCACCCGCTAAAATAGCGCGTAGGTTATATTGGCGGCACAGTTCTTTACGGGCATCATAAAGGCGACGACCTAAACGCATGCCTCTGTGAGTTTCGCTAATGGCAACATCTAAGCCGTATAGTGCATCGCCGTCGGTATCGCTAAATACACGGTCGTGACCATCTGCAATGTCTTCGTATGTATGCGGGTTTGAAAAACGTGTGTAATCAACTTGTACGCTCAGCGCTAAGCCCACCAGCACGCCGTCATCTACAATACCTATTTGCCCTTCAGGAAATTGGTCTATTAACCTAAAAATGGTATGACTTGGCCACGCACCACCTAAGTCGGGATACGCTTGATCCATCAAGGTCTTAATTTGCGGATATTGCTCTCTGGTTAAGTTACAAATTTCAAGATGGGTTTTTTCTGCCGACATACACAACTCCTTTAGGCATAAGAAAATAAAAGCCGAATGCACGCTCGATTAAATCAAGAATACACTCAGCTTTGTATCATGTTTTTTACTTTAGATGTACTACTTTAAGCTGCGATAAAAAAGTGTGGTTACTTTCTCTTTTGGTAACCAGCCTGCGTATTCAAGATTCAGCTCAGCCAATGGATCGGCTTTAAGTACTTGCTCTAAGCTTGCATTATTTTGCATTGCTTTTAGCATTACGTCTTTCGCGTTTTGAACTAGCTTACCATACGCTATCAGTCCTGAACGGTCACTTACCTTACCGTGTCCTGGTATTACTTTAGTGTTGTCGTCAATTTGTTTAACTACATCGTCTACTGCCGCTAAAATACCATCAACGCTGCCGCCGCTATCTACATCAACAAACGGTAAACTGCCAAAATTAAAGTAAATGTCGCCCATGTGCACTATGTTGTCGTTACTGAAAAAGATAACTGAGTCGCCATCGGTGTGTGCATGTTCATAATGCACCACATGGGCGTGTTCGTTATTAAAATGCAGTTTTAAATCGTGACCAAAGCTAATGCGGGGTAAAAAATCGGACCCTTCTCCATGCTTTTCTTTTAAGCGTTTATGTACGTTGTCGTGCGCTATAACGTGCGCGCCCGCTTTAGCAAAGTTCTCGTTGCCACCGGTATGATCGCCATGATGGTGCGTATTAATAACAAACTCTGCGCTACCTGGTTTTAAATCGCTAATGGTTTTTTTGATGTCGTCTGATAACTTGGCAAACTGATCATCAATAATATATATGCCATCATCGCCTACACTTGCTGCAATATTACCGCCTTGCCCAAATAGTACGTATACATGGTCACTTAATTTTTGTGCTGTTACTGGACCTTCATCTGCTTGCACTGCTGTACTTAGTAATAAACCTGTTATTAATGCGGGTAATATTTTTTTCATTTTAGTTCTCTGTTGTTTTATTAGTAATTATATAGAACGTGTTTAGCTATACTTTAGTTCATTGCGCAGGCTCTATTACTATTTGATGTATTAATTCTTGCGGCAATAAAGGTGTATGTTTGCCCTCAACGTAATCACTAAAACCCGCTCTATAAAATTCAGATAATGGATGCCCCGATTGCCCACCAGGAATAGCCATAATTGCATGCTCTAAATGCCCAGGTTGAGCAATAAAGCGTTGCGATGCGCCAAAACTACGCCCTTGTACAGCAGGCATGTAACTATCACCAAAACCCGTAGCTGTAGGCATATTTAATAACTTAGCAAGTAACGGCATTTGCTTTGCAAATGGATGCTCTATCACTAACTCATTTACCTTGCCCCACTGCCAGCTTTGTACGTTATTGCCAAATTGTTCTGTAAGCTTAGTGATAGTTTGGCTAAATGCACCGTGTAATTGTGCATCCCAGCTCTTAAATTGTGGGTTTATCCATGTGTTGGGTTTGTTGTTAATAAGCTGCCAAACTGCGGGCTCTAAATCTCGTTTTACGTATTTAAGTGTGCCTTGTTGTTTATTTAATTCGTCTTCCATATTACTAAATAAAATATTAATCACTTCATCGCGGTAGCGCTTAACCAAGGTATACCCTATGGAGTTTGAACATGCACATCGCTGCCAATTTTCGAGTGCTGTTATATATTGCTGATTTTTAGTTGTATCGGTTTTTAATTGCTTTAATAGCAGAGCATGCCAAGGCATTAAAAAGCGAGCTTGATTATCAAGTTGTAATGCGTAAAAGTCGCTCTCAGCAAATGTTTGTTTTTCAAATAATCTATCGCGAATTTGACTTGAACGCGCACCGAGTGCATAACCACCATTACCAAAACGCGCGTCATCCTCAGCCGATACCACGCGAGAATTACCAGTCCATAATCGCCCACTTTGTGGATTTTTAACAAAGGGCCGTTGTAATTCGTTTTGCTGCCAAAGCACGCTGTAATCATCGGCATTTACGCCAAGCTCACTTGGTGTTTTACGAGCCGGTATACCACCGATATTTTTCCACGCGGCGCTACCTTGGCTGTCTACCACCATTAAATTTTGCACCGGAATGCCCACATCGCTTGCTACAGCAAGTGCATCATCTACTGTTTTGGCTTGTTCTAACTTCACTAGCTGCATATTAACGGCATAAGATTGATGTGCAGCCCAGCTAAGTGCATAAGGTTTTTTGTTAATGTATTTTACAGGTCCGTATTCACTGAGTATTAATGAATAGTTTTCAACCTCCCCATCGGGTAATGCAATAAGTTCGTCAACTTGCCATGTTTTACTGTCATCATTTAAGGCAATCCAATCGGCTGTATCTAAATAGCCATTCGTAAATCCCCATGCAATATTATTGTTTGTGCCCACTACAATGGCAGGTGCGCCTGGCAGCGATACACCGGTTACCTGAGTTTGCTCACCATTTTGTATATAAGTTAATTGCGCTCTGTACCAAATTACAGGCACTGCCATCGATAAATGCATATCATCCGACACCATACCTGCGCCTGTTTTAGTAAGCGTTCCCGTGACTGCCCAGTTATTACTGCCGCGCTCTTGATTGGCTTCAATACTTTTAACTGTGTGTTGTGTTTGAGTGGGCAAAGTAGGTATGCCGCCGCTATAAGGCGCTAATCTACTGCCATTAAGCGCGGCTTGGTACTTACTTGGTTGCGTTAAAAAATCAACCATTTGCTTTGTATACGCTTGCTCAATTTGAATGAGTGCTTGGTCGCGCTCAAATGTGGCGCTTTGTAAATCTAGGTACATGCTAAATATCACAAGTAGGCTGTCTTCACTTTGCCATGGCTTTTGTGTTGCACCGGTTAGTAAATACTCAAAGCTCGAATACCCTACTTGCGCTAAACCTTCGTTTACACCTTGAGCGTAACTTTTAAGTAATTGCTTATCTGCCTCTGGCAGCGTTTGTAAAATAATTTGGCTGCGTTTACGCAATTGATGAAAACGCATTTTTTTGTCGAGCCCCAGCGCTGCTTGGCCAAATAATTCACTTAACTCACCTGCGGCATTACGCCTTAGTAAATCCATTTGAAAAAATCGGTCTTGCCCATGCGCATAACCTAAGCCATAGGCAGCGTCGTTTCGGCTATTGGCGTTTATTACTGCTTGCCCTAGTGCATCGCGCGAAATTTTTACAGGCTCTACTACCGCGTTACTGCGTCCGTTTCCATCAAGAGCGGGTAAACTTAAACTAAGTACCCCATAAACAACAGCGGTACTCGCCAACCCTAAAATAACAGTCAATAACAGTAACCATTTGATTAATTTAAACATCGGCCTTTCCTTTGATAATTTTCACCAAGCGTTGAGAGCATATAATAACCACAGTTTTATTAAATAATAATGTTCTTGCTCGCAAAGGGTGAAATAAACATCAAAATCCACGATAATGTCAGCTCCACACATCGTGCAGAACTAGTTGAGATCAATATGACTGAAAAAACATTTATCAAAGGTAAAGACCGCGACCTAGAATCGTCAATCTCTACCATGCAAAACAAGCTTAAAGCCCTAAACATTAATGTTGAAGAAGCGCTTTGGCTTAACCCTGTAGCTAACTGTTATTCGGTTCATATAAAAGACAGCGACTGCGGTGTTATGTTTACCAATGGTAAAGGCGCAACCGACAAAGCCTCTATTGCCTCAGCACTCGGTGAATACTTTGAGCGTTTAAGCTGTAACTACTTTTTTGCAGACTTTTATCTAGGTGAAGAATTTGCTAATGGCGAATTTACTCATTACCCAAGTGAAAAATGGTTTAAAGTTGAAGGCGATGAAGTACCACAAGGTATTATGGATGAAAGCTTATGGGATTACTTTGACCCAGAGCGCGAACTTAACGCATCACACCTTTTTGATTTTAACTCAGGCAATATTGATCGTGGCATTTGTACCCTGCCCTACACTCGCCAACGCGATAACCAAGACGTATACATCCCGGTAAACGTTATTGGTAATATTTTTGTATCTAACGGTATGAGCGCTGGTAACACGAAATTTGAAGCGCGCGTACAAGGTTTATCAGAAGTATTTGAACGCGCGATTAAAAACCGCATCATCGCCGAAGGTATTTGTTTACCAATCGTGCCTGAAGACGTTGTTAAGCAATACCCTAAAATTCACGAAGCGTGTGAAGAACTTCGCAGCCATGGCTTTCATTTACGTATTGCCGATGCATCACTTGGGGGCAAATACCCTGTAATGAGCGTAACGCTTATTAACCCAACAGATGGTTCTGTATTTGCTTCTTTTGGTGCTCACCCATCATTTGAAGTTGCGCTTGAACGTACCGTGACTGAGTTACTACAAGGTCGTCGTCTTGATCAGCTAGATGTATTCCAACCTGCTACCTTTGATAACGACGAAGTAGCAACACCAGAGAACATTGAACTGCACTTTATTGATTCAAGTGGTTTGATTTCGCATGATTTCTTCCGTGCAAAACCTGACTTTGAATTTGTCCATTGGGACTTTAGCGGCACAACAGAGCAAGAATATAACTTCTGTACAGACCTAATTCACAGCATGGATCATGATATCTACATCATGGATTACACGCATCTAAACGTATACGCATGTCGTATTTTAGTACCGGGCATGTCAGACATTTACCCTGTTGATGAGCTTATTTGGCGCAACAACAACGAAGGCGCTAAATTCCGCGAAACCTTCTTATCGCTTGATCAGTACGATGCAGAGCAATGGATGGACATTTACGACAGCCTTGAAGAAGCAGGTCACAGCGATATTATCCGCGCCGCAGAATTTATTGGCCTTGCAACCGATGCCGACACGCCATGGCACACACTGCGCATAGGTGAGCTTAAAGCGCACCTATGTTTAGCTGCAGGCAGCGAAGAAGCCATTGATTGGGTTGACTGGATACTTCATACAGGCCAAGTAAACGAAGAGGCAATGCGCCACTTCCGCTGTTTAAAAGCGATTCTTGAAATTAAATACGATGACGAGCGCGAATACGCCGATTACCAAGATGCATTAGGCTTAATGTTTGGTGCTAATAATGTAGCCCTGGCTATAGAAATTGCCGAAGGTGAAAAGCAGTTTAACGGTTTAACTTTCCCAGGTTTATCGCTTGAAGGCTTTAAAAAGCATGCGGCACTACTTGATGGTTACCGCAAGCTACATGTAGCAAAGCAAAATCATTGGGCGCGTGAAGTGAGCGATGCGTAACTAGTTAAACAACTAATTATAAAAAATAAACGGCGTATTTAAGGGCATGTTGACCTTTCAAGATTAATTTTTTAACCTCGAAAGACCAACAGGCTCTAGCGCTGTTTTCATTTTCGTAATAAATTAGCTATAGTTAATTTGCCTTAATTAACGCCAACATGCAGCTAATGCCACCATCGATTAATAATAAAAAAACGAATGTTCATAACTTTAAGCTGACCTTTTGGCTATCGCTTACATTAACTGTATTGGTTTGTGTGGTACTTGAGCGTATTAACTATAATCGAGCAAAAGACGCCCATCGATTGCAAATCCTCTCCGAAGTAAGCACCTATCGCGCCCAGCTTGAATCGACTTTAGTTTCTAATATCCAACTAGTGCGTGGCTTAGGTGTTGCTGTAGCCGTAGAACCAAACTTAGAGCAAGAACGCTTTGCACAGATTGCCGCCCCTCTTTTTAATACCTCAAAAGAACTGCGTAATATTGGCGGCGCCCCAAATATGGTTATTCAAATGACTTATCCTTTAAAAGGAAATGAAAAAGCGATAGGTCTTAATTTTTTAAATAACAAAAATCAACGTGCAGATGCAATTAGAGCCCGCGACACAAACACGATCATCATGGCTGGGCCACTCACTTTAGTGCAAGGAGGTGAGGCATTAATAGCCAGAGTCCCTGTATACACCCCTCCTAAAAATGAATTTTGGGGTTTGTTATCAGTTGTGCTCGATATTCAAAAAATTTATACCAACTCTGGAATCTATGAACTTGAAAAGGAGTATCTCGTTGCCATACAAGGTCGCAATGGTTTAGGTAAAAAAGGGGAGTTTTTTTATGGGAACTCAAATATTATTGAACAAAACCCTCTTGAATTCACTTTGAACTTCCAAGGTGGAAGCTGGCAACTATACGTTACCCCAAAGCTCGGTTGGAATCCGCCTCATTCAGCTATTTGGCCATTGCGTTTGGCTATTATTATTATTTGTGGATTACTGACTTGGGCGTTTTTATTCTTTTTAAAAATGCTTAATCGCCAACAACAAAACGAGAAAATGCTCGAAACAATGAGTGATTTAGCACAAATCGGCGCATGGTCATTTAATTTAGAAACTCAGCAAGTGTATTGGTCAGATATGACCAAAAAAATATTCAAATACCCATTAAATACCCAACCTAAGTGGCCAATAGATTTGAGCTACTTTAAAAAAGGCACGAGCAGAGAAACCATTAAACCTTTGATTGAACGTGCTATAAAACACGGCGAAAAATACGAAGTTGAGCTGGAGGTAATGAATGCAGAAGGAGAGTCAATTTGGGTGCTTGTGCATGGTGAGGCAGAGCAAAAAAACGGACGATGTGTAAGAATTTTTGGATCATTACAGAATATAGATACCCGAAAAAAAGTTGAATTAGAAAGTAGCTCTATAGCGTTGCATAACGAAATTTTAGCCTCGCTTACTATAAATAAATTAATTTTAAACGGCCAGCTAAGCCAATCCAAGGACATAATTACACAATCTATTTGCCAAGCATTTCAAATTGAGCGCGCCAGCATACGGTTTTTTGATAAAGGCAAAAGCCAACTAATTCCATTTGCCGTGCACAGTGAATTGAACTCAGCAGATAAAATAGAGTTACTTTGGCTTAGGAAAAACCTCCCAGACTTTTTTAATACTATTGACCATCAAGCTGTATTTAATGCTTCTGATGTTTTACAAAATTCAACCTTAGCGCCTCTCTCCACACATTATTTACTGCCGTTAGAGATCAAATCTATGCTGTGTGTAATTATACCTGCAGGCAGTGGTGTATTGGGTATTATTTGTGCTGAGCAATGTAGAATTAAACGTAATTGGACTAAAAATGAGGAAAGTTTTTTAATCGCTGTCGCCGCATTGATAGGTAGCCTACATTCTAGCCAGCAACGTATTGAAACTGAACAAGAGCTAGTAACGGCTAAAGAAACAGCAGAACAAGCAGTTGCCGCAAAAAGTGAGTTTTTAGCGAGTATGAGTCACGAAATTCGCACCCCAATGAACGGCGTGCTCGGAATGTTAAATATAATAAAGCAAACAAAATTAGATCAACAACAAGAACACCATATAGAGTTAGCCCAATCATCTGCTCAATCATTACTTAATATAATTAATGACATTTTAGACTTTTCAAAAATAGAAGCCGGTAAACTCGATATCGACAATGTACAATTTAACTTACCTAAATTATTAGGTGAGGTGGTTGAATCGTTCGCCTTAAAAGTAGAGCAAAACAATACCAAGCTTATTTTAGATGCCACTCAAATTACAGTCAGCGAAATAATTAGCGACCCAAACAGGCTACGTCAAATTTTAAATAACTTGATCGGTAACGCTGTTAAATTCACCTTAAATGGTGAAGTAATAATTGTGGCAAAAATAAATGACACAACCAACGGTTCATTTTTACAATGCTCTATTATTGATACTGGTATTGGTATCGACTTTAAAAAACAAGCGACATTGTTTAACTCCTTTACACAGGCAGATGCCTCAACAACGCGTCAGTTTGGTGGTACAGGATTAGGCCTTGCGATAGTAAAACAGCTTTGTGAACTCATGAACGGAGAGGTTAGTGTAACCAGCGTGAAAGGCCAAGGCAGCACTTTTTCTTTCACAATAAAGATACAACCTCGACTCAGTAAAGAGCAAGATCTACCGAGTCATTTAATTAAAGATAAGCATATTTTAATAATTGATGAATGCAGCTTAAATGCTAATACAGCAAGTAAGCAGCTCTCTGTTTGGGGCGCTAGTGTAGATTGCATCAATGACTATCAAAAAATATTGAATTACTCACATAATGAGGTTCAAAATACTGATGCCATTTTAATTGATTACTACTTTTTTGAAAAAGCGTCGCCAGAATGCATTGCTGCTCTAAAAGGATTTATAAATATACAAGGCTGTAAATTAGTAATAATGGCACCTATGAGCTACTCAAAAGAGGAATCAAAGCTAGCGATAAAGATTGATTGTATGATTTTCAAACCGCTAACGCCTTCTGATTTATTTGATTCACTCACTAATGATCAGTTTATAGAACTACAACAAAAGCAAGCTCAGTTGCAAAACAAACTCACAAAAATGGTCGCCACTAACTTTTCTCAACCACAAATTTTATTAGTGGAAGATAATAAAGTAAACCAAGTAGTCGCCTCAGCGTTATTAAAACAGGCTGGAGTGAGCTTTGATATTGCACAAAATGGGTTTGAGGCAATTGTTAAGCTCAATACAAAGCAAGGCGAGCCTTATGAGCTTATTTTAATGGACTGCCAGATGCCAGAAATAGACGGTTATCAGGCAACACAAGCGATAAGAAAAGGCGATGCAGGTAAGCATAATAAAAATATTACTATAATAGCCTTAACCGCAAATGCTATGCAGGGCGATAAAGATAAATGCCTTGCCGCTGGAATGGACGACTATTTGAGTAAACCTCTCGATCTAGCCGCTTTACAACCTAAACTTAGCCAATGGCTTGATACCCAATAAAAGTGTAAGCTAATAAAATACGCTTACTAATTTGAGATTATTTATGCAGTTATCAGCAAATCAACAACGTGTTATTGGTTGCTTACTAGAAAAGCAAAGTACGACGCCAGAGCATTATCCGCTATCGTTAAATGGCCTTACAAATGCATGTAATCAAAAGTCTAATCGCGATCCTGTTGTAAATTTCACTGAAAACGACGTACAAAATATACTTGATGAACTAATCGAACTGCGTTTGGTTACAATAGACGAAGGCCTTTCTGGTCGCGTAAATAAATACGACCATCGTTTTTGTAATACTGAATTTAGTAATTTACAATTTTCACAGCAACAGCGCGCTATTGTTTGTTTACTGCTATTACGCGGCGCACAGACACCAGGAGAGCTGAGAACTCGAAGTACTCGACTTGCTGAGTTTAATAATGTAAACGAAGTAGAGAGTGCACTAAATGAGCTTATTGAAAATGATTACGTAATAAAGTTAGAACGAGAACCTGGTAAGCGAGAAAGTCGCTATATACATCAGCTCGCAGACCAGCAAACTAACTTAACAAATAATACTCATGAGCCAAAAGTTAATGCACTTAAAAATAGTGAGTTAGACGAACTACTCGCAGAAGTTGAGCAACTAAAAACAGAACTACGTCAGATTAAAGCCCATTTAGGGCTTTAATTATTAAACGCTTAATCACATAATAAGTTTATATAAGACTATAGGAGCTGGCCATGCGCGCCGAAATTATGGCTGAAATGAAAGTTCAGCCAACAATTGATATAAACGCAGAAATAATCCGTCGAGTTAATTTTATAAAAGCACGCTTAGTGGCAGCTTACTCAAGGTCGTTAGTGCTCGGTATAAGTGGTGGCGTTGACTCATCAACTTGTGGACGTTTGTGCCAATTAGCAGTCAACCAGCTAAATGAAGAGCTAGACACTGATAAGTATCAATTTATTGCTGTTCGCTTGCCTTATGGCGTACAAGCCGATGAAGACGAAGCCCAAATGGCGGTTGATTTTATTCAGCCAAGTAAACGTATGACCGTTAACGTACAACCGGCAGCCGATGCGCTGCATGAGCAAGCGCTTGCAGCTATAGTTGGTAGCGGCGAAGCCCTTCCTGAGCAAGCTCAGATAGATTTTATTAAAGGCAACGTTAAAGCACGCCAACGTATGGCTGCTCAGTATGAAATTGCAGGTTTTTGCCAAGGTTTAGTCGTAGGTACTGATCATAGTGCTGAAAACATTACTGGTTTTTATACCAAATTTGGTGATGGTGCATGCGATTTAGCGCCGCTTTTTGGTTTATCAAAACGCCAAGTTCGTGCGCTTGCAACTGCACTAGGTGCGCCAGCTTTATTAGTAGATAAAGCACCTACAGCTGATTTAGAAAGTGACCGCCCAGGCTTAACAGATGAAGAAGCACTTGGTTTAAGCTATGAGCAAATTGATGACTTTTTAGAAGGTAAACCTGTGTCTAATGATGTTGAACAAAAACTTGTGAGTATTTACACGCGTACACAACATAAGCGCCAACCAATTCCGACAATTTACGATTAATGTTTTAGTAAATAAAATAAAGCAATTAATACCATTAATGATTAATTGCTTTTTTGATCGACAGATCAAGAGACTGCGTATATTTTACTAAATTAACACGCTAATATTTATTAATTACCCGCCAAAGAGAACACTGCATTATATGACATCGCCCATTTTAATTACCGGCGCAGGCCAACGTATTGGTTTAGCGCTAGCTCAGCATTATATAGCCGAAGGGCAGGCTGTTATTATTACGTATCGTACTCGTCACGACGCTGTTGATAAATTAGAGCAACAAGGCGCTGTATGTATTTATGCTGACTTTAGTACCGATGACGGTATTAGTGCATTTATAAATACGCTTAATATGCATACAACATCGCTGCGCGCTATTGTACATAACGCATCAAGCTGGGACTGCGAAGCTAACAACCCTGACTTTGCAGCACTGTTTGATAATATGATGCGTATACATGCCAAAACACCGTATTTAATTAATTTAATGTGCGCAGAGCTGCTTTTAAAACATCAGCAAAATGAAAAAGTACCTGCCGATATAATACATCTTACTGATTATGTAGTTGAAACAGGCAGCCCTAAACATTTAGCTTACGCAGCAAGTAAAGCAGCACTCGACAACCTAACTAAATCGTTTAGCGCTAAATATGCGCCAAACATAAAAGTGAATGCGGTTGCTCCATCGCTCATTATTTTTAATGAACATGACGATGAGCAATATCGAGCTAAGACCCTTAAAAAATCATTAATGGGCATTGAACCCGGATGCCAAGAAATTATCAATAGCATTGATTTACTATTACAAAGCCAATACATCACAGGGCGCTCTTTGCCTGTAGATGGCGGTCGTCATTTAAAGTAAATAAGCTAAATAAACTGAGATATTTATGCATAATGAATTAAAAGAAAGTTACCAAAAAATCATCACCGCAGTAGGCGAAGATGCTAACCGCGAAGGCTTACTTGATACGCCGAAACGTGCTGCAAAAGCAATGGAATATTTAACGCAGGGGTATCGTCAAACACTTGATGAAATAACTAATAAAGCGGTATTTACGTCTGATGCTGACGACATGGTGTTAGTGCAAGACATAGAGCTTTACTCTATGTGTGAACATCATTTACTGCCTTTTATTGGCCGTTGCCATATTGCTTATATACCAAACGGTAAAGTATTAGGCTTGTCTAAATTTGCCCGTATTGTTGATATGTTTTCACGCCGTTTTCAAATTCAAGAACAGCTAACGCATCAAATCGCTAAAGCAGTTGAAGAAGTGACAGGCGCTAAGGGCGTAGGCGTTATTGTTGAGGCAAAACACATGTGTATGATGATGCGTGGTGTAGAAAAGCAAAATTCAAGCATGCGTACATCAGTAATGTTAGGTAACTTTAGAAGCGATCCTAAAACGCGTAACGAATTTTTGCAGCTTATAAAAGGTTAACCTATGGCTAATGCAATTATTAACGTTACTAATTTGCGACTGCGTACATTTATTGGCTTTAACCCCGATGAGCGTGAAAAAAAGCAAGACGTAGTGATCAATCTGGAGATTCACTACCCTGCTGATGATGCCTGTAAAACGGATGAAGTAGACCAAGCACTAAATTATAAAGTGATCACCAAAGAAGTGATTAGTTTAGTAGAGCAAGGGCACTTTTTACTGCTCGAGAAATTAGTTGCTGAAATTCTTGCGGTTTGTCACTCGCACCCAAGTGTTCATTACGCTAAAGCACGTGTTGATAAACCGCATGCACTGCGTTTTGCCGACTCAGTGTCGTTAACACTTGATTGGGCGAAATAACTTTTGTATCTAAATGAGTTTTTCGAATCCAACGGCAAGGGCGATAACCGCTAAATAGCGCGCGCCTTTGCCTAGCATTACTAGCAACAAAAAAGCACTAAACCGTACTTTAAATATGCCTCCAATTACTGTTAATGGATCTCCCACAACCGGTAACCAAGCAAATAACAAACTATATACACCATATTTATTAAATTGTTTTTGTGCGCTATCAAGCCCTTTTTGCGATACAGGAAACCACTTTTTATCTTTAAAACGCAGTACCTGCGTGCCTAACCAGTAATTAACGCAGCTTCCCAATACATTTCCAAGTGTTGCTACGCACCACATAAGCCATAAATTAACTTTACCTTGGGCAATCATTCCCACCATTATCACCTCAGAAGAGCTGGGCAATAATGTGGCAGATATAAATGCGCTAATAAATAACGTGAGATAAAGCATAATGCCCTTATAGCTAAACGTAAAAACCCAGCCTATAGCTGGGTTTATAATACCAATTTTATTAAAAACATGATCATTCTAGCGTATTAAATAACTCACTAACTACGTTTAAATTATTTATATAGAACAACTATGTATCATAATTTTAGCCTTGTTATTGAGCTATTTTCTCATCGCTATAATAGATCACTAATTTAATGCAATGGGTATAAAAATAAACTGTGTGTTTATTTTATCAAATTTAAACTAAACGGATAATTAAACTCTTTTCCTTCGTTAGCTTTAATACTCGCCAGTACAACCATTACAAACCCAAAAATTGCCACTAAAGGTAGTAATATTAAGCCTACTGCTACAAACATCAGTAAAAAACAAACTACATATGCAATTGCCATCGTTATTTGAAAGTTAAGCGCCTTTTTACCGTGCACGTCAACAACTGGCATTTCATCTTTTTTAATTAACCACACAATTAATGGCCCAATTATTGAGCCAAACGGCACAATAAATCCAGCTAATGCACTTAAATGACATAGCATAGCCCACGTACGGTCATCTTTATTAACTGGTTCAACCTGTTGATTTTCTTCCATAATACTCTCCTTTTTGTTTCATGTATGTTGCCTTTTAATTAAACAAATGTCCATAAATCAACTGCTGTATTAGCAAAAAATCACAACGTAAAATCTTGTGATAAAAAAGTGATAAGTTTGTGAGAGTTTCTGGAGACGATTATTCAATACTTAACTCGAATCATCACTTACAGGAAATAATAATGAAAGCTTCTACATTAACAATTGCAACTCTTTTAGCGGCAGCTAGCCAATCAACTATGGCCGCAGAGTTAGATTTAAAAATAACCAACTTAACTCAAGGCATCCATTTTACACCCGTATTAATAACTGCTCACGACAGTGAAGATAAACTGTTCGAAGTAGCAACGGAAGCCTCTACCGCATTACAAACAATGGCTGAGGGCGGAAATATTGCAGAACTAGTTGCACAAGCAACTGCCGCAGGTAGTGATATGGCTGCAAACCCGGCTGAAGGTCTACTTGCGCCAACAGTATCTGCAATGGCAACCCTAACGACATCTGATGGTAACGAATACCTTTCTGTTGCCGCAATGCTACTTCCTACAAATGACGGTTTTGTCGGTCTTGATAGCTGGAAAATTCCAACCGAAGCTGGAACGTATACTGTGTTTTTAAATGCTTACGATGCAGGTACTGAACAAAATAATGAACTTGTAGTAGAAGGTTCAGGTGCACCAGGTACGCCTGGTATTCCAGCTGCTCCTGGTGGTAATGCTGGTACCGGTGGTGCTGGTTTAACAAGCACCGATAGCAATATTAATATTCATATTCATCCTGGTAACTTAGGTGATGACGATCTAACCGCTGGTAATAGTGACTTAAGCAATACAGTGCACAGATGGTTAAACCCAGTAGCAAAACTAACCGTTACGGTTAAGTAGGAGCGCTATAATGTCATCTTTTAAAAACTTTAAAAAAAGCGCTTTAATACTAGCGCTTGCAACTACTCTTGCAGCATGTGGCGACAATGATAGCAACGAGCCTGATCAAGTAGTTGCACCAACACCAGCACCGACAGCTACCAGCTATGAATTTAACGTTACTGTAAGTAATTTAACTGCTGGTCAACCATTTTCACCAGTTGCCGTTATTGCACACCATGAAGGTACGCTATGGCAAATAGGCAGTCCTTCATCAGTGGCATTAGAAACAATGGCTGAAGGCGGGGATAACAGCCAACTCCTTACATTTGAAAATGGTATTGCTAATGCATCGAGTGAAGGCCCAGTTGGACCTGGTGCAAATACCACAATCACAATTACTACCGACACGCTTGAAGTACTAAAACTATCGCTTGCCACTATGATGGTGAATACAAATGATGGGTTTACCGGTCTTAGTGCTGTAGATGTATCTACATTAGCCGTTGGTGAGTCTATTATGCGCACCACCGTTGCTTATGATGCAGGTACGGAAGCAAATACAGAAGCAGCTGGTACATTACCGGGTCCTGTGGATGGCGGCGAAGGCTTTAATGAAGCCCGCGATGATGTTGATTTTGTAGCAAGACACCCTGGTGTAGTTACTAATGAAGACGGGCTATCAAGTTCAGTGCTAAGCCCTGAACATAAATTTGATAATCCATTGGCGAAAGTTGTCATTACTCGAACTCAGTAATTAATATTAACGATATTTACGCGTTGACATACCAGCTTGTAATGGGGAAGTAAGGGAGCACGGATGCCCCCCTTTTTACGAGGTTATACATGCGTCACGAAAAATTATTAGTAGTAGAAGACGACAGAGAAATAGGTAAATTAATTACCACGCAGCTTACTTCACTTAACTTACATGTTGATCATGTTGTGAGTGCCGAGCTTGCTTTAAAAAAAATAGCTAAGCACCCCTACGGACTCATTTTACTCGATATAAACTTACCGCAAATGGATGGTTTGAGTTTATGCCGGAAAATAAAAGAACATTATCCTACTACTTCTGTGATTTTACTGACCGCGCTCAGTAGCGATATGGACAGAGTGATTGGTCTTGAAATGGGCGCAGATGATTATATTTGTAAACCTTTTTTTGCGCGTGAGTTACAAGCCAGAGTAAAGACCCAACTGCGCCACAGAGCACAATTACTTGCCAGTCAGAATAACGATAACTCACCCGTTGATAGCGAACAAACGCTAAACGTAGGGTCACTCCACATTGAGTTCAGTTCGCACCAAGTTTATTTAGGCAAGCAAGCACTCAACCTTACCGCCACCGAATTTGATTTACTTGTTTATTTTGCACGCCACCCTAATCATGTTTTTAGTCGCCAACAATTACTCGATAAAGTATGGGGATATCAACATAGTGGTTACGAGCACACAGTTAATTCGCACATAAACCGCTTACGCGCCAAGCTAGAAGAGCACCAGAAAGTGCCCATTATAGAAACAGTTTGGGGCGTGGGTTATAAACTAAACCCTAGCCAACTAAATTAAGACTCCTATTATGAAATTATCTTTGTACCAAAAATTAGCCATATCGTTAGTTGTTATATTTTGTTTTATTTGTGCACTTGTTTATGGCTGGAGCAAACAATTAGAACTTACTTCAAAACACCATGGTGAGCAAAATCTGCATTTAGCATTAGCTGAGCATTTAGTACAAGATAACCCATTGATAAAAGAAGGTGTTTACGACTATAAAGCGCTCGAAAACCTTTTTCATACTTTAATGCTATTAGGCCCTGCGTTTGAATTTTATTTTGTAGACGAAACCGGAAAAATTCTTACTTACTCAGCAAAGCCAGGAAAAGTTAAGCGTAACTATATCGATTTAGCGCCTTTAAAAAAGCTCATTAATGACCCTAAAGCAGCACCTATCTATGGTGATAATCCGCGCAATAAAGACCAAAAAAAAATATTTTCGGTTGCGCCTGTATTTAATCACAACAAGTTACAAGGTTACCTATATGTAATTATTGGCGGTGAAGCCTACGATACCTCCCTCAATACTATAAAAAATAATGACAGGCTATGGCTAGCCGCTTTATGGCTTGGCTCCGCTTTAGCCTTTTTACTCATTGCAATGCTAATTTTACTGCGTTTTTTCACCAATCCAATACAGCGTTTAGCCCGTGATGTAAGCAATATTGAAGCGGCCAATTACAGCCTTACAGATACAAAATTAAGTAACTATTCAACACAAAAAAGCAATGAAGTACATAGTTTGGGTCGCAGCATTCAAGCAATGCTTACCCGTATTAATGAGCAATTTAAAGCACTTGAAGAGGGCGATAAACAACGCAAAGAGTTACTCACTCACTTATCGCACGACCTACGTACACCACTTGCATCACTGCAAGGATTTTTAGAGGTTTTAAATCAATCTGGTGAGCAATTAAGTCAAAAAGAACAACAAGAATACTTACAAGTGTCGCTTAATAATTGCGGACAATTAAAATTACTCATAGAACAAATATTTGAACTTGCCCATTTAGAAAATGGCGAAATAAACATAAATAAAGAAACCTTTAATTTAGGCGAGTTAATTTATGACTGCATTGCTAAATTTAGCTTAGCTGTAAATAAAAAGGGTATTCATTTATCGGTAGAACCTGCAATTTGTGATTTCCCTGTTGTAGCCGATATCGCAAAATTAGAACGCGTATTAAGTAACTTAATTGATAACGCTATTAGGCATACGCCTAGCGGTGGTAGCATTGCAGTACATGTAAAGCGCAGTGGCGACAATCAGCTATTTGTGCATGTTTCAGATACTGGCGTTGGAATAAAACAAGATGAACTGAGTGCTATTTTTAATCCTCACTATCAAGCAAGTAATTCTAATAAAGAGGGGCGTCAGCAAGGTGGTTTAGGGCTAGCTATATGTCGGGGGTTATTGAAACTGATGGATAGCGAAATATACGTGCAAAGTGAAATTGGCAAAGGCACTATGTTTAGCTTTAATTTGCCACAAAAAAAGGTGCTTTCTTAAAAAGCACCTTACATTTTTATTTATTTTAAATATATAAATTAACTACTTTTTAATACCCGCTAAATCAAGCATAAATGCATAGTTTAGCGCGGTATCTTCTAAGCGCTTAAAGCGACCCGATGCACCACCGTGCCCTGCTTCCATATCTATTTTAAACAATAATTTATTGTCATCAGTTTTATAGTCACGCAGCTTAGCAACCCATTTAGCTGGCTCAAAGTATTGAACTTGTGAATCGTGCAAGCCAGTCGTTACTAGCATATTAGGATATGCTTGCTTAGATACTTGGTCGTATGGCGAGTAAGATAGCATGTAATCGTAATACGCTTTTTCGTTCGGATTACCCCATTCGCCATATTCATTTGTTGTAAGCGGAATACTCGCATCAAGCATCGTGGTTACTACATCAACAAACGGTACCGCAGCAACCATGCCTTTATAAAGCTCAGGCGCTTGGTTTGCTACTGCGCCCATTAATAAGCCACCAGCACTGCCACCTAACGCAAATATTTCATCTTTTGCGCCATACTTTTGAGAAACCAATGCTTTGGTTACATCAACAAAGTCATTAAACGTATTCTTTTTAGTAAGAAGCTTGCCGTCTTCGTACCAAGGACGACCTAGCATTTGCGAGCCACGTACATGGGCAATTGCAAATACAAAGCCACGGTCTAACAAGCTCAAGCGTGAGCTGGAGAACGTTGGATCCATCGTTGCCCCGTACGAACCATAACCGTACTGCAGCAATGGATTTGTACCGTCTTTTTTAAACGCATCTTTACGATAAACCAAACTTACCGGTACTTTTATACCGTCACGTGCAGTTACAAAAATGCGCTCTGAGGCATAGTTGTCAGCACTAAAGTCGCCCAATACAGTTTGTTGTTTAAGTAATGTTTTGTTGCCTGTTGCTAAATTTACATCGTATGATGAATCAGGCGTTGTCATGCTTGTGTAGTAAACACGTAACGTGCTGCTATCTATATCATTATTGCCATAAGTACCAATTGTATAAGCGCTATCGTTAAAGCTCAGTGGTAACTCTTTACCTGTTTTTAAATCACGCGCAATAAGTTTTGACTGACCCATTTCACGCTCTTGGTAAACTAAGTAGTCATTAAATAAATCAATGCCTTCGAGTTTAATACCGTCGCGCGCTGGGATCACACTTTGCCAATTTGCTTTGTCGCCTGCTCTATCAATATCCACTTTCATCAACTGAAAATTTACAGCATCTAAGTTAGTTACAATATAGTAAGTATTCCCTAGTTTAGATATTTCATATTCAAGCCCTACTTCGCGCTCAATTAAACGCTTAGGCATTGCCTTAGCATCATCAGCGCTCAATACCGACACACCTGATGCAGCCGTGCTGCTGTGCCAAATATAAATCTCTGACTCATCTTTACTTTTACTCATACCCATGTAGTAACTGGTATCAGTTTCTTCGTAAATTAGCTCATCATCAGCTTGTGGTGTACCTAATGTATGACGATAAACTTGATAACCTAGTAGAGTTTGTAAATCTTTTTTAATGTAGTAAACCGTTTTATTATCGTTTGCCCACACAATGCCACCGTTAGTGCCCTCAAGTGTGTCTTCGAGTAATTTACCGGTTGTTAAATCTTTTATTTTTATACTATAAATACGACGACTAACAGTATCTTCGCCATAAGCCATTAAATTGCCATTCGGGCTTACATCTAAGCCACTTACCGCATAATAATCATGGCCTTTAGCAAGCTCATTTACATCTAAAATAACTTGCTGATCGTTACCTGCAAAATCGCTGCTGCGTAAATAAGTAGTGTACTCGTTATCGCCACGTGTCTGCGTTGAGTAAAAATAATCACCGCTTTTAACTGGGACTGAATCATCGTCTTTTTGAATACGCCCTTTTAGCTCCTCAAACAATTCACTTTGCAGCGTTTTAGTATGTGCAAGCATTGCATCTGTGTATGTATTTTCAGCTTCTAAATAGTTAATCACCTCTGGCGCTTTACGTTCGTCATCACGTAACCAATAGTAATCATCTATACGCGTATCCCCATGAATAGTCATCTCATGAGGCACTTTTTTAGCAATAGGGGCTGCAGCTTGGACTACTTGAACCGTTTTAACTTGTGTATTACTTTTTTGAGTCTCTTCTGGGGCTTGATTACAGCCACTTAAAATAGCTAGCGATAATGCAGCAAGTGCGAATGGAGTACGTTTCATCAGTCAAAGTCCTTGTTGTATTTAATTTTTATTAAGTAATACCAACTTAATCAATTTGAGAGATTAAACCTGACGCTAACTGTGTTAAAAATTTCTGATATAGAACAACTAAATAACGAAATTTTTGCCTTGTTATCGACAGGATTTTCTTAACTCAAAGTAGCTCATTTAATTAAGCAGATTGGTATAAATATATCTAAAATTAGAATTTGTCGTTATTTAATTTGAGAAGCCATGTAAAAAGGGAGCCGAAGCTCCCTTTATATAACAGTTAAGTTATAAAATTACTTTTGTTTACGACGACGCATAAATGCAAACGGCGCTACTAGTAATGTTAACCATGCAAGAGAACCAGAAGAGCTTTTCTTCTTAGTCTCAACAACTGGAGGTACTACCACTTCAGCAACGCTAACGTTAACGTTAACCATTACAGGTTCAGAAACATTACCGCGTACATCAATTGCCACAACTTGAATTTCAGCTGATGAATTTCCAACTAATAACTCTGTATTTACAACAACTACTTGACCTTGCTCATCAACACCTAGACCAATATTGGTATTAGACTGAACGAAGTACTCCGAAACGTCTAAGTCAAAATCAGACTCCGTAATTGTTAATTTACCAACAACTGTGCCATTTTCTGCATCTTCAGAAACTGTAAATTCACCACCAACTAACATTGGAGCTTCAATTGCAGGAAGCTCTAAATCAGCACTTGCCATTGCTTTAACAACACCCAGGCCAGATGTTTGCGATAATGCAAATGGACCGCTAGCTTCAACAATCGCTTTTTCACCAGGTTTAAGTGATGAAACCACTTCGCCTGTCTCTAATGACGTTAATGCTACAGTAGGAGAAGTACCAAATAACGTTGAACCTTCAACGCTGTCTGTTTCAGAAAACACACCCGTTTGATAAGCAGGGCTACCTACTGAAGCTTTAAAGTTCATTTGCTCGCCAATTAGCGAAGCATCTACGTTAAATAAGTTTGTACACGCAGAGAATGTAACCGTGTTCTCACCCGCTGAATGAAACATCGGAGTAACCCATGCTAAAGAGTCGTTACCCGCACCATCTGTTGTTCCAATTACTGTACGGCTACGACCTGGGAATGCAGTTTGACGACCACGGTCGTTATAGTTTTGCATAATTTGATCATATACGCCGTCATTATCTGTATCTATTTCAAGTCTAACGCCAGCTTGGAATACATGAGTTAATGGGTCACGTAATTGGATAGACGATGTTACAAAGATACCCGAATCACAAGAGTCATCAGCAAAAGCAGAGAAAGTAGTCGAAATAATATTAAATTCAGCTTCTTCTCGTGTTTTTTCAGTACCCATTGCAATAATGGTTTCTGCGAACGGCGTAATTTCTGTTTGACCACTATTTTCAACGATAAGTGCCATCTCGTTGTCTATAATTTGAGATGAAACACTTAGCGCTGTCGCTGCTTTTGGCATTACGTGATACACAACGTGTAAATCATGATCTGTATCTGTACTTGCATCATCAAATACTAATGCACCATCAAACTCTACTGAAGTAAGTGCTGCGCTTCTTGCTGCAATATCGTCAGCACTAAACGGGTTTTCTAATTCCCATACTGGCAGTTTTGTAGGATCAACAGTTAGTACCACGTCAAAATTCATTGACTGACCTGCAGGAATTGTTACTGATGCAGGGAAATCCCAACTAATTGCTGCTGTATCTTCATCATTCTGGTAACGCGCTTCAGTGCGAAGTGCATACGTTTTAGCGTCTGATGAAAAGTTTTTAACCGTTACAGTCTGCGTTAACGACTCTGTTTCAGTCATAGACACCAGACCAAAAGAAAGCGCAGCTTGCTTAGTATTAAATTGTGTATTATTAACCCATGCAGCTACTGGTAAATTAACTGCTTTAGTTACGTCAACTAAGCCTGAACCAATCATACTAATTGGAGCAAGCTTTGAGTCAGGGTTAGTTGCTAGCGGCTCGTTGGTTACATTTAGATCAGCTGCATTCATGATCGTAGCTTTAATTTCAAATGCATTTCGCTCAGGGTGAGCTTCGCGAATCATCGCAACGGCACCGGCAGTTATAGGGCCAGAGAAAGACGTACCAGATACAGGGTTATTCTCAGTTTGCGTACCAGCTGCAGCTACTTCAATACTTGTACCTGGAGCTGTAATTTCAGGCTTTAATAAACCATCCATAGAAGGACCACGAGAAGAGAATGTTGCTACGGCTCCCGATGTTGTTTTAACTTTTACATCAATATCAAATGTTGCCGTATTACCTGCCGCTAATTGCGCTTTTAAAGCAGCACCTGCAGCAAAATTGATACCTACATTTTTAATCGTAACAGCAGCGTCACTGCCACCCATTGGTGCAGGGGTACCATCATCTGTATTGTTAGCAATCAGTACAAATTCAGCACCTTTTTTCTGCGCATTAAGTACTTTAACTGTAAATGCACATGCACCACGGTCAATTAATACAGCTTTACCTGTAAAATCAACATCAGCGGCAAACTCGTCACAACCATTTTGGTTAGCATCAGGGTAAACTAAGTCAATATCAGCGCCTGAAATAGCATAGTCAGCCTGCAAACCAAACCCTGAACCTTGGATATTACCTTCAACACCCGCAACAGTACCAGTAGCTATACTAACTTGAGTTGTTGGATGCGTCATCGCGCCTACAGATAGTGCATTCGGTGTTGTACTTGGACCACCAACACGAAATGGGTTATCGCCGTCATTACCAGCAGAGATAACCATATTTACACCTAGATCAACAGCGCGTTGAATTAAATACTGCGCACCACCACCTGTGTATGTATCACCAAACTCGCCACCGAGTGACATATTCATTACATCTACACGATCAGAAATGTCACCATCTCCATTAGGATCCATCGCAGCTTCTAATGCTGCAACTTGTGCCGCACTTGGACAACCACCACCACAAACAGAGTAAACATACAGCTCTACATCAGGTGCAATACCACTTACTGAGTGTGAAGAAGATGTACCGTGATTTGTTGGCTCATCAACATCAGGAATAACAACAACAGGATCGTTTTCAATTGGGTCTGCATCATTGCGAATAAAATCGAAACCACCTTTTACAATACCTTGTGGCCAAGTAACTGCGGCAGGATCTTCCTGAGCAGCATCATATGCCTCAACAGTACCCGCGCCATCAAATGCTTTGTGAGTATAATCAATACCTGTATCTAAAACAGCTACTCGCTGGCCTTTACCACTTACAATACCCTCATCGATTAAAGGTTTAGCATGAATATAGTCCGACGTTGCAGCTACATGTAACTCGTTATCAAACATAGGTAATACTTTAGCTACACGTGAGTCTTTTGCTATTTTAGCTAATGCTTCTGGTGATGCTTGAACAATTAGTGTTGGTGCTAGTATTTTAGTTTTACCAATTACTTTCGCATCAAAATCTAAGCTATTGAGCTCTAAAGTCATTGTATCTTGAAGCTGCTCAATATTTGCCGTAATTTCACGGTTGTTTGATGCCTGATAAGTACCATTTACAAATCCATCAACAGAGGTCGTCGCACGAAGTACGATCATATATGCTGATGGTTCTTTCTGTGCAGAAACAGTATCTTTAACTTGCTCTGCTTGGTGATGAGCAATAGTAACTGTAGGTAAAGTTGTTGCACTTGCGAATGTTGCAATAAACGCACTTGATACTGCAGTTGCTATTGCAGTTCTTTTTATTATGTTTTTAGACATTATTTCCCCTGGGACGAGTTTTATATTATTGTGCTTATACCAATCGTAATTGGTTTGTAACTAGAATATAAAACTTTACACCCACCCTGAGCAACACCTTGATTACAAACAAATTACAATGCGTCTACACAAAGACAGAAAACAAGCCTAAGCAATTGATTTGAAGTAACAATAATTCAATCTAAATTTGTAAACAAGTGTAAACAAACCGACCTTTTTGAGACAAATATGAATAATGAAGTGATTAACATCTTAACTATGGCTAAAGTAATTCAAACCGCAGTGGCTCCTGTATTTCTCATAACCGGGATTGCTGCCACACTGGGTGTTTTATCTAATCGCTTAGCACGAATTACCGATAGGGCACGTCAATTAGAACGCAGGTTAAAGGTAAGTACAGATGAAGATTTCAATAAATCACTGGCTACAGAACTTCGCGCCCTTTTAAAGCGCTCTCGATGTATACATATCGCTTTTAGCTTGAGTGTTTTAAGTGCTTTGCTTGTATGTGCCGTTGTTATGCTGTTGTTTTTATCACATATTCAATCTATAAATTTAGGCGTTACAATTGCCTGCTGCTTTGTTGCAGCAATGGCATTGCTTATATGTGCCTTTATGTCTTTACTTGGCGAGGTATTTTTAGCAACTCGAAGCATGCGTCGCGGGATGATATTTGCTGACATAGACATAAACGATTAAATTTTAATTAAACCCATCGCATTTGCTTGAATAAATACGATGTTAGATACAATATACTTAATTAATAATTAAAATTTCCAACAGGGGCAAACATGAAATTAAAAAACGTATTAGCAACAATAGCGCTAGCAACGTGTGTATTTAGTGTATCGGCAAATTCTGCATTTAAAGAGCCAAGTGACGCAATTGAGTATCGCCAAGCTGCATTTTCAATGATCTCAGTACAAATAAGCGATATGGGTGCAATGCTAAAAGGCAAAGTACCTTTTGACGCAGAGCAATTTAAAAAGCGTGCTAACAACGCAGCTGCACTTTCAAAAATGCCATGGGAAGCGTTTTACGAAGGAACCGATAAAGGCGACACAGCTGCACTTGCTGCTGTTTGGGCTGAAAATGCAACCTTCGTTGAAAAAGCGAATGCTTTTGCAGTAAATGCAGATAAGCTAGCGTTAGCTGCTCAATCAGGCGATAAAGCCGTAATCGGTAAAGCTTTTGGTGCATGGGCTAAAGGCTGTAAAGATTGCCATAAACAATTTAAAGATTAATTATTATTGTTTTAGCTGCTTGATGAAGTAACAATAAGTAATAAAAAAGCACGGAACGGTTAACCGTTCCGTGCTTTTTTGTATCTATTATTGAAATACATATATTACTTATTAAACTAAACCTTAACTGGGCTGCGTTTAAATATACGCTTAATAAGCCCCGACAAGCGCTTAAACAAGTTACCAATATCGCTTAATATGATATACAAACATGGTACCAATATAAGTGTTATTAATGTTGCAAACATCACTGCAAAACCAAGCGCTACCGCCATAGGTATTACAAACTTAGCCTGCAAACTTGTTTCAAACATAATGGGCAATACGCCTGCAAATGTAGTGATTGAAGTAAGTAATATAGGTCTGAATCGAGCACAACCGGCATCTATTACAGCATTTTTAATACTAACACCTGCTTTACGGGCTTGATTCACATAATCGGTCATAACGAGTGAGTCGTTTATAACCACCCCAGCTGCAGCAATAATACCAAAGCCAGACATTAAAGTTATATCCAAACCAAACCAGTAATGCCCCCATATTGCTCCCGTTAAGCTAAATGGAATCACCGACATAACAATAAGTGGTTGCGCATAACTCTTAAGGGGTACGGCTAATAAAATATACACCAAAATCATACCGCCGAAGAAAAACATCTTCTGCTGATTAGCTTGATCTTGTTGCTCTTCAATGGCGCCACCAAGTTCTGACTTAACACTTGGGTACTCTTCTTTAAGTTGTGGTAGTAATTTTTCTTTAATTTGATCTACAACTTCGTTTGGCTCAATCACTTCCTCATCAATGTTGCCATAAACATACACTGTACGATAACCCCCTTCGCGGCGAATATAACTAATACCCGGTGTTTCAGTGAGTTCAACTACATCGCCAAGCAGTACTTCACGGCCCTGCGGGGTAGTAACAACCGCATGCTTAAGTGACGAAAATGCCTCTCGAGTCAGTTTAGGGTAACGTACCATTACACGCACCTCTTCGCCGTTTCGAATAACACGCTGAGCCTCACCACCGTAAAAGCTTGCCCCAACTTGATTAGCAATAGAAGCCAAATCTAAACCTAAGTCGTAAGCGACCGGTTTTAGGCTCATTTGCACTTCTTTACTGGCAGGGTCTATTGTTGAGCTAATATCAAACAAACCTTCTTGCTGTTGCAGCAATTCTATAAAGCGACGACCAGCATTATTTAATGTATCAATATCTGAGCCATATAATAAATAACCAAATTCGCCGTCACTGCCTCCTCCATTTACATCATCATAAATGGTTAATGATTTAACACCGGCAATATCAGGCATGGCCTCGCGCCAACGGCGTGATAATTCAAACGCGTTATAAGGACGTACACTTTCATCAACAAGAGGTACAAGCACTTGGGCTTCGGTGCGCCCTTGGTTAAATACTAAAATATCTCTTATGAGCTTTTGACCATATTTGCGCTCGGTATCTTCATCAATCGCAATCACCATCGCCTCTATTTCACGAATAGCATTTATTGTTTGTATGTCTGATACATTGTCATTCATTTCTAGATTTATTTGTGGGTAGTCATGCGGGATTTTTGGCATAAACCCAGTACGAACTTGATTTGATGAGATTAAAGCAAAGGTTACGATTAATAGGGCAATAAATGAAAATAACACTGACCAACGCCATTCAACACAACGTATAACAAAGCGCTTATATGGGCCATTTACAAAACCAAAAAATCGCGTATTAAACCGATCTCGCCAGCCACCCTCTTTTATTGGTGAAAAATGAGTGTGAGCAATATGGGCTGGCAGTATCAACTTTGATTCAATCAAACTAAATACTAAACACAACATTACCACCACAGCTATACCATAAAAGAAGGCACTTTCTGGGCCTGTAGATAACGTAAACGGAGCAAATACTGCAATGGTAGTTAGTACACCAAAAGTTGCAGGGGTTGCTACGCGTTTTGCGCCATTAACCACATTAACAACACCACCGCCTTTTTTTTCTATTTCGGTGTAGGCACTTTCGCCTATGACAATGGCGTCGTCCACCACAATCCCTAGCACCATAATAAAGGCAAAAAGTGATAAAATATTAATGGTTACACCAAACAATGGCATCATCATCATTGCGCCCAAAAAGCACACTGGCAAACCAATCATCACCCATAATGCCAACTTAAAGCGTAAAAAGATTGATAGCATAATTGCAACCAAAATAGCGCCCTGAATGAGGTTTGTAACCATCATGTCTAAGCGGGCATTTAGGTAATACGTAAAATCCATTAGTGGCTCTAAACGAACCCCCAGTGGTAGCTCTTTGTTTTTTAATTCTATAAATGCTTTTACTGAATCAGCAACTGGGATAATACTTTGCTCTTCAGTCGCTTTTACCGATATATAAACTGCATTTTCACCATTGAATTTAAAGTAACGCTCACCTTCAGTGAACTGATCTTTAATCACGGCAATATCTTGCAGTAACACTTTAGCGCCATTAGCCCCTATTTTTACCGGTATTTGTCTAAATTCTTCACCTGAGTAAAACTGATTTTCGACGCGTACAGAAATAACACCTGCGTCTGTTTTTAATTGCCCCGCCGAAAAGTTAGCTGAGTAACGACGCACTGCATTCATTACATCACTAAGGGTTAGGTTATATTGACGAAGCGTATCGGGTTCTATTTCAATTGCTATTTCATCAAGAGGAACATCGTTTACCACTAACGACACGTTAGACAGCTGTAGTAACTCATCCTCTATTTGGTTTGCTATAGGCTTAAGCTCAGTAAGAGGTAGGTCAGCAACAAGCGTCATACCTATTACATCTTGCCTAAACTCAACCTGACTTATGGTGACCGGTTCCATACCGGCTGGGAACGTTGCTATACCATCAACACGTAACTTTACTTTATCAAGCACATCGGTAAGTTTTGCATCGGTGTTTATTTCCAGGCTTGCTGTACCGCCATTTCTAAATGCGCGATACACGCCTTTTTTAATTTCGGTCACATCTTTTAGTGACTCTTCTATTTTTATAAGTATGCTTTCTTCTATTTCTTGTGGTGAAGCGCCAGGATAGTTAGCTTCAATATTAATGTAGTTAATTTCTACATTAGGGAACATTTGACGTTGGATATTTAGAAAGCTAATAATCCCCATCACCACAATAAAAATCATCATTAGGTTGGCAGCAACGGAGTTATTGGCAAAATAAGCAATAATACCGGTTTGTTTTTCAGCGTTAGACGCTGTATTTGGTAGTTCAGTGTTACTCATAACTCAGCCTACCTTTATAATTTTTCAGTGGAAGCATTTTCAAGTGCCTCTGTTTTTTTAGTATCTTGAAGGCCCGCAATTTTTACAGCCATGCCTTTTTGCGGATACTCTGGCAACGTAATCACCAACTTATCATCTGCTTGCAAACCATCACTGATGTAAAAGTACTCACCCTCTTCACGAATAACTGTGACTTTGCGTGGCTCAAGTTGCTGCTCTTCATTAACGATCCATACGGTTTTGTTATTAACTAACTCTTGCGGTAAACGGTAAATATTATTAAGCATTGCACCTGCAAAATTTATCTGTACGTAGCTACCAAACTTAATCGCTGGTTGTTTATTTTTAAGACCGTATGGGTCTTCTATACGCACCACTAAACTGCTCATACGCGTAGCGTTATCAACAATTCCTAGGTCGCGGTCAATTACACCTTCTCGGGTAAAGCTGTTTAGGCCTTTTTGAATAATCGTTGCGGTAATGCCTTTAATACGTTCTGGCAAAAAAACGCTATCGAATCCTGCGATAGGAATAATCACTTCAGCGGTCTCAATATTATTGAGTTCAGCAACTTGCGAACCCATAGTAACAAATTGTCCAACACCTATATTTCGGCTAATCACCAACGCATCATAAGGGGCTGTTACATCACAATTATCCAAATCACGTTGCGCGCGCTTTAATGCAGCTTGCGCCGACTTAACAGATGCTTGTGCACTGAGCACTTGAGGTTTACGTAAAAATAAATCTGTGCGCGCTTTACTTGGAAAGCGCTTGGCTTCGTCTTCGGCTACTTGCGCTTGAGCTTGCTCTTCAATTAAACCCGCTTGCGCGCGAGCAAGCTCGGCCTCTGCAACAAGTACTGCTGCTTCGTAGTTATCTTTTTCAATAGTAAATAGCGTCTCGCCACGAGCAACTACACCACCGGCTACAAAATTAGGATGCCAACTTAACACCTCGCCCGACACCTGCGCCGAAAGCTGTGTATTTTCAAGTGGTTTTACTTCGCCGTAGCTATTAATGATAACTTGGTGATCATTTGCTGCCACAGGCTCAACTTGCACCGTTGGACGAGCATCAATAACTTCTTTTTTTTCTGATTCTTTTGCAATAGCGTTAATTGCCATAAAACCAACGATACCTAAAGCAAGCGCGACGAATGGAAAAACCCATCTAAGTGAATTTGATTGCATATCTTATTTATCCCTAAAATTCTATTAACACCATAATACCAGAGCTATACGAAACATTAAGATGACATTTGTAAGCAACTGTTGCAAATACATATAAATTACAACTTTATATAAGTATAAAAGATGAATAAAATGGTGATTCATCTCATTCGTTATATTTTGTTACAAACTTTTATTTATTTATATCAATTAATTAGCTTTGAACGCTTAAATTTCATCGCGAAGATGTGCGAAATTAAATTAATTTACGTACAGTCCAATTAAATTAACAAATATTAAAAGTCTCAAAATGAAATTAACGTCCATCACCCTTGCGCTTAGCTTAGCGTTTGGCAGCCATGCATTTGCAGCCGATAAAAAAGACGAAAAAGAGTCAAAAACACTTAGCGAAATGATCAAAGGACAAACCGAATTTACCGGTATATTTAGCCTTTATCAAGACGAAAAAACCGGTAAGCACCTTATGGTGATTAACGAATCCCAACTCAATACGCCGTTTGTGTATTTTGCGCACACTGTCGATGGCGTTACAGATGCAGGCCATTATCGTGGTGCATACCGTGAAACTAAGTTAATTGAATTTAGAAAATACTTTGACCGTATCGATATTATTAGCAAAACACCTCGCTACAAATTTGACGAAAGCAGTGCGATTTCAAAAGCGAGTGATGCCAATATTAGTGAAGCGGTACTTGCGAGCATTAAAATAGAAAAAGAAGAAGACGGTAAAATAGCATTTAATGTAAATAAGTTATTTTTAAGCGAAGCACTTCATAAAGTATCACCTACGCCAAATCCAGCAGATAAAAACGCTAAAAAACGCTTTAAAGTAGGTAAACTAGACAATAAAAAATCACGCATTATTAAACAGCGTCCATACCCTAATAACTTAGACGTAGTAGTTGATTACGTATTTACTAACCCAAGCCCTACTGTACGTGGCTCTAATGCAGTAAGCGATCCTCGCAGTGTATCGGTAAAAGTGCAGCACTCGTTTGTTGCTCTTCCTAGCAACAATTATGCACCCCGTATGGATGATGCTCGCATTGGTTATTTTACCAACCAATTTGATCAAATGACATCTACCGATTGGGCACCTTATCAAGATGTTATAAAACGCTGGGACTTACAAAAGAAAGACCCTAGTGCAACACTTTCAGAGCCAGTAAAACCAATTACTTGGTGGATAGAGAATACGACACCAGTTGAATGGCGCGATACTATTCGTGATGCAGTTTTAACATGGAATACTTCTTTTGAAAAAGCCGGTTTTAAAAATGCGCTGGAAGTAAAAGTACAACCAGACGATGCGGATTGGGATGCGGGCGATATTAATTACAACGTACTACGTTGGACTTCGTCACCTAAGCCTCCATTTGGCGGATACGGACCAGCACTTGCTAACCCATTAACAGGCGAAATACTGGGCTCAGACATTATGCTTGAGTTTGTATTTATGAAAAACCGCTGGATTTACGACACACTTTTCACCCAAGGAACAATGAGCCACGGTGAAGCAACAGATACCGGCGAGCTAAATTGCTCTCTTGGGCATGAGATTCAACAAAATCTAATGCTTGCCAAAGGCCTTGCTAGCGGCGACAAAATTGAAGATAAAGAAATGCTTCGCCAAGGTTTAACGCAACTGGTACTTCACGAAGTAGGCCATACTTTAGGTCTTAACCACAATATGAAATCATCTATTTTGTGGGATGAAAAAGAAGTACACGACAAAAACAAAACCCAAGGCATAGTAACCGGTTCTGTTATGGATTATGCACCGGCTAACATTGCCCCAATTGGTGTGCAGCAAGGTGATATTTTTCAAACAAAACCAGGTCCTTATGATGATTGGGCAATTAACTACGGCTACAGCGTAGCGCTTGCAGATGAAGCTGCTGAGCAAGCTCGACTTGAAAAAATACTTGCTCGTTCAAGTGAACATGCCCTTGCCTTTGGTAACGATGCCGACGACATGCGCGCACCAGGTCGCCATATCGATCCACGTGTAATGATTGGTGATTTGTCGTCAAACCCTGCAGCCTATGGCGCAGATCGTATGGCACTTATCAATAAACTATTTACTGAACTAAAAGATAAAGCAACGGTTAAAGGTGAGTCTTACCAACAGCTTGTTACCTCTGCTAATAGCTTATTTGGTCAATACCGAGCTCAAGCAGGTGTTGTTTCTCGCCAGATTGGTGGTGTGTACGTTGAGCGCGCTGTAGTGGGTGATGCAAACGCAGATAAACCATTTACACCGGTATCGCTTGAGCGTCAAACACAAGCGATGGATATACTCGCAAAGTTTGTATTTGCACCAGATGTACTACAAAACATGCAACCTCTTTATAGCTACTTACAGCTGCAACGTCGTGGCTTTAATCACTTTGGTAAAAATGAAGACCCTAAAGCACACAAAATGATTTTAGGCATGCAAAAGTCTGTACTTGCGCAGCTATTACACCCTGCTGTGTTACTGCGTATTTCTGACACCGCTCTATACGGTAATGAATATAGTCTAACTCAGTTTATGCAAGATTTAACTGCCAGCATTTTTGTGAAAAGCAAAGACGCCAACTCTATTAGCCACAACTTACAAATTGAGTATGTTAACCAGCTAATCGCGATTGCAGGCCTTGGTAAAGCAAGTAAATTTGATAACCTAGCTAAAACCGCTGCGTTATATCAGCTAACTCAAATAGCCGATACCAGTGTTGCATGGGGATCAGATACTGCGACTAAAGCGCATAAAAAATATATTGATCGCTTAATTGCAAAAGCGCTAGAAGCGTAAAGCAGCTCTAACAATTGAGTAAAACCAAGGCCACGTTAAACGTGGCCTTTTTTATAACAAGAACAATAAAGATTAAATATAAATAGTGCCTTTTAAATACCTTACAGCATGCCCGGTTAAGGTGACGGTTGTATCACCCACTTCGCAAGTTAGCTGCCCGCCTCTGCTTGAAGCCTGATAAGCGCTTAACGTAGTTTTACCTAATTGCAGCGCCCAGTAAGGTGCCAAGCCAGTATGAATAGAACCTGTCACATAATCTTCGTCGCCACCGCTTGCAGGCCAAAAATAACGAGATATAAAATCATATTCAGCACTCGGAGCAGTGGCCACTACATCAAGTGGATAAAGCGTTTTTAAAAGCTCTGAGCTAGTTTTTAATTCAAGTATTTGATCGGCATTTTCATAAATAGCAAAGTAAGCTTGGCGGTTTTTAAGCACTTTACTCGGTTGTATAGACAAGCCATCAAGCAATTGCTGCGGTACATTTTGCACTTCAACCGGTGCTTGTTTCGGAAAGGTCATTGCAAAGCTGCCATCAGCGTTTTTATTAACGATCAGCTCGCCCACCGCATCAGCAATAAAGCGAATTTGCGATATATTATGCTCTTCACATAAAACATAGGCAGCCGCAAGTGTGGCATGACCGCAAAAGTCGATTTCCATTAACGGCGAAAACCAGCGAATAACAAAACTGCCATCGTCTTGCTGGCAGGTAAAAGCCGTTTCAGATACGTTATTTTCTGCGCCAATTTTTAGCATTAAATCGTCACTTAACCACGATTTCAATGAGATCACTGCCGCATAGTTACCTTTAAATAACTCATTCGTAAACGCATCAATTTGATGAATAGTTAATTGCATTGTTTAAACTTTGTAATGATTAATAGCTTAAAACTGCCACACCTAAACTCAATTAGCACTTTTATTTTAGCTTTAAGCCATTACAGGTCGCACTCTATAATATTGCATACAGCCAAATTGCACAGCATTTGTAAGCAACAACATAATAAACATAAGTAAGTGCGCAGTACTTGTGGCTGCATTTGAAAGCTCAACAACTAAGCCGCAAATACCAGCAATAAACTGCAAGCTAAAGTAGCGCGCGCTTAAATTACTTACATTACCCGTACGCAATGTTTTATAAGTTTGCGGCATAACACGTACCGAACTCATCACAAGGCCAACATACGTTAAAGCGCTTAATACCGTTGCAGTATCGAGGTTTGAATTCAAAAGCAGTGAAAAGGGCAGTAACGAAAAACCTAACATAGTAACCAGCTGTACGCGCTCTCGTTTAGCTGCGTTGAAACGTGCAAAAAAATACAAAATAAGCCCGCTTAACGCACCGGTTACAATAAATGGTAATGCAATATAATAGCGCTCAAAGTAAATATTGTAGGTTATAAAATAAAGGCTTTGCGCTAACCCAAACGTCATCATCAATAGTGATAAACCTGAGACACTACGATTTTTTCGAATTTTGTTTAGTAGCGGTAAAAAACTAAAAACCAAAATAAAAGAAGACAATATAGGCAAATAATGCGCCAAAGCAACCTCACTCGTTACATAAATGTTAACTAGAAATGGAAATAAAAACATTTATTAAACATATGTTTTAAAAGGCTTTTACTATGAGCGCGGCATTGTAGAGCCGCGTAAATTTAACTCAACTAAATAGCAAAAACTTATTTTAGGTACTGGCAAGCTGAGTATACAAAAACCGTAGAATTAAGTTCACAGTTTGTTTGTTTTATTGAAATTCATTACTGCAACTTACAAATAAAAATGATAGTTGTTATCATGCGCAGGTCATTAGCTACTGCATATAAAACCATCCATGAGAAAAATACTTTTTAAGATCCACAGCTGGATTGCCCTTATTGCAATCATTCCACTCATTGTCATTAGTATTACAGGCAGTGTATTAGTTTTTAAAAGTGAAATAGATGGCTTACTTATGCCTGATAGTCACTTTGTTGTAAAAGCGTTGCCAGAGCGTATAACAATCGATAAATTAATCGCTAAAGCAGAACATGCTTACCCTGAGTATCTAGTGGGTAGCTGGGAGATTTTTAACAATGATACTGCTGATCGGGTTTACTTAGTTAAACGCGGTACAGAGCAATGGTATAAGTTTCATTTAAACCAGTACACAGGTGATATTTTATCGGAGCCAGTAGGCACTAGCCATTACTTTACTGATTGGTTTTTAGAACTACATTACACATTTTTACTAAATGACTTAAAAAGTTTACCTGGCCAAACAGGTACTGTTTTAGGCTTCTTTTTTGCTTTGTTTTTATTAATCTTAGGCATTACAGGCCTCATTATTTATCGCAAGTTTTGGCAACGTCTGTTTAGTGTACGCTGGCGTGCGACACTACAAATAGTCCTTAGCGATATCCATAAAATGACCGGTGTTATTGGCTCCCCTATCATTATTATTTTAGCGATTACAGGTGGCTACTTTAACTGGGCTGTTTGGTATCACGAAGTAATAGAGCACGCAGAAGAAGAACATTTTGTGCTAACCAAAAAGCTACATAGTGCAGATATCTCGTTTCAAGATATTTTAGATAATAGCAAACAACAAATAACTACTTTTAATAGCACTTTTTTGGTTATGCCATTAGAACCGGATGAAAATATTACCGTATTTGGAGAAGTTAAAACTGCCAACCCGCTTGCCAGTGAATACGCCAATACTGTTACCTACAATAAATTGACTGGTGACCACATGGTCAACTGGGATATTCGCGAAGTTGGTATTGGCTGGCAAGTAATTGATAGCTTCAGAAAACTTCACTTTGGTTATTTTGCAGGTCTTACTAGTAAAATACTGTGGTGTGTAATTGGCTTAAGTCCAGTATGGCTAGCCGGAACCGGCTTTTACTTATGGTTTACCCGCCGAAAACGTAAAAAACAGTCACAGGTAAATCGCTCAAATAAGCGAGGCATAGTTAACGCTTGATTTGAAAACCACCTCAATGTAAAGTCAAAGTTCACATTGAGGTGGCTTATGAAGTTTATAATATTAATATTTTGTCTTTTTTTAACTGCATGTAAAAATACACCCGCAATTACTGCGGCTCAAAAAGTACAGTTATCCAGTCTTATAAATCATTCGCTTTTTGAGCGCTTGGACACACCAACCGAGCAAAGCATTTTTGAATTGCCTCAAGCAGAAAAGCAAAAATTCTTAACCTATGCAAATGAAAATCTAGCAGATACCCGAGCTGATCAAGTTATTTTTAATTATCTAGAAGGTCGGTTAGAAAACTTCAAGTACCATGGCGATACACTTACTTCAAAGCAAGCCCTTAAATTATCGCAAGGTAATTGCATTAGTCTAGCGGTACTAACACAAAGCTACGCACAAACCTTAAGTCTCGATACAAGTTTCCAGGAAGTGACCAGCGAACCGGTGTATGCCAAAGAAAGCAACATAGTCTATGTGGCTAATCACTTTAGGACAAAGGTATATGCTCCCAAAGTAAAGAAAGAAGATAATTATATCGAATTTATTAGAGCAGGAACACTGATAGACTATTTCCCGACTCAAGGTAGTATCTATTCTGGTAGTGCAACTTATAACGATTTGCTAGCTAAGTTTTATAGTAACTTAGCGGCAAACGCACTTGTCAAAAAACAATTTAATACGGCTTACTCTCTTATTTTACAAGCGAATAAATTTACACCAAATGATGCAGAACTATTTAACATAGCTGGTATTTTACATCGCCGAGTTGGTGATTTACAAAGCGCTAAAAACATCTACCAAACAGCACTTAGCAATAACGAGATAAGCATTAATTTAATCAGCAACTATAAGCTTTTAGCTGAAGAGTTAGACGACAAAGAGCTTGTTAAAGAGCTCACCTCACAATTAGTTAATAAAGAAAAAGACCCATACGAATTATTAGTGATCGCTAAAAACAACTTACAAGCTGGCCACGTTCATCAAGCTAAAGCAAACCTTGAGCAAGCCATTACTAAAGCGCCTTACATTGCTGAGTTATACTTGGAACTCGCAAAAGTTCGCTATCGACAAGGCAATACCAAACAAACACAAACCTTACTTGAAAAAGCAATTAAACTAGAGCGTGATAACCAAAAGCTCGATATATATCAAGCTAAGTTACTATCCTTGCAGATGGAAAAGTAACTTAGCCGATTAATATTTATAACGAATAATAGAAGCTCAGCCAAGCACGCATTTCATCTTCAAAACTGACGCCTTCTACTCGCGACAGCCCCATATTAAAGGTTAAATCATTTACGCCCGCAGGCCCCATCCCAAAGCTAAAATCACCTTGGTATTTTAAGCCGTAGCTTTGTGCGTATACGGTGTCGTCGAGTTGATGTTGCTTATAATAAAGCCACGGCATGCCTTCTTTAAGGCTAAAGCCGCCACCGTAGCCTTGATAGCGCTTTGCAGTTGCGCTGTAAAAGGGCAGATCAGATGAAAGTACATGTTCACTACTTTGTTGCTGATTAATAAGATTTGAGCTAAAACCACCTAATGCAAGGCTATTGTCATCACGCTGTTTTTGATCAAAGTTTGCATAAAGAGGAATACCAAACGCCTTACCAAAAATTTTGGCGGCTAAATCGTAGCCTTGCCAATTGCTACTTTTACTACTGCCATCGTACCAACTCGCATAAACACTTTGGCCTATCGCAAAATCTTGACGATCATATTGCCAATTTTGAGCAACGCCTAAACGCGTCCAACTTTTATGGCTTATCTTATAATCAGTGTAATTGTAGGCAATCTCTGGCGTTAAACTTAGCTGCCCAAATTTAACTGGGTAACTTACTGCAGCAAAACCACCACGGGCATCTATGTCGGTATTTAAACTTGCTTGGTACTGGCGCGATGTATTTAAATCATAGTCAAACAGTGCAAGTTTCAGTTTTACATCAAGCGCATTATATTTTGCCTGCACATAACCACCGTGCAGTGCTCCATCGTGTAAATCAGTGCTATATCCCGCTTGCAAGTCGAGCTGCTTTAATAAGTCGCTACTTTTAATGCTTAAATCTAACAAACTGGTAGAAGCCGAATAATACTGTGTTCCTAGTGCAAAAGTAGCGTGCTGATCGAGTACGTTGTAATTTGTCTGCTGCGTTGTTTGGTGCGTATATATTTTAGCTTTTGGAAGCGTATGTTCGTTTACAATTAGCAGCGGTGCTTTTTTGTTAGCCGAAAATTCAGTAACTACAGTGCTTTTTATAGCTTTTGGCAGTGTTTTTACATTTGGCCCATCTGCGGTTATCGAAAAATAGAGTAACGAGCCATCAGCCATTTCAATTGGGTGAGCAACGGCCTCTTGTCCTTGGGTTAACTTGGTGAGTGTTTTACTTTTAATATGATAATTGTAAATATCGGTGGCGCTATTTAAGCCTGCAACAAAGTAAAGTGACTCGCCATTAAAACTAAAGCTCGGCTGGCTTAAATATTGATACCCGTTTGGCATAGGTACTAGTTGCTGTTGTTCGCCGCTCACATCTTGTATATACAACTGCCAGTTTTCATTTAATGACGTTGATAAATAAGCTAATTTAGTTTCATCAGGACTGAGTATTGGGTAATCGTAAGTTGTCTCAAGGCTTTTTGTAAATAATGGTGTGATGGTTTGCGTATTGAGTTCAACCTTTACTAATTCAGAGTAGCCATCTCTTATTTGCTCGCCATACAAGGTTTCGCCGTTACTGGTTACTTTAAAACGACGTATACCAGCAAGTTCGGTAAGTTGTGTAATATTTCCAGTGTCAGTGTTATAGCTAAATATGTCAGACACTTTGTTATAAATACCCGACTCTTCATTGCTGTACGCATTAAAATATAACGTTGTGCTATTTACCCATTGAGGGTTTGCAATACCGGCTCGATTAATTTGATTAAGCACTTGTTTTTGTTCGCGCTTAAACACACTTGGCGCTGTATCGGGGATGTCTTGTGCATCGTTTTCGAGTAGCTCTTTTTGCGCTTTAGTAAACTCTTCTTGCGCTTTAATGTTGTCATCCGTGCTATAAATTATAAGCTTGGTATTACTCTCTTTGTCTCGCTCAACAATCGCAATTTTACTACCATCTTTTGAAAGTGCGGGGTTACTTGCATATAAATTTAGCTCAAGCCAAAGTTCACTATTAAGTAACACCTCCCCTTGCTCTATTTGCATTGCTTTATAGGTATATTCAGCTATAAATCGACGATATAGCTTGGCTGCACTTTGCCCAAACACACCGCCAAATGCCTCATCAAAATCCCGCGTTTTTACGCCTTGCATTCGCGTCCAAACACTATCGAGTGTTTGCTCTGAATAGTTTTGCTCTAGCCAATTTAAAAAGCGGCTCCCCATTAAATACGCCATTGAGCCGCCCATAAAGCCCTGCTCGCCATTTAATTGCCCATAGGTTGGCAAAGCACCTTGCTGAGCAAATTCTCGCAGTATTGACTCTGAGTAGTTATCAAATAAACGCCCACGGCCCGTCATTTTAGACTCAATCAATGTGGCATAACCTTCGGCTACCCAGCGCGGTGTATCACTGTAGGTTAAGTCGTATAAATCCCATATGCCACGTACTTTTTGCTGCCAGTCATTGCGTGTTGGCTGTGCTAAGTGTACTAAGTGAATATATTCATGCAGTACAAGTAACTGCTGCCAGCCAGCGCTGTTTGATATAACGGTGTCGGATTGTGGTGGGGTTGTAAAAAGCGCCATTACAGGATTATTTGAGGTAGGTAGCGCAAAGCCATTTGCCGCATTTAGGGGATCAAACACCACTACATCAACTGTTTTATCAAGTGCTCGGTTTTGCTGCTCAAGCACTTTGATGCGTACTATTTCAAGCTCTGCTGCAGTTGATTTAGCAAAATCAGCATGCTCAACACTGTAGTGAACATTAAAATGTTCGGTATGAATAGTTTGCCAATCGGCTGCAAAGCTCGGTGCTGCTAGTAATAAAGCCGATGCGATAAGTGTTTTTTTCATGAGCGTCCCTAAAAGAATTCCTTAATACCATCTAGAGTATTATTAAATGTCTTTCATGGGCAGTAAGAAAGTGTAATAAAACATGTGAAAATGAGTATTTACACATGTTTTATTAGGGTGATTTACATCCAGCTGCGAGTATCTGACTCAATCTGTTTGATTGTAAAATCAATAATAAAGTCAGCATCTTGCTGCTTTATATAAGGCATAAATGCAAAGCCTGAAGCAAGTTGTATATACAGGCTTTTTAAGCCTGATTTTCTCATTAAGTACGTACTTATACTGCGCGCACTTTGCGCTTTATAAAGCTCAAAAACACGGTAGTGAACGCCAATCATACCTTTACGTACAACCATGTAAAATCGGCCATTATCCTCATGCATGTAATAACCATAACGCTGATACGATAAAGTTACCAAGCCAGAAAACCCCACCAAAACACCAAGGCTTATCAGAGTATTAATATCAGCAATAAAACAAAAGCCAAACACGAGTGCACTCGGTAACAATGAATAAAAGCCTAAATTTTTATACAAAAGCGCTCGCTCTGCGCGCTTAAAAGCGAGTTTTTTACTATTAAACCACGGGTAAATCCATTGGCATACACTATCAACTTGTTCGCTATTTAATACAGGTAATACTAAGGTTTGTTTATTTTTCTTAGCTGCAACACCGGCTGCTATTCCGCCGCTACTTGCTTGTAAACACTCCACGGTAAATCGCTTTAGTAATCGCCCCATTAGGTTTTGTTTAATAACAATAGATTGCACTTTATCCATGCTCATTGAAAGCTGATGGCGCTCTAACAAGCCAGCAATACGTTTAAACTTTTGACCTTTAAAATAAAGCTCAAAGTTATAAAAACGAATAAGCGACATAGTCACCGATAGCATCACAGCGACCAAAACTAGCAAAACAATTAAGGTGATCATCGCAAAAGTAGCAGCACTTGCCAGCATGCCAAGCTCTTGTTGATAAAAGCCTTCTACTTTCGCAATAATTTGCTTCTCTAAAAAATCAACAATCAGGTTTATAAAAGGGGCAACAGCAGCGATTGCTAAAATAGCCATATTCGACATTAAACCAAATTTGGCTATTTCTTTATTACTAATGCTTAGGCTGTTTTCGATAGTGTCTGTTTCGCTTTGTTCAGTATTTTGTATTTCTTGCTGTTGCTGCGCTTTAAAATCAAATATTTGTTTACGCATTTGCTGTGCGTAATCTTGAGTGACGCCAGGTAAAACAACTTCTTGTGACACACTGCCTGCGGCATCAAAAATACAATTAACTAAGTTTACAGGGATAAAATAAAATGGCTCGGCAATATTAACGTTTTGCACACGGCCAAATTTAAGCGTAAGTCGCTCTTTTTTAAATACACCTTTGTTAAGCAATATTTCGTTGTCGCTACTAATAGAAAACTTAAAATTTAAATAATATAAAAATGAGTAAATAAGTAGCAAAATCAGCGCAAGACCGCCTGCAACCTGTGCCCAAAATAATTTATTTTCTACTTGAGTAACAAACACCACAAGCATGGGCAGTAAGTTTAAAAGGCCATCTTTTACAAACCGCACACTAAAGTGCACAACAAAGTATAAAAGTGCCCAGGGCGATACTTTTTGCCAGTAAATAGGGCTCGCTTTATCTTCGATAATTGTATTACTCATCGACTAAAGTTGCCTGAGTAGCTGCGTCGTCTTGACGGTAATTTTGTACAAATTGGCGCATATTTTTACAATCATCATGGGTTAGCCCACTAATTTGTAAATCGGCACTTACACCGCCAGCGCTAAATAATTTAATGCTCGCAAGGCTAAGTTTTCGCTCTATTGGCCCTTGGTGTATTTCCATATGCTGTACACGCGCTAAAGGCAATACCGTCACTTGTTGCCAAATAACGCCTTTTTTAAAAGCAATGTCATGATTTCGCACTGCAAAACCTCGCAACCTCACACTTATCATGTTGTACGCCATAGATATGGCCACCAAAATAGGCATACCAATTAGCAAATACGTTTGTGCCTTATTAGCAAAGGCTTCATTAAAATAACAAACAGCAATAAGCGCTCCAATTAGCGGAATATAAAACAGAAGCGAGCTAAGTTGCGCATGTAATAACGCTTTGTTAGCCAACGGCTTAAAGCTAATATCACCATGCTTTGGCAAATCCATTATTTGTTGATTGTTAAACACTATTTATCCCTATTACTGCTTTAATTACTTACCAACTAATGGTGGTTATTAAGGTGTGGCTTTGTTTTGGCTCAAGCGTTACTTTATCGCCTAAAACATTAGCGGCCTCTAGGCAGAGCATTGTTTTATATTCATCATCAGCAAAGTTAGATAAGCGTTTTGACTTTTCTATCCATGGGTTCCACAGTACACACGAACTTGAATTTTCGCGGCTCACATTAATAACACCTTCTGGCGTATTAATGGTTTGCTCTGTATTTGCTTGTGTATAAACCATGTCGGTTTCGCGCTCAAAGCTTACAATGTCATTTTGTACAAATGGCCCCTCACTAAACTCAACATATTGCGCGCCTTGCAACCCATCAACATGAGTATTTGTAATGTCTGAGGTAGGAAAATAGGTATGCAGTGCTTGAGTAAAGCTAAATGGCACACTTCCTAAGTTAGTGGTCGTCAAGCGAACCTGTAACTTATCGCTTAACACAAACTCAACTTTGAATGCGGACTGATGCGGCCAATACGTTGTATTAACAAGTTTCATGGGTAGCTTCAGACTAACTGTAATTTGCTCATCAGATTCGTGTACTTCATCGGCTTGCCATACGCTTGTGCGCGCAAAACCATGGGCTGGCCATCCATCATTAGCATGTGTACCAAACCATGGCCAACAAATTGGAATACCACCTCGAATACTTACACCTTCTTGATAGGTTTCGCTCTGTGACACCCAAATAAGCGGCTTGTTATTTTTAGGAATAAACTCGGTAATTTGCCCACCTTGCAAAAATATTTTTGCATCGCACTTTGCACTAGCTATTTTAATAAACTCAAGACCGGTTTCGCTTTGCTCAATGCTAACTGATGGCGATAATTTCATACCTTCCCCTATAATACTGATACTAAAGATTTTTAATATTTGTGCAAAAACAATAATGCATGCTTAAAGTATACGCTATTGATATTAAATATTGATTGCTGAATTTGTTCATTGCCGATTAATACATCTACAGTAAACTCACAAACAATTACTTTGTACTAACAGCTGTAGATGAACAATACTAAAGTCTATGTAATAAGACTTGCCAATTATTCACAACCTACGTACTGTGCGCAACTTAATGTATACAAGATGCTAAGAATATTTAATAAATTTTGAACAATATAATTTTACATTAGTTTCTGCTCTAAGCATTAAAAACCAATAAAAGCGGGTTGAAATACAATATATAATTTGAATTCAATTTATTTGATGTGTAACATTTCGCGATTACGGCAAGCTATTGCTTTTTCGACGAGATAAAAAAATGCAGAAATATGACGAGTTATTAGTTTCTTTACGTAAAGTGATCCGTGCGATTGATTTGCACTCTAAGCAACTAAATAAAACAGCGGGTTTAACAGGGCCACAACTGCTTATTATGCAGGAAGTTTCCCAAACAAACGGCATAACTGCCAGTCGTATTGCTCAAAATGTCAATTTAAGCCCAGCAACCGTCACAAATATTCTCGATAGAATCGAAAGTAGAGATTTAGTAACACGCGTACGCAGTCAAATGGATAAACGACGAGTGAGCTTATACCTCACAGAAAAAGGAAAAGAGTTACTTGAAAAAGCACCTCAGCCATTGCAAGAACACTTTATTGAAAAGTTCTCTGCACTTGCTGAATGGGAACAGAGTCTTTTACTCTCGTCAATGCAGCGCGTAGCCGCAATGATGGATGCTGACAAATTAGATGCATCTCCCCTACTAGAAGTTGGTGCGCTGACTCAAGCTCCTAAAGAATAAATAATAAAAACACATAAGTTTTGTACTTACTCTAAACGTAAGGCGTTTTTTGACGCCTTGAATTTTTTATTTTTTAATCAACATCTGAGCAGCTACTATGACTAAACTCTCTAAATTAACGTTAGCATTAATTTTAAGTGGTGTTACTGGCACTTCTTACGCCACGGATCTCGACACCCTTCAAAACCAATTAAAACAACTAAAACAGCAAATGCAGCTGCTCGAAAATCAATTAATCGAAGAGAAATCCAAACAACAGAAAATCAATAAAAAGCATGAAGAGCAAGTTGCTAAAATTAGTAAAAAGGCTCAGCAAACAGCAACTGTTGTAGAGCCAGTAAAAAAAGACGACGGTATTAAATTCGGTGGTGCAATTCGCGCTAACTATAGCGTGGCCTCATACGATGAAGATAATAAAGATCGTGACGGTGATTTCGATTTTGATATTTTTCGTTTAAATGTATCAGGAAAAATTAACGATATCTCAGTAAATGGTGAAATTCGCTTTTTTGATTATATGACCGTAATTAAATATGCCTATCTAGGTTATGAGTTTACAAATGATTGGGAAGCGCAAGCAGGCATTACACAAGTGCCATTTGGTAACGGTCCTTATAATTCTCATAACTACTTTTTTAGCAGCAACTATTATATTGGCCTAGAAGATGATTTTGATTTAGGTGTTGTCGTTAAACGCAAATTGAAAGATAACTGGAAATTAGACTTAGGCTTTTTCAAAAATGACGAGCTTGGCGGTGTTGACGGATCAGCATCAGATAAAAGCCATCGTTATTCTTATGATATTGTTGGTAGCCGCAGTGCAAGCGAAGGAACATATGCAGAACCAGCTAATGAGCTTGGTGAGTACAATACCTTTGCTGGGCGTGCAACATATCAAATTAAGCACAATAAAAACATAACAACAGATATTGGTATTTCACTACTCAGTGGCGGCTTACATGACGGTGTAGATCGAGCAGGTAGTTATGGTGCATGGGCTGTACACCTTGATAGTCAGATTAATAACTGGAATATTCAGCTTCAACATGGCGAGTATGACTACGACTTAGACGATCAAAGTGATCGTATTTCGGTTGCAGCCTATGCCTATTACGATACGATTTCAAGCGAGGCAACTATGTCTAGCCTTAACGTTGCCTACAATTATTCGGTAGAATGGGGGCCTGTAAATGCCCTACAATTTTATAACGACTACAGCACCATATACGACAAATCAGACGATAGCGCCAATACATGGATGAATATAACAGGTGTGAGTGTATCGGCCGGTGCCTTTTTTACCTACTTTGATTATGTTCAAGCGCGTAACCAGCCATTTATTGGCGGAACAATGATAGGAGATGGCGATACAGAGCGTCGCTTCAATATAAATTTAGGTTACTACTTCTAAAAAGTCGCACATAATCTATTCAACAATAAAAAAGGGCAAAATACATTTGTCCTTTTTTTATTGCGTGCTGTTGTTATTTCATACCAATCTGCTTATATATTTGGTCTATTTAATGATTAAAAACCGCACTAAAACCAAGCAAAAACTTTTAACGAAATGAGTCCACTATTTAATACTATATAATCATCATGTTTTTAATAAAATTGGCATAAGTACTTCGAATTACGCCTCAATTAGCCTACAATTTAATGTATCCGTAATTAAACAAAATGAGCATAAGTGAATATAAGAGCGGCCTTTGTTTGTTATAAAAATTTATGGCTAAAAATGCTAGGGCTGATACTGGTTGCACTTGGTATTATTGGCATTGTACTGCCTGTTATGCCCACCACTATATTTTTCATTTTAGCGCTCACTTGCTTTACTCGCTCATCGCCCGCGCTAGAACACTGGTTACTTAACCATCCTCGTTATGGGGCTACATTACAACAGTGGCAAGCTCACAAAGTGGTTCCCGTTAAAGCAAAATGTTATGCCGCCATTGGCATGTTAATTGGGTTTATATTTTTACTGTACTCTACTGCCCCTATTTGGGTTATTTACCTCGTTGCAGCGATAGAAATATCGGTAATGATTTACCTTATCTTAAGGCCCTCTACTCCACCTAAGTACTAAACGTATACCTACAAATACCCTCCACTTGTAAAATCTTAATGTAAAGTTAAGTAAGTAAATTTGTAATGACTAATGCAAATCATTATCATGTTGTAAATTTTACAATATTAAACTATTTATGGCGTTTATTAATAAGCGAACTTTGTATAGTACAAGTCGCGCTCTACATATTTATATTTCTACAGCTTTGTTTTTTCTGCTTATTTTGTTTTGCGTTAGCGGCATTGTGCTCAACCACATTGACTGGCTTAAAAACGATAAAAATAACGGCCAAGTAACGGCGGCAATTCCAGCTGAGTTAGTTACCAAAGCGAATGAACAGCTAAATACGTTACCTACGCTTTACCCTGAAATAGAAGCTTACCTAGCCGAGCAATATTCACTTACAAAAGTAAAAAGCATTGAGTGGGAAAAAGAAGACGCGCTTGTCATGCTCGACTACCCACTACCTGCTGGGTTTGCCTACGCAGAGCTTGACTTTACAACTGGCGAGCTAAATCTTGATTACCAAACAGGTGGCTTTTTAAGCCTTATTGGCGACTTACATAAAGGCCGCCACAGCGGTGAAATATGGAGTTGGGTGATTGATATATCTGCCGTACTAATGATTATATTTGCCATCACCGGCATGATTATTTTGTTTCAAAATAGAAAAAAACGCTTAGCAGGAATATGGATAACTTTACTGGGAGTGGCAACTCCACTGGTTATATATTTATGTTGGGTTCCACAAATAAAAGGAGTGTCTTAATGGTTAAATTTAAATTATTTATAAGCGCCGCATTACTGCTCGTAGCTGCGTTTTTTCAAACAACAGCGCATGCGCAAACATCACAGCTAGAGATTGAATTAACGCTTCCTGACTTAGAAGTGCAACCGTATCACCGCCCTTACGTTGCAGTTTGGCTTGAAACTCCTGAGCGCAAACACGTTACAACGCTTGCACTTTGGGTGCAAAAAGCAGAATGGTTTAAAGACTTACGCCAATGGTGGCGTAAAGCCGGTAAAAGCGATGCCAACTTTGACGGCATTAGCGGCGCAACCAAGCGCGCGGGTACTTACACCATAAATTGGCAAGGTAATGATTTAGACGGTAACCCAGTAAAACCAGGTAAATACTTACTAAATATTGAAGTTGTACGCGAAGAAGGCGGCAGAGACTACACCCGCGTTGAGCTCGATTTAACTAAATCAGGCAAGCTGACAATTGATGGTAAAAACGAGTTTTCTAAAAGCTTCGTCACTGTAAGCACTAAGTAGCTGCTACTTAATCATTTGAATTTAAGGAAATACAATGAAAATTAATTTATTAAAAACCGCATTAATCGGCGCATTGAGCTTATCTGCTTTAGTGTCAACTTCAGCAAGTGCACACGGACGCTGGTTACTACCTTCGCATACATCTTTATCAGGCGATAAAGCGCATTACGTAATGATTGACGCTAGTATCTCTAACGAAATATTTGCACCAGACAAAGCCTTTAAACCTAAAGAAAAAGGCGCCGAGTACGACGACACATTATTAATGGCACTTGCGCCTAATGGTGAGCCAGTAAGCGACACCATTCGTGCTTATTACTTAAAACGTAAAAGCTCAGCTGCTGTAAGCTTAACAGAGCAAGGCACTTACCACATTGCAATGACCCAAAAGCCAATGTACATGACCTTCTACAAAAATGAAGAAGGTAAGCGCAAGCGCGTATTTGGTAAAAAAACAGACGCAAAATTACCAAGCAATGCAAAAGATGTAACGACAACGAAGGTTGTTTCAACAGTAGATACATTTGTAAGCCGAAATGGCACCTCAAAACCTGCACAGTTAGGTTTAGGCTTAGAGCTTAGCGGTCCAACGCATCCAAACGATTTATTTGTAGGTGAACAAGCACGTTTTCAGTTACTACAAGATGGTAAATCTGCTGGTGAAGGCGTTGAAGTAAGTATTTTAAAAGGCGACACACGCTACCGTAACGAGCGTGGCGAAGTAAAAGTAACGACCGATAAAGACGGGATGTTTACAATTACGTGGAAAGAGCCAGGCCTATACCTAATCGAAACCTCTAACAAGGTTACCGTAAATGAAGAAGGCGTAGATGCAGGACGTTATGCATTATTTACAACGCTTGAAGTTGCCCCTGAATAATTTAAATTACTAAATTTAAAAAATTGAAAGGCCAAGCATTTGCTTGGCCTTCTTACGTATTACTAACTTTTATCTAAAATCCCCTTGAATTCGCAACCATTCGACACAAGATTGCAACTACAACGATCCAAACGCCTATATCGCGCGTAAACACTGGGGCGTGTTGGCCTTTGTGGATTGAAATTTGTTCAATCTAGGAGCGATTTAATCGCGGCGCGAGGTTTGTAACCTAGTGGGCTAAGTAAAAACTGAGTAACAAAGAGTTAATCGTTCCTAGAAAGAACCCAAAGGGCAGCGTATGTTTGGCATTTATGCTGCGTTATCGCCTATTTATGGGGAGTAACCACACTACATAGGCTCTGCCTTGCCTAAAAGCCAAACATACTGCTGCAAATTCAATCACCAAGGCAACACGCCCCAGCTTACTTGTTAACAACTTAGAATATCTTAGATAGTTTTTATCTTTGCACTAGGGTAGTCGCTTCTATATGATGCGCTCCTTTTTAAAATCAATAGTCAGCAGCCCTCAAGGGAATCAACATCATGTTAAAGCCATTATCAGCCAAAAAAGTAGCACTTAGCCTGGCCGTTTCTTCTGCACTTAGTGCACCCTATTCTTCTGTATTTGCTGCAGAACAAGATGTTCAAGCAGAAAAGAATATCGAAGTAATTTCGGTTACCGGTACTCGCAGAAGCCTACGCAGTATTGCCGAAAGCTCAGTACCTGTAGATATTATTACCAGCGGTGATATGCAAAGTACGGGTCAGCTAGAAATAAGCCAAATACTAGCAAACCAAGTACCTAGCTTTAACTACCCAAGTGCCACTATGGGTGATGGTACTGACCATGCAAAACCAGCTGTTTTACGTGGATTAGCACCCGATCACACCCTAGTGCTCATTAATGGCAAACGCCGCCATGCCGGTGCGCTATTAAACTTAGCAGGTGTTGTTGGCCGAGGCTCTACCGCTGTTGATTTGAACATGATTCCAACATCAGCCATTAAGCGTGTTGAAGTACTACGTGATGGCGCAGCCGCACAGTACGGTTCTGATGCAATTGCTGGGGTAATTAACATTGTACTTAAAGATGCCTCAGAAGGCGGTAGCGTAAGCGTAACGTACGGTAAATACGATACTCAAATGGCTGGCGTACCTCAGCTAGAAAGCACCTACGCAGATGCAAACGGCGACTTAGCGTTTAATACCGGTGGCGACCGCGAAGTAAACGACGGTGCAACACGCACTGTTAGCGCAAACTCTGGTTTTGCGTTATCTGATAACGGCTTTGTAAACGTATCTATTGAGTACCGTGATAACGACTCAACGCAACGCTCAGGTTTTGACCCTCGCGAACAATACAGTCGCCTTGATGATGGCAGCCTAGACCCACGTGAATTTACTATCGATCGTTACAACCACCGCTTTGGTAAAGCAGACCTTGAAGATTACGCGTTGTTTTACAACATGGGTTACGATTTAGATAACGGCTTAAACCTTTATTCATTTGGTAGCTACTCAAAGCGTGAAGGTAATTCAGGTGGTTTTTACCGCCGAGCAAAAGACAGCCGTAACGTTTTAGAAGTGTACCCAGATGGCTTTTTACCGCAAATTGAAACAGACGTACAAGACTACTCATTTGCACTGGGCTTACAAGGTGAAACTAACGACTGGACATGGGATGTAAGTACCAACTACGGCCGCAACGACTTTGGCTTTGGTGTTGTAAATAGTATTAACACATCACTAGGTGCCGACAGCCCAACCGAATTTGACAACGGTGCACTGGTTTACGATCAGTTTTTAGTAAACGCAACAGCCAATACCACACTCGATTTAGGCTTACCTGATGACGTATTTTTTACCGTAGGTACTGAATACCGCCACGAAAGCTACAAAATAGAAGAAGGCGAAGAAGCGTCTTACATCACCGCACTTGATAGCGACGGCAACCCAATTGCAGCCGGTGGCGCGCAAGTACTTGCTGGTTTTGGACCAGAAAGTGCGACTGACGAAAGCCGTCATAACATCGCTTTATTTGTTGAGTTTGATACCTACTTAACAGAAAAATGGAACGTCGTTTTAGCGGGTCGTTATGAAGATTACAGCGACTTTGGCGACACATTTACCTCTAAACTTGCTTCGCGTTACAGCATTACAGAAAACCTATCGCTGCGTGGTGCAATTAGCACCGGTTTCCGTGCGCCATCTTTAGCGCAAAGCTCGTACCGCCAAATATCAACCGTACTTGAGAACAACCAACCATTTGAAGTTGGTTTATTCCCAACCGATTCTGCAGCAGCGCAAGCGCTAGGTGCTCAGCCGCTAGATGCAGAAGAGTCAGTAAACGTTACTGCGGGCTTTATGTACACGCAAGGCAGCTTTAGCTTAACCGTTGATGCGTACCGTATTGATATTGATGACCGTATTGTATTGTCTGAAAACTTAGAGGGCGATGCAGTTGTTGAAATACTACAAAATGCCGGTGAGCTAAATACCGAAAGCGTACGCTACTTTACCAACGCTATCGACTCACGCACGCAAGGTGTTGATATTGTTGCTACTTATAACCTAGATTTAGACAACTTAGGTGATTTACGTTTAAACGTAGCAGCTAACTTTAACGATACCGAAGTAACACACGTAAACGACAACCCAAGCGAACTAAACTCACTAGGTGACGACTACGTAGTGTTTGCACGTCGTGAAGTAGGTCGCTTTGAAGAAGGCACGCCAGATAGCAAATGGAACCTATCAGCAGTGTGGAACTTTAACGAATGGCAAACAACGCTTCGTGCCACACGTTATGGTGAAGTCGCTGATATATCAACTACAGCTGATCGCGATGAATACCTAGACCCTAAATGGATCACCGACCTAGAAGTGGCATACCGTCCAGACGAATATTGGAAATTTGCCGTTGGTGCAAACAACTTGTTCGATCAATACCCACAAGCAACCGAGGATAACATTGGTTACTCTGACTTTGGCCAAATATTCCCGTACACACCGTATGCACCTTACGGATTAGACGGACGCTTTTTATACGGTAATATTACTTACAGCTTTTAATTAGTTTACTAATAAAAGCAGAGCAATTATAAAAGGATGCATCACGCATCCTTTTATATTAATAATTAGTTATTTTAACCACTTATTAGTATTTCAACTTTCATAAAAAACCACCACCCTATACAAAACAACAGCTTACATTTCGGCCTCATTTTTGCTCTATATTGTTTATATAAATACAAACAATAAATACCAAAGGACTAAACATGAGCTCATCAACTGTATCTAACATTACAAAACCACTTTCACTTATTGGCGGCATTTTATTATTAAGTGGCTGTGTATTTCATATATCGCCAAGCGTTGCCTCAGTAAAACAAACAAAACAGCTATCACTGCCAAGCAATAATTTAGAATATTTAAATGTGTTAAGCGGCGCAGGTAGCCTTGAAATAAAAGGCTCAAAAACGGCCACCAGCATCAGTGTTGATGCCACTATTTACACAGCCGACATTGAAGACGAATACGAGCTAACGCTCGAGCAAGACGGTAAACAGGCAAAGCTTGTTGCCCAAAATAAAAGTCGTAATGGTATTAGCTTTTACAGTGGCCAATCTCCAAGTATTAATTTAGTGGTTACTGTGCCAAGTAATCTAAATTTAGATATTGATGATGGCTCTGGCGACATTTTAATAAGTGCTATGCAAAGCAATATTGATGTAAAAGACGGCTCAGGAGATTTAACGATAAGCGGTGCTAAAAACCTAACTGTTGACGATGGATCAGGTGAAGTAAACCTTGAAAACATCGCAGGTAATTTAGAATTAACCGATGGTTCTGGCAGTATTCACATTAACAACGTAAGCGGCAATGCAACTATTGACGATGGTTCTGGCGAAATGCACGTGAGCAACATAACCGGTTCGCTAAACGTTGAAGATGGATCGGGTGATATAGTAATAAGCCATATTAGCGGTGCAGTTAATGTTGATGATAACTCTGGCGACCTGCTTATTGAGCATATTGGTTCAAGCGTAACAATTGAAGATGGTTCGGGTGATATTCGCGTTAATCATGCAAAGGGGCTGACTATCACTGAGTCGGGCTCGGGCGATGTAAGTATCGATAATATTAGCGGCTCAGTAAAAGTAGCTGACTAACTTTATTTAAACGTTATTCAACTGCCATTTAATATACTTTATGCCCTATCAATCTGGGCATAAAGCACTCCTCTCAAAGTATAAGTTATTTAAAAGCAGCACTGCTTCACGTTAACTATTTCCTAAAATAATATAAAAAGTACCTATTTTGATTTATTTTTTTGCTTTATAGCTAATTTCGGTACATATTAGTATTCGACTTTATTAAAAGGATATTAATACTATGAAATGGAAACTCTTAATTCTAATCACGACTCTATTCACGCTTGTTGCATGTGGCTCTGGTGGTTCAGACTCCAAAACAGTAACTAAACCGCTCAGCACTAACACAAAGCCTGTTGCGGTTATTACCACCGAGCAATCGAAGTTTAAAGTAAATACCACCCTCGTGTTTAGCGCAGCACAAAGTAGCGACCCCGATGGCGATGCACTCACCTATCAATGGCAATTAACCAGCAAAAACGAACAAGTAGAAATACCGATTACGGTTAATAATGAAAGTACCGTTGAGTTTTCAGTATCTGAAGCACAAGAGTACCAATTAGTATTAACCGTGAGTGACGGCAAGCTTTCAAGCACACCGGCACAAAAACAATTCACCGTTACTGCAAATACCCAACTAATTGCTAACGCAGGTAGCACACAAACCGTTAAGCAAGGTGATGTTGTCCTTTTAAATGGCGCGCAAAGTAGCACAACCAGCGGCGCCATTAATCAATACAAATGGCAGTTTATTACCAAGCCTGTAGCAAGTAATGCAACGCTTGAAAATGCGACTCAAGTAAAAAGCCAGTTTGTTGCCGACGAAATAGGCGAGTTTAAAGTTGAGCTTACCGTTACTGATTCACAAGGTGATACAGCAAGCACTGTCGTACTCATAAAAAGTGAATCGCTTAATTCTAATTCATCACCACAAGCGGTTATAAACGTAGAAAATAAAACAATTGCCCCAAATGAAGTTGTTACACTTTATGGTAACCAAAGTACTGATCCCGATAAAAACGATACGCTTAGTTATGCGTGGGCAATTACATCAAAACCCCAGGGCAGCACGCCAGCTCTTTCAAACATGAAAAATCATACCGCTGGGTTTTCAGCGTCAACAGTTGGAGATTACGCGCTTTCACTCACTGTTACCGATCAGCAAAGCGAAAGTGATACCGTATCCGTTACTTTAACTGTTACCACAAGTAATAAAGCCCCAGTTGCAACACTTGAATCCGAACGTGATATTACGTTAAACGAATCAACCACTTTGCAGTGCCAACAATGCAGCGACCCCGACGGAGATACGCTGAGTTATAACTGGCAGTTACAAGCCAAGCCTGTAAATAGTGCATCACAACTGACCAACAGTACATCAGCAATGCCCTCTATTATTGCCGATAAAGAAGGCGCTTACGTTGTAGTGCTTACTGTATCTGATGGGCAATTAAGCTCAAACCAAGCAACCTCAGTACTGCATGCCAGTAGCAATAAAAAGCCTATTACTTTGGTAACTTATGCAACCTCCATAACAGTTGATGAACAAGTTTTACTTGATGCCTCAAATAGTTACGATCCAGAGGGCCAGCCACTAAGCTACCAATGGGAAATCATTTCGTCGCAAGGCCAAGCAACGCTTAGCAGTAATACAATATCAAAACCAACGTTTAGCGCATCAGTAGAGGGGCAAGTTGTTATTTCGTTACGCACTAACGATGGCGTGCAGTTCTCTGACACAAAAACCCTAACAATTGATGTAATACAAAATGCACTGCCAGTAATTAGTTTCACGGGGGAGCAATCGCGCTACGATGTAGTGGGCAATACAGTTAAATTTGATGTAAGCCAAAGTTACGACCCAGAGGGAACCACTCTCGACTACGCTTGGACACTATCAGCCCCTTCAGGCTCGAGCACCAGCTTAAGCAATACAAACCAAAGTATTACCGAATTTATCGCCGATATGACAGGTAGTTACACGCTAACCGTTATAGCAACTGATGCTGATGGATTTTCAAAAAGTGTGCAATTCTCAATTACAGTAACTAACTCTGCACAACTTACCGGTCGTATTAAAGGGCAACTCACTAATGTGCAAAAAGCCGCTATAAGCAATGCACAGCTAACAATTAATGGACAGCAGTACAGCACCAACACAAATGGCTTTTTTGATGAAGAGGTTAATTTAGCGCAAGGTGAAAAAATAACGATAACAACATCAGATCAAAGGCTTGCAGCTGGGGAATACAACTCCGTAGCAATTACGCAAAGCAACTTTACTGTGGATATAGGCCAAAATAGCATGCCCGTTTTACAAGCTGTTGAGGTTTCAGTATTTGTGTGTGCTGAGTTTTCAGGCCCCGACACCGTTAACCTACGCTTTAACATGGTAGATACACTTTTAGCGTCAGATAGCTTTCAATTTAGCTTTGATCAAACAAAACCACTTACTTTACAAAAAAGCGGAAGTAGTTACCTCGATAGCGAATTAGATATCGACCTACCTGCATCTGCCGAATTTGAAGTAACAGTAATTGAAACAAACGTTGAAAATACAATCAGCTCAAACATTACTATTTACCATTCTGACTCAGGCCAACCGAGCTCAGCAATTATAAGTATTTGTAATATTTAGCCCCCAAATAAGCCCTTCAACATAAAGTGCTATTTTTAGCCCAGTAGTTATAACCATTAGTGTTATAACTACTGATAAATAAGCAACTTTGAGCCATATAATCCATTGTATTTTATAAGCAGCTAAGCCATTCTAAAAGCCTTGATGTTATTAGGATAAACGCGTGTTAGAAATTGCTTTAATTTACTTAGCAGCAGCCATAGTAGCTGTCCCTATTGCAAAACGAGTCGGACTGGGCTCTGTGTTAGGTTATTTAATTGCCGGAATACTCATTGGCCCTTATGCGCTGGGTGTTGTGGGCGATCAAACCGATGTAATGCACTTCGCTGAATTTGGCGTAGTAATGATGCTGTTTTTAGTTGGTCTTGAACTGCAACCTTCGCGTTTATGGACATTACGCCACTCTATTTTAGGGCTTGGCGGCTTACAGGTTGTGTTATCGGCAGCGGCTATATTTGCATTTTGTTATTGGTTTTTTGCCATGCATTGGCAAACCGCACTCGCCATTGGTTTAATGCTGGCGCTCTCCTCTACCGCTATTGTACTGCAAAGCCTTGAAGAAAAAGGCTGGCTAAAGCAAGAAGCCGGACAAAACGCATTTTCGGTATTGCTGTTTCAAGACATCGCAATTATTCCTATTTTAGCCCTATTGCCACTGCTTGCATTTGCCCCGCAAACTAGCACAAAAGAAATCAGCGATTCGATTATTGCAAGCTGGCCTGTATGGCAACAAGTATGTGTATCGGTTGCGGTTATTGCCGCTATTATTGCCGGTGGTAAATATGTATCGGCCCCGTTATTTAGATACATTGCCCAAACGCACATGCGTGAAATATTTACTATTTTTGCACTCTTTTTAGTGGTCGCTATTGCACTGGTTATGCAAAGTATTGGTTTATCGCCTGCTTTGGGAACTTTTTTAGCCGGCGTTGTACTTGCCGAGAGTGAATTTAGACACGAATTAGAAGCCGATATAGAGCCCTTTAAAGGCTTACTGTTAGGATTGTTTTTTATAACTGTTGGCGCATCAATTAACTTTGAACTGCTATTTAACGAGTTTAGTACCGTTATAGGCTTAGTGGTTTTACTCATTGTAGTTAAAGCCTGCATTTTATTTGCCCTTGCCGTTACCTTTAAAATTAACAGTAAACAGCAGTTATTATTTGCCTTAGCGCTTGCCCAAGGGGGTGAATTTGCCTTTGTACTTTTAAGCGTAACCACCACCTTAAGTATTTTAACGCCCGAGCAAACCAGCCTTGTTACCTTAGTTGTGGCGGTATCAATGCTAATAGCGCCGTTATTACTTATGGTTTATGAGCAAATACAAAAACGCAGCAGCAGTGCTTTACCTGAGTTTGATAAGCCAGAACAAATTAGCACCGCTAAACACGTAATTATTGCGGGCTACGGACGTTTTGGTCAAATTATGGGGCGTTTACTGCACGCGCAAGGCTACGAAATTACTGTACTTGATCACAGCCCTAGCCAAATAGAATTACTACGTCGTTTTGGCAATACCGTATTTTATGGTGATGCCGCACGCCAAGAACTCCTTGAAGCCGCAGGCGCGCACACCGCGCAAATGCTGGTAATTGCAATTGATAACCCCGATAAAACCATTGAGATAATTAAGCTCGCGCATAAAAACTACCCGCAACTTAAAATAGTTGCTCGCGCAATCGACCGCCGCCATGCGTATCAGTTACTTAATTTAAAAGTAGATGCGTTTAACCGCGAAACTGTCGACTCTGCTATTAACCTTGCCGTAGAAGCTCTGGAGTTACTAGGTAACACTAAGCAAGATGCCGAGCGCGCCGGAAAACTATTTAGAGACCACGATCGCGCTGCAGTTGTGCAACTTGCCGAGCTGTGGGGCGACGACGCCAGCTACGGCGTAGCCGTGCGCCAACGCATGGAAGATTTAAAGCAAGTGCTGCAACAAGATAAACAAGCACAAAGCGATTTAAATACCTGCGATAGCGGCGACTGCGAAGACGGCTTAACAGAAGTAGCGAGTAAACCTAAAAAGCCTGATGATGCTCATTTGGAGTAGCGTCTAAAAACTGATATGTGCTATTAGCGTGAGTTAATAGCACTGTGAATAAGTGCAACAATCAAATAAGTTGTCTGAAAGCATAGCTGTACTTTTTAGTTAGTGTTCAAAGCGCTTATATGTTCCACGCCAATCTAAGTTTTCAGGATATTTAACCTTATAAGCATTTATTTCAGCCTTAGAAGCGTACTGAAAATAGATAGAAAAATAGTCACTTATGTAGCTTTCGCCGTCACCCATTCTCCAAAATATATCGCTCGGATGATGATTTGGAAATTTAATCCAAGGCGGTTTTGGCGGAGTATGCTTTAACTTATTTTCATAACGCTCTTTAAGCATTTTATTCCAAGCAGCTCTATGCTCTAGATACTTACCCCATTTTTCATCGGTAGTGTTAGCTGGTTCTTCACTTCCCATTGATGAAATAGGTATAAGCATTAAAATAAACACTAAGACGGTGTAAATATTTATAAAATTACGCATGACTAAATATGAGCTTTAATAAATGCTTTTAGTTCTTCTTTTTCGGCTTCGTTTGTAAATGTGCTAGCTGGGATTATTAAAGCCAATAACTTGTCTACAAATATATATAAATCACCTTTATTTTCTTCCATTGCTTCAACGGCTTGCCATTTATAAAAGTAACTTCCAAGATGATTAGTCTCGCAAATGCCATCAGCTTGAAATTCAATTGTTTTATTGCCAATCATTACGCCATTTTCATTGGGGATTGATTGCTCTTTTAACTTATAATTATTGTATAAAAATACAATAATTAATATTAAAAATGGCACTGCTACAATTAACCCACTTGGCCAATGAAAGTCAGAAAGGCGAATAGACTCAACCTGAAAAAAAGTCATAAGAACAACGGCTAGCACAAACCATACAATCATGTTTTTTATAAACCCTAAACCTTTATTATCTTTAGGCGCACACAACTCTTTTATTATAAAATCAGCATAGTCGGTATAATTCTTTTTAGTAACAGTAATAGATTTGAGCATAGTAATGTCCATATAGAACGCTTTTTAGCGCACAATTAAGTTTTGTGTTTAAGTAAATAGCTAACTACAAGCGTGTATCAAGCTTAACCAACTCACCTGATAGTACATCAAAAATATAATAAAGTGCTTCACTCTCCGGCTTGGTATAAATTAATACCATATTATTACTAATTAGCTGATAGCCTTCAATATTATCCATAATAGATTTCAAGCCAGAGCCGTCGTATTCAGAAACTAATAACTCTTTTTGGTCATCACTATTTAAAAAGCCATTTTTATTTGTATCTTTTTGTACAACTGAGAAGATGTTTTTACTTAGAACGCTTTGGTAACTGGTTTCTTTTAATTGAACCGGAGAAAAGCCTACAATTAATACGTTATTTTTGAATAACACTTTGTTTTTCTCGCCAGCTTTAGTAAACATTAAATTTACTGCATTACGACTCAAACTCAGTGCTGATGAAATAATAATCTCAGCATTAGCGCTGTAAGGTTTTTGATTTATTATTTTGTCAGACGTGATTTCTAAAATGTGAACATCTTTGATTTGACCAATATAATTTTTTTGTAACTTTGGTTCTTCATCAAGGGCTACGCTATGTTCAATCACCTGAACCTTAGGCGCAGAATAGCCACTTTTAAAAAGATCACTAATAAGGCTCTTACCAATAGCAAAAATTACAACTATCGCAGCAATAAATAGTAATACCTGATTAGATTTCTCAATAAAATTCATAATACGTGTTCTCAACGCAAACTCCTTATAAACAACTGTTTCACCTTTGGTAATTAATTTTTTACCCATTTTATATTGGTTTTTTTAATACCTAGACCTTGCTTGAAGCTTACAGGAAACTCTAATGTGGGCTTACCAGCCCAGCCTCTTTCAAGATATAAATTGTAGCCGTCATCATTTTTTTCATATGTAACAGCGGACAACCAAATACCATCCCAATCACCTAAAAAATCCAGTTCAGCTAAAGTGTTTGGGTATACCCCATTGCGGGTTTTATGTAGCTCAATTAGAGAAATAGCAGATACAAAGTTTTGTGTACCAAATTTCTCATCGGCCCCAGTTACTTCAAAATCACACCCAGATAGTAATAAAACAAATAAAAGACTAAATATATACTTTGTCATATGAAGCAACTTCTAACTTTGTTTAAACATTGCCGCAGGAAAATAACAAGTGAGTCCATACAAAGCATATAACTAAAAGTACTCGCATTTAATTCCCCATATAACAGCTTTGTTAATAGGCACTGTTGCAAACATCCCTATTGCGTGGACTTCTATTAGTATCAAATAGCGTAAGTTATTGCCAACTATAAATAATTAGTAAAAAGTTATGCTCATTTATAAGAAGGGACGGTTATTCGAGGTATTGTTTAGGCGGAAGTATTTTAAATTCACTTTATTTTAGAGGGCGATTGGTAGCTCACCACGGCTTGCTGATTGAAGTATACATTTACCCCCAAAACAGCAAGCTCGTTTTACGCCACATTAAAACTCAACTAAAACCTAGTGGTGGTGTCCGCCTTGAATAGCCTCGCCCTGCTGGTTATAAAAACCTGTTGCGCTGTGTTCTATAAAACCAAGGTTTATCATTTTTACTAAAAACGGGTCATTTTCGTTATCGCCAATGTCGGCGTAATCTGTGGTTTGAAAGCGATCCCATTGTGCAAATTGAGCACTAATTAATGGCTCATCAGTGCTTACATTATTAAGGCTAAGCAAGGTAGTTGTTTGGCTTTTTTTATTACTAATACTAAATGTTTTAACTAATTTTGAATGCGTAAAAAAGGCGAGGTTAAAGTCGTTGCCATTTTCGCTCAATGTATAGTTTTTTACTTCATCGCAGCCTTTACCTTGTGTGCCTACTAAGGTCATTTTTTTTATTAGGTGGTTATCCACCAGCTGACTTTTAGCACTCCAATTTTGCACGCCGCGTACTTCAGATGGTTGGTATTCAATGCCGCGTTGCTGGGCATTAAAGTAACGTATTGGTCGTATTTGATTATTGGCTAAGTGCTGCCAAAGCTCGGTTATTACTTCACTTTGATGCGCTACTTGCTGGTTGTTTCGCCAAAGGGTAAGTGACTCGCTACTTTGCTGCGCTTTATGGCTGTTGGTAATTTTATAATCGGCTTTTAAATGCTTAGCATCAATATCACATTGCGAGGCAAAGCTACTTGTACTTACAAGCGTGGCAATTATTAATAACGCTTTTTTCATTTAGCTATCTCTTATTTATATTTCAAGTTTATGGCAATAACATAACGATTAAAAATGTCAGCTTAATGACAAAAACCCCGCAAAGTAGGCGGGGTTTTTTATTTAGATATATTTAACTAAATTTATAACTAGCCGGTATTTATTGCGCTAGTTTTTCGTCTGCGGTTTTTACAAAGTCAGCGGCAAAGTCCATTACATGGAATAAAAAGCTTTGCTCGTTTGTGCCTGTTACCAAGTGTGCACCAGGTCCCATTGCATAAACGCCTACGTCTTCACCGGCATGTGTTTCTGAGCCCATTGGTACAAGTGCTTCTTGATGAAAGCCCGGTGTGGTTGTATCAACATCAGTTAAATCAACACGCCCTGTAACCGGTGCAAACGCGTAACCTGCATCGGCATTGGTCTCGCTACCTAGGTTTCTAAAGCCACCACCATTTGTGTAACCAACCGTTGTATAAGGCATATCGTCGGCAGCTAAGCTTGGCTCCGTTGCACCTACTGCAACCACTTTACCTAAAATTGGGTTACCGCGTTTAGGGTAACCGGCAATGGTAAATACATGGCTGTGATCGGCAGTTACAACTATTAATGTTTCTTCTGGGTTGGTGTTTTCCATCGCCACTTTAACGGCTTTGGCAAGCTCAATAGTGTCGTTTAACGCGTTATAAGCGTTACCCGCATGATGCGCGTGGTCAATTCGACCCGACTCAACCGTTAAGAAAAAACCTTGCTCGTTGTTATCAAGTACGTTTATTGCTTTTTCGGTCATTTGTGAAAGCGAAGGTTCGCCTGCAACATCGTTTGCGCGGTCAGCTTCGTACTGCATGTGGGACTCATTAAATAAGCCAAACACTTTAGTGGCGTCGTCACTTATTGCATCAAAACCGGTTTGATCCATTACGTACGTGCCATTTGGATATTGCGTTTTCCACTCTGCGGTTAAGTCGCGGTTATCTGTTCGATCCCCTTCAACAGCACTTACTGCATCGGTTGAATTAAACGCGGCATCTTTTGGTAAAAAGTGACGACGACCGCCGCCCATTACTACGTCAATACCGTCTACATCAACACCACTAAAGCGTGCTTCTAGGTTGGCTTCAAAATTAACCAGTTGCGATGCAATGTCTTCACATGTTGCAGCACTTTCTGGCATATCGGAGATATCTTCCCAGTTACGCTCTGCCGATTTAGCATACGTTGCAGCTGGTGTTGCGTGAGTAATACGCGCTGTAGAAATAATCCCTGTTGCTTTGCCTGCAATTTCAGCAAGCTCTAACGAGGTAACAAGTTCGTGCCCTTTGCCTGATGCACAATTACCACGTTCAACCGCTTCATCAATACCAATAACGCCTGCATCGGTTTTAACACCCGATGCCATTGCGGTCATAGTGCCTGCCGAATCTGGCGTTTGCGCATCTACGTTGTATGTTTTTACAAAGCCTGAAAAAGGCATAGTTTCAAAGCTTAACTGGTGATCTTCACCCATTTCGCCCTCTAACTGACCCGCTAAAATACGTGCTGCGGTTATGGTAGAAATACCCATACCATCGCCAACAAATAAAATAACGTTTTTAGCTTTGCCTGATTCAGTAACAATGTTGCTACTGGCTGTTTGTGCAGCACCTAATTTTGTTTGTGCTTCACTAAACCAAGTATTACTAGTGAGCGAGGCTAACTGCTCGCTTGTTAGCGACGTTGCGGGTGCATTACACACTAAATTAGTTGAGTTAACTTCATCGCTGTCTAGCACGTCGTTATTATTGGTATCTGCGCCTACTTGCGTCTCTACGCCACCATTAATGCACTGCTCAGAGCCCACTGCAATAGTATTATCTACTGCGATAATATTATTTTCATTTTTGTTATCGTCACTCGAGCAACCTGCAAGCGCGACCATTACTGCCAAAGAAAGTACCGTTAATTTGTTCATGTTAGCCGCCATTATTGCTGAGTTAATTCAAGAGCTTGATTAATTAGATGAAATACAACGTTTTGTTCAATTACACCTTGGGCTAGCTGAGCACCAGGACCTTTAGCATGTAAAGAGATGTCTTCACCTGCGTGTGTTTCTGAGCCCATTGGTACGGTTGCTTCTTGGTGAAAACCTGGGGTTGTTGTATCAACGCCATTTAGCTCAACACGCCCTGCAACAGCAGCACTTGTGTAACTTGCATCAGCATTTGTCTCGTCGCCTAAATTTCTAAAACCTAAGCCATTTGCGTAACCGACTGTGGTGTACGGCATATCGTCGGCGGCTAGGCTTGGTGTTGTTGCACCTACTGCAACTACTTGACCTAAAATTGGATTACCACGCTTAGGGTAGCCTGCAATAGTAAATACATGGCTGTGATCGGCGGTTACTAAAATCAGGGTTTCTTCTGGGTTGGTGTTATCTACCGCAGCTTGCACGGCTTTAGCAAACTCAATGGTGTCGTTAAGCGCGTTGTATGCATTACCCGCGTGGTGCGCATGGTCAATTCGACCCGACTCAACCGTTAAGAAAAATCCATTATCGTTTTTACCAAGCACTTCAATTGCTTTAGTGGTCATATCGGTAAGTGAAGGCTCGCCCGCTACATCGTTTGCGCGGTCAGCTTCGTATTGCATATGGGATTCGTTAAATAAACCAAATACTTTAGTGGCGTCATCCGCTATTGCATCAAAGCCTGTTTGATCCATCACGTACGTAGCATCTGGGTATTGTGTTTGCCACTCAGTCACTAGGTTGCGCTCGTCAGTACGGTCGCCTTCTATAGCACTTACTGCATCTGTTGAGTTAGCTGTTTCGTCTTTCGGTAAAAAGTGACGACGACCGCCACCCATTACAAAATCAAGGCCGTCTACGTCGGTCCCTACAAATCGTGCTTCTAGGTTTTTTTCGAAGTTAACCAGTTGCGATGCAATGTCTTCACAGCCACCCGTTACGGCATCTTCTGGCATATCGGATACGTCTTCCCAGTTACGGTCAGCCGATTTAGCATACGTTGCAGCAGGGGTTGCATGAGTAATACGTGCTGTAGAAATAACGCCTGTTGCAAGGCCTTTAATTTCAGCAAGCTCTGTAGCTGTAAGTAATTCATTACCTGCCACTGTTGAACACACGCCGCGTTCAATATCTTCATCTACACCAATTACGCCAACATCGGTTTTAACACCCGAAATCATTGCCGTCATCGTGCCTGCTGAGTCGGGAGTTTGGGCATCTACGTTATACGTTTTAACTTGTGCAGAGTATGGGAACTCTTCAAAGCTTAAATAACCTTCTTCGCCAGATTGGTTATTACGCTGCCCTTGCAAAATGCGCGCTGCGGTAAGAGTAGAAATACCCATGCCATCGCCCACAAATAAAATGACATTTTTAGCTTTAGTGGCTTGTGTAGCCTGCGCTTGTGCTGTTTTTGTTGTTAGTTTAGTTTGCGCAGCGCTATACCAGCTGCTGTCTTTTTGGCTTTGCGGTAGTACATCTGCATGGCTCACTGCGCTAAACGCAAACGTTAGCGCGATTGCCGCAGCGACTTTTTTAATTTTCATTCATAATTCCCATTGTTTAGTGGTTATTTTTTGCTTGAAGTTAAAAATCTCAAATGAGTAACCGCTGCACTATAGAAAAAAGATATGACTAAAAAAGGTAATTTTGGTGAATAAAAAGTGACTAATACTTTACAAAAAAAAGACATAAAAAAACGCAGCATGTTAAATGCTATAACTCTGGCTTAAAGCGACTGAGTTACACTCGCCTATGTTGATAGAACTGAGTATCGCCCGTATAACAAGTAGTTACTTTTCACCTTTTATATAGTGATTAAAAACGCCAATAACCTTTTGTTATTTTTTAATTACGCTTGCCTCCATAAATATAAAAAGAGGTAAAACTCATCAAAGTGGACATAAAATCGATTATTAAAATAATTACTGAAACACTTTGGATTACATTATTAGCACCTAAATTTGCAATTTAGAGCCAGTCAATTAAATAATCTAAGATCCATATAAAAATTAAACAGATAAGTGATAGACGTTTTAAGCACTTGAGGTTTCTATTTAATTCACTTCAAAGAACACCACATATAACATAACAAACTGATTTAAAAAGCTTTAATTTAATTTTAAAAAACAAATCTGCATAGGCGTTAGTAAACTGGCTAATAATTAACAGATAAAAAAGTAGTACTTCTAAAATAAAATCACAATAAAGCTTGGTATACGGCTTAACTTACTGTTATCCTGCTTCGCATCGGGTTGATAGAAAACCCTATTTATTTGTAAGTACCACGTTGATATTAGTAATAATCCTTCGCGTTATCCTCAGTTAAATGTATGTTTTCTTCCTGTTAAATTGCCTTAATTTAAGGCGCACTTTTATTAATTCTTAGGATACTATTATGTCTAATACTACAACTGGTACAGTTAAATTTTTCAATGAAGCAAAAGGTTTTGGTTTCATCGAGCAAGAATCTGGTCCTGACGTTTTCGCTCATTTCAGCGCAATCTCTGGTGACGGTTTCAAAACTTTAGCTGAAGGCCAACGTGTACAGTTTACTGTTACTCAAGGTCAAAAAGGCCCACAAGCTGAAAACATCGTTAGCATCTAATTGCTTTCGTTAAATGGGTTAGCAATAACCCATTTTGAATACTAGTTTGAAAGAAGTTCTGTTTTATTTGTTAGTACCGAGTTGTTTTAGTAATAATCCTACACGATATCCTCAAGTTAACTATTTTTTCCGGCTCAATTGCCTCTTTTCAGGCACACTTATATTAATTTTTTAGGATACATATTATGTCTAATACAACTACTGGTTCAGTAAAATGGTTTAACGAAGCAAAAGGTTTTGGTTTTATCGAGCAAGAATCTGGCGCAGACGTTTTTGCACATTTTAGCGCAATCTCTGGCGACGGTTTTAAAACTTTAGCTGAAGGCCAACGTGTACAGTTTACTGTTACACAAGGTCAAAAAGGCCCACAAGCCGAAAACATTGTTTGCATCTAATTGCTAAACAATTTAGTGGGTTAGAGATAACCCATTAATATTTTTACCTTTATCATTTTTTAGTCAAATATCTTCAAAATCCTCCTCTGTAAATATTTTCCAAGCTCAATCTCATTTGTATACACAACTCATTAATTAGTACATTTTTAAACACATTTACGACTATCTCTCTTGAGCGAAAGCTTTGTATTGCCTACAATAGCGCATACTTCATTCAATATAGAATATGACCATGAACGACACTACCGCAAAACCTGCTTTACCAGATCGCCTTTCTATTAATCCACGCAGCCCACATCATGTGGAAGACGTTTTTGAACACGATATTGGTATCACGTTCAACGGCAAAGAGCGTTTTGATGTTGAAGAATACTGCATCAGCGAAGGTTGGATAAAATTTGCATCTCCAAAAGGGCTTGATCGTCGCGGGCAACCACTTTTACTTACAAGAAAAGGCACTGTTGAAGCCTTTTACAAGTAAGCTAATACTATTCACTAAAAAAGCGACACCATATTGGGTAGTCGCTTTTTTTGTGTGTTTTTATAGTGTTTTTATAGTGTTTTTAAATTTAATACCAATCTGCTTAATTAAGTGAGCTATTTTTAGGTAAGAAAATCGTGTCGATTACAAAGCAAAAATTTCGTTATTTAGTTGTTATCACTAATTGCTCCTGCATTGCTCTATCTCCTGCATCCATGCAGTCGTATATCAGAAACTTTTAACACAGTTAGCATCAGGTTTAAGCCCTCAAATTAATCAAGTATTACTGCTGATTGGTATAAAACTCGCCTTTTAAAGCTGAGTCTTTAATATAAATCAATATTCATTTAGTCGATGAGAGCTATACCACCATAATATAGGCATTAAACTATTTGATCAGATTAATTACCTGAGCACGGACAATCCTCATCTTCTTTTTTAAGACACTGGCGGTAGTTAAACCAATGTGCTACAGCTATAAAAGCTGAGCCAGTTAAAGTTAGCGCCTTTTCTGCACCTTCATGCCCTATAAAAATAGCAAGTAACATTAAGCACAACCCCACAATCCCAAAAGCCATATAACTAAACTGTTTATGTTTTTTACAGCCTAAGCTTAACGCAAGTAAACTTGTGGGTAGCACAGCCATTAATATCCATATATGAAACTGTTCGTTATCTAGTTGTAGTGCTGCCAAACTAGGTAGAAGTACTAAAATAATTGGCGTTGCAAAACAATGCACTGTACACATTAACGAAAGCCCTATTGCTAGACGATCCATTACACTTTGACTCGATTTCATTTTTTCCTCTACTAATCAATGTCTACAAATAAATATTTACTTTTGCATGAGCATTTAAATAACAATCGTTAATTACACTTGATACATTATAACATTTGAAGCACAATTGATACAATATAACATACCAAGAGTAAGGTAGAATGAAAAAAAGATCACAGTTAGCTCTTTTAATAGCCGCTTTATTGCCCACGAGTGTGCTTGCAAAAACCATTCAAGGCACAGTGGTAAATACACAAGGCAGCGCTATAAGTAATGCTGTAATAGAACTTGAAGGCTCAGACATAAAAGTCACCACCGATAAAAACGGTCACTTTGTAATAGCCAAACTAAACAATGGACTCAAAGAGCTTCACATCGTTGCGCCAGGTTATGCGCATTTACATCGTGATATTACTATAGACACAGATGAAACACGCTCTGTATCGTTTACGCTTCAGCGCTCACCTATTGAAGTAATAGACATTGAGGCAACACCAATTCATATGTCGGCTATGGAGTCAGCCTCACCAGTCAGCGTTTTATCAGGCGAACAATTAAGGCGCGATCAAGCCGCTACACTAGGTGACACCCTTGAAAAACTCCCCGGTGTAAATACCAATTTTCATGGCAAGGTGGCGAGTACACCAATCATTCGTGGACTAAGTGGCCCCCGTGTACTTATAACTCAAAATGGCCTTGATGTAAGTGATGTGTCGCGCGTTGGCCCCGATCACTCGGTAGCATCAGAGGCTTCTACCGCACAACAAATTGAAGTATTACGCGGTCCTGCGACCTTATTTTACGGAAGTGGCGCTATTGGGGGCGTTGTAAATATAGTTGATAATCGCGTACCAACCGACAGCACAACACGCGGCGAATGGAACGTAGAGCACAACTCAGTAGATAATCAAAAAGTAGCCTCGTTTAATGCCACCACAGGCACAGACTCGGTGGCTTTTTACGCCGATGCATTTTGGCGTGAGGCCAACGACTATGAGGTGCCTGTAGCTGCCGATATAGATAGCGATGGTGAAAGCCATAATGGCGATTACACTGTTGAAAACAGTAATGAAGAGTCTGACGGTTTTACTGTTGGTGCTAGCTATTTAATGGATAACGGATTTATTGGCTTAGCAGTAGAGCAATTTAATCGCCAATACGGTATTCCGGGTCATTCTCATGGTGATGAAAGTGAGCATAGTGACGAGGAAAGCGTATTTGCCGATTTAGAGCAAACCAAAGTGCAATTACTAGGTGAATTCAATCTAAATAATAAGTGGCTAAACAAGGTAAATCTGCGCGCTGGCCATACCGACTACGAACACGCTGAAATTGAGGGTGGCGCTGTTGGCACTACCTTTAAAAACGAAACAAACGAATTACGCATAGACCTACTACATAACCAATTTAGCGAGTGGAATGGCGGCTTGAGTTTTCACTATAAAAATAGTGATGTAGAGGCGCAAGGTGAAGAAGCTTTTACACCGCCATCAGAGACCGAAAGCTTTGCTGTAGCGTTAATGGAAGAAAGGCACTTTGGCGACTTTTTAGTGCAATTAGGTGGCCGAATAGAGCGCGTAGAACTTAACGCAAGCAATGTATTACTGCCAAGTATTGATGCTCATGCACATAATGAAATTGATATACATGACGATCATAATCACGAAGAAGAAACCAATTTTACTCGCGTATTTGATGCAGAGCATGAATTTACGCCAGTCAGTTTATCGGCCGGTGTAGTATGGGACTTTACACCTAACTATAACTTAGGGCTTTCGGTATCGCGCTCAGAGCGCGCACCTTCTGCGTCTGAATTATTGTCGTTTGGGCCACATATTGGCACCGCAACTTATGAAGTTGGCGCCTTATTTGATTTAGATGAAGATGGCCATTTAGGCTTGTCTGAGCAAACAATAGACCTAGAAACTGCCAATAATATTGATTTAACCTTTCGTAAAACCCAAGGTGACATTGGCTTTATATTTAACGCTTTTTATAACCAAGTAGACAACTATTACTACCAAATAAATACCGGCTTATACGCCGAAAGTGGCCACAACCATGATGAAGATGAGCACAATCATGACGACGAGGACGAGCACTCAGAAGAGCTACCCGTTTATTTATTTAAAACAGATGATGTAATTTTACATGGTTTTGAAGCGCAAATTGCGTGGCAATTAACAGATGAGTTTAAGTTAGATTTATTCTCAGATTATGTACGTGCACGCCTTAAAGACGGCGGTGACCTGCCGCGCACACCTCCACTGCGTTTCGGTACTGAATTTAGCTACCAAACCGAAAAATTAAGTGCGCATATTCATGTAACTCGCTACCAAGATCAAGATCGCACGGCTCCTGAAGAAACTGCGACAGACGGTTACACCCTAATTGACGCCAGTGTGAGTTACGACCTATCGATACTTAATCAAGACCTATCTCTGTATTTAAAAGGTACAAACCTAACAGATACAGAAGCACGCGTGCATAGCTCATTTTTAAAAGAGATAGCGCCACGCCCAGGACGAAGTTTCGCATTTGGTATTCGCGGTTACTTCTAAAAAGAATTTTAAATAAAGGGAAACTAATATGACCAAATTATTCAAACTAAAATTGATAGCACTTGCAGTAAGCAGCACATTAATTACCGCCTGTGGCGATGCAGAAACCAACATTGTAGAAAAAGATCCTATTGCTGTGGTAGATGACGAGCATGACGACGGCTATACCATAAGCTCATTTGGCAGGCTTGCTGTTCTGGCAGGTGACAGCAACGAAGCGAGCTTTTTTGATTTAGACGATAACGCAATACTTGATACGTTTGTATTAAACGATGACTCAAACACGTTATCTGCATCACCTGACTTTCGTTATGCTGTTATTGCTAATCGTACTCAAGATTACCTAGGGTTTATAGACGGCGGTATGTGGCGTGAAGATCACGGCGCTCATTTACATGATTACGAGCAAGGCCCGGTGTTTAGTAGTTACGAGCTTACAAGCGGCAGCCGCCCTACACACTTAATAACTCACGACGGACAATTAGCAATATTTTACGATGGCGATGCAGATTCAGGCGCTTCTGCTTCGGTTGAAGTATTAACCGATAACGATATTACCAATGCAACAGCCACACTTACTGGCATTAACTACGATATTAACATGCATGGTGTAGCTGAGCCTCGCGGTGAACATTTACTCTCAACCATTCGTCGAGACGATGCAAGTAGCACATCTAATGCCAAAGTACTTCCCGATCAAGTGGGTGTATATCATCTTCACGATGGTAATTACGAACTAGAGCAAACGTTAGAAGTAACCTGCCCCGATTTACACGGCGCAGCACAAAATCACGATTATGTTGTATTTGGTTGTGGCGATGGTGTATTGATTGCCCACCAGCAAGGTGATGAGTACGAAGCTGAAAAAATAGCAAACATTGTAGCTGTAGGCGATCTTCGTATTGGTAGTATTTATGGCCACGAAGATAGCGAGAGCTTTATTGGCATAGCATCTGGCCATGGCGGAGGCGAGGCTGTCATTGTAACTATTAAACCAGCAACCGCAGAAATCGAAGAAGTAGAATGGCAACTTGCTGATGGCGCAAGTGCTGTATCTTATTCTTTTTCAGCCAGTGGTGAACACTTTTTAGTACTCGACAGTTTAGGCTTTTTAAACGTACTTGAGGCACATGCGCACGACGGTCACACGCACTGGGAACTAGCAGGTCAAGTTGATATCACTGAACAAGACGTAACAACCATGCCTGAAGGCATGAATTTTAGTATGACAGTGGCGCAAAATAGTCAGTTTGCTTACGTTGCAGACCCAATTGCTCAACACGTTGTACAGGTGCACTTAGAAGACCTAGAAGTGGAAGGTGAACTAGAGTTAACCTTCCCACCTGCTGCTATCACTTGGTTAGGTATAGCACAAGAAGAGCATGCTCACGAACACTAAGTTTATAGTGTATTGACCAGTTAAAGTTTTGGGCCAAAGCCACAAAATGACAAAACCCGTAATTAGATTTCTAATCACGGGTTTTTTATATCTACTCAAATATACGTTTAAAAACGATTCCTCTAATTTAAAAAATAACAAATTATAATTTGCCATAACGTTTGACAAAAAATAATTTGCCAACTAATCTAACAAAATATAATTTGTCAGGAGATGCATATGAAAAACATTGTTGGTCAGGCTGCGAGAAGTGCGAACTTTTGGGATAGACCCTATGAACTAGAGGACATATGGGAAGCAATAGACAACGGTAGCCATATTCTCCTTTGCGCCCCTCGCCGTGTAGGTAAAACATCAATAATGTATAAAATAGTTGATGAACCTAAAGCAAATTATATCCCCATTTATATTGATACAGAGTCTGCTGATTCCGAGGCAGAATTTTGGTCAAAAGTTTTTAATGCACTAATGGAAGAAGACTTCATTGCCAGCCTGAAAACAAAAACTAAAAACTTCTGGGATAAAATTAAAAGCATAAAAATAGCTTCAATAACGATGGACGGCGTTGAGTTTGGTGATGGCAAAATGCTAGATCACAAGCAGGCTTTTCACAGATTAATTAAAGATTTAGATCATGATAAAAAGCTCATTATTATGATTGATGAGTTTGCTCAAACCATTGAAAACATAATAAAGTACGAAGAACCTAAAAACGCAATAAGCCTACTCAAAGCCCATAGAGAGTTAAGGCAAGATCAAAAGTTTTCACAAAAAGTGACTTTTATCTACGCAGGTTCAATAGGTCTAGAAAGCGTAGTATCCAAAATTGACGCTATTAAACACATCAACGATTTAAACAATATAAAAGTCCCGCCTTTAACTCCCCCCGAAGCAGAGAAGTTTACAATAGCACTGTTTCAAAGTGCAGAGATTAAAATCAATCAAACAGATATTGATTATTTACTTAATACCATACACTGGCTGATCCCGTTTTATATACAACTCATTACGCAAGAAATTAAAAAAATATACCGCAGAGAGCAAAAACTTGACCAAACTGTGATTGATCAAGCAATTCATAATGCACTAGATAATCGCAATCACTTTGAGAGCTGGCAAAGTAAGCTCAAAACCGCATTAGGTAAAAATGAGTATTTATTTAGTAAAGAAGTACTGAACGATATTTCGAACGAAAAAAAGATTAGCTTGCTCGATATTATGAATACTGCCAGTAAACATACCTTAAACGACAGTGAAGCAAAAGATTGCCTGCACTCACTAATATACGATGGCTATATTAACAATAATGACGAGAATAAAACCTATCAATTTAACTCTCCGATCTTAAGAATGTGGTGGAACAAAAATGTCGCAAACTAATTACTCGCGCTATAAATACACGCCTGATGAAATTGATGAAAAAGAATTTTTAGCTAAGTTTGTTGTGCGTAATCATGATTTTGACGACATTTTTGATGACATCAAAAACAGTGATTACACAGTTCCTAGCCAACACTTTATAATTGTCGGCCAGCGAGGTCAGGGCAAAACAACTCTATTAAGAAAAATAAAACTCGCAGTACAAGCTGAGCCAACGCTAGCTGATCTTTTAATCCCAATAAAATTCTCAGAAGAACAATATCAAATTCGTTCACTTAGTCGCCTATGGGAAGAAATTGCTGATTATTTACAATGCACAGCCGAAGGTGACTTTGCTACCATACATGATGATATGGAAAGCCATTTTGATGATGCCGATTACGAACTAAAAAGCTTTTCATATCTGGAGAAAGCAGTAAAAGCTAAAAATAAAAAACTATTACTGCTGATAGACAACATTGACGAGCTACTAGGCAAATTAAAAGAAAAAGAGCAACGTAGACTCAGAGAAGTACTCCTCACATCGCCAACTCTCAAAATCATTGGTGGTTCAACCAAAATGCTCGAGCAGCATTTTGACTACGGAAAACCGTTTTACGAGTTTTTCAAAATTATTAAACTTATCGGCTTAAACAAACAAGAGTGTTTTGATTTTCTTGTCAGCATGGGCGATGAACAACAAAAGAAAAAAATAGCCTATATTATTAAAAATACCCCCGAGCGCATAGAAACTTTACGCCGTTTAACCGGTGGTGTACCAAGAACAATGGTGATGCTATTTGATATTTTTGTCGATGATGGCGGTAATGCATTTGATGACTTATTAAAAATACTCGATGATGCTACCCCTTTGTATAAACACCGTATGGACGACCTACCTGAAACGTTACAAGATATAACGCACACCATAGCAATGAACTGGGACGGTATAAGCACTAAAGAAATTGCAAAAAAAACCCGTTTAGAAAGTAAAACTGTATCCGCCCAGCTTAAGCAATTAGAAACTAAGTACGGCATTGTTGAATCTATTTCCATTGGTAAAAATAAAATTTATAAAATTGAAGAACGGTTTTTTAATATTTGGTATTTAATGCGCTTTGGCCGTAAAAAAGATCGTCAAAAAGTCGAGTGGCTAGTTAACTTTTTAACGTCGTGGTGCAGCCCTGCGGATCTTGAGCATAGAGCCAAAGGTTTTATGAGCGCTATTCGCGGCGGTAAAATTCATGAGTCGTACGTTTATCACATGTGTGAAGCACTCAGCTACGCTGGTTTAGATATACACATCGAACATGAAATGAAGGAAAGCACCAAAGCCTATTTAACTTCAAAAAACTCTAGTTTCATAAATGACCTTTCAGCATCAGACAAAGAAACTATTAAAAAAGCGCAACAACTATATAATGAAAAAAAGACCGATGAAGCAATTAAACTACTCATAAAATCGCAAAAAAATAGCGCTGAAATTTTATTTTTTACAGGGTATTTGTATGCAAACAATGGGAACTTTAATGAAGCCGAATATTATTACTTACAAGCTATTGAACGTGGTGCTGACCATGCTGCATTTGGTTTAGCCCTCCTGTACCATAAAAAGAAACACTTTGATAACGCAGAGAAGTACTATTTGAAAGCTGCTAAAAATGGCTTTGATAATGCACTAACAAATATAGGTTATTTGCACGAAGAACAAAGTCAGTTTGATAAAGCTGAGTATTACTATTTAAAAGCTTCAAAGAATAACGATGTAAATGCTTTATTTAATTTAGGACTACTCTACAAACGACAAGGGAAAATTGAAAAATCAGAAAGCTGCTTTATTGAATCCTGCAAGCTTGGCGAGAGCGAAGCATACCTGAGTTTAGGTGAACTATATAGTGAGAGTGGCTCATTTGAGAAAGCCAAAACTTGCTATCTGCAGGCCTGCGAGGAAGGCCACACCATAGCCCTACTTCCTTTAGGTAATTTATACCAAGATCAAGGACAGCTCGAGCAAGCTGTAGATTGTTTTTTAAAAGCAGTTGAAAGTGGTGATAGAGATGCGCTATTTAACTTAGGTAACTTGTATAGTAAGCAAGGAAAGCTAAATAAAGCTAGGGATTACTTTTTAAGAGCGTCTGAAAATGGTGATAACCATGCATTACTTAATTTAGGTAATGCCTGTCGAGAGCAAGGTAACCTTGATGAAGCTGAGAGTTATTATTTACAAGCTGCAGAAAATGGCGTTGTAGATGCACTGTTTAACTTAGGCAGCTTTTATTTAATGCAGAATAAACTTGATAAAGCAGAAATTTATTACATCAAAGCTGCAGAAAGTGGTGATCATGATGCGTTACTTAATTTAGGTGGCTTATACCAAAAGCAAAGAAAACTTGATAAGGCTAAAGCCAGTTTTATCAAAGCAGTTGATGCTGGAGTTGTCGATGCTATAAATCAGTTAGCTTGGCTTTATTTTGAACTAGGCAGTAACTTGAAAGAGGCATTGCAGCTAGCTAGAACTGATTATGAACGAAAACCTGATTATTTTAACACTCATACTCTCACTACCATTTTACTTTGGGGAGAAAACCTATCACAAAGTCACGAGATGTTTTTAAAATGGCTAGATATGGATCGAGAGCACAGTGATTATGACATTACGCTTTATTTAACTTTGCTTATCGCTAAAAAACAGCTTTATAAAACAAAAGAGTTACTAGAATTACCCAATTACGCCTTAAAAGATAAGTGCAAACCTGTTTGGTATGCCTTGATGACCTTGATGCAAGATGACTTCCCCCATGAGCTCACTAAAATGGGCAGTGAATTACAAGAAAGTGTTGATGAGGTTTTACAGCAAGCGGCTGAATTTGAGGAAAAATATGCGCTGACTTAAGTGTTCTCTAAGTTTTATAAGCTTAACGAAAAAGACGCCATCGCGTCTTTTTCGTTTTCTATCGTCATAAAATAGTTTTATTTACGGCGCCAGCCGCTCCATACGTCATCTTCTTGGTTGGCTTTATTTTTCTTCTTTTTCTTACCTGTGCCTTCAGGCTTGGCCATTGGCTTGTCGTTTTTAAGCGCATCAGCGGCATCAAGGTTGGCTTGGTTTACGGCAAAGCCTGTTACCTCTTCGCGCTCTAGGCGTAGTTTGTTTTTCTTCTCAATCACCTTAAAGTGATGAAAGTCTTCGTAATCAATTAGTGATAACGCTAAGCCAACTTCACCAGCACGGCCACTTCGGCCAATACGGTGCATATAATCAGCAGGGCTGCGCGGTAAGTTAAAGTTTATTACCACTGGCAGCTTTTCAATATCTAAACCACGAGCTGCAATATCGGTTGCAATAAGTACTTCGATTTCGCCCGCTTTAAATTTTTCTATTACCCGAGTACGCTCACTTTGGCCTTTATCGCCGTGGAAAACTTGTGCATTAACACCGCGTTTTTCAAGTTTGCTGGCTAAGTGCTCACAATCTTTTTTAGCGTTCACAAAGATCAGCGCTTGGCGCCATTTATGGGTTTTAATTAAATGCGCTAAAACAGTGGTTTTTTCGCCTTTATTTACCGTAAACACGCGTTGTACAAGTGTGCTCTCTTCTTTGTTTTGTACTTGTATTTCAACTGGATTATTTAGCAGCTCTTGCGTTAATTGGGTTACTTGCTCTGGGAAAGTCGCTGAAAACAACATAGTTTGTTTTTTAGCAGGCATAAGAGCCAACAAATTAGCCAGCTCTTCGGTAAAGCCAAGGCTTAGCATACGGTCGGCTTCATCAAGCACAAGGGTAGTTACATTATCGAGCTTAATAGCATTGCTTGAGATTAAATCGAGTAAACGACCTGGTGTTGCCACAATAATATCAGCGCCGCCGCGTAGCGCCTGCATTTGTGTATTAACCGACACACCACCAAACACCGCAACCGTTTTAATCGCACCATTAAAATTTGCAGAATACGACTTAACACTATCGGCCACTTGAGTAGCAAGCTCACGAGTCGGCACTAAAATAAGCCCTGTTACAAAGTTACCTTTGCTCGCAGTACTTTTAGCGCCCTGCTCTAGGAAAGCTTTTTGCAACATAGGTAATGCAAACGTTGCTGTTTTACCCGAGCCCGTATTTGCCCCTGCAATTAGGTCACTACCCGCAAGCACACTAGGTATAGCCTTAGCTTGAATAGGTGTAGGCTGGGTATATTCCAAATCGGTTAAACGAGCTAATAGCTCTGGAATAAGGCCAAGTTCGGAAAAAGTGCTAGGGCTTATGGCTGAGGTCATATTTATTACGGGCTTATTGCTAAAAAAGTAGCCTGCAATTTTAGCGTATTTAGCGCTTATTAAGTAGAGATTAGTGGTTTTAATAAAATGAACCTTGTTTTATTCAACGATTATCCCCTGGATATTGCTTTGTATTAATACTATTTTTCAAATAGATCAATCATTACGAAAATAACTTAAACACGCTGTACTCTTGATTTCAACATTTCAGGTGTGTTATTTTTTGTAATCTGATGGATAAATTTTAGATACAAGGAAATATCATGTCTCAATTTGATTTATGCTTTAATACAAAAAGCAGAGCAAGTCTACCATTTAACACCAGTGATTTAGAGCAACTAAAGCGATTTAGAGAAGATAACCCTCATATTATAGGTAATTTTATACCTCAAGGAACCCCTTTATTTTAAGATCCCCACAGTCTGGGGATATGAGCGACTTTAGGCGTTCTCGTCCTGACATAGCTTGCGCACTTGACAGTACTGTGTCTTGGCCTCAGCATACAAAAAGAAATGTCAGCACTATAGTAAACAGCTTCGGTGATGAAGATGCCTTGGCTATTGCCGCACTATATGACGCAGAAATCTCCCCATACGTGGACAAAGTAAGAAAACTGACAGAACTAAAATTTTCAGGTAGAAATTTTGACGCTATTGCCGCTACTGGTGCGGCATTTACTTCCCTAGAGTCAAGCCAAGTAAGATTGAGCTCATTTGGAAAAGCAATTCTAAAATACCAAACTAGCTTAATTGAAATAAGAAAAGCATCGCAAAACAAACAACCTAAGTTAGAACTAATCAAGCTAGGTAACAGAGCTAAGCAAGCTCACCTAGAGCTTAATACTGTATTTAAGAGGGAAATGGTCAAATTCAAAGGCCAGGTGAAAGCATCTGCGAAAGGTAATATATGGTCTAGTGCACAGCGAGGCATTGATACAGCAAGAAGCGCAAGAACTTCTACTCCCCTCAAATTAACTTCTTTAGCTAACATACAGCACTTACGTAGACTAGAACAAAATTCTAATTTTGCAGGAAAGTTTATCATTGCTGTTGATGCTGGTCTTCGAGCTGATAGCGTTTATAAAGATTACAAAGCAGGTAAAGATTGGCAGCGACGTGCCATTGTTGAAACAACAGGGCTTGGTTTAGGGACAGCCGCAGGCATTGGCGCCGGAAGTGCAACAGTTACAGCTGGTGTAGGTATAGCAATTGCCATGGGGCCAGTTGGTTGGGTTATCTTAATTGGAGCCGGCCTCGGGGCTGGATTCATGGTCGGTAAAGCGGGTGATGAAGTTGGTAAGTTTATTTCTGGCGAATTATATGATTTAAGCTCAAGCATTGACTGGTTTTAAATTATGTATGTAATGCCTGAAAAAATATTTTTATTTATCTCTTTACCAATAATAATGAGCTATCTTATTTCAACCTTATGCTTCACTCGCATTACAATGAAACACATTGAGAGAAAATTGCGCGAAGAAGGGGTACATGAGCCGCTTTGGGACAAAGGAATAGGCATAAGAGTAAGCATGTATGGCAAAGTTATTAGACGGCAAAAGTCAGTAAAAGCTACGATAGTTAATGATGAAGCGATTTTGCGACACGCGCGGCCTATAGACTTAATTTTAGCTCGTATAATGCACATATCATTTTTAGGTTTGATGTTAGTAATTGCCTATGGCTACTTTGCTTATGACTTAAGTGAGCGCACATATTAAAAAGGCGCATTAAGCGCCTTTTTATCTTTAGCAGGTAATTACCAACCTATTGATTTTACTCAACCGTAACCGATTTAGCTAAGTTACGTGGTTGGTCAACGTCAGTGCCTTTAATTACCGCTACGTAGTATGACAGTAGCTGCAATGGCAGTGTGTAAACAATTGGCGCAATAATGTCGTCAGTGTGGTTTACGTTGATTACACGCATTGTGTCGTCTGACTCAAAGTGTGAATCTTTATCTGCGAATACGTAAATAATGCCGCCACGTGCGCGTACTTCTTCTACATTTGATTTAAGCTTTTCTAGCAATTCGTTATTAGGTGCAACAACAATAATTGGCATGTCGGCATCAATAAGCGCGAGTGGCCCATGTTTAAGCTCGCCCGCTGCGTAGGCTTCTGCGTGAATGTACGAAATCTCTTTAAGCTTAAGCGCACCTTCCATTGCAATTGGGTATTGCGAGCCACGACCTAAAAATAATGAATGGTGCTTGTCGGCAAACTCTTCTGCAAGGTCTGCAATACCATCAGCGAGTAGTAATGTTTCTTCTAACTTAGCTGGAAGTACTTTAATTGCATTTACAATCGCGCTTTGATCAAGGCCTTTTTCTTGCGCGATAGACGCAGTAAGCATTAACAAACCAACTAATTGCGTAGTAAACGCTTTAGTCGATGCAACGCCAATTTCAGCGCCCGCTTTGGTCATAAAGGCAAGGTCTGATTCGCGTACAAGCGATGAGCCCGGTACGTTACAAATGGTCATTGAGGCCATGTAACCTTGCTCTTTAGCTAAGCGTAATGCGGCTAGCGTGTCGGCTGTTTCACCCGATTGAGAAATAGTAACTAGTAGGCTGTTTTCGTGTACAAACGACTGACGGTATCTAAATTCAGAAGCTATTTCTACATTACAGCTAACACCCGCAAACTGCTCAAGCCAGTAACGTGCAACCATACCTGAATGGTAAGACGTACCACAGGCAATAATTTGTACGTGTTTCACATCTTTAAATATTTGCTGAGCGCTTTCGCCAAAGGCATCAATTGCTACGCGGTCGTCGTTTAAACGTCCTTCAAGGGTATTACGTACAGCAAGTGGCTGCTCGTAAATTTCTTTTAGCATGTAATGGCGGTAGTCGCCTTTGCCTGATGCATCTTGCGTAATGTTTGATTCAATCACTTCTCGCTCTACAGCGTCGCCATTTTCATCAAAAATTTCTACTGTGTCACGTGTAATACGCGCTACGTCGCCTTCTTCTAAAAAGATGAAGCTGCGAGTAACTGGTAATAATGCAAGTTGGTCAGAGGCAATAAAGTTTTCACCAAGGCCTAAACCAATAACAAGTGGGCTGCCTGAGCGCGCTACAATAATTTCGTTGTCGTTGTCTTTATCAAATACAACGGTACCAAAAGCGCCTTCAAACTGTTTAACAGCAGCTTGAACAGAGGCTAACAATGTAGTGTGTTGTTGGCGTAATTGATGAATTAAATGCACCATAACTTCGGTATCGGTGTCTGATAAAAATTCATAGCCGTCACCTTTAAGCGCAGCACGTAAGCTTGCATGGTTTTCAATAATACCATTGTGGACAAGTGCAAGCTGGCTATTTGAAACATGTGGATGTGCATTGGCTTCTGTTACGCTACCGTGTGTTGCCCAGCGAGTGTGTGCAATACCTGTATGACCGCTAACGCCTGCTTTTTCTAGCGCTGCTTCTACGTTAACTACTTTACCTACTGCTTTAACAGTATTAAGTGTGTTGCCATCAAGCAATGCTACGCCTGCTGAGTCATAACCACGGTATTCAAGACGCTTAAGGCCTTCAACTAAAATTTTGTTTACTGGACGTTCTGCAACTGCCCCGACTATTCCACACATAGTGTCTCCATTAATTTTTTAAATACTTGCTACTAAGTAGCTATTGTATAATCTCTGCGCAAATTAGTTTTACACCACACGCCTCAATTGCCTTGCGTTTATCGTCAGCTAAGCCATTGTCGGTTATTAATGTGGTTACTATTTTCCACGGTAATTCTAAATTTGGTATTTTTCGGCCAATCTTGTCGGATTCAACCATTACGATTACTTCACGTGCCGCTTTTGCCATAACTTGGCTCAAACCCACCAGCTCATTAAAAGTGGTTGTGCCACGTTTTACATCTATGCCATCAGCACCAATAAATAGCTGATCGAAGTCGTAAGAGCATAATACATTTTCGGCAACTTGCCCCTGAAACGACTCAGAATGCGGGTCCCATGTTCCACCGGTCATCAAAAGTGTCGGCTCGTTTTCAAGTGATAGTAAACGACTCGCAACTTTAATGGCATTGGTCATAACAACTAACCCACGCTTATTTGCAAGCTCGGGGATCATCGCAGCAGTAGTGCGCCCGCTATCTATAATAATTCGGTTATGATCTTTTATGAGGGCAGCTGCAGCTTTAGCTATCGCTACTTTGCGCTTTGAATCTACTTCATCGCTAACAATCTCTTTAGGCAGTGCAATAGCACCACCGTAACGGCGCAGCAATAAACCACTTTTTTCAAGCGCGGTTAAATCTTTTCGAATGGTTACTTCGGAGGTTTGAAACTGTTCTGCTAACTTTTCAACCACGACTTCACCTAGCTCATTAACTTGAACCAAGATATTGTGACGACGTTGCTGTGTGTTTCGTTTAGTCATAAATTAAGTTTCGTTTCGAAAGTTATTAGATTTTAAACGAAACAAGTTAAATGACAAGTGAATGAATGAAATTAAAGCAGCTTTAATCAAATAATAATAAAGGTAGAATGCCATAAGCTTTATTTTAAAAGAAACCACATGCAAGTATTTACTAGTTTAAACAAAGAATATTTAGCGCTGCGCAAACAAACTGGCGACACCTGCCGCCTATTTAATAAAAGTCCGAGCAAAGGCAACTTAAAACGTATTAGAGAGTTATTTTTGGAATGTGGTGAGGGCGTTATAATTGAAGCTGGTTTTCACTGCGATTACGGCAATCAGATCACTATTGGTGATCGTACTTTTATAAACATTAATTGCACTGTATTAGATGCACCAATTGATGAAGGTGCAATAACGATTGGCAGTGACTGCTTAATTGGCCCTAATGTTCAGCTATTAGCGGTATCTCATGCAGTTGAGCCCAAACAAAGACTACAGAAAGAAAACTTTGCAGCACCAATAACTATAGGTAATAACGTATGGATTGGCGCGGGAGCTATTGTTTTAGCAGGTATTACCATTGGCGATAATAGCGTGATTGGTGCTGGCTCGGTAGTCACCAAAGACGTAACCGCTAATACCGTGGTTGTAGGAAATCCAGCACAAAAAATACGTGACATTTAATAGTCACACAATCTTTATGACGTAAAGTTAATACTGTGTTACTTTTAATTTAACAAAAATGCAACTCGTACTTAGTGATGTTTCTAAATATTGTTTTTATTATATTTTTACTTTTTTCTTATCCGGTATCGGCAAGTGTTTGTGAGCAAAATAAATCTGTTGATATAACGAGTGACATTTTAACCTGCAAGCAAAAAATCAGTAAACTCAAGCCACACTCAACAGCATCATTTGAGGCTAAATTAGAATTAGCTGTACTGTATAGGCAAGCTGGTGATTTAGCCTTAGCAAATTCAGAGCTTGAGCAACTACTTAGCCAAAGTTTAAGTATTTCACAGCAATATCATGTAACGCGACAACTCGGTATTAATGCATACAGACAAAGAGGTTATATTCAATCTCTTACTTATTTTCATAAAACACAAAAGCTTGCTACGCAGTTAAAAAACTTAAGTTATGAAGGTCAAACATCGAATGATCTTGCTAATGTATATCAAGCGCTTGGGGATTTAGACACCGCTTTAACTTTATTTTTAAACAGTTACGACATTGCTAAGCAATTAAACGACTTAAAACGCCAAGCAGTTACTTTAAATAATTTAGGTAATATATCGCGAGATATTAATCAATTAGATGATGCTATCGTGTCATTTCGACAAGCACATTTACTACATACACAACTTGGCAATCAAACAAAGGCAAACCATACGCTGATAAGCTTAGCTGAGGTGTTTTTTAAAAAGTTACAGTTTGATAAAGCTATAAATCTTATAAATTCAACGCTTACGCAGTTAAACAATAGTGGTGCACATACTCAAGCTTCACGCGCCTACTTACTACTTGCTGAAATCGCTTTAGCTCAAAATAAACTTAATGAGGCACATAAATGGCTAGCAACACAAAAACGTACCCGTAGCCTTATTCAAAATGACAAAGTCGACCAACGGGCGCTATTAATAGAGGCAAAGCTAAAACAACTAGAAGGTAATGACACTGAAGCACAAGTGTTATTAAAACAAGGGTTAGCTAAAAACCACAATCAAAACAGCCAACTAACAGAGTTATTTTACATCGCACTCGCTCAATCACAACAGCAATCAAAACAATACCGTGATGCGCTAAGTACGCTTGAAGATTACAATACAATGTTACGCCAAAATCGAACTGATACGGCCAATCTATACCAGCTACGCTTGAAGCAAGCCGATATTCTCCCAAATAAGCCACAACATAATTATTTCACTCTTTATAATGTATTAGCAGTATTTAGTGCCTTTATGGCAGGAATGTTGCTCAGCTATAAATATTTAGCACAAATAAGCAAACCGCCAAATACAGTGAATAACGCCGCCCCAACGAAGCTACCTACACAGAGCAAGACACTCGCCAATTAATTGTAGAAGTTATGACGCTATCGCTGAGCATTTGGGAACAAACAAGCTCAAAAACAAGAATTGAGCTAGCAGAAGAAAGTAAAATGTGGAAAGTAAACATTGATGATGGTCGGCTGCGGGTGCGTACATTAGAGCGCTATTTAGCGATTAAAACACTGCCTAAAAAACCACGCTGGCGTAATATAATAAAAACCGCACATTATGTTATTAACCACTGCAATGAAGAGCATGATGATTTACATAAACTAAAACAACAAATACAAAAGCTTGAAGTACTTGCTAAAGCCTCACCTCACTATTTAACTTGAACTCTGGTTAAGAGATTTACTAACGTATTGAATCATGGTGATATTTAAATTTATTTTTCTCTAGCCAGAGATTTTCAATGAAAACAAGACGAATTTACGCGTCAATAGCTGGCCTATTGCAAGTAAATTCAACGCAGTTAGCGCTGAAAAGAGCTGCTAGAGATAGATTTATTATCCAGAGTTCAGGTTACTTAACCTGAATCAGAATTAAAAAGCACAAGGTATCACTTATATCACCTCGTGCTACGGTTTAACTATTTTGCTGTATCACAGATATAACACGCTAATGTAACGCCCATGTTGGCTTTAAATTTTTGATGATGTTCGTCCCCTTTAAATTCATAAGGGCCTTCAAAGCGAGTAAATATTTGCATATCTGGGTTTAATGTATTGTCAAAACGCATCATATTTGAGTGTAACGACTCACACATATTGTTTCCCATGTCGTAAGCTAAGCGCCAATCATCAAACTGACCACAATCTAACATCGGGCTTTCTCGACCTGATGCAGAAAGCCTTTTTTCCGTACACCCACTACTTGTATCACTTTTTAAAAATGAAAACGTTCCTGTCGATATTTTCATCGAAGCGAGCAATATTGTTTGCTTTTTAGGGCAGTTTTGCGCGTTAACTTGAAATTCTTCTTGCAGCATTTTTGCACTATGAGCATGCGCAAAGGTTGTTAGTAACAGACTTGATATTAAAATTGTATATTTCATTATATTTACCTCCATTTATTTACTTAATCCTAGTGTTGATGCTGTATTTACATACCTATTAAATACAAAACCAACTCAAAAAGTGTGCATCAAAGAGAGGTAAATCACACTTAAAATCATGGGGCAATTGGGTAAAAACGGGTAAATTTATTTTTAAGTTATTGTATTTAAATATATATAAATTTATTCAATTCAAAAAATAATGCCCAGCATGTTTACACCCCCTTACTTTTCTCACTTTTACCTAACTCGCCCCCTGCTGACCCTGCTAATTCCTTTCGTGATGAAAATAAACAAGCAATATAAAAGGGCACATTATTTGTGCTTATTTATTATTTATGGAGGAATAAAAATGAAACGTACATTAATGACACCACTTGCTTTAGGTTCTCTTGTGTATATGGCAATCATAAGTACCACTGCATTTGCAGGTACTGTTGAAAATACCAACCACCGTACTACCGCTTTAGAAAATGATTATGGTGCAATGGCACCTGCTCAAGTTAGTAAACAAACTTGGCAGACTATTTCTGCGTGGTCTACTGACTCGCTTTCTTTGCTTGATTTTATGGCTGAAAACGATGAAGAAGCGGTACTCAATCATTATATTGAAAAACTAACAGCAACTTATCAGGCCGAAGAAATCTTAAGCCAAATAAAAGAGATAGACGTAAATGCGCTTGATTTATGGTCTACGGTGCTTGCTGATCACTCACCAGAGGACAGCTATTACCTTGCACGCTACCTTATACAATATAAGCCGGCTCTTTTTAAGCAATGGTTAACAATGCAAAAAATGGTTTCGTTAGCTGAGTTTGTCGAAATAAACAATCCACGATTATTTGAAGCGTGGTTTGAAAATTACGCAGCGCCTAAGAAAAAAGGGCTCTCTGTTTTAAGCTATAACAAGGAAATGGATCCAACTACTTATAATGAAATTAAAGAGTTATTAAATAAAGATGCAAAGGGTGGTCCAAAGTCAGCCTGTGCCTGCCAAATGGTAGTGCCAAATACAGGCTCTGGTACTGTGGTAACAAATTACCCTTCAACCCCATCATCACCTGCACCTGAAACGTCTAGTGACAATAAAGGAATGTCTAAACACGGACTTAACTTTACCAGTACTGCTTACGGCGCATTTCATTCAGGCGATGGTGAGCGTTGGTCAAAACATAAAGCGTATGGCTACGACAACACAATAAGTCATAACTCTACTGAGTTTTCGGTAAAAATGCTGTGTGCCGATAAAGCGGGTTTTGATTGTAATCAAAGTAATTCATGTTCAGGAAACTTAGAAGTTAGAGGCACTTATGCCTCGCGCTTCCATGTAAAAGGGACCGCAAAGCAAATTTGGTCAAAAGCCACTAATGCACACTCTGCCGATGGCGCAAAGTTTGCCGTTGATTTACCTGGTTCTGCTCCTGAGATTGTATTGTTTAATAAAGCCGGTGGTGCAGCAATGAGCTTTAACACTGGATGGGATATTAACTCGGTGCTGGGCACTATAAAAGCAGCTTTAGGTATTACTGCTGCAATAGTGAATGACAATGCGGGTAGCTTACTCGATGCACAACTTGCCAGTGATTTAATTACTAATATTGCAGGCATAATTACCCGTTCAGGTAACGAAGCGAGCGTAAATTCGACAATGCGAGCTCGATTTGATTCATCTGACGTAAGTCCATTTTTGTTGCAACCCAACGAAGTTTACCACTTCACGCTCGACTCAGAAGCCCATGTTAAAGCACGAGGTTATGGCGGTTATTCTGATAGTCATTTTGAGTTTGGTAGCTCTGGCGCTGTAATGTATGCCGCTAATCACTTTACTTGTGGCACAAATGTTACCGCCCCCATGCCTACCGGTTTATGGTTTTATGCCAGCCAGTCAGGTCCTGATAACACCGCTTCTCTTCGTAGTGATGTAGAAAATTGGCTATCTATTCAGCTCAATCAGGGTGTTAATGCTTCGCAGCAGCAGGGGGTTGTATATTAAGCACTGCAATCGAACTTATAAAGGGTAGGTGTTTCCTACCCTCTTTTGTATGTTTAAAGCAAAGGAATCATCATGAAAAAACTACTTACACTTTTTATCACTGCACTTACAATAACAGCAAGTATGCATTGTGTTGCTATAGCAAAACAATTTGATACAAGCACACTACCCGTACTATTTTATGCAAACCAAGAGAGCTATTTAGCTCAAACACCTTGGTTTAATTTTGCGTATCAGCAACGCAAAATACAACTACAAACTTGTAAAGAAGAAGCGTGTGTTCAACGTTTACAATTTTTAGAACTCCAAGAAGGCGATCAAAGCCATCAACATAATAATGGCTCCGCTTTTTTAGGTAACGCCGATAAAACACACACTTCAAACACTTACTCAAAGCTTAAGTTAGGCCAAAGTAATCACAATACGTTGCATGTTAGCGGTAACCAGCGGCGTATTCTTTTTTCTTTTGAGATCACTGAAAGAGGCACTCCACTTCAATTTAAATTTGAAGACGAACAGGACTCTTTCACCTCAGAAAATCAACAAGCGCTTATTCGCTCATCTAAGTTATGTATATCAAAGTGTGAAACAACATGGCAGGCATTCAGCGTAGATAAGGAGGGTCAATACACTCCAATAACTTTCCACCAGCAGGCGCAAGATCAGTGGGTTGTTAAAGAATTAGATAACACTATTAGAATTGAATTAACCGCTTTATTTGGTCAATATTCGGCGCCCTTACATCAGTATCACAACGAGGAAGTGTCGTTTTCAAGCTATCAAATAAATGGCAAAGCACTTATAAATACACAGAGTCATGATCAACAAAACCAATATATTTTTGAGCAAACAAAAGTAATTGGTTTAAGTGGGCACACATGGGTTTTGCAGCAAGGCAATACACTGCAATTAACCGATAACCACGCTAGCATTTTAAAATCTCGCAAACTATCAACTTGGCATATAAAAAAATTGCTAAATAGCTATATATCAAAGCATCGTGTTTATTTGTTAGCCCAAGTAAATGAGCAATATCAAACCCCACCTGCAAAGCAAACCGTGATAGCCCAATACCCCAAGCAAAAACAAAGTAAAATGCGTCCGGTAGTACTCTATGAGTTCGATTTAGCGCTTAACTTAATATCTAGCACCACACTCTATTTGCCTGAAAGTGAACTACCGTATGCACAAATAACACTTCAGTCGTGGGGAGTATTGGTAGGCACAGGTGAAGCCGCTGCTGCATCGGTTAATCACACTTATCAAAGCAACCAGTCATCTGCAAATATGGCAAACTGCCCGATGATAAATAACGGTTATGGTTATGGCTTATTATGCTGGAAAGCATTAAACAACCCAGCTATAAATTATACACCTAGTGCAGCTAGTAGCATGATCCCAGTAACGGTTGTCGACAATACAACGCCAAACCTACTTAACCATCTGGAGGCAAACCAACATGGAATAATATTCGATAATAGCGGCGCTCCTGTTGACCCTGGCGGCTCATGGACACATGCAGATAACGTTGCAATAAACAAAGAGGACTTAGGCCTATCAATTGCGATGTATCATCAACGTTGGCATTCACCTGTCGCGGCAAATATTATTTTCCCCGCAGGTAGCTCTTCTCGTCCTGTTATGTTTAGAGCTGTAGAATATTCTGCAGCAAATACCAGCAACCTCCCACACAATGTGTGCAATCAGTTTGCTGCTAGTTCTGGCTACCCTGAATACCAAGCCGCTGATGCATGTATGACGCAAGCAAACTTTGGCCTATTTAGTTTAGAAAGTCTGAAATTTGATCGCTGGCAGGGCGGTATCTACCACCCCGACCAAAGCGTAAGTGGCAATGATAATAGCTGGTTTCCGTGGTTTACTAATTTTGTTGGCGACCCTCCAGTCGAAGACGTTTTCACCGCTGAAGCAGTCCATGAAATGGTGGCTCGTATGCGTATTAACGCTGCAAATATTGGAACTTTAATACAAGATTCATACATTGACGGGCATTTTTATACCCAAGCGCATGTACCTGGGTATTACATTTCGTATCAATAAAATTTACGATACAAAAAAGGGTTAGTGTGTTCACTAACCCTTTTTTAATTCACTGAGCTTTATTTACTCATAACGTAAAGTAAGCGATGGCCGTGTGCTTGCAGCCTTAAATGCAAGGCTTGCAACCGTGAGCCAAGTAATTACTGCAACACTAAGAGCTGCAATTAAATAAACCCACAGCGCTTGATCAACACGCTCATTAAAATTAGCGAGCCAATCACCCACCAGCCAATAGGTTATTGGGTATGCAATGGCTACACTCACCAATACTAAAATTAAAAACTCTTTTGCCAGTAGGTTCATAATACTAATACGTGATGCGCCAAGTACTTTGCGTACCGCCACTTCTTTTTGGCGACGAATTGTGGCAAACGAAGCTAAACCAAATGTACCTAAGCAGGTTAAGAATACCGCAAGGCCCGTAAAAATAAGTACTACAAAAGAAACACGCTCATCAGCTTTTAAAACCGCTTTATAGTTTTCAGCTAGTAGGTTTATTTTTGGCTCATAAATATTAGACACCTCAGCCAAGGCTGCGATCACTTCTTGCTTTATAGCTGGGAGCTTTTGCAGATTAACTGTTAAAATCACTTCAGATACCGGTGCTAAATAGTTAAAGCCACATAAAAACATAATGTTAGAATTTGCATCTTGTGCATTACCAATTTTTACATCTTTTACAACACCGACAACCCGCATATCCACATTACGCCCTGTGTCTTTAATTGTTTGTCCAACAATATCAGCCACATTGCTATAACCAGCCTGCTTGGCAACGGTTTCTGTAATAATTGTACCCACCGTTGTAACCCCGTTTGCTCGCGTCGCCCAGTCTGAGGAAAACTCACGGCTAAAGTCTCTACCAGCAATGAGCGTAAGGCCTAGCCCTTTTACGACATCAAAACCAGAACCTATCACAGGGGTTATTCCACCTGATGATTCTCCATTGGGCCAAGTTGGCTGTAATGTATTATTAATTGAAACGGTTAAACGGGTATCAATAATCGTTGCTTGCTCTACGCCATCAATAGCCGTCAAGCGATTAATGAGTGCGCTAGGCTGCTGCGTAAATACCGATTGCACTGGCAACTCTGAAACCACTAAGCGTTGCTGTGTTTGATAGCCCAAAGGAAGACTTTGTAAGTGAGATAATTGGTTTAATAACGTAATCGAGGCAATGATCAGGCCTATTGCCAATGAAGCTTGTAGGGTTAATAAACTTTTACGCACCCAAGTAGCTGTACTGCCTCGTTGTAAATCGCCACTTAATACTCGTTTAGCGCTAAATGATGAGATAAACAATGCAGGGTACAAACCGGCAAGTATGCCTACAGCAATCACCACGCTCATAATACCCAAACCAAAGGCTGAAAAATAAATTACGACTAGCTCACGATCGACTAACTGATTAAAGCTCGGTAATAACAGCTCTACTAATACACATGCAGTAATCATCGACAATAACGCAACCAACATAGACTCAGCTAAAAATTGCGTTACTAACTGCCCTTTACTTGCGCCAAGTGCTTTACGCACCCCAACTTCTTTAGCACGCCTTGTGGACTGCGCCACCGTCATATTGATAAAGTTAAAGCCCGCAATTAAAATAAGCAACACACTCAAACCCGCACAAATCATCACGACTTGCTTTGCGCCACCCGCTTTCATTTCAAATGGTGATTTGGCTATTAAATGTAAGTCTAATAGTGGGTGAAATTCAATGGCAATTTGCCCCGCCATTTGCCCATTAAAGTATTGTTTAGAAAGTGTATCCGCAAGTGCGATTGGATCGGCCTGTGGCGCTAAACGCATATAAACGTAGCTACTATTCATCATAAGGTTGCTCGGGTCATGTTTTACATACACTAGGTTTTTAAATGCAAAGTGAGTATTGCTTGGTAAATCCGCAAACACCGCCCGTACAGTATATTGCCCTTGTTCGTGCTGTAGCGTATTACCAATAACATTCACAGAACCAAAAATACGCAGTGCTTCAGACTCACTCAATGCTAGGCTACCAGGTGTACTCATAGCATTTTTTAAATCGCCAGCCAATGTGTTCATATTGATAAAATTCTCAATATTTGGAGTTGCTCCATATAAATCGCTGAGCTTAAAACCCTGATCGCGATACTGTACGTCAACCATCGCCTCTCTAGTCATCGACACCATAGTCAAACCAAAGACTTCTTCCACTTGGCTATACTCGACTGCCTTCGCTCCTTGTGAATAATTGAAGATTGGGATCACAAATAAGCCCAACTTCGAGAAGTCTTGGCCTACGCGGTAAACACGTTCAGCATGTGGCTGCTGACTATCGTAAGACAGCTCATTTTGTGCGAACAACGCCACTAAAATAGCTGAAGCTAAGCCAATACTTAAACCTAATACATTTAAAATAAAATGTTGTTTTTGCTGTTTGAACGAACGCAGCGCTGTAATAAAGTAACTTACAAACATACTATGCAACCTCCACCGTTTGTTGTACGTTATTTGCTTTATCAAGCATCACTTGGCCATCAAGTAGGCGTACTAAACGATCTGCGTAATTACCCTCTTTATCAGAGTGCGTAACCATAATTACCGTGGTGCCTTCTTTATTTAATTCGCGGAGCATTGCCATTACTTCATCACCATTTTTTGAGTCTAAATTACCCGTTGGCTCATCAGCTAAAATTAGCTTAGGGTTAATCACCAAAGCTCGCGCTACTGCCACTCGCTGCTGCTGACCACCCGATAACTGTTGCGGTAAATGATCGCCTCGATGATCAATACCCACTCGCTTTAAAATGGTTTCAACACGCTCTTTACGCTCACTTTTTGAAATTTTTTGATATTGCAAAGGCAGCTCTACATTTTGATAAACTGTCAATTCATCAATTAAGTTAAAGCTCTGAAATACAAAACCAATCGAGGCTTTACGTAACTCTGCTAATTGTTTTTCGCTATAACCTGCAATGTCAGTACCTGCAAACTCAAAGCTTCCACTTGTTGGCGAATCTAACATGCCTAAAATAGATAATAAGGTTGATTTACCACAGCCAGATGGGCCCATAATTGCTAAAAAATCACCTTCTTTTACGGTTAGAGTAATATTGCTTAGTGCAGCTGTTTCAACATCTTGAGTACGAAATACACGGCTTAAATTAGTTAGTTTGATCATTGTTATTATCCTTAAAATTGTAATTGCTGTGCTTTATCGAAGTTGCTGTAGCTAGAGGTAATTACTTGATCCCCTGCTTTTAGCCCTTCGAGCACTTCAAAATAATGTTGATTTTTTTTACCTAAACGAATATCACGGCGCAGTGCTTTGTTGTCACCTTGCTCAATAACATACACCCAATTACCGCTAGAGCTGGTAAAAAAGGCACCACGCTTAAGTAGTAAGGCATTGTTTTTTTCATCTCCTAGCATTAACTCAATATCAATACTTTGGCCGCGCTTTATACTTTTGGTGTTACTTGGTAAGTCCACTTCAATTTGAAATTGAGACTGCTGTACGCGGCTATCAATTTTGCTCACTTTGGCAGTAATCGCGTCATTATCAAGTTCAATCATCACGGCCATATCGCGCTGAACTTGATTTAAATAAAACTCATCAAGACGCACCACTAATTTATACTCGTTAGGAATATCTATTTGTCCAAGGCGTGCGCCGCTGCTTTTTGATTCACCAATTTCTACATCAAGCTCGCTTAAATAACCGGATACCGGTGCTTTTACTAATAAGTTATCGAGGTTTCGACGAGCAAATTGAAGGTTTTTCTCGAGCATTTTAGCGCTATCTGAAAGCTGTGCGACTTGCACTTCACGTATTGATTTTTCTTGCTTTTGACGCTCAAGCGTTAGCTCCTTGCGAGCATGGTAATAACTTAAATCTTCCTCAAGCTCTGCTAATTTATCTTGCGCCAACACCCCACTTTTAACTAATGGTTTAGTTTGTTTTAAACGGCGCGTTAAATGCGTAATCTTTAACTCTATTTCTAATAAGTCGCGGCGTAAATTTAAGCGGCTAGTTTCCATATTCATTTGCGTATTACGTAAAAAATTTAGCTGCTCTGTTACTTGAGCCTCACGGCCCATAACATCAAGTTGCAAGTTAGTATTACTCAAGCGCACCAAGGGCTGGCCTGCTTCTACAAATTCGCCTTGCTCTACCAAACGCTCCTCAACTTGGCCACCGGCGATAGTATCAAGATAAATACTGGTTTTTGGCACCACTTGACCACGTAAGCTCAACGCATCTTTAAATCCACCTTGTTTAACTGTGCTAACGGTGAGGCTACTGCGCTCAACATGTTGGCTACGACCTGTATCGCTAGTTTGCGTAAAGCCATACGCAGCCGCCGCAACACCAAAGGCCATCGTTGCAAAGATGAATTTTTTAAAATACTTTTGAGTAAATGAGCGTTCTATTTTCTTATCCATGTTGCCGCCTTGATACAGGTTTAATTTAACTAGTTACCTATTGCTATTACAAAGCGTATGCCAACTTTAATTATTCTTTAATTACAACAACTTGAATAATTACTTATACAGATAGATACTTTAAATGTCCGTTTATAGAACACTTTTTATTTTAATAAGCGTCCATTTATGGACACTGTTCCTTTTTTGTTTTAGGCTAAATAAAACTCTATAAAAATAAAAACCATGAAACACACAGGCTCAATTTTAATTGTTGACGACAATCCCGATATTCTCATTGCTGCACGGTTATTACTAAAACAGCATTATCAAAGTGTTAAAACCACCGACAACCCCTTTGATATTGAAGGTATCATTAACGAGCAACGCAAAGTTGAGCAACCCGTCGACGTTATATTGCTTGATATGAACTTTAGCCAAGATTCGATTAGCGGCAAAGAAGGGTTTTATTGGCTCAAAAAAATCATTGAGCAAGACGCTAATATTGTGGTGCTACTGATGACCGCTTACAGTGATATTCAGATTGCGGTGGATGCCATTAAAGCAGGTGCGTCTGATTTCATTGCTAAACCTTGGCAAAATGAGCAATTACTTGGCGCGGTTGCTGCTGCATTCTCGCACGCAAAAGACAAGCAACAAGTTGGTAAACTTACTCGCCAAAAGCAGGGACTTAATCAGGCATTAAACACGCCATCATTTGAGTTTTTAGGGCAAAGCGCAGCAATGCAGCAAGTATTTAATACTATCGAAAAAGCCGCGCAAACCGACGCTAATATATTGGTCACTGGCGAAAGTGGCACAGGTAAAGAGCTCACCGCTCACGCAATTCATCAAGCAAGTATGCGCAGCGAACAAACCTTTATGAGTGTAGATATGGGCGCAATAGCGCAAAACCTGTTTGAAAGTGAGTTATTCGGCCATAAAAAAGGCGCGTTTACTGACGCTAAAGCTGATCGAATTGGTAAATTTGAACTTGCCCAAGGCGGCAGTTTATTTTTAGATGAGCTAGGTAACCTACCTCTTGAACATCAAGCTAAGTTACTCGCCGCATTGCAAAACCGCCAAGTAACTCCGATCGGCGGCAGTAAAACAATTGATATTGATATTCGCCTCATTTGCGCCACAAACGACAACCTAGATAACGCGGTGAGTAAAGGGCGTTTTCGTCAAGATTTATTATACAGAATAAACACTGTTGAAATTCGCCTGCCTGCATTACGTGAACGCAGTGATGATATTCCATTATTAGTTGATTACTATCTCAAACACTTTTCAAAAAAATATAAGCGTAATTTAGCTATTAGCGATCATGATATGGTTTCACTTTGCCAATACACATGGCCGGGTAATGTGCGTGAGCTAGCCCACGCCATAGAGCGCGCGGTAATATTAAGTGAAGGCGAAAATCTTGATGTGAGTTCAGTAATTGGCGCTACCGCTAACAACAATAATAATGCGAATAATACAGCCGTTAATAGCAATAATTCATACGACACTTTTGATTTAGAAATTCTTGAACAACGCACAGTTCGAGCTGCCCTTACTCATCATCAAGGTAATGTAAGCCACGCTGCCAAAGCGCTTGGTTTAACTCGCGGTGCTATGTATCGTCGCATTGAAAAGTATGGATTATAAACATGCGACCTTACTTTTCCCTCGGATTTAACCTAGTCGCATTAAGCAGCTGCAGTGCATTACTGTGCTACTTACTTATTAATAAAGGTTTCTCGGCAACATTATTGTTAATCGTCTTGGTTAGTATTGCGTTGAGTGCCCATATTTTCACACTATTTACTCGCCAACAAAAACAAGCTGAAATAGTTATTCGCGCACTCGCTAATGGCGATAGTACGTTAGGCCTTAGCCAGTATCACCCAATGCGCCAGCAGTTCGATCAAGTAAAAGCACAAATGCAAACCGCACGCTTTAATGCCGAGCAACAAGCTCAGTTTTTACAAGCATTACTAATTCATGTCGATTTGGCTGTATTGGTGTCTGATAACAGTGGCCAAGTGATTGAATCAAACCCCGCTGTAAGTAAGCTTTTAGGTAAAAACATTAAGCACTTGAGTGAATTGGGCGCTGTGGGTGATCTTCTTTTAAAAGCCGAGCGAAACGTACGTAATACCCTGCATTGGCAAACAGGTGAACAGCAAGATACATTGTCAATTGCACTCAGTATCGCCGAAATTCAAGGTAAAGTTCGCCGCGTTGTCAGCATACAGTCTATTCACGACCAATTGCAGTTAAAAGAGCAGCAGGCCTATAAGCGCTTAACTAAAGTGCTAACTCACGAAATAGCGAATTCTATAACGCCACTTTCATCACTCGCTAACACGTGCACCACTTTATTACCGCAAACACTGTGCTTTAATGAGCTTGAAGATAAGCAAGATTTACAGCTCGCACTCACTACACTTGCGTCTCGCACTGAGCATTTAGGCGATTTTATAGCACGCTTTCGTCAAGTTAGTAGCTTACCTACACCTAAATTAGCGCCTTATAATTTAGCTAGTGTGCTCACACAAATAGTTGCATTACATCAGCAGCAAGCATTTAGCCAAGGCACTACTTTTGAGCTTAATATTAATACCCAACAATTAGTGATGCTCGACAACAGCCAAATAGAACAAGTACTGGTTAACTTAGTAAAAAATGCACTTGAAGTACTCGCCACAAGCCACCAACATAACGCGAAAAATCCTAATAAAGCACCAACGATTCAACTCACCCTCGCGCAAAATCACGTACAACAGCTTTACATTGAAGTCAGCGATAACGGACCTGGTATTGCTGAACATGTTATCGATATGGTATTCGTGCCCTTTTTTACTACCAAACAACAAGGCTCGGGTATTGGTTTGAGCTTGTCGCGGCAAATTATGCTCAACCACGGCGGTGATTTGGTTTATGTACAAAAACCACAAGGGGCATGTTTTAGGTGTGTGTTTGGGTAACACACATCAATATACAGTAGTAATCTAGTGACACTAATTTATCTTGCGTGTTATCTTTACCTTAATTAAGATCGAACACAAACGAATGAGACATTTGATGAGTACTCCTAGAGATTTTCATAATTCATTTTTAGATACAGCTAAACGCGATGATATATTAAATTACTATGTTAATCGTGCTCCTGATGATGCTCACGACAGTGTTGAAGATATGAAACAGGCTATCGAATGGGAAGATACACCTGGCTGTTACTTATTCTCTGGACTTAGAGGTGCAGGTAAAACCACTGAACTCCAGCGTTTATTAGCTGATCTCAAAGTAAAAAACATACCGGCTTTTTACTGTAGTGCAGACTCTTTTTTAGATTTAAATGAGCCTGCAATTACTCAAACTGAATTAATTTTCACTGCATTAGCAGGCTTATCTCACGCCGTTAAAAAAGCATATGGTGATGACTTCCTTACTGAAACAATTTGGGAGCGCACAAAAAAAGCAATGGACTCAAAAGTAGAGCTAAAACCTAAACTAAAAGCAGCAGGGGCTGAGGTTGAGTTCTCTCTAGAGGAAAATGTAACTTTTAAACAAGAATTAATAAAATTTGCTAATAGCTCAAATAAGTTTTTTCAAGAGGCCATAAAGTTTGCAAACGATGTCGCTGCATCAGTTAAACAATATACCAATCAAGATAAAGTTGTTCTTGTTGTTGATTCATTAGAAAGACTGTCTGCACCTAACGGTCAAGAAAACGTATTATTTGAATCCCTTAAAGACTTATTTTTTAACTCTCCTGCCCGATTATCTTTTGAAAATATTACCGTCATTTATACTGTTCCCCCGTATATCCATGCTGTACTTCCTAGCATTGATCAATTTTATTCTGGGAGCTTTTCGTTGCCTAATTTTAAAGTTATGCAAACACCTAAAAAAGAAAAGCCAATTGAGAAAAACCCAGAAGGTATAGCAAAAATGGTGTGTGTCGTAGAAAAACGCTTTCCTGAGTGGGAAAACTATATTTCAAAGCCCGTGATAGAGGAGTTTGCATGGCTATGCGGTGGTAACGTTCGTCGGATGTTTGCTTTAATACGCCATACCACTAAAAAAGCAGTACTTGGTAAAGTCAATTTTCCTGTAAATAGAGTTAATAGCACTCCTGTTAAGCAGGCAATTTTAGAAGAAACTAAAAATGTTCAATGGTTAAATGCACAAGATAGAAAATGGTTAATTCATTGCAGAGAGCACAGCGGTAACCTAGCACAATATATAAATGACCTTGCCAGCGACTTACCACCAATTATTCGTTTATTTGATCATTCATTAGTTTTAAATTATCAAAATGGTAGTATTTGGTACCAAGTTCCTCCAATTATGAACGACTACTTTGATGCACAATCATGATTTTGAGGCCATCTGGTCAGAATTAAAACTCACACTTGAGTGGCACGAAGACTTCTCTCTTTTTTTTGTATTTGTTGAAAATACTCAAGCGAGTTTTGCCCTTAAGCAGCGGCTAGATGACTTTATGCGCAGTCACAGTAAACCGTTACGCCGTATAAAACCAATAACTCAAACAGATTTACCAAATAAAGTTATTGATGAAATTTTTGACGCTAACGCAGGCCACTCTCCCGTTTGGTTAGCGCTAACACAGGTAGATCAAGAAGGGATTTGGGATACGCTAAGAGCCAAAACCTTAGCCACTTTAAATAAACGCCGTTCGCAGTTGGAAGATATTGTAAAAAGCCCCATTTTTATTGAGCTACCTTATACGTGTGCAGCTAGTGTTGTCACTTGGGCGCCTGATATCTGGAGTGTTCGCCAACAAATAATTGAACTACCTTCTAATATTAAGTTAAATACCAAGCTGCCACAAACTGAAGCAGAAACTTCAAATGAACCACTATTGTCATCTTTACAACTTGATGAAGCTATCTACCAAACTAGGGCCAAGATAGAACAATTGCAAAGTACGGTTACAAACCAAGGAAAAAGGCATTTGAGTATCGCCTTAGATAGATTAGGTGACTTACTAAGTAATATTGGCCAATTACCTGAAGCCAAAGCCGCGTATGCGCAAAGCTTAGCAATTTGCCAACAACTGCAAATAAGCCTTGGTGACTCACCACAAGTATTACGGGACCTGTCTGTCTCGTTTAATAAGGTGGGTAATATTGAGCTGCAACTCGGGGATCTACCCGCCGCCAAAGCAGCCTGTATGCAAAGCTTAGCGATTCGCCAACAACTGCAAACAAGCCTTGGTGACTCACCACAAGTATTACGGGATCTGTCTGTCTCGTTTGATAAGGTGGGTAATATTGAGCAGCAACTCGGGGATTTACCCGCCGCCAAAGCCGCGTATGCGCAAAGCTTAGCAATTTGCCAACAACTGCAAACAAGCCTTGGTGACTCACCACAAGTATTACGGGACCTGTCTGTCTCGTTTAATAAGGTGGGTAATATTGAGCTACAACTCGGGGATTTACCCGCCGCCAAAGCCGCGTATGCGCAAAGCTTAGCGATTCGCCAACAACTGCAAACAAGCCTTGGTGACTCACCACAAGTATTACGGGACCTCTCTGTCTCGTTTGATAAGGTGGGCAACATTGAGCTGCAACTCGGGGATGTACCCGCCGCCAAAACCGCCTCTATGCAAAGCTTAGCAATTCGCCAACAACTGCAAACGAGCCTTGGTGACTCACCACAAGTATTACGGGACCTCTCTGTCTCGTTTGATAAGGTGGGCAACATTGAGCTGCAACTCGGGGATGTACCCGCCGCCAAAGCCGCGTATATGCAAAGCTTAGCAATTTGCCAACAACTGCAAACAAGCCTTGGTGACTCACCACAAGTATTACGAGACCTGTCTGTCTCGTTTAATAATGTGGGCGACATTGAGCTGCAACTCGGGGATGTACCCGCCGCCAAAGCAGCGTATATGCAAAGCTTAGCAATTCGCCAACAACTGCAAACAAGCCTTGGTGACTCACCACAAGTATTACGGGACCTCTCTGTCTCGTTTGATAAGGTGGGCAACATTGAGCTGCAACTCGGGGATGTACCCGCCGCCAAAACTGCCTCTATGCAAAGCTTAGCAATTCGCCAACAACTGCAAACGAGCCTTGGTGACTCACCACAAGTATTACGGGACCTCTCTGTCTCGTTTGATAAGGTGGGCAACATTGAGCTGCAACTCGGGGATGTACCCGCCGCCAAAGCCGCGTATGCGCAAAGCTTAGCAATTCGCCAACAACTGCAAACGAGCCTTGGTGACTCACCACAAGTATTACGGGACCTGTCTGTCTCGTTTGATAATCTTGGCAACATTGAGCAGCAACTTGGAGATTTACCCGCCGCCAAAGCAGCCTGTATGCAAAGCTTAGCGATTCGCCAACAACTGCAAACAAGCCTAGGTGACTCACCACAAGTATTACGGGACCTGTCTGTCTCGTTTGATAAGGTGGGTAATATTGAGCAGCAACTTGGAGATTTACCCGCCGCCAAAGCCGCGTATGTGCAAAGCTTACAACTCGACAGGCAACTTCAGGTTAATTTGGGGGATACTGTAACTGTGCTTAGAGATCTCACTATATCCTTAAATAAGGTGGCAGAAATAGAACAACAATTAGGTAACTTAACCTCAGCCAAACACCTACACGCTCAGTCAGACGAAATAGCAGCTAAATTAAAAACTTTATAATCATCACGTTACCTTAACTCGTCGCTATAATGAGCAGTTTAAAGCATGCTTAAATTTAGCCCATCTCACATTTAACATTCCCTATGTTAAGCTAACCGGCTTTTAGCTAGCTGCATTTATATTACGGAGTAGTTTTTACGTGTTTTTAAATCGATATATCGGCATTTTGCCACTGATTTTTATTTTATCTGGCTGTGAGACAACACCAGAGCAACCAGCCCCTAAAACAATTATTAAAGCTAAGCCTGTTATTAATCAACAAAGTAAAGCAATTGAACAAATCGCGCCTTTAAATCCTAAAGAGCTGGACGATGTTTGGCAACGTATTCGCGCACAGCTAAGTTTTACTAATTCAAGTCACCCCGCTGTGAACAAGCGTATTGCTTGGTACTTATCTCACCCTAATTATATGGATGAAATTAGCCGCCGCGCGACACCCTATCTTTATCATATAGTGACTGAAATAGAAAAACGAGATTTACCAATAGAGCTGGCATTAATGCCACTTATTGAAAGCGATTTTGATGCAAGCGCCTATTCTCATAAACATGCGTCTGGTCTATGGCAGTTAACGCCCTCTATTGCTAAGTATTTTAAAGTAAAAATTTCACCTTGGTATGACGGTAGACAAGACGTGATCGACAGTACCCGTGCAGCATTGGATTTTATGGAGTATTTATACAAACGTTTCGATGGCGATTGGTATCATGCTATTGCGGCTTATAATTTAGGTGAAGGCCGCGTTTTAAGATCAATTAAAAACAATAAAAGGCAGGGTAAGCCAACCGATTTCTTCAGCTTGAAACTACCTAAACAAACAAGTCAATATGTCCCTAAGTTACTTGCTGCAGCCCAACTACTCAAAAGCCAAAAAATGGTATTTCCTGCGATAGCAAACAAAAATACCATTGCGGTAATACCAGTTTCGGGATCCGTTATCATAGATAACAAAGAGAAGTGGCAACAACTCGAGTCATTAAATTACGGTGTGATCCGCTTTCCAGCAGTTATTGATGCGCCTCATATCGTTGTTCTTGCCGATGAGAAAATAGAGTTTAAAGCAATGCTCGCAAATCAAAAAAGTAGTGATTACAGTCAATGGCAACACTACACCATTCAATCTGGCGACAGCCTCAGTGTCATAGCTAAACGCCATGCAATAACAGTTAATCAGTTAAAGGCCTTTAACAATCTAAAAAGCAATCGTATTCGCGCAGGGAAAAAGCTGATACTCCCTATACTTGCAGATCAAGAAATCGAGCATAAAGTTAAATCAGGCGAAAGCTTATGGAAAATAGCTAAGTATTACAAAGTCAGTATTAATAAACTAAAACAATGGAATAACCTTTCAAGTGACCATTTAAAAATAGGTAAAAAACTTACTGTATTCTTATCTAATAGCTAACTACTTGGCTGATTATTAAATATATGGGCTGATGATTTTATCAGCCCATATACCCTTCAAAAAATGGTTTGATTATTTATCAATCATACCAATACCATTTATTAAGTGATTAGATTTATCCATTTTTAAAATACATACATCCAAAACTGCAACATTTGAGCAAAACACATTTAATGCTCTACATACTTGCCCCACACAATACATAAGTTGTGACTGCAGGACCTCGAGTGAGTAATGTTCGCTACTCCCTTATATTTAAATTTTCTGCAGACGTAAAAAAGCCCGACTATTTCTAGTCGGGCTCTCTACAATTTGAAGCCTGGTAATGTCCTACTTTCACATAGCAAATGCTACACTATCATCGGCGCTGTTTCGTTTCACTACTGAGTTCGGCATGGAATCAGGTGGGTCCAAAACGCTATTGTCACCAAGCAAATTTGGGCGTTAATACGTATTTCTGCGCACTAACTGAATTTGGAAAATATCTGATAATATTTTTTAAGTCTTTCTTTAAGTAATATCTACTTTAGTTATATTAACTTCTTCGCGTGTTTCACTATCACATAAAACGCGTTTGGCGTTGTATGGTTAAGCCTCACGGGTAATTAGTACAAGTTAGCTTAATGGCTCACACCACTTCCACATCTTGCCTATCAACGTTGTAGTCTTCAACGGCCCTTCAGAGACTTTAAAAGTCTAGTGAGAACTCATCTCGAGGCCTGCTTCGCGCTTAGATGCTTTCAGCGCTTATCAGTTCCGAACGTAGCTACCGGGCAATGCCATTGGCATGACAACCCGAACACCAGCGGTTCGTTCACTCCGGTCCTCTCGTACTAGGAGCAACCCCTCTCAATTCTCAAACGCCCACGGCAGATAGGGACCGAACTGTCTCACGACGTTCTAAACCCAGCTCGCGTACCACTTTAAATGGCGAACAGCCATACCCTTGGGACCGACTTCAGCCCCAGGATGTGATGAGCCGACATCGAGGTGCCAAACACCGCCGTCGATATGAACTCTTGGGCGGTATCAGCCTGTTATCCCCGGAGTACCTTTTATCCGTTGAGCGATGGCCCTTCCATTCAGAACCACCGGATCACTATGACCTACTTTCGTACCTGCTCGACGTGTCTGTCTCGCAGTTAAGCTGGCTTCTACCATTACACTAACCGTACGATGTCCGACCGTACTTAGCCAACCTTCGTGCTCCTCCGTTACTCTTTAGGAGGAGACCGCCCCAGTCAAACTACCCACCAGGCACTGTCCGTAACCCCGATTCAGGGGCCAACGTTAGAACATCAAAACTACAAGGGTGGTATTTCAAGGTTGACTCCACAACAACTAGCGTCGCTGCTTCAAAGTCTCCCACCTATCCTACACATGTAGGTTCAATGTTCAGTGCCAAGCTGTAGTAAAGGTTCACGGGGTCTTTCCGTCTAGCCGCGGGTACACAGCATCTTCACTGCGATTTCAATTTCACTGAGTCTCGGGTGGAGACAGCGTGGCCATGGTTACACCATTCGTGCAGGTCGGAACTTACCCGACAAGGAATTTCGCTACCTTAGGACCGTTATAGTTACGGCCGCCGTTTACCGGGGCTTCGATCAAGAGCTTCTCCCTAAGGATAACCCCATCAATTAACCTTCCGGCACCGGGCAGGTGTCACACCGTATACGTCATCTTGCGATTTTGCACAGTGCTGTGTTTTTAATAAACAGTCCCAGCCACCTGGTCACTGCGGCTCCCGTCCGCTTAGAGAGCAAGTCTCATCACAGATAGGAGCGTACCTTCTCCCGAAGTTACGGTACGATTTTGCCTAGTTCCTTCACCCGAGTTCTCTCAAGCGCCTTAGTATTCTCTACCTGACCACCTGTGTCGGTTTGGGGTACGATTCCATATAATCTGAAGCTTAGAGGCTTTTCCTGGAAGTATGGCATCAGCAACTTCATCACCGTAGTGACTCGTCTCGTGTCTCAGGTTTAGTGTTCGTCCGGATTTACCTAAACAAACGCCCTACTCACTTTCACATAGACTACCAACGCTATGCTTGCTTAGCCTGCTCCGTCCCCCCATCGCAATTATATCGAGTACAGAAATATTAATCTGTTTCCCATCGACTACGCCTTTCGGCCTCGCCTTAGGGGTCGACTTACCCTACCCTGATTAACATGGGATAGGAACCCTTGGTCTTCCGGCGTGGGAGTTTTTCACTCCCATTATCGTTACTCATGTCAGCATTCGCACTTCTGATACGTCCAGCATACCTCCCGGTACACCTTCAACCGCTTACAGAACGCTCCCCTACCACTCAGAATAAATTCTGAATCCGCAGCTTCGGTGCATAGTTTAGCCCCGTTACATCTTCCGCGCAGACCGACTCGACCAGTGAGCTATTACGCTTTCTTTAAAGGATGGCTGCTTCTAAGCCAACCTCCTGGCTGTCTGGGCCTTTCCACATCGTTTCCCACTTAACTATGACTTTGGGACCTTAGCTGGCGGTCTGGGTTGTTTCCCTCTTCACGACGGACGTTAGCACCCGCCGTGTGTCTCCCGGATATTACTTTACGGTATTCGGAGTTTGCAAAGGGTTGGTAAGTCGGGATGACCCCCTAGCCTTAACAGTGCTCTACCCCCGTAAGTATTCGTCCGAGGCTCTACCTAAATAGATTTCGGGGAGAACCAGCTATCTCCCGGTTTGATTAGCCTTTCACTCCTAGCCACAGGTCATCCCCTAACTTTTCAACGTTAGTGGGTTCGGTCCTCCAGTTGATGTTACTCAACCTTCAACCTGCCCATGGCTAGATCACCGGGTTTCGGGTCTATACCTTGCAACTAGTCGCCCAGTTAAGACTCGGTTTCCCTACGGCTACCCTATTCGGTTAACCTCGCTACAAAATATAAGTCGCTGACCCATTATACAAAAGGTACGCAGTCACCCAACAAGTGGGCTCCTACTGCTTGTACGTACACGGTTTCAGGTTCTATTTCACTCCCCTCACAGGGGTTCTTTTCGCCTTTCCCTCACGGTACTGGTTCACTATCGGTCAGTTGGGAGTATTTAGCCTTAGATGATGGTCCACCTATATTCAGTCAAAGTTTCACGTGCTCCGACCTACTCGATTTCACTTAAAATGTCTTTTCATGTACGGGACTATCACCCTGTATCGTGGCGCTTTCCAGCAGCCTTCCATTAACACATAATAAGCTTAAGGGCTGTTCCGATTTCGCTCGCCGCTACTTTCGGAATCTCGGTTGATTTCTTTTCCTACGGGTACTTAGATGTTTCAGTTCTCCGCGTTCGCCTCGTTAACCTATGTATTCAGTTAACGATACCTGCAAGCAGGTGGGTTTCCCCATTCGGAAATCCTAGTCTCAAGCGCTTTTTACTAGCTTGACTAGGCTTATCGCAAGTTAATACGTCCTTCATCGCCTCCAACTGCCAAGGCATCCACCGTGTACGCTTAGTCACTTAACCATACAACCCAAACGGGTCTTTGTTGTGTGACAGTTTAACTTCGCCAGAAGTCAATATTGAATACTAAAGTAGATACCAATCAATCAACGTAAAACGTTAATCAAATGGCACTGAATGGTACTGCTACCATTGTTTTTTTACTTTTGAAAACTCTTGATAAATACAATGTATCTATCAGAATTTTATTATCAGCTTTTCCAAATTTTTAAAGAGCAAGAGATACGAAAACCTCTCAAAATTAAACACACTCTATTCTCAGGCTTTTAATGGCCCGATAAAGAATATTTATTTTTAAGAAGTAAAAGTGGTGGAGCTAAGCAGGATCGAACTGCTGACCTCCTGCGTGCAAGGCAGGCGCTCTCCCAGCTGAGCTATAGCCCCACATATGCTGGTACTTACTGTTTTAACCATCTTCTTGATTAGACAAGAAGTGGTGGGTCTGAGTAGATTTGAACTACCGACCTCACCCTTATCAGGGGTGCGCTCTAACCAGCTGAGCTACAGACCCAAAACAATAAGTTTTGTTCTCTTTACAATAACAATCATCTGTGTGGACACTACGAACAAATAAGTTCTAAATCGTATAAGGAGGTGATCCAGCCCCAGGTTCCCCTAGGGCTACCTTGTTACGACTTCACCCCAGTCATGAATCACTCCGTGGTAAACGTCCTCCCGAGGGTTAGACTATCTACTTCTGGAGCAACCCACTCCCATGGTGTGACGGGCGGTGTGTACAAGGCCCGGGAACGTATTCACCGCGTCATTCTGATACGCGATTACTAGCGATTCCGACTTCATGGAGTCGAGTTGCAGACTCCAATCCGGACTACGACGCACTTTAAGTGATTCGCTTACCTTCGCAGGTTCGCAGCACTCTGTATGCGCCATTGTAGCACGTGTGTAGCCCTACACGTAAGGGCCATGATGACTTGACGTCGTCCCCACCTTCCTCCGGTTTATCACCGGCAGTCTCCTTAGAGTTCTCAGCATTACCTGCTAGCAACTAAGGATAGGGGTTGCGCTCGTTGCGGGACTTAACCCAACATCTCACAACACGAGCTGACGACAGCCATGCAGCACCTGTATCAGAGCTCCCGAAGGCACCAAACCATCTCTGGTAAGTTCTCTGTATGTCAAGTGTAGGTAAGGTTCTTCGCGTTGCATCGAATTAAACCACATGCTCCACCGCTTGTGCGGGCCCCCGTCAATTCATTTGAGTTTTAACCTTGCGGCCGTACTCCCCAGGCGGTCTACTTAATGCGTTAGCTTTGAAAAACAGAACCGAGGCTCCGAGCTTCTAGTAGACATCGTTTACGGCGTGGACTACCGGGGTATCTAATCCCGTTTGCTCCCCACGCTTTCGTACATGAGCGTCAGTGTTGACCCAGGTGGCTGCCTTCGCCATCGGTATTCCTTCAGATCTCTACGCATTTCACCGCTACACCTGAAATTCTACCACCCTCTATCACACTCTAGTTTGCCAGTTCGAAATGCAGTTCCCAGGTTGAGCCCGGGGCTTTCACATCTCGCTTAACAAACCGCCTGCGTACGCTTTACGCCCAGTAATTCCGATTAACGCTCGCACCCTCCGTATTACCGCGGCTGCTGGCACGGAGTTAGCCGGTGCTTCTTCTGTCAGTAACGTCACAGCTAACGGGTATTAACCGTTAACCTTTCCTCCTGACTGAAAGTGCTTTACAACCCGAAGGCCTTCTTCACACACGCGGCATGGCTGCATCAGGCTTGCGCCCATTGTGCAATATTCCCCACTGCTGCCTCCCGTAGGAGTCTGGGCCGTGTCTCAGTCCCAGTGTGGCTGATCATCCTCTCAAACCAGCTAGGGATCGTCGCCTTGGTGAGCCATTACCTCACCAACTAGCTAATCCCACTTGGGCCAATCTAAAGGCGAGAGCCGAAGCCCCCTTTGGTCCGTAGACATTATGCGGTATTAGCAGTCGTTTCCAACTGTTGTCCCCCACCTCAAGGCATGTTCCCAAGCATTACTCACCCGTCCGCCGCTCGTCAGCAAAGTAGCAAGCTACTTTCTGTTACCGCTCGACTTGCATGTGTTAGGCCTGCCGCCAGCGTTCAATCTGAGCCATGATCAAACTCTTCAATTAAAAAGTTTTATGTCTTTCGACAGCTCAATGAATTCTGAATTTTTTAATATCTTTCGATATTGAATTGACTGTGCCGAATAATTACCTAAATAACTATTCTGTTGGTCACTCAGTTTTCAATTGAGACTCTAATTTGTTTGCCTCGTTACTTGCTCAATAAAGAACGAAGTAGTTTGGCTGTTAGAACTCAATCTGTACGAGTGCCCACACAGATGATTGCTTTATATTGTTAAAGAACGTTTTGAGCCGCTTTAGCGTCTCAAGGAATGCGAATAATACACCCTTTATTTTTCTAGTCAATACTTTGTTTTAAATTTTCTTTTGGAAGATTTAAAACCGAAGTTTTATTTAACTCTTTGAGTAGTTCGTGCCTTGCTATGCGTTGGCGTTTCCCGTCTCAGTGGGGTCGCATTATAGGGAGAACAGATTTTTACGCAAGCACTTTTTTAAAGAAAAAGTAAAAAAAGATGCTGTTCGGTCAGTATCTGAACTAAACACCCTGAAACTGATAGTTTTGTAACCAAACAGTGCACTGTATGGTACAAAAATCACCTTGCTGATACACTCAAAGCTAATAACTATTATCTAAAAGGTACTAAATATGGCAATCCGTTCTTATAAAGGTATAACACCTTCGTTTAATTCGTCTGTTTATATTGATGAGTCTTCAGTTTTGGTTGGTGATATTACTTTAGGTGATAATAGTAGTGTTTGGCCTTTAGTAGCTGCACGTGGTGATGTTAACTATATACGTATTGGTAAGCGCTCCAATATACAAGATGGCAGTGTATTGCATTTATCTCGTGCAACTAAAAGCAACCCTGATGGTTATCCACTTATTATAGGTGACGATGTAACTGTTGGTCATAAGGTAATGCTGCACGGATGTGTATTAGGAAACCGTATACTAGTAGGTATGGGCGCTATTATTATGGATAACGTGGTTGTTGAAGACGATGTAATTATAGGTGGCGGCTCTTTAGTACCACCAAACAAACGTTTAGAGTCTGGTTACTTATATGTAGGAAGTCCGGCTAAGCAAGCCCGCCCTCTTACAGAGCAAGAACTTGCCTTTTTAAAAATATCTGCCGATAACTATGTGTCACTTAAAGATGAATACTTAGCTGAAATAGCTAACTTAAGTTAATAAACTTACTTCAATTTGGCCTGCCGAGTTATAGCTTTCTTCTTCGATAAGCTCCTCGGCACGTTCTTCATAATCAAAACGATACTGTTCAAAATATTCTGTTGCGTGACTTTCGTCTGTTAATTTAAGTGTATTTACTTCTATTATGCATTCCACCAGCATGCCACTAACTTGTGCAAAAAAGACTAGCTGATGATCGGGCTCTCTAAATTCGAGCCTATCTATAAACTGTATTGCCTGATTCATTTAAGCGTTCCTTGTTTGAGCGCATCCACTACGGGAAGTATTTCTGGCATTTTATTACGCCATACATAATATGCTTGAGCAGCTTGACCAACTAACATACCGCTGCCATCTAAAAGCTTAGCGTTAATATTATGCTGTGCAATCCAATTCATAAAAATGGTATTTTGCAGTGAATAAAACATGTCATAAGCGACTTCACAGTTAGTTATGTGTTTTTCATCAAGAGCTGGAAGTTCGTTATTCATACTGCTAGAGGTAGAGTTTATAATTAGTGAGTAATCGCTTACTGGTAAATCATCAAAACCAAAACCAGATACAGCTCCATATTGAATAAACAGTTTTGCGAGTTCTTTGGCTTTTTGTGCTGTGCGATTAACGATTATTATTTCCTGAGGGTTATGCTCTAGCAAAGGTAAAATAACGCCTCGAGCTGCACCGCCCGCGCCAATAATTAAAATACGTTTATCAGTTATGGCTACTTTATTAGCAAGTAAATCATTTACAAAGCCCACACCATCGGTGTTATCTCCGAGTAATGTGCCATCATCTCGTTTTTTTAATGTATTAACAGCCCCTACAATTTTAGCTAATGGCGTAAGCTCATCGGCCATTGCATAGGCTTGCTCTTTAAATGGCATTGTAACGTTAGCACCCACACCACCTTGCTCAAAAAAAGACAATACTGTTTTTTCAAAGTTATCGATAGGTGCTAATATTGCGCGATAGTCGATTTGCTCACCCAGTGATACAGCAAATTGTTTATGTATCGTGGGGGATTTTGAATGTTTAATTGGATTTCCAAAAACCGCATATTTGTCCATTTTAAAGCAACCTCTTTGCAGTTATATACTGCCTATTAACGATGATAAGTAATATGATTAAACGACTTTTTTCTAAATCTAAGCCAGCTCCTGAGCAACAGGCTCCTACTCCTGAAAAAACACCGTATGAAATAATAGGTGGAGAGAAAGGTGCGCGTGCTATTTCTAATCGATTCTACGACATAATGGAGTCAGATGAATACGCTAAACCGTTATATGATATGCATCCTCTGCCATTAGATCGAATTCGCCAAGTATTTTTTGAATTTTTATCTGGTTGGTTAGGCGGGCCAAACCTATTTACAGAAAAACATGGTCAGCCAATGCTACGTAAACGCCATATGCCTTTTACTGTAGATAAAGCATTGCGCGATCAATGGATGTATTGCATGAATAAGACGTTGGATATAGAAATAGACAATCCGTTGTTACGTGAAGGATTAAAACAATCATTCTCTCAACTAGCAACGCACATGATCAATCAGCATTAAATTTATATTTAGCATAATGCAAAAAGGCGCTAATTAGCGCCTTTTTGATTACTGTGTAATTGTTATAATTGCCATTCTCTGGCGATTAATTCATTAGACTGGCTAGTTAACCACTCTTGCGGGCGTAAGTAATACTGATATAGGTTAGCTTCTGGGCTACTTGGTTCTGGTTTATAATTATATTCCCAGCGTGCAAGTGGTGGCATAGACATTAATATAGACTCAGTGCGCCCGCCACTTTGCAATCCAAATAAAGTGCCCCTGTCCCATACTAAATTAAACTCTACGTAACGCCCGCGACGATAAAGCTGAAAATCACGTTGTTGCTCTGTGTATTCATCATTTTTACGACGTTCGATAATAGGTAAATAGGCATCTAAAAATCCATTACCCACCGATTGCATAAACGCAAAGCTTTGCTCAAACCCTAGTTCGTTTAAATCGTCAAAAAACAAACCGCCTACTCCGCGCGTCTCGTCTCTGTGCTTTAAATAAAAATACTCGTCGCACCATGTTTTATATTTTGGATAAACTTCACTACCAAATGGCGCACAAATGTCGTGAGCAACTTGATGCCAATGCTGTACGTCTTCTAATACTGGATAAAAAGGAGTGAGATCAAACCCGCCACCAAACCACCAGATTGGCTCTTCGCCTTCTTTTTCGGCTATAAAAAAGCGCACATTGGCATGACTTGTTGGTACATGAGGGTTTTTAGGATGAATAACTAACGACACACCACACGCATGAAAGCTGCGTCCTGCAAGCTCTGGTCTGTGTGCTGTTGCAGAGCCTGGCATTGAAGCGCCAAATACATGAGAGTAATTAACTCCACCTTGCTCTATTACAGTGCCATTTGTGGTTACACGTGTACGACCACCACCGCCTTCTGCACGCTGCCAGTTATCTTCTATAAATTTAGCACTGCCATCTGCAGCCTCCAAACCTTTGCAAATAGTGTCTTGCAAAGCCATAAAGTATGCTTTTACTTGATCTAATAATTCGCTTTGCATATTAACCTCTAAATATTTTGCCCGTCATGGCGTCTTTTATTGTGCTTGGTTGAGTATTGCCACCTAACGCCTCATCAACGTAAAAGCCAACTTGTTCTGCAAATTGCGCTTTAGCTTGCTCAATACTAATTACCGTTTCTTGACCGGTTAAGTTTGCACTGGTTGATACTAGTGGCTTACCAAACTCTTGGCACAAGCGTTTTACTGTTGGATGGTTTGTTACTCTTACTGCAATGGTATCAAACTGCCCTGTGAGCCATTTAGGCGTATTTTTAGATGCAGGCATCACCCATGTAATTGCAGCAGGCCAACTCGAAAAAATATCAGCGCGTTTATCCATTGGTATTTTTGCATCATCTACGTATTTTAATAATTGTCCGTAGTTATCAGCGATTAAAATAAGCCCTTTTTCAACCGGGCGCTGCTTAATAGCTAATAGTGCCTCAACGGCTTGTTGATTATCTGGATCACAACCTAAACCATATACAGCTTCTGTTGGGTATAAAATAACTTCGCCTTGCGTTAAGCATGTTATTGCAGTGGGCGTATTTGAAAGGTCTGACAAAGTAGTCTCCAGATATAATTAAACGTTATTCAGTTGAGGTGAGCTTATGCATGCAGCTTTTTTGTGGGCATTGCAATAATATGCCGTTTGCCATATTTCTTTCTATGACGATAGGCCAGTCACATTCAGGACACGGATGTTCAACCGGTTTATTATTAAGCGTGTATTTACAACTCGGGTAGCAATCACAAGAATAAAATACTTTACCAAACTTATTACTGCGCGCGACTAAATGACCTTTTTTGCATTTAGGGCAACTAGGCAAAGTATCTTCGCTTTGCTTTTCTTCATTTTCGTTAGCAATGTAATGACACTCTGGATAACCCGTACACCCAATAAACATACCATAGCGGCCATTTTTAACCACCAGCGGTTTGCTACACTCAGGACATGCTGAATCTTCTAATATTTTTATTTCGTTGCTGTCGTGATGTGCCAGTGGCCTAATAAAGTCGCATTTGGGATAACTTGCGCATCCTAAAAAAGGGCCTGATTTACTATTGCGGATCACTAACTCTGAACCACACTGTGGGCATATCTCGTATTCTTTTTCGAGGGCGTGCTTGTTCGCCGAGAAAAGCGAATGGTCGATTTTACTCATGGTGATCCTAATAGGTTGGTGAATTTTCGCCTAATATACCCAAACCACTTAAAGATACAAGCAATGCCGTGCTTATCCGTTTAAGTAATTTGAGTACAATCAAGATAATTATCTCTAATGAAGAAGTTCGCTGGGTTCATCAAAAATCAAATCTTCCATTTGCTCATATGCCTCTTCAGAGCCAGGAACATTAAATAAGATCATAAGTACAATCCATTTTAAATCCTCTAGGCTTATAGTTGCTTTATCGAGAGAGGCTAAACAGTCCATTACCATTTCACGAGTTACATTATTGATTACGCCTATTTGCTCAATAAACATTAAAAAGCCACGGCATTCAGCACTGAGCCTTTGGCATTCACTATCGGTAAATATACGCACAGCATCTTTAGGGTTAGTAATAAGATAAGGAGACTCGTCGCTGTGTTGTAAATCGGCTAATTGCTCTAGCCAATCGAGTGCTTTAAATATCTCGGGCTTATGAAAGCCCGCACGCAGTAGCTCATCGGTTAACTCATTTTGCTCTGCAAATATATCCGCTTCGCTATGAATGTAATTTTCAAAAAGATACAAAAGAATATCAAACATATTACCTTCCTGCGCTTAACTTGATGTAACCATCTAACACTCGCTCAATCTGATCGTCTAGCTCTAAATCGAGCAACCTACTAAGTACTTTATCTATTGGCCACTGCGCACGACGCACAATGTCATCTACACTGGTTACTTCAAAGCCAATACTATTTAAAACCTCACATTGAGAATTGGCTTGAATCGGCTGCTCTTTATTACATACATTATTGTCGTAAGTGAAACTCACCTCATCAAGAATGTCAGCCACGTTTTCTACCAGCTTAGCACCTTGCTTTATTAAAAAGTGACTTGCCTGCGCTAACGGGTTTTTAATAGAACCCGGTATTGCAAATACCTCTTTATTTTGTTCAAGCGCATAGCGTACTGTAATTAACGAACCACTTTTAATTTCAGCCTCAACAATAAGCACTCCTAACGATAACCCAGAAATAATACGATTACGACGCGGAAAGTTATGCGCATGAGCAGCTGTGCCTGGTAAAAACTCACTCACCAGCAAACCGCTTTCTAAAACTTGGTCTGTTAATAGTTTATGGCGTTTGGGATAGTAAATATCAACCCCAGTACCAAGCACCGCTATGGTTTTCCCCGTACCAGCAAGAGAGCCTTTATGTGCGGCACCATCTATTCCCCGCGCCATACCTGAAGTAACTGTAATACCCGCCAAAGTTAACTCGTATGCAAATTCTGATGCTATTTCAAGCCCGGTAGGGGTAGCATTACGACTGCCAACAATTGCAATTTGTGGAGTTGATAATAACGAGACATCTCCCCTGCAAAAGAGTAATAAAGGCGCACTGGCAATCTGCCGGAGATCTTCTGGGTAAAGCGCATCAAAAATACAGACAACAGTAATGTTGTTCAGCGCTATTAATTGCTCATAATGACTGACTTGTTGCCAATTGGTGTTGAGTAAATTACTCGCTTGATTAGCGGTTAACCCAAGCTGTAAAAGCTTGTCATGAGATAAGTCAAATAACGACCCAAGGGAATAGTTTGTAGATAGTGCTAAAAGGGTTTTTATACCCAACCCTTTACACATATAAAAGGCAAGCCAGTGGGCTAGCTTGCCAGATGACTGATCCATGCTCTCTCCTAGAGCACCGACTCGCTACTTCTTAATGAATAACTGCAATATCTCCAATGCGAATTGGGTGCTGGTTTTTAGTTATTAATGCATAACTTACTTTGTCATACACTTTAAAGACAATTAGCTCACCAACTTTTTCTTTAGGCATAGTCCAAACGGTACTGTTTTCGTCTGCTTCTAAGCCTAAAAACTCACTGGTGTCTGATACCAGTTTTTCAAAGCTACTGGAGTCTTCAGGATAACGAGGCCCTCGCCGTCCATCAATTACACCTGGTGATTGACGTTCAATATCTAATATGTGACCTGGTTCTACTTGTTGTTCTGAACCTAAGTTTAGCACCACAATGTCCATCGTGCTGAATTCCCGACTGTGATTAGCTGAAGCAATGACCGCACCTTCAACAGGCTGTTTAGGTCGGTGCATATTAAAGTATGCTGGCAACATTTGTCCCTGCATTAGAGGTAATAAAAAATCGCCTTGTTTAATTTCACGCTTAACCGACTCAACCCTTACTGAAGCTGGCACACCGTTGGTGATATCCCCTCGCCTAAATACACGTACCACCCCAACAAAGCTTGCTTTATTAGCTAGTGCAGTATTTGTTTTAGGATCAACATAAGGTTCGCCTTTATGGTAAATGGCGTAAGCCTGATTTAATTTTAAATCACCATTTATATATAAAATATGACCCAGTGTCTGTGTTTTAGTATTTTGATTTGCGCCCAAAACATATGGCTTATTATCTATCTCGTCGCTATTAATTGCTTGCTCATACGTCAAGTAAGGTTTAATTAGTTCAAGTGGCAATGTTGTAACTGCATTTTTACCTTTAGGGGTAATACGCCCCTGCGGAGAAAGCTTTCTGTATGCTTTATTTATCACTAAACGAGGTTTTCCGTCTGCATCGTAAACTAATGTTAGCGCATCCCCTGGGTAAATAAGATTTGGGTTGTTTATTTGAGGATTCATTTGCCATAATTCTGGCCATAGCCAAGGTTTATTTAAATAAATACCAGAGATATCCCAGAGCGTGTCTCCTTTTTTTACAACATACTGTTTTGGCGCGTCTTTTTTTATTTCCAACACATCTGCAACTGCCGGAAAAGCAGCACTTAATGCAAGCATGATTGCAACTAACGGGGATCTCATTGAGCTTCCTTGTATTGTTTTTTCATTATTATTGCCCAAAACCTGTTAAAGGTGAACGTGAATGGCTAAAATAAGAGCATACAATACCCTAAATTAAGCACAAGTGAAAAAGGTAACTATGGCTAGGTTAGAAGTTTTAAGATTTCCAGATGAACGTTTACGTACAATAGCAAAAGAAGTTGCTCAAGTTGACGATACAGTACGCCAAATTGTTAAAGATATGCTGGAAACTATGTATGATGAAAATGGTATAGGGCTTGCTGCTACACAAGTAGATATTCATCAACGAATTGTTGTTATTGACGTATCAGAAGAGCGTGATGAACCACTGGTATTAATTAATCCACAAATCATCAAAAAAGATGGCTCAACTATTAGCGAAGAAGGCTGTTTATCAGTACCTAACTCGTATGCAAAAGTTGACCGCGCAGAAACAGTAACAGTCTCTGCACTTAACGAAAACGGTGAAGAGTTTGTACTAGATGCAGACGAACTGCTGGCCATTTGTATTCAACATGAACTAGATCACCTTCAAGGTAAGCTATTCATTGATTACTTATCTCCATTAAAGCGCCAACGTATTCGTAAAAAGCTTGAAAAAGAAGCCAAGTTTGCAGAACAGTAATAAGCACCTTAGGAAAACTCAGTGACTCAACCATTACGCATTATATTTGCCGGTACGCCGGATTTTGCCGCACGTCATTTACAAGCGCTAATACAAAGCGAACATCAAATAGTAGGTGTATATAGCCAGCCAGACCGCCCTGCCGGTCGTGGTAAAAAATTAAAAGCCAGTGAAGTAAAAGCGCTAGCGCTTGAGCACAACTTACCGGTTTTTCAGCCACAGTCATTAAAAAGTGATGAAGCACTAGCAGAGCTAACAAGCTTAAATGCCGACATTATGATTGTTGTAGCGTATGGCTTAATTTTACCTAAAGCTATTTTAGAAGCTCCACGTTTAGGTTGTTTAAATGTGCATGGTTCTATATTACCGCGCTGGCGCGGTGCTGCACCTATTCAACGCGCAATTTGGGCAGGTGATGAACAAACCGGCGTAACAATAATGCAAATGGATGAAGGGCTAGATACCGGTGATATGCTACATATAAGCCGCTGCCCTATTAGCACGACAGAAACTAGCGCTAGTTTATATACCAAGCTTGCTGAACTAGGTCCAGATGCGTTAATTGAAACCATTAATAAATTAGCTAATGGTGAGCTCACGCCTGAACCTCAAAACGATGAACTTGCTAACTACGCTAAAAAGCTTTCTAAAGAGGAAGCTAATATAGACTGGTCCATGAGTGCGCTGCAAATTGAGCGAAACATTCGCTCTTTTAACCCATGGCCTGTGTGCTTTACTCAAATGAGTGGACAAACAGTAAAGATTTATCAAGCGCAGGTTACCTCGCAATCAGGTAATCCTGGGCAAATTTTATCAAGCGACAAAAATGGCGTAGTAGTGGCGTGTGGTGAACATGCTTTATGTATTACGCAATTACAACCGCAAGGTAAAAAACCAATGGCAATTAACGACTTTTTAAATGGTCGTAGTGACTGGGTTACACCTGGCACAGTATTAGGCGAAAACAATGAGTAATGTTCAAAACGTACGAGCGCTTGCCGCTGAAACTTTATATAACGTAGTTGATAAAGGCGCTTCGCTTAATCAAGAACTGCCATTTGCTAGCCAAGGCTTACCACCAAAAGACAAAGCGCTACTACAACAAATTTGTTATGGCGTTTTACGCTACTTACCTAGCCTTGAAAACTACTGCCAACATTTAGTGGAAGATCCACTAAAAGGTAAACGCAGAATATTTCAATTTTTATTATATGTAGGTATTTATCAACTACAACACATGCGTGTACCGCCGCACGCAGCAATATCTGAAACTGTAAATGCACTTGCTCAATTACGTGCTTTAGGTTTAAAAGGGCTTATTAACGCTATATTACGTAGTTTTCAACGCCAGCAAATTGAGCTTGAAGAAAAAGCGAAGCTTATCCCTGTGTGTTTATACAACCACCCTAATTGGTTTATCAAACAAGTAAAAGAGGCCTACCCAGATAGTTGGGAAGACATACTTGCAGAAAACCAACAACAAGCACCTATGTGGTTACGTGTAAATCAAGCACAATATAGCACGCAAGAATACAGCGATATGCTAACGGCGAACGATATTGAACATACCTTAAATCCTGACTTTATAGACGGAATTAAGCTCGCTAAACCACGCGATGTATTTTCCTTACCAGAGTTTGATACAGGTGCATGTTCAGTACAAGATGCCGCAGCACAACTTGCAGCACGCTTTTTAGAGCCTAAAGCAGATGACACTATTTTAGATGCCTGTGCAGCACCTGGCGGAAAAACCTGTCACATATTAGAACTTGCTGACGCAGACGTACTTGCACTCGATAGCGACTCAACTCGACTTGAACGTGTTAAGCAAAACCTTACCCGTATTGGCTTAGGTGCAGACTTGCAATGTGGTGATGCCTCGCAACCACATACTTGGTGGGACGAAAAATTATTTGATCGTATTTTGCTTGATGTGCCTTGTTCGGCCACTGGTGTAATTCGCCGCCACCCTGACATAAAATGGTTACGTCGCGCATCAGACATCGAAGATTTAGCTAAGTTACAAGGTGATATACTCAATAGTATTTGGCCACTTTTAAAACCAGGTGGTACATTGGTATACGCTACATGTTCGGTTCTTCCACAAGAAAATCAGCAACAAGTAGCTAAGTTTTTAGCTAATAATGACGATGCAGAGCACATTCCTCTGCATGACAAAGACACCGTTACAATGCCAGGGTTACAGCTACTACCAGGCGAAAGCGATGGATTTTATTACGCTAAGCTAGTTAAAAAAATCTAAAATTAATGAACTGTAAATTAGCCATTTTTATAATTTAAAAATGGCTCTTAATTGCTACTTATAACACGGGTAAATAATGAAAATAATCATACTCGGTGCTGGCCAAGTAGGCGCAACACTCGCTGAGAATTTAGTAGGCGAACAGAATGAAATTACAGTCGTTGATATAGATGGTAACCGATTACGTGAACTTCAAGATAAGTACGACTTACAAGGTGTAGTAGGACACAGTGCGCATCCTGATGTATTACGTCAAGCTGGAGCTGAAGACGCCGATATGGTTATTGCAGTAACCAGTTCAGATGAAGTAAACATGGTTGCATGCCAAGTGGCGTACAGTATTTTTAAAACGCCCACTAAAATTGCCCGTATTCGCTCAGAGCAATATTTAAAATACCGCGAGAAACTTTTTCAGAACGACGACTTGCCAATCGATCATTATATTGCCCCAGAAGCACTCGTAACCAAGTACATTCGTCGCTTAATCGACTACCCTGGCGCATTACAGGTATTGCAGTTTGCCGATGGCATGCTCTCGTTAGTTGCAGTGAAAGCCTATTATGGCGGTTTACTCGTCGGTTATGCATTGTCTGCACTTAAAGAACACATCCCTAATGTAGAAACCCGTGTTGCCGCTATTTACCGCCAAGGTAAGGCAATCAAACCACTAGGTACAACGGTCATTGAAGCCGATGACGAAGTATTTTTTATTGCCGCTACAAAACATATACGCGCAGTAATGAACGAACTACAAAAACTTGAACGTTCTTACAAAAAAATCATGATAGCGGGTGGCGGTAATATTGGCGCGGGCCTTGCCCGCTCACTTGAAAAAAACCACACAGTTAAATTAATTGAGCGTAGCAAAGAGCGTGCTGAGCAGCTCTCAGAAATGCTAGATAACACAGTTGTATTTTGTGGTGACGCATCAGATCAAGAATTACTCTCAGAAGAGCATATTGATCAAGTTGATGTATTTATTGCCGTAACCAATGACGATGAAGCAAATATTATGTCAGCCATGCTTGCAAAACGTATGGGCGCACAAAAAACAATGGTACTTATTCAGCGTGGTGCTTATGTTGATTTAGTACAAGGGGGAGAAATAGACATTGCCATATCTCCTCAACAAGCCACCATTTCGGCATTACTAACACATGTACGTCGTGGCGACATTGTTAACGTCTACTCATTACGCAAAGGTGCAGCAGAGGCGATTGAAGCGGTAGCCCATGGTGATGAGAATACATCAAAGGTGGTTGGCCGTGCTATTGCAGATATAAAACTTCCTGCAGGCACAACGATTGGGGCAATTGTACGAAATGACGACGTACTCATTGCTCATGACGACACCATTATTATGTCAGGCGATCACGTTATTATGTTTTTAATCGATAAAAAACACATTAATGTGGTAGAAAAACTATTTCAGGTAAGTGCTATATTTTTGTAGTCTTATGACGTAGAAAAAGCCGCTGGCGAAGGCGGCTTTAATCGCTGATAATCGCGTGTTAATTATCATTTTAGAGTTACTGTACTTTTGCAAACTCTTCTTTAGAAAGCTCACCATTCCCGTCAGTGTCTAAGTCATCAAATAATTTCACTAACTGCGCGTTAACTTGCGCTTCTTGCTTGGTGATAACCCCGTCACTATCGATATCAAAAGAGGCAAAATCAACGGCGGCATACGCAGCTGACGACGATGCTAAAATGATGACGGCCAGTGTTGTGTTTAATGTTTTCATAATAATTTCCTAAATAATAAAGAGGAAGTCCTTTTCAAAGATCCCTGACTGTGAAAAATGTTTAATCTGAAAAAAGATTAATTAACCTGAACTCTGGTTAACTAGTAATTAGCGAACTCTTCTTTAGAAAGCTCACCGCTACCGTCGGTATCTAGCTCGATAAATTCAGCCATTAAATCGGTGTCGACTGCCGCTTCACTTGGGCTAATTGTGCCGCTACCATCTATATCAAGGCTATTAAAGTCTGATGCTGCAAATACAACTGAAGAAGACGCTATAGCTATAAGTGCCAGTGCTTTATTTAAATGTTTCATAGTTTAATCCTTCAATGTTCTATCAAAAAAATTGCTTCGTTTAGCTTAAACGTAATTTTTCACTTCCTTGTTACCCTCTTTCGTAAGCTCCTTGCCTACTTAGGTTGTCTTTGGCAACTCAGGATAAATACTTGTTAATTAAGCTTCTGAAAATTCTTCTTTTGATAACTCACCATTTTGGTCAGTATCAAGTTCTGAGAACATGCTCATTAACTTTGCATCTACTGATGCTTCTGCTTGGCTAATTGTGCCACTGCCATCTACATCAAGTGTATCAAAATCTGTTGCGGCAAAAGCGGCTGAAGAAGATGCTAATGCAATAAGTGCTAGTGTTTTATTAATGCGTTTCATAATATGTATCCTTCAAATTTATGTGTGTGCGATTAAGGTGTCTCACTTTAAATCACGCTTAAGTTCAGTACACCATGACTATTACAACTTAGGTGCCAACTTTTAAAAGTTATTATTTTTCATGTGGTTAACAGTATAAAATCGTGATATGGATAAATTTCAAGTGCTTTCCTGTTGCTTTTTAGCAACACAGCGATATGAAAAAACAAAATAGAGAATAAAAACAAGAGGTTAATTTAGATTAAAAAACCACAAATTATGAATTTAGATATTTTAGATGAGGTTTAAAGCAAAAATTCAGCTTTATTTGGGTTGGGTTTATTACATGAAATTAGATTATGGTAATCTTTTATTATTTTAAGCTACTGTTTTATATTATTTATTTAATTATTAAAAATAATAACCAAATAATTTTCATCTATAAAGCAGGCAATCGCTATTTTGTTGCAAAATAGCGAAATCTCTTTTAACCGACTTCGAATTCGAGCATGGAGGGATCAATAAAGTGCTCTTTCATAAAGGTATTCATTTCATCTTCACTGGCTAATAGTTTAATACCACATCTGATCCCCGCATCATGCTCTTTAACACTACACACCTCGCCTTCAAAATTTTGCGCACTGCTATCTAGCATAATAGTACATTGCATATCTTTTATACTTTCAAGCTCTTTATTACTTCTAACATCAAACATAACTCCCGTTAATGAGATATCTTTAATAACACCTTCGAGTACTCTGTCGTCACTTAGTTTTAGCTTTGCAGGTAATAAAGTAGGGATACGCGTTTGCGAACGCAAACTAAATAACTGAACCTGTTCAGGAAAGTTTATAAAAATAAGCCGAGCCGGATGAGAAGAAATAGACATAATTTTCTGACGAAACGCAATTACTTTCCCACCGCTGCCTTCTATTAAAGCCCTCACGACAACGGTTATACCGTCACGTAAATAATCACTTGCCGCAGGTAAGCGTTTTGAGCTTGGATAATTTAAAATGATAAATTTATCATCAAGTAATCCCACCATCTCAGTCTTAATGCGTTTACTACTGGTAGGCGTTAAAATTTCTAGGTCGACCAAGCTGCCAATAATTATATTATTAAGATTGCTTATTGGCATATTCTCTCCCTTGTAATGTATTTTTTAAATAAAACAGTTGGCTTTATCCACGCCAAAACGTTGGCGTAAATAACACAAGTAAAGTAAATATTTCTAACCGGCCAAACACCATCGCAATAGTAAGCAACCATTTAGCGCCATCAGTTATCGCGCCATAATGCGATGCTACATCACCCAAACCTGGACCTAAATTATTTAAACAAGCAGCAGTGGCAGAGAACGCCGTTATGTTATCCATACCCGTGCCCATAAGCGCTAGCATAATAATAATAAACACCAGCGCATAAGCAGAGAAAAAGCCCCACACAGCTTCTACTACTTTATCTGGCAACGCCTTTCGACCCAACTTAATTGAATATATAGCACGAGGATGCACCAAACGATTAAGCTCACGCACGCCCTGCAAATAAAGTAAAAATACGCGAACGACCTTCATACCACCACCGGTAGAGCCTGCACAGCCACCAATAAAGCTCGAAAATATAAGTAAAATAGGTAAAAACAAAGGCCATGTTGAAAAGTTATCAGTAGCAAAGCCTGCCGTTGTACTCATTGATACTGCTTGGAATAAAGCCTGATCGAGGGTTTCGTCGCCATTAGCATATATTTCATTTGACGAAAGCACCGTAAAACAAATAACTACAAGTGCAAGCTGAATGCATAGGAAAACTTTAAATTCAGGGTCACGTAAATAAACTCTTACGTTTCGGCTCGATACAGCGGCATAATGTAGCGAAAAATTAATTGCAGCAATAATTAAAAAGAATACACAAATAAAGTTAATGACAGGGCTATCAAAGTGACCTATCGATGCGTCATAAGTAGAAAAGCCGCCTATCGCCACTGTAGAAAATGCATGGCAGATAGCATCAAACCAGCTCATTCCTGCCGCCCAATAAGCGAGCATACATGTCAGCGTAAGCGACACATAAATGTACCAAAGATGCTTAGCTGTATCAGCAATCCGTGGAGTCATTTTTGAATCTTTTACCGGGCCTGGAATTTCAGCGCGGTACAACTGCATACCACCCACGCCTAACATAGGCAGTATAGCGACGGCGAGTACGATTATACCCATACCGCCAAACCACTGGAGTTGCTGGCGATAAAACAACACCGATTTGGGTAAATACTCAATACCGGTAAGCACTGTAGCGCCTGTGGTTGTTAAGCCAGAAAATGCTTCAAATACCGCATCAGCGAGCGATAAATTCGGTTCTTGTAAAAATATAAGCGGTAACGATGCAAATGCCCCAAGTACCAACCAAAACAAAACAACAATTAAAAAGCCTTCACGTGCTTTTAAGTCACCATTTTCATGACGGTTTGGGTAATAAGCCATCATGCCAATAACAACACTAAAGATAAATGCTAAAACAAAAGGAACACCACCACCGTCTTTATATATTAAAGACACCAGTGCTGGGGGCACCATGGTAATACTAAACAGCGCAACGAGTTGGCCAAGAATTTTTATGATGGTACGAAATTGCATTTAGCTTATCGCTTTTATTATTAGTAAATTCAGGTTGAGTAGTATCAACCAAATTAAATAGAGTGAATATGCATTACATGCAATTTGTGTAGGTTATTACTCTTTAATCGTTAACTCAACTGCGCCGTGACTTAAATCAAAAATATCTTTGATTGCTTGCTGCGCTTCGCGGCTATCTATTGTAATCACCCATTCAATATTAGCAGTAAATTGCTTATCAATATTAAGCACTTGATACTTTGTTTTTAATAACTGCTCAATCGCGCCTTGCATGCTGTACTCGCTACTCCCTGTAATTTCAACACTGGGAACTTTAAGCACTGTTTGCAACTTCACTAACGCATTGTTTAGTGAGCCACCATAAGCACGTACTAGTCCGCCAGTGCCTAATTTTATGCCGCCAAAGTAACGTGTGACGACAGCTGTGATTTCGCCAAGGCCTGAACCCACCAGCACATTTAACATAGGCTTTCCTGCAGTGCCATTTGGTTCACCATCGTCCGAAAAACCATAAACATGGCTGCCACCGGGGTTGCCTGCCACATGTGCCCAACAGTTATGACGCGCATCGCTATACTTTTCTTCAATGCTTTTAATAAATGCTTTAGCTGAATTTAAATCGGGGGTGTGTGCAATGTGAACTATAAACGTACTTTTTTTAATTTCTTCTTGATGAAAAACGTCAGCAGCAGGGTATTTATATTCAGACATATTTTAAACTTGTAAAAAGGGGGCCAAAAGGCCCCTTTAAATAATGTACGTATTTTAACGTGTATAAACTAATTGGTGTTAACTAGAATTAATCGAGCGCTAAATCTCGTGTCATATTTTCTAGGCTATCTTCGTGAACAATAATGTTATCTTCAATACGAATGCCGCCAAATGGTTTAAATGACTCTACCTTTTCCCAGTTAATAAACTGCTTATTATCGGTTTGTGCTAAATCACCAAGCAGTGAATCAATAAAGTATAAACCAGGCTCAATAGTAAACACTTGGTTTTTTTCGATCAGGCGAGTACAACGCAAGAACGGATGCCCTTCAGGCGATGGTTGATGTGTGCCCTTTTCGTCACTCATAAAACCGCCCATATCATGCACTTGTAAACCAAGGTGATGCCCTAGTCCATGCGGGAAGAAAGTAGAGGTAATTTTACGCTCAACAATTTCTGTCGCGGGTAGGTTAACAATTTTAAAGTCACTGAGTATTTGTGCGATACGGTTATGGCATTCAACGTGTAAATCACCATAAAGCATACCCGGCTTTAAACCTTTACCTAACTCGATTTGTTGAACTGTCATCGCTTGTACAAGCTCAGCAAACTCACCTTGCTTTTTGAAATCATACGTACGAGTAATATCAGCGGCATAACCATTAAAGTTTGCACCGGCATCAATTAAAAATGAGTTATGAGTGTGTGGCGCTTTTGGATCAAAGTGCGTGTAATGCAAAATAGCGCAGTTTTCGTTAAGCGCAACAATGTTGCCGTACGGCATTTCATTTTCGCTTTGGCGTGTCGCCATTAAATACGCTTGCTGAATGTCGAACTCGCTACCACCATTAAAAAATGTATCGCGTGCAGCTTTATGCCCATCTACTGCAATGCGGTTAGCGTTGCGTAAACATTCAAGTTCGTACTGCGTTTTATAAGCGCGGTGGTAATGAAAATAGTTAAGTACAGGCTCAGGGTTCATAATACTAAAACCAAGGGCTTGCGCTACTTCAATGTATTCACCCATGTAAGCATATTTAGCTTTATCGTATGGTAATAACTTTTCTACTTGATCAGGCTGAAGTAGTAGCTCTATATCAAAGTACTCGGCCCAAAAGTCGCGAGGCTCGTCTGGCACTTTATGCCAAAAATCTACTGGACGGTAAAATATGAGTTTTGGCTTGTCGCTGCCATTTACCACAATCCAGCAATGAGGATTATCAATAACCGGTAACCATGCTTTAAACTGTGGATTAACTTTAAATGGATAATACATATCATCTAAAAACTGGCGCTTAGCTTGGCCTGAATGAATTACTAATCCTTCTAACCCTTCGCTATTACAAATTGTACGAGTACGCTGTTGCAGTGTTGCAATATGTTCGGCGTATAAAACGGCTAATTTATCCATTGTTAATCCATCTGTTAAATTTAACTTGCTCTGAGTCTACCACTTATACCAATTGCATTAAATTAATGATCTATTATAGCGATAAGAAAATAGCTTAATAACAAGGCTAAAATTATGATACATAGTTGTTCTATATAAATAATTTTTAACGTAGTTATTGAGTTATTTAATGCGCTAGAATGATCATGTTTTAATAAAATTGGTATTATCCGCAAAGCGCTCAAAAAAGGGGGTATCTAGCATGTAAATATCCCCCCCACTTTAAACTTATATTTACTAACCGCCCATTTTCATTTGAAGCAATGGCGCGAGAACATTTCCTTCTCGGCCCATTCTAGTATGGTAAACCTGACGATACGCAAACACATTTTTTACATAATCACGGGTTTCACGATACGGAATAAGCTCCACCCATAATTCAGCCGGAATAGCTTCATCAGGTAGCCAGCGTTTAACACGGTGATACCCTGCATTATATGAAGCCGTTGCTAGTATTTCGTTGCCATGGTTCTTCTTTTTTAAATACTGTAGATAACTGGTACCTAACCTAATATTTGTTTTAGGCTGATATAATCGATTACTCGACACACTGCCTTTATTTACATATTTGGCCGTACTTGGCAATAATTGCATTAAACCACGTGCATTAGCGTGAGAGCGTGCATCAGGGGCAAAAGAGCTTTCACGCCTTGCAATAGCAATACTCCAGGCCACATCTATTTTGCTGCGTTTACTGTAGCGTTCAAATACATCTTGAAACGCAAACGGAAAACGTTGCTCTACGTTATCCCACGCTTTAATTTTTGCTAAAGTAAAAATGGTACTGTCGTGCCAGCCTAAATCTGTAGATAGTTGTGATGCAGCTAGCTTTTCTTCATCACTAGAGGTATCAGTTAAGTAATTCCACTCACGGCGAGCCGACGTGAAGCGCTCAAGATCATAAAGCGCTTTTGCTCGTTTAAAGCCGGGGGCATTACTAACGTTATCTACCAGTACCTTATCAACGATTAAAGGCTCATTATTTAAATCAACTGGCAACCCCAAGCGTGCGGCAGCTAAAAAGCCATAATAATCACGATTAGTCGCTACTTTTTTCCAAATATCGTCTGCTTTTTGCTGCTCGCCACGTTGTGCATAGCTATAAGCTAACCAATATTGCTGGCCGAGGCTTAAATTTTCTTTCCCTGTAAAAAATGCAGCAATCCCCTCCCAATCTTGGGTTTTGAGCATATTGCCCAATTGCCATTGAATAAGCTTGCTGTCTAGTCGCTCTTTTGGCACTTTATTTAGCCAAAAACTCGCTTGTTTATGCCCACTTGAAGCAAGTGACAACGCAAAGGTGTAATAGACATCCGCTTTTTCTTCGTCGCTGTACTTAAATATTTTTTCTATCTTTTCCCATGCTTTTAAAGCGAGTGCTTTATCGCGCCAAACCAAACGCTTAACACCATAAATTGCTATTTGCCCTTCTTTAGCTGATTTTTTTTTGTATCGATATAAACCAGCAGAAGCACTAGGGTCTCGACGCACCTTTAGATATAAATCAGCCAAGTAGCGCTCATTTTTAGGTAATAACGTTTTTAAGTAAGGTAATAAACTTTGCTTGCCACCTTCGGCTGCAAGCGTAATTCGCTGCCAAACAGTTTCTTTATCCATGTAACCTTTTTTACGCCACACTGAAAAAAGCCCGTCGCACTCTTGCGGTTGCGACTTTCCAACAGTCCATAGATCGGTTACTTGATTTAGTATTGCTTTTTCAGGTGCACCTAAATCAAGCTGAAAATCCAAATAAGTGCACGTAAGCTCTGTATTTGATGTTTCACGGTAATTATTAATATATGCCGCTTTTTTATTTTTCTTTTTTAAATACGCTAACCATGCTTTACGCACCGGCCATTCAAGGGGCGTATGCTGATAAATAGTTAAGTAGTTTTCTATTTCTGACTGATATTTAATATTAGGATGTCGTTGCCAATACGTTTTTTCAACATACGGCTTTAACGGATGGTTAAGGTTACTAACCGCTTGTTTAAAATCTTGATAACTTCCATGACGGACTTTTTTTTCAGCATCTAAAAATGCATCGTTATCAATACTTGCCTCGGCAGAATGAAGAGGGAAAATGAATGCAGCTGCCGCAATGCTTAATAAATATTTTTTCATAATGTCCTTTAATAAAAAATTAAAGTAGTGAATAAAAACTTTTCAACCACCTTAGCACCAAACCAGCTATATTTTAACCAGTCGATTGTAACCGAGTTAAATTTTTCGTTGCATTTTTAATTTAAAGCAAGCACACTGATTGAAATGCAAACTCATCGTACCAGTCTTAGTTCGTCAACTAGGGAGAATAATAATGTTATATAAAAGCGATTCCTTTGAAGTTAGCTTCCTAAAGGAAAACATCGCCGAGTTTAAGTTTTGTGTTGCAGGTTCTGTAAACACATTATCTCAAAAAACTCTTTCAGATTGCGCAGCAGCATTAAAAGAATTAGCCGCCAATACTGATATCAAAGGCATGATTTTTACCAGTGATAAAGAGCACTTTATTATTGGTGCCGATATCTTCGAATTTTTACCTACATTTACTAAACCTGAAGAAGAATTAGTAGTGTGGATCAAAAACGCAACCGACGTTTTTGATGCAATTGAAGATTTACCATTCCCAACTCTAAGCGCTATAAACGGTATGGCACTTGGCGGTGGTTGTGAGTGGGCACTTGCTACCGATTATCGTGTGGCAAGCGAAACAGCTAAAATGGGCCTACCAGAAGTTAAACTTGGCATAATGCCAGGGTTTGGTGGCACAGTGCGCTTACCACGTATCATTGGCGCCGATAACGCGATGATGTGGATTACCTCAGGCGCAGAAAACCGCGCAGCAGATGCCCTTAAAGTAGGTGCGTTTGACGCGGTAGTTAGTGCTGACAAACTTCTAGAGTCAAGTGTATCAACACTTGAACTGGCGATTGCAGGCAAGCTAGATTGGCAAGCAAAACGCAACGTAAAACTACAGCCACTTAAATTAAACCGTGTTGAGCAAGGCATGAGCTTCGCTATGGCAGAAGGTATGGTAATGGGTAAAACCAAAGGCCACTATCCTGCACCGGTTATGGCTGTACGTACTATTAAAGCAGCGGCAAACTGTACTCGCGATGAAGCAATGGCAATCGAAAATGCCAACTTTGCTAAATTAGCACGTACACCAGAAGCAGCTGCACAAACAGGTATATTCCTAGCTGACCAATACATTAAAGGTAAAGCACGTAAATTTGCTAAACAAAGCGATGTAGAAATTAAACAAGCCGCTGTATTAGGGGCTGGTATTATGGGTGGCGGTATTGCATACCAGTCTGCTTATAAAGGCACACCTATTATAATGAAAGACATCCAACAAGATGCGCTTGATTTAGGTATGGGTGAAGCGTCTAAGTTATTAGGTGCAAAAGTTAAGCGTGGCCACATGCCAATGGAAAAAATGTTGGCAACACTTAGCAAAATTAAGCCAACACTTAACGCGTCAGACCTACAAAGTGCCAATATTATTGTTGAAGCCGTTGTAGAAAACCCTAAAGTTAAGCAAGCAGTACTCGCTGATCTTGAAAAGACCATGCCAGAAGGCACTGTACTTACTTCAAACACATCAACTATTTGTATTGATTTACTAGCACAAGCGCTAGATAAGCCAGAAAATTTCTGTGGTATGCACTTTTTCAATCCAGTGCCAAAAATGCCATTAGTAGAAATTATCCGTGGTGCAAAAACCTCAGATAAAACAATTAATGCAGTAGTTGATTACGCGCTTAAATTAGGTAAATCACCAATTGTTGTTAACGATTGCCCAGGCTTTTTTGTAAACCGTGTTTTATTCCCTTACTTTGCAGGTTTTAGCAAATTAGTGGTTGAAGGCGCTAACTTTGCAAAAGTAGATAAAGTAATGGAAAACGTATTTGGCTGGCCTATGGGTCCGGCTTACCTACTTGATGTTGTAGGTATTGATACAGCGTTCCATTGTACTGGCGTAATGGCTGACGGTTTCCCTGAGCGTATGGCGCGTGCTGATAAAGACCCTGTGACTATTTTTGCCAACGAAAAACGTTTTGGTCAAAAGAACAAAGCCGGTTTTTACAAATACGAAACAGATCGTCGCGGTCGTCTTAAAAAGTCTCATGACGAGACAGCAATTGAGCTATTAAGCCCAATTACAGACGCACCAAAAGAATTTGATAAACAAGAAATCATCGACCGTTGTATGATTCCAATGATTAACGAAGTGCTACTGTGTTTGCAAGAAGGCATTGTTGCCTCGCCGCAAGAAGCAGATATGGCATTAGTTTACGGTGTTGGTTTCCCTCCATTTAGAGGCGGCGCGTTCCGTTACTTAGATCAAACTGGTTTAGCTAACTTTGTTGCAGCAGCAGACAAATACGCTCACCTAGGTGCGATTTACCAAGTATCTGAGCAAACTCGCAAGTGGGCCGAAGAAGGTCGTGTTTTCTATAAGGTGGAAGGTTAATATCATGAATAATCCAGTAATTGTAGATTGTATCCGCACACCAATGGGTCGCTCTAAAAGTGGTGTATTCAAACATAAACGTGCAGAAGATTTAAGCGCACATTTAATGAAAGGCTTACTAGATCGCAACCCAGCAGTTGATCCAGCATCAATTGACGATATTTATTGGGGTTGTGTACAGCAAACATTAGAGCAAGGCTTTAACGTAGCACGTAACGCATCATTGCTTGCCGGTATTCCGCACAGCGTTCCTGCTGTTACGGTTAACCGTTTATGTGGCTCTTCTATGCAAGCATTGCATGACGCAGCACGCGCAATAATGACAGGCGCTGGCGACACTTACCTAATTGGTGGTGTTGAGCACATGGGTCACGTACCTATGACTCACGGCAACGACTTTCACCCAGGCCTTGCAACATCAATTGCACAAGCGTCTGGCTCTATGGGCTTAACAGCAGAATACCTTGCTACGCTTCATGGCATTAGCCGTGAGCAACAAGATGAATTTGCTTACCGTTCACATCAACGTGCACAAGCTGCAACTGTTGAAGGCCGTTTCCGTCGCGAAATTTTAGCAATGGAAGGTCACGCAGCAGATGGTTCGCTTATCTTAGTTGAAGACGACGAAGTAATTCGCCCAGAAACAACTGTAGAAGGCCTATCAAAGCTTCGCCCTGTATTTAATCCTGCATCGGGTACGGTAACAGCCGGTACTTCTTCAGCACTTTCTGACGGCGCATCTGCAATGTTAGTAATGAGCGAAGAAAAAGCAAAAGAACTTGGTTTACCAATTCGTGCGCGCATTAAAGCAATGGCAGTCGCTGGTTGCGACCCATCAATTATGGGTTACGGCCCAGTACCAGCAAGTAAAAAAGCACTTGCACAAGCCGGTATTACAATTGATGACCTAGGCGTAGTAGAACTTAACGAAGCCTTTGCAGCACAATCATTACCTGTAATGAAAGATTTAGGGTTAATGGATGTTGTTGACGAAAAAGTGAATTTAAATGGCGGCGCAATCGCACTTGGTCACCCTCTGGGTTGTTCGGGTTCGCGTATTAGCACATCGCTTATTCACTTAATGGAAGACAAAAATGTACGATACGGTTTAGCAACCATGTGTATTGGTTTAGGCCAAGGCATTGCCACTGTATTTGAACGTGTTCAAGACTAATTAGTTTGAACATGTAAAACCATCTTGGTGATTAAAAAGGCGAACTGATTTTATTCAGTTCGCCTTTTTTATTAGCTTCAATTAAGTGAAGACAACCCTTTATGAAGCAAGTATGTAACTACGTAATTATGTGATCGGGCGTATTATTAGATAAAGTCTTTTGAAGCTGCTAAAAGCATTAAGTAAAATAGTTAAATTACACTTAAAATTGCGTTAAACTGCCAAACTTATTAATTGCTATACCTAAGCACTGGCGTACACAACAATCACTTTAATTAAACAGGCCAATTTATTATGAGCTTTGATAATCCCGATCACCAATTAGATGCCATAGGCCTTCGCTGCCCAGAGCCAGTAATGATGGTACGTGCTGCTATTCGTAAAATGAATGACGGTGAAACGTTATTAATAACCGCTGATGACCCATCAACCACTCGCGACATTCCGAGCTTTTGTACGTTTATGGATCACACGCTGGTGGCTAAAGATGCAGAAGAAGCACCGTATAGGTATGTGGTGAAGAAAGGGCTTTAAAGTTATTAATTGTCAGCAAATTTACTTGTTAAGCCAATTAGATTCAAGTAATCATTTGCAGTAAAACTATTTACTCCGGAGAATGTCATGTGAGCTTCTAATAGCTGAGATTCACTGATAACGCCTCTCCCATCATAACCAAACGTATTTAAGTAGTTAGTCTTTTTTATATTGTCACCTCTTTTTAATACATTTTGAAAGCTACGAAGATAAGTAAAAAGATCCATCTTTGAAAACTCTGAAAAATGCTTCATAAGTGTTTGTCGCTCATAGCCATCTGAAATAGGTGACTGTTTGCTCCTGCCTAAGAGCTTGGCAGAGTTGATCATTTCCTTCAAGTATCCAGACAAATTTAACTCTTTAGCTGAAAGCTTTAAGTCAGTAACTTTATTGTTAATAACAAACGGGTTATCTTTGAAGATCAAACACACATAGTCATATTGAGGTTTATTGAACATATATAAGCAAAGTAAGATTAGTAGAACCAGAATATCTACTGTTTTCTCTTCGCCAATTAACTCTATACTTGTAAGTAATCTATCTGCTAATTGTATAGCTGATCTAGGTGCTAAATTTTGCCAATTAGAAATTTCAGCGATAAACGAAGATAGTTGTTTTTTTATATCATCCCCTTGAGATAAAAGCGGAAACAGTAAAATGCTTTTTTGTTCAAGATATTGATTATCTAATACAGTAAAATCGCAGTTTGCTTCTAGTAAACTCGCGGAAATCCCAACATCTAGATGGTATTTTGTATCGAAGAACCTCCTTAAATAATTATCAGCATTAAAGTCATTTCCATACAAAGCTTTTATCGTATGCTGTAACTCTTCCGTATGAGTTGATACTACAATCACTAGCCCTTCAATATCGAAAATATGTTTTATCGCTTCAAGCATTTCTACGGCATAAGTTGGTCGACATCGATCTAACTCATCTATAAATATAAACGCAGGATAACTTCGAGTTATTGCTTGCAAGCCTCCTTTTGGCTTTTCAATCGAGTATTTTACTAACTCTTTAATAGTGTCCTTTAGCTCTTTTACTCCCTTCTTATAGTCACTATGCTCTTTAAACGCTTGCGTAGTCATTGCTTCCATAGCAGCTGACAAATCTAATGGTTTATTGTTTTGTGTTGATGACGAAGTATCTGTGTCAGAGTTTTCGTCTACAAATAGGTCTTCAATATCAAAGCCACCATATCGCTTAACCAATGCTGCTAAAATTTTTGGTAATACAGATATACCTATATTTTCAAAACGCTTTTTCTTTTCTTTACTTAAGTAACTTTGATTAACTGTTTTTAGAAGCTGCTCTTGAATTTCAGCTAGTACAGTAATTATGGGGGAATCCATAAAGTCATTCGACCAAGCATCTATATAAATAACTGGGTGTTCATGCTTTAAATCTTCAGCCCAACGTTTTACGAAATAAGTTTTACCTGCCCCCCATTCCGCATTTACGTTAATTACATAAGAGGATTTATTGGGCTTCTCCCTATTCGAATTTGAGCGACGAACAAGGATCTTAGTAAGCAGTTCTGCATCTTGCTTTCTATTTAGTTGATCAGCAGGATAAGTAATATCATCAATTTTTATTTCTTCGTTCCATTCTTTAGTTTTCATACAACGTCCTTGTCAAAAATCCATTAATTCACTCGGGCAGCTTTAAAAATACAGCTATCACTTCTTCGTTATCGTCACTTGTGGCTTGTCGTAGTCACTGTAATCAATACTTACTATGTATGTGCCTTTTATTGCTGGTGTGAAACTAAAGTAGTTATAAATAGTATTACAGTCTGCGATAGCTGGTTGGCCGAGTGTTAGGCTTTGCCCTGCTGGTTGTGAGTCGCTGTAACCACAGTTGTAGCCTTCACTAAAGTCGGCATCGGCTATTTTAAATTCGTACACTTTACCAGGCGTCGAAAATTTCACTTGTGCTTGATAAAGCGCAGGGCCAACTGGCGCAAACTGATACTGGGGTTCTGCATCCCATAGTGTAAAGTCGCCACGTAAGTAAATTGTGCGGTCAAGCTCTTGCTGAGGTAATACATCGTTAATCGAAATTTGGCTTGTACAGGCAGTAAGTAAACCAGCAATTGCTAAGGTTAAAATTCGTTTCATAGAAATCATCAATGGGGTTTCCTTTGCATACAGTGAAAACTAAAAAGCCAGCAAAACGCTGGCTTTTAAAATTGTTAATCGGTGTTATTTTTGTAAAACAGAAATATCTGCAATACCTAAAAACAATCCGCTTAACTGGCTTAGCAGCGCAAGACGATTTTGCTTAACAGCTTCATCGTCGGCCATAACCATTACGTTGTCAAAAAAGTTATCAACACTTTCGCGAATACCTGCCAATTGGCTTAATGCTTCTTGGTAGTTTCCATCTGCGTAAAGTGGTGCAAGGTCAGTGGCAAATTTTGCTACTTGTGATGCTAATACTTTTTCAGCGTCGTCGCTTAATAAGCTCTCATCAACACTACCTTGGCTGGTAATGTCGTTTTTAGCCAGAATGTTACCTACACGCTTATTAGCTGCTGCAAGCGCTTCTGCTGCGTCTAATGTACGGAAGTGGCTTACGGCTTTAACACGGCGATCAAAATCAACAGGTTTAGTCGGACGACGTGCAAGCACTGCTTGAATTACGTCTACTTCAATACCTTCGTCTTGATACCAAGCACGGAAGCGTCCTAGCATAAATTCAAATACGTCAGTTGATACATTTAAGTTAGTTAACTTGTCGCCAAACAATGTTTGCGATTTAGCTACTAGGTCTAAAATATCAAGTGGTAGTTCTTTTTCTACCATAATGCGAAGTGCACCAATAGCAGCACGACGAAGAGCAAATGGGTCTTTGTCACCCTTAGGTGCTTGGCCTATACCAAAAATACCCACCAGCGTATCAAACTTATCAGCAATCGCTACTGCGCAGCTAATTAAATTTGTAGGTAAGTTGTCGCCTGCAAAGCGTGGCATGTACTGCTCGTTTTGCGCTAAGGCTACATCTTCGGCTTCACCATCGTGGCGAGCGTAATGCATTCCCATTACACCTTGCACGTCGGTAAATTCCATTACCATTTCAGTCATTAGATCTGTTTTACTTAATAAGCCCGCACGCTGCGCTAACACTTTATCAGCACCTAATTGCTCAGCGATATAACCTGCAAGCTCACTAATACGCTCAGACTTATCTTTAAGCGTACCAAGTTGCTTTTGGAACAATACGCTATCAAGCGATTCTAATCGGCTTTCTAGGGTTTTCTTTTTATCTGTTTCAAAGAAGAACTGTGCATCGGCTAAACGCGGGCGCACTACTTTTTCGTTACCAGATATAACCACACTTGGATCTTTACTTTCGATGTTAGATACAAACAAAAACTTATTTAAAAGTTTGCCGTTTTGATCTAATAACGGGAAGTATTTTTGATCGTCTTTCATGGTGTAAATTAACGCTTCGGCCGGTACATCTAAAAATGCTTCTTCAAATGTTGCCGTTAAAGTCACTGGCCACTCTACAAGTGATGTTACTTCTTCTAGTAAATCTTCATCCATTGCAACAACAGCGTTAACTGCGCTTGCAGCCTCTTCTATTTGTGCACGAATTTGCGCTTTACGTTGTCCGTAATCAGCAATAACGTAAGCAGATTTAAGTACGTCAAAAACGTCGTCCGCATGGTTTATGCTAATTTTTTCTGGGTGATGAAAACGATGACCCTGAAGCTGGTTAGTTATTTTCTTACCAAGAATTTCGCCTTCAAGTAACTCATCACCAAACAAGATAGTTACTGTGTGCACTGGTCGAATAAATTGTGTTTTATTCGCGCCCCAACGCATTGGTTTAGGAATCGGTAGTTTAGCCAATGCTTTAGTAATTGCACCTGTCATTAGCGTTTTAGTTTCTTGCCCTGCTACTTTAGCAATGTGCAATAACCAAGCGCCTTTGTCAGTTTCGAGTGTTTGTGCGTCTTTTACTTCAATACCACAACCACGTGCCCAACCCATTGCTGCTTTTGTTGGGTTACCGTCACCGTCAAATGCAGCTTTAGTAGCTGGACCGCGCTTTTCAACTTCTTTGTCTTGTTGCTTAGCTTCAAGCGCTTTTACTTGTAAACCTAAACGACGAGGCGATGCATACCAGCTTACGCCTTGGTGTGCTAATTCTAGTGTTTCTAGCTCTGCAGTTAAGTTTGCAGCAAAGGCTTCTGCTAATTTACGCAGTGCTTTTGGTGGCAACTCTTCTGTGCCAATTTCTACTAATAAATTTTGTGCTGACATACTACTTATCCTTACACAGCGGGAAACCAAGCGCTTCGCGTTTGTCATAGTAACTTTGTGCACACGCTTTTGATAACGCACGAACGCGTAAAATATAACGTTGGCGTTCGGTTACCGAAATTGCGTGGCGTGCGTCTAGTAAGTTAAATGCATGCGATGCTTTCATTACTTGCTCGTAAGCAGGTAGTGGTAAGTTTGCTTCAATTAACTTTTGGCTCTCTGCTTCACATTTATCAAACTGTGCAAATAAGTCTTCTACGTTTGCATGTTCAAAGTTGTAAGTAGACTGCTCTACTTCATTTTGATGGAACACGTCGCCGTAGGTTACGCGTCCTAGTGGACCGTCTGCCCATACTAAGTCGTAAATACTATCTACGCCTTGAATGTACATTGCCAAACGCTCTAGGCCGTAAGTGATCTCACCCGTTACAGGTGAACACTCAATACCACCAACTTGTTGAAAGTAGGTAAACTGCGTTACTTCCATGCCGTTTAACCAAATTTCCCAACCTAGGCCCCACGCACCTAACGTAGGTGATTCCCAGTTATCTTCTACAAAGCGAACTTCGTGAGTTAGCGTATCGATACCCATAGCCGCTAACGAGCCTAAGTAAAGCTCTTGGATGTTATCTGGTGATGGCTTTAAAACCACCTGAAATTGGTAATAGTGTTGCAAGCGATTTGGGTTTTCACCGTAGCGACCATCTGTAGGACGACGACACGGTTGAACGTAAGCACTCGACATTGGTTCTGGACCAATAGACTTTAAAAATGTTTGCGGGTGAAATGTCCCGGCGCCCACTTCCATATCAAGTGGTTGAATAATGACACAGCCTTGCTGCGCCCAATAATCCTGTAAAGCCAGGATCAAACCTTGAAAGGTTTTTACGTCATATTTTTGCATATTTGGCTTTTTACTATCTAAGAAGTAGCGTGAAAATTACCTTTAGTATACCGTGTGTACACTCAGGTTTTAAGCAGTTTGTGTAATTGAAGAAAATAAAAAAGGAGCCATCAGGCTCCTTTTTTGGTGTAAATATTCTTTTTATACGTCTAAGTTAACTACGCGCAGTGCGTTAGTTTCAATAAACTCACGACGAGGCTCTACTTGGTCACCCATTAAGGTAGCGAATAATTGATCCGCGCCTACGGCATCTTCGATCGTCACTTGTAACATACGACGAGCACTAGGATCCATTGTGGTTTCCCAAAGCTGGCTTGGGTTCATTTCGCCCAATCCTTTATAACGCTGAATATATAGACCACGTTTAGATTCTGTGATCAACCATTCTAAAGCATCCACAAAGTTATCAACAGGAAGTGTTTTCTCTCCACGTTGAATATAAGCGCCTTCTGTAATGATATTTGCGATGTTAACACCAGTCACAGCAATACGTTGGTAATCGCGTGAGGTAATAAAGTCATAGCTCAACACATGCGATTTATCAACACCATGCTGACGAATATTCACAACCGGATAATATAAATTACGCTCTGTATCATGCTCTGTTGCAGCATCAAAAATAGTCGCATCTTCATCTCGTGCTATTAGGTCGTCTACTAGCTCTTTAGTCCACTCAATTACTTTAGCTTCATCTGAAAGGTCTTCTTTTTTCAGTTCGCTTTGATAAATTAAACGCTCCATTACCGTACTTGGGTATTTACGTTTTAAGCGTTCGATTACTTTAACTGTGTTTTGGTAATCATGAACTATTGTCTCTAGTGCTTCACCTTCAAGCGCCGACGCATCTGCACTTGTATATAAAGCCGCATTATTAAGCGCAAGCGATGTTAAGTATTCAACTAATGCTGGATCATCTTTAATATAACGCTCTTGCTTACCCTTTTTCACTTTGTAAAGTGGTGGCTGAGCAATATAAATATAGCCGCGTTCTACAATTTCAGGCATTTGACGATAGAAGAATGTTAGTAGTAACGTACGAATGTGAGAACCATCCACGTCCGCATCGGTCATGATAATGATACGATGGTAACGTAATTTTTCAGGGTTATATTCGTCACGTCCAATACCACAACCTAATGCAGTAATTAGCGTTGCTACTTCTTGCGAAGATAACATCTTGTCAAAACGTGCTTTTTCTACGTTTAAGATTTTACCCTTAAGCGGAAGAATAGCTTGGTTTTTACGGTTACGTCCCTGCTTGGCTGATCCGCCAGCAGAGTCCCCTTCCACTATATATAGTTCAGATTGGGCTGGGTCTTTTTCTTGGCAATCAGCTAGCTTACCCGGCAAGCCTGCTAAGTCCATTGCACCTTTACGTCGTGTCATTTCACGGGCTTTACGCGCCGCTTCACGTGCACGAGATGCATCAATGATTTTACCAACAACAATTTTGGCATCTACTGGGTTTTCTAATAAAAACTCAGTGAACTTTTCAGCCATTGCTTGCTCAACCGCAGATTTAACTTCGCTTGAAACGAGCTTATCTTTTGTTTGCGATGAGAACTTAGGATCAGGAACTTTAACACTAACAACAGCCGTTAAACCTTCGCGGGCATCATCACCGGTCGCATTACTGGTTGTTTTAGCTTTTTTGTTAAAGCCTTCTTTTTCCATGTAGTTGTTAAGCGTACGTGTTAGCGCAGATCTAAAACCGGCTAAATGAGTACCACCATCACGTTGTGGAATATTATTTGTAAAACAGTAAATGTTTTCTTGGTATGCATCATTCCACTGCATTGATACTTCAACGCTAATACCATCTTCTTCACGTTCATGAGTAAAATGGAATACACCTTTATGTATAGGTGTTTTATTACGGTTTAAGTATTCTACGAAAGCTTGAATACCGCCTTCGTATTTAAAGTGGTCAGATTTATTTTCTTCACGTTCATCATTTAAAATGATGCTCACACCTGAATTTAGGAATGAAAGCTCGCGTAAACGCTTAGCTAAAATTTCGTAATGAAAATCTAAGTTTGTGAATGTTTCACCACTTGGCCAAAAACGCAGTTCTGTACCAGTCGTTTCTGAGTCACCAATAACAGCTAAAGGTGCATCTGGAACACCCATAGTGTAAAACTGCTCGTGTAGTTTACCTTCACGGCGAACGGTAAGTTTTAGTTTTTCTGAAAGTGCATTTACAACAGAAACACCAACACCGTGTAAGCCACCCGATACTTTATAAGAGTTATCATCAAACTTACCACCAGCATGAAGTACCGTCATAATAACTTCGGCTGCTGATACGCCTTCTTCTTCATGGATAGAAGTTGGGATACCACGGCCGTTATCTCGTACTGAGACAGAACCGTCTAAGTGAATAGTTACATAAATATCATCACAATGACCTGCTAGGGCTTCATCGATAGAGTTATCAACGACCTCAAACACCATGTGGTGTAAGCCTGTGCCATCATCGGTGTCCCCAATATACATTCCAGGACGCTTTCTTACTGCGTCTAATCCTTTAAGTACTTTAATACTCGACGAGTCATAATTCTCAGACATGGTTAATCCCACTTATCTTGTTATTAGGTTGCCATGTTTCACGTGGAACATTTGTAGTTCTCGTTGCATGGGTTCCACCACAGCAGAAATACTTTCAGATAAAATTGAAGAGATAAAAATTTGAGAACTGCAGTGAGCAAGTAATTGTCCCACTTTCTCTTTTGTATCTTCGCCTAACTCTGAAGGTAGATCATCTATTAGCAATATAGATTGCTTATCTGTCTCTGACTCAATTAAGCTATTTTGCGTAACTTTTAACGCATATAGTAATAACTTCAATTGACCGCGTGAGAATGTATTCTCCACACTGTTGCCAGCGACACTAAAACTAAAGTCGGCCTTATGAGGCCCTTTACTTGTAAACCCTTGGCGAGCATCTCGCTCAAAGTTTTGCTCTAACGCATCTGCAAGAGATTCAGTCTCTTTCCAACCTGCATTAAAGGTCATTTCTAAATCGCGTACAAGCGTTAATTCTGCACACATTTTATCAAAAAACTGCTGCTTAAACCTACTTATATACGCCAATCTTAATTTATTTATTTCTTCAGCCAGTCTAACAAATTCTTTGTCCCAAAACTTAATTTGGTCAAAATAATTCTTTGGCTTAGTTTTTAACAATGCATTACGCTGTTTAAGTACTTTATTAAACGATTGCCACAAAAAAAAGAACTCATGTTCCACGTGGAACAAACCTAAATCTAAAAACTTTCTGCGCTCTTTTGGCCCGCCAAAAAATAAAGAATAGCTCTCTGGTGTAATAATTTGTACCGGCATAAGTTGAGCAAGTTCTGATATTTTACGGCTCGCCTTACCTTGAATTTTTAAATTAGTTTCACCCGTTTGGGTTTTACTAATACCAATTGGAATAGATAAGTCGTGTATTGTTTTGCGCCCGTGAATTACAAACTGATCTTGCTGATGCGCGATAATACTTTTGTGTTTTGGAGTACGAAAAGATTTGCCGTGAGAAAGGTAATAAATAGCCTCTAAAAGGCTGGTTTTTCCGCTGCCATTTTCACCATATATTATATTAACGCCGTTAACTGGTTCTAGCGTCAGCGCCTCAATATTACGAAAATATTTGAGGCTCAAATGACTTAAGCTCATTGTGTATTTATAGTCTTATAAACGCATAGGCATAACAACGTACATTGCTTCTTCATCGCCTGCACCTTCAATTAATGCACTGCTGTTTGAGTCGGCTAATGTAAATAGTACGTCTTCTGTTTTTAATGTGTTTAGTACATCTAATACGTAAGACACGTTAAAGCCTATTTCTAGATCCGCGCCTTGGTAACTTACTTCAACAACCTCTTCCGCTTGTTCTTGCTCTGGATTATTAGCCGTAATTTTTAATAAACCGTTTGATAAGTTTAAGCGTACACCACGAAACTTTTCATTAGATAAAATAGACACACGTTGAAATGCATTACGTAGCCATTCACGGTTAGCTGTAATAACTTTGTCGCCACCACGCGGTAATACACGACGGTAATCTGGAAAACGCCCATCAACTAGCTTACTTGTAAATGTAAACTCTAAATCGATAATACGGATATGATTAGCGCCAAACTGAATTGTTACTAACTCGTCATCAGCGACCATAAGGCGCATTATTTCTTGCACACCTTTACGAGGTATAATTAACTGACGCTGAGTATTAAGCGATTGCGTTAGCTGTTTTTGCGCAATCGCTAAACGGTGGCCATCTGTTGCGACTGTTTTTATATCAGTATTGTCTACTTCAAACGACATACCATTTAAATAATAACGTACGTCTTGATTCGCCATCGAGAAATGCGTGCTTTCGAGTAACTTACGAAGCTCTAAACGAGTTAGTTGAAATTCAACCTCTCCGTCCCACTCTTCTAGATTAGGAAAATCATCAGCAGATAATGTCGTTAATGAAAAACGGCTTTTACCACTGGTTAAAAGTAATTGATGCTCTTGCAAGCTTAAAGTAATGTCTGAACCGTCTGGTAGACTTTTACAAATATCGAGTAACTTTTTAGCGGGTAACGTTAGTTTTGTATCGGCAATATCGTCACCTACAAATACGCCAGAAACTAATTCAATTTCAAGGTCTGTACCTGTCATTGAAAGTTGTCCGTTTTCTACCACTAACAAAACGTTAGATAAAATTGGTAGTGTGTGTTTGCGCTCTATTGCACCTGACACTTGCACCAATGGCTTTAAAAATTGTTGTCTTGATATTGTTATTTGCATAATAAAGTCAGCCCTAAGATGACAATGTTCTTATTAAGTTTTGATAATCTTCTTTAATTTCGTGGCTTTCGTCACGTAGTGATTTTATCTTACGACATGCGTGCAATACGGTCGTATGATCGCGTCCACCAAATGCGTCACCAATCTCAGGTAAGCTGTGATTAGTTAATTCTTTAGATAATGCCATAGCAACTTGGCGAGGCCTTGCTATAGAGCGACTGCGGCGCTTAGACAACAGATCTGATACACGAATTCGATAGTACTCTGCTACGGTGCGCTGAATATTATCAATCGTAACCAGTTTGTCTTGCAAAGCAAGTAAATCGCGCAGTGCTTCTTTTACAAAATCGATCGAAATTGGACGACCGGTAAAGTTAGCATTGGCGATTACACGGTTAAGTGCACCTTCTAATTCACGCACATTTGAGCGTAACTTTTTAGCAATAAAAAAAGCAACTTCGTGTGGTAAATTAATTTTACTTTGCTGTGCTTTTTTCATCAAAATAGCAACGCGAGTTTCAAGCTCTGGTGGCTCAATCGCGATTGTTAATCCCCAACCAAAGCGTGATTTAAGACGGTCTTCGACCCCTTCAATCTCTTTTGGATAACGGTCAGAGGTTAAAATAATTTGTTGGTTACCTTCAAGTAATGCATTAAAGGTATGAAAAAACTCTTCTTGGGAGCGCTCTTTGTTAGCAAAAAATTGAATGTCATCAATCATTAATGCATCAACACTGCGATAATAACGTTTGAACTCTTCAATTGCGTTATTTTGTAGTGCTTTTACCATGTCTTGAACAAAGCGTTCTGAATGCATATAAACAATTTTAGCGTCTGGCTTATTTGCCATAATGCCATTGCCTACTGCATGTAATAAGTGAGTTTTACCTAAACCAGTACCACCGTATATAAATACAGGGTTAAAAGCAGAACCAGGATTGTCGGCAACCTGTGTGGCCGCAGCTTTTGCTAATTGGTTTGATTTACCTTCAACAAAGCTATCAAAGGTATAGTTCTCTTTAATATTAGATTTGTAACCTGACTTAGGTGCAGGCTCAACCACCGGCTTTTGCTCACGAGGTTGCTGTTTTGTTGAAGCGTGTGCGCTTGGCGCAGATTGTGTTTCTGCAACCGGTGCAGCTTGAGCGTTCAATAAAGGTTTACTTCCTACATCAAAACGCAGCTCTGGTGCTTCAACACCACAAATTTCTACTAATAGTTCGTTAATTCTATTGAGGTACTTTTCTCTCACCCAATCAAGCACAAAGCGATTAGGTGCATAAATCGTCAAGGTATCTTCGGTACTTTCTGCTTGAAGTGGTCTTACCCACATACTGAACTGCTGCGAAGGCAATTCATCTTGCAATACATATAAACAACTTTGCCAAACCGACAGATACACAGTTAAACTCCCAGAGATATAATTTTTATTCCCGCACATCATTAATGATTAAAAATCATGCATTTATTGCGTCAAAATAGCCAAATAAGTG